>NZ_CM147892.1:0-5172657 GCF_055808975.1 Glaciecola sp. G7-5
AGCTGTTCGTGAGCGACTTCTTTTTGTGTCAGCCAGTCTAATTGTTCGGATGTATAATCGTAAAGTGCAAGTCCCTTATCAAAAGCAGCAAGTAGCACATGTTTGTCATTGGTAAAGGCAAAACTCGCCATACGAAACGGTAAATCAAATACTTGCAATACTTGTTGAAAATAGTCCTCGCGCGCTTTACTTTGTTTAGTCTCAAGTCCATCAGAACAAAGTAGGTTAACCACTTCTTGACTCATCGCGCACTTATACAAAAGCTTAGCTTGAATGTCAGTCCAATAAAGCGCTTGTTCTTGTTCGTGCCACAGTATGTTTTCACCTAAAATATTTTGGCAAGCTATTTCAAAAAGGAAACGATTTATATGCAATTTGTTACTCTTTGCTTAAATTAATTATGCAGCGCTAGGTAGCGCTGTCGAATTGCAGCATAGCCTAATATCATAGCCTGCTTTCCATGAAAGCATCTTACGGCCGAAGTGTGGTTTCGAATAACGCGTTCAAACAAATCACTTATATGACTTTCGCTTATAATAATGATTTCATCTAGGTCTTGTATTCGCCATTCTTTACTCTGCATGGCTGCGCGTACGTCTGTATCTACCAGCAAAGCCGACATAGATGAACTAGCATCATCTACATTAAGTTCGCCTGTTATGGCTGTTTTAAATATTTGAATAATGCCATCTTTCACCCACACCCATTTTGTATGACGACTGGGTAAACAAATCAGATAAGTGCCATTTCGATGCGCTGCACTGGCTTGTAGCCAGCCTAACACTTGTATTTGTTCGCTGTACATAAGATCCACATTGCCGTTGGCATGCTGGCAGCTTATCCCTGGAATAATGTTGATTACTTGCCCTTCACAATCAAAATCAGTTTGGGCGTTTACTATGTCAGCAGGTGCGACCGGACAGGCAACATTAGTTAATTGCTTGGGGCCATTGTTAGCGCCGATATGTCCACCCATAAAAATAGGCAGTAGACCATGACTTGTGCGCCATGAACGGGTAATCTCAAGAATGGTATTAACGAACGCTTCATGACTGTTATGCACTACTGCAGCATCTGCTTCATCCAAAATTTCTGCATTACCACTGCTATGAATGCGGCATAAGAATACTTTTAGACGAGATGTCCCCCAATCTATTGCGATATAACAATGATCGCGCATGGGGTTAAAGGCATGATGTTGGGTCAAGGAGCTCATGACTAGTTTTGCCCTTTATCAATTAGACCATTTAGCGCCCTAAAACCAGTCATTGACAGGTTTTTAAACGCTAACTTGTGATGCGCAATAAGGCACTTTTTCATGCTTTTTCTTCTTTTTGCTAAGTCGTAAATAAACAAAACTCAGTGCTAGATTATCATCATCAACTATCTTTGAATAGTTGCGCTTTTTATATAATCGACTTGCCCACATTAGGCAAAGGTTTTAAAACCAATTAGGCCATAATACGCGGCATAAATCACCACAACTAAATAAACGACACTGCTTATTAAGCTAAAGTAACGACTAAACCAATGAATATCGGGACTGAAATAGCGAACAGTTTGCACCAAGGCAACAAGCGTACAAATCGCAAATGAATAAGAAGCCAGCATAACCGTTATCGAGACCCAAGATACATGGCCTAACAACGCAAAAACATCAATCACTTGTCCAAGCGTGAGTGCAATAAGGAATACATAGACACTAAGACTAGCTAAAAACGGCCAAACACGTACTTGCATGTCGGGGCCCTTTGGAATTTTGCCTAAAAGGCGCCGTGCCATCCACCACCAAAACCACAAAAAATGTGCGACTAATAAGCCTATAAAAGCCCACATAAAACCCTGTTGTAAATAATGTCGTAGTGGAGAAATCTGCTGTAAATACTGGTTGCTTACTTGAATTGCATTACCATTATCATCCTCCAGCAAAACCACACTCGCCTGAGCCCGTTCATCTAATCGTAATAATGTATCGCTTAGCGCAAAGTAAGTATGTGTCTCGCCTCCGCCAGAGAGGCTCGCTCCTTGATTATTGAGTGTTAGTTTACGAACGCCAGTCACCTGTTCGATAAATCGTAAGAGCTCTTGTCGAGGATTAACTGGCATATAATAGCCAGAATAGCGCGCTACGATTTCATCACTCAAGTTATGCGGTGCAGGCAAGGCCTCAGTTACCATATTGCGCGTTAAATAATCATTGATAGCCTCTGTTATATCACGCATTCCCTGGCTATTTGTATTGATAGCGATATAGAAACCAGCATCGTTTTCAGGCAGATAACTTAGCGCTGCCGCACCTCCACTAACACCACCATCGTGCCCATGAAACATAAACGCCTTGTGAAAAGAGCTATAGTTGTTGATGCCATATCCATGCTCCATTCCGGCGGCACTAGCGAGAGTGCTTGAGGGCTTTTCCATTGTGGTGATTGAATTTTCTTCAAGTATTTGCTTACCTTCAAATGACCCACGCTGTATAAAAAATTCTAACAACTTGACCATATCTTCAGCTGATGCGTTAATTGCGCCCGATGGCCGCATTATAATATGCCAGTAGTTTTGTTCGACGTTATCCACATAAAGGCTAGCTTGGCTAACATTCGCATCGGGCTGACGGTAAGTGGCACTTTGCATATTCAGAGGATCAAAAAAGTGCTTTTGTGCATAGTCTTCAAAATCCATACCGCTTATGCGCTGCACAATATAGGCCACCACCGGCGGGCCAGAATTAGCATAAGACATGCGTGTTCCGGGGCGCCATCTTGAAGTACGAGAGTGAGGATGAAAATCTAAGCCTTCTTTAAGCGAAAGTGGACTAGGGTCGTTTAGTGCATATTCAGGTAAATGAATATCGTCCCACCCTGAGGTATGTTGCAGAAGATGAATTACTCTTACCGGATGTGTACTAGCGTAAGGGTTGTCAAATTCAATTTCCGGAATAATCTCTTTGATGGTTTTTTGTAAATCTAACTTGCCTTCTTCTACTAGCTTTAGCGCAGCCAGGCCCACGAACATTTTGGAAATAGAACCGATTCTAAATAAGGTGTTTTCAGTCGCGGGTATATCATCTGCAATATTGGCAAGACCAAAGCCGGTCACTAATACGGGGCGTTTATTTTCAACGATGGCGACACTCAAACCAGGAATACCATGATAAACGCGTAATTCTTCAATACGCGTACTGAGCTCTTCAATGGTAGACGCAGTCTCAATTGCTTCCTCAAGGTCTGCTTCGGGACTTTGTTGACTTTGGGCAAAGGCAAAAGAGTTGATAAACAGCATCACAAATAGTGCGCTCTTCAATCTGAGGTACATAATCTCTCCTTATTATTATGATCGTTGGAAAAGCTTACATACACAACTATACCTTAATTTTAAAGATACTCGAAATAGCCTTATGTTTACTTGATTTAGAACTTTAGTTTTTCTGCATTCTCGTACAAGCGATCAATGAGCTGACTTAGTTGATCTTGTTCGTCTTCAGATAAACAACTTAAAATTTTGCCTTCATATTCGAGCGACAAAGGCACGATCTCGCTATAAACCTCAAAACCTGTTGTACTGAGTTCGATTTCTGTACGCCGCTTGTCTTCTTTAGAAACACGCCTTTGAATCAAGTTTCGTTCTAGTAACTTACTAATGGCACGGCTAATCAGCGATTTTTCGATTTGTGTTTTGAGTGAAATTTCATCTGCTGACACACCTGGATACTCCCCAAGGACTGCCATAATACGCCACTGAGTAATAGACAAAGCAAACCTGTCTTTATATGACTCTGCTACTAAGGTGCTCACTCTGTTAGACAAGATTGATAACCTATAGGGTAAATACCTTTCTAAAGTAAGCAATGACTGCTTAGACGCTTGCTGGTTTTTAATGTTCATATATCGCTCTTTGAATTACATTTTTTACACAAAGCTTGACATTAGTTGCACTAACAACTAATTTAGTTGCACTTACAACTATATGTACGCGTTTCACAATTTGTAGTCAATCATTTTTGTTAAATTATGCGGATGACACATAAACGTTTACTGATAATCAACTACCTAGAGGATTTGAACTTGGCAGACTTATTTGAAAACCCAATGGGCTTAGACGGCTTTGAATTTGTAGAGTTTACAGCCCCCCAAAAAGGCGTGTTAGAAACTGTGTTCACGGCGATGGGCTTTACCCATGTCGCTAATCATAAATCTAAAGAAGTTGCACTATGGCGCCAAGGCGATATTAACTTTATCACCAACTATACAAAAAATAGTCCGGCCTTTTATTATGCCCAAGAACATGGGCCATCTGCCTGCGGTATGGCATTTAGAGTGAAAAACTCGAAAAAAGCCTATGCCTTGGCGTTAGAGAAAGGCGCGCAGCCGATTGATATGCAAACCGGCGCGATGGAACTAAAATTACCGGCGATTAAAGGTATTGGCGGCGCAGCGCTTTATTTAATAGATCGTTACAAAGAAGGCGAAACTATTTACGACATCGATTTTGAATGGCTTGAGGGAGTAGATATTCATCCACAAGGCTGTGGTTTCCATACTCTTGATCATCTTACCCACAATGTTTATCGCGGCCGTATGGGATACTGGGCAAAATTTTATGAAGACTTGTTCAATTTCAGAGAAATTCGCTACTTTGATATTAAAGGCGAATACACCGGCTTATTATCTAAAGCAATGACAGCGCCTGACGGCAAAATCAAAATTCCATTAAACGAAGAAGCCGGCGGTGGCGGTGGCCAAATAGAAGAATTTTTAATGCAATACAATGGCGAAGGAATTCAGCACATTGCTTTTGCTTGTGACGATTTGCCCGCCTGCTGGGACCGTTTGAAAAAACTCGGTATGGAGTTTATGACTCCGCCGCCAAACACCTATTATGAAATGTTAGAAGAACGCCTGCCAGGTCATGGTGAACCAACAGATGAACTAAAAGCTCGCGGTATATTGCTTGACGGCACAACCGAAGGCGGCGAGCCAAGACTCTTATTACAAATATTTTCTGCGGCGATGCTAGGTCCGGTCTTTTTTGAATTTATTCAACGTAAACAAGACCAAGGTTTTGGCGAAGGTAATTTTAAAGCCTTATTTGAATCCATCGAGCGCGACCAAATCGCCCGTGGTGCTGTTGGCACTTCAGCAGAAGAGGTATAAGCATGAAACTTTCTCGTATTCATCACGTTGCCTATCGCTGTAAAGACGCGAAGGAAACCGTTAGCTTTTACCAAAAGATGTTGAATATGGACTTTCAATTAGCCATTGCCGAAGATAAAGTGCCATCAACACAAGCACCCGACCCGTACATGCATGTGTTTTTAGATGCTGGTAATGGCAACGTGCTGGCCTTTTTTGAATTACCCAATTCACCCGAAATGGGACGTGATGGCAATACCCCGCAATGGGTGCAGCATATCGCCTTCGAAGTACCTAGCATGGATGATTTGCTGGAAGCAAAAGCGCATTTACAAGCCAATGGTGTGGAGGTTTTAGGTCCAACAGATCATGGTATATTTAAGTCCTTATACTTCTTTGATCCTAATGGTCACAGAATTGAATTGGCTGCAAACATTGGTACACCTGCTATGATGGCAGAGTTAAAACGTGTTGCACCAGCTATGCTAGATGAATGGGCAGAAACAAAAAAAGCGCCACAACACGCAAAATGGTTGCACAATGGCGAAGGTTTCCCAAGCAAAGATTCGTAGCTCAAATTGTAAAATAATTTTATAGGATTGAATTAATGAAATTAGCAAGTGTAAAAGAAGGCCGCGATGGTCAACTCTTCGTGGTTAACAAGGCCCTTACTAAAATGGCAAGCGTACATTACATCGCTCCCACTTTGCAGTATGCACTCGATAATTGGGAGCAAGTAAATGCCAAGTTAGAAGACCGTTTTAATCAACTTGAATCGGGCGAACTTGAAGGTGAAGACTATAATCCAGAATTACTTGCCTCTCCTCTACCCCGTGCCTTTCAATGGGCCGATGGTAGCGCCTATGTAAACCACGTAGAACTGGTTCGTAAAGCCCGCGGTGCAGAAATGCCTGAAACATTTTGGACTGACCCGCTTATGTATCAAGGTGGCTCCGACACTTTTTTGGCCCCACTAGATGATATCCTTATGCCGCAAGATGAAGGTTTTGGGATTGATTTTGAAGCAGAAGTAGCCGTTGTTACCGGCGACGTCCCAATGGGCGTGTCGGCCGCAGAAGCCCTTAACTATATTCGCCTAGTCATGATTGTAAACGATGTGTCATTGCGCGGCTTAATTCCAGGTGAATTAGCCAAAGGTTTTGGGTTTTTCCAATCTAAACCCTCCAGTGCATTTAGCCCAGTTTGCGTCACGCCAAATGAACTAGGTGATGCCTTTGTAGATGGTAAATTACATCTGCCGCTTGTTTCCCACTTCAACGGTGAAAAATTTGGGGAGCCAAACGCCGGCGTAGACATGACCTTCCATTTTGGAGAGCTTATTGCCCACGCCGCGAAAACACGTCCATTATGTGCCGGTAGCATTATTGGTTCGGGCACTGTTTCAAATAAATTAGATGGTAAACCCGGAAAGGCAATTTCTGAGGGCGGCGCAGGTTATAGCTGCATTGCTGAAGTTCGTATGATTGAAACCATTGAAACAGGCAAACCCGCAACCTCTTTTATGAAGTTTGGTGACAGCGTAAGCATTGAAATGTTCGATAAAGACGGACAATCAATCTTTGGTCAAATTGCACAAAAAGTAAAACAAGCTGACTAGCAAGTAAACAAAAGGGGCACAATGCCCCTTTTCCCATCAAATCCGGTTGCCTTACGCGGCGTTAGCTTTTATCCTTCCCCCATCAGAAATTAAACACACTCATTAATATGATTAAAAATTTAATAGCCGAGCTAAGATGGCGAGGCATGGTGCACGACCTTATCGCTGGCACCGAAGAACAGCTTCAAAAAGAAATGACGACCGCTTACATTGGCTTTGATCCAACGTCTGATTCATTGCACATCGGTAGCTTGGTACCCATTATACTCCTAGTGCATCTTCAAAAGTCAGGCCATAGGCCCATTGCACTTGTTGGCGGCGCAACAGGTATGATTGGCGATCCTTCAGGAAAATCAGATGAACGCAACTTACTCACCGAAGAAATACTCGCGAGTAACATCGAGGGAATAAAAAAGACCTTGGAGCGTTTCTTAGACTTTGATGGCACAGCCCCAAACACGCCTTTATTAGTCAACAACTATGATTGGATGAAAAACTTCTCTTTTATTGAGTTTGCTCGCGACGTAGGTAAGCGTATTACGGTCAACTATATGATGGCCAAAGACTCGGTTAAAAAACGTATTGAAGGCGACAATAGTGCCGGCATGAGTTTTACCGAGTTTACCTACCAGTTAATCCAAGGCTATGACTTTTATCACCTGTACAAGACTCACAATTGCTTATTGCAAATGGGTGGCTCTGACCAATGGGGTAATATCACAACAGGCACCGAACTAGTTAGACGCATGAGCACGCCTGAAGAAGCTAAAGCCTATGCAATGACTTGCCCACTAATTACCAAAGCCGATGGCTCAAAGTTTGGTAAAACCGAAGGTGGTAACATTTGGTTAGACGCCGATAAAACCTCAGTATATAAATTCTATCAATTTTGGTTAAATACCACCGATGTTGATGCTGAAAAGTATATTAAGATTTTCACCTTCCTTGATAAGGACACTATTTTTAATCTCATCGCGCAACATGCCGAGGCCCCTCATGAGCGTGCACTTCAAAAAATGCTCGCTCAAGAAATCACCTCTTTTGTACATGGTCAAGAAGCCTTAGATAAAGCCATTGCCGCTTCTAATGTATTGTTTGGCAAAAGCACCGTAGATGAACTCAAGCAACTTGACGAACAAACCTTTTTAGATGTTTTTGAAGGTGTACCTGTTGCCAGCGTTGATAAGAGTGACTTGGCTCAAGGCCTTGATATGATTGGCGCATTGGCGGCCAAAACCGAGTTTCTAAAATCAAATGGTGAAGCGCGCAGAGCCCTAAAAGAAAATGCTGTTTCGGTGAACAAGCAAAAGGTAAAAGAAGACTACATGATTGGCGAACAAGACTTAATTGCCAATCGCTATGTATTGTTGCAACGCGGTAAAAAGAATTACTATTTATTGAAATTCGAATAAGCAGAACGTGTTGTGTAAAACGGGGCTCGCTCTATGAGTATGCACGAAAGCCCCGTTTTTTGTTAAGACTTAAGTCTGTTGGCAAAACCATTGCCAATCATCAATAACCTGTTTGGCATAGGCAACTGCAATATCAACTAATTCTGCTTGAGATGATGCAAGGGCCGTTAACATCGCGCGCTCAAAATGAAGAGAACTCCTATCCCCTCTCGCATGCGCTCGGGCCAGTTCATTTGCGCAGGCTTTTGTATAAACACTAAATCCAGCTTGGTCCACGTTTACTTTGCCAAGGGCAATATGCTCAGGGTCAAAGCCCACTTTGGTATGATGACGAGAACGAATTAACCAGTGGCGGTCTTTGTAATAGGCCTCATCTAAACAATAATCTTGCTTGCGCTGCATTCTGCGTTGGCACTTAAGGGTTAAATGCGCTGGGTTTAAACTATTTTGATGGTGCAGGTCAGGAAAGTAATGAAGCGCTGCGGCTGTGCGTTGCTGTTTGGCTTCAACCACATGGCACATTTTAAGGTCGGCAAATGTGCTTAGCTCCTTAGGTCCAATTAATAAGTAATATCGCTCTAAATTGACAGAGCCGGTGCCAGAATTTACTCGCTTAACCACATCATGAATATGTTGATAAAAATACGGGCCAAGTTGGTTGTGGATACTGACTAAATCAATGCCTTTGCGCACAAACTTATCGGGTTTATCTAAAAAACGTAAAGGAAAATGAGATAAATCTACCGCCTTTGCTAGCGCACTTTTAGACATAAATAGCTCACCGTCAATGGCCGCTAGTTTCGCTTTTTTGTAGCGTTTACTAAGCGGCGAAGGGCTACTAAAGTCAGCAAACGTGGCATCTAAGAAGTGAACATCGCTTTGCTTATTTTCAATACCTTGATTGAGAATATCAATATAGCCTTCAATAAAAGCATGCATAGCGTGCTTGATATCGTTTGGACTTACGCAGGTTTTGCTTGAGTAGTCTTTACCTGCTAGTTTTTTATCATTGCTGTATTTTCCACTTACCAGCCCTTGAGCGTGATCTGCACTTAATACAAGCGAGACTAAATATCGTAAAATATCCCAATGTGCATAACCTATGCAGGCATCATCAAAATCGTTTAGAGAAAATATAATCTCTTCACCATGACTACCACCTTCGCTAAAGAAACCAAAATTTGAGCTATGACAATCGCCCATAATTGTGGTTAGCGGGGTTTGTAAAAGTGCTGCTGGTACCGACAAGTTGTGTACAGCAAGATCGGCATAAAATAATTGTGCCGTGCCTCTGAAAAAAACAAAGGGGCTTGCGCACATTTTTGTATGCTTAGGGCAACCAACGCCCGCGAACTGGCCATCAATAAGCAGCAATTGTTGATTGATGAAATCTGCTCTAGATGTCATTTCGTATTTCCCCTTGAAAGAGTGAGCTAATAGTATAGATCAAAGACGTCATCACCATGGGCTTTTCCATTTATCAAGATTTCTACTTTATGTTGCCCTGCATAATATTTACGGGTAGTAACAGGTTTGAAAGTATGGCGTTTACTAATCACTTGCTGAGTATTCGCGGGCAACAATAGACTCGTCCACTTAAATACCTTCGGTGACATTTTTCCATTTGCTTTTTGGTGATGCATCGCATAGTCGACTAATAGGTTCTGCGCCTTATTGCTGTCGTTAGTCAAAATGACTTCGATAACTTGTTCGTCGCCAATTCTTACGCGACTATCTTGTACCTTTACTAGCACCTTTGACAAATCTGCAGGTGGGAAGCCAAATAAAGTGAGTACTTCAGGGTGCCCTTCTTTTAACAAAGTTCTGCAGGCATGCCTGATAAGTTTGGTGCGCACCATATCCGCCTCTTTCCACCATTTTTTAGCAATAGCGGCAACCAGATCCGGATGGTCCTTGGCAATATCATTTAGACTATTGGCGACTGAACGGCGCACGTATTCACTAGGGTCGTTTTTTAAGGATTCGAGAAGCGGTAAAATTGCGCTTGGGTTCTTACAGAAGCGATGCAAGCGCAAGCCCCAAGGCAAGTATGGACGACTTCCTTCAGACACCAAACGGCGTACATGGACGCTTTCGTCATTTCTCCAGTGCTTTAAAGTGTTAAGGGTTTGTTCGGGATAATCGCGTAAAAATGGGCGAATTGAAAATTCTGCAGAAAAACGTTGTGTACAAGCATGCAAGGTTTCAAGTGCTACATCTATATATTTGTCGTCGTGTTCGAGGGCGCTTGCGGTTATGTAATCGGTCACTGGCATCATCATCCACCCGGCTAAGCCTTCACTGTGACCTTGCGATTGAATCGTTTCTTCACTCGAAACCTCGCCCAAAGCATCAACGATAATGCTTGCCGCAAGTTCAAAGTCTGCAGGCATGTGAGTCTGAAGCGCTTGCATGATTTGATTTGAACGGGCTTTTAGTTCTAAGGCGTCTAAGCCCTCACTTGCTTGACTGATAAATCGATAGGTATTGAAGCTCACACCCCCACGTTCACATGCTGATGCGATATGTTTGGCCATTGTTTCAATAAGCGAAATAGAAAAGTGTAACTTGAAGGCTTCGGGCAAAATTACTTGCTCTTGTCTATAGGTTTAGCTTTTTATAGCATATAAATGCGAAATCCTACATATCAAAATGGACCTATCAATATGCGAGTGCGCTGGGTCTCATTACAAAGCTTTTTTTGTCGGTAAAATAACGTTCGCAAAAATTAAGCCAGCCACTAAAGACATAAATATGACGAAGGTTTCTTGGCCTATGTGTTCAGCTTGCACGAAATCTTTACCCGATACAAAAGAATTTAAGCCAATGTAGGTTTTAGAGCCTGGGACCAATACAATAAGCCCTTGCATAAGCACAATGGTGGCGGGTGCTTTCGCTAAGCGTGTAAATAAATTGGCAAAAACGCCTACGGCAAAAGCGCCGGCGAAGGTTCCTAAGCCAAATTCCAAATATTTCGACGCCCAGTAGGTTGAGAAATACCCGACAAATCCACACATAATCGCATAAGGTGCATGCTTTAATCGGATATTGAATATGGGTACCAAGGCAGCGCAAAGTATTAATACGGCGACAAATAAAGACCAAGGCGGTAACTTGATGAGAGGGTTGTGTTCAACCTCGTTAAACATAGCGAAGCCCAATGAGATCCCCAAAAATGCGCCAAAATACAGCTTAAATAATTGCATAAGCGCATCCATCACCCGAGCGGTTCCACTTACCACGTGGCGAGAAGAAAGTTCAGCCAGTCCTATGGCAAGCGCTAAGCCGGGAATAAAAACGATAATCGACGACAAAACAACCAAGCGTATATTAATGCCGGGTTCTAGATAGTGTGCAATCGCACATGCCATCACCCCAGAGACAAGGGCAACTGCTGGTTCAAGCATATACAAAACTCGCTTTGAGTGTTGCGCCCAAAATACGAATAAGTACATCACAATACCAATCATACCTGAGGCTAGTGCATCGAGTAAGGAGGCACCCATTAACACCGCAAAAGCACCTGTAGAAAAGCTATATGCGCACATCATGCCCAAAGGATGCATGAATTTTACTTTAGCTTCTATTTCACTAAGACGTTCATCAGCTTCAACTAATGTGCGTTCACCTGCGATTAAAGAACTCACTAATTCATCTGTCCGCGACAAGGAACCTAAATCAAGCTCCCCTGGCTGCATTCGCGCCGAATGATTATATTCCTCTTCATGTTTATCGCTCCACATTACAAAGGTAAGTGAGGTGGGCGTAGAGATAAAACTAGCATGCACATTAAAATAGGCAGCTACCTCTGCTAAGTGTGCTTCGAGTCTAAACGCTGGCGTGCCATATTTGTGAAGCATTTTGCCAAGCTTCACGATAAAGCGCCGTATACGAATGAATTCGCTTTTTTCCATGTACCAATAAACCTGTGAAAAAGTAAAGAAGAGGAAGCCTGAGCGAGGCTATTTATGTTGACGGAACGTTGAAGTAACGCGCTAAATAAGCTAAGTTGTATAGTGTAACAATTTTAATCGTATCGACCAATTTTTATTTGAGTGTCTACACGTAGTCAATAAAGACAGTGTCATTGCTATAGAGACTAAATATCGGATCTGGTTTTGCGAAAAATAAAACATATGTCAGCTAGTGTTTTCATAGTGCTCTTAGGGCTCTCACTTTGTCGTCCTCTCTTTGCTGAACAACCTACTCTTAAAATGTTTATATGGTCAAATCAGCTTGGACCGATAATTTCTCACAAGCAAACAGACACTCCATCTGGCCCGTTAGCAGCCTACACAGGTATTGTTGTTGATGTCCTAGCAAGCTTTTCAAAAAGCGGCAAGTCTAACATCAGGGTGATTTTACTGCCACGTAAGCGCGGTGAACTCAATCTATATGATGGAGATGTCGACTTCACCATTTTATCTAAGCAATGGGTGGAAAGACCTTCAGAGCTGCTTTTCTCTGAACCAATTTATGTCCATCGCGAATATTTATACGCGACTACAGAGATACTGAGTTTTGATGTTTTAAAGTTAATCAGCAACAAGTTTATATGTATCCGCCGCGGTTACAAATTTCCGAATATCGATCCCTATTTTGAAAGTGGTTTAAGTAAACGCGTAAACGCCCAAGAAGAAACGACCGCTTTTACTCTGCTCAAAAGAGGACGTTGCAACTACGTACTTACCAACGAATATGTAGCCAACAGCATCATCAAACAAAAAGCTTGGCAAAATATCATCTATCGAAGCCCCATGGCTGTAGATGAGGTAGATTTCACGATCGCATTCCACCCTAAGCATAGCGCCCTTGTTTTGCAACTCAACAGTCATATTAAAGCACTTACTGAATCTGGAAAACTTGCTGAGATTATTGAGTTACATGCTAATTAAGGCAAAAAGGTATCGAGCTTAATAGGCAACTATGCCCACATTTATGCCCACATTACTAAAATTGCAGCACATGCAATCAACAGTAGCCCTACAATTTCATGCACTTTAACCTTATTTTTTAACCAATAATGTGCAAGTATTAAGGTAAATAAGACTTCTATCTGGCCAAGCGTCTTTACATAGGCTACCTGCTCTAAGGCCATTGCACTAAACCAACAAATGGAGCCTAAACAACTCGTAGTACTTATTGCTAGCGTTGCTTTCGTATTATTGCGTAGCTGGATAAAAATGATGGGTTGTCTCACATAAATGTAAAGTAGCAGACAAAAACTTTGAATACATAAAACCCATAGCAAAACCCATGCTGCACTGAAGGGAAATGGTGCGCTTAGTAGCAAACTTGCCTCTCTTACAAATAACGAAGTAAGTGCAAAACACGTCCCACACAACAGACCTAAAACGAGCGTTTTGAAACTTAACTCGCCTTTTTGCGTACCATTGCTAAGCACAAATACAGCGAGCGCACCAAGTACAATCCCCAGCCATCCAAATAAACTCAAGGTAGAGCCAAAAAATAAAGTGCCCAAGACGCCCGCGACCAAGGCCTCACTTTTCGCCAAACCGGCACCAATAGCAAAGTTCTTTTGCTTAAAAAGCATAACCATGAACGAGGTTGCTGCAATTTGTAAACCGGCAGCTAGGGTGACATAAGCGATAAAACCATTTGAAAAGGGCGGAATGCCTTGGTCCGAGAAGCCGTGTAAAATTAGCAAGTAAGCTAGCGCAATAGGCGGCGCAAACAAAAAACGCGCAAGTGTTACACCTAAGGTATTTACCTTGGCGCTAAGTTCGCTCTGCAGGGCATTGCGCATAGTTTGCATGAACACTGCACCTAAGGTAAAAAATATCCAGGTCAATTGGCACCCTACACGGCATTGTTAAACGTAAAAATAGTGGTTAGTGAGTATACTAGTATGTGGCGGGCTAAGGGTGTTTTTCTTATCTATAGTTAAAAAATGTTGCTGCTTAAGTGAAAAAGGGATGCTTAACTACTCAACGTAAAAGGGGAAATTAGCGTGAGCCGCATTTCCTTGATTATCGTAAACATAGGCAAACAATCTATACGCACCGCTTTTTTTAGGTGCCCTAATCGTTGTTTGTGGCCCAATATCACCATCAATTAAACCATCAATAAGCAGTGGCACATATTCAGCGTCACCACCAACCTTCTTCGAGGTCGATTCATTACGAATTTCCCAAGCAACCGTATATTCATCTTGATCAGGGTCATTCACTTTTAGCGCTGCTTGATATTTTTTCCCAGCTGACAAAACAACGTTGTCAAAGGCCGTTTTACCATTAAGCATGATGGGTGAAACGCTAGGTGCTCGATTCGCTGGCCATTGACCATGGTTCCAGATGTAATGCATTATATCAACAGGTTCTGTTTCTTCACCGCTAGCCAAAAACATGCCGTACCATGTTGGCGTTTTTTCTTGCTTTTGCCCCCATAAAAACACGTAGTTACCAATAGCTTGATAAGCATGAGGCTCAAGCACTAGCTGATAACTTTTAGCGTAGTTTTTGGCCTTTTCAGTACTTGTATTTTCAACCGGCGCGCCCCAATCAGTGCTGACGACTTCCCAATGTCCAACGGCTCCCCATTCGGTAACAAAATAAGGTTTCGTATAAGCATATTTCTTGACATATTTAGGTAAATTCACAATATCAGCGTACATTTGGAAGCTTACAAAATCGAGTGCCGGGGCACGCTCTTCTATTGCTTTTAATGCCTTTATATCAAATCCAGCTAGGGCAGTGGTTGTGGGATGGCTGGGGTCTATCTCTTTGATCATTTGAGCAACATCGTTAACCGCATCAAATACCTTTGGGTTAGTGAAGTCAAAGTTAACTTCGTTGCCAATAATCCATGTCAGTAATGCAGGATGGTCTTTGTATTTGAGAACACGTTGCTTGGATTCTTCGAACTGTTTTGCGACGGCGACGGGGTCGTTGTAGTCAAAGCCATGCCTTTCACGCGCAAACTCCAAACATAAAGAGACCGTCATGCCTAATGCATGAGCACGGTCCAGCAACTCTTGGGCTGGGAGGGCGTTGTGGTCAACCGACCACGTTCTGATCGAATTTGCACCGTACTTCTTTGCTCGTTCTAAGTTGGTGTCGACCATGCCAACACCTCTTACTTCATAAGGTTTGCCATCTCTAAGTAAAGTGAACTTGCCATCGTGCTCAACAATTTCTACCTTGAGCGCTTGCGAAAACACCGTACAACTGCTCACCAATGCTAATACAACAATCAACTTAGCAACGAGTACCATGAGATGCTTGATGTGTTTATTCATGAGACAATAACTCTCCAGTTAGCTTGACAACATACCTTAGGACTCGCGCGTATTAGCCCACAAAAAACTAAAAGCAGCATGTAACATTTATGTAACATGGTAGATTGTATTTAGAGTCAATCAATACTCAATGCTAATTCGGTAAGATGGACTAGCAAACAGTTCAATGGGATTGCTTGTTCTGACTAATAGTGATTTCATAGCCTTACGCTTGATCACAGCACATTATTTACAATAAATTTGTCGCAATACTAGTCGCCAGTTCAGAGTATGTGTACACTGAGAATGTAAACATGAGGTTAACAATGTCCGAAAATCTTCTTTTAAATGTGCAGCACACGATTGAAGAAAATCCACGCTACCGCTTTTGGTTTTGGCAAATCGGTTTTTGGTTTTTTATGTGTGTGCTTGGATTTTTCACACTCATATTGTGGTACGCCGAAGCAAGCAAGGCTACCGTTGGTCATGTTCTCATGCAAGCACTTATCGGTTTGTTATGTTCTATATTTCTTCATAAAGCCTTTAGTATTCTAAGTAAATACTCACTATCCACAAGAATACTTATTGGTCTAGCCTTAGTATTGGTTGTTGCCTGCGTCTGGACGATTCTTCATATGCAAGTCTATGTATTGCTTACCGGTTTTGAGAAGGTATGGGAAGAGTTTGGTGGTTGGTACTTCAGTGGCATTTTTATCTTTTTGTGTTGGACCGGCCTGTTTCATGGGGTGCGCTATTACGAGCTGTTGCAGTTTGAACATAGGATAATGCTGCAAGCAGAAGCGAATTCCAGAGAAGAACACTTAAAAAGGGTACGGGCACAGAGTGAGGCGCGAGATGCTAAATTAAAGATGCTGCGCTATCAATTAAACCCACATTTTTTGTGTAACTCACTCAACGCCATAAACTCACTCATTGAGATTGGTGAGTCAGCCAAAGCACAAGGTATGACGGTACAATTGAGTGAATTCTTACGTTACTCACTCGATACTGACCCTGATACAAAAATTCCGTTAATGGAAGAAATTGATGCTTTAAATTTATATTTGGAAATAGAAAAAACACGTTTTGAAGAACGCCTAACAGTCGATATTAAAATAGACACTAACGCGCAAAACGCTTTAGTTCCAAGTTTGTTATTGCAACCCATAATCGAAAATTCAATGAAATATGCCATAGCACCAAATGAATCGGGCGGTACTATCAGTATAAGGGCCAGCACGAATATGCACGCGCTCATACTAACATTGAAGGATTCTGGCAACGGTGCGGCTTCGCTTGGTTCAGCGCATAATGAAAGTCGACTGTCATCAGCAAAAGGAGTTGGCTTAGTGAATATGAAACAACGATTATCTGCACTCTATAACGATGCCTACAAAATCGACAGTTACTTTGCAGACGATGGCGGACTTATAACCACTATTCATCTCCCCTTAGAATTAGAGAGCGAGACTGCCTAAATGACGACTCCCCTTCGTACAATCATCGTTGACGATGAGCCCTTAGCGCTTAAGGTACTTAAAGCTAAACTCACAAAAATTACCAATATTGATATTATAAAAGAATGCCGAAACGGACGCGAAGCTATTGCCGCAGTAAGCGATTTAAACCCTGATTTAATATTCTTAGATATTCAAATGCCGGGGATGTCAGGACTTGACGTCATAGCTCAGTTGCAAAGCGATACTATGCCACTAGTGGTATTTGTAACCGCATATGAGCAATATGCTTTGGACGCTTTTGATGCAAACGCCATAGATTACGTACTAAAACCTATTGACGATGTCAGAATTACAAGAGCAGTTGATAGAGCAAAACAACGAATAAACATCTTTAATTCTGCCAATAATGACAACGCAGGCAACAACGTAAATGATCGCAAAACCAGTCTTGTGCAGGCCGTAGAAAACATAAAAGCGGCGCAACAGAAAGCACAAAGCGGCGATACAAATGAAACACCCGCGTCTGGTAAAATAGTGGTTAAAGATAGAGACGAAATTCACATATTGCCGCAACACGAAATAGAATGGATTGACGCAGCGGGTGACTATGTTTGCATCCACAGTAAAGGAGAAACACACGTAAAACGTACGACCCTCAAAGAAATCTTAGATGAACTTGATGATTCCATATTCAAGCGCGTACATCGCTCAACCATCGTTAATATGAATTATATAAAAAAAGTTCTTCCCCACACGAAAGGCGAATTTTTCTTACTTTTAGGAGAGTTTGATAAAATCAAAGTAAGCAGAAACTACAAAGAAGTCGTGAAGGACTTTCTGTCTTCGTAAATATATGTACCGATGCTTTATTTGCTCGCCACCAAGAGGTAAACTAATGCGCTATCATCGGCAACTCTACTTGGGCGTACAATGGCGAAGCTATCATTACAAGATCAATTACTAAAGGCAGGTTTAGTAAATGAAAAGAAACTCAAAAAAGCGAAAAAAGGGTCAAAAAAATCACGCGACTTAGCCAAAGAAGTCAAAGCGAGTGTTGAAGAAAGTAAGCAAGCGCAGGCACAACGAGCTAAAGCCCTTAATGAAGTAAAAAAAGAACAAGTCTTGTCAAAAGAGCTTAAAGCTCAAGTAAAGCAATTAATAGAGATGAATAAACTTGATTTACCGCGCGCCGATATAAAATACAATTTTACTGACGGTACTGTTATTCGGTATATATATGTTGATGAAGCTAGCCGCAAACAACTTATAGCGGGCGTATTAGCCATTGCACGTTATGAAGATAGCTATGCAGTGATCCCGAGTATAGTGGCAAACAAAATAGCCCAACGTGACGAAGAAACAATCCTAGAAAATAAAGTTCCTGAAGAAGAAGTGCTCGCTGAAGATGACCCCTACGCCGACTATGTCGTGCCTGATGACTTAATGTGGTAAGCGTCATTTATGCGTTTATTGGCGCGCCCTGCAACGTCATAAATTACCGTATAGCTGAGTACACTTATGTCTGTTGAAATAAATTCACTATGGCGTTGCCCAGCTTGTAATTTGCCGCTTATCCGCCTGCAAAAAAAATGGCTTTGCGACAACAATCATAGTTTTGATGTGGCGAAAGAGTCTTATGTTAACTTACTACTTGCCCAGCATAAAAATAGTAAAGTCCCCGGCGACAACAAAGAGATGGTGTTAGCCAGACGCGCCTTTTTGTCTGAAAACCACTACTTACCTTTGGCCAATCATATCGCCCAATTGTTAAAAAAAGGGCTCTTAGGCAAGCATAGTGCTAGCGCTTCAGGCCATGTTATTTCAATTTTCGATGCAGGCTGTGGTGAGGGCTATTATTTAAATACGATTGCCGATGCTCTCCTTGATGGGATGCCTTTAAATAACGATAAGGCATTTCACTTTGCTGGCATAGACATCGCCAAACCTGCAATACAAAAAGCGGCGAAAAGAAAACTTAACAATGCACAAACACAGCTAGAATTTGCGGTGGCAAGCACTTTTAACATACCACTAGCGAACCACAGTCAAGACGCCGTTATTCAAGTATTTGCGCCTGCAAAGAGTGAAGAGATACACCGCATTCTTAAACCCAAGGGTGTGTGGCTTACAGTAAACCCAAGTAGTGATCACCTCTTTGAGTTAAAAGAAATGGTTTACGACAAAGCTGAAAAGCATTCACCGCAAAGTAAAGAGGAATTAGGCTTTGAAACCTTATCAGCAGATAAGCTCAAGTTCACAATCACCTTAAACACTGCGCAACAGCGTGAAAACTTACTCATGATGACGCCTTTCTATTGGACAATCTCTGCGAACAAGAAAGACCTATTGCTCGAGAAACTACAAAAATGCAGTGCACATTTTGATATCAAATTGCTACGAAGTTTATAAACACTTTATCTCCATTTCGCCGGCAATAATGCTCATTTAATCGATGTACGCTCTTGTTTCTGGCAGTATAAAAACGATATTTATCCACCCATACATTGAACGAAAAATGTGCTTTTTGTACAAAAAATACGCCAAATGGGCTTTAAATCGTGCAAATGACGCATCTTTACAATTGAAAGAATGCAAACTGATCTGACACAAGTTAGCGAATTTTGTTAAAAAATGAACTAATAACGGAGTTACGTTTTCTTGCGTTATTGGTTCGTTGAATTTATTTTCTAGGATACAAAAAATGCCCTATAAAACAAATAAAGCGCCGTATTTTCATGCGCTTGTAACATTCTACTGATTGTCGCGCTGTGCACCGCATTTTATGTCAGAGCTCTTCAATCACAATGCCGCAAACTTCATTTGTAAACAATGTGGTACTTTTGTTACAAAAATAAACCAAAAAAAATTTGAACTTTCACGATTTAGACTGATACAACCAGTTGACCTTAAGGGTAAGTTACGTATATGATGCCCTCAAGGTATATTGCCTTACTAATAAAAAGTCGCTTCAGCGGCAAAATTTAACACTATTCAATAGTGGTCTAGGGAGACATAAATGGTTACAATTTCTAAATTAGCGAAATCTGTTCGCTTAGCTACTGCATTTGGCGTTGCGTCAACTGCATTAGTAGCTTCAAACGTAGCACTTGCCCAAAGCAATGGTGCTGATACCGTCGAAAAAATTACCGTAACAGGTTCACGCATTCAACGTTCAGACCTTGAAGGCGCTTCACCTGTTGTTTCTATTACTGCAGCTGACATAAAGCTTGAAGGTGACTTCACTGTTGCTGATGCGCTACGTAGTAGTTCATTGAACTCTTTCGGTTCGTTCTCTGAGCGTTCTGGTAGTTCTGCACAATCTCAAGCGACTATTAACTTACGTGGTGCTGGTTCACAACGTACATTAGTATTGTTAAATGGTCGTCGTTTTCCTGGATCACCTACATTAGGTGGTTCATCTGCTAACCTTAACGCTATTCCTTTTGCTGCTGTTGAGCGTATCGACATCATGACTGAAGGTGCTTCTGCTGTTTATGGTTCTGACGCAATGGCTGGTGTAATCAACGTTATTCTTAAAGAGAATTTCGAAGGTTTAAGCTTTGATTTCGGTATTGGTCAACGTGACAGAGATGACGGCACAACGTCTAAAGAGTTCTCTGTAGTTGGTGGTGTTTCTAATGACAAAGGTAACATTACCTTTGCTTTTGATCATCAAGAACGTGAAGGTATCTCTGACGGTGCTCGTGACTACACTGCTGCAAGCATGACTGATTTTGACGGCGACGGCATAATCCAAGCTTACCAAGAAACGGCTGGTTGGTCTTACTTTGGTGCTACCGTATTAACACCAGATTTTGCGACTGCAACTGCATCACCTTTGTGTGGCGATTTAATTTCACAATACGGTTCAGACACTTTCCAAGAAGTAAGAGCTGATAGTGACTGGGGCGCGGGTTCTACATACTGTATGTATGCTTATGCTAACGTTTCTTATAACACTGCATCAGTTGACCGTAATACATTATATGTAAACGCGAACTATGAAGTAGCTGATGACATTGAATGGTTTGGTCAAGCAATGTTTGTACAAAACAGCTCATTTGGTCGTTATGCACCGCCTGCAGCACCTTGGGCTAACATGTCTGCTGACAACCCTCATAACCCGCACGGCGTAGACGGTGCTTACGGTTTATTCCGTTGGGTTGGTATTGGTACTCGTGACGGTAACGTTGACGATTATAACCAAGATTTCACAACTGGTTTTAAAGGTGACCTTGATTGGAACAACGCTTCTTGGGAAGTTTATTTCCATAACAACGTTGCAGACAACAAATCAGTTGGTCAATACTATTTGAGTTACGGTGGCTTAGCGTATAACGAAGCTAACGGCATCGACCTAGGATCTGACGCTGGTGTTGCAAACATGAAAGCAACCACCTTACAAGATTCAAAGTCTAGCTTTAACCAATGGTATGCTGGTATCGGTTTCGATATGTTTGAACTTGGCGGCGGCGATGTACAACACTACTTTGGTGGTGAGTTCATGGAGCAAACTTATGCAGATACTTACGATGGTCAATCTGAAGCTGGTTTGATTGGTGGTTCTGCTGGTAACAGTGCTGCTGGTGAGCGTGACGTTACTTCTTTGTTCTACGAGTCAGTATTACCTGTAACAGACGATATAGAAGTTAACTTAGCGGTTCGTTACGATGACTACTCTGACTTTGGTGACAACGTGTCTCCATCTGTTAAGGTTCGTTATGAAGCAATGGATGGTTTAATCTTCCGTGCATCATACTCTGAGTCATTCCGTGCACCTGGCTTGGATGAACTAAACGCAGCGACTACATTCTCTGCTGAAGCGGCTACAGATTACAGACAGTGTGCTGGAAACGGTGTAGCTGCTGAAGACTGTCCTGAGCGTCAATACGACACTTACTACAAGTCTAACCCTAACTTAGGCCCAGAAACTTCTGACTACATCAACCTTGGTGCAGCATGGGATGTTACTGACCAATTCAGCGTTAAAATGGATTACTTCCAGTTATCTATCGACAACGTAATTCAAACTAAGAGTGTTCAGTCTCTGCTTAATGACGAAGCTGCTGGCCTACTTACAGCACTAGCTCCAGGAACCGACACAAGCTCTCAGTCGTTCTATCTAGTACGTGCAGCAGCTGGCGCAATTGTTGAAGCAGGAACTGGTTTCTTCAACGGCATCGGTTTTGAAGTTGAAGGTATCGATTTAACATTCAATGCAATGTTTGAAACTGAGTACGGTGATTTCCGCTTCAATAACGTAAACAGCTACGTTATGTCTTATAAGCAAGAAATCGGTGGTGTAATTACTGATACTGTAGGTTGGGCTGGTCAGCCAGAACTTAAATCAGTTGCTACAGTTTCTTGGAACATGACTGACCACACAGTTGCGTGGAACACAACCTTCACTGACAGCACAGATGCTGGTTCAGGCCCAGGTACTGGTACACTTGACAACTGGGTTATTCATAACCTAACTTACACCTATAATGCAGGTGATTACGGAGCAGTTACTTTAACAGTTAACAACTTAACTGACGAAGATCCAGTATTGAACTCTTCAGGCCAGTGGACTGATCAGGACCTTTACAACAACTTCGGTCGTGACTACCGTGTAAACTACAGAATCAGCTTCTAACTTGAACTGACAAATAGTTGAAACAAAAAAGGCCGATGCAAATCGGCCTTTTTTTATAAATGCAATATGGAGAGATTTACTTCGTGAGTGACTATTGGACTAAATACTGGCAACAAGGCCATTTAACCTCTTTTGGCGATGATTTTACACAAAATTATACTGGCCAACTAAAGCAGCTATGGTTGGATTACTTTGCGCAACTTGACGATAAAGCATCAATACTAGATATTGGTACCGGAAACGGACCACTAATTGACTTTGCATTGCAGTGCACAAAAAGCTTTGACATTGTCGGTATTGATACTGCCAAACTAACCGTCCCTGAAGGGCTAAATAAAGCCGAAAATGTGAAATTTATCGAACAAACCAATGCCGAAAGCTTACCATTTAGCGATCGTCAATTTGATGTAGTGATATCGCAATTTGGATTAGAATATGCAGACTTAAACAAAGCAATTAGTGAAATGCTACGGGTCAGCAAATCCAAGGGCCGATTCAGCCTCGTTATGCATGACATTAAATCGTCTATAGTGAAACCAAATTTACGAATTTTAGACGCCGCAAACGCGCTATCCCAGCCAGATGGCCCATTAATTATATTGCGTAAGTTAGTGAACGCTTTAGCAAAAACGAAACAAGGCCCGACGGTGACCGAAACACTGCGTAAACAACTGAATGAGTCGATTGCAAAAATAGCCAATATCAATAAACAAGGACTTATTGGTACTAACTTCCCCGCGTTTTTAAAACATGTAATGTCACCTAATGTAGACTACAAAACTAAAAAACAGAATATTACGCTTTTCGAAAAAGAGTTAAAGGGACAAACAACTCGATTAGCTGACCTTAAAAGTGCTGCATTGAGTGAAGATAGACTCGGTCTCTGTGAGCAGGTATTGCTAAACAATAACGCCAAAATAGAGCAGTCATACTTACTGAAAGACAATGAAAACGTGATTGCACGAGTAATACAAGGTATTAAAAATTAGTCTTACAAAAATAGATTCACCCATCATTATATTGTCAGCACCACGTGCTGGCAGCACCTTGCTATTTGAAACATTAGCAAGGCATCCTGACGTTTATACCATTGGCGGCGAAAGCCATGCTCTTATTGAGCATGTTCCAGCGCTAAGTACGGTCGCACGTGGCTATGTTTCAAACCGACTCGACGCAAGCGATGCTACTGACAAAGTTGCTAATGAATTGCGCCAGCGGTTTATAAACAGAGCCCGAAACAGTGCCGGTCAAGCGCTGAGCGATGATAAAACATCATTTCGCCTATTAGAAAAAACACCCAAAAATGCGCTTCGCGTCGATTTCTTCAATCAAGTATTTAAAGACGCATTATTCATCTATTTAGTAAGAGATCCTCGCGAAAACATTAGTAGTATTATGCAAGCGTGGCGTTCACAAAAATTTGTTACCTACCCTAACTTGCCTGATTTTAATGGTAATTGGTCTTTATTTCTGCCCGATGATTGGCAATCTCAGAAAGGAAAGAGTTTAGCTAGTATAGCGACTTACCAATATACAAATGCCAATAGCAGTATTATTGAGAGCCTGCAAAAAGTAGATGACGAACGCAAACTCTTGGTCAACTATAGCCACTTAATCAAAGACCCAAAAACTGTGCTAAAAAATATACTAGAGTTTAGCAAACTCAATACCGGCGCTGTTGATTCAATATTAAAAAATGGACTTGCCTATTCTCGCTTTACCCTTACAAGGCCTCAGCCTGATAAGTGGCATCAAAACGCACAAGCAATGGCCGCCCATATTCACGATAGCGACCAAGTCCTTGAGCAAATAAATGCACTTTTGCAAGCCAAGCAACAAGCGTCCTTTTCAAATGAAATCTGCGGTGAACTGTTAACATCAACTGCTAAGAAAATAGAACAAAACACATATCCTCGCGTAGCTAGAAATTCTCCATGCCCCTGCGGTTCTACTAAAAAATATCGACATTGTCATGGTAAACTGAGTTAATAAACACGCACAGATGTATTAGAAAAATAGGCCAACTATGAAACTTGCACACGAGTTCATTCAACTCGCTCACACTTTTAATGTGCAGCAGTTGCAAAAAGAAGTTAACAGCATACCCGAGTCGGCATGGGTACCCCATCATGAAGGTTTTAAAGGAAACTATTCAATTCCTTTAGTTTCTGTTGATGGCAAAATTAACAATGACTTTAAAGGCGCAATGGCACCCACCGAAATATTAAATAGCAGCCCTTACTTACAACAAGTCATTGCAAGTTTTGGCGAAGTCGTTGGTCGTTCACGCTTAATGGCATTGGGTCCTGGTTGCCAAGTCCCTAAACACTCTGACATCAATTACCACTGGTACAAACGCATCAGAATACACATTCCGATTATTACCGATCCTAAGGTAATTTTTTATTGCGCAGATAAGCAAGTCCATATGCAAGCCGGCGAAGCGTGGATATTTGATTCTTGGAAATATCACCAAGTACACAACGACAGTGATTTGTTGCGCATTCACTTGGTCATCGACATTTGTGGCTCACCTCATTTTTGGGAACAAGCTAAATTTGGCAAAGTTCCTTGGCTACAAGAAACACAAACGTCAGCCACACCTAAATTCATAGACTACGTTGAAGGTAAGCAGGTCAACATCTTGTGCGAAAAGTTTAATGTGCCTTTGGTGATGTCACCTGGTGAAGTAGATGGCTTGGTTGGCGACCTACTTCGCGATCTTAAAAGAGTTGACAGTAACAAGCCTGAGCATCAAAACGAATTTATTCGAAAGGTTGAAGATTTTAGCTATGCGTGGCGCTGCCTATGGATACTGCATGGTTTAAACGAAAGTGGCTGGAAAGACTATCATGAGCTTCGTCAACGCGCCTTTGAAAGCGTTAAACACCTCGATGCCAAATTGTATCTACAAAACGACACACAAGCGGTGAGGATGTTTATAAACTGCATAATAGATCCAGCTCTTAATGTTGAAGTAAAAGATAGTTATTTGGCCCCTGCCCAGCAAACAACTACGAATCAAGCTTCTCGACCACAAGCGCCTGCGCCAAGGCCCGTGCCTAATGCAGCCAAGGCAAGCAAACCGCCCTCTCGCAACGAACCCTGCTTTTGTGGCTCAGGTTTAAAATACAAAGCGTGTCATGGAAAGTTAAACTAGCTTAATAAAGTAAGCTGCTTTCTTAATGCGTCTACTTTCTTTTTATGCTCGTCGGTCAAGTAGGGCAAGTACTTATCCCCGCTTCCTAAGGCACTGGTCGTTATGGGCTTGCGCACTTGACTGGCACTAGGCGTTAAGATCCTGCGCTTTGACTTATAAAAATGTAAGCAAGCTTCTTGAAAGTCCAAGTCACAGTAGCCAAGCAATGAGCGAATTGTCTTTTCAGTGTCCTTCACCAATTCAGCGTAATGTAGGAGATGGATTAAGCTTGGCTCAGTTGCTTGCCAATGCTGCAGTAAAGAGTAGTAAATACTGGTGTAGAAAAGGGTGTTATTAACATTAAAGCTGAAATCGTTACCTTGGCTAAAATGCTGCTTATATACACTCATAGTGTTATCAAGTGGGTCGCGCAATAAGGCGATAATTTTGGCATTTGGAAACAGTTTATTAATCAGCGGAATATGCAAAAAGTTGGTAGGGTTCTTATCAACTAAAAAAGGCTTGGCATCAAGCACGTACTCATTTGCTTGGGCTAAGTAGTAGTTGGCGAAATGTTTACACTCATCTCTACTAAGACCTGAGACAGCATCACAATAGTTCTTACCTTTACTAATTTGTATCGCAATACGCTCTATAAACGGTAATTCATCACTTGTTGCTACCTCACTGTGGCTGCCCAATATTTGTTCGCATAAGGTAGTACCCGAGCGCGGCATACCAACAATAAAAATCGGCGTGGTAGCATTGTCGCATGAAGCCGATTCGAAAGATGAGAAATGTGCGATTTGGCTACTGGCTAAGTGCTGCAGCGCTTGTTGTTTGAAGGGGCGCTCTTGCCCAATGGTTTTATTGGCGGTATTTAGCGCATTTACACTTCCCGAAATATCGTTTTGCTGCTCATGGGCGCGCGCCAAAGCAAATTGCAATAAACCGAGTTCCTTAGCATTGCCAAGCCTATGTGACTCATGTTTGATGCAGTGTTCAATTGTCGCAATATCTTGTTTGCTTAACTTATAGTCTTTAAGATCAGCAAGACTCCAAAAACCTGTTCCCATCATTGCTTTTGCTGCACTAATAAAACGATGATAATAGTCTGCTGCAACTTCGCTTTCACTAAGGGCTTTATAGGCATGTCCCAAATTGACAAGGGCCAAATTGTGGGTGTCACTATGCTCTAGGCAGGGTTTCAAACTAGCGATGGCTTCTTCGACCTTGCCAATTCTAGACAAGCATAGCCCCAATTGCAGCCGGATTTTAGGGTTGTTCGCTTGCATAACGCCCAATTTTTCAAGTGCTTGAGCCAATAAAAAATACAATTCTAAATGGCTAAGTTGTTGGGCCAAGGCATGCAGTTGTTGGCTAGAAATATCTGCTTGAGTCAATATCGTGATTAAGTCATCGCGCGCTTGGTCAAATTCGGATTCAGCGCCTAAAATCCTTGCGCGCATGAGCAAGGCGTCTATTTGCGTTGGCTTTTGTTCTAGCAAGGTGGCTAATGTTTTTTTCGCTGAAGTCACATTGCCTGACTGCAATGCCGAAAAGGCACTTTGAAGATGTTGTTGAATAAAGGGGTCCACAGATATCTACTTAATTACTATTTGGGCTAGACTGCATAAAGTGATATCTTAAAGCATTGAGCACCGATAGCAATATGCGAAAACTAAGCTGTATACCCAAATAAAAACTATGTCTAAAACTCAATTTAATCCGCAACAAACCTTAAATAGCGCAATGCAACTGATGCAAGCAAGTCGCTTCAAAGAAGCGCTGCAATTGTTTGCACAACTAGAGCGATTTGGGATGAAAGATTTCCGCTTAGACAGAACCATGGGCGCAGCCTACGAGCGCCTAGGTGATGCAGAAAACACCATAAAGTACTTCAAAAAGTCTATCGCTAAAATGCCGCAACAAGCTGATTTGCATTACGCCATCGGCAATACGCAAAGCAAAGTCATGCAACACGACCTGGCGCTTGCCTCATATAAAAAAGCAGTGGATTTACAAAGTAATAATGCACAATACCAACTCAAACTAGCCGAAAGCTACCGCATTAGCAAAGAGCATACAAAGGCCCTCGAGCTATATACTTCCCTTCAAAGCACGCAGGCAAATAATGTAAGCTTAATTTCAGGGCTAGGCCGTGTTTACAGCGAAACTGGCGATTCAAATAAAGCCATCGAGGTACTAAGCGCTGGAATAAAGCTTAATCCAAATAATGAATCACTAATACACCAATTAGCTTGGTTATATAAAGAGATGGGGCGTGCTGATGAGGCCGTAAAGTACTTTACTCAGTGCCTAAGCCTTAATAAAAATAATCCTGAATATATAGAAGACCTCGCTCTTTCACTGCTAGATGCAGGCAAAGCCCAAGAAGCGGTCGAACACCTAAACAGTGGGATTAAGTTGCATCCCCACCATCCCAAATTAAATAGGCTTTTAGCAAACATTAATTTTGAATTTGATAACAGCAATCATCTTCAGCATTATCAAACTATTCCTATCGATAATATGCCAAGTGATTTATTTCAGGACTATGTACAGCAACTAATACAAATAGGTGACATCGAGCAAGCACAAGAGCTTGTGTCAATGGTGAAAAAACAAAACATAGATGCAAATTCACATCTTGCCTTGCAAATTAAATTACTCGAAAAGCAGCATAAGTTTGAACAAATTATTTCCATACTGCGCAAAAAAATAAAACAAAGCAAAAGCAATGATGCCTTTTATATAGAAACCTTATGTAAAGCCTACCTAGCTGTTGGTGAGGGAAGTTTAGCGATAAAAACCATCAAGCCCCAGCTTGAACGATTCGAGAATGACCAGTTTTATTGGGCCTTGTATACCACTGGCCTTAGGATGATTGGCTCAGATTTGTATCATCGCTATTGTGACTATGATAAATACGTATTCAACCGCCCCTTATTGTTACAAGAATCCCAAGACAGTCTAGCTGAATTTAATGCTGAGCTAAGAAGCACACTCGAGCAATTACATATTACAAAACGCAATCCATTAGACCAATCTTTAGTGGGCGGTACACAAACCGTGGGGATGTTGCTTAACCGACCCATTCCTATCGTAATGGAGTTTAAGCAAGCATTAGTTCGCACATTCAATCAAGCCTTAAGTACAATCAACTATGACCCCAAACATCCTGTTGCTAGCAGAATAAAAGACGACGTCGACTTCTCTTCCTCTTGGTCTGTGAGGCTACAAGATCAAGGTTTTCATATTTCTCATGTCCACCCAAAAGGTTGGTATAGCTGTGCTTACTACGTTAATGTACCAAGCGAAGTAAATGACGAGTCAAAACAAGGTTGGTTGAATATGGGTAAACCCGGTTTAGTGCTAAAAAATCCGATGGAAGCGGAACATTGGGTGAAACCTAAAGAAGGGGAATTGGTACTGTTCCCTTCCTATTTTTGGCATGGGACAGAGGCCTTTAATAGTAACGCTTGTAGAATGTCTGTGGGTTTGGATATATTGCCTAAATGAATCAACTTATCGTTTAAACGAGATTAAAATAGCAATTAGAAACAGATGAAACTCGCGTAGTCGCGTAATTCCTTAAAAAATGTATTACCATCGGTAAATAAGAATAAACAAATATGGAATGTGAATAACCAATATGATTAAAAAAATAATACTACTATGCTTTGTCGCACTCATACCTACTGCTTACTCTCAGGCCCAAACCCTTGTAGATGAGCTTGCAAAATGTACACAAATTGAAAATAGCTTAAAGCGCTTAATTTGTTATGACGACCTTGCGCAAAAGTTAAATAAAAATACTGCCTTTAAAGAAGCAAAGAATAATGTAAAGGCAAACCCCGTGGTACCTGAAGCGCCAGCAACTGCTGCCTCTGATGATGACTATTTTGGAAAAGAACAAACAAAAGTGGCTGAAATAAGCACCGAAGACAAAATCTATGCAACAGTGACAGAAATAAGCATAAATGCTCGCAAGAAAAGTATCTTTACCCTTAGTAACGGACAAGAGTGGCTACATGTGGACGAAAGCCGCTTACGCTTGAAAATCGGTGAACGTGTATACGTTGAACGAGGTATGTTGGGCGCGTTTTATATGGGCAAAGACAGTGAAAACAGACGCATTAAAGTCAAGCGCGTAGATTAATAACATCATGCTAAAAATATTGTATTACATCATAATAATAAGTTTCTTTAATACTTTGTTCGCGCATGCTAGTAGCGAAAGCAAGAAACTACCTTTTGTTGAAATATATAGTGATGACACGCTTTCTATCATCGATGCACATGCGCAGTTTAGTGTTCTCGGTAAAGGATACGCGTGGTCTGAAGGGCCACTATGGATTGCTCAAGAAAATATATTAGTTTTTTCAGATGTTCCGAAAAATACACTTTATCAATATAAAGAAGATGAAGGCGTTAGCGTTTACCTTTCCCCTTCTGGTGCGACTAAATTATTCGACTACGATTCAAGCCAAGGTGGAAATGGCCTATTACTAAACGCAAAAGGCGAACTGGTGATAATGCAACATGGCGATCGTCGAATCGCTATAATGGATGCACCGCTAAATGCACCACAAGCAAAGTTTGTCACCCTTACTGATAGCTACGAAAACAAGCGCCTCAATAGCCCCAACGATGGTATTTACCACTCAAACGGTGATTTGTATTTTACCGACCCTCCCTACGGACTCCACAATGGGAACAAAAATCCTCATAAAGAACTAAGTTTTAGTGGTGTTTACCGCTTATCACAGAGCGGGACATTAAGCCTCGAAGATGACTCACTCACCTTTCCAAACGGCATTGTACTGAGCAATGATGAAACAGAAGCATACGTTGCAGTATCTGACCCGAGTGCAGCTAAATGGTATCGCTACAATGTGCTAGAAGATGGTAGTTTAGAAAATAGAGAAGTATTTTATGACGCTACGCACTTAGTAGGACAAAACAATGAAAATGGTTTACCCGATGGGATGGCTGTTCACTCAAAGGGCTACCTATTTGCCACCGGCCCAGGAGGCGTTTTTGTCTTTACCGAAACAGGTAAATTGTTAGCCAAAATAAGAACGGGAAAAGCGACCGCTAATTGCACATTATCAACTGACGAAAAAACCTTATACATAACCGCACATGACACATTAATGTCGATTGCGCTCAAGTAAATAATTTCACTCAGCGAAATACCTGAGGTAAAACGCTGTACACATACCATGGAGAAAACAATGAAACCAGAAACTATTGCTCTGCATAGTGGCTACACCAGTGACCCAACAACAAAAGCGGCAACGACGCCAATTTATCAAACTACCTCGTTTACCTTTGACGACACTCAGCACGGTGCCGACCTTTTCAATCTAGCGGTGCCTGGCAATATCTACAGCCGAATAATGAACCCAACTAATGCGGTGCTTGAGGCACGTGTAGCTGAACTTGAAGGCGGCATAGGTGCATTGGCCGTTGCTTCTGGTATGGCCGCAATTCGATATGCAATTGAGGCTATTGCTGAAGTTGGTTCAAACATTGTGAGCTCTAGTCAACTTTATGGTGGTACATACAATCTTTTTGCCCATACTTTTCCTCGCCAAGGTATCGAAGCGCGCTTTGCCGCCGGTGAAGACTTCGACAAAATTGCATCATTAATAGACGAAAATACACGAGCGCTTTTTTGTGAGTCCATTGGCAACCCCGCAGGCAACGTTGTTGATATTAAGCGCTGGGCTGAAATTGCACACGCCGCTGGTGTTCCTCTAATTGTAGACAACACAGTCGCCACGCCAATTTTATGCCGTGCATTTGACCATGGTGCCGACATTGTGATTCATTCATTAACGAAATATATAGGCGGTCACGGCACAACTATTGGCGGCATTATTGTAGATTCAGGTAAATTTGATTGGGCGGCCAACAGTGAGCGCTTTCAAATGATGACTACGCCTGATCCGTCCTACCATGGCGTTGTTTACACCGAGGCGCTTGGTGAAGCAGCTTATATTGGTCGCTGTCGTGTGGTTCCTTTACGAAATACTGGCGCCGCCTTATCACCACAAAGTGCCTTCCAAATTATGCAAGGACTCGAAACTTTGTCGTTGCGAATGGAAAGACATTGTGAAAATGCAGAGGCAGTAGCGAAGTATTTAAGCGAGCACAGCGCGGTAAGCTGGGTAAATTATGCGGCCCTTCCTAGTAGTAAATACCATGAAACCTGCCAGAGTATTTGTGGCGGCAAAGCAGCCGGAATTATCAGCTTTGGTATTAAAGGCGGAATTGAAGGCGGGTCAAAATTCATTGATGCGCTACAACTCATATTGCGCTTAGTAAATATCGGCGATGCCAAGTCTTTGGCCTGTCATCCAGCTAGCACGACTCACAGGCAACTAAGCCCACAAGAGCTTGCGACGGTAGGTGTTTCAGAAGATATGGTAAGAATATCGGTAGGTATTGAACATATTGACGATATTATTGCTGATATAGACCAAGCATTAAACGCTAGCCAAGCCTAGCAATGTAGAGATATAAACACAATCAAAGCAGCCACTCGCTTACCAGCTTGTGGCTGCTTTTTTATGCCTACATTTTAGTGGTTGCGCACGTTTATCCACACCGCATGGATGATGCCAGGCAATAAACCTAATATGCACAACAGAATATTGATTAACAAATGTTTACCTACGCCTTCTTTTATCAACACCGAGATGGGGGTAAAAAGATCGCAAGTGCAATCATAATAACGTTTTTCATAAGCCTTCCTTTTTATTGTTTGAGGTATTTACCTTGTATTTAGCCCCACAACAGGCCTAAGTGTCAAGGCGAGTCGTGCGCTGAAAAATGGGTATGCGCCTCATCCATTTATTTATCAAAAAAAACGGTGCTAAACGCGCTCAAATTATTGCGTTTAAAAATGATTAAAAACTCAATATATGTATGCAGATGCCGATAAGAAATCAAGGGATTTGGGTAGTGCACGTTTTCGTCAATATTTACTTTCTGTATGCACGGGGTTAACTAGATTGAGTTGTAAAGAGTGAAGAGATTTTCGGTATGGCTAGTAACATTGCTAATACTGCTTAGCGTAGAGGGAGCAACTTCCTCTTATTCGCAGGCAGTAGACAATGCCGTGTCTCTAGTTGTTGTCGTTCACTCTCAAAATAAAATCAAAAGTCTAAGTAAAAAAGAAATCATCGACATATATATGGGACGTTTCAATACCTTTCCTGATGGCTCACCTGTGGCACCTATTGATTTGCCCGCTGGCAGTTTAGAAAAGCAATCCTTTTATCAATTACTAGTGGGTAAGGATGAAAGAAAAATTAAAGCGTATTGGTCTAGGCTGTTGTTTTCCGGTCGCGCAACTCCCCCTTTCAAGCAGTATCAAAATTAGACGTGCTCAATAGTTTAGACGAACATTCTTTAGCGTATTTGCCGCTAAATGAAGTAACTTCGGAGATGAAAATTGTTTATCAATTCTAAGCGCAGGCTATTTATTCTCGTTGTTGCCATTTTTGCAGGTTTATTGCCATGTGCAAGTACACTTGCTAATGATGATATCAGAGTGAGCGGTTTCGCCAATCTAGGGCTTACCTATTCGGATAGCGATACGTTTGCATTTCGAAATTCAATTATCAACACATCTCGGGAAGGTCTGTCCTTTGCTGCAGACTCGCTGGTGGGCTTACAAATAAATGCGCAAATCAATGATCGCTTAGATGCAGTAGGACAAGTGCTTCTTCAAGACCGTTTTGACCACTCCTTCACAAATTATATACAGCTTGCATTTTTACGGTATCAGATTAACCGCAACTGGTCTGTTAAAGCGGGCAGATTTAGCACACCAAGTTATTTATTTACCGATTATCGTTACGTTGGACATGCTATGACCTGGGTAAGAGCACCTCTAGAAATGTATTCTATTGTGGGCTCTGTCGGAAACATGAATGGACTACAAGCAGCTTATGTAACAGATACCAATTTTGGTACGATAAAAATGAGCCTTTCTCGCGGTAACGCTCGTTACCACTCTGATGTGAAGGCTGGTAAGTTTCGTTTTTCTTACAAAGACTTGACCGGCTTGAACATAGAATTACAGTCCATCAACTGGCGCGCACAAGCCGTATATTTAACTGGCGAATACGACAACACTATCTTTCCTGGTTTAGAAGAAGCGCGCAGCGCGCCAGACCTTGTGCCAGTCGTTTTTAAACCTTATGCGCAAGAACTTGCTGATTCTTTTATTCCAGACGGCAAGCGGGTAAAATACTTGTCTATTGGCGGTAGTTATACATTCGACAATATCGAAATCATCGCTGAGGCCAGCGACTACGAGAGTAAGTTTGGACTAGCGAAAAGCGCTCGATTTGGCTACGTTTCATTGTCTTATAACATAGATGATTTAACACCTTTTGTTACCATCGGCTTATATGACAGAAAAGAAGCGCCTGAAGTTATCGATTTTGCAAAAGCACAATCTGAATTACCGCCATTATTCTATCAGCAGCTGCTTGGTTTAGTGTATGAGTCAAACCAGTTTGTACAAAAGTACTCTGTAGATCAGAAGTCGCTCAGTCTTGGGCTTAAGTGGGATTTTTCTTCTGCATGGTCCTTTAAGGCACAAATGGACCATTTTAAGCCGAATGCTTTGGGCAGCGGCTTTTTCTCAGTTTTAGACGGACTTGAGAGACCAAATAAAAAAACCAGCTATAATGTATTTACCCTTAGTTTCACTACTACTTTCTAACTTCGAACTAGCACTATGAAACTATCCATACGCGTTGGACTGATTATAGGCACGCTTTCAATAGCCATTTCTACTGTGGTCGCTGGCGTTAGTTATTATTACCAACTTGAAAAAGCTAGTCAGCAAAGCCAACAGTTAGTGCTGCAGCTAGCACAGAACGCTAACCGAACGAGCGCTATCGCAGCGTATTTGAATGATTCAGAGTTGGCTGGTGAGATTGTTGCTGGGCTCGCAAACAATGATTTAATTGCGGGTGCTACCATCAGCGCTCCCGATGCACAACTATTAGTAAGCGACGGAGCGGTCACTCCTAGTGTTGATAATATTATTGTCCTCCTCTTTAATCCCTTTGTCGAAGATGACATCCTTGGCAGTTTAGTGGTCTACCCTGATCTTAAATTTATCCAAAACCAAGCTTCTACCAACAGCATGCAAAACGCTGTATTGCTTATTATATTGAGCGTATTAATCGCAATTTTTGTTGGTATTTACGTACGTAGCAAGCTGACTCGCCCACTCAAATCCTTGTCAAAAGAGTTTTCAAATATCAACACCTCTGCGCCGGACGAAATGCAGGCGGTAGAAATCGGCTACACGAGAAAAGATGAAATAGGTCTGTTGGTCAGCAACATAAACGAGCTTATTATCGCGCTGCAGAAGCAGTTTAGATCTGAACGCAGCCTTCGTAAAACCACAGAAAAACTACAAAAACGCTACCGCTTGTTATTCGAGCAAGCAACATCTGGTATTGGTGTACTAACGAGTAAAGGTATCGTCTCCATTGCTAACCCCGCTTTTAACAAACTGTTTGGTGAAAATACAGAAGGTAATAATCTAGCCAAGTATTTTGAGTCTCCAGACAAGCTAAAGGCGCAAATTGCGTCAGTCTGTACAGGTTTCGCCTACACCCAATTAGAGGTGGATTTGGTCAGCTACAGAAACGGCGAAAAACGTTATTTGCACTGCTTATTTTCTAACATTGAAGATGAAAGGGAGCTGGCGAGAGAAAAGTCTGACCATATGATTGAAGTAGTAATCTACGACGTTACCAAAAGGCGACAAGAAGAGGCCAATGCAAGATATGAGGCCGACCACGATTCTTTGACCAGCCTGCTAAATAGACGCTCTGGTACAGGAAAGTTGAGCGCGCAGTTACAACAGTCTGCTGAGCAAGGTCTTAACTTTGCACTAATGATGATGGACTTGGACAAATTTAAACCAGTCAATGACACCCATGGTCATGATGTGGGCGATTTAGTATTGACCACTATCAGCCGGCGCTTGACACGCTTGTCTGAAAACCTGATGACGACGCTCATCCGATGGGGCGGAGATGAATTTCTTATTGCCTTAAGCGTAAAGGATGAAGAGCAAATTGTAAGCTACGCACAGCAAGTATTAGCCGATGTGAAAAAGGAAGTTGCCGTAAGCACAAGCTTGAAGGTATCGGTAGGTGCAAGCCTTGGAATTATTAAAGTCACACCAGACCTCGCCGCGACAACTGAAATAGAAACACTTATTAGTTCTGCCGACGGCTTAATGTACCGAGTAAAAGAGAAAAATCGCAATAATTTTACGATCGTAAATTATCAGGAGCTTGACAAAATCGAGTGAACTTTCGACCTTATTGACCCTGTCACTTCTAGACCCATTTTGCATAAATCGAAAGGTATACCTGTTGCTAATTAAAACGCTATTAATGCAGGCTAAGCTCTTTCTGCGCCCAACTGTTTAAGCACTTCAATATCGCTATAAAAATGTCTTCCTGCAGGACCTTCCCAGCGAGAATCAGCGCCTCGTCCAGCGATGATGGCAACATCCCCTTTTTGCAATACGGTGCATAGATAATAAATTGCACGATTGCGCGGCGCTATTTCTTTGTAATTGTGAGCATGTGCAAGTTGCGCGCGGATTAAAGCGGGATCTTCTTTTCTTGGGTCATCATCACTAACAACAACTATATCGGCATTTGATGCAGCGTCAGCCATAGCTTCGCGCTTAATGGCCCCCCAACCTCCTTTTGAACTCAATAAAAACGCAAGTTTATGATTATCTTTTAACATGGTACGAGTGTGATCAATGACCGCGCGAATTCCCCCGGGATTGTGTGCAAAGTCAACAATAACAAGCACACCATTTGGCAGCAACCATTGTTCATAGCGACCCGGAGGTGACACGAGTTGCATGGTTTTAGCTGCAATACTCGCATCAGTAATTGGCTTTATATCCCTTCGCGCCTTTAAAAGTTTGAGCACTTCTTTGGCAAGGGTTACCGCCATATAGCAATTCTCTTGTTGAAACTGCAACAAAAACGGCGTTTCACAAGGCTCGGGAATGAGATGCTTAAAACCACGGTTTACTGAAGCCTGTTGTACCGGCAAAAGCCCATCACTGTGAGGGTCGAATACCAAGCAAGCATCTTGCTCAACTAAATTAAATAAATGTAGCTTTGCATCAATATATGCCTGCATGTTGCCATGCACATTTAAGTGATCTTCGGTAATATTAGTGAAAGCTATACCGTCATAGCGAAGACGGTTATGCAGGCCTTTTGCGAGGGCTGCGCTATATACCTCTATTGCAATAACTTTAACGCCTTGTTCTGCGCATAAGTAATTTATGTAGGCGGGCAGCCCCTCATCCCCTGGAGGCACCTCAGAACGGTCGCGCACACCTTCAGGCGTTTCAATCCGCTGTCCTATAGCCGCTGCCCGAATACCAAGCTGGCGTAACAAAGATGCAAGCATGGTTGTCACCGATGTTTTTCCGTTTGTACCTGTCACCCCAATCAAAATAGGAGGTGAATGATGCATGTTAGTCTTCATCCTCATCAGCTTTTCGTTGCATCATTCGGCCATGTTCGTCTACCGTGACCTTCGCATCAAGCATGACAAGTGGCGTAGAAACTCGCGTAAGCCAAGTATCAACCAGCACGTCCCCTGCTTGGCGACGCTGAGTTGCCTCTTTCATCTCTTGGTGTAGTGGCAACCAGCGTTCATCGGTAATTTTTGCTGCCTCGGTGGAATATAGCGCAGGCCTACCTCGATAAACGAAGTCGCGCAAACCTTCTTCATAGTTAGGTCGAACCGGCACCAAGACTCGCGCAATACCAGAGCGTAAAAAGTTAGCATGAAGCGGGTCGGGGTGACTAAGGGACACTAATCGGCGCCATTCGTCGGGCTCATTCCAATAATAGGGATATAACGTGAACGACATATTTGACCACTCAAAGGCTTGCTCAGCAAAACGCGCCTCAACGGCAAGCGGATCAAGTCGCCCACGGTCTATCGGCATATTGCCTTCAAGCATTGGCCCTTCCCCAGCTTCAACCACAAGGGGCAAGTCAAAAGTGGTTTCGCTTGTCACCCGCTCTTCTGCCAGTTTTGCCTCACTTCCCATAAGCTGCAAACATAAACGCTTGAGCTCATCACGTTCAAGCTCACGCAACCTAGCAGGAGGAGCATCAATTAAATCTTCAACAGACAATCCAGCCATAGTTTCAGCATGGTCAGCTTTTGCACTGGCCAACTGAGCTTGATAAGCCTCAAAAATGGCGTCGTACACTTTATGCTGCCACTCTAGTAAAGCTTCTTTGCTAGGTTCACACTTTACTTGTATAACAAATTGTACCGTTGCATCGTGTCTTGCATATAGTGAATAGCCCAAGGTGCCTCTTTGTCCTTTGGCCTTGTTGAACTTAAATACAGTGGCATCGGTGCCAGCAGTTAACGATGGCCAGCCACCGGTCTTTTGAATAGTCTCGCTGCCCAAAGTGACCCATACTTCTGGGTCTGTCGAATGCTTTCTAAATGCAATAATAGTGACCTCAGCAGATTTGACTTCATAACCTTGCTCTATTGAAAAAGAACCTTCGCGGCGAACGGTTTGCGAGCCATCACTTCCGCCGTCTGCATCAGATGCGGTTTCAGTGAGGGTAAGTGAATCTGTTGGCGGAGGCGGAATGTTTCTAACCCCATATTGCTCAACAAAGCGTTGATAAGTACTTGGGCTAATATCCTTTATTCGAACACTTGGTTTAGGTGGGAGCTTTAATGCAGGCTTTTTATTGTTAAGTGCGCCCAATTGTCGTAAATAGGCGCCTGGTGAGGGAATGTAAAATTCATAAAAAAACCTAAGACCGCGGTTAACCAGCCGCATATTATAAATTTTATCAACATAGCGATATACACCCGCAATATGCTTTGCATCACCTTTGGTATTGTCAAAGCGATGTACATTGGCATGCTCGGTTTTAGTACGGGTAATTTCCTTGCGCGACTGCTGCACTCTAGACTGCGTTCGCTGAACAGCGCTTTCGGTGACCTCTTGCGCAAATTGGCTCGAGCGCTCATTGGCGCTGCGCTTTGCGTTATCCATCGAAAATTGCAGTCCTGCCTTAACTTCAATTTTAGGGCCGTATGTTGCCGACATATCAAAGTTTGTATCGGTTTTGGTGCGCCTATCGAGCTCTTCCCTCGACGCTGTTTGCAGCTCAAAGCGCTCAGAACTTTGTAGGTTACGATCCATGTATTCTTCGTTTTCTTCTTCATCGAGCCGCGTAATTTCTTGTTCGTTACTTTGTTTATGTAAGCGCTCTCTAAATTCACTTGCCATCACGTTTTCGATGTAGGCAATTTCCCCCAACTCGTAGCGATGAAGTTCTTGCTGTACCACTTGCAATTCACCCACTCCAACCGGTCTAAAGAAGCTCGGTGTGGTATCCACCTCTGGCTCGCTAGGGTTAGGCACATCAATAGGTAACGGGCCTTCATTAAATGCACTATCAAGGTTAGGACTAGCTGGCCTTGTCCCCTCATTCAACGCGTTCTCATCGTTGCCTTCATTTAGCGCGCTGCCAAGGTTGTTGTTACGGAAAAACCGGCCTAAATTTGGATTGAGTCGTGGTTGAATACCGCGTTCGATATGCAAGCTACTGGCAATTGTACCGGCGTTAGGTGCAGTGACTGATTCGGCCTTATTTTTGATAACCACCAAGTCATCAGATGTGGCTAAATCTGAAAGACCTATTACCTTATTAATTAAAGCTGCATCAACACCTGAGATCAAAAGGGCAGATAACGACTTCTCAACACCAACAGTAGTAACCGCTTTTTTTAGGCTTTTATCGTCAGCGGCGCTGCGGAGCTTATTGAAGATACCGAGGGCTTCAGATGCGCTGACCGAAGTAAGTGAAATCGTATTTTTATTAGTTTTTGAATCAATTGCTTCTGGCGGTCTCAAAGCAACAAATTTGAACACATCAAACGACATTAGAAGTCCCTTTGTGAGTAATTCGCAGTTTGTGCCATACAGCATGGAAATTATGGTGCGTTAACAGTCCTTTCCCTGGCGTCTTATTTTAGTGATTGCTATTTTTATCGAAGGCTCTGCTTCTCCTCATAATAAAAAGAAGTAATTTACCTTCATTCGTAGGCTATTATTTGTTCGCTTTTTATGCAAGTAAAACTTGGTCGCTATGAATCGCTAGAATCAAAGAAAAAATTAATAACGCTTTGGCTTTGCAGTTACAGTTACAGTTACGGTTACTAAGACCATGCAACAAAACATCAGCACTTCATAACTAAGTATGTAAACTAATACCATAGCCTTCCCCTAAGAATAGTGTTTTGCGCTACAATGAGTTATAACTAATCGATATAAGTTAGACTCAATAATGTTGGAAATTTTTGGCTTCTTAGCCGCTATTCTTATGGGGATTGTGCTAGGCAGTATAGGCGGTGGAGGTTCTATACTCACTGTTCCTATATTAGTTTATTTGTTTGGCTTAGGCGCCGCTAGCGCAACCGCATACTCCTTGTTAATTGTTGGTTTAACCGCAACTTATGGCGCGTTCAATTATTATAGGCAAGGTTTAATTGAAATAAAATCATCCATTTTATTTGCTATCCCTTCAATTATCGCAGTTTACATAACGCGCGCGTATTTAATGCCTGCAATACCAGACCCTATTTTAAGTTCTCCTGTGCTTGTCGATAAAGGCACACTTATTATGGTCAGTTTTGCGATTTTAATGCTCTTATCCGCTTATATGATGCTTACCCGCGATAATTCTAAATTACAGTCTAAATCGGGTAAACACAGTTCGGTATTAATAATAATTGAAGGCGCTGTTGTAGGAATTGCGACGGGGATGCTGGGTGCTGGGGGTGGTTTCTTGATTATCCCAGCCTTAGTTTTATTAATGGGAATGGAAATGAAAAAGGCGGTAGGCGCGTCTTTATTAATCATTTCATTAAAATCTTTGATTGGATTTAGCGGCGATCTGCAAGCCGGCATCTCTCTTGATTACCTGCTAATTGGAAAACTCATCATTTTTACACTACTTGGCATGTGGCTTGCTACTAAAATATCTAAAAATATAGATGGCGCAAAGCTTCAAAAAGGATTTGGTGTTTTCACTTTAGCTATTGCCCTATTTATCATTATTAAAGAACTTTTATTATAGGCTAATCAATGAAGGTAAAAACGTTTTACGACCAAGATACCGCAACATTCACTCATATAATAATTGATGAGAGCACCAAGAAATGTGCCGTTATTGATTCGGTCATAGATTACGATCACTTTTCAGGCTGTGTTAAAACGCAAAGCGCCGACAGCGTCATTGCGTATGTTAAAGAACATAATCTCACTAACGAATGGATTTTAGAAACGCATATTCATGCCGATCACATAACCGCAGCAGAATATTTAAAACAACACATTGGGGGAAAAACCGCCATTAGTATAGGAATTAAAGAAGTACTAGAAATATGGGTACCCATATTTAATTCCAACGAAGACACCCCACTAGATGGCCATCAATTTGATGTTTTATTGGACGAAGGCAGCCAAGTCGAAATAGGTAGTATTACGTTATGTGTATGGTTAACACCTGGACACACTCCAGCATGTGCTAGTTTTTATTGTCAAGAACATGGCGCTATTTTTGTGGGTGATACCATTTTTGCACCTCATCTTGGTTCGGCTCGCTGCGACTTCCCAGGGGGTCGGCCACCGATTTATTTAATACCATTCAGCGTTTTTACTCGCTACCAGATTCAACTAATGTTTACCTATGCCACGATTATCCTGAGCCCAATGAAGACGCAACTGCTGTCGTAACCATAAGTGAACAAAAAGCAAATAATATTCAAATAACGCCTAATACTTCGCTAGAAGAATATGTCAGCAAAAGAGAAACGCGTGACGCAAGCCTTGATGTTCCTAAATTACTCTATCCTTCTTTGCAAACCAACCTAAGACTAGGTAATTTCGGCGCAACAAGTAGCAATGGGCGTCAATACATAAAGATACCGATAAACGTATTATGACGATTGAACCTGTTTATTCACACATTAGGGACAAGTATCTATATGGAGATTAAAAAATTAAGCGAATCGATATCTGTTTCTGCCCAAATAGAACTGAGTCAAATACCCACTATTAAAGCCTTGGGTTTTAAGTCGATTATTTGCAATCGTCCCGACGGTGAAGCTGCGACTCAGCCAAGCTTTTTAGACATTAAAGCAAAGGCCGACACATTAAGTTTAAAGACTGTACATCAAGCGGTAGTATTAGACACCATTGATGAAAACGATGTAGCGACATTTAAAAAAATAGTAGAAAAACTTCCACATCCTATACTAATCTACTGTCGCTCGGGTGCCCGTTGCACCAAACTTTGGTCACTTGCATTTGGCGACGAAAATTAATTGGCGCTTACCAAGCTAATAAGCGCGAAAACTAAACCTTTTTAGCCCTTATTTTTAATGACATCACCCAATTTTAAGCCTATTAGCATACATACAATGAATACCAACATAGCTGGATTAAATGAAGATAAGTTAGCTACAGCAGGGCCTGGACAAACGCCCGACAAACCCCAACCGATTCCAAACAAACTAGCACCTAGCAAGAGCTTTTTATCGATAGACGCGCTTGAAGACTTAGGCATCTTGTCGCCTAGCACACATGTTTCTTTAGGTCGCAAAACAAAATAATAAAATACAGCAAAGGTCACCAAGCCACCACCCATTACAAATGCCAAACTAGGATCCCAGTCGCCAAAAACATCGAGGAAATTTTTTACTTTTTGCGGATTGACCATTTGCGATATGGTCAATCCCATACCAAATATTAGACCACTTATTAAACTAATTATTGCGTTCATTATATGCTAGTCCCTTAAAGTAAATGCTGAGTAACAGCAACGGTAATAAAGGCTGTCGCCATGAAAGTACAAGTAGCAACTATGGAGCGCTTTGAAAGCCTACCCATACCACAAATCCCATGACCGCTAGTGCAGCCATTACCTATTGCGGCACCTAAGCCGACTAACAAGCCGCCGACCACAGCGATGAGGTAAGAAAATTGGTCGCTACTTGGAAGAGAGAACTCGGAAAAGTTTGATACTAAGATAGGCCCAAGGACCAAACCGGCAACAAAACTAAGTCGCCATGGAGATTCAGCGAGTGACGCTTTATCGACTTTTAGCAAATTACCAATTATGCCAGAGCATCCGGCGACTTTACCTAAAAACAGCATTAAAATAACAGCTGAAATACCAATCAAGACCCCGCCGATCGTGGCGGAAACAGGTGTAAATTCGGTCATGTATTACCTCTAAATTTTGATGTTTCGGTTTTATGATCTAGTTGTTCACACTTTTTATAGTATATTTATTTATACGCAAGTAGTCAGATACATACTATAGCTCAATTAAAATTACCGTTAAATGCTTACAATAGTATAATTATTAGGCGCCATCGCGTGAAAACAAGCTTCTCTCATCCCTATGTAAGATATCCTAAAATAGCAGCCATCAGTTTAGCGCTTATTTCTTTAATGGTGTTAGCCACACAGGCAAACGCCACAAATGGTTATTACACTTTAGGCTACAGCGCAAAAGACAAAGCAACAGCAGGCACCAGTATAGCACGAGGCAGCGATGCTTTGTCTTTAGCTACCAACCCTGCAACCATGTTGCAAGTAGGTGATCGTTTTGATTTTGGTCTCAATGCATTTATACCCGTTCGTGAATATACGGTAAGTGGCGGGCCCTCTTTGCCCGATGGTTTTGGCCCTGTTATAGGCGGTATTCCATCTTGTTCTGCTCCCGGTCAGCAGCCTTGCCAAATCCCTTTTGGCATTAGCCCGCAAAATATAAAGTCTAGTCGTGAGATCTTTTTCATACCTAACATAGCTTATGTCAAACAATTAGACGACAGCAGTGCAATAGGCATTTCTTTTTATGGAAATGGTGGAATGAACACCACGTATTCGGGCGGTAGTGCAAATATCTTCAATCCAGAAACGAATCAAATTGAGAATAGTGCAGGTAGTTTTGGTGCTGGGCGCACGGGTGTTGACCTTACACAAGTGTTTCTAAACGTCTCTTATGCTTGGAAAGTGAATGAACAACTAGATTTAGGAGTCGCTGTTATTGGCGCTATGCAAGCTTTTAGAGCTGAAGGATTGGCGCCTTTTGCGAATATGTCTCTAGATCCGAGTAAGCTCAGTGACAATGGTCATGATTTTTCCTTTGGGCTAGGCGTAAAATTAGGTGTGGTTTACCACGCAACAGATGATTTAAGCTTTGGATTGTCTTATCAATCAAAGCAAAAAATGACGAAGTTTGAGGAGTACTCTGGTTTATTCGCCCAAGGTGGTGACTTTGATATGCCTTCAACTTTTATAGCCGGTTTAGCATATGATATCTCAGACACATTAACCGTTAAATTTGATTATCAATCTATTAATTATGAAGGCGTGCCTTCGGTTAGTAATTCTGTAAATAATCTAATCAATGGCCAGTGCTTAGACGCCTTAAACAACACTTTATTTTCTGGTAGCCCATCCCCTGCCGCAGGCCCCGGATGCTTAGGTGGTGAAAACGGCGCAGGTTTCGGTTGGAAAAATATGGATGTATTCAAAACAGGGCTCGAATGGGATTCTTCAGGCAATACATATCGAATCGGTATTAGTGCAACAAAACAGCCCATTGCTAGCAATGAAGTCAACTTGAATATGCTTGCTCCGGGTGTAATTGAATACCATCTTGCAACAGGAATGACAACGCAACTTAATGGACGAGAATGGACATTTTTTGCTATGTACATGCCGTCAAAAAGCGTTGAAGGACAATCTTTGTTTGACCCATCACAAACTATTGAGTTTAACATGCATCAATTTGAGTTTGGATTGGCTATCAAGTTTTAATACGCCTTTACCGATAATAACTAAGGGTAACTCGGAGTCTGTCATGTCATTTTGGATAGTGTGCACAATCATAGTCGCAAGCGTAGCATGTAGTACTTTTATGTGTCATTTTATTTGGTCAAAAAAATATAAATCACTGCAAGCGAATTGTGCGAATTTAGAGCAAGCGTCTGAGCAAGCGCTAATAGCCGCCAATCAACAAACAATAAACAATGACCAAAAGCACGCTCAAAATCAACAATCTAAAGCTGACGAATATACTTCTTATTTATCCAAATTCTTGGAACAGGTTGCAGACAAATCTGATTCTATTTCGACTGATCTTGAAACCATATCAGGAAAAATAGAGGCCTTAAACAAGAGTGTTGTAGAAGTTAGTGATACCTCGAAGAAAACGGATCACACTTCAGATATGGGCATGCAACACGTGGCGTTAGTCGCCCAAAGCCTTAAAGCATTTAGTGAATCGAACACCGGTCTTAAGAATATTCAAAAACAGTTTGCCGATGTTCAAGAGAAAACCGAGGCTATTCGCTATGTAGGTGAAGAAGCTGAAATGCTTGCACTCAACGCGGCAATAGAAGCTGCTCGCGCCGGCGAAGCAGGCAGAGGGTTTGCGGTTGTTGCTGATGCAATGAAATCACTTGCTAGAAACTCACAAGACACAACTGTAGATATTCAATCGATAGTTTCTGAAAGCGAAAAAACGATTGGTAAAATAATTGAAGATTATCAATATCGAAGCAGTGAGCTTAATGAAAACGTAAAACTATTGTTGGAAAGTTTTACGCAAATCAAAGAAGCGATAACCAATATAAATGAACATTCTATTCAAATTCAACAAGACACCAGTACATCTTCCAAAGAAATCTTAGATACCGAGTCTGTGGTAAAAACCTTCATTGAAAAACAAGTAAGAGAGTTGAGTGACCTTATTTCATTAATTCAAGGTGTTGCAATCGTAAACCTAGGCCCCGCAGAAGTTAAACCGAAGCTTGGAACTTTTGACGAAATAATTGATGTAAGACGCCCAGAAGAATATAACGATGAGCTTGGTCACATTCCAAACTCAAGGCTGTCAACATTGCAAACTGACTTTAAAAAAGATGTTAAAACATTAGACAAAAACAAATCTTACTTATTTGTTTGCCGCAGTGGCGGGCGCTCTACCAAAGCAGCTCAAATGGCCATAAATAATGGCGTGAATAATGTTACTAACTTAGATGGCGGCATGTTAGCCTGGTCTAAAACCGGCTAACATTCTCTTCAACTGCCCCAATATATAGCCGATAGCATTAACAAAGCCTACTCGCGATAAAAAACTAAGCGATAATCGTTGGATACCAACGACCGACAGCAAGCCCAAACAAACCAATTAAGAAGACAACAGCTATAACTATTAACAATGCGATCATTAACACAAGTAGCCATGTCTGCCTGCGTTTTTGGGCAAACCAAAGCAGCTGTATAAAAATATGTGGAGCAACATAGGACAAAAAGCTCACGCTAACGACCGTTGGCCCCGTAAAATCCTTAGTATTAATACCTACAACGCCAAACATTATCATCCATGCAAATATAAATAAGCGAAAAAATAACACACCATTAGCGGCTAAAAATAAATGTAAGGCCCAGCGCTGATGCAAAGCGAATTTTTTACGCCTTGCTGCACTCACTGCAAAAAAGCTACTCACTAGCACCATAGCACCGCTAAAGAAGGTTAAGCTATGCATAAGCGTATTGCCAACGGTTCCCCTTACAGTAATTAAATACATACCCGCTAAGGATATAGTGCATGCAAGGAGTACAAACAAGCGGCCATTATAACGATGAAAGCTAGCATAACGATTACGTATTGACGGGATTAATTGCAAACTACCGCCCACTATCATAATTATGGCTAGCAGAACATGTGCAGCATACATTGCATTGCCTAAAACATCTCCGTTCACATAGGCTGTTTCATTGAATCGATTCCACTGTGACAAACCTTCGCTTAAGCCTGTAAAGCCATAGCCCGCGGCTAAATAACCTACAAATATTAATTGAGAAAAAAGCAAAGTGATAAAGCATATTTTTTGACTTTTATTGAACCAGTTTAGCGATGAGGTAGATGATGTTGAGACCACAATAGATTTCCTTTAAGAAGATTTAAGCCAACGAAAGCTTAATGAATTTAAAGGTAAATTCTGGTCAAATTCGGAATTTGAACACCCAAATTTGCAAATAATTGACACATTCTCTAACAAAGTCTTTTTGCCCCGCTAAAAAAATAACCGTAAACTAATACTGAAATTAGACGCACGAATTATAGGAATAGTAACCCATGCAAAGTGACGCAGCAGGTGGTTTAGCTTATTACTTCTTAATTTTCTTCAGCATGGGGGTGATGTTTAGCCATGCCCTAAAAAAAGATAAACAACTAATAAATTACTTAGTGGCTATTTTTAGTGCGTCACTTTGTATGATTGGCGTACAGAAGTTAAGTGCAGACAGCATAGGCGCATTCCAGTATGTGATTGGCTTAGCAACTTGCGCCACCTGCAATGTGGTTTGGCTAATAGCACGTGCGCTTTTTAGAATAGGCTCGCCAATCAGTCGCAGGCATATCGCCCTTGCTTTAGTGATTGCCGGCTTGATTATTTTTAATCAAACATGGCATTTAATGGTTGCTGTAGACATTCAAAGTATACTCAATGATGCGCAAATGCTGCGTCTTAAACAAGGTATGAATGAAATCACCAACTTGTTGTCATCTAGTATTTTAGCCTTGTCTTTTTGGGAAGCGTTTCGCGCATATACAACCAAAAATACACTACAAAAAAGACAGTCAATTGTGTTTGCATCGGCTTTCTTCATGGGTGTTTTCAATTCTGCCGTATTGCCTAAGTTTCTCTTTTCTCCCGCCGAGATAGAATATTACTATCCCTGGATAATGACGTCTTCTGCGCTACTTATTCTTGCTGCAATTCAATATGTTATTTATTCACAAGAAAAAGCGCGTGTTAGAGAAGTAGACACGCAAAATAAGCTTATAGCCCCCAGGGATAACGATACAGTAAAAAGTCAAAAACAGCCGGTCGACCAAAAGATCATAAATGGTATTCAGGAGTTATTGACTAAAGATAAAATTTATTTGCAGGCTAACTTAAAAATTGCAAATGTAGCTCAGGCATTAGATAGTTCTGAATACTTGATTAGTAACGCCGTTCGCAATCATTTTGATGTCGCTAACTTCAATTTATTTGTTAATCAGTACCGAGTTAAACACGCACAAACGTTGTTACGAGACGCCGATTCACAACATTGGAGTATTTTGGTTATCTCGCTCGAAAGTGGCTTTTCTTCTGTGGGCACCTTCAACCGTGTATTTAAAGCTATCACAGGGAAATTGCCGAATGAATACAGGAAACAATCAAGCTTTGATTTAAAAAGTTTGCCAACGCTATAATAGTTTTAAACCGATATTATCAAATAATTTATGAGACACGATGAGTTGCCGTGCTCGCTCAATATCTGGAGCAAAATAGCGGTCTTTGTCATAAAACGTTACGTGTTCACGCAATAAGGCTTTTGCTTTTTCAAGCTTATCGCTTGTCTTAAGTGGTTGTCTAAAATCTATGCCTTGACACGCGGCTAACCATTCAATTGCTAGAATACCCGATACATTTTCAAAAATATCTTGTAAGCGCCGTGCCGCAAATGTGGCCATAGAAACATGATCTTCTTGATTGGCAGAGGTTGGTAATGAATCTATCGAAGCAGGATGGGCCAAGGTTTTGTTCTCACTAGCCAAGGCGGCACTGGTAACTTGCGCAATCATAAAGCCCGAATTGACGCCACCGTTGTCGACCAAAAATGGTGGTAATCCGCTAAGACTTGAATCAATCAATAATGCCATTCTGCGTTCCGACAAGGCGCCAATTTCAGACAAAGCAATCGCTAGCATATCTGCGGTCATCGCCACCGCTTCGGCATGAAAATTTCCGCCAGAGAGTATATCGCCAGAATCAGCGAATACGAGGGGGTTATCTGAAACACCATTAGCTTCCACCACTAAGGTTTCTGCAGCAAAACGCATTTGCCCTAAACAAGCTCCCATTACCTGCGGCTGACAGCGCAACGAATAAGGGTCTTGTACTTTCTGACAGCCTTGATGAGACTCTGCAATACTAGAACTTGCTAAAACCTCAGCAAATGCTTTAGCAATGTCAATTTGGCTTTGATGACCGCGTGCGGCGTGAATACGATGATCAAAGGGTACTCTAGAGCCCAAAGCGGCATCTACTGTCAGACCGCCTATAGCAATCGCACTACACAGCGCATTATGAGTATAGAATAAGCCTTCAATGGCTAGTGCAGTAGACGCTTGTGTACCATTTAATAGTGCCAACCCCTCTTTTGGCGCTAAAGCTATTTTTTCTAAACCCGCAATTTTTAGGGCTTTTTTGGCAGAAATAGTTTTACCCTGATAAATGGCTTCTCCTTCTCCTAATAACACGACACTCATGTGAGCTAAGGGCGCTAAATCTCCCGATGCGCCTACGGAACCTTTCTCTGGAATAGCGGGGTAAACTTCAGCATTGTACAAGGTAATAAGCGCTTCAATTACCTTTAATCGAATGCCAGAGTAACCACGCGCTAAGGAATTAATCTTCAACAGCATTAATAACCTAACACTGCGTTCACTCATAAATTTTCCCATCCCAGCGGCATGAGACAACACTATGCTTCGTTGCAATTGTTCTAGTTGGTTTTCGCTGATTTTAGTATTTGCTAGTAAGCCAAAGCCGGTATTGATCCCATATACCGTGCGCCCCTGTTTTAAAACCTCACGTACGGTATTATGTGATTGGTCAATGTTTTTTATGGCTGAAGGATCTAACTCAATTGCTTCATGTTGCCTAAAACAACGAAATAGATCATCGAGTGTCAATTTGCCAGGGTATAAACAAAATTTCTGCATCTTACTTTTCCTCTAGCATTGGCAAATTGAGCTTATTTTTTATTGCACATTTTTTGGCTATCTCGTAGCCCGCATCTGCATGCCTCATAACACCTGTGGCTGGGTCATTGTGCAGTACGCGAGCTATACGTTTATCGGCCTCTTCACTACCATCACACACAATCACTACACCGGAATGTTGGCTAAATCCCATGCCCACACCACCACCATGATGCAGGCTAACCCATGTTGCACCGCTTGCTGTATTTAACATAGCGTTTAATAAGGGCCAGTCTGATACCGCATCGGAGCCATCTTGCATGCTTTCAGTTTCACGATTTGGCGATGCCACTGAACCTGAATCAAGATGATCGCGCCCTATTACAATCGGAGCACTCAATTCTCCATTACGAACCATTTCATTGAAGGCCAGCCCCAGTTTTTGCCGCTCTCCTAGACCAAGCCAGCATATTCTTGCAGGCAGCCCTTGAAATTGTATGCGCTTGCGCGCCATATCTAACCAATTATGCAAATGAGGATTATTAGGAATAAGCTCTTTTACTTTGGCATCGGTTTTATAAATATCTTCTGGGTCACCCGACAGCGCCACCCATCGAAAAGGACCAATACCTTGACAGAATAATGGACGAATATAAGCCGGCACAAAGCCCGGAAAATCAAACGCATCATCGACTCCACTTTCTAGTGCCATTTGACGAATGTTATTGCCGTAGTCAAGTGTTGCTGCGCCTCGTGACTGCAACGTTAACATTGCTTTTACTTGCACAGCCATAGATTGTTTAGCGGCCAATACTACCGCTGATTCGTTTTTTAATCGTTGCTGCGCTGCATATTCTAAGGTCCAGTTTTGGGGTAAATAGCCATTTAGGGGATCGTGCGCACTGGTTTGGTCTGTGACGACATCGGGCGTTATATTAATGTCTACCAATTCTTGAAATACGTCGGCAGCATTTCCTAACAAACCAACCGATACTGGCGTTGCGGATTGTTTGGCTTGTTCTAGCATTTGCAGAGCTTGCTGCAGATTTTTTGCTTTTTTGTCTACGTAGCCTGTTTTTAATCTGAAATCGATACGGCTTTCATCAACGTCTACCGCCAGCATCGAAAATCCAGCCATTGTTGCCGCCAAAGGCTGCGCGCCACCCATACCTCCTAAGCCTCCGGTAAGTATCCATTTGCCCGCGCTTTTACCTGAAAAGTGAGCTTTAGCTACACTAACAAAGGTTTCGTAAGTGCCCTGCACTATTCCTTGTGAGCCAATGTAAATCCAACTGCCGGCAGTCATTTGGCCATACATCATTAAGCCTTTTTTATCGAGCTCATTAAAGTGTTCCCAGGTGGCCCAATGCGGAACCAAATTCGAATTGGCAATTAACACACGAGGTGCGTTTTCGTGCGTTGGGAAAACACCTACCGGTTTGCCACTTTGGATTAATAAGGTTTGGTCATCTTCAAGCGTGCTAAGGACTTCAACAATTTTGTCGTAACTTTTCCAGTCTCTTGCCGCTCGCCCAATTCCGCCGTATACCACTAAGTTTTGTGGGTGCTCGGCAACTTCAGGGTCAAGATTGTTCATCAACATACGTAAGGGCGCTTCTGTCTGCCAGCTTTTCGCCGTTAGCTTATTTCCCCTTGGGGCACGAATTTGACGTTTGGGATCGTGTCTTTGCATAAAATTAACCTCTACACTTTCTGGAAATCAAGATGACCACCAATGCGGTATCGATTTCCGGGGTGGAATAAACGCGCAAAACTTACCATGCCTTTTTTAGAATAAGTGCGCCTTGATACCAATAAACAGGGTTGGTGTTGATTGATATCTAATAAATTTTGAATAATCTTGGGGGCAATAATCGCTTCTATACTGTGGTCAGCCTCAGTCAACGGCGCCACCTTCGATAAATACTGATTTGCAGTCATCGCATTAAAATCTTGTTGCAGATACTCTTGGCTATATTGTGGATGCACCCATCGGTCTTCCACTTGAATAGGAACCCCAGATTCAAAATGGACCATTCGCGAATAAGCGACAGACAATGCTTTATTGTCTGGCTGACGTTCGTTCAATCCAAATAAGGCCATTTGCTGAGTATCAGGCATAACTAATTGCATACTCATTATTTGTTTCGAATAATGATGCCCACGCTGACGAATTTCTTCATCTATACTTCGTATTGTGAGCATCGAACTCATTGGTCGATGATCGGATACAAAAGTGCCCAAGCCTTGTGAGCGGAACAGAATTCCTTCGTCAACAAGTTCGGTTAATGCGCGTCGAGAAGTCATTCTGCTGACACTAAACTGCTCTGCCAATTGATTTTCAGAAGCTACTTTATCGCCTGATTGCAATGAGCCCGACTCAATTTGTTCGAGCAAAGCAGACTTGATCCGAACATACTGTGCTTGCACTATCATTTACCCATTAAGGAAAGTAGGATTCGCATTACCTTACTTGTATATACAAGTAGATGCAAGTACACTTTATGAGAAATTATTCTGGGGAATTTATTGATGGATACACGCTGTGATTATTTAATCTTTAATGCAAATATCGCCACAATGCTCAACAACGATGTGCCTTATGGCGCCATTCATAACGCTTGTATAGCGATTTCTGGCGAAAAAATTGTATTTGTTGGAAGCGAGCATGAATTTACGGGCGACGTAGTAGAGAAAATAGACGCTAAAGGGCAGTGGATATTGCCAGGCTTTATCGATTGCCATACTCATCTAGTATACGGCGGCGACCGAGCAGATGAATTTGAGAAACGATTGAACGGTATGAGTTATCAGCAAATATCAAAAGCTGGCGGAGGTATTAAACGAACCGTTGCTGCTACCAGAGAAGCTAGTCCTGAAATTTTGTTAAGAGATGCCGTAAGTAGGGCTAAAAAGTTAGTTGATGAAGGCGTAACAACTATTGAAGTAAAGTCAGGATACGGTCTGAATCTTGAATCTGAAGTAAAAATGCTCGAAGTAACCAAACAAATTTCACAACATTTACCCCTTAATATACACCCAACATTTTTAGGCGCGCATGCTGTACCACAAGAGTTCGAAAATGACGCTGACGCCTACATAGATTATTTATGTAATGAATGCATTCCATATATTGCTGAGCAAAAATTGGCGAGCAGTGTAGACGTGTTCTGCGAAGGTATAGGTTTCACTACGTCGCAATGTGCAAGAGTTTTTAGCGCTGCTCAACAATATAACTTACGTTTTAAAGCGCATGTAGAACAATTAAGTGACCTCCAAGGTGCAAGATTGGCCGCTTCAATGGGTGCAATTTCAGTTGATCATTTAGAGTATTTGAAGCCTTCTGACATGCCTGCTATTAAACAAGCGAATACAGTGGCGGTGATTTTGCCTGGTGCTTTTTATTATTTAAACGAAAGCCAAAAACCGCCTATTCAAGCCTTACGAGAGCATGATATTCCCATGGCGGTTGCCAGTGATCTCAATCCCGGTAGCTCCCCAATTGCATCAATATTGACCTGCGCCAATATGGCAAGCGTATTGTTTGCTATGACACCTGAGGAGGTGTTAAAAGGAATTACCATTCATGCGGCGAAGGCGTTAGCAGAAAAACGTAGAGGCGCGATAGCCGAGGGCTATGTGGCTGATTTATGTTTGTGGAATGTACAACATCCTGCACAATTGGTTTACGCGATTAATCAATATTCTCCTCAGCAAATTTGGTTTGGAGGTAAACATGTCAAAACTGCAGAATAACTTTATTTGGCAAGGACGAAACGATGCTGAAGGCTCCCAAAAAAGTAAACGTTGGCATAACGTTGTTAACCAACAAGGTTCTCAAGGTGATGTTGCTTTAGTCGGCTTTAGTTGCGACTTAGGTGTGAAAGCTAATCAAGGAAGAGTTGGCGCTAAATCGGGACCAAATGCCCTGCGTGCGGCTTTGGCAAATTTAGCATGGCATGCTGATCTCAGCATTAACGATTTCGGCAATATTGAGCAAAGCGAATCCCTTGAATCGACGCAGTCGCATTACGCTATGGCCATCCATAAAGCACTAAAAACGCATAATCTAGTCATTGGTTTAGGTGGAGGGCATGAAATTGCGTGGGGCAGTTATCAAGGACTACAGCAGTATCTTGATACTACAAATGGATCATCAAGTACGAAGAAAAAACGCGTAGGTATTGTTAACTTTGATGCGCATTTCGATTTACGCAAACCATCCCCGATTGCCAGTAGTGGGACGCCTTTTTTTCAAATTGCTGAATATTGCCAAGGACAGAAGAAAGATTTTAATTATACATGTTTAGGGGTGTCAGAATCGTCCAATACACAATTGCTTTTTGAACGTGCCGAGCAGCTAAATGTTGCATATTTACGTGACGAACAATGTGAGGTTCAAGCCGCCAAACTCCTACTTAGTAAAACCTTAAAAAACATAGACGAACTCTACGTGACGGTGTGTTTAGATGCATTTTCAGCCTCATTGGCACCAGGGGTAAGTGCACCCGCCGCTCTAGGTGTAGAAGTTCAATTTGTGATTGCTATATTGCGCTGGTTACATCAACAACAAAACGACTATCAATATAAATGGAGATTGTTTGACATTGCTGAACTTAATCCAGATTTTGACGTGGATAAACGAACAGCACGCTTAGCGGCAAGATTAATTTATGAACTAATAGGCACATGGCGCTAAAGTGAATATAGGTCTTCAGTGTCCAGCCTAGCTTACTCACTTTCTGGCAATAGCTCGCTGGCTTTATGCTTCCATTTTTTATGCGACCATAAGTAATTAAAAGGTTGTTTGTAAATACTCTTTTCAAGCAACTGATGATACTTATACACGAGTTCGAGCGGTTTGAAACCTTCCGCGTCGTCAGGGAAAATTCGTTCGATGCTATATTGGTAGTAGCCAGGCTTTACAAACTCAGATTCAATATAAACAACATTAAAGTCTTTTTCTCGCGCCAATTCTTCCCAACCAGTTAACACAGCTGTGCTTTGATTTAAAAAGTTTACGAAGGCCTTTGGTTTTTTATAAATAGCAGGACTTTGATCACTTATAAATAAATAAAAAGACTTCCCATCGTTGGCTTGATTCATGACCAATTCCTTGGTTTCAAAAGACGTTATTAGTTTTGTACCTACAATTTTGCGACTTTCTTTAAGCTTGTGGTTCCAGTATTCATTTCGAATAGGATGATAGACCGCATACAAGTCCTGGTATGGTAGCAAATGACGAACGCCAACCAACCACTCCCAATTAAACAAATGCCCGCAAACGCCTATGGTGCACTTATTCTGAAAATCGGGATCCTCAAAAATCTCGGGGTTGATTAAATCGGGTTCTCTTTTTAAGTTCACTTATGTCCACCGAGAAAAGCTTCAGGGTCTCCATAAGCGAAAAGAAAAACACGCGGAAAAACTGTCGCGCGACCCTTTCAATGTCTTTCTCACTTGAATCAGGAAAGCTATTGGACAAGTTTTTAATAACTAGTTTTTTGCGATGTTTAAATAGGTAAAAGTTAAGAAACGCCAAAATGCGCGCAAGAAAAAGCAAAAATGGCATTGGTAAACGTGAAAAGTGGTAGACCACAAAATATAGAAGTTTATTCAACATTTTTTTATTTTATTATTAGTTAATCCAGCGAGTGTAGCACTCCCTTTCTTCATTGACCAAACTTGGATACTTACTACTCATAAATACTACGCTAAGCAAGTTTCTCCTATACTTGCTATTGTTTGTTGAGGAGGCTATTTTCAACGCCTTCTGCAACAAGACTTTTATTTAATATCTGTGCAACTGCTCTTATTGAAAGTGACCTTAGTCCCCCATTAAACATGAATTCTGTACTTAGTATTTTACTAAGTAATCAAAAATGTGGCACTCTAGTGCTATGTGAAGTTTACTAATAACATTTAAATCATGATTTTCTGGTATAATCACAAGCCATTGCCTAAACTGAACCTTATGAAAAATCTAAAGCGCTTAACAACTTTACTTATTCTCTTCTTATCACTTCTTTCACATTCAACTGTTAAAGAAGTTACCGTTATCTTAAGCGCAGAAATGCCTGATATATCGAGTGCGAACTCTGCAAACTTTGCTGAATTACATCATTTAGTAACTCAAAATAAAGAAAAAAATAGCAATACATTCTTCTTTTTTGGTGGAGCGTCAATCGGTCCAAGCGCGCTGTCTAACTTAGATAGAGGCTCACACATTATCGATATACTGAATAGTCTTGAGCCTGATGCCATGGGTGTGGCAAAACGTGACTTTAGCTATTATGAAGATGAATTATCACTTAGATCTTATGAAGCCGCATTCCCAATTGTAGCCAGTAATATTATTGATACTCGCACCGACTCCTTGTTCGATGGATTAGTAGATCGCGCGATTATTACCAAAGGGGAAATTAAGTTAGGTATTTTATCAATAGTTAACGAACGCTTGATTGAGGAATACTTACTAAAAAACGCAAAGGTCACCCCACCCTTAGCAACAATAGAAGCCAAAGCTAAGGCCCTACGAGATGCCGGCGCTGATATTATTTTGCTACATTATTATTCGCCTTATGATTTTGTGCCGCAATTCCTAAAAAATGAAGTGATCGATATAGCCTACATATCAAACCCTCGTTTAACGACATTGGAACGTGAAGAAATAACCAAACACCCTAGAATATTAAGTATGGATGCTACCGGCACGGCATTCGTCGTCAAAATGGATTTAGACGCTGGTGTTAATATTCGTTCAATTGAGCAAGTGAAGCTAAACGATATAACCTCCAATCCTAATGTCCAGGCACAAGTCAACGCGTATAATTTTAGACTAGATAGATTGCTTGATGATCGTATTGGATATTGGGATAGTGACTTTTCAACACTTCGAAACGATGTCAGAAGTGGGCAAAACGCCTTTGCCAACTACGTAGTAGATACCATGCGCAAAATTACCGACGCTGACGTTGCCTTAATAAACGGTGGAAGTATTAGAGGTGATAGAACTTATAGAAAAAATACGGTAATAACTAGAAGGACGATTGCCAGCGAACTTCCTTTCCGCTCTAACCTGAATGTTGTTTCCATCAAGGGCAAGCACTTACTGGAAGCAATTGAGACAGGTCTTGCAGGATTAGATGATCTTGAGGGGACTTTCCCTCACATTTCAGGTATGAGCATTGTTTTTGATGCCCGAAATGAAGCGGGTAATCGAATTGTCTCTGCCAAAGTAAAAGGAAAGGATGTCATTCTCGATAAAGAGTATACCTTGGCCACTACAGACTATTTATATAGTGGTGGTGATGGCTATAAAATGCTGGCATCAGGTCGACAAATCAAGGACTCAATATTTCTAGATAGTATTTTAATTTCAGATTTAGTACAGCGTAACGTGCGTCTTCAAGAAAAGCTCAGCAGTCTAATTGATGATCGATTAACAGAAATCTCGGCGAGTGCTAAAAATGAAAGTAAATAAGAGGCAAACCATTCGATTATTCACCTACGCACAATTTGCTATTGTCGGCGTATTTACAATTGTTGTTTTGTTTTCTACCGTTCGTTTAACAGAAATTGGAAAAATTCTGGCTGAACTGACAAACGAAACCGTACCTAAAATTTCGTACGCGGCGTCGCTAAATACCCAGATACAGAACCTTGCAACTCTAACTGCCGTTCTTGCAAATGCGCAGAGCAAACCTGCTCGGCTTTTGGCACGCGAGAGTGTTCAAAGAAGTATGCAACAAATTAACGACACCTTATTAAAAAGCTCAACTGACAGCACTTTTCTATATACCCGCCTAGGCAACCTTTACAAGGAAATTCACGAACTCGATGAGTTGGTACTACGACGGATAATGTTTCAGAAACAACTTGAAGATAGTAAGAGTCGACTGAATGCAGAGATACAGCAATTACTAACAAATGCGCGTGAATTTAATGGCTCAAGTAATAGTGAGAGTATGCTTGTTGAAGCCTTGTTACTTAGCGTAAAAATTACTGAGGAAAGTCGACTTCATGAAATAAGGCAAGTTGAAGCCAACTTGCTTGAAATTCTTGAGCGCTTAAAAAGTCAATTCGCCGAAAGTAATATGAATGACCGAATTAACATCAAGAACATAGAAGCACTTCTATTTGCGCCAGAAGGCCTGATTAATCAAAAAATTCAATCACTGCGTATTGAAGGGCGCACCCGAGGTAGAGATAATTTAGTTAGAAATTTGATTGCTGACGCTTCCAGTAACTTGCAATATCAAGCGTATGTAGTCAACAAAACGAGTATTGAGGACGCACGAAAATCTACACTATTAACCCAAGAATATTCAATGCTTACTATTGCAGCTGGCGTTCTCGCAGTGTTGCTCGCATTGGGCATCATTTACTTTTTATATAAGCGCATTATCACACGCTTATTGGCTCTATCTAGCCAAGTTAGGAAGGCAGCTAATTCTCCCGATGCAAAAATCACGGTGGATGGTAATGATGAAATCGCAGCGCTTGCCAAGATGTTTTCGATTTATCAAGAGCGCGTAAAGGAGCAAGAAAGTAGATTGTTGAATATGACATTGACAGATCCCCTTACTGGCATTCCAAATCGACGGGCGTTTGAAAGTAAACTCATCGAAACCATCGATTTAGCACTGCGAAGTAAAAGCGATGTCAGTTTGCTTATGATCGATATTGATTACTTTAAACCCTACAATGACCATTATGGGCATACTGCCGGTGATGCATGCTTACGCCTAGTGGCAAACGAATTGAACAAAACTTTATCAAGGCAAACTGATTTTTGTGGGCGGTTTGGCGGAGAAGAGTTTGCCTGTATCTTAACAAACACTGACCTATCTGGTGCTAAAGCAGTGGCAGAGTCTTTACGAAAAGCAATTGAGGGTCTTGAAATACCGCATGAAAAAGCAAGCAATAATTCATTCGTAACAGTAAGTATTGGTGCTGCCACATCAGTCTTCAATAAAAACACTCACTTGACCAAAGAACTTTTGGTTATACAAGCCGACAAAGCACTGTATAAAGCGAAAGAGAAAGGTCGAAATACTTGTTGCTTCTTTGAATAGACTTAATTGATTTTGACCGGTATATACCCATCAGCCTTTTGAACCGACACAACTTAGAAAAAATCAAATAGCATCATCTGGGGATTTGTTACTCTTTAACTGAGCAATAAACGATTCGGGTTCTCCTGGTTTGCCCAGTAAAAAACCCTGTCCGTAAACACACTGCTTTTCGAGCAGAAAGTCAATCTGTTCCTTCTTTTCAATGCCCTCTGCAACAACACTTTTATTTAATGCCTGTGATACTGCAAGTATTGCTGTCGTTATTTCAACATCGCCTAAATCATCCGGTATATCTTGAATAAAGCTACGATCGATTTTTATGCTATTAATCGGTAATTGCTTTAGGTAACTTAGAGAAGAATAGCCCGTTCCAAAGTCATCGAGAGAAACATGAGTGCCCATTTTTAACTTTAGTTTCTCGATGACTTTACGAGTCATGGTGATATCTTTTAACAAAGTGCTTTCAGTAATCTCAAGCCGAAGTGCATGCGATGGTAGGCCGGTCTCCATAAGTACATTTGAAATCATATCTACAAGCCCTGAATCCTGCACTTGGCTGGCAGAAAGATTGAAAGCGACATAGTAGTCTCTGTTGAGTGCCTTGCGTAACTTCATTATTTCTTTTGCTGTCTGAAGTAATAATGATTTACCCAAAGCAACAATGATCCCGCAATTCTCGGCCAATGGAATAAACTGGTCTGGAGAAATAAAGCCTTTTTCAGGATGCTGCCATCTAGCCAGCGCTTCAAAACCAACAACCTGCATATCTATTAGGCGAAATATAGGCTGGAAATGCGGTTTGAGTTGATTTTGTTTAAGAGCCTGATGTAATTCAACTTCCATACTGAGTCGTGCTGAGGCGTCTATATTCATCTGCCCCTCAAAGTACTCATACTTATTTCGACCCTTAGCCTTGGCTCGATACATGGCAAGATCGGCATTACGCAATAATGTTCCAGCATGCATGGAATCCAGCGGGGCAGACGTGATACCTATACTCCCGGTAATTATCAGTTCACGTCCGTCTAAATAAATAGGTTTATTTATATTATTTAATATCATGGCCGCTACCTTACCGGCATTGATATCGTTATTTATCGACTGCAATAATATAACAAACTCATCTCCACCCAACCTAGCAACAGTATCCTCTTCTCGCACAGAGTGTAGTAAGCGCTGGCCAATTTCTATCAGTAGTTTATCGCCAACATCATGCCCCAGTGAGTCATTGATTTTTTTAAAATCATCAAGGTCTAGATACAACACGGCAAGCTCATTCGAATGGCGTTTAAGCATAGAAAGAGAATGGGTCAAGCGCTCGCGCAGCAATCGACGATTTGGAAGGTTGGTAAGAGAGTCGTAGGAGGCCAGGTGTTCAAGTTCATTATGCGTATTCCTCAATAACGTAATATCCATACCTGAACCTATTGCATACAGTAATTTCCCTTCACTATTCCGTATAGTGGTGTTGGACCAAGAGATAAGAACTTTATCACCCGATTTGCTTAACCAGAAATTCTCGAAACTACTTACAGTATCGTTATTGTTGAGCTTCAGGTTTTCAAATACCTGCTCAACACTGTGCCGATCTTCGGGCAACAAAAGTTTATCCCAAATATGAGACCCAATGATTTCATCTGCCGTATAACCGGTTACTTGCTCACATGCGGAATTGAAACGGACTACATGGCCAGAGTCGTCAAGCACCACAACCAGTGCACCAACGGTATCCATTATTGCGGTAGCAAAGTCTCGCTCTGTCTGCAGGGCCTGTGATGCTGCTACCATGTCTGATACATCTAGTAGAAACCCATTAAAATGCGTTATTTTTCCGTTATTATCTCTCACCGGGTTTGAGACAGCTCTTATTGATCGCCAGTCATCCAGTTGTGGATGAAACATCCGTATCACCAGATCGAGGGTTGAACCTTGCTTAGCTGCAAGAACATTCTGGCGCTCAAGTTCAGGTAAATCGTCTGGATGAACGTGAACAAACCAGTTGTTAAATTCTGTATCAGGGTCAACTCCGACAATTTTACTAAGGGAATCACTGACAAACTCTACATGCGCTAGGTGCTCAACTTTAGGGTCCAGAACAAGGCGGTAAAACACGAAGTGCTCGGCACTTCGCATGATGGAGTCTAATTGATGCGCATTACGCTTTAACTTGTCCTTATCTTTTTGCCGTTGTGTCGCCAAACCTATTTGTTCAGCCACAATTTCAAGCAGATTTTGTTTGTTTTTCCCCCAAGGTTCTGCCGCCTCCACATTGTCAAAGCCTATAAATCCCAGCAAGCCATCGCTTGAAGACACAGGAACCATAATCACCGATTTTATACCTTGAGCGGAAAAAATAGTTTTTTCATTTCTGGCTTTTTCGGGTAGTGCCGTAATATCAGATATTGATAACGTCTGTCCATGTTTAATCTGTGACATAGACCATTCGAAAGTCTCAATTTGCAAATTTTGCAATAGCTGGATCTGTGGTTCAACACTTGAAGCACACCATTCATGGGTATTATCCATGGTGTTATTGTCAGAATTAATTTGAAAGACATAAGCACGGCTGGCTTTGCTGAACTCGCCTATTTTCTGTAAAGTAAAATCGATTGAACGGTCCAGTGATCCACTATTTGCGAGTTCACGGACGATATCCGCAAGTAATCTTTCAAACTGCAATAACTCCCGAATTTCAGTATCAAGGTCAACACGGGCTGTAACGTCATACGCAATTACCAGTTCAGCGGGTTTACTTAAAAACGTCACAGGGTGGGAAGTGATTTCTACAAATATAAGCGAACCATCTTTTTTTATGTGGCGCCAGATACCTGCTCGATCGAGTTGATCTTGTACTTGTTCGATATTTTTCAACAACGAAGGCAAATCTTCTGCTGGTCGAATATCGGCTAAGGTCATGGCCTGAAAATCATCCAGAGAATAACCGTAGTGCTGAATAGCTGAATCATTAACCGCTAGGAACTGCAGGGAATGTAGATCATAAATCCACATTGGTAATGGATTATTATTGAACAACGCGTTTATCAGAGAGTCTTCGCTTTGCTGTAATGAAAGCATACTTGAACTAGTTTTATTTAATGTATTCATATAAGCGATAACTCTAAACCTTGGAGAATAACTTAGTCGACAATATTAGTTAATATTCAATGCTTTATAACCAGATATAGAATTAACATTACTTCTTATATGGATAATAACTAATCGAAAAAAATGGATGTTTGATAAATAACTCGGTAAACGCTTGCATTTACGCTACGTTGTCTACAACACCGTAATTGATAAGGAAGTCGTTGATGACTAAAGTAAATAAAGTAGTCGAACTGTTACTTAAGCATTTTTTCAAACCACTGGAAAAATCAAAAATTCAGCATCAGTAATTGATTTTGATGATAGCTTGTATCAATCTCAAATTATTACACCAACATTAATTACCTTCACTGGAGTATAAGTGGAATTAAAGCTATTTGCTACTCTTCGTCACGGCCGGTTTTGATACAAACCTTGCGGTTGCGATTTGCTATCCCTACGACTCAAAGATTTAGCGCTTTGAGCTTTGAATCTCTACTTTAGGAGCCCCTAGGTGTTGCCCTAAAAAGGCATCAAGCTCTTGGAAAAATTGTATGCGATTTTGCTGAATCGACAAGTAGTGATCACCATATTCAAACTCAATATATGTAAACTGTTTATTTTCGTCTTCTAATTCATCTACTAAATCGCGTGATTGCTCAACATGTACTGAACGGTCTTCTTCACCATGCATAATCAATAATGGCGTTTTGATTTTTTCCACAAAAGAAATGGGTGAACGGGCGCGGAGATCTTTAGTTTCGTCACCAATTTGCTTATCGGCGATTAAATCACCGCCTGCAAAGCGAGACTTCTTATCAGATAGCAACTTTAAGTCGCTTATCCCCGCAAAGCTGACTGCGCAAGAGTACAAGTCTGGTGTTTTTACTGTCGCCATTTGAGCCGCATAGCCACCATAGGAAGCACCAAATATGCATACTCTGTCTTTGTCAGTAATGCCTTCATCAATTAGAAATTGCGTAGCGTCAGCTATATCATCTTGCATCTCTAGCCCCCAGCTACTCATTTGGGCTTGGGCAAATTCATAACCATAGCCTGTTGACCCTCTAAAGTTAGGACGAACAACCGCATAGCCTCGGCTAGACATATATGATACCCAAGGATCGAAACCGTCGTAGTCTCTAGCACCGGGGCCGCCGTGGGGGTGCACAACCGTTGGGTAAGGCTTTTGTCCAAACAAAGGTAGAGTAAGCAAGGCTTCAATTTTTAAACCGTCGCGCGTGGTATAGCTTATTTTTTCATGCTTTGGAAAAATCGACTTGTCGAGTTTAGGATAGGTAGAGAATAAAAAATCTAGACTACCTTTTTGTCGATTACCATAAAAATATTGCCCCGGTTTATTGTCTGACTCTCTATATAAAATATAGATATTTTGGTCTTCACTAAAGCTTCGAATCCAGTTTTGAGTGTCGGGAAATACCTTACTGAGCATTTTATGAAAGGCATAGTGCTTATCATCAAAATAATACCGCCCAAAAGGTGAATGCACATCATAAACACCAATGGCTTCTTTATTGACTGAAGAATATATAATTCCACCGTCTACATCATAATCTTCATGAGCAAGAATTAACTCACTTTCTTGTGTTTTGAGATCCATTTTATATAGGGCTTTTTTATCGCCTTTATATTTGCTGTAGAACAAAATATTAGGCTCCAAACCAAAACCTCTGATTGAAATAGGTTTGTTTTCAAAGGTCGTGTAGTTAAATAAAACTTCAAATGAATCGTCTTCATCTTTGCGATGCCAAAATTTCACTTCACCGGAATCAAAGTCGTAACTACGCCCTATTCTCACCACACTTTGCTGATCAGTATACCAATCCCTGATTAACAATTTCTCGCGTTGCACGCGCTTTAGGCGCCCCGTGTAAATATTGACTTTGTATACACTAGGTTGGAGAGCTTTGTCTAAATCAACGGCCACCAATATATGATCTGGGTCTGTGGGTAGAAGGTCTATAACGTTGTCTTGAAATTGGCTTGCGCGAGAATTAGAAGACCGTGAATTGAAATTTGGACGAATGAGCTGCGTTGGTTTAGCGTTTTCTTTTGTAAGATCTAGACTATACAAGCGAGTCTCGTAGTAAAGTGAGCCACGACCTCTTGATTCATAGGCCGCGCTTACAATTAAGACATCTTCATTTACCCATCTAAACCAATTGATTTTTACTTTCTTGTTGTCGGAGCTTATAAGCACTTTACGTTCAAGTTTTGCGAGGTCCAGGCTTACGAGCATGGCTAGATTATCTGGCACAGGCGCATTTTCGACATAGGCTATTTTTGTCCCTGATGGCGATAAATCGAGTCCTTTGTAAGAAGGCAATTGACCAAACGCCTCAACAGCTGGCTTATAATTTATAGCGTTGAAAGGTGGTTTTTGCTTGGCTTGATCTGCGACATTTAGGGCAAAATTGAAGGTGCTAAACCCACTTAGAAAAAGTAAAATTAATAGTCTTTGTAACTGCATCAAATAATCCCTTTTTAGCAATTCATTTTTTAGCGTGTAATACATTCCTTAAGTGCAGTCTACCAACTGTTTCATTAGAGTTAAATAGACTAATCGCAAAAAGCTAGGTAACTCATCACTATCCCATAAGGTGATTTATAGCCGTGTTAGCTATTGCTCAACTCTCTCATCTCTTTCAAAATTCCCGTCGTAAAGTAATTTCCCTGCGCCATCATACTCTTTTCCCGGACCGTGTTTTTCTCCAGAATCATACTGCCCAATATACTTATATCCATCAGGCATAATTAAGGTCCCAAATCCGTGCCGTTCGCCGTCGCGAAAACCGCCTTGATAACTCGTACCGTTCGCTAACTTAATAACACCGTCACCATGCCAATCGTTATCTTGTAGCTGGCCCACATAAGACATCCCATTTTCAATCATTGTGATGTAGCCATAGCCTGCGCGCTTGCCGTCAACCCACATGCCTTCATATTTTTCAGCATATAGCGCATCTGGATTCATTATGTTGTCGTAATTATTTTTCTCCTTTATCAGAATACCAAAACCGTTTACACAGTTTCCAAATATACAAGCTTCTCGTTCGTGTAATTTTACTGGCGACGATCCATTAATGTACGCAGCGTCCTTAAAAGTTCCCTCTGCAGCAAGTTGTCCGTCGCCACTATAAAAGCGACCATAGCCATTTGGGTTGCCTTTTGCGAAAAAGCCGACGTATTTACTCTTGTCGCTCCAGGTGTTCTTACCTTCCCCTTGTTGTAGACCATTTTCAAACTCACCAACAAATTCATTGCCATTTTCCCATTTGTAATGCCCAAAACCATTTTCGCAATCACCTAATACACAGCCAAGCTCGGCTCCATTTTTGTTCATTAGAGATTTTTCGTTCACTGCATCTCCTGAATAAACGAGTTCGGTGTCGCTATATTTGCGAGTAGGCCCACTTTTCTTACCGTTTGACCAAGTATCCAGAGAGTATGTTTTGGCATCTATACTATAGGTAATCCCTTGGCCATTTTTTTGTCTATCTTGGAATTGGCCAATGTAAGTACTGCCGCTTGAATTAATATAAACGCCGTAACCTGTTTCGCAATTGCCAGTCACGCAGCCTTGAGTATAATGCCGGATATTGTCTTTAAATTCACCTTCATATAGCAGAGTGTTTGACGCGCTATACTCCTTGCCTTTGCCATTCTTTTTACCCTTCCGCCATTGGCCATCGTACTTGTATACCATCTTTTGGTTTTTATATTGTATAAGGACACCCTGTCCGTGCCTGCGGTTGTCTTGCCAATCGCCTTCATATTTTTCTGTATCTGAAGACAAAGCACTTTTTATAAATTCTGTACCTTTGCCGCTTCGTTGATTATTTTTGAACGAACCTGTATAGGTCGTCTGGCTAGCAAGACCAGTAGTGACTAACTCGCCCTTGCCATTAGAGCAATTTCCAGCCACACAGTTGTCTAGCTTGTTTGTGTTTTGTGAGAGGACTGTTGTCGAATACAATAGAAAGAAAAAAAGGGCAAAAGTTCTAAACATAATATTCATCAGATTCCTTTCAATATTGTTAGTTAAAAAAGTGTGGTAATAGGCATTAATTCTGTGTAGATGTTGCCTAAAGCTAGATACTTATATGTCAATATAAGATAGGTAATGAAAGCTTAGTTGTCAATTCACAGGTACTTGACAGCGACCTCAGCTGTTTTATTTGGGTAGGCGTAATGCTTTTTGGTTAACATAAAATCCAAACATATCCGTCATTCTCGCGGAGGCGGGAATCTACCAATATATCCTCTAACCATGTGATTTTACTGCGTTCCAAGGAGGTTCCCGCCTCCGCGGGAACGACGTTATGATGTTTTTTTGCTTAACCAATTGGGGGAAACTCTTAAAGTTCGTTCAAGCCATTGATAAAGGCATCACAAGTTTTGTTTAGTGCTTCTTCGCCGGCTTTTGATTCAACTTTACATGTTGCTAAATAGCCAACACCTTCCTTACCTTTTACAAGCCCTAGCGGCGTTTTTCCAAGCTCGCCAAGGTTAACCTTTTTAGACAGTAGTTCGCCCTCGTTAACAACCGAAAAGTCATAAGGGGATGTTTTGGTGGTAAACTTAGTCCAAAAATCGGTGTAGTTGTCAGAGCCATCTTCTTTTAAATCATAGAACTTAGATACCGAGTAGAAAGTATCGTCGTTTAATTTCGGTGTTAAACTAAAATAGGTGACTACCAGTTTCTCAATGTTGTCAGGGTCAATTTGTACAGAAGCATACACAGAACTATCTTTACTTAGTTCCATATCGTCAAAACTACCGCTAAATTCGCCCAGTTTTAAACTTACTTTGCTATCTTCAATACTGACCTTAGCATCATGTAAAAACGAGGGGATTATCGCCTCGGGTAAGCTTAAAAATTGCATCCATTCATCTATATCAGCGCTATACGACAGCATGATTCGGTGCAAATTATCGGTGTATGAGCCTTTTTGAACATGAATCCATGCCGACGGTGTTACCATCAAGTCACACACTACTCCGCGTGGGTTTGGTAGGCAGTAGGTCATTAGGCTTTGGTCGCCATAAGTGTCGTTCCATAGGGCTGTTTGCCATACACGACCATAAATATCAGTGTGTTGTTCTGTAAATACAGGTTCGCCGTATGAGGCAATATTTACCTGCGTATCTGCAATCGTTAAATTCCATTTCACAGAGACTAAAAATGTATCTAAAACCTCCTTTGGATTTTTGACAAAATCACCTAAAGGCATTGATTCTGGTTTTTCTAAGAAAAACTGATAATTCCCTGGCATTTTTTCATTACTTGAAAACCACAAAGACTGATTATTGGTTATTTTTACACGCCGGCTATTGCTGGCTTTATAAAGCTCCCAATTGTCATTGCCATTTGCATCAATTATCGACAAAGAACTACTGCTACCTTGGTTCTTTAAATACTTAGGCACATTTTCGTGTTTCGGAAAAATATCATTGCCATATTTTGCCTCAAACTCTTTTCGACCTGTACGAAAACGCTTATAAAACTCAGTCTCAGCCTCTGCACGCAAGGCTAAAATAGCCTTAGGTAAAGGCGTCTTAAAATCCCATGTGTAAAGCAAGCGCTTGTTGGATTCAAATTCGCCCATTTGTTTGTCATAAAATTCGGCTTCTTTGTCACTAAAAGTCATAAACTCTTTAATAGGAAATGCGTAGTTTAGATTTTCATTGTCTGACTTTTTAGTCACAATACCAACAACTTCACCCTGTAGGTTAAGTAGTGGACCACCACTGTTGCCTGGCGACGCGGCAGCTGAAAAACGGATATCTTTCCAAGCACCATTTAAGGGTTCATAGGTAAATGAAGTCAAAGTTCCTTTTCTAAAGATAACCCCTTCACCAAGTGCATTGCCAGCAGCATAAATGGTGTCACCGGCCTCATATTCACTTGCAATATCGAAGGTGAAATAATCGCTAGTACTTTGTTTAACTGAAAATTGGATAAAGTCGCGATAGTTAGAATACTTTTGCACTTGTTCTATGTCAAAAATATTGCCGTCACTGTCACGCAACGCATAGTTATTCGCCGTTAAAGATTTAAGCCCAATATCAAATACATGGGCGGCCGAAACAAAGGTTCTATCATCAACAAGAAATGCCGTGCCTACACTGTAGTATTTGTCGTTTCTTATATGAAAAGGAATGAGATCATGAGGAAAGTCATCTTTGTATACGGTGTTATCTTCAAGTTTGAGTGTAATAACCTCAAATATCCCATTTTTAAATTCTTTGATTTGAGTAGAGCTAAACTCTTCTTGCGCAAATAATTGACTTGAAAAGAAGAAGAGGCAGGCGGCAAGACTAAACAGTTTAAGAGACTTAGTTTCCATACGATTAATATTATTTCCAAAGTTATTTGCGTTTGAGTGTAACCAAGCAGTCTTGCTTATTCAACAATAATAGCCGCTATGTTCATTTTGACGTGGCCACACAAATGTACAGAATTTAGCTAGGGCTAGGCCAACATGACAAACTAAAGGAAAAGTGATAGTTTCACGCATGCGAAATTCACCCAAGCGATGGAAAAATACAACACCTTTATGGATATAAACGCTCGCCCTAGTTGGCCAACTTTCACCTTGGGGATTATCTTTCCTCTTGTCGTAATTATGCTAGAACTAGTATTTAGCATTAGTTCAGATTTTTACTTCATTCCTATGCCGAGCATTTTTCATGTGCTACTCGTGGCCGGCGTGCCCCTGAGTAACTTCTTGATTTGGCGAGCTTTGGGCAATCCAAATAATTTAGCGAAGCCTGTAATTCTATCTTGGCTCAGCACCTTAAGCATTGCCGTTGCCTTGTATTACACCTTGGTCTATTTACCTGTGTTACCAATGGCGATCATTGGTATTATTATATTTGGAATGGGGCTGCTTCCCTACGGGCCGCTATCTGCATTGTATGGGGCTTGGTCATATAGAAAGGTTTTAATTACCCACAAAGCTATGCCTGCCTTACCTCGATACCAACTGCTCAAAAGTATCGCAATCATATTTATACTATTAACGATCATAGATATCCCCAAAAGTGCAACACTCATTGGTATGAAATTGGCGGCAAGTGAGCATGCCCAAACTCAAGAACAAGGCATTACACTTATTTCCAGTATTGGTAGTTTAGGCCCCTTGATTGATTTGAGTTATGAACAAAACATCGTTCCTAGTGCTGCGCTAGGATTTATTATCGGTGAGTTTATGAACGCTAATGAGCGTAATAGCAATCATGCCCGCACCGTATTATTTAAGGTCACCGGTAAAAGCTATTTAGACTTTCAAGACCGAAAGACCGAACCAAGCGGATTTGACTTTAATTTTAGAGACACCAATCAGGCCAGTGACAATGTAGGGCAAATATTGCCTTATCTTCAACTAGTCTCTTCTAATATTGACGGTGATATTAATGTTGAAGATGGCTATAGCTACGTTGAATGGACGATGGAAGTCAAAAACGATGACGTACAGCAACGAGAAGCACGTTTCGCGTTGCAATTACCGCCTGAAGCTGTGGTCTCAAGAGTCACATTATGGGTAAACGGCGAGCCACAAGAGGCCGCGTTTGCAAAAACGTCGCAGGTCAAACAAGCCTACACGAGTATCGTACGAAGGCGCTTAGATCCATTTTTGGTCACCAGTAATGGCCCTCAGCGTATAATGCTGCAAGCGTTTCCGGTACCGCGTAAGGGTGGTAAAATGAAGTTTAAGATAGGCATTACTAGCGCTTTTGATTTTGCCACTCAAAAACAAGCTAGTGTGAATCTGCCGCGCTTAATTCAGCGAAATTTCACCCTCGCACCGCAGCTTAATCATTCACTTTGGCTAGAAAGTAAAACGCCCTTTACTATGGGAGAAGGTGGCAAAGCAAAACCTATCGACGATGGTAGCTACAGGCTCACGCAACAGCTTGATTATTCATTAGTTGAATCTGGCTTTATCAATATGCAAGCGAAGCGAGCAAAAGGCGCTAAAAATAAGGCTTTCAGCACGATTGATGGCATGGAAGTAAACCAAGAGTTAAGGCTTGTATCCAACAAACCCAAAGACAGGATATTACTGGTACTAGATGCTTCAGCAAGCATGGCATCGCACTTACCAAGTATCAATAAAGCTTTAAATTACATTCCAGATGGTATGCGAGTCGACATTATTAGAGCGGATGAAAACACGACGAGCATGACTATTGAGCAGTGGTCTAATAGTGACGCTGAACAAGTCAAAGCGTTTATTCTTGCGGCAAATCGTGACAGAGGCTTTGACAATATGCCCGCACTGATAAAAGCCCTTAAGCAGCTAGAAGGTACCAATAATGCACAACTCCTTTGGATTCACGGACCACAGCCAATCGTGTTTAGCGCAACCTCCAACATGCTTGAACAAACCCTAACGCGAATCAAGAGTATCCCGCCGGTTGCTGTATATAGCATCGATGCCAGTGTAAATAAGGCCTTCAATAATTTAAATTGGTTGTCTACTGCGCAGCAGGTTAATCAATCAAATGAAGTAGAAAAAGAGTTGGGAGACTTTTTTAAAAACCGCTTACATCCTCAAAAACAATGGAAAATGCATAGAACGCTACAACAAACATTGACCACGCAAAAGCAACAGAACAGTCATGTGGCTCGCTTGTGGGCATTTGATGAAATAAGGCGTTTAATTGATGCAAAAGACTATGAACAAGCGGGGTTGCTAGGTGAAAAATACCAACTAGTCACGCCGGTAACCGGCGCAGTTGTGCTTGAAACGAAAGCCCAATATGATGAAAACGACCTACAACAAGTTGACCAAGAAATTGTTCCGCAAGTACCCACGCCTGCGCCAATATATCTGCTTTTACCAAGTATTTTTGCCATGCTCTGGTTTACGCGAAAGAAACATTCTAAGTGACTTCAAAATTATTACATAAAATAAGTCGTTTAAGATAAAGGACAGGCGGCCGTTAACTCTTTACAGAATAAGTTAACTAGTTGACTTTGCTCTAATGGCGAAGTTAGCAGCTTGAGGTGTGCGTTTAACAATGAAATTTACGATAAAAACTAAAATCTACTTTGTCGTTGTCGCCTTTTTGATCATCCTTTTTACACAAGGATATTCTCAGTATCATCACAATAACAACATACTTAAACAAGCTATCTATTTATCAGAGACTCAACGTCAAATCACCCAAAATCTGCATAAAGTAAAAGTTTCGGTAATTCAAATTCAACAATGGTTAAATGATATCAGCGCGACAAGAGCGCTAGATGGTCTAAATGATGGGTTCGTTGAAGCAGCTAAAAGCGCTAATAGTTTTAGGGAGTCTATTAAAGCCCTTCAACAATTAGATACAAAGTCAGATTATGACTATAGAGCTTTACTACCGATTATGGAAAACTACTATATCAGTGGCCAAAAAATGGCGGAAGCATATATTGCTGATGGACCTTCTGCAGCTAATAAACTAATTGCAGAGTTTGATGGAACTGCCAGCGCAATATATGACGAAATTGAAGCCTTAACAATAAAGTTACAGCAAATAGAAGCAGAACAATTACAGCTTGAAATTGAAGCAACTAAATCCTCACAGCTAATTAATTTTTCGTTTTCTGCTTTATTAATCATTTTTTTAATAGTCTCTTTGTATGGCGTACACCGCTATATACTGAATCCTATCCATAAAATAATTGCAATGGCCGAAAATTTGGCTAGTGGCGAAGGAGATTTAACTCAAAGAATTGAATTAGTTGGTAATGATGAACTTACTCGCCTTAGTAAGGCGTTTAACCAGTTCATTGAACAAACTGATGTATTAGTATCACAAGTGACAAAGTCAGTTATGCGACTTGTACCCATGGCCAATGAACTTGCTGATACCAATACAAACATTGAAGCAGCCGCTAACCAACAACGCAGTCGCAGCCAGGAGGTTGCCGAGTCAATGGGGCATACAACTTGCTCAGTTGAAGAAGTAAATAATCGTATTTTGCAGATATCAAATTCTGTAAAGGAAAGTTTAGAAGCTCTCGAGCATGGTCAGCAGGTCGCACTAAAAACGACCGAAGAGATGGACCATTTGACGCAAGAGATAGCTTCGATGTCTGCAGCTATCGATCAGTTACACAATGATAGTGCACAGATTGAAACAATCATTGATGTGATAAATAGTATATCTGAACAAACAAACCTATTAGCGCTTAACGCTGCAATTGAAGCAGCAAGGGCGGGAGATGCCGGACGAGGTTTTGCCGTTGTTGCTAGTGAAGTTCGCACTTTAGCGACCCGTACCAAAGATTCAACTGTAGAAGTTCAAAAAATGATTCAGTCAATTCAACTTGGCACTCAAAAAGCATCTGACACCATGAATAAAGGGGTACACAGCACGCAAGTAAGCGTAGAGCAAGTTAATAAGAGTAGCCAAGTATTAAGTGGTTTAGCGCGCGTTTTTACCCATATTGACCAGCAAGCGCACGAAATTAATCAAGAAACAGAGCATCAAAACAAACTGTTTAAAAATGTATCCTCCAACATCACAGAGATGGATCTAGAATTTAAGAAAACCCTTGAACACTTAAATCATAGCTTAGTGTTTGGTGATGATTTGAACAAGCTAAGCAGCAAAGTTCGAAAAATGATAGGAATGCTTAAAGTAACTGACACTAATTATAGTGAAGCGCCAAGAGCAATAAAACGTGCAGAAAAATAATACTATTTTTTTCTAGCACGTTTTTGCATTTCGCGCTTGTTCGTACGTATTTCTTTGCGGTCCTTTTTATCAGGGGTAAGCGAACCATCTTTAAATTTTTGTTTGCGTTTTGCTTTGTCTGCTATTTTCTTTTCAGCAGCGGCAAGCATTTCAAGTTCTTCTTGGGCAAGCATTTGTGGCGTTTCTAAGGTTATCCGGCCTAGTTTTCCTGAGCGGTATTCACCAATTAGCAGTTCACAAATTTTATGTAGATTTACCCGGCCGCCTGCCATCAGAGCGCCACGTTTAGAGGCCGCTAGTTCTAAAAACTCGATTTCGGTAGATGGAACTTCTTCTATTTTAAATCGGCTTTTTAAATGCTCAGGATAGGCTTTGATCAAATAGTCAGCTGCGTAAAAACCAATGTCGTCATATTCAATCGCGGTATCTTTCACTGCCCCTGAAATCGCCAAGCGATAACCGGTATTTGGATTTTCGAGTTTTGGCCATAAAACCCCTGGGGTATCGAGTAAAACAATGCCATTGCCTAAATTAATCCGCTGCTGATTTTTTGTCACCGCAGGCTCATTACCGGTTTTCGCGATAATGCGTTCAGCCAATATATTAATAAGAGTAGATTTGCCGACATTTGGAATGCCAATAATCATGGCATTGATGGTTTTGACTGAGGCATCTTTTTGCGCACAGGTTTTGCGAACAAGCTCTAAGATTTGTTTTGTTTTAGCAAGGTTGTCGATAGACGTAGTAAAGGTTTTTACCGCTCTATCTGTTTCTAAATGCTCTTGCCACGCAGCAGTAGTTTCAGGATCGGCTAAATCTGACTTATTCAGTATTTTGATACAAGGCTTGTCACCTCTGATTTTGGCTATTTCGGGGTTTTCACTTGAATAGGGAATACGCGCATCAAGGACCTCTATTAAAATGTCTACCTGACTCAAAGCATCTTTCATTTCAGTAAGTGCTTTGTGCATATGTCCTGGGAACCAATGAACGGCCAAATTAACTTCCTTTAAAATCTATTGTAGAAACTAGTAATCACTTAAACGCATAGGGTAATCAAATGTGTAGTATCCTGCTATTCAATTAGCTCATAGCGCAAACGTTTCGCCAGTTCATCATCTATCGTTATTTGATGATTAGCTAAGGCTTCTTTTTTTAATATCTCGATGTAGGCACTGAACTCACGTTCAACAGGCCCTTCTTTTAGCGCAGTTAACAAATGATTAGACGATGCAAAGCCCATGGCACTAGCGTGGCGCTCTTTGGCCCGCGTAAATTTTATATTTAGCAAAGACTTTATAGTATGCGCTGCTACGCTAAGGTCGCTTATATCGCTGTGCGTTATCATTGTTGTGCTTTCCTCTTGTATATAGCCTTAGTTTAGCACTTCATTGCGCTGGGAACAGCCTATATTGGCCACAAATAGCTTGCAAATTAAGGCCAGCCCCAATACTTTAGCTTATAAACCTGCACAATAAAGCGACGGTAAAATGTCATCTCAAAGTAAATTAGCAAAGCAACACAAGCAAGGCCTAGCACAACATAGGCACGACGCTGAATTTATCGCCGACATATTTCGCAATGGTAAGTATCCATATAAAAGCAAAATGCCACAAAAAGCCTATGAATCTCGCAAAGAAGAGTTTCAAATAGAATTATTGAAGTTGCAAAAGTGGGTCAAAGATAGCGGTCAGAAAATTGTGATTATTTTTGAGGGACGTGATGCTGCTGGCAAAGGTGGCGCGATAAGACGCTTTATGGAACACTTAAACCCACGAGGTTGTAGAGTCGTTGCACTTGAAAAACCCAACGAAACCGAACGTGGGCAATGGTATTATCAGCGCTATATTAGCCACCTTCCTACCACCGGCGAAATCGTGCTGTTTGATAGGTCATGGTACAACCGAGCAGGCGTAGAAAAAGTGATGGGTTTTTGTGAGCCACACGAATATCAAGAGTTTATGCGCCAAACACCCGACTTTGAAAGGTTATTGGTTCGCAGTGGTATTCGTTTGTTTAAGTACTGGTTTTCGGTCACCGCTAAAGAGCAAAAAGCGCGCTTCGAAAAGCGTAAAAAAGATCCATTAAAACAATGGAAGCTAAGTCCAATCGACAAACTCGCTATGCAAAAATGGGATGACTACACCCAAGCAAAAGAAGCCATGTTCTTTAACACCAACACCGCAGATGCTCCTTGGGTAGTGATTAAATCTGACGACAAAAAACGAGCGAGGCTAAACTGCATGCATCACCTATTAGCAAGCCTCCCCTATCCAGATAAAAATCATAAAGTCGAAAAAGAAGCTGACCCACTTATCGTAGCAAACGCATCGGCGGTAATTGAGGGTAAACCTTAAGTGACTTATGTCAGTTAACCCCCCGAAGTTTTTCTTGCCCGCAAACGTCATTCTTGCCCGCCCCACGTCATTCTTGCCCGCCCCACGTCATTCTTGCGAAGGCAAGAATCTTCTAAATCATCCGCATAAATCGCAACTTTTTATGGGGTTTACTATGCTTCTTGGGAGATCTTCGCCTTCGCGAAGATGACGATTGAGGTAAAACGGCGGGCTGTGTTGCGATTGCAAAAACAAACGTCAACTGCTAGTGTCGCTTTGCACTTGGAACGACAAATCCGCGATACGAACACAAAACAAATAATACTAGAGAAACCACAAGCATGAATTATATTTGCAAGTCTTTTGCCGAACTTAGTCCTAATGAAGTTTATGCGATTTTGCGGCTTCGCAGTGAAGTGTTTGTGGTTGAACAACAATGTATTTATCAAGACATAGATGATAAAGATACAAAAGAGGGTGTACAGCATCTAATGCTTGCAGATGAGCACAATATTCTTGCCTACGCGCGTTTATTGCCGAAAGGCTTGAGTTACAAGACGCCTAGCATTGGTCGAATTTTGGTTGCCGAAAACGCTAGAAAACAAGGGCTAGGTCGTCAAATCATCCGCGAGTCAATAAAACGCAGCCTAATGCTTTGGCCGAATATAGGCATCACTATTGGTGCGCAAAGTCATTTGAGCGAGCTATATCAAAGTTTTGGATTTCAGGAAGTGTCAGAGCACTATTTAGAGGACGGCATTTTGCATGTAGATATGCATTTGCCTGATACGAAAAAATAAAACAGGCGATGGCTATCTAGGGTAATAACAATCGCCTGCAACACACACAAAATAGTAAGTGCTAACTATCCAAATAATACTCTATTTACTTTATTTTCAAGCAACTCTTGCTGACCACTTACATGTTTAGGACTTAAGTTGTTATCAGCAGTCATCGCGGCTAACGACTCAAGGCTATGCTTACCTGCAAGGATGTCTTTACCTAAGGGTGTAGACCAGCTCGCATAGCGTTTATTTGTGTTTTGACTTATAAAATCATCTTCAATCATTGCAGCAGCTTTTTTAAGCGCGAGCGCCATATGATCCATGCCACCAATATGACCATGGAAAAGGTCGGCCGCATCTGAGCTTTGACGGCGCAATTTACAGTCAAAGTTTAAGCCACCTGTTGTAAATCCACCCGATTTCAAGATTTCATACATCACTAGCGTCAGCTCAGCCACATCATTTGGAAATTGGTCTGTATCCCAGCCATTTTGCGCATCACCGCGGTTAGCGTCGATGCTCCCAAAGATGCCCATAGAAACCGCCGTGGCAATTTCATGGTGGAATGAATGACCCGCCAAGGTTGCATGGTTGGCTTCAATATTTACTTTAAATTCATCCTCTAAGCCAAACTGTTTTAAGAAGCCATAAACCGTTGCAGTGTCATAATCATATTGATGTTTCGTTGGCTCTTGCGGTTTTGGCTCAATCAACAAGGTGCCGCTAAAGCCGATTTTAGCTTTGTGTTCAGCAACCATCGTGAAGAAGCGACCTAGCTGCTCACGTTCTTGGCGAAGGTTGGTATTTAGCAAGCTTTCATAGCCTTCACGTCCGCCCCATAACACATAGTTTTCACCACCTAAGCGCTTGGTTGCATTCATAGCGTGAAAAACCTGCGTTGCACCATAGCTAAAGACTTCTGAATTAGGGTTTGACGCACCACCGGCAGCAAAGCGTGGGTTACTGAATAAATTTGCCGTCCCCCAAAGTAACTTCAAACCTGTATCGGCTTGCTTTTGCTCCAATACATCAACCATTTCAGAAAAGTTACGAATGTAATCTTTTACGCTATCGCCTTCTGGCGCAACATCAATGTCGTGAAAACAGTAGTAAGGGATATTAAGTTTAGTGAAAAAATCAAACGCGGCGTCTGCTTTTTGCTTTGCAGCCTGCATTGCATCCATTGGTTTTAACCAAGGTCTATTGAAGGTGCCTTGTCCAAATACATCAGCCCCATCCCAGCAGAAGTTATGCCAATAACATGCGGCAAAACGTAAATGTTCTTTCATGGTTTTACCCAAAATAACTTGTTCTGCATCGTAGTGATGAAAGGCCAATGGGTTAGTCGAATCTGTGCCTTCAAATTTGATGGCTGGAATGTGGTCAAAGTAACTAGACATAATGAATATCCTTGGTAAGTATTGCTATTTTTGGTTCTTTAAATGATAAATAAAGCATAACAAGGGCCTACATCAAGCCCTTCGTCGCGGTATAAAGTTTTTGAAATGTTTGGCGTCGCGCGTTGAAAAAAGCATGTTTGCTCTGTTCTGGCAAATAGGTTTTCACTAAACGCGGCTGAGTACATATGTCCTCTAAACTACGGCCCTTCTCGATGGCGATTTGGGCAAGACGAGCTGCGCCAAGGGCCGGGCCAACATCCCCGCCTTCACGGTAGTCTAATTTTACGTTTAAAACATCAGCCAACATTTGGCGCCAGTACTCACTCTTAGTGCCACCGCCGATCAGGCTAATATCGCTTGCTTTTGTGCCTGAACAATGAAGTGCATCCATACCGTCAGCAAAAGCGAAACTCACGCCCTCAAGTACTGCATGTAACATTGTCAGTTTGTTAGTGCTGTGGGTTAAACCAAAAAATGCGCCTTTGGCATGTGGGTTATTGTGTGGTGTACGTTCACCGCTTAAATAAGGCAAAAAGTATGGACTATCGCTTGGCACTTCATAGTTAGCAAGATCAGCCATTAACCGGCTTAAGTCCTGCTCTACAATAGTACTAGCGAACCATTCTAAACAACTTGCCGCACTTAACATTACTGACATCAAATGCCACTTGTTAGGCAGTGCATGGCAAAAACTGTGCACGGCTTTGTCTGCTTGCGCCGAATAGGCGTCTGACACCACAAAATAGACTCCCGACGTGCCTAGAGACAACATCCCTTGCCCAGCGTTGATAAGGCCTACGCCTACCGCTCCAGCTGCATTGTCACCCCCACCGGCAATAACAGGGACGGTCGGGTTTAGGCCCCATTTGTGGGTCAATTCAGCTAATACGTATCCGGTAATTTCACTGCCTTCAAACAAGGTGGGCATATGCGTTAAATCTAAACCGCAAGCTTTCAACAGGCTCTCATCCCAGGTTCTAGATGAAGTATTTAGCCACAATGTACCTGCAGAATCCGACATGTCAGAAGCGTAGTCACCCGTTAGTAGCAATCGTAAGTAGTCTTTAGGTAACAGTACTTTTTTGACTTTGGCGAAAACATCGGCTTTGTGCTGAGCAAGCCATTTTAACTTAGGCGCAGTGAAACCTGGCATCATAATATTTCCGGTAATATCACGGCTATTTTCTACCAGCGCTTCAAGCTCTTCGCATTGTGCTTGACTGCGGCCATCATTCCATAATATTGCAGGGTGCAAAACGTCGTCGTTTTCACCTAACAAGACAGCACCGTGCATTTGACCAGATAAACCAATAGCAGCTACCTTTGATAAATCAAATTGCGCTTTTAACTCATCCATCGCAATGGAAAATGCTTGCCACCACTGCGCTGGGTCTTGTTCTGAAAAAAGGTGCTGGGGGCGCTCGACGGTCAAAGATGATGTTGCTGAGCCTGCAAGTGAGCCGTCAGCATTCATAAGAATAACTTTTATACCAGATGTGCCTAAATCGATACCTAGATACATTTTGTATCCCTTAAAATTTACTCGCGCTTAAAAATGAAACTACGTTGAGATGAAAGAATATTCACGCCACAACACCAATATGTACATAGTGGCTGAAGGCTCTTATTCAAGCAATTACGAAATTCCATAAATAAATTCCGTAATTTTGTTATTTTTATGTTATTTTGTTTGACGTATAGTGTTAGCTGAAGATTGAAAGCAGTCAGTATTAACCAAGAGTGTATGCAATGCCGTTACAAAACCAACATCACATTAGTCTGTTGTTTAATGCCAACAAAGTATACGACCGTCAAGTTATCGAGGGTATTGGTCACTATTTACAATCCTCTAAAGTAAGTTGGGATGTATATTTAGAGGAGGATTGTTTAGCCCGTTTAAATGACCTCGAAAGCTGGGAAACAGACGGTATTATTGCTGACTTTGATGATCCTGACATTCAATCGGCCCTTGAACACATGGACATACCTATTGTAGGCGTAGGGGGCTCTTATCAAGACGAATCACTCTATCCAAATGTGCCTTATGTTGCCACCGACAACATGGCTGTTGTGCGCACCGCCTTTGACCATCTAAAACAAAAAGGGCTTGAAAACTTCGCCTTTTATGGCCTGCCATTTGACGAAGCCAAAAAACGCAATTTATGGGCAAAAGAACGCCAACAAGCAATCATCGATGTGTGCCAAAAAGAAGGCTTTGACTGCGCTGTATACACAGGGTTGCCCACTAGTGCCCATGCTTGGCAAGAGAATATGAGCCAACTAGCCAAATGGATTGAAACACTCCCAACCCCAGTCGGGATTGTTGCGGTGACCGACGCACGTGCACGTCACCTAGTGCAAGTATGCGATCACATTGGCCGCATCGTACCCGATCAAATCTCAATTATTGGCATAGATGACGATGATATCGCGCGTAATTTAAGTAGGGTGAGTCTAAGTTCGGTAAGCCAAGGCTGTTTTGAAATGGGTTTTCAAGCAGCAAAATTACTGCATCGGCGCTTGCTCCGTTTACAGACTAATAACCTAAAACCCGTAAATCCGAAACCAACCCGCGTGCTTGTGCCGCCAATTGGCGTTATTCAGCGCCAGTCTACTGATTTTCAAGCACTACAAGACCCCTACGTTATACAAGCAATGCATTACATTCGCCAGCATGCTTGCCGCGGTATAAAAGTGGAGCAGGTGCTCGATTTTGTAGGGATTTCACGTTCTAATCTAGAGCATCGCTTTATTGAAGAATGCGGCCATAGCGTGCATACACAAATACATAACGAGAAACTGGAAACCGCATGTAAAAAACTCAAAGAAAGCAATGACAGTCTAGCCGCCGTAGCTAGTATTTGCGGCTACCCTTCTTTGCAATATATGTATGCTATCTTCAAAAAACACTTTGGCATAACCCCTAACCAGTACCGACAACAAAGTTGATTCAAGCCCTCACAGGACTATTTAAAAACAACGCTTTATTGTTAAAAAAGCCGCTTTACTTATGCGAACTTTCTGGGCCATAGCATTCTAAAATAGTCATGCCTTTAGCAGATTCATAGGCAAAATCTTCAAGCCCAGCTGGACAAAAGAAACGGTCCCATTGTTTTAGCTCAGTACTTTTATCGCCCGCTTTAAACACGCCTTCGCCTTGTATCACCACACCATAGAAAAAAGCCGATTCGCTGCGGCTATAGCGCCCATTGGTAAATGCTCGTTTTACAACAAAACAGGATGTTTTATCTGCGCCGATGAGTTCTTCAAGATAGTTGCCTTGCTCATCACTACTTAGCACTTTTGGCTGGCAACGAAGTGTTTCGCTAACCTGCTTAGGAGGAATGGGTGTAAAGTCAAATACGTCTAATGCCGTTTCGATATTGGTCCCCATGAATCTAGCCTGCTCGGGGATGACATAGCCACAACGTTCAAATTCAAATCTTACCGCTAAATCAGAAGGCTCCATAATTTCTAGCATTAATATACCCTCGCCTAAGGCATGAGGGATGCCGCCGGGTATCAAAAATACGTCGCCCGGTTTAACGGCTATGCGGTCAAAGCAACTTTCAATCGCAGCAATATTTTGGCTTTCTATCCATTCTTTTAATGAATCACGACTTGGAGGCCTTTGAAAGCCTGCGTATATATAAGCATCATCAACGCTTTCACGAGTTTCAAGGATGACGTAAGCTTCGGTTTTACCGCGTGGCATACCCAAACGCTCTTGAGCGAAGGCTCTTGTCGGATGCGCCTGAAAATGCAATCGAGTTGCACTGTCTAGATATTTCACTAATGGAATGTCATCAAAAGACGGATTCTCAGTATCTTGGCCTAAGTAATAAGCAGGGTCTTGCTTAAGCAAGTCACGAAATGCGACTTCCTCGCCATTAGCATTTGTCGCCATCGCTAAGCCTTCAGAGATATGCTCACGCCCAACATTCCGTGCTTCAACAGTAGAGCCTATCCAATCTTCAGGAAAGCTTGAATCTTCGGGGCTTCGCTTCCCTTCAATCGTATCGAGCAGCTTACCTCCCTGATAGGTTCGCCATACTCGGTTGGATGAGAACTTGATTATTTGTGTCATCGTTATTTTCCTATTATTTAGCCGTTCTCTTCTACAATGATTGTAAGGTTGACACTATGCCGTTATAGCTCATGTAACTCATAATTAATGCAAATACGAGGATCAAAGTTAAGAGTATATTCGTTAGGGCTGAAAACTTGTGCTCACCCATTAATTTGCTTTTGTTACCAACATAAAATATGCAAGCAACGGTGGCTGGCAATAACAATGCGCCAAAAGCCTGAGAACTGACCATGATAGCAATAGGCTTAGCATTAAAAATAGGCACAATAAGACCCAACAATGAAATTACCAAAGCAATAACACGGTAACTCGGGCGCTTTAAATTTGGCTTGCGTTCGTTGTAGTCATCAAGCAACCACGGTAATAGCGCAACGTTTGGGAACTGAGATGACACACCCGCAGCTATAAGACCAATAGTAAATATTGTCACGGCTGCTGCGCCCGCCAAAGGCTCAAGTAAACCAATCATTTGCGTAACATGGGTAAGCGTAATGCCTTGTACAAATAACGAGCCTGCCGCTGCCGCCATAATCGATGTACTAACAATAAACATTAAAAACGCCGAGAAAAGTGCATCTCTATTTTGTGTTTTTAGATCTTTCATTGTCCAACCGGCCTCTTTTACCAGTATGGTTCGTAAAATGAATAAGCCAGAAAAAACCGTTGTTCCGACCATAGACGCAATCACTAAAAATGAATTTTTGCCAGGGCCGGTATCAGGCACATTTGGCACCATACCTTTAAGGATCTCGATAGCAGGCGGCATTAAAATTATAAAATTAATAAGGAAACACACCGACATTATTGCAACAAATATCGCGAGTACTTTTTCGAACACCTCGGTTTTACCAATCAAAAAGATAATATACACAAATGCGATAAAGAAAATAGCAAAGTAGATGGGGGAAATACCACCCTCTATAAAGTTTTTAGACCATTCAAAACATACATCTGCGATTATCCCCATCACCCCAATTACGCTGCCACTGACTTGGGTAGTTAGCGATACAATAAAAAATAGGCTGACCAAAGGATGAACGTGTTTGCGAAATGCTTGCAGGGCAGTAAGTCCGGTTACCAAGGTAAATTTGCCAAACAAATGAATAAGAAAGTAGGTAATAGCGCATGAAATGAATATTGTCCATAACAACGACATACCATAATCGGCACCTGCTTTGGCCATAGAGGTAACGCTGCCGGTACCCACCGTAAAGCCAAATAAAAATATGCCTGGCAGTAAGGACTTAAAAAATGTTTTTATATTATTTATTGTAAACGCGCAGTAAAAATTAGAAGTCTATGTATCCTAAGCTAAGTTGCTGATTAAGCCAACGAGCAAATTCCTCTAAGTTATTTATTCATGCAAAGTTAATGGGTGGCCGATAACACGGACTAGCATCCAATATTTTCCTAGCGTTTGATTACATAAGACTAAAGATACATGACAAACATTCTGAACTTTTTAAGCGACAAAATGAATGTCGGCGACGCCAGCCCACAAGTTGTATTTGCTCAATTTAACGAATTACTAAAAAAAATCCCGCTTTTGTATTTTATCTTAATGGTGAATTCTATTGCTCTGGCATATACGCATTACGGCGTTGCGCCAGATTATTTGACGATTTATACCGTGCTCATATTATGCATTGGTTGTATAAGCCGAGTCTCAATATGGTACCACTTTAGATTTAAAACTTTTTCGTACAAAGAAGCGAAAAAGCAAATAACCCTGACGATTATAACTGCTGCTTTAATGAGTGTCGGTTTTTCGCTTTGGTGCTTTTTATTATATAGCTACGGCGATTTCTCATTGCGTGCTCATATTATTTACTATATGTCGATAACCGTCATCGGCATTATTGTGTGCCTGATTCATCTTCCTGGCGCTGCTTGGGCAATATCCTTGGTAGTTGGGCTACCCTTTGTTGTCTTTTTCCTGTTTTCTGGAGAGGCAATATTTGTAGCGATTGCAACTAATTTTGTGCTCGTCATGATTGCGGTAGTTATGGTGACCTTAAGCCATTACCGCGCTTTTTCAGAAGTAGTGAATGCAAAAGTAGAACTCGAACTACAGCACAGAAAAACCCAAAAACTCAACATTCAAAACGAAATACTTGCGAATCAAGATGGCTTAACAAAACTGGCTAATCGGCGTAGTTTTGCCAATCACTTGGATGAAAAATTATCTAAGGGCTGCGTGACCAAGCCCTTCCTAGTCGCCTTAATTGACTTAGATGGTTTTAAACCTGTCAATGATATCCATGGCCATGCAGCTGGTGATCGCGTATTGGCAGATGTTAGCGTACGATTGCAGAGTATGTTAGGAAAAAACGTCTTTTTAGCGCGAGTGGGCGGCGATGAATTCGCCTTGGTAAAAGACTGCGAGGGTTGCCAAGATGAAATCACAACACTTGGGCAGCGCATTACCAAAGAATTAGAAAAACCATTCACAATGCGTTCGGGTATTGTCCACATATCAGGCTCATGTGGTTTTGCACTTTACCCTGAATCAGGCACTGAAGCACAAGCCTTAATGGATAGAGCCGACTTTGCTTTGTACGAAGCAAAAGCGCAATCACGAGGTTCATCTATTATTTTCTCTAAAAAGCACGAATCACTACTTAGAGAAAAGTCGAAAGTTGAATTAGCGCTAACCAATAATTTACTTGAAAATGGCATGACCCTGTATTATCAGCCTATCGTCGATGGTGAAAGCGAAGAAATACTAGGGTTTGAAGCTCTCGCAAGATGGTTTCATGACGAGCTTGGTGAAGTACCGCCAGATAAATTTATTGTTATTGCTGAAAAAATTGGCGCTATCACCAACATCACACTAACCCTATTTGAAAAAGCGATACAAGATCTTAAAGATTGGCCTGAACAGCTTTTCCTTTCGTTTAATTTGTCGGTACATGACATAAATAATCCCGAAGCAGTAAAGGCGCTGACCGAGATTGTGCATCGCCATGGTATCGAAACTAGTCGCATACAATTGGAGATTACCGAAACAAGTATGATGAACGACTTTAATCAGTCTTCAGCAACAATAAGGCAACTTCAGGACCAAGGCTTTAAGATTGCCCTTGACGACTTTGGTTCAGGCTATTCTAGTTTGAGCTACATCCATAACTTAGCCTTTGATACGCTAAAGATTGACCGTAGTTTTGTACACAACCTTAAACAAAATAAACGCAGCCAAGGGATTATTAAAACCATATTGGCTTTGTGTAGCGGCTTTAATGTTGGAAGCACCGTTGAAGGGGTCGAAAGTAAAGAGCAAAAGGATCAGTTGTTGTCGATGGGTTGTAGGAAAATGCAAGGCTATTACTTTGCTCGGCCAGCACCTATTGAAAGTTTTACCTTGCCAAGCGCCAAAAAATCTTCAACTTGATATAAGCAAACTAATATCTACCGCACTGTAAACGGCTTAAGTACTTTTACTTATTAGCTTTATTGCTGCTAATGTAAGTTATTTGTTAAAAACACTACAAAGTAACTGTCTTGTTAGTGTATTCTTTTGCATCTTTGCTTCCCCGCCCCTTTGGCAAGCATATAGAATAGATAAACAAGGAACTTGAAACCATGCGTAATCTTTTTACATTTTCTGTGCTAAGCACATTAGTCTGCGCCGGGTTTAGCGCGAACGCAACAGACCTTCAAAATATAAACGACTACCCCAAGTGGTTTAAAGATGCAATGGCAAACGAAGCCAAACTAGACACAACAAGCTCAATAGAAATAAAAGCGCTTGGTGTGAAGGGCGAGGTCGCAGGCAAGTTTACGCTGGCTGAACAAGACGGTACATTTTGGTATTACACCGTTGATATTGGTAGCACTACACCAATCGAGTGCTACGCATTTACAAGTTTTGATGGCCCGGCTAATAGTTTGCACAACATAATGGGACTTAGTATAGATAACACGGCTGCTGCCCACGAAATGAAACTTAGCTCTACCGTAAATTACGCAGTTGATGCGGGCGTGATAGACGATACCCCTTATATTTCTGCCGATACGCTTTACAATATTAGTGATTCTGAGGCATCTTTGTCGGGCATAGTAAAAGGCAAATCAGCAAGAACGAGCCAAAGTCTACAGCTGTGTGTGCATAACGAAATAGGTTATAGAGACTCATTTAGCAAGGTATTTACCTCCTTTGTGGAAGCATTTACCAAATCAGAAGCTGACCCTGAATTTTTTGAAGTGGTTTATCAAATGTCACTCAATGGTATAAATATTGGTTTTGTTGAGGAAAGATATACGTTTGACGCTGAAGGTGATGTAAGCATTGCCAACAACTCAGCAATGTTAATGCCGGTAGACGCAAGTAATTTTGCACGCATTGATAGTGTATCTGATTCTTGGAGCGCCAGTGATGGTTCAATAATTAACGCCAATGAATACGCCGTGCAAAATGGCGTATTAGCGTCAAACTTTACATTGTCATATGCAGATGATGCATGGCAAGTTGCAGGCGAAATGCAAGGTAAAGAAGTCAACAAAACCCTTGAGCACGATGGCTGGTTTTTGTCGGGCTATGGCAGTTATTTAGAGCTTGAGAAATTAAGAAAGTCTGACGCTAGTGTTGGTGAATATTCGATGTGGTCATCGAGCGTTGATCCAAGTTCAGCTTTGACAGTCAAGCTTAAGCAATTAAGCGACAACCCCGACGCTAACTTTGAGGTAGACATGGGGCCATTGGTGATGCAATTTCTGGCTGATGAAGAAGGTATTTTCCAGCGTGGAACAATAAACCAAGGGCCTATAAAAATAGGAATGACGCTTATGCATTCTCGTGGATTACCAACGGCAAAACCGACGACAGTTGAGTCAGAGTGAAAGCGCAATTAGTCTTAATATTGCTCGCATTCTCATGCTGTGCGAGCGCCCAGGTAGCCCCTTCTATTGCCGAATTTTCGGCATCCTTAGCGCCATCGCAAACACTCCCCTTGTCAGAAAGGATAGGTTTAAAATTAAGCTCTAGCCATGCAGAAACGCTCTATAAAACACTTAGCCAATATCACCATATAGAGGCTGAAATTATAGATAGCAATACCCTTGAAGTAAGCATGGGAAAACGTCCGCAGTATGCCGCAAAGATTGGTAATAATAATCGTAAGTACCTGCAAGACAGTTTTGTTATCGACTTTTCTGAGCCCAGTAGTAAGGATTTTATTGCTGCCTTTAGGGCTTCTGCGCTTTCGTATTCCCCTTCTAATGCATCAAGTATCAAGCTCGGTGAACTTGAGGCCTTTGTTGCAGAATATATTGATAAGCCTAGCTATGTGAACGGTTTCAATATTGCTTCGGTGGTGGCGACACAACGCAGTGGCGATTGTACCGAATACGCTGTATTGCTGGCCGCTTTAGTGCGCGCCCATGATGTACCGGCTAGAGTCATGCTTGGAACCGTTTTAATTGACGACAGCACTTCGCTTCGAGCCGTTGGTCATGCTTGGGTTGAAGCGTACAAAGACCAGCAATGGCATATTCTTGATTCAGCGCTTTATCGTTTAATTGGTGCTAGTCGTTACTATTTACCAGCGCAAGCACTAAACAACGAAGGTTTAGGTTTTGCAATGTCGGTGGCCCAATCAGTAAACTTAATTCCCCAAAAAATTGAAAATGTGAGAAGCCTAAAAGAGTAGCGTTTTAGGTCGCTTCATAGCCAGCCGTTGTATTTATGATGTTAGTTTGAAAATAAATTTCGCTAAGCCCTTTTTTTGCTTTGTGTTTAGCGCAATTAAACGATAGGCTAAGAAAAAACGTAAACCGCTGCTCGCAGTTGTGAAAACAATAATACAAAAAGAGAAAAGTATGCCATTTACCCAAGAGCTCACTGACGAGCTAAACCTCATTTTAAAGTTCCCACACAAAAGCCTTATGCAAGGTCTAAAGATTCATCATGATGCTGATCCTGCACTGGTTTCTGCTGCACAACGTTTATTCGACAAAGGTGTGGTAGACCAACCTGACGGCGGCTATCTAACCAACCTAGGCCATGATTTGGCTGAACACGCGTTAGTGATACAAACTGCGCTCACTAGTAAGTAGATACCGAAGTTAGCATTATGACACAAGAAACCAGAGGCCGAATCACTACTCGTACTATTGCTATGCCCGGTGACACCAATCCTTCAGGAGATATTTTTGGAGGATGGGTTTTATCACAAATGGATATTGCGGCAGGTATTTGTGCAGGGCAACGCGCTCAAAGCCGTGTAGTAACGGTATCGGTAGATAGGATGAGTTTTATCCAACCTGTCAGAGTAGGTGATATCTTAGGCATATATACTGAAGTAGACCGCGTAGGACGAACGTCGATAGATGTACATATTGAAGCGTGGGTGCGCCGTGACCGTATTGGCCTACGTGAAAAAGTTACCGAAGCCACTTTTAAATTTGTGGCGATAGGCGACGATGGCAGGCCAAAAGCCGTTCCTGCAAAGGAAGATTTACCTGCTTACGTGCTCAACCTTGACCAAGGCAACATCGATCATTTTAGGTAAAAAGCCACTATATAGATGTTAATGCCAAGCGCAGCAGGCAAATACTGTCTGCCCCGCTGCTAGTCTTGCCGATGATATAAGTAAGTACTAACCCTGCGTTTCTTCTGAATTACCCTTGATTGCAGACGTTGTCATATCTAAATAAGCGACAAACATTTTCGCCCAATCATTAGTCAATCTGCTGAACCAAGAAAAGTTTAACTAGCGCACCTTGAATATTACGTTTTTTTGCTGACATCTTGCAACTTTGTCTCACAATAGCCCTAAGGCATTTATTTAATAGGCCGTTAACGCTTTATTGTTATAGATAAAAACTATAAATCGTTAAAGGGTGCGCTTTTGAGTCGGTATTTTTTAAAAGTCTTTGTATGTCTGCTCATACTGTCATGTGGTGGTGGCAACCGCAATACAACTAACACAGTCATTGCACCTCCTGCATCTGATTATCCTGTAGATGTAGCACCTGAGGCTTCACCTACAGCATCTAAAATTCCACGTATAGCCTCAACTTGGCATATTCAATTAAACACAGGCAGCAATGCTCTGAATGAAAGCTACAACGTGACAATGTATGAGATTGATTTATTTGATTCAACTGTAGAATTGATCGCACGACTAAAAGCAAATGGTGCAATTGTCATTTGTTATATGAACGGTGGTGCGTACGAAAATTGGCGAGAAGATGCCTTGCTATTCCCCGCAGCTGTTCTTGGAAACGATTTAGCCGGTTGGGAAGGAGAAAAGTGGCTTGATATCAGAAGTGCAGAACTCAAACCAATAATTCAAGCAAGGCTAGACTTGGCCGTATCTAAAGGTTGTGATGGCGTGGATGCCGACAACGTAGATGGATATAGCAATGACACGGGCTTTGATATTAGCTTTGATGATCAACTAGCTTACAATAGATATATTGCTAACGAAGCTCGGAAAAAAGACTTAAGCGTTGGTCTAAAAAATGATGTTGGCCAAATCGCTGATTTAGTCAATTATTTTGACTTTACGGTGAATGAACAATGCTATCAATACAACGAATGTAATACCTTAACCCCTTTTATAAATGCAGGGAAGGCCGTATTTAATATCGAATACGATGATAGATACATAAATAACACGTCAAACGCGCGCGATGACCTATGCGCAGACTCAAATGCAAAAGCATTCTCAACCTTGGTTTTGTCAATTCAATTAAACGGCGATTTCAGAATCGCGTGCAGGTAAGCTTTAGCCACAATCCCTCGCCCCTTACAGCTATATATGCACCTAGTAAATAATGCAGAAACCTTGGGGTTTAAAAGCTCGGGCTGTTGCATAATAGGGGCTTATAGTTTATTTTCATTCACATATAGTTTATTTTAATTCACATATAGTTTAGTTTAATTCACTTGAAGCTTAATTTAATTCTTACACGTCAATCGTCAGAGTCAGCTTACTATTTTGCAGTAGGACAGTCGGCAGGCAGGTAGCAATGGCACAACTAAGATAAACGTATCGCCTAAAATAGTGATAGTCATTATCTGGTCGCTCTCGCAGAGTAGCCAACACTAAGGATTCAAACACAGTATTTTCCTATGAAAATCAAGAATTTGAAACAAAGGGCAAAGCATGATTGCTACGCTTTAAAAATAATAGAAGCATCAACATAAAAGCCTCGTAAAGGACACGTATACATGAAAATGAAGAACTTGAGATGGTGGGTTATATCCCTCGTAGCACTCGCCACTATTATTAACTATATAGATAGACAAACTCTTAGTGTGCTTTGGCCTTTTATGGGTAAAGAAATCTACCCTGAAAAATCAGATGCTGAACTTAAAGAAGTATATGGCATTATCAGTATCGTATTTTTGTTTTCATATGCCTTTGGGCAAGCCTTATTTGGTAAGATATTTGACTGGGTAGGTACACGCTTAGGTTTCGTTTTGTCTATCGGTATTTGGTCGATAGCAACGGTTTTACATGCCTTCGCTCAAGGCATTTTGACTTTTAGTATTTTCCGCTCAATTTTAGGTGTGTCTGAAGCGGGCAACTGGCCGGGCGCTGCTAAAGCAAATGCCGAATGGTTTCCCACAAGAGAGCGGGCGCTAGCTCAAGGTATATTTAACTCAGGTGCAGCAATTGGTGGCATTATCTCTATCCCGTTAATTGCATACCTAGCGCTTTTCTTTAGCTGGAAAGCTATCTTCGTTATTGTTGGTATAACCGGTTTATTATGGCTTATCCCTTGGTTGATTGTTGTTAAGTCACCACCAGGTACTCACCCGTGGATCACTGAAGAAGAGCGCGAATATATTCTTACCGGTCAGAAAAACGAAAGTTTAGATGAAGAAGGTAATATCGCCGTAGAGTATGCCCCTAATACTGGACAGCTTTTATCTCATAAACAAAGCTGGGGCGTGATTATCGCGACGGCGGCTATTGACCCTATTTGGTGGTTATTCATCGTTTGGATCCCCACTTACTTAGTTGAAGTTTATCAAATGGATGTTAAGGGATTAGCAATATACGGCTGGGTTCCTTACTTAGGCGCGATGTTTGGTGCATGGTTTGGTGGTTTACTAGCCCAAAATAGACTGAAAGCTGGCTGGACAGTAAACAAAACTAGAAAGTTAGTTATCTGCCTTGGCTGCCTTATTATGCTACCAGCATTGTTAATGCTTTCTAATCCTGGCGGTGAAGTAGCAGCAGTGTTAATTATGGCGACCATACTGTTTGGCTTCCAAACCTCAATCGGTAATGTACAAACTTTACCTAGTGATTTATTTGGTGGCAAGACCGTAGGTACTTTATCCGGTTTTGCAGGCATGTGCGCAAAACTGGCTGCTGGCGCATTGATATACGCGGTTCCAGCCCTAACTGCTGATGGAAACTATACCATTGTATTTGGTATAGGGGCCGCGTTAGCATTACTTGCTATGCTAAGTATATTAGTGCTTTGTCCTAAGATTGAGCCTATTAAAGCTAAAAGCTAAATCTTCCTAAAAGAAAGCCGCTACACTACCAAATGTAGCGGCTTTTTTACTTTTTTAACACTGACTTAAACAAATCAACACCTAATGCTAGTTCGATCGCTATTGAACAATCCACCCGTTAGTTAAGCATATTTCAATTTGGCCGATTACTAAATATTGCCCGTTATAAATTGAATTTGTATGCCATATTTTTCCTTAGTTTTTATACTCATCTTTTGTGTTTCCAACCTCTTTGTATCAAATAGTAATGCCAGTGTTGTCTATCCCGCGCTCAAAAAAGCTTCTCCGATAATAGCGAAACGTCTTGCGTCGAAAGAAATTAGCGAGATTATTGAAATCGTGTTGAAGCTACAGGTGGAATGTCAGCAAGAAGGCAGTGAAGATGTATGTGATGGAGTGCTTGATGTCATTGCTGTTTTGCAAGAACGTGTCACCAGTATTGAAGACAATATTGATACCGAAACGCTTGCTTTTATAGATGGACTAATTAGTGGTATTTATGAGGACAATCAGACTAGCACAATGTCTCAATCCAAATAGCATTGTCACCTCAGTGGCATAAAAAGGGGTTGAGCTAAACGCCCAACCCCTTTTCGATTATTCCATTAAGCTAATCTAAAATAACTTAACAGCAGCGTCGTTTATGACGTTTTCTTTTTCATTACTTTGATCTTGTCGTTCACTGATTTAACATCGGTGGCGTTTTTAGCAATCGATATCGCTAGATCACGTTCTGCGTCAGTTTCAACTTGGCCCTCTAAAGTAACCACACCGTCAGAAACATCCACATTGATGTCTGTGCCAGACACTTCTGAGTTAAACAAGAATCTGCTCTTCACGACCGTGCTAATTTTTGCATCTGTGAGTGCAGAATATTTTTCGTCAGAATCCATTTCATCCATTTCGTCCATTTCGCCTGACTTTGCGTATTCTTTTTCGTTGTAAATAGATAAACGGTTATCAACAGACTTAACACCTTCAATACCCATGATTAACTCTTCAGCTAACTCTTTGTCGATTTCATTGTCTACTTTACCAGTTAAGGTTACTTTACCATTTACAACATCGGTGTCGATATCGAACGAATCCAAATTACCGTTAAATAATAATGTGGCTTCGGCTTTACCATCTAACCAAGCGTCCATGGCCTCTTTTTCCCATTTGTTATCAGCAGCGAGTACTGGTGAAGAAAGGGCAGCGATTAAAGCAACAGATAATAGAGTGCGTTTCATAATAATTCTCCTTAGGTTTATTTTAAACTACGATAATACTGAAGCCATTATCATGCCACCATGTAAATCATTGTTTTTAAAGGAATGTTTAATAAGTGGGAAAATGTCTTTGTAATTTCTACAAGATGTTTAACTAATTATTTCACGCACGCCATAATAAAAGTTATGGACAACAATCATTTAAATTTCAAACCCACAACAAAATCTGGGTAAAGAGATTAAATAATATTCATAGCCGAAATCAGTGACTCGACTAAGGAGCCTGCGGCCCATGACAAGGGTATACTTGCTCCTAACAATATCCCTTTGAGCCCTTGCGGCAAATCAATGGGCCACTCTGAAGCAGCATGAATTTCTTTTTTTGTACTAATAAGTGAAGCCATTTCACGTAATACCTCGGAGTCATTTAAAATGGCTTCGTGGGAGCCCATATTATTTTTCTTCATCAAAGCATTAATGCTTTGATTAAGACGAGCAATAGCGAGGGTTTTCTTGTTTGATACTATTCTTTGTACTTTAAACACTGGCAAGAAAAGATATAAACCAAGGCTGATAAATACGCAAAATACAATGACAATATCAAGTACAGGCACAGACTTATTTAACCAAAACACGGGGATAATCGCTATTGAGCTTGCACATAAGGCAGTGTTATAAACCACGAGATCTGAAATAGGTTTGAGTTCTTTTAAACTAAACAGGTCTAAACTCTCACTATCCAAAAAGTTAGCGGTGACATACTTAGTGCTATATAAACAGGTAAGAATAAAATAGATAGCCGCCGCCCAAAACGGGATCGCCGATACATTCATAAATAGCTCTAGCTGACTCCATTCTTCTGCTAACAAATCCTCAACATATAAGTAGACAAAAGTTATACAACTCCCCAAGATTATACTCAGCCATTTAAGCTTTTTCACTTTTAAGAAAAAAGCCATGAGCAATAAATGTGTGTATTTCTGCGCAAGCGAATTTTTGACAGCTTGCTCCAAGGCCTTAAAGCAACAATGCATAAGAAAACGGGTACTGATAAAGGTAAAGACCGTGATAAGCGGCATGCCTAGTGCTGCATTTCGTATTCGAATAGCTGAATCAGAATCAAGCTCATCAAAGGCACCAAGCATACTAGCAAGGGCATATAATACGAATAGGTAAACGAGTCCAAAAATAAATTCTTTTTTAAAGTTAAATCCACTAATACGATTAATATTCATAGCTCACATTAGTACCTTGAGTAATTGACTTACTACACCCGCACCAACCCATGAGAAAAAGGGAATCATTAGTATAAACAAGAGTTTCATCATAGTGGGAACAGTAACGGGTAAAGTAGAAATCGTTTTTATTTCTTGGCGAACAAGTAATAAATCAGAGGTGTGCTCTAAACGATTGCTGTCATCTACTAAACGTCTATGAGGGGCATTATCGTTTATGCTTTGATCCCTCTGTTGTTGTGTTAATTGTTCGCTCAACAATTTATTTATAGCATTGATTGTGCATTCTTTTTGGACCCTGATTGTTGTTTGCATCATATTAAGGGGCGCTATTTGCACCAAAAATGTAATGCCCGAGATAATCCCAAGAATAACGATATCGAGCCATAATAAATCAACAAACAAGGTAACCAATAAGTACAAAAGCATATGAAAACAATAAGCAAAAAATGACGCAAACAAAAAATCGCTGATTGGCTTTAGTTTCTCAGATTCAAACAAGGATATACGGGCAAACTTTGCCAACAATAAACGCAAACTTAATTGCACTTTGTAGATGGTTAGCACCAACATAACGAGCATAATCCAAAACGGAAATATTTGCGCAAGCAATACCCATCTATATTCTTGTTCCGGATTTGCAATCCAAAAGCCCGAAAAATGCAAATATAGCGCAGCAATACAAAACGAAATGAAAAGCGTTAGCCCGAAACTGAGCAATTGGAAGCGAAGTAAAAACTGAGTAAAGCGGCGTTGCGCTTTAATGTAATCACGTTCAGTATTAATAATTGAAATAAGCGCTAGTGATTGGCTTCCCAAGCGGATAAAGAGCACATTGCTATAAATTAATGCGGCGCTTATTAAAGGACAGACTAAGGCTGCACTCGCGTCTCTTAACACATAGTCAGGTTGTGTTCTATCAAGTGTAAAAAAGCCTAACTGATAATTGAGCATCCAAAAGCACACTAAGTAGAGCAAGGCTACAATCATAACAATGTTGATGTGTTTGCTTTTTATCATAGCCTTGCGCATTATTTGGTTGATATGCTGTTAATTTACCCATCGCTACTTGTGCCAATAGCTTAGTTAGCGCCCATCCATGTGTTTCATTAATTCGTCATAATTTGCTTTTACGATTGCTATGTCGGCAGCGGGTACCTTCTCAACGGCTTTAAGCATACGCATAGCACCTTCCATTTGTTTGCGCATCGATTCTGGTACCATTGCCATCATCTCAGGTGTAATATCAGTCATATCAACAGGCTCTTTTTCCATCTCTATCGCCATCATTGCGGCTGAGACCTTGTCACCGATTGCGGCCCATTCTTTTACCGAATCAAAGCCTGCATCGTCTGCTAGTTCGGTCAATGCATCAACTTGTGATGCGTCTAATTGTCCGAGCATTTGGGTCATTATGCTAATATTGCCATTGGCGTCTGTATCAAAATTAATGCCTTGAGTGTTATTGAAAGAGTCTTCTATGGCTTTAATCTCTGGGTTATCAGTATTCATTAGCATATCGATAGATTTGATGTACTTGTCAATTGATGATTGAGTTAAGCTTTGGCTTTGGGCGCTAGCAGCACCTAAGAGCAAGAACAGAGCGATAAATATAGCGCTAATTGCTGTGTGTTTCATGTTAAATCCTTTTTGTTGAGGTCGTTAAAATACTACCCATTTTTATATTTTTGTTCAAATAATATCCATAATACAGAGTAGACTGTTGGCTAAGTTTTCACACCCAGCCAAGAGTTTATTTTCAGTGTTCACAAACCGTAAAAATCAGTGCCTATCAACCCCCAATGAAAAAGTAGAAAAACGGCGAATATAGTAAAACCAGCATAAAGCGTAAAATGCATTCGCTGCCAAGTAGTCCAACCTGACTTAGTCCAAGCCGGCCACACACAGACCAAATGAATTATGCTTTGAATGCACAGCACAATCGTAAGGGTTAAGGCTATCTTCAAGGAGATGGGTGGAAAAGGTGATTCGTCAATAGTAGAGATATCGAGATCCATAATTGATAGCATCCCAATTCCCAGCGTGACAAAAAATGCAAGCCACAATAAAACTGAAAAAACGTTTACCCACCGCAGTATTTGTCCAGCAAGACTAGCATCAGATTCTCGCCTAAAGCGATAATACATTCCCAAGATAGCGCTAAGCGTGAATAATGCCGTCCCACCAAAGCCTACCAACAAAGCGTTGGAACTAGAAAGAAAACCTATTTTCTCTAATGTACTAGAGCCAAAGCCACTCTGTAGACGCACAACATCGCCGTTTCTATCTTTTATGAGGCCCAGTCTTACACCGTTTTGATTGACCCAAAGATTTTCAGCCATAGGAGCATAGCGCGTAGGAGTAGAACCAAATACAAGATAGCCGTCTTCGGTTGCGGATATCTGTGTATCAGAGCCTAGGTTAAACAAATTTGCTCCGCCTCTAAACGGTCTACGATTGTTTAAATAAGTCCCAGCAATGGCATTGGCTTCTTCAACATTCCCTTTTAAGGCAAGGAAGTCTGCCAAGGTGCCAGAGCCAGTAACTTGCCTTACAATCGACCATGCTAGTTTTTCTCCCCTCGATCCGGCGGTATCCATATTGGATGATACAAACACGCCCATGTCGAGTGCTGGAACAATAAACATCCAACTTAAAAATCGTGTGGCCCCGCCATGACCAATAGTGGCTAGGCCATCAACCTCGTTGAGCATAAAGCCCCAGCCCATGTCATCACCAATGGCATTCTCGAATGCAGGTCTTTGTATTTTTTGCCAAGTCTGGGCCGTTAATAGTCTACCGCCATCATATTGGGTTTGATTTAACAGCATGCGCATAAAGGTTGCCGCATCTACTGCGTCCATTGCTACAGCGCCTACCGGCTCTTGAGGGCGAATAGCCATGAACTTAATCACTTTCGCCACGCCAGATTCCATTTTATGTGGTTGCGCCATTCTAGCTTCAAGCTCCTCAGGATTGCGTTCTAGACCCGGGTCTTGCAGGGTAGTGGATACCAAGCCCACCGGCTCTAAAATACGAGATTGAACAAAGTCGTAATAACCCATTCCACTGACTTGCTCTATCACGTAGGCGGCTATATTGGAGCCAGTATTAGAATAACTAGTACGCTCACCTGGGGGAGCGATACGGGCCGGTTTGCGTGTTGTCACGGCTTCTTCTAAAGAAATATTTCGATTTGGGTCAACAAAGTCTTGCAGATGATCCTCAAAGCCTGGCCGGTGTGACATCAAATCACGCATAGTGATTTGTCTATCGAATGCTTCTTCTATTTTAAGTGCAGGCGCAATTTCATTCAACGGCTGGTCTAAATCTAGCTTACCTTCTTCTGCGAGCATATGGGCCGACAACCAAACAAATAGCTTAGAGATAGACCCAATTCTAAACAGCGTATTCTTATCATTGGGGATGCTCTTATCTGCATTGGCTAAACCGTAGCCTTTGGTGATGCTTTCATCGCCCAACACAACGGCAACTGTCATTCCGGGTGGCTCAAAATCATTTATTTTGCTGGTGACATAGCCATCGATAAAACTTTCAAGTTTTATCATTTCTTGTGTTTTAGCGCTGTTGACATCAGGCTGAATTGAGTCGGGTAATTGCGCAACAAGGTCCTTAGTTAACGATTGTTCATCTGAATCTTGCGCGACCGATACCTTAGCAAAAATAAAGCATAAAAATAGACTGCTAAGGCAAATCCATCTTGTACGACATAGTAAAGTGTCCATAACCTTCCTTAGAAAAGTGCGAGTAAGCGTCGTAATAAGTTATCATGGGATCAACTTTTTTAGAACAATATTTGAGCAATGAAGTTTCTACGCAATAATCTGGGCTAAAGCTTTTTGTGTATCGTATTTTAAAGTTGTATTAAAAAAAGATAGAAAGACAAGACGTAGGTGCTTGTATTTTTGCCTCTCCATACCAAGTACATAAACAATAATGTTCGTTAACGATGACTAGGACTACGCAATTTATGCAGACAAACAATCAAGCCTTAGGTTTTCAACAAGAATTTTATAGCACCCTACCTGACTGTTATGTCGAGGCCGAGTCCGCCTTGTTTGCCTCCCCATCGTTGATATTCTTTAATCAAGATTTAGCAGATACACTTAAAGCCAGTTTTCCAAAAACTGATGAAGCGCTTGCAGAGCTGTTGAGCGGACAAGTGTTAAGCAGTGATGCCAAGCCCATTGCTCAAGCCTATGCTGGCCACCAATTTGGTCACTTTAACCCACAGTTAGGTGACGGGCGCGCCATGATATTAGGTGAATTGCTTGATGAAAACGGGGCAATTCATGAACTCGATTTGAAAGGTTCTGGGGCTACGCCATTTTCACGTGGGGGAGATGGTAAAGCAGCGCTTGGTCCAATGTTACGTGAGGTTCTTATTAGCGAGGCCATGCATGCTTTAGGCGTAGCAACTACCCGCTCTTTGGCAGTGGTTGCTACCGGTGAGCAAGTATATCGAAGTCCACCGCAACCTGGGGCGGTATTATGCAGAACTGCGAGCAGCCATATTCGAATTGGTACCTTTCAATTTTTCGCCGCGCGCGACCAATATGACGTGGTCGAAAAACTCGTGCAGTTTTGCATTAAACGACATTATCCTGAATTGAGCAGCAGCCAAAACCCAGCTCTCTCTTTGCTTAAAGCCACCATAAAAACCCAAGCAGAGCTAATTGCAAAATGGATGGGATTAGGTTTTATTCATGGCGTTATGAACACCGACAACATGCTTATAGGCGGAGAAACGATTGACTATGGCCCCTGTGCATTTATGGATATTTATGACGAGAATACGGTGTTTAGTTCAATCGACCAAAAAAGTCGTTATGCGTATATCAATCAAGCGCCTGTTGCGCAATGGAATTTATCTCGCTTTGCTGAAACTTTATTGCCACTGATAGATGACGACAAAGAAAGCGCCATTGAACTAGCGACCGAGGCGGTTAGAGCCTTCAATCCTCAATACAGCCAAGCCTACCGGGCTCTTATGTGTAAGAAACTCGCATTATTGCTTAAACCCGATGCCGAAGAGGGTGAACAAAAAGAAGCGCATCTCGACACACTTGATAGCATTATTTACGAATGGACTAGTTTATTAAAAAGCATCAAGCTAGATTGGACCCAATCCCATTACTTTTTGACGCAATATTTACTCTCTCATCAAGCTGATAAAACATTATTATGCATGAGTGGAAATTCACCTGAGTTACTAACATGGCTAAATAAACGCAGCTTGCATAGTGTCCCTAACGAAGAGCTCGAGCATGTATTGAATAAGCAAAACCCTGCGGTTATTCCTCGTAATCACTTAGTTGAAGAGGCGCTTGATGCGGCTAGTTACGACAATGACTTTGGCCCCTTTCAAGCATTGCTGGGTCAAATATTAAAGCCTTATGACTACCCTAGCGATGAACGTTACGCCAAGGAAGCCCCTATCGCATTTACTGAGGGATTTGCTACCTATTGTGGCACTTAAAACCAATGCATCGTTTAACATAGCTACCTGACAGTCTAAACAGGTAGCTTTATGCTATTTACCGGTATAGAGCCAACATGAGAAAACGGCTTGTGCTTGCAATAACTCCCCATGTCTCCTAATCTAGGCTCACAACATTGGCGACTGTATTTAACTATGCTAAAAATAATCATCATCATTCTAACGTCAGTATTGATTACTAGTTGCAGTCAAGAAAGGTCAGACCAATCATTTAGCATTACTTTGCGCCTAAGCCATGTGTTTAATCAAAACGAAGAGCTAGCTAAGTCGATAGAAACCGTCGCGAATCAAATCAATAGCAAAAGCAAAGGCGCAATCAAAATACTCACCTACCCCAATGCCCAAATAGCCGCATATAAAGATGGGGTCGAAATGGTTGTGCGCGGCGCTTATTTTATTTCGGTAGAAGACCCATCTTACATTGGTGACTACGTGCCTGAATTTACCGCACTTGTTGGGCCTATGTTGTACAACAACTACGACGAGTATATGGAAATCATCAAAACGCCAATGGTGCAAGGCTGGAAAAACGAGCTAGAAGAAAAAGGCATTAAAGTACTTTCGCTGCAATACATTTTTGGCTTTCGTAACTTAATTACCAATAAAGTGATTACAACCCCAAGCGACTTAGAAGGTGTAAAACTTAGAACGCCCGGCAGCAAACTATTTATTGAAACTCTAAATGCGATGGGTGCAAACGCGACCCCTTTGCCTTGGGGAGAAACCTTTAGTGCGCTACAGCAAGGTGTGGTCGACGGCCTTGAAGGCTCAGAATTTACCAATTTAGGGGCAAAAGTATATGAAACCGGCAAAAAGAATGTGGCATTTACAAATCACTTTTTAGGTACCTGCGGGGTCTATATATCCACTGAAGTTTGGGCCAGTATTCCAGTAAAGTATCAGCAGCTCATAGAGCAAGAATTTACGAACGAAGCCCAGCAAATGATTGCAAGACTCAAAGCACAACACGCGCAAGTTATCGCTGAGTTAGAATCTCATGGTGTTGAATTCAACCAAATCGACAGAGCAGCCTTTGAAGCCAAAACCATTGCTTTGTACGACGGGAAATTACCAGGGGTAACGGTTGAAATGTATGAGCAAATTCAGTCTGAGTTAGTCAAAATTAGAGCTAAGGCAGCGCAGAAATGAAGAAGATAAAATATTTTCTCAAACATTTTGAAGAAATACTGTGTGGCGCTTTGTTAGTCATAATGATCACCCTTGTGATTATTAATGTGCTACTGCGTTACGTATTCAATATCTCTATTTCGTGGTCAGAAGAAGTTGCCACTATTTGCTTTGTTTGGTGCGTGTTTGTGGGCGCTAGCGCTACTTACAAACACAAATTAGATATGGGAATCGACCTGCTTGTTAGCAAAACACCCGAGCATATTGCGTGTTGGTTGCGCCTGTTTACTAACCTCATTTTATTGAGCATTAATGCTTACGTTTTTTACATGGCCATTGTGTTTACCAACATTGCATGGGCAAAGCCAACCGCTGTGCTTGGCATCAGTTCGGCTATTTTCAACTTAGCACTAGTATTTGGGTTTGGCTTAATTACTTTGTACACCTTAAGGTTTTTGTACAAAGATGTGAGCAATATAAAACACAAGGTCACCCAAGCATGATTTATTTACCCATCGTAGTCTTGTTCGTTTTATATTTTTTAGGTGTGCCGGTCGCCTATGCTCTAATTGGTTCAGCGGTGTTTTACTTCACCTTTTTTGATGCCGGTATGCCACCTGACTTAGTGCTACAAAAATTTATAACGTCAGCGGCGTCCTTCCCATTATTAGCTATCCCATTTTTTGTAATGGCTGGCTCGATTATGAATTATTCAGGCATTAGTAAAAGGCTAATGCAAATGGCTGAAGCCCTCACCGGACATTTAGTCGGCGGTTTAGCACAAGTGAACGTGGTGCTTAGTACCTTCATGGGCGGTATATCTGGTTCGGCGAATGCCGATGCTGCAATGCAAAGTAAAATTTTAGTCCCGCAAATGGAAAAAAACGGCTACAGCCGCGCGTTTTCTGCCGCGATTACGGCGTCATCATCTGCCATATCACCGGTTATCCCCCCGGGCATTGTTATGATTATTTATGCCTTAATTGCGCAAGTATCGGTAGCCGATTTATTTCTCGCAGGCTATGTACCTGGCTTGTTAATGGCCGCTGCACTTATGATCACAGTGTCGTTGATTGCACGCAAACGTAAATACGCCCCCTCAAGAGAAAAGCGCGCGGGATGGCGTGAAATTGCTAGGCAGTTTAGGCTGTCAATTTGGTCACTATTGCTCCCCTTAGGCATTATTTTAGGCCTACGATTTGGCTTATTTACGCCCACAGAAGCAGGCGCTATGGCGGTGTTAGCGACCATTATTCTTGGCGCTTTTGTGTATAAAGAACTCAAGCTTAGCCATATAAAGGCCATTTTATTAGATACTATTTATGGAACAGGCACCGTTGTTCTTATCATTGTGGCCGCCTCGGTCTTTGGCTACTACCTCACTTGGGAGCGTATTCCCCAAGACTTAACCGCCTTACTCCTCGAATTCACCTCTGACAAATACCTCATGCTTGGGCTAATTAACATATTTTTGCTCCTTATTGGCATGGTACTCGAAGGCGGCGCAGCGCTTATTATAGTGGCTCCATTACTCGTACCCGTCGCCGTCGCACTGGGGGTTGATCCTATTCATTTTGGTATGATCATGATTGTCAATATTATGATTGGTGGCATTACCCCACCTTTCGGCTCCCTCATGTTCACGACCTGTTCAGTGACTCGCGTGCCTGTTACACATTTTATAAAAGAGATTTGGCCATTTATTATTGCACTGCTAGTAACGCTTATTGTGGTGACTTATGTCCCTGCCCTCATCATGTTTTTGCCCAACCTTTAAGCTCAATTGATAATGTAAGCCCCAACGCAAAATCTTGCTTTGGGCAATTGTGCCCTTACTTAGCTTCTCTAACAATGTTTTACATATCGAATTAGTAACACTATAATGTTACTTATAACGCAAAAACATGAATAAGTAACACAAATATGTCAATTATTTCAGCTGCAAAAGCTCAACAGAAACTAGCCCAAAATGCAAAAGAGAAGCGTCTGCAACTGAATCTTACGCAAGAAGGCCTAGCCAATCGCTCTGGCGTAGCAGTTCGTACCTTGCGTAAATTTGAGCAAGAAGGAGTGATATCGCTAGCATCATTCCTTAAACTTTACATGGTCCTTGGGGGTCTAGATGATATCGTTAAAGCGAGTGCGCCCAAAAAAACCGCGTTTACATCGATTGACGAAGTACTTGATACAACAAATACCAAGACACGCAAGCGAGGGACACGCACATGAGCGCAATACAAACAGTAAATGAAATAAAAGTAGGTTTAGATTTTGGCACAAAACCAATCCCGCTGGGCCGTCTTGCTTATAGAGAGCGAAAAATCTACTTTGAATATGAACGGAGTTTTATAGAACAAAACCTAGAAATATCCCCAATCAGACTTCCATTGCAGCCAGGCTTGCAGAGTTTTGAAAACACCCTATTTGAAGGCTTACCTGGCGTATTTAATGACAACTTGCCTGACGGTTGGGGCCGATTATTATTTGACCGCTACGCACGTACTCAGGGCGTCCACCCTTCTAGCCTAACGCCCTTAGATAGATTAGCACATATTGGCAAAAACGGACTTGGCGCACTTATTTATAAGCCTGATTATGGCCTAGTGGAAGGTAATGAAAACATAAATTTAGATAGTTTATCTGCACAAACACAAGAAATTCTCGAAGGGGAAAGCAGTGACGTGCTAAAAAGCCTCATCGGGCTAAATGGCTCTTCTGCTGGTGCGCGACCTAAAGCCCTAATTGCGGTAAATGAACAGTTCAATAACATCATTCATGGCGTAAACAAACTTCCAGAGAATTATGAGCCATGGATGGTAAAGTTTTCTAACACACAAGACGGCCTTGACGCTGGCGCAATAGAATATGTTTATGCTTTATTAGCAAAAGATGCAGGTATCGAAATGCCAAACGTTCACCTATTTGAGGCTGAAAAAGGGCCAGGATACTTCGCTATAAAACGCTTTGACCGTGCAGGTTCTAAACGCTATCACATGCATACTGCTTGTGGCTTGCTGCACTCCGATTTCAGGACGCCTTCTTTAGACTACGAAGACCTCTTAAACCTAACAGCCATGTTAACCCGCGATATACGCGAAGTCGAAAAGGCTTTTAGATTGGCAGTGTATAACGTGCTCACACATAACCGCGATGATCACTCTAAAAACTTTAGTTTCTTGATGGATGAAGACGGGCACTGGAAGATTTCTCCAGCCTACGATTTGACATTCTCTTTTGGGCCAGGAGGAGAGCAAAGTACTACCGTTATGGGTGAAGGCAAAAACCCTAACATTGAACACCTACTAAAGCTGGCTAAAGACACAAATATTAAAAAGCAACAGGCAGAAGACATCATTGAACAAGTTCGACTTTGCTTGGCGCAATGGCCAGCGCTGGCGAACGAATACGGTGTAAGCAAAGCCAACATTAAGCTGATCCAATCGAAACTTAAAAATTAGTAGAAAGACCTATTTTTTAAGGACGCTATCACTAAGATATTTATGAATCACTTAGCAGGAAATTGCCTTTTTTCTGGTTCAAGGCTGTGTCGTTTTCGGTTTGTGTAGATAAATCTTTTAGTGCTACGCCAGAAAGCTTTTTAGTAAAGGATTGTTTTAACAACCACATTAATTTTTCACACGCAGCATCAATGCTTAAGCCGTCGGGGCGAATATTCGAGATACAGTTGCGCCGGTCATCTTTTAAACCAAGCTTAGGGGCGAAGGTGTAGTAAATACCTAGACTATCCGGGCTGCTAAGGCCTGGTCTTTCTCCAATGATAACAATAACGGCTCGCGCGCTCAGGATGTCACCAATTTCATCACCAATGGCAACCCTTCCTTGTTCAACCAGCATAAATGACGTTGTACTCAAGCCTTCTGCTTGGATTGTCGTATTTAGACTTTCTAGTAAATCTGCACCATGGTGTTGCACTGCAATCGATGATAAGCCATCTACTAAGGCAATCGCCACATCGCATTTAGATGCATTTTTCTGCGCTAGCTCGTTAAGTGTTTGCCTGCTGTTGTCATTTAATTGTCTTCCAAAGTCTGGCCGCTGCAGGTATTCTTCGCGGGTTTGGGCTTGGGAATGCAAGGCTTGGCACATGTGCCCTTTATTGCCAATATCGCGCATAAGCTTTTTCATGTCGATAGGGGTTTTAACCGCATCTCGCGCTAGGGCATGATCCAAATTAAATTTTAGCTGTGCATGACTTGGCAAGCTTGAACCCGCGCGCCCTAAACCTATTCTCGCTTGCGTAAAACCAGAAAGTACAGACCAGGCGTCTTTACTTAGTGTTTGTTTTTTGTTTATGGATTTTTTCATATTAAGGCTACCTAAATAAGCTTTTGCAACTGCTTTGCAAAAGGCCCTAAATTACTGCTTTGGTTTAAACGTCCATTGGCATCAAAAATTTGATGTTTTACGAGCCACTTTTCAAACTCGGGTGCCGCTCTTTTGCCGAGTACCTCGCGCACATACAATGCATCATGAAAGGACGTGGTTTGATAGTTAAGCATAATGTCATCTGAACCAGGGATGCCCATAATAAAATTAACCCCAGCCACACCTAATTGCGTGAGCAACATATCCATATCATCTTGGTCAGCTTCGGCGTGATTGGTATAGCAAACATCAACGCCCATGGGCAAGCCAAGTAATTTTCCGCAAAAATGGTCTTCTAGCCCAGCGCGGCAAATTTGTTTGCCATCAAACAAGTACTCGGGGCCAATAAAACCTACCACGCTATTGACCAATAGTGGTTTGTAGCCTCTGGCCAGCGCATACGCTCTTGCCTCACAAGTTTGCTGATCAACTCCATGATGCGCATCAGCCGACAAGGCGCTGCCTTGACCCGTTTCAAAATACATTACATTGTTGCCTATCGTCCCGCGTTTTAGCGATAGCGCCGCTTCATATGCTTCATCTAATATTGCTAGCGTGACCCCAAAACTGTCGTTAGTTTTTTGGGTGCCTCCAATTGATTGAAAGACAATATCAACAGGTACACCATTGTTCATCGCATCTATTTGTGTCGTAACGTGAGTGAGCACGCAGGCTTGAGTAGGAATGTCATAGTGCTGAATAACATCATCCAACATTTTCATCAATGTCGTCACTGATTGATAGTTGTCAGTCGCAGGATTAATGCCAATAAGCGCATCACCGTTACCATATAGTAAACCGTCAACGATACTTGCGGCTATCCCAGCTTGATCATCGGTAGGATGATTAGGTTGTAAGCGCGTAGACAACTGACCTGCTAAGCCCAAGGTATTGCGAAATTTTGTCACCACTTCACACTTTTTTGCTACCAGTATAAGGTCTTGCACGCGCATGATTTTGCTTACCGCCGCGACCATTTCGGGCGTTAAGCCTTGGCTAATTGCAGCTAAACTAGTTAAATTCGCTTCATCCGATAACAACCAATTTCGAAAATCCCCTACCGTTAAATGCGACACCGCAGAAAACGCGTTGGCGCAATGCTTATCTATAATTAGCCGGCTGATGTCATCTTCTTCATAAGGAACGACAAGTTCATTTAGAAAATGTTTTAAAGGAAGCTCTGCCAAACACATTTGTGCAGCGCTGCGCTCTATCATACTTGACGCTGCTACACCGGCCAAACAATCACCCGAACGAAGTGGCGTGGCTTTTGCCATCAAGCTTTTCAAATCTTGAAAGGTAAAACGTTGATTGGCCAAATCAATGTGAAACGACATTGCTGATTCCTTTTATAGCTATTGAGCGCCTTGCAAAGTATGGCACAAGCGTTACATTCTTGCTTGTTTAACTCTTTATAGGCTTTGCTATAGGCTTGAGTGTTTGGTGAGGATTAAATGACATAAGCTTTTTGTAGAAATAGTTACTTTTGCGCTTTAAAGGCTAAGGCCTTTCCTAGCAGGAGAAAATACTCGCTCAAAGCTTGGCTTAAATTGCGTAAAGCGCTACCACTAGGATAGAGTCCAATTTGCGCCTCTTTACTTTGCATCGTACCGGCCGCTAAAAAACTATTTTTGATGCTGCTTTCTTGCACCATGCGCTCAAACGCTCGAGCGCCTACTTCTTGTGGGCGAGCGTAGTAGAATATTTTATGTTGACTGTCTACGGCGATGCTTTTACTCATTAGTTCACTGGGCGATACGCCATCATTACTCAAGAACATAGCACTGAATGCCTTTGACATAAGCGTATTTAGTGGATGATCTACAAGTGCGGTGCTTTCATTCAACCAAATTTCGGTAGCAAAGGTATGCGCTTTATCAAGCTGGTACATTTTACGACAAATATAATGATCAAAAGCATGAAACCACTCATGTGCTAAGGCTCCACCACCGGCATTTTTAGCAAGCGCCAAGGTCCGTGTCGCACTATTATAATGTGCAAATGCCCCCTTTCTCCCACCTTTACCAAAGTTAATTGCTAAACTGCCATTTAGGGAAATAACTTGATTTGGTACGGCTAAAATATCGGACAAATCACACAAGGCATCAAAGAATAGGTTAGCGGCAATTTGTTGTTCTTCTTTTGTTACCCAGCGGCCTATTTCAACCCCTCTAAAGCCGAATATCTTCACAATATCACCAAAGCTAACATCAGCGCCGCCGCGATGATTCTCACCGTTTCGGTAGTAGCCTTTGTGTAAGCGTCCTTTATTTTCTTCGGTCAATTTATCTTGAGTATATTGCTTTGCTGAAGTCATATGGCTTTTTGAATGAGATTATACTATTGTTTGGTCTGGCATATCGTTGAGGCACAAATGTTAAGTCCTATTGCCCAACTATGCTAGCTACTTCTGCGCTGCGCAGGGATTATAAAAAGTGACACCCATTTAAGCTTTCAGCGCATCATTCATATCAATGATTTGATCAAAATATTCCTCGCGTTCAACCGATTCTTCAACACCATTTGCGTGAATGAGTACCGGGCAGATCGTCAGCCCAGCGCCTACTTTTAGGCGTGCAGTTTTGCTCTTAACCTCAGAGATAATACTCTTTGATACCAAATCGCTTAGCAGTTTGCATTCGCAAACATAAACGCGATGTTTGGTTTGGATAAGAATGTCGATCTGACATCCTTCTTGTCTAGTCGTTTTAGTTTGGAAAAAACCACCTACGTAAATAGGGTTCTTTACGCCAAGTTCTTCAAGAATAAATTTAGCGTTGTGTTCAACCAAGTTCTCAAACTGTAACCCAAGGATACTTGCCAAGTTATTTGGCAATGATTCAATATTTGTTTGCGAGCGCTTTTGATTTTGTTTATTGATAGAACGAAAGAAAAACGCAGTATAGTTGTCAGCAATCTTGTATTGGTGCTTCTCAATTGATTTACCGTCTTTTATGCTCCATGCAGTCTGCTTTTTGATGAAACCAACTTCCGTCAAATCTTTCAAGGCGTTATTTAGGCGGCCCGTGTAATGCCCCGCAATTTTTTCGGCAATGTCTTTTACTGCTAGTGCCTTTGGACTCAACCCAATTTGCTCTAGAATATTGCGGTATAGTTTATTGTCGTCAGAAAACAACTCACTGAACATCTGATTGAATTCGTCGTTTAGTGGTCCAGTTTCTTTGAATGCTAAGTTCATGAGGTTGTCTTCTGCAGGAAGCGTTGGATTAATATATTCCAAATATAAAGGTACACCGCCAAAGGCACAAAGCAACTTCATCAAATCGCGATTTGGAATTTTATCAATCTTTGCACCAAAAAACTCACGAATTGTGCTCAACTCTAGCTCTTTCAGGAGAATATTGTGTTTAATACGACCTACAAAACCTTCGCTGGCAATAATGTGCTTTTGCATCCATGATGCCAGCGAACCTGCCAGTATCATTATGAAGTTCTGCTTATCGACACAATTACGTTCCCAGACCTCCCATAGAATTTGCTCCAGAGGAATGTCAGACTTCCGTGCAAGCCAGTTAACTTCATCTATAGCCAAAATAATATGTGGGTCACGGCATAGGTCCACAATAAAGTAGACTAAGTCTTGCCATGTTTGACTAGGCGGCGCATAAGGTAAATCGAATTCTCGTTTTACTTGGGCAGCGTAAGCTTTCCTTTCTGCCTCATCTGTTACCTCTGGCTTTGGGGGCGCTGATGTTAAATACCTTAGTGTAATTTTCTTGTCTCGGTTCTTTAGCTCTTTGATTAAAGTGCTTTTGCCAATTCGTCGACGGCCTTTAAGCGTAATTAGCGTTCCCTTTTTATCATTGAAAGAACTTAAAATGGTCTTTATCTCTTCTTTTCGCCCAACAAATTTGCTCATATCACGCCTCAACAATGCCGATAATGTTCGTAAATATAACACAATGTATTTTCTACGAACATAGAAATCCTAAATATTATGTTCGCAATAAATACAAGATGTAGATTTCACGAACAAATAATAGCATCGACTTATGTTCGTAAAAACGACATAATACAGAATCCACGAGCAATAGCGGCAATTAGCACCGCAGATTAGTCACTTGTGACATTTCACTGCAACCAAAACAAAGCAGCCAAAACCAATACGGACTACCATTTTTCGTTTAGCTATTGGGCTTAAATCCCTAATTGTTCATCTTTCAGGCAATCATAGGTTTAATGACTATGCCTTTTAGGGTATAGTGCGCGCGCAATTTCTGCTACAACCCTTCATGCCTGCTTTATTGTATTTGCGCATGCTATATCGTCAAAGGAAACACCAGTTTGATCACTACCGCTAACATCACTATGCAATTTGGCGCCAAGCCATTATTTGAGAACATTTCAGCCAAGTTCGGCAATGGCAACCGTTACGGCTTAATTGGTGCAAACGGCTGTGGTAAATCTACCTTGATGAAAATTTTGAGTGGGGAGCTTGCGCCTACCTCAGGCAATGTTTCGGTTACTCCTGGCGAACGCATAGGTACACTAAATCAAAACCAGTTTGCTTTTGAAGAGCACTCAGTCGTCGATGCCGTTATTATGGGTGACGCCCAGCTTTGGGAAATAAAGCAAGAACGTGATCGCATATACTCTTTGGCAGAAATGTCAGAAGAAGACGGCATGAAAGTGGCTGATTTAGAATCTGAATTTGCAGAGCTTGATGGCTATACCGCAGAAACACGTGCAATTGAGCTTTTGATAGAAGCGGGCATTGATGAATCCTACCATTTTGGCTTGATGTCAGAAGTTGCGCCTGGTCTTAAGCTGCGCGTATTGATTGCCCAAGCCTTATTTTCACAGCCTGATATTTTGCTACTCGATGAGCCTACCAACAACCTTGATATTTTTACCATCAAATGGCTTGAAGATGTACTCAATCAGCGAAAATGCACCATGATCATCGTATCGCACGACCGTCATTTCTTAAATGCGGTATGTACGCACATGGCCGATATTGACTACGGTGAGTTACGTATTTACGTAGGTAACTACGAATCGTACATGGCAGCTGCGAGCTTGGTTCAAGAGCAACTGCATAGTGAAAATGCGAAAAAATCTACTGAAATAGCTGAATTACAAAGCTTTGTGGCACGCTTTTCAGCAAACGCGTCTAAAGCCAAACAAGCGACTTCGCGCGCTAAACGACTCGATAAAATTCAACTTGAAGAAGTCGTCGCTTCTAGTCGCCAATCCCCATACATTACCTATAAACAACACAAAAAACTGCACCGCCTAGCGCTTGAGTTACACGACCTATCTCATGGTTTTGATGGTGAAACCTTATTTACAGGTAAAGATATTCTTCTTGAAGCCGGCGCAAAGCTTGCCGTAATAGGTGAAAATGGCGCGGGTAAAACTACCTTCTTGCGCTGCTTGGTGAATGAGTTAAAGGCCAATAAAGGCATTGTTAAATGGTCAGAGAATGCGTCAATTGGTTATTTAGCACAAGACGTTTCAAACGACTTTAACAAACCCATGAATTTGTTTGATTGGATGTCGCAGTGGCGCACGCCAAAACACGACGACCTAGCGGTTCGTGCTATTTTGGGCCGTTTGTTATTTACCGCTGACGATATCGAAAAAGACACACGCGTATGTTCTGGTGGTGAGAAAAACCGTTTGTTGTTTGGTAAATTAATGATGCAAGAAATAAACGTCATTATTATGGATGAACCTACCAACCACATGGATATGGAAGCGATTGAAGCCCTTAACACGGCGCTGCAAAAGTTTGACGGCACGCTTATTTTTGTAAGCCATGACCGTGAGTTTGTTTCAACTCTAGCAAGTTCTATTATTGAAATAAAAGATCAAAAACTACATTACTTCCAAGGCACTTACGACGAATACGTGAGTAATCGCGACTAGTTAAAACAAAGCAGTCTCTCTTAGATTGACTGCTTTGCTTGATGCTCAGTCAAATACCTTATTGCGCATTTCGTTGCCAGTGACCCGTTTTTCCACCTTGTTTCTCAAGCACGCGTATTGAATGAATGGTCATAGCGGGGTCTACGGCTTTACACATATCAAACAGAGTTAGCGCAGCGACCGACACGCCAGTCAAGGCTTCCATTTCTACGCCAGTATTCCCATTTAGCTTGCACATGCACAGCACCCTAATTTGCCTGTTTGGCTCATCAATCTCAAAATCAATTTGGATTTTGCTCAACATTAAGGGGTGACACAAAGGGATTAAGTTTGCACAGTTTTTACTTGCTTGAATTCCGGCGACGCGAGCGACGCTAAACACATCCCCTTTTGCAATTTGGTTTTCTTTTATTTTCTCAATCACTTGCGCCTGCATTGAGATAAAACCTTCTGCCCATGCGGTGCGCTGAGTAATTTGCTTATCCGAGACATCAACCATATTTGCTTGGCCATTTTCATCCACATGGCTAAATTTGTCGGGCGTTTCTGCTTGTTGAGTTTGCTTATTAGTTGGCTTCATTTTTGACTGCTTATTGATTACTTAAAAAGGATTAACGGTATAACCTTGCTGTTGCAATAGGGCATGAGCCGTCATCGCTGATAGTTCGATATGGCTGCCTTTGACGAGTTGTGGCTGTGTTAGTTGATATACCGCTGCAGTTTGACCACACAATATCACCTTTACATTATTCGCGAGTAAGGCCTCAATTAATGGTGCATTGGCATTGTTGGCATTATTAATTTTTTGATAAGCGTCATTATTAAGCAAATCAAAACTGGCTTTTCCATGCACTACCAAGGCAAGTTCGATATTAGCGATGGGCACACCCGACGCAACATGCATGTTGATGAAACGCGCTAAGCTATCGAATTTGCGGTTTACTTCACCCACTTCAGCGGGCGCTGCCACATCAAAGGCTACTTTAAGTACGGTGTCAGCATTTACTGTATGGCTGCTAATCGGCATATATTTACCGAAACCAACAATGGCTGTGCCGTCTTTAAAAGCTGACATTTGCGCAGCAAGTGAGAAGCTAAAAACATTGAGAATGATAAAGAGCGATATTGTCGATTTCATGTATTGGATCCATTAAAAAAATGATTAAGCATATTGCTTAAGTATACACGTATAATTTGTAGAAATTAGCTCGCTTAATGGTGCTGCATTAAAATAAACTCTCGTTTACGTGAACTTTCTTGACTAGGAAAGTCTTCTGGTATCGCTTGGGTTACCTGCCCCGTGGCTGCCCACTGAGCCCCGCGTAGAAAGGTCGTAATAAATCCAACACTTTCTACAGAGTAATCCTCATGCCCCAATATAGTATGAAAAACCCGCCCTTTCCCATATTCAATCGTCATTAATGCGGGTTCATGCTTACCCGTCCCATTTTGATCTTTTGGACAAAAAGCAGTCGCAAGTACGGTGAGATTTTTGGCTGGGCCACGCAGTTTACCATAGCACTCATCTTTGGTATGCATCCAAACTTCTGGCAAACCGTCTAAGATTGGATGCTCACTTCTTTGTGTAATTTGCAATTCGTGGATTTTGCCGTGAGTGCCAGCTTTGCCTGGCGAAGTATCTTTAATCAACTTCCCATCTTCATCATAGTAAATAAAAGGACCATCTTTTTCACTGCGACCACCCCAGCCACCAAGGCCAATCATTTCATTAAACGCAGGCCACTCACCAAAGGCATTATTTGCAGCATGAACAGTGACAAAGCCACCTCCATTTTGCATATATTCTTCAAATGCTAATTGCGTATCACGAGGCCATAAAGCTGCTTTCCATCCAAAGTTTGAAACAATAAGTTGATAGTCAGTAAAGTTTGGGGAAAAGTCAGGGTCTTGTACTGGCCTTCTGACACTGAAATTTTGTTTATCTGCAAATAAGGCATAATAATCAGGATGCTGCTCTGCTTTCCAAGTTGGCTTGGTTCGATAAACGTCAACCTCAAACAAGCCACTTTGTTCTAGGTATTGTTTCAACATTACAGTGCTTTTTGGCCAGACTTTATGGTTGTTTTGACCATCAACAATCAATACTTTTAGCTTCCTTTCGTTAAGTTCATTTGTCCCTTGAACTCCTTGATCATCAACTAACGTAGACTCAATTGCCGTGCAAGATACACATAATATTGTCAGCGCGAATAAAACATAATTTTTCATAACTTTTCCATTAGTGGAAGACGTATCACTATCTAAGAAAATACCTAACAAGATAGCTATCAATTAAACAACACAGGCTAAAGGTAGCTACCCAATAAATTTATCTCGTGTATGCGCCATGGCCGGCGAGTAGTTCCAAGTTTATTGGTGATACGAATATACTTGGCTTTATGACCTAAGGTCTCATCTATATTAACCTCTACCGCAACAGGGTTATTAATGATGGTGCGCCAATTACTTCCATCATCAGAAAATTCTATAGTGTAGTGCCTAGAATAATCCTTAGATAATAGTGAAGAATTAATCACTACTTGCGAAATTGCCGCTACCCCCGGTAATTCTATGGTAATCGCTTGGCCTGCCTCTCGCTTTGCTGCCGCACTAAAAAACGGACGTTCAATTTTATTGTCAGTTAACTTTTCGATTGTAAATACACGATGTACAGGGAAATTTGTGGTGATTTTCCATTGTTTCTTTTTGCCCAACTCTTTGTTGAACTTATTATCTAAAGCGGCTTGAGTCCACATCTTATCTGAGGCGTAGTTCATTGCTTTAATTGCCGCGACATCTTGTGGGCTTATCATACTAGCTTGATTGCCAAAGTCGTTTCTAATGTAGGTAAGTACGTTGGCGACATACTCGTCACCATTAGACGCGATAGAAGGCATCATGCCACCTACATAGCTCTGCCCATCAATTTCGCCTTCCATTCCGTGTAAGACCAAGTTGACTAATGATGCAACATTACCAACCACCCTTGGATTATTGTGCAAAGAAGGCGCAATTAAACCGTCGCCAGCAGGCGTCCCTCGCCCATCGCTACCGTGACAGGTATAACATAAGCCTTTATAAGATTTTTCACCGGCTATAGCGGCAGCCGCTAACACCTCGCCTGCTTGTGCTAGCTTGCGTCTTTTTTCAGCATGCAGGGCCAATGTTTGCATTGATTTTTCAATGGCTAACAAGCCTTTTTTATTTGGATGAGTCTGTTTTGCTGTGCTCAGTACAAGCTCATGATTTTGGCTTCCCACATAATAAGCCGACAAAACAGCCTGTTGGCTTACTTCAATATCTTTATCACTCGCTAATGTTAACCACATATCAGCAATACTTTTATCACCTGCACTAGCTAAATGTTCTGAAATGCGTATAGCGCTTACACGTACATCACTATTTGGGCTATTAAACAGACGAGTCAACAAGGCCTTGTCAACAACGCCTAAGCCTTCGAGTGTCCATAACGCGTGTATTTGCGCTAAAGGCTGGCTTTTATTCAAAGCCACTTGTTTAAGCGCAGGCACTAAGCTTTGATCAGCACTTAACACCATTAATTTTTGTGCTTCAAGACGCCACCAATGGTTTTCATGACTTAAATATTTAATCAACTGCTGCGGCGAATCAGCAAACATCTTTGGCGCTTTAATTAATGGGACATCAGGTTTTTTGACACGATATAAACGCCCTCGACCTATTATTTTGTCGAAACCATACTCGTTGATAACACCCCGCAAATAGGAGCCTTCTTTTGTCCAGTTCGATTCTTGAATGATCCCGCGGTACATGTCCAATATCATTAACGAGCCATCAGGGGCCGATGTTGTCCATACCGGCCGAAAGTTAGGATCGGTAGAAGCAATAAACTCTTTTTGTTGTGCTTGATAGGGGTGACTTAACACCGTGTAACCATCTTCACGCGTTATTTTAGCACGCCTAATTAAGTTGCCGACCGGCTCGGCAATAATGTAATCACCTTGCATGTCATCGTAAATCCCGCCCATGTAGACCGATTGCCCACCACCACCAGTAAAATGATTAAGGGTTTTGTCTTTTCGCAGACGCTTTAGACCACCTTGCACATCGGGCGTAGTGTCTAAGGGGAATACTTCTCTAAAACCGTCGGCCTGCTCGCCTTCCACCGAAATCTGGCTGTAAACACTCGGCGCTTGGAAAGTAAAAACGGGATTTTCACCGCCCGCCGTTGAATAATATAAACGCCCAAGGTGATCTTGGGTTAGTCCCCATTGACCGCCACCATACGGAATGGTTTGTGCAATAATGTTGCCATCAACAAATTTGTAACGTTTATCTGTATAGGTCACGTATAGCCAGTTGTCTAATCCATAAATTAGGCCACTGGGCTGGTGTTCTAAATTCCCGCCGCGGTCACCGCCCTCGTAAACAGTTTCTCGCAAATCAGCAACACCATCGCCGTTTGTGTCAGTTAGCAGCAACAAATCAAGAGTATTGGTTTCACGGACAATAATACGGCCATCATCAAGAGGTAAAATCATCCTAGGAATGAGCAAGTTGTCAGCAAAGATACTAAAACTCTCAAAAATACCATCACCGTCTTTATCTTCTAAGCGTTTGATTCGGCTAATTGGATTAAAGGTACCGCTACCGTCAGCATCAAGCATGTAGGTAAGCATTTCGGCAACGTAAATTCGCCCGTTACCATCAAAGGCCATGGTTGCAGGTTCTTCTATCAATGGCTCAGCGGCGACAATTTCCATGCTGTAACCGTCTTGCAAAACCATCGTTCGCAAGCTTTCTTCAGGCGAGAGGGCTTGTATTTTATCAATTGACGTCACTTTGCCTTCGCTGGCTGAAACGGAGAAACATTGTAAGGTAGTAGACAATAACAATGTGCAGAAAAGCGCCGAGGCACGGCATATATCATTGCGTCGAAGTGTTAACATAAGGTAGTATCTCATCACAAACATTTAAATGTATTTTTACATATAATGTTCACTGCAACAAGTAGGGGAATAGTCCGATTTTTTGTTTTGCCTTAACTATTTTTAGTCGTCATGCTTTGACCAAGGTAAATTACGTTAATATTCGCGTCTCAATTAGCACCCGCTTTATTTTTATTTAGTAGTAAACGCATTAAAGGAACACAAATGAAGTTGAAGTCATCGTTAATAACTTTCAGTATCATCTTAACATTGTCGACAACGACAGCAAATGCAGCATTATCGACGGCAACTAGCTCAGCACAATCCCCCTCAATCGAAATTATTCAAATTAGCGGCTCACGCTTAGGTGATAGCCCAATCGGCTCACTCAGCGTAATGTCCCGTGATCAAATTGAGCAAATCAATCCCGCTTCGACTATCGACCTAGTGGCTAGATTGCCTCACGTTGATGTGGCTCAAAATGGTAGCGCAGGCGGTTTTTCTTACATTAGCATCCGTGGCGGGGAGGCTAACTTTACCTTAGTCACTATTGACTCAATTCCGGTAAACGATAGTACCAACAGTCGTGGAGGTGGCTTCGATTTTAATCAAATAAATCCGGCAGCGATTGAACGCATAGAAGTATATCGAGGGGGCATTAATACTATTTATGGTGGCGACGCGATTAGCGGCGTCATTAACATCGTTACAAGAGACATTAGTGCACCGGTTGCGACGATAGAAGTGGGTACAAATAAGCAGTTCAATACCAGCTTAACGACAAGTCATAAATTTAATGAAGAGATTGCCATTTTAGGAACAATTTCTTCTCAAAATAAGAAAATATCATCCTTTGAGGAAGTTCAATCCACGCAATTTTTAGCTAAAGGACATTACCAACAAACTCGGGTAGATTTAGCTGGCATGCTAAGCTACAACCAAACCGATGCCAAGGGCTTTACTGAAGACTCTGGTGGACAATTATATGCCTCACCACGCGTTGCCGAGCAACGACAAAGTGAGCAAAGCCTAATGGCGATTAGCGCTGACTATGCACTTGCTGATAACACCAATATCAAAACACATATTTCATGGTTAAAGCGCCAAGAAGACATTGATAATCCGGGCATTGAAGAAGGCGTACTATCTGGTATTCCTGCCAGTTTAATTAGCTCAGATTATGAACGATTAGAATTTGATTTTTACTCTACAATTGCACTTAATGACAACAGCCAACTCATTGTGGGCGGTAATTATCGCAAGCAAGACGGAAGTAACCGTGGAACCTTAGATTTTGGTTTTGCTGTGCCGGTTGACTACGACTTTTCACAACGCATTAGTTCGGCCTACATTGAAGCCCAGCATGAACTGAATGATTGGACATTAGAGGCCAGTGCAAGGTATGACGTACCAAAAGCTTTTGATAATGAGACTAGCATTCGAATTGGGGCTGGCTTTCAATTAAGCGAAAGCGCTTCGCTTTTTGCAGTGTTCAACCAAGGTTATAAACTGCCTAGTTTTTTTGCCTTAGCCCATCCGCTGGTAGGTAATCGTGAGCTACAACCTGAGCGAAGTGATAACCTTGAGTTAGGCTTTACAAATAAAATGAGTCAAGATCTAGAATATAGTATTGTCTATTTTGAAAACAAATTTGAAGATCTCATCGACTTTGATGCCGCTTTATTTACCAATGTAAACCGCAACAGTGTAAACACATCGGGTGTAGAGTTTGATGTAAACGCGAAAATTAATGATCAAATAAATATCGTCGCTAATCTGCGTTATTTAGATATAAAAGCGGAAGAAAACGTACGCTTACGTAAACGCCCTAACGTGAGTGGTAAGCTCTACCTTAATATCAGCTACAAAAACACGATAAATTCAGTATTTATAGACTTCAGAGATGATTTTTTGGACAGTTCTATCGCCACAGGGTTTAGGCGCCTACCAGGCTATGCAGTGCTTGGTGCAAGCACTACCTTAACACTAAATCAGCAGCTAAAAATGAGCTTTTCTATCGAAAACGCGTTAAGTAAAAACATCGAGGACTCAGTCGGCTTTGTTCACGACGACCGAGAAATAAGAGTGGGTCTTATCTACACATTTTAACGCTACCCTATATTTGAGCAATTATTGGCGCGATAGATGATGTCTGTTCTCTAAAACTCACAAATAATAGAGGCTAAGGCTAAACAAGACAGCAGCAACAAAGAGTAGTGTATGGTGTTAATCCGTCTTATACTCCCCAAACCGAGCTAAGGCTGTTAAACTTTAGTATAACTTTATGTCATTCATGACTTTAGAAAAGTGAGTCTTACGTGTTCCTTATTGACCAAATTATTCTCGTTGCTGCGGTATTGATCTTATTCGGTATTGTGTCGAGTAAGCTCTCGGCCCGTTTAGGATTGCCGGTGCTGGTCCTATTTTTGATGGTAGGTATGCTAGCCGGCGAGGATGGCCCAGGCGGAATATTTTTCGACAATGCCGAAGCCGCGCACTCTTTGGGCACCTTAGCACTTGCTATGATTTTGTTTGATGGCGGCCTACAAACGCCCTTTAAAGCAATAAAACTAGTCTGGAAACCAGCGGCCACTTTAGCGAGTTTTGGCGTATTAATCACAGGTGTCGTAACGGGTTACGCAGCAGCATATATTTTGCAAATCCCTCTCCTGCAAGGCATGTTACTTGGTGCGATTGTTGGGTCTACCGATGCTGCTGCGGTATTTGCACTGCTACGAAATGCTGGCATCCATCTTAATCAAAAGCTCAAAGCCACTTTAGAAATTGAAAGTGCCTCTAACGACCCTATGGCTATTTTTCTAACGGTAGGCCTACTCGAAATATTGATGAATGACATCGAGCCGGGGCGAGACCTACTCATGTTGTTCTTCTCACAAATGGGTTTAGGTACCGCCGTTGGTTTAGCCGTTGGCTGGCTATCGGTACGACTTATTAACAAAATTCAATTAACGACTGCAGGGCTGTATCCGGTGCTAGTAGCAGCATGCGGACTATTGTCATTTGGCGTGACCGCCAATATTGGTGGTAGTGGCTTTTTAGCTGTATTTATCACAGGCGTTGTAATAGGAAACAGCAATTTCGTATTTCAGCGTTCCACCTTTTGTTTCACGATGGATTGGCGTGGCTAAGTCAAATAACCATGTTTGTCGTTTTAGGACTACTTGTTACGCCCACCTCACTTTTGGATGTGTGGTTTGAAGGGCTGCTGATTGCTTTGGTGCTAATTTTTATAGCAAGACCGTTAGCTGTGGCACCATTTTTAGCACTTTTTGGTTTTAATATTCGTGAAATCTCATTGATATCTTGGGTCGGACTAAGAGGCTCTGTGCCGATTATTTTAGCCATATTTCCTTTGATATTTGGCTTGCCCGGTGCTCCACTGATTTTTAACGTCGTCTTTTTCGTCGTGTTAATTTCAGCAACCGTTCAGGGTTCTACCCTCGCTTGGATGGCAAAAAAGCTAAAGCTAACGCTACCGCCGCCAGCCAGCCCAGCTGCAACTTTAGAAATCACCTCATTGAGCAATGTTGAAGCTGATCTTGTTGAATTTACTTTGAGTGAAGATTCGCGGGCGATAGGTAGAAGGTTGTCGCAGTTGGCTTTACCTGAAAATACCGTGATTGCGATGATTACGCGCAACAATTCGGTGCTGGCCCCAAGAGGGTCCACGTTGTTAATGAGCAATGACCATTTATTTATCGTATTAAAGCCGTTAAATCGTAGCTACGTAAATTGTGTGTTTTCACAAGTAGAAAAGAATCGTAAAACGGAACTACCAAAGCAAGAACTGCGCGTAAAAGGCATCACGCGACATGACGATTTAAAGGCATCATACGGAATATCCCTAAGAATGAATGCTAATGACACCTTAGAACAGATAATCAAAACCCAGTTGAGCGGTGAGCCTGAAGTCGGCAGTGTGCTTGTCTTGGGCAAAGCTCGTCTCATCATAAGAGAAATGATGGACGAGCGAATTATTACAGTGGGCATCTTAATCAACGTGTAATACAAGACAAACAGGCCCTGATTGAAAGAAAGCTTTGTCTGTTAGCCGCCTAACAAGTCTTTAAGCTTATCACCCACTTTTTCTTTGAGTTTGTCTTTTTCTTTGTCGACTTTCTCTTTTAACTTTCTTTTAGCCTCTTCCTCTAGGCGTTTTTTTGCTTCTGCTTTTGCTTGAGCAATAATGTTATCAAGCATCGCATTTGCGATGGCAACGCCTACTTGGTCTGCAGGAATGCCGTTGGGCTTGCCGATAGCACCCGCACTAAATGTGGGCAGGGTAAGGTCATAGACCTTTTTCTCAATATTTAAGTCGCCGGTAGGTAACTGTTCAAAATTAAGCGTGAGGCGCACTTTACTTACTGTTACATCTTCAACAATTACAAGCGGGTTAAGACCTTCTTCGTCGGTTTCAGGCGGTGTTTCGCCTTGGGGTAAATTAGCCATCAAGTTGTTTTTTAATACAATCAAATTCCCCTGCCCGTTTGCATCGACTTCATAAAGTACTTCGGGGGCATTCAAAGTAATAGTTTGTACAGTGTAGGGCTCGTTTAATACTTCACCTAAATCAAGTGTGATGGAGTCGAGGCTAAAAGCGTCTGACTTACTAAAGCCTTCTGGATTTTCAACGTCCAAGTCGCTAATCGTCATACGACCTTCGGAGAAAGCGATGTCAACGGCAAATACTGATACTGGAGTACCTAAAAACTTGCTTCCCTGCTTCTCAATTTGCGCTTTTATTAAACCGCCTGCATTACCTAAAAAATAGGTAGCCGCGCCGGCAATAACTAAGACAACTACTATGATTACAATTAAGAACTTCTTCATAAACTACTCCTTTGATGAGATAAGCCAGCGTTGTTTTGCGTGATAAAAGGCTTATATTGGTTTGTTTTCTTAAACGTTTGCGTAAAAGAATGTTTTTAAGCGCTTAGCTAAGAATGAATTAGCTCTAGAATACATCATCATTATAAGACTTGCCATGAAGAATATCGTTCAGTTTCAGTCTTTCTTTTCAGATACTTATGTTCAACTAAACAAGCTATCCCACTTTTTATCAAGCGCTGTTTGTGCCTCTGCTATAGGGATTGCGGAATAAATATTATCTGAGTATTTAACCATAGAGAAACGCATTAATTTGGCTAGGGCATCTTCAATTTCAAAATCGATCTCAAAATCAAAATTTTGTACAAACCAGTTTTCAATAGTGCTATCAAGTTGCGCTTTACTAAGTCCAGCAGGATTGGCCAGTAAAAAGTAGTAGGCCAAAATGACTTCTTTACATTCTTCTTCCTCAGCGGCATCTATTAAATGGTGAAAAACACCGGCGTTATTATCAAGGTTTTTAAAGTACAAGTTATCAGCAAGTGCCTTCATAAATTTTAACTTTCTATTTTTAAATTTACTCCACTCCTTAAAAATAAAACCGCCTAGCACACCTGCACCAACGCCTAAGGCAATAAGTTCTTGCGAGCCTATGGTCACTTCTTTTTCAGATAACCCTAGCCAGTATGAGAATAATCCGCCCAAAAGTAATAATGAAGCACCAAGCTTAGTCACCAATACGATTGTACCTCCTACAACGGCCGAGCCACCAATAATCGCTTTATCTAGGGTACGCATGCGCACTTCACTGTTTGGGAATAGCATTTCAAGATCTGCTTTAGGTACGTTCTGAAATAATTTTATAATTGTTGCGCCTGGTTCAAAATGCGCTGTATTGCGATTTTTGTGCTTAAAATACGCGGCGTCTTTAAATTTGATGTATACGGCAACTTTATCGTAATTGGTAAATACAATACTTTGCTTTTTAAGCCCCCAAAATTTGGCAAGGGTTTCTGTTTTTTGATGCTCACCGCGGCGATAAAATACCACTTGCTCAAAATCTTCAAACTCTACAGCTAATCTGACCTTAAACAGCGATTCCTCTTCTAGCGCATCTTGTAAATCCTCTTCGGTGACTTTTTCAAAATTAGCAGCGTTTAAGACTTGAGAAAAAGCCTCAGAAAACGCTTTTTGTTTGCTAGCAAGTGCTGACTCGCTTACGTCACCCAGCACTAAAGTGTCGGTATTAGGATCAAAGGGCGCGTAATTATCTTTTAGGCGTTCTAATGTTTGATGATATTCGAAATGCAGTGTTGCCATGACTAAATCACAAAGCGTACGAAACGCCTCTTTGTTTTGTGGATATAAAGCCGCTTGGGTGTTGTCCTCCCACGCACTTTCTTGCAAACAAAGCTCAATGACATCGGCTTTTCGAAGTGGGATAAACCTTTCTTTGTTACTACTTTGGCGCATGAATATTCTTATTCCTAGCTTTTTTCAACCAAACCTATTTGGCACTATTAACAGAGCATAAGCCATCTACCTTCGTCAGTCTAATTTCCTTGATTCAAAGTCTGTAATGCAAAAAAAAGGTAAGCCCCCTATTAAGCTTACTCTTTTTGCTTGTGTGTGACCTATGCTAAAGCATAGGCTTTTCCCTGTCGTTTTGCTTTAATATGAAAGCAGGTCTCTTAAATTACTTACGAGAACTGATTCATAGTATTGTCTTTGCCTGAAGCCTTAAGTGCCTGGCTACCAGAGAAGTATTCTTTATGGTCATCACCAATATTTGAACCAGACATATCTTGATGCTTAACACAGGCAAGACCCTGTCTAATTTCTTTACGCTGTACTTCTTGTACATAAGCCAACATGCCTTGCTCGCCAAAGTACTCTTTGGCTAAGTTGTCGGTAGACAGCGCCGCAGTATGGTAGGTTGGCAAGGTAATAAGGTGGTGGAATATCCCTGCTTGAGCAGCCGCTTCTTTTTGGAAGCAACGTATTTTTTCGTCTGCAACCAAGGCTAACTCAGAAGTGTCATAGTTTGCGCCCATTAGGTGCTCACGCTGATACCCGGTCATATCACGGCCTTCTTCTTGCCATATATCAAAAACTTGCTGGCGGAAGTTAAGTGTCCAGTTAAACGATGGGCTGTTGTTATAAACCAACTTCGCATTTGGGATCACTTCACGTATACGATTTACCATACCTGCAATTTGACCAATATGCGGTTTTTCGGTTTCTATCCACAATAAATCAGCACCGTTTTGCAATGAAGTAATGCAATCTAATACGCAGCGGTCTTCACCCGTATTTGGCTTAAACTTAACTAAACCATTAGCAAGACGCGTAGGCTTAAGTATTTTGTCGCCTTGCTTGATAACCATATCGCCACTTACTAACTCATCTATAGAAGTGATCTCTTGGCCATCAATGTAAGCATTGTATTGCTCTGCTAGGTCACCTTCACTTTGTGACACTGGTATTTTTTGAGTCAACCCAGCACCCAATGAATCGGTGCGTGCAACTATAACGCCCTCTTCTATGCCAAGTTCTAAAAAGGCGTAACGTACAGCGTTGATTTTCGCTAAAAAGTCTTCATGAGGTACGGTAACTTTGCCGTCTTGGTGGCCGCACTGTTTGGCATCCGACACCTGGTTTTCTATTTGAATACAACAAGCGCCTGCTTCAATCATCTTTTTAGCTAATAAATAGGTCGCTTCTTCATTTCCAAAACCAGCATCAATATCAGCAACAATAGGCACAACGTGGGTTTCAAAGTTTTCTATTTGTTTTTCAATGTTGCGTATTTTGATGTCATCGCCGCTTTCACGTGCGCTGTCTAAATCTTTGAAAAGGTGGTTAAGTTCGCGCGCATCAGCCTGCTTAAGGAAAGTATAAAGCTCTTCAATTAGCATAGGTACTGAGGTTTTTTCATGCATTGATTGATCAGGTAGTGGACCAAACTCTGAACGCATAGCGGCAACCATCCAGCCCGACAAATATAAGTAGCGACCTTTAGTTGTGCCAAAGTGCTTCTTTAATTGAAATCATTTTTTGTTGACCAATAAAGCCATGCCAGCAGCCTAGTGATTGAGTATATGCACTTGGGTCATTGTCGTACGCTTCCATGTCGGCGCGCATAATTTTAGCAGTGTGCTTAGCGATATCTAAGCCAGTTTTAAAGCGATTTTGTAAACGCATGCGCGTTACGCTTTCTGGATTAATCGCATTCCAAGGTGTGCCTTGTTGCTCAATGGTGTTGGTTGTTTCAATGGTTTGCTCTATGTATGTTTTCATGATGTTTCCTTAACAATAACTAAAATATAAAATGATTAAAATTGGGTTGTTTGTTTTAGTGCGCTTGCTTTTTAGCTAAGCGACGATAATGATGCAATAAGGGTTCGGTATAGCCGTTTGGCTGTTCTCTGCCATCAAAAATAAGCCTACGGGCAGCGTTAAAGGCCAAGTCAATGGTCAGATTTTGCGTCATTGGCACATAACCAGGTGTGCTTTGGTTTTGCTCGTCTACCACTTTTGCCATACGCTCAAGAATGCGGTCTACTTGCGACTCACTGCATATTTGATGGTGCAACCAATTGGCAATGTGTTGACTTGAGATACGCAAGGTCGCGCGGTCTTCCATCATGCCTATGTTGTTGATGTCTGGCACCGTTGAGCAACCAATACCCAACTGAACCCAACGACTTACGTAGCCCAAAATACCTTGTATGTTGTTTTCTAGCTCTTGCTCAATTTCAACATCGCTCAAACGTGTCTGTGCAGGTAATAGTGGGATAGTTAACAGGTCGTTTATGAGATTGCGATCTTGCTCTTGCGCCTCTTGCTGATGCGCAAGTTGGCTGAGCATTTTCGCTTGAATCATTGACACCTTGTTTTGATGATAATGCATAGCATGCAAGGTGGCCGCCGTTGGTGAAGGTACCCAAGCTGTTGAAGCGCCTGATTGAGCATGTTCTGTCTTTTGCTCCATCATCTGCTTCATTTCATTGGGCATTGCCCACATGCCTTTGCCAATTTGCGCTTTGTTTAACAAGCCGCATTTAAGGCCGGTATTGACGTTGCCACGCTCATAGGCTTTTATCCAAGGCTGCTGCTTAATTTGTCCTTTGGGTAAAAAAGCCCCCGCATTCATGCTGGTATGAATTTCATCACCTGTGCGGTCTAAAAAGCCGGTATTGATAAATACCAAACGCTCTTTGGCTTCGCTAATACAGGCAGCTAAGTTTGCACTGGTGCGGCGCTCTTCATCCATAATGCCAATTTTGATTGTATTGCTTGGTAAGCCCAGCAACGATTCAACCGCTGCGAATAAATCTCGTGTGAAAGCAACTTCTTCAGGCCCATGCATCTTAGGCTTAACAATATAAATACTGCCTTTGCGAGAGTTTTGAATGCCACTGGTTTTTTGTAAATCGAGCATGCCTATCATAGATGTAACAACGGCGTCTATAATGCCCTCGGGCGAGCAATTACCTTGTGCATCTAGCATTAACTCGGTATCCATCAAGTGGCCAACATTGCGCACCAACATGAGTGAACGCCCTGGTAAGATATAGTCCTCGCCGTTTTTGTCGGTAAAGTCTAGGTCTGCGTTTAAGCTACGCGTTTGTTCAACACCATCTTTGTTGAATGTGGCTTGTAGGGTACCTTGCATTAATCCGAGCCAGTTGCGATACGCGTTAATTTTGTCTTGCGCGTCTACGGTGGCTACTGAATCTTCGAAATCGATAATGCTGGTTAAGGCTGATTCAAGGCGGATATCTTGAATTGACGCTTTATCCTTTGAGCCTATCGAGCCATTTGAATCAATCACCAACTCAACATGCAAACGGTTGTGTTTAAACAAAATCGAATCTGGTTGGCTTTTGGCTCCGCAGATAGCAACAAATTGACTAGGCACTTCTAGGCCTGTTTGGCGACCGTCTTCAAGAAAAGCGAGCAAATGACGGTAGTAAACAATGTAACTTGTTACATCTTTGTGTGAGCCCTCAGCTAAAGGGAAATGTTCATCCAAGAAGCTTTTTGCATGCGCAATGACCTTATCGCCACGAGCATCATCATATCCGCCGCTTTTTTCAGATTCATTTTTTTCAATGACGTCAGTACCATATAGGGCATCATATAAACTTCCCCAGCGAGCGTTTGCTGCGTTGAGGGCAAAGCGAGCGTTAGTCACAGGAACCACCAATTGAGGACCTGCCATATTGGCAATCTCGTTATCTACATTTGTAGTTTCAATCTGTGTTGGCGTATCTGATTGCGGTACCAAGTAACCAATATCACTCAAAAATGCTTTGTACTTATCTGCATCGACTACATCGTTTGTTTCATGCCACTTATCGATTTGCGTCTGTAATTGATGACGTTTAGCCAGTAAAGCTTGATTGCGCGGCGTAAATTCACTAACGAGGTTTTCAAACTGATCCCAAAAAGTGTCTTTATTCAGAGACTTATTAAACACGGTACTTGCTGCACCACTGTTGTTGATAAGAGGCAATACTTCTTCGTTGATGAAGTTATAGAATGCCTGATGTATTTGGCTGGTTTTCAATGCTGGCATATTCATCTTTTAATCCTCTATGCTTGTTGACGAATGAGTGAGACAAAACGAATAAAATACCTTTTTTGCTCGCAAGCTTTTTTATTTGGCTTGTAGCAATGTTCGCTTTGCTTGATTAAAAGCATAGTGTAAATTAAACTATAATTTCACTAATTAAAATTTCACAGTGTAAATTTTACAAAATTCACACTTGTGAAAAAGGTGAAGAACACACCGCTTTGTTTAAAAATGACAACGTGAGTTAATCGCTTTTATGGCGCAAAAAACGCAGGAATCGGCTATGAAAAACAACAAAAGTTTAGGCAGAAAATCGCATTTACTTGGTACAAAAATTAGGGGATTGCGTAAACGAAATAATCTCACGATGGAAGACCTATCGGCCCGCTGCGTTAGAGTAGATGCTGAATTAGCGCCCTCTGTAAGCTATTTATCAATGATTGAACGAGGCAAGCGAGTACCCAGTTTTGACATGCTGAGCGTCATTGCAGCGGTATTTCAAAAAGAAGTCGATTGGTTTTTAGATGACGTACCTGAAGAGCAAGCCATTACCCCGGTTAAAGGAAGTCGCGGTGGCATAAATGGCATGGCACTTGAGCCTAGTTTTTTATTTTCAAATGAAATTTTACAAATTGCGATCCCAGAAATGTTGTCACAAACAGGAATAAGCGGACGTCAATTTGCACACCTTTTGATACGAGCGCACCAAGAGCATCATCAAAATCACTTCCCTGATTTAGAAAGAGCAGCCGAAGAAGTGGGTCTAAAACGCATGCCTTTGAGTGTAGAAGACCTAGTTGAAATTGCCAAAAAACTTGGGTTGAGGATTAAATGGTTTAACCGCATGCCTGAATCTATGAAAGATGAATTAGGTGTGAGTACCCGTAGCGTGGTGACCTCATTTTACGATCCACCCAATGCGATTCACCTAAATACCCTACTCAAAAACTTTCCTAAACGCTTAAAATATGATTTAGCGGTGCATATTGGTCATACCGTTTTGCACAACCGCGATGGTATTAAAAGCGTATTGGTAACCGGCACAACAGCAAACCAAAATGTCGCCAATGGTGGAGTGCTTGGTCAAGCCCAAGAAAGCTCTACAGTGAATGCGCAAGATATTTTACACGCATGGCGAGACTTCGAATCAAGCTTTTTTGCCGGCGCACTGCTTTGTCCTAAAGTGCCATTTAGGCAATTACTCGACCGCCAAGGCTACGAGATTAGCGTGCATGAGCCGCTTGGTGTTTCAGCCTCTGTTGCTATGCGCCGAATGACAGCGGTGTCTCCCTATCGTCACTGGCATTATTTTGATGCTTACGCTCCAGGTAAACTTAAAGCCGTTTATCGCGGCAATGGTATCCCACTGCCTTGGGGCAACATGCGTTTGGTTGAAGACCCTTGCCAACATTGGGCGGTATTTAGAATGATCAACGTCCCATCTACCGGTACATCAGCACAAATATCGATTTTGAATGTAGAAGACAAGCCGCGCATTTATTGTTGTGAATCCACTAATGTAAAAGACTTGGCTGATAATAATCATGTTCTTTGCACGGGTATTGATTTAAATCCCGCCATTGAGGCGCAAGGTGGCGATGCTTCACAAATGGCCGCTGATCTGAAAAAGCTTGCACCGGAAACGGCGGACAAAGTGCAATTCCAAAGGCAATCAAAGATCAACTCTCTAGCGTATCGCGCATTCTAAATATCAATTGGGTAGAACGAGGCATAGAAACAGACGCCAGACTGATATGTTCTCGTGGAGCAGTGTGTCCGCGTCAGCCTAGTTGTTATGGCAAAAAGGACTGCGCATAATAGATAATCACAACACAATCAGAAATAGCCGTGGCTCGATTGTTAGCCGCCATGGCGAAGGCTCAGATATTAGTAATAACTTCATTTCTTATTTGCTACTCTTCTAATAAAAACTCGGTTTTTGGTGTGGAGAGTAGCCTATTTACCAGAGTCGTTGCTGATTCTTTTGCATAGTGCTTAATTAACGTTCTATCTGTATTGTCACCTACTTCATAAGTTACCGCATGAACGCCATATTCATCGGCAACAAATTGTTTGAAAACGCCTCTCCCAGGGCTGCTACCTGGGCGTTCTCTAACGGTGAACGATCTAACGGTGTTCATTTTTAAGTCATTTAGCCATTGCTCAGCAAACAAGGATGGCACTACTCCTTTTTCTATATTTTGTCGTTTATTGACCATTGGAATATAGTCCGTAGGTATAGTGTAGAAAATATCTTGTTGAGTTGAATGGAAGTCTAAAGCAAATATTAAATGGTGATCCTCATTCATGAGCTCACCAAATTTTTTATGCACTGCAAGGGTTTCAGGCTGAGTGAATTTCCCCCAGTCTCGGTTGAGATCTACGCCATTTGTATTGTGTCGCCAATTCCCTTTAGCAACACCATCAGGGTTAACTAATGGAACCAATAAAATATTAAAGCGCTCAAATAGACGCTGATTAGTTTCTAAATCATCTATTAGTGCTTCCACAAAGCTGACAAGCGCCAGAGCCCCAGTAATTTCCGGAGGATGTTGTCTTCCTATGATTAGCAACCATTCTTTGTTACTTTTCCGTTTATGGATAAGTGCTTCAATGGATCTCCCTTCAACAGACTTGCCTATAGTTTCAAGCTCAAATTTAGAGCTCTGTGCTATTTTTCGATTCCAGTTACTGTAATACGACACATCTATAATTTCTTGTCCACTCACGTATTGCAAAGGTATATCCGAGCCAACCTCAAGACTAAGAACAAGATCATCATTAACCACATTAAACGCCAGAGGCGTCCAACTCATTTTGTCTTGGCTTATTTTAGGCAAATAGCGTGGGCGGCTTTTTTCTGCTCGCACAATGACTTCAATAGCTTGGATATTCTCAAATGAGGACTCTATAGAAAACCCATACCATGGACTAGGGTTAATAGGTCGATTTTCGGCTAAAGTTAAGATTAAAAATTTAGCAGGACCTAGCTGCTCACATGCAGAAATTCGTCCGGTATCATAATCACTGTTAAAAACGACATTATCATATTCACAACTCAACTTATGCTGCTTGTTGACGTCGAAATTAACCTTAGGGTGTTGTGAGTTGGCATGGGAACTAACGCTAATTAAAACGACTATTAGCCCAAAAAATCGTATAAATTTTTTCATTGTGGCTCTTATTTTGTATTTATCTATAAATGTAATATTAAGTTGCTCAAAGACTAAATTAGCCAAATCTTATTTAAATGCTTGAACAACTTCCCAACTTAGTTTTTGTAACGAAAGCGCGTCTTGTTTAGATAAGTTACTCGTAAATAAATTTCCCTCAGGGCTCTTATCGAATAATAGAGAATAAAATACGCAAGCGGCTAAATAGGTGCCCGCAACACTAGGGTGTTTTAAGTCCTTTCTGTAAGTTATCTCAGTTCCATCTTTACCTAGCACATCTGGCACATAAAGTTTGATATGTGGAAGTGTTTGACTAGCTTGTTGAAAAGCTAGACCTACAGGTGCCACTCGTACACCTAATTGTTTGCCTTGTTCTGAATATGCATTGGCGATATCCATTGCCATTTTATCATCGCCTGCATATCCCCAAGTCATAAACAAAATAGGCTCCAACTCTTGTTGGCGAATAAGTTCAACCGCTCTTGCTAATGCCTTTTCGAAGTTTTGCTTTTTCTTTGGAGCAATTGATTCAGTGCTATGACCTTGCAGTATCACAGCTTCAAACCCTCTATTATCGACTTTCAATATGCCTGCGATACTAATGATTTGTTCAAAAATATGACCGCCAGAATAGGTCAGTAACTTATGCCTATTTTCAGTTCTTTCCCATTCGCCATTTGCACGAATGAGGCTACCTAAATGATTGTGAATACCATTGTTGTAAAAACTAAAGCTATTGCCAACAAATAACAACTTCTTGGGGACGCTTTGTACTTTTTTATTTTTGTCATGTGACTCAACTGCATAGGCATTAGGCAAAAATATAGAGAGTCTTCCTATCATTAACAAGCACAGACTGATTTTGAGAAAATTCATAATATAGCTCATAAATTTGTGATTAGCGTAAATCGCATCTCACCCTATTGTTACCAACAAAAATCATAGGAAGCATCATTGCAACTAAGTGACCTTTCTTTAGTTCTCACGTCTTGTGCTTTATGCGTTAAAGCAAAACCCAAGGTGCTAACCAGACTGAAACTATTGACAGCAACACCATGCCTATAATATTTAAGATCATGCCCGCTTTAACCATTTGCGGAATTTTGAGTACGCCCGATGCAAAAACTATAGCATTTGGGGGTGTCGCCACTGGAAGCATAAAAGCACAACTGGCAGCTAATGTGATAGGAACGCAAAGTAGTACTGGTGAAACACCTAATTCGATAGCCACAGCAGCTAAAACTGGCAAAAATGTCGCTGCTGTGGCAACGTTACTTGTCAATTCAGTTAAAAATATCACTAGGCCAGTGGCGGCTATAATAAGTACGAAAATTCCTAAACCGCCAAGTGGTGTTAAACTTTGACCTAAAAAGGCGGCTAATCCAGTTGAAGACACAGCAGAAGCTAGACTTAAGCCCCCACCAAACAAAATGAGTACCCCCAAGGAAGTCTACTTACATTTTCCCAAACCATTAATTGTGACTGTTCTTTATTGCCGCTTGGTAAAAGGAATAAAAGAAGCGCGGCTGCCATAGCGATACCAGCATCGCTGATTCCTGTACCGCCAAACCATACGTTTATTGGACGCCGTAATATCCATAGAATAATGACCCCTATAAACACTATGGCCACACGCTTTTCAGCAACTGAAATTTCACCTAATTCTTCTCGTAGATATGTCAAATAATCATGTACTTTATCATTGGCTGGGATATCTATTTTAAAACTCCAATGCGTAAGAGAGTACCAAGCTAAAGGCAACATAATAAGAGTGACAGGTACACCAACCATCATCCAACTAGCGAAGGTAATTTTGATACCATAGTTTTCAGTTAGAAACGCGGCAAGCAAGGCGTTGGGAGGCGTCCCTACAAGTGTAGCTAAGCCTCCAATAGTGGCTGCATAGGCTAAACCAAGTAACATAGCTGCTTGAAACGCACTATTTTGTTTTGGCGTAAGGTAGTCGTTGTTGTTAGCAATGACGCTCGCTACTGACAAAGCGATTGGCATTAACATCATAGTGGTAGATGTGTTTGTCATCCACATGGAAAGCAATGCCGCCACTAGCATGAAACCACCAATTAGCCGTTTTCCGTCTGTACCTGTTAAGGTTAAAATAAAAAGCGCAATGCGTTTATGCAGCATCCACCGCTCTACCGCAAGCGCAAGTATAAACGCACCTAAGAATAAATAAATAATTGGATTGGCATAGGCGCTTGTTGCATCAGCTATGCTGGCAATACCCAAGAACGGAAACGTCACTATAGGTAAAAAAGCAGTGACGGGAACGGGGATTGCTTCGGTTGCCCACCAAGTTGCCATCCATAATCCGACGCCCGCTACTCGCCATGCTTCTTTAAGCATAACCGTTTGTGATGAATCAAACATCATCATGAACACAAAAATGACAGGGCCCAAAACTAAGCCAATATTTTGATAGCGTGCTCGTTGATTGATTTCAGATGCAACTACATTCATGCATTTACCTCAGTGTAGAAGTGGTATTTAGCTATGATACTCCCAACGGAGCACTAGCCTAGAAAAGAGGTGAAGTGCTCTGCTAAATTCATACAAGCAGAGCACTATGCTTGAGCCTTATCTAGAAACTCGCTCTTACATCTAGATAATAGCTGCGTCCGTAGTCACGATGTGCGTCAGCGAAAAAGCCAAAGTAACGGTCCGCGAGTGGCGCTCGCTCATTTGTTAGGTTTCTCACACCTAATCGAAGACGCGTATCGACATCTTTGACATCAAACTTATAATCAAACGTAGCATTATAAGTTGCCATTGAAGGGATCTCGTAAATTGTGCCATCATCTAGTGTTAAGGAGCTTTGATAAAAATCGCCAATATAGTTGCCACTTAGCGATGCTCCGTAGGCATCTTTACGCCACGATAATCTCACGGTTTGACGCACTTCTTGGTTACCATCTCTACCAATTAAATCTGCAAATCCGTCAACCGGAAAACTTGCTGGTATGAGCCCTGCGTTAGCCGCTGCCACTAAACGCGCCGCATCTCCCCCTGCAACTTGCTCAAATTCATCTATAAACGAGCCGTTATAGCTAAATCTGAAACGCCCAAAGTCGGTTGTCACGTTGTAGTACACACCAAGATCGTAACCTGCGAGGTTACGCTGATCTAAGTTTGCATAGTTATCTGTAATTTGGTCTATATCGCCTGCCGGGCATATACCTGCAGCTAAATACACCGCCGATTGGTCATCACTAGGCGTATCTCGCGTCACAGCAGGGTTAAACGACGAACTTGCACAGTTAGATACACCTGCTTCTAGGCGCAATAGTAGATCAAGGAGCGTATGGTTTTCTTCACCAAACAAACCAATAGTATTTTCTTTTTCTATTGACCAGTAATCTAAAGTGACAGTTAGCTCATCAGTAGGTGTGAATACTAGCCCTAAATTAGTATTGGTAGATTCTTCAGGGAATAAATCTTCACTACCCTGTGCGACACGCTGTATCGAGTTTCTACAATCGATGATATCTTGGTCTGGATCGCCTCCATTTTCTGCCGCATATATACAAGCATAATCATTACGCGTGTTGTTTCTTGCGACTATTTCTTCATTTATGGTAATGAGGTTCGGTGCTCTAAATGCTTCTGACCATGAGCCTCTTAATAACAAAGATTCTATTGGTCTATAGCCAAAGGCAAGCTTACCAACAGTGGTATTGCCCACATCGCTAAAATCTTCATAACGAATAGCGGCTTGAACATCTAAGTTTTCCAAAATAGGTAATTGTAATTCGGCAAAAATTGAAAGCACATCACGCTCACCTGAACTATCTGGGGTTGGACTTGAGTTAACAACATCAGATACAAATGGATAGGTATCGCCATCGTAGTCAGTAAATGTAATAGTGCCGTCTAAGCGGTCGTCTCTATCATCAACAAATGATTCTTCACGATATTCAAAACCCGCTACAAATCCAACAGGACCGCCGGGAAGTTCAAATATCTCTGGAGTGAAGGCCTTAAAGTCGATTGACTTAAGCTCAGTTTCATTGTCACGTCTTACATCTATTAGCGCCCGCTCTATATTGCTATCTACGCCACCACTAAATGGATTGTAGGCTGCGGCGGTATCGTCAAATAACGCTTCTGCTATTAAATTATTCGATACTCGGTTGTGTGTAATATCTGTTTTCTCAGCTTTAGACCAGATTAATGCACCTTCCCAATCCCAGTCGCCCATTACCCCTCTAAAACCTTGAACAAAGCGGAAAGTATCTCCGTCATTATCAATGATTCTAGGTAGTTCGGCAAATCGATAGTTGTCAATAAATAGCTCAGCACCGGAACATGGTACATCTGGTATGCGCTCAGCTGACAATCGATTTGGAGAGCCACAAGGACCAAATGGGTTATAATAATTTTGGGCACCAACTCTCAGTTTAACTGCGGTAAAAGGCGCAGATGGGTGGCGACGTAAGTTTGTTTTTGATTGATACATAGAAAACTCAGTGAAGCTTTCAAGATTGTCATTTATTTCATGATTAACAAATACAAACAAGTTGGCACGTTCTAGTTCAGAACTTACATCTCTATCAGCATTTAAGTTATATCTAAACGTACCTTGCCCATCTTTTCCACCACAAATAAATTCGTTTATCGCATATTGACAACGCTCATCGCCAATGGGGTATGTTTCAAATTCACCAGAACTGTCCGTAAACTCATCTCGTACACCAAGCCCCGATGCACTGCTAACAAAATCAAACTGACCATACAACGAATTAGCGGAATTATTTCTAAAGCGGGTATCTCCTTCCCATAATGAACCTTCTGGGACCCGGTCTCTAAAATCAGAATTTGCCCAACGGGGATCGTCTTGTGAATTAACGCGGTCGCGCTGATAATAATTAGCAAAAACACTGACGTTAGTTTTGCCATTGTTAAAATCTTGACCCCACTTGACAGTCAGGTTTTGTGTATCTCGCGGTATTTCATCGTATTGTGAGTGCCTGGCTGATATCGTAAAACCAACAAAATCCGTTTCTAATACATGGTTAACAACACCCGCTACGGCATCGGCACCGTAAATTGCAGAAGCACCGTCTCGCAGTACTTCCACTCGGTCTAAGCCATGCACGGGGATTGTATTTACGTTTACAGAGTTTACGGGCACAAAGCTACCGCCTACTTCCTCGGTCTGGTACGATGCTGAATTGACCATGCGTCTACCATTTAATAGAACAAGCGTATTACCGGTCCCAAGGTTTCTTAAATTGTAAGTACCCACATCGCCTCGAGCGGCATTCACACCACCCCCAATATTTTCAGCCTCACTAAAGAAATTTTGACCATTTTCGGGAATGAGTTGCAAAAGGTCATCTAATGATTCAAGGCCTAAGTTGCCTATATCTTCGCTATTGATCACCGATACGGCCAACGATTCTGCAACGGCCCCACCTTTGATGTTTGAACCAACAACCGTTATTTTTTCTACCTCTTCTTCGCCGTCGTCTTGAGTTTGAGCATTGGCCAAAGGTATGTGCGTGCCAAGCGCAATGCTGACAGCTAGAAAAACTGCCTTATATGAATTCCTATCTTTGTTGGAACGGTTGAGTTTCATAAGAGTTACCCTTTTTTATAATTTTAAATGTGTGTTATTGCCTACTGTTTATTATCAAGTTATGAAAATTGCGTTAGTCCCCAAAGAGACGTATTTAAAATTCATGAAAATTTTGCTGCATAATAAGTTAACGAGGGAAGCGCTAATTTCCCCTATTCGTAATTAGGATATTTTTGAACTTCTTGTTTGGAACATTACTTATGTAAGTATTTTAAAGAGACGTTTGAGAGAATATTGGAGTTGAATTTTTACACAGGCGCTGCCCGAAGGGTTCGTTCTATGCTTCCACCGCGCTTTATTATAGCAAGTTGCTAATACTCGGCAGGCTCAGCCCAACTAAAATTAAGCCTATCACTAGGTTATAAGCCCAAACGGGGGCATGTTGCGCAGTCGTATATGACTCGCCCATTAAATAGGAATTGTGAAAGACTGTCGTTTTTTGATTTCTAACTGGCAGAAACAGAACATTTGATTTGTTCAATGACGATTTTAAAGAATTCAAACATGATGTTTTTGCCCACATCTCACAACAGTCTGCAAAAATATACTGATGTGTTGGGTCGCTTCCTAACCATTCATAAAATTCGAGGCGTTTACTGTAGTTAAGTTTATGCACGCTTTGTTCTAGAATTTCAGAGGTAGAGTCTTCGCCCTTAAGGGACTTGGTATCCACAAAACTATCCAAGTAGCCAAGCCAACTAACTGCTTGCTCGACTATTTCTGCTGGATATTCTGTACCTGTCCATTCGTTGACGTTCATACTATGCGCTCTTCTTGCTCGTCGTGTTATTAGCCTTAGTATTTTCAATACTTTTGCGATTTTTGCCTTGAATAAATTCGCGGCAAAGCCTTAATCCCTTAGTTATATGGTTCTCAACAGTTTTTTTCGAAATACCATACTGGTGTGCTATTTCTAGATGACTTTTGCCTTGAATTTTACGCTCGATAAACACTTTTTGACAAATTGGGGGTAAACTCTCAATGGCGCACTTTAATAATGCTTGGTCTTGCTCTTTGGCAACTTCAATTTCTAAAGATTCAATTGTTTTGTCTGCATTATTCAATTCTTCTCGGTGTAAATACTTCTCTCTAACTTGCTTATGTCTTACTCTACTTATGGCTAAATTTTTAGCTATCGTAAATAATAAAGGCTCGAATTTTTGCAGTTTAGTAGAAATTGAACATTCTGTGGGATCTTGTTTAGCTAATAAGTACACCTTTAATAATGCTTCTTGGAATACTTCTTGTGATTCTGCTTCACCTAATATATTACCAAGCATATTCATTAGTGTAGACTTACATCTGTATTGTAACTGTTGTAATACCAACTCTTGCTCTACTGGAGTTTGATTAATGTTGACCGTTTTTTTTAAATTTTGTTTTTTAGAAAATTGCAATATTACGTTCCCCTAATATTGCTCACTTTGTTTTAGTTTATTAAAGCGTGAGCGTCTAAGTGGCCATTTATTATATTGTTTCGCTGTTTAGACTACCTTAGCATCTCGATAATTACAAAATATTTACAAATTTGCATCACAAAAACAACAAACCGCTATGTCATACTCACTAGCTTACGCAAACTCTTTAACAGCATTTACATGCATCCACCACAACTACCGCAACGCCAATCACTTTTGTTAACCGCTTCGTAAAACCATTGCACATTTTGCTCATCAACAGGAATGTCATGTTGCTCAAATAGGGTGATTAGCCACTGGGCATTCTCGTCAAGCCAATCGGCTAGCTCGAGGCCTTCAGCATAGTCTTCGTCGTCAGGAAAAAGCCAACTGAAAATACCAAAGGTATCCATGTGGTTTTCTGCTTTTGTTGGAGGCAGCACAAGCAAGCTATTGTTATAGCGAATAATCCAATGACCTAAACATAAGGTATGGCCTTTAGCAGACCAGCTAGCATGAAATGGATTGCTATTAGTGTCGCTTGAGTTTGTGTGCATAGAGGAGACACTCAAATATTGGCGTGCGGGCGATTTCCCCTGCTGGTTTGATGCAAATGATAAATTTCATCAACATTAGCGCGGCTTGAAGCGGTCACGTTTAAATCTTTAATGAGACCATCGTGGATGCTATATACCCAGCCGTGGATGCCTAGGACTTGTCCACGATCCCAGGCATACTGAACCGCTTTTGTACGAGCAAGATTTTGTACTTGGCTAAGCACATTTAATTCACACAGCCTATCTACCTTTTGCTGCTCGGATAACTTGGCAAGCTCTTCTTTGTGCGCAAAACTAATGTCTTTAATATGTCGAAGCCAATTGTCGACAACGCCATATTCATCGTGACCGAGCGAGGCATTTATGCCGCCACAGCCATAATGACCACATACAATAATATGTTTTACGCGCAAAACCTCAACCGCATACTGCACTACAGCTAAGCAATTAAAATCAGTATGTACAACTTGATTAGCAATATTGCGGTGAACGAAAAGTTCGCCCGGTGCAAGATCAACAATTTGATTGGCTGGCACCCGGCTGTCAGAACAGCCAATCCATAAATAGTCAGGTTTTTGAATCGCCTCTAAACGCGCAAAAAACTGCGGATCGTCTTCTTTGACCCTAGCAGCCCATTGTTTGTTCTTCGTGAGTAAAGGACTTAAATCTGGCATAAACTTCTCTTATATCAATCAATACTTTAAATAGAGCGTTCTGATAATGCGAACGCTGATTGCGCTATCTTTACTGCATTATGGTTGATTCATCGGTATTGAACGCAAACCCTTTGATGTCAGCTTCATTTACTAGTCGATGCAAGTATTGCGAAATTGCCTTTCTGTGAACCCGATCATTCAAATATTTTTGAATTTTCTCTTCCACCAAATCGTAGCTAAGGGGCTTGCCTTCGATTTTACGAACAACTTCAACAATGTGATAACCAAAACGGGATTCCACAGGTGTACTCATTAAACCAATATCTGCCGCAAACACTTGACGTTCAAACTCGCTGACAGTTTGCCCATTCGATAGTTGACCTAAATTACCGCCTTGCTCTTTTGAAGGACACACTGAATATTTTCGAGCGGCGTCAGCAAATTTAATTTCGTTATTGTTCAGTTGAGACAAAATAAGTTCAGCAGCAGCCAGCATTTCAGCTCTATGCTCTAGATCTTTAGGATCTGCGGCCAATAAAATATGATTCGTTTCTACCAACGGAGAAGACGTAAAGTGATCTGGATTGGCTTCAAAATAACGTTTACATTCTTCGCTACTTGCCTCAGGAATGTCCACTTCACTGGCAAATAACGCGTCTATAAGTGTCGGATCTTTTTCAAGCGCTTCTCTATCTATCTTGTCAGTTAAGCCTTTTTCATGCGCTTTTTGCGCGATAAGCTCAGCAATGATAAGTGATTGCGCAGCTTCAACCATGGCTTGTCTTCTAGATTCTGCCGGATGGTATTGTACTTCTGTGTCAATGGCCGACGCGGGTATTGCTGTACCGTTGACCAAAATGTCGGGGGTATTGGTAAGTGCCATGATAATTCCTATTCTAAATTAGCTAAGATGTAAATGCGGCTTCCCTGCCGTGCAAGTAAACTATGTCTTTTAATGTGTACGTAAGGCCCTAACCTTTATGACGCACAACTTGGTAGCTTCTGCGCACATATTGTACTGGTACGCTCCAAATATGAACCAAGCGACTAAAGGGAAACAATACAAATAAGGTAATGCCTAGGGTTACATGCATTTTGTACAACCAATGAACGCTAGATATATATTCGACAGCTTCGGTTGGACGAAAAGTCAAAATATAACGTGACCAGCTCATCAAGTTGTACATTACCGACCCATCCATATGGCCTGAGGAGATAAAGATAGTGCCCATACCAATGATTAGTTGAAGGTAAATAAGCAACAAAATCCCAGTATCCATTAGGCTACTATTCGCCTTAATTCTTGGGTCGAATAAACGTCTGCGTACAAGCATTGTTAAGCCTATAAAACACAACACGCCAAAGAAACCACCAACGCCCATAGCAATCACTTGCTTAACAGCCATGGTAATGCCCAGCGCATGCCATATTTCCCAAGGTAGCACCAAACCAGCAAAGTGACCCAACAGGATCATAATGATGCCAACATGAAATAAAATACTGGCGATTCTAAAGTTTTTACTGCTCAGCATTTGGCTTGAGCCCGTTTTCCATGAGTATTGCTCACGGTCATATCTGACTAAACTACCCAGTACGAAAACGCCGGTGGCGACATAAGGATAAATGCCAAAAAATAATGTATTTAAGAAGTCCATAACTAGCTCCTTGCACTTTCGTTGTTCAGCTTGTTGGCTGCATCTATAAATTGAATGGGCACATCTTGGTCTCGACGTTGAGATTCAGATGGCTTGCCTGTATCACTGCTTGGACAGCCGCCGTTAATGGCATCACCACCAAAGGTCACAGCTTCTTCTTCCCATACTTTGTCGAGGGCTTTTTTGGTGTCGTCGCGTTTTTCATCTTTGACTTGCTCGCGCAGCGCGTCCAAATCGATGTCCATTTCACTTAAGGTCACCAAGGCCTGAAACAAGGCGCTGTAGTTGCACTGGCGCTTCTCTAACCTAACTGTTAACAAGGCCAAAATAGGTGCGATGTCTTGCAGCCAACCTTTGGCGTTCTCATCACCTTGGGTACTTACAAACTCTAAGAAAAGCGGGATATAGTCAGGTAATTCTCTTACCCCAATATCAAGTCCTGCTGCTTTGTACTGCTTAAGTAAGTCGACCATGGCTTGGCCGCGGTCACGCGACTCACCATGAATGTGTTCATAAATCAGCAATGAAAGTGAACGCCCGCGCTCAAATAAACCATCGTAGTCTGACTGCCAATCAAGCAAACTATCGCCAAAGCGCTGCTCAACAAAGTCCATCAAAGCACTTTTATCTGTCTCGCTTAAATGTTCGTTCGCGCGGATATAGTCAGCAACGTCTTCACCATGCTGGTAAAGCTCCTCACTGGGATAATCTATAAGGCGCGATATAAGGCTTAGTATTTTCATTAGTCTTGTACCTCAACTGGAATGATTTGGCGAACCACTTGCTTTTTGCTGCCAAATAAATCGGCGTCACTATCACCGCCGCTACAGCCATTGCCAAAGGTGAAACCACAACCTGATTTCATGTCATAAGCATCTTCTGCGTAAGCGGTATGGCTTGTTGGAATAACGAATCGGTCTTCGTAGTTTGCTAGCGCCATATAGCGGTACATTTCTTCTACTTGCTCAACACTTAAACCTGCTTGCTCTAACGCTTCAAGATTCTCTATGCCTTCAACTTGCTGTGAACGTTTGAATATGCGCATCGCCATCATGCGTTCAAGCGCGCGTTCAACAGGGGCTTCGTCACCTGCGGTAAGCATATTGGCAAGATACTTCATTGGAATACGTAATGATTTCAAATCAGGAAATACGCCGTGCATAGGTACTTTATTAGCTTCAACTGCGGTTTGAATCGGGCTCAAAGGCGGCACATACCAGACCATTGGCAAGGTTCTATATTCAGGATGCAGCGGCAAGGCTACCTGCCAATCCATGACCATTTTATACACCGGTGACTGCTGCGCAGATTTAATCCACGCATCAGGAATACCTTCTTTGCGAGCCGCTTCTTGGACTTTTTCGTCAAAGGGGTCTAAAAAGATATCGCACTGTGCTTGATATAAATCTTTATCATTTGCAACGGATGCCGCTTCTTCAATGCGATCAGCATCGTAAAACATAACGCCTAAATAGCGAATGCGTCCAACGCAGGTTTCAGAGCATACTGTTGGTTGACCCGCTTCAATACGCGGATAACAGAAGATACATTTTTCTGACTTGCCTGTTTTCCAGTTGTAGTAAATCTTTTTGTAAGGGCAACCACTTACGCACATTCTCCAGCCCCGGCATTTGTCTTGGTCAATCAACACAATACCGTCTTCTTCACGCTTATAAATTGCGCCTGAAGGACACGAGGCCACGCACGCTGGATTAATACAGTGTTCGCACAACCGTGGTAAATACATCATGAAGGTTTTCTCAAACTCTCCGTACATATCCGCTTGCATTTGGTTGAAATTGGCATCTTTACGGCGTTTAGAAAACTCCGTACCCAAGATTTCCTCCCAGTTTGGACCCCATTCGATTTTTTCCATACGTTGACCCGTTATGAGTGAACGTGGTCTGGCGACGGGTTGATGCTTACTTTCACCGGCTTTGTGTAAATGCTGGTAGTCAAAATCAAAGGGCTCATAGTAATCATCAATACCAGGCAGGTCTGGGTTGGCAAAAATATTCGCCAAAATACGCAACTTGCCACCTTGTTTTGGGGTTAATTTGCCGTTTTGATGACGCTTCCATCCACCATTCCACTTTTCTTGATTTTCCCATTCTTTTGGATAACCAATACCAGGTTTTGTTTCTACGTTATTGAACCACGCGTATTCAACCCCCTCACGAGAGGTCCATACATTTTTGCAGGTCACTGAACATGTGTGGCAACCGATACATTTATCGAGGTTTAGCACCATGCCTATTTGCGCTCTTACTTTCATGATTGACTCCCCGCGGTATTTTTACTCTCATTGAGTGAGCTGTTAAATTCTTCATTGCTTTGATCAACACTATCGTCATCAAGCCAGTCGACTTTCGCCATTTTGCGTACCACCACAAATTCATCGCGGTTACAGCCTACTGTGCCGTAGTAGTTAAACCCGTACGATTGCTGCGCATAACCGCCTATCATGTGGGTTGGCTTCATTACGCAGCGAGTCACTGAATTATGTATGCCGCCACGTGTTTTGGTCATTTGCGAACCCGGTACATTGACGATGCGCTCTTGAGCGTGATACATCATGCTTACCCCTTCTGGGACACGTTGCGAGACAATGGCACGCGCTGCAATAGCACCATTGACATTGAATACTTCTATCCAATCATTATCTTCAATACCTGCTCGCTCAGCGTCTACTTCCGACATCCATACCACCGGACCACCGCGCGAAAGCGTTAGCATTAATAGGTTGTCAGAATACGTGCTGTGAATACCCCATTTTTGGTGTGGTGTTAAAAAGTTAAGGGCAATCTCTTTATTCCCATTAGGTTCTTTGTTCATAATGGGCTGAACCGTTTTTAAGTTAATCGGTGGTTTATACACACACATGGTTTCGCCAAAGTCGCGCATCCATTCGTGATCTTGATAAAACTGTTGACGCCCGGTCACGGTTCTCCAAGGAATCATTTCGTGGACGTTGGTATAGCCTGCATTGTAGGACACATGCTCATCTTCAAGTCCCGACCAAGTTGGTGAGCTGATGATTTTTCGTGGCTGCGCCTGCACATCTCTAAAGCGTATTTTTTCCTCTTCTTTGGGTTTTGCTAAATGAGTATGGTCTAAACCGGTAAACTCACCCAACGCCGCCCATGCTTTTACAGCCACTTGACCATTGGTTTCAGGCGCAAGTGATAAAATCATCTCACATGCATCAATAGCCGATTCAAGCTTAGGTCTGCCTTGGTTAGCACCTTCTTTCACATGTTTGCGGTTAAGTTCACCTAAAAAGGCCACTTCTTTGTCAGTATTCCAACTGATGCCTTTACCGCCATTTCCTAATTTCTCAAGGAGTGGTCCTATGGATGAAAAGCGAGCATAGGTATTTGGATAGTCACGAATCACTTCCACCATATTTGGCGCGGTTTGTCCTGGTATGAGGTCGCACTCTCCTTTCCACCATGCTTTTACACCAAAGGGCTGGGCAATTTCGGCAGGTGTGTCATGTAAAATAGGCACGGTCACTAAATCTTTTTCAATGCCTAAATGACCCTCCGTCATTTTCGAGAATGCTTTAGCTATCCCAGCAAAAATTTCCCAGTCAGAACGCGATTCCCAAACTGGGTCTACAGCGGCACTTAAAGGGTGAATAAAAGGATGCATATCCGAAGTATTCAAATCGTCTTTTTCATACCATGTTGCTGTAGGTAACACGATGTCAGAATACAAACAGGTCGTTGACATTCTAAAATCGAGGGTGACGAGTAAATCGACTTTGCCTTCGGCGGCGTCGTCAACCCACTTAACATCTTCAGGCATTTTACCGCCCTGCTCTCCAAGATCTTTACCCAGTAAGCCATGCTTGGTGCCTAGCAAGTGACGAAGCATGTATTCGTGCCCCTTACCAGATGAACCAAGTAAATTGGAGCGCCAAATAAACATATTGCGAGGGAAGTTTTGTGGATTTTCAGGCTCTAAACAAGCAAAGTTTAGGTCTCCTGATGTGAGCTTCTCGACCGCATAATCTTTTGGACTTTGCCCCGCCGCTTCAGCATCTCTACAAAGTTGTAGCGGATTTACGCTAAATGCAGGAGCTGAAGGTAACCAACCCATACGTTCTGCGCGGGTGTTAAAGTCAATAATCGAACCCGACCATTTGTTCGGATCAGCTAAAGGAGATATCACTTCTGTCATTTCTAATTTTTCATAGCGCCACTGGCTAGAGTGGTTGTAGAAAAATGAAGTGCCGTTCATATGACGAGGCGGGCGCTGCCAATCTAGGCCAAAGGCTAATGGCTGCCAACCAGTTTGCGGACGCAATTTTTCTTGTCCAACATAATGCGCCCAACCGCCGCCGCTTTGCCCAACGCAACCACACATCATCAACATATTGATAAGGCCACGATAATTCATGTCCATGTGATACCAGTGGTTCATACCGGCACCAACAATAATCATTGAACGGCCGCGGGTTTTGTTTGCGTTGTCGGCGAATTCGCGTGCAATCTTGACCACATCATCGCGTTTCACACCAGTTATTTGTTCTTGCCATGCTGGCGTATAAGGGATGTCTTGATCGTAGCTAGAAGCAACGTTTGGATCATCATACCCGTTGTCAACACCGTAGTTAGCAATGGTTAAGTCAAAGACGGTACAAACGTAAGCAGTGCTGCCGTCGGCTAGGGTAATTTTCTTAGCCGGCACTTTGCGTGGCAATACATCATCGTGTTCAGTATTTTGGAAGTAGCCAAATTCGTGTTCAGCGCCACCAAAATAGGGGAAGCTAACATCAACGAGTTCATCGTGTTCTGCTTTTAAGCTCAAACGTAAGTCTAGTTTATCGCCTGTTTTACCGTTAGTTTGGGTAATATTCCACTTGCCTTTTTCACCCCAGCGATAACCAACTGAACCGGTGGGTGAAACAAGTTGCCCGTTTGGATCATCAATCGCGATGGTTTTCCATTCTGGGTTATTGTCTTGGCCAAGATTTTCTTGTAGGTCAGAAGCACGCAAAAAACGTCCTTGATACAAACTACCATCGGGGGCTTTGTCTAGTAGAACCAAGTTGGGGAAGTCAGTATAGCGCTTCACATAATCAGTGAAATATTCAGATGGGTTCTCAAGATGAAACTCTTTGAGAATGACATGACCAAATGCCATCGCTAGCGCAGCATCGGTGCCTTGCTTAGGCGCAAGCCATTGGTCCGTTAGTTTGGCAACTTCAGAATAGTCTGGCGTAATACCAATGACTTTGGTGCCCTTGTAACGAACTTCAGTTAAAAAGTGAGCATCTGGCGTTCTTGTTTGCGGAACATTAGAGCCCCAGCAAATAATATAGTTTGAGTTATACCAATCAGCTGATTCTGGTACGTCAGTTTGTTCACCCCATACCTGCGGAGATGCGGGAGGTAAGTCACAATACCAATCGTAAAAGCTTAGACAATTACCACCAATTAGGGACAAATACCGAGCGCCTGCAGCGTAGCTTACCATCGACATAGCCGGAATAGGACTAAAGCCAGTGATACGATCTGGCCCATAGGTTTTTGCCGTATATACGTTTGCCGCAGCAATAATCTCGTTAACTTCCTTCCAGTTAGCGCGAACAAAGCCGCCTAAACCACGCTGCTGTTTGTACTCTTTGGCCTTAGCTGGGTCTTCAACTATCGATTCCCAGGCAAGAACCGGGTCTTTATGTTGCATTTTAGCCGCACGCCAAAGCTTGACTAAGCGTTTGCGAATTTTAGGATGCTTTAGACGGTTAGCGCTGTAGATATACCAAGAATAGCTAGCGCCACGAGGACAGCCTCTTGGCTCATGATTTGGGAGATCTGGGCGCGTGCGTGGGTAATCAGTTTGCTGGGTTTCCCAGGTGACTAATCCATCTTTTACATAAATCTTCCAACTGCACGAACCTGTGCAATTTACGCCATGGGTTGAACGCACAATTTTGTCGTGCTGCCACCGGCGACGGTAACCATCTTCCCAATCTCTATTTTCTTCGGTCGTTACACCGTGACCATCCGAAAATGATTCTTCTTTGCGTTTAAAAAACTGCAATCTGTCTAAAAAGTGACTCATGCCAGACTCCTTGGTTAATAAGAATGCAACAATGTTTTAATGAGTAAATTGTTGCAAATTCAAGCTATAAGCTGATTAAAGGCGATATTAGGAGAGTAAACAAGAGGGCAAAAAGTCGATTAAAAACAGTGGCTACCACCTAATAGGTAGGTCCAAATTTTGGCTTTTCCTTTGGTTTAAAGGTGTATAGACTGGTGTTCAGTAAATAATTGTCGTAAAACGAAAGCTATTATTCTTTGTAGGTATCACCTTAGAGTCAGGCATATCTGTATAAATCTCAGAAAATAGCACTATGGTGCAAGTAATGATAACTAACTTCATTCATTCAACGGTCTTTAAAATTGCAGGGCTAATGTTCTTAATTAGCTTCTTGGCAATTGCCAGCATGTTTAGTTCGGTGTTTATAAGTGACGGGGCCCAAACCGATGCGGCCTCGGTAAATGTAGCAGGCTCGCTTAGAATGCAAAGCTATCGCTTAGCCAGTTACGCTCAAATATCCGATAAGTCTCCACAGCAGCAGCAAGAATTTGAACGTTTCCTAGCGGACTTTGAAAAAAAACTTACTACCGGCGTACTTATCAATAAACAAACGCTGATTGAAACCGATAATGCCGACGAATTGCTAAGGCAAATTACAAGACAGTGGTTTGAAGATATCAAACCATACTTTCTACTTACCCAAGAAGAACGTTTTGACGCATACAAACTCAACCAATCCGTACAAGTATTTGTTGATAGCATAGACACATTAGTAGCCAGTTATCAGCGCCACGCCGAATCTAATATCGCGACCATACGACTAATTCAAAGCGTTGCGCTATTTGGCACCTTGCTACTCATTGCATTTGCAATGCTGATTGTTAATAGACACATAGAAAAGCCTTTATCGCAACTTACCCAAGTAGCCAAGCAAATTGGCCGGGGGGATTTTACTGCACGTGCAGATGAGAGCGGTAAGGGTGAGCTAGCGCTTCTCGCAAAAACGCTAAATAAAATGAGTGATTCTATATATCGCTCGCAAAGCCAACTAGAAGGCCAAGTGAAACGCAAAACCCTTAAACTATCGCGGTCTAACGAATCACTTGATTTGCTTTATAAGATGTCACGCAAACTAAACAATGTAGACCCAAACTCCGTCGATTTTCAGCCTTTGCTAAAACAACTCGCTACCATTACGGGCATTGCAGACCTCGACCTGTGTATTATGACAGCACAAGGTAGTGGCCCGTATGAGCACTTGGTAAGTTCAAACAAAGACTTGCCCGAAAAGTGTATTAAACATCAATGTGGCGACTGTACCGAGCACAATGATATTTTTCCTAGCAGTAAAAATAAAATTCGCTACCAGTTGACTCAGGGTGACGAAAATTATGGCGTATTTAGTGTCAACCCGCAGCAAGGTTCGCAACTTGCTGATTGGCAGCATCAATTATTTGAATCGGTGGCAGAACAAATATCTAACGGCCTAAGTATGAAGCATAAACACGAGCAAGGCCGGCGTATGGCGCTGATGAATGAAAGAACCGTTATTGCCCGTGAACTGCATGATTCATTGGCCCAAGCTTTGTCGTATTTACGCATACAAGTTACCCGCTTACAAAGGCTGCAACAGCAACAAGACGCACAAGAACAAATAGACCAAGTTATTGCAGAATTAAAGGGTGGCCTAAGTGCTGCTTATAGTGAGTTAAGAGAATTACTTACCACCTTCAGATTGAAGTTAGATGGTCGTGGTATCAAAGCGGCGCTAGAACAAACCATATCGCAACTTAAAACTCGTTCAGAGGCCTTTGAATTTAGTTTGCATTATGATGTGTCAAATATCCCTTTTTCTCCTCAGGAAGAGATTCACTTGCTACAAATTGCACGTGAGGCAACACAAAATGCATTTTACCATTCTCAAGGTAGTCAGATTTCTATTGAGCTTACCAGTAACAATCGCTCTGAAGTAAGTTTATCGATAAAAGATAACGGCGTTGGCATTCCAACCGATCCGAGTAAATTAAATCACTATGGCTTGGCAATTATGAAAGAAAGAAGTCGTAATTTGCACGGTACGCTCGCAATTACGCAAATAGAAAGTGGTGGAACCCAAGTCATTTTTCGTTTTGTGCCTGAATACGCCAAGCAAATTGATTTGAAAATGCAGCGGGCATAATAGAGAAAAGCACCTGTTTCAGGTGCTTTCTTACTATTGCTTTTGCAAGCTTAGGGATTATAAAACTCACCGTCTTTACGAAGGTAGAACCAATAGTTGATAAATACACACACTCCGTAGAATACTGCAAATCCGATAAGTGCAACTTCAGGTGTGGTTGCTTTAATTTGCTCACCCAATACCTTAGGGATGTAAAACGCGCCATAGGCTGCTACCGCTGATGTCCAACCTAATACAGGACCCGCTTGCTCTTTAGGAAACACCATAGCAACTGTTCTAAAGGTCGAGCCATTGCCAATGCCAGTCGCCGCAAACAATAACAAGAATAAGACAAAGAAGGCGATGAAGTACTCTTCAGGTGTTGCCGATTGATATGCTTGTTTCATGTAATAAGCAACACCAAGGGCACTTGCAATCATTACAAAGGAGCATATTTGCGTAACAAAAGCGCCGCCTAGCTTGTCGGCCAACCAACCACCAACAGGTCTAATTAGTGCGCCAATAAAAGGCCCCATCCACGCATACATAAGCGCACTTGGGCCGTTCTCGTTTATTGTATTATGGGTCATGGTGCCATCAACCATGATATGGCTATAGCCAAAAATCACCTTTATCGCCAGTGGAAAGGACGCCGCAAACCCAATGAATGAACCAAAAGTCATGGTGTAGATGATACTCATCGCCCAAGTGTGTTTGTTGTTGAAAATTTGATATTGGCGAGAAAGGCTAGTGCCTATTGCGCCTGGCAACATCTTCAGTATCACAACGGTAGCAACTACCACTAACACGAGCACAACTTCTTTCGGTACGCCAAAACCTGAGCCATTTGCAGATTCGGGCAACATCAGCCACAAACCAAAAGCTGCGATAATTAAACCAATAAATAACATCACGGTAATAAGTGCAAAAGAAGTCAATGGATTGCCAATATTAGGCGATACTTCTGGCGTTCGAATATTGTTCATACCAAACCAAGTGAGGAAGAAAAGCGGCACCAATAAAATCAACCAAACAAAGCCTGCGTTTGGAATATAGCTTTCGGTCCCTGCTGGAATTTTGCCAATCAAAGTACCCGAGGCATTTACCAGCACCATCGGATCTCCACTTAGCACACCAAAAGCAGCAAAAGTCATAAACAATGGCACTACAATTTGCATCGTGGTGACGCCAAAATTACCAAGCCCAGCATTCAAGCCTAAAGCCAAGCCTTGTTGCTTTTTAGGAAAAAAGAAGCTTATGTTTGACATAGATGACGCGAAATTACCGCCGCCAAAACCTGAAAGAAGCGCTAGCAACTGGAATTGCCATAAGGGGGTTTCGGGGTTTTGCAAGGCAAAGCCCGCACCAACAGCAGGTATCATAAGAAGCGCTGTGGTAAAGAATATCGTATTTCTTCCGCCACACAAGCGAATAAAGAAACTACTCGGTATACGCAGCGTTGCACCTGTTAGACCCGAAATAGCCATTAAGGTAAACAATTCCGCTTTTTCAAATGGGAAGCCCAAATTAAGCATTTGAACCGTAATAATTCCCCAATATAACCAAACCGCGAAACCGGCAAGCAAACTAGGAATCGAAATCCATAAATTCCGATTGGCTATTTTTTTGCCTTCTTTATCCCAAAAGTTTTTGTCCTCGGGGTCCCACTTATGTAAGTCAGACATATGCCTTCTCCAATTATTGTAATTTGTCTACACTGGAGTCACTATGGGCTAGAAACGAAACGCTAACAATCTGCATCAGTGGGTATAAAGTAAAAACATTGTAGGCACCTGTTGGCAACAAAAATACGCAAATTTACTCTACTTTATATATACATATATCCGTGTACACTATACGAATAGCGGTTTATTAACCTTTACAGCAACTACTCCTAAAGAGGTAATTTGCTTACCCCTAAGTAACTTATTTTTCTGCAAGCTCATGCTGTATAGTAAGATTTATAGAGTGAGAAGCATTAACTAGGCTTCTAACAGTACTAATGGAGAATTTCTGATGTTTAAAGACCAAGCGGCTACCATTATGATGGTAGATGATCATCCTTTGCTAAGAAAAGGCTTGAATCAATTGCTGGCGTACGAAGATGATTTAACTGTCGTTGGAGAAGCGAGTTCAGGCGCAGAGGGTATTGAACTTGCATTAAAACTCGAACCCGATCTGATCACTCTTGACTTGAATATGCAAGGTATGGATGGGCTAGAAACCTTAAAGAATATGCGTGATAAAGGTATTGATGCTCGCATTATCATGCTTACCGTTTCGGACAACGACGAGGATGTTGTTGAAGCTATCCGCTCTGGCGCTGATGGCTACTTGCTAAAAGATATGGACCCTGAAGACATTATCGAGAAACTTCGTGAAGCTGCGCTAGGAAAAATGGTAATGAGCGCCAAACTAACCGAAATATTAGCCACCGCTTTAAGAAAACCTGAACGCGCAGGCAGCAGAGCTTTGGCTAGTCTAACCAGCCGAGAACTTGAAATTCTCAAGCTCATTGCCAAAGGCATGAGCAATAAATTAATCGCTCGTGAACTCGATATTTCCGATGGTACAGTCAAAGTCCATGTAAAACATTTTCTTAAAAAACTAAACCTACGCTCACGCGTTGAAGCGGCAGTGTGGATGGTTAATCATCAAAACGGAGCATAATATGGGATGTTGTGATACGCCTGGCTTAATGCCCATCGAACAAGCCATGCAACTGATAATGGCATCAATAACACCTATTTGTGAAATACAAAACTGTGCACTAAGTGAGGCCCTAGATAGGGTCATTGCCAAGGATATTGTTTCGCCCATAAATGTACCTGCCTACGACAATTCGGCTATGGACGGATATGCGTTTAATTTCGACGATTATGAAGAATCAAATAAGCTTACTCAAATTGGCAAAAGCTTTGCCGGAAACGCGTTTAAAGGCGAAATAAAAAAAGGACAGTGCGTACGCATAATGACCGGAGCTGAAATTCCCGAAGGTGCAAATACCGTTGTCATGCAAGAAAATACAAGCGCAGATGACAATATCATTACTATTCATAAAGCCACAAAGGGAGATGCTATTCGCCCCGCTGGTGACGATATTAAAAGCGGTAGCGTTGTTCTTCAAGCTGGCGCGCGTATTAGTCCTATCGATGTTGGTCTGCTGGCCTCTTTAGGCTTTGCTGATGTCCCGGTGATTCGCCGCTTAAAAGTAGCCGTATTTTCAACTGGTGACGAACTCCTTGCTGTAGGTAGCCAAGCCCGTAGTGACCGAATATTTGATACCAACAGACCAATGCTTGTGGCGATGCTATCTAGACTCGGCGCAGATGTGTTTGATATGGGTATTATTGCCGATAGCAAAGATAAAATTCGCCGCGCTTTTGAGCAAGCCAATGAAGTGGCTGATTGCGTAATTACCAGCGGCGGTGTTTCGGTAGGTGAAGCCGATTATACGCGCGAAATTCTAGACGAATATGGCACTATCGACTTTTGGAAACTGGCCATCAAACCCGGTAAACCTCTTGCGTTCGGTCGCCTAAGCGACAGTATATTCTTTGGCTTACCGGGCAATCCCGTGTCAGCCGCGGTCACCTTTGATCAAATAGCAGTGCCCGCGCTAGCCTATCTAGCCGGTTGTACAAGCTCAAAAACCACGCTACTTCCCGCAACCGCTAACAGCACATTTAAAAAGCGCCCCGGCAGAACAGACTATCAACGAGCCCATTACTTTGTTAACGAACACGGTGAATTATGCGTAGAGAGCACTGGCTCACAAAGCTCGGGGGTGCTTTCTTGCTTTAGACAGTCTAATTGCTACGCGGTGCTTGAAAACCCCAGAGGCAAGGTCGAAAGTGGAGAAAAGGTCAACATATTGCCTTTTGCCAACACCATCGCCTAATAAACGTATCGTCTTTCCTGCGAAGCGCATCGTCTTTCCTGCGAAGGCAGGAATCTGCTTGATACTACCTCTTTCGTCCCATAAATAGAGGATGCTTTTAGGAGATTTCAGCCTTCGCTGAAATGACGGGCGGGGGGCAACAATGACGGGCGGGGGGCAACAATGACGGGCGGGGGGCGTCAATGACGGACGGGCGACAGCGCTAAGTGGGTTTATCTGCTAGGATGCTTATCGCTCGGTTGCGCCCTTCAGCTTTGGCTTGATATAGGGCGTCGTCTGCTCTTCTTAGCAAGGTATCTGCGGTATCAAAACTTGCCCATGTAGTGAGGCCGATACTGATTGTAATTTGTCGATTTTGAAAACGCTCACGGCTAAAAAGCTCACACACATTTTGTGCGAATGTTAGCGCCTTTGCAGAGTCAGGTTCAGACATAATAATAACAAATTCTTCACCGCCCCATCTTGCAACAACATCGTGTTGTTGAATATGGGACTTTAAGTAAGTAGCGATCCTCTTCAGTATCTCATCACCCATTAAATGCCCAAGCTCATCATTAATCAGTTTGAAGTGGTCCACATCAACAATGAGTAGGGTAAAAGGTCGATTGTGGGTTTTGGCATCTTTTAGCATTCGAGTAAGACTGAAATCTAGTTTTGTCCTGTTATACAAGCCTGTTAATTTATCGGTCTCGGCTAACATTTGTGTCTTTTGATGGCTAATACTCAATTCTTCGTAGGCATCGGACCGTGTGCTCTCATAAAATCTGAACAATAGAATATGAGCTAGACTGACTTCTACCATGTTAAGCACCGAACCAAAACTATAGGTCGCCACTAGCTGGTTATGATATTGCTCGTAGGCAATGAAACAACAAAAAAGAAACATAAGCGCGGTGATGATACTACCCCAGCGTTTGCCCAATAAGAAAAATGCAATAGGCGGCGTGAGTGTTGCCCAAATAAATGAATTTGCCATGCCGTCAACAGAATAGATAAAAAACATTATCAAGGTGCTTAGCATCACTGTTATTAACCAAGCAGCAAGGTTAACGTTACCCGTTGTTCGAAACCAGAAGTGAATACTCACCACCAGTACAGCACCAACAACATCGATTGTAGTAAGGAATAAATCTTGGAATACGAAAAAGTTTAGAGCGGCAATAACAGTAAAGAAAACTGTCATAATGAGGGTCATATGACAAATAAGGCGGACGCGCCAAAATTCTATATGGCTTTTAGGATATTGAGGAAATGCGTCATACCAAAAGGCTAACATTGGACACTACTTAACTGCGAAATACCAAGCCCCTATTAAATTAAGGATGATTCGTATTTAAATGTAATCGAATTGATAAAAAGAGGCAAATGCTTATTTAACAATCAACCCACTAACAAACCTAACCTGCTTGATTCTTTGTAAACCAGCGTTCTGTCGCTTTTTCATCAGACTCTTTTGATTTGACCCACTTCATGCCAGCAGCGGTGCCCTCTTGTTTCCATAAAGGTGCGCTGGTTTTTAAATAATCCATAATGAACTCAGTGGCCTCAAAAGCATTCTTTCGATGCTTTGAAGTTACGCCAACAAACACAATTTGTTCTGACGATTCTATTACGCCGACTCTATGAATAATGCGAACATAACCCAATTCCCAGCGTTTTCTTGCTTGACTACAAATATCCATCAAGGATTTTTCAGTCATGCCTGGGTAGTGCTCAATCAATATGTTAGACACCGAACCATCGCTGTTAAAATCTCTGACTAAGCCAGTAAAAGTAACGATCGCACCGTCACTTTCTGCATGTTCACGCAGGCGATTGTACTCTGTCGCGTGATCGAAATCCTCAGTTTGTACGCTAATCATACTACCCCCTGTTACTGGCGGGAAAAACGCAACTTCGTCGCCATCATTAATGCGCGCACCTTTAGCACACAGCGTTTGATTGACTGCAATTAACACATCTTGGTCTTTCAGTATCTGCCACTTATCGCTTTTTTTGTACAATTTTGCCATTAGATCACTCACGGTTTGTTCACCGGAGTATTCAAAGTTAATCGAAGAAAAACCCAGTTGCTCTCGTATACTTGCAAAAAATCTTATGTTTATCATATGCGTACTCCAAGCTACTTATTAATTTCCACAACTATCACAAAGACTTTGCGAAGACATTTTTAAATGAGGAACAAAATTACACGGCCCTTGCGCCCCGTCTAACTGAGGTTTTATGATCCCTTGCCATGCGGTTTTGCATGCGCCTGTTGAACCCGGCACACAAAAGATAACGGTATTGTTGGCGAGGCCAGCAATGGCGCGTGATTGAATTGTGGATGTACCAATCTCTTGAAAACTTAAATGTCTAAATAACTCACCAAAGCCCTCAACTTCTTTATCAAATAGTGGCGCTACGGCTTCGGGCGTTGAATCTCGACTGGTAAACCCTGTACCACCAGTAATGAGTATCGCTTGTATTTGTGGATCCGCTATATAGTTAGAAACCTTTGCCCGAATTAAATAAATATCATCAATAACGATGTCGCGTTGAGCAACAACATGTCCTTGGTCGCTTGCACTTACCGCCAAGTACTCACCCGACGTATCACTTGCGCGGTCTCGCGTGTCAGATACCGTCAAAACAGCGATATTTAAGGGAACAAATTTTTTATTTGAATGGCTCATGTACGTCTCCACATGGGTTTGATGATGTTGTGTTATCAAAATGCTGTAATGCGAAGCGCCACTGCTGAGGTGTATTGGCATTAAACATCGTTGAACGAATAGGATTATTTAGCTTCGCCAGCGAAAAGTGAGAACATAAGCCTCCTACAGAAAAGTTATTGGTTAAGCGCAAGGTATAGTCTAAAACTTGCCGAAAAGATGCACTATTAACAATGAAAAGGGGTAAATTATCATTTGCAAAGCAAGTGTTTTTTGCCTCTTCTTGGCCACAACTAATAAGCGTTTGCAAGCATTCACTAGTAAGTAGCGGCAAGTCCACGGGTACCACCATAAGGTTGTAGTGAGGGAAGCGAGTGGCAATACTGTGAATACCCGACAGTGGCCCTTTATCAGGAATAATATCACTGAAGTGTTTATGCTTGTCATCATTACGGCTCACTACCACCTTTTCAACAGAGGTTTTAGCTAGCAGCGCTGATGTTCTATCGATCATAGATTGAGCTTCAATACAAAGGAGTGCTTTATCTTCGCCCATGCGAGATGAGCGGCCTCCTGCAAGTACTACACCCAGTGTTTTCTTGTGCATAATTTTCAGTTTCCTTTTACAAGCTCATGGTGCAATATCACTGCGTAAATAATACATCCCTTGCAGACTAACCGCCTAACATTGCAAGCTGTTTTGTCGCACCGGTAAAGCCTTGTTGCAGACTATGCGTTGCTTTTTTACCCTTTACATGGCAAATAACCGCTTCCATTGTTGCGTTTACATCGCCGCTGTCAAGGTAAGATAATATATCTTGCCCTTCTTCGGCGAACAAACACAAATGTAACTTACCTTGTGAAGAAACGCGTAAGCGATTACATGTATCACAAAAATCCTTGCTATAAGGCATGATCAAGCCAATGTTGCCTGTATAATCCCTATGTGTAAACTCTTGTGCAGGACCCGCATCTTTGCTGCGAATAATACGTTCCCAGCCTTTTTCCAACAATAGCTTTTTGATGTGATCACCGGCAACATGATTTTGTGCAAAAAACTGTTTGTTATCACCCGTTTGCATAAGCTCTATAAAACGCCAAGTAACTGGGTGTTGCTTCAAATAATCAAAAAAACTATTAAGCTCTTTGTAATTAAATTGCTTAAGCATAACCGTATTAAACTTAACTGTCTTAATACCTGCGGTGATTGCGGCATCTACGCCGGCCAAAATATCATCCAATTTTTGCTTTCCAGTAATGGCAGCAAACATTCTAGGGTCAAGACTATCAGCACTAACATTTAATGCATCTAAACCAGCATCTTTATAGCGCTGTGCATCTTTGTTCAAACGAAAAGCATTGGTGGTCATGGCTACCGTTTCGATTCCGTCGGTCTGCTTGCAAAGCGCAATAATATCGTTTAAGTCTTTGCGCAAGGCAGGTTCGCCACCCGTAATGCGCACCTTAGTTGTGCCTAAGCGCGCAAATGCCTGCACCAAGGTATCAATTTGTTTGATGCTCATGCCTGTGGTGGGCGTATCGCAACTATTGCCATCAGGTAAACAATAATTACATCTAAAATTACATATTTCAGTAATTGATAAACGCAAATACTTAAATCTGCGGCCAAAATTATCTTGTAGTTCCATGTAAACACCTTTCCAAGTTTCGAGATTACACTCGTCGGGAGGCCAATTGATTTATCGTGTTGACCCGGCAATTAAGTCGCTATGTCGCGATTCATTAACATAGTGCTTATTGCGGCTCATCTTCCATAGCACCATTGCCTTAGGAAGCTAAGCTCGGAGTTTTGCTATGAGTCAAGTGTGAACTAAAATTTAGCTTTATGTAATAGCGCTGAAGAGATACTCCCTAAGGGGTACACGCTAAGTAGTTGAAAATAACAAACGAAAAATCTCAACTGACGCACAATGTCGCTCAGTCGAGATTATGTCAATTGCGTATTGTTTTAGAATGTAAAGGTGAGCATTCCCCAGAGTTTACTGGTATCGACTGAATAGTCATCAGCACTATATTTAGCGTATTTGACGAGCAAACCTACTTTGTCGGCAAGCGGATATTTAGCGACTAGGTTTACTTCATTTCCGTAGTCTAAAGACCCTGCGTCAGAAGACAGTTTGTGATAAATCGCGGTTAAGGCAAGCTTGCCTAGTTTACCAGAGGCTTTCACGTAGAGATCATTTACGCCGGCATCAGGAGTAGCCAAAAATTTATCGGTAAAACCTTGAAACTTGTGCAAAGTAGCTAATGGCGTGCTAAAGCCTTTTCCATTGTCGCTGCCTAACGATTCATAACCAAGTCCAAGATTGAGTTTTGCTATATTGCCTGAAAGGTCAAGTGCAAAATATTTTGCGTCAAAGCTAGTCGGGTTATTGCCCGCATCTGATTGAGACGCTAATGCACCATGAATTTTTATACCCGCAAGTGTCGCGTCATAACTAAAACCTAAAGTACGAGTAGAGATTGCATGAGCAGTATCAAAATCTAACTCGTAAGCATAGGCCGCTAATGTTTGTCCTTTGTCGATTTTATAGTTGAGGTTTAGCAAATGGATATTGCCTTTTAAATCTCCATTTGAACTGTCAGGCCCAAAAATACGATTTACATTGTAGACGTAGCTATAGTCAATATTTAAGCCCTCTTGTGAGCCGTATTGCAAACGATATGCATCAAAAGTCTGTTCATTTTGACGCCACGCAACACCGCCTACGAAGCGCTGATTATTGTGATTGATACGCTGGCGACCAAATGTCAGGTTCAATTCGCCACTTTTGTAGCCGAGGTAAGCTTGGTTTACTTCTGTTAAACTAGGATCAGCAACCACGGGATAATGGCTATTACCATTCACGGTGCTGTTGTAATTTTCATTGCCCAAAGCCGTTATATTGTCGACCTCAAGCACGGTATAAAATCCGCCTGCGCTAGCGCTTTTATAACTTAAGCGCGTGAGCAAAGTAGAGGCATTGGCTTTTTTATCAATGTTGTCTTGTTCAACTCTTTCGAGTCGATATCGCATACTTATGTCAGTACTTCCGTTGCTGATTGCATCTTGCACAGTCTTGATGCCATTTTCTTGAGCCAGAGCTGCAGTGGGTGCCAGTGTTACTGCGCCTAGTGCGCCAAGAACAAATAGTGCTATAGGTGTTTTCATATCATTTTCCCTGCTGTAATTAGATTGCTAGATTATAGCGCTGAAAATAAATTTATTCGTTATAAAACAACAGGATACCAACATTAACCCAATACCAACCAAGGGAGTTATAAATTTCTACTCACTTAGAGGCATTGTTATCATAAGGCCCAAGTGGTACAAAGATTATGAGCCTAGCCTTATAGAGCTTGTCACCCCACAAAAACAACGAAAAAAACAAAGATATGAAGAATAAAAAAACCTTAGCACGCCCCAAGCAATGCGCTATTCTCGCCAGATATTACTGTCGGGCTTTGACTTAGAGAAGCAAGAGATTCTGCTAAATAGCAGTGTACTTATTATAGGTGTAGGTGGCTTAGGTTGTGCAGCGTCGCAATACATAGTGGCCAGCGGCGTAGGCAAAGTCACCATAGTAGATGACGACACGGTCGAAAGTACGAATTTACAGCGCCAAGTGCTGCATTTTGAAAGTAGTATTGGCGAGAAAAAGGTTGATTCGGCTGCGCGCACACTAGGCAATATAAATCACTTCGTTGATATTCATAGCGTTGATAAACGGCTCGATGAAGCCGAACTAACGCAGATAATAGATGAACATGATTTAGTACTCGATTGCAGTGACAACTTGGCTAGCAGAAACCTATTAAATAAAGTGTGTTATGGGCAAGGCAAACCCTTAGTGTCGGGGGCTGCCATACGCATGGAAGGCCAAGTTTTTTGCGTCATCCCCAAGCAAAAAAGCGCATGCTACGAATGCATTAGCCAGTTCTTTGGTGAACAAAACTTAAGTTGCGTTGAATCGGGAGTAATGTCGCCGGTAGTGGGCATTGTAGGTGCAAGTCAGGCAAACGAAGCAATTAAAATACTCTGTGATTATGGCAGCCCAGCAGTGAACACCTTGCAACTATTTGATGCAATGAAATCGCGCTGGGAATACTTCAGCGTAAAACCGCTTAGCAGTTGTAAAACCTGTTCTTAATTAGCTCATACTAACCTGGCCGGCCATCAAGCCTTGGCGTACTTAATATGGGTAAATAAACCCAAACAAAACATGCGAAAGCGAGCGTCCAACATGCTCCCGACACTATCCACAATAACACTGCGGATTGGGGTATAAACGCCATCAGCAGACTACGTAGCAAAGCACTCACAATAATTAATATGAAGGCAAGCACCATAGGCCATGAAACGGCTAAGGTTCTGCCAGTATGGCCTAATGAGACTCTCGACATCATTGCTAATATCATACCGCCAATCACCCCAACAGTAAGGCTATGTAGCGCCGTGCTAACGGTGATAAGCGCAAACAAAAAGTGGATAGACAGCAGCATTAATCCGAGCGGCATAAAAATAATCGTGAAATGCAATACCCATACTAGCGGCACACTCAAGGTCACCCAAAAACGCCATCGCAATATTCTAACTAGGTGCAAAGCCGCACTCAACAAACAAGCAAGTCCTAAAATCGTTCTAAATAATTCGTTTTGAGAACTACTCACCCCGCCTAAAAACAAACCAACGACAAAAATTAAGCTACCAAGCGCTGTGGTTTCTAACCATGGCAATGGCGAAACCTTTTGGGTTTTCGTTCCATTGGCGCTAAACATTGGAATAACGCGACCACCAAGCACTGCAACCAATAAAGTAGTCAGCAGGATCATAGAATGTAAGCCACGTGTGTTGAGCTCGGGCGCAAACCCCAAAGAAGGCAAGTAGGTAAAAATGTTGGCGGCTGTCATAAGCGCAATCACCGGCAAAAATATCATATTGCGATGTTGTTTTACGCGTATTAGTGGCTGAGCTAAGAAAAAGGCAACCAGTGGTAAAAAAGAAATATCAACTAGCATTACAAACACAATATTTACATTGGGATTAATAAAAATAAGTAGTCGAGCGCTCAGCCAAAGCAAAAATAAGACCAAGAGTTTTACACCTTTTACGCTTGGCACGCCCGTCCATGTCTGTACTGCAGTCAACAAAAAACCTGCAATAATTGCGGGTACAAAGCCAAAGAGCATTTCATGGCCATGCCACCAAAGCGCGCCATTTAGAGGTGAAAAACTAATATGGCCACCCAGGGAAAGGGTCCAAGCAGCAATCGCTAGCAATGAAAAAATGCCACCAAATAAAAAGAAAGGTCGAAATGCTAGTCTGAGCAATGGTGTTCTTTTTTGCTCTTCTTTTAAATCGCTAATGTTAGTCATGGTAATACACTCTAATACTTAATCCATATTCAAAAAATTATGTTGTTGGGCTTGCATGACTCTTTTCATGTATCGTTCACGCTTAATCGCAAAATGCATTAGCAACATGCATACCGCTAACACCCCGTATAAAATCATAAAGCAAGCGCTGTATACGCCTGCAAAATCGACCGCTAAACCAAAAACAATAGGTAGCGTGCAGCCGCCTAGCGCACCTAACATGGCAACTAAACCACCCACGCTGCCCATTTGTTCGGGATAATAATCATTGATAAGTTTGTAAACACTGGCGCGGCCAAAACCTTGTGCCAAACCAATGACAAGCAGTAAAAAAGTAAATATCCATACATTTAATTCAATCGCTATTTCTACATCTTTACTGACGCCGTGTATGGTCATGGTGGTTGGCGGATAACTTAAGAAAAACAAACACACCAAGCAAATCCAAAACACACTCCAATTCACGCTTCGCGCACCAAACCTATCAGAAAACCAACCTCCAGCAGCTCTTGCCATACTTGAGCTGATCACAAAGAGTAAGGTTAAGATCATGGCCTGATTAAAGCCGAGTTCATAAGCGTTTACATAGTATTGTGGCAACCACAAAATGAGGGCTAAAAAGCTGCCAAAAACAAAATAATAGTACAAGCCAAATCGCCACACTTTAGCGTGCTTAAACGGCTTAAGATAAAACGAAAGTGACTTCGCTTCTTTGTTTTTTAAATACACCGGTGTATCAGGTGCCAGTAACCAAAAAGCAATCGTGGCAATAAGTATCATCAGGCTGTAAAACAAACCTATGAGCTCCCAGCCCCACACATCTCTTATGTAAGGAACCAATATTAGGCTTAAAGCTGCGCCTGCGTTACCAGCCCCAAAAACCCCCATAGCCGAGCCTTGTTCACTAGAGTCAAACCAGTCGCTTAAATAACGAATACCAATGGTGAAGGACACGCCCGAAATACCAATTAAAAAACCGATCACAAGGTAGCCAGTAAAACTAGTAATCGACGACAAAAAATAAAGCGGAGGGATGAGCACTAACATCTGTAAGATAAATATTAATTTAGGTGAATACTTCTCGCACAGTAGACCCACCGGCACTCTGAGTATCGCACCACTGAGAATTGGTGCAGACAACAACACGCCTAACTGAGTGCTTGACAATGACAGCACCGATTTTAATTCAATGCCCAAAACAGAATACAAAGTCCACACCGAAAAATTAATAGCAAACACGATTGTGGCTAATATTAGTGCGATTGTTGACTTGTTCTGTTGTTGAGATGTGTCCAAATTGAATCGCCATCATTGCTTGACATAGCACTACTATAAAGGCATCACTAAATTTTCGCTATAACACCAACTAGTCACAATATCGATTAGTGCTTAGAGGGCCTACCTAATAAGTGGTAGTTGGTCTATATAGCACGCCATTTGTAGCCTAAAAGGTGCATACCACCAAAGAGCTATGCATTTTTTTAGGCTATTCAAAACACGATCTAGATCACTAAAATTAAGCTAAAAAGCGTGCCATTATGCTTGCATTAATAAAACATATGAGTGTAGTGACACACTTTAGGAGCATGAAATGTCAACTGACAGCCACCTCAATCTTTTTAGGCTTAGCGACCCTAAAATTAAAACCTTGCACATTACTTGGTTTGCTTTTTTCTTAACCTTTGTAGTGTGGTTTAGCCACGCACCTTTAATGGTATTTATCAAAGAAGCCTTTGATTTGACAACACCACAGGTAAAGGCGCTGTTAATTTTAAACGTAGCCTTAACCATACCCGCGCGCATCGCCATCGGTATATTGGTAGACCGCTTTGGACCTAGGCATGTGTTTAGTGGCTTGCTGATTAGTTCATCCTTTATCTGTTTTGGTTTCGCCATGGCTGATAGTTATGCTCAACTGGCTTTGTTTAGATTTCTACTCGGGTTTGTGGGAGCTGGTTTCGTTATAGGCATTCGTATGGTAGGTGAATGGTTTCCCGCTAAACATGTTGGCATTGCAGAAGGTATTTACGGCGGTTGGGGTAACTTTGGTTCGGCTGCCGGTGCAATGGTATTGCCTTCGCTCGCGCTCTTTTATGGCGGTGATGACGGCTGGCGCTATGCAATTGCCACCACCGGTGTATTAACCCTACTTTACGGTGTATTTTATTACTTCCAAGCCCGCAACACACCAAAAGGCTCTACTTACTTTAAGCCTAAAAAATCGGGTGGCCTTGAAGTCACCAGTAAAAAAGACTTCTATTTTTACCTAGTTACCAACCTACCTATGTATGGTGCCCTTGGAGTATTGGCGTGGAAACTCTCTCCTGCTGGCGTGAATTTATTTGGTGACACCACGATGTATAGTTTGTGGGCGGCGCTTGCGCTACTGTTTGCTTTCCAAACCCAGCAAATACACAAAGTGAACAAAGAAAACCTAGCAGGTCACGTGCCCGAATTGGAAAAATATAAATTTAAGCAAGTCGCGATATTGAGCGTTGCCTATTTCGTTACCTTTGGCTCAGAGCTTGCTGTTGTATCTATGCTTCCACTATTCTTTTTAGATACTTTTGAAGGCTTAAGTGCGGTCTCAGCTGGTTTGTTGGCCTCGGGCTTCGCCTTTATGAACTTGGTCGCAAGACCATCAGGCGGATGGTTTTCAGACAAGTTTGGGCGCCGTAAAAGCTTGATGATATTGATTGGCGGCTTGTCTATTGGCTACTTTACCTTGGGCCAGATAGACGGAACATGGATGATTGCAGTAGCGGTGATTTCGACCATGTGCTGTTCTTTCTTTGTACAAGCGGGTGAAGGCGCAGTATTTGCAATAGTACCACTGGTTAAACGCAGAATGACCGGGCAAATAGCCGGTATGGCCGGCGCCTATGGCAACGTAGGTGCTGTGACCTACTTAACCGTATTATCATTTGTAGATTACAGCACCTTCTTTTTAGTTATTGCCGCCTCTGCTCTGCTTATATTTTGCGCATGTTGGTTCTTAGACGAACCTAAAGGTCAAATCGCAGAAATAGCTGCTGATGGAAGCGTTCATATGATTGATGTGAGTTAGGTCACAGTAGCGATACCTCATTGATGTAGCGTAGCAATGTAGTATGCTACATCAATTACTGGCTTGTTGTCCTTCATTTACTCATAAGGACAATAAGCCATTTTTGCATTAAACCTGGGTGTTTAGATAAGGAGCTACAGGTGCCTAATGATTTAGAGACGCCAACAACGACTGCGTCGACTCCGCTGGTAATGAGTATTGCCAAGCAATCTATCGCAGGCGTAAAAGCGGTCAACGAAGACGCAGTCAACACCCACGTACCAAGCCACTCACACGCTTTGGTCAACAAAGGCATTGGCTTAGTAATTGCCGATGGCGTTAGCAGCGCAGAGGCCGGAAAAGAAGCCAGTGAATACGCCGTAAGCAAATTTTTAGAAGAGTATTTTAATACTCCCGACACTTGGTCAGTAAAACAAGCCGGACAAAAAACGCTCTCTACAATCAATCTCAATTTGTTTAAAAAAAGTCATGAATTTTTACAACAAGAAAAAGGTTACTTATGTACCTTCAGCGGCCTAATTGTAAAATCACGTACAGCCTATTTCTTTCATGCTGGCGACTCACGTATTTATCATATTAGCCAAACTGAAGATGAAAATCAGCACATTATCCGGCACATCAAGCAAGTCACTCGCGACCATTGTGTGAATATTGGGGGCGGTAAAAATATATTATCCAGAGCTGCTGGTATGGATAATGTATTGCAAATAGATTACGGAAAAATCGATTTAGCCAACGGCGATATGTTGATATTAAGTACCGATGGTATTCACGATTTCATGGGCCAAGACGACATTTTTGAATTAGCCACAAAGGACGAACCCGTACAAAGTATTTGTGATAACTTGGTGGCCTTAGCGCAACAAAATAAAAGTGACGACAATATAAGCTGTATTGTCGCCAAAATAGACAGCCTCCCCTCACAAAGCCTTGATGACTTCAATAATAAACTCACGCGTTTACCATTTCCGCCAGAATTAGACATTGGCATGAAAGTAGATGGTTATGAAGTTATAAAGCAGATGTTTGCTAGTAGTCGCAGCCAAGTCTACTTGGTGGTAGATACTGAAACCGGCAAACAAATGGTGATGAAAACACCTTCGCTTACCTTTCAAGATGACACCCACTACATAGACCGTTTTGTACAAGAAGAGTGGATTGGAAAACGCATTAAAAGCCCGCGTACCGTTAGTATTATCGACCAAAACAGGCCACGCACATTTTTATATTATTTAATGGAATTTGTACCCGGTATTTCGCTAGACAAATGGATGCTGGCCAATCCATTACCTTCCCCTAAAAAAGCCATAGGTATAGTCAAACAAATCGCCCAAGCCCTAGAAGCATTTCATGCCACCGAGACTATCCATCAGGATTTAAAGCCCGCAAATATCATGATTGATGATGAGCTAAATATTACGGTCATTGACTTCGGTTCAGTCTTTGTGGCCGGCATAGCCGAAATTTTCATCCCCATAGAGCATATTGGCGCACTAGGCACAGCAACTTACTCTGACCCTTATTACCTGCAGGGTAAAAATACCGGTATTCAGGGCGATATTTATGCACTGGCAACCATAACCTACGAACTGTTTACGGGTGAACTCCCCTATTCTGAAAAAATAGAGGAATGCTTTAGCGCGAGCGATTTTGATAAACTACGTTACATCAAAGCAAATACCTACAATCCGGTAATTCCAATTTGGTTTGATCGCGCACTCGAAAAAGGTGTTTCGTTGCAAGAGTCTGTGCGTTATCAATCATTGGCCGCTTTCGTGCAAGATATATCGGCGCCAAACCCACTATTTTTACAAGACGACCCGAGCTTTCAAAACAGTAAGGGTTTAATGTTCTGGCAAGTGATGTCTGCTTTTTGGGTGTTTATGTTGCTACTTGTGGTGGTATTATTTTCGAGTACTACGTAAACTCAAGAGAAGCACCTTGTTCGCTTTTTTCTCGCCTCCCTAGATCTATGCTAGTATTAAAATACTAAGCATTAATGGAATAGGTTGGCTTATTGAAATGTTGAAAAAAAGCCTTATTTTTTTTGTAGTGGCTATTCTTTGCTATGCAATATACTCGATTTATTATTCAAACATAAATGAACTAGCATCTTCTGCTAAGCAAAGTTCTCATAACACCTCTCTCGTTATAGACAACACCCTTGTTGACAACGTCGCGATAGCGGATAAATCAAAAAGCTACGAGGGATTAACGTGTGATTCCTTGCAATCTGTACTGCAAGTACATTTTAAGAATAGCGAGTATTTTCTACAATCACATCAGGCTATTTTCAATCAATTATTATTCAATAATACGGCCTTGGATGATGCCGTCAGAGACAAAATAGCCACAACTGTTGGCCTTCAATATAGCTATCAAAAGCAAGTGTTTGATAAACATCTACGCAAAGCGGTAGATATTTATTATCACGAGAACTTACCTGCGCTCACCCCCAAATTAGAAGCATTCATAGCCCCCTCTCTAGCCTTGGAAAAAGATGATTATAAAACCTTTACAGAATTATTGAGCCCATTAATTGCGAGCAGTATAGACAATAGAATAGGCTTAAAAATCCCAAATAGCATAGCAACTGGGAGAACGCTTTTTGGTTTGATTGCTTTTGAGGAAGACAAGCAAAAACAAAAACGAATTATCGATGCCATTTTAGAAACAGGGTATCAATTAGCACCTAGCGATATTATAGATGTTATGAATGGGCGTGTGCATAGCGAAAATACCCAATACGTGATTGATGCTTTTAATGGCGATTTGAATTTTGTATTTTCCTATTCACGCTCGAGTAATCCTAGTAATTTAGTGTTAGCTAGTGTGCAAGCAGGAAAGTTTCAAGTTGCAGAATACCTAATAGCCCAAGGCGTAGATACGCTTGTCGATATTGAAGAGCAATGGCTTCTTGCAGATAATAGGTTTTGGTTTATTGACAGAGACAACTCTAGGAAAAAACTTGAACCTTTGTTCGATGAGGGTGTGTTTTTGTTCCCTCCTGATTTTATAGCATTGACGACGGCTCAAACTGAAATGAGCAAAGCCTTTGACCCGCTAACTATGACAATACCTGCGGGAGTTGCTAGATCGATATATAGGAGCGTGCTTGGGCTTTTTGGTGAACGCAAGACCCAACTCCTCATAGAGTCGCATACGCGCGCCGATTTACTTTTATCATCACAGCGCGAAATTTTCACGCTACAACTAGCCAAGCTCGTTACTGCCAGCAAACAAATACTTCCTTTGTCACTTCAAGACGCAATTAAAAACTGTGATACCAACTATGCATCAGCATTGTCTAGCTTACAAGCTCATTATGTAAGCAGTAAGGTGACCCTACTTTACAAGCCTCTTGAAGAAAATAACCCTACCGTATCTGAAATTAATAATAAACAAAATGGCTCTTATTTAAACCAAGAACAAATAGACGAACTGAAAACCATGACGAGTTTTGCAGCTAAAGCAATGTTAGACCGCGACGTATTTTTAAAGCTTCAAAAGCACTCGTACAAAAGTGCGATACGAGGAGGTGATGAACGCCCGTATAACCAATTCCACCAAGGCATGTTAGATACCTTAGTAAATGATGGCGTTGATCAGATTACCCTATATGCCTACAACTCAGATTTGCTCAGCGCAGCTATTCGCCAAGAACTCCTTTTTGATTTATTGATCAAGATTGACGCAGAAGCATCTTTGTTTACAAGTCTTGTCTCGAATAACCCCGAGACAAATTACGACAGAATGCGCCAATTCACATCACAAAACAGGGTCGAATTATTAGAAGAGTTTGTGAATAACAACGCCGATATTAATTTTGAAGACAAAGCCGGAAGAAGATTATTGTGGTATGCAATAAACTATTCATCCAAAGAAAGCTTTGATTATTTACTAAGTAAATCAGCACAAATTCAATCACCAAACATCATCGGTTTTGATGCGCTTGACCTTGCCCTTAATAACGTCAGAATAAATAATAATGACTTTTATTTCGTTCATAAACTACTTGCTCAGGGCCACACTATTAAACCCAGTCACGTAGAATTATTAAGAGACTTAGCTAAAGAACATTACGATACTGTTGTTGCCATCATTGAGCAATATGACGTAGTAATAGACTAAACATACTTATCGCACTTGTCGAAACTTTCCGAGAAAACCGATTAATCGACACGCAGCGGCGTCGATGGGGAGTTCACTTATGCATGATGCTTGTTTTGTAATTCGCTAAACAAATATATATCGCTAAGTATTTCAATCTTTTCTTTTTTGGTCATCCACGCCATGCCCTCAATCGAGGTGACAGCCTGTTTGATTTTATAAGAGGCTGTTAACTTGTCGGTAGGCGCTTGTCCTCTTTGTGGTGGGCGCACAGCTTGCACAAAGTTAAAGTGTGCCCTTGCGACTTTGTCATCGGCAAACAAAGACGCAATATTGCTTTGCTCAACCACCTCGCGAAGCTCTGCAGCAAAATGGTCTCGCTCTTCAATCACATCTTGTTTAACGACTTCTTCTGGTATATTCAAAATACCTAGCTTACGCAATATTCGGGCTAATGTTTTGCTGCCGCTTAATGCTGACAAAGGAATGGCTAGCACCAAACCCACTACGGTAGGTGATAACCAAATCAACAAACTAGGAGAATAATAATATAGGAGCACCGTCATCCCAACACCAATCAAGGTATGCCAAATATGCTGCTTGCATAAGGACCACCATGGAATCCCGCTGATTTGACGCTGCTGAGTCGCCCAGCCTGAGTCACGCCCACGAAAAATATCAATTATGTGTTTGCTATGAATTAGCATAAAGATTGGTGCATAAAGCACCGAAAAGAAAATTTCGACCAACGCGCCCAAAGTCATTCGAATAATCCCCAAAGACTGACGTAAAGGCTTGTTAAAGAAGGCCCTAATTAATCCCAGCACCTTGGGCACAAGCAATATGCCCATGGTGAAAACAAACAAAGCTATCATGCGCTCAGAGTCAAACACCGGCCAGTTAGGTAATAAGGAGATTTCATCTGAAAAGTAATCAATGTCAATATAATGGGTTTGTATCGCCATAACGATACCAATTAGTATCAATGCAAACCAAAATGGTGATGCCATATAGCCCATTACACCGGTAAGCATATGAAAGCGATTTGGCCAACGTAAGCCACGTGCTTTAAGCACCGCTAAATGCTGAATATTTCCTTGTGCCCAGCGCCGGTCTCGCACAGCCACATCAGACAAACTTGGCGGGCTTTCTTCCCATGAGCCCTTAAGCTCAGGCAACATATACACTTTCCATCCATCACGCCTCATTAATGCTGCTTCAACAAAATCGTGAGAAAGGATGTCACCTTTAAAGGGTTTTACACCCTCTATTTTAGGTAGTCCAGCTGATTGGGCAAAAGCAGATACCCTAATAATGGCATTGTGTCCCCAATAATTACCGTCAAAGCCCTGCCACGCAGTGATGCCGCGCGCTACAATTGGACCATAAATACTGCCCGCAAACTGCTGCATTCGGGCAAATAAAGTATCGCCTCTATATAGACATGGTAAGGTTTGAATAATGCCACTTTGCTCGTCGCTGGCCATCTCCAGCATAAGCTGTTTGAGGGTAGCAGATGTTAACAGGCTGTCGGCATCAAGCACTAACATATAGTCGTAGCGCGCTCCCCAGCGGCTCACGAAGTCATGCACATTGCCGGCCTTTTTAGCCGAATTGAAATAGCGCCGGCGATACCATACATTAATGTTATGAGGCTCTAAGCTTTCTTTGAGTTTATTGACTGCGGCTGTTTCTTTCACCCATACATCGGGGTCATTAGAATCTGAAATAATAAATATCTCAAATTGCTCACTTAAGCAGTCATTGGCAAGTGCCTTGCCCATGCTATAAAGAGCTGCGCAGGTTTCACTGGGGTCTTCGTTATATACAGGCATTAATAGAGCGGTTTTTTTATTGCTAATATCCCCAGCCTCTTTTAATCGTGACTTGCCTGAAAACAAAAAACCGGCAACCGCAGCACAAGCAGCTATAGCAATCCAAACAAAGGTCATACAAAACAATACAACCATTGCCCATTGCAGTGCAGTAACGTCGGCTTGCGAAACAATTAATACCATTTGATAGGTAGCGTAAACGGTAAGTGCTAGCGCACCGCCAAAGGTGATCAGACGTGCTACAAATGCTCGCCAGCTAATCCATTGATGCTTGGCCTTAGGTTTTCTCGAAAAATCTTGAGGCGGCATATGCAGCGGCGTTTCTGGCGGCAATGCTTGCTCACCATAATTTACTGCATCCAGCGATAAAGCCATGTTTCACCCCATTGTTTATCATTTTTTGAAAGTGAAACTCTTAGCTCTGACATAACCGCATTGCCGGGCTCGAATTTTACCACTACGCGTAAGTTACCCGTTTGCTCAATATACTTTGTGAGCGTCCCCACGATTTTCCCTTTACTAGCGCTCGCGTTTACGCTTAAGTTTTCAGGTATTTGATCCGCTTCATAATCAAGTACAAATTCGCGCACAGAATTCGAGCCTAATGCTTGTCCTGAGGCGCTTTTGACTATACGGCCTTGTTTATAGTCGATTGGTGCATTTTTGCCAAAGAATAAGCTGTAATTGAAACTTGCCTCTTGACCGGTTTTTAGAGCGTTTTTGGGCTGCCAAAACGCGACGATGTTATCGTGAATTTCTGCGTCAGTAGGAATTTCAACCAGCTCAACATGACCTTCACCCCAGTCATTATTGGGCTTTACCCAAGCTGAGGGACGCTGATGATAACGCGCTTCCATATCTTCAAATTGAGAGAATTTACGCGCACGTTGCATTAAACCAAAGCCTTGCAGCTTGTTGTCTCCAAACACAGACACTTGCAAACGTTCTGGGTTAGCAAGCGACCGCCATATATGTTCGTCGTTGCCTTTGAGCATCAGTAAACCGTCTGAGTCATGTACTGCTGGCCTGAAATCGTCGAAGCCAGTTCGGTCCATGGCGTTAAATAAAAACATGGAAGTAAGCGGCGCTATGCCAAAATGCGCAATGTCTTCACGTGGATATAAGGTGCTTTTAACCTCAATCTTAGTATGTTCTCCAGGCGTTGCGATAAAAGTAAAGGCGCCAGTTATTGAAGGGCTATCCATTAATGCATGCACCACTAGGCTATTAGCACTGCTTGACGGACGTTCTATCCAAAACTCTTTAAATACAGGAAATTCTTCACCACTGGGTTTTGCAGTATTTATGGCAAGGCCTCTGGCCGATAAGCCATACCAGTTATCTTGGCCAACTGCACGAAAATAAGTCCCCCCTGAAACACCATTAACTCATCCCATTTATCGTCTCGATTGATGGGGTTTGTTACGCTAAAACCAGAATAACCTTGAGCTTGAGAAGCTTTAAGCTTTTCTTGTTCTTTGTCGTAGTTAAAAATCTCGCTAGTATAAAAGATGCGTCGTGACACACCGCCCACGACTAAATTTAGCTTTACAGGAATTTTGAAGAGAAAGCCTGGATGTAAGGGATTCATCCTAAAATTGCGCTCCTCTTTCGACCAGATTGTCGCACCACGTTGAAACTGTATCTTTTTGTAGTCATCGTAGCTTAGTTGGTTTAAGGGATCATCTTCAGGAATGAGATCAGGCACGTAGGCCTGTTCAGAGAGCGACTTTGCTTTTGCCTCAAGCCATGTTCGATCAAAGCGGTGTGTAGGCCGCTCTTGCTCCTCATTGCGCTGTTGATTTTGCTGTGTCGTTTTGCTGTCTACGCTTTGCGATTTTAATGCCTTCGGTTGCTGAACTGCGTTAGCAACAAGCAAAACCGATATGCTTAGTGTGAAGGAAAGTATGGCGAAATAGGTAAATCGTCTCAAAGTATGTTCCTTTTGTACTGTAGAGATTTGAATCTTTAGCTGAGTCCGCTATCGCTTTGTCCAAATGATATAAACAATTGATAACGTGGCATCATCTAAAGGCTTACTGAGTTACAGAAGGCATAGCACATTTAGTGCCATTTAGTAGCTAACTAAAAGGTGGCGCATGAAAAATGCGGAATCTAAGCGAATTTAAGCTAAATAAATGATTTTAATAACTAAATTAACAAGGCTGGCAGATGTTTTAGTGCAGATTGGTGTCGCAAAAAGCAGACAGCAAAAGCTAAAAATAAATGTTTGCTCGGCAAAATATACAGTTTGATGGAAATTATTACAGGATTATGGTTAGCAAAGTATTGAATGTCCTGCTTCTACCCGCTTTACTTTAACACTGATACCTTGAAGGGTACCTTAATAGCTTTGAAGCGCGCATTTTAACTCTGCATATCTAGCTTACATTGGTGCTACTTTTTCTTTTTCGTCTTATCATTCTTTTCAATTAAGATTTGTTGCTTGTTTGCCCAACTCGCATGACGAGAAAACAGTTGCCCATATTCAGCATATCCGTTGTATTGAACACTTTCCTTTACCCAGTGTTCAACCTGCTTGTCGTATAAATTCCGCATTTTTTGTAAAGTCTTAGCAAATTGAATATCACCTGCAATATTTTTCATTTCGTAGGGGTCGTTCACCAAATCATAAAGCTCTTCGGTGGGTACTAAATTTTGCTGTTCGTCTTGGTAGTACCAATAAATATATTTAAATTGCTCATCTAACACCGTTAGGTTGCGAGTTTCTTCAGGTCCCCAAACTTGAATGTGCGCCATGCTGGTTCTAACTTGGCGATTTTTATCCTGTAAAATCGGCAATAAACTTACACCGTCCCATGACGATGGAATATTGACTTTCGCCAAATCTAAAATAGTCGCGCTTATATCTACTCCAGCGGTCAAAGATTGTGTTCTCTGCATTTGACTGCTTTTTAGATTGCCACTTTTAAGATTGCGAGGGTCATAAATGATGAGTGGCACTCTTGCGCCCTCTTCATACGGTAATACTTTACTACCCAGGCCATGAGAACCATTAAAATAGCCATTGTCAGACGCAAAAATAATGACCGTGTTATCTGCAATGCCTTGTTTTTCTAGCTCTTCTAAAATCATACCAATGGATTGGTCAACACCATAAATAAGTTGATTGTATTTTCTGAGCGCTTCTTGGTAACTCTCATCTTCTGAATAGCCCCATTGCTTAAATCTGGGGTACTGTCGCCCAAGCTGCGAATGTTTTGAAAAGTGTTTACCTGCTTCACGACCATAGTTGGGAAGTTTTCGAAATGATGTGTCTTTATAAATGTGATCAAACTTTGGATCTGGATCGACAGGCCTATGCGGCGCTTTATAAAAAACACTCATCATAAAAGCTTGCTCGCTTTTTACAGAATCACGGATGAAATCGATGCTTGCAGCACCATACGCTAAAGTACTATGAGGATATTCTTTAGCATACTTTTTCATCGATTTGTTTTTGCTTGTAGTATAAGAGGTTTGTCCTGGACTCCCTGCCCAAAAATCGAAATCATGCTGAGCTATTTTGCCTTCTACGTCGTTTGGATTTTTCGCATCAGATACCGCAAAGCCAAATTTGCCAGCAAACCCAACCCTATAACCCGATTGTTTTAATAATACCGGATAGGATTGCTGCCAAATTGATTCATCCATTGGACCATGGCTAAAGTTCGTCCCGTTTTTATATTCGTACATACCAGACATAACGCTAGCTCGGCTTGCCATGCAAATCGAGGTGGTGTTGTAGTGGCGGTCAAATACCAAACCCTTGCTAGCTAACTTGTCTATGTTAGGGGTCAAGACATCAGGGTTACCATACGCACCTATGGTGTCGTAGGACTGATCGTCAGTAAAAAGGAAAACAATATTGGGCTTAGTTTGACCCTCTTGTTCATGAGCAAGCAGCTTTAATGCATTGCTTTGATCAGCCGCATTGCTAGCTAGCACTATGCTACTAGACATATATAACACGGTGCATAACAAGGTTTTTAATAACTGTATGGGTCGATTAAATATTTGCTGCATTATTTATTCCTATATGCACGCAGTGCTTCGGACATTTGCTTGACAACTTCAGGGTACTGCTTATAAAGGTTTGTAGTTTGATTTACATCTGCCTCTAAGTCATATAATTGAGCTGGAGATGCATCATCCTTAATTTTCCCGTTTTCAATATCACTGTTAGGTGTATTAACTAATGGCGTAACAGCAGCTCCTCCCCATGCATGATGATTAGGTTTTGAGCCTCGAAACCCACCATCGCTTTGTGCAGGAATGAACATCCATTTACCTTTACGTAATGACATATGTGATGGTTTATGTGGGCTAATAATCATTTCTGTACGTAAGGGTGAATCAGCATCTCCCAGCAATGCGGGCAGCATATTAATACTGTCTTTTTGCTCTTCTATACTTAGCTCTTGTTTAGTGAGTGCTGCAAACGTTGCTAACATATCTACATTATTGAGTAATTGATTCGATACGCTACCTGCTTTTATTTTTTCTGGCCACCAAGCAATGAATGGTACACGGTGCCCGCCTTCCCAAGCGCCAAATTTTGATCCTAAAAGGTCACCATTAATTTTATGCCCTTTTTCAGCTGCCACACGCCCACCAAGGTTAAACATACCACCGTTATCACTGGTGAATATCACTAAGGTATTGTCAGCAACTCCTGCTGACTCTAAACTTTCCATAACTTGAGCAACAATCCAATCTAGCTCTTGGACAAAATCACCATAGACTCCGCTTTCGCTTTTACCTTGAAATTGTTCAGCTGGCGTAAATGGATGATGAACGTTAGTTGTGGCTAAATATAAAAAGAAAGGGGTTTCATCTCTACTCTTAATCCAGTCAGTTGCTTTGTTCGTTATGGTTGTGCCAACACTGTAGTCATCATACAACTTATGTGCTGCAACACCGCCTTTAAACTGATTCGATGTACGTTGTGAAACTTCAGGGGAAGAGGATTGATAGGTGTCACGTCTTTAGCATTTCTCCCCATATAAATCATCGGGTCGGTCGAATCCCAACCTACAATAGTGTCATTCTCAACATAAACATAGGGCGGTGCGCTATTCACTAAAGGAACCCCAAAATAATAATCAAAGCCCAGCTCTTGTGGACCGGGGCTTAAAGGGGGTTGCCAATCATTTTTTCCTTCACCAAATCCTAAGTGCCATTTACCTATTGCAGCAGTATCGTAACCACTTTGCTTAAATACATCAGCGATAGTCAATGCTTTCGTGTCAACAGCTAAAGGAGCTTGCGCGAATAACGGCCCCCATAATCCTTTTCCTTTCATTGCGCGAAAAGGATATTCTCCTGTTAATAGGCCGTAGCGAGAGGGCGAGCATACCGCTGAGGCTGAATGCGCATCAGTAAATTTAATCCCTTCAAAAGCGAGTTTATCAATATTAGGTGTTTTGAGTTTTGTTGCACCATAACTACTTAAATCACCATATCCTAGGTCATCAGCAAATATGAGCACGACATTAGGTTGCTTAAGATGAGTCGTGTTTACTTTTGCAGTAACATTGCTGTTCAGTGCATGTTCACTTATCTCATTTGGTGATTGTTGGCTACAGCCTAACAAAGAACTCATCGCGGTGAGGATGAGTAGATAAAGACTGGGGATTGTTCGAATTACCAACATATTAGCTGTCTCTCTTATTTAGATTTAGTTTGTTTTTCCTAGCCATTCAACGTCAACAAAGTAAGCGCCGCCAACTTTGCCGTCTTTGGTATGAAGATAGGTGAGCAGTTTAGTGGGGCCAGCGGGTAAATCTACATTGAACTCAACGCCTAGGCTTCCAGCTTTAACAGGGCTCGATTTTTCCTGTCCCGCGATTTTCAAAATAGCACGCTCTGCTTTAATAGCTTTACCCGCTTCAAGCGGCCATTGGCGCAACGTCAGTTTATATTTGCCAGCTTGTTTTACGTCAACATACCAAGGTCCGGTTACTTTTGGTAATCTCTTAATTGTCCCAAAGTTCCATGGTGGGTTTCCGGTTTCCATATACCAATCTTGCGAGCTCAGCACAGTTTTCAACTCATCAGGATTCCCTAGGTCGATACGAACAGGGTCAGCCATTCGGGGTGAAACCCTTTCCCAAAAAGGTTTGTAAAGAGCGCTTAGTTCCTTTACTACTTCAGGGTGTTTTGCCAACACGTTGTTGCGTTGTGCTGGGTCCTTTTGAATATCATATAGCTCCTCTTCTTTGGCATTAACCCAGCGCCAACGCTCAGTAAGCACCACTGAGTTTTCTAGCGGCTGTGGTGGAAGTGCTGTAGCGCGAGCGCCTCCATGAAACTGGACAACGAGATGGTCGCGAGGCCAAGGCTTGTCACTTTGTTCCAATAAGGGGCGAAGCGATAGTCCATCAACGTCAAACGAGTCGGGAACATCGATACCGGCAAGCTCAGCCAAAGTCGGAAGCACATCAATATGCGCCGCCAAGGTGTCTATATCGCGCCCGCCTTGTAAGCCTCCTTTTGGCCAGTGGATGAAAAATGGCACTCTATGCCCGCCATCGTATATCGACGACTTTTTCCCGCGCATCCCAGCGTTATGTCCAATGACCGCTTCAGAGTCTAAGCCCTTAAATTTGCCGCCACCCGCTGTGCCATTGTCAGTCATGAATATCAAAATAGTATTTTCGGCCAGAGCAAGCTTTGTTAAGTGCTCACGCAAGATAGCCATATTGTGATCGATATTGGCGATCATCCCAAAGAAATTTGCATTAGATACAGCCGGGTTATCGCGGTAGGGTTCTGCCCATTCGTCGGGGACAAAGTAAGGGCCGTGCGGAGCATTAAGTGCTAGGTAAAGAAAGAAGGGTTTATCCTTATTTTGCTCAATAAATCGAATGCTTTCGCGAAACCAAATGTCGGTTACATAGCCTTCAAACTTCTCATATTCGCCGTTGCGCTCGTATACATCGTCAAAATAATCGTTTCCCCAGTAATCGGGAGCCTGCCCCACGGCACCTGCGCGATGCCAAACAACATCCTGAAAGCCTCGGTCTTGTGGCCTGTGCGGGGCATTGTCACCTAAGTGCCATTTGCCAACCATTCCCGTTGTGTAACCTGAATCAGCAAACAAGTTGGCTATGGTTTTCTCATCAGGATGCATCATTGTGCGCCCCGAGGATGTTCTATATGCGCCTGTATAACCCGGATAATTTCCAGTCATGAGTGCGGCTCGTGTTGGCGTACAAAATGGGCTAACGTGAAAGTCGCTAAAACGCACTGATTCTGAAGCCAGTTGATCCAAGTTTGGCGTTTTAAGGATGGGGTTGCCGTGCGCCGAAAGATCGCCATAACCTTGATCGTCAGTCATTATAATAATAACGTTAGGGCGCTTATTGTCACCTGATTCCACGGCGGGCTTTGCCCAAGCACAGAGCATTGTTAGACTTAGGCTCAATATAATAAGCTTAAATGTGCATTGTAATTTCAATTGATTGTCCTTAAGTTGACGCAAAATTTAACTATACCCTTGGCAGCTAAACGACCGAAGTATGGTGTTTTCACCTCGTTGTTTAAACGTCTGAGCAGACAATAAATGTATTGCTGGCTGACGAATGCCCTCTGAAATCAAGCTTGTTAATTATTTTATTTACAATACCCTAACAAAATATTGATGTTTAGTTTAATATAAATATACACCATTCGCCATGTAAATCTCAAAACGCTTATTGACAACTGGAGCATTGCTCATCAATTTGGGGTTTTAAAGGTCGGCATCATTGTGTTGAAGAAGTGCGCTGGTCACTAAGTTTAATAATTATCAGCTTTAATTAAACTAAGGCCCATATCGAAAGGATTTTTGTAAAGTCTGAAGCGCTAATTAGCAGTTCTTATGAGCGGAAAAAGAGCAAACGGTGAGGATTTTCAACAGCCTTACTATGCATTTATGGCCGTGTTAACCTAAATTTAAAGAAATTTTTATATATAGAAGAATCTAATGAAAATTAACATATCGGTAATTACTGCGGCTTTAGCCATGATTGCTTTCAACGCTGTCGCACTAAGCCAAGAAACAGAATATTGGATAATCGATAGTCAAGACGACTGGCAATCATCTGAATCTGTCCAAACTAATCTCAAATTTGAAAATGGCCTAGCGGTGCCGATTGCAAAAACCGCTTCTTTTCGAAGTAATCTTAAATCATTTTCAAAGAAACGAAGTGCCAAGTCCATCACATTAAGCCAATCTCCTGTATGGCATAATTGGCAGCCAGTCGACAACATTGGTCCAGCGAATTTAAGAGACGCTCCTGTTTTTTTGAGCATGGGGCCAAACAATCATTGGATATTTGGACGTTACGGTGTTTCAAAAAATAAAAACTTTGTTGCTACCCCTACAAAACTAGAAGGGTTTGACGCTGAGCTTATGACAACCCAGTTTCCAAATCAATATAACGCTCCTGGTGGCTTGCAAAAAAGCGCTGGTGGCTACCATGCGTGGCAAAGCCGAGATATGGTAAATTGGGTACATCATGGTTCTGTTACAGAAAGTTTTTCAACCTGGGTAACATCGGCCGAATACGCCGACGGAAAAGTCTATATCTACTATGATTTTCCAAATGATCAAGACCCTCATCTTTATATAGATGAAGATCTTATGGACGGGCTCCCAGGTAAAAATATGGGGATGGTGTTCAAGGACCCATCTCATGGCTCAGATACAGCCCTCATTCGTGATCTCTCTGGGAATTTCCATATTATTTATGAGGACTGGAGTCCAATCGATGCCAGCACTCACGCTTGGGATTCACCGCTTGCTGGGCATGCTGTTAGCAAAGACGGCATCGAAAACTTCACAATATTAGAACCTGCCGTAGATGAAAGAACAAATCCTACGGGGGAGTTTGCTGAATATGTACATCCTCATTGGAATAGGGATGACCCTACAAACTACCCGGGAAAACCTGCACCCGTTGATGTGCCAGAGCACAGGGTAAAAGCGGGAGATATCCGGGCATTTGCCAAATACGAAATACACGAACCAGAGCAAAATGCCTATGGCGACTGGGCATCCATTGCAATTGGCGGGCAGTACTACCTTTTTGGTGATTTCGACCCAGCTGGGAAACATGGAAAGCAAAACATGAAAGTGGCTTGGTTCACGTCAGCTAGTATCGACGAGCCCTTTACTTTCAGCGGCAGTATTGGGCAAGGGCATCCTGATCCGGATATTATGTTTGCACAGGGGCAATTTTATTTAGTCACTCAAATGGCCACCGACTACGTAAGCCCTGGCCCTTGGGTTGATGGCGTTGATGTACGAGTTGGTGTAGATACAGACAACGATGGTGAAGTCGACAATTGGACCAAGTGGGAAACAGTTACAGAAAGTTACGATTATATACCTGGCTTTTCCAAGCAAATCGCAAAAACACCGGCTCAGCTTGATCTTAGTCATTTGCCAGAGGGGTACGGATTCCAGTTCGAAGTACGCCTGACAGACACTACAGAAAATGACGCCAAACCAATATTAGATAAAATAGCCTTGCACTTTAGTTTATAGGACATTGATAATGTTTAAGAAAATAATAATAGTGATTACAGTATCAGCATTGCTTTTTGTCTGCACTTATATTGAGGCGGTCGATAAACCCTATGACGGTAGTTGGGAATCGTTACAGAAAGTGCCGGTGCCCCAAGACGCGATGCCAGAGTAAGTTGGGAAATGACCTCTAAAGGTTTGCGCATAACACCGCCCACAGATTATGGGCAAAGCAAGTACGCATGGTCATTTGAGATTCAAACGAACACCGAACAACATCATCCCAATGTAATAGTGACTGACGCTGAGCACGCTTTAAAGGGCACCAAAAAGGTTGATTTAGACGGAGAGTATTAATTCAAATAGTGAATAATGAAACAGGCTTATTTAAGCCCGTTCCAACTAGAAACTATAGGCAACCGACAACCTAACGCTGCGCGGTTCTAATACATGGTAATGCAAATCTTCTATCTCTGCACCGGCAGGATCGTTGGCTAAACGACTGGCATAAAAGTAGTCAATATCATGGTCGTCACTATCAAGTGCATTCAAAATATCGAGTTTAAGAATGATACCTGAATCAAATCGATAGCCTGCATTTGCGTTCACTATATTGGTACTGTCAGATGTTACGCTTGAGTCTTCAACCAAAGGTCTTTCACCAAAAAAGCGATAGCGTACAGAGCCAAACCAACCTTCTTGTTGCCATGTTAGACCGGTTTGAATAACATGTTCGACTGCGCCTGGAATAGCGTTCTCGTCGCTAGCTACACCATTAAATTTCGCATCGGTGTATGCATATTCAAGATCAAAGGTTAATTCGTCTGTAAAACGATAGTAGGCTGTTACTTCAAAGCCCTTTCGCTCAGACTCAAAACTTGGTTCAGTATTACCAGCATCGCCTACAAACAGTAATTCACTGTCGAGAGTTAAGGCCCATAAGGAAAAGGACGCATTGAGTTTATCGCCAAGTGTTGTGCGCAGCCCAAGCTCATATCCCAAAGAATCAACCAATGGGTCTACAGGCGCTATGAGCTCACCTGAATTAGGATCTATTTGAGAAATTGTGCCTCGGGCATCGTTCGAATGAAAACCTTGCCCAACTGACACATAGCCTTCCAGTTCGTTGCTAAAGGTATAAATGACGCTGCCTTTTAAACTAATATTATCTTCGTTTTCGCTTCCTTTGTTGCCGCTTAGGTCAACGTCATTAACGTTAACAGATACTAGGCTATCAACATCAAATGTATAATAGTCATATCTTAGGCCAAAGCTGGTACGCAATTTTTCAGTCCATGCAATCTTGTTTTCCCAAAACAAGCCAACGCTTCCTTCTTCTACCACATCGCTTCGAATAGCCCCAAGGCGCTGCCTAGCTTGCGTTCGAAACAAAGCAACGTTATCAATATCGTCTATCCTAAATTCAAGCCCGACGGTATTGGCAACATCTAAATCTGCCCATTTTGAAAGTTGAAGGTGCTCAATATGACCGCCGAAAATTTGTCTCTCATCGACTTGTTCAAACTGATCACCGCTAACAGGATTATCTAAAAAATAAGTGAAGTTTGACCATAGGTTTAGGTCATAATCAATCGCATATACGGCCGCTGAAATTGCATCATTTTGCCACTGTGCATTCACACTATAGCGACTACTTTGACCACCGAGTGTGGTGTCAAGTGAACCAAGCTCATCAATAATACCTTGAGTGACAGCACGTTGCGGTATTTGGTCAGCACTATTCCATTCGTTGTCATATGCCATAAAGCTTAAGCTGAATTGACCATCAAATAGCTTGCGATTATATTTTGCAAATATATTTAATTTGCGTAAATCCTCTTTAATATCAGACCATGGACCGTCGTAGCGATTGACTTCTACGGCATAATTGAATGACCCATCCTCTATCGCAACACCATTCATCACTAAGTAACGCTGATAATCATAACTGCCAAGTGTGGCACTAAGTTGAGCTGGCTGATGGCCTTTCAAGGTATTAAATTCGGCACTACCGGCACCACTGAAATCACCGACATCAGCGTAATATGCCCCTTTTTTGTATTTAATCGTTTGTATCGTTTCTGGAATGATAAAATTTAAATCGGTATAGCCTTGGCCATGGCCATGCGTGCGCATATTAATAGGCATACCATCAATGGAGGTGGCAAAATCAGTACCGTGGTCGAGATTAAAGCCCCTCAGAAAGTACTGGTTCGCCTTACCCGTGCCACTGTGCTGGGTAACCACCATTCCGGGCACTAGTTCAAGTACCTCGCCGGTACGCAGCATTGGCCGATTGGCGAGTTCAGATTGTCCCACTACTCCTTCTGAGGCCGATATCGCTTCACCAATTAAATTTTGTGAACGTCCTTCAACTTCAATATTTTCAATTTCAGTTGATGTCGCTTCACTGTCTTGTTGTAGTTGATTCGACATGGCTACAACGGGGAAGGTCATGAGTAAAACAAGACTTATCTTCGACAATTTACCGGCAAATTTTTGCTTTGATTCAGTTAAATGGTACATTCTGTAAACCTTTTTTAGTAAACTTGCATCTAGTTTGTGCGTTAGTGCGTTTATTAAATAACACTTAACTAAAACCGATAAGACATCGGTGCAAAATAAAAATAAACAAGGACGCTGCTTATGAAGAACAGCAAACATGCACAAAAGTTAGAAGCGCCTATGCTTGGGAAACGCGAAATTCAGACCTTGGATTTTTTCTGGCGCAACGAAGAGTCAAGTTTAAGCGCCGTCGATATTTTAAATTTGTTAGAAGAAGAACACAGCAGTCAAGCAAAAGTAATTAGTCTTCATACCATCCAAAGCACAATAGAAAGGCTATGGCGCAAGAAATTACTTGAACGTAAAAAAGTGGGAAAGGCATATATTTATTCCGTTCTCTACTCTAAACAAGAAGTCATTGGAAGCTTGCTCGGCGAAATAAAAGAGGAAATGGGCCAAGGCGATGATTGGGTCATGCTCACAGGGATTATGGCCTATTTGCAATCTTGGGATTCTGATTTAAGTAAGCAAATATTAAAGGTATGTAATCGCCACATTGACCAGACCCAGCAGGAAGCATTGTGATACACATCAACTCCACATTATCTATCACGATAATGTTGATGCTGATGGTCATTGTTTTTTTTGTGATAGTGTCTTACCTGTATTCTGGCCTCTACCTACTGATGCGGCCTTTGCTAAAAAAGTCATCAGCTAATCTTAGATCTATTGTACTTTTATTGACGGCATTAGGTGCCCCCTTAATTAGCTTAGTAAGCGTGTTTGCATTTGTTTTACCTAGCTCACTTCCTAGTCTTTACAAGCATTGTCATGTGAGTCTCTGTGAGCCTCATGTCCCTGCGTTTTTTCAATCCACACATTATTTATTGTCTTTGGCGCTGGTGCTCATCGTACTAACACTACTGATCATTTTTCTAAACCTTAAACAGCAAAAAAGTTTGAATATTAAAATTCAGAACTTGTTTGAACTCGTCTCAGACAGTGAGAATATCGTTCAAAAAAATTACCTCACTATTGTGGATTCATCCGTCCCATTAATCATGAATATTGGTTTGTTAAAGCCAAAAATTGTCATCTCTAGCCACACGAGTTCAAGTCTAACTAAAAGTAGTTTAAAGCTAGTTTTGATGTATGAACTTATGCGCTGCAAGCACTATGACAATTTGCGTGCAAGGCTTGCAAAAATAAGCACATGGCTTTGGCCAAAGAGTATAAAAAATGGCTTACTAGCTGATTTAAACAACGCTAGCCATGAAGCCATTTGCTCGCAAATCAAAGAGGCGCAGCCTAATCAAGATGTTGAAGACCAAGAACATATTCGCCATTTACCTAAATACATTCAACAACTTTTTGGCAACTTAGCTAAGAGAGATAAGGGTCAAGCAATTAGCGCGGCGTCAGAGTCAACGATTGCTAATCCCATTAGCCTTGCGCTAGTAGCGTTGCAGTATTTTTTCGTAATGGTCAGTTTAACGAGCCTAACGCACTACCTGTCTGATCAATTTTTATAAATACTCTGCCTAACAGTTTAGCTTGCCAGCAGTTCGATAGGGTTTTCTTCTCGGTCAAACACAACGTAACGATTAATGTTTTTGCCAGTCTCAACATCGCTAGTCATTTGGTCAAGGTAAGGCTGTGCTTCTTCGCTACTTGGCGGCATCTTTTTGTTGCCACTTAAGCTCGCTATAAAAACAAAGTCCCAAGATTTATTTATACCATCAGCTTCGCTAACAAGTTCGCTAAAGGTCGACAGCTCTTCTGGCAGTTTATCGACAACCATAGTGGGTTCGATTGTGCCTTTTTTCTCATCACGCTTAGCACTCTTGTTGGTCGCATCGGTGGCTGCAAATAAAAAAAGGAGTCGCTGTGGGTCAGGCTGTTCGTTAGCCAGTTCGAGTAAATCGCTGAACATTGAAATCATAGTAAGTTAACTTATATACAAAGTAGAATGGCACATAAGGTACGGTATGTAGGCAGCGTTGTGAATATCAAAGAGTAGGTAATTAACTACTCAATTATAGGTATAGACGAATAAAGCCCTAAGCCCAGCTAGGGCTACTGGCCTTGAAAAACGATACCTTCAGTACCCTCTTCCCAAATATCGTTTGGCGCCATCACTTTGTTAAACATGGCACTTTGTAGATAAGCATTAAGCCACCGTTTGAGGTTTTTATAAGGTGATTGAACGTACCACTGCCTTTCTACCTTAGCAAACTGGCGTATAAAAGGAAAAATGGCAATATCAGCTAGGCTTTCTTGCTTGCCAAACACAAACTCATGCTTGGCTAGGCGCGTTTCTAAGTCTTGAATATAGACTTCACACGCTTCTCGTAACTCAATTAAGTTACTCTCGTGGTAACGCTTGGCGCATTTGTAGCGCTCTATACAGCCTTTAAATTCACTGTCATACACTTTGATAAAAGCAAGTATTTCGCTAAGGCGCTGTTGTGCAGTTAAGCCATGCAAAGGCGTGTCATTGTTGTCGCTTTTTTGCTGCAGAAGTAAATCGTGGGGGTCGCTTTGGCCTAAACTCCACAACATCACATCTAGGCTTTCGTCAATAATTAAATCCGCTGATACCACTAAAATAGGTACGGTGCCTTTTGGCGACGCACGCAACATTGATGCAGGCTTATTAGTGAGCACCACATCACGAAGCTCAATGGCTTGGCCTGACCTAAAAATAGCAAGGCGCGCACGCATGGCAAAAGGACAATGTCGTAGCGAATATAAAATAGGTAAGGCCATTAAAAGAAAAGTCCACGGTTGATTATTTTTAGTCTACATCAGACATTTACCCGTTTATTCTAGCATTAAGTCACTTTAACGCTATAAACACCTGCAATATACAGGTAAAATCCGCGCTAATTTGATTTGCCCAATGTAAATAGAAGTGACAACCATGTCTTCAAAAATAGAACTCCTTGCCCCAGGTGGCGATATAGACGCAATTAAAGCGGCGATAATAGCAGGCGCTGATGCTGTTTATTGTGGTCTTGACAGCTTTAATGCCCGCAATCGAGCCTCTAACATATCGTTTGAAGAATTAGTTGGCGTGATTCGTTTGGCCCATCAATACGAATGCGAAATCTTTTTAACCTTAAATATCGTTATTTTAGAGCGTGAATTTAAGGCCATGGCAAAACTCCTGAGTAAGCTTGTAAATACCACCCTAGATGGTGTCATTGTGCAAGACATCGGCATGTTTTACTTAATCAAAAAGTACTTCCCTACTTTGGATATCCATGCTTCAACCCAAATGACCACGCACAATGTTGGCCAAATTCCTTTCCTTAAGAAACTAGGGGCATCGCGACTTAATTTGTCGCGCGAATTAAACCTGCGCGAAATTACCCAAATGGCGGCTGTTGGCAAACAACACGACATACTTACTGAAGTCTTTGTGCATGGCTCATTGTGTGTCGCGTTCTCAGGGCTGTGTTATTCAAGCTCGGCAAGTGTCGGCAACTCAGGGAACCGTGGTCGCTGCAGCCAAGCTTGCCGAGAAGAATATGAAACCACAGCATCAGGTAACAATTTTCCTTTAAACATTAAAGACAATTCTGCCTTTTTTGATCTCCCGGCCTTAATTGAGGCGGGCGTACATTCATTTAAAATAGAAGGCCGAATAAAAGGTGCAAGCTACGTGCACACAGTGGTTGACAGTTTTCGTAAACAAATAGATGGCTATTTAGCCACCGGCGAGCTTAGCGAAGACGGTGAACGCCTTTATAAAGTATTTAACCGTGATTTAACCAACGCCTTTTTGCGCGGAGATTTAAATCAGTCGATGTTTATTGAAAATCCGCGCGATAATTCGACCAAGCGCGCACTAGCTGCCAACAACGCTATTTCGGTAGTGCAAATTCAAGAGGTTAAACAGTCGCTTCAGTCAGAGCGCGACCAAACTAACGCTTTGGTGTTTGATAAAGTTAAGCACCTAAGTATCGAAAAAATTGATCTAAGCTTGGTAATAAAAGGCGAACAAGGAAGCTTCTTAACGATTGAGGCAACTTTAGAAGAAGCCCAAGGCTTACCGGGTCAAAAAAAGCAAAGTCGTTGCATCAAGCTTCAGTCCAATACGCCTTTGATTGCAAGTGAGCAATCAAACCTTACGCCTGATTTAGTAGACAAGCGTTTTCGTACCTTCAATAATGCGCAATATCAACTTCTCAGCATTGATACACAAAATCTTGCACCAGGTTTAAGCTTGCCCTTTAAATCCCTTAGTGCGCTTAAAAATGAGTTGGCCACTGTTTTAAATAATGGTAAAGCCGTATTGCCCGAAGTGCTATTACCTAAATTAGAAAGCCATGCGAAAAACGATACTAGCCCTCCTGCACTTTCAATCTTAATATGTGATGAAAATGATGTGCACTTAGCTGATATTACCAGCGCCGATGTTTATTTTAAATTACCCGACGCTTACAAACGTGGCTGCACCAAGTACATCGAGTTTTTGCGTGCGCACCCGCGCTTAATACCTTGGTTCCCACCGGTATTAATTGGTAAAGACTACGATGTTGCGCTTAATATATTAGAACAAGTCAAACCAAAAATTATCGTCACGAATAATACTGGCATTGCTAACCGCGCGTGTGAACTATCTATTGAGTGGATTGCCGGGCCTTTTTTGAATACCACAAACTCATACGCCTTGTTGGCTCTGCAGGAAGGATTTAATTGTAGTGGTGCCTTTATTTCAAATGAAATAAACCGTCAGCAAATGCAAAACATCGCTCGGCCTAAAAACTTCAAATTGATGTATAGTATTTATCATCCTATTTTGTTGATGACTAGCCGTCAGTGCTTTTTCCAGCAAAGTGTGGGCTGCGAAAAACCCCGTATCGATAACGGTTGTATGCTCTCTTGTGACAAATCTACCAGCATCACTAATCTGAAAGGTGAATCTTTCGCTATCGATAAACAAAAAGCAGGCTATCCCAGTATTTTCAATCAAGATCAGTTTATGAATATGGAAATTATAGAAGATTTAAGTACTTTGTTTGACGGCTTTATGATTGATTTAACCAACATCGGTGCAGGCGACAAACCCTCGCCCGATAAAGCCCAACTGATATATGAGTTTGAGAAACTGCTCAAGGGCGATAAACAAATAGCCTCAAATCTAAACGAACTTGTTCCCCAAGCAACCAACGTGCAATATCACAATGGATTGTGATATTGCCAATCAACACTTTAGGCACTTAACCCAAAATGGCTAATGTTGGGCGGGTGCGCCTGGTATATTGGCGTTGATGTTTTTCTTTTGGAATGATGATTCCGCCTTCAGGGATTGTCTTTTTAGATAAAAGAATATCCGTTGCGGCGTCTTTGTTCAATGGTTTCGCCATATAATAGCCTTGCGCATAGTCACAACCACATTCTATTAAAGCATTGAGCTGCGTACGTGTTTCGATACCTTCAGCCACGGTGCGCTTGCGCAAACTCTTACTCAATGAAATGATGCCTTTTACTATTTCCAAAGCATCTGCATTAATGTCTGCATCTTTATTTTGGTCAATAGCTTCAACAAAACACTTGTCAATCTTCAAATACTCAACAGGTATTTCGTTTAAATAGGCTAAAGATGAATATCCAGTACCAAAATCATCAATTGCTAAATCAATATTTCTGTCGCCTAGAGCCTCATATAAGCTATTCATCGCATGATTATTTTCGATTAACACCGATTCTGTGAGTTCGAGCTTAATATATGAAGGGTCGATACCAGTGGCAGCAATTATGTCGTCTACCATATCTAAAAAGCAATTATTGCGAATTTGATTGGTGGACAAATTAACCGAAATTGTAGGCTTGAGATGAAGGCCCATGTCATGCCATGCCTTCGCCTGTTTACAGGCTTCATGCAACACCCACTTCCCAATGTCCCAAATAAGCCCAGTTTCTTCAGCAATAGGAATAAAAGTTAATGGTGATATAAATCCTCGTTTTGGGTGATTCCACCGAATGAGCGCTTCAAAGCCGGCAATACACCCCGTTTCTATATCAACAATCGGTTGATAAACCAAGTTAAATTGCTCGTCTTCAACAGCTATGCGCAAGCCAACTTCTAGGGCTGCCGTTTCAAGAGTCTTACGCTGCATCTGTTCATCAAATAGCTGATAAGTGCCCCTTCCCATTTCTTTGGCACTGTACATAGCAATATCTGCATTACGCAATACTTCAGGGACTTGCGAATAGTGTCGATCGCACTTAACAATGCCAATACTGACATTAAAATACAAGATATGCTCTTCGATTTTAAAAGGCTGTTTAAACGCATCAATAATAACTTGAGCAAGTTCGATAAGTTGCTTTTCAGAATACGATTCTGCAATCACAGTAAACTCATCGCCCCCGAGCCGACCAACATTCAGGCCATCACTGAGTATGCTATTTAATCGTTGTGATGACAGCTTCAATAGTTCATCACCGGTTATGTGACCCAAGGTATCATTTATGTGTTTAAAGCGGTCGCCATCTAAAAACATGATACCAAAGCTAAACGCTGCTTCATTTTGACAACGTACTAATAGCTTTTCTATTTGTTGAGTGATCCACACACGATTAGGCAAATTAGTGAGAGAATCGTGGAATGCCATGTGAAATAGCTTCTGCTCAACTAGCTTTCTTTCATTTATTTCTTCTTGAAGCTCAATGGTTCTTTGTTCTACACGATTTTCTAATTCACTATTGAGCTCAGACAGAGAATCACTACTTTGTTTTAACCTAGCTGCATAGGTCGCCAGTTGCTTAGTCTTTTCTTTCACCCTGCCCTGTAAAATTTTTTCACGGTTAGCTTTCAGTGCAAAGCGCCATTTATCAATAACCTGTATGCTGAGAATAATACCAATGATGAAAAGCAAATAGGCCCACCAAGCCTGCCACCAGGGAGGTAGAATGGTAAATGAAAAGCTAGCGCCTTGCTCATCCCACATGCCGTTATTATTAGTGCTATAGACTTCAAACTTATAGTCGCCTGCAGGTAAATTATTGTACTTAGCACTGCGTTCATTTGGGTTGACTTGCACAAACTCTTTTTGCCAACCTGTTAACCTATATTTGAATAAATTGTTCTCGGGGAAAATAAACCCCATAGAACTAAAGTTAAATTCTAAGCTATTTGCATCTTTTGGAAGATAAGTAGACTCAAGAGTATTCTGCTTTAGCAGATACGGTGTATCGTTTATAACGCTAATACTGCTTAAAACCGTTGGGGGACGATAGTGGTTTTGTGGCAAATCATTTGGATCGATAATCGTGATACCCGACTTACTTGGCGCATACAATAGGTCATCTACCTCCACGAATAAGCCATGTGAACTCATTCTTTTGCCTACGATTCCATCTTGCTCGGTGTATTTCACAAAACCTTCTTCGTTAGGTTTTAGCAAAGATACACCGTCGCCTGTTGCTACCCACAAGCTGTTCGCATTGTCTTTTGTGATATAAGAAATATTATTGTCAGACAAGCCATCTTCGGTAGTATAAATTTGTTTGTCACCTGTTAAAGGGTTAAAGCGAATTAAACCGTTGTGTGAGCCTATCCAAACTTCTGAGTCACTTTCAACTAACACATAGGTAAATCCGTATTCATCAGCCTCCAGCAACAAGCGAGAAGTCGCAGTATTAGTATCCATCACTTCAAGGCCCGCATAGCCCGTCATCCACAAACTTTCATCGATGATTTGCATGCTGGTAATGTCCGAATTAGCAACGCTTTTATGACCTCCCCTTAAGGTCTGAGGGAACGTGCTGAACACTTCATTTTTAATATCAAAATACTGTAGGCCGACTCCCCAAACAGCCAGCCAAAGCCCGCCTTTCATATCTGCTCTTACGACAAAAACATTGTTAGCGGCAATCGTACTTGAAGGAGAGTCGTTTGGTACATTGATATACTGTGTCGCAATACCATTATTTGGATTAATTTTAGAGATACCACCGGCCCAAGTGCCCGCCCATATAAAGCCATTTTCATCTTCGCTAAGCGATATAACCGAGTTTGAAGAAAGTGATTTGGGGTTTTGTGGGTCGTTGGTCAAAGTGCTTAACACACCGGTTTTATGATTAAAGATATTGATGCCGCCGCCGTCAGTTGCCATCCAAATATCGTTGTTTTTCCTAACAAGCCCGCCAAAAGTATTCGGGAAATAAGCCTTGTCATCATTTGTGATTTTGTCACGCAAGTTAACGAACTTTTCAAGATCTGGAGTGATCCTGAACAAGCCATATTGATTCATCGACAACCATAGCGAACCGGCATTGTCTTCACTTATATCTTCGACAGTAGCGGCAGGCAATTTGTATTGCCCCTCTACCGACGAACGCAGGCATATAAAGGTTTGCGTACTGTGTTTAAAAGCACACAAACCTTCCTTTTCCAAACCAAGCCAAGTATTTCCAGCGGAATCGACAAAGGTAACACTGACATCAGAAATAGGTAAGCTACCGTCTTTCCCATCGGCGCTAAAAAGACGGCTTTGTTGAGTGTCTGTTTTTATTTGCAGCAGGCCTTTTGGAGTGCCTACCCACAATAGATTACGCTTTGCATCCAGTGCAATATCTCTAACGAAAAAACCGCCAAAATAGGTATCTATAGCGGTCTTTATTTTGAATAAAGTTTGTGTCTCAATTTCAAAACCAAACACGCCTTTATTGGATGCAAACCAGATTGTATTTAAAGAAGGATCATAAATACTGCTATGCACAACGTCGGGGGCTGGCACGTATTCATTGTTTGCGATATGCGCTTTACTTTTATATATTTTGCTTACTTGTTGCGTCTTTGTATCAAATCTGAAGAAGCCGGGCTCTGAACCTAACATCCATAAATGACCTTCACTGTCTTCAACAATCGATGTAATGCGCTGTGAATTGCCTAATTTAAAATGGCTAAATGTTTGGGTCTTTTGATGATATCGATGCAAGCCAGTGCTTGCTGCCCATAAACGCTCTTGACTATCCTTAAATAAGTACGGGTCAGTTTTAACTGTCGATGCCAGCGTAGAGGGCAAGTCAAAGTGTTCTGCTTGATAACTGTCATGACGAGTTAAACCAATTCCAGAAGACCAAATATAACCTTGGCTATCTTGCACCGAATGCCGTGTTTGCGCACTTGTAGTATCGTTAACCTGTATAGGGATTGCTCGAAAATGAGCAATCGAGGAAGCCTCTTCGGCTTGAAACTGAATGTTTGAGGATGCCGAAAAAGAGCAAAGTATGTTTGACCCTAACAACAATATCAGTGCTGTGGGCATTTTCAGTTTTACTTGTTTACAGAACCAAGTCTGTATCCTTTTTATTGAATTAATTTTTCATAGTCCAGTTTAGAAAAAAAGTAACACTAAGGTATCGGCTGTGATTGCTAATTAGTTACAACACGGAATGACTTATACGAAACATGCTCTATTGTTTGTCTACAGATACTAGGAGCAATGACCAAACCGCGTGAGAAGTTAAACATTTGTGTCGACTGGAAAGGTATCGCTATAAATACGGAAGAAGTGAATTCAATAATCTTTCCTCAGCTAAAAAGGCTATAAATAGAAATCGTTTGAGGAATTGAAGGAATCGAAACTTGTTAGCTAATTTTGCTTTTGTAGTGTTGCTCACCATTTTAGCGCTATGTGTCATAGTGTGGGTGCGTAGCGACAATGCGGAAAAAGTAGCAACGAACAGCCTAATAAAGCATAGGGAAAAAAGAGAAGTGCATGGCGAACTTTTTCATGATTTGCCGGACGCATCAAGTGCCCATGCCCATGAAAAAAAGCTCAAGCTAACAGAAGTGCCAAAAGCATCACCAGATTTTCTGAAGTTTAGCTTAATTACGTCAATCGAAGCCGACCATCCATATCATCATCTGCCCGCAAACGAAAGCATGCGCAAACCTCATCCTTTATTAAGCGCGTTAACCGGCAAGATTAGCGATGCAAAATTCCTTTACGACACCGTAAAAACCGATCCGGAGTTGGTAGCTAAAATACTTAATGTATCAAATTCGCCCTTATTTGGTTTATCTAGGCCCATCGTTAACGTGCATCATGCGATTGTGTATTTAGGCGTGATACAAGTAAAAAACATTGCCACCCATTTTGCACTTCAAAAAAGCGTAAGCTTTAGTGATCCCAGACAAAAAGAAACCTACCAAAAAATTTGGGCAGCAAGTTTCTTAGCAAGCTCTATTGCTTTAATCATTACAAAGGCGATGCACTTAGAAAATGCTGCTGAGTTATCGACGCGCTGTCAGTTATCGTACTTAGGAGATATCTCTACCCTGTTTTCTTGCCCTGAGACCGCCCAATTGTATTCAAAAAGCAGCTCCTATTTCGAACGACTTGAATACACGCAAGAATTAACGAAAGCGAATAGTGCTATTTTAACGGGCATTTTAGTAAAAAAATGGAATTTACCTGCAGAGATTTTTGATTCACTTCATAACAGCGCACTCCCATTTAGCAACCAGCTCAGCGATTCAAGTTTAAATAACACACTGATTCAAGAGATTTTGGTTTGTTACTGTTGTTGCCGTATTGCAGAGTCGATAATTTACGAAGACAGTAATGATATTATCTCTGCACCGGCTTTGACATTTGAAGCAACCAATAAGGAAGAATTTTATTATTTACCAAAGCTTTTAGTGCAATATGAGCTTGGATTATTCAATCGCGTATTTGCAGATGCGAGCATAAAAATTAAACTGCTAGAAGCAGCAAATTTAACCACACAAAAAATAGCATTCTAAGCGCTCATTGCAGGCGCTAATAGGCATTTGGATTAAAAGTAAGTCTTGAAACCAAGTTCTACAATATTTTCTTCAACAATACCAAAGGGTAAACGCCCCGACGAATATGATACGACTAAACCGTTAGGAGCGTTTAAACTATATGTGCGTAATCGGTAATCTGCTAAATTCGCATTTTTGACAGTTTCAGAAGCACCTAGCTCTTTAAAGGCACGATAGTTAAACCCGAGGGTATAAGGGGTATCAAAAAGCTTCAGAAGCGGTAGGGTTAGCGAAAATTCTCCTGAAAGTCGTTCATAACTTGCATCATCACCGGCTAAGCTACGTGGAGTGTCACTGCTAGGCTCTACCGTATCTAGAGACAATAACAAAGCTGGTTTTATCGCATATTTCCCCATAAAACTGGTGCGGTCAAAATCTTCATAGGCGGCAAATATAAAGGCACTTATGGTTCTGTTAGTCGCTTCAAACCGTTGATCCGTTTCATAGGTAAAATCGACTCCGTAATCGGTGAACAACGTGCCTGCATAATCGCTAAATGCATTTACATAATTACTTCTGTCAAGCTGGGCACAATATACATCATCAATCATTTCAGCACTGTTACAAGTTTCATTAACCACAACATCACGTAATTCTTTTGCAGAAAAAGAAGGTTTAATTGACCATCGCGCAGAAACGCTAAGCTCAATAAAATTACGCGGATTTTCTTCTGCGTTTTTGGTAAGTGTGCCACCTAAATCAAAATCAACGCTAAAATCTGTAAGATTGTCGCCATCGTGATTTACATTCCAACGCTTTATTTGCTTTGAGTAAATAAATTCAAGCCCTATTACAGACTCTGCTATTTCAGAATCAATAAATTTAAATGTCATGGTGAGCGGAATAGTGTCGAGTCTGCTTTTAATGGATTCTGAATCTAGCAAGCTATTGAGAAACTCAGGTTGCTTGGCAATATTCTTAAATGACTGATTAAAACGCTCAGCAAAGGCTTGATCGTCTAAGGTGTCAAACGCTTCATCAGCGACACTTTCAAAAATAGCTTTTTTTAAGGCTTTGCAGACTTTCTCGGTCATATCACTGGAGCAAATCGCTTGATTTGGCGTTATTTGTGCTGCACTAGGAAAGCAAAGTACCAATAGCAAAGCCGCTATATAGCACTTCATAAATCTTCTCCAATACAATCATAAATCTTATCAACCGCATCAGCACAAGATGCCAATCTAGATTGTGGCGACGCAAACAAAGGCGCTAATTCAGAGATGGCTTTTGATAAATCGTAGCCAGGCTCGTAAGAATTTTGATGAACATCAATCATTAAGCGATTAAGGATAAGGATGAATTTTTCTGCCTTCAGCCTTATCATTTCTGGGCTATCGCCTGGCATTGCATCAATAATGAAAGCGTTTTGCCACTGACCGCCTTCTTCAAAGCTGGTCATGCTCCCACCAGAGGTAGCAAAATCCCATTTATGACTTCGTACGCTGCGCCATAAAAAGCGATGAGCTGGCTCGTTTACATTCCAAGACATGGTAAGTTCCTTCAAATGATCAATGCTTGTTGGCGTTTCTTGCTTTTTGTTCAATTACATATTGGCGTAATCCAATGCCCAATTTACATACAACTCAGTGCCTGTTTTCAAGGCTTTTTCATCAGCATAGAAAAATGGAGAGTGATTACTGGGTGCGCTTATAGGGTCTTGGCCTTCGGGTGTAACGCCTAAAAAAACAAACAATCCGGGGACTTCTAAGGCGTAGAACGAAAAGTCTTCAGCCCCTGTAACGAGGTCGCTTATGTGAACATTTTCTGCACCCGCAACGCGTTCAATCGTTGGCAGCATTTGCTGAGTTAATTTAGGGTTATTAATCGTTACCGGATAGCCTTCATCGATATGTACATGAGCTTCGGCACCCGTTGCCTTAGCTGTCATTTCAGCTGTCGTTTTCAAGTTTTCAAAAATTTGCGCACGGTTATCCATATCAAAGTTTCGAATTGTTCCTTCAAGGTAGACTTCATCCGGAATAATGTTGTTCCTGACGCCACCTTCTACAATCCCAAAACTCACCACCGCAGGTGCTTTAGTGATATTCACCTGACGGCTTACAATTGTTTGCGTATTCCCTATAATTTGCCCTGCAGCAACAATAGGATCTACGCCACCCCAAGGTCGTGAGCCATGGGTTTGTCTACCCTTTACCGTTATTTCAAAACGATCTGATGACGCCATAAGGGGGCCTTCACGGTAGGCAATATGACCTGTATTACCCGCTGACCACACATGTATACCAAACACCACTTCTGGATTGTATTTTTCGAACATGCCTTGCTTTAACATCAACTCTGCTCCGCCTTCCTCATCACCAGGAGCACCTTCTTCAGCGGGTTGAAAAATAAAGACGACCGTGCCTTGAATATCATCTTTCATTGAAGCAAGCTTTTCAGCGGCTCCCATAAGCATGGCCATGTGGAGGTCGTGTCCGCATGCATGCATCACCCCAACTTCTTTGCCCCTGTATTGAGAGGTTGCCGTTGATTTAAAAGCTATATCTGTTTTCTCGACTACTGGAAGCGCATCCATATCAGCGCGCATTGCAATAACAGGGCCGGGTTTACCACCTTTAAGTACGCCTACCACACCTGTAAATGCGATACCGCTCTCTACTTCTAAGCCTAAGTCCTCTAAATGTTTCGCCACCACTTTTGCGGTGCGAAATTCACGATTACTTAGTTCGGGGTTTTGATGTAGGTCGCGGCGCCATTCAATCACCTTTTGTTCCAGTTGATCAGAAATAAGCACTTTGGATTGTTGCGCGTGAGTGTTAACAGAGGAAAAGGCAGACAGGCCAACTAAAACAGCGAGAGTGGATAGACGTAGTTTCATAATTATCTTTATAGTTATTTTATACTTAGGTTTAATGTAAGCTTATTTTCTTAAATTTTCAATTATTGTGGATCGTCGCAAACAATCGGAATCGTCCTTGCGACGGCATAATACTATTCGTTTAAACGAATCGTCTTTCCTGCGAAGGCAGGAACCCGCTTGAGACTGCCTCGGTCATCCCATAAATAAAGGATGTATTTTGGAGATCTCAGCCTTCGCTTAATGCTGTTTGGTTAACATAAAATTCAAGCATATCCGTCATTCTCGCGGAGGCGGGAATCTGCCAATACATCCTTTAACTATCTGATTTTGCCGTGTTCCAAGGAGGTTCCCGCCTCCGCGAGAATGACGTTTCTAATGTTTTTTGCTTAACCGAACGACATTAAGCCTTCGCTGAGATGACGGCTAGTCGGGTTCTTTTACAAAATAAAACAGGCAGTCGGAACTGGCAATATCAGCGCGAGTAGTCACCATAATCAGGGTTAAAGTGCACGTAGTTTTGAACTCATAAACTCCCGAGTTTACTAGCTCTGCAGTAAAGTAGTCGTTTACATCAAAGGCCGTTTTATCTAATTGAAATGCGTCAAGACTTGGGCTAGGTAGCCATCCAAGATGCTCGCCTTTTCCGACTTTCATAAAATTGAGTCTTTCAATGTCTTGGCGCATGGTTACGCTCATGCCTGCGATAGGAGATTGGTCATAGGCAATAGTAGAATTCGTCTTTAGTTCGAGGCGGCGCGGATTAATTAACTGCTGAATATACTGCTGGCGTTCAAATACATTGCTTGCATTCAAAAATGATTTAATCCCATTAAGCGCCGTAACGTCGGCTTCATCGTCTTGCGCTCCCCCTGCTTCAACGGTAATGATAGGTGCATTGAAATCCTGTTCCATTATCGAACCTAAGCGAAGATTGGTAGATACCACCCTGTGGGTAAAATGAGATGCTATTGCTAGATGTTGGTCCGAATTGTCAATTGATACGCAAAATGCGGGGCCACTGCCTGAGGTATTGTGCACATCGATAATGGCCTCAGCGTGAAATTCAGCGACGGTTTCTTTAATTGCACTCGCTAAAAGACTTTGCAAGTCCAAACTATCACTGTTAAAACAACGGTTTAAATCATGCTGACCAGGCAGCATACGATAATGAAAAACAGGCTCGGTGCGCGCAGCAACAACAGATGCGATAACAAACTTGGTGTTTACTGAAGGAACAAACTGGGTTAGCAACAGTTGATGAATGGCTTTTAAGCCCGATGGTTCATTACCGTGCAGTAATGTTACAACAACGCGGCATCTACTCGTATCTTTTCCTTTTACATGTATAACCGTGGGCCCGCTCAAACCATTTAGAAACTGGTATAACGTAGCCCCTACTTCAGCAGGATTTGGGGAATACAAATGGCTCAGCTTTAAACGACTCATCAATTACTCCACTTATTCAGTATTGCCAAATATAAACCTTACACTGGCCATTGCGACACCGGCACGCCCGATTCACTTAACACCATATAATCTTTAACTAATTGTTGCAAAGCGGCCGGTTTATCTAAGCTTGCTTCTAGCTTATCTAAATGTGCTAACTGCCATACTGAGCCCGTTTGCTTCGTTGATAAACGATCTTCAATTACTTGCATAAGCCTTGCGATTTCGGATGCATCAACGCCTAGCTCTTGCAAACCAGCACCAGCCATTGGTAGCACTTTTTCAATGACATCTTCAATGTGATAGTGCTTCAAAGAATGCTGGCCCTCGGTAGGCCACAATATTTTGGCGTTTAAACCTTCTTGAGCAGCGCGATAAAAATTATAGTGGGCGTATTCAAAAGGTATTTTTGGCAAAAGCGTTGACATTTGATGCGAAAATGCTTGAGTCAAACCAATACTAAGTGCAGCGTTTGCCATCATATCGATCATTGTAGGCCCAGCGGGCATTGAACGATACTCAATACGCAAGTGTCCACCATGCTTAGGTTCAAATACAGCCCTATTCCATGACCATATAGTGCCATGGTGCAAATTTAACTCATCATAGCTATTTTCATTAGTCGACAAGTAGGGTGTAATCGGCCGGTAAAGAGCCACATTTTCTGCGAATAGCTCCCATGCGCCCTTCCTCACCCAGCCATGTCCAAAACACACTCTTGCCGGTTGCCGCCAACTTGTTAACCCTTGAATACGACTATCAATCGACTGTTTGAATAAAGCGACACGGGTTTCATGCCACAATCTATGCCCTAAAAATGTGGGCGAGTTCCCTGCTAAGGCTAATACTAGTGGCGTAGTTAATTGGGTCGCATTATATAAGTCGGCAAAACGGTTGGCCGGCACTTTAAGGTGAACTTGAAATGAGGTGTTTGCACCTTCTAATGTAAGCTCGTCACTTTTCATCTTAAGGGCATCTTTGCCATTAATATCGACCACGAACGCATCACCTTTTAGTGCGCTGAGTTCTTTGGTAAGTGCCCGGTAGCGCGGCAAATCGGTCATAAAGCGTCTATGTAAATGCGCTTCTTTCAAGGTTGGCAATATACCTATAATAGCGATTTGGGAGTCGATACCGCTCGCCGCCACCCTCAACTCATCTAGAAAAGGCGACAGCTCATTGCTCATCTTTGTAAAAGGTGTGCCTTTCGCTGCCACCGGCGACAAGTTAAATTCGAGGTTATATTTGTTTAGTTCGGGCGTAAGCAAAGGATGCGACATTTTACTCAGAAGTTCGGTATTACATGGCGCAGGAAGAAAATTATTGTCGACTAAATAAATTTCGGCTTCAGCCCCTATTGAAGGCTCTCCTTGGGAAAATTCTGATCGTTCGAGCAAGGGTTTTAAACGCTCGATTTGCTCGTTTAGGCGAATTCGAAACTGATCATGATCGCTAGTAGAAAAGCTATCTTTGTCAAAAAATTGTCCCATGTTTCACGCCTTTTAAGTACCTTAAACGGTTACAGAATAAGAATTAGTATAGGGGTTTTAGTGTGCCTGAAACTTGCGATAGGTCAAGTTCTGTGCGATTGCTGTTGCTTTGTAAAGCTGCTATGAGGTCAGGTGCGACACTGCGGCTTCGCGCTGGCCCTCCTTATCAACTAAAAGCCTCGCTTTTTCCAGAATCTGCGCTGGGCAGCGAGTTCTTCACAATCAATACTCACGTCAAAGGTTTTGGATGCTATCACTTGATTGTTATGCTCAATGTACATATGCCATTCACCGACTTTATCTTCTTCGGGTAACCAAATACTGTCACCCAAATAGAATTGCCAGTTATTGTTTCTTATGTATTCATCGCCGCAAAATGGCGGCATCACTTGGCCTTTGTTATTGCATATGTTGGGATGTTCAATAGTCCATTTAATCTTTTCGCCTTTTCCTTTTTGTACGCGAATGATTAGACCAAATTCAGTATCAACTTGTGCAGGTATAAAACATGTACAAGTTTTTAGTTGAGGTAAGGTCTTACCATTGTCTTGCCAACCTTTATAGATACCGAAATTTTCGATTGTAAATTGGATGCTTGCCTTTGCCATGTGTTTAAGACTCGCCAGTTTTTTCGTTAGTTTGCTTTGCTAGCATGCATTAGCTTCCTCTAATCGAATTCATTAAGGCCAAAAGTGTGGATACTTTGGATTCGTCGAGATTGCTTAGCAGCTTTTTGCAACGCTCATTTACCGTGGTAGCCGCGTCGTTTACAACTTGTTTGCCAGCCTTCGTGATTTTAACCAAACTCACTCTGGCATCTCTTTCGCTACTTGCTTTTTCTACCAATCCTATCTTTTCCATTGGGATCAACAAGCGTGTTATTCCTGAGGCCGTCCTTCCTAGCTCATCAGCAATATCCACTCTGCGCATCATTTGATTAGGTGATTTTGTTAAGTTAGCCAACACCATATACTCACTAAATCCAATACCGTGGATAGACCCCAAACTTTTATCTAACTCGTTTGTGAACGCGATGGAATTGACCAACAACTTTTGTATTACATTTGCATAATTGTTATCTGGCATAATTTTAACCTTGATATATACTTGATTAGTCAAGTATATATCAAGCAAATAAAATAGCCACTTTTTTTATGGAAAATTATGTTCTACCGCTACTTCACTCGCAGAAAAGTCATTCTTGCGAAGGCAAGAACCTGTTCGGTTAACATAAAATCCAAACATATCCGACTTTCCCGCGGAGGAGGGAATCTGCCAATACATCCTTTAACTATCTGATTTTACTGTGTTCCAAGAAGGTTCCCGCCTCCGCAGGAATGACATTTTGATGTTTTTTGCTTGTCCGAACAGGATTACGCACTCGCAAGAAAAACCTGAGACTAACGTGAAGTTTCATAATTTATCAACTAGACTTTATTCCTGAGATTCACAGCTATTAGCTATTAAAAGAAATACACGAATCCAACAACCTTTAGTAACTTGATTGGTACGTAGAAAATTATGAAACCTAGTATTTTAGGCAGTAAGTATGACAATATCGCCCAGTGGTGGCACGAGCAGCATAAACAATCTGAATATGGCCTTGCTCAAATGCAAAGGGCACTGCAGTTTGTACACTCTGGAGGTCAAGCGCTTGACATAGGCTGCGGTTCAGGCGGTCGCTTTGTACGTTTACTTGATAGCCATGGCTTCTCGGTTACAGGTATTGATGTGTCTGGCGAAATGATTGGCATCGCAAAAGTAAATCACCTTGATCATATTTTTACTCAAGCTGATATTTGTGAATTTGAGGTGTCGCATAATTATGAGTTCATCTTAGCTTGGGATAGTATTTTCCATTTGCCCTTAACCCAACAACAACCGGTTCTCGAGAAAATATGCAATATGTTAGCGCCCAATGGCGTACTAATTTATACCTTCGGTGATGCTAAAGGTGAACACGAGTCAAGTTGGCGCGAAGATATTTTTTACTATAGCTCTATTGGTATTGAGGCCAATTTACAAATTTTACTGCAAAACGGTGTAAAACCCCTGCACCTAGAGCTCGACCAATATCCTGAGCGTCACGTTTGCATAATTGCCCAGCGACAAGCTGATTTGTAAATTTAGGCTGTTGACGGGCATGCTGGCATAGTAAAGAATGAAGCAAGATGGGGCTGCGGAGTTGAGGGCTCATAGCGCTATTGGGACAAGCGCTAATATTTCGGTTTACATAAGTATTTGCTAATCACGCAAAATACTCATAATACGAGAATAAACAATCTGCGTAAGTAGTACCCTATCATCACCCGTTGTATTGGTGAATTGAATAACTACGGTATCAATATCTTTGTGATAACGCGCAATACTAGAGTAACCTAAAACCCATCCAGTGTGATTGTACTCGTAAATACTACGATAAATTTGCTCTTCATGCGGCGTGAATAAAGACCCGTCGTTTAACGCACGCAAAAATACCCCTACGTTTTGAGCACTGGCAACATAGCCTTGGTCAAGATGTTTGAAGTCATGTTCATTCCCAACATAGTAGCCACTCATAATTTCATCCATTGGCGCTTCGTTCACAGAAAAATAAGTATCATGCAAGCCCAGTGGTAACAAAATTTCATTTCTGATGTAGTCTGTGTAGTCGTAGCCTAATGCCTTGCTCATGATTTTTTGGAGCAAGAGGTAATTTGTATTTGAATATGCGTAGTCTTCACCAGGCAGAAAATCAGCGGGTTTATCTAAGGCTAAACTAAGCACATCCAATGAATTTGATCCCCAATCAAAACCTTCTTGATCGGTAAAGTTTACAATGCCGCTTCGATGCTCTACTAGCATCCGCAAAGTTATTTTATCTGCATGGGCTATACGTGACTCCAGTTCAGGTAAATAGCTTACAAGCGTATTGTCCAAGTTAAGAACTTTCGCCGCTGCAAGCTTAGCAACCGCGCTTGCCTCATATAGCTTGGCAATACTGGCTATTTTGAATAATGCGCTTGGGTATGCGGGTAGTTTTCGCTTCTTATCATGCCAGCCACTTGCATACAATTGCGCCTCCTTGTTACCAGCATCAACATACACAATGATGCCATCGATACCGTGCTTACTGACCTGCTGTACTTCTTTTTCTATGGTGTTAGGAATAGGCTTTAAATAATAAAGCCCATACTCCCACGGTGCAAAAAGGTAAATACTAGCAGTCGTCAGAGACAAGCCTACAAAGACTTTGAGCGCAATTTTTTTCCATTTTGACATAGGGTTTCATCTACCTATTTTATGAATCATTATAGTAAATCTAATATTTATAAGAATTGCTATGATAGCACTCGATTGCTCGAGTGCTTGGTGTGGTGCAAAGTAAATATGTCTTAATAAATATAGTTCACTATAAGGAAAATCCACAATAAAGGTAAAAGGTTTTATGCTTAACTTTACTATAACTTCAATTAAAGTGATTTTTTACTAAAATACCAATCAACGTAGTTATAACCCATCCCCTCACGGCTAGCTGCATCTTCTACAGTGTGCGGAGGAGGCACGATAACCTCTTCACCTTCTTTCCAATTTTCTGGCGTTGCAACAGAGTTAGCATCACTTGTTTGTAAAGCTTTCACCAAACGCACAAACTCATCTACCGAACGGCCATTACTCATTGGGTAGTATACCATCGCTCTGAGGATACCCTCTGGATCAATAATAAAAGTTGCTCTTACCGCAGACGTATCGCTAGCGCCAGGTTGAATCATCCCGTAAGCGTGCGCTACTTCCATTGACAAATCAGCAATGATTGGGAAAGGAATTTTCACGTCAAAGTTTTCTTCAATATTACGTACCCACGCAATGTGAGAATGAATACTATCAATAGAAAGTCCAAGTAACTGCGTATTCATTTCACCAAAGGTACCGGCAGCGCGTGCAAAGGCCATAAACTCAGTAGTACAGACCGGCGTGAAATCAGCAGGATGAGAGAAAAGTACTAACCATTGTCCTTTGTAATCCGCTAGTGTCTTTTGACCATGCGTTGTTTTTGCATTGAAATCAGGCGCTGGTTTATTAAGTTGTGGTAACTGTTGTACTGGTGCTTGTGTATTTAATTCATTCATAATAATTCTCCAAAAAAGCCAATGTCCAATCGACATATGCATATTAGCTATATCTTATTCCATTTGGTAATAAATTAAACAAATCAACTTAATCGGAATAATCGATTAACACTCGATTTGGCTAAAGTTAGTAATTCAGCAAAGTGTGTTCGATTCTTGCATACGGCCATATTATCTCAGGTTTACAAAAGAATTAGGACATGAAAAATTGGCTTCAAGGCATATTTTATTCAACCGTGATTGGCGTATTCGCGACAGCGTTTTTAGACCTTTGGAATTTGTTGAAACATTATTTGTTGGATACTCCACTTACAAAATATGAATTCATTGGTAGGTGGATGCTGTATATGCTTGATGGTAAATTTTACCACGCTTCTATAAAACAAAGTCCATCTATTAATGGTGAACTTTTGGTTGGCTGGTTAGGACATTATGCGATTGGTATTGGTTTCGCAGCCATACTGCTAGCTATATGGGGCTTGAAATGGCTTCAAAAGCCAACACTAAAAGCAGCCATGCTAGTGAGCATGGCAACAGTGCTTATACCCTACTTTATTATGCAGCCTGGAATGGGATTGGGTATTGCTGGTAGTGCAAGTCCAGATCAAGTTGCAGCAATAATGAAGGTGATTATGTCCCATGTTGTATTTGGCTTTGGGCTTTATATTGGTGGCATGGTTTTTAAGCGTTTCGTAAATCGAAATACGCCTTCGCTTATCAATTAAAATAGCGACTACGACATTGCCAATAATGGCAATGTAGTGTCAAATGTGGCTGATTATATAAGTACACAGATGATTTACTGCAGCCTTGGAAGAGTTAGCTTTATGAGAATCAGGAAGCAACTTAAAAATTAGCGTAAATTGGGAGTTTTAAAAAGTAAAAAATGAATTATAAAATAGCAGCTTTAGAAAAATTATTATTACCTTTTCTCTTATCAGTTTTAATGACTAGCATTATTTCATTGGTAAGCACATTAAATGCATTGGGGATGGGTGATTTTCGCATTAATGACTGGTTAAACGCGTGGCTTTGGTCATGGCTAGTGGCATTTCCAACCTTTCTCGTTGTTTTGCCATTAGTAAAAGGATTTGTCCAATCTCTTATACGAAGAGAACAAGACCGATTGAAATCTTGATTAAGTTATATTGATAGCCCTATTAGGCGCTATCTCGTGCTGTTTACATGTCGGTATCAACTATACATTAAAAAGAAAAACATGAGAAGAAATGTGGAACGAACGCTATAGTTCACAAGAATATGCTTACGGTAAGTTACCTAACGAATTTTTTCAGCAAACCTTGCAAGAACATCGCCCAAGCGGAAAGATTTTGCTGCCTTGTGAAGGTGAAGGACGCAATGCAGTCTATGCCGCAAAAAAGGGCTTAAACGTATTCGCATCCGATATTAGCGAAGAAGGCAAAAAGAAGGCCATTGCGCTTGCAGAAAAAGAAAATGTGTCTATTCAATATGAGATCGCCAACTTTCTTGATGCAAAACTAAAGAACAATGACTACGATGTTGCCGCCTTAATATTTGCTCATTTTCCAGCAGAACTATTACATTCATTTCATCGCAAGGTTGCGCAAGCAATTAAACCTGGAGGTCTTATCATAATCGAAGGCTTTCATGCAGAGCATCAGATATTCCAGCGTAATAATCCAATGGCCGGCGGCCCTAAAGATGAGAAAATGTTATTCACTAAACATACTATAAAACGGGATTTCCCAGACTTTTCTACCGTTATGCTTAGCGAATGTGAAGTAGATTTGCGCGAGGGCAAATTTCACGATGGTCGCGCAAAAGTACTTCGTTACATAGGAATAAAAGTTTAATGGCAAGTATTCTCTACTTGAGCTGTTTATATTTTTTGTAGTGCATAAATGCCAATACAAATAAAATAAAAGAAGTTGAAAACAAGACATATTGAACAGACTCAGAAATATTCTCTAACACATGGGTTATTGCATTATTGTTCATGGCTGCCTCTGGATTGACGAGCAATAAAGGGTCTGTCATGGCTAGAATTAAACTAGCGAAAGCGAAAAGCAAAAGATCACACAAATACGCCAAAGAGCTAAGCTTGTCCCAATGTGTTTTGCTAAAGCGATATAAAGCTTGAATAAGAGACTGCGCGCACAATAGCGTAAGAATTATTCTCCAGTATTCCGCGGATGGCGCTAAAGATAACACTTGTTTGACATAGGTAGCCTCGTTCATCCACAAAGGTGTCCATAAAATCAATAACAAGAAACTGTTTGTAATAAGGTCGGTGATGGTGTCAGAGCTTTTGATTTTGAGCAATGGCCCTTTGGGCAAGGAGTTAGTGCTCCAATTACCATATTGCCATTGGTTTAAATTAAATGATTTACCTAAATAATAGAATGCCACTGTTAACGCTAAAAATAACCAAGCAAGGCCATCAATAAATATTGCAAAACTTTGGAACATTAGCCTAAATGGATTTATCGATTCTTCTTGTAGCATAATTACGGTGGTTTTTAATAAAGCATACACAAACAAAGCTGCCGCCCCATGAGATAGCACTCGTTTATACAAGGGCATATCAATACTCGACACTAATGCCGGCTCTTTATAAAAGCGCTGGGCGGTTAACTTTGGATGACCATATTTTTGTAAAACCTGTTCAACACCATGTTCGTAAGACACATCACCTTCTGAATCTTCGATAAAAGCATCAATCTCATCTTGCAGGTTTGCTTTAAGCTCGCGCCCTATTTCGGCTTGTTTATCTGTAGGTAAAGCTTGTTTTACGGCCAATATATATCTGTCTAATAGCTTCATTATACTGTCTCCAATAATGCTGTAATGCTTTTATTTAAGCGCTGCCAGTCTTGCGTTAACTGTTCTAAAACGTCTTCACCTTTTGCGCTTAATTGGTAATATCGACGTTCACGACCATCGGTGTTTTTCCATTCGCTGTCTAGTAACTCTTGCTCTGCTAGTCTTCTGATCAAAGGGTATAGTGTGCCCTCATCAATTTCGATCCCGGCGTCACTTAGTTTTTTCGCAATGAATAGCCATACTGCGGCTCTTTACTTGATGCTAAGACACTGAGAATTAAGACGCCTCGGCGCAGTTCTAGCCTTAGTTTGTTGATCCGCTGTTCACTCATAATGCCTTTCCTAATTGACTGATAATTTGCACCTTACATGCTCATTCTAGATACTGTGTCTCACATACTGTTTACCACACAGTATTTATACTATGCGATACATAGTAACAAAGTCAAGTATAAATTTTAAACAATGGAAACAAGGTGACTTGGATTTGGGGTTAGTCTGCAAGATGATGGGAAATTTGAGATTAGCTTACGCTGTTATTTGTCGCTTCGTTATTACTTAAGTTGCAACAAAAAAACGCCGGTACTTTATACCAGCGTCTTTGAGCGTTTATAAACGTATTGCAAACAAATAGTAGTAAGCGTTGGAAACTTATAAAGAAACAACTACCCGACCACGAACTTGCCCATTAAGTAAATCTTCTGCGGTCTTTATCACATCATCTAGGCTTATATTCGTTGCAATATCATCTAGCGTTTCAGGTTTGAGTATTTCACTCAAACGTTGCCAAGCTTCTAAGCGGTCTTGTAGTGGACGCATCACACTATCAATACCAGCCAAAGTGATACCGCGTAAAATAAACGGTGCTACTGAAGCAGGAAAATCCATTCCTTGGGCCAATCCGCACGCAGCAACAGTGCCGCCGTATTTAACACTTGCACAAACATTCGCAAGAGTATGGCTACCAACCGAATCAATAGCACCTGCCCACTTCTCTTTAGCAAGAGGACGACCAGGTTCTGATAAACTCTTGCGGTCAATAATCTCTGTTGCACCTAATTTTTTTAAATACTCTGCTTGCTCAGGTCGACCGGTTGACGCCGCTACTTGATATCCCAGTTTAGACAAAAGCGTAATTGCAAAACTACCTACGCCACCATTTGCACCCGTCACCAAAACAGGGCCTTTATCTGGCGTTACTCCGTTTTTTTCTAGGGCAATTACACTTAGCATTGCGGTATATCCTGCCGTACCGATTGCCATGGCTTGACTAGCTGTAAACGCACTTGGGATTGGAATTAACCAGTCACTTTTCAAACGTGCTTTTTGTGCCAAACCTCCACAATGTACCTCACCAACGCCAAATCCGTTGAGCAATACACTATCGCCAACTTTAAATTTATCGGAATCACTTTGCTCTACCGTGCCCGCTAAATCAATGCCTGGGATCATAGGGAATGTTCTTACCACTGGGCTTTTTCCAGTGATCGCCAAGCCGTCTTTGTAGTTTAAAGTGCTATGGCTGACCTTAACGGTAACATCACCTTCAGGTAAAATGCTGTCATCCAACTCTGTTAGCTCAACCTTGTATCCATTGTCGTCTTTGTTAATTAATATACCTTGAAACATATAGCCTCCTAATTTAGACCGGTCGTCTATAATGAAATAAAAAAATATTGCTAGTAAGCTTACGCTGGCAAACCTGCAATATATTGCTTTAAAAATTGACTCAAAGGTTGAGTATCTTCAACCAATCTAGCGCGACTTACAGCGCCTTCCCAACCTACCCAAAAATACATCGCCAGTTGCTTGCAATCTGCATTGGCAGCAATCATTTTGTAACTCTGTGCTTCACGCAAGCATGCTTCTAACCTGTTCTGCCAATCCACAAATATCTCTATTAGTAATGGGCGATAACTTTCAGGTAGCATATGCACTTCTTGCCCTAGGTTTCCAACTAAACAGCCACGTTTGTAATGATGCTTTTGCATGCCAGATTTAGCATCTTCAACAAAACACGTAATTCGCTGAAGGGGATCATTTTCGGTATTTAGTAAATGGCTATCTAATTTATGCGCAAAGTAACTGGCGTAACTTTCTATAACCGCTCTACCAAAGGCTTCTTTACTTGCGAAGTAATGATAAAAAGAACCTTTGGGGACGCCGATTTTCTTTAGAATTTTATCGATACCCGACGCCACAAAGCCTTGCTCAGTTAATAGCTCAACACCGCTGCGAATTAATTCACCGCGGGTGTCGTGGTTTTCACGGGCTACCTTTGGCGGTCTTCCACGTTTGGTAATTTTTGGGTTAGTGCTCATCATGAAATGATAATAGACCGATCGTCTAGTAAATGCAAATTAGTCGGTAAGTTTCCACATTTTTCCCGCTTTTCGCTTCTGATTGTGGAGGTCAGCAGCTGCTACCCTATCCCAAAATCGACCGCCAACTTTTTGTTCAGCGTCGTAGGTTACAACAAGGTAGTCCTCGAGTTTGCCCGACAATTCTTTATTTTCCATCTCAAACGTCCAAAGTTTGAGGCGACCACGATTATCTTCGGCTAATACACTTTTCACAAAAGCGTGGGGAATTGGCACATCAATGCCGTACTTATCCGTCTTATCTCCGATAGTCTCCACTTTTTGGTCAAAGTAGAACACTGGCGCTGTTAAAACATATGTCTCAAGAATATTTTTTTTGTCGTTTAATTTACGCACAGCAATTTCGAGCTCACGCCAGATGCGCCGATTAAAGTTTGGCTTTTGTGGTGACATGTTTGAAAGCAAAAAGGTTTCGCTATTTTGAATTTCTAAGGCATCTTGATTGGCGCTGCCAACGAGATGCCCGCGGTCATACCCACTTCCTTTGTAAGCTTTGAGGCCTGCGCGGAATCTTCTGGGGATCCTAATATCTGCGCGAAAATTGTTAAGTCGCTTGTCTATCTCCCATTCAAATCGAGCGTTTGGATTGACCATTTCCAAAACCCACTTAGGCTGCCTAAAATACCACGAATAACCAATAGTAAAGTATCGTCCTGCTAAAATTTCATCACAAACTGGTGCACCATAACGCATTTCACTTTGTATCTGAGATGATTCGTTCATCATATTCTCCTGAGTCGAAAACATCTTATTTTAAATAAGAGCGACCCTGCGACGTTTTTAACAAGACTAATTTATTAAAGCCAGTGCGTAAAGGTATTGCTTGGGTTTAGTCCCTGCGTAATTGCTGTTGAATATTTAGGGTTAATTCAGAAGGGATACACAATTGATTCGCCAAAGCATCTAAGTAAGCTTGCGAGTCTTGTCGCTGTAACCCAATGGTCTCTACGACCAATTGTCGACAATAATTATTGACTTTTACTTGATTATTTCATTTAAAGCATTATTATACTTTCCGAAAACATAAATTGTCGACAATAACCAAGCGCTAAATTTTTAGGTTTAAAGGTAAATGTACACTCATTATGAAAACAAATAATCCCACTCAACGTGCCGCCGTCACTACCTCCGACAAGGTGTTCGAGCAAATGCAACATGCCATTGTTGAGGGTGATATTCCGGCGGGCAGTAAAATTAGCGAGCCTGAACTTGCGAAACGTTATCAAATAAGTCGCTCTACCCTGCGCGAAGCCTTAAACCGATTAGAGAAATGCCACCTTATAGAAAGAAAAGCAAATGTAGGTTCGAGAGTCGTTCAATGCTCAATTGAGGGCTTATTAGAGCTCTACATCACGCGTGAAGCATTAGAAGGCATGGCTTGCAGACAAGCTGCAAAAAATATGTCTAACGATGAAATAGCACATATGCAAGACATGCTAAAAATTCATGCACAAACCCAAGACCTAAAAGATGGGGTTGCTTACTATCAAGAAGAGGGAAACCTTGATTTTCACTATAAAGTTATTTTAGGCAGCCACAACAAACAGTTAATTGAACTAATTTGTGGCCAGCTATACCACTTAGTGCGCATGTACCGTTGTCAGTTTGGTATGCACAGCCCCAGAGCGAGCCAAGCCTTTCAAGAGCACGCCAGTATTATACAAGCAATTGCCGACCGCGACGGTGAATTAGCAGAAATGCTAATGCGTCACCATATAGCATCATCGCGTAAAAATATTGAAAAGAAAATAGCACTTGAAAATGCTAAGAAAGAACAAGCAAACATTCAACTTATTAAGCCTTAAAAGGAAAAATATTATGACAAGTTCACTATCAGCAGGTGCCAAATTTCGCCAAGCCCTAGCCAATAATAAACCACTGCAAGTTGTGGGTACCATTAATGCCTACGCCGCGATGATGGCTGAGCAAATAGGTCACCAAGCAATTTATTTATCGGGAGGCGGTGTTGCTAATGCTTCTTATGGTCTTCCCGACCTTGGCATGACGTCGTTAAACGACGTAATAGCCGACGTACAACGTATTACTAGTGCATCTAGCCTTCCATTATTAGTGGATATTGATACAGGCTGGGGCGGCGCCTTTAACATAGCGAAAACCATTCGCGATATGGAAAAAGCAGGTGCAGCTGCTGTGCATATTGAAGACCAAGTCGCGCAAAAACGTTGCGGCCATCGCCCTAATAAAGAGATTGTTTCAACAGAAGAAATGGTTGACCGTATTCGCGCAGCGGTTGATGCTCGTATAGACCCTGACTTTTTCATCATGGCGCGCACCGACTCTTTTGCACAAGAAGGCTTAGATGCCGCCATTGAACGAGCCAAAGCTTATGTTGCTGCAGGTGCTGACGGCATTTTCGCAGAAGCCATTAAAACCGAAGAGCATTACCGCGCTTTCACACAAGCCTTAGATGTACCGGTACTAGCAAACATTACCGAATTTGGTCAAACCGAATTATGGAATAAGAAACAATTAGGTGAATGGGGCTGCGCCATGGTGCTTTACCCACTGTCGGCTTTTCGTGCCATGAACAAAGCCGCCGAGTCGGTTTATAAAACCCTCTTAAATGACGGCGACCAAAAAGCTGAAATTGAAAACATGCAAACGCGTATGGATTTGTATGACTATCTTGGTTATCACGACTATGAGCAAAAATTAGATTCATTATTTGCAGATGGCAAGAATAAATAAGTTAACGTTTAAAGTAAGGAATTAATTATGTCAGAGAAAAAAATTGGTGGTGCAGGATTACGCGGTCAAAGTGCTGGTGAAACCGCGCTTTGTACAGTAGGAAAATCAGGTAGTGGCTTAACTTACTGCGGTTACGATGTGTCAGATTTAGCTGAAAATGCCACGTTTGAAGAAGTCGCTTATTTACTATTTAACGGCGAATTACCTAACTCAGATGAGTTGGCTGAATATAAATCAGAACTATTTACCATGCGCGACATTCCACAATCGTTAAAAGATGTTCTAAAACTGATTCCAAAAGACGCACACCCCATGGATGTTATGCGTACCGGCTGTTCATTTTTAGGTAATGTTGAACCAGAAGTAGACTTTTCACAGCAAAGACAAGCAGCAAATCGCTTGTTAGCCGCCTTCCCTGCCATTATGTGCTATTGGTACAAGTATTCGCACGACGGTGTTGAAATTGAATGCACTAGTGATGAAGCTTCAATTGGCGGACACTTTTTACGCTTGCTTAACGGCGAAAGCCCTTCTGCGCAGCATGAGCGAGTCATGGATGTGTCGCTAATTTTATATGCAGAGCATGAGTTTAACGCGTCAACATTTACCGCACGCGTGTGTGCATCAACCTTGTCAGATATGTATTCGTGTATCACCGGCGCAATTGGTACTTTGCGTGGTCCATTGCATGGCGGTGCAAATGAAGCCGCAATGGATATGATTGAAAAATTCGATTCACCAGCAGATGCCAAAGAGAAAATGGCAGGCATGCTAGAGCGCAAAGAAAAAATTATGGGATTTGGCCATGCGATTTACCGTACGTCAGACCCGCGCAACGTTATTATTAAAGCGTGGTCAGAAAAACTCGCTAAACAAAACGGCGATACCTCACTTTATGATATTTCAGTAGCCTGTGAAGAATTTATGTGGGATACCAAAAAGTTATTCTGTAACGCTGATTTTTTCCATGCATCTACGTATAACTACATGGGTATTCCAACTAAGTTATTTACACCAATATTTGTATGTTCACGCGTAACAGGTTGGGCCGCACATGTAATGGAGCAACGCGATAATAACCGTATAATCCGCCCTAGTGCCGATTATGTTGGCGCAGAACCCAGAAAAGTAACACCTATCGAGCAACGATAAATCACCAAAGTAGGCTAAGGCGCAAACCTAGCCTACTTTAACGCTTTAACCTCACTTTGAGGATGACATTATGAATTATGAATATCGTAAACCCCTTCCGGGCGCTAATATCGATTTTTTCGATACACGAGCCGCCATTGAAGACATTACTCCGGGTGCGTATGCAAAACTTCCTTACACTGCAAGAGTATTAGCTGAACAGTTAGTGCGTCGTTGCGACCCTGCAGACTTAAACGAAGCTTTAAAACAAATTATTGGCAATAAAAAAGATCTCGATTTTCCTTGGTATCCTGCCAGAGTTGTTTGTCATGACATATTAGGTCAAACCGCTTTAGTCGATTTAGCCGGCCTTCGTGACGCCATTGCAGAGCAAGGCGGCGACCCAGCTAAAGTTAACCCTGTTGTCCCTACGCAACTGATTGTGGATCATTCACTTGCCGTTGAAGCGCCAGGCTTTGACCCAGACGCGTTTGAGAAAAACAGAAGCGTTGAAGATCATCGAAATGCGCAGCGTTTCCACTTTATAGAATGGACAAAGACCGCGTTTAAAAACGTTGATGTAATTCCTGCCGGCAACGGTATTATGCATCAAATCAACTTAGAGAAAATGTCACCGGTTATTCAATCACGCGACGGTGTAGCGTTTCCCGATACCTGCGTAGGCACCGACAGCCACACACCTCATATTGATGCTCTTGGTGTAATAGCGATTGGTGTAGGTGGTTTAGAAGCTGAAACCGTTATGCTAGGTCGCCCTTCTATGATGCGCCTGCCCGATATTATTGGTGTGAAGTTAACCGGCAAACGTCAACCCGGCATTACCGCAACCGATATTGTACTCGCAATTACTGAGTTTTTACGTAATCAAAAAGTCGTTTCATCGTATTTGGAGTTTTTCGGTGAAGGCGCAAAAACACTGACCATTGGTGATCGCGCAACCATCTCTAACATGACGCCTGAATATGGTGCATCGGCAGGTATGTTCTACATCGATGAGCAAACCATTGATTATTTAAAAATGACAGGCCGTGAGCCTGAGCAAGTTGCCCTAGTAGAAACCTACGCGAAACACACCGGTTTATGGGCCGACGATTTAGCTGAAGCTCAATACCCTAGAGTGCTAGAATTTGATTTATCGACGGTTACTCGTAATTTAGCAGGCCCTTCTAATCCGCATCGCCGTTTAGCCACTGCCGATTTAGCCTCAAGTCATATAGCAAAAGATTTAGCTGGCTGCAAGGACCAAGAAGCGCAAGGACAAATGCCAGATGGCGCGGTTATTATTGCTGCTATTACCTCGTGTACCAATACATCAAACCCGCGCAATGTAGTAGCTGCTGGCCTTATAGCTAAACGCGCCAACGAGTTAGGTTTAGTGCGTAAACCTTGGGTTAAAAGCTCATTTGCACCGGGTTCAAAAGTAGCAAAACTGTATTTAGAAGATGCTGGCCTATTATCTGAAATGGAAAAATTAGGCTTTGGTATTGTAGGCTATGCCTGTACCACCTGTAACGGTATGAGTGGTGCGCTTGACCCTAAAATACAACAAGAAATTATAGACCGCGATTTATACGCAACCGCCGTTTTGTCGGGTAATCGTAACTTTGATGGCCGTATTCACCCCTATGCAAAACAAGCCTTTTTGGCGTCACCTCCCTTAGTGGTAGCGTATGCTATTGCGGGTACCATTCGTTTTGATATTGAAAAAGACGTATTAGGGCAAGATTCAAACGGCAACGACATTAGCTTAAAAGACATTTGGCCGTCTGATGAAGAAATAGATGCCATAGTGTCTGCTAGCGTTAAGCCTGAGCAGTTTAAAAAGATATACACTCCAATGTTCGATTTAGGCGCGTTTGAACCGGCCGAAAGTCCTTTGTATGATTGGGACGAAACTAGCACTTATATACGCCGCCCGCCATACTGGGAAGGTGCGCTTGCCGGTGAACGCAGCATGAAAGGTATGCGTCCATTAGCGGTGCTTGGTGACAACATTACGACCGACCATTTGTCGCCTTCAAACGCTATTCAGCTAGATAGTGCCGCAGGTGCTTATTTGGCTAAAATGGGCTTGCCTGAAGAAGACTTTAACTCTTATGCAACTCACCGTGGTGATCACTTAACCGCGCAACGTGCAACTTTTGCTAACCCCAAGTTGTTCAACGAAATGTGTAAAGATGAAAATGGTGAAGTTAAGCAAGGCTCGTTAGCGCGCATTGAACCAGAAGGGAAAGAATCGCGCATGTGGGAAGCTATTGAAACCTATATGCAGCGCAAGCAACCCTTAATAATAATTGCGGGCGCTGACTATGGCCAAGGTTCCTCACGCGACTGGGCTGCAAAAGGTGTTCGCTTAGCGGGTGTTGAAGTAATCGTTGCAGAAGGCTTTGAGCGCATTCACCGCACTAATTTAGTAGGGATGGGAGTATTGCCTTTAGAGTTTGTTGAAGGTGAAACACGTCATACTTACGCTATTGACGGCACCGAAACCTTCGATGTAAATGGTGTACCTGCCGCAGGTGGCGTTATGACGGTAAGCTTAACCCGTAAAAATGGTGAAGTAGTAGACATTCCCGTTAAGTGTCGCTTAGATACCGCAGAAGAAGTATCGGTATACGCCGCAGGTGGTGTATTGCAAAAATTTGCAAACGATTTTCTTGAAGCGACGGTCGGTTAAGTTGCACTAAACCGATGATTAAAACGGTACTTAGTTTTTCGTGAGTACCGCTTTTTTTGTCAATAAATCTAACTAAAGGAGAGCGCAATGTCTCAGGTTCCTCAAATCAAAATACCCGCATGCTATATTCGTGGTGGCACATCAAAAGGTGTGTTCTTTAATTTAAGCGATTTGCCAAGTGCGTGTCAGGCACCTGGCGAAGCGCGCGATAATATGTTGCTACGGGTAATTGGCAGCCCCGATCCCTACGGTAAACAAACCGATGGCATGGGAGGCGCAACCTCTAGCACCAGTAAAACGGTAATATTAGCCAAATCAGACCGCGCTGACCACGATGTTGACTATCTTTTTGGCCAAGTTGCCATTGATAAAGCCTTTGTAGATTGGAGCGGAAATTGCGGTAACCTTACCGCTGCGGTGGGTTCATATGCGATTAGTTCAGGCTTAGTTGAGGCCAGTAAAATTCCTGAAAATGGCATTTGCGAAGTCCGTATTTGGCAACAAAACATAAGCAAAACGATTGTGGCGCATGTACCCATTACCAATGGTGAAGTGCAAGAAACTGGCGACTTTGAGCTAGACGGCGTGACCTTTCCCGCGGCAGAAGTACAGGTCGACTTTGTGGCCCCTGTTGACCCTAGCGAAGCGATGTTTCCCACCGGCAATGTTGTTGATGAATTAGCAGTACCCGATATTGGCACATTTAAAGCAACCATGATAAATGCGGGCATTCCTACCATTTTCTTAAATGCTGATGAAATTGGCTACACGGGTACCGAACTACAAGAAGCCATTAATAGTGATGAAAAGGCCTTAACACGCTTTGAAACCATTCGTGCCTACGGCGCAGTAAAAATGGGTTTAATTAACAATATTTCTGAAGCGGTATCGCGTCAACATACGCCCAAAGTGGCCTTTGTTGCACCACCTCAAGATTACACATCATCAAGTGGTAAAAAGGTACTGGCCAATGAAATTGATTTGCATGTACGCGCGCTATCTATGGGCAAGTTACACCACGCCATGATGGGCACAGCTGCAGTCGCTATTGGAACAGCCGCCGCTATTCCGGGTACTTTAGTGAATATTGCTGCGGGTGCAGGTGAAAGAAGCTCTGTAGTTTTTGGTCATCCATCAGGCACCTTAAAAGTTGGGGCCGAAGCTGAAATGATTAATAACAACTGGACGGTAAAAAAGGTCAGTATGAGCCGCAGTGCCCGTGTTTTAATGGAAGGTTGGGTAAGGGTCCCAGGCGACTGCTTTTAAGTAGATTTGCGCTTAGCAAACCAGCAGTGACTTTAATTAGGCCATATTCTGTTGTGGACGGCGACCCCGTCCCCTCTCCGCTCGGTGTATTTAAGGTAACAAAAAATACAGCCTGTTACGCACAATGAGATGATGTATCATCATGCCTATCCCTGGGATTTGAAGAATAATAGGCAAAACTTTGCAAGAGATCTATACGCAAATGTGGCAAAACGCCATGCAAAAATACCAGCAGAATCAATTCGAATTAGATGACTATTTAAATGGACGCAAAGATACAAGACGCGGTATTACTTTACTCGCCAGACCTTGCGCTAAGACCCGCGCAAAAATTATAGCGTTTCTAAATGAATTCAATGATGTAGAGCCGGGGCAGTATTGTCAGCCAGAGAGTGATTTGCATATTACGATAATGTCGATAGTCACCTGCAAAGAAGACTATACGCTAGAGAATGAGCAACTATATTGTGATGCTGTGAATAAAATATTAGCAGGTGTGAGTCAGTTTGAGCTTGAATTTTGTGGCATTACCGCTTCCCTAATTGTGTTCTACTGCAAGGTTTCCCTCGTGACGAAGGCCTAACTAATCTTCGGAGTAAAATACGCAAAGCCTTTTTGGATAACGCGCTTGAGCATTCAATGGACACGCGCTATACGATTAAAACTGCTCATAGCAGCGTTATAAGGTACCGAACTCCACCGGCAAACCCATCTAGAATGGTCCGTTTTTTAAAAAGAAATAAAGACAGGGATTTTGGGGTATGTAAAATTACCGAGTTAGAATTGGTTGTCAACGATTGGTATCAACGTAAATCAAATACGCAGTTGTTAGCTAGGTATAATCTTCACCCGGTTGAATAAACAACGTATAAATCTCTAAATGGGCATAGACGCTGTAAATCAACAAATCCACTTAAGCGTTACAACAAAGTCAAAATTATCCAAGTGAATCATTACATAAATTATGTGAGTACAGGCTTAATTGTACAATTAGCAATTTTTATTTATTGACGTGAAACAAAAGGCAATTTTTCGCTGATATTGTTGCTTAGGATGCAAAATATTACTAGGGAAATGCTTGTGGTTATCCGCATCGGTGTAATTTTGCGCTTCTAAACAAAGCCCTTGATAGGCGCTAAATTTGTCGCTTAAATAAAAGCCAGTATAAAGCTGTATTGCCGGCTGATCTGTATATACCGACAAGCTAATTTGGTTCTTAAGTGAAGCAAGCACGGCTTTGCATTGTGTAAAAGAAGTATTATCTAAAACAAAACAGTGATCATACCCGTTTTTTTCTTTAAGGGATTTGTCTTGCGTATTTTTCTGTCTAAGGCCAATAGATGCAGGTTCTCTAAAATCAAAGTCAGTGCCGGCTACCTCAGTGATATTACCCGTCGGTATATTTTGACTATTGGTTTCAAGAAAGGCTGATGACATAATTTGTAAAGACAGCGACTGACAGTCTTTTTCACCCAAGTTAAAATAAGCATGATTAGTTAAGTTAAGGGGTGTCATCAAATCGGTATTCGCGCTATAAGTGATTATCAATTGGTTATCAGCACTTAATTGATAAGTAAGCAATATTTTGAGCGTACCCGGGAAACCTTGGTCGCCATCGGGAGATACCAGAGATAAAGTCACTGAAGTATCAGATAGGGTTTGTTCATCTATTTGCCAAAAACGCATTGAGAAATTATCTACGCCGCCATGCAAACAGTTTTCACCATCATTTTGGGGTAATTGATAGCGCTTGCCATCAATTTCCAACTTACCCCCAGCAATACGATTACATACACGCCCGCAGGTTGCTCCTAAGTAAAATTCATCCCTTACGTAATCATCAGCATCGTCATAACCCAATATCATTTCAGTTGCTTTATTACTTAGCGCTAAATTATTGACCGGAAATTTAATCGATTTGATTCTGGCACCAAAATTAATAATTTCAACGGACATACCATAATCATTACGCAGAATGATTGTTTTCATTTCACTTTTCTGATTTTCTTTCATTGGTGACTCATGCGTGCGTTTTTCGTCCTAAAAAATTATGGGCCAAGCACTTGGCCTATAATTATTGGGCTAATTTAATGGAGCTTAGCTAGTACTTTATTACCACCAAGTCGCGTATAAAGCAGTAAGAATAAGTATCACTCCCACGGTCGCCACATTAAATGACTTAGTTGTAGCAAAGCTCACTTTTTCTAAGCTTACGCTGCTATCATTGGTAGTCGTAGTAGTGCCTTTATCCATAATAGAAACTAAATAACAAAGACCTAAACACATTAAAAATACGACTCCCACACGGTCCATAAATGGTAATTCTGGCCATGCGAATTTAAGTACTAATGAAAAAATTGCTGAGCCTAAAGCCGCAGATAAAGCACCGTTTGAGCTAGTACGTTTCCAGAACATACCCATCACAAAAATGACCACAATCCCTGGAGTAAAAAAGCCAGTAAATTCTTGGATATACTGGAATGCTTGGTCAAACTTACCCAGCAGTGGTTGGGCAACGATTAAGGCAATACATAGCGAGACTAACGCAGCAATTCGGCCAATATGTACATAATGACGTTGGCTTTCATTCGGTTTAAAACGGCTATAAATATCCATCGTAAAAATAGTAGAAATACTATTAGTCATTGATGCTAAAGACGACACAATAGCGGCGACTAGCGCAGCAAAAACTAAGCCTTTAATGCCTACAGGCATAAGCGCCATCATTGATGGATAAGCTTGGTCAGGTGTTGTTAACGTTGGGTACAAAATAACCGCGGCAATACCCGGCAATACAACGATTAATGGCATTAACAATTTAAGGTAAGCAGCAAAGGCAATACCCTTTTGTGCTTCTTTGATATCTTTCGCGGCAAGTGCACGTTGAATAATATATTGGTTAAAACCCCAGTAACTAAAGTTCATTACCCACATACCGCCAATTAATACTGAAATACCCGGCAGGCTCATGTAATGCTTATTTTCAGGACTTAATATCATGTCAAAATGCTCAGGCATTTTATCAGTCAAAATACCAAAACCCGCAAGCACCCCTTGACCATCAGCTACCGCATCTAACGCTAGGTAACTTAACAACAAACCGCCAAAAACTAACAGCACCACTTGTAAAATATCAGTAAAAGCAACGGCTTTTAAGCCACCATACAAAGAGTATGCAACAGAGAAGACCGCGAGGAATATCATGCCAAACATCCAATCAACACCGGCGACGGTTTCAATAGCTAAGCCTCCTAACCATAACACTGCGGTTAAGTTTACAAAGGTATAAACCGCTAACCAAAATATTGCCATGGTGGTTTTTACTTTGTTATCAAAACGCTGTTCAAGGTATTGCGGCATGGTGAATATTTTATTTTCCAAGAAAATAGGAAGCATATATTTACCCACTAAAATCAAGGTAATTGCCGCCATCCATTCATACGATGCAATCGATAAACCAATAGCATACCCAGAGCCTGACATACCAATAATTTGTTCTGCTGAAATATTGGCAGCAATTAACGATGCACCAATAGCCCACCAAGGTAGTGATTTACTGGCTAAGAAGTAATCTTCGGTATTGGCGCCCTCTTTTTTCTCATTGCGCGAAACCCAAAGAGCAAGACAAAGCAGTCCGATGACATAAACGATAAAAATAGCGCTGTCTATCGTCCCTAATTTATTTGCAAAATCCATAGTTTTTTACCATTTTGTTCTAATAATTGCCCAATAGTTTACTATTAAAATTCGGCTTTCATTTACACTTTTTACAAATATTTACTTTAATCGCTTACCTAAACGCGCCTTGTGTTGCCGTACATAAATAGATGCTAGGCTTCAAACCAAATTGGCTTTCGTACTTGTTATTCACCACGTCATTAACTTGCGTGACCAAATTTGTAGGGACTAAGGCTACAATGCAGCCACCAAAACCGCCGCCCGTCATTCTTACACCGCCCTTATCACCTAATACCTCGTCAATCATCGCAACCAAGCCATCCATTTCTTTGGTGGTGACTTCAAAGTCATCACGCAAAGAATTATGAGATGCTCGCATTGCTGCGCTAATTAACGCCATATCGTTAGCTTTTAAGGCTTTTAATGTTGCAATAGCACGTTCGTTTTCACTAATAACATGTCGAGCACGTTTAAATAACACAGGTTCAAGTTCTTCTTTGGCTGAATTTAGCATCGCTAAGCTAACATCACGCAAGGCGCTAGCACCAAAGTGCCTTGCTACTGCTTCACATTGCTCGCGCCTTAAATTGTATTCACTATCAACCAAACCACGCTTCACGTTGGAATTAACAATAAATAATGTTAAATTTTCAGGAATTGGCGCATCTTCATAAGACAAATCTTTGCAGTCAAGTAACATGGCATGTCCTTGCTGACCCATTGCCGAAATCAGTTGATCCATGATGCCACAATTACACCCTACAAAATCATTTTCGGCTTGTTGACCAAGTAATGCTGCATTAACACCATCTAGGCTTAATTGATAAAGTTGAGCGAAGGTTTTTAAAATAGCAATTTCAAAACTCGCAGACGAGCTTAAACCTGCACCTTGCGGTACATTGCCAGTAACAACTAAGTTTGCACCATTAATATCAGGGTACTTGTCTAGCAAGGCCTTTACGCTACCTTTTACATAGTTGCTCCACATCATGTGCTCATCAAACATTATCTCATTGAGCGAAAACTCGGCGATTTGTTGGTCACAATCATGGGCATATACCTTTACAATCTTATCGTCACGCGCTGATGCAGCGATGGTCGTGCCAAAATTAATTGCGGCTGGCAACACAAAGCCGTCGTTATAATCGGTATGGTCGCCAATTAAGTTTACGCGGCCAGGAGCATGGCAAACCTGTGTTGGTGAGTGCTGAAATTGTTGTTCAAATAAAGTTTGCACAAGTTCATGTTGCTCTAAAACTGACTGAGTCATTAGTTTTGCTCCTTATAGTGGATTGCTGGCAAATCACGTAATCTCTGAGCCGCTTGCTCTGGTGTTAAGTCTCGCTGCGCTTCAGCCATCATTTCATATCCCACCATAAATTTGCGCACCGTTGCCGACCTCAATAGCGGCGGGAAAAAACTCGCGTGTAATGTCCATTCATCATGGCTTTCACCATCAAAAGGGGCACCATGCCAGCCCATTGAGTATGGAAAGGAACAATTAAATAAATTGTCATACCTAATCGTAATTTGTTTGAGAATATCCGCAAGAGACAACTTTTGTGCCTCCGTTAACTCAGTGATACGAGCAACATTAAAACGTGGTAGGAGTAAAGTCTCAAAAGGCCATGCTGCCCAATACGGCACAACAACCAACCAATCATCATTAGACACAACAATACGTTCTTTGTTTTCGATTTCTCTGGCGACATAATCTTGTAATAGCTTACTACCATGCTTTGCAAAGTAAGATGATTGCGCCTTTTGTTTTTTCATTACCAAGGTTGGTAATTGCTGTTGAGCCCAAATTTGACCATGAGGATGTGGGTTAGAGCAGCCCATAACACTGCCTTTATTCTCAAAAACTTGCACCCATGAATACATTTCACCCAACTCTTCACATTGGCTTTGCCACGTATCAACAACACTGGTGATTTCTTTTACCGACAGTTGCGGTAAGGTTTTACTATGATCAGGAGAAAAACAAATAACGCGGCTTTCACCTTGCTCTGTCGCCATTTTAAAAAGCGGATCATCACTGCTAACAATAGGCGTATCTTGTTTGATGGCTGCAAAATCATTGCTAAATACAAAGGTTTCTTTGTAATCATCATTAACCTCACCATTGATACGCGTATTGCCAGCGCATAAAAAACAGCCTTCGTCATAGGTGGGTTTTTCTTGCTCATCAAGTTTTTCTACCTGGCCTTGCCAAGGTCGCTTGGCGCGATGCGGAGAAACCAAGACCCATTCATCGATTAACGGGTTATATCTTCGGTGTGGATGCTCAGTTGGGTCAAATGCCATTGTCGTCATATTTTAAGTCACAATAATTAAAACAAGCAACAAGGGTAAACGTTTACATTTAATCATGCAAGCACTTATTTAAAAGCAACCCTCACTTGATTTAGATGTAGTATTCAGTGTATATTCAAAGGATATTAGAATAATAAATAACCATGTAAACAGTTACCCTTATGGCAACAATTAAAGACGTAGCGCGTATCGCTGGTGTTTCGGTCGCATCCGTTTCTCGTGTATTAAATAACGGTCCTAAAGTCAGTAAAGCGACTATTGAAAAAGTCACTAAGGTAATGGCGGATGTAAACTATAGCCCCAATGCCAATGCTAGGGCTTTAGTGACACAAAAAAGCACTACTTTAGGTGTTGTTATACCTGATTTAGTCGACCCTTTTTTTGCCTCACTAGCACAAGGCGTTGAACAAGTCGCACGTCAAAAAAATATGCAGTTATTGTTAAGTACAGGTTTGGTAAGTGCTGAAACAGAAATGCAGGCAATTAATTTACTAATTGAAAGACGTTGCGATGTTATGGTTGTGCACAGCAAGAAACTCAGCGATCAAGCCTTGATTGAATTTGCTAATAAGGTCCCAGGCCTTGTGCTTATTGATCGTTACATTGAGCAAATAGCACCGCGCTGCGTTTGGTTAGATAACCTTGAAGGGGGTAAAATAGCTGCTCGTCATTTATTAGCGCTTGAACATCAAGACTTCGCCTGTATCTCTAGTAAGTATCAAATTGACGACCCGTTACTTAGACTAAAAGGCTTTGAAGATGAACTTAAATCGGTGGGTGTTACGATTGACGCTGAGCTCATTGAGTTTGGAGAGCCAACACTACAAGGCGGCGAAATCGCAGCACAAAAATTACTCGCCTCAGGTAAGCGCTTTTCTGCCCTATTTGTTTACAACGATGCTATGGCAATAGGCGCCATTTCAACCCTTGAAGATAACGGTTTTAAAGTGCCATCAGATATTTCTGTGTTAGGTTTTGATGACGTATTGCTGTCAAGATACTCAAGACCAAAACTGAGCACTTTAAACTACCCTATTGAAAAAATGGCCATGCAAGCAGCAAATACTGGTATTGAACTTGCCGCAAAGCAAGCAACAAATACTAACAACAGGAACTGTAAACACATTCCTAGGTTAGTAAAAAGAGAATCGACCAGTTATAAAATAAGCTAGTTATTTGGCCGCACTGATTATCCCTTGCTGTTCGATAGAGATTTAAAGGCTAAACCCTTTGTGGCTGACCTAACAAACATTGCACAAACCGATTGGTGTATTATAACCTTCTATATAATTTAGCATTACAACAGAAGTGGACATTGATGATTACTCACGAACCCAATCCAACTTATGTGGCGGCAGAAACTCGCTACGACAAAATGGCGTATCCATATTGCGGTAAAAACGGTCTTCGTTTACCTAAAATTTCGCTTGGACTTTGGCAAAATTTTGGTGAGGTTGACTCCTTAAGTAATGCAACAAATATGATCAAGAAAGCATTTGATTTGGGAATTAATCATTTTGACTTAGCGAATAATTATGGACCACCCTATGGAGCGGCTGAATCCACATTTGGAAAAATTTTTGAGAAACACTTAAGCCGATATAGAGATGAACTTATTATTTCAAGTAAAGCTGGATATGACATGTGGCCTGGACCTTATGGAATTGGCGGTTCTCGAAAATACATAATATCGAGTTGTGATCAAAGCTTAAAAAGAACCGGTTTAGACTACTTTGATATTTTTTATCATCACACGCCAGATAAAAATACGCCGATTGAAGAAAGTATGAACGCGCTTGATCAGTTGGTTCGGACGGGTAAAGCGCTATATGTAGGTATATCAAATTATCAAGCAGACGATTGTTTGCAAGCGATTAAAATATTAAAAGAACTAGGTACTCCCTTACTCATCCATCAACCTAAATATAATTTATTTGAACGTTGGATTGAACATGGATTAACCGACATATTACTCGACGAAGGAGTTGGCTCTATTGTCTTTTCGCCATTGGCTCAAGGCCTGTTAAGTGACAAATACCTTGATGGTATTCCAGCTAACTCTAGAGCCGCGCGCGACGAAATCATTCATTTTAACCAGAGCCAAATTACCGTCGAAAAGCTCAACAAAGTAAAAGAGTTGAATAAGGTCGCTGTAAGTAGAAATCAAACCTTAGCGCAAATGGCTATCGCGTGGAATTTACATAATCCTGCTGTGACCTCATGTTTAGTGGGCGCGAGCAGCCCAGACCAAATTGCGTTGTCGGTAAATGCACTTGAACAACAGCACTTTGCTAACGAAGAGCTAGCATTAATCGAGAAAATATTAGCCTCCTAGCGCACGGCTAAATATGTGCTGACTCACGGTCACGTTAATCAGCTTTGTCTGAGCGATATATCAGCCCAATTATTGTGGTATAGCTTAAAACGGATGAGCCGGGAGTTGTTACCTCAATCGCATTATTGGTGTAGAGCCCATTTACGTTAGAAAATAAGCTAGCTCCATAAGGAGTCTCTGTATCAAATTCCAAATCGATAGGTCTTGTTGCGCCTTGGTAAATGAAGCTATCGGTTGTCATTCCTAGGCACTAGATTTTCGTTGTAATCCAATGTGTTACATAATTTAACTATTTGATAAATATTTTGCATAAAAAGTATATATTTTAACTATATCAGCCGAATTGCTTGGTACATTTTTTATTACTTTATTTGTTCAATAAGGCACTGACTTCAGCATAAATGCGGTTTACATCAGAATAATTTTTGCTTACTAGGTTTTGGCATATTACATGCTTAACCCCTAAATAATACTGAGATTTGATACTAAGCAGATAATTCTTTCACGTTAAAGTGTAACGAGTAGGCCAAATTAGTATTGAACGCTTACTAAGCAGCGTAAAAATATGAATATTTTAATTGTAGGGTGTGGTGCGATTGGCGGATTTTACGCTAGCCGCTTACAAGAGTGTTGTACGTCTATTACTGTCACAGCCAGAGGACAACATCTTGAAGCAATTCAGCAAAACGGCCTCAAGGTTACGCATGACGGAGAGGAAAAGCTTAGCTTTGTGAATGCGATCAATCATCAAGAACTAACAAATGATTTTCAAAGTAAACAATTCGATTTAGTGATGATTTGCCTCAAAGCCAATCAGCTTTCAACGGTTCTGTCAGAACTTGAAACTTGGTTAAAGTTATCAGAATGCCCAATATTATCGCTGCAAAACGGTGTAGACAGCGAAGCGATGTTAGCGCATACCCTAGGTCAAGATAGAGTATGGGGCGGGATGGCCATCAAGATAGGGGAGAAGTTGTGAGGCCCGGCGAGATAGTATCGACGGGTATGGCAAAAATTACCTATGGCCCATGGCCAGTCGTCAGATCTGGTCAGCAAATGCCTTATCAACTGACAAACTTTGCCAAATATTTAGCATTAGCGAATATCCCATTTGAGCTCACTTCAGATATACGCCTAGAATTATGGAAGAAACTTATCATTAACAATGGTGTAAATCCGTTGTCGGCCATAACTGGCCTAAATACTTTCGAGCTCACTCATAATCCTTCTTATGTGGCCATGATACAAAACGCGATGCAAGAAACCGTAGTAGCCGCACGCTATGATGGAGTAGAATTAACTCAGCAAGATGTAGATACCTTGTTTGATTTAATCAAAAACTTTTCTTCAATTAAAACATCTATGCTAATAGATAAAGAGAAAGGCAGAGAGCTTGAGTTAGACGCTATTGTGGGTGCTGTTATTAAAAGATGTCAAAAACAGGGGATACCCGCTCCTCAAAATCAAGAGTTTTCACGTAATCTCACAGAATCAGTAAGGTATGAATGTTGAAGATAGTAACCTTAGGTCCAGCTGGCACATTTTCTGAACTTGCCACAAAAAAATTTATTCAACAACAGTCAGCTATTTGTGATGTTCATTTTTTGCCTACCATTAGAAAAGCCCTGCATGAAATAGGGCAATCTTGTGATATTGGCATCATACCTATTGAGAATTTTTCGGAGGGTTTCATCGCGTTAGTGCTAGATCTTTTAGTGGAGCTCGATTTATGCATCATCGATGAAGTGATGCTCCCTATCGAATTTTCATTTGTTTCAAATGCTAAACACTTAGAGGATATAGAGCAACTGTTTGTCCAATTTGTAGCACAAGGCCAATGTGTGGAGTTCATTCAAAATTTGAATAAAGTCAGCATTCATTTGACAGAAAGTAACATTGAATCCCTTGAGAAGTGTATTGACGCAGATGATAAAGCAGGTGCAATTGTTCCCTCTGGGTCGTTTAGCTCACAAGACTTCGCGTCTACGATAAACAAAGTGAATGACTACGATAATAACCAAACACGATTTTTAGTGCTAAGTAAAAAACCGGCTAACACAAATCCAAGGCTAGCAAACAAGACCAGTATTATTGTGCTAGATGATGACGATCATCCTGGCCTGTTAGGTGAAGTACTTCAGTCATTCTCTGCACGCAGAATCAATTTAACCAATATCATTTCTCGCCCTACTCGTAAGATGTTTGGCAAGTATCATTTTTTTATAGAGTTTGAAGGTAACCAGCAGGACACTAACGTAGCCGCGGCTTTAAAAGAAGTTAGCAAAAGAAACAAAGTAAAAATACTTGGCTCCTATAAAACCGCAACACTATGAGTATTAATAGTATAATGGCTTTTTAGACGTCGCTATCTTTGGCTGTTGATTTTGGGTACAACCAAAAAGCAAAGCGTTTGGTCATAAAGGGCATTAATAAATACGTCATCAACACAATCACTACTGCAGTCACCATAAATGTCCTGATCAACAGTGGAAACCCTATTAACCAAGATTCAAACAGCCAAAATATAAGGGTCACAGCGGGGTAAAGTGCCAGCCAACTAATGAGTGTCATTTTATATCGAGGAGGAGGTGTAATTGGATTTGTTGAAGGTAGCGTGAACCAAGTTATCAAGCCAGACACCTGTTCCCTTTCACTTGTTGTTATCAATAAATCTTCAATTTTTTCTAATATCTCAGATCTTTGCGAAGAGTTTTCCCACTCCTGCAAACTATTGATATCTTGAAACTTAAACATGATTCGATATTCTGGGTCAATACTAGATGAGGGTTTAAACAATGTTGTCCCCAAATAGCCCGGAAACTTGCTTGCTCGTTGGGTCATTTCTGTTGTAAGAAATTCAAACTCTCTCACCATTTCAGGCTTGACGCGGCGAGAAACGATTACCGTAATAGGTTCTTTATTTTCTGCCACTTTTCACCTCTCATTATTGTGTAAAAAAAGGGGCTGCTAATGCAAGCCCCAAATGGTTGAGACAGTTATTTAACTTCCGGTAGCACGTAAATGTTGGACACTAAACATACTTGTTGGAGACAGTTCTGGGTCCACCTGACCTTTAAATTGACCTGTTGTGCAATGATTAGCTTGTACATCTATCATGCTAAATGCATCATCGATAGATACACCCGAGCCTTTATTTGCTGGCAAATGATGATCTGGGTGAGCTTGACCAATGGTAAAAGTTTTCCACATTGTACCTTTGCGATCGTATGATACCGTTCTAGGTATAGTAAATGTTTGAGCATCCATAAAGTGTACGCGTTTTGATAAAGGATGAGATTCATTTACGGGACTCGCTTCAACCTCATATACTTTGCGTAATTGCCAGGTAATATTAGGAAAGCAACCGCCTTTACCACTAAAAGCAACGACTTGATAAGCATCATCATCTTCATGTGTTTCAGTATCTAATGTTAGCTCATTGTGATTAAAAAACGGCATAAGCATGTAACGAGTAGATTTATATTCCCAATTCATATCAGAGATACGCCCGTTATACCCTTCAAAATCCTCAATCATCAAGTCAGAACCAAGGAAGGCGTCAGTTACCTGACCGGTTGCTAAACGTCTAACTCTGCGTTGGAAACCAAGATATAACCAAGAATTATCGCGTTTTAAGTCATCAGCGGCACGATGGATCAGTAACTGTGTGTTACGCACGTCATCAGGTGCTAATACTTGAACGTAAATAGACCGAAATAAATCAGAAGGGTTTGGTGTAATTTCAGGAGTTGGCTGCTGATTTACTCGTCCTTTAAAGTTCAAAAAATGGAAGTTAAACTTGATAGTACGCTCTACTTTTGCAGACTCCATATCCCGGTATTTCCAATAAAATGGTTTTATCGCAGCGCTATCACCCCAATTGTAGCCATACTTATAGTTCCACGCGAGTTTCTCACCGGCACGAGGATCGTCTTTACTCGGTTGTTCGAGGAAGGGTCTTCCGGCTTCCCAACCGGTAATTTCACCCACTTTCTCACCTAAGCTTACCTTCCCGTAGCCTTGGGCACTGGCGTCTATATAACTCTGGTGCAGCGCTAAAGAAGTCGTATCGCCAATCACCATCTGCGTCCAGCCTTGTTCAATAAATGAATAATAGGCTGGATCAATGACATCTTTAAACTGAGCAACATTAGATTGGTCGATGACCATACCTGTAGTTAAGCCCTCAGAAACAGGTTTATTTTCTGCATATGGAAAGAAGGATTGTTTAACCACGTCGGGTGTTGCCAATGCGAGATTTGACATAATAGTAGCAACGATGCCCACCTTTATGCCTAAAGTTAATATATTCATGTTGTTGTCCTCTTTTAGAAACTATAACGAAGGGTAAATTGAAGCTCATCTTCTTCTTGAGCCATACCAATGGGGCCGGATCTAAAGCGTCCTAAAGGCTCGAAACCTCCTAGACCAAGGGTAGATCCGCTTGCGTGTTCAGGAAAAGCAGCAGTAAATGGTGCCCAGGGGTTACATGTACGGCAGTCGTCAAATGTACGAGCGCCAGTACCAAATTTAAAGTTTACGCCACCAGTGAATTTCAAGTTATCACTGACTATCCACTCAACCGACATTGCCACGGCTGTTGAGCCTGCTCTAAAATCATGTGCACTGATAATTTGTGGGCTTAATCTATCGTTCATCCACCAACCTTTAATTAATAAAGTGGCCGTCCAATTTTCGTCCCAATCAGGTATACCAGCTGGCCCGAGTAAACGTTGTTCTTGCTCATGATCCAAAATATGCTGACCAAATATTTGACCTGAAAAAAGGAACGCGCGCTTATCATTTAAGAAAGGAATAAAGATATTTTTATCTGCGCCAACCACATAACGCAGCACATCGGACTCTGAGAACAAATCACTTCTCAATGTATTGGCAAACTCCTCGCCTGAGGTATGGGCTGCCTCTATTCTAAAGACAGTATCAATACTTTGTGAGTAGTAATCCATTGAGCCGCCAACTAAAGTAACGCGCGGAAACTCAATATCAAAAGCAATTAGCGAGGGCCATACGGCAACTTCACCATTGAATCCATTTTGCGCCTGTATGCCACCACGCAGTGAAGGCATTTGTGAGCGATAACTCAAGGCATTTAGTGAAAAGCCTAAATCACCTAACACACCCTCAAATTTAAGACCTACTTGAGTATTTGAAAGACTCCAACTTGGTAAATTAGCCTGACGGATCCCTATTTGGCCTGGACCAAAATCAGTTGCAGCGACTCCCCCGGCAAAGTTTGCTACTGTTCCACCATTTTCCCATAGGTTGTTCATTCCCCTGAAAAAACAGCCAGCATCTACAATTACATTGGGCTGACCACATTGACCTAAATCATTAGGACGAAAACGGTCAAAGTTCCAAATTAATTGTAAATTCAAATCATCAAAAGTCTCGGTAGCTCCCATGCGATAGTCTGTTTTTAAAATCCACATAGGGATTCGTATATCTTCTAATTCGTCGTATATATTGTTTCGTGAATAATCCACGGGATTAATCACATCAAGTACTCTAAATAAGTCGGTTCGGCCCCAAATAACTTGCTGCTTACCTAAACGAGTACTAATGATGTGACCATTGTCTAAACTGAAATCAAAATCCAAATAGAGTTCGCGTATAAAATCTAGTCGGTCATTTAGCTCTTGGGATCTAAGCTCTTGAATGTCGCGTGAAAGGTAACCTGAAATACAACCTCGCGAATCAGTGTCGCAGGGGCGGATAGGCACACCAAATGCAACTCCACCGTTAGTTGCGTGAAGATGTTCACCAAGCACAATCATGCCTTCATTAGGGTTGTTGGCAGTATCGAAGGAAAATGGTAGGGCTAAACCTTCCCCAAAAGGCACTGTGGAACCTAGACCAGCAGCAGTGTTTTCTAGAGAAATTGCTCGACCCGCCTTGTCGCCAAAATCTTCGTCATTTAAGTCATAAACACCATCATAACTTAGACGAAACGTCCCACTTAATGAAATGTTGCTAAAAGAGCCTGATGATTTATATGTTTTTTCTGCTTCTATCTGTAGTGTGTTTCGGAATTTTGATAAACCCACATCTTTACGCAAATAGGTTGCGTTTTCGATGAATGCGTTAACTCTAACTTCCTCTGCAAAGGCACTTTGCTGAAAAGTAGCTAAAAGGGCAAAGCCCAGCGCTACTTTACGCATTGTACATTTTTCTAACTGTGTGTTTTTGAGCATGTTGTATCCTCTCTATGTGCTTAAATAAACCAATTAACTACAATCAGTTTTGATTTGGGGTAAATGCTCCGCTGTGTGCTGCCGGCAATGACAGATCAGCAGGATTTGCATCAACGGCTTTAGCGTCGGCATGCAACACACCGTCTTCATCGCTATATACATTGACAATAAATTTAGGTTTGAAAACCAGAACCCATGAAGGCACCAAAAGCATGGCAGCAAAGCCATTGATCACAATCATCACGCAAAGTAGAAGGGCGGCGTCAGATTGAAATCTCAATTCTGAGAGAATGACCCACATTACAATTCCAGCGATCAAGGTAATCGCAGTGAAGCTAATAGCCATTCCAGTGGTGGCGATTGATTGGCGGACCGAGTCGAAAAGGTTACCCGTTTTGGCCATAAACTCACGTATCCGGTCCATCATATATATGGAGTAATCGATACCCACGCCGATACCGACTGCAACCACCGGCACGGTATTGATATCAATGCTCATGCCGTAAAGTCCCATGTATGCATAAGTTAAAATTGATGCAAAAAGCATAGTTGCCAACATCATTAAACCCGCGTGCAAAGAAGCATAAAACAGCATCACAAAAGCAAAAATAAGCACAAAAACAAGTGGCAGGACAATGATATTAGTTTCGAATGCAGACTCATTCATTGCAGCTGCAACCCCTATGGTTCCGCCAGCTAGACGAATTTCTAGCCCATCAACATCATTGCCATGTTGAGCAATCCAAGTCTTCGCCATATGAATGGCGCGGCGAATAGTCTCGCCTTGCCTGTCTTTGTAATAGAAAACCAAGTTAGCAATACGGTCATCGGTATCGTTAAATTCGTTTAATGCACCTGGAATTGGACTAGACGCCATGTAAGTGAACATCAAACCACCAACATAAGATGCGTCATGTGGGACTTGATACCAACGCGGATCATTATTGTGCATGAGTCGGTTAACTTGCTGGACAAGATCAGTGAGACCTTTACTACCACCTACTTCAGGGTCAGATAACATATGTGATTGCAGTGAAATCAACGATTTCAGAACCTCAGGTCGCTTTAACCCACCGTTGGTATCGGTTTCAGCAATGATGTAAAGTTCTTCAGAGCCTGGGAAACGTTCATTTACGGTGCGTGAAGAAATGTTGTAATCATGATCTGGGTATAAAATTGGAGAACCAGGTTCCGAATCTCCAATTTGAACTTGAGACGCGGCAAACAAACCAACGATAATAAACGCTAACGCACCTAAAAGGAGTCGCACAGCGGCTTTAGGGCTAGTTACTACACGCGAACAACTCGAACCGATATAGCGCAGAAAGGTCTCTTTGATTTCTGAATTTTTTGGTGTAGGCAGCACAGAAAGTAGCAAGGGCACACCAACTAGGACCGTTAACACCACCGTAATCGCCCATAATGAAGCATAAATACCAAGGTGTGTGTTCAACGGAATAGAGCCGACCGCAATTAATAATAGGCCCACAGCATCAGAAACAACGCCTAAAGTACCGGGTCTAAACAAGCTGTCGAATGTAGCCTTTGCAGCATCACTGCCCTTTGAGTACACTTTTAATTCAGCATAATACCTTTCAACTAACTGTACGCCATGGCTCATCGCTCTTGCGGCTATTAAAAACGGTATCACTAACCCAAGCGGGTCAAGGTTATAACCCAATAGACTAATAATCCCTAGGCCCCATATGGTTGAAATAAGGACACCTCCAAGAGGCACTAGAACACCATAGGCTTTGCGAAAATGAAAGACCAATAGCGCTAACATTATTAGAATTGTAAAGATAAATATTTGGAGGATTTGCTCCATATAAGTATAGGCCCATCCGACTAATACTGGCTGACCAGTTGCGTATATGGTGACGCCTGCTTGATTTTCTTCACTGATAATTTGTTGTAATTGGGTAAAGGTTTTTTCGTAGTCTAATTGCCCTTCAATTAACTGTGCTTTTACCAGCGCCATTTTAAAATCTGGGGCAACTAGTGGACCGTATACTTGGGGGTTTGCAGCAACGTTTTCTCGCATTACTTGTAATTCAGCAGTGCTATATTCACCATAGGTTGAATCGTAGTAAGGCTGTGAATTTATACTACCCACCTCTGTCAGCCAAATATGCCGTGAATTTCGATGGGTTAAACTTGCAACGAGGTTATGGTTCACACCAGGTAGATTGTCTACCGCCAACGTGACCCTATCTAAGATAGCTAAATTTTCATTTGAAAATAAATCACCATTGGTAAATTCAACCCCTACTACCAGTACATTAGCTCCACCAAAACTATCTTTTATACTGTTATGCAGTTGTATGTATGGATGTTCTTGTGGCAATAGATTAGCAAAATCGGTATAAATTTTAAGGGCAGGAATGCGACTTAAAAAGAAAACCGTTAACAGGGCTATTGCACCTAAGACTATCAATGGATGCTTGAATATATTGGACTCTATATTATGTAATAAATGTGTAAACCGATGTTTAGATGTCATTGTCTTACTCCGTTTGATCCATAGATAGCGCTTCAGCAGCAAGGTCTACTTTCATAAACATCCCACGTCCCCCAGCAACAAATAGACTGTTATTAAAAGATAGAGCGGCGCGCAAATAAACGGGTGCAGTAGCCGGCTGTATCGTCTTCCACTGCTTACCAGTTAATTTCAGTACAGTGGCGTTATCACCTAACGCAAAAAGGTCTTCATTAACGTTCTCAAATTGATAAATTGGCGCGGCGCTATCTACGTGTTGACGCTCCCACGTGTTCCCAGAATCATTGGTGTAAAAAATGAAACCATTGAGTCCGCCCACCCAGCCTTCTGATGTGGAAATGAAATGTGCAGCATGAGGATAAAACTCGTCCGGCATAAAACCGCTGATAGCCCACGACTGTCCGCCGTCACTAGTCACTAAAAGCATCCCAAACTCTGCTGTGGCAACCGCTTGTTGTGCTGAAATAAAGGTCAAGTTAGTAATAATTGCGTCTTCTTCTAGTGTGCTAGATTGCCAAGTGAGTCCCTTGTCATTTGATCTTAAGAAGGTCGAAAAACCACCTGCTAACCACCAATCTCCATTAGGTGCGCAATCAATGGTCATTAATTGTTCTTGAGTATCAATGGGAATAGACAACCAGTTGTCACCATGTGGATCTGATACCCAAATATGATTGTCGAATGAAAGCGCGATAAAGGTTTCATCTGGACAAGTATCAATATCGAGCAATGACGGCTTTTCAGTTAAAATCTTACGCTGCCATGTTGTGGTATCACTGCTGGTCAATACGACTCCATTCGTGCCAACTAAAACGGCGGTTTTTTCATTGCTAGCGAATGCTTGGTAGAAGTCAGTTCTTTGCATAGGTTGTTCAAGTTGCGAAGATACTTTGTCCATTAACAAAGGAGCTTCACATCCTGATAAAAATATAGAGCTTATGATTAACACGACTGTAAACACATGAATTTTACAGCGCGGATTCAAACTAAATGGCGGGCTAATATAGATGACTTTTTTCGACAACATGATCATTACATTTTTTAATTAACATAAAAATCACAACAGCAAAAGGTGTGCCATTGCCAAAAATTTAAATTATTCTAGAAGTTTTATATATATTTCAGTGGCTTAACGACATTTTTAATAGAGGCAGGAGTTTGAGTTAAGAAATCCAGCTTTTAGTTGTTAATGAAATGATAAATTAAATGCGGTGTAAAAAAGACGATTTAAGGAGTTTTAATGATTTGGTGACTTTTTAAAATGAATGTAATTCTTCCATGGCTAAACTCTTACTCCCAATCATTAATATCTCTTTGAAAAGAGAGTTTAGCCAATGGATGTATTGAGATGATAAATTTATTCAATGATGCCATGTTTCTTTAAACGATAAGCTAGTGCTGGACGGGTTACCCCTAACAATCTAGCTGCCTTTGAAATATTGTCCTTAGCTTTTGCCATTGCACTTTCAGTCAGTATTTTTTCAACTTCATCAAGACTTATTTCCCTGTCGAGAATTTCATCTATCCAATTGTCCTTTTCTTTCTCACTCGTCTTAACAACTGCACCATTTGAGTAAACGTGTTCATCACTATTTGCCTGAAGTTGCTCAATAGTCGATGAAAATAAGGAATCGACGGATATGGTTTCATTACTGTCAGTTAAAATTACGCCTCTTTCAATCACGTTTTCTAACTCTCTGATGTTACCGGGCCAGGGATATTTAGAAAGATAGTCCCAAGCCTTATCAGATAAGCCAAGTGTTCGTTTAGAATAATCGTCATGAAATTTCTGTAAAAAGTGTTCAACAAGCAAAGGAATATCATCTATTCGATCGCGCAATGGGGGGATATTTACGGGGAAAACACTTAAGCGATAATATAGATCAGCCCGAAACTTCCCATTGTTTACTGCTTGCTCCAAAGATTCATTAGTTGCAGCAATCACCCTCACATTCACTTTATGAGTTTGTGAGCCGCCCACTCGCTCAAGTTCGTGTTCTTGTAAAACTCTTAGCAAAGTAGCCTGTGCTCGAGGTGTTAACTCCACGACTTCATCAAGAAAAATCGTGCCTTTATCCGCTCTTTCGAAACGTCCTGCACGAGATTGTGTAGCACCTGTAAATGCACCTTTTTCCACGCCAAACAACTCAGCTTCTATTAGTTCTTGTGGAATTGCTGCGCAGTTAACCGCTATAAAGGGTTGTTCAGCGCGTTTGCTACGTAAATGCACACTGCGAGCAATGACTTCTTTGCCTACTCCAGTTTCACCAAGTAGTAATACAGATACTTTCCCTTGAGCAGCTTTATCAATTTTCGCGCATGCTTCTTTATATGAAGCTGACTGGCCTATTCCGTAGTATTGGCCTTGTTGGCGTTCTAGATTGCTGCGAAGCGAATTGACTTGAGACTGCAAACTATATAATTGCTCAATAATTGGTTCAGCTTTAAAGTATTGTGAGAATTCTTCGTGATCTTCCCACTCTTGTGCTGGCTTTCCAACAATTAGACAACGCTCGTCACCGCAACCTCTACAGCTCACTTCACGAAAAATGATCTCACGCCCCATGAATGATGAGGTAAACGCGCATGCATACCCCAGTAAAGACCAACAAGCAGGTTCATCCATTTGACCTAGTTCTGTCTGAACCACTTCAACTTCCCAGGAATTAATCCATTCAAATTCGGCGTAAAAATGTCCAGTCTTTTGATCAATGTCTATTTTGATCGGATTCGGCTTTACCATTCCCTTGATTGAGTGCAACTGTGGTCCGGTAAGAAAGATATCTATATCTTTGGAGTTTGGCCGCAAACGTCGAGAAAGTTCTGCATCTCGTATACCAGCTTGGTAGCCTAGCCTTAGAAAGAAACCTTTTGCTCGCTCGATACCAATACTATTTAGCAACTCCTTCTAAAAGCGGCCATAGCCGACACGTGCATCAGTAGCATTCTTTGCTCACCAAACCAGACCTTACCGTCTTCATAACTAAATTTAATGAGATCGGTCAAATCTTTAATGTCCGTTTCAGCTACATCGTTTTTTAGAGCACTACTCATAAGCTTCCTCAAAAATATGGTGATTTCATTTTGCCGATGTGTGATGAAGTTAAACGGCTAATTACAAATCACTATACTACACCCTATTCGCAAGTTTTTTTAACCATTTGATAAATATAATACCTGCATTCATTAAATCATTAACATTCACTTAGGCAAAAAAACCTCTTAAAAACGGCTAAAAAACGAAATTATATTCTTATTAAACAACAAATTAACTCTCCCAAAGCAAGTAATAAAACCTCTTTGGCACAGCTGTTGCTCTACACCGTTTTAACAAATAAAAAACATTGTGAATGCAAATGAATAACATGATTTCTAATTTGAACAAAAACAAATTTAACGCATTGGCTCGTTATGTCCGAGTTCGCAGTGCTCCTGAAGACAAATTCGTCGAATTCGATTTTGCAATTGAGCATCCCGACCTGTTTGTTGAGTTGGTGCTTCCTAGAAAAGCCTTTGAGATTTTTTGTAAACACAACAACGTTATTCACATGGATGCTTCCATGGCGAAAAAGATAGATGACGACAACCAAAAGTGGCGTTTTGGCGACACCAAAAAGGTTTAGATTTAAATGATATTGATTAACCAAACAAGGTACAGAATATGAGCGTTGAGATAAAAACTAGTTCCGTTTCTACCATTCGGAATACCTACAGTCACATTAAACGTCGCTTTGGTGATAAGCCAGCTACACGTTATCAAGAGGCTAGCTATGATATTGAAGCAACTCATAACTTTCACTATAAACCGTTATGGGACCCTGAAAAATCACTAAATGATCCTAGTCGCACTGCTATTAAGATGGCTGATTGGTACGCGATTAACGACCCACGACAGTTTTACTATGGGGCTTATGTTGGCAGCCGCGCAAAAATGCAAGAAAGCGCAGAGTCGAACTTTAAGTTCTGTGAAAAGCGAAACCTAATTTCCAGCTTAGATGAAAACATTCAACATAAGATACTTAAGTATCTCGTACCTTTTCGCCATTTGAATCAGTCAGCGAACATGAACAATAGCCAGGTTGCCAGCGATTCGATTGCGACTACCGTGGCTCAACCACATATATATCAAGCAATGGATCACCTGGGCATCGGTCAATATTTATCCCGCATTGCGTTAATGATCGACGGAAATACCGGTACGGCATTAAACACGAGCAAGGCATTTTGGATGGATGATCCAATGTGGCAAGCAATGCGCAAGCTTGCTGAAGACTCGATGGTAGTTAGCGACTGGTTTGAGTTAACACTATTACAAAACCTATTAATCGACAAAGTGCTATTTTCATTCGCATATGAAGCCATGGACGAATGGTTCTGTGAAATGGGCGCGCGCGACATTGGCATGCTGACGGAGTTTATGCGTGATTGGAATAAAGACACAACACGCTGGATAGTTGCTGTTGTAAAAACAGCCGTTGCTGAGTCGGATTACAACAAAGAAAAGATACAAGCTTGGGTTAACCATTGGGAACCGCAAGTATTCACCGCGCTAGAACCTATCGCTATGGAGACAGTTGGAAAAACATCACTCTCCAAAATTCAAGCCGAACTGGCAGCCCTGCTGAAAAAAGTAGGCCTTCAATCTACAGGGGTGATGTCATGAGCCAGTATGTATTTATCGCATTTCAAGACAACGAAAACGCGCGTTATTTAGTAGAAGCGATCAGTGAAGATAATCCAGATGCTGAAATACAGTATCAGCCGGCAATGATTCGGATCCAAGCTGAAAAACGCTTAGTGATTACTCGTGAAACGATGGAAGAAAAACTAAATCGCGAGTGGGATGTGCAAGAAATGTTGCTAGATGTCATCAGCATAGGCGGAAACGTCGATGAAGATGACGATCACTTTACCCTTTCATGGAATTAATCAGGAGTCACTTATGACAGCGGCAAAAAAACTAAACCTAAAGCAAAAGTATCAATATTTAACTCGTAATATGGATTGGGAACCAAGCTACCAAAAAAAGTCTGATATTTTCCCACAAGAGGATTTTGAAGGGATCAAAATTGTAGATTGGGACGGATGGGAAGATCCCTTTCGCCTCACCATGGACTCTTACTGGAAATACCAAGCTGAAAAAGAGAAAAAACTCTACGCTATTTTTGATGCATTCGCTCAGAACAATGGTCATCAGAATATTTCAGATGCGCGTTATGTTAATTCACTCAAGCTTTTTTTAAGTGGTGTATCGCCACTTGAGTATGCAGCGTTTCAAGGCTATGCAAAAGTCGGTCGTCAGTTTAGCGGCGCAGGCGCAAGGGTAGCGTGTCAGATGCAAGCAATTGACGAGTTGCGCCATTCGCAAACTCAACAACATGCAATGAGCCATTATAACAAGCACTTTAATGGTCTGCATGATGCCCCGTTAATGCATGACCGTGTATGGTTTCTATCCGTACCAAAATCATTCTTCGATGATGCTCGCTCAGCTGGGCCTTTCGAATTCTTAACAGCGATTTCATTCTCGTTTGAATATGTACTAACTAACCTGCTTTTTGTGCCATTTATGTCAGGTGCGGCATACAACGGCGACATGGCAACGGTAACATTTGGTTTCTCAGCACAGTCAGACGAAGCACGTCACATGACGCTTGGATTAGAGATTATAAAATTCATGCTTGAGCAGCACGAAGACAATGTGCCTATCGTTCAAAAATGGATAGATAAATGGTTTTGGCGTGGTTTCCGCCTGCTTAGCCTAGTCAGCATGATGATGGATTATATGTTGCCAAATAAAGTGATGTCGTGGCAAGAAGCTTGGGAAGTCTATTATGAGCAAAGCGGTGGGGCCTTATTTAAGGAACTAGAGCGCTATGGTATCAAGCCTCCGAAGTATCAAGATGTCGCTAATGCAGCGAAAGAGCATATTAGTCATCAACTATGGGCAACTTTTTATCAGTATGGACAGGCAACTAACTTCCATACTTGGATCCCCAAAGAAGAGGAAATGCAATGGCTAGCAGAAAAGTACCCTAATACTTTTGACAAGTACTATCGCCCTCGTTTTGAACATTGGGATGAGCAACATAAAAAGGGTGAGCGCTTTTACAACAATACGCTGCCTCAGCTATGCCAAGTTTGTCAGGTACCGGTTCTATTTACCAAAACAGAAGATCCAACATCGTTTAGCCATTGTGACACAACGCATGAAGGTGAGCGTTATCACTTCTGTTCAGAAGCGTGTAGTGAAATCTTTGCAGACGAACCGGCTAAATACGTCCAAGCCTTACTCCCTGTTCATCAAATATATCAAGGCAAATCTGGCGGGCCTGAGCTACCGCAAGTGTTGACCGATTATTACCACATCAATATTGGTGAGGATAATTTTGACTATGTTGGTTCACCAGATGAGAAGCGTTGGAACGAAATTAAAGGTATTAAGCCATTAAATAAAGACACCGACGCGGCATAAACAATAACCGGGTAGCGATGCTACCCGAACAATTTACATACGAGGTTACTATCATGGCTGTAAAAGCGATTTCAGAGTACACAGCAGTACCCAACGACTTGGTCGAAAACTTTAACGGAATGCAACTGCTTTATGTGCATTGGCTTAATCACAATATGTTTTGTGCACCATTTGCGTTGTTAGTTTCTCCTGACGCGACGCTACCCGAAGTTTTCGCTTCTCATATACAACCAGCGACCGCTCCGCATCCGCAGAGCGCAAAAATTGAATACGACAAAATACAATGGGAGTTGAACGGTGAACCATTTGAGCCCAACCAAACTGACACCTTGCTTGCTCAAGGCATCGATCATAAAAGCATGCTCAAAATGACTACTCCAGGCCTTAATGGCCTCTATAACGCAAGTTTTTAGGAGGTGTAAGATGACACATACGGTAACGGTCGAACCTACAGGCGAGCAAATAGAGGTTGAAGAAGGCCAAACTATATTGCAAGCAGCACTACGTCAAGGTGTATGGATCCCTTTTGCATGCGGCCATGGCTTATGCGCAACGTGCAAAGTAACGGTGCTTGATGGCGATGTTGATGTAGGCGACGCCTCTCCATTTGCCTTAATGGATTCAGAGCGCGATGATGGTAAGGTTTTGGCATGTTGCGCAACGGTTGAAAGCGATGTCACTATTGAGGCCGATATCGATGTAGATGAAGATTTTGAAGGGTATGCGGTAGAAGACTTTAACGCAACAGTCACCAAGATTGTTGATTTGTCGCCCACTATCAAAGGCGTACATTTTTCTTTAGATAGCAGCATGACCTTTCAAGCAGGCCAATATATAAACTTACTTTTACCCGGTTGCGATGGTGTAAGAGCCTTTTCAATCGCTAACACTCCATCAAACAGTCAAGAAGTTGAATTACATATTCGCCAAGTCCCAGGCGGCGCCGCGACTACCTATATTCATGAGCAATTAAAGGTAGGTGAAACCTTGCCTATGTCTGGACCATATGGACAGTTTTTTGTTCGAGATTCACAACCAGGAGATTTGATATTCATTGCGGGGGGCTCTGGTTTATCAAGTCCTCAATCAATGATCCTAGACCTGTTAGAAAGAGGCGATCAACGACAAATCACCTTGTTTCAAGGCGCGCGTAATCAAGAAGAGCTTTATAACTCAGAACTTTTCACTGACCTTGCAGAAAAACACGACAATCTTACATATGTGCCGGCGCTCAATGATGCTGGTGACGATGAAACATGGAAGGGGTTTAAAGGCTTTGTTCACGAAGCAGCTAAAGCGCATTTTGATGGTCGTTTCGCTAATCATAAAGCTTACTTATGCGGGCCGCCACCAATGATTGATGCTGCTATAACGGCATTGATGCAGGGAAGGCTGTTTGAGAAGGACATCTTTATGGAGAAATTCTTGACGGCTGCTGATGGTGCTGACGAACACCGCTCGGCGCTATTTAAAAAGATATAAGGTGAGATACACCATGCGCCAATTCACCATAACCGACATCACTAACAAGCAAGAATTTATCTGTCGTGAGAATGAATACGTTCTCTATGCCATGCAACGAAGCGGAAGAAAATGCATTCCTGTTGGCTGCAAAGGTGGTGGTTGTGGAGTATGTCGAATCAGTATTATTTCTGGTACGCCAGATATCGGTCCCATGAGTAAATTACATGTTACCGAAGAAGAGAAAAATAGCGGGTATGCACTGGCTTGCCGTATTAAGCCAAAAAGTAATTTATCTTTTGAGTGCGCACCTAAACCAAAGGCTTCGACGAACCAAGAAGCCTGTATAAATAAGCATCTGAAAGAGGTTTCACAATGAAAAAAGGTATCATGAGACCAGGACACGTACAACTGCGTGTCTTGGATATGGAAGCAGCGCTCAAGCATTATGTTGATTTGCTTGGTTTAATTGAAACAGATAGAGATGAATCAGGCAGGGTGTATTTAAAAGCGTGGTCTGAAGTAGATAAGTTTTCAGTGGTATTGCGCGAAGCTGATGAACCTGGCTGCGACTTTATGGCATTTAAAGTCGTCGATGAAGAATCGTTGCTTCAATTAGAAAAAGACTTAGTCGCATTTGGTTGCAATATCACACATATGCAAGCGGGCGAATTAAAGGATTGCGGCCGCCGCATTCAATTTACATCTGCTTCAGGGCATTGTTTCGAACTATATACAGATAAAAAATATACCGGTAAATGGGGTTTAACACCAGTCAACCCAGAAGCATGGCCTCGCGATCTAACTGGCATGAAAGCCGTTCGTTTCGATCATTGTTTGTTTTATGGTGATGCATTAGCCGAGACATACGATCTCTTTGTCAATGTACTAGGATTCTATCTAGCAGAGCAAGTACTTGATCCAGATGGAAATCGTATCGCGCAATTCCTTTCGTTGTCCACTAAAGCGCACGACATTGCCTTTATCATGCATGAAGAAAAAGGGAAGTTCCATCACGCCTCTTTTTACTTAGAGACATGGGAAGATATTTTACGAGCCGCTGATTTAATTTCAATGGAAGATGTGCCGATTGACATTGGCCCTACCCGTCACGGCTTGACCCATGGTAAGACGATTTACTTTTTTGACCCATCTGGTAATCGGACTGAAGTGTTTGCTGGGGGGATTACAACTACCCAGACCATCAGCCCGTCACTTGGTTATCTGATGACCTTGGAAAAGCAATTTTTTACCACGACCGAGTATTAAATGAAAGATTCTTGTCGGTTCTTACTTAATTAAATTTTCGGGCGAAAGCCCGCTTATTTAAGCGTCTATCACCCTTTCAATACTAGAAAAAAGAGATAAGAATGAAAGAATACAAACACTTTATTAATGGTGATTATGTCGGTTCTCAAAGTGGTAAAACATTTGAGAATCGCTGCCCCGTTGATAACCATTTATTAGGTATCGTCCATGAAGCGAATGAGCAAGATGTAGACCTAGCCGTTAAAGCTGCAAAAACAGCGTTAAAGGGGCCGTGGGGCAACATGACCCAAAGCCAGCGCACCGAATTACTGAATAAAGTGGCGGATAGAATTAATGAGCGTTTTGAGGAGTTCTTAGAAGCGGAATGTCTTGATACGGGGAAGCCTCATAGTATTGCTCGCCATATTGATATTCCAAGAGGCGCAGCTAATTTTAAAGCGTTTGCAGAAACACTTGCCAATCATCCAACAGAAAGTTTTCGACTCGATACGCCTGATACAAAAGGCGCTGTGAATGTGGGACACCGCACACCCAAAGGGGTAATTGCTGTAATTTCGCCATGGAATTTGCCGCTTTTATTAATGACTTGGAAAGTGGGTCCTGCATTAGCCTGTGGCAATACGGTGGTCGTTAAGCCTTCAGAGGAAACACCTGCAACCACAACATTGCTTGGTGAAGTAATGAACGAATGTGGCGTGCCTGCCGGCGTATTTAACGTTGTACATGGCTTTGGAGCAGGATCTGCAGGGCAATTTTTAACATCTCATCCTTTGGTGGATGCTATTACTTTCACGGGAGAAACAGCAACAGGCGAGGCTATCGTAAAAGCTGCAGCTGTAGGTCTACGCAGTATATCCATGGAATGTGGTGGTAAAAACCCAGGGATTGTTTTCGCTGATTGTGATTTAGACAAAGCGGTTGAAGGAACTATGCGTTCTGCCTTTGTCAATTGCGGACAAGTATGTTTGGGAACCGAGCGTGTCTATGTTGAACGACCTATATTTGATGAGTTTGTAAAACGTCTTAAAGAAGGCGTAGCTAAATTAAAACTTGGTCGCCCTGAAGATGAAGAAGCAAATTTTGGTCCATTGGTAAGCCTTGAGCATCGAAATAAAGTCCATTCATATTACAAATTAGCAGTTGAAGAAGGCGCTACCGTGGAAATTGGAGGCGGTATCCCTGACATGGGTGAAGCGTTAAACGATGGCGCGTGGATAGAACCCACTATATGGACTGGCTTACCTGATAATGCTCGCGTAGTACGAGAAGAAATTTTTGGTCCCTGCTGCCATATACGCCCCTTTGACACCGAAGAAGAAGTGATCGCTTTGGCCAATGATACCGACTACGGCCTTGCCGCAACTATCTGGTCAGAAAACAGTGCTCGAAGCATATCGGTTGCTGAACAAATGGAAACGGGTTTAGTTTGGATAAATAGTTGGTTCTTACGTGACTTGAGAACAGCATTTGGTGGCGCAAAGCAATCAGGTATTGGTCGCGAAGGCGGCGTCCACGGTCTTGAATTTTACACTGAATTAAAAAACATCTGCATAAAATTATAGAAAAAATGCGCAACTTATTCACTCAAAAATTGGTAAAACGGATAAATTCATGAGCAATGTACAAAATCCAGAAATTGGAAGAACTATTGATGTAAATGGCATCAAAACCAACTTACATGATATCGGCTCGGGTCAACCTGTGATGTTAATCCATGGTTCAGGCCCCGGAGTTACAGCTTGGGCAAATTGGCGTTTGGTTATGCCTGAATTATCAAAAAACTATCGCGTGATCGCCCCAGACATGCTTGGTTTTGGCTTTACTGAACGGCCTACCAACACTCAGTGCAATGTTGACCGCTGGGTAAATCATGCCATTGGAATATTAGACGCACTAGACATAGAGCAATGCGACTTTGTTGGTAACTCATTTGGCGGCGGAATAGCGCTAGCTTTAGCTATTCGACATCCGAAAAGAGTTCGCCGGTTAATATTAATGGGTAGCGTGGGTGTAACATTTACATTAACTCCTGGGCTTGATGCTGTATGGGGCTATAGCCCTTCACTCAGCACAATGAAAGGCTTACTAGATATATTTGCCTATGATCGCAGCTTGGTGACAGACGAACTTGCTCAATTGCGATACGAAGCCAGCATTCGACCAGGCTTTCATGAAGCATTTTCGACCATGTTTCCAGCGCCTCGACAACGTTGGGTAGATGCACTTGCAAGCAAAGAGGCTGACATTCGCGCAATTCAGCACGAGACACTCATTATGCATGGACGAGAAGACCAAGTTATCCCCTTGCAGACCAGTCAAAAATTGTTTGAGTGGATACCTAAATCACAGCTTCATTTGTTCGGCCAATGCGGGCATTGGACGCAAATAGAGCATGCGGCTCGCTTTTCAAGGTTAGTAAGTGATTTTTTAGCAGAAATATAAACACATTAACAAGAAACTGGGAATTTTATGAATAAAGAACAGATACAAGCCTGCGGGGACGAGCTATACAACGCACTTACCCAAAGACATACATTAAAACCACTAACTGAGCGATTCGACGACATTAGCATAGAGGATGCTTATCATATTTCACTGCAAATGGTAGAGCGAAGAGTACAAGCAGGTGCCAAGATTATAGGTAAAAAGATAGGGGTCACATCTAAAACTGTTCAAGACATGCTAAATGTGCATCAACCAGATTTTGGATACCTAACACATGATATGGCCTACAGTCAGGGCGAGGAAATGCCCATTAGTCAAAAGTTGATTCAACCAAAAGCAGAAGGCGAGATAGCCTTTATCTTGAAAAAGGATTTAATCGGACCGGGTATAACCAATGCCGATGTGCTGGCGGCAACCGACTGTGTTATCCCCTGTTTTGAAGTTGTCGATTCGCGCATAGAAAATTGGAATATCAAAATTCAAGATACCGTCGCTGACAATGCATCCTGTGGACTGTTTGTACTAGGCGACAAAGCGGTTAGCCCAAGCAAAGTAGACTTATCTACCTGTGGCATGGTGGTGGAGAAAAACGGCAAGATAATTTCTACTGGTGCAGGTGCAGCTGCCCTTGGAAGCCCGGTTAACTGCGTGACATGGTTGGCCAATACCCTTGGGCAGTTCGGCATTCCACTCAAAGCTGGAGAGGTTATTTTATCTGGTTCTTTAGTGCCTTTAGAGCCTGTGGCAGCGGGTGATTTCATGAGCGTTAGCATCGGCGGTATTGGCAATGCGTCAGTACGTTTTGTATAGGTTAAGGAATATTATTTATGTCTAAAAAATTAAAAGCGGTCATTATCGGACCGGGTAATATCGGTACCGATTTACTTATGAAAATCAAACGTTCTGAGTGGATTGACCTTGTATGGATGGTTGGAATCGACCCTGAATCTTCCGGCCTTAAACGCGCCGTCGAAATGGGTATCAAGGTTTCCTCGACTGGTTTAGATGGCATGCTTGATAAAGTGATTGAAGATGATATTAGGATCGCCTTTGATGCCACATCAGCGTATGTGCATGCAGAAAACAGCCGTAAGCTAAATGAGCTTGGCGTAGTTATGATTGATTTAACGCCTGCAGCAATTGGTCCTTTCTGCATTCCACCGGTCAACCTAAAGCAGCACGCAGAAAAGCTCGAAATGAATGTGAATATGGTTACCTGTGGTGGTCAAGCGACTATTCCTATGGTGGCGGCGGTTTCGCAAGTTCAAGATGTAGAATATGGTGAAATCATTGCAACTGTATCGTCCCGCTCAGTCGGTCCAGGGACACGTCAAAACATTGATGAATTTACTCGCACTACATCTGGCGCGGTTGAGAAAGTTGGCGGTGCTAAGAAGGGTAAAGCGATTATCATTATAAACCCTGCTGAACCACCACTTATGATGCGTGACACCATCCATTGTTTGACTAAAGATTCCCCTGATGAAGAAAAAATAATTGAGTCAGTACACAACATGGTTAAGGAAGTTCAAAAATATGTACCGGGTTACAAGTTAGTAAATGGACCTGTTTTTGATGGCAACAAAGTATCTGTCTTCATGGAAGTAAAAGGCTTAGGCGATTTCTTACCGGAATATGCCGGAAACCTTGACATTATGACAGCAGCTGCGCTGCGTACAGCAGAAATGTTTGCTGAAGAAGCATACAACCAAACAATCACCTTACCAGCGAGAGGGTAACGCAATGGATTTAACAGGTAAAAAAGTTACATTACATGATATGAGTCTACGAGATGGTATGCATGCGAAGCAGCATCAAATATCGACTGAGCAAATGGTTGCGATTGCAACTGGCCTCGATGAAGCGGGAATCCCACTTATTGAAGTGACTCATGGCGACGGATTAGGTGGCGCCTCTTTGAACTATGGGTTTCCTGCGCATAGTGATGAAGAATACTTGCAAGCTGTTGTTCCGAAAATGAAAAATGCCAAGATATCGGCGCTGTTGATACCCGGTATCGGGACGGTTGACCATCTTAAAATGGCAAATGACTATGGTGTAAAGACTATTAGAGTGGCGACACACTGTACCGAAGCAGACGTATCTGAGCAACATATTGGTATGGCTGCAAAAATGGGCATGGATACGGTGGGCTTTTTAATGATGGCACACATGATCAGCGCAGAGAAACTACTAGAACAAGCCAAACTAATGGAAAGTTACGGAGCAAACTGTATTTATTGCACCGATTCAGCAGGCTATATGTTACCTGATGAAGTGACACATAAAATTGGCTATTTACGAGCCAAGCTTAACGCCACCACCGAACTCGGCTTTCATGGCCATCATAATATGGGCATGGCCATTGCTAACTCGTTAGCAGCAATTGAAGCTGGAGCCAATCGTATCGATGGCTCGGTTGCGGGTTTAGGTGCGGGTGCAGGCAATACTCCTTTAGAAGTATTTGTTGCGGTACTCGACAGAATGCATGCTATTCACGGCACTGACTTATATAAAGTAATGGACGTTGCCGAAGACTTAGTAGTGCCACTAATGGACCATCCAATACGTGTTGACAGAAACGCGCTAACACTCGGTTATGCAGGTGTATATAGTTCATTTTTACTATTTGCTCAGCGAGCCGAAGCCAAATATGGCATTCAAGCGCGGGACCTGTTGGTTGAACTGGGTAAGCGAGGCACCGTAGGTGGACAAGAAGATATGATTGAAGATTTGGCGTTAACCATGTCAAAAGAAAAAGGCTTAATATAATGGGTAATTTAAACAAACAACAAATAGAAAATCTTGCAGAACATCTAGAAAACGCCGAGCTTGAAGTCCATGACGTGACTAAGATAACGGATGAATTTCCTGACATGACCTATGAAGATGCATTTGATATTCAATGGGAAATTCGGCGTCGAAAAGAGGCACGTGGCACCAAAATAGTCGGTATGAAAATGGGACTAACGTCTTGGGCAAAAATGGCTCAGATGGGTGTTGAACACCCTTGCTATGGTTTTTTAGCTGACTATTTCTCTATACCCGACGGCGGTCAAATCAAGCATGATGAACTCATTCATCCAAAAGTAGAGGCTGAATTAGCCTTTGTGACTAAAGCGCCATTGCAAGGCCCAGGAATACATATTGGTGACGTATTGCGTGCGACAGATTTTGTTATGCCTGCAGTAGAAATTATTGACTCACGTTACCGAGATTTCAAATTCGATTTAAAAAGCGTGATTGCTGACAATTCATCATCTAGTCGTTTTGTTGCAGGCGGCAACATGGCAAAACCAGAAGACTTAGATTTAAAAAATCTAGGTGTAGTAATGGAAATCAATGGTGAAGTTGTGCAGCTAGGCGCAGGTGCCGCCGTACTTGGACACCCAGCCTCTTCTGTTGCTATGTTAGCAAATATGTTAGCTGAGCGTGGTGAACATATTCCAGCCGGTACTTTTATTATGATTGGTGCAATTACAGCAGCCGTTTCTGTGAATAAAGGTGACAATTTCACAGTGCGCTATCAAGGCCTGGGCACAGTATCAGGTAAATTCGTCTAAAGAGGAAAACCATCATGCCAATAGCACAACTGTATATATTAGAAGGCCGCAGCGATACGCAAAAAGAAAACTTGATCCGTGAAGTCACCGATGCAATGACTCGAGCTATTGACGCGCCGAAAGAGCGCGTCAGAGTCATAATCACAGAAATGCCAAAAGCTCATTTTGGCATTGGTGGTGAGTCGGCTAGCAAAGTGAAGAGATAGCTTAGAAAATTTGTTCATCTTTGAGCCTAACTTGATAATAACGCTAACACGACCACGTTGTGTGGTTGTGTTGTAACCCTCGTTGGTAAACCTTTGAGGCTTAAGGCGTTATCTGCTGGCCATTTTAAAATGTGTAAATAAAGGTATTGACCGTCTTTACTTGCTGAAATGTCGCCCCACTCAGGTCGTTTATCAAGCGGGTTACGATCTGTAGCTCAAATAGATTCACCCAACACGTTGTCAGCTACCATGCTACCGCAACAGATAAAGCAGCCTTAACATCATCAGTAAACCACTTGCGCTCATAATGCGGCAGAGTATGCAAGCTAGGCATAAAATCATATAAACGTGAAAACACTTTAAACCCATAGGGCTAGCACTTGTTTATTATTAAGACGCAAAGCTATACACTGAGTAAACTGTAAAGCGTTTAAAGAAAAATAACATATGGATTTATTAATTACCGGTATATACGCGAGTTGGTTGGGCCTTTTGTTTTTTATACTCACCATCCCAGTGATTAAAAGCCGACGGGCGAATGCAGTTAGCCTAGGCGACGGCCAATCAGAAGAACTGCAAATGGCCATTCGTGCACATGGTAACTTTTCTGAATATGTGCCTATTTGTCTAATATTAATGGCAGTAGCGGAAATGAATACGCCCATTGGAGCAATGTTACACATTGCTGGCGGTATTTTATTGTTGGGGCGTTTGTTACATGCCTACGGTTTGACAAAGCATAAAGGCGCTAGTAAACCACGTATATTCGGTATGCTATGCACCTTTGCAGTATTAATCGGCCTGAGTCTCTGGAATTTGTTTATTATTCTCACTCGTTGAAATCGTCCTATTCAAACACTAGAACAATCACAAAACGCCTTAATTGACTCTGCGTTCGACAAGTTCACGGAAAAAGTAATAGTGGCATTATTGAAGCCATCTTAACGACGGCAAAAGAGCAGGAGAGTAATTTAATAGTAATGGGCGCTTATGGCCAAAATGCGCCTTGGTACGTTAACGTTGGTATTGCAGTAACACCGGTTTTACAAATAGCGCGGCGGCCCTTCCAAGGGGCGGATTACAGGGCGATTTTACGATGGTTGTAATTCAAGAGGAAAGTAGCTGAATAAGCAAAAGCATGAAGGTTTAAAGTGATAACAACCTAAGACAATACTTAAACGTTGCTCACTAATAGCTGGGCGACTGATGTAGCAGCATAACCTTACTAACTTTTAATCCGGGCGTCCTGCCCTCCACCCTTCGGGTCAACCTTCGGTTGTTCAAAATCTTTCCAGAAGATTTTGTCTGGCTCATCGGCATTAGCGAACGACTTCACACCTAGTGCCTGCATGTAACGAAAAACCTGAGGTATTGGCTAACTGACCATATTCGCCGTCATTGCTTGCAGGAAGTGTCTACTGTTTTCCATATCGCGCGCAACCAAGCCGACTCTTGCTAAATATTGAGCGATGCGTTGGCTAATGATATGCACTAGCTACACTATAATTAGTTGCGATTGACGTGCATAACATTTATATTGTTCAGTATAAACTGAACATATTGAATAGTTAAAAAGCATATGAAAAATGAAACGAACGCAGAGTTTGTCGAAAAAATGGGCTTGATCTCCCAGCGTGATGGCTTGCCTAGAATTGCTGGCCGAATACTCGGCTTGCTGGTCATCGAAGGGGGAGAATTTAGCTTCAAAGACCTCAGTGAAACACTGCAAATAAGTCGAGCCAGCGTATCAACTAATACGCGATTATTAGAGAATTTATCTGTCATTGAACGCAAGGCGAAAGCCGGAGAACGACAGGATTTCTTTTCTTTAAAAAAGCAGCCTTATAAAGCCTTGATGAGGTCGATGAGAGTAAACATGCAAAACGCGCTTTGCACAGTAGAAGATACGATTCAAGAAGTAGAGGACAATGATGCAAAGGAACGCCTGTCTGAGCTCAGTCAATTTTATACGTCTTTTCTCACTGTCACTGAAAAGTTAAGCGAAGAGTAGTAATCACCAATGAAAAAATCTTATATAGTTGCAATAGCATTCTGTCTGATATTAGTGCTGTGGATGGTTTCCGGACTGTTTATTGAGCAAGAGCGGCGAGAAGAACAGCGAAGAGATTCCCAGGATATTTTTTCTGTAGAAGTAGAGCTTAGAAAGGCTGAGCCAACGCCAGTGTATTTAACTGTGCAAGGACAAACCGTACCGAATAGAGAAATTCAAATTAAAGCGCTTACACAAAGTATCATTGATGAAATTTTGGTGCAGGAAGGACGGAAGGTCGATAGTGGTACCACGATCGTTACTTTGGATAAACAAACCAGAGAAGCAGATTTGCAGCAGCAGGAGGCTCTGTTAGAAGCGCGTGTTAAAAATCTAGAAAGACTTCAACATTTGGCAAAACAGCAGTATCAAAGTGATAGCGAGATTGAACAAGCCACTGCGAATGTAAAAGCGTCACAGGCAGCAATTGAACGAATAAAGTTAGACTTACAATTTATCACGCCTAAATCGCCAATTTCTGGATATATACAAAAGCTGCATGTCGAGAAGGGTGACTTAGTTAAAGTTGGTGATGCAATAGCGACCGTTGTTGAAAGCGATCCTTTGGTAATTGAAGCACAACTCGCACAACAAGATATCCAAAAAATCGAGATAGGAAGCACCGCACAAATAAGGCTGGGCACTGGTCAAGAAACGACTGCAAAGGTGAGATTTATTGCGCCAAAGGCAGAGGCCGATTCACGTACATTTTTAGTTGAACTTGAAAGCCGAAATCCCGATGGGGAATTTAGAACCGGTACCTCCGCCAGTGTAAAGTTATTAACAAGCGAACAAACATCACACTACCTGTCTCCAGCTTTATTTTCTCTCAAAAGCAATGGTGACATTGGCGTTAAGACGGCCTCTCAAACAGGCATCGTCGAATTCCATCAAGTTAACATCATACAATCAGATGAAAATGGCGCTTGGGTGACTGGGCTGCCCGATGAAGCAAGAGTAATTGTCACAGGACAAGGCTTCGTCGAAGCTGGAAGCAAAGTAAATCCAGTTATGCGTGGTGATAAGTAAATGAACGCGATAATTGATGCGGCATTTGCCAGAACTCGAACAGTTGCCCTCACTTTTTTCATGCTTGTGGTTGCGGGACTGAGTGCTTATTTTGCTATTCCAAAAGAAGCTGAGCCAGACGTCGCCATTCCAATTATATACGTGTCAGTCAGTTATGAAGGTATCGCACCAGAAGATAGTGAAAGACTTTTAGTCCGTCCCTTGGAAAAAGAATTGCAATCCATCGAGGGCTTGAAGGAAATGCGCTCTACAGCATCCCAAGGGTTTGGTTCTGTAACACTAGAGTTTGATGCCGGATTTGATGCGGATAAAGCGCTTTTAGATGTGCGTGAAAAAGTTGATCTAGCTAAGGCTGAACTGCCGCCAGGAAGTGATGAACCGCGAGTTACAGAGGTAAACGTCTCTTTATTTCCTGTACTGACGGTGATTTTATCTGGCGATTTACCTGAACGAACGCTATTGACAATATCCCAACAGCTTAAAGACAGAATCGAAGCGTTGTCAGGCGTGCTAGAAGTGGATATCGCTGGCGACAGAGAAGAGCTCCTTGAAGTCATCATCGATCCGCTTGCACTGGAAACTTATAATTTATCGTTTTTAGAAGTGTTTAACTTCGTTAATCAAAATAATCGCTTGGTAGCCGCTGGCGCTATCGATAATGCAGCTGGTCGAATGGTATTTAAAGTACCCGGCGTAATAGAAACAATGGAAGATCTAGCGACACTACCGGTAAAAAAGTGGGTGACACAATTGTCACCTTTGAAGATGTCGCAAGTATCCGCAGGACATTTAAAGATCCAAACAGTCTAGCCCGACTGCATGGTGAAAATGCGATTGCCTTGGAAGTATCAAAGCGCACTGGGGCCAACATTATTGACACGATTGCGCAAGTGAGACAAATAGTAGAGTTTGCGCAAACACAGTGGCCATCAACGATACGGGTAGATTATCTACAGGATAAGTCAGATCAAATAAAGACGATGCTTGGCGACCTAGAAAATAATGTTATGACGGCTGTTATTTTAGTCATGGTAGTAATTGTTGCTGTTTTGGGGATCCGACCGAGCATCCTTGTTGGCCTTGCAATACCGGGTTCTTTTCTAGCTGCAATGATGATTATTTACTTTTTCGGTATGACCTTGAATATCGTCGTCTTATTTAGCCTGATTTTAGTTGTCGGAATGCTGGTGGACGGTGCAATTGTCACAATTGAATTAGCGGACCGAAAGATAAGTGAAGGAGAATCACCGAGAACCGCTTTTGCCTCTGCTTCTAAACGCATGGCATGGCCAATCATTGCATCTACCGCAACCACTTTGGCTGTTTTCTTTCCATTATTGATTTGGCCCGGCTTGGTCGGTGAGTTTATGTCATTTTTGCCATTGACTGTAATCATTACCTTAAGTGCCTCGTTATTTATGGCGCTTATATTTATTCCTGTGCTGGGGGGAATTATTACCAAGAAGGTCGACGTTGACGAAAGTTCTCAAACTGTCCAAGGCATAAAAGCGGCGGAGAGTGGCGACTTATCAACAATAAAAGGGTGGCTTAAGTATTATTTGGATCTTCTCAATTTTGTTCTCGATCATCCAAAAAAGACCGCGTTAAGTGCTATTTTAGTTATGGTTATTACCTTTTTTGCTTATACCTCGCAAGGAAAGGGACTTGAGTTTTTCCCTAGTATCGAACCGGATTTTTTGCAGGTTCAGGTGCAAGCAAGGGGAGACTTGTCAATTTATGAGCGTGATAGTCTAGTGAAAAGAGTAGAGTCTTTTCTGTTAACCCAAGACAATATTAAAACCGTTTATACAAGAACGATGGGGGAGGTACAAATCCTCAAGCTGACATGCCTGAAGATGTGGTTGGTGTCATTCAATTAGAGCTTGATGATTGGGAGATAAGACCAAAAGCCGACGAGATAATTAAAAACACGCGCGAATATATCGAGACGATTCCGGGTATTAAGGTACAAGTAAGAGAGCCTGCTTCTGGACCAACTCAGGGTAAACCAATACAATTAAGCTTGCAGGGTATGAATCAGCAACGATTGATTTCGGGCGTAGAACACCTGCTTACTATTATGGATCAGATTGGCGGATTTGTTGATATTGAAGATAGTAGACCCTTACCTAGTATTGAATGGAAGCTCATCGTTAATCGCGAATTGGCGGCAAAATATGATGTTGATGTAAGCCTTTTAGGCAATGCCGTAACGCTAATTACGAATGGTGCTCTTTTAGCTGAATATCGTCCAGATGATGTTGAAGAAGAAGTCGAAATTCGATTGCGGTTTACAGAAGATTACAGAAGCATAGAGCAGCTTTATCAGTTACGAATTCCGACAGCTAGCGGTGCTGTTCCGATTGCAAACTTTGTGACGATTCAACCAGCGGCTAAAACAGGACGAATTAGCCGTACTGATAGTATGAGAACATTGACCGTAAAAGCGGATGTTGAAGAGGGCGTTTTAGCCGATCAACTTATAAAGGACGTACGTGCTGCACTGGAAGAAAATCCTTTGCCTGATGGGGCCGAACTTATGTATAAAGGACAGGACGCAGATACGCAAGAGTCTATAACTTTTCTTACTAATGCATTTATTGGCTCGATCTTTCTAATGCTAGTCATTCTGGTCACGCAATTTAATAGTTTTTACCAAGCCTTGGTGGTGTTGAGTGCGATTGTTTTTTCTACAGCAGGCGTACTAGTAGGCTTAATTATAACTAATCAAGCATTTGTTGTGGTGATGAGCGGTATTGGCATAATCGCGCTGGCAGGCATCGTGGTTAATAACAATATCGTTTTAATAGATACTTTTAATGCGCTAAAAGCACAAGGAATGCCGATAAGAGAAGCTATACTCAGAACCGCAGCGCAAAGAGCACGACCCGTGTTGTTAACGTCAGTGACAACTATATTAGGTCTTATCCCAATGGTATTTGCGCTTACTATTGATATTTTTGGTCGCGATATTACGGTCGGAGCCCCGTCTGCTCAATGGTGGACTGTTTTAGCTAGCACAATAGCTGGCGGTTTGAGTTTTGCGACGATTCTCACATTGTTGCTCACCCCCTCATTGCTCTTGCTTGGTGAAAATTTCAAACGGAGATCAAGTAAAAATGGGTAGTTTCGATACTCGTAATGGCGATGTAATTATCACAATTCGGTTAATATGGAGGCAAATAAATGCAGCATTATTTATTCGCTCGTAAAAATTAGTTCATTGTAAGTTCTCGAACCTTTGAAATACAATCTCCATCAAAAACAAACTCAAAGTGCTTTATTTGAATTGCCGACTCAACGTAAACAGGTGACATCAAACCCCAACAAATAGAGCCTTCATTTCTAACTGACCGATACTGAAGCCCTACCTCCTTTGCCTTTTTAAGCTCAGCACCAAAAACACGAGATGCGGCATAGTCATTTATCGCATGAATTTCATCAACAGAAACGGCATTGATGAGTTCTGCTGAAAACGTTACCTTGAGGCAACGCATATCGACGGTGTCGTAATGGAGCCCTTCAATAGCGCGAAAACACTTTTCTTGATGATATCGCGTTTCAGCTATAGCGGTGTCAACCAAATCCGCTAAGTAAAGCATTCCGAATGAACCATCACTAAAGCGAGAGCCATCCGGGTTAATATGTGTAAATGGCGCAGTTACATAATTTGCGCCAATAATGCCATAGGGAATTTCCTGCTTTGAAATAAGTGTTAAGTCTCCAAGCTCGTTGAGTATTCTGGGGTTGGTTAATGATTGTAAGGCATAGGCAGTATCAAAATCCTCTTCGTCCATCACATCGTCAAACAATGTGATGGGCGGAAACTTTGAATTAATCATTCGATAAGATGTTTGGTTTAAGAGCGATATACGCTCGACATTTTCTACCATTGCCCACTTCGCATACTGTCGATACGCTTAAACACTTCGTACAAAGCACCAAAGTTGCCCGTAGCAATGATAGACAGAGGCGTTCTGCCATTAAAATAGGGATTATTATTTTTCATATTCATAAAGCCATACACATTATCAGGGTTTGAAAATACTATCCGCAGTGCCTGATGAATGTTAGCAATATAACTTAGGCGCTCAAGCTGGTCGCTGTTCAGCGATGCTTTAGTAGGGTCGCTTTGATATCGATGATAAGAGCTTCGCGGGATCCCCAAGATCGCTTGTTTTTGAGACGCGGAACATCCCCATTTACTAAGAATATTATTGCCTAGTTTAAAAGCTGCTCCATGATTAATGCTTGGAGTATGTCGGGCTTCTGCTAAAGTCGTCACTATTCAACTCCCAAAATGTAAATTTATTAAATAATAGTCCCATATGAGACATAAATCAAATGTTGATTTCAAGAACGAACTTATTTGCATTAGCGCATAGCTTTGACTAAGCGTTTTGATCTAATCTGTCGGTTAATCAAAAGTGAATTGGGAGTAATATAGAATCATGAAAGTTACAGCACAGCGACTCGTCTAACTTACTTGGGAACTTGATTTGTCAGTTATCTCCGTTGGTTCTGAAAGTATAAGCAAACATTTTACTACTGAAGTCAGTATGCTTGCTCAAGAACAAGGTATTAATGTGCACTAAATAGATTTCGCTAAATATAGCGATCCAGCCAGTGCCGTAGAAGCATTAGAAAATAAGACGTTTATCGATGCTCTGCAAACGCAGGCGAATAGTAGCTCACAGCTTCTTTTCTTTGATAACTGAGATAGCCTGGCAGCGCTCGATGTAGCGTTTACCTATTCACTTCGCACTGCAATTACTTCACCATTGCACGGCATGCTCTGATAAGCCTGTGCTTCTGAGTTTCAAACTTTAATGTCTAGTTTCAAACTTTAATGTGCGCGCACACACGTGTAAGAAAGTAATAAAGTTGTTAACTGTTCAATCTCTAACCTATTGATTTTTCGTTCATTCAAAATACGCCAAATAAAATATAGTTGTAAACTTAATCGCTAGAACCTCTCTGCTGGACTCATTATCTAGTAATAAAGTTGTTAACTAGCGCCCTTCAATGCTCGACTCTAGCACGGCCCCAAGCCATGACAGTCGAATCTCCTTAAGTGCTGCCATCGCTGCAGGAGTGTCACTACCCGCTTTTAAGCGTGATCCAGTAACTTTGGATACCCTATGTATGCTGCAATACACTGGCGGCACTACCGGAGTTTCAAAAGGAGCAGCGTTGTCACACGGCAATGTCCTCAGTAACCGCGTGCAAACCTTAGACCGCTTAGGAGAGAGCTTTCAGTCAGGTAAAGAAATCGTAGTTTGCCCATTACCGCTCTATCATATTTATGCATTTACTGTGTGCATGATGACGTTTTTCGCCAAAGGTTGCTTAACTATACTGATCCCCAACCCGCGGGATCCGGATGCATTCATCAACGCATTGAAACCGTTTAAGTTTACGGCGTTTGCGGGCATCAATACGTTGTTTGTAGGCCTTGGTCAGCATCCTGAGTTCAAAAAGCTCGATTTCTCCGCACTTAAGTTAACCATGTCGGGGGGTACAGCATTAACCTCCGCTGCCGTCGATATTTGGAAAGCAACCACAGGATGTAATATCACCGAAGGTTACGGTTTATCTGAAACTGCACCAGTAGTGACTTTCAACCAACCTGGAGCAGAACAAGTTGGCACACCATTGCTGGACACCGATGTGCAAATGCTTGATAGCAACGATAAGCTAGTTGCTGACGGTGAAGAAGGTCAAATCTCGGTTAAAGGCCCACAAGTTATGTTGGGCTACTGGCAGAGAGAAGATGCAACTGTAGATTTTCATGGCCTGCTCCAATTAATTAAAGGATAAAGTAGTTATGGATCTATGTTGGTCACATTGTCATTGGCAGATAGATTACTCTCAGCATGATGAGCTTTGCTAATCAATCTAGATCCAATATCGATGCCCCTGGCCGCAAAGCTCTTTGCCTCCAGCTAGAGGGATCACGGCCTAATTCACGACCTAGCTCAACTAACCCCCTCATTTTCTGCTTATCAAATAAATTAGTGGTTTCAGGGATCACATAGCTTTGTGGAATGGCAACGTAATTCATTTCAACATTGAAATCTGGCCGTTTATTTATAAGCTGCGAAAATGTTTCAACATCTTGTATGGTCTGCAATGTTGATCCTCGCATTAGTGAAACCAATGAACGCGTTGCAATTGCGTCCCATGTTGGGGTTGTTACATCAGGATCCATCACTAACTTGTTGTTCACCACAATCCAGATTCTTATCTGAATTGGCTTTGTATTGTCTATATTGTCCAAGCCAATATCTTCATTTTCTCCATACAACCAGCTGCGGTCATCGATTCCACTAACGACTTGCATAGAGGCGCCACCATCGACGTAAAGGCTATCGTCAATCATCACGGGGGAAATGCCCCAGGAATAGCTGATGAGGCAATAAGTCTTTCGGTGATCAGTTCTTGGGCTACTGACACTGAATTATTGGCAGCTAAGTTCGCTAAATCCCAAACGCGCATAGAACCATAATCTAAGTTTGTTGCACCTACTAAGAGTGTCTTATTATCTTTGGAGCGATTTACAATTTCGCTAATCAATTCAGGACTTATGCTTTCTTTAATTTGCTCATGCAGCTTTGTCGCATCATAAACTGCGCTGTTCGCTGACAATAAAGATACCAAAAGCTTGGCAATAACCATCTGCGGGTCGGGATTACGATACAATTCAACAATAGTCTCGTAAGCCTCATCAGTGCCAACAAATGCAAAGGGCGCGATAAGTGCGCCAGTACTTATACCACTGACACTATCAAAATTAGGTCGCTTGATTCCCTCTTGCTCTACTTCTCCCCAACCTTGTAAAAAACCGGCACCAAACGCACCTAACGCTCCGCCACCCGACAAGACTAATATGTCATAGGTTTCCGTATTTTTATTGCGCAGTGAACGCGCATATTCCGACTTTATTCTTAATTCGCTTTTGCGACCTATTTCTTTCAACTCTGCATTATAGCTATCAGAGTAGTTAGCTGCGTTTGAAACAAGCGTTTCTTTGTCAATGCTGCGAATCGGCGCAGCGCAGGAAGTAGTTAGCAGTACCAGTGCAATCACTGAGCAAACATTAAGTTTCATTTTGTAGATTCCGGTTTGAATGCGATTGAATTCCAACACGCTAGAATGACATCGTCTAGTAGTTTCCCTTCAATCCTCGTTATACCTAGGATATGTTTTCTCGCTAAATTTGCGCAGGTTTCAATGCTCAATGTAGCAAGGACGTCTATCGGTAAAGGTTTAAAAATTTCTTTTTCAACGCCCACATGTAGCATGATACCTACTTCTTTAAAAAGTTCTTTCGCTAACAACTCTTCGCGAAGCTGCACAATCGAAGGTAAATGATCAAACTGACTTTTTGCCAAAATTGCCTCCGGGTGGTTGAGGCTATACTGCCAAAAATTTCGCCAGATACATGAGTATTGCTCAAAAATACTGGATGTTGCATCAAAGCCGTCAAACATACTCTCAGCTAACGTGTGTAAATTCCTTTGATGTAAACTTTGAATTAAATCCTTTTTATCATTGAAGTATAAGTATGTTGTGCCTACGGCAATCTCCGCTGTTTGTGCCAACTCTTTCATAGAAAAGCCATGATAACCTTTTTCGGCCAGTAGTATGTTCGCTGCATCTAGCAGCTGTTCGCGCTTAACAGACATATACGATAGGCAATGGATAATTGACAATGAATGAACGTTCATTCACTATATTGATAATGAATAAAGTAGTCAATGAGTTGGCGCTTAAGTGTTAGAAATTTCAAATGCTTTAGCGCGCATTAGCGTGTGGATCAGTTGTTTAGATATCATCGATTTTTTACCAACAGGCAATTGATTTTCCAACATAATTTGGATGTTAAATGCTACTCCAATTAAGTCTTAGTAGCCTTATGATAGTAGCCACTTTGTTAATCCAAGTGGCTTTTATCGCTGTCAGCATTGCTACCTTAACTAGATTTGGTTCATGGCTTGGATCAGGTCAAGTTAGCGCTAAATTTATTTTAGCACTAAGTTTACTTATTATTTGGCTAGTAATGGGCCTGACAGTATGTTGCTGGGTATGGGCGCTGATGTTTTTGCAACTCGATGTACTAACGACTCTAGAGAGCGCACTCTATTTTTCTATCGTTACATTTACAACGCTGGGATATGGTGACCTTATTTTAACAGATAGTTGGCGAATCTTAGGTAGTTTATGTGCTGTGAACGGCTTAATTTTGGTCGGACTCAACACTGCTTTTTTAGTGGAGGCGTTGTCGCGAATAAGGCATTCTCAGGTCAACGGCGTTAGGACCACAGCCGAGCAAGGTCGCTAATATGGAAAACATCGCAGTAAACAGCTTTTTAACCTACACCATCGGTATTCTGGTTTTCTTTATAGGCGCTTGGCTAACAAAAAAATCAATTTTCTACGCGATTTTAATATTCCAGAGCCCGTTACTGGCGGCTTAATTGCAGCGATTGCAATTAGTGTGTTTTTTATTGTTACGGGCAATGAAATTGGGTTTGATTTAAGCACTAGGGACAAACTACTAGTGTATTTCTTCACCGCTATTGGCTTAAATGCTCGATTCTCAGACTTGGTATCAGGCGGTAAACCGCTGATTATTCTGCTTGTGTTGACCTTATCGTTTATTGTCATTCAAAATGTCATCGGCATTAGCAGTGCTATGCTACTCGACTTACCCAATGCTATCGGTGTACTCGCGGGCTCAGCATCTTTAATTGGTGGACACGGCACTGCGATAGCCTGGGCGCCTGACATAAAGGAAGGTGGAATTGAAAACGCATTAGAAATTGGTGTCGCCGCAGCGACTTTAGGATTAGTTGTTGCCAGTCTAGTTGGCGGGCCAATAGCTAAATTTCTATTGGCTAAACATAATTTATCAGGTTCTAGAGATACGGAACCCTCTATCGGTATCGAATATAAAAAAGCGGATGAAGAAAGTTTTAATCATCTAAATTTTATGTCTGTAATTTTGGTTTTGCATATTAGTATTATTATCGGCTATGTGTTGAACCTTGTACTCGAGCAAGCAGGGCTAAAACTGCCACTGTTTGTGAGTTGTCTGCTAACTGGGATTGTTTTGTCCAACACCGTTCCTTATTTACTCCCCAAATTACACTGGCCTGCGCGCACCCGATCACTCGCGATTGTTTCCGATTTTTCTTTGAGCTTATTTTTGACTATGTCACTGATGAGCATGCAATTATGGACAATTGCTGAACTTGCAGGGTCGCTTTTGATTATTCTGTTGTTTCAAACAATCGGCGCGGTGTTGTTTATTTTGTTTGTACTGTTTCCTTTGATGGGAAGGAACTACCAAGCCGCAGTATTGAGTGCTGGGTTTGGCGGGTTTGCCTTAGGCGCAACCCCTACAGCAATTGCCAATATGACCGCCGTGACTAAGTCTCATGGCCCCGCGCCGACAGCATTTATTATATTACCATTGGTGGCCGCATTTTTTGTTGATGTTACCAATGCGTTCATCATTCAATTTGCGCTAGCCTTATAGTGCAATAATTAAAGTTTTAAAAGGAACCTGAATATGGTCTCAAATAAAAGTGTATTGATAGTAGCATTTAGCGGATTACTACTCAGCGCATGCTCAAAAGAAGTTGAAGTCGAAACTAAAGAGATCGTTAGGCCGGCGAAATTGATAGAAATACAAGCATCAAGCAACGAGAAACTATTTAATTTCCCCGCGGTAGTCGAAGCGTTAACGTCAAAAGAGCTGACATTTCAAGTTTCCGGCCAAATTGAAACCCTGAATGTTCGCGCCGGGCAAGAGATCAAAAAAGGTGAGGTTATAGCAACACTCGTGCAAAGAAATTTTCGCAATAGTGTAGAAACAGCGCAAACACAATTTGATTCAGCAAAACTTGAATTTGATCGCGCTGAGCGCTTGATTGTTGAAAATGCCATTTCTCGTAGCGTCTATGATCAGCGCTTGACTGCGCTTAACGTTGCGAGTGCACAATTAGATTCAGCAAACAAGGCGTTAGAAGATACCGTCCTGACTTCTCCTTTTGATGGTGTGATTGCACTAAAACAAGCCGAAGAGTTGGAAACAGTTAGCCCAAGCACGGCGATAGTGACCATTCAAACTGAAGGCGCGGCCGAGGCGCTGGTGAAAATTCCCGCCAGCCTAGTATCACGCTCAAAGCAAATTGAACCTATCGAAACGATTATCACATTAGACGCAGCACCAGATGTGGCAATACCAGCTCAAATGGTGTCAGCTTCCGCTATCGCTGACGAAAAATCACAAACCTTTGATGTGCGATTTGGATTTTCACCACCCGAGTCATTAGTCATATTGCCGGGTATGTCAGGCACGATAAAATCAAGATTAGTTTTTGCGGGTGATGCTGCGAACGCTGGACAAATTTCGGTTCCTCTAAATGCAATTGTTACCGATAGCAACGGTCAATTTGTGTGGGTTGTTGACCAAGAAACTATGCGGGTTTCAAAAAGAGAAATTTCCGTCGGAGCTGGTGTGGGCGAATCACTTGTCGTCGAGTCAGGTTTAAATGCCGGTGATGTAATTGTTGGTGCGGGTGCTTCATACCTTAATGAAGGTCTTAAAATTAGACCTCTGAACCAATAACCGAATAGGGAAATAGACATGAACTTAGGCATCTTTGCGATAAAAAATCGCTTGATCACCATGATAGTCATACTTGCCTCCTTATATGGTGGCTGGTTTGCTTATGAAAACATGCCTCGTTTCGAGGACCCCGAATTCACGATTCGAACCGCAGTTGTTATTACTCAGTATCCGGGTGCTACACCCGAAGAGGTAGCAAATGAGATCACTGAACCATTAGAAACAGCTATCCAACAGTTACAAGAAGTTGACTCCATTGTATCGACCTCGTCAGCTGGGCTATCTCGTATAAATGTCGACATCAAATATGAATTTTCTCCCACCAAAGCCTCTTTACAGTCTATTTGGTCGAAACTAAGAAATAAGATTCAGGATGCCCAATCAAGCTTGCCGTCGAATGCCTATGAATCGATCGTTAATGACGACTTCGGTGACGTTTACGGTGTTTATTTTTTACTGACTGGCGATGGCTATTCTTATAAAGAGTTAGAAGAGTATGCTAAACAATTACGCACAAATGTGCTTGCGGTTGATGGCGTTGCCAAAGTGTCTTTATCTGGATTGCAGCGGGAAGCAATTTATGTCGAGATATCAAGAGAACGCGCGGCTATCTTAGGGTTATCCGTCAATAATATTGTCCAAGACTTAAGCCAACAAAATGCTGTCACCTCGGCGGGTAATTTAAAAGCGGGGAATCGGCGTCTGATCATCCAACCTTCAGGCTCAATTGACTCTGTAGAAGATATCAAGAACACGGTGGTGTCTACTGATAGTGGAACCCTTGTTTACCTGCGCGATGTTGCAACCGTTAAGCGCGAGTATGTTACGCCGTTAAGTGATGAAATTCGATACAACGGAAAACCGGCAATCGGTTTTGGTATCTCAAACGTTACAGGTGCGAATGTTGTTGCAATGGGCAATGCAATAGACCAAAAACTGCTTGAAGTAGAAAATCAAAGACCGATTGGTATCGAAATTCATGAGTATTATCATCAAGGTAAAATAACCGATGAGGCTGTTCTTAACTTTGCTCTGAATGTTGCAGCCGCTTTGGCAATCGTGCTTGTAACGCTGTTTTTCTTCATGGGGCTGAAGTCTGCACTGATTATAGGTGCAGTATTGCTCATTACTATCGCTGCCACACTTGGCACCATGTATTTAATCGACATTCCCATGCACCGGATTTCGTTAGGTGCTTTGATCATAGCATTAGGCATGCTGGTAGATAATGCAATCGTTGTGACCGAAGGAATATTGGTTGGCACGCAAAAAGGCGAAGACAAGCATGCGGTTACCAAGAAAATTATTGAACGCTCCATATGGCCTCTGCTAGGCGGCACCTTAGTTGGCATCATCGCATTCGCGCCTATCGGTTTGGCTCCGGGACAAACGGCCGAATACACAGGGCACTTATTTTGGGTGGTAATGATTTCGTTAATGTACAGCTGGATTTTTGCTATAACGGTTGTGCCTTTCCTTGGTGACTTGCTATTTAAACAAGCGCCGCCAGGATCTAAATTAGCCGCTGAAGGCAAATTAATGGCGAAATATAAGTCATTTATGCGTGTAATGCTGGCAAAACGTTGGTTGCCCATCGGTGTCACAATCGCGTTATTTTTGACAGCCGTGTGGGGTTTCCAGTTTGTGAAGTCAGGGTTTTTCCCTGCGTCAACAACACCGCAAATCGTGGTTGACTATTGGTTACCTGAAGGTACCGACATCTCTCAGACAAAATCCGATATGTTGCAAATAGAGGATACTTTGCGAGAGCTAGACGGTATTGAGGCAGTACAAACTCTTATCGGTCAGGGTGCGAATCGGTTTATGCTGGTTTACAGTCCTGAGAGTAATAACTCTTCTTATGGCCAATTCTTATTAAAGGTTGAAAGTTATGAGGCGATTGCAGGGTTAGTACCGGTTATTCAAGCTTCCCTAGACAGCAATTACCCCGATGCTCAAGCTAAAGTCTGGCAGTTCCAATTAGGCCCAGGTGGCGGTTCAAAAATAGAAGCGGAATTTAGCGGTTCGGACCCTAAAGTACTGCGCCGATTAGCGGACGAAGCAAAAGCAATAATGCGCGCGGACGGGCGAACCATTTCGATTAAAGATGATTGGCGACAACCGGTAAGCATTATTGAGCCGGTGTACTCTTCCGCTCAAGGGCGTCGCTTAGGTATTTCCCGCGAAGATTTGTCCAAAGGTTTACAACAAAATTTCTCTGGAACATCTGTCGGTGTCTATCGAGAAGGTGATTCAATGATCCCAATTATTGCACGGGCACCTGAGTCAGAGAGGGTTGATCCTAATTCAATCGGACAAGTTCAAATCATCTCACCGGCGACGGGTGCTGCAGTCCCGGTTAATCAAGTTGTTGAAAGTATCAACACTATATGGCGCGACTCACTGCTAAAACGAGAAGACCGAGTGTGGCGAATCAAAGCACAGGCAGACCCTATTGCCGGTGACTTAGCGTCTGATTTGTTTTTACGTCTCAAGCCTCAAATCGAAGCGATGGAGTTACCACCTGGGTACACACTGAGTTGGGGGGGCGAGCAAGGTGACAGCTCAGAAGCGAACGAAGATTTAGCGAGTACTTTGCCTCTAGGCTTGTTGGCAATGGTATTGACCGTGGTGATTTTATTCAACGCACTGAGGCAACCCTTGGTGATTTGGTTAGTTGTGCCACTCGCGCTTATTGGTGTGGTATTCGGTTTAGTTGTGACTGGCACACCTATGGAGTTTATGGCCATCTTAGGCTTATTGTCCCTATCAGGATTATTAATTAAAAATGCGATCGTGCTTGTTGACCAAATGGATGTAGAAATAGCGGAAGGGAAAGCACGATTCGATGCTGTAGTCGATTCAGCCGCGAGCAGAGTACGCCCTGTGATGATGGGAGCGTTGACAACTGTGTTAGGTGTCATTCCACTATTTGCAGACGCCTTCTTTAAGTCTATGGCCGTTGTACTCGTTTTTGGGTTAACTTTCGCGACCATATTGACCTTAGTAGTAGTACCTGCCCTATATGCAGTGTTCTTCAAAATCAAAAATGACGAAAGAGAGGCCTAATTATGCTGCAATTGAATAACAACAAAAAAGCCATCAGAACTGCGGTGATTTTAGGCCTAACATCGTTAGCGCTAGCCGGGTGCGGAAGCACTGGTCAAGACAACTCCGCGGCGGCTAAAACTGCTGTGACTCAGAAAGTAGGCGAACTTCCTGCTCAGTGGACTGGTATACAGCAGCGACTTGGTACAGTCGAAGCCGGTTGGTTAGCACAATTAAATGACGACTTATTGACTCGATTGGTAAATGAAGCACTACAAAATAATTTGAATTTGCAAGCCGCAGCGGCAAGCGTAAACGCCTCGAGAGCTTTGGCTGATCAAGCCGCTTCAGCGCTATCACCTCAATTAGGCTTAAGCGCCGGCGCATCTGATGGAGGGGCGTTGGAAAGTCGCTCGCGTGGCGGTTTTAATGCAGCATTACAAGCAAGCTGGGAAGTCGATTTATGGGGCAAAATTGAAGCCGGAACACTGGCTGCCCAAGAAAGTCTAGCCGCAGCAGAAGCAGAGTATGTTTTCTCTCAGTATTCTTTAGCTGCAGGCGTTGCCAGAGCTTACTTTGTTGCCATTGAGGCACAACAACAGCTAGCTATCGCGCAACAAACTTACGATGCAATCGAACAAACCACTAAAATTGTTGGTGTTCAGTTCAATAATGGCGTTGCTTCACAACAAGACGTATCACTTTCCAACGCTGAGCTAGCCAGTGCTGATGACGCATTAATAACCGCGCGGGGCGCACAACGCGATGCAACACGTGCTCTAGAACTGTTACTTGGTCGATATCCCAGCGCTGAGCTATCGGTGGCAAAATCCTTACCTAGTGCCCCGACCAGTGTACCGGTTGGTTTGCCTTCTGAGTTGCTAGAACGTAGACCAGACCTTATTGCTGCAGAGAGACAAGTCGCAGCTGCATTTAACAGCTTAGATCAAGCCAAAGCCGCAAAACTTCCCAGCTTATCATTGTCTTCAAATATAGGCGGCTCGTCGAATGACCTAAGCCGCTTGCTGAACCCTGCGAACCTTGCATGGCAAGCACTAGGCAGTATTGCTGCTCCTTTGATTGACGGCGGGCGTCTAGACGCTGCCGTGGATTCGGCAACAGCGGATCAAACAGCAGCTATAGCGAGCTATGCACAAACTGCGCTAGAGGCTTTTGCAGATGTTGAAACTGCACTCGATCAGGGGTCGATTTTGAGTCAACGTCAAGTTGCACTTAAGCGATCACTAAGCGAAGCGGAAAATGCACTTAGAATTGCAAATTTGCAATTTGATGAAGGCGAAATAGCATTGTTGGATGTTCTGCAAATTCAACAAAGAGTGTTTAGCGCTAGACGCAACGTATTATCGATCGATCGTGCTCAATTGAGTCAATTTGTTGATTTAAACCTAGCGCTTGGTGGAAGCTGGCAGTAGCCGCTTTACTGTAGTAGCTCGCACCTGATGTGGAACTAAGGTTTTATGATTGTCGAGGTACTCTAACCGAAGGCGATGAGCGAATTGCGGGCGGTCACTTTCAATCTAAATATATACGGCTCTCGGGAGTCGATTTTTAAACTGCTGGCGGCGCATCAGCTAGCTGGCTGACTCGTGAAATAATCCTCCAGATACCATCAGTCTCCTTAATCCATATGTCTGTAACCTTGTAGTGCGGGGGCAATTTACCCACACCTTCACGTTGCCAATCGAGCGACCAAGTCGCTTGAGCAGTGGCAACATTGTCAACAACCTCAGCGCGAACAGACGTAACTTCAACCGAAGTTGTACTCATGCCAGTCATCCCAAGGTAAGCCGCTTTATCGATTGGAGGAGCGTCTGAATAGGTACGGATCAGTCGAAAGTCTGAGTGCATGAGCGTATCAACCGCATTCATATTTCCAGCGACCAAAGCCTGAGCCCAAGCAGTTTCTTGTATAACGATTAAATCCTTTTCGCCATCTGAATCGACTGCGTAAGAGAGTTGAACAACTAAAACTAGAGATAACATGCAAAGATGGCGTTTCATAACGATTGTCTTCAATTGTTTAGGGTTAAATATAGCAGTAAGCATCACAATAGCCATTTAATCGGCTCATAATAACTAGTGTTCATTAAGTAAGGACTGATGCAGATTGATCATAAAGTTGAGCGGTACGCGAGCGCCCAAATAGTTAACCTATCTAGTATTCATCCAATCTAGAGAACATTGTTTAGTGATATCCCAACCCCGACTCTGGTTTGATGATGGTTGTAATCGATTAGACTCTCACCATAGCCATTGAACGCGGTTGCGTATCCTCGCAATTTTCCGTAAAGGGGAAAGCTGAGTGATAATTCAGCTGCTCCTCGACTGGTTGAGAAGTTCTGTCGGCCAAGAAAGCCAAACTCTAGATCGTTATATTTATATACCATCCCCAATTCGAAATTACCCATATAGTCTTTAATATCTGGGTTGTCGTCTCCATTGGGATCAAACTCAAACTCTTTTTCGTCTTCAGATAAGCGGTACCAAGGCCTAAACGAAAGTGCAAAATCGTTTTTTTCATAAATAAAGTTGGCGTAGACTCGATTCCAACTTCGAGATAAGTCCTGTGCTCTACCATTTGATTGATGTTCAATACCTAACATAACAGCAGTATTACCGCCAAATGGCTGCCATGAAGTTGGCGCTAAATAAAAAAGCTCTGGCTGATAATTTGTTTCTCTAAATGGTTTTGATATGCCGCTAGCGTAGATTTGCCACCATGCTTGCAATGTGAAGCCCACATACAAACCATCACCTTCTACCAGCATATCGCCAGTATTCAGTGGCACCTTTAAGCTGAGTTGGAACTTAGCTTCATTGTCTTCAAGATTATCTTCATTGCCGTCTAAAGTACGATACGCTTCTTTATTAATACCACTACTTGTAATAACGGGTAAAACATAATTGGGTCTATGTGGCGTAATAACCCAACTTGAAAACTGTGTTGATCTTTCCTCTTCCAATCGCTTAGTGACTAAACCATCGTTTGACTTCGGCTTTACCTCTACATTCTTCGTTTCAATCGCCTGCGTGCATTGCTCCCGAATCTGCTTAAGCGTTAACGTTTCAGCTCCATTGAGGGCTTTTTCGGTGACACAGGTATTAAAATTGTTCTCTGCGGCGTTAGCAGAAACAGATAAAAGCGAAAAGCATGCTATCGACAACAGTACGGTATGTTTATTCATCAGAAAATTTTCCTACTTTCTAGTAACTCAGTTCACTTTTTACCGTGAGCGATATTCAGGGCGTTTGTGAATCCAACAGCCCAATTATCAAATGCAGCTTTGACATCACTGGTCGTCGATAATGGGTTCCCATTAAACATATAACTACCTCTGCTCCCCTCAAGCACAACGGCATTAACTTGATTGCTCATGGAGTCTGAGAGTATCGCTTCTACGGTAACTTCCCCTACACTTGTGGATAATCCTGGAACCACTAACATTGAAACGTTTGTTGCTGCGGTAGGAATTTTCATATCAGTAATGATAAAGGCAATAATCATGGTTTCTTTAGACGCTTCGGTCACCAATTGATAGCCGCTTTTGTTTAATTCTGTCGCCATTACATTTTCAAAATATTGTTGCATTTCAGTTAAGTCCTCAACTGAAACCGCTTTGATATTCGGATTAGCGTCATTAATTGCGATCGGCATCATCATAAACTGCGTGTAATTTTCAAGCGTGGGGGCATCAGGTCTAACGTAGACTAAGGTTGGTAAATATTCAGGTTGCAATACCATGCCATCCACATCCACACTTAATTGCGCAGAATCAACTTGATTGCTAACTTGAGCACAACCACTAACAAATGCAAGGCTCATTGCCGCGACTGTGAAACTGCGACCTATGCTATTAAATATTTTCATTTTGCATTTCCTATAGATTGTATCGATTGAATCATATGGCTTATCGTTTAAAGCGCCTTAAGTCAGGGTAAATGAACCAACGTTCAGTTTACTGTATCAGACTTCAAATGATCATAGAATTTTTTTAAATGGGCCTTATTACCAAGAGCAAAACTAAGATAGGTGTTTTGAAGAAAATATGAAATGAGTTGTCGTCAAGATAAGTAAGTGAACTGAACTGTAGTACTGAAATTCGAAATGAGATTTGTGGAAGTTCTTGCCTCAACATATTGCATGCTCAAGCTTTCGCATGTTTTGTAACTTATGCACCAAAGTCAAAATCTCGTTGGATGGTGTAGTCGTCAATCACTGAGGTTTGTACGGGTTCGAAAACCGACGGGGCTCGACAAGTATTGGCGGTAATCAGAGAGTCTAATTTGTCTAAATGCATTATTATTTTGTAAATGGTCGCTGGGTCGGTAATACAAGCGATAATTTTGACGTTGGTCTTTTCACAAGACTCACACTCGGTAATGTCGATGTTGAACACGCGTTTAAGTCTTTGCGCCCACGACATGCTGCGGGCGTGGTAGGGTTTATCTGAATCTTTCAGATGTTCTGCTAAACGAGGGCTGTTCTTACCACGTTGTGAGGCCGTGACCTCCGCACGTAAATTGCTGTTTGGCGCAAACACCCCATAAAACCGAGTAAGGTTGAGTCTAGGCGGTGGCACCAAGGCTGCCAGTTTACTTATGAAATCAATCGGTGAAAAAAATACATGTGTAGTTCCGTCTGTATAGGGTGTCTTAAGTTCATACCTGACGTTGCCAGTGGTTGTCAGGCTTAAGCGTTTTTCACTCACCGCTGGCCTTGCGATATAGCGACAAAGCCTCTCTAGTTTGTCTGCTTGATCTGCGTCTGCGAATATTCCCTCGACACGAAGTGGCTGCATGTAGGCTAAATCCAGCTATTTTTGCTAGGTGTCCATAGTTGTCGTAATCTTTGGCTGGCAATGTTTGTAGACTGAATACTTTTTTACCAGCATCCTTGCTTACGGCAATACGGTAGTTGACCGATGATGCTTGAAGTTGCGGCAAACTATCTTCATCATCAATCGGTAAGTTTAGAAAGGTGTTGTCTATGTCGCGTTGGATCAGTCCTGCTTTTTCTAGATATTTTGCGATGCGATGACTGACGGTGTTAACTACCCGCTCCATATCACTATGGCTGGGAGCTTTGACTTGATTGAATTCGGGTTGACCTTGCGTTTGTGTGATGACGCCTTCGAGAAATAGCATATGGAAGTGGATGTTGAGATTCAGTGCACTACCAAATCGTTGAATATAAGTCACAGCCCCTGTCTTAGCTTGTTTTTTTAGATAACCTGCGCGGTTTATGATATCCGTTGAGATAGCGCGGTGAATGATTTGCATCACTTTGCTGAGTTCTTTTGGATACCTAGCGAGTAATAAACGCAGAGGGATAGGTAAACTAACAGGATAACCTTGTAAAACATCATCCACCAACAGTTTCGCACTCTCTGCCATACGTCTAGCGCCACAGCTTGGGCAGAAACCTCTCTTTTACAACTAAAAGCGACCAGTTTCTGATGCTTGCAGTCATCGCATACTACGCGCAAAAATCCGTGTTCAAGGCGACCGCACTTAAGAAATTCATCAAATTCCTTTTCAACATGATATGGCAATGATTTACCTTGATGTGACAGCATTTCTTTAAATTCTGGGTACTGTCGCTCAACAAGTTGATACAGTAATGTCTGCTCGGGACGGTGACGTCGATAGGAATGAGTGGGAGATACTAGCAATGGCGCCCGTACCAGTAATTTTTTGCATAGTTTGCAGAAATCTTGAATACTTCGCTACTGGACTTGTTGCCGAAATTTGGCTGGCTTTGAGTGCCTGGTTTAAAACAGATCTCGCCTCTTGTCTGTCGCTCGCAACTATTGCGCCAAGGTCCGCTCGTACAATGCCGACTCTTAAACTCCAGTTTCCAACCAACTGAGTCTTATTATTGCTTGGTAGAGATACTGATTACAAACTTAGAATGCAAATGGCCTTTCTGAGTAATAGGTTTTTACCAATCTACTTACCTAGACATCCAATTGACAAACCTCTGAGCCCATGGAGGTATCTCTTCTGGCTTTATGCGACCTGAGTGTTTTGATTTAGGGTGGTGGATACCGGAAAAATCGGATTGATCAAATTTTTCCATAAATATGTTAGTTGGCCAACCCAACGACTTTTTCATGATCCCCTGTAATATTCGACTCATATTATCTGACAACCATCCACTGAAACCTATTCTTAACATCATTGTCGAGAGTTTTGCTGCACCGTCGGAAGTATCTATCTCAAGTAACGTTATTGGACTACCTTTATACTCTACCTCTATTAAATTCATACATCTTGGGTTATGCGTATCTTCCAACATATGCAGGTCTTTTCTGCTGTTGTCTCGCTTTGGTAGCTTGAAAATTTCACGAGTGACGATTCTGCATTGGTGATGTGTTTCCAAACATTTTATGGCGTCTGAGAATGACTTGAACTTCGACAAATATAGATGAGTATCATCTGTCTGGTCATCTAAGTTGTTCCAAGCACCACCAGGAAGATCACCCGTTTCTTCCTTTTCGTTGGCACTTAGGTTCTTATCTAGCACTTCTTTATCGCCGTTACCGATTATATTGTTGACGGGCTTAAGCTTCTTAGGAACTCGGTTGGTAATAAATGGCGTCTTAAAACTGGTTTTAACCGAATCAGAGATTAGCGCCATAGTGGCTTTATCGGTATCCGACAGCTCATCATCATTCAACTCATATTGCTCTGGGGCCTCTCCTTTAGAACCGTTACCTTTTACTGGCTTGCCTCCTACCTTACGTTCATATTTTGGGTGCACAAAGTCGACTTCACCTTTGACCTCAGAGGGTAGCTCCTTGATTCCATGAATTTCCCACACGAAAAACGTTCCGGAATCACGGTCATCCCAACCTGTCATTTCTAGCTCTACTCCACCTAATGAAGGAGGAGTAAAGGAAAAATCCCAGTGATCGTAATTTCCCTTTCGGATTTGATTAAGCAATAAACTGGCACTGATGCTTTCAAACGACTGCCGTGCATCTGAGTCCATTAAAACCCAGCTCAGAAAGCGCCTGTTATCATCTCCGTTGAAATAATGTACTGGATACTCTGCTCCTTCACGGACATAAATGGTTTGCCTATCATTGTTTAAGTCTATAAAGAAGTCCTCGGCCAAAGCGTTATGCTGCAAACTTAATCTAGCTAAGAAGGGGTCATGAAAGAAAAGTACTCTGGCCAATTCTAGCTGAGGAATATAAATCTTCCTGTCAGCAGCATCCGCGACAAAGCAAAACTGAGCGTGGTCTCGTCCTCTGGGAGCTTTGTTATATGCAGGGCAGTCGTCGAGTTTAGCTAACTGCCAATGATGTGCATTTTCAATCGTCAGGTGACGGTGTAAACCCAACTTTTTATTACCACTCGTCGAGTTTAATATTCTCCGTCGAACAAGAATGGGCGCGGCGCTGAATTGAACACTCTTGGAAGGTTTGTTCGAAAAGTCGAGATTTATCGCCCACAACTTATTATTAACGCCTCGAAATAACGAACCAATTGCACTTATTTTCGAGTCATCTTCAATGTGCTTATATTTTGCATTGTTTGCCATCCCTGACAATCTCCCCTAAGAACTCTTTTACAACTTTTGACATGCGCACTTCACTCAAGCCTGACTTTCTAAGCAATACCCATTCTTTTATCATCGTATTGCTTTCGATAAATGAGATATAGGCTCGAGTCAGACGCCTTATCTGATACTCATCAACAGATTCAGTGTATCTTTTTAAAATGGCGGTACAGCGCGGCAAACGGCATAAATTCTTCTCTATTGTCGCGCTATTATTTAATTGATGTACCAAAAATGTCTGTGTTAACCGAGGCACAGACAAGTCATTCTCTACCCTCCGAACAAAGTCGAGTAATGCTCTGGCAGCCACACTATCACGTGCAGACCACTCGACACGGCGATTCACACTCACCGGAGGCAACTTATGTTTTTTATCTACATTGACTAACCAGTCATGGTTGTTTCTATACAGGCGAGCATATAGTGCAGGCTGTGCATTTCTTGCACTCTTTGGCCCATATTCAAGCACGAGTGACAGCCATTTATTCTGATCTACCGTCAGCGTGTTAATTTCGGCTATTATCTTTGCCTTCTTTTTTCGCACCTCTCATTTATATTTAAAGCTCTCTCGAGCGCCTGTACTGTCGACATTTGGCCTTGAGATAAGGATCGTATGGCCGTTATATGTTCTGCAAAACTAAACGCCTTACGGTGCTTTCGACAAATACTTCTTAACCACGAGGTATCACTTGTGGAGGGGAGCAGGTTCTTCTTTTTCAACCAGTCTTTACCCCAATACGAAATGAATTGGCTTCGTATGAGCTGATGATCGATTCGCTTACCGTTTCGAAAGTTATTTGCAAACGCCAAATTACGATAAAAGGATGTCCATTGTTGATAACTAGGCGAGCTTTTTACGAACGAATCAAATAACTGATAAACCAATTCACTAAAGCGCTTGCTTGATTCTGTTTCTGGATGACTACCAACAATTTTGCTTTGTAAGACCGAAACATAGGCATGTCGATGCTCACCATTTTTCCTTATATCGGTCTCAGATAGCGCCCCATGAATAGGACAACAATCGACTACGGGGACTTGCCATCGCCTATCCCAAAAGGCTTCACCATATTCTTGCTCATGCTGCTGAAGACAGCAGTGGCACATCAGCATTACCCTCTTAGCGAGAACTCTCGATGCTACGATTCCAGACGCTAAATGCGCAGCTCCTTGCGATCTATCACACATCCATTCTTCAACCGACTTCCTTCGGTCATTCGGCAGAAAAGGGGCATAGATCGGCCAAAGAGTATGCTTTTCTATTAGATCCAATGCAGATAAGCTCAACGATTTTGGATACTGATCAGCAATACGCCCGACATGGCTGGGCAAATCTACCGTGGCAATAACTTTTTTATTTGCAAACACCGAGTTTAATAGCTGTTTCGGTGATGTCTCTCCTTCATGGACCCCAGTCCTAGCAATGACGCTATACAACAGCTCATTAGGGTAAGGGGTAGGAAATCCAAGCATTAAAAACCTGCTGCCCAGTCTTCCAAGTTAAAAAACATCCCCCTTCTGTCCAAGGTTTCATGAAGATCTTTATTCTCTGTATCGCAAAGATCGAATAGATAGCGCAAGTCTTCGCTTTCCAAGTCACACCAATCTTTTCTCTTCATAGACTTCTGAGCGATAGGAGGCTCATCCTGTTCGCATTCTGAATACCATTTAATCAGAATAGGGAGCATTTCTTTAAACTGAGCGTTTGGGTACTGTTTAAATACCTTATTTACCAAAGGTACCAAGAGCTTTTCATCATAATTTTCATCGAGTTGAAGCATCAAATTATACAAATGAAGAGCTTCATTATTACCGCCAAAGAGGCCCTGTTCCTCTTTTTGACGCGAGGCGATAATCTGGTTTCCGATTTCTATAAGGCGCTTTTCGATATCCAAGCCACGCAGGTCTGAATATTTTACGATTAGCTCAGCATTTCCAGAACGAAGCGCATCAAGCATCGGCTGGACTGGCTTAAGTTCCTGCTCATAAACTGACTTCATTATCCCTTCGGTTATTCTTTCTTTTTTATTCGCAATAGCTCGAAGCTGAGAGAGTACAAACAGCTTGACGACGATATCGAGTACTCCCTGTGAAAGGTCGAACCAGCAATCTCTAATTTCGTTAGTGAGAGGATCATCCGCATGTTTCAGCCACTGGTATTTCCACAAATCATTGGTAAACCGAATCCAATTTGGATTATCAACTAGACCTTTGCCTGCCTTATCTATCTTCTGCGGAATAGTTTCCCAATAAATAGATCCTATCCCCGAACTCCGTCGACCGGATTGCATCTCAAGTTCGAGGATCGGTCGTGCTTTTGGCGTACCCACAAGCACTACTGGAATACCGACCTGATTCACCAGTTCTACAAAAAACTCCAACATGTGTCCTTTGCCACCCGACCGCACTTGACTCAAGCGTTGGATTTCATCAATAACTAAAACACCTATAGCCCGGTTGTTAGCTGTTTGACGCATCAAGGCTAACATTTTCGGCAAAGACAAACGCTGCTTCGCGTACCGCCTCTCATAATCAGACCCAAGAATGTTATCCACACCGCTGAAAAAATTAAGGCATAGGCTTTCCAGATCACCATTGCTTGGGCATTCGATTTTGAGGTATGTAGTTTGAATAAAATTGCGTGCCTCGTGAAAAATAACTTGAGGGTAAGTTTCTAGTATTCGATTTAAGGAGCTGCTTTTACCGCTTCCGGATATACCAATCAGTGACATACTCCGGGCAGTAGTTTTTTCAGTAGCAAAATTTACTGGCTGCGTTCCATCAGATTTAATTAGCTCATAACCCTCCTGCAGTTTTCTATTCAATGAGCCATCATTTAAATTTCTACCGACATATCCTCTGCGTATCATCATGCTGATACGCTCCTCTAAAAGGACATGCTGCGACAAGGGTTGAAAGTAATCATCCAGCAGAGAAACCACCATATGCATTCTAGCTTTGGCATCGGCATTTCTGTCCGAGGGCTTGTAAAGAATTCTTCCTTTTAAGTTTGTACCAGCTTGTTTGACCGAGAGTATTGGCGGTAGCGCCTCGATAAATGGATTATCGCCGTATTGCGGTACACCCGTGTCATTGTATTCAGCAACTACGTAATTTTTTGGAAGATTCACTAGTCATCCCCACCATCGAATAGTTCGTCTTCATAATCAGGATATTCATCATCGTCGGAACTCTCGCGCAGACTGATAATCTTAGCTGACGGCGTTGAAGAAGTTGTTGAAGCCCTTCTGTGGGTTCTCTCGGTTTCTAACTGGGCTGCACGAGCTTTACTTACTCCGGCCATTCTCTCCGTGTTGGTTTTGGAAGACCTTGGTGTATCTTTGACTGCCGAACTAATTATATTTTCTATTCGCTCTTCGTGGGCAGCTCTCGTTTTGTCAGCAGCTAGTCTCTGTTTGGAAAGTTCTTTTTTCTGTTCATCTTGCTTGCGCCAAACCTGCCAAAAGGAGCAGTTTCGGTACTCTCGTGACAAGTCAGTGAGTTTGCACACCCAATAATCTCGGCTATTTGGTTTATATAAAAGGTAAATTTTATCAGCAACATTAGGGTCATATGCAACTACCACTTTCTCAGGCCTGTTAGAAGATTTTGTCCGATGTAACCAGCCTGACGACAGCACTTCTGGAGAAGAGTAATACAAACCAAATAAACACACGCCCTTTTCTGAGGTTGTCGCATGCTCTCTAGGTAAGAGTGCAACTCGAAGGTTTTCCTCATCGCCTTTTCTGAGCCGACCTGTGCGGTTTTGTAAGCCCCACTTCCATAAATGAATTGGGACATTTGGTAGATCTGTAGGCATGTCTTCACTTCGATCATACTTTTCCATAGGGTCGACAAAGTTGTGCATGATAATCGAGGAAATAAGAATTTCAGTGAACTCCGAAATTGTTAGCTTTCCATCCAGCCAATAGTTTTTACCTCCGCGTTTTTTTACGGTCGTTCCTGAAACAACGCCTGGAGCATATGGTTTAAACTCTGCCTGCAAAGAACGAAAATTCCTTTCTACAATTCCCTTGGCATCTCCGCGATAAGGAGGTGTGTTTTCAATTCTCACGAAAAAAGCTTCTTCAAGCCCCTCAATCTGATGCCCTAACAGTTCACCTCGATCAGCAAGAATTGATTCAGGTAGACCTGATGAAGGCCAGTCCATTTCGCAGCACTCAATTCCTAGCGAAGAAAATAGATCGCTCTTATCTGTCATAGCAACATGAAGAGACTGAATCGCCGCTACATAGGATGGATTTTCAAAGCCTATATACCAACCAACTACAAAACGGGAAAAAACATCAATGACAATATATAAGATTGGTCTACCCGCTGGCTGTGTTCGGTCATTATCATCAACCAGGATAATATCTGCGATGGTTGCGTCTATTTCATAGCGCGCCCCTGGGCCAAAGGCTTGCATGGTCGCTGTGCTGGTTAATGGTCTGATATCTTTTTTATAGTGTTGAGTGGGCGTTTTCTTAATTATTTTTTCTTCAAAACCGTATTCCCGATCGTAGAAGTACTTCAACTGCCATTTGGTCGGCTTTTCTGATTCAGGGGTGTTTGGAAAGAGTTGGTCATATAATCGTTTTAATCGACGATGCGCAAAGGGGAGTGAAAATTCGTTCTCTTTTAACAAGTACTTATCGATTACAATGCGGAAAAGCTTTTCGGTTGCTTCATCGATGATCGCCCCCACACCTTCCATATGAACTCTTGGTCGACCCAGTTTTTTGTCTTTTGCCTGACGGCGTTTACCTTTTCCTCCTGAATTAGGATAATCAGGCAAGAGTGCATTTGGTATCTGGCCGCGCTTCCAATATTGCCTTGCAATGCGGTACAGGTAGGGTTTAGAAATGTCTTCTACTTCAAGTATCGACTTGAATACTTTCGAACGTATCTTTGGTATGTAAAAAAGTGGCTCTTCGATTAAAGGTTGCAGCATTTTGAAGTTTCTATCGCGAATTGCTGCTGCTTTTGAGCCCGGTTCGGGCGCTTCCTGTTGTAAATAAGCAAAGGGATCTCTTTCCCGTATTAGCTTTTCATCGAGAACCAACTGCTCTAAAGAATCTAGAGATTCGAGGGAAGGAAAGGCGTTTTTGTCATCCAGGGCAATCCATACAATATCTTTCCCAGCTATTTTGAGAACTCTGAATAACTCATCATCAAGGCAAAGAACTTCATTAACCTGATACATGCAATACCTCTACTACCGTATCAAAAGATTCTGACAGCAAATCACTGCAACGAAGCTTGCTGTAAGGAATGGAAATATCAAAATGGAAATACCGTCGTGCAAGCAAAAGGCGCAACTGAAACAAACTTTCCCCCAATTCAAGACGGTAAGCGATGTCTATTTTTTTGCAGATATCAATGACTGTTAGTTGAAAGTTTTCAGCAATTTGCTTTGAATAGAAATTAAAGTATTGTGATTCATCATCTAAGCTCAATTCCTGGCTTTGAAGACTATAAAGCCATTCAATGTTCTTGAAGACTACGGCTGGTATTTCTTTTTCAGTCACGAGATACCAAGGAGTGTTCTTTTTTCGCCAAAAACGGCGCTCAATTTCTAGCTTCTCTACAGTTCTCGCATCCCTAAGCGCTGAGCTGTCTTTAACCTGTACGGCAAATAACGCCTTGTCTTTTTCTTTAGAGTTAACAACAAAGTCTGTACTCATAAATTGTGGTACGCCATTAATGGCAGGGTGCAGTATTCCTGTTTCGTTACAAAGTTGCTTTGTAATCGTAATATCTAAAGGAAATTGTTCTCTGATATCGAGCGTTGACGTTCTCCATTGCAATAGCAGAAAAGTTGCTAGCTCTAAATCAGATAGAAGATGATGGGTTCGTTGGGTTAGATGGCCAAAAACACGATGAGACCGACCTTCGGATGGAACATCTCTTACACTAAGCCAGGGTTTATATTCAGAACCTACACCTTGCCCGCGCCGTTGCTTAATCCAGCGAGCATTTTTAGCTTCAGTATTCCAATATCTCTTTTTGGCCATAAAAAAACCATCTGAGCTAGTCTGAATTCAGATTAGCTCAGATGGTTTTAGTAAACAACTCTATTACTCAGTTATCTACTTTATTACTATGTAAACAACTTTATTACTCATCCACAACACGAAGGGCAGCAAGCTACCCCATCACTCCACCGTTACCGATTTCGCCAAGTTACGAGGTTGGTCAACATCAGTTCCCTTAATCAAGGCAACATAATACGATAGCAACTGCAGTGGAATCGTGTAAACGATGGGGGCCACTGATTCCATGCAATGGGGAACTTGCACCACGCGCATGGTTTCGTCGCTTTCGAATTGAGCTTCTTTGTCAGCAAAGACATACATTATGCCGCCGCGGGCGCGTACTTCTTCTACGTTCGACTTAAGCTTTTCAAGTAATTCGTTGTTAGGGGCAACTACGATTACTGGCATTTCTGCGTCAATAAGGGCTAGTGGACCGTGTTTTAGTTCGCCCGATGCGTAGGCTTCAGCGTGAATGTAGGATATTTCTTTAAGTTTAAGGGCCCCTTCCATTGCAATAGGGTATTGGTCACCGCGGCCTAAAAATAGGCTGTGCTGTTTGTCTGAAAACTCTTCGGCTAAGTCTTCAATTTCACCGGCTAGCAATAGGGTTTCTTCTAACTTTGATGGCAAACTTACCAGTGCGTCAACAATATTGGTAATGACGGTAGCGTCCATATTCTTGTGCTTTCCAATATTCACTACCAGCATTAAAAATGCCGCCAACTGCGTGGTAAAGGCTTTGGTAGACGCTACGCCAATTTCAGCGCCAGCGCGGGTCAAAAAGCTTAATGCAGATTCACGCACTAATGACGAACCATCAACATTACAAATACTCAAGCTAGACATATAACCAATTTCTTTTGCAAGCTTAAGCGCCGCTAGGGTATCAGCAGTTTCTCCCGACTGTGAAATTGTTACCAGTAAGCTGTTCGCTGGCACGTACGAATGGCGGTATCTAAATTCAGAGGCAATCTCAACATCGCACTGCACGTTGGCATATTGCTCAAGCCAGTACTTTGCGGTAACACCCGCGTGATAACTAGTGCCGCAGGCAATAATTTTTACGTATTCGGTTTTCTTGAAAATTTCATCAGCGCCTTCACCAAATATACCTGGCATTACGCCTTCGCTGCTTACTCTGCCTTTCAGGGCATTGCGCAGTACATGCGGTTGTTCATGAATTTCTTTGAGCATGTAATGGCGGTAGCCGCCTTTATCGCCTGCGTCGTGCTCAACCGTGCTTTCTACGATTTCGCGTTCAACTACATCACCGTTTTTATCAACAATGGTCACGCTGGTGCGCGTGATTTCAGCGACATCGCCTTCTTCTAAGAAGATAAATCTGCGTGTCACTGGCAATAGTGCCATTTGATCTGAAGCCAAGAAGTTCTCGCCAATACCTAATCCGATAACTAATGGGCTACCTGATCTTGCAACAACGAGCTTGTTCGGTGTGGTTTTATCCATAACCACCGTCCCGTAGGCTCCCTCAAAGGTTTTTACCGCCGCTTGCACAGCGCTGAATAAATCGTCATTGCTTTGCATATAAAGGGCAATACTGTGCGCAATTGTTTCGGTGTCGGTATCAGAAACAAAGGTATAGCCTTTGCTGCTTAGCATCTCGCGCAGGTTTTTATGATTTTCAATAATACCGTTATGAACAACGGCAAAGCGTTCTTCGCTCGCGTGTGGATGAGCATTTGCTTCGGTAACGCCGCCGTGAGTGGCCCAGCGGGTATGCGCAATACCGGTGCTTCCTAAGCCGTTGGTGTCGTTTATGGCATTGGCAAGCTCAATCACCTTGCCTGTACGGCGCACAACCGACAACTGGTTATTATTACGTGTGTCAACTAAGGCAACACCCGCTGAATCGTAACCACGATATTCAAGGCGCTTTAAACCTTCCAATAAAATTTGTACTACATTGCGCTCGGCAACTGCTCCTACTATTCCACACATAGTATTGGGATTCCTTAGTTTTGTTTAGTTGGTTTTTGCCAACCAGAAATATTCTTTTGCTTACTGCGCGCAATCGACAACTGGTCATTTTCTACATTTTTTGTAATGGTACTGCCTGCGCCTACCGTTGCCCCATTACTAATAACAACCGGAGCAACTAGTGATGAATTTGAGCCGATAAAGGCACCATCGCCGATTTGCGTTTTTGACTTATTAACGCCGTCATAGTTACAGGTAATCGTACCGGCGCCAATATTGGCATTTTCACCTATTTCAGCATCGCCTATATAACTTAAGTGATTTACTTTTGAGCCCTTGCCAATGACCGATTTTTTAATTTCAACAAAATTACCCACTTTTGCGCCTTGGTGTAAGTCAGCACCCGGACGTAAGCGAGCATAAGGCCCAATATTACAATCACTAGCAACAGAGGCATTTTCAAGTAAAGAATATGCTTCTATATTAGTGTTATCGCCCACATGACAATTTCTTAAAATACAATTTGCACCTATACGCACATTATTGCCAAGGGTCACTTCACCTTCAAAAATCGCATTTGCGTCAATAAACACGTCTTCGCCTATACTTAGCTTGCCGCGAATGTCTAAACGATTTGGGTCGGCTAATGACGCTCCTTGCAGCATTAACTCGGTGGCAGCGCGCAACTGATATGCACGTTCTAGTGATGCTAGCTGCGCACGGTTATTTACACCTTCAACTTCACGATGCCATTGCGGCTGAGCGGCGCTAATGCGCTTGCCTTCTTTAGCCGCCATTTCAATCACATCAGTCAGATAATATTCATTTTGCGCGTTGTCGCTAGAAAGGTTACCTAGCCAGCGTTTTAAATCGGCTCCTTGCATCACCATCATACCGGTATTTATTTCGGTGATGCGTAGCTGTTCTTCTGTAGCGTCTTTATGTTCAACAATGGCCGTTATATTGTCATTGTTGCTAGCGTCACGCACAATACGTCCCATGCCAGTTGGGTCAATCAAATTAACGGTCAACAGGGCAAGGTCGGCGTCTTTTTTGGCGGCAACTAAATTGGAAAGGGTTTCAGATGAAATTAGCGGCGCATCACCGACCACAATAAGTACATCGTCACTATCGTTTATGTTGTCGATAGCCTGCATCACCGCATGGCCAGTGCCTAATTGCTCAGCTTGTAGGCACCAATTGACCTTATGGTGGGCTAGTTCGCTTTTGAGTAAATCACCACCGTGACCGTATACAAGGTTAATGTTTTCACAACCTAAGGCGTAAACATTGTCGATGATATGCTCTACCATTGGTTTATGTGCAATCTTATGCAAAACTTTAGGTAGGCTAGATTTCATTCTAGTTCCCTTCCCTGCGGCTAAAATGATAACTGACAATGACATACTTAATCCTTGAAAACTGAAAGCGCGAATTGTACAAAAAGTTGCTGCTCTTGTCAGTATAAATTGCGCTACGGGTGTATAGCTATAGTTGCCCTAGCGGCTTCGGTTTGTGTATCACTTCAAAACAGCACTGCGGCGTTTACGCGAAAATCTTGCGAATATATTGGTTGCTAGCATAACGCCTAGTAGCACTAAAGCGCCGCCCACGAGCTCTTTTGATGATAAGCTTTCGTTCAAAATAATATAGCCCCACAGCACGCCAAATAGGGGAACCAAATAACCTACAGTAAGCGCGCGTGACGCGCCAATTTTCGCAATCAGGTCAAAATACAATACATAGGCCAAGCCTGTGCAAACAAACGCTAAGACTAAGGCACTCGAAATAGCCCCCATGCTTGGGGTTGCCTCGGGTAAATTCATTAACGCCAGTGGCAACAAAACAATTGCTGCAAAAAACTGGCTGCCACCGGCAATTGCAAATGACCTAACATGGCTAAGTTTTTGTTTGAGATAACTAGCCACAATGCCGTAGCAAAGTGTCGCCAATAATATTGCTATAACCGGCACTACACTGGCGTTTGCATTCGTGGTTTGTTCGTAGCTAATCAATACTACCCCGGCAAAACCAAGCAGTACCCCAACAAGGCCCCACCAACCAATAGTTTCTTTAAGGTATAAATAAGCAACCAGCATACCAAACATAGGCGCGGTGCCGTTTAAAATTGCAGCAAGTCCAGCTTCAATATGCAAAAGACTATAGTTAAACAAACAAAAAGGAATAGCAGTATTTAATAGCCCAACCACCAGCAAGGGTTGCCAGTTTTGATAAAGCTCTTGTTGTTGGCGCTTTATGTAAACCAAGGGAAGAAGTAACAAAGTAGCGCCTACTGCGCGTATTTCTACAAGTGCGAAAATACCAATCTCGGGCGCAGCCCATTTGATCAGCATAAACGAAGCGCCCCAAATAGCCCCTAAAAATAGTAGTTCAGCGAAATCTTGGATTCTCAATAGTGTATCTCAGTTATGACTGCTCTAAATCGAGCAAAAAAGTTTTACGGTTAAGCCCACCCGCATAGCCGGTTAAACTTCCGTTACTGCCAATTATACGGTGGCATGGTATCACAATGGCTATCGGGTTTTTGCCGTTTGCCGCCCCAACCGCGCGGCAAGCCTTAGGGTTTTGGATCGCGCTTGCAATATCCAAATAGCTCGCGGTTTTGCCGTAGTCGATAGCCAAAAGCTGCTGCCAAACCTTAAGCTGGAATGCTGTTCCTTGCGGCGCTAAAGGTAAGTCGAATTGCTGCAATTTACCAGCTAAATAATCCTGCATTTGGTGTTTTGCTTCGGTGGTGATTGCGTTTTCGTTTTCACTAATAGGGTTTTCAAAAAAACCGACTTTGGTCACGGCCGAAGCGTTCGCATACATGCGAATATAACCTTGTTCTGTCTTTATTTGACTTACATACTCTGGCGCATCAGCTTTTTTGCACTCAAGTAATATAGAGGCATTTGCCAATGGTTTGGATGAATTAATAGGCTTGGCGTGACTCATTTCGCTAGACTCCATAAATTTAAAGTTAAATAACTGCGCCAAGGGGCAGCGAGTTCAGGCTTTAATGGCCCCCTTAGCTGATTAAGTTTGGCAAGTTGTTGCTTTATCACCAAATCACTATCAAGCCAAATATCGGTCTCGCCCACTGCGCGAAGTCCAATGTAGTTAACTGTCCATGGGCCTATTCCTTTGATCCCAATAAGGCTGTTATGATTCTCTTCAGTGTTTGCTGCACTAGCAGTGCTTTGTAGAGTCGTTTTACGATCATAGTACTTGGCTAGCTCAATTAGCGTTTGTCGCCGAGCGGCGGGCATTTTCAAAAATAGTAAGTCACTGTTGGCAACTTCACTTGGGCATGCAAATCCACATTCTAAACTTTCATGACCCTGCGCCTTTGCAAAGTGCGCATGCAGTTGATTGACTTTGTTAACCGCGGCGGCCACCGACACCTGCTGACCTAATATTGCCCTGCAGCCCGCCTCAAACTCACTTGCCACGCCAGGTATCCGCAGTCCCGGGACTATTTGTTCATCGCGTAACCCAGCCGATTTAAGTGCGCGCTCAATACATTGGGGATTGGCATCGAGATCGAGCATGCGCCTGACAGTAGCAATAATGCCTAAGGTATGTCGAGAATGTGCTGCGTTAAAGGACAAACAAAAAGCGTTTTTATTGGCTAAGAATTCAACATCTATCTTTATATTAATTGCATCTTGCTGTTTGTTAGTGCTTACTTCGTCCGCTTCAATCCTTAGTATTTTTTGAAGTCGATTTTTACCAATGATTTCATTCCCATGGATTTGTCGCTTCGCGAAAAAGTCGCGTACTTGTGGCCAATTATACGGTGGCCTATAGGCGAGTAATAAGTGCACAGTTTCAGACAATGCATCTTTGGGTAAAATGTGTTGATCACTATCATTGCTCTTACGTAACTGCGAAGGTGTTAAACGCAGGTAGGTTTTCACGTGTTGCTGTAATTGACGAGCACTTGGAAAACCAACCGACTCGGCAACATTTTCAATAGGTAACCGCGTTTGTTGTAACAATTGCTTCGCCATAAGAACTTGTTGGTAAATGCGATATCGCTTAGCCGACATCTGCATATGATCTTGAAAGAGCTTATTCAAATAACGCGTTGTTATTCCCAAGTTCGAGGCGACAGACTCGATACTTAGGTCGAGCTTTTGAGTCAATAACTTAACTGCGCGTACAACCGTTGTATTAACACCTTGCCATGCACAAGAGTGGGGAGCGCTGTCGGGTCGACAGCGCAAACATGGGCGATAGCCTTGATTTAAAGCTTGCTGGGCACTGTCACTGTATTCGACGTTTCTCTCAAGTGGCATGCGTACTTTGCAGGTATTTCGACAAAATATTCTAGTCGTTTTAACTAAAACAAAAAATAGCCCATCAAATCGCGGATCGCGACTTAGTCTTGCTTGTTCACATACTTGTTGAGTTAACATGTTTTGCCAATAAATGATAAACTTGGGTAAATAGTACACCTACTTTTAATAAAAACACGTTGTTTTCGGAACTTATAGTCAATCCGAGAGACCAATGCAGTGGCAACAAAACTAAGTTGGAATATGACTTCATTTTTAAATAAACATGCTCAGTTCTTTAAGCCTCTGCGCCAGATGCGCACGGTATTATTGCTCATCTTAAGTTTGTGCGTGAGCAATTCGTGGGCGCAAGCTGATAACAACAAGTGGGTTAAAGAATACGTTAATACGATTGTAAAAGAAGCGCAGAAGTACAACATCCCAGGCTTTGCTGTTGTTATAGTGCAAAAGGGGCAACCCGCGCAATTTAAATATTACGGCGTAACTGAGCGTGGTGGCAATGCTATTAATGAAGACACTAAGTTTCGCTTGGCGTCAGTGTCCAAAACCTTTACCGCTACATTAGTGGCTAAGCAAAATGGCGAGAACATTCTAAACTGGCAGTCGCCTTTGTCACAACTGACCCCAGCTTATACTATTGATAACTATCAAGAAAAACCTATTTTATTACGCCATGTAATAGGCCAGTCCGCGGGCTTTATGCCCAACGCCTACGACAATCTTATTGAAGCCGACTATGAACGTCCACGCGTGTTAAATGAACTTGGCAAACTAAGCAGTATTTGTAAACCCGGCTATTGTTACACCTATCAAAACGCGCTGTTTGGAATTTTAGAAGAATATTATCAAACACAAAACTCATCTTATTCAGATGAACTAAACAAGCATTTGTTTTCGCCTTTAAAAATGTCGTCGACGGTAGGACGAGAGGCACTTGAAAAATCAGGAAACTGGGCAAAACCTCATGCTGCGCTCTCTCGTACTAAATGGCGACAAGTAAAAGTAAAAGATGACTATTATCGCTTCTCTCCTGCTGCAGGCATTAATGCTAGCATAAAGGATATGGAAATTTGGCTACGAGCCATGTTGCTTGAATATCCTGAGGTCGTAAATGCCACCATGATAAGCCAAATGACTCAGCCACGCGTACAAACCAAAAACGAATTACGTCGCCGTGAATGGCGCAAGCATCTTATTACAGCCCATTATGGTTTAGGGTGGCGAGTATATAATTTTAAAGGCATCAAACTTAACTACCATGGTGGTTGGGTGCAAGGCTATCGCGCAGACGTGGCATTTTCGCCTACGTTGGAAACCGGTATAGCAATATTGATGAATGCCGAAAGTAATATGATCAACACCATTAGCGCAAAGTTTTGGGAGCAAGCAGTTATCAACCAAAGCCCACAAAATTAACGCAACAAGCCCGCCAACAACAGTAAAATTAGTCATAAACTGTCATTAACAAAATACTTTGCGTATAAAAATTAGCGCTTAAGTGTTTTTATCGACAACAATAGCCACAAACTCACTTGTATACTCTGTCTCATGAAAACTATCGTGTTTTAAATACTGCAAATTTTTTGTGAGGATTTAGTATTGATGCAACCCAGTCCGTTTGACTTAATAAGCCCAAATAGCGCCACCCAACAAAGTGTCGCGCAAAAAACGAATCAAGCGTTACTACAGCAACTTTTCGGGCATACGTTTAAAATCGCCGTTGGCAATACCTTAGCCAGCATGTTAATTGTGTTTTGGTTGGCAGGGGTAGCTGATTTAAAAGAGCTGAGTCTTTGGTTAGGTGCAGTGTGCTTTGTATCCTGCCTTAGGCTTTTCTTGTATAGCGCCTACAAACGTTATAGCGATGATGAAAACACGCATTTGTGGTTGCACGTGTGGGTGGGTTGTTCAGCGATAATGGGGGTATTTACGCGCTGGCGTTTGTTTACTTCACCCCCTTTGACCAACCTGAATACATCGTATCAATGGGCTTATTTGCAGTTGCGTTAAGCTCAGGCTCGGTCATGGTATACGGCGCTAGCGCATATGCTGTAATAAGTTTTTTATTTCCCATCATGGCTGTCCCGGCTTATTTTCTGATTAGTTACGGCGGCGAAAGTGGCTTGTTAACCGCGCTTACCATGGGCTTGTATTCTATGACCGTTCTTGCTTTGGTCGATAATATTAGCAAGGCCTTTAATAAGTCGATATTGCTAGGCTTACAACATCAACAAGAGCGTGATAAGCGTACAATGATAGAGCAACAACTTGCCGAGTTAAATCGCCGAGATGGTTTAACCGGTGTGTTTAATCGCCGTTATTTCGAAGAAACTCTTGAGGCAGAAATTGGCAGAGCGCACCGTAATCACCAACCATTATGCATCATCATGTTTGATGTAGATTACTTTAAAGAATATAACGATTTTTATGGGCATGTGGCGGGTGACACTTGTTTGACAAACCTTGCTGAAATAGCGCACTCTTTAGCAAGTAGAAAGGGCGATTTGGTTGCGCGTTATGGGGGTGAAGAATTCGCAATTATTTTACCCAATATTGACATTAAAGGTGCTATTGCTTTTGCCACTAAGCTACAACACGAAATACAAAATAAACGCTTCCCGCACGCTGCCACTAAACTAACTACCTTGAAAAGCGTCACTATTAGCCTTGGTGTTACAAACTTAATGCCCTTTACCAGAGCTAAACCCATTGATTTAATCAAACATGCTGAAACCGCACTTTATGAAGCTAAGCGCCAAGGCCGTAACCGTGTACATTTCAATGAAAATAACGGCCTTAATCAAAGTGCGTCGCTATAACAGTAGTAATAGCAAAGTACGTGCCTTATTTGGGAGTTTGTAAATAAGTATAGCCACTTAAACAGGCTTCGTAGAAGTCTGTCCATTTAACCCCTTCACGCGGTTTAATATTTCCAGCAGCAACTTGCTTGTCGATGGTTTTTTTCACATCAATCGCCATTGCACTTGGATGATACTGCATGATAGATAAAACCTGTTCAACAGTAGAGCCTTGGATAATCTCTTCAATATAAAAATCTTCTGGGTCATCATCGTGGCTGAACACATGCACTTCATTTAAACGACCAAATAAATTATGCATATCACCCATAACATCTTGGTATGCGCCAGTTAAGAACAAACCTAAATAACATTTTTCGCCTTGCTTTAGTTCAGGCAGTGGCAATATATTGGTGATGTTATGATCAACCACAAAGCGGTCTATCTTACCGTCACTATCACAGGTAATATCAACCAATGAACAATTTTTTGCAGGCGGTTTATCAAGGCCTACCAAAGGCACTACAGGTAACAATTGTCCAATAGCCCAGCTGTCTACAGCTGACTGGAAAATAGAAAAATTACATAGGTACTGTGAGGACAAAGCATAATCGAGATCTTGCATGTCTTCAGGTACAAAGTCAGCTTTTTGATAGTAGTCGTTTACAAAGCGAAGGACCTGCCAATATAGGGTCTCTATTTTGGCTAGCTCTTCCATACTGATGACACGCAGCTTAAAGGCTTGTGACGCTTGTTCTTTCCACTGTGAAGCATCGTTAAACGCTTCTTGATAGCTGTGATGGGTCGCTAAGGAGTTATGCAAGTCTCGCATATTTCTAAGCAAAATATGTTCGTTTTCTGCTGCGCTGGTATCGATATCAACGCCCTCTGGTTTTATTTCGCCAACGACCTCGGTAATAACGCAGCTGTGATGGGCTGTTAACGCACGGCCGCTCTCAGAAACAATATGCGGATGGGGAACACCTTCAAGATCGCACATTTCACGCAAACCATACACAACATCCGCTACATATTCGCGTAGGCTATAATTTCGTGAAGAATCATTGGTAGAACGGCTGCCATCATAGTCAATACCAAGTCCGCCGCCTACATCAACATATTCGAGTTTAAAGCCAAGCTTATGAAGCTCTGCATAAATACGCGCACTTTCATTTACAGCATCTTTAATGGCGCGAATATCGGGCAACTGACTACCAATATGAAAATGTAATAGTTTCAGCGTGTGTGCCATGCCCTCTGATTCAAGATAACGAGCCGCTTTGATGATTTCAGAAATGGTTAAGCCAAACTTAGCTCTGTCACCACTTGAGCCAACCCACCGGCCTTGGCCTTTGCTGCGCATTTTGCTACGAAGACCAACAATAGGTTCAATATCTAGTTCTTTACTAATTTTAACCAACAACAGCAGCTCACTGAACTTTTCGATAACCACCACCACTTTACGGCCTAGTTTACGACCTAAAAGCGCGAGTCGAATAAACTCTTCGTCTTTATAACCATTTAGGATGGTAAGCGAATTGGCGTTAGTATTGTAAGCAAGTACAGCCAGTAATTCGGGTTTTGAACCCGCTTCTAAACCAAAATCATAAGGGGCACCTGCATCAACAATTTCTTCAACGACTTCGCGCATCTGGTTGACCTTGATTGGGTAAACGCCATTATAGTTGCCATTGTAGTTGGCTTCACCAATCACTTCTTTGAAGGTTTCATTTAGACTAACTACCTGTGAACGCAATACGTCATGGAATCTGACAACCACAGGGAACTGAATGTTTTCTTCACTTATCTCTTGCAAAACTGATGCAAAATCAATATTCATATCTAATTGATTTTGATCAGGAATGACATGTATGTTGCCATTGCTACCGATTTTAAAATATCCACCGCCCCAACTCGACACGCCGTAAGTTCGTTCAGCGTCTGTAACGGACCAGTTTTCGGCACTATTCCATTGCTTTGGCGAATGCTCTAATGATTTCTTTGGCATTAAAAATAACCTTGTAGTGTAGCGATTTGAAAGACCTTGCTTAGCGAAGGCGAAACGAGAATGAGCTAGTAAGTATATCTGCCTATGCGTATAAACGAAATACTAATTTGGCCTTTTTAAAAGGCAGTGCAGGTACGCCTCATTAACTTTGTCCAAGATATATACCTTTATCTAATTGTAATAGTTTTTCATCGTGATATAACTATAAGGATGAAAGTAGATGAAGCAGTCGTTTTACATACATTTATTGTCCAATATTGCTTGTTGTCCTACTAACTACATTTAAACTGATTGCAAGCGATGAGCGCGCAAACGTTAACATGAAGCAAGGTTGAACAACACATGGAAAGCATGGATTCATCACCAAACGCACTGGACAAGCAAGCCCCATATAGAGTGATGGTGGTCGATGACAACGAAATTGAGCTAAAGCTCTATGCCAATGGTTTAGCGCAACATTTTACAATGATGTTTGCCAAATCTTCAAAAGAAGCATGGGACTTATTAAACAGGGCTCCTCTGCCTGATGCAATCATACTCGATATAATGATGCCCAACGAAGACGGCCTCGCCTTATGCGATAGAATTAAAGAAAATCAATTCACTCGTGATATTCCGATTATATTTATCTCGGCGCTATCGGGGCCAACAATTAAGTCGCAGGCGTTTGAAATTGGCGGTGCTGACTTTGTTACCAAGCCACCAATGGTGACCGAATTAGTTGCCAGAATAAAACGCCATATTAGCGTTTACCGAAAAACAAAGCGCTTAGAATCCCTTATTTATATCGATCCACTTACCCACTTACCCAATGCGAGTAAGTTTAAAGAAGTATTGAAGCAAGAGTGGTCAAGGTGCGCCCGCTATTGGCATCATCTAGCGCTATTGTTAATCCGCATTGATAATATGCAGCAATTTAAGCAAGAATACGGCAAAGATGAATATTACAGCCTTACCGCCTCAATCGCTGATAACCTATGTTCCGTTGGGGGAAGACCTGGTGACTTATTTGCGTCTTTAGGCAACGACGTTTTCGCATTGCTACTATCTGATTGCAGTAATCGTGGCGCGAGCTTAAAGGCCGAAGAGGTCATGACCCGCTTTAACAATCCAAACTCTATTGTTAACCAACAAGTTAATGCGCGCCACATTACCTGCACGATTGGACAGGCAGTAGCAGCACCTGCTGGCGGTGGTGAACCAGAACAGCTATTTGAAATGGCTGATGACTTGCTATTTGAAGCTCAACAAAGAGGAACTGGCCAGATTTACAGGAATGAAGAGATTCTTGGCGTTGACGGCCTAAACCCTGAAGACAATTAAAATCTTAAGATGGCAAGGAATAGCTGACTAATAACTATCGTACAAAAAGTGTATAAAAAGCTGACACAAAAAAAGGTTGCCGTACTAGACGGCAACCTTTATATAAGTATTTTGCGTTAGCAAATAATTACTTACGGCTTCTTCTTACGCCAGCGAAAGCTAAAAGACCTAGGCCTAATAGAGCTACGTGAGCAGGAGCAGATACTGGAACAGTTACGTCAGAGTATGTGTATACAACTGAAACTAAACCACCAGCAGAAGTGTTAAATGCGCTTGTAAGGTTACCAGCACCAGTTGATGAACTTGTAGCAGTTGCATCAAATGAGAAAGTAGACATGCCAACACCGCTGAAGAATGCTAGTGTACCAGCGTCCATAAAGGTCGCTTCTTCGTATTGGTTAGCAGTCAAATCTAACCAGCTCATACCAGAAGTTCCACCGAAATCTAAAACACCATCATAAGCAGTAGCATTGAAAGTGTTAGATACACTTGGGATAGTAACAACTAGCGTGTTCATCATTGCGTCAGCAAGAGTAAGAACAGCTTCAAGCTTAGTAACGATAGTCGCAGCTTCTGCGTCTCTACTTTCAACTTCAGCTGAACCGAAGATGCTTCCGTCGATAGAAAAAGTTACTGACTCAAGAACGCGAGTGCCGCCCATTGTATCGAACTTTTGCAAATCAACAGTAGTAGTAAAGTTAGTAGTAGCAACGGCTACAGTATCGCTAAACGTTAGAGTAGCAGCATTTGTGAAACCCGCCGCACATAAAAGTGTAGCTCCACATAAAATTTTCTTCAACATAGTATATTCCTTATTTTTTTTCATGGTAATGAACTCAAGTCAGCTAGGTTAGCAAACAATCATCGATTCATTACGGCTTAGGAAAGCAATTATCGAGCCAAAAATATTTCGCTAGGTTTTTCAGCAAGATAGCATAGGACATTAAGAGATGTTTATAGATGTGTAAAAAATCCTGACACTCAGCCTATAAATGGAGCTCTGAAAAGCTGCCTAAAGGGCAATTATTTTTTGCACGCGAATGCCCATTTTGCAAGGTGTTTAGCATTGTTGTGTGTTGTACAGTATGATGCTAATAAACACGACTTTATTGAAGGTGTAAAAGTGTAAATATCCTAATTTAGATGAACTTTTATCCCTTTATTTTGCCCTAAATCCAGAAAGTAAGTGTCGCGTAAACAAACCAAAGACGCCTCAAATTAAGGACCAAACATGCCATTATTTCTGCAAATTCTACTACTCCCCTTGGTCTTTATTAGTAGCGTCTTTACATTCATTTTTGGCAATTTTTCGTGGTCAAGGCCAGCGTGGCTCTCATATCTTATTAGGCTTGCAAAGCATAGCCCGCTAAAATTGATAAGTTTGCTGCTACTATGCGCAATTGCAAGTGTCTCAGGGTACAAGATATACGAGTATTACCAGAGCTTGCCAACGCCAATCTTAGTTGATGCAGTAATTACACCTCCCAATGTATTTTACGAGAGCGAAAATGGCGAAAAAACCGGACGCGGACCACTGCTTGTAGAATTTGTGTATAACTCATCAACAATGAACGCGAAAGAAGCTCCACAAGCGATAGCTGAAACTCGCTTAGCGCCTTCTCATACTACAATGCGAGCAGATTTCCCCTCTGTAGCACCTATAGAATTGGTAGGTGAGCAAGTACTCAATGGGATCACGATGCATCCAGCCAAGGCCGGCATTTGGACTTGGCAAGACGATCGTACACTTTCATTTACACCCGAGACACCATGGCCCGCAGGACAAGAGTACGAAGTAAACTTTGCGCCATCTGTATTTGAAACCAAAGAAAGCTTTAGTGATGATGCGTATCGTTTTTCTACGCAAGCACTAAAAGGACAAATTGAATACAGCGAATTTAGCCTGAGCCTTGACGATAACCTGAAGCAGGTTTTCTTCGAAATGAGCTTTAACTATCCTATAGACATAAATAGCGTTGAAAGAGCGCTCACAATGGCCTATCAGTTAGACGATAACGAGCTAGGTGAATCCCAAAAATATAGCCTAAGTGTTAGCGACGATTCGACGTTTATTAGCGCAATAGCGGCGATCGATAATTTACCCGACCAGCCTCGTATCATTGAAGTTGAAGTAGATGCTGGTGTAAAAAGCCTGTATGGCGGTGAAACAACTAATGAGAAATACGCGAGCAAAATAGTCGTACCCGATGTTTATAGTTACTTGAAGCTAGAGCAATCAGGTATTGAAGTATTACGTTCACCTGAAAATGAGCCTGAACAATTTATATTGCTTAGTTTTAGCGACCTCATCTCACGCAGTGAAATACTAGATAAATTTAGCCTCTATTTATTACCCAATAAGCAGCTTGAAAAAGACGCTCAGCACTCGCGTGTCAAACATTGGCAAAGTCCAAGAGAGATAAACAGCAATGTGCTAGAGGAAGCACAAAAAGTCGATTTTGTACTTATGCCAAATGCCGAAGCAAACAGTCATCATTATCAAATGAAAATTGACGTAGAACCTGGTCGACAACTTTATTTCAAAGTAGCACCAGGCTTACGTTCAGCCAATGGCTTTATACAACGTACTTTTGTTGACAACATTGTCACTGTTCCACCCTATCCACAAGAAGTCATCATTGCTGGTGAAGGCTCGGTATTGACTCATTCCACCGAACACCGACTGGCTTTTTCAACCCGCGGTATAAGTGATGTAAAAGTCAGTATTGGTAAAGTTAAAGATGGCCAGTTATACCATTTAGTTTCACAAACCCAAGGTGATATTAGCAAGCCTGACTTCTACAATTGGCGCTTTAATGAAAACAATTTGGCTGAGTTTAGCAGTCAATTTATAAAAATGAATAATAATAGGGGCGACTTAAAAACAGCGAGCTACGCCTCTGTGGATTTAAACAAGCTAATAAATAAAGAGGAAGCTGGCTTAGGCCTCTTTTTCGTTGAGATAAAAGCATGGGACACGCGCTATGACCGCGAGATTTACAATGTGGGTGACAAGTTACTCGTGCTAATTACTGACTTGGGCTTAATAGTCAAACGCAGTCAAAATAACAGCCAAGATATATTTGTACAATCTATTGCCACCGGGCAGCCAGTGCAAAACGCCCTTGTAGAACTTGTGGCCAAAAACGGGACGACCTTATTTAGTAAAAGGAGCGATGGCAGAGGCCATGTTACCTTCCCTTCCGCGCAAGGATATAAGCGTGAAAACGAGCCGGTTGTATACATCGTCAAGCAACAAAATGACGTCTCGTTCATTCCTTACAACCGTTATACCCGGCAAATAAACTATTCTCGCTTTGACGTGGGCGGAGAGTACGCTTATAACAGTAAAAATGAAGGCGTAAACGCTTATATGTTTACTGATAGAGGTATTTACCGACCTGGCGAAACAGTCAATATGGGCATGATCGTAAAAGGTAAAAACCTACAAAACCTAAATAGCATTCCCCTTGAACTAGTTGTGCGCGATCCGCAATACAATGAAGTGTATAGCGAAAAAATCACCTTATCCAAATTTGGCTTTATGGAAGCTAAACTTAACACGCAAAAAAGCTTTAAAACCGGAGCCTATAATGCCAGTTTACATCTTATAAGTGATAACAGTAGACGTACTCGCGACCGCCTAGTTGGTTCACTCAGCTTTAGCGTAGAAGAGTTTCAAGCTGACACTATGTCAATGACAAGTAAGGTCGTAAACCTGCCGCGCAAAGGATGGTTTACCGGATCCACCTTAATTAACGAACTCAAAATACAAAACTTGTTTGGCGTACCTGCGCAAGGCCGCAAAGTCACCAGCGAACTGACGTTAAGCCCCATGCAATTTCGTTTTGAAGATTATAATGACGTACAGTTTTATTCGCATCAAGAGCAAAATGACAGTAATGATGGTTTAAAGCGCATTGAACAAAGCCTGCCAGAATTAGTCAGTGACGCAGACGGTCAAGCAACCCTTGAGATAGACTTAAGCAATTATAGCAAAGGAAGTTATCGCTTAAACATACAAAGCGAAGGCTATGAAGCCTCTGGCGGACGCTCTGTAGGCGTTAACACTAGTATTTTGTATTCGCCCTCGCCCTATTTGCTTGGTTATAAGAGTGATGGAAAACTCAATTTCATCAATATGAATAGCCCTCGCAATCTCGACATTATTGCCATAAATAATACCTTAGAGGCGATTTCACTTGAGCGCTTGCGACTTCGGTTAAGCCAAGTGCAAAGTATTTCTACGCTCGTACAACAATATAACGGGCGCTATCAATATGAGAGCATCGAGAAACGCGAAGTTATAAAAGAAGGTGCTTTCTCGTTAGCGGCAGATTTTAACACTGTTAGCTTAGAGACAAGCAAAGCCGGTAATTTCGTACTTGAGATCCTAAACGAAAACAATGAGGTCGTGCTCAGCACTAACTACACCGTAGTTGGCGCTAGCAACGACAGCGGCCAGTTAGAAAAAAGTGCCGAATTAAAAGTTGTGTTAGATAAAGCGGATTATCAAGCAGGTGACACCATTGAACTGAGTATTCAAGCACCTTACGCTGGCAGTGGTCTAATTAGTATTGAAAGCGATAAGTTACATGCATTTACATGGTTCAAAAGCACAACTAAAAGTAGTCTTCAGCGCATTAGCATTCCGAAAAATTTAGAGGGCAACGCCTATGTAAACGTTGCCTTCGTGCGCGATGTGGCCTCTAAAGAGATATTTACGAGTCCGTTGAGCTACGCGGTAGTTCCCTTTTCTATTGACCGTTCAAAACGTAATTTAGCGCTTGAGTTGGAGGTTGAGAAAGTCGTCCAGCCCGGTAAACCCATGACCATCGACCTCAATGTGTCTGAAGATGCAAAAGTAGCAGTGTTTGCGGTAGACGTAGGTATTTTACAGGTAGCTAAATACCGCACGCCAGATCCACTGGCGCACTTCTTTAAAAAACGAGCTTTGAACGTACAAACCATGCAAATACTCGATTTAATCCTGCCCGACTTTGCGCTTACGCAAATGCTGTCTGGCGCGGGTGGCGACATGTTTGCCGATCGCGCACAAGCCGAAATGATGATGTCGCAAATGTCAAAAAGCAGAGCCCGTTCACAAAACCCCTTTGAAAGAAAAGTTAAAGATCCTGCGGTGTTTTGGTCGGGGGTGGTCGATGCAACAAAAGGTAATAATACTTACACATTTAATGTCCCTGATGACTTCGCCGGTGCCCTGCGCGTTATGGCTATTGCAGTAGGCGAGCAAAGTATGGGGCGAAGCGAAGAAAACACGCTTGTTCGTGGTCCATTTGTGATAAGCCCAAATGTACTCAATCAAGCCGCACCTTCAGACGAGTTTGACATCAGTGTTAGTGTCGCCAATTTAGTTGAAAACTCGCCCCAAAATGCCCTTGTCAATGTCAGCTTAAGTTCATCGCCTCATTTGAGCATCATTGGTGAAAATAGCGGCCAACTAAGATTAAACGAAAACCAAGAAGATGTATTACGTTTTAGGGTGAAAGCGAATCAGCTACTTGGCGCAGCCAAGATTACTATCAAGGTAAATATGACCGATGCAGAAGGTAAAACTTGGCAATCAGCCATTAGTGAAAGCTTAAGCATACGCCCTGCGATGCCGTTTGAAGTCAATATTACGACCGGTGTAAACAATGATGGCACGCTCAGCCTACAAACGCCGCTAAGGCTGTTTCAAGCGCAATCTCAGCAAATGATCAAGGCTTCAACAAGTCCATTAGTTATTACCGAGGGCCTAAGTGCTTATTTAGCAGAATATCCCCACGGCTGCACCGAACAAATTGTGAGTCAGGTCTTCCCCTTAGTTGGTTTATCGAGTATTCCTCAATATGCACCTAGCAACGAGAAAGTAGCCGAACATTTTACTGAGGTCATCGATAAATTAAGGCAGCGACAATCTTATGATGGCGGTTTTTCATATTGGTCGGGCATAGACAATGATCTTGATACCACGATTTATGTCATGCATTTTTTAATGGAAGCCCAAGCACTTAACTTTGCGGTGCCTCAAGACATGCTAGATAGCGGTTTGCGCTATTTACAAGAAAGCGCCCAAGCTTATGTTAGTGAATCGAGACAAAATAGCACTTATTCTTTGCTTGAGCTTCGCCGCCGCGCAAAAATGATTTATTTGTTGACGTCAAGTGGCGTGCTAACGAGTAATTTGCTTATCGATTTGGTCGGCGTATTAGATAAACAACATGAAAATAAGTGGCACAAAGATATACTCAGCGCGTATGTAAGTGCTAGCTATAGCCTAATGCAACAAAGCGCCAAAGCCAATGCACTCATTAAGCACTATGACCTAAGTGAAAAAGCACAACAAGTAGACCAAGCTTTCGCCGGCTTAGCACCGCGCACAAGCTTAGATGCACAGTATTTATTGCTTCTTGCGAAGCATTTCCCAGAGCAACTTAAGGAACTTTCAAAACAGGCCTTCTTGAACATTACCCAAAGTATTTATAAAGGCCAATATAACACGGTATCAGCAGCCTACAGCATGCTGGCCTTAGGCGCATATCACCAAGCAGTCAATAGTGCGATTAATAAAAATGCGGGCGATAACCAAGCGCATGAATTACTTGAAGCCTTAGATAAACAGATTAGTTTTAGCGCTAGCATCGGCCAATCAAAATCCCCCTTGATGTAAGCTATAGACCCTTTGCCAGCGCACTTTATCCAACGGATACTGAGCAAATACATGTAACTATGCCAACCGATGTCTTGGCAAAAGCTGGTGGTCTGTATTATGTAAACATGCAAGCAGGTTATCAAACGAAAATACCAAGTGAAGCAAGTATTAATGGTATCGAGATTCAACGCGCCTTTATAAATGAAAATGGCGAAGTCACCAATAGCGCTTCGCAAGGTGATGAACTTACCGTTAGATTAAGAGTGCGGGCCACACAGCAACAAAATATCGCGAACGTCGCCATCGTCGATTTATTGCCCGGAGGTTTTGAGGTCATCCGCGAATCGCTTAATAGGCGCAGCGGACGCTGGCAGTCTGACTATGTCGATATTCGTGAAGACCGCATCGTTTTTTATGGCAATGTTGATAAACAAATGCGAGAAATAAGCTACAAGGTGAAGGTCACCGCGGCTGGCACATTCACGATCCCGGCAAGTTTTGCTGAAGCGATGTATGATCGTAGCGTAAGCGGCATGTCAAAAGCGGGAAGTATCAAGGTGACAGAAGCTGACTAGTCATAGCGAAGCTAAGGTCTTGTTAAAGCGCGCATACTCGCAACTAACACGGCGTTTTAAGATTGTCGTTTTCGCATGCCTGGTGCTGAGTATAGGCGCTATTGTCTACCTCTTGCTGCCAAAACCTGAGCTATTTAGCTATCAAAGCTATTCGCAGGTGGTATATGATCGCGAAGGCCAGTTGCTCAGGCTTTCCTTGGCCCAAGATGACCGTTACCGCCTGTATACGCCAATCAGTAACATAGCGGACAATATTCAAGAAGCGACGATTCTTTACGAAGACCAAGATTTTTATGAACATTCTGGCGTCGACTACAGCGCACTATTAAGAGCATTTTGGCAAACCTATGTGCTAAAAGAACGTCGCATCGGCGCATCAACTATTGTTATGCAGCTTGCTCGCTTACGTTGGAATATTCCGTCAAATACGCCTAGCGGTAAGCTCATCCAAATTTTTCGTGCGCTTCAACTATCACGTCACTATAACAAGCAGCAACTGTTAGAAGCTTATTTAAATTTAGCCCCTTACGGTGGAAACATTGAAGGCATAGGGGCAGCAAGCCTTGTTTATTTCAATAAACCAGCATCAACACTTAGCTTAAGTGAAGCGATGACACTAGCGGTAGTCCCGCAAAACCCGAGCAAACGTAACCCATCCAAAGCAAAGGGCCTCTTGGAAATACAAGATGCAAAGAAGCGCCTAGGTGAACGCTGGCTAGAAAAATATCCAAAGGACAAGGATGAACTAGCACTTAACGCACTCCCCTTAGCCGTGCGTAAAAGCACAGACCTGCCTTACCATGCCCCTCATTTTGTAGATTATCTACTTGCGCAACAGGCACTAAAAAAACAACAAGTCATAAAAGGAAGCATTGAGCTAAAAATTCAATCGCGTTTAGAACAGATCTTACAAAGCTACATTTTACAAAATAAGAGCAAAGGATTTAAAAACGCGAGTGCATTACTCCTCAATTACAAAAGCATGCAGATTGAAGCCATGATCGGATCGGCTGACTTTTATAACAACAGTATTCATGGGCAGGTTAACGGCACGCTTGCTAAGCGCTCGCCAGGCTCAACACTAAAACCCTTTGTGTACGCGCTTGCCCTTGATGCTGGCTTAATTCACCCTATGAGCATGCTCAAAGACTTGCCTCATAAATATGCAGGTTTCTCACCAGAGAATTTTGGCAGAGGCTTTGTGGGGCCAATTTCGGCCCAAGATGCGCTTATCAAAAGCCGTAATGTACCCGCGGTTGAACTTCAACACCAGTTGATTCAACAGCAGGTAAATAATAAACAGACGCTGACTTTCTATGATTTCCTTGTCAATGCCGGAGTATCTGAATTAAAGGACGCAGATTTTTATGGCTTAGCGCTCGCCTTAGGCGGCGTTGAAGTCAGTATGTTAGAAATAGCGAGCCTATATGCCACAATAGCTAATTTAGGTGAAAAAAGAGAGATAGTAAGTAGTTACTCACAAAATAATAAGGTCGATGTGACTTTACGCAAACAAGCGCATTCAATGCTGAGTCCTGAAGCGGCTTTTTTAGTTTTTGATATGCTAAGTAAAAATCCACGACCAAACGCAATCAGTTCAATCGCGACAGCTAGCAAACAAAAAATAAAGCAAAAGGTCGCGTGGAAAACTGGTACTTCTTGGGCATTTCGAGATGCTTGGGCTGTCGCGATAAGCGGGGACTATGTGCTAGCAGTTTGGATTGGAAACTTTGAGGGCGAAGGCAACAATGCGTTTATAGGCAGAACGGCGGCAGGCCCTCTGCTATTCAATTTGCTTGATGTTATTACACAATACAAGCCAAGTTCCAATCCTGAAAATGCGCTTGAAGACGCGTTCCAATTGACCCCTTTTCCCGCAACATCCTTACAAGCATTAAATCTGAAACGGGTAGCAATTTGCAAAAACACCGGTGATTTATACGAAGCTGAGTGCCCAGAAAAAAGCACATCTCTTTTTATTCCGGGCGTTTCTCCCATCAAAAGTACGAATATTTACCGCAGCGTATGGGTAGACAACGACACGGGTTTTAGACAGTGTGACACCCTGCATCAAAACGCAACGAAGAAAGTATATGCATTTTGGCCCTCAGACTTTCAAAACTTGTTTTCCAAAGCCGGCATTCATTTCGAAAAGCCGCCGAAATTTGCGCCCGAATGTAAATTAGACAAGGTGCCTATTATCGGTCAAGCACCCCTTATTAGCTCGCCCCAAGCGCAGTTAAACTATGTCGTGCAAGATAGCCTTAGTAAGGTTGTTGCTATTCCCCTAATAGCAAACGCTGACGCCGAATCGAGCTATTTATATTGGTTTGCAAATGGCGAATATATTGCAAGTAGCGATCTTACTGCAACAGGTGATGGTGCGCCCGTTATCTGGTATGCGCCCCCGGGAACACATGAGGTGCACGTAAGTGACGATTTAGGTAGAAGCGCGTCACTTCGCGTAAATGTACAAGCCGTGAGATAAGAATAAGCGTCGTGTACCACAATAAGTAAATAGTAAGTCTCAACATCTTTTCATGCACTTTTCACTCAAGAATATGCAAAAAAATGCGATAAATACTTATCGATTCTTTATTTACGTTGCGACAAAATCATGTTCATCATTTCTGGAAAGTTAACCTTAGCTCAATATTTTATCATTATGCTTTTTTCTACCATTGCTTTGGTATCGGTCACCGTCGCGTCATACCTATTGCCTTATGATAAAACGACAGTTGCTTTATTGATGATGATTTTATCTATTCTATCTATTGGATCTAGCGCTAAAATTATTGACCTAACGGCGAATACAAAAGAATTTTAAGGCACGAGTGCTTCAACAAGCGTTCTCAAACTCTACCAAGCTCTTAGCTTGTGTCCTTTGAGCGCATAAAACAAAATAAAACTATAACAGGGTATCATCATCCAATAGGCGCCCTGGCTAGAAAAGCTCTGCGCAAAATACCCATAACACACCGGGAGTATTGCCCCGCCAGAAATGCCCATGATCAACAACGCCGAGCCGCGCGCTGTTAATCTGTTAAGCCCTTCAAGCGCCAAAGGCCAAACCGCCGGCCACACCATCGCGTTGGCAAAACCGAGAGTCGCAACTAAAGCAACACTATTAGGTAGTTCAGGTAGTCCCGTCCATGCCCACAATAACTGTGAAATAATGGTAGATTGACTGTCAGCAAAAACAATACAAAGACTGATTAAAATTCCAAAGATAGCGGAGCTTGCCAATGCTTGGGCCTGTGAAAGAAAGCGAGGAATAAGGACTAATCCGCACAAATAGCCAAACACCATAAACGCCATGGTATATGACGTGAGTGAAGTCGCATTTGCTACGCCTAGCTGAGAACCAAATAGGCCAATAGTATCCCCCGCAATAACTTCAACCCCCACGTAAAAAAATAGGGTTACCACCCCAAGTATTAGCTGCGGAAAAGCCCATACCGATTTATCGTTATCTACATCGCCTTCACGCGCAGGCAAAGCAAGCTCAGGCAAAGAAGAAAACCTAAGTAACATGCCCAATATCACTAGCAATAGCGCCATATAGGTATAAGGCGTCACCAGCGCGTTAGCTAAGATATAAATTTTCTCTTGCTTTGCAAATTCGGGCAAAGTTTCCATATATTGCACATTGACGTTGGAGAAATCGCTCAGCACCATAGTCGTGAAGATAATAGGAGACAAAAAACCCGCAAATTTATTCAATATACCCATTATTGAAATCCGTACCGCAGCAGTTTCACTTGGCCCTATCTTAACGATGTAGGGATTTGACGCGGTTTGCAAAATAGTTAAGCCCGTGCCTACTGTAAATTGTGCAACGAGAAAGACCCAGAATGCTTGTGAAAGCGCAGCAGGAATAAATAACAAACAGCCAAAAGCAATGGCGCCCAGTCCCAGAGCCATGCCGTTTTTATAACCTGTTTTGTCGAGGACCCAAGACATGGGTAATGCCATAACAACATAGGCAATATAAAAAGCGAAAGCAATGAATAAAGCCTGTGCTTCGGTCAATTCGCAAACGATTTGTAAATAAGGGATTAGTGCGCCATTTAACCAAGTAATAAAACCAAACAAGAAAAACAGCAGGCCAATAATTGTCATTGGCACAAAACTGCTAGTTTTCGTTTGCTTATCTGTTATTTGGCTGTCTAACATGCAATACCTCTTAACGATTAAATCCACACTTCACTACATAGTTAGATCACTTTTAGCCAGCGTCGTAATCCAAACTTTTATCGCCTCACTAAAAGTATGTAAACACAAAGGTGACCTGAGCACAATTGCCACGCCTGCATTTTTAGCTTAGGCTGTGTGCCAAAGCGACCACACTTAGTAGCATTAAAAAATTATGCATATTAGTACACTCAAATACATTCTTACCTTTGTCGTCATCAACTTCGCGGCCTTAGCAATAGGCAGCATGGCAACAACCGAGGCAGTCAACGGTCCGTGGTACCAAGGCTTAAACAAAGCTCCTTGGACCCCACCTGGCTGGGTTTTTGGGGCAGCCTGGACCATGATTATGGCTCTTTACGCGGTATTTATGGGCTTTGCTTATAAGGCTGTAAGCCAACGAAAAAAGCTCATCATCTTATTTGCTATTCAATGGATATTAAACGTTGCTTGGAATCCAATTTTCTTCGTTTTTCACCAAACGTTATTTGCTTTTGTGGTCATAAGCGCACTTTTCGCGCTTGTAAGCTACTTTCTATTTGCTTATAGCGCCATTCTAAAAAGCAAAGCCTTACTCGTATTGCCTTATTTTGTTTGGTTGTTAATTGCGGCGTCATTAAATCTTTACGTTGTCATCTACAATTAGCGCTAATGGCTAGCGCATTTTCAGCAGCAAAAACGAGAGTCAGAAAGCGAGCTCTTGCGCTGACGCGACTGTCATATTTTGCCGAATATAGGTACACTAGGTTTTTACTGTTAGATGTGTCTTACCATGGTTAAACCCTTTCACTATTCAACCCGTTATAAACTAGACAAGAGCCACTTCAGCGAAACCTTCGATGAATCAATATCCACTAATGCTAGTATCTCGGAATATAAAAAAGCGATAGTATTATTACTGCTAGGCTTTGCTATTTTATACTTTAGCGATCTCAACCCTTACGGTGCTTGGTTTATCGTGATATTGGGCTGTGTTGACGCTTGTAGCGTCTATTTTAAAAAACCATGGTGGCTAGCTCGGCAAATGATTAGCGAGGCTGCGAATGTTGAACTTACCCTTACTATCGATGACAAGGGCGTAAATAGTAAATCATTCTCGGTAGACACGACACTGCTTTGGGATGACCTTTCCGCAATAGAACAAACAAAACAGGGTTGGTTGCTTTACCACAAGGGTGGCAGGAACTATTTGTCACGTCGCTGCTTGTCAGAGGGTGCGAACGACTTTATCGCATCACAAGCCAAACAACTTTGTGTAAAGAATGATTAGGCAATTGACCTAAATCACTAAACTCGTGCGTAATAGTAATTATCATTAATACAAAAATTACTTCAAGCATTGAAAAATAAAAGGTAACGAAATGAAAATATTTATAAGCATATTGACTGCTATTACGCTTTTTTGCACAGCGCCATTTTTGGCCTCACAAGCCTGGGCAAAAGATGAAGTGAAATATCAACAATTTGAAAGTGATGTGCAGTTAATTGATGTTCGTAGCGACGCAGAATGGCAAGCGGGTCATCACCCCGATGCCATACATCTCCCCCACACCAACATTTTAGATGGCGAAGGATTTCAAGATTTAGATAAAACCAAGCCCGTTGCCCTGTATTGTCGTTCGGGCGGTCGCGCTGGGCGAGCGAAAGATTTTTTAGAATCCCAAGGGTTTACAAATGTAACGAACCTAGGCGGCATTTCTGATTTGATCATTGAAGAAAAGAGTGCAGACGCTGACACCAAAAATTAGTGTTTAACAAAGGTCCGCACTAGTGCTTAATTTACCTTAGAAACTTCGCTATGGGACTTAAGCACTACATCGCCGTCTTCTTGCGTAATCTCATAAGCAGGAGACTGCGATGTGGCTTCTCTTGTCACCTCAGTCCCTTTTATCGTCTTAGTAACATCTTCTGTGTAGCGCCCTGTAACTTTGCCCTGAGCTTTCCCTTTTCCCCACTTCCACTCTACTTTGGTGTTTATTGCAAATCCATTCATCATTCACTCGTTATTTATTGATTGTTGATAATACTTAACATAGCAAACTTGAAGCCAGAATAAAAAGCAGTGCCTAAATAAAATTAAGTAACTGTTTTAAATTAAGAAAATTGATGACTCATTTGCCGTTGGTAAAGAGCTTAAAACCCCATGTTCGCGAATAATCGGAGTATTTTACAAAAGCAGCGCTCAAGCGTGTAAAACTTGCAAAAGGTCAGAAGCAATTTCCTATACCTTTGTCTTACTAAGGCTAGCAACTGGGTACTTAAGCCCCACAGTCTTGCACTAGCAAACCCCGCTATATAAGGACTTAGTATATGCACTTAGCTTTGATAGCTGCCAGGCTATGTTGTGAAAAATACTTTGGCACCACTTATGCATTTCCTTATCTAAACAGTAGAAGCATGCAAACTTCTGCGTTAAAAAATCCCAAAGGTTAAAAGGAGAATAAACATGAGTAAACAAATCACTCAACAAATGTGGGAAACGATGGCAGATAGCCCTTATCTTATGATGTCGCTTAAATCGTCATCACAACACAGCGAACCAATGCGAGCGCAATTGGACGAAGATGCCAACGGACGTTTTTGGTTTTACACAACAAAAGAAAACAGAATCGCTGCTGGCGGAGAGGCTATGGCGCAATTTGTAGGACCAGATCATAAGCTGTTTGCCTGTATTTCTGGACACCTCGTTGAAGAAACTGACCCTGCAGTTATCGATAAATATTGGTCACCAGCAGTAGCTGCTTGGTACAAAGATGGCAAGGAAGATGAGTCTCTTAAAATGATGCGCTTTGAGCTGATTGATGCAGAAATTTGGTCAGTGGATCCTAGCATCGCTGGCATGCTTAAATTATCTACAGGTGCAACGCTACAACCCGATGAAATGGGTGAGCATGATAAAGTCAGTTTTTAACTGACTTTATCAATTATTGCTTAACAATCGGCCTATCGATTCTCTAATCGATTAAAATCTAGGTAGGCAGCCTCATTAGGATAATACTCGCTAAAGTAAGTGTGCAAATTATCTGCGAAGTCCCAAAAACGTGGATGACTTCGCCGGATACCAAAGCGATCTAAGAGCCTAGTGTAATCTTCAGCCGTTTTCATAGACGCTAATTGAGTCGCAAAGCTGTCTACTTCACCCTCTTCTATACGCAAAAATGCGTTGGGGTGAGAGGTCATAAAGCCACTTGATATGGTCACGGTATCCTCTTCAAATAAGCGCCGTTCTTGCTCGCCAAATAAATGTGAAATATTGCTGTGGGCGCTGTGTCGTAGCATAGTGTATATGTGACGCTCGTTTGAAGATTCTCGGTAAACTTCGATTAGTGTCGATTCGGGCAACAAGAAAAGGCCACGGCCCACCAACTTATTAATCCTCTCAAAGCTTGACAGTAGCGAGGGCGCTTGAAATCCAGAATCCTTTAAGTGTTTGCGACTTTGTACATCTGCAACCTTGTCTTGGATAAGAGCGTAAAGCTCTGTGAGAGGCTCACTTGTCTTGTATTCAATATCGCTGCTTATTTGACTTTCATTGGCTTGGTAAACAAAATCTTCGACCTTACTTACCGAGCCCCGATACCACTTCTTTCGGGTTGCTTTTTGTGCTTTTTGAGGCAAAAAAGATAAGAAGTTGAATTCGCCTTCCATTCGCAAAAAATCCATATACATGCGACTGTTTAACTGATGCCCTACATTCCCGTAAACATCGTAACCGGCCACCAATAAATAGTGAATCCTCTCAAACAACGGGTATGTTAATATCCATGCGGTCTGTGGACGGTTGCCAACAAGGCCTTTAACGACGCTTGCTGCATCACTGTGGCGAAAAACCGTTAATGCCAAATTATCATTCGTGCCTTCACCGTCCCACAAGAGGTCTAAAGTAATCTCAACGCTATCATCGATGCTTGTATCTATAAATTCAGACTTTGCCTGTAAATACTTACGTTCTTGCTTAGCATATTTAATCCACGCTGTTGGCAATGCATTACTCTGCTCCTCAGCGGGCAATGATATATTTTGTAAAGCGTCTTGCAAAAATTGGTTATTGCTTTCGGCTGAGGCTACACGTGGGTCTGCAAAAAGCACCCAAAAATGGTCATTAATTACGTTAAGCGCCATTTGCCCGCGACAAACCGGGCCTTTGATAAATTGCATTATGGTATTTTGCGATTCGTCCAACATATAGCGATATCGCGAATCTACCGGTAACTGTGCAAAAGTGATAAAGGGGTTTGATGCTTCTTCAGGCAGGTAGGAAGGTAAAAATTCAACCGTATATTCAGGCTCTATAAACCACGTTTTCCATTTTTGCATTCTGTCAGCCGTTAACAGAAATGGCATATGTGATTTATGTACCAAGGTTTCTGTCACCGGGATAATGCGATAATAAACGCGCTTGACCTTCGGATCATCAAAAGGACGCCGAGTATAAATACCATCTACCGCCTTCCCTGGAGGACTAATTGAGCGCACCATCTTAAAAAACTGCGGCTTTGTTTGAGAAGTACTATTAGCATCGCCAAAGTCATCAAAATGTAAATTCACTAAAAACAAATGCTCAAAAACATAGCGACTCATTAGCTGGCTTTTTAAATCATCTTGGTTAAGAAATGCTTCCCAATGATCAATTTTTTTCAAGATGTCGTCACTCAAGACAAGTTCATCACCGCCCTTTGCCCCCTTAGCAATCCACAAGCTAAGGGTCTCGTGTTCTTCTTTTGTTAATTTTGGTAAGCCATACGGCATTCCCCAAAGCGGATAATCTTCTTTATAGCTTGTTAGCTCGTCTAGCTTAGGACATTGATATTCTCGATTTATCTCTAACGCAATCTCTTGTGGTAATAAGGCCTGCTTTGGTAAAGGCGAGGATTGTTTTAAAGCTAAAAGTTCAGCCATGACACTACTGGCGAGGTTTTCGTGTGCACCTGCAGGTGCGTCAGTCACTATCGGAAAAAAATCTTTGTCTCGCCACGTTTCAAGACTGTGCGCGTCCTCAAACAAGCGAGTTAAATTTGACTCAATCAAACGTTCTCCATCATACACTCTTGCCTTGTTTGCTCCTCTAGCAATCCCTTCGATGCTACCTAGTTTAAGCTGACATGGTGCGTCATAGCATGCATGGCATACCACACAGCGTTGGTCGAGGATGGGTTTAACCTGCTTTCGAAAGTCTATAGGTAAAGAATCTAATTGAGGTGGTAATGTTTGTTGAGCCGCGATGGGTTTTGTCGCAAGTGCGGTGTCAGAATCAACAAAATAGACAGCTGTTATTCCAATAATGACGAGCAGTAACAAGACCGCCTTTGATACTTTGTTCATGAAAATCCATGTTTGTGCTGGTAAGCCATGCTACCTTGATTATAGGGTTATGAAGTTCGGCATTTGCGAGAACTTGGCGTATATTATCAAGAAATTATACGGTAACGTAATCAAACTTCCTAATTAAGCAACAAGCGTATTTGTAAACCTTTCACACATTTTACTTTTTGTTTATTCTAAAATATTGTTACGCTGTTGTTTTCGATGAAGTTTAGTTAACAAGCACTTGGTTCGGCTCTTGCAAAACAAGCGATGAGTTCTAAAAATCCTAAAATAAAGAAAGGAATAATAACGTGTTTATCATCAAGTATTATCTTGGGGGCGCAATTGCGTCACTCGCGCTAGCAATACTCTTACCTCATTGGTATTTCTCATTTGTGTTTGTATGGCTAGCTATATCCCTGCTAATTGTCAGTATTGCCTATATTTTTGATGTTCCAGGTGTGTTCAGAAAACAAATGGATGGCTCAATACCATTTTATGTAATGTGGCTTTTGTTGCCCTTCTTTTTAGGTGTACAGCTATACAATAGCTGGGCTAGACGAAATGACTCTGTGCCAGCAATACAAGAAATTGCACCCAATTTATTTCTTGGTTGTCGCTTGTTTCCATCAGACATCGACCATTTAGAAAACAGTGGCGTCTGCGCTATTTTAGATGCCACGTCAGAATTTAGCGGACTAAATTGGAGTGCCCATGACAGCAATTTAGCTTACTTAAATGTCCCTATTCTTGACCATTCAAGCCCACATCGAGAAGATCTCAACGAAGCGGTCAATTGGATGTCGCATCATATAGATAATGGCAGGGGCGTAGTCGTGCATTGCGCGCTCGGCAGGGGGCGTTCGGTTTTAATTGTCGCAGCTTATCTACTTGCTTCTGGCAAGTTTGACTCGGTAGACGAGGCCCTTTCCTTCATTAATAAGATAAGAGGTACGGCGCAATTAAACAGTGGACAATACAAAAAACTCTGTAAGCTTCACAAACAAAATGCATGGCAAAAAAAGTCTGCCGTTTTAATGATAGCAAACCCCGTATCGGGAGGCGGCAAGTGGAAGCAGTTTAAAGACGAAATTGAACAAAGGCTTTCTAGGCAATATAAACTTGACTGTGAATTAACGACTAAATCGAAAACGGCAAAAGATATTGCCCTGGCAAACAGGCATAAAAACTACTTCATGATCATTGCGTGTGGCGGAGATGGCACCGTTAATGAAGTCGCCAGCGCTTTAATCGATACTCAAACCGTTATGGCTATTATCCCCCTAGGGACTACAAATGCTCTTGCTCATGTACTGATGGGAAACAAGAGTAAACTCAGTCCTGTCGAAGTCGCCTGCGATGACATACTAAGCGGTGACAGTAGAGCGATTGACACCGCAATTTGTAACGATGATATTTTCTTGCTCTTAGCGGGCATAGGCTTTGAGCAGCAAATGATTGCATCGGCCGACAGACAAAACAAAGATGAAGCGGGCGAGTTCGCTTATTTAGAGGGATTGAGTACTGCTTTTGGCCAAAATGAAGCAAGAGAATACGAAATCACCATCGATGACAACGAGCCTCAGAAAATAAATGCGAGCAGTATTGTTGTGGCAAATGCAGCCCCCTTTTCTACCATATTGGCGCAAGGATCAGGAGCGCCAAATCCAACCGATGGAAAACTCGATTTGACGATTTTAGATACCCAAGAAAGTTTAGCCCTCCCCCTACTATCGTTAGTCTCTCGAGGTATTAATGGGCGCGTCGACCAAAGCGCTGAAACCGATGGTCTACAAAGTAGGCACTTGGAAAAAATAAAAATAGAGAGTGATGGTCCAATAGACTACGCAATTGACGGTGAGGTTCGACAAGCAAAAACAATCAATATCAGTATTAATAGCAAATCGCTACAGGTTGCGCATAAACAACAAGTATGAAGTAATTGAGACAATACTGCGCCGCGCTTTATAACAAACGTCAGTCGCTAAGGTAGGACCTTTGTGACCTTTTTATTTGGAAACAAACAATGAAGATGAAAATCGAACCTTTACTCGAAGCTATTCGAGCCAATTTTTGGTTTGTACCCACGGTGATGATTATTCTTACCTTGTTTATGGCCATTTTTACGATTTGGATAGATGCCTCACGTTTCGCTAGCGTCGATACCCTATTTCCGATTCTATATAGTAGTGATGTAGAAGCCATTCGTTCACTCTTAGGCACCATTGCTGCTGCGATGATCACAGTGACAAGTATTGCATTTTCTATCACCATCGTTGCGCTAACACTCGCCTCATCGCAATTTGGTCCACGACTCATGCGAAACTTCATGAAAGACCGAACAACACAAATTGTACTAGGAGTTTTCATCTCCACTTTTCTGTACTGTATTTTTATCTTCTGCGCCATCAGCTTAGAAGCACCTTACAAATTTACACCGGGCATAAGCGTACTATGGGCGATTTCAATGACCTGTGTTTGCATCGGCTTTTTAATTCACTTTATTCACCACGTTTCAATATCGATTCAAGCAGATTCAGTCATTGAAGATGTTTATTGTGAACTTAAACAAAGTATCGAAAAACTTTTTCCAAATAACATTCCTAGCGCTAATGAAATGCTTCCTTCTGAGGGCAATGTGGGAAAGGGTGAATATTCGAGTTGTGAACAATTGCGCTGTGAACATTCGGGCTATGTACAATTAATCGATTTACCCGCTTTGATAGCAAAACTAGTTACTTTAGATATGCAAGTAAAGCTTCATTTTTCACCTGGTGATTATGTTGTTAAAGGAGATGTATTTGGTGACCTTTATGCGAGCAAAGCTATTGATGAAGAGCATAAAAATGGGCTGAAAAAACACTTTATGCTTGGCTCTCAGCGGACTCCTGTGCAAGATCCAGAATTTGCTGTTGGGCAGCTCGTAGAAGTTGCCGTAAGGGCGCTTTCACCCGGTATAAACGACCCTTTCACTGCGATCACCTGTGTAGATAAATTAAGCTCTGCAATGAGTAATTTGTGCGCAAAACAGTTCCCTAATGTTATCTGGCAAGACGAGCAACAAGTGGTCAGAGTGGAATGTAAGTCTATTACTTTTGCGGCTATTGCTAACGCCGCTTTTGATCAAATTAGGCAACATGCGTTCAATGATACCGCGGTCACCATAAGGCTGCTAGAAGCGTTAAAATCAATAGCGTTAAGAGCCAACAAAGACGAACACTATGACTTTGTGTTTCAGCAAACCGATATGATTGAGGAGAGGCAAAGCTCACGTAAGGTTTCGAGCTTGGATGCCTTGGCAATAAAACAAAGAATTCAAGCTGTAAGAAGTTATTTAGAACAAAGTAGCGCAGCTTAAGACGCTACTTTGTTCAGCACCCTATTTATTCGTGCTCGATCCATTCCCGTGACAATGAGTCACTTCTGAACGAACGATTGCGCCATAGTTGAGAATCAGTATCAAAGCCTCGGTTGCGCCATAACTGAGAGTCAGTATCAAAGGTTCTGTTACGCCACAACTGGGAGTCGATATCAAACGAGCGGTTGCGCCATAACTGCGAATCAGCGTTAAAGTTGCGATTTCTCCAAAGCTGTGAATTACTATCAAAACTCGTGTGATTCCACAGTTGTGATTCGCCATTAAATGAGGATTTCAGCCATGATTGTGATGCATCAAGCGATGACATTCTCCAGCGTTGTGACTCATCGGAATCTCCCGACCATTCTAGCCCTTCAATCCCTGGAATATAAAAATCAGTTTCGTTTTCATGCAGTCTCACAGGTCCAATATAATGTTCTTCACCCGATAAATCTTTGGCTATCGACATATCTGCGTTAGCGCAACCTGTGGCAGTGCTTTCTATGGCTGCCATGGCATCGACCAAGCCTGCACCTTGCTGAAAAATACTAAATGCTAATTGTCCATTTTCGGTGGTTGCCGCTTTCGCGGTTTCGATAAGGCGACACTTAATATCGTCAGGTGTAAGGCTTGGGTTAGCTTGCAACATAAGTGCAATTATACCTGTTGTAACCGCTGTTGATTGTGATGAACCTGACATTTCAAAATAATTATGTTCTTCAAGGCCAACATCTGTCTCAGTAATAACTTCTGATACCTCGCCGCTTATAGGATCGGTCACAGTTACGATGACTTCATGGACATCTTCAAAAACAGGATGAGATTTACGAACGAGGGTAAATTTATCCATTATTCCTTGGATATGACCACCTGGCGCGACTAACTCAGGTTTAACAAAGCCTTCGTAAGTTGGGCCTGCACTTGAGAAAGAAGCAACAAAATCATCGTTCATGTTGTTAGGTGTGTAATTATCTGAAATTGCGCCCACGGTAATTACGTAAGGGGTATTCCCAGGTACGCCTATTGTCATTGCATCTGGGCCACGGTTGCCCGCGGCAGCAACTACCGTAATACCCGCTTCCCACGCCTTCATTAGGGCTTGATTTAATGGATCATCCCAATAATATGAACTGGGTATAGCACTAAATGATAGATTCAGCACTTTAATGTTATGAACATCCTTATTCTCGACTACGTATTCTAAGGCGTTGAGTATGCTTTGGTAGCTTGATTGGCCTTGGTCATCAAAGGCTTTTACGACGACTAAATTAACATCAGGCGCTATACCATTGTAACCACCAAGGAAGTTACCGTCTTCATCAACACGCTCACTTGAGTTAGTAATAATACTGGCTAAATGCGTGCCATGTCCGTTTTCATCATTTTTCTTAACTTTCTTATCTTTCTTATCAGCTAGTGTTGAATCAAGAACATCTATTTGGGTAATATTGCGGCTTCCATTAGTCGCTGTTGATTTTATTTCAGCTAAATCCCTAAGGCCTGTATCGATAATAGCGACGGTTACTCCGTAACCGGTAATGCCTATTTCGTGAGCTAAATTTGCTTTCACGAGTTTAGGATAGCCAGTATCTCTTTCTTTACCCAATGCATAGCTAGTTGCAGGGATAACGACGTTATGAACGATATCATCAGGGTAAACGAGTGCCATTTGATAAGATTCGTTATTAAGCGCTGACAAATTCTCAAAGCCAATACGAATATTGATATTTTCTCCGCTTACGAGACCAATGGATTTAGTAAACTTTAGCTCCGTGTCACTTTTCGTTCTGAATGAAATATCACGGTCATTTATATTCAGTGAGCTTACGCTAAGATTGGCTTCGGGATAGCGTAATTTAATGCCTTTTAGCGTTCGCTGGTTAATATCTGATACATCAATAACCCAGGTTATTTCATTGCTGTCCTGTCGAAAGTCGATTTTTGCAGGAGCAACAGCCATTTCTGGGACGACTTCTTTAGCTGAGCTACCATCATCTGGAAGCGTCGTTGAACTAAGGCTGGTCTGCGAAAATTCAATCTGATAGTCACTTTGATTAGTCGTCTTTAATTTTGCAAAACTAACTTCAACTTTAAGCGCTTCGCCAGGGCTAAGCTCTACTTTTTCAGAATCCTGCAAAGTTATCGTGCCGTTGAGCGCTATCGTTTTAGCTGAAATTTTTGAACCGTTTACTGTAATAGACTTTATTTTTCTATTTTCACTTGGCATGTTTAAGTTTATTGAATCTATTAAGACTGTGTCACTACCAGAGTTAGATCCTTCCCAGATAGCGGTTCTTGCTTTCACGTTAAAGGTAATAAGCTGATCAGAATGCGAGGGTGTCACGCTTGAGACGTTGATACTTTGATCTTCAAAAAAACGAATCATAGGGTTCATTTTTTTGATTTCTGCTCTTTGCGAGTCCGATAGTTTGACCGATACCGCTTCAATCAATGAATACTCTTGCACGACGATGCCGCCAACGCTATTAACATCGTCTACAATAGTCGCCTTCTTTGCCCCTTGGAGAATATAATCAGAATAAACCTCGTTTGTGGGTTTGCTGTGAAATTTACTCACCAAGCCTATCCCCACTGCGATAACTACGCCCATCACTAAAATCTTTTTCATTGTTAACTTTACCTTAAATGCTAAAATACAGGTAATAAAACAAAATAAGTTAATCAAAACCAATTGTGCTTTACATAATGTTCTGATGTGATTAAGCAGTTATCATGCCAGTCTATTTTTCTGTCTAAACAGCTCTATTTGTGCTTTTTTCATGCAAAAAGCCTTTATATTTAAATAACGAACAAATATCTGAACTGGAATTAAATTTAGCCTTAAATATCGAATTAAAATAGTAACGTTTATGTTCATTATAATAATTTGGGAATTTGCTAAAGCGGCTTGCCCTTCTCAGGAATAATAGCCCAACATCGCTTGCAAATAATTTATTACTGCGAAGGTGGGGTCTTTATTGATACTGCGTGGTTTATCCCATACATAAAGGATGCTTTTGGGAGATCTCAGCCTGCGCTGAGATGACGGCGGGGGTGCTTTTGGGAGATCTCAGCCTGCGCTGAGATGACGGCGAGGATGCTTTTGGGAGATCTCAGCCTGCGCTGAGATCTCAGCCGGTGCTGATGACGAAGAGGCTAGTTTGTCTCAAGCTTTGTGCAGTCGGTTTGTTTGAGCTCTTCTACAATGTCATCTTTCGTGATCGAGGTATTTTCAGTCGACACCATTAGTGACCAGCAACCCTCTTTTTTCGCTTTTACAGCCTTCATATTAACGGGATCGTGCTGAGGTTTCAGCGCTTTCACACCACCGCCAATGGTGACTATATACAAAGCGGGTCCCGAAAAAGCGATATATGTAAACAGTGGGTTGTTGCGCGTTAAAGCAGGTCCATATTCAACTAGTAAAGCAGCAAGGACAATCCCCACTGCCAATCCTAACAAAGCATAAATAAAATGTGAGCGAAGCATCGACTTACCCACTTGCTTAGAATTCCCTTCTAGTTTACTGCCAATAGCATCGTCGTTTGGCGTTATCAGCTTTATATTGCTTGACCCTAAGCCCAGCTTCGTTTTAAGTATGGTTTTCGCCCTGTCCACCTTCTCAGAAGAAGAATAAGTGGCAATTACTCGTGAATCAAATGGTACATCTGTTACAGCGTTCATTGTAATGGTCTCCTAAAAAAATAAAATGATTTAGTTTTTCATGTCTGCCATGTAGTCTTTCGCTAGGTCACTTTTTTCGTTCTCATTTAATGCCTTTCCAGCTTGTTGAAAAAATTCCTGCTCTTCTTCCACTAAGTGGTGGTCAATTTTATGAGCAAGTTTCTTAAAGGTTATCATCCACTGCGGACTACTCATCTCTAAGTTATCAAGCTCGGCAAGAAACTCATCAATCTCATGATGCTCTGCGACTCCGTGGCGCGACAATTCTACCGTGGCGTCTGACTGCATTAATGGCGCATAGAAATAGCGTTCTTCTGCAACAGCGTGATTTTCAAGTTCCGTCTTCAGTTGCTGATAATAGCTCGACCTCACCTCAGATTCGCCTTGTGTATCTAGCAACAATTTAATAAGTGCTCTTTGTTTATCATGGTCCTTTCTCAACGCTTCAAAGATCTGCATGCTAACTCCTAATTTATTGTAAAAATGCGCTCGATATTGCATATTCATCTCTCTTGGGTCGAGCGGCGCTCGCGTCCTCGGGTGCAATATAATGTTAGTTTTCCAATAAGATGTTTCAAGTTATATGCCAACAATAAAATATGGCTAGTGTATTGAAAAGTATAGATATATTATTAAGCGCAGCATATGCTTAGCTCAGATTTACCTACATTTTTACAAGTTTTCTGAAAAATTTACAGGCAAGGTTTACGCATAGAAGTGACAGGGTATTAGCTTAGAAAAATGCATTTTCTTAAGTAAGTATGCGGGCAAGGGTTTGTTTATCGATAGGCTTAATTAGGTGCTGTTCGATAGGGTATTGTTTAAGTAGGCTTGGATTAGGCTGGCTACCGCTAAGAATGAACACTCGACCACTAATGGGCTTTGCAAACAATGCGTTTAGCAAAGACTCACTAGGGAAATCGGGTAAACCTAAATCCACTAAGTGCACCTGAATCTGTTGATTTTGCGCATTTTGAAGCGCTTGTTCACCGTTGGCAGAATGCAGCACCTTATAGCCTAAACTAACTATCATTAATGACATGATATCAGCACTGTCTGCATCATCTTCAACCAAGTGTAACAATGGCTTATTTTCTACAGGATCGGCGAGTGACTGATTTGACTTGTCACGCTTTTCATCTTTAGCTAGATGTTTCTGCAAAATATCCCACAATACGGTTTTATCCAATGGTTTAGCCACCAGCCCAGAAAAGCCCACACAACGAATTTCGGCTTGTAAACCTTTACCCACGGCTGCAGTCATTGCATAAACAGAGAGTTGTGGATTGAGTTTGCCGATTCGCTCCATAGCCTCTTTTCCTGTCAACACAGGCATATGTAAGTCCATGAAAACCAGATCAAAAGGAGCATTATTAGTATCGGCTCGCTGAATTAAAGAAACCGCTTCTGCACCATGTTTTGCGTACTCTATTGCAACACCAGTTTGTTTAACAAAATGCCCCGCGAGTTGTCTTATCTCAAACAAGTCGTCAACAATCAAAACCTTTCCCGTGAGCAATGGCGCTGATACTGATGACACCTGTGCGCCTTCAAGCGCGAAATCAAATAAAATATGTGTTTGAGGCTCAAAACGACATGGCAATTGCAATGTGAAAACCGAACCTTTCCTAAGCTTCGAGTCTACCTTTAATACACCGCCCATCTGCTTCACAATTTCAGCACTTATTGATAATCCGAGTCCGGCGCCACCGGCTTTACGATTAGCGACGTCTTCAACCTGCTTAAAGGGAGTAAAGATAGTCTGGATTTGCGCATCAGTCATGCCAATACCAGTATCTTCTATTTCAAATGACAATAGTGGCTGTTTGCCCTCATTCAGCAGACTCACAGATATAGTTATACTTCCCCTATCGGTAAATTTGATTGCGTTGCCAATTAGATTAAATAAAACTTGTTTGAAGCGCAGTTCATCAATATAAACAAATTGTGGAATTTTTGAGACGCTTTTAAAGCCAAGGGATAAGCCTTTATCGAGTGCAGAAACACAGAGTAAGGCGTTGATTTCATTTAGCACTTGTTGCAGGTCAGTTTTTTGCGGATTTAATTCGAATTTACCGGCTGAGATTTTGGATAAATCAAGCACATCATTTAGCAGGTTGAGTAAATGCTTTCCGTTATTTGAAATAACATTAAGCTCTTTTTGTAAAGGAAGCGCCTCTTCTTTTTCAAGCAATAATGACGTATAGCCTAAAATAGACGTTAGTGGTGTTCTTAATTCATGACTTAAATGTGCAATAAACCTATCTTTTGCAATATTCTCGGATTCATTAATTTTACCAATATACTTAGCAAACTCGAGTTCTTTTCTTGAGATAGCATATAAAATTGATTTCTCGAAAATCTCTTCATCAATTGACGCTTTTGGAATGAAATCTTGCGCACCAAGTTTGATTGCAACTTTGGCAACCTCTTTATCGTCCTGCCCTGTTAACATAATAATAGGCGTAGCAAGCTGGGCATCTGCGACCGCTTCAAGTACATCAATTCCTTTATAACCCGCTAATCGATAGTCCAAAATACAAATATCGAAGGTACGATGTCGCAATAGACTAACCGCTTCGTCTTTTTCTGAACAACTAACAAAATTACAATTAATGCAACCTAAGCTAGCTAAACGATCCTTAATGATAAAGATATCATCTTCGTCATCGTCTACGATTAAGATTGAACTTAAGCTATTCACACTAGTCCTTTTTTATCATTATGCCTTTTTACTTATTGTCAAAATTTGGAATGGCGGCACATTCAAACCAATAGCTGTTGAATGTCTTCATCATATCAACCAAGGTATTAAACTCTGTTGGCTTAACCATATAGGAAGACGCCCCCAAATTGTATCCTTGTTGGATGTCTTCATCACTGGCACTGGTAGATAGGATGACAACTGGTATAGCCGATAAAATAGGATCTTCTTTTAATTGTTTTAAGGTTTCTCGACCATCCAAAATAGGCATATTCAAATCAAGCAATATCACGCTGGGCAATGCTCTTGTTTCAGCGCCTTCAAACTTGCCTGTTTGCCTTAAAAAGTCCAGTAACTCTTGACCGTCAGCCACGGTAAAACAATTATAATCAGCGCCCGAGGCTTCCATCGCATCTTGTGCTAATAGACGGTCATCTTCATCATCATCAGCAAGCACGATGGTATATGGTGGTGTTATATTTCGCATTTTTTGCAGTCCTTTAAGTGCAAGTGCTAAATAGATTGCTTTACGGAGACTAAACGATTATTGGCAGCTATGATGACATCAAAAACAGCGCCTTCATCGATTTTACCGCTAGCCCTTATTATTCCGTTGTGGCGTTCTACAATTCTTCGGCAAATAGCCAGACCAATCCCAGTACCTTTGAAGCTCTGCCTACTATGCAGCCTTTGAAAGGGCGCAAAAATCTTTTCTGCATGTTCTTGGTCAAATCCAATGCCATTATCCCTAATACTAAAACAATACCAATCACTTAATCCATCTATTTCTATGTCTTTAGGTTGTTCAGTTTTAGTAACCGTAATTTCAACCAATGGCTGCGTGTTCTTTGTTGAGAACTTTACGGCGTTAGCGATTAAGTTAAAGAAAAGCTGCTGCATTTGCGTGGGATCAGCAAATACCTTAGGTGCATCTGCAAGAACTATCTTAGCTTTCGACTCTTCAATCAAAACATTAAGATCATCCACACAGTTAGCAAAAACCTCATTTAAATCCACCTCACTAAAGGGTTTACCCCGAGTTGCCACTCTTGAAAATTCAAGTAAATCGCTAATAAGCGTGCTCATTCTCCCTGCGGCGCCGCGCATCCTTGCCAGATAATCTAATTGCTTTTCTGATAGGTTATCGCCATGTGATGAAAGTCTATCGCCAAATGCCATAATTTTGCGTAAAGGCTCTTGTAAGTCATGAGAGGCTACAAACGCAAAATCCTCTAGTTCTCGATTGCTTCGCGACAACTCCTCAGAAAAAATCGAAAGCTCTTTGGTGCGTTCGTCTACCGCTTTTTGCAAATCTTCATTTCGCGCTTCAATTTCAAGCTGGCGCATTTGATTATTTTTCATGTTCATTCTGGCTAGCATAAAAATGCCTAAAACAAGCAGTAAGCTAGTAATAAAAGAAATGATATTGTTGCGCACCGATTCAGATCTTAACTTTTGAAGCAGCTCAATATGATTATTTCTCATACTGTTTTCGTTAATCTTTATCTGCTCAAACAATTCCAGAATTTGGCTATATAGGAGTCTTCCATGGTCAGTTTCAACAAGTCGTAAAGCTTCACCTACTCGGTTATTCTTTACTTCCAATATCGTGGCTTCTAACTCGCCAATCTTAAAGTTTATTGCTTCAATCAACTCTGCAATTAGTCCTTGTTGTCCGGCGTGTAGCGTCACAATATCTTGTGAGGCTTGTAACAATGTTTTTAGCTTTTGTTTTGCTCCTTGGTAATGCTCCAAATAGGCCACATCTTTTGTTAACAAATAACCTCGCTGACCTGATTCTGCGGTGAGCAAGCTCACATGAGCTTCTTGCAAAGTAATCAAATTGCGATCATATTCACGAATTTTATTTTGTAATTCGTTTAGATCCTCCACCGTTTTTGAACTCATGTAGGTATTTGCACCAATTAACACAAGAAAAAGTATGGCTATTACGACCCAGTTAAGGATAGCGGTGGAATCTCGGCTTTTGACCTGTGGACTCATTTGGACTTTGAGGATGATTGGTTAGCGTTTAGATCTTCGAAAAGCGCTTGTAGCATTTCACTACATAGTTTGGCGTTTTGGATTATTTTTTCCGCCGCTGTGCCAAGTTTTTCTTCATTGTTTGAGGCCTCATTGATCATTTTAACCAACTCGGCTTGCATGCTAATGTTATTCAAAGGTTTGCGAATGTCATGAATACGTTCATTTAAGTCAATCATATTGGTTCACCATAAGCATGAAGGCGGTTGTAGAGAGTCTTTGTTGAAATCCCGAGCATTTCTGCAGCGCTCGTTTTGTTTCCGTCAACCTCTTCTAAGGTGGCGTAAATAAGGGCTTTCTCAACTTGCTCGATGGTACTGCCAGCGCTCATGACATTGCTTGATTTTTGTTTTTGAGAAAACGGTGATTCAAAGCTATCTGGCAACTCTAAAGATTTTGTTCCAGGCTTGCTCATGATAAATGCGCGATGCAAAGTGTGGCGCAGCTCTCTAACATTTCCAGGCCAGTCGTGTTGCTTTAACTGTTCGAGTTGCTGAGCATTGATGCGGTATTGTTCGCCGTGTTCTTTGTTTAGGTCGGCAAGAAACTTTTCGACTAAAAGCTCAATATCTTCTTTTCTGGCACGCAAAGGAGGTATGTCAATTGGAAACACGGCTAAACGGAAATAAATGTCTTCGCGCAGTATATTTTCATTTGCGATTTGTTCCATGGTTCTATTTGTTGCACTTATTACTCTACAATTGATAGGAATTTCTTGCGTGCCACCCACTCTGTTGACCCGTTTGGTTTCAAGTACTCGTAACAAATTTGGCTGCATGTCTATCGGCATTTCGGTTACTTCGTCTAAAAACAAAGTGCCTTTTTCAGCGCGCTCAAACACGCCTTTCTTTTGCCCAACGGCACCCGTAAAAGCACCTTTTTCGTGGCCAAACAATTCGCTACCAATCAGCTCTTTTGACAGACCACCACAGTTGGTCGCAATAAGATCGCCCGCGCTGTTACTTGCATTATGAATTGCTTCAGCGACCAGTTCTTTACCTACACCACTTTCTCCCATAAGCATTACATTAGCTTTGCTCGCCGCGACGCGTTCAATCATGGTGTAAAGGTTTTGCATAGGGGCTGACTCGCCAATCAAGCAATCAAAATGCAAATCTGGCTCAACAGTAGGTGTTTGTTTGGCTTTTGCGTTACTGGTATTTACTTTGGCTTTTTTCGGATTTAACACCGCCTCGAAATCTTCACGCTCAATAGGCTTCATGAGGTAATTGACAGACGGGCCAGCAATATGACTAATAGCCGACTTTATTTTTGGATTACCCGTTATAAAAGTAACCTTAGGCATTCTACCTTTGTTTTGTAAATGCTCATAAATATGCAAACCACTGCCGTCAGGAAGCATGAAATCAATCAGTAAATGATCGAAATCATTGGTTTCTAACCACTGTTTGGCATCTTCAACACTTTCTGCGACTGACACCATGTGGCCTAAAAACTCAATAATATGGCTAGCAACTTCAGTAAAGTCTGGGTCGTCGTCAATTAACAAAATAGATTTCAATTAGGTATCCCTACAAATTGTGTTTTGTGCTTTTTATGCACGGTGTTGTTACAAATGGTGTCTTTATTTACTGTGTAATATTTACAAAATTCTTTGTTCGGCTCTAAAGCCAAAAATGTTATTTTCAATTAATTCAATTACTTAATCAACATCCAATCTTGGCCTTGATCATGCAACCCTAAATCCCAAGGGTATGTTCTAAATGCCTAATCTACATGACATTTAAGGAGAAATAAAATGAAAATAGGTTTAGCAATCTTACTTTTTTTGCGGTACTTATATTTTGCTTAAAAGTGCTAGGCTTGACCGACACATCTCCACTGTTACTTTTCGCTAGCAGTTTTGGCTTGGCCAGCATCATTGGTGTGGTCGCGTTTATTGCGTTCGCTAAAGATGAGAAAGATCGTCACCGCGAATAATGACTACTCGGATTCTGTGACGATTTACAACACAGTGAGCCTAAGTCTAAGCGTTGGTACGAGACCAAAACATTGCGAGCAACTCTAGCTTCAAATAATGTGACTTTACTTTTCATCTACCGTACCGCGCTGGCTTTTACTGTCACCAGCCCACACTCTGCTTAATAGCTGCATTGCCGCGGCTATTTAATTAATTGCATAAGTTCGTCATGGTTTATCTAAAGTAAATTAGTGTAGCAGAGCCGAGATTGTTAAGGTTTCGTGTTTTTAACATCTAACGAATTATCCTTTTCTGCGGTATCAAGCGTTGTTGCGTCAGTTTTGGGAGTCGTGTTGGGAATAGTGACGTCTTTTTTCTTTTCAACTTTATTACTTAGCTCACTACCACTGGCCTCGCCTTTACTAGATGAGACGGTGATGTGGCCGTCAAGGTGAACGTCACGCTGCGGGAACGCTATCACGACATTGTTTTGCGCAAATAACGCATCAATGGCGAAACGAATGTTACTGCGGATTACCCGTAAATCACGCTCAACAGTCGCACTTACCCAGCAATAAACCTCAAATGCCAGTGCGTTGTCACCAAAGTCTTCAAAAATAACTACGGGCTCAGGTTTACTTAGCACGTCTGATTGTGAGGTAGCCGCTTTGTGAATAAGCTCTTTAACCAAATGCGTATCAGAGCCATAGGCAACTCCTACTTTTACTGTTGTTCGAATGAGGGTATCTACTAAGGTCCAGTTAACCACTGTATTCTCTAATAACTTGCTATTTGGAATAAGCATATGTACGCCATCGGTGCGGCGTATTCGGGTAGAGCGGGTATTAATCGTTTCAACAGTGCCTCGTGCTACGCCGTCGACTTCTAAAAAATCGCCGATTCGAATAGGGCGCTCCCACATAAGTATCCAACCACTGATGAAGTTATTAATAATATTTTGCGCACCAAAACCAACACCAATAGCGACCGCTCCTGAAACAAAGGCAAAGGCGGTAAGAGGGACATTAATAAAATCAAGGGTTGTAATCGTTATGCCAATAATCGCCAGCACATACAGCAAGCGCTTAACAAGATGAACAATATCGGGCGCCAAACCTGTCTTTTGCAGCCTCGAGACAAGAAACTTCACTAACCATCTGACCCCAACGATGGCAATAATGATGTAAGCAGGGACAAGCAACAAATCACCCAATGAAATATCTACGCCTTTAATCGTAAACAAAATCATATTTAGATAATCTATTATTAAATCAAAAGTCTCTTTCATTTAGTAAATTCTCATTCAGGTAAACGGACATATAATGGCTAACAATCAGTACTTATTTCTTTAGCAAAGCTAAATGGCTAAAAAGAGGAAAATGATCAGAATCAATGCTCGACAATCTTTTCAACTCGACTAATCTAAAATGATCAGAATGAAAAATATGATCTAAAGGCCATCTCGCTAATACATGCTGGGCGTGAAAAGTATTGAAGAACCCTCTGCCGATTCGAGGGTCAAGAAGACCACTTTTTTCGCGAAAAGAACGGGTGGTTGGTGACCATGCAACATCATTCAAATCGCCACTCACAATTGTTGCTTGCTCTTTGGGTTTCACCATATTGGCAACAAGCATAAGCTCTTTATCTCTTGGCTTTGCGGTTTCGCTCTCGGTTGGACTTGGTGGTTCAGGGTGAATGAAATGACACTTTATTGCCGTATTGTCGTTAAGTTGCAGCTCGCAATGAATAGAAGGAATCCCCTCTTTTATTAAATTAAGTACTTCAATATTCTTGAGTTCATATTTACTATACAAGTGCATGCCATAGAGGTTGTCTAAGGCTCTGGCAACTCTAAAAGGATAATCTTCGTGAAGCGGCTTAAGTGCGTTTTCCCACCACTGATTCGTTTCGAGTGTGACTAAAACGTCTGCTTGGTATTTTTCTACTAGCGCGAGTAGCTTTTTTGATGACCGATTAGTCATCAACACATTTGTTGTGATTATTTTGAGTTGAGGTGTATCTTCGCTAGGGCTTACTTTTTCAACTTCTGCTTTTACTAAAGGAGTAAATGGGATAACCCAATGCAACTGGTAAAACAACAAGATGATTGATATGGCAACAATGGGATAAGCCCAAATTGGAGGCAAGAAAAAGAAGCTGAGTAAGATATTAGCAAAAATAAGGATACTTATTTGTACGCGAGGAAATTCCCAAACTCTGCAAACCCAATGGTTTGACTGTAGCAAGGGAAGGAAGGTCACCATTAGCAAAAGGCAAGTGGCAATCAAAAGTGTGATAAGCATAAGTAGTTATATTCCGTTGTAAAAAAGCACGCCAATCAAACATCAAGGATATGATTTTAGTTACCAATATACACCCAACCTTTGCCAAACCAAAGAAGCGTCGCTAAAACAAAATTGAGGCGCCCATTGGCGCCTCAAAAGGGTCGATCGATTTTTCTCTACTAATCTAGGGTGTTAACGTTCTCTCCCTACACTACTGAGGATCGGCTACTTTTTCCACAAGGGTAAGTTCAGTGCCATCGTTACCGACCGCTTTTTCGAAGGTTTCTTTCACTATCATAGCATCCTTTGATGTAAGACCTTCAACGACTAATTGGGTTTCGCCGTCTTTACTTGTGACTTCTATCTCTTCTTCTACCCCAGCGATTGTCATGGTCAAGGTAGTACTTGGTTCAATCACTTTCGCCATAGCATCTAAATCTTTACCTTCCAGTAACACAGAATCTGGTGTGGTTTCGTCAACAACCATGTCGGTGCTAGCCATCGCAAAGCTGCTGATCATAGCGCTCGTTATAACGACTAATGTTTTGTTTTTGATAAATTTCATTTTAATCTCCTCATGAATCAATTGAAAAATGTTTTGCTTACGCAGCCGACTCATTTTTGGCTCCAGTGCTTTGCGTTTTCTGTTTTGACAACATCGCACTTAGCTTTTCTCCGCCCTTCGCATCAAAATCGAGTGTACGAATAGGGAACGGAATTAAGATGTCGTTTTGTGCTAACGCCTGGTGAATTTGATGCACTGCTTTATGTCTTGCTTGCATAAAGCCCACTTGCCCTGGGTAGTTAATCCAAAACCACACCAGTAAATTTACACTGCTGTCGCCAAAACCTTCCGCAAAGATTTCTACTTCAGTGCCTTCACATACAAAGTCTTCTTTAGATAAACAATCTTTAATAACATCAGACGCATTCATCACATCATCGGCATAAGATATCCCTACGGGTATCTCAATACGGCGTTGACCGGTAGTGGTATAGTTGGTAATGATGTTGCGAAACAAAATTTTGTTGGGAATGATTTCGATTTGCCCAAAAAATGTTTCAACCAAAGTGTTTCGAAGATTTATCGATTTTACCGTACCAAAAACGTCATCAGCTTCTATTACATCACCTATTTCAAAAGGCTTTCGAATGCCCATTGCGATACCAGCAATGAGATTTTCCGTCATATCTTGAAATGCGAAACCAATCGCCAAGCCTATGATCCCTGCGCCCGCTAACAACGACGTTACCGTTCCGGTCAGGCCAAGAAAGTCTAAAGCGATAAAAACACCAGCGATAAAAACTAAAGCCTTAAAAATTGCTGTCAATAAATCTGCAATTTGCGTTGATTCAAATACTCTATGGAGTAATTTCGACATTAAATGAGCCGCGATGCGGGCAATGATGGCAAAGACGAATATCATCACCAAAGCAACTACAAGATTAGGTAGATGCTTTATTGTTATCTCGAGCCAATTCTCCACTTTTCCGTGGATCAGCTTCCAAAAGTTATTTAATGCTTCAAATTCCATGATGTTTCCGTTTTTTCTGGTAGTTGTTGAACGGTGGTTTTGTATTTGTATGTGTTAAAGCGAATCGTCATCTAAGATGCGGCGCTTTTATAGCATGCGGCGCTTTGGCATTCGTAATGAGATAGATCATTATTCGTTTGCGTCTTCAGCGGTTTCCTGAATCTTTTCGCCTGCAGCTTCAATATCTTTACCCGCGCCTTCAATGGTTGCACAGCCTACTGATAGTAAAAGTAGGGTGCTGAGCAATATTGCAAAGCTTGTTCTGTGTCTGTAGATCATGTTCTTACTCCTTGAATATTTGAGGGAAAGCCCGCCAAAGCGGGCTATATCTAATTAACAATCTTTGTCTTTTGCATCAACGTTCTCTTTCACGTCTTCACAAGCATCTTCGACTGCGTTACCCGCATCTTCAACTACTTGGTCAAACTCTTCACCAGCGTCTTCTGCTGGGCCGTCTGAACATGCTGCTAAAGTAAATACAAACATGCTGCTTAGTAAAAGTGTGCTAAATTTTTTCATGGTAATCTTCATAATAATTTCCTTTTATAAATATCTTAAAATAGTTAGTTTATTTGTCTTTATATACCCTTCACATGTCTATGCTGAAGGTTTTTTGCCTCGTAGTGCATTTGCAACTAGTGAAATCACTAACAGCGCAATAAAGATGAAAAACAAAATCTGTGCTATTCCAGTTGCTGCGCCGGCGATGCCACCGAAACCAAAAACTGCTGCAATAATAGCGATAATAAAAAATGTAATTGCCCAACCTAACATAGGATTCTCCTTAGTATTTATATCGTTTTGTTAAAGTCACTTTCACTTATGCCATTTCAATGCCAAAATTTAAATCATTGATTTTATTGGCTTTATTTTTTATCTATTCAAAATTTACGTAAGTTTGAGAATTTTTTACAGTGTAAAGAGAATAATTTACCTAAATTGTACTAAGCTAATTTAGGTGCTAGGTGTTTACGCCCTTTTGAGAGTGCGTTACGTAATGATTATATAAACGGCAAAATAATTGCATTGAATTTGCTTAAAGACTCTTATAAGTATTGGAGAAAAAGCGGTTCTTCAAGGTTCTTAGCAGGCAATATCTATCTCACTTGAGATGCAAAAGCTAATAAAAGAGGGTTTATATATTTAGCAGGTTAACAACAAGGAAAATACAATGACTACGGCAAATAACTATATTTCAGAACTCACAATTAATGGTTCAAATTACCAATATTGCAAGCTATCTAACCTACAAAGCGATATATCGCATTTGCCACTTACAGCCAAAATTCTTCTCGAAAATCTTCTAAGGCACAGCAACGAAAGCTTCGTGCAAGAAAGCGATATAAAGGCCTTGGTAGAATGGGATACCAAAAGTCCTTCTACGACAGAAATAGCCTTTGTGCCATCCAGAGTCATTCTTCAAGATTTTACCGGCGTGCCAGCTGTTGTCGATTTAGCAGCAATGCGCAACGCCATGCAGGACTTAGGCGGTGACCCTAATAAAATCAATCCACTCAAGCCTGTAGATTTAGTAATCGACCACTCAATTATGGTTGACGAGTACGGTCAAGAAGACTCTTTTGAACACAATACAAAACTTGAGGTTGAGCGGAATAAAGAACGTTACCAATTTTTGAAATGGGGACAAAATGCCTTTGATAACTTTAAAGTTGTACCGCCTGGCAAAGGGATTGTGCACCAAGTTAATTTAGAGTTTTTGGCGCGTGTTACTTTTGTTGATGATGAGCAGAAAACGCCCGTTCTCTACCCTGACACATTGGTAGGGACTGATTCACACACCACGATGATTAATGGCTTAGGGGTATTAGGATGGGGCGTAGGTGGTATTGAGGCAGAAGCGGCTATGCTAGGACAGCCTGTGACTATGCTTATACCTGAGGTTGTCGGTATGGAGTTAAAAGGTAAATTACCAGCCGGAACCACCGCTACGGATTTAGTGCTAGCTGTTACCCAACAACTCCGTCAATTTGGAGTCGTTGGTAAATTTGTAGAGTTTTTTGGCGAAGGACTTAAATATTTAACAGTAGCTGACCGTGCGACTCTTGCGAATATGTCACCTGAGTATGGAGCAACCTGCGGTCTTTTCCCTATCGACCAGCAAACACTAGACTACCTTAGATTAACCGGCCGTAGTGAAAAACAAATCGATATTATTGAGAAATATGCTAAAGCACAAGACATGTGGGGAAGCGAAGCCCAGGCAAATGCGAAATACCATGCAACCTTGAGTCTGGACCTAAGTAGTATTGTTCCCTGTATTGCAGGCCCCAAAAGACCTCAAGATAAAATACCATTAGACCAAGCGGCAAGCGCCTTTAAAACATGGGTACAAGAACAACGAGATTTAGCTATCAAGCCGGAGGAAAAATCCAAAGAGCGCTTTGATGAAGAAGGAGGCGTTAACAATATTGGAGAGAAGTCCAACGTTTCTTGTGCATATAAAGGTCAAGACTTTGAGCTTAACGAGGGCGCTGTTGTCATTGCCGCAATTACCAGTTGCACGAATACATCAAACCCTTCTGTACTCGTTGCGGCTGCGATAGTCGCACAAAAAGCCAATCGCCTAGGTCTACAGGTAAAACCATGGGTCAAAACTAGCTTCGCTCCGGGATCTCAAGTCGTAACCGAATATCTTAACGAAGCAGGCTTATCAAAAGAGCTCAATCAACTAGGATTCAATTTGGTAGGTTACGGATGCACAACATGTATAGGTAATTCAGGCCCCTTGCCCGAGGCAATTTCAAACGCAATCAAGCAAGGAGACTTAACCGTGAGTTCGGTCCTCTCTGGTAATCGAAATTTTGAAGGCAGGATCCACTCTGATGTGAAAGCGAATTATTTAGCATCACCGCCTTTAGTAATTGCCTATGCTTTGGCAGGAAATATGAATATTGATATCACCACCGAAGCATTGGGTAAAGATAAAGATGGAAAGCCAGTATATCTGAAAGATCTATGGCCTAGCCAAAAAGAAGTGCAAGATATTGTGACTCGTGTGGTAACTAAAAAAATGTTTTCGGATAAATATAGTTCCATTTATGAAGGCGGAGATATTTGGGATAACTTACCTACGGTTGACACTTCCATCTACGAATGGCCCCAAAGCACTTATGTAAAAAAACCCAGTTTCTTTGACGGCATGCAAGTTGACGCACCTGCAATTAAAAGTATTGAAAACGCTCGTTGTCTGCTAAAACTTGCAGATAGCGTAACGACGGATCATATTTCGCCAGCCGGCTCGATAGGCAAAAGTACGCCAGCGGCAGAGTATTTACAAAACAATGGTGTTAAACCAAAAGACTTTAACTCCTATGGTTCACGCCGAGGAAATCACGAAGTGATGATGCGTGGAACCTTTGCCAACGTGCGCCTCAGAAACGAACTCGCACCTGGTACGGAAGGCGGTATTACCCAAAAACAACCGGGCGGGGAACAAATGAGTGTGTTTGAAGCGGCGCAACAATACACCGCAGATGGCATCCCAAGTATCGTTATTGCCGGTAAAGAATACGGTACAGGAAGCTCGCGCGATTGGGCTGCAAAAGGACCATTGTTACTTGGCGTAAAAGCGGTTATCGCACAAACTTATGAGCGTATCCACCGTTCAAACTTGATTGGCATGGGTATATTACCCCTGCAGTTTAAGTCGGGTGAAGGCGCTGATACTTATGATTTGACCGGGATTGAAGCATTCTCTATTGAAGCCATTGAAGCCGGGCAAACAGAAGCAGAAGTTAAGGTCACAAGACACGATGGCAACACCACGCGGTTTATGACCGACATTCGCATCGATACGCCCAACGAGTTTGAGTATTTCCGTCATGGCGGTATTTTGCAATATGTGATTCGCTCATTGCTGTAGGCAAAACTTAATACCCGCTCATTCGTGGGTGAAGGGAAAAGTGGCTTTTGCTACTTTTCCTCTTCTTCAGCTTTAGGTGCTTGGGGTGGCTGTTGCATACGCGCTGACTCCACTAAGTGCGCATTGCGGGTATTTTTCATCAATTTCACACGATTGTGCATCGCCGCTTTAGCAAGAATGTGCGCGGTAACCGGTGCGGTAATGACTAAGAACAAGGTAATCAGTAGCTCGTTAACACTCAAATGGCCGCGTGAATCATACATATAAATCATAGAGGCGATTAAGATGCTACCGAGGCCGAGCGTTGTCGCTTTCGTTGGTGCATGTAAACGCACGTACAAATCCTTCAAGCGAAGCAATCCAATGGAACCTACTAGCACAAACAAACCGCCTAGAATAAGCAGTATAGATATTATTAGTTCACTGGTAAAACTCATAACGCTTCCTTATTCAATTATATCGCCGCGCAGTAAATACTTACCAAAGGCAACGCTGCTTACAAAGCCCAACATCGCGATAAGCAAAGCCGCTTCAAAATACAAAGGCGTTTTGTTGTAAATGCCAAACAGCAAAATAAGTGCAATACTGTTAATGTACATCGTGTCGAGCGCCAAGATCCGGTCGACTACGTGAGGGCCAATAATTAGACGCCAAAGGTTTAGTACCAGCGCAAGGCTGAGCATACCCGCAACCAGCAACACAGCTATTTCTAACATCCGAATATCTCCTTAACACGCGACTCGTAACGCTGTTTGATTAAATCGATCACTTCTTGTTCATTCTCAGGCATATTGAGCACGTGAACATATAACCATTTTTTGTCTTTTGATACCTCTGCGCTTACCGTACCCGGCGTCATGGTGACGGTGCTAGCAAGTACCGTAATTGGCAACATGTCGGGTAAATCGATAGGAACGGCCACAAAGCCCGGTTTAATTTTGCGCATCGGGCCAACAACTAAAAACGCCACTTCGACGTTCGCCACTAAGATATCTTTGAGTACAACTAATGTATAAGTAATTGCTTTAAAAGGCCTTTTTATTTTTGGCTGGGGAACACGTAAGGGCTCACATAATATTGGAATACAAATAGCCAACACACTGCCCAATAGTATATGACCTAAACTCAAGGTCGTATTTAACATCAACCACACAATGAACAGCAACAAGCTATGCATTGGCATAGGTAATAAACGAGACATTGCACCTGAAAATATACTCATTGTGAAGCTCCATCTAAATTCATAATGTTGATGAGAGAGTCAATATCGTGCAGTTGAGCCGCAGCACTATTTGTGTAGTCGATGATACCTGCACCAAATAATGCAATAAGTGGTGAAGCCAATAACAATAACAAAGTCCCACTTAGTTGCCACTTCGAAACGCTAAGGGAATTGTCGTTATCGTTGCTTTGAGAAGTACGCCAAAACAAAGTTGTACCAGCCCGAGATAGGGCGATTATCGTCATTAAACTCGATATCAAAATCACAAACCATACCCACGTGCGTTGCTCAGAGTCGATGGCAGATTGCAAGATAACAAGTTTCCCTAAAAAGCCAGAGAACGGAGGCAGGCCAGCCACCGCCATAGCGACAATGACAAAGAGTATGCCGAATAAGGATTGCTGCTGAAGTTTTCTCGCAATAACGAAGTAATCAAGGGCCCTACCTCGTTGCTGCCCAATCATATCAGCAAGCAAGAACAAGGCAGCAGTAACCAAAGTACTATGAATAAGATATAAAAAGCCTGCAGCAGACGCCTCGGGCGTACCTAGAGCAAAGGCAATAAGTAAGGTACCCACTGACACAATCACCAAATTGCCGGCCAAAGAACGTAAGTTAGGACTCGCTAACGCGCCAATTGTACCAATAACAACAGTAAGAATGGCTAGTGGCCAAATCCATGGCTGAGCCATATTCGCTAATTCACCGGCTTGCTCACCAAATACAACGGTATAGACACGAAATATACAATATACCCCTACTTTGGTCATTATCGCAAAAAGGGCAGCAACAGGGGCACTGGCCGCAGCATAAGTTTGGGGCAGCCAAAAATGAAGAGGCAACATAGCCGCTTTCAAACCAAACACGATGAGCATTAACGAAGCACCAGCCTGTGCAATTTGCGCTTGGCTATCTGACAACTCAGGAATACGCAATGCCATATCGGCAATATTAAGCGTACCGGTTACCCCATAGAGCGTACCCAAGGCAAACAAAAACAAACTCGAACCAATTAAATTCAGAATAACGTAATGTACGTTCGCCGCGGTTTTCTGCTTTCCACCACCATGAATAAGCAAGGTGTAAGAAGCAATCAATAATACTTCAAAAAATACAAAGAGGTTGAACAAATCATTGGTTAGAAAAGCACCAATGATGCCCAATAACTGAAACTGCACAAGTGGGTGGAAGTACTTACCGTCGCGGTCGCTTCCGCCAATCGAATATATGGTTACGCCCAAACCCAAAAAGCTAGTGAGCGCCACAAGCATGGCGGCAAGTTGATCGACGTATAAAATTATGCCGAATGGAGGTTGCCAGTCACCCACCGCATACATCATGGCACCGTTTTGTAGCACTTGTTGCATAAGCACTATAGCGCAAACCATCTGCATAAGTGATAACACTAAAGCAGCAACTCGCCTATGTTGATATTTCTTCACCCCAGCAAAGGGTGGCAACAACAGAAACAAGCCACCTAACAATGGGATTAAGATTGGAAGAATAGGCAAATGTTGCATCATGCTTTATCCCCGCCCGGTTTGTTTATGAACTTGTCACTATCGGGAGGATCTCTTCCGTCTACAAAATCATTGCCAAGATCAGCACGCGCCCTAATAGCTAAAATCACCACAAAAGCAATCATTGCAAAACCAATAACAATAGCAGTCAAGGTAAGTGCTTGGGGCAAGGGGTCTGCGTATTTATCAGCCATTCCCAATATTGCTGCGCCATCAAGGTTCAAACGGCCACTAGAAAATAGAAACAAGTTGACCGCGTATGACAACATCGTTAAGCCAACTACCACTGAAAACGTGCGCCCCCGCAAGCACAAAAACACGCCGCAAAAGGTTAAAACGCCAACACAAATTACGTATACAGTTTCCATTAATCCTCCGCAGTTGGGCGATGAACTGAGGTAAGCTTACCTAAATTCGCCAAAATGAGTAATGTGGCACCTACCACCGTTAAATAAACACCTAAATCAAATACCAAGGCGCTCGCTAATTCGATTTCACCAATAAATGGAATATCAAAATAATCAAACCAGGTTGTCATAAAGGGTCGGTCGAAGAACCAACTACCAATGCCGGTCAGCGTTGCAATAAGCACACCCAATGCAATCAAGGTTTGATAATCCACTTTGATACGAGGTTTAACCCACTCTACGCCGTGTGCTATATACTGCTGGATAATGGCAACAGAAGTGATCAAGCCAGCAATAAATCCGCCACCGGGCATATTGTGTCCGCGCAAAAATATATAAAACGAAACCAATAAAGCAAGTGGCAACAGGCTTTGCGATATCATCGTTAAGATAGGCGGATGTATATCCAAAGACCATTTTAGCCCTCTGTAATTTGCCGTTGGCATAGACAAACGCACTCGTGCCAACAATTTAAATATACCCAGTGCGGCAATGCCTAAGACAAGAATTTCACCTAAGGTATCCATGCCCCTGAAATCTACTAAAATGACGTTTACGGCGTTAGTACCGCCACCGCCAGTTTTACTATTCTCCAAGAAAAACGAAGAAATACTGTCTAAAGGTTGCGTAATAAAGGCATAGTTAATCGTCGCAACCAAGCCGCCTATTGCCGCAGCAATACCAACATCTCGCACCACACGAGAGGGAGAGGATTCAGAGGGGGTTTTTTGCGGTAGAAAATAAAGCGCAAGCATCAGTAAAATAACCGTCACCACCTCTACTGCGAGTTGTGTTAAGGCTAAATCAGGTGCCGAAAATCGAGCAAAAGCAATTGACACAATTAAGCCCACTACCGATAAGGTAATAAGCGCGATCATTCGTTTGCGATGATAAATAACGGTAGCGATGGCACTTAAACACAATAAGATAGCTGCTGTTATTTCAACTCCGCCAATGGCTTGGTCAGGGAAATTAATGTCTGCGGTATCAAGATTAAGCAGCGGCACTGCAGTGATGAAAATCGTAAACAGCAACATCACGGCTATATAGCGTTGTAGGGAGCCATTGCTAAAATATTCATGGATTTTGGTCGCATAATTCACGAGTTTCTGAATATTGTCCTCAAAAATATACTTCGCGTCTGACTCTTTAAATTGGGCTTGAAAACGAAATAAATGATTACGATAGGCATAAATTAACAAGCCGCCGCCTATGGCGATTACGCTCATCAGCAAGGGGAGATTAAAACCATGCCATATCGATAGGCTATAATAGGGTAGTTCAGTCATCAATACAGAAGACGCTGCTGACGACAAAAGATCGCCAATGATGAGGTTTGGAAAAATACCTACCAACAAGCACAAGGCAACGAGTATCTCGATAGGCACTTTCATGTAACGAGGCGGCTCGTGCGGCGTTTTAGGTAAGTCTATGGGATCGCCATTGAAAAATACATCATGAATGAAGCGCATGGAATAAGCCACCGCAAATATCCCTGCTAACGTAGCCAATACCGGAATCACCCACGACAAGAAACCAAGTGCTGATGCATGTAGCGTTTCGGCCAAAAACATTTCTTTAGACAAAAAGCCGTTGAAAAGTGGAACGCCCGCCATCGATGCTGCGGCCACCATCGCTAATGTTGCCGTGTAAGGCATAAAGCGCCACAATCCATTCAGTTTACGCATATCGCGCGTACCTGATTCATGGTCGATAATGCCTGCCGCCATAAATAATGAGGCTTTAAATACAGCATGGTTCATTATATGAAACAGAGCAGCAACGGCCGCAAGCTTGGTATCAAGCCCCAGCAGTAAGGTGATTAGCCCAAGATGGCTTATAGTCGAGTAGGCCAAAAGACCCTTTAGGTCATGTTTAAATAGGGCAATATAGGCGCCTAATAATAAGGTCATTAAGCCCGTCATACTGACAATTAAAAACCACATTTCTGTTCCCGCAAGGACTGGGTAGAAACGCGCAAGTAGAAATATTCCGGCTTTTACCATTGTTGCCGAGTGTAAGTAAGCACTAACTGGCGTAGGCGCTGCCATAGCATGGGGTAACCAAAAGTGAAAAGGAAACTGCGCAGATTTTGTAAATGCACCTAAGAGTATTAGGATAAGTGCGACTGGGTATAGTGCGTGCTCTCTAATTAAATCACCGCTTGCTAATATTACACTCAGTTCGTAACTGCCCACCATATCTGCGACTATCAACAAACCCGCTAATAAAGCTAAACCACCGGCGCCTGTTACCGTGAGGGCCATTCGAGCGCCTTTACGAGATTCTGACTTAGACGACCAAAAGCTAATTAATAAAAAGGAACTAATACTCGTTACTTCCCAAGCCATCCAAAGCTGCAGCACATTATTTGAAAGCACGATGGATAACATCGCCGTCATAAACAAAATTAGGTAAGCAAAAAAGCGACCCACAGCTTCTTTTTCAGATAAGTAATACCTTGCATACAATATAATGAGCAAGCCTATACCCAAAATTAACAACGAGAACATTAAAGCAAGCCCGTCAAGGCGCATAGACAGGCTTAAGCCAATTGAGGGGATCCATTGTAAATACTCAGTAACAACATTTCCTGAGAGTACGGCCGGTAGTAAAGTGATGATATAAGCTAAGGCAATCGCAGGTGCGATCATAGTGCAAATGGTATTAACAGTGCGTCCAAACCGCTCGGTCAGTACTGGCACTAAAACGCCCATCAGCAGTATTGCTGTAATCCAAAATAAGCTCATCGTTTGATTGTGCTCCAAATTTTAATGTTGCGCTTATCAAGCACTTTGACAAAAGCCCGTACTTTAATATGAATTAATAAAAAAGCTATAGATATCATTACACTTTTTTAATAATTTGGGATCTTTGCAAAAAAGCACGAATAATGCGAAGTAGCAGACCTCTATTTCCCTTACTCACTCGAAAAGCTTAAGCCGGCATGCTGCTCAAGGCGTTCAATAATATGATTACCAAATATACTAGCGGGCGTCCAAAAGCCACCCGCTTTATCCTCTTGCGTAATATCTTGAACTAAACAAACAGCAGATTGAGCCAGCATTTTTGCTGTCGAGCCATAACCGGGGTCTCTATCGCCAGTAACCTTGCAACGAATCTCTTGTGAATCTGAGGTTTTACCAACAAAACGCAAGTCATAAAAGCCTTCGAGTTGCGCCTTTGGACTTGGCCCTTCGCCGGGCTTAGGTAGAAAGGTCTTTTCCATTAACCAACGACTTGGTGGTATAGCGGCCGCGATCATAAAGCCACCTAAACCAGCAGAGAATGCAGCAGCACCCACACCACCAAGAATACTTTTACCGGTCATCATCGCTTCATCATATAAAAAATCGTCACCATACAGGTTTCCTAGCAAAGAATTTGAGCGATGTACGATTCTTATATTGATTGCAGCCATCACAAAGGGGGCCACCCATGCTTGCATGTCTTTGTCGTAGGCGATTGTTTTTAAATCGTTTTGCTTACGCGTAAAGGGATGCCCTTCAGGACAAAGCGCATAAGGATTAGCCAAAAGCCTGCGTAATTCTTTGTCTTTGGTAGCCTCTTTAATGAGATTCATCATACTAGCAACAGTACCACCTGAAGCAGCGCCTTTCATCGCCTTTACGCGCATTTTCACGCTTGTACAGTATTGCCCATAACGCTGTTTGGCCTCTTGTTGTAAAAAGTAAACGCCCAAATCTGAGGGAATAGAATCAAAACCACAGCTGTGCACAATGCGCGCGCCCGACGCCTTTGCGGCATCTTGATACTGGTCAACCATTTTCTTGATCCACTGGGGTTCCCCCGTTAGATCGCAGTAATCAGTCCCAAGTGTTGCGCAGGCCTTTACCACCGGCTCACCGTAAAGAGCATAAGGACCTACGGTAGAGATAATAACTTTGGTTGAACCGACCAATGCGTTGATGCTAGCCGTATCGTCAGCATCAGCATTAATAAGAGCTAAGCCAGCAGCAAGTTCACCTAAAGAAGTTTTTAGCGCGGCCAGTTTACCTTCTGAACGACCCGCAATTGCCCATTTAAGTTCACCACCAAGAGGATACTTCTCAAGCATGTAGGCAGTTAAAATCTGCCCTACAAAGCTTGTCGCACCAAACAGAACAATATCGTAATCCCGCATTTATTTATCCTTATTATTATTTTTCTATAAAACCTATACGAGCACGCGTTTAAGATTTCTCAAGTAAGTATCTACCATACCCGAGAACTCCATTTTAACCACGGGACTTATGGCCATTTTAAGTAAACCAGGTAAGGGCAGTGTAAGCTCTGCTTTGGTAGAAAACGAAACATCAACACCATTTTCGTTTTCTGATAGTGTCCACTTACCCGAAACAACACCATTGCCCTCACCCTTAATGGGTGTCCATTGAATGCTTTTAGCATCGCTATCGCAGATATATAGACAAGCGTAACTAGTCTGCACAGAACTAGTACCTAAATTTACTTTTTCCATTTCCCAGCGGTAGGTGTCAGGGGCAATCTCACTAAGTGTCTGCACTTTAGGGAAGTGCGCAGCCGACGCTGGGACGTTCGACAATAATGCGTACACTGTGTCGATATCGGCACTCACTGTAAATTTACGGGCCAAATCGATGGTTACTTTTACCGTCATAATGTCTCCTGAATAATATTAACAAGCACAATGCTGGGGAAAATAATACACGTTTACATAAGCATAGTAGTATAGAGCCCTTAACATTACTACAATTGTTGAAGAACAGAGCTTGCTAGTTGGCAAAGGCCATAATTACCCACTTCAAGCATAAATGTTAATTACTTGTTACTTTTTTGTCGTTTTAATTGTTTTCCATTCCCTTACTTGTGTATATTAATACCGTAGTGATTATAGAATAGACAAGTCGCAACAGCCTAAAGCGATATAAATACAAAAAAGGAAGCACAAAATGAGCGATGATATGCGCATTCCACGCGATGCACAAAACGACCATACCGATGAAATGGCCAAAAAACGCCGTGATTTCATTAAAGAAAAAACCGGCGCCGACTTAGTACATACAGGGCAATACAGCATAGACACAAGCGTGCTTCCTGGCAATGTAGAAAACTTTATTGGCATCGTACAAATGCCAGTTGGTGTCGCGGGCCCTGTGCATATCGACGGAGAACATGCAAATGGCCTATTTTATGTCCCCATGGCAACCACCGAAGGTACCTTAGTCGCAAGTTATAGCCGAGGTATGCGAGTGATCAACGAATGTGGCGGCGTAAAAACGACTGTGGTTGAAGGCTGGATGCAACGTGCCCCTGCATTTATTTTTCACGACGCGCGCAAAGCTAGGGACTTCGGCATTTGGATTGATGAGAATTTCGAAAAAATAAAAGCTGCTGCAGAATCAACCACTAGAATAGGCAAGCTAGAGTTTATACAGCAGTGGTCGGTATCTAAAACAAAATACTTACGCTTTAATTACACAACGGGCGACGCTGCCGGCCAAAACATGGTGGGCAAAGCGACACTGGTTGCATGTGAATGGATTAAAGCCAACTCCCCTTTCCCTTGTATTTATATGTTGTCGGGCAATATGGATACCGACAAGAAACACTCTCATTTAAATATGCTGCATTCTCGTGGCAAGCGCGTAATTGCTGAAATCGTTCTAAAAAAAGATGTGCTAGCAAAGGTCATGAAAGTAGATACTAAAATGCTCGCCGGGGCTACCACCTTAGCCAATACGGGTGCGCTGATGGCAGGCGCTGCATACAATGGTCCACATTCTGCTAATGGCATAGCCTCGGTATATATTGCAACTGGGCAAGACGAAGCAAACGTTGTTGAGTCACACGCTGGTATGCTCTCGCATCAATTACTCGATAATGGCGATTTGTATATGTCTGTGACCTTACCTTCATTAATTGTGGCAACATTTGGTGGTGGCACTGGTTTACCGACGCAAAATGAATGTTTGCAAATGTTAGGTTGTGTAGGCAAAGACAAAGCCAATAAGTTTGCAGAAATTGTGGCGGCAACTGTACTGGCAGGTGACATCTCGTTGGGGTGTGCAGTTATTGCGGGGCATTGGGTCAGTAGCCATGACCAAATGGGCCGAAACCGCTAGAAATAAACAAAAAGCAATAAGCCCGGTGTTTACCGGGCTTTTTTGACTGCGTACAATGTAATAAACCTAACCCATAAACTATCGCTATAGCGGTAAAAAGCATGGTAACTATTGTCTATGTCCAAGATTTTAGAAAAAATAATAGAAAACCTGCAAGCAACCCAAGAAATGCATCAGCTTGTTAGTGCCGAAAACTTAAGCGAAAAAATTAGGCACCTACAGTCTTGGCAAACGCAAAGACTCCTTATTACCCACGACGACTTATGGCAATCGAAGCGCTTTAAACCCGCAATGCAATTTTTTATAGATGAAATTTACGGGCCGAAAGACTTTCGCCAACGTGACGATGAATTAGCACGTGTAGTACCCAAAATGGCGAAAATATTACCTGAAAAAGCTTTGTTGTCTTTGCAAGCCGCTTTGCATCTTAATCGCTTGTCTTTAGAGCTTGATATCGCCCTAATCCATGCGCTAGGAAACGACGAACTAAATAGAACAAGTTATTTTACCTGCTATCGTCAGTCGGCGAACGAAGCAAAACGTAGCGAACAAATTCAATTATTAGAAGAACTTGGCTTAGATTTGGCCCAAGTGGTTAAAATTTCAGGTATTTCAACGATCCTCTTATTATCAAGAAAACCGGCGAAAGTTGCGGGCGTTCAAAGTTTGCATGAATTTTTAGAACGAGGTTTTAAATCGTTCAAGAAGTTAGGCAAGGTACATGATTTTATCGACCCTATCATCAGCAAAGAAAGACAAATCATGCAGCAATTGTTTAGGGCTCACGACATTGCTGAGAATCCGCTACCTCAGGTAGACCTAGCAATATAAGGAAATGATATGGAATTGCGTTCACTAGAATTAAAAGTGCCGCCTGTGGTTGTTTTTCTAGTGGCCCTTATCGCTGTTTTTGGGGTTTCTAGAATGACAGACTCAGGCATGGCTATCGACGACAGATTTTATGCTAAGCTCGCAGCTTTTGTGCTTGCCGTGATTGGTGCAGCGATTGGTATAATCGCGGTAATCACATTTAAACGTGCCAGAACGACCGTAAACCCTGTTAATATAGAAAACGCATCTAGTTTAGTTAGCCATGGCATTTTTCAATATTCCCGAAACCCGATGTATGTAGGTCTCGTGTTAGTTTTATTAGCGAGTGGGCTTTATTTTCGCGCTAATATATTTCTCACCTTGTTAATAGTGTTAGGCTTTATTACCTACATGAATAAGTTCCAAATTAAACCCGAAGAACGCATGTTAACACGCTTATTTGGCGATACTTATCTAGCCTATATGCAAAAAACAAGGCCATGGATCTGAATAGGATTCAGCGCATTTGTATACCACGATAAAAGGAAATAGTGTGAAAGAGTTACTCCTTATACTTATATTAACCACAGGTGTGTTTGCCTGTACGGATAAATCGACAACGCATTCTGTACAAGAAAATATGAACAAAAGCCAAGAACTCACGCATGAAAAAGCCCAACGCCCACTTGATGCTATTGCCACCGATTATGTAAAGTTGGTTTTAAGCGTTGGCCAATTTGATAGTGATGTGGTCGATGCCTATTACGGACCGAAAGAGTTTATCCCCAAAGCGCTCGACGCGGATACTGTTTTTCCAGCTCAAGAATTCAGTGCTATTGCGACGAAACTTCGCGAAGAGCTTGCACATTTTAGCGCAGATACAGTGGTAGCAGATCAATCAGCAAGACTCACTATGCTAAAAAAGCAGATTATCGCTATTAGTACTAAAATCAATATGTTAGGAGGAAAATCCTATGGTTTTGATGAAGAAGCAAAGCTACTTTATGACGCCCAGGCCCCTAACTTTAATTTGTTTCACTTTGACGATTTACTCGAGCAACTCGATACCTTACTCCCAGGCGAGGGAGACCTGCAAACTCGTTACACTAATTTCACAAGCCAATTTATTATCCCAAAAGAAAAAATAGATAGCGTATTTCGTGCGGCAATAGCAGAAGCGAGAAAACGCACCGCGGAAAAAATAACCTTGCCCGAAAACGAAAATTTTTTGCTTGAATATGTGACTGACAAAGCATGGTCTGGCTATAATTATTATCAAGGTAATGCGCAAAGCCTGATACAAATTAATATCGACCTACCAATCTATATTAGCCGTGCGGTGGATTTAGCAGCACACGAAGGCTATCCAGGCCATCATGTTTTTAACGCCCTTCTTGAACAAAACCTGGTAAGGGATAAAAAGTGGATTGAGTTTTCAGTTTATCAATTGTTTTCACCGCAATCGTTGATTGCTGAAGGCAGCGCAAATTATGGCATTGATGTCGCCTTCCCTGGTGAGTCAAGATTGCGTTTTGAAAAAGAAGTGTTGTTCCCTCTTGCCGGTTTAGATGTCTCTAAAGCGGACTTATATTACCAAGTAGCCGAGGTTTACAGCAATTTATCTTATGCCGGGAATGAAGCAGCCAGACTGTATTTAAATAAGGAAATCACCCGCGAAGAATCAGCGGCAATAATGCAAAAATACCTGTTATATACACAAGAAAAAGCGCAGCAACGTACACGCTTTGTCGACAAATATCGCAGCTATGTCATTAACTATAACTTGGGCAGAGATTTAGTCGCTGACTATGTTGAAAGAAATGGCGGCACTGCCAACAATATTGATAAACGTTGGACAATATTTGAAGAATTACTAAGCAATCCTAAAACAGCAGGTATGATAATTGAGTAGTGCATTTAGCGCTGCTTAGCTGAATTAGGACCTTTAAGCTTTAATTCCAATGTCTGGCCCAAGCACTTCAATGCATATTATTGTGGATCCTCATACGTAAATTGGTGCCTAAAACACAGACTCACTATGTAGAATGTGTATAATTAGGCAATACAACAATTGATAAAGCCACGCATGAAGAAACTGCAACTGCTTATAATAATTATAATTTACTTTCTTGTGTTCTTTTATCAAATTAATCAACCAGCGAGTGATTTAGGTTTACCTATTACGCTCGTGTCTCAAGCCTCCACTGAATCATTTGATAATGTTAAAAACAATCATTGGCAACCGCTTGATAATAACAAGTCGATTCGCCGAAATACCTGGGTCAAAATAAATATAAACCCCTCTCCTAGTTCTCTGCAAGATAGTAAAATGATGCTTTCTTTTTATCGGCGTTCAGTGTGGGATGCGGTAGTTTATTTGCCTCCTGAATATGAGCCTCAAAAAGTAAGTATCTTCACACAACCAGATACTCCTGCACTCAATAAATATATTACTCTGCCTTTAAGTGAAGAAGCCCTCGCGGGGGACGATGTTTATATTCAAAATAAGGTTGGCAGTATTTCAGCGTTTTTAAAAGTATCTTCTCAAATAGCGCTAATTAATTATGAAAGCAATATATCGACAATATTAGACATGGGGCGAGGCATCATTTTCGTTGGTTTCTTGCTAGGAGCAATGCTGTTTCTCACCTTAAAAGATACCTTATATGCTTGGTTTTCTATTTTTGTTGCATCAGCCTTTTTATTTATTGAAGTACGCATAGGCAGTATTTTCGACACTGTATTGGGGGGAGTTTTAGGCTTTTACGGCGCTAATATCTCGGGTATTTCCATTCTCGTTTTATTGATTTCGGCACTTATTTTTTTCCTGCATTGTCTCAGAGTAAAATTCACGCATCGAAATTAGAGAAAAGTAGAAAACTAATTGTTGTTATCCTTTCTTTATATTTACTCGCTAGAATACTCGGGGTCGAACTTAACCGTGAGTACTTGCTATACAGTAACCTTCTATATTTGCTCGCAATCATTCAACTATTATGCACTTGTTGCGTCGCTGCCTATAATAAAAGTTATTATGCGGTGCATGCACTCGCTGGCTTGTCGTTCTTAATACCAGTATCGGTTTATCAATCCCTAGTGGCACTGGGATTGATGCCTGAAAACAATTTCGAATATATGCATTGGGCGCTAAGTTTTGTCTTGGTTGCACTCTTCTTTTTGGCGACCTTGACGCGCAAAGCCTTGTCGTTTAAACAACAAAGAGATATCGCACTTAATAATGCCTTAGTTGATCGCCTCACAGGCATAAAAAATAGACGCGCAATGAACGAAGATTTAGAAGTACTAGAAGTGTTAATAAGAAATGGTGAAACGAACTACTATTTTGTTATGTTAGACATTAATCACTTTAAGAACATTAATGACACCTATGGACATCTCAACGGTGATTTATGTCTTAAAACAATGGTTGACTCAGTCCAGGAAGTCTTGCGCCCCGACGATGAATTCTACAGATATGGCGGCGAAGAATTTTTATTGGTATTGAAGTGTTATGACAATGTGGCCGCGTTAGCAATCGTCGAGCGCATGAAGCACAACATTAGCGCAATCAAAATTGACATTGATGGAAAAGAAATCCAATTCACAGCAAGTATTGGCGTGGTACATGTAGCCAGTTATCCAAGCGCGCGAGAAGCAATCAATCAAGCTGATAAGGCATTATACCAGTCTAAAAATTTAGGTAGAAACAAGATTAGTTTCGCCGATTACATGCTCTCGCAATGAATTGTCAGGTGTTTTTACATTTCTCCCCAACTCGCCTTGCTATTTAATTAGCTATAATTGTAAGTGCCTATAATGTATAACAATTAAATGTTTGGCATAGAAAGTGCTGAGCTAAGGATTAGAATTGTTAGAAATGTCGAGAATAGCAAGTTCCGACAGAACAGTATTTAAACCCTTCAGGGTTACCGTATTCAAATATATAAGGCCATCCAATGACAAAATACATAAAATATATATGCTTATGTTTAGTTTTTTCTTCTACATTCGCTCAAGCAAATTTAATCACCTTTACGAGCAGTAGTGAGCTTGATTTTGAAGGTGACTTTGCTTACGCACTAAACTTCCATGGCGGTGGTACTCAAGTTGTTGGTGATGCCACTTTTCAAAATGTAGGTGCCAATGGTGTAAATGCGCCAAGTGGAGCAAATATATCAGGCTTAAATAGAACCTACACTTGGGGAGGCGGTAGTAACCTTGGTAACGACGCCAACAATAATGCCTTAGAAAATGTCCTAAGAACCTTAATCTGGGCAGACCAAGACGCGGTTGGACAAATTGATTTAGCTGTTATTACTGGCACTAGTTATCGTTTACAGTTGTTGTTTTCAGAAGGATTTTCGAGCAACCGCAATTATGATGTGAATGTCGAAAATGGCTTAATTGATGCCGAGCTATTAGGTTCAGATTTTGGTGGTGACTTAATTATATCTGCAACCCAAGGTTATGTATTAAGCGCAGACTTTGTGGCAACCGATTCTGTTCTAGATATAAATTTACTTCGTCGCTTCCCTCTTATGGGCGACAGTAACTACCATATATCTGGCTTGACCTTGGAAAAAGTACCTGCCCCTGGTTTGATTGGACTTTTTGCACTCGCTATACTTGGACTTGTGAAATCAAGGGGTCAGGTTCTTTGATCCCAACCTTTAAACTCAGCTGAACGGCGGTCACCACCATGTTCAAGAAATCAAGGGGTCAGGTTCTTTGATCCCAACCTTTAAACTCAGCTGAACGGCGGTCACCACCATGTTCAAGGTGTCCGACGTATCGTTTGAGTTGTTGCGATATTTGTTGAACAAATTTATCGTTGCCTAGCACTCTTGATTTATTGACGGACGTTCTTATGCTATCTACAACGTCATCCGAGAGTTGCTCGCCTAGCATGAGATTATAAGCCTGTTTTCGAGCGGCTGAATCTTTACCTAGGGACAAATATAATGAGTGCGGTGTGAGCAACTCGATTTCTTTATTTCCACCATTTGCATGGTAACTGCTCCATGGGTAGTCTTTGGGATGTGCTACTATGTTAGCTCTAACCGGATTAAGTTCGATATATTGATATACATTCAGCAGATATTCTTCGCTGTTCACCAAACTGGATTTAAACCTTCCTTCCCAAAGTGTACCGCTGCGCTGATACGTAGTATTTATATAGCGAACATAGTATCGTCCCAAGCTCTGCATAACCTGACTTATTCCATCGCGATCAGATGCTTGCAACAACAAGTGAACATGGTTAGTCATTAGTACAAAACAGTGAATATCAACCTCAAACTTTTCAGCGACTTCCTTGAGTTTACTAAGATACACAGCATAATCAGCCGTTTGAAAAAAACAAGCTTGACGATTATTTCCTCGTTGAATAACGTGAACGGGTACGTTTGGAACCACTATCCTTGGACGACGTGCCAATTTCCCTCCCTGTAATTCGTGTTCATATCAAGCCAAAATCATACTCGAGGCAATAGATGCTGGGATACTGAACCATTGACCAGAATTAGTTTTTACTCAAAGAGCAACAATCTACGTAGAACCTTTAATATTGACCAATATGCACTTGATTCAAGAGTTTCTACGAACCTGACCCTTTGATCTGACCCTTTGATCTACCCTTTGATCTCGGCTCTATTCTTGCAACCTACCTGGCAACAGATGCAAAAAATACTTACCAAGGTCAAAATCGGTGAAATAGTTACAAAGCAAAAGCAATTTTTACACGCTATGCTTGAGTAACAATAAGATATTTATTCCTCGATTTGCGACCGTTTATAAAAAAGGAGAACACAATGACTATTAAGAATTCTGCACACTCAACCTGGTCGGGCGATATCAAAACTGGTAAAGGGGCTATCAGCACAAAAAGCGGCGCCCTGCAGGAACAGCCTTTTGGCTTTAATACCCGTTTTGAAGGCAAAGCAGGTACTAACCCTGAAGAACTTATAGGGGCTGCTCACAGTGCATGTTTCAGTATGGCGCTTTCACTTGGTTTAACCCAAGCAGATTTGGTAGCGGACCACATTAAAACAGATGCTGTGGTAAGTCTTGACGAAGTTGAAGATGGCTTCGAAGTAAGTCATATCGCATTAAGCGTAGAAGCGAAAATTCCTGATATTTCAAAAGAACAGTTTGAAGAAATATGTGAAGAAACAAAAAAGAACTGTCCTATCTCTAAGTTAATGAACGCAGAAATATCAATGACCACATCTCTAAACTAAAACTATTTTAGTTGATTATAAGTAACCGCAAGACCAGGCATCTACGCCTGGTCTTTTATTTTGGGAAATCTCTTTTCGAATATTTATTTAAGGTTTCTAGCGACTCTTGTGTCATATCTTTGTAAGTATAGAGTTGAGCTTCACGTCCTGCGATTTTATCTGCGATCATATGGTTTACCTCGCGATGCGTCATTTCATCTGCTCTTATAACGCGAATGGCATCACTCAACTTCGCGTCCTTTGCTAAGTCCCAGTAATCGATAGCAATTTGCGGCGCATCTACGTTATCGACCGTGCCATCTGCAACTAGTTTTGCGTATTGTGAGTAGCTAACAACTGCTTCTTCTTCAAGGTATCCAACCACGCGATGAGCGGTTTTAGCTGAGATTAAATACAATAAGAAATAGCAAACATAAAAGAAAAACTGTGCTGTAATCACTACAAACCGCTCTAGTTTTGTAGGTTTAGCGATTTCGATAAAGGTCATCAAATGCATGCGTTCATTTTCGGCTTCGTCCAAAAGTGTATGTATCCAACCGTTGTCATCTTGCATGCGACGAAGACTACGCAAATGAAGCATTGCCCCCCGACCATACCCGGAACTGCAGCGACAGTTTCAAGTACCACAGCGCGGTGGCCATAGCGTTTAGCAAAAAACGCATCTGCAAAGACGCGTAGAAACTTCACAAAACTAAACGCGACTCGTTCGCCAAACGTTTGTGGTTCATGGTGAGCATAGACATCTTCAGCGTGTTTTGTATCTTGCTCATCTTGTGTGGATGCATTGTCATCATGTTGTTCCAACTTCATATTTTTCCTTTTTCTGAACAGTAAACATAAGCGCTTTTGTAAACTATGTATGCACAGAAAATGCCAGCTCGAAGGCTTGTCACTCTTGCCAAAGAAAAACAAACCGAGGTAAAACTGATATTGCCAGCACTACCTATTACGAGCGAGTTTTTTACACCTCCATATGAAATTTTTACTTTGATACCGCTTTAAAAATCCTTCAAGAAAAAATTAAACCTTTAAGCCATTGATACTATTGCGCTTTATTAACAAAGCTCCTATTGTAAAACTGGAACATGATTTGCTACCTATTGTGCACATATACTAATAATGGAGTTTATATGAGCTTAACTAAAAGCAAAAAGTTAATTGTGATTGCGGTTTCTTCAATTGTCATTACGGCCTGTGCTAATAGCAGCAATACCCAAAAAGGTGCTGGATTAGGTGCAATAATTGGTGCTGTAGCGGGTAAAGCAACAGGAGACAATGATAAAAGCCGATATGTTTGGGGCGCGGCGCTTGGCGCTATTGCTGGCAGTGCGATTGGTTCTTACATGGATAAACAAGAAGAGGCGCTTGCAGAAGAACTTGCAGGCACCGGTGTTGAGCTTGTCCGAGAAGGCGACCAGCTCAAACTCGTAATGCCCGGTGAACTTACCTTTGGTACAGACAGCGCAGCGGTAGACGCAGACTTTTATCCTGTATTAAATGGTGTCGCAAGTATCCTAGAAGAATATGAGAAAACGCGATTGAGCATAGAAGGCCACACAGATTCAACTGGCTCAAGTGAATACAATCAAAAGCTATCAATTGAACGAGCAAATAGTGTAGCGGCGTATTTAGAGCAAAGAAATATAAGCCAAGAGCGTCTTAGAACGCTAGGTATGGGTGAGTCCGCTCCTATTGTTAGTAATGATAATGCTAATTCAAGACAGAAAAACCGTCGAGTTGAGCTTAAAATCATTCCAGTAAGCGACAGCTAGGACATAGCTGCTCGTTGCTTTGAGCTAGCATACATTAATATTTATTTTAAATTGCTGCGTGACTGACATGGCCGAGTGAAAGAGTAAGCCATGTCCGTTTCCAGTAAAGACCAATCAAAGCTGTGGCCATAGCGGAACAATATAGGTTGAGCGAGCCACTTCATCAAAAAATTATAGGCGTTGTATGAGCAAGGTTTTATGTCTTAAACAAATCCTGAAAAAAATACACCACTGCGGCGCGTTTCCATTCACCTTCAAAAGGTACAATTTCGCCATTGCTATTACCGTCTATCCAAACCGTTCCGTTTTTTTCGACTACGCCAACCTGCGTTCCATTGCGCCACACTTTGCCGTTGTCTTCTAAGGTGCCTACATGATTGCCCCTAAACCAGACTTTGCCGTCGGCCTCAATTGAGCCAAGATCATTTCCACCAACCCAAATTTTACCGTTGTTCGTAATGTCACCAACATCACGCGAATTTAAATAAACATTGCCCTTTTTACTTAAGTAGGCAAGCACCCTTCCTCGATACCAAAGCTCTTGCGCAATACCTTTTAACACTACTTTAGAGCTTTGCTTTAGCTTTTTAGGCAGTGATGCAAGCTCTGCTGCTGTCTGCTTTGACTCTTCTCGCAAATTGTCTAGCTTACCTTGAGCAAGGGCTAGTTGTGAGATTTGTTGTAAACGATTTGGTTTAGCTAAGCTGGGAAATACCTCCTCAATAGCCTGGGCATTGGCTAGAGCAATCAAGCCATTTTGCAATGTTTGCGTATTGCGTTGCCCATTCTCTCCATTGGCAAAGTTATAAGCCCGCATCTTGTCATTTCCATTTATGCCTTCGATCTGTTCAGAAAGTTGGCTTGCGGTATTAGAGATGCTGTTAAATTCATTGAGGCGTGCTTGCACGTCTTGTTTTATTTGTGTTTGAAAGTCACCGCTTATCCACCGAATAACGCGACTTGCATCATTTGAATTCATTTCAGGCTGCTGTAATTCCTGTAGGTCTTTTTGCAACTCAGTACTTTGCAGCGCTAACATTTTTTGCGCCCATTCACCAACTTCAGAAGGGGTTGGGTACTGTCCCAAACGAGGCCGGTTTTGTTTTTGATACTTTGCCAAAATAGCATCCGGATCCAAGGAAGCTTGAGATTTTGTACTTTTCGCTGTTGCCGTTTGTAACTGGTCTGCATCCTGAGCTTGGTTATTTGAATTTGACGCAGTAGCACTTTGCCACTGCTGCGCTGTATTCGCCATTCGTTGTTGTAAGGCCGTCCACAACTGCACGCTTTTGATATAGTCAGGATGGCTTTGAGATGTACTTTGCTTGATTAAGTCTGCGGCTTTAGTTAGTTCTTTACTCAAGCGATTATATTGGCCTACGTCACCCACTTTAAGATTATTTAATTTCGCCTCTATACTTGTAAGCGAGCGCTTTGCCATATTCAGTTTGGCGTCCATTTGTTGAGAAAATGCAACATTTGAAAATGTGCATAGTAATAAGAACGAGATGGATGTGAGAATTGAATTAATAAAAATATAACGACGCATAGCACGTGCCTCCTTGTCTACTATTTAACCACATTCAGAATGCCACCTAAATTGGATAAAGACAAGTTGAGTACAAATACATCTTTAGGTTTCGAATCACGCTAAGGTCTTCTTTAGAATCGCTTCTTTTATGCTGGCTGCTTCGCTTGGATTTTGATAATAAGGCTGTAGGCTGAAATAAATGGTCATTAAGGTCCGATACACGATATCTGGATTATTAAGTGATTCCCCTTGCATCTGGTAATAATTCAAACTCTGAAATAAGGTCAAACTAATAATGTCGACCAGCAAGTCAAGGTCTTCAGCTTTGCCGTTGAGTGTCCCGCTTCGCTGTTGCTCTTTAAGTGACTTGCTCAAATACTGTCTTTGAAACCTTGCCAAGCGCTGTAATTTGCTATTAATTGCGGGATAGTGTGCTGAAATTTCAGCTATGTTTTGAAAAAGAAAGCGAAACAAATGCATGGTTTCAAGACAGTGAAAAAGGTAGCGATAGAAAGCCATGTTGTCGCTTGTTGATTGCGCGATTTCGTTTATTTTGGCTGCATAACGGTCAACTAAGGCGTTGATGATGTCATCTTTGCCTTTGTAATGGTAATAGAGGTTACCGGGGCTAATATCTAGCTCATTGGCGATGTCTACACTCGTTATATTGCGTTCACCCTGGCTATTAAACAAGTCGAGGCTGATTAATAAAATCTTGTCTGCGGTCTTCAAGCGAAAAGGCTCCAATTTATCTAATATCTGGCTTAACGAAGAAAGTTCGTCATTGCCCGGCTCGGCTCTGTGTATTCAGATATTTCTTAGCACGCAATCCTGCGTGACTACTTATAAATCTAAAATAAATGACTTTTATCGCGTTTTAGTATGCGCTTTCTAATTCAATTGTCTATATTCGCATCATCAAAGAGATATTCACAAATTTATTTACCCTAATTGGAGCAAACAAATGGCTAATGTAGATAGAGTAAGCAACACGATAGACACGGCTGAAGAAGTCGCTCGCAAAATTTGGTTAGCTGGACTTGGTGCCTATGGCAAAAGCTTTGAAGAAATTCAAACCCAGTACGAAAAGCTAAATACCGAGACAACGCGCTTGTTTGAAGAATTAGTGACTAAAGGCGCCAAACTCGAAGCAGGCACCAAACAAAAAATTAAAGAGAAAACGGCCGTTGAGCAACGCGTAGAAGAAGTACGCAAAAAGCTAGGCCTTGATAGCGAAGATACAGACACGAAAATCGATGAACTATCGCAAAAAGTTGACGCATTAACAATTGCTGTGAGCAAGCTGGTTTAATCATTTTATTCTTGACGCCTCTATGATAGGCAGCACCAAGAAACATAATTTAATATTACAGGAGAGACAAAAATGTCTACTAAAGATACCTTAGAGAATTTAGCAAAAAACACATGGTTAGCAGGTCTAGGCTCGTTCGATAGCAGTAAAGAAGCGCTATCGAAATCTATTGATGCTGCCCAAGAAAAATCAAACAGTCTTTACAATGACTTGATTAGCCGCGGCGAAGAAATTCAAAGTAAGATCAACCATAAAAGAGACGAATTGCAAGCTAAAGGCAAAAGCCTGTTTGGTTTGGGTTCAGAAAAGTCGCAAGAAGAAAAACTTGCAGAATTAAACGCGAAAGTTGATGCACTGACCACCGCAGTTGTGACTTTAATCGAAAAGCGTAAAGCTGAAGAAGCGAAGGCTGCCAAGCCAAAAGCAGCAGCTAAAGCTAAACCAAAAGCGACAACAAGAACGGCAAGCAAAGCTGCACCAAAAGCAGCAGCTAAAACTGCACCAGCAGCGACAACAGCAACAAAGGCTAAAGCTGCGCCGAAAGTTGAAGCGAAAACCACTACTGAAGAAGCTAAGACGACGACGCCAGTAGAGACTAAAGCTGCAGCTGATACGACAGCTAAAGCTGAGTAAGACGTTTAGCTAGGACTTTGCTGACGCGCAAGCTCACGTCATTCTTGCGTAAGTGTTCGTCAATCTTGCGTAGGTGCTCGTCATTCTTGCGTAAGTGCTCATCTTTCTTGCGTAGGTGCTCGTCATTCTTGCGTAGGCAAGAATCTTTGAAATATACCGCTGTGTTTATTCAGTACAGGGGATGTTTTGGGAGGTCCTTGCCTGCGCAAGGATGACGTGATCAAACTAGTGTATTTTTACTATAGTAGGGAATGTAGACATGACAGCTTCAAAATATAAAACTGCAATGATTACAGGGGCTTCAGAAGGTATTGGTCGAAGTTTTGCCGAAACCTTTGCTAAAAATGGCCATGATGTCGTCCTTGTTGCAAGAAATTCCCTCAAGCTTCAAGCCTTAGCGCAAGAGTTAGAAGCAAAGTATGCGATTAAAGCCCATGTAATTGTTGCAGACCTCATTCCTGTGGATTCAGCGAAAGCGCTTTTTAACGAGTTACAATCAAAAGCGATTCAAGTTGATATACTCGTGAATAACGCTGGCATGATGCAGGTTGAAAAGCTGCATCAATGCAATATAAACAACTTAAATCGTTTAATACAGTTGAATATTCAAAGCCTTGTCAATATGACCCACTACTTCATGCAAGCAATGATAGCGCGAGGTAGGGGAAAAATAATCAACGTTGGTTCTATTGCTAGCTTCATGCCCACGCCCAATTTTGCCGCCTATGGTGCGAGTAAAGCCTTTGTGCTCTCGTTTAGCGAGGGTATTGCTGAAGAATTACGTGGCACAGGTGTAAGCGTTACTTGTGTGTGCCCAGGCATGACCGAGACAAAAATGCTAAATCATGCTGAAGGCTTTGAAAAATATATCCCCGGTTTTTTAAAAGCTGATCCTGACGAACTTTGCAATCAAGCATACAAGGCAAGTATGAAAGGCGATGTCGTGTTTCTAGATAAATTGGCAAACAAAATGTTGGTGCAATGGGCAACACACTACCCTAGATGGTTTGTAAGAGGTATCAACGGCCTATTCGCGCGTTTTAAATAGACCGCTTTAAAGCCCCTCAACTTTGTTTTGTTAGTGCGCTTATGTCATCTACAATCTGTGGCCACAGTTGCGTTGGTAATGTATGGCCCATTCCTTTAAGGATTTTCAATGTCGCATTAGGTATCGCTTCTGCCGTAGCAATTCCGCATTGTACCGGCACTAATGGGTCAGCGTCACCATGAATAACTAAACTTGGTATATTCAATTGCTTTAAAGCTTCGGTGCGATCTTCAGAATCCAGAATAGCGCTAAGTTGGCGCACAACACCGTCAGGATTAAAGCCACGCTCTCGCGACTCCCGCACAACTTGCTCAACACGCTCTTTATCGAAAGCGTAATGATCCCCCTGCAATACCGACCAAACATCTATACTTTGCTGTACAAATTTTTCAAGCTCGCTCGACATTGGTTTTAGTAACTTTGCACTTGTAGTAGCGCTAGGTTTAGGTAAAGAACGGTCCCCGGTTGTCGACATAATCGATGTCAAACTTAGGACTCTCTCAGGCGCTTTTATTGCCATACACTGCGCAATCATTCCTCCCATGGACGCACCAACAATATGCGCTTTGCTTATGTGTAGCTCATCCATTAAGGCTAAGGTGTCGTTAGCCATATCATCAAGTAAATAAGGTGCGTTCACTTTTTTATGAAAGAAGGTATTGCCGATAAAATCCCACATACTTGGCACGGGTGAGTTTGTCAGCCAAGTCGTTTTACCAACATCCCGGTTATCGAAGCGAATTACCCAAAAACCTTTCCCCGCCAATAACTGACAAAATTCGTCATGCCAATGAATCATTTGGGTGGCCAATCCCATAATTAAAATGAGTGGAGGATTATTGATATCGCCAAAACTATCAAAAGTAATTTTTAGGCCGTTGGCCTGAATCTGTTTTTCTTCGTGGTGTTCTCTACCGCTTATCACTATTATTATGCTCTCAATTGTTGCTTTTTGGTCACTTTGTTTACGCCGCGCTATTTTTTAAATAGGGCTGCCACTCACCTTCATTTTGAGCCAAACGGTTTGCCACTATCCATATAACTTCATGATTGTGCCCAAGTCCTAAATGGCTCCCTTTTACTTCGATATTTTCAGCTTGGTGACCTAAGTCAATTTGTCTATTTGTGCACGCTTTCCAATGAGCAACCCCATCGCTCTTAGAGTATATAGCCGATGACGGAACCGGAGGCGGTGTTAACATATCGACTAAGACCTGCGGGTTTGTCGTTACTATATCGCCGTTAATGAAATTAAACAATTTAGCAACCATTGGGGCTGAACCACCTGGCCCATTAAAGGGGCTGCCAAGGGTAATTACTTGTCTAACATGATCAGGTAACAATCTGGCAATCTCTCTTGCCAAAATTCCGCCTAAACTCCATCCAACCAGACTCACTTTTTTCTCATGCTTGAGCGACAAGGCCACAACACGATCTAGCAGTTCATCACTCAATACGCTATTGCCGCCCACAATTTGTGTGCCCATGTTACGACCAAGTCCCCAACCATAAGTTTTATAGCCTTTAAACTTTAAAAATGAACGGATAGGTTTGGTGCTAACATCGCTCGCTAAAAAGCCTGGCAATACCATCACAGGATGCTTATCGCCTTTTGGCGCACGAGACAAAAAAGGCAGCAGCATGCCGGTCAAACCTAGTTCTAAAACACCCCGGCCTTCAGCCATCATATGCAATAACGCAGGCTTGGGTAAGTCTAAAATTGAGGTATGTTTACTCATTATATTTCCTTAACGGCAAGCTAATCTTGCTCTATAAAGTTTTTGAGGATGTCGCTTTCGTTCATTTTTTTCTTCGCAGCATCTTCTAATTCGTTAGCGCTTTGGCGTATATAACGCGTAAAGTCATCTAAGTCAGGCATAAGGTTCATGGCACTTGTTGGGCTTATTGAAATAGTCCCATTGTAGCTACAAATTGGCATGATAAGCCCCATACCATCAAAGATGGGGGCAGTGCCCATGTTTACAATCAATTTATGACCCGCCAAATAGAGTGGAATTTGCGGGCCTGGTACATTGGTAATGACCACATTAAAGAAAGGATTGTGCCTTTTTGCGATCGCCGCGCTCGAATAAAAGCGTGCAGCGACGCCGGCCAAGCCAAAGGGAATTAACTCAGCGTAACCCATCAGACTTTTAGCATCTATAGCGTCTTGATAGAGTTTACCTACTACTGTGTTTAGGTGAATTTTTTGTAGTCTTTTTATTGGGTCGCCTTCATCTGTGGCCAACTGCACATACATCGCTGAGACTTGATTACCCATTGCGTTTTTTTCATCATTTGTACGCGTAGATACTGGCACCATAGCGACTAACGGCTTATCAGGTAACTCGTTTTTTTCCAGCAAATATCGTCTCAATGCGCCTGCACAAATAGCCAATATAACGTCATTCAAGGTTGCCCCTTCAACCACCTTCCTGAGCGCTTTAACCCGTGTTATGTCTAAAATTGCAGAATTCCACACTCTTGCTGTTTCAACAGTGTCGTTAAAACGTGTTTTAGGAGCGCGCAGTGGTAAAGTAGGTAAGGTCATGCCAGGGCTGCGGGTTAAAAAGCCAGCTTTTAAAGTCGACTTGCCGGTGTCCCAAAGTAAGCCGGGTAACTTGCCTGGGCGCGTTATAAAGTTGTACGCGCTTTTAGCCATTAATCCTGCAGAACCTGGAATGTCGTCAATCTGTTTCGGTTTTGCTGCAGGCACCTTGCGCGGAATGGGCGAAACGTCATACAACATGCTCATTAAATCTGCGCCCGATTTACCGTCAAACCCAGCGTGATGCACTTTGCTGATCAATGCTACAGAGCCTTTTGGCACTTGCGCAATGGCGTCTAAGCCTTCAACAAAGACAAATTCCCACAGGGGACGTTCACGATCTAATTGCTTAGAAAATATGCGACTAGCCAAGTAGCGTAACTCTTTCCAACCACCAGGTCGAGGCAAGGCGGTGCGATGTAAATGCTGGTTTAGATCAAAATCTGGATCTTCCACCCAATAAGGTCTATCGAGGCTCATGGGCACGGTAACTAATTTTTGTGTTAGTTTATCTACCGTGTGCAGACGCTCTTGCATAAATTGGCGAAAGGTATCAAAGGCCAAAGAGCCTTCAATAATTGCTACGCCTCCAATATGCATAGGTACTTTTGACGTCTCGAGATACAAAAAGGAGGCATCTAATCCTGATAACTCTTCCATCTTTCTTCCTTTGCTGTGGGTAGATTAACAAGTGCTATATAACTTGCTATTTAAGGAGACTAAAACAAATCCGGCAAATTAGATACCACACCTATTCTCTTAATTCCCTGCGCAATATTTTACCAACATTGCTCTTAGGTAACTCTTCTATAAACTCTACTTTTTTGGGTACTTTGTAAGCCGTTAAATGAATACGACAATGTTCAATGACTTCTTTCTCAGATAAATTTTCATGTCTTCGTACCACGACTAATTTTACAATTTCACCAGATACTTCGTGAGGCACACCAATCGCAGCGGCTTCTAACACATGCTCATGCATAGCCGCGACTTCTTCTATTTCATTGGGGAAAACGTTAAAGCCCGAGACTAGTATCATGTCTTTTTTACGGTCAACGATATAGAAATAGCCATCTTCGTCGCAAGTTGCAATATCACCGGTGGCAAGCCAGCCATCCACAAGCATCTCATCGGTGGCATCTTGACGATTAAGGTATCCTTTCATGACTTGTGGTCCTTTTACGAGCATTTCACCCGCTTCTCCCAGTGCGACCTCATTGCCTTGCTCATCTACAAGTTTAATGTCGGTAGAAGGTACAGGCATACCAATTGACCCTTTATAACGTTCTAGCTGCGGAGGATTTACGGTAACCGTTGGGCAACATTCTGTTAAGCCATATCCTTCTAATAACACCAAACCTGTCGTTTCTTGCCAGCGCTCGGCCACCGGCTTTTGCACAGCAGCGCCGCCGCCCAGCGCAAATTTCAATCGGCTAAAATCTAAATCCGCAAAACCAGGCGTGTTGAGTAAGCCGTTAAATAAGGTATTTACCCCCGTTATTACAGTAAAGGGGTATTTGGATAGTTCGGCGACAAAGCCGGGCATATCGCGAGGGTTAGTAATGAGTAAATTGGGACAGCCATACTTTACGAAGGTCAAGCAATTCCCCTGCAATGCAAAAATGTGGTACAGCGGTAAAGCTGTGACAACAAGTTCTTTGCCAGGCTCAATCACACTTTCCAAGATATTGGAGGTTTGTTCAAGGTTTGCGACAATATTTCTATGCGTTAACATTGCCCCTTTCGACGGCCCCGTCGTGCCGCCTGTATATTGTAAAAACGCTAAGTCTTCGCCACTAATATCGGGGCGCTCGTAGTTTAAGTCTTTGCCTTGTTTAAGCGCATCTAAAAAGCGCTCGGCATTAGGCAAATTAAAAGCTGGGACCATTTTTTTGATGTATTTAACGGCGAAATTAGCCAGCACTTTCTTAAACGGAGACAACATATCGCCTAAAGAAGTGAGCAAAACCATTTCAACATTGGTTTTGTCTATAACCTCGCTTAAGGTGCAAGCAAAATTTTCAACAATAATAATTGCTTTGGCGTTAGCATCGCTTAGTTGGTGCTGTAACTCTCGTGGTGTGTATAAAGGATTAACATTCACAACCGTCAGTCCTGCACGCAGAATACCGAAAAGTGCAACAGGATATTGAATGAGGTTGGGCATCATTATCGCCACCGCATCCCCTTTCTTCAAACCAGAATGTTGTAAGTAGGCGGCAAAGTCTCTTGATAAGCTGTTTAGTTCAGCAAAAGTAATGCTTTTACCCATGTTGATGTAACTAACATTATCTGCATATTTTTCAATAGCTTGTTCGAAAATATCAACGATAGAAGAGTACCGGTCAGGGTTGATTTCGGCAGGTACGCGCGCGTCGTAATTCTTTAACCAGATTTTTTCCACAATGCCTCCAGGCCGCCAGCTATAGTATTAGCTTGGATGTAGCGAATTAAGCAGACGTTTTATAATTATTTTTAAGCTATTTTCAGTCTACCTAAAAAGAGGACATATTTATACCAACATTTCATTAACATTCAAAAGAATGATAGTCACTCTGCGGCACAACTACGAATGCAAAAAAAAAGAGAGTATTTCTACTCTCTTTCTTTGCATCAGCTTTAACAATTATGCTTTAGGCGTTTTAGTCGCTGCTGTCGCTTTTTTAGCTCTTGGTGCTTTGCTCGCTTTAGGCTCGGCGCTTAATTTAGCTACGGCTAAAGTCAAGGCGTCGATTTTGGCACTTAGCTCTTCAATTTTTTCGTCGTTATCGTTAGACGAAAAACCAAATTTGCTACGCATTGTTTCTAAACGAGATTCAAAATCAGTTTTAGAAGCTACGTCATTTTTCACTTCTTCAACTTTCCCTTTGCCTTCGGCTTCAAGCTTTTGGCCTTTTGCGACTAGTTCGTCAAAGAACTTGTTTGAATCATTTGAAAAGCTTTCAATACGGCCAGTTAGTTCTTCATAGCCTTTACCGTAAGCGCCTAAACCAGCAAGCCATACTTTGCGAGCCATGTCTTCAGCGTTAGAAGCAGTTTCTTTGATCATGTTTTCTGCATTAGTTGCGGTTTCTTTCATTTTATCGATGTTAGTCATGTTATTCACCTTGTGATAGTTTAAAATTTAAAGCCTCTCTTCAATAGTAGATATGTTAAAGAGATAAATTAGAAACCGCATACTAATTAAGCAATTTATTAAAAATAATCAGCAAACTAGCCATCGCTCTTTTGGGCTTGCATTAAATCCCGCAAGTAAATCCCGCCTTTAATGCCGTCAATAGCTTCTTCTATATAGTCGGCGATTAGCTGGACGTCAGGAATAGTATCTCGACACGCCATCAATCCAAAACCAATGGTGTCACAATAGCTCACTACGGTAATATTGAGTGACTGCCCATCAATCAACACCGATAGGGGGTAAGTTGCTTTGAGTTTTGCCTGCCCAAAATAAAGGGGCTGCCTAGGCCCAGGTACGTTTGAAATAGTAATATTTGCAGCCGCTGGAGTAATGCTTGATAGATTCAGTTGATTCATTACCGCCACTAAGCCTTGCGCTAAAACCGCGAAGTTAGTCGCGGCATCTGCAGACACATTCACCAACTCACTTTTTGCATCTTTGGTAGAATTGCCAATTTTTTGTAGGCGCGTCATGGTGTCTGATTCATTTGTTGCCAAATCAGCAATCACGTAGGTAATTTGATTACCCGAACGATTAACCTGACGCACAGAAACCGGAACCGACGCGATGAGTGATTTCTTTGGCAATACGCCTTTTTCCTTCATATATCGGCGCAACGCACTTGAGCATAGCGCAAGCACAATATCGTTCACCGTTGCGTTGGCTTGTTTACCTAGTTCTTTAAGTTGCTCAAGCGAGATAGCTTTGACCGCAAAGCGGCGCGAACCGGTAATTGGAACGTTAAACATAGATTTAGGTGCGCTAAATGGCACTGGCGAGGTGTTTTTGTCGATGCCAATGGCTTTTAAGCCCTGACCCAAAAACATTTTCGAGAGGTCTTGAACCATTTTTGAGCTCGACCCCACTTTTTCAACAAGCTTTGTGGTTTTTTCTGTCAAACTCATCGTCGCCTGCATCGCATTTTTTCTGCGCTTCGCTATACCAACCCACGGCGCTATCACCTCATCTTGCGCAGCTAAACTTAAGCAGTTCTCCATCAATTCTATGCCGCCCATCCCGTCGATTGCGGCATGATGCATCTTCATATACAAGGCAAATTGATTGTTCTCTAAACCTTCAATTAAATGAAACTCCCACAAGGGCCTTTCTCTGTCTAAAAGTCGGCTATGCAAGCGTGATGCGAGTTCTAAAAGGTCACCAACACTGCCCGGTTTTGGCAACGCAGAATGGCGCACATGGTAATGGATATCGAAGTTTTCGTCAGTTTCCCAACTAGGCAATGCAGCACTATGCACCGAACTTAACTTTTGGTTAAAAGGCGGCCCAGGCGCTTGGCGTTCTAATTTAGCCAATAGGTCCCGCGTATAATTACCTTTGTAGTTTTTGGGGATTTCGAAAATAGTCAGACTCGCTACGTTCACCGGCGTACTTTGCTTCTCAAGAGATAAAAACGCGAGATCCAGCGCACTTAATTTGTTTGACATAATTATTTACTCAATACCGTTACATGTTGATTTCTTAGTGTACACACAGCATGGTGATGAATTCAATTTAAATGATGAATAAGGTGCAAGCGTTCTACGCTTGAATAAATTCAGACATGTCTTGTGTTGCGTGCGATTCTTTTCTGCTGAATGTGAAAATGCTAATGTATCGTAGAAACTTTGCCCGCGACATATAAACATTAGCAGGGATCTGCAAAAATGCGAATCAATCAATATTCAATGATAGCGAAAAGTCTTGTTCGACATGTGAAAACAATTTTTTTGTTAGCGGCTCTGATTGTGCTAGGAGGTTGCATCGGGGTCTCGAATCATAAGGATGCGTTAGCGCTAAATTCGCCATTCGGTATTAGCGGCAGGATTATCAGTATAAATTGTGACGCGCTAGAGTGGGGTGATATTGAAGATTTGGTCAGGCCTTATCAAAGTGAAGAGTTGCAGCTAGCATTAATGCATCAAAGACAATCAAGTGCATATCGTTTAGCCGCCGCGGCTGAACAGGCCATGGCTGATGGTGATGACATGCCAAAGGCAGTTAAATTGCTATTGCAAGCTATTGTAGATGCGGGGTGTTAACGAATTAAGGGAAAGTTGGCCAAGCGATACTTAATTAAACCCATCATGGAAAGTAAGAAAACAAGCATGATGAGTACTTAGATTATTTTTTTAATCTAAACCATCGTCCATAAGTAAGGACACGCCATGTCCATTCCACCGGTCCAAACTGAAAATATTTGAACCACACGTTGGAAAATATGACTTGGAAAGTGAAGATTAAACAGGCAGCTAGAGCAAAGGACAAGGGTCCATAAGTGATTGAAAGATTAAATCCAATACCGTAGAAAATAGTGATACCAATAAGAGTTTGCATAAGATAATTTGTTAATGCCATCCTACCAGGTGACGCAAACACTTTTAGCCAACTAGCATGCTTATGCCACAGTTGTGCAAAAATGGCTAAATAAGCAAACCCCAATGGAAATACCGCCAATAGATAGGCAATGACTGACCATAATCCTTCTATGGAATGAGCTTGAAAAGAATTTAAGCCCGATAAATAAGTATAGACAACGCTTGAAGGTAGACCTATCGCCAAACCATATAAGATCGTTTTCCTAATTAAATCTTTATTTTCAAGCAACCTACCTGACAATAATTGTCTACCGGCCCACATTCCAATTAGCATAACAGCTAACACTTTTGGTATGCGCCAAGTATCAACCAGATAACCGATTCTACCAACGCCCAGTGCTGGATTTAACTCAAAATACCTCAACATATTAGGGGTTGTTACCGATTCATAAAATCCATTTAGAAAAGAACCCATATTTTGCTCACCATTGACTAGATAACCCGCTAGCTGATACATACCAAGGCTAGGCTCAACATTTGCAATCCAAAACAATAAATACCCTGCAACAGGAAGCAATAGCAAAATAACAGCAATAATTATTAATTTGTTGTCTGCAATATTGCGCATGAAAAAAAGCACAAAACCAAGAACCGCGTACAGTAAAAGTATATCGCCAGCCCAAAAAAAGTGAGATGTATAAAGCCAATGCAAAGAAGAAGGGCTAATCTACGCAGGTAAATATAGCTTGAATTAGTATTCGTTTTAGATTGCAAACGAGATAGTTGCAGCGAAAAACCGAGACCAAACAAAAATGAAAAAATGGTGTAAAAACGACCATCGACTATAAATAATATAAACGCGTCGTAAAGACCTGCGCCTAAGAAATCATGTTTAGCATCAGGGCTTACAAAAATCCACCCGGCAAAAAAAGGAATATTTGCAAAACAAATACCAAATAGGGCGAAGCCGCGAAGTGCATCAAGAATATCATAGCGAGAAGTTACTGTTGGCGTATTTTGGTTTTCCATAAATGCCATACCTTATTTTATGCAGGGCTTCGACACGTTATTAGTCCCTCTTGCAATTACATTAACATATTAACGCTAAAAAAGGATGAGCCAAACAGATTCCTGAAGGTCAATACGCCACGACTGATCCTTATAAAAATGAAATATATGCGCTCTGTCTATTCGCGCTCTTGAAACTAGCCCAAGCTAAGCGTTTTTAGCCTTAGAGAGCCCTTAAGCACATTACAAGGTTTTAATCAGCTTTTCCTAAGGACTTTATAACGCCTTAGAATGTTTAATAGAAACGCATTAAAACAACTAATTTTGGAGAATACGATGCGTAACAAATGGATAAAATATTTAGTGGCAATCTCTGCCTTAATTATGTCACAAGTAGGTTCTGCTGCTCCCATAAGAACTTTTGAATTTACTATTGACGGTTTTGTAAATGGGGGCTCAATCACTGGCCAGTTTTCAGGAGAAGACAAGGACGGTGATGGCTATTTAAGTGATAAATAGCCAAGAACATCGACGCGCAACGCAAAAAGTGAAACACAAGAAATAAAAATGACATTAGAAAAAGATAATCGATTGTGTAATCTTAACTCCCTTACCCTTGCTTTTACGTTGGCGGGAATGTCTTTTGGTGGTGTGGCGAAAGAAACTTTTGAAGAGCTGTCCAATATTGAAGTGATTGAAGTATCAATCAATAAGGGGTCAACGCCAATTCAATATGTCAGCAGTTCAATATCAGTGCTTAGTGAAAAGGAGTTATTCACTCTAGGTGTTGATAGTTTGCAAGATGCGATTGGTCACTTGGCTGGTGTTTCTCTTACTCAGGATCCTGTTGGTCTTTATGTCAATGATATGTCCATTACCGGTACCTATGCCGAAATACTACAACCTGATATTAGTATGTTTGATGTTAAGCGCATTGAGGTCGCTCGCGGTCCTCAGGGGATTATGTACGGTTCAGGTAATATTGGTGGCGCAGTTAGGATCATAACTAACTTGCCAGAGTTTAATGATTTTGATGGCGCAGCACGCATTGACTTAGGCAGTACTGATGGAAGAGAGCTTCGTCAACGCTACGACGCCATGGCTAACATTCCGTTAATCGAGGATACATTGGCATTGCGGATCGTTGGCTCGCGTCGGAATGAAGAAGGCTGGGTCGAGAACGTCACCCTAGGAACATCCAATGATCTAGAAGAAACACAGATGCGAGCGGCGATACGCTGGCAACCGGCACAGTCATTGAATATATTGCTGAGCCTGATAGATATCGACAATGAACCGCAAAGTGCCCAAATTGATGGTGTGAGCCCCAAACAAAGTCTGTTGTCTGGGGCTCTTGATGGTGACAAACTGCCCGGAACGTCACAATTAATGATCAATGCTGGTCTGGCGCGAGCATGGGAGTTAAATAATAATTACGAGTTAACCTGGCGGATTGACGCAAGATATGTTGATGACAGCAATAACCGATTTTCCAACGCCAGTGGTTTAGGTATAGCAAACCCCGATTTTGCAGTAAACGAGGCCTACTCCTATTTACAAACGAGTCTAACCCTAGACCTAGAGAGTTGGCAGTTAAGGGCCTACGCCGAAAATTTAACTAACAATGATAACAAGATTCTCAATATTGGTGCCGCCCAACCTAATCCATACATTAGCTTAAGACCACGAACGATTGGAATAAGGGCTAACTATCGTTTCTAATCGTATCTTGGGCATTATTGATGCCAATTTAAGCTTGACTGACGCATTATAGCCATTTAATGTGTGAGTCACATATAAGTCATTATGGTTCCTATTGAGTTATATATAATCCAATTATTAACTAACTAAGTGTGCAACCGAAAATGCGGAGATCATAATGCCAAAGTCAGTACCACGGTCTTATTCACGTTATACCGAAGAAGCTATAATCCTGCTATCAGGGCTTATTCGTGCTGCCCGATTAGAACGCAAGTTAAGCGCTCAGGAAGTAGCTGAGCGTGCAGGCATATCCAGAAGTATGCTCCAACGAATTGAAAAAGCCGACCTTAAATGCGAGATCGGCGCTGTATTTGAAGTCGCAACGATTGTGGGTGTAAATCTATTCAATGCAACTCCTTCTTCTTTTGCCTTAGCACGGCACATAAAACAAACTGACGAAAAGCTTGCATTGCTGCCGAAAAATGCACGCAAAAAGAATAAGGTGGTAGATGATGACTTCTAATGCCGAATATACTGAAGCTTACGTGTGGATTTGGCTTCCGGGCGAGACAAATCCAATAATTGCTGGAAAACTTGAAGCAGATAATAACTCTCTTATGTTTAATTATGGTAAGAGCTATTTAGAACGCAGAAATAATACGCCCTCCATTCCAATTTATGAACCTGAATTGCCGATGACGTCTGGCATTTTGCCTAACATAGGTGGGCTAAGTATGCCGGGCTGTATACGAGATAGTGCGCCGGACGCTTGGGGACGCCGCGTCATTATCAATAAGAAATTAGGACAAAAAGGCGCAGGTACCGATACGAATACCCTAGACGAACTCACTTATCTTCTAGAGTCTGGATCTGACCGTATTGGCGCTCTTGATTTTCAGCTTTCCCCTACTGAGTATGTTCCAAGATCTGCCAATAATGTCACTATGGAAGAACTACTGCAATCTGCCGAACGCGTTGAAAAAGGCATCCCGCTTACTCCAGAGCTCGATCAAGCCTTATATCACGGCAGTTCAATTGGAGGCGCTCGACCAAAAGCCCTTATTGAAGAAAATGGTATAAAGTACATCGCTAAATTCTCTGCAAGCACTGACCTTTATAGTGTTGTCAAGGCAGAATTCATTGCTATGCGCCTAGCAGCGTTAGTTGGGATAGATGTTGCACCTGTAAAAATGGTAAAGGCGGCCAACAAGGACGTTATTCTTATTGAGCGTTTTGATAGAGTAAAAGAAGCTAGCGCAGATGGTACTATAGACTGGTCGCGCAAATCGATGGTGTCTGCACTCACATTATTTGGTCTTGATGATATGATGGCACGTTATGCAAGTTACGAAACACTGGCAGAAATCATACGTCATCGTTTTACGAACCCTAGAGATACTCTGAGAGAGCTATTCTCGCGTCTTCTCTTCAATATCTTATGCGGCAACACAGATGACCATGCTAGAAACCATGCAGCTTTTTGGGACGGTAAGAATTTAAGCCTCACACCTGCTTATGACATTTGTCCACAAGGGCGTTCAGGGAATGAAACTGGGCAAGCCATGCGCATTATTGGTGACAATAATTTAAGTCAGTTTAAAACGTGTTTAAGTGCTGCTCAAAAATTTCTTATCAGAGAGTATGATGCCAGGGAATTATTCGAGCATCACAAATCAGTGATTGAAAATAATTGGCAAAGTGTTTGTGACGAAGCAGAGCTAAGCGAAGTAGACCGAAAATTATTTTGGGGACGGCAGTTTTTAAATCCATTTTCGGTCCAATAAACATTTAAAGAATTATCACATACACTTTATGATTTAAAATCATCGATTTTTTTAGTCAGCTAAGTCGCACTTACTGCAGTAAGGCTCTTGGTAGTGGATTAGGTCGCATATTAAAAGTCAATTACCTTGGCCAGTTCGTTCAACAATCATAGCGGCACATAGGGATAGGAATTCAGGTTTTCGCTATTTGTAGTGCAAAATAGCATAATATGGTCATAGTATCGTAAATCGTTACTTGGGGAACTTGGCTAGCGAATCGTCTAGCCATCTTAAATACCAATCTGTAAAGCTTAGCCTTGTATTTTTTTCATTGAAGCTCAAAGGATAAATACCTTCTTCTGAAACGCGACCATCAATCCATATAGTGCCAGATTCGTTGCCTGTAATAACTAAATTTGCAAAAAAACCACAACCTTCGTGGCAAATCCTTAACATCCCATCACACCACTTAGCATCATCATAATCTTCGTTTTCTTTTTCGTTCCATGCAGCGTCAAATCTAAAAGGTTGCGACAAGTTAATAACACTTGATTGACTTTCATTTTGTGGCAAGTCCAAAACGCCTTTTCGTAAACTTAAGAGACCATAACAAGGACCAGCGCTGGCATTCCCAAACGCCAACAAAAAAGCGCGATAATCTGCTGGCAATGCAACTTTAAACTCTTCTTCAAATTCCTCTAAGTCACTCTCAGAAATAGACGAACCGAATTGATAGCGGTGATGAGAAGCGCCAAAAACACCGTAGTCTTGATCAACCGACGCTAATAACCTTAGTTTTATGCTAATTTGTTCTATATTCCAATCTATTTCTGATTGTCTCTTAGGCTCTTCGTTATTGGCTAATTCATCATCAATTTGTATCTTTTCCGCCAAACGCTCTGTTTTCCAAAACAAACGTTTACCGATTTTACGAAGATGTTTAGCCCACTCGGGAGACACGGTTAATTGGTTTTTCTTTTTATGTGCCATCGTTACTTTACCCTGCTTTGATTCTATTTCACCTAAACTCACGAAAAACAGTGACTGTTAATTAGGTTTACTATTTAGTTAAGTCTTTTATTCTTCGATTAGTAGGACAAGACTAAAAAACCATTATTATCATTTTCACTCTGTTTTCAAATATCAAAGCTATTAGGCCTGCTTTGTGCAGGCCTTTATGCAAGCGAGAAAGGGTCAGACAATCTCATCCTTCACAATACGCCCATCTTCCATGGTGATTATTCTGTCTGCTAAATCTAGAATGCGGTTGTCGTGGGTAACCATTAAGGTGGTAGTTTGTCTTACTTTGGCGAGTTTCTTTAGCATTCCTACGACTTGGCGGCCTGACTCTTTATCTAGCGCAGCGCTTGGTTCGTCAGCAAAGATAACCTTAGGATTTGCAACAAGGGCTCTTGCAATTGCAACGCGTTGTTTTTGTCCTCCCGATAAGTTTTTGGGTAAGTAATCAATACGCTCTTGTAAGCCGAGGATAGTAAGCATGTGTTTAGCAGCTATGATTTGTTGAGGTAGATTGGCTTTCCCATGTACTTGCAGGCCCATCAGCACATTTTCAAGTGCAGTTAGACTTTCATGTAAGTTATGTGCCTGAAAGATAAAACCAAGCTGACGGCGAATGTCAGTTTGCTGTGTTTCACTGGTTTGAAACAGTTCATGACCTAGCAATTTCACACTGCCAGTTTGAATAGAACGAAGACAAGCCATTAAGGTTAACAAGGTGGTTTTGCCTGAGCCTGAAGGGCCCATCAATATGGTTAAGCTACCTGTTCGAATCGATAGGTTAATATCGAACAAAGCTTGTTTTTTCGCCTCACCTTCTCCAAAATAATGATTGAGTTGCTCAACCTGAATCGCATTTTGCGGCCGCGGCATACTAAAATAACTCCGCTGGATCTGCATTTTTTAGGCGTCGCGTCGCAATAAAACCAGATAATATGCACGCCAAAATAGTCCCCACTAACACCAGCACTAAGCGGCTAAAATCCATTGCCACAGGGAGTCCCGTTGCATGCGACATTGCCGTATAAATAATAAAGGCAAGAACGCTACCGGGAATAAAACCTATACACCCTAATAAAACCGCTTGTTCGATAATCACGCCTAAAAAGAAGCGGTTTTCATATCCCATTGATTTAAACGTCGCGTATTCTTTGATGTGATCGGCAACGTCGGTAGACAATACTTGATAAACGATCACCACCCCTACCAACACACCAATAAACACACCAAAGCCAAAAATAATTCCCACTGGTCTTTTGGTCATCTGATAGCTTACATCGTTACTGATTCGGTCTTTTAAGCTATGTACCTGAACATCATTGCTTGGCAGCATGTTACTCAATTTTGCAGCAAGCACCTGGACATCTTCATCAGTATGATTCGCTTGCATCTTAAGCAATATATGTGAAGGTGTACCTGCCTTTTGTTTTGGAAATAAACGTAAGAAGGTTTGGTCTGACACAATGATATTGCCATCCGCACCAAAGCCGCTTCCTATCGAAATTGTGTCGGCGAGCGTTAGTGCAATATTGTTTAGTTCAATCTTATGCTTCGAGTCGACTAATTGCGCGAGGGTTGAGGTATCTAGTCCGCGCGTTTTTGCATCAAGTAACATAGTATTTTGTAAGCTTATTTGCGCCAAATAAGGGTGCAGGCTTTTCGCTACAAAGGCCTTGGCTTCTGGTTTTATCCCGTAAACCATCATGCTAGCTGCATTACCGTTAGGGATATTCCAATTAAGTAGGCCAATATAAACGGGACTTGCAGCTGCCACCTCAGGGTTTGACATGCTTTGGTACATATACCTGCGCGCAAGCGGGGAGCCATCTGAGAGCGTATTGGCATCAATCGAGGAGATAATAAGGTCTGCGACAAGGGGCGAATAGCTCATTTGAATACTGGTGTTGAAGGCCCCTATGATACCAAGCTGCACAAATACCAAAATATTCGCAAAAGCAACGCCAAACACAGCGGCTAGCATCCTGGTTTTATTAAAACTAAGTTGCAACCAGCCAATGGGGATGCGCCCAAGCAGCTTAGTCAATGCTAGCTTAAACCAGGTCATGACTTGCTTTGTTCGCTATGAATAGTGGCAATCACCTCTAGTCCGTTAAATGATGCTGCTATAAGCGATGAGTTTGGTTCTAACTCTACCGTGACAATGACTACTCTGGCGTCGGTATTTGCGGCGGGCGCTTGTGCGACCAATTGTTGTTTTTTTACTTCTAGACCAATCCTACTTACATGGCCCTTGAGCACTTGATCGCCAATTGCCTGTGAACGCAGTGTTACCGCTGCACCATTATGCACATGCGTAATATCAGACTGATACACTTCTAACTTTGCTTGCATGCGACTAGTATCACCAAAGCTGGCAATACCTGACTCTCCGGGTCGTTCGCCAACTCGTGCATGAATAGACAATATTACCCCGTCTGAGGGCGCTCTTAGCGTCGCGTTATTCACATCTTCTTGTTTGGCTGCCATTCTGCTTTTTGCGGCAGCTAAGTCGGATTGCGCCAATCTTACTTCAGTATGTTGGCTTATATCCTCATATTGAAAATTATTTAAATTCGCTTTGGCGCTTTGCAATGCTTGTAAACTAGCTTGTTCTAGCGTGAGCAGTTTGTCTAACTCAGACTGAGTAATAACGCCCTGTTTAATTAATTCATTGCCTCTTTGTGCATCGCTACTTGATTGATGATAATTGATTTGATTACGCTCTACTTCTGCCAGCGCTTTTAGGCGATTGTTTTTAAGGTTTAGTTTAGTTTGCTCAAGCTTAGCTTGTGCTACTTCTACATCCGTTTTCGCGGTATCGAGCTGTGCTTGCAATGTGCCTAGGTTATCCATCGTGGCGATAATGTCGCCTTCTTGCAATGTTTGTCCTTCTTGCACAAATAATTTAGCCACACGGGCATTCACAGCCCCATATGGCGGCGCTAGAATAGACAGATCCTCAAAGGGTAACAATGTGCCAAGAGCTGTTGTTACTTGCGCTGTATTTTCTATACGTTGCTCATTTGCTTTGGGGCTTGCTGTGGCTATTGGATGCTCAGTGCCTCCTCCTGGCGCCAACCCCGTTATTTTCATAAAAAATTGCAAGCCTGGGGGCTGAAAATACAAACCAACAAAACCCCCTGTGGCGAATATAAAAACGCAAGGCACTATCCACAGCAGTTTACGCGAAATTCTTGAACGCTTTTTCTGACGTTTTAAAGGCTTAGTCCCATTATCGATAAGTGGCAGTGATGAATCATCGGATGAAGCACTATCGTATGGCTTTTGCGCCGTCATGAGGGTTCCTTTGTATGAAAATAGTTATAGTAAAAGTCTTAGGAACTTAACCAAGCAGCAAGGTAATCCCAAGTATCACCGGCGTAGTAAGAGTAATGGCTACATTTATGCCCATAAAGGGAATCAACTTGTCGATTTGTGATGCGTAATTTATAGCACCTTTCATAACCACAAACCCAGCACCCGCCGGAATTATTGCCAGCAAACATAACTTAGGAATATCACAGTAAGCCACCATAGCTATAATCACAGCACAACTTGCTAAGGTAAATAAACCATAAACCCAAGCACTTTTCTTTGTTCCATAGGCGATAGGAAAATGCCTGCGGCCAATCGCTTTGTCAGCTTCAAGATCTGGAAACTGATTTAACAGTAAGAGGTTGTTTGCCTGAAAAAAGACCACCAGCGATAGTCCTATAGCGATTGCAGAAAAATCACCAAGCAGTGCGGTTTCAGTGCCTAATATCATCAAAGGCCCAAACGCTAGGCCTGGCGCAATTAAACAAAGTAAGGGGATTCGGTTTAGCCATTCAGTATATAGAACAATGGTTAGCGCCCCTAATACGCCAATGGGTAAAAGCGCCCAACCAATGTGTTGCATAAAATAAAGCCCAATTATGAGGGTAATCCCAAGAGTTACTATCGCCGTAAGCAACACATAAAAAGCACTTGCAGGCTGTGCAACCAAACTGCCACTGCCGCCACTAAAGGGGGTTTTAATCGTAGCGAAGTCAAGCCCGCTTTTGTAATCTTGATATTCGTTTAAGGCATTTACGCTAACATGAGCACAAAGTGCACCTACAACAACCAGCGCCGCAAATAAGATATTAATGTCAGCGCCGCTGCTTTTAATAATGGCAATAGCTAAAAAGACCGATGCCAAAGGCAAAAGTAAAAAAGGCGGGCGAGTAGATTTAATGACCGTAGCGACATGACTGCTCATGGCTGTATATTTACCGAGAACGAAAAGATGCTGTTAATGTTATACAGCAGGGGCAGCTTTGGCAATGTTGATTTTTGTTGTTTACTTGTCTTGTGAGTAGTGCTGTTTAATTAGGTCCGCTGCGCGTTCGGCGATCATAATGGTGGGGGCATTGGTATTGCCACTAATTAAACTGGGCATGACAGAGGCGTCAATCACTCTAAGTCCCTCTACACCTTTTACTTTAAGATGAGGATCGACCACCGTATCTGCGTCTTCAGGGTCGCCCATTTTGCAGGTTCCTACTGGATGGTAAATGGTCTCGGCACGCTTTCTAATAAAGGCGAGTATTTCTTCATCGCTTTGTACTTCGGGCCCAGGGCCAATCTCGCGTGAGCGATATTGTGCAAACTCCTTTGCGGCTAAAATTTCACGGGCTTTTTTAACCCCTTCAATCATAACTTTGACATCGTCTTCATGGGATAGATAGTTAGGATCGATTCGCACTGGAACAGTAGGGTCTGACGACTGCAAGCTAATCTCGCCCCTGCTTTTGGGATATAAACAGCAAACATGTAAGCCAAATCCATATCCAAAGGCAGTTTTACGCCCATGATCCAGCAATATCGCTGGTAAAAAGTGGTATTGAATATCTGCCAAACCGTCTGCGTGTTTGGTTTGCACAAAACCACCGGCTTCTGCAATGTTTGTCGATAACACGCCTTTGCGCTTGAATACATAGTCAAATGCGGATTTTATATATTTGGGTAAGGCCGTTAAGGCAACCGCATAGCCTTCCCTGGCCTCGCACCTATGTTGAACTATTGCGTCAAGATGGTCTTGCAAATTTTGGCCCACACCCGGCAAATCAACAATGCATTCAATGCCATGTTTTGCTAGCGCTTGTTTGGGCCCAATGCCTGATAACATGAGTACTTGTGGGCTGTTGACTGCGCCGCTCGACACAATTACCTCTTTAACAGCACTCAATGTAAGTGACTGACCATCGACTAATACTTTTACCCCTTTGGCAACTTTGTTTTCTATGACGACTTTTTCAACCAACGCTTGCGTAATAACCGTTAAATTATCCCTTGCCATGGCTTCAGTTAAATAGGCCTTGGCACTTGAACATCGTTGGCCATTTTTTTGTGTCACCTGATAAAAACCGAGCCCCTCACGTTGCGGCCCATTAAAGTCAGTCACGATGTTTTCGCCCACTTCTTCGCTAGCCTTAACAAAAGATTCAGACAACACGTCTTTTTGACGTAGGTCGCTTACGCCAAGTGGCCCTGTAGTCGCATGCTCGCCCCTTAAACCACTTTGCTGATGTTCTGACTTAAGAAAATATGGCAATACCGAGTCCCAACCCCAGCCTTTTGCACCCTGAGATTCCCAGCTATCGTAATCTTCTTTTACGCCTCTGATATAAATCATCGCATTTATCGAACTAGAACCACCGAGTGTTTTACCGCGTGGCCAATGCAATTCTCGTTTATCTAAATTTGTTTGCGGGGCCGTCGCATACTGCCAGCCTATGCCTTTCACTCTTGCCAACAGCGACAAGCCAAAGGGAATATGAATAAGAGGATTTTTATCTTTTGTGCCCGCTTCAATTAAACAAACAGAATGCTGCGGATTTTCAGACAAGCGAGCAGCTAGTGCACAGCCTGCAGAACCTGCACCAACAATGATGAAATCAAACTGGGTTTGGGATAATGTATGCATGAATTACGTTTACTACCTAATCAAAAATAATATGACATCATTTCAAACTCATCTGACGTCCTACCAGTCATATTAGCAAAAAAAGGGGGTCAGTGTTACTTTTCTGTTAAATAAAAAGCCTAAACGTTTATGCAAGTGTCCTACAACCTTGACAACAATGCGCTTATCTCCACAATAGCGATAACTCTTAACAACTAACATAGCTTATGAAGCCACATTGGCGTTTAAAATTCCGCTTATTAACTGCTAAGTTACTCATCAAGTTGGGTAAGCTCCCTCATGCCCAATACTCTAGTGCTGAATTAACGGAGCTCGCAAATCAGCATCTTCCAGAAACGTTTAGAATTGACGTCCCGGTAAGTAAAGGCGAGTTGACCTTACTTTCAGCGCAAATAAGCATGCCGAAAAAGAAAAATCTTATCAATGTCGTGTTATTTAGCAGCGTTTTAATTGGCCCTCCAGGAAAACCGATTTACCGAGCACACATAAATATACGTATCGAGGTTTATCCGGTATACGACTCCTCAATCAAAACCGTTAAAGTTGAAAAAATGCGGGTAGGCGACGTAAGGCTGGTAAACGACGAGTACGCCATTATTGAAGACAGCCGTGACTTACTTAGTATTTTATTTCCAAAAACATTGCAAAACTTAGTGTCTGGCACCATGAAGTCAGCTTTTGGCTTAATCACAGCAGGTGGTTCTGACCTTGCCGCCGATTATTTAAAATTATATTTGTCGGGCAGTAAAAAACGCATCCTCGATTATCACCGTCCACAAATTGAAGCACTCGTTCATGAGTTTAGTTTGCGTGACGACCTTAAGTATCAACTGAGTGAAGAAGATTTTGAAGAACATCTATTTTGTTTATACGGCAAGGCAGTTGTGGTCGAGGACGGCTCGTTGAAGTTCAGGTTCTAAAAACAAAAAAATACGATTGCTAGTTTCACGAAGGTTAGTGTATTAATTTCCACGTAGTGCAAAGCATACTCTCATATTGAGGCTAGGCTAATTTCCTCTTTAGGTATTAATGTTAATGTATTGGTATCTGCAATATTATCGATTGAATGCTAAAAGCAATTTATGCTTAAGACATTACTATTAGAAAATGTTGTAGTTCAGCATCAAATACAAAGAGATTTACCATGCAACGCGAATTTCAAGAAGGCTTCACGCTGATTGAGCTAATTATTGTTATCGTTATTTTAGGCATTCTTTCTGTTGTCGCTGCGCCTAAATTTATTGATATGCGCACTGACGGACTTTCAGCACAACTTAACGCTTTGCAAGGCTCGTTGAAAGCAGCAAACACCTTAATTTATTCTAAATCCATATTCGCGGGTCAAGAAAAGCAAACGTCTGGTTCGGTAAGCGTGAATGGGCAGACAATTAACACTACACTTGGCAACATCACACCTTTAAGCGCAAATGTTATGAAAGCATTAGATGGCTCATATGAGGTGATGGCTAACGCAAATGACGCTATCACTGCTGATTGGGGAATGTATGATGTGCCGGGCGGAACCACAATTTATATTGTCCCGAAAGGCTATGCGGCATTTGATAGTTGCAATGTGCTGTTTAATGTCGATCCATCTTTCAGTTCAGAACCGACTTTCTTTAGTGTTACCACGACGGGTTGTTAGTTGGCGCTAAAACCAATTAAGCTAATGCATCTTTCCAGCGCTGCTGAGAAACATGCTGCTTTATGAGTTCTAAACATTCATTAACAATCAACAGTACTTCTTGGTCGAGCATGTGGTCTTCACTGCTAAACCTGCCAAGGCCATGCTCAACAAAATCGTCGATTTTGTCGGGAGTGATATCTTTTAGCATATTCACAATCGACTGGGTGACTATATCTGTTATTGACTGTTCTAAGGTACTTTCGATTGTGCGGCCCACTACCGGTACTAATTTTAGCGTCGATATTTGAGAGTTGCCTCGTACCGCTTTTCCAACACTTTTTTGCACATGTTTGAGCACCGATTCAGCATGTTCATTGTGCTCAATGGATTCGCCAACATGCACCATAATCGACGACAGCCATTGCGTTAAAATAGGCAAGCGTGTTGCGATCACGTTTTTGCTAATGTCATCAATTAAAGGAGAACCCGCGGCAATATCTTTTTGTGCATCTGTGAGTACTTTTACGACTATCCTGTCACTAAGCTCTTCTACAAATACATCGTAATAGAAAATAATAAAACGATAGACAGCAGTATTTCTTAAATCAATAATTTCGTATTTTTGTAAGCGGTACAAAATTGAGAAAATACGCAAGAATCTAAATATTCTAGCGCCGCCCAAGGGAATACAGCCAACTAAATCATACCAGTGAATAAAAGGGAAAAATACCATCGCATATAGGTTTTTCGCACTAGTGCCGCGACCCATCTCAAACAAAATTCAAATAAGAAAATACTAATAAAAGCAAGATCATATAATATAAAGTTATCATGAATAGGGGCGTATGCCGGTACGATATCAGCGGATATTGCCGAAAGGATCGTTTTGAACGCTTGTGTCCCATAAAGGCCGTCAAACAACAGCCAGACTAGGTTTATGGTAAGTAAGCCCAGCATCACCAAATCAAGGATTATCCATGGCCCCTCTTGACTCGATTTAAGTTTAGAGTAGCTAAAGTTAAACATGCTTATCCAAATTTCTGTTCATGTTGCTGCAAGGTTTTCTCTACTTTTTGCAAGGCATTCATTATCATAGCCGCAATCGATGGTGACTGATTTTTTGCGCGCAAGGTATGCGAGTGTGCTGCGCACAACACTTCAGCATCTTGCCATTGTTCTGCAAGATTTGCAGCCCAAAGCCTGAAATCATCAGCGCTCCCTTTTCTTTTCTCTAAAGTTTTAGACAAAGTCATATGAAACGCAAGTTCTGGGCTTTTTAAGACACTGAGCAAACCAGGAAGCTTTAAATACATGAACGTATCATCAACATGAATGGTTTTTGATGCTTTATGATAAGCCAACACTGACGAAAAATGCAGGTGTTCATTGTCTGAAATAAATTCAACCCCTTTCGGCACAGAAAATTCAAAATCTTCGGCATACATAGCAGCAAACTCAGGCGAGTTCGTAAGTTCAATACACCAAGGTAATTCAGGGAACTTATCTTTATGACGGGTCGTGCCGTATAATTTTGCATGGGGGTAAAGTGCATGCGTACTTTCTACATGTACGGTATGAAAAGGATGTAAATTAATGATAGCTTCAATATCCTTGCCCCCGTTCGTCAGCGCATTTACTTGCTGTTTTATATCCTCATTAAAAGTGTAGGCATCAAGCAGCACAAATTTACCATTTTTACGTCTCACCAAAGAAGCTTGAGTACCTATGTTTAATAAACCAAGCACTCTAAATTCGCCACGAATATTGTAAAAATCATCCGAGATTTTAATCATCTTATCAGTCATTTAGCCTGCCCTTTTTGCGTGCTTTATAATATTGTGACAAATTGCCACATTGCTGTCTAACTTAGCTATTTACCACTTTCAAACCGTTGTGTTTAGCCAATATTCTTGCTTCTCGCTCTTTTAGCTGTTTCAAATATTTACGCAGCGTTGTGCTGATAATCGTGTTGCGTTTAATCATATCAAGCTGCGGCCACGTTGCTCGTTCACCATGCAAAAATAGCTCATGTAAACTTTCTCTACTCGGGTTTGAGCCTATATGTAAAAGGTTAGCCAAGGTAGGATCTGGGAGAATATTAATGTCACCAACATATTGCTGATCAATGATAGATCGGACTTTATGAATGCCCAGTTTTGTGGCTCTGTTACTGATCGCGCTTTCGAGCACATCAAATGCATAAATGCTGTTTATTTTTGCCAGTTTCGCTGCATATCGCAAGCTTAGGCCAACGAAACCCGACGTGTCTCGCTTGTCGCGCGTTCTAAATAAGGTCGAAATAGGATTGGTTTGACTCACAATACTATGATTTACGCCATACAGACGCGCTAAACGTTTAAAGGGTAAATCCGCCATAATAGAGCCGTCAGCAAAGCGCCTGTTGGGGATATAAGGCACAATTTCTCCAGCTTGATTTTTGGCCTTTAATTGCACTGCTGAAAACACAATTGGAATGGCACAAGATGCCCTAACCGCTTGGGAAATAATCGCGTTGGGTGAAGTTTTCGCATTAAGAAGTCTTGAAAACTGGTGCAAATCAGCAGGCGATACGGTAATTGTTACATGCCTACCGGTCTTTCTATAGGCTTCTTCAAAAGTGGTTAAGTCAAAAAGTTCAATCAAGGCATTTTCGAGATTTGTACTGTCGAATAAACCATTTTTACGAAAACCGTTCCACATACGCCATTCTTTGAACTTATCATATATGGCGTCAGGATTAAGAATATCTTTCAACTCATCGTTATTTCGTGTACCAACCAAGCCGGCAATGATTGAGCCCGCACTAGCACCAGAGATAACCTCGGGTAGCAGATCATGTTCAACCAATGATTTAATTACGCCACCATGAAAAAAGCCTAAGCCGGCGCCACCACTAAGCATCAAGCAACTGCGACCAAAGGCGTGGGCGGTTTCATCAAAAAAGGAAAGCTTTTCGTAATAGTCAATTTCAGTTTCGTCGGCATGATAAATAAAGTCTAAGGACTCACATACCTGACTAATAAATTCTTCGATAAGGTGTTTAGTGCCTAATTTTGCATGGCCGTTTAAAGATGAGGCAGCAATATTGCCTAAATTACCATGCAGGCCTTCGTGCAAAATATACATTAATCCCGCAGCGTCATTGCATGAGCGAGCATGCTTTATGCGTTGAACACGTTTACGGATTTCGCGGTAGTCATAGTCTTTACAGGCTTCTTTTGCCTTCCACTGCGCCGCTCCCGATAATTCATCGTGCTCTTGGGCTGCGTCCTTGTAGTGGGCGTAACTTTCAGCGGTCTTCATGACTTTGTCTAATTCGATAAGTCTTTTATTTGCCACGTTATAAACCTCTTTCTACTGTATTTACCAAATTTAAACGTAAAAAATTAGAATACACCACCTAAATTAACATTTATGTCTTTTTTATATTGACCATCGTAAATCCGATGGTAGCCTGCTAGTTAGTATTTTGGCCTACAAAAAAATATATATAAAACGGCGCTACCCTTTATTTATGGATTTCGATTTTAGTATTGCAACACTCAGCTTATTGTCCATTCCGCTCATTAGTGGAATTGTGGGTTATTGTACAAATTTTCTCGCCCTTAAAATGATGTTTTATCCGATTGAGTTTATTGGCATTAAGCCCATTTTTGGATGGCAGGGCCTAATACCTGCTAAACGTCGAGAAATGGCCGAAATTGAAGTCGAATTAGTGTTAGGAAGGTTACTTAGCGTACAAGAACTCGCCTCAAGAATAGATTCGGCAGAACTCACTTTTGCCATTGAGCGGCGCTTAAAACAAGTGCTTAAACGCATCGTTAACGAAGTGATGCAAGAATGTTCTCCGCAGCTATGGGCCTCACTGCCGGTGCGAGGTAAAAATTTAGTTTACGCACGTATCGAAGCCGACATTCCAAATGTGGTTAACAATATGGTTAATGACTTTAAACACAATGTTGCAGAAATTGTCGATATAAAAGAATTAGTCGTAAACAAACTTGTTGAGTCTCCTGCCCTTATCAACGAAATCTTTCTTAAATCGGGAGCGAAAGAGTATCCCTTTATAGAGCGCTCAGGTTTTTGGTTTGGTTTATTCTTTGGTTTACCCACCATGTTGGTTTGGATGGCGCTACCACAATGGTGGGTGCTGCCCTTAGGTGGTTTAATTGTGGGTTACTTAACCAATTGGATTGCCATCAAAATCATTTTTGAACCCAAGCAGCCCATCAAATTTTTAGGCTTTACTATTCAAGGCATGTTTTTAAAACGCCAGCACGATGTGTCGCGCATTTATGCTGATATTATCGAATCAAAGTTAATGACATCTGCAAATCTCGTTGAGTTTGCGGTGCATGGTTCAGGCTCAGAGCAATTACTCGAACTAATGGAATTGCACGTAAATGATGCCATAGAGCGTTATGTAGCCGTTGCCCAACCTTACTTTGCGTTGGGCGTTGGATCTGATTCTTATTACAAAATGAAAGCACTGGCGAGCAAACGTATATTTGAGGATTCTGAAAAATATTTAGCCTACGCCTTTACTTATTCAGACCAAGCGATGCGCATAGGCGATGATTTATGTGAACGCATGCGTGCGCTGAGCCCAGAAGAATTTGAAGGTGTTCTGCGACCCGCCTACGAAGCCGACGAATGGAAATTAATAGTGACTGGCGCCCTACTTGGCATGGGAGCAGGATTTCTGCAACTCTACTTGGTCTTTATGTAACCTAAATAAAAAGGATGGGCTTGTGAGCAAAAAGATTTCATTTCTAGATAAGATGTTCTGGATAACTGAATCACAAGCTAACCCTAAACATGTAGCAGCCTTTCAGCTTCTAGAGATCCCAACAAACGCCGGCGCTAATTATGTTGACCAGTTGTTTGAAGAGCTACACAGTTTTAATAAAGCAATTAGCCCCTTTAATTGCAAGGTCGTTAGCTTTTTAGGCTTCCCAATTAAACTAAAGCCCGTTGAACAAATAAGCATGGATTACCATGTGCAATTGCATACCCTTGACGACCTAAACAACCGCGCTGATTTACACAAGTTCATTGCCAAATTACATGAAAGCAAGCTCGAGCGCGACAAACCGCTGTGGCAGTATCACTTAATTAAAGACCAAGCCAATCATCGCTTTGCGATTTACGTAAAAGTGCATCATATGTGCGGCGACGGCGCAACGCTCATCCGTTTGTTTCAAAAAGGCTATTCAGAGCACCCAAATTTTAACGCGTTTGTACCTGTTTGGGCCGCAGAGCAAAGCGCAAAAGAACTTAGACAAAGCAATATTTTTAAACATATATCCTTAAGCTTATGGGGCCTGATTGTCACCTTAAAAGACCTTGTGTGGATTTTATGTAGGTTGCTACTTAAGCTGTTAAGAATCAATCAAGATTATATGCCCGTGCCCTTTTCAGGCATAAAAAGCATCCTAACAGGACAGGTAAAACAAGGCCGTGTAGTCACCACCTTAGATATAGACTTTGCGCGGGTGTCTTCTCTAGCTAAATGCTTACGAGCTTCTGCAAACGAAATTATGCTTTGTGCATTTGATATTGGTGTCCATCGTTTTTTAGAAGACTACGATCAAAGAATAGACAAAGCCCTGCTCACCAATATGCCAATCAATCTGCGCAAACCTGGCGAAACCACGGCTGGCAACAAAATAGCCATTGTACCGGTTAAGCTTGCCTGCGGTGAAAAAGACCCCTATGTGCGATTGCGCCAAATTATTGAAAACCATCGAGTCGTAAAAAGAGCGGCCAAAGCTAATCACCCTGCAGCATTCAGTTATTACACGCTTCTCATTCAAGCTTTTTCTACACTGTTTGAAGTATTGCATATTTCAAACTACGTCAAACCAATTGGCAATATTTTGGTGTCTAATATGCCCGGACCACCTAACACCATGTATTTCAAAGATGCCAAATTAATCTCAAACTACCCAATTTCAACCATGACACCCGGCGGCGGTGTGAACATTACCATGGTGACTTATAGTGGCGTCGCACAAATAGGCGTGGTGTGCTGTGCGAGTAAAATAGATAGTCTAGAACCCTTAGCGATTTATTTTCAAAAGGCATTCGACATGCTAGAAAATTGTGTTGAAGACACATCACTTGATATCGATGATATACATTTGTAGAGTCAGATAAGCAAAGTACTTCAGGTTCAATGGGAATTCTCTCCTAAAACGAAACATCATACACGTCATCCTTGCGCAGGCAAGGACCTCCAACCTCCTAAGAAATCTTTCAATCACATTGGGTTTTATATCATTGAATGTATTGGCTTTTTAAGTTTCCCAAGCTGTTTAGGGGGTCCTTGCCTGCGCGAGGATGACGTGAGGGTTGTTTCTAAAACGTGTTGGTTATATCGGTTTTGACCGGTATTGGATGGAACTTACCAGTCAAACAATGCTAACTATCTAGAACCAAACGAGCGACGACTTTGCTCTCTTTGGGTACACCTTCAAAGGTAGCTGAAAAAAGTGCGGTGCCGAAGTTATGCCGATGCCTCCCCGCAGCGCTATTTATGCTTCTGTAACTTACTGATTTCTCTTGAATCACCTTTTCGTTACTATTTAAAACAGTTAGCAGAATATGTCCAGATGGCAAATCATAGGTATCGGGTGCATTTAATCGACCATATACTCGCCACACGTCACCTCGCTTAGATACCGCTAAACTGGTGATTTTTAGTTTCTGGTCTGGAAGATTAATGATTTGCGTTATATTAGACTGAGAAGCACAGCCTACAGCGAACATAATAAACACTATCAAAAATAATTGATGTAGTTGCTTAGCTTTGCGAATCATAGGTTTTACCTTCCCAATTTAGCCTGTACTTAAAACAAAATATGAACGTAGAATAATACTCGGCACACTTCTATTTAGCCCTTACGAAATATTAAACCAATATCCCACCACTATTGAGGCGGTCATGGCAACGGCCCCCCAAAAAAGAATGCGAAGCCCTGCTTTTAACATCGACGTTCTGCCCAACCATGCCGAAACACAACCAAGAATAACCAACGCGATTAACGAAACCAAAACCACTGAAATGATTATATAGTTTGCACTAACAGCTAAAACAGCGAATAAGGGCAAAGACGCCCCAGCTGAGAAAGAAATCGCAGAAGACCAAGCGGCTTGGAATGGATTACTTTGCGAGCTTTCTGTTATGCCCAATTCATCTCGTGCATGACTGCCTAAGGCATCAGCTTCCATTAACTTATTTGCGACAAGCAAAGCAAGTTTTGCTTCTAAGCCTCTGTCCATATAAATGGCAGCTAACTCTTTAACTTCTAAATCCCAGTTCGCGGCAAGATGCGACTTTTCAAGCGCAAGTTCGGCTTTCTCAATATCTGATTGCGAACTCACCGACACATATTCACCCGCCGCCATAGACAATGCTCCCGCCACAAGCGCAGCAAGTCCGACAATAAATAAGTGCTCAGAGGCAACATTTGAGGCTGCCACCCCTACTAGCAAACTCGCGGTAGACACGATGCCATCATTGGCACCCATTACAACAGCGCGAATCCATGCTATGCGGTCTGTTCTATGCTCGTGGTTATAAGTCATCAAGTGTTCCTGCAACAAGGCGTTAAGTAGAAGACCGGTCTATATTTATAAGCTACCTGCTTCTAATAGTGGCAAAATCCAATAGCGGATATTCTGCTCAACACTCATTGTGCCAATTAATTCTTTCAGTGCAACGCTATTATCTGAATTATGTAAAAGCTCAAACCGATAAAAGTCTCTATACCCTTCTACTTGCTCTGATACATTATAGTGACTATGCGCTTTGCTAAAGCCCTGAATTTTAAAAAGGCTAAAGCCAGTTAAGTGCTCAGTCATCATCAGCGCGTCGACTAAATTATCTTTTAGGGCTTTAGGCACAATGGCAATTAATAGAACATCATTTGAGCTTTGTTGCATTGCGCTTCTCCAGCCATATATAAAATACGGGAATCAAAAATAAGGTCGTGAAGGTTGATGTAAATAAGCCCCCAATAACCACGATTGCCAATGGCTTTTGGATTTCTGCCCCAGGTCCTGTTGCAAAAGCCAGAGGAACGAGGCCAAACATCGCGGTTGTCGCCGTCATCAATACCGGGCGTAAACGGCGTTTCGCACCAACAATGATGCGCTCAACAATATTGCGATCTGCAAACGCAGTCTGTTCAAAGTAACTCACCATCACCACGCCATTTAACACAGCAACGCCAAGCAAGGCGATAAAACCGACCGAAGCGGGGACAGACAAAAATTCGCCACTAAAGTACAAGGCTATTATGCCACCCATTGTAGCGAAAGGTATATTGACTAAGATCAACCCTGCTTTACTTAAGGTACCAAAAGTTGTGAATAAGATAATCGCGATAAGCGCCAAAGCAATGGGTATTACCACCATAAGATTTTTAGTTGCACGTTGTTGGTTTTCAAATTCTCCGCCATAACTTAAGGTGTAGCCAACCGGTAAATCAAGAGATTGTGTTAGGGCGACTTTAAGCTCATCAACATATCCCACAATATCTCGGCCTTGCACATTACTGGTGACTACCGCAAAGCGATTACTATTCTCGCGCTCAATTAAGATAGGACCTTGTTTGAATGAGACATTAGCGATGCTATCAAGGGGCATTATAGTGGCGTTGGGCATCAATATATTCATTGCTTTTAAATCGGCAATGTTCGCGACTCTGTTATTTTGAGAATTTGTTTGGCCAAATACGATGGGCGTTTTCTTCTTGCCTTCAATCAATGTAGAAAGCTGCGTAGATTCAATTTGCGATTTTACTATAAGCGACAGCTCAGCAATCGACATATCAAACATGCTGCTAATTTCGGGTTTTAGGCTAATATTAAGAAAATCCCCGCCTTCAATAACTGAAGCGTTAACATCAACACTGCCTGTTAAGGCCTTGGTTTTCTCACTAATTTGTTCTGCCAGTGAAGATAAGGTTGCGATATCACTACCGAAAACTTTAATCGACACATCGCCTGTACTCCCTGTGAGCATTTCAGAAACACGCATTTGTATAGGTTGAGTAAAACCAATATTTATGCCTGGGAAGCCCTCGAGTACAGCGCGAATATCGTCAATAAGTGCTTGTTTTGTAGCAAAACGCCATGTATTTACCGGAGCGAGTTCCATGAATATATCGGTCTCATTTAAACTCATTGGATCTAGGCCAATTTCATCGGAGCCAACTCTTGAGACAATCTGTTTTATTTCAGGAATGCGAGCCAATAGTGCGTTTTCAATTTGAATGTCTAGCTCGCTTGAAGCTTGCAAGGAAATATTGGGAGACTTTTCAAGCTGAACAATAATGTCGCCTTCATCTAATACCGGCATAAAGGTTTTACCTAGCATGCTATATAAGAATATGCTCACCAATAATAAAACAAGTGTGAATCCAATTGTGGGAGCAGGTTTGGCTATTGTGTATTCGAGCGCTGCGGCATATTTATCTTGTAAATATCTGACAAAACGGGGTTCTTTGATGGTATCAGCTTTGAGTAAAATAGAGGCTAGCGCTGGGATTAGTGTTAGCGACAATATCAAGGCAGAAAGCATGGCAAACACAATCGTTATGGCTACGGGTTTGAACAGCTTTCCTTCCAGTCCGCTTAAGGTCAACAAAGGTGAAAACACAATAATGACAATTATCGTGCCCGATACAACCGGCACAGCAACCTCTTTGCATGCTCTAAAAATCAAATGCAGCTTAGGCAGTGCCATATTTTGCTTAAGGCTATTAACCGTGTTTTCTACCACAACCACCGAAGCATCCACCAGCATGCCTATAGCGATGACCAGTCCCCCTAAACTCATTAAATTCGCTGACATACCAAAGTAATTCATCAACAAAAAGGTACAAACCGCCGCCATCGGCAATACCAAAGATACAACAATAGCCGCGCGGACATTACCAAGGAACAGCGACAGTAGAATAATCACCAAAACTACCGCAATAATTAAGGCTTCTTCAATCGTGCCAATTGCCGTATCAATGAGATTTTTGCGATTGTAGAAAACATTAATCTCGGTGCCTTGAGGTAAGGTTGATTCGAGAGTCGCCAATTTTTGCGTCACGTTTTCTATCACTTCGGCAGTATTGGCATCTTTTAAGGCAATGACGATGGCCTCAGTTGTTTCTACACCGTTACGCGTCACCGAGCCATATCGCGTCAAATGTCCCACGTCTACTTGAGCGACATCTTGCAAACGAACGACCGTATCATTGCGTGTTGCAATAACAATCTTTTGTAATTCACTCAGGTCGTTAATACGCCCTTCTGTGCGCACAACAAGCGTATCGTTTCCAATATTTAAACGACCAATGCTTCCGTTTTGATTGATGTCTACAATCACCTTGCTCAAATCATCAAAGGTCATGCCTATGCTTGACAATTTGATGGGATCTGGATTTATCTGATAGGTTTTTGCAAATCCACCTAATATATTGACATCAGCAACGCCATTGATGCTTCTCAGCAGAGGCCTGATTTCCCACTCCAATAATTGCCTACGTTCAATCAAGCTCATGCTCGGGTTTTCAATCGAAAACATAAACATTTCGCTAAGCGCGGTACTCATAGGTGCAATGCCACCATCAAGACCTTCAGGAAGTGATGGTAAAACACTGGCAAGGCGCTCTGCGACTTGCTGACGCGCCCAATAAATATCTGTCCCTTCTTTAAAATCAATGGTGATGTCGGTAATTGCATATTTGGTGGTTGAACGCAAAATGGCTTGATTTGGTATCCCCAACAACTCAGTTTCTATGGGGAGGGTGACTTGTGCTTCAATCTCTTGGGCCGTCATACCCGGTGCTTTAAGTATTACTTTAACTTGCGTAGGAGAAATTTCTGGAAACGCATCTATGGGCAGTGAAAACCAAGCAGAAACGCCGGCCAACAATATAAATACAGAAACAATCAGGACAAATATGCGCTGGGTAAGTGAAAAGCGAATAACCTTGCTTAGCATGTTATATCCCTAGTCCTAGTAGCATACCTTGTACCGCGCTCACCGATGTCAGTAATGCGGCTTTTCCGCCTAATTCTTCACTTGCAGTAAACACATAGTCGTTGTCTTGTGAAGCAATCAAATTAACTTTTACCGCTTCAAAGGCTTGTCCATCTTTGAGAAAAATATAGTTGTCGCCCTCCCAATTAAATACGCTGGATTGCGGTAATTTATATGCGTCTGCTTTGTATTGTGGAATAGCGCTTAGCACTTGACCCAGCGAAAATTGGCATTGCTCATCTAAAACATCGCTCCACGCACTTTGATGAAATCCTGAATTCCCATTCTCAACAAAATCAATATTAGCGCGGCAACTTCCCACCTGAATAAACAAGGGCTTTTGTTTCACCTTAATCGAGAAATTTGCTTTTAAGCGCAAGGCATCAGCGGGAAGAAATGAAGCAATAAGACCGTCGACACTAAGCGCTTGAGAATTCTCATAATAAAGAGTTCCTTTTATTGGGGAGGCCAAGGTCAATGCATCATTTTGCTCGTCAAAGTGAAGCACTAAGTTAAAGAAATGCGTAAGTTCATCAAACTCCATCTTAGTATCGTGGTATTGATTGCTAATATCTAACCATGCTTGCTCACTAATGGACTTTCTTGCATAAAGTTTTTTATTGTTATTGAAGTAGGATTGAGCCTGTTCAAATAATACTTTCTTCATTTGATAAGCCATATAGAAATGATGCACTTCTGGGCCTTTTATGATGGCAAAAGCTTCGTTTTTATCAAGCTTGCTGCCAAGACCTTTTAGGTAGTCAATCTGTTGGATATTGATCGGTGATTTGAACGTATATCCGCGCCCGGGGAGCGCGGTTAACGTTGTCCTTAAAGGCTGTCCAGAAAACGAACTAACCGCTTCTATGGTTTGCGTTTGCAACAACAAATTCCCTAGGGCAGCCTCTTCAATTTTCATTTCCTGTGAAAAAGAAGAAAGGCTAACAAATGCACTAATAAGCGCGATTAATGATGTAATTTTCATAAGCTAATTCCTGCTGCTTGTCTAATGCGTGCTTTTTGTCGTTGGATCAACAGTGCGTTTAATTCAAATTCCTGCTGTGAATCGAGAGTATTGAGCAAAGTGCGGATATAAAATTCTTGATTTGAAGCGTTTGCGTCACGCAAACTTTGCATTGCCTCAGACAATGAATGCAATGTGCTAAGACCATCATCTAATAGTGCCTGTTTTTGATTAAGGTAGTCATACTCTTGATATAAATCAGCTTGTAACTCTGTTAATCTATGCACAATGCCGCGTTTAGCGATACTGTAATCATAATTGGTTTTAGCATAAGCACTTTGCTGCGCCGCAGACAATTGGCTACCAATATTGATAGGTATCACCAAACCAATGCCTAATTGGTTTTCTGAAAAATCGCCGGTGTCGACTCGCTTGCCCGTAAATTGAACCTGCCAAGGTTCTGCTTTCTTACTTGTCCCTAACAAATGTTGCGTCGCACTTTCAAACTCTGCCTCAAGTGATAACAATTCAGGATGTTGCCCAATGGCGATTTCATTGGCGCCTATAAAAGCTTCTTCAATATTGCTGGGTAATTCGTATAAGCCAGTGAGCCTCTGGTACTTATTTTTAAGCTTTACTATATTTTGCTGATGCTGAAGGCGATTTACGCTCAATTCGTTAAGTTCTGCTTGTACAATTAATGCCAAGTATTTTGGTATTGCTGATGCATTCAGCATGTCTGTATATTGAGAAGCTAAGCTTGTAAGGAGCTCTTCTTTTCGTTCTAGTTTTTGAGTCTGGGCTTTTTCCAGTGCTATATCCCAAACGATCTGACGAATAAGGCCAGACAAATATAAGGAGTATTGTTTATTGGCTGCATTTTTTAGGCTTTGAGAATTACTTAGAAGTTTATTCTCAACCTCTTTGAGAAAAGCGCTTTTTATTGGCAAGTTCAAAGACACTTCACTCTCGTCACTACCTTGGTCTTCTTGGCTACGCAAGTGGGAAATCGAGACTGAAGGAGAGCCATCTATCCAGCCGCCAAGGTTTTGATTTTTTACATCATAAACTGGGCGTGTATCTAGGCCGCTAGTCTGTTTTTCTAAAGCAGCACTTAGGCTATCTTGTAAGGTCAAACCCTGACTTGCTTTCGCACAAGGTAAAATTAAAAAAAGGAACAGAAGTTTAACTATATGCTTTACTTGTTTGGACGGAATTATCACGCAACTCTCAGACTGAATAATATGTCAGTAAGTGTGCAATAAAATTGCCCAAAACACAGTGAACATATGTATCATAGAGCATCGAACATATGTATAAAAAGGGCCTAAGAACGCCTGTAATTCACTGTAAGGTTTTAAAAAAATGAGAAATGCACTAATTACCACAATATTGATTATCATCATGATACTAAATGGTCTTGATGTGTTCGTTGATATTGGTTTGGGTGTGCCTTTTTGGCATATCGTGCAAGAATCTTCATTGGTCTTTTTATCTGGCCTTGGCGCCGTAGTATTAATTGTGCATATGCGCAAAAAGAATAAAACCTTGCAGGAACTTGCAAATAACTTAGCCAACGCCAACAAACAGGTAAATATGCTCAATAGTAAAATCGAGCAAGAACGCAAGCGCTATAGTCTAATCATAAAAGAGCAGTTCGATTCATGGGGTCTTAGCAACAGCGAACAACAGGTAGCGCTACTGCTACTAAAAGGGCTTAGTTTAAAAGAAATAGCGACAGTCAGAAAAACCAAAGAGATGACCGTAAGGCAGCAAGCTTCAAGCATATACGCTAAGAGTAATTTAGTTGGTCGGCACGAATTTTCTGCTTGGTTTTTGGAAGACTTTTTGAGCTAAGACAGCTTACCGACTTCCGACAATTGTGGCTTGTTTATGCCAAAAATGACAATCGCTTGAAAGAGTAAAGCTCCTTCGCTTGGACGAAAATCATTATTTTCATCATATTCAGACACTTAGCAACAATTCTTCATTGGCCTAAGTTTTGCTATCTATGCATTAGCAATCACTAAATAATACATGATGAGGAATAAACCATGCACACTGAAACACAAACTTTTGACACATTCGATTGGCGTTATTTAATACTAAATTTAATAGTACTACTTGGCTTAGCTTTACTGCCTTATTTAGCTTATATTGGTAAACTTATGTTTATGTAAGTAAAACCAACATTAGCGAGAAACAAATGAGTAAATCTTACCCAGAAATTACAAAACGTATATCTGACAACATGAAAACCCTAAGAGCAGATATTAGTGATACGATGCAGGGCTTTTCAAAAATGGCACAAGCGGCAACTGCTGATGGTGTATTGAATAAAAAAACCAAAGAGCTAATTGCACTCGCAATAGCGGTATCCACTCGTTGCGATGGCTGTATTGGCTTTCATGTTAAGGCATTAGTCGAACTTAATGCGACGAAAGAAGAAATTGAAGAAACTCTGGGTATGGCAGTTTACATGGGTGGTGGTCCATCAGTAATGTATGCTGCTGATGCCATGCTTGCCTACGAGCAATTTAGCCAGTAGTGCTAAATTTAGCTTTCTATCTTATGGATTAGTAAGCAATGTGATGCGCCTGCCTCTTGAAATATAGTGCTAAAGCTATAGTGAGCACCAACACACTATAGCTTTAAAAGCCTATACTAAGCTACTTCACATAACCTTTAGGTTTAGCAAACCATTCTTTTCCTTTTAGCATTGCCTTCCAATAAATTGGTGGTAAGAGCTTCTCTTTAAGAAACCATGCTAGCTTGGAAGGTTTTGTGCTATCGACCAGCCAAGTAGGGAATGTAGGTAATAATTTACCACCATAGCCAAACTCAGCTAATACTATCTTCCCTTTCTCGACCGTTAATGGGCACGAGCCATAACCGTCGTAGATTGCCCGTTGCGTGCCCACGCCTAAATCATGTAATACATTAATCGCTACAACGGGGGCTTGCATACGAGCTGCAGCTGCTGTCTTGGCATTTGGTGCATTCATCACGTCGCCAAGACTGTAAATATTCTTATATTTTTTGTGTTGAAGTGTAGACTGATCAACATCTACCCAGCCATTTTCGTCCACCAACGGGCTTGCCTGAACAAAGTTAGGCGGCGATTGGGGTGGAACAACATGCAAGATGTCAAAGTCGACCTCGCTTTGCACAGCTTCTCCATCTTCATTTAAGCTTTTGAAATAGGCCTTTTTGTTAGGTCCATCTACTTTAACTAAAGTGTGAGAGAAATTTAAATTCGCTTGATATTTTTCAATGTAGCTCATCAAGGCGGGAACATATTCCTTTACGCCAAATAAGACGCCGCCAGCATTGTAGAACTGTACATCAATATCTTTAAGGCTTCCTTCCCTGTACCAATGATCACAAGATAAATACATCGCTTTTTGCGGTGCACCTGCGCATTTTATGGGCATGGGTGGCTGGGTGAATACCGCCTTACCGCTTTTGAAATTTTTCACCAAGTCCCAAGTATATGGGGCTAGGTCAAAACGATAATTGGAGGTCACACCGTTTTTCCCTAAAGTCTCGGTTAAACCTTCTATTTTGTTCCAATCGAGCTTCAGTCCCGGGCAAACGATTAGGTGAGAGTATTCAATAATATGACAGCCATCTAATAGCACTTTATTGCTTTGGGGTTCAAACGCGGCGACTGCATTTTTTAACCATGTCACGTTTTTGGGGATCAATGACGACAGGGTTTTTACGGTTTGTTCTGGAGTAAATACACCTGCGCCCACAAGCGTCCAACCTGGCTGATAATAGTGTATATCGGCGGGGTCAATAATCGCTATCGAAAGCTCTGGTTTTCTTTCCAATAAACTTGCGCTTACCGCAATGCCAGCGGCACCGGCACCAACAACCACAATATCAAAGCGCTTGTCTGACTGGTCAATTGGCGTAACACCACCATTGACTATACGCCTAACAACGCCTGACATATCATATCCAGCATCTTTTGCCGTTGATAATATCTCAGATACTGATAGTTCGCCGGCTTTTGCTAAGGACCAAAGTGTCGTTGAGCGCGTACCCGTTCTGCAATATGCGAATACTGGACCTTTAGCTTCGTTAAGTATGCCTTTGAATTTAGCGACATCGGCATCAGTAATTTTACCACTTACCACAGGTTGATATATGGCTTGAAGATTAAGTGCCTCAGCAGCTTGCTCAATTTCATCAAAATTGACTTGGTCGGCCCCTTCACCATCAGGTCGATGACATACTACGATTGTATAGCCAAGTTCCTTGACTACACTTAAATCATCGACCGAGATTTGGGGGGAAACCGCGATGCGATCAGTTAACGTTTTAAGATCCATGTATCACCTCACAATGCGTTGATTGGAATTTTTATATATTGCAATCCATTGTCGGATTTAACACCAAAGTCACCGAGTCTTAGATTGGTTTGTAAAGATGGGAAAAGTAACTTTGGCACCGCTAAAGTTGCATCGCGTGCTTCTCGTTTGGCTACGTATTCTTCGTATTTTGTGCTTGGTTGAATTTGTACATTGCGCTGTTTTTCTTCCCCAACAGTAATACTAGCAAGTGGCTCACTACCTTCTTCAGGATAGTCATGACAAAGATAAATGGTGGTATCATCATCTAAGCTATAAAAGCGCTGTATGGTTTTAAATAAATCAGAAGCTGAGCCACCAGGGAAGTCACATCGAGCCGTTCCAATGTGCGGCGCAAATATGGTATCGCCAACAAAAATAGCTTTTGATTCTTTGCAGTAGTAGCTGGCACAAGCCGGTGTATGTCCGGGCGTTAACCAAGTAGTTAAGGTTATATTACCAATCTTGATTTCATCGCCTTCATCAAGTAATAGGTCAAACTGTTCACCCGTGATGGGCGTAGCATCGCTATCATTAAACATGGGCACCCATATTTTAAGAACATCTTTGATGCCAACACCCATGGCAGTTTTGCCACCAATGTGCGTTTGCAAATATTTCGAAGCGGTTATATGGTCAGCATGAATATGAGTTTCTAAAATCCACTCGTTGCTTAAGTTATGTTCTTTAATATAAGCGATGACTTGATTAGCGCTGTCAGTTTTCACCATTCCAGAGAAGTGGTCATAGTCCAAAACAGAATCTATAACTGCACATTTGTTAGTTGATTCATCAATTACGATGTGAGTAAAGGTTGCTGTTGCGTCATCAAAAAATGTTTTTACTTTCATAAGTGTCCTCATTTAAATTAATTCTTTCACTAAGATAAAAATGGCTATTATTAGGGTAAAAATGCCAAAGCCTTTTTGTAGTTTTTTGCCTTCAATTTTGTTGGCAATTCGCGTCGCTATCCACATCCCTAAAATAGTAAATGCGATGATTTTTCCTATTAGTACCCAATCGAGTGAAATGCCAGCTTGTAAGTCGCCCGTAAACCCAATTAATGACTTAAGCGAAATAATAAGAAGAGAAGCCCCCACTGCTTTTTTCATCTCCATACCCATAAGGAGTACCAAAGCAGGGATGATGAGAAAACCACCACCGGCACCTAAAATCCCAGTAGCAACACCAACTAAGCCGCCTTCTAACACAATCAATAAAGGATTGTGCTTCGCGCCGCCGCTTTTTATTTTGGAATTATCTTTGGTAAGCATCATGTAGGCAGATAAGATCATCAACAATGCAAAACTCACCATGATGACAAGGTTTTTTTCAAGCACAAATGGTGATGTCATAATAACATCGGGGATGGCCGGCATCAGAAAAGCGCGGGTTAAGTAAACCGCAATAATTGAAGGTATTGCAAAGGTAATGGCGGCTTTTATTTCAATAAGACCTTGGCGGTAATAGCTTACAGCACCATAAGTGGCGGTTAAGCCAACAATAAGCAAAGAATAGCCCGTTGCAGTTGATGCCTCTTGACCAAAAAGATAGACAAGAATAGGCACAGTAAGGATAGAGCCACCCCCTCCAATAGCACCTAAAACAATGCCCATAATAATTGCTGCGAAATAACCGATGAATTCCAAGTTTCAACCTCCTATATTACTTCGGGTTATAATATATATTTTTTAGTTATATGTCAAGTAGCCACAAATCGTCTTCTAATTTCAAGACGTTGAACACTTATACGCTCTATGTTGTTGTCATTTAGTTGTCCAAATTAACGTGATTTGTTGCGCTTTCAAGCATGAGGGAATTTGGGAATTCATGACTGAGTAGCACGACTTTTTTGTCAGATAACCATTCACCAATATTTCGCCAAATTCTCTCTGCCATATTTTGATCTAAACCATTAAAGGGTTCATCGAGAATCACAAGTCTTGGGTCTCGCAAAAGTAAACGCGCTAATGTGATTCTCCGCGCTTGCCCTCCAGATACTTGACTACCCGTTTCACCTAACCAGCTGTACAAGCCTTTTTCGAGACTTTGCGCCCAATCTTCTAATTCAACCAGAGCGAGTACTTTCCATAGCGCATCATCGCTAAAATCTTCTTTACCGAGCCGCAGGTTGTAAGCCAAACTGCCGGCCAAAATAGAATTAGATTGGGTAAGATAACCAAGCTGTTCCCACGAAAAATTAAAGGGAAGCTTTTGGGAGTTTTCGCCACAGCGAAGTGAAATCGACACTTCACTTTGTTGAAGTTTAGGGCGATAGGCAATACCAGCAATAATGTTGGCGACTGTAGACTTACCCGAGCCTGATTTACCCGATATCACAAGGGTTTGGTTTTCAGATACGCTGAACTTTAACGCTGCATTTTGACTGCCGATAATTTGTGGATGCTTATCTATTACAACGTCAATTACGTCGTTGTTGTTTATGGGAATGCAAGCTTGTTTTGTATGCGTCTTGGGCATGCCTTTCGTTGACAAACGATTGGCTGAATAAGAGCTTGCACCCCACGCTTTGTATTGACTAGGTAGGACTTGCAACAACTCAGTAATGGCAACAAACATAAGTACCGCCATAACCGCTATCGGACCATCAATTTGCTCAGAGTTTACACTCATCATTGCAATATAAACGAGAGCGCTCAAACCTGCGGCGAGCAACAAATCGAGTATCAATTGAATATTAGCAATGCGTCGATTCATCGCTCGTTGTACCTCATCTAGGGCTGCTAACGAAGACATTGCATGACGTTCATGCCGATGCACTAACATGTGCGCCTTCAGTTCAAAGCGCCCTTGGAGGTGCTCAATAATGTGTGCTCTCATCGCATTGAGTATGCTCGAATTCTGCTTTCCTAAGGCTTTGGTTTTCTTTATGGTAAGCACGATAGTAAAAACAGCACATGAAAGCATGAATCCACCAATAACTAGGGCATATGCGGGCCAAATGAAATAGATAAAAGCGCTTGCACAAATAATAATGAGTAAAAGTACAATAGGCGTGATAGTGAATCTAAGCAATAAGCTATCAAGGGCATCTAAATCTGCCGTTAATCGGCTTAACCATTCACTGTCGCTGGTTTTACGCAGTTCATCCACAGATAGTTGAGACAATTGCTTGAAAAGTGTTAGGCGGAATACCGCAACTAGTCTCAAAATAGTGTCATGGTTATAGAGACGTTCAGCATAGCGACTGACAGTTCGACTCAATGCAAAGAAACGGATTGAAGCCCCAGGCATATACATATCAAAGATGATAACAATACCTGCGCTTATTGCTATCCCAGCCAAAGCAGTGGCGCTAATAAACCAGCCCGACAACATGAGCAAACTCACACCCGAAAGCGAAGCAATAAAAGCAAGTAGAATACCTAGGCCAATCCGCTTTGCTTGCGCGGCGTAAAGCTTCCTAAACCAAAACAGCATGAGTTTGCTCTCCAGTTTTGTTTAGCTGCAGACAACTGTCGGCTATATCGATTAAGGCAGGATCGTGCGTTGCCACAATGACAATTGCTGTTTGTTTGAGCTTGTTAAGTGCCTTAATGATGTGTGTTTTGCTATGCATATCGAGCTTTGCACTTGGCTCGTCTAATAAAATAATGGCTGTGGGATTTAATAAAATTCGGCTTAGCGCAATGCGTTGCATTTGACCACCCGAAAACCCCTGGCCGTGTTCACCAATTAAGGTATCTGTAATACTTACTCGGTTTTCAAATTCATCGCTTAAGCCTAGGTCTTGCAAGCAAGATTCAATCTCATCAAGGCTAGCGTGGGGCGCGAATTCAGTAATATTGTTCGCAAGTGAGGTGTTTTTAATCCATGGCTTTTGCGGTAAATAAGCCATAGGTGTGGATGAGTAATTGCCCGGATACATGCTTATATCGCCACTTAGCGGCGTTAAGTAATTCGCAATGGTGTTTAATATTGTAGATTTACCAGAACCCGATGGCCCCGTTATAGCGAGTAATTGGTTACCGCGCAGGTCTAAGCAAAGGTTCTTGGCTAAAATGGCCTTTTCGCTATACCCTATACTGACATTATTAAGTGTAAGGCGAGTTTGCTTAGTTGATAAAACGGCAAGGGCTTGATTGTCTTCAATATTAGGCAATTGCACCTGCGCATCTTCTTTGTTGGTGTCGCGAAACAACTGCGTTAAATTGTTGGCAGCACCTAAAGCCGAGGCCTTGTCATGGTAATATTGCGACAAAATGCGCAAGGGGTGAAAGAATTCAGGCGCAAGCACCAAAATAAGTAAGCCGCTAAAAAGACTGATATCAGCAGCGGGCCCCCACGTAATTGCCCCATATAACGAAAATCCGATATAAATAGCTAAGCTAGCAATAGCAACACTAGTAAAAAATTCTAAAACCGTTGATGACAAAAAAGCGATACGAAGTGTTCGCATGATAACTTCTCTGTATTGCGTGCTGCGCGATTCAACTTCTTCGAAGACGCTGTGCTGTGCCCCTAGCAGCTTGATAGTCGTTAAATTTGCGACTCGATTTAAGAAGTGACCTGCTAATCGCTGACGACTTGTTGAATATTTTTGATTTAAGTGCTCTGCGCCCATACCAACGAGGATCATAAACAAAGGGATAAGAGGGGCTGAAATAAGTAATAACAGCGCACATAACCAATTTATCCAAGCGACAACGCAAAGAATAATGAGGGGGAAACCACAGCCAAAACTTGTTGCGGCCAATACTTTGAAAAGTAACCATCCATTGCTTCAACATCTTCTACCCATTGAGTAGCCGCCGAAGCCGGAGATTGTTGGTGTTCACTTAAAGGACTTTGCTGACGCCACAAGCCAAGCATGGACTTTCGAATATCGCTACGGATGTTTGCACTCGCAGTGTCGCCAAACATCGTTTGCAGGCGCACTAAAAACACTTTTACAAGCGCTGAACAAACAAACATTGTGATTAATACATTTTGCTCTGATAGCTGTTCGTCTTTTATGACAACCGACTCTGTAAGCAAAGCAAAGGCTACCCACATGATGCATAAAAAAACGGTTCCAAGCACACCCGCAAGCGCCGACACCTTTAGCAGCGACAAATGCGGGCGACTGAAACCGTCGAGTAATAAGCGGCCGGTTAGTGGTGTAACTTCACCAACTGGCTGCGCTTTATTATTTCTCATAGACTTAGTGATAGCCCACGTCTTTTACTTTGCCTCTAAATACCCAGTAGGTCCAGCTTGTATATGCCAATACGATAGGAATAACAAACAAGAACCCCAAGAGTAAAAACAATTGTGAGTTATAGGCAGAAGCAGCATCGTAAATAGTAAACTTAGGCGGAACGATGTATGGCCATTTACTTGCCAACAGTCCTAAGTAACTAAACAAAAAGATGCCCATTGTCGCAATAAATGGCGTACCTTCTTTACGTTTGCGCACAGAGTTGAACACAACAAATGCACAATACAAAGCCAAAATAGGGAGTGCCCAAAGAAGACTCACACCACCAAACCATCTCTCGTTAACCGACGGATCAATAAACGGTGTGTATATAGATACAATGGCAAATACAGCCATAAGCCCAAGTAACAGCTTTGGCGTAATTTTATAGGCAAACTCTTGTACTTCGCCTTCGGTTTTCATGATTAGCCAGGTGCTTCCCAAAAGTGCATATCCGGCAACAAGACCTAATCCGGTAATCACAGTAAACGGCGTTAGCCAATCCAAAGCACCACCAGAATAGGCAAAACCTTCGGTTTCAAAACCTTGAATGTAAGCGCCTACTACCGCTCCTTGCGCGAAAGCTGCAACAATAGAGCCCACCGAGAAGGACCAGCTCCAGAGGTATTTTGAGGTTTTTGCTTTAAAGCGAAATTCAAAGGCAACCCCCCTAAAAATAAGCCCGGCAAGTAACAAAAATACACCGATATAAAGCGCTGGCAAGAAAACCGCATAAACGAGTGGAAAGGCAGCTAGTAAACCCGCACCGCCTAATACAAGCCAAGTTTCGTTACCATCCCATACAGGTGCAACAGAGTTCATCATTGTGTCACGGGCTTTCTCGTTAGGAGCAAAGGGAAACAATATCCCCTGCCCTAAATCAAAGCCATCCATTAGTACGTACATCATCAATCCAAAGCCGATAATGCCTGCCCAAATAATAGTTAAGTCAAATGTTTGTTCCATGTTATAGATCCTCATCAATAGCAACGTGGGCAGCTGAGAACGGACGCATTGGTCTTTCAACTTCATCCATTTCGTGTGGTGCACTGGCTTTTTCTAGTCCACCGCGAAATACTTTTAACAAGTAATAAATACCTGCGCTAAAAACTAAGCTGTAGACGACGATGTATCCAATTAAGGTAAACAGTGCCATACCACCTGTTAATGATGGTGTAAGGCCTTGTGCGTGTGTCATTTGGCCATAAATCAGCCAAGGTGCACGTCCAGATTCAGTCACTACCCATCCTGCCAGTACTGCGATAAAGGGTGAAATACTCATAATTCGTAAACCATTTAAGAAGTATTTAGATTCATAAATCCTATTTTTGGGGCGCAGTACTAATCCCCATAGCGCAAACGCAATCATTAATAATCCTAAAGCAACCATGACTCTAAAAGACCAAAAAACGACAAATACAGGAGGTTGCTCTTCAACAGGAACTTCGTTTAATCCTGGCACTTCTCCATCCCAATCATGAGTTAACACGTAACTTGCTAATTTGGGTATTTTCACTTCAAGGTGGTTGGTTTGGTTATCTTGATCAGGAATGGCAAACAAAAGCAGAGGAACGCCTTTCCCAGTTTCCCAATTTCCTTCCATTGCTGCTACTTTCATAGGCTGATGCTCTAAAGTATTAAGACCATGAAAATCACCTACTACCGCTTGCAATGGGGCAAGGACTAACAAAAACCATAGGGCAACAGACAGGGCTTTTTTATTCGCTTCTAGTTCACGTTTTTGGATGATGAACCAAGCGCTCACGCCAGCAACAACCAGCGCGGCTGTTAAAAACGACGCCAAAGCCATATGAGCAAAACGATAGCCAAATGATGGTGTAAACAATGAATCGGTCCACGACACCACGTAATACATACCATTGACCAGTTCTAAACCGTCAGGGGTCTGCATAAGTGAATTTGCCGCTAAAATCCAAAATGAGGAAATGAAGGTCCCAGTAGCGACCATTATGGCTGCAAATAAGTGGACGCCTTGCGGCACTTTGTCGCGACCAAATAGTAAAACCCCTAGAAAAGCAGCTTCAAGGAAAAAGGCCGTGACCACTTCGTAACTCAATACCGGCCCTAAAAAATTAGCGGTAGCGTAGGAAAAGTTACTCCAGTTGGTACCAAATTGAAAGGACATCACGATGCCCGAAACCACCCCAATACCAAAAACAACAGCAAAGACTTGTATCCAGAATTTAGATAGCCTCTGCCAAAGTGGATTACCCGTTTTAAAAGCGAGTGTCTCAAAGCCAGCTATCGTGCTAGCAAGACCAATTGTAAAGACGGGGAAAATTGCATGAAAACAAACAACAAACGCAAACTGTATTCGCGACAGTATTAGCGGATCGAGTTCCATAGTGACTCCTAAGTTGACTCTATAAAAGTAGTGGTAAAAATACGCCCCCTAGAAACGCTGTAAATACATAGCTAGGCATATGTATAGGGCTAAGTGAAACTAACGAAAAACTGAGTTTTACTCTTCGTCTTCAGCCTCACTGTTGTGGACAAACATATAAGTGTAGTAAGCAGCCATAATTAGCATGACTAAAATGCCAAGCAAAGAGCCCCACACAACTGGATCGCTAAATATCATTGATAACATATTGATTTACCTCATTAGTTTCTAAAATTATTCATTTTGCGCTTAACTTATTTAGCGCGCTTTCATCTAGGGTGCTAACCCCAACTACCTGTATATATAAATGTGCTAGGCTCAATACTCTCTACGATTTCACCATTTACACTTGTGGTTACTTTGAAGTAGATTTTTTGCGTGCCTTCTTCTAAATTGCTGGGGTCTACCGCGACGCTAATTGGCAAGGTGAAAACTCCTCCGCCTTGTACGGTAACTTGTTGCTCTCCCATGTATTTGGCGTCATTTAGTCCTAGCACAGCGATATCGTAAGTTTGCTCACGCTGACTTTTATTAAGGACTTTTAAGGTATACACATTTTCGATTAAGCCTTCGTTGGTTTCACGGTCCAGAGAATTGCGATCGCGGATGATATCCACCTCAAGGGGCACTCTGGAAACAACATCGTAAACAAGTAAACTACTCATCACCGCTAACACAAATGCATATCCGATAAGTTTAGGTCTAAATATCTTGGTTGTACCGCCAGCCAATTGGTGCTCTGAAGTAAAGCTGACCAAGCCTTTTTTATAGCCCATTTTATCCATAATGCCGTTACAAGCATCTACGCAAGCCCCGCAGTTAATGCACTCATATTGCAAGCCGTTTCTAATATCAATACCGGTGGGGCATACTTGCACGCAAAGGTTACAATCAACACATTCCCCTAAACCTTTTGCTTGAACATCTTCTAAGGACATTTTGCGTGAACGCGGACCGCGACTCTCTCCACGCGTGGCATCATAGGCAACTGTAAAGGTGTCCTTATCAAACATAGCAGATTGGAATCGTGCATAGGGGCACATGTGCGTACACATGATTTCGCGCATATAACCGGCATTGCCATAGGTGCAGGCGGTAAAAAATATCACCCAAAAACCCGTCCAAAAACCAACATCAAAAGTAAAAAAATTAATAAAAAGTTCGTCAATTGGCATAAAGTAGCCAACAAAGCTCAAGGCAGTTAATAGCGAGACCACAATCCATGCAAAATGCTTGCTTGTTTTACGCATAAATTTATCTAAGTCCATTTTGCGTTGGTCGAGTTTCATCCGTTTATTTCGAGCGCCTTCGATTTTTTCTTCAAACCAAATAAACATATGAGTCCACGCCGTTTGTGGACAAGTAAAGCCACACCATACTCTGCCAGCAAACGTGGTGACGAAAAACAAAGCAAAAGCAGAGACAATCAAGGTATAAGCAACTACTGTCAAATCTTGAGGCCAAAGCGTTAAGCCAAAAATGTTGAAGCGTTGTTCTGCCAAATCAAACAGTAGTGCTTGCCTACCGTCATATTGAATCCAGGGTGCTAAGGCAAAAAGTCCCATCATGATCAGGCTAAGGCTTTGACGTATTTTTTCAAACATACCTTGCACCGAACGCACATAAATACGGCTTCTAGCAGAATAGTCAGGCTTTGTAATTTGCACTGATGAATTTTCAACTTTGATTGGTGTCACATCTTTTATTTGGATATGTTCTGTCATTAGTGTGTTTCCTTCAATAAACCGCTAAACGGCACTTGTCCCGCCTGTATATTGAATTTAATAGATGGTCCGAGCAGCGCTGGTTCAGGTAAGTCTGCATCACGAGACTCTCTAAAAGTGCAAAATTGTTCTTGAGAAACACCGTTTCTCATATGAATATTATTCAGCTTTTCTTCAATTACCGTTGTTTCCCATGCGTATTGCGTTCTTGATTGACTCTGATAGTCATGACCAACAAAAACGCGCGTTTTGTCTGGTAAAGATAATATCTTCTGAATAGATTGGTACAAAACAGCCGCATTGCCTTTTGGGAAATCCGTCCGGGCGGTCCCAAAATCAGGCATAAAAATGGTGTCACCAACGAATATGGCGTCTTCAATAAGATAACTTACACAACTAGGAGTATGGCCGGGCGTATGTAAAACATGTATTTTTAAATGGCCTAAATCAATAAGTTCATTGTCACAAAACAAGTAGTCAAATTGACGACCGTCACAAGGCATATCGTCAGACAAGTTCAACAAGCTTTTAAAGGTCATTTGAACTTCGGTAATATGCTCACCAATGCCTATTTGACCACCTCTTTTTTGCTTAAGATAATGAGAAGCCGTAATGTGATCAGCATGTGCGTGGGTTTCAAGGATCCACTGCAGGTGAAAATTATTTTGGTCCAAATAATCAATGATTGAATCTGCACTTTTTGACGAGAAAACGTCCAATTCAGGATCATAATCTAAGACCGGATCGATGACAGCTGCATAAGCAGTGGCTCGGTCTGTAATAACGTAACTCACTGTTTTGGTCATTTTGTCAAAAAATGCTTGAATGATGAGTTTTTCCATTAGCGCCTCCTTAAACACCACTATAAATAAAGAAACTACTCATTGAGCCCCATCCTTGTAGACGCTAAATGCACCACGCAAATCTCCTGCACTAAAGCCCGTCGCTCTATCCTTAGGATATACTTCGTTAATTTTTTCGAGGGTCTTTTGATCTACCGAACTGCCATGACAGGCCATACAAAGTTGGCCTGTCGGAATTGCTTTCATTAAACGAAATCCTTCGGCATCATGCTTTGAGGCGACTAAAGTTTTGATGTCTTCACCGGCATTTGCACGCGCCTCAAACTGCTCAAGAACGCCCTGCTCCCACTGGTCTGGCTCATTATTAGTGTTGCGTACTTTTAAGCTCGTGCGACCAATTTTCCAACCATCGGTAGAAAGCGCGGCAGCAATTTTAGGCGCTTCGGATTGACAAACTTCAATACCATTTGTAAGTCCACCCTGCTCCACTGCTGACATTAATGCTTTTTTGAGTGTAGCGGCAAACAGCTTTATTTTACCGGCAGCTTGCTCTTTAAGAATCACGGTTTGGGCTAGAGTATTGTCTACGTTGACTTTTACAAGCTTAGCATTTTGATTGTCTTTTTGAGTATTAGCGTGAGAAACGGTGGCATTAGCAAACAGCGCCACACATATTACTGCCAATAGTGCCTTTGATGAATTTGTTTTAAACATAAGCTTACTCTTTTTACAGGTTACAATTGCGAACGATTACCAGATGTATATCAAGAATCAGGCCAATTCAAAAATAATCGTAACTGTCTGTTTATATTAAATTTAATTTAAAATAGCTAAAAGGATAGTGTAAGTTTTGATTTATCCCGCCATAAATGACAAGATGCGTGTCATAAATGACAAGCTTAATGATGAGTAATATGGACAACGCACTCGCTCAAACAATGATTGAAGCACTGGAAAAACCAGCAATTTTTATCGACACCAACTACACTATTTTAGCAATGAATACCTTGTATCAAGAGTGCTATAAGGGTGAAGTAAAATTAGGGAAGAGCCGTTGTTTTGAAATTTCTCATGGACACCAATCTCCTTGTGATAAACATGGTGAAGAATGTCCCATTCAGGCCTGTTTAAGCTCAGGGCGTACAAGCAGAGTGGTGCACGTTCATAACACAGGTAAGGGAAAAAACTATTGTGATATTGTGATGAAGCCCATCGTAAACGCAGATGGGATCACGACGGGTTTTTTAGAGATACTTGACCGTGTTGATTTTGCGTCTGCAGATCCTGATACCAACAAGATGATTGGGTCTTCCTTACCATTCACCAAAATGCTCAGTAAAATCAATAGCGCTGCGAAGGCAGATATTGCGGTTTTATTGCAAGGTGAAACAGGAACAGGAAAAGAATTGGTCGCCAAAGCGTTACACGACTCTAGTAAACGTGCACAAAAACCCTATGTTGTTATTGAATGTACGGGCATAAATGAAAACTTATTCGAATCTGAACTGTTTGGGCATGAGAAAGGTGCTTTCACTGGAGCATCGAGTGCTAAAACAGGTTTAATAGAAGTCGCTCGTGGCGGCACGGTCTTTTTCGATGAAATAGCTGACGTCCCATTGAGTATGCAGGTCAAACTGCTTAGATTAATAGAAACTCAATGTTATCGCACCGTTGGTGGCTTGAAACAAAAGAAAGCCGATTTTAGATTAATCTGCGCGACTCACAAAAACCTTTTAGAACTGGTTGACAAAGGCTTGTTCAGAATTGACTTATACTATCGCATCGCGGGTTTTCCCATTAGTTTACCATCGCTGTCAGAAAGAAAAGAAGATATTGCTGCTTTGGCCTCACATTTTCTTAAGAATAGTGAGATGAACCATAAAAAATTTGCAGAAAAGACTTTGGCTCGTTTACAGACTTATCAATTCCCGGGAAACATAAGAGAGCTTAAAAATATAGTAGAGCAGGCTGCCCTACTGGCAAACGAAGACATAATTGAAGTTGATGATTTACCAGAACAAATTGAACATGGAAAACATCAAAAATCTCAAGACAAGGCTGTAATGACCTTAGAAGAACTAGAAGCCAATTACCTAAGCAAGCTATGTAAAGAGCAGTCAATGTCAATCGATGAACTTGCCGCAAAACTCGATGTAAGTACCAGAACGCTTTATCGCAAGTTGCAAAAATTCTCAATTCGATATGAATAAAAGAAGTCAGTGCTAGCGCAAAAGCTTCAGTGCGCCTGAGGCCTTACCTTCTTTAATCATTCGATTAACGTATGGCATAGCCCAATTGTTTTTGGGCAACTAAACGCACAACGTAAGACAACTTAAAGAGGCCCGCAAAAACCAACTGCGTAATATGGAATAAAACAAGCGTGTATAAACCAAAATATTCGTCAAAGCCATAAGCTAGAACAACCGCCGTTAAAAACAACAGAAGTGTGACTACCATTGCAATATTTGCAGAAGTTAATAAACGTTGGTTTTTGATTTTAACGTGCTCTACAAGCTGATTACTCATAACATGCCTTTTATATGTATGTTTACTTAGGTGCATATTAGATGTATGTTTTATTGATGTCAATCTTTCTTAAGACCTTTTATTAATGCAATTAACCCGTTATACCGATTATGGTTTGCGCGTACTAATGTACTTAGCGCTTCTACCTGAACATCAACAAGCAAGTATTGACCAAATCAGTGCTATTTATGGCATATCCCGTAACAACCTAAATAAGATAGTGCATCAGTTAGGAAAAGAAGGGCTTATTTGTACAAAAAGAGGAAAAGGCGGAGGCATTAGCCTTGCTGTATCCCCCACGCAAATCAATATTGCTGACGTTGTAATTACCTTAGAGAATAATTTATCTGTTGTTGATTGCAATAAACCCGCCTGTGTGATTTTGCCGGCTTGTCGTTTAAAAGGGGCGCTACTTGGAGCAACCAACGCATTCATTGAGCATTTGAAACAATATACCCTTGCCGACCTAGTTGAAGAGAAACGCAAAGATCTAAGCTACTTGCTTGAAATCTAAAAATATAGCTAGAAACGCTCAGCCTCCGGCTTTATGATTCTTAGATGTACTTACAAATAAGTACCCACAAATAGCATGGGCATTTAAGGCAAGGCTCGTTTACTTTCAAAAATGGCTACTTTATACTCACCTTAAGATACATAATATATGCATGTTAAGGAAAAGCTATGTTAGCCACGCAAAACGAAACAATACAAAGTAGTAAAACCCCTGATACTCAACAACCAGCAGAAATGACTACACCAGAGCTTATCGACTTTATTCTAAAGCGCTATCACGAAGTGCATAGAGAGCAGTTTGAAGAGCTTATTGAACTTGCTACTCGCGTAGAACTCGTTCATATCGAAGATGAGCGAAGCCCATTTGGTCTTGCTAAACATCTAATGGCAATGCAAAGCGAGCTTGAGCAGCACATGTTTAAAGAAGAAAATATTCTCTTCCCCATGTTGCAACGAGGACAAGCGTCATTTGCAGCAGGCCCTATTCATGTTATGCGTGAAGACCACGATGATCACCGTTTGCAAATCGAAAAAATTTTAACCCTTACCCAGTGTTTAACGCTTCCTGAAGATGCTTGTAATACATGGAAGAGCTTATACCAAGGTTTGGGCGTGTTAATTGTTGATTTGAATGAGCATATTCGAATAGAAAACGACATTCTTTTTATGCGAGATGCCTAAGCTGTTGTAGCACAGAGGAAATAAAAAAAGGCCATTTTAGTAAATACTAAAATGGCCTTTTTAATGTCTAGCTAGTTGCTAATTAAACTATAGGTTTGGCGTATAACGCACACCAACCGAATAACGAGGTCCATACTGACCGGCGAATAAGAATTGCTCCTCAAAACGGCCGTAGTGCTGCTCGGTTTCATTGGTAAGGTTTATACCTTCAAAGAATACCGTAACCTGGTCATTAATATCATAGTTAACGCTCATATCAATTTGCGCATACTCTTTCGCAAACTGAGGCGGCGTATCAAAGCTTGTACCTTGCGCTTGTCCTTGACCAATTAAGTATTCGTCACGCCATGCGTAAGTTACCCTAACTGATAGGTCATCATCTTCATAGAAAACTTGGAAGTTAGCGGAATCAGACAAACCTGCTAACGCTTTTTGAGCAGACAAGATGTAAGGGTCATACTCAACATCACCGTCAACAAAGGTTGCGTTGGCAGAGACACCAAAACCAGTTTCACCAAACATGTGTTGTACAGCTACTTCAATACCGTTGGTTTCACGTTCTTCTACGTTTTGCTTAGTACTTAATTCCCAAGTGATTAACTGGTCAGTACTAGGGTCTGGCTCAATTGCGCCATTTGCGTTAGCAAAACCAAGCGCCGTCATTTCAGCAAAAATAGCATTGGTATTGGCAACGTCACCACGACCTTCAATGTTGCTTACTGCCGTGTTCCAGCGCTGGCCTTGATAGACATCATACAAACCTTCTATCTGCACCTCAGTCGTACTAGATTCAATCCAGTCGTCTACTCGCTTCCAGAACAAGCCAACAGAAGCATAGCTGCCTTCGTCGTAATAATACTCTACTGAAAGGTCTAGGTTAGATGATGAATATGGGTTTAGCCCAGTATTACCAAATGAACCGTTACGAGAGCCTACACGCGGGCTACCAGAAAGTGATCTACCGCCTAACAAGTCACCAAGAGGTGCTCTGGCGATGGTCTTACCTAAAGAAAGACGCGTAGTGATATCGTCGGTAACATCAAAACGAATATCTAAGCTTGGCAACCAAAGGTCATACTCACCTTCGTTCTCAACTTCTTGAATACCCGAGAAAGTCGTTATCCATTCTGACGGGCTAACCCAGTCAACGCGCAAAGGAATGTTACTTTCTGAAGGACTAACTACCTGCGTCTCTTCATAGCGAATACCCGCTTGAATTTGCAAATAACGATCGGCAATGTCAAATTCCCATAGTGTGTTCAAATACAAACTTAAGGTTTCTTCTGTTACTGAAGAAGTGGTGTCTGTGGCAAATGATCTATCCACTACATAAACGTTATCACCGGCAACATCAGCGGTAATGTTTGCTACTTGACGCGCTATCGCCTCATCATAATTGAAGTCCCAGTAATACTGACCTTCTAGATTAGAGCCACCACCGTCAAGCTCATCAAGAAAGCCGCTCACGTTATTGAGAGTGAACATACCGTCAGGGAAAATCTGCGTATAGCTAGGCGAGAAGCCAGGGCCGCCGCGTAAGCCCGAAGTTGCACTTCGACCGGTTAGTGTTTGGTCGTTGTAGCCAATACCTGCTTGTACTTTTACTAGTGACGGCGCGAAATCAAAGTCAGGTAAAAACTCAGCATCCAACTGTACTTGCGTAATCTCAGATTCGCCAGGCGAATACAAAAACTGGCTAAAGTTAGAGTCAATTTCACTGGCTTGCAATTGGCTAGTGCCGTTGTTCCAAAGCACGTTAAATTGCGGTACTTCGCCATCTCGATATGAATATTCACGAGTTTGCAGTTGGTCTGAACCCAATATTACTTGGCCCGCACTTCTTAAACCATCATCGCCACCATTGTCGATAGTTGCTTTAGAATCGTGAATATCAAAGTTAAGCGTAAGTGAATCATTCACAATATACTCTGCATTGAAACCAAGCGAGCGCATGTCAAAATTGGTGGTAGAACGAGATTGGGTAAATGACCCATCGCCACCACTGAAGTTTGCGAAAATTGCAGTCCCATTTTCGTCCAACTCATACGAATTCACATCAGCGCCGTAGTTGTTGTTCCAAATACCCCATCCAACTGTGTTTACACCAGCAGTCACTTCACTCATGGTGTAGTCAGCAGTAAGCACTAAGTCATCAGTTGCTTGGAATTGAATAGTACCTTGGCCATTAAAACGTTCACGCTGAAAGTTCTCAATGCCGTAGTTGATATCACGCGGGAAAAAGTGCGCCGCTGTGGGTGACAAGTTTCCTTCAGAATCAACTAGTGAGAAGTTCTCAACTAAATTACCATCAGCATCACGTGCTCTTGCATCAATACCTTGAAATTCGTTTAAATCAGGCAACGCTACGTTGGCACGCCAGCCTTGGGTATTGGCTAATTGCTTTTGGAAATCTCTGCGCTGATACGAAGTGCTCAATGAAAGCCCTAATCGGTCATCCATGAAGGTATTGCTTACTAAAAAGGCAATTTCAGGGGTGACGTCTTCGCCTTCCACATTTGAACTATCGTAATTCGCTTTCGTTGTAAGCGACATTTTTGGACCAGGCTGCGCTAAAGGTTTTGAGGTAACTATGTTAACCGTTGCACCTAAGCCACCCGTGGGTACGTCTGCTCTCGCAGTTTTAAATACTTCAAGCGCGCTTACGCCTTCAGACGCTAAGTTCTCAAAGTTAAAAGAACGTGAAAAACCCGTTGATGGTAACTGTCTACCATTTAAGGTTACTAAGTTAAATTCAGGGCCAAAACCACGTACAGTAATTTGACTACCTTCACCGTTTGCACGGCTTACCGATACACCGGTAATTCTTTGTAATGACTCAGCTAAGTTAGTATCTGGGAATTTACCCATCTCCTCAGCCACAATCGCATCCATTACACCTTGATTATCACGTTTGATATCGCTTGAACGCATCAGCGAGCCGCGAATACCGGTTACTGCAATCACTTCAACTTCTGGAGCAACTGCATCATTTTCAGTTTCAGTATTTTCTTGCGCATAAGCTGTGCCCAAGGAAGCGATGCCTAACATCAAAGACACTGATACCGCTAGTTTTGATTTTTGAAAATTAAATTTTTCCATTATATTTCTCTTGTCTTTTTCGCCAGTTAAGGGGCTGTGTGCATCTGTTAGATGCACACCTTTGGTTGTATCACCTTGACGCGCTATTTAGTTTGCCGCCGACGCTTGTGTAGGTGCAGCTGCATCTACACGCAAATTGTCAAGTTGATAGACCGCGCCACCGCCAGTACCCCACGCTGGGAAAACTGTGATTGCATCTATAGCACTCAAATCTAGGCCTTGGTTGGCTAAATCAGCTAAATCAAATGAGTATGAAATCCATTGACCAACTGCAGGAGCTGTTGTTTCGTTGCTTGCCGTTACGTTAAGCACAACTTGCTCACCTGTCGCCCCGTTATTGATGCCGCCGTTAGATTCAATTTGCACTAACCAATCCATTGCTGAATCAGGTCGTGACACAATGAATAAATCAAAGGCGAGAATACCGTTAGTAACTTTCGCACTTACATCTAATAACGCATCGCCGCCACCCACTGCTGAGCGCGTGGTTACACCTTGTACAGACTCACCATTGGCAGGTTGCGTATACTGCGCAACAATTCCGCGATCATCAACGTTAATAAGTCCAGGTGTTGAACCGCCGCAGCAATCCCACACAACCCAATCTGCGCGTACACTGTCGATAAACAATGGAGAGCTATCTGCGCTGTCAACTGGGGCTGGAATATCAGCTGCACTTGCGTTGGATGTCACCGTAATATCGGTCATGGTCACGCCAATATCGTTAGTCGTTAAATACAACAAGAACGAATTGAAAGTTTGCGCAGCGTTTTGAGGCGCAAAATTTACCGTGTGAGCAGTCGCTGTAGAACCTGACACCATCACAGTTTCACTGTCAACTTGTAAACCAACATTAGGGAAGGGGTTGTCTTCTAATCTGAAGAAAACGCCTGCATCTGCTGAACCATCTGGCACTGATGCGTTGAAGCTAACTTTACCGCCAAACTCGAAAGTGTATGGGTAAACATCTGCATTGTCGTTAGCAAAACCAGCCCATGCTTCTGCGCCTGTAGGGAAGGTATAAACGTCACCGTCACGCGTAGCGCCGCTTCCATCAAAGGCAAGCATGTCTACAGTAGCTGTATCACCACCAGCTGAACCACCATCGCCATTGTCACCGCCTGTATCGCCACCAGTATCACCGGCATTTACATTCACCACGATGTTTTTAACAATCACCGGTGAATCCTGATCAACCACATACATCAAGAATGATGAGAACGTGTTCTCGGCTGCTTGAGGCTCAATTGTTATGGTATAGGTCGTTTCTGTGGTACCTGTCACAGTGACCGATGCCGTATCAAATGCTGGATCAACATCAGGATGCGGTAAACGTTCAAATCTGAAACGAACGTTTGTATCGCTGCCACCATCTGGTAATGCACCAGTAAATGTGACTGTGCCACCATTCGGGAAGCTCATTGGGTAAATATCAGTAGTTTCATTGGCAAAACCTGCCCAAGCTTCAGCAGTAGAAGGGAAAGTATAGGTATCACCATCGCGAACGGCATTGCCAAAGGCCGATAAATCAGTACCTGTAAGTGCCGTAGCACCGGTATCTGAACCGCCATCTGAACCACCATCGCCATTGTCACCGCCGGTATCACCACCATCTGTATTAGCTGTTACCACAATGTCGGTAATCGTCACGCCAATATCTTGCGTTACCAAGTACATCAAGAATGAATTGAATTCTTGAGTAGCGGCTTGTGCTGGGAAGCTAACAGTATAACTAGTCATTGTTGAACCAGACACAATGGCAGTATCGCTATCAACCTGCAAACCTACGTTAGGGAATGGGTTATCTTCAAGTCTAAAGAATACACTTACATCTGAGGCACCTTCTGCGACCGCAGCATTGAAAGTAACCGTTCCACCAAACTCAAAGGTATATGGGTAAACATCGGCATTGTCGTTAGCAAAACCAGCCCACGCTTCTGCGCCTGTAGGGTAAGTATATACATCACCGTCACGAGTGGCGCCGCTTCCATCAAAGGCAAGCATATCTACACCAACTGTTGCGCCGCCGTCACCGCCAGTATCACCACCGGCTGTATTAGCTGTTACCACAATGTCGGTAATCGTCACGCCAATATCTTGCGTTACCAAGTACATCAAGAATGAATTGAATTCTTGGTTTGCCGCTTGCGGCGTAATTGTTGCGGTATAACTTGTCATGGTAGAACCAGAAACCATCACAGTATCACTGTCAACTTGTACACCTACATTCGGGAAAGGGTTGTCTTCTAGTCTGAAGAATACGCCTACATCAGCGGCACCTTCAGGCACTGCAGCATTAAAGGTTATGGTCGCGCCAAACTCAAAGGTATATGGGTATACAGCCGCGTTGTCGTTAGCAAAACCAGCCCACGCTTCTGCGCCCGTAGGGTAAGTATATACATCACCGTCACGAGTGGCACCACTATCAGCAAAGGCAAGCATGTCTACGCCAGCGCTTGCATCGCCACCAGTGTCTCCACCTGTGTCACCGCCAGTATCACCGCCAGTGTCGCCGCCGGTATCACCACCTGTATCGCCGCCGGTGTCACCACCAGTGTCGCCGCCTGTGTCGCCACCGGCACTACCGTTAACGTTCACAACGATATCTTTCACAATAACGGGTGAATCACGCTCAACCAAATACATAATAAATGACTCAAATGTATTAGCAGCGGGTTGTGGGTCGATGGTAATTGTATAGGTCGCTTCATCACTACCCGATACAGTAACCGATGCGGTATCAAAAGCAGGGTCAACATCAGGATGAGGTAAACGCTCAAATCTAAAGCGTACATTAGTATTACCGCCACCGTCAGGAATTGCGCCAGTAAAGGTAATTGAACCACCGTTGGGGAAGCTTATAGGATATATATCAGTAGTTTCGTTAGCAAAACCAGCCCAAACTTCTGCAGAAGCAGGGAAAGTATAGGTATCACCATCGCGCACTGCATTCCCAAAGGAAGCTAAATCTGTTCCTTCAAGTGACGCTGAACCATCGCTCACGCCATTGCCAAACTGTGTAACGACAATGTCTGCTACGTTAACTGTTGAGTCGCGATCGTTTAGGTAGAACAAGAAAGATTCAAAAGTATTGCTCGGATCTTGTGGGTCTATCACGATTTCGTATGTGCTAGGGCTTGTTCCAGAGATTGTAACCGAGGGCGTATCAAACGCAGGGTCAACATCAGGGAATGGTAAGCGCTCAAATCTAAATCGCACGCTGGTATCAGAACCACCTTCAGGAATACTACCGGTAAAGGTTATTTTACCACCAAAAGGGAAGCTCATTGGATAGATGTCGGTGGTTTCATTTGCAAAACCAGCCCAGTCTTCTGACGCTGTTGGCCAAGTGTACGAATCGCCGTCTCTTACCGCATCACCGAAAGCGGCTAGGTCGGTACCTTCAAGCACAGTATCAGGAATACCAGCTTGTGCGTCATCTTCAATTCTAACATTGTCTAGTCTAAATTGTGCACCTTCACCGCTACCCCATGATGGGAAAACCATGATAATGTCAATGGCGACTAAATCTAATCCGGCATCGTGAAGGGTTTGCAAAGGAATTGTATAAGTCATCCACTCATCAACTACAGGAGCAGGACCAAAATCTGTTAACAGAAAATCAACGGCAGTCGCCGCTTCTACTGATTCAATTTTAACATACCACTGAGCACTTGCATCAAGTGGAGCTGATACCATTTTCATGTCAAGAATGACATTACCGGTTTCTAGCATAGGGAAAGCGTCATGAGGAGTGGCTTGTGCAGTTTCTTCAGGACTTGGGCTAAAAAACGCCGGACGAGTTGCGAAACCGTAAACAGCGCCTGGGCCACCATTGGTGTATTCAACGCTAAATTCATAAACTTCGCCGCGCTCTGTATCTTCATCAGCAACAAGTACTGGGTCTGTGCCATCAAAGTCATCAAACGCACGCCAGTTCAAGTCTAGTACATCATCAAAAATAGTTAGGTTTTTAACAATACCTGAGGATGGTGGAACAGGGATGGGCGCACGCCCTTCAACCTTCGCGCCGCCGTCAGCCTGCGGTAGATTATACCCTGCTCTAACGGTTGCACAGCCTTGACCAGATACTGGGTCTTGAGCACATTCGTATACGCGAATGTAGTCAACCTCTAAAGTTTGTCCATCAGCAAATGCACTTGCGTCAATACCGCCTTGGTTTACATTCTCAGGCCAAGAACCACCTACAGCAAGGTTCAAAATCATATAGAACTGTTCATTGAAAGGTGCTGGACTATACTCTGCGCCCTTTTCGCCGGTAAGCGGGTCAAACTGTTCTAAAAACCAACCTCTATTCGACAAACCATTGGCGTCACCGTTGCTGTTAAATGTCTCTTTTGAGGCTTGTTGCGTTGCGTATAAGTAACCATTGAAATACCAACGAATCTCACCTTCTTCCCACTCAACTGCGTAAGTGTTGAAGTCATCAGCTGGGTTTACATCAGGAGTATGCGAGGTACCCGACGATGAATTTAGGGGGAAATCTTTTCCGTAGTGTAAAGTACCGTATACACGAGATTCTTCTACACCCGCATCATCAAGCACTTTAAGGTTAACCGTTTCAACAATATCGATTTCACCAGATTTTGGCCAACCACCATATTTTTCGTCAGTCGACATCATCCAAAATGCTGGCCAAGAGCCTTGTCCAGATGGCATCTTAGCACGCATCTCAAAGCGGCCATATTTAAAATCCGCTTTGTATCGTGAGTTCATTCTTGCTGACGTGTACGGTTGTGATGCGTCAGCATCTTCAGCCGGTTTAGCGACTATTTTTAGTGAACCGTTGTCAACATAGGAGTTACTTGGGTCAGCGGTGTAACATTGTCTTTCTTGGTTACCTCCACCGTCACAATTAACTTCGTGGGTCCACTTTGACGAATCGATAGACGACCCTTCAAATTCATCGGCCCATACTAGTTGCCAATCGTCAACTGGTACACTGGTGTCTACTGCATTGAGGTCGGTAGAAGTTTCAACGCTACTTCCTCCGCCACAACCAGCCAAGACGGCTGCAGCGATTAGCGCAGCGAGCCTCGACGAATACAAAATTGATTTTTTCATTACTCATCCCTATGAAGCAAGTTAGGTATTCAACGGATACAATTTTGTACAGCAAAACAGTATCCAATTAGCTTATTATTTCAGTAATATATATTAAACATCTTATTAACAATCGAAAACACAAACGAGACTAAACGAACTTTTTTACAGGTAGAGTGGACTAGCTATGCTAAAACGCTTGTTCGCTCACCCTATAGTGCAAAAACATTTACTTGTACTGACTATCAAGCAAAAAACAAAATGCCTCATACTCATTAAAATATGAATTAAAACTTAAGTCATATTTTATTTTTTTAGTCATAAATTTATTCATATTTTTATTTGTTCATATTTTCACTTCAATTTTTAATTAACCATCCTAAAAAAACGTTTAATTTTTACACATAATAATAAAAAACAGTAACTTATCAAAATGGCGTATTTTTTGCTTTAGTCGTAGCAAAGCAACTTAACCCAAAAAAGAAACAAATTTACCAATGAGCATGTTTCTTTTTGAAGTAGTAGGTGACGTAGAAAATGAGAAAAAATTTAATCTTAGGTGGAATGATTGCAACACTTGCCCTTGCTGTGTCAACTGAGCGATTTCTGTTAGAAAAGTCTTTCGAGCAGCCCCAGTTAGCACAAAGTGAGTCACTTACAGAATATATACTACAAGGCGCTGACCAACAAAGCATCATTGCAGATGTAAATAAAGTTGGCGGCGAGGTGGTATTTGCTCACTCTGTTATTCAAGCAGTGTCGGTAAAATTAACCAATAATCAAATTAAATTGTTAAAAGACATCAACCCTAAGCTTCAGGCGTTCAAAGATCAAAAGGTAGAGATCAGTCGGCGCAAGAGTCGCAGCAAAAGCTATTCGCGGTCTTATGAAGAAGAAAGCCCTGTTGTTGAAGAAGCCAGCAATGTAGTTGCAGCACCAAGCGAAGAAGTCGAAGAAAGTACGAGCTTATTCGCTTTACTGTTTGGCCAGAACGATAGTGGCGACAGTGAAGAATCTGCTCCTGGCGCTACACAAACCTTGGCGCCTTATGCGTTAGAAGAAGAAGTAGTCGTATCATCTAAAAGCACAGACTCATTTTTTAACATGCTACTCAATGTGACAGACAAAGTACCCGTAAAAACTGTAACAGAAACAACTTCGCTAACCACTTTCCTTGCCACATCTGAAGGCGCTAACGTTATTGACCGTGTTGAAAATGGACTGACACATTTAGGTATAGATATTGACCTTACTTCTATATTCGGCATGTTTAAATCATATGTGGATAGCAGTCAAATAAGCTGGATTATGACAAATAGTTCCGGTATTGATAAAGAGATCAGTAACTTATCAGTATCGTTCCCTGAATCTAATGGTGCGATTAAATCTATTATTATTAACGATGTAGTCAGGGATTTCGAATTATTAAGTGTTGATCATCTTAATCTAGTATTACCCATCGAGCTGCTACCAGGAGCAAATGCAGATATTAGAATCGAGTTCGATACACTAAGCTCGGTTTCAATGGACCGTTATTCACTGCGAGTAGGGTATTCTGATGGTTCACAAGAAAGTGTTATGGTGGCAAACAACAGCAATGAACAGGGTGTTGATCGCGACACCTACTTCGCTAAAATTGTGAATGCTGACCAAGCACATGCATCAGGCATTACAGGTTATGGTGTAACAGTGGCTATCTTAGATACCGGTATTAATAGCTTCGACGCAATAAATACAACATCTAATGGCTCGGACCGTTTTATCACGCATGTTGACGTGTTAAATGAATCTGAGTATGGCACAAACACTAACGATGAAAATGGCCACGGTACGCATTTGTCTAGTATTATTGCTAACTCAAGTCAGAGTTATAACCAAGATGGCTATTTAAATGGCGGCTATAATGGCATTGCGCCCGACGTCAACTTAGTAGTCATTCGTGCCTTTGACGAGCAAGGCCATTCAACTTACTTAAATATTCTTAAATCCATTGAATACATTCTTGAGAACAAAGACGTACTTGATATTAAAGTCTTGAATCTATCGTTTAGCACCTTACCTAGTTCACTTTACTGGGACGATCCGCTAAACCAAGCATTGATGAAATTATGGGATGCCGGCATCACGGTAATCGCTTCAGCAGGTAACAGAGGCTCTGACGCCATGACCATTGGCGTGCCTGGCAACACCCCTTACTTTATTACCGTAGGTGCTACTTCAGATAATTACACGCCATATGATATGAACGATGATTTTGTGACTTCATTTTCTAGCGCAGGCCCAACCTATGAAGGATTTGTGAAACCAGAGATAGTTGCACCAGGTGCTCGTATTCAGGGTTTAATGAGCGATACTACCTACATTCGTGAGCAATATGCTTTGTATAGCGAAGAAAATATTGGTGAACACGATTACTTCGAATTGTCGGGTACCTCACAAGCAACGGCGGTTACGTCGGGCATAGTAGCGCTTATGCTACAAGCAGACCCAAGCTTAAGCCCAGACGATATTAAATGTCGCTTAATTAGCAGCGCTAGAGCGGCAACCAATGATGTTGGCGAACTCGCCTATAGTATTTTCCAACAAGGTGCTGGTTTAGTTGATGCAATGGCAGCGATTGAAAGCACTGAGAGCGGATGTGCAAATATTGGTTTGTCTATTGCAACAGAACTAAGCGATACCGATCACTTTATTGGCCCTGTGCAACTCACAGAAGAAAATGGAGATTACTTCATCCCGGGTCTTGAAACCTTAAGTTGGTCAGGAGAGTACGTATATGCCCATACTTGGAGCAATTCGGATGTAGACAGTGATTCTCAACTATGGCGAAATCGCGGTTTTAACAGTAATTCTCAGCTATGGGAGCATACAGAATTTGAAAGCAATTCACAGTTATGGAGAAACCGTTCTTTTGAAGCTGACTCCCAACTATGGCGCAACCGCAATGTGAGTAGTGATTCACAATTGTGGAGAAATAGGTCTTTTGAATCCGATTCACAATTATGGCGCAACCGAAGTGTTTCGAGTAACTCTGTAGAAACAAAATGGGTTGACCACGAATAAAACCGACAATCATAGTGTTAACGGCCTACTTATATTCCATAAGTAGGCCGTTTTTTTATGTATTGAACAGCCGCAAAATAAGCAAACCTAAATTAAACCAAAATAAAATGTCAGGATTTATGTTGTCCCATCGTCTATATCAATACATTCACAAAAAAGGCAAACACCATGACAACATTAATCCGGCAGTTATCTGATGACAACTCAGAAGCTCAATTAATTTCTTGGCTCAAGACAGGCAAGCGTCTATTTCTCAGCGCACCTTTTAAACTCACGCTTTTGCTTATCAGTTTTATTGTTATTGAAGGCGTATTACAAGTACTACCATCCTCTTTCAATATTATTCTCTCAAAAGTCATCATGGTATTACTGGGAGCCAGTTTTTGGCTTGTGCTTAATTCTTTAAACAAAGAAGGTAAATTAGAACTAAAAACGATTTTTCGGACAAAAAACTGGGGGCGTATTTTGTTTTGTTTACCGCTTTTGCTCTTACCTTTTGTCAGCCAGCTGTTAATGGCATGGGTTATACTTGGTCAAGACGGCATAGCACTTTTAATGTTTGCTACATTAACTGAGGTGTCTGCAGACAATTTAGGTATTATTTTTGCTGCGGGGGCGCCCTTGAGTGTACTTACAATGTTTATCGCTCCTTTGATTCTTTTGCGCAAGATGAATGTTAAATCCGCGATTCTCACTAACGCGAAAATGTTAAAAAACGGCTATAAAGGAATATTTAGCTTAGTGATTCTTAACGCACTAATGTTATTTTTAGCGCCCGTAACGTTTGCATTAAGTGTTATCCTATTCGCACCTTTCTTAATGTGTGTGCAATACAGCGCATTTCAGCAATTATCTTCTGATAACAAGTAAAGTTTGTTTAACACCAGCGTATGAATCAAGTTACTAAATAGTGAATTTTTTTAAATCTAAAAAAAGCAAGATCAGCATAGAGCATGTATTGCAAACATACATGCCGCTACTAGCGAGGATTGCTGCTTCGTATGAAGCAGACAAAAGGTATCAAGAAGATTTAGTGCAAGACATATGTCTGGCCTTACTTAATGGCCTTGATAAATTTGAAGATAAAGCCAGTTTAAAAACCTATATTGCGCGTATCGCCCATAATCGTAGCGTTGATCACGTGCTCAAGCAACAGAGAAACAATCATCCCTTAGTAGATGTCGAGGAAGCCATTGATGTAATACCAGCGAAAACGGCTTCTACAGAGCAGTCAATAGACTTATTAAGTGCAATTCAACGCCTAAGTGTTGGCCACAAACAGGTCATAACGATGGAATTAGAGGGTTTCACCCAAAGCGAAATCGCACAAGTACTTGGCATAAATGAAGCAACAATAGCGAAACGCAGTAGTCGAGCAAAGCAGTTATTAAAAACATATTGTAGAGAATAAATATGGATGAACAATTAGCAAAGTGGCAGCAATCATTTTATGCATCAACTCCTTCAATTGATGCAAATGAACTTCTACGTGAGGTAGAAAGATCACAAAGACGAGAAAAGCGAAAGCGCTTAGTTGAAGTTTTCGCCAGCATACTCGTAAGTTTATGGTGTGTTTATTGCGGATTATTTTTAAGCGAAAGCTTCACCATGAGCGTGTTATTCTGTGCGCTTTCAGTTGTACCAATCGGTTTTTCAGTATGGGCATATGAGCAAAGTCGAACTGCTCAACGCATTGAGACACTTGACGTATCGCAACTTCTGAAATACAAACGAGCATCACTTAAAACGCAAGTTTCTTATTGGACTGTATCTCTTTTCCTATTCGCAATATTATTTATTGGTTTAGTGAGCTTCATATTATTCGACGTTTTTACAGAGCACCAAACTGTATTATTTACCCTTATTGCTGTGCAATGCCCTGTGCTCGTAATGACATTTTGTCGCTACTATATTTTACGCAAAAGATTAGCTAAAAAACTGGCAAAATTAGATAGTTTACTCTGGCCTTAAGAGTTTCCGCTTTCTTCCTTGCGCTAAGTAAAAATTACCTAGACTTATAAGGCTTACATACTTTTTATGACTGCTTATAATCTTACAAAAGTTAAGTACATGAATAATGGTCGTTTTTATTCTTCTATTATATTATTAAAATTGGTCTCAAAAATGCAAATGCAGTAAGGTAATGACGTAATGAGGCAATAATTAGGCAACACAGTAGTGATGCATAACAAGAATGAAGACTATATTAGGATCTTATTATTCCTAAGGTATAAAAAGGAAAAAACATGCTGGTTCAAATAAAAACAATAATGTTGCTAATAAGTATATCGCTCTTGTGCAGCTGCGCATCAAATCCAAATGTCACCGAGACTACAAACACACAATCTACATCATCAGAAGTTCAAGATTTATCCGAATATCAAAGCACAGAAATAGAAACCAGCAACGGCACTTTGCAGATTGAGCCAACGGTTGTAGCTACTACCGACCGTGCCGTTGCGGCAGACGACAGTCCACTGTATTACGACCCCTTAGAAGCGATAAATAGACCCATTTTCCAGTTTAACCATTATGCCTATAAATATGCACTTATTCCCGCAGCCAAAGGGTATAACGCAGTGGTGCCAGAACCCGTTCAAAAATCAGTCTCGAATGTGTTTAGCAATATTGTAGAGCCTTTAAATCTTATTAATAACACCTTAAGTGGCGAATTTAGCGAAGCAGGCGCCAACCTAGGACGTTTTTTGATCAACAGCACTGTGGGTTTGTTAGGCGTTTTTGACCCAGCCACCGCGTGGTTTGAGATTGAAGAAAAACCTCAAGCCTTCTCGCAAACTTTATCAAAATATGGTGTTGGCAGTGGCGCCTATTTAGTGCTTCCCTTTTTAGGTCAGTCTGACGTCAGGGGCGCTAGCTCTATTGTTACCGAGAGCTTAGTGCACCCAACCAAATACGTCCTCAACGCACCCAAAGATACTGCAGCCAGAGTGATAGACGGATTTCATGATTTTTCTTCTCAAGCCGAGATTTACGAAGTTTTACATGAAAATGCACAAGACCCTTACAGTTACTTCCGCAATCAATATATTCAAAGTCGGAATCGCGACGACATCGCTAAACAAGAGCAAAGTGAAGTAAATGTTGCGCCTAAGTCAGCATCTTCTGAACAAGAAAACGAGTAATTATTCATGAATATAATGATTAAAACGATACTCAAGTTCAATATTCACATTCTCGTGATATTTGCTCTGGCCATAGTTGGACTAGGCCTTAGCGCTACCAATTTTAGAATTGATGCTTCGGCTGACACTTTGCTCACCAAAAACAACAAAATTTACATTCAAACGCAGGTGGCAAACCAAAAATTTAATCCCTCAGAATTTATCTTAATCGCTTATCAACCTGACTCAAAAGATGTATTTACACAAGAAACATTTAATGCCATCGAAACCCTCAGCGCGCGATTCAAAGAAATAGAGCGCGTTGAAACAGTAAACTCGATGTTATCTGTGCCCCTTATCGAAAGCCGCGCTCAACTGACAGGCTCGGTTGATGTAAATAAACTAAATTACGAGAATCTGCGCTATAGCCCCGAAAAAATGCGCACTATGCTAAGCCAGCACCCAATCTTTACTGACCTGCTGATAAATAAAGAAAACACCGCCACAGCAATTCAGCTTGTGTTTAAATCCAACCCTGAATTAGAGAAGCTAAATACGCAAATTGTTGATATACAGAAGAAGAGCTTAAACGGCGAACTGTCAGATGCTGACCAAGAGCAATTGGAAAGCTTGCGCGAACAAACACTGCAAATTGAAGAAGAAATAGGCAAACAGCGACTCGACGAAGTAAAACAGATTGAAAGCATCATTAATGATGTGACCCAAGATGCACAATTGTACATTGGTGGAAGCTATGTTGTTGGCATTCGCTTGGTAGAAATAGTCAGGCAAGATCTTATTTATTTTGGTTTAGGCATCATTTTGCTAATCAGTGCCCTTTTGCTGGCTTTATTCCGCAGCGTAAAATGGGTGATATTTCCCATGTTTGCCTGCGCGACGAGTGTTGTTGCGACCCTTGGTATCCTTGCATGGGCAAAAATACCCGCGACGGTTATTTCAGCCAATTTTGTTGCCCTGCAAATCATTCTGACCCTAGCAATAATGCTACATTTAATTACCTGTTATCGCGAAATTAGCCGAAAATCATCAGACTTATCCCAAGCACAGCGAATTGAGCAAACTTTAAAAGAAAAGCTGGCCCCTTGCTTTTATGCAGCAATCACCACGTCTGTTGGTTTCGGTTCACTGATTTTTAGTGGAATACAGCCTGTCATCGACTTTGGCATAATGATGTTGATATCAAATGCCGTAACTTTGTGCGTGGCACTTATTGTTTTTCCGGCAGCACTGAGTTTGCTTAATCCCCATGAGGAAAGTAATGAACATGCTTTCATTACCAAATTACTTAACAAAACAAAAAACGTCGTAAGCAAATACAGCAAACTTGCCTTCATTGTGCCCATCGTTTGTTTGTGTCTGGTTAGTGTAGGAATAACAAAACTGAATGTTGAAAATAGCTTTATAGACTACTTTCATGAAGATACAAAAATTCATCAAGAACTCAGCTTTATTGACCAAGAATTTGGCGGTTCAACCCCACTAGATATTATTATTGATATTGATGACAGCAACGATCGTGTCTTTTTAGAAGCTAAGCAAATTAACACGCTGCATTTGGGTCATGCGGCTATAGATGCTTTTGAGGCAACCGGGAACGTAACCTCAATCATTAACTTTACCACCTTGGCAAAACAGTTAAACGACAACAAGCCTCTGACAGAATACGAACTTGATGCTATTTATAAACTTGTTGATGAAAAAGTAATCGATAGCCTGCTTGGGCCCTATCTTGATCTTGAATCAAACACCATGCGCATCTCTACCCGAATACAAGATACTTTGCCTGATTTGAATCGAGCAAAGCTATTACAAGATATCAAAAATGATTTGAAAATAGCCGGCTTTGACGAGCAGCAGTATAAGCTCACCAGCCTATTTGTTTTGTATCAGGATATTCTTTCGCGCTTATTTGACTCTCAAATTGCAACGCTGGGCATCGTTTACGTGGCGATTGCCATAATCTTGTTACTGGTCTTTCGTTCCATCAAAATTGCCTTAATTGCCCTTGTCCCAAATATAATTTCAACCACTGCTATTTTAGGCTTAATTGGATGGTCAGGCATTCCTTTGGACTTGATGACCATAACGATTGCCGCGATTGCAATGGGCATTGCGATTGACGATACAATACATTTTACTGACGCATTTTTAAGTGCACCTAGCGGCGAAGAGATGGACAGTTCATATGCTCATACAGGTCTTGCCATTACCTTTACCTCAACGCTTATTGCCGTTGGCTTTAGTATGTTTATGTTTTCTGATTTTATGCCAAGTGTCTATTTTGGCTTACTCACCGCCTGCGCAATGATATTTGCCTTTATTACCGATTTGACCGTGCTGCCGGCGCTCCTTAAAACCTTTACGCTAAAACGCAAAAGCGAGGAATGAGATAAAGGGCCCTTAAATGACCAATTTACGTTGGTCGTTAAGCCCCATAGCGAGGATAAAAGGGTCTGTTTTCTGCAATGAAATAAAGTCTTTTTTGCTTTGCAGGCCCAACCATTCATGTTGAATCAGACTTTGAGCAACTGCGCCTCCTAGGGTTGCTCCAGGCCCTAAAACGATTAGCTTGTCGGGCGCAAATTCTTTAACAGCAACCTCGATAGCTTTAGTAAAGTCATAGGTTTCAACGACTTGGGTGCCCAGCGTATACTCATATAAGGCTTGAGGATCGCAACTGTAGGGTTGCCATATTTGGCCAAGGCCATCAATTAAAGGTAACGAAGGCGCCTTAAATAAAGACGGCGCTAATATCGACTTTGCTTGAGCGGAAGTGTCGTTCAACAATGGTGTATGAAACGCAGCATGATTAAACAAGTTCATCGGGTAGCGGTCTTGTACTTTAGGTAGTACGTGTTCTAAGGCTTTTAGGCCTTTTTTGTTGCCACCAAAAACAACATAGCCACCCAACTTTATCGACACATAGACTTCACAATCTGCTTGCTTGTTTACCTCAAACAATGCTTGTTCAATCATTGCAACGGCTTGTTCATCAAGCACCCAGTTTTCATCCGTAATCGGGTAAATCATTTGCCCGCCAATGACGCCTTTGCTCATCATTGAGCCCATAGTGTTAATAAGCTCAATAGCTGCGTCTCGGGTCAAAGCACCGGCCGCGGCTAATGCTATATACCATCCCATCGAATTACCGGTAACCGCAACAATTTCATACTCGTCTTGATTAATTGATTCAAAATCCGAAATTGCGCAAGCGTAAATCAGTGCAGATGCATTTTCACCGGCGGTATGATTGCGCATATTGTACTGCTCTGCGCTATCTAGTTTTTGAATACTGACTTGCTGCTTTTGCTTTCGGTAGGCATCAATATGATTAACAATCTCGACTTTGTCAGGGTGCAAGCGCTGCAAATAGCCTAAATCTTCTTTATTGTAGGTGCCGCGACCAGGACAAATAACAAGCGCTCTGGTTTTTTCTTTTACAGCTGTCATTAGGCTTTCCCTTTCTTATCTTGTGCACTTTCGCTTTGAATATTATTTTCGAGCCCGACCAAATTTAAGACTTCTTGCACAATTTGCCTAGCTGAAGGTAAAACGTGATAAGCTGCGCTGCCCAGTGGAATGAAACTATCATGCGCAGTAATTCGGCTAATTTTGATAGGTGCTTTACCAACAGCAGACTCGGCCAACAAGGTATACAAAGCCTCACTGATAGAGCCGGTCTGTCTACATTCATCCACAATAAGGACATTGTCACAAAGCTGAGCTTGTTCAATAATGCCCTTCTCATCTAAGGGTGCAAGCCAACGCAGGTCTACTACACGGCACTCAACGCCTTGCTCATTAAGTATTTTTTCAGCCTGCCTAGATAAGTAATAGCCATTTCCATAGGACAAAATACACACGCTTTTACCTTCCCCATAAACGCTGATGCTTTGTTTGTTCTCTAAAGACTGCGCTTGTGTTGATGGGGCTTGATATTGCGACAACCACAAACCGTCTCCTTCATCATGCAGGTCTTTGGTCATGTAAAGTGCGATAGGCTCTAAAAAGACTACTAAGCGGCGCTGCTCACGAGCTAGTTGTACACTGGTGCGGATCATGTCGACTGCATCAGCGCCGTTTGAAGGACAAGCTAATATGAGCCCGGGGATATCTCTGAAAACGGCAAAAGAGTTGTCGTTATGGAAATGCCCACCAAAGCCTTTTTGATAGGCTAGGCCTGCAATCCTAACCACCATTGGATTACTAAATTGTCCATTTGAAAAGAAAGGTAGGGTTGCCGCCTCCCCTCTTATTTGGTCTTCTGCGTTGTGCACATAAGCCAAAAATTGAATTTCAGGGACGGGCAAAAATCCGTTATGGGCCATGCCTATGGCTAAGCCTAAAATAGATTGCTCGTCTAACAAGGTGTTAATCACGCGGTTTTTTGAAAAACGTTCCGAGAGTTTACTTGTTACATTGTACACCCCGCCTTTTGTTGCGATGTCTTCACCGCACATTACCATGTTTTCGTTTTCAGCCATTAAGTCCATCAGTGCCCAATTAAGCAACTTGGCTAAATGCTGTTTTTTGTTCAAATTATGCTTTTCATGCGCAAAAAGGGGCATGCGCTGGCTTTGTGTCTTTGGTTTATAGCTGTGGTTAAGCGCATCAACGGGGAGTGTAGGCGGAATAATACTGCGCTTAACATCTGTAGCCGTTTCTAATTTTAATTTGCTAGCGGCGCGCTTAGCAACATGTGCAATTCTATTTTCTATGCTTTCGTATATGGCAATGATTTCGTCGGCGCTAAGAATATTATTATCAAGCAATATTCTTGCGCTATGCAATAAGGGGTCTTGAAACTCAGTGGCTTCGATATCAGACATTTTACGATATACAAATTCGGCATCTGATCCTGCATGCCCTAATATCCTTACCGTTCGCATATGTAAAAATACAGGTTTGCCTTGCACTCGTGCAATGTGTTCAGCCTGCTTAGCTTTTTGGTAGGTATCGAGTAAATTTAGGCCGTCACAATACAGGTAATTAAGGCCCGCTCTGTTTTTATAATTGGCCGCAACCCAGCCCGCTGGTGTCGCGGTCGAAATACCAATGCCGTTGTCTTCACACACAAACACGATGGGCATACGAATTGACTGGTAAGCTGCCCAAGCGGTGCTGTTAAGTGCACCTTGCGTAGTTGAATGATTTGAAGATGCATCACCAAAGTTACATACGATAAGCCCGTCTTGGGGTATTTTGCCCTCAAGTGCAAGTCGCTTTGCCAAAGGAATGCTGTAAGCCGCTCCCATTGCTTTGGGCAAATGTGACGCAATCGTGCTGGTTTGGGGTGGAATAGACAAAGCTTTGCTACCAAGTACTTTATGTCGCCCGCCAGAACTAGGATCATCCTTTGAGGCCGCAAACGATAACAACATGTCGTATAGTGGTGTTTGGCCACTAACTTGCTTACTGCGCTGTATAAAAAAAGCGCCGCTTCTGTAATGTAAAAACGCCATGTCGCTTGGTCTAAATGCCTTTGCGTAGGCAGCGTTACCCTCGTGACCCGAACTACCAATAGTATAAAAACTTTGGCCATTTTTTTGCATAATGCGAGATTGTAAATCAAGGTGGCGGCTCATCACCTGCGACTCAAATAAATCCACCACTTCACTGTGGCTTAAACCAACATCACTGGGGGACAAAGTCGTTGTTGAGCTTGGCAGATTGCCCCTGCGAACAAGATTGATAAAATTGTCTCTTACCAATTGATTACGATTAGACATGCGAACTCCGCAAATATTTTGGGCACTAGGGTGAGTGACTGCATACTCACGCTAGTTCAATGTTGGCCGTGCTTAGCGCGTTGTGCTTATACTTAGCCCATGGTGCTTAAAAGAAGGCTTGAATACCGGTTTGGGCTCTGCCTAATATTAGCGCATGGACATCGTGGGTCCCTTCGTAGGTATTTACCGCTTCTAAGTTCATGACATGACGAATTACATGGTATTCATCACTTATGCCATTGCCACCGTGCATGTCACGAGCAAGACGGGCAATATCCAGTGCTTTGCCACATGAATTACGTTTGATTAAAGAAATGGCTTCTGGCGGCAGGGCATCTGCATCCATCAAGCGGCCCGCCTGCAAACACGCAAATAAACCAACGGTGATTTCAGTTTGCATATCCGCGAGCTTTTTCTGAATCAGCTGCGTAGAGGCCAATGGCTTGCCAAACTGGCTTCTATCAAGGGTGTATTGACGCGCTGCATGCCAGCAAAATTCTGCTGCGCCTAATGAGCCCCAGGCAATGCCGTAGCGCGCTTTGTTTAAGCAACCAAATGGACCCGACAAACCTTTGGCATTGGGCAACATGTTTTCGCTTGGCACAAACACATTGTCCATAACAATTTCGCCAGTTATCGATGCACGTAGCGAAAATTTACCCTCGATTTTAGGGGCACTTAAGCCCTCCATGCCTTTTTCTAAAATGAATCCGCGAATAACGCCATCTAGTTTTGCCCACACTATAAAAATATCGGCAATGGGTGAATTGGTAATCCACATTTTAGCGCCAGTTAAGCTATACCCGCCATCAACCGGCACGGCTCGGGTTATCATACTGGCCGGATCAGAGCCAGAATCAGGTTCCGTTAAGCCAAAACAGCCTATGTATTCACCCGTTGCTAGTTTTGGTAAATATTTCATGCGCTGCTCTTCACTGCCATAGGCATGAATAGGATGCATCACTAATGAAGATTGCACGCTCATCGCGCTGCGATATCCGCTGTCAACGCGTTCAACTTCTCTGGCTACCAAACCGTACACTACGTAATTAACGCCGGCGCAGCCGTATTTTTCAGGAATAGTGGCGCCTAACAGCCCTAATTCACCTAACTCGGTCATAATTTCAGGGTGAAAAGTTTCGTTTCGGTTTGCCATAAGCACTCTGGGCATGAGCTTTTCTTGGCAATACTGACGCGCACTATCTCTAATCATGCGTTCCTCTTCAGACAACACAGAGTCCAAAGATAGGGGATCTTCCCAGTTAAAAACGGGCTTATTTTTTGCTTCTGTAGACATGACATCACACCTTTGTAATTAACTAAATTCTGTTCTGCTAAGAACACAAACGAGTACGCTATTGCTATTATGTGGATAATAATGAAAAGCATGCCAAAGTTAAAATATATATTTTCTTTATCAGTCATAGGCGTAAACTATACGTAACTTTTCAGCCTTAATGATAATACAAGCCCTATGGATTTACGCAGTCTCAAATACTTTGTTGCAGTTTATCAACACCGTAGTTTTAGTGCTGCGGCAAAGGCATGTTTTGTTGCTCAGCCTTCTATATCCTTAGCTATCGCGCAGCTAGAAGATACCTTACACACAACGCTTTTTAACCGCCATGCACGCGGCGTTAGCCCTACGATTACGGGTGAGCGCTTGTTTCCCTTGGCGCAACAGTTACTCGGGCAAGCCGACGCCATCACAAAATTATTTACCGAGACCAGCCTAAAACAAGCATTTTTACTGGGCGTCACTAAAGGTCTAGGGGTTGAACGCATGAGCGCGTTATTAAAAGATTTTACCGCTTCTCAGGAATTAATGGAATTAACCTTGGTTTCTCATACTCAAAATTGCGACGCGCGCATCATCATGAAAGAAGAAATAGAGGACAACGAACAATTTATTACCATTTGGCAAGAACACTATTTACTCGCCATTCCGTATAATCATGTATTGTCTTTAAAAGAAAGTATCACCTTGGCAGAGTTAGATGCACTGCCCTTTATTCAGCGTACTCCCTGTGTAGCGTGGACGCATCTAAATGACACACTCACCTTAGCCGGCTTTAGCGTAGATATACGAGCCAAAATTCAAACGATTGACTATGCGTTGGGGCTAGTCCAAGCAGGTCTAGGCTGTGCCCTTGTGCCGGCCCACACTGAAGTGCTCAGTAAACCTGAGGTGGTTTACAGGCCCATAGAGGGCCTACGCCTAATGCGCGAAATTGTTTTTGCCTTTAAAAGGTCAAGCAGCGTCATTGAACAGTTGCAACAAGTCGTCATAAAACATAGGCGCTAGGGCTTTTGCTATTCTAAAATACTACTAATCGTACTTTCTAATGTTTCGTATTGTGTTGATTCCACAAAGCCAATAGAAAAGCGACTTGGGCTGTCTAAAAATTTATTTTTGTCACTGCGTCCAAAGCCCAATACCGTCATATAAGGTCGACTTACGTAATTGTCAGGGTGCTCATCATCTTGATGATGCAGTAAATAAAGCATGCGCGGGCTTTTTTGGTCGCCAAAGGCAAACCACTCTGGGGCAGGTAAATCGCCAATGAAGGCCTCGTTAATTGGGTGAGCTTTGCGATCAACTGATGCATACCAAAAGTCCTCTCCATCCATATCACCGCCTGGGACACCTTCATACTGCACCCAATAATGATAGCCTTGGCTTACCTGTGACATGGTGAAGTCACAGCGGTCTGGGTAAAAATCCCATGTGCCTTGCCACTTACCATTACCCGAAGTAAAAATAATTTGCACATGTTCGCTGCTTTCAATACTTATTGTAGAGCTTGATTTGTCGGTCCCTGCGTTCATAGCATGAAAGTAATTACCGTCTTGTTTGTGGATGGCATTTGGAAAACCTCTATACTCCCCTTTCCAGCCCGAGCCCTTTTTATCGTTGAAACCAAGCCAGTCAACGCCTTCTGAATCAAGTATGCTCGATAAACCGCCACCGTCTTTTTCGAGATAAAAAGTCGCATTAGAAATAGTCACAATATAAGCTGGAAGATTGCCAGCGCTGACATCAATGCCATGAGTTAAGCTTACTTTTCCTTTGCCAGAGCCCGAGCCAAACGCACAGGCAATGCATAAAGCCGCCAAACAAGTTAGTAAAACAAGCCTAGTTATTTTTAGAAACATCTCTTTCCCTCTTTTGCAATACATAGCTCGAAACACATAGCTAGTACTTAGCTAATCTTTGCGCTTCTTTTAAGTAAAAAGCCTATAGTCAATATGGTTAATGCACAACACACAAATACCAGCCTACCCCACATTGGATTCGGAATAAGCGTCATAAACAGTACGCCAAATCCCATAAAAATAACCATACTACCTAGTTTACGACGTTGCTGGCTGTCATAGCCATCTTGCTCAAAGTCTGCGATTACCGGCCTTTCTAAGTCAGCAAAGAAACGTTGTGTTTCTGCTTTATTGTCATCATTAGCCTCTTTATAAAACAAACTTGTTAAACAGAAAAAGCCAGCCGTAATAATGATGTGTGCGCCAATGGTAATCATCAGTGTAAGGTCAATAGACTCACGCCGCGTAAACTCTTGCTCAAAGCCCAGCCAATTCGCAAGTACGTCTGGGGTCAACACGTTGGCTGTGCAATAAGATACAACAAGGCCTATTGCCACAGTAATCCACGATGCCCACTTTGGTGTTTTTCTGATGAAAAGCCCTAAAATTAGTGGGATTAGCAAAGGTACCTGTATCATCACCGACATGTTCATCATCAATTCAAATAAGCTTAGTTCCTTCAATGATTTAAAGAACAAGGCAACGATGATAACAAATATACCGCTAATTAAGCTGACCAAGCGGCTCACTTTAAGTAAATGCTTATCGTCCACCCCTTTATTTTTTTTAAGCAGCAGTGGTTGATAGATGCTTCTTACAAAGATACCCGCATTTTTGTTAAGCGCAGAATCCATAGACGACATAGTTGCTGCAAACAAACCTGCTAACAACAAACCAACGGTGCCCACCGGCATGGCATTGCGGGTAAAGACCAAATACACCGCATCGGCAGCTTTGTTACCAAGCTCAGGATAAGCAGCCGCGGCGTCAGGATATAAAATGGCGGCAGCCCAAGGCGGCACAAACCAAATAATGCTGCCAAAGCCCATCAACACCATCGCCAATAAAGCGGCTTTACGAGCGTTGGCAGAATCTTTGGCATTTAAGAAACGAAATGAATCGTGCATATTCATGATGGTGATCATTTGTTTGGCTAAAAAGAACACAAAGGTGCCAACCAAAATCAGGCCGTAGTTCATATTCGGCCCCATCACAAAATCACTAGGGAAGTTATTGACTAAATTAACTGGGCCGCCGACCATGACCAGTGCAACAATAGCGCAGGCAATTGAGATTACTGCCACAATGAGGGTTTGCACAAAATCAGAAGCAACCACGCCCCACGCACCCGACAATACAGACACAAAGACAACGGTAAGCCCCGTAAACACGATGGTTAGCGTAATATCGGCTTCAAACACCGCGCTGGCAAAAACGCCTAAGGCATTAAGCCAAACCCCTGCATTGATGAAGCTGAAAACGATAAGCGCCCACGAGAAGAAAGTTTCATTTTGCGGGCCGAAACGCCGTTTAATACCTTCGGTTGGTGTATCAACGCGCATTTGACGAAAACGTGCAGAAAAATATAACCAGCCACAAAAGTAAGCAAAGGTATTGGCAAAAAACACCAGAGTAATGGCAAACCCATCGGTAAAGGCCTTTCCTGCTGCGCCGGTAAAGGTCCAAGCGGAAAACTGCGCCATAAAGGCGGTTGAGCCTACCATCCACCATAACATTCGACCACCGCCACGGAAGTAGTCGCTGGTTGAGTTTTTCGCCATATTTTTGAAGGCAAATCCAATACCGATAATCAGTAAAAAATAGCCTGCAATAACTAAGTATTCATAAAACATGATACGACCTTTTTACTGCAGATGACTAAGATCAACCCAGTTGTCATTTTCGCGTAAAATATCAATTATTTGTTGATACTGGGCCCCTTCTTTAAAGCTCTGATAGGGGGCAACGTCTTCACCTTTAATATCACTAAGCAGCGCTTTTATTAGCACGCGCCAGTTTCTTTCTGTATCGCCTTCTGCTTCAGGCACGGCCTGGGCGATATCCTCAGGCAAAGCTTGTTCAACCCATTCGTTATTTTGGTCATACAAATATAGCGGGCCACTTGCATAATGACCTATGATATAAATAGCGCCTTCACTGCCATAAATAACAATATGATCTTCGTTAAAACGTGGCTGTAAACCACCGTGTTTGAACATCACCGACACCGGCTTTGTGGCGATTGGGCTCATTATTTGCGCAAGTACCGTATACGACCATTCAACGTTTGACTCGCCCCATTTAAGAGAAGGCTCATCAATGTTTTCGGGAATAAAGTCACGGCGGGTTTTAAAGTTGTGCACGCCTTCAACGATGGGGGCACGGCCTAAATCATCGCGAAGGTCACCCATAACCGACAAGATTTTTTCACCAATAATAGACGTTACAATAGATAGCTTGTGAGTGAAGTTATTGTTTAAACGCCCACCGCCGTCTTCTTTTCTGTGTGACCAGCCAAACGGAATGTTACGTTCTAAATTAAAGTGCGAAATGTACTCAACTTCTAGGGGCTCGCCAATGACTCCTGCCTCAACCAGTCTTTTTGCGTGTATTACCTCTGGCATATATCTGAAGCTAGCAGCAAATGCGGTTTTCACTTTCTTTTTAAGTGCAAGTTCATACAGTGCTTGCGCGCTTTTTCCATTATCGGTCAGCGGTTTATCACTAAAAACATGGCAACCAAACTCTATTGCTTGGCGAATTGCCTCTTCATGAGCGCCGCCGGGCGTAGCAATAGAAACAACATCGGGTTTGCAATCAATCAGCGCCTGTTGCCAATCAGTACCAGCGTAGGGGATGTCTAAATCTTTAGCTACCTGTTGCACAACACTTTTCGTTCTGCCTACCATGCCAACTACCTCAGCGCCCATGTCGCGAAATGCTGCCGTATGGCCCTGACCTGCAAAACCGGTGCCTTGCACCAATACACGCATCTTGTCACTCATTCTATTTTCCTGATTTTTCAAAATCGAATTTATTCATTCTATGCTTTGTTCTACCAATGCCAAAGCGTACCATCTTCCAATCGACTGACTGGCAAATAGGACCGCTTGTAGGGATATTCCTTTGCCGCTTCTTCGTCAAACTCTATACCTAGACCTGGCGCCTCACTTACGTATGCCATGCCATTTTTTACTTCAGCACTATGTTTAAAGATACGACGTGAATGCTCATTGCCAAAGCCCACAAATTCTTGAATACCAAAGTTAGGCGCCCAAATATTTAAATGCATGTGAGCGGCAAAACAAACCGGGGATAAATCAGGCGCACCATGGGGAGCAGTTTTCACATTATGTATACTGGCGAAATCGGCAATGCGCCTTAACGCGCTAATGCCCCCTGCGTGAGTGGCAGCAACCCTGATATAATCTATGAGTTGATTTTGGATGAGCTCTTTACAATCCCATATAGTGTTATATGTTTCACCAATCGCCAGAGGCGTGGTGGTATGTTGGCGAATCACTTTGTAACTGTCTTGGTTCTCAGCAATAGAGGCGTCTTCTAAAAACAATAAATCATAGGGCTCTAATAACTTACCTAAGCGTGCAGACTCAATGGGCGTTAAACGGCTGTGAACATCATGCAATAGCTGTATATCGTTACCAAAGCGCGCTCGCGCTTGTTCAAATAACGATACCACCATGTTGAAATACTTTTGCGTCGACCAATCTTCTTCTGGTGGTAAGGGGCGATTACCTTGAAGCTCAAAATAATCGGCTTTATCGCCAAGCACGCCGTAGGTTACCTTAAGGCCGGGCACCGCGCACTGAAGGCGGATTGCTTTAAAGCCTTCGATGATAAGGGCTTCTGTTTTGTTTAGTGTATCTTCAATACTGTCGCCACTTGCATGGGCGTATAGGTTGACTGCGCGCCGGCTTTTACCGCCAAGTAATTGATACACCGGCATGCCCGCGGCTTTCCCTTTTATGTCCCACAATGCCATATCAATAGCGGCGATTGCTGCCATATTTACAGCTCCTTTACGCCAGTAAACACCTCGGTAAAGATATTGCCAAATGTCCTCAATGTTATGAGCGTCACGTCCAATAAGACAGGGCGCAACATGCTCTTCAAGATAAGTAACAACCGCCATTTCACGACCATTGAGGGTGGCATCACCTAAACCATAAATACCCGCATCTGTAGTCACTTTCACAGTGACAAAATTCCTGCCAGGGCTACAAACGAACACGCTAATATCGGTAATTTTCAACTGTTATTCTCACTCTAGATCTAAAACTCTTCGGTTTCGCCTCTCGCTAGCGTCGGCATTGTAATTTGACCATCGTCATTCTTACAATTTGCCCCACGTCATTCTTGCGAAGGCAAGAACCTCCAAAATCACACGCAAAACTGTAAACTTTTATGCGATTTACTATGCTTTTTAGGGGATCTCCGCCTTCGCGGAGATGACGTTCCTTTTTCGCGATGGTGACGTTATATCGTCACGACGATGACGTTTCACCTAAACTAGCTGCAAATTACTAAACCGGTTTAGTTGACCAAATTAACATAATCTTGCAATATGTCAACATCACGGGATTTTCACTATTAACAGACATAATCAAGAATGACGAAAGTAAAATTAGTGGATGTTGCTCGCCTCGCATCTGTCTCTAAAAGTACGGCATCTCAGTTCATCAATGGCCGTTTTGACTATATGTCAAAAGACACACAAGGCCGCATTAGAGCCGCCATTAAAACCCTAGACTATGTGCCAAATCCCATAGCTAGAAACTTAAAAGCCAATAAAACCAAAACCATAGGGGTGATTGTCAGAGACATTACAGGTTTTGACACGAGCCACACTATCCGTGGCGTGGATGATTTTTGTAAAACCTGTGACTATAACGCACTCATATACAATACTGATTTTGACCCCGAGACCGAAGCTAAATCACTTGAAGCGTTATACCAATTAAGAGTGGACGGCATTATTATCGCGTCCTCTGGCGAAAATAATAAGTTAATCGGCGAGTATATTGATAAAGGCATGCCCGTTGTTCATTTTCAGTTAGAGCATGATGGCAGTGAAAAAAACCTCATCCTATCAGATTATCGCCAAGCTGCATTTGACGCGACCGAGTATCTAATCCGCCTTGGTCATAAGCGCATATGCTTTGTAACACAAGCTTTTAAAGACGTAAAATCCAGAAACGAACGCTACCTTGGTTATGTTAAAGCCCTTGAAAAACATAATATTGAGTTAGATAAATCTCTTATCCAATATTGGCACAGAGAGACTGGATTCAAGCAATCCCCCAAGAGCTTGCTTGCTTCAGACAATCCACCAAGCGCTTTTTTCACCCAACATCTAGCGATTACCACGCAACTGCTCAGCTATTTAAACAAAGAAAATATATCTATTCCCGATGATGTTTCACTCATCGGCTTTGACGACATTCCAATGGCAGAGTTTTTTAAAGTCCCCATAACGGTGGTTAAGCAAGAACCCTACATCATGGGCAAAGAAGCAGCAAAGTTGTTGCTTGAAAACATCACGGATAAAAACAAACATGCCCAAAAAACAATGATCGCTTGTTCAATCACCAAGCGGCAATCGTGTAAACAGCTCTTTGACTAGGGCCTGTTGATCTTTTCTGTAACATGCGCAAATAGCTGAAAATTGACAATGATTGCGAATATGCTACCGTTATTTACTAAACCGATTTAGTTGCTAAATCATCGCCCTACAGCTGAGGTAGAAAAGTGGATATTTCTAATATCGAATACTTTGTAATAATTGCTTATTTACTACTGATTATTATCGTTGGCTTTGTTTTCAAAAAGTTTTCTAGCAATACTGATGACTACTTTAAAGGCGGCTGTAAAGGGACCTGGTGGCTGGTAGGAAGTAGCGCTTTTATGAGCGCCTTTAGTGCCTGGACTTTTACCGGAGCTGCAGGAATTGCCTATGAGTCGGGCTTCTCGGCGATGTTTATCTTTTTAGGCAATGCGCTGGGCTTCTTTGTGAACTTTCTCTTTATGGGGCCTTGGCTACGACAGATGAGAGTAACCACTTTCCCTGAAGCCATTGCTGCTCGTTTTGGTAACCTAACGCGCGATTTCTATGCCTACTACGAAGTGCCCATACGTATTCTTTACTCTGCGATGGCCTTATACGGCTTAGGTATTTTTTGTTCCGCTGTTTTTGGCTACGATATAAACCATGTAATTGTGGTTTGCGGCATCGTCGTGCTTTTATATTCAGCGACAGGTGGGCGCTGGGCGGTTATGGCCACTGATTTTCTACAAGGGCTGATCTTAGTCCCATTGACCTTATTGGTAGCTTGGCTCTGTTTAGATGCCTTAGGTGGTTTTGAAAATTTATTTACGCAAATCAAAGAGCAAGGTTTGAGCGAAGAATATAGCATGGTCAATTCAAGCACCCTCTTTGGCGGCGCGTATACTTGGGGCTGGGCCAGTGCAATGATGGCAAAACAGTTTATCGTCTTTAACTCGATGAACGCCGCACCTCGTTATTTTTCAGTCAAAGATGGCCCTGAAGCACGCAAAGCTGCGCTTTTGTGTTGTGTGCTAATGTTATTAGGCAGTTTCATTTGGTTTTTACCGCCAATCACCGCGCGGCTTTTATATCCTGAATTAGTCATGGCTTTTGACATTGCCAAACCCGCAGAAGCAAGTTACGCGGTGGTAAGCATTAGTCTGCTGCCAACTGGATTAGTCGGTTTGATTGTCGTGGCCATCGTGGCGGCAACAATGAGTTCGATGGATACTGGGCTTAATACCAACGTAGCGATTCTAATTAAAGATATCTATCCCAAGGTTGCACGTAAATTGCGTTGGCGAACAAAAGTTGAAAAAGAATTGCTGAATTACGGGCGCATGTTAACGTGGATTATGGGCTTTTTAGTTGTGCTTTTAGCCCTATATTTTGCGCAGCAAGATGGCTCAGGGATCTTTGAAATAATGCTGCAAGTAGGCACTTTGCTATTGATGCCCATCACCATCCCTTTGTTATTTGGTATGTTTATTCGTAAAACACCTTGGTGGGCAGCGCTGGCATCGATTGCCTGCGGCCTTATCGTTTCGTGCGTGGCCTATTTGGAAATAGAGCTAATTTACTTTGGGTTTTCACAAGCCTATAGCGATACTTTTGAGTGGCATTTCCAACAACAATTTTTTGCGGTCTTTGCTGCCAGCACCTTCGGCTTTTTGATATCAATATTATTTGCCCCTAAACGAGACTCAGCCCATCGTAAAATGGTCGACACCTTCTTTTTTAATATGAAAACCCCCATCGATTTTGAAAAGGAAATTGGTGAAGGAAATGACTTGAGCCAGTTAAGTGCTATCGGGCGTTTTGGTCTAGCGGTTGCTGTTTTTATTGCGCTTATGCTCATCATTCCAAACCCCGTAGGTGGAAGAGCGGTTATTTTAGTATTGGCGCTAACGATTGGAGTGATTAGCCTGCTTATGTTAAAAGCAGCAAAGCCAAAAGTCCTGAACCAAGGAAGCTCCAACGCGGCACCCACAACCAACAAAAGATTATAACTCAGACTCGGGATACCCATATCTAAGGTATCAAGCGTTTCTAAAAGTACCGGAACTCAGCATGCATTATTTACTCATAAACGACCAACTTGATGTGCTCACAGCGCAAGTTAACACAACGCATAAAGCGCACCTAACACGACTACTTGAGCAGTGCGCTCTTTACGAAACTGAAGTACTCTCAAAGCAGCCGCCTGCTACCAGTATTACTTACATGGGTATGGCGGCGGCAAACTTAAGCCTAGCCTATTTACTCACCGAACAAGATCATTACTTACAAGAGGCCAAACGCTGGATTTTCACAGCCGTAGAGTATGACGTTTGGGGCTATGGGTTTTTAGTTGATGTCGATTTGAGTGCGTCGTGGATGTTATTTGGTTTAGGTCTTTCATACGACTGGCTAAAAGAGCATCTAACAGAACAAGAACGTCAAAAGTTTCTTGATAAATTGATTCTCCAAGGCAATAAAATATTTGATTACGGACAAGAAAACCTTGGCCATTGTTGGTCAACTAACTATTGGCAAAACCATAACTGGATTAACTATTCTGGCTTATTGACCACCGCCTGTGCAATTCGACCAGATTATAGCGCGGCGCAAATATGGATTAGTGAAATTAAAGACAACTTTGAAAAGGTGTTTTCTTATTTGCCAGACGATGGCTCGAATTACGAAGGCACCGGATATTGGCGCTACGCTATGAATTTCTTTTTAGTTGCCGCCGATTTAATTCGTGGCGAAGGAGGGGCAAATCATTTCGAAGCAGCCTTTATGAAAAACACCTTCGAATACAGGCTCTATCAGTGTGCCCCTAACTGGGAAGAAAACATTGGCTTTGCTGACGTACACGACAAACGAAGCTCTCACTCAATTAGTGCCTACTATAAGATTGCCTCAGAATACAACAACGGCCATGCACAATGGTTAGGCGAATTAGTTCGTAAAGAGTTCTTATTCAAAGAAGCTTATCAAAGTAAGATTTTCCCAGGTATCTTGCCCGAAGCGTTTTTAGAACTCATTTGGTATAACCCTAATATACAAGCAAAGTCGCCAGAAAATTTACCACTCACTAAGCATTTTGAAGATCTCGGCCTTGTTGTAATGCGTTCTAGCTGGGATAGTGAAGCAACCCACCTTTCGTTCAAATCAAGCCCGCCAGGAGGCCATAAGCAATGGGAGCTTAGCTGGGACTTGGACCAAAAAAACGATTGGAAAACCCGCAGCCTTACGCATTATCACGTAGATTTTAATCAGTTTATATTAATTCATAACCATGCCTCATTGGTCATAGATGAAGGCTATAATCGTACTTCTAAAGCTGAAATTCATAACTTGATTACCGTTGATGGAACCGGCTGCGTGGGCGAAAAAATTTGGCAAGAAGGTGACCTAAGCGACCCGGTCTTATTCGATTTAAACTGCAAAGGCATTCACAATGTATGGCGAGATGTACCTAAAAGCGCCACCGCCGAAATTGAAGCTTACTCAAGTGAAAATGGCTACACTTATGCAGTAGGCGAGTCGAGCAAAATGTACTATCCCGAAATGGAGCTTAAGCGCAATGCAAGGCACATCGTTAATAGCGAATGCGGTTACTTCATATTATTAGACGAACTAGAAAGCAATTTAGAACACACCTATACTTGGCGCATACACAGCGAAAAATATGCTAAACAAGTTGCTGACGACCAGTTTCAAATTCTCAACGGCCAAGGTGCGCTAAATATCTTCACTGTATTTCCACAAGCGAGCAAAAGCAAAATTGATGAGAACACTTGTGGAAGAAATCATGACGCCGCAGCGTCCTGACGATATTAGGCGTATTAGTCTTAAAACCCTATTGGTCGAGAATTCTGTCAAAAGTAAAAACACTTATTTCCTAAACGTTCTGCAGCCTAAAAACGCACAAAGCACCACAAACAATAACGATTTATCTATCAAAGCTATTAAAAATGAAGACTGTATTGGCGTTGAAATTAGCTCAAGTAGTCACATTGAAACCTTCCTGTTCTCGCCTACCAATGAGATTGCTTATGGCGACATTCAATCATCATCAAAATGGGTATCGATACTAAAGGACAAGGCGGGGAGAGTCGTGAAAACCACAAGTTATTGCCCATGAGTGAGCGGTAAATATAGCGCCGTGCTTATGTCTACTCATATCCGTCAAAATTTTGCACTCGCTTGGCCGCTGGCACTTAATGCCCTGCTCGTCCAATCGATGCTAATGATAGATACCCTTTTGGTTGCCCCATTAGGTGAGTTGCCTGTTGCGGCCATGGGGATTGCTACCACCATCGTGGCTTTTGTATTAGGCATTGAGATTGCCATTGGTAACGGCATTCAGCTATTGGTAGGCAGAGCATATGGGTCTAAAAGCCAAGCTAATCTGGCTATCGCCTATTGGTCAGGAATGCTAATAAGCGTCTCATGCGCTTTGATTTTTCTCTTTATTTTGTCATTTTGGGGGAGCAACATTGTTGCCGCTATTACTGACAATACAGAGCTTGCCAGATTAACTGAAAACTATATCGACATTAGTAAATATATTGTGTTGTTAACTGCCTATACGCAAGTGTGTACTGCTTTTTATAACGGCCGAGGCAATTCTAAAGTGCCCCTAAAAGGCTTTTTGATTGAACTACCGGTCAACGCATTATTGAGCTATTTTTTAATTAATGGATTTGAGGATCATCAAGGCCTTGGCGTTGAGGGTGCTGCATGGGGGAGTTTGCTGGCGGTGTTTTTACGTAGTGTATTCCTCTATCTCGCGCTTAAAACAGACAAGGAAGTAGACTTAAACTATCCACCAGACAAAGCTTTTTGGACCGAAATTGGGCCTCAATACAAAGAAGTACTCCCCATTGCTGCGAATTTTTTTGTGCTATCGGTTGGCGCTACGGTATACCAGTTGTTATACGCACAACTTGCGTTATTCTCTTTTGTTGCCATCACTTTACTTTTTCCTTGGCTCAGAGCTGGGACACAATTTCCAAATGCCTGGGCGCAAGCTTCGGCCATTAGTATAAGTCAGATCTTGGGCCAAAAAGAAACAGACACGCTCAAGCTATTTATTGCACAGTGCACGCGAGTAGGCATGGGTGTGTCGTGTGTTATTGCCGGACTTTTCCTTATACTCAGTCAGTATATAGAATTGGTTTATCCTGAGATTGAAGTAGCTACCTATGCCGCCTTAATGACCATAGCCCCGCTTTATATCGTGCTTCCTATTATTCGCGCTTATAACACCATCGCAGGCAATACATTACGTGCCCTGGGTAAAAGCAATCTTGTGCTAAAGATTCATGTGGTCACTCAATGGCTAATCTCTTTGCCTATTTGCGCACTATTGATACTGCATTTTGAAGTATCTATATTTTGGGCTTTTGCCATGATACCTATAGAAGAGCTGCTCAAGACATTGCCTTTTTGGCGTTACAAACAGATTCATATTAAGGCCCTTATTTCAAGCAACGACAAAAATGGTCGATAAAAGAATACTGATAAAATTCGAAAGTAGCGCTATGCTATTAAACAAGTCAAAAATGCAACACAAGCGAATAGATACAAAAGCCAATCACTCGGTGATGGTAATTACTGAGTCCTAACATAGCTATCTATTAGGAGCCTGGTAATATGACAAGTGAGCATAACAACGGACTGCTTTCTTCTAAGCAAGACGAAACAGCAACTACTATCGAGATGTACTTTCAAGCCATTCTCGATATTTCGGGCGACCCCATTTTTATAAAAAACAACGAGTGTCAATTACTGCTAGTAAATGATGCCTTTTGTACCCTTTTTGACTTGCCCCGAGAGCAAATAATCGGCCATACGCTGGCTGAAAAAGTATCTGAGGAAGAACGGAATCATTTCTTATCGATAGATAGAAAAGTATTAGATGAAGGAAAAGAGATAACTTGCCAAGAAAGCTTGACCACCTCTCCGTCAAAGATTAGAACGCTTTTAACCAAAAAACGTCGATTTATCGACGCGAAAGGAGAGCGCTTCCTTGTAGGCATCATTAAAGACATCACCGAGCGTACCCAAAATCGACTGCGCGAGAAAACACGCTCCCAAGTGTTGGAGCTGATCACACAAGGTGATGAGCTGTCGGATATTTTAAAAGCAATTGTGAATATAGTTGAACAAGAAAATGCCGACATGTTGTGCAGTGTCTTGTTATTAGATAATTCTGGTAAATACCTAATAAATACTATCGCCCCAAATTTACCTGATTGTTACAACGATGCCATAGAAGGGTTAGCAATAGGCTATGGAATAGGTTCATGCGGTACAGCAGCCTTTCTAAATGAACGCGTGATTGTTAATGATATTCAAACTCACCCTTTTTGGGAGGAATTTAGGGAACTTGCTGCCAAAGCCAAACTAAGAGCATGTTGGTCAGAGCCTATACGAGGTAGCAACGGAGATGTACTTGGTACATTTGGTATTTATCATCGCAATGTCACTTCGCCAAGCAAAGCCGATCTTAGAATTATTGAACAAACGGCCAGTTTGGCAAGTATCGCGATAGAGAAAAAACAAGCAGAAGAACACCTCAAGCGGGCTGCCAGCGTCTTTACCCACGCGCATGAAGGAATAATGATTACCGATGCCAGCGCCGCAATTATTGAGGTTAACGATACATTTAGTAAGATTACCGGGTACTCATTTGACGAAGTGTTTGGTAAAAATCCAAGCTTGCTTCAATCCGATCGACATTCACCGCAGTTTTACGCAAAAATGTGGGATTCGATAAAAACGAATGGGCATTGGCGAGGTGAGATTTGGAACAAACGTAAAAATGGTGAGATTTACCCAGAAACGCTAACGATCAGTGCGGTCAAAAACTCCGCAGGAGAAGTACAACATTATGTTTCATTGTCTACTGATATCACCATACTTAAAGCTAATCAAGGCCAATTAGAGCGCATTGCTCATTACGATTTACTGACTAACCTACCCAATCGAGTGCTACTTGCAGATCGTCTTAATCAGGCGATGATGCATTGTAAGCGATCCAATAAATCCTTAGCCGTAGCGTTCATGGATTTAGATGGTTTTAAAGCGGTGAATGATAACTATGGCCATAACATAGGTGATGAATTGCTAGTTGAAGTGTCCAGTTCGATGAATAAGGCGCTAAGAGAAGGAGATACTCTAGCTAGGATTGGCGGCGATGAGTTTATCGCGATCATGGTCGATTTGGAACGGTTTGAAGATTGCGAGATAGTGTTGGCAAGGTTACTTAAAGCAGCATCGACTCCTATCCCCGTGGCCAATACTTTTATGCAAGTATCGGCTAGCATTGGGCTTACACTTTATCCTCACGATGGTGTTGATGCCGAGCAATTGATTCGCCATGCTGACCAAGCAATGTATATCGCAAAGCAATCAGGCAAAAAAAGTTATCACTTGTTCGATACCGCGCAAGATGATGCAATCAACACACAACGCAAGAGTATTGATAGCATACAAAGGGCAATCCAGAACGATGAGTTTGTGCTGCATTATCAACCTAAAGTAAATATGCGAACCGGCGAATTAATAGGGGCTGAAGCACTTATCCGGTGGCAACATCCTGAAAATGGGTTAACGCCTCCCGCGACCTTTTTGCCTATGATAGAGGGGCATGCCTTAAGTGTAAATTTAGGTGAGTGGGTCATTGAAACTACTTTGAAACAAATAATTGCATGGCACAAAATGGGTATCGAACTGCCTATAAGCGTAAATATAAGTGCTTATCAATTACAACAAAATAATTTTACTGATCGCCTAACATCTTTACTTGCCGCCTATCCTGAAGTAAACCCTCACTTTTTAGAATTAGAAATATTAGAAACCAGCGCCTTGAATGATACTAATCAAGTCTCGAGTGCCATGAGCGAATGCCAAAAGCTTGGTGTTAGTTTTGCACTTGATGATTTCGGTACCGGCTATTCTTCCCTTACCTACTTAAAGCGCTTGCCAGCATACATGATAAAAATCGATCAGAGCTTTGTCCGCGACATGCTCGACGACAAAGATGATTTGGCAATTGTAAAAGGCGTTGTAGGTTTGGCAGCAGCCTTCCAACGTACGGTTATTGCAGAGGGAGTTGAAAGCATTGAACACGGTAGTGCACTATTGGCCTTAGGCTGCGAACTAGCGCAAGGTTATGGTATTGCCAGCCCCATGCACGCCAATGACATTCCTAAGTGGATAAGCCTCTGGAATAACAATGAATCTTGGCGCCGATTAAGAGCGGCCGCTCCTCCTGCAATGCGTTAACAAAGCAGTTTACTTATAGTGGCGGACAAATAGCGTTTAAATCTTTGCTTTTAACAGGAGCGCGTTTAATTTTTTGCATGACTTTATCGACTTTCCTGACAAGCTCGATATTCACGGTCTCTTTGGAGTACATCAGGTAGGCCGCATTGTTTTCATTTTCTAACAAGCTATATGCAATAAAAAATCGCGCTTTATCACAATACTTAATGAGTTCATATTTTGCTAATGCCAGAGAAGTAATGAAACCCGCGATGCGATCTCTCAGTGCTAAATTCACCGCTTGATCGATTGAATTCACTTGTAATAAGCGATTTGTAAAAGCAGCGTTTGAGAGTAACAAATCATACTCATCAGAATAGGAAGACCCGCGTGTTACGCCAATTTTTTGAGGAATAAAGATTAATTCTTCCAGTGAAGTTAGTTGACGAAACTCTTCTTCGTATTTTTCATGCACGAGCAAAACGTTATCACCTCTTGTAAATACCTCGTTAGAGAAGTGAGCGTATGCTTGACGTTCCTCGATATTCGCCGCTGCCATTGCAACATCTAGCTTACCGGTTTTAATCAGCCTAATTACACGTTTCCAAGGATAACTAAAGAATTGATACTCAATGTTTGCAGCATCTAGCAAGCTGGAAAGATAATCTATGTCATACCCAACCGCTTTACCGTCTGCATTTGTGTATTGATTAGGTGGGTGCTCATAGTAACCAATTTTCAATGTTTTAGATTGTGCTTGCTTAGGTTCCACAGAAGCAAAAACATCACTAGATATGATGCAAACTAAATAGAAACAGACGAACACACTAGTGAAGTATTTAATAATTATTCTCTTTGGATAATGCCTAGCGTACCTTAAGTTCGTAAACATTGTTATTTCAAAGCCGAGCAACATGTTAGCTCAACAACTATTTGGGGGCAAATAGTTAATTAATACTATCGGCAAGTGGCACAAATTGCTGAAGCAAACCGTGAGCAATTTGCTGAGCGTAAAAAAAGCCCGCAGACCAAAAAATCTGCGGGCTTTGATGTGTTCACAATGCAAGCTTATTTAAAAGAATGCAATGTTACGCACGGCTATGCAATCTAATGCAATTACATCATGCCGCCCATTCCACCCATGCCGCCCATGTCAGGCATGCCGCCAGCTGGCGCATCGTCTTGTGGTACATCAGCAATCATCGCTTCAGTGGTAATCATCAAGCTTGCGATTGAGGCTGCAAACTGCAAGGCAGAACGCGTGACTTTAGTTGGGTCAAGAATACCCATCTCAATCATGTCGCCATATGTGTCGTTGCCAGCATTGTAGCCGTAGTTGCCAGAACCGTTTTTCACTTCATTGGTAACAACCGATGCTTCAGCACCCGCGTTTGAAGCGATTTGACGAAGTGGCGCTTCCATTGCACGTAACAACAAGTTGATACCGTGTGTTTGGTCTTCGTTGTCACCTTTAAGTTCAAGTAGCGCACTTGCTGCTCTTACTAAGGCAACACCACCGCCAGGGACAACACCTTCTTCAACGGCTGCACGAGTTGCATGCAATGCATCTTCAACGCGTGCTTTTTTCTCTTTCATTTCTACTTCAGTCGCCGCGCCTACTTTGATAACAGCAACACCGCCTGCAAGTTTTGCTAAACGCTCTTGTAGTTTTTCTTTATCGTAGTCAGAAGACGACTCTTCTATTTGAGCACGAATCTGGTTACAACGGCCTTGAATGCCTTCTTGTTCACCAGCACCATCAACAACAGTGGTGTTGTCTTTGGTAATGACGACGCGTTTCGCTGTACCTAAATCTTCAAGTTGTACTTTCTCAAGATCTAAACCGATTTCTTCAGAAATAACCGTTCCGCCCGTTAGTGTAGCGATATCTTGTAACATCGCTTTACGACGGTCACCAAAACCTGGCGCTTTAACTGCTGCAACTTTTACGATGCCGCGCATGTTGTTAACAACAAGTGTAGCAAGCGCTTCACCTTCAACATCTTCAGCAATGATTAATAGTGGCTTAGATGACTTAGCAACGGCTTCAAGCGTTGGTAGTAATTCACGGATGTTAGAGATTTTCTTATCTACTAACAAAATGTAAGGTGTATCTAGCTCAACCGCACCATTTTCTTGGCTATTGATGAAGTATGGAGACAAGTAACCACGGTCAAACTGCATACCTTCAACAACTTCTAATTCGTTTTGAAGAGCTTGGCCTTCTTCTACTGTTATAACACCTTCTTTTCCGACTTTTTCCATTGCTTCAGCAATGATTTCACCCACGATGTTGTCAGAGTTAGCAGAGATGGTACCCACTTGGGCGATTGATTTGCTGTCGGCGCAATCGGTAGATAAAGATTTAAGTCCTTCAACCGCAGCGATAACGGCTTTGTCGATACCGCGCTTAAGATCCATTGGGTTCATGCCCGCAGCGACGGCTTTTAAGCCTTCAGTTACGATAGCTTGCGCTAAAACAGTTGCAGTAGTCGTTCCGTCACCGGCTTCATCGTTAGCTTTAGACGCGACTTCTTTCACCATTTGGGCGCCCATGTTTTCAAACTTGTCTTCTAGTTCGATTTCTTTTGCTACCGAAACACCGTCTTTAGTGATGGTAGGAGAGCCAAATGATTTGTCTAATACTACGTTGCGGCCTTTAGGACCAAGGGTAACTTTTACTGCATTAGCTAGTACGTTTACGCCTCTAAGCATTTTAGTGCGAGCGTCGTCACCAAATTTTACTTCTTTAGCTGCCATGATAAATATTCCTCTAAACTATGTTGTAAACCAAAAAGGGCTTAATAAATTAATTGTGATGAACTTAGCGAAAGCGCTTGTTATTATTCAACAATCGCTAAAATGTCGTTTTCACTTAAAATAAGCACTTCTTCACCGTCTAATTTTTCAGTTTTTACGCCGTAGCCTTCACTGAAAATCACGCTGTCACCCACTTTAACGTCTAAAGCTTGGATGTCGCCGTTGTCTAAAATACGGCCTTTGCCTACAGCGATAACTTTACCGCGAGTCGATTTTTCTGCTGCCGAACCAGTAAGTACAATACCTCCGGCTGACTTGCTTTCTATTTCTTCGCGTTTAATGATTACGCGGTCATGTAAGGGACGAATTGCCATTTCCAAATCTCCTGAAAATTAAACTAAACTAAGTTGTTTTAAGAACACTTGAACATCACGCAAAGGCTTATTTCAAGTGGTTTTCACTCAGCGCTTGCCAAGTGAAGAAACTGACCAAATAGTATGCTTGTTAAATGTGCTTGACTATTGTGTATGCAGAGGTGGGGTTAAGCGTGTCAATCTCAAGGGTAAAATCAAAAAATTTTAATTTAAACGGTCTTTTTTATCGTTTTCTGATTTATCGGTGTACTCGCCATCAATAATATCGCCTTCATCCATATCATGTCGACGCCAAGGTTCATTCACATTGCCTTGACTAAAGTGCACACCACCGACTTGTTTGGATACAACCTTGCTCATTAAAAAAGTGGCAATGGGCGCTCGACTAAAGGGTAAGGTAAACAAAAACCCAAATACATCCGTAATAAAACCAGGTGTAATAAGCAGTACGCCAGCAACAAGTAGTAATAAAGCTTCGGCCATCTCGGTGCTTGGGGCGTTGCCGCTGCTTAATTTTGTTTGTATTTGCTGCAGCAAAGAAAATCCTTGTTGGCGAACAAAATACGCGCCAAAAGCAGCCGTAATAAGCACGATAAAAAAGGTGTTCAAACCGCCAATGCTCGCCGATACGTTAATCAGCAACATAATTTCAGCGATAGGTAAGGCAACGAATAAAATAAAAAGTAGTAGCATGGCTTCCTTCGGTTCTTTTGAGAGTTTAGTGCTCTAGCGCTTTTCGCTGAACTATATAAAAATAAGCTGTATTACGTATAAAGTGGGGACAATCTTAGAAAATTCAATCCACTTAAGGTTACCTTAAGTATGCTATATTACCTTTCGTAATTCCGCTCGGGTGTAATGCGATTTAAGCTAAGGGTGCATGCCCTAATGAGTAGAGTAAGACCATAAATGAAATTTTTAGTTCAAAGTGCAGGTCTTGTAGCACAAGAAGCACATATCGTTAGTTTTAAGAGGTAGAAGGCGTGCAAAGTTCCGCTCAACGTTGTTCACAATCATGTATACAAAGTCGCTTTTACGACAGCGTATCGTCAATCAGCACATTTATATTGTTTTTGTTCGCGCTTACGCTTGCTATGGCGAGTGGATCTACCCTAGTAAAAGCACAAATATCACCTGATTCGATATTTAGCGATGCACCCAAATTTTTAAAGGTCGACGAAGCCTTTAAGTTAGATTTTGAACAGCGCAATGACAAGCTTATCGTAAAGTGGACCATCGCTGACGGTTACTATTTGTATAAAAAGCAATTTAAAACCGCGGGCAAAAACGCAGTGGTGGGCGAGCCACGCTATCCTGCCCACGAACAAATTGAAGACGAATTTTTTGGCCTCTCTGATGTGTTCTTTGAAGATATGGAGATGGTTTTCCCTATCATTAGCGCGCAGCAAGACGGATCAATTAAGCTTCGATACCAGGGCTGTGCAACTGCAGGTCTATGCTATCCGCCAACCACCAAAGTCATTTTCTTAGAAGCATTTGACAGTGGCTTACTTAGCCCCGAAGCAGCCTTTAAGGCGTCGCTTGTTGAAGCAAGTGAGACGGAATTACATTTCAATATCGATATTGCTGAAGGTTATTTTATTCGTAAAGATAGCCTAAAAATTGATTCTTTCGTGCACGAGTTTGGAGAGGCTATTTTCGCCCCCAGCACAACGGCAACAAGTGTTCATAGTGAAGAAGACGTTTATTATACCCAAGCCAGTGTGCGCTTTCCTATTATCGCGACAGATAACGAATCTGACGCGCCACCCATTGTCGAGTTTTTCTACGCGGGCTGCGCAAATGCAGAAATCTGCTACCAAAGCGCAAGTATTAGTACTGATGTTAATAAAATAGAAAATAGTGATGAAACTGGTAGTCGTTTAGTTGACAACTCCCCTGTGGTGTCTGAGCAGTTTACCCTTGCTGAAAAGCTACTTTCTGATCAAAGTATATTCATTAGTCTGGGTTTATTAGCCTTGTTAGGATTGGGCTTAGCGTTCACGCCGTGCGTTTATCCAATGTATCCTATTTTGTCTAGCATCGTGATAGGAAAAGGTAAGAAGGAAATAAAAACGTCTCAGGCTTTTGCACTCAGTTTTGTTTATGTGCAGGGTATGGCGATTACCTATTCAATCATAGGGCTAATAGTGGCCTCTGCTGGCGTGCAATTTCAAGCAGCCTTGCAGCATCCGGTCCTGTTGAGTGTCTTCATCGTTCTATTTATCGCCTTAGCACTGGCGATGTTCGGCCTGTATGAAATCCAGTTACCATCAAAATGGCAAAATAAACTTAACAGCTTGAGTGATGGGCAAAAACAGGGCAATTACGTTGGCGTATTCATTATGGGTGTTGTTTCTGGTTTAGTCGCCTCTCCTTGCACCACCGCGCCTTTAACAGCGGTATTAATTGTGGTTGCACAAAGTGACAGCTTAGTGTTTGGGTTTTTCTCGCTCTACGCGCTGAGTATCGGTATGGGTATTCCGCTTATTCTGTTTGGTATTACAGGCGGTAAACTATTGCCTAAAGCAGGCGCATGGATGAATGTAATAAAAGTGACATTCGGTTTCATGATGCTCACCGTTGCTATTTTATTTATAGAGCGCTTCATTGTGGCCGCTTGGACCGACTTACTATGGGCCGCACTTGGTTTAAGCCTGTTTGCATATTGGTATACAGTAAATCAAAACACTGCAACTACATTTGCAAAAGGTCTACGTACGCTAATTAGTTTGGCCGGTTTAGTTGTCGCAATTATCTTTACAATTCAGTCTTTGCAAAAAGTTGAATGGATCCCAAACATATTGAGTAGCCAGTCGTCTTCAACCACACAATCAAGCGTAAATGCCGAGTATAGCCATCCTGAATTTATGGTTGTACGCGACCTTGCTGACTTCACACAAAAACTTTCCGATGCGAATGCGCAAGGAAAAACGGTAATGTTAGATTTATACGCTGATTGGTGCGTGGCGTGTAAAGAGTTCGAAAAATATACCTTTCCAGCTCCTCAAGTCGTTGATGCTTTATCTGATACAGTTTGGATGCAAATTGACTTAACTGATAATACGCCTAGCAATTATGAATTCCAGGAAGAATTTGGCATTGTTGGGCTCCCTACTATCATGTTTTTTAATCAAAAAGGTAGTGAACTAGAACGAGCTCGCGTAACCGGTTTTATGCAAGCCGATGCCTTTGCAGAGCATGCGACAAATACATTGCCAAAACGTTAAACTTTTTAGTAATTCATACGATAACCTTTTCAGGTACCCTTATTAATTAATATACCTGTTGTTTGATTTGCTTCTGCGACATGGCTCTGTTGTGTCAAAAGCACGACCTCGCGCCAAGTCTTCATCTCGGTAAATCAAAGAATCAAGGTATATTTCAAGCCACCTTTGAGATTTATCATATGACTTCAGTGTCCCCTAAATTATTCATCACAAGTGTATTGATTGCTGTAGTTGCAATTGTATTAATGTACTTCGAACTATCAATAATAAGCTTAGCTGTTGCAATAATTGGCTTGTTTTTTTGTGTTTTCGGTGCAAGTAAACAAACTAAAATCGCCGATGAAAGTGAGCTCGCTAGCCAAAACAACTCAAGTTTAGTAGAGCTAGATCCAGCGCAATTAGAAAGCCTACGAAACGAAATCCTACCCGCGTTTCACGAATGCGAAACCAATATTGCAGATGTTAAAGCTACACAAGACGATGCTGTAACGACCTTGGGTAAGAGTTTCGAAACAATGCAAGAATTGGTACAAGTTCAAAGTGAAACGATTCAAAAGCTGATTCGGGCAGATGACAGTAGCGATACCTTATACAGTGAAAAAATGCGGGTATTTACCGATAGTACCGCAGAAACACTCGATAAATTCATTGCTTCAACGGTTGAAATGTCAACATCATCAATGTCTTTGCTTGATCAGGTAACGCAAATTTACGAATCGGTTCCAGAAGTACTTAAAGCGGTGAAAGATATTGACAGTATCGCAGATCAAACCAATCTGCTTGCGCTTAACGCCGCCATTGAAGCCGCTAGAGCCGGCGAACATGGGCGTGGTTTTGCGGTTGTAGCAGACGAAGTTCGCTCACTATCGAATAGGTCTTCGCAGTTTAGCGATGCAATTCAGGCGCAATTAAAGGCGATGTCGTCTCAAATCGAAGGATTGACGAGCGAAGTCGGGAGTTTAGCTAGTTACGACGTAAGCTATGTGATTGACGCGAAAAAAGAAATTAATCTTGCCCTCAATAATATTATTGAAAAAGCTGAATCTGATTCAGTAGTCACATCTGGCTTAGAGCAAGTCGCTTCACAATTAGAAGTCGCGCTATCTCAGGCGATAAAAGGCCTTCAGTTTGGCGACATCAATGCTCACAATCTCGATGCTAGCTTGAACTCAATAAGCTTTATTAGAGAGCAAGTGGCAGGCCTATCCTTACAGAATTTAGATAACACAATGTCGCAACTAAGCGAGCATGTGGCGCAGCTTCAACAACGCAAGCATCACAGAAAAATATAAGCCCGTATCGGCCACCAATATGACAGTGGGTGACATCGATTTCTTCTAATGCGATTTATTTTTACTAATTTTTACAACGAGTTATTTAAGGGAGCCCTTGATGAGTGAAAAGTCACTACAAATACCAGAGCGATTCGACTTTGGATACCACAAAGAATTTACAGACCAATACCAAACGATTTTAGAGGCCGGCGCGGTAAGCGAAATCGCCTTGGATTTTAGTAGGGTTAGTTATTTAGATAGCTCAGCCCTTGGCATGATGGTTTTGTTTCAGAAAAAAGCAAAAGGTAAAAACATTAATGTAAGAATTCGTGGTGCAAAAGACAGCGCGAAAGAAATTTTGCAGATAGCCAACTTTGATCGTTTATTTGACATCAGTTAAAGGATAACTAATGCGCATACTGATTATTGAAGACGACAATTTATTTGCTGAAATTCTGCAAACCTTTGTGGAAGACAACAAATGCTCAACCATAGTGGCAGGCACTTTGGCAGAAGCAAAAGCCCAATTGTCAACGTCGGTATTTCAGTTTGTTTTGCTAGACAACCATCTACCTGACGGCGATGGGATAAATTTTATTAAAATGGTAAAGGAAATATCTCCGGTACCTGTGCCTGTCATGATGATTACCGGTGATGGCAATCAGTCGCTAATGTCAGAAGCCTTCAATAACGGTGCGGACGACTTCTTAGTAAAACCCTTATCGTTAGACTTACTGTGGCAAAAATTACAACGTGTTCACGGACTCTATGTAAAAGAAGCAAAACTTGCTGAACAAGCCAAGAGTCTGGAGCGCTTATTAGACAAGCAGGAGCGCGAAGAGCAACTTGCGCGCTATGTATATGAACATGTTTCGGCTACGCTGCGAACCGAGACTGAATGTGTTGACACTTACTTGCAGTCGTCTAGCGCGTTTAATGGCGACGTCTTTATTTGTGACACAGCTCCTAACGGGAATCGCTTTGTCATATTGGCTGATGCGACTGGCCATGGTTTGTCCGCAGCAATAAGTATATTGCCGCTGGTAACGACAATACGGGCGATGATCAAGAAAGGCCTAAGCCTGGCTCATATTATTCACGAAGCAAATAAAAAACTTTGTATCGAATTACCCGACGATAAGTTCGTCACCCTCATCGGTGTGGAAGTTAATTTTCACAAGCAAAACATGACGATATTTAACGGCGGTATGCCCGACATTGTCTCGATTCGTCATGACAGGACCTTGGAGCGCTTTCCGAGTACTTCACTTGCGCTAGGCATAATGGAGCCTGAGGATTTTGACCCCGGTATTGTGACAATAGAAACCCGCCCTATCCGAAACCTTTTCTTCTTTAGTGATGGCTTGATTGAACAGCAAAACTTGTTTGGTGAAGAGTTTGGGATGGAACGCACGATGGAAATCCTCAATCACTGGGACTACAAAGAAAGTTTGTTAAGCCGAATGGTCAATCATTTTACCGTTTTTAACGAATTGAACGAACTTCAAGATGACCTTTCTATATGCGATTTGCAAATTGATGCTTTGATGAATAAACACTTACATGAGAACAAGTCCGCTCAAAATAAAAAAACTGGTCAACTTGTTGCCTCGGTGAGGCTTGAAGGCAATTTAATTGCCGCCACCGATATCATCGGCATATTTGACGGCTTGATGAAATGTGTAGACGTTGTTGGTGACTTGCGTCAAAAAGCCTTTACTGTATTTGCGGAGCTCATTAGCAATGCGCTTGATCACGGGATCTTAGATTTAGACTCAGCGCTGAAAAATGATTTTGCTGGATTTGCAGAATATATGGAATTAAAAGAAAAACGTCTTGAGAACATGAAAGAAGCAGACTGCCTTGAGATGTCTATTACTTTTATTCCTAAAACCCAAGAAATGATGTTTTCAATCAAAGACTCCGGCAGTGGATATGAATTTGAAAACTCTACAGATATGAAAGACGGTGCCCTTTCGGGACGCGGAATGTCACTTATTAAAAAATTATGCAAACAGGTAGATGTGCATGCTCCGGGCAATAACACATCCGTCACTCTAAAGCGGGAATTTTAGTCCATGAGTAAAAACATCAGCCGATTGTTTGATGATTTTCTTGTGATTGCTTAGCAACAGGGCGCTGGCTTTTTCATCTTAGGATTTCGCTTCCAAAGGGTACTTAACGACCTTATTTCGACCATCATGCTTTGCCTTATATAGCGCTTTATCAGCAGCCCCAATGGCCGGCATCACGCTATCAAAGGCATTTAAGTCAACTAAACCGGCACTGAAAGTCACTTTAAATTCATTTTTGTTGCTCAAAAAGCGCATATTACTAAATACGTCTTTCATGAGCTGCATTTTATTAACAGCATCATCAATATCGCAATCGTCGAAAACAATTACAAACTCTTCACCTCCATAGCGTCCAACAATATCCGTTTCTCTCACCGAATTAGACAAGAGTTGGCCCAATGCGCATAACACTTTGTCTCCCGCGATGTGTCCGTGGGTATCGTTAACACGTTTAAAATGATCAACATCAATGACAGCAAGAGTTGCTTTTGATTTCCGGCGCTGACATGCGCGAATAGTTTGGTTTGCGCGCTCCACAATTTGGCTATGATTAAGCACACCTGTTAATGCATCTTTTGCAACAAAAGCGCTTACTTTAGAAGCCCTCGCCAAACGCGTTAATATTTGGTGTGTTATGGTTTTTATTGCAATCGATTTATTAATAACGTCGTCTGCACCCGCATCTAGAGCTGCTAAACGATTTTCTGTTAGCTCATCTCCGGTGATGAAAATAATCGGTGCGAAATCAAATTTGTGTTCTTGTCGAATCATTTGCGCGACCTCTAAACCACCTACATCTGGCATCATCATGTCCAGCAGGAACATATCTGGCGCAAGGTCATCGAGAGATTCAAAAAGGGCATTGGCACTTGGGAAAAAAGTAACGTCGCAACCGACTTGTTCAAGCATGGTCTTATAAAAAGTCCCCATCGTTTCTTGGTCATCAACAATAATGATCTGATACTTTCTATTTTGCTGGAGACTTAAGGCCCGGCCGATTTTTTCAACCAGCACATAGGTGTTGATTGGTTTGACAACGTAGTCAGATACTTTTGCACGAACAGCCAACAATCTCGAATCAAATGTAAAGGTCGAAGAGCAACTAATGACTTTAATACCTTCACTCACTAATTCTGTGGCAAAAGCAAACACTTCTTTTTCACTCGTGTTGGGCATTACGATATCTAGCAGAACCAAGTCTGCGTTGACTTCCTCCTTCACCTTTTTGAAGTCTGCAATGCTCGTGAAACAACTGACATTAAGGGCAAAATCTTCCAAGGTTTTGGCTAAACTTTGTGCAACCGATAGTTGTTCGTCGATAATGACAATATTTGGCTTGCTATTACGATTAATGCGCGAAGTATAAGCACTTACTTTTTGGTGTAAATCGTCTTGCTCGGCTGCTACATCAGATTCCTTCAAGAATGGGTCAAGCTCTTCATTATTTCCACGGATTAGCTGATTCATCAACCAATCCACTTTTTTTATCAACTCTTTGGAGTCTTTTTTATTTTGTAGGCCAGCCTCTGCACTCTTAGACATGCTGGTCATTACTTGTTGAAGCGCGCACAATGCAAATGTTGCGATTTCTTGAGATAGTTGATTACAAGCGTTATAGAAATGAGCGAGGGAATCTTTCTCCTTTTCCTTTCTAAACTTGGCCCAGTCTCTGATTAAACCGCCAAGGTCTTGTTTATACTTTGCTTCATATCCCTTTGGTATACTCATTAGCGCTCTCTTTTGTGTTTCTTCAAAGTCATTGTGCTGTAATACGGTTCATCGCTTTCGCTTTATTAATCTAGGGGCCAAATGCTATCGTCGATTTTACGTAAACTTGTATTTTTCATTTAGCTCTGAAAGGTTATCGGATAAATAAAAAAAAATTCAGTTTTTATAAAGCCAAAGTTAATGCTTGATGACTATTGCTGGGACCTCGCTTCAAAACAACACGCTCAACGCTTTGTATAAAGTTTAATTCGATTGTAACGATATACATACGTACTGGTGTCCTTAGCAATATAATATTTAAGAAACTGGACAGTCTAGGCTGCCATCTGTGGATAAGTCGAAATGTCTGGACAGTCTAATTTTTTTCGATTCTCATCAGACAGTTACGCCCACTCCACGGCCAAGTACCATGCGTTTAGATATAAAACTAGTGTACAAAAACATTGACTACGACAAGAGCAGAACATGAGCGAGCAAGATTTACGTCAACACATAGATCAACTTGAGCGACGACTCGAAAGAGAACGAGCTGGAAGGAAGAAAGTAGAGGAAATATTACGCTCTAAAACCATGGATTTGTTTGAAGCTAACCAGTACCTGACAAGCATGACGAAACGACTACAATTGGCACTTTGGGCCGGCAACGAAGTCGTTTGGGAATATGTCATAGACGAAGACTGTTTTTATTTGTATAAAAATATGAATGGCGGTTCTGCCAATATCGCAAAAGTAGGTTCGTTTGACGATGCCTTGGCGGCCTATCACAAAGATGATCAACAAATGGCTAGTGACAATTGGTTTGCTCACTTAAACGGCAATAAAACTGCCATAAATTTTACAGCTAGGCTATTTACTGAAAAGAAAGATGCGTTTCGCTGGAATTTAATAAAAGCAAAGCGTATTTTTGATGAGCGTACAGGCCATGCGACAAAAATAATCGGCATTTTTAAGGACATCCATGAAGAATATATCAGGGAGCTGTCTTACAAGGTGATTAATAAGGCGTTTCTTCGCTCTCGCACACCTGGCTTCGTAATTGATTTCTCAACAAAGCATATCGAGGTCAGCGATTCATTCTATCAATTTGTTGGAAAAGAACGAGAAGACGTCGATCAAAAAGAATTACAAGCATTGTTGCCGACCGAAGAGATAAATACTCAACAGTGCCAGCATAATTATCGATTCATCGCTAATTTAACGATACTCCCCGATAAAATTCTACCGTGTCAATTTCAATTGCACCCTATGTTAGAAGATAAAATGGCCAATAGTAATTTCAGATTTGCAGTTGGCACCTTTCGATCTGTCCCCTCATAGTCATCGTTTTATCCCTAAATTCACCTAACTTCGCTGATTAGACCAGTATTTTGCTGAAAACTTGCTGGTAAGTATGCTATTTTATGCAAAATAAGAATTTAACGGCGGAAAAACTGAGACAAATTTATACGTTTTAGCGCAAAAGTATATTTGTCGACAAGTTTCGCCTAAATAACGACGATAAGCCTAATTTTATATGCAAATTTTGTTATTGAATGGTCCAAACCTAAATATGCTTGGTAAGCGTGAACCCGAAGTTTACGGCGCCACTAGCTTAGCGGACATTGAAAACAGCCTTAGAGCTTTAGCAATATCAAATGGCGTAGAGCTGCAAGCGTTTCAGTCAAATGCTGAGCATGCATTAATTGACAGAATCCACGCCAGCGCAAATATCGTTGATGGCATTATCATTAATCCAGCCGCGTTTACGCACACCAGTATAGCGCTTCGAGATGCGTTACTGAGCGTGAATATACCTTTTATTGAAGTGCATTTGTCAAACGTGCATAGGCGTGAAACATTTAGACATCATTCTTATTTTTCAGATATTGCCATTGGCACCCTAGTTGGCTTAGGAGCGGATGGCTACGAATATGCGTTAAACGCACTCATCAAACATTTACAACAAAAATAGTATAAGACTTAGAATAAGGCACAAAGATGGATATAAGAAAAATTAAAAAGCTCATTGAGCTTGTAGAAGAATCAGGCATAGCAGAATTAGAGATCACTGAAGGCGAGGAGTCAGTAAGGATTCATCGAGGTAGCAGTGTTGCACCTGTTGCTTATGCACCGCAAATGGCTGCGCCACAACCAGCACCTGTAGCCGCGCCCGCACCTGCAGCTGTTGAAGCAGCTCCGGTTATTAGCGGTCACATAGTGAAGTCTCCTATGGTGGGCACATTCTACCGCTCATCATCTCCTGAAGCGAAAGCCTTCGTTGAAGCAGGTCAAAAAGTCAGAGTGGGTGATACGCTTTGTATCATCGAAGCGATGAAGATGATGAACCAAATCGAATCTGACAAAGACGGCGTCGTAAAAGAAATTTTAGTTGGAAATCAAGAATCGGTCGAATTCGATCAACCACTTTTCGTTATTGAATAAAGGGCGCCACTATGTTGGATAAAGTCTTAATAGCAAACCGCGGAGAAATAGCTCTGCGTATCTTGCGCGCCTGTAAAGAGTTAGGCATTAAAACTGTCGCGGCGCATTCCACTGCAGATAGAAATTTAAAGCACGTTTTGTTAGCCGATGAGTCAATTTGTATCGGCAATGCGCCTGCAAACGAGAGCTATCTCAATATTCCACGACTTATTGCGGCTGCCGAAGTCACTAACGCAATTGCTATTCATCCTGGATACGGATTTCTCTCAGAAAATGCAGAATTTGCCGAAGCCGTAGAAAAAAGTGGCTTTGTTTTTATCGGGCCACGCGCTGAAACAATCAACTTGATGGGCGATAAAGTATCGGCTATTGCATCAATGCGAAAAGCGGGTGTTCCTTGCGTGCCTGGATCTGACGGTCCATTAGGCGACGATATAGAAAAAAATAAAGCCATCGCAAAACGTATTGGCTATCCTATGATTGTGAAGGCTGCCGGTGGTGGTGGTGGTCGCGGTATGCGTGTCGTGCGAAGCGAATCCGAGCTAGATGAAGCAATTCGTACAACGAAAGCTGAAGCTGGCGCGGCGTTCAACAATGACGTCGTCTATATGGAGAAGTTTTTAGAGAATCCTCGCCACATAGAAATTCAAGTACTTGCTGATGGACAAGGAAATGCAATTCATTTGGGTGAACGCGATTGCTCCATGCAACGCCGACATCAGAAAGTGGTTGAAGAAGCGCCTGCTCCAGGAATTTCAGATTCGATGCGCGCAAAGATTGGCGAGCGTTGTCGTCGAGCATGCATAGAGATAAACTATCGCGGTGCCGGAACCTTCGAGTTTCTATATGAGAACGGTGAGTTCTATTTCATTGAAATGAATACGCGTATTCAAGTTGAACACCCCGTGACCGAAATGGTGACTGGTATCGACTTGATAAAAGAGCAACTGCGAATTGCCGCAGGGCAACCTTTATCTATAGAGCAATCTCAAATAAACGTGAGAGGCCACGCGATAGAGTGCCGAATAAACGCAGAAGACCCAAACACTTTTCTCCCTAGTCCAGGTAAAATTACCATGTTTCATGCACCTGGTGGCTTAGGAGTTCGTTGGGAATCTCATATTTATACGGGTTATTCGGTGCCACCGTTTTACGACTCAATGATAGGCAAGTTGATCACCTTTGGTGAAAGCCGAGATGAAGCAATTGCCAGAATGCGCCATTCATTAAATGAACTAGTAATTGAAGGTATCAAAACTAACGTTCCGCTTCAGAAAAGAATACTGCATGACGAAAACTTTTTTAATGGTGGCACTAATATCCACTATCTAGAACGAAAGCTCGAAAAAGAAGAATAGTAAAACTATAGGAAACAGTATTTGACCCAGTCCCTTTGACGAAATTCATTGGGACTTTTTTTATCTAAAAATAATTCCAGACTGTCCAACTTGTATTCTAGACTGTCCAATACTTATAAATATCACCGCTGCTAATCTAAAGATCATTGATTTACATACAATTTTCACTATTCGATACATATATGCAAAAATAAATGTTATCTTCAAAACTTAACAATCGTAAATAAACTAAAATGGTTTAAATTCGTATTAAAAAACTTAATTAAAGTCATGAGGTATAATTATGTTTGGAATGTTTAAAAGTAATCCGGCTAAAAAACTTCAGCGTCAATATGATAAAGCGCTTGAAAAATGTATGCAGGCCCAACGCAAAGGTGATATGAGGTTATTCGCGGAGCTTACCAGTGAAGCTGAAGCTCTATGGAAGCAAATTGATGCGATGAATAAAGAACAAGAAAAAAATAAGAAGTAAGGACACTTACAATATGATGGTTATGCGAATCTTCATTATTTTATTAGTAGTTTTATACAGTCAACAGCGCTTAGTGCATGCTTCAGAATCACCAGCGAGTCATGATTTTAGTTTAGTAGAGACCAAACATGATATACGATTACAAACAGGCAAAATAAAATATACAGCGATAGCAGGCAATACTGAACTCAAAGATGATAGTGGTAAGCCGCAAGCTTCTATTTTTAGTACCGCCTACTTTAGAGACGATATTAAAGACCCACAGAAACGTCCCATTATATTTATTTTCAATGGTGGTCCTGGTTCATCAAGTGTGTGGTTACATCTTGGCGTGTTCGGGCCGAAAGTCGTACAACTGCCAAGTGACGCACAAGCAGTCCCCTCTGCTCCTTACACGATTAAAGAAAACCCTTTAAGCCTGCTGGATATAGCAGATATGGTGTTTATAGATCCTGTAGGTACGGGATATTCTAAAGCAATTGGAGACTTTGCAGGCAAGGACTTTTGGGGCGTTCGTCAAGATGCCAAAATAATGTCCCAGTTTGTTCGAGAGTTTATTACAAACTATAAAAGGTGGAATTCTCCTAAATATTTAGCAGGTGAAAGTTACGGTACGACCCGCGCTGCAGTAATGGTAAAAGAGTTACAAGAAGGATGGGGAAGTGTTGACCTAAATGGTGTATTTCTTATATCTAGTATCGTAGACTTTCAAACGGGCGACTTCAATCCGGGGAACGACCTTCCATTTATCACTTTTTTACCCACCTATGCAGCAACTGCTTGGTATCATAACGCTATACCCAATAGAAGCGATTATAAAGATTTACCCTCTTTTATAGAGCAAGTGCGAAATTTTGCGTTAACAGAATATGCATCGGCACTTATTCTAGGACAAAACATCGAAGACGATGCATTCTCCAACATTGTAGATAAACTTCATCAGTTCACCGGTCTTAGCAAAAAATATCTAATTCAAACCAATTTACGGATTGATGAAATGCTATTTATGAAAGAACTGCTGCGGGATAGAGGATTGAGCGTTGGTCGTCTTGACAGTCGTTATTTAGGCGTTGATGCTAGCAATGTAGAAGCACGATTCGATACAGATCCCTCAGGCTATGCCATAGACGGCGCTTATACCGCCTCGATACAAAGTTATTTAGCGCAAGACCTTAATCTTGTCAGAACTGAACGCTACAATGTGTTGTCAGGAGAAGTATTTTCAAACTGGGATTGGCTCTATTTGGGCAGTGCGCGCACTCAAGGCTTTTTGAATACAGGGCAATACTTAGCAAGAGCGCAGCGCGAGAATCCATCTTTTAGAATTTTCATCGCGAACGGCTACTATGATTTAGCCACTCCTTTCTTTGCAACGGAATATTCGTTTAACCGCAATGGTTTTGATAAAAATAGAATAACGATGGAATACTATGAAGCTGGCCACATGATGTATATCCATCACCCCTCGTTTGAGAAATTAACACAAGATATGCGCACCTTCTTGTCCATTCACAATCAACAATAAACGGTAGTTAACCATGGCTTGGCAACAACTAAAAGTAAATGTAAGTGCCCAAAATGCAGAGCGGGTGGGCGACCTGCTAACGGAACTAGAAGCCCAAGCCGTCACATTTATTGATGCCAAAGATACACCTATGTACGAACCCAAGCCTGGTGAAATAATGCTGTGGCCTGATACGCAAGTGATTGGTTTATATAGTGCTGAAGATGATGTAAGCAGCCTTATTCAAACCGTTGTCGATACATTCAGTTTTATAAATCCAAATGAAATCTTTATTGACCAATTAGAAGATAAGAATTGGGAGCGCGAATGGATGGAGAATTTTCACCCCATGAAGTTCGGAAATAGGCTCTGGATATGCCCCAGTTGGCGTGAAGTACCTGATATCAATGCGGTCAATATTAAACTCGATCCGGGATTGGCGTTTGGTACTGGCACGCACCCAACCACAAGCTTATGTTTGCAATGGTTAGATAGCGTAGATGTGACAAATAAAACCGTTGTGGATTTTGGTTGTGGCTCTGGTATTTTGGCAATTGCCGCGCTGAAACTGGGAGCGCGTAAGGTCATCGGTATAGACATTGATCCACAAGCTTTGCAAGCAAGTGAAGATAATGCACAGCGTAACGACGTTGCCGAAAGGCTGGCTCTTTACCTCCCTCAAAATCAGCCCAACTTGCAGGCAGAAATTGTTGTCGCCAACATTCTATCAGGACCTTTAAAAGAGTTGTCTCAAGTCATATCAGACTACTGCGCCGAAAACGGTATGCTAGTAATGTCGGGAATTCTTTACGAGCAATACGAATCAGTAATACAAGTGTATGAAAATCAATTTATTTTTGATCCAGTTGTTGTTGAAGGCGAATGGGTTCGTTTAAGCGCTGTGAAAAAAAAGTCGTAAGTCAAGCCAAAAAAGTACTATTTGTTTAAATAATAACCTTCCAAAATACGTCAAAAATAAGTAATATACGCCCCCGATTTACGATGACGATTTTTTTGTTTCATTAATCGACAAACACATTGAGGTAGATTAATGCAAATAGGACCTTACAAGTTAAAAAATAATTTGATACTGGCTCCTATGGCAGGTGTAACTGACAGACCATTTCGACGCTTGTGCACAGAAATGGGTGCTGGCTTGGTGGTATCTGAAATGTTGTCATCTAATCCAAAAGTGTGGAATACAGCGAAATCTCTCAACCGAATGAATCATGAAGGTGAGTCCGGCATTCGTTCAGTTCAAATCGCTGGTAGTGAAGCTGATTTAATGGCAGAAGCTGCACAATTCAATGTTGAAAAGGGTGCCCAAATTATTGATATCAATATGGGTTGTCCGGCAAAAAAAGTAAATAAAAAGCTGGCTGGGTCAGCGTTGCTACAACAACCCCAGTTAGTGGCTAGTATTTTGGATGCAGTAGTCAGAGCGGTAGATGTGCCCGTCACCCTAAAAATTAGGACGGGATGGGATACCGACAATCGCAATGGCGTAGAAATAGCTAAAATTGCTGAAGAAAAAGGGATAAAGTCTATCGCTGTGCATGGTAGAACGCGTACCTGTATGTTCAAAGGCGAAGCAGAATATGGAACAATTAAGGCGATAAAAGCAAGTGTTAATATCCCAGTGATAGCGAATGGGGATATTACCAGCGCTGTACAAGCTGAGAAAGTATTACGTTATACCGGTGCTGACGGCATAATGATTGGTAGAGCCGCGCAGGGAAATCCTTGGATTTTCAGGCAAATTGAGCACTACTTACTGAACGGAACTCAGTTAGCAAAACCATCGCCGCAAGAAATGGCGTTGATATCCATCAAACATGTAAAAGATATTTATGATTTATATGGTATGCATATGGGCATTCGTATCGCGCGTAAACATGTTGGATGGTATTTACAATCGTACGATCCCGAAAGGGAATTTCGTCGAAAATTTAACACAATAGACGAAGGTGCCCTTCAAATAGAGGCACTGGAAAATTTTTTTCATGGTTGTCAAAGCAAGAAAAATATAACACTTGCAATGCAGCTTAGTTTCATGAAATAACTAAAGAGAGCAGTCATAACCTATGTTCGATCAAAATTTAACATCCCCCTTTACTACTACTGTTACAACACCGTCGCAAACTAACGCGCAAAAACCATTGCGGTCGTCTGTTAAACAAGCTGTAAACAAATATCTAAAAGAGCTAAATAATCAAGACATAGATAATTTGTATGAATTAGTGCTCGCTGAAATTGAAGCGCCTCTTCTAGAAGAAGTGATGACCTATACACGAGGCAACCAAACTCGAGCAGCAAACCTTATGGGCATCAATCGAGGCACGCTTCGTAAGAAGTTAAAGCAATATGGTTTAGGCTAAAAGTTTATTATAAAAAAGAGCGTACCATTACGCTCTTTTTTATAAGCATTATTTAATTAGACTGTCCAGTTCATGGCTTCGGCCAGCAAAACGAAAGCCAACCTTCTGGACTGTCCATTTTTTCAATTAAACTACATTTATGTTTGGATACAGCATGCACAACACTTCTATCGCACGAGCACTTATAAGCGTTTCGGATAAAACGGGAATTGTAGAGTTAGCTAAATTACTCGAAACCCAAGGTGTCGAAATTCTATCGACCGGTGGTACGGCTTCTTTGTTGCGTCAAGAAGGCATTCTAGTAAAGGACGTCAGTGAACATACTGGGCATCCGGAAATAATGGATGGTCGCGTTAAAACGCTTCATCCAAAAATTCATGGTGGGATCCTAGGCAGAAGAGATGTCGATGAAAACGTGATGCAAAAGCATGAAATCTTGCCCATAGATCTTGTCATCGTAAATCTTTACCCTTTCGCCCAAACAGTAGCCAAACCAGACTGTAGTTTTGAGGATGCAATAGAAAACATCGATATTGGCGGTCCTGCAATGGTCCGTGCTTCAGCAAAGAACTTTAAAGATGTAACTATTGTCGTTGATCCTAACGATTATACAAAAATTTCAAACGAACTTAAGTCTGATGACGCTTCAATTTCCTACAAGACCAGATATTCGCTAGCTATAAAGGCTTTTGAGCATACGGCAAGATATGATGGAATGGTTGCAAATTATTTTGGTGGTTTAGTTGAAAACGATTCACATGAATGCGAAGAAGGTTGTGAACAAACACACAGTAATTTCCCTAGAACACTGAATCTACAGTTTCTAAAAAAACAAGATTTAAGATACGGCGAAAATAGCCATCAAGAAGCAGCATTTTATGTAGAACATGACATTCAAGAATCCTCTGTAGCCACTGCGACTCAATTGCAAGGTAAAGAGCTGTCGTTTAACAATATCGCTGATACAGATGCTGCTTTAGAGTGTGTGAAAGAATTTGAGCAACCTGCATGTGTCATTGTGAAACATGCCAATCCATGCGGAGTTGCAGTATCTGACAATATTCTCTCAGCGTATTTGAATGCCTTTAAAACCGATCCCACCTCTGCCTTCGGTGGAATAATAGCATTTAATAGGGAGCTTGATGAAGAGACGGCTCGAGCTATTGTCGAAAAGCAATTTGTCGAGGTGATTATCGCACCAGTTGTGAGTGAAGGAGCACGCGACGCCATCTCTCAAAAGGTAAATGTTCGTTTGCTTGAGTGCGGTGACTGGCATGGACAACTAACTGAAGAATATGAGTTTAAAAGAGTCAATGGTGGATTACTTGTCCAAGACCGCGATTTTGGTATGGTTGATGTCGATGACTTAAAAGTAGTTACGGATATAGCGCCGTCACAAGAACAGTTAGCAGACTTATTATTCACATGGAAAGTTGCTAAATATGTGAAATCAAATGCCATTGTTTATAGTAAAGGTGGTATGACGATTGGCGTTGGTGCCGGTCAAATGAGTCGTGTATATTCTGCAAAAATTGCGGGCATAAAAGCACAAGACGAAGGCTTACAAGTTGAAGGCTGCGTGATGGCATCCGATGCATTCTTTCCTTTCAGGGACGGCATAGATGCAGCCGCTGCTGCAGGCATAAAAGCTGTTATACAACCAGGCGGCTCTATGCGGGACAACGAAGTAATTGCTGCGGCTAATGAACATGGAATTGCTATGGTGTTTACTGGAATGCGCCATTTTAAACACTAAGGCTAGTTGAGTGGACAGTCCAGTTATCAAATCATTTGGTCCACGACTGCAAGTAAAAATTATTAATAGAGGCAATAATAAATATGAAAATTTTAATTATAGGTAGTGGCGGTAGAGAACATGCCATGGCATACAAAGTGGCACAATCCCCCCTTGTAGATAAAATATTTGTTGCCCCGGGCAATCCAGGCATAGCCGAAGAAAATATGGTCGAAAACGTAAATCTAGCGGTTGATGATCTGGACAGTCTAGTTGCATTTGCGTTAGAAGAAAAAATAGACTTGACCATAATTGGACCAGAACAGCCGCTTGTATTAGGTATAACCGATCTATTTGAACAAAACGGACTAAAAGTTTTTGGTCCGAGCAAAGGCGCCTCCCAGTTAGAAGGATCTAAATCATTCAGTAAAGACTTTTTGCAGAAATACAAAATCCCTACCGCAAAATATAAAACCTTTGATGACGTTGACGAAGCCACGAGATATATCAATACAAAACGTATGCCTATCGTCATAAAAGCTGATGGTTTGGCTGCCGGTAAAGGCGTGGTTATTGCAAAAACCAGAGAAGAAGCGCATAACGCTGTGTTTTTTATGCTCAATGGCGAGTCATTTGGAGACGCAGGAAGAAAGGTTGTAATTGAAGACTTCCTAAAGGGTGAGGAGGCCAGTTTCATTGTTATGGTAGACGGAAAAAATGTTTTACCGTTTGCTACAAGTCAAGATCACAAACGTGCCTACGACAATGATGAAGGGCCAAATACAGGCGGAATGGGAGCCTATTCACCTGCGCCAGTTGTTACACCTGAAATCCATGACAGAGTCATGAGGCGCATTATATACCCGACGGTAAAAGGCATGATTAAAGAAGGCCTACCTTATAAAGGTTTCTTGTATGCGGGATTGATGATAAGTGAAAAAGGCACGCCCAAAGTAATCGAATATAATTGCAGATTCGGCGACCCAGAAACACAACCTATCATGATGCGTCTAGAATCTGATTTAGTAGAGCTATGCCTACAAGCTTGTGATGGCAAATTAGATGAGACCGAAATTAAATTTAAACCACAAGCTGCTTTAGGAGTAGTACTAGCATCTGGCGGTTACCCTGGTAAATATGAAAAAGCAATTCCAGTAGTTGGTTTAGATTATGTAGCAAAAGCAACTGATACTAAGGTATTCCATGCAGGCACAACGTTCATGCGTGGCACAATCTCTACAGATGGCGGAAGAATTCTTTGTGTTACTAGCTTAGGAGATACTGTAAAAGATGCGCAAACTCAAGCATATACTCAACTTCGGAAAATTAGCTGTAAAGGTGCTTTTTTCCGCACAGACATTGGTAATCGAGCAATCGACAGAGAATAGACTCTGAGTAAGCTTGAACACCTCTTGCTTGCATTCCAGAATAAGAACGAGCTTTTTTGCTAAAAGCAGCAACTAGCTCGTTTTCCCCCGCACAGAGCGTATAAATCTGCTCAAACCCTTTCGTATTTTTAACCCAGTTACGAATGTCGGTACTATACTCATCTATAGGCTGAAAAGCACTTTCTTCATCTTGGCTTCCCAAGATGAATGATAGATGCTGAACATACTCTTCTAAGGAGATAGATTGGTAGCTATTAAACTCGTTAAATTGCTTTCTTATAGGACCGACTTTTGTCAATTTATGCTCCAGCGCCATATCCAAACGTAATTTAATACTTGTAAAGTTAGAGTCTTGTAGCGTTTTTGCCTTGTTCGCTCTTATGGGGTTCAGGTCAACATAAGACATACATGCCAACACTGCCCCCATGTCTAACAGGGCTTGGCTCTTAAACCTCGCTTCCCAAAAGTGCCCACTAACCTCATCTTCTTTATTCGCTCTTCTAGCAACGTAATAGTTGAATCTACTCATGTAAACACTGATATCGGTTAGCTTTCTTCTATATTCGTCTATTTGCTCAAGCACCATACTTACTTCTACTTCATTGAGCCGTGATCTCCAACCTGGGTCTAAGTAAAGCTGACAAGACAAAGGCAGCCTGCCTATTCTCGACCATCGTTTTAAAACTTCTATGTTGGTCCATTGTTTTGCTAATTCGAGGTTAGCGAACAAAACAAGGTGTGTATGATTATCCATTATCGCAAACGCCATCAAGTCTATTGCAAAAACATCTGACAACAACAATAAGCGACGTTGTATCCAATCATTACGGTAATTCACCTGCCCTTCTGCTAATTCGACTGAATTCAACAGGAAGCCTTGGCGCACGCATCTAGACATGCAGTGATAAAAGCAGGTTTGTGAGTAGTCAATTAAGTGTTTTCTGGCGATAGTCATGGTTAAAAGACTAGCTGGCTGATGATAGTTTGGAAACTGTTCAAAAGTATCGTTTATGCAAATAACATAAAACTGGACAGTCTAGTATGTTACTTTAGACGCTAAATGGCTTGACGCATTCCTCGAGTTTGCCTATAACTAGCATACACAAAATAAGAAGTTCACTATGTCAGTCAAACATCCAATAATAGCAATAACAGGTTCTTCTGGTGCAGGGACGACCACAACAACTAACGCCATCAGGCACATTTTTCGCAATCTAAGCATCAATGCCGCTTCAGTAGGAGGCGACAGTTTTCATAGATTTACACGACCCGAGAATGGAAGTGGAAATCAGAAAAGCCCAAGAGCAAGGTAAACATATTAGTTACTTTGGTCCGAGAGCTAATGATTTTGAGCTCCTAGAGCAGCTATTTAAATCATACTCGGTGCAAGGTCAGGGGCAGTATCGCCAATATTTACATACTTTCGACGAAGCTGTACCTTTTAATCAAATGCCCGGAACTTTTACGCCTTGGCAAGATTTACCCGATAAAACCGATTTACTTTTTTATGAAGGCTTACATGGCGGGGTCAAAACACAAGATTGCGACGTTGCATCTTATGTTGACTTACTTGTTGGCATGGTGCCAATTGTAAACTTGGAGTGGATTCAAAAAATTGTCCGCGACACAACTGACCGAGGACATTCTCGAGACGCTGTAATGAGTAGTATTGTGCGCAGCCTAGACGACTACTTTCATTTCATTACACCACAGTTTTCAAGAACCCATATTAATTTTCAACGAGTTCCTACGGTTGACACTTCTAACCCCTTTAGCGCGCGTGAAATCCCGTCCCAAGACGAAAGTTTTGTAGTCGTCAGGTTTCGACAGGATATGAAAAAGGTAGACTTTCCCTACTTGCTGCAAATGGTAGAAGGTTCTTTTATGTCTCGCGTAAATACCTTAGTCGTTCCCGGTGGAAAAATGGGCCTAGCGATGGAGCTTATTTTAACGCCACTTATTGGTGAACTAATGGATAAAAAACGACGTGCTGACTATCAAGTAGATTGGGTCGCTGATACAAATTAATTCGTGCCTGACACAATCTGAAACATAAGGACTATTGGATATAGGGCTTTAATTCGTTATATTGCCTAACGAGCTTAGTTAAGGAGTGTTTTAGATGGGTCAGGAAACAACAAAAATTCTCGTAGTCGATGATGATATGCGACTTAGATCATTGCTGGAGCGATATTTAGTAGAACAAGGATATCAGGTTAGAAGCGCCGCGAATGGTGAGCAAATGGACCGCTTACTTGAGAGAGAAAACTTTCATCTGATGGTATTAGATCTTATGCTACCAGACGAAGATGGACTGTCCATTTGTCGCAGACTGCGCCAACAAGAGAACCAAATACCCATAATTATGCTTACCGCTAAGGGCGATGAAGTGGATAGAATAATCGGTTTAGAAATGGGTGCTGATGACTATCTTCCAAAACCCTTTAACCCAAGAGAACTATTGGCAAGAGCCAAAGCCGTTCTGAGAAGAAAGACAAGTGAAGCGCCTGGCGCCCCATCACAATCAGAGCAAACTATCGAGTTTGGACCATTTAAACTAAATCTAGCTACACGTGAAATGAGTGACAACGGTAAAGCAATGACCCTCACCAGCGGTGAGTTTGCAGTACTGAAATCACTTGTAAAACATCCTAGAGAGCCGCTGTCCAGAGACAAACTGATGAACTTAGCCAGAGGCCGAGACTACAGCGCTTTGGAAAGAAGTATCGACGTTCAAGTTTCAAGGCTACGACGCATGTTAGAACAAGATCCAGCCAACCCTAGGTATATCCAGACAGTCTGGGGACTAGGTTACGTATTTGTGCCCGATGGCCAATCAAGACCTTAAACGCAAGCTCAATCGCCTACTCCCAAGCAGTACATTCGGTCAAACTGCTCTGCTGATTGGTGGATTATTGTTTATCAATCAACTAGTTTCATATTTATCAGTCACCCATTATTTTATAAGTCCGAGCTACCACCAAATAAATAAGTTAATTTCCAATCAAATAAACACCTTCTTTTTGCACGATATCGACTCACTAACACCGCAGCAAATAAAACAGCTAAAAAACAGTACTGGCATTCGTTTTCATGATGAGATTTCAGCCATGCATGCAGGCCTAGGCAACGCCTCTCATTACGACTTTATGTCCAAACAAATCACCCAGCAACTTGGCGACAATACTGAAATCCGAGTAAAAACCGGAGAAAATTATGTTGTTTGGATTAACCCCCCGCAACGTAGCGATTTATGGATATCGATACCGCTTCGAGGACCAAATGAAGATACGCTATCTCCTTTAACCATGTACTTCTTTGTCATTGGTGCCTTAAGCGTTACAGGTGGTTGGCTATTCGTTAGGCGATTAAACCGCCCATTACAGGCACTTCAAAAAGGTGCCCGTCAGGTCGGTAAAGGACATTTCCCCGATCCTTTACCACTAGTGGGTAGCAGCGAAATAGTCGCGGTAACTGAAGCATTTAACAAAATGTCACAGGGGATCAAGCAACTTGAAAATGATCGCCTTATTATGACAGCAGGAATATCGCACGACTTGCGCACGCCGTTGACGCGTATAAGGTTAGCGAGTGAAATGCTGCCACAGGATCAAGATTGGATAAAAGATGGGATTGAACACGACATTGACGATTTAAATGCAATTATTAATCAATTCATTGACTATGCAAGACAAGACCAGCAGGAAAGCTTCGAGTATGTGAATTTAAACGAATTAATTCAAGAGTTAGTGGATGCTAGAAAAATGGTTGAAGAACATACGATAGACTTAAATCTGGGTAAACTCACATCGACCAAATTACGCAAAGTAGGTATCAAAAGAGTTATCGAAAACATCATTGAGAATGCCTTCCGATATGGTAGTAATGAAATCTCGATAGCAACGACAATGGTTGATAAAAGCCGTAGTATTCAATGTTCTATTAGAGATTACGGTAAGGGTATCAAGGATTCTCAGTTAGACAAAATGTTTACGCCTTTTGCGCAAGGAGACCAAGCGCGTGGCTCTACTGGCTCAGGTTTAGGGCTCGCCATCGTTAAAAGAATTGTTGAAAGCCATGGAGGCGCTCTTCAGTTTTCAAACCACCCCGAAGGCGGACTCAACGCTAGCTTCATTTTACCCGTACATAACAAGCAGCACTAGTGACTTCTTAAGCGCTGCCTGAATCCAAATTTTGTCCATGGATGTTTTCTATATCAATGTTATCAAAGGAATATACTTGGTGACAAAATTGACAGTCCATTTCAATTTTTCCATCCTGCGCAATTATATCAAGAAGCTCTGCCTTGCTAACACTCCGCAAAGCTGTAGCGCATCTCTGCTTTGAACAATCACAAGAAAATTCAACTGCCTGAGGTTCGTAAATCCGAATGACTTCGTCGTGATATAAACGATTAATCATTTCTTTGTGAGAGAGCGCCAATAATTCAGTACTAGTAACAGTTTCAGCGATAAGTGATACGTGTTCAAAATCTGGATTTTCATGAACATTGCTCGACTCACTTGTCGTTGGTACGATTTGTACGAGTAGACCGGCAGCTTTTTGATTCTTACCAACTTGACTGGCAAGAATGACTTTAGTGAGAAGCTGCTCTGATTGTAAAAAATACGCCTCAATGCAAGCGGCCAAACTGGGCTTGTCTAAAGCGACAACCCCTTGATATCGTTGGCCATCTTTTGGCGTTAGTGTTATCGCAAGAACACCTTTTTTGAAACAATCGGAAAATACTTGAGGATGCTCCGTCAGGGTTTCATCCCACTTTGCCACACCGCGTAATTTTTGATCGTGAGTGCCATTGACAATAATGTATCGAATAGCGCCTTCACTTTGAATTTGTAAAGCGATTTCACCTTCAAACTTCAAGGTCGCGGTTAACAAACTCGCTGTGACCATCAATTCGCCAATCAAGGATTGCACAAATTCAGGGTAATCAGCAGATGCCAAAATCTTTTGAAAGCTCTTTTCTAAAGAAACTATCTCGCCTCTTATGAATCTCTCTTCGAACAAAAATCTATCTAATATGTCTGCCATGTGCTGCCTAATTTTTGATGTTTACATTTAACGATTTCGCGGCGTTGTTTCTTATCAGGCCTAGAATCGGATTGTGGACCGTGAAGTACACTTGAAGCCCTTGCTCAAGTGTTTTCCTAGCGTTGTTCAATACCTGCAATTGTGTCTATGTTTAAGTCCTGCAGTTTCTCAACTCCTAAACATACAACTTAAACGTCTTTACTTCTCACAAAGTGCAAAAGATATCACTCTCGTCCTTTTAAGCGCAAAATATCTCGTCTCTCTTTTTTACCGGGTTTAGCCACTGGGTGCGGGCTTAATAACGAACTCAGTCTTCTTGCTTCAGCGTTCTGTTCTCGCTTGAGCTCACTTTCAGAAGTTTCTCGATACATTTTTTGCGCTAACGGCGCAGAAACTCGTTTATCAGAAATTTCTAGTACCTCAATCTCCATCATGTCAAAACCCAGGGGAAAACGAATAATCGCCCCACAATCAACCGTTTTGCTTGGCTTACATTGTTGACCGTTGTACTTTATTTTACCACCTTGAACTGCGGTTCTTGCCAACGAACGAGTTTTATAGCATCGGGTCGCCCAAAGCCACTTGTCGATACGTACCGGCGCTTGTATTACATTTTTCTGTTTTTTCATGGTTGGTAGTGTAACTGAAAAAACACCTCATTGGACAGTCTAGATCGTAATTGAGCAGTCTAGTTTGAATGATTTTCTGGACAGTCTAGTTCGTAACTGGACAGTCTAGTTTGAAAGATCTTCGTGAAGCTGCGAAAAACAAATCGCACTATTTCATTCGTTTGCTGTCGTAGTTGCGAGTTTTTTAGATTGTTTCGCCCTTAGCTATTGTAGCTTTCAACTGTACTAGCTATTATTGCACACCTGCGAATTTAATATGGCTGTAGTAGACACACAATGAGTTCTCTTACAATTTCAAACGCCACAGCATTTTATCAGCGTCACGAGACAAAGCTGATTTTTATTGTAGTGCTTATACTCAGTATTTACCTGCTTGCTTTTGCAGCCAAAATTACCTGGTCGTTAGTTCCTCAGCCTGAAAGCCAAACAAGCCAACAAACAATTCAGCTCCAACAGAGTGAAATTCAAAATAGTGGTGATAAAGTCACCAACTTAAATAAACTAATTAATCAAAATTTATTTGGAAATGCCCAAGCTAAGCCTGTTGTAGTCCAGGTAGAAGAAGTAAGTGATGTGCCAGAAACAAAACTAAATTTACTTTTGTCTGGGGTAGTCTCAAGCGATAATCCTAACCTTGGTGCAGCAATTATCGAGTATAGAAACAATCAAGGTACTTACGGTATTGGTGATAAGATAGACGGCACTAACGTGACGCTCGACGAAATATACGTCGATAGAGTAATAATTAAAAATAGACTTACACGAGAAACGCTCATGTTAGATGGCATCGATTTTGAAGAAGCAAATAAAAAACGTGCGAACGAAAGTCAAACAAACGCCCTCCCCTTAAGTCAAACAACCTTAAACAGACCAAGCAATAAACTCGTCGAAAATCAAAATAAAGCCGCTCAGGCACAAGCTGTTCGTGAGGCACGACAACAATTAGCTAAAGAACCCGCCAGTTTTACCGACATGATATCACTGGCTCCACACAGAGTGGATGGCGTCTTTTTAGGATTTAAAGTAACGCCAGGGGCGAAGCCCGCCCTGTTTAACTCGGTCGGTTTGCAAAACGGGGATGTAGTTGTTCAACTGAACGGCTTAGACTTGACCGATTTACAGCAGTCACAAGAAGCCCTCACCCAATTACAAGAGGCCGATACATTGCAGTTAGAAGTGCTGCGAGGCGGCGAATATGTTTCTCTCGATTTAGATATACCGGAGTCTTAGGGTAATGAATAAGGTAGTAGTTTTATGATGCTTGCAAAGCAAGGAAAAAAAGCAAAAAGCTTAGCACTGAGCCTATTAATGGCCAGCGCACTATTAGGCAACAGCTTTTTCGTCGAAAGTGCTGAATACCAGCCAAATTTTAAGAATACGGAAATTACCGAGTTCATTAATATAGTCGGTAAAAACCTTAAACGTACGATTATCGTAGATCCGAATGTTAGAGGAAAAATCAGCGTTCGTAGTTATGATTTATTAACAGAAGAACAGTACTACCAGTTCTTCCTAAACGTACTACAAGTTTATGATTTTGCTGTGGTAGAAATGCCAAGTGGTATATTAAAAGTTGTCCGTTCAAAAAATGCCAAGTCGTCAAACATTCCAGTTGTAGAGTCTACAGAACTAAACGGCGATGAAATGATTACTCGCGTTATCCCTGTATATAACGTGCCAGTAAGAGAGTTAGCGCCAATATTACGCCAGCTCAATGACCAAACCGGCGGTGGTAACGTAGTCTCCCACGACCCATCAAATGTTATGATGATCACCGGTCGTGCTGCGGTGGTAAACAGGTTAGTTGAAATAATCGAAAAAGTGGACCGCGCTGGTGATGAGGAAGTAGAAGTGATAAAACTTCGCTTTGCATCTGCCTCTGAGATGGTGCGCATTATTGAAAGTATTAATAATTCTCAAAGTAAACAAACGCCAGGTGGAAAATCAACCCCTCGAGTTGTTGCCGATGATCGAACCAATAGCGTTATTGTAAGTGGTGATATTAAAGCGCGTCAGCGTTTAATCAATCTTATCCAAAGAATGGACCAAGAGCTTGAATCAAGCGGTAATACGCGTGTTATTTTCCTAAATTACGCCAAAGCCGATGACTTAGTGAAAGTGCTTCAAGGTGTCAGCGACAGTATCCAATCTGAAACCCAAGGCGCGCAAACTCAGACCCGCAGAAGTTCAGGAAGTAATCGTGAAGTCAGTATAGACTCGCATGAAGACAGCAACTCATTAGTTATCACCGCCGAACCTGACATGATGCGCTCCTTAGAAGAAGTTATCCGCCAGTTAGATGTCCGAAGAGCCCAAGTACAAGTAGAAGCTATCATTGTCGAAGTATTTGAAGGTGATGGTGTGACCTTAGGTGTTCAGCTTATTTCTGAAGAAGGTGGCGGTACTCAATTCACCAATGGCGTAATAGGTGTCGGTTCATTGGGTGTGGCGTTGCGTGAAGCAGAAGATAGAGACGGTGAGTGGAACCACAGTAGCACCGAATGGTGGTGAAGTACCAACTTCGACCACTGTCGTTGGCGACCTAACCCCACTGGCAACACTTTTAGGCGGCGCAAACGGCTTAATCGCAGGTGTGATTCAAAATGGTTGGGGAGCTGTTGTACAAGCGGTTAGTACAGATACAAACTCAAATATTTTGGCAACCCCACATTTGACCACCATGGATAACGAAGAGGCTTTCTTTATCGTTGGTCAAGAAGTTCCGATAATTACAGGTACTTCAACCGGTTCAAATAACTCAAATCCTTTCCAAACGGTAGAACGCCAAGAGGTGGGAATAAAACTCAAAGTCACGCCGCAAATTAACGAAGGCGATGCGGTTCAATTGACCATTGAACAAGAAGTATCAAGTGTAAGCGGTGCAACTTCGGTAGACATATCCATTAATAAACGCGAAATCAAAACGACCGTAATCGTTGATGATGGCGGCACGATAGTGCTTGGCGGTTTAATTGATGAAGACGTACAAGAAAGTGTGTCTAAGGTACCGATTCTTGGTGATATCCCCTTTATTGGCCACTTATTCAAAACCTCAAGCACAAGCACGCGTAAACGTAATCTGATGGTCTTTATCAAGCCTACCATTGTGCGAGATGGTGTCACAATGAACGAAATCAGCCATAAGAAATACAATTATATTCGCGCCCAACAACTGCACAGACAGTCTCAAGGTGTGCCATTAATGCCGTTTAAAGAAGGTCCTAGTTTACCTTCGTGGGATGATGCATTGACTTTACCTCCTTCATTTGAGGAATATTTAACCGAGAAAGAGAAGCAGGATGGCAATTAATGGCAAGTGAGTTAGAGAATACGCAGCTAGCAGACTCCACCGACCTTGACGATGTGGCGGAGTCTGTATCAGACGAAGTAATGGCTGAAATGGCTGCGGATGAAGAGATCCCTGAGAATTCATCTAAGCTCCCATTTAGTTTTGCTAAACGTTTTCATCTGTTACTTGATGTTGATATCGAACCTCACGAACTTTATTACACTGAAGAGACTCCCCTAACGGCCTTTGCAGAAGTTAGGCGCTATAGTGGCAAGTCATTTGTCTTAAAGAAAACCAAACAAGAAGACTTTGAAACCCTGCTTACTGACTCTTTCCAACGAGATTCTTCTGAAGCCAAGCAACTCATGGAAGATCTTGGCAACGAGAGTGATTTGTTCGCATTGGCAGAAGACCTGCCCGATACCGAAGATCTTTTAGACAACGAAGATGACGCGCCGATCATCAAGCTTATTAATGCGATGCTTGGAGAAGCCATTAAAGAAGGCGCCTCTGACATACACATCGAGACATTCGAAAACCAGCTAGTTGTGCGCTTTAGAGTTGATGGCGTTTTGCGCGAAATATTGCGACCAAACAGAAAAATGTCGTCGATGTTGGTTTCTCGTATAAAAGTTATGTCGAAAATGGATATTGCAGAGAAACGCGTTCCACAAGATGGTCGAATAAGCCTTAGAATTGGTGGTAGAGGGGTTGATGTTAGGGTTTCTACAATGCCGTCTAGTCACGGTGAGCGTGTCGTTTTACGTTTACTAGATAAAAATAATGCGAGACTAAATCTCGAAGATTTGGGTATGACGAAAAATAATCGTACTCACTTTTCAGAATTAATCCGTAAGCCCCATGGCATTATGTTGGTGACCGGTCCTACAGGTTCAGGAAAAAGTACCACCTTGTATGCCGGCCTTAGTGAGATTAATTCCAAAGACCGAAATATTTTAACGGTTGAAGACCCAATAGAATTTGATTTGCAAGGTATTGGCCAGACACAGGTCAACGCCAAGGTAGATATGACCTTTGCTCGGGGCCTTCGCGCTATTCTGCGTCAAGACCCTGATGTTGTCATGGTTGGGGAAATTCGTGATTTAGAAACCGCACAAATAGCCATACAAGCAAGTTTAACTGGCCATTTGGTGCTTTCGACCCTGCACACAAATACCGCGGCAGGTGCGATTACGCGTTTAGAAGATATGGGGATAGAGCCCTTCTTGCTTTCTTCTTCGTTATTGTCAGTATTATCGCAGCGACTGGTGCGAACCTTGTGTGCGGATTGCAAAGCGCCTCATACACCTGGAGCGCGGGAAATGGAAATACTAGGAATTTCTCAAGAGGCCACCATATATAATCCAGTAGGCTGCATTAGTTGTAACCATACAGGATATAGAGGCCGCACGGGCATTCACGAACAGCTCATTGTTGATGAGAAAGTACGTGAAATGATGCACGATGGACGGGGTGAACAAGCGATTGAGAAATATATAAGAACGACAACGCCGTCGATTAGACAAGATGGCTGTGACAAAGTACTCGCTGGCATAACCTCATTAGAAGAGGTCCTTAGAGTGACCAGAGAAGAGTAATGCCAGCATACGCATATAAAGCCCTTGATTCTGCGGGGAAAAACAAAAGCGGAGTGGTAGAAGCCGACAATCCTCGTCAGGTTCGCCAACAATTGCGTGAACAAACACTGATTCCCTTAGAAGTAAATCAGGTGGAAGAACAAAAGGCGACTGAAAAAAGTGTAAAGTCATTTTTCAGCCCAAGTATATCGGCCACCGATCTTTCTCTACTCACTAGGCAGCTTTCAACACTTATCGAAGCCTCTTTAACGATTGAAGAAGCGCTACTCGCTGTTGCAGAACAATCCGAAAAACCTCGCACCAAGAGCATGATGATGGCAGTTCGCAGTAAAGTTGTTGAAGGCCATAGTTTAGCCAAAGCATTGGGTGAGTTTCCAAAAGCTTTTGACGGCTTATTCAGAGCCATGGTAGCGGCAGGAGAAAAATCAGGTCACCTTGATGCAGTTTTGGTTAGGTTAGCCGATTACGCTGAGAAAAAACATCAAACCCAAAGCCAAATTACCCAAGCGCTGGTATACCCAATCTTGATGACCCTAGTTGCCTTGGGCGTAGTAATTATGCTGCTAACCACGGTTGTACCTGAAATTGTAGGGCAATTCGACAACATGGAGCAAGATCTCCCCACCGTGACTAAGATACTAATAGGCATGAGTGAGGCCGTTCAAAACTACGGTATTTATGCCGCAATCGTGATCATAGTCACTATATTTGTTGTCGCAAAAATGCTGCAAAATCCCTTATTACAAGTACGCTGGCACAAACGATTATTAACATTGCCTTTTATTGGTCGCTTAACGAGGGGAACTAATACCGCTAGATTTGCTCGAACATTAAGTATATTAACCAGTAGCAGCGTACCCTTACTCGAATCAATGACGATTGGCGGCCGTGTGCTTAAGAACAAACACTTACAAGACCTTGTTGAGGTTGCGGCAGAACGCGTTAAAGAGGGGAGCAGTTTGAGAGCCGCACTTGCTCAAACAAAAGTATTCCCACCCATGATGATGCATATGATAGCGTCAGGAGAGCGGTCTGGAGAATTAACTCAGATGTTAGCGCGAGCGGCCGAAAACCAAGAGAGAGAGTTTGAAAGTACCATCGACATGTCGCTAAAAGTATTTGAACCTGTATTAATCATTAGCATGGCTGGCATAGTACTATTTATCGTAATGGCGATAATTTTGCCCATTTTAGAGTTAAACAATTTAGCTGGAGTTTAGTGAGATATATTTATGAAGACTAATTCAAGAAACATTCAAAAAGGCTTTACCCTAATTGAAGTAATGGTTGTTATTTTTATCATTGCGACAATGGCTGCAATTGTTGCCCCGGCTATTTTCGGACAGCAAGATGCTGCTAAACTGAAGAAAGCGGCGATTGACATACAGCAATTAGAAAGCTCAATCCAGCTCTACAGACTGCAAACCAATAGTATGCCCACGACCGAACAAGGCCTTGATGCACTAGTTAACATGCCCACCATCGATCCTATTCCTAAGGGCTATCCTGAAGGCGGCATTATCACAAGGTTACCAGAAGATCCTTGGGGCAACAGTTACGTACTTCTTTATCCTGGCGAAGTAGGTCAATACGACATCTATAGCTTTGGCCCTGATCAAATCGAAGGTACTGAGGATGATATTGCGACTTGGAACTTAAATGAATACCTCAAGTAAGTAACTCAAATTAAGATCTGGACTGTCCAGATCTTAATTAACATAAAGCTGCGCTTAGACAAAACTCATAATAATCAAGGTTTTACTTTGTCCTACTCGAAGACGACTAAAAGCTACGACCCAAAACAAGTAGGCTTTACTCTACTTGAAGTTATTATTGTGCTCGCACTAATTGGTCTTATTCTTGCGAGTGTTAGGTTTGCTTTTTTTGCCGGAAATGTCCAAAAAGATATTGAAAAAGAAGTGAAGCGCTTACAAGTCGTTTTCAATATGGCAAGTGACTATGCTGTCATCAATCAACTAGAAATGGGTTTGAGACTTGACGATAAAGAACAATCCTATGAATTTGTTAAATTAGATGATGAAGAACAATGGGTACCCGTAGAAGACCAAAAACAATTCGAAAAAGCCTACTTTTCTGAAGGCGTTTATTTAGAACTTATTCTGGATGGTTTGGCCTGGGAAAACGATGACTCATTGTTTGACAGGCGAATTTTTGACGAGCAATTAAGCGTCAGTGATGAAGGCGTTGATATAGGCAATGAAGAAGACAAAGCTCCTCCTCCCCCACAAGTATTTATACTATCGAGCGGCGAAATTACTCCATTTGAATTACGTATAAGATACGAACCTCAAGAAATTGGCGATGAGGGTTTTGAGTTCCAGCTACAAGGCCAGGATACCGTTCCCTTATCTTTAGTAGAGCCAGAATGAAACCTTTCGTAAACTTTAAAAAAAATCACCTAGGCTTCACTCTAATTGAAGTCATGGTTGCGGTTGCTATTTTTGCGCTTGCTGGCGGTGCGGTTATGAAAACCGTTTACGAACATTTACGTTCAGTTACGGTGTTAGAAAGAGTCACATTTGCAACATGGGTCGCAAATAATGAATTAACGCGCAGTACCTTAGAATCGACAATCAAATGGCCATTGGATAAAGAAACAAAAGGCGAAGAAGAAATGGTTGGGCAAGTTTGGTATTGGGAACGTGAAGTCGTTAAAACCAGCGACGATTCACTTTATCAAATCACGGTTACCGTTGCGTTAGATGAAGAAATGAAAACGCAAATTACATCTGTTAGTAGCTTTATAGCGAAGCAAACCCAATGAACAAAAACAGCAGAAATAAAAATCTAGACTGTCCAGGATTTTATTTTTCCGTTAAAAATCAACGTGCTTTCACGCTCATAGAAATAGTGATTGCCATTGGTATATTCTCGCTACTTGCCTTAGCCGCAAATGCGATGTTGACCAACGTCAACACATCAAGCGAAGTCTCAGCAAAGAGAGAAGCCCAATTTGAACAACTTCAGCGGGCCATGATCATAATCGAACGCGACTTCCTTCAAATCCAAGCTAGGATTCCTCGAACCCAAGGTATTGAAAATAATTTAGTAATCACTGGCGGCGAGTTTGAGTTTGAAAGCGAAGCTTACGGCATTGGCTTTGTTAGAGGTGGCTGGCGAAATCCGCAAATGCGTTTAAAACGCAGTAGTCTGCAAAATGTCGCTTATCGCTTACAAGAAAATCGTCTAGAACGCTTGCACACCAATTATGTAGACGCTGTCATCGGCACTGAACCCAAAGTGAGAGTCTTACTAGAGGGCGTAAGTGATTTCCAGGTAGAAGTACTCCGAGAACTTAGCACCGAGTTAGACTGGTCAGATACCATCCCTGACGTAGACCTGCCAATTGCAATCGCTATCACCATCACAACCGATACATTTGGTGTTATTCGCAGAGAATTCCAGGTGAAAGTATGACGCTTCAACAATACAACAAAAAGCAAAACGGCCTTGCCTTAGTTGTGGTTTTACTCATCGTTAGTTTAATCACGGTCATTGCGGTAGAGATGAGCAGTAGACTTCAACTTAATGTCGCCCGCACCTTAAATATTAAGGCCAATAATCAAGCATATTGGTATGCATTAGGCGCTGAGCAGTTTGCGCAAAACTCCTTAATGACACTAAAAGCACTCACCGGAGACAATATTAATTTAAGTCAACCATGGGCTGAAACCTTTGAGTACCCCGTGCCTGGCGGGTCAATCAAAGCGCAATTAGAAGATATGCAGACTTGCTTCAACCTAAACGCAATCAATTCTGCCTATATTCGACCCGATGACAATGAGGACGAGGAAGAAAGTAAGGAAAACGAGGGGAATCCAGGTCTACCAATCGACCCAACCCTAATAACGCAGCCTCAAGAAGCATTTCACCGCTTAGTTGAATTTTTCGTAAACGATAGCTTAGTTAGCGATACCATCCGCGATTCGTTAATCGACTGGATAGACGAAGACAGCACGCCTAAAAATTACGGCGCCGAAGATGCTGACTACGAATCCCTAGCAAATCCATATTTGGCAGCAAACAATCCGCTAGGGCACCCCTCAGAACTTCGACTTATAAACGGAATAGAACAAGCTATCGAAGTAGGCGGATTAGAAGAGTTATCATCAGTGGTATGTGTTCTCCCTGAAAGCAACATCAAAATCAATGTAAATACGATTAGCGGCGAGAACGCGGTTGTGTTGTCTTCGCTTTTAGGGGACACTTTAGACACCGGTACGAGTATTATCGATAGTCGTCCAACAGAGGGATTCAACAGTATTGAAGACTTTTTTGCACTAGCTGAAGTTCAAGCTTTAGAATTAGATCCAGAAAAGAAACAATGGTTTGATATAACCACCAAGTATTTTAAACTAAACACGATAGCCAAGTTCCAAGGTTCACAGTTTAAATTATCAACTATTTTTAGACTAGATGATGGCGGGATCACCATTATTAGTCGAGAGTTTGGAGGCGCATTTTAGATGCAGCGTTTAATAATTCGATTGGGCTCACAACATAGCGACCCAATCCATTGGTTAGTTTACAGCGCGCAAGAAGACGAGATTATTGCGTCGGGTAAATTAAATGATGCAAGCGCGATGGCATCATTGAGCGAGCGTGCGACAAGTGCTGAGGTAATTGCCCTCGCCCCATCAAGTGAAGTGCTTTATAAACGCGTTGAACTTCCACCAAACGCCTCAAGAAAAACGATAGCCGCTATTCCGTATATGATTGAAGATGAGCTTTGCGGCGATGTCGATCAGCTATTTTTTGCACTAGGTGAGAAACAGGGAAATACCCAACAAGTCGCTATTATCAACAAAGAAAAACTACAACAATGGCAGCAAGCTTTTGTTGACGCTGGTTTGTTTTGCGCCCGTTTAGTACCCGATGCCTATTGTTTACCAGAAAGCGACGGCATTAGTATCTTGGAGTTGGACGAGAATTTGTTAGTTAGATTTGCCGACGGACAATTTATGCAGGGTGAAAGCCCTTGGCTATTACCATTAGTCAATGAAAAAGCCACAAGTGATAAACTCGCTATTACATGTTACAGCGAAATCCATACCCTTGCAGAATCTGAACATGTCACTTTTAACTTTGACAGCCTGCCCATGCAATTATTATTAAAGGGCGCTTTGGCATCAACATTAAACTTGTTCCAAGGTGAATATACTGTCAAACATAAAACGAATGTTGCGTGGGACAAATGGAAGCTTGCCGCCGCATTAGCTGTGATTGCCCTTTGCTCAAATTTGGTTTACAAAACCACTGAACTAAACAATTTAAAGCGTGACCGAGCGGAGCTGCGTCAAGAAATCCAAGCAAGCGTGAAGCAAGGCTTTCCAAACTTAGGTAAAGTAACAAACGTTAGACGTGTTTTAGCACGAGAAATAAACGCTCTTGAAAAAGGGGGCGGAAATTTGAGTATGTTGGCGATGTTAACCAGATTAAGTGATGCTTTTGAAACCTCAGGCGTTCGACCTCAAACCTTAAAGTACGATATAAAACGCTCAGAAATACGCATACAATCAGTTGCCCAAAATTTTGAAGCCTTAGAAAGTTTCAGACGTAATGCCCAAAACTTAGGTTTTGAAGTTGAACAAGGCGCTTTGAACAATAGAGGCGATGAAGTAATCGGTGTCATTACGGTGAGAGGCTAATCATGGACAAGTTAAAAGTATGGTTTAAAGACCTTTCAGAGCGAGAACAAAAACTAGTGCTGCTTGCGAGCGTCGTGGCGATTGTCGGTATATTTTACTTTGCCATTTGGTCACCCATGTCAAGTGCACTCGAAAAACAACGCAGCGTTGTTGCCAACGATAGAGCAGAACTAGCGTGGGTGAAAGAGCAAGCCAACAGAGCTGCGATATTGCGTCAGTCATCGAATAAAACCACATTCTCAGGGTCATTGACGCAAGTGGTAAACCAAACAACGCGTAGCGCCAATATCCCCATCGCCAGAATGCAGCCCCAGGGCGATGAACTTGTCGTTACTTTAGACGAAGTCGTATTCAATGATTTTTTGCGCTGGCTAGATATACTTGAAAGTAGAGGTGTAGTGATCATTCAGTCAGATGTATCTGAAATCAATGAGAAAGGTTTTGTTCAAGTTCAACGATTACGATTGGGGAAAGAGTAGAGTGAAAAAGTGGCAGTGGATAATACTTGGTATCGTTGTTTATTTTCTATTTCTATTAGTTTATATGCCTGCGCAATATGTCACCAGCTACATTCAAGAAAGTAGTCAGGGGAAACTCAGCTTCACTGGTGTTGATGGTACATTGTTTTCTGGTAGCGCGATGGATGTACGCTATGAAGGTTTGTTAGTAGAGCAATTTACTTGGGATTTATCTCCGCTATCTTTACTTTTATTGAAGGCTGAAGTTGATATTAAAGGCGGCGAAATTAGAAACAGCGACAAAATATATCTTGATGGGAATGTGCAAGTTTCATTCTTGAACACCAAAGCGTTTGACATCAACAACGCGCGTGTTTTCGTTCCGGTTAAGCCGCTGTTTGCACAGGTTGACTTGCCCGTAGTGGTTACGGCCTTAGGAAGAGTTAGAGTTGATATAGATAGCTTTTCTTTTGACCAAGGCTGTGAACAACTCGACGGTAAAGGAAGTTGGTTGCAGGCCGCATTTAATATTGAAGGTCGCCCCTTAGATTTAGGCAACTTCAATGCCTCATTAGCGTGTGAGTCACCAAACTTTGCATTGCAAGTATCGCCCGACAACGGGATTTCCTTAGACGCTAAGATTCTATTTAACCAAGCCGGAAGATATGCGGCTGAGGGCAGCTATGCTATTCCTAACAACTACCCCAATGAAGTAAAAATGGGCACATCATTTTTTGGTCCCTCTTTGGGACAAGGTCGTTACAAGTTAAACATTAAGTCACGCGAACCGTTATAGTTGCAATATTAAACCTTATACAAGTCTTTGTGAACGAAGCGACTTAGTGCAAGAATAGTCGCTGATGTATAAATACTCTTTCGCGTTTCAAGCCCATTGGTCAATTGGCCAATGGCGCCGCCTTTTTGCTTAATGTTGACCGTGTTAAATAACGCATCCATGGCACTCCCCAATTCAGTTCCTTCAAGCAACATCGCGTAGACCGGCAGTGGCAACGGTAACATCCCAGACTGTCCAAAAACCAATTCAGCACCATTTGAGATACAAATTACTGCAAAGGTTTTAGGGCCATCTTCAAAAACATCAACGCCGCCTTCAAAGGCAATATAATAGTCTGCCTCATGCAACTGCAGCGCTTGCTTAACACGATTTTCAGCGCCTAGACGGGTTTCCTCATAATCCATCGGTTGATCACTAACGCCAGAATCAACATCTGCAGCAACGATGTCTACCGCGACTTTAAAAACAAGTGAGAAAGCCTCCTTTGCTGCGTCTATCTTCACCGGGTTTGCTGATGCAACGACTACCCTTAGCGCCTTATCCTCTTTTGTGTTTGTCATACTTCCCTCTTTGTATTCAGCGAAGACTGATGTACTTTTGCTCGCGCTCACTCGCCTAATAAGCGAAATGGTTCATTGTGAATAGATGCAAGTAATTCGCTATAATTGTTTGTGCTTGGGTGATTATCAAAATCAATGTCAGGAAGTTTGCTATCGGGATTTCTGACCCCAAGCGTGTAGGCAATGCCAAACTTTTTCGCAGCATCGAGAATGCGTTCGCCATCATCAACAAACAAGGTGGTCTTGGGGTTAAAACCAAGATGTGCCTGTAATTGTTGCCACAATGACTGAGATTCTTTCGAAACCCCAAACTGATGCGTAGATATCAACGTGTCTATATGGGCATCCAATTGGGTTTTTTCTACCTTTAAAGATAAGCTATCAGGATGGGCATTGGTCACTAAAATGACTTTTCGCTTACTTGCTCGAAGCGCGTCTAAAAAGGGAATGCAATCGTCACGCATTACAATTAGGTGCGCAAGCTCTTGCTTTGCGTCGACAATATCTAATTGCAGTCGCTCAGCCCAATAATCTAGGCAATACCATTCTAAAGTGCCGTGGACTTCAGCATAAGCTGCTTCCATTTCCTTTATACAATCACCTAATGGGCGGCCGCTCACTTGAGCAAGTTTTCGCGGCAAGTGATGCACCCAAAATTGGTTATCGAAATGCAAATCAAGCAAGGTGCCATCCATGTCGAGTAAAACAGTTTCAATCTTATGCCACGGTAAGAGTGCCAAGTGTTTATCCTTGTGCTAAGGTCTAGGTTATGACGTATTGTATCCTGTGAAGTTAGCATGAGTAAAACAAAGCCAGAAAATAAATTGCCACAAATAAATGCGCGAACGCTCGTTGCAGAAAGTCGATTTTTTAAAATCGAACAAGTAGATTTGACCTTCAGTAACGGTGTAAAAAGAGAGTTTGAACGTATGTCCGGCAGCGGGCGCGGTGCGGTGATGGTAGTCCCCCTCACGGATGATGACCATATGCTATTAATACGAGAATACTCAGCGGGTACTCATTGTTATCAGCTCGGCTTTCCTAAAGGTCTCATTGACCCTGGTGAAACCCCTGTAGAAGCCGGAAACAGAGAGCTACAAGAAGAAGTTGGTTTTAAAGCAGAACACTTTTCACCACTAAAAACCCTCGCCATGGCGCCGACCTTTTTTGATGCAAAAATGCATGTGCTTATTGCTCAGAACCTATCCGAATCTCGCCTAGAGGGCGACGAGCCAGAACCTCTTGAAGTCATTAGATGGCCTATAAATGACATTGATGAATTATTAGCGAAAGAAGATTTTTGCGAAGCAAGAAGTGTTGCTGCATTATTATTGTTAGACCGTTGGAGAAAGTCCCATGATGACTAAACCTATTAGCGAATTGTTAGAAATCGCAAAAGAAGCTGCTATCAAAGCCGGAATTGAAGTGCTAAATATCTATGATAAAGGCGATTTTGAAGAGTTTGAAAAAGAAGATGAGAGTCCGGTTACGAGTGCCGACTACCGGGCTAATGAGATTATTATGGATATATTGCAAACGGCCACGCCAAATATCCCTATCATGTCAGAAGAAACGCCCTTGGCAAGCCTTAAAGAGCGCTCAAACTGGACTCGCTATTGGCTTATTGACCCCATAGATGGAACCCAAGAGTTCATCGCAAGGTCGGGCGATTTTGCGGTAAATATAGCGCTGATTGAAAATCATCAGCCTGTGATTGGCGTCATATACTGGCCATGTGGTGAATCACTTTATTTTGCCAGCAAAGACAATGGCGCCTACAAACGTTGTTCGCGTGAGACCAAAGCCATTGCCGTGCGCTCTTTTTCAGTGCCCAGTGAAGACGTGATTATGATTGCGATTAGCCGTAGACAGTCTAGAGAACGTATTTTCGAGCGCTTAAGTGATAAAAGAAGCTATCAGACTTTACCCACCGGCAGTTGCTCGTTAAAAGCTTGTTTTATTGCAGAAGGCGCGGCTGACGTATTCATGCGTTTAGGCGTTACCGGTGAATGGGATACAGGTGCATCTGAATGCATCATTAACGAAGCAGGTGGTGCTATTATGGCAGCAAACTTCGACCCCATTACCTATAACCGAAGAGAAAGTGTTATCAACCCAGATTTTGTAGTACTTGGTGATCAACGAGTGGCTTGGAAGAGTATAATTCAGTATAAATAAATTTTTAATCAGGGTAATTATCATGCTTAAATTTTCTAACTACATTACTAGCTCAATATTCCTTGCTGGTATGCTGTTGTCTCCAATATTGAAAGCTGACTTGGGAATCGATAAGACAGAAAGCTCAGTGCACTTTATGTCAGTAAAAAATGAGCACATAGCAGAAGTACATTCTTTCAAAGATTTCTCAGGTAGCGTTAGTGATGACGGAGTACTCAATATTGACGTTAATTTAATGTCTGTTGAGACATCGATACCAATTCGCAATGAAAGAATGCAAAAAATGCTGTTTGATGTCGCTAACTTTGCGAGCGCTAGTTTTGTGGCGAAGGTTGACAAAGAACTATTGGACGCCCCGGTCGGCACAAGTAAGACGGTAGATATTAAAGGGCAGTTGACGATTCAAAATAAAACCGTACCAACATCATTTAGTGTGCTAATAAGCACGCTAGAAAACGGTCAAATTAAAGCAACAACAATAAAACCCACTATTTTGAACGCAAGTGAATTCGGTCTTGAATCTGGCATTGCAGCATTACAGGAAATAGCCATGCTGAAGAGTATTTCAAAAGCGGTTCCCCTATCGTTTAGTGTTACCTTCACTCCCATGTAAATCAAAGTTATCCACAAAGAGCGTGCTAGACTGTCCGTGCTGCACTTTGTGGATAAGCCTACAGCTTAAAAATAAGAAAGCTAGGTTAGTCCAAAGAAATAATGTTAACCGACTCATGTTCTTCAGAGTATTCAAGCGCTGCAACACCCTGTTCTAATTGACTTTTGACTAAAGCGACTTTCTCAGCCAGCGACATCTCTACTTCACCGTAGTCAGTCCCCTCTCGCAGCACGATGCTCTCGATCAAACTATACAATGTGTCTGGTTCAAGTTCTTTATACGGCACTATCATAATATTTCACTCAAAAAATCATTTATGCGTTCTGGTAGCCATAGCTTATCGACTCCAGAAACACTTCTTAAAAACCCAACATGTCCACCGTGTTTACTGACTTCGTATGCAACATTATCGTTTATCATTGCTTCTTTGGGGATAACGCTCTTGTTCATAAACGGATCATCTTCGGCGTGTAATATAAGCGTTGGCTTTTTTATCATTGGCAAATCAGATAAAGCGCTACATTTACGGTAGTAGTCTTGGGCGTCATCAAAGCCATGTAACCTTGATGTAATATGGTCATCAAACTGCCTAAACGTTTTCATTGCCGCAATTTCGGTCGCCGACACGCCTAAACTAGACGACATATCAACAAGCGTCATTTTATTCAGTAAATTCGCTTTCATGCTTTTCATCAAATGCCATTGATAAACTCTAGAAAACCCCTGTTGAACAGCAAAAGATGAAGCTGCTAAGTCTAAAGGTGCCGAGACACAAACACTCGCATCAATTGGCAAGTAGTGAAGTTGAGCCATCAACTTCATTAACATATTTCCGCCCAATGAAAACCCAACAGCAAACAAGGGTAGTTTGCTAAACCTTGCTTTTACGATGGGTATGATAAATTCAGGATCAAAAGTAGCTCCTGAATGGTACGCGATAGGTGTTAAATTAGCTTCACCACTACAGCCCCTAAAGTGCATCACTACGCATGCATATTCTTGTTCTAACAATAATGCCACTAAATGTTTTATATAATGAGATTGAAAAGAACCTTCAAGACCATGAAATAAAATTACTGTGGCTTTCGTTTTAGTCGATTTATTCGGTGTTGCCCACGATAAATCAATAAAGTCTTTATCAGGCGTAGTGATGCGTTCATTAATAAATTGAATATCAGGCGCTGATAGAACAAACTTAGGTAATATAGTTTGTAAATGGGCATTTTTAAGCCACTTTTCTGGTTCAAAAGATGAAGTAGAAATACGTCCAAATTGAGTAGGAAAATTAGCAGTCATTGCTTTGCCCACCAAACATCGAACGATACTCAATCATTCTATCTATTAACGTGTCCAAAACTGGTTCTAAGCACTCTTCTTGTAAGTTACCACTCACTTCGGCTATATGGTATATTTTATCAAAGAATAACTTCTTTTCTGAGACTTTATTTAAGACTCGTTGGACAGCAAATTCCAGATCTAAAGTCACACTTATAATTCTTGCTTGCTGCTCACGTTCAAGTTCGAGTTCTTGTGCCAACAAATTTTGGTATTCAGCGCATTTACTATTAGCCACATTACTGACAATATTTTGCGCTTTTAAGCTTCTTCTTATAGCCCGTAAGTTAGAAGTTAGACTGTCCAGTTTTTGATTTTTTGTGTTGATAACTTTTAATTGCTGCGCCGACAACCCCAAACCTTTCACGCGTAAGTATATGATAAATAATACAATATTAACATTCAGCCCAAATTTATCTTGTAAGCACAACAGATTCTCTTGAACATTAGCCTGCTCATAAAACTGCAATGAAAATTGCCAAAACTCTTGGGCCGAAATATCAACCTGTTTTTGCAACATTAACTAGCGTCCTTCGTGCTATCAAAATTCGCTTGCGCGTTTTCTAAGTGCTCTTGCGCCTCTAGCCAAAGCATTTCGAACTCCTCAATTTGGTTCTTTGCATCCACTTGTGTGGCTATCAAGGTGTTCAAACGTGTTTTGTTTTTCGCTTCATACAAGCTTGTATCAAGCATCTGTGTTTCAATCTCTTGCAGAACCCCTTGATATTTGGCTATTTGCTTTTCACTCTTCGTAATCGTTTCTCTAAAGGCTTTAGTCGCTTGACGAAATTCTGCCTCTAGGCGTTTTTGCGCTTTGCGGTCAATGACCACCCCGTCTTTTTTAACATCTGAATCAGTTGCACGAGTTTTGTCTGCTTTATTGGCAAAAAGTAATTTTTGATAATCGCCTAAATCACCAGAAAAAGGACTAACCGCACCGCCATCAACCAAATAAAAGTCGTCGCACACACTTTCGAGTAAATAGCGGTCATGCGACACAATCACCATCGCTCCTTCAAAAGACTGCAATGCATAGGCAAGTGCTTCTCGCATATTCATATCAAGGTGGTTAGTTGGTTCATCTAATAACAATATATTAGGTTTTGTATACACTATCAAAGACAATACCAAGCGCGCTTTTTCACCACCCGACATCGGCGCCACTTTTTTCAAAGCTTCATCGCCATGAAAGCCAAAGCCGCCTAAATAGTCTCTAATTTGCTGGTCAGTCAGTTGACGATCTAGCGCTAATAAATGATCAAATGCTGAATTCTCCAAATTCAAAGCTTGCACCTGATGTTGAGCAAAATATCCAATTTTTAAGCCGGCAGAAGTTGTATACCTACCCTGCAAAGGCTTGAGCTCACCTGCGAGTAGTTTTATAAAAGTGGATTTACCTGCGCCATTGCGGCCCAATAAGCCAATACGGCTACCCGGCACTAAATTTAGCTGAATGTTTGATAAAATTATCGTCTCATCATAGCCAAGTTGAATTTCTTCCATATTGATTAGAGGATTGGGAAGTTTATCGGGCTCTTTAAAATCAAAAGAAAATTCATTCGCCTGCTGAATAGGTAGCAGCGCTTCCATCTTCTCAAGTTGCTTAACGCGGCTTTGTGCTTGTTTCGCTTTACTCGCCTTAGCTTTAAAACGAAGGATAAAAGAAGTCAGATGTTGCTTTTTTTGCTGCTGTTTTTCATATTGCTTCTGGGCCAATGCTAGGCGCTCTGCTCGCTGCTTTTGATAACTTGAATAGTTACCCGTGTATGCAATCAACTGCTTATCTTCAAAACTAACAATGACACCCGCGCAGGCATCAATAAAGGCCTGATCATGAGAAATTAATAGCAAGGTTCCTGGATACTGCTGTAAATAATCTTGTAACCAGATGACGGCATCAAGATCTAGATGGTTAGTTGGCTCATCTAATAATAAAAGATCGGAAGGGCAAAGCAGCGCCCTGGCTAGGTTTAAGCGCATTTGCCAACCACCTGAGAAATTGGCCACAACCGAAGTCAAATCGGCTTCGCCAAATCCAAGGCCAGCTAAAATTGTAGCTGCTCTTGCTTGAACATCATAACTACCAGCATGGCCTAATTTTTCATGAAGCTGCGCAATTAATTCGCCATTGTTATCTGCTTCTGCTTGTTTTAGCTGTCGCTCAATATTGCGTAGATTACTATCTCCATCAATGACATAGTCTAATATGTTTCGAGAAGTATCATCGATGTATTGAGCAATTGCCACGACTTGCCAATGCTTGGCAACAGAATATTCACCCGCATCAGGGCTTATTTGCCCAAGAAGTAAAGAAAATAAACTTGATTTGCCACAGCCGTTGGGCCCTATAATTGCGACTTTCTGTCCCGCAAAAATTTCTAGGTCAGACGACTCTATCAGCGTTTTTACGCCTCGTTGTAGGCCTAGTTTCTGTAGTTTAATCATAACATCGACTTAAATAAATGAGGCGCGCAGGATAGCAAAATTCCACATATTGATCATTACTTAACGTAATTAGGTATAATAAGTTTTAGCCCTTTTAGAAGTAAGAACTGAATGACTACCAAAATCAAAAAACGTTTTATTGCCGGTGCTAAATGCCCCTCTTGCTCAAGCCTCGACACACTAATGCTGTATTTTGAAAATAACGTTGAGAAATTAGCCTGTGTAAATTGCGATTATAAAGAAACCCAAACAACTAAAGAAGTCACGGCTGCCAGCAAAACAGCCACCGGTGTAATTGGTGTGTTTAAGCCCGACTAATAGTGAGGAGGCAATTCTACTTGATCATTAATCTGAGATTCTGAGGCTGGCATGGATTTCAGCTTTTCGGTGATTTTTTCCAAAAGTTGCTCTATGTTTTTGATTCTATTTTGCTGCTGAATAACAGTTTGGTTCAACATTTCAATGGTGTCTTCTTGATACGCAAGCTTTACCTCCAACGATTCAATCTCACCTTGTAGCATGCTCATGTTACTGACATCTTCACTCATTCTAAAATTAACCTCGTCTGTTCTCATTATTAGGCGAGTAGACGCATATCTACTCAAGCGCCCATCGTTCGTAATTGCCGCTACTAGAAATCGATACGGGTATGTCATTAATGAAATCAACAGCATACACAACCGCCGATTGAGGCGCAGGCCCATTGCTAGGTGCAACCCGCCAGTCGTGTACAAGTTTACCACTGGCAACATCCCAAAGTGCTAGTCTTTTTGCAGGAGATCCTGTCAGCAAGTACTTACCATCATCAGAAAATCGGGCCGTCGTAAACACCATTTGTCTCTCAATAAAATGTAAACGCGATACTTCTTGCCCAGTTTGCGCATTCCAAAGTTGCGCTTTATCTTGCCCGTCTGCGGTAAATAAAAATTCGGCATTTTGGTCTAGTGATACTTGTGTGACGCGATGCGGATGATCAAATACATGTATAATCTGCCCAGTACGGGTATCCCACAAATAAGCTTTATAATCATTGCTACCGGTGAGCGCATACAAACCATTTGCGGAGAGATCGACCGCGTTTATTTTTTCCTCGTGACCGATAAATTCTAAGCGTCTTTCACTCTCAAGTTCAAAAAACATAACTGAACCATCGGCCCTGCCTACAAGCACCGCTCTAGCACCATTAGCAATGGCAATATCTCTAATCGTTGATTGGTCAATTCGCCAAAAACCGATGGGTTCGCCGGTCGCAATTGACCATACCGCGAATGCGTCACTATCTGAAGTAACAACATATTCCCCATCTTTTGAAAATTTCACATTGTCGACTAAGTTGAGCCCTTCGCCTTGATGTCGCCACGAATATAAGCTTTGGCTCGTCTTTAGGTCGTATACTTTTATTTCACCACTTACTTCAGAAATGACTGCAAGCTCACTGCCAGAATGAATATCTGCAGCATAAACACCGCTAGGTGACAAATTGCTTTTCTCGATAGGCGTGGTGTCAGGGATGCTACAGGCACCTAAGAACAGGCAGATACCCACGATGTATAAAAATAATTGCGGTCTATTTACGAACAAGGGTTTCACTTTGCGGTCAAGAGCATTAACATAGGCGCCAGTATAAACCATGAATAAATAAAAACACTAAAAAGCATGCTTTTGTGTTTTAGGAGAGAGTAAATGAAAAAGGCCTCAATAGCCCTAATAATTGGTAGCGCACTAGTATTATCTGCTTGTGGTAGCGAAAAGAAAGCCGAAGAAGAAACTGCGGCAGTTGCAAGTTATACAAGCGAAGCGCAACAACATTCATATGCCCTTGGTGCTCGTATGGGTAAATTTGCTAATGACCAAATAGAAGCGCAAGACAAACTAGGCTTAGAAAGCGACAGAGACGCACTAGCAGCCGGCTTTAGTGAAGCGTTTAGCGGAAAGGCTCAATACACTGAAGAAGAAATACAAACATTCGTACAAGCCTTCACAAATAAATATAAAGACGCTGAAGAAGCTGCTAATAATGCCGCTTCTGCTGAAAACATTGCCGCTGCTAAAGCCTTTTTAGCAGAAAACGCAAAACGTGAAGAAGTCGTCACTACTGAGTCTGGCTTACAATATGAAGTACTTAGTGCCGGTGATGGCGCAAGCCCAAGCGCTGAAGATACCGTTCGCGTTCATTACCATGGTACGTTAATTGACGGCACTGTGTTTGATTCATCAGTTGAAAGAGGCACTCCTGCCGAGTTTCCACTTAATCGTGTTATTAGCGGTTGGACTGAAGGCGTACAATTAATGAAAGTTGGCAGCAAATATCGCTTTTATATTCCAAGTGAACTAGCTTACGGCCCGCGCGCAACAGGAAAAATATCAGCAAACTCAGCACTCATTTTTGATGTTGAGTTACTGGCAATTGCCCCGTTTAGCGAGTAATTGAGAAGGCTCAATATTAATGCTTTTCTTATTAAGCGCAGTATGAAATATACTGCGCTTTTTTATTGCCAGCCTTTTGATAACAGTAATTTGAGCATATTATAAGCTAGGTTTAGATAATGACTTTACAAGCAACGCTACTCTATAAAAGATAAACCCAATATGAGAACACCACTTTTAACCCCAAAAGGCTTTCAGCAGCTAAATGAAGAGCTCGATTTTTTATGGCGCACGGACCGTCCTGCAGTCACTAAAAAAGTTACTTGGGCCGCAAGTTTAGGCGATAGAAGTGAAAACGCTGATTATCAATATAACAAAAAGCGGCTCAGAGAGATTGATAGGCGCGTTCGATATTTGCGTAAAACCCTCGAAAACTCAAAAGTTGTTCAATACTCCGAGCAGCAGGAAGGGCGTGTATTTTTTGGTGCGTGGGTGACGATAGAAAACGAAGACGCGCAACAGTTAACCTTTCAAATTGTAGGCTATGACGAAATTTTTGGGAAAAAAGATGCCATCTCTATAGACTCGCCCATGGCGCGGGCTCTGCTAAAAAAGAAGAAGGTGATTTTGCAATTGTCAAAACACCTGTCAGCACCAAAGAATGGGAAATACTGAAAATATGGTACACAAAATCATAAATTGCATGCTATGTGGGCCATCTCTCGTTATAATTGCAAAAAAGCGAATCAAATTAACCTCGCATCATCTATCCATACTTAAAATTGTGTCATCGGCACACTAACCTAATATATCTTATTGGACTTTATTGAATGATTATTGAAAAAATTGCGGCAGAACTGGGTGCTACAGCACGTCAAATTGAAGCGGCAGTAAATTTATTAGATGAAGGTGCAACCGTACCTTTTATCGCTCGATACAGAAAAGAAATAACTCAAGGCCTAGATGACATACAGCTTCGAAAGTTAGAACAACGCTTAGGCTACCTGCGTGAGCTAGAAAGCAGAAGAAGCGTAATTTTAAAATCGATATCTGAACAAGGTAAATTAAGCGACGAACTTGCGGCCACAATCAAAGCTGTCGAAAATAAAACCGAATTGGAAGATTTATATTTACCCTTTAAACCACGCAGAAGAACCAAAGGGCAAATCGCTATTGAAGCGGGACTTGAACCACTAGCAAACGCCTTACTTGACAACCCTAGCCTCGACCCAGAAGCCGAAGCAGGTGCTTATATCAGTTCAAGTAATGGGGTGGAAGATTCAAAAGCGGCCTTAGATGGCGCTAAATTTATTCTTATGGAACGCTTTGCAGAAAATGCGTCAGTGCTTGCACAAGTTCGCCAATATCTAAAACAACACGCCCATTTTACCAGCACCGTCATCAAAGGCATGGAAAAAGAAGGCGTAAAATATACCGACTACTTTAACTACTCAGAGAAACTAAGCGCGGTTCCTTCACACCGAGCGTTGGCGATTTTTCGTGGTCGCAACGAAGGCATGCTACAAGTTAGCTTAGACAGTGAACCGGCTAATGACGCCAACAAAGGTGAGGCCTGCGAACGCATAATATCGCAAATGCTGAACATAAACTGCCACACAAAAAGCGCACGCGACATATGGTTAAATTCGGTTATTCAATGGACATGGCGCGTCAAAATAAGTCAGTACATGGAGACTGAATTATTCGCTCAGCTAAGAGAAAAATCCGAAACTGAAGCGATTGATGTATTTGCCAAAAATTTACAAGATTTATTAATGGCAGCGCCCGCTGGACCTAAGGTCACAATGGGCCTTGATCCTGGTTTGCGAACAGGCGTTAAAACAGCCGTGCTTGATGCCACCGGCAAAGTGCTAGCAACAACGACCATTTTCCCTCATCAGCCTCAAAATCAATGGGATAAGTCGATGAGAACCCTTGCTAATGTATGTAAGCAACATAAAGTGGAGCTGATTAGTATTGGTAATGGTACCGGTTCTAGAGAAACTGACAAACTCGTCGCTGAGATGATGAAAGCTAATCCTGAATTGATACTGCAAAAACTAGTCGTTAGCGAAGCTGGCGCTTCTGTTTATTCTGCCTCAGAACTGGCCTCAAATGAGCTTCCAGAGTTAGACGTTTCATTACGAGGGGCTGTATCGATTGCAAGGCGCCTACAAGACCCATTAGCAGAACTGGTAAAAATAGAACCTAAAGCGATTGGTGTGGGTCAATATCAGCATGACGTTAATCAAAGTAACCTTGCGCAGTCACTAGACAATGTGATTGAAGACTGTGTTAACGCTGTTGGTGTTGATTTAAATACCGCATCACCCGCGTTACTTGCGCATGTGTCTGGTTTGAATAAGACCTTAGCCAATAATATCGTTCACTTTAGAGATAGCAACGGGGCGTTTACTGAGCGCAAAGCACTTAAGAAGGTTGAACGCTTAGGCCCGAAGGCATACGAACAAGCCGCTGGCTTCTTGCGCGTGATGAACGGCAGCAACCCCTTGGACAAATCTGCAGTCCACCCTGAAGCATATGATGTAGTCACGACAATGATTGCTAAAACCGGTAGTGCAGTGAACGATGTATTGGGTAATAAAGACATCCTTAGGCAACTAGATGCTAAAGACTTTGTAACCGACAGTTTTGGTTTGCCCACGGTCAACGACATCTTAAAAGAATTAGAAAAACCAGGGCGCGACCCAAGACCTGAATTCAAAACAGCGAAGTTTAACGAAGCTGTCTCAACAATGAATGATCTTGAAGTTGGTATGGTGCTTGAAGGTGTTGTAAGCAATGTCGCTAATTTTGGGGCCTTTGTAGATATTGGCGTGCACCAAGATGGTTTAGTACACATTTCAGCTATTACCAATACCTTTATAAAAGATCCCCGAGAAGTGGTTAAAACGGGCGACATTGTTAAGGTAAAAGTAACCGATGTTGATGTAGATCGAAAACGTATCGCCCTGACAATGAGATTGTCAGATGATGTCCACGCAGGCGCTCAAGAGCGCAAGGATAACAAACGTTCTGGAGCAAAAAAGACAGGCACTGAGCCAAAACGTAGAGTTGACAATAAAAGCCATGGCGCTGCAAAATCAAACAATGCGGTAATGGGTAATGCTTTTGCTGAGGCCTTCGCTAAAGCGAAGAAATAATAGAAAAAAGAGTCAAGCGCTCACTGAAATTTGGGAGCTTGGCGCATCTGCACTTGCTTGGTGGTAGGCTCTGGTTTTCACGTTTGCGTTTGCTTCTTTAGGCGCTTCACTGCTTATATTTTCTTTACTTACTTCTGCGCGAGCTTGGTTTTCTTTTTGTGTCGCCTCAGCGGCTACCTTTAAATCTTGTGTGCTCGGTTCTGCTGGGGCAAGTGCAGCGGCCCTAACAACCTGCATTTTTTCCACTGTGTCTTGTGGCTCTTGTTCTTCAGACACATCAATAGAAACTTCGCCAGACACAGCATAACGCTTGCCATCGGGCCCGGTTTCAAATTCGTATGAGGGAGACCCTGCGTACTGGCCGCCCACTGCAGCATGAGCCTGTTCATGAATACGTACCTCGCGGTCGCGGTCTTTTAACGTTTGGACTTCGCTTTTTTCATCGTCACTTAGCTCATTATTTGCGTCATCTTGTGCCGCGTTTTTACCTTGAGCAGAAATGCTGACCTTGTCTTTAGATTTATCTTGAGAGTGCGCAGGCGCATTATCATGCTTTGTGTCACTTTGATTATCTTGGTTGGTGTGTTTTGATTGAGAAAGTCCCTGAGGCGCTTCGATTGCGGCTCGATTATTATTTTCTGCACGTGCTTCCACCGTCCCTTGCCCTTCGGAAGCCGAGCTAAAGTTTTGATAATCCAAAGGCGTTAAGATATTCATCAATTGACGTCCTCAACTAAGCATATGTATCAATAATAGACCCTATAATCGAGTCTCGTTTGCCAGCGCTATCGACCACTTCAGCAGAGGCTGTTGCCTGCAAAGTGCTAGCAGCCAACTCTACCGCAGCCATAGTGTGCGTGTTGGCTTGATTATTCGCCTTGCCTTGCGCTAACCTTCCAGCCGCTTCGCTCATGCCTTCACTGGCATGCTGATATCCTTTCAGCCCGACTTGTAAGGCACTACTTGAACCAGAGTTCACACTATTCATATAGGTACTCCATGCGAACATACCCTATTAAAATTTAGTTCTAGAGTAGGTTATCGACCGCAGAGTGTATAACTTTAGCTTTTATTCCAGACTGTCCAGTTTACGCAAATAATTAAAAACCAGACTGTCCAGAATTAAAAACTAGACTGTCCAGGATTAGAAACCAGACTGTCTAGGAAGTGACTTTATAAATCCTGAAAGAGCTTGCCAGGTCTCTTCTGGATGGCTTAAAAATGGCGCATGAGAAGCCTTAGCCAGTATACGAATTTCACTTGCCGGATAAAGCGTTTCAATTTGTGGGATTACGCGTTTTGGCACTAAACCGTCCAAAGCACCATATATGCGAAGACAAGGGAGCGTTTCAACTTTGGACTCATCTTGATACGGACGTAAGTCGGTGTCCTTCAATATATGTAGACTTTTTGCAAGATTCTCGCGTGAACTCATAGGAAATTCACAAATCGCTTCTAGCATAGTCTTAATCATCACTTTTGGTTTTTCTAAACCCATGCACTGAATACCCAAAAACCGTTTTAATAAGGCGAGGTGGTCGCTTTGAAGCTGCTGACCAAACATTTCGAGTACTTCTGGCTTTATCCCTACCCAGTTGTCAGATTGTAAAAATTTTGGTGTGCTGGCAATTTGAACATGTGCAATGAGGTTTTCATTGCCTAGATCTGCAATTTTCTGAGCAATAAGGCCCCCCATAGACCAACCAACAAGGATTGTATTGGACGGTAAATTGCCCGCCAATGATTGGACTATATTATCTATATCACCGCTTTCTACCGCGCTATCGATATTGTTTCCACACCCTGGTAAGTCAAGCGCATGTAAAGTCACCTCTTTTGTCATATTCGCACGACAATACTCAAAAAATGGTTTCCAAATACCTTGGTTCATGCCCCAACCATGCAAAAATAAAACCTGTAGGCCATTGTTGCTTTTCAAAACTGTTCTTCCATTCAGGTGTTCGTCAATAAATCGGATGATACGCTATCACTGTCGATTGAAGAAGAAGCAAGTTGCCAACTCCTTCTCAAACATAAGCTTAAAACACATAAATGATGACAAGGACAGAAAATGTATGAGCTGATAAAACACATAATCGAGAAATTAGGAGATTTCGTTGGTCATAAACGCTGTTTTCTTTGTCATCAAAGTAGTTTATTGCTGATATGCCAATGCTGTCTCGCAGACACAAAGCTTCCTTTATTCCCAGTACCAGGACAAAACCTTTTAGCTTACCCAAAGGTATATGATAACTTGATGAGTCCAGCCTACGAGTCATTCATCGCACTTGGTCGCTATGAAGGGGTTTTGAAAGGATTAATAAACCAGCTTAAATTTTCTAGCAAGCCACTGGCAGCGAAGGTCTTGGCTGAGCTTTTTGATTACTATTTAGGATCTCGCATGCGCGCGCTACAAAATGTACCAGATGCACTTATTCCCATTCCACTGAGTAACACTAGGCATATAAGCAGGCAATATAATCAGGCAAGGTTACTATCGCAGGAGCTCGCTTCACGGTTTGGCATTCAAAGCGTAGATGGACTTAAGCGCACTAGGCATACAAAGCAGCAATCTCGTTTAAGTAAAAAAGATCGGCAAACTAACATTAGTCGTGCGTTTGCCATCAACAATATGTCTGATTTTAGCTCAGTCGCGATTGTGGATGACGTGGTTACCACTGGCGCTACCGTTAACGAAGCCTGTTTGACAATACAACAGGCATATCCGGAAACTAGCGTAAACGTTTGGAGTATTGCCGCTACTTTACGCTAGTTTAGTGTACTTATAATAAGCCAGACAAATATAGAGCATTAGCCGTTAGTTTGTTTGTGCCATCCCAATACCCTCTGAAATGAACGTTGTCAACAAAACCAATAACCGCCCCTTGTTGTTTTTTGACTGCAACAATCGCCACAGTATTGCGAATAAGTGCCTGCATTTCATCAGCTGAATAACCTGCCATTAAAGGTTCTTCAGTATATTTAGCGATATCAACAAAAGGATTATCACTTAAATTTAATACAAAATTACTCGTTTTAAACAAAGGCAAGGTTTCTCGTTCAAAACCAAAAAACAAGGGATGGCTTAGGTCGATTTTGCTTTCATAGACAGCTCCGGCAACCAACTTTTTAGCAGCCAAAGCATCTTGATCATCAAACTTTAAATCTTTCGTTGGGAACGCAAGGTCTAACGCTTCTTTAGAAACGGGTTCATTATCAATCCATTTGTTCTTCGCAAACCATTGTAATGCCGATTTTTGGCCAATTAACACGCCTCCTTCATTGACCCATGTATCAATCTTTTCAACAACTGAATCGCCAAGTACATTGTAGGCACCCGACGCAAATATAATATGCGTATATCTATCAAGATTTCTACTCTTTAAGTCACTCATATCCCATAGTGTTGCTGGTACACCTATGCGTGTGTCAAGATAATGCCAAATTTCGCCCACTTCATAGCTCGATGTCCCTTTACCGCCTATCATTAAGACTTCTGGTTTCTCAACGCTAATAAATTTGCGCGAGCCCAAATCAATACCGCTTGTCGTTAAGCCTGAGGTAATGGTATGGACATTAATATTATATAAATCTGCATAGCGTGTTAGCAATGAAAGTAGATTATCTGGTTGCTTAAGAGCCGCAGGAATAATAATGGCCCCTTTTTTGAAATCCACTTCTGCGTCAGGCGTTTTAGCCTTGAAATCAGCACCCGCCGCACGAACTTGTACACCCTCTTCCAACAAACTTTGTAACATTGCTGGCGCTTGGTGATCAAACCACTCAAACACATAAGCGTATTGATCTTCAAGCAACTTGGGTTTAATTGGACTCAACGCTTTATAGTCACTAAGGGACAACTTTCGGCTATTAGATGATTTAGTGGCGCTATAAGGCAAGTTAAATGCTAAGCCAATATTCCAATTAGAAACATCATAAAAGGTATTGTCAACGAAACGTTGGCGCTCACTAAATAAGGATTGTATTAGGCGATACTGATTTTGCGCAAGTGGTATAAAAATAGCCTTGTTTGCTTTATAGATCTTATCGTCTACTTCAATATCTTTTGTCACTAGACTTAGCTCAATCTTGTGCGATGTTAATATGTCAACCATGCGTTCAAATCGTGATACATCTTCTCCTTGGGCAACGATATAACCGGTGAAGTCGTCATCCTTTATGAGTTTTTGAGTGTCTCTATAAAACTGTTTTTGATAGGCAAGAATAGCAGCTTTATTGGCCATCGCCCCTTCAAAAGTGGACAATGAAGTGGTCACCTGGTTTTGAATGGTACGAGGAAAACTGAGTACACCATTAATCGATTCTTGCAAGTGACCGCGACTACTCGCTTGTTCAAACAAAATACCAATGCTGCCATGAGCATCGGGGTAAGTGGACCCTTTACCATAGTAAAAGTCATCAAAACTTTCTTGAGTAAAGTATAGCTGTTTGTCAGCATCTAAAGCTTTTGCATGAAACTCGGCAATTGCTCCTGTCAAGGTTGCATTCTGCGACGGCGTGAGCGGGTTTTTGCGTGACGCAACACCAGGCTGAAAGAAATAAGTACTGTTGGTGCCCATTTCGTGAAAATCAGTCAGTACATGAGGACGCCAATCGTGAAACTGTTTAATCCGTGCTTGAGACTCTGGGTGTGTCAAAAGTAACCAGTCTCGGTTTAAATCAAACCAGTAATGATTTGTGCGCCCGGCAGGCCAATCTTCCATATGCTCTTTGTGCATAGGATCAGATACAAGATTTTTACCTTTGTGCATATTTGCCCAATGAGCGAATCGCGCTAAGCCATCTGGATTTAGTGAAGGGTCCAACAGCACTATGTTTTCAGAGAGTAATTTATTCACTTCTGGGCTATTTGATGCCGCTAAATGATAAGCGACAAGCATAGATGCATTGCTACCCGATGGTTCGTTACCATGCACGCTATACCCCATGTACATAATCAATGGAGCATTAGGCCCCGATGCTTTACCCTGCGCGATATTTTCAATATGCGTTGCCTTTATATTTGAAATATTTTTCTGATTATCAGGCGACGTGATCGTTAGTAAAACAAGCTTGCGCTGTTCATGAGTCTGGCCTGTATAGTTGAGTGAAATTCGATCAGACTTTTCAGCCAACACTTCCATGTAGCGCAATAATTGGTCATGTCGAACATGCCATGTTCCAACGGGGTAGCCCAATACTTCTGATGGTAATGGAATATCCGTATTATAATTTTGGTTTTTCGGTAAGTAATCGACATCTTTTAGTTGTTCAGACGCTAAAACCTGAAACGTTGAAACAAACAGTATGGCTGCATAGACTGCTCGCTTGCAGAAGTTTTTTAACATATCGTCATTTTATCCTTTCTTTGTTTTATGTTGTAATTGTCGCTTAAAAGCAAACAAAAGTATAATTTTCGACTTCAAAAGTTTTTTCCGAAAAATTCATAAAAATGATTAATACTTGAGTGTTTTACTCAGGTAATATTTGTTATACTGGCACAAATACTTCCACAGAGGTGAATATGATAAATATTTCTGAATCAGCCCAAGCACATTTTGGCAAACTATTAGCACAGCAAGAAGCGGGTACAAATATACGTGTGTTCGTTATTAATCCCGGAACATCCAAAGCAGAATGTGGTGTATCATATTGCCCACCCGATGCGGTTGAGCCACAAGATAAACGCCTCAATTTTGATGGCTTCGACGCAGTTGTTGACGAAGAAAGTGTTCCCTTTTTAGAAGAAGCCGAAATTGATTTCGTGACTGACCAGATGGGTTCTCAACTAACGTTGAAGGCACCTAATGCTAAAGCGCGAAAAATATCAGATGATGCCCCTCTCATTGAACGTATTAATTACATGATCGAAAGTGAGATAAATCCTCAACTCGCTAGCCACGGTGGTCAGGTATCATTAGTTGAAGTTACCGAAGATGGCGCCGCAATATTACAATTTGGTGGTGGTTGCAACGGTTGTTCGATGGTTGATGTTACGCTTAAAGATGGCATAGAAAAACAAATGCTTGAGCAGTTCAAAGGTGAGATAACCAGCGTAAGAGATGAAACTGAGCATGAAGCCGGTGAGCATTCTTATTATTAACGAGTAATCTCAACAAGCAGAAAAGCGAGTGCACACTCGCTTTTCTTTTACAGAATATAATCACTTTTTTTCTGATACAAATACACATAGTAAGACCCTAGCAGTAGCCCCCTGAAGCTCAGAAAAACAAGCATTGCAATCCACAAGGATATATTTCCGCTTTGTTGCAAAAACCACCAAGTGGGCAAAAATCCAAACACAGTGCTGATGAACATGCTATCACGCATTGGTTTCCCTAAGCTTAAGCCAACAAATACACCATCAAATAAATAGCACCAATGCGATACCAGTGGAATAAGCACAACGATGTATGCGTAGTCTGCCATTAGCCCAATCAACTCACGGTGATGGGTAAGGAAACTAATAATTAGACTGTCCAGAAAATAAAAAAGTAACGAATAAACGATTGCAAAAAGCGATGACCATAGTAAACCAACCTTTACATGCAGATTGATTTTTAGTTTATCTTTAAGGCTTTTCGCTTCTCCAATTAGAGCCTCAACAGCATTAGCAATGCCATCTAAGCCTAAGGCTATGAGAGCAAAAAATTGCATGATAATGGCATTTATCGCTGCTGCTTGGGCGCCATACTGTGCACCTTTTAAGGTAATAAAAGCTAGAGTAAATTGTAGGATGAGATTACGCACAAACATGTGGCTATTAACTGACAACACGAGCTGAAGTTGCCGGTAAGTTGACCACTCGGCCAACACAGATGGTTTTAATCTGGACTGTCCAGAAACTGAAAAAAGGGTAAAACCTTTTTGCTTTCTTAGGTAGCTTTGCACCATCACCAAACCCGCAAACATCATCAAGTACTCAGCAACGACAGTCGCTGCGGCAACTCCTGTTACACCTAAGTCAAAACCGTAAACAAACAATAAGCTTAGTAATATGTTTGCAAGATTTATGATTATCTGTAATACCAAAACGTACTTCGTTTTTTGTTGCCCAATTAACCAACCAATTAAGACCATATTGATAAGTGCGCCAGGAGCGCCCCAAACACGGGTGTAAAAGTAAGCCTGCACATTGTTTGCTACGTCGGCACTTGCTTGCGCAAAATAAAGGCCACCAGAGACCACCGCGCTTTGTAGAACAATGATGACAAAAGCCAAAAACAATCCTAACATCGCTCCTTGGAAAAGCACTTTTACCGCTTGTAGTGGGTCGCTATTAATGGATTGCGCACTAAGTCCGGTTATCGACATTTTTATGAATCCACAGACCCAATAAAGCTGCGTAATGATCAAGCTACCAATTGCTGCGCCGGCCAAAATCGAAACGTCGTCCATGCGCCCCAAAATAGCCGTATCAACTAGTCCTAATATCGGCGTGGTAATGTTCGCCAATATAAGTGGAAAAGCTAACAATAGTAGTTGCTTGTGAGGTTTTGCAGAAAGAATGATAAACTTATCCTTTGTAAAATTCGTAAGCTATCTAGACAACTAATAGCATCTTGGCAGTATACATTACTTAGTAATTAATAATCACTGCGACGCTAAAACGATAAGGTTCCCTACAATGAAATGCTTCTACGTCAAAACAATCGCTGTCATGCAAACACTGTTGTTGTGCTTTGCCTCGTTTCTAGTAAGCGCGAAGGAGTACACATTAAATAACACAATTAACGAGCATAATCTCGTTATTCTCCAGTATCACCATGTATCTTCGAGTACACCAAATAGTACGAGTGTTACTCCAGAGACATTTGAAAAGCACATGCAGTTTTTGTCGAAGAATTATAAGGTAATAGATTTAGCTGAGGCCTTAAAGAAAATTCAAAGCAATCAAGTACTTCCCGATAAAAGTGTTGCCATAACCTTTGACGACGGATATACCAACATACTAACGAATGGTCATCCAATATTAAAGAAGTATAACTTTCCTTATACCGTGTTCATTAACCCCGCCATTATTGGCGAGTCCCAAGTACAGTTAACTTGGGAGCAGATCAAAGTTATGCAACCACTGGCAAGCTTTGCAAACCATACCTTAGACCATGCTCATTTATTGACCAAAAACGAAAATGAAGGACAAGCTAAATGGCTCAAAAGAGTAATGAGCGATGTAAATCAAGCCGAAAAGATAATAAGCGAAAAACTAGGTTACAGTAGAAAATGGCTCGCCTATCCTTTTGGGGAATTCAACCATGCACTTAAAGAGGAACTACTAGAACAGGGCTATATTGGTTTTGGCCAGCAATCTGGTTCGGTTGCCAATTACAGTGACTTTGGCGCCCTCCCAAGATTCCCTGCCGCAGGTATTTATGCAAACTTGGACAGTCTAGAAAATAAGTTAAATAGCTTTGCTATGCCGGTGACATCAATCAAACCAAACAACAACGAATTTTCATTACTGGACAGTCTAGATTTTATTGAAATGCAGGTTGAAGGGGACGATGTTCGTTTAACATCAATAACATGCTACTTTCAAGGGGACACATTGCCGATAGAACAAAACGGAAATACTGTCACCGTGACGCTCAATCATCAATTCAAGGCCGGCAGAGCCAGAGTAAATTGCACTGCACCTAGCAAGGCCCACAACGGTCGTTTCTATTGGTATTCATTTCCAATGTTTACTGCAACCAAAGAAGGTTATTTTTTAGACTGAGTAGCCTATAAGCTGTAGCACATCCGGAAAAATATTTGATGCGTACTTTCATACTCTGTTGAATTGTCGAGCGCGAATCCAGCGCCCGTGTAAAATCTCAGTGCTGCTACATTCTTGCTATCGACATCTAACACTATTTGCGTTTTGTGTTTTAGTTTTGCCTGGGAAATAGCGTAAGTAAGTAGTTTCTTTCCTATCCCCCTGCTGCGGTACTTTTCAATAACAGCAAGGTGACCAATACAAAGTTGATCGTCCTTCGGTGCCACAAAGGTGTTAGCTAGCTTATCGTTTGTTTTGAGTACATGAAGAATTTGCTCTGGGCTTAAGAAGTCTTTTAGGCTTTTGAGGGTATGTTCATGAAAAGACCGTGCGAGTTTATTATCCCACAACGTAATACAAGCAATTATTGACTTGCCGTCGGCAAGTACCAGCCGATGCCTTTTAGCACTGTATTGCCCGTCAGGTCGCGTCGATGCCTTGGCAATATAATCAAGCGCTTGTGCTTTGCCACCAAACAAATAGGGCAAGAGCACAGGCGCACTAGAGAAAACTAGAGAAGCGAAGGTAGCTGATGAGAACTTTTCAACAGTATCGCCATCTTTCAGTTCTATCACAACACTAGACTTGCATAAATTACTTGCTACTACCTAGCAATATGGGCATATCAGCAACTATTTGCTCAGTATCACTTATAGATAGTTCACCAACAACATGTTTAGGTTTGAACCGCCCAACAACATTGCCTTGAGGGTTGATAACAACGATTGAAGCACTGTGGTCAACCAAATAGTTTGGGTTATCGGTACTTTCACTCATTGAATACATCATACCCATGCTTCTTACAAGCGGAAACAATTGATCATGCGGGCCGGTAGCCGCCACAAAGTCAGGATTAAAATAATTTACATATTCATTTAAGCGTTCGATGGTGTCACGTTTTGGATCTACCGACAAAAACCAAATTTGTAAGGGCGTTGATACTGCCATGGCTTGTAGCTGGGGATACACTTTATTCATTTCTGCCAGCGTCACCGGGCAAATATCCGGGCAGAAGGTATAGCCAACAAAAGCGAGGGTCCACTTGCCATTTAAATCTGCGTTGGTGAAGGCTTCCCCCGTATTTTGGGTAATAGAAAAATCAGCGAGCTTGCGTGGCATAGGATACCAACTTAAGTGAGCCGTTTTGTCGCTGAGCGCTTGGGCTGATTCATTCTGCGCGCTTTTGTCATTAAATCCCGGGGGCGCTATCACCAGCGCAGCATAAATACCCGCACAAAAAACAACTAGTAACAACAAGCCTATCCATTTATTTTGCATTCATGTTTCCAGTTTTTACCTAGTCTTAGTAAGGAATATAGTGATCAACCAGTAAAACAACAAATAAGACCATCAGATGCAATATCGAAAACTTAAATGTCGCCATCGCTGTATCAGCTTGTGGTCTATATTTGAGTTTCAAGGCCATATACAAGAAATAAACGTTTAACATCGTCGACCCTAACAGGTAAACCATCCCGCTCATTCCTGTTAAATAGGGCAATGCACAAATCAAACATAGTAAGATAGTATATAGCACAATGCAGGTTTTGGTAAAATCGATACCATGGGTATTTGGCAACATTGGGATTTTAGCTTTGGCGTAGTCCTTTTCTCTGTGAATGGCTAGCGCCCAGAAATGTGGTGGTGTCCAAGTGAAAACAATAAGCACTAACAAGAGTCCATAAGCGTGAATTTCACCAGTAACAGCAGTCCAACCTAGTAGTGGAGGTGCAGCGCCTGCAAGCCCGCCAATCACGATATTTTGGGGGGTGGCACGTTTCAAGTACATAGTATAAATAACGGCATAACCAACTAGACTCAATAAAGTAAGCCAAGCGGTCAACATGTTGACATACACGGCAAGCGCAATAAAGCCAACGACTGCAAGTACAAGCGCGAAGATTAGTGCATTTTGAATTGACACCTTGCCTTTGGCAACTGGGCGGTTAAAAGTACGCGCCATCACGGAATCTATTTTATGATCAACAACATGATTGATAACGGCAGCTGCAGAAGAAAGTAGACCTATACCGAGCATACCCGCTACCAGAATGACGGGATCAACCCACGTGTTGGTTGCTAAACACATACCAACCAAAGCAGTTAACAATAGTAACATTACTACTCGTGGCTTTGTAAGCTCATAATAGTCTCGCCAAGTGGCTCTTCCTTGCTTAGAAGCTACTTTTTTAGTTGAAATCACAGCGGCAGATTTACTCATGCTCGGCTCCTTGCAAATTTTGTTAGGTGTCTACTTACGCGCGTTGGCATATCAATACTTCCTGTACATAGTGTAGGTGAGCAGTATCATCACCAACACTAAACATGCAGCAACAGCATTGTGCATAGTTGCGACGATCAATGGTAGTGCGTAAACCACATTACTTATACCCAAGGCTATTTGTATGCCCAGCACCACCAACATCAAAGAAGCCATTCGTTTTATCATGCCAGAGTCCGCCTTGGCATACAGGGCAACGGCCAACCAACAAAGATATAAAAACACAATGATGGCACCAAAGCGATGGGTGATATGCATGGTCATGCGCTCTTCATAAGGATGCACACCAAACTCATAGTTGTCTGCGTCGGGAACGCTAAACGCACCAGGGACGTTTAGTTTAGCGCTCCAATTCCCTTCGCAGATAGGTAATTCTGTACAAGCAAGTGACGCATAATTTGCCGACGTCCAACCGCCTAGCGCAATTTGTCCGACTAACAATACAATGCCAATTATACCAAACTTAGCGAAACGCCTCACTTTAGGATCGCCGCCAGGAATACGAAAATTCATCATCCGCAAATAGAGTAAAAACAAACATGATAAGACAGTGAATCCGCCTAGTAAGTGACCCATAACCACAACGGGCAATAAATTTAGGGTAACTGTCCACATCCCTAAGGCGCCTTGAAAACAAACCAGAATCAATAGAAAGAACGGCAGTTTAATAGGCCCTGATTTAGCCCTTAATCTTCGAACAAGAGACAATATAAAGATAAGTAGAATGACAAAACCTAAAGCGCTAGCAAAATATCGATGGATCATTTCGTTCCATGCTTTTTCTGCTTCGACAGGACGCTCAGGAAAAGCTTGATTTGCGGCGTCTACCAAGGACTCGCTTTGTGGAACAACAAGTTGCCCATAGCAACCAGGCCAATCTGGACAGCCTAAGCCGGCATCAGTAAGACGTGTATAAGCGCCTAAAATAATAACCACTAAGGCCAAAAAAATGCTAAAAAGCACTAACTTCTTCATTAAAAACTCTTTCCTACTACTTATCCGATCCTTGACAGCTTTAACAGCTTTTTAAGATCAGCAAGAATATCTCGACTGTCCATAATGGCTTGTTGTTTGTCTGCGGTAACTGGATACCGTAGCACAACGTTGTGTAAAGTATCGGAGATGAAAATAGCATTTATATCGGTGCTTTTAAACACTTCATTTACATTTATTGTGCTTTTTTGTAACACACTCGCACCACTAAAGCTTTGGGCTTTGCTCACAGCAGCCTGACTTGAGTTGCTACTGTAAATAAAAAGGGCGTTGACACGGTCTGCCTCTTTTCCCGTCGCCATCACTATTTGATTGACCGCGTACAATGCGTTGTCACAGGCCAAATCGCAAGTTTCTGGAATAATGTAAAGTAAATGCCACTTGGCCTCACTATCTTCAATCAAAGACGCAGCCTCTATTACCGGTTGCAGTAGTTCGCCGCGGTTAGTTGATGCCTTATTAAACCAGTCAAACTGTAGCGCAATATAGGCAAGTATTACTGGTAACACAAAAACGGCGATCATTATTAGCAAACTGCGTTTATTCTTCGTATTTTCTACACTCATTCTTTTCTCATCTAGATCTTATTGTTTTGGCTGTGGTTTATTTTTACTGTTCGTTATTACCGGTTGGGGAAGGTGCTTGCATCCACTTTAATAAAGACAACAGATAAACCGTTAAAGCGGCTATTGCGAGGCCAAACCATTGTATGGCATAGCCTAAATGTTTTTCGGGGCTCATCGACACCGCTTGCCATTGTCGCACAAAACCCGAATCATCAGGAAGTAATCTAAGTGTTGCAGGCAGTACTTTTTCGCCTAAATGCATGCTAATTTCATTCAAATCTAATTGTTGAAGTAATACTGGGAACTGACCGTAGGCCGTATTCGTTTCTCGAATCAAACTATTGTTTGTTGGCAAGTAAACAATACCGGTAACAGAGCTAAATGAAACAGGCTGTATATCGGGCAAGTCAGCGCGCACGCCTGTGGAGGCCACCCAGCCAAGATTTACCATTACCAATCCTTCACTGGTGTCAAAAGGCACGAGAACATGAAAACCAGCTACGCCGTCGACGATTTTATTATCGATATAAAAGTACTTGTTTATTATTTTACCCGTCCCCGATACAACATAGTCTTGGTAATTATCAATCTTTTTGAATGCCTTTGCTAAATCGATATTTTCACTGAGTTTGGCCTTTTCAATATTACTTAGGCGCTGTTCTTTTTCTGCTTTACGGTCTAATTGCCAAAAACCTAAGCCAATCATGATGACAATTGCCACAAAAGCGACTAATGTAGCTACAAAGGGTATTCGTTTTTTGGGGCGCTTACTTGACATTCAAAAACTCAATTTAGGTATTAGTGTGAACCAATAGCCTACAAACCGTCGTTGCAGAGCAGAAAAAAGATTAGGAATTGAAATGGCCATAAAGATTATTGTGTTAGCGTTGCTTGTATTTATGGTGTTCAACCTGTTCAAAGCGATGAAGGTAATGCTAAAAAATGACTCATCAGAACCAATGAGTAAGTTTATAGGACGTAGGGTATTGGCGTCAGTGATAATAGTTGCGTTGTTACTAATTGCAATTGCCACGGGCTTGATAACACCAAACCCGCGACCCTACTAAGTTATAGAATATAAACGAAGAAAAACAACATTACCCATACCACATCTACGAAATGCCAGTACCAAGCGCCCGCTTGAAAAGCAAAATGCTCTTTGGGTGTAAAGTGGCCCCAGAAAACTCTAAACAACATTACCGCCAATATAATCGTACCTAAAGTTACATGTAAACCATGAAACCCAGTCAGCAAAAAGAAGGTGTTGCCGTAAACGCCAGAATCTAGTGTTAAACCAATGTCATAAGCGTGTATATACTCGTATGCTTGCAGCCCTAAAAAAATTACGCCTAGTAATATTGTTAACCCTAACCATATTTTTACCAACAGTCGTTTGTTCTGCTCTAGGCCAACATGTGCAAAATGCAGCGTAACAGAAGATATGAGTAGAATAACCGTATTCGCTAGCGGTAAACCATACCAACTCATGGCGGTAGAAGAATCTCCACCAGGTGTGGTGAGCAGCGGCCATACGGCTTCAAAGCTTGGCCATAAAACCTCATTGGTCATGGCATTGTTTGATGCACCGCCAAGCCAAGGAACCGATATCGTACGCGCATAAAACAATGCACCAAAAAATGCCGCAAAGAACATGACTTCCGAAAATATAAACCATGACATACCTTGTCTATAAGAACGCCCTAGCTGCGCGCTGTATAGGCCAGACATAGATTCATCAATTTGATTTTTAAACCAGCCGACTATCATAATCAATAATAGAGCCAAGCCTGCAATAAGCGTATAGGCACCAAACCCGTCTTTATCTTTCGTCGACTCGATAACAAAATTTCCTGCACCTACTGCGATTAAAAACAACGCTACCGCGCCTACTATTGGCCAAACACTTTGTGCTGGCACATAGTATTTTTGATATTGTTCTTGAGCCATATTGTTCTCCGTTCCCTAATTCATTACCACATCAACTGTCTCTTCTTTAGCAGTTTCTGTGATGTCATAAAGTGTATATTGTAATGTAAAGAATGTAATATCTTCCGGAAGCTGTGGGTCAATGTAGAACACCATTGGCATTAAAGCTTCTTCGCCCGCTTTGAGCGGTTGGTGCTGGAAACAAAAACATTCTGTTTTATTAAGATATAGCGCAGCCATTCCCGGCGAAACCGACGGTACAGCTTGTGCTATTATGTCGCGATTAGTTGGATTTCTAACATAAAAAGCAACCTCACCCATTTGTCCTGGATGCACATCAATTTTTCTTGTTTGCGCGGTGAATTCCCACGGCATACCCGAATTGGTGCGCGTAATAAAATCGACGGTAATTGTGCGCGTTTCGTCTACCTCAACTGCGGAATAAACAGCCGCTTCATCGCTTGTTTTGCCATTAAGCCCGGTTACTTTACAAAATACATCGTAAAGCGGCACCAAGGCAAAAGCAAAACAGAACATACCTAGCACCATCAGCAATATTTTGCCGACGGTCTTGCTATGATCTTGCGCAACACGAGCCGATGGCTGAGGTGTCCCACCTGCATCGGCTGTGTTTATGTCATCGTTCACCTGTTTCATTGAATAAATCTATTATTTCACGACAGGTGGTGTTTCAAATGTGTGATACGGGGCTGGTGAAGGAATTTCCCACTCTAAGCCTTCAGCACCATCCCACACTTGGCTAGACACGGGCTCACCTTGATGACGGCAAGCTTTTATTAATAGAGCCAAGAAAATGAGTTGTGAAAGACCAAATGCAAAACCACCCACTGAAATCCACTTATTGAAGTCAGCAAACTGTAGGGCATAATCAGGAATACGGCGTGGCATACCAGCTAAACCTACAAAATGCATAGGGAAGAACAAGACATTTACCGACACTAATGAGCACCAAAAATGCCATTTCGCGAGGGTGATATCAAACATTTTGCCAGTCCATTTTGGAAGCCAATAATAAACCGCTGCCATAATTGAGAATACGGCACCGGTAACAAGTACGTAATGGAAATGCGCAACAACAAAATAGGTGTCATGGTACTGGAAGTCAGCTGGCACTATCGCTAGCATCAAGCCGGATAAACCACCTATTGTGAATAGCACGATAAAGGCAATGGCAAACATCATTGGTATTTCAAAGCTTAAGGAGCCACGCCACATCGTCGCTACCCAGTTAAATACTTTAACGCCTGTTGGCACAGATATCAGCATAGTCGCAATCATGAAAAACATCTCATACGCGACAGGCATGCCTGTAGTAAACATGTGATGCGCCCAAACAACGAAGCTTAATAAGGCAATCGACGCCGTTGCATAAACCATTGAAGCGTAACCAAATAACTTCTTGCGCGAAAAGGTTGGCACAATCTGAGAGATAATCCCAAAGGCTGGGAGAATCATAATGTATACTTCAGGGTGACCAAAGAACCAGAATATATGCTGGAACAATACTGGGTCGCCACCACCGGCCGCATCAAAGAAGCTGGTACCGAAGAACTTATCAGTTAATACCATGGTTACGGCTGCCGCGAGTACTGGCATAACAGCAATTAACAAGAAGGCTGTTATTAACCACGTCCATACGAACAATGGCATCTTCATGTAAGTCATACCAGGTGCACGCATGTTAAATATTGTCACAATAACGTTAATCGCGCCCATTATCGAACTTATGCCCATTATGTGGACAGAGAAAACAAATAAGGCTGTACTATCGCCACTATAGGTAGTTGATAAAGGTGCATAGAAAGTCCAACCAAACGCCGGACCGCCGCCTTCCATGAATAGCGAGGATAGTAAAATCAAGAAAGCGAAAGGTAATATCCAAAAGCTCCAGTTATTCATACGTGGCAAAGCCATATCTGGCGCGCCAATCATCATCGGAATTAGCCAATTCGCCAAGCCAGTAAATGCTGGCATTACTGCACCAAAGACCATTATCAAGCCATGGACGGTGGTCATTTGGTTGAAGAAATTAGGTTCAACTATTTGCAGTCCCGGCTGGAAAAGCTCTGCACGAATGACCATTGCCATAGCACCGCCCACCAAAAACATGATGAAAGCGAACCATAAGTATAAGGTACCAATGTCTTTATGATTTGTTGTTAGTAACCAGCGCATTATCCCCGCAGGGGCGCCGTGGTGATGATCATCATGGCCATCGTGGTCATGACTCGTTGAATGAGTAGTGTCAGTAGTGGTAGACATTTTTTACTCCTTACCATTCATTATTGCGTTAACGTCTTTTGCCTGTACTAGGTCACCAGTGTTGTTACCCCAAGCATTACGCTCATAAGTAACCACAGCGGCAATTTCTGACATTGTTAATTGTTTAGCGAATGAAGCCATCGATGTACCGGGGCTACCTTCTACGATAATTCTGATGTGCCCTGGGATATCCTCAAGAGCCAATGCTGAACCTTTAAGTGCTGGGAATACACCGGGCAAGCCTTCACCGTTAGGCATATGGCACGCAGCACATACTGAATCATAAATACCTTTACCTTGTGACATTGCTTCTTCCATGGTCATATTCATGGCAAGTAAACGCTGTTCTTCTTCCCGAGCGCGCTGAGCCATCGCTTCTTGCTCAGCCACCCAAGCATCATATTCAGCCGGGTCTTTAGCAACAACGACAATAGGCATAAACCCATGGTCTTTACCACAAAGCTCAGCGCACTGGCCGCGATACACACCAGGGGTATTTACTTTCGTCCAAGCTTCGTTAATAAAGCCTGGGTTAGCATCTTTTTTGACCGCAAAATCAGGTACCCACCAAGAATGGATAACATCATCTGAGGTAATTAGAAATCGTACTTTTTTACCTGTTGGAATAACGAGTGGACGGTCAACTTCTAGCAGATAGTTTTCTGTCTTGGTGAGTTCGTTGCGAATTTGTCCCTGCTCAGTAGCTAACACCGAGAAATACTCAATGTCATTATCCATATAGCGATAGTTCCACTTCCACTGCGACCCAGTTACTAAAATTGAAACGTCGGCTTTACTCGCGTCTTCCATGTCAATCAGCGTATAGGCGGCAGGAACTGCCATAAAAATCAAAATGATGAAAGGCACTACCGTCCATACGACTTCAACGGTTAAATTCTCATGAAAGTTGGCTGCTTTTGCACCTTTTGACTTGCGATGTACCACCATTGAGTAAAACATGACGGTAAATACGACCACTGCGATGACAACACAAATCCCAAACATGAGCATGTGCAAATCGTAAACTTGGTTACTGATATCTGAGACGCCTGGGCGCATGTTCAAATCTGACCGGCCAGTATCGACCACATCCGCTGCAAAGCTTGAGCAAGCAACTAAGAAAAGAGACAGAGAAGAAATGATATTTCTGAACTTCACACTAACACTCCCGTTACGCCTAACAAGTCGAATTTGGTTCTAAAAAAACGAGAAAACACGATTTGCAGACATAGTTTTAAATTAAAGTAATACATTTGTTCTTTTTTTGTTAATAGCGGCACAATAATCTTTCAATTCGCTTCAGTAGTCTAGTGTTTTATCGTTTTTTTTTGCTGAATATCATCGCGTTTTTCGATTTAACAGTAAAACACGCATACAAAAAAGGACAGTCCAAAAGGAACTGCCCTTACTATGAATATCTGTATTCTAATTGCTTTTTAAAAGCAGTAAATTTTATTAGAGGTCGCTACGGTCGCGAATTACGCCTACTGCGAGGCCTTCTATCGTAAAAAACTGAGATGCTAAATCAACACGAATTGGGGAGAAACTTTCATTCTCAGCATGCAATAGTATTTCACTGCCTTTTCGTTCAAAGCGCTTAACGGTAACATCTTCATCAACTCGGGCTACCACAACCTGACCATTATTCACTTGGTCTGTTTTATGTACAGCTAGCAAATCACCATCCATAATGCCGATGTCTTTCATACTTTCCCCTTTTACGCGAAGCAAAAAGTCTGCGCGCGGGTGAAACATGGCGGGATCACATTTGAAGCGGTTTTCGATATGCTCTTGCGCCAAAATAGGCTCACCAGCAGCCACTTGACCAATTAGAGGCAAGCCGTCTTCGACTTGATCTTCAAGATCAACATTCAACTTAATACCACGAGAGGTGCCTGGTAAAATTTCGATTACGCCTTTCTTAGCAAGAGCTTTAAGGTGTTCTTCAGCAGCGTTAGCTGACTTAAACCCGAGTTCTCGTGCAATCTCGGCGCGAGTAGGTGGCATGCCGGTTTCAATCATTGTGCTTTTCACCAGATCGAGCACTTGTAGTTGTCGTGGAGTTAGTGGACGCATAAACAGCCTGTTTTTCTATACAGTTAAACGAAGTATATCCTTTAAACATCAAGAAGCAACAACTATTTGTAAATAGTCGTTGTGATGTACGAGGGCAAAATGCCATAAATTACTACACGATTTTTGATTCTCGTCTGTATTAGCTTCGTGTTAACATTGTTTTCGCTGCGGTGCTTGTGCATTTTTTGATAACGGCGAATCCTCTGGCATACATCTTCAAAAAGTGTAATGTATACCGTATTAACTAACCCATATAAAGTCGGAGTGACTATGAATTGGATGGCCTCGTTTCTACGTTTTGTACTCGCCAAACCTATCGGATGGCTAGTAAAGGTAAAGAGTGTCCCTGCTGATTTAGAAAAAGAATTGGGTATAGATAAAAGCAGACCCATCGTTTATTTACTGCAAACGAAATCGTTAACCGATTCAATTGCACTTGAAAAGTCAAGCCAAGAGCTAGGACTTCCCAGCCCTTTAAAAAAATTGTCTTTGCTTAACCTCGAACACAAACGAAGCTACTATTTAGATAGGCCGCAAAGCATTTTTTCTCGCAAAATTAAACCTACTACAATTGAAGATAACTTTACCCAGATGTTTCAATATCAGCGTGAGCACGAAGATTTAGATGTTCAGGTAATTCCTGTGTTTATATCGTGGGGACGCTCTGCTGGTAAAAGTAAGTCTGGCTGGGCGCAACTTATCGCCGTAAAGGCTTCACCGAACTGGTTACGTAAGTTTTTCATCGTTTTATTCTTTGGTAGAGACAATTTTGTTAGTTATTCTAAACCTGTCTCTACCCGCCAAATGGCCCTGCTTCAAGGGAGTGATAAGCAAATTGCGCACAAGCTTATTCGCGTCGCACGCACCCATTTTCAGCGCAAACGTCAGGTCTTATCAGGGCCAACCTTGCTCGAACGTCAAGAATTATATAATTCTGTGCTAGGCGCACCAAGCGTCAAACTAGCGATTGAAGAAGAAATCCAAAATAAGCAACTGAGCCCCCAAAAAGCAAAAAAACAAGCTAAAAAATACGTAGATGAAATTGCCGCCGACTATCGAGAAGGTCTTATCCGTTTAGGTGAAAGAGTGCTCTCGAGAATTTGGAACAGAATATATGATGGTATAGAAGTAAAGCACGCTGAGCGAGTACGTGAATTAGCTGCCAACGGCCATGAAATAATCTATGTGCCCTGCCATAAAAGTCACATGGACTATCTTTTATTAACCTATGTGATTTATAACGAAGGCTTGGTAACGCCGCACATTGCCGCCGGTATTAACCTGAATTTTTGGCCTGCAGGCCCCATATTTAGGCGTTGTGGTGCGTTCTTCTTACGTCGAAGCTTTGCTGGCAATAAATTATACAGCAGTATTTTCAGGGAATACTTAGAGTTACTTTTTAATAAAGGATACTCAGTTAAATACTTCCCCGAGGGAGGTCGCAGTAGAACGGGCAGATTGCTTCCTCCTAAGACGGGCATGCTTGCAATGACCATTCAAGCAGTCACAAAAGGTGTCAAACGACCGGTGTCTATCGTGCCTGTTTATTTGGGTTATGAACACGTTATGGAAGTTAAAAGCTACCAGAAAGAGTTAAAAGGAAAAGGGAAACAAAAAGAGTCTAATACTCAAGTTTTTTCCGCTATCAGGAAGCTTAAAAATTACGGCCACGGGTATGTTAATTTTGGTGAACCCATCGCTTTACATAATTTTCTCGACAAGCAAGTCCCTGATTGGCGCAATGATATAAATGATGAAGATAAAAAACCGAAATGGTTAACGCCGACAGTCAATGTGTTGGCAAATTCAGTAATGGCAAATATTAACAAAAATGCAGCCTTAAGTGGGACTGCGCTACTCGCGTTTTGTCTATTGTCGTCAAAAACTCACATTATGAGTAAAGACGATTTAGTCAAAGCAATCGACGACTTCCTGTCCTTGTTTAAAGAAAGCCCCTACAGTAAAGATGCGACTTTTCCGGACGAAGATGCGAGTCAAATTGTTGAGCGGACCCTAGCACTCAATAGATTTCAGCAAAGCGAAGATCGATTTGGATTAATGGTATCGCCGAAAAAAGACAGTGCTGTTTTGCTCACCTTTTATCGCAACAACATATTACATATGTTTGCCTTACCAAGCTTGATTATGGCTGCCGTATTCGCCCACAAGAATATCAGCAAGAGCACACTACTCGAACTAACGGCGCAGCTTTATCCAATGCTAAAGCGTGAATTTTTTATGTATTTTAGCAGCGATGAAGTCAGCGCTTACGTTGAACAACTGATAAGTTATTTAAAATCTGTAGGCATGCTTGTACAAAAGGGTAAATACTTAACCGTTGTTGAACCTAGCTCGGCTGAATTCCATAGTGCATGGTTGTTAAGTAGAGCTATGCAAGAAACGTGGCAACGCTATGCAGTAGTACTACGTGTATTAGAATCAGAAAAAACCATCGGGCGGGCCCAGCTCGAACGCCAATCCACGGGTATTGCCGAACGTCTGTCATCACTTTTCGGCATGCATTCTCCTGAGTTTTATGACAAAAACGTGTTGGCCACCTTCGTTAATGCACTCAAAGAAAATCATTTAGTGCAAAGCCGTGAAGATGGCAGTCTGGCGTTTTCTGAATCTAGTTTGGCGCTTAAAGAAGCAATTATGCCCCTTGTATGGCCAGAAATAGTGCAGCATTTAGAGCGGTTATAATACGCGTACTAAATGCTGCTAAGCTTGATTAGATAAAAAGAAGGTATAGGCAGGGTCGTCTCTATGCTCTTGCACCTGAAAATTAAGCTTATCTAAGTATTCTTGGAAACTAGCCCGCTGCTGCGGTGCAATTTCAAAGCCCGCCAAGACTAAGCCTTCAGCTGCGCCATGGTTACGATAATGAAACAAAGTTATATTCCATGACTCGCCTAGTGTATTTAAAAAATGCATTAATGCGCCGGGGTATTCCGGAAAAGAAAAGCTGAAAATACTTTCATGCAGTTTCTGATGTGGTCGACCGCCCACCATGTGCCGTACGTGAAGTTTGGCCAGTTCATTTTGTGATAGATCACAATAGGCATAGCCCTCATTCTCTAATCGACCAAGCAATTCTTGATACTCTTGAGCGCCATTTCTCAGCTTAACACCCACAAATATTTGTGCACTGCCTGAGTAATCGTCATCAGCTGTTTGCGTTGATGCGTTAAAGCGATAATTAAATTCAGAAATGACAATCCCGCCTAATAGACTGCAAAAAGCTTTAAACGCCCCTTTTTTCTCTGGGATATTTACCGCAAAGACGGCTTCTTTTTGCTCGCCTAACTCGCAGCGTTCAGACACATAACGCAGGGTGTGAAAATTAACATTCGCGCCACACAAAATACCCGTTAAGCGTTTGTTTTGAATATCGTGTTCACGGCAATATTTACGAATAGCCGCCACCGACAAAGCGCCGGCAGGTTCAGCTATAACGCGAGTGTCATCAAAAATATCTTTTATCGCCGTACAAATTTCATCGTTGCTAACCGTAATAACATCATCTAAATACTGTTGGCATAACCTAAATGACTCTGTTCCAATGGTTTTTACGGCCACGCCGTCAGCAAAAATGCCCACCTGCGACAAGGTAACCGGCTCTCCTGCTGCAAGTGCGGCTTGTAAACAGGCGGATTGCTCTGATTCCACCCCAATAATTTTAATATTGGGTTTAATTTGCTTTAAATAGACCGCCATGCCGGCAGCCAAACCACCGCCACCCACCGCAACAAAAAGGTAGTCAAAATCACTCAATTGCTCAAGCATCTCTTTTGCGATAGTACCTTGTCCGGCAATGACATCGGGATGATCAAAAGGCGGTATCATGGTGAAGCCGTATTGCTCAGCTAAGAGCTTGGCATGGCCACTTGCTTGGTCAAAGCTCGTCCCATGCTGAACCACTGTTACATGCTGCCCACCAAAAGCTCTTACCGCATTAACTTTGATTTCAGGCGTTGTTTCAGGCATGACAATAGTGGCAGTAATATTCATTGCTTTTGCGGCAAACGCGACACCCTGTGCATGATTGCCAGCTGAAGCGGCAATTACCCCGGCCGCTTTTTGTGCGTCATTTAACTGTGACATACAATTATATGCGCCGCGCAGCTTAAAAGACTTAACCGGCTGCTGGTCCTCGCGTTTCAAATAGACTTCGTTGCCCACAATTGTCGATAGTGTGGGCAATCTATTTAAATCAGTTACCACCGCTGCATTGTAAACTGGCGCTTTCAAAATCTTGATAAGATACTCAAAATTTGAAGGCGGTAGCACAGGCATATTTGTAGGCAATGTCTTTCTCATTTAGTATTTGATTTTACTAGGGTCACGAACAGCGCCTTTGTCAGCGCTTGTCGCCATCATTGCAAAGATTTTTAATGAAGTAGACACTTGACGGTCACGTGTAAGCGGTTGCCAAGGCTTTTCACTCGCGGCCATCGCTTCGCGGCGAGCGTTGATTTCCTCATCAGACAAGACAACATTAATGCTTCTATTTGGAATATCAATCGCTACTGTGTCACCATTATTTACCAGTGCTAAGCCACCGCCACTGGCTGCTTCTGGTGAACAATGTCCAATCGATAAACCCGATGTTCCACCAGAAAAACGCCCATCGGTGATTAACGCGCATTTCTTCCCTAAACCTTTTGATTTCAAGTAAGAAGTTGGATAAAGCATTTCTTGCATGCCCGGACCACCTTTTGGTCCTTCGTAACGAATAATAACGACTTCACCTGCAAGCACTTCGCCACTTAAAATGCCGGCCACAGCATCATCTTGACTTTCATAAACACGAGCAGGTCCGGTAAATTTATGGTTTTCTTCATCAACGCCGGCGGTTTTTACAATACAACCGTCCTCGGCTAAGTTGCCAAACAACACCGCTAAACCACCTTCTTCACTATAGGCATTTTCTCTATTACGAATACAACCCGCATCACGGTCGTCATCTACTGTGGGGTATCGACAATCTTGACTAAATGCTTTTGTGGTGCGAATACCAGCAGGGCCCGCACGATAAAACTCAATCGCAGACTTATTCTCAGGATTCGTTACATCCCAATCACTAATAACCTCTCCAAGTGTTTTACCTAAAACATGATGCGCATCACTATGCAGCAAGCCCGCTTTATTAATTTCATTCAAAATTCCCATAACACCACCCGCTCTATGCACATCTTCCATGTGATATTGTGGCGTCGATGGTGCAACTTTACACAAATGAGGCACTTTACGAGACAGCCTATCGATGTCTTGCATAGTAAAATCAACTTCACCTTCCATCGCAGCGGCAAGCAAATGCAAAATCGTATTGGTTGAACCGCCCATCGCAATATCTAGGCTCATGGCATTTTCAAAGGCATTAAAATTAGCAATGTTACGCGGAAGCGCGCTTTGATCATTGTCACCATAATAGCGCTTACACAAGTCAACAATCACCTCACCCGCTTCAACAAAGAGTCTTTCACGGTCGGCGTGTGTCGCTAAGGTTGACCCGTTGCCCGGCAAGGACAAGCCGAGCGCCTCGGTTAAACAGTTCATTGAATTGGCGGTAAACATGCCTGAACAAGAGCCACAGGTTGGGCATGCCGAGCGTTCTATCGATTCTGAATCTTCGTCGCTAACGGTATCATCAGCTCCGGCAACCATCGCATCGACTAAGTCTAACTTAATGATTTGATCTGAAAGCTTGGTTTTACCCGCTTCCATTGGCCCGCCTGATACAAATATAACAGGGACATTTAGGCGCATTGCGGCCATTAACATTCCTGGAGTAATTTTGTCGCAATTTGATATACATACAATAGCGTCGGCACAATGGGCGTTTACCATATACTCCACGGCATCGGCAATGATCTCGCGTGACGGAAGGCTATATAGCATACCGCTGTGGCCCATTGCGATGCCATCGTCTACCGCAATGGTATTGAATTCTTTAGCCACCGCGCCCGCGTTTTCGATACTACGGGCAACAAGTTGTCCTAAATCTTTTAAATGAACATGTCCTGGAACGAATTGCGTAAATGAATTGGCTATCGCAATAATCGGTTTGCCAAAGTCATTGTCTTTCATACCCGTGGCGCGCCAGAGTGCACGAGCACCCGCCATATTGCGACCGTGTGTTGTAGTAGCTGAACGTAACTTAGGCATTGCTTTCTCCTGCTTTTCGAATAAGTACAAATAATTGTATTTGGCTTTTTTGCAGTCTACCTGAAGACAAACAAAAAAACCCTCTAATGGAGGGTTTTGATACGCATAACACGCAAAAAACACCACCAACACACGTTTTGTAAAAGATAGATTGAATACACTATTCGTTTTAGTCAACGTGCATCAAATGATGCTCGGAATATACTTAGGTTGTCGTCACGCCTGTAGTGTGCCTACAAAAAGTTATTAACGCAAGTAATAAGGGAAGTCAGGAGAAACTAGACTATTAGCCAGTTGTCCCTATCTAGCACTTTAACGATAATCATTTGTGTTGATTAACCACTCATGGATGAAACAATAAACAGCATGTCACTTTCTGTTGTATACACCCGCGCAAACATGGGCATTGATGCCCCCCTTGTGACAATTGAGGTACATTTGTCAAATGGACTACCTGCTTTCCAGTTAGTTGGACTACCCGAAACCACCGTGAAAGAAAGTCGAGATAGGGTGCGCAGTGCTATGATAAATGCCGGATTTGAGTTTCCCAGTAAACGGATCACCGTGAATATGGCGCCTGCAGATTTACCGAAAGGCGGTGGCAGATTTGATTTAGCCATTGCCGTGGGTATCATTTGTGCTAGCGAGGAAATGGGCGCAGGTTGTTTAGAAGCTTATGAGTTTGTGGGTGAATTAGCCCTATCAGGCGAACTAAGGAGCGTTCAAGGCGCGCTTCCCATGGCCTTTGCGGCTGCAAAATCTAAACGAAAACTCATCCTACCGCAAATGAATGCCCAAGAAGCCGCTCTCGTCAGTCAAGCACAAGTCTTGTGTGCGAATAATCTATGGGAGGTATACTTGCATTTGATTGACAAACAATTGCTACCTCGCGCGCAAATACTAACCGAAACAAAGGAGATAGATTACAACATAGAAAAGTACGGCGACCTTGCCGATATTATTGAACAACAACACGCCAAACGCGCGCTGCAAATTTGCGCAGCAGGCGGCCATAATTTGTTACTGTTTGGTCCTGCCGGCACCGGCAAAAGTATGTTAGCCAATCGCTTACTGTCGATATTACCCGAGCTTCCTGAACAAGATGCACTAACCGTAGCGTCGATAAGGTCCATTGTGGGCGATCAAGTTTCTGCCCAAAATTGGCGACAGCGGCCATTTAGACAACCACATCACTCTAGTTCTGCTGCAGCTTTGGTAGGCGGTTGTCATAAATATTTAATTACGCGAATTCTATATTTAATAACGCGAATAAATACATTTAATTGTACGAATACCTAAACTACTAACAACTGAGACTCAATTAGTCGATCTATAATTAAACATTTTAGTATCATTACTTTTATCTATAATAGGCAATGCTATTGCTACTGATAACAGTTGATAAGTCAAATACCCAGATATATTGAATGTTTAGTTATCTTATCGCATGCTACTATTCGTCAAATATGCGATATATTTTGAATAAGTGCGACAATCTTTTGATTTTGGTATCAATTTTGGTGTATAAATCCAATATAAAGGTACAATTAGTAAATAATCAATAAATATACGTCACCTCTTGAATCTTTACTATGTCATCAATTAAAATAATAAAAATCTCTTCAGTAAATGAATTCCTTTCAATTAGTACTGCACCAATCGAAAACGCAATTGTATACAGGGGTGTACCAAACGCAAATTTCGACCTCATTCCTTCAATTGGCAGATGGAATGGTATTGAGACCAATAGAATCAACTATGAGCGCCAAATTTTTAATGATTTTAAAAGCAGAGCGATTGGGTATTTAAACATTCAGCCCAGAAATGATTGGGAGTGGTTATTCTTAGCTCAGCATCATGGTCTGCCAACCAGATTGTTAGATTGGACCTCGAGCCCACTAGTTGCTCTGTATTTTGCATTAAAAGAAAACAAAAATGCTGACTTTGCAGTGTTTGCGATTAACTTTTCGTACAGTGTTATCGACAATAATATACCTCAGTTTTTAGGACAAGACCCTCTTCAAATTGAGAAACACTCTTTGGTTGTTCCTTCCTATATCAATGAGAGAGTTGAAAGGCAACGTTCAGTATTCACGATTCAACCGGATCCTTGGGTTCCTCTTAGAGATAGAAATGAAATGAGGAAATATATATTTCCTCAATCTTGTCGCATAAGCATGCTTAGGCAACTCCATTACTTAGGAATGACAAATTGCGCAATCACGCCTGGGCTGGACAGTCTTGCAAAAGACATTGCTTTTGCTAAAGACGTCAAGCTCAATTATTAATTGAGTTTTTAAAAATAGTGTGTGACGACTAGTATTCAAACATCCAAATCATTATACGACACACATAAAATATGTATATTGAAACAATGACAACTGACTATTTCAGAATGTGAAATAGTCAGTTGTCAACGCGAGTGAATTGCAACTGGACTGACTTTATAGTCACCCCCAGTAAATATACTCCAATACTTCTAAATAATAACTATTTAAGGATAAAATCACCAAAGTTAAGTTAACGAGCAAATATCATGGATACAAACCATAATGTACAACTTTAGGTAGAACCTATTAGAACGACTCTTTGGCGGGTAATTAATCTGGTTTTGTATGGTTGTTTCGACTTGTATTTCAGGTTTAATCTCTGCAAGCACTTCAGTATAACTCTTTAGAATGTCGTTGAATATATCAGGGTGTTTAGCTGCAATAATTTCAACGATAAATGCATATTTAATGTCTGGCGCAGCCGCGCCTGATATGTTTACCCCTCCGTCGCGCAATATCGACAACTGCTATGGTATACATAGACGTATCTTGCGGATGTATCGGTGTTGCAATGCAACATGTTGCCATAATTGTTTTATCATCTATGCCATTTATTGGAACAGGTACTGGTACGTTTAAATATTTCCCAGGTTTAAGCTTGTCTTGATAAATGATCCTTGCACTGCCAGGGTGAGATTCCACTAATACATTGATACCGTCTAGAACACGTACCAACGCCTCTATTATTAGGTTGTCCATATTAATCAATAAGTTATGTAAAAGTGTTGTGGAATATATTTAAATATTCTCAATACAATACTAACGTTGATACTCCATAGGGTCGTCCCTAAATATTTGTCTTTTCTGCCATGCTAAGCGTTCGTTTTTATCGAGTAAACACGTTAGTTTATACGTTCGCGAACAATGACAGTTAGCCAGCGATTGTCGCCAAAAGTTTTGCCAGATGAGTAGTTTATTTTTTTCATATCCTACTAAAATCATTGAATAAATTTTCAGCATCATTTATCCTTACATATACTTTTATTAGGCGGCTAATTCTGCATGACTCATGTGATAGACCTTAATGTATTATTTAATCAATATGAAGAATTCTACATTGCAAGCCACTACGACTGATACTACAGCAGAATATTTTAGGCTGAGTTTAGCCAAACTCGGAAAACTAAAGCTTCCCATCACACCTACTAATTATGCAATAGTCTACTATTATATATCTGGTGAGGATACAGAGCTTAATTCTCAGTTAGATGAGTTATTTGACGATCTTGACAAATGGACGGAAGAAAAAGCAAATGAGATTTTTCGTCACTTTATTAATTTGGATGATAGCGAAAAAGATAATCAATTGCAGCAGAGCTTGTTAAGCGCTGTGGCACAGATCCTTGGTTTGGTCGTGGATATTTTCGGCAGCTCTGCCCTTGCAAGCGAATCGTTAGAGAAGACTACTGAAAAACTAGCACATTGCAATGATCCAAATGAAATACTAGAGATTGCGTCAAAAATTGTTGCCGAAACCAGAGCTTTTGTAAATAAAACGGAGCAATTCCACATAACATTGCGCGAGAGTAGTGAAGAAATTACAGCACTAAAAGGGCAACTGAATAAAGCGCGAAAAGAAGCAAAAATCGATGCCTTAACGGGCTTGAATAATCGCCGTTGTTTTGATGAAAAAATGTCAATGCTAACAAATAAAAAAAGTACTGAAAAAAATAATCCTTGCTTATTGTTGTTAGATATAGACCATTTTAAAAATATTAATGACACCTATGGTCATTTGATTGGCGACAAAGTCCTTTCTAGTGTTGGTCAAAGTTTGCTAAAGCAACTGCGTAGCAAAGATTATCTATCGCGAACAGGCGGTGAAGAGTTCGCTATTATCTTATTTGATACAGCCATTGACGATGCATTTCTGGTAGCAGAAAATATACGTAAATCAATATCGCGAATGCGTTGGCGACTGCCTAAATCGGGTAAAGAAATTAATCAGATCACCATTTCTATCGGGATTACGCCCATTATGTGTGACGAAACAGCCAATAAAATTTATGAACGATGCGATAAAGCTTTGTATAAAGCAAAATCATTAGGAAGAAATTGTTCGATAATTACAGATTAGTCGGATTGGTTTAAAGTTTGGTCGTAAATAGACGCACAATTACTCCTTTAATAAGACCTCGTTAACTTAAGGTTACACTTTATAGGCGTGAAAATATGTTGAATTTGAAGCGAAAAAAATGACGGAAATGACGAAAATGGCGGCGGGTTTTCAAGTGCCCGTGAAGCCCCAAATATTAAATGAAATGCAATTACTTTTGAAAGAAAAAGAGCCCTCCATACAAAAAATTGCGGTTCTCATAACAAATGATCTCGGTCTGTCTGCAGCTATTCTGAAAGTTATTAATTCACCTATTTACGGAATGAGCAAGAATATTTCCAGTATCAAGCAAGCTGTCTTGATATTAGGGTTATCAGCAGTAGAAGGCTTGGTATCCGCATTGCTACTAAAAAGGTCGTTTTTGAGTAAATCCAGTATATCATTGGAACGATTTTGGGATGATTCACTAGACGTCGCTAACGCAATGATTTTCCTTGGTAAACGAGTAAATAATAATCTATCGATAGACACGCTATATACCATCGGTTTATTTCAAAACTGTGGGATCCCTTTATTAGCGCTGAAATTTAGTGATTATAGAAATATATTGGTAGAATCAGACCGTTTGGGTGTCAATTCAATAAACCTAGAAGAAGAAAATTACCAGACGAATCATGCTGTTTTGGGTTACTTCGTGGCTTCCTCTTGGCATTTGCCAAAAGAAATTTGTGAATTAATCTTACGGCACCATGATCATAATTTTGTAGGGGTAATTACGGGTGAACGAATGCAAATCGCATTTTCGATATTAAAAATTGCGGAGAATCTGGTTGAAAGAATGAAACGCCAAAATGACTCAGCTGATTGGGAATTCGTCAGAGATAATGTGCTCAATGTTTTGGGCCTAACTCTTAGTGATTACATAGACCTAGAAGATGAATACATCGAACTATTTCAATAGTCGCGAAAAGGTATATTGCTTGGTCACTACGTACTATTTTAATATTACATGGTATTGATTGAAAGGATAGTTATGCTTGAAAAACGCAAGCACTGGACGTTACACCCGACTTGAGTCAGCAGGGATATCAATTTAATGGGGTTCTAGGGATTTTCCCCTCTAAAGTAACATAAATCGCTACAAACCTCGCCGTTAATGGCTTGTGGAGCTGGGTTACCTTTCATTTTAGACTTCATTTTCAACAATAGGCCTAGTTATTTCCTGTAAATCAGGTAGTTTGCGGTTACTAGCGAACTGATAAGTGCCGCTCAGATTAATATTCTGCCATGCAACGGGTGATACTTGTCGAGTTATTGCTGCTTTTTCCTCGTCACCAACTTCTTCAAAGTGCAATAAGTGCAGACTTTCTTCCCATTTCTGATAGTTTAGTAACCTCAGTATTCTTTGATAAATACGGTCACGCTGCATCTTATTTATGCTGAAAGGCCTGATCCCTTTGCCTCCTTGAACTTGCGTTGAAATAAACTGCATATCGTCAAAGATGAGGTTAAAGCTAGGTGAAAGAATGACAGGCTTAGACTTAAAATACCCTAATAACGCAATGAAATAGCATCGGTGGCTTCTTAGGCGAATGCTTTTCGACTCTGTTAACTCGATCTCGTTTGGCGTAAAATACAATCGTTGTTGTTCAAGTGATAATAGCGGCGGAGAATATAGATCAAGCTGCTCAGCTTTGGTAAGAATTGAGAGTTCGTTTTTTATAGCCATAGGAATTACGTTAAGTTTAAGGGGTTGTTAACCTCATAATTTGCCATACTTTGGAGAAGTAACCCACCTTTGTAAGCCTTTAAATATAATGAGTATGGCGGTTTATGTTACTTTAGAGGGGAAAATCCCTAGAACCCCTTTATCCTTAAAAAAGCGTTCTCAACTAAGTGCCGATACTTATAAAGGCACCAATCCATGTGACCATTCCCTGTTTTACTGTTCTCTTTTCTTGGAATATTGGCAATGCTGCCATTTGCCTTAATAAATGCTCTGAAGTTATCACTGTCATAGCCCTTATCGGCCGTAACACTACATGACTTTGGGGCCGCGGATACTAAGCTCTGAGCATGGACAATGTCATTTATCTGACCACCCGATATTTCAAAATAAACGGGAAGCCCACCGCTATCTACAGCGAGATGAATTTTTGTAGAACTCCCACCCCGACTTTTTCCTATCGCTTCATCTGAACTGCTTGCGGCTCCGCTACTGTCTTGATGCGCTTTGACAATACTTCCATCAATAAACAACCATTCTGGATCATTATCGGACGATATGCTTTGAAACCATTTTTGTAACACACCTTTCTTTGACCAAAGGTTAAAGCGCTTAAATACAGAGTTCCAACGACCGAATCTTTCAGGCAAATCTCGCCACTGAATGCCTGTGCGCATACGATAAAGTATGCCTTCCAGTGTATTTCGGTGTTCATATTTATTGTAAACACGCCCTGTCTCTTTAAGTATTTGCTTTAGGGCTTCCTAGGCGTTATCTGTTAGCATTGTCCTTGGCATAGCAACGTCCGTTCTCGGTGGTATTTTTGATTTTTGGCGAAACCATTATACCTTGTTGCTATGCCGTTCATTTTTCACTCAAAGATCAACAGCCTCTAGTAAGGCACGTACTTGAAGCACTTAAAAGATAAAAATAAAGGCTCTCTAATGTGTTTAGGAGCCATCTAACTTATAGTTGTTTCGGGTGAGGCTTATTTGTTTTTGTGCTCCAGTGCTGTAAGTGATGTACCTACGATAAATATAGACACGACAAACAAGCCTAAATCTTTTAGCAAAAACTGGCCAGGAACCACAGAGATCGCAGGAAACCCAAGAGATGCCTCAAAAACACCGGGTGTAGTCAGCATGAACGACAATGTCGTAAAAAAGAGTCCGGTTGAAAGTACACCGCCCAAGATTGCGAGCTTAGGGGAGAAAACTCGTGCAGCGATTAACAGGCCAACTGAAATTTCAAGCACACCCAGAAAATTTGAGAATCCTTGAATGCTGAGGAAGCTATACATCCACGAAAGCAGAGGGCTATTACTAACAAAACCATGTATACCGTTTGCTTCGTAGCTAGTGAATTTCATGCCACCAAACCACAAATATATTATCGTCATGGCAACGTAGATGCCACCTATACCAAACTTAGTGATTTTTGCACCGAGATTATTACTAAGGGTATTGGTAGTCTGGACACCATTTTCAATTTCGGGAATAGTCATCTTATATCTCCAATTATTTTTAGCCATGTGGACTCACTCTATGTAGCCCACTAAAATGATATGACTCTTGAGAAAAACTATATGTTTACTCGAGTCGAACCTAACTTAGGTAATTGCTGTAGTTGAGCACCAATGGATTAGACATCAATGCCTAGTGGTTGAACGGCCGGGAAGTCGACCTCGGTCTGTGTCACTTCGTTAACGTAGTTAGTGAAAGTGTTCAGGGCAACAGCCAACAGAATATCCACTACATGTGCATCACTGTAGCCAGCGTTCAGCACCGCTTGGACCTGGTCATTGCTGACTTGCCCGCGCTGGCGGACTACGGCGGCAGCAAAACGCACGGCTGCGTCGGCCTTAGGGTCATTTGATGCACCGCTGCGGTTGGCAGTGAGTTCAGCATCATCAAGCTTGGCCACCTTACGGCCTAGGAAGGAATGGGCAGCAAGGCAATAATCGCAGCCGTTGATCTCAGCGACGGCTAGGGCAATACGCTCAAGAGTCGCTGTACCCAAGCCGCCCTGTGCTGATGCTGCGCTCAATTGCAGGTAGCCAGTCAGCGCAGCAGGGCTGTTGGCAACGACGCGGAACATGTTAGGAACGCGGCCCAGTTGTTTTTCCACAGCCTTGAGTGAGGTATGGGTAGCAGTAGGCGCGGCGTCGATTGTGGTAGGGGTGTTCAAACGTGACATAAATTTCTCCTAGTGATTTGAAAGACAGCACGCTGTATTGGCGTGGAATAAATTGTATTTAAGAAGGTTCTGCTTGATAATCCGTTGCTATCAGACAGCTCATCTTCACGTCTTGCGCAGTCGCCATTTCAGTGCCACTACACACCTTCGTTGACGTCACGCCGTCCTGATTTCTAAGGAGGTCTTCGAGACTCCAAAAACACCCTCCGGCAACGATCACATTATTTATTTTTCATAAAGCCTCCTTGGTTTTTATCTATTTACTAATGGAACTGAATTTACAGCATGTAAAATAGATATAACATGCTCAATAGTTCGTATAATGTGACTTATTAGACAGTTTACGTAGGGGCTATGTATGGATGCAGACTTTGGATATCAGATTAAAAGAGTTGTGAAATTAAGGGTTCACGAAAAACTGCAAATATAGGGCAAATCAGATTGTCTATACCCATAATTTAGAGCGCCCGAGCATCAGGAACTCACTGAAAGCAGACGTTTCTGAAAATAAACAAGGCACAACGCTTGAAAATTTCGAGACATCAACGTTTTGCCAAAAGGCTAAAAATGCGTGCACTACTCATTTCGCATTTAAAGAGAGCATCGGTTATTAGGCAATAACGATGTGGCCAAAATTTGTCGACCACTACACTATCTCGTAAACGAGTTTGATAGACGTCAACTAGTACGTATTTTTAGTGTAAGGTCATATTAATGCACGATGCTAAACTCTGCTGTGAGCTAGGTAGGATGTATAAATACCATAAATATTTCAATGCTTTACTTTTTAAAGCTCAAGTGAGTTACTCAGTTCCGACTGTTGGTGGCAGATTTGGAATCTCGCGATTTGTCTTAAATGTCAGCCAAGCAAGTCTCTCGCTAATAAAGTGTTGACTATCCCTGACAAAGTAACAATTTCTTGCCATAATCAGACTTAAGCACTTTACTTAGAGTGTATGTGCGCCGCTTAATGCATCAATGCTGCTAATTCCCTGATTGACATCAATCACTTTGTTTCCTGTTTGATACTCTGAGATAAACAAGATCGAATGATGCAAAAGGGGACTATTTAAATACTGAGGGAACAAATGGCAGTAGATTTGAGCATAGAAACCGCTCTGCTCCTAGAGCGCTGGCAAGGCATTGTAAACTCGATGGCTCAAGTCGCGGAAGTGCCTTGTGTGCTGATTAATCGATTAGATAAAAACGAAATTTGTCAGGCTGTTGGCAGTGTGTCAGTACCAACTTTTTATTGCGGTGAACCTGTTCCATTGGCACTTAACACTTATTGTTCCCAAGTCATTTCCAGTAACCAGCCATTACTAGTTGAAAATGCAATCGGTACCCGATATGAAAACAATAACCCAACATTTGCAGCAGGCTTTAGTTATTACTATGGCCTGCCATTGCTTTGGCCTAGCGGAAAAACTTTCGGTACTTTGTGTATGTTGGACTTTTCAAGCCCAGATCGGGCATCACAACACTGTTCCTTACTCACACTTTTTAAGCAGGCCATTGAATACGATTTACAGATGCTTCAACAACAGCAAGATCTGCTAAAGCGTGAGCAACAAGCAGACAAAAAATTTATACAACTATTCAATGAGATGTCAAATAGGATAAGACCGGTAACTAATAATAAGTTGCTTCAATCTGAGTTGTTTGTACTTTTGACAAGCCAATACCAATACTGGCATCAGGAACTGGATAAGCAGCTTAATCAAACCGTCCTGACTGATGAAAACTCCATTCATATAGCGGCACTGGTTCGAATTTGGTCAAATTTGTTGGCGATTGCCCATGAAACAGAATGGTTGAGAGCTACGGCAGTTCTAGAACCTTATAGTTGTGATGCTGTTGCGTCACTGGTCAATGCAACTCCATTATTAGAACAAGCAGTGTATAAAACAGCGCTGACCCTTGGTGCTGATCTCGTTTTGAGGAGTCATTTGCCTAATCCACTGTTACTAAGTGGGAAACCAGAGTTATGGTCTCTGATAGGACTAGCTATCACGAGCTTTTTAGTTGTTGGCGCCAGCGGTACAAGTATAACTATTTTTGTCAGTAACCGATTAAAAGGTAAGTACAGAGTTTTGGAATGGTCCCTTCTTGTAAAAGGCCAGACGATGCCGCTGCGTTTTACCCGCGATAATCAAGCGCTTTATGGTTTTGCAACAGTATGTGCCGAGTTAGCGGGTGCTGTTCTTGAATCTGGTGAGTGGCAATTAACTGAGAGTCTTCAGCAACAGAGTCGTTATCTCAACTCAAATCGTGATCACGTTGACGACATTGAAAGCAGGAATGCTTCAAGAACTGCTAATGGCATAACCAGGCTTATCTGCTTATCGATACCGGTGATGGGAGACGATTTATAAACACTCAGCGATGATCAGCGAAGTTGTGTTTTAGTTTTCTTGTTGGCACTACATCCGGTATGGCGGCCTTTAATCTGAGAGTGACACTTGGGATAACTGAAAAACTGGCTGTGATTCTGCTGAACGGAGCTTGGTGCTAAGCATGTTGGCGTCATTCAAAGCAAGGTCAACACTGCTATTAACGTTTACGATTATCTGACGGACGTGCTGCTGCGCGTCAACCAACATCCAGTAAGCAAGGTACATGAACTAATGCCGAAGTTACGGAAAGCTCAGTTCGAAAGCGCATTACAGCGTTCAGCTCTATTTAGCAATCCCGATGCTTCGGTAAAATAAGCCACGGAAAATGCTCCGGAGGCCGCATGCACACTAAATAGATGACGTTAGACGAAGAGTTGGATTTAAACGAGCAAATTATAGAGCCTGCGACCGGAAAAGCCAAAAGTTTATAAATACAGCTAAAACTCAAATCAAGCAGGCGAATATTGTACAAAACAATACCATTGCTACAGAGATAACTTCAAGTCTGACAGATCTATGCTAGAGTTAAATCAACGATTTAATTCATTTTTCTATGCAGGATCTTTGAAAAATGCAGTAGAAAAACGGAGAAGTACATGACCTTTAGTTTAGCTCAAACAGCTAGTGCAGAAACCACACTAAAAGCACCTGCTGAAGCAGATCAGAACCTGCGGGATATCACTGAACTGGCGTGTTATATCTGTGATGCACCAGTGGCTATGGTGACGCGAACCGATGACACAAAGCTGAATCTAATTGCAAAAGTTGGTATTTCGCGTACCTCTGTATTAATTAAAGAGTCCTTTTGCGTGTATGCAATGGAAACACCTGATGCGGTAATGGTGGTCCCTGACGCTACTTTAGATCACAGATTCAGTACCAATGCTATGGTGATTTCAGGACCTGGCTACCGATTTTATGCTGGCTCGCCGCTGATTGATCCCGAAGGTGCAGTGATTGGTACTATTTGTGTCTATGATCATGTTCCTAAGCAGCTGAACCAGCGGCAGATAAGCTCTTTGCAGGCTCTGTCCAGACAAGTGATCGCCATACTGGAGCTGAAAAAAGTCGGCGAACAATTACATAATACCAGCATGACGGATGCGCTGACAGGGGTGAACAACAGAAGAGCTTTTGACCTCAAGTTTGAAGCTGAATTTGCTCGCTGGCAAAGAACAGGACAATCTTTTGTACTGGCATTGATTGATATTGATCACTTTAAGAGTTTTAACGACAGCTATGGTCATGCCGCAGGAGATGAGGCACTGAGTCAAGTCGCGGCTCTGTTTCAGCGCCATAGCAGGAACTATGACTTTTTCGCCCGTTATGGTGGTGAAGAGTTTGTGCTGATCCTGCCAGGCACAGACACAGCGTCCGCAAATAAAACACTGGAAAAGTTAAGGCTGGTAGTGGCTAACCATGAGTGGTTATTACGACAATTAACGGTCAGCATAGGTTTGGCCAGCGCTGATTTATTTGACGACAAAAAGCAGTTGCTCGAAGTCGCCGATCAGATGTTATACAAAGCTAAAACCCAAGGCCGCAATCAAACCAGTGTGTTCGCCACACTGTAAGAGATCTGTTCATGCTGCGCTGATCTCAAGACCTCATAAAAACTGAGGTCTTGCTTCGGTCGATAAGCTGGTCTGATATTGGCATTATTTATTCCTTTCAAATACATGGGTAATGCGACTTACACAGATTTTTTATGCTCTCTTGGACTCCATGTGAAGGAGATCGTCACATTCTTTACATATAGAAAATAGAGTTCTTTAGCCAGCTGCAATTTCAGATTAACCGATTCGGTAAGCTTTCTGCATTTCCGGAGACAACTTTTTTAGCCAGCTTGAGAGACTGAAGCCTTTTCTATCGGTACTATTTAATTTAGTAAAATACAGATGTTCATCCCAGCGAGGACCGAAATCTACTTCTGCAAGACTTACAAGCTGTTTGTTTCTGCGAAGACGATGCTTTTGATGGTAATCTTCGGCGGGCCAAAAATAACCATTTTGTTCTCCGGCCTCAATCACCTCGGGAGATTTCTCCTTTCCAATCGCTTGAATCAGTTCTTCAGCTACTTGTTTTTGCTCCAGATCAAAAACAAAAAGTATCTGGCGATACTGGCCCTGCTTTCTACCATGAACAGACCATGATTCAAAACTTCCAAGAAGTTCCCTGTAGCTGATTTGGTCTTTATCGTAGATCACTCTGACGACTTCGGCGTGTCCGTTGATGTTGCGGTAACTCGGATCCAGAGTTGATGCTCCAGCGTAGCCAACACGTGTTTGCACTACTCCCTGCGTCCCTCCAAAATTAGAATCCGGTCCCCAAAAGCAACCCATGCCGAAAACCGTTTGACTAAGCTTCCCGATTTTCAATGCTTCTTCGATTGCTTCAGGGGTTGCAAATTCATAGCTTTCAACACCGTCTTCTTTATTCATTTTTAGATCCGACATATTTTTCACCTAACTTTCAAAAATTGAAGCCACTCCCATTCCTCACGCCGTGCAAACGACGATAAGACCACGTTTTCCAACACCAGCTTGATGAAGTATCTTTGCTAAAACTCCGCAGCATGTTTCTTGGTAACACAACTGCGGAAAATTGCTGTAATCATTGATCTTACTGCTTATTAAGTTATTAATAATTCTAAAAAACTCATTATTTCATTGAAGCTTCCAACCACCTGTCAAGGTCCTTGAACTTGGGGTTTCTCAGCTTCTTTGTCCCAACCACTATTGTCGGGAAATTCAGCTTTCCGTTCGAATAGAGGGAGCACAGTTCATCAGCAGCCGCGTCGTCTTCATGAACATCCAAAAAAACAAACTGGCTCCCTTTTTCTTGCAAGTACGAATGGTAAATCTTGGTTTTATGGCAGTCTTTATGACCGAACAGCTTAATCAACACGAACGGCTCCTTTTTTCAAAAGGTTCACTTTCATAAACCCCCTCGATTTAAAAATTATTCTACAAACTTCAATGACTCCGAGTTAATACAGAATCGGACCCCTGATGGCTCAGGACCGTCTGGAAAAGCGTGCCCCAGATGGGCTTCGCACACATTGCATAGCACTTCGATTCTGCGCCCGAAGGTCGTATCCAGTTCATATTGAATTACGTTGTCTGCGACTGGCTCAGAAAAACTCGGCCATCCCGTTCCCGAATCGAACTTTAGGTTCGAGTCAAAGAGTTCGGTGTCGCAGCCCACACAGGCGTACCTTCCAGCTTCATAAAATGAACAGAGTTCTCCGGTGTGCGCGCGTTCGGTGCCTTTCATCCGCATGACCCGAAATTGCGCTGGCGTCAGAATTTCTTTCCACTCTTCCTCGCTCTTTTCTACTTTTTTGGGAGGCGCGGGAGTGCCGTTATCCAGGTAGTTGTAAATGCTTTTCCAATTGAACATATATTTGCTCCTTTATTTTAGGGTTCACTCTTTAGCTATCAATCCACGAGAAGAAGTCTGTAGCACTACCAATGAATTCTCCATCCACAAAAACTTGCGGTACAGTTTGGAGATTTGTTCTTTCCTTCAACTCCAGGTAAGTCTTCGGATCGTCGTCTACGCGAATTTGTTTGAAATCGACCTTTTCAGCAGTTAGGTAATTCTTCACGCGTGCGCAAAATGGACAATGGTCTTTCGTATAAATAACAACATTCTTAAGTGCTTTCATTTTTTCCTCGTTCATTTGGTTCATGATTTAGTCTCTTTCAAAATGGCAAGAGTATCCGCTGGGATTCCTCTGCAAATAGTTTTGGTGATATGCCTCAGCGTCGTAGAATTCTTTTTCCAGGGTGACGGTCGTGACCACTTCATTCTCGAAGCGACCGATCTCATTGACCTCATCAATCACGTTTTCGATAATCGCTTTCTGTGCATCGTCACGATAGAACGCTGCCGAGCGATACGAAGTGCCAACATCATTTCCTTGGCGATTCTTCGTAGTCGGATCATGGATTTTGAAAAAGTAATGTAGAATCTCTTCGAGAGATATTTCGTCTTGGTCGTATTCCACGCGAACCGCTTCGGCGTGCCCCGTTTTCCCTGTTATAATATCGGCGTAGGTAGGATCATCAAAATCTCCGCCAGAGTAGCCCACCTTCGTTGACGTCACACCGTCCAGACTCCTAAGGAGGTCTTCGAGACCCCAAAAACACCCTCCGGCAACGATCACATAATCTAGTTTCATAAAGCCTCCTTAGTTTTCATCCACTTACTGATTAGACTGACTTTACAGCATGTAAAATAGATATAATATGTTCAATAGTTCGTATAACATGACCTATTGGACAGTTTACGTAGGAGCTATATATGGATGTTCTCAGTGAAATTTTAGATAAGGTAGAGCTTACTAGCAGCTACTGGTATAGAACCTCATTTGCGGGAGACTGGGGCATCAGCCTCCCGCAGGAAGAGAATCTAGCGAGATTTCACATCGTGACTCATGGCGAGTTTTGGTATGAGGTGCCAAAACTTAAACTTAAAGCATTGGCGGAGCAGGGCGATATTTTGATCTTTTTCAAAGGGATGGAGCACACCATGGCCAGTGCACCAAAAATCAAGGCCGAGCCTGCGGTCGAATTTAGAGCTAAAGCCAACCTCACCGAAGCTCAAGTTTTGGAATACGGTGATCAGAGCAAGCTCAAAGCCAACGTCGTTTGCGGACATTTTTGTTTTAATGGCGGACCCGATCATCCATTCTTAAATTCGCTGCCAAATGTCGTGCATATCAAGAGTGCTGATAACTCCCACTCGCCTTGGCTTGCCATGCTTTTAAGTATTATAGAGCAGGAAGCAAAATCAGGACTTCCTGGAAGCAACACGTTAGTCAGAAAGCTGACCGAAATTATCTTCGTGCAAGCGTTAAGAATCCACATGTACAAATCCAATAAAAATGCTGGATTCTTCAAACTGATCGAAAATCCGCAACTCAGCAAAACCTTGGAAGCTATTCATCATAGTCTCGATAAAAAATGGGGTCTTGACGATCTCGCCGGGATTGCGGGGATGTCGCGTACGAACTACAGCGTCAAATTTAAGGAGCTGTCAGGCATGACACCTCTTGATTATTTAACCTATTGTCGGCTTGAAAAAGCAAAGCAGCTGCTTAAAGAATCCGGTAAGTCTGTTCCCGAAGTGAGTGAAGCCATTGGGTATCCGGCACATGAACACTTTCAAAAGTTGTTTAAGAAAAAAATTGGCAAAACTCCTAGCGCGTACAGAAAAGAAAATTCTGAAAAGGTGTAAAAATGAATATCTATAACTCTCCTGTTACCAAAATAGCTTTCTGGGTCATAGTCATTGGTGGTGCGGCTTGCCTGCTTATCCCTTTGTTTGCACCTCTTCTTCCGCTGCAATATTTGAAAGGGTATGGCGAAATAGGTGATGCTTTGGGAGGTATTTCAAGCCCATTCGTACAAATTTTGGGTTCAGTGGTCCTCTTTCTAGCGCTGAAAGCCCAGATTGACGCTAATGGCTTTCTCCAGCAGCAAATCGAAAAGGAGTACACTAAGGAGCAATTGAGGCATGAGTTGAATCAGCTTCACGAACTTTATATGTTCGTGGAAAGAAACATTAAAAATTTTAGCTATGATCAGGAAAAGACCGTTGATGGCAAGTCGCAAAATATCCTTCTGCATTCTAGGCGAGCGATTAAATGTTTCATTGAGGACCTAGAGGGGTTGAACGTTGATATTCACAAAGATGACGACATTTTAATGTTTGACGGGGTTAAAGAAATCATGAGTATTTTGAACAGCGTTGACCTATATTTCGACAAAATTAAAGACAGCGAAATTGCACCTTATCACAAGAATTTTTATAAAACACTAATGCAGCACGAACTTCTCTTCAGCGTTTTTCCTTACCAAGATCTCGACAATCAAGCGCACCTAAAGCAAGAAACTTGCCCAGAGTGCGGTGAATATCATGCAAACTATCCACCTCTGATTTATGACCGGCTACAGGAAATTAAGAAAAGTTTCTTCTGATGAATTGCTAGAATACTGCATATTCATTCAGTATCGGAGCCTGCAAAAAAACATTTAAAGAAACAGTAGGACGTGCATGTGCCTAGCTGCCAGCTAAAGTAGCTTCAATTTGTGCATAACCGGCATAGCCATCCACTTGCAGAGAGCCGTTGAAACACCATCAGCTAACTGTTTTACTAATTGTATGCACGTTAATTAGCATTAACGGACATGACTTAAGAAATATTTATGACCCGAAACAACTTTTTTATCTTGTCATTGCAAAATTTGTCGACAAACACCTAGTCTAACAAAGACCATGTGTGTTAGACCTTCTATCTTTCGCTTTGAAGGTAATGATAACCAAAAATTAAGCAAGGCCGACAATAGTCCACCAATTATTGCTCAATCACTGGTGCACGGCGAGATCGCGAACGAATTTTAAGCGACTATGATCATTTAGCCCGATTTGACGATCTGATTTAGCTGTGATCTTAAACTCCCTTTTGGGAGTCCAACTATGACAATCGATGTATTTGCCCAGTACTTCGCTGATGTAAAAGACCCACGCCAAACGGCTAAATTAAGCTACCCCCTTTACGACGTATTGTTCTTATCTATTTGCGCCATCATCACGGGTTGTGAAGGCTGGGAGGATATTGAAGATTTTGGTAAAGCAAGGCTAAGCTGGCTTCAGGGCTTAGGTTTATTCAAAGAAGGGTTACCCGTGCACGATACGATAGCTCGCATTATTTCAAGGATAGAGCCCAGCGCATTGCAGTCCAGCTTTATACGTTGGATGCAAGAGGTGGTAAAACTGAGCGAGGGTGAAGTGGTCGCGGTGGATGGTAAACGCTTGCGCAGCTCCTATGCTCGCCATGATCGTCAATCTGCAATTCACATGGTCAGCGCTTTTGCTACCGCAAATGGCGTGGTTATGGGGCAGATTAAGACAGACGCGAAGTCAAATGAAATCACCGCCATTCCTGATTTGCTCAATTTGTTAGATATTAAAGGCTGCCTTATCACCATTGATGCGATGGGTTGCCAACACAAAATAACCAAGACAATCGTCGATAAAGGGGCGGATTACCTGATTGCGGTCAAGGGCAACCAGAAGCGGTTGTATGAAAGCATCAAGGCGGCATTCGCCTCTGTGGATACAGCCACTGGGCTCCATATTGAGAAAGGGCATGGCCGTGTTGAAGCGCGGGAATATCATGTGCAAGACGCAGGAGATTTCGCCGAGGCATACCCTGATTAGGCAAATTTAACCTGTATTGGTATGGCGATAAACTACCAGAATGATGGTAAAAAGGCGTCACTGGAATACCGCTATTACATCAGCTCTACAAAGCTAACGACAGAGCAATTTGGTAAAGCGGCACGCGGACATTGGGGTATCGAAAATAACCTACATTGGGTCTTGGATACTGCGATGAGAGAGGATAACTGTCAGATATACCGTGGCGACGGAGCAGAGAATATTGCCCGTTTACGGCACATCGGGGTTAACATGATAAAGATCGATACCAGCAGAAAAGCCAGTGTTAGGCGTAAACAACGTATGGCCGCAATGGATACTGACTACCTTGAGGCTATATTTTTAGCGGGGTGCAACTCAATTGAGTGATAATTAAACATTTATGCTCTTGCCGTGATCGCTGTTGTCATATGAAAAACAAGTATGTATCTGTTCAAATCAGCTATCTGCAAGGAATAACGATTGCAATCCTCGAGGATATATTTTAGTTTTTAAAAACTCCTACATGTGCGCATCCATTCCCAAGGCAATCTAAATGAATAAAAAACAAAGACCTGTATTTCTTAACCTGCTAAAAATAAAAGCTCCTATCACGGCATATGAATCATTTACACACAGAGTAACTGGGGTGTTCTTAATACTATTCCTTCCCCTTGTCATGTACATGTTTGTTATCAGTTTACAGTCAGAAGACAGTTTTCAACTAGCAACCAACTACTTTGAAAACTGGTTTGTAAGGGTCATATTTTGGGGTGGTTTAACAGCGCTAAGCTTTCATGCTATTTCAGGCGTAAATCATATGCTACGCGATCTTGGATTTGGCAAAGAATTAGACTCGGCTTCTAAAATGTCCGCGGTTGTAATATTACTTACAGCAATTAGTAGTGTTATTTTGGCAATATACTTGTTTAGCTAATCAAAAAAGGCAATTTATAGTAATTTTTTGGATCGGAATGGCATTCAGGTTGTAACTGTTGAATTGAAGATTAGATTGATCCAATTTGGGATAACATTTGCGTTGTAGAGTCACCCCTTTTAATCATTGAAAGTTGGCCTCCTAGCAAGCTCTAGAAGATTTTGAAGCGGCTCTTAATTAACTGCAAATGGGGGATCACTTTTAGGTCTTAATTAACTAACAAGCCCATAAACTAGCTGCGCTGGGGAAGTTACTTGCAGCCTTTTATCTCTAGCGCTTCCATTAAAGCCTGCAAGTAATAGTCCGTTATGGGGGAGTTTTGTGTTTTTGAGGTTATTGCAATAACTGTCAATCAGCCTCACGGTAAGTAATCCATTTTCAGAGGTGAGTCTTATGATTAGTTGTAGTGAATATGATTATATTGAAATAGTTTGTTTGTTCCGTTATCCGGTTAAATTAACGATGAAAGTGGGCGAATCTATAAAAGGTGTTGCTATTGATGTATTGCGTAATCACAGTCGTAACGAGTGCATCAAGCTGAATACTAACGAAACGGACATACTGATTGAATTGGATGGAATATATAAACTAGAAGTATTAATTAATAATCCACATTTTACTGAGGTTATTTTTAAATAATAATGTTTTAGTGAGCAAGTGTTATCAGTAGTGATTGAAGTGGCAAAAAAATTGCGGATTGCAGTAAATAAGTCCTCTCAATATTTAGAACAAAACACATACAAAGTATTTAAGTCGTAGCAAAAACAGTTGGTGATGTCTCGTACCTCAACACGGTCGTTATTTTGCTCATACTTTCGTCAAGGCTCACTCAACATCATAAAATACCATCTTGGGGTTCTAGGGATTTTCCCCTCTAAAGTAACATAAATCGCTACAAACCTCGCCGTTAATGGCTTGTGGAGCTGGGTTACCTTTCATTTTAGACTTCATTTTCAACAATAGGCCTAGTTATTTCCTGTAAATCAGGTAGTTTGCGGTTACTAGCGAACTGATAAGTGCCGCTCAGATTAATATTCTGCCATGCAACGGGTGATACTTGTCGAGTTATTGCTGCTTTTTCCTCGTCACCAACTTCTTCAAAGTGCAATAAGTGCAGACTTTCTTCCCATTTCTGATAGTTTAGTAACCTCAGTATTCTTTGATAAATACGGTCACGCTGCATCTTATTTATGCTGAAAGGCCTGATCCCTTTGCCTCCTTGAACTTGCGTTGAAATAAACTGCATATCGTCAAAGATGAGGTTAAAGCTAGGTGAAAGAATGACAGGCTTAGACTTAAAATACCCTAATAACGCAATGAAATAGCATCGGTGGCTTCTTAGGCGAATGCTTTTCGACTCTGTTAACTCGATCTCGTTTGGCGTAAAATACAATCGTTGTTGTTCAAGTGATAATAGCGGCGGAGAATATAGATCAAGCTGCTCAGCTTTGGTAAGAATTGAGAGTTCGTTTTTTATAGCCATAGGAATTACGTTAAGTTTAAGGGGTTGTTAACCTCATAATTTGCCATACTTTGGAGAAGTAACCCACCTTTGTAAGCCTTTAAATATAATGAGTATGGCGGTTTATGTTACTTTAGAGGGGAAAATCCCTAGAACCCCTAACTGGAAGAAAATGCGTTTGGCCACTGAGTTTGAATGGGAAGTCGCCTCAAGCCAGTTTACGTGGGGCCAGCGCTGGGAATGGACCTCATCGGCGTATTTAGCCTATCCGGGCTTTAAAGTGAGTGATGGTGCCGTGGGGGAGTACAACGGTAAATTTATGGTGAATCAAATGGTGTTACGTGGTGCGTCTGTTGCCAGCGCAGAACAGCATTCGAGATCCACGTACCGAAACTTTTTTCAGCCACATTTTCAGTGGCAATATTCTGGTATCCGCTTAGTTAAATAAGCAGGTCAGCTTAAATGATAACCAAGAGACAAATAAGATGATTGAAGAGTTCGCGAATAACGTCGATGCTGGCTTGAGTCAAAGTGAAAAAACGCTTCCGTCTAAATATTTTTATGATAAAAAAGGCGACGCGCTTTTTGTGCAGATCATGAAGATGCCCGAGTATTATTTAACCCGCTGCGAAATGGAAATATTTAGCACGCAAACCTTGGCTCTCATCGAGTCATTCCAAGCGGATAAAAACGTTTATTTTGAGTTAATTGAACTCGGTGCCGGGGACGGTAGTAAAACGCGTAAACTGCTTGCAGCCCTAAGTGATGAAGGGTATCAATTTGATTACATGCCAGTTGATATTTCTCAAAATGCATTAGATCAACTCGAAAAATCATTACAGCAAGCCTTGCCCCACGTATCTGTTATACCAAAACATGGTGATTATTTTGATATGTTGGGCTCGGTAAAAGACAGTCATCATCCCAAAATTGTACTGTTTCTAGGTTCAAATATTGGCAATATGTCAGACGCCATCGCCAGTGATTTTCTTTATCAACTGGGCGCCAATTTAAGCAAAAATGACAAACTGTTACTGGGCACAGATTTGATTAAACCGGCTGATATTGTCTTGCCAGCTTATAACGATGAAAGCGGTATCACGCGTTCGTTTAATATCAACCTTTTGCATCGTATGAATGCTGAGCTGGGGGCCAATTTTGACCCGGGTGGATTTGCACATGCGCCTGAGTACGATGAAAACGAAGGCATAGCTAAAAGCTATTTATTGAGTGGATGCGATCAATCCGTCGACATTAATGCCATCGGAAAAACCTATCATTTTCACGCCGGTGAAAAAATCCACACCGAAATTTCGCGTAAATATAATGATGAGATTGTCTGTGGGTTGTTACAGCAAACTGACTTTTCAATCGCGGCCAAGTTTACCGATAAGAATCATTACTTCGCAGATTATTTGTTGAACAGAAATTGATACATATCGTCTATTTCTGTTCAACAAATCTGGCAAACGTATTTGCATAGGGTACTTGTTATCCCTATAAAAAAGCTTCGTTGCCTGCCATAAATTACTATTTTAAGGCGTTTAGCGAAACGTTATTCATGGGGCGATTCGCTAGCTTCTTTATTGTCGGCTGATTTATTTTGGCCGCCAGACATAGGCTCTATTTCAAGCACAGGATATCCACGAACATAGGAGTAATCTGTGTCTTTTGCCGGTACATGGCAGCCTAAACAATCGGTTTTATAGTCGGTGGTTTGCAGTTTGGGTTTATCACCTGCGGCATAAAATGCCCAGCCCCAACCATCCCCCCACAACTTACTTTCTGGGAATCGACCTTTGCTATCTTTAATCCAAACAAACCAACCTTTGGTTTTGGTCGCATAGGAAATGCGTCCAGTGGTTAAGTTCTCTGTGTCTGTCTCAAGCACTTCTTTTACGAGTATTGCTGCATCAGGGTACGCATTATTTTGTTGATAGTATTCAACTGTGCCTGGGCTGGCATAAACAGTATGCATTTCATGGGAGCCATTTTTATCCGCTGCAAGACCGGAAAAAGCACCAAGAAACTCCCAACTCCTGAAGTTTTCTGGTAACTGTGGTATCCCATCATCGTCAACTACATCGTCCAGTGTAACGGCACTGGAAGCAGCTGTACATAGGGCAAAAATAGTTGCGATTAAGGTGGTGCGTAAAGTGAATATAGCCATGCTATGAGCCTTTATTTTATTTTTGAACGTTCATACCAATATAAACTCACTTCTCTACTTTATAAAGTTATTTTGGTATATTTATATAAAAACTAATTAAGAGTCGTAAAATCAATGGCCAGACCTAGAAAGTTTGATGAACAAACCGTGCTCAGCGGCGCAATGCTGGTTTTCTGGCAAAAAGGCTACGCGGCTACGTCCACTGAAGATTTAGAGCAAGCTACGCTAATTCGTCGTGGTAGCTTGTACAATGCCTATACCGATAAGCGAACACTTTTTTTAAAGCGCTTGAACACTATGGCCACAAAGAAATTACCGAGGTGGTGAGCATTATGACAAGCGCTAAAAGTCTCGTTACCGGATACCAACAGGTTTTAGACAAAGCTATCGCCCACGCAAGTACCGATGATAGCACCTCAAGGGGATGTCTCCTTTGTGATGCCGCCAGTGAGCTGGGCGGGAAAGATAAGCTTGTCGCTGAAAAAGTGAATGAGTTGTTTACGCCTATGGCAGACGTTTTTTTAAAGCATTTTTCATCCGCAAAAAAACAGCATAGCGACGACGAACTAACCGCAAAAGCAGATGCCATTATGGGGTTCTGGGGATTTCCCCCTCTAAAAAGACATAATCCTCTGTAGACCACACTAATAAATGGCTGTGGAGGTAGGTTACTACTTATAAGTGTGGCAAATTAGGTAGATATCGTACATTTTAATACGGAACAGCCCTGATATGGCCATCAAAAACGAAATTTCTATTCTCACGAGAGCAGAACAGGCAGATCTTTATTCCCCACCCATTTTTTCAATCGAAGAACAACGTCTGTATTTTTCTCTGAACGATGGGGAATTGGCAGTTTTTCGGTCAATTCGTCTCAGAGCTCATAGATGTTACTTTGTCGCGATTTTGGGATACTTTAAATCAAAGCCCGTCATCCTAGATATCGCTTACTCGCAGGTTTCTAAGGATTTAATGTTCATCAGTAAAGAGCTGCTTGGCGGCAAGGGGCTCAGACCATTCACTCCCTCACAAAAACAAAAAGATCGACTCTACGCAAAAGTATTAGACCTTGCTGGTTATCACAAATGGGACGAAAGTCAGCACTTCAATTCTCTTTTCGACCACCTTGTTCAGGTGGGCAATGCCTGGCTGGAGCCGCGTTACCTCTTTGATACTGCTATTGAATTCCTAGCCAGTCACAGCATTGCTATCCCCAGGTATACCGTACTCCAGAGACTGATAAGCAGAACAATGCAGCAGGTCAGAAAAGACCTGGCGCACCAACTTAATCAACTCACCAGTCCTGAACTTCACGTCTTTCTGGACAGCATAACAGCCATTGATGACGGACTAAGCCTGAACCAGCTCAGAGGCGGTGCAAAAAGTCTGACCGTACCTGAGCTTAAAAAAGAGCTTGCCCTTTATCATCAGTTAGCGCCATGGCGCACGCAAATCAATGGCGTTATCGATGGGCTTAATCTGTCTCTTAAAAATCGACAACACTTCGGTGAGCTCATCAACTATTACGGCAGTAAACTCAAACGATTCAAACGCGCACAGCAGCATCTATGGTTGCTATGTCACCTGACAGAGCGGATACAACTGGCACTGGAACGGTTAACTGATGGGTTCATTTACCATATCCGCAAGCAACAAGAAGCTGCCAACACCTTTGCACAACAAGCAGTGTTCCTGTCCTGGCAGTCAGCCGCGGACAATGTCACAAAAGCGGCAGAGTTACTGCATCTGTTTGTGGATGAGAACATTGATGATAATCAACCCTTCTCAGTAGTCAGACAACAGGCATTGAAGGTCATGAATGACAGGGATATCCAGACCCTCTGCCTTTACCTGAAAAAACAGAAACGGACCGTGGAAGAGTACCAGTGGCAACATTACGATGAACAATGCAATCTCCTGAAGCAACTGTTAAGGCAGGTGTTCTTGTGCCTTGATTGTGAGGCCGGTAAAGGCTCAGAAGCCGTCGTCGCCCAACTTCAACAGATTCAGACGGAAATCGCATCCGGTGGACCACTGAAGACGATGGATACGTCGCTCATCCCGAAAAAGCACCTCCCATGGTTGGTTAAACAGGATAACGTTAACCCGCAACGTTACGAATGGCTGCTCTACCGCCAGTTGACTTCGCGACTGAACGGACGCATTTATTTGCCAAATGTTACCAAATACCGCGCACTGGAAGACGACCTGATCCCCCAGACATCGCAGGATACCTTGCTGGCCTCATCAACACTGGACAGACTAAAACAGCCCGCAGAGTTATTGTTACAGGAGCAACAACACCGGCTGGAAAGTGCGCTCAAAGACGTTGCTCTCCATATTGATGAGGGAGACAATCGAAATGTGATCATGAAAAATCGTACCGGTACCCGCTGGCGTCTGCCGACCAAAAGCGCTACATCTCTGGTCAACAATCCCTTTTTTAAGCGAATGCAACCGGTCGATATCGCGGATGTACTGCGGTATGTAGAGCGCGAAACCGGGTTCATGAAATGTCTGACTCATGTACTTCCGATACAAAAACAAGGGTTCACTCATCAGGATGATTTACTGGCCATTCTGATTGCCAACGCCACTCACCGTGGTGTGTATGGCATGGCGCAGATCTCCGATCGAAGCTATGAACACCTGAGTACGGTGCAGGCCAACTATATCCGGCCTGAAACGCTGCATGATGCCAGCGATGTGATCAATAATGCGGTTGCAGCGCTACCCATCTTCCGCCACTACCATATTCAGGAGGACCAGTTGCATGCCAGTGCGGATGGTCAGAAATTCGAAACCCATCTGGAAACCTTTAAAACCCGGTACTCCTCTAAGTATTTCGGCACCAATAAAGGGATCACGGCCATGACACTGGTGGCCAACCACAGCGCCCTCAATGCTCGGATCATCGGTTCCAACGAGCACGAATCACACTATATTTATGACCTGTTACAATCCAACAGCAGTGAAATCAAACCTGACGTACTCTCGACAGATACACACGGTGTCAATCATGTTAACTTCGCCTTACTGGATCTATGCGGTTACAGTTTTGCACCGCGATACGCGCAGTTCAGTAGTGTCATCAATGATCTGTTTGACGTAACTGAAAATGAACACGGCGGCACCAACCTTGCCCTGAAAAAGCCCATCAGGACGAATGTCATCGAAACGGGATGGCAGGATATTAGGCGCATTGTTCTGTCACTTCAGACAAAGCGAACGACACAGGCAATGCTGGTAAGAAAGTTGTCTGGTTATCCTTCGGGGCACCCGACATTACAGGCGCTGACGGAGTATAATCGACTGGTCAAAGCGCAATATTTACTGGATTACATAGACAATGCCAGTTTGCGGCAGTACGTTCAGCGTGCCCTTAACCGGGGAGAAGCGTGGCACTTCCTGAGACGGGCTATTGCGTCGGTGAATGGCGATCAGTTCCGAGGCAAAAACGAGAGTGAAATCGCTATCTGGAATGAATGTGCAAGATTGCTTGCCAACGCGATCATCTACTTCAACTCCGCGATACTGAGTCATCTGCTGGGACACTTTGAAGCGAGAGGAGATGAAGAGAAAGCGGGTATCACTCGTGCTGTTTCGCCCGTTGCGTGGCAAAATATCAACTTAAGCGGAACGTATAACTTCACTAATACTGGGAAATTGCCCAATATTGGCGAAATAACAAGGCCGATAGTGGATGATTAGGCTCCAAGCTGAAAGTAAACCACCTCCGCAGCCATTTATTGGTGTGGTCTACAGAGGATTATGTCTTTTTAGAGGGGAAAATCCCTAGAACCCCATTCAGGCACACAAGGCCAAAAAGAAGCTCAAGAAAATGTTGAGCAGCAAGTCCTGGAATATGGAGGGCTTTCACGCGAACTCAGATATAGCGGTAAATGCGTATGTATATGACCCCTTCGATAGCGAGCAAATCGCATTGGCGGGTTTTACTGAACAAGATCTGGTTAGGCTCAAACAGATAAAGGAGCCAATTGAGGCGGTTTGTGGTGCCGTTGATCTACAGTTCAAGCGGTATGTGAACGCCTCTGGTGTAGCAATCCGGAAGCGGGTTGAAGAGCTGGGCGTGCTGATTGGTATTTATATGGTTAACACGACCAGCTATCAAACACTGTGCGCCAATGAAAAAGATGGCCACCGGCATTTCATTATCCTGCTCTACCGGAACCGTTATACGAATGAATGCACTCTCCGCCCTTTTGGCTTAGTTAGCCAGGAGCCAATCTTAGAAGCTGAGCTTATTAAGCAATATGCGCAGTCTGTGATCGCGAGGGATGAGGTAGCCAACCCGAGCTATTTTAATTCAAGCCCTGTCGTCCCATTTCGGAGGTAACATGGAATTGAAGATTTTTGAGAATGGCATTCAAAGCCATAACCAAGTGATACACCGCGCACTGTTGAAGAACGGCCTGTATGTTATGCATGAGAAAGGCTACAGCTACACGGTCGGAATGAAAAATATTGGTTCGCCAGATCTGATTCTGTTCGGGCAATCTTCGGAAATAGCTGATGAGATGTTCCAGGTGATTTTTCAAGCTGTTCAAATGGGGCTGTTGATTCTTGATCAGGTGAAAAGCATTGATCATATCTTTGAGCCTCAACCGCAGCTCAAACACTTTTCGGATATGGAAAAGCGTAGGCATTTCTTCGCTGCACGTACTTACTATGGCTCGTGGGATTTCAACGTGCTTAATGTTTCAATGGATTTCCACTAGGAGAGGTGCATGGCTATTGGTAAACAAAGAATGACCTCTTCCTATTCAGTTATCCTGGATACCTACACGTTCATTCTCATCAAAGATAATGATGACCCAGATGTTGCGTCTGTGACTAACGCCGCAGATTATACGGTTGAATCGTTGGCTCAGCTCTATGATCTATCCAATCGACGGATTGTATATCAGGACACTATGGGGTTCTAGGGATTTTCCCCTCTAAAGTAACATAAACCGCCATACTCATTATATTTAAAGGCTTACAAAGGTGGGTTACTTCTCCAAAGTATGGCAAATTATGAGGTTAACAACCCCTTAAACTTAACGTAATTCCTATGGCTATAAAAAACGAACTCTCAATTCTTACCAAAGCTGAGCAGCTTGATCTATATTCTCCGCCGCTATTATCACTTGAACAACAACGATTGTATTTTACGCCAAACGAGATCGAGTTAACAGAGTCGAAAAGCATTCGCCTAAGAAGCCACCGATGCTATTTCATTGCGTTATTAGGGTATTTTAAGTCTAAGCCTGTCATTCTTTCACCTAGCTTTAACCTCATCTTTGACGATATGCAGTTTATTTCAACGCAAGTTCAAGGAGGCAAAGGGATCAGGCCTTTCAGCATAAATAAGATGCAGCGTGACCGTATTTATCAAAGAATACTGAGGTTACTAAACTATCAGAAATGGGAAGAAAGTCTGCACTTATTGCACTTTGAAGAAGTTGGTGACGAGGAAAAAGCAGCAATAACTCGACAAGTATCACCCGTTGCATGGCAGAATATTAATCTGAGCGGCACTTATCAGTTCGCTAGTAACCGCAAACTACCTGATTTACAGGAAATAACTAGGCCTATTGTTGAAAATGAAGTCTAAAATGAAAGGTAACCCAGCTCCACAAGCCATTAACGGCGAGGTTTGTAGCGATTTATGTTACTTTAGAGGGGAAAATCCCTAGAACCCCTTTAATGGCTCCCAACACATTGTCGGTAGGTAGTTATTGTGTGGCGTTCTGTTGACACCAACATATCTGTAAGTGAGATAGCTGAAAGTCGGCTACTTCATCGTAAGTGTTTGACAGACATAGAGTGGCGAAGGTATTCGTTGAGAGAGAAAATGGGTAGCCATTGTGAGCCAAAACATCAACCATGATTTACAAAGCAGCATTTAATAACAGGTAACTCCATGAAGCTATCATATAAGTAACAATCATCAAAGACGATGCAAGTCAAAAACATCGAAGGTTTATACTTTATTGGAGAAGCCGTTGATGTTACTGGTTGATTACGGACTACAATTTTCAATGTGTGTGGAGTTCTACTTGGGTCGCGGGGCAGCATTGTTAGATGATAATTTTTGAAACGATACGATATGCCCAAGATGAGCCCGCTAATGTACGTTGACAATAAAGTGTCATACTTTGCAGAGATAGACGTATTACACACTGAACTCAGATGAATAATTCCGATTAGGAACCTTTTCGGCTAATGCGAAGAAAAGCGCCAAACCAGCCGTTCGGAGCGAAGATTTTAGTGAATGTTGAGACACTAATTTGTGAGAAGAACTAGCTGTTCAACAAATAACATTTAACCGACGGCAGTATACGTATTTCGGACTTTCAGGCTCTTTATTCTTCAAATATAGAAAACATCCCAAATACCATGTGAACACTAACAACAAATCGTGACCACTTGGATCAATATTTTAATGAGACGCAACACCTGATAAATCTTGAGCTAACATTAAGGCGTTCCCATCAGGATCGTAGAAAGTTGCCGTTTTTACCATTCCTTCGATAACATCAGTAGGTCCATCAAATCGAACTCCTACATCTTCCAATTTAGCCCGTGCACTATCAATATCAGCAGTTCCAAAAACAGGTACGCAATTTCCCGGAGCTGGTTTGGTGTGTTCACCCAACCCAAGTGTTACGTTTTCAATGTTTGTTTGCAATTCTGACCAACCAGCTTCATCAGCATGATAAATGACCTCAAAACCAAGCATTTCTTGATACCAACTTGCACTCGAATGCCGGTCTGTTACAGAAAGCGCAATTGTGAGGGTTTGATCTAGATTGATAAATGACATATATTTTCCTTTGATTTAATATATAGTTACTATAGTTTATGGACATAAAATTAATTGTCAACATTTCATCGAGGGCTTGGGCCTTGCCCATACTTGCCAATCTCCATTTAGGTGTTGCTGCACGGCAGGCACCATTGCTAGCCGCTACTGGTGCGGGCAGAACTGCGTTTAGACAAAGCTTGGAGCATCTGATTAAGTTGGGTCTTTTGGAGCGCAATCCAGGTTACGGACATCCATTGCGTTCTGAGTTTCGACTGACACCCGTTGGTCAGGTCGCCTCAAAAGTTGCTGGTAATGTTCTTGATACTTTGGATGAGCCTGAGCAATGCCTTTTGCGCCGGAGTTGGACGCTGCCCGTATTAACGACATTGCGCAGTCCAAAACAATTTATTGGGATCAAGCGAAATCTTTTTTCAATCACCGACCGAGCTTTGTCGCACTCATTGCAGCAGATGGAGGAAAGAGACTGGGTTGTTCGTCGCGTCGATGAGAGAATGCGCCCACCAAGACCCACATACATTGCAGTCAATCAGGGTGCAGTGATAAGCGAATTAGTAACCCCAATAGCATTAATTCAATAGCCTACGCAAAACTTGAACAAACTAAGGTAACATTAGAAACAGCTGCTAATTTAGTGTTTTACAAAGCCAACATACAGGGGTTTGCGGGTTCAGAAAAGACATTGGCCATGGAGGTGTTAGGTAAGTCCGTAGAATTAGAATATGGATACCCTGAGGCGAGAGCCGAAAACGGCGGCACTGACATCCTTGATTTGTTAGATATTGATGAAGAGTTTGAAATCAATAACTCCAATAACACCTTCGTTCGTATAGGTTATAATGTCGAAAATAGTGGATGTTATGTACAATATGACGAACCTAATTCTCCTCTTGCGCCGTCAATAACTGAATACAGCGTAGACATTGTAATTGATGGTTGTTGATAGAAACATCCTTCCAAAGCACGTTAAAGTTAAGCAATGGGATGGTTTGAGCCATCTAACAAGTGGAATAAATTCAAATCAAAATATTTATCTTTAATTAACTCTTGAACCGGTTTTTAAGCAGAGAAAACGGACGTGCTATTGTAAAAGGGAATGTTAATGTCATGTAAAAAAATAAATGAGAAATTATGTACAAGCTCTAGTTGAGTTGAAAACTTGTACAAACTTATTTTTTTTACTGTTTAACAAGTTTTCATCGTAAATCTAAGGATCAACAAGTTGTTGTTTTATGAGTATAACCTGCCGCGATTTTGGTTTCGTAGTCCTTGAAACCGTCTAAAAATTGAATATCGACATGGTTTTTGTATTTACTCGTAATATTAACGGCTTCACCAGTTTGTTTATCTTTCCTTGCGGCCCTAGCAAAGAAAAATTTACTATATCTTCGAGGTGAAACACCCTCAAACGATTCAAATATTACTTTACTAGAATCGGTTCCTTCTGAAATCGCATCATCATGCAAATCTATAGCTAGACTCTTTGCATATGGCTCTATATAAATTACTTTTGTAATACCTGCCGCAACTATGTGTCTTGCGCAATTGTGACAAGGGTATGTAGTTGTGTATATGACGGCGCCACTGGTATTGGATGAGCCTTTTCGGGCAATTGATGTAATAGCATCCATCTCTGCGTGAATTGCTCGAGAGAACTCAATAAGAGAGGCGATACCAGTCGATTGGTAGATACGCGTTGCCAATTTATTTGAGTCTGGTACATTTGCTTTACTAAGGTAACGTTCAATTTCATCTTTTATTTTTGACTTGTAATGATCATTGTAACATTTTCCACCTTTATGGATACATCGGTTGTCATTTTCTGCATCATCCGACGAATAAAGTCCACCAAATGGCTTAGGTACGTCATTCTTTCCCGTTGAAATAATATTGCCTTCCCCGTCCATGATTGCCGCCCCGACCTGACGAGATAAACAGGCAGATTGCAGTGAAGCAGAAAAAGCAGAAAACATTCCCTTCTCATGTACAGAAGGAGATATACCATTAACACCATGAATGAGACTAAAAAAACGTTTTATGGTCACTTTCAAGGCAGCTAAGTGACTTTGATTATTTCTGATAAAAATATCACTATCTAATATTGTTTTTTCAGTTTGTTGTCCGTTTTTATCCTCTGACTTTAAATCTCGGTGGATTAAAATATCAATATTAGTTTCTTTAATACCTTCCTTCTTAAGATTCATTTTTCGCTCATTTTCAGGTCTAGTAATACCCATAAGATAAAAATTATTCTGATAAACAAGGCGAAGCAATTCAACTTCAGATGGATTTTTAAGTTGATCAAGTAGATAGGCTGTTTTAGTCTGCTCAACAGCTATTTTAGCTGCACTTTCTGTAACACCCTTTTGTGTTTCGGCAGCTTCTTGTACACGCCTATCTTCGTTAATTTTGGTGATTGCGGCTTCAGCCATTATTTCAGGTGCATACTTTTCTCTTAGACGATCGCCTAAATTTTGCAGTTTGACGTAACGGTTAAATTTATCATCATCTACATCTAAATCACTGCTGTTTGTAAGATCAGAAAATTGGCTGGAAAATGAACTGATAACATCACTAAGGCGTAAATCAACGATCCTATAGCCTAAAGTTTCTAATTCACCAATAGTCACTTTTTTGGTGGTTTTGATGTCAGCGCCAATGGCGCCGCAAAAACCAATGACTAATTCATTTGATTGACGACCAGAAATCGTAGAGATTGTGTTGTTGGAAGTAGATTTTAACGTTTTTTTAGTTGGTAGCGCTTTAACAACGTTTGACACCATGTCTAACAGTTCCTGTTTCTATAAGAGACAGAATTATATAGATATTTTTTACTGATCACCAGTGGAACTTTTTTGCGCTTTCTTTGATATCTCGACGAACTTGCTCAATAATTTCTGAGTCTTTATTCCCTTTAGATTTAAACGAAATAACATTAATTGAACTTGAACACGTATAATCTGAGTTACGCGAGTTTGATAAATTGACTTTTCTTTCGTTCTCAATAATCGTTAACATTTTTGATCCAATCCATAAATTGCTTGCGCATGATATCTTTTTTTATATTAACTGCAAGCTTTCCCATCATATAATGCTGAAACAATTGTTACGTAATTGTTAATTTATCATTTAAGAATAAAAAATGAAATTACTTTTTCACAGAAAACAACAATTAATCGTCCTAAAAAGCAGTTATAAAATGCTCTCAGTCGTTACAATATCTATGCGTGGCATACCATCATATAATTTACCATCTAAATATCTACCATTAGCTTTTTTTGAGCGTTTTTTACCATCGGCACCCCAGCCGCCCCACTGCTTGAAGAAAAAGGCAACATCTTGCTCTTCACATTGAATTTGCACATTTTCTGCCCACGCCTTTTTCATCTCCCTAGCATTCTTACCTGATTCTCCGCCCACAATAACCCAATGAATATCAGAAAAATCCACCTCACCGAGATCTTCTAATAATGGCTCTACTGACAAAAAGCGGATCGTTGCATCTATTTTACGTAGATCATCGATACGTCGAAGCCCTTGCTTTTGATTTTCCACCGTCACACCAATCCATGCGTTAACAGGTGGTTTTCTAGTGCTAAAATACTTCGCCATTCTTAGTGAGCGTTTTGTTAAGATTTGGTATACATGTTGAGGCGTTTGCTCAATCGTATTAAAGACTTTATCGATAAAACTAAATGGTACTTCTTCATGAAATAAATCACTCATTGAGTTTACGAAGTATTTTGTTGGCTTTTTACGGTGTAGCGGCTGATCAAGGCGGTCAGGCATTAATGAAACGTCAAACCCATTTTCATATCCTCGTGCGCCCATCGCCTTGAGTCTTATTGCCATGGATTCTGCATAGCAGTGCTTACAACCAGATGATACTTTTGAGCAACCTGTTACCGGGTTCCAAGTTTGTTCAGTCCATTCAATTTTGCTAATGCCGCCCATAGTCGCTCCTAATCATACAACGCGTACTTACAATAAATCATTGCATTACTTGACGTAATAATCAAACTAAAATATTCTATATTCTGTATTATATAAGGAATATGGAACTTTGCAAGCACAAGAAAAACTTTCACGCGCAGTATCTGATTACAAAAAGAGTAGTGAGAGCAATTATGATCAACTCGCAGAACTCTGGTCTGTAAGTAAGACTACAGTGCATCGTGCAGCCAAAGGTGACTGGAAAATAAGTACTGGGCACGTGGAAAAGATAGCACGAAAATTAAAGGTTGATATTCATCAGAAAGCGGATGTCACGGAATGTAAGATTTTGATGAGTACACTTGAAGAAGTATGGGATGGCACGCCTGCACATGCTCTAGCACTATCGACAGCAATTAAAGGGTTGCATCAGATGTCTTTACGACACAAACTTTAATTTTACGCCTTTAGGGTAGGTTAGACTCGTCTTTCTTGAGCTTGGATCTACTTTGATCCATCCATTTTTCTCATACGGTTTTAAATATGCAGTTTTGATACGATCCGTAGGGAAGTCAGTGGCGTCACTGCCAATATAAGCCATAACTTTTTCAATGTTTACAAACTGTGAGCCGAAAAAATCGCAGAGAGTATGATGTAACTTACTATAGTCTACCACACGCAAATCAAGTTCCGCATTTTGCATCCCGCCTCGGAACTTAAAAGAGCCATTGGGTACCACTTTCCAGATAGCACTTTTCATCTTGTCGCTACCTTTGAAATGCTGCGTAGCAAAGAAAATGGTGTAGATATGCCGGTTACCGTTATACAACTCGAAGTGCAGCACTTGCTTTGCCCCTACTGACTTTAATTGACGTTTGTATAACTCGCTCAGAAATACCCTACGCTCTACTTTATCGGTAATACTTTTTGCTTCACGCCATTGCTTGCAACCAAACAACGCATCTAGGTGTGGTTCAAATTCATCGCTGCCTTTAAATCGATTGATGTGCTCATACATCAGCGATACGTACACTTCTGATTTAGGATGCTGAAGTAATTGCTTAATTGCTGACATCGGCGTATCTGATACGCCGAACGGGTCAACCATCGCAAAACATGGCCCTACTTCTCGGCTTCGACCTTTAATGTCGTTGATAATACTGGGGAGTCGATTAGCAAAGTCATCACAAGCATCGTTAATGTATATATTTTGAGGGAGTGTTGAGTACTTCTTATAAAGTATTTTACGTAAATGTGCATGACGTCTTTTATTTTTTTCTAAAAAATAGTACCGCGTGTAGCATGACATATTTTTTTGATAGAAATGTTGAAGATGAGTATCTAATAATATCTGAGGCGAGCCGGGCTCACCGTTTTCATATTCACCTGGTCCAGCAAATCCATCTATCACAGCAAGCTTAGTATTGAAGCTGCTCATAACTGGCAACCACGCGTGGAGATAAGCTTTCAAAACTAGGTGTTTTCCTATTGTATGGGGTTCAAGTGTCCAAAGCGTGTCTTTTGTTGCCATGCGGGCTCCGTTTTTTATCAAAGATTAAGGTCACCAGTGCTATTTGTTGTTATCGGTCGGACCAAAAAAGAACAAACTTCGCTGTTTTTTGAGCTGTAAAATATCCGTGCTTTTTATCGTGTTTCCCTTGCGCCGGCTACCTTTTTGAGAATCTGTCAACACCTCAATATCTGGGTTTTCAATCATCATGTCATGAATATCATCACTGTGAGCCGCTGTTTCATTATATGCAAGGCGATAAAAGTCATCCATTAGCAACACATCACCTGATTTTGATATTACATTAGGGATATCCTCATACAATTCTTGTCTCGCGGCGTCGCGCGAGGAATCATTAAACAAGTAAAGCTGACCCTCCTCTTTAGGATCGTATGACAACATGCGAAGCCCTGCACGGCCAAAATGCGCTTGAGTGGAGATATCTTGATGTAACACATTATTAAACACTTGTCTGGCCCGATAAGAACTTGCAAAGTGCATCAACCAATATCGCCAACCATCTGGATTGTTGATAGAAAAAGGGCTGACAAAATCCGCAGTTTGACCTAAATAATCAAACACAACACGCTCAGCTTTACCGAGCCAAGTTGCCTTGTTGTACTTTGCGTGCTCAAATTCTTTTGATAAAAGATTGATACGTTTTTGCAGTGCTGGCTCTAGCGCACCTCTTCCGTTCTGTTTGTGTGATAGAAATGCTAGCAAGCTTTCAATGACGAATGTCAGCATGATTTCTGCGGATTTCCAAGAGCTCATGATATCACGCAATATTGCGGATTCGACGTGCACGTACCCGCACTGATCTAAATTGAAAAATACATTGCTGCATTTTGTGTTGCGCAGATCAGTCCTATTGGTCCAATAAAACTCATTAAATGGCAAGGCGGAATAAGATACGCTAACGGTCAAATGCTCCAAATCGCCAATTTGAAGTAATGTGGGTGCGACCCTATCTTGAAGTAATGACAGTGCGTCTGACTCGATATCATTCATGCATAACATGCATTCTACCACTAAAGGCGGCAAATTCTCTTGAGCCCGTTTGATGTTCTGACCGACAACGACTTCTTGCAATACTTCTAAAAAAATAAGAGGGGAGCCAGAATGTTCACCGTTATACTGCCCAGAGCCAGCAAAACCGTCGACAATCAATAACCTAAATCGTCTTGTTGGGTATTGGCAACGCGTCACAAGATATGACGTAAAGTACTCACGTAAAATGTGATGCTTTTTTTGCGTGTGCGGCTCAATTTCCACTCCCTCTTGCCACTTATACCGTTTCCCTACCATGAATATCCTTAATCAAAAATTACACTGCACAATCGTTGAAGCAACTACAACCTCATTTACATCAAAGGATCGGGCTAAGCACGTGTGAAATGTATGCTAAAACGAACTTAAACCAAATAGAGTTATACACGGTTAGAGACAACAAAATAATACCAAACCTTTTCTTACACCTAACACGTGTACACCACATTGCTTCTGATCACAGAAACGTAATGCCCAAATTAGTGAGTCGGTGGATCATGGCTTGTTCACTAACCAAAAATCGTTTCGACAGCCTTTTAACATCTGCATCATCGGTAATATCAATGTGAAGTTTCATTACAACCTCTTCAAGCAATACCTCTGGCATCAGAAGTGCACTGGCAAATCGATTGGCCTCAATTTCTATCTGATGAGTACCTTGCTCGCTGATACGATCGCGATTAAACACTCGCCTGACGCCTTCTCGGCGTTTATCTACAATAGCCTTTGCGAACGAACTATCTTCAAACAAAAGCTCCTCATTCGCACCGCGATGCAGAACGTAGTGACCTAACTCATGTGCGGCGGTAAACCGCTGTCGATGCAAATGATGAACGCTATTGACAATAATACTGCCTTCGTCACCTAGTATTTTGATGCAACCGGACATTTCTGGCTCCATTTTCGCCCTCGTTAATTGCAATCCCATGGCGTCAATCAACCCAAATACATCAACGGCTGCCGAAAAATACCGATGAGACTCTAATAACTTTTCTGTCTTTTGATTCATTCGTAAATTATTGATCATAGAATATTGCTTCCCTTTTTGAAGGTAATGCTATTTTTGAGTGTCTCATAGACGTTGTGAGCATTCTTAGTCGACTTCATGTCTTCAAGAGGCAGCAACACCTCTTCAAGATGAAGGTTTAAAGCCAAACAAATTTTATAAATCTGAAACACAGAGGGTTTATGATACCCATTTTCAATGTTGGCGATAGACGAACGGCTTATGTCTAAACGCTTTCCAAGTTCGACTTGGCTAAAGCGTCTTACCTTACGTAGTTCCTGTATACGCTTACCTAACGCATTGTCAAAATCGCTCTCTTTCATCTTCTTTTCATATCATCACCATTTGTGAAAGTTTACACCTAAAATGGAAGAAGTACAAAATCACATTAAAATGTCAGATATACTGACAATCAAAAACAAAAGGCAAAATTAAAAAGCTATTAATAACAGTGAGATAAAAGAATGTGTTTAGAATGTCTAAAAAAGTGTTTGATCCCCCGCTACATCCGATCAAAACTATCACTTCTCAATACATGATAATGTGTTGAGAAAAACCAGCCAGCAATACTGCTGACTGGTCAATCCGTAGACGCGGTGTCTACTGAGCACATTGATAATAGCCTTATTGATTGGAAATTGTCAATGAGAGGCCGCATCTACACTCTACATCAGAGGTGTAAAATGGCTGTAAATGCCCCCTATGGCGACAATCAACGAAAAGGCGCGGTAAGAAAGCGCTCACAAGTCCTTAATCCTAACACAGGTTTATTTGTCAAACGTGACGCAGACACAGGAAGGTTCATGGATGTAAAAACATCCGGTGGAAAATTCAAAGGTGTTCGAACCGAAAAGTAGACGATATCGGCGGGTAAAGTAGTACCCGCTTTTTCGTTAAGGGCTTTTTACAATGAAATCACATCAATATGTGTTGCGTAACTTTGTGCCTGAAGATGGCCAATGGATGGTAAAGGGCGTTGGACGAATACTCAAGGCACCTAATAACCAATCATTTAAGTCAGTTGAAATAATACTGGGCAAACTGATAGGCGACGAACGGTCGAAAAGTATATTTAGTAGTTGCGGTGAACAAGAAGTAAGTAGTCATCAAAACCTATCGAATCTTCCATTACTCGTGCCAGGCTCTGTATGGGAAAGTCAAAACCAACTATCTAAGATGATTGCACTTCCCAATAAAGCCAATAAACGTTTTAGATTCACTGTTAATGACCAGGCTTCATTTGTGACATTGGGGCAAGTGTTAAATGATAAAGGCATACGTGCATTTGGCTTCGGTGCAATGTCTGCTACATCCATCTATTTATCAATCTCAAGGCCAAGTCAACCACATTACTTACTCATTCCATGTGCCGAAATTTTACGAGTTGATTACGGCAGTTCCCCTAAGTTAATACAAGCTGCGATAGGTGGTTGGTTGGAGTTTGCGCCAGAGCGATTTATAAATTGTGCCAAGTCTACAGAAGTGTCAAATACCGGTTATTCGCACCCGCCATTTATCCATTTTGTAAGAGGCGTTAGTTGGGAAAAAGATACGCTGGCCACCCTCGCCAGTATGTACTTTGACGCGTATTGCCGATCTGTTCAGGCGCGTGCATATTCTTCTGTCATTCAATCGACAAATACAAATAATGGAACCGCGAATTTCTGTATAAAACCATTGTCAAATAAACCTATAACTATGGAAGCTATTGTTGAAGAACAATCGCTGTACATGCATGAAGTCGTTAATGCAAAGCGATTTATTGTCCGCAAAATTATCTATTGGGATGCACCTCTTCCTATCAGTGCGTTTAACTATCGATTTGATGGTGATAATGGTAAAGCGGATATCGTTGGCTCCCAAAAACCATTTCGTTTTCCTAAACGGCAAAAGCGCAAAGTAGAACTAGACATTGACTCTACTGAGATCAAAGGCGAAGAGCAAGCTGACGCAAACAAGCAACCACTACATATACAGGTAAAAGGACCCGAAAAACCAGATATTGGTCGAATACATTGTGAAAAGTTAGCGAAACTTGAACAAACCCACACTGGAGATAATAAACCGCCAAAAGAGCATGAGGACAAGGGCGGCTCAACAGGCGAAGCAGCCTATCATGATGACTTAGCACCAGAAGTATTCTTTGAAACGAATGAGCTTGATGAAATACACCAGCACACGCCAGAAAATTTGCAGGTATTTAGTGAGGCCGTAACTTTGTTAAAGACCACTCTTGTTAGCCAAAACAAATTTTGTAAGGTCAGTATTCATTCAATACAGCTTGACGGTGGCTGGCCTGCAAAAATAGCAAATACTGATACTGTATTCTGGATCAACCCGTTCCCCTCAAAAGTAGGTGGAATAGGCAGTAGTAATTTTGCTTACACCAGCAAAGTACCAGAAGAAATAGCGCGAACCTATATGATGATTGAACTTAGGGTTGATGATGCAATATTTGTGTTAATCGAAGCAGAAAGATTAGAAGCTGACAAAATCCCTACTTATATTGTTTGCAAAAAGCTTTTTCACCACTTATTCCCCATGAGTTTAGACAACTCATTGGTTGCATGGCGATATCTAAAACATCGCTTTTCCCTAAACACTCTTTAAGACACATATATCGTCAGCGAGTAAACCATATTCAAAGTGATACCGCATTATCACTTTGCAGCCGTCTAGGTGACTACATATTAGACGCGTACTGTTTTGGTGAGGGGCGTCTAACGGTGCCGCCGAATGCCAGTATTGAAGAAATAAATAATGCAGCTAAGTAATGCTATTCATCTAAGTTTAGCTTGTTTTAAATTTCGAAAAACCAGTAACGTGTTCAAATCTCAGATAACAAACAATCTCACCAATTATTTCATCGGACTGTTTCCGTTCTGGTCCACTTAATTCAAGAAGATTGCCGGCTTTTAATATGATAACGGGCGAATTATTTGTTAACAATTTTTTACTAGTATTCACAATGCAATAGCACAGTTCACGGCGCTCAACACTTTCGGTTAAATGCTTAGTATGGATAGCAGCAATCTTGTCTCGTACATGTACTTTTTGCTCAATTACCTGACGCTCTGCAGTTGATATGCATATTAAGTCATCTTGAACCACTATTTTACCATTAAGTATTTCTAACTGACTAATTCTGCCAGGCGCATCGCGCAGGTTACTCAATTCCTCGTTTATCAAAGTCATGTTTCTTGTTTCCCCACAATTCATATACCAATTACTACTATACCTGCTACGCCTTTATTTTTCTTTTGTTTGTCGAAGGATTGGGTCTGTACAAATATTCAAAGATGACGCTATCAATCCAAAATGGCAGGCATGTTCGACTCTTGCGCAAACTAGATGACAGAACATTTAAATTAATCATGGTCTTAACAAATCGATATGGCCAATCATCTAGTAGGGCGAAAACCCCTTCGGCGAGTTTTGAGCGAACCAAAGGACATATAACGTATTCAAGGTGCTTAAAATCAGGCTGGGAATCTCTAACAATAGTGAGATCTATCTCCAGAAGCAATTCAAGCCGACGGCAAATTGCTGTATCTTTTGACCAGTGAAGTAATAGCTTCATCAACTGGAAATACCCCTGAAGGAACAACACGCAATCTATTTTTTGTTTGGCAACGCTAATATAACCAGTGGATACCATTGAACTCAATTTGTGTTGGATACTGGATATACTCGCATTCGCATGTTCAACAATCGCCACAGACAAAGGATGAGAACAATTAGCGCACGTGTCTAACGTGGGCTCATCAGTGAAATCAAGCCGATGAGGCATCAACGGAGTATTGCAAAGACTGCAGGCATTCTTCAAATAACAGTGATGAATTTGACACAAAAAATGAAGTGATAAACGCCAGTGGCGCCGATAATAGGGCACTTTATCTTGTGCCAAACAAAGCGGGCAATATTGCAACCCACCTATCTTGCGTAACCGATGATAAATACCAAGCGGCAAAATACCGATGTTGGTGGCTTTTTTGCTAACGCCGCCATCAAAACACCGACTGTAATACTGCAAGGTGTGAGCCGTAAAATCAATATCATTAAATTCTTGAGAAATACACGCCATGCGTTTCAATAATAATGTCGATGCGCTTCGGTCAATATCGCGTGTCCATACTTCTGCCTTTCCCAACAATAAAGATGACAAAGTATGTGGTTTACACATGTTCCCTAACGATAGCCGCACCAACCAACTTGACAATAATTCATCGCCAAAAGGACATGAATGAAACGGACGAGAATGCGTCAACGTTTATATTTTAACATTTTGATTTTTACGGCGTGTTGTCCGTCGATTTTTGGGCTCCACCCAATTAAACTCGGCGATTAACTCAAGTGAAATTCTTTCGTCACCGTTTATAATAGCTTTAATGGCTAGGCGGTTTAAAAAGTCAGCGACTTCGCCCAACAGTCCCTCTGTCAGTCGATGAATCTTTTTGGCAAGCTCTGGTTGGCTGAGCTTAGATGCTTGCTTTAACGGAAGTGAAGCCTCAAACGAATTTAGAAGCTTGATAAAACGCTTATCATATTTCCACTTTTCTAAAAAAATCGGTGGAAAACGACTAGCAATTTGTGGGTCGAGCTGCATCGCCTGCAACGCATCTGTCGTCCCAATTGCAATTAAGCTAATTTTCAATGTGTTGCTCAACAATTTTAGCTCATTTAAAAAATTGCGCTGTTTCTCATACCGTGAGGGCAATATATTGTGGATCTCATCAATGATCAGCGTTTTTAATCCTATTCGCTTAAATAGACTCGATACTTGTGAACGTTTTGCAGGCAGCTTGGCGGAACTGCGATAAACTGCAAATAGTTCATCTAGTATTATTGAGTACAAACCGTTTTCATCCGCAGATGGCGGACATTCTATAAAGAGGACGGGCACACTGACATAATCACTATCTTGCGGTGTTGTGCGAGGAAATTCTTTCAAAATACGCTCTGCAATAGAGGACTTTCCTGCATTAGCATCCCCAACTAATAACATGTTTGGCATTCTTAGCTTTTTCGGGCTAGTGATGACTCTGCGCATTTCAGCTAAGATTTCATCGGCTTGATCGTACTTGATCCAACGGTCTTTTTGTAACCAAAGGATCCTCTGCTCTTCGGATAGCGCAATTTTCTCAGCTACACGAGGATTAAGGTGAGAATACAATTCATCCATGATCAGTCCTCAAAATCAATATCAAATCGGCTGCTCTCTACATCATCGAGATCATCGCCCAATTCCAATGACGCAATATCATAAGCGTCATCAGTAACTTTTTTCTACATATGGATGTGGGATTGGCGTCTGCTTATGTGCCTTTTTACTAGCTTTCGCGCGTTTGTGACGTTTGGTTTCTTTTACCGCATTTTCTTTGATTTCATCAAGTTCATCGTAGGCACTGAAAATATCATCTTCATTAACATGGCGCAGCCCTTGTTCATTGAGATACTTTTTAGTTGCTTTAAGTTCCCATAGCGTAAGCGATGGATTCTCTAAGTTTTTATAAGGTATGTCGAAATATCGCTGCAATTCTGGATCCCAAAAATACAATACACTAATATCTCTCGGATCTCTTTTAAATACGAACTGCCGCGCTTTACCAGTCTTAGGATCAGTTGCATTTATCCAAGGAATGAGTACGTCAGACATGTACTCGATAAAATCCAAAACTACGCCATATTTCTGTATAGTGCGCTCAATTATTGGCATCATATCTAAAAATAATTTTCTCTCATCAGCAGGCACCGATGGTAGCCCTCTTGCAAGCATTGTATCCGTACCAAGTATACCTTCTTCATATTTTACTAATGGTGGACAGTTTATACCGCTGTGTCGCTCTTTATGATAAACACCAATAATATTAGTCAATAAATAGCGTTCACATTCATCAAACGTCATAACTGCGGAGGCTTCACTGTTATAATTCCCTTTTTTGGCAACGTTAGAAAAAGTGGTGCCTGGCAGTTCATGCAACTTTCCATTAAAATTTCCAAGAAGGCGCTCAATGTGTCCCCCAAAGTGGCTTCTTCCTACTGGCCGCCAATGCAAGTCAGTCGTATATTCTTTGCACGCTCTTTGTAGCATTTTGCCTCTGAACTCTTTTGCATTATCTGCATGAACAACATCCATAATACCGTAACACGGCCAGCTCCCTTTTAGCCCTCGTTGCTGTAACCAATTATCTTTGGGTAACATGGCATTGTACAAACACAATCCGACGGACAGTGCACTAGGTGGATCAAGCGAAATGTAAACTCCCAATACCACACGACTATTCACATCAATGGCTACTGTCATCCAAGGCTTGCCAATAACAATTGTTCGGTCTTCACTGCAAACAATCATCAAATCGACAGGTGTATGGTCAATTTGCACAATGCTCAATGGCCATTTGGCATGCGTATAGTGATTTAAAATTGGATCATGCTTATGTCTCGCGGCTTGTTCACCCTCTCGTGCTTTAGTCTTTGTTCTTTCAGAGATAGCCAAAATTCTATTTCGGATAGTATTTTTATGAGGAACAGGCAACTTCGATCTAGAAATTTTGCGCCTCGCTCGCTCGGCTACACTGCTGATACACTTTTTTGTTTGGACAAGTAATGCTCATTGATTGTGTCATCAATAATTTTTTCTACTGCTTCATCCAGTATTGTCTTCCCCGGCTTTCTACCTCTATTTTTAGGAAGTAAAGCAGATACTTTACCGCTTTGCTTGAATGCATCAATCCAGCGATAGGCTGTGGCGAGGTCTATACCAGCTTTATTGCAAATCACAGCTAATTTTTTTGCGTTATTTCCACCTAGTTCTATATAAGGTTTAATTGTCTCATATCGAAAAAGGGCAACGTCCCATTTGTCATTGTCTATGACACTCAATTCGACTTCTCTGGCCACTGAATTGGATAATTTAGCAGGCTTTAGATTTTTAATGTTCACAATCTTAAATACTTTATCGGTCAAGCACTTTATATGAACTTCACTAGGACTCACTGTGGTGATAATCCGCCAACTTTTGCCCTCATACTCAGTGATTGAACCAGGTTCAAGCGTTATAATATCCATGATTACGTTGCTGCCCAAATTGTCGTATTCATTGTCAGTTCCTTCGTTAAATCAGTATCGATAACGCGCTGAAAAATAAGGCGCCACAAATAAGGTATATATTTAGCTCTTTCCCATTTGTCATGAGTGATTGTACGTAATAACTCGTTGACCGTGCAGTCTTCCATTGACATAGCTGTACCAAGAATCTTGTCTTCTAATTCGGGGGCGCTTTTTAATGTGGCATAGCGTTTTAAAAACATGGCATTAAATAATTGAGGAGTTTGAATTTCTTGTTCAGTAATTATTTTAAATCGCCACCCTCGTTTAAGGGCAAATAAACGGGCAGCCTTAAACTTTGGTTTCAGTTTTTTCCAATCCTTGAAAATATCCTCACGCCATTTTACTTCAACAAGCCATGTCTCTTGAGGGCCTACACTGATATCAGTGCGATGCACAACTAGCACATCAGGCGTGTACGTCGACTTTCTACCGTTTGCTAATGTGTAATCAATGGTGACAGGTTGCTCTTGATAGCGAGCGACTAAAATGTCCATATCAATTAATGTTAAATAGTCCTTTTCGAGACCAGACTCGAAAGCTCGACTAGCGCCATCTCTAATGCTAATCACATTGCCAGTTAGGTTTCGGTAACTTTTAGGTATTTCTCTGGCTCGCATACTATTTTCCTCTCAGATTTGAATTTCTACCCATATTTCTTTACACCCAAATCCTTATACATTCGCAAAATTAAATATTTTTTAATGATTTATAAGCACTATAGCAGAATGTATTCGCATTAATAAATGTTTTTGACAGCGGTGGAAGCTACCCCATGCCAGGGGAAATCACCTTGGCTCACAAAGGCGTGCTCTTTTTAGACGAACTGCCTGAATTTGGACGCCACGTGCTAGATGTGCTGCGTGAACCACTCGAGACAGGTGAAATTAACTTGTCACGCGCAAAGCATAAAACCACCTATCCAGCAGACTTTCAACTCATCGCAGCAATGAATCCAAGCCCAACAGGTGATGTTGATGATAAACGCGCGAATGACGATCAAATACTGCGCTACTTAAGTAAGATTTCGGGTCCATTGCTTGATCGCATTGATTTGCAAGTGCATGTTCCCCGCGTTGATATTAGTAAAGCCTTAAATGGGAAGCTGACAAAGCACAGTCGTGGTCAAAGCCCAAATCAAAATAAAGCACCAACAAGTGCTGAGGTCAAAGTACAAGTCACAACAGCGCAAAGCATACAATTTACGCGTCAAGGTACGCTTAATGCGGGTTTAACAAATAAGACATTAGGGGAATTCGCAGCCCTTTCAGATCCCAATCAGCAATTCATTACTCAGGCTATCGACGCGCTCGGTCTATCTATGCGGGCATTTCATCGCACACTTAAAGTAGCCAGAACCATCGCTGACTTAGAAGCAAGCGAAGATATTCAAAAGCTTCATATTGCTGAAGCCTTGTCATACCGCAACTTTGACAAGTTATTAAAACAATTAGCACCAAACTAACTATTTATTGCGAGAAAAGTTGGCTGACAGACTTTATTAGGGCTTCGTTCGCACGCTCTTTTAGATAGCATAGGCCCAGTCGATACGGTTCAATATTAGCGACTGGAATACTACGTACTTTGCTTTTGGCGGTGGAGTTTTCAAGGACTAAGCGGGGAACAAACCCAATACCTAAGCCAAGCGATACCATGCTCACAATGGCCTCGTTTCCTGAAACCTTCGCATATATGCGCGGCCTAATGTTTTGTTCAGCAAACCAATGGTGAACAATGCGACGCGAAGGACCTCGCGCTGGCATAATCACGTTCGACAACTGCCAACTTATATCGTCAATACTATTAACGTCCATAGACGCCGGCACGATTAAGGTTAGAGGTACGGTGTCTATTGCCTGAAAATGAATATTTGCTGGGAAATCAGGTGTATGAATAGCGATGGCCAAATCAGCAATATTTTCGTGTTGCAAATCACTAATGCGCCGCAACGCAAGCTCATGGTCGCCCGTATCAAGTTTTATATCGACCGAAGGATAGCGCGAACGCACACTATCGAGAATTTTTGGTAAATAGGTCTGCGCGGCGGTTACTGAACAATATAGAGATAATTCGCCGCTTAGCTCATCCTTTTGTTGGGCTATTTCACTTTTTAATTGATGATATTTAAGCAAGGTTTCATCAGCAAAACTCAACATTTTTCTGCCAGCTTGCGTTAGTTGCACATTGCGGTTATCACGCAAAAACAATGATGCGCCGCATTCCTCTTCTAAGCGCATAATATTGCGCGTTAAGGTAGGTGGTGAAACAAACATGGCTAACGCTGTTTTCGAAAAATTCAAACTAGAAGCTAGATGCTGAAAGTGTTTAAGCGTTTTCATATCCATAAGACTGACCCCATGCAAAGCATTATTTCATTTATTGAAACACTATATTTTAAATAATTCAATTTATAAAACAAAAACTCCTAGGTATAGTGACTGTCAATGTCGTCACAGACTACTTTTTTAGTTTATGCATCCTTAGATGCTCGGAATATAAATACTCATGGCAAATTATTTTAACAGCTTAGCTTTCAGAAAACAGCGTGACCAACTTGGTCAGTGTCGCTTTATGCAGCGCGAAGAATTCGCAGATGGTTGTGATGTTCTTAAAGGGAAATCAATTGTTATTGTGGGCTGCGGTGCACAAGGCTTAAACCAAGGCTTGAATATGCGCGACTCTGGTCTCAATGTCAGCTATGCATTGCGCCAGTCTGCCATCGACGAAAAAAGAGATTCTTACAAAAGAGCCACTGAAAACGGGTTTACTGTTGGTACTTACCAAGACCTTATTCCCGAAGCTGATATCGTTTATAACCTAACACCTGACAAGCAGCATGCTAGCGTAGTTGAAGCGGTTATGCCGTTAATGAAACAAGGCGCAGTTTTGTCATATTCACACGGTTTCAATATCGTTGAAGAAGGTCAACAAATTCGTAGCGACATTACTGTGGTAATGTGTGCACCAAAATGCCCAGGCACTGAAGTACGCGAAGAATACAAGCGTGGTTTTGGTGTACCAACCTTAATCGCTGTTCACCCAGAAAACGATCCTAAAGGCACAGGCCTTGACGTTGCCAAAGCCTTAGCAAGCGCAACAGGCGGCGATAGAGCCGGCGTTTTACAAAGCAGCTTTGTAGCTGAAGTAAAATCTGACCTAATGGGCGAACAAACTATTTTGTGTGGTATGCAACAAGCCGCTGCCATTTTAGGTTACGACAAAATGGTCGCTGATGGTGTAGATCCAGCATACGCAGGCGCATTAATCCAATATGGTCTTGAAGCAATTACCGAAGCCTTAAAAATTGGCGGCGTAACCAACATGATGGACCGCTTATCAAATCCGGCTAAAGTAGCCGCTTACGAACTTTCAGAGCAGCTTACCGATATAATGCGTCCGTTGTTCGAGAAACATCAAGACGATATTATTTCAGGCGAATTCTCAACCACCATGATGCAAGATTGGGCCAACGGCGATGCCAACCTGCTTAAATGGCGCGAAGAAACTGGACAGTCTGGATTTGAAAATGCTCCTGTTTATAGCGGTAAAATTACCGACCAAGAGTTTTTCGATAAAGGTATATTGCTTGTAGCGATGATCAAAACCGGTGTAGAAGTTGCCTTCGACGTAATGGTTGAAGCTGGCATACTACCAGAATCTGCATACTACGAGTCACTGCATGAAACTCCGCTAATATCAAACACCATTTCACGTAAACGCTTATATGAAATGAACGTGGTTATCTCTGATACCGCAGAATACGGAAATTACTTATTCGCGAATGCAGCAATTCCACTATTGAAAGAAAAATTAATGCCGCAAATTACCCTTGAACACATCGGTGGCGGTTTAAGTAATACTGGCAATGGCGTAGACAACACAAAACTCGTTGCGATTAACAAAGCCATCCGTAACCACGGCGTAGAGTCGATAGGTGAAGTATTACGTGGCTACATGACTGATATGAAAGCAATCGTTTAATATCAGGCTATATAGCTCACTACAGTTCTGTCGTTAGGTGCTTTAACTAAGCTCCTTTTGCCCGGTCAATTTGGCCGGGCTTTTTTATATAAGCCCCAAAAACTCTCTACTTATACAAAAACTTCCTCTTAAAACAGTGTGCCATTACTCCTAAAGCTATCAAAGCAAAATACCAACTAAGGGAAAGTAAGCCAAAAACGTTGACATCAGCAAATGCAACGGGTTACATTTTGTCAACATGTCGAGTCATAACGAGTACCCGTCCTTACCTTGTTTGACAGCCACGTTCCTTAGCCAAAACCTAGCCAAAAGGAGGCGCTATGAATCATTTACGTCGCAAGTTAATAGGAGGATTAGCACTTGGAACGGCAGGCTTAGTGGCAAATGCGGCCAATGCAGGAACAGTAGATTACGCCAAATACATCGCCGTCCCAAAATCAACACTAAAAGGCAATATTAAGCATTCTGTAAGTCGCTGGACCTACGGTCATTTATCTATTGAAGCGCTATGTAAATTAGTCAGCGATATCGGTTTTAGTGCCATCGATTTAGTGGGCCCCAAAGATTGGCCAACACTTAAAAAATACGGCATAGACTCATCTATGTGTAATGGCGCAGAACTCAATTTAGTAGACGGCTTTATTCACCCTGAATTTCATGATGAATTGACCCAGCGCTATCTAAACCATATCGACCTTGTCGCTGCAGCAGGTTATAAGAACTTAATTTGTTTTAGTGGTAATGCACGCGGTATGAGTAAAGAAGAAGGCTTAGAAAATGCGTCTGTCGGCCTAAAACGCATCTTGTCCCACGCCGAAAAGAAGGGCGTTATTGTGCAAATGGAATTGTTCAACAGTAAAGTCAATCACCCCGATTACATGGCCGATAGTTCAGCATGGGGAATTGCACTTTGCGAAGCGCTAGGTTCAGACAATTTTAAGCTACTCTACGATATATATCACATGCAAATTAATGAAGGTGACATTATCCGCACAATTAGCGAAAAACACCGCTACTTTGGTCATTACCATACTGCTGGCGTGCCTGGTCGACATGAGATAGATGATAGCCAAGAGCTTAACTATGCTGCGATTGCGCGAGCAATTGTTAGTACTGGCTTCAAAGGTTATTTGGCTCAGGAGTTTATTCCTACGCCTGATAACAATGCAGGAAAGGCAAACTCACTTCACCAAGCCGTTAAAATATGTGACGTATAGGCCTGCATACCCAAATGCCTATCACCCCAAAAAAAGAGGAAGCTATGGCAAGTAATGAATATGACGCAATCGTTGTTGGCTCAGGCATAAGCGGCGGCTGGGCTGCAAAAGAGCTGACCGAAAAAGGCCTCAAAGTATTAATGCTCGAGCGTGGGAAAAATATTGAGCATGTAAAAGATTATAAAAACATGAGCAAAGAAACCTGGGACTATCCTCACCGAGGCCAAGCCACCCAGCAAATGCAGATTGATTACCCCGTGCTTAAACGCGACTATCCCCTTAATGAAGCTACCTTTGGCATGTGGGCAAATGAAAAAGAGTCGCCCTACGTAGAAAAGAAACGCTTTGACTGGTTTCGTGGCTATCACCTTGGCGGTCGCTCATTAACGTGGGGAAGACAAAGCTATCGCTTTAATGCTGAAGACTTTATGGCGAATAAGAAAGAAGGGATCGCCATAGATTGGCCTATACGATATGAAGATCTTGCCCCTTGGTATGACTATGTAGAACGTTTTGCAGGTATCTGCGGCAGCCGCGAGGGGCTTGATGTATTGCCTGATGGTGAGTTTCAGCCACCTATGCCATTAAACTGCGTTGAACAAGCCGCTGCTGACCAATTTAAAAGTGTTTACAAAGGCAAGCGCCATCTCATTCCCAGTCGCTCAGCTAACTTAAGTAAGGCCATGCCAGAGCATGGACGAGCAGCTTGTCAGTATCGCAGAAAATGTTGGTTGGGTTGCCCATTTGGCGCGTATTTTTCAACCCAATCTGCCACCTTACCCGCCGCGATGAAAACCGGTAATTTAACCGTTCGGCCGCATTCAATCGTGACCGAAATTTTATATGACAAAGACAAAAAACGCGCCACTGGCGTTGCGGTAATCGACGCCATAAGTAATCAAACTTACGAATTTAAAAGTAAGATTTTATTTGTAAATGCCTCTGCTTTTAACTCAACATGGTTATTAATGAATTCGGCAACCGATATATGGCAAGACGGTTTAGGCAGCAGTAGTAACCAACTTGGCCATAACGTGATGGATCATCATTTTAGAGTGAGCGCATCGGGCCGGGCAGAAGGGTTTGATGACATGTATACTTACGGTCGTAAACCGAGTAGTTTTTATATTCCGCGCTACCGAAACTGGGCAGGAGATAAGCGGGATTACTTGCGTGGTTTTGGCTTTCAAGGAGGGGCAAATCGCCAAAACTGGAAGCGCGATGTCGCTGAGTTTGGGCTAGGTGAAGGTTTAAAAAATGCCATGAGTGAGCCCGGTGATTGGCAATTAGGAATGACCGCCTTTGGTGAAATGCTTCCCTATCATAGTAATCGCATTTACCTCAACAAACAGGTGACCGACAAGTGGGGCTTACCGGTGCTAGAGATGGATGTTGAGCTAAAAGATAATGAACACAAGATGCGCAAAGACATGCTACAAGATGCTGTTGAAATGCTTGAATCTATAGGCTTAAAAGACGTATCGGGCAGTGACCGAGGCTATTATCCGGGCATGGGTATTCATGAAATGGGCACCGCTAGAATGGGACGAGACCCTAAAAGCTCAGTACTAAACAAGCATAACCAAGTATGGGATGCACTCAATGTGTTTGTTACCGATGGCGCATGCATGACGTCAGCCTCCTGCGTGAATCCTTCCCTGACCTATATGGCCTTAACTGCGCGCGCTGCAGACTATGCGGTAAGTGAATTAAAAAAGAGGAACCTATAGCATGGACAGACGCGATATACTCAAAATGATTGTAGCGGCTACCGGCACAGCATTTGTCGGGAGTAATGCACTTGCCTATGAACTTACTACTGGCACAGCCGTGTCTAAAACCGGTTTTAGCACTAAAGACCTAGCCCTAATGAACGAAATTGGTGAAGTGATAATTCCACAAACCGACACGCCGGGGGCAAAGCAAGCAGATGTGGCAAGTATTATGGCGGTAATTGTTACCGATTGTTTTACGCAAGCTCAACAGGCATTATTTAGAGCAGGTTTAGCTGATATTAAAAAACGCGCACTAACGCTCTATCAAAAAAGCTTTGCACAGCTAAGCGCAGCTGAAAAAATGAGCCTACTGACAAGCCTTGATAAAGAAGCCAACACATATAACGCCCAACGAGACCACGATAAAACTCAAACGCATCCTTTTTCGTTGATTAAACAACAAGTCTTGTTTGGCTTTTTCACTTCAAAAATAGGCTCAACCAAAGTCCTCAGATATGTTGCTATACCCGGCCGATATGATGGCTATTTTCCTTATAAGAAAGGCGATAAAGCGTGGGCAACCTAAGACGATATCAGCCTATTTAAACATAGCCTGACATCGTCTTAAAAGATGACATGCGGCAAGTACCGGCTCATATCTTGGGTGATGGTATTGCTGTCTTCCCGAATAGAAATACCGGCGGCTTGGTCGTCAACTAACCAACTACCTATTAGGGTGTGGTTGCCGTCAAACTCCGGCACACTATGTTTTTGTTGGAAGATAAAGCCTTCTTCACCATAAGGACCGTCAGAGTCTGCGTTTTCATCTAAAGGCTGGCCTTTTGAATCGGTAAAACTAATATTCGCCCCTTCGCGTGAAAATATCGGCTTTTTCACTAGTAGCATATCCTCAGGTACCAAATGCAGTTCGTCTTCAAAAAATGCAGGTAATAAATTGGGATGATCTGGAAACATCTTCCATAACAAGGGCATCAGCGCCTTATTTGACAAAATAGCTTTCCATGGGGGTTCTAACCAGCGAATATTTTGCTGGCCAAGCAATTCACCATAGGCATCGTCAAACATAAATTCCCATGGATAGAGTTTAAACATCCACGTAATTACATTGTCATCTAAATCGGTGAATTGGTGCGCTTTGTCTATGCCAATATCTTCTATGTAAACAAACTTGCAGTCTATTCCAGCAGCAATGGCGCAATCTTCTAAATACTGCACCGTACCACGGTCTTCTTCTGTATTTTTACAACAAGCAAAATGCAAAGTTCTGCCAGGATTAAGGGCGTGTAACTCTTTGAAACGGTTAACTAACTTCTCTTGAAGGGAATTGAATTGGTCAGCATGTTTAGGGATAAGTTTGTCGTCGACTTTGTTTTCAAGCCACATCCATTGCCAAAAACCCGTTTCGTAAATCGATGTAGGCGTATCAGCATTATTTTCGTAGAGCTTTGCCGGACCTTTGCCATCATAAGCAAAATCTAAACGAGAATATAAGCTAGGATCGCCATCTTCCCAGCTTTTTCGGATGAAGGCCCACTGCGCCTGAGGAATAGCAAAGCGTTCTAGCAGCGTGTCACTGGCCAATACCTTTTGTACAGCTGACAAACACATTTGATGGATGTCTTGTGTAGGTTCTTCTATTCCATGCTCTATTTGCGCAAGTGAAAACTGATAGTAGGCTGTCTCGTCCCAGTACTTCTCACCGTACATGGTGTGAAACTTAAACCCAAACTCTACGGCCATCGCCTCCCAGTTTTTACGCTCATTGCAAGGAACTCTAAGCACTTAGCCGCCCCAGCTTCTAGATTTGCCACCTTTGCTCGCTTTTGAGCTTCCCCAATTACTATTAGCCGATGCTTTTGCACCAAAGCCACCACGCGAAATAGTGCGTGTTACCGCCGGCTTAGGTTTCATTGCCTCTTTCGGTACTCTGTAACTGCGCTGGCCAGGCGAACCAATCACATAACCATCACTGGTCATTATCTTGTTACGATACTGGCCACTGCCACGATACATATAAGAGGGATATGAGCTTTTGTAACGGTGTTTGCGCTCAAATGAATCACCCACTTCGTCGATGATTTCTGACACTATATAGCCCGCCATAAAGGGGACAAAAAAGCCGCCGCGATTTTCGCATTGACCAAATTCTGTTTCACAGTCTCGCTGATATTGATAGCGCGGTGCGGTAGCTTCAGCATCTTGCACTGCTTGTTCGTAGGCTGCGGTGCACTCTACTTCGGTCAATTTTGTATTGTTAGTACAGTCTTCAACCGAAGTAACAAAAGCAACTTGCTCAACATTACTTCCACCCGAGCAACCCGCCATAACGGCTAAGGAAACCGGCGCCAGCACGAAGCTGCGGGTGCGTTTCCTTAGCAAAGATAAATCAATAATTGAAGAACGTTTCATGCTCATGCTCCCCTTAGTAGGTCATGCAAGCGGCATTGATTAGGCCAACAGCCACATTGGTTGCACCTAGCACTATGCCGGCGCTCACTTCGTTGTTTTCGATACGCGTGGTAATTTTAGGCATAAACACAAAGCGTACAATTGAAAAGGCGACCACTTGAGCGACTAAAGCAATCACGCCCCAAATCGCGAAATCAACCAGCCCGCCTGAGTTGCTCACCGCGCCTGAAAGCGCAGCGGAAAAACCAATGATCGCACCACCAAAACCTATCGCAGCGGCTGTATTTTTTTCTTCTTTGATTAACTTCCACTCTTTGTGAGGTGTTGCCATTGCATACACGGTTTTGAAAATAATCAAAAACAAAACTGCAATACCAAAGTACATAGCAAAGTGTGTTATGCCGGTGAATAGACTGTAATTTTCCATAGCGTTTTCCATTTAAAGGTTATTATTAATATTCGTTACTGTATAAAATTTGTATATATTAGTTACTTAGCTTTAAAACCTAAAAGGCTAACCGTTCACCCTAATTTGTGTAGGCGTTAGTTTAACACCCGTGCTAATCACCAAACACCTTTCTAACTGGTTGTTGTCGTTTAGGCTTTCTTCAGCAGATAAATACAGTTGCTCAAAAGACCCGTCGCTTAATTCGCGCTCAAATAACATCACAAACTGATCGGTTTCACTGATATCATTGCTCGGATCGTAAGTCTTTTCTTGCATTGCCACGGGCGGATGATAGTCGTCAACACTCGTCCACACACGCGTGTACTCGTGGCCTTCTAAATGATAACTGGGCGTACCAATTTTATGCTGAAGTATGTCCTCCCACTGCGAAGCGTTTACATGCAGGGTGTCATAGTAGTGAAACAAGGTGACATCAACAATACTTTCTTCGTTTTCAGCACCTTCGCATACTACCTGTAGCCATGCTTCATCGTCAGTATAAAAACGTAATAACGTAGTGGTGTCTAAGTGAACACGGCCGGCGGCTTGAATAAGCTGAGTATCAGCAATACCACCAATGACCAGTTCATCTAAAATAAGCTGAAAGGAAAGTTTGTCAATATCAAAACTAGAGCCAATACACAGGCCCATAACGTCAGGCTTGGGGATCTTAGGTTCGGGTACAGGCTTCTTTTTAAAAAGGTTAAACATGTCAGGCTCCACTTTTGATAACTACAAGTCGTAAACTACTAGTCGCAAACTGCTCGTCATAATCGGCCAGTTGTAAACGGCTTGCAAGCATAGCATTGAAAGGCTAAATGTATAAATGCGCCGGCAATATTGCTTGGGCGCATTTAAAGTGCTTACTTATCTGCTGTTAAAGTCATAGCGTTAAGACTACTTTTTACCCGCAAGTATTTTGGCCAGCATGTCTTCACTTGTTCCAGTGCCACCGCCACTTGCTTGGCGTAATTTGCTGTCAAGATCAGAGCCTGATTCAATTTCTGCCAGTTCAGAGGCAGCCTCAAGTGACGCTTCTTTTTCAGCTTGCTTGAGTTTGATTCGCTCCAAACTATCAAGGGCTGTTTTCACTTTACTATTTCCACCACTAAAGTGGGTAGATGCAGCTACTTGGGCTTTTTGAACAGCTTCAGTCGCTTTCACTTGGTCAACTTGTTGCTCTAACATACGTAAGTTGTTTTTCGCCGTTGACAGGTTTGATTTCAGTGTATTTTCATTTTTTAAATAGCTGTCCAAAATGCTTTGCTCGCTGGCTTTTAAATTTTCAATCTCGCCCACACGTGCGGCACATTCAAGCGCTAGCTCACGGTTCGTCTCAGCATGCTGAGCAGCACTTTGGCTATATTTTTCTATGTCAGCATTAAAAGACTCGACTTTGTTTTGCGACATTTTACGCTTGGCCGCAATAGAGTGCAGGCTTTGTCCGCACGACTGAATCTCTTGCTTTGCTTCACGAATTTGCTGATCTAAAATAGTCAGCGCCTGTGTATCAGCAGCATCTTCAAGGGTTTTGTTTGTATGACCTTTTAACGCTGTCCATAATCTACCTAAACTCATAATGTGACTCCTACTATTTTAAATGCTCTGAATATAATTCTAGAAACTCTGGGACGTTACCAAATAAAGCTTCTACTTCTTCAACGATCACTTCGTCTTTACTGTCTACCGACAACGCACCAAAGGCGACGTAATATTCCTCATCGCCAATGCTCGACACAGCTAAAGTCGACAGTGGCACCAAGCGATGAGTACGCAATATGTCATGATCAAGTGCTGCTGTGTCTTTTACTGCACTAATTGGGAACAATATCGTCTCAACCACAATTTGTTGTTCACCTACCACTAAGAAAGCGTCTACGCCTTCATCATTCGAGATACTAATGCAGTCTCCTTCCATTTCAGCCGTGAAATTAATTTGCTCGTTCATGAGCGAAAGAATGTGTTCGCGCTTCGTTGTCATATTGCTCTCCATTAAAAAGCGATTTACTTTTTTTGTTTGACGGTGACTATCATAATGAGTTTAGATTAAATTGCAACATATTTGTTGCAAATATTTATTATTAATTGCAAATGTTCGTTATTCATAACTTTTGCATTGAATAAATTGCGTTAATAGTTATACTAACACACGTGATTTATCCACTTTGAGGATTACTGGCCATGCAAAAAGAGCTGCCAACAGATAATACCCCACAGCTTAATATAAGTGTGAATAACAAGAAGTCAATTCTCCCCTATGCAAAAGCATGTACTTTGCATATTAAAAAGCTGATGGTCGAACATGAAATGACCTACGATGATATTGTAGCCAAACTTGAGCAACACGGGGTGGTATTGAGTTCAAGTAACCTGCGCAATAAAGTTTCGGGCAATGCCTTGTCTGCGGGATTATTCTTTTTGATGGTTGAGATTATAAGCGGTGAGCTTAGTGCATCGGTCAATGTTAAAGACTAGCTTTCCAATGGCGTATATTTTATGCCAAGCCTCACAGCAAAGAAGGTCAAAATACCGAATACTAAAAAGCCAATTGCAATGGGAGTAATAGTATCAGCCAAAAATAGGTTAATAAAAATGGCAATCGGAACCGCTAAAATACTCGTAAATGAACCGATAAAGGCAGCTCCAACGCCCGCCATATGACCCACCGGCACCATCGCCAAGGAATTTAAATTACCAAACAATACGCCTAAAAAGAAAAAGCCGAAAAACATCGTTGCGGTAAACAGCCATAGCGGCGGTACGCCTGAAAAAACGAAACTGATTGTAGTGAGCGCTACGCCATATACAACCGTCATGTTAAGTGCAAAGCCAACCAACTTCAGCATACCCAAACGCACTACCATCAGGCCGTTAAATAATGAGGCTGCACCAATGGCAAATGCGAGTGTTGCAAAAAGAAGTGGAAAGTACTCCCCAGTGTCGTAAATTTCTTGAAAAATAGTTTGCGAGCCGCTTAAGTAAGCCAAGAAGGCACCAAAAATTAACCCCATACCCACCGCTGGCCCCATTACCGCAGGTTGCTGGACCAACCAAACAATTGAGCGCACAAACTGGCGAAAATTAAATTTTGCGCGACTAGCTCTTGGCAAGGTTTCTTTTTGCCGGCTAAAAAACCACACCGCAGAAATACCGGCAACAATAGCAAATACAGTGAAAATATGGCGCCATCCAAACTGTATCATTACAGCCTGCCCCATCAGCGGCGCAACCATCGGCACTAAAATAAAAATAACTGTCGTAAATGACATGACTCTTGCCATTGCATCACCCACGTACAAGTCACGCACCAGAGCCATTGACGCCACTCGCGGCCCAGACACTCCAAAAGCTTGAATAAGCCTGCCCACCAGCAAGGATTCAATGGTGGTCGAGAAATAGCAGACAATCGTCCCCATCAAAAAGATGATTAAGCCGACTAAAATAGTCAAGCGACGGCCACGCGCATCTGAAAAAGGCCCAAAGAATATTTGGCCTGCTGCCATCCCAACGAAAAATATTGAGACGATAAGATAAGTCTGCTGCGGGCTACTGCTGTTGAGTTGCTCACCAATTAGGTCAAGGGCAGGCAGCATAGCATCAATACTTAGCGCCACTAAGGACGTTAAAAATGCCATTAATAATATAAATTCTACTAATGGTAATCTAGCCTCGGTAGGCGGATTAACACTAACTTTTGCCGTTTCCATATTGGAGCACTACCCAAAAATATATGCGATGAAGATACAGGCGCGGAATTTAGCACATTTTAGCTAGTTGCACTAATATAACGCCATGGGCAGGTGCACTTAAATAGCCGGTCTTAGTTTAGTCGAACTTGATAAGCATTCATTTTGTGAAGTTGTAGCCACGCCGCATTCTCGTTCAATGCTTCAACGCCAATGACTTTAATTATTTTCTGATATTTTGAGATAGGATGCAGCTGACCACTCGCCTTTTGTTTATCAAGCAGCGCCATGCGATTAATGGCTTGTTGGAAAAAATAACCTGTTCGTAAATAACGTAAACTCAGCTCTTCATATCCCATTTGCTCTGAATAGGTTCTAAACAAAGCCGAAGCAACAAATAAACAAGCAATAAAGAGAAACAACGCGTCATCATTTACCATGGGTAAAAGCTTGAGCTCAATTTTGATCGTACAAAAGGCCATAGAAGTCAGTGCGAGCAAAAATAAAAGCAGTGAGTATTTTTTAAATTGCTTGGATTTAGCTAACAGCTCAGACGCGCGGCCTTTTTTATCTTTTTGTCCATAAAAATACCTTAGTTGATCAGCAACCCAATGTGTTTTTACAAAATCAAGATCATTATTCGTTGGTTTATTAACCGTAAAGGTAAGTTTATTTAGGTTATCAACAATCCAGTCCATTTCATTTAGTTTTGTGGTCCGATAATGGTTTGCGCAGTGTTCAGTGATACCCGCGATATGCCAAAATATCTGCACTCTTAAGTTCTCGGCAAATACTCGCCACTCCACAAACTGCAGTTCTTTTGAATTTATACCCGCAAAAAATAAACGGTAAATTCCAATAACAACGCCTACCAGCATTATGTGGGCAACAAACCAACCAAGCGTTGCATAAAGCCCCGCGTAAACTTGCTGAGCAGCAATGGCGAAAAACGACAAGAAAGTGACCACTTTTAAGGACAAGGACCTTTGCTTTTGCCGAGATTGGGCAAGGCAGTCAGCCAAACTGTAGGTATCAATCAATTTACTTAAATCGGCATAGTCTTTTTTGGCGTCTGCTTTACCCAACAGGTAAGCCACACTGGTGTCTTTATCTTGTTGCGATATGCCTTTTGCCGCTTTATTAAAACCTTCTATTTTATTTAAAATATCTTGTAGAATGACGTCGTCTTGATTGCCTTCTATTGGCAGTGTTTTCCAAGTCCCAATTTCTTCCTGAGAGGCAATATTGCTGGGCAAGCTATGATGCATTTCGCGGCTCGTGACAAGCCATTTGCAATAAGTCTGGTTGGGCTTCGCAAAAAGTAGGCTGTTTTCATCCATGACGCCCTCTACGCACATGCTAACGACATCAGCGGTCCCACCGGGTAGCGCATTACTTGTGCCTGTTTCTGAATCGAGTTCTATGTCACCATCCCACAGCGCGTAAACGATATCACTACAACTTACTAGCGTGCGTCCTAATTCAGAGTAGGCTTGCGGCCTTGGCGTGTTATCTTCAACATTACATACTTTGACCTCTACACATTGTCGCAATAAGTCTCGAAATTCCGACAAAGCAACAGCATCTTCAAAATCCTTTTCATATGAGGCTTGTTCAAAAGGCAATACTGCGATGACATTTAATTGATTCTGTAAGGCTGCTCGCGCAACCAATTGATCGGCGCCTTGGGCAAGTCCAGTTAAAATATTGATAGTGGTATTTGGATAGCAACTTTTGAGCGCCTTGAACTCTTTCTCGATCGCCGCTTCTAAGGCAGGTTTATCGCTCTGTGGTATATCCCGATGCCCGGTTACCCCTATATTCAGTGGCAATGCAGATGTCATATCAATGATTATCCTTTTCGATTCAAAGCCTCGTGCAATATGTTTACTAATAGTGCATGAAATAAAGCATCGGTTTTAGTCTCGTTCCAAGACCTTGATGCGTCCATTTGACAAGCTGTAAATAAAGCTGTGAAGTTTTACATCTTGGCCGCGTTTCATTGCATCTTGAAATACGCTCGTTTCACGTACATGTTGCGCCTGCTGTAGCACGTTTAATTCGCACAAACGACTGAGGCGCTCGTGATAAGACATCTCTTCTAGCTCGGCCTTGTGAGATTTGGCAATATCTTTAATATGCAGCAGCCAGTTGTCAATCAGGCCCAAACTGTCGTTATCAAGTGCCGCTTGAACGCCACCACAACCGTAGTGTCCGCACACAATAATGTGTTTTACTTTAAGCACATCTAGGGCATATTGCAGCACCGACATACAATTAAAGTCAGTATGGATGACCATATTCGCCACATTTCTGTGCACAAAAATATCACCAGGCAAGAGGCCAACAATCTGATTCGCTGGCACTCTAGAATCACTACAACCAATCCACAAATATACCGGTGATTGCTGTTTTGCTAGGGTGGCAAAGAATTCAGGATCTTCTTGTTGTGTGGTCTCTGCCCATACTTGGTTGTTATCGAGCAAACGCTGAATCTCTGGCATACATAATCCTATTTTATATTTGTTGTAATGGACCTAAGCACTAGCAAGCATAAAGCTATTAGCCGCTAACTAATACCAAATTATCACGATGCACTACCGCTTCGCTAGCTGAATAACCCAGAATAGTTTCTATTTGATGACTTTTGCAGCCCAATATACGCTTCAACTCGGTACTCGAGTAGTTCACAAGGCCTTTTCCACAAGTGCGTGTGCCTTGCACTATTTCAATGCTTTCACCGGCACTAAATATACCTTCAACGCCCACAACACCCGCAGCTAATAACGAAGCACCAGTTCTAGAAAGGGCGTTTTCAGCTCCTTTATCAATAAATAAACTTCCTTTTACTTTACTGGTGTGAGTTAACCAGTCTTGCCGCGCACGTTTGGGTTTATTGCTTGGAGCAAACCATGTGCCTGAACACAAATTCATCGCTAGCGCTTCGAAACTGCTTGTTTTTGTGCCATTGACCAAGAGTGTTTGAATACCTGATAGCGTACATTTTTGTGCCGCTTGTAGCTTAGTTATCATACCACCCGTCCCTACCGCACTGCCGGCTCCACCGGCAAGGGCCATGATGTCATCGTCAATCGAATTGACTTCTGTTATTAAACTAGCCGTGGGAGTCGTTCGTGGATTGGCCGTAAATAAGCCATCTACATCGGTACAAATAATTAGGCAATCGGCTTGTACCGCAATCGCGGTGTGGGCAGCAAGATTGTCGTTATCACCTACTTTAATTTCTTCGACCGCAACGGTGTCATTTTCATTCACGATGGGAATAACTTGATTGGCCAAGAGTTGTTCTAAAGTATTTTTGATGTTTACGAAGCGTCTGCGATCAGCAATATCATCGACCGTCAGCAATATTTGTGCACAATCATAGCCGCCATTTGCAAACATGGCAGCCCAATTAGCCATCATGCGAGTTTGGCCTATTGCGGCCATGGCCTGCTTTTCTGCAATAGTGGGTCGATGGCCTGTTTTAATGCTGCCGCGCGCAGCGGCAATGCTGCCCGAAGAGACCAAGATTATATCTTTTCCTTGTGCTTTACAGCCAAGAATAAATTCACTAATGGCGGCCAAATATTGAGTAGAGCAACCATTGCCATCGGGTGACACAAGCGCACTACCCACCTTAATGACTGCGCGTTGCCAAGATATATCTTTTGAAGAAACAGGTTGACTCATAAGAACTGAATACATAATCGTGGATGCCTTGAATGATACACTTTTGTAGTTCATAGACCAAAACTAATATGCGAAAACTGAATAAAAGTCAGCGCACGACTATTTTATGAAAAACACTAGTCCAAAAACACTGAATTTTCATATCACTAGGTAGGCATCGCACTTTAGCACTGCCTAGCGTAAGCTAATGGGCGCTCATATCATGCAAGAAATTAAACATGTCAAATAAGTATACTGAAAAGACGGTCCCAAGTTCGAGATTATCGCGCTTCACTAAGTTAGGCGGTTTAGCGGGTGCATTGACCGGAAATATTATCAAAAATTCGGTGAACGCCGCATTTAGTGCCCAAAAGCCATCTACCCAAAACACATTGCTAAACATTAATAACGCGCAAACCTTAACCAAGCATTTAGCACAAATGCGCGGGGCGGCAATGAAAATTGGCCAAATGTTGTCAATGGATGCGGGCGAGTTACTGCCGCCAGAATGGGAACCCATTTTAGCCGTTTTGCGCGAGCAAGCGAACAGCATGCCAAAACACCAATTGCTAGAGATGCTTAATCGACATTGGGGGCCAGACTGGGCAGATAAATTCGACTATTTTTCTTTCGAACCCATTGCCGCGGCGTCTATTGGCCAAGTCCACCGCGCAAAATTAAAAACAGGCGAAGATTTGGCTGTTAAAGTGCAGTACCCAGGGGTTTCTGCTTCTATTGATAGTGATATTGACAATGTCGCCGGACTATTAAAGCTCACTCGCTTAATTCCCAAAGGAATCGACATAGAGAGCCTGCTCATTCAAGCAAAGGCTCAGCTCAAACAAGAAGCAGACTACAGCAAAGAACTGGCGTATTTAGAAAAGTATAAAGCCTTACTAAAAGACGATGAACGCTACGTTGTGCCCTCAGCTTACAAAGCCCTCAGTAATGAATACATTTTATGTATGGAATTTATTGAAGGCGAGGCGATATCTAATTTGATTGATGCTCCTAACATTACAAAAAATGTGATTATGGAGAATCTAATCGAACTGGTTTTTAATGAATTATTTCGCTTCCAATTTACCCAAAGTGATCCTAATTTCGCCAACTTTTTGTATCAAGAAGATACACAAAGATTAGTGCTACTCGATTTTGGTGCTTGCAGAACAATAAGTGCCAAAGCCTCTTCAGGCTATACGCAGATGGCGCGCGCTATGCAAAACCAAGATCAAGAAGCGATGATGCTTTCACTGTTTGATTTAGGATTGCTCAATCGCGATACCTCCAGTAGCGTGCAAAATATCGTCGCCAAGGCTTGTATGATGGCAAGTGAAAGCTTGCAGGTAGAGCGTTACAATTTCAAACAAACACAAATTATTAAGCGTTTACAAAAAGAAACCATGGTGCTCATGAAAGAGAGAAACGCAATAGCTTCACCAGATTTTGATATAGCGTTGGTTAACCGTAAAATCACAGGAACCGTTATGCTTGCCAACAAAATGAATGCTGACATTCGCTTAAGCGCCTTGTTGGCACCTTTTATTTCACAGCAACAAGGCTAAACGATGCGCTACTTTTGCTTACTAAGCTTTCTTATTGGCGGGTTAACCATGGCAAATATTACGCAGTCACAAACTAGCGAGCGGTTGGCTGACTATCGGTGGCAGCATAGAGTGGTAATTACGCGCGTCGAGTCACCAGAGGCTTTATTGCAACTGAACAAAACGCTCAGCCCTTATTGGCAAGATCTGGAAGAAAGAAAAATCGCAGTATTTGTGATTTTAGAGAGCGATGAGGGCGAAATACAACGTGTTATGAATGGCCGCAGTGAAAACGCTAACTTATCGAAACAAGAAATCAACAAACGAATACGCGAACGCCATACGCTCCTAATTGGCTTAGACGGTGGCAGTAAATCAGTCTACGACAGCTTAGATTTACGTCAAATAATGGCTGACATAGACGCCATGCCCATGCGCCGCGCCGAACAAGGCAGGTAACTAACGTTTAATAGGGTTGCTGCATAGAGAACGGCATTTCCATAGATTTTTCGGCTTTGTTAGGGTTACCAATCATTTCATCAAAGGGGGAATCATGCACCATAACGGCGGTGTTTACATCACACAACTCAAAAGCATCACGTATTTGCTGAGAGTTATGAAAACGCATTGGACGGTCCGCTTCATCATAAACAAAACCTGATTCATTTTGCGTATGTAACTTTACTAAATAGACGTTCATCTCAAACGATTGCACCTCTAATTTTGTAATATTAATAGGCTTTTTAACGATATTCGACATTTGGAATTTTATCATACTCATCACTTTTTCATTTACTGCTACAAATATACTTACGGACCCTGCTAAATATATACGCTCAGCGTCCTAGTCAGTTCAACTTAGTACAAGATAACTCACAATTTTTGCGAATTAATTGAAAAATCAAAGGTCCGACTCTATGTATATTTATAGAAAGGCCTATAATCATCAGTGTTGATGCGCTATATCGTAGTGCAATCGAAACACCATTAGAAACAAGGAGAAAAATATGTCGAGTGAACCGAGTCAGTTACAGCAAATGAAACCTTACTTTATTACAGCAGGTGTGTTGTTGATAATTTTACTCGCAGTCATATTTTGGCCAACACAAGACAAACAAAGCACGCCAACACCCGTTGTGATCCCCCCTGTAGTTGCACCCGCTCCAACAGTAGATCCCAATGCGGGTATTGACGACATGGTGCGCCCTGATATGTTTGAAGCACCCGCGAGACCTAGCGAAGTCGAAATTTCACCAAATATGGAAGTCGAAGAGTTTGAGGCACAAGAAGTGGTAGTAGATGTGCCTATTGATATTAGCGACGCAAGTATCAAAGCGTCTCTTATGACCGTTGCCTCTTCACCTACCTTTGCCAAGTTATTGGTAAATGATCGCCTGATAGAAAAATTTGTAATTAACGTCAACAACCTTGCAAACGATCAGTTAACACCTAAAGATGCTTTGGTTGTCGCACCTAAACAAGAATTTAAGACCTACGTTCAAGCGGATCGTACGTGGATTGAAAACGCTAGCTTTCAGCGCTACAACTCCTACGTTGATGCATTAGAGTCGGTCGATACGGAAGAACTGCTTGAGGTTTTTGATGGCTATCAAGACACAATAAAAGAAAAATTTGCAGAAATTAGCCGGCCAGGTCAAAGCTTCGACGACGCACTCATTGATGCCATTGATACTTTACTAGACACGCCGCAAGTCCCGGTTCCCATAGAAGTGTATACCGACAGTGTGATGTTTAAGTTTAAAGATGAACGCCTTGAAAACCTTTCTGGGCCACAAAAGCAATTGCTCAGAACGGGGCCAGAGAACATGCGTCGAATCAAAGACATACTGCGCAATCTAAAACAAAGTTTAGAAGAAAGGAATCAATAATATAAAGCGCCCTAAACACCATTAGATAGCGAGTAATCATGGATATAGCACAGCTTCAAAAGCAGATATCCCAAAGTGACGGTGAAGAGCCTAACGCCTTGCCGCCTGTAGAAAAGTGGGATCCTCCCTTCTGTGGGCAAATGAACCTCGTCATTAAACGTAGCGGGCAATGGTGGCACGAAGGCACACCATTTACCCGCGCAAAGCTTATTAAATTACTTTCAAGTGTATTGAAAAAAGAAGGGGATGATTATTTTCTGGTCACGCCGGTTGAAAAAATAGGCATTAGCGTTGAAGACGTGCCTTTTATTGTCATAGATGCAAGTCTTGAAGAAAACACAGGACTAATAAGTGTTTCAACGCAAACCGGAGATACGGTAAAAATCGGCAAAGACCACCCCGTAAGCTTACGAGAATTTGAGGGTAACTTAGTGCCCTATTGTCATATTCGGCGCAACTTATGGGCAAGAGTACATCAAAACGTATTATACAGGTGGGTGGAGCAAGCCGAAGAAGACATTAAGCCACCGTACATTCAGCTGAGTCTTAATAGCGGTGACTATCGCTTTGTTATAGGACGCTGTAAACACTAGTCCAGGTATGTCCTAGTGAGCCTTAAAGGTAGAGTGCAAACCAGATAAAAGTTTAATATTTTCACCCAACTGATGCGCGCTTTGTTCCATCTTATTGGCTAAATCTGCGTTGCTATTGGCGACTTCAAAAATCGTTGTCACATTATGATTTACTTGTGTGCAGTTATCAGTTTGTTGTTCGCTTGCTTGCAATATATCATTCAACAATCCAGATATTTCGGCAATCTGTTGATACACATCTTCAATTGAATCAGCCGAGGCGTTTGCTTGTTCAGCACTGCTATTGGCAGAATCTCGCGAAGCATGCATTTTACTTACCCATTCTTGCAAGGTTGTACGCATCGCTTGTGTACTTGCAATCGTTTTACCTGCTGACTCTTGAGTGCGTGTTGATAGTGCACGTACTTCGTCAGCCACGACCGAAAAGCCGCGCCCTGTTTCACCCGCTCTTGCAGCTTCAATAGCGGCGTTTAACGCAAGCAAATTAGTTTGGTCGGCAATGGATTCGATTTCTCCAATCGTTTGCGCCACAGTGTCAGAGGCAGTCATAAGTTCATCGGCAATCGAAGCCGCTTGTTCAACCATAGCCGATAGACCACTTACACCATCACGCCCACTTATAATAAGTTCTTTGGCCTGTGCACACTTTTGATTAGTAGTTTGCATCGTATCGCTGGTTTGCTGCGTATTGTTAGCGACGCTGCGGCTTCCTTCGAGCATCTTGTCAAGCGAACTTAATATTTGCTGAATTTCTTGTTGCTGCTGCACAATCCCTTGGGTGGTTTTATGCGCTATCGCCAAGGTATCATCTACAACCGTAGTTAAATTCCTAGCAGCATCAGACGTGCGTCCTAAAATCGTGCGTTGCATTGCCACCTGCATCCCTAAATGAAAATGCACAATTCCTTTGGTGCCATGTCCGGCAAGCACAAAACGACTCACGCTATCATATTCATTTTTTAAAGTAGTGGCCAATTTAGGTACTTCCACTAACTCGGTTTTAAACACAATCAGGCCCAACAAACTCGCAAATACAATGGCTAAACCGGCAAACCAATCACTTGCGAAGGCGGTAAATAGGGCGATGATTGCAGTAACAAAGGCGTAAACAAAGACCTTTTGTGCGTAGCTAAATTCTCGCGTGCGGGCTGTTTTACCGGTATTTACTGCAGCGTAAAATTCTTCTGCTCTTTTAATTTGTTCTGCCTGGGGTTTGACTCTGACAGATTGATAACCGAGGAGTTCGCTACCGTTATATATTGGCGTAACAAAAGCATCGACCCAATAATAACAACCATTTTTACATCTATTTTTGACGATACCTTGCCATGGTCGGCCCGCTTTTAGGTGATCCCACATGTCAACAAAGGCTGCTTTTGGCATATCAGGATGGCGCACAATATTATGATTTTTACCAAGCAGCTCATGACTTTCAAAACCCGCTACTTTGCAAAAAGTGTGATTGGCGTAGGTAATAATGCCCCGCTTGTCAGTTGTGGATACAAGCTCTTCGCTTTCATCGAAGCATACTTCTTTGTCTAGCACTTGTTGATTGCGACGCATATTTTACCTTTTTGACTTTTCTATGAGCTGAGTGTGAACAAAATTTAGGCTGTATTATTTGCTAGTTATGTGGTCTAAATCTTTGATTTAGACTGCGTATTATCTTATTGTGTAAAACAAAAAAACACAGGATATAAAAATGCGAAATAAAACAGCTTTTTCAAAAAATTCTTTTTCTATTTTTGCACTAGCCATTACTAGTTTCCTACTTAGCGCAGTACCGGCTCAGAGTGCGACGCATATATACGTTAGCAAACTGATTTCAAGCAAAGACACAAAAGTACGCACTAATAAAACAGTTATCGTCGAAAATAACAAAATCATTAGTATTGAAGACGGTAAGTTACAAGGCGATGCTAGCGATACCTTCATAGATTTAACCGACCACACGCTAATGCCTGGCTTTATGGACATGCATACCCATTTATCATTTCAAAATGAGGGGCCCGCAGGCTATATGAAGCGCTTCACCAATAACGAAGCTGACTACACAATAGACGCGGTAAGCTATGCCGAAAAAACCTTAATGGCAGGTTTTACAACCGTACGTAACTTAGGTGATGTGTTTAATGAAACCGTTGCCCTTCGAAATGCGATAAACAAAGGTAAAGTGCCAGGCCCTCGCATTTATACTGCGGCAAAATCAATTGCCACAACCGGCGGCCATGCAGATCCAAGCAACTCATTATCGAAGCATTTAATGGGCTCACCGCAACCAGTTGATGGTGTTATTAATGGCGTAGCCCAGGCCCGCGAAGCGGTTCGTCAGCGCTACAAAGATGGTGCAGATTTAATTAAAATCACAGCAACTGGGGGCGTCTTGTCGGTAGCCAAAAACGGCCAAAACCCGCAGTTCATGGATGATGAATTAGAAGCCATTGTACAAACGGCTAAAGATTATGAAATGACCGTCGCGGTGCATGCCCATGGCAAAGAAGGCATGAAGCGCGCAATCTTAGCGGGCGTTGATTCTATTGAACACGGCACTTACATGGATGACGAAATTTTTAAACTCATGCGCAAGCATAAAGTGTATTACGTACCAACTATTTTAGCCGGTAACTTTGTTGCTGAAAAAGCTAAAATTGACGGTTACTTTCCAGAGATTGTGCGCCCTAAAGCAGCTGCAATTGGCCCGCTTATTCAAGGCACCTTTGCCAAAGCCCATGAAAATGGAGTGATGATTGCCTTTGGCACTGACTCCGGCGTATCCGCGCACGGCGACAACGGCAAAGAATTTGCTCTCATGGTTGAAGCCGGAATGTCTGAAATGGATGCCATACGTTCAGCGACTTACAATGCGGCTAAAATGCTAAAAATTGATGATGACTTGGGTACCATCGAAGTGGGAAAATTAGCTGATTTCGTTGCTGTGAAGGGTGATCCTCTCGAAGATATTACGCTCTTGCAAAATATTTCTTTTGTCATGAAAGATGGGCAGGTTTACAAACATACTCAACACTAACAGCATAAGCCACAACAGGTTTTGCGCATTTTACAGGCTTAAGTGACTGTGTTTATTAAGGCTCGTTAATGTCTGTAAAAGAAAAAGTAAAGAAACTGATTCACTCAAAAAATATGCTAGGCGGTATTGGCCTAGCCTCTTTTTTAGAATCAACGATTGTGCCTATTCCGCTTGAGGCATTGCTTGTGCCTTTAATGCAAAAACGCAGAGAAAAACTTTGGCTTATTGCGACCATTACCACATTAGGATGCATGCTAGGTGCCCTTGCAGGATATGCAATTGGTTATTTTTTATTTGACCTGATGCGTGATCTAATAATGCAATACATCACCACCGAAGCGCAGTTTTCGTCATTTAAAAATACGATGGAAAAGCAAGGTTTTTGGTTTATATTTAGTACAGGTATTACCCCCGTGCCCTTGCAGTTGGCGATGCTGGCGGCGGGCGTTTCGCAATATTCCCTGATGCTGTATATGCTAGCGGTAAGCAGCAGCCGTGTGATACGGTATTTTGGATTGGCGATACTGGTTTACTATTTTGGTAACAAAACCGAAAGATTAATTGCAAAGTATAAATGGCAGACGGTTTTACTAGGTATTACTGCGGTATTGCTATTTTTGGGTATTCGATTTTGGTTAGATAACTAAAACTCGCCTAAACTATGCAGCCCCAACAAGATAATAATTAACACATAATTGAATGGAAATTTGTATGAAAACTCAAATAAGAAAGGTACTCAACCTATCACTCCTTTGCGCATTAAGCTTTTCTGCTTTTAGCACTTTGGCCAATGTAGAAGACAAACTAAAGGCGGCAATGGCATCTGACCTTCGCAGCAGCGCCGAAATTGAACGAGATGACAACCGCAAACCCATTGCCACTTTACAGTTTTTTGGTATTGAAGAAGACATGTCGGTAGTAGAGTTTGTGCCAGGCGGTGGTTGGTACACTAAATTACTCGTGCCATTGCTAAACGAAAAAGGCAATTATTACGGCGCAATTGGTGCCGCTCGGATTGAAAAAAATCTGGCTGACGCACCCGGCTTTGAACGCATGAATGTTATTGCTAAAGATGCAAAAATCTTTCGCGCTGATGGCGATAAATTTTTGACCCTTGAAGCTAGCTCGCTAGGGGTAAACGACGTAGATATGGTGTTAACTTTTAGAAACTATCACAACTTCAATGACGAAGGCCGCGCCATGATGAATAAGCTAGCTTTTGATGCATTGAAATCGGGTGGAATATACGGCGTTGTTGACCACACCGCCAGACATATGGAGCCAGCGACAAATAGCAACCGTCGCCGCGTTGACCCTGTTAAAGCCATTAAAGAAATACAAGACGCAGGCTTTATTCTTGTTGATTATAGTGACTTACATTATCGCGAAGATGATGAGCTACGCTACGAAGTAGGCAGTAAGTCGGTTACTGGAAACAGCGACAGATGGACGCTTAAATTTAAAAAGCCCTAAGTAAAAACAATTAGGCTAAGGCCCCTTTGCAAAGACCTAACGGTTTACTTGCAAAGGGGTCTTTTTTTCTACAAAGGTTAAAACAAGTGCTAAAGCCTAAACTAATATGCGGTTTCGCAGATAAACCGATATGCAATCAGGATGAAAATTTTTGATAAGCGGTTTACTTCATGCAAAGTCTTTATTGTTCAAAATTTATGCTATAAAGGGTGCCAGTCTCAATTTTTCCTAACAGGATAACAGTATTTGTATGCAAATTTCGTTAGACCGATTACATACAGCAGTTTGGATTTTTGATATCGATAGACTCTGCATGATATGGGCTAACCAAGCTGCATTAAACCTTTGGGACAGTCCATCTTTAGAAGAGCTATTATCAAGAGACTTTAAATCTGACGTATCTGAAGCCGTTACCGAAAGCTTACATCAATTTCAACTGGCTTTTAGAAACAATGAAGTATTGCAAGAAAGTTGGCAATTTTCTCCCAAAGGACAAGTTGCACAAGCATTGTGTCAATTTTCTGGATTTCTGCTGCCCAATAATAGTATGGGAATGTTAGTAGAAGCGACACCAACGGGTGAATTGCAGTCAAACGTGGAACTAAGCACAACCATCGTTATTTCCATCTTTTGTCACAATGGAGATTTTATAAGCGGCAACCCTCCCTTTCTTAATGAATTTGGCAATCAAGTTAAGCACATTGAAGAATTATTTTGCAATCCAAAAACGCTTGCTCAGCTTTATCAAGCTATTGGTAATGAACAGCGCTTTGAGCAAGACGTACTAATGCGAACAAAACAAGGAGAAACGTGGTACCGACTCTTCGCGATTAAAGCAAAAAACAAACACGGTAAAGCAAGTATTTTACTCCACCACTACAATATTCATGAAAGAAAGAGCTTAGAACAAAATCTGCGTAAACAGGCGTGGACCGACCCTCTTACCGCTCTATTAAATAGAAGGGGCTTGGGCCAAATACTAGATGAAAAAATATCCACGTTTACACCTTTCAACCTGCTCTATATTGATTTAGACGGTTTTAAAATGGTCAACGATTCTTTAGGGCACGGTAACGGTGACCTAATCTTAAAAGAAGTTGCTGATCGTCTTCGTCAGCATGTTTATCCCTCGGGACAAATATGTCGATTTGGTGGTGATGAATTTGTATTTATTATTGATGACAGTGAAATCAACGAAAATAAAGAAGGTACATTAGATCAATTGATCCATCATCTGTCTGAGCAATACACCAATATCAAAGGTAAATCATTGGCCTTGTCTGCTAGTATTGGTGTTTCTTGTTTTCCTAACGATGGCGATGAAATAGAGCATTTAATTTCTTGTGCAGATGCCGCGATGTATCAGGCCAAAAAACGGGGCAAAAAGCGTTGGATTAGCTATACAAGCGGAATGGAAATGGCACTCAAACGAACAAGTACCATTGCGCATAAATTATCTTCAGCCATTGCTAACAACGAACTTGAGTTGCATTATCAGCCCATTTACGATGTTTCAAAAGGCACTATCCACTCTTTTGAAGCCTTATTGCGATGGAATAATGCCGAGCTCGGGCAAGTGTCTCCGCAAGAAACCATTCGCATCGCAGAAGAAACTGGATTAATTCAAGAAATAGAAAACTGGGTATTAAACCAAGCACTAAAAGACCTCACAACACTCAGAAATGTTTCTGAAAAAAGCGCAACTATGGCGGTCAATATATCTGGGCGTCATATGGTCGAATTAACGCTAAGCGATACGATCAAAACACTGCTAGACGTTCATGCTTTAACCGCTTCTGATTTGACCATAGAGTTGACAGAAAGTGTGTTGCTAACGGACATAGACAAAGAGCAAAGCCCTATCCGACAGATTACCTCGAGCGGCATAAAACTAAGCATTGACGATTTTGGTACTGGGTTTTCGTCACTCGCTTATTTGCATTCAATTCCGGCCTCGATAGTCAAGATAGATAAAACCTTTTTAGTGCAAGCAGACGACAACACAAATACCTTGGAATGCATCCATACACTTGTAAATTCACTCAATATGGAAAGTTTAATTGAAGGAATTGAAAGCGCTCAACATTCACAGTTGTTAGCATCTCTTGGATACAAGCTTCAGCAAGGATATTTCTTAGGCAGGCCGCAAGCCTTAAGTTATTATTTATCTAACGAATTTGATTATTGTCCGACAAAAATAGAGTTTGATAATTTAAATTAAAGCCTGATATTTTTTAATACTACTAACAAAGCTGCCTGATGAATTATGAGCATGGCCCAAAAGAGCATCACTGTCTCTGATAAATAGTCAATCACCTATTCATCTCAATTACTGACGTGATTGTGGGAGTGAAGTTCATCTATAAGTAACATCTCTTCTTTAGATAAAGCTCGACCGGTTGCGCGTAATTGTTTTACCTGCCCATGGAAATAGTGCAGCTTATTCATCCGAGCACCGACAGACGTTAACGCGTCAGTTGGCAATGGCGCGAACCTAAGATTAGCTTCTAACTCCTTACGTCCGTTAACATAAGAAGTAAATTTACCATTTTCATACGTTATGGCGATGTTAGCCCAACGGTTGACAGGATGGGTGAGCGTAGGGTCAATTAAGGCATGAGACGAGTCACCATCTCTTAGAAAAGCATCAAAATACCAGCCGTGTTCATTAAAGCGCATTTCAAGCGTCAAACGATGCTTATCGTTATTTGGATCTTCAATATGAACAATTCGAGGCTCATGTCCTTTTGGCGTGGGTGGAAAAGGTTTAACCAATAACTCGAGTGTAAAATTTTGCATCCCTGCAAGAATATTACCTTCTACTTGTATGCGATCTTCCACACCGTCAAATTGTACCGCTAACGTTTCAGAAAGTTGTACGATCTTCGGTGTCCCTTCGGTGATTATTTTTTTATCCGCAATCGCCGCGAGATTATCAAATTGCCAATTTTTACGCTCTTCTGGTGACAAGTTACAAGAAACTACTAATATAGTAATGAGCAAGTAAAACGGTTTATTGATTCTGTTCATGTTTTTGCTCTAGATAGTTAAGGAGTACCGACATGTTCTCCAAATAGGTTCGTAAACTTATGCCCTCGATGAGCTCTTCGCTTTTATAGGGTGAAGTATCGTACTTATCGCCCACTAAAGTTGTTCGATAGTCGCCTTTTGCCACACTATCACTTGGCGCTGAGCCTATATAAGGATTGGTTGTATTTTTAAGTATACTGGCCCAATAACCTTGGTCATTTAATGCCTGCACAATTAGTTGAATATTGGCAGAATCTGCGGGCTTCGTTAATCGTGAAATATGATAGTTATGTGCAAGAGAAGGTAAATTTTCGTAAATAAGAGCGGGCTGCTTTTTATCAGAATCGACAGGCTTATCTAACACTGCTTGATATTGCTGACGCAACTTATCGACGTTGACTCTGCCAATTGATGGATAGTGAGACACTTGATATCCATAATTGTAATCAGTGAAGTACTCACCATTAACAACATTAGAACCCCTCCGGTGAAGATACAGTGTTTTACCGGTACCAATTTCAACCATGCGAGGGTGTGTTCTGCCATCACGAAACAGTTCAGGATGCAGCTCTAGAGAATCAAGCCAATCCAAGGTGACTTGGATACCCTCTAAATATTTGCGATTGCCAGTGTAGCGATAAAAATCTAACAGTAGCTGAATGTTTGTAACAGTAGTACCTACCGATACCGATGGAGGCTCATAACTTCTGGCTGAAGCGGGTTGCAGGTCTAAAGTATATTGCAAAGCCCATCCGGGTTGCGGCGGTGCTAGCTTCAGTTTCAGAAAAGCATCCATTCCCTTATGAACGGCGGCGGTAATTTGCTCAAATAAAACATCGCTTGTTAGTGACTGCAAGCAATATAAAAGAAACTTCATATTGTTATTGGCAACGTCGTCATTGAAGGTTATGTTGGCGGCATAGTCCTCTTGCCCTTTAACCGAAAACGCTTCGGCAGGGGGATAGCGCTGAGGCCAAGCGCCAATATCGTATTGACTATCCAGTACAAAGCGAATCGCCTTGTTTAATGGCTTTTTATATTCAGGTTGTTTTTTTCAAGGTACAGTCGTAATAAAAAAACGGAGGCATCAAAAGTACCTGCATCATCAAAGGTGGCATTTCCGTAATAGTGATGAAATTCCTCAAGACGCCAACCATTGCTGCCTATAGTCTCGTACCACTGCTTTAATGATGCTTCTCCAGCTAAATCGAACATATAATTCCAACCTCCACTAGGATGCTGGCCCTTTATTAACGCAGAAGCCACTTGCTGAGCAGCCTGGTAGTAAAACTCATCTTCAGTGACATGATAAGCATCAAGGTATAAATGCCCTATTGTGGCTGTCCCAGGAGGTTGAACCCACACCATAGTGGGTGTTGCTTCCATTTCACCCCAACGCCTTGAAAGGTCTGGTAAATATGACCAAACATAACCACCTTGATAACTGACGGTTTGCGTCATAAACATAGTGGCTTTTTTTATCGTCTCGAGTATAGCCGTTTCGCTCGTTTCAGATGGTTTAGCGCCAGCAAGGCTTGCAAAAAATATAGCAACACATAAAGACAAAAATCGGGTAGGTAATAGTATTTTTTTCATGCAGAACTCTATCTGGGTTTTAACAAGTGATATAACGCTACCGATAAACGCCTTCAAGTGCGCAATTTCGGAGCTTGGCATAATGCAAAATGTTAAGTTTCAGCGATTATGGTTTAGAAAACATAAACGATATACTTACTTTATGCAACCGGTGGCATACGCATATAATTTAGGGATCTACACTACTGTTAAAAGATAAGAATTATCAGACCTATCAATATCAGTACGATGCCGCCAAGCAGTTCTGCTTTGCTCTCGAAATAATCTCCCGTTTTAGCGCCTACTATGACACCCATCCAACTTAAGAAAAATGTAGTGATACCGATGATTAGGCAAGCAACAAAGGGGCAAATGTATCGACCCACTCTAAAACAGTTTGTCCAGCCAAGTATCCGATTAAAGGCATAAAGCCCTGCGATATGCCAAAGTATAATCCAGCGCTAATTCCCAATGTTGATAGCCTGCCGCTGTACTTCGTTGCTAAACCGATAGAAACAGCTCATTGGATAACACAACTATAAATTATGAACGATTTGAACAGGTTATTTAAGGAGAAAAAAGCTTATTGCATGACAAGCGCATAAAACTTATCCTAAAAATGCTAACAACCTTTTGGGGAGCTTTCATGCATCAACTTATATTGCGTATTTTTTCAGTACTGTTAATCAGCCTTACTTTTTCTTCATATAGTCAAAGTGAGCACTACGATGGGGAATTAGCCACTGCCCTTGGCGCAGATGATTACGGCATGAAGATGTATGTCATGGTGATATTAAAAACTGGCGCGAATGAGATCAGCGACAAAGCTGAGCGCGATAGAGTGTTTGCTGGGCATTTTTCAAATATGGGCAAACTAGCAGCAGAAGATAAGCTGGTGGTCGCAGGTCCCTTCAGTGATTCGGCGCCTAAGCGAGGCTTATTTATCCTTAATGTCGATAGTATCGAAGCGGCAGAAGCAATTGTAAAGACTGACCCAGCAGTTGCAGCAGGCGTGTTTGATTACGACCTCAGTTTGCTGTATAGCTCAGCAGCACTAATGATGGTTAACGAAAACCATAAAAAACTACAGAAAAAAGCGATGTAGCCACAAGGATGACACGACTACCGCGCGATACCTTTGCGGATTAGATAGGTAAATGGCGCTGACTCTGTTGAACTTCCAAGCAGCGTGTGCTCCATAAATCGGCAAAAACTTGGGACATCGCGGGTGGTTGCAGGGTCGTCGGCGACTATCGCGAGGGTTTCGCCTTCCTGCATTTTTCTGACTTCTAGGCGAATCATCATGACAGGCTCAGGGCAACGAAGCCCCAAGGCGTCAAGTTGGTGATCGGCGCTTTGTAATAAGCTGTTTAATTCTGTTGAATTTGGGTTAATTTGTTTGCTCACAAACTAGCTCACTATTTCTTATTCATGCTCAAGGCGCTTAAATACCATAGGTTTCGCGGTACTTAGTAATCGATTGTAGCGCGTCAGCATAGCTATTTTCACTTTTCAAATACTCCACAAGGTCGCCCAAAGTAACAATAGACAAAACGCGAGTGCTAAAATCACGTTCAACTTCTTGCACAGCCGAAAGCTCGCCTTGGCCTTTCTCTTGGCGATCCAAGGCAATGAGTACACCTGCCAACGATGCCTTATTCGCCTCAATAATATGCATAGATTCACGAATAGCAGTACCTGCGGTAATAACATCATCAACAAGCATGATGCGACCTTTTAACTCGCTGCCTACCAAATTACCGCCTTCGCCGTGGGCTTTCGCCTCTTTGCGATTAAAGCAGTAAGGAATATCTTCACCATAGTTATTTGCCATAGCGATAGCGGTTGCCGTGGCAACAGGTATGCCTTTGTAAGCAGGGCCAAATAAAACGTCAAACTCAACCCCTTCGGCATTTAATGCAGCGGCATAAAAGTTACCCAACTTGGCAAGATCAGCACCAGTATTAAACAAGCCCGCATTGAAAAAGTAAGGACTTACTCGCCCAGACTTTAGCGTAAACTCGCCAAAGCGAAGCACATTTCGTTTAATTGCAAAAGTGATAAATTCGCGTTTATAGTCTTGCATGAGCCCTACCTCTTATTTAGATTAGTTTAACGCAGTGCGTTGTAACTCAAATAATTCTTTAATAGCAGTGTGTGCTAAATCTAACATTTCTTGCATTTCGTCAAAGCTGAAGGGCTCACCTTCTGCGGTGCCTTGCACTTCAATTAGTTTACCCGTTTCGGTCATTACTACGTTCATGTCGGTTTCTGCAGCCGCATCTTCTAGATATTCAAGATCGGCAATAGGGTTGCCTTTGTATACTCCAACAGAAATAGCCGCAATCATATGCTTAAGCGGGTTGTTTTTTAAAATACCTTTTTTACGCATCCAACTGAGTGCATCAACCATAGCCACACAAGCTCCGGTGATAGAGGCCGTGCGTGTACCGCCGTCGGCTTGGATAACATCGCAGTCAACAGTAATGGTGTTTTCACCCAAAAGTTTTAAATCAACCGCGGCGCGTAAGGAGCGTGCGATTAGGCGCTGGATTTCAAGCGTACGACCGCCTTGCTTGCCGCGAGCGGCTTCGCGGTCAGAGCGGGTATGAGTAGCGCGAGGTAACATACTGTATTCAGCCGTTATCCAGCCCTTACCTTGCCCCTTCATAAAACGCGGTACGCCTTCTTGGACGCTAGCGTTACATAGCACTTTTGTATTGCCAAACTCGATTAATACCGACCCCTCAGCATGACAAGTGAAGTTACGAGTAATGGTAACAGGGCGAATTTGACCAGCGGTGCGGCTACTTGGGCGCATGAAAGAAAGCTCCTAGGATATAAAAAAAATGAAAGGCTGAACATTACAGCTCACCTTTAAGAAGCGCGATTATAGCCTATATAAATAAGAGATTACATGCTTTAAGGGCGCGCAAAACACTTTCACTTGTTGTAAACTTCGGCCCAAGCCCCAAAAGTAAAAAAGAAAACCCAAGGACTCACCCATGATTTTTAGTATGACCGGATTTGCACGCAAAGAACTTAAAGCGCCTTGGGGCACTGCAGTGTGGGAAATCCGTTCGGTTAATCAGCGTTATTTAGAAACGCTGTATCGCATTCCTGAAAACTTTAGAGCATTAGAGCCTGCGCTGCGTGATCGCCTACGTAAAAAACTGCAACGAGGCAAAGTAGAATGCGCCCTGCGCCTTAACATGAGCGAAGCCAACAACGCAGATTTCACGGTGAACGAAAGCCTTGCAAAACAGCTGATTGAAGCAGCCCACTGGGTACAATTGCAAGGCGCAACAGGCAACATAAATCCAAGTGATATTTTACGCTGGCCAGGTGTAATGAATACAGTCAGAAGCCGACATGGACAACATGCAAAAAGAATTGCTGGGGCTATTTGACGAAACTTTAAAAGAATTTATCGCATCGCGTGCAAGTGAAGGCGAGAACATGAAAGTCCTCATTGAACAGCGCCTAAATGCCATTGAAGTTGAAGCGCAAACCGTAGAAAGCCACATGCCTGAGATTCTAGAATGGCAAAAAGACCGCATTCGCAATAAATTTAACGAAGCAAAGATAGAATTAGACGACACCCGCGTAGAACAAGAAATGATACTCATCGCGCAAAAATCAGACATTGCCGAAGAAATCGACCGCCTGCGTTCACACGTGACCGAAACCAACAAAATTATGAAACAAGGCGGCGCCATAGGCCGCAGACTCGACTTCATGATGCAAGAGTTTAACCGCGAAGCAAATACCCTTGGCTCAAAATCAATCAATGCGCAGGTGACGAAAAGTGCGGTTGAGCTTAAGGTGTTAATTGAGCAGATGCGTGAGCAGATCCAGAATATAGAGTAGCTTTTACCCTCCCAATTATGTCTTAAAAGCCCTGCTATTTCATTGCAAATAAAGGGCTTTTTTATTTTCTCAGTCCAAAAATGAAAATATAGTTTCACTCCCCATTAAACGTTAAACGCTGATTGTTTCATTGCTTGCTCGGCTCGGCTGATCCCTAGCTGCTTAGCAACGGTTTGCCATTGCTTAACCGCAATTAATACTTCATCGTTGTATAGTTCACCGGAGTGAAGCGTCAGGATTGGATCAATTTGCAAGCGATAGGCTGAAGTTAAAAATGCTTTATCGTAGGCAAAACTAAACACGCCACCTCGGCTTGAATCGCTGTAAGAAAGCAACCCTATTAGGAAAGGCGCTTCAATTGGCTGCCAGTCGGCATAGACTTCGACGATTTCACGGCTCACCTTGAATCTTCCAGTAATTTTATGTTTTGCAGCTTGATACCCACTTCATCATGAGCGGCCATTTCTGCAAAATTACTCTCCATGCCAAGAACGGCCATAACTTTTAAGTAAGTGCCTATGGCAACGCCTGGATCACCTGCGAAAACTTTGTTCACGGTTTTATGATCAAAGCCAGTACGTTCACACAGCAGCTTTTTTGTAAAACCACGTCGCTTCATCGCCAACAACAAGTCCTCACCAAAATGCGTCAGGATTTTGCGTTGCTTTGGAAATAGTACATTGTGTAAATCACGCTTAGCCATATCACCAACCCGAGGGACTATATTCCCATTTTACTGAATATTATCGGATTAATATCCCACTTTTAGGTTTAGTTTGCGCGTTGGCCAAGGCGATGATGTAAATCCCTGAATGCCAAAGGCCATCAAATCACACTTTTATGCGCATAAAAATGTAAAATTCCACACCACATTTTGAGACTGAAATGGTAACAGACATATATTCACCTCAACTTAAAACAACAGTGAAAAGTAAACAATGCAATAAACTATCAACAACAGACCGTTCCAAGTGAGAACGGTTAATCAGTACTTCAAAACTAAAACACCGACTCAAGGAAGCGCTATTAGTCCTTAGTAGGCACTCTCTCTACGCGTGCAATAATCTGCTCATTGTTGTTCATTTTCGCCAAATCAATTAAATAGCCCTTTTCCAATTCCTGCATAGGATGCTTACCTAACAAGTCATCGAGTTTACGTTCTTCGGCATTAACGATTGCAGTTTTAATAGCAGCGAAATTGAAAATTGAACGCTCTTGGTCGTTGTTATCGCTCATAAGGTCCCTTCATTTGTTTGTGATGAGAAGTTTCAGTGTTGCAAAAGTGTTTGATTATTTCAAGCGAACAGCGCTTCGGCATTTCAACTTTGGGATTAACTTGCTGTTTTAATGCACTTAATGCATCGTAGTCTATAATGAAAACGTTAATTTTTTGGCAAAAACGTTGCTAACCTCGCCTACTATTTATCGCGAGTTTCTTAAGGAGCCATACCATGCAAGCTTTTTGGAGTGAATTTTTCAGAGGGGACTACATGCCTCACGGACATTGTTATCTGTGGCAACCAGGCATTCTGTGGACCAATGTTATTTCAGATTTAGTCATCGCAAGCGCCTACTTCTCAATACCATTTGTTTTGTTATTCATCGTTATTCGCCGCAAAGACCAAAAGTTTAAAGGCATGTTTGTTTTATTTGCTTTGTTTATATTCTCGTGTGGTCTAACGCATCTATTCGCCATTTATACTATTTGGCACGGTAATTATGGTTTACACGGTATATTAAAAGCAATTACCGCCGTAGTTTCGGCGATCACGGCTTTCGTCTTGTACTATAATTTAGACAAATTAATTGCCATTCCTACGCCTGCAGAACTCAAATTAGCCCAAGAAAATGCTGCTGAGGAGCGCGTAAAACGGCTTCGTCTAGAGATAGAATCACGCGCCAATTCAATTTTCCAGTTTTCTATTGAATTATTTCCAACGGGTGTATTGGTGGTAAATCCCGAGCAGAAGATTCATATCACCAACAAAATTTTAGAAGAAACCTTTGGTTACGAGAAAGGTGAACTGGTTAACCAAGACATTGACGTATTAATTGCGCCAGAGCAAATTCCAAACCATCAAGTGTTAGTTAGCGAGTATATAAAAAATCCTGGTGATCAAAGGCAGATGGCGGCAGGAAGAGTGGTCTGGGGAATCACTAAGTCGGGACAATCAATACCTGTTGAAATTAGCTTAACCGTGCACGAAATAGAAAACGAAAAATATACATTTGCATCTGTCGTTAGTGTGAATGAGGTCGGCAATCAAAAGAAACAATTCTTAGAATCCTCTCGCCGTTTGCAACGCGCTGTTGACGCTACCGATGTAGGTGTGTGGGAATGGAATATACTGAGCAATCAAGTGTGGTTTAGTCCTAAATTCATCACCCTGTTAAACGCCAAAAACCATGGCGAGCAAATACAGCTAGACGAATGGCAATCGCACATTCACCCTGATGATCGCGCTGCGGTGCAATCCACACTCAAAAAGCATTTGGCCGGTGATGGTCCATTCGATGTCGTGTATCGCGGAGAAAACGTACATAACGAATATAAATGGTTGAGAATGATAGGTAACACTGTTTTTGATTCAACGGGTAAGCCTTTATTAATGTCTGGCACCTTAACCAGTATTGATCAGCTCAAAACCTTGCAAATTGAGATTGAAAAGAAAAATCAGTTTTTAGATGCTGTGTTAGCGCAGTCTAATTCAGCCATATTTATCGTTGATATAAAAACCAAACAGCTTAAGTTTGCAAACAAACAAGTCACCACACTGTGGGGATATTCAAAAGAAGAGTTTGATGCACTATTAAAAGACGACGCCAAGGAAGATATTTGTCATCCTGAAGATTTTGAGGCGCTCAAGCAGTACTTTGCTAGCATCACAAATGCGGGCATAGATGATAAACAAACAATTGAGCTACGAATTAAACACAAACACGGCTTTTGGGTATGGTCATTAGTAAAAACGTCAATATACACAGACGATCCACAGGCGCACAAGCTCGAAGTAATGGGAACGGCCATTGATCTAAGTGAGATTAAACAACGCGAAGAGAGTAACAAACGCTTAGCAAAAGAGTTTGAAGACACTTTTGAACAAGCTGCCGTGGGCATAGCCCACGTTGGGCTAGATGGAAAGTGGCTAAAAGCAAATCAAAGATTATGCGAAATACTCGGATACTCTAGCGAAGAGCTTCTACAAAAAACCTTTCAAGAGCTAACCTATCCTGAGGACTTAAAGCGTGATGAAACACTTCTGCAAAAGGTAGTAGATGGACACATAAATAACTACACAATGGAAAAACGCTATCTACAAAAAAGTGGCTCTATAATATGGGCTCGGCTAACGGTATCCCTAGTGGTTCATGATGATGATACACGCGACTACTTTGTGTCGGTGGTTGAAGATATTTCACAACAAAAACAACTCGAGTACAATTTGCTTAAATCAAACGACGAGCTCGAACAATTTGCTTATGTCGCCTCACACGACTTAAAAGAACCACTGCGCACCATGCGAACATACACTTCATACTTGATTAAGGATTTAGAAGCCAACAAAACCAAGCGCGTCGAGCAAGATAAAGAATTTATAGACAACGCCTCAAAACGCATGACGGCATTGATTGATGACTTGCTGCAATTTTCAAGAGTGGGGAGTACCAGAAGTTGAACTTACCCAAGTTAGTCTGTATGACTTAGTCGAGGGCGTGGTAAAAGACCTGCACACGAAAATAGAGGAAACACAGGCGACTATAAACATAAGCTCATCATTGCCAAACCTTGTAAGTGATGCGTCTAAGTTACGCCTAGCCTTGCAAAATGTTATCCAAAATGCGCTTAAGTTTAGTCAATCCGACTGCGCGCCTATTGTGTCAATTTCTGCAGAGCAAGCAGGCGATAATCGATGGCTGATTCATATACAAGATAATGGCATTGGGATTGATGAGGCATATCAAACACAAATATTTGGATTATTTAAGAAGTTGCACAACAACACTGAATATCAGGGAACAGGACTTGGCTTGGCTATCGTCAAAAAAATCATGCAGTCTCTTGATGGTGATGTCACTTTGCGTTCGTCATTGGGCAAAGGCTCAACGTTTACCTTGCATATTCAGTCTACTACCTTGGAGAAAAAATAATGCGAAAACAAGCACATATCATGTTAGTTGAAGACAATATCTCAGACCAAGTGATGGTAGAACGCGCACTAGAAGATGGCAAAATAGCGTGTGAGTTGAGTGTTTTAAATCATGGCCAAGAAGCCCTCGAAAAACTAAACGAACTGGCCGAACACGGACACCTACCAGACCTAATATTAATGGATATCAATATGCCATTGATGGATGGCAAACAAACGCTGCAAGCGATACGCGCAACGCCGTCGCTAAAGCATTTACCCGTTATTATGCTAACCACTTCAAATCGAGATAAAGATATTTTAGAAAGTTATCAATTAGGGGTGAATGCCTATTTGACTAAACCCGTTTTAGAGTCCACATTTATCCAAACCATTCGCCAAATTGAAAATTTTTGGTTTGAACTGGTTATTTTGCCCAAAAATATTGATCGATAGCCATTGATAAACCGACTAATATTAGCACAAGATAAATAGTGCTATCTTAAGCAAAATGCAAATGTTAAGGTTGTCAGAGTAAATTTACGAAAATTAATAGATTGCTTAAATATTCTTAGCGCAGGGTATCGTGTAGTTAATTTCTCAAAGGCAGCCCCAACTTAGTGCTGTTTCTGCTACATTTTTAGATACTGACCTCTTGCGCTACATCAGAGACGAGTCCTTTAAAAAGGCAGTGCTCACAAAAGCTAAACGCCCAATTCAACATACAACAGTATTGTTAGGGCAGGAGGTTTTAAAAAATGGTTTCAAATATCTCATCTTTACTTATTGTTGAAGATAACCCTGCAGATATGACCCTTTATCTTAGATTATTAGAAGATGTTGATCATGGATTTGATCACATCGAATGTGTCTCTACACTTAAAGGAGCAATGGACTGCCTTGAAGACAATGATGGTGATACCTGCTGTTTATTAGATTTTAATTTGCCCGATGGCAGTGCTTTAAACCTGCTAGAGTCCCTTTATTCGAACAAGCCACTGGCAAACTGTCCGGTCATTGTTATTACCGGTCAAGAAGATACCAAAAATGCAGTAAGGCTCTTAAAACTGGGCGTTCAAGACTATATTGTTAAAGATGAATTGACTAGCAATACGCTCATCAGGACAATAAAAACCGCTATTCAAAATTGGAAACTAAGCAAACAATTAGAACAAATGGCGCTCTATGATTCACTCACCGGTCTTACTAATCGAGGCTTGTTCATGGAAAAGCTAGAACAGTGCTTTAATGAGTCCTCACGATATGGGCACCGTTTTGCTTTGGTATTATTAGACTTAGATAAGTTTAAGTCGATAAACGATACCTATGGTCATGAAGCCGGTGACTTTGTGCTTGAAACAATTGGCCTAAAATTACAAAAGTTCTCACGTAAATCTGATATATGCGGTCGTTTAGGCGGTGATGAATTTGCCATGATTTTACCCGAGACCGATGATAAGTCCTCTCATTTTGTAGTACAAAAACTCTTAAAAGTGCTCAATTTTGACATTGTTTGGCACAACTCCGTTATTCCAATAGCCTCTTCAATTGGTGCAAGTTCTTTCCCTAGCGCAGCCGATAGCTATAAAAAACTGATGCGAGAAGCTGATATCGCCCTTTATCAGGCAAAAAATAGAGGCCGAGCACAATATATTTTTTATAGTGAAGACGAATCCAAATGTGAAGACGAACGCGGGAAGCTGAGAGATGCGCTACCTAATGCCATCAAACACAGTAAACTCCAAGTCGCCTTTCAGACGATTGTCGATTGCGAACAAAATGTGTTCGCGGTAGAAGCACTCTTGCGCTGGAATCATCTTGGTAACTGGATCAACCCCGTCGAAACCGTAAACCTTGTGATTGAATCAGGCTACGATCTCGAATTTCACGAATGGTTATTTGACCAAACATTCTCTAAATTAAAGTCTTTTCAAATTGAGCATCCTAATCTTAAAGTATGCATAAACTTGCCCGCCAATGTGTGTCATAACCCTAGGTTTGCTCAACTGATTACGCGCCTTGCTACAAAACATGATATTGCACCTAGTGACGTTATTTTAGAAGTCACTGAAACGCATTTAATGGTTTATCCTGACAAGGCCAAAACCTGTTTAGAAGACTTAGCAAACGTTGGCTTTAGTGTTGCGATAGACGATTTTGGGACGGGCTATAGCTCGATGGAGTACATTGCAGACTTACCTTGTTCAATGCTCAAAATTGATAAAAAGTTCTTTATAGAAATGCATAAAAACGAACGTTATTTTAAGATTATAGAAGCGATATGTACTCTGGCACATGGTCTAGGCATGAAGGTCATTGCTGAGGGTATAGAAACTGAAGCACTTAAACAAACCGCAAACGAATTAGGGTGCGACTATTTGCAAGGTTTTCATATTGCTTACCCAAGCTTTGCAGATGGCGACTGGCATACTTTTTTAACAGCGTGTAAAACAAAATAAAAGGCGTTGCCCGAACCAAGCATTGGTCACGCAATAAGTGTTACTTAAGCATTTCTGAAATGGCTTTAAAATGCTTACACTCTTTGCCTTTTGTCCACTCAAACAATAGCATTTCGGTGCTGACGTACTCAGCACCGGCTTTTGTGAGGCGAGCCTGAGCTAATAAAGCATCTTGCTCGGTTCTAGAGGTGACGGCATCGGCAACAACAATCACGCGATAGTCTTGTTCAAGAGCATCAATAACGCTTTGCAATACGCATACATGGGCTTCACAACCAATCACAATTAGGTTGTTATGGCCCTGCTGGCTAAGCTCTTTCAGCGCTTCACTAAGCGGCTCTGCGCCAAAACATGAGAAACTGGTTTTCTCATACACTGCCACATTAATGAAAGGCTTTATGGCGTCTACACTGTTACCTAGACCTTTAGGGTATTGCTCGGCAACCGTGATTGGAACACCAAATAAAGTCGCAGCCTTAAGCACATGCACACTATTGTGAAGCATGGCATCGACTTCAAATAAATGCGGCGCTAAACGCTGTTGAATATCCACCACAAGTACCTGAGATTGCTCAGCATCAATACGTAGGCTCATATTATCTCCTTACCTTCCATTTGGTGTTACTTTTAGATATAGGTATAGCGATAATCCTGCGTAATTGCAAATATACTCATTCCCTGTAGCCAAGCTTCTCTATTCTTTGCTTTGCCCTCCCGCCCGTCATCCTTGCCCAACCCCTCCGCTCGTCAGCCTTGCCCTCCCGCCCGTCATCCTTGCGAAGGCAAGGACCCCCCAAAATCACACGCAAAACTGTTAACTTTTATCGGGTTTACTATGCTTTTTAGGAGATCTTCGCCTACGCGAAGATGACGATTGCTATGCTTTTTAGGAGATCTTCGCCTGCGCGAAGATGACGATTGCTATGCTTTGAAGATGACGATTGCTATGCTTTTGAAGATGACGATTGGCGTGGAACGCTTAAAAGGCTAGCAACATGTCTACGCAGCAATGGCAATAGTAAAAAGTAGGAAGTAACAACAGTGAAAATAATGCGCCGTGGTGGTAATTGCGATAGACTCTAGCCCAACATGTAAAAGCTGGTTTGGCTAACAAGGATTATGCAATGAGTGCGTCAGTTATGTTAACCGGCTTTACGCTGGGTGTTTCTTTGATTCTCGCGATTGGTGCGCAAAATGCCTTTATTTTAAAGCAAGGTTTAAAACAGCAACACGTGTTTGTGGTGTGTTTAATTTGTGCGCTTAGTGATGCGATTCTTATATCCGCAGGCGTGGCTGGCTTTGGTGCTATCGTTAAGCAGTTCCCGCTGATTGAACAAGTCGCGCGATACGCCGGAGCGGCGTTTTTGTTGGTGTATGCCTTACTTAGTTTCAAATCCGCATTTACCAGCGAACACAACATGCAAGCACAAGGCAAAGAGGTCGGCAGTGCGCTCACCGCCGCGCTTACTTGCTTAGCCTTTACATGGCTAAATCCACATGTTTATTTAGATACTGTGGTACTCCTTGGGTCAATTTCAACCCAATATGAAGGGCAACAGCTATCCTTTGCAACAGGCGCTGTGCTGGGGTCGTTTGTGTTTTTCTTTGCCCTTGGCTATGGTGCCAAACTACTTATTCCTGTTTTTAAAAACCCCAACGCTTGGAAGGTATTAGAGTTTATTATTGGCGCAGTGATGTTGGCCTTAGCCATAAGCCTAATCGCCTAATAATAATCAATCCTTGGGGTCTTCATCGCATGCCCTAGGGCGACTTTGTAAAAATCGTAGGTCGCTTCCTGTTGGGCCTTCGTGCACCTGCAGCTTAAACTCATGCAGTACCGCTAACACATGGTCAAAAATATCAGATTGAATATTTTCGTATTCATTCCAATTCGTGGTGTTGGTAAAGGCATAAATCTCTATTGGTAAACCCAAATTGGTTGATTGCAGTTGGCGCACTAACAAGGTCATGTCTTTATGAATGCTAGGGTGGTTTTTAAGGTAAGAAACTAAATACTGCCTGAAAGTACCTACGTTGGTCAGCCTGCGACCATTTAGCAAAATCGACATATCGGTTTTTGACGTCGTGTTAGTTTCTTTAATTTGCGCTAGTTTCTCTTCTAAATAAGGCGCCAGTAAGTCTGCTTTGTGCAGGCGTGTTAGGCTTGCCTCATCTAAAAACCCAATGCTGCTCATTTGTAAGTAAACACTACGCTTTATACGTCGTCCACCGGCTTCGGTCATACCTCGCCAGTTTTTGAATGAATCAGAAATAAGCGCATAAGTGGGAATAGTGGTAATCGTTTTATCCCAATTACGCACTTTTACGGTGGTTAAGGCAATATCAATAACATCACCATCGGCACCGTATTTCGGCATTTCAAGCCAGTCACCCACCGACAACATGTCATTTGCAGAAAGCTGTATACCCGCAACTAAACCCAAAATAGGATCTTTAAAAACCAACAACAACACTGCTGAAATCGCGCCTAAGCCGCTTAACAATAATAGTGGTGACTTATCCATTAACAACGACACCAGCAAAATGCCGGTAAGCACACTGGCAATCAGTTTAATGGTTTGTAATAAGCCTTTAAGGGGAAATTGTGAACGCCGGTTGCGCATGTCGGTAATGGTTTGAAAGATATCCAGCAAGGTAAAAATCGTCAACAAAGCAAATAAAATGATGCTTTGCTCAGCCATTACATCAACTATACGGAAGGTAAAGGTGCCCTCCTCAAACCAAACGCCCGCTTGTAAGCGCACCACTGCGGCCTGAATAATATAAGAAATTCGGCGCAGTAACTTATGTGATAGGGTCGAAAGTTGGGTGCGGGTCTGATGCTTATTTTCATAGCTGGCAACCATTCGATTGCTCACCAAGCGCAAAAGGATGTGCAAAAGCACCGCCACAAAAATTATCCAGCCGATAATCATGGCATTAAAGTAAAAGCTCGCCTCGCCCGGAACATACAATTCTAACCACGCCATAGCGTTTTCTTTAAATTGTGCTCTAAAGTCTTCCATTTTACATCCTTTACGCTTGTTTATATGGCTAGTGCGCGCGGTGCGTACAAGCGCTAGTTACTAGCCAGTATCAGCACTATTCTTTTGGCGGCTTACCTAACCATTCTACCTTATACAAATCACGTCTTCTGTCTAAGTAGTTGCGCACCGAGCCTTCATTTTGTAATTTCACTAATTTGGTATAGTCCAAATCAACGATTAAGGTCATTTCGGTATTAGGAGTGGTTTCAGACACAATAGCGTCATGCGGGAAAGCAAAATCTGAAGGCGAAAACACCGCCGTTTGTCCATATTGAATATCAACGTTGTCAACCTTAGGCAAGTTGCCTACGCTGCCCGCAATGGCTACGTAACACTCGTTCTCAATCGCCCGCGCTTGCGCACAGCGCCTTACGCGTAAGTAACCATTTTTGGTGTCGGTCCAAAAGGGAACAAACAAAACCTGCATGTCTTGCTCAGACAACAGTCTAGCCAATTCTGGAAACTCAACGTCATAACAAATGAGTACGCCAATTTTACCAAAGTCAGTATCAAATACCTGAAGATCGTTACCCCCTTCATTATCCAAGCAGATTTTTCGTGTGGCGTTAAATGCAATTTGTACTGGGATTCGATTGAACCATCACGGTGGCACAAGTAGCTCACATTATACAATTCGTCATCTTCAACTACCGGTAAGGAGCCTGCAATAACGTTAATATTATACTGCACCGCCAAGCGCGAAATGGCGGTAATAATTTCGTCTGAATACCCCGCTAAATGCCATATCGCGTCTATAGAACTATCGCCTGGGCTTAGGCCCATTAAGGGCGCATTAAAAAACTCAGGGAATAAGGCCACGTCACACTTATAGTCTGACAGCGCATCAACAAAATATTCAACTTGTTGCAATAACTCTTCAACATTATTGAAATAACGCATTTGCCACTGCACACACCCAATACGTGCTTCATCTTTTCTTGAGTTAATCAACGACGGTTTTTCTGCATCAAAATACATGTTGTGCCATTGCAATAGGGTCGCGTAACCCCGCGAAGCTTTGTCTTCAGGCAAGTAGGCTTTCATAATTTGCTTTACTTCAAAGCCATTAGAAATTTGAAAGGTTAAGGTGGGGTCAAAAATATCTTTTGATTTCACCTGTTCAATATACTCATAAGGGGTAAATTGATCCGCATATTTTGAATAGTTAGGAATGCGGCCACCGGCCATTATTGACTGCAAGTTAAGGTTGCGACAAAGCTCTTTGCGCGCCTCATACAAGCGCCTTCCTAAGCGTAAGCCACGGTATTCTTTCGATACAAACACATCAACGCCATACAACACATCACCTTTAGGATCGTGAGTTGTTAAATAGGCATCACCAATAATTTGGTCGTAGGTATGTTTGTCACCAAATTTGTCGTAGTCAACAATCACTGAAAACGCCGCAGCCACGACTTTTCCTTTGTCTTCAATACAGATCTGACCATCAGGAAACATTTTTAATTGAGCTTTATATTCATTTGGTTTCCACGCACCGCCCACGTTTTTATAGACCGAATCCATTAGCTCTTTAATGTCGTCATAGTCATCAAGCCTTAAATGGCGAAGCTCAAGCAAATGCTCGGTGTCTTCTGTATTGAAATTGCTATGCGTAGTGTCAGTTGGCTTGTTGTTTGGCATATTTTTCCTGTTGAATAAATAAAGATATCGCGCTTACGTTCTATGCGCACTGTGTACCTTAAATCGTACTACAATGAAATAAAAATATTGGATTTGCACAATAAATTTATGCAAGTTTGTTTGTGCTCGTATAGTAATGCTTACGGTATCGCGCACACGTTCGTATGTATACTATTTTTCGCGCGGCTAAGATTATGTTGGAAAGGACGTATAAGCCTAGATTATTTTTTCTAAATCAAAACCAAACTGACTGGCCAATACCGGTTTGATGACTTTAAGCTCCTTCAATTGGGACTTGTGACTGTTTTTACATTGCTGCAAATCAATAAGGTATGGTGATACAAAATGATTCCCTTGCGAATTATAAAAAACTTTCACTTCTGGGGAATTTGGGGCGTTCATATGCGTTTTTGTAACCAAACCAATTAATTTATTCGATAAAGCAACCAAACTGCCTACCGGATAAATACCCATGCAACGAATAAACCTTAGGGCTAATTTTTGATCATAGCCATTTTCAGGACTACTCAATATACGCATCGCCGCGGCTGGCGACAAAGGCATTTGATGAGGCCGCATAGTGGTTAACGCATCATAGCAGTCTACAATCGCCAATAATCGACTGAATTTATGTATTTTGGTATCTGTATAACCACTCGGGTAGCCGGTACCGTCAAGTCGTTCATGGTGTTGCTCAATCGCCAACAAGTATTCACTTTCTAACTTTAAGGGGGCGATAATGTCTAAAGTATGTTGCACATGAGATTCAAGTTCGCTGCGCTCACTTGGGCTTAAGGCTGCTGTATTCTGGCAAATAGAATCTGGTAACTTGAGCATGCCAACATCTAACAAATACCCTACTAGTGCGAGTTTCTCGCATTCCTCTTTTGAATACGATAAATGCTGCGCAAAATAATACATAAGCGTGGCTACATGAATCGCGTGATTAGCAATATACTCGCTCGAATGCATTACCATCGACATGCAAAGCAGCGCATCTGGATTATCAAGTAATGCGTTTTGCAGATCAGCAATCAGCGCTTTGCTTTGGGTAAAATCGACGCTCTTACCATTATTTATCGCGGACTTAAATTTGCCATAAATAACCTTACTTTGTTTAAGTAGCTCAGCTGCGTTTATAAAGGCCAAATTGCTATCTAATAGATGCGAGTCATTATTAAGTTCAAGCTCGTTTGCATCAAGGGAAAGACTCGAAACCTTAGCTTTACGTTGAGCACGTTTATCTTTGCTGAGCGTGGCGCTCTGGTTTAAGTATTCCACCACAACCGACTTCACGCCATTGGCGGCTAATTGGTCAATAATACGTAAGTGGCGCACCTCGCCCTTATTTTTAACACCAAGCTTACCAACTTGATCGGCAACCGCATGCACAAACATGCCTATCTGTAAATCGTATACAGACACAGTATGAAGAGGCTGTGAAAGCGCTGCGTTTCGAACAATAGTATTGGCTGTCATAAGTTTACATTGATTAAAGTCTAGGTATTTATCGGCCAGTATCGCTAAACACTAAAGTACATAGCCTGCTTTAAAAAACTGCAAAAATAACGGATAGAATTCGGACGATTGGGCGCCTTTTTTAAAACCGACGCATTAGGCCATTTTTTGATAACCTGGCTGCTGTTCGATTCTTGCTAACCAAGCATTGATCGCCGTATACGGGCTTAAATCAATTCCACCTTCGTGAGCAACATGTGTATAGGCATATAAGCTAATATCGGCTACCGTTATTGTGTCACCTACTAAATAATCACTTTTTTCTAACTGTAGCTCCATTACATTAAGGGCTTTGTGCGACCCCGCTTGTTTGGCGATATACTCTTGCTTGCGTGCTTCTGGTAAGCCTAAGTATTTATTGATAAAACGTGCAACGGCCACGTAGGGTTCGTGACTATATTGTTCGAAGAACTGCCATTGTTGTATTTTGGCAAGAGTGTAGGCATCGTCGCTTAATAGAGCGCTATTTGCCGCTAAAAAGTTGATAATCGCATTTGATTCGCTAATCGTGTTGCCATTGCCTAGCAATAACAATGGAATTTTGCCATTTGGATTGAGCTTTAGAAAATCTTCGCTTTGGCACTCATTGGCCAAAATATCGACTTCTATCCATTTATAATCTATCTGTAATAACGCACATATCAACTGCAACTTGTAACAATTGCCTGATTTTTTATCACCGTAAATCGTAAATTCTGAATGTTGATCTTTGTCGCTTGCCAATTGTTCACCTAGCCCGTTATGTTTAATCTTAGTTCAAACAAAAACGCCCTTCCAAAAGAAAGGGCGAATACAAATGCCGGTTTAGAAAGTGCGCTGCTTATGTCCTCTTAAATTGGAGTGTTAAACAGAACTTTGATACAAACCAAACAAATTGTTAAGTTTCAAATAGGCTTAGCCTTTTTTCAACCATGCTGAACACCAGCCTTCAGACGCTACCACTTTGCCTGGGAACAGTGCACATGGACGCCATTCTTTGCCGTCTTCACCTTGAACATACATGCAGTTAGCGCAATTTGAGCCTTCAACAGGAGATTTATGCACATACTTTAGCGCCGCTGCAGTTGGATCTTCGGGCGATACTTTCTCTTGTGCATTTGCACGCAACGCAACACCACCAAGGGTTAAGCCAATAAGGCTTGAGCCGGTTAATTTTAGAAAATCGCGACGATTTACTGATTTCATACTTTGTTTCCTTTTACAAAACGCTAATGATAATAATTCTCTTTTACCTAAGCCCCAAAACAACTAAGGCCCGCGAACAGTCGCAGGCCTTGTGGGTGTATGCTTTATACTGTGGTGGAAAAGCTTTGGATTGTAAAGCCGTTTAATTAGTTTTATTGATCCATGTTAAGAAATCTGAACACCCTTCCGCCATCTCAGCCCTCCCCCTCGTCATCTCAGCCCTCCCACTCGTCATCTCAGCGCAGGCTGAGATCCCCCAAAACATCCTCTATCTATAGGATCAAAGCAGAAGTACCAAGCAGATTCCTGCCTCCGCAGGAGCGACGATTTGCCTAGCATTTACCTGCCTCCGCAGGAACGACGGTCTGCTGAGCGTTTCCCCGCGCCCTGAACAGCCCAAAACGCCAATTAAAAGCCACCATCACCTTGGTCATCGTCAGAATCATCTGGTATTTTCAGCAACAACCAAACAATGAGGCCAACACCTGCTAACGAAATACCACATATAATCAATAGCTGGTCAAGATTTGGGATCATTTTTATCACGCCATATAGAGCTTAGAGCTTGGTTGGGTTTTGCATAACTGTAGCGGTCTATGCGCTTAGTTGTGTGGTAGCTATCTAAACACGAAACGGCGACAGATTGCGCTTTTTCTATATCTACGTAACCGTCTTCAAATAAAATATCTTGGCCAAGCTCAACCTCAACTATCTTACCAATAACAAGTTCGGTTTGATTTGCCGGAATCAAGGAAATTTGTTCAAGCCGAAGTGCGATGCGTATTTTCGACTCGGCAACAAAAGGCGCTTTCACCGTTGAGGCCATTTGCGGCAACAAGCCTACCGCTTCAAATTCGCTTTGCTCAGCCGGATACCTTGCGCTGCACTGATGAGCCTTGTCAGCAAAACTCGAATGCACATGATTAAGAGTAAATACGCCGGTATCTTTTATATTCTGCAAAGTATCGCGAATCACAGTGTGCGGTCGCATGAGCATTCCCATCAAAGGCGGATTTGCGCCCACGTGAAAAACAGAACTGACCAAAGCTAAATTATTTACCCCATCACTACTTTGTGTTCCTACCAAATTCGCACTTTTAAACCCCGAAAGAGAGTTAATAAAATTTACCCGCGTGCGTTCGGGTAATTGCAATATTGCCTCCTCACTAAATAGCTTTGTTGTCATTATTCATCATCTCGTTTGGCTATAATCTCGAGCCCAAAACCGTTGTCGAGAATATAAATTTCGATGGGTGCACAGCATATCTGGCAATCCACAATTTGTTGCTGGCCAATATCGTTCACTTCGTCTATTTCGATGTCGTTTATTGTCATGCAATAAGGGCATTCAAAACGCTCTGCACGAGATAAGCTCATAATCTTTTTCCTCCAATATACGTCCGCCCGTCACATTTGCGATTCATTCGTCACATTTGCGATTCATTCGTCACATTTGCAATTCACTCGTCACATTTGCAATTCACTCGTCACATTTGCGATTCACTCGTCACAATTGCGCAGGCAATTGTCTCCCAACACATCCGTTAGTTTTCATGCCCCACAGCTTAGCTTGATGAAACTCCTGTCTGCACAAGAAATACGATTCGATTAAACAAACAGTATTATGCGAAGGCAAGAATGACAAGGCCTTCAATTGATGATGACATACGTAAAAAACACGAATCTGGATTTTTCGCCAGCACTTTGTTAATCAAAACTGACACTACATTTTGAATGTGCAGCCAAACAAACATCAAAAATTATTAACAGGCCTACTTTATTACTGTATATTAACACAGTAATAAATCTAACTAGTTTTAACTTTATGGCCTTTCGCGACTTACCCACATTTTACTACCATACACATTTTTCAGAATTTCTCGATTTTGTTAAAGGGCCTAGCGCGCATCTGTTAAGTCCAAAGGATACCCAATTCTTATCTCGCTACGAGCAGTTGAGCCACCTGCATCAGTGTTTGGTCGTGCGCTTAATCAATCGCAAATACGCTGTGGTTAAACGCAGTAGCTTAACATTCGCTGAAATCCCGCTTGTTGAAGACATGTTAGATGATCTTGCTAAAGCCAGCTTTGTTCGTAATGTTCAAGCTAAGGATGTACCCGCATTTTTAATACAACTCACCAAACCCGAATTAGCTTCTTTGTTTGAAGAAATAGCCAGCAATGAAACGCCCAAACTACTAAAAAGCGCAAACAAAGCATCCTTTATTGAAAGCTGCCAAGCCCTTTGCCCACAAAAAATCGTTAACAGCAGTGTTGCCGAAAACTATGTTGTTCGCACTTGCGACCCGCACATAGACTATTTTCTTTTCTTGTACTTTGGCCATAGCCAAGGCAAGTTAAACCAATTCTCGATGCGTGATTTGGGCATTATGCGTACCCGCGAAGAACAAGCTCAAATGCAGTCTCGTTTTGACGACTACCAAAGCGCATATAGCTGTTTTGCTCTTAGCCAAGCTTATACTCATGTTAAAAAGCATCATTTTGAAAGCGCAAACAGTATAGATGCCTTTATTGAAGATTTGCCTAAGCCCTACGGCCCGCAAGCACTCGGTATTTATGAAAAGTTGTTATACCTAGTAGCTAAGCAAATGCTCGCCTTTGAACCAGAAAAAGCGCTACACATTGCGCATGATTTGCAAGAACCCCTCGCGCAAGAATTTTGGTGTCGTCAAGCCTACAAACTGGGTTTTAAAGAAGAGGTGCAGGTGCGTTTAAACAGCATAATAGACGACCCAACTACCGATAAACTTTTGCAGTTTGCCGAAGACTTTTTGGCCCGAAAATATCATCAAAAACGTACCAGCATACTTACCGATATGCTACGTGAAAATAATCGTCATTTGCTACTTGATGAGACCTACAAAGGCAGTGTTGAACAAGGCGTAATCGCCTATTATCAAGCGCGGGGCATAGAGGCTTGGCGGACTGAAAACAACTTGTGGAAGAACCTATTCGGTTTATGTTTTTGGCACGAATTATTTGAACTCGAAGGGCTTGGTTTAGCCACACCTTTTGATTACTTGCCTGCCTGCCTTAAACACCATAATTTTGCTGAGGTGGCCGGCCAGCAAATTAATGCTCGCTTAGATGGGCTTCATTCTGCTAAAGACTTGTACCTACTAGTAACCAAAAACCTTACTCAGCATTATGGAAAAAGCCAAGGCATTATTCATTGGCATAAAAATATCCTCGATAAACTAAAAATACTTATTCAGCACACTCCTGTGCAAAGCCTAAAGAATCAATTGCTGGTCATGTGCTCACATTGGCAGCTTTATAACGACGGCTATCCCGACATTATGGTGCTTGAGAATAGTAAGTTGCGCTTTGAGGAAATAAAGGGCCAAGGCGATACCCTGCGCCGCAACCAACTAATGCAATTACAGAGCTTACGCAACTTTGGTATTGATGTTGGGATCACCACCGTGGATTACACTATTGACCCTATGCAAGCGTATGCGGTAGTTGATATTGAAACCACCGGCGGGCGCGCCGGTACCCATAAAATCACTGAAATTGGTATTGTGAAAATGGTCAACGGTGAAGTGATTGATCAATGGCAAAGTCTATTAAATCCACAGCGTAAAATACCGCCAATGATTACTTCACTCACCGGCATCACTAACGACATGGTAGCCGATGCTCCGCTGTTTGCAGACATAGCCGATGAGCTTGAAAGCTTCACCGAAAACTGCATTTTTGTGGCCCATAATGTTAATTTTGATTATGGTTTTATAAGAGAAGAATACGCGCGATTACAGCGCCCTTACAAGCGCCCTAAACTGTGTACCGTTCAACAAATGCGAAAGCATTTTAAAGGCTTACCAAGTTATTCTTTGGCGAACTTAACATCCCATTTTAATATCGGTATGGACCGGCACCATCGCGCCTTGTCTGATGCAATAGCCGCCAGTGAGTTATTAAAGTTAGTGAATGAAGCCCGAGCAAATTCATCCGTCATTGCCGCCACCTGACGCGTAAGCAGCGCCACCTTCCGCGTCATTGTCGCCATTTGCCCCGTCATTATCGCCATTTGCCCCGTCATTATCGCGGAGGCGATAATCTCCTAATACATCATCCTTTGCAAAACACTGCACCGTTATTTTATAGCGAAGTTGTTTGAGGCGATAATCTCCTAATACATCATCCTTTGCAAAACACTGCACCGTTATTTTATAGCGAGGTTGTTTGAGGGGATTACTGCCTTCGAGTAATGACGGGGGCCGCAGTAATGACGGGGGGTGTTATTGCGATTGTGACGTTAGGTTAGATGTGAGATCAGGGAACAGCTCTTGAAATTCAGAGTAGATTTCGAGGGATTCTGTGTGTCCTAGCTCACTGGCAAGTTTAAGGTGAAATAGGGCTTTTTCTTTGTTGTAGAATACTTTTCCTTGGTAGGCGTACAAATTAAAAAGCATGTAGTTGGCTTTGCCTTGGGCTTCTTTAAACTCATTTAGTTCTAGCTGGCTTAGGGCTTCAGCAATATAACCCTCGTCATTATTGTAAATAGAACGCGTTGCCGCTTGACGTAAATATTCGAGTAAGAGCTTGGGGTCTCGCTTAATAACGCCGTCTTCTACCGTCGAGTTTATATAACAGGCATTATCGCCTATTGCGTCTTCGCTAGTGTTGCACTCTTGCGCCAAGGCAGAGTTGCTTGCATACAGCATGAAGATCAGCAGAATTAAACTTCGTAGTTTAGTCATTGTGTGAATATTACCTACGCAAATGGGTAAATAAGACAGTGAAATTGATTTAACAGACTAAGTATAAAAACAAATTAATCGTTTAGTTTCAAGTAAGAAGCTGTTTAGATTACAAAATTTCTTATTTATCTAAGCCCATTACGGTATTCAAATTGCTTGTAAGAGTGGCGAATGAAAGGCCTACGAAAGGAAAAATTAAATTCAAAGCAAAAAAAGAACCCAACGGGTTCTTTTTTCAAAGCTTATATAAACGCTTATTTAAATCTACGGGCCGCTACAAACAACGCACCAATAGCAAACAAGCTAATAATTGATGGGCCGTTTACTACTTGTACTGAAGAAATGTTAACGCTATGTGGAACACCGCCTGTACTTGTAAATACAGTAGACGCATTACCTGCAGCATCAAAACTCAACACAGTTAAGGCAGACAAACCAGTGATGTCAGAGAAGTCAAAATCAACGCTCCAGTTACCACCAAAAATGTTACCGAAAATGAATCCGTCAGTTTTGTTTTTTGCCCAGTTAAAGCTAAGGCCAGACTCAGACCCGTCATCAGTGAATACTACGTTGCCTGTTGTTGCTGTAGTATTAACCGTCGCTGAACCTGCATGTCCACCGTGATCACTGAATATAGTGTAAATACCATACTCACCTGATGCTAGTTGTCCTAAAAATATAACCACCTCATTTGCAACTTCTAGGCCTGTGTTAGCACTATAAGCATTGCCATTTCCGTAGTTATAAAAAGTTTCAAAGTTGGCGTCTGAAATTTGTTTGGCATCAACAAAAGTACCTGCTACAGACAAACCGGCGTGAGCGCTAGATAGCGACCCAATCACAAGCGTACTTGCGATTAACAGTTTTTGTAATAGTTTCATAAATCTCCATGGTATCGTTTTAATTATGTCTTTCTTACCAAGGACTAAAGCAAGAATAATGCCATACTCTACAGGGCTGTTTTAACTGACAATTTTCAAATTTTAATTTTGGCCATGTAAAAAAGCCTGACAGTCATTTGAGTATACATACGCATACAAAACAAATGGTAAAATCACGGGAGTTGAAAACAAAAAAGTAACGAGAATGAAGAGCGCCAACCCACGGATAGACTAGCGTTGAGCGAGTAAAAGCTAGCGGTCAATAATGCTGCCGACTTCTAATACCGGAGAAGCATCAACGTCTTCTGCATCCATCATTGACGCTATACGTTGTAAAGTTGATACCATTTGGCTTTGTTCCCATTGCTCAAGGCTATTAAAACGATTGGTGAAGTGTTCTTGAAAGGGTAAAGGAGCTGTTTCGAGGGCTTTTTCGCCCATTTCTGTCAAGAACACACCCACTTTACGTTTATCTTGCGTACTGCGAATACGTTGCACTAAATGGCGATCTTCCATGCGATCTAAAATACTAGTAACGGTAGCCGAACTTAAATTAATATCTTCGGCTATTTCACGCACCATTACGCCACTTTGCTTACCTACCTTTTGTAAGATTAGTAATTGCGGGCCGGTAAGCCCTACTTCTTTATTCAACTGACGTGAACGCATGTCGATGGCGCGGATTATTCTGCGCAGTGCAACTAATAACTCTTCATCTTTTTCCATTTATGCTTACTCGGTATTTATGTATTCATACAAGCCATAGTGTGCCCTGCAAAACATGATTGTGTCTAGCGCATTAAATGCAAGAAATACAAGTGCTTGTGATATTGGTCAACCACATCGTTGATCAAGGCCATTTTCGACCAGCCCATCACACAATAGTCTTGACCACCTTCGCCTAAGTGAACTTCAGCCCGGTAGTAAACGCAATCATTGTCGTCATTGTTTTCGTTATCGGGCGAAAACTCAGGTTGCAAGTGACGCTTTGGTCGAATCGCATAACTAAAACTTTTGTCATCGCCTTGTTCAACCGATATCACTATCCCCTTGGGCGTGCGCTCAACTATCGCCTGTATGTCGAGCTTATTAAGTTCATCTTTTACTGCAGTAAAAGCGGGCAGTCCAATCTCTTCAATAAACTGATTCACTCGTTGATTACTAGGAAAATCCACCACGCTTTTTAAGCGCTCTCGCCATGTTTCTTCACTGCCACTTCCTTGCATCATCGAGGGCGCTAACAATAAGCTGTCTTTTTTGTATGCCTCAATTCGCAATGCCTTTATCAAACCCACCATGGCAATAAGCAAGACCACCGCAAAGGGTAGTGCGCTCGCGATGGTCATTGTTTGTAAGGCGCTTATACCATCTGATAGCAACAAAACAGCTGCAATAACACCGACCCCAGCCGTCCAATAAATACGCTGCCAAAGCGGTGTATTGTTGTTACCGTGGCTACACAGCATGTCAATGACCATCGCGCCTGAGTCACACGAGGTGACAAAAAAGACCACAATCATCATTACCGCAATAACACTAAGTAAACTTGACCACGGGAACTGTTCTAAAAATAGGAATAAGGCAACAGGAGTATTATCGTTTGCCAACGTACCAAGCAATTCGTTCCCCTGATTTAATACCATGTCGATAGCGCTATTGCCAAATATAGTCATCCAAACTAGCGTAAACACGGTGGGCACAAACATCACCCCTAAAATGAACTCACGCAACGTGCGCCCACGGGAAATGCGCGCAATAAACAAGCCGACAAAGGGTGCCCATGCTAACCACCAACCCCAATAAAATATCGTCCACCCGCCAATCCAATCGGTTTTTTGATACGCAAACAGATTAAAGGTATTACGGACGATGTCAGACAAATACGCTCCGGTGTTTTGCATTAACGCCTTTAGCAAGAAAACGGTGGGGCCAAGCATTAATATGAGCACTAACAAACCAACCGCTAATATCATGTTGAATTCTGATAGGCGTCTGATCCCTTTATCTAGGCCGCTACACACAGACACAATAGCAATACTTGTAATCCCCACAATCAACCAAACCTGCACTACAGTGGTGGTTGACACATCAAATAAATAATTTAGGCCTGCGCTAATCTGAAGCACACCTAATCCAAGGGAAGTGGCCACACCAAATAAGGTCCCTGTGACCGCAAAAATATCAACTATATTGCCGCGCCAACCATATATTTTGTCGCCAATTAATGGGTATAAAGCTGAGCGTAAAGTTAGCGGTAAATTATGCCTAAAACTAAAATAAGCGAGGATTAGGGCTACGATCGTGTAAATAGCCCAAGCATGTAAACCCCAGTGAAAGAAAGTCGTTTTCATCGCCTCTTGCGCTGCTTCTATCGTGCCGGTTTCCATTGTTGGCGGTGCTAAATAGTGCATGAGGGGCTCGGCTACGCCGTAGAACATAAGGCCGATGCCCATGCCCGCAGCAAACAGCATCGACAGCCAACTCACATAAGAATAATCAGGAGTGGAGTGGTCTGGACCCAGTTTTATATCGCTAAAACGCGAAAAGCTTAAATAAAGCGTGAAAACTAAAATAAGCGCGACCACAAACACGTAAAACCAACTACCGTTTTCTACGATTGTTTCTTGCAAGGCTTCAAAAAAGTCTGCAGAGGTTTTAGTAAAGATAAGCGTAAATAGCAATAAACCAATAACGAGTGCCGATGCCGGATAAAAAACCGCACTATTTAACTTACCAGGAGTGTCTTTATTCACGTCTTATTCCTCAATTTTACGTCTTAATCCTCATAGTTTTGCAACTATAAACATATTACATTAGATAGAATTAAACACGTTTAGTCTATAAAGGTGAAAAATTAAATTAAATTTAATGTTATTTTTAGCCATCCCACTCTGGCAAAGCCTTAAAAACATGCAATAACTTGTGTTACCATATGGTAATAAGGATTTATGTGTAATATTTAGTGTACTACTTATTATGCATAAATGTTTGCGCACTTCATTATAAAAATTAGGGGAAAGCATTGAAAATTAACAAGCTAAGCTATGCAATAATAACTGCGCTGGGTATGTCATCTGTCGCCATCGCACAAACGACTGAAACAAATAAAGCCAATCGCGAAATTGAAACGATTGAAGTAACAGCAACTAAGCGTACCGAATCCATTCAGGACGTTCCGGTTACCGTAAGTGCCCTTAGCGGCGATGCCCTCGAAAACTTAGGCGTAGACAATTTCCAAGATTACGTCGAATTCTTACCCAATGTTGTGTTTCAAGGCACAGGCCCAGGCCAAAACGAAATATATATCCGTGGCGCGGCAACATCGCAAACCAGTATTTCGGTGTCAACGGTACAGGCACTGCAACCATCAGTAGCATTTTATTTAGACGAACAACCTGTGTCGATGCAAGGTCGTAACCTCGATATTTACGCAGCCGATGTAGCTCGCGTGGAAGTACTTCCTGGTCCACAAGGTACCTTATTTGGCGCAAGCTCGCAGTCAGGCACGGTAAGAATGATTACTAAAAAGCCCGATTTTGCTGGTTTTGCGGGCGGTGTCGATATTGGTACAAGTTTTACCAAAGGCGGTGAAATGAGTAACTCGGTAGAAGCCTTTTTAAACTTTGTCCCCTTTGATCATACCGCAGTACGCATCACTGCATACAATGACAAGCAAGGCGGGTGGATTGACAACATCCTAAATGAGCCAGGCCAAGGTGGTTACGAAGGCAGTGCTGTTGTTATTGATAGAATTTCAGGCGGCGTATTAAGCGATCCACAAAACACGCCGGTTGTTCCTCCTAAAAACGACCACCTAGTAGAAGACGATTTTAACGACGCCACCTACGCTGGTATGCGTCTTGGTATCGCTCACGAAATTAATGATGACTGGGATTTACTTGTTCAGCACACCCAACAGCAGCTTGATACCGAAGGCGTGTTTGCATATGACCCTAACCTAGGCGGCACAACCTCAACCAACCGTTTCCAAGCTGATGAAAACAATGATACCTTTGGTTTGACCACATGGACATTGTCGGGCCGATTAGAACAGCTTGAGATTGTGTATACCGGTGGTTTGTTAAACCGCGATATCAACTCAACGATTGACTACACAGGCTATACCAACGGCGGGCTTTTTTCCGCTTATTACGTGTGTAACCATTATGAAGCAGCCACACCCGCTGACGAAAAATGCTTAGATCCAACAAAATTCTACAAAGAAGAAACCGACACCTCACGCATTACTCACGAGTTTAGAGTAAATACCGATGCCACTAACGACTGGCGTATCACTGCAGGTATTTTCTATGATGCACAAGAGCTAAGCTCAATCGGTAAATTTAAAATTGCCAACCCAGAACTAGGCTTCTTTACTGATCTTGCACGAACCACGGTAGGACAAGAAGGCATTAATAGTGACGGCGGCCCTTTCGAATCTGAAGTTAGCTTCGTTAACGACATTACCCACGAAATCAACCAAATTGCTCTGTTTGGTCAAGCCGAATACGACATAAGCGATACGGTCACCGTTAGCTTGGGCGCGCGCTGGTATGAAATTGAAGACATATATACCGGTTCAACCACCACGGTTGATGTTACCCGTCGCTTACGCGCCTTTGGTACACTTGACCCAGCTGAACTAACAGCCGTTGGCGAAGATCCAGCAGCAATAGATGCCGCTATTGCAAGTGGTCAACTAGATGTCTCTTTACTTGACGACAATGGCGTACTTACTGTTGATGACATTATTTATAAAGCCTCGGTAGATTGGAAAGTAAACAACGATGTATTGTTATTTGCTACCTACAGTGAAGGCTTTAGACCGCCAGTGACTAACCGTGTTGGTGGTGGATTAGCGACCAACCAAGTAGGCGCTTTTGATGGCTTTCGTATCCCGGTTTATTCAACCACCGATACTTTGAAAAACTACGAAGTGGGTATGAAAGGTGATTTCTTTGACGGCAACGTGCGCGTTAACGCTACAGCCTACTACTCAGACATCACTGATTTACAAACCTCACGTTTTGACCCAACCAACGTTAGCTTTTTGGTATTTACCGATAACGTAGGTGATGCTGAAATTTCAGGTATTGACGGTGACATGACGTGGTTAGCCACCGACAACCTCATACTCGACGCATCCTTTAGTGTGTTAAGCACAGAGCTTACTCGCATTAATTCTGAATTAGACGGTATTGCACCACCGGTAGGTAGCGAACTTCCTTATTCAGCAAACTTCTCGGGTAACATTCGTGCACGCTATTTCATGGAATTAGAAAACGGCTTAACCAGTTATATTAATGCCTCGGTTGCATACACTGGCGACCGTTTAGCAAGCATGACAATGGACGCCTACGTGCTTGAAGAAACGACTGAACTTGTTTATGGCACAGGCACTGGTTTAAGCATTGAAGACGAAGCCGCTGTTTACGAAGGTGTTAACTACACCGACAACAATGGTGCTACCTTCAGAGGTGGTCGTTATATTCAAGACAGTTACGTTTTAGCTAACGTAGCCTACGGCATAACCAATGAAGAATGGAAAGCTGAGCTGTACATCGACAACTTGTTTGATGAACGCGCTGTACTTCACGTTGATAACCAGCAATTTACGCCGAAAGTCGTGACTAACCGTCCACGTACTGTCGGTGTTCGTTTCTCTTACGACTTTTTCTAAGTCTAAGCGAACGAAAGTAAGTTGCTTTTGCCTGAGGCAAAACGCTACATAGCAGCAAATAAATAGCATCAAAGCCCCTTCAATAGGGGCTTTTTATGTTAAATTACAAAGCAATAAAATAATAAAGGCGCGTTATTACCCCATGCAAGTAAATAGCCCTTCACCCGCTCAGGCGCTTAGCAATATTCAACAATCCATTGTTCAAGGTAAGCTATTAGTGGCTGAACAAAGCGCCCTTAGCCTACTCAAGCAAGACATCGACCAAGCATCCCAAGTCATGTGCTGGTATTTACTAGCGGTTAGTTACAGACTGCAACAAGCGCATCACAAAGCCATAAGCGCCTTACATTCGTTGCTTGCCATTCAAGCGCAGCATTCACGGGCATTTCAAGAACTAGGCTACAACTATCGAGCTCTTGATGACGGTAAACAAGCTAGCATTCATTTTTACAAAGCCACCAAAATTAACCCCGCGCTACTATCAAGCTGGCAAGCACTACTGCCCATATATCAACAGGCAAATCAAACAGAAGCGGTAAAACTGTGTGAGACGCAAATTAAACAATTAAGCAAGCTGCCAAAGCCTATTTTGGCCGCGACCGACCTTCTCTACGACGGTAAAATTAGTGACGCCGATATTATGTGCAGGCGTTACTTGCAAGAAAACAAACACTCAATAGACGGACTCATGCTCTTAGCCGACATAGCGCTGGCCTTAAAAGCGGTGTCTGAAGCGGAGTTTATTTTAGAAACCTGCGTAGAACTTGCGCCAACTAAGCATGAAGCGAAATATCAGTTATTTAAAATTTATAGCAAGCTGGGCAAATTTGCCAAAGCCTTAAGCTTGGCAGACAAGCTCATCGAGCAAGACCCGCACAATATTTTCTATCAGGTCGCTAAAGCGACTGCCTTAGTGGGTGTTGGCAAGCTCATAGAAGCTATTGGAATTTACAAAGAGATCGTAGCCAAGCAACAAGCTGAAGCAAACGTGTATTTGCTGTTGGGCCACGCCTACAAAACGAAAGGTGATATAAACGCAACGGTGGCCGCCTATCAGCAGGCATATAAGCTTGAGCCCTACTGCGGTGATGCCTATTGGAGTTTAGCTAACACCAAAACCTATGTGTTTTCACAAGACGAAATAAACACGATGCACAAAGGCACACAAAACCAAGAGCTAAGCGACAAAGACAAAATACATTTGCATTTTGCGTTAGGTAAAGCCTATGAGGATATGCCGGCTAGCGAGACACTCTCGAGCAGTGAAAAGTATAAAAACGCATTTACCCATTATGATCTAGGCAATAAGCTACAACGGGCTAGCCTAAGTTATTCAAGCGATAATCACGCGCAATTTATACAATCGCAAATCAATGCTTTTACGCCAGAATTAGTTGCCCAATTAGGGCAAAAAGGACATCCCGATCCCGCGCCTATTTTCATAGTGGGCATGCCGCGTGCAGGCTCCACCTTGCTAGAGCAAATTCTTGCATCGCATTCTCAAGTAGATGGCACCATGGAGCTACATGAAATATTAGGCTTGGCAGCAACACTTAGTAAGCAGCAAGGAAACAAAGCCACTTATCCAAACAACCTAGGGCAAATACCACAGGACTTTTTTGCCAAATTTGGTGAAAAATTCATTCAAGATACCCAAGTCTATCGCCAAGGCGCAGCCTATTTTATTGATAAAATGCCCAATAACTACATGCATGTTGGCTTAATCAAACTTATTTTGCCTAATGCCAAAATTATTGATGCAAGGCGTGAGCCTATGGCATGTTGCTTCAGTGGCTTTAAACAACTTTTTGGCGAAGGCCAAGAGTTTAGCTATTCCCTCGGTGACATCGGTAAGTACTATCAAAATTACGTGAAGCTGATGGATCATTGGCAAACGATTTTCCCTAATGAGATATTGCTGGTACAGCACGAAGACGTGGTCAATGACACAGAAAATCAAATAAAGCGCATGCTAGATTTTTGCGGGCTCGAGTTTGAACAAGCTTGCGTCGATTTTCATAACAATAAGCGCGCAGTGAAAACGCCTAGTGCGCAACAAGTACGCCAGCCCATTTACAAAAGCGGCCTTGCCCACTGGAAACATTTTGCGCCTTACCTAACAGAATTAGAAAACGCGCTAAAAGCAAAGCCCTAATAATCTATATTTGTTCAGGTATCGTATAAGTTGTGTTTTAGTAGATAGGAATGAATGTAAAAACATGTCTAATACAAGCACGTTTTCGGACGAAGATAGATCGCGCATTATTGAAATGGCGTGGGAGGACCGTACTCCCTTTGAAGCAATAGAACGGCTGTATGGCTTATCAGAGCCTGAGGTCATAAAACTAATGCGCGCAAATATAAAGCGCAAAACTTTTAATAATTGGCGGTCGCGGGTAAGTGGGCGCAAAACTAAACACCTAAAACTGCGCAGTAAAGATGTAAGCCGAGGCTACTGCCCAACCCAATATAAACGTTAATGGCTTTTATAGTTATGGATAAGTCGGTGTGTAGTTTTATTCACCCATGCTTTAACACGTACCGATGTGACCGCAAATAAACCCATAATAAATAGCATCGCCAAGCTAGGGGTGTTCACGTTATTTATGCTCCAAAAGCTCGACACAGAAGGTGCACTAAAAGCGCCTTCATCAGAAAAGTTCTTGGGGTAATAAGACAATGAAGGGAAGTTTGAAATAAAACAGGAAAAGAACTCACATTCTTCAGGCTTGTTCACGTCAAGACCTTGTGTTGTGGTAGCGGATTTTACTTCGCGCAACCAACCTCGCTGAACACAGTTAGTTTTATCAGAGTCATTGCCTAGTTCGTTTGTGCATAAGGTGGGAAAGGAAGCACCAAGTAACTTTGGAATGGATGATTGCACGCTTTGCAGAGCGTCAGGTTTTGCGATGGCAAAGGCGTCAGAAATTTCACCCGAGGAGGCCCAATACTCGTTAGGGCACGCACCACTGGCGCAGATCAAGCGACCGTTTTCGTCATAACGTTCGGAGCTTTCATCTACACTTTCATCAGTTTCTTTGAATGACCAATCTTTAGATTCTACAACGGTAGCGTTTGTAAGCGATGCAAACAACAAAATAGACAAAGCGATGATGCTTAAAATCAATTTCATTTTATGATATTCCCTTTTTATCTAGACAGTCCGTCTTAACTTTCTCGCAGTAAATAGTTTAGTACTTTTTCAGACACTTTTACAGAATTCTTTTATAAAAGAGTAAGTAATAAGCATAGTCAATACCACAAAAAACGCAAATATTTACCTTGTAAATAAAGCAATTAAAAAAATATATAAATAATTGACCCCTTTCAAGCTGTTTTTACGCCTTAACTAATAGAGTCCTCTGTATTTTTAAAAAAAGAACACATGAAGCTCGCTTAATGCTCAAGAAAAAGAGCGCATTATCATCATTTGTTGAAAGGGAATAATAAAATGAAATATAGAAAATTGGCCGCTTTGGGCTTTACCGCATTGACCACACTTATGACCGTTCAATCGGTGCAAGCCGCCATAATGGTCACCGACCCTAATTACTTTGTGCGACCGGCCTTGCGTATTGGCGTAGGTGAATTAATCGACGGCATAACCATTAATGGCGACACAAATAGCATGCAAGACCAAGGCGTTGTTGGCTATTCAAGCTCCGAGGTCGATTTGGCCGCAGGAACCGTTAAAATGTATGCAGCCGAAAACAGCTTTCTTGAAGGCTTACAAACCTTTGGTAGTTTTGGCGAACGTATTACCGTAACCGGCGGCGCTGGTACAAACTGGGACCTAAGCTTCGCTGTTGAAGGCATTCTCGATATATTTGGTGGCGCGCCCATAGTAAACGACGCGCCTCCTGCAAACTTGCTTTATAACGTAGGTATAGCGGTCTATAAAGCGGGACAAGTGCAGTGGAATAATTTCGTCAACAACCCCAATTTCGACCCACTATTATTTGAATTTAACGAAGTTATCGACATCGTTGAAGGCATGGAAGATTTTGAACGCATGGAAGTCTACGCCGACGTATTTGGCAGTATAGAACTGGAATCTGACTACGAAGTATTTGATATCTTCGCGTTTACAAACATGATTGTCTCACCTAACTTAGGCAGTGGTATTGTTGAATACGAAGCAGACTTTTTAAATACAGCGCAGTTTGGCCAAACCTTTGCAGCTGGCGTAGAAGGGTTTTCAAGTTCAGGAGCGTTTATGGGCTTAGGCAACCCGCCTCCTCCGCCTGCTAACAACGTAAGTAGCCCTAGTGCAATTGCGTTGTTTAGTATGGCATTTGGCGTGATTTTACTGCGTATATCAGCAAGAAAAGCACGCTAACGTTGAGCTTAGGTAATGAGCTGTTTGGCTTCAATGGTATTTAGTAGCCATACTCTTGAAGAGCGCCAGTTACGTTTAACGGTAGACACAGACACGCCCATTACCTCAGCAATTTCTTGCAGTGACAAGCCGCCATAATAACGCATCTCGACTATTTGCACGCGTTTCGGATCAATTGCCTGTAGTTCTTGTAAGGCTTCTTCAAGCAAGGCTAAGTCAATACATTCCTCATCAACGGGTTCGCATAAGGTGATTAATGTGACGTTTTCATGTTGGCGGCGCAACGCTCTTTTTTTACGGCAATGATCAATAAGTACCTGACGCATTACTTTGGCTGATAAAGCCAAAAAGTGCGCTTTATCTTGCCAATCTATTTTATGTAAATTGATTATGCGTAAGGCTGCCTCATTGACTAAATCGCCAGTGCTTAGACTTATCGTGCCTTCATGGCGCAATATTGATGATGATATTTTACTGAGCTGGGCATACAGTTTACCTAACAGTACTTGCGAAGCAGCTGCTGAGCTCGACTTGTCGCCTGCGCGCCAATCGTGGAGCAAAGCCTTCACTTCTTCTTCATTGGAGGGCGTTGTTACATCAAACATCTAATCACCACTAGCAATTGCATGAAAAATAGACAATGATAAAAGTATGCCATGCTTTATCGTAAACACAATAAGCAAAGGCAAAAGAAATAAGGCTACGAAGCGAACGTCCCCAAGCTTGCAATGCCAAAAGCGCGTGCATCAACGCCTAATGAGTGAGAAGTAATCGCCATGACTGATAAAAATAATATTGAATTTGAGGCTCTTGCTTTATTTGAAGCATCAATGAATATTGAACAAAGCAAACGTAAAGCATGGATTGAGCACGAAGCCCGCGATCAGCCAGCGCTTTTAGCCAAAGCCCTGCACTTGCTTGCCATCGAGCGGCGCGGTGACAAGCAAATGTTAACGGGCAACGCCTTCACCGATGCCCAAGCCAGCCACAATCATCCTAGTCGAATAGGCGCATACAAAATTACCGCCTTTATTGGTCAAGGCGGGATGGGTGCTGTGTATAAAGGCGAGCGCGACCAAGGTGACTTTGACCAATGCGTTGCCATAAAAATTATCCGCGAAGGTGCGTTTTCTAACAAACTTATTGCGCGCTTTGTGCAAGAGCAACAAACCCTTGCTAAGTTGATTCATCCCAATATTGCACGCTTGTACGACGGTGGCAAAACACAAGATGGTAAACCTTATTTAATCATGGAATACGTTGACGGTGCGCCACTTTTGCATTGGATTAGCACTAACAACCTGAATCAAGAGCAAATACTACAACTGTTTAATAAAGTCTGCAGCGCGGTGCGCTACGCCCACCAAAACCTTATTATTCACCGCGACATAACACCTTCAAACATTATGGTCACAAACGACGGCGAGGTTAAACTCATCGACTTTGGCATTGCCAAAGCCCTAGTAGAGCAAGACGAATCAGACCCAACATTCACGAACAACGAAAATCCAGCACAAAGCCTAGCAAGCCTAAGCTTCACCCCGGCTTCGCCGCCCCCGAAAGAAAACAAGCACCACCCAACCAAAACAAGGAGCCACAAGCACAAGCACAATACACCCAAACATCAACCCTACTCGACATCTACTCCCTCGGAAAACTACTCGCCGCAATACTGCGCGAAACACAAAGCAGCCCCGAGCTCAATTCGATTATCGCCAAAGCCTCTGCATTCATGCCACAAGACCGTTACGCAACAGTCAATGAACTAATGGAAGATATTAAAAACTACCGCCAAAAAATGCCTATCGCTGCGCATTCTATAAAACCAAGTTACCGCCTCAAAAAATTCACGCAGCGCCACACCAAAGGCGTGTTTATTTCAGCCTTCACCGCACTCGCGCTGGTGATTTCTTTACTAGTGTCATTAAGCCAATACTATCGCGCTGAAAACGCCCTTGAGCAAGCAAACAATCGCTTTGACCAAATCAGAGAGCTGTCGACCTACCAAATATTTGAGTTGTTTGACCAACTTAGCCGCGTAGCCGGCACCACTAGCGCCAGAGCGCATTTAGCAGACAAAGCGCAATCCTACTTAGCGATATTGTCTGGCCAAGACCAAGCCTCGGTCGATGTAAAACTCGAAACCATTCAAGGCTACTTGCGTCTAGCCTATATTTACGGTGTTCCAGCGCAACCAAATTTGGGCATGCAAAAAGCCGCCAAAGAAAACCTGCAAACAGCAGAAAACTTGCTTGATGCGCTTGAAGCAAAGCTGCCATCTAGCGTTGATATGATAAGCACAAGAGTAGGAATTTTGGCTGCTCGCGCCCTAGCGTATACGCACAACGACGGCAACATAAACAAAGCCAAAACGCTTATTGATGAAGCCACACTACTAATGCAGTCGGTGAGAGAACAAGAGCGCAACCTACTTTGGCATAAAACCCGTAGAAGTTTACGCAATGCTTCACTAGAATGGGCTGACCAAGCAAGTGATTCAGCGCAAATTAACGCCTATGCCACCGCCTTTAGAAACGACACCACCGAGTGGCCTCAAGAACTACAAAATAGTTATTTAAAAGCCCAAGACGAAAACTACTATTATTACTGGCTAGCCATGGCACATTATGTTGAAGAAGAACACGCCGACGCAGTGGCTGACTTTCTGATAGCACACGAGAAGCTCGCGGGCCTAGAAGCCGAGCAAAAGAACGACCCTATGTTGCTCTATATATTGGCTTGGACAAACTTTATGGGCTATGGCTCTGCCACCCGTCTTGACGATGAACAAGTAATTAGTGATTTTCTAGACCGCGCCACGCAATACACCGAGAGGCTAAAAGCGGTTGAAGAACAAGACGCCGCTATTTACCGCTTATCTCTACAAATGCGCGAAGCAAAGTCGCAACTGCTAGCCGCACAAGGTGATTTTGAGCAAGCGCTAATTGTGCAACAAGGCGTGGTAGATGAACTCGCCGAATCGGTAAGAACCAAAGAGCTACCCGCCAATATATACAGCTTGGCCTTTTCGCATATTATTTTAGCCTACATGCACAAAGACATGGACAATCGCCCAGACACCTGTAAAAGCTTAAGGATCGCAGAAACACTACTGCGCCCACTTGCGGCAAAAAATTCACTCCCCGAATATATGCTAAACGCTGCCAACAGGTTGCCAGAACGCGTTGTTGATTGCGAAACAGGAAAGGCAATTAAAAGCATGAATGCGCTTTTTGATTGAGCCAAATTAATCATTAGAGCTTTTTGCTAAGCATTACGCTACTATTTGTGTTGAGCGCTTAACAATGTGCGTTTAAAAAAATAAAAATAAAAGGTGGTAGCGTAATGAGATTTAACCCCGTGGTGATGTACACCATTATTGTGTCTTTGGGCGGCTTCATATTTGGTTTTGATGCGTCGGTTATATCGGGCACAATTGGCCAAATTAGCGTCGAATTCGGCCTAGACTCGGTTCAACAAGGTGCGGTGGTAGCGGCCCCAACCTTAGGTGGGATCCTCGCCACCATCAGCGCTGGCTATATTTCTGACACCGTTGGGCGCAAATACACCCTAATGGGCATTGCGTTTTTATATCTTGTGAGCGCCTTACTTTCTGCCATAGCGCCTTCCTACGACACCCTCATCGCCGCTCGTTTTATTGGTGGTCTAGCTTTTTGTTCATTAATGATTGCTCCTATTTACATAGCTGAAATTTGTCCACCCGAAAGCCGCGGTAAAATGGTGTCTATTAACCAACTCAACATTGTGGTGGGTATATCGGCCGCGTATTTTTCTAACTACACAATTTTACAAATGAGCCAAAGCAGTACCGATTTAGTTCAACAACTGGGTATTGCCGACAACACTTGGCGCTGGATGCTGGGTATGGAAATTGTACCTGCCTTTATATGGTTTACCGCTTTGTTTTTTGTACCTAAAAGCCCACGCTGGTTATTGGTACAACAAAAACAAAATGAAGCCGAACATTCTTTAAAGCGCTTGTATCCAAAAGCGTCGGCCGAATTTCTACTTAGCACCATGGCTGAAATCAAGGCCACCACCGGCGACAAAGTCTTGCCTGTACTCACCCGTTTAAAAGAAGTTGTGGGTCCCAAAATGCGCTTGGCCTTGCTGATTGGTTTAGTGGTTGGTATTTCGCAACAAGCAACTGGCGTAAACGCAATTTACTTTTATGCGCCCAGTATTTTTGAGCAAAGTGGCGTAGGCACCAATGCCGCGTTTGCCCAAGCTATTTGGGTAGGTATCGTCAATATCGTGTTTACTTTGGTGGCCATGGCGGTGATTGACAAACTCGGCCGCAAGCCCCTACTTCTTATTGGCCTTTGCGGTGTGGCCATTAGTATGACTATTTGTACGATTGGTTATAGCATGGCTACTTATCAGCTCACCAGCGCCGATTTGGTCGTGCTCTCAGAACTACTGAAACATGACTTATTAAGCCCCCTTGTAGACCAAGTTTTTACCAGCGATGTAGAGTATAAGCGCGCGGTTATCGCCCTCATTGGTGAGCAAGCCTTTCAAGCTAATCAAGGCGCTCTTATTCAAAGTGCTGCGACCTTAAATGCTACGCTGATTATGATTGGGATCTTGGGCTTTGTGGCCTCCTTCGCCTGTTCGCTAGGGCCGGTCATGTGGGTATTATTTTCTGAAATCTTTCCCAACCATCTGCGCGGTTTAGCTATTTCGGTGGTAGGCATTGTAAACAGTATTGTCAGCTTTTTAGTGCAACTTGCCTTCCCGTGGGAATTGGCCAACCTAGGTGCCGCAACCACCTTTGCCATTTACGGCGTATTTGCCGTCATCGGCTTGGCCTTCGTCATAAAAGTAGTGCCTGAAACCAAAGGCAAAAGCCTAGAAGAGCTCGAACTAACCCTAGCGGGCAAAGAATAACAACAAGCAATCGGCCCTCTAGCAGGGCCCCTTCCCCCGTCATCTCAGCGCCTCTTCCCCCGTCATCTCAGCGCCTCTTCCCCCGTCATCTCAGCGCCTCTTCCCCCGTCATCTCAGCGCCTCTTCCCTCGTCATCTCAGCGCAGGCTGAGATCTCCTAAAACATCCTCTATGTATAGGATGAAAGAGGTAATAACAAGCAGATTCCTGCCTTCGCATAATACTGGTCGCTTAAGCACGAGTCCTAACAAGCGTTGTTCTTGCGAAGGCAAGAATCTCTAGGATCACACGCAAAAACGCAGGCTTTTATCGGATTTACTAAGCTTTTGAGAAGATACTCGCCTTCGCGAGCATGACGATTGGCAGTATTGTGCCTTCCCAAGAAAGACGATTTAGCTAAAGCCTGCGCAGTAATATAACGCTGAGGGTAGTAATGGCGAAGGTGTGAGACGTGTTAGCTTGCCCTTCTTACCATTAATTCAGCGCCGATTGTTTTGATCATCGCTGGTGACAGCGGATACAAGGTCATCAAAGCAGCGCCTAAAAAAGCGAAGGCGGCTGGTATCCAGCTCATCAGTAATTGCATGCCAGGTAGAGACTGCGCGATAGTTGAATCATCCATACCATTGTAGCCATAGCCAGCTAACACAACCAAAACCAAAGCCCCAGCAAAACCACCACCGGTTTTTTGCACAAAGGTGCCCGCTGAATAGATAAGCCCTGTAGCACGGCGTTTATTTTTCCACTCAGAATAGTCAGCAGAATCTCCAAGCATACTAAAGAAAAGTGTAGGCATCATGGCCGCGAAAAATTCAGCACCGCACCCAAACACAAAGACCATCACAATATTGTTACTAGGCACCCAATAAAATGCACCCGTTAACAAACCACTGGCAATCAATGCCACAATAAATAGATTACGCTTGCCTAGATATTCAGCCAATTTACCCGTGGCCAGCGCCCCTAAAATAGACACAATCAACAAACCAATAAAATATTGCCCAGCCATCAGCTCATCGCCTACATGATATTTAAAATAATAAGCAATCACCCCGTACTTTATGCCATTAAACATCATGGTTAAAAAGCCTATCCCCAACAAAATCAACCAAGGTTTATTTGTCAGTAAATCCACCATATCTTGCTGAGAGCCTGTTAGGCTGCGTTTATCTTTGGCCAAAAACTTTCTGATGAAGTAGGTCATAAACGACATAACCACAACAAAAAACAAGCCGCTGTAAATGCCTCGATAGTAAAAGAACAAAGTCGTCGCTAGCAATGGCAAAATAATAAAGGGAAGGTTTTTACTTAAATCAAGTAGCTCAGACTTTAAACTAGCTTCATTAGATGCGTGCGGGATTACGCGCTCTTTGGTGCTTAAAAATGTAATAATCATTAATACAATCAATAAGCTAGCAAACAAATACATGGTAAGTTGATAGCCTTTAGCGTCGTCTCCTTCACCAAAGTAGGCGACTAATTCTGGCAAAAAGCCCATTACCAACAAGCCGCCGGCAAAAGCACCAGCAAAGCGAAAACCCGACAATTTGGTACGCTCAACATCATCGCTAGTCATCACACCCATAAGTGCTGAATAAGGAACATTACTGACCGTGTAAGCAAGGGTTAAACCAATATATGTGACATAGGCATAAATGAGTTTATTAGTAGTACTAATATCAGGAGTAGTAAAACAAAGCACCATAAACAGCCCTAAAAACGGCGCTGAGTACAAAATATACGGCCTAAACTTACCAAAGCGAGATTGCGTGCGATCCGCAATCATACCCATAATAATATCTGTTACACCGTCTGAAAGCCTCACAATTAAAAACAATAGAGCCGCAGCCGCAGCAGAAATACCAAAAGTGTCAGTATAAAACACGGCTAAATACGCAAGCGCTCCGCGCCAGACTAAATTCGCGCCGGCATCACCCATGGCGTAACCGACTTTTTCATACAAGGGAAGTTTATTATTCATCTGTCGCGGTTCTCTTATTATTGTTCTATTGCCTAGCGGTTTGTAATCAATTTGCGATAGGCTTTTCCACTGGCTTTAATCGTGCGTACTTGGGTGGTGTAATCAACATGCACTATGCCAAAACGTTTCAAGTAGCCTTCGGCCCATTCAAAGTTATCCATTAAACTCCATGCAAAATAACCCTTCACATTCACGCCTTGTTCTACGGCTTCATGCACTGCGTTTAAATGTCCTTGGTAGTAGTCAATTCTATCGCAGTCGTTCACTTCACCGTTTTCAAATACATCGGCCATGGCAGCGCCGTTTTCAGTAATATAAATCGGTGGTAATGTATATTTTTCATTTAAAGAAATAAGTAAATCGCGCAGCGCATCTGGATAAATTTCCCAGCCAATGTCAGTCATAGGAGCTCGATGCGCAAGTTCATCATAAAAATCAGTGCTACTTGCTTGGTAATGCAAGCGGGTATAAAAGTTAACGCCAAGGTAATCTAGTGGAGTCGAAATAATATCCATGTCTGTGGCAAAAATATCGGGCCTATGTTCTGGCTCTAGCTGCTCAATGATATCGGGGTATGCGCCGTCCATAATGGGTTTTATATACCATTGATTTAAATAGTCATCGGCAAAGGCGGTTGCTTTTAAGTCGCCTTCGTTTTGGCTTTGTGGATAGCAAGGGGTAAAATTAAGCACTATTCCGTTTTGAGTATTTGGGCTATTTTTCTTAAGTACTCGCATGGCCAAACCATGGGCAAGTAAAAGGTGATGAGCGGCTTTACGGCCAAACTCTCGGCCTTTTATACCCGGAGCATGAACACCCAGCTCATAGCCTAAATAAGCGCTACAAAATGGTTCGTTTAAAGTGGCATAAGAAAACACGCGATCGCCAAATGCTTTAGTCACAGCATCTGCGTAACGAGCAAAATGATAAGCCGTATCGCGGTTTAACCAACCGCCTTTGTCTTCTAAATACTGGGGCAGATCCCAATGATAAAGGGTGACAAAAGCTTTAATATTACGCCGTTTTAGTTCGTCGAGTATATTCGTATAAAACGCTAGGCCAGTGGGGTTTATTTGGCCATCTTGAGTCATAATTCGAGGCCATGAAATAGACAAGCGATAAGCATCAACGCCTAGTGAGTCGATAATTTCTAGATCTTGCTGCCATAAGTTGTAGTGGTCGCAAGCAACATCCCCATTTGATTGGTCAGCAATTTTACCTTCTTTACTGCAAAAAACATCCCAAATACATGGGAGACGATCAGCTATTCCACCTTCAATCTGAAACGAAGCGGTAGCCACACCATAGACAAATTGCTTCGATAAAAGGGCTGAACGAGCGGGTAAAGATAGTTGTTTCATTGAGCGAAAACCTCTGCTTTCTTATTATTTATTTGTTTTTTCTAATTATGCTCTGCGCCTTTTGAAATATGCTAAGGTCTTGCAAAACCACTTTTGAAAGCGCTTACAAAACGATACACAATAAACCCCAAGCTGACAATATAATTATAAGCGCTTTAGTAAGTTGAGTTATAAGAATAGAAATAAATGCACACTAAACCATTGATTAAGTTAGTAAATCATCGGAAATAGAAATTATCAATTTACTTCGTTTTAGGCTTACGAAAGTTACTTTTTATTGCTTCGAAGGCGTAAAAAGCACGTAGTGCACTTCGCCTAAGCCCAGCGACAGGAAATGGCTTTAGTGGTGTTTGCCAATAGGGCAGTTTTGGTAATTCGTGGGGTGCGCACATTAGTTGCGCTAAACGTTTTCCTGCCTGAATTGAAAATGCCAAACCTGCACCGCAGTAACCCCCGCTATAAAACACATTGTGGTTTTTGTCGTTATATATTCTGGGGTAGTCATCTAACGATACACTTACCCAGCCGCTCCAAAAATGATCTATCTCAAGGCCTTCTAATTGCTGAAATGTTGCCCGTAGACCCGCTAGCAACTGCGTTTTGCTATGCGTTTTATTAGCTTCTTTTCCGGTAATTGGCCCTCGCCCGCCAAACAATAAACGTTTGTCGGGAAGCAGGCGGTAGTAGTATTTTAGCGTGCGTGTATCCATTACCATCAAGCCTTTGTGCATGCCAATGAGCGCTAGTTGTTGGTCTGTTAGTGGCTTGGTGACCAAAATACTCGACATCACCGGGAACATACGATCTTTTATGGCAGAGTGTAACTTCCGTAAACCGTAGGCATTGCTTGCAAGCACTAAACGTTTTGCTTTTATTACGCCATTATTAGTATGTATATGATGCTCAGCATGTTTATATTCTGTGCTGAGCACCGCTGTATTACCCAAAATTTGCGCACCGTGCTGGTGGGCACTTTGTGCAATCCCTTGACAAAGTTTCCACGGATTCACGCTAAACGCATTTGGATAATAAATCCCGCCATAGGCAGTCGCGCCCTGTAAATATTGTGCTTTTATTTGCTTGCTGTTTAGCGCGACAATAGCGTCACCAAAATCACTGCTAAGCAGATTGGCTTGAGCATGCAAGCCTTCTACTAACTCGGGCTTGTGAGCGAGTTTTAAATAACCACCTTGACTGTAATCACAAGCAATTCTTTGGCTACTATTGCCAGTGGTATCTACTAAGGCTTTTACATTATCTACCGATTCTAAATAATCATGATAAATAGCTTGGGCGCTTTGTTTACCCCACTTTTGTTCAAGTTGTTTTACACCCAAACGCCCAGTGCCGGGTAATACAAACCCGCCGTTACGGCCACTGGCACCCCAAGCGGGTTGGTTTGCTTCAATAACTGTACAACTAACGCCGAAGTCTTTACGCAGATGCAAGGCGGTAGACAGGCCAGTGAAGCCGCCACCAATAATGGCAACGTCGGTCTCGATATCAGCAGACTGGGGCAAAAATAATTGCGTTTGCTCAGTATTGGCTGCCGCCCAAAAACTGTCAGGGCGCTTAAAAGTAGTGGGCATACTGGCGTCGCTAATGGGGTCGTACATTAGGCGCTGTCGTCAAAATTCAATAGCATTTCAGCGCCGCTGCAGTAGCAAATGTCAGGGCATACTGGGCAATCGTAGCCATCTTCAATACTATGAATTTGCCACTTATTGGCATGCTCTTTTATCAGTTTACCGCCGCAGGCACTAAAATAACCAAAGGCAGAATTGTTCGGGCTTGCCAACCAAATATGAGCTAAACCAGCTCTCGCACCTTGCTGCTTGGCGCTGTTTATAGACTTAAACAATAAGCTTTTACCAAGGCCTAAGCCCCGGTATTTATCGTCTACGGTATTGCATTTAAAGTAGCAAATATCCTCTGGCGGATAAGGCCATAATTCAGGCGAACACCATTTATCGATACGCCACATCGTTGGTGCCAAGGTCAATCTAAAACCAATTAAGTAAGCACTTCCTATCTGTCTTGGGTCTGTTGTGTCAAGGCTTTCTCGTGCAGTGTCGAGAGCTACCCACGAGGCGTTAATATTATCTCGCCAGCCATTTACATAAATATCTTTAATCAGTGCAGGGCTTAGGTAATTGTCTCCATGCACAGTATTGCCCAGCGCAATGACCGCATCGAAGTGTTCTGGTGTTAGCTGGATGTATGTAATATTAGTTTTCAATATACTCTGCCCATGAGGTAAGCAATTCTTTTAAATCTTGCAAGCCACAGCCCATTGCATCTTGTTGATCCAGTTCGGTACCTTCGGGCAATGCTTGGTCTTCGTCCCAATAGCCCAAATGATTGTGTAGCATGGCTTCGTCTTGGTCTAACACCAAGGTATGGTCATGCCCTTTTAGTTTATGTGATGCCAATTGAGATGACTGCAATTTCTCAATTACATCAAGTAAAGCCGCTGTTGCGCTTTTGTCATCACCTATTTCATTGCTAAGCCAATCGCCAAAAGAGCTTGCCTCGTCTTCGCATTGCGCGATAGGTTTACCGCTTACTTCTCGCATAAATCTGTAGTCCATACGTCACCTCTTTAATCTAAAAAAACGTTACCATTTCTCTCAAACTCGGTGAGATACACCCGTACTTCAAATTCTACCTGATGATAATTTGGCATTATGTGCTGGCACAATTTGTAGAAAGCCTTATTGTGCTCCTTTTCTTTTAAATGCGCCAATTCATGAGCCACAATCATATTTAAAAATGCTTCAGGCGTTTGTTTAAACAAGCTGCTAACGCGCAATTCATTTTTGCTTTTTAGTTTACTCCCTTGCACACGCGATACAAAACTGTGTAAACCCAGTGCTTGGTGCACTATATGCAATTTGCTGTCAAAACACACCTTGCTCAGAGGCTGGGTTTTCTTCATATAGCTGTTTTTCATGGTCATCACGTATTCACGCAAATCATTGTCGTTCGATACGCTATGAATATCCTTATACCGGCTTTTGAGCCATTCACCCACTTTATTTTGCTCAATAAGACCCAGCACCTGCCCTTGCACCTCAGCAGAATAATGGCTCAAATACGGAAGTGCTGCCATGCTAGTTGTACCTGTTTAATAGTAGAGCCATTGTTGTCCTCTTACCTTTGTTATATTTGAACTCCATACTCCCCCGCCTCCGTCGCCTTTGCGTCCCTTCCCCCGTCGCCTTTGCGCCCCTTCCCCCGTCGCCTTTGCGCCCCGCCCCCGTCATCTTTGCGCAGGCAAAGATCTCCAAAAACAACCTCATTCTACCAAGCAATCACGCTGATGTATTAAGAGATTACTGCCTCCGCAGTAATGACGGTATGGGGGCAGTAATGACGGTATGGGGGGCAGTAATGACGGTATGGGCGGCAGTAATGACGGTATGGGCGGCAGTAGTGACGGTATGGGGAGAGTAATGACGGTATGGGGGAGAGTATTGACGGTATGGGAGAGAGTAATGACGGTATGGGGGAGAGTAATGACGGAGGGCGGCAGTCTACACAACATTGAGAAAATACCCAAACGCTTGAATATGTTCAATTTATGCACTATTGTGAATGACTACACATTGCTTGCTCACCAAAGGAAGTATGTTATGCCAAAAGAAACCGCTATACAGCGCCGCCGCCGGATCGCGTCTACCACCGGATTGACTCACTTCAGAAGTGATTTTAATTATATCTGTAAGCGCCACCCTGAAAGAATAGGCATAGTGACCGAAGGTGACTCTTGGTTTGCCTACCCACGCAAATGGGTACTTATTGGCAAAGATATCAACATAGTGCATCAAATTGAAGAAATCATAAAAGGCACTGATACTGCAAACCTACTCAGAATGGCATGCAACGGCGACGAAGCAGTGAACATGATGTCGGGGCGGCAAAAAGAGGTTTTTGAAAGCGTGCTCGAAAAAAACGCGCCTTACATAAAACTCATTCTGTTTTCAGGTGGCGGTAACGACATTGTAGGCAAACGCGACATGCTAGCTTTGCTAAACGATTATCAAGAAGGCTTTAGCGCCCAACAATGCATTAACGCCCATCAATTTGAACTAAAACTTAGCGCTGTGTTAATGGCTTTCGAGCAATTATTAGAACTTCGAAACCGCCACACTCCACAGGCGAAGATCATTACCCATTCATACGATATAGCCAAACCAAGTAAAGACGGTGCAAGCTTCTTTTGGGGCCTAATTAAAACCAAACCGTGGATATATCCCTATTTGTGCCAGCGCAATATTCCCGAATCCCTGCATTTAGAAATTGTCGAAATATTGTTAGGTGCTTTTAGAGATAAATTACTAGCTTTAACTAAGCTGCCCCAGCATCTAGACCGTATTTATATGGTCGACACACAAGGCACTTTACGTCCTGGCAATAAAACCGACTGGGTAAACGAAATCCACCCCAGCGAAACAGGCTTTAAAAAAATCGCCAAGCCCATTTATGCACAAATGAGAAAACTGGAGCCAAGTTTGCCGAAGTGGTGATTGTGCACCTCGGCGCCGTTATTACTGTGCCCACCCCACCGTCATTCCTATGCCAACCACACCGTCATCACAGCGCCAACCCGACCGTCATTCCTATGCCAACCACACCGTCATCACAGCGCCAACCCGACCGTCATTCCTATGCCAACCACACCGTCATCACAGCGCCAACCCATCGTCATTACTGCGGAGGCAGTAATCTCCTAATACGTCAAGATGGTTGCATGGCGAATTAGGATGTTTTGGGAGATCTTTGCCTGCGCAAAGATGACGTGAAAGGGAGCCCAAAGATGACGAAAAGGGGAGCCCAAAGATGACGAAAAGGGGAGCACAAAGATGACGAGAAGGGGAGATGTAATAAGCATAGCAATACATATGCAAATCTATAGCTGTCCTTTGGGATAGTTTTCACTAGGGACAGTTGTTTGCACTCGCTGAATAGCGCTATGCTAAAAATAAGTAATAAACACAAGGAAGGTGTGATGGTGAACAAGCAAGCAACGTTTCTCTATTTAATAAAATGCCTGCTAATTGTATTAATTTGGCTTTATAACAAAGGTGCTTTTAGTGCACAAGCCTCTTTAGCCGAAGTCAACAAAGCGCCCGTTCAGCTAGCCCAGGTATATCAGCAAGAAGATATTAAGCATTACCTCGTGAGTGAAAAATACGATGGTATTCGGGCAATTTGGAAAGACCAACAACTGCGTACGCGCTCAGGTAAACGAATTCATGCGCCTGCATGGTTTACTGAAAAATTGCCTAATGTTTGGCTTGATGGCGAGCTATGGTATAAGCGGGACGAGTTCGAGTTTGTTGCCTCTGCGGTCAGTAAACACACGCCCATAGACTCACAATGGCAACATATCAAGTATATGGTGTTTGACGCGCCCAACAATGCTCAGCCTTTTGGCCAGCGGGTACGCAACTACACCGCGCTAATAAATGAACTCAAGCTTTCGCACATTCAGCCAGTAACTCAATTTAGAGTAAGCAGCACCGCTGCATTAATGGACCTGCTGAATCAATACACCGCTAAAGGTGCCGAGGGGCTAATGCTACAAAAAGAACAAGCCTTGTTTATAGGCGGGCGCAACAGTAATTTACTCAAATTAAAACAATACATGGATGCCGAGGCTACCGTTATCAAACATCTCCCCGGCAAGGGCAAATACAAGGGTAAAATGGGGGCACTACTAGTAGAGTATATTAGTGACGAAGGGCAAACATTTCGTTTTAAAATTGGCAGTGGTTTTAGTGACAAAGAACGCGCAAAGCCTCCGGCAATTGGCACGCGCATTACCTTTGCCTATCACGGTTTTACCAAGCGAGGCATACCAAGATTTGCCAGTTTTATAAGAGTACGCCCACCGTATTAATATGACAATGTGCAGGAACGGGGCTAAAGTCACCACTGCATTCGTTTGCATAAAGCAAAGCTTGCAAACAATGGTAGTATCTAGCGATGTTTTATTATTTGCCTTTGGGGTTTACATGCTTATGCATCGTTTTATATTAGTTTGCGCCTTGTTATTGTTAGTCATGAGCCCGCCCGCAACTAGCCAAGAAAACACCAGTTACCTTAGCGATCCCAATCATATCTTTTGGCACGACAACAACACCTTATCGGAAATTACCCTAAGCTTTGACGACGCCGCTTGGCAGACCTTGCTCACATCTAGCCAGTCAAATCGCGAAGAAGTAAGCGCTAGTATGACTTATCTAAACTACGGCACCGAATATAGCTTAAGTAACATAGGTGTAAAGCTTAGCGGCAATACCAGCTTTGTGCTCCCCATTAATAGTGCTGGCAATTTAGCGCAGGCAAACTTCACCCTCGATTTCGACGAATTTGTAGACGACCAATCCTTAAAAGGGATCGCCGCGCTCAAACTCAAGCGCTATCATAACGACCCAACATTTGTGCGCGAAAACCTCAGCAACCGCATCATGCAAGCTTTTGACATTTTCACCGCCCACAGCTCTACCCCAGTAAAAGTGTATTTGCAGCTAGCAGGCCAAAGCAAAAAGTATCTTGGTATTTATCGTTTAAATGAAAGCGTAAATCGCCACGAATACCTCGACAAACGCTTTGCCGGCAACGACGGTGGCTTTTTATGGCAAGGTAACTACAAGGCTTATGGTCCCGCGTTATTTTCACGCATAACACAAGACTGGGACGGCGTAGCCGATGCCGACGACGCCAGTTTTGAATACAAAAGCAAGGGCAGTAAATTCCCCGAAGCAAAAGAACAATTAGTGCGCTTAGCTAGCAACTTAAGCACCCTAGAAGGCGATGCATTTAAAGATTACGCCGAGCGGCATATCAACATGCCTCTATTCTTAAAATTTTTAGCTGCCGAAGCGGTGCTTGGCCATTGGGATGGTTTTTGGGGCAACGCTAACAATTACCTTTTTTATGTAGACGAAAACGAAGTGATTCATTTCATCCCTTACGATACCGACAATACTTTAGGTACGTCTGCCATTGTGAGTGATTCGGGCGAACAAATCCCAGCGCAGTTTGGCGCAAGTGACAACACCCCGCAGCTTGTGGACAAAATACTCAGTATAAATAACTACTTGGGAGAGTTTTTACGCAACACCCAAACCCTTGTTGAACAAGCTGGGCTTATGACCGAAAGCGAATCCATTGCCTACATCAACCAAGTGCATAGCAATATTCAAAACAGCCTACAAAACGACACCAATGAAAACGACGAAATTGCCGACAGACCTGCATATTGGGGGAATCAGCCAAACTATCGCTTGTTTACCACTACTAGTGGAAAAAATTGGTATGCCACTCGCAAAGCCGCTGTTATCGATTCTTTAGGCCTTCCCATTGCTGCGGCAGGTTCAGACATGAGCGGTGAAGTAGGCAGCACCATTACACTCAATGCCGGCGGATCGCGCGACGACGACGGCAGTATTGTTAGCTACGAGTGGTCAAACGGCTTAAGCGGCATACGCCCCGAAATTACCTTAGACACCGTAGGCACAACTACCTTAACCCTTACTGTTACCGACAACTTCGGGTTTAGTGCAAGCTCAAGCATTAACATCACCACAACTGCGGCCGCCGCAAACCCAGCGCCCGCCCCAACACCTGCTCCTGAACCACAAAGTTCAGGTGGCGGCAGCCTCGCGTGCTTTAGTTTGTTAATACTAATGACGTTTACACTACGCACAAAAAAACGCTGAATAATGCACCATTATACTTAATACCGGTGGCTCGCGCGACGACGGCAGCATTGTTAGCTACGAGTGGTCAAACGGCTTAAGCGAAATACGCAACTGCTAAAAACCTGTAAATAGCATGTCTAGCGCGGTCATAATTTCAGAGTGAAACTCCGTAAGGTTGGTTACACGTTTATTTAGTTCGCTTTCAGGTATTGCAGCAATAAATTGCGTTAACATTACGTAAGATTCATTTTCGATCACAAATATAGGGTTAAGATAGTCAGCTGCTTTTGGTGAATCTTCGACTCGTTGCAATGGCACTACGGCTCTTGTGTTCAACCCACTGAGTATGTCTGACTGTACGTCCAGTAAATACCCAAAACTATCGTTGTTACTATAGACCGAAAATCTAGCCATCAAAATACTCTATATTTGGAAAGTGGTAAGCCATTTTCTTCTACGAACAAATTTGAGCTTGAGAGCGCAGAGTTATTTTCCTGCAGCCAGCGTTTCTTTTTCTCACTCGCGATGGCTAGTGCAATCCCATGTTCCGCAGACGCTGATATGTTCACGCCCAACTCTTTCGCTTCAGACAATAAATGCAATTGAATTGAAAGGTTAGTGCGTTTTTTTGCCTTGTCTTTTTGTGGCAACATGAGACCTCCTAATAATAGTCACACCATTATACACACTAATATTGTGTATAAAAAGGTGTGTCTGCATCATAGAAAATTACTGACTGACATATCAAATTCACGACAAATTGTGGTTTTTGGTAAATTGAAAACGCTATTATTTATGTTGGCCAATAGAATTAACAATAGACTGCGGCCCAACTTAAAACTACATTAGTCCTAATTGCGAACAACACAGGAAATGTGAGCATATGAGTAAATGGTGGGGAGAAATTGAATTTGCACTGAATGAGTGTAAAACTTGGCGCATTGGTGAACGTACTATTGCTGTGCAACGCAATGAACGAGAGTGGCGTGTTTGGAATATTGAAACAAAAGAAGAAAACGCAAACCCCTTGCAGCTAGAAACGCCAAGTAACAATGACTTTCTTGCAACGCCCGCTACTCAGCGTTTTTTAGTCGAGCAAACCCATTCTCACCTCACGGTTATGCCTAGATTGGCAGACCGCGCGATGGTAATTCGCCCAGGTTCAATTATCACTATTTTGTCTGGTGAAAAGACTCAACTTTTTGTCAGCACTCAATTGTGGATTGCGTTTTCAATCAACAACAGTTCAGACGCAATGTTTGACATTCCCTTGTGGAAACCATCAGATTCTTGGTTTGGTGAAAGCAACATGGTTGGCGAAATATGCTATGCAAAGTATTCTGAAGCGAACGTTAATTTGGCAAGTTTAAAAAAACGTTCTCATCGCGTGTTCACTCGCATTGATATTATTAACGAACACAAACAAGCCTTGAATATTCAACGCATCAAAATCCCGATGACTTTTCTAGATTTGTATGTTGATAACGGCGGCCAGTTTTGGACAGACAATATTTGTTTAACGCATCATGAAGATGCGAAAAAACCGTCGTTTGAAGTAAACAAACTAAACGAAAATAAAAAACAAAATGAATATGCTAGGTTAAGTAAAGCCAGACAAGGTGAAGATTCAAACGTTTTCATTCGGTCTATTAAGAGTTTAATTGCGTAATCGCATTTTATAATTAAAAGTGAGAGTTAGCATTGGAAGAGAATACATCTACTATTGGCTTCTTAAGTCAAACCCATCTGTTTTCCATCGGTAAAGCATTACTAATACTTGTTATTGGCTACGTTCTGGCGCGATTAGCCAGAAATGGCGTAGGCCGTTTAGCCATTTTTGAGTTTACGCCGCACGGCTTATTGCTGGTCAAAAGGATCGTCTTTTATGGGGTACTAATTCTTACTGCAGTGTCAGTTATGAAAGAACTTGGCTTTGATTTAAGCGTAGTATTGGGGGCCGCCGGTATTCTAACTGTCGCATTAGGTTTTGCCTCGCAAACATCAGCATCCAATTTAATTAGCGGTTTATTTTTAATGATGGAAAGGCCGTTTTCGGTGGGTGATAACATTAAAGTGGGTGATACTGTAGGTGAAGTCATTTCTATTGATTTGTTGTCGGTAAAAGTAAGAACTTTCGACAACCTCTTTGTAAGACTTCCCAACGAATCGATGATAAAGACCGAAGTCACAACCCTTACAAAATTTCCAATTCGCAGAGCAGATATTAAAGTTGGCGTGGCATATAAAGAAGATATCGAAAAAGTAAAAACGATATTGCAAGAACTAGCCGACGCCAATCACATGTGCTTAGAAGAACCCGCACCTTTATTTATTATTTTAGGCTTCGGCAATTCATCAATTGATATTCAATTTTCTGTTTGGGCAAAACGAGAAAATTTCTTAGCGCTAAAAAATACAATCCATCAAGAAATTAAAGAGGCCTTCGACAAACAAGGCGTAGAGATCCCGTTTCCTCACGTTAGTCTATACTCAGGAGAAGCAACCAATCCGATCCCAATTTCCATTATTAGTAATCAGAAGTAAAGATAAGTAGTTGGAATTGCAAGAGTGGGTATAAATAATTATTACCTAAAGCCCATCTTAAGTTTGCAATGTGGCTAAATTAGCCTATAACAGGCTTATCCCCCTAGTTTCCGTACACCGGCTACATTTATTGGTTAATAGAGCATATGAAAGATTCAACTATAAAAACTTCGTTGCCATTTGGGATGCCAATAGGTGTTGCTTTGGGAAATGTGACTTCCTACTCTTCTGATTACGAAACAGTAAATCAAGCAGAATATCCAAATCGTGCGGCCTTTCGAAGCTATTACGATGGCATTTACATGGGATATAAATGGCAATGCGTAGAATATGCAAGGCGTTGGTTGTATATCAATAAAGGCCTCATATTTAACGATGTGACGATGGCCTATGAAATATTTAATTTACGTTCAATTAGAGATGTGGCAAATAATCAAGAATTACCATTACGTTCGTTTAAAAACGGTTCACAACGCCATCCATTGGTAGGTGATTATGAATGCGTTCGAGTTGTGGGCTTGAGTTCGCTAAATTGGAATGCAAACAAAAACGTAATCGATGAACAGGGCAATACTATTCGTTGGGTTTGGAAAACATGGGCATGGGAAACGGCAATTGATCAGTTACGCCGCGATGAACAAAACGACAAGCAATTAAGCGAAGAAAATAAAGTGCAATTGTCGGATGTATTGCTTAACGATCATATTATGATTTATGAACCCATGTGGACTTTGATCCCCAGCAACAAAGCAATCTTACCAATTCTGTGGACTTTATTTCCAAATCATCCATTATTACTCAATACAAGTTTTACCTTAAATGATGAACTACTCGAAACAGGTTATGTTGTAAAACCCATTGTTGGAAGATGTGGCGAAAACATTCAGTTAATTAACGAACACAACGAACTGCTAGCCGACAAAGGCGGTAACTTTGCTGAGCAAGCTCAAGTATATCAGCAACTTTTCGCACTCCCGAAAATAGGTAAGTATTATGTTCAAGTGAGTACCTTTACCGCATCGGGGCACTACGCAGGGAGCGGAGTTCGGGTAAGTGAATCGATGATCATTGGCAAAGAAAGCGATTGCATGGCGTTACGGACAATTGATGACGATAGTTTTATAAAATCATGAAAATCATGGGAGCAGAGAGCTTGAAAATTTCGATAAAATCATTCAAACACAAAGGTCTTGAGGTTTTTTTCAAAAGTGGGAACCCCAAAGGTGTCAGGCAAGACCAACCAGGTAATAAAATTATATCTGGTTATTTATGCTGTTAGGCCGAATTAAGTAACTCGACAGTACCATCTAATACTTTAGGCCTTGAGCAGAATCTTTTTTTCCTGGGATTTGGACCAGTAATACAAGGGGAGTCCTGCAGCGATTAAAATCGTACCTTGCAACGCAATCATCACGCCTGAGCCAATCAGCGCAAAAATAGAAAATACCAAAGCGATGAGAGCAATTACAAAAGATGACCACTGTGTTTTGTTGTGCTCAGAATAGTCCTTTTTCTGCAATACCAACTCAGCCAATGCTGAAGTAACGTAAGGTAACAATGTTGCAAGTGTTGATAGCAATATCAGAGTTTTAAAAGCGTTCATCAATCCCTCTGAAAAATTCATAACCACTAATGCTGACGCTAATAATCCTGAAAACACAATTGCTACTGCGGGTACTCCGGATTTGTTCAAGCGAGCAAAATATATTGGGAATATTTTATCTTGTGACATAGCTTGTGGCATAACACCAACAATAAAAACGTTCGCGTTTACGTTACTAATTATTGAAACCAAACCAACAATAGCGATCAGTCCCGCGCCCCAGGGGCCAAAAATAATAGATGCCGCATCAGCGATAGGTGAAGTTGAGTTCGCTAAAGCATCCAACGGCACGAGCAACATGACGCCATATGAAATCAGCAAATAAACAGCCATTACAGTCAGCGTGCCTACAATGAGAGCTTTAGGAATATTTTTTTGAGGCAGAACCATATCATCTGAAGGAAGAGTAACCGCTTCAACGCCGACATACGCCCACATAATGATCATTATCATTTGTGAAATATTATCGAATGTCGCTACGTCTTTAACAGCGGTTATTGAAGCATCTGAAAATTCGCCGATGAATAAGCCGCCAGCAGCAATAATAAAAAGTGGCATGATTTTCAGTAAAGAGGTAACTAATTGAAAGGTGCTAGACGCTTTTATACCTGCCACATTGAATCCGGTAACCAGCCAAATTAATGATAACGAAACAATACCACTATATAATGGATTTGAAGTTATGTCCGGAAAGAAAAATCCGAGATAACCCGTAATAGCCAAAGATCCAGCAGCAACTGCTGTAATAACAGCAATCCAATAACCCCAGCCTATTAAAAAACCTGTGAGGTCGCCAAATGCCTCTCGGGTATAGGCATAGGGTCCACCTAACAAAGGGTTTCGCTTGGCCAACAAACCGAACATCAAAGCAATAAAAATGGTTCCAACACCGGCGAATACCCAACCCAGTAAACTCATTTTACCAAATGGAGCCAAAACAGCTGGTAACATGAATATTCCGTTGCCAATCATTATACCGACAACTAGCCCCCAGCAGCGCCAAAATCCCATGACTTTTTTCAATGTCCATCCTCCGTAACGTGCCTTTATTATTAAACTAACCGTAATCTTAGGTAGATTTTGTTGTTTATTTTTTAACCACCCTAGCACGTATAAGCTACAATAGATAACCAGCGCAAACTTAAGTGATTGATTTCAGCAAACTGACCACCGTCATGGTAGACGAAAAACAACAGACTGCTAAAGTTCAAATAATGGGGTCAGAGAGCTTGAAAATTTCGATAAAATCATTCAAAAATATAAGCCCTGTAAAGAAACACGCGGTAAAGGCGTATTGTCATTAACAGACAATTGCGGGTATTGCGCAACCAATTGTTCATAAACTTGTAGGTACTTGAGTTTAATGAGCGCCATTCGACTTAAGTGAAATTGATCAATTACCGGCTGATAATGCATCAATATATCGGCAATTTCGTGCACAGTATTCGGCTGAAAACGATTACCATCAACATTCAATAAAAGATGTAGTGGGTCTTGTCCCAACTCATCGAAATTAAATGGCACCCTTTGCTCTAAAAGAAATTCAAGAGATTTAATGTTTCTATGATGGACAGCGTAAAACACTAGGGTTTTGTTGTTTTTGTCGGGCTCGAAAAAGTTAGCACCTGACTCCAGCAGAGTTCTCAAGCGAATCTGCATGCAACATCTTTTTTCGATAGGCATAAAACGGAATGTTATCAATGTATAGGTGGCTGTTTACCAGTTCGTCGTAAAACGCAAAGTCATACATGAGGATTTGTAAGAAAATCCAATTTTTGTTTGCATCTGTTAATTCCAAACCTGAAAAATCGTCAATCACGTCTAGAATCTGCCCTTTCATTAATGGGCGAAACAATCGATTCTACATTGTTTACATATTTTTGTTTAAATTGAAAAAGGCCTTGCTGATGTCGATAATAATCGACTAAAAATGGATCAATATTTGCCAGCATCTGCATTATTTGTTGGGGCGAATCAGGGAATTCGTCCATAATCTTTTGCACCACAGTTTCAGGATTCTCTGGTGTCCACATTTTATTGATTTTGTCGAGTGTCGCTTCGCATTCCTGAACATGCGCCTCTAGCTCGATAATGTTAAACCTCTCAGATAAATAATCAGCTTGTTGTCTCTTTAATAAAGTAATAAGTGGACTTTGTGTATCGACCCTAAGCACTTCTCGGGATTCAATTTGAGTTAAATCTAAGTTGTTTTCCTGCAAAAGCGAGGTAATTTTTTGTGCATCAAAATCATAAAAGCGACGTGGAAAATGACCTTCAATTTGCATGTCGGTTTTAACAGAAAAACGAGCCTTAGCGCCGACACTTTGTAGCATAGAAACAATTTTTACTGCAGATGACCGCGACGGTTTATTTAGACTGCCATTCAAAGTACTAAGCGCCCATTCCATACTAGAACCTAGATATTGATCAGTTGTGGGTTCTACTCCTTGTTTTAGAAGGGTTTCGACGATTACTGGTCGAGAGGCAACAATCGCATAATCTAATAACGATACTATCTCTCCATTTTGCTTACGATTTTGATGACCCACAAGTGCCTTGGGATCATCAAGTGCGCTTATCATCATCAGGATATCGGAGTCAGCCATGTCAGGTTGGCTAATGAAGAAGGCAACGTCGTCTACGTTGGGCTTATTTTCATCTAATAGTTGGCTTTTCTTTGTTGGCGTTAATTGTTTAAAGTTTTCGAGTTCTGGCGACGGCACTTTTATTTCAAAATACCCAGGGAAACTAGATGGCGAAAACTCAGGATATTCTTGCTTTATTTTTTCATTAGTTTGCCGATTGCTTTGTACAAATGACGAATTAGCGATTAATTGTTCGTACCTAAAACTGACCGCAAAATTTGAATTTGTGAAATACTCTATTGCTAAAGTTATTTCATCCAAAGAGAAACCTTGCTGCAAAAACGTATGCCACTTTTCCTGTTCGTTGCGTGCCCAATCATATGCGCTGTTTCTCTTGTCACCTACCATCTTTTTACAATATTGGTAGTCGTTTGTATTTGCGGTTGAGGGCAAGCTACTTTTTTTTGTTTGTGTAACAAAATCTGATGAAGAGACCGTCTTTTGTATCTGTTTATCCACTTGACTTGCTTGGGGATTAGCTGAATCTGAAAACAACTGAATTAATAAGACGACAATACAAACGAGCGCAGCGAATATAAGAATGAAGTTTAGTTTGCTATTAAATTTCACCACGAAAATCCATTTTAAATTATTCCGAACTAATTCGAGTATAGGACAAATTAACACTATAGACTAGCGTCTGCTCGTGAAGCAATCGGTCTTCAGGATGAATCAATGATAATAATGTTTCTTTCCACGCCATTCGCCTGCAGTGCAAGCAACATTAATCCGAGTGAGTGATATCGCTAATTCTGTTTACGCGAATTGGCAATTGCAGAGTGTATCTGGACCATCGACAGTTGTATTGGTGTTGATTGGTATTGTCGGCGTATTGATTGGTCGCCAAAAATTCAAGTCACTCCCTCCATTATTTACACCATTCGTTACACATTATTATGATGCTAAAGGGATGCATCACCGTTAGCTTTTTGAGGATAGCAGCGCCTGATAGTTGAAGTCTAATAAATCAATTTCTAACCGAATATTTCAGTATCATTACTCTAATTTATTGTTAGTAATGCTTAAACGTTTTGAACTGTGTAGAGTATAGTCCGTATTGACGCAGTGTAGAATTACACGCATATTTTCGAATTAACTTTTTCTCAATCGAACGGAATTTAGTGTGACCAACCTGCTTAAAGCTTTAAATAGAAGTGTTTATCAATCAAAGCTCAGTCCTTTATTAATTGAAGTTCAGCAAAAGCATATTTCTCAGCTACAAAATGATCATATTAGCTTTAATTTAGTCGACGTCTGCAAGAAGCATTTTGATGCTGAAGTGACGGAAAATAAGACAAATATAATTATCATTGATGCAATACAAAATGACAATTTACAGGTATTTCATTCGCTTTTTATGCTTCTAAAAAATGACTTTAGAAACAAAAAAAGTATCGATGCCGCAATCAAGTTCATTATACATGTTGGTACTTTAGGGATTAGCGAAGTCGCTGGAAATACCATTACCGATGAAATTACAGAAAGAGCCAGCGAATTAGTAGGACATTTACAGAATAAATTCAATGATTGGATAGCGGAATGGATAGTGGAAAAGCCCGCTGACACAGTCGTTAATAAAGCCGAAGATGTGAGCAATTTTTATTCCGAGAAACATGCTAATAAGCGTGAATCAGATAGCGACCTGTATTTGACCAAAGATGCTGAAATAGCAATATTAAAGTTGGCAGATAAGCTTAGTGAAAAGCACAATTCACATGAAGCTATACAATTTACTCTTAAAATAATCACATCCTTGGGGCTGGGCGCCCCAAAGCTAATTGTGATCAATAATCCAAATAATTTGGATGTCGCATCGCTATCACTTTTCTCTTTGTTGTTTAATTATATGCAAGAGCAAAGACGCGATGCTGGGCATATTTCAGTGTTATTCAATTATAATGAAGACTGTTTAACTTCCACTCAAAATAACACCGCACATAAAGAGGATATTCAAACTAGGATTTTACGTTTACGCCTTTTTGCAAACAGGCACAATATGTTAGAGAAAATAGGAATGAATATTCCTAAGCCTGCAGTTAATGCGTCTACATTTGTGGGTAGAGAAAGTGAATTGACGCAATTGATGAGCCAACATCAAGCATTTAAAGATAGATGTAAACAGAACACTAAACGACAACGCTTTAGTCATTGGACGCTTATAAAGGGTGAGCCTGGAGTAGGGAAGACGGCTTTAGTAAGAAAGCATTTTGAACAACTAAATCGAGTCGCAGGGGAGTTAGAAAATAGTCAAATCCGTCTAAAAATTTATAATCATATAGGCCAAAATTCGAAATATACTGGGCTAGCTACTTTATTTGATTCAATTCAACGAGAAACGCTGAGGTTGACCGAAAACTATAAAAAGAACCATAACGTCCTGCTTCGTTTATATAAAGATAAAGTTATTTCATCTAAAAATAGTGCTGTCGATATTGAAGAAGCTTGGAAAGCGAAAAAGATTTCTGCGAAAAAGGTAAACCACGCTTTAAGATTTATTGCGTCTTGTACGGGGGTTGGCACGCTTTATCGTTCTGGAGAATCAGCCCTAGATGCTTTTTCAACAAACCGTAATTACGTTCAAACAACCGCGGCCCTAGAAACTGATACAGCCATAAACAAAAAAATGGAGCAGTTTGACAACCTACTTACGGCTATTAAGCAACTTCGAAATATAGCCAATGAAATTCATAAAGAGTCCTCTGATAATCCATTAATAGTTTTAATAGATGACGTTCAGTGGATTGACGAACTCACAAGCGAATTCATATTTACGCGATTGATACATGAAGAATCTATAAAAGTGCTACTAACCGCTAGACAAGCAGATAGTGAATCTAGCTATAAACTTGCAAAAAACAAAGAGAATCTTTATACAGTTAAACTATTTGAACAAGTGGGTTTGTGCAATAAACAAGAATTAAAAAATGATTCAAACAAGTCTATTAAAAAATTCGAAGACCACAATAACGTAACATTTGCGAAAACTATATATCTTCGAGGTATGGATAGAGAAACATTATGTGAGCTTATACTCCAAACTTATTATAAGCCAAAAAGTTCTCATATATTTATATTAGCCGATTCAATTTTAGAGTTATTAACGACTGAAAAAGTATCTAGTTCAACACAGGTTAATACTCTTTTTTCTATAGAATTACTTAATCTTATCAGTGATCCTCAATTTTACAAAAATCGTCAAAATCTTAGTAAGATTATCACGTTAAACGACGGCGCATATTACATAACAGAACAACCCAGTACTGACTTTAAGTTGACGATAATACATTTGTTCAAAGAATTAGAAGCGACTTACTCTGAAGCTTATCTAAATAACAATTTTTCAGAAGAGTTCAAACAGAACTTTAACTTATCATCATTTGCCGTAATGGAAGAAAGGCTTTTCGTTATAGCACAGTATCTTGGAGAACGGGCTAATGCGGCTAGCATGGGTCTGCAATTATCAGCAATAACAGGTGAGCCATTTAATAGTGATTTAATCAGAAATTTCTTATCCAAATTGGCAAATCTAAACGTAGTTAAGTACCCCGAACTGGGTCCAATAAGAGAATATTTGATAAGTTCAAATGAAACAGGTTTTGACTCAGAAACGTTAGAAATCTTAGAAGAGGTTTTTGAGATATTAAAGCGTCTTAACACTTTTAACGAATATACTTTTAAGCATGGACTCTTTCGCAGTTATTTAACTCAAAAATTCGTAGATAAATTGTATGAATTCGATTTTTTCAAAGAGAAGGTCAATGTTAGTTATTCAACCGAGATGCTAAATCAAAAAGAGTCGGAACAAAAAATTAAACATATTTATGAGCAATACAACCAGCCTATCGAGTCGCTAGCGGTTTTGTTTTTAAAAGAGTGTAATTTGTATTTTAATCAAGGAGTGGCGAGGTCAAATGTATCTATATTCCAACAAAAGGTAGTGAAATCATTTATAGATTTTGTAAAAGAACATCACTCCGGCAGTTGGGATGAAACGTTTTTTGACCATATGTGCATTGAAGCTAATAAGTATGGAAAATACGGCACAGGTAATAGTAGTGAGATTGCAGATGTAGGTAAAATAGTGACCAAGGCTGAATACCTTCTAAAATATATGTATCAAAATCATCCAGAAAGATGGGCCGGTAGATATGCTTCTGTTCTTTATAATATTGGCGTTTCTAAGCGCCACACAAACTCTGAAACTGCTATAGAATATCTAGATAGCGCCTACAAAATCACCAAGCAAAACTATCTAATGAAACCACTAAAATGGCAAGATGGCTTTCGACTTATAATTGAAAGATTGGCTTTATTATGTCGGCATCCAGATGTCTTCATGGATGATGAAGAAAAAATCCAAATCTACAAAATTAGAGCAGATGAACTGCAACACGAATTAGATGGTATTTTACTAAGCACGCATTGGAAACCATCATTTTATCAAGATCTCAACGACCGCGATGAATTTCAAAATCAAATTTGTTTGACTGGTTTTATGACGACAACATTTAATATAGAAGACATTGAATACATGAAATTAATAATTGAAATGTCGACAAAGATTCAAAACTTCAATCAAGTTTCGTCAAATAATATGGTAGACGTAAGTCGTTATCTAGCTTCTCTAATTAAGCTTGTAGAATTATGTATATATAGAAATATGTTGGTAGAAATCGAAGAGCATATTCAAACTTTTTTATCTATCCATCGAACAATTGATAAGAGCAAGAAGTTGCCAGAACGTTTGATGTCAAAGTATTATTCTACGGTAAAAGACTTGATTACAACCTTGGAAGTCAATCAACTACATTTTTTAGCATCTATCTTAAATAGTGAGCTTGAAGATCAAATAAAGTTGTACGCGAGAGTATAAGAAGAATGAAAGCTACTTACGATCCTCTGTGACAGCTGTCTTTAGGGCTAGGTTGGTTGCAAAACCTGTGACGGCCACCAACAAGACGATGCAGTTATCTTAGTTTCCCTACTTGAGGCTAGTTTTGTAGTTGCTCAACTATGGTGTTGAAGAAATCTGCGAAATATTTGTCGTTGAGGTGAGTAGGTAATCTGACCTTTGGTGCTGCAATCTGTATAGTGAAGTGCGAGGAAAATATGCGTTTTTCAACTCAGGCGCGCGCTTATAAACAGGACAGATCTGAATTATTTCGGCACTTATTGTCGATTTCATTTCAATTAATCCAAGCTCACCTGCCAGCCATGCTAAGTGACTTCTTGCCTTTAGCCCTAGTTGTGAGCGCTGTTTTATTAAATCTTGGGTTATCTGCAAATAGCTTTTTTGATCAAATTTTTCTCGCGACAGCTTTTTAAGCTTAAACTGGTAGTACGCTTTGTGCAATGCGTCGTTTAAATTATTGATTTCTAACAATTCATCGCGTTCTATAATCGCTAGCGCTTCGGCGTATAGACGCAAGGCCTCTGGTGTATTACCTTTTAATTCATAAGACTGAGCTAAACCGCTCCACACTTGATGTATAGCATTATCGGGTTGTTGATCAAAAGCAATTTGTTTGTGTTTACTTGCATTGAGATAGTCGCCTTGCATCAAATAAACTGTGCCTAAGTTTTCATGCCCTAAGTAATTGTTATCTGATGAATCAATAATTTTTTGATAGGTTTGTGCTGCTCTATTCAATTCGTCATGACACAATTGCATAGTGCCCAAGTTAGCCATAATGACAGGATGTGCAACGACTTGCGATGCTTGACTTAAGTAGTTCTTTGCCGAAATGACATCGCCAATAGAAAAATAATAGTTCGCTAGCGTGTTAGCCGCCCTCCAATGTCGTGATTCAATTTCAAGGGCTTTAGTTGCAAATTCAAGAAGCTTATTGATATCACCTTGTGCTGAATCTGAATTAGCTAAAACAAGATAATATTCTGCTAAGGTTGCTAATACATCAGAATTTGTTTCATTATACTGAGTTAGCGCTTCCACTACCGTTTTCGCCTGGTCGAACTCGCCAGTTTTAATCAATAACTCTAGCTTAGCAAGCTTGGTGTAAACATAGTCTGGGACTTTTTCTGCCGCTATCTGACAATTTTCAGCGGCGGCTTCAAGCGACTGGAGTTCATTTTCAATCCAACTTATTCGAACGTCAATCAAGCACAACTGCGCATAAACATGAGCAAAAGAAGGGGCATCGTCTATTGCTTCAAGAAAGTATTCTTTAGCTGCTAACAAGTCCTCGAGTGAGTGACTTAGAAATAATGCATTCAGCCCTTTAACATATTGCTCTATTTGTGGCATCTCATTAGTGAATATACCTTCAATTGCTTGCCCAGAGATAAAATTTTCAATCTGTGCTTTTGCTTGCTCAACATATATCTCTTGATTCAGGAATAGCTCCTCATTTGTGGCTATCTTTTGCAAAAGGCTTGCTTGGTGATTAGCAGAATCAACTCTCACAGTGAGTAATTTATAGATATCCTGGCCTTTAGTATCTATGCGTACAAGCGCATGCGCGTTGCTCTTCTCTAGAATATGTTTAGGTTCAGCGCCAACTAGCAAGGGGTTCTGTGACAGCACAACACTGATTTCGTTATTACTGCTAAACCGGGTGCGTAACTGACGGGCAAATGCTTGCGAATTTTCATCTGCTTGAACAATGATTAACACTTTGCCGATGGCAGATGTAATACTGGTATCAACATGCGTTTTATTATTATGCACACTCAATAAAAAGACCATCGATAGCAAAACCACGAACATGATGACAACATTGAATTTGTTGGCTTTTTTCCCTTGTATTGCTGACGCTTCAGGATTTTCTGTGGCATGTATGGATGCATCTGGAATGTCCGGTGTGCTCTCACTTTGTATTTGTTCTTGAAGAATCTTTTCGACCGCAGTGTCATTTTTAGCTAAATAAAGTGAGTGAGGCTCTACCCTTAAGCCTTTCGCTACTCGATTTATATTGTTGATCGACACGGCTTGCTCGCGGAATACCTTATTGACGAGGTCTTTAGGGGGTGTTTTGATATTTTCATCAGAGGCAATCTGATTCGCTAATTCGCGTTGCGTCTTAAAGCCCCTTGCAAGCATTGCTGCTTCAAGTTTTTCTCGCGATGCTTTTATCCCTCTTTTGCGTTTTCGATTATCCATAATGGTCCGTTGTTTAATAAAACATCGCTAAAAACTGCGCATAAAATGACCTGTAAGCAGTGTAGCAAAGCTCTTCAAAAAATAAACATCTTTTTCTTTTGTCGTCACTTAACGGTACTTAAGAATTTTACACGAGAGATAGGTAATTCAAGTGCTTGTAGGTGCTTTGATAGTCGCGTAATACTGTAGGTATCATCAAATTTCATTATTACTTAGATGAGTCATACGGACTAATTAGCTAACGCATGCTTGTCGTCATGAGGGAAAACATGAATTTACGAAATATTGTCATCTGTTTATGTGTTACGTGCACTATTATGATAGCTGGGTGTGACTCTACCGAAGTCACAAATCAACTAAAAGACCTTGGACTTCCGGTTCCAAATCAAACACAAGAAACTGGGATAGGCACTAAAATTCTTGCTGGTGGCACCGGATGCGCCGTTGGCGGAAGCGCTGGCTGGTTTGGCACGCAGTATTTAGGAAGGAAACTAAGAGATAAAGGCTATGCGTACGCTGATGAAGAAATAAAGCAAGCATCTATGCTTGTTGCAGGCTTGGGCTGTGTGGTTGGAGGCAAAACCGCACTTGCAATTATCGAAAAAATGGACCAAGAGGCTAAACGAGCGCAAGAGGAGGCATGGAAAATGGCTCAACAACAGTCTCAATCGCAAGTCACGCAAACCCCTCAAGCATGGAAATCGGGCTCTTATGAAGGAGAAGTCGAAATTGTTGAACCAATCAGAACGGCAGAGGGCCGTGAGTGCGCGACTCGTCGCAACTTTATAAAATCAGACGAAGGTGAGGCCGAGCAATACATCCCCGTGTGTAAAAATAGCAACGGTTCTTATGAAGAAGTGCCTGTGTAAGTTGAGCATAACAAAATGAGTTGCAAAGGCGTAAGTATCTTCTTGACCATTTTAGTGAGCTTAATTGTAGTGGCAGGTGATGCTGCCGCAAAAACAGTTCAATGTACCAAATCTGAGCTTCAAAAGCCCATGACTGCTTCTTTGCATCCTGTTGATGGAAATACTATTTTATTACTTGCAGGGGGTATCAAAGCAGATTCAGGTAAATTGATGCGCCCGTGGATTGCGCGCAAAAACACCTACTCTGAAGTTTGGCTATGTTCTGGCGGAGGCGCCGTTAGTTCTGGCATCGAAATCGGGGAAGCGCTGAACAGAGCTAAAGCGACTGTTCGTACCCCAAATGGATTCTTATGCGCTAGTGCTTGCACAATCGCCTCTATGGGAGGATACGTTAGGATCATTGAGCCACAAGCCGACTTTGTCACGCATGCTAGTTCTTCTGCTAGCGGATTTGGTATCGAAAATATCACCGAAAATGGTATTGCATACACTCAATTTATTCTATATCGATATTGTAAGGACGATTTATACCGACAAGAATGTGCCCAAATGAGAAGCTTTGTGCAAAAAAAGATGCTAACGCAAAGTATCGCTGCAAAACATATGAGCAATTTATTAGTCCAAAAGGAAATTGCATGTATTTTGATCTGCAGAGTACCCGTTACCAGGACAATTTATTCACTGCAAATGCTTCGTTCACATATTTGCTCTCAAGTGATCCGAAGCGTTTTCTTGACGTGATTGCGTTTCGAATGCGCTCAAGAGTCAAATCAGAAGTAGAACTTGTCCATTATTTTCATAAAATGCTACTTGACGGTGAAGCCCATCGTTTGAATAAGCGGTCTTATGGCATCTTAAATACAGAATTTGTGCCCACCTCAATTTATCGATTAAATGCAGATGATCCCTATCATCGAGACTTTGAACAAGACTTTGTCGCATTGAAATCTGCTAGCGCAAACATGGCAGATTGGTATGCGGTTTGGCAAGCCATTTTAACGGACACCGAGTTATCACTAAAGGCACAACTTACTGACTTTATTCGTGCTCGCAAGCTACATTTAGGAATAGGCAATGGCGCTATTATCAAACTATACGATTCGATGCGAACCTGCCAAATCCAGAGTTCATGTAAATTAGAACCACATTCTGCTTTTTCGCTGGGCTATCAAAATATTGTGGAGTCTGACTAAATGAATCCAAAAAATACCTGTAAGCACACGGTGTTCTTTATCGCCTTGTTATTATTAAGTTCGTGCCGCTCAACTTCACATTTATCCCCTGGAAACCCTCTACCGGGTATTGCGCTCGAAGCGTCGCACAAGACCATTTTATTTAGTTGGGCAGGTGACGTTCCAATAGCACAGCAATTACGACCTAATACTACAATTGAGGTGCTTGGAGAGTACGACACTACCTACGGTAAAGTAACCAACGAAGTACTCGGTCGAACACGTATTAGAGCAGGTATAAATGGCATCAAAATGCCCTTGGCGGATGCGACTAAATTTGAACCGACCGGCCCTGTCTGTTTGCGTCTAGCGGTAAATCGATATCCAATACCAATCAGAATTGCAACATTTGAGCAATCGAGTAATGGCTTTTATTACTCAGCATGGGCAGAAGCTGCAACGTTAAACAGCCAAAAACAAGCCTTACAAAACCGTCTGCAGAGATTGAATATAAATATTGCTAATTTCCGCAAAGCCGACCCCAATTTTGCTCAGTGGCAAAGGCAAAATGACATCGTTGAGGTTAAGCAATGTGAAAACATTAGGATTAAAGAAAAGACAACACAGCCAATAACCGCGCTGCAAGGTAGGCCAAAAGAAATAGCGTCCGCTCAGCAGTGCGTAGCGCTCTACAAAGATTTCAATTGGGCTAGTAGAGACGCTAATGGCAACAAGATACAAAAATACCTACCAAGTATCAGCGATATAGTTGAAGCCAGTAAACCTAACTCTCAACAACTTGCTGACGCAAAACAAATGGAAAGTGACTTTATAAATCACGCTAGCGGCAAAGTTTATTTTCCTGGATCTAACGTACCCATAGATGGGGCGTTGATTAGCTCGCTAAGTTTCTCTCAAAGCGCCTTGAGCGAAACTAATGCCGGACTCTTAGTAGAGGCATATCAAGCATGTAAGCTTGAGGCAAATGTTCGATTTGATGAGTCATACACTGATTGGATGATCGTCAGTAACCCTGTAAATGTTGAGGCAAGAATAGAACCACTGCGACGTATTTGCAGAGCGCGCTTCAGTCGCGATAAAGAACGTCAAAAGCGCTTTGAAGAGTTTGTTCAAAAAAATCCGAATTAGAGAACGAAATATTCTTGTTAAATCAGCAGCAAAATCGAAAGTTACCGATTAAAACACAGTTAATACCCCACGCGTGCCCCGCGGAAAATAGCTAAAATTAATTTTTAAATAGGCGCCTTATTGATTGATACAAAGCAATATTCAAGAAACGTTACCGCGCTCAAGTAAATTCTTCAACCGTCGTTGAATGGTCTTTTTGTACCTATCACAAATCGCTCATTTTATGATCTCTTGTTTATCCTCATCGGTACAAATATCTATAAGTAAACATGTGCTTAAAATAAGCCACATCGCTATTAGGAAAAACAATGACAACCAATGCAGCCACCCTTGTTGCCATTTTCGTATTCACACTTGGGATATCTACTCACGCTAGCGCGCAAAGCGAGGCGGTAGAAGTCTCGGTGACTTACCCGTCGGTCACCAAAAACTATCAAACCCTGTTATTAAGCGGTAGCGTTGAATCAGCGCAAGACGCTATGCTCTCACCCCTTGAGTCGGGCGTGGTTGCAGAGCTACTGGTTGAAGTAGGCGATGAAGTTAAAAAAGGCCAAGCCCTATTAAGCCTAGACAACAAGCTAGGTGCATTGGCTGTGCGTCAAGCGCAGGCCGAAGTAAAAGCAGCACAAGTTTCACTAACAGAAGCAAAGCGCTTATACAAAGAAGTGCAAGAACTATCGACTAAACAACTGGCAGCAAAAACCTTAGTTGAAGAACGCCTAACCAACGTAGCCAAAGCAGAAGCCGAAATAGCCCAACTTGAAGCTAGCCTAGACTTACAACAAGAAGTCGTAAACCGCCACATCCTTTACGCACCATTTTCAGGGGTTATTTATCGGCGCATGGTAGATGTGGGCGAATGGATCACGCCCCAGAGCGGCGTATTAGCCTTGGTTTCACAGCAAAATAAACGCTTAAGCGTAGAAGTCCCCCAAGAATACTACGCTGTATTTAGCCAATTAACAGACCCCATTAAAGTCATACCCGACAGCCACAACAGCGCTTTTGTCATGGGCAATATAGAACGTATAGTTGGCGTATCTAACAGCCAAACCCGATCGTTCACCGCGCACATTAGCCTGCCAACTGACGCAAAGCTATTAATTGGCATGTCTGCCCAAGCTGAAATCGCCCTGCCCAACACTGAGCAAACCGCATTTTGGCTGCCCTCTTCAGCGCTTAAACAACATCCCGACGGTGGCTGGAGCATTTTCGCCGCAGTAAACAACCGCGCCAAACGCGTAATTGTTGACGTACTAAAAGAACGCGGCGATTTGGTACGAGTGACCAATGCAAGCGCAAACCAAGCCTACGTCACCACAGGCGTTGCGCTACTTAGCGACGACACACAGCTAAGCATTAGTAAAACGACGCCCGCATCATGATTGAATCAGCCATAAAGCGCGGCATACTGGTTGCCGTAGTAGTCAGTATTAGTTGTATTTTAGGGATTGTGGCGGCTATTAGCATTCCGGTGCAAATGATCCCCGACCTTGAAGTACGCACCATTTCAGTCCGCACAGGCTGGGCTGGCGCAACGCCTCAAGATATTGAAAAAGAAATACTCATAGAGCAAGAACGTTATCTGCGCACCGTAACCGGCCTTCAGCGCATGATTTCAACCGCTGAAATGGGCCAAGGCAGTATAGAGCTAGAGTTCCCCTTTGGTGTAGAAGTAAACGAGTCCTTAATTCGCGTAAGTAACGCCCTTAGCCAAGTGCCCAGCTACCCTGAAAATGTTGACCAACCTAGGTTGTTTTCAGATTCCTTTTCTAGCAACGCCTTCATGTATTTTCAGCTCATCCCTATTGATGGCAACCCCATGAACCTCGACATCGACATGCTGTTTAATTATGCCGATGAAGTTATTCGACCGCGCATGGAAAGTGTGCCCGGCGTGTCGCAAATTCAAATACGTGGCGGTACCGAACGACAAATTCAAATAAACGTAGACGCCGCTAAATTAGCCCAACGCGGCATAAGCTTAACCGAAGTACGCGACGCCATTCGCAATCGTAATTCAGACTCCTCCGCAGGGGATATTGAAGACGGCAACAGCCGCTATTTATTGCGCGTAATAGGCCGATTTGACACTCTAGACGAACTTAAAAACGCCATCATAAAGCGCAATGGCAACAGCAACGTATATTTAAAAGACGTTGCCAGCGTTAAGCTTGATCACTACGAGAAACGCGAACTCTCCTACGCCAATGGTGAACGCAACTTAGGCTTGTCGGTACGCCGTGAAACCGGTTCAAACGTAATCGCGATTAAAGAACAAATATTGCCCATAGTAGACGAGCTAAACAAAGAGCTCCTTGCCGCAAACGGTTTAAAAATGGAGCTATTTAGTGATGATGTGCTCTATGTATCAAACTCTCTAAAAAACGTATGGATAAACTTACTCCTAGGCGCACTGCTGGCCACCTTAGTGATGTTCTATTTTTTACGTTCGGCCCGCAGCACCCTAATAGGCGTAATAGGGATTCCGCTTTGTACCATTGCCGCCTTTATTGCTTTGCTGGCCTTTGGCCGCACCATAAACGTAATTTCGATGGCGGGCGTGGCCTTTGCCATAGGCATGACCGTAGACAACACCATTGTGGTGCTCGAATCCATAGTACAGTTTAGACGCAAAGGCCTAGCCAAACTCGAGGCCGCAATAGAAGGCGTAAAAGATGTATGGCCAGCCGTACTGGCCTCTACCAGCACTACTATTTTAGTATTTGCCCCCATCTTATTTATTGAACAAGAAGCCGGGCAACTCTATTCAGACGTAGCCATTGCGATTTCAGGCGCGATATTAGCATCAATGTTAGTCGCAATATTTGTAGTGCCCGTTGCCATGGGCAGGCTAAACGATAAAGCCAAAGACGAAAAAGGCATGCTTAAGCGCGTAGCAAACTACTGCAAAGCCTTGGTAGATAAAGTCACCGCTAGCGTTGGTCGCGCTACTATCGTGGCCGCTTCATTCTTCATCCTTATTTTGGGCGCAGCATACATGCTAATGCCAGCGGCAGAATACCTGCCTGAAGGAGAAGAGCCCAAAGCCTTTTCGATTATGGTGGCACCGCCTGATTACAACCTAAGTAAAATGGAAGAAATTGGCGATGAACTGCGCGCTTATTTTACGCCCTTTGTAAACGCCAACCCTGACGATTTTGCCAATGGCGACGCCGAAATGCCCTCGTTATTGTTTTACAACATGCGCGTAAATATAGGCGGTATGTGGATGGTGAGTATGCCAACCAACCCAGAAGAAGTAGGCGAAATGATGGACATCATTACCGCCAAGTTTGAAAGCTTTGAGGGCATGCGCGCATTTTCGTCACGCGGCTCTATTATATCGAGTAACGACGGCGGCACCCGCGCGGTAGCCATAGAACTTGCCGGCAGCAATATTGAGCAACTCTACCAAGGGGCAAGCGCGATATTTGACACCGCCGATAGCTACTTTAACAACCCTCAGCTTAATTCAGATCCAGGCTCATTAAGCTTAGAACAACCCTTTATTGAAATACGCCCCAACTGGCAGCGCCTAGCCGAGTTTAATATGAACGCCAACGATTTGGGCTATTCCATATCCGCGGTAAGCGACGGCGCCTTTGTCGACGAATTCATTTTAAACGATGACAAAGTCGATATGTTTATGTTCAGCGGCTCGGGCAATAAGCAAACTATTGAGCAACTGGCATCTACCCCTATTTTAACGCCAACCGGGGCTATTTTACCGCTACGCTCTTTTGCCACACTGCTTGAAACCAAAAGCAGTGATACCGTAAGGCGAATAGACGGCGAACGCACGGTGTCGGTATACATTATTCCGCCGCGCGACGTTGCCCTTGAAACCGCCGTAAAAACCGTACGCGAGCAACTACTACCCAACTTACGCCAGCAAGGCTTAATTGCCCAAGGTTTGAATGTAAGCATATCGGGCGCGGCTGACCAACTTGAAGCCACGCAGGCGTCTTTATCTCAAAACTTCGTTATTGCCGTTGCGCTTTGTTATTTACTGCTAGTTGCGATATTTAGCCATTGGGGCTACCCCTTGTTTGTGCTTACCATGATCCCCCTAGGCATGGCGGGCGGCCTGCTTGGGCTAATTGCACTAAACGGAATAAATAGCGTCCTAGGTGGTGCTTACCAGCCCTTTGATATGATCACTATGTTGGGCTTTTTAATTCTACTGGGCACAGTAGTAAACAACCCCATTCTAATAGTGGACCAAACCCGCCGCAATTTAGAAAAAGCGAAAAACAAAAAAGACGAGCTTGAAAGCGCAGTGAGAGACGCCGTAAAAAGCGCCGTTGAAACACGCCTAAAACCAATTATGATGTCAACCAGCACCACTATTTTTGGGCTAGCACCCTTGGTGCTTATTCCCGGCGAAGGCACAGAGCTTTATCGTGGCGTAGGGGTTATTGTGTTAAGCGGTATATTTGTGTCTACTATATTGAGTTTGACCTTTTTGCCGGCTTTGTTGGTGGCGGTGTTGAATAGGCGAAAAGCTTAAAATTGCTATGGGGATTTAGCTTAGGTAATTGCTGTCTTTATAATGGCGCTTTTGGTAAGCCATTAAACCCCTAAACTCTTTTTTCAAATCGACCGAAGTTCCCCATTGCTTTGCTAGCCTGTCTTTTGAGGTACTTTGGGTCGAATAGGATGCGACTTTTTGCTCTAGGGCAGAAAGCAAATTAGTTCGAAGGTAAGCCTTTTTTGCTGCATCTAAGCAGTTATAGCGAGTTAATTTGTCTAAAACATACCCTGCTAATGCAAGGTCTTTACCGTCAAATGAATCTACACTAGGTACAAAATCTTGATACCAAAGAGCAAGCGCAACTGACTTCAAACTCGCGCTTGCAGTTAGTTGATTCGGTTTTTTGATTAGAGTTTCAAACTCTAATTGCACACTTTGAGAAGTCATTTTGCCTGTATGATTTTTAAACACTCTGGAGTGTGAGTATATCGCATCTAGAGGTTGTGGCAAAACACAACTAGAGGTGGTGGCAAAATGCAATTAGATAGGGTGGCAAAGTGAAACTAGAGATGGTGGCAAAATGAAACTAGAGATGGTGGCAAAATACAATTAGAGCTGAGCTCAAGACGCATTCAGGCACTGCAAACTCAAAAAAGAAATAGAATAAGCACCACAATAAGCCCACCATATATTAAAGAAATAAAGCGCATATTCAGATACACTAACTACCCTAACAGTTAGCCAGTATAATCATTCAATGCACTTATCTTTTTTCACGTCGTACTTACGCCCGCATAAACGCAAGCTTGCTATTGTGCTTAGCTTAATGGTGCTCGAAAGCGCGGTGAGTTTGGCTATTCCGTTTTTTATAGGGCAGTTTTCAAGCTCGGTATTGCAAGAGCCCAGCGCCCATAGCTTTTTTGATATTCATTACGGCTACATTATTGGCTTTTGGTTAGCGCTTATTGTAATGCAAACCATTACCCGCTATCAGGTAAGCTTTAGAGTGAATATGGTAGGCGCGAGCATACTGGCTAATCTGAGCTGTCGCCTATACGACCACGTGCAAATGCTACCGGTAGATTATTTTAGCAAGCGCAAAAAAGGCGAAATACTCTCGCTCATAAGTAACGACGCCAACGTAATCGCCCACTTTTTATCAGGCATTATTACCAGCCTTGTGCCCAGCGTATTAATTGCCTGCGGGGCAATTGTGCTTATGGCCAGCATCAATTTACAACTGGCGCTTATAATTACCTTTAGCGTACCGGGCTTCTTTTTATTGCTTAAAATACTAGGGCGTAAAATAAAGCCAATTTCAGAACAAGTAACACGCCAACAAGCAGGCATAGTGTCGATAGCGGCTGAAAACTTCAGCACCATCAAACTGGTCAAATCCTTTAGCCGCGAAGAAATTGAAAGCGAGAAGTTTAAAGAAAACACCCAGCACATGCTTAGCCTTCGCCAGTCGCAGTTTAAGATCCAAGCGCTAATATCGCCGCTGATTCAAATGCTGATTTCTATTGGTATTGTAATTGTGGTGCTGGTAAGTGCGCTGCATTATAGGGCTGGCGAAATTTCCATTTCAGAGCTAATTACCTTGCTCATGTATGGCCTATTGTTTGCCAAGCCCATTAGCAGCTTGGCCGGAATTTACGGACAATGGCAACAAGCCCTTGGCGCATCAACCCGCATAGTGGATGTATTTGATGTTGCCCCCGAAGCTAACGACACCGGCCTTGAAGAACTCAACTGCACAAAAGGCGAAGTAGAACTTAGCCAAGTAAGCTTTTGCTACGAAAACAACAAACCCCTGCTAAACAAGGTAAACGTGCGCTTTAGCCCCGGCAAAGTAAATATGATTTACGGCGAAAACGGCGCAGGCAAAACCACCTTGCTGCACTTACTAATGCGCTTTATAAGCCCCCAACAAGGCCACATTTTTGTAGACGGCCAAGACATAATAGATTGCCGCCTGCGCTCACTGCGCAAACACATAGGCCTAGTATCGCAAGACGTAGCCCTAAGCCACGGCAGCGTGCTCGACAACGTAACTTACGGCCAGCCCCAAGCCTCGCTTGATGCCGTGATAGAAGCCGCCAAAAAAGCTGGCGCACACGACTTTATAGAAAAACTACCCAAAGGCTATTACACCCAAGTAGGCGACAACGGCGTGCTACTCTCGGGCGGGCAACGCCAGCGCATATCACTAGCGCGCACCCTACTAATGGATTGCAAAATTATAATATTTGATGAGCCAACGTCCTTTGCCGACAGCCACGGAAAACATGAATTTGCGCAACTGCTTAGCACTACCTTGCAGGAACACACCGTAATTGTCGTTACTCACGACAGCGAGCTTAAAGACATAGCCAGCAATGTGCTGTTGCTAAGTAAAGGCGAACTAAAGTTACAGCCATAAACAGCGATATTATTTACGTAACAAGCATGCTCAAACAAAACAGACATAGCAAGACTTGCATATACGCGCCAGTCAATGATATTTTTTGCAAAAATGCTTATAATCGCTAGGTATTGTTAACTGCAAGCCATACATTTTAACCCAAACGCATAAAAAGAAGCCCAAAAACATGATAAGCCCAAACACCAGCATAATCATAAGCAGCAACGCCCTAGTACAAAAAGTAGGGGACGAAATGGTCATACTCGACGCCGAAAGCGGCCAATACTACGCCCTAAACGAAATGGCCACCGAAATGCTAGAACACCTAAAAGCCGGCCTAAGCATGCAAGCTACCGCCACCCAAATATGCGACGAATACGATGTCACCCCCACCGAAGCCCTAGAAGACATCACCACCATGGTCACCAACCTCCTGGAAAAAAACCTTGCAACCGCATCATAAAACACCCGTCATCCCCGCGAAGGCGGGGACCCCCAACACCGTCACCCGCGCGCATTCACCCGCAGAAGCGCAAACACCCGTCATCCTTGCGCAGGCAAGGACCCCCAAAAACAACCACCCCACCTAACCCCCAGGCAAAACCAAAAAATGTACAACCTAACCAAATACAACTACCCCCTCCTCCTAGAATCCCTCTGCACCCTAAAAAAGTGGCACAAAACAATAAACACCCAACCCTACACCCAATGGAAAAAACACCTCGACAGCACCCCCAACAAAACCCCAAAACCCCTAAGCCAACAAGAGCTAACAAAACTCACCGCCCACATAAACGCAATAGTGCGCAACTACCCCACAGAGTTTAACTGCCTGCGCCGCAGCGTAGCACTCAAATCAATGATCGAAAAACGCCAAGGCCAATGCAAACTCCACATAGGCGTAAAATTCGAAAGCACAAAAGAAAGCTCCACAGCAAAACCAACAGTAGCCGCCCACGCATGGATAAGCGTAAACAACACCATCATTAACGACACGCCACAAAAAATAGCCGAATACAAAGAAATCACCCACGACAACATGCTCTTCTCAACCGCAAAAATAACCGACTAAATAAAGTATTACGGATTCTACTTTTTAACGATTAAACCTCATAGATTGACAATCATTGATAAAAGCGTATTCTATCTGTACATCAGGCAACGGTTATTAATATGCACGTATCATTGACTCCAGAACTCGAACAACTTGTTAAAAAGCAAGTAGAGAGTGGTTTATATAATTCATCTAGTGAAGTTGTAAGAGAGGCTCTTCGCCTTTTTAATGAGCAACAACAGTACAAAAAGAAAATGGAAAATTTGAGGGCAAAGTTGGAATTAGCAGAAGCAAGTCCCATTTTAGATTCATTCTCAATGGATGACTTGATTTCAGAGCTCGATCGCGAAAGAAATCCGTAATCCTTGTGAAATACAAATTACGACGAAGCGCCAAAGAGGATATCAAAGAAATTGGCCGCTATACTTTGTCCAAATTCGGTGTATCTCAACGAGACAAGTATCTTTGCGGCTTAGCATCACATTTTGAAAAAATTGCCAAGAAACCTAAAATGTTCAAGCAAAGAAATGATATAAAAGCAGGACTATACTGCTCTTCATTCGAACAACATTTAATATTTTATAAAACCGAAAGAAATTATGTAGATATACTTGCGGTTTTGCACAAACGCATGCTTCCAGAAAATCATTTATCAGAGCTATGAGTAACCTTGATGTTGTAGCGCATTGCAACTATTGATGCAATGCGCTACACTTTGTTTTTTTGTAATAAATGGAGATAAAAATGGCAACTTCAAGCGTTAGGTTAGATCAAGACCTCGTAGAGAAAGCCGCAATAATAGGTAAAGCGCTAAACAGGACAACACCTAAACAAATAGAACATTGGGCAAAAATTGGTGAGATAATGGAAGATAATCCTGACTTACCATATGAATTCGTTAAGCAAGCCGTTATTTCTCAAGCCCAAAAAGAAGCAGGAAAACTGGAGCCATATAATTTTGGCTAAAATAACGACAGTTTTACAAACAGAGAACTTTAAGAAGGTAGTTAAAAAACTTCATAAAAACCAAAAAGCTGATTTAGATAAAGCAATTAGAGCGTTAATTGAGGCGCCCTTGTTGGGAGAACAAAAGAAAGGTGATCTTTCTTTCATGCGTGTTTATAAATTTAAGATGGTTAAGCAACTTACTCTGCTAGGTTATAGCTACCAAGATGAAGAAATTATCTTAGAGTTAATTGCACTTGGCTCACATGAAAATTTCTACCGGGATATTAAAAGGATTTATTAGAGAAACAAGGATCGATCTCAGAAGTAAAAATGACTGCATAGCCCTCGAGGAACGGCCATATTATGGCTTAAAATAAATTCAAAAAACCATCAACTTTCCAAACATCATACGTCACTCCCACGAAAGTGGGAACCTCCTCAAAAGCATAGTAAGCGAAAATCAACCTATTGTTTTAATTGCAGTTTCACTTCATTTTTTATAGAGGATGTTTTGAACTTACTAGTGGGTTTATGGGGTTCCCACTTTCGTGGGAATGACCAAGGTTGTGTTGAAAACTAGGGTGGTGCAATGACCGGTTTTAGCACTTCCTTGTCATTTCAGGAGATTCCAAATCAAGTTTGGAATGACGGGTTATGGCACGAATCGCTCATAAATAATTCCTAATCATATAGGTGTTAATCTAGTCTAATTGTCATTGATACAATTCACTTTAAGCCAACTTTATTTACACTTCCCACCAAGCCAAACCTTTGCCCAAACTATTCAATCACTTAAAAAGAATGTAAAGCACCTACTCAGCAGCAGGCAATCTCAAAATATGTGTTTGATACCACGATTGCACTAAAATCGCATAAAGCAGATCAACGTTTAACGAAGGGGTGTCACTTTCAACAAGCGCGTCAAATGTAGCGAGTAATTTTGTATTGTTCAATACGCCCAAATCTTGCAAACCCTCATGGGAAATAAGTTTGCGCAAAGCCACCTGGTTTTGCTGTACGAGTTTTGCAAAATGCTGGTCAAACACGATTTTATGAGTGTCCCAACATACTTGCTCAGGTAAGTACTCACTCATCGCCTGGCGCAGTAATAACTTAGGATACTTTCCACTAATATGCTTATTCTGCTCAATTGCGAAACTAAACTCAGCAATGTCTTTACTGAAAAAAGGATGTTGCACCTGCAAACCATATTGGTCAAAAACCGCTTGATAAGAACGCATGCTGTTAAAGGTAGAGGTGTAGTGCAAACCTTCATAACGCGCATACTTTGCCCGCTCCGCTTTTTTACCTTCAAAGGGATTAGCGCGTTTTTTCGCATCAGCAATAAGTTGCTTTGCTTGAGCACTAAGCCAACTCGGCATACTCAACTCATTTGGCTTAGCACCCTTACCTTTTTTTAATTTACCCATGGTGCCCGCATGCAATAAAGGCAAAATATCATATTGCAGTAAAGGACGTAAAAACACTGACCGTAATGACTGCACAATGGGTAGCTCGAGTTCCTTCGCGCCTTTTACCACCTCAGCAATCACCTTAAGGTCACCTTTCTTTAACCTATCGTAATAAGCCAAGCTATGGCCCCAAAACATCTCGTCACCACCGTTGCCGGTTAAAAGCAATTGAGCCCCCGCAGCCTGCAGCAACTTCGCTTCTTCATGATATTTAGGCGAAAGCACCATGCCTGGGCTTTGTGGGTGCGTAGGGTAAAGCTGCGCAAAACTGTAGTCGGTATATTTATCTAACTCAATAAAATGAGTTTGGGCAAAGTTATAACGCTTTTGCATTGCGTTAATGTTGTCACTTTCATCACAGCTATTGGTGCTGGCATAGGTATGCGAAATACTATGCAGCTGGGTAGCCGCGTTAGGCATGTTGGTATAGGCCATTGCACTTACCGACGTAGAATCCATACCGCCGCTTAGTTGCGTAAACACCGGCGTGCTTTGCGCAAGCTCGCTTGCATTGTTTAACTGAGCTGCTCCATTTTTTAACTCGCTCTTCCCTACACTCTGCAAATTAAGCTTAACGCTTTGTGCAAGCAAATCTGCAAGGGTATTAGTTAAAAGCGGCTGCGAATCGATATCAGAATACTTAGAGGCCTTAGCAGAAATATCCCAAAAGAACTCAGTTTGCGCATTACCGTTTAAGTCTAAACTCACACTTGCGGCTTGTGGCACCTGATGAATATTGCTGTACATAGACATGTTAGGGTCTGGCCTTCCTGCAAGCCACATCGCAATAGCCGCAATATTCGGTTTTGGCTCAATTAAAGTAAGAATTAATTTAAGATCGCTCGCAAAAACAAAGGTTTGCGCATAGTTTGGCAACAAGGCATAAAACAGTGTTTGGGGGTTAAAGGCGCTAGTTGCCAATGTAAGTGATCGCTCACTTTTTGCCAAGTAAGCCAGAGTAAAATCGCCTTCTAGCTTGCTTAAGGTGTCACCCTTATTTAGTTGTAAGCCTTCAACTATTTTTGTATAAAAATCAACCACCTGAACACTGTCGCACCCAATTAGTGCACGATTGTGCTGAAAGAATGCATTTTCCGACAAGCGGCTTTGTAGCGCAAAAGCCTGTGATTCTGGGGGTTTTTGCGTATTTTTGGCATCACCAACATCCATTAATGTTAAAAAATCGTTGCTAAACAATTGATTAGCAACAAAAGCATCGTTTTCAGATGTTTTGCCTTTAGCGTTAACCTCACAAATACGCGCTAAAACCGATGGCAAAGCCGCATTTGCTTGGGTACCAAAAATTCCAAATAAACCTGTCATCATTTTACAGCAATCAATCGTTGAATAAAGGGGGTAATTGCATCATAATGCTTTGAAAACGTGGGTTTTGCAACACACGTGATAAAAACAAAGCTATATGCAAAAAGTAATTAGGGACGAACTAAAATCCACAAACTTTGCAATAAAAGTGTCAGCTTTTTTTACAGATCACATAATTTGTAACGCTTTATGACAACAGCCCAGTGATCACGCAGCTTAGATCGCTGTTTTGCAATGGTTTTTTATTTTGGGATCGATTCTTGCTTTAAATCCAGTGTTAATTAAATTTAACGCTCCAAATGCAGTAACAACATGTTTAGTGCAGAATTGAAAAAGGAAAATATTATGTTAAAAAGAGTAGTAGCAGCAGGTAGCTTGCTCGCAATGTCACTTTGCGCAAACGCCGACATGGTTGTTAGCGGTTCTTCAATTACTGGTGCTGACATGGCTGGTATGGAAGTAACGGTTATGTTTGCAGATGGTTCTTCTGACAGCGGCGTATGGTCAGTGATCAGCAACACAGCATTGTCGACAGGTGACCCAATCCTAGACCTTAACGGTTTTTCAGGTGGTGTTCAAACTGCTGATTGGTCATTAACTCAGGCTGGTGTTTCACTAGGCGGATTTGATGATTTTGGTACACCATATGGAATGTGGACACTTAGTAATACTTCAAGTAATGGTATTGTTGGTTTCACTATAAACGGTTTAACAGCTAACGCGTCTATCGCTTTCGATATTGATGACACAGCTGTTGGCTTCCCAGGTTCTGATAGTGGTCAGGCTTTCATTAGTGACGTACTTTCAGTAGGCAACTATACCAATCAAGTTAGCCCGTCGTTTACTGATTTATTCTGGCAATTAGATGTAGCTTTCGACTCTGCCCTAGGTATGGGTCAAGACGCTAGATTCTTTGCAGATACAGACGCTATGTCGGTTTCAGCGCCTGCAACACTAGGTTTAGTGTTTGGTGGTTTGATGCTATTAGCTCGTAGAAAAGCATTCGCTGCAAAATAATAGGTGTATATAGAAATGGAAAACATGAACAACAAAATCGAAAATGCAAAAAAGGTTTACACAAAACCAGTAGTGACTAACCCAGGGAACCTAGCTGAGTTAACACAAGGTTTCTCAGGAAGCATTCCTGACGAGCAAGGTGGACACACCAAGCGTAACCCTTTCCAAGGTTAATATATAACTTTGAAAGCGCACCATGCTAAATAAATTATACCTAACGCCGCTTCATGGCGTTAGGTGTGGTGATTTCTCTAGCGACACCAACACATCAGCTTTACCCTTTGCAGTTAATGTACAAGAAGGTGAAGTAAATATACCCCAAAACCTTGAACCCATATGGTCGCTTGTAGATCATGGCGAACGCTATTCTACTGAACTACACTTATATTTCCATGCCGATAACACCCACATACTCGACGTAAAATGCGAGGGCAGCGGTAAGTTTTTAATAAGCGAAAATAGCATTACAATAGACTGGGATGAAGGCGGCACCGACTCTTCGCATTACTTTCAAACCAGCGCACTGGCCTTATGGCTTGAGTTAAACAGTATACCTTGCATACATGCTAATGCCCTTGAATACAAAGGTAAGTGCATAGCGCTAATTGGCCCAAGCGGTATGGGTAAATCTACCTTAAGTGCCTATTTACAAAAACAAGGGTTTAATTGGATAACCGACGACATGCTTGCCTTACACGGTTTACATGCAGGTCAAAAATGCAAAGTTTACCCCAGTTGGCCCCAAGCGCGCATGTGGCCAGACTCAGCCAGCAACACCCTTGCACAAAATACCAACGACATGCAAAAAGTGCATAAGCGTTTTAATAAGCTACAAGTAACATTGCCTGAAAATAGAAATCACGGAGGCGTAGAACTTAGCGGTATTTATATGCTAAACCGCCAAGGCGCTGATTTAGTTGCATTAAACAAAAATAATAGCTTAAAGTTTACCGACTCAAGTAGTAGTGAAAACAAGACGTATACAACTAAAATTAATACCTCAATGGCCCTCCTTTCACTATTACAAAACAGCATGTTAGGAAACGCTTACTCAAGCTTAAAGCTAGAACAAAAGCGCCTGCAGCAACTCACCCAACTACTGTCTTTTACCCAAATAAAACAGATAAATTACGCCAGTAATTACGACAGCCTAGCTGATGTTTTTGAATTAATTAGCAAAGACTTGTTCGCCTAATTCGAATACAAAACTTGGTAAAAACAGAAAAACATCCCGCTTCAATAACTTATACTCTCCAATAGGTATTTAAGAACAATTGCGTATAAATATTTACCTATAAAAACCAATAAGTTAACCTTAATTTTAATACTAACGCTAGAAAAAGTGTCAAGATCCTTTACACTTAAGTATATGGATTTTTAGAAAAGTCATATCTAGTAATTATGCTACTGTTTTCACGCATAATTTTTTACTGGCTCACTTCTTGCTAAGGCTTAGGTAGCTGTGAACAGTAGTAGTAAATACCAGAATTCAAATTCAGCATTGTTGGTTATTTACAGAGTTTAACGTTCGCCCCTAGGCGACGCTGAAAAATGGACGTACAACTAAATGGATCGTATTAAATCCGGTGTCATTAAAGACAATAGCAACACATTTGGGTCTGTATATCGCCTTATAGACATTTGTGTTATTCATCTGTGCATATATTTAGCTACGGTTGTGTATCAGCAGCCTTACACACGTGAATACTTTATGCTCGCGCTGCTCGGCGCACTTGGTTTCGCCCTAATAGCTGAGTCGTTCTCTTTATATAGAAGCTGGCGTGTTGGCGGCTTTGCTGAAATGACGTTTTACACATTTGTTAGCTGGTCACTCTCCGGTGCTTTGGTTGTAATTGGCCTGTTTTTCACCAAAATGTCTGAAGACTATTCCCGCGTAGTACTAGCTATTTGGTTTGTAACTGGCTTTACTGGATTAATAGTTTGGCGGGCAATATTTAAAAAATTCTTACATGCCATGCGTATACGAGGCCACAATACGCGAAGTATTGCTTTGTTTGGTCTTTCTGAGAAAGGAATACGCTTAGCAAAAGAAGCGCAAAGCAGACCAGAAATAGGTTTCAAACTTGATGCGGTTTACGACGACAGATCAATAGAACGCCTAGAACCAGATTACCATGACCTATATGCAGGCAATATTCAAGCCGGGATCGAAGCAGCAAAAGCGAACAAATTTGACGTAATTTATATAGCACTACCGATCAAAGCTCAGCACCGCGTACAAGGGATGCTAGAAGCATTTGGTGACACAACTGCAACTGTACATGTAGTGCCTGATTTATTTATGTATTGCCTGATGCATGGCCAAATGGCACATTTAGGTGATGTACAAACCATAAGCGTGTATGACAACCCCATGTCGGGTGGTGTAGCCGTTATAAAGCGAATAGAAGACGTAGTACTAGCTATTATTGCCTTATTGATTCTTTGTATTCCTCTGTTAGTTATCGCAATTGCGATAAAACTTACATCTAAAGGTCCAGTATTATTCAAGCAAGATAGATACGGTTTAAATGGCCGCAAAATAAAAGTCTGGAAGTTTAGAAGCATGAAGGTGATGGAAAACAGTGATGTGATTACGCAAGCAAGTAAAGATGACCCACGTATCACCACCTTGGGTTCGTTTTTACGTCAAAGTTCGTTAGACGAGCTTCCTCAATTTATAAATGTTCTGAAGGGTGATATGTCGATTGTTGGTCCACGACCACATGCAGTAGCTCATAACGAAGAATACCGCAAGCTTGTAAGTTTTTATATGCTTAGGCATAAAGTAAAGCCTGGTATTACAGGCTGGGCACAAGTTAATGGATGGCGCGGTGAAACCGATACAACGGAAAAAATGCAGAAACGCATCGAATTCGATTTGGAATACATTAGGAATTGGTCATTGTGGTTAGATTTTAAGATTCTTATCTTTACAGTTTTACGTAGCTTTACCGATAAAAACGCTTACTAACTTAAGTAAATCAACAGCTGTTTTTTGTGCCTTGCAACAAAAACCTTGGTTAATATACGACACAAACTGAAAATAATCAGGTTAGAATAATATCAACTTATGAAGTGTAGCCGTTTATGAAGTCTTTGGCTTTGGTAAGATAGGATGACAACGAGATATATGAAATAATAAATTGTGTATGTTTGCATCACATAAAATTGTAAAATTACGGACAGCCCGTTGTTGAAATTTTCAACGCATAGTTAGTCAAAACGAATTAAGGTAGTTGGAATAGTCGTGTTAGAAATCAAAGTAATAAATGCTCTGCCCAATATAAAATTGTTAATAGGCCTAATTATCAGTTCTTGCATATTTGCCGGTGCTGGTGTTTCTGCTCAAGAACAAACTGGCTTATTAATGAATGGCGAGATGAAAGTTCAAAACGATAGTAATGTGCTGAGAACTGACAGTTCAGAGTCAGACTCTTTATTAAGTGTATTGCCTAATTTAAAATATGTTACTAATGTAGGAAAACACGCATTAACTTTTAATTATAAAGGTGAATATAGCGCATACAAAAACAACACTAGCCTAAACTATGATAATCACAATATTTTATTTTTTGCTAACTTTGATCATTCATTGAAATTAACCTCGGAATTTGCGCTATCATTCAAAAATGAAATTGAAGAGCCCGGCACTAACAACTCACTTACAGGGTCGATTGATGAATTTAATGAAACAGATAAAAAACTCGCAACAGGCAAGATTTTTTATGGTTCTAAACAAAGCATTGGCCAATGGGTTTTAGCAGCAGAGCACTTGGAAAACCGATACACGAATAACGCACAAAGTTACCGTGATCTTAATAGAGATAAACTAACGGCCACCTTCTTTTATCGTATAGCCCCGAAAACACGTTTACTTTTGCAAACAAGTATTGCTAGTTATGATTACGTCACACAAAGTGTGTTTCCTGAGCAATCGAGCAAAGAAGCATTCTATTTAGCTGGTATTGAATGGGAAGCTACCACAAAAACAAGTGGCGAAGTTAAATTAGGGTATCAAAATAAAGACTTTGAGGAAAACTTATATAACGATGTTAAGGGTTTGTCTTATATGCTTGATATGACTTGGAAGCCGAACACCTATACAAAAATAGACCTTTCTGCGAGTCGAGTTACACGCGAGTCATCGCAGTTACAAACTAGTGCATTTATCACTAATTCTTATTCGATAAAAGCAGAGCATAAAGTCACTAGCAGGACAAAAATTAAAGCCGGATACACATACGATTACGACGATATTGTGAGTAGCAATGACCGAACCGATAACCGCCACAATGTGGTGCTAAGTGTCGAGCATAGCGTTTTAAACTGGCTCGATGTTAGTCTTAATTACAAACACTTAGAACGAACGTCTGATTTCTCACTATATGAGTTCAAAGCTAAAATTATTGACCTCACTTTTACTACTAAATTTAAGTAACACCAGATAATGCCAAAGCAGAAAGTAAGGATTTTCATGAAACTACTAACCGTTTTTATCACTATATGCATAGCTACTCTTATTGCTTTGCCCAGTAATGTAATTGCAAATGAATTGAATAACTACCGAATCTCAGCCGACGATGAAATATCCATTACTGTATTTAACGAAGTCGATTTAAGCGTAAAAGAAGTTCGTGTAAGTGGCGATGGTGCAATTTCAATGCCTTTGCTTGGCCAGGTAAAAATTGATGGTCTTACGATTGCTCAAGTAGAACAAAAAATATCCGCTATGTTATTGGAAGGTTATTTAAAAAAACCAAATGTCACAGTGACAATAACTGAATATCGCCCCTTCTACATAAATGGTGAAGTTAAGAAGCCTGGTAGCTACCCTTTCAGGAAAGACTTAACAGTTGAGAAGGCCGTGGTGCTTGCAGGAGGTTTTACAGAACGAGCGTCGCGCAACAAGATTTCGCTAGTAAGCGAAGATAACAAAAGCGTTGTGAAAGCAGTGTCTTTAAATGACAAAATTAAACCTGGTGATGTAATCACTATCAGCGAAAGCTTTTTTTAAGGTATAAACAATATGAACAAAGTAATTGCTGACAAATATCCAGGCGTTGAGTTTTCTTCGGGCAATACTCGAAATGAGACTGACACAGAAATTATTGACTTAGGTCAATATTGGCGCACCATAAAAAGAGCAAAGTGGAGTATAATCGCAGTAACTATTTTCTGCCTCATTATAGGGGGGTTCATTGCATATTCAGCAACACCAATATACCGGGCATCAGCCAAAATATTGGCCGATCCACAACAACCCAATGCGAATCGAGAGGAGCAATACATAGCGTCTGCTTTGGTGTTTTTATATTATGAAACACAGTATGAAATAATTAATTCGCGTAATATTGCGGAGACAGTAGTCGATAAACTGGACTTGGTCGCAACCTATAAACAAGAACAAAAACTAAAAGAATCTGAAGAAGTATCGGCGATTGCTAATGTATTCAATGGCATAAAAACTGAAATTTTAGCGCTGGTTAATAAAACAGAAAATACTAAAGAATTACCTATTAGTGACAATGCTATAAAAATAATGCTTGCGTCTAATATTCAAGCCGGACTTGAGGTTTCAGGAGGTAAGCAGAGTCAAATTATTAACATTAGTTATTCGTCCCCAAACCCTAAGATGGCGGCTGATGTTATTAATGCAGTGTCTGACGCCTATATTCAATTTGGTTTAGAGACTCGTCTAGGTGAGGTTAAAAGTACCGAGGCATGGCTAAGTGAACAATTTGCGACGCTCAAGCAACAATTACAAGATGCCGAAACCAAATTAAGTAACTATCGTTCTCTAGAGGGTTTAGTTGATACCGACCAGCAACAGCGCATTGCAAATACCCAATTGCAATCACTTAATAGCGAATTAATAAGTGCAAAAACAAAATTAAGCTCTGCACAAGAACAATATCTTGCGCTAAGAGATATCACACCCGGTTCAAGAGAGCTTTATTCGTTAGGCCCTGTATTACAAAATAGTTCGGCCAGAGATATGGTTAGAGAAGAGGCTACGTTATCACGTAGGGTAAATGAGCTTTTTGAACGCTATGGCGAAAAGCACCCTAAAATGATTGCAGCGCGCTCTGAACTAGACAGTGCGCAAAAAAATCTAGCAGCTGAAGTAGGTAAAATTGTAGACAATATAGAAAAAGACTATCGTTTAGCACAAATGCAAGTAACCAACATTAATAATCTGATAGAAAATACTAAAAAAGATATACAGTCAATGCAAACTGAGAACTTTTCATTAGTGAGTTTAGAACGTGACGTAGAAAATAGTAGACGGATATACGAAAACTTTCAAAATAGTTTAATGGAAACAAGTGGAAGGGGGCAATTTACTGCGTCTAATGTGCATATAATAGATCGTGCTACTGTTCCAAAGGCGCCTTTTAAACCAAATATTAACTTGATTTTAGCACTTTCTGGTATTTTTGGTGTGTTTTTGGGAACAGCACTAGCCTTTGTAAAAGAAGCATTGAATAACACTTTTAAAACCCCAGACACTATTGAAGAGAAACTAACTATATCCGCTTTAGGTATTACACCGGCGGTGAGTATGAAAAAAGGTGCCGTTAAACCTGAGAAGCAATACTTGGCTGACACACGTTCACCATTCGCTGAAAGTATTAATACGATTCGTACAGGCCTGCTTTTTTCAAATATTGACAACCCACCCAAAAGTATTTTGGTAACTTCTTCTACAGGCAGCGAGGGCAAATCCACTATGGCTATGAACTTGGCAGGTGCTTATAGCAATATAGGGAAAACACTACTGCTGGAGGTTGATCTGCGTAAACCCAGTATGGCGAGAAATTTAGAGATAACGAGTAAGGGCGGCTTATCCGATATTTTAAGTGGTAACATTGAACTAGAATCTGCAGATTTCTATACTGATAATAATGAGCAACTTACGGTCATTACCTGCGGCACTTTGGTCCACAATCCTATGGAACTATTGTCATCTATAAAGTTTGAACAGTTACTGGTAAGCCTTAAAGAGCGATTTGAATATATTATATTAGACGGCCCACCGACGCTGCCCGTGAGCGACTCGTGCATTTTAGCTAACAAAGTAGACGGCGTGGTGTTTGCGGTGAAAGCTGAAGTAACACGTATCAAGGTAGCTAAAGAAGCGGTTTCTCGCTTACAAAAACTAAATGCTAATATTGTTGGCGCAGTGTTAACAGTAGCAGAACCAAATAAAATGAGTTACTACGGGGACCATCACTACTCGGGAGAGTACTACGGAGCCGAGCCTGCGCCTAAATTAACCTAAGTATAATTTTATTTCGTATGTTCAAATTTTTTGTAGATGTGCGAGGGTTTTAATGACTTAATCATGGCTAGCTTAACGGTATAGAACCAGCAAACTTTAAATGAATGGGATACAGGCCTGTTTAGTAACGAAGTCTAGTACGGAACGTAGGCTTCTTCGAATAAATAAGCAAAGGAAATGCCGAATATGCCAATTCAAAATAATAAGGAGTTATTCTTTGAAGGCTAGTCCAATATACTACTATACTGATGAGCTTTTTAATCTCGGGCTTTTTAATCCCATAGAATATTATAGACCGTGGTTTTTATTCATAAATTGGAAAATTAATCTTAGAATACGGTGATTCACATAGACCGAAGAATGTTAATCATGTTTGGTTCTTTTTTATTACTAATATAAACCTTTAGCTTAAATTCACAGATTCTTGTATTTTATAATGCACATCTAAAACATATTCAATAGACGAGGTAAATACTGCAAATTGTCAAATCTAATCAATTATTTATTGATGTAAGCAAGCGGTGATGAAATTGATATTTAGAAAGTGTTTCAAAAAAAGCTTATTCTAGCACGACTTGTTCCGATATGTTTTTGTACGTTACTTACTTTTTGGGCAATGTGTTGGGCGTGGGCGTCTATGTTGACGTTACGCCCGCAAGTAGTTATTTCTCAACTACACCAGACATTAAGCGCAAATGATAGTCAACTAGTTTATCAAATGATGAGATCGACTCAAAATCTCGCTATCAATAAATTCATTAGACCCTAGTACACATTTACTTTTGGCGACTTATTACGAATATATGTATAAAAATGTACCGCCACTTCTAGATTCTGAATATGAAAAATTAGCTTTAGAAAGCTACCTGAACACCTTAAATCGACAGCCTAGTTGGGACTTCGCTTGGGCCAAAATGGCTACATTTATTAGTAGTCAAGAGATAAATAACAATAAAGCGCTTGAATGCGCACTGATCAATGCAATGCTATTGGGACCTTACGAGAAAAAAACGCAAAACCTATTGATACCATTATTATTTAAACATTGGGCTTTGATTGGTAAAAGTAAAGAAGGAACAATTAATGCCAAAAAGGTCATCGCGCATGCGCTGACAGACCCTGACCATGCTTTATTAACATTTGAATCAGCTAAAAAATATAATAGGCTCTTAGCTTTAGAACCGTTACTTAGTCGACAAAATCATAAAATTAGATTTAAACGATACTTGCGAGAATCAGGGGATGAATAAAATTCAACAAGATAGTGGGCAAGGCACGAAGTCAACAACTGATAGAATATTCACTATCCTCCTTTTCATGCTATCTATATTACCTTTGCTACACGGTGGCGAAATATTATGGCAATTTTTAATTTTTAGCGCTATTATTTTTGCGTTATTTTCGTCCTACTTTTTTGTCGAATCGAGAAATAATTTAACGAAAATTAACGATATTAAAAAGCCACTTTATATTCTTGTGGGTTGGCTATCTTTTCAAATTATCCAGATAGTACCTTTGCCACTACTACCTATTTCTACAAATAACCTATTGGATTTAGTATACGAGCTTGAGGTAAATGATAATGGACTCATTAGTATTGCTCCTTACGTAACGTTAATCGAAATAACCAAACACTTTAGCTATATAGCTACATTCTTACTCACTTTTTTACTACTTTCTAATAAGAATAGAATTATCTTACTTGCAAAAGTACTTTTTTTTACATCCGCTGTTATATCAATATACTCGTTATTAAATTATTTTACAAATGGCCAACTTGAAATCAATAAACCAATTCCACCCTGGACACCCTCTTGGGAACGAACTGTTAGAGGGACATTTAGTTATCAAAACCATTATGCATCTTTTTTAACGATCACTATACCCCTGGGTTTAGGCTTACTTTACGCTAGTTTAAGAACCAAAAAGCGTGCGGTAAGACTAAGGGATATTTTCGATTTAACATTATCCATGAGCGGTCTATATCTAATATGTACAGCTTTTATGTTTTGGGCGCTATTAGCCACTGCTTCTAGAGGGGCGGTTACGATATTTTTGATTAGTATAATAATTACAATATTCAGTGTTGTATTTAGTCAAACTAGTTCAACCAAACATAAATTCAAAAAGGTTTCGTTACTTTTATTTATTATTTTTTTATTAAGCTTAATATTAGTATTTAGTGGAATCGCTAGTAATTTAACCCACAGACTAGCAAGTCAGGGATATGAGCCGAGTGGTAGGGACTTAATGCGCGTTACAGCCTACAAAATTATAAAAGAAAGACCTATAGTAGGAACAGGCGCTGGCACCTATCCAATTCTGCAGCATAAATTTAAACCGCCCGATCTCCTGTTAACAGAAATGTCAAAACGGGCCCATAATGAATATTTAGAATTATTAGCGAATCAAGGTACACTTGGGTTTAGTTTATTAGGTCTTGCAATATTACTTTTATACTTCAAATTATTTATTGGTCTAAAAAGCAATATAAAAAAACCTAGTAATTTATATGGCTTACAAATTGCCTCTTTCTGCGGTACCACCACGATTTTATTGCATTCATCCGTAGACTTTAATTTTCATCTACCGGTAAATACAATCTATTTTTATATGTTACTAGCGATAGGAGTTAAACTGCTGAGTCTAAATAAGAAATCGTAAAAAGATAATAGCGATAAAACTACTTAGTATTCGTCCATAAAGACCAATATCGAGTGCTTTATCAACGAAAAAGATCTAAATTAGGCAATTGAAGTGACTTGAGAAACAATAACAGAAAATATTTTAATCTTTGCGCTCAAATCTATATGAGAACCATTGCTTGCCAAAATGCCATATAAATCGAGGATTAGTATAGAGATATCGCCGCCACAAACGTTTAGGTTCAGAACATAAGCGAAAAAGCCACTCCAAGCCGAGCCCTTGAACCCAGCGCGGGGCATGTTTCTTTTCGCCAGCTATGAAGTCAAACGCTGCCCCTACTCCTAACATTACACAGTTGAGATGATCTTTGTGTGCGGCCATCCAAACCTCTTGCTTTGGGCAACCTATGCCGACAAAAAGTATGTTGACATTAGCGTCATTAATATCATTTATAACCTTTGCATCTTCGTAATTGGTTAGTGTTCTAAATGGAGGGGAAAAAGCATACGTAATATTTATATCACCGTACCTTGCGGCTAATCGGCCCTTAACACGTTCAATTAGTTCACTAGAGCTACCACCGTAAAAACCTACGTTTAACGATTTAGCGCCAGCTAGCTTACATAATCCATTCATTATATCTTGTCCACGTACTTGTGTAGCTTCAGCATTACCGAGTAGTCTTTGGGCCCAAGACAATGGTTTACCATCGGGTATGACGAGGTCAGAGCTATTTACAATGTTTTCGAAATCGTCCGAATCGAACACTTCCATGCACATGTGTACATTGGCAACACAGATATAAGCTCCTCTGTTTTTATGTGCTAAGCACTCCACATACGCCTCTGCTTTGTTGATATTAGTTACATCAACAATCATTGAAACTATTTTTGAGGCATTTCTACTATTATTAATCAACTTAACTCAGCTTCCGCAATTGCTTCTTGGTATATACTCATTAGCATTCTATAATTCATTTCAGAGGTATACCTAGCCAAATATTCTTTCCTAGCATTTATTCCCATTTCAATAATTTTTTGTGGGTTATCAATCATCCACTTGACCTTGTTTGCAAGGTCAGTCGAATCTCCAGCCTCAAAATGTAGACCTGTTACTCTATTTTCCACTAGAGTTTTTAAACTTCCAAGCTTTGACACAATAACAGGTGTTCCGCATGAAAAAGCTTCAATTATAACCATTCCAAAAGTTTCATAGCATGTTGATGGCATTACAACAAAATCGGCCTTTGCAATTAATTCTAAGACTTGAACCTTATCTTTTAGCCCCAAATAATCAATGGAAGTACCAGAATTTCGCTCAACCATACTTTTCAAAGGTCCATCACCTACAACTTTTAACGTTAAGTCACAATGTTGCCAAGCGTTGAACAGAACGTCTAGTCCTTTCTCTTTACTCAAACGACCAACATAAATAGCATAACTAGCTTTTACCTCTGTTACTTCTTTTTTAGTAACATAGTCCTCAACAAAATTAGGTTTTACATTTATCTTGTTGGCTGGCCATCCAGCCTCTATATATTTTTTCTTAGAAAATTCAGTTAAAGCAATAAATCTGTCGACTTTCGTTCGCCACGTTCCTATTTTTTTATGTAGCTCAATCATACCAACGAGAAAAAAGCTACCAATAAAAGAACCACGATAAACACGTTTAGCTACACCCCACCATGCAGTACCTTTTATGCAAGTTTCATTAATTTCCCCATCATTCATCAACAACGCAGTGGGACAAACAGCACGGTAATTATGTAAGGTATGAACGACAGGAACTTTCGCACTTTTACAAGCATAAAAAATACTTGGTGTAAGAAGCGGGAAATAGTTATGCACGTGCACCACATCGGGTTTTTTTTCTGTTAACACTGCAAGCATCTTTTTATACTGCCAATATGAAAAAGGCGTATTAATCAATGCTAACACTTTCGAAAAAAAGAGTCGATTTGTTGATTCTCAATGCAATGTGTTAATACTTCATTGCCATGTTCAATCAGCAAATCAGTTTCAATTTGAACCACAACATCTTCACCACCGGCTATTTGGTAATAGTTATGTATTAATAATATTTTCATTTCTATTTGTATTCGCCATAAACACTTTGTACGGCTGACTCCCAACTCATTGCGCTCGCTTTGGCTAGTGCACCTTTGGAAAGTGAACTTCTCAGAACTTCGTTATTGGCAAACTTTAAAATATTAGAGCTCAAGCTGGTAATGACTTTTTCTTCTGTTAGGCCTTTTACCGCAGTTTTCAAGCCGCAACTCTTATCAACCATAACACTGGGGCCACCTAAGTTTAAACATAAAACGGGTAGACCATATGCCATACTTTCCAAAATAACATTTCCACTAGAATCGTGGAGGCTCGGAAATAATAAAGCATCATGTCCAGTATATATTTCTTCAAGTCTCTCTTGATCAACCCAAGCTATCCAGTTAATTGCATTCGGAAAGGCTGTAGTTAAACTTCTCCATTCATGCTCTTCTGGGCCTTCGCCAACCATTGTTAGACGAAGATTCTTATTTTGATTGTATGCCAATTCGAAAGCTTTTAGACCAATATGCATACCCTTCAAATAAGTGAACCGACCAACGTACAGCATCTTTATGAGCCCGCCATCAACATCTGCTTTAGGTTTTTTTCTAATATTTTTGGGTGTATTTATTCCTATCTCAATACTAACTTTCGTCTTATTATGAAAGATCTTCGGTATGACATATTTTGATTCTGGTGTTTTAGCAAAAATTTTTGTAGCACTACCAAAAGTGTAAAGCATTGTCGGGTCAATTTTGACAAATAAATTTAGAATATCTCTAACTAAATCGAGCACTTTACCCTTGAATGGATAATTTTTTCTCAGTTCAATAGGACAGCTTTCACCGCCACCTAAGGGGCCGATAAAAAATGGTATTTTTAATCTCCCCATAAAACTAGGTTGACGAACAACACCAAATGTAATGTGATGGACTATCTCAAAATTAAGGGCTTGATGCGCCCGCTTTGCTTTTAAATACGCTCCAATTTGCCACAAAAGATTGTAAGTCCTCACACCCCGACCTCCTTTTTTCCACCATGAAAGCCACTTGGGAACGTCGTAATATATAAAATCTATATTCTCAGGCTTTTTATGGTTTTCCCAATACTCAGTTATTGTTGTTTCGTTATTTTGCCGAGTGAGAATGTATACGTTATAGCCTAATTTTTCTATCTCTATACCCCAATTCCAACCAACACCCGGCTCAGAACCTCTATTTGGCTCACAAGCGTATGCTGATAACAAGACATTTTTGTTATTGCTATTCATTCTGCTTATTACTCTATCTATTAAATTCCGGTAAAACGCATTCTATTAAAAATGACTTATATTCAGCGCTGGTATCACTATCAAAAGCTTTGTAGATAATATAAAGATTTATCAATTGTATAGTATCGTCACGCCTTATATGGTTTAGCTTTAAATAACATGCGATCGGCGATTTTTCATTATTAATTGCATCCATTAACTGGTTGACAAGCTGATAGTCTTTGAACAAATGCGCTTGAATAAAGGTAAAGTGGCAAATGTCAAAAAAAGGTAAACCATTTACTTGCGCATCTTCCCAGTCAAACACCTTAACATTATCACATGCAACATTCTTTATATTCCATGGGGTAAAATCACCATGACTGAAAACTAAACCAATACTTCTGTTACTGGTAATCGAGTTGATAGTAAGACTAATTTGGGTTTGTTGCCATGTGGTAAAATTATGTTTTAAGTCATCGAAAAGTTGCAATAATTCCTTTCCTAGTTTTATAAACGTAGACTTTCCACCAGATTTTGGCAGCGACAACAGAAATTTTAAATGCGCGTCACTCAAGCCCCTTGTACTAAGCTTACCATGCAATACTGTTTGCTGAGTAAGACCAATTTCATCATTTTTCGATATTAATTTAGGAACATTTTGTACGCCAAGTTTGGCTAGCTTCGTTAATACATCCGCCTCATGTATTATGCTTTTCTTTGACTTTTGACCAATAGCTAATTTAGCAACAGCTAAAACTTTTTGACTTTCAACTCCTACCAACGTAATTACAGCTTTTTGCTTTGGCCCTGGCGTTCCAATATAAATAACTGGAACAACTATTATTTTTGCTTCTTGTTTTGAATCGTTTTTATCTAACAATCTTACAGACGAACTTTTAACGTAGATTTTTGTAATACCAAGAATGTTACCTAACATATTAAAGCGGTACAGGAGTTTTAATATTAACCATTTGAATTTTGAAGCAAGTCCATAGGGAGACCAATCGGACAATACCTCTCGGCCATATTTTGCATCTGCTGGTATTATCCACCGCGGAGCATCATTCCCCGGAATAACTAAAAATTCGTTATGCTTGAAAGATAGGCAGTACTTACCGAGATCGGACATAAAGTACAATCTTTGCAAGATATCTTCAGTCAGTTTCATTTGATATGCAGTCGTTTCAATTGTCTATTTGTCATGAATTTTAGAATCTGTTTAGTTCCGTCTGTTACTGTTTCATCTATTCCAACTGACGTATCTAAAACAATGCTATTGCTATTGTTGCTAGCAAACTCTAAATAACACAGTCTTTGCCTTTGAGTCTCTTCAAATGGCACTTCTTTTTTACGTGCTTGAATAACGTCAGCAGGGGCGTCTAGAACAATAAATAAATCTGGTTTTGGAATGAACCAACTTGTAATTTTGGCTAAAAACATCGGTGCACCATAACGATAACGCTTGGGGTCAATAATCAAATCATGATAATACCGGTCAAAAATAATTAGATGAGATCTTATTTTTAAAGGTAATATTTCACAGATATAACCAATAAAATAGTCACTTACAAAATATACTAATTTGGCGATAGAACTAAAAGCGTTCCGTGGTTTTTTTTCATGTGGGTTAGTAACAACTACTGTATCCCCTTTTCTGCCCAAAATAGTAGGTCGTAGGTGATAACGTTTTACGTTCCTAAAAGCAGGTTTTAATCTTTCTTCAAGGCGCCCTCCTATAGCTGTTTTTCCTGCGCCGTCAGGGCCTAAAAACACAAGAATAACTCCCGTAGGTTTTATAACTCTAGATACTTTACGCCTCAATTCCTGCCAGTGGTTTTTGAAATTCATTTTAGTATTTATAGCTAATTGATTTTTAAAATAACTCAGATTAGATTGCAAAAAACTTAGTTCCTCATTATTCATTGCTTGTGTGATTTTATCGACGTCGTTTGGTTGCCAATGCTCTAACAATTTCGCTTTGCATCCGATTGATGCTTTTTTATATTGCTCTACTAAATGCTCAAACTGTTGGGAATTCAATCCGCCTTTATCAATTTTTTTATAAAATAATAAAGAAACTCAACTTCAGGGGCAGAAACATAAAACGCTTTTTCGTCGTTGCTATTTGTTCTAGCAAGTCTTCGATTTTGCAATATTTCGTCGGCCGTTATTAGTGCCTTTCCTTCACGGTAGTAATCGCTACAAATGTCTGGTTTGATATAATCTACAGTACCATCAGCATTCGAAAATGATAATACAAAATAAAAAGCTGTACATTCGTGCTGCAACATTTGCACTATCTCACAATTATATTCAGTAGAGAACTGTTTCAATGTATGGCAAATGTTTATTATATCTAGCCGACTCACTACTATATCAACATCTCCAGGCACGATATCGGGTAAGGTTCTACTATCACCCACCACTGAATAAGGAATTTCATTCAAATTAAAAAAATTAAAAAGCAAATTAAGACATTCAGTTTTTGATTTATACATTTTACTCACTGATCCATATTGATTGTGCGACTGCTCACTATTAACTAGCCCTTTCAATTGCTACTGTTAAATAAGGGTTATCAATAAAAAAATTACGACAGTAGACTAAATCTAGTTACTGCCCGATATGTCAATTAATTGCAACGACTCATAAAATACGATGATCTTGTCGCAATTAGATTTCTAGAATTTTGTTTACAAATCCTTAAAATACTTGGTCATTTTAAGATAAGCCTTATAAAAAACGCCTGCAAACAACCTAATGGTTAGTAAGGTGAGTTTTTGTGTTGAATTATAGCCAACGCTTCGTGATACCAAAAAACCTTGATGTAATCGCTGATACAGAGATTGTTGCGCACTTATTCCGTCTAAACGATAATTTACTAGTGTTTTTTCCACGTAAAAAAAAGTATTTTTGTCTCGTAAAAAAGCCTCTAGAACAAATTGATAATCAGCAAGTGCTTTCAACTGAAGAGAGTATTGATGTATTTCATATTCTTCTTTTGCAATAAACATCGAAGGGTGATTATATGTCATTCCATAATACTTAAATTTAAAATTGGACGAATTGAATTTTCTTATTTGTTTAACTCCGTTCATACCTATATCAAAACGATCTGCATGAAATATAGTTTTGTTTGGATTTTGCCTAAATGCTTCAACCATTACTTCAACAGCATTTAGTTCATACCAATCGTCACTGTTTATCATACCAATAAGCTTGCCAGTTGCTGCTTTTATTCCCTTATTCATGGCGTCATATAACCCGTTATCAGGTTCACTAACTAAATAACTAATGTGATTTTTATAATTAGCTATGATTTCAAGCGTAGCATCTTTTGAACCACCATCAATTATAATGTATTCGATGTTCTTATACGTTTGACCAATAACACTTTTTATCGTTTGTTCTAAATATTTTTCACCGTTATATACGACCGTGATTATGCTTACCAGTGGAAGTGCTGAATTATTTATTCCCAAAATTGTGGCTCTCTTGTTGACCTGTAAATAGCTCTTCGTTTCTGATTTCTCTATTTGAGCTGGAGATTACCGTCCCAACGGCCATCCACAAGAGGATGTACTCTGAAGAAAAAACGGAGTAATAACTAACTGCCCATAAAATAAGATAAGCTAATATGTAGTAACCACACATTCTTGTTATTACATTCCTTGACTTTACTATACCCAAAAACGACGCTGGTAAAAGAATAAGAAGGTGAAGCACAACCATTATCCAACCACCTTTCAAAATCATTTGTAAATAACCAATCTCATTTACTTGTCGATGATACCAATCAACACTTTCTAACCCTCTCAATTGCAAGTATTCAAAGTAAGGACTGAAATATGTACCAAGGGCGCCCCGCCCTATAACTAAATCCATATTTGAAAAATCGAGAAATAACTCTTCATACAAAAAGGTCCGAGTATCAAGCGTTAGCTCATCATCTTGAAAAATTGAGTGTGCTACATACTCAAAACCATAGATTAAATAAAATACTGAGAATAGCAATACCATCGATAATAAAGTTTTCAAAACAATTTGGTTTGTTCCAGGCTTTCTAAAATATTCAAAAGTATAAAAGGTTAGAAACAAGAATAGAAAAATCAAATTAGCTCTTTGCGCTGCACCAGAAGTCACTAATAAATAGGAAAAAATTGCTACAAAGAGAATTATCCGGTTCTTCTTTTTTTGAAATGAGTAAGTCATTAATAAAAAGGGAAAAAAACTAACCATTCTATATAACCTAATGCAATATTTTGATTCGAATCTTGTAAATAATAATAATAAAAGTAGGCCAAAACTCCCATTACAGACCCAGCTAGGAGTAATTTTGGTATAAAATTAAAAAGGATTTCCCAATTTTTCATTTTAAACCCAAAAACAATTGCAAAAGGTGTTAACCATGCCCACCCCATTAAATAATGACCAAAGAGAGAGACTAAAGCTTTCAGGTCAAAAGAAATACCGCGTACGAATACTATAATGGCCCAGACAAGCAAGCACCCGATCATAAATCGAAAATATTTCGAAATATCACCCTTGATTTTAAAGTAAGTTATTACTAACAAAATTCCCGCACAATTCATCATAACCACCATAACTAAACGCACTATGTTGCTTGGAGAATAGGCAATGAAAAGCGAGCTGTTGATCAGAGAAAATAAAATAACTACTTTCAATGAGTTTAATAAATTAAGACCGCCTTTAGTCATAAGTTGCAAATACCATTCATGACAAATAAAGTCCTTTGGTCCATTTTTTCTTACTCCCACCTAAAAAAATATTCATTTTACTGTACCTGACAATATTTGCGTACAACACATCTGTTCGATCTTGTATTCCAAGGTCCGTTTTAGTTTTTATTGAGGCTATGTCGTATAGGAGTTTCTCCTTAGAATAACCTTGGACTTCAAGGTCGCATGTTTTTAACGATTTTACGTAACTAGTTATTAGTTTTTTTCTATAGTCTGTAGAAAATGTTTCCTTCCATATATTTAAGGAGCTTGAGTCAATTTTATGATATTTTTTTACTCCTGTTGGATCACCAAAGGTACCTTTAGTATCTTGAGACGCAAAGTCATTCAAGAGATTAGTTTTATAATCTAAGTTCAGATACTTGAACAAAAATTTTAGACATTTTTCTGGATTATCAACTAAATCCTCATAGCGCAATGCGAATGACTTGTCTTTGAGTTGCGAGTAGCCTTGACTCAATAAATTGAATCCCTTGTGTAAATCCAAATCATAGTTAAAGGTGTTTTTGAACCTATTCTTGCCCCATGTGCGAACGATTGAACTATAAATATGTAGTGGATTACGAAATAAAAAAATGAATTTTGCATCCGGGAATACTTTTTCAATTTCAGAGATAATTAAATAGTAGCGCGGCGTTTTATCCAAAAAGTAGTCCTCACCATCTTTACAACAAGAAGCATATACATTTGATAAAAAACTATTTAGCAGTTTATTGTAACCTTCATTACCAGCGGGCAGATTATTAATAAATTCATTTATAGCCAGAGCGGATACCTTACTTGAATAGTCAGATATTTGCCCTTCTTTTTTAGTAGAATATAATATCGGGAGCAATATCCAAGGTTCAGCTAGGCTAGTAATTTTTGAGTGACTCATTAATATTCTCTGCAAAAGAGTCGAGCCAGAGCGAGGCAGTGAAAATATGAAAACAGGTGATTTCAAATCAATCTCCGAGTAATAAGTTGTTACTTAGGTTCACAACATTAAAATGTTTTAAAAATGTTAGCTTTATATATGAAATAAACTTTTAGCAAGAAACCGCAAAGCATATATAAAGGTAAAGATAAAACTATAAATTCAAGTTTTTCAGTAAAATAAGTTACCAAAGAAATATAAAGAAAATAGAAAATAGAAGCTATTATCAAACTATTGTTGGCTTGATTCACATAACCAAAAGCGGCTAACAATGGGTAACCCAACAGCGCGCCTATAACACCGAAAAATGACCCCCCAAAGATTATTATGAACAGAGTTGACAACATTTCATTCCTCACTCCAAACACAATTTCCAATATAAACTCGTTGAAAATAAATATAATGAGTAACATTAAAATAGTACCAATAGAAGTTATTGTTAAAACCTTTTTAAAAAAAATAAGGTTTTTAGTTCGACTCATATATGGGAATATAACTTGAGATATAATTCCCCCCAAACTCATGAATGCATAAAAGAGTTTTTCAACCATCGAATAATAACCAACCTCAACATTACCAAAATTGATCCCGATTACGGTGGTAGCATAGTGGCGACTGCCGTTATTTGCCAAACGTGATAAGAAAAAATGGTAGCTGCTGATTAATTGAGCCAAAATAAACCTTGAATGAACCTTTGTTAGCTTAATGTTGAATAATTTAAAAACAATATAATAGGAATAAAGACCAGCGCAAATGGCGCCCATGGAATTGAGGAGAGGGACATATATATAATCAGACTCCTTGTTCACCATTATAAATATCGGAATTGTAAACGCTATTTTACTAACTAAGTTTATGTAGGTGATAAATTTCATTTTTTCCATCCCCTGGAACAGCCAAGATGGAAAAATAGCATTGCCGATAACAAGACCAAAAGTTATGCAATATAATTCGTAGTTTCTTCCTATGAAGTCAAATAATATAGAGGCTAAAAACAACATTAAAAACGAAACAATAACCAAGACAATTTTTACTAGCATCACCGCGGTAAAAACTTCAGAAACTTTACTAATATTACTTTTATTCATTGATATTTCGCGGGTAGCAGACAATTCAAACCCAAAACTAACCAATATGTTGAAGCACATAATGATAGCTAAAACAAAAGATAACAATCCAAACGTCTCGACGCCTAAGACCCTAACTAAATAAGGCAATGTGATTAAGGGCAAAATCATGTTTAATCCTTGTAAGACAGACAAAGACAAGAAGTTCGATATTAAGTTTTTTGTGTCACTCGGGACCATGCTCATTATGCAACCTATTTGATACTACAGAATCAACCAATTAACGAATTACTTAAGACACATAGGGTAGATCTTTGGTTTATCGACAAATTTAACCCTGCTTTGTTTAAAGTCAACAAGTGTTTGTTACAGAACGAACGTAGTATTTTATATGGTATCTGTAATGTAAGTCTTTCTTGATTAATTAAAATTTGAAACCAAATACATAAATCGTTTTACGCTAAGTAAATCTAGCGACCTTACTGCTTTAAGTTAGACCATGAGAATAATTAGATCGAAAGGTTTCAACTAGTCTCACTGCACTCCTAAGCAACTTCTCAAAATAGAAAATCATGAACTTCTTTAATTCCATAAGGCCTTGGTTCAGAAGTTCAGTTGATATTGAGGGCTTCATGACATCAATATCAATATTGGTAATGATTCATTATATATTTTAAATGTTTATATTATTTATCGGGTTCTGTAGCTAAGTTTTGTTTTGAGAAATAACCACTGTAACGCTAATGGCCGCGCAATACTGCACGAAAAAACAAACTGCCCGACTAACTGATTTAATCTATACCCAATTGACTTTTTATACCCCACGGGTTGTGCAAAGTGTGATTTTAATAACAACGATATGGTATTAAATATCAATGGAGAAGGCCGTATTTCATTTAATACGTTGCTATCAATTTCACTACCTAAAATATCTTTGCAATTTTTTAACAATACAAATAGTGGAATGCTCGCTCCCCATTCTCGTGCAGTTAAAATAGTTTTTTCAATATCTATCTTCTCATGTTTAATTAATTTGTAACTATCAACCAAATTATACTTCGCAAAATTCATATCCTTGTATGCATGTAGAGCTTGATGAATCAATGCGTGGTCTGGTGATAAAACTCTGACTAGTTCATTGTCAAAGCTGGGGTGCATTAAGCTATCTTTCCACAACTGCTCTTCGCTAATATTAAATAACAGCGGATGAACAAGCGAAGAATGTAAATCTAGTGCCGCGCCTACCTTGCTTTTAGGTTGAAACGAGAGCTCATAAAGGTTTCCAAACACATTGTGGTGTAATTTATCCGTATATACCATTACATTGCTTATAACAGTTACAGCTTGGTTCCAATTTTTCTTTTCGATTAGTAAATCTATATCATTTGAAGTTCTCGGCGCAGAACTACTATATACCAGCTCTGCGAAAGCCGCTCCTTTCAAAAGAATCACTGGGATTTTTTTCTCTGATAGGGTTTTGATTATTGTGAGTAATTGCGCTTTCGCTGCTATTTCTGTCACCATAGCTTGTTGAGTTGAACGCGTCAGTAAATTTTTACTGTCCTTTGATAATTCATTGAGCACATTTAACAATATCGCTTTTTCATTTAAAAGTGGCAGAATTCGCTTATGTACGTTTGCATATGAGGGCAACTGATTTAGGTTTTCTATTGCATTAGCGCGTTCTTCATCGCGACAAGTTATGCTTACAGTTCCACTAGCCAATTTTAACAATTCAAAATAAGATTTTTTATGTTCTTTTGTAAAATCAAAAGATAATGTTTTTTCGAGTTTTATCGACATAATATATAGTTTATGGAGTTAAAACTGAACGCACATATATTGCAATTTTTTATTATCCATAGTCCCATTTGTCAGTGACAGCAGTCCAGTTGTCCCCAACTTTACCTGAACATCTTAATAGTGTCACCGGATTTATAATAAACGACCGTAATTAACAAACATACTTGATTTATATAAGAGTGGTAGTTTTTATTTTTATGTTTGAACGCTACTGCATATCCGAACAACAATCGAACACAAAATAATGTTTTACGTTTTCATACTGTTTTGAAAGATTATTTTTTGATTTGCAAATTCCCTTGGTTCAAAATTAATGTTCAATGTAAAAGAATTTGACAGAGGTTAAAAAAGTTTTGAACTATGCAGTTCTAAACGCTTGTTATTATTGAGTATCTCAATGAAATCGAACCGAGAATATTCAGGCTAAAAATTCAAATGTAAGTCTTAAAAATAATTGGACAACACCTTTAGAACTTTGAACAAAAAAATAAGGCGAAAACAATTATTCACTTCTCCAATAATTGAACTTTGTGGTATTGCACAAAAGAAAAGACAATATTTTAATATTGTTTTTGCTCTTTTGTATGCCTGTATCTTTATTAATAAAGATACAGGCATACAAGCTCGGAAATTTAATAGACTGAACTAATAGAAGTGTGGGTGTTGTTTGAAACAACATTATGATGATAAGGAAGCGTAGCGGAAAACTAAATCGCAAATGAGTTCATAAAACGCTTTGCCATAAAAAAATATTATAAGCAAAAAACACGCCTCTAACGAGAGTAGACTAGCTTTTACTATAGTCAAAACAAAAGCAACCTCTAAATATACACGACCATCTATTTCTACTGCCTTATAATTATCGTAGAATACTTGTCGAAGTAGCCAACAAACAAATGCTCTTGCAACAAATTTGTTGTATGAAAAACAAAACCTTCGAGCACTAAAATCACACTAGTTTTAGCTAAATATAAAACAAGCAACAAACCAAAAGGAACAAAAATGACACAACAAAAAGTAGCACTCATCACCGGCGTAACAGGCCAAGACGGCTCATACCTCGCTGAGTTTTTGTTGGAAAAGGGATATCTAGTACATGGAATTAAACGCAGGTCGTCTTTGTTTAATACGCAGCGTGTAGACCATATATATGAAGATGTTCATATCGACAACGCAAACTTTATTTTGCACTACGGTGACTTAACCGATTCGTCAAACCTAACTCGCATTATAAGCGAAGTGCAGCCTGACGAAATTTACAACCTTGGCGCACAGTCGCACGTTGCCGTGTCGTTCGAAGCACCAGAATACACCGCAGATGTTGACGCCACCGGCGCTTTGCGTTTGCTTGAAGCGATTCGCTTCTTAGGTTTAGAGAAAAAGACGAAGTTTTATCAAGCTTCTACCTCTGAGCTTTATGGTTTGGTGCAAGAAATCCCGCAGTCTGAAACTACGCCTTTCCACCCGCGTTCACCTTATGCTGTTGCGAAAATGTATGCTTATTGGATTACCGTAAACTACCGCGAGTCATACGGCATGTATGCGTGTAACGGTATTTTGTTTAACCACGAATCACCGCGCCGCGGTGAAACCTTTGTAACGCGCAAAATTACGCGTGCTTTGGCTAATATCTCTCAAGGATTAGAGCCGTGCCTATACTTAGGTAATATGGACGCGCTACGCGACTGGGGCCACGCTAAAGACTACGTGCGCATGCAGTGGATGATGCTTCAGCAAGAAACGCCTGACGATTTCGTAATAGCTACCGGTAAGCAAATTTCGGTACGCGAGTTTGTGCGTATGTCGGCTGCCGAGTTAGGTATTACTCTAGAATTTAAAGGCGAAGGCGTAAACGAAACCGCTGTTGTTAGCGCAATTACTGGCGACAACGCTGAAGGCGTAAAAGTGGGTGACGTAATTGTTAAGGTAGACGAACGTTACTTCCGCCCTGCCGAAGTAGAAACACTACTTGGCGACCCTACCAAAGCAAAAGAAAAGCTAGGTTGGGTACCCGAAATTACCGTAGAAGAAATGTGTAAAGAAATGGTGTTGTCTGACTTGCAGGTAGCAAAACAGCATGCCTTGCTTAAGTCGCATGGTTACAAAGTGTCAGTGTCTACTGAATAGCATTTACGGCAATAGAGAGAAATCATATGACACGTATATTTGTTGCCGGCCACAATGGTATGGTTGGCTCGGCTATTTCAAAGCAGCTTAGTAAGAACGAAGCAAACACCGTAATTACGCGCAGCCGCAGCGAGCTTAACTTAACTAGCCAAGCGGATGTAATGCGCTTTTTTGAAGAAGAGAAGATAGACCAGGTGTATTTAGCCGCCGCTAAAGTGGGCGGTATAGTGGCAAATAACACCTATCCTGCGGATTTTATTTACGAAAACCTAATGATTCAAAACAATATCATTCATGCAGCCCATGTGAGCGGCGTGAATGATTTGTTGTTTTTGGGTTCATCGTGTATTTATCCTAAACTGGCTACGCAACCTATGACCGAGCATGCGCTATTAACGGGTACTTTAGAGCCCACTAACGAGCCTTATGCCATTGCTAAAATAGCCGGCATAAAAATGTGCGAATCGTACAACAGGCAGTTTAGTCGTAATTATAGGTCGGTCATGCCAACTAACCTTTATGGTGAGAATGATAATTTTCACCCTGAAAATTCACATGTTATCCCCGCCTTAATTCGCAGATTTCATGAAGCTAAGTTAGCTGGCGCGAGTGAAGTAGTGGCCTGGGGCAGTGGTAAACCTATGCGCGAGTTTTTGCATGTAGACGACATGGCAGCCGCCTCAATACACGTAATGCAATTAGACAAAGCCACCTACGAAGCAAACACTGAGCCTATGCTAAGTCATATTAATGTGGGCACAGGTGTTGATTGCACTATTCGTGAATTAGTCGAAACAGTCGCTGAAGTTATTGGCTACACGGGTAGCATTATATTTGATGCCAGCAAACCCGACGGTGCACCGCGTAAATTAATGGACGTAAGCCGTTTAGCAAGCTTAGGTTGGCAATATAAGATTGACCTAAAGGAAGGCCTTGAAGCTACCTACCAGTGGTTTTTAGCCAACCAAGATAACTTTAGAAAATAAACTATGTTTTTAAGCAAAGCGAAGTTTACTGAAGTTATTAAAAACAGTCCTTTGGTATCAATCGATTTAGTGGTTGAAAACGATAAGGGCGAAGCTTTACTGGGCGAAAGGTTAAATCGCCCAGCTAAAGGTTTTTGGTTTGTGCCAGGCGGGCGCATTTTGAAAGATGAGTCGATGGCGAATGCTTTTAAAAGGCTTACTCAAGAAGAGCTGGGCCAAACTTTTAGTATTGAAGAGGCCGAGCTACTTGGCCCTTTCGACCATTTTTATTCTGACAATGTGTTTGACGAGAGCTTTTCAACTCACTATGTTGCGATTGCTTATAAGCTCAAAATAAGCGGCCCGCTTAATCAGCTTCCAGAGAAGCAGCATGGCCAGTATAAATGGTTTGGTGTTTCTGAACTGCTGGCTAGTGAGGCGGTGCATTTGCATACTAAGTGGTATTTTAGTTAGGTTGTGCGCTTAAATCTAAAATGTCATTCCCGCGGCGGCGTTATACTATTCGCTTGAGCACGAGTCCTAACAAACGTCGTTCTTGCGGAGGCAAGAATCTCTAGAATCACATGCATGAACGCTGGCTTTTATTGGATTTACTAGGCTTTTGAGGAGATGCTCGCCTTCGCGAGCATGACGGCCTAGGTGTTAAGACCTAGTCACCTGAAAGCCCGTTCTCGATAAATCGATATCTACAAACCTAGCCAAGCTGTTTGGTGGGTTGTTGATTAGCGTTTGTCTGATTTTTCCGGCTGCTTCTTGGTCTTTGGCAATCATGAATATATAGCCACCTCCGCCTGCACCAGGCAGTTTGTACGACGATGCATAATCTTCAATTTGTGAGATTATGTTTTGCACCTCGGGCGGGTTTGTTCCTGGGTCTAGCTCCTGCTTTTGTGACCAAGTATGGGCTATGCTTTGGCTGAAAGCTTCAAAATTACCACGCTGTAATATATCAAAGGTATCAAAGGCATGCAGTTTAATTTCATGCAGTAAGGCATTGTTTTTGCTCTCATTTAAAAACATCCCTTTTACTATTTCAGACAAGATGTTTTTTGCAACGCGTGTTATGCCTGTGTAGTAAAGCAACATTCTTGATTTGTTTTCGGGCTCAGAAAAAATAAACTCAGGTGCCCATTTAATTTCGGGTATTTGGCTTGCGCCTTTTTGTGTATGCAGCAGTTTTATGCCGGGCAATACACCGCCGTATTGGTCTTGCCAACCGCCACCGGTTGTGAGTAATTGCTCTAACACTAATGTGCGGTGGCTTACTTCGTTTGGATTCCAGTTAAAGCCGCAAAAATCGGAGATTGCACCTAGTACGGTTGCCGCTAATATTGAGCTTGTACCTAAGCCCGAACCTTTGGGGATGGCGGCTAAGGTAGAAATTTCGATACCCGAGCCAAAGTCTTGTAGTTGCTCACTCAAGCTCTTATAGCTTTTTTCACAATAGCTAGGGTGAAAGCCCGCTAAACATAGCGCTGATTTGGGTATTGAGAAGGCTGAACCTATTTCAGTCAATCTTGCCAACTCTTCAAAGGTGGTTACGTCTTCTCGCGCGCCAATATCTATTGAGCGCAGTATAATTTTGTATTCTTTCGATGGCTTAATAAAAACTTGTAAGGGCGGTTGGCCGTTTAATTCAACAGCCATGTTAACCACCGCGCCACCATGTATTAAGCTAAAAGGTGGCGTGTCTGACCAACCGCCGGCTAAATCTATGCGTATTGGGCTTCGTCCCCATACAATCTGATCTTGATAAACACTTAATTGCGGCAGCAAGTTTTTGGCAGGCAGCGTATCGATAATGTTGTTTTGAAGTAATGTGAACGCTTGGCGCTCGTCATCACTAGAATCTTTGTTTTGGTACTGTTTTATTTTTGCCTGGAACATATATTCATGCATTAGCAAGAATGGGTCTGCAGGTGCATTGTAAGGCGACATTTCAATATTGTCTGTTGCCACACGCTTGGCAACATCGTCTAAATCAATCTGGTATATCACGCTTTTATCAAAGTTTTTGTGCAGCAAGGGGTAATTGGCTTTGCGAAAGCTGTCACGTTGCTCGTATAGGCGCTTTAAGTTGGCTCTTTCACTAATATCGATGGCAGATATGCGTTGTTGGTTTAGGTATTCGCTGCGATGACTGGCATCTCCTCCTGATATCAAAAAGCTTATTAGGCTTTGTGTTAGTTGCGCTAAAGGCACGACGGGGAAAATATTGGCAGACTGAATATCAGTATTGGGCGCTATGGCGAGTTCATCTAAAGTTAAACCGCGCTCACTAAGCCATGTTTGAAAACTGTTTTCTAACCAATTTGTTTCGACATAAGCGACTTCACCTCTAAATTTATCGTTAAAACCGTAGGGGCGAATGCAATACAAATCATCGTCGATGGGAACGATATCTAAACAAATACCCGAGGGTAAATTAATAGCCCAATCGTTCTCTGGCACACCTGTGATGATATGGTTGGAATGGATTTCCCAATTTTTACCAATGTATGCGTTTTCAATCCACAAGTTACGCTGCTCTGAATTGAGCTTGATGTTTATTTCGGCGTTTTGAACAAACATTGACGGATGAGGTTTTGAGTCTTTATGCAGTATTGAGCGTTGGTCTACAACTCTGTTTTGTATAGCGAGTGTTTTTGAAGCATATAGAGTAATTCTTGCGGATTACTCTTATCACAAATAAATACGCCATGGTTTTGCGCGAGTTCTGCATTTACCCATAGTCCGTAACAGGCTATGTCAACTTCGGGTAACGCTGAAATTTGACCTTCGGAGCGAATGTAAACATCTCCGCTAGCGATAAGGGTATTTAAACTTTTGGGTGTCTTCTTGAGTATTTTTTTATATAAAGGAACCTGCAGATCAAGCAGGTTTTGATTGATTTTTTGGCCGCGTTCCCACCTAAAAACAGGAATAGGCGTTAATATTTTCCCCGACGGTGCATAGGCAGGTAATCGTCTACTTTGTCCGCCCGCATGGATGATCATTCTCTTATCTTTACCAAGCCACTCTGAGAAACCTTCACTTTCTTCGCTTTGCGCACATTGCTTTAATAGCCATGCGGTACCTCCACCTGAGCCTAGTGGCGTGTTCTCTAGGTCACTGGTGCAAAACCATTCTGATTGGTCTTTGTCTTCTACTTCGTGAAAGTAGCGAACGAGGTTGGGTGGTAGCGAAAGCAAACTTTTCATTTACGCGGTTATTCCTATACAAGTTATGTAAATTCAAATTATTTTGTTCAGAAGATGAGTAGCCATTGTTCACATACTACCAACAATTGTTTAAGTATACATAAAATGAGGAGAGAGTGGTAAAACGTAATTGAAGCTAATTTTTAACTATGCGGTGTTTACTCTTTTACAGTCCGCTTAATTTTATTAATTTGAGCCAATTTTCAAAAATTTTGCACTTAAATTGCTTAACAAATTATTCGAATATGTCGATAGACTTACACAGTAACGATAAAAATGGCTCGCCGATATTTGCTATATTTCACTATGTCAAGTATATTTATTGGTAAGTTGACATCAACTAGGTCGAGCGTATAATCCTCCACCCAGTTAAAGAATCAATAAAACAGTGAGGCGCTATAAATGGATTTGATAATGTATTCGGCACTAACCATTTTCGGTTTGTGTATTCTGTTTTTTTCTGCAAAGCAAATTCTGTTATCACTAACGTCTGAAAACCAAAAAAACATGACTTCCGTTTTAAGCAGGGAGAACGGTGCGTTTATATGTCATGGCGCAGTTGTTGACGGTGACAGTGTCAAATCAGATAAGCGACTCGCAGATAATTAAAGTCGTTAGCATGCAAGGATAGCATTTGAATAAATCACGGATTGATAATTTACTAGAACGGTTCGACTATTGTGGTTGGACGCCCTGCCTAGCTGGTCAACTCAAATTTTCATTCATTGATATTGGTTTACGCTCAGTTCCTCTAATAACTAAAATCCGCCATAACCCCAAAAACTACCTGTTTAGCCAAAATATTACTGATACGCCTTATTCATTGGTTAGCTCTGTGCACAACTGGCGAGACCGCTTACCACTGGATGGTAGGTTTAGAGTAGTTATGTTGGGGCGAGTAAATATCGACGGCCAATATAGAGGGGAAGTTTATCTTTGGCCGTATATGGATACGCTCAACGATTCTGTCTTCAAAAATAGTGTAGAGCCACTGCTACAACAAATAGACCTAAAAAATTCCGCGATAACTAAAATTAAGAGTAAGTCTAGCTTCGATAGGAAAGAGCTACATGAGATTGAGTCTGAAGTATTGCAACTATCTGAGGAGCTAAATACTGTCCTTAGTGATGCTAGACAAAAAGACAAGCGCCTCTTTAATGTTCAATTTATATTAGACGGTTCGGGATTAACCTTCTTAAAATACATGAAACGAGATCCTAAGTTCAATTTGCAGACACAAGATGTAGAAAGTGAATCTACAATAGTGAGACAATCATTTTATTATATTAAGTATGCCTTTCATCGCCACAAACATCATCCGCAATCTGAAGATTCAATTACCACTGTGTTTAAGTTGACTGAACCCTTAAATGACAAACAGAATTTAGCTTCTGCAATGATCAACCAAATACTGTTTGCAATGGTAGATATTAAACGCGTTCATTTAAAGGATTTCGTCAATGATGTTGAACATTTTGTTCTTGGCGTTAATGAATACGGGAAATCGCTTGTAGAGACCTTTCATTTACATGAATTTATAGACGATAAACAGAAGTCATCGCAACTAAACTATTTTTCTAATATTTCAGCTTCATATTCTGTATTACAAGACAAACAACGCAATGAACAGCTGGCAATGACAAATTTGAAACAAAAATTTGTGACGCTGACAACGATGATTACAGCGTTAGCTTCATTGATATTGCTATATTCTGTGAATGTGGCTGAAGTCGAAGGGGTTAAGGAACGGTTTGCTGACTATGTATCTAACGATACACTTAAAAATATAATTCTTGCTTTGCCATTTATTTATATCTTTCCAATTGCTTGGTACTTAAACAAAATCCTGAATAAAATTGTTTATGTTAAACGATTAATAAATAAATTAAGAACGAAAGCTGCGCGGAGAATTATGATTTTTAGTGCAGTATTTCTTTTTGGCTTAGTTATATTTTTGTGGGGTGGAACTCATGTAATTTCCGAGCTCAAAGAGCTTATATCGCTACCCTCACCAGTTTAATATTCTAGAATAGTTTAGCGGCACGAAACATCTCATTGAGATAGCTAATTAGATACCATCAAAACTAAAAATGAAGCTTTACAGCTCCAGTGCCGTATTATTATACCAACTACTCTATAACGAAAAACCACGGAGCCCAACCATGCTAACCCTATACGGATTCGACGTAAGCAACTACTACAACATGATCAAACTCGCCATGGCTTTAAAAGGCATTGAGTACGAGGTGGTCACTACCTATCCTAATCAAACACCTGAATACTTGGCTATTGTGCCCACTGGCAAGGTGCCAGCGCTTAAAACGCCTGACGGTATGCTGATTGAAACAAACGTTATTCTTGAATACTTGGATGAGATTGAGCCGAATATGCCGCTAATTGGTGGTAGCGCTTTTGAGAAGGCGCGTATTAGGGAATTGATGAAAATGGTTGAGCTTTATATTGAGCTACCGGCGCGGCGCTGTCATACCGAGGCGTTTTGGGGTGTGCCTGTGGCTGATATTACGAAAAAAGAGGTTAAGCGGGCCTTGTTAAATGGTATGCAGGCGATTGCGCGTGCGGCTGAGTTTTCGCCGTTTATGGCCGGGGATAAGTTAACAGCGGCTGATATTATGTTTTTGTATTCGGTTGATTTGGCGGGTGGCGTAGCGAAGAAGTTGTTTGAGATTGATTTATTGGCTGAGGCGCCGGGGGCGAAGGAGCTGGTTGAGAAGCTGAATGGGATGGCTGAGGTGAAGATTATTGCTGATGCTAAGAAGGCTGCGGGGCCGGCTTTTAATGCTTATTTGAAGGCGGCTTTTGCTAAGGGGTGATGGGTAGTTTGGGGGTTGTTTGGGGAGATTACTGCCTTCGCAGCAATGACGCGTTGGGGGTGCAGAGATGACCGCGTTGGGGGTGCGGAGATGACCGCGGTGAGGGTCAAAAAAAGCGCGACCGCTTTGACCACACGTCGCGCTTTTGCCATGAACTCGGTTGAATGTATCAGTCAGATGGGTCACTTAACCGGCGTTTAGGATACAAAATAAGTTTGCTGATAAAGATATAATGGTTTATACCTTTGTATTCTATTGCATTTTTCAATGTGCACAAAGGTGATATAAACCACTGATATTACTTAGCTTAAGTGTAAAACTACTCAGCTAACTTCTCTTCAACCCAACGATCAACCAAACGCTCCATAATCGCCAGTGGCACTGCGCCGTTGCGTAAAATCACGTCATGGAATTCGCCTAGTACGAATTTGTCGCCTAAGGCTTGCTTGGCTTTTTCGCGTACTTCTAAGATTTTCATCATGCCTACTTTGTACGATGTGGCTTGGCCGGGCATAACGATGTAGCGCTCAATTTCTGAGATTACATCACTTTGTGCCATGCCGGTGTTTTCAAGCATGTATTGTATGGCGTATTCGCGCGTCCAGCGTTTGTCGTGTATGCCGGTGTCTACCACTAGACGTACGGCTCTAAATAGCTCGGCTTGCAGGCGGCCTATGTTGTCGTAGGGGTCATCCTGGAAACCAAGTTCCCATGCTAGGTATTCGGTGTATAAAGCCCAGCCTTCGGTATAAGCCACAAAGGGAGAAAGCGTTCTAAAAATCGGTACGCCTTCAAGTTCCATCGAAATACTTACCTGAAAGTGATGCCCCGGAATACCTTCGTGATAGGCCAAGGTGCGCATGCCGTATTTTGGCGTGGCTTTTATGTCGTAAAGGTTGGCATAAAATACACCCGGGCGCGAACCGTCAATGGCTGGGCGCTGGTAATAAGCGCCTGGGGCGGTTTTCTCTTTAAATAGTGGAATACGTTTTACTTCCATGCCCGCTTTAGGACGAATTAAAAAGGCATCGCCAAGGCCCGCATCAATCTCGTCAAGAATGCTTTGGTAGTCTGCTAAGATTTGTTCGCGGCCTTCATCGGTGTCAGGGTAGTAAAAGCGTTCTTGCTCAGCAAGTTCGTTAATGGCGGCGGTAAAGCCTTGTGACACATCAAAACCTTCAGCGGCTAAAATAGACAGTATTTCGCTTTGAATGCGCTCAACTTCGGCTAAACCAATGGTGTGTATTTCATCGGCGCTGTAATCGGTGGTGGTCATAAAGCGAAGGGCGAGTTTGTAAACTTCATCGCCGCGGGGCATTTGCCAAATTCCGTCGTCGGTGCCGGCTTTTTCTTTTAGCCCTGTGAAATAGTCAATCAGCATTTGGTAAGTGGGGTATACGGTGCTTTGTATTTCGTTTTCTGCTTTTGCCAGTAGGTCTGCTTTTTGCTCCTCTGGAATTTGCGCGTCTTCCATCTTTTTGGCAAGCGAGGTATAAAGTACGTTTTCGGTGGCGGGCTTGTCGATAAAGCCGGTCATTTCATCTATTACGCGCTGCACAACAAACTTAGGTGGGAATATATCCATTTCTTCTCGAACGCGCATGCCTTCAAGGGTTTGGGTGTAGTAGCGTTTTGATTCTTGCAGGCGTGAAATGTAATGCTCTACGCTTTCAACACCCGTAATAGCATGTTGCGAATCCATAAAGCTTGGGAAACCGCTTTGCGCACCCGACATTTGGTTAAAGGGGTAGCTGTGATACTGAAACTCCTCGTAACCTTTTAAGGTATCAAACAAGTACAGGGCGATTTCTTTTGAAAGCAGTTCGTCTTCGCTTAGGTCTTCGTCTTTATATTGCAGTAAGACTTGGTGGGCTTTGCTTAAGCGTTCGAAGGAAGCTTTTGACGCAGCTTCGCTGGCATCGTTTAAATGTGCGTTATGGCCGGTAATGCCCATGCCATCAAGTACACCAATTGAGGTGAGTGTTTGCGGGCTATTAAGGGCTTCTTTTACCAAGGTGCGGTTTAAGAAGTTATTAAACGAGAAGGGCTTTTCAGCCTTCCATTCGTGGGTTGCCCATGCGCCAACCAGCACAAGAATGGCAAGTACGACTATGCCAAACCATTTAAAGAAAGTTTTCATGTATTAAGTTCCTTGTGTTTATAGTTCTTATTATTTTGTTTGTGGCTTTTATTCGCTGTCTTTATTTTCGAGCGTATCAATAATGCCACGTCTAAATTCGGGCGTAACGTTAAAATACCACGTAAAGGTTCGATTTGTTTCAGGATTTTGTACTCGAATTGCTTGAATTGGCAAATTATTGACATACGTCAAGGACTGCCCTACCGCTACTAACTGATGTAATTGAATGAAGGCGTAAAGGTCGTTTACGCTGGTAATGTAAAACGGCGATTCGGGGCTTTGGCCGCTGCCGGTGCGCCAAATCGCTTCTATAAAATTATCTAAAATCGCATTATGGAATTTGCCCAGCGCTAGGTTTCCAAGCTCGGTTGCACAAATCGATACGCCATAGTGCCCAGTTAGCGAGGTATAATTTAGGCTAAGGAGTTTTTCGTTAGTGATTAAACATTCTCGCCATTGCTGGTTTTCCATATAGCTTTGTGAAAGTAGTTTCGCTGCTTGTTCGTGGTCGCTTTTAGGCTTGTATAAGGACGTAAGTGGATATATGCGAATGAGCTTATCGTAATCACTGGCTTGCGCCGTTTGGGTTCTGATGAGCTTGACTAAGGCGTAGTAGTCGGCATCGCTTTTTTGGTAATCTAAAACCTTGCTGCTGGGCTCGTCTGCGCCGCTGGTGCTATTGGTATTAGTGGTGCTAGTGGCACAACTAAATAAGCACATGAGCACACCTATTGCGACGCCTGCTTTTAACCATTGCTGCATTAACTATTTCTCACTAGATTCTAAAAAATATGCGCTTAGCGTGAAGTTTACCTTACTTGCACGCTAAGCAATAGTTTTACGCTATACACAAAGCTGTCGCGCAGCAGCTATACACTGTGCGCGAGGCTTAAATAAGCCGTGCCCTACCAACCACACTCACGGTTAGCATTTTGTTCATCAAGCCATACTTTAAGGGGCGCAAAGTAGTTTTCAATAGTTGATGCGTCCATGTCGGGCTTGCCGGTAAGTACGGTCATGGCTTCTTGCCATGGCTTGCTACGGCCCATTTCAAGCATCTCGTTTAGTGCGGTGCCGGCCTCAACACTGTCAACAATGCTGCAGCGATGTAGTGGGTCTTCGTTACCCGCAATATCACACAAGGCTTGATGGAACTGGAACTGCAGAATATGCGCTAAGAAATAACGTGTGTACGACACATTCGCCGGTACGTGGTATTTAGCGCCTGGGTCAAAGGCATCTGGGCCGCGTTCTACGGGTGCGCTCACGCCTTGGTATTTTTCACGTAGTTCCCACCAAAGGGCGTTGTATTGTTCGGGGCTAATATCGCCCTGCAGTACTTGCCAGCGCCATTGATCAACCATCAAACCAAAGGGCACAAAAGCGATTTTGTCGAGGGCGACTTTTAGCAACATACCTATGTCGTTTGACTCATCGGGAATACTGTCGATTAAGCCTACTTTTTGCAAATACGCGGGGGTAATCGACAAGGCAATGGTGTCGCCTATGGCTTCGTGGAAACCGCTGTTGGCAGAGCCTCTAAATAACATAGGCTGATCTTTATAAGCACGCTGATAATAGTTGTGGCCTAGCTCGTGATGAATAACGTTAAATTCTTCACCGGTTTTTTGAATACACATTTTTATGCGTAGGTCGTCTTTGTCATCAAGGTTCCAGGCCGAGGCATGGCATTGCACGTCGCGCCCTTCGGGTTTTTGGAACATAGAACGTTCGTAGAAGGTGTCAGGCAATGGCGCAAAGCCTAAGGATGAGAAGAAGTTTTCGGCTTGTTTCACCATTTGGACTTCGTCGTAGCCTTGATCTACTAGTGCTTTGGTGACGTCGGGTACTTGTAGCTCTTGCTTTGGTTTAACAATGTCGTACACGTTGCCCCAGCTTTGTGCCCACATATTGCCCAACAAATGCGCAGGAATAGGTTCATCAAGAGGCACTACGTCGTTGCCATAGTAGTCAGAAAGTTCGGCGCGCACGTGGCAATGCAAGGCTTCGTAGAAGGGTTCTACTTGGCCCCATAAGCGGTCAAGTTCTTGTGAAAAATCGTCTGCTGGCATGTCGTATTTGGCGCGCCAAAGTTCAGAGGTGTCGCTGAAGCCAAGCTCTTTTGCGCCTTCGTTAGCAATATCGACTTGCTCTGCGAAGATGCCGCGCATGGGTTTTGAGATTTCGCGCCAGCCTTGCCAAAATTCTAGTAGTAATTTAGGGTCGCGGCTAGTTGCCATTTGGCTGCTCATTTCAACTAATGAGAAACATTCGTCGTCATTTCTGCAGTATTGGCCAGAGCCATACATGCCGGTCATTTCAGCGCCAATGGCAGCTAAACGCTCAGCTTTGGCTGCATCAGCAGGTGGGGCAATTTCAAGCGCTGATTTGAGCAGCTCTAATTGACGGCGAATGTCGGCATCTACTTTTACGTTGTTAAATTTGGCTGCTTCTACCGCGTATTTGGCCCATAGCACCGACAGCTGCTCGTTAAAATAAGCATCAACCTGCGCGGTGTCGTAGTTAATATGCGTAGCATAAGCCCAAGCAGCGTGCGAACCCGGCTTTGACAGCTTGCTAATGTCGCTTTCCACCTTGGTGATAAAGTCTTTTGCGTCTTGAGCACTAAGGGGAGCTGGTGCTTGTACCTCGGGCTTGGGTGTACATGCTATGCCAGCAACTAAGACCGCGGCAACGAGGAGGGATTGCTTTGTTTTTTTCATTATTGTTATTCCCATGTTTTTGATGGATGTGATTACTACAATAGTTGAGTATACGCTTTTGTGTGGGATTCGTTAATAGGTAGCGATTACGGATTTTACTAACTCCGCAACCCTTGCCGTCATTACTGCACCCACCACTGTCATTACTGCAAAGGCCCCCGTCATTACTGCAAAGGCCCCCGTCATTACTGCAAAGGCCCCCGTCATTACTGCGCAGGCAGTAATCTCCCGCATTACCTAGCAAGCTAACCACGGAGGTCGTTTTTGATTTGCTGTGTAATGTGGGAGGTACTCGCCTTCGCGAGCATGACGAGGAGTGGGGCGAGCATGACGAGGGTTGGGGCGAGTATTACGAGGGTTAGGGCGAGTATGACGAGGGTGGGGGCGAGTATGACGAGGGTTGGGGCGAGCATGACGGGGGTTGGGGCGACTATGACGAGGGTTAGGGTGAGTATGACGAGGGTTGGTGTCTTCACTTGACTTTCACTATATAAATACCATAATCAGGTATATATTGGTATGTTAGGTGATGTTATGGCTAAAAACACAAGTATAACCTTAGGTGACCATTTCGATGCTTTTATATCTGAGCAAGTTCAAACTGGTCGATATGGTTCTGTTAGCGAAGTTGTTCGAACTGCGCTTCGACTATTAGAGACGCAAGAGACCAAATTAAATGCATTGCGTCAAGCATTGGACGAAGGTGAGCAAAGCGGTTTAGCGGAGTACAACTTAGATTCACTTATTTCAGAGTTGGATGGTGAATTGGGTAAGTGAATCGATTCAAATTATCTGTTAAGGCCAAACAGGACTTAAAGAATATCGCTACTTTTACTCAGTCTAAATGGGGTCGCGACCAACGTAATATTTACCTTACTCAATTTGATCAAACATTTAGATTGCTTGCCAACAAAGCAACGCTGGGAAGGCCTTGCAACGAAATTGGTGAAGGATATTTCAAGTATCCTCAAGATAGCCATATCATTTTCTTTAGAAAAGTGACGTTACAGGAAATTTTTATCGTTAGGATTCTGCATCGAAGAATGGACTATGCGTCTAACGTCAATGCATAGCAGTCTTTAGATAATGATAGTGCGCGGGCTTAACGCGCAGTTGCCTCAACGTTTTGCGCGATAGATTTAATGTGTAGTTCAAAATCACCCGGGGTTTTGTCGGCTAGCATGAAGCCCAGTTGGGTGATATCGGAAAAGCTTAGTTTTTTGGCGCTTGGGACTACGCGGCCTCTGAATTGTGGGGTGAAATCATCTTCGGTAAATGTAATGCTTTGCCATTCGCCCTTTTGGCTCGTAAATTCTTTTACATAGGCGACTCCGTCAAGTGTGCGGTTGGTGCGTAAGCGAAACTGATAGTTGCGTCCATCGCCTCGAATGACAATTGTAATAGCCTTGCCTGCTTGCCAATCCACCAGCGATTTTATTCGGCGAACTGAGGCAAATCCGCCGTTATTCTGTAATGACAAACTACCCTTAAATTGCATATGATCTTGGGCAAACATTGCCCTTGCTTGTGAACGCCCGCCCATAACGGTGTCGTTCACAATAATCCAATTGTCGAGTTCATTTGCGTTAGCCACATTTACGCCAGGGCTTGAAAACTGTTCGGTATTGTTCATAGCACCACTTGCTAATGAAAGGCTTGTTAGTATCAAAACCACCAGCAGCGCAGATAGGCTGCTACAAAAGCCGCAACCTGAATTTTCACTGTGTCGCATTTGCGTTTGATACATACTTACCTCGCTACTTGCTGGTATTAGTAATAGCGCAAGCAATTAAAGTCTACCCTCTAGTATGTGTACAACATGCTCACAGATCACAAGGCCATAAAATTTGACCTGCATCATATAGTTCTAAATTGCGATGCTTTGTGCTTGTAAATGCCTTTCTATTGAGCTTAAATACCATCATGCAGCGCAAAACTTTAGCTAATCACATACTTATCAAGTTGTTACTCATAGTGAGCTTGGCCTTTAATCAGGGCTTAACTTCCTTCGTGAGTGCTAGCGCGATGGCGAGTATGCAAACATACGCAAGCACCGATACGCTGGCAATTTGTACTGGTACCAGCATGCGCTGGATTGATGCCAATGTGTATTTTGATAGCGGTGAAATTGTAGAAGTTGTCGCCCCTAACGATACTCCTACTAACTTGCATGAAGTCGATTGTGTGTTCGCACATTTAGGCGACCTGCCCAAAACCGCTCATGCTAGCATAAGCACACCATTATTTGATTCATTGCCACACGCATTGGTAATTTCTCAGCCAGTGCTGTTTACAAGCACCTTATTTAGCTATAAAAAACGCGCCCGCGCACCCCCTTCTATTCTCGTGTAAACCTTAGCATTGTATTTTCAATCGGCTTTTTAACGAAGTCGCTTTTTCTAAATTTTCGAGAATTATTTATGTTGTTATCTAAACGAGTGCGCACTGCGCCCCGCATTTTTATGAGCGCTTTAGCGCTAGCGCTTCCTTTTTCATCTATCAGTTTTGCGCAAGAAAGTAGCGTTGAACGCATCGAAGTGACCGGCCAAATTAACACCGGCTTGGTTGCTTCAGAAATTAACTTGGCCGATACCAGCTCGCCCGATTTGCGTGAGCAGCTCTCCCAAATTCCTGGGGTCAGTGTAAATGGAAACGGCATGCTAAGCGGTGTTGTGCAATACCGCGGGCTATTTGGTGATCGTTTGCATATAAAAATTGACGATATGCAAATCACCGGGGCGGGCCCAAACGCAATGGATAGCCCTTTATCGCACGTTTTAGGCAGCAGCCAAGAACTTGTTTTACACCAAGGCATTGCGCCGGTATCGGTTGGCTACGAAACCCTAGGCGGGGCCATTGAAATTAAAAGCAGCTTGCCACGATTTTCAAGCAATAATGAATGGCAAGCAAGTGGATTGGTGTCGGCCGGTTATTATACTAACAATGACGCAAACAGCTTAAGTGCGCGCCTCGATACGGCTAATCAGCAAAGCTATGTGTCGTTGCAGGGCCAATATCAAAGCGCCAACAACTATGAAAGTGGTGACAGCCTAATTGTACCGTCTACCTTTTACAAGCGAACCGGCGGAAAACTATTGGCAGGCTATCATAATGATAACAGCCGCCTTGATGCGGTAATTGGTGTGGTCAATACCAATGCATCGGGTACGCCTGCACTGGCAATGGATATCAATTTTATAGATGCCCTTTGGTATAAACTTAATTACAACATCGACATAAACGATGTTTGGCAAGCCAATGTAAAAGTATCGGGCAACCAAAATGAACATCTTATGGATAATTTCTCGAATAGAGCGAATGCAATGCCAATCATGTTCAGAGAAAACACGGTCGACAGTGACGCAGCAGGCATGGACGTCGATTTAACGCGAATAAATGCGCAGGGTGATGCACTTGCCTTTGGTATAAACGTTCACCAAAAAAGCCATAACTCGCGCATTACTAACCCAAATAATGCGATGTTTTTTATTCAAAACTTTAACAATATAACCCGCAAGGTTAGCAGCGCTTATGCGCAATATGACTTTTCATTGAGCGAATCTAAAAAAGCGATTGATTGGCAATTGGGCGCACGCGCGACGCGAGTAAGTTATAACGCCGAGCAAGTGGGTTCGAATATGGCGATGATGAATCCAAATATCGCGACCTTGGTGTCTAACTTTAATACGGCAGGCAGGCAGCTTGATTTCAACTTGGGCGACCTGGTATTAAAAGCCTACATGCCACTTAGCAAACACATAAAAGGCACCTTTTCTGTTGGCCAAAAAGAGCGTGCCCCCGTTTATAGTGAGCTATACACTTGGTTCCCGCTAGGCGTGAGTGGCGGCTTGGCTGATGGACGCAACTATATTGGTAGTCTAGATCTTAAAAAAGAGTCAGCCTTGCAAAGCGATATTGGTTTGCAGTATCAGCACAATGGCTTAAGCATTATGGCGAACGTGTTTTATCAATCTATCGACAACTATATTGTGGGCACACCTAGTAGCAACATGCCGGCAAATATGATTGCGAACATGATGGGCGCCCAACAACCGTTACAGTGGAGTAATTTAGATGCAGCCCTTTATGGCGCTGATATTTATCTATCAAAAATGCTTTCAAGCCAGTGGCAATTTACAACTAGTGCGCAATGGGTAAAAGGCAAACTTAAAGACGCTATAAACGGTGAAAAACTCCCTCTTTACCGGGTTGCTCCTTTAAGTGCTAATAGTGCAATTCATTACAGCAACAACGACCTAGATATTTCCTTAATGCTTAAATTAGCCGCCAGCCAAACAGATGTATCAAGCTTGCAAAACGAAACGTCTACCCCGGGTTATGGCGTGTGGGATATGAATGTGAAATATCAATTTTCTGAAGCATTGCGCCTTACTCTTACGATTGAGAACATGCTAGATAAAGCATATGCACAGCATTTAGGAGGCGTTAATCGCATTATGGGTAGCGATTTGGCGGTTGGCCAAAAAGTCCCAGAGATTGGTCGTAATGTGGGCGTGTATGTTGATTATATCTTTTAGCAGCTTAGGTTTAGCGGGCAGGTCTTGCCTGCGGGTGTTAACTCGTGGGTCTAATGCCGTTCGGTTTAGCAAAAAAACATCAAAAACGTCATTCCCGCGGAGGCGGGAACCTCCTTGGAACACAGTAAAATCAGATAGTTAGAGGATGTATTGGCAGATTCCCGCCTGCGCGGGAACGACGGATATCATGTTAACTGAACAGTATTACGCCTGCGCGGGAATGACGGACGTGTTTGGATTTTATGTTAACCAAACAACAATACTCGTGGGTCTTAACTTATAGGGCTTTCGCTAAGTGCGCACTGCGCACTGATTGAACGCCGCAAAGCGATTGAGTTCAGCGTTAAAAGCATGCTTGAAGGCGGTGCTGGCATCAAAGCCGTCTTCAAGATGCATGGAAATAAGCTCAAAGCGCTTATCGGCGCGATGAGCTTTGCAATCAATGCGGGCCACAAAGTCTTTGCCATACAGTACGGGTAAAGAAAAATAACCAAATTGACGCTTCGCCGCGGGTACATAGCATTCAATGGTATAGTCAAAGTTAAACAGTGCGCGTAAACGGTCACGATGTATTAGCGCGTTGTCAAAAGGCGAGAGGATTTTTACTGCCTTACTGGCGCGAGTACTTTGCTCCAAGGCAGTGCTTTGTGCATAAAAGGTGGCTTTCTCGCCCTTTTTTATTACTTTTCCTTGGGGGTCAAGTGCAGTAATAACATCGTTTTGTAAGTGCTCATCAACAATCTCTTGCATGCAGTTGCGAAAATCCTTGCCGGTCTTTAAATGCACCAGTTGTTTAAAAGTGAAGACCCCATGGGAACGCAGCATGTTCATAAACAAATGGCGGGCGTGCTGCGCTGTGCTCGGTTCGCTTAAGTCAATATTACTGGGTAAACAGCGAGCGCTAATGTCATAGATTTTTTCCATGCCTTGGCGTTCGCATATCATTAGGTCGCCTTGCATGTATAGGCGTTCAATGGCGCGTTTAGCGGGTCCCCAATTCCACCATCCGCCTTTTGTTTTGCTGCCAGTTTCAAAGTCACGTGCGCGCAAGGGCCCTTCGGCAACAAAGCGCGCTAGCACTTCTTTCAATAGCCGCTTTTCAACATTGTTATAGTAGCGATTTTCACCGCGACGAACCGCGTTCATTTGTACAAGGGCATAGCGGTAATCTCGCATGGGCAAGTAGGAAGCAGCATGGGACCAATATTCAAATATTTTTTGTTTAGCGACCAATGCGTTTAAATGATGTGGCGTATAGCCCGGCACGCGGGTGTAAAGTACGTGATGATGGGCGCGCTCAATAACCGAAATCGTGTCTACCTGCACGTAGCCTAAATGCTCAATTGCGTTTAGCGTACCGGCTTCCCCTTTGCCAAATGCGGCTCCCGACAGCAAGCCTTGCTTGTTAAGAATAATGCGTTTTAGTTGGGCTTTCATCTTGTTTGTATGGCACTGGTTCCGTATGAATGACGAATACCACTATAGTGCCAAAGCCCCGAGCAAGGCAAGCCTCTTCAAAACACAGGGTTATTGTGCGTTATGTAGCTGGCGACAATAGCTGCGGCCCTGTTCGCTGTGCTAGTCGCAAATAGCTATACGAGGCGCGCAATCGACTGATTACCAATATCAGCAATGGTCTTTGCGCCTGTTAAGGTCATCGCCACGCGCATTTCTTGTGCATAAAGATCTAATAAATGCTCAACGCCTTGTTGGCCTTTAGCCGCTAAGGCATAAATATAAGAGCGGCCTAATAAAGTACAATCAGCGCCTAATGCCAGCATACGCACCACATCTAAACCGCTTCGAATACCCGAATCAACAAACAACTTAATATCGCCTTTAACGGCATCAGCAATAATGGGAAGGGCCTTTGCAGTAGACATTACGCCGTCTAATTGTCTGCCACCATGATTAGATACCACAATGCCATCTGCGCCAAATCTAACCGCGTCTTTTGCATCTTCAACATCTAAAATGCCTTTAATAATGAGTGGGCCTTCCCAAAATTCACGGATCCATTCTAAATCCTGCCATGATATTGATGTGTCGAAGTTATCACCCAACCAGCCAATGTAGTCCCCTAGTTTGGTGGTTTTATTGCGATAGGCCGAAATGTTGCCTAAATCGTGGGGCTTGCCTAAAAGCCCAACATCAAGTGCCCAAGCAGGATGAACCATAGCTTGCAGCACGCGGCGGATTTCAGCGTAGGGCCCGCTCATGCCCGAGTGCATGTCGCGATAGCGCGCCCCTGGCGTTGGCATGTCAACGGTAAACACCAAGGTGGTGACTCCGGCGGCTTTTGCTCGTTCTAGGGCGTTTTTCATAAAGGCGCGATCTTTTAGTACATACAACTGAAACCACATTGGGCGTTCAATGGCAGGCACAACCTCTTCAATAGGACAAACCGACACTGTCGACATCGTAAAAGAAATACCTTTATTGGCAGCCGCTTTAGCAGCCTGAACTTCCCCCCGTCGGGCATACATCCCAGTTAAACCAACCGGCGCAAGAGAAATAGGCATGGCCATTTTTTCACCAAATACTTCGTGCTCTAAACTAAGCTGTGACATATCTTTGAGCACTTTTTGTTTTAAGGCGATATCTTGCAAATCACTTACGTTGTTGCGCAGCGTTGTCTCGCTGTACGAGCCCCCATCAATGTAATGAAATAAAAAAGGGGGAAGTTTTGCTTTCGCGGCTGCACGATAATCGGTGGTTGCTGATATAACCATGACCTATGTCCTTTTGTTGCTATTGTCGTTTGTATAGCTAGCGATGTTAGCGCTTTACATTTCATCAATAAATAGAAATAATCACACTCTTAGTTTCCTCAAATGACACAATCAAATGCATGCAAATGATTTAGTCCTGTTTTCACAAGTGGTTGAGTTGGGTAGTTTTAGAAAGGCCGCCGAACTGAACAACCTAACCAACTCTGTAGTAAGTAAACGCATCACGCAGTTGGAGAAAAGCCTTAATGCCCAGTTGCTGTATCGCTCAACGCGCCGTTTAGCCTTGACCGAAGCGGGAAAAAAACTGGCCGCCAGTGCAAGCATTGTTAGGCAAATAAGCGATGAAGCCGTTAACGAAATTAAAAATGACAATGAAGTGCTAAGTGGCCATATAAAAATGTCGGTCCCGACTATTTCTGGCGACTTATTATTAGCCGAAGCGGTGACCGAGTTTTGCAGTATAAACCCAGATTTACGCGTAGACATGTCGCTCGACAACCGGTTTGTGAACCCCTTAGAAGAGGGCTTTGACTTAGTTATACGTACTGGCTTTCTTGAAGATTCGAGCTTAATTGCACGGCACATTATTGATTCAGATTGGGTAGTTTGTTGCTCGCAGGCCTATCTTAAGAAGCACGGGACGCCAACTGAGCCAGAAGCACTCATCAATCACAATTGTTTAATTTATGCCTATCAGGCAAACGGCGCACAAAATTGGCAATTTAAGCGCAATAAAAATATGTATAACGTGAAGGTTGCGGGGAGCTTTTCTACCAACAATGCCAGTGCATTAAGAAAAGCGGCGCTGGCGGGTCATGGGATAGTTTATGTACCTCAGTGTTTAGTGCATGAAGATTTAATGGCCCAGCAATTAGTACCTCTGTTCGAAAAAGAAACGGCTAAAACAATTGGAGTGTATGCCATTCATCCTTTTGTGAAAAAGACGCCGCGTAAAATTGCTGCGTTAATTGAACACATACGCAATGCGTATTGGACAAAATCAGCCTACTTTATGGATGCGCACAATTCAACGCGGTCGCGCGCGGTGTTATAACCCTCGTAAAGAGCTTGGTCTGTATTCTGTTATAGCTTGGTGGCAACAAGTACTTACCCTGGGCAATGACAGGTGCTACAGTAGTGGTGGTTTTTTTGAATTTGTTATTACCTTATGAGTATTATTTTATACGCCATCCCTGGCTTTTTTCTTCTTATTGCGGCCGAGTTAATTGCCGAAAAAGTGAGGCAAACCAATTACTACCGAGTGAATGATGCCATTACTAGTTTAAGCATTGGCGTGATGAGCCGAGTAGTTGGCGTTTTAAAAAATCTCGTTCCACTTACTTTTTACTTTTTGATTTATGAACACTTTGCGTTTTTTAGCCTGCCAAATACGTGGCCTGTATGGTTGTTAGCTTTTATCGCCTATGACTTTTTATATTATTGGAACCATCGCTGCGGGCACGAAATCAGCTTGTTTTGGGCCGCACATGTGGTGCACCATTCAAGCGAAGACTACAACTTAAGTACCGCGCTTAGGCAGTCATCGGGGAGTATATTTAACTTTGTGTTTTTCTTGCCGTTGGCACTTGTAGGTGTGGAACCTTTACTGTTTATTGCGGTGGGGTCGGTCAACTTAGTGTATCAATTTTGGGTGCATACACAGCATGTGAAGAAAATTTGTATATTCGAGTGGGTGCTGGTCACCCCTTCTAATCATCGCGTGCACCATGCGCAAAACCAAATCTATTTAGATAAAAATTACGGCGGTGTTTTCATCATTTGGGATCGCCTATTTGGCACCTACCAAGACGAACTTGATGAAGAAAAACCAATCTATGGGGTACGCAAAGCGCTTAATAGCTTCAATCCATTTTATGCTAACGTGCAAGTTTACAGCCAGTTGTTTAAAGACAGTTGGCGTACCAAGCACTGGCGCGACAAGCTAAGAGTGTGGTTTGGCAGAACAGGTTGGCGCCCGCATGATATGGAATCAAGTTATCCTCTGCACAAAAGCTCCCTTCATGATTTTAAACCATACGATCACGCTATTAGCAGCGCAAGAAAGATTTACTGCATATTCCAATATGCACTGATGGCCGCAATCGGTGTTGTTTTGATGCTGAATGCCAACAACATGCCCGTCATATGGCAACTAAGCATTGCTGGATTTTTGATAATCTCAAGCGTAAATGTCGCTTGGATAATGGAAAGCCGCCCCGTCGCCACAACTATAGAGTATTGGCGAGCCTTCGCCTTATTGCTTGGCGTTTATTTTTACTTGGTTCCCTTTTAAGTCCTCCGCACCGTCTATACAGCGCTGCTCCCTCCGCTGAGATGACGGGTTGCGGGTTTTTAAGTGTGAGGCTTTATCTTTTTGGCGAGCAGTTCGGCTAGCATTTTTTCTATGTTTTGGACGCTCTGTTTTAGTTCGCCTAGCTCGCTTGTTGGGGTGGAGGGCTTTTCAATCGCGTCTGCTTTGTCGCTTGTTAAGCTGTCTTTTTGTTTTAGGATCGCCTCTCTAAAATCTGTCGCGTCGTTAATCCCAATTAGCGATACCAGCGCGCCTGCTGCTGACTGTCCTGCGGTCTCAAAGCTCAATTGATACAAGCCAAAAAAGCGCATCACCGGGCCTTGGATCAGCGCAACGTCGGTAATCTTTTCAAGAGGAATTGATTTTTCTACAACAAAGAAAATACCTCGTTTGACCACAAGTTTTCGTTCAAGCAAACGTGCCGACATGGCTTTAAGTATTTTGCCCGACAAAATCCAAGCAATTAAAGCAACAAAAGGAGTTAACACCAATCCAACAAGCGTAATTGCGCTTATAAAAACCCAAACGAGGGTCCAATACTGTCGTACTTTGGGGTTAAATGTAGCTTCGCGTAAACATTTTTCTTCCATTGGATTTTCCTTTTGCAATATCGTTTTTTGCTTCGTTTAGTTTGAATGATGGATAGGATTGAAAACTAGTAGAACAGGTTAATAATAGCCTAATATTCCATTATTTGTTTTCGACTAGTTAATATAGACACCCTAAACCAGATTATAAGCCCAATCAATAGCGCCGATTTTTGTAGGGTTCAGCGAGCAATTAGCTGATCCGAAAGCGGCGCTTGTCGGCATTTTTAACAAAGCATGCCCGGCTATTATTGAAGTTAACAAAGGTATCATTAAGTTAGCTAGCCTAAAGCCCTGCTAAAAACTTACGTAAGGCCATGTTCCACAGGTCTTGGAGAGCTCAATTATTAAGCACTGTGTTCACTTTGCATACTGACCATAGTGTCAGGTTTTTTTACATATTTTCACTAAGTGAATAAATCTCTCTTTCTATTTCTTTTAAATACATACACTTATCAACTGGGTATAAAAGTTGCACGCTTTTTGTGTCCACAATTTACGATTGTGTAGTAGCGTGTGTTTTAAAAACACCAAGTATTGTAACGTCAGGTTAAAAAGTTTGTTCTTCTAAACGTCAACACACCAATATTTGCGTATTGCCGACCCTGAACCCACTTTCTTACGTTATTTTGCTAATAATAATAAACCGGCATCTATAATCTGCCATACCAGAAACATCCATAATTTAGACAGAACTCAAAAGTTTTTACGTCTTACTATAATAATATAAATGTAAATGGAGAAGTTGATGAAACTTAACAAATACCTATCGGGTATTGCTGCGTCTGCCATTGCTGTAAGCTGCGCGACAGCAGCCTCAGCAAACATCACGCAAGTACATACTAGTGTCCCCCTTAATAGCAGCGCGGTCAGTAAAAGCCCAGCAGTAACTGGTCTTTACATCGTTGAGATGAAAGGCAAGCCGGCGATTGCTAAAGCGACAGAACTTGGTGAGCTTATTCCAAGCAACCAGTTGGTTGCCATTGGTGGAAATAACTATAATCCTGACACACCTCTTATGCGTCGTTATGTTGCGACCATGAAGCAACGCCAAGCGGCAGTTGCAAAAGACATTGGTGTTGACAAAATATTACATAAATACGCCCATACCTTTAACGGTTTCTCAGCACGCTTATCGCCTTCACAAGCAGACGCGATGCGCAAACACCCTGACGTATCAGCTGTTTATGTTGATGAATTACATCAACTACAAACTGCTAACACGCCTGCCTTCTTAGGTCTAACTGGTCCGGGTGGTCAGCACACACTAGGCATTAAAGGTGAAGACGTTGTTGTAGGTATTATCGATTCAGGTATCAGCCCAGACAACCCCTCTTTTGCCGATAACCCAAGTATTCCAGAAATGTCATACGGCGCAGCGCCAGCAGGTTGGGACGGCGCATGTAACGAAGGTTCTATTGGTGAATTCGTTAATGGCGACGGCATCGTTGTTTATAATGACGATACGGTCGCTGAAGACGTAGTAACCTGTAACGGCAAACTAATTGGTGCGCGTTACTTTGGTAGCACCTTCTCAAGCGTATACGAAATTCAATTCGGTTTGGGTGAATTTGCTTCTCCTCGTGATGCTGATGGTCACGGAAGCCACACTGCTTCTACCTCTGCTGGTAACGCGGGTGTTGCAGCTACTTTACAAGGCACTTCAGCCGGTACGGTTTCTGGTATCGCACCACGTGCACGTGTTGCTGCATACAAAGTATGTTGGAACTCTGGCTACGTAAGCCCAGATGGTGTAAATGAGCGCGGTTGTTTCTTTGGTGATTCAATGGCAGCGATTGACCAAGCGGTAGTTGACGGTGTAGACGTACTTAACTATTCAATTGGTAACTCAAATGCAATTAACAGCCCAGTATATAATGCCGCTCTAAGAGCAGCTGACGCGGGTGTATTCTTCTCAGGCTCTGCTGGTAACAGTGGTCCGACAGCAGCGACTGTAAGTAACATAGCACCTTGGATGGCCACTGTTGCTGCGTCTACTTACGATGGTGTGTCTACGGTAGTTGGTTCTGAATTGGCAGTGAATACTGGCGCACTTGCAGGCACTTCACTATTCTCAGTGCCAGCAGCGATTGGTACGCCAATTCCTGTTGATGGTCTAAGTGGTGATTTAGCCCTAGCTGATCCAATCTTAGCTTGTGACCCACTAACTGTTGATCTTACAGGTAAAATTGCACTTATCGCTCGCGGTTCGTGTAACTTCACCGTGAAGATGGCGAATGCAGAAGCTGCGGGTGCTATCGGTACTGTTGTGTACACACAAAGCGGTGCACCGATTGCAATGGGCGGAGATGATCCTGGCCTAACCACTCCGGGCGTTATGGTAACAAACGATGATGGTCTTTTACTGACTGGCGCCGTTCTTGACGGTGGCACTAACGTAACAATGACCACCAATCCAGCCTCTGGTACAGCAGTTGAAGTGGGTAACGTCATGGCGAGCTTCTCGTCACGCGGTGTTAACACACAAACTAATGATATCTTGAAGCCTGATATTACGGCGCCTGGTGTTCGTATTTTAGCAGCAACAAGCCCAGTACAACTTAATATCCCAGGTAATACACAAGGTGAAAACTTTGCGTATTTACAAGGTACATCAATGTCTAGCCCGCACATTGCAGGTATAGCGGCATTGTTGATGGGTCAACACCCAGACTGGACACCAGCACAAGTTAAATCAGCAATGATGACAAGTGCTCGTCAAGACCTAGTGAAAGAAGATGGTTCAACACCTGCTGACCCATTCGACTTTGGTGCTGGTCATGTAGATCCAATCCCTGCAATGAACCCTGGTTTGGTTTACAGCGCGAACTTAGGTGATTACCTTGGTTTCTTATGTGGTCAAGGTGAAGCTACTTTAGTGTCTACTTTTGATACTACCTGTACTGATGTAGAAGCCGCAGGTTTCGCAACTGACGCAAGTCAACTTAACTATCCTTCAATTTCTGTAGGTAACTTAGTTGGTTCAGAAACTATCTCTCGCACCGTAACTGATGTTAGCGGCATGGGCGGAACTTACACTGTTGCTGTAGATGCACCTACTGGTATTGACGTACAAGTAGCTACATTTGATGCAATGGGTGTTGAGACTGCAAGCGACCTACTTGTTGTTGACGCTAACGGCAAAGCAAGCTACAGCTTAACCTTCTCAACTGTTGATGGATTTATTCCTAATACGTGGGTGTTTGGTTCAATCACATTGACTGGCGCTGACGGTACAGTTGTTCGTAGCCCAATCTCTGTATTAGCAGACGCAATAGTACCTCCTTCAACTATTGAAGTACCTGAGTTCGTGTCTTTACAACTTAATAGAGGTCGTGCATCTACATTTGTACAAACCCTTTATAGCGGTGCAATTAGTGTTGAACATACTGGCTTAGTTGGTATAGCAGGAGGCATGCCTGGTCAAGCGAGCGACTTTGGTCCTATCTTTGACTTCAACACTAAAGCTCAAGCTGGTGAATACTTCGCGTTTCTCGTTCCAGAAGGTACTTCGTTACTTAGAATAGCACTTAGCGATGCGCTAGTAAGCCCAGCGGGTGCTGACATTGACTTACACCTTTGGGAGTGTGTTGGTGGTTCGTGTAACGAAGTTCAATCAAGTGAAAATACGGGTTCTGGCGAAGACATTATTGTTACTAACCCAGAAGCTAGAGATGACGGCGCTTCCGCTACTTTCTATGTCCTAATGGGTCATGCAGCAGATACCGCTGGCGCAACAACTGTAGACTTTACAGCCTTAGCTTGGTTAGTAAACGGTGCAGAAGCAAATACGCGTGTATCTACGTCAAGAAGAGCCGTTGCTAATAGATTCCAAAACATTAGCATACGTACTCGCGGCCTAGATCCAGATAACTTGTACATGGGAACAATTACCTACACTGACGCTGATGGCGTTGAGCAAGGTACCACTGTTATCGAAGTTCAACCTTAAAAAAGCAGTACTGGGGTGTTAACGCACCCCAGAATTTAATATAAAAAAGGAAGTAGAACCATGAAATTAATAAAGAAAAGTTTGAGCTCAGTTGTATTAGCAGCTAGCTTTTTGTTCGCATCATCGTTTGCAGCTAATGCAGTTGTTATAAAACATGATATTTTAGATAGTGTTGACAAAATCGGTGAAATTTCGGTTGAGTTTGACAACAGCTTACTTGATACAGGCATTTTAGATTCGGGTTTTGGTGACCCAATTAATTTGCTTGACTTCAACCTTGAAGCTTTTGGTTTCACTTGGGATATAGAAGCTTTTTACTTTGAGGCTGTAATAGACAGTGACAATATTGCTGCTGGTATCGAATTCTTCACTCTAGATGCCGACGATGTTGGTTTTCCCCCTGCAAGTACGTGGAGCTACCAGTTGCTATATGATGCGTTTGATTTAAACGCTAGCTTTATTGATATATTTGACGCTGCTGGTAATGTAGTTTACTTTGACTTCATCTCTTTAGGTCAAGCTGAAGTGACGGGTTTGCCTGTCACTAATGTTTCTGCGCCAGCTACCCTTGGTGTATTTTCATTAGCACTGGCTGCACTTTACGCTCGTCGTAAGCAAATCAGCTAATAAAAAGTCATTTTATAATTATGTAAAAACCCGGTTCGCCGGGTTTTTTTATGTCTGAAATTAATGCTATTTAAACAGGCTTAAAAGGGTAAGAAATTGTAAGCGTACTCAAGCTCTGTGCGCGTTACATTTGCCGCACCAAAGTTAATTAAGCGAATACGACTAAGTAATTTATCAACAAGTTCTGGCGCATCAAGTTCACTATCTATCAGTTCGACCAAAGACAAGCTGCCGTCGGGCTCTATAATCAGCTTAACATTAAGCTTACCTTCAATGCTTGGGTCAGCTCGCAGTGCACGCCGATACATTGAATATACCGCCCCTTTGTTCGCATCGAGTGTTTGCCTAATTTGGTCAAGATCTCGGCTACCAATCACTTGTTGCTTTTCTTCAATTCGTTTTGTTGCCAGCAAAGCTTCACCTTGCGTTGCGGCGACAAACTCGGTATTGCGCCGCCCCTCAAGTTCACCCGCTGCGCCAACGTTAGTGCTAAGCTCATTGGTTTGAATACCACCACTACCGTTTATTGAAGGTGCCGCAACAATGTCGCGCTGGGTCTTTTCGGCTTTACCTCCGCCTTCATTAAGCTTGGTGTCAGTAAGGTTATTTAACTTAGCTTGCTCGCGCATACTAGCGAGCTGGTCGCTAAACTTCAACATTCCGCTGGATTTAGCGGTTTCTCTGGCTTTGACTACTTTTTCTTGCTCACTTAGCTCAACGACGTCAGGCTTAGGCTTAACGGTCGCTTTTTCAATTGCCGGTTCAGGTGGTTTTGGTTCTGGCTTTATCTCGGGTTCAGGCTCCTCAATCACCTCAGACTCGGGCTCTTGCTCTGGCTCCACTTGTGGCGGCGGTGGTGGTGGCTTTTGCGCTTGTATAATCTTTGCCAGTTGCGGCGGGAGTTTTTCGCGTTCAGCTCGAGGCTGCTCAGGCAAGTCAGTCATAAAAACGTAAGCGGCAAATGCCAAACTTAGTATAAGCACCAATAAGGTAATTTTAAAAAAGGTGCGATTTTCAGACTTGCTGCTAGTCCAAGGGAGCTTAGAATCAAAATAGATATTGGCGCTAGTTGTCATTATGCACCACCCGCGCCTTGTGATGTTAAGGCCGAACCATTATCACGGGTATTTTCAACGGCGAGGGAAATATTGGTATAACCGGCCTGCGCGCAGGATTGCATAAGGCGCTTAAGCACCGTGTATGGAATGCTGCTGTCACCCATTATGGTAATCGCTTGCGACATCTTAGCCTCTTCACTAAGGCTAGCTTTACGACTACTTTGATAGTTAAGCTCGGTAATTAAGCTTTCAAGGGTATCGCTCTGTTGGTTGATTAGCTCATCGGTTTTGGCAATGAGCTTACCTTGCAATAAAATTTGATTTTTCGTGACCATTAACAGCAAGGTCTCTTTTGCTGGGGTGTCGGCAATTGAATTGGGCAGTTGCACTTGATCATTTACCTGCAATACCTGCACATCAGAGGCGTTTAACATTAAGAAAAATACCAAAATCGTGAAGATATCCATTAAGGATACTAAACTCAGCTTTGAACGCCCGCTACTGCGTTTGTGTTGACGCATCATGCGTTTAGCGCGCATTGATTGCTTCATTTCGCAGCTCCTTCTCTAGGAGGTGCATCACCTAAACTTACCTCGGGGAAAAGTTCAGCCTGCACGACCGAGGCAACAAGTACGTCTTCGTATGAGCGCGTTGTATCAATTAGGTTAACAATGGTTTGGTAGTCAGTGTCTTCTTGTAGTAGTAACACAATGTCTTTTTTGTCAGCGCCATTGGCGAGCAGTGTTTGCTTAATGCTGATTAGCGTTTGTTGCAGTTTTTTGTAGTCGTGTATTTTACTGCCTGGGCTTATTTCGCTGTCGACATCCAATGGAGCGTCGATCATAGGAATATTACTGACTAAGTAGCCTTGCGGGAAAAATACATCGAGCCCGCTTTCGCTTGCTTCTACTTCAAGGACTTGTTGCTCTATACTTTCGTTTTCGGGGATCGCTGAAAGACTCGGCAAATTAAGCTCAACCACCGTAATGCGTGAAAATACCATCATCATCAAAAGCACCGGCACAAGCACGATCATCAGGTTCATAAACGAAGTGATATCGAGTTCGGCCTCTTCCTTTTTAGGATGTTTGCGACTTCGTGCTCCCCTTAATGCAGACATGGCAATGACCTCTAGGCGTCGCTGCTACGTGTTCGTGGCGCAAGATCTTCTTTAGCAATTAAGGTATTTAAGGTTTTTACCCCTGCCATTTCCATGCTGTCGATTATCTCGGTGGTTTTGGTCTGCAAAAGTGAGTGAAATATTAATAGAGGAATGGCTGATATTAAGCCAAATGCGGTGGTATTCATGGCCACCGAAATACTTTGTGATAACAAGCTCGCTTTTTCTGACGGATCGGCATTGGCCACTGCGGTAAAGGCCGCTATTAAACCAATTATCGTACCTAATAAACCTAATAATGTTGCAATATTAGCAAGCATGCCTAAATAAGCTGTGCGTTTTTCTAAACGAGGGGTCGTTTCCATCAAACCTTCTTCCATCGCGTATTCAATGTCTTCACGGCGAGGGCTAACAGAAAGGCGACTAATGCCGGCACCAATAACACGGGCAATGGGCGCTTTGCTTTGGTTGGTCACTTGAATAACTTGGTCAAACAATTGTTTGGCTAGCAATGGTTCAATTTGTTTAAACGCACGCTTGTTAGTCGCCGTTGCAGAAATCAAGAAAAGATAGCGCTCGATAGTAATGGCTAGGCCAATCGCCAGCACAATGCCAATGGGCAGCATAAATGAGCCACCTTCTTGAAAAAACCTTATCACAGTATCCATATACTGATTCTCCGCATGTTGTCAGTGTAGGCTAGAGTCGTCACTATAGATGACCCTAAGCATTTATTGTGTATGCCAAATGCACTTGGGGTGGGCAAAACTATACCTTTGCCCACCCTTGATCGTTTTAGCGTTAGTTGTTCTCTTTGTCTGCTGTGTTGTGACTTGCACCTTGCTGCTGTAATTTCCTTTGCTCGTTGTCACCGGCCTTGTTTTGCGCTAATTCTTTGACCAAGGCCAAATGCCGCAAAAAGGCGCTACGTTCAATCTCAGGTAACTTACTCACCTTAAGTTTCCATTCTTTGTTTTCATTTATGCGCTGATGTGCCGGTAGTTGCCATGGCACAATGGTCAACACTTGAGGCTGTTCTTTGTTGCCGCGAATAGTGTCTTCAAGGCGCAATATGTTAGATTCAGGCGCTTCTTGTGCATATGCCGAGGGGCTAGTAAATCCCATAAGCAGGATTAGGCTTGTTAGTAGTGCAAAAACTGACAAGCGATAAGCAAAAGTAAAGCGCTGCGTTTTTAGAAATGCGGTTTTATGCATATTAATCAGCTCCAGTTTGAGACTTAGCAGCAGCGCGTTCAATCGCCTCTACTTGACGGACTACATCAATCAGCCAGCGATTGGCGAGCTTTAAATCCGCTTTTAAGGCTTTGATTTGTGCATCACTTAAGCGCTTTGCGTTGTGCATGGGGCTTGCTTGCACCAATGCTTCGCTTTGTTCAATTTGTTCAGTTTTTTCGCTTTGCACACTTTGGGCCTTTGTAGCGCTTTTCGCGCCTGGTGTTTGCTGGCGCAAGGTATAATCTAACAAGGCCCAGTAGCGCTGATAGTCTGCCAGTGCTTTGGCTTTTTGGTTTAAATACAAGTCATAGAGTACGGCGCGATTACGATAACTTTGCGCCATACTCGCCTGCGCGTGAATTGCTTGAGAATAAAGCGCTTCGGCTTTTGCAAAGTCCCCTTGCTGGCGCATATGAATGGCAAGTCTGTTGGCCGCTTTGCCATTGTATTCATTTAAGCTTAGGGCTTTTTGATAATGCGCAATTGCCATGTTTGGCTTGTCGTTTGCCATGGCAATATCGCCTGCCAGCAGGTAAACGCCGCTGTTTAAATAGGCTTCGTTGTTGAGTATCTTGGTGATGGCCTTTTCACTCTCAACAAACTCCTTTCGCTTAAACTGTGCCAGTATATTAGCGAGCTCTGTTTTTAGCTGTGGAGTTAGTCTTCGCTTACTTGAAAGATACAAGTCAGAGCGACTTAACATCGAATAAAGTAAATCTGATTCGGCTAAAGTCGCTTTATTTTCTGCAAGGGTTTGGCTTTCTTTATCCGCCAGATTTTCATTAGCATCAATACGTTTGGCAGGCTCGGCGGGAGTGTCTTTTGAAGCGCTAGCTATTAAAGAAGGCATGTTCGAGCAGGCACCTAATAGAAGTAATAAACAAAGCAATACTGGATATTTATAGGTCATCAAGAATTATCTCCTCGTTTACTTCCGGCTTGTTGTAACGCGCCGGCATCACGCTTTTTAACACCTTAAAGCTCTCTTTTATCCATTCGTCGTACAAGCCCACGCTTAGCCGAGCGATGTTTTTTTCGTGCAGGCCAATGGCAGTTTCTTCGAAGGGATAGGCTTGTTCTTCTAGTAAGATTTCATACTGCGATAGTTCAAGCGCCGACAAACCTTTAGGTCTGTCAGAGTCCATCAAATCTTGAGCGAGAGTATTGTATAAATTGGCGAGCTTGAAGTTTGCGGCGGTCACAAACTCTTTAGTCGCAAAGCTGATTACGCCTTCATATTCTAAAATCGCTTTGTTAAGCGCACGTTGCTTATTATTGAGGCTTTTATCTAAGGGCTGCGTTAGTTTAATGCGGGTATAAGCATCGTCTGCGTCAACGGCAAAAACCATCCCCGCCATTGAGGCTAAATAGGCAGAGCGTGCACTACCCGCTTGAGGGCTTTGCTGCAGAGCCGCTTTGTGTGCCTGCACTAGTTTATTTAGCCAAAATCGGCGTTTCGCGCCTTCGTTACTTTGTTTATAAAACTCGCTCAATATAAAGCGTGCTTCGTTTGCGTCTGCCATAGGCATTGGGAACTGATGCGCATAGGTGCGGAAATGGTCTAGGGCTTTTGCCCTGTCACCGGCTTTCTCATAATATTCTGCTGCTTGGTATAGCGCTAAACGCCCGGTTTCTGACTTGGGAGAAGCCGCATACTTTTGCAGTAAAATGCTTGCCGCACTGGGCCAATTTTGTGTTTGTTGATAGGCATAGTAGAGCTTATCGTCTATGCCTTTACTTAGCGGGTTATTAGGATAACGAGCTTTAAAATCTTGCAAGCTAGCAATTGCTTGGGGCCACTGTTCAAGCAATGAGAAATACACTGCGCTGTCGTAGTGCGAGGCCATTCTAAATTCACTTAAAGGTGTATCGCTTAGGACTTTTTGCAATATTCCAAGCGCTTGTTCTATTGCGCTTTGCTGGAAGGGGAGCAACATCTCTTTGCGGGTTATATTTTTCGCCGCCAGGCTCTTGGTATCAACATTATTACTGACTAATATGCCTTCGGCCTGTTTATATAGACTAGCGGCTAAGCGATCGCGAAGCTCAGCAATACGCGCATCTTGAGGGGCTGCTTGTTGAGGGACTGCTTGTTGAGGGGCTGCTTGTTCAGGAATTAGCATAGCCAATACAGCACGATATTCGCGCTCGGCTTTCGCATAGTTTTGCATGGCAAAGTTGCTATGCGCCATAACCAACATGGCTGACTGCTTAATGTTTGCCGATATTGGGCTTACTGCGCCTTCGGGTGTAAGGCTGCTTTGCGTCAATATCCATGTAGCCCATTGCTGCGCCGGTAAGTAGTTCTGTTGGGCAAATAAGTCTTGCATAAGGTTGAGCGCAACCATTGGTGCGCGCGGGTCTGCGGCAAAGCTTTCAATAAAGTTTACTTGGCTTTGTTGGCGCTGACTTAAGGCTGTGCGGTATTTCATACTCGAACGCATGTCAGCCTGCGCAACGGCGTGGCTAGGGCTTTGCTTAGCGATTTCTTGGTAAACAAGCAAAGCGGCATAGGCAGCTTCAACCGCTTTTGGGGCATCGCTATTTGTTCCTGCGTACTTTGCAGCTTCAAAATACGCGTAGCCTTCAAAGGCCTCAATCGCGGCTTCATATTCAGATAGGCCAAGCAAGGCTTCTGCAAGATAAAAATGCAAGGGCGCAATTTCAGGGCTAGGGCTAAATGTGCGAATATAATTTTGGTAGTGGCCTTTGGCTTTGGTGTAGGCTTGTTGGCTTAAGCTTTGAAGACTTGCGTCGCTGGCCGTGGCCCAACTGCGGCTTTGCTGCGGGCTTAAATTAGCGGCAACAAAAGCGCTGGCCTGAGAGGCTGTGTCGTTCGCTGCTGCATTAACGCTGCGCTTCTCAAGAAGGCTTTGGGCAGCTTGTGCAATACTATGTTCAGTTTGCGCCAATTCTTTTAAGTACTGGCGTAAATAGGGTGATGCAGCGCGGCCAATCGGCGTTTCAAGATTATTGATTACACCATTACCCACTGAATAGCTGGTTACAAACGCTTCTTTAGCTAACAACACTTTACTGGGGAAGCCGCCTAAAACGTAGGCGTCAATATGGCGTATGAAAAACTCAATAGCGCGTGGATGCAGGGGCTTTTGCTCAGCAAAACGTAAGAGTACATTGGCACTGTCAGCAAAACGGTCGTTATCAAGGTGCTGTTGGGCGAGTTCATCATACAACAGGTGCTCATAATCACGACGGCCAAAATCCTCAAAGAAAGCGAAAATAGCGTCTCCGTTCCCTTGGTAGGAAAAGGTCAGTGCCATCACTCTTAAGGCGTCTTTTACTAACCTAAGATCGCCGCGGCCAATGGCCAATTGGTCAATCGTTTGTTTTTCTAAGTCACTTGCGCTTATTTTATTATTGCTCACTAAACTTGCGTCAAGCATGGTAGCAAAGGCCTCCATTGCTTGGCTGTATTGATCAAGCTTAAAGTGACTCCAACCAAGCATGTAGGCTGATATGGCGTAAAAATTATTGCTGCTTTGTGCGCCGTTTTTACCCAGTTTAACAACGTCGCCATAGTAATTAAGTGCTTGCTCATATTGCTGGCGATTAAAATAATATTCACCCACTCTAAAATAGAGTTCAAAATGATAAGGCGTCGCGTTAAATTGAGAGACCGTAAATGTAGCTAAAAACTGCTTGGCGACTAACATGCTTTGCTCGCTTTGGGCCGACAAGTCAAGGGCTCGGCTTAACTGATACATAGCATCCATTTGCTTGCGATTAAGGGCTTGTTGCTCTTTGCTTAAGGCTTGATCGCCCACAGGAAGGGCAATCGAATAAGTATTTAATATCTCGCGGTAGTCTTCAATCGCTTCGCTCAAGCTTGTATTGGCGGCCTGTAAGTCATCACCTTTAGCTTGGCTTTGTTCGGCCAGTAGCATGTTGATGTCGGCAAGTCTAAACGCGACCTGCTGCTTTTGGGTTGGGTCGTTTATGAGTGGCAGTAGGGCTTCGTACTGCTGTTTTTTTTGCGCTAAACTTAATGTGGGTATCGCGATTTCTTCCATGCGCACCGGCAACAGCGCTAAGCTCTTTAAGCTTGGCCGCGAACTTTTCCCTGCCAATAAAGCATCGCGTTTAGCTTGTTCCTGTTCGCTTAATACGGCGCTTGCATCTGTGCTTTGACGCGCGCTGTCGTCATCAGCAAAAGGGTTTAGCGCAGGTAAACCCGCACAGCCTGCCAACAAAAAGATAAAGAGGCTCAGCACGTTTATTTTACTGAGCTTGCGCATTAGGCTCCTAGCGTTAAGCATGGTTTATTGGCCTCCTTGCACTTGCAAGTCTTGAATGCGCAACATCGCCAAGCGTGTATTCACTACTTGTTGTTCTAATTGCGTCCTGCGGGCTTCAATTAGCTGCAATAGGCCATCTTGTAGATTGGCAGTAGCGCTCGTATAGACCTTTTCGGCGGCATTAATTTGCAAGCGCAAAGCACTGTTTACCTGCCCGAATTGAGTGCGCTGCAGGCTAAATATATCTTGGGTCTGTGCTATTTCTTCAAGTTGTTGGTATTGCAATTGCGCCTTGGTCAACGCGTCTTTCGCCTTTTTTAATAGTTGTTGGTGTGCCCAGCGCGTAGCAATAAAATCGTCCATTAGCTGCCATTTCAGAATCCCTTCAATACGCTTTAAGCGCTCTTGATAGCTCGCTTTTAAAGGGCGCTTGCGCGTTTTGTCGTTAGCAAGTCGTTTATGCCGTGTGCTGGCCTTGTTGAATCTTTCAAGCTGCTTGCGAGTTTCAGCATTGGTCATGGATTTACTTAATGCAAGTTCTTGTTCAAAACTAGTGGCGCTAACAAGCATTGTTTGAATTGTGTCAATGTGGTGCTGAGCTTGGTTTATACGCGCTTTTGCATTGGCCAAGCTCATACCTTGCAGGCGTCCTTTATAAGCGGTTTCGCGTTCATTCAATAAAGTATTTAGTTGTTCAATGCGGTTTTGTTTTAGCGCAATATCTCGTTTTATTTGCTCAGCTTGCTGACGCATGGCTAACAAATATTTTGCGTCAAAGCCTTGTGTAGGTTCAAAAAAGCCCAGTTTTAAGTCTGCTAGAGATGGTGGCCAGCGCTCATTGTAGTGGCTGTAAAAGTCACTTGTTTGTGCAAGTTGGGCAAAATCCTCAAGCGCCAAAAGGGTCGTATCAAGTTGTTCAGCAGTTGATTGCAAAGCGTAAAAGGCTTGGCCTAAGTTGTCTTGACGACTAAAGGCGTAAGCTAGCCCATAACTAGCTTGTAGCGAAAACAGCCCCACGCTATTTTGTTGCAGGTGCTGCCATGCCGCCATTGCATTTTGCCAGCGGTTTTCACTGGCATTGGCCCAGCCATAGCTAAACAAGGCTTGTTCAGCTTCAGGCCCTTGTTCACTCACATTTTGAATCACCGCAATGGCATTGTTTAGGTCACCCTGCTGCAAAAGGCTTTGGCCTAACGCAATATTAATACGGTCAAATAGGGCGTCTTGTTCTTCAAGCTGATTGGCGAAGGCTTGTTCGTTGGCGCTGCGCTGGGCGCGAGCGTTGCTATCAAACCAGGTCCATGGCGTAACTAAAACGCTAATAGTGTCAAATACAGAACTGGCCAAGCGAGCGGTCCCGCTATTTTGCTGCTGATGTGCGATAAGCGCCTTTTTAGCTAGCAGAAAGCTGGCCGTTGCTTGTTCATATTGCGCTTCGTTAAAGAGCATGGTGGCGTGATTGGCAAGTAAGTAAGCGCTATAAATATTGTGTTGTGGTATTTGCTTAGCCAAGCTTTGCCAGTCTTGCTGTAACTGCATGCGCGTATGGGCGCTTAAATAGAGTAGTTCGTGCCATTGAGCTTGGCTTAGTTGTTCACGTAAATCCCCTGCGAGTATTGCCTTGTACGCCTGCTCACTAATATTTGCCTGTTTGTTTTGAAAGCCTGCTTTAGCCATAAAAAACCACGTGTTGGCTTGCACGTAGTCAGACGTTGTTTGGCTTAATAAGCGCGCAAACTTAGCTTGGCTTTGCTGGTACATGCCAAGGTTTAGCTGGGCTGCGCCTTGCATTAGGTCAATGCGATCGGCGTCGTCTTGTGACAGCTCACTAAAACCCTGTTGCGTGTTGGCGACTTCAATAAGCTTAAGCACTTGCTGGTTGTCTTCTTGAAAATAATGGTAAACCACTTCACCGAACGCGGCGTGTTGTTTGCTTGGGTTGGCATGCGCATTTAACGCTGTGCCTATCATTAGCAGCAGCATCAGCAAGCACACACATGTTAAGCGTAAAAGGTGCTCGCTTTGTTATGTGTTAATGAGGCAACCACGGCGTTATGCATAAAAAGTTTACAGTACCTTCGCTTCAAACACGGGTTGTTGCTTAGCCGTCGAATCAATCACGCTAAGTTCAATGGCAACTGGGTCTTCGTCTTTAGTAAATGTGACGCTTACGGCACGTTTGTATTCGCGCTTTTCTGGCCCTATGCCAATAAAGTAAGCACTGAGCTCGTGCTCGCCTTGGTTAACGTTGCCTAGGTATAAGCGCTGCATACCGCCACGGTAAAGGGCGTTGACTTGCCTGTCGGTATATAAATAATGGGTAGCAACGTTGTTGTCTATTCTTATTTCAACGGCATCAAGGGCGAAATATTCGCCTACGTCCATCGACAAATAAACCGCCACTTGGGTCGATGCAGGGAAGAGTAAATCTTCTTCTAAAATAAACAAGTCACGATTTAGATTCACCATCGCTTGTTTCAAGCTCTCAATTTGCTCACTGAGCGAGAGGGCCTCATTATTTTGTGTGCTTTGTAAACTATCAGTACTGGCAGGTTCAGCCACTTGCGTTATTTGGTCTGGGCTTGTTAGGCCAAGACCTTGGCTTAACTCATCACTCAATGTTTGGGCATTAGCGACGTTGGCTAAAATCAAACTAAGCAGGCCAATCATCGTCGCTAGCTTTTTAAATGCCGGGGTAAAACCGAAGGATATCTTAAGCATAGTTTAGTACCAAATTGAGGCGTAAATCTTAAACGCACTGGCTGAAAATCCAAATAAAGGCTCTGTTCCAACGGCCGCTTGCGCGGTAACATCACGAAAATTGTCGTAGTCAAAGTTCATATAGTCATATTCAAGATGGACACTGCTTTTTTTGAAGGTCGCACTTTCTGAGAATTTCCATTCATAGGCCAAACTCACTCCTGCCGTTAGGCCAGTGTAGGTGCTCATTTCTTTATCGCGGGCCATAAAGTTGAACTCATTTGCACGCGAGAATAAATCACTATAAAAATCAGCACTTTGCTGGCTGTAATAGCGCACATAAACATCAAACAAAGAAGGACTTAAAAGGGTGTAAATAACCAATGCGCCCATTGTGCGCCTCTATCCCCCATGAGTCGCTGTACACGCGCGCATCGGCGTATAGGGCTGCGCGGTAAGGCAAGTAGTAATGCGCATTAAGCGAGTATGCGGTTGATGAGCGAGTATTCGGATACAGCTCAGTGGCAAAACTAAAACCACGTTCGCTCGTTGCGTCTTCATAGCGTACGCTGCGATAAGGGTTATTTAAATATCCCTCGTCTGACACATGCTCGGCATTAAAACCTACAATCAGGCTCTTGCTCATGATCTGCGAAACACCAATACCAAACTTTTGGCGGTCGGCTTCTTCAAAAAAACTATCGTCGCCGGTTTTACCGACTTCATCCCAGCCCTTTGAATACGACATAGTCAGTGTGGTTAAATCGCCAAAAAAGTCTTGGCTTAAGCCCACATATACCGAATTGGCGTTAAAGTCGTTTTCGCTACTGTTGGTAAAACTGACACTTAGCAAAGACTTTTCATGCAAAAAATCGCCGCCGATGGTACTTTCTTTACGCTCTTCCTGATAAGGCGAAGCGGTGGCGCGAACATCGATAGACGCCCCCGATACGGTATCAACATAGTAATTAGCGGATACCGACACATGATTACCTATTTGTTTGCGTAGCAGCACTGAAGGGCCGTCAATTGTGACACCATCGCCCGTGTAGGACTTATACATAATGTCAGAACGCTCCGCCGGCAAAACGCCGGCAAAAGCCGGTATGGCGACTACTAGGTATAAGCAGGCAAAGCTGCGTAGTAGTTTAGTTACAACCACAACCACCACCCGCGCCGCCATCAGCTCCGCGTGCACCTTCGCGTGATTCTGATACGTGTTTTGCGTAAGCAAGTGCGATAGGGTTGCGTCCGGCACTCATAATAGGGTCGGCCAAATTGCTGCGTTCAAAAGGTTTCACCCAGGGCTCTATTTTCCAATTTTTAAGTGCAGCACTGCTTTCTTCAAAGGTTGAGCCGCAGCCTCCTAAGATCAGAAAACTGGTGACAAACAAAAGTTTTGAAATAGCTTTAACTGTTGATTTCATGACATTACTCCCGCATTAATATTTTGAGTGCTTTTTCATATTTCTTTTCATCCCCGGCGCGATAACCTAAATGGACTAAGCGCTGATTTCCGTCACGATCAATCATGACGGTGGTCGGCATAGCGCTTACATCATATAGCTTACTTACCTCACCGCTGGTGTCATAAAGTACCGGAAACGACACCTCAATATCATTTAGCAGCACGTCGGCTTTGTTGGCTTCGTCATCTACATTTACCGCGAGAATTTCAAAGCCTAAATCTTGATACTCTTGGTAGAGTGCTTCCATTTTAGGGAGCTCTTCGCGGCACGGACCACACCATGAAGCCCAAAAGTTGACGAGCACAATATTGCCGCGCTGTTCAGACAATCGAACATTGCCGCTTTCTTTACTTTTTAAGGTGAAATCAGGTGCGTTTTCATTTGCAACAGCGCAACCTGCAATTAAGCTAAGCGCCATGACTAAACTGCTAATAATCCTTGTCAGTGAAGTGCTTTTTTGGGTTGCCGATACTTGCTTAGTTAACATGCTGTCACTCCAGAATTAAAAAAAGATACTTGTTGAAAGGGTGAGCGTTAGATTATGTACACTCTTCTCGGGGCCGATGATATCGCTATTAAAGACGTAATCACGTACATCAAATCGTACCGATAGATAATCTGTAACAAGTATCCGGTAGCCTGCACCAGCATTGAGTGTAAAGCGCTCTTCACCGCCAAACTCAGTAGCGCCAGCACCTACAATCACGAAAAAGTCGGTGTTAAAGACTAAATTGTCACTAAAAAAGACTTCGCCATTTAGGTTGTAGGCGGCCGAAATATCGTAATAGGTGTAATCGCGCTGGTCTTTGGTTAAAAAAGGTAAACCGCCCGACAAAACTTCAAAACTCGTTTCGCCTGCTGTGGCTTGGGCATAGCTTGCTTCTACAAACATGTTTTCGTTTACGTGGTAACTTAAGCGCATGCCAGCATTGGGGCTTGACGAGAAGTCTTCGATACTAATAATGCCGCCAAAAATACCGACTTCTAGATTTTCAGAATCTATATCGAATTCGCTTATGTCGCGTCTATCAATGTTTGGGTCGATGCTAGGGCTTTGGCTTGCGTTTGTGTTTTCAGCACTGCTAACTTGGGCTACCGCTGGCGCGCAAACAAATAAGTTTACGGCGCTTATTAATGACACGGTTACTAGCATTGCTAACAATATTTTATTGTTCAACATAATTTACCTTTGTTAAAAAAAGACAGTCACGCCTAGCATCCATTGATCTAGCCGTTCTTGTTCGTCTCGGTCAGTAAGCGCTAACAATCCTCTGTATTCTGCGCGTAGCACTACTTTTCTATCGATATAATATTGAGCACCTATGCCCACTTCATAATGGTTGCTGTTGCGCACTTCGTCGCCACTTTGCACGAGATTAGCGCGGGGCTTAGTTTTTATTTTGCCGGTTCCCAAAGCCAAATATGGGCTAATATGCCACTGCGGGAAAAAGTTTGGCGCATTCTGATTGACCAAATTTTGTTGTCAGCAAAGTCCCCTAAGGCTTGTGAGTACGTAGCTTCAACGGCGAGGTTTTTAGTCCACACCCATGCGCCTGACAGCGACAAAGCCGTCACTTTGTCGATACTGCCGGCTTGTGCGCTAAATTCCCAAGTGCGCTCTAAATAATCTTCAAAGCTACCGGTTTTCACACTTACTTTACTGCCATCTATCAAAGTGGTATTTGCCAGTACTTCAGCTTTTATCCAGCCCTCGATGCCGCGCTTTGTCGCGACTTTGTACCAACCGGTACGCTCTTTTTTAAGGGTGAATACTTCATCTTGGGAGAGCACATGAAAAATAGGGAATTCAGAGCCTGGGCCAGAATGTACATTGATAAACGCGGTCGTTACTTTAAACTCTACTTCACCCGCTTGAACGCCCTTTGTTAGGCTTGCAGTAATTAGCACCGCGAGCAAAATACCAATAAGCCAAACCCGCCAACTAAATAGCGGGAAGGAAGAATAGGCGCAAGACTCAGTGAATTTATTTTGCATGCTTAATCCTGAGGTGCGTCAAAAGGATTGTTATAGTACTGGGCACCAATATCTAACCATTCTGCGATTAAGCGCAATTCAGCCTCACTTAGCATGCCTTCATGGCTATTGCCCGCATCAAAAGGACTGAAAAATCGATTGCTGCTAGTAGCTCCGTTTACTCGCATACTCGCGCTGACATTAACGCTAGTAGTAATTGGCTGGGGGTCGCCATTGGCGTCGAGGATAAGTTCACCGTCGTCATCACGCAAAAACAGTGGGTTGCCTTCGTTATCGAGCACAGGCACAAGGCGGTCAAGCAAGGCGCCTTCAATTAATTCTTGCTCGTTGTCGTTAAATAAAAGCTCACGGTAGCTGGTAGTAAAGCGCGCTTGTTCGCTAGAGGGCGTGCTACGTAAATCGAGTTGGCCTGCAGGCACTCTTGTTACGCCGTTTTCATCACTTGGGCTATGGCAATGGGTGCAGGTGTGATTGTTGAGCTCGGGCGAGCTTTGTCTATTTAAGGTAAACAAAGGTGCTATGTGGTCTGGGAAGTTAATAACGCTGCGACAAAGTGCAGTCCAGTTTTGGGCGCAGCTTTGAGTGATTGGCAAAGGCGTTTGTAAATCTTGGTAACGGTATTCAAAGGCAGTTGCCGCTGGCATGAGCGCTTCATCAACCCACACATCTTCAAATTTAATATTGGCGCTAAGCTTGGGTAAACCCACCACACGAGAGTAGGTTTGTGCCATGGTTTCAGTAACATCGGCAAAAAAGGCAGGGTTAGTGTTCACAAAAGGAAGGCCAGTACTTGGTGCACCGCGGTTAATAGATTCAGGCTGGGCATCAACACGCCCGTGCGCAGCTGTGCTATTGCTAGCATGGCAACCTACGCAGTTTTTTTGCTCTCCTGGGACCATTTGCAGCCAGTTGTTATGGCGCGGCGAAATTCGTTTACCTTGCGCATTCACAATACTAAGAGAAAATGGCACACCTGCAGGAATGGCAACTTCTACCGAACCATCGGGCTGAATAGGGGTGTAGCCCAGTATTTCGCGAAACAATTGATTTGAAGAGCGACCAAAGACTTGGTTATTAAAATCGAGGGTGTCGTCATCGGGAATAGATACGCCTTTTACGATGCGTAAAAATCGTGCTGGGCGCTCATCTACCGCCACGGCCAATGGATTTGCCATATTCACGATACCATTGGGGCTCGTATCAAGACCGTCTACATCGTATACGCTACGAATATGTAATACGCCGTATTTATCATTGATGAGTTCGTTTGCGCTACTATCAACAGTGCTACTTGGGTTACTGGGGAAAGGCCGCGCTTCAAGGGCGACGATTTCGGTGACCACGCTGGTTTCACTTGCTACGTTAAGGGGTAATTGAGTAGCTTGGCCTGATTCACTAGCCGGACTATACATCCAAAGCCCATGCAATTCAGGTGCTGGTGTATATGAAGGGTCAGCAATGTTGCTTTCGTTACAGGGGGCAATTGTCGCTTGGCTAGTTTCATCAGCCCCCTCAGGCAGCGGGGCTAATAAGCGGCATTGCGTCCAGCTAAAGAGTATTCTGTCACTATTGTCCCACAGTGGATAAAGCGCAACGATGTAGCCGCCTGGTGACACGTTGTTAACTAGGTCAATATTATCAAACAAGGCATTTTGTTGCGCGGGGCCTGTTATGCCTTGCATGCTGGCAATAGGCCTTTGATTGTCGATAAAGTTTTGCGTATCAATGGCTAAAAAGTTGGTGCCTAAACGGCTGGCATCAAAGCTATTTACTGCTGCTAATACTTGGCCACTAGGCGTAATGCTGGTCGCAGCATATTGAATATCGCTTATCCCTTCAACGCTATCGTGGCTGTGGCGGCCATACAAAATTTCTAAGTCGCTACCGTCACTATTCATTTGATAGAGATGGATGCCTTTGTTTCCGTTTACCTGATCCCAACGGCTAAACAGTATTTTGCCGTTGGGCAATACTACTGGGTCAAAATCATGACTTTGATTAAAAGATATTTGTTTAATGTCGCTGCCATCGCTATTCATGATATGCAGCACTGATGCTGAGAAGTCGCGGCCCTCTTCTAGGCCGATATATTGGGGTTTCCCTTCATCAAGCAAGCGCGCTTGATTGCCGCGCTGACGGGTCGAACTAAACACTATGCGCCCATCGGGTAAGTAGCTAGGGCCGGTGTCATGACCGGCTTCGGCGAGAAGATCTGAGCTTATAAGGCGGCGCAAAGACTCGGTCGTTGTATCGTATTCCCAAATATTCCATGTAGGGGCTTGTTCGTTGTTAGGCGCTTGTGGGGAGCGCATCGCAAAAATTAGGCGCGTGCCTGTATAGTCGCTTTCTAAATCTTTCACATCGTAGGGCAAAACGCTGCCGTCATTGTCAATAATGTGGGCAAAAAGATGACTCGTTAAATCAACTTCTGTGGCTGAGCTGTTGGCACGCGCCTTAATCACCAAGCTAGCGCCTGGCATAAACATGCTTGGGTCTTCTAAAGAACGAATACCGCTGCTGCCTTCTATGCTCAAATCTCTTTTTACATAAGCGATAGGCACATCAACAAGCACAGGATCTGGGGCTTGGTCGCCACTTGCGTCGAGTGAGCCACCGCAAGCACTCATGAGAATTAAAATGCTGAGTATCAAAGTCAGTTGCTTGACACCTACACCATGACTTTTGGAAATTTGTATATAGCTGCTAATGAATTGAGGTGGGTATAAGAAGTGCGCGTAGTGATACAACACAAAAATGGCGAAGCGCATGTAGCTTTTTGTTTTGCTTACATTATTCATGACGTCCCTCACTAACACTAAGCGCACAATGCCTTTGTGTTGTTGGATTAACTGACTCATTAACTGCTTTTTTATTCATGCGCACCAATGACGATAAAATGACGATTTGGACAATAAGCACTGCTTTCACACTTGTGAACAAAACGCTTTGCAAATACTGCACCATGTCGCGCTAGCTTAGCGATGATGATGACAGGGTGATAGTGTCTCTAAATACCGACGGGCATATTTTCAAGCACGTAATAGCGAACAAAAAACCTATGCACTGAGCATACGCCTAGTGGTCTGAAGGACAATTCTCGTAGTTATCAATAGGGATGAAAATACATACTCAACGTTAGGTGTTTTGTGCTTTTAAGTCCCCAAAAAAGCACATCGAAGGGCTAATAAATAACAAGCACGGTTATGAGCTTTAACACCTTTACGAGATACAACATAACGAAGGCATCTGCTTTTTTAGGTATAAGTAGTGGCAACCGGGAGAAGCATATGCACAGTTTGCGACACACCACCCTTTTTCATACTTTGGCAAAACGCCGTTTTGCTAGCTTCGGCGCACTTTCAATGATTGCGTTATGCTTTGTGCTATCTCAGAGCGCATTTGCCAATAGCACAAGCCAAGCTAAACGCATGCACGACCGCTTAGCAGGCATTCCACCAAGTTCTGAAGTACTCACGCAAATGGCTGATTTGGTCGCCGCAGGGGATGATATTGCTGCGGCTAACATCGCCATACAATCTCCTTCATTTTACAACGTGACCCTTAAAAACTGGGTGACGCCGTGGACTAACGAAGAGTCAGATATATTTGCGCCATTAAACGATTACAGCGCAACCGTCATTGGCATGGTCCGCGATGACGTAGACTTTAGACAGATTTTGTCGGGCGACATTCTTTATGTCGCCAACGCCAATACCGCAGTGCCCGCATATTCCGCATCAAATAATGATCATTATGAACAGCTTGAAGCCATTGGGGCTGATTTATCAAGCACGCTTGAAGCCACTACGCAATCAGCGCTGTTAGGTATTCCAAGCGAGGCTACCGCGGGCATTATGACCACGCGCGCAGCGGCAAAATCCTTTTTTAAAGACGGTACAAATCGGGCAATGTTCCGCTTCACTTTAATTAATCACATGTGCAATGACCTTGAAGCGCTTAAAGACACAAGCCTAGCTCCGGACCGCATACGCCAAGACGTTAGCCGCAGCCCTGGTGGCGATAGCCGAATATTCTCAAACTCTTGTGCGGGCTGTCATTCGGGTATGGACCCCCTTGCACAGGCCTACGCCTACTACAACTATGAATATAACGTAGAAGCAGATCCCAACGGAGAAAACGGAAGACTCACCTACAATAGTGAAGGAAGTAACGACCCTGTTACTGGCTCACGGGTTAGCGAAAAACATCAAATTAACGCAGGCAACTTTCCCTTTGGTTTTATTATTGAAAATGATAAATGGGATAACTATTGGCGAGACGGTAAAAACCAACACCTAGGGTGGTCTGCATCCTTAAGCGGCAGCGGTAACGGTGCAAAATCGATGGGCGAAGAATTAGCTAATAGTGCTGCCTTTGCAAGCTGCCAAGTCACCAAGGTGTTTGAAAACGTATGTTTGCGCAAACCCCAAGATGCCAATGACAGACAAGCAATAACGACCATGACGAGCAGTTTTGTGGGCAACAATTACCGCATTAAAGACGTCTTTGCCGCTAGCGCTGCTTATTGCAAGGGGGAATAGTCATGAGCACACAACAGTACATAAAAATAGTCTCGATTGCCTTTTGTATTAGTTTACTCACTGCCTGTGGTGGCAGCGAAACCCAAGTCACTGAAACACCAACGCCGCCAACAACAGAACTCCCACCCATTAACTATTCAGGGCCGCCACCGGCAACAGAAGACGTACAGAACTTCAAATTAAAGGTATGGGATAAGCTTGCTACTAACGACAAATGCGCGGCCTGCCATACACAAGGCTCGCAAATGCCCGACTTTGCCCGCTTTGACGACATAAACGAAGCTTACCGAGTCACCAACACTCTGGTTGATAAAGCCAATCCGCTGAATTCTTTATTAATAAGCAAAGTGGCTGGGGGTCATAATTGCTGGCTAGCCAGCCCAACAGCGTGTGTCGATATTATGGAAACCTGGCTAAGTGATTGGTTAAATACGAGCAGTTCAGCAAACGAAATTACGCTTATAGCGCCACCCGTAAAAACGGTTGGCGCGAATAAAAACTTCCCGGCCTCATCAAGCTTATTTGCCCAAAGCGTATATCCTTTATTCGAAAATCATTGCAGCGAATGTCATCAATCGTCAGCTGCTGTGCCCATTTCGCCTTATATTGCATCTCAAGATATCAATGAAGCTTACTTAGCGTCAATTTCAAAACTTAACTTAGATAAACCACAAGACAGCCGAGTTGTCGCCAGAGTGCGTGATGAATTCCATAATTGCTGGAGCGACAGTTGCTTGGCAGATAGTGACGCACTACAAAGCGCGATTGTTGAAATGGCCGATAGCATCAGCCCAACTGAGCTTGACGCCAACTTAATTGCGTCAAACGCGGTCACCTTATTTGATGGCACGCTCACAAGTGGCGGCGGGCGCTTTGAATCAAACTTAATCGCCAAATGGGAATTTAAAACCGGTTCAGGCAATCAGGCTTTTGATACCAGTGGCGTTTCGCCAGCGCTCGACTTAAGCCTTTCTGGAGAATATAACTGGGTAGGTGGCTGGGGTATCCGTTTAACAGGCGGTAAAGCGCAGGGCTCTACAGCCAACAGTAAAAAGCTATACAGCAATATCATCAGTACCGGTGAATTTTCGATTGAGGCATGGGTGGCCCCTGCTAACGTGACGCAAGAAGGGCCAGCACGCATCATTTCCTATTCAGGCGGCGACGATACCCGCAACTTTATGCTTGGCCAAAGCCAATATAACTATGATGTTTTAGTCAGGCACGGCAACACCGATGCCAACGGCGAACCCGCCTTAAGTACCGCCAATGCGGATGAAGTACTGCAAGCAGCTTTGCAACATGTCGTGGTAAATTACGACGGTATTGGTGGACGCCGAATATTTGTAAACGGACAAGACACCGGCTACGAAGATTCGCTAAGCCCTGATTTGTTAAATGAGTGGGATGATAGTTTCGCCTTTGTTCTTGGTAGTGAAGTAAGTGGTCGCTACAACTTTGAAGGCACTATTCGCATGGTTGCGATCCACAATAGAATATTAAAGCCTGAGCAAATTTTAAGTAACTATGAATCCGGTTTTGGGCAGAAGTTTTATTTATTATTTGGCGTGAGCGATATTATCAATATCCCGCAAAGCTACGTTGGCTTTGAAGTCAGCCAGTTTGATAGTTATAGCTACTTATTTACCGAACCCTTTGTTGTGAGCCTTGATGAGAGTGCGAATCTTGATGGCATCGATTTGCAAGGCTTGCGCATTGGCGTAAATGGCAAAGAAGAAAAGACCGGGCAAGTGTTTGCGACCTTAAATGCAACCGTTGATGGCATTGCAGCAGAGCAAGACTTAGGCTATCAAGTCTCAAGACAAGGCACCATTATACCCGTACAAAAAGGGCCTGAACTCGATGAGTTTTTCTTAAGCTTTGAAAGTATTGCCGGCCAGCGTTCGACGCGCACAGTAAGCGCGGTACCTAGCGTTGCCTTGCCCGTTGATTTAGCGCCGCAATCGCAAATAGGGGTGCGTGATTTCGCCGAAATTAACGCCAGCATGGCGGCACTAACGGGGATACCTAGTAATCGGTCTGAGGTGCTTAATACCTTTAACACCTTGCGCCAGCAGCTCCCGAGTGTAACGGCTATTGATAGCTTTTTGACCTCAAACCAAATGGCCGTAACCCAACTTGCGATTCGATACTGCGACACCTTGGTAGAAGATAGTGCCATGCGAGGGCAGTTTTTCCCCGATGTAGACTTTAATTACAACGTCAATAATGGCATTGATGCAAACTTTAAAAGTGGCCTTATTGAGCCACTAAACCAGCACATGCTAAATACCAGCGACGCAAGTGGCGCCAATGCCAGCGAAGTTAGCGCTGAATTAAGTAGCTTGATCGATACCTTAAGCGCGTGTAATACCAACAATAGCTGTGCTGATGAAACCACAGCCACGCTTGCAAAAGCCAGTTGCGCTGCCGTTTTAGGTAGTGCCGTAGTGACCGTGCAATAGTGGATTAGGAGCAAATAATGAAAAAAACCGCCTATAGTTTTTCTAAACAATCGGCCACACCTAGCAAGGTAAATATTGCGGCAAAAAGCACGCATAAAAATGGGCACAACATTAACGCGCCATTACTGCATGCAAATCACGCCAAACCCTTGAGCCGACGCGATTTTATAGCCCAAGGTTTTAAAGCCGGAGCAGGAGTGGTTTTAGGTACTTCAGTACTTAATATGCTGGGTGCGAATAAAGCAATGGCAGGTTTGTCGGGCGATCTTGAGGCCTTAAAAGCGGGCTGCGGCATTGCCACACAAGGCGCTGGTAAAATACCTTTCATTGTGTTTGATTTAGCAGGCGGTGCCAATATGGCCGGCTCAAATGTTTTGGTAGGTGGCCCAGGTGGCCAATTAGACTTTTTAAGTGAACAAGGCTACAGCCGCCAAGGTCTTCCCCGTGACATGCTGCCTTCTGCCAACAACCCCGATATGGGAGTATCTGATTTTATTAACCAAGAATTAGGCTTAGCGTTTCATGCTGACAGCGGCTTTTTACGCGGCATTCAAGACAAACTAACGATTGGCAACAGAGCCAACGTAAATGGTGCTGTGATCCCCTCGCGTTCTGAAAACGACACTGGGAATAATCCGCATAATCCAATGTATGGTATTAATAAAGCGGGCGCTGACGGCTCGTTGTTGACGCTAATTGGCTCTTCTAATTCAGATTCAGGCGGCAATAGCATGGCGCCGCAAAGTTTAATCGACCCAGCGAAAAGACCCACCAAAGTTGACCGCCCCTCTGACGTAACGGGATTGGTCGACACCGGCGATTTAATCGGCTTACTCAGCCAAGAGGATTCGGTATCAGTAATGGAATCTATTCAGCGCATTAGTGATATGAAGCTAAGTAAAGTCGACAGTGGCATTAGCAGCGACAGCGAACTTAAACAGCTTGTGCGCTGCGGCTATGTAAAAAGTGCTGATATTGCGGACCGCTTTGGCGACCCTTCGACCCTTAATCCGGCCCTTGATCCAAACATAGTCGGCGATGCAGGGATATTTTCTGAAGAAGAGTTTAATGGAGACCGCGAATTTCAGAAAACCGCGTCAGTGATGAAACTTGTGATTAACGGCTACGCTGGCGCCGGTACCATCACCATGGGCGGCTACGACTATCATACCGGCAATCGCTCAACCGGTGAATTACGTGATCTGCGCGCAGGCAAATGCATGGGTGCGGTACTTGAGTATGCAGCGCGCATGGGCGTACCTGTCATGATGTACGTGTGCAGCGACGGTTCAGTATTTAGTAATGGCATGATTGATGACAGCGAAAATGGCCGCGGCAAAGGCGTATGGACAGGTGACAATTCATCCACCGGCGCATCTTTCTTTTTGGTATACAACCCTAACGGAACACCTCAGTTACTCGGCGCAAACGCCGAAGAGCAAGCCATGCATCAACAAATTGGCTTTATGCGCCGCGACGGCGCGGTCGAAACCGCATCAAGCCCCGCAGCAAACAACGTAAACTTACTGGTCGAAACCATCGTCCTAAATTACTTAGCCCTACATTCTGAACAAGCGCTACTGCCATCATTCATTCCTGGCCATAGTTTAGGCAATGCAAACTTAATGGATTCATTAACTGCTTTTGCGCCGATTGTGTAGGCACTACTACAGCATATTAAGACAACTGACTTAATCTCATGGGGCACCATAAACCCGCTTCTAAAATTGAATTTACTTAGTTAGTACACTGACGGTAAATTCTTGTGTATTTTTAGTCTTTATCTGATAAGTTTGCACCTCCACGTTTTATTCATTTAGTAGCACCCATAAATAAGGACGTTTCAATGGCTTATGATTTCGGCTCCCAAACCCTTGGCATTAAAAACCCCTTTAAAGTTGAAGGGCGACTAAAAGCGATATCGGGCGTTGTCTTGCTAATCGCTGGCATATTGCCATTGATCAATGTTGCCAATCAGCTTGAAAGCGAGCCAGTAACCGCTTACGCAAATGCGATTTTAGGTTTTGTATTATTGGCTGCAGGTTCTCGTCATTTAGGTGTAGGCCTTTTTCAATTGTTTCGATATTTTGTAGGCCGTTCGGTACCAACTTCGCTTGCTTTTAACAACAGTCGTTCAGAAAGAGAAACAGCACAGGCAGAAAAAAAAGCCGTTTTGTATAACGACGAAAGACTTCATTCTATGTTAATGGGACGAAAAAACACCACATTTGTTGAGCCAGACGGCTGGGTTGCTCGGCTTATTCATAGCGTCTTTCCTAATCTTACTTTTTTGCCTTATCCTATTCGCCATGTTGCTCAAGAACTTGGGGTGATGTTTCTAAATTTTGGTACCGCCATCATTTCTTTTCTGATCGTATTTTTTGTGGTTTCTACCGGCTTAGCTGGCGTTATTGCCAAAGAGACCGCCATTCCTATATTGTCTATTCTTTTACTGTTGTATTTGGTTTTGTCGTGGAGGCGATCTGCCAATTCTATTAGCTCTCATTCAAACTCTGAGTCTTCCTCAAAAGGGCTTTCACTTGGTGTACTTATTGGCTTGAGTATCATTGTACCTGTGTTCAGTGGTTTCGCTTTAGATAAAGTTACAGGATGGACCGCTGCTGATATTTCGGCTTTCACGGCTGAGGTAAACTTGTTTTCAGCATGGGGGAATTTAGCTTTGCTGTTCGGTGCTATTTTGTTGGTTGCAGCCGCCACTGCGCCGGCACTAATTGCTCGTAGCAAACATATAACGCCGTCAACTGAAGTATCTGAATTTAGAGAAAACATGCAAGAAAGCGTGCATCCAAATGAAATATTTATCAATATTGAAAACATCGTATTGGCGAATCGCCGCTTCAAAGAAATCCCAAATAGAATATATCGGGAATTTGATCCCAAATTGGTTGAACAAGCCGAAGGTAAGGGCAATTTCAATGGAGAATTGTTGGTAGAAACTCAGCCCGAATTAGCCACCGACGACGCTATCGGCATTAAGAAGCCCTCAAAGATATTAGTCACCATAATGGCGCAATTATTGGTGTTAGCGAGTTATGCTTTTTTTGCTATGTTAGTTTACGATACAGCAAATCTAGTTTCATATCTTTTTAGCAACGCACCCGCGAATAATGCGAATAAATTCTCAGCCTTTTTCGCACTATTTAACCCCTTTTTATTTGCGCTAATTGCGTGGCTAACGTTTCAAGCTGCAGGGCGCCTGCTCAACAATGCTTCCCACTTATTTTGGGGAGAGTTGCAATTCTCTTCACTGTTAATGTATATGAAAACAGAAGGTACCTATACCGAATCTAGGATTTCTACCGGGATGTCTATTCACGATTCTACTCGCTCCGAAAACGTAGTAGTAAGATCAAGTATTACGCCTTGGGTAATTACGTCGAGATTGTTAACCAGTATATTCGCGACCAGTGGCAGTTCTAATTTGGAGTCGCCACGTTTTATTATGGGTATGCTTAAAAATGATGATGAATTGGCGACCATTGTGACCGAAATTAAAACCTTCTTAAGAGGTCGCGAAGCTATTGCATCTATTACTAATGAAGCCGATCTTGAAAATGCCAGCACTATACATCAGATCAATCAGCAAACGCGTTCTGTGCCAAATATTGATGGTGAAGATGCTGCCAAGCTGTCGTTAAAGGATGAGCAGGCAGCAGGTTTTTTACGAAACAATAACAATGATAAAAAAGAGTAAGCCTTGATTAGAAACATGCAGGAAGTTCTTTTTAAACTAGACGAAGGCAGTGAGCATGTTACTGTGTTTGAGTTTAAATAAGCCAATTACGAACTTCGAGCGTAAGCTGTCGTTATAGTAGCTCAAGCGGCATGATAGATTTTCTCAACATCATCAGCTTTGTACTCTTGTTGAGCTTGCCACAAATCATAGTTGGCTTGCTGATTTATCCATGACTGTGCAGTGCCACCAAATGCTTTCGCTAATTTTATAGCAACCTTTGGACTGATACTACGGCGACCGTTAACGATTTCACTTAATGCGGTTCTTGTCATACACAACTTTTCGGCGGTATTTTTAATGCTTAACTCCAGGGGCTCAAGATATAGTTCTTTCAAAGTCTCACCTGGATGGGGTGGATTAAACATTTGCATAATTATTTACCTCTAATGATAATCAATTACCTCTGCATTACCGTTTTTAAGCCTTTATGTTTGAAAGATTTAATCACGACAACTAATCCTTTTCACTCCTCGAGTGTATCGCGTATCGACACGAAGGTCAATGTGTTTGGAATTGTTCACAAACGTTCATTTTTAAATTGTATACACTGAAGTATGACAAAACAGGAAGAACACGCAACTGACTCAACGGCCAGTGTTATCCCTGTTATTGTGTTTGATTTGGTGGGTGGTGCGGTCGAAACCACCCTCAAATACAGCTGTCACAGAAGCTAATCGATAATAAGCTAATAGGTAAATGTCACTACAACACGGCGGTTTAACGCTTCAGAAACGCCGTCACCAGTTCCGATAAAGAGGTTGGCCTCGCCATAGGCTTTTATGTTTATCTTTGATTTATCCACGCCATTCGCGCTCAGGAAACGTACTATTGATTGTGCTCTTCGCTCAGCTAATTTCTGATTTGCGCGTGCACTACCGTAAGTATCAGTATAGCTTTCAACTGTGACCGATTTGAAATCGCCTTGTGCAGATAATAGCTCAAGCAATTGCCTTTCTTGAACTGAGGTTAATCCATGGATATTGGTAGCATATAAGAATGTTGTAGACGCTCTGTTTAAAGGTGGCGCAAGCACAATTGTTGGTGCAACCTTGACCACAGGTGCAGGCGGTTTTGCTGAGCCAGCACCAATTGAGGTAGATGAAGCAAATCCGATTGTAATATCATCATTCGCTTTTGTGCTGCGCACAAGTGAACATTCCTCAAAGAATGGCTCTACACTGGCATCGGTCATATAGTATTCTGGTTTATCGGATTGGTCTGCATAACGTCTTCGCGCTAACGCTCGGTCATTTGCTAAAGTTCCAGCAAGCACGCAGCGGATGTCACCTAAAATAAATGGATTGCTAGAATAATAACTATGCCCTAGGCCAAACAGTTCTGAGGCCACCGGTGTTGCGTCGACCGTCTCGTAACCATCGACAGTGCGTATGTAAGGTTTGTTCTTATCGGTGTCACCCAATCTTGGCTTACCATTGACAATTTTTGAAAGTGTTAATGCTACGTCGGAATCAGAAGTATAAATTGTGACGTTAGGATCAAGTGTTTCTAGTTTCCCTGCGACTTGATCGAATATGTCTCTTTCTACATCTGCGGCAGCTAAAATTATCCTAAATTCAATATCCGCATTGGGGTGATTCTCAAGATAGGTCGCGGCATATGCCTCAAGGCTCCCAATCAAGACCCTATTGCCCATCGAATGCGCAATAATATTAATTTTCTTAACATCTAAGTCATTGGTTAGTATATCAAGAAACTCAGTTAAGTAAGGCACGGCTGCCGCAGCCATAGCGCCGTCACCTTTGTAATTTCCTAATGACAAAGCCCCTGCTGAAGGCCAACTAAATAATACAGGCACACCGGGATTGGTCATCCTGTCATGGTCCAAATCTACAGATAGTTGAGCAGAACGCACAAGCGCCGACTCAAATTTCACATTGAATCCATGAACAAAAAGCAAGATTTGCTGCCCACCTCTTTTTGTCATATCTTGCTCAAGGTTGCGTAGAAAACTCTGTTTCCCGTTTTTGTGATCCGCGTAACAAAAACGTATTTTGAAAGTTCTTTGTTGTCTTTAGGAAAATCACCCTTGAGCAATGGCGTTTCGCCACGGTCTCGTGTTCCACCGTCTGTCACGAGTTTTGGCAACCAAATATCGGCTCTACCAAGAGAAAGCATATTCGCGGCCCCGGCCTCTAAGGAAAGCATATCTTCTTCGCTATTTTGACCAATGTTTTGTGACTCTGAAATAATCAGCCGATTAGTTCCGTAAAACACTCGCACACAATCAACATTTGTAATCGATTTTGAACGAGTGAGTTCTTCGCAATTATTCCCAAAATCAGGGTGATGAAGTTTAGTTGTCGTGCACCCAGCTAAACCTATAAGAGCCACACAGATCGTGACTCGAAGATGGGGTTTCATTGTTTTACACCAATACTTCGGAAATATTCTGAGGATTTCCATGCTTGCAGCCTTATCGCAATAATCTAATTACGAAGAATATATTTAAGATGTTGATATAAATTTCATTAAGGAAAATTTGTATCATAAAGGTTGTTTGCGACCCTGAGTATAAGACAAATATACCTTGTACACTACTCTCTGGCAGAGCAGACTACATTTCGCTTTGCGCTGAGTATGCCAACGACTCGAATCGATATTGATGATTAGCATTTTATAGGCTTTCTAAGAAAGCGAGTAAGGCGTCTTTGTTCCCATAGTGTAGGCACAGTGTAGGTACAACGAATAACACACATTCATTCAGTATGTGGATGTAACTAGTGGCTTGTTTCTTGCTTTTCTCAGATATTATCAAGCTTGATTATATAAAATTGAGACATCATGAAATCAGATTTATTAATATTTAGTATTGCTTTAAATGGCTACCAGTTTCTATACAAAAACTGTATTTCTTCACATAAAAATTATGCAAAAAAACACGGTTATTGTTACCAAGCGGTCAAACGACCCTATATGACTCAGTTAGGTTCAGAATGTTGTTGGTTAAAATTAACGCTAAGTTTACGTGCATTTCAAGCAGGTTATAACAAAGTCCTATTTGTAGATGCTGATGCCTTTATAAACGAGGATGCACCGGCAATTGAACAGGTAATTAGACGCGAAAAACATGTATATTTAGCCAAAAGTTACACAGGAAGGTTTAACTCTGGCGTTATGTTTATGCTCAAGCATGAAGATACGATTGCATGGCTTAAGCGCATAATAGCGAGCCGAATGACATTGGTGCCTCTAAGTGACAGTGTGGGCTGGGGAGAAAATGGCCACATTATTACGCATTCTAAAAACCAAGCCTTTATTGAAACAATGGATAGGCGCTGGAACAACACTTACGACCCTACTTTGGACGATTATATACGCCACTTTTGTTTTGGTCCTTTGCGCCACAGCCAACTTTTGGGCCTTTCGCACAAGTTGATTTCAAGAATGACAAAAGTACTCACAAAAACAAAAGATATGTTGAGTAAATATACTTTACTCTCGCAAAAGATAGATCCGCTCACGTCACTAACAAGTGCCGTCATCAAAACCTACCCATGTTTTAAAGCGCCTTCAAACCGATAATTATTTTTACCTGCCGGTAGCTATTTTCATTTTAAAAAGTTTTTCATTGTGCATATTCAAAATGCGAACTGTACTAAGAAAACAAGGCTAACTCTGTTTTAATTTAAAATTAAACCGATTAATATCAATATGTTACAACACTTTTAAAAAGTGGCACAAGTTACGCAATGCGGTCCTTCGAACGATTAACTTAAAGCAAACTCGGCGTTTGCAATGTTAATCAATTTGAATTGCAACACGCGGAGCAACTTATGCAAAACCTTTATCAAAACGCTTACCCACAAACATTCAGCCAAACGGCTACAACGTTTCAACAAGCTGAACAATTTACTTTGTTTGGTTTGACTATTCATAACCACAGTATGCAGGCAGCAGTTGACTGGGTATTAACACCGGTTAGTAATGGTGAAAGATGCAAGACAGGCTATTTCATCAATGTGAACTCAGTCAATTTGACGACTAAGCACCCCACTTTAAAGCACGCTCTAAATCGCGGCGATCGTTGCTTTGCAGATGGTTCGGGTATACGCATTGCGGCTAAATATAGTGGCGTACGTATCCGCGAAAACGTAAATGGAACCGACATGCTACCGCATTTATGTTTAGCCGCGCAGGCCAGCAACAAATCAATTTATATGCTGGGTGCTAAGCCAGGTGTAGCGGCTAAAGCCGCACAGAAATTATTAAAGGAGTATCCACAGCTAAACATTGCAGGCACGCAGGACGGTTATTTTGATGCTCAAGAGACCGAAGATGTTATCGCCCGAATTAATCAATCTGGTGCGGATGTTTTGTTAGTAGCGATGGGATCACCCATGCAAGAAGCGTGGATAGATGCCCATGCTAAAAGGCTCAAATGCAGCACTGCACTAGCCGTTGGTGGCTTGTTTGATTTTTACTCTGGGAACATCCCTCGAGCACCAATGTGGATGCGAAAGCTTGGCATGGAGTGGGTATGGAGGTTAATGCAAGAGCCCAAAACCAAATTTAATCGCTATGTAATAGGCAACCCTCATTTTTTAGTACAAACGTTTATTTTTAACCGTGCAAAGCGAGGATATTAAATATGGCTTCTACGAATAGTCGCAATATGAGCAATACCATTGAGAGCGCCACGCCAGTTGGAAGACATCAAGGAATACCAATGCTCCTCCAACGCTTTGTGGCTCTAATTGCGCTTATCATTCTTTCACCCCTTTTATTGGCAACCATGTTGATGATTGCACTAGAGAGTAGGGGCAGTTGTTTCTTCAGCCAAGATCGGATTGGCAAATTTGGACGTCATTTTCGCATGTATAAATTTCGTTCGATGTATTTAAAAACAGACCCCTTATATCAAGAGCCAGACCCCGCAACTAGCGATAGAGATGGTGTGTGCAAAAAATATAAAGTAGATCCTCGTATCACAAGAGTTGGGCGATTTATTCGTAAATACTCAATTGATGAGCTGCCACAATTATTCAATATTGTGAGAGGAGATATGGCGTTGATTGGCCCCCGACCTGCCCTTGGAGTTGAAGTTAACGCATATTGTACTAGTGCGGTAACGCGCTTAAATGGTATCCCTGGCTTATCTGGACTTTGGCAAGTTTCTGGACGCGCTAATACCGACTTCGAAACCCAAGTTGAATTGGATAAGCGTTATCTAAATCAACAAAGTATTTGGCTAGATTTTTATATTCTGTTTGCAACAGTACCAAGTGTGCTCGGTGCGAAAGGTGCTTACTAATTTTATGCGTCTTATAAACGGCTGGGTGTGAATAACACCTAGTCTTTTTATTTTCAGCATTTTTGCAATTTGAAAACAGGCGTTTTTATTGCTTTGCAAATTGCAAAAAAGTTCACGGAGAATAAATTAAAGCCATATAAAACAACAACTTAAAAACTGGCACGCAAGATGCTATACCCCATTATCAATATCAAAATACTAAGAGAAACATCATGGCAGTTTTTGCTAGAAAAATTTATACATCAATAGTCACTAGCAAATTTTCTGCGTTATTGCCCGCGATTATTGCTGCTTCAATGTTACTCGGGTGCGCGAACCAGCAGCATGGTTTGCAAGCAATAGAAAATACTCAGGGCGAATTTTATGGGGAAGTAAACAAAAATGGGCATCTATTTACGCAGCAAAGTGTAGCCCAAAATGTATTTTCATCTACACTAAATTGCCAAGACCGCAACGATTTTGCTGCACCGCTACATTATCGTGTCGACAAACCAATATTGTCATCAGCTTCAACACAAGCACCATTTCCTATGGCGAATATTCAAGCGCGAAACACGCTCCCCTTAAGCCCTGGCGACTTAATAGAAGTAATGATGGAATACGGTGAAGGCTTTAATGGCACGTACGTTTTGGACAATCTCGGACTACTAAACCTACCTATTATCAGTGCCATTGATGCGTCTGGAATTTCTCCTTCAGAACTAGCAAAAAAAGTGGAACTAGCCTTAATCAAAGCTGGCATATTTAAGCCTGTCATGGCGACTGTTCATATCAAAATTCTGCATCTAGCAGAGATTGAAGTACCTGTAACAGGCGCCGTTTTTCAGCCTGGCCGAGTTCTTATTAACAAAAAGAATGCACATTCAGAAATGGACGAGCGAGTGGCCGCGAACGGCGACTACAGTACTAAAAGACTGTTATCTGAGGCTATTCGAGCAGCATACGGTGTTCGACCAGATGCAAAATTGGACCAAGTGATCTTGATTCGACAAGGCTGGCAGATAGAAGTCGATCTTACTGGTATTTTGAGCGGTGTTGCGGTTCATGATTATCCGCTAATTGCTGGTGACCAAGTAATTGTGCCAAGCACAGGCTGTTTTCAATCTCATTTAGTGCGCCCAAGTCAAATTACACCTAAAGGTTTTCGAGTGTTTATGTCTAACCTAACAGATTCTGCACAGAGTAATTCGGCTGCAGGCGTTGGGCGCTACTCGACTAATTTGCCTTATGGTACCAAGTTGCTGCAAGCCGCTGTGTCTGCAAACTGTGTTGGCGGAAAAGAATGGACCAACGCTCCTCGCAAAATAATGCTAGCAAGTGTTAACCCAATGACGAATGAAACTCAGGTGCTAGAGCGCTCAGTTGAACAATTAATGAGGCACTCGAATCGAGATGATATTAACCCTTATGTGATGCCTAATGACGCAATCGCTTGTTATGACTCTGGCGTGACCAATGTACGTGACGTTGCGAAAACTATTGTTGATGTTTTAGCGCCTTTCGCGCTGTTGTTTTAAGGCGATAACAATGAAACATTATCCAATTGCAACACTTACTCCATTTGGTCGTTTTAGGGCACTAGTGTACCGCTTCGTCAAGTGGCCATATTTAACATTCACGGCGTGTTCCTATTTACTAATTGCGGCGATTGTCAGTTTGTATTTAAACAAAGCCCCCGTATATAAAAGCGAATTGGAATTAGTTTTACCCGGTACTGGTGCGTCATCTAGTGTATCTATAGATAACGTAGGCCAAGTTATGTCGCAAACGAGCGCGCCATTCTCCGCTGGCGGTTTTAATCCACGAGTGAACTATAAAGAGATGTTATTGAGTCGTGGTTTACTCATGCTTGCTAGTGAGCGAACCGAAATGACTAGCGTCAAATTTGGTCAACCGAAAATTACGTTAACAGAACAAACGTCTATCTTGGCTATTAGTATAACAGGCGCAAGTGCACAACAAGCAAACCGCAAAGCTTGGGCTTTATATGAAAGTTTGCAGCTAGAGCTAGATCGCTTACGCGGCGATGAAGTGCTTCGTCGTGATGCAAGTATTCAAAGTGTTTTAGATGAATACCGAGTTAGGCTAAATGAAGCAAGAGCAAACGTTTTGGAGTTTCAACAAAGTTCGTTTCTTGTTTCTGTTACGCAGTTTGATCAGTTAGTTAGTAGCCTACAAACACTGAAAGAAAAGCAAATTTATGTGCAGGCTCAGGTCACTAATTTAGCCGACTATAGCCATGGTCTAAGCCAAAACCTAGGTGTGTCTTCTAACCTCGCCGGCAAAGCATTTATTTTGCAATCTGATGTTGAGTTTAGAGGCCTGTTAAAAGAGCTTGATGCCAGCACTTCACTTTTATCTGAATACCAGTCACGTTGGGGTGATGGACACCCGAAAGTTATTGCTGAGCAGTTGCGGTATGACGCTGCTAGAAAGGCGCTATTGAACAGAAGTAATGAAATAGCCGGTCCTCACGCTGCCAATTCGTTCTCTAGTTTAGATTTAGAAATGAACCCCAAACGCGCTCAAATGTTTGCGGATTTAATTGAGGCATCGGCTCAGCAAGAGGGCTTTAAAGCAGAATTAGCCGACCTAAAACGCACAGAGCTACAGCTTCGAGACCAGTTAAAACTATATGCAAGAGAATCAGCAGTACTAGACCGTTTGCAACGTGAGTTTGATTTGGCCGAAGCTATATTTACATCTGCTGCCGCTCGTTTAGAAGCAGGTAAAGCCGATGTATTTGCATCTTACCCCGTTGTTCAGCTGTTAACTGAGCCTTCTATTCCCAACAAGATTCATAGCCCAATCACCGCCCTTGGTTTGGCTGCGGGTGCAGTTGGTTTTATATTTATCACATCAGGAGTGACCGTATTATGCAATCGCAGACGCATTATCAAACTACTACTGAAGCGAAACTAATCTACTGGGCGCTTATCGCGACCTATCCCATTTACGCTATTGGGGGCTTATATATAACTGGGTCAGCCTTAGGATGGATTGTGCTTGGCATCATAATATTAAGAGCATTCGTTGAAGGAGATAATGTATTTCGCGATGTTCCGCTGATGGTATGGCTGTGGGTTATTGGCATGCTAATTATGCTTCTTTCACTATGGGTTGCACATGCCCAATGGTCCTTAGGCACAAGCAAAACAATTAAAAGTAGTGTTGGCTGGGCGAAGGGATGGGCATTAATCGCCATATTTCCACTATTGGGTGCCCTGGTGAATATTAAACCCCAAAGCATTGTGAGAGGCGCCTGCATTGTTTGCAAGCACACCGCTATTTTTGGGCTGGTAACCTTTTTACTTTATAGCATTCGAATTCCAGGTCATTTGTTCGTATCGCCTTTGCAGATATTAGGCGGCGCCGGAGAAATCTTCTTTACCGTAAGTTTCTATGGCATGAACCCCGAGACGCACGCGGGTCGTTGGCAGTTTTTTGCACCATGGGCGCCGGCAGCGGGATTTTTAAGTTGTATTTTGGTTATTTTTTGCCTTCAAGAAAAAGATAAAAATTTAAGAAATTGGGGCTTGTTGGGCTGTTTTGTGATGATACTACTTTCACAATCACGGGCAGGTTTAGCCATTTTTATCGCTATTATTCCGATGTTTATGTTAGCCAAACAGCTTCAAAATCCATGGGTGCTTCTTGCTTTAGGACTAATTCTTCCTATCGTACTGGTGGTTGGTGAACCCATATATGAATTTATGATGGATTCGTACCAACACATTAAAGAATCTCGCCCTGCGTCTACCAGAGTGCGTTCAGCATTAGAAAATTTGGCGGTTCAGCGTTGGCAGGCTGAAGCGCCAATTTGGGGCCATGGTGTTGTTGAATCAGGGCCCAAAATCGTCGAATTTATGCCCATCGGGTCGCACCATACTTGGTTTGGTTTGCTTTTTGTCAAAGGACTGGTTGGCCTTATTGCGTTGGCGATCCCTTTGGGTTTAAGCGTCATCTATTTTCTTTTTTATTATCAACAAAACGTTCAAGCGCGGGCAGCATTGTGCTTTTTGACCGTTTTTGTGTGTTACAGCTTTTTCGAAAACTTAGAAATTTTAGCTTACTTATACTGGCCAGCCCTTTTTTGGATAGGCATGGCATTTAAAAAAATTCAAAACAGAGGTTCATATGTTTAAACTATTCGATGCGTACATTGTTGGTTACTACGGAATGCACAATACCGGTGACGACGCCTTATTATATAGTGCTCGTTGGGCTAGCCACTATTTATTGGGGTCTAAAAACACCCTTGTCAGCAGCGCGACGGATAGTCAGTGCCAAGAATTTGGTGATATTCAAGCGATAAAGCAAGGGAAGTTTCGAGGTCATCAGCGACTTATGCATTACAAAAATGCGCTGAAAAGTGACAAAGTTATCTTTGGTGGCGGTTCTGTTTTGCATACCGAGTCAGATATTCAATTTAAGCGTCACCTTGTTACTTTAGGCAGCAGAAGACAGAGTCGTTGTGTTGGCGTTGGTTTAGGGCCATTTACCTCAGTGGGTGCAGAAAAAGCGTGTGCGAAGCTCTTGTCAGAGTGCAGCTTTGTTGGCGTAAGAGACAAGCAAAGCTATGACATAGCAACAGCGTTAAGCCCAAATGCAAACATTCACTTAACTTTTGATTTAGCGCCCATAATGCTTTGTCATGAAAAACACAAACTAGTAGAAATTGAACGAAGTGGAATAATGTTTAATTTTTGCCAACAGGCAATAGATGCTTTTGGTAACACGAACAAAACCGCTGAACTTGCCCGTATTAAAAGTGCAGTCGCTGCTATTGAAAAAACCTGGTTTGAAACAAAAGAGCCAATTTACCTCGTTGATTTTAATGCTCACTCTCGCTTCAGTGACTTTCAAGTGCATCGAAAAATTATAGAACAGCTAAGCGAAGCCGTGCCAGTTACGCATATTCAGTATGACCCAAATCCGTTTAGAGTATTGCAAAGGATCGCAGGTTTCAAAGCCTCGGTTTGTATGCGATTGCACGCTTCAATTATGTCTTTTATGGCAAAAACACCATCAATATCAATAAATTACCATCCAAAGTGTAAGGCTTGGTGTGAACAAATAGGAATGCCTCAAGATTATCAGTTAGATGCACGAGATATTTGCTCTGACAGCCTTGCAAATGTAATCAAGTTTAGCCTTGCTACCGAGTTTATCGCTCCCCTTATGACAACAAATGAGGCCGTTGGTGCTTCTTTACGGAACTGGAGATAAGCACATGAAAAAATTAGAGTTTTCAGTAGTCATCCCACTGTATAACAAAGTCGATAGCGTGAGTAAAACACTCGAATCGATATGTGCTCAACGATATGCCGCGTCCGAAATTATCGTCATTGACGACGGCTCTACCGACGGCAGTGCTGAGAAAGTAGAAGCACTGAATATCCCTAATCTACAGATCATTAAACAACCTAATCAAGGCGTATCGGCAGCGCGCAACTTAGGCGCAGCGCTAGCAAACTACCCTTATATTGCATTTTTAGATGCTGATGATCAGTGGTCTCCTTTTTTCCTTTCTCAAATGCACAATCTGATATTACGCTTCCCTGAGCAACAATTTTTTGCAAGCCACTATCAAAAGGTGATTGCGCCAGGCATGTATACTGATGCTAAATTGGCCTTAAAAAACACACCCGCCACAGGTGGTATTTTAGATAACTACTTCGCCGTAGCATCAAAAGGTGACCTTCCATTTATGGTGTCTAGTTGCGTCATAAAGTCTCAGCTATTTGAGCAAATCGGCGGCTTTCCTGTTGGTGAAGCAATGGGAGAAGACCAAGCATTATTTAGTCGCGTTGCACTGCAGTCACAAATTGTCTTTTCTCCTTTGGTGCTGCTGCTGTACCACACCGATACTGAAAACCGCGCTTGCGATAGGCATATTCCTAAACAGGTATTACCTTTCGCTAGCCGCTTGCTAGAAGAAGCACGAATGCCAAGTCTTGATCGCAAACTAAGGAAAGACATATTGCGTTATTGCAGCGCCCACGTTTGCCATATAGCTAGGCTCAATATACGTGCAGGTGATTACAAAGCAGCCAAACAATTACTAAGAATGAATATTTGTAAGTTGAAGCCAACACATCAATTGTCCTTTTCTATATGGGCAGACTTTCGTTTTTGTACATCACAAATTATCGCATTCTGTAAAAGTATGCGTAATTCTTTCAATTTAAACACTAAACAAAGGTAACACCATGAAACTTAACGCTATTTGTATTATTAAAAATGAAGTCGATATTATCGAGGATACGTTAAACAACGCATTGGCTTTTTGCGATACGATTTATGTATTTGACAACGATTCAGACGATGGCAGTTGGGAACTTATTTGTGAAAAAGCATTAAAAGATTCGCGTATTGTGATTGCTGGACATACCGATGAAGTTTATCGTAACCAATTTAGAAATCGTGTCTACAATATGTTTAGTCATAATTTCACTGCATCTGATTGGTGGTATATTTTGGATGCCGATGAAATGCTCATTGAAGACCCGCGACCTATGCTACTGAAAGCAACAAAACGAAATAAAAATCAGATGCGCGTATGGCAAGCTCAGTTTTATTTTACAGACAATGATTTACGTGTTTACGACAATGAAGACAAATCGCTACCCGTACCTGAACGTCGTCGTTATTACCGCATCAACTGGCGCGAGCCTCGTTTTTTTAGAAATTCACCTACTCAAAAGTGGCCTGAAGAGATTAGTGGAAAAGTACCACCATTTTGTAACTCGCTTTATCGCCCATCTCCTATTTGCAGGCATTATGCCCAAAGAACGCCAGAGCAAATAAAAATGCGTCATGACATAAGGGTAAATAACCCATATAGTTTTTTGCATGTAAAAAATAAATCTGAACATGATTGGTTGAAAAAAGCGGCAAATTGTTTCGTTTATACAGAGGGAGAAAAGATGAAGTTTCCATTGATGGACCGCGTTACATATTATGCTAGTCAGACCAAGTACTGGTTAATATGGAGAGTAAAAAGTGTAGTCTCGATAAAGCATATTTTACTATCTAAAGCGTTTCAAAAAGCATAAGCATTTAATGCATGAAATTTGAGCTTGTCAGTGGTAAGGATTTTAGGCTAACCTTGCAGTACACTGAGCGAAAATAAAAAATACGCAGAACAGTAAAAGATGAGTATTGAAAACGAAAACACAAACGCTAACATGGTTGTTCTTTGCGTTGACGATGAAATAAACATTCTTAAGTCTTTACATCGCTTGTTACGCAAAAAGAAATATGAATTATTCTTTGCCGAAAGCGCAGCCGACGCGCTTACTATATTAAAACAGCAACAAGTTCATTTACTTATCTGTGACATGAAAATGCCAGTGATGACTGGCGTTCAACTACTTGAACAGGTGTCTTTATTATATCCTAATACCTATCGTATTCTGCTGTCAGGCTCCTCTGAAATGGAGCAAACAATGGATGCCGTTCACAAAGGCAGTGTCCATTGCTATATGCCAAAACCATGGGACAACGATGAGCTTATTAGTATTATTGAAGAAGGGCTAGCAACCATTAAAGTGGAATGACATAGTTAAACCGAGCTAAATAGCGCCCAAGAGACGCGTGTTGGCATTTAGGAAAGGAACTAAGTAATGCCAGCTTGCAGATTTTAATACCATATATCGAATGAGAAGGCCTCAAATAAGTTGATGCCTAAAGCCGATTTCACTATATACAAAATAAATAAGCCTAGCAGAATGCTCAGTGTCAAAAATACCGTGGCTAAAAATAGTATCGTCATTAGCGTTATCGACTTTTCTTGGCGTGTTAATAAACGCACATTGCGACCCATTAATAGTACAAAGTAGATTCTAGAAGGATAAAAAGGAACAGGAATAGTACCGCGAAGGTCAAGCTTATGCTTTCGGTATCCGCCACGACCAATAGCCACTTTTAATGCCTTGAGCTGATTGTCACTCAAAGATAAGGCTATTTCGTCGGGTAGGCGGCTAAGTAAGTTGACTATATCAGGGTCTTTACGAATTAAATGGCTATTGTTATTCAATTTCATCTCCCTTCAACCGAGATTGTTTGTGTTCGTAGCTGCATCCATTTCATTGCCAACAATTCTAAATTACTAAATACTCGGCGAGGCAATACTGATAGTAGTGCACAAACATAGGTTATGATTGTCCGCTTAGGTTCTTCAATTAAAATTCTAGGTTGCTCAAACAATGCTTTGTGAACGAGTTTTATAGCGTGGTGGCTGTCCCCTGAACGTATCGCTCTGCGCGCTAAATATCTATACTGATACGCGCGTGCCAAAGGTAGTAAGCGCTTGAACAGCCTATCGCTATTGGGCTTATTTTTGTTCATTGCTAGAGTCCAACTTGCAAATTGCTTGTGCAAATCGGCAGATAAGCCATTATCGTTGAGACGGTAATAGGTAAGAGGGATAGATATACCTTCAAATTTCCATTTATTTTTTAGCGCTATGCGCACCCAAAGTTCAATGTCTTCTGATTGTCTAAGCCCTTCATCAAAATAATATTTGCGGTTCTCATTGGGTTTGTTCGTCGCGATATCTTCCAAAAGGGCTTTTCTTATCACAGGCGCAGAGCCGTTACCTATAGGATTGCGACATAAAACGTCCTTAAACGTAATGTCAGTGAGCTTAGGGAATTGACCCAACCCCAGAGTATCGCCATCCTCGTTTATGAACAAAGAAGGGCAGTAACTAACGCCAACGTCTGGATTTTCAATCAAATGGATCACGTGTTGAGTTAGCTTGTCACTGGCCCAACTATCATCTGAATCAAGCAAGGCAATAAAAATACCTTTAGCACTTTGAATACCCGTATTCCTCGCCCCAGCTAAGCCTCGGTTTTTTTGCGAAATAAGCCTTATACGGGCATCGGTAAATTGTTCAAGAATATGTAATGTGTTGTCGGTGCAGCCATCATCAACACAAATAATCTCAAAGTTTTTGAAGCTTTGCGCTAACACAGACAAAATACAATTCTCAATATACTTTTCGACATTGAACATGGGAATAACAACAGAAACTAAAGGCAATGGACTGCGGTTCATTTTACTGACTCCTAAAAGGTGAATACTTGATGATGGAACGAGGATGACTAACAAAGGGGCGAATACAGCGATATGCGAGCAAAGCAAACATACATATTGCACTGATGCTCAATACACTAAAAGCAAAGTCGACAGGTGTATTTGCATTGAATAGAAATAAACCAATTGTGGAAGTAATCAAACAAAAGAGACGTACATACATCTCTTGCTGATACTGAGCCTTGGCGCGCAAAATATTACAATGGGTGTCGATAAAGATTGCAGGTAAAGCTGCACAACATAAAAAAGCGACGGTTAAATAACTTTGTTGCCATTGTTGGTCAAATAAAATAGGCACATAAAATGGTACGGCTATCGCTTGTAAAAGAAAGGAAAAGCCAATAAGTGAAGTAAATGCATATATTCTGAAGGTATACGAAGACAGTGTTTGTTGTCGTTGCTTGTCACATAAGTAGGGATAAAGCGCAGAATTGAACGCGTTATTTAAAGATTGACTTAAACCAACGCCCGCACTTTTCGCAAAGCTATATATACCAAATAATTCGGGGCTTAATAGTCGTGCACATATCAACACATCTAATTGGAGTCTTAGAGCACGTACAAACTCTGTAGACAAGAGTTGCCCTGAACTTTTTGTTAAGGCGCGAAAAACCGACTTGTTGAAGCCAATACCAAACTTTTGAACCGGGGCAAAATAGAATAGAGCAACCCACAAAAGCACAAATACCCACTTGCCGTACACTACTGACATAATGCCGCAATCAAATATAGCAAAAATACCAATACTGGCATTTTCAGCAACAATACAAAGAGCGTTACAAATACTGTAGTAACGCATTTTGCTAGCCCTATGTAACAAAAACACGTTGACACTTACCAAAGGATAAAGCGTGTAGGCAAAGGCCATAAAAATGAGTAACTCAGCAACTTCAGGGTTGTTATAGAAAGTAGCGATCGGAAGCGCGATTGAGGCCTGAAAAATGGCAAGCAATAAGCAAATTATCCATTGCAACAAAGCTCCGTTTCTTGCAAATTCAAATAATTGGTGCTTATCGCACTGCACGATTTGTGAACCTGCACCAGATCTCAATACTAATTTCAAGACCTCATGACACGCTAAGGCAAGCATAACTGTGCCGTAATCAACTGCACTGAGTTGCGCTGCTAATACAAAGATTACGAAAATACGTGAAATTTTGGCCGCAAGCTCTGTACCTAATAGCCAAGTCACATTGCTAAAAAGCCGTTTATTCTCAAAATTTATTGCTGGAAACTTCATTTGTGCCACCTATCATAGCTATCTTGACAGGGGCTATTACAATAAGCGTACCATCTTGTAACTTAATATAAGTATTTGAAAATTATATGCTTTATTTTTAATCGAATGATATTGCAGACGCATTTTCGCAAGTTGCAAAACGTGTTTTTGCAACTTGCGAATATTTACTTAGGTAGAAATTACGGTGGTTTTTAAAACAGCGAGCTACGACTTCGCTAGTCAGTCCATTGCTGGACTTTACGATATAAAGTGGAAGGACTAACACCTAGTAGGCCTGCTGCCTTCACAACATTATCATCACATACTGCAATGGCTTGCTCAATTGCTACTTTTTCGACTTCTGCCAACGGACGTATACTTTCTGCGTCAATCATCGCTTCAGTATAAGCAGAAGCAGTTGTTGTGGGGCTAGATATGCTAGCAATCTGCGCTGAGGGCTTACTATTAACTAGCTTTTGTAATTTTTCATCTGATAACCTTAACTGCCTAGCAATGCTCTTTTCGGTTAACAGCGGCCCTTCGGACATCACTATTGCACTATGTATCGTATTTTCTAACTGCCGAACGTTCCCCGGCCAATCGTAATTTTGAATAAGTTTTTGTGCATCTGACGAGAAGCCAACGAATACCTTATTTTCAATTTCACTAAATCGGGTAAGAAAAAACTGGGCAATTTCGATACTGTCTTGCTCTCGCTCATTTAGGGCAGGCAAATCAATTGAAATGACATTCAGCCGGTAGTAAAGATCTTCTCGTAGTTGCCCATTTTTGATTGCCTCATAAGGCTCTCGGTTGGTTGCACTTATAAACCGAATATCAACCTTCTCAACTTTATCGCTACCTACTTTTTGAAAGGTACCTGTTTGGATGAATCGAAGTATCTTTGCTTGTAAAGCAATGTCCATTTCGCCAATCTCATCTAAGAAAAGGGTGCCTGTATGCGCTTTGCTTGCGGCGCCATCACGGTTTGAAACTGCCCCAGAAAATGCCCCTTTTATATGTCCAAATATTTCTGATTCCATGAGTTCACTAGGAATAGCGGCACAATTTAAGCTAACAAGGGGTTTATTATTACGAGGGCTCAGTTTATGTATTGCATCAGCAACGAGTTCTTTACCCGCTCCGCTAGGACCACAAACAAAAACCGAAGCATGACTTTTTGCACTTCGTTCAATCGAATCATATACAAACTGCATTGACGTAGATTGCCCTATAAAACTCATAAAGGTACGTTTGCGTCTAGAATTCAATTGTTCTAAAGTGCGGCGCAATAGACTTCGCTCAGCTAAAATCTCGCGGTAGCTTATTGCTTGTTTAATAGTGACCTTTAACTCATCGTTATTCCATGGTTTTTGCATAAAATTAAACACATGACCCGAATTAATAGCACTCATAACGGTACTTAGTTCAGTATAGGCCGTGAGCATTATTCTTACTGTTTCTGGCCAGCGTAACGACACCTCTTTTAGAAATTCATCACCGTTCATGCCAGGCATGTTCTTATCAGAAATCACAATATCGATGTCGTGTTTTTCTAATAATTCCAGTCCGGCCTCACCGGAAATTGCTGTATATATCTTTAAATTCAGCCCTCTGAGCAAGCGTGACAACGACGCTAAGATGTTACTTTCGTCATCAACCAATAAAATGCTACCTTCAGCGTCATTATTCATGTTCTACAGTCCACACGTTAGCCTCATAATTTGTTAATTGCGACGTTAACAGTCATTCGCTCCTAAGGGTCTAATAATTTAGCATAAAATTTATGTTCGTGACGTCAATTATTAGTATTGTGCGAAGCATAATTGGGCGTCAAATCAATACCTTGTTAATAAAAAATCCAATATAGGATAATTTACAGCGAGTGAAGCCCTAATAATATAAAGGTATGTTGTTTAACTTAAGGGAAATCCAAGAATAAAACATGTGCCTACCCCTAGCTGCGACTCTACATTTATACTAACGTTGTGTGCTTCTAATATCGCATAACTTACGCTTAAGCCTAAGCCTGTGCCTTCACCTACGGGTTTGGTGGTAAAAAAGGGAGTGAAAATTTGATTTTTGGTCTTTTCATCCATACCAACCCCCTCATCTTTTATGTGAATAAATAAGTGAGAATCGTCTTTAGTACTATAAATGGATATTTTGCCACCATTAGGCATGGAATGAGCTGAGTTTATAAGTAAATTAACAAAAACTTGCTGAAGTTGACCGCCATTAGCCGTGATGTTTGGAAGCGAGTCATCTAGTTCATTAACAACGTGATGCTGATATTTAAGCTCATTTGACACCACATCAAGGGCACGATTCATACAACTAAAAATAGACACATCACTTAGGTTGTCATTTCCAGCATGTGAGAAAGACTTTAAGTTTTCTACAATTTCTTTAACCCTTTCCACGCCTTCCATATTGCTGACAATAATTGCATCCGTGTCTTCTAACAAAAACTCCATGTCTTGACTGCTGTTTATCTCATCAAAATGTTGTTTCGAAAGACTACCTTCTTGTTCCACGGTTTCGCTCAACGTTTTAAATAAGGCTTTGAACTCTTGCATGTAATCTTTGAGCACATGTAGGTTGGCCCGAATGTAACCAATTGGGTTATTTATTTCATGTGCTACACCTGCTGCAAGCTGTCCTAAAGATGCCATTTTCTCTGATTGTATCAACTGGTTTTGCAATTCATGCAGGTGTGTTTCAGTCTTTTGAAGCAGAACCTTTTCTTTACGAGCTTGTTCGTCAGATAAACGTCGCCTTATGCCATTTCCCAAAGTGCCTTTTGCTACTTCAAGCATTTGTAACGCATCTTCATCAATTACGTCAGTCTTTGTTAAAAAGCCAATCCATACCGAACTTTCGTTTGCTAATCTAAAATTAATACAAACATTCCACAAAAACTTTTCCCCATTAATCTCTTCTTCATTATCAATAGGCCGTATTAGCCATTGCGGGGTGGAGCGTATTTTTTCGTAAGGAAAATATTTAAAAAAGTATGCTTCGATGTCGCTGTTTTCATGCCATAAGTCGTCAGACGACCAGACTAGTGAAGGAGGGTCTATTTGAACGTTTTGCTCGTTAACTGTAACGTGGATGCCGTATTGGGCGTTTAAGTACCAACAGGTTAATTCTACCGTGTTTTGCAAGACATCAGCGAGCGTTAATTCTGGAGATAGACCTTGAGAAGCTTTGATAAGGTATTCATTTTCTGCGTGTTTTTTATTGCTACGCGCGAGTGCTTTTTTTAAAGACTGGTTAGCTTGATACGCTTCACGGGAATACACTTCTAGTTGTTGTTCAGCGATTTCTCGAGCTTTTTGCTCTCGACTAAGCTTGCGGCGCAGCAATTCTATTTCTGAAATAGTTTCAGTCTTAGACTTATCCAAGCTTATTCACTTCCAGAACGCAGCGTGCATCATTGTTATGTTCGCATTCAACATGCGATACCGCTACTTTTTGTTTAACGTGATCTGCGAGTCCATTTATAATACCCTCGCAAAAGTGGCAGAGTTTACGCGGTGATTTATAATGAAATTTCAAGGTTTTTTCAGATTCATATAAAAAGTCAAACTCTGGCAAAAGTACGTCGGGATAGAGTTTTTTAACCTCAACGTGGATGATGTTCTGAACGCCATGTAAAAATTCAAAGATATCAACAAAATCATGGGCGCCGGGCGGGGCAATAGCAAACAACTCTTTAAAGATCCATTCACCAAATGCTTTTTGCGCTTGCTCAAGTGTTAGGGAGTTCTTATCCGCGACAAGTTGTGCCAAGGTAAAAAATTCTTCATCGTCATATTGACCAACAGACGTATATATACCTTCACTTGCTGGATTGGCTTCTTGTAAAATCTCGTCCCATAAGGCAAGGCCCCATGTCTCTTCTACAAATTCATTTAATTTTACTAGTACAACGCCTTTCAATTTCTTCTCTTTATTATTAATATTATCTAAACACTAGTATATGGGGAGGTGAAACTTCATTCAATAAACTTTAGGCTAAGTTTAAGCCCATAGTGAAAATAGCAGCATAGCGCTAATCTCTCAGCATTTAAAAAATGCTGGCAAAAACCAAGTGGACTTCGCCAGCTAATTTTCTATCTATTGCAACAAACCTCGATTACTCTTTACTGCTTCAAGGTTTCCTTCTTTTATTCAGAAATAAACACATGACTGATATGATCTGTGTTCGCTAAATCAATGATAACTTTGCTATTGACACCTTGCGCGTTTAACTCAATCAATACTTTTGACACTGAATTCGATATCTCAAGAGTTTGGTAGACTCTGCCAAAACCATCTGTCCTCACGCTGCCTAACAGAGACTTTTTAACTAAACGCTCATCTGATAGTTCATTCACCTCAGTAGGAATGGCCGAAATACTAAGAAGTGCTTGATGTATTGGTATTGATTGGGTGTTAACGACCGAAAGGTCTAGCAGAATAGATTGGTATGTCCGAAAGTTAAATTCAGGCTCAACATATAACTGCGTTGATCTGCTAGCTTTATTGTCTAGCTTGTCTAGATTGGCAGAAGGGCTAGTTGTGCTATTTGCAAAATCCGCGAGGGGAAGTGCTAGCAATAAGGCTAGGACAAACTTTTTATTCGATATGGCAGCATATGAATGACCTAAGCCATTTTTACAACGACGCTTAATGCCTTTACCTGCTGCAATGATATTCTTTATTTGATTTTTCATGTTAATCCTCTCTATTAGTCTTGTGAGTAAAAGTGCGTTTTACGTTCACTTGTTTTGTACCAGTCTTTGTTTTGAGTACCCGAACTTTCTACCCATGATTCATAGTCTGGATATGCCCACAATACGTCTATGTATTCACGAGGATAAGACCAATCATCAGCGATTTGTAGCGCCCAAGGAAGATTATCTTGATTTCTAAAATATAGGGCTTGGCTTGGATCTGAAGCATCGTCACTTTGACCAAAGCGGTCTACATTAAACTTGTCTGTTGGTGCGTACCCAGGCATGTGAATTTCTAAAGAGCGGTCATAACTTCGATAGATAAAGAAGTCCAAGTCAGAATGATTTAAAGCGCTTAGGTTATTCGTAAAGCGGACATCAAAGCTAAATTCAACCGGTTGAAAGTATTCACATTGCTTTAGTGTATTAAAATGAGAACATTTCCCCGACTCGCCGGTTTTCGTATAATTGTTACTATTCCCCCACAATGTAATAACTGCATCGCTTTGATTTTCTTCTACATTCTTTGAGTAGGTATTGTTGTCTATAGTCAGGGTTGCCTCTTCAATTTCAGAAGGAGGTAAATCTACTATTCGTAAGGCAAAGCCATTAGGTTTAGAAGCGCCTCGAGCTGCAATCAAACCATTTATTTTAAAGCCACTAACAAGGCCCTGTGCTGAATAAATCACTTGAAGGCGTTCTTTTATTACCAAGTCGTTAAAATCATAGTCGCCTAAATTTGGCCAGTTATCTTCATAAGCTAAGGTGACATAATTGGCTTCGCCTGGATAATAACTACTGTAAGCACGTCTATAGTCGTTTGGAAACTCATCTTGCGCATCATTTATGCCGTCTGCGTCACTATCGTTGACATCAGGCACAACGGCTAAGTTGTCTTTTTCAATAGCGCTTTCGGGGGTAGATTTGATACTGAAAACGGCATCATTAAAATCATTGTCGCCCCAATTTCTATTCAGATCTTCAAAGCCTAATATTACTTCTTGTACCTGTTCGTCATACAGCAACACTGTATGCTGACGAAGGTTTGGATCGCTTTCTGGATTAAGATCTTGAAGCGAATAGTAGTAAGGAGTTCGCCGAGACTTAACTCCGGTATAATAATCAAACCCATTTGCCGCAATAAAAAAACCGATACTGGTGTCTTCAGGAAATACACCTAAACTGATTCTGTGGCCTTTGGCCATATGAGGAAACGATAAGTTTGGAAACACAATGGTTTCTTGCACTTGGGATGGCGACAGTGGCGGATTTTCTCTATCAAAGGTAAAAAAACCGAAGGAGTTTTTATACCCTGCACCCTCATGAATAAAGGTAACAAACACTTCCGCTTCTTCTGTAAGATGAATGGTTGAACCATTGTCGTCCGTAATAAACGCTTCGTTGACCTCCCGCTCGGGCAATGCGTTATTGATCCGTTTGAAGAAGTCTTGCGAGTATTCATTACGACTCCATATTAAGTTATTTGGCTTGCCTATATTTTGATTATATCCTTGTGGCCAAGGCTGACCCGAAAGAAACTCCCAAACATAGCGACCATTTTGTTTTTCTGTTGCTAGTAATGCTCCACTAATGAAGCTTAATTTTAGCAGTAGTGCTAATTGATATTGCCATTTCATTTTACTTACTCCAAATGTATTAACATGAGTTATTTCATGCAACATTGAGAGGGTATAGCGAATATTAGGCCAATTATTTTTACCAAACAAAATCATACAGTTACGTTATTATTGCGATTTTATTTCGAATAAAAACCAGCGCTTTCGCAAGATGCAATGCAGTATGAAAAATATTATTAATTTGCCATGGAAATTGGTTTTTGTGAGGGTACTTCATCGCGTATGACTTCACTGAGTGTATGGACGATGCAAAGATGAGCACGCGATGTTTGAGCAAACACGGAGCTTGCTAGTAAACAGTGATGAATGACATAAATTGGCTTTATTAAGGTTGCCAACTAGTGGGAATCTGAATGTTTTCAATGAGGAAGTCGATGAACACTCTCACTTTTGCAGTGAGTACATTTGATTTAGGGTACACCAACCAAACTGCCGCATTGTCATCATATTTGTAGTCAGGCAGTATTCTAACCAGACTGCCTTCATTCAGTTCAGCATGAACATTCCAAATAGAGCTCATACAAATACCAAGCCCAGCTTTTGCTGCAATGCGGATACTAGAACCGTCGTCGCATATTACTCTTGATTTACCCAAGTTAGGCGGAAATACGTAGTTATCTCCCTTAACCTTAGAAACAAGCTTTCGCGGCTTATTACTAGCAAACATAAGTAGCTGGTGCTGTTCTAGATCGCTCGGGTTTTGCGGCTTTCCGTGCGTTTCTATATAGTTTGGTGAAGCACACAAAATACGAATATCGTCAGCTAGCTTTCTTCCAATAAGACTACTATCGTCAGCCGAGTAGTTTCGCAAAGCGAGATCGTAACCACCATCAATAAGATTCATTTGGGTGTCTGATAGCTTCAGTTCAAGATTAATATCAGGGTACATACTAGTGAACTTCGGTAGAATTGGCGCAATAAACAACTGTGCAAAAGTACTAGATGAAGCAAAACGCAATGTTCCGCTTACCTTTTTACTTCCGCGGCCCAAAGCTGCTAAAGCCGCATCTTCCTGAGCAATGATTTCACGGGCGTACGGCAAAAACTCGCTACCTTCGATAGATAAGGATACTTTGCGCGTAGAACGGTGAAACAGGTCGGCCCCCAAGTGCAACTCAAGCTTCGATAATCGCGCACTCGCAACTGATGGCGCTAAACCTAAGCTTTTACCTGCAGCGCTAATATTTAGCATCTCTGCAGCCATCACAAACAGGCGTACCCCTTTTGTATCCATTATTATATCCGATATCAGAATTTAACGTAGATTTATAAGCTGTTTAGTTGCAAAGTCAAGATAAACAGTGAAGCGTTGAACACTTGCCTTTGCTAAAAGCGCAGCTTGATTATATTCAAAAACCGAATTCTGATTATTTTTATACCCTGTTTTTCAGTAAAGGCGATAAAGTTATAGTGTGTATATCGAAACAACATTACGACAACTCGCGAACAGACATAGCAATTACATCGCGTACTTTGGAGAAAAACATGAAAGCAATGATGATAAACACATTTGGCAGCACTGACTCTTTTGAAGCGACTGAAATAGAAAAACCTTCAGTTAAACCAGGTCATGTGTTGGTAAGCATCGCAGCAACAAGCGTAAATACTGTCGACACCATGATCCGTCAAATGGGTGCAGACCTTCCTTTATCCCCAGCTGCTCCGGCTCTGTTAGGAATGGATTTTGCTGGCACTGTAGAAGCCGTAGGTGAAGGTGTAAGTGAATATAAAGCTGGAGATGAAGTATACGGTTGCGCTGGAGGCTTAGCTGACCTTCCAGGCACACTTACTGAATACATTGTTGCTGATGCTAACTTAATCGCTTTAAAACCAAAAAACATTTCTATGCGTGAAGCTGCTGCATTACCACTAGTAGGTATTACAGCTTACGAGGGTTTAGAGCGTGCTGGTATTAAATCAGGTCAAGATGTTCTAGTACATGGCGGCTCTGGCGGTGTTGGTCACGTAGCATTGCAACTTGCAAAATATTTTGGTGCTCGCGTTTATTCCACAGGTGGCGGCGAGACACAATTAGCTCTGATTGAAGAGTTAGGTGCTACGCCTATCAACTATCGTACAGAGACGGTAGAAAGCTATGTAAACAAACACACTGACGGCCAAGGTTTTGATATTGTCTTTGATTCGGTCGGTGGCGAGAACATGACAAACTCTTTTGAAGCTGCTGCACTTAACGGTAATGTAGCGACAACAGTGTCTATGGTTGAATTAGATTTAACGACTGCTCACTTTAAAGGTCTATCATTGCATGTGGTATTCATGTTGATCCCCATGCTTCACAATTATCGTCGTGAAGAGCATGCACGCATCTTAAAAGCCTTAAGTGCAATCGTGGAAGCAGGCGCGCTTAAACCTGTTTTAGACGAAACCAATTACCAACTTGCCGACATTGGCAAAGCGCATGCGCGACTAGAAAGTGGTCAAGCGATGGGTAAAGTGGTCGTCACTGTATAGTGCTCCCAACAAAGCAGTTAAATGTATAGCTGAGACCCCTATATGGCCGTCTCAGCTTCTGTGTTTTGAGCGAGGGGAATTTTAAAAACAAAAAAGGCCTAAGACAGTCATGTTTTAGGCCTTCTCACTTACACTTCATAAAATTACTGAATCATATTCTCAATTTCTTGCATCACTTGCTGACAATTCGCATCAAGCAGGGCAAAACTATGAGGAGCAGAAAACGCTCTTGAATCATTGTCAAAATACTTCCCTGAAGCATCTGCAAAATCATTCGACAATGCTGCCTTCACTAAAATATCAGCACCGATACTCAGATCGTTACCTGCAACACCAAACCCTTCTTTTACCATCTTAGATGCCAACATAGAGCCAGGATTGACTGCGACAAAAACCTGTTTTGGACTTTGCGTTTTAGCAAACTCTTGATTCCAGATAGTTAGCGCCAACTTACTTTGTGCATAGGCTTGAAAATCATCATTGAGCTTTACTTCACCTTTCATTGCTCGCACATCTATCGGTGCTTGCGCTGCAGAAGAGAGACTCACGACTCTACCCGTTTCGCTGAGCAATGGCAGTAAATCCTGTGTAATGATCACTGGAGCGAAGGTATTCACAACAAATCGAGCATCTAAACCGTCTTCAGTAATCGGCTTTGGCATCTTAAAAACGCCTGCATTGTTGATGATCACATCCAAGCTTGAATGCGTTTTTTTGATCTCTTTGCTTAACGAGCGAATCTCATCAAACTTAGACAAGTCAGCTAAATAAATATCTATTTGTGTATTTGGAGATGCCTTTTGAACTTCTTCTACCGCGGCTTTTAGTTTGCTTTCGCTACGCCCGTGCATTAGTAAATGACAACCTTGAGCGGCAAACTGTTTAGCGGTTTCAAGTCCAATGCCATCGCTTGCACCGGTTATAAGTATCTTTTTCATTATTCATTGCCTCTTAGTGATTAGTTTTAAAATGGCGCAAAACTATCTTGTTCAAATGTCGAGTGTATCCAACGCTGTTTGGCGTCAATCATGCTTCCATTAGCACCTTGGGGAGGTAAATTTCCTCTTTCACCGTAAAGCCAAAGTACAAAATTAGTGCGCTCTCCACTGAGAATAGGTGCAGCAGCATGAGGAATATTCCCTCTATGAAGCATTGCGCTACCGGGTGTAAAATCGAGCTCAACTGATTCACCACCTCTAGGATCGTAAAAATGAATACCAGAACCTGTGAATTCTTCGCCCGGCAGGTTGAGGTTTATGTTGAGTGTCACCGATGACGCATCAGTATGCGGTCGAATAGACGTATCTGTGTCTGGTCGGTAATGGATAGAAAACCCAAAGCTTTGTGAGTCATAACCAACAATTTCAGGAAACAATAATCTAGAAATCGGTCGCATATAAGTATCAATCAAATCTCGATAAAAGTCTTGAAAACTCGGCGCTGCTAGAAAACCCTCTGAACGCTGATCTAGCATTACACCGCTGCGATTCAAAACAATTCCATAAGGTGGTCTTAAAGGTATTTGTGCAGCCCACACCGATTCTAGGTACTCGCGCAATTTCACAAGTTTCTTTGGATCAAAGAATTGACAGGCATAAACGCCAGGACTGAGCTCTTTCCAAAGGTTCCTGACATTAATTTCTTTGTCTGGATTTTTCCATGCTTCATTTACAGCGTCACGCAATGAAGGGTCTAGCAAATCATTCGCAAAAGGGGCTTCTCTTGCTTGCTCACTGCTGTCCCACTCTTTCCAAGCATCAACAAGCAACTCTTTGTTTTTACTCCAAAAATAATGCACTGAAGGAGCACGATGAAGCATGGCATGTCGCGATGGTAAATCCAACGTTTTCGCCAATTGTAGTTTATTATTCAACATTCAGTTTTCTCAATTTTTATGATCAATAGAAGCTAATAGGCAACGCACTACTCGAGCTGCGTTCATTAGGATGCATACCTTACAAGGGTGCGAGTTTCTATACTCTTTCGAGGTTCGTTTCGCGGTGTATTCTGTTTCACATCTAAGCTATCTAGTTTTTCTCGAAGATCTTCTACTTCAACGCCTGTCTCTTTTAGTTCTGGTGAAATAAGATTGCCAGCAATACCGTCCACATCAAAGATAAATGCTTGGGAGCTGTTGCTCCGAACATGGTAGTTAACTGAGGCCAATGTATTCATTCTTCACTTCCAAGCATCTGCGCTAATTTTCTTTATGGGCTTAATAGTGCAGTAGCTTAATGATTTCGTTTAAATACATAAACAACGAAGATAAACAATCAGTATTCGTATTTTAAATATAATGATTTGAGATTTAGTGAGATTGGCTTTACTTATCACTAGCTTATTAACGCTAGTGATAAGTAAAGAATACAAGACTAAAGTTTAGTTTGTGGGTTGTCAGAGCAAACCGATTTCATAAACTCTTTAAAAAAGTAAGTAAGGCGTCTTTTTCGCTTTGTGACATATTTTCATACACCGTTTTAGAAGCCTCTGCTTCGCCGCCGTGCCATAAAATCGCTTCTTCGATGGTGCGTGCTCTTCCGTCATGAAGATAACCAATGCGATTTACGTCATTCACGTTGCGTCTGAGGGAAATAGTGTCGTTCCCTTTGGCGTCACCCAGCATAACGTTTTCGGCGTGTCCTAAACCCCATAGGGCTGCGGTGCGCCATTCGGCGCCACTTGCAGAGGCTTCATCTAGTGTATCTGCTAAGCCCGGGCCCATATCGTGTAACAGCATGTCGGTGTAGGGGTGGATAGTCTGGCCACGCAGCTCTTCAAGTGGATGAAATTCACTGGTAGTCATTGTGGGGCGATGACAAGAGGCGCACCCGGCATCAGTGAATAAGGTTTCGCCAGTTTGGTTGTTGTAATCACGCCTTGCACCTACGCCAAGCAAGCTAATATATTTAACTAACTTATCAAGGTTTTCATCGCTCAATTCTGCGCCTGCATCACCACAATCGGTTTGTGCTGAACCGCAGTCAGGATTAGGGAGCATGCTTGTCATAACGCCCATGTCGGTATTAAGTGCGCTAGCACTTTGATGCTTAACACTGAAGGTAGCGGCTTTGTAGCCAAAGCGACCAAGGCGTTGTTCGTTCGTTTGTGGGTCAGTGACTACAGAAGCGCGGCCTGAAATACCGTCACCATTGTCATCATTCTCATCAACCCATTCGATAATGGTGTCTTCGCTTACTGCTTCAAGTAGGCCAAGGCCAACTAGTTGCGGTGCAATGCGCGCTGAAAACTTAGCAGGCGCAGTTCCTGAAAACACATAGTTTGGCGAGCGTAAGCCATTTTCAAGCTCTGTCCATGGGCCAAGGGCAACGCTTCCTTCATGCGTACCTGCGCCAATTTGCTCTATTTGTAATACTCGTCCTATGCTAGCAAGAGGGTCGGAGTTTTCATCACCCACTAAAAATACCCATTTATCCAGGGGCTCACCCACATCTCCTACCAGGGCTTTACCATTTCGCACATGACAAGCTGCACAGGAGTGATTGATATAGTGATTGCCCACTTTACCGACTTGGGCATCCCAAATTGGATTATCGTGGCGTTCATCATGGCTACCGTCTTCAAAGTTAGTATGATGCACGCGCCTACCTTCTACAAAAACTTGCGCGTTTTTGGCACTCAAATTAGTTGCCATTTGCATAAATCTGCCCGCGGGTTCTTCGCTATAGTTATAGCCTAGGGTGGTGGCTCCACCTAATAGACCTTTAGCTGGAATAGGCGTGCCGTCGTTACTACCGCCGGCATTCTCAACGCCGCGTTGCCATTCAAATGGCGCCAGGCCAAGCTCGCCAATGACATAAACAAATGAGGTCCCATAGTAGTTTAATCGCGCACCAGCTGGTGGGTTTAGCAAAAACTGGCTGACTTCAAATTCCATATTTGTGCCTGCGCTAAGCGCGGGTTGAAACTGGCCACCGTTTTGCCATTGATTGACAATGTCGACGCTGTATTTATGCTGAATACCATCGTCGCTGATTTTTTCAAAATCGTCGTTAAAAGTACCCTTGTCTAAATACACTACGCCAGACTCATTTTGACTGACTTTTTCTTCTTCTTTTTGCGGATTAAAGTGGAACTGCCCTGTCGTATTTCTTCCCCAAAACCACACCCGAAATTCACGAGCACCTAACTTTGCTTCGGTAATAAAGGTTGCTCTAATCAAGCTTTGTCCAATAGGTACGTAGTCTTCTAACTGAATTCGTGCTGTACGATATTGCCAGTAATGCGCAAGATAGTGGTCGTAATGATCGCTTAAGGTAATATCTTTAGCATGGCGGTCACGGCCTCGGTCACCAATGCGGGTGACAAGTACGCCATCATCGCGTACAAAACGACTCAGTGTTTCTAAACTAGTCGTGTTGTCGTATAGAGGCTTTATGCTTGATAAATCGGCAACAGGATTGACCGGGTCAACTGGATCTGGTGGAGGATCGGGCGCAGGAGCGGGAGCGGGTGCAGGAGGAGTAACTGGATCAGGCGTGCTGTCGCCACCTCCACCACCACATGCAGTAAGTAGAAGAGTAAAAGAAAATAAAGCCACCAAAGTATGTGAGTGTTTCAAAGCCATTGCCGCGCATTAAAAATAAGAGTGTGAAGATGTTGTAACACGGCTGTTAATAATTAATTAACTAGAATCGATGAAGTGCCCTATTTTATAAGTTGAAGTGGAAAATTGATCATTTTTCAGCAAACACCGTCGTCATTATGTACAATGAAAACACGACTATTAGTGCAGTTCTTCGTATTCCCTATATAAAAACTTCATTCAACAAAATATGATAAAGGGCACCCACTAATGAATGACATGTTGACCATAATTCTAGCTGGCGGCGCAGGTTCGCGTCTGCAACCTCTTACCGCTTTTCGTTCAAAGCCGTCGGTACCTTTTGGTGGTAAATATAGAATTATCGATTTTACGCTAAGCAATTGTCTGCATTCTGGCTTGCGAAAAATACTGGTGTTAACACAATACAAATCTCACTCTTTGCATAAGCATTTACGCGATGGTTGGTCTATATTCAATCCAGAACTGGGTGAATATATCACGCCTGTACCTGCCCAAATGCGCCACGGCAATAAATGGTATCAAGGTACTGCCGATGCTATATATCAAAACAGTTATTTGCTTGAACGCAGTGACGCCGAGTGGACGATTATTTTGTCGGGCGACCATGTTTATCGCATGGACTATGCAGCCATGCTAGAAACCCACAAAGAAACGGGCGCCGCCGCCACAGTTGCGTGCATGAAAGTTGACCTTGAAGAGGCCAAGCAATTTGGTGTTGTTTGCACCGATGAAGCACTAAAAATAACGGGTTTTCAAGAAAAGCCGAGTGAGCCGCAAGCCTGTGCTGATGACCCAAGCAAAGCACTCGCCTCTATGGGTATTTATATCTTCTCTACAAAGCTGTTACTCGAATTACTTGAAAAAGACGGCTGTGATGACAGCTCTAGCCACGATTTTGGTAAAGATATTTTACCTAAACTGATTCATAGCCATAAAGTACAAGTGCACCAATTTGGCGTTAAAACGGGCCGTGTAAGTGGTGATAACTATTGGCGTGACGTAGGTACCTTAGAATCCTACTATGAAGCCAATATGGACCTTTTAAAGCCCGTCCCGCCGCTGGACCTATATCAACAAGATTGGTCTATTCGTTCATATCAATCTCAAACACCGCCTGCTAGGGCGGTATCAAGCAGCAGTGGAAAAGAAGGCAAGTTTATAAATTCGATGCTTTCTGGTGGTTCGGTTATTTGTGGTGCAAATGTAAGCGATTCAGTCTTATTCAAAAATGTCTTTGTAGATGACGGCTCTACCATCGATAAATCTGTCTTGCTCTATGATGTAAAAGTAGGCAAAAACGTAGTTTTGAAGAATTGTATCATTGATAAAGACGTGACCATTCCAGACAATGAAAGCATTGGTGTTGACTTAGAAAAAGACAAAGAACGATTTACTGTTACGCCAAACGGAATCGTTGTTGTACCGCAAGGGTATAAGTTTAATGCGTAAATCCACGCATATTTAAACGGCCCTCACGTCAACCTTGCGCAGGCAAGGACCTCCAACCTCCTAGGAAGTTTTTCAATTGCAGTGGGCTTTGTATCATTGAAAAACTGCCTTTTTTTAAGTTTGCTAAGCTGTTTAGGGGGTCCATGCCTGCGCAAGGATGACGTGTATGATGTTTTTGCGTGGCAGTAACGAAGATTTGTTTTGACCGGGCGTTCATCAGACGCGCACAGGGGGGCCTTAGTGCTTGCAAATAACAGTTACCTTATTTGAGAAGCACAATAACGTTATTTGCCAAATCCTTAGCTTTTTTCGTCTTGTTGGTCAAAATCCAGATCGATGGTGTCATCTATGCTAATTTCATAGGCATTAACAAAAGCGTTATAGAACAATGAGCGCAACGCCGCCCATGTAGAAACATCCGTATTATCAATGGTACCCTCTATCGGCACATTAACAGCTAGGAGATTTTTATTTCCACTTTCAAACAAACTCGCAAAACCGTCAACTAAGCCTTCAAACAGTCCGGTGAATATTCCATCCTCATCTCGTTGTATATCCTCTTTCCACGTAAATACTTCTATATCCGAGATACCCGCTTTTACATAACCTTTAACTACGCCATTTACGGCTGCAACTTCAAAGGCGGTATCGACTTTACCTTGTTCAACATCGACAGGTGCATAGAAATCGATTAGGCCATTAAGTTCGCTTACAGGCAGTGCCATCATCTCCATATTGATGTCAAAGGTAGGCAAAGCCGACTCAGGATCTAGCGAGCCATAAAAATGGGCCGACGCACTTCCCATGAAATTACCGGTAAAATCAAAGCGCGCAATTTTGTCGCCGGTGAATTCACGCGAATTGGTAATGTTGGTAATTTCACCGTTTACCTTATCAATATAATTCGTTTGTATTTGCTCACCTGTTTTCATCAGTAAGCTCGCGGTGAGATTATGAACACTCACTTTGTCTATACTAATTGGACTGGCGAAATCTATAAGGGTGATCCAAGTGTCGGCTTGCTTTGCAGCCTCTACTACATCGTTCTCGGCTGTTTGTTCATCAGTAAAGCTTAGTTCTGCAGAATAGAGGTCAACCTCAGCGACAATTTTGCCACGAAACAAAGCGCTCCATAAGACAGACAAATCTACTGTCTTTATGTAAATCGAGGGCACATCAGTTTTAGTTTCTTGCAAATACAAGCTTAAGCCATGCGCTTGGTAGGCACCGCGAAACAACGATAAACTTATTTCTTCAACACTACCTGAAATCCCTGGCGTAGTTTCTAACTGCTGATTAACTTTGTTTTTAATTAAGTTTGGTGCGGCGATACGCGCGCTTATTAGCGCTATTAATAAACTAGCGATTAGCACAAACATTGTGACCTTTGCTTTGCTGAGGCTTGTTTCATCTGTATTGTCACTTTTTTCTTGGCTCGTTTGGCTCACCTTCTTTACTCCTTTTTAGGTATTTTACTATGTAATTCAATTACATAACTTTAGTGGCGCATCATAATAGTAGATATTGGATTGCACCTAACGTGCCAAAAGTGATGTAGTGCGAATTTCTTTATTACTCTTCAAGCAATAAAGCTAAGCCACTGTATTTATTACATTAAATTTTTATGAAACAAATCATGCCTAGAAAATAAGGCCGTAAATAAACGCCAAGCTTCACAAAACCATGAAAATTATTCACACCCCGCGTAGAAAACTGCCGTGAGTACATTCACCCAAACATGTACCAAAGTATAAGCCATTGTTTTAGTTAGTATAATTCGCATATCAATGGTGGTTTATTAATTGCTATAGGCATAGGTATAGCGAAATAGCTAAAACGCTATTACATATGACTTATAGAAGAGGTTTAGGTGTGAAAGCAGTAGTACTGAATTCAACAAGCTCGACCTCGAATTATTTTATTTTTATCATACAACTGGAGTTTATCTATGCCTGCAAAACAAGGTGTTAACCTATCCCTTTTTGGTGCCCAACTGCTTACTTTCGTCTTCTTTTTATTGAGTAATATTAGTGCGGCTGAAGCGAAGTTACCTAATAAGTCGGCACAAGCCGCAAGCGCAGAATATATGACGGGTACAGGCGATATGCACGGCATAAGATTAGCTTATAGGCCCGCTTATAATTACGATTTGGATATCCCTGTCCTGGGAGACACACGCCTTGCTTGGGAAGTAAGTCTAAACCTGTTTGATTTACACGGCAGTGCTAAACGCGAAGCTACTTATGGCGTGTCGGTGTCACCGGTTTTCTCTAAGCCCCTACCTTCTTGGTCAGATGATTACCCCTTAAGCTTTGAGTTTGGTATTGGCGTCGCCTATGTACACAATGAAAAATTTGGTGGTGTTGATATTGGTAGTTTCTATCAGTTTGAAGATAGATTAGGTCTATTAGTCGGTTTAAATGAAGAACAAAGTTCAGAAATAGCCCTTCGTTACATTCATTATTCGAATGGTGGCTTAAATACTAAAAACCCGGGCTTAGACTTCTTCAGTGTCGCCTATATTACTCGTTTTTAAAACGAGTAATATAGTTCTGTATCCGGCATCAGCAGCCCAATCATCATTGAAACTGCGCGTGCACTAAACACTATAATGCCCAGCACTTCATCCTAGTAGGGCGGGCGGATCAATTTATTTCCATTTCTTTTCGTCACCCTTCCTTTGCTTAGCCCGTGGTTTCTTGTCCAAACCTTCAGGCCATAGGTGCTTCGCTTGTTTGCCTAATTTCAAGGCCTCGCGATCGTTGTAGATATCCCGTTCTAAGCTCTTAAGTTTTATGTCAAATATGGCTTTTCCTAAGGTGCCATCTACGTCTTGAATGCCCGCGTATTTAATGTTGAACATTTCTGCAACCTGCTCGCCTTCAGGAGTGTCTGAGAGTTGATGTTGAGCAACTTCTTGTGCTCGTTTCTCCTGAAAAAGCGCTAGACTCTTGTCGAAAGTATCCTTAGACCTTAGTATTCGTTCGTGAAAGTGTTCTGCATCTGCAACCGTGATTCGTGCACCGTCCATATGTCTAATCATGAGGTGAATTCGCCGAATCTGCAGGTCGGCCATTAGGCCAGTCATGTAAGCGGGCAACAGGTATAGCGCATATTCAGGATGTTGATGAACAAGGTTCAAGCTATGCTGAAAGGGGCTTTGTGGACTAAGAAAGTCCTCAAGTTCACGGCGAAAATCGGCTTTATCATGAGCGCTCAAAGTTTCTAGCGGATCTTCACTACCTTTAGCTGTTAGTTGTTCGTTTGTTAGCCGCGCCCAGTTGATGAGCCAGTTTGCAGGCGCCTGAAAGGCCACAGCGAGGTCTTCGCTTTTGCTTTGCTGTAATTCTTCTTTAACAACAGATCTTACAGCATCTTGAATTTGTTCAAGATTAGGTGGTGGTGGCGGCTCTTCCGTTTCGCTGTTCATCGCTAGCATCAGTATAGAGCCCAAGCCCATAACCGCCATACCCGCTACACCGCCAACTGGACCTGCAGCTGAAAGGGCTACGGTGAGTGCATTAATAATAATTTGCCCAACTGCCGCCGCTTCTGCCATGGCTGCTGAGCCTTGTTCGTGCTTTTGCAAGTCGGCACTTTTTTTTGTCAGTATGGCCTTCCAGTCAATAACATTTATTTCATTGCGTTTCTTAACAAATAAAACCGTGACCGTGTTTTTAAACGTCTTGTGTCTATCCCAATAGCCACCCGTTGTATTGGAAAATGTTGTTAGAATTGAATGCTTACCAGGCACTATCTTAAAGAATACAGCATCATGCTTCATGTTCGTATTATGTTCTTGATGCGGCTTTATCCATTCAGTGGTAATAAGAGCACCGTTATTAAATTTTTCGGCATTGTAAGCTGCGTATGTTAGCACCTTGGAACTGCGGTTGATGATCTTCATATAATATTCCCCATAATTCGTTTTGTTGCGTTTGAGACAGCATTTGAACTTAGAGCCTAGATCGCCGCTAATGAGTTTGAATTGTGAATTGATGCTAAGCGGAAACATACCCTCGTAAAAAGTTTAGATAAGTCCAATGAGCGTAGTTCAGCTCTTAGAATTATGCAAATAAGAATGATTTTTTATTCCGGAATACTCAGCACCCGGTAGGCCGTTGTTCGGATTTGTATTTAATACTGGGGAAGTAGCAATCGTTCTCGATTAAGGTTTTGCGGCAATATGGTGCCTAGCTCTTTTTACTAACCATGGCTGGCGTAATAGTAACACCACGGCAGCTGTACCCAATATGATGTTTTCAGTGATTGCAGCTAAATACCCAAGGTAGCTAAAGGTCTCAAAAACTTGTGCTGCTTGTGAGACTCGCGTTGTCATACCTGGCTCCTTACGCACTATTGCTTGTTGCTAGTAAACGTTTGTCTAGATGTCCGCTGTAACGGGTTACGGCGAGTGCAAGTATGGTAATCAAGGCCCCAATCCAAGCTGTGTCTGATAGCTCCATGCCATCAACAATGCTTCCGCCGATGATTGAACCTAAGGCAATCCCTATGTTAAAGGCGGCAATATTAAGGCCAGATGCGACATCTACGGCATTTGGAGTGAATTTTTCAGCAAGTTGTACAACATATACTTGCAGGCCAGGCACGCTACCGAATGCAAATGCCCCCCAAACCAATACGGTAATAACAGCTGCAACTTTACTTCCCATGGTAAAAGTAAGTGCTAAAAGGATGACTGACAGTAAGGTAAAAATTACGCTTAGCGCACGAATAGGGCCTTTTTTGTCTGCCAATTTACCCCCATAGATGTTTCCTACCGCGACAGAAACTCCGTAAACCAGCATGACTAAACTAATAGCGGAAGGCGCAAATCCGGTTTCTTGTTGCAAAATGGGGGCAAGGTAAGTAAAAGCAGTGAAGGTGCCGCCGTAACCTAAAATCGTCATTAAATAGACTAACATCAAACGTGGCTGTATTAAGACTTTCATTTGTTCGCTTAACGTAGTGGCTTTGCTCTGCTTAAGGTTATTTGGCACTAACAAAGCACTGCCGATTAAGGCAAGTGTACCTAGCCCTGAAACTACCAAGAATGTCGCTCGCCAACCAAAATGCTGGCCAATCCAAGTCCCCAAGGGTACGCCAGTGACGAGTGCGACAGTTAAACCTGTAAACATGATTGCAATAGCGCTGGCCTCTTTTTCCTTTGCAACTAAGCCGGTGGCAATAGTCGAACCAATGGAAAAAAATACGCCATGGGCTAAACCTGTCAGAATCCGTGCCATAATCAAACTTTCATAGCTAGGTGCTTGCCACGCAAGAATGTTGCCCGCCACAAATAAGGCCATTAAGCTAAGCAATACGTGCTTTCTGTTCCACTTGCCTGTCAATGCCGTTAGCACTGGTGCACCAATGGCAACCCCTAGGGCGTATAGACTAACGAGCAATCCGGCACTGGGTAACGAAACCCCAAGATCGCCTGCAATGGTCGGTACAAGACCAACAATAACAAACTCGGTGGTGCCAATAGCAAAGGCACTCAAAGTTAAAGCAAATAACGCAATAGGCATTTTTTATCCTCTCAAGTGAATTTGTTAGCGCTCTTTAATGATTGTTAAGTGCACCAACGTTCTGATAATTAATTAAGTGCGTAGAGTATTGCGTTATTTTTATTTGCAAAAAACAGCATTAATGACAAAATACTTTTGTTAATTTTGATAAAATAGAGCAAACAATGGCAGTAAAAGCGAAAACTGAAGACTTAGAAGCCTTTCTCACAGTGGTTGATACAGGTAGCTTTTCCAGTGCAGCCAACTTACTCGAACAGCAAGTGGCCAAGATCAGCCGTTCAGTCACGCGCTTAGAAAAATCCCTAAACGCAACCTTATTAAACAGAACGACACGCAGACTTGAGTTGACTGAAGAAGGCGAGTTGTTTTTGCGATACGCAAGAGACGGGCTGAATATTCTTGAAAAGGGAGAGGAAGCTTTACGACTATTAAAGCATTCTCCTTCAGGTAAGTTACGAGTGGATGCCGCTAGTCCTTTTGTTCTGCACCAACTTGTCCCTTTAATTGGTGAATTTAACCAAGCTTTCCCCGACATCAAGTTAGAAGTTACTAGTCATGACAGCATTATTGATTTGCTAGAATATAAAACCGATATTGCTATTCGCATAGGTGATTTGAGTGACTCAAACCTACATGCTAGGCGATTGGGGAAGAGTCAGTTGCATATGGTGGCAAGTCCAGAATATCTTAAACGCCATCCGATTGACGGCGATGTGAGTGTGCTAACCAACCATAGATTGATAGGCTTTAGTGATTCTCCCAACTTAAATAAATGGCCACTTAAACGACAGACGAGGCTGAACTTCACTTTGCATGCTTCAAGTGGCGAGGCCATAAGACATTTTTGTTTGGCAGGGCAAGGTATCGCTTTGCTATCAAATTTTATGGTGCATAAAGATCTTGCCGCTGGCACATTAGTCACTGTCTTGGGTAACGAAATTATATCCCCAAATCGACGAGAGTCGATACAAGCAGTGTATTACAAAAATAGTGCGGTATCGTCGCGCATATCAGTATTCTTAGATTTTATTCAGCCAAAACTCACTCTCTAAAGGCTTAAATAAGCCGCTTTAAAGTACGATTACTGATTAAAACAGTCATATTATTTTGTGAACTTATTCTAATTTTCGCTGGTAACAAACATATGAAAAAAATTTATTTTGCCCTCTTTTTAAGCTTGTTTGTATCTGCTTGCTCCAAGCTTAAGTTCGCCCTCGTAAATGCACCTGAATACTCTTTTAGCGGCATTATTAAACAAGATGTCGCGTATGGGGAGCTGGCATCGCAAAAGCTTGATATTTATTTGCCAGAAAAGATTGAATCACAAGCCCCTGTAGTTATGTTTCTGCATGGCGGTAGCTGGACATCAGGGAATAAGAAGCAATACGCTTTTGTTGGCATGACGCTGGCAGACATGGGCTATATAGCGGTTGTGCCCAATACCCGCCTTTATCCTCAAGTGAAATTCCCTAGCTTTATTGAAGACAGTGCCAAGGCGATTGCGTGGGTACACAACAATATTGATCAATATGGCGGTAGCAAAGACTTGTTTTTGACCGGGCATTCATCGGGCGCGCACATGGGGGCCTTAGTGCTTTCAGATAAAAGCTACCTTAAGGCCTATGGCTTGTCTCCCAATATAGTAAATGCCTTTGCTGGCATGTCTGGCCCATATGACTTTGTACCAAAAGCGGATAATATTAAAGCGATATTTGCGCCGCCAAGTCAATATCCCAAAATGGTGGTTACTAATTTTATTGAGGGCGATGAGCCACCGATGTTACTGCTCTATACAAATGAAGATAAAACCGTACACCCCCAAAACTTAGAAAGGCTTGAACTGGGTATTAAAAACGCTGCCGGCGTGGTCAAAACTATCATTTATGAACATGGCGACCACGTAGCGCCTGTTGCTGCATTTTCGTGGGTCAATCCCTCTGGTTTACCCGTTGCCAGAGACATTGACCAGTTTTTCAAGAACTATCTTCGAGACTAGGTTTTGCGAGGGCGTAATACTGTTCGCTCAACAGAATCGTCGTTCCTGCGGAGGCTTAATGCCGTTCGGTTAAGCAAAAAACATCAAAAACGTCATTCCCGCGGCGGCGGGAACCTCGTTGGAACACAGTAAAATCAGATAGTTAAAGGATGTATTGGCAGATTCCCGCCGCCGCGGGAATGACGGATATGTTTGGATTTTATGATAACCGAACAGCATTTAGCGAAGGCTGGAACCTCCTACATACCACTTACTTTAGCCCATAAATATAGGATGGTTTTAGGAGATCTCAGCCTGCGCTGAGATGACCAAGAGGGCTAACTGCGCATAGATGACCTTTAACGTTAGCTACTTTAAACAGACTGACACACGCTATTTAAACTAGCAATGTAACGTTCAATCAGTTCATAGCTGGCATCATTTATTGCAGTGAGGTATTCACCACGGCCGTTTGCCCAGTTCGTTTTGCCGTAAAAACCACGGTAATGTTCTGATTTAACTACTTCACCATTTACTTTAAAGTCGACCAAAAGCGCCATCACGCCGTTAATGTTCATAGACTCAGGATAGGTATATAAACGAACGAGTTTAGCTTCTGCTTCAACATCTACTTTAGGGCTTGCCGCTTTAGATAAGCTATTGATTTCAGTACGCATACTTTCTAAATAACTGTCGAGATTGGTTATACTCAAGCTGCCGCTAAGCAAGTGGGCAACAGTGTCTTTATTTTGTCTTTCGTCGCTAATGGGCGTCATTGTAATACCGCAAGAAAGCGTTGCTAAATTAACGTGTTGTGAAATTTTCGCCTTGCGTTTATCGCCAATTGGATCGTAGGTTATTTCAATTTTATCCAAGGTAGCAAAGCTGTTAGCAGCTAGAGAAAAAAGCACACCCAATAACAATATTTTAATTAACTTCATGATATTTTCCTTATTGCTTAGTTGTGCATTCTTTGACTTTTGCATCGGTGATTAACGACGTTGAAGTCGACATCAATGCATCATCTGCTAAACGAACAGTCGCACGCTCGCCACTTTGCTCAATTACTTTGCCTTTTACCTTAAAGCCACCAAGACTATTCCAAACATGCGCTTGGGTCCCTTTTATACAGCTTTCTTGCAAGGCTATTTGAAGGTCGTATTTTAGGGTGTTTGCGATAATTTCTGCGCTCTCTTCCATGCTTTCCCTAAACAAAGCCCCACCGTTTTCAGCCCACTTATTTATTGAGTCTGCACCACCGTTACCAACAGGTTCAGACTGATAATGGAATACATTGTAGTAATCGGGCTTAGACATAGACGGCTTAGCATTTGGTAAGAACATAAACACGGCTACCGTAGACTGCAGGTGTTTTGAATTGTCAGCAAACTGATAAAAAACGTTAGAAAAAATATGCGCTTCACCTGGCTTTAATTTTTTAACTTCAGCCATCATTAACTTTTCGTTTGTATAACTTGTGCTCGCCGATTCTGGCAGAGATCCCGCTTTAAACTTATCAGCGAACACAGGATTTAGTTCTGCCATAAGTACTTTACGGTAGTCAAAATCAACAATTTCTTTATACAGTGGTAAAGTGATATCCATGGCGCTAGCCGCAATATCATCATTGTTCGCTGAATCAATAGCCGCAGCAATTAAGCCACCGCCTAAAGCACCTGTCGCATTCATTAATGAAACAGCTGGTCTTATCTCATCTTGTTGAGCAAAGACGTAGATTGTACTGCTTTGAATTTGTGCTTCTTTTTCTTGTGTCATGGGGGTGTATTTGGGTGCGCTCACGCATGCTTGAAGCCCAATCGCCATGCATAGGCCGACTAGTTTTTGCAAATTTGTCATAAAATTCCTTTATTTATTATTATTCTTACATTTTGGGATGAGACCGCTTGGCAATGAAGCTTTCCTGCTAGCAATATTTATCTCAACGCAAATTTTCTTGCCGCATTAAAGTAATATAGTTTTTGTAATTAATAAAGAAAAATCAGTGCTAAAGTGAACGAGGCAAGAAGTTGCTTTCTCGCTAGCGTTTTTTAAAAACAGTACCTTTAAGTAAGCTCACTTTCCTACGAAATCAAAAACGTAATGTTGTCGTTTTTAATAGCTTGCTAAACCTATGGGTAAGGTAAAAAGCAAACTGTTTTTTGTCCGACATAAATACGTAAATATGTTTTGATTACCTAGATTGATTATATGCTAGTAATAACCATGTTATCACCTCGGTATCAACTTCAGAAACACTTTGTAGCTGAATTCTATGCGTACACATAGTGCCGAATGGTCCAGAGTTTTCCAAACAGCCTTGCACCTCAACATCTTTTAATTTTAAACCTAAATCTATTCTTGTTTTAGTAGCCGGTTTTATTAATGCAAATTGCTTTTTTCTTATTAGACTAACACTGCCTTTTTTGGGAGTAATTTGTACGTCTTCTCCAAATTCCGTGACTTTTGATATTAACATTTTATAAATTGGTTTAAGTAATTCTTTGCCACTATATTGACTGAGAATTAGATCCTCTTTAGGAGCATCTTTTTCTCTAAATAAAGTTACTATTGTGTTTGCAAAGCCGTGCGTTACCTCGTACTCCGTTTTCAAAAACTTTACAGCTTCCGAGTGTTTTTCAAGGTTTACTTTATCTAATATTTGGATCCAATTTTCTAAGGTTTTGCCTGTTTTTTCAGGCATGTTATTAATCATTGTTTGAAGCGCTTTATCCATTGTCTTTACCTCGTAAGTCAAAATACACGCGTTATTATAAATAACATTACGGTAATGCTAGGCGAATATCTACAAATTTGCTGGTTAACGCGAATTTGGGCAGGCTAGCTATTGCTTGAGCTCGATACTTGTCATAGTACTGGAAATTGGGTACCGCATCTCATTCCTCCTTTAGTTTTCAATAAATTGTCAAATTTAAAAGTCTTAGAGTATGCTGAAACATTTAAAACCTATTGAATTGTATTTATGAATCTAACAGACGTCTTAGCCATGGTTGTGGAGCATAAAAATGAACGCGGCATTTCTAATTGGTTGGAAATGGAAAACACTTGTGGTTTAAAAAGCTATGGAGTGGGCCTCACTAAATTGCGTAAAATCGCTAAAACAATTGGCCGAAACCGCCAATTAGCACTCGAATGTTGGCAATCTGATTATTATGAATTAAAGGTTATCGGTTTATTAATTGATGAACCAAAAAAAATCACAATAGAACAAGCAGAAAAGCAAGTTGAAGGCTTAGGTGCGGGAATGTTGAGTCATGTTTTCAGTGCCTGTGATGCGACCTTAGCAAAATCGGCCATCGCTTACGATTCTAGCCGTTAGTTGGCAAAAAAGTGACAGCATTTCACGAAAAAAATCAGCGTATGGATTGTTATATGAACTGTCTAAAAACAAACGTGACACTCGTTTAAAAGATGAGTTCTTTTTAAGCACTATTTCACATATTAATCAATCAATTGATAACGAACCTAAAGCCGTACAACTTTCGATGGCTGGTGCGTTAATGGGGATAGGTAAGCGTAACCTAAAATTAAATACCGCAGCAATTGATGTGGCTACGCGAATTGGGGCAATCGATTTTAACGAGGGTGGAAAAAAATGTGAGCCATTTGATATTTTAAAGCACCTAAACAGTGACTACCTGAAGCAGAAATTTGCAATCAATAAATCTAGTAAATAAATAACTTTAGCATTAAACAACTGGCGGTAATCGAAATAGGGCCAAATAATAACTCTGCTCTTTTGGTTAATAGCAAATTCATAATTCAGCCAAAGCATATTATCTGGATTACCAAGGTGTCCTTGCGCAATCAGGTTGCATACACAAAAGTAACAAAAAAACACATCACTTTTTACAAAAAGATTGCTATGTTTAGTCTTGTTAATTTAGTAAACGTACTGCTTTGACATGCTCAACTTGACCAATGGCGTCAACAATGCTCGCGTCTTCCATTTTTTCTACATCAAGAATATTGTAGGCAAGATCGCCGCGGCTGCGGTTCATCATATCAATAACGTTAATATTGTTGTCAGCAAGAACCGAGAGCACGTTACCCAATACTTTAGGTACATTTTTGTTAGAGAAAATGATGCGTTGCCCTTCGCATCTTGCCATTTTTACCGCGGGGAAGTTGACTGAATTTCGAATGTTTCCGTTTTCTAAATAGTCGATAATTTGATTCGCCGCCATCACCGCGCAGTTCTCTTCTGCTTCAGCGGTTGACGCGCCAATATGCGGCATCGCGATTACGTCATCACGACCAAAGAAAATCGGTTCAGGGAAATCGCACACGTAGCTTTTTAATTTACCGCTATCAAGGGCTGCGACTATTGCAGATGGGTCAACAATAGTTTCACGTGCAAAATTGACTAAAGACAAACCTGGTTTTGCTTGCGCTAACGCTTCTTCGTTTATAAGGTGTTTTGTGACATCAAGGGCCGGAACATGCAAAGACACGTAATCACTGCGTGATAAAAGAGCATAGAGGTTTTCAGCTTTTTGCACTTTGCTTGATAATCGCCAAGCGGCTTCAATAGAAAGGGCAGGATCAAAGCCAATCACATTCATACCCAAGGCTAAGGCCATGTCAGCAACTAAAGAGCCAATTGCACCGAGCCCAACAATACCCAAGGTTTTGCCCTTAAGTTCATTGCCGGCGAAAAGTTTCTTTTGCGCTTCAAGAGTTTTGTGTAATTCAGCGGCGTCGCTAACATCTTTTAGCGTTTTTACATGATCGATGCCTGACTTAATGCCGCGCGAACCTAATAACAAGCCTGCCAATACTAGTTCTTTTACAGCGTTTGCATTGGCGCCTGGCGTGTTAAACACCACAATGCCCTTTTCGCTGTATGCATCCACCGGCACGTTATTTACACCTGCACCTGCGCGGGCGACCGCGAGTACCGAATCGCTTAACACTTCATTATGAAGTTTGTGGCTTCTGAGCAATACCGCATCGGGATCGCCAATAGCTGAACCGACTTCGTATTTTTCGCGAGAGAAGCGGTCAAGCCCTTTGACGGAGATTTGATTAAATGTTTTTATTTTGTACATGGTCAACCTAGTTTTTATTCTTTTGCATTTAGCCGTTGCTTTTAGTCAAAAAGCAAAGGCTGTGTATTCGCCATTTTGGCGCTATTTTGCGTTTTTTACTTCAGCGTATGCCCATTCAAGCCATTCACACAGGCTTTCTAAATTACTCTTTTCAATGGTTGCACCACACCAGATACGAAGCCCAGCAGGCGCGTCGCGGTAGGCGCCAATATCATAGGCGACTTGATGCTGTTCAAGTAACACGGTGAGTTGCTTAACTTGATCTTCACTTAAATCGAGGCTTAAGCATACGCTGGTATTTGAACGTGTTGCGCTGTCATCTGCTAAGAAATTTATCCAAGGGTGGGTGTTAACAAAGTCACTTATAACGGCTAAATTCGCATCACAAATCGCGATAGTTCCTTGTATTCCACCAACACTTTCTACCCACTCGAGCGCGTCTAGGTAGTCAACAACACAAAGCATTGAAGGGGTATTGATAGTGGCACCAGTGAATAAGCTTTCGATGAGTTTGCCGCCCTTAGTCATGCGGAATATTTTAGGTAGTGGCCAAGGTGGAGTGTAACTTTCTAGCCTTTCCACAGCGCGAGGGCTCAATATAAGCATGCCGTGACCGCCTTCGCCACCTAAAACTTTTTGCCAGCTGTAGGTAATAACGTCTAGCTTTTCCCAAGGCATTGATTGTGCGAAAATAGCTGAGGTGGCATCACAAAAGGTTAATCCGCTGCGCTTGTCATCAATCCAGTCACCATTGGGTACTTTGACACCCGAGGTTGTGCCATTCCACGTAAATACCACGTCATGGCTTGGGTCGACTTGTGCTAAATCGGGCAGTTTTCCATAGTCGGCACTAAGAGTACGTACATTGTCTAGCTTGAGCTGTTTACTAATGTCGGTTGCCCATCCCTGTCCAAACGATTCCCAATATAGAACATCAACAGGGCGCTCACCTAACATTGACCACATTGCCATTTCAATCGCACCGGTGTCAGACCCTGGCACAACTGCAACGCGATAGCCTTCAGGCAAACCAAGTATTTCAGCGGTATCTAAGCAAGCTCGCTTAAGGGCATCTTTACCTACTTTTGCACGGTGAGAGCGACCTAACACTGAAAGGTCGAGCTGACTAACATCGTATCCCGGTCTTTTAGAGCATGGGCCTGAAGAGAAGTTTGGATTGGCAGGTTTTACTGTGGGTTGCATAGGGGTCTCTGATTTGGTTAGGGTATGGTTGAAAAAAGTCAGTCGGTAACATACAAGTGTTTTTAGGATAAATCTAGACCCTTGTGGCATGAGTTATATTTTTCAGTCTAAGGTCGCATGAGTGCTGCGGCTTTTAATCCTCTGTTGATTGATATTTTTTCAACACCACAGTGATGATACAAGGTCGTAGAATCTATACTTTGATACAGTATTGCAAGGCACACAACAATGTTAGTATTTATCATAAGAAATTGAGCGATAATTTGTTGGCGAGGCGATACTATCTATTTTTGCTGCACTGACGCCTGTCATACTTGCTCTGACACCCGTCATACTTGCTCTGACACCTGTCATACTTGCTCTGACACCCGTCATTCTTGCTCTGACGCCCGAGATACTTGCGCTGACGTCCGTCATTCTTGCGAAGGCAAGAATCTGCTACTTACGAGGTATTATGTTCATAGTTCAAGAGGATGTATGAGGAGATATTCGCCTTCGCGAATATGACGGGAGTGAGGGGGCGAATATGACGGGAGTGAGCGACCACGACGCTAAAGGAATCATTATGAAAGGAACTAACATGCTACCAATTAAAACTTTTACCGCATTTATATTTTGCTGCTTCGCCTATAACGTGTGGGCAAATCAAGAAAGCAACTCGAGCAGCGAAGCAATAAAAGATGTAGAAGCTATTAGCGTTGTAGGCGAGTATTCCCAAGCTTACTATCGCGACAAAATGGAAAAAGCCGAGCTCGATTTTTACGAAGCATTTAACGCATTGGTAACGATTGATAAATACAAAGTTAATTGCGAAAACAAGACACGGTTAGCCAGCAGAATTAAAAACAAAGTGTGCGTACCCAAGTATGTTACCGACCGTATGGCCCAAGAAACCCAAGACGCAAGACGTTCAGGTAAGCCCTTACCGCGTATGAAAGATATTGAGTTTATGGTGAAAGACGAGCGCGAAGCATCGCTGGCGTATGCTGAGAAACTCGTATTGGCAAACCCAGCGTTGCTAGAAAAACTTATCACCATGAATGAAACTCAGCGCCAACATGAAGCCGCGAAAGCTAAAGGCGCCAAATAATGTAGGGTATTATTTGTTTAGGCGTTTCCTACGCATGAGCAGAACACTAGATACTAGTAGCAAGCTGATAAAAGAAAAGCTGCCGCCACCAACCACAATTTCAGTGTAACCGCCAACTTCAACATATTCATCACGGTCAGCACTTTCTAGTGGTAAGGCATATAACTCTTCTAAATCTTCGCTACTAATAGTCGCAACAATCTCATCAAAGCCAACTTCATATAAGTCAATCAATACATCATAGTGACTAGTGCTATACCCTTCATCTAAGGTCGTCAGTAACTCAAACGCATCTTCAGTGCTGTCATCAACTATAACGAAAGGGTCGGTACTGTAATATAATTCCCATGGTCCGCCGTTTCGGCTTAAGTATAAATCGGCAAAAACTAGAGCGCGCTCACCTGAATAACTACTGTGCAAGTCAGCATCAAAAGTGACACTAAAGGTTTGGTAGTAGCCATCATAATCGAAGTCTTCATAGAGCTTGCTAGTGGCGTCGTAAATACTAAATTCGACATAATTGCCTTTACCATTTATATAATTTGAGTGTGTGTTTTGAGTCGATTTTTTTGCTACAGGGCTTTTGCCCGAGGCTAACTCTTTTTTTCGCTGAGCAATGACTTGTTCTCGACTTAAGCGCGGTTGGTACGCTGGCACTATTTTTTTCAAGGCATCAATCGCGACGATATCTGCGGCGCTTGCGCTAGGTAGTTGTTCTTGCTCACGGCTTTCAACGGTAAGCGATAAAGAACGCGAAGCTAGCGTTTCTGTGTTGTCATTCACATCATCGGCCAATGCACTTGCGCTGGCATTAATTAGTAAGCAAGCCAATATAAGTTTATTTTTAATTGAGGTCATGATTCATCTCCACTTCATTAAAACGATTTGTTGTGGCTATTACAAACCATGTCAAATGAATGGAAGCTGAACAAAAAACAAAAATAGTACTTGTTATCTTCAATCGTTAAACGCAAGAAAAGTAAGGCTGTAAAAATACTCCCCATATTCAGCTAGTGTTCAGGTTTCAACGCTTAATATAGCCACTTAGATAACTTGACCTTATTCATTGGCATATCAATTATGTTTCTTATTTTAATGGGATCTTCTAAACTGGTGTTATTCGCTAGCATGGATTTATTGAATGAAAATTGCTTTATTACTCATCACTGCCGGACTCACTTTGCTTCCTTTAAAAGAGGTTGCGGCCTATGACGCTGTGGGATATTCCAATAGCGCTGCAAACAAAGAACAGTCTTTACGTTCTGTTGCAAGAGTAAATGACAATGACAAACAAACACTTAAAGTAAGGTCGCGTAAGCAAGCCACCGAAATGGTTAAGAAGCGCTACAACGCCAAAGTGTTGAGCGTGCAATCGGCTAAGGTCAATGGTAATCAGGGTTATAAAGCAAAGTTGCTAAGCAGTGATGGCATTGTGTTTTTTGTGTATATAGATGCTGTTACCGGGCAAATGAGCAGGGCGTAAACCCTCCAATCGCACATTGTAAGGAGAAACCATGCGGATGTTGCTAGTAGAAGACGATATGGCGCTACAAACGAATATCAAACAATATTTACTTGATGCTAAATATACTGTTGATGCTGTTAGTGATGGCGAAGAGGGTTTGTTTCAAGGCCAAGAATATTCTTATGACGCTGCGATTATCGACTTAGGCCTACCTAAATTAGACGGCATAGGCCTTATAATGCAACTACGCGCATTGCAACGTGACTTCCCCATTCTGATTTTAACTGCCCGCGACAATTGGCAAGATAAAGTAGAGGGGCTTGATGCAGGCGCCGACGACTACTTAACAAAGCCCTTTCACGCCGAAGAATTAATTGCGCGAGTAAATGCATTGATACGACGCTCAGTTGGCAAATCAAGTCCGTTGATTATTAATGGCCCCTTGAGCCTAAACACCAGCAGCCATGAAATAACACTCGCCAACAAGACCATTAATTTAAGTGGTTCAGAATACAAGCTCTTTGAATATTTGATGTTGCACATAGGAGAAGTCAAATCAAAAAGTGTGTTGATAGAGCATATTTATGATCAAGATTTTGATTTAGACTCCAATGTAATTGAGGTTTTCATTCGCCGTTTACGTAAAAAGCTAGACAATGATGGCTCACTTGGGCTGATTGAGACCTTAAGAGGTCAAGGCTATAAATTGAATGCGCTCAATGACTAGTAAGCGACCTCGTTTCGCCTTTTTCAATTCACTGCGTGCGCGCATCATGTTAAGTGCGCTTATTGTTATTGTGGTGCTTTTGCCAAGTATTGGCATTGCTTTAAACAATGCCTTTGCCCAGCAAATTCAAAGTAACCTTGAAGATCAACTCAATGCCTATTTTTATTCGGTATTAGCGGTCACCGAAGTCGAAAATAATGATTTGATCATGCCCGAAGTCTTGCTAGATAATCAATTCAACGTGATTAATTCTGGACTATATGCCCTTATCACTCGTGCTGGCGATGAGCAAATAAAACTACCTAAACAACAAACAAGTTTACTTTGGTTTTCTAACTCATTTTTAAGTGCTGATATTAGCCAACAATGGCCCTCAAATTTACCCCAGCCTAGCGTGGGTGAAAGTAGCTTTACAACACTAACACTGAATGACGCCCCCCACTTTGTTTATAGCTTCAGCGTGCGTTTTGAAGGGGAGAATACAAACCCTGATACAAACAAGGAAGCCAGTTCGCAAATAAAAAATACGCAAATAAAAAGTGCCCCCATAACCCTGCATATCGTAAAAGATATGACGAGTACTACGGAGCAGTTAGACGCATTTAGTCAAAAAATATGGACCTGGCTGCTTGTGCTCATGGTCGTGCTTTTGCTCATTCAACTATGTTGGCTAGTATGGACCTTAAAGCCTTTGGCTAAGTTTACTGAAGAATTAAACGCGGTTCAGCGCGCAGAAGTAGACACATTGTCACAAGCTTACCCCAATGAACTAAAGGCGGTTGCAACGCAGCTAAACGCATTACTTGAAACAGAAAAACGTCAAAGGCAGCGCTATAGAAATGCCCTTGCAGACCTTGCGCATAGTTTAAAAACACCTTTAGCGGCGATATTAAGCCAAAAAGATTTAAGTGAATCGTCTATGGAGCAGTTGCAACAAATTAACCACACTATAAGTCATCAGCTAAAACGGGCGCAAAGCGCTGGTCACAACCCGTGGCACTTAGGAATAAAAGTGCAAGGTGTTGCTGGCAAACTGCTGCGTACCCTAAGCAAAATTTATCCTGATATCGAATTAACGCAACGCCCAAAGAGCCAAGCACACAGTGTATTTAAAGGTGATGAAGCTGACCTCACGGAAATACTAGGGAATTTGCTAGATAACGCCTGTAAAGCGGCCGCTAGCCGCGTTTACTTGTCTTTTTATGAGCAAGATAATAAGACTGTTATTATTGTTGAAGATGACGGTAACGGCGTCACCAACAGCGAGCAATCACGCATATTAGAACGCGGTAAACGCGCCGATACCTACCCTCAAGGCCATGGGATTGGCCTAGCAATTGTGCGGGATTTAGTAGACAACTATCAGGGAAGCTTGGCAATAGATAGCTCTGATACGCTAGGGGGAGCGCGATTTACTTTGCGCTTTAATAGCTAACCCGCGATATAAATTGTACTAACTGTAAAATACTTAAAGATAGTCAGCTTACGTTCAGCTTCAGTTAACTATTATGCATACTCGGTAATCAAAGGTTGAATCGACTATGAATATTAATAAATATTATCTGAACGTTAGTTCCACAATGAAGGCTTGTGCAATAGTAAGTGTCATTGCACTCAGCCAAATCGTATCTAGCCCTGTTGTTTTTGCGTCATCTCAAGATACTAGCAACTACACAGAAACACAATTTAGCGAGGCCGAGCTCGCGCAACTGTTAGCCCCAATAGCGCTTTATCCAGACAGCCTATTAAGTCACCTAGTTATAGCCTCGACTTATCCTTTAGAAGTTGTCCAAGCGCATAGGTGGCAAGAGCAAAATAGCAATCTTAGTGCATCAGACGCAGTTGAAGCTGCTCAAGAACAAGGTTGGGATCCAAGTGTGGCTGCTTTGGTGGCTTTTCCTACGGTGCTCGACAGATTAAATGATGATTTGCAGTGGACCCAAAATGTAGGTAACGCTTTTTTGGAAGACGAAGCGCGCGTGCTTGATACCATACAAACGCTGCGCCATCAGGCAGAACAAGTCAATACGCTCAAAAACATGAGCAATATGAAGGTGACAAAGGTTCAGCAGCAAATTGTTATAGAGCCAATTCAACAAGAAATCATTTACGTACCCTACTATGACACGCGGGTGGTGTATGGTGAATGGCGCTGGCGCAAACATCCTCCGATTTATTGGGATCATGGACATAGCTATGCTGGTGTACACATTGGCGGGCGCAGAAGCTCAATTTCAGCAGGGTTTTCGTGGCATCCGGGCATTCATATTCGCTTTGACTATTTCTTTAGCGCATTCAACTGGCACAGCCGCCACGTAGTGGTAACTCATCATCGTAAAACACGTGATTACCGTTCGTATCGACGCTTAACAAGTAGTCATGTTGCCAAGCGTTGGGTTCACGAACCGAGTCATAGAAGAGGTGTAGCCTATCGTTCTAACAAGCTGAAGTCGCATTATGGTGCTCGTAGCTATGCCAAATCACCAAGTCAAAAAGACAGACCTAGCGTGAACAAGTACCGTCATAAGTCTACGCTCTGGGCACTCAAAAATAGAAAGCCAAGTACGCGGACAGACACTTCAAAAGTGCGGCACGATAACAGTCGAAATAAGGTCTCTTATCAGCGTAAGGATGTTGCGTCTAGACCTACTAGCAAGCACGCTCAGCCTAGTGTCAAACAGATAGTGCGCACAGCGCCGCAACGCACCACGCAGCAGCGCAGAGTACCGCAAAAAGTACAGCAAAAAGTGCAACGACAAGTACATAAAGATGTTAAAAAGCGAGTGCGCGAGAAGCAACGAGAAAAGTAATAGTGAACGGGCTTAAGCCCGCCCCCCGCCATTACTGCAAACACCCTCGTCATTACTGCGAGAGCCCCCGTCATTACTGCGAAGGCAGTAATCTCCAACATTACCTAGCAAGCTAACCACGGAGGTTGTTTTTAGTTTGCTGTGTACTGTGGGAGGTACTCGCCTTCGCGAGCATGACGAGGTAATGAGCGAGCATGACGGTGGCCCCTGTCATTACTGCGAAGGCAGTAATCTCCTACATTACCTAGTAAGCTAACCACGGAGGTTGTTTTTAGTTTGCTGTGTATTGGGGGAGGTACTCGCCTTCGCGAGCATGACGGGGAGTTGAGCGAGCATTACGGGGTAATGAACGGGCATGACGGGGAGTTAAGCGAGCGTGATGGGGTTTTGGGTCACTAAGCTGTAGCCGACGCCTCTTATGGTTTTAATGCGGTAGGGGTGCGGGTCGCTTAGTTCCAGCTGCTTTTTTAAGTTAGATACAAAGTTGTCGACGGTGCGGTTGTCGACATAAACGTCTTTGCCCCATACATTGTCTAGAATATCGTCTCGGCTACAGCGATTGTTTTGATGTTGATACATGTATTCTAGTAAATCAAACGCGGTTTTAGTTAAGTGCAACGAATCACCTTGCTTAGTGACTTCTCTTAGCTCCCAATTTACCAAAAAACCATTGATATCGGTGATTGTTGAAGCGCTATTTAGGGCATAGGTGCTTTTACCTTTGCGGCGCAACAGCGCGCGTATGCGCAATACCAGTTCAGCACTGCGATAGGGCTTACTTAGATAGTCATCACAGCCCGAGATGAAACCCTGCACAATGTCTTTCTCGAGGGTACGTGCGCTTAACATCAAAACCAATACGTCAACATGTTGCTGTGCCCAATCACATAAGCTAAATCCTTCGCCGTCAGGCAACATAATATCAAGTATAACCAGGTCTACTTTTTCGTTTTGCAATACCTGCTTGCCTTGTGCAATGCTGCTGGCAGTAACTACTTCAAAGCCCTCTAACTCAAGGTTGTCTGCCAAGGTTTCACGCAGGTTTTTATCGTCTTCAACAATAAGTAGCGTTTCTGTCATACAGTCCCTTCATCTGCAAATTCAATGCGCCACGTCGTGCCCGAGTCGCTTGAAGCATCAATATTTATAGTCCCTTTATGTAGGAGCATAAGCTGTTTACACAACGCTAAACCAATTCCTGTGCCTTGCTGGCTGTGTTTATTTTGTTCGCGATAAAAATCATCAAAGACTCTTTGCCAATGACTCTGTTCAATACCACATGCATTGTCTTGCAAAAACAGCGCTTGCTGATGCACAAAGAGTCTAATCGTCGCCTTGTCTTTATCACAATATTTTATCGCATTAGAGAACAAGTTAGTGAGTATCAACTCAAACATCATTGCGTCTATATTAACGATATAATCACGAGGAACTTCGTTTTTGCACTCAAGCATGTTTGGATGTTCGCTTTGCCATTTATCGATCACTCGTTCAAGCAAATCATACAGCTTAGTTATTTCAAGGTTAAGGCTAACTTCATTAGACTTCAGCCGACTTAACGACAATAAGTTGTCTACCATTAACCACAGATGGTCTACCTCTTTAATCACTTTTTGAGGGTAGTCTTTAATGCTGAGTTTTGCATTACTGCGTTTCAATAAAGTCTCAACCATAATACGAATAGACGCAAGGGGCGTTTTTAATTCATGGCTGACCATATTGATGAAGTTTTCGCGCTGCGCAATAAATTCGAGCTTCTTTTGGTGCTTGTAAATAAACCATTTGCTCAACAACAGTAAGCACACAATAAGGCCAAGCAGGGCAAAAAGCTTTACCCCTAAATAATATTGCTGGTTACGAAGTTGATGCTGCCAATGCTGTCTACTAAGGGTAAAAGGAAGTTCATGCAAAGAAATTTGATAGGGCCTCTCAATATTTGCCTGCACATTAATACTGTCTTGTTCATTTAAGACGCCTTGAGCGACTAATTGTTGGCGAATATTTTGTAATTCCATATCAATATCCACTGGCACTAAAAGACTGAGCTCTTTGCTAGCTTCAATCGCTATCCAGTTTTCATCTATTAGCGCAAAGTCATCTAGACTAGAAGATGAAAATTTGGGAGGCGATGTCCATAAGGCTTTCGTATTTTGAATAAACCAAGAAGCATCAAGGCCACTTGCTTGCAGAATGGTCTTGATGCCATCAATCGCATATTTGAGATCTGCCGAAGCCATCTGTTGATTGCGTTTAAACAAGACTGTATACAAAGATTCAGACTGTATGGCCTGCCCACTCAACACTTGACTAATAAGGGCGTCATTCCACCGAGCATCTGGGGCTATAGTTAAAAAGCTTAAACCAGAAACAAGTTCTTCCAGAGGAGATAAACGATAGTTATTTATTTCGTCAAAATATCGTTGAGTAGCCAGTTGCATGCTGTTGTCATCTTGGTTTGATAAGCTCTGTAAAATATCGCGCAGCGCGTTTATACGAGCAACGCTTTGTTCTGATAGCTCACTTTGAAGCATATCACCGCTGGAAATTGCCTTTTTGTAACTGTCCCAAAGCGGCGATAGTCGATTGCTTTCAATGCCCTCAAAACGATAGGGATAAATCGCTTCGGTGTTTTTATAGGCGACAAAATTAGCCGACAAACTCAGCCAGCTCTTTTCAATTTCGTCTGCACTTAAGGGGTAGCTTGTAAGCGAATTTTGAATATTCGCTTGCATCGTTTTTAGCACAATGTTGCGCATTAGTACGCGATTGTCAGCAATTAATTGTTTCGCTTGATTGTATTCTATAATCAACATGACAAAAATCGAGATGCCCGCAATCAACACACATAAATAGGCTAAAAAAGACCTTGGTTGCTGGCCTAAATTAATCAAGTAAAGGTACTCTTTCTAGACTAACGTTTGCAAGCGGATGGCTATGTTCAAAGGGGTCCACAACAGTGCTTAAGCGAGCCGCTTGAACAATCAACGCTTCAAGTTCTCGCACTTGGCTCACATTTTTATACACAAGAGGCAATTCACTAAGTAAGTTTTGTATATCCTGATAGCGATAAAAGCGTGACCAATATGATTGTCTTAATTTTTCAGCAAACGCCGCTGCACTGTAAGACAAAATGCTATCAACTGAACTGTTTTTTGCACTGTCTTTAATCACGCTGGCAGGAATCGTTTTTTGTAATTGAAAGACTTTTCGACCTTCTGGTTTTTTATACGCAATTGCCACGTCAGCAATGGGTTTATCATTATTTGATTGGGTCTCGTTGAGTTTGATTTCGTATATCGCGGTGACCTTTTGGCCCGCGCCTATCTCTGCGCCATCTTTATCAGCATCCAAGAAATCCTGCTGCTCTAAATGGCGATTTTCATAACCTAACAATCGATAATGCGACACCCTAGATGGGTCAAAAGTGATTTGAATTTTGGCATCTTTAGCCACAGTTTGTAATTGGCTGTTTATTTTGTCGACAAAAGTTTCTTGGATGTCGTCTTGGTTTGCCACATATAAATAGCTGCCGTTTCCTTGGTTGGCTAGCTGCTCTAAAAGGTGATCGTTGTAAACCCCGACTCCAACGCCAAGAGTTGTTAAAAATATTCCTTTTTGTTGCGCCGTATTAATCGCCCTCAGTATGGCTTCTGGTGAACGAGCGCCCTTATTAGTGACGCCATCAGAAGTTAAGATAACGCGGTTATTGAAGCCGGGTTGATACATTTCGTTCGCGAGTTTATATGCGCTAAGTAAACCAGCCTCTACGTTGGTGCCGCCACCGGCATCTAAACTATCGATCTTTTTATAAATGTAACGCTTTCTGGTAACTGATGTACTCTTTAGCAATAACGATGCATCGTTATTGTAGGCGACAATAGCAAGCTGGTCATCTCGGCCTAATTGTGACACCAAGGTCTTCATGGCCGTTTTTAATAGGTCCATTTTGTTGTCGCTATCCATTGACCCAGATACGTCTAGCACCAATACAATATTACTCGGATTTCGTTGCTGCGCTGACAGTTTTTTAGTTTGCGCGCCAACATGCAATAAGTGAAAACCTTTACGTAAAGGCGACGGCATGGCCTCTGCACTTAACGAAAATAGCTCGTCACTGTTCTCATTTACCGCATATTGGTAGTCAAAAGCGTTTACAAACTCTTCTACCCGAATGCCTTCTGGATTAGGCATTGCGTGCTGGCGAAGCATTGCTGCTGCAAGTTTATATGACCCATTGTCAACGTCCATAGCAAAAGTAGAGACCGGATTGTATTGGGTTTGAATGGTTGGGTTTACGCGGTAACGCTTAAAGATTTGCCCTACAGCTTCAGGGTGAGATGAAATAAGGCGAAACAAAGCCTCTTTATCTTTGGCTGTAAACACATTCTTATATTGGGCCTGATTATAGTCAAGTTCAGGGTCTTGCAAAGACGCAGCGAGCAAGGCATTGCTTTTCTCTAGCTGGCTAATAAGCTGTTTAAGCGTATCGCTGCTTAACATTGCGGCTTCGTTTGGAGCTTCGTTTGGGGCTTCTGCTTCGCTTGGTGGTGCTAGCGTAACTAATTCATTTTTTGACTGTTCAATTTTCGCACTAATACTTTGCAAGGCGCGCGCTTCTTTTTGTGCCTTTCGACTCGCTTCATCTTCCACGCGGCTACCTTGAACGCTAATTGCTTCATGAGTGGGTGCACTAACGCAATTAGTTAACAGGCTAACGACTAAGGCCAAGGCCGCAATTTTGTATATATTGGGAGAAATTGTCATGGTGCTTCATCCTTTATGAGGTCATATTACTGAGTTATATAAAGCATATCCATTTCTTGTTGGGCTTTTGTCATGGATTTATCATGATTTCGAATTATAAAGCCAACAATAGGCAATTTTCTTAGCACGAAATAAGGACTAAAAATCGACAAGGTGTCAGGTTTTTTTACACATTAAAAATAGCCTGAAAAATATCTTATTAAATACAGGTACTTATAAAAAGGCACGTGTATTGCTTACTTTACAGGGCATGATCCAAATTCTAGTCATTTCATTTAAGTCGTTAAGTTTCTAGAGATAAACAAACGTGAGCGCAGTACGTCTCCATTCAATAACCCGCAACACATATTACTAGGATTGAATATGAAAAATAATAGCAAACAGGCAAGGTTTAAGCTTTTTTCAAGCGCCTTGTTGGTCGCGACACTTGGCTTTACACACATAGCTAAGGCAGACGTAATACTATCAAATTGGTTTGGCTCCACCGAAAGTGGCTATGGTCAAATAGCAATGGAAAGAAACGATGATGGCTCGAGCCGCGAGTTCACGTTCGATGAGTTTCCAGATTTAAACTTTGCCAGTGGTGTGAACTTCTTCGGGTCGAGCTATGGCGGTTTTTATATTAACAACAATGGTAATATCTCTTTTGGTGAGCAAGTAGGTACTTACACACCAAACCCATTTCCACAATCTGAAGCGGCTATGATTGCTCCTTTTTGGGCTGACGTAGATACTGGCTGCGCCGAGTGTGGTAACGTCTATCTAGGGTCGCCCGATGCCAATACTCTGGTAGTAACTTGGGCAGAAGTGGGTAGATACAACGAAGACGCAACCGAAACCAACACCTTCCAATTAGTATTAATTGACCGTGAGGACACAGGTTCTGGTAACTTTGATGTTGAGTTTAGATATGGTGACATCAACTGGATATCGGGCGATGCTTCTGACGGTGCTCCTGCGCAGGCTGGGTACGATGCTGGAGATGGTACTAACTTCTTTACCGTACCAGGTTCAAATACCGAAGCTGTGCGTGATTTAGATATTGCGAACAGTAATACCAGTACTCCTGGATTATGGCGTTTCTCAATACGTGACGGTGAATTACCTGGCTCCTCACCAGACAATCCTTTATTACCGGTAATTGATCCTAACAACCCTACATCTTACAACTTTGAATTTGAAGTAATCGATCCAGATGTTACTTTGTTTATCGACCCATTAGTGGCTATTGGCTATGACTACATTGTAAATTCTGGCCCTAACCTTGCCGCGGTTCAATTACCCACTGGCTTTGACGACAATTTGTTCGACTTATGGTTATGGGACGACATCCTAGGCGACTGGGTTGACGCAAACACGGTATTAACCGGTGGCGTATTATTTGAATTTGCTACTCCTGTAGAAAGATTCCGTATTTTAGGCATAGATGTGTCTAACATGCTTGATCCAAACGACTTTACAGCCTTTGTTACCGGTCTTCGCTTTGACAGCGTGGGCACCATTAACATGAGTCAAAACGTAGTGACGTTTTTTGTAGATGACGGCACGAATCCGGTAAATGCGCCAAGTATTGCGTCGTTGTTCGCATTTATGCTGGCACTTTGCGTGATTAGAAAGCGTAGACAACACTAATAGCGTTGCTGCAATAAAAATCTAAAAGCAACCATCTTCATTCTATCGAAAGGTAGTGTGCAGATGTGTTGCTTTTTTAATGCATATAAGGTCAATAAAGTGAAAATATTGGTGCTACTTGTAGGTTTTTTCGCTACATTGCTTGGCTTTAACAGCCAGGCGAATTACAACGGCGTTTTCGGTTCTTGGAGCGTAAGTTGTGGAACTCAAAACTGCGCCATGACACAAATGGTAGCCAAAGACGCAGCCGGAAAAGAGGTTATGCTTGGTGTATCAATTAACTTTGCTTTTAAAAGTGACTTTGGCATCATGATAGTGCGACTTCCTAAGATTGCAGATAAAGAAGCTGGCTTAGGGATTAAGGTAGATGAAAACAAAGCGATTCGATTACCTATTTCAAGTTGTAGCGATATTGCTTGTCAAACAATCATCAAGATAGACCAAGCGTTGATTGACGAATTCTCCTCAGGGAAGGTGGCAAAATATGCCTATGCACTGAACAACAAAAAACAAATGATACTTCCTATTTCATTAGACCAATTTGCCGCAGCATACGACGAATTGCATACAAGGCATTTAGGTTCTACTGTTATAGACTTGCCCTAGCATCTTAAAAGCTTAGGTGTGAGATAAGGTGTTTCTTTGACTATGCGTTTGGTACTATAACTGCGCTGTTGTTACCCGGAAAAAACATTATCCGCTCAACAACATGCGACGCATCTTGTGATAGCCCTTGTGACACAAAGACGTTACCTTTTTTAGATTGAGAAAAGAAGGCTTTGTAAAATTGTTCGCTTGATCCGTGCGCGTCATATTCCATCATCATTGCACATATTGTTTCACTGCAATATAAATCAGAGCTGACAATATTAAGATCTTGGCTCAATGCGCGCAACTGAGTTTGATACGCTTGCTCTCGTTCAATGGCTAAGTTTGTATGTTTCTGAGAAGCTAACTTTTCAAGTTCTTGTTTAAAATTGATGCTCTCGAGTACGGCTGTTATTTCTTCAGCAAGCAAATGCCCTTGCTCGTCGATTAAAACAGAGTCAAGTGGGCTTGTGACATCAACATTGCACATCGTAGGCTCGCCGTCATCGGCACAAACACGCGTTTTGATATGAGCGGCAATGGGATGTGAATGAGCTTGATGCTCATGTTGATGATGATTGACTTGAAAAAACGAGTTTGCCGTTAAAAACAAGATTGAAGAAACGACAAGTACAAGCAAGATACCCTTAATTGTCATGCAGAAAAGCCTTTGTGCAAATGCAATTAATCTCCAATAAGCTCATCAAAAATCCGAAATACCCGATCGTGGCGAATACGCTTCGACACAACAAAGCCATTACAACAATCCACCACGTTAGCCTTACGTGTGCTAGGGTCAACCACGACCACACACTTATTTTCACAGCTATAACCGATTTGATGCGTTGCACTGGCGGGTAAAGTTGCAGTTAGCGCTAAAATTGATAATACCGCTGCACCACTGAACGAAAAACGAGCATTTAATTTCATGGTAATCTTAAGTTTTTATTATTATTGTGCATAGAACATAGCAATAAAAAATCTAGCAAGCAATAAAAAACGTGCTTTATGCTTGATTTTTAAGGTATTTATGGCTTATTTGATGACAATAACCTAAAAAATAAACCCTACCCCTTATTTTTAGTGTTTTTCCCCACTCTTCTTTCTAAATAAAAGTCGCTCCCTACCGTTAACATTGCATGGGGAAAAATATCAATACTAGTCATCTTAAAAACAACCGTTCGTTAAACTATCGCGTGGTGCGCCTTATTGTTGTGCTCGTGTTGATGACAGCCGTTGTTATATTGGCAGGTGTATGGAATAGCACTAGTCAAACCGTGCATAAAAACGTTTACGGAGCTTTAGTAAGAATTACTCAAAATACAGGTAATGAAATTGATCATTACACTGCCGACAAACGCAAACAATTCGAGCTATTTACCGAAAACAGCGAGCACTTAGATTTAATAGTAGATGGCAAGAATACCGGCTATAACAGTGCAAAATTAATCGATTCCTTAAGGGAAGTGAAAGAAAGCCTATCTCTTGACGCCATTTTTATCCTGAGCGAAAACGACATCGTTATCCGTTCGACTAAGCCTATGACACTCTCGCAAGAACAAAAAAGCGGAATACATGAAAAGCTCAACTTACACGACAAGTTTTTCCTATTTATAAACAACCAATTGTTCATCCTTTTCTCTCACGTATCTTTGGTCAGCGAAGAAAAAAATTTAATGCATCCCCCTATCATTTTAGTTAAAGCAATGGATAGCGAATGGGTGAGTATGCTTTCAAAGAAAGTGGGCTTACCTTTAAGCTTAATAGTAGATTCGCGTAGCACCTCAGCGATTAGCTCAATCAATGACACTAAGACTCGCTTTCACAAATTTCCAGACTGGAAACTAAGCGACGATTACTTTGGTCTACTGAATCCCGCGGTCATGTTTGGATTACAGCACTACTATACCAACGAACTCACATTGAGTCCGATCATCGGCCCCAATGCTTCTTTTTATGTGTCGATGAATGCGCAACGTATATCAGCAAAATTTATCGAAATGCAGTCTACTATTGGTATGTTAGCGCTTTTCACCGTAATCGTTGCGGCGATTTTTGCCTTCTTTACCGCACGAAAAATCGTACAACCCATAAGGCATTTAGCGGTGCTTAGTGAAAGCGTTTCGAAGGGGGAATACGCAAAAGATATCAACATCAAGGCCTACTCTACCGAGCTTTCTCAGCTTGTGGATTCGTTTTCAACGATGCAAAACAATATCCATGAACGAGAAAGTCAAATAGTGTACCAAGCCCAGCACGATATGCTAACCGGTCTGCCGAACAGAAACTACGCTAAGCAATGTTTAGATGAATATTTCAAAATGAAAACGGCATTTCAGGCCGTCATTATTAATTTGAGTGAATTTAGAAGTATCAATGACATATTTGGTAGTAACTTAGGGGATGCATGTCTAAGAACACTTGCATCTAGGATAAAGAAGCTGCCAGGCGATGCGATGCGTCTTACCGGTGGCAAGTTTTTATGGTTACCTAGCCAAGCGCAAAACGAACACACCTTAGTTATCGTCAAAAGCCAGTTAGAAGCAGAGGTAATGATAGAGGGCGTACTTTTACAAACGCGGATAGCATTTGGGCTACTCAATTGTCCCGATGATGCGCAAAATAGTGAAACCGTGTTTAGACGTTTTACCTTACTGGTAGAGGCGACGAGAAAAGCATATCAAGATATTGCGAAATTCGATGAAAAAATTGAAGCCGCCTACTTACGTCGCTTAGATATAATCACACAACTGAGGCTTGCTTTAGCGTCAGAACAAGGGCAATTATCGCTGGTCTATCAGCCTAAACTTAACTTTCGCTCCCATACTATTGAAAAAGTAGAAGCATTGTTGAGGTGGAAGCATCCTCGTCTAGGCAATGTCGCACCCGATGAATTTATTAAAATAGCAGAAGACGCTGGTCTTATTCAACTAGTGACTCGTTGGGTTGCTGAGCAAGCAATGAAAGATGCCATTTGGTTTACTCGCTCAGGCTTTGCGCTTGAAATAGCGATTAACGTGTCTGCAAATGACTTAACTGACAATAATTTCTTTCATCATATCTCTAGTAGACTCAATTTTTATGACCTAAATGCGAAAACGCTTAGTTTTGAAATAACCGAAACCGCCATGCTTGAAGACCCTGTTGCCATAGACAACCTGCGCGATTTTAAAGAGGCGGGTTTTAATATTGCCATAGACGATTTTGGCACCGGTTACTCATCCTTCTCCTATTTATTGTCTTTCCCCGCCACGAGCTTAAAAATTGACAAACGTTTCGTGCAAACACTAGGCAGTTCTAAAGAAAACAAATTGGTGTGTACCCGCATGATACAAATCGCACAAGATCTTAAGCTAGACGTTGTTGCAGAAGGCATAGAAGACAACAAAAGCTTTGGTATGCTGAGCGATCTAGGTTGCAACTATGGGCAAGGCTATTTTATTTGTAGGCCAAAAAATAAGCACTCACTATTACTTTGGTTGGGCGAACAAAAAACAGACAGCGCGCACAATAGTGTAAAGCAAAATGTATAGAAAGCAAAAATGGTGCTACTTACTGGGCTAAGCCGCTCGAATAGTGCATGCGCCGGTTAGCATCCATTACTATCGCTTCAAATTCGGGCAGCGCGTTTATGAGCCCAATACCCTTTTCTACCCCCATCACGAATACCGCCGTTGACAATGCATCGTTATAAACACTTTGCGGGCCAATGATGGAGACCGATTGCACCTCGTGTGTTGACTTACCTGTTTTGGGCGACAAAATATGATGAAAGCGCTTGCCATCTTCTTCAAAATAACGCTCATAGTCCCCTGAGGTAGACATAGCACTTTGTTCAAGCGGAATCACCACTGCTTGCTTGTCGCGGTTTCGCGGGTCTCTAATACCCACAATCCAAGGTTTGCCTAAGCGGTCACCAAGTAAACGAGTATCACCACCGGCAGTCACCAGCGCGTTACGAATGCCCATACTCATCAGTATTTCAATCGCACTATCGACGGCATAGCCTTTGGCGATGCCACCTAAATCAATTTTAAGATCTTTATGCAAAAAACGTACGGTCTTATTTTGCGCATTCAATTCAATAAGTTTGTAGTTAATGGCACTTAATAACTCCTTGATTTGCTTATCACTGGGTTTGCTTTTGTCTGGGTAATTATAAAGATAACCAACACTTGCATAAGTGACATCAAAAGCGCCGTCGCTTAAGGAAGAGATTTGTTTGCTTAAGACCAATAAATCGAAAATTTCTGCAGATACTGGCACCGCTCGCGCAAAAGCGGACGCATTTATTTTGGAAATATCACTCGAGGGTATATAGGTGCTCATGGTCTGATTTATGCGTTCCATTTCATCTACAACGGCTGAGATGGCTGCTTGGCGAAGGTCTTTATCGAGATGATGTATTTCAATCAGTATATTTGTACCCATGGTGGAATAACTGTATTTTTCCCACGGGTTTTCGTCGGCCCTTGCCCAAGCATGTGAGAGCAAGGCCAAGCATGCAATGATGGCACTGTATTTTATTGCCTGAAAAATGAATCGCATAGCATGATCACCAAATAGTTAAAGGAAGAAAACACATAAAACAGCAATGATGACCAGCACAGCACCCGAGAATAGGTACTGTCGCTGATACGCCGTTTCGTCCCAGTATAGCATTACGTACATCAAAGTAAGGGGCATAATATTGATGTTTAACACACCCCAAAGGTTTCGCTTGTTTCCAAATGCTGCAGCAATAGTAATTAACGCACCGAAAAACAATAAGGTAAGCCCAATACTTTCTATTGGGGCACACCACCCTCACCAGTCCATAACTTTCAAACCTATAAAAGTGTCGAAATATTTTACAATCGACACACTCTTATCTTTTTTAGTGTGCTAAGACACTGAAATAAAAACACAAAATTTTCGGCACGGTTTATGCCATAGATACCTCATCAGATTGCTTTTTCGCTCGCGTAAAGAGGGTGGTAAGCATCGTTTAACGTTACGCATTATGTGCATTTTTTGCTATTAAGCGACAAGGAGAAGCAGTATGTCGAATAATCTTGATTTTGATTATCTTAGTGAGCTCTATAAAACCGATCCTAAGAAATTTGAAGAAGTGAGAACACAAGAAATAGAGAAGGTGATCCAAAGCGCCTCACCTAAAGTGCAAAAACGCTTATCTGGCCTGCAATTTCAAATTGATGCCAACAGAGAAATCCACAAGGATTCCCCAATGGGTTCATGTATGGCAATCAGCAAAATGATGCATGAGTCATTCTCAACACTCAGGCATCACCTGAATGATTTTACCGGCAAACAAGACCCTTTGCGCCAGTCCCCCTTGCAGCACAAACAAACCGAACCGACTGCAACAAGCAGCGCAAAGGTGCTGCAATTCAGAGGGTGATGGAAAATACGACAAAGGCCATTGCTACACCTTTGTCGTAAGCTGTTGTAATAAGTACTAACACTATGCAAATTCAAATGCTAAAGTAAGGCGAAACTTAGCTACTTTTGGCATTCATGAACCTATACTTATTCGCTCGATGAACAATATAACAACCCCTTCTATTATTGATATTGAGGCCAGTGGTTTTGGTGATGACAGTTATCCCATTGAAGTCGGCATAATCCGCAGCGATGGCAAGCGCTATTGCAAACTTATTCGCCCCTTTGACGACTGGACCTTTTGGGACCCTCAAGCGCAAAGTGTCCATGGAATAAGTCGCGAATTATTATTTAGTCATGGTGTCAGTGGCGTACAAGTCTGCCTCGAACTCAACGAATTTTTAGGTCAAAACAATATATACAGTGATGCTTGGGTAGTCGATTCTCCTTGGCTCAATACGCTTTTTGCACGGGCAAATGTGGCCATGTCATTTCATATGAGCGCACTAGAGATGATCCTCAAAAGCGCGCAAATAGATACATGGGACAGCGCCAAACAAGCGGTAATTGCCTCACTCAACATTGCTCGCCATCGAGCCAGTAACGACGCCTTAATCGTACAGCAAACGTATATGAATACATGTACAGCGAATCGTTAATAAATAAATTTATAATGGTCCAATAGCACAAATGAAGTTAGTAAGACATCTCATATTGTTAGTAATTTTATTCTACATTGGTAAGCCCTTTGCAAAGCAACAAGACTGTTTAAGCGCAATAGAGAATGAACAATACGAAAACTAAAATTGCTGCCGCATATCGAGGCCTTTGAGGCAGAGCTTGAAGCTAACAAAGCAGACTATAGTGCGCTTAGCAACGAACAAATATACGCGCTTTCTAGAGGTTTATTTATCGGCGACTATAACTTTACGACGTCGATTAAGTCCTATTGGTTAACCATCGCCCCCGATCGTTCCAAAAGCATAGAGATGCTGAAGTATTTAGCTGATATAAGAAAAGATGGACAAGCTGCGCACGATTTAGGACCCCGGCTTATTAAATTGTATGGTGACGCAAAAAAAACTCAAAAACAAAACATGGTGCTTTTATTTATTTCTTAGTGCGCGCTTTGCTTGTTGTGTTGCTATAGCCAAAAAATAGGCTTTTCATCTTGGTGTCAATAATAGAAGTTTTTCTGCGTCACAACTTAATCAGGAACGCTTGCTTTAGACGGCAGCAGTCACTTACCAATTTATACTTTTGTTTAGTTTTTAACAAAAACTAGCTTTTCAATCCCAAGAAAACATGGAATATAACATTCGCAGCGAATATTAGTGCTGGAAAGCGCAAAGGTGCTTGTTTTTATTGGTTTACTTGTGCAAGTCTATAAGATTTCTTAATAACAAATAGGGGATTAGTGTAAATTTTTATTACATTTTTTTTAAATTTAAGAAATTAGGCATTTATAAGCAATTGCATCATTTTTGGGCAAGCATATATTTAGCAATAAATCTAAACGAATCATAGCTTTACGAGAAACTCCTGCTTGAAATATTTTTTTTGGTAATACCAAACTGTAACACAAGGATGCAAAATAAGCTTTAAAAAACCTCATGCTTTTTACCAAATTGGTAAACCAATGATTGACAAATAGCCTATCAAGCAGGTATTTTTAATAGCGACTCAAATCATTTTATTAACATCTTCTTAATAAAATGATTTGATTTCGACGCAAAGCTACAAATAAATTTACAACACACGGACAATACACACACATGAAAACACAACTAAACAGAATAAGTTCTGCACTAAGAAGCCGCAAAACCCAAGCGACCTTCTTAGGTGCCATGACATTAGCGATGATGTCAGTACCTGCTGTTTCTGCACAAGAAGCATCAGCTGAAGACACTCTTGAAGTTATTGAAGTATCAGGAATCAGAGCTTCACTAACTAGCGCTCTTGCAGAAAAAAGAGATGCGCCCAACTTAATCGAAGTAATTAAAGCAGATGATGTTGGTAAACTGCCTGACCAAAACTTAGCAGAAGTACTTGAAAACATCACTGGTGTACAAATCACAAGAACTGCCGGTATCGGAACAGGTGTACAGATTCGTGGTTCAAACGCTAACCGTGTAGAAATAAACGGTGTTTCTACTGTTGGTTCTGGCGCTGGTCGTAACGGTATCAGCTTTGAAGATATTAATGCCTCTATCATTGCAGCTGTAGAAGTAACTAAAGCTTCACAAGCAAAAACGATTGAAGGTTCAGTAGGTGGTACGGTTAACTTACGTACTATTCGCCCTCTAGAGTTGTCTGATACATTGGCCGCAGTTCGCGTTCAACTTGAAGAGAGTAGCCTAAGTACTGAAAGTGCTAAGCCTCGTTTCTCTGGCGCATATGGCGACAACTGGGAAACTGACGCTGGTAAGTTTGGTTTTGTAGTAAGTGGTAGCTACACAGAACAAGAAGCGGTATCTTTCCGCCCTCGTACTGACCGTGACAACTTAGTTTCCGTTGATGGTGTACCAGAGTTTCAGGGCATTCAATTCTTAGTTCAAGAACAAGAAAATGATGATTATGAAACCACTAACTTAGCGACAACTTTCCAATTTGCGCCTAATGAAAACATGAAATTTCATTTTGATGCGATTATTAACAAACAAGAGCGCAGCCGAGACAGCTACAGACTACAGGCGTCTGGCGTAAGTACTTTACGTAACACAAGTATACCTTCAGCTTTTGAAACAATTAACTATGGCACTGTTAACGGCGTTAACGTTGGTACTTATCAAGCAGCGCTAGCTGGTAACCTTGAGCCAGACCTAGCGTTGGATGATGATGATCCTAACTTACGTTTTTCAAGTGACACTGGCGCTCGTGTGACTGACAGCGAAGTATTTACCCTAGGCGGTGAATGGCAGGGTGACAACCTTAAAGTATATGCAGAGATTTCAACTTCAAGTGCTGACACTTCTAACCCTAATTTAAGTACTACACTTAACTTTATTAACCCTAACTGTCCATTAGACGGCACTAGTAACGATAACTGTGTACCGTTTAAGTATGACTTGTCAGGCGGTACTTTAGCTTGGGGCATCAACTTTGACTCGCCTCTAGCACCAGACCCATCACACTTGCTTGATCCTAACAACGTTGTGTTAGACCAAGTACAAGTAGGTGCAAACACTACTGCAAACCAAGAAGACGCACTTCGTGTAGATTTTGAATACTATGTTGACCAAATCGACTTTATTGAGTCGGTAGATTTTGGTTTCCGTTTCAACAATTCATCAAGCAAGTTTAATGAAGTTCGTGACAACATTGGTGGTTTTAGCCGCATGGCAGATAGCCCTAACGGTTCGTTATTCTCTGAGCTACTTGTTGTAGGTCCAAACAATTATGGCGATGCCGATGGCAGAAACTTATTTGTTGCTAACTTCTTATTGCTTGATCCAGACCGTTCATTCTCAGACCCACAAGGCGTGATTGATATTCTACAAGCAGCTGTTATTCAGCACGACCCTGATAGCCCTGATATCCTAAACCTGCAATCAAACAATCTTGCATTTAGAGATATTGAAGAGTCTACCACTGCATTATATGCTCAAGCTAACTTCGAGTTTGGTGAAATGGTGCGCGGTAATGTTGGTCTTCGTTATATAGAAACTGACATTGATTCAACAGGTTACAACCCAGATGATCAACTAGAAACTACCAGCGGAAGCTATGATTTTGTATTGCCACGTTTTAACTTGGTTGTTACTCCACATGATGACGTTGTTGTTCGTTTAGCATATGGCACTGACATTAGACGTCCTAACTTTGATCAGTTAGGTACTGGTTATAGATTAGATACTTCAGAAAACTCAGTTGTTGCACTTGGTAACCCAGGTTTAGAGCCTGAAGAAGTGACTTCGTTTGACATTGGTGTTGAGTGGTATTTCGCAGAATCTGCAGTAGCTAGTATTGGTTACTTCAAAAAAGACCGTACGAACATTTTCGGTTCTGACTTTGAAGGTGCTATCTTGGTTAACGATCCTACTGTTACTGGTGGCTTGGCTCGCGAAACTGACCCATCATGTCCTGGCGGCGGTATTTTCAACCCTATCGTTGTTCCAAACGTATTGGGTGACCCAAATCAACTTGGACTTTGTGTAGATAAAACAACTCCGGGTAACGATCCAGAAACGACTACTCAAACAGGTATCGAGATGGCGTTCCAGTATGACCTATCTAGCTTTGAAGATGACTTAGGTTGGGCTTCTGGTTTTGGTATGATTGCTAACTACACTATTCAAGACTTCTCAGGCGGTTCAGTGATAGATACGACTTCTGGTCGTGGTGCTCAAGTACTTGGTGACCTTAGCATTCCACGCGGTTTGTTAGATTTCTCTGAAAATGCGTATAACTTCACTTTATACTATGAGAAATTTGGTCTTTCAGCTCGTATGCGTTATACATGGCGTGAAGCGTTCCGTACTCAAGATTTCGCAGGTGGCGCAAACACCAGTGGTAGTAGTACGCTTAGCTTCCCAGTTGTTACTGACGACAGAGGCCAGCTTAACGCAAGTATAAGCTATGACGTAACTGACAAGCTAAACATTGGCTTAGAAGCGGTTAACCTTACTGAAGAGCGTATTGACCAGTACTGTGTTGCCCAAGATGCCCTACTATGTTTCGTAGGTCTTCCAGACCGTCGCGTTACGATAGGTGCTAGCTACCGTTGGTAGAATGACCTAAAGGCGATGAGAAGCTTGTCGCCTTTACCATTCTAGTTATTTAGCTATTAATTATAAAGCGAGCCTTTTTCAAGGCTCGCTTTTTTTATGCTGTTTGTTTAAGCACAAAACATCAAAAACTTCATTCCCGCGGAAGCGGGAACCTCCTACAAACACAGTACAATCAGATAGTTAAAGCATGTATTGGCAGATTCCCGCCGCCGCGGGAATGACGGATATGTTTGGATTTTATGTTAACCGAACGGCATTACGGCTCCGCGGGAAAGACGGATATGTTGGAAGAATGACAGATAGATCGTTTAGAAAACTACAAGCTCGAACTACCGTTCATGCGCAACTAACACGCCAGTATTGATACGCGCAACATGCTCAGGTAAGTTCGCAGACATCCATTGCTCAAAGGCTGCTAAGTCTACATTTTCAGGGGTATCGCCAGTACTTAAAAAGATGTAACGCCAAACATACTCGCGCATATAGCCAGCTTGATTTATCTTGCTTAAGTCATCTAGCTCTGGCGCAGGCTTCACTTTTTTAGCAGCGAGGAGTTCTTGCCAAATAGATGCCGCTTTTGAACGAGCGTAGACTTCTCTTTCATATAAATCAGGCACTCCTGATTCATCGTAGGTTGGTGACCAGGCTTTTAACGCCAAACCATATGCAATCCAACCTGTTGCGGTATTGTCATCTCCTATGAGATTTGGGTCTAACACAATATCGCTGTTGCTCACTGTTTTTTGTGTATTCGCACATGCAAACATACAAAGAGTAATAAAGATGATGAATAAATGACGCATGTCCTGCCTTTTTTTAAAAGTTAAGCCGAAGTCGGGCTTATGAATATTACGTTTATAACCAAGCTAGCTGCTAAATACCAGCACAAAAGCGTTAGCAAATATGTCTACAGTTAAATGATGAAAGTACTAATTATTCGTCAATTAGACCATCTTGGTGTAGCTATCATTTATTCTCAGCAAGTTAACCCATTGTTTTAATTTGATAATATCTATGGCATTGGTCTTGCTAATCGAATAACTACTTTCAAAAATTAAAAGTATTACTAAGAGATAAATAAAATGAAATTTATAAAAAAGTCTTTAATTAGTGTTGTGGGTGGCGTTTTGGTACTACTAGGGCTCATTTTTATTATTATTCCAGGGCCATCACTATTATTGATTATTCCAGGCTTATTTATATTGAGTTTTGAATACCCCGTGGCTAAGGTATGGTTAAAAACAGCGATGAGAAAGATGCGCTTGGTAGCGAAATGGTTAGACAGTAAATTGCTTAAACGCAAATATAGTTAAGCACTTTCACGCTGCATAAATACGCAGCAAATTTTTGGCAAGTTTACACTCCAAAAAAATAGACAAATAAGCTTGAAAGTCATTATTTTTCTGATAAAAAGATGTACTATTTTTGTAAAATCAGAGAATTTTAAAAAATGAGTATAAATTACAAAACAGTTTCCGGCGCGGCAAGTTTCTTACTCTTCTTGCTTAGCGCCTTCTTCATAGCTAGCTCTCATTGGGACATGGCAGGCCCTTGCGTGATCGCCTTCTTTATTGGCGTAGCCGTATATCTTCGAAGCACTCAGTTTTTAGGTGGCTTTGCTTTTACCTTCCTCATCTTCGCCGCCGTGTCTGCTGCATTATTTTATCCTAATGCATTCTTAAGTGTTGGAGATTACCAACTAAAGGGCTTAATAGTTCCGTTGCTAATGATTATCATGTTTGGCATGGGAACTTCAATGAGCACCAAAGATTTTGCGCGAGTGGCTACGATGCCAAAAGGTGTCTTAATTGGTTTATTACTTCAGTTTTCTATTATGCCTTTACTTGGTTTTGCATTAGCTACTATGTCGGGGCTCCCGCCAGAAATCGCTGCAGGTATTATTTTAGTAGGCTGCTCGCCTTCGGGGCTTGCATCTAATGTTATGGCGTATATTTCTGGTGCAAACTTAGCGTTGTCGCTAACCCTTACCGCGGTATCGACCTTGCTAGCCCCCTTTTTAACCCCTCTATATATGAGCTGGTTTGCCGGTGAATTTATCCCTATAGACGCAACGGCGATGTTTATCAGTATCAGTAAAATTGTAATTTTACCCATCATTGCGGGCTTAGCATTTAACCACTTTTTACATGGAAAGTTCCCGATAGTGGATAAACTCATGCCCAAACTTTCGATGTTAGGCATTGCCATTATTATTACCATTATCACCGCAGCAGGACGTGATAGCTTGCTTAGCATTGGCGCTATTTTGATCGTGGTTGTGTTTATTCATAATGTAATGGGCTATTTGCTCGGTTATGGTAGCGCTAAGTTGATCCGCATGGATGAAGCATCTTCGCGCACTATCGCTTTTGAAGTCGGCATGCAAAATTCTGGTTTAGCCTCAGGCATTGCGGTTGAGATGGGTAAAGTCGCCACCATGGGCCTAGCGCCTGCGGTGTTTGGTCCTATGATGAATATAAGCGGTTCGTCTTTAGCTGCATTTTGGCGAGGCAAGCCAAAAAAGGAGTGAGATACTAGTTACCAAAGGCTTCGCGAAGCTTCAAACCTATTGCGGTCGAATAACCATAAGAGCGACTAACGACCTTATGGTTTTCATCAAGTAGATAGTAGCTTGGATAGCCCTTAATCGCGAACTGCGTTTGAAAGTTGGCCTGTCCTAGTAAGACGGTACTTTGCACGTCATGGGCACTAACAAAGGCTTCTACTTCCTCTTTAGAAGTATAGTCCAGTGCAATCACGACCACATTAAGCTTATCTTCATTCAAATAGCTAAGGTTACCGATACTCAACGCACAGATTTGACACCATGGCGCAAAAAAATAGAGAAGGTTAGGTTTGTCATCAGCCAACAAGGAGTGCACATCCCCGTCAAGGCTAACCAAATTCTGCTGCTTAATTATGACGCTGCCATCTGTGCTTAGCATGTCACGAGACTGCCAAAGCAATACCGCAGCCACAATCACAACAAATAGCACAATATCACGCACCCAAATAAACCACTTTGATGCGAAAAGTTGCTTCAATTTAGACGAATCGGATTTAGCTGTAGCCATTTTTTTCACATCTTATCTAGCAATTTGAAAGACCTAGAGCATTGTATCGGTATTAGTAAAATAGTTACACTAATACAAATGAGACTATGACAGTATAATTGGGTTTGGAACTTTGGGTTAAAAAGTGCTATTAATTGTGAATAGTAAGTGACTTTACGCAATCACCTCTACACTATTTTTTGTATTGAAAGGCACAAGCATTGGACACACAATTTACATTGAAACTAGGTGGCCTTGACCACCCACAAATTATATCTTTATTAGAAGAGCATTTGTCCGATATGCAAGCGACTTCGCCCCCTGAAAGCAAACATGCCCTTGATATTGATGGATTAAAGCTAAGTTCGATACAGTTTTTAGTTTGTGGGATGCACAAACATTAGCCGGATTTGCGGCCTACAAAAAACTCAATGCACAGCAAGGTGAAATAAAATCTATGCGCACCGCCAAACAATATAGAGGCCAAGGAGTAGCTAGTATCTTGCTTGAGCATATTATTCAAAGTACAAAGCAAAGCGGTTTTAGTTTATTGAGCCTTGAAACAGGATCAATGGCGTATTTTAAACCCGCCCGTAAGTTTTACGCAAAACATGGCTTTTGCCATGGTGCGCCTTTTTCTGATTATTCGCTCGACCGTAATAGTGTGTTTATGCATAAAAATTTAGATTAAATAAGGCAAACAAAATGACCTATGACCAATACAATGAATTTTGTAGTCAATTTGCCGCTACCTCCTACGTAAGGCAATGGGGGGATGCTGATGTATGGAAGGTAGGTGGTAAGGTATTTGCGGTTGGTGGTTGGAATAAAGCTGATTCACCTACAGTTACATTTAAGACTTCTCCTTTAAACTTTGAGTTTTTGTTGCACAAAGAACATTATCGCCCAGCCCCTTATTTAGCCTCTCGTGGCATGAAGTGGATTCAGCAATTTTGCGCCCCAAGCAGTTTAGACGACGAGTTGCGCTATTATATCGAAGCCTCTTACCATTTAGTTGCATCGGGTTTATCGAAAAAGAAACAAAGAGAACTTGGTATCATACTTAAACAACAAGCGTAGTTCGATTGCCATGCTCTGAGTCATCACCAGTGCCGGTCACGCCCAAGCATAATACAACAAAACGTCATTCCAGCGAAGGCTGGAACCCCTACCTACTACTTGCTTTGTCCCATAAATAGCGGATGATTTTGGGAGATCTCAGCCTTCGCTGAGATGACGCCGGGGAGGATGCTTTTGGGAGATCTCAGCCTTCGCTGAGATGACGCTGGGGAGGGAGCTTATAACTCCCTGACCCACATATTTCTGAAGCTCACTAGGTTGCCGTGATCTTGCAGTTGCAAGGGTGCGCAGCCATGCGCTTCATAGCTTGGTGCGCCAATCCATTCTGTAGTTCCAAGTATTTCCACATGGTTTTGTACCACAAGCCCATTGTGTATCACCGTAATATAAGCCGGCTTGAGTAGTTCATCACCTTTAAATTTCGGCGCGCTATAAATAATATCGTAGCTCTGCCATTCCCCCGGCGGTCTCATTGCGTTCACAAGAGGAATTGCTTGTTTATATATGCTTGCGGCCTGCCCGTTTGGATAGGTTTTATTGTTGTACGAATCAAGTATTTGTACTTCGTATCGTTGTTGAAAAAATATGCCGCTATTGTTGCGCTGTTGACCTTCCATATCGTCAACCTCGGTCGGTGTCTTCCATTCAAAGTGCAGTTGTACATCGCAAAATTTCTGTTTGGTGGCAATATCCCCTTTCCCTGGTGTCACAGTGAGTACACCGTCCTTGTATTCCCATGGGAGACCGGCGGTCTTAAGGCCGTTCCAAAGTATGGAAGCGTCGGTATTGCCGATTAATACAAGAGCGTCTGAGGGAGCGCTGTTCGCTGGCGCGCTTACAACTGGCGGAACGGGTTCCCACACTTCTGTCTTTTGCGCCTTTTGCCACGGTTTTAAGGGAGTGTCTTTCACAGCACATACAGAGCTTAAGGGGGTAGAAGATAGCACCAAGAAAATGACGCCGCCGCGCACATAATTCAACATATTTGTCATCCTAATGTTTTTTTTCAGTGTAGTGCATAATTACTTATTTTTATATAAGCATGGCGCAAAAACCAACAGTGGCACACAGGGGCCAACTTCATAAGAAATTATTGCCAGCCCTGTGTAGTATTTACATAGCCAAGCCTTAATTATTTTTTGGCAATAATCCAAACAGCATGAATAATACCGGGTAAATAACCAAGCAATGTAAGAATAATATTTAGCCAAAAGTGCTTACCCAAACCCACTTGTAAAAATACACCAAGCGGTGGTAACAGTACAGATAGAAGTATTCTAATCAAGTCCATGAGATATTCCTTTTCAATAAGTTTTGGTCAATATAATGGTAGTGTAGGTGTTGTTCTGTCTAGTGATTAGGCACTTTGCCCTTGTCACCTTGTACTACCTTCACCAAACCAACTGCAAGACTCGTTCCGCGTCTTGATCGTGTTTCCTAAGATGCGTTTGTGATAGTAAAACAACGCTATTTGAAATAGCTTTGCCTGTGTCTGCCAACGGCACTAATAAACCATACTTGCGCAACACGCGTAACAAGGGGTCTAATTTTTGCAAAAACACGATGCATCTAAGAAGTAAAAAAGGAAAATAAATGACATTATTAGACGAAACACTAACGTGGCTTGAACAAAAGAATCCAGGACAAGAAGAATTTTTACAAGCCGCAAAAGAAACTTGTGAGTATCTTGTTCCGATCGTCAACGCAAATGAAGCGTATAAAAAACATAATGTCTTACAACGAATTTTAAGCCACGACCAGATTTTTGAATTTACCGTGACTTGGGAAAACGACGCCGGAGAACCCGAAGTAAATAGAGGCTGGCGAGTGCAACACAACAATGCATTAGGACCCTATAAAGGCGGAACACGCTTTTCTCCAAATTTGAACATTTCGATTCTAAAATTCTTAGCCTTTGAGCAAAGCTTTAAAAATGCATTAACTCAACTCAATTTAGGTTCAGGCAAAGGTGGCGCCGACTTCAATCCCAAAAATCGCTCTGAAAATGAAATTAGACGCTTTTGCACGGCTTACATGCGCGTGCTACAAAGATATATTGGCCCCAATATTGACGTGCCAGCAGGCGATATCAACGTAGGCAGTAAAGAACTTGGGTATATGTACGGCGAGTATTTACGCGCTACTCAGCGTTATGATGGTGCGATATCAGGCAAGCCGCTAGAGTTAGGCGGGAGCGCTTTACGCAAACAAGCAACAGGTTTTGGCGTTATTTACTTCACTGAAGCAATGTTGAAAGAAAGCGACCAAGTATTAAACGATAAACGCGTCATCATCTCAGGGGCGGGAAATGTCGCGCTTCATACTGCCCTAAAAGCCACTGAAAAGGGCGCCAAGGTGTTCAGTTTGTCAAACAGTCGTGGAACATTAGTTAGCCCAGATGGACTAAGCAAGAGCAACATTCAATGGCTTTTACATGACGCCAAAGGAGCAGAGAACGCCCTCAGTGCACTCGCTAAAAATACCAAATATCAGTATAAAGAAGGTGAAACGCCGTGGACGCTTGAAGCTGATATTGCCATTCCCTGCGCGACTCAAAATGAAATTGACGCAAAAGCAGCCCAGCTTATAGTAAAGAATGTAGACTTTGCTGTGATTGAAGGCGCCAACATGCCATGCACCCAAGAGGCAAGCAAAATAATCATGGATAGCGAGCTGAACTATGCTCCGGGTAAAGCTGCTAATGCTGGAGGCGTTATTGTCTCTGGCTTTGAAATGCAACAAAACGCCGCGAAGCGTTATGAGACTGAATCAGATTTAGATAAGCGCCTAGCGCAGAAAATGCGTGATATTCACGAAGCTTGCGTGTTAGAAAGTAAAGCTCAGGGAAATTCGGCAGTTAACTACTTTCAAAGTGCAAACATTTCAGGATTCAGGCGACTTGCTAACGCCATCATTGCAAGAGGCTACTAAACTAATTCATAAATGTTTGCCCAATAATAAAGGTTTTTCGCTGCCGCTCAATGTTTCAGGTAAACATATGAAATATATCAAGGTTTGCGTTACACTTTTGCGAAATCAACGATTGATCGAGAAATAGAAATTTGACTAAACAAGCCTTTTTGTTGTGCGTTGCTGTACTAGCGTGTTCATTTTATCCAAGTACCAGCAACGCTGGGGAAATCAGTGTTTCATTAGGAGAGGGCACTTCGCGCTGGTATTTCCCAGGAAGAGGAGAACTACCGTCAAGGGGTTTGCGCGTAGGCTATATTCACCCCACTGAGTATAAGTGGGATTTTGCGCACAATACTTATATTAAACTAGAGCTAGAGTTTGGTGCACATCGCTGGACAGATTCGTGGCTTGATAAAGACAAGTATGGCGTTTACATAAATCCCATGTGGCGCTATTACGTGCCGATTTATGGCCAAGAAATCTATTTTGGTGCAGGTATTGGCCTCGCACATACGAGCGAAGACACCCTATTGGATAGAAAACTAGGCTCGCGCAATTTGTTTGAAGATAAGTTTGAGGCAGGTATTATTATTGCCAAAAAACATAGGTTTTCACTAAGTGTAAATCATTACTCCAATGCAAAGCTAGCCGACATTAATCATGGCGTTAACTTTTACTATATCAATTACGCGTATTCGTTGTAAAAAGGAAAGAGCTGGCTTGAAGCAAGCTCTATTCATCCTATCCACGTTTCTTTTATGGCTTTTTTGGCTAACAAAACAAGCCCAATTGCTATGACAAATACAAAACCCTGCATTATTGCTACACCGCTACCCATCACGCTTAGTGCGTCAGTTAGTACAAATATTCCAATGTTTTGTAGCACCAGACCAAGCAAAGACAGTAGCAATAAAGGGTAGGCTAGTGCCTTTTTAAAAAGTAGCGCCAAACAACCCAAAGAACCAGCTCCAACCGCCAGCAAAGAGGCATACGACGCCCACTTAGGTGTATCTAAATACAATTGTTGCTGATCTTGCGGCAAGGATGCCATCGCTTCGGGCGTAATCATGAAATTCATGATTACCGCTGCGGCCCCCATCAGATTCCATAGAAGAGCAACACCAGCCATTACATAAAACCAACTTGGTACTTTTGTCATTTTGCGCGCCTCATAAAAATGTTGTGTATTGATACTACATTATAGTGACAAAAGTTAAACAGAAAAAATACCTACGATGTCCTGAGGCGTGCAACATTGGCCTATAAGTATATTTATACATACCTACGGTGAGACATAGCTACACTACGTGTTCCTAGCTAAAGTATTCTGTTTTTATGAACATCACCTTGTTGAAAAGATTTATAAAAAAATGAAACGACCAGAAATAGCCAAGTACTTGACTCCGCTTTTGGCCCTTAGCCCTTGGCTAGCGCCTAGTTACGCACAAGCCTCTATCGGCGAATTACTGCAAAAACAGCAAGCAGCGCAAATTGACACCATTATCTATATTGGCGCTGGTGCCGTGGCAGCGGTATTTGTTTTGATGTTACTGCAGACTCTGTTAAAGAGTCGTCAAATTACAAAGCTAACAAAAGCCCAATTGGCTAAGCAAAGTGAGCTCGACACGATGCCGATGGGCTTACTCCATGTAAATCTTGAAGGCAAGGTCGTTTACGCCAACAAAACCGCTAGCAAGCTATTGGGGCGCTTGAACGAAAAGATTATAAACCAAGCGCTTACCTCGTGTTTTCAAAGTAATGATACAAATGAGATTGAACAAGCCCTGAGTCAAAATAATATTTCAATAGCAGTAAAAGCTCGCGCGAGTAACTTGTTTTTATCGCTAAATATAGGGCAAACAAGTGAAGGTCACAAAAAGCCCTACAAAGCAGTGTGTCTAGCTAACGAAAGTGAAGTCCGACATAACTTAGCATACGCCAGCACAGAGCTTAGTAAACAAAATAAGATGGCAAATGCACTGGCTCTTGGTAATTTTTGGATAAATACGACCGACAACACCTTTGAATTTGATGCTCGGTTTGCCGAACTCCTCTCGTTAGAATATGAACAGGGGCTGTCTTTCCCATTACAGGCCCTCACCGAACGTATTCATCAAGGTGATAGCAGCGCTTGGGCAAAAGCCATACAAAATGTAAAAAATACGGGTACGGCAGAAGCGTGTTGCCGAATGCAGGTGAGTGTTGAGGGCAAAGCAAGGTGCTTTATCGCGCTGCGCATTGGTATTGTGGCGACTGTCAATCGTGATAGAGAGTGCACAAGTATTCATTGTGGCGTGCTTGACAATAGCCAAGCAAACAACGACAAACAATCATTTGAGCTAAAAACACAAGAACAGCAAGCGATATTTAATGCAAGCCGTCATCCCATTTACGCGGTCGATGTAGATGGCAATATTGCATGGTCAAATTCTGCGTTTAACATGTTATTTAGACATCAACAGCCCAATGCAAGAACAAAAAATCTTTACGAACTAGACTTTTTCCCAGAAGACGTAAAAAAATTGCACCAGTCCTGTGTTGGCTTATCAGGCAGAAGTTACGAGGCGCAGTTTTCGCTTCCTAGCCCACATGGTGACGACGATGATAGTAAACATTTTAACTTGTCCTTGTCTTTTGCCAGCGCCAAAAACCGTTTAAGTGATACATCACACAAAGTCATTGTTGGCATTTTGACTGACGTAAGCGAACTAGAGGCGGCAAAAATAACGGTTCAACAACATCAAGCCCAGTTAAATAGCATGCTCAACTTAGCACCTTTCGCCATTGCCACTATTGATGGCGAAGACCGCATTATCAGCGCTAATAGCGTAATGTCTAGACGCCTAGGCTTTAGTGAAAGCGAGCTCAAAGCTCGTGACTTCTATCAATTATTTGACGAACCCACAGCAGCGGGTAAAGCGGCTAAAAAGCTGCATCAAACTGGCCACCTTCGTGACTACCATGCTCAGCTTAAAGGGAAAGACAACAAGCTTCATCCCAGCGAGTTACACGTCGACATTATCAACAAAGAGAAACAAGAATACCTTTGCTGGATAGCCGATAGGTCAGACGAGCAATTTCAACAAGACAAGTTTGATAGCCTGCTTGAACATAGCAGTATGCCTATGGCGATTTTAGGTGAAAACGGTTTTAGTAAACTCAATGCTGAAGCCTGCAAATTCTTTTGCGTTGAAAACGATTTTGACTTATTTGGGGTAGCGCCATATTCAACGCGCTTAAACACCGACGAAGACACCGCCAGCGCACTGCGCCAAATAGTGGATGAAGTTAAGGTCAGTGGAAAAGCGAAAGTATTTACTTGGGAACACCAAGTCGGTGATTTAATTTTGCCTTGCCAAGTAACCTACGTGCCACTCTATAAAGAACAAAGCTTCGATTCTATTTTATGTATTTGGATGGATAAGCGCGAACTGCAAAAAGCCGACGAAGCCCGCCAATTAGCGATCAATTTGCAGCAGGCAGCGATGCGCGAAATAGAAGAAAAGCAACAATTGCTGGCAAGTAGTCAAGATCAGTTAGCAACTAAAATGCGCACCCTTGCAGACACCGAACATAAGTTACAAACAGTTCAAGAAGACTTGAACGAAACACAGTCTGAATACCATCACCTACAGCAAGCGCATAAAAACGTCACCGACAATTTACTTGAACTAAAATCTCAATATGGTTTGAGTCGTGAGTTGCTTGCCGATGCGCAAAAAGTTAACGCCGATTTAAACGCGCAGTTAGAAAGCTCTAGCCAAGTGGTTGAGGGCCTTAATGAGCAGCGCACTGAAATTGCAGAAGCCTTAAAGCGCAGCGAACAAAATTATCGCGCAGCACAAGAGCAACTCTCGATTAGTGAAGAAAACACCAAAGCACTGCATGCCCAACAAGACGCGCAGCAAGCAAAAATGCACGCCTTAGTAACGCAAATTAGCGATATGAAACAAGCCGTAAATGACAAAGACACGCAAATAGGCAAGGTGAGCGAACAGATTAATATATTGCAATCACAGCTAAATAGTTCAAGCAATACCACTGAGCGTTTGCGCGAACAGCTTATTAATCAACGCCAGGCAAGTGAAAAGGCTGAGCTTGAACGTCGCGAAATTGAACAAACTTGTCAATTAGCACAAGCAGAATTGCGTAATAAAGTTAGGCACTTAAGTCATTTAGAGAGTGAAATGGAAAAGCTCGAAGAAATGTCGAATCAAGAAAAAGGCGACATGCAAGCGCAGCAGTCCGCACTCAAGCAGGAGCTTGACGAAAAGCTACAACAATTACAGCATACGCAAAGCGCACTTAGAGCCGCTCATGAAGCAGCTGAGCATGAAAAGCAAGAAAAAATCGGCCCAGCAGGCGCTATTGGCAAAAGTACAAAAAGAATTACTGGAAGTTGAACAAACCGCGCATCAAAAGCAAGAGGAGCTCGAACAAAAAGAAAAAGAACAGCGCAATGCACAAAAGCAGCTACAACATAAGTTGTGGTCTGAATTAAAAGCCAAGCAGCAAAAACTGCAAGAAACCGAGCAAGTCTTAAAACAGGCAAAACAACAAACTGAGTCTGAAAAGACAGAAAAAGAAAAACACCGTCAGTTATTCGAAAAACTACAAAATGAACTCCTTGATATAGAGAAACGCAATGCTGATCAGCAAGCGAAGATGGCCCAAAGTGATGAGCAATGGCATAAGAGTAAAGAATTGCTCAAGCAAGAAGTAGAGGCTAAACGCGAGCAGCTTGCGCAAACTAAGCAGGCGCTCGATGAAATTCAGCAACAAGCAGACAAAGAACGATTAGCGCGTATTGAACAAGAACAAAAACTCGAGCAGCTAACCATTGAACTATCTGACGTAGAAACACGCGCCAACAAGCAAAAAGAAATGTTAGCAGGCAGCGATGAACAATGGCGCAAGCACCACGACGAAATTGAGCAGCAAAAGCAGCAACTTCAGCAAGACTTGCAGGCAGCGCAAGCGCAAAATGAAAGTCTACAGCGGAAGTTATCAACCAAGCTAAATGATTTGCAGGCGGCGGAGTCTCAAGTAAGTGTCACCCAATCAGGCGAGCAGGCTGTGCAGCAAGAGCTCGACAAAGTAAGGGCACAGGCCGATGAGTTACAAACGAAAATAAGTCATCAGGAAGAAAAAGAGTTGGCGCTGCAGCAACAACTCGCGTCACAAACCCAAGCACTCGAAAATAAAGAAACGTCGATTAGCCATTTGCAAGATAAACAAAAAGCGCTTACCCAAGAGTTACTTGCTGTACAACAAGAATACGCGCAGAGTAAAGAGACCTTGAGTGCCCAGCACGATAGCCATATAGATTTGAGCACGCAAATGAATGAGCTAGAAGGCGCGCTGACGCAAAGTAAGCAACAACTCGCTGACAAAGAGTCAGCCCTGCAAGCGGCGCAAAAGGCCTTACAAGAGAGTGAAGCAAAGTTAGCCAAGCAAGAAGATGCGCTGCTAAGTGCCCATAAACAAGAGTTACAGCAAGCCAACGAGCAAGCGGCAACTACTGACACACGTAAACCTGAAATAGAAAGATTGCCTATGCCCAGCAAGCCCAACGTGTGGTTCGACTTACTGCCTTATTTGCAAAACCAGCCTAATATTGAGTCTTTGCCGATTGCCTTAAATGAATTGATGGATGATTTACAGGCGACTATCGCAAGCACCGAAAGCGCCCTTGAAAGCAATGATAAACGTGAATTATTGAAAAGCTCAAAAGTATTAGTCAGCCTAAGCCAAAAAATCAATTCTGATGCGCTTGGCTATTTGATGTCGAGCATTCAAAACGATTGCACCAATGGCATGGTAGACAACGTATCTATTCGGTGGCCCGCAACCAGACAAGGCTTAGAGAAAACCCTAAGGGTAGTGTATTCACATTTACATGCATAAGAGTAGACCGTATTTCCAAAAGAAATACAGTCTACTCTTGCCCTCGTGCGGTAATTTTGTAGCTTAGTATAAGTGGCGCTCGGTCGTACTCGCCGACCCTTCCCGCGTTTTCAATCGTTACAAATAATCTATCGTGAATGGCATCGAAAGTGGCCCCAAGTACTTGGTTTTTGCCCCCGGCATCAAAAGGATGGCTCCACTTACCGTAACTATATGGTTGAATCAAATAGGGCTCTTTTGCACTGAGTATGTCGTTAATATCGAAAAGCCAAAAGTAGTTATATCGATCATCTGCTTGTTTGGTACATCCTCCACCACACACATTGCCCGTATCTTGTTTAATTTTGTAGCCAATACCACTGTGGATCCCCCCCATAAAACCCACAACCATGAAAGTGTTTGAATTGGGCACAATAAAACCGTAACGCGCATTCGCTAATGCACTCCATACAGGTGAAACGATGTCTTGATAACCGGCAGCACCTTCAACCAGTGTTTTTCCTTCTTGCAGAGGAAAGACCATTTTAGCTATAGCTGGAATACGCCTAGAGACAGCTGGTGTAGCGTAGATTGCATCGTTCGGATTAAAGGTATACAAGCTAGGACCTTGAGAATAGCGGCTCGTGATGGAGTAGTTCGATGCCCAACCTGTTAAGTGTTTAGCCCCAAATTTAGCTTGGTGCTCTAGCGGAATTGCCGACATATAGCCTGCGGCTTTCGCTCCTCCTTCAAGCTGAAGCATGCCAATATATTCTGATGAGCGCAATTTGTTGGGATTGGCAAGCACCTGCAGATTATCCGTATTCGTAGCACTTGCGTCATACCATATTTCCGAGGTTATCAATAAGCGGCGATTATGATAGAGCATACCCGTTATTCGATTTGTTTGATTCCCCACATCACGTTTATCTAGCACTGTTGTGTATTCTTGAAGTACCGGTGCTTCAATGATGTTCTTAGGGTTAGACTCAAAAGAAAGCTTAGCTGGCACTTCAAACTCAGCGATTGCATTATGATGAGCGTGCCCAGCTAAATATATGCTGTTGTTGTCTTGGTTGTATTCAATAGTACCTACGGCATAATCTGAACTTGACTCGCCTTTGGCATTGACACGAAATGCTCCTTGGTAAGTGATGTGAAATTGAGAACGTAAGCCAAGCGGTATATTAGGTGAGCTAGGAGTAGACTGCGAAATATCTTTCGCTATATCTTTAGAAAATAATGCGAGGGCCTTGTCTTGTGCTGTTAACGGCGCACTGGGCTTTAACTTATGGTCTGGGCTTGGTGTTTCTGACTGTACCTGTGCTGGTAGAAGATTCTCTTCTTGCTTCTCTGCTAACGGCTGTAGCGCGACATTCTTTTGTTGCTGTAGCACTTGTTGCTCTTGCTCCAGTGGCGCATCGACCTTTTGACAACCGGCAACAAGGCTTATCTGCAAAGCAATCAAAATAATCACGGTATTGCTTAACATAATTTTCATTTATTCGTTAACCCTATCTATCGCTTTATCCGCGTCTTTGTTTTATACGTTTTGTATATAGCCCATATAATACAGCAAACACTATGATTGTGAGTCGGGAAATACGACGCTTTTTTGATATTTGGCGGGCACGGTTTCAAAAAAACCATACACAGTGTGCATGTCTTCTTCAAAATTTCCTGAGCTTTTAAATACGGGACCAAAAAGTACTTTTTTAGCGCTAAAGTCAAAGCCGACTAATAAAACAGGAACGTTGGCTTTATGCGCAATAGCTAAAAACCCTGTCTTCCACGGGAAAATGGGCGAGCGGGTTCCCTCTGGCGCTACGGCCAAAATCATTTTTTCATTTTCTTCAAAGGCCTCAACCACCTGCGCGACAACACCATGGGGAGACGAACGCTCAACAGGTATTCCGCCAATCGCTTCTAAGCATTGTTTGGCCACTGGCACAAAAATACTGTGTTTGCCCAAAAAGCGAATACGAATGCGCAATGCAAACAAAACGGCTACGCCTAAGAAAAAGTCCCAATTACTGGTGTGCGGGGCAACGGCAATAACCATTTTGGGATGCTGCGGGAGCGCTCCTTCGATTTTCCAGCCGGTGATAGAGAGTAATGTGCGACCAAACCAGCCAGTAAAGCGATTACCTCCTTCAGGAGGACTAGCAATTTCTAAATCAGGAACAGCCCTTGGGCTTGCTGCGGTATTTTCATCTTTCATATAACAACGTTACCAAAGAGGGAGAAGTACTTTATTGTCATTTGCCCTATACCTTCTATGTTATGAGCATTTTATGTTAGCTCGCTTTTAATACCCGTTTAGTACTTGCAGGGTGCTTGGCTAACACTTCGCCAACGCGGCTTGGTCGCTTAGTTAGCGCACCTCGGCAATTTGGGCATACAAAGGCGTGAATTTTATCACTACACTCAAGGCAATAAGTGCATTCAAAACTGCAAATATAAGCGTCTAACGTAGTCGCGGGTAAATCACTGTCACAACTTTCACAATTGGGTCGCATCTCTAACATAATTCCCCCTAGCTAATATTTAAACGAAAAATTACTATTTTGCCGCAATAATGACCATAGCTGAATTTGGCGCTAAAGTCAGTTGTTCACTTGGCACACTTTGTAAGATATCGGTTCCTTTGTTTGAATGCCAGCGTAACCAGCTTTTTGTATTAACAATGCTGGTTGGTATTATAATTTGCTGAGAACGTTCTCCCAAATTAAAAGCAATATAAGCAATATTATCCTCGTCACCAAAACGCAAATATGATAGTAACTGCTTACTATCATCTTGCTCAACAAACTCAATTTTGCCCGTAGATAATACCGGGTTGGCACGGCGCAACTTAACTAGAAAGGCATAATATTCATAAAGCTCGCGATTAAATTCGACTTTATCACTGGGACGGTTTTTGCCTAAGGGATGAGCACTTTCATTTTCGAAGTTATATTCAGGCCACGCCAATGGTTTGCGATTGTGAGGGTCGTCGCTGCCCCACATGCCAAACTCATCACCCGCCCAAATTTGTGGCGCACCGATATAAGTGAACTGATGAGCTAATAATAATTTAGCTGTTTCAATAGTCTGCGCATCAGGTTTATTAATTTTGTAGTTTTGGTCAGCCGCCGCTTTTGCATTAAATTTGTACTTATTTTTATTATATAAAGACGTTAGTAAACGAGGGCTATCATGGCTTGCTGACATATTCATCATTGCATAATTAAAGTCATCATTAATGTTGCTACGCAAGGCATTTAGCTTTTCAACAAACTCAGAGGTGGCAATTGAATCGGGCGCTTTTGCAAAGTAATGCCTTGCTGCGCGATACCACCTGTAATTCATAACCGCATCGAATACGTCACCTTTCAGCACGGGCTCGGGATCAAATAAATCATCAGGCCATTTTTCCCACCAAATTTCGCCCACCAAATATGCTTCGGGATTGATAGATTTTACATACTGACGATAATCTCGCCAAAACCCCAGTGGAAGTTCGGCGGCCACATCAAGGCGAAAACCATCAATGCCGTCGCTAGGGTCGCCATCGCCATTTGGGTCTAACCAGCGCCTTGTCACGGCCAATATATGGTTTTTTGCGGCTTCGCTCTTGATATCACCCTCAATCAAAGTCACTTTATCGGAGTGATCCGCATATTCGGTTTCCTGAATTTCGGGTAAATCAAATACGCCAAACCAGCCTTGGTATTCAAATTCATTTTCTGGCGTGTTTGCATCGTCAAACTTTTTCACCCAATACCAGTCAGCATAGTCAGACGATTGTTGATTCTTGAGCACGTCTTGCCAAGCCCAAAAAGTATGTCCGGTGTGATTCCACGAATAGTCTAGAATAATGCGAATGTCGCGGGCTTTGGCTTGTTTGATGACTTCAAGAAACAACTTGTCTGCACTGGTCATGACCCATGTTGAAGGGTCGCTCGGGTCTTCTTTTGCGATAAGTGCCCTGTCACCTTTTGGATCTGGCCCAAAATTTACATCAACATGGCGCCAGTGCCGTGCATCGTATTTGTGTAACGAAGGTGCATCATTAATAGGATTAAAATAAATCGCATTGATCCCTAGGCCTTGCAAATACTCTAGTTTGTCGAGCACACCTTGTAAATCACCACCGTAGCGCCTAAGTGCGGTTTTAGCATCAAAACTATGAATAATATTGCCGCTAAAATCGAATTTGCCATTTACATCATCAAAGTAGGCATCTTCTTTATACCAATCTTGGGTCCATGGGGTGGTCGTCCACATGTCGGGAATAAAGCCAGGATAGGTGCCTTGGATGTCGGCAATGGTGGGATCATTGCTGGGGTCACCATTGTGAAAGCGCTCAACCATTATTTGATACCAAATCGCCTGTTTCGACCACTGTGGTGGCGTTTTCGGTACCTCTTTCAACACAACGGGCGCTGGCGCTTCTGAACAAGCAAACAAAACTAGCACCCACACTAAGTTCGCAAAACGGTATTTCATCTGATGGCCCTGATCTTGCCCTGTAGGCTATTATTATTTTTCATGGTAGACAAAGGTTTATGTTGTGTGGCGCATGCGCACAAAATATAAACAGCGTAGCCGCATACGAAGCTAACGGCTTTAGCATATCTTGATTTTATGATGATTACATTGATTAACGCACCTTTTTTAGTTAGTTTGTCGCACATGCAGTGTGCTTATGCGCGCACTCACTACCCATTTATAAATTTTGCTCCACCAATAAGGAATAAAACATGAAGCCTTCAATTTGGCTATATGGTGCTGTTATTGCCACAGCATTGCTCAGCTCGGCTTGCAGTGAACCTCAAAAAAATGAAGTTAAGCAAGCGCCCATCAAGACCGAAAATGCCATCGAGTCTGGTACAGATTACCACTCCTATGGCAATCCAAATATAATTAAGGTTACGCATATCGACCTTGATTTACGCGCTGATTTTGAACAAAAAAGCCTCATAGGCAACGCTGAACTTACTTTTGAACGTGTAGAGGAAGGTGCCACTGAATTAGTCGTAGATACTCGCGACCTAAGTATCAACAAGGTTAGTGTTGATGGTAAAAGTGTAGACTTCTCGCTTAAAGCCGCAGATGAAAACCTAGGCGCCGCGCTACACATTCCGGTAGGCAAAAGTGCAAACAAGGTTTTGATTGAATACCAAACTGCGCCTACGGCATCAGGAGTGCAGTGGTTAAGCCCAGAGCAAACCGCGGGTAAAAAACATCCCTTCTTATTTACCCAAGCCCAGGCAATTCATGCAAGAAGCTTTATTCCACTGCAAGACTCGCCACAAGTGCGTGTAACGTACAATGCGACTATTCGCACACCGAAAGAACTTCTAGCGGTAATGAGTGCAGCCAACGATCCACAAACCGAACGTGATGGTGTTTATGAGTTTACAATGCCACAAGCCATCCCCTCATACTTGATTGCGCTTGCCATTGGCGACCTACATTTTAAAGCAATGGGAGAGCGCACCGGTGTTTACTCCGAACCCTCAGTTCTAGACGCAGCAGCGCTTGAGTTTGAAGACACCGAAAGTATGCTTGAAGTCACAGAACAAACCTACGGTCCATATAGTTGGGACAGATATGACTTGTTAATTTTGCCACCCTCTTTTCCTTTTGGCGGCATGGAAAACCCACGTTTGTCATTTATTACGCCAACGGTTATTGCCGGTGACAAAAGCTTGGTGGCATTAATTGCTCATGAGTTAGCACATAGCTGGTCGGGAAATACAGTCACCAACGCTACCTGGCGTGACCTTTGGTTAAATGAAGGCTTCACGACCTATTTGACTTATCGCATAATGGAAATGATTTACGGCACAGACCGTTACAATATGGAAGCCGTTTTAGGCTACCAAGACTTGCAAGCCGATATCGCTAGTTTGTCTGAAAACGACCAAATTCTTGCTATTGATTTGCGCGGACGTAACCCTGACGATGTATTCTCTAATATCCCCTACGAAAAGGGCGCGCTATTTTTACGCGAGCTAGAGTATAAAGTTGGCCGTGAAAACTTTGACCAATTCTTGCTAGATTATTTTGATGCCTTCGCATTCAAAAGCATTACCACCGATGAGTTTATTACTTACTTAGAAGATACTTTACTAAGCACCTACTCAGATAAGTTAGATCCAAAGCGCATCAACCAATGGATTTTTGAACCCGGCATTCCCGAAGGAGCTCCGGTACCTGAATCTGACGCCTTTACCAAGGTAGATGATGCAAGAACAGCTTGGCTTGCTGGTAATAAACAGGCTTCGGCAATAGAGACAAAAGAATGGACCGTGCATCAGTGGCTGTATTTTTTAAACAATATGCCCAGCGAACTAAGCTCTTCGCAATTGGCTGAACTTGATAGCGCCTTTGCGCTTACGCAAAGCAAGAACAATGAAATTGCTCATAGCTGGTTAATGATTGCAGTGCATAACGAATACAAACCTGCATATGATCGTTTGTATAGCTATCTAACAAGCATTGGGCGTAACAAGTTAGTCAAACCCTTGTACAGGGAGCTTTCTAAAACCCCGCAAGGCAAAGCTTTTGCAAAACGTGCCTTTGAAGAAGCGAAACCGGGCTATCACCCGCTAACAATTAGCGCAAATGAAGGCTATGTAGAATAGAGCATTAAGGGGCTAAATGCGATTTGTGCAGATTAGCCCCTTACTTAGTCGCAGCTGGCCCTCAATTATAGGGCATTATTTAGGTGTTCGCTCAATCGCTACTTTTGCCATTTGGCGACGCATGTAGGCTAATTGTTGCGCTAAAGGTAGGTCTTTTGGACACATGTCTTCACAGGCCAGTAATGTCATGCACCCAAAAACGCCACTGTCATCACCAATTACGCGGTAATAATCTTGTTTACTGCGTTTATCGCGCGGGTCGATTTCGAATCGTGCTAGCTGATTTATGGCAACCGCCCCTACAAAGTCTTCATGCATCTGCGCCGTGGCGCAAGCAGAAATACAACAACCACATTCAATGCATCTTTCTAATTCGTATATGTCTTCCGCTTGTTTTGGTTCCATTTTTTCTTCTAAGGCAGAATAATCTACTTGTTGCTCGTTGTTATGGATCCACGTTTCAAGCTTTTCAGCCATGCCTCTCATCCATTTCCCTGTATTGACAGACAAATCGCCAATAATGTCAAAGCCAGGTAAAGGAGCGAGATTAATTTCATTGGGAAGGTTTTGGGTGAGGGTTCTGCAAGCTAAACTTGGTTTTCCATTAACTAGCATGGCACAACTGCCGCAAATTCCAGCTCGGCATACAAAATCAAATTGTAAACTTGGGTCTTGCTCTTTTCTGATCTCGTTTAAAGCAATGAAGAGGGTCATTGAATCGGCTTCTTCTAATTCAAAAGTTTGCACAAAAGCTTTGTTGTTAGGTTCGCAGGGATTAAATCGGAGCACCTTTATCGTTAGCGTCCTTTCATGCTTAATTTCTTTTACTGGTATTTGATTCATGCTAGATCCTCGTCTAGACGAGCGTTGTCACCTTGAAATGCGTCGGGAAGTAAATGCTTATAAGGCATTAAATGGGATTGCACACTCTTCGTACTATGCTCATGTTGCTTGAGTTGTTCAATGGCTTTTTTCCTTGCTGCTGTGTCGGGATGCTCAATACGGTCTTTACCGCCATATCCTCGCCAATCGGGTGCTAATTCCATTTTATTCACATCCAGAGCTTCGTAACTTAAGGTCGGTAATGTTGAATTTTCATTTTCCCAAGTCGCCAATGTACGGCACAACCAATCTTTGTCGTTTCTTAGTGGAAAATCTTCGCGAAAATGAGCGCCTCGACTTTCTTCCCGGCGCAAGGCACCTAAAGTTGTGCACAAAGAAAGTTTAAGCATTTTTTGTACTCTATACGCGAGGATTAATTCAGGATTTGTGCCTTTGGCCTTGCTACTTACTTTAATGTTTGCGGCTCTTTGATGCAGTTTTTGCAAGGCATCTAAAGCCCCTTGCAGGGCATCTGCACTCCTAAAAATACCCACCTTTTCAGACATAATGCTTTGCATTTCATCTAGTATCGTTTGTGCATTTTCAGCTTGTTGGTTTTTATCGCTCAAGGGCGTGAAAAATGTATCTAATTGTTGTTTCTGCCTGCTTAGTGCGTCATTTAATAGCGCCGTACTTATTTGAATGTTCGATTCAGGCTTTGCTAAATATTCGCCAATAAATTCACCCACTATCATGCCAGCTACAACAGTTTCTGCCACAGAATTACCACCTAAGCGATTAAAGCCATGTATGTCCCAGCAAGCCGCTTCGCCTGCAGCAAAAAGCCCTTTTAGGGTTGGTGACTGGCCTTGATAATCTGTTCTTATGCCGCCCATTGAATAGTGTTGTGCCGGACGCACAGGAATAAGATCTTTTACTGGGTCAATACCCAAAAAATACTGACAGATTTCTTTTACTTCACGTAAATTTGTATCTATATGCTGTTTTCCTAAAAGCCTTATATCTAGCCATAAATGTTCGCCAAACCGAGACTTGACGCCAAAACCCTTTTGAATATGTGTTTCCATATGACGTGCGACGACATCTCTTGAAGCCAATTCCTTTTTATTTGGCTCATAGTCGGGCATAAATCGATGCAGATCTTTGTCAAGCAACAAGCCGCCATCGCCACGACAACCCTCTGTCACCAATATTCCTGCTGGAAAAATAGCCGTAGGATGAAATTGTATTGCTTCCATATTTCCTAATTGGGCGATTCCCGTTTCAAGCGCAATAGCAGTACCAATTCCTTCGTTTATAACGGCGTTAGTCGTGTTCTTATAGATACGACCAAATCCGCCGGAGGCAATGCAGGTAGCCTTTGCGACATAACAAATTAGCTCACCGCTAATTAAGCATCTAACTATTGCGCCGTAACATTTATTGTCATGATGCAGTAATGACAATGCTTCTGTGCGCTCATGTACTGAAATTTTTTCTGCAATCGCTTGATTGCTGACGTTGTAAAGCATTGAATGACCGGTGCCATCAGATACATAACAAGTGCGCCATTTTTGCGTGCCACCAAAGTTTCGGCTGGTGATTAGGCCATGGGCAGTGTCTCTTTCTTGGATGTCGACGTTTTGACCATCAATGACACTTTGATGCTTGCCACGTTGAACACGATTCCAAGGCACTCCCCATGCAGCAAGTTCACGTACCGCTTTGGGCGCAGTATCAACAAACATGCGCGCTACTTCTTGATCTGCCCCCCAATCGCTACCTCGAATGGTATCTATGAAATGGATATCTTCATTGTCGCCCATGCCCTTTAGACTATTTGCTAGCGCGGCTTGCATACCGCCTTGAGCTGCTGCCGAGTGAGACCGTTTTGGAGGGACTAAACTTAACACCGTCACATCAAAACCTTGTCTTTTAATGCCTATCGCTGTTCTTAATCCTGCTAAACCACCGCCAATGACTAATGCGTCTGTATAAATGGTTTTCATATCAGTTGCCTTTTTCTTTCAGTGGGGCCAAAAGGTAAGTGGGTGTATATCGCTCGCCTGCCTTATCGGCATGCTCAATACCAATTTTCATGTAGGCAGCAAGGGTCATTAAGCCCAATAGAATAAAGAAAAAGGTAAGCGCCCATTTTAGTTTTTTCAGGCGCTTGCGTCCTTGTTTTGGATTTTTACCCAAAAACCAGCCCCATTTGACTGCTAGTCTATATACGCCTATTCCTCCATGTAACTCCACTGCAAATAGTAGTACGAGATAAAGGGGCCAAACTCGTCCTGTCCAAATTCGGTCTGAAGAAGCATAAGGCCCTATATCCGAGGGATGCATCATCAATTGATACAAATGCACTAATACTAGAAAAAACAATACAAATCCGGTGATGACTTGAATCCACCAGAGCCACGTGTCTGGATGCCTGATATCTTTGCGATGTTTCTTGAAAATTTTATACTGCTTGTAATCAGCTGGAAATTTGCGCATGGCCAAAAAAGCATGCACAACAACAATAGTAAAAATAAATAAGGCGAAACCCGATACTAGCATCGGGTAGGGCTTACCAAAAATAGGCTCGCCTTCGAACATGCGAGATACAAAATACATCGCATCTTTGCCAAGCAAAATACTCGACACCATGAACATATGCATCCACATGAATAAGACTAATATAAGCCCCGTAATTCCTTGTGTCATATCCCACACAGCGGGCCAGCGATTAATTGAATTTGATTGCGAGACGTCCATGCTTTTCCTTTTTAATTGCGCAAATATACTGAGTAAATATTCTGCTCATTTTCTAAGATACCCGCACTTGCATGCTTTTGTCTTTTTTATAGCCAATATGCATGCACAAAGCTAGTGTAATAGAGCAAACATTGCTCTAGATCATAAAAAAACTGGCGTAGTTAGCAACGGCAATCAAACTATTTGATATTGGGCAATGCAAGCGGACGAATGTCCGCTTATGGAGGCGACTAACAATTACATCTTATCTACAAAGTGATCCGAAAAACTATCTTTAAACCAATTTTCGATTAGCGTTTTTTCAAAGCTAAAAGCTTCATTTTCATAACGCAGCGACACGTTGTGCATAAAAGAAGCGTCACGAATATTCTCTTCACCTTGCTGAATTACATTGCCTTTAGCGTCAAGTAATTTATAGCTAAACTCTATTCTAGGTGGGTACATATTTCGAATAATACGCACTTTTCCAGAATGGGTTTCACCCGCTAAATCCAAATCAGTAACGTCTAGTTCTAAAACATAGCCGTCTGGCAATCTTTTTGCCAACCGGTCTAATACTTTTTCAATGTTGTAAAAAGCGTTCTCTTGTGTGTCTCTCATACCGTCAAAAGAATCTTTTACATCAAAATACTTATCTGGATTGGTCCACGTAACTTCAACTTTCGCCGATGCTGATGCCTGAAAACTCGCTATTAGAGCCAAAGATAGCACTAACATTTGCTTAATCATTTTCATTATTTATCTCCTTTTAGATATTCATCTAGTAAGGCACAAATTACCAAACGCTTGTGCAACAGCGCTGATTCAAGCTACTTCTGTAAAAAAATGAATCATGTTTATATACGTTTAGACGTCACATACTATTATAGTTCAACAAAACATTACATGATGCAACAATGCTATTAAGCGAGCAATAACTGATTTAACGCTTGAAGTAACATCTTATTTTACTGATAATCAGCCTAAAGCTCTTAATGTTTAATTAATTATAAAAATACCTAAAAGACGAGGTAGCATAAAAAAATACTCGTCTTAACTAAAAATAACTCAAGCAAAGACGCTTGCGCGGCGGAGGCGACATATAGATGAATCAACAACATTCACGAAAAACGAAAAGGAACAACATTAGGCTACTCTTGAGCTTGTTAGCGATAATTAGTTTATCTATTTTCATGAACCTTAATATGGCCCATGCAGTAAAGCATCACAATGACAAAACAGCCAAAATGCTCAAAGGAAGCAAGCCCAATATCATTCTAGTAATGACTGATGATCAAGGAATGGGCGATATGTCGTACACCGGCAATAAAGTCGTGAAAACACCCAACATCGATCAATTTGCAAAACAATCGCTGCGTTTTACTGATTTTCAAGTGAGTCCTACTTGCGCTCCAACAAGAGCCGCTATAATGAGTGGTCGCCCACCATTTAAAGCGGGTGTAACGCACACAATTATGCAGCGCGAACGTATGGCGCAAGACATCTTTACCATGCCCCAAGCACTACAAAGTGCGGGATATGCTACGGGTCTTTTTGGAAAGTGGCATTTAGGTGACGAAGAAGAGTATTTACCTCAAAATCGCGGCTTTGATGAAGTATTAATGCATGGCGGAGGCGGCATCGGGCAATATAAATATGGCGATTTTGAAGCGAATCAAAACAATCTCTATTTTGATAATGTCTTGTTGCATAACGACACCATTGTGCAAACCAAAGGTTATTGTACAGATGTCTTTTTTGATGCCGGATTAGCATGGATTAAAAAACAACATCAAAGTAAAAAGCCCTACTTTGCCTATATTTCTTTAAATGCGCCACACGCTCCTCTGGTTGCCCCTGAGAAATACACCAAGCGCTTTATTGAAATGGGTTATGACAAAGGCACTGCAGGCCGCTATGGCATGGTTGAAAACATTGACGATAACTTTGCGCGCCTATTGGAACATTTAGAACAATGGGGCGCACTCGACAACACCCTTATTATTTTTATGACTGATAATGGCGGTACACACCTAAAAGGTGAGTTAAATGGGAAAAAGGTTGTCCATTTTAACGCTGGTTTGAAAGGGGCTAAAAACTCACCTCACGAAGGCGGCACACACGTACCTGCTTTTTGGCAATGGAAAGGCGTATTAGAAAAAGACGTCTCTGTTGACAAGCTCACCGCTCACATCGACTTGTATAAAACCTTTAATGATTTGGCTGGAGTTACCTTGCCTCAAGAAATGCAAGAACTGGATGGGCGCTCACTTTTACCCTTACTTGAAGACCCTCAATCTGCATGGGACGACCGAAAACTATTCGTTCATATAGGGCGTTGGAAAGCTGGCGAGAGAGAAAAAGCTAAATTTGGGCGCTATGCTGTGCGCACTGAACAATGGCGTTTTGTTAACGATAAAGAGCTGTACGATATTAATAAAGACCCATCACAAACAAACAATATTGCAGATGAACACCCACAAGTCGTTAAAACCCTGCGCGCAGCGTACGATGATTGGTGGCAATCTGCGCTTCCCTTAATGGTTAACGAAGGCCTACCTGTCGTTAAACCTGAAGAACAACCGTTTACTATTCGCTATAAAAAACAGTTAGAGGAAAAAGGTATTCCTGAGTGGTCGGTGGACAAATTTTAAAGGCTTAACTAAGCTTAGAAAGGTATATTTTATGAACAGTAAGGGCCGCTCATAGATATGAGCGGCCCTTACTGTTTATTACGCATCCAACTGTGATAACAGTTTGTTTATACTGTCTTTGGCATCGCCATAGTACATGCGCGTATTCTCTTTGTAGAATAATGGATTCTCGATACCAGAATACCCTGTACCTTGGCCTCTTTTCGACACAAATACCTGCTTTGCTTTCCACACCTCAAGTACAGGCATGCCGGCAATCGGAGAATTAGGATCTTCCTGAGCCGCCGGGTTAACAATATCGTTTGACCCAATAACAATGACCACATCTGTTTGTGCAAAATCGTCATTGATCTCGTCCATTTCCAAAACAATATCATAGGGCACTTTAGCCTCTGCTAACAATACGTTCATGTGCCCAGGTAAGCGACCGGCTACTGGGTGAATAGCAAAGCGTACCTCTTTACCTTTCGCGCGCAGGCGTTTTGTTAGCTCACTTACCGCTTGTTGGGCTTGAGCAACCGCCATACCGTAACCTGGCACGATGACTACGCTGTCAGCTTCATTAAGTGCACTGGCGACGCCATCAGTATCTATTGCTATTTGTTCACCTTCTACTTCCATAGCAGGGCCTTGAGTGTTGCCAAAACCACCTAGGATAACTGACACGAATGAGCGATTCATCGCTTTACACATGATATAAGAAAGAATAGCACCCGACGAACCCACCAGCGCGCCAACAACGATTAGCAGGTCATTGCCTAGAGAGAACCCTATTGCAGCGGCAGCCCAGCCTGAGTAACTATTAAGCATTGATACAACAACCGGCATATCAGCGCCACCGATACCCATGATCAAATGATAACCAATGAAAAACGCTAACAATGTCACAATAATAAGCTGCCAAATATCTGCGCTATTTACAAAGCTAACTAGCATTATGAAACTGATAATTGCCGCACCGGCATTAAGATAATGCCCACCTGGAAGCTTTTCAGCTTTTGAACTCAATTTGCCAGCAAGTTTAGCAAAAGCGACAATAGACCCTGTAAACGTTATAGCGCCAATGAATATGCCTAAAAAGACTTCTACTTTTAATATGCTTTGCTCAATCTCTGATTTTTTCGCTAATAATGCGGCAAAACCTTCAAGGCTTCGTTGTTCATAGCCGCTCATGGCTAGCACACGTTCTAGCTCTATAAACGCATTAAAACCAATAAATACCGCTGCCAAACCAACTAATGAATGCATCGCAGCGACAAGCTGAGGCATTTCTGTCATTTGTACTTTTTTAGCTACGTAAAAGCCAATGATTCCACCGGCAATAATAAGCACTAACGACAAACCCCAAAGTCCGGCGCCTGGGCCAATAAGCGTTGCAAGCACGGCTATTGTCATACCGGCAATACCATACCAAACGGCACGCTTTGCGCTTTCTTGTCCTGATAAACCGCCCAACGATAGAATGAATAATATCGCGGCCGCTACGTATGCTGCTGTTGTTAAACCATAATCCATTTCCAATACTCCTTAAGACTTTTGAAACATGGCAAGCATGCGACGTGTGACCAAAAAGCCACCAAATATATTAATGCCGGCCATGAAAATAGCTACACCGGCCAGTACAATAACCAGCCATGAACCAGAGCCTACTTGCATCAACGCACCTAATATAACTATTGAAGAAATAGCATTTGTGACTGCCATTAATGGTGTATGTAACGAGTGGCTAACATTCCAAATGACTTGGAATCCAATAAATATGGCCAATACAAACACGATAAAGTGTTGCATAAAACTCGCTGGTGCAACGCTGCCAACAGCCAGTAAAAGTAGGGTGCCAATGCTTAGTAAGGTCACTTGGTTTCGCGTTGCTTGCTTAAAGTCAGCCACTTCTTTGGCTTTAATTTCTTCTGGCGTAGGCTCTTTAACCTCAGTTTTTTTCTGTGCGGCAATAGCTTTTATTTTTGGAGGCGGAGGTGGGAAGGTAATTTCGCCTTTAAAGGTTACGGTTGCCCCCCTTATTACATCGTCTTCCATATTATGTTCTAGCTTGCCGTCTTTGGCGGGCGTCAAATCGGTCAGCATGTGCCTGATATTGGTAGCATACAAGCTACTTGACTGCGACGCCATTCGCGAAGGAAAGTCCGTATAGCCTATAATCGTTACGCCGTTATCAGTTACGACTTTTTCGTCCATGACTGTGCCTTCAACATTGCCACCGCGCTCTGCAGCTAAGTCAATGATGACCGAGCCGGTTTTCATGGCCGCAACCATATCTTCTAGCCATAGCTTTGGCGCTTCACGATTAGGAATTAAGGCCGTTGTGATAACAATATCGATATCAGGGGCTAATTCTCTAAATTTACTAAGTTGCGCTTCTCGAAATTCGGGGGATGACACGCTAGCGTAGCCACCACTTTCAGCACCATCTTTTTGTTCTTCTTTAAAATCTAAATAGACAAACTCTGCGCCCATACTTTCAACTTGTTCGGCTACTTCTGGGCGAACATCAAAGGCATATGTGATTGCGCCAAGTGAGGTAGAGGCACCGATGGCGGCCAAGCCAGCAACACCAGCCCCAACCACTAATACCTTTGCAGGCGGTACTTTACCCGCTGCGGTAATTTGGCCGGTAAAAAAGCGGCCAAAATTATTTCCCGCTTCAATAACGGCTCGGTAGCCCGCAATGTTAGCCATTGAGCTTAAGGCATCCATCTTTTGAGCGCGCGAAATACGAGGAACCATTTCCATCGCAATTACAGCGGTGCCAGCGGTTTTCGCGGCTTCCATTCCGGCCTCGTTAGAGCCGGGGTTAAAAAAGCTAATTAAGGTTTTTTCATCACTAAAATGACTGAGCTCTCGGGTAGATGGTTCTCTAACCTTGGCAATCACGTCGGCTTGACTCCAAAGCGCCTTAGCGGTTTTTACGATTTCAACGCCAGCCTCTTTGTACATCGCGTCTGAAAATCCAGCCAGTTGGCCTGCTCCAGTCTGAATTATGCAAGTGTGTCCTAGCTTTTGAATGTGACTAGCTGACTCTGGCGTCATCGCGACTCTGGATTCGCCTTTGTCAGTTTCTTTAGGTGTACCGATTACAGCCATTGTAATTTTCCTTTGCTAAATATGTATGAACGCGTCTAACTTTTTAATATTATTCACTCAGTTGTAACATATATTACACGTTAAGCCCCAAATTAAAAACATCATAAAAGGAATATCTAATTCAATTTGGTTAGTTTTGAGCGAAATTGAACTAACTTGAGCAATTAGAGTTGGTTAGTTATGTAAAGTGCAAAAAATTGGTAAATCGGACTAACTTTTCGTTAAAATAAGCATCAATCGTACATTATCATCACATATACTGCTGATTTATATGGAGTTTATATTTGGTGTATATTTTGCAGTATGCTCTTTTTATTGATTAATAAAATATCAATACGTTATTTGCCAATTAACCTGGATGCAAACTCCACACAACAATAAAGAGACTACAATATGATTAATCTTTGGTTTTTCCTTACCGTCAGCACGATTTTTGTCACTGCCTTTTTAGTGACTATTGCAATTGTAGGCAACAAACGCAAAATGAAAGAATTAGAAGTAGAGGCGTTAAAAGTTAAGAATGCTAATATTAAAGCAGAAGTAGAAGACGCTGTTGCCAGACAACTGAAAGATCAGACCAATAGGATAGAAATATTAGAAGCGATTGTCACTGATAAGCAATATCAGTTAAATGAAAAAATTACTAACCTCCGATAAGGCGCTCTTAATGTTAGGATAAAAGCGCTTGGAGCTATGGTTACAACAAAGCAATAGCTGCTATTGTCTAAACCCCAAGCGCTAAAGATGAGCAACGGCGAAAGAAGCCTATTCGTAAAAAAATAGCGTTATTTGGTCGCCTTAAATCAAACGTAAACTACAATTAGCTAGAGCTTGCGAAATTCTTGTTTTAGTTCATATGCAGGTTCGGTGACAATTTTTTCCAATACTTGGACCCGTTCCTTTAAGCCTTCAACTTGCATTTGAAGTTGCTCGACATTGCTTTTTTCATTGCATGACGCGTTGTGACCAAAAGCTTCTTTAGTGTAACCATCATCATCGTATTCGCTCATGTGACCAGGTACAAAAGGATTGCTAACATCACCATTAACCCATTTGACAAAGCTGAACCGATATTTAGCATCTAAGTAATTGAAAACTAACCATAGTGCTGCAATAGAACTTACTACGAGTATTATTTTATAATCAATCATGTTTTTTCCTTTTTAATTAGCAAATCAATACAATTGTTTTCTACAGTCATATAAATTTTTTATTTATTACAAAGAATTTTATTTTTATGTAATAAAAACGGCAGACGCTAGACTAGTAGTGTGTATTAATAAAAAGAAGAAGCCTACTTTACATAATATGACAGCCCAAACGCCTTCATTTGAGAAAATCATTAAACAGCACGCAAGCCTACTGTCGCGTGTTGCTTGCACCTACGAAGCTAACGTCAGTATTCAGCAAGAGCTTTTTCAAGATATTTGCGTGGCTGTTTGGCAATCTCTTCGTTCGTATAAAGGTGATGCCAATATAAAAACCTATATTCTTAAAGTGGCTCACAATCGCGGTGTTACGCACGTCAGCAAAGAGGTTAAGCAGTTTAAAAGCCATGTCCAAGAAGACGCCGCTACACTCGCCGACAGTACCTTAGTACACACAAATACAACAAGCCCTGAGGCAACGCTTATTCGTACGCAAAAACTCGACAACTTACTGGCTGCCATCCGAAACTTAAATCTACCAGCTCGACAAGTTATCTCACTTTCATTGGAAGGGTTTAGTTATGAAGAAATTGCCGAAGTATGCGGGATTTCAAGCAATAACGTGGGCGTCATGATCAAGCGTATAAAAGATAATCTACGGAGTGTAATTACTAATGAGTAATCAGCATATTGAAGATCCACTCGAACAAATTTGGCAAACGCAAACTGTACACAATCTCGATATGAGTGAGATTGAAAAACAAGCCAAATCACAGCGCACTAAACAGCGATTTTATATTGCTTTAGATGTATTGAGTTTGAGTCCTTTTGCCTTGTTATTTTTAATAGACACAAAACTCTCGTTCGCGCTTTACGTTTTTTTAGCCTGTATTTTTGTATCCAGCGCCATAATGGTTGCTTATTTTGTAAAGCTTAGATGGCTTGCAGCCTTTGGCACAATTACTGATCTTAATGATTTTACCCATACACTTATTAAGCAATATAAAAACAATGCACTTATTGCAAAGATAAATAAACACGTAGGGTGGTTGTCTATCATCATGTGCCTATGCATTTCGTTTATTTTACAACTTACGCAAAACAAAGAGCTTAAAGAGGCAATTTCCACAACAAGCGCGGTACTTGCTCTTGCCCTCGCTTTTGGTATTCCATGGTGCATTTGGGCGCACAAGCGTCAAAAACGTTTTGAAACGCAAGCATCAAAGCTAGAGGCAATGATAGAGTAAAATAATCTACTTTTTTATATACAGATTGATGTAATAAAGTGAAGCACATCGAGACTAGTAAATATAACAAAATCACATTAAGGTATATTTATTTATGGAAACGTTAAATCAGTTTTTTGCTTCATTCGAAAATCTTTCTGTCTCAGCCATGCTACTTATTTTTTTGGCTGTTGCCATCGTTTGGTTCCTGCCAGCAATGATTGCTGCTGTATTAAACCCAGCCCACGCAAAATACATTGCAGTTGCCTGCATACCCGCAGGATTCTCGATTATTGCGTGGTCGGGTTTAATGCTATGGGCGTGCACAGGTAAAGTGTTTGATAAGTACAAAGACAAAGTATCTGCGTCTAATACTCAATGAGCTGTAGATTTAGCAAGAAATAGGCTAAGCAATGCGCCCAACAAGGTAAAAGCGATACAGCAAAGCCAACACAACGCAAATACCGGCCGGCGCGAGTAAGGCGCCAAAACTAAAGACCGAAAAGGCATATGCACCAAAAGTTCCACCGGCAATAAAGCCGAGAATAATCAAGACAAATAACAAGCCTTTGCGCCTATCAAAGGCTTCTCCACGCAAAACAGCACCAAGCATTAACCCTAAATCAGTGAAAATCCCAGTTAAATGGGTGGTACGAATGATAGCGCCACTATAAGTAGTTGCCATGGCATTTTGAATACCGCAAGCAATAGATGCAGTGTAATGCCCGTAAAAAGACCCTTCTGATAATAGGTACCAAGATAAGAATATTAGGAAAGCTTCAAGCAATAGAACGGTGTCATAGTGTTTTCCCAACTGTAAAGTGCTGCCGTGTAACACCATACCGGTTAACGCAGCACCTACAAAAAAAGACACCAATATTGCTGTTAAATGGAGCACCATAGAAGGAGGGGCTTGCAAAACGCTAGCGCCGAGTAGGGTTGCCGTGCCCGATAAATGAGAAATAGATTGGTGTTCAAAACCAAGTAGGCCTACGACATTGATAGTACCTGCCACAAAAGCTAAAACAAAGGCCCCATATTCAATCCATCTTGGTAACTGTGAAAGCAAACCTTATCCTTATTTAAATCGATTGATTAGCTTAGTGAAATGCTAATCGAGAATATCAAATAATACGCTGGGAATAGTAAGTTTGGCTAAGAATTACCTCATTCTTTAGTAGTATAAAGATCTTATCCTAATATAAGTGACATTTTGACCGATACCTCTACGCAAGATGAAGCATTGTTGCAAGGCAGCAATAGCCCTTAATGAATGAGTTACTACGAAATATCGTAAAGATTCACATAAGCTCTGCGTTCGTCCACAGGCAACCTTGTATGAGAACACATACCTAAACAAAGCATATTTGTAGCATATTTAAGGAACTTTTTATTTGACGCTTATTAGCATCCACAAGTTAGGAAGATAATCAGGTACAATGACCATGTATTTCAGACACCTTATACTATTTACGTTGATGAGCGTCATCACTTGCTCAAGTATAGCGTCATCGGACATATCCGATCGCGTTGAACTTAGCGGTTTCGCCCGTGTAATAGGAGGCTATTTAGATGAAGAGTCAGCAAAATATCAGGGTTACTCAGACGCAATCAGTCTTTCCCAACAATCGCTTTTCGCTCTGCAAGGTGACGTAAATTTTACCGACAACTTAAGTTTATCGACCCAGCTCCTAGCTCATAGTGGCGAAAAGAGAGAGTCAGGAGTAGCGTGGTTATACTTGGCTTATGAACCCAGCCAAAATTGGCAATTCAAACTAGGTAAATTACGCACACCGTTTTTTCGTTATAATGACGTTATTGACGTTGGCTTTGCTTATCCATGGATAACACCCCCAGTGCAGGTATACAGTGGTTTCTTGTTCACCAACTACGAAGGGGTTAGCGGCACCTATAAAACAAATTTATCGTCCTTTAGTGTAGAGCTCGAAGCTTACTACGGAAGTTACAATGGAGACTTCCCCGTTGAAGATATAAATATAGGTGTAGATGTAAGTAAAATAAAAGGCATGGTGTTGAGCGCGCGCAATGGCAATCTAAGCATGCGTACCGCAATTATCCATTCATCAGACTTTTATGCGGACGTGCCAGGTATTGACGAGTTTGCTGATGCTCTTGAGTTGGCGGGCTTTGCAGAGAATGCAAGTTCACTGCGTTTCGACGGCTCGGCAACAGGCTATCAAGCCAGCATAAACTACGACACTCTTGATTATTTCGCAGCTGCCGAGTGGACTAAAATTGACTCTGAACTCTTGTTAGTACCTACAATAGAATCATATTACGCAACATTCGGATATAACTTTAATCCATTCCAAGCGCACATTACCTTCGCATCTTCAAAAAACTCAAGACCAATTCCAGAAAACCTTATTCCAAAAGGAGTAGCGCCACAACTCGACCAGCTTTCCTATGGTTATGATGCGATTATCTACGGTATTCAAAAATACCCACTAGACTCAATCAGCATCGGTGTACGCTGGGATTTTCGTCACAACATGGCAGCAAAAGCAGAAGTCACCTTCTTAAATGGCGATGCTAATGAATCATCGTTTTTTAGCGAGTTTAGCGACCCAAGTTTTGACCGCAAAGCCACACTATATCAAGTTGGATTGGAGTGGTTCTTCTAATGTGGTGCAAAGTAACGCTAGGCCTCATCCTTTTAGCAATGATGTCATTTAGTAGCATAGCATCAGGCTTAATCGTGGTAGCCAATACTGATGATACGAGTATATTGGTCGAAAAACGCGAAGTCCGAGATATATTTATGGGTAACAATTCTCCCTATAAATTAACGCCGGTCGTGCTTACGCCAAATAATGACACCCGCTCTGTTTTTAATACAAAAATAGTGGGACTTACTGAGTCTCGTATTCAGTCATATTGGGCACAAATGCGATTCAGTGGTCGTAAAAAGCCACCACAAGAATTTGACTCCGTGGAGTCCGTACTTGCCTATGTTGCCAGTAAGAAAGGCGCGGTGACTTATTTACCGGCGAAAACAAAAGTTCCCGAGGGGCTAACCATCATTTATCAAACGGATTGATTAATCGATAGTGTAGAGACAGACATTTCTTTTTGTTAAGCGGGCAAGTCTCGGCTATGATAACAGCCGTGATTCCACTACCTAATAGGGAGATTTAGGTGCAGCCCAATTCTCAGATCGCGTGTCATGATTGTGATTTATTGATTACCGTACCGCCCATGGAAGAAAATCAATCGTTGATTTGCCCTAGATGTAAGAGTAAACAATTTACTAAATACAAGCTGCCCCTCGATTACTGCTTGTCATTTGCGATGTCAGCCTTGATGCTATTGATTATGGCAAATAGCTTTCCATTTTTGTCTTTTGATGCTCAAGGGCATATTCGCACGATTACTTTACTGCAAGCCTCTAATGACCTGTACGCGCAAGGCTTCATATTATTAGCGCTCATGGTTTATGCATTTGTGCTCTTACTTCCCATGCTTTACCTCATTCTGCTTTTAGCATTACTTATCCCGATAAGGCTTGGTTTAAAGCCGGTGTTAAAAGTAACGATAGGTCGCCTTTTAGGTCTTTTCCGGCCGTGGATTATGGCAGAGGTTTTTATTGTGGGCGTATTAATCGCGCTAATAAAAGTAATAGAATTGGCGGATATCATTGTTGGCTTTTCATTTTGGGCCTATGTTGGTTTTGCAGTATTATTCACCCTAACTGCAAACGTATCAAATAGACATCAACTATGGGACTGGATTGACCATGCAAAACGCTAAGCGTAATTCGCAGCGTAATTCGCAGCCTGATCAGTATCCAAAACACAGTGCCGCGCATGAGGGCTGGCTTGCTGCCGCACTTGTCATTTGCTATCTAACATCGATGAAGTAGTCTGTCCAAGGTGCGAAGATACACTATATCTGCGTAAACCCAATAGCGTCCAGCGCACCTTAGCCCTCGTTTTTACGGCCATCTTGCTTTATATTCCAGCGAATATATATCCCATTATGACCACGACATTGCTTAACGATAAAAGCGCTAGTACCATTCTAAGCGGTGTTGTGCTCTTTGTAGAGCATGGTTCGTATTTTGTTGCTTTTGTTATTTTTGTTGCCAGCATTCTAATCCCAATTGCTAAGATGCTGATTATATTGTGGTTATGCTATGCTACTTCTCGGCAAAGCCGACTCAGCAAAAGTGAATTAACACGGTTATACAAAACCACCGAATTTATTGGAAAATGGTCAATGATTGATATATTTGTCGTCGCGATACTGGTAGCTTTAGTCCATATAACAGGTATTATGATGATTGAGCCTGGTACCGCAGCCAGAGCTTTTGCTGGTGTTGTAATTTTAACGATGCTAGCAGCGCACCAATTTGACGTAAGATTAATGTGGGATAAACAGCAAAACTAATGACCCAAGACAACGAAAAACCAGCCGCTATTGTTAAACAAAAATCGCGCTTTTCGGTGGTGTGGTTGCTGCCCCTAATTGCCGCGCTAATTGGCGTAGGAATGGTCTACCAACAATGGCAGAATAAAGGCATAGAGATTGTTATTGTTTTTGACAATGCGAAGGGCTTAGAAGCCAATAAAACCAAAGTCAAATTCAGAGATGTTGATATTGGCATATTAAAAGATGTTAGCTTTTCTGACGATGGTTATTCGATTGAAGCAAAAGTTGAAATAGACAAAAATATGCAGCGTTATCTGCACAGCGACTCCCAGTTTTGGGTAGTACGACCTAGAATAGACACCGGTGGCGTATCGGGCTTCAGCACGCTACTGTCAGGCGCGTATATCACTATCGACCCGGGTAAATCTGACGCCTACGCTGAGCGCTTTGCTGGGCTCGAAAACCCGCCGGTTTCATCTCCTACTTCAAAAGGTATTAAACTCAAACTCGTTTCCAGCGGCGGTAAATCCTTAACGGTAGGCAACCCCATAATATATCGAGGTTTTGAAGTAGGCGCGGTTGAATCTGCTGACTTTGATATTGAATCAAGGAAAGTCACCTACGGTATTTTTATTCAAGCGCCTTACGATGCTTTGATTACAACTAATACCTTTTTTGGAATTCAAGTGGCGTTTCATTTTCGGCTAACACGGAAGGCCTGACAGTTGATTTAGCATCGGTCGAAACTTTTCTCGTAGGCGGTGTGCAATTTGACGTTCCCGACGATCTCGTATTGGGCGAGCGCATAAGCGAAACCCGTGAATTCACGCTTTATCCTTCTCGCGCCAGTATCAATCAAGAACGCAAATATGAATATTTAGAGTACGTTATTCTAGTCGAAGATTCGGTGGGAGGCTTAGAAGCCGGTGCCCCTGTCGAGTACAGAGGAATCCGCATAGGCCAGGTAAGTCGCCCATACCTAGGCTTTTACGAAACAAACCAAATTAATAGTGATGAAGTGCGTATTCCTGTAATCATTCATCTGGAGCCGGCTCGGCTTGCACCAAATAACGAATACGATTTAGCTTGGTTTGATAACCAGTTTAGCGAATGGATAAAGTCAGGTTTAGGCGCTAGTTTAGAGACCGCCAATTATATTACCGGCTCTATGAAAGTGAGTCTCGATTTAAATAACGATATACGTTCAGAATTAGAGCACTTTGGTAAATACACTGTCATACCCGTGGCACAAAGCGGTTTTGCAAGCATAATGAGCAAAACAGAGAAGCTACTAAGTAAACTCGAGAGCTTGCCACTAAACGACTTAGTGCAAAGCACGACCACTGCTGTTAATTCTGCCAATACGACTATTTTGTCAGCAAACGATACCGTGATTGCAACACAATCTGTTCTACTGGCAGTAGAAGACACATTAAACGAGGCCAATAAAACCTTGCAAGGTATGCAAAGTGACTCTCCTGTCTACTTGAAGTTAGAACGCAACTTACAAGAGCTCGAACGAACCTTAAATATGATGCAACCCTTTTTGCAAGAGATCCGCAAAAAACCAAACACCCTCATATTTAGTGACGCGCCACCGGCCGATATTCAACCAAAAGGGAAAGGCGAATAATGCTGCTCAAACGAAGTGCTGTACTATTATTTATATTGGGGATAACAGGGTGTATGAGCAGTCCCGAGGCCCCTGAATCGTTTCATTATCTCTTAGACGCGGCACCGGCTTTGTCATCTCAGTCATCGCAAACAAGTAAACAAGAATTTGTAAGGCCAGCGCAAGTAAAAGTGCTTGCGCTAAATTTACCTGACTATTTGCAGCAACCTAACTTGGTATTAAAACTAAGCAATCATCAAATTAAAATCGCCAATTATCATTTTTGGGCCGAAGACCTGAACCACAGTATTCAACAAATACTCATCAAAGAGCTTAACCAAACCAGCTCAACAATAAGCTACCATCAACGATGTATAGCTTGCGATGAAATAGCCATTACCATTGATCATTTTTATCCTACAGAGCAAGGCAAAGTAGTATTGTCAGGCAGTTATGACAAAATCGCCAAAGATGGCAGCCACAGCGCGAGCCGATTTTCCTTTGTTAATGAGCTGAATAAAGGGGGGTATGATGAAGCAGTTGAGGCAATGCGGGCGTTACTAACTGAGTTGGCAAAACAGGTAAACCAGTAATCCGAATCGCGCTAAGGCGTTAACTTAGCTCTGCAGACCTAATACGTAACACAGCAAAATAGCAAAAGGTTTTTATCATTAACGCGTATAAAAGCGTAAGACATAATACCGCAAATGCAGGACCAAAAACCTTAGGAAACGCTTCAGCATTAATATTTGCTGCCATTGCTATGAGACCGCTTACAATACCAAACCAACCCATCATCATAGCGGTACTGCTTATCATTTCAAATACTTGTGCGTAGCGCTGAGGAGTTTCGCAGCGATGCAATAACTGCGAATTAAAAAGTAAACAAAAAGCCTTTTGCACATCATCCCAACCAAGCACTATAAACGGAACAATAATCGCCGGAATAACAACGATGATAAGGCTAGGGATGTTAAAATAAATACTAAGTTCACCACCTAAGAAAAATGTCATTAGCATGATCCCCGCCACCACGAACAAGCTGATTAAAAACATAATACACCCTTTAAACAATTGGCTAAATACAACAAAACACTTCGACTTTCGTTTCTCCACGCATACTAAACAACAAAGCGCAATCTTGGGTGTGTTAACTCATACTTTGTTATTTGCTAGTGGATGCACAATAACGCCCGTTTGAGTAATCCTGCCCACCAATCCGCCTTTCCTGCGAACCCAACCGTCTTTCCTGCGAACCCAACCGTCTTTCCTGCGAACCCAACCGTCTTTCCTGCGAAGGCAGGAATCTGTTAACAACTACCTCCTTCATCCCAAAAATAAAGGGTGCTTTTAGGAGATCATCACCTTCACTTAGACGACGAGCGCTGTCGCGAAGTTGCATATACGATAAGATGGGCTAAACAAGCAACCAAATGATTCATTTGAGCGATGAAAGGGTTCAGATGTGCGATAAAGCGCTATAATTTAGCGGCACAAAACCTAGGTAAACCATAGGCTAAAGCTAACAGTTACTTGTGTTGGCTAAAAGCACAGGGTAGTCTGAGGAACTGAAAAAGTCACACAGTGAGCGGGTATTTAATGCTAAATATAGAAGTAAGCAAATATAAAAATTTAGTGCTACCGGTATTGAAAAAAGTGGATTAATCGTCGCTTGTTTCATCTTCTTGCATGCATGTGGTGGAGGCTCGTCCTCAGAACAAAGCACCACTGTATTACCACCAACGCCCCCACCTAGCGCACAAGAACCCTTAATTACGCAGTTCTCATTTAATCAAGCAAATAACCCGAGTTTAAGTAGCAACATCCAAATGCAGATAGAAGATGGCGTGATTTCAGGGCGTATTAGCGAAAATATAGCTGTCAAGAACCTAGTAGCCACCTTTGACCATACCGGCGTTGACGTGAAAATCGATAGTACAACGCAAACGAGCAATCAAAGTACCAACGACTTTACGCAAATTCAAAACTACACCGTAAGCAATAGCGATGGAAACAGCAAAACATACTCCGTAGATTTAACCAAATTTACCAGTTTGCCCATTATATACTTGACCACAGATGGTGGCGTAAACATCACCTCAAAAGACGACTACGTTGATGGCGACGTTTGGATAGATGGCGGCAGAGACTACGTTACCCTTGATAGCGTTGCGATGGAAATAAGAGGAAGAGGCAACTCAACTTGGATGCATCCCAAAAAGCCCTATCAAATGAAGCTTGAAGATAAGTCTGAATTTTTAGGCATGCCGCGTGATAAAAAATGGCTGTTTTTGGCTGAGTATTCAGATAAAACCTTGCTGCGTAATACAATCGCGCTAGCAATGGGCCACATGAGTAATTTAACGTGGACACCTAGCAGCGAATTCGCCGAAGTCTACCTCAACAATGATTATATTGGCACCTATAACATCACTCAAAAAGTAGAAGAAAGCGACAACCGTGTTGCTTTAGGAGACACTGGTTTTTTAGTGGAAATAGACCAGCCAGAGCGCCTTGATCGAGATGATGTCTATTTTAGAACAGGTCGTTTTTTGATTAATATAAAAGAGCCAGAAATTGAATTTTCAAGCGATGAATATAACCAAGTAAGCAGCATATTCAGAGATTTTGAACAAAGCCTATTTGCAAGTGATTTTACAGACGAGAATACAGGCTATAGCGCTCATATTGATGTAGACAGCTTTGTTGATTGGTTCTTGATTAGTGAAATCACAAAAAACGTGGATTCTAAGTTTTTTTCAAGCATATTTATGAATGTGATTCCTGGTGAGAAAATAAAAATGGGACCACTTTGGGACTTCGATTTATCATTCGGCAATGTTGATTACGCTGATAGTCGCTACGCAGAAGGCTATTGGGTTAAAGAGCACCCTTGGTATCAGCGACTTTTTGAAGACCCGGCGTTTGTCGTCAAAGTACAAGCTCGCTTTGCCTTTTTTAAACAAAAACAAAGTGAAATAGTGGCGAAAATCGACAATGACGCAAACAGATTACGTTGGGCTCAGCAGGAAAATGACGACCGCTGGCAAACACTTGGCGTCTATGTTTGGCCAAACCCAGTCGTTTTTAACACCCATGCAGAAGAAGTAGAACATATGAAAAATTGGTACATCGAACGCATGGCATGGCTAGATACTGCTTTAAACTCATTGTAATATGAGGCTTAAATAAGACTAAGCGTTCTCGTAGGCAAGGCAGATATAAGATGAAATTAAGCACACTTTCGCAACTCATTCAGCAATTGCCTAAAGCGGAATTGCATTTGCATATTGAAGGCAGTCTAGAACCGGAGCTAATGTGGCAACTCGCCCAGAAACACGGTATTGAACTTCCGTTTGCAAATGTTGAAGCCATTGCTCAGGCTTACCAATTCGACAGTTTGCAAAGCTTTCTTGATTTATACTATCAAGGCGCGAATGTGCTTCGTGAAGAAGACGATTTTTTCGAGCTTATGTGGGCTTATTTGTGTAAATGCAAAACACAAAACATTGTCCATACTGAAATAATGTTTGACCCGCAAACGCATACCCAACGCGGCATTCCCTATTCAACGTTTATGACTGGATTTGCACGCGCTATTGATAGAGCTAAAGACGAACTAGGGATTAGTGTCTTCCTTATCTTGTCGTTTTTGAGGCATTTAAGTGAACAAAGCGCACTCGATACCTTGCAAGAGGCCAAACCTTTTTATGCAATGATCAAAGCCGTCGGCTTAGATAGTTCTGAACTAGGCAACCCACCGCAAAAATTCGCCAATGCTTTTAAAGCGGCAAAAGACTTAGGCTTTGACCTTGTTGCCCATGCCGGTGAAGAAGGGCCACCTGAATATGTGTGGGACGCGCTCAATACGCTAAATGTTGATCGTATTGATCATGGCGTTCGAAGCAACGAAGATGCAGCCCTAATGGCGCATCTAAAAACGCATCAAATCCCCTTAACTGTTTGTCCGCTTAGTAACCTAAAACTTTGCGTAGTAAGCGATTTAAGTGAACACAATGTGCTGAGTTTGTTACGCGAAGGCTTACTAGTCACCATTAATTCTGACGACCCGTCGTATTTTGGCGGTTACTTAAACGAGAATTTTCTTGCCCTCGCCAGTAAACTACACGTATCCAAAGACGATGCCGTGCAACTTGTTCGCAATAGTATAGTGGCTAGCTTTTTACCCACCACCGAAAAACAAGAACACTTAAGAAGGATCGAGGAAATCGCGGCCTCATTCTAATGTTGGTAAAATAGGAAATATCGGAACACAGGACCACTCAGTTTTTTACCAACAAAATTTCTAATTCCTAGCAAATATAGTGTAAAGTAACAAAAATGGACTGCATTAACGCTAGCCCAGCGTATTACTTTTAGGGATATATATGCTCGCTGTAAAAAGACTCTTTTTTGTATGTGGAATTCTAATCTTAAGCGCCTGCGCTTCAACCGGACCACAATCTTATAATTTCTTCATCCATGAACAAATTGATGACTTAGATACCCTCCCATTAAGCCAAGAAATTCCACTTCCCGGCGAATATATCAGCGGCAAATACGACAACGGATTACGCTATTACATTAGAAACAACCCTCAGCCAGCAGACCGCGTTGAAATAAGACTAGTATTGCGCGCAGGCTCCTTACTCGAAGAAGACGAACAGCAAGGTTTTGCGCATTTTGTAGAACATATGGCTTTTAACGGAACCGAAGATTTTAGCCAAGAAGAACTGCTGCAATTTGTTGAATCCACCGGCATGAGCTCTGGCTCCCACCTAAATGCATTCACCAGTTTTGATAACACTTTTTACGTTCTAGAATTACCTTCCAACGATAAAGAGATACTCGAAACGGGCATTCGTATTATCGAAAACTGGGCACATAAGCTGCAGTTTGACCCAACCGAAATACAAAAAGAACGCGGCGTAGTACTCGAAGAATGGCGCGCTGGCAAAAACGTAAATGAACGCTTGTCGATGAAACACTTAGAGAAAACGATTGCCGGTTCACGCTGGATAGAGCGCTTCCCTATAGGCCAACCAGACATAATTCAAAACGGTAGCGAAGAAGACTTAATCGCTTATTACAAAAAGTGGTACCGCCCAGACTTAATGTCGGTCATTGTGATTGGTGATGTTGATTTGCTTAGCGTTGCTCAATTACTCGACACACATATTGCCACCATTCCAGGCAGAAAAGACGTGCTCGACGCTGACGAACTATACGCTGACTTCACCATTGCCGACAACATAGAGCCTATTATTAGTATCGAAACCGACAGCGAGTTATCAACGACGCAGTTTGCGCTAATGACAACTCATCCCAAAATGCCCGTCAAAACCTTTGAAGACTTGCGTCGTCAGTATCTGATTGGTTTACACACCACAATGATGAATTTTAGATTGCACGAAAAGGTCGTTACCCAAGACTTCCCTACCTTAAACGTTGATATAAGCTTTGATGAATATTTCAAATTTAAAGATGCTTATAGTTTCATCGCCGGCGCGAAAACAGGACAAACCAAAGAGGCTATTAGAGCCGTATTAACTGAAGCCTATAGGATAAAGCAAAATGGCTTTACCGAGTCAGAACTTGCGCGAGCAAAACAATCATGGTTGTCAGACTTCAAACAGCAAGCACAAACCATGTTTAGCGATGTTTCAACTAGCCATGCTAACCGCTTATTAAGTTTAATTGTAAACGACTACCCTATTTTAGACGCCGATGACGCCTATATTTTTGCGCAGCGTGTTTTACCGACTATCACCCTAGATGAAGTGAACAACATTGGCAAAGACTGGCTAAGTAACGAAAACCGTATTATTCAAGTTTCGGCTCCCGAAAATGAAAAAGCCTCGCTGCCAAGCGCAGACGAGATAATCGCTATATGGGACGATGTGGCCAACACATCATTTACTGCATTTGTTGATAACGAGGTACCCGATACCTTAATGACAAGCACACCTGAACCTGGTTCAGTCGTCAATAAAGACTATGACAGCAGCGATGACTTCCATAAATGGACCTTGAGTAACGGCGCTACCGTCATTCTCAAGCAAACTGAACTGGTAACGGGCCAAATCAACTTTAGAACCTACAGCCCTGGTGGCACCTCACTACTTGATGACGACCGCTATAACCGCACACGGATGACCCCGCAAATTATGGATAGCATGGGCGTTGCCGACTACGATTATATCACCATGGCCAAGTTCTTAAGTGACAAAAGCTTTAATATCGTAAGTTCAATCGACCCATTCAACGAGTGGATGACCAGTGATTTTACGATTCAAGATATCAATAGCTTTATGCAGTTATTGCACTTAAAGTTTACCCAAGCTAGATACGACGAAGCTAACTTTAATAACTACATGGCTTACGTGCGCCCACAACTAGTAAATCAGTTTAATTCACCCGAGGCTAAGTATTCTGAAGCCGTGCGCAGTGCCTTGTTTGGAGATAGCGTTAGAAATAGAGCATTTGATTTAGACATGTTAGACCTTCAAAGCCTACCTGACATGTATGCGCTATATAAAGAACGTTTCGCAAATGCAGCTGACTTTACCTTTGTCTTCGTTGGGGATTTTTCCTTAGAAGAAATTGAACCACTTTTAAACACCTATATCGCTACATTGCCAAGCACTGAAGGTAGGGAAACCCATGGAATTTTGCCAGATGAGCGTGCAAGTGGCGAACTCCTGATAGAAGTCAACGAAAACACCGAGCAACGCGCTGAAGTTTATTTAGAATATCGTGGAAGCACGGAGTTTTCTCATGTAGAAGAGTTGTCGTTTTACGCCTTATTAAATGCACTAGATATAAAACTAAGACAAAAAGTAAGAGAAGAAAAATCAGCAGTTTATTCGGTCAATGTTGGCGGGATGATTTCCCAGCTTCCTAGTGCAGAGTTTAACTTGAACATTAGCTTTACCTCAGATCCTAATCGCGTTGATGAAATTATTAGCGATATAGAAGCCACCTTGGAAAACGTAAAAACCCAAGCGCTTGAACCTCGCTTCATCAACAACTTTATAGCGCAGCAAAAAGAACAGTTCGCTTTAAATGTTAAAACCAATACGTATTGGGGATACTACCTAGTGCGCTTAGATACTAATGAAAAACCTCTACTTCATTCTGAATATGACGAAGCGTTAAATTCAGTAACGGTAGAAAAAGTACTTGAGGTCGCTCAGAAATATTTAGCCACCGAACACACAATGAAAGCGATTATGATGCCTAAAAACTAAGGTTGGCTTATAAAACGCTATGGCAAGTACTGAGTATTCCTATTCGTATTTTGTTATAGCGATTAAGCGATATTTAACTGTGAATATGAGCTTTGATTGGGCATGCTTAACAAAGCATAGTGTATATTGGGGATGAATCCTTTATTGAAACATACTTGCAAGGATCATCCACTTTATTGACAAATGTTCTACTATGGTCTTTACTTAATGCTCTACTTTTGAACGATAACGAATGGATAATAATTATGACAATTCAACAATTAGATCTGACTAAATTTTCTATACAAGAACATACAGTCAATAGTGTCGTTATTGAACATTCGACGGGCAATGAGATAAAATTAGAGTTAATCGAGACCACTGTGTTGAAGTGTATTAATGGCAGCAGAACACTAGAAGAAATAAAACAAGAAACTAAAGCCATACTATCGGATGACATTGTTGATGAAGCCATTTTTAAAGCGCTAGACCGGCTATCCGATATTGGCATTTTGAAAAACAGATTGCTGCCTCCTAGTGGCCAGCAAACCAATTCGAGACGGCAATTTATGGCAAAAGTTGCTGGTGCCTTAGCTTTTAGCGCTATCGGTGCTTCGTCAACAAGCTTTGCAGCTAAATCTTCTCAGTCACAAGAACAAAAACTAAAAAGAGAGCAAGAGAAGGATCAAAAGCACGCGAGCGAACGGTTAGAAAAGGAGTCTAGAGAACAAGAGAGAAAAAGAGCACAAGAAGAGCGAGCCAAGGAGCGTGCTCGGGATGCTGAAGAACGAGCCAAAAAGAAGAAACCATAATAAACAGTAAAGACTCATTTTTATTAATTTACAGGGTTTCTTTTTTCATTAAATGATCAATCATTTTCCCTGCGACATCAATACCACCAATTTCTTGGGCATGGGCGTAGTAACAGGGAAAATTCGCTTCCAAAACATAACAACGGCCGCTCGGGTGTTTAAGAATATCGACACCACCAAAATCATTCCCTAGCGCATGCACAGCTTTAACCGAAATTGCTTCCATGTCTGAACTAACTTTGCCAAATACTTGGTCTTTGTCAGTTGTCCCATAAGTCCTAAAATCTGCGCCATCAGGTGGATTAATGTAAGCCGCGATCACCTCGTTACCAACTACAACACAACGCCAATGAACTGCGTCGGGAATAAATGTTGATAAAATCGGTGTAGAGACACCTACAGATACAAAATCTACAACCGAATATAGGGACTGCGCATTGTCTAGTTTCATTACCCCAACACCGCCAGAATAGCCCAACATTTTGAGAATGACAGGATAACCGCCGAGCTGTTCAACGTAATAGTCAATGACATCCCTATTTGTATTGTGTAAATAGAATGTTCTTGGAATTGGGATATCATGATGTTCAAACAAGCGCGTTGCGTTGTTGCTATTATAAAATATCCCCATGGGCTCTTTGTAAAAAGTGGATACACCTTTTTGAAATAGATATTGCTCAACTTTGGTAGCTGCGATAGAAACAGCAGGTCTAAACAATAAATCCCTTGGCGCTGCTTTGCGAAACGGTTCGTAAACAAAGGTTTGACTATCATGCACGACAGTCTCAATTCCTCTTTCTTCACAAGCTTTTTCTAAAATTTCGATTGATATACTAGGAACATCATCATCGACTAAATGTAATTTCATCGTCCGAATAATTCTTCTATTGTCTAAGGCATATACAAATATAGTATTGTTAGCCTCTCAAGGGAAGCGCCAACAAGAAGAGAAGTTTGGATGCGATGAAAGCAAGCATGTGGAGCCAAACTAAAGTTATTAAAGAGGGCTTATTTAACACAAGGCCACTGTACCTAAACGACTTTACTAATTTTGCTGGTCACTCATAAAAAGATAGGATATAACGATAAAACGAGTAAAACAGCCATACTGTAATTGAAGATTTTTAAACGTTTGGGTTGGTTTAAAATATGTTTTATTTTAGTGCCTAAAGTTGCCCAACTCGCTATACAAGGAAAGTTAACTAAGCCAAAAACGATTGAGACTAACACAACAGAATAGATACTTTTGGTCGGTGCATAAACACTAACGGCCGTAAGCGCCATTGACCACGCTTTTGGGTTTACCCATTGAAATACCGCTGCCTGCAAGAACGTCATTGGGCTGGCCTTACTTTTTGCATTGCCAATTGAGCCGCTCGCGCTTGCTATTTTATAAGCAAGATAAAGCATATAGAGCACACTTAATACCCGTAAAATATCGTAAGAGACGGGAAAGGCGTCGAACAACTTCATAATACCTAAACCCACTAAAATAGCCATAAACACAAAACCTAGCGATACCCCAAACATATGCGGCAAGGTTAGTTTAAAGCCAAAATTTACCCCCGAGGTCATTAGCATTAAGTTGTTAGGCCCGGGCGTTACCGACGACGCAAAAGCAAAAAGCATTAAGGCGAACAATAAATCTGTGGTCATATTTTTAGCATTCTTGTAGTTGACATCAATAAACTTATGCGTGCAATTATAAACCAAATATTGGACACTAATCTTGCAAACACGCTGAGCTTTTATGGAAATGCACAACTAATGATTAAAAATGACAAGTTAAACGACAGAATATTGCAAGTGCTCTCGCTCAACTCAAAAGTAACGAACACCGAACTGGCAAATAAAATTGGTTTGTCGCCCTCTGCATGCTTACGCAGAGTGCAAGAGTTAGAGGCAAGCGGGGTAATAAAAGGGTATCGCGCCATCCTTGACAAAGAGTTGCTAGGTATTGGGTTTATTGCATACGTGATGGTTGGGTTAAGCGAACACACCAAAGAATCCCAAGAGAATTTTGAGCAAGCTATTTCAAACGCCTTTGAAGTAAAAGAATGCCATAACGTAACCGGCTCTTTTGAATACCTGTTGAGAGTAGAAACAACTGACCTTAAGCACTACAAACTATTTCATACCGACGTACTAGGCACTTTGGCACAAGTTTCGACCATCACGACCCATGTGCTAATGGCATCACCTAAAGACCAACGTGAATAAGCCACTATTGACTAGCAATTCGCTTACAGCCAAAGGGAATTACTTAGTCTTTTTCGCCTTGCGTCCTTTAATGGTGTTACCCGTAATATTGGTACGCGTTGCCTTATTGCTGCGGCTTGGGCGGCTATTTTTTGAAATGCTTTTTAATAAGCTTTGGCGGTCGCTGACTTCAAAGCCTTTTTTGACAACACGCTGTATAGTTGCCCCAATCAGAGTTTCAATACGACTTACTGTGCGTTCTTCTTCTCGGCTCACAAACGAAATCGCATTGCCAGAATTGCCTGCACGGCCGGTGCGGCCAATGCGGTGTACATAGTCTTCTGGTAAATAAGGTAAGTTGTAGTTAACAACGTAATCTAGGCCTTGAATATCTAGCCCGCGAGCGGCTACCTCTGTTGCAATAAGCACTTGTAGTTTAGCCGACTTAAAGTCAGCTAGCGCGCGGCGGCGTGACCCTTGGCTTTTATCTCCATGACATACAGCCGCTTCAATTTTACTTTGCTTAAGTGCTGCCATTAACTTGTCGGCTTGTTCTTTGGTCCCGGTAAATACCAGTACTTGAAACCAATTTTGCTCACGTAATAAGGCTTTAAACAAGTCTATTTTACGTGACTCCTCAACGGGATACATAATGTGATTAACGGTCTCGGCAGTCGTATTAATTTTACTAACGCGCACTTCTCTATGGTTATTCAATATTTTGTGGCAAAGCTCGTTAACTGCAGGTGAACTTGTGGCCGAATATAGCAAGGTTTGGCGTTTTTTAGCCGTGTGCTGCATGATTTCACTCACATCACTTATAAAACCCATGTCGAGCATGCGGTCGGCTTCATCTAATACTACGAATTCGGCATTTGCCAAGGTCAAGTTATTTAGCGCCATATGTTCAAGTAAGCGCCCAGGCGTCGCAATTAAAATATCGCTACCAGCTTTAATTTTACTCGCCTGCCCACCCATTTTTACGCCGCCATACATAGCCATAATACTGATATCCGTAAACTGGGCATAACGACTAAAAGCATCGGCTAACTGTTCAGCGAGCTCACGCGTGGGAGTGAGAATGAGTGCTCTAGGACTGCCTGCAATGGTTTCTTTAGGACGGTCTAGTATTTGTTGCAAAATAGGCAGTGCAAAAGCAGCTGTCTTGCCTGTTCCGGTTTGTGCATGTACCAATAAATCTTGGCCTTTGCGCGCACTGGCAATGGTTTTTTGCTGTACGTCAGTCATTTCAATATAAGCGCATGCTGTGATGGCTTGTTGTAATGGCTCGGCGAGATCTAAGGTTGAAAATTTCATTTGAGGTCCTGTTTACTTGGCGTTTCTATAGCGTTGTTTTAGGCGTAAAAAGCGTAACACTTAAAATGTACGCCTATGCAAAAGTGGCATCTAAATTTGACAGTGTCAAAACCAAACCAATGCTGGCTACAGTCAAAAATGAGTGCGGAATATACAGTATTTTATATGATTTAGTGCAAATAATTTAAGCAATTCTCAATTCGACACGGGAAAAGAGGCATCTACTCGTAAACCAGGGTAGCCTAGGCTTTCGCCAGCACCTAGCTTGAGTGTCCCTCCATGGAGCTCAACAATACGCATAAGCTTAGCGATTCCAAGCCCAGCGCTAGGGAGCTCCGAGCTGTCTTTTTGCAAGGTTTTGAAAGGCTTAGTTATATAAGATATATCTTTTTCACTCAATATCGGTCCATTGTCTTGATAAGTAATTTGCCAATATTCAGCATTTTCACTTTTTTGCGCAAATAGTATCGCCTTTAACGAAGCGATTGGCTGATTCGCATGCTGAAGTGAATTACTAAACAACTCAGTAAAATATTGCTGCAATAAGGCTTTATAACCATGAATAGTTGGTAAAGTGCGAACCTCAAGTTGTTGTGCAAAAGCTTGTTTTTGTGTAGTCGTGCTCTGATTGAAAAGTCCGTTTATGCTAGTTTGCACTATTTGATTTAAAGCGCAGTCGCTTAACTTCTCCTCATTTTCGTAAAGACGCGCGTAACTGGCCAAGGCTTTTAATCTAACACCTGTAAGCAAGTATTCATCTTGCATAAGGTTAATGCGCCTCGTCAGTTTGTCATCATGCTTTATACGATCGTCGCTTGCTAGCATTTGGCTCAGCGTATTCGCACTACCTATTGAGCCTTGGATATCATGAGACAAGGTAGAAAGGAGATCACGAATAAACTTGTCACTTGGCAATTTTTATCTCCCTAAAGTGTTACTTTCTATGGATTAATGGATTTGTTTGTTTTCATGAGCAAAGCCGTAATATTCTTATCAATTTGGTTTCGCCGAATTGCATAACGGATGCTTTTATCTAGCAACTTGGGCGTAATATCGTCTTTCTCAAGAAGGTCGAGGGCGCCGTATGAAAAAAGAATCGGATTAACATCATCGTGACGCCCACCCGTAATAACGATAGTAGGCATATTGATTTCGGCAGCAATCAATTGGTCAAGAAAGTCAATTGCGGTTTCATTCAATAAATAAAAGTCGACGATACAAACGTCAATTTTATGTTTGTCTATTAATCTTATCGCTTCAGCACAGTTGAGAGCTTTAAATACGCTAGATTTGTATGAATCAATCTCTTGAATATGTTGCTCAAGTACTTCCAAATAGCTGTTACTGTCATCAAGTATCACTACATTTAAGTTTTTGCTAAACGGTTTGTCATCGAGTATGTCCAGAGCATTGTTGATGCTTGAGCGCAATTGTTGATATGCGACATGCATCCCCAATTCCATATACTTCACCTTCGAAATATCAGTAAACGTAATAGCGACGCCCCGCGAAACGATAGTGTCGTCATAGTTATAGGAGTTTATTGATACCCGCAACATACTTTTGTTTTCTAAAATCAACTCTTTTTGTATGCTTTTTTGGGTTTTAAATACCTTAGCAATATCGCTTAACAGATCATCATAACGAATGTTTATTGAAATATGATGTAGAGGTCGATTTAGATCCGAGTCGAGCAAATTAACATAGGCTTTAGATGCCTCTGTAAAGCGGCGAATAAGCATATTTTCATCTAAAAATATGAAACCAATTTTAGATAAGCTCAATACTTCATCCAAGTCTCTATTGGCTCTGGATATCTCAGAAAGTTTTTCTTGAAACTCAGTATTTACGGTGTATAGCTCTTCATTTACTGACTGCAACTCTTCATTAGTACTTTGCAATTCTTCGTTTGCTGACATTAATTCTTCGTTGCTCGATTGCAGTTCTTCGTTAGTGGTTTCTAGCTCTTTTACGGTAACTTTTAAGTGTTCTTTATTATGTTGTAGTTCACGCTCTAAATCATAAATCCTCTGCTGGGCTTGCTCACTTACATCAAATTTTGTAGCGTCTGTAGCCATGTCATTAGAAATTCCTAGCGCTTCAAAAATAAGCCAATAATAACTTGGCGTATCTGCAATATCGTATTCTTTTACATGGGTAACACGTATACTCAAATCGATTACTTGCATCTTGTCTTGCGTAGTTAGATTGGTATAAAACACAGGTTTATCTGACTTTTTAGCTCGCTGCAACGCAGAGCTAACTGCAATACTTATGTCGTCATTGACGATATCCAAGATATTTGTACTCATTCGTCCCGGCGGTACACGCTTGGTAAAAGGACTAGTGTCGCCATAAATATGCAAAGCTCGATAGTCGTCATCAAGTAAGATACAGGGTGGCACAAACTGCGTAATTAGCGCCTCATTGGCAAACCCTATTGAGGTTTTGGCGCGCGTGTTTCCATGATAACTGCGCATGAGCGTACTGATACTAGGGATACTAGCCTCGCGCTTAGCTGGCATTACCGGCAAGCGTTGCGAGGAAGAGTTAGATATTTTGGCGTCGCTTATTTTTTGATAAATCTTTGCACGGTCATTGATTACCTTGAAATACGATGACAATTCGTTCAAGTTTTCAGAAGAACCCAAAAACAAATAAGCACCTTTGTTAAGCGCGAAGTGTATAGAAGTTAACACTCGTTTTTGTATCATTTGTTGGAAGTAAATTAACACATTCCTACAAGTGACGAGATCCATATTAGAGAAGGGCGGGTCAATAATAATATTGTGGGTAGCAAAAACCACACTGTTTCGTATTTTTGTCGATATTTGATAGATCCCTTCAGACTTATTCACAAAATAGGCTTTTAAGAAGATACGTGGGACATCTTGCACTATATCAGCGGTATATAAGCCAGCACTGGCTTCAGCGATAGCGTCAGAATTAACATCAGTAGCAAACACTTTAATTTCGCGTTTTTGACCTAACTTTTTCACTTCATCGTGCAAGAGCATTGCAATAGAGTAAGCTTCTTCTCCTGATGAGCACGCCGCCACCCACACTCTGATCATCTTGTTGCTAGGAGAATTAAGCAAAATATTGGGGATAACCACGTTTTTGATAGCGTCAAAAGCTTCATCGTCTCGGAAAAAGCGGGTAACGCCAATAAACAGCTCTTTTTTTAGCGTATTGACTTCTCGTTCGTCTTGAAATAATAAGGTGACATATTCGCGCAGAGTGGTCGTTTGCTTGATCGTCATGCGCCTTTCAATTCGCCGAACAACGGTCGATGGCTTATATTTTGAAAAATCTATTTCGCTTTTTATGCGCAAAATATTAAAAATTTCTTGCATCACATCTTGGCTGTTTTCCATATCGTCACGCAGGAGTCTGCCGTCCCCTTTCACAAGGGGATGATGAATGTAACTTTCAAGTTGTCGCCCCATATTTTCAGGACGTAAGATGAAATCAACAATACCGGTGTTGATTGCACTAGTTGGCATACCATCAAATTTAGCGCTTTGTGGTTCTTGCGCCATCACTAGCGCGCCAGCTTCTTTTAAAGCTTTAATACCTCGGCTTCCGTCAGACCCGGTGCCTGATAAAATAATGCCGATCGCTCGGTGTTGTTGATCTTCCGCTAAGGATCTAAAAAATACGTCGATGGGCAAGTTTAATCCCGCATCTAACAATTTGTCAGCCAGCAGAAGTTCGCCTTGCGCAACAATCATGTTTTTTTTGGGAGGCAGTAAATAAATGGTATTTGGCTGGGCTAAAACGCCATCCTCAACATTTTCTACTATCATTTGAGTGTGCTTGCTGAGTAGCTCAAGCATCATACTTTTAAAATCTGGCGATAAGTGCTGAACAACAACAAAACATGCACCTGTTTGCGTCGGCAAATTTTGCAATAGTATTTGCAAGGCTTCCAAACCTCCCGCAGAAGCCCCAATACCCACATAATGTGTTGGCAAATTCAGCTTGCTATTCGAATTTTCGTTCCCTTTATCAGTTGTCATTGGCTTTATTTTGTCCGTTTTGGTATTGTCACCGCCATATACAAACTTCTAATTACATGAAAATACTATAAAATACTGTATTGGCAATGACTATAGCATTGATTGCCAAAAAAATGTTAGTGAAGTTGATATAGTAAAAAATCTTCCAAGGTCTCAATATGGGTATGACAAATAGCGATGGCGAAGAGCAGAAAGGAAAGGCTTTATTCAATGCTAATTTACGTACAGACAGAGCTACACGCCTAGCTATTGATGAAATACAAGGACTCTTGTTTGATCCTGATGCCAGCGGTCAAATATTTGAATTGGTTTTAGGGTTTTTACAGAAATTCACGAATAGTGATTTCGCTGTTTGTTACGTCTCTGCAGACGACCCAAATGCACCTATGCTCCCAAACATAAAACTAAAACCAATATATATAGATGATACCGCGCCCTTTGTGAATCAAAAGGTATTAGAATCATGGGTCGGGCAAAAATCTATCTTAACCCGTCCTGTTTTTTACAATCAACCCATTGCGCCCGCTAGTCGCAGAATTTTACTACCTGATTGTAATGTTGCGGGTATTATGATGTTGCCAATATTAGTGCATTCTGAACTTAAAGCAGTATGCATATTGGCCAAGCAACAAGGCGCATACGAAGCGCAATTCATTCACAAATTAAAGCCGCTTTTAGGCTCGGTAATGTGCGCAATTCAGAGCGCAGAATCGGTCAACGGAAACTTTTTGGGTCTAGACAAAACAATTGGAACAAATCGATTCTTAAATAGCCTGATTGCCTCCTCGCCAATTGGAGTAATAGTGATCGATGAGAACGGGAATATTATCGTCAGTAACCCAAATGCCCAAGCCATATTGAATTCTGGTGTGAATCAATTAGGCGACCCTACCAACGAATCCATCGTTGGTCATAGTATAAAAACTTATTTTCCAAAGTACGATTCTCTATTTCAATGGTCTTCACAAGAACCGAAGTTTGATAGTCCAACTCACGAGACACTGCCTCGGCTATGGATAGACCAGCAGGTAACAAGAAGTTGTGGCGATATCTGCAATGTAAATTTAACGGTCTTCCGCTACGTTTATAACCAAAAGCGCTACACCACGTTACAAATACAAGATATTACCAGTACTCAACAAAGTGCAGAAAAATACAAACTTGCTTCACAACAAATAAACGCACTCACCCAATTATTACCAGTAGGTATTATTCAAGTAGATAAGAACTGGCGCTGCACCTTTGCAAATGACAAGTGGTTTGAATTTTCAGGCCTAACCGCAGACGAAAGTTATGGGCCAGAATGGATAAATGCAATTCATCCTTTAGATATAAATGACTTACTAGACTCTTTACACGCCAGTTTAGAAGCGGGTAAAGATCTACAACGTGAAGTACGTATGGTTACTCCGCTTGGGGCAACAAAATGGATAGACTTTAGTTCTCGTGTGCTATTTGATGAAAACGATAACATTGAAGGATTTTTGGGGACATTTTCTGACGTCACCGAGCGATACTTGACGCAAGAAAAACTCAAGTATGTTGCACAATACGACGGTCTTACGGGTCTTGCGAATAAAATACTCTTTCAAGATCGCCTTAGTCAAGGCTTCATCAGTTCAGAACGGGATGAATCAACCGTTAGTCTATTTTTCTTAGACTTGGACGGCTTTAAAGATGTAAATGACACCCTTGGTCATGATGTGGGTGACTTACTTTTGCAGAAGGTTGCCGACCGACTACTTGATACCTTGCGTCGAAACGATACCGTCGCGCGCTTTGGTGGTGATGAATTTGTTATCTTATTGGGAAAAAGTGAGAGTTTGACTGAGGTGCTCGTTGTTGCTGACAAAATTATCTCTGCTGTCGCGGCTCCCTATTTGATAGAAGATCATGAGGTTTTTATCACCACCAGCCTTGGTATTTCCCAAGGAACTTACCGCAACTCAAGCGCTCGCGCGCTTTTGAAAAATGCAGATGTTGCGCTATACAATGCGAAAAAAGAAGGGAAAAACAAATATCAACTTTTTGATGACGAACTTGCTATTGAATCAAAGCAACGTGTCATTTTACTACACCAATTGCGCAGCGGTATTAAACGAAATCGTTTTATCATGCATTATCAGCCTATTTGCGACTTGCAGTCTGCTGAAATTATTGGTTTTGAATCCTTAATTAGATTTGTTGATAATCAAGGACAGCTTGTTGTTCCTGACGAATTTATATCCATTTTAGAAGAGACCAGCATGATTTTGGATGTAGGTCGCTGGGTAATTGAACAAACTTGTCGTCAATTGAGCGAATGGATTAAAAAAGACAATTTTCCATCGGTCGGTTATTTGGCCTTTAACGTATCGCCAAAGCAACTGGTAGAAGACCATTTCGTTGAAAACATTAGAGCTTGCTGTGAACGCTTTAATGTTAGTCCGTCAAATTTAGTAATGGAAATAACTGAATCGGTTATTATCAATAAACCAGAAAGTATCAAAAGTATATTAAATGAAATTCGGGCCTTGGGCATTCGAATAGCCCTAGATGATTTTGGAACCGGTTATTCCTCGTTGAGCTACCTGCAAAACTACCCTTTCGATATATTGAAAATAGATAAATCGTTTATTGACGATTTATCTGATAACAGTAACGACAGTAAAATAACTAAAGCCATAATCGCCCTAGGGAACTCTCTTGAGCTAAAAATCTGCGCTGAAGGAGTAGAAAATGAGCTTGCCTACAGTGCGGTAAAAGATTGGGGAGTGCAGGTCTTTCAGGGCTACTACTTGAGCAAACCCTTACCGGCAAATCAAGTCATCGAATTTTTACAAGAAAGAGTGCTAGCCTAGGCGCAAGGCGCGCCTAAACGTTGAGACATAGACATCGCTACCAACTGCAACCGCCAATTTCTATGGACTCTGCTTCAGCCGATTTGCGCTGGCTTAATTTAGCAAATAAAAGCCCCATCAGCAGAAAAAACGCGGGGATGACATAATAACTAAATATTATCCCTGTAGCGTGTGACGATGTAACAGCTTGGCTTACATCCAAACTAGAAAATCCCACTATTTTCATCGCGATATTGATGAATAATAAAATAAAGAATAGTACCGCTATTTTTCTTCTAAACCTGGCTTGTTTTCTCGCTTTTGTCAATGGATCCTCCTCTTATTACTAAGTTCAGCAAGGTCGAATTTAGCTAAAGTGAAATAAGAGACATTGTTTGGAATCTTTTTTAGCAGTTTAGTTCAATCAAATTTTTACCACGCTAATTGTTTGCACACGCTTTGCGGGCTTGTGGTGCACTAGGCACTATAAACGGAGGGTTAAAACTGCGGTCAGCAAACAAGTGCTTAGCCAAATAATTAAAAATAAACGAGGGGAGCGCTTGGCAAAAATAATACTAATTAACGCAGGTAGGCAATAGACCATTACTATCGCATTGCTGAACACGAGTGCAGCCGCAGTCAACATGATGACTGCGGCTGCAAAACTCACCCAATATTGTAAAACTGAAATACTGCTCTTGTGACAATACATGGCAAAAAACAAGTTATGCTGACGCATTATTTTAGTAGTCGTAAGCTGAACGCTAGCACATGCTAAGACCACAAATTGAGCAGCAATCATATGCACAACCCGACTATATTGTGGCAATTGCTGGGCGCTGTAATCAGCCATAATAATAAACAAAATAGCGAAAGCCACAGACAGCAATAACGGGCTATTTTTATGATTGCTTCTACTGCTTGAGTGCATAGACGAGCCTGAGGAAAGGCTTAGCCAAAAATACAAGGGAGAGGGCATTAAGCTTGACAAACTAAAACGTTCTAAGGGCATTAAACGTGCAAGGGCTAAGCAAATCAACTGGCTTGCGCACAACACCATGAGAGCAGTGTTTAGCGACAAGTCGCTCACCAATGGAATACATAACAATGCTGTGGCCAAAAACAGGGTATTAATATGTGTTTTATAAATCGCGACAAGCATACTACTAACAAGCAAGTACAATAGTAAAAAGGCATGAGTAATGCCCTTGTAAAAATAAAATTCGATAGACCCGATAACCACTAAATACATGAGTAAAATGGGGTTGCACACTATTGCCAAGATTAGGTCACATAAGTAGCGACTCACTCTAGCCCGCTCAAAAGCGTGTAAAAAAAGAGTATATCGGCTGCCCAAAATGGCTTGTTTGAATAAGAGCAATGTTAAGCTTTGCGTCACAATTATTGCCCAAACTATAAGTAAAGTTTGAGAAACCGAAGACTCGTTATCAAGCACAATCCCAAAAGCAAGCAACACGGCAAAGAAAAATGCCGGCAACGCAGTGCCTAAAAAGACAAAGGTAAGTAGCATGAACTGTTCAATTTGTTTACGCAAATGCTTAATTTCGTGCTTAAACACCTGCCTGCGAAGATGTAAATATGCAAACATATTTTGCTTAACTCACAGCTATAGGCTTAGGATTCAAGCTTTTAATTGCAAATCCTTTACTGGCGAAAAGTTCAGGCTCATTGCTAGCTGCCACAATCATACCTTTGTAACTACCAACAAGTTCCCATAAGACCGCAACACTTTGCTCATCAAGAGCAAGATTAGGCTCATCTAACAGCAATAACGGGGCATGGCGCATAAACGCGATAATGAGCTGCAACTTTTTTAGATTGCCAGTGGAAAGCGCATCAATCGTTTTGTGGACATGTGGTGCAAAGTTAAAACGGGCAATTAACGTTTCGGGCCATGGCAAATCGAAAGTAGATTGATTAAGCTTGAGCACTTGCTGAGCACTTAGAAACTCAGGAATGACAATACTGTCTGAGGCAATCGCAAAATTTTGTTTTCGCTGTTTAGCAACAACGGTCTTTTGCTGCCATTCAATGCCACCGGCATTTGGCAACAATAAACCAGCGATAATTAGTAATAAGGTTGATTTTCCCGACCCATTTTCTCCAACAATACAGCTTAAGGGTAAATCAAACTTAGCAGAATAATCGGATAGAATATTGTCTTGTGACATCGGTGAACTTTGATTTGAGTTTGCATAGGCTTTGCTGATATTTTGCAAAATGAGCATATTTGTTCACACACTTTAAATTTGGTTTACACTAACGAGACGTAACGATAACGCAATATCAAGGTGATTTCGAGCGAGCATACGTAAGAAGGTGTGTCACTATAGATATAAATCCTTAGGAAGAATCTACAATGTCCAAGCAAGTACCAAACATTGGCAAAAACCAATCGGGCATCAAGCGATTGCCTCGTGCAATTGCGTGTTCGCTAAATGGCTTTAAAGCGGCTTGGGTTTATGAATCGGGCTTCAGGCAATACGCATCTATTTCTATCTTGTTGTTTATGCTTAGTTTTTTTATTGCACAATCATCTATGCATTGGTTGATTTTGCTTGCGAGTTTGGTGTTTCTGTTATTTTCAGAGATTGTGAATTCGGCAGTTGAGGCGGTAGCCGATGCAACGAAGCCTGAATATGATGTCTTAATCGGGCGCGCCAAAGATCTCGGCTCTGCCGCTGTGTTTATTGCTTTATTGCTGGTAATCGTGGTGTGGGGTGTTGCGCTGTTTGAATTTGCGCACTCCTTATAAGTCAGCTTTTTAAAATCGCTCTATACTTTTTAAAAGCCATCCCCATCAACGACGGCGCGTGGGCACACACAATAGCTGAATGTGAAAGGGCTGTTGGTGTTGTAAGAATCTTGCTAAGCTAACCACAAAATATACCTATTTTAAGTAAGGAAACTCATGCCAGTGACCAGAAGACAATTTATCGCGGCAGGTGCTGCGACGATAGTAAGCAGCAGTGCGATAGGCGCGAATAAGGACCCAGTGAGCCACAAGCTCGTACATAATGTCTATTTTTGGCTAAACAAGCCTGATTCAAAAGAAGACCGAGACATGTTAGTCGCTGGGCTAAAAACACTTAGTCAAATACCTTCAGTAAAATCTTTACAAATTGGCCTACCCGCAAATACCGAAAAGCGTGATGTTGTTGACAATAGTTTTAGTGTATCTGAGCTTATGTTTTTTGATGACGAAGAAGGTCAACTTGCCTATCAAGAACATCCTATACATACTCAGTTTGTTGAAAAACATGCACATTTGTGGAAAAAAGTTGTGGTGCATGATTCACTTATTGTGTAGGCAGTGGGCTGTATAATAGTCTCTTAATTTCAGTCTCTTAATTTCGCCAACAGCGTCTTGTAAAAAAGCAGCGTGTCGATCGTGCATTTAAGCACAATCGATACGTCTAAAGATTATGGTGGGTTAAGGGCAGGTGCTTGAATTAGAGACCGACCTGCTCAGGCGCGTAATGATGCATGACCTAAAATCAAGCTTTTATACTCTCGTTCGCTTTTCATTTAATGGCGCGATTAGATAATAGAATATCCAAGCAAACCATGAAATAAAGATAACAGCTAGCAACCATGCTAATTTTTCACCACCCGATGTGCGGCTTGAGAGCAAAATGGCAACGAGCGGTATTAACCACAAAATGGCCAGTGGAATGAATAAAATAATGCTAAGAATAGTTTCCATTGTAATACCTCTTTAAAAATGACGAATGATCAATGCCGATCCCCTCGATACTGCCGTCAACTTAGCTAAACTAGTTCATGACAAGTTAGCCTAATTTCTGTATTGACTATAAAAACATTGCAAACAAAGTGCCAAGAATATAAATTAGGATATTCAGACACTTAGCGCTAGCTTCAATAGCTCAGCTTACCTTAGTATTGCGAAATTGACCAAAATATAGTGTATTTTTTACCGACTCTAGCATTTTGGCTTAGTTTTTAGTCTCGTTTATCATTAACGTTTATAGGTAGAAAATAACTACACTTTTATGCCTTTATATTTGCAAAAAAATACGACAAACAACATCGCCGTAGGAGAACCGAATTGTTCTACCTTATTTTTGCATATACCTAAAACAGGAGGCAGTAGTGTAGACGCTTGGTTAGAAAGTGTATATCGCGGCCGTCCACAATTCGCTACTGTACACGGAGCAGCTAAAACAGCATTAACGCCGCAACATTATGGTTATCAATACATCCACGACAATTTAGATAAAACTAATACTGACTCTCTTTTCAAGTTCGCAATTGTACGCAATCCTTATCACCGCTTAGAAAGCGAATTCTTTTATCGTGTAAAATTAAAAACGATAAACCTAGGTCCTAATCCTAAATACATGTTCTCAGCCTGGGTTTGCGATATGCTAAACCAGGCGAAACGAACGCCCGACATGCTAGACAATCACTTTCAATGTCAACAATATTACTTACACAGCGATGTAAATGTATACAAATTTGAAGATGGCTTGCTTGATATCACCAAAAGGATCGCTTCAAGGATAGGAGTGATTGCTCCTGTTTCATTGCCCCTAAAACAAGTCAGTAAGAAAGCGCCCGTGTTTTGGACCAATCAAGCTATTGCAATGGTCAACGCGTTCTACAAAACGGACTTTGAACACCTTGGCTATTCACTAATGCCCTTCAACAACAATGAAGCGAAGTTAGCGTCCTTGCTTGCTAATTTCCAATATAAGATGCTTACCTTTGTGCGTCAAAAAAAGCACGCTTGGATGCACAAAACGCGGACTTAATACAAGTGAAGTCCATGACTCGTGTTTTGACAGCATAAGATAACATCGCAAGTGACGTTTGCTAGCGCTAGCATTAAAGTTTTTGTGTACAACCCTTGAAGGGTTTATGATGAGGAAAAAAATAAGGAAATACCTCATGCGCAAAAGTTTAACTGCCCTTGCTATCACCCTCTCTCTTTTAGGCTGCAACCAAAACCAATCAAACGAAGCTACAACAACGGCTCAGACCACTGATGCTAGCATACACAGTACATTCACCGAAGCTGAAATACAGGCTGAAAGTGCCCGTTTAAATGAATGGTTTAATGAAAAGTATGAGCTGCAAGTTCTCAGTAGCCCTACTCAACTAACCAACCTAGGCCGAAGCGAGCGTCAGAACGAAATAGATGATTTCTCTGAAGCTGCCTTAGATGCCCTAGTAGCGCAGTTTGCCAGTGATTTAACCGAATTAAAGCAAAACTTCAATTATGAAAAACTCAACAACGAAACGAAAATTTCCTATGACTTATGGGTATATTTAGCTGAAGAAGTCGCAAAACAAGACGAATTTAGATATCACATCTACACATTTGAACAAATGGGTGCCATGCATAGCTACTTTCCACAATTACTTATTGCGCTGCATCGTGTAGAAAATCCAATAGACATGGAAAATTACCTATCGAGGATAAGCCAAAGCGCACGCGCGCTTGATCAACTCGTCACATTTTCTAAAAAGAGCGCTGAAAAAGGCATTCGCCCGCCCTATTTCGCCTTTGAAACAGTCATTGCCGAGTCACAAAAAATAATTTCAGGAGCACCATTCGACAATGGTGAAGATAGTGATTTATGGGCAGATGCGCAGTCGAAAATCACAAACTTAATAGAGCAAGATAAACTATCTCAACAAGACGCAGACCGACTGCTAGCAAAGATTAAAAACGCCTTGGTTGAAGATTTCAAACCCGCATACGAACGCTTAATTGCATGGCAACAAGAAGACAAAGTAAATGCCAGCACAAAAGCGCAAGGTGTAAGTGCATTAGAGAACGGACTAGCCTACTATAATGAACGCTTAGCAAATCAAACCACGACAACACTCAGTGCCGATGAAGTACATGAAATAGGCTTAAAAGAAGTCGCCAGAATTCGCAGCGAAATGGAGAAAGTGAAAGCGGAATTTGGCTTTGAAGGAAGCCTGCAAGAATTTTTCGTATTTTTACGCGATACAAAAGATGATGAGCGCTTATATTATCCGAACACTGACGAAGGGCGCCAAGGCTATATAGATGACGCTACCGCCGCAATTAACAAAATAAAAGCCGAACTACCAAACTACTTTGGTATTTTACCTAAGGCCGATATGGTCGTTAAACGAGTAGAAGCATTTAGAGAACAAGCCGGCGCCGCCCAACATTACATGCCCTCTACTCCCGATGGTTCAAGACCCGGTGTTTACTATGCGCATTTGTCAGACATGACCGCCATGCCCAAACGTGAACTTGAAGTTATCGCCTATCACGAAGGTTTACCGGGCCACCATATGCAATTGGCCATTGCACTTGAAATTCAAGGCTTACCTACCTTTAGGCAACAAAGCTATTTAAATGCGTTTGGCGAGGGCTGGGCCTTGTATTCAGAATGGCTCGCTAAAGAGATGCCCGGAACATATCAGGACCCCTTATCTGAATTTGGTCGCTTAGGCTCTGAAATTTGGCGCGCAATTCGTTTGGTCGTTGATACAGGCCTGCATACAAAAGGTTGGAGTGAACAACAAGCAATAAAGTATTTTCAAGAGAACTCGGCTATTACTAACGAACAAGCAAAATCTGAAGTAAGGCGTTATTTGGTTATACCCGGTCAAGCAACGGGCTATAAAATTGGCATGCTTAAAATACAAGAATTACGTGCGAAAGCTGAAAGGGAGCTTGCTGATAAGTTTGATATCAAGGCCTTTCACGATACTATTTTAGGAGGAGGAGGACTCCCCCTCACTATTTTAGAGACGTAAAGTGGATGAGTGGATCAAACTTAGCGCACAAGCCCATTAAGCTCCATAATACCTTTGATCTCAGCAACACTTGATGGGTCATCTATCGTAGATGGAATTGTAAATTCTTCGTTTTCTGCAATTTGTCTTAGTAGTTTACGAAGAATTTTACCAGAACGCGTTTTCGGCAGTCGTGGCACAACAAGTGTATGTTTAAGACAAGCAACAGCGCCTATTTTATTACGAACCATGGCCACCAGTTCTTCTTGCAATTGTGCTTCACTAATATCGGCACCGTCTTTTAAAAGTGCCAGGCCAACTGGTACTTGCCCTTTGAGACTATCATAAACCCCAATAACACTGCACTCAGCTACCGCGCTGTGCGATGCTATTACTTCTTCCATTTCGCCGGTAGATAAACGGTGACCTGCCACATTTATTACATCGTCAGTGCGGCCCATAATAAACAGGTAGCCGTCTTCGTCTATGTAACCACCGTCACCAGAGCTATAGTAACCAGGGAATTCACTTAAATAGCCATCCTTATAGCGTGCAAAGTCTCCCCATATTGTCGCAAGGCAACTAGGCGGAAGTGGTAATTTAATCGCAATCGCCCCTTGTGTGTTTGCCGGTAAAGGTTCGCCCTTATAATCAAGGATTTGCACATTAAAACCAGGGACCGGCTTAGTGGCTGACCCAGCCTTCACTGGCAAAGATTCTATCCCAGTTAGGTTGGCGCATATGGCCCAACCTGTTTCAGTTTGCCACCAATGATCAATTACTGGTTTTCCCGTTTTCTCTACCGTCCACTCATAAGTAGGCGGGTCAAGACGTTCACCGGCCATAAAGATAGTATCTAAACAATCGAGATTATAATTAGCTAACAGCTTCGCTTCAGGATCTTCTTTCCTAATTGCTCTAAATGCTGTGGGTGCTGCAAACACGGCTTTGACATTGTATTGTTCTATTACGCGCCAAAAAGCGCCAGCATCAGGTGTTCTTACTGGCTTGCCTTCGTACACAACAGTAGTGCAACCATGTAATAAGGGCGCATACACAATATACGAATGACCAACCACCCAGCCTACATCAGAGGCCGCCCAAAATACATCGCCCGGTGCTAAGTTGTAAACCGCCTCCATTGAATATTTAAGTGCAACAGCATGGCCCGCGTTATCACGAACCACGCCTTTTGGTTTCCCTGTCGTTCCCGAGGTATAGAGGATATATAGCGGGTCGCTGCCTTTTACCATTTCGCAGTCAGCAGCTTTTGCGCTGGCGACGGCCTGCTCCCAATCGATATCACGCTCAGGAGCCATGTCGGCTAGGCATTGGCTTCTTTGTAGCAAAACAACATGCTTAGGTTTGTGCGTAGCAATGTTGATTGCTTCGTCAACCATTGGCTTGTATTCAATAATACGATTGATTTCAATGCCGCATGAGGCGGTGACGATTAGCGTGGGCTTGGCGTCATCAATACGCACCGCTAATTCGTTTGCTGAAAAGCCACCAAATACAACTGAATGAATTGCGCCAATGCGAGCTGCTGCCAACATAGCTACAAGCGCTTCAGCAATCATTGGCATATACACAACAACTGTTTCACCTTTCTTCACGCCATGTTGCTTTAACACGCCCGCGAAAGTGGCCACCTTAGAAAGAAGTTCATCATAAGTGTATGTGTAGCTTGTGCCTGTTACCGGCGAATCGTATATAAGCGCGGCTTGACTACCGCGCCCATTTTCCACATGGTAATCAAGTGCCATATAGCAAGTATTCATCTCACCGTCAGCAAACCATCTGTCTATGCCATTTTCATCACGCGACAGCACTTTTGAGGCTTTTTTGTACCATGGCAAGGCATCGGCTTTTTCTGCCCAGAAGGTTTCAGGAGAATTTATAGAAGCATTATATTCTTGCAGATAAGTCATTAGGTTAACCTCTTTTTCAAATACGCATTAAAACAAGCCGACTAAATAATCTTAGACACTTGTTCACATTGAAGTAACAATAGTATGAAAATGCTACGAAAAGCTATTCGACTTCAGGCGTATAATGTATGGAGTTTGACGAGGGTATGAACAGGTAATTAAAAAAAGCTTCTTGCTTGCAAAATAGACCCAAATGTAAAGTGATAGGTTAAGCACTTAACACGAAACGTCTTTTTGCCAACAAGAAGCATGATGACATGAGCAGGTTTAGAAAAATTTACCTAAAAGATCTGAGGCCAATTTTGAGCCAACATCAGCAACGAGATTTCCGCCTTCGCTGCCTTTATCTACCAAATCGGGTATCATTCCTGAAAGGCCCCCTGCTGCTTGGTCTGTATTTAAACCTAGGCCTTCAGCAAACTGCGACACCTTCGATTCGCCAAGTAGCGACATAACACTACTCAAATCAAAGCCGTCATTGCCACCATCGCCCAGCCAAGAGGATGCCATAGCAGCCAAACCACCTCCGTTACTGGTAAACATGCTAACAAGCGCACTTATATCAAGGTCACCGTTATTGTTTGGAAGTAGGTTTTGTAAGCCAGATACAACAGAATCAACATTTAAGCCGCTTCCATCGCCGCCTAGTTTGTTGATAAATAATTCTGCGGCCGTTTTTAATAAATCCATGGTCACTCCTTTAGATATAATCCCAACTTATCACTAGCCTAGAAGACTAAAGTGCTGCTACTTTTTCATCAAACAAGCTAGCTGCAGCGTCAGTAAATTCAAAGTTATTGCGAATATAATGAAGGGTTGCTAATTCGATTTCGGTGACTGAACTTCCATCTTGTGCTGAAGCGATTAGGTCAAGTACTTCGTCTTTTGAAATCTTTCCTTCGCCTTTGCCTGTTGTATGTTTCTCAGCAAGATCTAAAAGTTCTTTTTCATATTTAACGCCATCTATTTGCGTGTAAGCCATTTTTAATATTCCTAATTTAGTTATTTTAATAAAAACAATTGTTTATGTTGCATAAGCTGCAAAATTGATGATTTCGTGTCAATATGCCTTTACGATTTTGCAATTAAACGCAGTAAATTACTATTAGTTATTATCATGAAACTTATATGTCGTTGTAAATATTAGAACTAATTTTGTTTCTGTTATTACGTGCGGTAATGCTCTATTCTTAGCACCCATTTATAAACGACGTTACTAAATCATGGATTCATTGACCCAAATAGCACTCGGTGGCGCGGTAGGTTACGCAGTATTAGGCAACAAAGTCGGGCGCAAGGCGATGTTGTGGGGTGCAGTTTTAGGTACCTTACCTGACTTAGATGTATTTTTACCCTACGGTGGTGAGGTAGAAGCTTTTACCTACCATAGAGGTTTTAGTCACTCTTTATTGATGCATATATTAGTAAGTCCTTTGATTGCATGGTTAATTGTTAAACTTCATCCAGCAACGCGCGCATTCAAAAAAGAGTGGTTTTGGCTGGTTTTCTTGACCTTAAGTACACATGCAATTTTAGATAGTTTTACCGTCTATGGCACCCAGCTCTTTTGGCCATTGACTGAATATCCTGTCGGCATTTCAAATTTATTTATCATCGATCCTCTTTATACTTTACCCTTGCTATTTGGTCTCGCAATTGCCGCCATGCCCAAAATGAGCACGCTAAAAGCCACACGCATGAATACCCTTGGGCTTGTACTTAGTAGTGCCTATATTGCCTGGTCGTTGGCAGCTAAGGTATATATAGACAATAAAATTGAAGCTAGTTTAAGCTTGCAAGGTATTGATAGCACGCGCTATGTAAGCACCCCGGCGCCCCTTACGACCTTGCTTTGGCGCGTCGTCGTAATGTCGAACGATAAATATTATGAAGGCTATGCATCAATATTTGATTCTCCCAAAGAAATTACTTTCACCCCTTTTGAAAACCAGATTTATTTGCTAGACGATATCAAAAACGAATGGGGTGTTGAGCGTCTACGGTGGTTTACGAAAGGCTTTTATGCAATAAAACAAGACGGTGAAAAACTCCTACTAACGGATTTACGTATGGGCGTTGAGTGCGCGTATGTGTTTAATTTTGTTGTAGGTAAAATAACGCAAGAAGGGATTGTGAGTGCTAACTATGAAAAAATAAGTGGTCGCCCCGATCTTGGCAAGTTAAGCGCTATTTGGGACAGAATTTGGGACTCCTCTACCTCCTTATCGCCAGCGCTAGGTAGTGCTCAAAGCATGAGTAGCAGCAAAAAGGTGCAAAGCAGTAGCAGTTGCCAAGGCATGACGCATCAACAATAATAGTTGAACCAACGGGAATTGAATTGTCTGAAGAAGAGCTTATTTACTTCACAGCGATACCGTTAAAATACAGAGGTCAGGAATTTATATGCTTGTAAAGATAAAGACATTAGGGTTAGCGATTGGACTATTTACAATGAGTAGTTTTGCGCTTGTTGCCCAATCCAAGATAGAAAAAGTAAATGAGGTAGAGGGGATCAGTGAATATCGCCTTAGCAACGGTTTACAGGTATTGCTCTTTCCTGATCAAACAAAAGAAACAGTGACCGTAAACGTTACCTATCGCGTGGGTTCGAAACACGAGAACTATGGCGAATCAGGCATGGCACATTTACTTGAGCATATGGTTTTTAAAGGCACGCCTTTGCACAAAGACATTCCCGCCGAATTAAGTGCCGCTGGCGCAAGGCCTAATGGTACAACGTGGACCGATCGCACTAACTATTTTGAGACCTTTACCGCGACTGAAGAAAATATCAATTGGGCCCTGTCGATGGAATCTAGCCGTATGGTTGATTCATTTATCGCAAAAGAAGATTTGGACAGCGAGATGACCGTTGTTCGCAATGAATTTGAAAGAGGTGAAAATGATCCTTTTCGGGTTACTTTGCAGAACATGGTAAGTGTTGCCTATGACTGGCACAATTATGGTAAGTCGACTATTGGTGCGCGCTCAGATCTTGAAAATGTGCCTATCGAGCGCTTACAAGCCTTCTATAAAAAATACTATCAGCCCGATAATGCGACTTTAATTATTGCAGGTAAATTTAGCACCGATGACATGCTTGCCTTGGTAGACAAGTACTTTTCGCCCATTCCCAAACCAAGCCGTGTATTACCTACATTGTATACATCTGAACCGGCGAAATCGGGGGAGCGTAGCGTTGTCGTTCGACGTGTTGGTGACATACAGCTCGTTGCCAGCGCCTATCATATTCCTGCAGGTTCTCACCCTGATTATGCGGCAATTGAGGTGCTTACCCAAATTATTGGCGACACCCCCAGCGGACGCTTACACAAAAATATTGTAGAAGAAAAATTAGGTAGTCGCGTATTTGGCTTTAATTTTCAGTGGCAAGACCCAGGTTTAGCGATGTACTTCGCTACCGCCGACAAAGACGCTGCGCTTGAAGAAACTACTGAAGCGTTGCTCAATACTGTCGAAAATATGGCGACAGCATCGATTAAGCAAGAAGAGGTAGACCGGGTTAAACGCAGTTTGCTGAAAGACATCGAATTGTCGTTTAACTCATCTGAACGTATCGCGCTTGAATTAAGTGAATGGCTAGCTATGGGTGATTGGCGTTTGTACTTTTTGCAGCGCGATCGCATTGAAAAGGTCACCTTAGAAGATGTACAACGAGTCGCTAACAAGTACTTGGTACGCAACAACCGCACCCTAGCGCAATTTATTCCCTCAGAAAATCCAGAGCGTATAAGCATTCCACAGGTAGATAGTGTAGCAAAAATGGTCGAAGGCTATGAAGGTCGCGAAGCCATTGCGCAAGGTGAATTGTTTGAACCCTCCTTTGATAATATTGACAAACGTACACAAAATGTCAGCCTAGAAATAGGCGGGCAATTAGCGCTTCTGCCGAAAAAAACCCGCGGTGAATCGGTCGTGGTAAGTTTAACGATGCGTTATGGGAATGTAGATAACCTTCAAAACAAAGCGCTCATTGGTGCAACTGCTGGTAATTTATTGCTTCGCGGAGCTGCAGGCTTAACTCGCCAAGACATTCAAGATGAATTTGACAAATTAAAAGCACAGGTACGTATTGTAAGTGGTGTGTCTTATACCCTAGCAAATATCATGACCAACAAAGAAAATTTGCCAGCCGTACTCGACTTGCTAGCCAAAATACTAAAAAAACCAAGCTACGACGAAAAAGAATTTAGTCAATACATAAGTACGATGAAAGTAGATATTGAAGCCAACTTGCAAGACCCTCAGCGCTTGGCGTTTAACGAATATAGTCGTTTACAAAACCCCTATGAAGAAGGGCATCCACTATACGTCGCCACGTTCGACGAAACTCTCGACAACTTAGAAAACCTCAAGCTAAGCGATGTAAAAGCCTTTCATAAAAAATACTTTGGCGCGAACAATTTACATGTCGCGGTGGTGGGCGATTTTGATAGCGAAGAAATAAGCGACACATTCAAAAGCCTGTTCAATAACTGGGAAAGTCAGGTTGAATTTGCCGACATTATAGACAAATATAAAAAGACTGAAGCCATGAATGTGGTTTTCGATACGGTTGACAAAGAAAACGCAACCTTTGTCGCTGCCCTTATGTTGCCTGTGGGAGAGAATCACCCAGACGCGGCTGCAATTGAACTAGGCAATTATATTTTTGGGGGTGGCTTTTTGAATAGTCGTCTTGCCACTCGCCTTCGTCAACAAGACGGTTTAAGCTATGGTGCAGGGTCTTTCGTTACGCAGTTAGCAAAATCGCAAAAATCAACCTTTGGAGCTTATGCGATTTGCGCACCGCAAAATCTAAAAGCGGTTGAGCAAGGCTTTAATGAAGAGCTCAAACGCATGCTAAAAGATGGCTTTACAGATGAAGAGATTGCCGCTGCAAAATCTGGCTTATTACAAGAGAAAAGAGTCAGTCGTGCCCAAGATAGTGAGTTAGCGGGTAACTTGCGCCGAAACATACGCTATGAGCGCGATATGCAATGGTACAAAGAATATGAAGCGCGTTTGTCCTCTTTGAGCGCAAAAGACGTACAAAAGGTCATGAATAAGTACTTTGATGCTGATGAGTTCTCGATTATTAAAGCAGGTGATATGTCGAAAGTCAGAGCAGCGTCGAAAAAATCTTAGCAATGCCTTAGCTGGCATTGCTTCACCATAGGCAATGCCAGATACAAAGGTCACTTTATGAATAAAGCTGCTAACTTCGAACACTTACTTGCCCCTCTAGACTTAGGCTTTACTACCTTAAAGAATCGAGCCCTTATGGGCTCTATGCACGTAGGCTTAGAAGAAGAGAAGGGCGGTTTTGATAAACTAGCCGCTTTTTATGCAGCGCGAGCTAAAGGTGGTGTGGCCCTTATTGTAACTGGCGGAATATCACCAAATATAGCGGGCTGGTTGGGCCCATTTGCTGGTCGAATGTCAAGTAGCAGGCATGCTAAAAAACATCGCGTAGTGACCGATGCTGTGCACAAAGAAGGCGGCAAAATATGTATGCAAATTCTGCATGCAGGACGTTATGGCTACCATCCTCTGGCGGTGTCTGCGTCAAATGTAAAGTCTCCAATATCACCATTTAAGCCAAAAGCGCTTTCAAGCAGCGGTGTTCGCAGCACCATTAAAGACTATGTAGCGTCAGCGAATTACGCGAAACAAGCTGGTTACGATGGCGTCGAAATTATGGGCTCTGAAGGATATTTAATTAACCAGTTCTTTTGTGAACGCACCAATCAGCGTGATGACGAATGGGGCGGTAGCCTTGAAAACAGAGCGCGTCTAGCCATTCAGGTCGTTACACAAACAAGGCAAAAAGTAGGCCCTGAATTTATCATTATTTACCGCTTATCGATGCTTGATTTAGTTGAAGGCGGGGCACCATGGGAAGAGATTGTCTATCTCGCCAAAGAGATTGAAAAAGCCGGAGCGACGCTGATCAATACCGGTATTGGCTGGCATGAAGCACGTGTTCCAACAATTGTCACTTCGGTTCCTCGCGCGGCATTCACTTGGATAACCGAGCGTATGAAAAAAGAAGTGAGTGTGCCGCTTATCACCAGCAACCGAATTAACACTCCAGAAGTCGCCGAAAAAGTTATCAAAGACGGCCACGCTGACATGGTATCAATGGCAAGGCCCTTCTTGGCGGATCCGAACTTTATTGCCAAAGCCATTGAAGGGAAGTCTGAGTTAATCAATACCTGTATTGCCTGTAACCAAGCATGCCTAGACCATGGCTTTGAACGCAAGCGTGCAAGTTGCTTGGTAAACCCACAGGCTTGTTACGAAACTGAGCTTATCTTCAAGTCGGTCGCACAAGCGAAAAAGCTAGCCGTGATTGGCGCAGGCCCAGCCGGATTAGCTTTTGCTACCTATGCAGCCGACCGAGGTCATAAGGTTGATTTGTTTGAACAGGCAGCCCAAATAGGTGGCCAATTCAATTACGCCAAACAAATCCCCGGAAAAGAAGAGTTTCACGAAACCTTGCGCTATTACGCAAAACAAATAGAACGCACAGGCGTGAGGCTGCACTTAAATACGAAAGTAGACGCTAATCTGTTAAAAGGTGAAGACTATGACGACGTCATAATGGCCACCGGCATTAGCCCAAGAGAGCTTGATATAGAAGGTGCTAATCACCCTATGGTCATGAGTTACTTGGATGTTTTAAAAGAGCACAAACCTGTAGGAAAACGTGTCGCAATTATTGGCGCAGGCGGTATAGGCTTTGATGTCGCGGAGTATTTGGTCGAGTTAGAGGGCCTCACGACAAATTTAGAAAAATGGCTAGCGCATTGGGGAATAGACAAAGAATATAAAGCACCTGGCGCCTTAAGCGCCAAAAAAGAAGTCAAACCACACCGAGAAGTATTTTTATTGCAACGCAAAACAAGCAAAGTAGGCAAAGGCTTAGGTAAAACCAGCGGCTGGATCCATCGCGCTTCGCTAGTGAATCACCATGTCAAAATGATGAACGGCGTTACTTACCAAAAAGTGAACGATGAAGGCTTACACATTAGTATAGGCGACAAGCAAATGTTACTAGCTGTCGACAATGTGATTGTGTGTGCAGGACAATTACCTTTGCGTGAGCTAGAAGCGAGCCTGCTGGAGGCTGGCATGAAAGTTCATGTCATTGGCGGCGCCGATGTTGCTTCTGAACTAGATGCAAAACGCGCAATTCGCCAAGGTGCAGAGCTCGCCGCGATTATTTAACACGCCATTTAGTGGGTAAGTGGTGTGACTGATAAGTTAAGAATTTCAGGCATAGTGATAATTTACATCTAGTGCCTAGACTGACTCCTGTTAAGGCAGATTCAGGCCATTTAAACATCCCAGACGTGGTTTGAAAGTGTAAAAATTCCTGACAAAAAAAATCGCCGTTTGCTAAAACGACGATTTTTCAATAACAATAAACTAATGCAGCGACTTATTTGCGCACTTTTCTCAAACCTGCAAACCCTAATAAACCAAGGCCTAATACAGCAACGTGAGTTGGCGCAGATACAACAATACTCGTATCAGTATAAGAATATACAATAGATACAAGTGCTCCTGCAGTACTTGCAAACCTCGTTGTTATATTACCAGCACCCGTTGACGAACTAGTGGCTTGAGCATCAAAAGTAAACGATGCCATATCCATTCCAGTAAACATTGCAAGGGTTGGAGCGTCAGTATAGGTGGCTTCTTCATATTTATTGGCAGTCAAATCAGGATACGTAATACCAGACGTACCACCAAAATCAAGACTACCGTCATAAGCGCCTGCGTTGAATGTGTTAGTGATGCTCGGAATAGTAACTACTAAGGTATTCATCAATGAATCAATAAGCAACAACTCAGCAGATAACATTGTGATGATAGTCGTTGGTAGCGCATCTCTGCTTTCAACTTCAGCGCTGCCAAAAATTGTACCATCAATAGAAAAAGATACCGAATCGAGAGAGCGCGTACCGCCCATTGTATCGAATTTAGCAAACGAAAGCGTTTGCTGGAAGTTAGTTTTAGTAACAGCAACGGTGTCAGTTAAGGTTATTGTAGCGGCATTAGTGAAACCTGCAGCGCACAGCAACGAGGCTCCACATAGAAGTCTCTTCAACATGGTTTGGTCCCTTATTTATTTAGTTAGAATTAGTTATTAAGAATAATACTACTAAATGTTAAAAGTCATTCCCTTATCCTCAGTTTAAGACGTGCAAATAGTATGCCTGCAATAATTTAAGCTTAAATATTAACAACTTACAAAAATAAATTTAGGTATGAAATTAAGAGTGTAAAAAATCCTGACACTTTAAAGCACAAGCATTATGTATATTGTTGATATTATTTATAAAACATTGGGAGTTTACGATATTTTCTATGACGACAATGTCAGCAATAAACGCAGGTTTTAAAGCCCTTTCTCGCTGGCTTCAAGTTTGGTTTTAACAAAGTCACTGTGGCGGATATAAAGTAAGTCAGCTACTTTCCTAATCACACTATCTTCGTATTTGTCTAAATCGCCATCAGCATAGGCAACTTTCCACATCAACGAGATTAAATTCACTCTTTGATCATAGTCATAATGAGCATTTATCAGTGACGTAAAAGGGTGCACAGAAGTATTTTCTTCGCTTTTGCTTTCGCTATATTCGATTAGTTCAGCTAAGGTTTCGTCGCTTAAATCGAATAAGTTCTTAAGCAAGCCGGTTACTTTGTCTTTTTCACTGTCAGCGATATTAAAGTCAGCCCGTGACACTTCCATCAACAACATTGCACAGGCACGTTGAAGGGCTTTTTCAGGGTCACTATTGGTTGTAGGCTGTAATTCAGCAGCAAAAAAGTCTTGAAGTTTTTTTAGCATAGAGTTCCTATTGTTGGCTCATTACATTGTCAGGATGATAATACTTATACGTTTAGATTGACATAAAAGTAGCATAGTTTGGAAGCATCCTTGCGTTTTTTTGTACCGTAATAAGCGCTCTGCAATCATTTGTTACAAAATCAATGCAAGCAAGATTTGCCGATATGAGATAGTATATTTTTGACAGGTCTCACTAAAAAATAATAATAGGTTTTATCAAGCCATCAATGCTCTTACGCCTGAAATTGATCAATATTGTATAGCGTTTGCTGATGAAACCAATAAACACCTAAACGAGGGATAAAGATGGACAGACGCAAATTTATTAAACTAAGTGGAGCTGGCGTAGGGGCAATGCTTCTACCCATTTCTGGTATGGCGGTAAGTCTTGATCAGATACTAGACAAACCTATGGATGTTGCCTACAAAAAGATGTTAGCAAACATTGCTTTGAATGCGGCTAAAGCAAAAGGCGCAAGCTACGCCGATGCGCGAATTGGCCGCTATCTAAACCAGTTTGTGACAACCTCTGAAGCGGTTGTAGATAACATTGTAAATACCGAAAGTGCAGGGATTGGCATACGCGTTATTGCCAACGGAACTTGGGGATTTGCATCTACGTCGATTATGACACCCGACAGCATAGCCAAAACGGCTGAAAAAGCTGTTGCAGTAGCCAAAGCTAACTCAAAATTTCAGACCGAGCCCGTTAAATTAGCGCCGGTTAAAGGAGTTGGTGATGTTTCTTGGAATACGCCAATAAAGAAAAATGCACTTGAAATACCAGTAAAAGACAAAGTTGATTTATTGCTATCGGTGAATGACGCCGCCATGCAAAATGGCGCTAACTTTATCACCTCTGTATTATTCTTGGTTAACGAACAGAAGTACTTTGCCTCAACCGATGGCTCTTATATTGACCAGGACGTACATCGTTTGTGGGCCCCATTTTTTGCCACTGCCATCGGCAAAAATGGGTTTAAACAACGTACAGGCTTAGGCAATCCGGTGGGTATGGGATTTGAGTATCTTGACGGCAAAGAAGAAGACAAAATACGCGTTAGCGGTGCAAATGTCGGCTACAAAAATAGCTACGATATAATAGAAGACGCGGCTGCAGCAGGCAAACAATTGCAAGCCAAACTCAAAGCGCGCTCAGTAGAACCCGGTAAATACGACTTAGTACTCGACCCAGCGCACTTAATGCTTACTATTCATGAATCTGTTGGCCATCCACTTGAGCTTGACCGCGTACTTGGCTATGAAGCCAACTATGCAGGAACTAGTTTTGCCACCCTTGATAAATGGAAAAGCGGTAAATTCCAATATGGTTCTGACATCGTTAATCTGTTTGCTGATAAAACCCAAGATTACTCTTTAGGCAATGTAGCTTTTGATGATGAAGGCGTTAAAACCAAAGAATGGGACTTAGTCAAAGACGGAATATTGGTTAACTATCAAGCCACTCGTGACCAAGTGCACATGATTGATCAAAACGCCTCACACGGTTGTTGCTACTCACAAAGCTGGCGTGACGTGCAGTTCCAACGCATGCCTAACGTTTCGCTGCGTCCTAACAAAAAAGATATCTCAGCAGACGATGTCATTAAAGACGTCGAAAACGGAATATACATTGCTGGACGCGGTTCGTTCTCTATCGATCAACAGCGTTATAACTTCCAATTTGGTGGCCAGCTATTTTTCGAGATTAAAGACGGCAAAATTACGGAGCAGATTGAAGATGTTGCATATCAGTCAAACACCACAGAATTTTGGAATAACTGCGCGCAAATGGCAGGAAAGTCTGATTATCGTCTAGGGGGCTCGTTTTTCGATGGAAAAGGCCAGCCTTCGCAGGTAAGTGCAGTATCGCACGGTTGCCCAACCACACGTTTCAATAACGTGAACGTTATTAATACAGCGCGTAACGTATAGTCGACGAATAAGGAAAATTACCATGACAATTATGACAGAAAAAGATGCTAAAGCCTTGTTGACTAAAGTAATCAAGCTTTCAAAAGCAGACGAGATTGAGTGTAATCTAGACGGACTTGATGGCGGAAATATTCGCTACGCTCGAAACTCAGTATCAACGGCTGGCGAAGAGAGTGATTTGACACTTGCGGTTCAATCTACCTTTGGCAAGCGTACTGGAGTTGCAACAATTAATGAATTTGATGACGCCTCGTTAGCAAAAGTCGTTAAACGTTCAGAAGAACTCGCTAAACTGGCGCCAGAGTCAAAAGAATACACGCCAGTATTTGGCAAACAAAAATACCTAGAAAGTAAAACCTTTTTTGAATCCACTGCTAGTGTGACGCCTGAATATAGGGCGCAAGCGGCTGAAGATAGCATTGTCCCTTCTAAGAAAAACAAGCTCGTCTCATCTGGCTTTTTAGAAGAAACCGTTAACTTTACCGCTATTATGAACAACAAAGGCTTATTTGCTTACAATGCCTCAACTGAAGTGGACTTTTCGGTAACAATCCGCACCGAAGACGGCACCGGTTCGGGCTGGGCGACACGCGACTACAGTGACATTAAAAAGCTAGATACGGCTAAAGCCTCTAGTATTGCCATTACTAAAGCGAAAAACTCCGTTAATGCAAAAGCCATGGAGCCAGGCAAGTACACCGTAATTTTAGAGCCCGCCGCAAGTGTAGGCCTTTTGGGCAACATGTTCGGTAACATGAGTCAACGCTCGGCAGATGAAGGCCGCAGCTTTTTAAGCTATAAGCCTAAAGAAGGCGAAGATGCAGAAAAAGCGCCTAAAAATCGCATGGGCGAGAAAATGTTTGACGAACGTGTGAACATTCATAGCGACCCACAACACCCTGAAGTGCCAGTAGCACCATTTGGCGGCGATGGATATCCAAGAACAAAAACCCAATGGATAAAAAATGGGGTCGTTACCAATATGTATAACACGCCATTTTGGGCGAAAAAGACAGGCGTTGATTACCAACCACCTGGCGGTAACATTATTATGGCTGGCGGCGATGAAACACTCGAAGATATGATTGCCAGCACGCGTCGAGGTGTTTTAGTGACGCGCTTATGGTACATACGCCAGTTAGACCCACAAACCTTGTTATATACCGGTTTAACACGTGATGGTACTTTTTATATTGAAGACGGTAAAATTAAGTTCCCGATAAAGAACTTCCGTTTCAATGAAAGTCCAATCATTATGCTAAACAATATTGAGGCATTGGGTAAACCTCAGCGCATTGATGGTAATATGATACCGCCAATGAAGTTGAGAGACTTTACCTTTAGTAGTTTGTCTGACGCTGTTTAAGTGCAAAACTCTTGTGTTTGGGCTCAAGGATAGAGCCTAAACCTCGCGTATTGTTATAGCGGCTAAATCCAGCACTGAAACACTACAGCCAATTCTAACGAATAGTAATTATGAAACGTCGACAATTCATTCAAAATGCCAGCGCGCTTGCTTTAGCCAGTGTGTTTCCTAAAGTGGCATTTGCACAAAATTACGACTTTTATTTTACCCGCTTAAGCTATGAGTCTGGCAACTGGGACGTTGATGAACGCATGCCGGCAAATTTGCTAAATTCATTAATAGAATACACGAGTTTACGTGTCGATTTAACAGAACGGGTTATCCCACTTTCAGACCCTAGCATGCTTAATTCCCCCTTTTGCTATATGGCAGGACATCGGCTTGTACAGTTTTCACAGCAGGAAAAACGCAATTTTGAGCGTTACGTAAAAAATGGTGGCTTCGTGTTTGCTGATGATTGCAATCATGATATTGACGGCATGTTTGCTAGGACCTTTGAAAAGCAAATGGCCGATATTTTTGGTGATGACGCCCTTCAAAAAATTCCGAACGATCACCCTATTTATTCAAGCTTCTTTGAGTTTGACGGCCCACCGCGTACCTCTATGGAGTTAAACGGCTGGGGTGATGACATTGTTCATGAGTATCTAAAAGCGATTATTATCGATGGACGTATTGGGGTTTTGTATAGCAACAAAGATTATGGCTGCGAATGGGACTACGACTTTCGTAACAAGCGCTGGCTACGTGTTGATAATACTAAATTTGCAGTAAATATTGTTATGTACGCCATGACAGCATAAGAGATTTTAAAATGACAAACAGCTTAACCCAAGAAGAAATACAAGCGCTAATAAGCAAACTCACCCGTGTCAATGATGAAGTAGGCAAAGTAATTGTAGGCCAACAAGACGTGCTTAAGCTATTAATGGTGAGTTTGCTCGCGGGCGGCCATTGTATGTTAGAAGGCGTTCCCGGATTGGCAAAAACCTTGATGGTTAGCTCGCTCGCCAATGCCTTAGAGCTGATGTTTAAACGTGTACAGTTTACGCCCGACTTAATGCCCAGCGATATAATTGGCACCGAGATCCTAGAAACAAATCACGAAACATCCGAACGCTTTTTTAAATTCCAACAAGGCCCTGTGTTTACCCAAATCTTATTAGCTGATGAAATTAACCGCACACCACCTAAAACTCAAGCCGCTTTGCTAGAGGCCATGCAAGAGAGGCAAGTGAGTTATGCGGGCAAAGTATATCCCTTGCCAGCGCCATTTTTTGTGCTAGCAACACAAAACCCGGTAGAACAAGCGGGCACCTATCCTCTCCCAGAGGCACAGTTAGATCGTTTTCTCATGTTTTTACATGTTGATTATCCCAGCGAAGCAGAAGAAATCGATATACTCAAGCGCACCACAGGTAATCAAAAAACATCGATTTCGGCCCAGCTCTCAGTGGATGATCTCCTTGCGCTGCAAAGTATTGTTAGGCAGGTAGAAATTAACGACGATGTGCTGACTTATGTCGCTCGACTTGCTAGACAAACAAGGCCTAAAGGCTCAAGTATCAACATGGTTAAAGAATATGTGCGCTGGGGTGCGGGGCCACGTTGTGGTCAAGCGCTTGTGCTTTGCGCTAAAGCTTATGCGATTTTGTCGGGGCGCTTTGTTGTCACATTAACAGATATTCATGCTGTAGCTGATGCCGTTTTACGGCATCGATTATTGCTAAACTTTCAAGCCGAAGCGCAAAATGTATCGGTAGGGGCGGTGATCACGGCTTTGCTAGAAGGTGTTGAAAAACCTACTAGCCCGCTGCAAGGCTAAAGGCATTTTTCTGTGTCTGAATTGCTAAACAACGCAACCATCGCTCAAATTAAAGATATTGAACTGCGTACCCGCATGCTCGCACAGGGCGCTATGCACGGTCATCACGCAAGTACTTTACGCGGTGTTGGCATAGAGTTTAATCAATTTAGAAGCTATGAGCCGGGCGATGAACCGAGTAAAATTGATTGGAAGCTGTTTTCACGCAGTGACCGCTATTTTGTGCGCGAAGCAGAAAAAGAAAGTGCTATCAATGTGTGGGGCATTGTCGATTGCAGCGAATCTATGCTTGAGCAATCACGAGATGGCCTTTGGCACAAACTTGATTTTGCCAAAAGAATCGTTGCCGCAATAGGCTATTTATCACAACAACAAGGCGACAACATTGGTTTACTTGGCATCAATAATCATGAATTAGCCTATTTGCCTGCTAGGCAAAACCGCCAGCACTATCATCGATTCTTGTTAGCATTAGAAACACTAAGTGCGTCGGACTATTTTCCTCCTTGGCAACAATACACAAGTTATGTACACGCAGCCCGGCAAAACTCCTTAGTTATTTTATTAAGTGATTTTTATCAACAAAACGACGAACTAATAAACCTAGCAAAAAACCTTCGCCATGCTAATTGTGAGGTGCTTGCCGTGCAGCTTGAAAGTAACGACGAAGTTAGCTTTGATTTTGGCGGCGTTATTGAATTTACAGAACGCGAAACCGGGAAGAAACAAAAGGTATCAAGCGAAAGTATACGTGATGACTATTTGCTCAATCGAGCTTCTTTTAATAAGGCGATTTCACACTCTTTGGCCAAAGCTGATATTCAACACTTACGCATTAACATAGACAAACCCGCCGTGGATGCCCTGCGACAAATCGCCCTCAGTATGTCTAATGTAGGTCATTTTTAATGAGTATTTTGGCGGCGATAGACAGCACATGGTGGTGGGCAAGCCTAAGTTTGGCCATTCCTATTGCAATACATCTTATTAGCCGTGGTAAACATCAAAGCTTACCGTTTTCAACTCTTGCGTTTTTCCCTAAAAAACCACCGCTTAATCATCAACAGATTAAATTGACCCAGCGCAGATTGTTGGCGCTTCGATTATTATTGATATTAGCGATACTGTTCATGTTAGCGAATGTATTTAAAGCTAAACAAGGCAATGAGGCACAAGTTTTTCACTTAGTAAGTGACGCTTGGCTCAAATATGCAAGCTTAGAAAAACGCGAAGCGTTGGCGGCAAAATTACGAGAACCAAGCAAATCGCATATTGCTATTCGCCTACAAAACAACAAAAGAATATTGCCAGAGCAAGTCCTAAACACCACGAATATATTGCCCAAGAAATATAGCAACACATGGCAAAATGTAGCCAAGTGGCAACAAGCAAACCCAACTACCACAAATGAAATGCTTGTATATAGCACCAGTAGCTTGTCTGAGTTTATGGGCGAAAAATTTACGCTTTTAGCAAATACCAAATGGGATATTAGCGAAAATACTAACACTCTTGCGCTCCCCCTCCTATCACCCTTTCGCTGATTGTTTTGCAGCCCGCGGATGAATCAGAGCGTACTAAAGCACAAACTAAATCTGTACTCGGCGCTATAACGGCGTTAAATCAATTGCCTCAGGTCAATATTGAAGTCTACCAATACCCTAGGGACGAGATAAGTTATATTATTGATAAGCTAGCACAACAAATACCACCAACAATCATACAAATTGGCGATCCTCAAACCCAACAGATTGAACAAATAAGGTCACAATTGCCAGCGGTAAGGCTTGTTTATGCCAGTGCGCTTGCGCCAATTGAGCGTGACGATTTTCCTATCGCCTTGGCAAATGTCTTATTTGACCAAGCGCTCAACACCGCTTTTTGGCAAAGCGCAACTCTCAATCCGCAAACCATTGCTGATAATGGCGCGGGGATTACAATCGTTAATAATTCGGCTGCTACACCTTATTCACCAGGCATGTTAAATGAGCCTTTAAATATACCGGCATATTTAGCTCTATTTTGCGTCATACTTTTTGCTGGTGAACGCATTTATAGCGAACACAGCGCAAAACAAAGCCGGCGCGTGTCAGGGCAACAAGTAAGTGCGAATAATGGCTGATTTAGTAGCATTACTTAATGAAGCCAAAAAGCAGTGGTGGCAAAGCCATTTAGTACAAGCCTTGGGCTTTGCCTTTGCTGCCTTGTCTGTATTTTTAATAATCAGTATTGTGGTAAATTTACTTGAGTATTTTGATAATGTTATCAGCATTGAAATGCCCAGCTTATGGCTATTTTTAGTAAGCTTTAGTAGCTATTTATTGTATGCGCGTTTTAGCAAGCGCTGGTCAAAACTCAGCCACGCCAATGTCTTAGCCCATCTGAATAGAAAGCTAGTAGCGCTTGAAGAAAGTGCCGAACTCTTATATGCACCGGCCTCCTCGCACACGGCTATGCAAGCTTTGCAGGTCAAGCGTATACAAAAGGAACTCCTTGAACAAAACATTAGCCTAGATCCCAGCTCAATTAGCTTTTTTGATATTAATGGCGCGTTAAAAAAGTGCCTCTATTCGTTTGTTATCGCACTTATCCTCGTTAGCCTATTTAGCGTTAGCGAACGAGACCTGTTTTCACAGCCTGGCGAAAATACGATAGCAAGCAATAAGGCTGCTTCAGATAGCCAAGATATTCAATGGCGGATAACTATCACGCCGCCTGAATACACCCAACTAGGTGCGCAGCGACTTTCATTTACTAACACGACTGCGCAACTAAATATAGAAGCGCCAGAGGGCTCATTGATTGAATGGCAAGCAAGCACTCAGTCTTCAGCATCTTTGCGCCTGAATATATCCCAACAAGCGCCACAAAACTTTGTTGAGCTTAGTCCAAAGCTTTATTCGGCAAGCTTTGTACTTAACGCACCAACGCTTTATTCTATAAGCAATTTAGATATTAATGATGAAAAGACTCCTCAATTCTATTCCTTGAGTATGCTGCGCGATCAGCCTCCTAATATTGAGATAGAAGCGCCTCTTGCTACCGTGACAGAATTTAAGCGCAGTGAAAAGCCAGTGCTAGATTCCCAAGTGATAATATCTGACGATTATGGCTTGAGTGAAGTATTTATAAGCGCATCGATTGCTAAAGGTAGCGGTGAAGCAGTTAAGTTTAGAGATGCAGTATTTCGTTTTGACAGCAATGAAAATCTAACAGTCGCTACACACGATATTGAAGAAACAGACATGCCACAAAGCACGGTGAAAGTGCTGCGTCGCTATGTTAAACATTGGCGTTTTGAAGATCTAGGTATGGAGCCAGGTGATGAACTGTACTTTAGCGTTAATGCCATTGACAATCGACCCGACTCACCGCAGCTAAGTGTCTCACAAACAAAAATACTCAAGTGGCTTGATGATGAAGATGTTGGCATCACAAGCGATGGGATATTAATGGACTTTATTCCCGAATACTTTAAGAGTCAGCGCCAAATCATCATCGAAACCACAGAACTAATTGAACGAAAGCCATTACTTACAACAGAAAAATTTGAAGAAACATCGAAAAACTTAGCCATTGCGCAAAGTGATTTGAAACTGCGCTATGGTCAGTATTTAGGGGATGAGTTTGAAAGTGGGCTTATGCAGACTATGGAAGCCGGGCCAACTATGGCAGAGCATTCTGATGAACAAGAGCACGATCATCAAGACGATGAACAGAGCAATAGCACTAGCGCAGCTACGCATGAGCATGCACATGAGCAAGCGGGTAGTAACGAGTCGGGAATAAGTTCTGGCTTTGATGAAATCATTGAGAAATTTGGGCATAACCATGGTGAAGCTGACTCCGGCGCAGGGCCTAAGAGTGGACAACTTAATCCACGCGCATTAATGAAACTATCGATTAAAAACATGTGGCAAGCTGAGTTGTATTTGCATCTTAGCGACCCTAAAAGCGCCTTACCATACGAGCAAGAAGCGCTCGACTATCTTAACCGCGCACGCAAAGCCCAAAGAGTGTATGTGAAGCGTTTGGGCTTTAAGCCGCCACCGGTAAGTGAGGAGCGCCGATATGAGGGGAAGCTAGAAGACATTATTGAGCCTAATGTTCAGCAATCTTTTGAAATGCTAGAAAGCAGTAGCGTTATAAAAAGTCGGTTTCTTGCTTATTTGAGTCGTGCCTCGGTCTATTCTGAGCAAATGAATGAAGATGCACTGGCGTTAAATCAACAAGTGATTGCGCTATTAAATGCAGAGCTTGCCCAATCAGAAAATACGAATGAGCGACTCGCGGTGTTGGCAATATTAGAAACAATGAACATTGAGAAAAAATGGCCACTGCGTACCTGCGAAGCTTGTTTGAGCCAAATTAGGTCGCTTTTGTGGCAAGATTTACAGGCCCCAGTTGCCCAACCACAAGTACCCAAACAACGTGCTGAGCAAAACTTGCTTGAACATTATCAAAGAGCAATGAAGCCATGATGACTTGGAATGACTTTTATGTGTATCCAAAACTAGACCCCAGTTTGTTTTGCTTGATAGCGCTTGCCGTGCTCTTTACAGTCCTTGTAAATACTGTTTATGTCTACAAGCGTTTACAAACGCGTAAAGTAAGATGCGGCTTTGTTATTGGCCTCAATGTTCTCCTTGCCGCCGTGTTTTTAAGTTTGTTTTTACAATTTGTGGTTAAACACCAAAGTAATAACACACTACATATTGTCAGCTCTGAAATAAGCAATATAAGTCAGCGCATAGGAGACACTGAGCATATTATTGATTACCCGGTATCTGTCGCTGAAGTCGCACAGCATTTACCTTACTATAACGAACTTGTTATCCATGGTGATGGCTTTTCAGAGTATCAGTGGCAACAGCTTAATGCCTTAGGCACGCTTAATGATGATGCTTTATCAACGTTAAGTATACGTGCAGGGCAGCCCGCTCCTACGCAATTAGGGTTTTCAAGCGCTAATTGGCAAAGGCAAATCATCATTGGAGAATCGCTAGATATAGCGCTGCGATTGTCTGAACAACAAACCCCGCAGTCTATATACGAAATTCGCCTGTATGATCCTACAAACACGTTACTTGATATAAAAAAGGCCAGAGCTGGCGAATATCTAAATTTTAGCACTATACCTCCTGCTCAAGGACAGTGGTTGTATCGCATTGCAATAGTCGACAACAATGACCTAGAGTTAGTATCTGAGAATATAAGTGTTGAGGTAAGGTCGGGCACTCAAACACAAGTGCTAATCGTGCAATCAGCGCCCTCTTTTGAAACTCGGCATCTACAAAATTGGTTATCAAACCAAGGTAGCCAAGTGCGTGTAGTGACGCAAATAAGCCAAGCAAAATTTAAACAACAAGCTTTGAATATTACTGGCGAACAAGCCGCCTTGTGGGACGCTAGGGCTTGGGAGCAATCCTTGGCGTGGGCCGACCTATTGATAGTCGACTACCGTTTTTTATTGCAAGTTTCAGCGCAACAAAAAGCCCGCATTATGCAAGCAATTGAGCTGGGCTTGGGTGTATATGTGCTAGCAGATAGTCAATTTTTACAAGCGCCTCATCCAGACTTTATTACGCAAATAATAAGCCAGCTAAAGCTCATTTCAAGTGAACAAGATGCTGCCTTGTTTTCTTGGAATAGCGAAACATCAAAGGAGCCTATCGCGGCACTTGGCGCTCGCTTTGAAAACAGCACCAAGCTTTTAGTGCAAGATGAGAACCAACAAGGCTTAGTGGGTTTCGCAGGCCATGGTCAGGGTAAACTGGCAATTGCGCTTAGCCAAAACACATTTCAATGGCGCATATCAGGTGACCGCCAGCTTCATAGCCAATATTGGCAAATGATTATTGAAAAGCTTGGTAGAGCGAGTCAAAAAGTAAACTGGCAAGTGGCTAATCAAACCTTATTGCATGCAAGGCAGCACAGTTTTAGCTTGTGTGCAGATAATTTAAGCCAAACGCAGCGTCTTATACTAACAACACCAAAGAATTTGCAGTATGAGCTCAAACACCATGAACATGCACTTTATGAAAATAGGCGTTGTGCGGCTATCAGCCCAGATACAAAAGGATGGTATCAACTTAAGACAGAGTTAGTAGATGAGCCAAATACAAGCATCACAAAATCAGCCTTTTACCTTGATGGCAACGAGACTTGGCAAGCCTTCAATCAATATGAAAAACGCCTAGCCAGTGCTAAGCAAATTCAAAATCATCAGGCCAAAAACAGAGTTACACAGTGGCGGGCGATACCAAGCTGGATAACCTTTGGTATTTTTGTGTTTTTAGCCGCGCTGCTGTGGTCTGAACAGCGCTGGTTTAGTAATCTTTAGTAGTCTTTAGCGTTCTTTTGCATGACTTCATCATATCCTACGCTAGCAAACAATTAATATTTCCTTAAAGTTAATGTCACCTTAGCTTCACTTTTCCTTCATGTTTTTGTCATGGCTTGTTTTTATTCTTGCAAAAAAATTTAAGGATAAACACATGAATAAACAAATGCTCATATCGGTCGTACTGCTAACGACCCTTTCTCTTTCTGGTTGTTTTCTAGAAGGCGATGACGGTGCCCAGGGGCCAGCTGGTCCTCAAGGGAGTCAAGGTCCCGCTGGTGGTGATGGTCAACAAGGAAGCTCAGGGGAAGATGGAAAAAACGCTCCTAGGGATTTATCAATCGAAGTTGTAGGGCGCTTTGCCACCGGCACCTATGGCAAGAGTGCTGCAGAAATAGTTCAATTCCACGGCCCATCACAATCAGTATTCGCAATCAATGGTGCTGACAACCAGATAGAAGTCATTAGCTTAGCGACCTTGCCCGGCGTAGAAGTAGGCAATCCAATAAATGACGAAAGCTTAAGCTCCACCGCATTTACCTTTGAAAATACCGTTACGGTAGTTGACGCCCAAGGAATGAATACGCAAGTCCTTTTAGGTGACGCTAACTCGATTGCCATTTATGACAATATGCTTGCTATCGCAGTCGCGGCAGATACACCGCAAAATGCTGGGGCAGTGCTGTTTTACAACTTGGAAGTAACAGGGCAAGGAAGCTTTCTAAAAGCTGTGCAAACAGGTGCTTTACCAGACATGGTGACCTTCACCCCAGATGGTAGCAAGCTACTAGTAGCAAACGAAGGGGAACCTAACACGGACTACAGTGTTGACCCTGAGGGTTCTATATCCGTTATTGCTATAAATCAGGGGATACCTGATGATCAAGCTGCGTCAATAAATTTCAGTAGCGATATGCGTTTTAGTAGTGATTTAATCGACTCAGAAGACTACGACACCGACGCAAAAAGAATGGCTCTTCTGACCCAAGCTGGCGTTAAATTTGCTGGCCCACAAGGCAATACAGTTGCAAAAGATTTAGAGCCTGAATACATCACAGTATCGGCTGACGGCAAAACCGCTTATGTCTCTTTGCAAGAGAACAACGCAATAGCTGTTGTTAATTTGGACGAAATGACCCTAGAAGTAAAAGCATTAGGCTACAAAGACTGGGGCTTATACGATATTGACTATAGCAATGACGACGAAATCGTAAACTTTCGCAAATTACCCGGAGTTTTTGGTCTTTACCAACCCGATACCATCGCAAGTTATCAATACAATGGTGTAGATTTTATACTAACGGCCAACGAGGGCGACGCCAGAGACTACGACGCCTACTCTGAAGAAATCAGAGTCCGCGACATAGTTGACCCCGACGAGCTGAACGCCACCCTAGCGCCAGCCCTACAAGCAATTTATGACCAAACTGGCGCGCGTAACGGACTAGGCCGCCTTAAAGTAACGAGTGCGCTAGGTGATGCTAATAATGATGGAGAATACGAAGCACTTTACAGTTATGGCGGTCGCTCTTTCTCTATTTATGACCAAAATATCAACCAAGTTTACGATTCGGGTGATGACTTTCTTAAAATTAGTTCTGCAATATTAGGGAATAATTTTAATAGCGCGCATACTGAAAACAAAGGCGACAATCGCTCTGATGATAAAGGCGGAGAACCGGAAGCCTTGGATGTGGGCATGATTGATGGCAGAAATTACGCATTTATCGGTTCAGAACGCTCAGGTGATCTTTTCATTTACGATGTGACTAATCCCTTCAATGTAAGCTTTGTTTCGCACTACAACAATCGAGATTTCAGCGTTGATTTCGAATTGGACGACGATTTAGATAACCCTTGCGATGAAAATGAAGGACTAGATTGTACACAAGTAGCAAACGCTGGTGACTTAGGCCCTGAAAGCATTAAATTTATTGGGGAAGACGATAGTCCTAATGGCAAGCCTTTATTGCTTATAGGAAATGAAGTAAGTGGCACAGTAACAGTCTATCAGGTTTTACTAGACTAAAGGCGTACGCACATGGCTATAAATGCTAAAGCGAAACCCATAACTTGCAGATAAGAAAGTACTTCGTTTATTTTTTGGTCAGCTTTTATGAGCTTTAGCATTTTACTATTTAGCGCTATAACAATTGTTGCAATAATTGGGCATCTGTTTTTACCAAGCGCTTACGCCTTGATGAGTGTCGTCGTTTCAAGTGGAATATCATTATATTGCTTGTATCATCAACAAACAAAAACCCAAATTGCACAGGATGAAGCAGGTTCACAGAAAAGTGCAACATCGCTCAGTGTTGCTCAAAAAATTGAAAATCAAGCAAGTAGAATCGCAATCGGCAGTGCTAGTGTTTCTTATTTCATCGATCAGCTTGCTCGTTTTTTTCCGAACAAGCGCAAAGCAACAAAGAGATCGCTACTCGAATAAGTCATCTTGAAGACGCAAACGCCCAGATTTTAGTCCTAAGTGACGACGTAAATTCAAAAATTACCGAATCTGAGCAAGAGGTGACCGCATCGATAGATACGCTAAATGAGGTTAGTGCACAGCAACAAGGCCTTGGCGAACAAATTGCAAGCACAACAACTTTGCTACATGAGCTACGAGACAACGCCGCTGATATTTCCAATATTGTCGTCACCATTAATCAACTCGCCGAACAAACGAATATGCTTGCCTTAAATGCAGCAATTGAAGCAGCCAGAGCTGGCGAACAAGGCAGAGGATTTGCGGTCGTTGCCGATGAGGTGAGAAACCTTGCAAAGCGAACAACAGATGCGACCCAAGGAATAGAAGTTGTACTTAACCAAATAACCCACAAAAGTGAAAATTCGGTTGCAGCTATTTCACAAGTGTCACAAAGCGGCCTAAAAATGAGCGAACTTGTTGGCGATACGTCCAGTAGGTTAAATGAATCAATGCAAACAGTTAAGCTCGCTCAAAGTGCAATGCAAAAGTTAAATACGAGTATCGAAAATACTAAACAAGACAGCAGCGGAATTGCGCAGATTGCGCATAAGGTATACGAGTCAGTAGATTCGCACACCTCACATTTACGAGAAGTTTCGCAAAAAGCGGTAGACGTAAGCAATCATACCGAGTCCATTTTTAGGGCTATTTCGGTATTTGAACGTAACAGCAAACATAAAAGTGTTCAGCAAATTGCAATGCAGGCTGCTGCGCAAATTGCTAAGCTACTAGAACAAGCAATTAGCGATTCAACACTGGGCCAGCAAGATGTTTTTGATACTCAGTATCAACTCATAGAAGGTACTAATCCGCCAAAATACCACACTAAGTATGATCAATTCACCGATGCTAATTTCCCAATTGTACAAGAGCCTATTTTAGCGCAAAACGACTTTATTATTTATGCAGGCGCGGTTGATGTTAACGGCTACTTTCCTACTCATAACAAAAAGTTTGCCCAAACGCCAACGGGAAACTATGAAAAAGATCTGGTGATAAGCCGTTCTAAACGAATGTTTAATGATCCAACGGGCATCCGTTGCGGCACGAATACAGAGACCTTTTTGCTGCAAACCTATAAGCGTGACACCGGAGAAATCATGCACGATTTATCTGTACCTATTATCGTCAATGGCAAGCATTGGGGCGGTTTCAGAATAGGCTACACCGCTGACTGTTAAGACCCAATGGCTTAATTGACTAGCGCGACATCTTCGTGATGGTGACGACATTGCGCAAAGCTATCGCGCTGCTCCGTATATTGCGCACTTTTAATTGATGTAATGCCCAAGACGATATCAAACAAGTTGTCGTGTGAGACTTCATTTTGTGCTGCTGTTTGATAGCAAGTGGCTTGATCTGCGCTAAGTAAATTACTCTGCCAAAATAGCATAGGCACATGAGTTTGCTCTTCTGGCGCAAAAGCATAGGGCATACCATGTAAAAACACTCCTTTTTCGCCTAAGGATTCACCGTGATCAGAGACATAAAGCATGGCGCTTTGGACATTTGTCTTTTGTTCTACCTGCACTAACTTTTTAATAATCTCACTGAGCACAAAGTCGGTATAGGCAATAGTATTGTCGTAGGTATTAACTATTTCCTCTTCGGTACAATGCTGAATATCGCTGCGGCGACAATCGGGTAAAAAAGTGCGCATATCACTTGGATAGCGTTTAAAATAAGTCGGCCCATGAGAACCCATCATATGCAGCACAATAAGGGTGTTTTTAGACTCTAGCTTGTCAAGTTTTGCTTGTAAGGGCGCTAACAATACCTCATCTAAACAATATTGAGAGTCGCACAAAGGATTTGCACTATTGGGCTCGATTTCAATTGTATTCACTCTTGCACAAACACCTTTACAACTGCCGTTATTATTGTCTATCCACAGCACATTCATACCCGCAGAACTCGCTAAATCTACCAAGTTTTGTTGCGCATTTGCGTGCCTATAGTCGTATGACGTTCTATCTAAGCGAGAGAACATACAAGGTAGCGATACGGCAGTAGCGGTGCCACAAGACGACATATGCGTAAATGAAACGATGCCAGTATTTTCAGTATAGTGATTGGTTTTTTGGTCGTAACCATTTAAGGAAAAATTTTGTGCTCGTGCTGTCTCGCCTATCACAAGTACCGTTACTTTAGCTCTGCTGTCTGATGCATCCATCAGTGGCATTTTATCGAGCACTTTAAACGGTAGGGGGCTTGAAAAGTAATGTAAGTTTACATACTTGACGCTCGCATCTAAAAATTTATAAGGCGTGATGTAGCCCAGTAAATGTGGGTTGTTTCTGCCCACCGCGGCATAGTTGGCAAAAAAGGCACTTCCTATAACAAAGACTATTAAGCTGTTAGCAGCAATAAGTTTAGTACGCGAGAATAAAGCCCTAGCAGCTGACCGTTCTTTTATCTTTGTCATCATTATCAGCAAGGCTGGCAATCCACCGAAAATACAAATAAAGCCGATGGCATAGGCATTAACATAGCTTAGAGCTTCATTAAGGTCGCTTTCAAAACCGTTCTGAATCATGGCTTTGTCAAATACAATCCCGTAGGTGAAGGTAGCGTAGAATAGGGTCGACGAAAGTAACACTGTTATAACGAGTAAGGGTTTCAATAGCTTCGAAACGCCAAGCATACTATTGATAAGAATGAACAAACTCGTAAGAAATACAGGTACCGAAAGTGCAAAAATAACTTCGTATTCAGGCATATTGTTCATCGCATTAAATACGTGTAATAGAAAGGGTAAATTACACACAAAGCATAGGTAGAGACAACTCACGACTATTAGTTTGTTCGCAGAAAATTGATGACTTTGGTAATTTGCTTTTAGCGTCTTGATTATTGTGAAATTCATAGTAGCTTCTTAATATAACAGTCTGTTTTAAATAAATTTATTGGGATAATGTGCTTTTCGCCATTGCGTTGATTTACTGTAAAAAGGTAAAAACGGCTTCACCCCATACCAACATCAAAATAGTGAGCGCGACAAAGACCGCCGCTGACCCTAAATCTTTTGCTCTTCCAATCAAAATGTGATGTTCTAAAGTGATGCTATCAGCGAGGGCTTCTAGTGCCGAATTGACTATTTCAGCAAACAAGACAAGTAAAAGTGAACATGTCAGCAATAGCCAAGACTGCCTCGTATCAGCAAGGACAAAACTAAAAGGCATTAAAAGGGTAACCATTACTAACTCTTGTCTAAATGCGGATTCGTGCAACCACGCTGCTTTAAATCCTTTTATTGAGCACGAAGTGGCGTTACATAAACGTACTAAACCCAAGCCGTTTTGTTTATTCGTTGTATCTGTCATTGCTATCTCACTTCAAAGATTCTATTGATTAAAAAGATTTTTTTATTTGTAAGCGCCACTGCCACGCATCCACGTTGCGAGCGCTTTCAAAGGGTTTTGCCATATCCATGTGAATAACGCTTTTATGACTCGAACGTGACGAATATAAGCGTATCCCGGCACCAATGCTGCTTAAGGTCGCGTCGGTTTCATTAAAGCGAGCTAACTCGCCACCCCATGCCTTGCCTACATCGGCAAAAATAACAAAGCCAAGGTCGAGTATTTTCAGGATGTTGTAGTCAGTATAAAAACGCGCTTCTATTGAACTAGAAAAACGCTTGTCACCATGTTGATATTGCAAGGGATAGCCTCTTACGCCGTTTTCGTCACCCATTGACACTGGCATGTCTAAAAAATTGTTATGTGAAGAAGTACCAGAAATACGGCCATAGGTGCCAATCAAGTCGGTAAAGCGTTTGAAATATTCAAGATTACCCGAAAGCAAATATTGGTCTGGATTAGCAGTATTGAGATGCGCTTCACCATCAATTGAAAACAGTAATAAACCGTCGTATAGAGCCATACCTTTGCTTGACGCAAGATTTAGGTGATAGCCAAAATCACTATCAGGGGCGATATCATTTATCTCCAAGCCTAATGAAAGCTCATGGTGCCAACCTAAATTGATATCTTCTGTTTGCTTAATAAGATAGACATCGGTCATCGTTTGAAATTTGCGTTCGCTATACTCGATACCTACCCAAGGGTACTGAAAATCACGATCTTGGGGGAGAAAGAAAATATCTACAGAAGATAAGGTATCGCGCGGGGCAAAGTCGGCCGAATCATCTGTGTAACCAAATTTAATACGTGTACTGCTGTAGTCATCTTGGGACAATTGCCAACCCCCAGATATAGCATAACGATGACTAATCTGATTAAAACTGTTGCGCGTAAAACCATTTTGAAAAATATCTTCTGTTTTTTCATTCTGAAAAAATGAAACATGAAACATATTTTCACTGCGTAATTGATAAAAGGGCTTATCAAATTCAACATGCACAAGTTGGCCATCGTCATTATTCATAAAATCGAAAAGTACCGTTGAATAATCCACATAAGGAAAAGGCGATTTAAGCGTAAATTGATATCCTGTTCGTTGTTCATCACTGTTGTACTTAAAGCGTGCACGGATGCCTGTGCCAAGCACATTATCTTCTTTAATGCCTAAAGAAAGTTTATTTTGACCGCCTTTACGTCCAAAACTCACCGTTGGTGTTAAAGACCAGTTATCCCAGGTTTGTATTTCTATTTGAGCGGCTTCATAAATGTCGCATGATTCTCTAAACGTGATGCGCACATCTCGGATGTAAGGCTGACTGCGAATAATTCTTTCTGCTTCTAATAGATCTTGCTCATCTAGTTCATCTCCTTCTTTAAAAGGTAGTCTTTCTCGAATAACATCCTCTTTTGTGGTGATATGCATCCAGTTAGCTAAATGATGAAGCGCCATTGTGCCTTCTTCTTTCTCGTCAAAAATAGTATTGTTTGTCACCTCGATACCGGCGACTTGACGTTTTTGTTTTGCTTGGCTGGTCCCTGCGCTAGTGTCTTGCGCCTTGTTCAAGCCGGTATCGCAACTTATCGTTGGCAACATTTTTGATTCTAAGGAACTATTCTCAACAGAGACTTCTTTTGGAGGCTTTTCTTTTTGCTCAATATATCCGGAGCGTTGTTCTTGGGACAGAGGCTCATTCGAAAAGGTAGTGGCATGAAAACCAAGGCCTAGACCCATGATAAACACAGTTTGAGTGAGCCTTTGTAAGGACGAAAACCTTATCACTGTGGCAACCTATAGGATTTGTCTTGATATGCACGTACAGGCCATATCGAATAAGCTAAGGCAGTGTTATATAGTTCAGGGGCAACTTGCGCAGGGATTAGATGCCCATTGTCGTAAACAAACTGCAAAGCTTGCTTTTCTTTTTGTAAGATAACTACGCGGTTTTCTTCCATGTATGCAAAGTTATTTGCAAATTGCATAATCGCTCTGCCCGGTGCTTCGGCGACTTCTTTTCGAGTTAAGTCTCGGCCCACAGCAGGATGGGTAGTTTCAACTCCTATCAGCGATAACATAGTGGGCAACATACGATATCAAAGCGAACACCCTGCAATAGCACAAACCAAAACCCGTTCACATCGGCCACACGCTCGAATTGCCAAAGCGTTAAGCCTAGGCGAGAGAAACTCAAAAAAAGTAGCATGCTTCCAATAAAGCCTAATATTGGATAGGTCCACTTAAAATGATTTTCTTGCATGAATGTTGCCTCTGTTTTTACTTCAGTTGAGGAGAATAAGCATTGGTATGTGAGCAGAATGTCATAGGAAACTTAAGCCAAGCTTAAGCCGATGTAATTGGGAATAATTTACAAGGCGGTGTTGATGCTTTATTGTCAGAGCAACTTAACTATTCATGCTGTTTATACAAATGATGCAAGAAGCAAAAAATCGCGTAAATAAATCTTACATAGCCGTTGCCCAAAACGCCTCAGGGCGCAGTTTAAACGTTCCTATTTATCGTATTAGTGACAATCAGCCAGGCCCAAGTGTGTATATTCAAAGCTCGATACATGGAGCAGAAGTGCAGGGCAATGTGGTTATTTACCATCTGTTGCAGGCGCTTAAAAATACCGCGATAAAAGGCGAAATTGTCCTTGTGCCTAACTGCAATCCAGTGGGCACAAACATTAAAGCCGGTGAATATACAATGGGGCGCTTTGATCCAGTCAATGGCACTAATTGGAACCGCGGCTATTTTTATGACGAAGCTAGAGTGCATAGTTTTGCTGATTCAGTTAGCGAAAAACAAAGTCAAGAAGATATTAAGCAAAAATTTAGAAGCCTCTGGGCTGACGCAATTGAAGACAAGCTAGCGCAAAAATGGGGCTTAGGCTTGGCGCAGCAGCTTAACCTAACATTGCAAAGAATGGCGGTTAAAGCCGATATTGTGCTCGATTTGCACAATGGCCCGGTGTCTACTCGCCATGTGTACATACCAGAATATGCAAAAGAGGCGGCGCATCAATTTTCTATCCCTCATTGTATTTTTATTCCCAATGTATTTGCAGGTGCGCTAGATGAAGCGTGCTTTAGCCCGTGGTGGACGCTTCAAGAGGTATTAAAAGACAAGCTCGGCAAATCGCTAGACTTTGGTGTACAGGCCTTTACCCTTGAAATGGGAAGCCAAGAAGTCATAGATTTTAAAGAGGGTGAAAAAGATGCACGCAGCATCATGGGCTTTTTGGCCTGCAAGGGTGTGTTGAGTCAGGACGAATTTAGACCTGAAAAGATGCGCAGAATCGGCGTTTCATTGGCTAACTATAAAACCATGTTTACAGATTTTGGAGGGATGGTGGAATATGTGGTTAAACCGGGACAGGAAGTTCAAAGAGGAGAGGTGATGGCAAAAGTGCTGAATATTGACGACCTTGATAGTAGCAAAGCCATTCATGAAGTCATTGCACCTTGTAAGCTTATTCCTATATTGCACTTTCCGTCGGCATCAGTACTTAGTAGAACGAAGTTGTATAAATGCTTTACCGAATACGAAGAACTCTAAGCTTTAACAAACTGGCAGACAATAAAAAGCCCGGAATATCCGGGCTTTTTTGTAGCTAAGTGATAGTCAGTAACTACTAGAAGTTGTAGTTAAAGCCTATACGCATTTGCCATAAGGACGCGTCACCAATTCTGTTTTCTGGCGTAGTGTCGCCAACTTGAACAGTGTTAAATGACACACGTTCTGCAACACCCCAATCGTCATTTAAGAAGTTAGTGAAGTTGTCGATGACGAAGAACACGCTAGAGCTGTGGCCTTCAAACAAACCCGGTAGCTCTTGGTTTACGCGAACGTCAATTTTGCTCCACCATGAACCATCTTCACCGTTACGCTCGTTACCCATAGGCAATACGTTGTTGCTATCAAGGAATGGTGTGAAGTTATAAACGCCATTACTGTCATTTCTAGACAAGGTAAAGCTATAAGGACGACCAGATTGAATCAGACCTACCGCAGAGAATGTCGTTTCTAGACCATCAAGCAACTCTACACCGTAACGTAATGAAGAAGTGAAACGATGTTCAATGTTGTAGTCAGACAAGCTAGACACTTGCTCTTGCGGGTCAGTAAATGCTCTGAACTGGTAGTTAGAGAAAGCAACTGAGCTAGTCATTGGCTGTACATCTTCAGCATGGTTATATGCATAACCGGTGGTTAGCATAATGCCGTTATCGTATTCCTTCATTAGGCCAAATGACAATGTGTACGAGGTACTAGACGTTGAGCTGTTTGTAAGTACAAATGATGGAAGTCTAACGCTATCGTAGATAGGATAACCTTCGTCGTTCGTTCCTACTTGCTCTAAATCGCCGCGTAAAACGATTGCTTGATTGCTTGTACGTGATAATAATAAGTCAGCTTGCAGTACGTAGTCACTATCAGTGATGTGAGTTACGCCTAAAGACAACTTAGTTTCTGATGGTATTTCAAAATCGGGGTCAAAATAGTTAATTTCGAAGTTTGCACCGTCACCAGCAGCAACTGCATCAAAAAGTTCTTTTGGAATACCGTAGCCTGGGCCATTTGGTGCACCACTTTCTACCGCTTCGTATACAACATCGTCGTCAAATAATGAACGAGAGCCATCGGTATAACCGAAGTTACGGCCACGTTGACCAAATTGTAGTACGTTGTTGTTTGAGAAGTTGTTAGAGAACCAAACGTTCGGGTTACCACCACTGAATATACCTAAACCACCGCGAATATCTGTAGACTCGTCGAATGAATAGTTAAATCCAATTCTTGGTTGGAACAAACCTTCGCCATCTAAGTTGCTTGAGTTTGAGAAACCGTAAGAAGCAGTAAAGTCAGGGTTTTCTTCAGGGGCAGCATCCGTGGTGTACCAATCATAACGGAAACCTACTTTTAACTTGAGATCGTCTGTAGGGTAAAACTCGTCTTGTACATAAAGTGAGTTGATTTCGTAATCCCAAACAGCGGCTGCATCATTTGGATCGCCTGAAGGCGCGTTATTGTAGTAGATAGCACTTGGTGTTCCAGCTTCGAAATCATCAATGCTTCTGAAACGAATTTCAGTTTCAGTATGTTGAACGAAGACGTTAAATACGCTTAATTCTTCGCGTTCAAAACCAAAGGTGATGCTGTGATCGTTATCAGTAATGTAGTTACCACGGAAGATTAAACCGCCCACATCATAGTTAAGGTCGTTAGCTTGACGGCTATCATCACCACCGATGTAAACAGTTACGTCACCAGTATCAATTTGCATTTCACCAAACTGGCTTCCGCCAACGATGCCGGCTGCGTTCTCAAGTGAAATCTGTCTATTATCAACTTCAAGATAAGATAAACGTAACTCAGTTGAGAAGTTGTCAGCCCAATCTGAATATAGAGAGAACTGATGAGCGTTAAGCTCAACACCAACTTCGTATAAGTGATTTTGTAATTCGAATTCGTCAAAGTCACCGTCAGAAGTGTTGATGAAGAAACCATCGTTGTAGTTGTAGGTGTAGCTTAAACGATGCTGGTCGTTGATGTTCCAATCTAGTTTAACTAGCAGTTTTTCGTCTTCTTCTGGCAAACTAGTAGGGACAGGACCTGGATCGTAGTTATATAGATTGTTAGAAATAGAAATGATTCTATCTAAATCAGACTGGCTTAAATCAATTTCATTTAAGGCGCCAGAACCAGTTGCACCGCGCGTAAAGATGCTCGAACCTTCATATTTTTCATAAGAAGCAAAAGCGAATAGAGTATCTTCAATTAAAGAGAAACCAACGTTAAAACCGTAGCGCTTATCATCATTATCAGGTACGTTGATATCGTCGCCTTCTAGTGAATCACCACCAAAATCGCTATCGCCGTAATCGTAGAAGAAACCACCTGTTAAGTCATTGGTACCTGATTTAGTTACCGCATTGATGTTACAACCAGTAAAACCAGTGTAAACCACGTCAAATGGTGCAATTTCAACAGATACTTGGTCGATTGCGTCGTAAGAGAATGGCATTCTTACAGTAGGATAACCGTTTGAACCAAGACCAAAAGAGTCATTCATTTTTACGCCGTCAACAGTTAAGCTGTTGAAACGGTTACTTTTACCAACGCACTGTACTGGGTTAGAGTCGCCGCGCGTTTCGTCAACATATACTCTTGGGTCAAGACGAATAACATCGGTGATGTTTCTGTTGATAGCAGGTGCGCTTTGTAAATCTTCTAGATTAAAGGTTGCCGCTGGACCAACTTGACCAAGGAAAGACGATGATAACTGGCTAGCAGAAACCGTAATAACTTCTACGCTTGATGCATCTTCTAGTTGTAAATCAACGTCATATGCTTCACCTAAGCTTAAAAACACGCCATCTACTGTCGTATCTTGAAATGTGTCAGAATCAATAATTACTTGATAAGGACCACCAACACGTAAGCCTGAAAGTGAGAAGCTACCATTGCTGTTTACAGTTGCTTTACGCACTGTTCCAGATGGCATATGAATAACAGTTACAACGGTACCACTGGCTGCATTTCCGCTTGGGTTGGTAATTGTACCTTCAATTGCAGACGATGTTTCTTGTGCCATAGTGGCAGTCGAAAGACCAACCGATAAAGCAACCGCTAAAGCGATTTTGCTTATTTTGGTGTTTGTAAACATTTAAGTTTCCCTATGTGTTTTTATTGAATAATGCTGTAAATTTCGGCGCGAATTGTCCATGCTTTTGTTTACAGAATTATGACAATTATAATGATTAATCTATTTTTTATATGTTTGTGTGTGTGAAGTGTCGACGTAGCGTCAACACAGTGGCCTAAGGATAAACCGTAACGCGCTGTTTGGCAAATTTGCATAGCTAAAAACCGAATAATTTTCATACAATTCCCGGCCTTATTTTTCATCACCTCTGCCAAAAACAGCGCTACGCTTATAAGCTAGATTACTTGCTTGGGTTAATTAAAAATTTCTCGCCCGTCTTTTTAGCGTTATAACGTGCAATGTTCTTGGGCTCAAGCGCATCTAGCAACGAAATCTCTTCGCTAAATTCAAGTGCGAAAGTGGTATTAATCTCATTCGCTACGCGTTTATGCAGCGCCAACACTTCTTTTATTTCGAGCTTGCCTAAGAAACGCATCAGCAACCAACCACCTATATTCCAAGTCATGCCATAAGCACGATTTAGCACTGTAGGGCCAAAATCTAAACCACCATAGATATACACTTGTTTATTGTCAGGCGAACCATAAGTATTAAAACCAATCGCATCTTTACTACCCACCATTTCCATAGCACTTAAAATATCACTAACCAAATTACCGCCGCCAATTGCATCGAATGCGAGGGTGGCACCGGTATCGTCTATAGCCGCATATAAGTCCTTTTTAAAACTTTCGCTACTTGAGTTCAGAACATACTTAGCGCCCAATGCCTTTAACATCTCAACTTGCTCTGGTTTACGTACAATATTGACTAGGCTTATGCCTTCCTCAATACATATTTTATTAAGCATAATACCTAAACTAGAGGCAGCTGCGGTATGCACCAGCGCGCTATGCCCTTCACGACGCATAGTTTCAACCATACTTAATGCCGTTAGTGGATTCACAAAAGATGAGGCCGCTTGTTTGGGCGTCGTTCCTTCATTGTGGACAATACAAGCTTGTAAAGGTACACAGCTATATTGTGTATAGCATGCACCCGTTAATACAGCGACTGTTTTGCCTATGAGCGCCTGTGCTTGCGGACTATCGCCAGCGGCAACAACGGTGCCTGCACCTTCATTGCCAATGGGTAATTTTTGATCCAAGCGCGGTTTAACACGCGACACCATCCCAGGGAAAAGCGGTGCACTGAGGGTATTGCTTTGCTCATCAAAGCTAGCTTGCTCTAGATTAGCTGGCCCAAACATCGGCCACATATCAGAAGGATTTATTGGCGACGCTTCAATTTTAACAACAACTTCATGGGGCTTTGGTGATGCTACTTCTACTTCATCTAGTGAAAGTGTTAGCGTACCATCTGAGGAAATATGGGTGAACAGTTGCTTGCTTTTATTCATAGGGTTCTCTAAATGTAGTTAGTGTTTAGTCAATAATATGGAACAATAGCTAAATTAGCATGTGATTCAGCTGCAAACTAGTCACCGCTTATGTTGGCCAACTATCATCCAAATCTATCTGACAGCGCGAGCATTTACAGACTTATCTCTAGCCCCTCAAGACAAGTATCAAAAGGTATGTAATACTCACCGCAGACCAATTAAAACAATAAGATGATCAATTATGCGTAGTGTTCGCCCAAGCCATCCAATGATTTGTGCTTTGTTGCTCCTAAGTACTTTGTTAAGTGCGTGTTCTGTTGCTGAAAATGAATCAACAAGCTCTGAAAAGTTTGACGTATTGCTTGGTGGTACCAACGTTGGCAACCTAGTGGTTGTTAGAGAAGGAAAAAACTATGAAATTGATTATGGTTTTAGCAACAACGGACGCGGTGCGAGCAGCGTTGAATCTTTGAGGATCTCAGACAAGGGCTTGCCGGTTTCTTGGTCAATAGAAGGTAAAACCGTATTTGGCAACGCTGTAGATGAGTACTTTTCTGTTGAAGGCGAGCGCGCAAGTTGGCGCGCGAGTGATGGGGAAGGTAACGCAGCGTATAGCGGCAATGCCATATATGTTGGACAAAGCCCAAGCCCATATGCCCTACATATTTATGCCAAAGCTCTCCTGAATGACCCAGACAATAAAATCCCCGTTCTACCCGGCGGTGAATTAAGTATTACGCCAATTCAAGACCTAAGCGTCACCAATGCCAGCACAGGCCTTGAGTTGGCGGCAAAAGTCTATGCAATCAATGGCATTGACTTAGACCCAAGTTACATCGCACTGGATGCAGAACAAAAAATGCTGGCTATTTTATCGCCTCGTTTTGCCGTGATTCGTGAAGGCTACGAAAATGAAGACAGCCGTTTACGTGAACTTGCTGCCTCCTTAAACGCCACAAGGTTTGAAACCATTGCGAAAAAAGTCACGCATAAGTTCAACAAGTTGCTAAGAATCAACAATGTACGTATTTTTGACCCTGTAAGCTTGAGCCTAAGCAAAAAACAATCGGTAGTAGTAAACACTAACCAAATTGTGGCGATTGAAGATGTAGTGAGCAGCGAATCACCCGATGAAATACTGATTGATGGCCAAGGCGGTACCTTAGTGCCTGGTTTGTTTGAAATGCATGGCCATATTAGCGACAACGACGCCTTATTGAATGTCATGGCAGGCGTAACCTCGGTACGTGATATGGGCAATGAAATAGATGTGCTTGACGCCTTAATAGAGAAAATTGACAACAACACGCTAATTGGGCCGCGGATCACAAAAAGCGGTTTTATTGAAGGCAAAAGCGAATTTTCTGCGGCTACTGGCGAATTAGCCACAAGCAAGCAAGAAGCCATTGATTTAGTCAAGATGTATGGTGAAAAAGGCGACTACTTTCAAATTAAAGTCTATAGCTCTGTGAATGGTGACTGGGTTGCTGATATGGCCACTGAAGCTAAAAAATATGGCATGCGGGTGACTGGTCATATACCCGCTTTTTCAAACGTTGATGAGATGATAGCAGCCGGTTACGACGAAATAACGCATATTAATCAAGTCATGTTAAGTTGGGTGCTAGAGCGTGAAGAAGATACGCGCACCTTGTATCGCATTACCGGTATGAAACGCTTCGCTGACCTAGATTTGAACAGCGAAAAAGTGCAAAACACCCTCAACACTATGATGGAAAAAAACATTGCTGTGGACCCTACCTTGGTGATCCATGAATTTGGCTTAACCTCACGCAATGGCGAAACTCGAGTAGGCACTTTAGATTATATTAAAAACATGCCAATAGGCGTGCAAAGGCAAGCTAAACAAGCCCTACTGAATGTGGAAAATGAGCAAGAAGATACGGCCTACTTATTTGCTTTTGAAAAAATAATGGACACCCTAACCCTTATGCACGAAAAAGGCATTTTTATAGTGCCTGGCACCGATCTTGGTGGTGCCTTTGAACTGCACAGAGAACTTGAGTTATTTCAACAGCTTGGAATGACAAATGCCGAGGTGCTTAGGCGTGCTTCTTACGACATGGCTAATTATTTAGGTCAAGGGGATAAACTCGGTAGTATTGAAGTTGGCAAGCTTGCTGATTTCTTTTTAATACCCGGCAACCCTTTAAATGACCTAAGAGCAATCAAAACCATAGCTATGGTGGTAAAAGATGGCAATGTTTATTACCCATCACAGGTCTATCCCGAATTTGGTATAAAACCTTTTGTTGATTTTCCAAACTAAGACCACGGAGAAAAAATAAGCCTAAAAAAGCGATAAAAGCTTTATAAAAGAAATGACTTTGCCGATATAAGTAATCACGCGGTGTAATAGGTAAATACGTGCTTACTGGCGAAAAATACAAGTCCAACCTGATTAAAAACTCGGCTATATTAACAACAGCGGTTGCTGTGGTTGGCGCGAGCGCGATGTTTATCTTGGGCAATCAAGCACTAGAGTTAACTATGCTTGCCATCTTCAACTGTATTTTGCTATCCATCGTGACGGTCTTTGTTTGCTATTTCCCCCGAGCTAAGTTCAATAGCATATTATTCATTGGGGGTGTTTGTGTAGTATTGTGTCTTTCTATCACCTTTTCTGGTGGCATTAGCAGCCGCTTTACCGTATTAATGCCTATTATCCCGATTATGATGTGTTTAATACTAAAAAGAAAACTGGCCATTGTGCTGACCGGCATATTGGTGGTTTATGTGGCATACATTGGAATTTTTGCTGACAGTATTCCTGATTTCGTAGGTGGTTCGTTAGTCGAAAAAGAACGCTTTGCAAAAACACTTTGGCTGATATTAGCCTTAATACTTCACCTTACCTTTGGGCAAGTATTCGTTAACATAATCGATAAACTGACTATTCGGCTAGAATCAAGTATAGAAGTCGACCGTAAAACCGGTCTTTATGATGTCGAAAACACCCTAGAATTCGCAAACAAAATACTCCATAAGCTACGTGCTAACAAGACTTCCAACCGTTTGTTATCAATTATGATTATTGAAGCGACCTTGCTCGAGAATAATAGCGAAAACGAATACAAAACAGTATTGGATAACCTCGCAATAAGTTTGCAAAAGAATATCGACGGCGCATCTTCGATGATAGGCCGACTTTCAGATAATTCCCTTTTAGTTTGCGTAGAAGTGGGCTCAAATGAAGAAGCTAAAACACTGGTAAACATATGGTTAGATGCCTTCGCTAGAAGACTCAAAAACTCAAAGCCTTATGTTGGGACTAACATCGGGCTTATTTCCGTAAGTGGTAGCATTGATGTGGATGTTGCTAGTCTTCAATTGTTGGCATCTAAGGCCTTAGATAAAGCCAAGCAAAGAGGTATCAATCACGCGCTTGACTACGCAGAAATGCGAAATATTTAACACTAGATTAGTTGATAAAAACTACCGAAACTTAAAAAATTACCACCGAAAAATCAGCTATTTCGCTTGCAAATTATTTGCGGGCGCACAGTTTACATCTTATTATACTCTGCGCTCAAATGAGTAGTTAAAAAGTACTTAGGCAAGGCGAACACACATGTTAGCAACTTTCATAACATTTCTTGTTTTTCAACATTTTTTTAAACGGAATTTATATGCGTAGAACTCTTATTCTTACAAGCTTACTTGCTGTATTTAGCACAGCATCATTTTCACAAGACAACGCTGATGTACTAGGTTCATGGGCATTTTCTGGCTATATTGGGAGCGCGAATATCGACTCTGAAGCCGCCTCGGTTGAAGGCGTAGATACGACGGCCCTAGCAGTAGGCTTATATGGTGACTATCGCAAAAGCGATTGGGTCACCTCGGTAGGTTTTGATATTTTAAGCTACGATGACAACGACGCGTTCACGCAACTTGTAGAAGGTGATGGTTTATTTAATAACGGTGATATTTCTTCAGAGAGCTCTGAAGCGACAGGGGTAGCCTTAAGTGTGGCAAGCGGTATCGAAATGCGTTTTGGGGAAGAAAACAAAGGCTCAGCCAGCATTCAAGGCGGTTATAGCCTTATGGTCTCCTCAGAACGTAGCATAAGCTATTGTTCGAACTGCTATTCTGAAGATATAGACATCGACGGCGGCGCATTTATCATGGGTAAAGTAAATTATGAGATAGGAGCGGTAACCATGGGCTTACAGCTTCGCCAGTACTTAAGCGGTGATGGCATCAAAAATCTAGCTGCCATTCAAATATCAACTCAGTTTTAAGAGCTTATTGAAGGGGCAATTTATTATTGCCCCTTTGTTGGCTACATATTAGTAATTAAATAATCAGGCGCAATCGCATGTTATTGACAGTGAGTGCGTAAAGCGAAGTTCACTTGAAGCAGTTTAGTTAGCGCTTGAACAATGAGCCTAATACACCACGTACCAATTGTCGGCCAATTTGGCTGCCAATGGCTCGACTAATGCTTTTCATAAAAGATTCGCCTACACTTTGGCGGCTGCTAGCACGTTTTTTTGGAGCGCTAGACTTCTCTTGAGCTTCCTTTTCAGCTTCGCGCTCGGCATTTTCCTGTGCTTCTAATGCGCGCTTGGCTAGCATTTCATGGGCCGATTCTCGGTTAACCGCGGTCGCATATTTGCTACGCGTTGGTGAGCGAGTGATTTGAACTGCTCGTTCTTCAGTGTTTGCAGCACCAATACGCGAATGAGGAGGGCACATGAGGGTTCTTTCAACTGGCGTAGGTGCGCCATTCTCATTTAATGTGGAGACTAGTGCTTCACCCATGCCCAATTGCGTAATAACTTGTTTAGTATCAAAAGCCTCATTGCTTCTAAAGCTGTCGCTTACCGCGGCTAAGGTTTTTTTATCTTTGGGGGTAAAAGCGCGCAGTGCATGTTGAATTTTCATGCCTAATTGACCAGCAATGTCTTCTGGAATATCTAAAGGACTTTGGCTAATAAAATAAATTCCAACTGACTTTGAACGAATAAGGCGAACGACCTGCTCTATTTTATCGATGAGTTCTTTTGATGCGCCGTCAAACAATAAATGGGCTTCATCAAAGAACATCACGAACTTGGGTTTGTCCAAATCACCGGCTTCAGGCAAGGTTTCAAACACCTCAGATAGCAACCACAGTAACACCGTAGCATAGAGCTTAGGCGATTTATGCACTAGTTGACTCACGTCAAATACGTTTAAAAAACCATTTCCTGACATATCGCATTGCATCAGGTCCATAATGTCTAGCGCAGGCTCACCTAAAAACTCGCCAAAGCCTTGTTCTTCCATCACCATTAAACGTCGTTGAATGGCGCCAATACTCGCTGATGCAATATTGCCATATTGTGCTTTTAAGTCTTTTGCGTTGTCGCCCATGTAAGTCAGCATAGATACCAGATCATCTAAATCTAGTAACAACATGCCGTTGTCGTCGGCTATTTTGAAACAAGCGTAGAGCACACCAGACTGCGTCTCATTAAGCTCCAACAAATTAGATAAGAGTAAAGGGCCAATTTCACTTACCGTAGTGCGAATAGGCTGACCTAACTTTCCAAACACGTCCCAAAACACAACCGGATTAGCACCAAAAGCATGGTTTTGTTTACCAATAAAAGACAAGCGCTCCGTTATTTTTGGATGCTCACTCCCTGAACATGCTAGCCCAGACAAATCACCTTTAGCATCGACGAGGAAAACCGGTACGCCACTTCTAGAAAACTGTTCACTTAAGGTTTGTAGGCTTACCGTTTTACCTGTACCCGTTGCTCCAGCGATTAAGCCATGACGGTTAGCCATCTTAAGATTGAAAGTGACCTGCTCTTTTCCATTGCCGCCTAACACTATTGATTCCATAACGCGCCTTAGTCTATTTTTGTTGTTTATCTATTATATTATTAACATGACCATATGCACTCACAGTGAGCTTAGTGAATGAGTTTTAGCATAATTAAGAAACGATTGGTAATCATAAACAACGCTAATATGCAGTCAATGCACGAGACCTTAGTCGCCCTTCTCAGGCGTATTAAGCAAACCAATGTCGCGTTCTGTTGGCAAACCACACCAATGACAGCATAACCGGCACTTCTACCAATACACCTACCACAGTCGCAAGCGCTGCGCCTGAATGCAGTCCAAATAATGAAATTGCTACAGCAACCGCAAGTTCAAAGAAATTAGAAGTACCAATCATGCAGGCAGGAGCCGCCACATTATGTGGCAGTTTCATGCGCTTGGCCATGTAGTAAGCAATTGCAAAAATACCATAGGTTTGAATCAGCAAAGGGATCGCAATTAGCACAATGGCTTCAGGTTTTGACATTATCGTGTCGGCTTGGAAGCCAAATAACAAAGCAACTGTCGTAAGCAAGCCGATAATCGACCATGGCTTCATCATGGCAAGAAAGCTATCGATTTTTGAATGATCGTTTCCGTTATCGAGCTTTTTGCGCGTAATCGCACCAGCCACTAAAGGGACTAAAACATATAACAACACAGACAACAATAAGGTATCCCAAGGGACCGTAATGTCCGTAACGCCAAGCAATAAACCAGCAATAGGCGCAAAGGCAAAAATCATAATAATGTCGTTGATAGAGACTTGCACTAGGGTGTAATTCGCATCGCCTTTAGTCATTTGGCTCCACACGAATACCATTGCGGTACAAGGGGCAACACCTAGTAAAATCATTCCTGCGATGTATTCGGTTGCTGTTTCAGGGTCAACCCAATCGGCAAAAAGCACTTTAAAAAACAGCCAGCCTAAAAAGGCCATTGTGAAGGGCTTTATCAGCCAGTTAACAACTAAGGTCAACACCAAACCTTTGGGTTTTTTACCCACATCTTTTATCGAAGAAAAATCTATTTGCACCATCATTGGATAAATCATTAGCCAAATCAGCACCGCAATAACAATATTTACGTGTGCAAACTCGAGTTTAGCGATAACTGCAAAAATATCAGGTACTGTGGTACCAGCAATGATCCCCACAATAATGGCAAGACCAACCCAGACCGACAAATAACGTTCAAATAAGCCCATAATTATCTCCTTAGATTGTCTTTTGATTAACGCGTTGACTGACTTGTTCAGCCGTCTCAACTCGTTCAGAATAGCGGTCAACAAAATAGTCTTTACTGTCTCTCAACAATAATGTGAACTTCATTAGTTCTTCCATTACATCAACAATGCGATTGTAATAGGGAGAAGGTTTCATACGCCCGTCCTCATCAAACTCTAAGAAAGCCTTTGCAACCGAAGACTGATTAGGAATAGTGACCATTCGCATCCAACGTCCCAATACTCGCATTTGGTTTACCGCATTGAATGATTGTGAGCCACCGCAAACTTGCATGATAGCGAGTGTTTTTCCTTGTGTTGGACGTACACCCCCCATATTTAATGGCACCCAATCGATTTGGCTCTTTAGAATGCCGGTCATCGCACCGTGACGTTCTGGTGAACACCATACTTGGCCTTCTGACCACATCATCAACTCATGCAATTCTTTAACTTTAGGGTGGCTACCATCATCGGTGTCGGGCTGCGGTAATCCTTTGGGATCAAAAATACGTGTTTCTGCCCCAAACTCAGTGAGCAAGCGAGCGCTTTCTTCAACAGCTAATCGGCTAAAAGAGCGCGCGCGCAGTGATCCGTATAAAAGCAATATTCGTGGTTTGTGCGCTGAGGTATTAATGCTCATTTTATCAATATTAGGAATATCTAAGAGAGCCTTATCGACGTTAGGCAAGTGCTTATCATTTGTTGCCATTAGTGCGCACCTATTTCGGCCAAGGCTATTTTTAGGGCTTCTTTATCTAATTTTTGTTTAGCAATTATTTGTAGCTTTTTAACACGCTCGGCTATTTCGTCAATACAGGCTAAAAATGCTTGCTCAATTTGTGTTTCGTCGCCCTCTATTTTAGATGGGTCACTCAAGCCCCAATGCACTTTTACGCTGTTGGTAAAATATAACGGGCACGCTTCACCTGCGGCAGAATCACATACGGTAACTACAACATCGGGTTTAAAGTTTTCAAAGTCATCCCATGATTGGCTTTTAAGACCATCTGTAGCGTAGCCAGTTTGCGCAAGATACTTTAGCGACAATGGGTGTACTATGCCAGCAGGCTGACTGCCAGCACTTTTAGCGTCGATTACATCACCTGCAATTTGGTTAGAAATGGCTTCAGATAGAATGCTTCGGCATCGGTTGTGAGTACAAATATAAAGAATTTTCATGGGTATTGGCCTTAAATTAACAACAAGAGAGGGTAGACGACTGCGAAGCAAGTAACTTCTGTAACGCCGCCTTGAAATAACTATCATTGGACTCGGCCGCTTTTAGGATAACGTCATGAGCCCAAGCAGGAAGTGCTGGATGCAATTTATAAAAGACCCATTTACCGCGCCTTTCATCAATGAGAATTTCGCACTTTCGCAGTTGCGCTAAGTGACGAGAAGTTTTGGGCTGGTCAAGCTCAAGTGCTTGCATAAGATCACATACGCAAGCTTCTCCGGTTTTTGCAATTAAAAGGAGTGACTTTAGCCGAGTATCATCCGCAAGGCATTTAAAAAACGTGCATGGGTTCATAGTATTCACATATGAAAAATAACATATGTGAAATATCGCATGCAACTAAATCTAATTCAACTTATATTTACACACACTTATCAGTTTATGTAATAAGGCACCTATTAAGCCCTCGCTTTTGGGCAAAACCGGCTGATATAGCGTGTTTTAGTAAGTGTTTTTAGTATGTAAAATCTCGATGAGTTCATCTACAAAACGTGGTACCAAGCTTGAAGCTAAACCATAGTGACATTCGCTAAACGCGCTTTGGCCTTCACTCGGTTCAAGATTGAGCTCTAGCGAATAAGCGCCTGCTTGATTCGCGATTTGAACAAATCCAGCGGCGGGATAGACATTTCCAGAGGTACCAATAGACACAAACAAGTCAGCTTGTGATAAGTGTTTTTGAATATCGTCCATATGGTACGGCATTTCACCAAACCAGACTATATTTGGACGCATCGCTAAACCAGGTTGGCAGCAGCTACATTTTGTTTGGTTGTTTAAATCATGCTTGATGCTAACCGCCTTATTTGACACTGGGCACTTAGCAGACAAAATTTCACCGTGCATATGAATGACCTCGTCAAACCCAGCACGTTCATGCAGATCATCAACGTTTTGGGTTATCAAAACGACGTTTTCTTGCATAACCTTAGCTAGCTTTGCCAAGGCTACATGAGCCAAGTTAGGACGCACATCAGGACCGAGTAATTGCTGACGGCGCGCATTGTAAAAGCTATTGACTAGCGTTGGGTTAGCAATAAAAGCGTTGGGTGTGGCGACTTCTTCAACGTTGTGATTTTCCCATAAACCATTGTTATCCCGAAATGTTTTTATCCCTGACTCTGCTGAAATACCAGCGCCAGTAAGGATGACCACTTTTGGATTCGCTATTGCCTTGAGATGAGGAATTACCTCAAACATATCAACACCTTCTGAATTGATTATACGTAGTAAACTTACAGCAAAACTGTCATTATTGCCCAGCAACCGCATCGATTTTTTGGGTATCATCCGCGTCGTTCTTGCATATCATCCGCGTCGTTCTTGCTCATCACCCGCGTCGTTCTTGCTCATCACCCGCGTCGTTCTTGCTCATCACCCGCGTCGTTCTTGCTCATCACCCGCGTCGTTCTTGCTCATCACCCGCGTCGTTCTTGCTCATCACCCGCGTCGTTCTTGCTCATCACCCGCGTCGTTCTTGCTCATCACCCGCGTCGTTCTTGCTCATCACCCGCGTCGTTCTTGCGAAGGCAAGAATCTCCAAAATTACACGCTAATAAACAGTATACTTCTATTGGATTTACTATGCTTTTTAGGGGATCTTCGCCTTCGCGAAGAAGACAGTTGCTGCAAAAACGCTGAAACGCGAATCTTTCGGCACAAGCAATGCAAAGCCCTTTTTAGCGTATTACTCTTCCATATATTTTATTGTGTAATAAAGAACAAAAAAACACACTACACCCAACACTATACCCAACAAGCCTAGACGAAAGCTAACTATGGAAAAGAAAAGCAACAGTTGACACCATAAAAAGAATTTACCATAACGGTAAAGCTTATTTTTAAAATCAGCGCTCCCCAAAAAAAGCAAAGTTGAGGATAACAAGCCAAGCAGGCCAACAGGATAAAACTCGCTCGATTTATTTGCAATCAACAGTGATAAAGCAAAAAACAAAACTGCAACACTTAAAAAGACTGCCTCAAATTTTCGATTCACATCCTCTCCTTAAATAAGGCTATCAAGTAAACTCGATAACCTTTTATTAAATTAGCTTTGAGTATATATATACGCGTCGACCGCAAACCACACAACTGCAGCTGCCGTTCCAATACCAGAACCCATTAAAAAACCTCTCGCAATATTTTTTGCAATAATACGAGCTCCGCTTTTTACAATGGTCGCTTTAGAGGCGCCAGCTGACACTTCATTTATTTCTGAAAAGCTTAATTCTCTCATTCTTCTGCTCCAAATATGCCGTGATAAGCAGAAGTTAAGCCCAGCATGGTAATTGTGCCAGATGTGATAATACCTAATGAGATACCGGTAACTTTTGCAGCAAAGCCAACAGCAGGGGGAATAAGAAACACCACGCCGCCGTTTACATTTGCTAATTCTTCAGTAGTTAATTCAAGTCCATTTTTCATCATATAATCCTTTATTGATTCGACTAACAGAATTGTTACGTCAAGTGTATTAAAAAGTATTTTGCTGTATTTGTCACCTAGACCAAAGGCCAGTTTCTGAATGTGGTTGGTGGTATTGGGGGTGTTTTTGGGAGATATTTGCCTTCGCAAATATGACGGTGGGGGGGCAATGATGACGGTGGGGGGGGCAATGATGACGGTGGAGGGGGCAATGATGATGGAGAAGGGACGTTTATGACGGTGGAGGGGTAATGATGACAGGGAGTGGGGCGGTGTGTAGCGTCAGAGTAAACTTCCTAAAATACCCATAGCAGCGATGAATCGTTGTTCACTCATTCCGGCAAAACCGACTCTAATATGCTGGTCTTGTGATTGGCTTTTGTCTACATGAAAGCTATTTTCATCTTGAATGAATATCCCAGCGCGTTTAGCTTCAGAGCACAATTCACTTGCCTTGGTTGAGCCACTGCCACTTTTAAGTTTTAGCCACAAGGCCATGCCGCCATCGGGTAGAGCAAATTCAAACAGACCTTGATGACGCAAAAAATGGGAAGCTCTGTCACGCCGTTGTTCATAACTGCGGGTAGTGCGCCTTATATGGCGCTCAAATCCACCGGATTGCATCCATTTAGCTAGTGCCGATTGCATTACAATATTGTTTTTGTGGTTAATCAGTAAGCGATACTGAGCGACATGCTTTGCAAAGGCTTTGTTAACAGCCATAAAGCCAATTCTTGCACCGGGAAATAAGACTTTTGATAAGGTCGATATATAAATCACTAATTGCTTAGGATCCTCGGTAGCGATAGGTGGTAAAGGCTGGCAAGAATAATGAAATTCATGATCGTAATCATCTTCAATAATGGGAATATTGTGTATTGCCGCCAATTGATAAACCTCAGCTCTGCGGCTCGGAGAAAGAGTGACTGTGGTTGGATATTGATGCAAAGGCGTTAAATACAAAAGACGTATATTTCCTTGTGCAATTTTAGCTTCAAGGCTGGCAGGTACTATGCCAAATTCATCTTGTTCTATGGCGACTAGTTCTGCTCCTGTACTGCGAAAGGCATCAAAAGCTGGAGGATAGCCTAGTGCTTCTACGGCTACCATATCACCTTGCTTTAGTAATAAGTGAGCACTTATGTACATGGCTTCTTGGGAACCATTTGTAATCACAATCTCCCTGTCCCTTATCCCTCTAGATTTTCGTAAATACTTAGCTACTTCTACTAACAAAGTATGAGAACCTTGCACATCGCCATAACCATATTCGTTTATATTTGGACGAGAGAGTGATTCTGACATATAGCTTTTAAATTCAGCGAAGGGAAATAATGCTAAATCTGCTTGCCCGCCAGCAAGATTAAAATCATAACTTTGCGCATTTTTATCGCTAAATATACTGCCTTGGCGAACAATACGGTATTGGTGCACATTGGTCTTGGGTGTGGCTTGCGAGCTAACATGTTTAAAGACAAGGTCAACCGGCAAGGACGAAATGACTTTGTAGCCAACACGTTCAGCAGATTCCACATAGCCTTCGGCGATGAGCTCACCGTAAGCTTTCATTACCGTATGACGATTACAGTGTAGATCTCGCCCTAGAGAAGCAGCACTTGGTAAAGCTTCTCCGGCATTTAGCGTTTGATTGCGAATATTGCGACGAATCACTTCAGCAATTTGTAAGTATTTAGGTAGGTTTGGATTTGCTTTAGCTAGGGTAAATATCTTCACAATGGTTTTCTGGTCTATTCAAATTTTTAATATTGGTTGTTTATATTAGACCAAAACTATCTAGTATTAACCATAATTTCTACTTTATTGAAAAGACTGCAACATGACCCAGCAAATACGTGAATCAATATGTCTTGAAGACGAACATGTAAAACTTAAGCCAATGAGCACTACTCATGCACAAGCGCTCTACGAAGCCGGCAGGTATCAATCTATTTGGCGCTGGACAACACAGGCATATTGTTTAGATTTAGAATCTAGCAAGGCCTGGGTAACTGAAAGCCTAGAAATGCAGAAAAATGCTAGTTTATTGCCTTTTGTAATTTTCGATAAACAAACTAACAAGGTGGTCGGTTCAAGTAGTTATTTAAATATATCCTTAGCTCACAAAGCGATTGAAATTGGCTATACCTTTTTGACCCCCCAGGCGCAAAAAACAAATATAAACCGGCGCTGTAAACTACTGTTACTCGAATATGCTTTTTGCCAATTGAAAATGAATAGAGTTGCCTTTCAAACCCATGAAAAAAATGTTGCCTCACGCAAAGCCATTGAGGGCTTAGGTGCTATTTATGAAGGTACGCATCGCAACTGCCGCATTATGCACGATGGCTCTGTGAGAAGCAGTGCTTTTTACAGTATTATTAGACCTGAATGGCCAAAGCTAAAAATGCAGTTACAAGAAAAAATAGCGCGTCACGCCCTAGTTGAACTACCTTAAGCTAAAGGAAGAAAAATGTTCATACCAAATAGCAATAAATGTAATAACTTAGCTGATATCCACGGTTTTATTCACGAATTCGGCTTTGCTGCTTTAGTATCTTGCTCATCACACGCAGATAGCGCGGCCCTTAGCGACAATGGAAATAGTGCTATTAGTGCAACACATATCCCTTTCGTCTTAGACACAAATATAGGTGAAAACGGCGCGTTAATAGGACACATGGCAAAAGCCAATGACCAACATAAGAGCATAGAAAACGAAGAAGTGATGGTGATTTTTAGTGGTCCTCATGCCTACATTTCGCCAACATGGTACACCGGTAAACCAAGCGTACCAACTTGGAACTACAGCGTTGTGCATGCTTATGGAAAGGTATCATTATTGTCGCTAACCGAGCTTATGGACAGTCTTGATAAGCTTTGCGCTAAATATGAACCCTCTCTATTTGAAGGGGCAGGCTTTATGGATAAAGCCTACATCAATAAATTGCTAAAGGGGATTGTTGGTATAAAAATCTCGGTCACGCGCTTCGAGGCACAAATGAAACTTGGTTTGCAGCGAAGTGCTGATGATCAAGACCGCGTATACGCAGGATTGATGAATACTAAAGACCCGCAAGCGCATGCATTGGCGGCTATGATGAAAAAACATAGAAAACCTAATCAGGCTCGTTAGCGCTACGAATTCTTTCAAGGCGCTCTTGCTCTTCGTCAAAGGCCGCTTTTATTTCGTCCATTACGGTATCAACGTTTGCCTCACTTTCGTCAAATTCAAAATGACCCGTTAGCACAGTATCTGGCGTTAATTCACCAGCTTCAAACAAGGCCCACATTTCTTCTGCGAAATGTGTTTTTAACAATTGCGGGGCAAACTCAGCATAATACTCGGTCATGTTGCGTACGTCGCGTTTCAGCATACTAAAAGCATTGTTGTTTGCAGCAGCATCAACCGCTTGAGGAAGATCTATAATTACAGGCCCATAGTCGTCAACTAATACATTAAATTCAGATAAATCACCATGCACTATGCCTGCGCACAACATTAGTTGAACGTAAAACATCACTTGCTCGTGGTCTTCTATGGCTTGTTCAGCAGACATCGATACATCGTTTAGGCGCGGGGCAACTTCACCTTGTTCATCAGCGATGAGTTCCATTAACAACACGCCGTCGTAACAACCATAGGGTTGTGGCACTCTTACGCCAGCCGCAGCGAGTTTATATAAGGCATCGACTTCCGCGTTTTGCCACTGATCTTCTTGTTGCTTGCGACCAAATTTTGAGCCTTTTTCCATTGCACGGGCGCGACGAGTATTACGTACTTTACGCCCTTCATTGTACTGCGCGGCTTTCTTAAAACTGCGCTTCATTGACTCTTTATATACTTTGGCGCAACAAACATCGCCCTGACTTTTTACCACGAACACAGTTGCCTCTTTACCGCTCATTAATTGGTAAAGCACTTCGTCAATTAAACCATCGTCAACCAAGGGTTGTAGTCGTTTTGGAATTTTCATGCGGAGTTTATACAGCACCCTCGGTGAGATTGAAATAGTTGAGCAGAGCGCAGAGTCAATTTATCTTCGCCACTGTGAATTGTTTACGCTGAAGATGGGATACATTACCCAAAGCAAACAGGCGCTAATACATGCTCTGATGTACGCAAAGCACATAAGTTCATAATAGCACACAAAAAATAGACCTGTTAACGAGGATTTATTGATTAATGATAATGCTAAGCACCATATACGTTTTGTGGATGCAATACTGAAAAGCTAATAAATAAAATAACGAGAAAATTTTTTTGCAAATCAAAAGTGTAAAGATGAAAGGTATGATTAACTGATGGTTAAAACACCGTTTTTCGCACTTTTAGGCAGCGCAAATAGCATCAGGTATTTTAATAAATACTAAAATAAGACACTCTGAAATTAAGCTATTTTTTGTAAGGTTTCTTAGAATATACAAGGTATTGTATTAAATACTTACAAATATAATAGTAGCGATAAAATATACGGTGTGGAGGCTACTGACTTTCGCAATAGTAGTGGTCTAAAGTACGAAAATGAACTAGTTCACTTGGTAAAAATGCAACCCAATTTACGAGAAAAATGTGAAGAAAACGTTTGTATGTTTTATATTTTTACTTGCTAATTTATGCATGATTAACCTTCACGCGACTGCGCAAGTTGGTGACAGCGCTAATATCGTTTTGCAAAGCATAAACGACATTAATCAAAACTCAGCATTTAGCCCGGATCAAAAGCTAGGCGAATTTAATCTCTTAATTGATCATGAGTTACAAAAACAGATTCCAGACCAACATTATCTTTTGATGCTCAACGAACAGACCTTCAAGCTTATGCATGACTTGGGTAAATATGTTGAAATTAAAGAGGCGTTTAGGCGTATAAATACACCTCACCGCATTCGAGACAATAAAAATACGATTAACCTATACTTCCGCTTAAAAATTTACGCGGCAAATGCCCTTTTGATGTTACAGAACTACGAAAGCGCGAAATCTATACTCAGCACCGCGCCTGAATACATAGCCAATGACAATATAACAATTGAAAATAAGGCTTTTGGCAATATGGCCTTAGGGCAATTTTTCGTGCGAACAGGTAAGTATAAAGAAGGCCTAAAAAGTCTACAAACAGCTGCAAGTTTGTACCAGCAAAGTACTAACTTAACAGCAAAAGCCAAAACAAAAAAAGTGTCTGGTGCCCTAATGTATATTGGCAATACTTATTACACTATGGGTGACTATAAAAATGCCATCGAGTTTTATGAACGAAGTATGTACACCTTGGGAGAACTCGCTGATTCCATTGATATTGTCGTAAACCATCATAACATTGCCTTAAATCTACTTATGCTAGAACAATGGGAAGAGGCAATCGGTATTGCTGAACTTGCCGGCCAAAAAGCAAAAGAGATAGAAAGCGAGATGTTCTTCGCATTCTCAAACGAGTTACTAGCACGAGCTAAACACGGTATAGGTGAGACCAGTCAAGCAATTGATATTATTGAGGCTTCAACAGATATTTATCGTAAGACTAAATATTCTCAAAAAATAGTAGAAGCACTTTCTTTTGAATCAGAATTTTTAATTGGCCTTGGTCGCTGGAATGACGCTTTTCGAGTGACTGAAGAGGCCTTGGCGTTGTTAAATAAAAGCGGTAGCGAAACACAAGGTACAATAGAACTATATCAATCTCGCTACCTCGTTCATGAAAGACGACAAGAATACCAAAAAGCACTATCGTTCTACAAAGCAATGACGGCTATAAAAGAAAGCGACTACGAGACAAAGAAAGAACAAGAAGCGCAGCGTTTAATGGTGCAGTATGAGGTCGAACTAACACAAAGCAACGCCCGCCAATTAAGCCAAGATAATAAAATAAAATCCATTATTATCAAAAAGAATGAAAGTATGAATCGTTTTTTAAGTGTCGCTATATTCGTTTCATTGTTCTTGGTTGTATTACTCATGTACGTATATAAAAGGGAAAGAGCAACTAAACTGAGTATGGAAAAACTAGCCATGACCGATGCACTCACCGGCTGTCCAAATCGCCGCAATATTATGCAACAAGCAAAAGCTTTACTGCGCAAACAAAATAAACAATTTTCTCCCTTGGGAGTAGCAATAATTGATATCGACAATTTTAAGAATATCAACGATAGCTTTGGGCATGAAGTAGGTGATACTGTACTTAAAAACTTTACTCAAATCGTACAACAAAATTTGCGAGATACCGATGTGTTGGGCCGCTATGGAGGCGAGGAATTTATATTGCTATTACCTAATGCTGAAACGCAGGATGTTATTCTCGTATTTGAGCGCATCCAAAACGCGCTTAAGCAACATGTATGCAAAATAGAAAAACAAGTTATTACACTACCTATCACGGTTAGTATGGGCGCTTCAATGGTTCAATCGGTATCAGTTGATGGGGCAAACAACAACTTAGGTAAATTCCTCAGTATGATAATTAACAAAGCCGATAAAAAAGTGTACGAAGCAAAAGAACTGGGGAAAAACCAATTAAAAATGGCAAGTATCTAGAGCAGCGCTTGCTTTTTTTAACTCACTTAGCTACGTTTTAGTCTAACCACCTTCATGTATTCAAACGATATCCCGGCCACTTCTTCAGTGCTCGGATAATAGGTCATATTAACACGAGCGCCCTTTAGCGCTTTGTAGGGCTTTTTGCGTTTATATTTAAAAGGAACATCAACGTTCTCAATCATAAGCGTATGCAACCACCAGTCACCATCTTCTCGTTGTACATGGGAAACAACTTTCATATTGTCACTGTGAGTAAGCTCTTTGTGCTTGCCCAGCAGTGCATCTACTTGAGTCTTTGGCATAGGTTTTCAGCTCTATTTTGAGTTTATAAATGCAAAAATTTGGAGGAAGTATACGCGATGGCGGGAATTTATAGAATACAACTTAGGTAACAAAGACATAAAAAAACCCAGCGTTTGCTGGGCTTTTTAAAAGTATGTCACATTTACTTCTTCATTTTTTGAATCAAGCGTAATTGTGCAATAGCCTCGGCTAGTTCAATTGCCGCCTCTGCGTAATTGAAGTCAGCACCACCTTGAGAGATTTTCTCTTGAGCGTGCTTTTGCGCGGCTTCTGCTGCAGCTTCGTCTAGGTCTTCTGCACGTACAGCGGTGTCGGCTAATACAACAACACCACTAGGTTGTATTTCTAAAATACCCCCAGCGACGTAAATTAGCTCTTCAGCACCATGCTGTTTTACTATTCTGACCATGCCTGGCTGCAAACGGGTAATTAAAGGTGCGTGACCAGGATGTATTCCTAGCTCACCTTCACTACCGGTTACTTGAATGGTTTCAACCAGTCCAGAAAATATCTCTGTTTCTGCGCTTACTACATCCAAGTGTGTTGTCATTGCCATTCTTAAGCTCCTTAAATAACACTAAGGTTATTTATAGTGATTACTTCTTAGACTTTTCCATAGCTTCTTCGATAGAACCTACCATGTAGAAAGCTTGTTCTGGAAGACTGTCATAATCACCTTCAAGAATGCCTTTAAAGCCACTTATTGTGTCTTTCAAAGATACATACTTACCAGGAGAACCTGTAAAGACTTCTGCTACGAAGAAAGGTTGTGACAAGAAGCGCTGGATTTTACGAGCACGTGAAACCACTTGTCTGTCTTCTTCAGATAACTCATCCATACCAAGGATAGCGATGATGTCTTTAAGTTCTTTATAACGCTGTAGAACAGACTGAACACCACGAGCAGTATCATAATGCTCTTTACCAATAACAAGCGGGTCAAGCTGACGTGAAGTAGAATCTAGTGGGTCAACAGCTGGGTATATACCTAGCGAGGCGATATCACGTGAAAGTACTACAGTAGCGTCTAAGTGAGCAAAGGTAGTTGCAGGCGATGGATCCGTCAAATCATCCGCTGGTACGTATACCGCTTGAATTGACGTGATTGAACCGGTCTTAGTTGAGGTAATACGTTCTTGCAATACACCCATTTCTTCAGCCAACGTAGGCTGATAACCTACCGCTGAAGGCATACGTCCAAGCAATGCTGAAACTTCTGTTCCTGCAAGCGTGTAACGGTAGATGTTATCAACGAAGAAAAGTACGTCACGACCTTCGTCACGGAATTTCTCTGCCATTGTTAAGCCGGTTAACGCGACGCGTAAACGGTTTCCAGGAGGCTCATTCATTTGACCGTATACCAAAGATACTTTATCAAGTACGTTAGACTCGTTCATTTCATGATAGAAATCGTTACCTTCACGAGTACGCTCACCAACACCAGCAAATACCGAATAACCACTGTGCTCAATCGCGATGTTACGAATAAGCTCCATCATGTTAACGGTTTTACCAACACCAGCACCACCAAACAATCCAACTTTACCACCTTTGGCGAACGGGCATACAAGGTCGATTACCTTGATACCTGTTTCAAGTAGTTCAACTGAACTTGATTGATCTTCGTAGCTTGGCGCTTCACGGTGAATAGACATACGCTCTTCTTCACCAATGGGGCCTGCTTCGTCGATAGGATTACCTAGTACATCCATAATGCGGCCTAGAGTAGCAACACCCACTGGCACTTGAATAGCAGCACCTGTGTTTTCAACTGCTACGTTACGGCGTAAGCCATCAGTAGTACCCATTGCAATTGAACGTACTACGCCGCCACCCAATTGTTGTTGTACTTCTAATGTTAAGCCTTCTAAGTCACCTTCGGTCACTTTTAGTGCGTCATACACTCTTGGTACAGCAGACTGAGGAAACTCAATATCTACAACCGCACCAATGATTTGGACGACCTTACCTTGACTCATAATTTGTCCTCTTAAACTTTAAATGTTCTTTACCTAAATAGCTCGTAATGAGGGCCTATACGGCCGCTGCACCTGCGACGATTTCACTAATTTCTTGTGTAATCGCGGCTTGGCGAGCCTTGTTATATACCAATTGCAAATCATCAATTAGGTCACCGGCATTGTCGGTAGCCGCTTTCATCGCTACCATTCGCGCCGCTTGTTCTGACGCGACATTTTCTACAACACCTTGGTAAACCTGAGATTCAATATAACGAGTCATTAATGCTTCCAAAATATCTTTTGGATCGGGCTCGTATATGTAATCCCAACGATGTTTTAATGCTTTATCTTCTGATTTAGGCAAAGGCAATAATTGATTGACCTGTGGCTCTTGGCTCATAGTATTTACAAAGTCGTTATAGACAAGGTAAACCTTATCTAATTCGCCTTTGTCGTAGGCTTTAAGCATTACTTTTACTACGCCAACAACGTCACTTACAGTGGGCTTGTCACCAAGTCCTGATTCAGCTGCCATTACATTGCCGCCAAAACGACTAAAGAAGGTAACCGCTTTTGAACCTAACGCAGCGAAATGAATCCCCACATCTTTTTCTTTGTAAGCTTTTACTTGTTTTATTACCAACTTAAACTCGTTGGTATTTAAGCCACCACACAATCCACGGTCAGTAGAGATTACAATGAACCCTACGTTTTTGACTTCTCGTTCTTCCAAATATGGATGACGATATTCCAAACTACCGTTAGCAATGTGGCCAATCACTTTTAGCATATTTTGTGCATATGGACGGCCAGAGGCCATACGTTCCTGCGCGCGTTTCATTTTTGACGCAGCAACCATTTCCATTGCACTGGTAATCTTTTGAGTATTTTTAATACTCCCAATTTTACCTTTTATCTCTTTTCCGCTAGCCATGAAACTTCTCCACTTTCCTGATATTACTCAACGCGGCCAACATTAGGTATATAATATTGGCCAATTGAATTACCACGTTTGTGTTGATTTGAACGTATCGAACGCTGCTTTCAACTGTGATTCAATATCATCATTGTAGTTACCAGTTTCGTTGATCATGCTCATCAGCTCGCCATGTTCATTATTCATGTACGATTGAAGTGCTGCTTCAAAATCTAGAATCTTGTTCAATTCTATATCTTTCAAGTAGCCTTTCTCAGCTGCAAACAATGACACAGAAGTTTCAGCTACCGATAACGGTGCATATTGGTTCTGTTTCATCAACTCCATGACGCGTTCACCGTGCTCTAGTTGCTCACGAGTTTCAACATCAAGATCTGATGCAAACTGAGAGAAAGCCGCTAGCTCACGATATTGAGCAAGTGCTAAACGAATACCACCACCCAATTTCTTAACTATTTTGGTTTGCGCAGCACCACCAACACGAGATACTGAAATACCGGCGTTAACTGGCGGACGAATACCCGCGTTAAACATGTCAGATTCTAAGAATATTTGACCATCGGTAATTGAGATAACGTTGGTTGGTACGAATGCAGAAACGTCACCCGCTTGAGTTTCGATAATCGGTAAGGCAGTTAATGAACCTGTTTTACCTTTTACTTCACCCTTGGTGAATTTTTCTACATAAACGTTGTTTACGCGTGCTGCACGTTCTAATAAGCGTGAATGCAAATAGAATACGTCACCAGGGTACGCTTCACGACCAGGAGGACGTTTAAGAAGCAATGACACTTGGCGATAAGCAACAGCTTGCTTAGACAAATCATCATATACGATAAGGGCGTCTTCACCGCGGTCGCGGAAATATTCACCCATAGTACAACCAGAATATGGCGCTAGGTATTGCAATGCAGCAGATTCTGAAGCAGAAGCAGCAACGACAATAGTGTGACCCATTGCGCCGTGTTCTTCTAACTTACGTACTACGTTGGCAATAGTAGAAGCTTTTTGACCAATTGCTACATATACGCATTTAACGCCTGTACCACGTTGGTTAATAATTGCATCGATTGCTAAAGCAGTTTTACCTGTTTGGCGGTCCCCAATGATTAGCTCACGTTGACCACGACCAATTGGAATCATCGCATCGACAGATTTATAGCCTGTTTGCACAGGTTGGTCGACTGATTGACGTTCGATTACGCCAGGAGCGATTTTTTCAACAGGTTCAAAACCAGCTGCGTCAACCGCGCCTTTTCCGTCAATTGGCTCACCTAGTGTGTTAACAACACGACCAAGGAGGCCTGGACCTACTGGAACTTCTAAGATACGACCAGTAGATTGTACTTTAATACCTTCTTGCAAGTCCTGGTAAGGACCCATTACTACCGCACCTACTGAATCTCGTTCAAGGTTCAAGGCTATCGCATAACGACTTCCTGGTAGTTCAATCATTTCACCTTGCATTACATCGGCAAGGCCGTGTATACGGATAATACCGTCGGCTACGCCAACAATAGTACCTTCGTTTCGAGCTTCACTAGCTACATCAAACTTTTCAATTCTTTTCTTGATAAGTTCTGCAATCTCAGTGGAATTAAGTTGCATGCTCTTTATCCCCGTTTATGCTTGTAACGCGTCTGAAAGACGGTTGAGTTTAGAATGTACAGAGCCATCAATTACAGTATCGCCGGCTTTTATAATAATGCCCGCGACCAATTCAGGATCCACGCTACAATTTAGCTTCACTTTACGTGCTAATCTTTTTTCTAGCGCCGCGCTCATTTTACTGACTTGTTCTTTCGACAATTCGATAGCAGATATAACATCTACTTCTACTTCTTTGTCGTATTCTGATTTCAGAATATTGAACTGAGTCGAAATATCAGGCAGAACAGATAATCGATTATTATCAGCCAAAACTTTTACAAAGTTTTGACCATGAGTATTGAGTTGTTCTTCACAAATGCTGACAAATATTTCTGCTAGCTGTTCAGGCGCCATAGCGCTCGAAAGCAAATCGCGAATGTCACTATTTTTAGTCACTTCGCTGGCAAAAACTAACATTTCTTGCCATTTAGCAATATCTGCAGACTCAACAGCAAAATCAAAAGCAGCCTTAGCGTAAGGGCGAGCAACGGTTGTCAATTCAGACATAGCTCTTCTCCCTTACAGCTCAGCGACAAGTTTTTCAACAATGTCATTCTGTGCCTGTGCGTCAATTTCGCGAGCTAAGATACGCTCAGCGCCAGCGATAGCTAAACTAGCTACTTGCTTGCGAAGGTCTTCTTTTACTCGGTTGCGCTCAGATTCGATTTCGGCATAACCTGCGGCAACGATTTTCTCGCGCTCTGCATGGCCACGTTGAGTTTCTTCATCAACAAGTTGATTCGCTCGTTTTTTCGCTTGTTCAACAATTTCAGCAGCTTGTTGCTTAGCTTCTTTCAGCTGAGCAGTAGCGCGTTGTTGAGCAAGTTCTAGGTCTTTTTCAGCTCGGTCAGATGCAGCCAAACCATCAGCGATGATTTTTTGGCGATCTTCGATTGCAGCTAGTAGTGGTGGCCATACATATTTCATGCAGAACAACACAAATACAGCAAATGCTACAAGTTGACCAATTAGAGTGAAATTCATGTTCATATTTCGACTCCTCCTATTTAGGGTTCGCTAACGTAAAATTCTGTTGAATTAACCAAGACCAACTGCGAACAATAAGTATAGTGCTATACCAACACCGATCATCGCGATAGCATCTATTAGACCTGCTACGATGAACATTTTAACTTGAAGTTGTGGTGCTAGCTCTGGTTGACGAGCCGCTGATTCTAGGAATTTCCCACCTAGAATACCGAAACCAATAGCGGTACCTAGGGCACCCATACCGATTAGTAGTGCAACTGCGATTGCGATCATTGTGTATCTCCGATTGTAGTTAAGTTTAAAGTTAAAAATTAAAGTAAATAGTTAAAAATTAGTGGTCTTCACTTGCCAAGCTCAAATACACGATGGTTAACATCATGAAAATGAAGGCTTGAAGTGGTAATACTAGTATATGAAAAACTGCCCACATAAAGTGCAGAGGCAACTGCCATAAGCCTATGGTAGCAATCAAAATAAAGATAAGCTCACTGGCATACAAGTTACCGAATAGACGCAAAGCAAGCGACAGTGGTCTAGCGAACAAGGTAACTAATTCCAAAATAAGGTTAACAGGAATAAAAGCCCAGTGATTAAACGGTTGCATGCTTAGTTCTTTCGCAAAACCGCTTATGCCTTTCATCTTAATTGAATAGTAGATGATAAGGATGAAAACACCCAAGGCTAAAGCAAAGGTGAGGTTGAGGTCGGTCGTGGGCACCGCTTTGTTGTAAACGTCATGTGGGTCCATGCCAAAAACGCTAGAACCGATAAGCCCTGAAATAGTCGGTATTACATCAACCGGCACTAAATCCATTAGGTTCATTAACAAGACCCAAACAAAAATGGTCAATGCTAATGGTGCTATTAGTTTGCTTCTGCCATGGAAAGTACTTGTCACGTTGTCGTTCACAAATTCGATGATTAACTCAACGAAGGCTTGACCTTTTGATGGTACGCCTGTGGTGACTTTTTTCGCCGTACGACGAAACAAGTATAAAAATAAGATACCTAGGCCTATAGACCATGCCATGGTATCAACGTGAATAGCCCAAAAACCAGCGTCACTACATGCTTTATTAAAAGCGACTTCGCCATCAACAGAACACATAGTTGCATTGGTTAAATGGTGTTGGATATATTCAGTAGTAGTATATTCAGTTGCCATTGTTTACCCAAATTATAGAATTTAAAAACCGTTTATTTATTAGACAAAACTTAAGATTTTATCCAATACATGGCTAACCACTGGCTAACCATAACAATTGCGTATGCACCAAGAAGAGGAAGTGGGTGCGCGTTTAACGACGAAAACGCAATTGCAAATATAATACTCGTCAGGATTAATTTTAATTTCATTCCCTGACTAAAACTCTGGGCCACTATATTGTTTTTGGTGGCGCCTGCATACCGGAAAACCCAGTACGCAAAAATACTATGTGGTACTACAAAACTTAAGCAGCCAAGCATTACACTCAAGATGTAATCACTCTGCACAAGTGCTACGGCAATAATGCAAAAAAAGCTTACAAAAACCTGCGTTATAATCCCTTTTATGGCAAGTATTCTGCCTTGGGTCGCGATCCCTTTTTGCATATGGTTTAGCACCTATCGATAAAACCCGCGCTAAAAGCGACAGCAGTATACTGTTTACTTAGAATAATTCAAGCTTTATGCACACTTATGGTGCTAATAGACGTGATTTTTTCGATGTATAAAGCTGTTTATTTTTCGATACTAATTTTTGCTAATATTCCGTCTAACTGTTCAAGATCACCAAAACTAATAACCAACTTGCCCTTACCCTTTGTATTGTGGTCAATTTTCACTTGTGTGCCTAAAGAGTCCGCTAGCTTATTTTGCAAACTAGCCACATCTGGGTCTATTTTAGGTGCTGGTTTAGTTTCTGCTAGCTTATCAGTGTTTTGTGCTTTTTTAACTAAGACTTCAGTTTGACGCACTGTCATTCCTTCATCTGCAATTTGTTTAGCTAGTTTTGCCTGCAGTTCACCATCTACGGCTAAGAGTGCACGCGCATGGCCCATTTCAATATCACCATGTTCTAATAATGTTTTTACCGCTGGCTCTAAGCCATTCAAACGTAAAAGGTTGCTAACCGTGGTTCTTGACTTACCCACAGCATCAGCAACTTGTTGATGAGTTAAATTAAATTCAACCATTAAACGGTCTAGGGCTTGCGCTTCTTCCATAGCGTTAAGGTCTTCGCGCTGAATATTTTCAATCAGAGCAATTGCAACCGCAGCGTCATCGGGCACATTTTTAATCAAACACGGGACAATATCGAGTTTAGCCAATTGTGCTGCGCGCCATCTGCGCTCACCGGCAATAATTTCATATTTGTCATTGTCAATTTGACGCACAACAATGGGCTGAATGATGCCTTGGGATTTTATTGAAGCTGCTAATTCTTCAAGGGCTTCGTCGGCCATATCTTTGCGCGGTTGGTATTTACCAGGCTTGAGGAATTCTATGGGAATTTTTTTGAGTTCGTTGTCATCGACGGCATTTTTTGCATCTTTATCGGCAACGCTTTTACTGGTAGCGAGTAATGCATCCAATCCTCTACCCAGTCCTTTATTCTTCGGTGCCATCTTACATGCCTCTTGCGTATTCTTTTTGTTGATTATGCGGTTTCTAGTTTGCTGCGTCTGCGTAAAATTTCACCCGCCAGCGCTAAATATGCTTTTGCACCGTTAGATGATTTGTCGTAGTACATCGCAGGCTCACCAAAACTAGGTGCTTCTGCTAACCTTACGTTTCTGGGAATAACTGTGCGATATACTTGTTCACCAAAATAGCGTTTTAATTGTTCTGACACATCATTGGCAAGTCGATTGCGTGGGTCGTACATCGTGCGTAAAACGCCTTCGATTTTCAAATCAGGATTTACTACCGATGCTAATTTTTCAATCGTGTCCATCAATGCGGTTACCCCTTCAAGAGCGTAATATTCACATTGCATAGGAACCAAAACAGAGTCAGACGCAGCTAAAGCATTCACGGTAAGTTGATTTAACGAAGGCGGGCAGTCTATGAAAATAAAGTCATAGTCATCTTTAATGGGTGCAATAGCAGCGCGTAAGCGCGTTTCTCTGGCAAAAACATCCATCAATTTAATTTCGGCAGCGGTAATGTCAGAGTTTCCAGCAATAAGATGAAATTTACCGGTGGTTTCGGTAATAATGACTTCTTTAGCGGGTTTTTCTTCTATCAATAATTCATAACAAGTATTTTCAACGTTGTATTTATCTACGCCACTGCCCATTGTTGCATTGCCTTGGGGATCTAAATCAATCAGCAATACTTTGCGTTTAGTCGCTGCCATTGACGCAGCAACATTTACCGCGGTAGTCGTTTTACCGACTCCACCTTTTTGGTTTGCTATTGAAATGACACGTGCCACTAGTTGAACACCTTCCCTAATTAAACTACCTTAAGTCTACCCTAAAAAAACCGGCGATATTTATTTATAAATCGTTTATTTTATTAGGCAACTAATCCAAAATACTTCCAAAAATATTGACTAGGCATCAGCCATTTTTATTTTTACCAAATGTCTATCACCAGTAAGTGATGGTATCAAAAGTGGGATACTTTGTACTAGTGTAAATTGCGCGGGAATTTCATTTAGTTCTTGCTGATGTAGCTGGCCTTTTAGTGCTAAAAACAAGCCTTCCTTAGCAATCAAATGCTTACACCAATGCAGCATGTCATTCAGCGATGCAAAAGCGCGGCTTAATACACCATCAAAACCATGCGCAGGAATATAATCTTCTACTCGGCTCAACATCGGAGTGACATTTTCTAGTTTGAGTGAATGTATAGCTTGTTTCATGAAAGTCACCCGTTTACCCAAAGAATCAATGAGGGTAAAGGATTTATCAGGGCACATAATAGCCAAAGGGATCCCAGGTAACCCTGGTCCTGTGCCCACGTCGGCAAAGTGCGTGCCCTGCAAATATGGGGTAATCACAATAGAATCAAAAATGTGCTTAACTAGCATTTCACTGGGTAACCTAACCGAACTTAAATTGTAGGCTTTGTTCCATTTATGCAGTAAGAGCACATAATCAATGAGCTGGGTTCGCTGAGTTTGGCTAACGTCAAAATCTAATTGCGGCGCAAGTTCGTCAAACTGCTTGAGCAAACTTTCTTTTAGATCATCCACAAGGCAAAGCTCCTAAAATAATACGTATTAAGCTGATTGTTTGTCTTGTTTGAACAAGATATTGTGCTTTTTCAAATATACCACCAACAGCGACACCGCGGCAGGCGTAATGCCTGAGATTCGCGACGCTTTACCGATCGTTTCTGGCCGTGCATCGGTTAATTTGGCTACGACCTCGTTTGACAAGCCAGATATTTTCGAATAATCGAAGTCAGGTGGTAGTAGCGAATTTTCATGTCGCTGTGATTTTGCTATTTCATCTAATTGACGCGAAATATAGCCCGCATATTTGATTTGTATTTCAACCTGTTCGGCCGCTTTTGGATCTTCAAGTCCAGGTCCAATAGATTCAATTTGCATAAGCGTTTTGTAAGTCATTTCTGGTCTACGAATAAGCTCTTCAAGAGAATGTTCTCTGCTTACCGGATTTTTCAAAATACCATTTAATGCTTCAGCGGCTTGGTGACTAGGATGTATCCAGTTGCTGGCTAAGCGCTGTTTTTCTTGCTCAACAGCTTCCATTTTTGCAGAGAAAGCAGCCCAGCGTTTGTCGCACACTAAGCCGAGTTTTCTACCTTGCTCTGTTAAACGAGCATCGGCATTGTCTTCGCGAAGCAGAAGTCTGTATTCAGCACGACTTGTAAACATTCTGTAGGGTTCTTTTGTGCCCATGGTTGCTAAATCATCAATCAATACACCTACATAGGCTTGATCACGACCTAAAATAAATGGGTCTTTTTCTTGGACTTGCAAAGCAGCGTTTGTACCCGCAATTAAGCCTTGTGCACCGGCTTCTTCGTAGCCTGTGGTACCATTTATTTGGCCAGCGAAAAACAAACCTTGAATAAATTTGGTTTCGAGGGTTTGTTTCAAGTCACGGGGATCGAAAAAATCATATTCAATGGCATAACCAGGACGGATAATGTGCGCGTTCTCAAAGCCTTTAATTGACCTTACCAAATTCATTTGAACGTCAAACGGTAAGCTTGTTGATATACCGTTTGGGTAAACTTCTATGCTGTTTAAGCCTTCTGGTTCAACAAATATTTGATGTGATGTTTTATCTGCAAAACGAACAATTTTATCTTCAATTGATGGGCAATAGCGTGGTCCAATCCCTTCAATATTCCCAGTATACATGGGTGAGCGGTCTAAACCACCGCGGATAATCTCGTGGGTGTTTTCGTTAGTATGAGTGATGTAGCAAGGGATTTGACGAGGATGATCGGCAACTGAACCCATAAACGAAAATGTCGGCAAAGGTGTATCACCAGGCTGTTCTTGCATAACAGAAAAATCTAAAGTTCTAGCATCAAGTCTTGCGGGCGTGCCGGTTTTTAGGCGATCAACGCGAAATGGTAAAGCTCTTAAACGGTCAGCAAGGGCGATAGAGGGTGGGTCGCCAGCACGACCGCCTTTGTAATTTTGCATACCAATGTGAATGGTACCACCTAAAAAAGTGCCAACGGTAATTACCACTGTTTTAGCTTTAAATTTTAAGCCCATTTGGGTAACGACACCACATACGCGGTCATTTTCAACAATCAAATCATCACAAGCTTGCTGAAACAGGGTTAAGTTTTCTTGTTGTTCAAGCATGTTGCGAACGGCAATTCGGTACAGCGTTCGGTCTGCTTGGGCGCGTGTAGCCCTTACTGCTGGTCCTTTAGAACTATTTAAGGTTCGAAATTGTATGCCAGCTTTGTCTATGGCTTTTGCCATAACGCCACCAAGTGCATCAATTTCTTTAACTAAATGTCCTTTTCCTATGCCACCAATGGCTGGGTTACATGACATTTGCCCTAAGGTTTCTATGCTATGAGTGAGTAACAGAGTTTTTGCACCCATGCGTGCAGATGCCATTGCAGCTTCTGTACCTGCATGACCACCACCAACAACAATTACATCAAAGTCTTGCTGATAAAACATGTTAACCCTCAATAAGTTTAAAACGCTAATTTCAAAAAAATGTTATTGAACAAATGTGTCTTTTGTCTACATTGACAAATAGAGCAAGTTCTTCTGCTTAAAACATCCTTTTTGAAAGGGCGCGTATTGTATATGAAGTTTTTGATTTTTGAAATACGATTGTTTAAATATTAAACACTTTATAAATTAGCCCGTTTTATTTTTTTAAAACGCTGAAAAATGAAAAACATCCTCAGTAGTATATATATTCTTTTCTTTAAAGATCTTTATTATTACTATTATTAAGTAAGCACTTTTATGTTGATAAGCGATTTTTTTGTATATAAATCAATAAATTATATCGATGATAGATCTTGTATAGTGAAGATCACAACTATGTATAGCCTGAGGATAACTTACCCACTTATACACAGCCTAAAAAGTGAGCAATTTTATACCTACCTTATTCTCCACTAATTAACATGTTTATACCTGAGTTATCCACATGTCATAAATTTTACGGTATAGCTTGTGAATAAGTTGTGGCTTATTTTTTAATAGCTGCGGTTGATGTCGTAATTATGCAGGTTTTGTGAGTAAGTGAATTGAAATGTAGTGTCCTGTGGAGACTTTCTCTTAATGAATATGAAAATAAATTCGTTGTTTTTATAAATTGAGGTTTTATTGAGCGTATTTTGGTGTAAATAGGTGAAATTACTTGTGAAGAAATATCACTATACCACCGTCATGCTCGCGGAGGCGAGTAACTCCTCCATTAGACGGCAAATTGAAAACATGCTCAGTGGTTAGCTTGTTAGGTTAAGTTGGAGATTACTGCCTTCGCAGTAATGACGAGGATCATTACTACGATGATGTCTACCACCGTCATGCTCGCGCAGGCGAGTACCTCCCACAGTACATAGCAAACTGAAAACAAGCTCTGTGGTTAGCTTGTCAGGTTAAGTGGGAGGTTCCTGCTTTTGCAGGAATGACCTTTCTTCGAGTGATATTGGGATTATGGTGTTGCGGGTAATGGCCTTATATAGGCATGGCAAAATTACTTGATTTTATCTGCCATCTCTAGAATTTCCATGCCGGCTAAAAGGAAGGCGCCCGCGCCATATAGCTGGGTTTCATCTGGTGACACTTTGTCGGGGGCATAACCTACTTGCTGTACGTAGCCTAACATTCCATCTTCTTTTTGGGCTTTAAGTAAAGCATCCCAGCCTTTTTGAATCGTCGGTAAGTAGGTGCTTTCATCAAGTATATCGTTGTTAACACCCCACGCTAAGCCGGCCACGAAAAAGGCAGTACCACTACTTTCGGGTGTTGGATATAAATCACCGGCTGCCAAGGATACTGGCCAATAGCCGCTGTCAGATTGTAGTTTAGCTAGACTTACCGACATACGTTTGAACAAATCGATATAGTAACCACGACGCGGGTCATCTTGTTTTAAGGTGTCGATAATATTTGCCAAGCCAGAATATACCCAGCCATTACCACGACTCCAAAATATTTTAGATCCATCGTCTTCTCTTCTCTCTAAAAAGCGACTGTCTCTAAAGTAGAGGTTATATTCAGGATCTAGCAGGTAATCGGTTACCGCAACATACTCTTGATGCGCGTAGGCGGCGTATTTGTCGTCACCCGTAATATTACTTAAATGAAACCAAACCGGTGGTGACATAAACAAAGCATCAGACCAGCACCATCGTTTTTGGCAGTCATGATCGTAACCTTCGTCTTTAATTTTACCTCTTGGGACAAAATCTAGGTCTGTTTTAGGTTGGTTCGAGAGGATAATGTCAAATTCACTAATCGTTTCATGCAAAATTTCTGGGTTTTTATCTTGCTCATAAAGATATAAATAATATTGCGCAATAACGTGGTCATCAGCATGATATGTTCGGTCACCTATGCGCCAGTTTTGCTCTTCTCCATGCTTACGCAAAAAATCAATGTAGTCTTGATTATTGGTAGCCTGTGCCCATCTCACTAAGCCAAGATAGAAAGCACCCTGGACCCAACCACGTTCTTCTACGGTACGGTGAATAAATGTAGGAATGTAGGACTCAAAATCATCCATTCTTGCCAATTGCCAGTCTGCTGCACTGTCGATGGCGGATTTAATCTTTGCTCGGGATGCTTGAGTTTGTGCAGCAGTTTCGGCCACCGGTGTCTTTGTTGGCAACTCGGGTTCACTCGTGCAAGCACCAACTAACAGTAGGCTAGAAAAACAAAGTGAGTGAAGTATTCTTTTCATGGTGGATAAGCCCTTTTAAACAAATTAAATGTAATATTTCGCATGGGTTACTAATTAGCGTGTTAACTAAGTGTTAACATTTATGTACTACCTGTCTTACCACCTTGCCAAAATTATGCGAGATAATAAAGAAGTTTTTACACTAAATTGATGTAATGGGCTTAAATTTTATAGCGCTAAAGGCGATTAGCGCTTTTTATAAGAAATAGTATTTGGTTGATAGCTTGAAGGCGGTGACGCCGGACCTGAGTTTTGAGGATGGGTATTGTGATTACTTGAAACTATTTGTTGGGTGAGCGGGGCACGTCTACTTGGTCCTTGAAAATGAACCTGATAGGTTTCGTATTCGCGAATAGATTCAAAACAATAACGCCCAATCGCGCTTTCTAAATCTGATAGATGATGATTGGTGATTAATATGCAATTTTTGTTTGCGGCTTTGCGTTGGCGTAATAAATTTCCTAACCAAGACTGTGCATTCTTTTTTAATACTGTTTCATTAACGCACACTTCATCAAGAATAAGTAAATCTACATCTAAAAGCTGTTGATTTACTTCACGATAGCGGTAAGAGGCATTGTCTTGGGACTGGTAATCGTATGAATATAAGCGCATATCAAGCAGAGTTTGTAACTGACGATATAACACGCTGGTCTCAAATTTATTAATTAACTCTTGTGCAATAGCGCCCGCTATATGTGATTTTCCTCTGCCATAATCACCATAAAATATCATCATATGGGCACGGCTTTTACGCCACTTTGGGTCTTTGTGAGCAGCAATAAAAGAGCGCGCAATACTGACCGCTTCAATCACATCTTGTGCGTCTTCTTGTAGGTTTTCGAAGGTCCACTTAGGATTTAACTCAGATCTACCATGAAGCTGTTCAACCCGTTTTTGTTTTGATTCTTGATGTAATTTTTGCAAATCAGCATTTGCCAATATTTCATATTCGCGACGATTTTTTTCGTAGTCAAATTTTGGTATATGAGCATTGCTTTTGGCCGCTTGGCGGTCAAGGCCCATAGCACCTTTTAACTCAGCTACTCGTTGTTCTAAGGTTTTCATAACTACCTCGTGGGTGACCTTTTAAATTTGATCTTTATACTGATTGATAAGCTGTTTTACATTATCGTCAAAAACGATACCTGCACTGGGCGTTACGTATTGGTGGCCAGCTTTGGATTTTTGTTCTGACAATGGTAACCGTTGTCGGCGTTGTTTTAAATGAATAACCAATTTTTGTGTCCATTGATATTCTGTGCACTGGGTATCGATGCGCCCCAACCAGTAAGCAATAAACTCACCTAGTTCATCAGCACTGTATATTTTTTCAATTAAACCAACGAGTTGGCATAAGTCTTCAAATATTGTTTGTACCGGTCGCCAGTCTAGTTTCATTGATTTATGTTGTGAATGAAATTGTGGGTTTTCAAGGGACTGGGGCAATGCCGTAAGCGGTAAGGTCAGTTCTTTATTATGTAAGGATTTTGAAAAATCTGTGTCTTCGCCAAGGTCTATTAATCCCACTTGATGTAATTCTTTAAACAAGGCGCTTATTTGGCGGCCCATGGTTAATACGGGTTTCTTGTTATTAATTAGTTGTAATATTGCTTTATTATTTACCTTGGCCGTTTGCTTGTTGCCTTCTACTTGAGGGCGTAAATAAACGCAATACAAAACCCGAGCTAAGTTGCTCATTGGGGTTTGTAAGGTCTCTAATTCAAGTTCGTTCAAGGGATTATGCTTACTATAATAAAAGTTTTATAAGTTAAGCTTGGTTAAAGTATGCCGCAAGCTAATTGAGTGTATCTATTTTTTCTGATAGCCATTCTACCGCGATATCTTCAGGAATGGGATGATGAAGTACATCTATTTGGAAAACAGGAAATAATACTTTTCCACCCGCCTCTTCAATTGTTGTTTGCATTGTTAATGAGCCTTGGCAAAAAGTATCGTAACTAGAATCGCCAAGGCCTATAACTATAGCACGCAAGCCACTTAGGTCGCTGCTAGCCAAATCTTTCGCGAAGGCTTGAATGTTGTCGGGCAAATCTCCAGCGCCATGGGTCGAGGTGACCACGATTAACAGCTTATTTAGGTCGATGTCTTGAAAATGGGGCGTAAAATGACATTGTGTTTGATGGCCCTTTTCCTTCAACATAGCCTCTACAGCTTCTGCGACATACTCGCTAGCCCCAAGGACTGATCCAACAACTATCTCGATTTCCACATTCTTATCCTTTTATGATGAAGCGATAGCGCTTAAAGCTACTATTTTATTTTCCAATACAAAATGAAGAAAATATTTTTCCTAATAAATCGTCAGAACTAAATTCACCGGTAATTTCATTCAAATACGCTTGGGCTATACGCAGTTCCTCTGCTAATAATTCACCCGCGAAATTCAGTTCTAGCTGATCCTTTCCCGTTTCAATGTGCTGTTGAGCATTTATTAACGCTGTAATGTGCCGCTGCCGGGCAATTACTTGGTCTTCACCTACTTGGTCAAAACCCATACATTCTTTTAGATGCGCACTTAAACTGTCTAAACCGCTTTTGTCTTTGGCTGATAATGAAATAACTGGGTAGGTCCCATCAGTACTAATCCCTGGAGTTTCATTGCTTAAATCACATTTATTGCGAATAACGGTAATCGCTGTGTTTGGTGCTAACTTGGCGTAAAATTCTGGCCAAATATCTTGTGGCTGGGTTTGGCTTTCTTCTTGAGCATCGACCATAAACAAAACACGATCAGCCTGCTCAATTTCTTGCCAAGCCCTTTGAATACCAATTTGTTCAACTTTATCGGCGTTGTCACGCAGGCCCGCGGTATCGATAATATGTAGCGGCATGCCATCTATATGAATATGTTCTTTTAAAACGTCTCGTGTGGTGCCTGCAATATCAGTAACTATTGCACTGTCTTTTCCACTCAAGGCGTTTAATAAACTCGATTTCCCAGCATTGGGTCGCCCAACAATGACTACCCGCATTCCGTCACGCAGTAAAGACCCTTGTTTTGCTTGATGCATAATGCTGTTTAGCAAAGTGACAATGTCTACAAGATTAGATTGCACAATCCCATCAGCCAAAAAATCGATTTCTTCTTCAGGAAAATCTATCGCTGCCTCAACATACATTCTTAAATAAATGACTTTATCTACGAGCGCGTTTATTTGCTTTGAAAACTCACCTTGCATAGAACGCAACGCACTTTTCGCGGCTTGTTGTGATGAAGCATTGATTAAATCTGCGATCGCTTCTGCCTGGGTTAAGTCCATTTTGTCATTCAAAAAGGCTTGTTCACTAAATTCGCCCGGTTTAGCAAGACGAACTAAACCACTTTGCAAGCATGTTTCAATGAGCAGTTGCATGACTACCTGACCACCATGGCCTTGTAGTTCAAGCACATCTTCACCGGTAAAAGAATGCGGACCGACAAAAAATAGCGCGATGCCTTGGTCAATGACGTTTTGCTTATTGTCATAAAACGGTTGATAACTAGCTATGCGCGGTTTCGGGCAGTCTTTGAGTATTAACTTTGCAATCGCTTTCGCATTTGGGCCCGATACGCGCACAATACCAACGCTGCCTCGACCCGGAGCAGTGGCCTGGGCGACAATAGTTTCGCTTGTGACAACGGGCTGAGTCATAGGCTAATCTCTAAAATTATTGAATTGAAGAGGTTGACCAAAATCTTCAGAACGGAGCAAGGCCATCACACTTTGCAAATCATCACGCTTTTTGCCGGTAACGCGCAGTTGCTCACCTTGAATCGCGGTCTGAACTTTGAGTTTTTTGTCTTTAATCACTTTGACTATTTTTTTAGCCAAGGGCTGGTCTATTCCTTGTTTAAAGCTAATCGTTTGTTTAAAGGTTTTGCCTGTATGATCAATTTTTTGTGCTTCTAGCGCTGACGTATCTACACCGCGTTTTGAACATGCATCTCGCAACATGGATTGCATTTGTTGAAGTTGAAATTCAGCTTCTGCTTTCATGACAACAGTTTCTTCTACGTATTCAAAACTAGCATCAACTCCCTTGAAATCGAAGCGTGTTGAAACATCGCGGTTGGCGTTGTCTACAGCATTTTTGGTTTCTACTTTATCTAGTTCAGACACTACATCAAAAGAGGGCATAGGGTTCTCCGTTTGTGGGCTTGTATTTTTAGGCTATTACACCAGTGGTGGTGCAATTTTTTCTTTTTTCAAGGTTATGCAGATAGTTTAGTGAAACATTGCAGCGAATAATAGCAATTGTCTCCCACCGTATCCAACGTTGATAAAACCTTAGGCAAAAAAAAGATCTGTTAACCAGATCTTTTTTACGAACTTTCAGTGCTAAGTCAATTAAGACATCAGTCTCTACTATTTATTTCGCCTTCAAACCACGTTTTTCCATCGAAGCATAAATAATCTTAGCTTGTACCAAAGTCACTAAGTTACTGATTAACCAGTACAATACCAAACCAGCAGGGAAGAAGAAGAAGAATACGCTCATGGCTACTGGCATATAAGTCATCAGTTTTTGCTGAAGTGGATCTTGTATTGTCATGGGCTGCAATTTTTGTAGTAAAAACATACTTGCGCCCGTTAGTATCGGTAATACAAAGAAAGGATCTGGTACCGATAAGTCGGTAATCCAAAGTGCAAAGCTCGCGTGTCTAAGTTCAACACTTTCGAGCAGTACCCAATATAAAGCTAAGAAAATAGGCATTTGCAGTAACAGCGGGAAACAACCGCCCATTGGGTTTACCTTTTCTTTCTTGTACATTTCCATCATGGCTTGTGACATTTTTTGACGGTCGTCGCCAAAACGGTCTTTCAATTGCGTGAGTTTTGGCTGTAAGGCACGCATTTTAGCCATTGATTCGTATTGTTTCTTGGTCAACCAGAACATTGCACCTTTTACAATTAAGGTTATTAAAATAATTGCTACACCCCAGTTCATCACAAAACTATGTAACCATTGCAGTAAATGGAATAAGGGTTGTGATAACCACCATAAAGGTCCGTAGTCTACAGTCAGATCAAGACCTCTAGCCACGCCAGAAAGTGTCTCTTGGTCTTTTGGTCCTAAATAAAGCTTACCCGTAAAAGTAGCTTGTTGATTAGGTGCAACGGCCTGTGGTTTACCGGTAACACTAATAATCGCTGTGTTAGCACTGGTGCGAGCGGTAATGGTATTCTTATCTTCTTGTGGTGGTACCCATGCGGCTACAAAATAATGCTCAATCATAGCTACCCAACCGGCTTCGGTTTCCGTTTTTGGGAAGCCATCTTCAATATCACCAAAAGATAATTTTTCGTAACGGTCGTCTAAAGTAGAGTAAGCAGCGCCCCTGAAAGTGGGCATGAACATGCTGCCGTCACCAACATCGTTAGTGGTCTGTTCTAAGCGAGCTAGAAAAGCAAAGTTAACCGGAGCGTTGGTGTTATTTGTTACGTCATAGCTCACATCAATTAAATGGCTGTCACGGGTGAAGGTAAAAGTTTTAGTAACCGCAATACCGTCTTGTGAACGCCATGTGAGTGGAATCGAGAGAGTATCTCCGTTTAGCGTATACTCATTCGATTGGCTAGTGTAGAGCGCGCGATCATTGGTATTTTTTTCAGCGCCAATTAAGAAACTCTGTGCAATGTGCTTAACGTCGGTTTGTGGTTTCAATAGTGGATACGAATCATCTGAACCCAGAGTAACTGGGAATTTTATAAGATTGGCCTCAATGACGTCACCACCGTTTAGATCTATTTTTATATCTAAAGTATCGGTTGTAACGCTTATAATACGATTACTATTTCTGGCGGCAACAAGATTAGAAGAAAGTCCATCACTAGTATCAATACTGAATTCTTCTACTTCACCTGTTGGGCTTGCAGTAGAAAGCTGCTCTGAATCTAAATAGCCGCCTAAGTCGTCACCTTGGTTTGTTTGAACCTGAGATTGATCAGTAGCATTTGTTTCATAAGTGGCGGGTGCATTAGCTTGTTGATAGTTAGTCCATAAAAGGAAACTAACTAACAATAAACCAATAATTATTATACTTCTTTGGGATTCCATATCAGTCTCAGTTAATTAATGTTGATTCTTTATAGTGTTGTTATGGTCACTATTTATTACAGTTTTAGTATTTTTATTTGCACTTGGTACATTATCTATGCCGCCAGGATGCAAAGGTTGACACTTTACAATACGTTTTACAGCTAACCAACTTCCTTTAAATGCACCATGTTCTTTTAAGGCTTGATGCGCATAACAGGAGCATGTTGGGTGGAAGCGACAATTTTGCCCTAACAGGGGTGATATAAATAATTGATAAAACTTCACAATGGCCAATAATGGTAGGGCCATTAAAGAAGATCCACTAGATATTATTCGCATCGTTTACTTATTCTCCGCCATAATTTTTCTAAGTGGATAAAAAGCTCGGTGTTATCAAGGTCGTTTATACCATGCTTGCCAATAACGATAATATCAATATTTGGTAGTTTGTGCGCTGTTAAGCGAAAACTTTCACGAATACAACGTTTGATGCGGTTTCGGTTAACGGCTAGCTTGACTTTCTTTTTGGGTATAGTAACACCTAAACGCGGATGACCGAGTTCGTTATGGCGAGCAAGTAGGGTGATAGTAGGGGTAACTGCTGGGATTGCTTTTTCGAATACAGTAGAGAAGTGGCGAGGAGTCAAGAGCCTTGACTCCCTCGGATAGCTAAAGTCGTTCGCTTCCATGGTTTATGACAACCATTTTACGCTGATAAACTTTTTCTACCTTTCGCTCTACGTCTAGCAAGTACTGCGCGACCGTTTTTAGTAGCCATGCGTGCACGGAAACCGTGAGAGCGCTTGCGCTTTAAATTACTTGGTTGAAAAGTTCTTTTCATGACCTGATTCTCGTTTAGTTACTGTTACCTTGGTTGGCTTATTTACATTAAGCAATTTGCTTGAGTAAAAAGACGACCGCATTTATTGGACGCGGAATAATAGAGATCAAGTCACCTAAAGTCAAGGTAAAGATTGGCTTTAAGCAAAGAAAAAGAAGTGTTTTTAAGGCGATAAATTGTTTCATATGAAACAATTTATCGCCTTGCTTACTAGCTGAGTTTTAATGTCAATTTTTACTTTAAAAATAGCTTAGTTGTTTGCGTCTTTTGAGTTTAGTTTTAATAGTTTTTATGGCTGAATGAGTTGACAAAAAAGTTAAAATACTTATCCACAGGTAAATTTAAAAAAAGGATTAAATTGCGTAAATAATCACTAATCAAGCTGAAAACACATGAATGCGAAGCTATAAATTCGATACTAAAACTTAAAAGTGTTTAAAAACAAAGAGATATGCTGATTTTGTGTATATATGCGTCATATAGGGCAAAGTAAGGGCAGTTTTTGTGGATAACATAGCTATTTTATCATATAGTTATCAACCCGCTATTTATCAAAGCGGTTCAAAAACTGCTTAGAAAGGAACGACGTTTGGCTATTAACTGGAGCGATTGTTTAAATACAATAAAACACGAATTAGAAGCAGAGCAATTTAACATGTGGCTAAAACCACTTGGTTCTTACTTCGACGGCGAAACGCTTCATTTATATGCAGCCAATAAATTTGTTTTGGGTTGGGTGCGAGATGAATATTTTATTTTAATCACCAAAACGCTCAAGCAACTTTATGGAGCCGATGCACCTCTTTTGTCTATCAGCGATTCAAAACCGCCTGTTGCGCAAAACGAACAGGTAACGATTGAAGATACGCCTGAAAAAACTAAAAGCTCGAAAAAAGAAAAATTAGCTCCACCTAAGTTGATTATTAGCGACAATATAAATTCTTCCAATAAAGAACTTATGTCGTTTAACCAAAGTTTACCTGTTCCCAACTTAGAAAATCACAATAGTAACGTAAACCCCAAATATACTTTTGATAACTTCGTAGAAGGTAAATCAAACCAATTAGCACGGGCGGCTGCGACGCAAGTAGCGCAAAACCCTGGGGTAACATATAACCCCTTGTTCTTGTATGGTGGCACGGGCTTAGGTAAGACCCACCTTATTCATGCAATAGGAAACGGCATCATAGAAAGCAATCCCAATGCGAAAATTGTTTATATGCAATCTGAACGTTTCGTACAAGATATGGTGAAAGCCCTACAAAATAACGCGATTGAAGATTTTAAACGCTTTTATAGGTCGGTTGATGCACTCTTAATTGATGATATTCAGTTGTTTGCAAACAAAGAACGTTCACAAGAAGAGTTTTTTCATACCTTTAACGCGCTGTTAGAAGGCAATCAGCAGATCATTCTAACTTCTGACCGCTATCCAAAAGAGATTGACGGTGTTGAAGATCGTTTGAAATCTCGTTTTGGTTGGGGGCTTACGGTTATAATTGAGCCTCCTGAACTTGAAACGCGAGTTGCAATTCTGCTTTCTAAAGCAAAGCAAAATAGAATTGACCTGCCTCATGAAGTAGCTTTTTTTATGGCTAAAAAGTTGCGCTCTAATGTACGTGAATTAGAAGGTGCATTAAATCGCGTTATCGCGAACGCGAATTTTACTGGAAAGCCTATTACGATAGATTTTGCGAAAGACGCGTTACGAGATTTACTTGCCTTGCAAGATAAGTTAGTTACTATTGATAATATAATTAAAACGGTAGCTGACTATTACAAGATAAAAGTAGCTGATTTTTTATCTAAGCGCAGAACCCGAAGTGTTGCTCGTCCTAGACAAATGGCAATGGCGCTTGCGAAAGAATTGACTAATAATAGTTATCCAGAAATAGGTAACTCATTCGGTGGTAGAGATCATACTACCGTTATTCATGCAGTAAGAAAAATTAAAGAGTTACGTAGCGAAGACCATGATATTATGGAAGATTATACGAATTTAATTCGCACATTATCGTCTTAGTCACCAATAACGAGAACGACACATGAATTTTACGATTAGTAGAGAAGATTTTTTACACCCGCTACAGTTAGTAGCTGGTGCTGTCGAGCGTAGACACACTTTACCTATTTTAGGAAACGTACTCATTCGAGTAGAGCAAGAAGCCTTGTGGATGACGGGTACCGATCTTGAGGTCGAACTTATCACCAATGTTCGCCTAGCGGGTAGTTCAACCGAAGGCCAAATAACGGTGCCAGCGAAGAAGCTTCTTGATATTGTGCGTGGATTACCCGACGACTGTACAATTTTGTTTAGCGTTGAAGAAAATAAAGCGCTGATAAAGTCTGGCAGAGCAAAATATTCCTTATCAACTTTAAGCGCTGATGATTATCCTAATCTTGAAGCGTGGGAAGGTGACAGTGAATTTGAAATTACGCAACAAGATTTAAAGCAACTCATTGAATCTGTTCAGTTTTCTATGGCACAACAAGATGTTCGTTACTATTTAAACGGGATGAGTCTTGAAACGTCTGACAACACAATTCGGTCTGTTGCTACCGATGGGCATCGCTTAGCAATGTCTATTGTAGAATACACCGATGCAGTATTACCTGCTAAGCAAGTTATCATTCCCCGCAAAGGTGTTATGGAAATAGCAAGGTTAATCGATGAATCAGACACAAAAGTCAAAGTACGTTTAGGTGCAAATCACATTAGCATGTTAAGCAATTCCTTTGTGTTTACTAGTAAACTCGTTGACGGTCGTTTTCCGGACTATAATCGTGTAGTACCAAAAGAAACTAACAAAGGACTAATTGTATATCGTGATCTCATAAAAGGTGCCTTGTCTCGCGCAATGATCTTGACCAATGAGAAATTTAAAGGCGTACGTTTGAGTCTATCTGCTAGTGAGTTAAAGATAACCGCTGACAACCCAGAACAAGAACATGCCGAAGAAGTTATTGATGTCGATTATGAAGGAGATAATCTTGAGATTGGTTTTAACGTGGCTTATCTTATAGACGTGCTCAACGCGGTTGAAACCGACATGGTAATTTTCAAACTGTTTGACTCAAACACGATGGCTTTAATCCACGGAATAAAATTAGTAGATGGTTTGCCTGTAGATGACGATTCTTCTCAGTACGTTATCATGCCAATGAGAATATAGCTTGTTGGAAAAATCATCTAAATACAATTTCAGCTAAGTCCTTAGCAAACTCATGTACATCACAAAAATTAGGCTGCAAAATTTTAGAAATTTTGCAGCCGCTGATTTTTCTCCCCACAAAAACTTGAATGTCATTTACGGAAATAATGGTGCGGGCAAGTCTAGCCTGCTCGAGGCTGTACATGTATTAGGGTTTGGTCGCTCCTTCAGAACATCTAAACCCGACACATTTATAAACGAATTACATAAACAGGCGTCGGGGTTTTGTGAATTCCAAAATGGAGAGGGCGTCTCAAAACTTGGTTTTAGTCGTTCAAAGCAAGAAGGGAATCTATTTAGTTTAGATGGAGAAAAAACCAAAAAGATTGCTGATATAGCAAGATTACTCCCTGTCCAAATATTTACGCCACAAAGTAGTGATTTGATTTTGGGGCCACCGCTTGGTCGAAGACGATATCTCGATTGGTTGTTGTTTCACGTGGAACATAAATTTCAACTTATCAATGGGCGTTATAATAATTGCTTGAGTCAGCGAAACGCTCTCTTAAAACAGTTTGACTACACTCAAGGTAATGAGTTTAAGAAACAGGATGTATGGCTAGACCAGCTGGCCGAACTGGGTGAATCTATAAGCGCGCTAAGAGAAAGCTATATTAATCGCTTAAATAGCGAAATAAGTGCCTTATATTCGAAATTTTCACCTGAGTTAAATGTAGTATTAAGGTATACTACTGGCTGGGATAAAAATAATTCTTTAAAAGATTCAATGTCTAACAAAGTAGATCGAGATCTTTTTAAGGGTTCAACGTCTAGTGGTCCTCATAAAGCTGACTTGCAGTTTATGGTAGATGATAAAAATGCTGCTGAGTATATGTCACGAGGACAGCTTCGTTTACTTGTATCGTTACTTTTGTTGGCTGAAGTAAAAGTATTGAAGGAATTGACAGGGAAACAAAGTGTTTTTTTAGTCGATGACATTTCAGCAGAGCTCGACGAAGCAACAAGAGAGAAATTTATAACAACCGTGTTGGAGCAAGACACTCAAGTATTTGTGACAGCAATTGAAAAACAACAAATGTCATTTGTACAAACTTATAACAACAAAAAAGTGTTCCACGTGAAACATAACCACGTGATAGAGGAGTAAAGATGTCCGAACAAAACTATGACTCGTCCAGTATCAAAGTATTAAAAGGCTTAGATGCGGTAAGAAAAAGACCTGGCATGTATATTGGTGATACCGATGATGGAACAGGTTTGCATCATATGGTTTTTGAAGTAGTCGATAACTCTATTGATGAAGCCTTAGCGGGACACTGTAGTGAAATAAAAGTTAAGATACATTCTGATAACTCAGTTTCTGTTGAAGACGATGGTCGTGGTATTCCTACCGAAATGCACGAAGAAGAAGGTGTCTCTGCAGCCGAAGTTATTATGACGGTTCTCCATGCGGGTGGTAAATTTGATGACAATTCTTATAAAGTATCAGGTGGATTACACGGTGTAGGTGTTTCAGTTGTAAATGCTCTATCTAAAAAACTTGCGCTGACTATATACAGACAAGGTGAACGATTTGAGCAAGAATACAATATGGGCGTACCAGTATCTCCTCTTGTAGCAACGGCTAAAACCGAAAAGAAAGGTACCAAGATACGTTTTTGGCCTAGTGAAGAAACTTTCACAAACGTGCTGTTTCATTTTGAAATTTTAGCCAAGCGGATACGTGAACTATCCTTTCTCAACTCAGGCATATCTATCACTATTGAAGATGAGCGTGATGGACGCAAAGAAAATTTTCACTATGAGGGCGGTATAAGAGCTTTCGTAGAATATTTAAATACGAATAAAAACGTTGTTCATGGTAAAGCGTTTTACTTTACGCATGAACGCGAGGAAGATGGCGTAACAGTCGAAGTTGCCATGCAATGGAATGATGGTTTCCAAGAAAACGTTTTCTGCTTTACCAATAATATCCCACAGCGTGACGGCGGAACCCATTTGGCTGGTTTTAGAGGTGCATTAACTCGTACGCTTAATAATTATATGGAAACAGAAGGTTATAATAAAAAGAATAAAACCAACGCCAGCGGCGATGATGCTCGTGAAGGTTTAACCGCGGTTGTTTCTGTTAAAGTGCCCGATCCTAAGTTTTCTTCGCAAACAAAAGATAAACTTGTAAGCTCAGAAGTTAAATCAGCAGTAGAATCATCTATGGGGGAAAAACTTGTTGAATTTTTACAAGAGAACCCCGCTGATGCAAAAACAATCGTAGGCAAAATTATTGATGCCGCCCGCGCTCGTGAAGCTGCGCGCAAAGCACGTGATATGACAAGACGCAAAGGAGCCCTAGATTTAGCTGGCTTACCTGGTAAGTTAGCTGATTGCCAAGAAAAAGATCCAGCACTATCTGAACTCTATATAGTGGAAGGGGACTCTGCTGGTGGTTCAGCAAAACAAGGTCGCAATCGTAAGAATCAAGCTATTCTGCCTTTGAAAGGTAAAATATTGAACGTTGAAAAAGCGCGCTTCGACAAAATGCTATCTTCACAAGAGGTTGCGACGCTGATTACTGCATTAGGTTGTGGTATTGGTCGCGATGAATATAACCCTGATAAGTTACGTTACCATAGCATTATTATCATGACCGATGCTGATGTTGATGGCTCACATATTCGAACACTTCTATTGACTTTCTTTTTCCGTCAAATGCCAGAAATGATTGAACGAGGACATATCTTTATTGCTCAGCCACCTTTATACAAAATTAAAAAGGGTAAGCAAGAGCAATATCTTAAAGATGACGACGCATTAACAAAACTACTGACTAGCATCGCAGTAGATGGTGCTTCTTTGCATGTAAGTCCAGATGCACCAGCGATTCAAGGTGTAGCACTTGAAAACATGGTAACGCTATACCAAACCACCATGATAATGATAGCGCGCATGCATAGAAGAATGCCGGAATCACTTTTGAAGCAGTTATTGTATTCACGTCCTTTAACGCAAGAAGCACTGAAAGACAAGGCAGTTTTAAGTGAGATTGGAGAACAAATTGTTAGCAATCTAGCGATTAGTGAAGATGACTCAAGAAGCTTCCTCTTTGCTGTTGAACTAAACGAAGACGGAGCAAATGAACTAGTTATCACTATGCGTCAACACGGCATAGACTATCATTATTATATTAATAGTGATTTCGTAAGTTCACCTGAGTATGAAAAGATCAAAACCCTTAACGAAACTATTAATGACCTAATGGAAGAAGGTGCTTACATTAAACGCGGGGAGAAAACCTTGCCAGTAGGTGAGTTCAAAGAAGCATTAGATTGGTTAATGGCTGAAGCAAAACGTGGCCAATATATTCAGCGTTATAAAGGACTAGGTGAAATGAACCCGAGTCAGTTATGGGAAACAACTATGGATCCTGATGCAAGGCGCATGTTGCAGGTCACTATTGAAGATGCAATCAGTGCTGACCAACTTTTCACAACACTAATGGGTGATCAAGTAGAACCGCGTAGAGATTTCATTGAAACTAACGCCTTGAACGTAGAAAATCTAGATGTATAAATCTATATATTTCAACTGCTTATAGCGTAAATTCAAGTAATATCTATTAAATACAAAGCCTAAAAGCACTCGAAAGAGTGCTTTTTCTTGCGCAATGAAACAATTTCTTACATAAATTCCGTTTGATATACCTCAGTAAAGCCCTTCTATTGTGAACATTCAAGTTTTGCAGCATTGGTTTTTGTCATGAAAAGTTATAATATTACATTCTTGGGAAAGTCGTCGTACCACTTGAGTGTGACCCTTCAAATTTATCGAAGTAGTTAAGGTTTTCTATGTCCATTATTAAGTATTCAGCATTTACCTGTTTTTTGTTTAGCGTATTGAGCACCGCTTCTTTTGCGCAAATAAACCAAACCAAAGGCGATTTCGAAGATAAGTTTCGTCAACTTGACGAAGTCTTGCCAACGCCAAATGTGTATCGAAACGCAGCGGGTGCGCCAGGCCACCAATATTGGCAACAGCAAGTCGACTATAAAATTGATGTTAGCCTTGATGAAGATAAACGTCGATTAACGGCTTCTCAAACCATCACCTATAAAAATAATAGCCCTGATGCTCTCAAGTATTTGTGGATCCAATTGGACCAAAATAAGTTTAAGAATGACTCGATGTCGGCACTTACCACAACCTTTGGTGGGATTGGAAATAGGGGGCCAGCAACGCAAGCGGCTAATGGCAGTTCTCCAGCCAAACTTAGCTTAGGCGAGCTTCGTCGCCAGCAATTTGTTGAAGACGTTGAATTAGGTTATGAACTCTTGAAAGTGAGTACCACCAGAGATAAAGCCCTCAACTACGTTGTTGTTGGCACTCTAATGCGTGTTGATTTACCCAAACCCATAAAATCAGGCGACTCAATAAGCTTTGAGATTGACTTTGCGTTTAATATCGTAGAGGAAGACGCGGTTTCGGCTCGTTCTGGCTACGAACACTTCCCTGATGACGCTCGAGAAGGTGGCAATGACATCTTTTTGTTAGCGCAATGGTTCCCGCGTTTAGCGGCTTATACTGATTATGAAGCATGGACAAATAAAGAATTTATTGGAAGAGGTGAGTTTACCCTAGAGTTTGGAGACTATGAGGTTAATATTACTGTGCCAGCAGACCATATTGTCTCTGCCACAGGCGCTCTAGCCAATGCTAAGGACGTTTTAAGCTCAAGCCAACGTAAGCGCTTAGAAGAAGCCGAAGATGCAAAACGCCCTGTGTTTATCGTGACTGAAGAAGAAGCCTTAGAGAACGAAAAAGAGGGCACCACGAATACGAAAACCTGGAAGTTTAAAGCTGAAAATGTACGCGACTTTGCCTGGGCCTCATCACGCAAGTTTATGTGGGACGCTAAAGGTTATCATCAAGGTGGAGACGATCAGCCATTGGTTATGGCAATGTCTTTCTATCCAAAAGAAGGTGGGGACTTGTGGAAAAAATATTCTACAGAGTCAGTTATCCACACAATGGAAGTGTATTCCCGCTTTTCATTTGATTACCCCTATCCTGTCGCACAGTCCGTAAACGGTCCTGTTGGTGGAATGGAATATCCAATGATTACCTTCAATGGTCCGCGTACTGAATTGCAAGATGATGGCAGCCGTACTTATTCTCTAGCAGAAAAACGTTTTCTTATCGGCGTTGTCATCCACGAAGTAGGGCATATCTATTTCCCTATGATTGTCAATTCAGACGAACGCCAATGGACATGGATGGACGAAGGCTTAAATAGTTTCTTAGACGGCGTCGCTGGTCGTGAGTGGGATCCAAGTATTCCTTGGGGTGTAGAGCCTGCTGATATCACTGACTATATGGCATCGAGCACGCAAGTCCCTATCATGACGCAATCAGATTCGGTTTTACGGTTAGGCCCTAATGCTTATACTAAACCGGCAGCAGCGTTGAATATCTTGCGCGAAACCATTATGGGCCGAGAGCTTTTCGATTTTGCATTTAAAGAATATGCCCAGCGCTGGAAGTATAAACGCCCAACGCCATCAGACTTTTTTAGAACGATGGAAGAGGCCTCTGGCATCGATTTAGATTGGTTTTGGCGCGGTTGGTTCTATTCAACTGACCATGTTGATATCTCCCTAGACTCGGTTTACAAACTTCGTTTAGATACTAAAAACCCAGATGTTGATTTTGACCGTGAACGTCGAGAATATAACGACAAACCTTTATCAATGACAGTTGAGCGAAATAGTAAAGAAGGTAGAGCCTTGTGGATAGACCGTAACGCCGATATCAAAGATTTTTATGATGATAACGATATGTTTACGGTCACCAATAAAGACCGAAATGAGTATCAAAAATTCTTGAAAGAACTTGACCCATGGGAGAGAAAAACGTTCGAACGCGCTGTAAAAGAAGATAAAAATTACTATGTATTAGAATTTAGTAATCATGGTGGACTTGTTATGCCTATTATCTTTGAAATGACGTTTGCAGACGGCAGCACTGAAATGATGCGCATTCCTGCAGAAATTTGGCGCCGTACACCTAAAAATGTTCAAAAGTTAGTTGTCACTGACAAAAACAAAGTGCTAGTGAGTGTTGAGGTAGATCCACGCTGGGAAACTGCTGACGTTGATATACACAATAACCACTACCCACGTAAAATAATTGATTCACGCATTGAAGCGTTTAAAGATAAACGAGAAGAAAGCAGAGTCCGTCGTGATTTGATGCAAGAAGTGAAAACCAAGCTAAAAACTGGCGATGAACTTGACAAAGAAGAGTAAACAATGGCTTTAGCTAAAGTGTTAAAAGCGCTGTTAAGTATACTATTGATAATGGGTGTGTTTAGCGAACTAAGCTGGGCACACCAGCAAAAAATGGCAATAACCAGAGTAGAGCTTAACCCACGAACAAAAATGCTTGAAATTATGCACCGTTTTGACCTGCACGATGCAGAGCATGCCGTAAGCGAAATCTTTGGTGATGGAGCTGATATTATTAGCTCAAAGCTTACTCAGTCACAATTTGCAGATTATGTTGCAGAGCGTTTTGGTATTTATTATCCAAACAATGACGCTTTGCCCATGACGCTTGTTGGGTTTGAGATTGAAGGAAAGCATTTTTGGGTGTACCAAGAAACACCCAAACCTCAAAAAACAGAAGGCCTACAAATTGTGCACAATGTCCTACGAGATATTTGGTTCGCGCAAACCAATACCGTTAACGTGAAGCTAGATAAGCAGATTGAGACGCTAACCTTTACTGACAACACTGAAGTCCTAAGTATCGAGTTTGCGCGCTGAAATGGGCATATACGCCTAGGCACTATTCAACCTTGAATCGTTTAATGCCCTCTAGGGTTTTAGCAAATGTTTTATCAAGAGACTCAAGTGAGTCATTGCCCGAATGACTTGACGATAAAATAGTACTCGCGCTAGTGTCGAGATCGACAATGTTTGTGTGCACATCTCCGGCTACTTGGGTCTGCTCTTGAGCTGCAGCGGCGATACTATGAAACAATGTGTTTAATCTTTCCAACCCTTCAAACAAGGGCTGAATTTGTGCTTTATTTTCTTCTATTCTTTCGTTTGATAAGTCTGACAACGATAGGCATTTAGTCATTGACGCGCTAGCTTGTTTCGCACTATCGGTCAATAAATTGAGCATCGACGTAATTTCTTCGGTCGACTCTTGCGTGCGCTTCGCTAAGTTACGTACCTCGTCTGCGACCACAGCAAAGCCTCTGCCTTGTTCACCTGCTCGGGCCGCTTCAATAGCAGCGTTTAAGGCAAGTAGGTTAGTTTGCTCGGCGATAGATTGTATGTTCTGTAGTATCTGCGAGATTGACTCTGTGTGTCCCGCAAAATTTTGTACGATGTTATGGGAGTTTGTAACCTCTTTATTTAAAGAAGCAAACTGGGAGGAAACCTCTTGAAGACTATTACTGCTTCGGTCGCTAGAGTCTTTAATTACGGCAGTCTCATCAGAGGCTACCGACAGGTCAGCAGCAATCATTTCGCTGGCTTGCTTAAGTTGCAACACCGCTGTCGACATCGCTGTCGTTTGGTCTTTTTGACTTTGTGCACTAATCAGTGTGTCGCTACACTGCGCTTTGTTTGCGTTAATTATTTGGATTGATAGTTGGAGCTGCGCCAATACATCATGCAAGCAAACCCGGGTGGTGGATACATGCTTTTGAAGGTTGCTAATAATAATGGATAATTCATCGTTGTTGTTGTCTTCAATAGTGGCTGTAAAATTATGGTTGATTGACAATTCATCTAAAAACTTACTTATCCGTTCTACGCGAGAACTTATCGATTTCCTTATCAGCAATCCTAACAAGATGATGGGCGTTAATATTAAGCAACAAAGTACAAGCAACAAGAGTCTAAAATTTTGCTGTTCTTTGGTCGCAGAAAGGGCTTTTTGCTGCAGGGTCGCACCAATATCATCGCTTAATTTCTTAATATCGCTTAAACGTGACGTAGCTAGTGAAAACCAATCTTTTGGTCCGCTTATATCTGTAGTCGCATTGCTAGTGATGAAACTATCGGTAATTTTCGTGACTTGTTGCCAATTATTTTTTGTGCTGAACGACTCCAAAGCATTACTAAATTCTAGTGGCGCCCACTGCGAAAAAAGTGCTGCATGGCGTTTTTCATCATCAATAAAACTAGCTAAAAGTACATTTTTTGTAGCACTTGACGACCCTTTGCCAAAAATACCATTTAGCAAACCTCTCGTTTGCCCAGCTCGCTCTTTCATCCAAAGCAAGTTTAAACGTGCAAGCATATACTGATTTAACTTAAAATCATTTAACCGATTTACAAGTTGATCTATTGAAGCAAGTGCAGCGCTGTTTATTGAGGAATAAAATTGAAAAGCGTTGTTATCGCTAGCCAAGACATCTACCTTTTGTCTTACAGTTTGCTTGTCTTTTGCTAAAGCGATGGTCGCATGAGTAAATTTTCTGAATTCACTTTCGCTTAAAAAAGGGTAGTCTTCTTGTTTCAGCATTTGTAACTGCTTCATTGCATTATCGGCATTCTCTCGAGCCTGTAGCAATTTAGTCTTTCCTGATTTACCGTTGCTCCCTAAAAATCCAGCGCTCAGGCCTCGTTCAACGGCATGGGTGTGCGCCACGTCATCAAATACTGCCGACAACTGTACAACTTTTTCTGAAACGCCGTATTCATCAATTTTGATGTTTATATTTTCGACGACTAAGAAAATAGCGCAGGCAATGACAACAAGCGGCAGTGCAATAATAAATCCAATAGCTTGAGAAACGTTAAGCTTTCTTAAAAAGAACATAAAACCTCTGTGTTTGTTTGATGTAGCGCTGTTAAATACAAAAAATAGGTGCTATGCCATAAGTGAAGCTAGCGCTGAGGACCGGCACCTAAATATCGCCTGTGTTTTGCAAACGAACTAAACGACAAATACCGTCGTGTTGATAATTCACGTCATTAGCTATATATCGGCACCAACAAGTATATTTTTACGTTTAACAAGCGCTATTTTCTAAAAAATCTTGTAATGTTAAGTCACAGCAAATAATCAGTTTGACTGCGCACCTTTAAATTTAGGGCTAATATGAGTATTCTCAAAAACAAAGTATTTATGGTTACCGGTGCAGGTAATGGTATTGGGGCGGCTTTGGCCAAACACTTAGATGCCCTTGGTGTAAGATTAATTCTTAACGACATAAACGAAAATGCTTTGTCTGAACTTGCTTCTACTCTTGAACAATCCCCCTTGTGCTTACCCTTTTGCGTCTCACAACAACACGCTTGGCAGGCAGCGAAAACTAAAATAGAGCAGCATTTTGCCCCGCAACAAGGCGCAGAAGGGCTTTTTACTGGCATTGACGGAATTATTAATAATGCAGGCATTGCGCACGACTCAGTCGCTTTTGAGGCTATTGGTAAAGAAGATTTTAAGCGCGTAATGGACATTAACTTTTATGGCGTGCTTTTTGGTACACAAACTTTCTTGCCTGAATTGAAAAACAAGGAGGAGGCCTGGGTTGTGAATATCAGTTCTATTTTTGGTATTACGTCTATTGCTAAACTCAATGCTTATTGTGCATCCAAGTTTGCTGTGAAAGGTTTAACTGAATCCTTGCGTATGGAAGCGTTGGCATTGTTTCCTAACGTTACGATTTGTAGCGTACATCCTGGTGGAATAAAAACAAACATAGCGAGTACTGCGATTAGTGTAGATAAGCGTAGTGAAAAAGAGCGTAATGAACAAGTGAAAACCTTTAATAAACAATTGCTTACTTCGCCAGAAAAGGCAGCCTCGGTGATTGTAAACGGGATCTGTAAAAAGTCAGTGCGTGTATTAATTGGTAATGATGCTAAATTGATGGACTTCTTAGCACGTTTATTTCCGGTTAAATACACTCAAATATTGCTCAAGCAATTTAGCAAGCGCGGCCTTTTCTAAGGCCTAAGCTATGTTTTACTTACTACTTTTTTGCATTTGAACGATCAATCCAGCATCGGCCTCGGTTTTACCTTCACAAATGTCTACAAATATTGAGCGCATACCTTCTAGTCCATTTAGGTCAGTCATTTTTAACCATTCTTTGCTCTTGCCAATAGAAAGCGCCAAATATTCACGACTTTTTTGGTCAAACACTTGCTCGCCCCATTCTTGTAATCGCTTTTGAATTTGTGATGGTGCAAAAAAGAATTCGCTTCTTTCTTCTATAATATCACTGCTACGACCAAGATCATGCCAATGCGTGACGCCAACATTAGAACAAAACTTCATATTATCGCCAAGGTGCTTATGCAAGGCGCCCAAGGTTGTTGTATTTCCAGACATATCTACAATTAATGTGGGAATGCTGTTATCGATTTCTGCAATGTCGTTATAACTTAAGACAGTATCGTAGGCCTTAATCTTATTGACCATAGCAAGGTTGTGTTCAGAGGTGAGTGCGATGAGTTTTGGTGGCGCCTGCTTTGTTTCTTGCTCTGCCTGAGCTTGGTTTTGTATGCCATAAGCCAAGCCTGTGCTGGTTTTACTTGAAGCACTTAGCATAACTAACTGCTTTGCACCAAACCAATTGTTTTCTTGAAAATAATCAAACAGAACAAATGACGTAATATGCAATGGAAACAGTAACATACGATAATCTTCAAATGCTTTACTATAGCCCGGTTCGGCTTCTACTCGTCGATAGATGTTGTAGGCCGCAGGCAGTTTTTTGCGATGTTCACTGGCATCTAACCATGTGGTAGCGGTTATTTTGCTTGGTTTCATCACGATATGTGTGGCAGGTGGGAAATACCCAAATAAACGTTCGCCAACCGCAACGCCTTCACATTTTGACGAAACAACATCTGCAAAACCCCAAACAGGCAGAATTCCCCAACCTTCGGTGTCAACTTGCTCGCCGGTTTTTTCAATATTATGCGGCGGGAAAAACTGCCAATAACCTATTTGTTCGCCCACTACAGCATAAGTAATATTATTTGCTGTTAGCGCAAATTTATCGATTTTTAATAGTACTTTTCCATCTTCTAAAGTAGCAGTACTTAGGTCGTTATCGATGATGCGCGACTCGCTTATTTTAGATTTTTGTATTTGCAGTTCACTCACGTGTTTTCCCTTTTTTAATTTTGATGTGCTTGCCAGTGCGCAATCTATAAATCGTACTTAAATTAACAATAATCAGCGTAAACTCTAATAAACTAGTACCAATAGACCCAATAAGCAAATTATTGCTAAGCCAGCAAAGCCCGCCAAACAAAAAACCAACACGCATCTGTATTCCTTGTAAACAAAACAGAGCGTAGGTGCCTATGCAGGTGCCCACGATGGGTAAGATATCAAGCCATGTAGTGGCAAGGTATGCTCCCCAAGAAAGACTAACAAGAATAAAAATGATGGCCATGCTTTTTGAGGTCGACTTTAAAGCGATACCAGTCCGTAGAATGGCTAAAATTGACCCTAAGGTCGAGGTGAGGGCGCCCAAAAGTGCAAAGTGAATCGCATGGTTTATATACATAAGCAACATTAATAGTTTGAGTCGCCGGTCATCTTTTTGATAGAAGCAAGCAATGCCTAGCCCAAAGCTCAGCAGCCCTAGTAGTTGAATAAAGTCGAAAGGTGGCAGAGCGTTGAGTAAAGCACTCAACCTTGACCCCATAAGAAGGGCTCTGATTGATACATTGTAGCGCCCTCAAATATAAATCCATTAGGGCGGTCTTTTAGGACTAAGACCGGACCATCTAAATCAATAAAGTCTGCGCTGGCGGCAAGGACATAAATGGGTGCCATGGCGAGTGAGCTGGCCACCATGCAACCAAGCATTATTTGCATCTTATGCTCTTTTGCTGCATGCATTAATTTAATTGCTTCGCTAAGGCCGCCAGTCTTATCTAACTTTATGTTTACCATACTATACTTAGATACAAGAACGTTCATTCCTGAACTCGTGTGACAAGACTCGTCAGCGCATAAGGGGATAGGAGATTTAAAACCAATCAGTTCATCATCTTGCTGTGCAGGCAAGGGCTGCTCAATGAGCGCAACATTTAGCTTAGCTAAGTCATCAACAACATTTTGCAAAGTAGCAAACGACCACGCTTCATTTGCATCAACAATAAACTGAGAATGAGGACACTGTGCTGCAATAGCTTGCATCTTTGGAACAATATCATCAGCATCAAGTTTGATTTTAATTAAGGGTAAATGAGACATCTTTTTAGCATTACGCAACATCACATCAAGATTATCAACACTTAGTGTTTGCGCACTTATTGCTTTTTTCTGTGGTGCGAGATTGCATAAAGTATTGACGCTTTTCTTAGAAAGCTTGGCTTTTAAATCCCATAGTGCACAATCAAGTAAATTTCTCGCTGAACTAGCCTTAAGCTCTGTGTTAACGTAATTAAGGGCTTGATCAATTAGAGAAATAGGGTTGCTATTACTTAGTTTTGATAACGCGCCTTCAATACTGCTGAGTAGTTCGATGGTCGAATCAAGGTTTTCACCATAGCGACTATAAGGGACAGCTTCTGCCCAGCCTTCTTTCTCTAGCAGAGCTATCTTAAGTAGCACTACATCTGCGTGTGTTTTCGTGCCACGCGAAATTTTAAACGCTTTTGCCAGTGGTATTGATTCGGTCACCCAAGATAAACGCAGCTGCTTACAATGACTCGACGACATTGACCCTTTATTCCACTTTCTGTATGACCAGCGACGGATCGCTGTTGTTAGATACGTCTAGTTCAAATCGATAGAAACCTGTCTCGGCTGGAGTAAACTGCAAATTAAGCGAATCACTCGCACATACAAGGTCGGTTTCATCGTCTAATCGCATTGCTGATGCACCAAATTGATTGCCGCAATTTAACAACATTGTCCAGCTTTCATCAGCGACTTTAAAATCATAAGGTTGTCCGTCAGCAATCAATTCAATAGTTACTGCATATACATCGTTACTTGTTGGTAGCAATTTAAAAGCTTGGTTGACTTCCCACCAATTAAACACCCCTCGTAAATACATATTCGAGTAGTCTTTTGTGGGTGCTTGTTTGAAAAAATCAGCAGAACCAGATGACGCGCAGCCTGCAAGTATTTGCAGGCCAATGATTAGGCTAAGCAGACGAATGACGTTTGCATACTTCATGATTGCTAACTCGTTTCCTAAAAAATTAAGTACAGAAATGTCGGCAACCGACAAAAACTGTTTGCGAATGTGTGAAACCATGGCTATGCGATTATGCTTAACCGCTTCGTCGTCAGCCATAATCATGACCTTATCAAAGAAATCATCAAGACTGCCTTTTAGAGAAGAAAGCTGGCTTAATACCTCTTGGTAATGGCTTTGGGCAACTAATTGAGGCAATTGTTCCATTACCGCGCTAAAGTTTGTATATAAGGCTCGCTCTTCTTCTTCAACAAATAGCGCTGGGTTGATGTCAGCAACCGCATCTAAATCCACTTCATTCTTAGCTAATATATTAGCTACGCGCTTATTGGCTTTCACTAAGCTTTCAGCGCTCGGGGTAGTTGCAAATTTAGCAACCGCGTTAACGCGCTGATTTATATCACTTAGTGACTGCTTACTCTCACATGCAAGTACAGCAGTTATGACATCGGCGTTAATATCCTTATCTGCATAGAAAGGTTTTAAGCGGTCTAACAAAAAGGCGACAACTTGCGCTTCTACTTTCGCATTGCTCAGTTTGTTGCCAAACAACATAGCAACCTTTTGTACAATGTCACTAAGGCTTACATCAATATCGAAAGTGACTAATATACGCAAAATACCAATAGCACTTCGGCGCAATGCAAAGGGGTCTTTATCACCTTTAGGTAATTTATTGATACCAAAAATACCAACAAGGGTGTCGAGCTTCTCTGCTAATGACACAAGCATACCGGCCGTTGTTTGTGGCAATTCGTCACCAGCAAAGCGGGGCAAGTATTGCTCTTTGATGGCAATAGCAACGTTTTCGTTTTCACCATCATGCAAGGCATAATGATAACCCATCACGCCTTGTACGCTTGGAAACTCCATTACCATGTTGCTCACAAGATCCGCTTTCGCAAGACTCGCGGCGCGTATTGCGTCGCTAATATCTTGTTCGCTAGCAGAGATTAAGCTACCGATTTCTTGTGTGATTTTAGCTACGCGCGTTGATTTATCAGCAACTGTACCTAATTCTTTTTGGAATAATATCGTGTCTAATTTTGCCGCTTTATCTGCTAGGCTGCTTTTTTTATCTGTATCAAAAAAGAACTTTGCATCAGATAAGCGCGGGCGAATGACTTTCTCATTCCCAGCAACAACTTGTGCAGGGTCTTTACTCTCAATATTAGACACAAACAAAAAGGTTGAAGACAACTGACCGTGCTCGTCTAACAAAGGCACGTATTTTTGATCATCCTTCATGGTGTAAATGAGCGCTTCTTTAGGCACATCTAAAAACGCAGGTTCAAATTCTGCTTGCAATACTACAGGCCATTCTACTAATGAAGATATTTCTTCAAGAAGGTCGCTATCGTAGTCAGGGCTGAGATTTAAGGCAGTAGCTTGGGCGAGTAATTGGTCTTCAATCGCTTTCATTCGTGTGTTGTAGTCAACCAATACGAATTGATCTTTCATCAGCAAGGTGTATTTATCGGCGTGTTCTAAGGCCACGCGGTGTTCACCATGAAAACGGTGTCCCGACACCATATTGCTCGAATCTAGGCCTAAAAGCGTAAGGTCTATTACTTCGTTGCCATACATAACGCACAGGGTATGTACTGGGCGAATAAATTCTACCGAAGAACTTCCCCAACGCATTGCTTTTGGGATAGGTAACTGCTTGATAGTGCGTTCAAGTGCACCTTGAAGCTGAGCATCTAGACTTTGCCCAGGAACAAGGGCTTGGTGTAATAACCATTCGCCTTTATCTGTTTTTAAACGCTGGGCTTGATCAACGCTTATGCCATTTCCTCTCGCCCAACCCATGGCTGCGGGCGTTGGATTGCCGTCTCCATCAAAAGCAACCGAAACTGCTGGTCCACGTTTATCTACCTGTTTGTCAGCTTGTTTACGCTGGCAATGGGTAAAGGCAACGGCCAATCTGCGCGGCGCGCCAAAAGGAATACATTCTTCAAAGGCAAAGCCAAGTTTTGTTAACTCATTCGATAGGCCTTCGGCAAAGCTAGTCGACAATGATTTTAAGGCTTTTGGCGGTAGTTCTTCGCTACCAAGTTCTATTAATAGGGTGTGTGTCTGTAAATCAGTCATGCTTACTGCTCCTTCGATTTACAAAGTGGGAAGCCAAGAGCTTCTCGAGAATCAAAATACATTTGTGCACAGGCTTTTGCCAATGCGCGCACTCTTAAAATATAGCCTTGACGTTCTGTCACCGAAATCGCGTGGCGTGCATCTAGCAAGTTAAATGCATGAGAGGCTTTCATGACTTGCTCGTAAGCAGGTAAGGGCAGCGCTTTTTCAATCAGTAATTGACTGGCTTTTTCGCATTCATCAAAAGTTTTAAACAAGAAGTCCACATTGGCATATTCAAAGTTGTAGGCAGATTGTTCCTTTTCGTTCTGTAAAAATACATCACCGTAGGTAACTGTGCCAAAAGGTCCTTGAGTCCAAATTAGGTCATATATGCTATCTACACCTTGCATATACATGGCAAGGCGTTCCAAACCGTAAGTGATTTCACCGGTAACCGGCTTGCATTCAAGACCGCCTACTTGTTGAAAGTACGTGAATTGCGTCACTTCCATACCGTTTAGCCAAACTTCCCAGCCTAAACCCCAGGCACCAAGCGTAGGTGATTCCCAGTTATCTTCAACAAAACGGATGTCATGAACGAGGGGGTCAAAGCCCAACATTTCTAAAGAACCTAAATACAGCTCTTGAATGTTACTTGGGGAGGGTTTCATCATGACTTGAAACTGATAATAGTGCTGTAAACGGTTGGGATTTTCGCCGTATCGACCATCTGTTGGACGACGACACGGTTGCACATAGGCACTGTTCATTGGCTCAGGGCCTAATGAACGCAAAAATGTCATGGGATGAAAAGTACCCGCGCCTACTTCCATATCTAAGGGTTGAATAATTACGCAGCCTTGCTGCGCCCAATAATCTTGTAAAGCCAAAATTAACCCTTGGAAGGTATTTAGATCGTATTTTTGCATAGCCCTAACAGTCTTAAGCCTCAATAGTTGGAAAAGAAACGGCAACAGATTTTACTAAAGTTCGCTTTAAAGTGAAGTTAATAAGCAAAATGGCGCCGAAAAAAACGCCCTAGTATACCTTGAATTGCCTTGCCTTGGTAAGTTTGAATACAAAGAATAGCTTGGAAACAGCCAAAGTGACGTGGAATTTATCGATTAATTGCTATTTTGCGCCAATTTCTATGCTTCGAAGCTGGGTAGTCTCTTTCATTATCTTCGACTCAAATTGGCTTTCAAACTCTTCTCGCTCTTTATCTTGCTTGCGTCTTTCAAGCTTACTCAATTGGCTGCGACCTTCATGGGTGGGGTAGTTTTTGACCAATTCAAACAGTGCGTGAGTCGCTGGGAATGATTTTGCGTAGTCAGGATGTGGATCAATTGGCATTGCCTCAAGAAGGCGACAAATACGAATGACGCCTTCTGATAAATCACATTGTTGCTGTTGCATAGCAAACGCAATGGTTTGTATAGATGATTGCATCGATGCGATACGCTTATTTCGCACTCCCTCCCGTTTACTACGCTGAGACTTAACTAAAAATAGTAATCGCCCTGCATAAATGCCAAGCCCTAAAATAATTAATGCGCCTAAGCTTATTAGTAAAATGAAGGTATTACTCATAATAGATGTTTATTCCTTGTAATCGTCTATCTTTATTGCGTCAAGCTTCGCAAAGGGATCATCTTCATCATCAGAAACTTCTTCAGTATCTTTTTCATAGTCGTCAACATCTATGCCCATTAATTCGCAAAGTACGCGATAGCGAGCAGTCACTTTATCTACATAGGCTTGTTCAGAGGCCTTTAATAATCCTAATTCTTGTTTTTCTAAAAGGGCTTCTAATTCAGTGTCATTTTCAATAGCGTCTAATTCTTCTTGCGGTGTTTTGTAGACAAGCTTTTCCGGCGCTTTTGCCTTCTCTTGTGGCTTTTGACCTTGTGCATACTTGCTCAAATCAATAGCTTGCTTGCTACCACTTCTGGGATCTTTCTTTTCTTTTTTCGCAGATGCAAGAATGGACTCAGCCATTTGTTGACGGCTGCCTGATTTATTGCCTTTTTTCGCTTTGGGTCTTTCTTCGACTTTTATTGTGCGTGGCTCGTTAGATTTTGGTATGCCTATGCGGCCTACTTTTCTGGATTTCTTTCTTGGCATGGGGTTCTCAGTTTGGAAAACGTAAATGGGGTATTGATTTAATCAAATATAATATTTTGAATATTCGCGGATTATACCTGATGCTTAACAATACACCAAAGAATCAAAAATATTAAAGGGGAGGGGATGATACCTAGCGTAAGTTTATAAATAGCAGACAAGAAAAAAGGCGATAGCTTTCACTATCACCTTTATATAATGAGTGTCTTTAGACACCTCTCCCGTATCGGCACGTCTTGTGCACATGTTCAATGCTAAACTAACTTTTTATTATTTTTCTCTAGCTAGCGAACTGGTTCTTGGTCTTCCGTTACACTTTATTATGTAAATTATTATTATTGTTATGAAACGTGCGCTAACTATGCTTTTTACAAAATTATCAGCAAAGGCTCTAGTCAGCAAGTGATGTAGATAATACTTAAAAAAATATTATTTACAACAAATTTAACAATAAATTTACAAGATATTAGTTTAAACCTTGTAAATACTGAGAAAGTATTGAGATATCTTCGTCAGTCAGTTTGCTCGCAATACCGCGCATCATACCATTTAAGTCGTTATTTCGATCGCCTGAACGAAACATTTCAAGTTGCGTTTGCGTATAGCTCGCATGTTGACCACCAATAGCCGGAAAACCAGCCAAATTCATGCCACGGCCGTCGCCACTGTGACAAGCGATGCATGCAGTAATGCCACGCTCAGCGTCGCCACCACGATAAAGTGCTTGGCCTTTTTCAACGACGTCTTCTGGTGTTTCACCAATTTTTAATGTTTGACTAGAGAAGTAGGCAGATATATCGAACATATCTTGTTCGGATAGGTTCATCGCTTGCCCATTCATAATGGCGTTATTACGGCCTTCTTTGCCACCGGTCTGGGACGCAAGTTTGAATTCTTGAAGTTGTTTTACTAAATAACCTTGATGTTGGCCAGCAAGCTTTGGATTCATTGGAATTGCGCTGTTACCGTCGCTACCATGACAAGCTGCACATACCAACGCTTTTGTTTTTCCAGCTTCGGCGTCACCTTTGGCTTGGACTGCCGCTGTGGTGGCGAAGAACAAAGCTAAAATTAAACAATATTTTTTCATACTTACTCTCTCTAAAAGTGAGGTTTAACTGATCACCAGTTGTGATGGAGACATATTTTACACAAATAACGGCTTAAAAAAACATTTCCTTGTTAATACTATGGATTTACATCAAACAAAGTGTCTGTTTAGGTGTAAACTTAGCTTTTATTTAGTCTACTTTAAACACTTATGTCTTATTTTACCCTTGCAAAATTTTTAACTAGCGCACCTGATATATCTCATCTCGATCCCTTTGATGGCGGGGAAGTCGCCTTCGCTGGACGTTCAAACGCGGGTAAGTCTAGCGCGCTAAATCGGTTGACGCGACAAAAAAACTTAGCACGAACCAGTAAAACACCAGGAAGAACGCAATTAATTAATCTCTTTGAGCTTGATGAAAAGAGGCGACTTGTTGATTTGCCCGGTTACGGTTACGCAAAGGTGCCACTAGCCATGAAACAAAAATGGCAAAAGTCTTTAGGAGAGTATCTGCAAAAACGCAATTGTCTTAAGGGTTTGGTTGTTTTAATGGACATTCGCCATCCCCTCAAAGATCTTGACCAAGATTTAGTGTTTTGGGCAGTAAGTGCTAATTTGCCTGTGTTAATCTTATTGACTAAAGCCGACAAACTCAAAGCTGGAAAGCGCAAAAGCCAATTATTAATGGTGCGTGAAGCATGTATCGCATTTAACGGTGATGTGACCGTGAATGTGTTTTCGTCTTTAAATGGCTTGGGTATACCTGAAACGGAAATAAAATTATCTCAATGGTTAGATATTCCGAGCAAAAAAGTGAATGAAGAGTAAGGGAATAGAATACAAAATAAGAGCATAAAAAAAGCCCCGTTCACACACTAAACGGGGCCACTTCTCAGGGAGAACAACACATTCAGTATATAAGAACGTGCAATGTGCTAAAAAGTTCCTTTTAATGTAAAAAAATAAATTTTTTTGAAAACCACTTAAAAAAGACCTAAACCATCTTTCCTGTGAGGCCATAATACCGTTGGTTTAAACGCCGAAACGTTCAACTTCCTCTGTCATCTCAGCGCAGGCTTAATGCTGCTCGCCTAACATCAAATCCAAACTTATCCGTCTTTCCCGCGGAGGCGAAATGCTGTTCGGTTAACATAAAATCCAAACATATCCGTCATTCCCGCGGCGGCGGGAATCTGCCAATACATCCTTTAACTATCTGATTTTACTGTGTTCCAATGAGGTTCCCGCCGCCGCGGGAATGACGTTTTTGATGGTTTTTACGCTTAATCGAAAGGCATTAAGCGCAGGCGAAGATGACGGCGGAGTATTTGAGCTTTATGCGCGGCCTTTTAAGCAGTCACTTAATATCTTGTAAGCTTTAGTGATGCGCTGAGTGCTTTCTAAACAGCCGCCTTTATCCGGGTGGTAGCTATGCTGTAATTTTCTATATTGCGCTTTGACTTGGTCGAATGACAGTTCATCGAGACTGTATTTGCTTAATCCTAAGACTTCGATTGCCTCAGTTATGTCATGGGAGCTGTGATTTGCACGCATGTTTGGTTTTAGCATTTTCTGCCAAAATTCATCGAGAAGAGAGTTAAGTTCCTCTTCGTTAGTATCATGTAAGTTTTGCCAATTGAGATAGTATTCGCCCAGTGGGTCAATGGTTTCGAGCGACTGCTCAGTGTTTGCTAAATAAGGCTTTAGCTTGATATTTGTCGCGCAAATTTCAAGTTCACCTATTTTCTTGCGCCGCCAATCATCTCGAAGTTTGTACAAAGAGTGAAACAAAATAAAGTGAGTTTGAAATAACACAAGGGTGTCACTTAGCGCATGCCTATCGAAGATTTCGTAAGGGGCTAACTTAAGCAATGTTATGAGCTCATATTCGCTCATGCCATTTTTAAACAAAGGCTTAAGAGACTGCAGTATTTCATGCAGTTGTTGTTGGCATTGGATATGAGCTTGTGTCATTTCGGTCGAAGCACGCTAGAATAAATTGCGTGGACGCTCCATCTTGTTGTCAATACTAAATTGCCCCGCACCTCTGGCTGATAGCACCAATAAGCCCGCCATTATTGCCATATTTTTTGCAAAATTTTGGGATTCATGGGCAAGGTTACTGCCTTCTGGTAAGTTCCAAAAGTTATGCATGTATAAACTGATTATCAATGTCATACCGGCCAACAAGAAGGCCGATAGTTTTGTCTTAAAGCCGATGATAAGCATGAAACCTAGTAATATTTGCAATACGATTGTGACTGGAAGGAGTATATCTATCATCGGCACATTGTGTTTCGTCATGTATTGAACCATGTTTTCATATTGCAGAATCTTTTGTAGGCCTGGTGCAATGAAGTACAGTCCTAAAAGCGTTCTACCAAGCACCAGACTTGGTGTTTCAAGCAAGTTCATGAACTTTTCCATACAAGGTCCGCCTTTTTTCTTATTGTCGTTTCACTAACAATAGAGGATAAAAGGTTTTAGGTATAGATATTTTAGTTATAAAAAAAGACCAAAAAACAAACAATGGCCTTTTTAAAGATTCTGCTTAATACTATAAAACGATATTTGCTTCTGTCCCCATGCCAGGACCGTACACTATCGCATTTAGCAATAAGCGGTTGGTTCCCAAAGTTGCTCCTCTAAATATAGGTTCGCCTGAAAACATGATAATTTGACCTTCACCATGACTTTCGCGAGTCAAATAGGCCGAATTTGCTATCCGCTGAGCCGCTTCTGGCCATAATAAGCCACTCATGCGTACGTGCAAATTCTTATCCTTAGGGATGCTATACCAAGCAATGGCTTTCTCATCCTCTTCGTCCTTAGACTGTTTTGTTTTGTCGGTATACATACCAACGGTTACAACAGCTTCGGCATTCTCAGGTACAAGTAGCACGGGCTGTCGCCCATAAAGCAGGGGTAGTGTTTCACTGGTACCAAATGTTAACCAATGCCTTTGGTCGGCATGGCCCGACACCATTGCGCCAGCAGGCATAAATAAGGTCTGCCAAGCACTGCGTTTTTCAAGTTCTTCTTTACTGAGGCGTTTTGGTGCATCGTCCCACGGATAGGCTAGGTCTTGTTGTACCGTTGTTGCAAATAGCTTTTCCATATCACCAATTGGCTCATCCGCTAGCAAGCGGCGCTGTAAGGCAATATCATATTTTTCAGCGTCTTCAAAAGTATCATCAAGCAATTGCACTTTGTTGCCCGCTTTTGCGGCAAAAGCTTGCGTGGCATTTTCATGGGTGATTAATGTGCCACCTTGTTCAACCCATGTTTTCAGAGCTTGCACAGTTGCGTCTGAAACTTGCCATGCGCTAGGCATGACAATCACGTTATATCGGCGCAAATCAGTTCTTGAAATAGCGTTACTGTCTAGTTGTGAATGTCTAATACCCAAATGCGTATCAATACTCCACCAGGTTGCACCCACATCATTTGAACTACTTCCGGCTTGTCCTAAAATGGCAAGCTGAGGTTGTTGTAGTAAAACAAAATGTTCGCCGCCCCATTCAGGTAAGTCCCCGTTACCAAAGCCGGTACTGATGTTTTGAATCACGAGGCTAGTTTCTTTTGCGGTGGTGTTAATCAAATCAATTAAGTTTTTATTGCCAACATTGTCGGTAATCGTTACCACTACCGATCCGCGAACTAGTTTTTCACTGCCCAACTGCGTTGCTTTATTTATCACGCGCACCTTAACACCGCGCTCCATTAATCGAGCAGCAAAACCCACAGAAGCATCGTCATCACCATTGACCGCCCAAGCAATTGCGCCTGCATTTGCTTTGTTTAAGGCTTGTTTAGATGCTTGGTAAGGAGCAATATTTTTAGTTAGGTGGTCGGGTACCGTAATCGCTTCTAACCCGTACATCATAGTCAGGTTCCAAGCAGAAGTGTCATACATGATTGAACGACCTTCTCGCAGTATCTTTTGACGTTCTTCCTGCACGGTTTCAGGCAATATTTGAGCATCAAACTCCATAATTGCGGCTAGAAGGCGTGCTTCAGGTTGCCTGTTTGGAATGACCAAACTGCCTTTTGGAACCGTGGTATCTATTTCTTGGCCGAGTTGATTGATTGCCTTGCGTACACGGAAGTCTTTTTCCGCGATAAATATTTCTATATCTTGAGCTTGCAGTTTTTCAGCTAAGGTATTCATACGTGAATGGTTATTACTGGCTTTTACTACAAAGGTTTTGTTGGCGTAGGGACTATCTTTTTCTAAGATACTTTTGCGGTCCTGCCAATAGTCTTTATACATCGCTTTACTGTGTTTGTGCAGGGTTTCTAAGTTAGCTAGGGTGCTCACAAATTGATGATGCACTGACTCCTTGTACGTTTGAATTGTGCCTTCAGGGCGTCTAACGCCGTCTTCGGCCATTCTCGATTGTTCATACAAAATATGCATAGAACCGCGATATTCGGCATAGTTTGAATAGCCTGGATACCAGTTCTCAAACCATTCACCAGTGTAATATCGCCAACCTTTTTGGTCAAAGGCTGCGCCTTGATCAAGGGCAAAGGTATACGCCCACTTCTGCACGCTGGGCGCGATATTGGTATTTAGTGGCTGGCGAGGTGGGCCCATTAAGTAGGTATCTTGCGGTCCCATTTCGTGGCCATCTATCATGAGCTGTGGACGCCATTTATTAATAAGTGCGACGCGACCTTTGGTTTCTGGCTGCGTGAGGTAGAAAAAGTCACGGTTGAGATCAAAAAAGTAATGATTGGTTCTCCCGTATGGCCAGTCGCCGCGATGCAATAAGGATTGGTCGTCTACGTTAGGAGCTGTGCCGCGATACTGTTCTAAAGACTTGGCGAAACGGGCACGACCATCGGGGTTCATGATAGGGTCAATCACAATGATCATGTCTTCTAACATGTTTATTACTTTAGGGTCCTTTGATGCGCTGTAGTGATAAATAGAAGCTAACGCAGCATCTGCTCCCGATGTTTCATTTCCATGTATTGAATAGGCCATCCAAGCGATAGCAGGCAATTGTCCAATAATAGATTGCGCGTCACTTTCTGAGGTATTGCGTGGGTCTGCAAGAGACTGTAACTTGTCCAATATGCTGTCCATGTTGGCTAAGTTTTCAGGACTAGAGATGAATACTGCGTGCAGTGGGCGTCCTTCATGGCTTTTTGCGTATTCAAGAACGTGCATTCTATTACTTTGGTTTTCCCACGTTTCTATAGCCGTTTTGATTTGAAGCGGAGTAGCGACACGCTGCCCTATTGAAAAACCTAATAACTGGTCTGGGTGGGTAAGCGCAGAGTCATATTCTCCGCTTAATAAACTTGCTTTATAATCTAAATCAGCGTTATAGGTCGGCTTCATCAATAAGCCTGCGTTGCTTGACCCAATTGACAAAAAGAGTAAGCACGCACATAAAAATATGCGCACCGTGTTTAAGGCTGAAAATAAGCCAGCGGAGTTTGTCGTTTGCATTACTTTTCCTTTTTATTATTAGTTTTTATATTCGCGTTATTGTTTACTAGTGTGCTTCATCCCAATTGTCACCAACACCAGCTTCAACTACCAGCGGCACGTCAAGCTTTACGCAGTTTTCCATTAAGCTGTTAATTTCGTTTATATACTGCTCAACTTTATCTTCTTTTATTTCGAAAACGAGTTCATCGTGTACCTGCATGATCATGGCAACGTCACTTTGGTCAGCCAGTGCTTTCATCCAATCACTTACTGCAATCATGGCCTTTTTGATAATATCAGCTGCAGTACCTTGCATAGGTGCGTTTATTGCGGCGCGTTCAGCCCCTGCACGACGCATACCATTAGTCGCGTTAATATCAGGCAAGTAAAGGCGACGGTCAAATACGGTAGTAACGTAACCTAAGGACTTTGCACCTTCACGCGTTGTTTCCATATAACGCAACACGCCTGGGTAACGCTCAAAATACTTATCCATATAGGTTTGTGCATCATGACGGCCAATACCCAGTTGTTTCGCTAAACCAAAGGCAGACATTCCGTAAATTAAACCGAAGTTAATCGCTTTAGCGCTGCGGCGTTGATTGTCGCTTACTTCATCGAGCGCTACACCAAATACTTCGGCGGCGGTAGCTTTATGCACATCTAAACCTTGTGAAAAGGCATTTAATAGTCCTTCGTCTTTACTCAAATGCGCCATAATACGCAGTTCTATTTGTGAATAATCTGCAGCGACTACTTTATAACCATCTCGTGCAACAAATGCTTGTCGTACTTGGCGACCTTCTTTAGTGCGAATGGGAATATTTTGTAGGTTAGGATCGGTCGATGACAACCTACCGGTGGCGGTTACCGCTTGATGATAAGAGGTGTGCACGCGGTTCGTGCGATGGTTAATCATGCGTGGCAGTTTATCTGTGTAGGTATTTTTCAGTTTAGTTAAACCACGAAACTGCATAATTAACGCAGGTAATTCATACTCTAGCGCAAGTTCTTGTAACACTTCTTCTGAGGTTGAGGGCGCGCCTTTTGGCGTTTTCTTTTTGACAGGTAGCGCTAGTTTTTCAAACAAGATGTGTTGCAGTTGTTTGGTCGAGCCTAAATTAAAACTTTCACCTGCTAGTTCATGTACCTGAGACTCTAGTTCAACAATACGTTTGGCTAAATCTTGGCTTTGCTGAGCAAGTTTTTGCGAATTGATTAATACGCCAGTTTGTTCCATCGTCGCTAATATACTCGATAGCGGGATTTCTACTTCATTGAGCAAAGTACTTAGGCCTTCTTGCGCTTCTAAAAGCGTTTTTAAGGCAAGGTACAAACGTAAGGTAATGTCAGCATCTTCTGCCGCGTATCTAGCGGCTACCTCAAGTTCAACTTGGTTAAAGGTAATCTGCTTAGCGCCTTTACCTGCAATTTCTTCGAAACTGATTGTTTTATGTCCTAAGTATTTAAGTGACAAACTGTCCATGTCATGGCGAGTCGCTGTGCTATTTAGTACATAACTGGCTAACATGGTGTCGCATAAAATACCTTGAAGATGGATGTCGTAATTGGCAAGTACGTTATTATCGTACTTGATATGCTGACCGATTTTTTTGGCTGCTGTGTCTTCGATGCAGGGCTTAAGGGCTTGTAAAACCATTTCCCGATCAAGTTGCTCAGGGGCGCCTGGGTAATCGTGACCAACAGGTATGTAGTAGGCTGAATCATCAGCAAAGGCAAATGACAATCCGACTATCTCGGCCTGCATATAATCAAGGCTGGTTGTTTCGGTATCAATTGCGTAAAAATCGCTACTGTTGATTTTATCAATTAGCGCGTTTAAGGCATCTTCAGTAAAAATAGTTTGGTATTGTGTTGTGTCGATAGGGGCGGTGGCGGCGGTTTCTGTGCCATCTATCTTATTCGCTTGTTCGTTTTGATTTTGGGCAACTTGCTTAAGGGTTTCAGCGTCGCTTACTTCACTTAACCAGCGCTTAAACTCAAGTTCAGTAAACATTTCTCGAAGCAAAGGTTTGTCCATTTCATCAATGGTAAATGAGGATAGTTCGAGATCTAACTTAAGGTCGGTAACAATGGTTGCAAGCTCATAGGAAAGTAGCGCTTGTTCTTTATATTCGGCCATTTTCTTGGCCATTGTTTTGGCACCACGAAAGTCTAACTCTGCAATCTTGTCAAGGTTTTCGTATATTGCTTTGATGCCGCCAATTCCGTTGAGCATAGCGATTGCACTTTTATCACCAACGCCAGGAACGCCGGGAATGTTATCAACTTTGTCACCTTTTAGACCAAGGTAGTCGATGATTAGCTCGGCAGGTACACCAAACTTTTCTACAACGCCGTCAACATCCATTATAGTGCGCGTCATGGTGTTTATAAGCGTGACATTTTCGTCAACCAATTGCGCCATGTCTTTGTCGCCGGTACTGATAATACAGGGAATGCCTGCTTGTGAAGCCTGTTTTGCTAATGTGCCAATTACATCATCGGCTTCAACGCCAGGTTCAACGACCATTGAAAAGCCCATCGCTTCGACTATTTTGTGCAAGGGTTCGATTTGGCTTCTTAACTCATTGGGCATGGGCGGACGATTGGCTTTATATTCGGGATATATATCATCTCTGAAAGTCTTCCCTTTAGCATCAAACACGACCACCATGTGAGTGGGTTTATAGTCTTTTACCAAAGAACGCAGCATGTTTACTACACCGTATATTGCGCCAGTATCCATGCCTTTGGAATTGGTTAATGGCGGCATACCGTGGAAGGCCCTGAATAGATAGGAAGAACCATCAACAAGCACTAAGGGTGCTTCTTTCTCTTTGTGCATAATAAACCTTCTTTATTCTTTATAAGTTTGTAAGCTGCTGAATATAAACACTTTAATGTAATTTTGCCAAGCGAAATCTGTGGATAAGTTTGTTAGCAAGTGTAAATTAAACGCACAATAAACCTACCTTTTTCACACGAAAAAAGTATCGATTCAGGTAAGATGTGGAATGAAACGAGCAGGTATCCTGTATTTCCATATTCTTTTATTATTTTAATTATTACTAGTGATACTAGTTGCTACACTTTACATAATATTGCATCTGATAGTATCGGATATCATTTGCAGACGACGAGAACCAACAAGTAAAGTGATTGCTTAATTTCGATTTTGCATCGTAATTAAGGGCGGTAAATCTAGCACAAATTATTTGTTTGCCAAGTGTTAATTTTGATTAATTTTTTTGTCTTTTTTGTTCAATGAGTTATAAATGAATTATAGACATTGGCATTGTGTTTGAATAATTGACTTTAGGCGTAAATTTATTCGGTAAAGCGCTTTAATTATCATGACAAAGGAATACAATACTCAATATAAGCTAAAACACGAACAGTAGTATAACGGAGCGCACGTCACGTGCAATACGGCGCAATAATAAGAATTTTAGGCCTACTGGTCGCATTATTTAGTGTGACTATGTTGCCGCCTGCCTTGATTTCTCTCATCTACGAGGACGGTGCAGGGCTAGCTTTTGTCATCGCATTTTTACTAAGCTTTTTTACTGGCCTTGCTTTTTGGTATCCCTATCGGCGCGACCGTACCGACCTTCGTGCAAAAGAAGGCTTTTTAATTGTGGTGCTTTTTTGGACGGTACTTGCGACTTTCGGTGCGCTTCCTTTTGCACTCTTAGATCAACCCCAAATGAGCATAACCGACGCGGTTTTTGAGTCTTTCTCGGGCTTAACGACAACTGGCGCAACGGTAATAGAAGGCATCGATTTCTTACCTAAAGCAGTACAGTTTTATCGTCAGCAACTGCAGTGGTTAGGGGGGATGGGGATCATTGTATTAGCCGTCGCTATTTTACCTATTCTTGGTGTTGGTGGTATGCAGTTATATAGGGCCGAAACACCCGGCCCCGTAAAAGACTCTAAAATGACGCCGCGAATTGCGGATACCGCAAAGCACCTTTGGTATATTTATTTGTCGCTTACCATCGCATGTACTTTTGCGTATTGGCTTGCCGGTATGAACTTGTTTGACGCGGTGTGTCATTCATTTTCTACTATTGCGATTGGAGGCTTTTCAACTTATGACGCAAGTTTAGGCTACTTCAACAGTACCGCAGTCAATACGATATGTGTGATATTTTTATGGATAGCCGCAATTAACTTTTCACTGCATTATTCGGCGGTAAGTGGTCGTAATATTAAAAATTACTTTAGAGACCCTGAATGCAAAGCTTTTTTCACTATTCAGTTTGTGCTGATCACTGTGTGCTTTTTAGTGTTGGTGTATTATTCAGTTTATGATTCGGCTGAAGTATCTTTAGACCAAGCACTGATACAAGCGGTGTCTATTAGCACAACCGCGGGTTTTGCGACGACTGATTTCTCCTCATGGCCTACGTTTTTACCTATTTTGTTGATATTTTCTAGCTTCATTGGCGGTTGCGCAGGCTCAACCGGTGGTGGTTTAAAGGTGATAAGAGTGCTGTTGTTGTTTCTTCAAGGTAAGCGCGAAGTTGACAGGTTAATTCACCCTAAAGCAGTGTATTCGGTCAAATTAGGCGACCGTGCAATGCCTAGCCGAGTGGTTGAAGCGGTTTGGGGATTTTTTGCAGCCTACGCCATTGTATTTGTCGTGATCATGATTGGGCTTATAGGCACGGGTTTGGATAATATCAGTGCCTTCTCGGCAACAGCCGCTGCACTAAACAATCTAGGGCCCGGTTTAGGTAGCGTAGCCGGTACTTATGCGCAAGTGTCCGATGGTGGAAAATGGCTATTGATGACGGCAATGTTGTTTGGCCGACTCGAGATATTCTCTTTACTCGTTTTATTCTCTCCTACGTTTTGGCGTAGTTAACAGCGCCAAAACGACATTAAAATAAATCGCGTAAAAGATTTCTTAAAAGAACAGCGCGCTTGGTTGGAACAGTTTCTCAACATCACCAATAAACTTTTTATCCACTAAGAACAAAATGACATGATCGTTTGCTTGGATTGTTGTGTCGCTATGGGCTATCACCACTTCATCGGCACGCACTACTGCGCCAATAGAGGTTCCGGGGGGAAGCTTAATATCTTTAATTTGTTTGCCAATGACTTTCGACGTTTGTTCATCCCCGTGGGCAATCGCTTCAATGGCCTCTGCTGCTCCTCGTCGCAAAGAATGCACGTTGACGATATCGCCTCGTCTGATGTGGGTAAGCAGAGCAGATATTGTTGCTTGCTGGGGTGAAAATGCGATATCGATATCACCGCCTTGTACAAGGTCTACATAGGCACTTCTTTGAATAAGCACCATCGCTTTTGCGGCGCCCATACGCTTGGCTAGCATGGCCGACATAATGTTTGCTTCATCGTCGTTGGTCACAGCAATAAATGCATCAACTCGGTCAACACTTTCTTCTGATAATAAACTCGCATCACTAGCATCACCTTGGAACACGGTTACCTTATCTAAGGTGCTAGATAAATATTCTGCGCGTTCGGCATTATATTCAATCAGTTTAACGTTATGTTTACCGCCTAATCTTTTCGCAAGGCCCGCGCCTATAAGGCCGCCACCTGCAATCATAATGCGTTTATAGCTTGCTTCTAGTTTTTGTAGCTCACTCATGACCGCGCGAATATGCTTTGTATCGGCAATAAAGAATACTTCATCATCGGCTTCAATTACCGTTGAGCCCAGTGGGCGAATTGGTCTGCCGCGCCGATAAATGGCGGCGACACGTGTATCTACATTAGGCATATGCTCTTTTAATGCAGATAAGGCGTGACCTACAAGTAAGCCGCCGTAGTATGCTTTAACAGCGACTAAGCTTGCACGCCCATCGGCAAATTCAACCACTTGTAGCGCGCCGGGGTAATCAATCAACCTTTTTATGGCAGTGGTTACGAGTTGTTCGGGTGCAATAAGGTGGTCAACTGGAATATCTTTATGTTGATAAAGCTGATCTTGATAAATAATGTATTGTTCAGAACGTACGCGGGCTATTTTGGTCGGGGTTTTAAACAAACTGTGGGCCACTTGGCAGGCCATCATATTACTTTCATCACTGTTAGTAACCGCAATAAGCATGTCGGCATCTTCAGCACCGGCTTTTTTAGAATGTCGGGGTGTGAGCCAATACCACAGACTATTTGTACATCAAGACTATCTTGTAAACCCGATAAGGTAGATTGCTCCGAATCGATAATGGTGATTTCATTTTTCTCACCAGCCAAATTCTCGGCTAAGGTAGCACCAACTTGTCCTGCACCAATAATTATTATTTTCATTTCAGCAACTGATCTCGGTTACTAAGTAATAAGCAAGAACACATTAGGGATGTGTTCAACATTTTTTTAGCCTAGCATAAAAAAAGCCGTCCATGCCGTCTTGCCCCGGCAATATTTGCCAAGTATCTTTTGATTCATTGTTATTTGTGACAATCGGAACAAGTGTAGCGTCATTATGCGTGGCAATAAAGTCTTCAATTTGGCCTTGGTTTTCCTGAGGCAGTATGGAGCATGTTGCATATAGCAGCGTACCCCGGGCTTTAATTTTTGCCATGCGCTGTGAAGTATTTGCTTTTGTAAGGTAACTAGTACATCAATATCTGCGGCTTTTCGTAACCACATAATGTCAGGATGACGCCTAATAACGCCAGTAGCAGAGCAGGGAGCGTCCAAAAGTATTCTATCAAACAATGGTAAGTCACTGTTTTCATGCAATAAGCTAGCATCTTGCACGACAAATGTGGTGCGCGTGTCAAACCTAGTGCTGTGGCCTAAACGCTCGAAATTCTCATGTACCCGCTGCATTCTTTTGGGGTCTGAATCAAGTATATAAAGATGCGCTAGTGCTTCTTGATACTCTAAAATACCTGCAGATTTTCCGCCAGGTGCAGCGCAGCAATCTAGAATAGTATCGTCTTTTTGCGGATTGAGTAACAAAGCCGCTTGTTGTGCTGCATAATCTTGCACAGCAAAGTGACCTTCTTCATAACCCGGTAGACGCACAATTTCCCCCGCGTTTAGTAACTTTATGGTCTTGCTTGCAAGGCGTTCGAAGTTGTAGTCGGCAGCGCTTAATGCCGCTTCAAAGCTTTCGACACTGGTCTTTTGAGTATTTACACGCAGCCACAAAGGCGCTCTGGCGTGCATGTTGGCGGCTATTTTAGTAACATCATGACTATCGCCATAGTGTTTTAGTAAGGCCTTATGTAACCATTTCGGTAAGCCAAGCGCCACATGTGCTTGTTCATGTACTTGAGATTGAATATCTTCACGTTCAAACCTTCTTAGTACCGCATTCACCAAACCACTTAGGCCCATTTCTCGCATTTGCTTACAAGCATCTACCGTCTCTGATACGGCGGCATGCTGGGGAGTGCGAGAGTAGGCCAACTGATACATGCCTAGCATGAGTAGGTGTTCGATAATCTTTTGCTGTTTTTTAAGTGGCTTCTCGAGTAGTTGCCGCAGCCAAACTTGTAACTCAGGTAGTTTACGAAGGCAGCCATATACCATTTCTTGCAACCAAGCGCGATCTTGTGGTTTTTCGTGTCGGTTCCATATTAGTGGCATCACTTCACTTGCAGAGCGACCATTTTCCAGTATTTGGAATAGCACCCAACTGGCGTCAGAACGTTTATTAATAGGGTGTTTTATATGAAATAAGTCTTTGCTGTTGCCTTTGTTTTCGTGGCGCTTGGCATTATTTTTCATTGTAGTACTTCATTGGCGGCAAAAAGTGAGGGTTGGCCGTTTACAAGCTGCGAGATGTCTTGTGCTTTTTTGCCGGCTAATTGCAGTTTTTCAATGACAAGCACACCCAGCTCGGTGGCTATTTTTAAACCGTGTTTATCGTAGGATATTACCTGACCGGGTTGCATCATCAGTTGCTCGCTGTCGCTTAAGCTTTCAACTTTTGCCTGCCATACTTTTATGGGTTTGTCTTGATGCGTAAACCACGCCACTGGCCAAGGATTAAATGCGCGAATGTTCCGCTCTAATTGTTCAGCAGGCAAGCCCCAGTCCAAATAGGCTTCTAGTTTACTGAGTTTAGCAGCATAGCTTGCTTGGCTATCATCTTGCTTTATCGCCTTTAGTGTCGATAACTTTGACAAGGTTTCAACCAGTGCTTGCGGACCTAATTGGGCCAATTTATCGTATAATGCCGCACTTGTGTCGATGGCATCTATGTCGACTTTATGAATCGACAATATATCACCTGTGTCGAGCCCTTCATCCATTTGCATAATGGTAACGCCCGTCTCTTTGTCACCGGCCCAAATGGCGCGTTGAATAGGCGCCGCACCTCGCCATTTAGGCAGTATTGAGCCGTGAACATTAATACAACCGAGTTTAGGAGCGCTAAGTGCTGCTTTAGGCAGTATTAATCCATAGGCTACTACTACCATTAAATCGGCATTTAGCTCACGCAATTCTTGCTGCGCTTGTTCTGCTTTTAGGGATTCAGGTTGAAAAACCGGTAGCTTGTGAGCAGTCGCAATTTCTTTGACCGCACTAAACTTAACTTTATTACCTCTACCAGCAGGGCGGTCGGGCTGCGTGTAAACAGCAATGACGTCAAATTTGGCATCAAGCAATGCTTGTAAATGCGAAGCGGCAAAATCGGGAGTGCCAGCAAAAATAATACGCACACAATCTCCTTAACGATGGTGTGAAAACTAGTAAAGACGCGTTAGTCTCTCGCGGCTAAACGTGCTTCTTTCTCGAGCTTTTTCTTGATACGGTCGCGTTTTAACGGAGACAAATAATCAACAAAGAGCTTGCCTTGCAAATGGTCAAGTTCGTGTTGAATGCAAATCGCTAACAAGCCTTCCGCTTCTAACTCAAAAGCTTCACCGTTTTCGTTAAGTGCCGTCACTTTGACTTTTTCTGCGCGGTCAACCTTGGCGTAGTTATTTGGAACCGACAAGCAGCCTTCTTCACTAACAGTTGAGCCAGACTTTTCGAGGATTTCAGGGTTAATAAACACATAAGGTTCATTTTGCTCTTCTGATATATCCATCACTACTACGCGCTTGTGCACGTTTACTTGGGTAGCGGCTAAACCTATACCTTTTTCATCTTTCATGGTCTCAAACATATCGGTGACCAACGATCGAATACTATCGTCTACGTTATCAACTTTTTTTGCAATTGTGCGTAAACGCTCATCAGGGAAGGTTAAAACTTCTAATACAGGCATAAAAATTTACTCTTTGGGTCAGTATTAATATACATAACATTGGTTCACAATTCGTATTTAACAATTGTCGCTTTACCTTATTATGGTAGCACACGACAAAAGTTTTGATTAATTTACCAAACGCTTTGTTATGAATTTGCGACAAATAAAGCAAATTCAAGGTAATTGGGGGTTAATTTTATAGGTTTCAGACCGATAAGCTATTATACAACAGTCAAAACAGATATGAATCTGAATTCTCGCAAGGTTAAAAAAGATGGTTAAAGGCTCGGTGATTTTACGCGCAACAGCATTTACAGTAGCACTTCTATGTACTACGGTAGGCATGGCGGTTGCCGATGTTTTAAATATTAAAGCAGATGCCCCAACCCAGTATGTCGTTAAAAAAGGAGATACCCTGTGGGACATTTCCAATATATTTTTAAGCAAGCCTTGGTTGTGGCCTGAATTATGGCGCAATAATACCCAAATTGAGAATCCGCATCTTATCTATCCGGGTGATATGCTTAATCTTCGTTACGAAGATGGTAAGCCTGTGATTGAGCTAGTAAGAACGCCAGGAAGGGAAAAAGGAAAACGGGTATTTAGTCCTGAAGGCCAAGTGACGAAAAAACCAAGTCCTATTTCAACTTTGCCTTGGGATTTGATTTCCTCTTTTATTGCTAATGATAGTATGATGGAAGCCCATCAATATGAAGCCTTGCCGGGCTTGTTAGGTGACAAAAACGGTACCCCAAGGTTTTCTGAAACAGACTATGTGCTGACCCACAAATTACCCAGCACAGACGGAAACTATCAAGTTATTCGTAAGGTTAGAGAAGTATTCGACAGTAAGGGTAATCGCTTAGGCTTGCAGGTAAGTCATTTAAGTGATGCTGAAGTAAGCTATGCATTGTCGAACGATCGTCAAATTGTGCACTTAACAGCCAGCACCTTAGAAGCAAAGCAAGGTGATAAACTCAAACCGCTTGAGAAGCTAGTAAAACAAGACCTTAGACTTGCTCCTGCAAATACGCAAGTAGGCGAGTTAGTGCAAAATATAAATGGTAATTCATTAATTGCGATGCGTGACATTGTGATTGTCAATTTGGGTGAGCACGAAGTAAGCCCTGGCACGGTCTTTGGTATTTACCAAAAAGGGCCCGATGTAGTCACGGCAAAAGAGCCTACTTACACAACCAACGAGAGCTTGCTTGATTTGTTTTCCTTTAAAGACCGCGTAGAGCAACCTGCATTTAAGGTGGGCGAATTGGTAGTGATAAAAAGCTTTGAAAAGGCAAGTTATGCATGGGTTACCAAAGCCGAAACCCATTTAACCGGTGGTGAAACCATCGCAAAACCCTAAATATATAAGTAGAAAATTCTACTATCGATTATTCCAAGGAAGGAAAATCAAATGTTCAACGCAATATCTGCATATAAAAAACGCACATCAAGCATTCACACCGAAGAAAAGCTCGTAAGTCAGTGGTTACGCTTAAACAACGTCCCCAATATTGGCTACATCCGCCTATGCAACAGCGCGAAAAAATTAAAATGTTCGCTACCAGATTTACTCTATACACCAGCGGATGCCTTGTTGGCTATTGGCTGGAATCAAACGCAAATACAGGCAATGTCTGCAGCAAATCAAGAGGTAGTTACGCAAGTAAAGCAGACTCTCGAATGGCTGAGTCAATCAAGCAAACATCATTTTGTGAGTCTTGATTGTGACGCTTACCCTGCTTTACTAAAGGAGATATCGAGGCCACCTTTATTTCTTTTTGTTAGTGGTGATATCGCTTTACTTAAGCGGGCGCAATTAGCTTTTGTTGGCAGTCGAAAAGCATCCTTAGGTTCATTACAAACTACCCAAGATCTAATTTGCGGGGTGGCTACACAAACAACGGCCATTAGCGTAAGTGGCTTGGCCCTTGGTATTGATGCCGCTTGTCACAGTGCTAGCTTAGCCAATAACTTGCCTACTATTGGCGTGTTGGGGTGTGGCGTAGATGTCGTTTATCCAAAACGTCACAAATATTTATATCAACAAATTGCTGAGCATGGAGCATTGGTGTCTGAGTTTTTATTAGGCACAAAACCGGTAGCAACTATGTTTGTGCGGCGCAATCGGATTATTAGCGGTATGAGTTTAGGTACAGTTGTGATTGAAGCCCAAATAAAAAGTGGAAGCTTAGTGACTGCTAGATACGCACTTGAGCAAAACAGAGAGGTGTTTGCAGTCCCAAACAATATACATAACCCAAATGCAGAAGGTTGTCACTGGCTTATTAAACAGGGCGCTAAATTAACCGAAAGTATTACTGATATTGTTGATGAAATCCCCTGTATAGCAAACGAAACAAAAAAAGTAGAAAAAAGCAAGTGAAAGCTTGGCATCTGATCCATTGTTAGATAGTGTTGACTACAGTGCTACATCAGTAGACACTATCGCAACACGCACCGGCATGGCTTTAAACGACGTGTTGTCACGACTATTAGAATACGAATTGCGTGGACTGGTAGCTTCAAGTGCAGAAGGCTACGTTAAACTGAGGGGCTAAAAAATATGTTTGATATCCTCATGTATCTGTTTGAGAATTTAGTGAATAACGAAGCCGATATTATGGTCGATCAAGATGAATTGACCGAAGAACTGATACGAGCTGGCTTTCACCACGACGAGATTTTTAAAGCTTTGGCATGGCTCGAAAAATTATGTGATTTACAGGCCAGCGATGAAACGCCTTATTTGACGCGTGCCAACGGCATCTCTAATACCCGCATATATACACACGAAGAGCAGGTCATGCTTGATGTTGAGTGTAGGGGCTTCTTACTTTTTCTTGAGCAAATTAATGTACTTTGCGCCACCACGAGAGAAATGGTGATAGATCGAGTCATGGAAATTGATTCAAGCGAGTTTTGCTTGGTTGATCTAAAGTGGGTGGTATTGATGGTGTTATTTAATGTGCCAGGCAAGGAGCTCGCGTATGAACAAATGGAAGAACTTCTTTTTGAATACCCTGAAGGCTTGTTGCATTAAACAAAGTCGTACATGTAACACCGAATGTTGCGAAGCACGGTAATATTCATTCCCACAACCTATAGGTAAACGAGCAATAAATCTGTCATGTCAAAAAAAGACGATGCATTATTTCCTGACCATAGTGCTAATCAATTAGCCTATGGGGATTGTCCTGAGTGTGCAGCGCCCCTTCAACTTAAACATGTTGGTAAGTCGACATTTTTGGGCTGTACCCGTTATCCACAATGTGACTATTCAAAGTCACTTAACACTTTTGAAGTCACCACATTAAAGGTCATTAGTGACAGTCACTGTCCTCAATGCAATGCGGCACTTGCAGTTAAAAAAGGACGCTACGGGATGTTTATCGGCTGTACAAACTTTCCAAGTTGTCATTATATTTCTGCTAGTCAACAAAAGCAGGTTCAAGCACAATATCAACCTGTACATTGTCCAAAATGTAGAAACGGAGAAATACAAAAAAGGCAGAATCGCTTTGGCAAATTTTTCTACTCTTGTGATAATTACCCCAAATGTAAATATCTAGTCAATAATGAGCCAGTTGCCATGGATTGTCCAAAGTGCAAAGCAAATATCATGCTGCGAAAAGCGAAAACCGAGAATGTATATATATGTGCAGACCCCAAGTGTGCACATTTAGTTGATGAAAGCGAACATGAACAATAAATCTGAACACGCGATGCGGGAATTAGCTCATTGGTATAAGTCGGGTCAGGTGTTTGCATACCCAACGGAAGCTGTATATGGTCTTGGCTGTGATCCTTTAAACAAAGAGGCAGTTTATAAAATATTGGCACTAAAAAGCCGAAGTGTTGAAAAAGGCATGATTCTAATTGCCAGTAATTTCTCGCAAATAGCGCCATATGTTTTATTCGACAGCTTGCCCCAAACGACACAAGATACTATTTTGGCTTCTTGGCCTGGTCCAGTTACATGGTTATTGCCAAAGTCATCGGCCACGCCTGATTGGGTAAGCGGGGATTCAAGCATGATTGCCGTGCGAATCACTAAACATCCTTTAGTTAGGCAAATGTGCGATCATTTAAATGCTGCTCTAATTTCAACAAGTGCGAATCCAGCTGGTGAGTCACCGGCAATGACAGAGTCACAGGTGCGCGCTTATTTTTCAGATCAGGTGTCAATTGTGGCCGGGCAGCTCGGTACACAAAACTCACCGAGCAAAATTTTTCACAGTTTAACGATGGAAACCATTCGAGCATGAGCGAATCAAGCAGTTCAAACACTAAGGTCGATTTAGACAGTGTCACACAAGAACAAATAGATAAGGTAAAGGCTTTTCTTCTCAAGTTACAAGATTCTATTTGCCAAACGCTTTCTTTAGCAGATGGTGGTGGCTCATTTATAGAAGATACCTGGGAACGAGAAGAGGGTGGTGGTGGCCGTTCACGCGTCATGCGCGGTGGAGATGTGATTGAACAAGGTGGCGTTAACTTCTCCCATGTTTTTGGTACGCAAATGCCTGCTTCCGCCACGGCCGCTCGACCTGAATTAGCCGGTCGTAGTTTTCAGGCCATGGGTGTTTCCTTAGTTATTCATCCTAATAATCCTTACGTGCCCACGTCACACGCAAATGTACGGTTTTTTGTTGCGCAAAAAGAAGGTGAGGCACCTATTTGGTGGTTTGGTGGCGGATTTGACTTAACACCCACCTATGTTTTTGTTGAGGATGCAAAGCATTGGCATCAGGTGTCTGCAGATTTGTGCGACCCCTTTGGTAAAGATGTTTATCCTAAGTATAAGCGCTGGTGTGATGACTATTTTTATCTAAAGCATCGCGGCGAGACACGCGGTGTTGGAGGCCTATTCTTTGACGACTTAAATCAATGGGGTTTTGAAAAATCCTTTGAGTTTATGCAGGCTGTTGGCAACGGTTACTTAGATGCTTATGTTCCTATTGTCGAAAAAGAGAAAGAACAGCAACTTTTCAGACCGAGAGCGTCAATTCCAACTTTACCGCCGAGGACGTTACGTTGAGTTTAATCTAGTCTATGACAGGGGGACTTTATTTGGCTTACAGACTGGAGGGCGAACCGAATCAATTTTGATGTCTATGCCACCACTTACGCGATGGGAATATAATTATAAGCCTTCACCAGAATCTCCTGAGGGTAAAATTCAACAATATTTGAAGCCAATCAATTGGCTCGACCTATAAGGAGCCTTTTTGATTATTGGCATTATTAATGAAGTAGAATAAAAGTAGAACAAAGATAAGTTCCTTCAAATATCCTTAATTGCTTGATTTGGATCAACGAATTAAACCGCGTTAAATCAAGTGTTTGCCAAAGCTTAATCTAGATCAATATTTTATATCTTGCTTACTTTACTATTGGTTTCAGTTTTCTAATTTAACCTTTAATTAATCAATATATAGTGAGTAAGTAATGAAAAAGTCTATTCTTTCAAGCGCAATAATTTCTGTTTTAGCTTTAGGTAGCGCAAATGCGTTTGCACATGAAGCTGGCGACATTGTAGTTCGCGCAGGTTTAACCAACGTTGCTCCTGACGAAGCAAGCTCTAACATTTTAGTGGGTGGTGCAAACTTCGAACTTGGCGGAGCAGTTGTGGGCGGAGTATCGGTAGACAACAACACCCAACTTGGCTTAAATGTTGCCTACTTTTTGACTGACAACTGGAATGTTGAATTGTTGGCCGCTACGCCTTTTTCTCATGATATTGACTTAGCAAGTGGTGGTAACTTAGGTAAAACTAAACATTTACCGCCTACCATTACCGCAAACTACTTTTTTGCTGATGCTGGCGCTAAATTTCAACCTTATGTAGGTCTTGGTATTAACTATACTATCTTTTTTGACGAAGATTTTAATGACGAAACAGTCGCCGCGATAGATGGTTTGATTGGTGCAACTATTTCAGATTTGAGCCTAGACAACTCGTTTGGCCTATCTGCGCAACTAGGTGCTGATTATGAAATTTCTGATGGGCTATATTTAAACGCATCAGTTCGTTATATCAATATTGAAACTGAAGCTAAGTTTAAAGTAAATGGCGCTGACTTAGGTACAATTGAAACGGTTGAGATCAACCCATTCGTATATACCATTTCACTTGCTTACAAGTTCTAAGTTAATAGCTTCTTTATTTTAAGGCTAAGACATTAATAGGGACCTGTTGGTCCCTTTTTGTTGCGTGGCGAATAATTACTACTAAGAAAAAACAACTTAATCTTGAAGATGGTTTGGATTAAGACAAATTTTCGGTATTATGCTAGCCCTAGTGTTTTATTAGGTACACAGTTTGACAAGTTCTTCTGCTATTGCTTGCGTATTTGGAAACCCCATTGAGCAAAGCAAATCACCCATTATTCATGCAATGTTTGCCAAACAATTTGGTATAGACTTAATATATACCAAACGTTTAGCACCCGAAGACGGGTTTAATAATTCTGTTGAAACGTTTTTTGCTGATGCGCGTTGTATTGGTGCGAACGTGACCATGCCTTTCAAGCATGATGCGTTGGCATGGGTCGATAGCTTATCCAGTCAGGCTATGCGAGCAGGCGCGGTCAATACAATTATCCGCAAAGAAAATTCGTTTGTAGGTGACAACACCGATGGTATTGGACTTGTGACCGACCTAGAAAATCATGGCGTTGTTTTACAAGATGCGAACATCCTTTTGATTGGTGCCGGTGGAGCGGCGAAAGGGGCCTTGCCTGCGTTGGTTGATGCAGGTATAAAAAGTGTGACGATTTACAATCGTAGTGAAGACAAGGCAAGAGAGCTACAAAACTATACAAACAGTTATGCTGGTGAAAAAGCGAGCCTTTTCAGCAAGACACCAACAACACAATTTGATGTGATCATTAACGCAACTTCTCTAAGCTTAAGCGGGCAGGTGCCAGACCTGCCAGATGATATTTTTCATAATAATCCCAGTGTATACGATATGGTCTATCAATCGCAGCCAACCGCGTTTTTAAACAAAGCGATAAAGTTGGGCTGCACTAATACTATAGATGGATTGGGGATGCTGGTTCACCAAGCGGCTTATAGCTTCTATTTATGGTTTGCCAAAAAGCCGAATTGTGACCCCGTGTACCAATACTTACGTGACTTAAATAAATAATCAGGCATTTGCTAGGTATTGATCCTTCAATTTCACGTAATTTTTTGCGGATTCTAACAAGAAAGCTTTTTCAGACTCATGCAATGGGCGCTTTTTAAGCGCAGGGTTACCAACATATAAATAGCCGCTTTCTAAACGCTTGTTTGGTGTTACCAACGAGCCCGCGCCAATGAAAACGTCGTCTTCAACTATCGCGCCGTCCATGACAATTGCGCCCATACCCACTAGCACTCTATTACCAATAACACAGCCATGTAACATACATTTATGGCCAACGGTTACGTCATCACCAATAATCAAGGGGAAACCGTTTGGATTTCTTTCACTAACTCGACTAACATGCAATACGCTTCCATCTTGAATATTAGACCGCGCGCCAATTCTAATGATATTAACGTCACCCCTTGCTGCCACTAAAGGCCATACACTAGCGTCTTGACCAAAATGAATGTCACCTGTGATAGATGAGCTTTCGTCTATATAAACTGAACTGTCAAAACTGGGACGTATATTATTAAAAGTGTTTATTGGCATTGGGACCTCGTTAGACTTTCACAGCTAAGATATAGCTATTGATGTATGAACATAAAATAGCATAGCTAAATATTAAGCTATCGCCAACCAAATACCAATAAAAGCGAGTAGACTTCCGCCGATACGATTTATCCATTGCGCTTGGTTACCTTTATTTAAAAGTTGCCTCAGCCATTTTCCTCCATTAGCGTAAATTAACATACATACCAATTCGCTGAGCATAATGATAGAAACTAGGATAATGAGCTGCAATGGGAGCGCTTTGTCGATATCTAGAAAGGGTGGCAATACCGAGATCATAAATGCCCAGCCTTTTGGATTAGCAACCGCGGTTAAGAAACCTTGCAAAACTAAATTATATGGTGATAGTTGGTTATCTGATAAGGTGGAATCGAGTTCAATGTGCACCTTAGTTAACAACATCTTGATACCAAGGTAGAGTAGGTAAGCCCCGCCGACCCATTTAAATACCACAAAAGCAGTTGGATATTGGATCATCAGACCGGCAACACCCAATACAGCGAGCACCGCCACGAGGGCAACACCAAAAACCTCACCTAACATCATATATAGTGTTTTCCTAACGCCAATTGTCATACCTAATGTCATCGCTAAGCTCATACACATACCGGGTGTTAACGAAATTAGAAAAAAGGTGGGTATAAATACAGCTAAAATAGCGATCTCTGGCATAAGCCCTATAATTCCTCTTTAAATGTAAAAGTTTGCACCAAAGCAATACCGCTAGTATCTATTAGCGCATTTGAATAACTTCGTTGTTGCACTTAAGTTTCCGTTTTTGTATCACAGATGTTAAATAACTACTATATTTTGAGCGTTTCGATGCAAAAACGAGCAGACAGTCACAAAAACACAAATAAATTTAGTAATAGGCTTGATCATAGAATTTATCTATGTAGAATGCGCGCTCGCTTCAAGGACACATCGTTAGGCTTTGATTACAAAGGCTAGCAAGTCGCTTTGAAGTGTCAAGATTAACGCGTCATTTCGATGACGCAAACGTAAAACAAGCTGCAAAATAAATTGCAAAAAAGTTTACAAAAAGTCTTGACAAAATTTGCGAGTGACGTAGTATTCGCATCCCGCTTGAGGAGAGGTATAGTCCACCTCACAGCGAGTTAGCCGTCAGGCTAACAATGTTCTTTAACAATTAGTAGCAAGACAATCTGTGTAGGCACTCGTCAAGAGTGTCTGCGACAAAAATTTATTTGTAATTTCAGTATTTAATTGAAGAGTTTGATCATGGCTCAGATTGAACGCTGGCGGCAGGCCTAACACATGCAAGTCGAACGGTAACATTTCTAGCTTGCTAGAAGATGACGAGTGGCGGACGGGTGAGTAATACTTAGGGATCTGCCCTTTGGAGGGGGATAACCATTGGAAACGATGGCTAATACCGCATATTACCTACGGGTAAAAGGGGGCTTCGGCTCCCGCCAAAGGAGGAACCTAAGCGAGATTAGCTAGTTGGTGAGGTAAAGGCTCACCAAGGCGACGATCTCTAGCTGTTCTGAGAGGAAGATCAGCCACACTGGGACTGAGACACGGCCCAGACTCCTACGGGAGGCAGCAGTGGGGAATATTGCACAATGGGGGAAACCCTGATGCAGCCATGCCGCGTGTGTGAAGAAGGCCTTCGGGTTGTAAAGCACTTTCAGTTGTGAGGAAAGGTGTGTGGTTAATACCCATATACTGTGACGTTAACAACAGAAGAAGCACCGGCTAACTCCGTGCCAGCAGCCGCGGTAATACGGAGGGTGCAAGCGTTAATCGGAATTACTGGGCGTAAAGCGCACGCAGGTGGTCATTTAAGCCAGAAGTGAAAGCCCCGCGCTCAACGTGGGAAGGCCTTTTGGAACTGAATGACTAGAGTCTTGGAGAGGGGAGTGGAATTCCAGGTGTAGCGGTGAAATGCGTAGATATCTGGAGGAACATCAGTGGCGAAGGCGACTCTCTGGCCAAAGACTGACACTCATGTGCGAAAGTGTGGGTAGCGAACAGGATTAGATACCCTGGTAGTCCACACCGTAAACGCTGTCTATTAGCTGTTTGTGGATTTAATCCGTGAGTAGCGAAGCTAACGCGATAAATAGACCGCCTGGGGAGTACGGCCGCAAGGTTAAAACTCAAATGAATTGACGGGGGCCCGCACAAGCGGTGGAGCATGTGGTTTAATTCGATGCAACGCGAAGAACCTTACCTACTCTTGACATACAGTGAACTCTCCAGAGATGGATTGGTGCCTTCGGGAACACTGATACAGGTGCTGCATGGCTGTCGTCAGCTCGTGTCGTGAGATGTTGGGTTAAGTCCCGCAACGAGCGCAACCCTTGTCCTTAGTTGCCAGCATTCAGTTGGGCACTTTAAGGAGACTGCCGGTGACAAACCGGAGGAAGGTGGGGACGACGTCAAGTCATCATGGCCCTTACGAGTAGGGCTACACACGTGCTACAATGGCGAGTACAAAGGGAAGCGAACCTGCGAGGGTAAGCGGACCCCTTAAAGCTCGTCGTAGTCCGGATTGGAGTCTGCAACTCGACTCCATGAAGTCGGAATCGCTAGTAATCGTAGGTCAGCATACTACGGTGAATACGTTCCCGGGCCTTGTACACACCGCCCGTCACACCATGGGAGTGGGTTGCAAAAGAAGTAGCTAGTCTAACCTTCGGGAGGACGGTTACCACTTTGTGATTCATGACTGGGGTGAAGTCGTAACAAGGTAACCCTAGGGGAACCTGGGGTTGGATCACCTCCTTACCAAAAGTCAATGACGTTTTTGACTGAGTGCTTACACAGATTTTCTTGCTAAAAAGGGGTCAGAGTTACTTACTCTAACCGCTTGCTATTAAGAATAAACAAAGGACTACGAGTAACTAACTCTGACCCCTTTTTGCTCTTTAACAATTTGGAAAAGCTGATAAAAAAAGTAATCTATATTTAAAAGTAAGAGAAGTGATGAAAATTGCTTGTATGTACATGAAAGTGTGACATACGAAACGATTTTCTCAAGAGCTACTCTATCTGACATATATACCTCTATTTTTTCCACCGAAAAAATAGAGCGATTAGCAAAACTTGTCACCATACGATTTAACGCGCTTTGAATTACAAAAGCGAAGCGTTAAATAAAGCATGCGCTTTATAAGGGTTGTATGATTAAGTGACTAAGCGTATACGGTGGATGCCTAGGCAGTTAGAGGCGATGAAGGACGTGTAAGTCTGCGATAAGCGTTGGGAAGCTGACAAAACGCGTTATACCCAACGATTTCCGAATGGGGAAACCCAGGTCTTAGGGCCTATCGTTAAGTGAATTCATAGCTTAACGAAGCAAACGAGGGGAACTGAAACATCTAAGTACCCTTAGGAAGAGAAATCAAACGAGATTCCCCTAGTAGCGGCGAGCGAACGGGGAGCAGCCGAATCAGTATGATGTAGCAGAATGTGTTGGGAAGCACAACGATACAGGGTGATAGTCCCGTATGTGAAGCATCATATTGGTCATATTAAGTAGGTCGGGACACGTGTTATCCTGATTGAAGATGGGGGGACCATCCTCCAAGGCTAAATACTCCTAACTGACCGATAGTGAACCAGTACCGTGAGGGAAAGGCGAAAAGAACCCCTGTGAGGGGAGTGAAATAGAACCTGAAACCGTATACGTACAAGCAGTGGGAGCACCTTTGTGGTGTGACTGCGTACCTTTTGTATAATGGGTCAGCGACTTATATTTAGTAGCAAGATTAACCGTTTAGGGGAGTCGTAGCGAAAGCGAGTGTTAACTGCGCGTTTAGTTGCTAGGTATAGACCCGAAACCCGGTGATCTAGCCATGGGCAGGTTGAAGGTTGAGTAACATCAACTGGAGGACCGAACTCACTGATGTTGAAAAATCAGGAGATGACTTGTGGCTGGGGGTGAAAGGCCAATCAAACCGGGAGATAGCTGGTTCTCCCCGAAATCTATTTAGGTAGAGCCTCGGACGAACACCATTGGGGGTAGAGCACTGTTAAGGCTAGGGGGTCATCCCGACTTACCAACCCTTTGCAAACTCCGAATACCGATGAGTGCTATCCGGGAGACACACGGCGGGTGCTAACGTCCGTCGTGAAGAGGGAAACAACCCAGACCGCCAGCTAAGGTCCCAAAATATTGCTAAGTGGGAAACGATGTGGGAAGGCTAAGACAGCTAGGAGGTTGGCTTAGAAGCAGCCACCCTTTAAAGAAAGCGTAATAGCTCACTAGTCGAGTCGGCCTGCGCGGAAGATGTAACGGGGCTAAGCAATATACCGAAGCTGCGGATTTGTCTTAGGACAAGTGGTAGGGGAGCGTTGTGTAAGTGGATGAAGGTGAGCTGTAAGGCTTGCTGGACATATCACAAGTGCGAATGCTGACATGAGTAACGATAATGGGGGTGAAAAACCCCCACGCCGGAAGACCAAGGTTTCCTGTCCCATGCTAATCAGGGCAGGGTAAGTCGGCCCCTAAGGCGAGGCAGAAATGCGTAGTCGATGGGAAACAGATTAATATTTCTGTACTTATATAGTGAGTGAAGGAGAGACGGAGAAGGCTAGGCAAGCATGGCGTTGGTTGTCCATGTGAAAGTGCGTAGGGCGTAGAATTAGGCAAATCCGGTTCTACATTAAACCTGAGACACGAGACGAGTGACTAAGGTCGCGAAGTTGTTGATGCCCTGCTTCCAGGAAAATCTTCTAAGCGTATTGCTATATGAACCGTACCCCAAACCGACACAGGTGGTCAGGTAGAGAATACTAAGGCGCTTGAGAGAACTCGGGTGAAGGAACTCGGCAAAATAGTACCGTAACTTCGGGAGAAGGTACGCCCCTGTTTGTGATGGACTTTACGTCCTAAGCGAATGGGGGCCGCAGTGACCAGGAGGCTGGGACTGTTTATTAAAAACACAGCACTGTGCTAAATCGAAAGATGACGTATACGGTGTGACACCTGCCCGGTGCCGGAAGGTTAATTGATGGGGTTAGCGTAAGCGAAGCTCTTGATCGAAGCCCCGGTAAACGGCGGCCGTAACTATAACGGTCCTAAGGTAGCGAAATTCCTTGTCGGGTAAGTTCCGACCTGCACGAATGGTGTAACCATGGCCTCGCTGTCTCCACCCGAGACTCAGTGAAATTGAAATTGCAGTGAAGATGCTGTGTACCCGCACCTAGACGGAAAGACCCCGTGAACCTTTACTACAGCTTGGCACTGAACATTGACCCTACATGTGTAGGATAGGTGGGAGACTATGAAACGTTGTCGCTAGATGACGTGGAGTCAACCTTGAAATACCACCCTTGTACGTTTGATGTTCTAACACTGGTCCCTTATCGGGATTGTGGACAGTGTCTGGTGGGTAGTTTGACTGGGGCGGTCTCCTCCCAAAGTGTAACGGAGGAGCACGAAGGTTGGCTAATCCTGGTCGGACATCAGGAGGTTAGTGCAATGGCATAAGCCAGCTTAACTGCGAGACAGACACGTCGAGCAGGTACGAAAGTAGGTCATAGTGATCCGGTGGTTCTGTATGGAAGGGCCATCGCTCAACGGATAAAAGGTACTCCGGGGATAACAGGCTGATACCGCCCAAGAGTTCATATCGACGGCGGTGTTTGGCACCTCGATGTCGGCTCATCACATCCTGGGGCTGAAGTCGGTCCCAAGGGTATGGCTGTTCGCCATTTAAAGTGGTACGCGAGCTGGGTTTAGAACGTCGTGAGACAGTTCGGTCCCTATCTGGTGTGGGCGTTGGATGATTGATGGGAGCTGCTCCTAGTACGAGAGGACCGGAGTGGACGAACCGCTGGTGTTCGGGTTGTGATGCCAATTGCATTGCCCGGTAGCTACGTTCGGAATCGATAACCGCTGAAAGCATCTAAGCGGGAAGCGAGCCCAAAGATGAGTCATCCCTAGCGATTTAATCGCTTTGAAGGGTTGTTGTAGACTACAACGTTGATAGGCAGGGTGTGGAAGCGTAGTAATGCGTTAAGCTAACCTGTACTAATTGCCCGTAAGGCTTAATCATACAACACCTTATAAAGTGCAAATATTTATTCACTGCTTTTGTGGATCAATATCTTGCGCAACCGATGTGTGCATGTTCCATGGGAACGCTAGGACATCATCGGTATTAATGTGTTAGTAGTGACAAGTGACTAATCAAGATGTGAAATAGAGTAGCGTCTCTTACTTACTAAAATAGTAGATGTTAAGCACATGGTGACGATAACAAGTCGTCATTCCTGCGCAGGCAGGAACCTCCTTGGGCAACCGCGGAGTGTCAAACATCTATCCCATTACTTTTTTTATATTCCTCACTGTTGAGGAGGTTCCCGCCTTCGCGGGAACGACGGTACTTCGTCGTAAATATGAAGTGTCGTAACAGCTTTTTCAAATGAAAGCGCGTTGTTTTGATAACGGCGTGCTAAGTCGGAGCCCCTCAATCAAGTTGAGGGCGCTTCGCGCTTTTTTGTCTGGCGACAATAGCGATACGGTACCACCTGATCCCATCTCGAACTCAGAAGTGAAACGTATTAGCGGCGATGGTAGTGTGGGGTTTCCCCATGTGAGAGTAGCACATCGCCAGACTCCCAATTAGAAAAACCCGCATAGCAAACGCTAGCGGGTTTTTTTACGTCTGCAGTTTGTGCAACCCTTGCACATTCAACGTAAATACCATCATATTCAACACAAAACCCTGCACTATCAACGAAGAAAGGTCATTCCTGCGCAGGCAGGAACCCCCAACATTACACGGCAAAAGCCAAACATCTATGGGGTTTGCTAGGCTGTTGAGGAGATCTTCGCCTGCGCGAAGATGACGAGGGTGGCAGCGAAGATGACGAGGGTGGTAGCGCAGATGACGGCGTAGAGTTACGGTGATAACGTATGCGGTGCGGTGATGACGTCTGTGGGCTGCGGTGATGACGTCTGTGGGCTGCGATCATAACGGCGTAGCGATGCGAAAATAACGTTCGGGGTCGCGGTGATAGAAATTAGTAACCGGTTAGTTCTAAAAAGCCGTTTCCTTTGTGAGAGCCTTCTACCTTCATCATGCCTTCATAGTAAGGCACTAGAGCTTTGTTCCATTGATCATTTTTCAATGCGGTAACTTTGATATCAATATCCTTACTTGGTATGGAGATAGCCCATTGCAAGGGAAGCAGTTTGTTATCTACTTTGGTTTTATTAAGTGCTTCCAGAGATACTTGTGATGGAAGCAAGGACTGTTGTTTTCCTTCAGAAGAGATGTATGAGCCAGTTATATAATCGTTTTGGTCCTTTATTCGCATTCTAAAGGCCATTAGTTTACTTCCATCATCTAGATGCAGTGATAGCCAATCCCATCCCAACGTTGACTGGTCAAAAAGTCCCGATGTCCATTCATGATCAAACCACGCTTTGCCTGTCACCTCTATTTTTTCCGTTTGTTCAGCTGGATTGATCATTTTCAATGTCCCTTTCACATTAATAAATGGTGCGCTGTAATAATGCGAAGCATGGCCACTTGTAGATTTGACACTATAACCATTGTTTCCATGCGGTATATAGGGGCCTTGTTTACGCAAGTGTAAACTAACTTCAAGGTTTAATGAGGTGGTATTTTGGCTGGCTGCGCTAAAATCCAAAATCGCTGGCAAAAGATCGCTGCCCTGCTCGAAGTTCTTCCATTGCCAGTCGTCAATATTGAGGATAAAAGGATTGCTTGTTATTGCCGCATTGCCTACACCGCCACGGGCAAACTTCTCTGCAAACCAGTGTTCTTTCATTGAATGTACTGAAGCGTGCGCCATAAACATCTGATTATTATGCCAAATGTTATTTTGCGAATCTGCAGAAGATACATCTGCTGCTGGGTTCCTAAATCTAAATAGTGTCCATTGAAGACCATAAATTTCATCATTTGAAGCTTCTAGATTAGCGGTTAAATACCACCATTCAATATCAAAGAAGTCGTGAGATGCATGGTCTTTTGGAAAAGTTATCTCATATTCTGGATCTGCTAAGCTTCCAATATCGTCCTCAATCGCATAAATATTGCGACCGAACACAGAGCTAGCGGTCGCCTCTTCATCGGAGCTCGTAAAGCTTATAAATAGCGCAATACTAAAAATAATAAGGCCGGCGAGCATCATGTCTCTTCGCATAACTAATTCAACCTTCTAATATCTTTAATAAGAGGGCGTTTTCCTGCGCGTACAATAGGAATACTAATAACAAGCAGAACAACGCTCAAACTGACAATATAAATATAGGCTATCTTTAGCGCATCGATTTGTAACGGGTAGGTCCATTTAAATGCATGAAAATTGATGTCATAGATTAATACCCAACTGAGTAGAATGCCAAAGGGTGTCGCAAAAATTAAGGCAACTAAACACAGCAACATGTATTGGAATAAAGCTAAAAGTTGCGTTTTAATGGCTGAAACACCTAAGCTCCGTATCAACATGTTTTGAGGCCTTGTATCGTTCATTAACACGACTATTGCGCAAGCAAGAGATAGTGCAGCCACCAATAATGTCACCACATTTAAGCCATCGGTGATCAAAAAGGTTCGATTAAACGTTTGTTCAGAAACCGCGAGTAATTCTTTAGTGCTTAATAGGGAATTTTGATAATTTATATTCGCGCTATCAAGAGCTTGTTTAAATCTTTCCAAACCTGCCTCATCCACCACTATCGAGTATATTGCGCTTTTCGTTAGCGATCCGTCAAAGGCAGATAGCGGCATAATGACTTGTTTGTATGCGTTACCAAAGTCATAAATAATTCCTTGAATAAGGTAAGTAGTAGAACCATTAGTAGTAGGGTGAGGAAGGACAATGGTACTACCTACTTTATAGCCATAGGTAAATGCAAATTGTTGATTTACAAATACGGCTGTTTCATTTTCAAAATCGTCCCAGGCTTGTTCATGAGCAGCGCGCTCATAAAATACCATCGCCTGTTTAAATTGCACCGTCGTTGGATAGCTATGCAATTGAATTTTATCATTATTTTGATAACTAATAATTTTTTCATAGCGCTGATACAGGTCGATATCTGCCGTTTCAGCCATTGCAGCAATATCTTCATTGCCTTCATAATATAAATAATAATCACTTGTTAATCGCGAGTCTAGCCAACTTAAGGTTGCATTTCTAAAGCTATCAACCATCAAGTTCATACCAATATTACTGGTTGCAGCAATAAAAAAAGCACAACAGGCTACTTTGGTTTTACCCGACAAGGCAATGCTTTGTTGAGTACTTAATTTCAGCAAAGTAAACGAGGGCGGAATAAGTCTATCTAATACGCCAATGACCTGCGGATAATTCGCCAGCAAAAGCGAACAACCTGACAATATTAGTAAAGCTGTCGCGAGCAACATTACCCACAATGCTGTGTCAAGTTGCAAAAGACTAAATGCAATAGCAGCAAAGATTGCACTCGATAGCCAAAAAACCTGTCGCCACCCTCTCTGGGAATGAGGAACATTATTCTCGGCCTTTATAGAATTTAAAGATTTATTGCTTATTAGGAACGGTGCAATTGTCGCAGCAATACAGCCAAACAAACTAATACCAAACACTTGCGTAAATAAGCCAAGCAAAGAGATATTACCAAAGCCAACTTGAACTCCATACAGACCTTCAAGTGTCGCCTGTATGGAAGGTGAAACAATGTTCGACAAATGAATACTAAGATAAATGCCCACACAGCTTGTGACCAAAGTAATCAAGCTCATTTCTATCAATTGATTAGCAAAGATTTGGTATCTAGATATACCAAGTTGGCGACAGATCTTAAACCACGGCATACGCGCATTTATCAGTAGATTGACAGCGTTAATCACTATAAACAAACACACAACAAACATCAGCAGTGCCATTGCTAACAAATTCATATGAAAGCTATTGGTGAGTTCGCCCTGTTGGTTATTTGTATTTATCGCGACTATCTTAAGGTGGGTGGGCAGTTGTTTTTCAATCTGACTTATTCTATCCGTGAAATCATCGGCAGAAGCAGTACCTACTAACAGCAAGCTGCTGAGTTCGGCTTCAGGAAATAGTCTATAAAACTCTCCAATATCACATATTAAGTCATTGCCTAAACTGGGATTGTTTATACTAATAAGTTTGGGGAGAGTGTAATTGTGCTTTTGCAGGGCATTTAATTCGCTCATAGGGCGAGTAGATAGTCTTTGTATACTGTCGTTGTCGGCATCTAATTCAGCTAATAAACTTGGATGTCCAATCGCAAGTGATGTACCAAAAGCCATGGATCCTAGTGTTTGGCTTTGTGCTGTGAGGGAAGTGTTTTGCGCGCTCTTTGTGCTATCGGCTAATAGCGGCAATAAAGATAGGCTATCAATCCCGGTTACTGTAATACGCCTTTTACTTAAGCGCTCGTTTCCTTTGTAAATATGTGAAGAAGCCGTAGCGATAGCGATAAGTTGACTAAAGCCTTTATTGCGTAACGCTGTATAGTCTTGTTTTGTTAAGACTGACTGAGGTGTTTTTGCCACAATTTGATACTGCACATTTGGTATCAACAAAGTGTTATTGTCACCGTAGCTTTGTTTAGCACTGGCATTAATGATCAATACAGTAGATAAGCCACACGTTGCGATCACTAATGATGCACACAACATCAACAGACTAAATTTGCTTGCCTTGTAACTTTTGAGCAATAGCGTAAAAAACAAAGGCTTGAATACTTCCATACTAATGTGTCGACGAAAGCAAACGCCCTTGCTCCAAGCGCACTTGTTGCTGCGTGAGGGATGCAACTTGTTCACTATGGGTAACTAGGATGAGTGTCGTATTATGTTGCGCACAAGTATCTATCAACAAACGACTAACCTTTTGTGAATTAACGCTATCGAGGTTACCTGTGGGTTCGTCGGCCAGTAAAAGCTTGGGTTTGTGAGCTAGGGCTCTAGCAATAGCCACGCGTTGTTGTTCACCGCCAGATAATTGATGAGGAAGCTTGTCTGCATGTTTTAACACGCCCAATGTCTCCATAAGCGCATTAATGTATTTGGCATCGGTGGGACGCCCACGTTGTGCATTTAATTTTGCAGGCAAATAAACGTTGTCATGTACGCTAATGACGTCGATCAGGTTATATTTTTGGAACACTATCCCTATGGTCGACATTCTGTAGTTGTCTGCTTGTTCTTGAGAAAAGGCGCTTATATCTGTGCGTCCTTTTTGGCCTTGGTTATTATTATTGTCGTCAAACCAGATATGGCCTTGATCAGGCTTATCTAATGCGGCCAACAAATGCAATAATGTCGACTTCCCAGAGCCAGACGCGCCCATTATACTAACACTCATGCCTTGTTCGATTGAAAAGCTTAGCTCGCTTAAAATGGTTTGTTTATGGCCGCCATCTATATATGACTTTGATATTGCATCGATTGATAACATATTTTACGATTATTTCTTCATTAAAAACCAGGCTAAAAATAAGCCGCTTACAAAGCCAAAAAAGTGAGATTCCCAAGAGACATAGGGTTGACTCGGTAATACTCCCCAAACCATCGTTCCATACACGAAGGCGACCAATACCGATATAATCATAAGCCCAATTTTTCGACTTAAAAAGCCTGCGAGTACAAGAAAGCCAAAATAACCGTAAATAATTCCGCTCGCACCAACATGAAAAGCGTGTCTACCAAATAACCACACCAGCAACCCTGTGCTCACGATAAGTGAAAAAGACAGAACGAAAAATGTTCGCTGAGAAAATTGAAGCAACAAAAAGGTAAACACACACAAGGTGACTATGTTTGATAAAAAGTGTTGCAGACTAGCATGCAGAAATGGCGCAGTAAAAATATAGGGAAGTGAAAAAAGTGATCTAGGTACTATGCTGAATTGATTGAGTATTCTGCCAGTAAAAAGATTTATTATTTCAATGACAAATAGTAAGGCAAACACGTAAGCAACGATACGCAGGTGCTTTTTCAGAACAGAGTGATTTTGTGGCATGAAGTACCTAGCAATACTTAACAACTATCGCTTTACTTTACCTCATTGGCTAGCGATTAGACATCCTATTTGTTGGTTTTAATGTTGAGGGCTCTGATTGACAGCTTTTGTACTTGTATACACTTCGTGATGATATTTTATGCCGTACTTTTGTCTGAGTGTTTCTATCAATTCACGTTCTTTTTCGATAAAGGCGCTAAGCTCTTCGAGTAAGGTAATATGCTTGATGCTAGATAGATGATAAGCAACGCTAGTATTGGGCAAATTAGGCGCGATGGATAAGCCATGCAAATTATCATTTTCAGCAATTAAATATGCCCCAATATTATATTCTACATCTGCCGCAACGACTGAGCCTCGTTGCACAGAATATAACGCAGTATATAAATCCCTCACTGGGACCGACTTTATATTGTAATCTTTTATAGGGCCAACCCAGGTATAAGCGGTGTACCCAAACGGAATAGCGACTTTTGATACGTCTTCGACGTTTATATTGCGGTTTTCGGTACGAACAAAACTTGCGCTTATTGTGTCTATGATTGGGGCGCTATAAATATTTGGCAATCGGTTTGAACGATAGGCTGACCATAACGGGTTATCTGGGAATATAAAATCGATTGCCTCACTATCCATTGACGGTTGTAGGCGATTTACGGGCATAGGTAAATATTCAAAGGTAATATTTTTCGCGTCTGCAAATTTTTTTAATATTGCCCAGCCAAGTCCTCTATCTTCTACATTGGCATAGGAGAAAAGTGGATAACTGTTTACATAAGAAACACCTATTCGAAAGTGCGTCTGCTTTTTAGTGAGGGTTTTTTTTGTATCTTGCGAGTTTTCAATATTGGCGTTGGTCGTCTGGTCGGGGCTTTCATTTGTCTTGCTGAAACTTAGCTTATTGCCCAATAGCAGTGTGACTAGTAATAGTAGACAATATTTTTTCACGTAACACTCTCTCTAAATTTATGGGCGATTTACACATATAGATGGTTAAGTATCGGCCAATTAAGCAAAAAACTGAGAACTTAAAGGGTTTTCGGTACGAGTTTATTATTATATGAGAGTGTCCTATATTCTGACCTTGTTTGACGTTTACTAAATTAAAATATGCGATTTTGAGATAGTGAGTGCTTACATTTGAACTTGGCGTGGCCGGACTTTTGGATTCTTTGTGTTATACAATGCCTAAATATTAAAAAATTTATGAGTAATACAACTTCATGAATACGATCGCGTTTGGCCTTTTTAAAGATATTGCGCGTGTTGTAAATGCGCAATTTAAGCTAAAAATATTTAGCGATATTCGCAAAATGAAAAGTCAGTTAACCGAGTTTTTATCAAGCCCGAAATGTGACTTCGCAGCTAAAAAATAAGGGCGCTAAACTTCCACGATTTACACTGTGAACTAGTGCGATTGACGCGAGGTCACATTGCAAAGTGGAAGAAAAAATCTTTGGTTTAACGAAAATATGCTAATAAAAAAGCACAATGATTTCACTTTTACAGGGACTGTATATTTAGTCTTTCTGCTTTTTATAGAGCTTGAGATTGGGTCTAAATATTTCTTTTTTGCTAGCCTTATAAAAATGAATAGTCAGAATGCCCCTTGTCTTTTATGTTCTTTAGTTTGAGCGACAAAACTCTTTAGCAATTATAAACAAAGGCGTGTATGCTTGTTCACATAAAGTCACAAGCTGTAGTTTTTTGTTCGATGTGACAGGTGAGCAATTAAATATGGTATCTAACTATCGTGTCCGATATAAATTTACGCAATAAACTAGCTAGGTTTTTGAACTGCGAACTTGATTGTAATTCAGGGCGTTTGAGTGTTGATGGTAGCCAGCAAAAACTAGAGCCCATGGTTCATCAATTTATGCTTTTGCTTATTCAGCACCAAGGCGAGTTGGTGAGCAAGGAAGAGGTCCTAGAAACACTTTGGCCATCGAAAAAACCTAACGACGAAGCCCTACGTGCAATGGTCAAAAAAGCACGTGAAGCCCTAAAAGATAACGCCAGAAATCCTATCTATATTAAGACAGTTCCAACCAAGGGATATTTGCTCATACCACCTGTAGATTTAGTTTCTACAATGCTACAGTCGTATGTAAAAGTACATGCTAAATTTATCGTTTGGACGGCAATTGTGGTAAGTTGCGCCATAGTGGCGTTTATTTGGTATTTAGTCAGTACGGGATATGGGGATGATACGCTGCCGAAAGTAAGCATTGAAAAAACTACGATAGGGGTTGTGCAGAACAAAAGTGTAAGTACTTACTACATTAATGACGATATAATAAATATATGGATAGATAGTTCTGATGCTAACAATCTAAGCCAAGTCCTGATTGAAAATATCAACACTAAACAACTGCAAAAAATCGTATTCCCGGAGCTATTACATCAACAATTTTGGTATTCACAAGGAAGTAAGCGTATATTGCTGATGCGTAAAGACAACAAGGGTTTTTACGCAATCGATGTTAATCGACAAGCAAAAGACGCAAGTATTAAAAAATACCCAGTAAGTTTGCCTGATGGTTCTAATGTGCTTGGCGCTGATTTTAGTGGTAACTATTTATATGTAAGCTCTGAGACCGATAATACATTTAATTTGTTTTCTTTGGATAGCGGTCTGCAGCAAACAGCGGTTGAGCGCTGGCCTTCGATTGTGGGTGCATCTGAGCAAATCGAGAAGTTGAAAGCGAGTATTGCGTCAACACCACCGCTCAATTCAGTTGAACAAGTGAAGGTCAACGTTTGGCCTTCGCCTGTGAGCAGCGGATTTATACTTAGTTTAGAAGCCAAAAACCGGCATAGTTTGTTCTATTTTAAAGATGCACAAACTGCCGTTCCCACTCGCTCGCTTGATCTTAACAATGGTTTGCAAAGCGGCGTATTTAATGCCCAAGGCAATCGTTTTAGCTTCACCGACAATAGCGCAAATCTTAGCGCATTTCAGCTCGATGAAGGGCGCTTAACCTTATTTAATGCCAATGGTGAATTGATTAATCAGGTTGTTGCCGATTGCGGTGCTACTTGCTTTGTGCTTGCCAATACTCAAGGCATACCGAAGTTGAATGAATATACAATACCCGAAGTGTTCGCTACTAAAGCCACAAGTGAAAATGCTAGTCAACACGTGCAACTGGTGTCAACAAATACGATTGCACGCAATGAATATCTTCCCCAGTATACTGATGAGGGTCTCTACTTCGTAAGTCAACAAGCAGACCAAATAGCGATTGTTTACAGAGCGAAGAATAGCGCCGAAAGGGTCATTTACGAGTTTAGTAAGCAATCGCAGATTGACGAATTGCTTGTCGATGAGGATTCTCGGTTTTTAGCGGGTATTGTAAATCAGCGTCCGTTTGTCATCGATATGGATAGCGCAAAAATTCGTTATTTACCGCTTACTTTTCCTAAGGTTAGTCATATTCATTTCTCAACAAAATCAGGCTCTGATACTAGCGATATATTGACCTTTTATGCTGAAACAAGTATTGCAGGGCAAACGACGAATTTACGACAGCCTGACGGTTTGTACGAATACAATATGCGTACAAAGCAAATGAGACTGCTAGAAGCGGGTATAAAAGTGAAAAAGTCGATTGATCTAGTCGATACACTTGATAAGGGAAGTAAACGTTACAGTGCGACATTTCTGCTTAACAAGCATGGCATTGGCTTTGTAAATTTCCAGAATAACAAAGCGTCGTTGCAAGTTGAAATTGGCACTAATGATTGTAGTGCTTGCTGGCAAATACATAAAAACCACCTATATCAATTAGTGCCAAGTACATACAGTAGCGAGCAAGCTTATCTTCTTAAAACACATTTGCTTACGGGCGAACAAAGCAAAGTCCCTTTACTTCTTAGTGATTTGCTGAAACCCTTTAGTATCCATCCAAGTGGCAATAAAATAGCACTTATTACGCGGCAAAACCTACAAACAGAACTCACGCAAATCAAAGGGATAACACAAATATACTGATTGGCTTATTTAAATTCTCGCGCATTCACATCAAGGTGTTGTAATAAGCCAGTTAAATCGACTAACTTACCAGCGATGACATGTTCGACCCCGCCATTTCCACGCTCTAGAATGCCTTTAACCTGTAATATCTTTGCGTTTAAATAGGCTTCTTTTTGTGCTCTGGCGCTACGCTGCCAAATAACTACATTGGTATTTCCGCTATGATCTTCTAAAGTAATAAATGTTACTCCTGCAGCGGTTCCAGGACTTTGTTTACACGACACAAGACCAACAACCGAGATAAAAGATTGGTGTGCAACAAGGGGAATATCTTTCGCTAGGGTGAACTTAGGTAATAAATTTGCTTGTTCTAGCATGTCGATAGGATGATGTTTGACCGACAGCCCTGTACTAGCATAATCTTCTAATAAGTTATCAAACATAGATGGTTGGCGAATAAGGGATTGAGTGGGTGTACTGCTAGTTTGACTAAACAGTGGTAAATCAACAATATCATTCATTAGCTGCCAACGGCTATTAAATCTATCTTGACCAAAACAGGCGAAAGCATTCGCACTCGCCAAGGCTTGTAAGCAAGACGCCGGTAAACCAATATGACGTAGTTCTTGGATACTTTTAAATAGGCTCGCTGGCCGGTACTTTATGAGGGTGTCAACTGATGAAGCCTTAAGTCCTTTGACTAAGCGTAAGCCTAAACGAAGTGCATGATCATGAACACTATCTTGCTCATATTTAGACTTCGCTTGTTGATTTTTGTTTGTGGGAATAAGTTTGTGATCATAATCTGATTGATTAACGCAAACGGGCAGTATGGCTACCTTATGACGCTTGGCATCTTGAATAATTTGTGAAGGCGCGTAAAAGCCCATAGGCAAGCTATTGAGCAAGCCTATATAAAAAACAGCAGGGTAATAATGTTTTAGCCACGCTGATACATAGGCAAGTACAGCAAATGAAGCTGAATGGGATTCTGGAAATCCGTACTCGCCAAAGCCACATATTTGTTCAAACAGACGCTCAGCATAAGCCAGTGAATAATTTCTTTGGGTCATTCCATCAACAAGTTTTTTCTGAACTTGCCCAGTTCGCCATTCTTTTTCCAACTAGCCATGGCACGCCTTAATTGATCTGCCTCTCCGCCACTAAAGCCGGCTGCCACCATGGCAAGTTGTATAACTTGTTCTTGAAATATAGGCACGCCCATTGTGCGTCCAAGGACGTTTTTGACCGCCTCTGAAGGATAGCTGACTTTTTCTAAGCCATCTCGGCGTTTTAAAAAAGGATGTACCATATCGCCTTGTATAGGCCCAGGCCTAACAATTGCAATTTGCACGACTAAGTCGTAGTAACATTTGGGTTTTAAACGCGGGAGCATCGACATTTGTGCCCGCGATTCGATTTGAAAAAGACCCACGGTGTCGGCGCTTTGTATTTGTTTATAAACCTGTGGGTCGTCACCTAATGCGGTAATAAAGGCAATGCTGCAGTCTTGCTGGTAGTTATTTTTGAGCATATCAAAACATTTGCGAATGGCTGTTAACATGCCAAGCGCAAGCACATCGACTTTCAGTAATTTAAGGCTTTCAAGGTCATCTTTATCCCATTGAATTACGGTACGTTCGGGCATGGCGGCGTTTTCAACCGGAACGAGTTCGTATAATGGGCCTTCGGAGATCACAAAGCCGCCCACATGCTGAGATAAATGGCGGGGAAAGCCAATTAGTTGTTCAACCAAATGTACAAACTTATTACCCAGTGAGGACTCAGGATCAATGCCTAATTCTCCTAACTGAGATTGCCAGCTAATTGCACGGTCGCGCCTATTTACATTTTTAATGAAAAAGTCGAGGTCGGTGTTATTAACGCCTAATACTTTACCCACTTCACGCAAAGCGCTTTTAAAGCGATAACATACCACCGTGGCGGCAAGCGCGGTACGTTCACGGCCATATTTTTGATAGATATATTGGATGATTTCTTCACGGCGCTCATGTTCAAAGTCTACATCGATATCGGGTGGCTCATTTCGTTCTTTTGAGATGAAACGTTCAAACAGTACGCTGATTTGCCTTGGATCAACGGCAGTAATTTCTAAGCAGTAACACACCACCGAATTTGCTGCTGAGCCTCTGCCTTGGTATAAAATATTGCGGCTTTTGGCAAACATCACAATATCGTGAATGGTTAAGAAAAAGTGCTCGTACGATTGTTCTTTGATCAATAAAAGTTCTTTTTCGATAATATCTCGGATGTCTTTAGATAGGCCTTGTTCAAACCTATTTTTAATGCCTTGCTCAACCAATTCACGCAGATATTGGGTGGGCGTCATGCCCTTTGCGACGACCTCACTAGGATATTGATAGGCTAGTTCGTCCATACTAAAGTGACAAGCCGAGGCTAATAGGCAAGCATTGTTTAACCACTGCACCGGATAGAGTGACTTCAGTTTATTAATAGGGCGCAGGCAAGCTTCGCTATTTGCTTGTGCGCGGCGACCAAGTTCATTAATACCGCAGCCCATTTTAATTGCTTGTAGGCAGTGCTGCATTTCTAAGCGTGAGGGCTCATGCATAAGCGCGCAAGAGCTGGCGATAATATCAATATCATAAACTTCACTAAGGTCTTGGCAATAAGCAAGATAATCTTGTTCGTTGGCGTTTAACCAGCGCTTTGCGACTAAAAATAAGCGTTCTTTGAAGTGCTTTTGTAACCAAGTGATGAAGTCGTGACTTGGGTTTTGTTGCTGCCACGCAGAAAAAGAAGGGCCCGGGTGCGCACTATGCTCAGGGTAAAGGCTCGGCTTGGCTGGTATCCATAAACAAAAGCAATGTTTAATGGAGCTGAGATCCCACTTTGACAGCGTATATTCGCCTTTTTCGGCTCGCCTGCGTGCGTTTGTTATTATTCTGCAGCACTCTTTGTAAGCCAAATGGTTAGGACAAATAAGCACAATCTCTTGGTTTTCATATATGAACTTACTCCCAACTATTAGCTTGATGGGTAAATGGTTATTTTTAATTTCGGTGTATGCCCGTACTACCCCAGCAACCGAACATTCGTCGGTAATGGCAATCGCTTGATAGCCTAAAAAATAGGCTTGGCGTATCAATTCTTCAGGGTGCGAGGCTGCTTCTAAAAAGAGAAATTAGATTGGCAGACCAATTCAGCAAAACCAATAAGGGGCGCTGTGTTTTCTGGTGGCGGATTAAATAAAGTAGCCATGTAAAAACCATTCTTGAGTGGGGGTTTTAAATATCCATAACTGCTGGCCGTCTTGGCTTTGTCCTATGTAGTAATCTCGGTTAATTGCCCTGTCATCCCACCAACCAGTTTGAATACGTTCAGGGCCTTTTATAACCTCAAGTTGTTGCTGCAGTGGTTGCGGTGTTTGCAGTAATAAGCCGGGCCTGTCATCAAAAATGAAGGTTGTAGAATGCTTGTTCTTATTTGAAGTTGTGCCAATAGGGCTTGATTCGCTACATTTTTCAGGCCTAAAATCACCAACAAAGTGCAAGTGCTTTACGGCCTTATTTCCTAACTTGCTTTGCAATCTAGAGATCAAGGTAAGGGAGGCGAGATGAGTCGATTTTTGGGCAAACATATCGTCGTTAGCAACTTCTGCTACTTCATAATGTTCACAGCTTAAGGATAGGGCGTAAACCGGTGAATCAAATTGTATCGATTCTAATTTAAGGCTAATAATGTCTAGCCAATCAGGGGTTTTGTAAATAGGACGTATGCTCGCAAAATGATGCTCTTGCGGCTCATGCTCACGCTGGAAAAACTGCATAGCAATTGATAAGCAATGTGCATTTCGCAGTTGCAAAAACTCACTGAGTTTATCTATCACAAGGCCTATAAGTGGTAAAAGTTTATCGCTTAAGCTGACCTCATATAATAGTTCTATATAGTCATGGTAGCGGGGTTTAGGTTGGTAAAAGGTGACACGCGCAGCTTGCTTACCTTGTAGCTCGTTAATGACGCCCATGCTAAAACGTGAAACACGGTTGGCGAGATCGGCCGTAGGAAGTTGACACAGTTGTGCATAAGTTTTAACCCCAATGCGGGCCAGTTTTTGTAAGTCTTTGACGTCGATATCGGTATAGCTTAAGGCGCATTGCTTAAGCTCGGCGCTAATTTTCTCACGATCATCACTAATAAGTGACTTGTGATTTAGGGCGAGTACTTTTGCTCCTTGAACCGAATAACTCGATGCGGCGATAAAATGAATACCTTGGCGCTGTAATACTTGCTTTATGACTAGCCAATAAGCTTCTAACCCGCCATAGAGACTAAGCATGTTTTGCGCTCTTAGGACTAGCGCATTGGGCGGGGCGAGTACAATATCTGAAGTCATTAAGTATAAGTGGTCGGCAATATTCACAATATGCGTGCTTTCTATTTCTTCGCTATATTCGTGCAACTGTAAATCAGCACAGCTCAAACTTGCGCTCGCTAAGCCCATATTAAGGCGCAAGCCTTGCTCGAGTGCCTTTTTGTTTAATTGGCACAAGGTGTTTGTATTTACGTTTACAACGCCGCGGGGCTGCTTTTGCTGCCTAATCTGATGACTTTCAGCCGCTTCTATTAAATCAAGCTGTAGCCTAGGGAAGTAGAGATAAATCCACAATGAGCGCGTATCAAATTGCATGATTTACCTGTTGGCGTTAATCGCAACGATTTTATTAGCGCTGTCTACTTTGTGCTGGCGGCGTTTGAGTGAGCGATTAGTCAGGCTTTTAAAAGGAAGCGGAATACGAACCGCTTTTTGCGCCCAGCCTATTTTTTGCTTGTTTATTTTTATGCTCAATTCATCGTTTTCACGCTCAATACTAAGCGATAAGCTAAGCGGTAAATTACTTTGCTGGTTTTCGCTTTGCTGATCCTGGGTATTGTTATTTGTGCACCGGGCATGAAGGTGACTCTGTAGCCATACGCAGTAACAAGCCCCTTGCAGAGCGGCGTGTTCAAGCTTACGTATTTGTATGTGTTTTAGCTTTTTCTGCCACATAAAAATGGCACAACAAGCCCCACTTTTAGCTGACTGTTCAGCGCTCCATAAGGCGTCTTCAGCTTTGTTTGTACGGATCACAAGCAATTGCGCTAAAGAAATATTTTGTGCAAGCAGAAACTCTGCGTTTAATTCAAAAGGCGGATCGATAAACATATATAGCTTGTCGTTTTTGCGCTTTTGTTGCTGTAAAACAGACAGCATCAGGCGCATTTCGCCGCAGCCAAGTGGGCTTTCTATATGGATCATGCCTGCCGCGGGAAAGCCGCGAGACAATACCTTATCAAGGTTTTCATAGCCGGTTGCTAGCGTATCACTTGCGGCTTGTTGCTTAGCATTTGCGGCTGTCCATACCCATTGCTTATTTTGTAAATCATGCAGAATAGGATTCATAACCAGCTCAATTTATACTGTACGGATATACAGTATAAATATTATTGTAAGCGACGCAAGCAAGAAATGTTTTTTGATATAAGAATGATCGCTAATTATTTGTTTTAAATAATCTTTTTTTCAGATAAAAAAAGAGCAGGGCTATTGCAGCACTGCTCTTGATAATACCTACATATCGCTAAAAAGTGTGTAGAGCGATAAATTTACAGTGGTATTTGATTGCCGTTTAACAATGCAATACCATTTTCTAAGCTAAAGTTTAGCTTATAAGCTTCGTCTTCTTTTATAAGCATGCCCTGCTGTGTAAGACCTTGCAAGGTTCCTTCTATCTGTTGAGTCATTATTTGGTCTTGCTCTTCCTCGCTTAAGGCTACGAAGTTCGGATTCGCCGAAAGCTGCTGAGATATCATTAAGCTGGCGAAGAATTGCGCTGCATCTTCGGCCATTGTCAACTCGCTAGTAACAAGGACATGTTGCATCCAAAATGCCTTATCGTCGATGCTCTCTGGCAGCTCTTGAATGTCAGTCACTGTGCTCATAATATTGCCTTTAAACTCACTGCCATTTACTTTGCCACTAATATTCGTAAAGTTATATTCAGGTTTTGCTTGCAGCTGTTCAAGTAGATAAGTGTCGACAAATGCATTCATGTCGGCTTCTAGTTGGCTTGGGTTTGCCGCGTTTTCCATTAATTTATTGCTAAACTCTTGATAGGCCAAAATAAACTTAGCTTGTAAGTTTTTGACTTCAATGAGCGTATTTAAATCAGTGAGATTCATATCAGGGGCATCTACTGATGCGATGTTAGTATTGATTGAAACGCCGCCCAAATCATTTGATTTATCATAATCACTTGTCGCGTTCATCTTTGTATCTACGATACGTACTTCGGTGTTTTCAGTCATATCGTTGAAGCTCATTAGATCAATCGAAAAGCTTGAGCTTGAATCATATAAACCTTGGGTCATTAGATTTGTAATTGACTCAGCGGCATTCACATCAAGCACGATATTTTGAATATCCAAGCTCAGCGTGTTTTCTACCGTCATTTGCAAGCCATCAGCGGCGCCAACATATTCAATTGAGTCACTGTTAAGTTCACCCTTTCCTTTAAGCCCCGTAAACGAAACGATACCTTTGGTCTTCGGGTCGGTATATTCTATTGCTGCAATACTATCTCGATAAGTTGTGCTTCCAAGTAGGCCCGTTAGACCTTTGAATTGGTAGAAGGGGTCGTTGTTAGGAAGTACTAAACTAGCAGGAAGCTCTGGAGATTGCGTTTGTACAACACTGCGCAACCAAGCAATTGCAAAGCCATCACTAAAGATAAAAGGCCCATGGCTCCCCATTACGTCAACATTAACCGAAAAGTCCAAAGGTGCTTGCCCGGTCACGTCTGACATATCAGGCATAGTTAAGGCAACATTCACAACCGCTTTAGTACTAAACCAACCACTTTCGATACTGCTAATAGAAGCGCTATAGCTAGGGTTTTTATTAATTGCTTGGACGGTATTTTCAATGCCAGTCGCAAATTGTGAACCCACAATTTTAGGGCCAATTAAGGCCGCAGCGAGAACAAGCACGAATGCAAATATGAGGACTTTCTTCATGGAGGGACTTCCTTGCGTAAAAATAAAAGAATAATGGGCAGTATAAGCTTACGCCCAACTGCCGAGAATAATACAGAACTTACGAAACAAACTAAAGACTAGTAAAAAGACTATTTTGTTTTCGCTTTTTCAATAAAGGCATCTACTTTTTGTTCGAGTACAAAAAGGGGAATTGAGCCATTTGCTAAGACAGCGTCGTGAAATGCGCGCAAGTCAAAATCCTCTCCTAGACTCGACTCCGCTTTTTTGCGCAGCGCCTTAATTTTGATTTCACCTATTTTGTATGACAAAGCTTGTCCTGGCCATGTGATATAGCGGTCAATCTCGGTACGTACATTGTGCTCAGATAAAGCCGTGTTTTCTAACATATAGGCTAATGCTTGGTCACGACTCCAGCCAAATACATGCATGCCTGTGTCAACCACAAGACGACACGCTCGCCACATTTCGTAGCTTAAACGCCCAAAATCGTCATAGGGGTCTTCATACATACCTACTTCAAGCCCTAAATACTCTGAATACAAGCCCCAGCCTTCACCAAATGCCGAGATATAAGTTGAGCGACGAACTTCAGGTAGCTCACTCATTTCAGCGGCCAAGGATATTTGTAAATGGTGACCAGGGACGGCTTCGTGTAAAGTCAGCGCTGGGATAGCATAAAGTGGGCGTTTATCTAGCGCATAAGTGTTCACCCAATAGTAGCCGGGTTGGTCATCCCGCCGTGGTGATAGATAACGTCCGGTAGTATATTTAGGCGCGATATTGTCAGGCACCGGCGCTACACCGTAGGGCGTGCGAGGCATTTTATAAAACAGCTGAGGCAGTTTCGCATCCATTTTTTTCGCGACATACGAAGCATATTGAATAAGCGCTTCGGGTGTTTTTGCATAAAAGCGTTCATCACTGCGTAAAAATTCGATAAATTCATTGATGTCGCCATTAAACTCGCCTTTCTCTATTTGAGCGTCGACAATCCTTTGCATATCGCCGCGAATGCGAGCCACTTCTTCAAGTCCTAAGTCATGAATTTCTTGGGCTGTCATTGTGGTGGTCGTAAAATGCTTTATACGGTTGTCGTAAAAAGCCAAGCCTTGCGGCCAGTTTTTTGCTGCGATATCGCTTTTAGCACTGGGCATATATTCTTGGGTGAAGAAGTCGTAAAAGCCTTGATATAGCTCGTTTGCTTGCATTACCAAGTCTGTCAGTTCGGCTTTCTCTTTAGCTGATATTAGCTCGTCTTTAGCATTCGCTATTGGTTTAAAGAATGGATGTTCTGAAATGTTATCAGTGCTCAGTGTAGTATTAATATAGGCACTAATAGTGTCTTCATAGCCTTTTAGTGAGACTTGCGGCTGCGTATGCCCGTGTTTTATCCCTTCCTTCATGTAGGCGATATTATGTGCAAATTGATCGGGAAGTTCACTGAGCATTTGTTTGTATACCGAAATATCATCTTTTGACATAATCCGTACGCTGCTGATGCTGGCCCCTAAACTGCTATGAAAACCATACTCAGAGGTAATCGGTACCCGATATTCCTTAAATTCAAACTGAGATATTGCATTGTCTAGACGATACTTTTGCATAAGCACTGTGATGCGTTCGCTGTCAGTTAATGCGCTTTGGTCTATTTGCATTAGCGTCTCACGAAAACTCACAAAGCGGGCATTTCTGGCTTGCAGGGCGGCTAGGCTAATGTCGGCAAATTGTCTAGGTAGTTCAATCGCTTTTTTACCCTTTGATTTTGCTAAGCTCGGATATTGGCTTAGTTCATACTGCCAAATATCATCAAGCAAGGCGGCTAAGGTAACAGAGGCTGCGCTTTGCGACGACACTTGTGGAACTGAGGGGGCTTGTGCTTGCACATTATGTTGAGCGCAACCTGATAGGGCTAATGCAAGCGCGGTAAAAGTTAAAGCAATAGGTAGGGTTTTTAACATGATTGACTCCAAGGTGCGGCGCATATGATGACCGTTTTTGGTTTTGCGCAAATGCCGACACGTTTATTAATATTATTTTTTGGGCGTATATATTGGGCTATGAATGGCGGTCACTTTATCTAGCTTATCAGAAAACGGGGTGATTTTGGCGCTGCCTTGTTTTTTTACCTGATCTATCCTAAGGACGTTATGCATAGGAATAAAGGTACGATCTACACTTCCAAATTCGTCTTTTAGCCTTTCGTGGCTTGGGTCTAGCACAAGTCCGGTGTGTGTATCCCAAACAAAATCTGCAATTTCGATAAAACCAAATATCGAGCTGCTGATAAGCTCTTTTACGTATAACTCGTAGCGTTCACCGCCACTAATAAACTCCACTCTATAAATTGTGGCATCTTTCGTCATGTTACAGTTCTACCTTGTTAATGATGTTAATCTTTAGATAAGTTCAGCAAATAAGCTTTTGATCACAATAAGTGCATCAGACTCGCCTTGTACAATACTGTTAGATACTGGTAATCCTTGGGCAAAACAACTTAATTTTAGTGCTAAGGATTCTACATTTACCTTGTGCCTAAATTCATTTTGATCAATGGCACGTTCAATACAAGCAATAAAGCTTTGTTGCAAATTATCAAAATAGCGCCGGGCTTGATTAATAATTTCGTTGTCTTCTTTACCGGTTTCGACCACCAAGCGAATCAACAAACAGCCTTGCTTATTAATATGTGCTTGATAGGCGGCGAAATAATCAATGATCGCTTGAGAAATCTCTGTGCTTGCGCGCAAGTGTTGCTGCAAGGGCAACAAATGCTGGCTAATGTAATAGCTCAACAAGGCGTCCATAAAGCCTTGTTTATTTCCAAACTCTAAGTAAAAAGCACGCCGATTAAAATCAGTTACGTTAATCAACATATCCATTGAGCAACCTCGATAGCCTTTCGCTAGCACCACGGGAATAGCTGATTCGAAAATCTCTTCTACTGTATATTGTGCTTTACGCGGCATAGCAAACTCGCCTTAGCGTTAGTTTCATGAGAGCCTATTTTAGCTTTGCAATCGATATATTCTGCTAGTGTATGGATGAAACATGAAAATTTCCACTTTTTGCTGTGTTATTAGGCTTTTGCACAAGTTTTGTTACAAGCTTCGACTGGTGTTTGCAGTCTATTCTTGCTTAAATGGCCTGGTAGATTTTGTGCCCTAAGTGGCTTCATTCAACGATATAAACATGCTTTAGCCTACACTTTCCCACCAAGGTGAGTGTCGCTAAAAATTGATAAACGACTGATAAATAAAAGAGAGTAGTGTGAAATTGATATCAAGTATAAAAACAAGTGGGTTGATGCTTGCAACCAGCTTAATGTTGTTAGGTTGTGATGCAACGAGCGATTCAAGGCAAGCAGGACAGGCGCTCAATAGCCCCAAGCCCAATGTCGAAAATATTAAAGGGCACATGAACTTCTTAGCACACGATTTGCTAGAAGGTCGTGATACCGGTTCAAGAGGGCATGAAATTGCGTCTCTCTACATCGCTACAGAGTTTCAAAAATATGGTTTAAAGCGTGCGGGTGAAAACGGCACCTTCATGCAGCGTGTTGGGTTTCGCAAAGGCCTCCTAGTGCAAGAGTCGCCCTCACTTGTGCTACAAAAAGGCGATGACACGATTGAAATGGCCTTTATGGATGATTATTTAGTTAGCCCCAATTTAGCCTATGCCAACGCCAATGCTTCTGCGCCTTTAGTTTTTGTGGGCTATGGTATTGTATCGCCTGAGTTAGATCATGATGACTATGCCAATGTTGATGTTGAAGGCAAAATTGTTGTTGTCTTAAGCGGAAAACCAAAGCGCTTCCCTAGTGAAGTAGGTTCACATGTTTCTTCAAGTGCACAAAAAGCAGATTATGCAGCAGACCGCGGTGCGGTGGGTTATATTAGTATTCAAACGCCCGCTAGTGAGAAACGTCGGCCCTATGAGCGGTCTAAGTTATATACTAAGACCCCAAGAATGGCATGGCTTAATAGCAACGGTGAGCCAGGCAATCAACGCACTGAATTAAAAGTTTCAGCCTCTTTTAGTCCAGATGCGGCCAAAACACTTTTTGCTGATACACAAACCTCACTAGACGAAATTTATGCACAAATTGCAAAGGATGAAGCCCCCGCAGCTTTTGATATGGGCTCGTCAGCTGACTTAAGTTACACCACGACTCATGAAGATGTGAGTAGTCCAAACGTTATTGGTTTGCTTGAGGGCAGCGATCCACTCCTAAAAAATGAATACGTTGTATATACCGCTCACTCAGACCACCTTGGTATTTCAAAGTCGGTCGAGAAAGACAAAATAAATAATGGTGCGATGGACAATGCGACAGGTACGTCGGTACTGATGGAAACCGCGCGTATGTTTTCACAATTGCCGGTGGCGCCAAAACGTTCTATTTTGTTTGTTGCGGTAACGGGCGAAGAGAAGGGTTTATTGGGTGCTGATTACTTTGTTCGCCATCCTACCCGTCCACTTGAGAGTCTTGTCGCCAATGTTAATTTAGACATGCCTTTATTAACTTACGAATTTGCCGACGTAATTGCTTTTGGTGCAAGCCATAGCTCTATGGGTGAAAAAGTAGCTAAGGCTGTGGCAAATGCAGACATAAAGCTGACAGACGATCCATGGCCTGAACTTAACTTGTTTACGCGCTCTGATCACTACGCTTTCGTCAAGCAGGGTATACCGGCGGTATTTTTGGTCACGGGCATAGAATCAAAAACACCCGATATAGAGGGGAGTGAAGTATTAAACAATTTCTTAGCTTCTCATTATCACAGACCTTCAGACGATATGAATCAGCCCTTCGTATGGGCAGCAGCGCGCACATTCACTCAAGTTAATTTTGAAATCGGTTTAACCCTAGGTAACGACCAGCAGCGTCCTACCTGGAATGAAGATAGCTTTTTCGGGCAAACCTTTGGCCGTGATTAAGTTCTTATCTTAGAAAAAAGACGCAAAATAACGAATCCTCTTCTGCCCTGCAGCAGAGGATTTTTTTAGAAGAAGGAAAAACAAATGAAAAAGTTTGAATATAAAATGGTTGATACTCGAGATGTCGCTTCGGCAGGCGTTTTTAAAGGAAGACAACGTCAAGATGTAGAGGCCTATTTAAATGAACTTGGCAGCCTTGGTTGGGAGTTAGTAAATGCTGACTATCGTGAATTAGAGGGTGGCGCAGAGTTCGCTGGCATAATGAAACGCGAGCAGTAAAAAGCTAATTGATTCAAAAACTAAGAGTACAATTCTAGTTCAAACGTGCGTAATTTCATACGCTTTAGCTTTAAAATAACATCGGATCTTTTTATCACGTGCTAAGTCTTTGATTACTCTCAATAAGCTACGAAAAACCGGCGGAAGCCGCGTGTTTATTGGCCTGTCTGCTTTTTTTACAGTTTAAATTTATAAGCAAAATGGATAGGTTTATATAACTGAAAAACAAAGAAGTTTATTGATGGCTCAGTTCTTGCTTCACTACCTGTGATTAATAAGGATGAATAGACGTATTTATTCGTATTATTCTTAATAATTAACTTAAATTTGAAGGAAATTCACGATGTTAAAGAAAATTTTATGTGGCGCTTCACTATTATGTGCAGCGGGATTCTCAAACGCAGCTGTTATTACTGAAACGTTTACTGTAGCTCCTACAGTAACTAACTTCTCTAATTCTAGCGTACAAGTAGCTAAGTTCGATACTATGGGCGGAAACCTTGTTCTTAACTCAGTAACATTTACTATTGCTGGCACAGTTGATGGTATCGCTGAAGTAGAAAGCAGAGACGCACAACCAGCAACAGTTGTTGCTACATTGTCAGCTGAACTAACATTGTTAGACAGCATGATGAACACTTTAGTAGTAACTATTCCAACTGTTAGTGACTCGTTCAATGCATCTGCATATGACGGCACTGATGACTTTGGTGGTACTTCTGGTTTCACATTTGCTGATTTAGATGGTTCTCAAACTAACTCTGCAACATTTGCTGATATGGGCACTTTAGCTACATACAGTGGTAGTGCTGGTGACATGATTAACTTCACATTCAATGCAAGCGCTACTAGCGTTGCAACGGGTGCAGGTAACTTGTTATCTTCATTCACTACTCAAGCTGGTGGACTAATCACTGTAGCTTATGACTACACAGATATGACTCCTCCTCCAGTACCTGTATCTGCTCCTGCTCACGTAGCTCTTTTAGGCCTAGGTCTTTTAGCGTTTGCTGGCGTAAGAAAATCACGTAAGTAGTAATTTTCTAAGTGAAATAATCACTCCCCAATCGCCGTCTTGCACGGCGATTTTTTTATATTAAGCACTATTAACACGATCACTTCTAAGCAAGTTTAGTCTTTAACTTCTATTGTTTTTGTACTCACAAACAAACTCAAGCACTTTTATAAAGTGTAGCCAACCTGCCTTGTAAAAATCCCTTTGGGCGTTTTTACATTGTTGTATGCCCACATCTGTATACATTGTCCTTAAGTAAATTAAATGTAAACACTTCGTTAGCTAAAAAGGATTAACGATCAAATCAATTAACAAAAGGATAGGTCATAATGTTTTTACAAAACAAGCGTGCGTTTAAACGCACTTTACTCGTCAGTATGGTCGCAATGCTCGCAACAGGTTGCGGCAGCGGAAGTAACGATGATAGCGATGACACGGTTGATACCAATGCCGCGCCAGTCATTACGTCAAGCGGTGTTGTCGCCTCTACTGAAGGCGCAGCTTATAGTTATACTTTAGCTGCCAGTGATGCCGACAATGACTCTCTAACACTAAGCGCAACGACTTTACCCGCATGGTTGACCTTCGACGCAGGCACGGGCGTTCTTTCGGGCACGCCAGCAAGCACTGATGTTGGCGATCACAGTGTTGTACTGAGTGTAACTGACGGCACGGCGCCAGCAGTTACACAGTCTTTTACCATTACGGTAGCCGGTGCTGTAGTGGCTAACTCTGCTCCAACCGTGACTAGTACAGCACTAACCGCTGCGACAGTTGGCGTTGACTACAGTTATACCTTAACCGCAAATGACGCAGACGGTGATACATTGAGTTTATCGTCGGTAACGCTTCCTGCTTGGGGTGCTTTTGATACGGTTACCGGGATTTTATCGGGCACACCCGACATTGTGGGTGATTACCCGGTGGATTTAGTCGTTAGTGATGGTGAAGATACTGTCAATGACACCTTTACAATTACCGTCGCCGATGCCGCTGCTATGACCGTTGAGCTTATTGTCTTTGAAAATGCGGCAGTAGCAGCGTGGAATACATGGATAAACGATGGCGGCTCAGTAGAGCTATATACTGATGACGCAGCACACGACCAAACTACCCGATTCCAATTAACCGCACCTAGTGTTGCTGGTTTTAGTGCGCGCGCTAGTGAAAACGACAATGGCGTTGCCTATGACGCTTCGTCTATCGTTTCTACCGGCATGGTACAATTTGAATTAAAAATGCTCGCTGCACCCACAGCTGGTGTTGTTGATTGGAAGTTGAAAATAGAATCTAGTGTACCGGCAAATGCCGTTGAAGTGAGCCTGTCAAGTGCTACTGAAGGCCACGCTACTCCTGTGCAAGACGTATGGCAAACTTATACTTTCCCTCTCTCTGCTCTTAATTCGGCTGGTTCACTAAATATGAGCGATATCGCTTTGTTTATGGTCTTCCCTAATTACAACGATGCTCCTGGGGCAGATTATTTAATCGATAATTTCAAAATCATTAATGACCCTTCTGCTGGCGGGAATAACGGTGGAAGTAATGCGAGCGATTCAACGTCGGGTGGTGACCTAATTGTAAATGTAACCAATGGTATTAATTTTGAAGGCACCGAAGCACAACAGTCAAGCTGGACTGCTTTTGAAAATGGTCCTGATTCTCCAGCCTTGGAATTTGTTGCCAACCCAAGTATGGTCGGTAATACGACTGCGCAAGTAGCAAAACTTAGCTTAGTTGCTGCAGGGCCTAACTTTGGCAAGTTTGCAGGCGCGGTAACGCGAACTGTGCAAGAATTTGCTTTAAGTGCCGACACTGCCATTGTGAAGATTTGGGTCTACAAAGACAAAATAAGCCCTGTCGGAGTTAAGTTTGAAAGACAAAGAGGCGATGGCTACGGTGCCCACCCAGAAAGAACGGCAACGAATACTAAAATCAATGAATGGGAACAGTTAACTATCGACTTTACCGACGATATTGGACTTCCAGAGAATCTAGCGATTAGTGGTATTGCCATTTTCCCTGATATGGTTGATGGTCGTACTGACACAGTAGTATATTTCGATGAAATAACCTTTACTAGCAACTAATATGTTAAGGTGCCTGCAGGCTCGTAAGGGCTTGTTTTAAAATGTAAAAAAGGATTGTCGGCATAGCCTACAATCCTTTTTTTGCTATCGCAGTTTTCGCGATATATAAATATATTAGCACTGACTATAACTGCGCTATTGATGCTTCAAGCTCTGATTTATAACGTCTTGACAGACGAATAACTTTGCCCGATAACATTGCTATTTCGGCATCACCAGTGCTTAAGCTTTCAATAAAGTCGACCTTATTAACATTCACTGCGAATGATTTGTGCACGCGCACAAAGCCAAACTGTTTACTCTTCTTCATAAAATCGTTCATGGTAATGCGCATTGGAAAAAGCGCATCCTTAATGTGCAGGTTAGCGTAATTCCCGCAGGCTTCGACCCATTCAATATCAGCGGTTTTTACTAAGAATTCTTTACCCAACTTTTTAACCAGCAATATATTGGCGAGCGGTTCTAAGGGCGTCTGCTCAAAATCGCTGGTTTCTTCAGGCAGTGATTTTGCGTCTCCAAGCCACTGGGCTATAACATATCGGTATACCGCAATCATGACGACAAAAAACACAAAGCTCCATAAGTCTTTGCGTAATTCATAGAGTATTTCGAACAAATATTGCCATATGCCGCTAGCGAATTGATAAGTACTCGCGGTCGGCAAATAAAAGAGTTCGCGTAATACTACCATCAAGAAGATATGCAGTGCGCCATAGGTGAACGCTGCAACTACGTAGCCTACGATACTTCGAACATTCGCCTGCCAGTTCCAAGGAAAGTGACGCATAAATCCTGCGATCAGGGGGATTAAACAAAGTGTTGCGAATGCGCTAGAATACTCCCAAATAAAAGGTTCCCACGCTTGAAAAGAGGACTCTGTTTCTCTAGCCTCTTCCATCAGCACAGTTGTCGCGTTAATACCAGCATTTATACTGAAATAAACACAAAGAGCTAGTGCTTCATAGCTTGTTTTGTGTAGTTGAAAATGCGCTTTAGAAAACTCCATTATAAATAGTAAACCTTTCGTCCCTTGTATTCGCCGCTTATCACTTATTTAAATAAATTCAATCACTTAAATAAGTTTGCTGATGCTCGGCATGTCATTATGAATTCCTAATATATCGCACTTTGTGTAGTTTAAGAAATAGGAATTAGATGATGTTATTAAAGCAGCCAAATAATACTGCAAGCGTAAACGCAAGACTTGATTGCATTGATTGGTTGCGCGTAATTGCGATTGTTGTGCTAGTGTTTTATCACACCGCTATGGTGTATGTGCCCGATTGGAGCTTTCATTATAAACATCCACTTGCGAATGACTTCCTTAAGTCCCTGATGTTGTTGAGTTCACCTTGGCGCATGGGTCTGTTATGGCTAGTGTCGGGAATGGCTTTAGCGTATATGTGCCAAGGCCAAAATATTTTTGCGTTAGTGCTTAAACGTAGTAATCAAATCTTACTTCCCTTAACCATAGGGGTCTTATTTATCGTGCCTTTTCAACTATTTGCCGAAATGAAACAAGCAGGTGATATGCCTCTGGGTTTATTTGACTTCTTTTATGCACTTTACGTTGAGCCTAAGGCCTACTTTATTGACTATACTTCAGGAATTTGGCAGCGCTTTGATGTAAATCATTTGTGGTTCCTGCGCGCTTTGTGGCGTTTTAGTCTTGTGCTTATCATACTCTCGCCTGTGCTCAACTCTCACTTTTCAGCGCGTATTATTTTGTGCTGTGCTAAGCAAATTTTCGTTTTATTGGCTTTGCTGATTGTGCCTATTGTCTCAATTGAATATTGGGTACAAGGAGAAGCGCAAAGAGAATACTATGGTTGTGTGTTACTAGTATTTGGTTTTTGTTTTGCTCGCCAAGTCTCATTTTGGCAATGCATCGTTGCCCACAGCAAATTACTTTGTGTGATGGCTATTACCGCTATGCTTTTGCTGCAGATTGGTTTTGTCACGATATGGCAAAATGGCTTACATCACCAAAGTACGGTGTTGACCATACTGATAGAATCTATTTATGTAAGTAATAAAATACTGCCTTTGCTCGCTGTACTTGCACTTGCCTACCGGTTTTTAAATAAACCAAATAAACACATAAAAAGGCTCAATCCTTATGTATTCCCACTTTACATTGTGCACCAAAGTGTAATTATCATAATCGCTTTTATCGCCAGCAACAGCACTTTTCCTCTTCTCAATGAACCCCAGTACCAAATATGGTTAAACTTGCTGCTAACGCCGGTGGCATGTGCATTGTTGCTGTTGCTGATTGCGCAATTGGATATACTACGGGTATGCTTTGGCATGCGCCCGAGGCATAACCAAGACCCTTACAAAGGCTGGAAAGTAAAGCTTGGTGTGTTTAGCCTTTGCTTGCCTATGATTGTTCGGCTCATTTAGTGCTAATAGTTGCGCTAGTTATGCAAGATAATGCAGGCGAATGTGCGCCCAGTGCTCAGTAAATTGTTGAGTTGGACGGCGCTGAAATTGACTTCTTACATATTGGTTAATTTTGCCGTCTACAAAGCAAATAAGCATATTGGCTAGTAGGGCTTCGTCAACGATCGCGTCTTTACCTTCGCGCAACTTGCGTTCCCGTAATATTTGTTTTATTTGGACTTCTAAGCGATCAAATAACTGCGCGATACGCTCGCGTAAACGTTCTTGCTCACCCATGAGTGCATCACCATTAAGAATTCGGGTAATCCCTGGGTTTTTTTCTGCAAAACCTAAAATAAGATGCAAAATTAGTTGAACACGATTGGCAACGTCTTTTTCATCGCTAGTGATTTTATTGATACGTGAAAAAAGCGTTTCTTCGATGAAATCAATCAAGCCTTCAAACATTCTCGCTTTACTAGGAAAATGCCTATATAACGCGGCTTCAGATACACCAACTGTTTCAGCTAACTTAGCCGTTGTAATTCGCTGACCATGATGGGTTTCAAGCATTCCGGCAAGTGCTTGCAGAATTTGCGCTTTGCGATTCGGTTTTTTAGGTGCTGGCATGATAAAAGTCTTCTTATTATATTGATTGAAGCTGGCTTTTTAGGGAGCCTTTAATAGATATTAGATACTATTTAACGATAACAACTAGCTAGCTACTACGGTATTGCTCATGCACTAATTTCATCAGCTCCAACGCGAGCAATTCTTTAGTGTTTGGGGCCAAATGCTGTGTTTTATTCTGAGACAAAACTATAAGCGCGTTTCGATCAGAATTAAAGCCTAATTCTGTATTTGATACATCATTTGCCGCAATCATGTTCAATTTTTTCTTTTCTAGCTTTGCTTTTGCATAAGATTCAACGTGTTGCGTTTCTGCAGCAAAACCAACGGTAAATGGCGGATTTTCCAAAAAAGCCACGCTTTTTAGTATATCTGGGTTTTGCGTTAAGGATAAAGTGATATCTTCACTTTGTTTCTTAAGTTTGTGCTCACTTACCTTGTTGAGCTTATAATCTGCGACCGCTGCACAAGCAATAAAAATATCCTGCTCGGCAATACCTGAGTGTACCGCGTTTAGCATATCTTGTGCACTAATTACATTGATGCGCTCGACGTTTTTCGGCGTCTCTAATGACACAGGTCCAGCAACCAAGGTCACCTTGGCACCTAAGCGCTGAGCGGCTTTAGCAATGGCAAAGCCCATTTTCCCAGAACTGTGATTACTAATATACCGCACTGGATCTATTTCTTCTCTCGTAGGACCTGCGGTAATCATTATGTTGGTATTTGCAAAAAGTGCTTCAGATGCGCCGTTGTTTTGGGCGAAGTCGGCAATCGCGTCGGCAAGTTCTTGGGGTTCAAGCATACGGCCATAGCCTAAATCGCCACAAGCTTGTTCGCCAGCGGCTGGGCCTAATAATGTGGCTCCTCGTGAGCGCAAAGTCTCTACATTCTGAGTCGTGGCAGGGGCTGCCCACATCTGCTGATTCATCGCCGGCGCGATAAATAGAGGGGCAGAGCTTGCTAATGCAAGTGTTGTTAGCAAATCATCAGCAAGTCCATGTGCTAGTTTAGCAATCGTATTTGCAGTTGCTGGCGCGACTAAAAAGTAATCAGCCCAACGAGCGAGCTCAATATGGCCCATGCCGGCTTCGGCGTCTTCATCTAGTAGGTGAGTGCTCACTTTGTTACCAGAAACCGCTTGCAAAGACAAACTACTTACAAAATGAGTGGCAGATTCGGTAAGCACAACTCTTACATTAGCACCTTTTGCGCTTAGTTTACGCACAAGGTCGGGGGTTTTATATGCCGCGATTCCGCCGCTTACACCCAATAAAACGTTCTTTTGTTCAAGTTGCATATAGGCCACAAATGAAGGTTAATAAACAAAATCTAATACCGTTATTAAACCATTGTTAACCAAGGAATGGAAACATGAAAATTCAAGATTGGCCTTTACATGAGCGTCCACGAGAAAAACTGCTTCAATTTGGCGCCCACACGCTGTCTGATGCTGAACTACTGGCGATACTTATTAACACCGGCACCAAGGGGAGCTCTGCTGTAGAACTTGCGCGGATGGCGATCAATCAATTTGGTGGGGTGCAATCGTTATTGTTTGCATCTAAACCTCGATTTACCAAAATACCGGGCCTCGGCCACGCCAAGTATGCTTTGCTTCAAGCTTGCATCGAATTATTCAAACGCGGCATGGCCGAGAAACTGGCACAACAAAGCAGTTTTACCAGCGCTGATTGCGCGTCAACCTATCTGCGAGCGCAGCTGAGCAAAAATAAACGTGAAGTTTTTGCGATGTTGTTGTTAGACAGTCAACACCAATTAATCGCTTACCGAGAAATGTTTAAGGGCACTATAAATGCCGCTGCGGTCTATCCGCGCGAACTCATAAAACAAGCAATGGATGACAACGCAGCTGCTGTTATACTCGCGCACAATCACCCAAGTGGCGTTGCCGAACCTTCTCAAGCAGACATTCAGATTACACAACGCATAAAGCAGGCTTTTGCGCTTGTCGATGTAGCGGTGCTCGATCATTTTGTGATAGGTCATTCTCATGCAGTATCGTTTGCTCAGCGGGGTTTATTGTAATAAATAAAACATCTGTCATCGCATAGAGATTTGCACTCAAAAACGCAAAAAAACATTATATTCGCTTATTCGTATATGCTGGTATAATAAGAAGGATTTTGCGCACAAGTACAACAAATCAAAATAGTTGTGCCTTTTTGATCGAAATTGTTTGTATTTTATCCTTGTTTCCTGTATAAAATGCGCCCTCTTAATTAACCACGTTTAACCGCAAAACTGCTTGCAGATGTTAAACGGTACAACAGTTGTTCTGGAGACTAAAATGTCTAAAGTATGTATAGTAACGGGTAAGCGCCCTATGGTTGGTAACAACCGTTCGCACGCTAGAAACTCGACCCGTCGTCGTTTTTTACCAAACCTTCACACTCATCGTTTTTGGGTTGAAAGCGAAGGCCGTTTCGTTAAGCTTCGTTTATCTACTAAAGGTATGCGTATTATTGATAAGAAGGGTATTGATTCAGTATTGACTGACATCCGTGCTCGTGGCGAGAAAATCTAAGGAATCTGATCATGCGTGATAAAATCAAATTAGTGTCATCTGCGGGTACCGGTTTTTACTACACCACAGACAAAAACAAACGTAACATGCCTGGCAAAATGGAGATCAAAAAGTTTGATCCAAAAATTCGCCAGCACGTGATGTTCAAAGAAGCTAAAATCAAGTAATTGATAATCAAGTAATTTGCGAGTTTGCGGGTTTATTTGATTTGTCTCCACATCTGCCTGCAACATGGCTTGCTTTGTACTTGTAAAGCACTTGCTTCTAATAAGCATTAAAAAACCCAGCTACTCGCTGGGTTTTTTGTGTTTGTTATTAATGTATTATTCTACTTTTACATTATCTAAATAAAATACAAATTCTCCAAGGCCCGGGCCTGCAACAAAAGCAAAGCCTGACACTGCGTTTAGATCTAAGCCCGCTAGAGCAGATAAAGGAATCGACAGCGTTTGCCATTCGTTGCCAACGGTAAATGTGTGACTTGGCGGTATACCGGCATTGTTTGCACTAAAGCCCATCAGCCTGTATTCGCCTGGCGTTCCCTTCACTTCAAAGGTCAATTGTTTGAATGAGGATAAATTCTTACCTTCAATGGGCGGGGTAAAATCGCCCACGGCAGCGCCTGACCAAGGGTAGGGAAAGCCTGCATTGACCGAGGCATTCACTTTTAATACGCTTGCATTGCTTGGCATCGTTACAACCTCGATGCTAGCGCGAGACTTTCCATTTGCCATACTGTCGTCAGAATGACTCCACATAAAGCCGTCAAATGTGGCTAAGCCACTGGCACTGCTATGGTCTTGACTGAAGTCCCCTAATAGGGAGTCTTTGATTGTTTCGCCAGTTTGCTTGCTAGTATCGAGTTCTCGTTCAAGCGCAAAGCCATTTTTATACACCGACTTAATATTATATAACGCGCTTATATCTTTGCTTGGATCCCCGTTAAGCAAGACTAAATCGGCGCGCTCTCCAACAGCTATGCGTCCTCTTCCAGTCAAGTTAAATAAACGCGCTGTTTCGCTTGTGGCAGCAGCTAAAGCCTGAATAGGGGATAGGCCAGCCTCTACTAGTAAATTCGTCTCGTGAAGCGCGCTGATGCCATAGGCAGTGCCAGGATTAGGTGCATCGGAGCCTGATAGAATTGGCACCCCCGCGCTAAAGAACCGTTTTACGTTTTGTTTAGCAATGTCAAAACTAAAGCCAGGTATTTCTGCGCCAAAGTCCGAGCTTAAGGTTGATATTTGCTGTGATGATAAATACGCGGCAATTTCTTCATTGTTGATTAAGCCCCGGCTTAATGCCTTGTTATCGGCTGATGCAACGACCGCGAGGGTAGGAATAATAAAAATCTTTCGCTGTTTTGCTAAAGAGAGTAATTCGTCGCTTACTAATTTATCAGCAAAGACGTGCACAAGGCCATCTATCCCGTCTTCAATCATATCCTGAGCTGCTTTATGGGTTGAGATATGCGCCAATACTTGCATGTCTTGAGCATGCGCTTGCGTAATCACTTCTTTGGCTAATTCTCGGCTTAAGCTAGGCATATAGTTCTGATAAGGCATGTAAACCAACTTAATGTAATCAACCCCAGCTTGTTTGCGCTTGCCAACCCAAGAAGCTACATCTTCAAGCTTCTCAATTGTATCGATTGCAAAGCCATATTGAGTACCATGGCCGCCATCAACTGTGGCTAAGGTGCCTGAACTAAATAAATCGGCCTGCCCACTACGCGCAAGGGACTCTCTTTTTTTCGTCGTTTCGACAAGATTATCTTCGGCGCTAAACATATCAAGGTGCGTAGTCACACCAAAGCGAAGTGCGTCGCTTAAGCCATTGCCATAGGTATGTGTGTGGGCATCTATTATGCCCGGTATTAGGGTCAATCCTGTTGCATCAATGTTGGTATAAGCAGATTGCTTACTGGTCACTGAGTTTTGCTTGCTAGAAATACTTTCTATTTTTCCTTTTGTTACGACAAGTGTCTGTTTACTCAATATTTTTTTACCATCAAATATATTTACGTTAGTAAATATATAGTTATTAGAAGCTGAATCGTGATTGACTTCAGCGCTGTCTTCTTGTGCTGTTTGATCTGGTGTGGGTAGCACCATTACTATGGTTACAAGGCTAATGCCAACAATGGCCGTTGCGATTAAAAAAATGTATCGAATCATATTGTTACTCCTGTAAAAAGGCTTAAGCGTTACGCTGTTTTGTCCATGCAAGCGCAGTTGCGCCTAATAAAACAAGCGTCATTATCGCGATGGCTATAAGGTTATAAGTGATGTCACGGTCACCGGGTGCGCCCGATATACTCAAGGCAATTTCACTCAAATGATAGGTGGGTAAGAACTGCGCAAAGCTTTGCATGGCCGCGGGGAATACCATGATGGGTATCCACAAACCCCCTAAGGCCGAAAACGCTAAGAAAATGACATTCGAGATTGCGACCGCAGCATTGCCATTACACAAAAAGCCAATACACAAACCAATTAATATGAAGGGGAAAGTAGCTAATACATGTGTAAGCAGCAATAAAGCCCATGTTTGCCTTGGTAGCGCAACATCTGCCGCAAAACCAGCTACGCAATAAATAATCGCAACTGAAATGCTCGCGAATAATATGGTAGAGCATACTTTGGCACCAATGTAGCTAAAGCCGCGGCTTGGGGCTGCTCGTTTTAGCGCTAACCAACCTTTGTCACGTTCGTTAGCAACCGATATACCAAAACCAAAAACAGCGGGTCCGAGAACGGCAAACACACCATAAGTAGCCAAAAGGTAGCCCGCAGTGGAGCCATTATTAGGCAATACAATGGCGAACAAGGCATAAAACGCGACTGGCATGCCTAGCGTTGGAAAGATGAATTCAGGTGCGCGCAGTGCTTTTAAAATTTCGGCGCCCGCTTCTAAACTGAAAGACTTTAATACATTCATTATTTTGTTTCTCCTAGTTCAGGCTTCGCGCTAGACGCCGGCGCAGTCAGTTCGCTAAATATATCTTCTAGCTTGGGTTGATGTACGTTTAGGTCGCTTAAACTAGGGTCTAACGCAAGTAGTTCAAACAGCGTCTTATTTACATCGCTTGTGCGCAGCTCGCTAAAACGTCCAGACATTGTTAATGCACTCACCCCAGGTAGCGCTTTTAAACGTTCTTTGCTTACTTGTGTTTGGCAGCGCAAAATCGAGCCACTTACCTCTTTATGGATATCTTCTGGCGTGGCGTTAGCCACAATTTTGCCTGCATTCATTACCATTATTCGGTCAGCAAGACTATCGGCCTCTTCTAAATAGTGGGTCGTTAGCACAATGGTTTTGCCTTTGTTAGCAAAGTCGCGAATAACAGACCACAAGTTGCGTCTGGCGTCGATATCGAGGCCGGTGGTGGGTTCGTCTAAAAAGATAAGTTGCGGGTTGCCAACAACCGCTAAGGCAAATTGCGCTCTGCGTTTTTGCCCGCCCGACAATTTTTTATAAGCCTTGTGTGCAAAGCTGCCTAGGCCACACATATCAATGGTTTCAGCGAGCGAAAATGGTTTGGGATAATAGCTTGCAAACAGTTGTATATGTTCTTTGACGGTGAGTAAGTCGGGCAGGTCTGCATCTTGTAGAATAACGCCCGTTTGTTGCTTAGCCGCCAGTGAGCCAGGTTTGTGCCCCATGGTTTGTAAGTAGCCTGAAGAGATGTTTTCTAAACCTAATGCACACTTTATGAGTGAGGTTTTGCCAGCGCCATTTTGTCCTAAAATAGCATAAACGCCCGAACTGCTTATATCCAAATCTACACCACTAATAGCTTCGAGCTTGCCGTAAGACTTTGTTAAGTCTTTGGCAACAAGTCTTGTTGTGCCTTCATTCGTGTGTTTATTCACGATTATTTTTCCTTACTTTGTGGATCTTGTGTTGTATCTTTCAATAAAGCGGCTTTTTTGCCAAGTGACAAAAGTCACCAATCACACACATTCGCTGAAATTTGTTATACTGCTTTGTATTAATCGCCTACCGACTTTTGTATTTTTGCCATGTTAAAAATGACTAAACGCACTTGGAACAACATCCTTATATTTTCTATGTTGGGTTTAATTTTGGTGCTCAATATTGACAACTTTAGAAGTGACCAGAGCAGTACTCGGCTGATTGTGGCTGAAGGTGAATACATCATCAGTATGCAAATTAATCAGGTAGAAATAGAAAAAGCAGGGCAACAATGGCGCATTGACCCAAATGGTGTTCAGCCGAGTGTCGTCCCCGGGCCCGAAAAGCTAGCCGCCATTGTTAAGGCGTGGCAACAAGCTTATGTTAGTCCTGCGGGTATTGATTTTGACACAGAGCTGTTTAGTAGCCCAAGTACACTGGTCGTTTTGTCTTTGGCGGGTGTTAGTCAACCTACGGTAGTGGCTTTAAATATCGTTGAGAATCAGCTTTTTTTGGTGATTAACAAGCAAGTATTTATTTTAAATTCACCAACAATAAAGCAATTACTTGAACCTATAGTACAGGTTACCCAGTAAATACATGTGTATCAATTAATGGAAGAATGCTGTGCCTGAATTACCTGAAGTAGAAGTGACCCGCCTTGGTATCTCGCCTTATCTGGTTAATCAACGAATCAAAAAAGTGCATGTGCATCAGCAGCAACTGCGCTGGTTGGTGCCAGAACAAGTACATTTAAGTGAAGGCTTAGAAATTACAGATGTGACGCGCCGGGCAAAGTATCTTTTCATTCATACCGCTGCCGGTGAGATGGTGCTGCATTTGGGTATGTCGGGCAAAATGCGAGTGGTTGACGCTAACTTAGCGCGTAAAAAGCATGATCATATAGAAATTGAGTTGGCTTCAGGGAAAAAGCTGGTGCTAAACGATCCTCGTCGCTTTGGCAGTTGTTTGTGGCAAGACGCAAGCGACAGTCAGGCCTTAGCGATGTTAGGTAATTTAGGGCCAGAACCTTTAACCGATGATTTTGATGAGCATCGTTTGTATCGCCTTAGCCGTGGTCGCAAAGCGCCGGTTAAGAGCTTTATTATGGACAATGCCGTTGTAGTGGGTGTTGGCAATATTTACGCAAACGAAAGTTTGTTTAACACCGGTATCGACCCACGCCGCGCGGCAGGGCGCGTTAGCCTTAAGCGCTACAAAATACTTACTCAGCAAATTAAAATAGTTCTGGCCAAAGCGATTGAGCAAGGCGGTACGACCTTGCGAGATTTTGCGCAAGCCGATGGTAACCCCGGTTATTTCGCACAGCATCTTCATGTATATGGTCGTGCCGGTGAAGCGTGCGATGTATGTGAGTCGCCGATTGCCTCAAAAGTGATTGGCCAGCGCAATACCTTCTTTTGCAAGATTTGCCAGCGTTAAATTCATCAAGCTATTGTTTTTAAACGCCTAGGTAGTTGGTGAGTACTTGCTGGGTGCTATCTGTTAGCTAGCTATTTAGTGCCATATTTCTCGTTCAGTGCCGCATTTACGAGAGGATGGCAAAACTGTGAGACATCGCCTTTGTGCATCGCAACTTCTTTCACAAGTGTTGAAGAAATAAAAGAATTTTCTTCTGAAGGCGTTAAAAATACGCTTTCCAAATCAGGGTTTAAACGGCGATTCATATTCGCTAGTTGAAACTCATATTCAAAATCGCTTACCGCACGTAAACCACGAATTAAAATATCAGCGTCATTATCTTTCGCAAACGACGCTAGCAAACCAGTAAAACCAGTCACTTTCACGTTGTCGAGTTTATTGCATACTTGGGTGATTAATGCGACGCGTTCCTCTAAGCTGAACAAAGGGCTGCTTACTTGGATTAGAGGCGATTGCCACAATCACTTCGCTAAACATATTCGCGGCACGCTCAATAAGATCTGCATGACCATTGGTAATGGGATCAAATGTACCTGGGTAAATAGCACGATGCTGTGACATAAACGTAAGTCCTTGGTTAACAACACGAGTGAATGTAACAGATTATCCTAGCCGCTTTATATATAGATTGCTAGTTAAGGCGCTTCATTTTTATAAGCCATTAGTAGTTGATCCCAATTTTCTTGGCGATAGTGGTAGGATTTGTACTTTTTACTTTGCTTAAGAAGCGAACGCTGAAAACGCGCTAAGTTATTCATTTTCCAATGGTGATTAGTACGAATCTCACACTTGTCAAAATCTAATAAATGCACTTTATAAGCGCCATCGAGCGTTTCTAACAAAATATTTTTAACGTTTATGTCACCATGAAAAACCTGCGCGTTATGCATTTTCTTGATTTCTAGACCAATGGCTTGCCAAGTTTCGCTCGTGACCACCTGTGTTTGTAACAGCTCGTGCAACTCAACGGTATTAGGGATCACTTCACTAATAATATCTGCTGTGTAGAAAAAGCCCTTTCTACAAACTTTGCCCGCAATGGCGCGAGGTACATTCACCTTCGCTTTGCGCAAATGTTCTAGGATGTTAAGTTCTTCGTAGCAGCGAGTCTTTTCAAGCGAAGAAAAGATAAATTTGTCGTCTGAAAGCTTTGCCATTAGGCCGCCACGTTTATAGTGTCGTAGTACTACAGATTTATTGCTCAAATTAAAAAAATACACCGTCGCTCTACCTTGTGCAGTGCGCGTGATTAAATCTTGTTGCTGCAAATAATGAGGATCAAAGTGCATGAGCTTAACATCCAAGCTTACACCTACAGGCATGCGCAACAAACTTTGTTGCTCGAATTGTGATACTTGAATGGTCATTTGTCGTGTAAAAGGCTTTTATTTACCCTAAGTTACGGTAACATATCAAAAATAATCTGATTCGCCTACCGGAAGTCTTTTTGTCTGCTCCTTTTCACTTATGTATATTGCGACTCTCTGCCATTGGCGATGTATGCCATGCTGCGGCAATGGTGAACGCGATCATGCAGCATCGGCCAGAAGTCAAAATCACTTGGGTTATTGGTAAGGTTGAATATCAACTAATGAAATTCATTCCCAATGTGAATTTTGTGGTGTGCGATAAACAAGCCGGTAGTCAAGCCCGAAAAGACGTAAAACAAGCGTTAGAACATATTCATTTTGATGCGATGTTTGTGATGCAAGTGGCGCTTAGAGCCAACTGGCTGTCACGAGTGATCAAAGCAAAACGGCGTATAGGATTTGATTTTAAGCGCTCAAGAGAAGGGCATTTTTTGTTTGTCAATGAGCGCATCGCTGAGCAAAAGCAAGCGCACGTTCTTGATGGCTTTATGGGCTTTGCGAAAACGCTAGGCGTGCCTACACCTAGCAAACCACAATGGAATATTCAGCTTTTAGAAGAAGACCTTGCTTGGATAGAAAACACACTACCTAAAAAATATATTGTGATAAGCCCCGCCGCCTCAAAATCAGAGCGAAATTGGCAAGCAGCACGCTATGCGAAAATTGCTGATTATTTGAGTGAAAAGGGTTACGCCATTGTGTTGTGTGGCGGCCCCGGGGATTTAGACAAGCAAGTCGCAGATGAAATCATGTCATGCTGCACTAGTGTAAACCACAATCTAGTTGGGCAAACGACCTTAATTCGCTTATTGGCCGTGCTGAATAAGGCACAATTGGTGTTGGCACCCGACACCGGCCCCGCTCATATGGCCACTACTCAAGGTACACCCGTTGTGGGGCTGTATGCGCATAGTAATCCAAGACGAACGGGTCCCTATTTGTCACTCGACACTACTGCATCTGTTTATGATGAATGTATACAAGAGCAATTTGGCAAGTCATGGCAGTCTTTATCGTGGGGTAGACGCGCGAAAGGCAAAGACCTAATGAATGCGATTTCTGTAGATATGGTCAAGAGCTTAATACAGCAAGCTTTAGGTTTTTCTTAGGCCTCGCGGTAAAACCCTAGTTTCACGGTATAAAACACCCAATATTTTTAAAAAAGACACTCACTTTAGCAATTGTGTCCTACACTATTTGATATAGAATTAAGCAAGGCGTATGTAGTTAATAAAAACCGTGCTCTTGCTAAGCTTGCAGCACGTGCTTAATTTTCTTTTACAAAGCGTTGGGCCTGAGTGTAGAGGGCTGGCGCAAATATGGAGTCGGCAATGTCACAAGCTTTTATAAAACAGCTACAACAACAAATTGAAGAAACAAAGACACAAGGCCTATACAAAAAAGAAAGGGTAATTACTTCTCAGCAGTTTTCCAATATAGCGATTGCAAGTGGGCAGAAAGTCCTTAATTTTTGCGCAAACAATTATTTAGGCTTAGCAAATCATCAAACCTTAATCGACGCCGCAAAAGCGGGTCTAGATAGTCATGGCTTTGGTGTGGCAAGCGTGCGTTTCATTTGTGGTACCCAAGACATTCACAAACAATTGGAAAGCAAAATCAGTGACTTCCTGGGCATGGAAGATACTATTTTATATCCCTCTTGTTTTGACGCGAACGGTGGTTTATTTGAAACTATCCTGACCAGCGAAGATGCCATCATTTCAGACTCACTGAATCACGCAAGTATTATAGACGGTGTGCGGTTGTCTAAAGCTAAGCGTTACCGTTATGCGAGTAACAACATGCAGGCACTGGAAGAGCAGTTAATACAAGCCAATGCAGATGGTGCAAGGTTTAAACTTATTGCCACCGACGGTGTGTTTTCGATGGACGGGGTTATCGCCAATTTAAAAGGTGTTTGCGATTTAGCCGACAAATACGACGCGATGGTCATGGTTGATGATTGCCATGCCACCGGTTTTGTGGGTGACAAAGGCCGCGGCAGCCACGAATATTGCGATGTTATGGGCCGTGTCGATATTATCACCGGCACCTTAGGTAAGGCCTTAGGCGGCGCTTCTGGCGGTTTTACCTCGGGTAAAAAAGAAGTGGTAGAGTGGTTGCGTCAGCGTTCACGCCCTTATTTGTTTTCAAACTCAGTTGCACCTCCTATTGTGGCGGCATCGTTAAAAGTGTTTGAAATGATGGAAAAGGGTGATGATTTGCGAGCAAAATTACGTCAAAACGCCCAGCACTTTCGTAGCCGCATGGAAAAAGCGGGTTTTACGCTTTCGGGTAAAGACCATGCAATTATCCCAGTGATGCTCAAAGATGCGTCACTTGCCAGTGATATGGCTGATAGGCTTCTTGAAAAAAATATCTACGTTATCGGTTTTTCCTTTCCTGTGGTGCCAAAAGATCAAGCCCGTATCCGAACTCAAATGTCGGCGGCACATAGTATCGAACAAATTGATCAAGCCGTTGATGCCTTCATCGAAGTTGGCATTGAGCTTGGTGTTATTGCTCCAAAAACGGAATAAGCATATGAAATCTTTAGCAAAAATAAAGGCTGAAAAAGGTATTTGGATGGTCGACAACCCCATGCCGGAGGTTGGCCATAACGATATCATGATTAAGATCCACAAAACCGCTATTTGTGGCACCGACATGCATATATACAATTGGGACGAATGGTCGCAAAACACCATTCCTGTGCCTATGATTGTCGGCCATGAATATGTTGGTGAAGTCGTTGAAATAGGCAGTGAGGTTAAAGGATTTACCCTAGGTGATAGGGTGTCTGGTGAAGGACATATTACCTGCGGCCATTGCAGAAATTGCCGCGCAGGACGGGTGCACTTATGCAGAAACACCATAGGTGTAGGCGTAAATCGTCAAGGTTCGTTTGCGGAATACTTGGTAATCCCTGCCTTTAATGCCTTTAAAATCCCGGCGAACATAAGCGATGAAATGGCTGCGATTTTTGACCCATTTGGTAATGCGGTGCACACTGCTTTGTCGTTTGATCTTGTCGGAGAAGATGTAATAATTACCGGTGCTGGTCCCATTGGTATTATGGCAGCAGCGGTCGCGAAACACGCAGGTGCACGCTTTGTGGTGATCACCGATGTTAACGAATATCGCCTAGACTTAGCTAAAAAAATGGGCGTATCAAGAGCCGTTAATATTAGTAACGAATCTTTAGACGAAACGATGCGCATATTGGGCATGACCGAAGGCTTTGATGTTGGTCTAGAAATGTCGGGTGTACCTAGTGCCTTTGGCGGCATGTTGGCAAAAATGAATCATGGCGGCAAAGTAGCAATGTTAGGTATCCCACCTAAAGGGGTAGCTATTGATTGGAATCAAGTCATTTTTAAAGGTTTGACCATAAAAGGCATTTACGGGCGTGAAATGTTTGAAACTTGGTATAAAATGGTGAGCTTATTGCAAAGTGGTTTAGACATATCGCCCATTATTACCCATTCTATGCCGGTGGATGAGTTTCAAAAAGGATTTGAAATAATGGGCTCTGGACATTCAGGTAAAGTGATCCTTGACTGGAATACGTAAACAAGCTGAATTTGAATAAAAAGCGTTTTTTATGGAGTGTTAATGAAAGAGTTTCAACATATTTCAGTGGCCAATACCAAAGAGAGATTGGCCAAGGGTGAAATCAAAGTCGTTGATATACGTGACCAGCAGTCTTTTGAGCTAGGGCATATCCCTAGTTCTTTTCATTTGAGCAATGGGAACATTACTCAGTTTATTAATGAAAACGAGTTTGAAACCCCTGTGGTAGTATGTTGTTATCATGGTATAAGTAGCCAACAGGCAGCCCAATATTTGATTCATCAAGGTTTTGAAGACGTTTATAGTATGGACGGCGGTTTTGAAGCATGGCGCGCCAATTACGAATTCGAGACAGGAAATTAATGGCCATATCTTTACTCAACTTTAGCGATGAAAGACCCGCACGTTTACTTTTATCTTACTTTGCCACACAAGGCATTCCTGCGACTGTGCAAAAGCGTGTTCGCAACGTCGATGTTGAAAATAACAGCCATGCTGAGCAAAATCCACCGCATGAACAAGACGTCTCAGCAGAACAAAATAAGCTTGATGATAGCAGTGATAGTGAGGCTTTCGTTAAACATCCGCCTACCGTATTATATGAGCTTAGTATCGACAACCCTGCAGATCAGGAGCGTGCAATAAGCTTAGCTAAAGCCTTTTTGGTTAACCCTAATGATCCAAAGTATCAGCAAGCGGCATGGAGCAGTGGCGACACCAGCACAAGTTCTGGCTCAATGTTCAGCGGCTTTGAATTTGAAAGCCTTACAAACTGGCGCAAGCATTTATTCACCCATGTTATGGGTATCTTCATTGCTATTGTTTACCTCTTTATGTACATGGGTTACGGCGAGACCATTTTTAATGCGCTAAATATACAATATTACAATGAACTGTCTCAAAACAATCAATGGTGGCGTTTGCTTGGACCTACCTTCATGCATGGCGGTGTTGCGCATTTAATCATGAATTTGTGCTGGTGGTGGATTTTGGCGAGTCGTTTAGAACGCACCTTCGGCAGTAGCAGTCTAGCGATTTTATTTGTGGTCTCGGCCTTAGTTGCTAACGTCGCACAACTTATGCACACCGGGCCAGGTTTTGGGGGCATGTCGAGCGTAAACTACGCCCTATTTGGCTTTATTGCCATTATCGGTTGGTTGCGTCCAAGTTGGGGCCTAAACTTACCGAAAGGTATTATCATTTTCTTAATCATTTGGTTGCTTATTGGTTATTCGGGTATTTTATGGGTAAGCACCAGTGATGACTTGCATTTATTTGGCATGCTGACCGGCGCGGTGCTAGCGCTAATTTTACATCAAGCGACCAATTTGATGACAAGTAAAACAGATGCATAATTTGGAAGGGAGATTTTATGAATGATCTAATCAAAAACCTTGGCTATTTCCTTATTTTACTATTGGTTTCAGGGACTGCATTTGCAGAGGATGCCGATACACTTGGTTATTACCGTGACCCAAACTTGCACGCCAATAAAGTGGTTTTTACTGCCGATGGTGATTTATGGATAACTACGCTCAATAGTAGTACCCCGGCCAAACGTTTAAGCACTCACGCTAGCCTAGAACGTAGCGCAAAGTTTTCTCCTAAGGGCAACAAAGTGGCCTTTGTTGCAAGCTATAACAATATTCCAGCCATATATGTAATGAACGCCAACGGCGGGCAAGCGCAGCAAGTCAGTTTTGAACTTAGCAGCAGTAAACTTCACGGCTGGGTAGATGACAACACTTTATTAATAAGCACGGCAAGTGATACTGGTATGCACAGTTCTTGGGTGCTAAAAACCATTAATATAGAAGATCTAAAAACAAAAACGCTGCCACTTTCAGATGCAGTAGAAGGCACGATTAGCGAAGACGGCAACACCCTCATCTTTATCCAACATGGCTTGCAAGTGTCTACCGACAATGCTAATCATTACAAAGGCGGTGCCGCCGGAGAAATGTGGCGTTTTTCGCTAAACTCAGAGAAAGAAGCCAGTCTTCTGACTGAAAACCATGAGGGATCAGTTAGAAGCCCGATGTTATACAAAGAGGGTAGCGCACAACGCATCTACTTTATTAGTAATCAAAATAGCATAGATAATATATGGTCCATGTCTTTGGACGGCAGCAATATTAAGCAGCACACTAAATTTACCGATTGGGCGGTTCGCGGCGCGAGTATTGAGGGCGACCGTATTAGTTTTCAACACGGGGCCGACATCAAAATTTTTAATATTGCCAGTGGCAAGGTAAGTAGTGTTGATATATCTCTACAATCTGACTTTGTTGACCTCGCTACCCGCTATATAAATAAGCCGCTAACTTACTTCGAAAGCGCAACTATTAGCCCTGATGGGAGTAACGCAGTTGTTGTTGCTCGAGGTCAGATTGCGGTCGCTAATACTACGCCCAAACGTTTAGTTACCGTTGCAAGCGATCCTAAATCGCGCATCCGACATGCCGTGATGAGTAAAGATGGTAATTCTGTTTACGCCATAAGTGATGCAAGTGGTGACTACGAGATATGGCGCTATGATGCTAAAGGCAGCACCGCTGCTAAGCAGTTGACTAAAAATGGCAAAGAACTAAAAACGGGATTGTGGTTATCACCTGACGGTAAATGGCTAGCCTTCACTGAAAAATCGGGCGCTTTATGGTTATTGAATCTAAACAATAACAAAGCTAACAAAGCCAACAAGTCAATAAAAGGCTTCTTCGGAGATATTACCTTTTCACCCGACAGCCGTTACTTGGCCGCCTCTGTATGGCCATACTCTGGCGACCGTCAACAGGTCTATGTACAAGAAGTGCCAAGTGGAAAGTCGGCGCTAGTAACGGGCCCTAAATATGATTCAAAGAGTCCAGCTTTTAGTGCAGACATGCAATGGTTGTACTTTTTATCAGATCGTTCTTTTAATCCGACGCCCTCAAATCCGTGGGGTGACCGCAATATGGGTGCAGAATTTGATAAACGTACCCAAATATTTGCAGTTTCGTTAACAAACGAGAGTGATTTTCCCTTTGCCGCGCCAACAGAATTAGATCCAGTTGAAGAAAAGACAAAAGAGTCTGATGACGATAAAGACAAAAACAATGACAAAAAAGATCTAGCTGTCTCCATCGACTTTAACAATATTCAGGACAGACTTTGGCAGGTGCATGTGCCTGCGGGGAATTACAGTAAATTACTTGCTAACGATAAAGCTTTATTTGTAAGCGAAGACAACAGCTTAAAGAGTTTAGCGTTTGAATACGATGCTAAGTTTACAGACATGACTAGCGATATAAGTGATATACAATTATCCGCAGATAGTAAGCACTTGTTGGTAGTAAAGGGCGAAGGTGCAAAAACGTCACTTCAAATCGTGCCTGCGGAACTTAGTTTTCCAGCTGACACTACAAAGAACAATGTTAAGCTCGACGCGTGGACATTAAACATTCAACCACAATTAGAATGGCAGCAACTTTTCAAGGACGCATGGCTGATGCACCGCGATTCACTCTATGATAAGAACATGCGTGGCGTAGACTGGTCAGCAAGCAAACAAAAATATATGCCTTTACTCGCCAGAATGACAGAACGTAGCGAGCTTAACGACATTTTCGAACAAATGATGGGTGAACTCAATAGCCTGCATTCGCAAGTGCGTGGTGGTGATACCGACAATGACGCCCAAGCAGCAAACTACGTAACGCTCGGTGCAAGCTATAGCGATACCTCAAGTGGTGTCAAAATTGATGAGATTTATCAATACGATAAAGAAATTTTAGAGCAAGCACCGCCTCTTGCTAAACCGGGCGTAAACGCACAAGCCGGCGATATTATCGTCGCTGTCAACAATGTGAAGGTCGATAGCATCGCACAGCTTCAAAGCGCATTAATGAATAGTGCCGGTCAACAAAGCTTACTTAGCCTAAAGCGTAAACGTAAACTTATTCACACCGTTGTGGTACCCGCGGATGCCGGCCTTGAGACGCGATTAAGACATCAAAATTGGGCGGCAAAGAATTTAGCAAAGGTGCAAAAAGCAAATCCGCAAATCGGTTATTTACATCTTTACGCCATGGGTGGCAATGACGTAGCCTCATTTGCACGTGACTTTTATGCTCAATACAAAAAGCAAGGTCTTATTATTGATGTTCGTCGCAATCGTGGCGGCAATGTTGATAGTATGCTGATTGAAAAACTACTACGGCGTGCTTGGTCATTTTGGGAGTTTCCCCCAGGCCAAGAAACAAACATGCAACAGACCTTCAGAGGGCATTTAGTCGTGCTTGCTGATCAATTCACCTACTCAGATGGCGAAACCTTTACCGCAGGCATTAAGGCTTTAGAAATAGGCACTGTTATCGGTAAGCAAACTGCTGGCGCCGGAGTTTGGTTGTCGGGAGGAAATCGTTTGGTTGATGGCGGGATCGCCAGGGTTGCTGAGTTCCCTGTGTTCTCGATGACGGGTGAATGGCTAACAGAAGCCAGAGGTATTTCACCTAATATTGAGGTTGATAATTTACCTTACGAAACTTTCAAAGGCGAAGATGCACAGCTTAAAGCTGCTATTCGTTTACTAACCGATAAGATACAAGCTGAACCGGTGCAAGAACTTAAGCCTAAAGCTTTCCCTCGCGTTGAAGAGCACGCCTCTGACGCGAAGGCAATAAAAAAGTAGCTCTCGCTACTTTCGTTTGTTGATATAGGCGTTTATCTGCGCTAAGAAGGGCGGCTTAGCCACCTTGGCGCAGATACTTGGTAAATATAATATCTTTAATAACAACATTGCCGGTTTCTTTCGTCATGCGGTCACGAAAACGCTTTAGAATTTCGCGGCGCATATCTTCTCGCCCTGTCAATGACCTTACCTGCTGTTCGGTTTGTCCGCCAATCACTTCAATCGCAGTAGCACGTAACAAAGGCATGTGATGTTCAATTTCCCCAATAAACTGGCCGTCATCTAACATGATTTCTATGGTAAGACGCAGGTAACCGAGTTTTTTCGAGTTGTCGCCCGCATAATTTGTAATGATGTCGGGATCCAGCGCAATATACGCATAGCCTGGCCCTAGCGCTTCTTCCTCTTGAGCAACGGCGATATTGGCGAAAACTGCACACATCCAAAAAAGTAGAATTGAAAAACCGCTTATTAGCCGGAAATGAGTTAGCATTTTTGTTTACCCGTGGTAAAAGACAAATTCAGTGTGATAGACTCTATTTATCGGTTAACTTAGCAAAAACTGCAGTGTTGATTACTCAAAAAGTGTTTCCTTTTTCTATGCCAGTGCAATGGCAGTCTCCAAGTGAAGTTAAAAACCTTTCACCTATACTGCGTGATTGGCTTCTTAATACCGGTTCATTAACTGAACGTTTGCAAGCCCTTACTACTACTTTTGAGGTAGATTTATTGGGCCAAGAAGCGGTCGCTTTAGATAAGTCCGAATGCAGTCTTTTAGCATCGTCGCGCGATCAAAACTGGCAAGTCAGAGAAGTTATTCTTAAAGGCGCGCCTCTGGTAGCGAATGGAAAAAATAAATCCAACAAGGCCTTACAAGATTGGGTGTTCGCCCGAAGCGTATTGCCTACAGAGTTGTGCTTATCGAAATGGGCTAACTTAGGCAATCAGCCTCTAGGGGCAAGGATTTTCAACGACGATAATTTTATCCGCAGTGAGTTTGAAATAGGCAAGTTAGAGCATCATCCTATAAGCCATGCGCCTTTAGGACCAGAACAAACTTGCTGGGCAAGACGGTCCAAATTTACTATAGAGCAATATGAATTATTGGTCGCAGAAGCTTTTCTTCCTGACAGCCCCTGTTATTGGTAGGCATATGATTGCGTTAACGCTAAAGCACAAAGACTATTATTGGCAACTTATGCGAGCAGATAAGCCCATTGGTATTTATTTACTGTTGTGGCCATGTTTGTGGGGATTGTTTTTGCTGCCCAAGGGATGCCGCCTTTTGATATTGCCCTTATATTCGTGCTTGGCGTGATTGTGATGCGAAGCGCAGGTTGTGTGGTCAATGACTTTGCTGATCGCAAGGTAGATGGCAGCGTTGAGCGGACTAAAAATAGGCCTTTGCCAGCAGGCAAGGTGAGTGCAAAAGAAGCCAAACAATTGTTTGCCCTACTTATATTCATCGCCTTTTTGTTAGTCCTGTTTTTGAATACAGCAACCATTATGCTGTCGGTGGTCGCGCTCTTGCTGGCGAGTGTATATCCGTTCATGAAGCGCTACACACATTTGCCACAAGTGGTATTGGGGGCAGCCTTTGGTTGGTCTATCCCCATGGCTTTTATGGCAATTAGCGGTGACTTGCCATATTGGATTTGGTATTTGTATATTGCTAATTTATGTTGGACGGTTGCCTACGACACCCAATATGCCATTGTAGACCGCAAATACGACCTTGAAATAGGCATTAAATCTACGGCAATCCTCTTTGGTCGCTTTGATTTATTAGCAATCGTTTTATTGCAACTCGCGAGTGTGGCTTTATTAACCTGGGTTTTTTATATAAACCAGTTACCCATCCTTAGTTATGCAGGCTTGTTTATCGTGGTATTACTGTTTATTTATCAGTTTATTTTGTGCAAAAACCGTGAAGAAGCAAAATGCTTCACGGCTTTTTTACACAACAATTGGGTGGGTATGACCGTATTTGCCAGTATTGCCTTAGGCTATTTAAGCCCTATTTAGTTATTCGCTAGGACTTTCGTTTGATGCTTCTAATGCGGCGAGTCTAGCTTCAAGCGCTTCAAGCTTTTCGCGGGTTCTGATCAACACTTGGCTTTGTACATCAAACTCTTCGCGACTCACAAAATCAAGTTTGTTTAATTGACTTTGCAATACTTGTTTCATTTTTTCTTCTGCTTCTCCTGCCATGTTTTTCACTCCTGGCGGGATCGCGTTTGATATATTTTTGGCAATTTCTTCGAGTTTCTTTGGATCAAGCATATGTTCTTTCCTTTATCCGTACTTTTTCTTTTAAGTAGAAACAACATTGTAGACACAATTTTAAAAGAAAGCAGTCTCTATTAGCATTGTTTTGTTATAATTTGTGTCCGATAAATGACAGGTAGTGCACAATTTCATGCGATTAAACCCAGCCCAACAAGCCGCAGTAGAATATATCAGCGGGCCATGTTTAGTACTCGCAGGGGCCGGCAGCGGAAAAACACGCGTAATTACCAATAAAATAGCGTATTTGGTGAACGTGTGTAAATACAAACCAAGCCAAATAGCTGCGGTAACCTTTACCAATAAAGCGGCGCGAGAAATGAAAGAGCGCGTCTCCCAAACTTTGGGTAAAAAAGAGTCGCGCGGGCTTAAGGTATCGACCTTTCATACCTTGGGTTTAAATATCATCAAAAAGCATGTAACCACCTTGGGCTACAAAGCAGGCTTTTCTTTATTCGATGACAAAGACAGCTATGCATTATTAAATGACCTGACTACTGACGAATACGCGGGCGACAAAGACCAAATAAACCACCTTGCGCGCAGTATTTCAAACTGGAAGAACGAACTCATTATGCCGCTAAACGCCGTGCAAATGTTTGGCAAAAGCACCGGTATAGAGGCAGAGCACGCACTCTTTTATCAAGAATACGCCCGGCATATGCAAGCTTACAACGCACTAGACTTTGATGATCTCATTTTATTGCCAACGGTCTTGTTTCAGCAAAACCAAGCAGTAAGGGAGAAGTGGCAAAATGCCATTCGCTATTTGCTGGTAGATGAATATCAAGATACCAATACCAGTCAGTACCAGTTAGTGCGCTTATTGGTGGGAGAACGCGCAAGATTTACCGTGGTAGGGGACGACGACCAATCTATCTATTCATGGCGCGGCGCACAACCTAAAAACTTAAGCTTGCTAAAAGAACATTATCCATCGCTTAAGTTAGTAAAATTAGAGCAAAACTACCGCAGTAGCCAACGCATACTGCACAGCGCCAACATACTTATTCAAAACAATCCGCATTTGTTTGATAAGCGTTTGTTCTCTGAACTCGGACAAGGTGAAAAGTTAAAAGTATTAGTGTCTAAAAACGAAGACCACGAAGCAGACAAAGTGACCGCCGAGCTGATGGCACATAAATTTATGAATGACACCCAGTATAAAGACTACGCTATTTTATACAGAGGCAATCATCAAGCGCGCGTGTTTGAAAAAGTCCTTATGAAAAACCGCATACCCTACAAGATTAGTGGCGGAACCTCATTTTTTGGCCGTGCAGAAGTGAAAGATACCATGGCCTACTTACGTATACTGACAAATCATAATGATGATAATGCGCTCCTTAGAGTTATAAATACGCCTAGTCGCGGGATAGGCCGAGCGACCTTAGCCAAAATCGGTGAATTTGCTAACGCCAACGGAGGAGGACTGTTTGACGCTATGTGCCACCCCCAAATATCGGCTGTCCTTGGTGAGAAAGCCGGCGCAAGCGTAGAACACTTTGCAAGGCTTGTGGCCAGTACTAGCGAAAACGCGACCCGGGGAGACACCGAAGCGGTGCTGCGCGACTTTATCAAATCGCTACAGTATGAAGAATTCTTATACGCGCAATCAGCTAGCCCTAAAGCGGCTGAAATTGCGATGAAGAATGTATCAACCCTGTTCGGTTGGGTACAAGACCTGCTAAAAGGTGACGCTTTAAACGCACCTATGACTTTGCCAGAAGTCGTTCAGCGCTTAACACTGCGCGACATGATGGAGCGCGGTGAAGACGACGCCGAAGCCGACCAAGTCCAACTTATGACTCTGCATGCGTCCAAAGGACTAGAGTTCCCTTATGTGTTTATGGTGGGCATGGAAGAGGGCTTGCTGCCACATCAAAGCAGTATTGATGAAGACAATATTGACGAAGAACGAAGACTCGCCTATGTGGGCATTACCCGAGCGCAACAGCAACTATACTTTACTATTGCGCGAGAGCGGCGACAGTATGGCGAATTGATTGAACCAACACCCTCTCGCTTCCTCTATGAGCTCCCTACCGATGACCTAGAGTGGGAATGGCAGAAAAAACCAGATAGTGAAGAGGTTCGATTGCAAAAAGCCGAAAAAGGTATTGCGGCCCTTAAAAAACTATTTGAGTAAGACTTATTTTAAAAAGGAAAGGGGAGTGATGGCGTTACCTTGACCAAAATGGCAGCCAATTTCATGTAACTCTTGCAATATCATGTCGTCATCAACGCCATCAGCAATAACGCCTATGCCGACTTCATTGGCAATAAGTACTATCGATTTTACTAAACGGTGATATTTGTCAGACATGCCAAAAGTATTGACTAAATCTGGGTTTAATTTAATAAAGTCAAAATCATATTTGAATAAGTGATTAAGCGAGCCTGAATGGCTGCCAAAGTTGTCGAGCACGAGTGTAACGCCCAGGTTTTGGAGTTTGCTTAGCATATTTGGTAAATACTTCGTGAAACGGCTTAGCGCTGCTTCAGAGAGCTCAATTACCAATAATTCACTGTATATTTCACTCATCTCAATCTGCTGCACTAAATCCTCAAATGACGATTTATGTAATAAGTGCTCGATGGACAAACTGAGACCGATTTTGGTGTTTTTGTAATCCCGGTCTAGGCGCCAAGTATGTAAGATTTTAAACGCCTCTTCCATTAACTGCTTATTTATTTGATACGTTAAGCCGCACTTGTCAGCTAAGGCCCAAAAACTTTCTGTGCGCTTACACTTAGGATGATCTGGCCAATAAATTGAGCATTCGTAAAACAATATACTGTCGTCATTAAGGTTCCTGACAGGCTGAATCGCATATTCGAATTCACCGGCTTTAAATGCTTTACGGAAGAGATGTTCGTCGTCAATTTCTTCTATTAATTGATTACGCATACTGATATCAAAAATCACGTAGCGGTTTCGGCCTAAATTTTTGGCTTGATACATGGCAGCGTCAGCATCGCGAAGCACATCATCGGCACTGGTATAGTCGCTGGTTATTTCAGCCACACCAATACTCGCACCTGAAAATACTTCTTTTTCGTCAATTTTAAATACCGTGCTAATAGAGTCGACAATACGCTGTGAAATTGCTTCTACGTCACCCATATTAGTAAATTTGTCGACTAGTATCACAAATTCGTCACCGCCTAAGCGAGCTAGAAGATCATGGCTACGCTTACAGGTGCTAATGCGCTTAGATGCTTCAATTAAGAACTCGTCACCTGCATGGTGTCCTAGGGTGTCGTTAATTGTTTTAAACCTATCTAAATCGATAAAAAGAAGCGCAAAGTTATGTTCGCTGTAGCGTTGCTTACTAGCGATCGCCAGTTCTAAACGGCTATTAAACATCACTCTATTTGGCAACTGCGTAAGGCTGTCATGATGGGCATCATGAATAAGCTTTAGTTCAACTTCTTTACGTTGCTCTATTTGCTGCTTAAGCGAGAGGTTGGTTTTGTTGAGTTCAGCGGTGCGTTCTTGTACTTTTTCACTCAATTGTTGATTGTATTTTATTAGTTCGTTCGCCGCTCGGCGTCGCTCCATGGCAACAGATATGTGTTGTGATACAAAGCGCAGAATGTCTAAATCATCTTCATCATAGTCTTCGCCTTCGCCATAAGTTTGTATTGCAATAACACCTTTTACAGCCGAATCTACAAGCAGCGGTGCACCCATCCACGAGTTACCCTCTTGCAGCATACGAACAACAAATTTACGCTCAACTTCACCGCTGTCGACCAGCTCATAAATTTTCGCGCTGTCGATTAAGGTGGCTTGCTTGCACCTAATCACGTACTCGGTTAAGCCACGGGTAAGTTGGCGAGTACTATTGAAATCTTCATCTCGGCCTACAAAGTAGGGAAAATTTAAACTCTCTTCGCTTTTATCAAGCAAAGCTATATAACAGTTTTCCGCATTGATGAGTTCTTTTAATATACCGTGTAGCTTGGTGTAAAACTCAATGATATTGCCGTCGACTTTAGTTGACAACTCAGAAATTTGAAATAGCGCTTTTTGGAGATTCTCCATACGCAATCTTTCTGATATTTCTGATTCTAGTGTATGGTTTGCTTTAACCAGTTGTTCGGTGCGCTCAGCAATTTTTGCTTCTGTTAGCTCACGTTGAAAGATACGGTCGCGAGCGGTCACAATGTGTTGTGATATAAATACCAAAATCTCAAGGTCGTCTGCATCATAGCGAATGTCTTCACTGTAACTTTGTACAACCATAGCCCCTATTACCTGATTGTCTCGAATGATAGGAACACCCATCATGTCAACAGGAGGGGTTCCAAGCATGTCAAACTTGTGTTCGGCCTGGAGCTGGGGATAGTTTTCTTTTGTCAGGGTAAGGGTTTTGCCCGAACGCAGTATAAGTGCGGTTATGCCGTTTTTTATTTTTGCGTAGCTAATATGCTTGATGGGCTCTTCGTCGCGCTCGTCAACAAAGTAGGCGAATTGGATGTTCTCGTCTTTTGCTTCGTGGAAAGCAACAAAGAAATTGTGAGCCTGCATAAAGTCAGACACAATGTTATGAATTTCAGCGTAGAGCGAATCAAAGTTATCTAGCGAGCTTGCGAGCTCACTGATCGTGTAGAGCGCCTTTTGGATACGCTCTGAACGTTTGTACTTTTCAGTGAGGTTTTGAAGCTGAGGGACTAACTCCCTCAGCTCGCTTTCCGTCAATTCACCGATGATTTCATTTCTATGCATAGAAAAACAATCCAATCTTGGTGAAAGAGGGTAAAGCCGGTGGAATTACTGGCAGTTAAATTCCCTCAATCATATATTCGATAGCTGCTTTGATATCGTCGTCGGTGCAATCTCCACAAGTACCCATGGGAGGCATCGCGTTAATACCGTTGATTGCGTTCTTCCAAACCGTGTCAAAACCTTTTTCGTCAAGACGTGGTTGCCAATCAGCTGCTACTTGTGTTTTAGGTGCACCTAACACACCAATGGCATGACATGCTGTACACGCGGTGTTATAAATATCTTCACCAGAACGTGGCCCTGCTGCTACCGCGGCACCTGCTGGAGCTGCGCCTGCAATCTGCACTTTACCTACTGGCTTTATTCTTTCTAATAACTCACTATTATCTTCTTGCGCAAAACTTCCTGCAATAAAACAACAACTTGCGACTACAACTGCTAAAAATGCCTTTATCTTCACGATAATCTCCTGCATATTAAGGTGTTAAACTGGTGTGATTATAACCACATACACTAGCTAAACAACTCCTACTTACATCTTAGACCACATTTTCAATGATTTAATTGCATAGTAAGCTTTACGTCATGCTATCAAGACACTACTGCACTATATTGTTGATAAAAGTAAGTAATTTGACTTAGATCGTTAACGGCCCTGATTTCTAATTCTAAAGTTCTATTTATCACATTTTCATAAAGATTTGAGTTGTACTCTATCTTTGTACTCGAAGCGTGCTAGTTTAGGGATAAGATACAATTGATTGAATACAATAATTAAGGGTTTTATATGAATATTTTTCGTTTGGCATTTGTTTGGTTTTTACTTGCTATTTCCTTTACCAGTTTAGGCTTTAGCGAAGATCCTATTGAAACCGGTACGTTTAACAACAAGGCGATTTATGGCTACGATACAGTAGCCTATTTTACACAAGGCAAGCCCGTAGAAGGTAAAGACAATATTAGCAGCGATTGGCGCGGTGCAACGTGGCATTTTTCGACGACTGAACATAAAAAATTGTTTGACGAAGCGCCTGAGAAATATGCGCCGCAATATGGAGGCTATTGCTCTTATGCAATGTCAAAAGGGCGTTTTGTAGGAATCGATGAAGAAGCCTTTACTATTTACGAAGGTAAACTGTATTTAAATTATAGTAAAAGCGTGCGTGAAGACTGGCTTGAAGACAAAGTTGGGTTTATTAAGCTTGCTGATGCTGAATATAAAGCGAATGTAGAGTTATAGCGGGTGCCCGTAATAAAGGGCAACGACAGTTATTTATAAAAAAGTAACTGTCGTTGCTCGTAAGCTAGTGTCATACTGGTTTATTGCATGTATGTCGCTTGCAAAATCAATAAGCGAGATTTACCTTCTTTAGACTTAACTCTAGAATTAAATTCTTGAATCTTGCGACGCGCGGCTGAGTTGTCTTTGTTGACTAACAACGCTTCAATATAATTAAGAATAATACTTTCATCTCTTACCGCAGGCCCCATAACTTTGTTATAGGTTTCTACCGCTTCACCTACCTGACTGCGGCGCATGAGTATTTGTGCATAAGTATCAGCAAAATCAACGTTTTGCGGACTTATTTCAACGGCTCTGCTGCTGTACTGATAGGCTTTGTCTAGTTTATTTTCTTGCATCAGTAGGTAACCAGCGTTATTCAGAATAACCGGGTTGTTTGGTAACTTGGGGATCATCTCTTCATAGATGGCTAAAGCCGCATTTGGATCTAGCGCGATTTTACGCTCGGCCAATAAGGCCAAACTACGCTTATCGTTAGGTGCTTTTTCTACGTGCTGCTCAATAATACGAAGTGCTTCATCGCTTCTTTTCGCGCTGTCGAGGGTTTGTACATATACCAACAGGTTATTCGGACTGGCGTTATCGATGTACGAGGCTTTAGCATCTTCAATACCTTGGGCGCCTCTATTTTCCAATAAGGCAATACGGGCTTTAATACCACGAACAAAGGGCAAGCTTTGTGACGCGCTATCAATATTATTGAGGACCGCTTTCGCGCCTCTCACGTCTTGTGACATAGTAAGGTAATAGGCCTTCATTAAGTTGATTTGCGGGCTATCATTTTGAGCAACAAAGTCAGCCGCAATCGCTGCTGCCTTTTTAAAGTTGCCTTGGGCGTCTAACACTCGTAGCAAGCCAATAGTTGGGTTGCTTTGATTTGGAAAAAGTCTGGCCCACTTACTAAAATGCTCATAAGCATCAGAAAGCTGATTTGTGCGCAGTAGTGCAGTGCCTTTAACTTCCCAATAGGTTTGCGAGGTAAGTCTGGTAGGCTCAACGTTATTCAACAACTCGATAGCTTCGAAAAACTTATTTCTTGCTAGCATGGTTCTTGACGCAAGCATGATCAAGGGCTCATTATCAAGGTTTTGCAGTGCTTGCTCTTCAATTCTATCCATCGCAGGAGCAGGATTTCCTTCTTGCAATTTAAGTTGGAACAAACTTGCTAGTGCCGTTACATTACTTGGGTGCGACTCTAAAACCGCTTCGGTCGCAGCTAGGGCTTCATCCCTTTTTTCTTGGCGCAGTGCCAATCTAATTTTTGCTAATTGTACCGACAAATTTGTTGAATCGATGTTTGACGCTTTTGCCAACGCAGCGGCGCCGGGGCCGTATTGTTTTTGGCGCTGATACACTTCAGATTCAAGCAAATATCCGCCAACGTTTGATGGCTCGTCACTTTGCCAGTTTTTAGCTAGTTTCATTGCTTTTTGAAATTGGTTGGTGCCTAAATACGCACCTGCTAGGGTTTCTTTGGCCTTTGCTGAGAGCGGCGCTTTTTCAACCGCGCCTTCAAGGTCGACAATGCCGTCAAGGTTGTCGAGGGATAATTTTAGTACGCCTAGTTGGGTAAGGTCGTCGGCCGAATCACTGATCTTTTCTGATTGCTCAATGAGCTTGTTAGCCGCTTCAGTATTGCCTGATTTGATTAACTCGTAACCGGCGCGTGAAAACAACTCAAAATCATTTTCAGAGACATTAGTAACGCGCGACAATACTTCGCTGGCGTCTTCATCCATGTTTAGCTCAAGTTGGCTCGCCGCCAACATCCGAAGCGCAGGGTGATTGTCTGCAAGGTTAACCGCGATAGGTGAAAAGTGCTTAATGGTACTTTGATAATCTTTTAATTGAAACGACGCCAATCCCGCTACCATGCGCAGGCTAAAATCATTTCGGCCGCTGCTTATTGCTTTTTCAGCAAACTTTTTCGCGCTGACATAATCGTCGGCAGCAGCTCGTACAATTGCTTTGAGTTGATTGAGTGCTGGGTGCTCAGCGTTTACCTTGAGGAGTTCATCAATATATTTTTCTGCTCGTTGTGGCTGTTTTTGTTGCAGCAACATATTGGCTAATGAGAACTTCGCTTCTAGATCCTCTGGGGCTACTTTAATGTAGTCCTCGTACAGTCTGGCGGCGGTTTCAGGATCGTTATTGAGCACATATAGCCGAGCGGTAAGGTCGATCGCATCGCGATTAAGAGGGTCTTGCTGTAATGCGCCTTTAACTTCTTCAAGGGCTTCAGGATAATCTAAGTTAGTTGCTAATTGCAGGCCTTTAACCATGGTTTTGTAAATGGTTTGAGTATTGATTGCCAACAGCTTATTGATAAGTGCCTTTGATTCTTCTTTTTTCTGCAAGACAATAACTGCATGGGCTTGGCGATAGCCAATTTCAACAAGCTCGGCGGGGCTAAACAAAGATTCGTCGTACTCCAAATCTGCCAAGGCAACGTTGGCATTGGTGCGATGCAGTGCTTCGGCCAACAACGGAATAATCTCTTTTTCTGAGTAACCCGCGTCTAGCGCAAAAGACAATTCTTTACTCGCAGAATCGAAGTTATTGAGTTCTAAGTAGAGCTTGCCAAGAGCAACGCGCGCTTTAGACATGCGGGGCTCAGCTTGGATCGCATTTTTTAGTGCAACAATGGCGGCGTCTTGATTGCCGTTAGCAATAAACTCAGCAGAGTCGTTAAAGTGGTCTTCGGCAGTTTTTTCACCGCAAGCCGCCAAAAAGAACACAATTCCCAAGGTAAAAACAACTTTTGATAAATGGGACAACAGGCGCTTACAAGCGCTGGATATAGGGTGTTGCATTCGTAGATTTTCCTTAACTGGTTATATGATTTAAACCCATCAACAAGTTTCTTGTTCCAAAGAAACCTAACTACTCTTTATAAAGCTTGCGTGGTAGCAATTTCTACAAATCATATAGTCATCACAACGTATTTTACCGCATTTATTTTATACTAACTATAGCTAAAAATTCAGCAAATACTGTGCTTATGATAAAGTTCATCTAAAACAGTTACTTACGCCTTTATCGCGTATGTGCTTACGACTATCTGCTAGTGTTTTAACTTTCCAAGTTGGTTTTTAAGACTTGTTATGGTTTTTCATAAGCTTAAGCGGGTACTTTCACTTAGCAATGTTACGTTGTTTGTACGCTAAGCTATTATTTGAACGAGCGAGTTAAAGACCGTAGCACCAAGCGGTTTTAATGTGTTAACATTCTCGCCCTTAGTTACGCTCCCGTAGCTCAGCTGGATAGAGTATCGGCCTCCGAAGGTAATACTCATTGAGTTTGTGACAACTGAGGGTAACAGTCAAAAACGCCACAACAAAAGATTATGCTCCCGTAGCTCAGCTGGATAGAGTGACGGCCTCCGAAGCCGTAGGTCACGCGTTCGAATCGCGTCGGGAGCGCCATTTTGTTGGGTTGTAGCGGCATTTCTGTTTAAAAAAATGTAATCTTCATATGATCTCGTAAAACATTTAATTGGCTTTCATGTTTTGTTTATGAGTACTTTTTATTTGTGAGCATCTTTGTGTTTTGATAGCTGTGACACATGTGTGACAAGTCTGTGCGAACAGTCAGTTGTAACTATTAAATAGTCAAATATCTTTAAATGCCGTGAATTTGACTACTCGTGCATGAGTCCCCTTATTTTTTAAACCTAGCTTTATACAAAGTTTTGAATAAATCTCTGGAGGAAACCCTCCTTTAAAATCCCAAGACGAGTCACTAGACTTCATGCGAACAATTCCTGATATGTTTTGATACTTTTGGCCCAAGCGATTCTTTATTATATAATTAGAGACCTGATGACTCTCTGTAAAGTTTAAATTCTTTATTTCGGCGACTAACTTTTTGAATTCTTTTTTGCAAACTTCTTCTTTAGCGTTTTCTTCTTTACGCCTCTTTTTTGCTTTTTCTTTTTCTTTTTTCAATCTTTGTTTTAATTTTTTCTTATCTTTTTTTAGTTTTTTATTTAATTTTTCCTCTTCAACTATTCGAATAGCCTCCCTCTCTTCTTTAAGTTTTATTCTTTGATTTTTATAGTCATTAGCTCTTTCTTCTCCGCTTAGGTCACAGGTTGCTTTATATATCCAAGCTGGTAGAGCTATATCAATATCTAGCCAAAGTAATTTAATCTTTTCATCAAAGCTAGGAAACTGATTTTTTACTAACTTTTCAATATCTGTTTTGCTTAACGCACGAAAGACATTGTCCCCTTTGGAGGTGTTTTCTACTTCATACCAAAGGTATAACTCTCCATAGTTTTCTTCATCATCAAGTTTTATAGCAAGTTCAGGTAGCGCTTTTTTGATTTTTTTAATATGGAAAAATAGTTCAGTTGAACCACTTTGGTAGAAGATACGCTCAATAAATCCGAAACCTCTGTCTGAAAAATATTTTTTTATTTTTCCAAAGTTTATTTCAGGGGCACTAGTCATTAAAAGTCGAACTCTCTAAAGTATAAAATTACAAAAATAGATCGGATATCGTAACATGAAGTTATAGTAGCATCCTACCGTTAGAGGTTTGTTAATTTGCACCCTAATGGCGCCACCCATTTGCGGCCTAATGGAGCCACCTAGAAGTGCTCTTTTTACCCTCAAACAAGTTGATTATTGACCGCTTTTTGAAGCGCGTCCAGTTTTGTTGGTATTTGGTGTTTTCTCCTCTCTTAATTTTCGGTAACTTTCACCTTCGAGTATCAAGCGATAAGCATTGTGTCTTAGCCTATCGAGCGTGGCTGCGCCAAGTAGCTTATTCGGGAAGGCATCGCCCCATTCGGTGAAGTCTAAATTACTAGTAATGATGGTGGCGTGCTGTTCGTACCTTTCATCAATAAGGTCATGTAAGTCTTCATCTTGCGGGGGTTTCAAGGGTTTCAAGCCGAAGTCGTCAATGATGAGCAACGGCACTTTGGCTAAGGCTTGGAAGCGCTTTTCATATGTATTGGTGGCGCGTGCGGCATTAAGATTAGCGAGCAATTTAGCTTGAGTAAAAAACAACACATCTACCCCTTTTTGTACTGCGCAATGTCCAATGGCTTGGGCTAAGTGACTTTTTCCTGTGCCGCATGGTCCTGCAATGAGTACCGCGACTTTTTCATCAATAAAGCCGCATGTTGCTAATTCTTTTACATACGATTGGTTAAGGTGAGGATTGCTAGTTAAGTCGAAGCTTTCGAGTGTTTTATTAGACTTAAACCCCGCACGGCGAAGCCGTGTGGCATACTTCTTACTGTCTCGCCTTGCTACCTCGTCTTGCACCAATAAAGCCAAGAACTCCGGATAAGTCATTTGGTGTTCAATGGCCTCGCGGTTACGTTGAGCCAGCGAATCAGTCATGCCCGATAGGCGAAGTTGTTTCAGTAAGGGCGATAATTCTGGAATAGGATTAATCATAGTCATTTCTCTAATGTGGAATAAGTTTGTTGGGGTCGCGATGGAAGCGGCCTTTGCCAGTGTAACTGTCGCTTAAGCTATCGAAGGCGTGACTTTCATGGGGCATTTCATCCAAGCCTTTTTCGAGTATTTGCTTCACTGCGCTGTAGCGCACATTGTCGAAGGTTAAGGCACGGTAGCAGGCATTTTCTAATCGTACTGGCCCGTAATTTTTGGCGAAGCCCACAACACCTTGTGCCGCACGCAGGTTATCAAGCACGCGACTGGCAAACAGGCGCTTGATAAACAAGTGGCAGTATTCGCCGACTTTTTCGGCTTGCTTTAGGCAGTATTGTGGGTCTTGCATATTGTAAGCTTGTGCCGCAGGGGGTTGATGCTCTTTGACAGTAGAGCGGCCACCTTGGTGGCGCAATCGTTTGTGGGTCGCTTTTAACTCGTGCTGCTGATAAATGCGTACCGTGCTGTCGCCGGCACGCAACCAGACAGTTTCGCGTATCAGTATATAAGGCACTGAGTAACGACAGTGTTGGAATTGAACATGACCATCACCATGCACTTTTACTTGTGCCCATACGGCAAGCTCGGGGGCGACATCAGGTAAAGGTTGTAGCAGCTCTTGCTCGACTTCCTTGAATTGCGTCAGTGGAATAAGTTTCGTCGTGCCATGTTTGCGATTGCCAGCCACACCCACTAACCATGCTTTTAATTGTGCATTCGCGTCGCTTAAGCTACGGAATTCCTTTAAAGGCACGAATGCATTTTTGATGTACTTGACGTTGGATTCTACACGGCCTTTCTTCTTTGGCTCGCGCACAGGACACGGTGCAATTAAAAAGCCATAGTCTTCAGCGCATTCACCATAGGCACGCTGAACATCAGGATCGTGATAGCAGGCTTTGGTGATGGCGCACTTTGGATTGTCAATTATCACGCGTTTAGGCACACCATTGAACCATTCAAAGGCGCGGCGGTGGCACGACAACCACGTAGCCGTACTTTGGTCCCATATGAATTCTGCGTACATATGGCGACTCCACGCCAAGGTCATGACAAAAATCCATGTCTTACGCAATTCGCCAGTTTGCGTATCGACTATCAGCGGGCCAGCGCCGAAGTCGACTTGCACCGCATCGGCCGGGTCGAACTCCATAACGGTCGAGACTGCGCCAGGCTCTTTTTCTTTGACACTATTGATGTAGCGAATGACAGACCAGTAGCTGCCCGTAAATCCATAGTTTTGGACAAGTTGTTGGTGAATAGTCGTGGCTTGCACGCCACTTTTCATCCATGTTTTTACTTTGTCAGCATGGGGTAACACGCTAGACATAGTGGACGATGATGTGTGCACAGTGACATTGAGCACCGTGGCTAATTCAGCATTTTCAGGCAGTGGCTTCAGTTTATCTAGCCAGTCTTGCGCAACTGCGGTATCCCTTAACTTCTGTGCCTTTTTCCTGCCCATCAGCCCGCTTTGGGCAATTGCACGATTAGATTCACCCATTCGCATCCGAACGAGTATTTGTCGATATTGATACATTTCAAACCTCTTGTTTGCCATGCGTAACCTCCTTGCCTAAAAAGTAGACTCAAAGATACGCGATTTACAATGAAGTTTGAGGTGAAAAAGAGGAAATAAGTGGCGCCATTAGCCGCAAATACGGTGGCGCCATTAGGTGCAAATCAGGTGGTGCCATTACGCCGCTAACGATTTGGCTCCATAGCGGTGCAAATTAACAAGGTTCGAATGGATATTGCTTGTTTACACGTTTAGTCATTTTACACCTAAATAGTTGGATATTATCCTTTATTGAAGTGTCCTGCTAATTCAACCACAACAGACTTAATTTTGAACGAAAGTGAGAAAAAAACGTAAAACATGCTTGTATATGAAATTAAAAGATCAACAAAAACAGACATACCTCAGAACTAATTATTCTCGAATATAAAATTAGACATGTCCGACTTAATTACTAATGAGATTAGCCTATAACCTTCTTTGGGAACCACAGAAAAAATCATAGAACTTGACTGGTGTACCCAAAGTTCAAGCTGTTTAGGTTTGTCTAAAATCATTGGAAATTCCAATTGCTCGATCTTGTCACTTTGAAGAATTTCTATAAGCTCAGCAGTGATAGTTGCAATATCTTCGTCAGCCCTGTGTTTGCGAAAGCACTCAATGACCCTACTTGATATACATACTAGCCCTAGGTTTGTTGTCGTTATTGTTGATTCCATGTAGCACACTGTAACCGCCCATATTGTTGGTTTTAATAAAATTCCTTTAAGATGAGTTTTTGCTCACTCAGTAAAATAGAATTTGCTGATGCATTTGGTCGACTACGATACTTATTCGAAGAAGCAGTACATCAATGGCGTAAACTCCGACAATTTAAAGTTATCGCAACAATTTTACATTAACGCTAACGTTTAGCACGCCCAATTTATCAAGAAATTGAGCGTCACTTTCAGAGGTGTCTGTACCTGTATTAAACGCGTTAAATTTCGCTTCAAGATTTTTAGCATATGCAACAAATACAGCGACTGTTAATGCATATAGGTAAATAACTGTACATCGTCAAAAGCTTCTTCAGATACTTCTTCATATTTATCAAACATAGCTTGTGAACAGGTTTCATTAACGTACTTGCCTGTTTCTAAAAATCTTTGTTTATTTCGTTCTCGTAGTAAACTAGCATCTGCTCTCGAAAAAGATAGGTCATATCTCACACACTTGTATTAGTGCTACTACAGAAAGGACTGTGTCGGTTTAAATACCGAGCGAATTTGGTAAGATTATCATATCTGTTAATTTGAACCACTATGGATCCAAATCGTTAGTGGCGTAATAGCATTGATTAAACTTTTGTAACTAGCCAAATACTATTCTGATGATCTCAAGTATTATAACGACAAATGAATAAATTAAAGCTAAAAAAAAGATAAAAGGCATAGAAAGCAACAAAATCTGCTGTCGTTCTACCTTCAATTTATTGCGAAGTATTCTCATGACCTTTTTTGCATTTTCAAGCTCTTCATCATTCAAATTAGAGAACTTTTCATCAGCCTTAATTTTTTGATGTGCCGCATCAACGAGTTCAGCCTCTGCTTTTAATCTAAGTGCATGTCCCAATGTTGCCCAAGCCACATAGTAATTCTTAATTGCCTTCCAAAGAGAGTCTTTACTGCCTTTGAGCGAATTTTGTATGCTCATATTCATCCCTTAGTATTCTGAGTATAACCCTCTGGTCAGTATAAGACGGATTAAAGCTATTTACTACTCTCTGTGACATTTGTCTTTTCCACTAGATTCGCTTGTTGAATTGTGCATGTTTTATTTAACGTTTTAGCTTGAAATTTTATGCGGAGATAGTCTTTTGATGCAGGAATTGAGTGATCAGGATACCATTGCTCGTACAAAGTAGCATTTTATAGCGATAGAGCCAGTAACTAATTTTGTAACTGCATACGGTAATATATGTCATTACACTTTTAGTATTAGATTCAAAATATTAAAGTACTGTATCTGTACTTTGGTCTAGTGTAATGTATTCGTTTTTAGATATGAAAAATAACAACGTATCAAAGAGATTTTGAATCGGAACCAGAAGGATTTTATAAATGGACTTTTTAAACTTGCAAAAAGATCAGGCTACTCAATTAGCAAGTCTTCTCACCATAGTCGTATGCGTCACCATTGTAATCGCATTTCTTTTTGCTTTATGGGCATTGTATAAAAACCGCGCCAACGATTTTGTGTTTTACACACCTGCACTTTTGACATCCTTAGGTATATTTGGAACTTTCGCCGGTATCGTAATTGGTCTTATGGCGTTTGATGCAAAAGATATTGATGGGAGTATTGAAGGCTTATTAAATGGTTTGAAAACGGCATTTTTTACAAGCTTAGTAGGTATAGTACTATCTATGGCATTCAAGGTAATCCAAACAAGCGGCATATTCCGTCAATCTTTAACATCTGGAGAGGCCCCGTCTGCCACGCCCGAAGATATTCTACTCGCCATAAATCAGCAACGTCAATCTATCGATACTCTAGTTTCGGCTATTGGCGGCGACAGCGATGGGTCAATCCTCAGTCAGCTTAAGTTACTTCGCGGGGATATAAACGATAATCAAAAACTTGGACTTAAAACGCAACAATCCACTTCTGAAACACTGAGTTTGATCAATGAAAAAATATCCTCTCAACAAGAAGCCTTCACCACATTCACAGATAAGCTTTGGATCAAAATGCAAGATTTTGCAGATATGCTCTCAAAATCCGCTACTGAAACTGTTATTGAGGCACTTAAACAGGTTATTACTGACTTTAACAATAACCTGACAGAGCAATTTGGTGAAAACTTTAAGCAGCTAAATGAAGCTGTCAAAGAGTTAGTTACTTGGCAGGAAAATTATAAACTTCAACTTTCTGAGATGTCAGAGCAATACAAGCTTGGCGTCGCCTCAATAGCTGCGACAGAAACTTCAGTAGCAAATATAAGCACTGAGTCTAAAGCGATACCTGAAGCAATGACAAATTTAAAACAAGTAATGGAAGTGAATCAGCATCAACTATCAGAGCTAGAAAACCACTTAGAGGCATTTAAAGATATTAGGGATAGAGCCGTTGAAGCAGTTCCTGAAATCAAGAAACAAATTGACGAAACGGTGAAGACCATATCAGAATCTGTTCAGCTTGCGAGCAATCACTACAAAGAGCTTCTGACTGAGTCTGATAAGTACATACAAAGTCACATTACAACGTCCAACGATTTACTTGAGAAGTTTGTTACCAATGCCAATGACGGTGTTGAGACTATAGGTAAAAAACTTGCTGAAAGTGCTCAAAATGTAGAGAAAGTGATTGTTGAAGGCTCTACTAGCTTTGCTGATTCAGTCACCAAATCAAATGCTTCATTGGAAAATACTGCAAATGTGTTAGACGGGAAGACGGAAGATATTCGCGAACAATTAAACGCTACGGTCGAAGATCTCAACAATCATGTAAGGGATATGATAAACGGTCTAGTTGACGACTCAAAGGCTCTAGCAACGACACTAACTGATGCAAATAAAGCGTTGGTTTCGGATACAACAACGGTCAGAGATAACGTAACTGATAGTATCGAAACAATGCAAAAACGCTTAGAAAACTCCCTTGAAGATGTATTCGCATCACAAACACAGCATATGACTAAGGTGTTTTCCAACATTGATGTAAGCCTCAAAGAGCAGGTAGGCAAAACAGGAGAAGCTGTTGAAAAACAATTAGGAATGATTGACCAATCGATGCAGCAAGAACTAAATCGCGTTATGAGTGAAATGGGCAAGGCTTTAGGTCAAATTAGTAATCAATTCGTTCAAGACTATACGAAGTTAGTTGGACAAATGAATGCTATTGTTTCAAAGGTGGCATAATTTATGTCTGACTCAAGCTCAATATTTGGTAAATCTATACAAAAAGAAGATGGTGAGCACTGGTTAACGGTGTCAGATCTCATGGCTGGCCTTATGATAGTGTTTTTGTTCATAGCTATCGCGTTCATGAGGCATGTGTCTATAGAGCGAGACAAAATAAAAGATGTCGCAGTTGCATATCAACAAAACCAAGTCGCTATTTTTGACGCTCTTAATGTTGAATTTGAAAAAGATTTATCGAAATGGGAAGCATCTATAGATAAAGAAACCTTATCGTTTCAGTTTGACTCACCAGAGGTACTTTTTGATAGCGGTGAGAGTAGCTTAAAAACTGAGTTTGAAGAAATTTTAGCTAATTTCATTCCGCGCTATTTGAGCGTTCTTGATAAATACAGAGCAAGCATAGATGAAGTGAGAATAGAAGGACATACGTCATCCGAGTGGGGCACAGGCACTCATCCAGACGATGCCTATTTTTTTAATATGACCTTGTCTCAAAACAGAACCCGCTCAGTCTTAAATTATTCATATTTTTTACCTAACCTTTCGAGGGAACAAAAGGTTTGGATAAAATCCTCATTCGCTGCGGTAGGCCTCGCTTCATCTAGGTTGAAGTTAAATGATGATGGCATAGAAAATAAACAAAAATCACGTAGGGTATCTTTTCGTGTAATCACAAACGCTGATATACAAATTCGTAAGATAATCGAAGGCTTGTAATGAGTATTAAACTGACAGTGGACCTAACGCTGCTGCATCAAGCCGTAAAAACTATGGGAGCTGAATCGGTAGTTTTTGAGTTGTCTAATGAATATATTCCAATTGAACCTATAGATGCTGAGCTTGGCAAAGGGTTAGAAGTAAATTTTGAAGATATTGAATTTGATACAGGTCTTGCTAGCTATAAAGGAAGACAGGTTCTCTTGTACATTAAGGACCATAGTTACAACAACAAAATTTATGGCGTGTTAGACGATGGAACTAAAGGAAACAAGTTTCATGTAGCTGATTGCGAAATGTTAGAGCGAATGAGGCAAAAGGGCAGATTCGAGCGATATGTAGTCACTAATAAATTAGATGGGTTGTTCTCGGTGTCTGGAACAGACAATCGCACAAATGAACTCATTGAAGGCGAAACGAAACTCAACGTATGTCAGTACTGCTTAGAGGCAATCAACTATCGTAAGTTTGGCTCATTAAGCAGAGGTGGGCCGAGGAGGGAATTTGTACAACAATTTCAACTGGGAGATTTTTTCGACACTTATAGCTCATTTTTTAAATTTATGCCTAAAGGCGTCGCTAACAGCCAATCAAGCAATTACACAGAAGATTGGGAACAAGTATCAAGGCAAATTAGGGAAAAGTTCAACTACCAATGTCAACAATGCGGCTTAGACTTACGTCAACATAAACGCCTACTGCACGTCCATCATAAAAATGGAGTTAAGTCCGATAACAGCAGCAAAAATTTAACACCACTCTGCTGTGACTGTCATCGAAAGCAACCTGATCATCAACATATGTTTATCAAACATGATGAAACGAAGCTCATCGCCCAATTAAGAAATGCCCAAGGTCTGAACGTCAAAGAAAGTTGGAAGGATATATACGATTTAGCCGATCCTGGAATGCACGGAATTATTGATTTACTAGAAAGACACCACGTCTCCTTCCCTGAGGTAGGTCAAGAAGTCCAGAACCATAAAAACGAGGTAGTTGCTGAACTTGAATTGGCATGGCCATATAAAAAAATTGGTATTGCAATTAATAAACCAGAGGCTATTACTGCAACAAAGCTAGGGTGGAAAGTTTATAGTATGCGTCATGCGTTGAGTCAGATAGAACAACTTGCAAGCAGTTTGAGATAGAAATTTATGAATAGCCAAACAGAGAATACGACACAAAAATTTGCACCGGGTGCACGAATAGAAATCCGCGACGAAGAATGGGTTGTTCGGCGTGTTGACCTGACTAACTATCAAGGCTATCAGTTGACGTGTGAAGGTATTTCAGAACTAGTGCGCGGAAAAGAGGCTTTATTTCTCACTGAGTTGGAAGATGAAATTAAGATCCTCGACCCGAAAGAAACTAAGTTAGTTCAAGACTTATCTCCTAACTTCTCGCAAAGCTTATTATTTATCGAAAGCCAGCTTCGACAGTCTACGCCAAATGACAATCTCATTCATGTGGCAAAAGAAGCGGCAATGGACGTTGTACCATATCAACTAGACCCAACCTATCAGGCATTGTCACAACCTAGACAACGCATTTTAATAGCCGATGCTGTTGGCTTGGGCAAAACGCTAGAGGCTGGAATTTTAGTTACCGAACTAATGCAGCGGGGGCGTGGTAAACGAATTTTAGTACTAACGCTCAAAAGTATGATGACACAATTCCAAAAAGAGTTCTTGGAGTCGCTTCTCAATTCCATTAACGCGATTAGATTCAAATGGCCTTCAACGTGTTCGCGGCAGAATACCTGCTAATCATAATCCGTTTTATTATTATGACAAATCGATCATATCGATAGACACTTTAAAACAAGACAATGAATTCAAGATGTATCTAGAGAAGGCATACTGGGATATTATTGTTATTGATGAAGCACATAACGTCGCCGATCGTGGCACCAGCTCGCAACGCACTGAACTGGCGCAATTATTGGCAAGAAAGTCTGATACCTTGATAATGTTGTCAGCAACACCACATGACGGCAAGGCAAAGAGCTTTGCCAGTCTAATGAATATGTTAGATCCGACAGCAATTTCAGACCCCGAAAATTACATAAAAGACGACTTTTCAAATAAAGGTCTCGTTGTACGTAGGTTCAAGCACGACATAAAAGATCAGGTAACTACCGAGTTTAAAGAGCGCTCAGTGCATGCGATCCGCCAAAAGGCGACTGCACAAGAAGAAGCGGTATATGAGGCATTACTTAACGTCCCATTTACTGTGCAAGGCGAATATGACAATGAAAAGCCAGGCCAATTAATACGCATCGGACTACAAAAGGCATTATTCTCCTCTCCAAGTGCCTGTTTAAAATCTGTCGAACAGCGCATAAAGATCTTAAAACCAAATTCAGATGAAATGACTACCTCGAAGGCTATACAAAACGAAATTGAGGCATTGTTACACCTACGAGCGACTCTCGAAAATACATCCGATAGTCATTGGTCAAAATATCAACGATTGATTGAAATGCTTGCCAGTAAAGCATTCAACTGGAAAAAAACTGACACTAATGACCGCTTGGTTATATTTTCGGAGCGTATTGAAACGCTTCGCGTATTAGAGCAATTATTGATAAGTGACCTAAAGTTAAATGAAAAGCAAATCACCCAGCTTCACGGAGGTATGAGCGACATTGAACAACAAGATATTGTTGAGAAGTTTGGTAAACCAGAGGAAAAACTTAGAATCTTATTATGCTCAGACGTTGCAAGTGAAGGCATCAATCTTCACTACTTATCCCATCGCTTGATTCATTTTGATTTACCGTGGTCCTTAATGGTCTTTCAGCAAAGAAATGGTCGTGTTGATAGGTATGGCCAAACAGAAGAGCCGGAGATTTATTACATGATCACCGAAAGTGAAAATCAGACCATAAAGGGTGATTTGCGTATTTTAGAAATACTTCAGGAAAAAGACGAACAGGCCTACGAAAATATAGGTGATCCTGCAACTTTTATGGATGTGTTTGATGTTCAAAAAGAAGAGGATATAACGGCAGACGCCATGCTTTCAGGTATGACTGTCGACGAATTTGATGCGACTTATACACCTGATACTCAAGAAAATGAGGGTGATGACCTCATGGCTATGTTTCTTAATTCAGGCCAAGAAGATGCCAAGCCACAAGATGCTCAAAAAGCACCCACAGAAAAACCACTAAGCCTGTTCGATACTGATTATCAGTTTGCTAAGTCGGCGCTACGTTTTCTTAATCTGCTAAATAGGCGAGTGGCAGTCGATTTTAATGATGTAAGCAAGATTATTCGATTAACGGCACCAGACGACTTAAAGCAAAAATTTAAGGCATTTCCATCAGAAATTTATCCGGAAAACGGTGAGTTCATTTTAACGGCAGATAAACAAGCCTACATGGATGAAATTAAACGGGCACGCAGTGATGATAATGCATGGCCTAAACATCATTACTTGTGGCGTAAACACCCACTCACCGACTGGTTGCAAGAGCGTATGCTTGGCAACACTGGACGGCACGAGGCGCTAGTATTGGGGCTCAATAGTCAACTTGATGCAAATGACGCGATTTTCTTTGTTAGTGCACTTATTCCTAACCGTAAGGCACATCCTGTCATTTGGCAGTGGTATGGCATACATACTAAAAATAGCGAGGTCCAAAAAATAGAACCACTCGCTACCACACTTGAAAAATATGGCGAGTATATTCGCGCGCTGCCAAACACAGGCCTGCCGGTTGACATATCCTCCTTGGAAAAGCTCCGCGCTCCGGTTATAGACACAGTCACTAAAGAAGTACTTGCAACTAAGCAGGAATTTGACGCGCAAACACAACCTAAGTTACAAAAGCAGTTAGCGGAACTTGCCAAATTAAAAACAAAGCAAGTAGAGCAAATGGAGCTTGAAGTAGGCCGTAAATTATTGACAACCCAACAAAGCCAAAGGCTTAAAAAGCAGCGACATATCGATAAAGTGTTTTTTGAATACCAAAGATGGGTTGAAGATACCTGGCAAACAGAGGCTGTGCCATATATACAGTTAATAGCCGTGTTAGCGCCGGTAAAGGAATAAAGGAGTAGAATTATGGCTATCAGTGACAATGCTGCAACGTTTTTAGGTATTCATAACGAGAATGAATTCTATTCTGCTCATTATTTATCAGAAGTGTTTGAAGGCGATATAAAAGAGCTTATTCAAGCATGGTTGCAGCGCGAAGCTGATGACGATGCAAATGACTTGACTACTACTTTTGTGCCCCCCTATAAACGTTTGCGCGACGCAGCTCGTGATTACTTCGCAATGCGTGAGCAATCTCAAAAGGAACGGAATCAACAAAAAGCAGTTGCTATGCAGCGAGGATTTTTTGAAAAGTTCTTAACTACTATTGATTTTCCGTATACCGCTAATAATATCGTTGTCGGGAAGGATGTTGAGATACCGGTATTGTCAGTTTTCCCAAATGCCGAACAACCAAAAGTATGGATATTAGGTGCGCTAGATATAGAAAAAGAAGGGCTCGATCCTTTTAGTTTACCATTGGATAAATCTCAATTTTACGGGCCGAAACCACACGCTAATAAACTAGCAGGAACCACTTGGTTCGAGCTTATTAACGACTATGTATTCAAACTAGATGAGCCACCCCGTTGGGTGATATTACTAAGTGATCGCCAGTGTGTGCTAGTCGATCGTTTTAAATGGCTACAGAATCGTGTATTGCGTTTTGATTTGGACGAAATATTAGGACGCAAAGATGATAAAACTCTTAAAGCCACTGCTGCCTTGCTGCATCAAAGCAGTTTGGCACCATCTGACGGCGCATCGTTATTAGATAACTTAGACGAAAATGCCCATAAGCATGCATTTGGCGTATCTGAAGATTTAAAATATGCCATTAGAGAAGCAATAGAGCTACTAGGAAACGAGGCAGCAAAACAGTTACTGGAACGCAGTGATATTGCCTATGAAGGAAAAAGTGCGTTGTCGCCAGAGCAGCTCTCTAGAGAGTGCTTGCGGTACATGTATCGCTTGTTGTTTTTGTTTTACATTGAGGCGAGACCAGAACTAGGCTATGTCCCTATTAAAAGCAGTGAAACATATCTTAAAGGCTATAGCTTAGAAAGTTTGCGTGACTTGGAGCTAGTGCAGTTAAACACTGAGCAATCGGTAAACGGCTATTATTTTCACGAAAGTATCCAAAAGCTTTTTGACATGATCCATCAAGGGCGTCAACGGCCAGAACAAGACCAACAAGGCTTGCAGCTTGAAGACATGCAAGCAACTTATTCTATCGGTATTGACGGTTTTGAAATTCCTTCCTTGGATAGCCATTTGTTCGACCCCAAACGCACTGCTTATTTAAACAAAGTAAAATTTAAAAACAGCACACTACAAAAAGTTATTCAATTAATGTCACTCACTCGTGAAACAAGTGGCAGAGGTAATAAGAGAAGAGGCAGAGTAAGCTATGCGCAACTTGGTATTAACCAGTTAGGTGCGGTATACGAAGCGCTGCTGAGCTACCGTGGCTTTTTTGCCGCCCACGATTTATACGAAGTAAAAAGAGCCACTGATAAATACGATGAACTCGACGCCGGCTTTTTTGTGTCAGCAGATGAAATTGGTGAATACGCTGAGGACGAAAAAGTATTTGAACGCGATGACGAAGGTCATAAAGTTTTAAAGAAACACCCCAAAGGTAAGTTTATTTATCGGTTAGCAGGACGTGATAGACAAAAATCAGCAAGTTACTACACGCCAGAAGTGCTGACAAAAAGCTTAGTTAAATACACTTTACGAGAGAAATTAGGTGCTGATTTAGAAAAATTAAGTGCCGACGAAATTCTAAATTTAACCATATGCGAGCCAGCAATGGGCTCTGCTGCGTTTTTGAATGAAGCAGTTAATCAATTGGCAGAAGCCTATTTAACCAAAAAGCAGACTGAATTAAATGAGCGGATTGAGCACGCAAAATATCCTGCGATTTTACAAACCGTCAAGATGCATATGGCTGACCATAATGTATATGGGGTTGACTTAAACCCAATTGCAGTTGAACTTGCAGAAGTCTCACTTTGGCTTAACTCATTAAATGGCAGTAGCCATGTGCCATGGTTTGGTTATCAATTATTTAATGGTAATTCACTAATTGGTGCACGTAGGCAGGTTTATCATACATCTGCACTTACCGCTAAACGCAAAACTGATTTGTGGTATAGCCTAGCACCAAAGCGCTTATCTACTGAGTCGTTGAAAACGGCTAGTAGCAGACAAGACAGTGAAATATACCATTTCTTACTACCTGATATTGGTATGGCAAATGTTAACGATAAGGAAGCCAAAAAGCTTAAACCTGATGCATTTGCTACCATTAAAGAATGGCGCAAAGGTTTTATCGCACCAATCGAAGACTTTGAAGTTACACTTCTCAAAAAAATGAGTAAGGCCATCGATTTACTATGGTCACAGCATGTTCAAACGCTCAGAGTCGACCGAAACAAAACAGAAGATATTTTTGCTATATGGGGGCAAAGCGATGAAAGTCACCCAACCTCTACTGCTGCAAAAGATGAAATTAGGGCTAAGGGTATTTTTAATCATGATGCTTCTGTAGCTACGCCATATCACCGGTTAAAGCTAGTAATGGATTATTGGTGTGCCATGTGGTTTTGGCCATTGGATAAAGCTGATTTGTTGCCAGACCGTGCGACTTGGCTAATGGAGCTAAATTTAATCCTGCAAACTGAGATTTATAATTTCAATCAGCCGCAACAAGATGATTTAGCGCTTACCACGAGTATTCAAAACGGAAAAACAGGGCTTGAACCCGCGCAAAGTAGCCTGTTTGGCGAGGCGCAGCCCAGTTTGTCTGATAGTCATACCACGCTCAGAAAAGTATTAAATGCAAAAGGTCAGCTCCACCTTCCTAGTCTCTATAAGCAATTCCCTCGTTTAGGCTTGATAAAGCAACTCGCTGATAAATTCAAATTTTTTCATTGGGAATTGAACTTTGCAGATTTGTTTGCGGATCGCGGTGGCTTTGATGTGATGTTGGGGAATCCGCCTTGGTTAAAAGTAGAGTGGAATGAAGGAGGTGTGCTTGGCGACTTCAATCCAGAGTTCTTAATCAAAAAGCTTTCAGCTACACAGTTGCGTGAAAGAAGATTACAAGCATTCGATGAAAAACCAAATTTAGCACAGACATGGTTTACAGAATTAGAAGAGGCAGTGTAGTGGTAGAGTGAATTTGGCCACCTAACAAGAAATGTTATGCTACAAGCATAGCAAGATTAGGTGACAAATATGAAGAAAAGTAAACGACCTACTTACAGCCCAGAATTTAGGCTTGAAACGGCACAATTGGTAGTCGATCAAAACTATAGTCAAGAAGAAGCCGCAAAAGCTATGAATGTTGCGCCATCGACTATCAGTAAATGGGTGAAACAGCTCAAGCAAGAGCGCCGTGGTGTGCAGGTTAAACAAACACCAATGACGCCAGAGCAAATTGAAATCCGTGACCTAAAGAAGCGTCTAGAGCGCGCTGAATTAGAGAAGGAGATACTAAAAAAGGCTACCGCTCTGTTGATGTCGGACTCCATGAACAACTCTCGCTAGTCGAGAAACTGAGTCAGAGCGATAAACGCCGTTATTCAATAAAACTGCTGTGCGAGGTATTTGGAGTCCATCGCAGCACATTTAAGTATTGGCGTAAAAGAGATAAACGGCTGCCGCCTGAAGTAGCCAAGTTACATAGCCAGGTGAAAGAAGTTCATCGTGAAAGTAATGGCTCAGCAGGCGCAAGAACCATTGCAGTGATGGCTACTAATAATGGTTTTCCGCTAACTCGCTATCGAGCTACCAATATCATGCGTAAGCTTAATTTGGTGAGTTGCCAGATACCAAAACATGCATACAAAAAGTCAGGACAAGAGCATGTAGCTATTCCAAATATATTGGATAGGCAGTTTGCTGTTACCGAGCCGAATCAAGCGTGGTGTGGCGATGTGACGTATATCTGGACAGGCTCTCGTTGGGCTTATTTGGCGGTAGTATTAGATTTATTTGCAAGAAAACCAGTCGGATGGGCAATGAGCCATTCGCCTGATAGCAACCTGACATGTCAGGCGTTAACAATGGCATTTGAAAGCCGTGGGAGACCGAGCAATGTGATGTTTCACAGCGATCAAGGGAGTCATTATACGAGTCGTCAATTTAGACAATTAATTTGGCGATATCAGATCAAGCAGAGTATGAGTCGGCGCGGAAATTGTTGGGACAACAGCCCAATGGAAAGATTTTTTAGAAGTTTAAAAACGGAATGGATACCGACAACTGGTTACAAGAATTTTAGCGAAGCCAAACATAGAATTAATGACTACATTATTGGTTACTATAGCAATATTAGACCTCATTCATATAACGGTGATTTGACCCCAAATGAATCGGAAATAAGGTACTGGCAATTTTATAAACCCGTGGCCAAAATGACTTGACCACTACACAGAAGGAACTCAAAGTTTTCTGAATGCGATTCATAATTACCCAGAATTGAAAGGTATCCAAACTAATTTATACAAATGTTTCTTACCACTAGCATGGAAATATTGCAATCATGCAGGTGTAATTGGTTTCCTTCATCCTGAGGGGGTTTACGATGATCCGAAAGGTGGTGAATTTAGAGGTCAAATTTATCCTCGCCTTAAAGGGCATTATCAATTCCAAAATCAATTTATTCTGTTCCCGATTGGTCATAGGGTTAAATTTAGTATAAATGTTTTTGGTGAAGTACAAGAAAAGGTTTCATTTACAAATATCGCTAATTTGTTTACACCAAATACTATTGACTTTTGTCTGTCTCATGATGGTTTAGGTTTAGTGCCGGGTATAAAAAATACTGAAAACAATTGGGATGTGACGGGACATTCAAGCAGAATGCTAACGGTTACTATTGATGCTCTTAAGATATTTTCGAAATTATATGATTCTGTAGGTACAAAACCCCTAAATGCAAGACTACCGTCACTGCATTCTCAAGAATTGTTATCTGTATTAGACAGGTTTGCTGAACAACCAAAGCGGCTAGTTGATATAAAGAATGATTACTTTTCTACCGTAATGTTCGATGAAACTTATGCTCAGCGTGAAAAAACTATAAAACGTAATACTTCATTTCCCAATTCAACTAAAAGCTGGGTTCTATCGGGCCCTCATTTCTTTGTTGGATCACCGTTCCATAAAACCCCAAATGCTATTTGCAATGAAAAAAGTCACTATAGTATGGTCAGCCTTGAAGATTTAGACGAAACGTACCTTCCTCGGACAAATTACATTCCTGGTGTAGAAGTTAAGGAATATATTCGACGAATACCGTCAGTACCTTGGATTGATAAGGATATGTTGGCGCCTCGCAAAGTAACGGACTATTATCGGATTTGTTACAGAGCAATGATTGGTTCCAGTTCTGAGAGAACACTATGCGGTGCTATTTATCCGCCTGGAGTGGCTCATACGAATGGTGTTAGGTCATATGTGTACAAAGATATTGAAGTGCTTGCAATAATGGCTGCTGCTCATTGCTCACTGCCTTTTGACTTCATGCTTAAAGCTTCAGGTGTAAGCAATCTGCATACTAAATTGGAAGATTATCCACTGGTAAACCCTAGAAATAATAAGCTTCGCTCTGAGCTAATGGTTAGGATTATGTCGCTAACTGCTCTAACTAAAGATTATTCTGATTTTTGGCATACGTTATGGAAAGAGGACTTTGAAAAATGCTTCTGGACTAAAAAGTTGGTTGTAGAAACTAGCTTCGATTTTAAAAACTTGAGCAGCGTTTGGAACGCTACTTCAGCTGTTAGATTAGCTTGCGAACGTCGTCAAGCGCTTTTAGAAATTGATGTTCTGATTTCAATCGAACTTGGGTTATCGCTTAAAGAGCTGCTGACTATTTATCGTGTCCAATTTCCTGTATTGCAACAGTATGAGAATGAAACATATTACGATCAAAATGGACGAATTGTTTTTACTCCATCTAAAGGACTCGTTGATATAGGCTTTCCAAGGAGTGTTGGTAAAAACGAAGATTCCGTAATTATTGAATACCCCGATGGCGCCACAGAATCTAAACCACTTGGTTGGAACGAAGCGAAAGACTTCCCAGATGGCACCAAAATTTTACGCACCGTTATCGATGATACAAAGCCGGGTGGACCAGTAGAAAAGGTCATCACTTATACAAGCCCATGGTATCTTCCTAATCGAGAAGAAGATTATCGCGTTGCATGGGAAATGTTTTCTGAGCGTTTTGCATTCCAAGAAAAGGACTTTTAGATGTATCCCAGTTTAATTGCGAACGATATAGAGAGTGCACTTAAAGAGTTTATCGTTACGGGTTATGAAACCGAAACACCGCACTTTAAAGATAAATTCTCTGCTTTAATGCATAGTGATGCAGATGGAGAGGCATTCTTTAAGGGACCATACGTAAGCATTGGTTTGCCATTTCTAAAAAATAATTCAGCAAGTCACAATTATTTTGAGAAATTTGAAACTGAACATAGCCCTTTTGCTCATCAAGAGAGAGCATGGCAGCGATTAAGCAGCGAGACTCCACTTCCAACCGTTGTAGCAACTGGCACTGGTTCAGGTAAAACAGAGTGTTTCTTGTACCCATTATTGAGTCATTGCCTATCGCAAAAAGACGCGGGCGTAAAAGCGATAATTATTTACCCAATGAATGCACTTGCTTCCGACCAAGCAGCACGTTTTGCCGAAGTAATATACAAAACGCCTGAACTAAGGGGCAAAATCAGTGTTGGTCTGTTTGTTGGCGGCTCCGAAGCCAGTCAGCAAAAAACGATGGGTGAAAAACAGGTTATTACCTGCAAAGCGACATTACGTAAAAACCCTCCTGATATTTTACTTACTAACTACAAAATGCTCGATTACTTATTGATGCGCCCAAAAGACCAAGCACTTTGGCGTTTGAATAAACCAGAAAGCTTACGGTATTTAGTGGTTGATGAGTTACATACTTTTGATGGTGCGCAAGGCTCTGACCTTGCGATGCTAATTAGGCGTTTAAAAGCACATTTATCCACGCCAAATAATTATTTAGTGCCTGTAGGTACCTCGGCAACTATTGGTTCTGACGAAGAAGCACCCAGTTTAATTGAGTTTATATCTAAAATATTTGATGCCAAATTTGACGAGGCAGCAATTATTGGAGAAGCACGTCAAAGCGCAGATGTGTTTAAGGATGAGGTTAAGTACTTCAGTTTGTCATACGACTTTGACACTGCATACTTATCGCCATCTAATTTTAAAACAGAAGATGAGTACTTAACACATCAAGCATGGTTGTTTTTTGGAAAGGCTGATGAAGATGGTTTCGATCTTGAACCTAGCAATATGGGGTCTCGTCAAAAACTGGGGACATTGCTAAAGCAACACGCGTTGTTTCATCGCTTACTTGCACAGTGCAGCACAATTGCACCTTTAAATCTGCTGATACCCGAGAGTCGGCAGTTACCGCCAAATCTTAGGCCTTTTTCACAGCAAATATTATTATCATTATTGGCACTGGTCGCCTTCGCTCGGGGCAGCGATTATAGTAATCAGCCGTTCGTATCTTTAAGGCTGCAATTTTGGGCTCGTGAGCTAAAGCGTATTGTAGCCTCAGTTAACCCTGACCCTGAACATGTTCATTTGTTTTTCTCTGACGATCTAAAGCAAGATGAAGACCGCATGGTACTCCCAGTTGTCCAATGCGCCGAGTGCCATGCTACATCATGGCTGGCAGCAGAAAAAACAGGTGACAGCCGAATTGAGACCGACCTTCGCACCTTGTATAAACACTTTTTTAATAACGATATACAATCGAAAGTGATCATGCCATTAACTACGGGTGACAATGGCCCCGGTGATTATGGGCACGAAAAACACTTGTGTGCTGGCTGCGGGCATTTGACCTTAGCTCACTCTGAAAATTGTACTCGCTGTGGCGAAGACGCAATGGTTAAAGTATTTGAAGCAGGGCAGGTGCGGACAGTTCGCGAGCGGGGCGTTAATACCAATAAAAAAGAACGTTCCTGCCCAGTTTGCCAAGCAAGTAATTCACTCGTTCTATTTGGTTCGCAGGCTGCAAGTTTAACTTCAGTCGCGGTAAATCAAGTATTCTCAAATCGCCTGAATCATGACAAAAAGCTAATTGTGTTTTCAGACTCAGTGCAAGACGCTGCTCACAGAGCTGGTTTTTACAGCGCCCGCACATGGGACATGAACTTGCGCATGGCTATGGCACAGTATTTAAACCAACATGACAAAGTTCCTTATATTGAATTTTTAGAACATTGGTTTGACGATTTCGTACTTACCGATACCAACCCTAATGGTTGGGACGACGAAACCTTTATCAGCCAATTTATTGCACCTAATCTGGAGTCTGAAGACACCTTTATCCGAATGAAAAAGGGTTACAAACCAGAGCTGTCAAAACTACTTAGTTTTGTTAAACAACGTTTGAGTTGGGAAGCATTACAAGAGGTTGGTATTAGGGCGCAAATTGGACGTTCTCTGGATCGAACCGGCACCGCCACGATCACCTGGGCTCCCGAATTAGTGGCAACAGCAGCAACAAAGTTTAAAGAAAAAGTGCGTGATGAACTCGGTCGCTCATTAACAGACCGCCAGGCAAAGCATATGCTTTGGGGTTTAGTGCTCCAGTTAAAGAGGCGTGGTGCAATTTTTCACAGAGACTTGGCTGGGTATGTAAACCAGGGGGAGATTACTTCATCCTGACGAAAATTCCATTTTTACCTAAGTTTGGTAAACGCTCTACTTTACCTCGCTTTCCTGCGACAGACACCATGAAAGGCTTTGAAGCAGTTTTTCCTAAAACGGGAGTGTCGTGGTATGTCCAATGGCTAAAAGCAAACTCCGATAGTGACGAACTTGTTGACCGTTCGTTCTATGTCGAACTTTTCAAGCTCGCGATGTTGAGTTTAACCAATTTAGAGCTAGTTAAAACAGTTATTGTGGGTAGCAAGGATGTGCAAGTATGGGGACTCAACCCCGAGAGGCTGCAAATAACCACCACTCTTGTGCGAATGGAGCTTATTCAGGAGCAAGAGGGAGAACAATATCCTGCAGGTATGGCTTATTTACCTGCTGATTGGCAAGAGGCAATAACTGGGCTTCCTTCGCTTGTTATTGCACACTTGGCGTCAGGTCGAAAGCTAAATTGGCAAAAAGGACAAGCGGCAGCGCCTAATTTTTACCGTGATTTTTATTTACAAGGTGAGCCAAGGCGGGTAATTGGCCATGAACATACAGGCTTACTAGACCGTGAATTGCGAGAAAATGTTGAAAATCGTTTTAAAGCAAAACCCAAAGATAGTAAACCGTGGTATGAGAACTTACTATCTGCTACACCAACGCTTGAAATGGGGATTGACATAGGTGACCTATCAGCGGTTTTCTTGGCCTCTGTTCCACCTAATCAAGCAAGTTATCTTCAGCGTATTGGACGTGCTGGCCGTCAGACCGGAAACGCTACCGTTTTGACGCTAGCCAACGGTCAGCCTCATGACTTGTATTTTTACGCTAATCCAATGCAAATGATGGCCGGCGCGGTAGAGCCCCCAGCTATCTTTTTAGAAGCAACCATGGTGCTGAGAAGACAACTATTGGCGTTTTGCTTCGATGATTGGGGAAGAGTAAAGGAAGGTAAGCAAGTTATTCCGTCCTCTATGCAGCCCGTTGTAAATGCAGTTAAAGAATCTAAGCTCGAACAATTTCCCTTTACTTTAATCAGTTTCATTAAAACTAATCGTGACCGCTTGTGGGACGATTTCTCTCTGTTGTTGCCCAATACCTTAACTGATGAAGGATTGGCGCGTCTAAAACAGCTCTTGGTAAATCCACAAGATGAAGAGCAACAAGTAGAGTGGATTTTAATTAATCGGCTAAAAGAAATTGTTGATGAAGTGTCGAGACTGGATCAGCAAAGAAAAGTATTAGACACGGCGCTAAAGAATGCTGAGAAAAAGCCAGATGATGAGGCTAAAGAAAAAGAAGTAAGAGAGCTCAATGAGGAGCTAAGCGGCGTTAGCCGATTAAAGCGCAGCATTTTACAACGAGAAACTCTTAACTTTTTAACTGATGAAGGATTGCTACCGAACTACGCATTTCCGGAGGAGGGAACAACACTAAAATCGGTAATATTTAGACGTTCATCAGATCCAACTGGTGCTCAGCCGTTTGAATCAGACACCTATGAATACTCCCGCCCAGCGCATTCAGCTATTAGTGAACTGGCGCCTAATAGTGTCTTTTACGCATCTAATTACAAGGTGTCGATATCACGTGTTGAAACAGCTAGAGGTAAAGCAATTGAATCAATACGTATTTGCCCTAACTGTAGCTACAGTGAAAAGTCGACTGGGGCGCTTGAAACCGCAACATGTCCTCGATGCGGGACACCTAGCTGGGCCGGGATACAGCAGAAATTTCCAGTACTTCGCTTAACTCAGGTTTACGCAAACACCTCCATCAAAGATGCGACTTTAGGTGATGACAAAGACACTAGAGAGCCCATCTTTTTTAATAAACAGATGTTGGTAGATATTCCGCCAGAAGAAGTTGAACTCGCTTATGCTTATGAAGATGAATCCAAGCCATTTGGTTTCGAGTTTATAAGACGAGCAAAGTTTATTGAAATTAATTTTGGTGAAAGCAGCGGTAACGACGATAGATTGTTCTGCATTGCTGGCAGAGAACTAGAAAGGCCTGGCTTTAGGATTTGTAAGGACTGCGGAACGGTGCAACCTAAAAAAGGCAAAGCAGAGCACAGACCTTATTGCAAATATGCGAAAGCCGAGGGCGAAGAGGGTATTGAACAATGCCTGTATTTATATCGCGAATATACTTCCGAGGCGATACGGATATTGATGCCTAATATGTCTATAGGGAATGATGAAGAGCAAACTAACTCGTTTGTTGCCGCTGTGCAGTTGGGTCTCAAAAAGAGGTTTGGCGGTAAAGTCGATCACCTTCAAATTATGGTGTCTGATCATCCGGTACCGAATTCAGAGCACCGAGATAAATATTTAGTTATTTATGACAGTGTGCCTGGCGGTACCGGCTATCTTCACGAGCTTTTGGCTGATCCAATTAATTTGATTGAAACCTTCAAGGCTGCGCAAACTGTAATGGCAAAATGCGGTTGTCAGAATGCTATACCAGAAGTTGATGGCTGTTATAGCTGCTTATATGCATATCGTAACTCGTATGGAATGGAAAGTACTTCGCGAATTGTTGCTCTCAATATGCTTAACGAGCTTTTGGAAGGAGACACCAAGCTTAAGCCTATAGACAATTTAGGCAAGGTGAAAAAGGTGATATGGGAAGATAGCCAATTAGAGCTTAAATTCCCTGAAGCGCTGAAAGCACTTAATGGAAAAGATATTGTTGGCGGTGATAGAGTATCGGTAAAACTCGACCTCATTAAAGGCAAAAAGGCTTATCATTTAATCATAGGGGAACAGCAGTATCGAATAGAAATGCATGTTCAACTTAACAAAAGTGACGGTGTTAAATATGCATGTGAGCCTGACTACATTATTTATCCTGTAAAAACGTCATACTCATTTAAACCAATAGCAGTATTTTTAGATGGTTATGAATATCACTTTGATAAAGTGCATGACGATTTATTAAAGCGACAGAGTTTGTTGTTATCCGGCAAGTATTTGGTTTGGTCATTGAGTTGGTATGATTTGGATAATCAGTTTGCTGGTATGGAGGCTAAACTACCAAGTGCTTTTAATGGAAAAAGAAATCAAGCTGTTTGGTCAGCAGTTCAAAAGCAAGCTCAGGGACTTAGTGATTTCTCATTAAATGATATTAAAGCTAATAATTTCAGCTTTCTAGCTAAGTTGCTTGCTCACTCTAATCAAGGTGAAGCTCAAAAACTTTCGTCTTTACAAATTCTATCGATGCTAGATCCTAAAAATAGAAATCAGCAAGCGGTTGATGAGTGGGAAGAATCGATTGTTATCATGCCAGAGGGTTTTAAAACCCATATATCGGATTTAGAGCTTACCTTGTCGCAAGTAATTTCTTGGAATGAAGGTGAAACCCTTTTTGACTTGAGAGTAGCGATAGAGGATGACTTTTTACGAAAGTGTGAAGCTATTAATTGCGTTCTGTCTGTGCAAGTTGCATTAGTAAATAAAGCGAGTGAAATTACCAAACAACGCTGGTTGATACTATGGCAACTTATGAACTGGGTACAGTTTATTCCTAATTTGTTCGCAGGAGAAGTAGAGCCAACTCAAGAGGGGACTTTTGCCCAATTATCTTGGGACAGTGAGTCAGAGTACGTCGATGAACAATGGCAATTCGCTATTCAAGATGCAATATCTGAGACACGTCCCTTATTGGCGGAACTTGCTAAGTTAAAGGTTGCCATCCCACTTCAGAGTTACGAGCTAACAAGCGCAAAGGGTGCCGTTATAGCCGAAGCAGAACTCTGCTGGCCCGATAATAATTTGGTTGTTTTGCTCTCTGAGCAGGCCGATGATGAGGAAGTGTTTATAACAAATGGTTTTACAACCTTAATTTTGGAAGATGAATTTGAAGAAGTGCTAGGAGCACTTAAGGATAAATTATGAGTGCTGAAGTAAAAGTCGCATTTTCGGATTGGTATTTTAATGCTTTAAATAAGCAACAGCCGAATATTCAGGCAAAGGTAAATCAAATGGTTATGAAACTCATGTCTAACCCAGACTTACCTGGCTTAAATCTTGAAAAGCTAAAAGTTACTAAAGACGATAGTTTTCGGTCATTGCGCGTTGATCAGGCTTACCGTGTTATTTTATCCGCTCAAGGTAACATCCTTCTTTTACTATGGGTTGATCATCATGACGACGCTTACAAGTGGGCAGAGAAACATAAATGCACCATTAATGCAGAAAGCGGCTCTATTCAATTATATCAAACGGAGCTTAATGTAGAGCAAAAGACCGAAACAGAAGTAGGTGACGATGACTATATGCCACTATTGTTTGGTGAGCTTAAAGATAAGCAGTTAATGAAGTTGGGAGTTCCCGAAGACCATCTTGAAGCTGTGCGTGGGATAAAAACAGAAGAGCAACTTGATAAGCTTCAAGGCTACTTGCCAGACGAGGCATATGAAGGCTTGTTTTTCTTTATTGCTGGGCAGTCCTATGAAGATATTCTCAACGATCGTCAGATAAATAAAGAAGCTGAGTTTAATACCACTGATTTCGCTGCAGCACTGGAACGACTACAAACGCTATCAAAATTTTCTGTGGTGTCGGGTGAAACTGAACTCGAAGAGATATTAAGTGCGTCTTTAGAGAAGTGGCGCGTGTTTTTGCATCCATCACAAAGACGACTTGCCACAGGAGTAAAAAATGGACCGGTGAGGGTTTTAGGAGGTGCAGGAACGGGAAAAACAGTAGTTGCTATGCACAGAGCAAAATGGCTCGCTAAAAATTGTCTAAAGCCCGACCACAAAATACTTTTTACAACATTCACTAAAAACCTCGCCCAAGATATTAACGATAACTTGAAAACGCTCTGTGGAGAGGCGCTCCTAAAAAATATTGAAGTTGTTAACCTCGATCAGTGGGTAAGATATTTTTTACGGAAACAAAATTATGATTTTGAAGTGGTTTACGACCAAGACACTTTGAACAAACTTTGGAAGCAAGCTTACGCTGATATGCCCTCATCGCTTGAATTTAGCCTAGATTTTTTTAAAGAAGAATGGGAACAGGTAATTCAACCACAGGGAGTAATAGATTGTGACGAGTACAAAAGGGCAAAAAGAATAGGTAGGGGTACCAGATTAAATAGACGGCAGCGCGTTGAAATATGGGCTGTCTTTGACAGTTATAGACGACTACTTAATCAAAACGGATATAAGGAAGTGTCAGATGCGTATAGAGATGCTGCTGATTTTATTCGTTCCAACAATATTAGCTTACCTTATAAAAGTATTATCGTGGATGAAGCCCAAGATATGGGGAGTCAAGCATTTAAACTGTTAAGAGCGATGGTACCTGAGGGGCAGAACGATATGTTCATCGTAGGCGATGCGCATCAACGGATTTATAGTCAAAATAAAGTGGTATTGGGGCAAGTTGGAATAAATATTATTGGTCGTTCGGCCAAGCTAAAGATTAATTACCGAACCACAGATGAAATACGTAAGTGGGCCACAAGTTTGCTTGAAGGATATCCAATTGATGATTTAGATGGCGGTGAAGATGACAATAAGCTTTATAAATCGTTAACTCACGGTAGCTATCCAGAAGTAGTTGAACTGAAAAATGAGCATGAACAAAACGAATACCTCTATCAGGTTATTAGGAACTCCGATTTGCCACTAAGTCATATTTGTATTGTGGCAAGAACCAATCGCGAAGTGTCTAACATTGCATCCGCCTTAACAGAGAAAGGGATCAACACCCACATTATCAAAACCAGTGCAAATGGCGTTTCAGACTCTGCTGTGAGACTAGCAACGGTTCATCGGGTAAAGGGACTAGAATTTGACCATGTCATTTTTGCCTCGTTTAATGATGATTTGATTCCGTTGAGCTATGCCTTGATGAATACAGCCGATGAAGTGTCACGCGAAGCTCATGAGCTTTTAGAACGTTCATTGGTTTATGTAGCATTGACCAGAGCAAAAAAATTGTCACAGGTTCTTTGGTATGGGGTTAAGAGTCGATTTATTCAGTGAAATTAGCGCCAATTCGTCAAGATTGCTTGTAGAAGACACCGTATAAATAAAAAGGGCCTTGATACAAGGATGTGTAAAGTTTAACTGAGGGTAGGGTATGAGTAGCCAAAAGGCGTTTATAGAGAGTGTTCGAAAAGAAGATTTTGGAATTGATGAGAATGGCAAACCAACTGGGCTAACACCTCATATGTTGTCGTCCTTTGAAGGGATGTTAGGTCTTGTTTCCAAAGAGCTCTACAGCGATAGTTTGCATTTTGTGTTTGAGCTAATCCAGAATGCGCAGGACAACACTTATGTGGATGGCGTGCTACCCTATCTCAAGTTTATTCTTCTCGACCATGATCCCACAAAAAGTCAAAACTCAGAAGGTTGTCTCTGTGTTATAAACAATGAAAAGGGCTTCAAAGAGTCTGATATTAAAAGCATCTGCTCCGCTACAAGGTCTACAAAAGCCTTTAAAAAAGCAGATGGTTTTATTGGCGAAAAAGGTATTGGTTTTAAGTCGGTATTTAAGGTCTCTTCTTTTCCTCACATCTTTTCGAATGGATTTCAGTTCAGACTTCTTGGTGATGACAAAATAACTGGACTGAGTTATATAATCCCCTACTGGGTTGATGACATCCCGGATATTGTTAAAGAAAACAAAAATAAAACCTGCATTTTATTGCCATTAATTAAAGATAAATACAGCGAAATCAGGACCTCTTTCCTCAAGTATAAATCAGAGGTCACCCTATTTCTGGATAAGATCCAATCAGTTGAAATAACGATACCTGCTGATAATTACGAAGTTGTTTTTACAACAAGTCAGTCAGGAAATATTCTTCAACAAGTTACGACACTGAACGGTAATGTCTCGAATGAGCAAAAGTTTTATTTGGCAAATAAAATTGTGCCTGTGCCAAAAAAGTTGAATGAGGAAAAGCGTCTCGGAGTAACAGAAAGAACAATCACTGTTGCGTTGCCACTCGACAAGTATGAATCCCACAACGTATTTAGTTATTTACCTACAGAGATGCATAGTGGACTTCCCCTTGTAATCAATGCCGATTTTATTCTTGCCGCCTCAAGAGAATCGATAATTAAAAATTCATGGAATGCTTGGCTATTTAAAGAAATTGCTCAGCTTGTAGTTTCGCAAATTGCATATTTAGCAAAAAGTGGATTAACAAATACTAATATCTATAGTTTTGTTCCGTTGAGAGCTGATGCTAAGAAAGCTGGGGGAGTTTTCCTATCCTTAGTAGATGACGTTATTGAGCAGTTAAAAACGAAAGAGTTTGTTAAAGATTGTTCTGATAACCTGCGCGTTCCTAGTGCAATTAGGATAGTTAAGAAAGAGTTTAGAGAGTTATTCTCTGATGCGTCACATGCAGTCAATTGGTTGCATACTGAACCGGCATTGCACGTAAATAGGTTAAAGCAGGTTGGTCTCAAAAATATTACGCCCACTGAACAAAAATCTTATTATCAGCAAAGTGATTTTATAGAAAAGCAAGATGACGTCTGGTTCATAAAATATATTTTGTATCTAACCCAGTTGAATCAATCCTATGCTAAAGACTTCCCATGTATTCCGCTAGAGGGTGGGGGCCTAGAATGTTTAAGCTCAAGGTCAACGTATAAACCATTGGAAACCGGCAAAGCACTCGTACCTGATGGGATCTTCTTTCCGAAGGTTAAAAGTTTACGGCAATCTTTGTTTGATAGGGTTCGCTCAACAGGTGATTCAGCGCAAATAATAGCACGGTTATCGTTACAAGCATTTTCGTATAGTCACTACGTTTTTGAGCAGATATCACCAAACCTCGATGAAAAGGCAGCCAAGGCTTCGTTGCAGGAAAAACAAAATCTAATAGATACTATTTTTCACTGGTGGGATATCCTCGAGGTTGATGAAGATGATGACTATGAGGGAATTGGAATTCCCGTTTTATTATCTGATGGGCGATTAACGCTTTCCGATAATCTAGAATATCCAATCGTTTTGCCAGAAAAGTCAAAATCTGAGTGGACTTATCTGTTTTCATCAGACTTTGAAAAGTCAAAATTCAGTATTCTTAGCGACTATTATTTGGAAGGAAAGTTCGAAAATATTGAAGACTACTACAATAAAATTGGTGTTGAAAAGTTTCCATCGCCTATACTTTCTGAGCAACGGTCAATAAGTCAATTGGGTGGCAGTTATACTGATTATGACAAATTTTTGAATACAAAGTTTTTCCAAAACTCATCTAATTACCATAGCACCAGCATCAAAACTGCAAAGATAAAACTAATGCCATCTTTGTTTTGGATATTCAAAGAATTAAATAATTCGGAATATCAAATTTTGCTTAAATATTTCGAATTACAGCTAGTTACTACCGGAAAAACGACTAGAAGAGATTTACTCACTGAAGCTTATTATTACTATCGAAGCCACAAATTTGAATGGTTTGAGTCAACGTTTAGTTTCTTCTTGAAGCGCACTGCATGGGTAAAAACAAATGAAGGTTATAATTTACCTTCCCAATGTTTTGTTGATGATCCAAATCTGCGGCAAATATTTGGTAATAATTTACCATATTTAAGTGTTCAGATGCCTGAAAATTTAATGACGTATTTGGAAGTGAAGCGAGACGCTGAGACTAAGACGATAATTGAATATCTAAAAAGGTTGAACAGATCTGCATCGGTAAAAGTAAAAACGATAGTTGCTATTTATACAGCGTTATCAAATCGCAAAGACATAAATGCAGATGACTTTTCAGATAATGCTTTAATTTACATACCACCGAATAAAAGAAAGGAAGCACAGTGGTGCACCAGCGCACAAGTAATTTGGGATGACGTATCAAAATATATTGACGATTCTGTCTTCGATTCGCTTCAGTCATGCTATCCGGAAGAGTTAAAGAGTTTCTTTGTAAAAAAACTGAATATCAAAGAAAGCATGGATGCTAGTAATTACGCTGACCTCTGGATAAATTTACAAAACAAAAACCAGCTAAACGATAGAGAGTGGAATCTGTACAACAAGGCCTTTGTAATAATTGCTTCAGTTATTAAGAAGAAAGAAAGCCCTGAATGGTTAAAGCAGTTCAAGAAACAGGCGAAACTTTATTCTAACAAAGGTACTTGGGTGTCTGCTGATGACGAACCACAGGCATTTTTTCCAGACGAAACAAAGCTTAGAACCGCATTTTCAACTAAAATTACTTTCGTAAAAAAACTAGAAGACCATTCATATGAATGGATGTTGCCACTTGTTAAATTTTTAGATTTTGAGTGTTTTAGTGATGTTGTTGAAGAAGAATTGATTTCCGACATTGTTACAAGTCTCGAGCCAACAAACAAAATTCTGACAGATTATAGCTGTAAATTAATTATCCGTTTATTGGCAAATAAGATTGCCCAAGGACGGGAACTTGTAGAGCGTCTGCAAGCAGATAGTCATATAGAATCACTTTTAAATTTTAGGGAGGCGCGAGTAAGAGAAATAAAAGTTAGGCTTTTCATACCCCACACAACAATTTCCCATTTAACTTCTGCGCATACTGTCTTTTTAGACTTCAAACAAAAAGTTCTTTTTCTAAAAAATGACGCTGAACCTGATGAACTAAGGGATGATTTTGAGCGACTATTTATTGCGCAGGTTCTGCGGGATTATACCTCTAAATTGGAAAGAGATACTTTGGAAGACTCGATTTCAAAAATGTTAGGAATAGTCAGCAAAGAGAGATTTGACAAACAAATGAAAAGAAAACCTGATTGGCATACCCCTCGAGCGGTTGCAAATCACATAGATAAAATTATTAAAGGGAGGGCTATTCACGAGCTCGATATTCCTGTTCAGCAGGAAGTACAGCAAACAAAAGCAAGCGAGGCACTGCAAAATGAGACTGATGAGGAATCGAACCAAGTAAGTTCGCAAACCACAGCTAATAACAAGCCTAGAAGTTTCACTCAAAATACTTCCAGCATTTCAGAGGGCCATATAAAAACCTCTCAAGAACGTTCTACCAGCAATAAATCGCGGCGTTCGCCTTTTATCGATACGAGCAACTCGGAAACTGATAGCAATAATGATTTTTCTAAAAGTTCCTCGAGTAATCATTTTTCAGCTAATGATGAGAGTGGCTACACAAAGCCGCTAAGGTTAACAAAATCAAGATCTGCGAGCATATCAAACCGAATCAATCATGCTAGAAGAAATAAGTTGCGGTCTTATGTTATTTCCAATGAAAAAGACTTAAATTCGAATGAAGAAAACAACGAATCTAAAGAACAGCAACAATATCGAAAAGAGTTAGGGAACAAAGCTGAATTATGTGTCTTAGACGATTTGAGGGCTAAAGGCTATATTTCTCAAAGAATGCCAGAAAATAACCCCGGTTATGATTTAGTTGCTACAAATCCAAATTCAGGCGAGTCTTTTTATGTTGAAGTAAAGGGAGATTCTTTACGGTGGTCTGATAAAGGTGTTGGAATCTCAAAGCGTCAATATGACGAGGCGGTTGAAAAAGGGTCATCTTATTACTTAGCCATTGTTGATAATTTATTAGAGACTCCTAGCTCGCCAACTTATATTAAAAATCCAATAAGCTATATCACAGAATACCGATTTGATTCAGGTTGGTCAGATTTATCATCTAATTTGGATCTCGTACTTGTAGAAGAAGTAACTGTTTCGATATTAGAGCAATTACAGGACCAAACAGAAGATACCGTCTGTAAAGAAATTCTCAAGCACTGCGACATTATGTCTTACCCTTTTCCAGAAATAGGAGCTGAGTTACAGGATGACTCAGGCAGAGTGATTTTGGAAGATATTGAATTATTATGGGAGGTTGAGCGCATTGCTATTTTCATAGAGGAAAGCAGCAAATTAGATGCGATGAGGCAGTACCAAGATTGGACGGTATCGATTGCATCCGATTATACAGACGTGACGATTATGTTGAAGCAAAAATTCGGCGATCCCTAAAATGTACTAGCTCAGACTTGATCTGACACTTACCCGTTTTTCAATTGGTGTCCGTCAGATTAGATTTGAGCTAAATTCTTTTCAACCCAAATCGATTTCCCATCAAGTAAAGTTTCCATTGGCGTTCTGCCGCAGCAAATTTTGCCCTGATGAGTTCGCTCATTGTTGTAGAAATCGATCCAGTCGTCCAGATCTTTTTGCAATTCCTCCATCGTTGAGTAAAGTTTTTTGCGGAACGTGACCTGATAAAATTCTTGCAGTATCGTTTTATGGAAGCGTTCGCATATGCCGTTAGTTTGTGGCGACATTGCTTTTGTTTTCGTGTGGTCGATGTCGTTTATCGCCAAGTACAACTGATAGTCATGTTGCTCAACTTTGCCACAGTATTCCGTGCCGCGATCAGTGAGTATGCGCAGCATAGGAAGCTCTTGGTGCTCGAAGAGCGGCAGAACTTTATCATTTAGCATATCAGCTGCTGTAATTGGCGTTTTCGTTGTGTAGAGCTTAGCAAAGGCCACTTTGCTATAAGTATCAACGAAGGTCTGCTGATAGATGCGACCAACGCCTTTCATATTGCCGACATAAAACGTATCTTGTGAGCCTAGATAGCCAGGGTGTTCAGTTTGAATCTCCCCACACGCCTCGTCATCATGCTTTTTCTTCTCAAGTGCATATTCTGGCGATGATGAACACCCATTCTGGTCTGAACGTGAACACCTAAACGTCCCCGCATTGGGCTAGTAGTGTTTGTACCCTAAGTGTTCACGTTAAGTCAACTCAGAGCGTATTTTTCGCATAGATTCTCCTTTTAAATTGATACGATGTGCGTTGTGCATGAGCCGATCTAATATTGCATCGGCTAGCGTATTGTCGCCGATGGATTCATACCACTGGTCGGTCGGCAACTGACTAATGATGACGGTGGATGTACTGCCGTTTCTATCGTCCATGATTTCCATTAAGTCGTTTCTTTGTGCTGGTTTTAGCGGCTCTAAGCCCCAATCATCTAAAATAAGCATGTCGATTTTAGCGAGTTGATTTAGCATTTTTGTGTAAGTTCCATCTGCTTTGGCTTGCGTCAGTGCAATCATTAAGCGCGATATTCGATAGTATTTTGCACTTAAGCCTTTGGTGCAGGCAGTGTGCGCGGCAGCGCACGCTAAGTACGTTTTTCCGCTACCACACGGGCCAGTCAGTAATAGATTTTGGTGTTTTGTTATCCATTCACACGTCAGTAATGATGCCATTACAGGCTGCTTAAGCCCTCGTGGTTGGGTGTAATCAATGTCTTGTGCATTGGCATGTATTTTCAGCTTGGCAGCTTTGAGCAGTCGCTCCTGTTTACGTATTTCACGTTCGTGTTGTTCGCTGTCGGCCATCATGGCAATACGCTCTTCGAAGCTTAAGTTATCGTAGTTACCAGGCTGTTCACTTTGTAGCTGAAGCGCACTTGCCATGCCGTGGAGTTTTAATTGACGTAATTGGGTTAAGGTTTGATTCATCATGTGATTGTCCTATTAGTGGAAGCTTTGTGGGCCACGGATGTTTTCGTGAGCCTGCGGTAAGGCAGAGCTGATATCGCTGCTGTCTTGCGGCAACTTATCCTGATTGCTTTTTAAGATGTCTTTGATTTGTTTAAGTCGATATAGCTTGTGTTTATTAGCAATCGCGCAGGCTTTATCTAGACGACTATGGGGATACTTTTTCCCGAGATTGAGCATGCCTAAACACACTCTAAACGCTTGCTCATTATGCGATTTACGGTGGAATTGGCTTTCCACCCAGTTAAGGCTCTCAGGGCCAACGTTCTTTGCCCAATTGAGTAACTTGGCTTTGTCCCATTTATGGTAAACCGCATGCTCTTTGGGCATATGTGCAGGTGTTGTGCTCATGCCATAACGATATTGCCGCGCGTGGTTGGCAATTAAGTTGCCTTTGAAGTACAGCTCAATCATGTTGAATTTAGCGTGTAAATCAATTCGTTCACCCACCAAGTGATGCGGCACAGAGTACAAGTGGTCGTCATACTGCACGTGGTAATCAATATTGACCTTCACAGGCTTAATATCGGTGTACTCATAAGCAATTGTTGGTAACGGGCTTAAATTTGGTTTGTCGAGGGTATCAAACCAGTGTTTACGACTTCCTCTTAAGTGCTTGGATTCGCGATTATTGACGTCCTCTAACAACACTTTAATAGTTTGATTTAACTCAGAGAGTGAGAAGAACGTCATATGGCGTATTCGCGCTAATATCCAACGTTCAATGATTTGCACGCCGACTTCCGCTTTGGATTTATCTTTGGGTTTGTAAGGTCTGGCGGGGATAATAGCCACGCCATAATGCGCGGCCATTTGTTGGTAAGTCGGGTTCACATCAGGGTCGTAATTGCAGGCTTTGGTGACACCACTTTTCAAATTATCGGGGACTACTACTTGCGGCACGCCGCCCATAAACTCAAAGCAGCGTGCATGACTTTGCACCCAATCCGATAGCGTTTGTGTGTAAGTGGCTTCTGCATATGTGTAGTTTGAAGCGCCCATCACCGCGACGAATATCTGCGCGGTGCGCACTTCACCTGTGCTGTTGCTAACAATAGCAACCGTCTGCCCCGCATAATCCACAAACAGCTTTTCACCCGCAATATGGATCTGACGCATGGAGCGTCTTTGCTTCTTGAGCCAGATTTTTAAGTGGTGGCAATACTGCGCATACCCAAAGCTACGCGTTGGAAATTGCTCAGCGTATTCTTCCCACAGCAGATACTTGGTTGTGCCTGCCATACTTAGCTCTTTGCGGACGAAGAACCAGTCTGGCATTTCTCGCTTATTGGCTAAGGCTACATCTGCTTTAGGATAAAACAATTCAGCCAAACTTCGCTCGTCGAGGGCTTCAACAGCAGGCCAATCGAGGTTTAAAACCTTTGCCTTCTTTAATGTTTTAGATACCAAGCCGACGCTTATTCGCAGGCTCCTGTTTATCTGTCGTGTGCTGAGATTAGCTTGCAGCTTCAACCTCAATATATCTCTTAATTTACGCATTGATGATCTCTGTGCTGGCATAACCTGCTCCCTCAAGCAAAAGGAAATAGGTTAGCAGTTACAAAATCAATGCGGGAATGTCATTCTGTTTGAACGTGAACACCAATTCTGGCCTAAGGTCTAAAAGTGTTCACGTTCAGGCCAGAATCAGTGTTCACGATAAAACAGTATGGGTGTTCACGTTCGACCAGAATAGGTGTTCACGTTGCGCCAGAATATGCACTCAAGTGCAGCCACTTGTGAATCAGTCAAAATGATACCGTCATTAGCAACTTTATCTTCTAGCGCTTTAAGTCGTTTTTTGAAGTTTTCTAGGTTATGGCGCACCCAAATTGAGCGAACACCGCTACCAGAGACAAAGACACCTTTTTTACGAAGTTCATTGCTGGCTCTGTGTTGCCCGTATGCTGGGAAGTCGACCGCGTATTCAACAACTGCTTTTTCTGTTGCCTCATCGACGCGATTTTTTATATTAGGTGTTCTTCGAGTCTTGTTCATTAAAGAATCAATACCACCATCTTCAACTAGTTCTTGATATCGGTAAAATGTATCGCGTGAAACGCCCATTACTTTGCAAGCTTTAGAAACGTTTCCGAGTTCTTCAGCCAAATTAAGTAAACCTGCTTTGTGTTTTATGATTGGATTGTTAGTATGCAACATGAGAGTTACCTTGTAGTTTTGTTAATAAAGATTCGACACCTTTATCAAAACGGGTAACTCTCACTTTTTCAAGTGAAATGTCAGATTAAGTCGAGACTAATACACCTAAAATAGCATTACTGTACGAAAAACATTTTTATTTTTCTCAAATTTAGTCTGTTCTGTTCCACATAATCGTTACGAAACCAAAATGAATTGTTAGTAAATAGCTTTACAAATTTTTTATCGTTTCAGTTTAACTTGAACTATAAATGTAAAAAACCTGAGTATTAGTAGATGTTATTTATCCAATTCTAGCAATTCAGAAATATCGCAATCTAAATACAAACACAGCTTCTCAAGCACATCAAACTCCACACGTATCGCCGTCTCTTGGTAAAGCCTAGTGATTGTCCCACGGTTTATATTAGTATCTCTCGCCACGTCAGAAATCTTCAATTTTTTCTCGCCCATCAATCGTGACAAATTGCACTTTATCATCTAAAGAAGACCTTTTTTATCTATAGGAGAGCAAAAAGAGTTGCTAAAAGTTATTTAGCGGCGTATATTGTTCTCCAGCAGGTCAAAAAGACCTGTTGAAACTTAAATTTGTAATAGGAAGATTACCATGAGTCAAACTTATTTAACAACAGAAGAGTTATCCCAACTCATCAAATACGATTCACGCACCATCCGCGAAAGACTAAAAGATTCAGTGCTACTAGAAGGTGTTCATTACATAAGACCATTCGGCGGCCGTAAAATTTTGTATCTATGGGAGCCAATTCAAAAAGATATGAAGTCGCACTCGTCAAATGCATTCGCTATCCCAATGGCCAACGGAGGGATAAGCAATGGGGCATATTAGAACTCGCAAAGAAACCGGCAAACTGTTTTTTGATTTCAAATATCAAAATTTACGTTGCCGTGAACAAACCAATTTGCCCGATACCCCAGCGAACGTAAAAAAGTTAGAGAAAATGCTTGAGCGCATTGAGGCAGAAATACTGCTAAATCAGTTCGACTACAAGGCAACATTTCCATCAAGCAAGATGGTGTCGAAGCTTGAAGATATTCAACAAGCGAGAAGGGTACAACAAAACGGTACGCCATTGTTTAAGGATTTTACTGAGCAATGGTTCAACGAAATGAAAGGTAGTTGGCGCATCAGTTACATCGATTCAATTCGGCATATTCTTGATAAGCGACTAATCCCGGCTTTTGGTGAATTTGATGTTTCGCAAATTAAGAAAGTTGACCTAATGAACTTTCGGGCTGACTTATCGATACAGAAAAAGAAAAACGGCGACCCTCTATCTCCTACACATATTAACCGGCATATGAAAATTTTGCGGATGATATTAACTGAGGCTGCAGACCGTTATGAATTCTTGACGCCCTTCAGGAATATTAAGCCGCTAAAAGTCCCTAAGCCCGATATTGAGCCATTTACCTTTGAGGAAGTTAACCTCATCTTAAGCACTGTTCGCGCTGACTTTAAAGACTATTACACAGTACGGTTTTTTACTGGCATGCGTACGGGCGAGATCCATGGGCTTAAATGGCGTTTTGTTGATTTTGAAAAGCGGCAGATTCTCATTCGTGAATGTTATGTGAAAGGGCGGACTGAATACACTAAAACTGATGAGAGTCAGCGAGAAATTCATATGTCAGAACCGGTATTCAATGCCTTGAAGGCTCAGCATACATTGACGGGCAACGTGTCGGAATATGTTTTTATAAACTCAGGAGGGCTCCCGCTAAATTCCAGCAATATGAATAATAGGGTGTGGCTGCCATTATTAAGGCACTTGGGGCTTAGACGGCGGACTTCATATCAGACTAGACACACTGCGGCGACGCTTTGGCTGGCTAGCGGCGAGTCTCCCGAGTGGATCGCTCGGCAAATGGGTCATGCTAATACCGAAATGCTTTTCCGAGTCTATTCTAGATATGTGCCTAATCTTACTCGACAAGACGGTAGCGCATTTGATCGTTTAATAAGTGAAAAGCTCAAGGAGGTTAATAATGATTAATACTAATCAAATACATGCTAGCCAGCCCATGCTCCATATGGCAGATAATTACGGGCAATTTACAGGCATTTACTTTTTAAGCTCATTAGTCGTTAAATTTGATAGATACGGTCGCCCGTATGTAGGGATAAAATTGTCTGATTCGTTGTCATCTATACACGTGAATTGCTTCCTACCGCATGCCTTAACGATGCTCACTGAGCCAAACGTGCCTGTTAAAGTTAACGTGTCAATCACGAGGATGGATGACGTTGCCTATTACAAATGCGATTCTATCGATATTGTGAGCTTTGAAGAATTCGCAAATGAGGTTGGGATTTATGGCTTACCCTTATCTATTTTAAACATTCAAGGTATCCACAAACGATTCTACAACGTTATAGAGAACATACATTCGGCAGACCTGCTGAAGTTTATCTCTAAGTCCATATTGCAAGCACAAGTATGTGTTAACTATTGTTTATGTCCTGGCAGTTTAAATCATCATCATAATTATAGAGGAGGGCTGATTGAGCATAGCATTGAAATAGCCGAGTCTATTTTGAATGATCAATCACTTTCTGATTCAGAAAAACAAATAGGGCTTGTAGCGGCGCTTGTTCACGATATAGGTAAAACAAAAACGCTAACCCCAGACTTAAATAGAACCAGTTTGGGCTACTTTGTTGACCATGATTGCATGAGCCTAGAGATATGTGCATCGGCAATGGCTTGTTTGGAGCACCTTCGTGAGAATGATGCAGTGCAAATTAGACATGCACTGACTTGTAATGCGAGCGGCGCACCTTATGGCTATAAGGCAAAGACTCGCCTTGCGGTTGCTCTAAAGCTTTTCGACGGGATGAGCGCAAAGCAAAGCCATAACCAACTTTGTTACAAGGCATCAGTAGCACAACAAATTAACGCAACTAATTAAACAAATAGTGAAGGAGACTGATGTGGCAAGGCATCCAGAAGTAAAAGAAAGTGATATTATTAAAGCAGGTAAGGTGCTGGAGACGTCGGGTAAAATTCCAAACCCTGGTGCTATTCGAGCCCAACTAGGCTTCAAAGGTGGACTGCTTCGCATTAAAACAGTGTGGTCCAAGTTTATAGACGAGCGAGAACAGTCGTATCTTTCAGATAAACAAAAGCAATTGCAGTTAGAGGCTCTCCCTACAGAAATATCTGAAAATATGGGGGTTATTACAAATAGGCTGACAGAAAGCTTAGAACGCTTAACGGTTCAGGCTTATCAAATTGCACAAGAGATGTTTGAGAGACGTCTTAATACTAGCCAATCAGAGTATCAAGCTAAGGTTGATTACTTCGAGTCATACGAAAAAGAGATTGATTCGAACATTGCACAAAGTGAACTAGAGCTGCGCGAGTGTTCTGCAGAAGCTAAAAATTTAGCCGACCAAAATGCTAAATTGATAGTTGAGAATGCGAATCTAAAAGGTCAACTTCAAGCGCTTCAAAGTCATATTGACAAGCTTGAGATAAGAAGCGCATAGTCAATTTGGGCGCGGCTAGGTCTAGATTGTTTCGACGGTTTTTAATTGTAAAAAGTTCTGATATAGGTAGGTTTATTTATAGGAATATCAGGGCTTCTGTATAGCCTAGTTTTTAAATAATTTCATCACATTAGAGGTATGCATATGACTAGTATGGAAAGGTCCATGAGAGCAAAAGCGAAGGCTTACAAAAAGCATGGGATGCTAGAAAAGATGGCCAAAAATGCTGAAATAATCCGAAAAGAGATAATAGAAGAGAGCCGCAGACTTTGGCTTGAATAGCCTCTTATATTTTCTGTATAGCGGTATCATTAGTGCTAATTTTTTGTAGTTTTGATACTGGAATAAATTACCATAGGCTATACAGCGCGTTCCGGTTGACTCAATAGCGATAGATTGGGACTTTCACAACCGCCACTGCTACCATTAAAAAATAATTCGTCTGCAATCAGCAGTCTTCCAAATTGCTCCCTAGTCAAAGCCGTTCGGCTTATGTCATTAAGCACGTCAATCTTGGTTATTTCCCTCAATATGCCGACCATACTAACGATGAACCAAATTGGTATAGTTTATTTCTCACAGCTATTTAATAGCCGTAAATTATTAATTTTAAAAGCTATACCGAAAAGTGGCGAGGTTTTCATTCAATGAGATGCTTGTATTGTCCTTATCAAAAACAAGCGAAAAACAATGACTAAATACAACACCCGTCCAATATCCCACGCACATAGAGAATTTATAGAAATTCAAGTGTTTGCTATTAATAAATTATTGGAGCGAATGGAAAACACCATGCTTATGTACGAGATGAAAGATTTCCCCAAACTGCAAAAATTGGTCGACGATGAACTTATCAACAAAGAATCATATCAACCCCTTTCAATTGCATTCGGAGACATTTTCATTGCCGAGAATCCTAATTATAAATGGGTCTCAGTCCCTTTCATTAATAGGCCAAAACTTGGCATCTTTAGTAAAAGCGACAATACAATGTGGTACCCAATCGAACAATTTGCAAAATGACAACAAGGAACTGTCGAATCATTTGTTAAGCAAATCAGTGAATAATCCTGACAATAACGCTACATAAACGCTTTTTTTGAGAAGGAAAAGTTAAAATGTTCGAATCAAGATAAATTTACAAGTTGAGTGAAGGTAATAAAATTAAATCTGTCGAGTATTCTGAGGATACTCATTGGCATTGCGACAAAGAACTTGTCGGTATCATTAATGATGCTGGAGAAGAAGAACTTTTGCCATTTTGCGGTGAGATATTGCTTGGGAATGCTTTGAGTTTAGAAGATCGTAGGCAGGGATATTTCACTATTTTTTGTGGTGCGAAGAGTTATCGTAAATCCGAGGATGCTTGTGAAGAATGGCAGTATATTTCAGATGATTCCCTGCTCTCTTGTTTCGTGCACAATGGGGTATGTATGGCAGTTATCAAAGGAAGTGCGCCTCATGCGTTGAATGAAGCAGATTCGAAATATTTTATGATGACAAATTTATCGTCGCAACTGAGCAAAAATTTTGAAAACAAGGCTTCGGTTATTTCTTTGTCTGAGTATCGTATGAAGCGAAGTCTTCAGTTTGACTACTAGTAAACCACGATTTCCTTGTTATTAATATATTAAATAACTAACTAAAAGAGTGACTAATCGGCTTTGGTTACTCAAGGGCTAATCGTTGTCGCCGACATCCATTAGTTAGTCGCGAGTATAATATGAAAAGGCTGTGAACATATCTATTGTAGGAGAAATTCTTTGACCACTACACATAAGTCATTACTTATTGAAAAGTGGAGCGTTAGGTTTTATTCTGCTGGGCAGTCTGACTGCGACTCTAATTGAACGAAAAGGATTGTTAGTAAATGGAAATTAATTTTGAGAAAGTCCCCTTTCTAGGAGAGTCTCGATTAAAGCTTGTAGAAGGGCTATTAAATGTATTTGATGAAGTAAATGAAACGGGTAAGGCGAAATGGATTTCCTTGGAAGCGCCTTCTGGTTGGGGGAAAACTCGTCTGGTACAAGAAATGTACAAGAAATTAGCGGCACGTCAAGAAACACATTATTGGCCAAACTCAATTCTTGGTGCGACTGAGTCCGACATCAACAATCTCATGTCTAAACGAAAACGAATTTTCCCTGAGACTTATTTGTTTAACCGTGATAGACATGCTTTACCCGAGTTTATGTGGCTGGGAATCGCCTGTGAATCTCGCGGCGGTGTGCCATCGCAAGTATTGCTCGAAGATTTACAACAACTTGATGAACATAAACTCTACTTAGAGGCCGCTTGGTCAGCGATTACTTCTTTCGAAGAAAAAAGGTTTCCTACACGAGCAGAAGCACGAGCAGCCGTGATTAATATTTTTGAAGAGTTTGCTAGTCATAGTTTGGGCTTGGTAATCGAAGAAATCGCGAAATTAACTGTCCCAGGTATGGGGCTAGTGGTTAAACTCGGGCAGTTGGGGATAAAAAAATCAGAAGATAGAAATAGAAAAAATAGACAGCTTAGATCAACAGGCGCTTTGGAAAATTCAAACAGTACACTAGATTTGGTAGACGAGACTATAGCTATTATTAACAAACTCGCAAAACCAGGATTACCTACGGTATTGTTTGTTGAAGATCTTCACAAAGCAACTACTATCATGGAGAATCTGATTGACAAGTTAGTCAGATTAGATGCTGCGGTAATAATTATTACTTCGACTTGGCCAGGCGAGTTAGAACAACGACAGGTCCTTTTGAAAACGCTTCAAGATCCCGTGCTCAATGAACGATGTATCAGGGTCAAACATGATCAAGCTTTGTCATCTTCATACTTTCCTGACGGGGCATCAATGGCACCTTTAAGCTCAGATAATATGCGCTCAATAATCAAAGCTTATCACCCTAAAGTAGAGTCAAAAACTCTTGAATTATTAGCTGTTCGTTACAATAACCCGCTACCGCTTGAATTGGTTTGCACTTTACCTAGCTATACAAATAGCTTTCCTGACGGTGACTTAAAACTCACGGAGCAGGAAGTATCGGACTTACCAAGAAATGTGGAATCACTTTACATGCAGCTTTGGGATTTATTGCCCCGTCCCGCTCAACAAGCACTCGTGCTTGCCACTATATTCATACCTAATGGACGTGTCGAGTGGGACAATCAATTATTAAGTCGTGTAGTGAGCCATTTTAGTGAAGATAAATCGTATGCACTGATAGCCAAAACATTGGCAAGCACCCCAATTCAACATGGCTGGACCCGTAATGTTCTTGACTGGTTAAAGCGCTTCAACGAGCCAGATCACTTTAAAATAGCTCAATCCAATTTTTCTATGTTCTTTCGGAAACGAGACGTAGACCAAATCATTGCGCAGATAGTCGTTGAACTTAGTAAAGTACAGTTAGATATATATTCAGCATCTAGACAAGAGCAACATACAGCTTGGATGATATTGACTTTACATCAACAAGGATTGATAGCAAATCACAATGTCGTACTTACTGCTATCCGTATTTTACAAATAGCACTTTCTCCTTTTCCTCGAGAATTCCACACGGTCATTACCGTCGGAAAGTACTTAGATGGGCTTAATGTACCTGAAGATTCGGAAGAACTTTTGCATGGTAAAGCAATCAATATCTACTTTGTTGGTAGGTTCGGTCGAGTGGATCAGGCCATTGAACAAACTGAACAACTCCTGCAAGACTATAATCGTGTAATGGGAAAATTTGACCCAGATACTCTATGGACGCGCAAGAATTACTTATCACTTTTAAGCGAAAGTGGTCGTGTCGATAAGGCTTTAGAGCAGTATAAAATTCTGCAACAAGATCAAATTAGTGTGTTCGGGCCAGATGCATCTGAAACACTAACTACACGATTAGAAATCGCCTTATTAGTAGCTAAAAGAGGTCAAAAAGGCCAAGCCATTGAACAACTTGAAACATTACTGAATGACCAAATTCGTGTGTTAGGACCAGATTCGTCCGTTTTATTAAGAACACGAGGTGCTATCGCCGACTTATTAGGTGAAAGTGGTCAAGTCGGTAAGGCCTTAGAGCATCTGGAAGTATTATTGGATGAACAAATCTGTTTGTTAGAGCCTGATAACTTAGTAACATTTAAAACTCGAAACAATATTGCCAGATTGTTGGGACTGAAGGGTCAAACAGCCAAGGCCATCGAACAATTTGAAATACTACTACGTGACCAAACCCTTTTATTAGGGGCAGATTCTCCTGATGCATTGCTCTCACGCAACAATATAGCACATTTATTGAGTCTAAGAGGCCAAACTGCTATGGCTATCGAGCAGTACACAACACTATTGCGTGATCAAATTCGTATCTTGGGGCCAGATTCGCCTCTTACGTTTACAACACGTAATAATATAGCTAATTTGGAACTGGAGTGTGGTCAAAAGGACAAAGCCATCGAGCAATTTGAAATACTACTGAAGGATAGAATTCGTGTATTGGGGGCAGATGCGCCGGACACATTGACAACGCGCTCTAATATCACCGCTTGCCTTATGAGAAGTGGTCAAACGGATAAAGCTATTGAACAATATGAAATACTACAACATGACCAAATTCGTGTATTGGGGCCAGAAGCTCCCGCTACATTGACAACACGCTATAATATTATTCGCTTATCAATTGTTAAAAATGGTCGAACAGACAAGGCCATCGAGCAACTTGAAATACTGCTAAACGACAGAATTCGTGTTTTAGGTCCAGATGCGCAAGATACAATAAAAACGCGCGATACTCTTGCAACTACTTTAGGTGAAAGTGGTCAGTTTGATAAGGCTATCGAGCAATTCAACGTACTGTTGAATGATAGAATTCGCTTGTTCGGGCCAGATGAGCCAGTTACGTTACAAACCCGTGATACTTTTGCTACCTTTTTGGGTGAAAGTGGTCAATTTGATAAGGCTATTAAGCATTTTGAAATATTGTTGAATGATAGGATTCGTTTATTAGGAGAATATGCTCCCGATGTTTTGGAAACGAGGCATAGTATGGGATGTTGGCTTGCACGAAGTGGTCAAGTGAATCATGCTATCAAAGGGCTTGAAACTTTACTAAATGACAAAACTCGTATATTGGGTTCAAATGCGCCTTCTACATTTAATACTCGTAACAGTTTCGCAATATGGCTAGGACAGAGTGGTCAATATGATAAGGCTATTGAGCATGGAAAATTAGTCCTGAGGCATCAAAAAATTGTATTGGGGCCAGATGAGCATGACACGTTTGAAACACGTCATAATATTGCCTTTTGGATGGCAAAAAGTGGTAGAGCCAAAAATGCCATTAAGCCTTTAGAAAAACTTCTCAGAGATCAATTACGGGTATTGGGGTCAGATGCACTCGACACATTGGAAACGCGCCATAGTATCGCACATTGTTTATTGCTAAGTGAGCAAATCTTCAAAGCTATCAAACAGTTTAAAGTACTACTGAGTGAACAAGAACGTATATTGGGACCAGATGCGCCCGAAGCATATACAACCCGTAACAAAATAGCTGGTCTAATGATACGAAAACATTACAAATAATTTTAAGATGAAGGTATATGAACACTACTTGTCTTCTACAGCTGTTGTTTGGAATTACTATCTACGGAATACGCGCTACAGCGTACATTACTTCGCTATCTTGTCAACATCAGCGAATACTTTTGCCTGTGGTAAGGAATGTCTTGTTTCGGTTACTAGATCACAATGGCACTTATTGCTGACCGGGATAGCTTTCAAGGTAAGTACTTTTGTCCCTTTTGTGGCCCCGTAGTGACTCGGTAATTTACGAAGTCGACCTTGCAACGCGAGTAAGCTAGGTTCATCATCTGTAGGCAAGTTGAGAAAAGTGTTTTCCAAATCACGCTCAACCAATCAGACTTTCACTAAATATCGAGCAATACTTTGGCTGATGGTGTGCAGAAGTTCGACCATGTCGCTTAATGCGAGTAAAGTTACCCTCGTGTTAATTTACACTATTTCACTATTATTTAGGAAGACCTTCACCAAACGTAAAAAGGTACGATGCCATGTTTAGTTTATCGATATAAAACGCTGTTCTATATTCAACCCAAAATAATTAATTTGTTTTGTCGCTCCTTTTCGTCGTACTTTCGCGATAGAGTCAATATCATAATGTTCTGCTACTATCTCGGGTAGCTCGGAACGCAAGAGCTTACTGACTTCATTCTTTCGCGCCGTAAAAAAGGATTTTTTTAAGCCATTTCTTATGCCATCTATTTCACTCTGTTTGAATACAAACGCGTTTTTTTCGATGTAGTCTATAGCATTTTTAAGATTAGTGAAGTTGGCATTTATACCAACCATCTCCAAACGCTTATTAATATATATCAAACCCATAACAATATCAGGACACTCATCAACCGGGCAATCAAATCCTTCATGCGCATTCATAAGATCGTCTACCATCATCAAATAAAAAGCGAAATTAGCAGGACTTAACGCAATTTCTACGCCAGAACATCTTAAAGTGCGAGTATGCATTTCAATCTCAAGTTTAAGAGGAGCATTAAGTAACTTGTATACCATCTCACCTTCTTTAAAAGTGATTTTTCGTTCTAAAAACTTCTTGGGTAGGTTTGGCCTTAGCTGAATATATGGAATTTCTGACAAGTTTACTTCAGCTTTACTGATATCTAGGTTTTTACCCCTATACTTTATGAAAGAGGAGCTTTTTGTTGGGTAAAAGAAATCGTTAGATAAATAATCTGGATCCACAAATACATGGCTCAAGGTATCAAAAGGGCGCCCATATATTGACATAGCGTAGCTAAGATAAAACGTCATCGTTTTACGGCCACCTGCTAATGACGCATGCAGATTAATCGTTTCATTATTTGTTAGTTGAAAAATCATATTTAGAATGTGATCAGCAAAAGCAACCATCTGAGATTGTGTCTGCACGTCTTCTATTTGACTACCGTCTTCATCGACTGGTACGTGAACACTATCATGTGAAAATTTTATTGCAGGAAGACTGTATTCATTTTGTAAGGCTTCTAAGATAGATATTCCGCCATCTGGGCAGTTGCTTAGCTTTGTAACTGCCTCGTTTGCATAAGGCGATGTTGTTACCAGAATAACCTCATCTATTGCGATATTTTTATGATGCCAATACGCATAAATTGATTCGGTAACAATTTGCGGATTCTCAGCAACCAATACCAGTAGGATATTGCCTTTAGTCGTCTCAGGTAGTTGCGCCATAAATGTCCTTATTTACGCGTTAGAAAGCCATGAGGCTAGATGAGGTTTTAAATTCGAAAGCTCGTCTTGGCCAAATACAGCTATATCCATTTCTTTCGCTCTTGCAACCTCATTTAAAGAAATAGGCTGATAGCTTAACAAAGCAGCACGTCCACTCAAACCGCCAAGAAGTTCATTCAGAGAGTCAATTTTATATAAGGTATCGTTACCGGAAGTACCTTTAAATCGTTTTGTTTTGCATTCAAAGATATGTAATTTATTATTAACTAGCGCCACGACGTCAAGTTCGTTATGGATTAGCTTTCCGTCTATTTTTCTTTCGATAACAGCGCTATGAGCCTGATCTTGAATACTTGGAATAGTTGGCCGTAAGCTTTTAAGCACTCCGTATGCATACTCTTCTAGCCAACCACCATTGCAAAAGAACCTTGCCTTTTCGTTTTTGAAATTAATCCTGTTTTGTTTGAGTTCAATAAAGTCGATATCAATAAGATCAGTTAATAAATTAGTAAAAATATCGTCATTCTGCATATTTGCATTTAATGGCTTTGATAAGTGTTGCTCGTTAGCAGTTGTTGCTAAGAAATTAAGCTTTGCCAGTGCGCTGCCAGCTTCTTTAATCTGCATGACCCACTTTTCTCCTAACAGCCTAATTGTCTTGTCTACTTCATGTTTCATATTCTGATTTTTTAGAATCGCGCCATTAAGATCAAAATATTCATGTAATTTTAGTTTATCTTGAATTGGGGTAGGGGGACGGTCTTCTGGATATAGCCAAAAAAGATGGTCATTTTGTGGTTCTACGACATAAACAGATGCGTTGCATTCTCTTGCTGCTTCAAAAGCACACAAGACTTGGGACCGAGAGCCGTTGCTAGCGTTTAAGCAAAGTCTATTATCAGGCGATTGATAACTTTCAAAAAGTTCTAAAAACGATAGCTTTAAATCGAAACAATTGTTGCTGTCTGGCAATTGCCACCACACAGCTTCATAACCTCTCCGTTTAGCAATATCCACTACCTTCTTTGATTGGTCGTAAAACTCAATGCTTGAAACAATAACGAGTTTGTCGCTAGCAATCGTTGGGTCAATGATGGGAGTTAAAATTGAGGTAAAGTCGCCATTGAGAAGGCAAATATGGGTCGTTAAGACATCCTGTACCATTACTACTTCCGTAAATCTTTTAACGCTATGGTTTTTCATAGTTTAACAAAAACTTCTTATATTACACAGTAAGATTTCCACCCTATTTGTTCACAAGTTTGTGATCGATACTTATTTGTTCAGTTAATGCTAATTTATTAATAAATCTCGATATGACCAACAGGAGTTTGCTTTTCAGAATTACAGGTCCTATCAAAATTATCTAAACATGATTGATGGGTGCAACACCATCTAGCGGAGACGCGCAATGAAAATGATATTTGCAATAATATTAATAACGGTAGGAACTCTTTGTTTAATTAACAATATTATTTATATAGGAATAATGTGTTTTCTAGCAGGGCCCATCCTAATCTTTTGGTTTTTAGTAGAAATAAGTGACGATTCAGAAGTTGCGTATTCAAGCGAGAACCGCGCTTTCAGCCAACGAGCTAATGGCCGGAGGGTTGTGGGTACGTCTGGACTTACTGCTACAATGACAAGTGCATTGGCAGAAAAAGAGATTTCTGAAAGCATCGATGTTTCATATTTTTCTGGAGACGATACTTCAGAATGGCTTAATGACGAACTCAGTGATAGTACATTCGACACTATTTCAACGAACTCGGACTTAAACCATAAAATTGATAACGATGAGATTGTCATTAACCCTGCGAACGGTAATCCAATGATTGGAGGGGTGGGTGGCATTGATATTGAAGGTAACCCTTATGGTGTCGACGATGATGACTCTCAAATTGATACGTTAAGCTCGAGTGACAACTCACTGTTTGAAGACCACACCTTTGAAACTGATACAAGTTGTATGGACAGCTTTGATTCAAGTTTTAATGATATTTCGTCAAGCGATGATTGGTAATTAGCAACTAGTAATAAGTATAAACTAAATAAGCTATTTGAACTCTGTATTCACAAAAAGTATGAATTTTCGCTTCTATTGGTAAGTAGGGAGAGCGGTACCATTAATATTAAAAAGATTAAGATAAACAAGGCTTTTATTTGCATGAACATGCATGAATTTATTCTTTCTACGTCGTTGTTCTTGTGTGCATTATTAGGTTTGAACGCAGAATCTATTAGTGAGGTAAATTTATGGTTTTCCCTATATTTGCTTTTGTTATGTAAAGTCATTAGAGGGTTTTGTAGGTATCTAGACTGGTATGAAGTGAGTAAGCGGCATTCATACCGACATTTAGCGTTTAATTTAATTTTTCGGTTTTTTTAGTGGCTTGAATATCTACCAATATAAACCGAACGCTACTTTTGCAGAATACGTCTAGCAATTTTGGGGCCTAGCCATATAGTTACACCAAGAACTGTTAGGCATACAAATGTCGCTATCATAAAATTTGTCATTGTATAAATGTTCACTCTTGTTCGGGTGCGTTCTCTGATTAACTCTAAGTTATGTTTGATTATAAATGAAGTAAAGGATTTCCAAGCAGGTTATGAATGTTAAATTTCTAAATAATATTTAAGATGATATCTTAAACAGCACTGTATTAAAGGAGCTGAAATGCCAGAAGAGCTTATTTTCATCTTACCCCTTGCTTTATTGTGCTTGGGATATTTTTATGTTAAGAAACATCCTTCAAAAAAGTCTAAAAAAAGCAATTACAAGGAGTAAATTCTAATTTATCTGGTTCGCATGCTTGTTGGTGTAAGGTTAGACTAATAAGCCAAGGTTAAGCTCAACCAAACATAAGTCATTCTTACTAACTTAATCGAGGCCTTCTATTTCGTTGAGTTTGCTTTGGGTATTAAACGCACTTCTAAACCAGAATTATTGGTGATTCTAGTTTCATACCTGTTTGAATGAACATCAAAGAAATCAGACAGCTTTGTTAGCCCATAATTGCGAGTATCAAAGTCTGATTTAATACGTTTAAGGTACTTCCCGATATCTCCTAGCTTCGCCCAGCCTGCATCATTACGATAGTTTTGCCATGCTTGATGCATTAATCGCCATAGTTCACGTTCGAGTTCTTGCGTAAATGTATCATGTTGATCATCGCCTTCATGCTGCGATGAATCAAGGTTTTCTATGGCTATAAAATCATCACAAGCATTTTTAAATGATACCGGTGTAGTTGTTTTGCCAACACCAATCACGTGTAGTTCCGATTCTCTTAGACGTGTAGCTAAACTAGTAAAGTCACTATCACTAGATACCAGAGCAAATGCATCGAACCTCTCCGTATACAACAAGTCCATGGCATCAATAATCATCGTGGCATCTGTCGAATTTTTACCTGTCGTATAAGCAAATTGCTGTCTAGGCTGAATTGCCATTTCATTTAACGGTGTTTTCCAATTTTTGAGGTGCTCAGTAGAGAAATCACCATAGGCACGTTTTACAACTATTTGCCCAAAACCCGATAACTCTTCAATGATAAGCCGCAACTTCGAATATTGAGTATTATCCGAATCGATTAACACCGCTAGCTTCTTGTTTTCCATAAGTTACTTATATTTAGACGTTCTGTCAGGCAGAGTAACTTAATTTTCTCCGTTTATAAGTAGTTAAGAGCATAACTAAGTATGTGTTCGATGGTGAAATTGAGTGCTACCTTGTATATCGGCTAACGCCAAAGTGACAACAATAGTATGTCGTTTTACTAATAGCGGCCATTTGAAAACGTTTCTTTCAGTGCGCAAATTCAACATTCCTCCGTCGGTTAGGTTTTGTCTTTTAGTATTGGTATTAGGCAATATGAACGATTGCCAAGCCGGCCAAATTACCAATGCTCGAAAAACAATTACTCTTTAACTTCAAAACAAAGCCGCTCGTGATCTTCTTGAATATCAAGTGCAGAGTTTTCCTCAGCCATGGACTTCAATGCCTTATCTTCTTGGAGTTGTTCATAATGAACATAGATAACGATAAATGTGAATATTAATGAAACTATTGCGCAAAAAATAACAATTGGCATCACGCTTCCTTAATTAACTAGGTTCTAATAACTATACTACATGATGGGAAATACGCATTTAAAAACAATTTTTTTAGATGTAAGTAACCTCTTTGAACTCACCAACTTTGCGAGGCATTGTTCATCTTTTGATATTTCACTTCTATGATATGAGTAATTTTTGGTTGCAACATTGAAATAATATGAACGCACCTCATCCATAGCAAAGGTACGGGCCATTTTCATGTATAGCTAATAGGATTATTCAGTAATACATGAGAATAATAATTTCCGTTTTCATGTATAGAATTAGCCAATGACATTTAGGTACAGTACTTTTATTAAAGTATCATGCAAAAGACGAAAGAACTTAAACAAATACGCAGTTTACTGTATGAAGAATGTCGAGCAGTGAGAAAAAATTTGAGGGTTGCGATTGAAGAAGCAAAATCCTCAACTGATGAGCATCGTGAGGAAATTTTGGATAAAATCGAAATTCTCAATATGAAGCTGAACGACTTAACGGCAAACATAAATGTGATTACAGACGAGATTGACACTCAAAGAGTAAATAAAAAACCGAAACAGAAAAAGTCTACTAAAGTGCATAACATCTCAGGTAGGTATATTGATCAAACTGGTTTTTCAGGAGTTGTGCAAGCATGAGCACTTGGTAGCGGCAAACGTAGGTAAAATGCTCTAAAAAGGCAAAACATAACGGTCATTGTCAATGGAAATTAGCCTGACAGATTGAACCGAGACTAATTCAACTTCGTTGCGGCTAGCACAAAACCCACAATCGCTTGGTGTTAACAACTTTATGTGTACTAGCTCACATAAAACTTGACATTTTTGGTGGGAAGTTTCGACTTAACCTGACAGACAGCAAAAGACAAGCAGCGGACGTTCAGGCATTAATTCATGAGATTTTGCACTGTGCCAATAACAGCCGTTCAGTGACAACTAAGCATCTTATTTCCATTCATGATTGCCGACGTTCAGCCAACTCAAAATTGGATAAACATAATTTAGTACTTGAAAAACTACGCCGTGTTAATGGGTAAAATACAGTTGACTGAACTACGAGGCAAACGAGTAAAGATCAACAGTATATTTTCCCAATGAAACAGCTTCTTAAATACTAATTAGCTTAGCAAAGCTCCTCATATTACCTACTTCAATGAAGAATGGCTCTAGCTTAAGGGTGGGTGTTTCAGGTAGCCAAATTGTCCGCACCTCATTTTGGTAACTATATTTAAAGTGCTTTGAGAAGAAAATATTTACTGAATCAGGATTGCAAGTGAGAGGATCTAAATACTTAACAGGTGCTGCAAAGCCTTTAAAACTGCACTTTTGTTTCCTGACAGCTTTCATCATTTTTTGAAACAGCTTGCGTGGGTTTGAAATGACAATGCACGAATCAGCTTCAAAGTCATCGTACTCACGATAGGTGTAAGCAGCAGCAAAACAATGAACATAGTAGTTGGTCTCAGATTTTAAGTGAAACTTAACATCTCCAAATGTAGGGATAGTTTTTCCAGTATCACTTTGTAAAATGATGCTGTCAGATTTACGCCTAACCATAAAACTAAGTTCATCATCTTGAATAGCTTTATTTAAAGACGGATCAGCATAGTATGATGCAGGAGCTATCCTAATAATTCCATTGTTAAACATTTGTTTCAAGTGCTCGGATTTACCAAACTTGTAGATACAACCTTCTTGAACACCGCCAACTGAATCAATTGCCACCTTTGATGGCGGTAACTCGGGATATGTAGTATTAACAATAGGTGCATCCTTCATACTTCCATCAGAAAACCCATTTGGGTAGGGCCCGTATCTTAGACTGAACTCTTCTAAGGCATGTGTCCATTTGATCATCCAAAACGCCCCTGAAGTTCTAGACGAGTGAATACTTATTTGTCCATGCGCGGATAGCAAAGTTAAATTAGATATTATTTCTTTTGTTCTAGTTTTTAGCTCAATATCTGACAGAAATTCCATGTACCTGTTTTGACGATACTCGTGACGCCATAACTCGTGACGTTTCAATTATACCTCCCTAGTGGCACTTTACGCCGAATTCTACATCTTGTTGCCTTTAAGACTTTTGATAAACTCAGCGTATATGACCTAATTCTTTCACGGGTGACCAGATTGCCCCGTTCCAATGTATGGGTGCGATTCTCATACCCTCTTTTACTCCACCCCAAGATTTATCGCTTGAAGTTTCAGACAGAAATTCAGAATAGCGTTCTATAGTTGAGTTAAACTCATCTTTTAACCATTTATATTTTTCTAAAACGCTGTCACTTCCGCCATCAAAGTTGATATCCCAACCGTAGACTTCTTTCCAGCAGCAAAATTTATCTAAATTTCTCAGCTCTTGACTAAAGCCAGATACTCTAGGGTCAAAGATATTCAAATGGTATAAGATCCTGCTTTTAACTCTCAACAAAAAGTCTATCCACGATGGCGTATATATTGGATGATAACTCAGAGGAAAATTAGATAGATAACTGAAATCGTTAGTAACTTTAGTTATTGCACATTCATTTAGCGGAAACTTTCCCATGTCACTTTTCAAAACATTAAAAACAACATCATCGATAATTATACGAGGATGTTTTGCATGCTCTGATTCTAATTGATAAGCCTTTTGATATGCACTTCCAAATAGCATTGGACCATGGTGATAAACCTTCCCATGAGTAATTGAACCTCTTAAAAAAATTCCATCACACGCAATATCAGTAGAGAATTTAGTTATTTTATTGCAGAGAGACTTAAACCCATCAAATGAGCTTTCTGTTGATATAATCACGCAATCTGATATGTAACTAATTCGGGGATCACCAAGCTCTTTTTCTAGTATATGACCTTCTTTTTGTTCATATACTGGCAAGTCATGCTGACCATTAGATTCAATAGACTCTTCATAGAGAAAATTAAGTACCGATCTTACTCTCTCAAAATTCGAGCTTTCATGTCCTTCAGATTCAATTTTTAAGATTAATTCTTTAAAGCCCAATATATCCAAAAATGCTACAAAACGGTCTTCGTATCCTTCAATGTTCATCGATTCCTCATGAGTCTATAACAGCTTATTGTGTAGACGTCTTAGTAATACCCACCTACTTTCGAATCCAATAAATTACCAGAAAGGTTAAAAATTTCAATTTATTAACTAATTAATAATAAAGGAGTAAAAATAAAATCTTACTAAGATTTCTCGGTTATAGAAAAATGAACATTAATGAAATTTATACAATGTTAGTTACTCCCTCATTTGAGTTGGAACCCAAACTTGTTTTGGGGCAGAAATGCGTTAGTGGAATGTCCGCTTTACGTACAAATGGGCTGCGCAAGCAGCCCATATAAGTTCAAACTTCAATTGACTCGGATATCTCTAGAGCATCATCTACCTCAATTCCTAGGTAGCGAACAGTGCTCTCCAATTTTTTATGACCTAGCAATAGCTGCACAACTCGAAGATTTTTAGTTTTTTTGTAAATCAAGTAAGGTTTAGTTCTGCGCATCGAGTGTGTGCTGTAAAGAGATGAATCTAAACCCAGCTTGTCAATCCAACCATGCAAAATACGATTGTATTGTCGAGTTGAAATATGTTCAGAGTCGTTTATCCGTGATTTAAACAAGAAATCTGATTCCTTCAACCCTGCTTCTTTTACCCAAGCTAGAATCGACTCTCCGGTATTCGGCGTAATTTCGAATTGGACAGGGCTTCCAGTTTTTTGCTGAACTACCATTGTCCTTTTAAGTGCTGAGCGTCCACAAACGACATCCGATACTTTAAGCTTAACTAGGTCGCACCCTCTTAACTTACTATCGAGACCTAAATTGAATAACACTAAATCTCTTGTTCGTTGTTCAAGCTCTAGCCTAATTCGAATGCCCCAAATATGGGAGATCTGCAACGGCTTTTTTTGACCGATGATTTGGCCTTTATTCCAAGGTTGATGAGTTTGGTTCTTCATAAGTTTCCCCTCTGGTTATGGAAACTTAAGTATGGCAGAGCAAATGAAACTAATTTTATCGGCACAAAAAGACAAGCTGCGGACATTCATACTTGTGATCTTAGACTTCTCTTATGTGCCCAGCCTGTGTGAAAACTCCGTTTTGATCACCTTTTGAACTAAGTAGGCTGTTCTTATGATCAAACAGTCTTAGCAGCCGATCCAAGTTCACCATGGTATTTAGTATAATAAAGCGGTAAGCCAAAGCAGGAGATTACCGCTAATGTCCCATCATATAAAAGGCCAATCTAGAACCCAAGCCACCTTGTTTCCAGAAGCATTAGACGACTTCGTCACGGATGAGAATCCAATACGCGTTATCGATGTCTTCGTTGATAGTTTAGATTTAGCGTCACTAGGGTTCGAAAAAGTCGAAACCAAAGCGACTGGCCGACCTTGCTATCATCCAGGCACAATGCTCAAACTTTATATTTATGGCTATTTGAATCGTATTCAGTCATCTCGCCGATTAGAAAAAGAAACCCATCGCAATGTAGAGCTAATGTGGTTACTTGAGCGTTTACAACCTGACTTCAAAACCATCGCAGACTTTAGAAAAGACAACGGTTTTGATTGTGCCATGGTTAATTTCCTCTTATTAAGTGAAGGTGAGCAAAATAAACAATTTTGCTCCTTAGGATGTTCACCTAAGCTAGTGCAATTCACATTCCACTTAATAAAAGGTTATTTATCAATACAATTCAATAACTTACACTACCAACAAAAAGCACAATGGCGGTTTTTTGAAAAATTAACAAAATAAGTATGAAATGTTTTCATGGCAAGAGATCTGCCTTAAGGCTAATTTACCATTGCATCGGCAATTTTTTCGGCAATAGCCATTGTTGGCGCATTCGTATTACCACTAATAAGTGTTGGCATAATTGAGGCATCAACGACTCGCAACGAGTCAATCCCGTGTACCTTTAACTCTTTATCAACCACCGCAAGGTCATCTTGACCCATTTTACATGTGCCAACTGGGTGATATACCAAACCTAATCTTTCTTTCGCTTTTGCAAAAATGCTTTCATCAGATTCATTTTCAATGCTTGGATGCATTTCGCTCAAACGGTGTTCGTCAAATGAAGGTGCGGCCATAATTTTTCTTAACTGACGAATACCATCTACAATGACTCTCCTATCTTTGCCTTGCTCATCTGAAAAAAAGTTAAAATCGATAATAGGTTCATCTTTATAGCTTTTTGATTTTAGTTTTATGCTTCCACGACTTTCTGGACGTAACACACACACATGACAAGAATAACCATGTTCATTCATTAGTTTTAAGTCTCTACCGTTATCGTCGTATAGCAAGGGCACCATATGTAATTGAATATCAGGCCTATCAATTTCGTTTGAAGATTTTAAAAACCCACCAGCCTCAAGCATACTGTTTGCAAGCTTTCCTTCTTTTTTAAATGCGTACTTTATAAGATGTGGGAACATACTCACAAGACCAGACAAAGATGCGGTAAAACCATCTCGTTTCTTACTACGCACCAAAACACAGGCATCAACATGATCTTGTAAATTTTTACCAACGCCAGGTAAGTGCTTAGCAACGGGAATATTGTGTGCTTGAAGCTCTTCCCTGTCGCCAATTCCAGAAAGCATAAGGATTTGCGGTGACTGAATGGCACCGGCACTTAAAATTACCTCTTTGTTTGCCATAATTGTGTGAGTTTGCTTATTCATTTCAAACTCAACACCCACTGCTTTGTTATTTTCAATCAGTATACGTTTTACTATAGCACCCGTTTTAACCTGCAAATTCGGTCTATCCATCACAGGAAATAAATATGCTTTTGCTGCGCTGCAACGTTTACCATCTTTTATTGTGCACTGATAGTAGCCTACACCTTCCTGATCATAACCATTAAAATCTTCATTATACTTAAAACCAGCTTCCCTACTCGCCTCAATAAAACGCTTACTAATTTCATAATAAATAGGACGCGTTGACACGTTGAGTGGTCCACCTTGACCGTGCAAGTCATTTGAGAAGTCTTCGTTATTCTCAGATTTTTTAAAATACGGTAGAATATCTTTAAAAGCCCAGCCCTCATTACCAAGCGATGCCCAGTGATCATAGTCTTGTGCCTGACCTCGGATATATAACATGGCATTTGTTGCCGAACTACCACCTAGTCCCTTGCCACGCGGAACGAACATTTCATCACCTTTGCGAATATCGGGCTTTGAGGTTGAATTAAAGCTCCAATTATATTTTTTCAAAAACATAAAGGCAGCAAATGCGCCAGGGGTGTTTACTAACAGGCTTTTGTTATCACTACCGGCTTCTAATACGCAAACACTGTGTTGAGAATTTGCAGATAGCCTGTTAGCCATAACGCAACCAGCTGAGCCCGCACCAATTATTACATAATCAAAATTCATAAAGATTCCTTACACTGACATACACCAACAAAACTAAGCATAATGTGTGGCGTCATTTACGTAATTCACGACGCAATATCTTACCAACTGTTGATTTTGGCAATTCTTCCAAAATAACGACTTTTTTAGGCACTTTATAGCCCGTCAAATACTCTCTACAATAACTAATCAATTCTTGTTCACTAACAGGCTTAGATACCGTTATATATGCACATACTTTTTCTCCAGAGTGCTCACATGGCTCACCAATAACGGCTGCTTCGAGTACATTTGGGTGTTGAGTAATTATTTGTTCTACTTCATTTGGGTAAACATTAAAGCCTGACACCACCACCATATCTTTTAAACGGTCGACAATTTTTATGTGGCCCGATTCTAGCTCTAAACCTATATCACCGGTTTTGAAAAAACCGTCAGATGTCATTGCTTTCTTTGTTTCATCTTCTCGTTTCCAATACCCCAACATCACCTGAGGACCACTGGCAATTAGTTCGCCTTCTTCGCCTTTTTTGACCTCATTTCCCTGAGAGTCAACAAATTTTATAATCGTGTCGGGAAGTGGTTTCCCAACCGTACCCAAAACCTCTTTCCCAGGCTCATTTATACTTAAAACAGGTGATGTTTCAGACAAACCGTAGCCCTCAGAAATAGAACAACCCGTTACTTGTCTCCAAATATCGGCAGCCGACGAGGTGAGTGCTGTCCCACCTGATATCGTCATTTTCAATTGAGAAAAATCAAGGGCTTTAAAATCAGGGTGACTACACAGGCCTATAAATAGAGTATTCAAACCCGCAAAGCCAGTGAATTGGAATGGCTTAATGGCCTGTATAAATCCTTCAATATCCCTCGGGTTAGGAATTAATATGTTCATATTGCCATTGCAAGCAAACATAACCATATTCACTGTAAATGCGTAAATATGATAAAGCGGTAATGGACAGACAAAAATCTCACCACCTACTTTCGGGTCAAGCTTCAATCGAGAAAATGTTTGTCGCGCATTACTTATAATATTCCCGTTTGACAACATCGCTCCTTTTGAAACACCTGTTGTTCCGCCGGTATATTGCAACGCACATACGTCATTTAGAGACTGATTTTGTCGTGCTTCTAATGTTCCTGTCGAGTCATCACTCATAATATCAATCAATCGAAGCGCACCTTTTGGCGCTTCTGATGATTTTTCGGGAGCAATGAGATCTGTTGCATGTGTCACAATCACCTGCTCAATATCGGTTTGCGACAGAATTGCTTCTAATTTTGGATATAAGTCAGCCAAAATGATTATTGCTTTAGCTCCAGAATCAGAAAACTGATGCTGCATTTCGCGGGTGGTATAGAGTGGGTTGGTATTTACCAAAACAAGGCCTGCGCGTAAGGCGCCATATGCTGCAATTGGGTATTGGATTATATTTGGTAATTGTATCGCAATTCTATCACCAGCATTTAAACCAGATTGTTGCTGTAACCAAACCGCTAAAGCTTGTGATTTTTGGTCTATTTGCGCGAAAGTAAGGGTTTGCCCTAAGCAATGAAAGGCAGGTTTGTTAGCATGTGTTATAAACCCTTCTTCAATTAAATCCGCTAAGCTATTTATTGTTGTCATTTTTAGCACCTCGTCGTTTATCTGATAAATAATTTATATACAAGTTTGTGTACTGCTTTTCCATAGGGAGGAAAAAGCAGGTGAGCGAAGGATAATTTTCCGCGTTTTAAGATTGATTTGGCATGCGAAAAACGAACAAAGCCTTCTTCTCCATGATAGTTCCCCATACCTGAAGCACCAACACCACCAAAAGGTAGATCTTCATTCGCTACATGAAAAGCTGCGTCATTAATGCATACTCCACCGGCGATAGTTTCTTTTAATATACGTGTTTGAAGGTCTTTATCGAAACTATAAATATACAACGAGAGTGGACGCGGATTAGCGCTAACATAAGCAATGACCTCACTCATGTCTTTATATTCTTTAATCGGTAACAAGGGACCAAATATCTCTTCTTGCATGATTTTCATATTGTCGTTTACGTTGGTAACAACCGTTAACGGAATTTTTCGCTTGCTTGTTTCAATATTTTCTTGCACTAAGGGAATAATGTTTGCCCCCTTTTCCTTTGCGTCTTCTAATAAACCTTGAATTCTCTCGTATTGGCGCTGATTAACAATATTGGTGTAGTCGTCATTGGTTTGTACTGTTGGAAACATTGTATTGAAGCGCAATCGTATTTCATCGATTAATGCTTGTTGCTTCCCTTCAGGGCAAAAGAGATAATCGGGGGCCACACAGGTTTGCCCACAATTTAAGGTTTTCCCAAAGATAAAACGCTCAACGGCGGTTTTGATGGGCACGTCGTCAGCGATAATAGCTGGTGATTTTCCTCCCAACTCTAGGGTAACGGGAACGAGATTTTTAGCAGCGGCTTGCATTACTAATTTGCCAACTTGTGTCGATCCCGTAAAAAACAAATGATCAAAGCTTAACGATGAAAACGCTGCGGCCATATCGGCTTCGCCACCAATAACCGCAACTTCATCTAAGGGAAATTCTTGCGCAATGAGTTTGGCTAACAATTCGTTGGTATTGGGCGTAAATTCTGACATTTTAAGCATGGCCCGATTACCAGCCGCCAGCGCAGTGGTTAAGGGTCCCAAAGACAAAAAGAGTGGGTAATTCCAAGGTACGATAATGCCAATAATTCCAAGAGGCTGATGCATTACATGGCCACTAGCAGGCTGAAATAAAATACCTATATGCTTACGCTTAGGTTTCATCCATTTTTTTAAACGATCTATGCTGTAGTTAATACCCGAAACAGAAGTAAGTATGTCGCCTATAAGAGAATCGTCATTACTTCGGTGACCAAAATCTTGGCATAAGCTTTGTACTAAAGCACCCTGATTTTGTAAAACCAAATTTTTCAAACGCTTTAGCTTGTCAATTCTATCTTTGTAATCAGGATAAGGTTGAGCGGAAAAGGCCGCACGCTGCTGTTCTAAAATTGATGCAAGTGTAGATATTTCGGTAATTAAATTAGACATGGCTGGCCTCTTTTGCTGGTTTTTTTTGTTTATCATTACTCGCTCCAATTCTTAAAAGCCAAGCAATAGCCGGAATTAAGGTAAGCGCCCCCACCATGTTCAATAGAAACATAAAGGTTAATAACAAGCCCATATCTGCTTGAAACTTAATTGGAGAAAATACCCATGTTGCTACGCCTATTGCTAGTGTTATCCCAGTAAACGCGACTGCTTTACCAGTTTGTTTGAGTGCGTATAAATAACTTTCATACAATGATTTTTGAAGCGCTAATGCTTCACGCGTTTTACTGAAAATATAAATACCATAATCAACACCTATGCCAACACCCAACGCTATCACCGGAAGCGTGGCGACTTTTACGCCAATTCCTAGATAGGCCATTAATGCTTGACTTAGCAACGAGGTGAGCATTAACGGGATGATAATTGCAATGACTATTCGTACTGACCTAAAGGTTATTAAACATAAGGCAATAACCACAGAGTAAACCCACACTAACATCTCAATTTGAGCGTCTTCAATTACTATGTTAGTTACTGCCTCAACTCCTGCATTACCAGCAGCAAGTAAAAATTCAACGTCACCCGAATCATTGTCAGCTTTGAACTGTTCTACTGTTGCTACCACTTTATTGAGTGTGTCGGCTTTATGGTCGTCTAAAAATACGAGAATAGGGGCCATAGAACAATCTTGGTTAATTAGGCCTGGGGGTGTTTTTGCAACAGAGGCGTTAATCATAAATTGATTTCGATTGAGTCCAAACCACTTTAATGAACCTTCGTTCATACCAAACATACCAAACTTCGAGACATTAACCACTGATTTGACATCCTGTACGCCATGAATATTTTTTAATTCCCACTGCAACTTATCAACCCAAATTAGGTTGTTATAGCTTATGCAGGTGTCGGGAGTTGTTTTTGCCATAACAACAAATACATCGGTACTGGTGCTGTAATTGGCAACTACATAGGCGTTATCAAGGTTGTAGCGTGAATCTGGACGCAATTCAGGTGCACCAGCATCTAAATCACCAATTTTTAAAAATTGAGAATAATAAAGACCTAAGACACAAAGCAGAAGCGCTACAACTAAGGCCGTTTTTGCCATCGCTGGGCGCGCAAAACGAGCGATTATCGTAAACATTTTGTTAGATTCGGATGTTGCCGTTTGATTTCTTTCGTTTTTCTTTGCTGACACACCAATAAAACTAATTACGATTGGTATTGCAACTAAGTTGGTAATTATAATAACCGCTACCCCAATACTTGCAGCAATAGCCAATTCTCTTATTACACCTATGTCGATTACCATGAGTGTAGTGAAACCGATCGCATCGCTTGCCAAGGCCGTGATACCAGCCAAATATAAAGATCGAAACGCAAGTTTGGATGCCGTAAGCTTGTCTTCTCCAGCGCCAACCTGTTGAATAATGGCAGTAATAATTTGCACACCATGGCTAACACCAATGGCAAATACCAAAAATGGTACAAGCATACTATATGGATTTACGCCGTATCCAAGAAGGTTTAATATTCCTAATTGACTAATAACCGCAAGTATCGAAAACACCAAAACAATCAGGGTGCTGCGGATACATCTGGAATACAAATACAGCAGTAAAAAGGTTATTAACACAGCCAACGCAAAGAAAATAACAACTTCGACCGCACCTTCAATCAAATCACCAACCACTTTCGCAAAGCCCACGATACGAATATTGATTGTATCACTATCATATTTGTTGCGAATATCGCGTTCCAATGTTTCTGATAAAGCTCTGTAGTCCAATGGAAGCCCTGTTTCAGGATTTTTATCTTGTAAAGGAGCCAAAACAATTGCTGATTTAAAGTCATTGCCAACCAATACGCCTACTTGACCAGATTTAAAAACATTGGTTTTTAGTTGGTCAAGCATTGCCGACGAACCATCGTAACCATCAGGCACAACAGCGCCACCAACAAAACCTTCCTCAGTAACTTCTTGCCAGCGTACACTTGGCGTCCAAAGGCTTTTTAAACTATTGCGGTTTACACCTGGAATGAAAAATACATCATCGGTCACCTGTTTAAGAATTTCTTGAAACTCTTGAGTAAAAATATCATCCTCTTCGGTTTCTACAACAACACGAATAACATTACCTAAATCAGCTAATTCACTCTGGTAAGCTTTATAGTTATTAATAAATTCATGATTGCCAGGCACCATTTTGCTGAAACTTGCTTCGGGTTTAACCTGCATTGCTTCGGTCGCTAGAAATGCGAATATGATTGCCAATAAAGCTAATATGGGCACTCGAAAGGAGAAAATAAATTTTTCAAAAAACCGTTCTGTTAAAAATTGCGTGTTAGACATATTGATTCCTTATTTCCCTAAGTTCCATCTAGTAATACCCTGTTGTCCAACCAACACTAGCTGTTTATTGCCTTCGAGCGTGACTGCAGAAAAAGTAGCACCCGATGGATGCTTATATATTGTTTGCTGGTTTGGCTTATCAAGGGGAAAACTAAGCACAAGGCCACCGTGCCCAACTAAGTAGGCTATGCCTTTGTCGCTAACGGTACCGCCTAAGAATGAGCTTGAAAGCTTCTTTTCTATCAAGCGCCAGTTGAGCCCACTATCGTTTGAAACGGCAAAGTGTCCTTGCAATCCGAAAGCAATTAAGTGTTTAGAGTTTTGTGACGCTATAACACCAAAGAAACTTCCATGGTAAGGCAGTTCCATGCTTTCCCAAGTGTTTCCATTATCGCTTGAACGAGCTGCTACCGCATTTTCACCAACAATGTACAAGGCACCATCTACATCTTTGACTATCGAATTTAGATGAAATTTATCAATATTGTCTATTTTATTGCTTACTAAATCCCACGTTAGTCCCTCATCTTTACTGCGTAGCAAAACACCGTACGCGCCGGTCACAAATACATCCCCGTTGTCAGCCGTTATTACTGACAATAGTGGTTTATTTGGTCCTGTATCTAATTCGGTTTGAGCGTCTTTGTGTGCATATTCTAAATCTTCTAAACGATATTCTTCTTCATATCGATCAGCATCTTCGGGTAGGTCTTGCAAACGAGCTTCTTGTGCTAGTATTTGTTTAGCTAACGAACTAATCACTAGCTTTGTCAAATCGTAACCATCGAACACTTTAGTCCATTTTTTTGTATTTTGATTAAACAGTAAGATCGCTGCATCGTGGCCAACTGCCACAAAGTTACCATTTTTTAGCTGGGTAACATCGGTAATGGTCACACTCACTGGGACAGAGAATTGGGACCACTTATTAGGGTTTTCCCACTCGATAATATGCCCACGCTCCCCAACTGCAATCAAACTTTCATTATGTTGCATAATATTGAGCAAAATGCTTTCACTAGCTAGCTGACTTTTTATCGCATGCTCGTTTAATAGTTCTAGTTTATCTGCGGCTAAACAAACTGTGCCATATGTGAGTGCAGCACACGCAAGTAGTATTTTTTTCAAAGGATAATCCAACTACACTAAAGTTTAAGTAACACAAATTTAACAAATAAATAGATTATGTCTTGTTTTTACATGCCAAATGCTTATCTTAACGAGCACATTTGTGTAGAACCGCTGTGTAAAGGAAGGGAGTAATTGAATACCTAAGGTGTGAGAAATTATCTTAAGGCAACTAAAATTAGTGTTCACCACCGTCTAGGTTTCGGTATTCGCTGGGGGTTTTGTTTGTCCAACGTTTAAAGGCTCGGTTGAAATTACTGACACTCGAAAAGCCAACTAAGTATCCTATTTCGCTAAACGCAATATGTTGCTGACGAATATAGTCCAAAGCCAATTTTTTTCTAGTGTTATCTAATAGTTCTTTGTAATTTGTGTTTTTGCCAGCTAGCTTGCGCTGCAAGCTTCGTAAGCTCATGCCTAAATGTTTGGCAATGTCATTTTGAGACGGTGCACCCATGGGCAAATCTTCATAGATTTTGCTTTTTATCAAATAAATTAAATCCCCCTTATCTATTCTATTTAATAATTCATCTAGCACTTTTTCATGCATTTGAGAGATTAACGCATTTCCTACCATTAACTTTGTGTCTGCCACTTCGCGGCTAAAAGTAAGCGAATTACTTTTACATTCGTACTCAACGTTGCAACAAAAAAACGATGATAAATAATCCTCTTGTCCAGGCGGAGGGTTTTTAGCCGTTAATTTTACTAAAATGGGCGATATTCGACTGCCAACAAGTTCTCTTGAGAAAGTGACAATAGTGGCTAAAAATGTTTCAACCAAACAGGCCTCAAGAACAGGTCTATTTGAATCAGGGTAGTTGGCAATCTGCATTTCAAATAATAAAGATTGACTACTTTCACTGACGTTTATTGTGCAGGTATTTGATACAACGCGTTTATATCTTGCAAGGCGCTCCAAAGCATCGTGCAAAGAAAATGAAGACATCATTGCATACCCTAAAGCATGAAACATTGATGGGTGAAAGTTTTTTGCAATCTCTATTGAAAAATCATGACGTCCCAATTTTTGATTACAATAATGCACCAAACGAGCTAATTCATCGGCTGCGAGTCGAGATTCTAAATTATTAAGTTCAATTAACGAAATTCCACAGTTTTTACATTCACTTTCAAAGTCTAAGTTATTACTTTGCATTGCCCTAGAAAATGGGATCAAAAAACCGCTAAGTGCTGAGTAATAATTGGGCAAACTGGAAGCCTATATAAATTGACGATTTAAATTATTATATGCTTTTTGCATGAAATGACAATTAATTGGCACAAATTGCTTATCACTTTCCTTTATTTAAATATACGTTGTAGTTGTAAACAAACTGTAAAATCAGTATTGAGGAAGCCCTGTGAATATAAAATTAAAGAAAACCCTACTCGCGTCGCTGATATGCAGCACGTTTTTAACTGGCAATGCATACAGCTCAGATTTCTATTTTGGAGAAAACCAAGACTATCATCTGCAAATTACCTCACAACTAACAATAGGTGCTAGTTGGCGTTTGAAAGATCCCAACGAACGTTTTGTTGGTGCATTAAACGGTGGAATAGGCGCAACGACAACCACCGATGACGGCAACCTAAATTTCAAAAAAAATGAGACCTTCTCAAAAATCATCAAAGGTGTACATGATATTCAATTGTCAAAAGACAATTGGGGCTTATTTGCTCGCGTCAAATATTGGTACGATAAAGAATTGAAAGATGAATCACGAGCTCATGGGCATTCCCCAAATGATTATACACCAGGGGCGCCTTTAAACGATGACAACTTTGCTGATTTTGCGAAATTCTCTGGCATAGAGCTAATGGATGCGTACTTTTATACCAATTTTGATATTGGTGATGCTCCTGTCGAATTTAGATTGGGTAGACAAGTTATTAGCTGGGGCGAGAGCACTTTTATACAAGGCGGGTTAAACTCTACTAACCCATTTGACGTGAATGCATTGCGGCGCCCTGGCGCGGAACTGAAAGAAGGCCTCTTACCTGTTGGTATGGCCTACATTAATTCGGGCATAACAGAAAACTTAAACTTAGAGCTATTTTATCAGTATGAATGGGAAAAAACCCAAATTGATGGCTGTGGTACCTACTTTTCTGGTGCAGACTTTGCGGCTGATGGTTGTTTTGCGGTAACAATTGCCGTTCCCGATCAACAAGCTTTGCAAGGTGGTTTCTTCGCACAGCGTTATGCCGATGATGAAGCTGAGGACGGTAACCAATTTGGTTTGGCATTACGTTACTATGCCGCAGAGCTGAACGACACTGAGTTTGGTTTATACTATATGAATATTCATTCGCGTTTACCGCTAATTAATGCAATACGCACTAAAACACTTTCCGTTCCTGGCGTAACGAGTGTATTTGTGCCAGCAGCCTTAGATCCAACAGGCGGCGTGTTATCAGCACTCAACCCTCAATATAGAATTGTGTTCCCAGAAGATCTCAAATACTTTGGCGCTAGCTTTGCCACGAACCTTGGCGGAGTTGCCGTATCTGGAGAAGTATCTTACAAACCCGATACGCCTGTTCAAATTAGTGGTCCAGAATTACTCAATGGTGTGCTCTCAGAACAACCTTTCTTCCGCTATACTTCGCGAATAGCAGAAGTGGGTTATGGAGAGGAAGTTTTAGGTTATGACGAGCTCGATGTAACGCAGATTCAAGTTACAGCTTTGCAGTTCTTTGAGCGCGTTTTAGGTGCATCTAGACTTACCGTTATCGCTGAAGCTGGAATGATTTTAACCGATGGTGCTGAAGATTCAGACCAAAAATATGGTCGAAACTCTGTATTTGGTTTGGGTGACTTTGATGTTGGTAACGGTATTAATTGTACTAACCTTGTTGCAGCAGGTGCAATAGGCGGCGATTGTGCTCAAGATGGTTTTGTCACTGATACCGCTTGGGGTTATAGAATACGCGGCGTACTAGACTACCAGAACGTAATTGGTGGTATTAGTTTAAAACCAACTATCGATTGGCAACACGATGTAGACGGGTACTCGCCTGATCCTGGCCAACAATTCCACGAAGGGAAAAAGTCTTTCGGCGTATCGCTTGAGGCTCTTTACCAACAAAAATACAGCATGACCATTGGGTATCGAGCGTTTAGCGGCGGTAGTCATAACATATTAGAAGACAAAGACTTTATGTCTCTAAATTTCGGCATTTCATATTAATTAAGGAGTCATAACATGAAAAATAAATTACTTATTGTAGGTACATTATCTTTGTCATTTCTTTCAGCGTCGGTAATGGCAAAGGTGACTCCTGAAGAGGCAGCAAAACTGGGTACAACACTCACACCTTTAGGGGCAGAAATGCAAGGGAATGAAGCTGGTACAATTCCAGCTTGGACAGGGGGTTTGAATTCAAAAAGTGGACTAAAAAGCAAAGATCCAGGGCGTCCTGATAATCCATTTTCCGATGACAAGCCCAAATTCATCATCGACAGTAGTAATGTAGACGAGTACAAAGATAATTTGAGTGCTGGCCAAATTGCTATGTTTAAGAAATACCCTAGTTACAAAATGCCAGTTTATGAAACCCGTCGAACGGCTGCTTATCCAGATAAAATGTATGATCTTGTTGCAAAAAATGCGGTAACAGCAGAATTAGTTCAAGGTGGAAACGGCCTAAGTGGTTTTGACACAACCATTCCATTTCCTATTCCGTCAAATGCGCTAGAAATCATTTGGAATCATATTACGCGCTATCGTGGGGGCTCGGCTGAACGCATGTTTTCTGCTATACCGGTTCAAAGTGACGGTAGTTTTGTTGAAGTGAAACTCAATGACCAACTTGTTTGGCCTGAGTTTTTATCTTCTGGGCGAGAGGCAGAAGACGATAATGTGTTGTTCTACTACCTGCAAGTTATTACATCCCCAGCCCGATTAACCGGTACCGCTTTGCTTGTACACGACACCATAGACCAAGTTAAAGAGGCTCGCCGAGCATGGGTGTACAATGCAGGTCAGCGAAGAGTTCGTCGTGCTCCTAACGTAGCATACGATGGTCCAGCGGCTGGTACCGATGGTCTAAGAACCACCGACAACTATGACATGTATAACGGTGCACCAGATCGCTACACGTGGAAGCTATTAGGGAAAAAAGAAGTATACATGCCCTACAATTCTTATTCATTACTGGACACCAGCGCAAGCTACAAAGACATTGTTAAAGAGGGCCATTTAAACCCCGATTTTTTACGTTATGAATTACATAGAGCTTGGGTAGTTGAAGCAACAGTAAAAGATGACGCAAGACATATCTATGCAAAACGCGTCTTTTATATTGATGAAGACACGTGGGGTGCATCGATTATTGATCATTATGACGGGCGTGGCGATTTATGGCGCATCTCAGAAGCAAACAACATAATGTTTTATGATGTAGATACGCCGTGGATGGTTGCAGAAACACTTTATGACCTTAATTCAGGACGCTACTTGGTGACTGGTTTAGCGAATGAGGAACCACGCTTTATGACGTGGGGAAAAAAGCCGACCGTCGAGATTTCTCTTCATCAGCACTTCGTCGTTTAGGCCGCTAAACGTCTAGTAAAACAATATTATATGGCTCCTATTTTGGAGCCATGCTACATTGAGGCAAACCAATGAAAATTCTTAAGCTAATAATTATTTTGACCGCCTGTCACAGTGTTCATGTAGGCGCAAACGAGCGTGACACTAAACCAGCTTCTCTTGCTACCTTAAAGCATCAACAAACAATAAAAGAAGCCCTGCCATTTTCAAATAAGAAAGATTTCGAGCTGGCCGAAAAAGGCCTAATTAAACGCCCTAAAAAAGTTGAAATTAAAGATAACTCAGGAAAAGTCGTTTGGGAACTTGGTAATTATGATTTTCTTTTTGCTGAAAATTATCACGATAGTATTAACCCTTCTTTAGAGCGCCAAGCTCGTTTAAATATGCAATACGGCTTATTTGAGGTGAGTGAACGCATCTATCAAGTTCGTGGCTACGATTTAGCTAACATGACCTTTATTAAAGGCAACACGGGTTGGATTGTATTCGATTCATTAGTTACCCCAGCCACTGCAAAGGCTGCTTTTGCTTTAGTTACACAAGAATTAGGTGAATTTCCAATAAAGGCGGTTGTTTATAGTCATGCGCATGCCGACCACTTTGGCGGAGTTACTGGTATTATTTCACAAGAGCAAGTTGAACGTGGTGAGGTGCAAGTACTCGCACCTCGCGACTTTATGGAACATGCCATAAAAGAAAACGTGCTAGCCGGTAACGCAATGACACGTAGAGCAAGCTATCAATATGGCAATGTGTTAGAAAAATCAGAATTTGGTTTAGTAGACGCAGCGATAGGAAAAGGCTTATCAAGCGGATTAATTGGCCTTGTTGCTCCTTCTCGTATTATTGAAGACGATGAGGAAACAGTGGTAATTGATGGTATTGAGATGGTGTTTCAAAACACACCTGACACAGAGTCTCCGTCAGAAATGAACACCTACTTTCCACAATTTAAAGCCTTATGGACCGCTGAGAATGTAATTGGTGCCATGCACAATATATATACTCTACGTGGCGCGGCAGTGAGAGACGCGCAAGGGTGGAGTAAGTACATCAATCAACTAATCCACAACTATGCAAAAAATGCTGAGGTAATGTTTGCTTCACACAGTTGGCCCCGATGGGGTAATGAGTACCTGTTACAGGTACTTGAAAAGCAACGTGATTTATATGGTTATTTACATGACAAAACACTCAACTTAGCTAACAAAGGTGTAACAATTAATGAAATACACAATGAGCTTGAAGTACCTGATGTGCTAGCTCATGAATGGTATAACAGAGGGTACCACGGCTCATATTCACACAATGTTCGAGGCGTATTAAATAGGTATCTAGGTTTCTTTGATATGAACCCAGCTAATCTTAACAAGCTCAGTCCTGCCGACTCTGCTCCTAAATATGTCGCCGCTATGGGTGGGCCTCAAAAAATTATCGATTTAGCGCAAAAAGCGCATGATGAGGGTGACTATCGCTGGGCTGCCGAATTGTTAGATAAGCTTATTTTCGCACAGCCTCAGCACGAGAAAGCTCGACTATTACAAGCCAATATTTTTGAACAAATGGGCTATCAGGCTGAAAGTGCGGGGTGGCGTAATACTTATTTAACGGGTGCATATGAGTTAAGACATGGTCTACCAGATAAAATTGATGCCACAAAAGTGGGGCCGGATATTATTGCAGCAATGAGCTCTGAATTAATATTTGATTATTTGGGTGTACGTTTAGATACAAAAAAAGCACTTGGAAAACATCTAAAGATAAATATTAGTTTCCCTGACAACCGTGAATCATTTTTTCTAGAATTAAAAAATGCACATCTCAATAATATTGAGGGGATTAAAGCAGAAAACGCGCATGTATCTGTTGTAATGAATAGGAGTGATCTAAATTTAATGTTAATTAAAGCAAAGTCGTTTCCAGAATTGGTGGAAAGTGGGGCGATCGCATTTGAGGGAGATATCAAAGCCTTTGCATCGATACTGCAAATGCTAGAAGACTTTCCATTTTGGTTTAATATTTCTACCCCTAGTAAAACGTATAGTCGAACAAAACCTAGGGCATAGTTGACTTTGCCCTAGATTCGCTACTTAAACATAAAAGCCGACACCTGATTGGTATATATTTGTTCAGAATACACTTTACGACCCCGCTCTTTACGTGCCGTCCCAGCTACAACCATTAAAGGAATGAGGTGCTCTTCGCTGCCTAATGGGTGGCTGTCAAGGGCGCTTGGGGCTTCATACCATAATGCCAGTTCAGCTTTCATCTTGGGAATAGACGCTTCTACTGTCGTCGTTAGCCAAGTATCAAATTCTTTCGAGGCTGCACTATATTTAGAATTACCATAAGCGGCCATGTTATGAAAACTCATTCCGCTACCCACTATTAGTATTCCCTCCTCCCTCAAATGAGCTAGCGCTTGGCCAGCCTTAATGTGAGCTTGAGGATTGAGATCATTTCGCAAAGAAAGTTGTACGACGGGAATATCGGCCTTAGGAAACATCAACATTAATGGAATAAACATACCGTGGTCAAAGCCTCTGATGGCGTCTTCTTGACTACTTAAGCCCGCAGTTCTGAGTAACGAAACAATACGTTTGGCCAATGCCGGTGCGCCCTTAGCGGGATATTTCAATTTATAAGTGTGCTCTGGAAAACCATAGTAGTCATAAATTAAAGCAGGTTCAGGGTTTGTGGTAACACTAAAATTTGCTTCTTGCCAATGTGCACTAATTAGCAAAATGGCTTTTGGGTGCTCTGGTAAACGTGTATCAATGCTTTTTAAAAAAGCCTCCATTCCGTTCCAAAGATTGCTTGGTTCCCAATCCATGAAGAAACACGGGCCACCACCATGAGGGATATAAAACGCGGGTTGGGAGCTTGGCTTGTCAAAATTTGTATTTATTGAAGATGTTGTTTCGTTCATTGGCTATTATTTCCAGGAGTATAAGGCGGATTAAAGCTATTTGCTACCCCCTGTGACAGCTGTCTTTATGACTAGATTGGTTTGTTGAAATATCGAATTGTGGGAGTGTTTTATGGCGTGTTAGTTTAGCATTTCATGCGTAGACAGGCCTTTGGTAAAGGACATGAGGAATTGAAGCGCGAATAGCCCCACCATTTACTAGTGTTTTTCTTTACTCTTGCAACAGTAAATGGAGCCTACGCCCCAAAATTGAAGTCACGTTGAATAGTGAAATCGTTTCCGTATTGTTCATCAGGTGGCGCACGCAAATGTGGCAACAGTTTTGTTTGTTTAGAAGTTGGGTACTTTTTATCTAAATGCTTCAGTATTTTTTGAATAATGTGGATATCTATTATGCAAGCGATGATGCTTACATTGTGTTTTTCACATTTTTCGCATTCAGTGATGTCAATATTGAATACTCGCCTTAAGCGCTGGGCCCACGTCATAGCTCGCGCATGGTAAGGTTTATCCGAATGTCCGTCCTCTATATTGACGAGTCTAGGGCTGTTCTTACCGCGTTGTGATGCAGTGACTTGTGCACGAAGATTGCTGTTAGGGGCGAATACGCCGAAAAATCGGGTGAGGTTAAGTCTTGGCGGCGGAATGAGAGCGGCTAGTTTGCCAATAAAGTCGATAGGGTCAAAGAACACGTGTGTAGTACCATCTCTATAAGGCGTCTTCAATTCATAGCGCACCTTTCCATGGTCAGTCATACTTAAACGTTGCTCACTAATAGCTGGGCGACTGATGTAGCGGCATAACCTTTCTAACTTATCTGGCTCATCGGCATTAGCGAAGACCCCTGCATGTAAGGAAAAGCCGGAGGTGTTAGCCAACTGACCATATTCACCGTCACTGCTTGCAGGGAGTGTATGTAGTGTAAACACCTTTTGCCCTTGTTGAGGACCCATCGCTATGCGATAGCTGACGGAAGCACCTTGCAAATGGAGGAGGCTATCTTCATCATCAACAGGCAAGTTGAGAAAACTGTTTTCCATATCACGCTCAACCAAACCTACTTTCTCAAGATATAGAGCGATGCGATGACTGATGGTGTGAACTAGTTCGACCATGTCGCTATGAGAAGGTGCTTTAATGCGGGTAAATGTCGTGCCACCCCATGGATTTTCGCTAATCACGCCTTCTAAGAGACAACATGTGGAAATGGATATTTAGATTAAGGGCGCTACCAAATCGCTGAATCAGGGTAACTGCCCCAGTTTTCGCTTGTCTGTTGGTAAAGCCTGCTTTGTTCACAATGTGCGTGGAAATGGCGCGGTGAATGATTTGCATCACTTTGCTCAGTTCACTTGGGTACCTTGCTAGAAGCAATCGAAGCGGAATGGGTAAACTCAATACCCACTGGCGAATTGGATAACCAAGTAATACATCATCTACAAGAAGCGCTGCACTTTCTGCCATTCTTCTGGCTCCGCAGCTAGGACAGAAACCTCTGCGTTTACAGCTAAAAGCGACTAACTTCTCATGCTTGCAGTCGCCACATACCACGCGTAAAAAGCCGTGCTCTAGTCGACCACAACGCAAGAACTCATCAAACTCACGCTCAACATATTTGGGTAAATACTTACCTTGGTCAGCTAAATTGGCGTTAAACTCTGGGTAGTAACGTTCAACCAATTGATAGAGTAACGTTGTTTCTGGTCGATGGCGTTTATATATTTCACTTTGTTGTGTTGCCAGCACATTCGTTCATCCCTAAATGGTGTACTGACAAGTGTGGCAAAAACACGCTCAATTTACGACTGGCTGAACGTCCGGTTCACGCCCAGCCTGTGTGAAAACTCCGTTTTGATCACCTTTTGAACTAAGTAGGCTGTTCTTATGATCAAACAGTCTTAGCAGCCGATCCAAGTTCACCATGGTATTTAGTATAATAAAGCGGTAAGCCAAAGCAGGAGATTACCGCTAATGTCCCATCATATAAAAGGCCAATCTAGAACCCAAGCCACCTTGTTTCCAGAAGCATTAGACGACTTCGTCACGGATGAGAATCCAATACGCGTTATCGATGTCTTCGTTGATAGTTTAGATTTAGCGTCACTAGGGTTCGAAAAAGTCGAAACCAAAGCGACTGGCCGACCTTGCTATCATCCAGGCACAATGCTCAAACTTTATATTTATGGCTATTTGAATCGTATTCAGTCATCTCGCCGATTAGAAAAAGAAACCCATCGCAATGTAGAGCTAATGTGGTTACTTGAGCGTTTACAACCTGACTTCAAAACCATCGCAGACTTTAGAAAAGACAACGGTAAAGGTATTAAGAATTCATGTCGTCAGTTCGTGCAACTATGCCGAGAAATGAATATGTTTACCGATGCTGTTGTTGCCATTGATGGCAGCAAATTCAAAGCGGTGAATAACAAACAAAAAACCTATACACCAAAAAGAGCCAAGGACTTGATTGATAGATTCGATAAGAGCATTGCCCATTATCTAGCGGTTTTAGCGGACAAAGATAAGCAAGAAATCTCTGATGAAGATGTCACGGTCATGCATGAAAAAGTAGCATGGATGAAAAATAGGTTAGCAGAGTTGGCTGACATTGAAATACAAGTAAACGAGCATCCCGATAAACAGTTGTCAATGACTGACCCCGACTCAAGATTGATGAAGACCAGCAATACGGCAAGGCAAGCTTGCTACAACGTACAATCGGCGGTAGATAGTAAACACCACTTAATTATCAGCCACGAAGTGACCCAAACACCCGATAAAGGTCAGCTTCATGCGGTTGCCAGTAAAGTGCAAGAAACTCTAAAGACGAACAATATTACCTTCTTGGCTGATAAAGGATATTACAGCCGCGTTGATATTAAAAACGTACTGGATACAGGTGCTGAAATGCTAGTCCCTAAAAGCGATACAACAAACTTTGAAAAAGCAGGAATATTTGATAAAGCACTATTTGAATACAATAAAGAGACCGATGAGTATACTTGCCCCGCAGGTAACATACTGCCATACAGGCGCAGTACCATGGACAACGGTATGAAATTAAAGGTCTATGTTGACCATATCGCATGTAGAGATTGCAGTATCCGTAGTAAGTGTACTCGTTCTAAGATAGAGCCAAGAAAGATGAAACGGTGGGAGCATGAAGATACGATTGATGACATGCATAACATCACTTTTTATGGGCAGGCAGAGTGATCCACAGGCCATAAAGCAAGAAATGCGGGATAGTTTAAAGGGTATTAGCATGAGTACGGCAATGACCGGATTTTTTATCGTGTCATATGAGCACCTGGCAGCCAAATGCTTAGGCCCCAACCCCGTCGAATTTACGCGTACTGAAGTATGGGATGATATAACTCGAACCGTTATGGGGGAAGAGGTATACCGCAATACCTACACTCAAACCTACCACTATACGATTGCCAGGCGACATGCCGATATATTCAAGCAATTAGGTGAAGGGACCAATGCTAATAACGTTGATGCGCTGGCAAATATTTATGGCGCGTCTGGTATGATTTCCGCAGACGCACAAAAGTCTTTATTCACAATGAGTGACAACCTGCGAGGCGTCGCAACGACTATGCAACGATATGCTTGCGACAGTGAAGAAATGAAAACGTTGGAAAGTGCACTTATAGGGATGACCCGCGCGCGGTTGTAAGGTAAGAAGTACAAGTATGTGCTAGCTTTACAAAAGGACGAGTATAACCGGCAAGCAATGCCGGTTATTTACATCTATATACAGGAATACGGGGCTAAGCTTGGGCAATTTGGTTAATCCGCAATTCAGTTTTCGGTAAACAAGAGAGGACAGGTGATATGGATAACACGTTTCTCGATTTACCCATGGATGATGAAGATTGTTTATTGCCCTTGCAATCAGCTTCAATCAGTTGCCGTATTGCTGTAGGGCCAGATAAGGACAAAATAGTACTTGCCTTGCAAACCTTGCCCGAAAAAGACGATGATAACTATGGTCATTTAGCTCAAATAGGCGGTTTTAGCTTACTTGTTAGGGAGTTTGCTGACAGCCACGAATCTGAGAAACTGGAACGGCTATGTCGGTACATGTATTGGTCAAAACCGGACATCCTGGTATGAGGCCTCTCGGGCTGCTCTGTACGTTTTTCGGACCTTGAGACTATAAATTTCCCACCCTATTGATCAGTAGATTTACATTAAAATCATATACACACTGTGATGCCAATTCAAGATAAAGGCGCCATTGCTAGTAACTCACTCTCATACCTATAAACGACATCGTCCAGAGCAGACGTTACTGTATCAATTGGTCGAACGCCACTACCCAGAATTTCAGAAGCAGCTTTCACAAAAGGGAAGTCGTTACCACTTCATGTGGTAAAAGAGTTTAGAAGAGTTTCTTAGGTGTGGTCGGCTTGAGCATGGTTTTTTGCGTGTAGTTTGTGACGACTGCAAGCATGAGAAACTGCTGGCGTTCAGCTGCAAACGCAGGGGATTTTGCCCAAGTTGCGGTGCAAGAAGGATGGCAGAAAGTGCCAAGTTGTTAGTTGAAGATGTTCTTCACGGTTACCCTGTACGCCAATGGGTATTGAGTTTACCCATCCCGCTTCGTCTACTTCTAGCTAGGTATCCCAAACACTTAAGTAAAATCATGCAAATCATTCATCGTGCTATTTCTTGCGATATTGTGCATCGGGCTGGGTATCTTAAGAAGCAAGCAAACACAGGAGCGGTGACTTACATTCAGCGATTTGGTAGTGCACTGAATCTCAATATTCACTTTCACATGCTCTTTTTGGAAGGCGTTATCACTCAGGAGTGTGGACAGTCCAAATTCAAGTGCGTTAAAGCACCAAACCACAATGATATGGAAACCCTCGTGAATGTCATTAGCCATCGCATCGCGACCTACTTGGAGAAGGCCGGGCTCGTTCAACGGGATATGGACAACACATTTCTCGATTTACCCATGGATGACGAAGATAGTTTACTGCCCTTGCAAGCAGCCTCTGTCAATTACCGCATTGCTGTAGGACCAGATACAGGCAAAAAAGTCTTTGCCTTGCAAACCTTACCTGCCAAAGACGAACAACATTACGGTCAATTAGCTCAAATAAACGGTTTTAGCTTACACGCTGGGGTGTTTGCAGACAGCCATCAAACTGACAAACTGGAAAGGCTATGCAGATATATCTCAAGGCCAGCGTTAAGCGAGCAACGATTGAGTCTAACCGATTCAGGAAAAGTAAGATATCAACTGAAAACTCCCTATCAAGACGGTACCACACATGTCTTTTTTACTCCCTTGGATTTCATAGGCAAGCTCGCGGCACTGGTGCCAGTGCCGAGGCTAAACCTTACGAGGTTTTATGGCGTGTTTGCTCCCAATGCTAAGGTGCGTGCCGAGGTAACGGCTTCACAACGCGGTAAGAATAGCCCTCGCTTAGCAGAGCATCTGAAAGATTCAGATAAACCATACCATGCGCGAAGCATGTCGTGGGCACAAAGGTTAAAAAGAGTATTCAATATTGACATCACAGTCTGTGAGGCTTGTGAAAAAACCAACGTCAAAATTATTACTTGTATTACGGATCCGGCTGTTATCCATAAGATTTTGGCGCACCTTGACAAGCAGACTCTTCTTGAAGCAAAAAACGATTCTCTAATGCCGCCACTTCGAGCTCCACCAGCCACAGCCTCATTCAGTGACTACATCATTCAACGCGACTTCGATTTTGGCGCATGAAGCACAAAAAACAGACCATCACTTGAACATGCAACATGTTGAGGTAAGGGCTTTCACATATCTCATTGCGGATTTCAGTACCCAAGACCAGTTATATTGCGTCTATCTTGATGACAACTACTTCACTGATTCCTGAAAAGTACCCATTTGACACACGTGCAACTGGCCTTAAATACAGCTGACACAGTGGGTAGTACATAGCGTTAATATTTCTTATACTCGACTAAAACTTTGTAACCTTTTTGACTGAGTCGAAGGGCACTGACAGAACCGCCAAATCCACTGCCAACGATTATGTAGTCATACTCGGGTTTATTTGCATTAGCCATTGTCACCAACACCAAACATCTTTAAATCAATCACAACAGATTAATACAACGAATTCGTTAGCAACTAATTAATAAAATGTTGCACCGCAGTTAACAAACAGAATACCTACCTTACCTATTGGTCTTACGGCAAATCAATCACTGATAAAAGCCAAAAATGAGAGATATTTTGGCAGTAGAAGATACTTTGTATTTTGAAGGATTAGGGTGGCAGTGATGGCTAACTATTGAGAGGTAAAGACTGCAATTAAAAAGATAGCCGTGTATAACACAGTAGCGAAAGGTTGACGTTAAGACTAGCAGCTAGCCCTAACGCCAATAGAAAGGTTTCACATCAGAACGTAAGCGTTCGAGCGATATAATTTAACGAGTATGAATAGGCACAGCCTGCTTAACAAGGGCTTGCTTTTCGGCAACGTAATCACCTGTAAGCACAAAGCCAGCGATGTTCTTGTCATCCTGCCTAAAGAGTCCTTTGATGTTTTTACCATCCCCCTCAAACTCCCAGCTACCATTATCATTAGTAGGAGGATATACAACAACAGGGCAAACGGGCGTTTTGGTTATTACTGGCATAACACCAAATGAAACCGTTGAAGGATTCCCTGCAAGTGTTGCAGCAAGGGAGCGCGAACAAGCCATTAAAGGCAGTACATAAGGCATTACCTTACCCTCAATTTGTGCACAATCGCCCAACGCATAGATATTCTTTTTGGATGTTTCTAAGTCACGATTTACAATAATGCCACGCTCACAATTGATTCCAGCGTCACTTGCCAAGCCAACATTAGGTATCAATCCAACAGCAGATAAAACCAAATCAACTTCTAGTTCTTTTCCGCTTGCTAACTTAACAATTAGTGCACCGGGCGTTTCCATAATCTCAGTCACATAGTCACCAAAATACAATGTTGTGCCCGCTTCCTTTAATCCTTGCACCAAAGCATTACCCGCAAGCTCTGGCGCCAAACCATGTAATGCTGTTTTTGCTGGCTCAATAATCGTTAGTTCACAATCATGGGCAAGTAAGTCATTTGCATATTCACACCCGATTAAACCCGCGCCCATAATCGCTATACGCTGATTGGGCTTTAAGTGTTCCCTAAAAACTCTGTAGTCGGACAAATCATTAATTGACATGACCTTTTTTGCTTGGAATCCAGGAATTTCAAGGCTGTTACAAGAAGCGCCCGTCGCAAGTACCAATTTTTGAAAAGAGTAGCGCGTTTGATCAATCAAAATGTAGTGCCCATCAGGATTAATCTGCGACACTCTAGAAAAAGTTAAGAGTTGTGCGTTTAACTGAGTAGCCATCGACTTTTCGTCAGCTATTGATAAATCTTCTGCACTTTTTCTCTTGGTTAATCCCGTCGAGAGCGCAGGTTTACTGTAATAATGTCCATCATCAGCCGTGACAATTAGCATTGATTGACTAGAGTTTAATTTACGAAATTCTTTAGCAAATGTGTAACCAGCAAGCCCTGAGCCAATAATGATAATATCAAATGCTCGAGAGTTATCGTTGGGCATCATAGATTAGACCTCAACCATTTCAAATTCGTCTTTTCCTACACCGCAATCTGGGCACTCCCAGTCATCGGGAATATCTTCCCATCGCGTACCTGGCTCAAGACCCTCTTCTGGTGCTCCCTCAGCTTCATCATATTCCCAACCACAGACAATACATTGCCATTTTTTCATAGTATCCACCTTCTTATTTTGTATTTTTATTATCAGGTTATCACTCAAAAGTACGGCTAAACCTATACCAAGCAGAGCCTTTTTCTTTGTCTTTTTGACGCCAGCCGTATCGGCTAGGGGCGCTTTTTTCTATTTTTAAAGTACCGTAAATCAGCCAATCATAGAGCGCTAAAAAGTTGTGTAGATTTTTGGCTGAATTTGGCCCTCTGCTATGGTGCTGATGGTGGGTTGTTGGAAATGTAAAAACATGAGCCAACGCATACGCCACCTTGCGAACAATGGCATTTTTATGGTTTAGGAAGTACAAATCATAATGCCAGTTAGTGTGGACATGCAGTGCCCATGCGCCTTTAAAAATCATGCCGTATAAAAACACTTCAACCAATCCTAAATACAAGGCGATAAAACTGAACCAAATATTTGGCATGACTAACCAATACGTCCATCCTTCAACGAACGTTTGGCCAACAGTAATTTGAGCTTTTTCGTCGTCATTGCCAATTAAATGATGTGGCCTATGGGCGGTTCGAAATATTTTATGTAACGCTTTTAAAATTTTATTTTTTGGTGTTCTACTGTGAGAGAACCAATGACCGACACCGTGGAAGAATTCTTCTAACATGACAAATGCAACTAAAGCCCACCAGAAGTATCGCTCTTCAAAAGGTGATAAAACACCTTGGTAAGGCGCTAACAAGAACCCACAAAGTGCAAAAATTATCGTCATCACAAGTGGCCTTTGAATTAAAGAAATGCCTGCAGTACATATAACGGCCATCTTTAGGTCAGTAGAACTAAGTTTACCTGAGCGATAATTTCCACTGGCCCATTCAAACAAGACACAAATAGCGAAAATCACAGTAATTACGATGGTTTCCATGTCGCTTTCCCCCATTTAAAAACGAAATAACTTACGTAATAAATTCATAATAACTTTGGACTTTAGGCTATTGATTTGTTAATCATTTATCCAATGGATTATTAAAATGAGGCTTATTGACACGGTCAATAATGTTATTTTCGTGTAAATAAAAGGTGAATCATGAGTCGAGAATTGAAAAATGCAGATCTCAATTTACTTGTAGTGTTTAAGGCTTTAGCTGAAGAGTCACACCTTACAAAAGCCGCTGAAAAATTACATATGAGTCAACCTGCGGTCAGTAACGCATTGAGTCGTTTACGAGAGCTGTTTGATGATGAATTGTTTGTTCGAGCGCCTAAGGGGATGCGACCAACTTCCAAAGCAGCTTCACTTAAGGCGCCAATCACTGAGGCGCTTCACATCATCCAAGGACAACTAGCAACAAATGATATATTCAACATTGCCACAGCAAAGAATCATTTCGCGATATCAATTAATGGCTATGCAGAATTTGTCAGCTTGCCGGACATGCTTAGGTTTGCGAGAAAAGAGGCGCCAAATATTCACCTTGAAATATTACCGGAAAGCGATTTAAACACACCTGAGCTTCTTCGAGCTGGTGAGATTGACTTGGCAATTGACTATATACCTGTAAGTGGAAAAGACTTTATACAAGAACACTTCTTTAGCGAAGAACTAGTCGCGATTGCAGATAAAAACAACACTCGGCTTTGTGATGGATTAGATATTCAACAATATAGAGAGTTGCCCCATGTTGCCGTTCGCCCAAGAGATCACAGGGGTAGTCACATTGAAATATTATTAGGGCGCAAAAAAATCAAAAGGCAAGTTGTTTTATCTGTATCTAATCTAATCAGTATTCCCGCCATTATTGCAGACTCTGATATGATTGCTACCGTGCCCGTGCGGTTAGCAAACTACTTTTCTTCAATATTCCCTATCGTTTCATATCAACTCCCATTTGAGATTGATCCCGTGCCTATTTCTATGTTTTACCACAAAGAAAAAACAAATGATCCAGCTCACAAATGGCTGAGAAAACTGTTTAGAGAGTTTGCTTCAAAACATGAGCACAAAAAAGGACACTAACGTGTCCTTTTTCAATTTATCTAAAGATACCTTTAAAGCCAGAACTGCCGCCTCTTCTTCGGCTTCTTCGTCTTGTTCTCATTCGGCTGTATAGTTCTTTGCGCTTGGCTTCTAACCAATCTTCCTTACTTGCTTCAGGGTTGACCGTATTATTTCTGTAAGCACAGTATTCTGTGTAGGCTTCAATGTCTTCATTTAAATCTAAAGAAACCAACTCAATCATTATTGCGCCGTCCATTAAACCTAACACAGGAATGTCGTCGGCAATTAAATCTTGTTCGTCAGCAAAATATGCCAACGCAGACATGATGTCTTCTTTTTCTTCTGGCTCTAAGTCCCACTGAGGGTCTTCAGCCATTGCCACTAGAGTATCCAAAATCGCAAGTCTAGAGGTAATAAACTCAGGTACATTGTCACCAATGCTTTGAGATAAAGCCTTTGCTTTTGCAATAATTTCTTCTTTTGGCGTACTACTTAAATTCTTTTTACTTTCATTTAGTACTGTTTTAAAGTGCTCGAGATCTTGTTCAGATAATGTAAATGTTATGTCTAATGACATAATTCATCTCCTTTGATATTTGGTTACTCGATAACCATCTTAAACAATTTCTTAAACTTAACAAATCAGATACTTAATCTTTTCAAAATTAGCTGTAAATCTTTATTTCAAATGCTTTAAATTACCTTATATGGCTAACCTATATTTTCATTACAAAGTTTTAAGAGGTTTTCATAATTTTTCATAAGAACTTGTAATTGATACTTTTTTTGCTCTTTCATTGCATCCTTCTTGTTTGTCAAAACACTTACTGTTTTTAATAGACCTTTAATTTTGCAGGGAAGTAAATATGACAAATAAACACAAACCATTTGATTTAAGCCGAAGAACCTTACTAAAAGGTGCGCGTTTGGCTCAGTTTCAGCCACATTAGGTTTATCACTGAGTGTTGGCGCAAGTGAGAGTGCTCATTGTGCATCCACAAGTATTGAAGAATCACCATTTCACACTCCACCAACGCATGCACCAAAAAATCAGGGAATATTTCAGGTTTCTGATGAGCAAGGTATGTATTACTGGGATACAGGCGGCAAAGGCCCAGTTATTGTTTTGCTTCACCCGGGGCGTGGTAGTGCCTATTCATGGCCTTATCAGCAACAGCCGTTAGCAGAGGCAGGGTTTCGTGTGATTGCTTATTCTCGACGAGGACACCAAGGCTCATCGATTAAAACAGCCAATAATCCAAGTACCGATGCCGATGATCTTAATGCCCTTTTAAACCATTTAAATGTCGATAAATGTCACTTAGTTGCATTGGCCACAGGCGGATTTGTATTGAGCGATATTGTTGTTTCCTTTCCAGAAAAGGTGCTAAGCCAAACCTATGCTTACAGTTTATTTGGTCTGTGGGATAAAAATATAGACGCTCGTAATGATTTTATATTGCCTAAAGAATTTGCTGCTTTACCGCCAGAGTTTAAAGAATTAGGACCATCTTACCGCTTCGCTCATCCAGAAGGTGTAAAGGCGTGGGTTGAGATGGAGAGTAAAGCAAAAGAGAAAGGCTTACGTAATCGACAAAAGGACAAAAGCCAAGTGACATGGCAGAAATTACGACAACTAAATATACCTACTTTCTTAATGACTGGTGGCGCTGACCTTTATCAACCTCCATCAATGATGCGTGCTGCAGCTAGAGAAGAGTATAAGGCGGATTAAAGCTATTTGCTACCCCCTGTGACAGCTGTCTTTATGACTAGATTGGTTTGTTGAAATATCGAATTGTGGGAGTGTTTTATGGCGTGTTAGTTTAGCATTTCATGCGTAGACAGGCCTTTGGTAAAGGACATGAGGAATTGAAGCGCGAATAGCCCCACCATTTACTAGTGTTTTTCTTTACTCTTGCAACAGTAAATGGAGCCTACGCCCCAAAATTGAAGTCACGTTGAATAGTGAAATCGTTTCCGTATTGTTCATCAGGTGGCGCACGCAAATGTGGCAACAGTTTTGTTTGTTTAGAAGTTGGGTACTTTTTATCTAAATGCTTCAGTATTTTTTGAATAATGTGGATATCTATTATGCAAGCGATGATGCTTACATTGTGTTTTTCACATTTTTCGCATTCAGTGATGTCAATATTGAATACTCGCCTTAAGCGCTGGGCCCACGTCATAGCTCGCGCATGGTAAGGTTTATCCGAATGTCCGTCCTCTATATTGACGAGTCTAGGGCTGTTCTTACCGCGTTGTGATGCAGTGACTTGTGCACGAAGATTGCTGTTAGGGGCGAATACGCCGAAAAATCGGGTGAGGTTAAGTCTTGGCGGCGGAATGAGAGCGGCTAGTTTGCCAATAAAGTCGATAGGGTCAAAGAACACGTGTGTAGTACCATCTCTATAAGGCGTCTTCAATTCATAGCGCACCTTTCCATGGTCAGTCATACTTAAACGTTGCTCACTAATAGCTGGGCGACTGATGTAGCGGCATAACCTTTCTAACTTATCTGGCTCATCGGCATTAGCGAAGACCCCTGCATGTAAGGAAAAGCCGGAGGTGTTAGCCAACTGACCATATTCACCGTCACTGCTTGCAGGGAGTGTATGTAGTGTAAACACCTTTTGCCCTTGTTGAGGACCCATCGCTATGCGATAGCTGACGGAAGCACCTTGCAAATGGAGGAGGCTATCTTCATCATCAACAGGCAAGTTGAGAAAACTGTTTTCCATATCACGCTCAACCAAACCTACTTTCTCAAGATATAGAGCGATGCGATGACTGATGGTGTGAACTAGTTCGACCATGTCGCTATGAGAAGGTGCTTTAATGCGGGTAAATGTCGTGCCACCCCATGGATTTTCGCTAATCACGCCTTCTAAAGAACAACATGTGGAAATGGATATTTAGATTAAGGGCGCTACCAAATCGCTGAATCAGGGTAACTGCCCCAGTTTTCGCTTGTCTGTTGGTAAAGCCTGCTTTGTTCACAATGTGCGTGGAAATGGCGCGGTGAATGATTTGCATCACTTTGCTCAGTTCACTTGGGTACCTTGCTAGAAGCAATCGAAGCGGAATGGGTAAACTCAATACCCACTGGCGAATTGGATAACCAAGTAATACATCATCTACAAGAAGCGCTGCACTTTCTGCCATTCTTCTGGCTCCGCAGCTAGGACAGAAACCTCTGCGTTTACAGCTAAAAGCGACTAACTTCTCATGCTTGCAGTCGCCACATACCACGCGTAAAAAGCCGTGCTCTAGTCGACCACAACGCAAGAACTCATCAAACTCACGCTCAACATATTTGGGTAAATACTTACCTTGGTCAGCTAAATTGGCGTTAAACTCTGGGTAGTAACGTTCAACCAATTGATAGAGTAACGTTGTTTCTGGTCGATGGCGTTTATATATTTCACTTTGTTGTGTTGCCAGCACATTCGTTCATCCCTAAATGGTGTACTGACAAGTGTGGCAAAAACACGCTCAATTTACGACTGGCTGAACGTCCGGTTCACGCCCAGCCTGTGTGAAAACTCCGTTTTGATCACCTTTTGAACTAAGTAGGCTGTTCTTATGATCAAACAGTCTTAGCAGCCGATCCAAGTTCACCATGGTATTTAGTATAATAAAGCGGTAAGCCAAAGCAGGAGATTACCGCTAATGTCCCATCATATAAAAGGCCAATCTAGAACCCAAGCCACCTTGTTTCCAGAAGCATTAGACGACTTCGTCACGGATGAGAATCCAATACGCGTTATCGATGTCTTCGTTGATAGTTTAGATTTAGCGTCACTAGGGTTCGAAAAAGTCGAAACCAAAGCGACTGGCCGACCTTGCTATCATCCAGGCACAATGCTCAAACTTTATATTTATGGCTATTTGAATCGTATTCAGTCATCTCGCCGATTAGAAAAAGAAACCCATCGCAATGTAGAGCTAATGTGGTTACTTGAGCGTTTACAACCTGACTTCAAAACCATCGCAGACTTTAGAAAAGACAACGGTAAAGGTATTAAGAATTCATGTCGTCAGTTCGTGCAACTATGCCGAGAAATGAATATGTTTACCGATGCTGTTGTTGCCATTGATGGGCTGACGAACACTATGACGCTTTAATGAATAAGCCGCATGACTATTATATTAGTGCCGGTGGCACTCTCATGACGTTTGGCGGGGCAACGACACCCGATACAGATTATAAGTATGCACTGATGCCATTGCAGGAAGAGTTTGCACAAACAATTATCGATGCTCAGAATAAAAAGCAACAGTCAAAATCAAAAAGTAGCGGGAAATAAAAACATCGTTATAGTTAATACACATACAAATTAAGTAGTGCATGAGCCCAGCGAGCGGTGGCCTAATAACACTCGCTGCTATGCCCACGCCCCTCCTGATGTCATCTGACATTTTAAATGGCGTGTTTAACAATAAGACAGCAACTATGTGAGAGTATAAGGCGGATTAAAGCTATTTGCTACCCCCTGTGACAGCTGTCTTTATGACTAGATTGGTTTGTTGAAATATCGAATTGTGGGAGTGTTTTATGGCGTGTTAGTTTAGCATTTCATGCGTAGACAGGCCTTTGGTAAAGGACATGAGGAATTGAAGCGCGAATAGCCCCACCATTTACTAGTGTTTTTCTTTACTCTTGCAACAGTAAATGGAGCCTACGCCCCAAAATTGAAGTCACGTTGAATAGTGAAATCGTTTCCGTATTGTTCATCAGGTGGCGCACGCAAATGTGGCAACAGTTTTGTTTGTTTAGAAGTTGGGTACTTTTTATCTAAATGCTTCAGTATTTTTTGAATAATGTGGATATCTATTATGCAAGCGATGATGCTTACATTGTGTTTTTCACATTTTTCGCATTCAGTGATGTCAATATTGAATACTCGCCTTAAGCGCTGGGCCCACGTCATAGCTCGCGCATGGTAAGGTTTATCCGAATGTCCGTCCTCTATATTGACGAGTCTAGGGCTGTTCTTACCGCGTTGTGATGCAGTGACTTGTGCACGAAGATTGCTGTTAGGGGCGAATACGCCGAAAAATCGGGTGAGGTTAAGTCTTGGCGGCGGAATGAGAGCGGCTAGTTTGCCAATAAAGTCGATAGGGTCAAAGAACACGTGTGTAGTACCATCTCTATAAGGCGTCTTCAATTCATAGCGCACCTTTCCATGGTCAGTCATACTTAAACGTTGCTCACTAATAGCTGGGCGACTGATGTAGCGGCATAACCTTTCTAACTTATCTGGCTCATCGGCATTAGCGAAGACCCCTGCATGTAAGGAAAAGCCGGAGGTGTTAGCCAACTGACCATATTCACCGTCACTGCTTGCAGGGAGTGTATGTAGTGTAAACACCTTTTGCCCTTGTTGAGGACCCATCGCTATGCGATAGCTGACGGAAGCACCTTGCAAATGGAGGAGGCTATCTTCATCATCAACAGGCAAGTTGAGAAAACTGTTTTCCATATCACGCTCAACCAAACCTACTTTCTCAAGATATAGAGCGATGCGATGACTGATGGTGTGAACTAGTTCGACCATGTCGCTATGAGAAGGTGCTTTAATGCGGGTAAATGTCGTGCCACCCCATGGATTTTCGCTAATCACGCCTTCTAAGAACAACATGTGGAAATGGATATTTAGATTAAGGGCGCTACCAAATCGCTGAATCAGGGTAACTGCCCCAGTTTTCGCTTGTCTGTTGGTAAAGCCTGCTTTGTTCACAATGTGCGTGGAAATGGCGCGGTGAATGATTTGCATCACTTTGCTCAGTTCACTTGGGTACCTTGCTAGAAGCAATCGAAGCGGAATGGGTAAACTCAATACCCACTGGCGAATTGGATAACCAAGTAATACATCATCTACAAGAAGCGCTGCACTTTCTGCCATTCTTCTGGCTCCGCAGCTAGGACAGAAACCTCTGCGTTTACAGCTAAAAGCGACTAACTTCTCATGCTTGCAGTCGCCACATACCACGCGTAAAAAGCCGTGCTCTAGTCGACCACAACGCAAGAACTCATCAAACTCACGCTCAACATATTTGGGTAAATACTTACCTTGGTCAGCTAAATTGGCGTTAAACTCTGGGTAGTAACGTTCAACCAATTGATAGAGTAACGTTGTTTCTGGTCGATGGCGTTTATATATTTCACTTTGTTGTGTTGCCAGCACATTCGTTCATCCCTAAATGGTGTACTGACAAGTGTGGCAAAAACACGCTCAATTTACGACTGGCTGAACGTCCGGTTCACGCCCAGCCTGTGTGAAAACTCCGTTTTGATCACCTTTTGAACTAAGTAGGCTGTTCTTATGATCAAACAGTCTTAGCAGCCGATCCAAGTTCACCATGGTATTTAGTATAATAAAGCGGTAAGCCAAAGCAGGAGATTACCGCTAATGTCCCATCATATAAAAGGCCAATCTAGAACCCAAGCCACCTTGTTTCCAGAAGCATTAGACGACTTCGTCACGGATGAGAATCCAATACGCGTTATCGATGTCTTCGTTGATAGTTTAGATTTAGCGTCACTAGGGTTCGAAAAAGTCGAAACCAAAGCGACTGGCCGACCTTGCTATCATCCAGGCACAATGCTCAAACTTTATATTTATGGCTATTTGAATCGTATTCAGTCATCTCGCCGATTAGAAAAAGAAACCCATCGCAATGTAGAGCTAATGTGGTTACTTGAGCGTTTACAACCTGACTTCAAAACCATCGCAGACTTTAGAAAAGACAACGGTAAAGGTATTAAGAATTCATGTCGTCAGTTCGTGCAACTATGCCGAGAAATGAATATGTTTACCGATGCTGTTGTTGCCATTGATGGCAGCAAATTCAAAGCGGTGAATAACAAACAAAAAACCTATACACCAAAAAGAGCCAAGGACTTGATTGATAGATTCGATAAGAGCATTGCCCATTATCTAGCGGTTTTAGCGGACAAAGATAAGCAAGAAATCTCTGATGAAGATGTCACGGTCATGCATGAAAAAGTAGCATGGATGAAAAATAGGTTAGCAGAGTTGGCTGACATTGAAATACAAGTAAACGAGCATCCCGATAAACAGTTGTCAATGACTGACCCCGACTCAAGATTGATGAAGACCAGCAATACGGCAAGGCAAGCTTGCTACAACGTACAATCGGCGGTAGATAGTAAACACCACTTAATTATCAGCCACGAAGTGACCCAAACACCCGATAAAGGTCAGCTTCATGCGGTTGCCAGTAAAGTGCAAGAAACTCTAAAGACGAACAATATTACCTTCTTGGCTGATAAAGGATATTACAGCCGCGTTGATATTAAAAACGTACTGGATACAGGTGCTGAAATGCTAGTCCCTAAAAGCGATACAACAAACTTTGAAAAAGCAGGAATATTTGATAAAGCACTATTTGAATACAATAAAGAGACCGATGAGTATACTTGCCCCGCAGGTAACATACTGCCATACAGGCGCAGTACCATGGACAACGGTATGAAATTAAAGGTCTATGTTGACCATATCGCATGTAGAGATTGCAGTATCCGTAGTAAGTGTACTCGTTCTAAGATAGAGCCAAGAAAGATGAAACGGTGGGAGCATGAAGATACGATTGATGACATGCATACCAGACTTAAAGCAACAAAAAATGCCACTATAATCCGCAAACAAACAGTCGAACACCCATTTGGCACAATCAAAATGTGGATGGGGGCGACGCATTATCTTACCAAACGTCTAAAAAACGTGAGTACTGAAACCAGTCTTCATGTACTGGCCTATAATCTGAAGCGAATGATGACGATTAAAGGAACGATTGGATTGAGAGAGGCAATTAAGCAGTAGAAGGCTTAATTTATACTAAATTCCCCGCTATAGGTCACAAAATCACAAAAATAGACGCCACAGCCTGTTACCAATTATCATAATATAGAAAATCAGAAACATACCAAACTAACCATAAGAGTCGTTTACCATCACGAAAGAGTGAACATAGCACTCGAACTTACGGCAATTTATGAGTTTTTACACAGCCTGTGCCATTAGCGGTCACTCAATCTTGACACCAAGTGATCAAAAACCAATCGAATACGTTGTGGTACTGGACCACGTTGGGGGCGATAAATATATAAATCCCAAGGCACCGGCTCGACTTCTTCTAACACTCTCACAAGTTTCTCTTGGCGTAATAAGTCTTGGGCCGAAAAGTCAGGAATTTGAGCAAACCCCAGCCCATTTTGTACACCCATTAATTCAGCTTCGGCGTCGGCACTTCGAAAACGTGTTATGGATGGCGTCCATTGTCTGTCCATGGAAAAAACCCATGGCCAAAGCTTTCCCGTATTGCGATCTACTAACCCTGTAACCGGCAAGTGGTTTAGATCTTCAATAGACGCAGGCCTTCCCACTCTATTTATTAACTCAGGCGAAGCCACGACATGCATATTAATTTTGGTGAGCTGGCGGGCAATAAATCGACTATCCCTCATGAAGCCGATACGAATCCCAATATCTATTTTTTCGTCAACTACATCCACGCGCTCGTCACTGAGTGTCAGGTCTATATCCAGTTGAGGATGTCTTGTTGAGATTTCCAGTAATACTGGCATCAAGCATTTATGACCAAAACCAACAGGCGCTGCGATACGAACCCCCCCTTGTAATTCATTACCCGAGTTAGGGGCGCTTGTTTGAAACAATTCATCTACAGCGCGCAGGCGTTCTTTTGCTATCAAAGCAAATTTTTCTCCAACCAGGGTCACTTGTATGTGTCGAGTATTTCGATGAAATAAAAGCTCCCCTTGCAATCGCTCTAACTCCTTCACTGCTCGCGTCACTGCCTGAGGAGAAATTCCCAGGCGGTTAGCCGCTTCTTTAAAGCTGCGAGACTCAGCAGCAGTACAAAATATCCGGAGCATTTCCAATCTGTTAAGCATCACAGTTACATTCAGTTTTGATATGAATACATTAATACTATTCCATTTTTAGGAATTGTGAAATTAAAACTTTTCCATTTATTAATTTCTGAAGGTAAGTGATAATTTGCTTGTTATTTAGACAGAGTCATTCATTCAACTTATTTGAGGATATTAACTATGAGCAGTGTTTTAGCAAATAACATCAGCGATAAGGTCGTTGTTATCACTGGTGGTAGCAGCGGTTTAGGCGAGACCACGGCAAGACATTTAGCCAGCCTTGGCGCATCTGTTGTTTTAGGTGCCCGACGCATCGACAAGCTTGAAGCTATTGCTGCTGACATACGTACAGCGGGTGGAAAAGTTGCGGTTCAAGCGACAGATGTGACTAGCCAGGACGAAGTGAAGGCCCTTGTAAATCTTGCACAAGAGCGCTTCGGTAAAGTTGATGTGGTTATCAATAATGCAGGGTTAATGGCGATTGCACCGTTAGCTGAGACTCGAGTTGACGAATGGGATCGCATGATTGACATCAACGTTAAAGGTCTGCTGTATGGAGTAGCCGCAGCGCTTCCGATCTTTCAGGAACAGGGATCCGGCCACTTTATCAATATTTCGTCCGTAGCGGGTATCAAAGTATTCAGTCCCGGCGGCACTGTTTATAGCGGAACCAAATTCGCTGTTCGCGCTATTGCCGAAGGCTTGCGCCATGAAGTTGGGGGTAAAATTCGTTCAACAATCATTTCACCAGGTGCAGTCGAATCTGAATTAAAACATGGAAGTTCAGATACTCAGGGTGCAGCCTTTGTAAAAGATTTTTATCAGCAAAATGAAATTCCATCTGAATCTGTTGCTCGTGCTATCGCATACGCAATTGAGCAGCCTGCGGATGTGGATATCAACGAGATTGTTCTGCGCCCAACTGTTCAAGAATTTTAATTCTTTTAATAAAAGACCTATTAACCAGCGGGTGATTTAACCACCCGCTGAATATTCAGTTTGTGAGGTTATTGATGACAGCGTTAAACAGACAAATGCGTGCTTTGGTATTAGATAGCTATGAAGAGGGTACAGTATTCCGGGATGCCCTGATTAACTTACCCTCTCCATCAGCAGGTCAGGTGCAAGTAAAAATATTTGCAAGTGGAGTCAATCCTATTGATTACAAGATCCGCCAAGGTATCGCTCCTTATGCCATGCCGGAATTACCCGCAGTACTTGGCACCGATTTAGCTGGAGAAATTGTTGCTATCGGCGACGGCGTCACCGACTTTGCAGTAGGCGATGCAGTTTATGGTCTGACTGGCGGCGTGAGAGGATTGCAAGGATCATTGGCTGAATATGCTAACGTAGATGCTGAGTTACTTGCTCTCAAACCGAAAAATTTGTCCATGCGTGAAGCTGCGGCTTTACCTCTGGTTGCACTTACCGCTTGGGAAGGTTTGGTTGACAAGGCGAATGTTAAAGCGGGCCAGAAAGTCCTTATCCAAGGTGGAGCTGGCGGAGTTGGACATTTAGCTGTGCAAATTGCTAAGGCCTTAGGTGCCGACGTTTATGCCACGGCATCGACTGGAAAACAAGAACTGCTCAAGGCGCTTGGTGCCACGCCGATTGATTATCACACTGTAAGCCCTGCTGACTACGTGGACGCATACACCCAAGGCAAAGGATTCGATATCGTTTACGACACTGTCGGTGGCTCTGTACTCGATGCCTCATTAGGTATCATTGCACATTATGGACATATTTTAAGCTGTGCTGCATTCAGCTCACATAATCTGGCACCGTCGTCATTACGCTCTGCAACATTGTCAGCGATTTTTGTGTTACACCCACAGCTCAGCGGAGAGGGGCGCAAACATCATGGTGACATTCTGCGGCAAATTACGGCTCTTGTTGAAGCTGGACAAATTAAGCCACTACTCGATCCGTTACGCTTCTCCCTAGACACGGCAATGGATGCACATAATGCTGTAGAGTTGGGGTCCATGGGTAAAGTAGTTATTGATGTAATTGCTTAAAAAGTCATTGTTGTAATTACTTAAAAAGTCATTGTTGAGGATGCATATGAGCCCAAGAAAACTAGTTCGAACTGTTCGTTTCCATGAATTAGGTGGTCCCGAGGTATTAACTATTGACTCGCTGGCGAGTCCAAGTTTGCAGGCCACTGATGTACGTATTGCGGTCAAAGCTGTTGGGCTCAATCGTGCTGATGCCATGTTTAGGCGAGGCAGCTATATAGAAAAGGCTGACTTCCCTTCGAGAATCGGCTATGAAGCATCCGGGATAGTCATTGAAGTCGGGGAAGAGGTAAATCATTTACGCCTTGGGGACGAGGTTTGTATTGTCCCTCTGATGGGGCTTTCTCAGAATGGCTGTTACGCAGAAGAGATTGTCGTACCAAGTGAATATGTGGCACTCAAACCAGCAGGGCTAACCTTTGCTGAAGGCGCAGCAGCTTGGATGCAGTACCTGACAGTTTATGGCGCTTTGGTCGAAATTGCTAACGTGCAAAAAGGCGATGCAGTACTGATAACCGCCGCATCGAGCAGTGTTGGATTGGCTGCGATTCAAATTGTGAATTCCCTGGGGGTATCCCTATCGCTACAACTCTAACAGGAGCTAAAAAGGCTGCTGTGCTCAAGGCTGGCGCGGCCCATGTGATTGCAACCCAAGAAGAACCGCTACTGGATAGCTTGAGAAGCATCTTGGGAGCAAACAATTTAAACATCGCATTTGATGCTGTCGGTGGGCCGCAGATGGCTGAAATTGCTGAAGCAATGAGCCCTGAAGGAACAATAATAGTACACGGAGCATTAAGTCCCGAAATAACTCCTTTTCCCTTAAAAATAGCACTTCGTAAAAGCCTGACAGTTAGGGGGTATGTGTTTACTGAAGTGATAAAAGACATCGAGCGTTTTCGCAGAGCAAAGCAATTTATCCACTCGGGTTTATCCGAAGGAACACTTAAGCCTGTCATTGATCGAACCTTTAAATTTGAAGAGATAGTAGCAGCGCATCACTATCTGGAGTCCAATCAGCAGATTGGTAAAATAGTGGTCGAACTTGATTAACAGTTCGTAGCTTTCGCTTGTTTCTGGCCGGCGCATAATCCACCGCCAGAACAATAAGAAAAAGGGGTAGTGTATGGTAATTAGCGATCTTCTCTGGCGGCGACCACGCCATTACATGGATGTTGATGAAGCCCACGATCACGTGCACTGGGTGGAACTTTTCTTCGATCTGGTCCATGTAGTGACAATTTTCATTTTGGGGAATTACCTGTCCCATCATCTGGGGTGGCAAGGATTCTGGGTGTTTACGGGACTGTTTCTGGCGATTTTCTATGCCTGGGCAGACAGCTCGGTCTATAACTCACTGTATATCTCCACGGACATGCCGCATCGCGTGGTGATGGCACTTAAGATTGTAACGATGATGACCATCGCGGCGGCGATTCCCGACGTGGGCGGTGAAGGCTGGACGTATTTCGCGCTGGGCTATGCGTTGAATCGGGCGCTAACGGCCTATCTTTACTGGCGGGCGCGCTGTACCGACAACGCGGCCAATAGGCTGGCGCAGGAACAGGGGCGGAATTTTTCGTGTTGGCCGGGGTGTTCGCACTGTCGGCTTTTTTGCCCACACCTGTCGCCTACTGGGTCTTTGCCGCCGGCGTGGCAGCAATCCAGCTGCAGTACATGTTGCCGCGCGTGGGCACGCTCCGCTTCGAACGCTTTGTGCCTCAACTCGGACACATCTCGGAGCGCTTCGGCCTTCTGATGTTGATCTTGATGGGTGAAGGCTTCTTTAAGCTGGTAGTCACGCTGGCCGAGAAGGGCGTCTACAGCGTCAGCGCGGGTACGCTGTTCAATGTGACCATGGGCGGCTTGTCCCTCTTCGCGCTGGCCTGGACTTATTTCGACTGCGCCGGCAATGAAAAACCGAAGAGCCGCACCAGTGCCGTGCTGCTGAGATACTGGTTTGCTCACATCGTGATTTTGTGGAGTGCGGTGACGATTGGCGTTGCGCTGGCCGGAGAAGTCTACGTCGGCCTGTGGGAGCCTTATCCGCCCGGCTACGCCGCGCTTGGCTCGGTCGGCCTTGCGGTGTTTTTAGCTTCGCTATGGGCGCTGCGTCGAACCGTGGCTGATGCTACCGACAAATACCACAGCGCCGGTCTGAGGCTGTTCGGCATTGTCATGGCGCTGGTTGTGCTAGCCGTTCATCCCCTCATACCGTCGATTGTCAGCAACGGCCTTTGGGCCCTGGCGCTGTTCTCGCAAATTGGTGTGCCGATTTTTCTGGCGCTAAGAGATGGGCGCCGGTCTGATAAAATGCTGTGATGGAACATGGCTACGCCCATGCAATTTGACAGATAGCCGTCAGGGATTTGATGGGTTCTTCTTATGCTCATTAAGCCGTAGAATCACATTCTTTTCGGAAGTATTCATCAAGCCGGCCTTTTTGTTTTCGTCTTCAGTTCGCCGAGCGTTCTCCCGCATGGCGTGCCCCAGAGACTCTTCCTGCTTCATGAACAACTCCCCGTAGCGCGGGCTGGGTGGACGCCCATGGCGGTGAGGGCATCGCCACCGAGTACCAGGGCGGAGTAGTAGGTTTCGCTCACCGCGTCGCCGGCTTCGCGCAATTCGTAGCCGCGGTCCAGTACCCAAACCTCCGAGTCAAGTTGTTTTGTAAATACCCCAATCGTGAGGTACAAAACACGCATGCTCGCTTGTATTCGCATGCTTACTATTTATTCGGTAAAGGAGACCATAAACAGCCCTCAACCATTAAGCAAGTTGATATTATGCATTCGGTGATGGTATGACCTCTCGGTGCGCAGAGAGTTACCACGCAAGCGCATTTCTGAGCGCAGCATTTCCATAAAAGGGCTTTGAGGCATGAGCAAACATCCGCTGTTATTGGCGACTTAAACGACTGTAGATCAAAATCATAATAATTGTATGCTCAATTTGTTGCGTAATCGCGCATATTATCTGTTTGCTAATCGTCCTTAAGTGGGCTAAATTTGAACCATTAAACATAAAACGAGCGATAATAAAGTCGCTACCATAAGAATATTTAACAACAGGAGACATTCCATGGTCAAAGTAGCCTTGTTCGTTCGCCTTGAAGCGAAACCCGGAAAAGAGAAAGAGGTTGAGAGCTTCCTTATGAGTGGCCTTCCCATCGTCAATGAGGAGCCTGCCACCACTGCGTGGTTTGGCATTCGGCTTGGACCAAGCACTTTCGGAATCTTTGATGCTTTCCCGGATGAAGCGGGTCGGCAGGCCCATCTCTCCGGCAAGGTCGCAGCCGCATTGATGGCAAAGGCAGGTGAGTTGTTATCTGAGCCCCCGTCCATCGAAAACGTTGATGTACTTGCGGCAAAGCTACCTGGCTAGCAAGCCTAATCGGGTAGCCGAGGGTATTTAGCCCTCAGCCCCCACAACACCCTGCATGCAGGGTGTTGTGGGGGCGTTTCATCTAACAGATTACCCGTTTGGGTAATGCACTTTTATCCATCCGTCTCTGAGTGAATATAGTCCCTCGTTTTTCAGATAATTTAAGTTTAATGCCTGCTGAATACCGGGTGTTTTTGAACTGCGCCAAGGCCCTTTGCTTGTGATCCCACAAGCAACGGCTTCTTGCACATGCACACCTCGTTTCATCAAGCTTCTCACTTTGGTTCTGGGTTTTCGCCATTGCCGCCAGTAACACATTCTGACTCTGCGCCGTATCCAATTGTAACGGTCAACTAAATTTGGAGACATGTTTAGGCACTTTTTAGTAACTTCTGCTCATATTGAACAGGTGAAATATTTCCCAGCTTAACGAACGCGCAAACTTACCATGTTTATGAAGAATCTCGGCCTCATCACATAATTCTTGTGCATTTCTCAAACACTTTAGTGCACCATCGAAAATTGTATCGAACTTTAAATTATTTATCTTAGGCTGGTTCAAGTTCTCTCCTGAAAAATGATAATTTGAATTTGACAACACGAAGCAAATCATACATTGCATTTTGCATGCTGGCTCATATTATATCAACGACCGCTTTTCGCTCTTTGCAGAAATTAAGTTCTCTTATCGCCAAGGGCCGGTATACGTACACAAGAGACTGTCAGATTAAATGATGACTAACCCACTTCATGCTGTTAACACCAAGCGACTTCATGCCTATTTATCTATCAATTATTTGCAGATAAATAGGCATGAAGGAAAACTGATTGAAAAGCCGACAAAAGCATATAGTCCCAAAATAAGTTTTTTCCTAGCTCTAGCATTTCGCAAATTCTGCTTGAAAATGCCCCCTATTCCTTCATCGTCAACACAAGTCTAGCCGCTTTCAACTTCACAAAAACTCGCGGCTGACTTGTATATATAATTTTGATGAGCAACAAAGACCGTATTAGAAGTCTAGTTCATTTTGCTTGGGATATTTCTTATCCTCGTAGATTTCTACCACTTCTAAAATTTCCGTAATTTGTGTTTTAGGTTTTTCACCGCCAACTTTAATTACTTCAGTAGCGAATCTGACGTCTACTTCACATTTCAGTTTTGATGCAGCTTCAAGTTTTCGTCTTTGTGTAGGATCATCGCAACGGAGTTCACGAATTCTTTTACCGTTTGACAAAAAAACTACGCAACTAAAAGATTTTACATAGTCATAATAGGAAACGTAGACTCTTTCAACAATCGGTTCACTAGGCTCAACAGCCTTCACGGTAATTGGTAAATTCGCTAATCTTGATTCAGAGCCACCTATCTTGTACTTCAAACCTGCATTTGATTGGGAAATTTTTACCGCTAAATCAAAAATGTCTTTTTCTAGTTTATTTCTTACTGTAATCGCATCACTATCGAATTCCTCACTCGTCATATCATACTGCTGCCCGTCTGATATAATCACTTGAGGAATTTTATACGTATCATTTTTACTTAAAATATCGACTTGTTCTAAAACCGATTTTTGACTTCTCTGGATATCATCGATAAAAATTTGAAACTGTTCCATTGTCATTGAGCTTAGTTGGCAATTTACGCAGATTGCCAAACAAACATCTAAATCTGTGTTCACCGCTTTATGTTTGACTGAAAACTCTATTTTTTCCTTCAAATCCAAAGTTGCTACGTGTTTTTGTAATAAGGCTGCAATTTTATTAAGATTACTTATTACGGGCCTTAGCCTTGAGTCCTCTGCAACACTCCAGTAAAGAGCGTTTTCTGCTTCCACTGATTTGTTATACGGAAATACTATTACGTCCTGTGAGATATCTATCATTAGTTAACCTATTAGTTTTGTTGAGTTACTAATCATGGTTGTATTAAAGACGATTCTTTTTCCAGTATTCGAATATATGCACAAATTATAAGTATCACTATTGAGCTAATGTTTCGTTTGCGCACCTGTTGGACTTTTAGTTGACCAGTTTTATTTATAAGAGCTTTACCTTGATCGCGAAATGTCGGTATGCATCTATAATCTGTTTTTACTATTGCTCTGCTCGATGTTTCTGTTGAAAAAACATTTTCAGATGAGTTGAAATTCAAATGCATGTCAGGGCTGCCGAAATGGTTCATGAATAGCATCATTAGTCGGTTATATTGTTGATAATCCTCAATCAGGTTACTCTGAGATGCGGCATGAAATGTCCTAACCCAAACCCTTATGTCGTTGGCCAAATTGTTTTTATCTCTATTTTCTATAAATTTACCAGCATAAATTTGCTCTAGTGCCTTTTGACTGCCACTTACTTCGCTAGGTTGTATAATTATATTATTACTTTCGCTGCTTGCTCTTCTGCGAGAATTAAATTGAAACAAAGAATAACCGCATTCCTGTTCTATTTCGCACAAGCTACTGACAATAACCGCTACTTTGTATTTTTGGATATTTTGTAACAGCAGATAATCTGTAATCGATTCAGATGTGGTGGCATATTCAAAAACGATAGCTGCAAGTTCGAGCAGTGTAATTGTTGACGTTTCACTCTCATCTTTCGTTGATAATTGACTGCCGACATATGGCACTAGCTTAATATTATGAGCAGGAAGTAGGTTATACAATCCTTTGTTTTCCTGCGGTGACAAAAGTGATGTAGGAGAGCCTTCAACTTTTTTATTTCGCTGTCTTTTCGTCCGAACACTATCGTATTTCATCGATAGTATGTAGGCATAGCCTCGGTCGTTTAACATGTGAGTAAAATCTGGTAGCCAATCAAGCACGAGTCTATCCAGACAATGGGTGTATGTCATTAGTGTGGTGGTATCGTGAGCATGACCCATAGATACCGCGACTTCACGCAGATGATAAAAATTAGTGTTAAATGAAGCTTGATCTGTTTCTAATAAATCATAATCGAAAGGCTTTATTTTTTGAGCAATCGATTTTGTCGCTCTGCTATGTCGTAGATGATGAAAACGAATAGAGGTATCACCGGTTATTTGTTTGAGCAATGCGTTTATAAGACTACTAGCATTGTCCTTCGATATAATACCTGTCGAGTTATGACTACCATCTCGGAAAAAAGGCGATGAACGATTTGCTATCATATTTCTTTGTTGAATAGACAAATATCGGTTGAGTAACTCCCTTTCCAATTCTTTGAATTCATTAGTATCGGTGCTCACGACTCGTCTGCCGGCATCGTCACTTTTTATAGATTTTATACTGTTTTGCATAATCACTAATGCTAGTATTTCATCATTGATAACATCTCTGTTTAGTAGTCCATGAGTCTCAGTAATCCTAAGACCAAACCGATATCCAAACAATGCGATTAAAGCCGTTTGAAGACGCTCAATGTCGGTAAGTTCACTGCTCTGCATAATTTTGTCTAGCAGTATGAAATATTCGCTTTCAGATACATAGTTAGCATCAACACTTGGGTCTTCTTCGTTTGTTAAATCTATGCTGTATATGCGCGACCAATTGATGTCTTGCACAACATGCTTTTCTCTCAAGTAGCGAAAAAATTGACGAAGCACGTTTCGCATGCTTTTTCCCTGCCTGTTGAACGTATGTAAAATAGCGTTTTCAAATAACGCTTGCCAATCTATTTCCGATGGGTATCTGTTTTCGAGCTCAACATTGTTCATGCATTTAATGTAGAAACGTACAATAGCATCGCTGTAATTAACCACTGTCAAATAGGCGGCATTGCGTTTTTTGGTGGTGCCTTCTTTACATAAAAACATAACAAACCCGCCAATAAGCTTGCTGTCGACACTCCAAAACTCATCTGTTATAAAGTCTTTTTTAAGGAAATCGTATAATTCGTTTTTACAACGATTGTTGTACGTATACCTCTTTTCATGGGGCGCGAGAAGAATGGCTTGCTTCAGTTTGCTGAATCGCTGTTTGAATTTCAGTACCCCATGTGAGCCCCTTTTGTCATTGAGTGTCGGAATAAAATACTTTTCATGAAGCCCTAAAAGTTCTGATGCATCTGGTGTGGTGTCTAGTGCCATTTTACTGTTTGCTCTCACTATGCTGTCTAGCGACAAACTGGCAGTCTTCAGCCGTCCAGATGTGAATTCTCGCAGAAACCCTGGCATCTCAAAAAATGCAAGTGTTTGCCCTATCTGTTCTAAACACTCAAAACAATCAAACTTTTCCTTTATTTTGTGAGCCTGAATTTTTTGTATTAGGTCTCCTAAATGTTTTAAATATTTTTGCCTATTAAATTTACTAGAATTCAACGGCTTTATCTTATTGAGAGCAAGTACCAAGCCTGTCGTCATTGGATCTAAAAACCAGACTCTTCTCTGATGCATGGTCTCACCATACTCGGAGAAATCAATGAGGGTTGAACCGTTATGTTTATGTAAAACGCGTTGAATACTTTCAAATAAATTGTCCAGTAGTTGCGCGTTATGCAAACCACCGAATATTGCGCCAGATACTGTAATTTCAGCTAGTCGTAAATTATGATCAAAGGCTATTGTTTCTGTTTGTGTATTGATATGCTCCACGAAAGATTGCCTTGCTCTTAACGCTATTTGATATTTTCTAATTGAGTGTTCTCGTAACGGAGAAGCCTCGATTTTGTTTACCCACGTTGAAAAAACAGGCTCTTCCTTTTTGACGTTAATAGTCATAGAGTTAATTAAGTAGTTTAAGGCTTTTTGTTGTTGTTCGCGGTTTGGGTTCGTTTTATTTTCAATTGCCAGAATTAGGTTTTCATGTTCATCCTCAGTAATTGTTTGCGAGTCTGTATTATCTAGGTTAAGTTCAAGATGCTCTTGAATTGCAAGTTTTGCGTTTTCAATTCTACTTTGCCTTTTTACCCTCCTCTCTGAATCCCTTCTTTTATCAGCAAAATTATAAGGCTTTTGGTTTTTTCCTTGTTTTCTAGGGGCGTAAGCTGTCGTTTTACGAAAAGGGCTCTTGATCGCGGACCAATTATTTTCATTGAGTATTTGCTCAAGATATTTAGAGATCGCAATAAAAAAGTTCTTCGGTGCAAGCGTAGAGTTTTTACCAAATCTGTCAGAGCCGTCATAATTATGGCCGAGTTGGGCTTTAACAAGCTCTCCACAGCTTGCTAGTCTCATTAATTCCGTCGCAGTTATATGGCGAGTAAAATTGATTGGAAAATCCCATAAATCTTTCCAACGCTTTTTCATCCTTGCTTGAGTAACACTGACGAGTTGAAGCTGATTTTTCTGTTCTAGGTAAAAAAACTGTGGCAATACCTCCTCGTAGCCGTTTGTGTATATAGCTATTTGGTCAGCTATCTCTGGGCTTACTGGAGCAAGCTTCGAGGGTAGGGCACTTAAATACAGTTGGTATAGTTCAATTTGTTTAATTGCGGTGTCAGGAATCCCTGCAAGCCTCCAGTTACTTCGTTTATAAGTAACCTTGTCAGAAATTATTATTAGATTACTTAGTATTTCGATATGGCTTAGTTTAGGAAATAGGTCCTCGACTGGCCTATGAGCGGTCCCAATCATTAGCAATGCAAGGCAATAATCTACGTATGTATTGTGAGTTTCAATTATGTCTTTTTTCTTTATAGCTGCATTTAGTTTTTCGAGCGTTTTTGTTGGAAATGACAATAAAACTTCTGCGCTCGGATAATAGCCTGTGACCAAGTCGCTTTCAGCAAAAACAAAACTGTTAATGTGGTGTTTATATTCGTCCTCAATACATGTGCCTAAAAGCATTGCTTGTATTGCTGATGCATATGCTCGCTGAATGAAACAAATCTCATGGCATATATAATAGCTGCTAGTGGGCGCATCATGATTTTTTCTCCTAGTAATTATATAGTTGATGCTTTCATCACGATATAGAAGTGTAAGAATCAAGTGCAGATTGGCACAAATTTTTTCTTGACGGATTCGAAATAGCCCAGGCTTACGCTTAATCTGATTTAATACATTTTTAATGCTGTTATCTAACTCATTGAGCGCCGTATCTACGCAATCAATGAGTTTTTTGTTCGAATTAGGAAGTGAAGAAAGCCACCGCGTTATTACTGGTGGCAGAGGCAACTTTACAGTTGTAGCCCGAGGTCTAAGGTTGCTAGATTCATTTGGGGGAATATAAGCATCGGCTGGAATTTTTATTTCTCTGCAGTATTCTCCAGCGTAAGTTAAACTTCCATTATAGCCAAATTGCAGTTCTTTCACGGTATTAATATCTTGCCCAATTACAAAGGAAAGCAATACTAAAGCAGACGCATCTCTGGTTTTGTTATCACCATTTTTAATGTTTGCGACTAACTCATCTATTAATCCGTGCCGCTCAGGATCGACGAACAGTCTAAAGTCATTGGGCGTCACACTCTGGTTTTTCGTTATCCATTCTTTGGAACTTTCTTCAACAGGCGCTATAAGTGGTTTTACGTTCTCTTTAGCGTTTATGTCGTCTATTTTCTTAAATGATTCATTACTTTGAAAAGTTTCATCTATTTGTTTATTTTTAATTAAACTGCCAACTGGTTTTGTATTTAGAATATCATTAACAATCTCAAACAATGTATCAGCAAACGCACTTTCTCGAGGATTTGCATCGTTCTTTTTCACTTCACGCAAAGATGAAAGCAGCGGCTCGAGATCACCAAACCTTATTTGTGGAGGAACCAATTGAATGGTTTTCACTGGCAACAAATTTCCATAAAGAGCCAGTCTCATTTTTGTGGCAATTCTGGGGGTATTTGTGTTTTGGGCATTTTTAGTATCAAGAATAATAAATATAAAGAATAGCCTTTCTATCGCAGAAATTTGCTCAACATATTGATATGGCCTAGGCATCAGGAAAAACGTTGGTACTGGGTATTTTTCAAATTTCCCCCTTAAAATATGCCTTCCACTTGAGCCTATAGCAACTGGCACAGTGCCCGCGGTTTCGTCCAATACAGCTTTAATTGCACTATTATAAATGGCCAGTTTTTCTTCAATATGCTTTGGCGCAAAAAATTCATTATTGAGATGGTTTGAAAAGCAGTCAGCTAATGCTCGTCTTGCGGTAAATTGATTGTTTAGATAGAGCTTCTTTTCAAGGTCTTCTAAAACTAAGTTGTGGCTTGGAGCATAAAATGAAAATTCTTTACTTAATTGATTGCAATCACTCATTCTGTTTCTCGTTTTATTATATTTGATATAGTTGTATTAACTACAATCATGACTTTTTGAGGGAAGAGCAGGGATCCATACAATAACGATTTAAAATGACTGGAAGCTTATGGTTTGTGAGTAACTGGTTTTTAGAAATGGAATGTCACGAACTACTGAAAGTGACAATCGGATGATTTATAAATTCTTATAAGTCAATGATTTACATAAGGAAAATTAAGAATTTAAAATTTTGGCGTTTCTTATCATGTGAAATATTCCTTTAAGTGATATTTTACTTTTCGATAACGTTAGATCTGAACTTCTTTGATAAGTAGAAACGAGGTAAGCCATCACTTTTGTAGACAATTTCCCAGAGGAAGTTGAAGGATACAAAAATACAAACTTGGCCTTACGACTCAACCGGTAGACTATGCTAAAAAATTGTAGTTCTTTCGAATTAAACCTCGTGCCAATCTCATCAAATGCTCTTTAGTCGATATCTAAACGAAGTGAAATAGGCAGTTTTTACTATCGGACATCTGTGTAAGAAGGGAAGCCTTCATTCGTGTTATTGAATCGTAAAAGTTTAAAGTTGCTTGATTCTCTAAATCAAAAATATACTTTGTAACTTTTCGGAGATTGGTCTATGTTGAAGCGAAGATACAATGGTAGGAAGAGAAAATTAAGTGCTTTAAAATTTATACTTATGGGTCTTACCGTGGTACTACTCGTTGTGAGGATCGTGATTTTAAGACCAACTAAGAACGATTAATGCTCTGAGGTCACAGTGTAAATATTACTGAGTCGCTACTTTAGTTTTTACGCGCTAAAAACGAACATTATGTGCTGTTGATTCGTGAAACTTTGAGTTTCGTTAAAAAATATCGTTTTTAAACTCTTCAAAAACGCATGTCTTACATCTAAATTTATATGCACTGTCAGTTTAGGTCAAAGGTGACATAAGGGTTTATAATCGTTAAAAAGGGTGTCTTATCTCAACAATATAATGAATCAATATTGAATGCTGACTCCCAATTGTTTCTAACAATTCAAAATGTCGAAATTTCACAGTTTGCTTTTTAATTTGAACGCAATGTCACCTTTTAACCTATGTGACATCACGTTAGTTTCTGCAAACTATATAGAAGCCTATTTGCAAATATTAGCTATTAATGCCGGTTAGGCTTGATTTTTAGGAAGTGTAATTTTTTATGGTCGACAAAAAAATCATGCTGCTCTATGCCTATCTCTTTGTCAAATTGACAATAACGCACTTTTAATTCATCTAGATGCTTAGCTTCTTGAGTCACATGATAATAAATCTGTGCACATTGCTTACTGGATTTGTTAAACCAACTGACTACCGTCACAATGTCTCCGAAATAGAAACAACTGAATGTCTCAATCTTGATGAGGTCGCAATTTTCTATTTGTGCGCCGGTTGCCTCTTTGGAGCGTTTTGATTTATAAAGCCCATTTAACTGTTTTTGCTTTTGCTGTCCTAGTGGAAGGCTACTGATATGGTTTTCTTCGATTGTCTCATTTTCACCAAAGACTATTATAAAAGGTGTTTTTGTCGCCGAAAGTATTTCGGTACCAACTCGATACCAAGATAGCCAAGCGTCGTAGAAATTTTCAGTTTCTTCGATGAAGAAAGTGTTTTTGATAAAGTGTTCATAAGTGTAAAAAGGCAAAACTAATGCGGAGCAAGTGCGTGGTGAGTGAGAATATAGATCTACTATATTCTTTGTAATTTCAAATGCTAACCTGAAATCTGCGATGAAGTTGTTTTCTCTAATGGAACCGAAAATAGCCGCACAAAAATTATTATTTTTAAAAAGCGAGTTTATCCGCACAAGTGTTTTAGTATTAAATGCGCCTGACCCAATGTCTTTGCCTGTATATAGGAAAGCGATGTATAGCAGGGAATATTCTTTTACACCCTCAACGTGGACGTCATGCTTGATTGAAAAATAAGTATTGTCAAAATAGTCTTCGAATACAAATGCCTTCTCCAATGTGGAAACTTGCTCATCTAAACCAGGTGACCTACTCATAATTGTAGTGCACACGGATATTATTCTTGAGTCTTCATCATCAAAAAAAGCATTCAAAATTTCCAGAAGTTCATGATGAAACGGCACCTTATTATCGGAAGAGCATCCTTCTTTTATGATCGGGATATAATTGATTTTTAATTTATGCTGCATCGATCGACTCCTTCAACTCTTTTCTGAGTGCACGAACAATCATCTGTTGCCGTCTAGTTTTTACTTTTATCATGCCGTTGCAAAAACCGAATATACGTTCGTCTACTACTGAGCGCTCAGATGGTTTAAGCTGCTCATAAAGCATAGCTAGCTTCGATAGATGGGATTCAAAAGTTACCTGATCTTCTAAAGTGGTCGTACATACTTTAAAAAATAGAGTGTCTTCTTCTTTGCAACTTTCGCTCAAGCTAGTCAAATGAGATTGGTAACTTTTGCGCTTCTTTCTTTTATTCAACTCCTTAAAACATTCCCAGTGTGCGTATCTCATACAATAAGCATGATAATTCTGAGTTAAGTCTGCGCTTTGCAAAGCAACGCTGTAATTTATCAAGAGTATTTGAAGAAGGTCATCAAATTCTTCGTCTCTTTGATATTTATTTTTCGCCTCCCTTACAATGCGCTCAATTTTGGATTTAAAAATGGTTTCTCGTTGTTTACTAAGTTTCACTGTCTATCCTTTTTATTGGTTTGAAAATTAATTCAATGCCAAAATATCATTGAATAGAAATCGCGCCACTTTCTGCAACTCGTTGAAAAACATTAGAATAATATTAAATCGTTGATGCTTATATTGAGCGGGGTTATAACTCACAGTGATTTCAATTTTTACGGAATAAGATTAGATTTATGCTGTTGAAAGTTTAATCATACTGTTCGGTTGAGTTTTTGGTTGGCCGAGCTTAAACCAGTGAGAAAGGTCATAAATTATCGATACGCTAAATTTTTTCGCAATATGCGTTTCAAAAGTTGTGAAACGAATGAAGCCGATGCATAGCGGGGCTTTCGTGACGTTCTAGTCCCCCATATAAGTGTTGATTTGTTGTCAAAACTAAAGTAATTGGAACTGGGTTTTCAATCGAGCATGGATTTGCAAAAAATGCAGGCTAAGAAGCTTGTAAATGACTGAGTGCATCTTCTGTTTTCTGCCGCCAGTGAGTTCCAACTATAATATTGAGGGGGCATATTGGGGGAATATCAGACTGCCTAATGAAAGCTAAAAAGTCCGTTGATTGTATGATCATAAAGCCGCCGTGCCTCGGTTTTGTAGAAAAACAAATTGGTTTTAAAAGACAGCGGTCTTGCTAAAAATTACTTTCAGTTGCGTATTCCAATATTCCTCTGTCGGTCCGGTTTTGTTGATGCGAATACATAGTTCTGACATGCAAAGCATATTATAACGTGTCAATTAGTTCTATAAATAGAATTGACGCTGTTTAAAAAATATACTACTCTTCGTGTCAATACAGCTCATAATTGAGAAAATGACATAAAAGAGATAATAAATGCCTTTAGAAGTTACATTTTCTCAAGATGATATACAAACCATAATTGATGCAAATAATTCGCGTCAATTTGGCCCAAGAAACAAAGCGCTGATCATATGTGCGAGTTATTGGGGATTAGACAGAAAAGAGATTTGTCAGCTACCGTTAAATGCACTTATGTCGGAATCGGGTAGTTGGTATAAGCGTTGGGTGTTGCCTGCTGAGTTCAGTTTTAATGGCGAAAGTCGAGAGCTGTGCACTGCAGATCATGTTTTACCAGCTTTAGATAATTACGTTGATTGGCTCAAGTCTAAAAAAGTTGGAGGTAGTAATTTACACACTTACAGGCAATTAGACGATGAAATGAAGTTTATAGTGAACGATAACTATAAACCTTTTGCGTTAACGAAGCGCAAAAAACCACTGTCTGATGGTGGCGTAAGTTACCAAACAAGAGCACTGGACGATAAGTTGAAAGGCTTTATTCTAAATGCTGGAATTCAAGGTGCTAGGGTAAGTACGTTTAGAGATAGCTGGGTCAAAATGATGTATGACAATGGCTGCGGTTACAATGAGTTAAAAGCCGTATCAGGCATAAAAACGAAGTCAACTCTTGACGCTAAGATAAGGCCATTAGAAAGAGAGTTGCAACAAATTTTTAATAGCGTGTTTTCACGAATTAATTAGAAATAATTGCTATCGGATTTCGATGTGCCGCTTGTAAAATTTTAAAACAATAGGTTTTTGATGAAATTAACTACGAACACGAGTTACCAAGAATGGCTGAAAGAATTGGTAGAGGATGTTAAATCATCACAATACGAGGCCAGCGTCTCAGTTAACCAAAAGCTGATCAATCTTTATTGGCGTTTAGGCAACTCAATCATAAAGCAGCAGGCTTCACAAGGATGGGGAAGCAAAGTCATTGAACAACTAGCAAAAGATCTAAAGTCCGATTTCCCAAATATGAAAGGATTGTCACGTTCTAACTTGATGAACATGAGATCGTTTGCTCAAAATTGGCCTGATCTCAACACTAATTCAATTGTCCAACAGCTGTTGGACAAAATCCCTTGGGGACACAATATTGCTCTGATCGAGAAAATAAAAACTCAAGACGAAAGACTTTGGTACGCCACTGAAACTTTAAACAACGGATGGTCACGATCTGTTCTAATCCATCAAATTGAAGCTAAGTTGATAAAGCGCCAAGGCAAAGCCATCAACAATTTTGACAAAACACTACCAAAGCCTACCTCAGAACTTGCAATACAAACACTCAAAGACCCCTATCATTTAGAGTTTTTGGATGCCACTCGTGAGTCAAAAGAACGAGACATAGAAAATGCAATGATGAGTAAAATCACCAAGTTCTTACTCGAACTTGGCCAAGGCTTTGCCCTTGTCGGCCAACAATATAATCTGAACGTAGGTGGCGATGATTTCTTCATTGATTTACTCTTTTACCACCTAACCCTTAGATGTTATGTAGTTATTGAAATAAAGGCAGATAAATTAACTCCTAGTGACGTAGGGCAATTAGATTTCTACCTAGCTGCTGTAGATGGCGAACTGAAACGGGATAATGACTCTCCAACAATCGGACTTCTTTTATGTAAGGATCGCAATAAGGTTGTTGCAGAATACGCAGTACGCAATAAAACATCACCTATTGGAATAGCCGAATATAGGTTATCTGAAGAACTCCCTGGCGAACTAGAAAAGCAGCTCCCAACCATCGAAGAGATCGAGGTCAAGCTGGGTGATGAACTCAATGACGATTAGTGTAATTAAGTTAATAAAATATAGAAGGAATTAAGAAAGGATGAAAAACAAAAAAGGTGAGCGTTTAGGCTCTATTTTACTTTTCGTAATATTTTGTGTTTTGCCGACAATCCTAATGTATTTAGAACATGGTTGGATAACTGCCTTAGCAGTATTTCTTGTCACCCTAATGATTTCAGATACGTTTGACAAAGTTCGCGAGATTAGATCTCAGAGTAAGGAATAAAATCATGACGGAAGTTGCAGGTGGGATATTAATAGCGGCAATCGCTTATTCTGATTGTGTTGCCTCTTTCTTCTGCCGTATTGGGGCTGATGTTATCTCATATTTTAAATGCTTTCACCCCAACAGATGTTATTTCGGATACGGCCGTTAATGTTTGTATGTTTGTAGGATTTTGTATATCTGTAGCTCTACTCTATATATTTTGGCCTTAATATTTAACAAAGGAATGAATAACAATGTCTGAAGCTGAATATATAGAGTTCTCTGAAAAACTGAGAAAAGAATATTTCCTAATTAAAGCTAGTAAGTTTTGGTATATGCTGGGCGGTTTTATAGCGGCATTAGTGGCAACGGGTCTAATAACTTATGGAACAACCATAGCGGCAGCAAAAAAAATTATTCTAGATGAGGCTACTAAACAGAAAATTGAAGAGATTCATGAAGCACACACACAATCAGTAGCATTTATGAGCGAAATAGAAGCTATCAAAAAGAAATATTCTACGGAGCTTGCAGAGCTTGCCAAATACTATTCTTTAACTGATGAAATGTATGTTGAGTTGCCTAGTAAGCTTACGTTAGGTGAAGAAATAGTTATTAAAAATAGGGCAATCCCAAACTTGCTTATCGACGTCCAATGGTTGCCACGCAAAGAACCACAGAATGGCACCCTATTGCAAGTTCATCAACAAACTGGAAACAATGCCAAAGCTCACACTTGGATAATCGAAAAAAAGTAACGGAGGAAGTAACATGAAGCCTGACTTACAACTGCAATCTGACATATTAAGTGTCTTTATTAAGGCTGAAGCGGCGCATATTACGCTACCTTTTGTTCTGAATGAAGTAAAGACTGAACTTAAAGACGAAAAATTCTATTTTAATTATCAGTTGCTGGTTGAAAATTCACTAATTGGTGATGAGTATTTGAATTCAGGAGAGCTAGCAAAAGCCGGTGTTACACATTCTCTTTCGGGCCCAAGCATTATTGGAAACCAAAAGCTTCGCTTAACGCAAAGTGGACATGATTTTGCAACAGCGCTTAGCAATAGAGAAGTGCTTAATCGGCTCAAATCAGAGCTTAAAGATGCACCTTTCAAAGTAATATTCGATGGGTCTCAAAAACTTCTAACTCACTTTTTTAAAAAGAAGATTGATGATTTAACGAGGGAATAAACACAATGGATTCCACTACAATAGCAGAATATAAAGATATAGCTGAAGTGTTGAAGAATTTCGCTACCGCCATTGGAATACTGTTTGGCGGTGGTTGGGCACTTTGGAGATGGCAGTTTTCAGAAATACTGAGGCAGAAGAGGGAAGAAATCTCAATTGCAGGAGCTCTTGTAGCAGAAAACTATTTTGAGAATGAAGATTATTCTTTCATCAGGTTGATTGCATCATGGAAAAATAAATCAACACAACGTGTAGAGCTAGATTGCAAGTCTTGTTTCATTGAGATATTTGAAGTGAAAAAATCAGACTCTCATCAGTTTATTGATGTAGATATAGATTTAGGTACGCCTTTAGTAAGAATTTTTCCGATGGAACGTATTAAAAACTTTTACTTAGGCCCCAATACTGAAAGTATTTTAACTGAACACTTCTTTTTGCCTAATGATTCTATCTTCTTGGCAAGATGGACGTTGTGCAAGAAGCAGTCTACAGATGAAAAATGGCAAAGAGCTTGGTCTAAAACGAATGTCATTGATCTAACAAAGGAATAAACCGTGGACATTTTGCTAGCTTTTTTTACAGTCTTAGGTGGCATCGCTGCCATACATTATCTACATAAATGGGGTTATAAGAGTAAGGACTTCTGTGAATATCGGGACGTAAAACAGTCCAAAGAGCTGATTTGGGAAGTTATCAAAAAACCAGAAAACTGGAAGGATTGGATGTTTGGCACATGGAGATATGGTGATTTAGTAACCCTAAGCTAAAGAGTTTAAAAAGTATATATTAAGCAACTATGCTCTACAATTTAATATTTTCATGTAGAAGCTAGAATTTTAGATCGCAGGGACGTTTTGTGTGCCTTCCTATAATGTCATTTAGTCTGGTCTTACTTTGTTTTTCTCAAAAAGGCTAAGTTATTAATTTAACTATGGAAATTTTTTTACTTAGTTTTTAATAGAAAGCAGAAAGATCTCGTAAAAGTCAGATCTCCTTTTGCTTTTTTAATTATTTGAGGTTTTGATTGCAGTATAGTAAAAATACTTAATAAAATCAGAAAGTAAGTTCTGAAAGTGACGTAAATAGAAATCTGACCGAGTAGTTACATATACGATATGCTCGATAATAAGCGTTATAATTATTAGAAACTCAGCTGTCGTTTGATGGCTTATTTATAACTTTAATACCAAAAGGACTTGTAAAACATGCGTAATGAATTTGATGATGTCTATAAACATATTATAGATTCATACGAAGATGCTCGAGAATCTTCATCTTTTCAAAAAAGAACATATGTAGAAACTAAAAAACAGACTTCTTCGATAGTTTACGAGTTTGTTAACCACTACAAGGAGTCTGGTATCAATGTTCGTAATGATGCAATTCATTTTTTAATTATTAACTTACATCAATTAATTGCTCTCCCACTAGCACTAGAACACTCATTTGAACAGGATGTTTTTCATCGACTTTCTATTGATACTAAATCTATATTTAATGAAGCTATTAAGGTTTCTAGTCATAAGTTAAAATACAAAGAAAATGGAGTTGAATACAACAGAGAAACTAATGACTTAACTCTTACTGGTGGAGACATGTTGAAAGCTGTTGCTAATATTTATGATGATCTAAGTTTAAGCCAAGTTAAACTTTGGGGGGATAACTTATGTCTTTAAATGAAGATAATAGAGCAGCCTCAAGTTTAATGGCCAATTTAAGTGGTTTTATAATCACGGCTAATTTATCAATGTTGGCAATACTTGGTGCTTCATATGTTTTTGTTGCTGGAGATAACAACGAAACGACTACCACTTATAATATCTTATTAGGTGCAGCTTTTGTTTGTTTTGTTATGAGTATAATTGCCGGTGGAAAAGGTATTAATAATACAGCTACAGCTTTGTCTAATAGCTCATGGACAATTACGACTGCAACTAATAAATTCAATGCTCAAGCAATCCTTAGCTTATTAGGCGTTATGCTTTTTTTAATCGCATCGATATTTTGTATTGAAAACAAAGATAGTAAAAATAACGAACTTGTAGTCGTAATTTCTAGTCTTAACAACCAATTGAGTGAGCTTTCATACTCTATAAAAAGCACTCAAAAAAATGATGAAGATAATGTTAGAGAACTAGAGCTAAAGGTAAAGAACTTAGAACAAAAATTATTTAACATTACGCCAGCACAATATTGTGAGGTCATAGATACACAAATAGACGGGGGACAGTTATTTTGTCCCGACGGCTATATGTTTAAAGGTACTGAGAAACACCCTAGCAAGAATGGTACGTTAGACAAAATCATTTGTTGTAAATAAATATAACAAGTTAATCAAAAGGACAAAAAGCAGTTGGCTTTGTTCGTGCTTCACAAATTTTAGCCAATTATTTTCAGCTGGTTACAACGGCGTTAATGTCCGCTTTGCAGCGGTAGTTCAATCAAAAACCGGTTACCCTCAATGACCTCTTTTCGCCGCTCTTTAATTGATTTTGACGACAGTCGGTTAACTGCCCACAAGACCCAGTCAGGGCTTCAACTATCATCGTTAAAATGGATATTAAAATCTAGCGGAAAATTAGTAAACGTATGGAGTCTATAGGCTCTGAACGGCCTGACAGATTGCAAAAATAAAGCCGCACTGCTAATGTAATTGCGACAAAGTCATTCATTAATTAGACAGGCAGTTCCCTTGGTAATCAAAATAATCCATTCTATTTCACTGAATCAGCTTTGGTTATTAACCTCACTTCTAACCCAGAATTATTGGTGATTCTAGTTTCATATCTGTTTGAGTGAACATCAAAGAAATCAGACAGCTTTTTTAAGCCATAATTGCGAGTATCAAAGTCTGATTTGGTTAAGATTATCGGGTATCGGTCTCCCACACCTAAGCCCCTGTATTCTCTCTTCTGCACTAGACAGATAGCGGATAATTTCTCATGGTGGAAACCGCGGTGGGCTGCCTTCGATGTTTAACTATGGGGATTTCGATGTTAGGTCGGGTGTCGATGCGTGGTTTGGACGCTAAGCTTCTTTTTTCGGTGCACTGATGTAAGTCTTTTTTCATTTTTTGGGTTTCGTTGGTGCTCACTATTTGTCTTTATTTTCCGATTTTTAGGATATTTGCACTGTTTAGGCAGTACTTGCCCGTCATTACTTGTAAGTGATGACTTTTACTCGTTTCGCGCTACTTCTCATCTTTTGTAATAGGCGGCGCTCGTGGTAAATAAACAGGCTCACTTATCGCCATTATTTTTAGCGGTGAGTGGCATTTCCTGCATTCAAACGACGCGGGCTCATCATCCTTTTCACTTGGCTCAACAACCGGCTCAGGCTCTGCCATGTTCAGTAAGCGCCTTGCTTGTTTGAGTTTAACCGGACTCGCTAACAAACCATAATGGCGAATGCGATGGAAGCCATTGGGTAATACATGCAACATGAAACGCCTAATAAACTCTTGAGTATCGAGTTTCATTGTTTTATGCATATTGTTGCCTTTGCGCCGGTAGTCTTTATATGTGAAGCTCACGTGCTGCTTGTCCATACTTTGCAATCGACTGTTGGCGATGGCAACGCGGTGAGTGTAACGTGATAAATAGGCGAGCACTGCCTTGGGTCCAGCGAAGGGCTTTTTGGCGTACACTACCCATTCTCGTCCTTGCTGTTGCTTGGTCCATGCAGTGAACTTATTCGGTTTTTTAAAGCCAGTGATCTCAACCAATCCACTAAAGCATAGAAGTTGCTCGTCTTCATATAGTTGACGCACACCTTCCATGTATAGCCGACGAAATAGGCGAGATAATACTCTAACGGGTAAAAAGAAGCCTTTTTTGCTCGCTTGCCACTTCATTTTATCCAAGCTTATCCCCCCAGCTGGAACAATACAGTGTACATGCGGATGATGCGTCATTGCTGAGCCCCATGTATGCAATACCATGGTCATGCCAATATCCGCACCTAAGTGCCTTTTATCGCCCGCAATTGTGCTGAGCGTTTTAGAGGCGGCGTCAAACAACAACTTGTACAAAAGTGATTTGTTGTAAAACGCTAACTGCGCTACCTCGCTAGGAAGTGTGAATACTAAATGATAATAATCAACATCGAGTAATTGTTTCTGTCTTGCTTTGAGCCAGCGTTTAGCACTAGACGATTGGCACTTAGGACAATGGCGATTCCGGCACGAGTTATAGGCGATTAAATCAGTATCACACTTATCGCAATGCAACTGATGCCCACCCAACTGGGCGCTGCGACAACGTTCAATCGCCGACATCACTTTGAGTTGATTCAGGTTCACATGGCCTTGTTGTTTGGTTTTATAGTCGCCACCATAAAAACGAAACACATCGGCGACTTCCAATGAGAGACGCATGCTGGCCGACTCACGTTGCCTCGCTCGGCAGTAATGCTAATGCATCTAGGGGACTGCTCACTTCCCTAAGCAGTTTCGTCGCCACTTTTGTATAACGTGCAGTGGTATCTAGCCGCTCATGACCAAGCAAAGTTTGAATGATCCTGATATCCACGTTCGCTTCTAACAAGTGTGTCGCGTAGCTGTGACGCAGCGTATGCATCGATACACGTTTATCGAGCCCTGCATCTAACGCAGCTGCCTTTAACCCTCTGCGCAATTGGCGTGTGGAGAGATGATTAAATGGTTGTTGACCTGGAAACAGCCAACCCCCTTTTAACATTAAACGATTGGCATTAGCATATCGCCACCACGCTCGCAGTTGCACCAATAACACCGGTGAAAGCATCGCCATTCTATCTTTTTTCCCTTTGCCTTGTTCTATACGCAGCACCATTCGTTGGCTATCTATATCAGATACTTTAAGTGATACCACTTCACTGATGCGCAAACCTGCCCCATAAGCGACCGACAAAGCGGTTCGGTATTTGATATTACTCGCAGCAGTCAACAGACGCTTCACATCTTGCACACTCAATACATATGGCAACTTACGGGGCACTGGCACGCTGCTGATTTTGCGCAGCGCATCAGGACGATCAAGTGTTTTATGAAATAAGAAATGTAAACCTGATAGGGTCGAATTGATCGTTGTGGGCGTAGCGCCTTGATGGCCCATGTCAATTTGAAATTCGCGCAACTCATCAGCCGTAGCATCTTCAGGCGAGCGTTTCAGATACTCTGCTAGCCTTTTCACGGCTCGAATATAGCCGATTTGGGTTTTAGGATTGAGTTTTCGCATGCACATATCTTCTATCATTCTTTGACGAAGTGGGCTGATATGTTCGTTAGTTGTAGTCATGATCTGACTCCTAAGTAAGGTCAGGGCAAAAGCGCCCTTACTTAGCTTAGTTGCGGATCAGAAGTGTTTGCTTAGATAAGATGTCGATGCGGCCAATACTACCGCGTAGCGGTTTAGTCCATGATACGTTTAAGGTACTTTCCAATATCTCCTAGTTTCGCCCAGCCGGCATCATTACGATAGTTTTGCCATGCTTGGTGCATTAAGCGCCATAGTTCGCGTTCGAGATCTTGCATCAATGGTACGCGTACGCCCATTACATATTGCTGAATCTTATTTTTAGTGTCCACTAGTTTTAAGTGGACACTAGTTTTTAGAGGGCGTCAGTTTCTGAGGTGGTGTTGAGATCAATATTCCACGGCAACAACTCATCGAGCTTATTAATCGGATGCTGTCCAATACGTTTTAATACTGCTGTTAGGTATTTTCTAGGGTTAATGCCATTCAGGTTCGCTGTGCTGATGATAGAATACAGCACAGCTGCGCGTTTTCCACCTGCTGCTGAGCCAGCAAATAAATAATTTTTACGTCCAAGTGCAATTGGCCGCAAGGATCTCTCCGCCGTGTTGTTGTCGATGGCCGCATGTCCATCTTGCACATACGCGTTGAGTCCTTCCCATTGTTTCAAGGTGTAATTGACGGCTTTAGATATCGCCGAGCCTTTGGACAAGGTACGCAAGGTCGTTTGCAACCACTCGTAAAACGTATCGAGTATGGGTGTGGCTTGTTGTATTCGTATTTGTTGGCGACTATCGGGTGGTTGACCTTTGATACTTTTTTCAATCGTATATAAAGATTGGATGAACGCGATAGCGTTGTCGGCGATTGGCGAAGGACCTGATTCAGTAATCTCAACGAATTTGCGCCTGGCATGTGCCCAACACGCTACGAACGTGACATCTCTGCGGTATACATCATTGTAACCCGCATAAGCATCCGCTTGCATACTGCCGGTAAAATCTTTGAGGTGGGCACTGGGGTGCACACTTTTTCTATCTTCACTGTATTGTAGCCATACCGCAGGCGGTGCATCTTCGCCCCAAGGTCGACCATCGCGCACATACGTCCAATACCGGCCTATTTGTGTGCGTCCTTTACCAGGTGATAATGTGGGAGCGGTCGTGTCATCGCCATGAATATGTTTAGCCTGTTTCACATAGTTGCCAATAGCATCGGCCAGTGGTGTTAATAAATAGCTACTTTTACCAACCCAATCACACAGTGTTGAGCGTTCAATATCAATCTCTTCACGCTCCATTTTCTGCGATTGACGATATAAGGGCTGGTGGTCTAGGTATTTATCTAACAGCACTTGCCCAATCAAGGCAGCACTGGCGAAGCCTTTTGGAATAACACGCTGGGGAGCATCCCCTTGCACCATCTTTTGACAGCAAGGGCAGCTAAACTTAGGGCGGATTATTTTAAGTACCCGATAGGACGCGGGCACTACATCTAATATCTCAGAGATATCCTCACCCACATGCGTTAATTCACCTTCGCAATCTGGACAAGCGTGAGGGGCTTCAACATGGGTTTCTTCACGAGGCAGATGCTTTGGTAACTGCTTACGACGACGAGGCGTGGCTTTTTCTGTTGGCTCACCCAAGTCAAGCTCAGGGAGTTCAGCCGCGTGTATCTCTAATTCTTCAAGTTGCAATTCAAGCTGGTGAATTTGTTTATCCATTTGCTCAGAAGAACGGCCGAAACGACTGCGTTTCATCACCGCTAATTGATGACGCAAGGTCGCAATCAAGGTCTCTTGAGAATCAAGTTTTGCCTGCATTTGAGCCACCATCTTTTGCAAGAGTTTAGGATCAGTTGGCATCGGAGAAGTGGTCGTTTTCATGGCCTGAATTATACTATAAAAGTAACACTAACTCATTGATTAAATGCGTATATTCAGTACTTTTTCTCATTATATCGACAGCCTTTCAGCCCAGTTAAGCTGCATGCTCGGGACGAGGTCTTCGCGCGGGCGGACGCCAATCTATACCTTCCAATAATAATGCTAATTCCGACTGTGTTAAGTGTACTGTCCCACTATTTGCACTCGGCCAAATAAATCGGCCTTGCTCTAATCGTTTGTAGTACAAACACAAGCCTTGTCCATCCCACCACAGCAACTTAAGCCTATCCCCACGACGACCCCGAAACACAAACACATGACCACTAAATGGATCCCTCTTTAGTACATGTTGCACTAACGCTGACAAACCATCAAAGCCCTTACGCATATCAGTGTGTCCCGCACATAACCAGACCTGTAAATCATGCGATAAGGTGATCACAACATCGCCGCCACTAGTTGCTTTAGCAACTCAGGATTATCTTGGTGTAATTGCAAGCGATGACCTTTAGCGAACTCAAGTGTTACAATGGCCGATGTTTGGGGTTGGACTTGCTGCACAGGGTCCCGCTGACTTACCGTAACAGGTAAAAATGTCGGTGTTTGTACCGGTAACTTCGTCAGCGTTTGTTGACCGTTGGCAACACGCACCCACCGTACTTGATTGAGTTCCACTTCCCTTATCCAGCGAAACACCTGATTGGCATTCACATCGTATTTGCGAGCGATAGTAGAAATTGACGCTTGTTTAGCGTTAGCTTCTTTGACAATATTGAATTTATGCTCAGGCGTAAATATGCGCCGAGGCTTGTTTTGATTGCCATCTTTCATCAACAATTATCCTTTTTAAGTGGCTGAAAAGAATAGGATGGCAAATATGAGGTGAAAAAGTAGATGCCGTTACCGTACGCTTACGTCTTTGTAACTTTCGAACCCAGTCTTTTGAAGGCTCTTTGATTGGGCTTTGCCCTGTGTTGCCATTATGTTCTAGTACATTAATATCGCTGCCTTCTTTAGTGGTTAATATATCGTTTTTCTCATTCGTCGTCTTTTTCGGCGATTTAGAGAGAGATAAGTTTATAGTTTGAATATCTGTAAGTATCCATGATAAATCTTTAGCAAGGGCCTTATTCTTAGCATCAGAATCACCACTTTTTAGTTTAGTTAATAACTCAAGCACTTCATCTACTTTGCAGAAGTCTAAGTTTACTTGGATAGTTTTGAGTGCTTCGTCTGGCGGTAGAGGCCTTTCGAGAGCCTTTCTTATATTTATAGCTATTTTTGAATATTCTTCGGTTGACGAAGAGTGAAGAATAGCTGTCAGGAACAGCGCTTTTATTATTTTAATTTGAACTTCAAAACCGACTTTCTCTGGCATTAATAAAAAAGCGGCATAAGGATATTTGGCTTTATTGCCATGAAGAGGGCTTTTGTTGCTCAAAAATCTAGCTACTGGAACAGGCCCTGAGTCTGGATTTAGGACACTGCGAATTGCGTCAAGATACTTTTTTCTAGTTTCCTCTATTTCTTTGTTATCAGTAAATTCAAATTTGAATAGATGCGATAATTGTTTTGCCAACTTCAGGCGAGCTGGGAAGCTCTCATCTAAACCGAGTTTACTTTCCAAGTGTTCTAAAAGTACCTCGTGTTCTGGTGAGTACAGTGAAAATTTTCTGTCGAATGCTTGGATTCTATTTGTCATACGCTTTCTCGTTTTAAGTCTAAAGATAGAAGTGTATTAAATGCAACTATGAAAAATAGTAGGAAGGGTGGAGAGCCGAATAATAGTTATTAAAACTGACAGGAGATTTGGTTTTTGAGTTACTATTTCTTTGAATACAGATTCGCAGGAAGTAGTAAAAGTGACATTACAGTGATTTTTAATTTTTTCCAACTGCATGATTTTTAAAGGCAAAATATGCATTGTCAAATTTGAACGTTTCACTTTATCCTTAGCTGACACAAAACGATTTTTTTTGAATTTTTGCGCTATGTCACTTTTCGTTAAAAGTGAAACAATGTTTATTTTAATGATTTGAATAAAAAAGCGAGCTGGTTAAATACAAACTTATTAGCTTATGACCTGCTTAGTTTCACCAAGTGAGGTGTTTATCCATTTCATTCTTAAGTACTAGCATTGAAATATCATCTACATTTGAATAAACCCCTAGCGTGACCTCATCATCCTGTGCATGGCCAACAATGCGTTTAACAAGGTGCTTTTGTGCGCCTTTCTCTATACATGCCCTAATCATCGTATGCCGAAAGCAATGAAAAACAACATTACTGTAGTTTTTGTCTTCGCTTTCTTTGTCTATACCAATATTTTTTAATACCGTCCGATTAAACCAACGACTAATAGTCGTACCCCAACCGTCTTTGCAAGGCCTCCTTTTTCTTATTTGATAAAATAAAAATTCGACGTTCAACGCTTTTAGTCTCTCAATATAGTGCAATAAACCGAGAGAGATAAGCTTTTCAGTGATTGGAACAAGGCGGTTTGACGAGATAGTCTTCGTGTTTTGCTGTCTTAAATCGAAACACCAGATGTTGTCAATTATCTTAATGTCAACAAGTCGCAAATCTGCGATTTCATTTAGTCTCATCCCAGTATACAGAGCTAACGGTAGAAACCATTTAGCATCATCACGAAAATACTTAGCTTCATTAGCGCTCTTGCACTGGTATGTTAAGATTTTTTGGATTTCTAAGTGACTAAAAGCTCGTCTTTTGACTGTCCTTGCATTGCTAACCATCGTTACGTCACAAAAAGGGTTGCTATGAATCCCATCAACATTATTGCTCAGCCAATTATAAAATGAGCGGTAGTGTGACAAATAGTGATTGATAGTTTTGGCACCTAAAAACTGTTTTCCATTGCCACTACCTCTGGTTGTTTTCTTACCCATAAGCGCCACTTTAACCTGTTGTACATGCGCTTTTTGAAAACATCGGCAGTCGAAGTCAGGAGATATTACGGAATGCAAAAATGCAAATTTAGCCTTATAGCTCAGTATTGTTTTTGATGAAACTGTCCGGTTTAACTCTTCAACAAATATTTTGGTTTGCGCTCCTAACGAAAACCGTTTCATCAGGTGCATACTTTCAGTGTCACTTACCTGAGTAGTTGAAACAGCTGAATTGGGGATATTTTGTAGGCTACCTTTTGAGAGAAGCTGCTGAAACAATTGGGATTGAAAAGTTAGTTGCGTCTTGAGAGATTCTACTTCGGTTACAAGTTTTTCGAGTATAGTTTTATGTGAATTATTAGCTAACATGCTTGTTACGTCGTCATCATTGTATCTGAATTCCATATGTTCAAATGGACGATTAGATGGTTTATTATTTATTTTTTCGTTGTGGTAATGTGTTTCACGGTGACAACCATTCGATACTTTCTCGTTGATATTTTTTGTAGAAGCTTTGATTAAGAGCTGATTAAAAATGTCACTAATAGCTTTTAATGGACTCATCTGAGACTTTTCACCATTGCTACCTTTCATAACCGCTTCAAGATGATCAAGAATAAGCACTATGAGATTGCTAGCAAGTACAATAGCTTTGCAGTACTCACTTGTTCGTAAAGAACGAACAAAATACTTTTGATTAGGACTTGTAGTCATTATTCCTAATGATTGAATGCGTATTCTAAAATAGTAGTTTTTGGATTGCTTGAATTTATATAGGTAAATTGCCATATATAGGCTCAGATGGATGTAGTGAAATGTCAGTTAATAACGGCCTTATTTGGAAGACCTAAAGAGCTCATCAAAAAGAAAAAGTCACATAAAAGTATACGGGCAGGTGTATTGAATGTAACCGTAGCCCAAACCCCGTCTACTGCCAAGTGATTTAGCATCGCATAATGTTCTCTTTGATAATTCATAGAGGACACCATGCGAAGAAAACGCCAAACCAAAAAAGAATGGAAAGCCACGTTAGAAGCCCAAAAAGCCAGTGGCTTAACAGCACCCGAATATTGCGCCAAGCATAAGATCCACCTGCAAACGTTTTACGCCAGAAAAAGCGATATTCTAAAACCGTCGTCCAAACCCAATCCTAAGGCATGGGTAAAAGTGACCAAAGATAAGTCGCTGTCGACAGCGACATCGCCTCAACTCACGTTACAATATCAAGGCGTCGTGATTAACGTGCTGCATTCACCGGAGCCAAGTTGGTTAACAGAAGTCGTTAAAGGCCTCGCTTCATGAAGATGTTTGTCGAGCCTAACGATATTTATTTGCACACCGGCTTCGTGGATTTCCGCAAAAGCATCAATGGCCTATTAGTGATCATCGAATGTGAGCTTGAGTTGTCACCATTTGATGATGCGATGTTTATCTTTTGCAATAAAAAACAAGACAAACTCAAAATCGTCTATTGGGATAAAACGGGCTTTGCCATGTGGTACAAAGTGCTGCAAAAAAATCGGTTTAAGTGGCCTAAATTAAACGACATGAGTCACCTCAGGTTAAGCGAACAACAGCTCACTTGGCTGCTAGGAGGCTATGATGTAATTGGGCACAGCACGCTTCATTACACATCCATGGGCTTATAACTTAGGATCATAAAAACAATTTATTGATCACGATTTAATCTACATAAAATCCGTTATTTAGGAGAGCATTGAGGTAAAATATAGGGCATGAAAAAAGCCCCGAACACACTGCCTACTGACGTCGCTGCCTTGCAAGAGATGGTACTTAAGTTGCGTGAGCAAAACCAAGCATTAAATGCGAAGAACCAGCGTTTAACTGAGATGTTTCGCTTAGCGCAGCAAAAACGCTTTGGCAAAAGCAGTGATACTTTCCCTGGGCAAGGTGAGCTATTTAACGAAGCAGAAGAGATTGTTGAGCAAGCGGACGAAGCTGGGGCCGATAACAGCGAAACAATCACCTATACTCGCCGTAAAAAACGAGCTGAGAAGATAGCCGATGACATCCCTCGTGAGCGCGTTATTCATGATATCGCTGATGAAGATAAGTTCTGCGACTGCTGTGAGCATCCGCTGCATCAAATTGGTGAAGACACCAATGAAAAAATCGAGTTTATCCCTGCCCAAATCAAAGTGATTGTGAATGTAAGACCGAAATACGCTTGTAAAGCGTGCGAGCAACAAGGCACTCACAATCGCATTAAACAAGCCCCTGTACCGCCAAGTATTATTCCTAAAGGCTATGCCACACCCAGCTTAATATCGCAAATCATTACCAGTAAATATCAATATGGCTTACCGCTTTATCGGTTAGAAAGTATGTTTGCCCAATATGGCATTGAGCTGTGCCGGCAAACCATGTCAAAGTGGATGATAAAAAGTGGCAATATCTTCGAAATCTTATACGACATGATGCGGCGAATATTATTGGAGCAACCGGTTATCTTTAGTGATGACACCACTGTCAAAGTCGTGGGCGATAATAAGGCAAAATCTTACATGTGGCTATATGGCTGCGGGGCGGACTCGCCTGCCGGTAAAATAGTGGATAGCGATATTCCCAATATTGTGCTGTTTGATTACAACAGTGGTCGAGGCGGCCAAGTAATAGTGGACTACTTAGACGGTTACAATGGCTACATGCATGCTGACGGCTACCCTGGTTATCATAAAACACAAGCGACCATTATCGGCTGCTGGGCACATGCTAGACGCAAGTTCACTGACGCGCAAAAAGCAATGGGCAAAAACAAAAGTGGCAAAATCAATTGGGCGATTAACCACATTAAAAAGCTATACCGCGTGGAGACGCTCATCAAAGATAAAACCATCGATGAGCGCTATCACATTCGCCAAGAGCAAAGCCTGCCATTGCTTGATGAGTTTAAAGCATGGCTCATTCAATCTAAAAGCCAAGTGTTAGGGCAAACGGATTTAAGCGACGCCATTCAATATTGTTTAAATCAATGGGAAAAGCTTGAGCGCTATACGCTTGATGGACGCCTCAGCATCGACAATAATCGCGCCGAGCGCTCAATAAAACCCTTCGTGAATGGCAGAAAAGCTTGGCTGTTCTCACAAACTGCAAACGGTGCAAAAGCGAGCGCTATACTCTATTCCATCGTAGAGAGCGCCAAAGCCAATGGGCTTGTGCCTTACGATTACATCACCCATTTACTCGAAGCCTTTACATGTCCTGAGCCTGACATCGAGCAATTACTGCCTTGGAATGTTAAGTTAGGTGACGGTCTTTAGGCGACGGTTACTATTGAATCTTTGTATATTATAAATCCAGAAGCCGCCCAGCCCTGGAAAGTAAGTTTCCGTACACTCGCTTAACTTAAAATTTGTATTTTCCATTGCCAATTAATATAAGAACTCATTGGGCCGCTTAGTTTAAGAGGTGCGGTCGTTGACTTTTAAAGCAATCACCCGGCATTTAATGAGTTGTTTGTCGCTTTAATTGACCGGTGGACTGAATCAACCTACTTTGATTAAAAAATAGCATTCAAGGCTTCTTACGCTCCTTACGCTCCTTTATATGCATTAGAAGGAGTCGAATACCTACTATAGAAAAAAATACAACTGCTAATACAGGTAACCATAAACCACTGTGATGAATGTATTGCAAACAGTCAAAAAGGCTATCCAAATCTTTCACCCGTCTTTCTCACTATTGTATTATTTTATTGGTGCTCTTTAAAAAAAGAATCATTATAAAGTAAAAACCAAAATCTATTGGGTTTTCGTCAGCATAATTGAAGAGAAGTGCGTTTTGAATAAGTACTTTCAGTTAGCTTCTAGTCACTCATTTTAGAGACAAGTTCTTCATGATCTTTTTGAACATCTGTTTCACAATTTTCTTTGGCCAATAAACTAATCAACTTCCTCTCTCTGCATTCAGAGTGCCAAGCGGCAATAACGATAATGGTCAATATGAACAGGCATATTGCGCTAAATATGACTATAGGCATAAATCGAACTCTTTCTTTTGGTTGCTTTATTACTATACGTTTCATGTCAAAATACGCAATTAAATCGTTTTATATTGATTTCAGGTTAATTAAGAAATGCTACAACTTCTTTTTAAAAATTTAGAGTATGTGAGTTTACGTTCGACCAGAACATATATCATTATTCTAGCTCAAAAGCATGCGCTGAGGACCGTTGTTGCCCATCGAATATTCTGTTAAAGTTATTTATTGATTGTTTTGATGAAAAGAGAAAAATGCATGGCAGTGTCAAAGATATGCGGAAGTGAAATAGCTGGTAAAAATACACTACGCTATATGCTCGTTTTCTCATCGCAACCTTAAGGCGGCTTTTAATTGACCAGTGTTTACTATGACAAGCGTTTATCTGAAGCAACATATAGTCACAACTTCCCCATTCTTGTTTCATATCGAGTTCGTAAGCAAGCTTGATAAATATTTTGGTGAGTTTCACTTGAAGATGATCGTGCGACTAGTGTCCTTTTCAAAGTGGCAGTACTTTACAGATCAGCATTCGTCAAAATCAAGAATACACAAGGACGAGATTTTTTAAATATCTGTTCATTTTGAAATCAATATACGATGGTAAGGAGGCAATATTGAGCGCTTTGACAGCAATACGCATGGGTTTAATGGCAATAATTCCGGTTGTGGGGATTATTATATTAAAACCATCTAAAAACGGTTTATGCGTCCAAGGCAGAGTTCCTTAAACAGTGTCACCCCATCAATGAATTAACACTGTTTAAGCATCTAGCGGCTAAAAAGAAACCATTTCAGACTGAGTAATTAATTAGTTGAAGTTTGATTTTCGTTTTAAAAAATCCAATTTTTTATAATCTTCAAAAAACTCTAATTCTTCAAATGTTATTTCCACTGCTAAATTAGATAACCTCGCTTTTAATTCATCTAAATATTTTTCGTCTTGAGAAACGTGATAATAAATTTGAGTTTCTTTTTTAATGTCCTTGTGAAACCAACTAATTACCGTCAGTATGTTACCGTGGTCGAAACAGGTAAAAGATTGTATTTTTACAAAATCACATCTTTTTTTAAGCTTAGATGATATTTCTCGGAAACTGGAAGATTTGTGAAGTCCAAACAAGGGAGACGGGTTTTGGTGATTATCGTAAGGGAAAAGGCCAACCGCATCATAAATAGTTTCATCTGAGCCTAGTACCACAGTGTAAGGAGATTTGGTAGCATCCAGAATATCTGTATAGGCCACATATCTAGAGAGCCACATATCATATAAAGTTTCAATATCTGAATTAAAAAAAGGGTTGCCATAGAAAATAGTATAGAAATTATTCTTACTCGTACATCTATTTATAGCTACTAGCGTCTTGGTATCAAACACTCCGTGATTTATGTCTTTACCAGCATATAAAAAAGGAATGTATTGAAGGACAAAGTGCCTATTTTTTTCTATAAAAATATTCGTTCGACCATCAAAAAAGTCTACGTCAAAATGGGTTTTAGGATTGAATACTTTATCTGCAAACGGCAATAAGTTACTCGTATCAGGTGCTTTCGTCATTATTTCGGTCCCGAATGCCTTTACATCTGCTCCTCTTTCAGCAAAAAACGGTTGTATTATTTTTAATAGTTCACCATAAACTGAAAACGAACTAAACAAAAACTGCTCATCTATCATGATCGGGATATAATTTACTTTTAGCTTAAGCGACATTGATAGACTCCTTTAGCGCAGCTTTAAATTCTTTTACTATCATTTGTTGCCTCCGAGTTTTAAGTGTTGAAGTGGCATTCCCTATACCGAATACTCGATCGTCGATAATAGCGCGGTCTCTTAATTTAAGGTCACCATAAAGCTCAATCAGATTGTTCAGATATGATTCAAATACGATATGGTCTTCCAATGTTGAGGGATGAACTAGAGCAAATAGGAAATCTTCAGCCTCAGATGAAGTGCACATGTCAACTAAGTGAGTCTCATGATTTCTGCGTTGCTTTCTTTTACTGAATACTTTGTAGCACTCCCAATGCGCATACCTCATGCAATAAGCATGATAATTCTGAGTCAAATCTGCGCCCTTTAAAGCAACGCTATAATTTATCAAAAGTATTTGGAGAAGGTCATCAAACTCTTCATCTCGTTGATATCTACTTTTGGCCTCTCTTACAATATGCTCAATTTTGGATTTAAAAATTGCTTCTCGTTGTTTACTTAGTTTCACTGTCTATCCTTCTTCTTGGTTTGAAAGTTAATTCAATACCAAAATATCATTGAATAGAAAGCGCGCTACTTTCTGCAAGATACTGAATAATATATAAATAATTTTTAAACTGGGCTAGCTAGCCTTGGTATGGAGTCAAAGCTTACGATTATTTCAACTTCTTCGGGGGTTGATTAGATAGATATCACTGGGTTTAATCATATTGTTGAATAAGACAAATAATTAACCATAATTAGGCAGTAACATATATAAGAATTGTTAATACGAAAAGCCATTTCACAGGTTGCGTTTCACAAGTTGTGAAATTGGCTGATCCATCGTATGGTCAAGCTTTAACGATTACTAGTGTGTACAAGTGTTGGTGTATTTAACTAAGAGGCGTCTAGTAAACTAGTGGCGATTCAATGATCATTGCTTCTGACAGTATAATTTAGAATAATGTCAATTGGCTATTGACTAAATATATGGATTGCAAATGTCTAACAGTGAATTGTTGGAGAGACTTTACGAAAACCGAAATAGTATTGTTCCTGTCTTAGGGGCTGGCGTTTCAGTACCTTTAGGCCTTCCTAATTGGACTACTTTGGTTGATGCCCTAAGAGATGAAGTCACTGAAAGAAATCAGAATGTATACAATTTTAAATCTTCCGATCTGATTGGAAGAATGTCAGAGATGCAAAAGGAATTAGGTGACATAACCTTTACGGCAAGCATTAGACGCCAACTTAATCTTATTCCTTCAGTAACAACAAAGACATTGCTTGCGTTAGCTAAGGCCCCGATTAACAAAATTATCACTCTGAATCTTGATTGTGCATTAGAAAATACCAAAGCGTTAATTGGCTCACCGTTTTTAAATGGTCAGGTCTTAGCTGGAAATCAAGGAGCAAATATAGAAAGGTTTGTAGAAGACAACGATGCAAAGCTATTGAAACTCCATGGAACTATAGTTGATCCAAATACTTGGATAATGTCTTCCGAAGATTATGTCGCGGCTTACGAGGAAGGTTACGGGAAATTGGCTTTTCTAACTAGTAGCTCTAAAATACCTCTGTTTATCGGATGCAGTTTAACTGATCTTTACATGAATGAGGCGCTTAAACGCTACGGCAATTTCGGTTGTAAAATGTCTTATGCAATCTTGAGTGCCGAAAATCACAAGACTATAGAGCCGCAATTGTTCAGAGAATTGGGCGTTTATCCTTTATACATCGAAAATTATTCTCAAATTCCTGAATTGATATATCAAATTTTTGAAATCGAGACCCTTACAGTTGAATCGCAAAAAGATTTAAATGGGATTGAATTTAGAAGTTACGCCGGAGCCAAGTTTGAACCACTTCCAAATGAAGACAGTAAAGATAAATTTGGAATCCAAAGAAACATCTGTAATGCTTTAGATTTAGCCCCCATAAATGTAGTTGTTGGGAAAAGTAAATATAGAAAAACAGGAACGAAAAAAAGCTATATCGACGCCATATGTCACTTAAACAAAAGTGAGGAAAGCAATGAAAAGTTAATAAATATTTTATCGGTGATCAAAATGTACCCTGATGTTTTGTTCGATGAGGTTTTAAATGATATTTTGCTTTCAGCTTCACGAACAGACACTTATCAGCTTTTGACAAAAGTCCAAGAATCTTTCAACGAAGAGCCTTACTTCCAAAAAATATTTAATAAATATTTGGCAAATTTGGATATGGTGAATTTAGAGTATCCAGTCAGAAAAAATGTTTCTAGAATTTTAGCTAACCATCTAAATCATCCAGCCGTTGCTGTAGAGGACAAAGAAGTTTGTACAATCTGTATCGACGAGCTAGAAGTATTTCAATATCTCCTAACTAATCATCAAGTAGGAATATTTCTACAAAATGATAAACTGCTCAGTAAAACGCGACTATATCCATATACTCTTGGAAAGGAGCACCAGATAGATACTATCCTCGAAGCAGTGAACAAGCATTTTCCTAGGGAAGGAGAGGAATGGAGGTTGCCAACAGTTGAAGAATGGCGAAAACTTGCTCATTTCGAAGAACAAAATTGGCCGTGGGGAGAATGCAGTCCAGATTTAAAAGAACACGCACACTTGTATTTCGACAAATGTGGAAGAATAGCGCAACACCCTATAGATGTTGGATTGTTTCCAAAGGGCCGATCTATAGAAGGCTTATTTGATTTAGTAGGAAATGTCTTCGAATTGGCGAGTGCCTCTGGCGGTACCTTTCGACTAATGGGGGTGTTATCAAACGAAATTGCACCTTCTGAAATCTGATTATACACACTCCTTCAAGAATGATGGCAAGAACGAAAACAACATTGGAATAAGGCCCGTAAGAACCATTTCGAGTGGTGAGACGCAATAGCGCACTTACTTGATCATTTTGAATATATATTCTTTAAAAATTATTCGTAAGCGTCTAGCGATACCACCTAGTCCGCTGCTTGGTTCCATGTGTAGCAGTTTATGGACCTCTTCGTCATCTTGGCTAATGTGCGTCAGCACATACATCAAGTAGTCGAACGGCGTCAGTCCGTTCGCTTTTGCAGTTTCAATCATGCTGTAGAGTATAGCGCTGGCGTCAGCGCCTTTTGCAGTGTTGCTAAACAACCAATTTCTGCCAATCACGAACGGTTTTATCGCTCTCTCTGCACGGTTGTTGTCGATACTTAATCGGCCATCGCATGGGTAAACGGTGAGTTTATCCCATTGATTTAAGCAATACATCACCGCCTCGCCCAGCTTTGTTTTGGGTAAGACGGATTGCTCTGATTTAATTAACCATGTTTTAAATTGAGCGAGTAGCGGTAATGCTTTTTCTTGGCGAATGGCATAGCGCTCATCAATGGATTTATCTTTAATCAGGATTTCTATGCGATATAGCTTTTGAATATGATTAAGCGCCCAGTCTGCTTTGCCGCTTGGTTTTTTGCCTTGTGCGGTCTTGGCTTCTGTGAATTTGCGCCTGGCATGTACCCAGCAGCCCACTAATGTGGTTTGAGTTTGCTCATAGCCAGCATAGCCATCAACTTGTAGATAGCCTAAGTAACCTCGCAGGTAATCCACCGCGCACTGGCCTGCGCGACTCATATTGTAGTCATACAGCACGATATTAGGGAAGTTCACACACTAGCTTAATGTGACATTCCATGGTGCAAGTTTCTCGGGGTCATTCTCGCCATGCATTATTTTGTCTATCACGTGCATTAGCCAAGGTGACTCTGGGGTAGATACACTGCTGCCATGGAGCCAAGCAACTGACTTGGTGGTATCGCTAGACGCTTACCCTTATTCTCTATCGTTGTTTAATATTAGCTCGCCATCCTTGTTGATAAGACAAACTCGAATAACATTTTTGCGAGATCGATACCGATTACTTTAGACTTTTGCATCTTATAGACTCATTTTTTTGACGACAGCACGTTAGCTAATTAGTATGTACGAGTCCTTACGTCGCTTTCTTAAGTAATACAAATATAGGGCCACCTGCTTAAAGTAAACGGTGCACCCCAAAGCATAAATAAGACGGATTAATGTTGAATTTTATTTGCATTCTATTTGGCGAGGTTTAAATGATAATTCATTTGATTTCACAGAAAGTTCCCCATCTTCATATGTTATTCTCCTTGTAATGTGACGTGCTAAATCTCTGTATGCGAAAAAGACAGATTGCGAAGAGTTCGCATCAAGCATTCCTGTGGTGTGGTTTGGAAAAAAGTTTGATTGAGTGATTATAGCCTGGCAGCTATTGTCAGTATTTATTTTTAGGTTATTGTTAACAAAATGTTTATAGACTGAACAAGGGTAAAGCTCATTCTGTTTTCCTTCAACATCACAATCAGGTGAAAGAAGATCAGATCTAATCGAAGCTCTTACATAAACTACTTTTACCTTGCCATTTCCAGAAACGAAGCCATCAGCATATCCGGTTACTTCGCCAACGAATATATTTTCCTCAGCACTATATGGATTGAGTTTTTTAGGCAGCCCATCAAACTTCAATGTCAGTCCATGTTCGTGCTCAAGTTTTTTAATTAGACTATTCAAAGCTACTAACTCGCCATAGCCAGTTCCGTCAACATCCAACTGCTCTGTATCAATAATAACTATATTATTAACCCCTCGAACAATTAGTGAATAAGCACCTAAATTTTCACTATGCCCGCCGTCACTAAGATAAATGTCTGTAGATTCACTATTTTTCTCGAACCCATCAAGATAGTAAAGGGGCCAAGGAAGTAGAGCATGGAGCGTTCGGTTTGACGCTTTAGGGTTGTAATTAGGAATACTTTCTCCTAATGATAGATTCAAAAGATGCAATCCACCAGCCCCAAGGTTCCTCCAAAAAATGTTATTTTCGTTACTAAACATTTGAGTATCTAAAGCTGCTCCCGAGACGGCTACTGCCTTTGAAACAATAAAATCATCAAAAGCTTCACTTGCATAACCATATTCACCTGAGCCAAACCCGAAAGGTGTGATTTCAAATATCGATTCAGCGATCTTGGGTTTTGCACTATTCATCCAGTAGACCGAGTTAAATACACCAGAAGTGCTGTTAATGATCCATAAAGGGGTACGACTACATACTCCTTGTTTACTCTGCAATTTGCTGCATTTCGACCAGTTGTCTTTTGTAAAAGACTCAAGGTCAGCAAATGTAAGTTCTTTTACTCCAATATTATTTAATAGCGGTAGTCCAGAATCGTTAACAAACGTTTTATTTCGAACAGATGAATAAGACAAATCTGTTGGAACCTGACCAAACGTTCTCTCAAGACCTATTCGGTAAATCCCTTTCATTCCAGATTGATTAACCCCCCAATCAAACAGGGTATTTCCAATGTGATGTGGCACTAAGCTTAGCGCATGAGTAGCGATGTATGTAGTCCATTCGATGCCCCTATAAGCGAGTGCGTAGTCAATACCATCTTGAAAATAAAATAAGATGTCACCTTGTTGGTTTAAATGATTTTGAAAGCGGTACTGGTATGAGAATCGGTTGTTTTGGGACCCACATGCATCATAAAACTTATTTTCCGTGTCTTTAAAAATAGGAATGTCAGAGTTTGGATAGCAATCGTCAAATAGCATGCTATACGAAAACGGAACTTTGTGTTCATCAGCGTAATACAAGTTATTGATATACCAATACCCAGCGTAGCCACCGCCCGAAACCGTTGATATAAAATCGGCTTGTTGAAGCACGTTATTATCGAACAGGCCTGCCAGCGCACCAACTGAAAAAGTAGATGAGCGGACACCTCCTCCAGAAAGACTTATGCCTAAAGAGTAATTGGCGCCCTGAGAAATTTCTGTTTTGAATAACCTCGTTTTATCATCTAGAGAGTAATCTGAAACGCGCCCATTTCGCTCAGTAAGGTCTTTAATGGTATGTATTGACGAACAGCCTGACAATATAATTAGCAGGGCTGTTACGACTAAATGTGGCTTTATTGCTGTTATCATTGCTCATCCTAATTACTAGTTGTATTCACTATGTGCTATCCAAATATTTTACTTATGTAGATTTGCATGTTTTATTCTAAAATTAGAAACTCTGAATATTATTAGCAGGTTAATCAGATCCTGTGACAACTTTTATGCTACAGTTAGAAGTCTCTTTGTCGCTCGATTTCATCTTTTTTAACAATACATGATTAATTCCCGCTTCGTAAACGCCAAGACTTGCCCCACCAGATAATGCTATCGCAGAATCCTCGCTAATTTCCGCAGTTAGATGATTGGAAAAGAAAAGGATTGAAAAAGCGATTCCAAAAATAAAAATTTTTTATATATAGCTTCCTGTAATTAATGTGGTAAATGCTCAGCGTAATATGTACCTTGTCCTAAGGACAATTACTTACACTTATTACTGACGATCCACCCAGAACCCCCTCTAATTTTATCGATGGGTTTTTCACGCTGGATGTTAGTGAAATTTGACCTGTATCTTTAGTAAAACCTATATTATTAGCTCCAATCGATACTTTATTGACTAAATTTGCTTTTTCTGTAGTCGTGTTCAATTTTATTCTGTAACTGTTTAGCCCATCTAAAGAGCAGGTCGAAGTAAAACCTGTGTTATCTATTGGTGCTACTATTACTACTGGAAAAAACACTGAATTAATTTTATTGTTTGCTGTGTATACGGATTGAAACAGTCCTTGTCCGGCTACAAAGCTACCGACGATTTTAAAACATGATGATAATTTTGATCTACTTAACAAAGAAGAGGTAACACCAGTCAAGTTGAGGATACTTGAGTTTGCGGTATCTAAATTGACAACATCACTATGATCTATGCACAAAGTACTGTCGTTAGCAGTAATATCTATGAAGTGTATGCCATTGGAACTGGTCTTTGATGTAAGTTTTATTTTTGCGTTAGAGTAAGAGAGCTTTTCTTGAGCAATAGATAAACGCTCTGTGAATAGTTTCATATTCTGCATAGTTAAAGAATTAGGATTTCTTAGTAACTTGTTCAATTCATCTTCGGCCGGATACAGGGCTTTCCTTGCACTCCATAGCGAGGAGTCGCCACCTTTTACAATACTTAAGCGAAGCCATGTTTTCTTAACAAATGCTTTTTCGTCAGTTGCGGCGCCAGTTCGAAGTCCGTCAGATAAAACAGAAATTTTACCCTGTTTAAACTCCTCAAGAGCATCACCATCGGGTACATCAGAAGTGCCTCTGACAATTGCTGTTGGTAAAAACATGACAGTATCAGTTACTAATGCAGGTATGCTCCAACCACCCTTACTAAAATAGTCATAGCATGTACCCATGCGGCATGCTTCTTGTTTCACAAGGACTAGTTCACCATCTTTTAGTGGTAATACTCTAGAATTTGTATAACTTTTATATTTAGAGTTACCAGCTACAAAGTCAAGATCCATATTGATTACAATATCGTTTTCGTTTGTTTTTATAAGTGTTTGTGCGATTTCCTTAGCGATCTTAATTTCGCCAAGTGTGACCGGGTCAGCTAGCGCTAATGTTGAAGCAGATCCGGCTATAAATTCTAGCATTGCTGCGTTGTTATCACTTTCTTCTAGGTCATATTCATAAATTTTGATGTTCATTGTAAGTAAGTCGCTTTCCATCTTCTTTGGCCCATAAAGAACTTTGTTTAATAGAGGCGCTCTAGTAGCGTCAGCAATATTATTATAAGGACCAAGAATTTTTGTGACTGTATCACTCGCTGTGCCTGTTACAGCTTCCGTGAATTCTACGACTATTAAGACTTCATTTATACCACCAAAATCTTTCAGATACTTGAGATAAGAGTCAGTAAGGTATATAGCGAAGACATCCTCCCCGTCGACGCCCCCATCTTCTTCAGTTTTAAATATTGTATCTGGATTGCTAACTAATTCGGATGACCTTATTAGGGGTGATTCAAGTTTACGTTCACTATTCACTGAATGAACTGAGATAGTTCCTAATGGTGACGCGCATGCATTTACAAATACTATGAGCAAAGATATTAAAATTAGTTTCATTTTAGATTCCAAATAAATTATAGGTCGTTTTCTAAACAAACAACGTCTATCCAAAATAGCAACTCAATTTTTTAGGCTGACGAAGCAAATGGATTCTTTTTTAAATTTCGCTTTTGTTGAAAAAATTAATAAGTCTGAAGACTCTCTCGCAAGAGGCCATGTTATATAACTTAATAAATGTATTATCTAAAGAAAGAGTCATCGCAAACAAGGACAAAAGATATGTTCTTGTCAACTGATTAATAAAAATCGTTGAATCTTTTAAATTTTTAGCATGGTTACTAAGAAAGGGTGAACTCTTCAGAATCAGCAATGAGGCTTCATAATCAAAGGGAGGTTTTATCTGTTTGTTACGCATTTCTTCCTTAAATCGCATTAACTGGTGGCTGTTAATTCAAGGAACTTCTAAATCCTCTACAAGATTTTGTATGTCAAAAAATAACCAAAAAAAACAAGCCCGTCAAGTTTTATTGACATTTTCTGTTGGGCATTCTAATCAACTAATTTGAACGTCAAGTATAGTCGAGGCATTAAAGGTCAATGACTCCTGCATATTCTGGCTCTACGTGAACACATATTCTGGACGAACGTGAACACCATTTCTGGATAAGCGTGAACAGTAATTCTGGCTTCAACGTGAACAATTTAGCGTAGCTTCCAGAATGAGTGTTCACATTCCAGAATCCATTCCCCGCATTGATTAATTAATTGCTAACCTGTCCCTTTTGTTTTTTAGGAGCAGGTATGCCAGCACAGAGATTAACAATGCGCAAACTTAGAGATATATTGAGGCTGAAGTTGCAATCTGACCTCAGCATAAGACAGATCCATCGCAGCCTAAGAATAAGTGTAGGATCGGTGTCTAAAATACTGAAAAAGGCACAGGCTTTAGAGTTAGATTTTTCCGCTGTTTCAGCGTTAGACGATAGTGAGCTTGCCAGATTATTCTACCCAAATGCTGACACGCGAATATCCACCGAATTCGAAATACCGGACTGGCATTCGGTGCACAAAGAATTGATGGCAAAGGGGGTGACGCGGTATCTGTTATGGGAAGAGCACGCGGAACAATATCCTACCCGCAGCTACGGCTACGCTCAGTTCTGTCACCATTATTTAGTGTGGACACGCAAGCAGAAACGTTCAATGCGTCAAATTCACAAAGCAGGTGAAAAACTGTTTGTGGATTATGCGGGTCAAACCATACCTATAGTCAGTGGCTCCAGTGGCGAAGTGAGAACCGCACAGATATTCGTCGCCGTCATGGGCGCTTCCAATTACACCTATGCCGAAGCGACTTACACGCAAACGCTATCCGATTGGGTGCAAAGCCATGCAAGATGCTTTACGTTTTTAGATGGTTTGCCCCAAGTAGTGGTCCCTGACAACTTAAAAAGCGGGGTGACAAGAGCGTGTAATTACGATCCCGATCTCAATCCGACTTATCAGCAAATGGCGGCGCATTACGGTGTGGCGATAATTCCAGCCAGACCTAAGCGGCCGAAAGATAAATCGAAAGCTGAAGTAGGCGTTCAAATTATTGAACGTTGGATATTAGCAAGGGTAAGACGTATCACATTCTTCTCGTTAGCCGAGCTTAATCAAACAATTAAAGCCTTATTAGAAGATGTGAATAATCGCCACTCTAAACACTTAAAAGGGAGTCGGAAAGATTGGTTCGAGGCCATTGATAAGCCCAATCTACGTCCGCTTCCTAAACATCCTTACGAGTATACCGACATCAAACCCGTGAAAGTTAATATAGATTATCACGTGCAATATGACGACCACTTGTACTCAGTGCCGCATCACTTAGTCGGTGAGCGTATCCATTTACACGCTAAATTCAACATGATTGAACTGTACTTCCACAATAATTTAGTCGCCAATCATGCGAGGCAATATCGGCGCGGTATGACGACTACACCGGCACATATGCCTAAACAACATGAAATCTACCACAAATGGGACCAATCCAAATTGGTCAACTGGGCTAAGAATGTTGGTCCAGCTTGTCTCGATTGGGTAGAAACTCAATTCCACCGTAAGGCGCATAAAGAGCAAGCGTTTAGAGTCTGTTTAGGTATGTTAAGTCTAGGCAAAAAATACCCACACAGTCGTCTAAATAAAGCCTGCGCGATCGCTAATCAACACGGGCTTTATCGCGTCAAACAAATTAAGGATATTTTACTGAGTAACCAAGATAACTTGCATCAAGACACGACTGAAGTGACGTCCACCTTGCCACAAACTCACGAAAATATCCGTGGCCCACAAAGCTTCCACTAACAGGATAAAAACATGATCAACCAAACCTTAAATCAATTGCGTCAACTACGACTCAACGGCATGGCCGCTGCCTTGCAACTGCAAACCGAGCAACCTGGCAATTACGATAATCTTAGCTTCGAAGAGCGTATTGCCATGATGGCCGACAGCGAACAACATGAGCGCGAAATACGCAAGCAAGAACGGCTACTCAAAGCAGCTAAACTGAAAATACATGCCAATGCACAAGATATTGATTACACGCAGCCACGAGGCCTTAAGCAGTCTCAGATGGCATCACTATTAAATTGTGAATGGGTGAGTAAACATCAAAACCTATTACTTACCGGCCCCTGCGGGAGCGGAAAAACATACTTGGCGTGCGCTGCCGCGCACACTGCCTGTAGCAAAGGTTACAGTGCAAAATACTACCGACTATCACGACTCTTGATATCGCTGACCCAAGCAAAAGCTGATGGCACTTACACAAAAATGCTAAACCAACTGGCTAAAATTGACATGTTGATACTCGATGACTGGGGACTAGAGCCACTGAAACCAGCACAACGCAACGACCTGATGGAAATAATGGATGACAGAAACGGCAGCACATCCACCGTTATCATCAGTCAATTACCCACTGATGAATGGTATCAATCCATTGGCGACAATACGCTTGCTGATGCAATATTAGATCGACTAATGCACAACGCTCATCGAATTAATTTAAAGGGAGAATCTATGCGAAAAATACGTTCAGAGTTGACTTAAGGTGAACACTTGGGGTAAAAACCCTACTAGCTCAATGCGGAGAATTTAGGTGTTCACGTTCAGCGCAGAATTGGTATTCACATTCGCCAGAATACGCAACTCCCACTAAACGAAAGTAACGCAATTCGCTAAAGGGCGCTACCAACTTATCGAATTTGAGTGACAAGTACCGATTCTCATTTATGTATACCAAATTGTGGACGTAACTCTTCTTAGTCCATTCGAGCGCCACGATTTTGTTTAAATATCGCGTGTGGTTAGAAAAGATGATTTGAACTCTCTTTAGGCTATTCTGATTTTAGGAGAGGGTTAAAAAGGCTTATTATCAAGGATTTAGAATTTAGACAACAGTGCGAGCCGAATTAAATTGGGCTCACTATTTTAGTCTAGTTCCTATAGACACTAGTGAAGCGAGAAACCCATACAAATTCAAAGTGGATTATTCTTTAGGTCTTGATTGTCGTTATCTGACCGAGATTAAATTCCATTGGGGTACTGAAGTATAGTTAATGTTTGTTTTGGTGCTGAAAGGAAGCTAATCACAAAATAAAGTTGTATCAAAATACATAAACATTTATGTTTAAATTATAGAATTAATTGTGACAAAACTTACTAATAACGATTTTAAATTGTGTATAAAAACTTAGATTGAGTGAAATGGTGACAAATCTAAACGGTGTAAAATGGCACAAAACGATTTCGTTAATAACTATTTATTTCAATAGGTTACATTGAGTAGTGTGTCAAAACCCCAAATAATCCCAAATAAAACCCTCTTATATACTCAAAAAAATACCACACTCCGAAGCCGAAGAATCATTATTTGGTAATTAAATTAAACCAGCGATCAAACTCCCTTTGTAAATGCACTACCGTCTTTCCTGAAATTCTTTCTATGTCTTTTATACTTACTTTAGCGCACGCGTTATAATTTTCTTCCATCAATAATCGAGAAAGTAGGGTAGGTTGACGTTGCATTAAATATGCAATAAATGCCCAGCTCGTCGCATACATTTTTTGACTTTGGCTGCGCCATTCCTTTTCGTTAACTTGAAATAGTTGGTTTAAAGGTATAGAGGGTTGTTTACTCAATAGAGAAAACCAAGGACTGCTTGTTATCGGTAAACTTAAATCTGTCTCGGCGTATTCAGCTATGCCCTCATTTAACCACTTACTCATGCTACCAAACCAGTGGCGGTTAATTGCGTGCATTGCTTCATGCACAGCAGTATTTATACCTTGGGCTTCTGAATGCATCATTACCACTGATTCATTGGTAGCTCCCATGTAAAATCCTAAACTATTTGCTAAATTTGGTGCCACACGTTTTTGGTAACTTTTATACAAAGCTATTTTATTAAACAGCCTAAAATCAACTCGAACCGGTTGAACGAGATGTTTAGGAACAACGTGTACAAACATTTCACTCGCCTTCATGACGCGTGCATTTATCGTGTTACGCAGGCGCATGCTAGTTGATGAATAATGGTAGTTAATGGATATCATTTCGGGCTGAATACTGCCAATCAGAGTAACGGGCGTGTTACCGAATACTTGCCGTGATTTGTCGCTAATAGTCGTGATTCCATTTTCGTCTTGCCATTGATATATAGCCTTTTGCTTGCTTATGTTAATTGGTGAAGCACAAGCTTCACTAACTGTTTGAAGTTCATAAAAGTGATGACGTGCAACAGTCTCAGATGTTTCGTCTAATTGACGGTATACATTGTTTTGATTTATTTTGGCTTGAGATTTTTGTTTTCCCGTCGCCATTACTATTTCTGCTTCGGTAGTATCTCGCGGGTTAATTGTTTCCCGCAGTGAGCCGTTTATCTGTGTCAGAATTTGATTTATCGAATCGCTGAATAAGAATTTATCTCTACCATAATTAAGAACCAAAAGAGTGTTTATTACACAAACCAGCGCGATTATTGGGAATGTAATTTTTGGTTTCTTTGCTAACAACGTGTATGTTCCATTCTATGCTAAATTTACCAACACACTGTGTTGTTTGGGCAAAGAGTGCATAAAATATAACTTTTATACTAGAGGCTTATTAATATTTCGTTATGGGATCAGATACTTTTTTAGTGCTAATGTGACCTAATAAATAGATTCACCAAAAACTACCACACATCGAAGCCCTAGTTTCACGCGTTCAAATAGCGCCGGGAGCGCCATTCTTAGGTTAAAAACTAAAAAACTCTAATAATTGTTCTGATAGTGGTACTTCCAAATTCCAAACTACGTCCATCGGTTTTTCACCTATATGTGATTTATAGGTAACCAAACCAAGATAAAAGAAAGGGGCAGCCTTTCCACGATGTAGTTTATTTTTACGGACAAATAAGTGAACTTTCTGATGGTTAATGATTGCCTGACCTTTCTTGCTTTCTACTTTGGTTGATGCTTGGCTTTGCCATTTTAGAGTTTTGGCATCTACAAATTTGTCGTGGTATTGCTGTTCTAGGTTTCTTCCTTGTTTATTTAATGTAACAAACAGGAACTGATCATCTCTATTTTTCGGTATTATGTGACCAGCTTCCCACACCGAATTGTTAAAAGGCAGCCCGAATAAAGGGGGAATGTCAGCGCGCATAAATTGCTGATGAAGAAAAAAATCTTCTATGGATCACTTTCGTTCGTCTCTTTTATTCGTACCTGATGAGATGTTGTGGTTGAATTAGCCGCCGGATGCAACTTGCCACTGATAATGAAAAGTTTGGAGACTGAATGGCAAAAGATACGCCCTCGATGGCAAAGAGTAAGATCAAAAGAAGCCTTGGTGCAATCTGTGATCCCCATCCTTTAAAGAGAGAAGAAGATGAACTTTGGGAGTATTTTGATTCTCATTGCGCGTATTGCGGAGTATCGATCGGAAAGGCCTCAAGAACAGGTCATCTAGACCACTTAATTCCCACTTCCGAAGGTGGGTCGAATAGCATTCATAAATCATGCATTATCAGTTCTTGTTTGCCGATTCTAGGGCTAAATGATAGGAAATTGAAAATTTAGGAAAGAAGCATGGTGACGTATTCGCCGCGATGTCAGAGGACGAGCATCGAGATTGCATTTACTACGAACAATAGCTCTAAATGGCCCTGCTTTTTAGTCGGGGGCAAACTGCTTATCTACTTTTCTAAAGGAAATAGTGCCTTTAAATTTAGCATTATTTCTTATTTGTCGATAATCTGGTATATTAGATACATTGTTATTAGAGGATACCACTATGCAAGTCGCCAAAGAATATGAAGCGCTTACGCTGATCTCGCTACCTAATACACCGTCGTATGACACTATCGTTAGCGAAGGTCTCCCTATCCATGCCATTAATAATATGATGACGTTGCTTGGTGCCAGTAAGCAAGAAGTCGCTAAGGTGTTGGATACGAGTGTGAGGCGACTTAATCAAATAGCTAAAACCGAAGATGTTAAGTCTCTTCGCCCTATGGGTCTTACTATAGGCCAACCAGTGAGGGGTTTTAAACCAAATGTGCCGGATGCTTTAAGAGCTTCATTGAATAAAAATTCGACCGAACGCGCATTGCTTGTGACACATGCTTTTTTGAAAGCCGTCGACTATTTTGAGAGCGAAGAAAAAGCGCGAGAATGGTTTCACCATAAAAATATGTCGCTGGGCGACAAAGCGCCATTTGAGATATGCGACACCATTATGGGTATTCGCCGCGTCGAAAACACCATTGTTAAACTCGAATACGGCATGACAGCCTAAGTGGAAGTCTTTCGCCTTGCCAGTAGGAGATTCCCGTCGCTTGATGGTGCTGGTGGCCTTTACAGCGATGGTCGCTGGCACTCACAAGGGCGACCTATCGTTTATACCGCTAGCTCTCGCTCTTTGTCTGTTCTTGAAAGGTTTGTGCATGAGCAATCTATCAATGTGCCATCACTGGTCATGATGAGTATTTACATTCCTGATGATATTGATTACCAGCACTATACTGCCTCTACTTTACCTGACGAATGGGACACGATAGATAATATCTTTCAATCCCAAACTCAGGCGCTTGGCGATACATTTTTGGAGGATAACCGATACAGCTACCTAAAGGTGCCGTCAGCGATTGTCCCGCACGAATACAATTACCTAATCAACCCCTCTCACAAAGACTCACAGCGCATTCGCATTAATGAGTCTCTACCCTATCACTATGACGAGCGTTACAAGCGATTTATCAAAGCGTAAGCACCCAGGCAATCACACCTATACGTAGAAAAAAACGACTAAAACAAACCCATCTGCTGGCTGGCCATATCTTCAAAACACAAATTTATGAAAGGTAATATTCCCTCAGCGATAGGTTTGATTTGTTTTTCAACGTAATGGTCATAGTCGATTTTACTGCTCAGGTATTCTAGTGGCTCGGGGCCATTGATAGTAATAACATACGAAATCCAACCTTTGTGCTGATACTTGAGCGGTTTATTTAATGCTTCGTTTTGCTTATCGGCCAATCTAGCGGCCCTAACATGAGGGGGATGTTTTTTACGTACAAATCTAATCTGCGGCGAATACGTTTTCTGTAAATGAGCTGCTCATCAAGCATACCTGAGCGCGTGTCTTTAATGGTTTTAAGCACATATTCTTGTACGTTTTCTCCGGCAAACACCATTTGGTATAATTTAAGTTGAAAGTTTTTCGCAAGTTGTGTCCAGTCTGAACGCACTGTTTCTAAACCTTTGAATATCAGCTTGTCGCCATCTTTGCTCGTTTTTAAGCCGGCATAACGTTTTTTACTGCCCAATTCCGAACCTCGGATAGTCGGCATTAGAAACTGACTAAAATGGGTTTCAAACTCAATTTCTAAATCACAATCGAGGTGATGTGTTTGTTGTATGTTATCTTGCCATTTTTTATTGATGTCAATCGCCAGTGACCGACCGATGTCAATTGCTTGTTGGTTTGTATATTGCCCGTTTAACCACACGAAGGTCGAGTCGGTATCGCCATATATGACCTCGTAACCCGCTTGCTCAATCCATTTGGCTGTGGTTTGCATAATGTCATGGCCACGCAAAGTAATTGAGCTTGCTAAACGCGTATCGTAAAACGGGCAGCCTCCGGAGCCTAATACCCCATAAAACGAATTCATCAGAATTTTTATCGCCTGACTGCGAGCTGCGTCTTTGTTTTTCTTTGCCTCGTCGCGCTGTTGCCAGAGTGACTTGATAATGTCAGGCAAAAAGTGTTTGTCTCTACTGAATTTGGCGCCTTTATAGCCCTCAATGGCGTCCTCGGGTGACGCTAAGCCTTCCACTAAGCCCAGTGGGTCAATCTTAAAGGTTCTAATAATGGATGGATAAAGGCTCTTAAAGTCCAACACTAAAACGTGCTGGTACAACCCTGGCTTTGAACTCATCACATATCCGCCTGGACTTGCTAAACCACCATCCCTAGGGCGATTAGGTGAGACATAGCCAGCTCTATGCAATTTGGGTAAGTATAAATTAATAAACGCTGCTACTGAGCCGCCCATTCGGTCGAGCTCAAGACCCGTTAGCTGGCTGCGTAACGTTAAAAAATCGAGTACTTTTGTGTGCGCAAAGATTTCCAGTACTAGCTGGCAGTCTTGCAGATTGTATTTGGCCAACTTAACTTTATCGTGCTGAAAGTCATGCTCGATTTGGGCAAGCCTATCATCTACGTTTTGTGTATCTTTCCCTTTTCCTAATAAGGTTTGAGCAACGTTTTCTAAGCTAAAACTATCAAACTGATATGTTGCTGTTTTCAGTGCATCAATACCATCAACCACAACTCTGCCCGACATGGATACGAATCCTTGATTCACTTCATTTCTAGCATCTCGCCATGCAATAGGTTGGTTGTCACGGCCTAATGACAGTTCTACGCCATGCAACGCGGCACGTTTAATTAACAAGCGAAAATCAAAGTTGACCACGTTCCAGCCAATTATTATGTCTGGATCGAGTCGATTGACTTGAACGACAAACTGCTGCAACAGCGCTTTTTCATCATTAACCCAATAAATGTAGTCATCAACGTCCTGATGCTCTCCAATCATTAATACACTTTTAAAGGTTTCGTTAGCGAGGCCAATAGAGAACAATTCACCTTGTTCACTACATTCGATATCAATAGATAATAAAGTAAACGTTGGTACAAATTGACTTGGTTTGCACTGGCTGTTGCTGAGTTCTAAATGTCTATAATTGCCGGCAACTTGTATGCCAGAAAAGAGGGCGGAGCCATAAACAAAACGCTCCATAAAATAACGAGCAACTGGACGTATGTCATCTTCAAAACAAATAATCTGAGCTTGCTTGAGTAGTGTTTTTGCTCTGTAGAGTGAGTTATTACGGTCAAAATATAGACCTCCAACTGCGTTATGCTCAAAGGTCTTTAAGGCTAGTGGTTTATACTTATGCTCAATTCCATTAGCAGTAAGTAAGTTAGTCGCCTTAGCCGAGTCATTTTGCAATACAAAAAAGAGCCCTTGCTGCAAGCTCGATGTCGCCTTTACTACACCGTTTTTGGTTAAGGTCCAGCATTCAATGTAGGTTTTTCCATGGCGCTCAATGCTACGCGCTGTAAGAATAAATCCTTCTATGGATACGTGCATTTATTAGGACCTAGGCTTCGGAAAATTCAAGAGTAAGGAAGGTAAGGGTAATCGTAATAGATAGCAAGTCAGAACACGTATACTGAATTTAGTATAAATTGCTTTTATACTCATTTAGGTATAATGTGAGTTTATCCTGAATTCGGTATATTTGTGCTTTATGCTACACGTAGAATAACGAATTTGTGCAGATACGTATTACACGAGGTAGTAATGAAAATTAACACGTCAAAAGACTTGGGCGCTATTATCAAAGACAGTCGTAAATCCCGCAATTGGACTCAGGCTAAATTGGCACAGCGACTTGGTGTGTTTCAAAAGGATATCTCTAACTGGGAAACGAAGCCCGAAAAAATCACTATCGATATGCTTATCAAGCTATGTGCAGCGTTAGACCTAAACGTTAACCTTGACAAACAATCCAACAATATAAAAGTGTCTTCAGAAACTCTCGGAAAACCAGGGCTGGATTTCTAATGGGGCGAAAATCACATACGCGAACTCTTTACTGCTCTATGAATGGATATCCGGTAGGAGAGCTGTACTTGAAAAAAGGACGCATGAGCTTTAAGTACGACACACAATGGTTAAGTATTAATGGAGCCCGCGCAATATCCTTGAGTCTGCCTATGCAAGAGTCAGAAATATCTGATGACGCCGTTCATGCTTACTTTGACAATTTATTGCCCGATGCAGACGCAATTAGAAAAAACATGAAGGACCGACTTGGTGCAGGTAGTGACAAGCCATTCGATTTGTTAGCTAAGGTTGGCAAAGACTGCGCTGGTGCGCTCACTTTTACCACCACGCCTGTCACTGGAGAAATGTCTAGGCTTTCGCTCACGCCTTTGTCAGAGGCTGAGGTAGCTCAAGTTATAAGAAAAGCTCGTCTTGAAAAAATGTTGGGTATGGACAGCGATGATGACTTTAGAATCTCTATCGCAGGCGCTCAGGAAAAAACAGCGCTAACACATTGGGAAGGTAAGTGGTGTCGGCCACACGGCTCAACCCCAACTACACACATATTCAAACCCCCTATTCTACATCATGCGAGTATGGGGATAGATCTATCTTCAAGCGTAGACAACGAATGGTTCTGCCAAGCATTCATGCAACAATTGGGAATGAATGTGGCCACGAGTGAGATCGCGCAATTTGAGGACCAAAAAGTGCTGATAATAGAGCGTTTTGACCGCAGGTTAGGGGTGGATAATATTCTTCGACTTCCCCAAGAAGATATTTGTCAGGCTTTAGGGAAAGTTAGTGGCTCGAAATACGAGGAGAGCGGTGGCCCGAGTTCCCAGCAGGTAATGGGGTTGCTGTCGGGATCACAAAACGCATTTGATGATAGGCTGGCGTTTTTGAAGGTGCAGATCGTGTTTTGGTTACTTGCTGCTATTGACGGACACGGAAAAAACTTCAGTATAGCCCTTAATAAAGATGGATACCGACTTACGCCTTTTTATGACGTGTTGAGCGCCTACCCGTATTTCGGTCAAGGAAACATTCAGCCACAGAAAATAAAGATGGCGATGAAAGTCCACAGCAAGAACACGCACTACAAATGGAACAATATTCAGGCCCGGCACTGGCCTGAGCATGGAAAGAAGCAAGGCATAGATAAGGAGCAAACATTGGTAATTTTGGCGTTTTTGGAAGCGAATGTAGAATCCGCCCTAGCTCGCACGCTCAAAGAAGCGAACGAGCTTTTTGATATGCATATAGGAGAAGTAATTACAGAGCGTACTCTCACTTGTGTGAGCAAAATAGCTAATTACTTGAAAGCATCAGCTAAGGATTAAAAACACCTTGTTATGAGTGAATACCAATATTATCGATTTGAACGCCTAGATGGACAACTAGACAATAAGGAGCGTCAAGCGCTCAGTAACACGTCAAGTCGTGCCGAACTAACTGCGACTTCTTTTCAAGTTTACTACAACTACAGTAGTTTGCGAGCCGACCCGAGTGAGCTTGTTCTCAATTACTTTGATGTTGGGCTCTATTATGCTGATTGGGGATCAATAGATGTGTATATTAAGCTGCCAGCGGGCGTAGTGCCTGATGAGATATTACAAATGAAGGCTAATAGCTTTTCTATACAGGAAACGCCCCAATGGCAGCTATTAATCTTTTCGATAGAAGAATATTACGAGTACTTTGACAACGAGTATGCGGATGATTTCTTTAATAATTTGGCTGATCTTCGCAGCGAATTGTTGCAAGGCGATTGGCGGCTATTGTATTTTATTTGGTTAAGCGAAATAGAGTTCAACGAAGAACTTACAGCCTTACCTTTGATAAACTTTGACTTTAATCACCTTAGTAAAGCCCAATTGGCATTTGCTGATTTATTCGAAATTCCGTCGGCGTTGGCAAAGGCTCTGGCATTAGTCTTGGTGAACAACCCTCATCATCAAGCAAGTCAAGACACATTTCAAATTGACAACTGGCTTAATAACCTGACGCTGCAAGAAAAGGATAAGCTGTTAAAAATCGTATTTGAACAGGGGCAGTTAACCTCTTATCAAGCGCTGGCAGAGGTTAGAAAAGGTGAAACGAATAAAAAAGATGTTTATCAATACTGGCTGAAACCCGAAACTATAAAGCCATATATCAAGCAAGCTGAAACGCTATTTGAACAAGAACAGGCTGCCGCCGAGGCGCAAAGGCGAGCGATAGAAAAGGCGGAAAAAGAAGCCGCACTCACAGAAATTTACTCAAAGCGAGATAGTGTTTGGTTGTTGGTTCAAGAACAAGCAAGTCGCAGATGTGCAAGTGGGTATGATCTAGCGTCAAGCGAGCTATATCTGTTGGATGAGGCATATAGTTTCAAAGGCTCAACCGATATATTTGAACAACGTTTACAGGCGTTTTTAAAGAAAAATAGTCATCGTAATGCGCTACTTAAGAGGCTAACGGATTTATGTGCTAAATACGGCTACCTTAATGATTGACCATATGGGTAGTATCGTTAGTGTTGAAATGAGGCGCATTGCCTTAGCAATTGTTAATATCTATCCCTTTAAAACTACATACCTATCCAATCTAACGATGACGGATCTACTTTTTTACACACCATGAGTAGCTGCTTCGCCTCTTTTTGAGAACAGTTTCCTTCACAAATTTCTTCAGAAATAATATTGAGCAATTCCTCAAATTCGTCGTCAGTGCCGTCAATAATAACTTTGTTGTCAGCGAAATTGGCAGTCATAAGCATATAATGAACGGCTTCAGGTGGCCCGTATATATCGAGTAATGCACTGTATTGCGCCCTTGTAAGTTTAATTTTCAAGTTCAGTTCTGCCTCATTGATTACATTTTGAAATGTGTATTTATTGAATTACCCAAATTTGCTAAAAGTTTTCGCCCTTGTCGGGAAACTGTATCTTTCACGTAATGAATAAATCCTTGTTGATGAATACTGGTTTGCGCAACCGATGCCATTAAAAATCGCTCCATTTCCCGCTCAAACTCCCCCGAATCCATGTAATGAGGTAACTCCACAAGCCTAGATTCTAGTGCCTCCACACCATTTTCACTTTGGTAATCATTAAACTTACTCATAACTAATTGCGGATCCGCCTCTACTTTTTGTTGGAATAGCCAAGTTAAGTCCCAAACGTCCCTGGCTTTAATGCTTCTTCTAAGAGCCAAAGCAACAAATTTATCCGCGGCAATTTCTTCTAGTGACTCACAATTAACTAAGATGCTTTGATATCCGTCAGGCATTTGCTGGTAAGTCTTTATCATTGGCCGAAGTGAAGATGTATGAGCGGCTACTGTTGCAACCTCTAATCTGATTTTCTGCCATGGGGCACTTTTATTTTCCGGTGCTGTTTCAATAGACACTTTCCAGCGGCCAACTTTAACGTTTTCTCTTTCCTTCAATTTTTCGAAATTAGGCTGAGTCACATTAATTTTTAGGTTGTGCTTTTTACTTAACTCAGTATGGAGGCACTCTTTAAGACTTTGCAACTGTTCAAAATTAAAATCATGGCCGCCAGCAAAGTCTAAGTCTTCCGATAGTCTGTTAGAGCCATACATCATCCTAAGGCAGGTTCCACCTTGAAAGGTTAGTTTTTTAAGAAAGCCCTTTTTCGCCATGGTTGCGATGATTTCATAGTGTAGTAACTCTTTTTCAACGGTAGTTTTTAATAACGTCAGTTGTGGATCTGATTGACAGATTTGCTCTGTCAGACGCTTAACATTGATCATACTTCGTCCTTCGCTAACTGATTATTTTGCTCATCAATAGAGCTCTCTAGTTCTTGGATGTCGACCATATTTATATTTCTACCTACATTTTTCAGATCGTTCCATGCACGCTCAATAGTTGCTTCTCGAATGGGTACATCTTGAATAGGAAAGGTTTCATTCAACAATTTAAGTGGATCTCGCTTAGTATGGATCAACTCTAACGTACCCATAGGCGTGCTAAATTTTCCGCTTCTACCAGTTGTCATTACCGTTAGGTAATCAAACATCTGCTGACTAATTATGCTGTGCTTACTTAAAACTGACTCCAGACTAATGTAATTAATATCTGTTTGCCTTAGAAGGTGAGGTAAATATCTTAAATCTGTTGTAGCGTAGTACCTACTTTTTGGAAATGACCAGACACCTCGACAAACCTTTTCTAGAACGCGCTTTTTTACCAACTGATGCAATCTTACTTTCAATGCATTATCTGGATAATCTGGAAATAACATTCTAAATTGTGCAGTAGTCACAAGAGAGTGCTTTGTATATGATTGAAGCTCAAGGAGCTTTTCTTCTACATTGTATGCCTTCACATGGTATACACTAGGTTATTTTATCGTTAACCTAATGTACATCATTGTAGATATTAGATCTACAAAAGGTTAACGTTAAGATTAACTTTTTGTATACTATAGAGGCATTCTATTCACGTGGTAATCTTCAACCCACTAAAAATCCGCTAACTGTTGCGTATCTTTTATTCGCTGACGCTGCATCAGCATGGCTTCAAATACATCGTCAAACTGTCTATTGTTGATTGGCAGTTCAGGTAACGACAAATTCGCCTGTGAGAAGAACAGCGTTTGTTCTTCATCCCACGCTTGCATCCAAAAATACAAAAGTTCGTCTTTTGAATGTATTAATCGTTGCTCGGTCACAAGTTTATCTGATTTGCTTCGATTGGTTTCTTTTGTAGCAGGCACTAAGTTCCACAGGTCATTACTAGGCCAGCGTGCAAAAGGGAAGGCGTGATCGATATCGTATGACTTGCGCAACTTTTTCTTACTCCATGTACACAAAACATCTTGCTGCGTTTGCATTGCCTTTATACGCTCACGTACTTTTGTTGTAGAACGTGTTTGCTCTTCCCACTTAAGCGCTTCAAAGTACTCGTCTAAACTAAAACTTTGTGAGCCTTGTGTTTTGAAACTCTGCATAACACGTATCCATTCGTTTACCAACGCAGGCTCAATCCAGCAACTAAAGTCAGATATCGTGTTCCAAATATCGCGTGGTACATAAAACAAACCAAAGCTAACTAAATAGTCATAATCCAACATCAACGAAGCTTTTGGCGCTTTGGGCGACTTTCGGTCAACATCAAACACCGCTGTTTTTGTACCTGGTAAGGTGATGTATTTTGCCGGCATGTTTTTGATAGTAGAAGTGATGTGCAAAAATGTTGAATGCAGTGCTTTTGCATTTTGTGTATGAATTGCCCCAATAAAAATATCGTTATTCGACAGCGCCCATATTTTTCGCCACCCATTATCTTTAACGAAACCCAATCCCTTCTGCGGATCTGAGCTTTGTGGCATTTTGTAAGTGTCTACTAATGGTTTGAACAACTTTATCCAGTACATGGCTACAAGGCCGAGCGGCAAAGCGATTTTTGTAACGGTTGATTCGCGCTCAACCACTGCGCCTACATGGCCCTCGGCTATGCGCAGCACACTGCGAATAAGTGCCATTTTATAGGTTGCGGCTTTAGCATCGTTAATAACAATATTACGAATAAGGGGAAAAGCGCCCGTGCCATCATCTGGTAAAGTCAGCACTACGGTTTGCCACGAGACGTCCTTTCTTCCTGATAAGTCGGGCTCAAGCTCTGCTGTAGCAGGCGCGCTAAACTTTAAGCCTAACTTACGAGCGATATCTTTAAGTTTATCTTTACTAACTGCAAATGCTGTTCTGCTATCTGCAAATTCACCATGGCGCAACGTGATAACGAGCTTGCCATTAGGCGCTAATAGTCTGCTTAAAATTCTTATTGCGTCGTTTCTTTGAGAAGGCGCGATATGTTGCCAAACAGCACTGACTAAAATGAGGTCGTATTTGATATCGAGCGCTCTTACTCTATTGAGCTTTGGTAAGGTATCTACAAACCAATCAATGGGTAGGTCTGTAAAGTTCGCCTTCGCTTGTTCAAGCATATTTTCTGATGCATCAACAGCAGTCACGCTATAGCCCTGTTGTGCTAAAAACGCGGCATCACGGCCTACGCCAGTGCCCACATCAAGTGCTTGGCCAGATTTTTGAAGAAGTGATAACCAAGAATGATGAACGTCCTCGGTGCTAACGGCGAGGTATTGCGCATTGAGCTCTTCAACGTGCGTGTCGTAATACTCGTTGTTTTTGGACATGCGTTTCTTTTAACTAACTGTTTTTTATCAGTATGCATCACCGTAATCGATTAGGCTACTTTTTGATAAAAAGCGAATATGAATCTTCTTTGCAGAACAATAAAGACCTTGTCGCTTGGACATTGGATATGTATCCTGGTTTCAGTCAGCATTGCCTGCCTGTTTGTTAATTATTAGGATGATAATAATGATTGAAGTTGTGGCCGCTATTATTGAAAAAGATGGACTTATTTATTGCTTCAAAAAAGGCAAAGCAAAATTTGATTACCTGTCTTTTAAATATGAATTTCCCGGTGGTAAAATTGAGCCAAACGAGCTACACGAAGATGCACTCAAACGCGAGATAGATGAAGAGTTGCAGACCAACATAAGCGTTGGTGAACATTTGCTAAGCGTTGAACATCAATACCCTGATTTTGCCATAAAACTTCATTTTTATGCCTGCACCTGCGATGGGCCTATCGTTAATTTGACAGAGCATATTGAGTTGCAATGTTTACCCTTTGCGCGCCTGCGAGAGCTCGAATGGTTGCCTGCTGACGAGCCTGCTGTAGATTACTTGCAACGGCAACATTTACGCTAGTATGCCAAACAACTATGCCAATTAAGAATGTCAAATAAGAATGCCAACCAAGTTCAAGAGTTAAGCCGAGCATACCAATATGCTGAGTCTAGCTCCACAAAGCAGGTGATCGATAAGTTTGTTACCAACAATCCGCTGGCTAAAAAGCGCGTACTTACGGAAGTTAAACAAGCATTAAGCACAGCAGTTCAATTTGATTCTGCAGTCGCTTTTATTACCAAGTCGGGCGTGATCTCTTTGTTTCAGGCTTTATCAGACTTTGTTGAGAAAGGCGGTAATGCTCGAATTGTAGCTTCTGACTATTTACATTTTACCCAACCCGCAGCCTTAGAAATGCTAATGAAAATGCAGGGTGTGAATGTACGCTTGTTACAAGGTGCGCAATACCACGGCAAATTATATCTATTCAATGGAGCGGCAAATGCGCAAGTCCTTGTGGGTAGCTCGAATATTACCCAAGCCGCGCTTTCAAAAAATGACGAAATTAATTTTCTGTTCTCTGATGGCGTTGAGCGTGTTAACCAAGCACGCGAGCAATTTGAACGAATATGGACTAATGCTACACCGCTAAACAAAGGGGTGTTACACGCTTATACTGTTAAATACGAAAGCCTCAAAAAGAAAGTAATTGAACGCGTTGTTCAACTTCCCTCATTCACGCCAAATGATTTACAAAAGGCTGCCCTTAAAAATTTGCGCTGGTCTCGCGATGTTGGTAAAAATAGAGGGCTTGTTGTCTCTGCCACCGGAACGGGAAAGACAGTGTTGTCTGCGTTTGATGTGCGACAATCCAAGGCTAAGTCGGCTTTGTTTTTAGTGCATCGCTCGACCATTGCCAAGAAGTCGATGGAAACGTATCAAACAATTTTGAAAGGGCAATACTCTTTTGGCTTAGTTGGCGCAAATTCAGATGATTGGGATGCAGATTTTTTGTTTGGCACAGTGCAAACGATTGCCCGTGAGGAAAACCTTGCTCGCCTCGACTCACGCCGTTTTGACTATATCGTTATTGATGAAACACATCGAGCGTCAGCGGCGTCTTATCAAAAAGTAGTAGCGCATTTTAAGCCTAAATTTCTACTCGGTATGACAGCAACCCCTGAGCGTACTGATAGCCAGAATATTTTTAAAATCTTTGACAATAACATTGTGTGCGACATACGACTGCAAGACGCACTAGCCACAGATATATTGTGCCCATTTCATTACTTTGGAATTGCGGATCTAACAAACGACAATAACGATACCTTAAGTTTCCGCGACTTAACGCAAACTAGGCGGTTCGAACATATTTACAATAACTCTTGTAAGTTCGGTACCGATGAATCACCGATAAAAGCACTGTGCTTTTTATCGAGAGTGGATGAAGCACAAGCGTTTGCTTTGTTTCTTGTTAAAAATGGCGAACGCGCAATTGCGCTATCTGGTAATTCGTCTGAAACACAGAAACAAGCGGCGATTTCTCAATTAGAAGAAGGTTTGTTGAGTTACATTGTTACCGTAGATATTTTTAATGAGGGTGTGGATATTCCGAGTGTGAATCAAATCATCATGGCTAGACCTACGCAGTCTGCCATTGTATTTGTGCAACAACTGGGTCGAGGGCTGCGAAAAGCAGACAACAAAGAATACTTAACGGTCATCGATATTGTGGGGAATTATGATAATAATTTCCTTATACCCATTGCTTTGTATGGTGATCGTAGCAGAAACAAGGACACTCTGAGACGTTTGCTTCGCAGTGAGGAAGCACTACTCCCCGGCGAGAGTACAATTTCATTTGATAGGATAGCGAAAGAGAGAATTTTTAAAGCGATACAAACTGCGCCCAAAATTGGCATTCGAGAACTAAAAACCGAATATAGCCTAGTTAAAGCAAAAACGGGCACATTTCCTACACTAATGTCGATTCGACAACACGCCGACTTGTCGCCATTATTGTTTTGCCGTCAGACAAATATAAAGTCTTTGTACGAGTTTGCTTGCAAGTACGATAAACAATACGCTGAAGCAGAACTCGGAAAAACACGCTTCCCCCTACTTGGCTTACTGATAAATGAGGCGCTTGACGGTATCCACGGTTTTGAGCCATTAGCGTTACAGTTTCTTCTATCTAATGGTCAAATCGATTATGAGCTACTAAAGAAAACATCTCTTGCAAAGTGGGGCTTTGATATATCACCAAATAGATTTAAAGCTATTTTCAATGTTCTAAATTTAAGCTACGGTCAACCTAAAGGTTACGAGGAGTTTGATGTTGTCCAAAGCTCGGCTGATGGCACCGTTCACTCAGCGGGAAAACATCTCAAAGCGATGAATTCTGAGCAAAAACAACTACTACAAGATGCGATCGATAACGCCTTGGCTGAGTTTGAAACGCGAAGAGAGATAGGGCGCTACGTTGATGGTTTTATCGTGGGATCCAAATATACCTACAAAGAGACCTTTCGAATTTTGGGTTGGGACAAAAACCCTAATCCGCAAAATGTAGGCGGTTATTTTTACAGTCGTAAAACCAATGATTTAGCGATTTTTGTTAATTACGATAAAAGTGAGGATATTTCGGAAACAACGCAATACCAGGACTATTTTGTTAGCCCTACACGCTTTCATTGGACGACGAAAAATCAGCGTTCTTTAAATAGCCCTGAGGTACTTGCATTGCTGGAGCAGGATAAAACTAATCTGAGAGTGCCATTATTTATCCGAAAGGAAGCACGGTCAGAAGGTTCTGCGCGATACTACATAGGTGAGTTACGTGTTATTAAAGGTAGTGAAAAAACTGTCATGGTTGGCGGCAAAAAAGCAGTTAGTATGGAATTAGAGCTCGGGCAAGCGATTCCTGATAAGTTGTACAATCATTTGGTGTCGGTTTGAGCTAATGCATCTTTTTGATCTGTTTCGGCCCACCCTTTCTTGATCATATTTTTTCTACTGAATCAGCACATGCTTAACCCAGAGACCTAATATTAACTCATAAAAACGGTACGAGCCCTCCCCAGTTTTCACTATCTCCTCAGCGTCTTCTAGCGCATTTAGGGCTTTTAGCAGAGTCTGTTTGTTTATGCGTAATTCTTTTAAAATCTGATTACTATAGATATTTGAGCCTTCAGACAATCCTACAGCCATAACTGCGTTTCTTTGCCTTGCCGGTAGATTCATATAGAAATGTCGATACTCATCGTCATAATCATCTATTACCGCTCTTAAAACCCTATCCACATCATCTGCACTTACAGACTCCAACTGGTCAGCATACAACCTGGCGCATATCTGAAGAATAAGTCTTGTTTGCCCATGGCATATGTCAAAAAGATGCATAAACGCCTCTTTTGGCATTTTGTCATTTAATCGAGAGCTGCAATACTTGAAGAAAGCATCTCGCTCAATACCTTTCACATTCAATGGTGTTGTCATGCCATACCAAGGTGCTGATTTATCATTGAGCAGCTTGCGCAGCATGTTCTTTTTTGAGCCCGAGAAAATAAAGCACACATGTTCATTGTTCTGGGATATTTCTCTGAGCACAGCGTCTATTTTTACGCTATTTATTTTGGTTACTTGCTGAAATTCATCAATGGCAATGACGGCATGCGAAAAACCCTGTTTTTGACACACAGCGGTTATGGCACTGAATGTTTCATCAATCACTTCTTTAAAGGTTCGCTCTTCTATCTGAGGTTTAAAGCTCAAGCTCTCTCCGCTTCTTGAAGGGGAAATTGACACGTTAAGGCGGCTAAATAGTTTAGGTATAGCCTTTATTTTTTCTTCTAAGGAAAATGGTAGCGCATCTATAACCGCGTTATAAATGGCAATGGCCACATCAAATTGGTCAACTGCTCGGTAAATATCCACATACACAGGTAGCACTGTGTCAGGAAATTCATCAAATGCTTTTTTAATCAAACTCGATTTACCGTATCTGCGCTCACCGAACATCACTAGATTGTTTTTATTGAGCACGATCTCGTTAAACTTTTTTAGTTCTTCTTGTCTGCCACAGAAGGCATCGGCTTTTGCCAATTTATCAAAATTAAACGGGTTCATTAGGTAACCATTGCTTTATTACTATGCAGTAATCATACATTAAAAATTGCACAAGGCATACCTAAAAGTAATAAGTGTTTGGTTACCTGTTGCCACTTGCATTTGTCTGAAATTTGTACTAAACATAACGGGCAGCACCTAAAGCTAATTTTACTATTGGTCTATTTATTTCGTGTTTAATCTAAGAGGGAATTAAAATTGAACGGCAACCAAGAAGAAATAAATGATCTTCCAGTAGAACCTCAAGTTCCTATAGAAATTAAAGATTATTCAGTGGGTTGCACAACCCACAATGGCCTTAAAATTGAGCACATATTCGGGAAGTCAGAAATTCTCATTGTTTTCTTATGCGATAATAAGCGAGTCCACTGGGAGTTTGATGGCGACGATGATGATGGTATATTTTCAAATGCGACGGCTGAATATGAGGCATTGCGGTCATCCTTGCCTATGGAACTACTGGAATCTAGTAAAAACAGTCTGATCAATCATTTGGCATCATCACTTTATGTGGCTATTAACACTGGGGATGTTGAGCAATCGTTCGGTGCAGTAAAAAAACGTATTGCAGCGCTTCTTACACCAAATCAAGCAAAACTAAGGCTAATCTTATATTGCTTACTTAGCGCATGTGTTTTGGGTATTGGGCTGTTAGCACTTTTTAATTTTATCGATTGGTATCATAAAGTTGTGTTTGCCGCTGCCGGTGGCGGGCTAATTGGTGCTGTTTTTTCGTTAATGCAACGAAATAGGGAAGTTAAGATACCGCAGGATAATGGTGATTTTTATATTTTCCTGCAAGCCTTTTTTGTGTGTGTCTTAGGTGGCATTGCAGGCGGTATGATTTACATAATAGCCAATTCAACCGTGATAAATATGATATCTAATACCAATATTTATGACTTACTTTTGTTTTCTATATTTGCAGGCTTCTCTGAAAGAATGGTGCCTGATTTATTTAACGGGATCTCCAACTTAAAAAGTACTAAATCGTCATCCGATACATAATTAGCTTTTGTGAATGCGCGTTCTTCGGTTTCGTCTCGTAACGCGAACAAGCCAAATACCCGACACCGATTTACTCAGATCCATTTAAGAAATCAGCACCAAAACAAAAAAACTAGCCCACCATGTTTTCAGGCGCTAGAGCATCATCTAGTTCTGCTTTTGTCATTAAGTCTTTGTTGAGCACTAAATCATAAACACTACTATTTGTTTCTAGCGCTTCTTTTGCCAGCGCCGTACATACTTCGTAACCTAAGTATGGGTTTAACGCGGTCACAATCCCTATAGAATTTTTAACGTAGGCTTGGCACACATCTTCATTTACGCTTAAACCTTTAATACAGCGAGAACCTAGTGTTTCAATCCCGCTTTTTAATATTTCAATGGATTCAAATAGGCTCTCAACCATGACCGGCTCCATCACGTTCAGCTCTAATTGCCCAGCTTCTGCACCTAAGGTGACCGTGAGATCGTTGCCAATCACTTTGTAGGCTATCTGATTGACTACTTCGGGTATCACCGGATTCACTTTGCCTGGCATAATTGAGGAACCAGGTTGCATTGGCGGTAAATTAATTTCGTTTAGCCCTGCTCGGGGACCTGAAGATAGCAAGCGTAAATCATTACAAATTTTAGAAAGTTTGATGGCTAACTGCTTAAGCGCTGAAGAATACATCACCAATGAACCGGTATCATGGGTCGCTTCAATCAAATCATCTGCTAGCACAATACTGTTGCCTGTGACTCTGTTTAAGTGCTGAATGACTCTTTCTCGATATTTCGCATCTGCATTTAAGCCAGTACCTATCGCCGTTCCGCCCATGTTGACGGTTAAAAAAGGAATTGAGCAAATCTGTAAGCGCTCTACTTCGTTGCGTAAGCTGCTTGAAAATGCTTTAAAGCTTTGCCCTACGGTCATTGGTACTGCATCTTGTAACTGGGTTCGGCCCATCTTTAACACGTCGGCAAATGCGAGTGCTTTGTCGTCAATAAGTGCAATTAATACTTTAACTGACTCGCTAAGCTCTTTATTGGCGTCAAGCAGGGCAACTTTAATCGCGGTAGGGTAGGCATCATTAGTCGACTGCGAGCAATTTACATGGTTGTTAGGATGGCAATATTGATACTCTCCACGCTCGTGCCCCATTATTTCAATGGCTCTGTTGGCGATAACTTCGTTTGCATTCATGTTTGTTGAAGTGCCCGCTCCGCCTTGTATCATATCCACAATAAAGTGATTGTGTAGCATGCCTAGCGCGATTTCATCGCAAGCTTGGGCAATGCTCTTTGCGACTTCTTCTGGAATATTACCTAGTTCAGCATTCGCCAGTGCCGCTGCCTTTTTCACTTTGGCAAAGCCCACAATAAAGTAAGGGTAAAAGTTTAGTGTGATACCGCTAATGTTGAAATTTTCAAGGGCACGCAAGGTTTGAATGCCATAGTAGGCGGTTTGAGGGACGTTTTTGTACCCAAGTAAGTCTTTTTCTTTGCGTTCACCGCTGGGGCGATACAACTTAGCCACATTTTCATACTTTCGACTACTATGCTCCATACGTCTAATCACAATTTGTGACACTTTCGATGAGATTTTTAAAGCTAAGTCGCCTCTTGTCTCAAGTAAAGATAATAAGTCGTCACGCGAAATTTTATATAAGTGCGAATCGCTGTGCGCTTTGGCGCAGTAGCCCTGTGCATTCTCGGGCGTGACTATAATCATCTCCCCTAAAAACTCATAACGCGAAAAGACGGTCAGGCTTTTATCAACCCCCTTTTTCTCTCGAGCAACTGAACGCTGCCTTTTGCAATCACATATAAGGCATCCATTGGGGTGTTTTCATGAAATAAATAATCCCCAGCTTGCAAGGATAATTCTTCAGCTAATTCAGCAAAAAGTTTAATGTCATGCTCTTTAATGCCATCAAATAGCTCAACCCGTGACAGACATTTAACGATTGTGCTTTGCTCCATTATTCACTCCTCGTGATGAAATTAAAAAGACCTACTGTTTTTATGTGTAAACAACTAACTGATCACTGCTTGACTAGCTCAAACCCTAAGCGGCATAGGACACCCTAAACAATCCGCTATCGCCCGAATTGTCTCATGCTCTTGAGCGCTATAATGCTGGTCCTGGGTCACCGCGTAAATACAAAGTTGTAAGACTTTTTCTTTCGGCCCTGGAGCTAACTTACTTAAAAATTGCATGGCAACTGAAAAATCTTCAATGCTTACCTGATCTGCTGGGATCAGGCTGAGGCTAGTTAAGTCAAGAATTTCATTCGCTTTGCTGACAATACCTGCGTGTTGTTGTTCTTCGCAAAACTCATATATCAGTGCACTAATAATCACTTCAATGTGCTGTTGAACGGCCCCGGTGCTCTTATATTTCACTTGGTCGTGGTCGGCATTCGTAAATTCAGTATGCAAGTACTGAGCAACTATATTGGTAATGGCCCATTCAAAAATACTGAGCTTATTGTCACTAAATACTAAAAATCGCATTTGTTCGAGCATGCTTTCATAACGGCTCTCGGGCATTTCTCGTAGTTGTGGCAAGGCCATTTCAACTAGGGGGAGGCGGTGCTGAACTGCTAACTTACAAACGCTTGAATAGGCTTGCTCGGTTAAATCAAATAAGTTTTCAGGTAAATAGCTTTGTAAATAACGCCATTGCTTTGCGTGGCTGTCATCTTCGTTGGCGGGTGTTTCAGTTAGTAGCAGGGCATAAATGAAGGCTTGGGCCCCTTGTGTGCTATGTACTAAACGTTTTATATTGTTTGGAATGGCGGCTAGGTAGTCTTTAGCCATTTTAATTTGTAAACCGCTTACTTGACCAACGCCCGCTATTAAATCTTGTGTGGAGCTGTTGCTAGTATTGTGTGAGTCGCTTGTTGAATCTGCAAAAGCACTTACGCTACTTTTGTTAGGGTCTTGCTCGGCCAATAGTGGTGGTTTATTGCTAACCTTCACTTTATCAAATTTGCCTTGCCAAGAAGGGTCTATCTGCTTGATGCGTTTTGCAAGCGGCGGATGCGTTGAAAACAAACTATTAATTTTATTACTCAGCGCATTAGAAAAAAACGCATGGCTTATGCTCTGTGCTTCAGGCGTTTCTAACACAGACCCAGGTCGATAGCCGCCAATCTTTTTAAGGGCATTGGATATGCCTTGATTATCCCGCGTAAACTGCACTGCGCTGGCATCGGCCAAATACTCGCGTTGGCGTGACACCGACGCTTTAATCGCGTTTCCAAAAAACATGCCGCCGTAGCCAATCACAATCAAGCCTAAGCCTAAAAACACTAACTGATTGCCATTTTTGGAGCGGCGGCTAGAGCCCGACACTCGCATTATGTAATATCCTAATAAACCAAGCAGCATAATGCCGTGCAAAATACCCATTAAGCGCATATTAATGCGCATGTCACCGTTTACGATATGGCTAAATTCATGGGCAATTACGCCTTGTAATTCTTCGCGGTTAAAGCAATCTAGGGCGCCTTGTGTAACGCCAATGACGGCATCGTCGGTTGAAAATCCGGCAGCAAATGCGTTAATTGCGGCTTCATCTTTCAATACAAACACCAAAGGCACGGGCGTACCAGATGCAATCGCCATTTCTTCAACCACATTAAGTAACACGCGGTGCTGCAAATTGTCAGTCCCTTGACGAATAAGTGTACCGCCAAGTGCTTCAGCCACCACTCTGCCGCCTTGGCGCAAACTCATTAATTTATAAATACTACCAAGGCTCACAAAAACAATAACGCCTAAGCCTATCAATAAGAATGTAGACCAATTGAACTGCTGCTTTATGTAGTCCCAAGTAAGGGGCTGGTCTTCTAGACCTAAATACCCCAAAAGGCCCATTACCAGTATGTTTGTTAATACAACAAGACTAAGCACAGCCATCACAAACAGCAGTATAAGGCGCTTTGTTTGCGAGCGGGCTTTAGCTTGTGATTGGAAAAAGTTCATCTATTTAAACTCCTTTAAATATGCATCGTTTAAACTAAGGTGATGAATGCGCAATTGTTGCGCTTTTTCACACTAAGCAATGCGACAAACTTGATCCTTAAAAAGATACCTTGGGCGCGTCTTGTATAGCTGCGCTGTCGGCAAACTCTAGTAAACTTGCATCTTCAGCGTGACCAAAAGGATTGGCAAAAATGGTTTGCGGAAAACTCTGTTTATAGGTGTTATAGGCATACACTTGGTCGTTATAAGCCTGGCGAGCAAAACTGACTTTATTTTCTGTCGAGGTGAGCTCTTCAGAGACCTGCATCATGTTTTGGTTGGCTTTTAAATCAGGATAGGCCTCCATCACTACATTGAGCTTGCCCATGGCAGAGCCCAGCATGGCTTCAGCGCCTATTAATTCTTGCATTGCATTGGCATTGCCTGGTGAACTCGCTGCTTTAGAAAGGCCCTGCGATGCTTGGTTGCGCGCAGCAATGACGTTTTCTAAGGTTTCTTTCTCGTGGCTCATGTAGGCTTTTGCCGTTTCGACCAAATTGGGAATAAGGTCGTAGCGGCGTTTTAATTGTACTTCTATTTGTGCAAACCCATTTTTAAGCTGATTTTTAAGGGCCACTAACTTGTTATAAATTGACACTATGTAAAGGGCAAACAGCACGCAAAGTGCGATAATTACTATGCTGGTAATATCCATATTCGATTCCTCAATAATTCATCATTAAGTATGCAGAATATCTGCTTCTTTGCATGCATACAATGCTTGCTTGAGTAATGCCAATTTTAACATGTTCTAGTTAAGCCCTTTTGGACTTCGTCTTTATTAACGGCTAATTACTATGAAAAGTGCTACTTCGAGCGCTATAAAGCGTCGCGTCTTATTTGCGTAGGCAAATATCTCCCAAAACATCCTTTAGTATTATGTACATAGTGGGGTATATTGGGAAGAATCTTGTCTTCGCAAGAAGGACGGGGCTTAAGTAAACTGCATTACTCTTATGAAAGGAATCGTCATGCAAACAGCAAATAATATTCTAGAGACGCCTTGGGTCACCGCTACGCTAGCCCTTGCGCAAGCAGTTGTTTTATATTTTTTATATATTACGGTTGAAGAAAGCAGGGACTTTGCTCAATACCCAGAGTACTTAAATGCTATAGCTGGCTTTGCCATTGCTTTTCCGCTTATTTTACTTTTTGTTCGAAGAAACGCCAAGCCTAGTCATACTTTGTATATTGCTGCAGGGGTCGCCCTGGTCATCGCCTTGTGTGGCTTTTATGCAGGCCTTCAATCTAAGCCTATTGATAAGTTGTCAACGTGGAGCATTAGCGCTGTATTCATCCTCGCGAGTCTTATTATTGCTTTTAAAGCGGTTATTTATGGGCAGCTTTTTGTTGCAAAAAAGGCATATACCTTTGCTCATTTGTATCAGCATTCTTGGCGTACCTTTATCGTTGGTGCTGAAGCTTGGATTTTTACCTGGCTGTTGTTTGGTATTTTATATTTGGGCGCATCCTTGTTTAATATTATTGGAATAACCCTTTTTGACGAACTCTTAGACGAGTCCTATATAACCATTCCAATCTTTACGCTAAGCTTTTCGTTCGCCATAAACTACTTTCAATCTAGTGAAAAAGTGGCCGACACCATCGCAATGGTTTTGCAAAGTCTGATTAAGTTTGCTCTACCGCTTGTTTCACTCATCATTATTGGCTTTGTGCTGAGTATGATATTTACGGGTATTGGTACTTTATGGGACGATGGACCGGGTTCGGTGCTCATTCTTTGGCTACAAGCCTTAGCCTTGTTTTTTGTCAATACCGTTTACATGGGCACACAAAAAGACACGCCCTATAAGCCATGGTTGCACAACTTAATACTCGTCAGCATAGCGTTTTTGCCCATTTATTCTTTACTTGCTAGTTATGGCTTGTGGTTACGCATTGACCAATACGGCTTAACACCTTCGCGCGGCTTTGGCATGTTGGTTAACCTACTCATTAGCGCATTTAGTTTTAGTTATCTTGTCGCGATTGTAAAAGCCCGTAGCAATTGGTTTTTAATTAAGAATAAAATTAACGTGATATTAGGCATTGCGGTGGTGATTGTTTGCATATTGCTTAATACCCCGTTGTTGAGTATGCAAGTATGGTCTACACATAGCCAAATGGCCCGCCTTGATATGTCTGAGCCTGTATCAGATGACGATATGCGGTTTTTTAAAAACAATTTGGGAGCCTCGGGTTACAACGCGCTCATGGATATTAGAGATAGCATGCTTGCGCTAGACATAAGTTACGACAAGCGATTAGAAGGCATTTTTATAAACTATAGTTATTCGAGAAATTTCGACAAAACAGAAGAAGACATTGAATATAAGAAATCATACAAAACGCTACCCGCAAATATAGATATCCCTATTGAGATAGTGGAAGCTACGTTTAATGAGCGCTATGAAGGCCAAGATGTTGTTTTCATTCAAGTTGACCTTAACGATGATAACACCAACGACTATATTGCCTTGCTTGATTTACCCTATGGTGCTAACGAGTTTATATGGACCTTTGAAAACGATAAATGGCAAAAACACAACGCAACACTTTTAACCGCAAAAGATAGTCTTGATATTGAACGGTTCTTTGTTGACCCATCAACACTCTTAATTGAGGTGCAAGAACCACAATTTAAACAACTAAAGATTGGCGATGCCGTTCTATATGTACCGCCTCGAAGAAATGAAAACTAGCTGTTGACTGTTTTTATGTAAGCTAATTAGGTCACTAGCGAAGCTCTAAATGTCAAGTATACTTAACAGTAAGTTTTGCGCTCGTACTGGGCCTATTAATAAAAAGTCAAAACGAAAGGAATGGAATGCAAAAAACAAAAGTCCTCATCGTTGAAGATGATGCCGAAATTTCACGTTTAACAGCTATGTATTTGGATGCAGAAGGCTTTGATACAAAAATTATTGTAGATGGTGCATTAGCTTTACCAGCAATTGAAGAGTATCAGCCCGACGTTATTGTTTTAGATTTGCTACTGCCACATGTTTCTGGAGTTGAAATTTGCAAACAGGCGCGAACCTTTTATGACGGGCCTATTTTAGTGTTAACGGCTTGTGACGATGATGTCAGCGAAATTAGTTTGCTTAAATTAGGGGCTGATGATTTTCTGACTAAACCGTTAAAACCGCATATATTAGTGGCCCGAATTGATGCACTTTTCCGCCGGGTACAAGCGTTAAAAAGCAAGCAAATGCTAACTGAACGCAGCCGCTTAAATATTGATGTTTGCAGTCAAAAAGTGACTTTAGATGGTGTTACCTTAAACCTCAGCCATGCTGAGTTTGAAATGCTCGTTTTGTTGAAAAACAATATGGGCGAACCCGTCTCAAGAGATGATTGTTGCCATGCATTGCGAGGTATTGATTATGACTTTAACAACCGCTCAATTGATATGCGCATTAGTGGCCTTCGTAAAAAAATGAAAGACGATAAAACACCGCACGAATTTATAGTCACGGTAAGAAACAAAGGGTATATGTTAATCAATGGCTAAACTGTCCTCGCTTTCACTCTTTACCCGGCTCTATCTCACTATTGCCATCGCCATGGTGTTTAGTGGCTCATTATCTGTTTATTTTATTGAAAAGATACATGTACAAGGGGCTATTGATGAATATGTCATGTTTACTGACAATATTTATGCTGACCTAATAAAAGAGAAAAAGTTTGTGCCTACTGCACCCTTAGAGGAGTTAACTGACGAAGTTCACAAAGTTGACGGCTATCTAATATCTTGGAAGGTAATCTTTGAAGAAGGGCCGCCCTGCGATGTATGCGAATGGGTTGCTAATTCAGGTGATGTAGAAGTTTATCGAAACGACCTAAATCAGTGGTTTGCGGTATATAAATTAGCAAATGTTGAAGCTTGGTTTGTGATTTTCGAGACAAACGTATTTAATTTTGCAGAGCTCGAAAAGGCTAAGGAAGAAGGTTTATTAAGCAATATCTCTTTTCACGAGTTTGAAGATCTATCTCAATTATTGATTGTTTTTGTGACTATCGCTATTGCCATTTACTTTCCGGTAAGGGTAATTAAAAATCAGATAGAGAGCTTAATTAAAGTACAACACCAATTTGGTGCTGGCGACATGAGTGCAAGAGCAAGCAACGAGTTTTCAAAGCCCATTGACGAATTGGCAAATAGTTTTAATTCGATGGCAAATTCAATCACCGATACGGTCAACGAAAACCAAGTGTTCGCTCAGGCAATTCCTCATGAGGCTCGCACGCCATTGAGTCGGATTCAGCTTGCGGTGGGCCTATTGAGTCAAAATAATGATAATTCGCAGCAACTTGAGCTACTTGATAATATCAATACTTATATTGGTGACATCAATATGCTGATTAACCAAACTGTTACTTTTTCGAAGTTAAATTCAACAAATCCTGACGCTGTATTGTCTTCCCATCGCAACATTAACTTTAGCACTTTTATTGAATCAAGAGTGAAAGCGACCGAATGTGATCGCAAGCTGGACCTTGTGTTGGAGCTCGATTCTTCATTAATGCTTAATACTGATCCTGTGTATTTGCGTTTACTGGTTGATAATCTACTCAACAACGCTGCTATCCATGGCAAAAGTCAAATAACAGTGGCGCTAAAGTCAGCCAAGGGCCAGATAATATTCTCTGTTAGTGATGACGGAAATGGCATCCCTAACGAACATATCGATAAAATCCTCATCCCATTTTATCGCGTAGATGCAAGCCGAAGCCGCCACACCGGTGGCTTAGGACTTGGCTTGGCAATTTGTAATGCAGCATGCAAAAGAATGGGCGGGCAATTGACAGTCGAAAACAATAAAACGGCGGGGGCGACGTTTACCTTTCAGTTGCCAGAAGACCAGTAGTCGACGCTAAAAATCAAATAGATTATAAATATGTGTATGCCAAAAATGCTCACAATCGCTTAGATGACAGCAACAGTACATTGAACGCAATGCTAACAGCACTTGATTTTTGTTTAGTTTTAAACCATATTTACTAAACTAATCAAGGAGCTAAGAAATGTTTCAGCACATAGACATGGTGGTCGGTGGTTTTAGCTTAGCGGCGTTCGCGATTGCTGCGATTTTAGCTTTAACAAAGCACGCGATAAATAGAGAAAAACAATTAATAGAAAGCGCTAATGACGACCATAAAGCGCGTTTGGTTGAACACGCTCTAAATAAATACCACGTTTCGTCCGACACCCTCACGCGTCAACAAAAATACGATTTAATTATTGCTGGCATGGAAAGCAAGTCACGCTTTTGGAATAAGTTGTTTCTATTTGTTTGCGCTATTACCGTTATTGCCGCAATTAGCACCGTATTAATTGTTCTAAATAACAAAACTGATGATCCAGCCACCATAGATTTTGTTAATCAGCCCCAATTTGTTGAAGCCCAGCAAGCTTATTTTTATGAAAACGACAATGACAAAGCCTACCAAAAGTACTTGGAGGCGGCATCGAAAGATAACCCTTTGGCCATGGCAGCGCTCGCTAAACTGAGTTTTCGCGGCTGGGGTACAGAACAAAGCATCAAGGCGGCGACATTTTGGGCAACAAAGGCCTTTGAAGAATTAGAAGCAGACGCATTTAAAAATAATGGTTGGGCTAGGTATTCATTGGCCTATTTATATAATAGCGGTGTCGGCACCGAGATTGATAAGAAAAAAGCGATTGAGCTTTATACCGAGGCCAGTAACTATGGAGTGGGCATTGCTAGCAATAATCTAGGTAGAATATTTCAAGATGATCCTGACAAACAAGACCTTAAACGAGCAGAGGCGCTTTTTTTACTAGCGTATAAACAAACCGATGGAAAGTTGGACTCAAGCCTAACAAATTTAGGCAACTTTTATTACTTTGAAAGCAATGGGCACCCAGATTTGCAAAAAGCTGAAAGATATTACAAAGAATTAGCAGCAAAGGGTTCATCATACGGAATGTATCGAGTGGGAGTTATCAATTTGCATGATAAAGAGAAACCCGACTACGCCACAGCTTTTGAATATTTAACTAAAGCGCTAAACCAAGATTATGAATTAGCTAACGCTCAACTTGCCTTACTGCATCTGCGTGATGATTTTAAACAACGTGACCCGTCAAAAGCAATTGAGTATCTTCAAACGTCACGAGAAAACGGGAATATGTTCGCTTCTTATCGTTTAGCGTTGTTGTATAGGACGGAACAAGCTGAACTCGATAAAAGGGGCATTCCAATTCAGTCTTCGTTTGAGGAAGCACTTAATCTGTATGAAGAAGCCGCCGAAGAGGGGCAAAGCTGGGCCGCTCAAGATTTGGGCAATGCATATCGAAGGGGGCAATTAGGCCTTCCATTGGATTTAAAAAAAGCACAAGAATATTTTCATAAAGCATGGGAGTTAGGTAACGAATCGGCGCCATACTACATTGGTAACTACCATGAGTTTTATGCAAATAGTTTAGGCTACCAAGAAGCAATTAAATGGTACAAAACATCGATTGAAGAGGGCGATGATGATGTAAATTTAGATCTTCTGAGAGTGTACAAAAAAGACAAAAGCATTGAAGATAATCTGGCTAAAATGCAGGACTTTGTAGCGCAAAGTCCCCTAGCGCAAAGCAAGGATAAGTCTAAACAGGCATTGTATAAACGTATGCAAGCCTTTGTTCACGCAAATAATGGCTCTGACCCTGAAGAACATGAAAAAGCTGAGGCTTATTTGCTCGAAGCCATAGAATTAGGTGACCGAGATGCACATTACGAACTCGCTTTGTTGTATGACCATGAAGACTGGAATCCTGAAGGTGTAAATGAGAAAGCGTTTGCACATTTTAAAAAAGCATCGGAATTTAGTTCATGCGCAGAAAACTACCTAGGGATTTATTACGAACAAGCAAAAGTTGGCAATAAAGTCGATTATGAAAATGCACTTAGCTACTTTAAACTCGCTGCTGACAGCGGTAATGAATATGCCATGTATAACTATGGTCGCTTGCTTGCGAAAGGACTAGGGCAAAATGAAGACATTAGCCTTGCCACAACATACTTAACACAAGCTCACGAAAGAGGAGCTACTGGTGCTAGCTTCCTTTTATTTCAAATATATAATGACCAAAGTAATCCTGATTATAGCAAAGAAAAGGCGAAAGCTTACTTACTAGATGCTGCACAAAAATCGCATCCAAAAGAAAAGATTGATGACGCGTTTATGAGTTTGTATGCAGAAAAAGAGCCGCAATACGCTGCGCTGTCGTGTTCGTCAGGCTAGCCTTGAATGAGGGCTAATTAGTGGTGGTGACTATATAGCAATAACTATACAAGCATGAAACATGCGGCGACACCTGTCATGCCAATCACTAACCACCTATATTGTTTTTCAGGTATGCGCTTAACCAACTTTATACCCGCATAAGCGCCTAACGCTATGAGCGGTAAACTCACAAGGTTCAAATAGAAAGAATCGAGCGTGATGGTTTCCCAGCTCCATACATGAAACGGTACCTTGAACACATTGATTATAAGAAAAAACCACGCAGCGGTGCCAATGTACTCGTTTTTAGGTAAACGCATACTGAGCAGGTATAGGGCCATTACTGAGCCCGCAAGGTTCCCGATCATCGTCGTGATCCCTCCCAAGGTCCCCATCAAAATGGCAAACCACAAAAAATCTGGGACCTTTTCTTTATTGGCCGATTCCATCCATATCATGATCCCCAGGCTAACAAATATGATGATTGCCATAATTTGCGTGAATAAGGTGTCGTCAATTGCATTGCCAATAAAGGTCGCTATAAATACGCCTACCATTGCAGACGGTAACAGCTTAATCAAAAAACGCCAATTGGCATGGCGGTGATAATATTTAACCGCAAACAAATCGGCCATTATCAGCATGGGTAAGACAAGGCCTGAAGAGATTTTGCCACCAAATATCAGGGCCATTATAGGCACGGTGAGCATTCCCACACCGTGCACACCAGTCTTTGCCATGCCAATTAAAAATGCGGCAAACAACAATAAAGTAAGTTCTTGATAACTAAGGCTATAGGTAAATAAATCGAGCATTAAAAGCTACTGGATAGTTGATTGTGCTCAAGCATAACAATTTTCCCTTCGGGAATGAAACAAAGTATCTGTTAAGTTTGAGCTGCAAAAGATTCTTGTATAAATCGATAGTCTGAAGAACGAGTAAACTTATACAATCTAGCGAGAATAAATGGCAAGCCAATTAATGAAGTAGAGGCGAGCGCTAGGGCCTCTTTTATAATCTGCATAAGGATTAAGGCGATTGCCATAGTTTTATATACTTGCTGCCAAATGGCGTTAAAAGCATTTAGAAAGAATGATACTTCTTGTGGGTCGGCCGATTCGGCAATAAATACTTTAAAGTCGAAATCAATGTCACGATAAATAGCGTATTGCGAAGTAGAGCCCGCAAATAGCTTGTTGGTAAATACGGATATTCCATCACCAAGGATTTTCACTGTGCGGCGATAAAAACTCACCGCAGGTAGGGAAAGTTTTTTAATTGCGATAGCTAAGGCTTCAATCTTTTCGCTTATCCATGCGGTGGCCTTTTGTAGCTGCTTATAAACCCATCGAAACGCACGCTTTAATCCATCAAATAACCATGCTCCCCATTGCTTCTCACTTACTTTCGCTGAGAGTTGTTGTGCATAATCTTCGTTTTCTGATATTTCCGCAATTGCATTGGCGACTTTTTCAGACTCCACTGCGCTTGTATCGTTTAAACTGGTTTTCGCAAAGTACTGCAGGCAAACTGCATCTAAATCAGTCGCTTGTTCTAAAGTTTCATCTACTAAGCCTTCTATTTCGCAGAGCTTTTGGGCAGCTTGAGAGACCTTGTCGGTGGCCGAGGTTTTAAAGACATTCTCCTCAACCTCCATATTAGGATTAATATTTTCAAAGCCGTGCAACCAAAGTTCAATGATGAGTATTTTCTTTAGCAGTTTATGTTTGAATGCAAAGTGAGAGTCTTTTATTTTCTGGTAATTATTGTGCATCAAGGGCGTGAGCTTATCTAAATCATAGAGATAGCTTAATACTGTGAACTCATCAGCTTGTTCTGGCAGCACGCCAAGGTAGTGTAAAAAAGATTCCCACAGCGCCAAACCAGAAACACGATTGACTCCATAGGCTCGTACTTTGGGCTTTCTATCATCAACAATGCCTAGTACGCGCAACCTCAACTCAATGCTTTTGTTGAGGGCTGGGCGGCGGTTTATCGATAACCAATCGTTTAGGTCGTTTGCATCGTCGAAGGTATAAAGTTGTTGTAATGCCGTCCAAGTTTGTAAGCCCAGCCAACCATCGTTGATGATATTGGCGTCATGCTGAAACTGTTTTAAGGCCGCCGTTAATTTAGGCCCGTCGTAAACAAAACGCTGGGTTCTTCGGTTTCGGCGAAGTCGCGAGCTTGGCCTAGACTTTGATAAATAACCAAGTTGGTATAAGCGCTCCCAAACGTACTTATAAAGATCTTTGTCTTTGCTCAGCTCTTTAAAGTTTGCTTTGCTGGTGGGGACAGATACTATTTTACCCGAACGTTCCACTTTACCCAGAATGGCCTCAAAGCCTTCCAGTTGATCAAATCCTGTAGGCATATCTGCAAGTTCACTGACTTCCATCGCCTTACCATCTCCTCAGGCAATATGGGTTTGGCTAAGAGCTTAACTTTCCCAGCGCTAGACCAATGACTTTTGAGCGAAACTCAGACCCGTTTTTAACCGCGCTTGCATGGGTTTCAATTAAGGCGGTGGTTACGCCTTCTTCTGCAATGAAATTGATGGAATCGCCGTCAATTTTAACGTGGGTTGCTAGCGCAAGTTTGAGTTTACCTTTGACGGATTGGTCTTCACTGCGGGCTGTTGCTAACATCGAGTCCCATTTTAAGCTTTTATTGTCTTCGCTCACAATGACCTCTAGTTCACCCGTGTAGGTCTCTACCGACAATGAGGCTAAATCGCCAACCGCTTCGCTAAGTGAATTAGATATTTCTTTCCAACCTTTTGGCATTTTTCGTCCTTAATTTTTTAGGAGGGCTTAATTTAACTTACTCCATATTGTGTAAAAATCAAGCGTAAATTTTATTGCTTTACTGACGGGTTTATAGCGACAACGTGATGCTTTGGGCTGGAGTCGTGCGGGACAAACTGTGGATTTTTTAGTGTTTTGATTGGCGCTACTGTTAGTACTACCAAAAACAGCAACAATTCAATCAATGCATAGGAAGTCAATATGAGAGTATTTAATCGTTTTTACCTAAATGACAATCAAAACCCTGAAACCTTTACATGCAAGACTTGCCAAGTGTTTCAGTTCTCACTAGTTAATAAGTGCCGATACTGTGGCTAGTAATAATTAAAGTAAGCTGAGATCCCCCAAAAGCCCCTGCGTCATCTCAGCCCCCCTGCGTCATCTCAGCGAAGGCTGAGATCTCCCAAAAGCATCCTTTATTTATGGTATGAAAAAGGTAGTATCAAGGAGATTTCTGCCTCCGCAGAAATGACGATACACTTAGGCGACAAGCACCTTTAAAAACACCAAGGACGGGCAGTGCTTGTTTACTTCCGCCAACTTTTCGGTAAGGGTTCAAAAAAGGCATCGGTGGCTTTTTTCAATTGCAAAAATACGGAAGACTCTCGGTTCCAGCAATCGCGTTTCATTAAGCTTTTAACGGTTACTACAGAGTCGCTATCGCCCGACATACATTGTTTATAAACTTCAGTGGCTTGTAAGTTGTTTGCTTGCAAAGCGCGGTTGGTCAACACTTTGAGTACTAAAAACGCATAAATGCTGATGATTTTAGTACTATGCTGGCTATCATCCTCCCCATGAAAAAGTATCTTATTACCGTCGCTAGCACTTACTCTATCTCTGAATTCTTGCACGTCAGGTGTATTAAGCGTGTTTTTTGCGGTATCAAGGCTTTCGCTGTACTTTGACCAAAGTTCGCGAACCTCCCGTTTAGGATCAAATTCATCGCTCATATTCATGAGTAAATTGCGTTTTAATGTTTCAAAAGAGTCTACAAAATAATTTCTGAGATCTGACCAATAGGTCTCTACGTTGTTAATTTTTTCTTGTGGTTTGGGAAACATATAGAAAAAATCATCATGCCCGTTGCGGCTGTTTTTCCCAGCAAAATGCAAGCGCGACCATTTGGCCTCTAATGCGGTAGCGATTGGGAGGTTTTCTTCGCTTGCGCCAAATCGCATGCGCCGCTCGAATTCGCCGGCGTTAAACGACAGTTTTCCAATAGCTGAATACACACCACCATTTTCAGCATCATCAACGCGACCCTCAAAATAGTTGATTAAATTATTGGCTTTATAAATTAATTGGCTATGGGTGTTCGAATGAGGCACAAACTCTTTAACCGTCGCCATTTTCTTTTTACAGGCCTCTTTCTTTGATTCCTGCATATGTTTGAAAAACTGATCGTTGATTTTACTGCTAACAATATTGATATCTGACAATGATTTTTCACTCAACCAATAGTGACACACCAAAATAGCGCGATAAAAAACCGATTTTTTCAGTTTTAAAAGACGTGCTTTGTCGTCAGAAAAACCAAATCCAGGGTCTTTAAAGCCATTCTCCATTGTTAGCAGTGACTTCAGTTTCTCGAAGGTCTCGCTAGGAATCACTTTTTGCAGATATTTACTGTCGTCTTCATCGCCTATTGAAAAGCCGATTGCGGCAATAAAATGATCTGTTAACTGACTTATTTGTTCGTCATTAATTCTGTCACTAGTATTAGCATTGTGTTGATTGTTTTCTACTAGGCTTGTGTGAATAACGATGCGTATTTGCTTTTCGAGTTCTTCATAATTGGCGTCTACCAGCTCTTTGGCACCCTGAAAGTCGAGTACATCATTTGTAGTTGTGCCCGAAAACAACTTTATTTCGCTAAACAGCGGTTTCATTTTTATGCACACTTCGTTGGGATACACCAACGCAGGTAACATAAATGTTAGCGGGATAGATTTAATATGCTGAGTTAAGGCACTGTTAAGTCTAACAAAAAATTCAATACACTTAGCTGTGTTGTAGTTTGTGCCGGTTGCCAACAAGCTTTGCCCTGCTTTTGTGATCTTGTAACTCGAGCCGGTGGACGTCGTTTCTATTTCGACCAAGTTGAGTCCAAAAATACGCTCATCTTGACCTTGATTACGTAAATGCTCTTGAGTTCTCACTTGTGTTGTTTTTGTACCTAGCACTGAGGTGCCCACTCGCATTAACGCCGCTCTGTAGTTTGCACTGGAAAACTGCTCTTCAGTATCCCTTATCGTATTGAAACTATTAGGTTTATAGTCAGTATTGGCATAAAGAGTATAGCTAAGCGAACGGTCTATCGCCGCGCTTAATTCAACTTTACCTTCTTCAAAGTTACTTGCAAACCAGATTGCGTCTAAAAAGCTGTGTAGGTTTCTATTAAAGGCTTCTTCGTCAAATAGTTGAGCGGTATAATTAAATTGGTCTTCTTGTTCCAAATCCAAGATGTCGTCAACAACGTTTTCTCTTAAAACATCAGACAACAAGTCTCTCTGTTTATATTTCGTGCTTTGTTTATTTTTGCTGCTTTTTTTGTTTTGCATTGCTGGGAAATCAAACACTCTAGATTTTCCATTTTGTAATTCTGCCGCTATTCGCAAACGCGGTGGTAGTTGCCCTGCTAAACCAACGTAGCTACTCTCAGGAATGTCACAATACATACCATACAAAAATGATTTAAAATCGCCATGAAGATGCATTTTGTTGCTGTTTTTTTCCTTAGCAAAACAGTCTTTCGCACTTAAGCATAGGTATACTTCAGCAGCGGGCTGTTTCTTTTGTTTAGCATCCAGTAATCTGCCGCATCTGCCAGCAATATTATGAAATTCGTTTGCAGTTAACACTTCATAGCTTGTTTCAAAGCGACTTGAGCTTCGCGGAAACTTATAATCCATTAACACAAATAAATCAGTTGATAAATTCAAGCCATAAGCTAGCGATTCAGATGAGATACAAATTATAGATTGGCCAGCCGCTTTTAGTTGCTGCGCAAGGTCATTGTCAGAAAAGATATCGAGTACTAGGTTCTTAATCGCTGAAGGTGTTTCGGAATTATGGAAAAACACCCCTTTCGCCATACATTCCTCAAGCACTTGGCGTTTGGATTGCGAAACATCGGTTTCTTTCAGTATATTCTTGAATTGATGCTTATAGCTAATGAGTTTTTCTGTACCTAGTTCACCGTCAGTGTCGGCTCGGCTATCGAGGGTTAAGCCTAAATTCCAACCATTCTCAATACTACTTGTACAAATCAGTAAAGACGCTGGGCTACTCTGGTTTTTACCCACATAACTTTTCACAATTTGGTTTAAATAGGCATTAAACCTTATGCCATCGGCGCTGTTGTTATGAAACGTATTGGCCAAGTTCTCAATGTTGCTAATAACTTCGCTTGTGAAGTTTTCAATTGATTGCTTTCGCTGTACGTCACTGCTCATATTCGCAAGTTCAATACGGTTAGCTTTAAATTTATCTTCTGTTATTGGTGTGTTATCCATTAACAGTAAATAGTGATCTGCGTTTACTGGGCGTATATTAGAGTGCAACACAAAAGGGCTATATTTTTGTTGTCTGTATTTAAATACGTTGGCAAAGTTTGTCGATTCGGTCGTCACAATAATGAGTGTTAAAGGAGATGAGTCAGGATCGTCCAAGCGACTTTGTGCTTCATATCTTAATTTACTGATAAATAGCTCTAGCGCGACCCGGGTTTTATGAAAAATTATATGAATTTCATCAATGATAACGACCCGCAAAGAGGCAAGGTAGCTCGGCTCTGTGAGAGCAAAAATGTTCGCTTTTTCGGTAATTACACTCGAAACGGCATAGTCATCTAAGTTTTCTCGTATCCTAGGGTCGTTATTGTTTTGGTCTCCGGTTGATACAATGACCGGGTCTTTTTCTGATTGCCCAGTAAAGGTTTGTAATAGCTTGCCATATGCCTTGTTCATTGCATTGCCTTGTTGTTCAACAAGTGCTTTTAATGGCCCGATGTAAAGTCCTTTGCCACTGTTTGCATCGTTTAATAACCTTTGCAGCATGATGGCAGTGGCGATTTCGGTTTTCCCTGATCCGGTGGGTCCTGAAATCACAATATGTTTGTATAGGGAGTCCTTTTTACTTGGGTGCAAAATCTCAGAATATTCATCTTCTATTAGCAGTTTATCGACCAAAGAATCTTTGCCGCGTCGCAAGGTGCGCTTTTGTTGTTCTTGTAAAAAGTCGTTTCTGGCAGCTTCCCAAATTTTAGGGGGAATATCTGCATTTTTCACCGTTAAGGGGACAATTTTTTCATACAAGGTTTTAAAGCTATCGTTATTGTCCCCATCTTCGTCTTCATCAAATCCGATCAAGCCCATATTGGTAAACGAAGTTTGTCGTTTCAAATTGGCATCAGAACCAAAAATGTCATAAGGAAGCTTATATATTGCAAAACCTTGTGTCACTTCATCACTGTTAGTCGCTTTGATTGCGTTACTGTTTGTTTTCAATTTAGCGATCACACGTTTTATTTGCAATGGTGTAAGATGGTTGGATTCACTTTCGCTAGTTACAAAATGTAGACTTTTTGTTTTGTCTTCTATTTCAACTTCTGCTTGAATTGCTGCTTCATATTGGGCTTCACTACTTGTTGAATTGCTGACCATTTTTGCTAAATAACGCGTTATTGCATCGGCATCTTGGCTACACATAAATATGGGGACATTCAAGTGTGCTGCATAAATGACTTTTTTCAACAGCATATCAAGTTCGTGCCCTTTCTCTGCAGTAACTAGAGGCTCACCTGAGACCGTTCCCGTAAAAAATGCCAATAGGCTATCATCCAAATCTTGTGTGGCATTTAGGTTTGCACTTTGCGCTATGTTGGCGCATAAGCCACTGCTTTTGCCATCTGGTGAAATTGCTACCCCCTTAGAGAAGGTAAAACATAGGATGCGGTCGTTTTGTTCATAATGAGTATAGAGCGAATGAAAGGGCTTAAGTACGTCCATTTCAAAGTGAGGAATGAGCTGCTCGTTTTCTGCTGAAACGCTAATATAACTGGTGGTTTTTTTACTAGCTGCCTTCATTGAGGTCACTGTGCAATGGCCCACGGGGACGTTTTGTGTTTGAGTTCCTACAATGGGAAACGCAATTTTGAATTTTGAGGGCATCTTTAGTCCTTGTTTATTTCGATATCAATTGAAAGCTTTGCACGGTCGATGGAGGCAGCAAGTACGTAGCGTCGAATGTTATTGTTTTGCATCAGCACCTCTTTACTTTGCATTAATTGCGTAGAGTCAAATTTGCCAGAAAAGGGTAAGGTCGCATTTGTACTTTTGTCTGAAAATGAAACCGAGGCGTAAGTGTAGCTGTCTTTAAATGGTATAAAGCGAAGCGTAATTTCTTTAACCGCAGTACTTCCACCTTCATAGGTAAACGTGGCGGCAAATCGTTGGTGTGGAAAGCTTTTATATTCTTGAGAGGCACTGCTAGCAGCCATTCCGTCTTGCCATTGTATTGTTTCACGTTCGGCTACCGGTGGCGGCATAAGCGCCATTATCGCGCTTGCTTTTTGATCAAAGAAATCAAAGCTGGCAGGACCAAAATAAGCATATAAAAAATTTATATAGTCGCTATCGTTTTTTATCCCAATAGTATCAATGTGGCTAAGCTCGTCGTAGTAATCATCTTTGCTTTGGGCAGTTAATGCAATGTGAGCTAACTCACAAAATACTTGCCATGACATGAAATCTGGATCGTCCGTTTGTAAGCTGCTTTTTAGTTGTGCAATGGGATACTTAGCAAGATAGTTAAAACCTGTTTGAGAGAGTAAAAATGCGCGTTCTTTTAGCACAACACACTGGCTTTGTTGATTGTAGGTTTGCGCATGGTTTAAGTGCTTCAAATAATGATAGGGGTAGCTAATATTGTTTGATAGTACATCTTTATGTAAGCGGGTTTTGGCACTGTAAACATGAAAATAAAAGAGCGCTTCACGCATATATTCATTGTTTAATAAAGCAAGTGCTTCATCGCTAGCAAACACAATGCCCTTTTGATTCAATTGATAGGCTTGTGACCAAGACTCAAGTGACGCAACGATGCGCAGATTTTGTTTTACTAAGTAAACACCTAATAACAAAAGCGCTGCTTTTTGCATCTGTGAGTGATTGTTGCGATTTAGTGTTTTTGATAGCAGTTCAATACAATAATTTACGCTTTGAAATTTTTCGCGAGATACCGCTAGCGCTTGCGTTTCTTTAAGCGCAGTAGATAAGGCTGAAATTAGTTCAGACAAGGGAACACTCGTCTTATCCCACTGGAATTCACCTTGTTTACGGAAGCGTAAGGTCAGTGAATTATCGTCTGCTGTAGCGGCTTCTACAGCCGTTGTTTTGGCGCTTGAAATAAGAAGCTTGTTAAAAAGCACAAGCTCAATATTAACGTCGGGTGCTTGCTCATTTTGAATTAAGCGGTCGCTTAGGGAGTTCAGGTTTTCGTTGTCTGGGCCTATTAATTCTTTTACGTGCTCGTATAAACTCGCGAGATAGTCGCTTTGAATGTTCAGAGCATCACATAATTGCCAAGCATTTTGAGTTGCCGTGCACGCCGCAATTGCGATGGCTGAACAAGCTTGGTTGAGGGCTTTTTGGGCAACTACTTTTTGTGCGTCGTTAGTAAAAGGTAATATTGAGTAGTTCGCCAACAGTTTTGACACATGGCACAGATCATTGTCACTAAAGCCATCATCAAGAAAAACGACGTGAAAACAGGTGCTGGAATAAATATTTATATGATGCAGTAATTCACCGCGGTCTATTAGAATATATTTATAGGCTTCTTGTACACTCCAAAAAGGGGCGATGTCGTTTGCGCAAAGGATGATTTCGGGGCGTATCAAAAGTACGCCAGAATCGTTGCGAATAATATTGTCTATCGCTAAATTGCCATCAGCCGGTGGTGTTGTATTCATAGTGGCTTACTCTGGGTTAGGTATAAGTCTCTTAGTGTTTGCCATTCACTACGGTCAATAATCTTGTTGGCTAACATATCACGGCTAATGCCGCAGCATACTGCATGTTCACCTCGTAATAAGTCCGCTAAAAATTGATGCCAATAAGGGTCATAAATTCTGCCTGCCTTAGCAAAAATAATTGACAGCACCTTGGAGTTATCAAGCCCCGTGAATTCGGTCTTGGCCAAATACTCGTGTAATGACTGTTCAAACCAAAAGCGCTTATCTTCAGCCTTTTGAGTCCGAGGGTTTTGCCCGATTATTGTGGCTTGTTTGTCTTTATTAAACACCAACACATGAGGCTTAATTAGTTCATCAGAACCAATTAAGCGTCGGATCTTGTCTTGATAGCTTTTGCTAAGGTGTGTTTGTAGCGGCGAAAGATAGGATTTTAAGCTTGAAGAATAACCCGGGTATTCCGCGTTTTTGGGATTTAATAAGCTTGTGTTTGGCGCGCTTTTAAAATGGTAGATATCACTAACATCGCACAGTGCATTGATGAGCTGCTGACTATTGTCCATCAATACAGAATCGCCGTACAAACTGCTTACATCAATTTGCACATCATTCCAAAGCTGTAAGAAATCTTTTCGTTTTAAAACACTAATATAAACCGAAGCTAGTGATAAGTATGCTTCATCAAGGTTTTCATCATGAACCTTAGATTGTTGCCATTTTTCTATGGTTTCAGTGGTCACGCCTAGCGCGCTGCAAATGGCTTGCATTTCGGCATCGAAGTGTTCTTCAATGGCGCTTATAGTCGTATATTTCTTTTCGCTTTGGCTTAGTAATTGAATGAGCTCCCTTAATGCTTCTCTGCTGAGGCGGCAACTATTGCGGGTTATTACTGAGCTTTTAACTAGCTCGGTCAACTTAGGAAAGTCTGATTCATGCCGAGTACCTACAGGCAGAGCTTCTGCGGATTGGAACAGTGCCTTATAGGCATCGCTAAAGGTGATCGTTGGCTTGTTAGATAAACTTAAAAAGTAATAACACGAACTTAGACACACCCTAGAGATATGAGCGTATAGCATGTCTGATTGGGCATGCAAACTAGTTAAAAAGCCGTCAATTTTTTCATAAATATAATGCTGATTTTTTCGCGCCAACTTATGTTTGTATGCGCCAACTTGTGTTTGGTGCGTCTCAATATTAAGCAAAAGGAAAAGGTTCGTTTTTATTATAGGGTGTTCATTTTCAGGCAATAACATTGAAAACAAAGCCTGGACTTGAGGTTTGCTTGGGACGTAGGTGCAGAAATCCCGTAATTGTTTGGCGTTAATATTAAGGTGCATGGTATACAGGTCAGAAAAGGAAGAGGGTGCATCTACAAAGTCTTCTAGCGCAGTGTTTAACAAGCTTGTTAAAGCGTTTAGGTAAGCCTTGTGCGCGAGTAGTTCGGACTCGTAAGAAGAGTTGAAATGCACTAACTTCGCGATTAAATCTAAGCATTTCAGCGCCTTTTTCACTTCATCCATGTACAACAAACCCATGCATTTAAAAGCTACAAAGTTACCGAAATACGGGTATAAGTCAAACACTTCCTTGTGCTCGATTAATCTTAGTTTAACAAACCATCAGCCCAGCGACTGAAGGACTGATAAAAGCTTTCTGTTGTCAAACTTTGGGCATTATCAATATAGCCGCTCGTTAAAAATTGCGCTAACTCTTCTTCGCTTGCTGGCTGGCTTTGCATTAAAGCATGCTGTTTAAGCGTTGAAGCGTCATTAAAGGGGAACTCAATATCTAATGACTCCACTTCTTTAAAGGCAATACAGGCTGACGATAGAATTTCTTCTGACGACGATTGGTCTAACAATGTATCAATAACCGTTAAGCGCGCTACGGCTTTGTCAATGTTATGCCGCACGCCATCTACCTCAGTAAAGATGTTACCCAAGTAATTGCTACCTGCAACGTAGGCTTTATGTCGCGACAACAGTATCTTGATGTATTCTGTTGCAGCCAATCCACTAAGCGTTCTGCCGCTTGGCAGTGTAATAGACGTCGTTGTCGCATATTCTGCCCGTGCGCTTTCAAGTTGTGGCACTAGCTTGCTAGCATCACTGGCAAAAGACGCACTGATTTCTTCGGCAATTTCTTCTACATCATATTGCAAGAAACGCTGGCGAATAGTGATGTTTTCGAGGCGCTCCTTAAGAGAGTCTTCAACGGCACTTAGGCGCGTCGCCCGGCCCAGCTCAAAAACGCCGAAAAGCTTTTCTTTACATGGGCTAATCACCTCGAAGCTAGTGAGCGCTTGTGCTTCATAACTCAACGATGAAGCAATTAATGCGGCACTTAAAATAAGTTTAGTATTCATAATGCTAGTCCTTAAAGGTTAAGTAAGTCATCGTTGCCTCGAAATGAAGCAATGAGTTTATGACACTGCTCGTCAAACGACAGTAGCATCGTATCTACGCGTCTTTCTAAGGCGTGCTGTAGTCTTTGTCTTACAAATTCATTCGGTACTTTTTCTGCGTCTGAAAAAGCTTCGCTATAGGCTTGAGCCACGCGCTGTTGCAGTGCCAAATGCTCAGCATCCACTTTTTCAATGATTTGATTGACGCGCTCCAAATTCTCTTGGTTTTTCTCTTGGGCATAACGCGAGACCATATCTTGTAACTGTAAAACACACTGGGCTTTTACTAATTGCCCGCGTTTTTCCATTTGGAAAAGCTCTGTCTCGGTCACAATTTTGGTTTTTTCACGCTCATGACTTAACATTGCTTTGTGTAGTTCAGGGTTGGCCAATGTAGTTACATGTCTGCGAATCAAGCCAAAAGGTCCAGATTTTTCGACTGTCGTAATAACTTCATTGGCGTTGTTGAAGGCACGGCTGTTTAACTCAGCAACGTGCTCTTCAGGTGTTTGATGTTCTCTTTGTGCTTGCTCTAATCTAGCGATTGTATTTTTCATGGTTACTCTCCGGTTTACTTAGGTTTTTTGTTGCTGCGTTTTAGTTGCTCGTGGATCTCTTTAGTGACGTCAAACTTGAGTTTGGTAGCAAAACTGTCTTGAAGGGCTTCGTCTTCTAGTTTTGCGGCCATCGTCTTTGAAAGCTGTTCGAGGGCAATAAAGTAGGGTGATAGTAGAAGTATGATTCCGCACTCTAGTAGAATGACCAGTAACACGGTCACTAGCGCTGACATCTGTTCTTCGGTAATTAGGTCGGGAAAGGTCGCGTTAATTTTTACCGAAAGCGCACTGATTTGATTTTGAATATCAAAGGCGCCTAAGTTCGACTCAAAAAGGCTAATTTCACGTTGAAGTTGCTGTTCAAAGGTGGTTTTAAGTTGTTGAATTGAATCACTAAGGCGCAATGCGAAATCAGCCTCTAGTGCTTTAAGTTGCGCCAGTTTGTCTTGTTCTAACATCTTTCTGAACTCAAGACGCTGCTTTGGTAATTGGGAAAGTTGTTTCTCAGCTTCTTTTAGTTTGGCTCCTCGCACTTCGCCATCTTTGTCCCGCTTATGTTTTGTGCCGTCATACATCTCTTTTGCGTCTGCAATTCGTTGGTCAAATACCGCTAATTGCAAAGCATTGTCTTCGTTTATTTGGGTCGACAAGGCACTTTGCGCGGTCTCTAATTTTTTCGCTATTTGCGCTTCTATTGCTGCCCGCTGGACTTCATATTGCTCGCGTTGTTCTGTTTCTATCGTGCGAAGACCTTCAAACACATCAGTATCAACACTGGTGCTTTTATCGATGCCATAGAATGTTGATAAAATACAAAAGGATAGAGACGCCATAAAAACGAGGGTGGCAACAAGACTTATCTTGTTTGTAGATATCACTCCAAAGGCTTTTAGTTTTGCTACCTGCGTGATTAAAAAGAAGGCAACAGCTAAAAATGTGCCGCCATTGACGATCCCTTCGTAAAAAGGAATAGAATATGTGGAGTCTAAATACATAATACTAAAACCGGCGAGGACAAATACAACCGGCAGGGTGGATGATAATAGTTTGTATAGCAGTTTGTTCATGGTGACCTCGTCAAAAACTCTTTTACATCGATTGATGTCTAGATTAAGAGTTTCTGGCGAGATAAAAACACCGTTTTTGTTCCGCACGATTTAGCGTCACACACAAATTTTGCATGCGAAAAATAGGGGTTTTGCGCGAGACCTATTCGCCGTCTAATACAAACAAAGGCGCTAGCGTCATCTCAAAATCGTCTACTGTTTTTTGTTTGATTAAACGTTCACAGGCCCTGTTTAACTCTTTTTGAGCAGACTTTTCGAGTGCGGCGACTTTTTCTTGAAAGTCACTGGCCTGGAAGCTTAAGGCTTGACGATTAGCGTGATTTAATTGCGAGATTTGTCGGTATAAGTGAATAAATCGACCTATTACCACGTAAGGAAAGTTTCGATTCTTAATTGGGCCAACGCACGCTTGATAACCGCCAACAGGTAAGCCTTTGATCTTCATATCGACTAATTTGTTGGCACCAAACCACGCGCTACTTGCGCCCACAATACCACCGCCTATACTGCCTAACATCAGGCTATGACCTGCTACAGCTAAGTCTAAAGCAGCTCCGCTGATGGCACCTGCTGCTGTTGCGGCAAGGGTTAATTGCTTTTTATCAAGGCCCCATGCAAACCATTGGTCGCAATCAAATAAGTCAGGTGGTAAATCAAACTGATCAAGCGCGAACTGAGTTTGATGATGCGCATAGTTACTCAACAAGGCTTGTACTGCCTCTTCTTCACGCTGTTTCATCCAGGCTTTGTATTGCTTATCAAGAAGTGGCTTGATAGTTTTTGCTTGGCCTTCGGTCAGTACTTTTTGGCAATTTTGATGCTGACATAAGTCGTCAACCAACTGGGCTAAAATTTTAACGCTGTTGGCTTGTTGTTGGGCGCGATGTTGTTGTAAATCAGCAACTATCGCATTTAAAACGCTTGCCCACTGTGGGTTTAAGTGAGTAAAGGTTTGCAGTAACTCAATGTGTTTCGCAAAATCGGCCTTCATTGGATTAAATATGCGTACCGATTTAAAGTATTGCGCCAGTGCATTGTTCCACTCTTCAATGTAGTCACTGTTTTCTATGGGATTAATAAGGGCCATAGAAGGTTGCCCCGTCCAGCGTAGTATTTCCATTTCAGCTTCGTACTCAGCGCCGTAGGGACGGGAACCATCAACCACATACAAAATGGCAGCGCCTGCCGCGATAGGTTCAAGTAAGGCAACTTCATCTTTGAATTGCTGTTGGCATTCACTGTCTTGTAAAAATTTTGCCACCGTCGCTGCACGCTCGTTTGCGCTACTACAATGCTTGTTTAACCAGGTTAAGACCTTCAAAGGGCGCTGAAATCCGGGGGTATCTATTAAGTCATATTGGCCACTATCGGTTTTTACCGCGTAATGATCTGCACTTTGGGTTGTGCCGCTGCGGCTTGATATCTGGATATTGTCGTTGTGTGAAAGTGTTGACACAATCGATGACTTACCTTTGTTAGGATGGCCAACAACAGCGAAGGCTGGGATTTGTTCGTTAAGCATGATTATCTCCAAGTGCAGGCCCTTGGTATACGCCCCAATTAGGGATTTTTGCAATGAAACGTTGCCATTCAGCTAAATGTGTTGGCTCTGGTGTCAGTAAGGTATTTTGTTTGTAATTGATTGGATAAACCAAGCCTTGATTATGTTCCATATAGTCTTGCAACTCTCCCATGGGTGGCTCCCAGGCTTTTACCAATATAATTTGCTTTCCTGAATGTTGCGCTTCGTTTTGTTCAAGCACTATGGGGCCTTCATTTATGGTCTTTGTTGGCGATAAGGCAAGTTGTAATACGATGCTTTGAGATAAGCTAGCCCAATTATTCAAGACGTATTGCGCCGGTAAGTTTGTTGTTACCGGAGACAAAGAATGGACGTTTTGTGCATTTTGTATGCTGCTTTTTACTTGTAAATGCGAAGCCGCTTTTTGTTCTTTACGCACTAGGCTATTTACCCATAGTTTAGCCACAACTAACAGCAAGCCCCTGAGCAAGAATGAATAAACCAATTGGGTGGCCAAAACAAAGAGCCACCACTGGCCAAAACTGCCCGCATTCGTATAGGTTTTGTTTAAACGAGAGTCTTGAGTTTGTTGGAGTAGTTCAAGGCTTGGTTGAGCCGCGTCCCAAAACCACCAAGGCAACGCAATAAATTCAAGCAATGGAAACAGTTGCTGGGTGTCTAATACTGTAGTTCGCCATACAAAATTAATATCGGTGCCCAATAAAAGCACCATAAATGTGAGTAATGAGGCTAGGGCATAGGCTAAAGCTGCTCCTTGGCTTTGTAAAAAAAACCAAGGCTTATCAATATGTAACTGTCGTATTTTATGAATGTAAGCGTGCTGGGATTTTGACCATAAGGGGATTTCGCTCAATAAGCGGGCTAAATTTAGACCTCTGCGGCTAAACAATGAAATACCCGAGATAAGCACGCTAAAAAGAGGCAATGCAACATAGATGAAGAGTAAATAACTTAAATTTACGCGCCCAGCCTCATCACCGCTAAGAAAGGCAACACTCAAAAATAGGCCCAATAAGAAACCAATAAGCAGAATAGGGCGCGACAGTCGAGCGGCGCTACTTAAGGTGTTGACAGAAAGATTAGATTGCACGAAAAGCCTTGTGTGATTGCTAATGAGAAAGTCTTGAGTGTAACGAAAACTAAGAAATATAGAAAACCTTAATATTCTACTGCGCGTTTTTGTGCGTTAACGATCGTTATGAATTATTCTTGGTGCTATTCTTCGTCTATTTGATGCAGTACTTGTAGAAGATTAACTTGTTGATCTTTGCTAAGTTTACTTCTGTCCGCTGGTGCCAAGCCTATTTTCGCAAAAGCCTGCTGGTGCGAGTCGAAGCTATCTCGCCAAGCTTGACTCTTCATCACTTCATTCCAGTCACCCCAAGAGCCTTGGTTACCTTTAATTAATCCCATGCTAACAGCAATACTTCTGTATAATCGTATCGCAAATTGCACTGGAATACTGACCCACCATTTGAAATAGGGCAATCGGCCATCTGCATGGATTAGCCACTTACTCGCTTTCAAATAAGTTTGCATTGATTGGCGAAATAACCTTCTGTTGAGCTTCCAAGATGTTGGTACCGCAGCACAGGTTTTAATGGCTTCTTTACACATATAAGGTTCGTAACTGCTAAAAAGCCGGCGAGTGGAATAAAAGTTAGTCATGTCGTTATACATACTCAGTGGCCACAGACTAAACCATTCTTTATGTGTATTTGGGCGTATAGATTTTACGTAGTCCATGTGTTTACTTCTTCTGTCTACAACTTCTTGTATGTGTTGCTCGTTAAATAACTGACTTGATGCACGCATTTTCGCTGTGATTGGATTGTGGTTTTTAGCTTCTATTTGGGGAAGATAAGGGGCACGGTAGTAGCCTCTAAAAAATTTAACATGGTTGCCTTTTAACAAGGTATCGCTTAAGAAGCCTCCGAACACAGCTGAATAGGTTTTTAATCTAAATTGTTTATCAAACTGCAGACTGTGGGCATGAAAGTATTGATGGCCCATGCCAACCAAGTGACTACTTTGCGCTAAAATATCGAAATAGTGCGTTTCGTTTCGAAAAGCGATGGACAAATCTGCCCCATATATTTCGCACACTTTTTTGGCGATGTGACCTTCACGGTTCATATTGCTAAGAAATATAAATGCATCTCGTTTCAGCTTATTTGCTAATAAACCCGCAAGCGCTCTTGAATCCTCACCACCACTAATGAATTGCGCAGCCCCCTGCATTTTGTCTGTGATGCGATTTATATTCCCTTCAATGCCTTGTTTGAAATAATCTGCCGCCTCTTCAATCGTGTTAAACCCCTTCTTTTCTTCGGGTAGCCAATAGTGTTCGCTTTGTGCATTGTGATTGGTAAACGTAACAACGCTGCTAGGCGCTACTTGATATATTTGTTGATAGGCAGTGTAAGGAAAGGTAACGATGTCGTTTAGGATAAAATCAAGTAAAGAAACAGTATCAAATAAGCGTGCCCGATTTGCCGATTTTGCTAAAGCACTAACATGGGTAGATATAAATACTTCACCGTCTTGTTGAAATTTATAAACGGGTATAATAGCCATCAAATCAGTCACGACAGTATATGTAGCTTCTAGTTTGTCTATCAGTAAGATGCTAAAAGGACCGCTTAAATCTTCATCCCACTGCATCTGCTGTTTAATGATCCATCTATCATAAATGGCTTTGCTCGCGACTTGCGAATCATCTTCTGTTAAGAAATCATTGTCTTGAAAATAAAGTACAGGTCCGCCTATAACAACAAGGATATGCTTGTCTGTTTCAAAGGGCTGAAATCCCTTATAGTGCCCCTGACTAACAGCAAGAGAGCCCCAATCACCCTGATATGCTTGGACATGAGGAGGATCTAGGTCATAAATAGATAGAATATTATTTGTTAACAGCTCTTCGTTGTGTTTTTTTGTTGTAAAAATAAAATCACTCATCGCTTACAAGCTTCTTGTTTTATCAAGGGTTAATTTTGACAGGACGGTCGTAAAAAAGGTAGAAAAACAGACTCTTGTAAACAATAGATACATTGCAAAACATATTATACTAGTGCCAATTGACAGTGAGAATGCGAGCGGTGCTTGTTCTGCTTGCGGCGCAATAATAAAGTGATTGAGCGTTATACTACAAACAACAAAAAAGACCACCGAATAGACAAGTGGCGCGAAGTATTTTGTCACAAGTTTAAAACTAAGAAGTTGGGTTTTCAGTAAATAAAGTAGCTTAAGCAAAGCTATGAAATTAAACACCAATACTTGCAGTATAAGAAAATGTTCGAAACTAAGCGCAAAGCCTAGTGCGCCAGATAAAACAGAAATGCTAAAAAAGAAGATATTCGTCTTTAATACCCAACGGCTTTTATTGTTTGCAATTAAGAAAACGTTAAAGTGGTGCATCAAGCATCTTGCTAGTGCCAAAAACGCGATTACTTTAACTACCCATACTGACGGAGCCCACTGCTCGGTAAATATAAACTCAATATAGTGATCTGCATAGACGCCAAGTGATATCAGGGCTGGGACGACAAAAAAAGAAACCGCTGCGGTAAATTTCGCAAACTCCTCGCCCTTGTTTTTTGCTCGCGTAATATAACTAAGAAATACCGACCTTAGCGCGACGAGTGATAATTGCTCGACTAGCTTTGAAAACTTTCGAGCGACACTTAATACCGCAAAAATTGCCGGACCAAAATATAAGCTCACAAACAATTCGATTACCCTTGAACTCCAATAATTTAACACTTCTGACATCAGTAAAGGCAAGCTGAATGAAATGCTTCTTTTTGCCTCAAGACGGGAAAATTCGAGAGTGGGTAGCAAGAGCACTAAAAAGCTCATGAACACGATATCCAAAAGTATTTGCAAGTAGTGATAAATGACGAGTGCCCATGGTCCCATGCCATCATAGGCTAGATATACACTGACAATGCCAGAGATGACGACTGAGGGTGCTCTTAACAGCGACAAACGTTTAAATAAGAGCGCCCGCAAAATAAGCGCTTTTTGTATGCTGTTATATGCTATCAATACAGGGTAGAAAAGAAATGCCAAAATGATATTTTTAGCGGTAGCAGAATAGTCATCTAAAAAATATATGACGACGATCCCCAACAATATGGCAACGGCGACCGAAGCGCCTGTTGTGATCAAAAGGCAAGTATTGACCATTTTTTCTGCGATTGCTTTGCGTGTAACGATATAGTCGAATATGCCAGAATTGAGAATATTGGTGATAAACTCGAGATACAAAAGTGCAAGTGTCACCATACCAAACTCTTCAAGAGTTAAGTAGCGCGCTAAAAATATGTAAACAATAAGCGCAGACCCGCGCTCGATAAACTTAGCGCCTATGGTCCAAGCTGAAGAGTGAAATGCGCTCTTATCCGAATGTGTATTTGGCAAAATGCGTAAACTTGCTATGTATTTATTGGCTTAGTATAAGCTATATTCAAGCGTATTTTAGCGATTGTTGCGATCTTTTTGATAGTGACAATCTGCTAGTAGTGTTGATTCCAATGCAGCAAAAGCTATATATCACTGAACAATTTAGTCCTCACTTTCACCGCAAGTGCTTATTTTTCTGGATAAATATTAAACAAACAGCGTTTAATAAATAAGCATTGACAATTCGCTAACATTTGACCATTCTAATAATATACACGAACCTTTAACGCTTCAGTTAAATTAGTTTGTTTGCCGACTCTACGCTATACCTGTAAACATGCCGTACCGATTGTTGTAACACTTTAGTGAATAACAAAAAAGAGGTGTAACTTTGTTTGCAGATGCGATTGAGCATATTGCAAGCGGGCTAAATCAGCATATTAAACGGCAATTTTTGCTTAGTGAAGACTTGGTAATCGTCTCCAATTTAATCAATTCTGAAGGTCAGCCTGCAAGCGATACAAATAACAAGTTAGTCATTACGCTTATTAGTGTAGAAAAAGACGCCACGATGCAGTCGGCAAACCCCTATGCACGTCAATCGACCGGGCTTGTTTCGTTACATCCTGCTTTACATGTCAACCTAGGCATTCTTATCTCAGCTAACTTCTCTGATAGCAATTATAACGAAGCCCTAAAGTTACTTTCTGCTGTTGGCCTTTATTTTCAAGCGCAAAGTGTTTTTGATCATAACAACACCCCAGATTTGCCCACTGAAATTCAAAAATTCACAGTGGAACTCGAAAACTTGTCCATTAATGATATGAGTAGCCTGTGGAGCATGATCGGTAGCAAACACCTTGCTTCTTTGTTCTACAAAGTTCGCAGTATCGTCATTCGTCCCGATAATCTCAAAGGACGCGTTACCATTGTTGAGACAAGCGACATTTCTGTGCGCCCAGTCGTTAGTGGAGCAAATGATGATTAGTTTTATTCAGTTAATTCAAATGCAAGTAAGTCACGAATATTATGCAAGTAACGTTGACGGAGCGCTTGATGTTTCGTTGTCAAATGAATCTAAAAGCTTATTAGCCAATGCAGGAATATTGTGCAAATACAGCGCTGGACTGCTGCGCGTGTTAGGTACTAGCGATAGTATTAATGCCTTAGACCTTTATGTACAAGAGCATAGCGAGCAGCAAGCGCAACAAATCCCCAGTGAGCAAAACATTAAAGAACCTGTCATTGCTTTATTAATTTCTACTAGAGCATCCGAAATATACCAAATTACTACCGACGTCCCGCCTCCTGGTCAACAATGTTGGTATGTTTCAAATCGGGAGCTCTACCAGCAAACGCCGCATTTTCTTAATGAAATAAATATCCTAAATAAGTCGCAGTTGTTAGCCGTGTCTGACCCACAAATCGCCAAAATACTTCAGCGCGAAAATCGTACTCAAACCTTAATCGGGATTGTTGAAATTTCTGTCAAACAATTACTTAAAACACTAAAAACGTCGGAATATCTCGATTTCACGCTACAAATGCAGTCTACCAAATCTTTGTGGAAATACTTTATCCAAGACAGTCAACAAAGAAAGCTAGAGATTGTAGATTTGCATGGCGGTCAACAATTTCGTATGGCCCAAGCTGAAAGATTAAATAATCAAGATTGGGTCTGTTATTTATCAGATAGCGAGATTGTGCTTAAAGAGCATAACTCAGCTGCATTTCAACTAAATTCCATCGTGAATAATGAAAGTCAAATGTTAGTCAGTCGATTGCCGGTAGCATCTCCGATGAGTATTCATAAGCAAGTCGTGAATGGAGAGCAAGCAGTAGTGTCGGAAATTTTTGTTTACTTGTAACACATAAAGGAAAAACTAATGGGGACAATGAAAACACCAGGCGTTTATATCGTAGAAAAAGACGCTTTTCCAAACTCTGTTGTTGAAGTGGAGACCGCGATACCGGCCTTCGTTGGCTATACGGAGTTTGCGAAGAAAGGTCAAAAAACAATTACTAACCAAGCGGTTCGTATTTCGTCCATGGCAGAATATGAAAAGTTCTTTGGTGGCAAATATAATGACACTTTTGTACTGAACGCCATTAAAGCTCCAGCTGCGCGAGCGGCAAGAGGCGGCGCGGCGGCAAATGCGGACCCTGCGCCCCCACCTGAAAACGCTGTCGCACTCACTGGCGATGAAATCAACATCGATGGTACAAACTACTTACTGGAACGCTCTAAGTTCTCGCCAAAATATTTGATGTATCGCTCGATGCAAATGTTCTTCTTAAATGGTGGTGGAGTCTGTTATGTAGTCTCGGTGGGTGATTACAAAAAAGACGCTCCGGCTGCTGGCGCAATAAGCAAAGACGAGCTCTTAGTAGGCATTGAAAAGCTGGTAAAAGTGCAAGAACCAACGATGCTGGTCGTGCCTGAAGCGGTTGCGTTAGCAGATAATAAACAGTGTGCTCTGGTACAAAATCAGATGGTAATGCATTGTGGTAGCGTGATGAAAAACAGAATCGCCATCCTCGATGTTTATGACGGCAATAAGTCAGAACAAGACAACAAGTGTATTTCAAATTTTAGAAAAAACATGACCGCAGAAAATCTTGATTTTGCAGCCGCTTATTATCCTTGGATAAACACGGGTTTAGTGGATGTTACCTCACTAGATTTTGATAGTTTTAGTAGTCATAAAGACGAAGATGAAACAAACGGACGCGCCAAGTTTTTGAGTTTGATTAAGGATGAATTTACCAAAATCGCCAATGATCCTAGTATTGCAGCCGACCAAAAAGATGCGGCAAAAGCGGTGTTGGCAGCGCGTGACGCAATGCTCAAGGAAGTCAAAGCAGGAATTGCACCTAAGCGTAAGGCAGATATAGCAAAAAGCTTATATGTGAACAGTGATGTTTACAAGATGGTCCTTTCTGAAGTGCAAGCTGATGTTAATGAAATGGCTACCAGTGCGGCAATAGCGGGTGTTTATACGCAAATAGATAACAATATTGCGGTATGGAAAGCGCCAGCAAATTGCGGCATTCAAGGTATGAACTCGCCCACTGTTGAAATATCTGACTTAGAACAACAAAACCTAAATGTGGACTTAGACGGTAAGTCAATCAACGCCATTCAGAACGGTCAATGGACCAGCCAAAGTGTGGGGCGCTAGAACCTTAGATGGTAACAGTTTAGATTGGCGTTACATTAGCGTTAGGCGCACCATCATTATGATCGAGCAATCTATCAAATTTGCCGCCAACGCTTACGTGTTTGAAGCAAATGATGGCCAAACATGGGTCACTATGCGCTCGATGATAAACAACTTCTTAACCGGTATTTGGAAACGCGGCGGCTTAGCAGGCGCTATTCCCAAAGATGCATTTCAAGTCAATGTTGGCTTGGGTGAAACAATGACTTCTACCGACATTTTAGAAGGGATATTAAGGATTACGGTATTAATTGCGGTAACCCGTCCTGCAGAATTCATTGAAATAACATTCCAACAACAACAGCAGAAATCATAATGCGCGTTGAAAAGAAAATCTTAAATACGGTAGGAGAATAAAATGGCTGATGACGGAAGTGCACAATCAACAACAATATGGCCCATGCCAAAGTTTAACTTCCAAGTTAAATGGGGTGGTGAAGTTATTTCGTTTAAAGAAGTAACGGGAATAAACGCAGAAACCACGGTAATTGAGTATCGCGCCGGTGATAGTAAACAGGCGTCGACGGTGAAGATGCCCGGCTTAGTAAAATATGGTGATATCACCATGAAGAAGGGCGTGTTTAAGTCAGATATCAAGTTTTGGGATTGGTTTAGCTCAACAAAGTCTAATGTAATCAAACGGATACCCGTAACGATTAGTCTTTTAGATGAAGCTGGTGAGCCAACTAAGGTATGGGAGCTCACAAATGCTTTTCCGCTCAAAGTTGAGGCCACCGACCTCAATGCCGAAGGCAATGAAGCAGCGATAGAAAGCATAGTGATAACCCATGAAAAGCTGGATGAAAAGTAAGGCTTTACTTCACTAAAAACGCAAGCACATGCCCTCAATAAAAGTATTGAGGGCATCAAAACAGGAAGATGTATGGCATGTTAAACGATGAACATAACCACATGTTCGCTTTTAGATTTAAGGTCATTTTGGGCGGTAACATCCTTTCTGATACCTCATTTACACAAGTGTCGGGTATAGAAAAAAATTAAGAAAAGTGAATATCAAGAAGGTGGCGAGAATCGCTTTGCGCACACGCTTTTAGAGCCCAAGCAACATCCTAATTTGGTGCTCATTCGTGGTGTGGGCAAAATGCGCTCACCGCTAGTTAAATGGTGTGAATCGGTTTTAGAAGGTGATTTTTCAATGCCAATTGAACCGAAAAGATTGCAGGTTTTTGCACTGGGTAATTCGGGCTTACCGAAGGCCATTTGGGATTTTGATAACGCCTTCCCTGTTGCGTGGAAAATAGGCCAATTTAATGCCACAAAAAATGAGCTTGTACTCGAAACGGTTGAGCTTTCTTACAACACCTTTACGCGAGCCTTGTAGCAATGAGTATTGAAGTCAAACAGCTCGTTATCAAAGTCAATGTGAAAGACAGTGGTCTGCGCGAGGAAAAACAGCAAGGTGAGGCTCTCACTAACGCCCAAGTCACTATGTTAGAGCAAAAAATTCAACAATTGCGAAGCGAACTAAATACCCAAATTCAGCGCAAAATAGAAAAGCAATTGCGCAAAACAATGGAGCCCTAAAGGGAGAGAAAAATGCTGAAAACATCAGGACACCTAAAAAAGATGGAATTAACGGCGTGTTCTATTGAAGATGGCAAAGTTACGCTAAATAAAAGTAAAACGTTTTCTGTGATGCTTAACCCAACCACGGTTTCTTTGCAGCAGTCAATTAGTTACAACAAAGAAAAAGCCCTAGGGCAGTTAGATTCAGAACCTAAATTTGAAGCCTATCAGTCGCAAACCTTGAAGTTTGATTTATTGCTTGATGGCACCGGTACGATAGAGAGGAACAACAAAAAAAATGCTACTGATGATGTGAAAACGCAAATAGAAAAGCTCAACGCCACGATGTATGACTTTGATGGCAAAAAGCATGAACCCAATCATGTAAGAGTGCTATGGGGAAGCATTATTTTCTTTTGTCGCCTAGACAGTATGAGCACGCAATATACTTTATTTAAACCTGACGGTGAGCCCTTACGTGCAAAACTGAGTTTAAGCTTCTCGGGCTTTATGAGTAAAAAAGAGCAGGCGCTAACCGCCAATCGTTCTTCTCCTGACTTAACCCATGCCGTTCATGTAAAAGCCGGTGATACCCTTCCAGGCCTTTGCTACGAAATTTATAAAGACGCCAGCTACTACACCGAGGTTGCGCGCTTGAACCATTTGAATAATTTTAGAGTGTTGAAACCCGGAACGGTTTTACACTTTCCACCCTTGAGATAACAATGGCAAATAATAATACCGCAGACGGCGCCAGTGTAATAGAGATAAGCGTGCTTATTGAAGGCAAAGAGATGAGTGCCAGCGTTGGCATCATGTCGATTGAGGTAACAAAACTGGCAAACAAACTACCTAGTGCCACTATTTGCGTGAATGATGGAGACATCGCGTCACATGAATTCGACTTTGCTGATTCGAAGGATTGTGTACCTGGATCTGCGATAGAAATACGGGCTGGAGATGCCTCAAAAAGTGAATGTATTTTTAAAGGGCTTATTGTAGAAATTATTGTCGAACTTAGTTCAGGCGTCTCTGCAACCAGAATAGAATGCACTGACAAGGCCACCGAGCTTAGTATTGCTCGTAATTCAGCTACTTTTGTCAATCAAACCGACAGTAGCATTCTCAATAGCATTATAAGCGCAGGCTGCAAAGCAAGTGCTGAGGTAGACGCCACGTCATTCACCCACCCTTGTATGGTGAAGTATTACGCGACCGACTGGGAGTTTATTCTTTCTCGTGCAAAAGCCAACGCTATGATTGTGTATGTTGAAGACAATAAGGTGAGCATCAAGACAGTAAAAGCGCCAGTTGGCCCTGTGCTGACATTGACCGTTGGCACAAACATCATGGATTTTGACGGGCGCATCAATGCTAAGCCAATGGTGAAAGAGTTTGCTAATTCTAGTTGGGATAGCGATGAGCAAAAACGAACAGAAGAGAAAGCAAGTAATCTACAGGTTGATGCCATTGGCGATATTGCAACGGCGAAATTGGCCGATGTGTTTTCTGTTTCGAGCAAAGGCTTGTTAAGTGATGCGGTAATTTCAAGTGATAGCCTTAGTGCCTTAGCTGAAGGCGACGAAGTTTATGCCCACTTAGCAAGTAAAACCGGAAGCGTTCGTTTTTTTGGCAATGCAAAGGTGCATTTGGGCGATACCATTGAGCTAAAAGGAGTGAGCAAACGCTTTAGCGGGAAGGCCCTGGTAACCGGGATCTCGCACCATATAGAGGATGGCAATTGGACAACTAAAGCCAGTTTTGGCTTACACGCCACCATGACCACTAATATGCAAAGTAGCCAAAATGATATCGATTACGGTGCAATCCCCAAGGTCAATGGTTTATTAATCGGCACTGTCCTAGATATTCATGATGATCCCGAAAGTGGCTTTCGTATTAAAGTCGATTTACCTAGCTTTAATAATGCCAATGAGGAGATTTGGGCTAGATTGAAAGTCCCCTATGCTTCAAGTGAAATAGGCTTCTTTTTCTATCCTGAAATTGGCGATGAAGTGATTGTGGGCTTTGTAAACGACGACCCAAATAGCCCTATCGTGATGGGCTGTGTACACAGTAAAAAAATTTCCCCAGAGAAAGCGGCCGAACAAGAAAACTTCCATAAGTCCATTATTACGCGCTCAAAACTAGCGCTTAAGTTTGATGACGAAAAAACCATTTTCACTATCAATACGCCAAAGGAGCAAACGTTTTGCCTAAACGATGATGAAAGCTCCGTTAGCATAAAAGACTGCAACGGCAATAGTCTTGTTATGGATGAAAGCGGCATAACGCTCAGTAGTGATAAAGACATCACAATTAAGGCGGGCGCGAATGTAAAAACAACAGCAGGTCAAGAGATTGCCTGTGAGGCGACGACAGATCTAGCGTTGTCAGGCTTAAATATCAAGCAAACTGGGGATGCCAGTGTGAACATATCAGCGCCTCAAGTGGAAGCCAGTGGCAGCGCAATGGTGACCATTAAAGGCGGCATGGTCATGATTAACTAATATGTAATTACTAGGAGAATACAATGCCCCCTGCAGCACGCCTCACAGATATGCATGTTTGCCCTATGGTGACGCCAGGCTTGCCGCCAATTCCTCACGTTGGCGGCCCGGTTGTTGGACCCGGTGTACCCACGGTACTTATTGGTAAATTGCCTGCCGCGGTATTGGGAGATAATGCGGTATGTGTAGGCCCGCCCGACAGTATTATCAAAGGCTCAGCAACGGTGATGATTGGCGGCAAACCTGCAGCAAGAATGGGGGATTCAACCGCCCATGGTGGTTCCATCGTGTTAGGTGAACCTACTGTGATGATAGGAGGTTAAATGAAGGCGAGTAATACGGATTTTCTTGGTCGTGGTTGGTCTTTTCCACCTAGCTTTGATTCACAAGACAAACAAATTGAGATGGTCAGTGACAATGAAGATATTCGTCAAAGTTTAGCCATTTTACTGTCAACAGAGCCGGGCGAGAGACTAATGCACCCAACGTACGGCTGTGGTTTACATCAGGTCGTATTTGAAACCGTATCGACAACGATGGAGTTAGAAGTAAAAGACCTAGTGACTCGTGCAATTTTGTTTTTTGAGCCGCGTATTACTTTACTCAATATTAGCGTCGATAGCTCCCCTGAACAGTATTTAGAAGGGCGCATCAATATTCATCTAGATTATGTCATCCGAAGCACTAATACGCGCTCTAATATGGTATTTCCTTTCTATATTAATGAGGGTACTGAATTGTGAGTCAGTTGCAGACTTATTTAGCCTTACTGAAAAATCGTAGTCGTCAAGAACTGCGATACCCTCGTGCCCTCGAAAGCGACTATGCGCCGGTGGATGATAAGGCTTTACATGACTTACTCGCCTACTGTATTGAACTGGCCGACTGTTTTGTTTACATAAACGAAGACTTACATGCACAAGGTAGTTGGGCAAAACTTTTCTCTAAAAGCGAATTGAGTTTACTCGCAACACTTTCTCATTTCTGTGAGTTTCATGCTAAACAGCAGTTATTATTTAAACCTAACACGCAGTTAGAAGCAAAAACGACGCAAGTGCTCGACTATACCTTTGCGCTCGATAAATGGTTGGCGTCGCTCAATTTAATGGAGTCAGAAGCGGCTTCAGAATTACGCACCATATTATCCACAATTATTAGCCAACGACTTAAGTATCAATTAAGGAGTTTGCTCGACAACAGTGATGTTGAGCTGCAAAGCGCAGGCACAAAAAATGCTACCGAGGCGCTACATGCATTGTCTGAAGTTTGGGATATTAACGATACTTTTATTGTTAACTTTTCTAATAATCAGGATCTTAAGAATATCGAATTTACCAAAAGCAATACCAATAGATTTGATGTTGACACTATTTACTACACCTTTTTAGGGGAGCTTTCATCGATAAACGAAACCTGTTTGTTGCATTTTGATGCTCTATTAAAAAAGCAGCAGCATCAACCTTCGGTGGCGATGTTTATCACCTTCTTAAGCTTGTACCAAAAAGTGCAAGGCAAAATAAATAGCTTTGCTAGCAAACATTTAGAACATTATTATTTTAGCCTGTTAAATATAAAAAATAATGAAAAAACAACAGAGCGCGCATTTCTTTCTATTCGCCCACGAAATATCACAAATGCCTGCAATATAAGCCCAGACGACAAGTTTTTTGTTGCCAACGGTGGTGACGATACTCAATCTGAAGTGAGTTTTAGCCCCGAAGGCATATTTACAATTAATCCCGTAAAAATAGCCCATGTATTGCATCTTAATGTAGAGCGCGATCCGTTAATTTCACCTGAGTGTTTGTTTGGTCATTGCAATCAAATTAGCACCACCGAGCGCTTTAATGTGAATAGCGATTCTTTACATGAAGATTGGCCATTGTTTGGCAAAAAGCATGCTTTTATTGACAATCAAAGACAACAACAAGCCGGTGTTGGCTTTGCAATTGGGGCCGAAGATTTTTTACTACAAGAGGGAACCCGACGAATTGAAATCACTTTTAGTCTCTCTCATGCAAGTGAAAATGCTAATTTACTCAACTTCTTAAACAAACAAAAACCCATAGATGTAGATTTAGCTGCAGGTGTTACCAAGGAGCAAATCGCCTGTTTAGAGCAATGTTTTGAGGAGTTTGAACGTGACTTTAATTTACGGTTTACATACTCGGTAGAAGCCTTAGTTGCCAATATTGAGAGTCAACAAATTACCCAGTTTTTCCGAATGAGTCTTGCTGAGCAAAGCAATAAATGTTTATTTTTTTATTTGTTACAAAGGCTCATTAATCCAAAGGCGATTGGTAAAGAGAAAGGAGCACAGGCGACGATTCTTGGGCTCATTTTTAGCCGCCAGTTGTTCAGCAACAAGACTTGGTTAAATAACGATGAGCTCGCAGAATTAGAAACAGCCTTAGGCATACAAGAAAAGCACAACGGTATGTCAAAAGATGAAAAAGTAAGGATCATGCAGGTTATTCGTTCGACAGAGCAATACCACCATAGCAAAGTACTTAGCCAACTATTTTCTTTGCGCATCACATCAGCTCTTGGTTGGCTTACAGATGTTGAACATAAGACGAGCTTGTTAGCGCCAAAATCGGGTAAGTATCGTTTTTGTATTGCCATTGATATTGACCCATCAACCGAGGCAATAATTGGCTATGACAAAAGCTTACATGGTGCTAATTATCGTAGCGATATGCCGATATTCGAATTTCAACTAAACGCGAAAGCAACCTACTTTGGCTATGGTTTGCTTAGACATTTTAGAGTATTAAATGCAGACATTAAAAGCCAAGCTTGCGGTGTCACATCGCTAAGCGCTAAAAATCCATTAGGGCCTGTAGACTTGAGCGGGCCCGCGGCAATATTTGGTACCCGGCCTAATCAATTTTCCTATTTTCAGATAGGCTATTTTGAGGCTGCCAAGAAAAACGTAAGTCAATATACCTTGCATATGCAGTATGCAGAATTGCCTAAACACAAAGGCGGTTTTGCTAAGCATTATGAAGCCTATGACGAAGACTTCTCGTCGTCTATTTTTACCTTTAATCTTGAATGCTTGTCTCAAGGCGATTATACCCATGTTGGTGAAGCGAAAATGTTTGCTAGCCGCGATGGCAAACTGCTATCTAGGATCACCTGTAGTTTCGTAAATGGCGATGGGTTTCGTCCTGTGCAATCACATATTACTGCGCAACAATTTGCTCACGCGAAAGATATTCGCAACGCTTATTTACGGTTATCGATAAAGCAACCAGAGTATGCGTTTGGCCACGAACTTTATCCGAACTTATTAGCCGGTGTTTTAATCGAGAATAATCGTCGTAAATATAGAAAGCCACTTCCTTTACCAAAGCTACCTTACACGCCGGTAGTCGAAAAACTCAGCCTCGATTACACTGCAAATAGCTACTACGATTTTTTGAAAAATGATGCACCAGACCTCTCCTCAGCGCCAAATAAGAATGCAGTCATATTTCATTTTTCAACTCTTGAAACTCGCGAAGCGAAGGCCTCAAACAACAATAAACGCCCTGATATCGTGCCCGCAATCCAAAACGATGCAAATTTGATTATAGGTTTATCTAGCCCAACTGCGCCCAAGCAAGTGTCGTTGTTTTTTGATTTGCAAGATAACTGCGAACTGGATATTTCAGAGCCAAGCCCTGAACTCATTTTCAAGGTTTACACCCCCTCCTCTTGGCAGCTCATTCCAGCAAGTAAGGTCTTATTTGACGGTACATCAGGTTTGACTACTGCCGGAATAATTAGCCTTGAACTGCCTGAAAATACGAGCACCAACCCCTACGCTTTTGCGCCCGACCATTATTGGATAATTATTTCGGTCAACGATCAAGCTGAAGCCTTTCCGTCTATAAAGCAGATAGACATAAACCTTATTAGTGTGATTGCTTCAGTTGATAAACAAAACTTTAAGCCTACGGAAAAATGGAAAGCACAATCAAAGGATATTGCTAAAGTAAATCTAATCAACACGTATTTGAGTCAAACTAGTTTAAAAGATAAACGAGAATTAATTGCTTCTACTAGTGAAAAATTACGTCACAAAGGGCGCCCTGTTACGGCGCTAGATTTTGAACAATTTGTACTCGACCAATTTCCATCTATTTGCATTGCCAAGTGTTTCCCTCACACCAATAAGGACTCAATTTCACCAGACAGTACAAAAGTGACTTTTGCGCCAGGGCACCTACTTATTGTGGTCCTGCCTTTTCCAAAGGCTGGGGAAACCGTAACCGACGCAATAGGCGCAAGCAGTAAAGTACTTAAAGATATTCAACAGGCGGTGTCGGAAGTTGCGCCGCTATTTGCCAAGGTACAGGTTAGTAACCCCTTATATGAGCGCGTGCAGATCCGTTGCTCCGTGCGGTTTAGGAAAAGTGGCGAAGCGGGCATTTTGGCCCAAGCATTGAATCAGCAAATATCGCAATATTTTGACCCTTTTACCTTAGCCAGAAAAAGTCAGTTGTTTGGGTGGCATCTGACTTGTGAAGAAATGATGGCCTATATTCAAAATATTGACATGGTCAAGCACGTTACTAACTTCTCTATTTTGCACATTAGCCGCACCTCACCTAGACATTATCTCTTGCAAGATACGGTAACTATGAAAAAGCAGAACCTGCACACTATTAAGTCTAAATACCCTTGGTGTTTAGCCTTACCTGATAAACAGCATGCAATCGAAGTGATTGAAGACAGCCTTATAGAAATACCAAATGTGACAGGGATAGATGAAATGAAAATTGGTAACAACTTTATTTTGGGAGCGTAATAACGATGGTAAAAAGAGACCGCGCAACGCTTAGAGGCTTTTTTGGGAAAGGGGCCTTACCCTCTGCCGAGCATTTTTCAGATCTTGTGGAGTCGTCCTTAAATACCCTTGATGATGGCTTTAATAAAACGCCGCATGACGGTATTCAACTGTACACGCTCGATAATAAAGATGCCTTGATGAGTTTGTATCGCGGTGGTGGCAACATTGAAACGACCTTAGCTAATTGGCTCATTAAATTTAACGACGACGCCTTAGAAAATATCGATGTAATTGCCAATCCTGCCATTCCTGAAAAACGAAAAACGGTGCTTAGCTTAGATAGCCATGGCAGAGTAGGCATCAATAATCATTTACCACAGCATACCCTAGATATTGATGGCACTTTGGCAACCCGGTCTTTACGAGGAGTTGAAGAAAAACCGGTATTGGCTAACGGCAATTGGTACGACATCACTGAAGGATTGCAAGGTGTTCAGAGTTTTGAGCTAAGCGCTGCGGTAGGCATTCCGGGTACCGATATGCGCGCTGCTTTGCGCTGCACGGCGATTGGCATTTTTGAAAAAACAAGCTCTTGGAAGCAGATCTTTAGCCGTTCTCGGCGCTTCAAAAAACAGCATGTCTATTATTCTAGTTTTTCTCATCGCATTCGGATTCGCTGGTGTAAACGAGGTGACTTGTATTATCTTCAACTAGGCACTAAGTGCGACTACAAATATTTTGCCGAGAAATACCACAAGCCTGTCAACGATGGCATTAGAGTGCGCTATCACCTTAGCTCTTTGTGGCAAGACGAAGATTTGTCAGGCTGCAACGAACCTTTAAGCGAACTTGAAAAAGAGCAAATAGCAGAGCAAGACGCCAACAGTCAAAAAGAGCAGGAAAGCTAATGGCAGTCGCGCCTATTTTTATAAAAAGGAAAGAAGAGGGTGTATCAAGCACTTCGATTTCTTTTGACAGTTTATTGCAAGAGGGAATTGAGCTATCTCAAACACTAAGTGGGCACGATTGGACTGACTATAATATTCACGACCCTGGTGTGACGATATTGGAGCAGTTGTGCTACGTACTAAGCGATATTGCCTATAGGTGTGACTACCCCGTTATTGACTATTTGGCCGGCGGTGACGATAAGGTTTCATTTGACGCTTTATCGCTGCATTTGCCCGAAGACATCTTTACTCGCCATCCCTCTACCCGCTCAGATCTTGTTAAATTGCTCCGCAACGAAGTGATTGCCATTGAAAGCATTAGTATCGTTGAGGCGAAAACCAATGCTGTGAGCACAACACTGCACGATGTATACGTAAACTTTGACCCTATTTACTTGCAGCTTAATAACAAGCAAGAACAAATTGAGTTTGTCGAGAAAATCCAACTCTGTTATGAGAACAACCGTTCTTTAAATGAAAATGTAAACAAAATCTATCTTAAAGAAGTGCAAGAACTGCGTTTAAGTGCAGAAATATTAGTGCATTCTTCTCATAGCGCATCTGAAACTTGCGCTGCTATCTATATGAATGTGTTAAAGAAAATAGCTAGCATTCAAAATACCGACGATATCAGCAAGCAAAAAGTGAAGAAAATTAGTGTAAGCGACCTATATTCTGCAATAGATGGCATTGAGCAAGTTGCTGGCGTAAAACATATTGGGTTTTTAGATCAACACAATCAAGAAATTGATGAGCTTGAGTTTGAGACGGTCACCAGTGCCATTTCGCTACATTTACCAAAGTCAGAAAAAGAGATCCACGTTCACTTGTTCGCAGGCAATAAACGGCTCCCCCTGTATTTTGGACGATTTGTAAGTGAATACTATCAGCTTGCCAGTTTATATAAAAAACATAAGGCTCAGCAGTTTGCTGAGTATCAGTCTGGACACATACCAGTAGTATTCGACCGTGAGTTGGCACAATACACGAGCATTACTCAGCATTTCCCAAGTAATTATAAACTTAAGCCTGGACAAATATTAGCAAGCGCCAGTAACAGTGAAAAAGCGCACAACCTGCAGTTAAAAGGCTACTTAGCCGTTTTTGACCAAATGCTACACAAGCAAACCCAGTCTTTGGCTTATATCGAAACTTTGTTTGCGCCGGTACGAAGCAGCATAGATGAAGACGGCAATATAAACATTGGCAATTTGCGGGAAGAGGTCAAGCAATTAAATACAGAACAAGTGGCGGGCTTTAATGAAATTACAGGACCTGATTTTACAGCACAAACCTTTGACCTTGATAATGAACATAGCCAGTTCGAGAAGCGAGCCTCAAAAGTGCTGGATTATTTTTTGGCTCTTTATGGCGAAAAAATGAATCAAAATAGTTTGTCTATGTTGGCCAATGCAGAAACCCAGCAAGTCTTAAACGAGATTGAGTTAGAGAATAAGATTCGTATGCTCCAGCATATTAAGGCAATCACCAAAGACCGGCTGAAAGGAGTAAACCTAAGTAGCACAGATAAAAGCGCCGTCGGACTAAGTGGTATGCAGCTTAAAGTCTCGGTTCTACTAGGATTTACCAAGCTTAATATTCGACAGTTGTACAAGCTTGAAAAGCATGAAACAGGCATGCATTTGATTGAACATGGTTTGCTTGGGCAATTTATCGAAAAATGTGATGCTGAGCATATTGATACCCCGGCTGTTTTTTATCAGCATCAAGTGACGGTGGTTTTCCCCGATTGGACAGATTTAGGCGCTAACCTTGAGTTTCGCCAATTAGCTCAAGAAACCGTTATGTTGACCTGTCCGGCACATATTTTCGCTCACGTAGTCTTTATAAATAAAACCACGATGCGCAAACTCGATTCTGTTTTATCGCCTTGGTTACGAAGCTTAACTCGCGCCGAGAATGACCCGAGTAAACACAAACCCTTAGCAATGGATATAGCGCGCATACTGTTGGATGTTTTGCCTGCCTATAACGGGGGGATTATGCGCTCGGCTGATATTATTTTACACGAAGCAATTGTTGAGCTTGAATTTGAGAATCCCCTCGATGCGCACGATTTTAATAGGCGTTACAATGACGCCTATCACTTAGATATTTTGCGCTTAATTGAAGACAGACTCACTCCTTACAAGCATGACACTATCTATGTAGAAGAAATAACGCTGACCTTGCCCGATATTCATGCTGAGCGTTTTGACACTGACTTTCTAAGCGAGTTAAACAACAGCCTTAGTGATTATTTAAATCCTGCGCTTAACGACACACCTTTTACCTTAAGCGGTCCTGTACAACCGCAAACTTTGCGTGAAAGCGGCGCAATGCATGGCGACAGTGCAAAAACACATAAAGAACCGGCGGGTCGTGCACAAATTAGCGCGAAAGAATTAAGGCCGCTACTTTCGACACCGACTTTAGCCAGTCAAAAATCGAGCTTTGCGGAATTAATGAATGCCTTTATTGCTCAAGTAGATGATGTCGGCTTAAAACAGCGGGTATTGCATTCACTTCAATTGAGTGAACACGTATCTGCTTTAGCTCCCGTATTCATATCGATCGCACAACAGCGGGTATCAGGCTATGCGCTGCAGTCTTTTGCAAAGCTACTAAGTGAATTGTCGGCCAATAAACTAAGCGCAATATTGGCGCAGCTGTTTAGCCTAAAGCCTTATCAACTCGATGCTGCGGTTAATGATTATCTAATAAGCCAAAAACATGCGCAAAGCCACAACAGAAGGGCGAAAAAAGACGAGCGCACAGTAGCGGGCTTTTTAACTAACTTAGATGCAGCGCAAAAGCAGGGCTTAGTATTGGCTCTATTGCAGCAAATACAGCGTACGCATATGGCTTCGTTAGCGCCTGAAACACTGCCCGATATTGTCGCTAAAAGCCTTGCGGCTAGCAAAGCGTTAGGAAGCGATACGACAACAAGTTCATGTGTGGAGTTAGCAAAGGAAAGTGCGCAATCTCGTTTTACTGACAATGGAATTAATGATCTCAATGCATTTCCAGAGGAATTAACTAGGCACTACTTTGAAGCTGTCCTTGAGGCCCTAGTATCGCCTGTTGTGTCAAACCCCAGCGCAAAAATCATTTCAGAACAAACGTTCTTCTTACTTATAAGGCACGCACCGCATTTACTTAACAAGATGCTTAACACACCAATGACAAGTAGCTCACTATATCGCTTATGTAGCCGATTGAACGACGAGTGTTTAGTGCAACTATGTAATTCATATTGTGCGCAATACGCGTTGAGTCCACCAACTAGTGCGATTGATTACTGCTGGTCCAAAGAGGGATTAGAAAAGCCTTTCGCCTGGATGTATTTTATTCAGTTTTTGATAATGGAAAATACGTATCTTCAAACCAATGATGAGGCAATAGAATTTGTGCGTGTTGAACTTAGCACGGCTCTGCGCGCTGAACACAGTCCGAAATATAGTCTTGAAGCTGGTCCTGAACATGATCGTGAACATAGCCCTGAGTTTTTAGCTGAAAATAAGCATGAAAACAGCCTTAACCTGAGCGCCGATCGTAAGGCTTCTGAATCAAACTCCTTAACGCCTGATACCTCAGCAGATGCTAAACGGCCAGCTTTCTCAAGCGCTTCTGTGTTTACTCAAAAAAGTGACATACCTAAACAGAAAAAGCGTCAGCACGCAACGCCAGAAAATGAACTAAAATCCTCAGGCCAATCCAATAAACAAGTAGTGCATCAGTTACAAAAGTTAAGCCTAAGTGAGGGCTTAAAAGACTACTTTTCCGCCTACGCGACGGGCTCTTTTAGCGCGTCTCATATTGCGCGCTACTACGATGAACTTGAAAACCTAGCACATAAAAAAGTTGCACATCAAAATACGCCGCATGTAAACCAAGCACTAAAAACACACTTACTTGTGTGGTTTGAAAGTATTGTGCGCTTGCCTGTATTGCGTGTGTTTGAATCGGGTAGAGCTTATTCGTGGAAAAAAGCGCGCATAGCACTAATAGAACTTATCAATATTTACGCGCTACTTACCAAGCAAGATGATGCTCAGCATCAATATACAAGTTTGTCGATACTAAAAAGTACAGTCGAGCAGTTTACCAACAAGCATCACCGAGTGATGACGCGACGGCTTAAACAAGAGCTGGACAAACCGCAAAGTAAAGCCCAAGCTTCTGTGCATAGAAAAGCTTCATCGTCGCGAGCGCCTTCATCAAGAATACCCATAAACGAGCTCGTAGGAAGTACGCAGCTTAGTGAGCTTATGCAGTTCGCGTTTACCTACGATATTCTCGTTCAGGTGGTTAAACGAGGTAGCTTTACTTTAAGTGAGCCCCAGCTCTACACACCAAATAAGATTTTATGGTACTTGTTGAAGTCTTCAGACACTCAAACAAGTCAGGACCTTTCAAGAGCCGCAGACACTAGAACCTTAGCTACCAATCAACCGACTATGGCTGATGACACCAGTGCGGCAAACAAAGCAAAAACAAAAGTAAAGCTCGCCAGTAAAACATATAAAAGCTACGCAGACTTTCAACAGCAACTCAAGCATTATATAAATGACCCACAAAGCTCCATTGCTGAATTACAGCAACAATTATTGGCAATAACGCAGTTTGGGAAACAACATATTATTCAGGCCTTAATTAGCGAACCAGTATCCTTTGCTTTACAACAGCAGCATGCACCAGAGTGCTTTGCTTTAGTAAGCTTATTTAGTACGCACGATACTCAGCAAAGCCGCCAATTGTTGAGTGCACTCAGTTTGCTAATAAAACGAAGCTATCCTGCTATTTCTTCAATTGAGCTACGCGTGCTTGAATGGCAAAGCTTGTTGCAATTGCATCAACAGCTTAACTTGCGCTTTCAAAGCAAATGGCTAACGCGTATTTATTTGGGCTTTATCCAAAAGCGTCAACCCAAGGCTTACCACCGTCTGTTAACACAACATAGTCACAGCATGAGTGATTTTATCCGCTTTGCTCAGCTACCTTCAGAGCATGTTAGCGAGGCCTTGTCGGTATTTGTCGACATGGCTGAGCAATATTTGGATACCGCGCAAATGCCCAGAGGCAATGAGCCGGATGCTTCGCCATCAACGCATCGTGAGGACAGCACGCCCAAACCAAATCGGGAAGCATTATCAACGTCAATTGAAGAAGCCATAAGCCAAGCTAATGAGGAGCACTTAGGCTTGCCATCGCAACTAGCCGGCTTGGTCCTACTGCACCCCTATTTGCCAAGGTTATTTGATATGTTTGAACTGACCCACAATGGCAGCTTTACAACACAAGAAGACCAATTGCTTGCGCGTTCACTATTGGTATATTTGGCCACGGGCGATGCCAATACACCGTGTCAAAATTATGCATTTTTAAACATTATGTGTGGTTTGCCAGAATCGCTAGGTGCATTTGAGCAAAACACCCTAGCACTGACACCTGAACAAGTCACAACGGTTGAATTATTGCTCACTAGCCTGATTGAACACTGGTCAATTGGCAAAACCTCTATTGCTGGATTGCGCGAGACCTTTTTAATACGTGAAGGCTTTGTGAGCAAGCAAGACACAGCGAATGCTTACTTGATTCGTATTGAATTCCAGGCATTTGATGTCTTGCTTGAACGTCTTCCATGGCAAATAAGCACAATCAAATTACCTTGGCAAAAAGCAGTGATTGAACTTGAGTGGAAGCACTATGGATAACAAAATGAAAAAGTCAGTTACCATAAACGTAGATCTCGCTAAGCAAAATGCGGCTTGTTTGGCTGCTGAAATGCGATGGTTTGAAGGCGTGCTAAATGCACGAATCAGTCACTATTTTGAGCATGACACTGCTTTTGACATAGCTACTATCCCAGCACCTGATCTTACAAAATTTAATGCAGATTATGCCAATTATATTTGTGAACATGAGCTAAATACTTATGAGCGCATCATCTTAATATTGGCCTTTATTCCCCATATTAAGCCCGAATTACTCGACACTTTCTTTTTGAAAAATGAAATAACAGGGCGTGGCTTCACCGAGTTTGGCACTTACGCTTTGCCATCTCATAAAGGGATATTACCCACGGTAGAAACCGCTTTGTTTATTTGTTCAGCGAACGACCTTGCAAAGCGACTAGAGCTGCTTACTCTTTTAGATCCATCTGAAAAACTACAAGGTTTAGGACTTATTCAACTAGCGTATCAACAACAGGCTGAAAGTCCGATGGCAAGTGCGAAACTAGTACTTAATCCAGAGATAGTTTCACGCTTTATTTTGGGTAAACTCCACAAACCTAATTACAGTGTGAACTTCCCTGCCCAGTTAATAGAGAGCTATTTAACATGGGAAGACTTAATACTACCCCAGAGCACCAAAGATGAACTAGCGCATATTCTTACATGGCTAGAACAAGAAAGTACGATAATGATCGACTGGGACTTTAAACGGCATATCAAGGCCGGTTATAGGGCTTTGTTCCACGGGCCGCCTGGCACGGGTAAGTCACTAAGTGCCTGCTTATTGGGTAAGCGAGTGGGTATGGACGTTTATCGCATCGATTTATCCGCACTGGTGTCAAAGTACATTGGTGAGACTGAAAAAAACCTAGCGGCGGTGTTCGATCAAGCTGAACAAAAAAACTGGATACTCTTTTTTGATGAAGCAGACGCGCTTTTTGGCAAAAGAAGCGGTGGTTCAAGCGCAAACGATCGCCATGCCAATCAAGAAATTGCTTACCTGCTACAGCGAATTGAAAGCTTTGATGGTGTTATTGTACTTGCCAGTAATTTCAAGGCCAATATGGATGATGCATTTACGCGGCGCTTCCAATCAGTGGTGTATTTTCCTATGCCAAACGCAAACGAGCGCTTCTATCTTTGGCAGAATATGCTCAGCAAACAAGATTGCCTGGCGGATGATTTGGACCTAAAACAACTGGCCCAACGCTACGAGCTTTCTGGTGGGGCGATGACCAATGTAATTCGATTTGCAGCAATACACGCGCTACAAAAGGGCAATAAGGCCATTGAACAAGGTGATCTGGTAAAAGGTATTGCCCGAGAACTCAGAAAAGAAGGCAAACTTATCTCATGAAAAGCATGTCTATGCATAAAGTCGTTGATTGTTCGCTAATAACACTAGCTTTGTCGTGTCTTGTCTTTTTTACGAGTAGTTTGTTTGCAAGCACTAAGGAGCAACAGGTTGTTCAAGAGTTTGTCTTTAGTTGCGAAGACGTTGAAAATAGTGGGGTAGTGGATGCTAGGGCCTTTACATCTTTTGAAAAAAATCTGATTCAGGTAGGCTTGTTTCATTTATTTGATGAATTTGGCTACAGTAACGACCCAACCGAACAGCAGCTAAGATTGCTGCGCGACGGTGAAATAGGTCATGATACAAAGGCAAAGGTAAAAGAGTTTTGTAAAGGCATTTCAGCTGACGAAAAAACGAATCTTATTGATAGTATGTTTCTTTACGCTTCTTTGAAATCAATAGAGCCTAATTGCAAAGGAATGGCAAAAGTCTCGGGTTTGCGTAAATGGATTGAAGATCGTAAAGATGACGGTATTAAGGGCTGGGTACAAAGTGTATTGACGAACTGTGAACACGAATCCAAAGATGCAAATATCAATGTAAATCAATATTTTATCTTAAAAGATGATGATTTCGCCGCCATCATGGATTTGGCTGGTGATGTAGAGGCTGCTAAAGCCTTAGAAGAACAAAGAAAATTGGCTTTTGATACAGCCAGCGCTGAACTTGCAAAAGCGCAAGAGGAAAATTCTGCAGACGACTCACTTGTGCAAGCTCTTACCACCGCTGAGAAAGACCTAGAAAAAGCAAGCAAAGATGCAAATAAAGAAACCGAAAAACTCGCCAATCTAGAAGCCTTGGTCGAGCTTTTAACGCCATTAAAAGACAAAGCCTTTGCGAGCGAACAGCTGTTCTTAGCAAAAGCTTTATCTACAATAGGCGAATCAGACGCGCTTAGTGCTTTAGGTGAAGAAAAGCAATCTAAAAAGGCTTTAGCGGCACTGGCAAGAAAACCTATCGTGATTGCACCTTACCCTTTAAAGGCTGCAGATTGCGACTGCGTCGAAGATTTTGTATACAACGACAAGCTATATCATTTTTATCCTGGTTTTATTGGCAATACTACGCCTGAACCAAGCCTCATTGACAAAGTCATTCCAGGTGAAGATGCACCGCCTCCGCGAGACTTAATTGACTATAGTATTGCCTCGCGCATAGCCTTCCAAGGGATGTCGCTCAACAAAGCTGGCAAAATACCTTCAGTCTTTGTTGAGAAAGATGGCTTGCCCATAGCATTTGAACCGCTTGATGCCTTTAATCAACAGCGTGATCAATTTATAACTCAGGCGCATAAGCACTTTACTAAAGCCGACGTGGTGTTTGAGCTTAAAAGCTGGTTATTGTGGAATACTGAAAGTATAGAAAATGCCATCGGCACCTTAAAAGAAAGCATTCTTATTAATAAACCAAACAACAGCCTACACTGGGACTATCGGGCAACAAAGCAGATAGATGGCTTAGTTTTGTACTTTAATAACTTTGAGCAAGACCAAGCGCATTCAGAGAAATTGAGCAAAATCGTAAAAGCATTTTTAGGGCTCAAAACGCAATATGAGCATTTGCACATTAGCATTGTGCTTGATATGCCATTGTGCACTAATGCCGATACTTGCAGCAATATTTCTGACGAGCTACTCAGCAACAGCTTTAACATATGCGATATTGCAGTGGGTGGTAAACCTGACGAAGCGGATAAGCAATTACGTTGCGGCATAAATGAAAAGGCAGTGACCCAATCGGTCGACAATATTTTAGTGTTTTTACCATCAGAAACGACTCACAGTAAAAAGTATCTGCGCCGCTTAGTGGAAGAGAAGTTCAAAGGAGAAGCGCGCAGTAAAATGCTAAACAAGCTTATTCCAATTGTGTCTCCATACCCCTTAAACGCTAACAATACTGTAGACTTGAGCATTTTAGAAGACGACCTGATTTATGCCAAATATAACTTTGGTGGCACCGCTTTTTGGCCTATGCCATTAGCCACCGACGAGCACTACAAAGACCTTTACACTATTGTGGATGATGTCATGATTGATATTGGTGGTTTGAGTGAATCCCTGGCGAATCCAGAGCAAACCAACAAAATTCAAATTCTTATACGCTCGGTGCTACCCACTAGTTTTTGTGAATTATTATGCACGCAGCGTTATCAATTCAGAATACTGTTTGATGCACTTGTTGTTTTTATGTTGGCTACGCTTATCTTTAAAAATGCCTCGTGTTACTTGTGCAAGATAATTGATAAGCATTATGTGGCTTATATCAGTTTGTGGGTGCCTATCACTTTGTTATTCGTATCAATGTTGGGTTGTGACCGGTTTTGGAACAATAAAGCTGATATAGCCTTGTTGGTCTTATTCTTAATTGGCGTGTTTGTGGCGGCAGCCAACTATATTGTCTCGGTAAGGCGCGCCAAAGATTTGCAAGAGATCACCGTCGCTGAATCAAAGAGTAAATAATTACTACTGCGCCAAACATCCCTCGTTGTCGAGAAAAACCGAGGCTGCATTATGGAGATTCTTGCCTTCGCAAGAAAGACGGGGGTGGACGCGCAGAACGCCCATACTGTCATTACTGCCCCCAACTACCGTTATTACTGCCCCCCATACCGTCATTACTGCCCCCCATACCGTCATTACTGCGGAGGCAGTAATCTCCCAAAACATCCACCAAAATGGCATACTCCAACAAAGAGCATTTATACTAATTAATAGTGTTTTTTGCACAAAATTGTATAAATATAAAAATGCACTAAACTTTAAGTTGTTGATTTTAAGATATAATAAATCTGGTGCATAAATTGCTTTCGATTATTGAGAGGTGGAATAGCTTAGCTGCCCCATTCAAACTAGCGCGTAAATCGAAAAGGAGAAACAGGTTTGACACCACCAAGTTCTAATAGTCCACGCAGCGCAGCGCAAATAGCTGATAACGCACCGGTTTCAAATAATGACGATCGTTCCCACAACTTCGTTGATGCCAATTGTTATTCACGAATGGAAAAAAAGCGCTTTGGTATTTTAGCGAACTGCAAAACATAGCAAAGGATGATTCTTACCTTTCCCACTTAACAAAAGCCTATACATCATGGTCACACGAAACCGATAGCGATAAGCAAAATAGCAAGTTATCGCTTGTTGAAAAACAAATGCAGTCTTCAAAAGGCCTTGATAGCCTATCTTTTTTGCAAAAACTCGCCTTTGATAAGCAACTAAAAGGCTATTTAGAGAAATCGCTTTCTTATATCTTTATGCGCGATCTAGGTAAGTCCATTCACGACAAAGAGGTCGCCCAACAAATAAAAGACATAAGTCAGCAAATTCAAAAGTGGGTGCGTAAAAATGATAAACAAAGTGCCACAGGCTTAATTGACAACAGTATTATTGCAAAGAAAGCAAAAGAATATGGTGTCGCTGACACATTGGCGTGGCTAAAATCGAAACTTCAGCTCTTGGAACTTCGTTTACCAGCCTCACTAGATAAAACCAACGGCCTGCGAAAACTTGTCAAAATTGTCGCTGGCGTGGTTCTGCATCAAATGATTGAGTTACCCAAAGATGCGTCGAAAACCTTTAGGTCGGCGCGTTTAGATAGCGCAATTAGACTAGGTTATTGCTACGGGCTTACTTATCCCTTAATTGACGACATTCAAGACTCAGCTAATTTTCTTTCTTCACAAGAAAAAGAAGTTTTTAATATGGCAATTAGGGATAGTTTGTTAAATGGCTATGTAGCTGAGTTCCCGCGTTTTAGCGAAGCTAATAACGATACAATGCAGTTTATTTACGAAGAGCTACAAGCGGCTTTTGAAGGAATAAAAGCAGAGCAAAGTAGCGCCAACGCAAAGTACTTCTTTGAACAAGCCTTCGTCTTTTTTGAAGCGCAAAACATTGATCGCAAAAAGTCGCTAAAATGCACTTCCTATTCTGATGAAGCGCTATTCTTACCCGTAATATTGAAGTCTGCTGGCAGCCGCATATTGGCCCGAGACATAGTGTTAGCTAAGCGTGATAAACATTTCGATTACCGCACTTTTTGCTTTGGGATATACAATCAATTTAATGACGACATAAAAGACTTGTTTGACGATATTGAAGAAGACAATCTTACTCCCTATAGCTATTTTTATCTAAATAACACGTCTTTGTCACAAAACATGAACCCATACCGGCTTTATTGGGGCGTGGTTTTTTATCTGATTTGTGTGGTGTATGAAAACGACCCTGCAATTACACGCTTATTTTTAGAGCGCAGTCTTAACGCCCACAAAAGCCTCAAAAACAGCGTGGGTGATGAGCGCTACAAAATGCTCGAACAACGGATGTTACATACCGGGTATAAGCCATTTGATTCAGTCATTTCAAGACTTGTTGAAAATCCAAATCAGGTAGCCTGGTTCGACAAATTGATTAGTCGAGAGGTATCAGCCTATTTCACACAACAAAGAGAAAACAAACAAAATTTTAAGCGTAGTTTTCGTTCGGCCCAAGCCTATGTTGAGCAGCATTTAAGCATTGAGGCACATAAACGAGTTGGCCATACTCAGCTTGTTGAGTCGGCTAATTACGCAGTAAATGTAGGAGGCAAAAGGCTGCGCCCTGTGCTGGCATATATTACCTTAACGCAGCGATACAATTTTACGCCTGAACAAACCCGTCCTGTGCTTCAATTGCTAGAATATATGCATACCGCTTCACTCGTGTTTGACGACAAACCTAGTCAAGACAACGCGCCGTTGCGTAGAGGTAAACCTGCTTTGCACGAGCATTGTAATAGTGAAGCGCAAGCGGAGCTTGCCGGTGTTTATCTGATAATGAAAGCGGTAGAGGTGCAAACAACAATACAAAATGTATCCCCGCAGGCATTGCTTGCATCTATCAATTACGCCGCAAATACTACCCAAGCTATTTGCGAGGGTCAGTTACTTGATTTGCAATCTCATAATGCACAAACCTCTCTAGAAGAGCTAGAGCGTATTTGCTTTTTAAAAACGAGCTTGGCTATAGAAGCCGCGATTATGATCCCTGCAATTTTAGGTGGCGAGAATGATATTGAGAAAGGGCATTTGAAACGTTATGCAAAGTATCTTGGCTTAGTTTTTCAGCTAAAAGATGACCTTTTAGACGCAGAAGGAGATGAACAGCAATTAGGTAAGCCTGTACAACAAGACAAAACTGCCCAAAAAGCTTCGTTTGTGACCATACTAGGTACACAGGGCGCCAGGGAAAAATTAAATTATTACAGTGGATTAGCGAGTGAGTCTTTGCTCAAGCTAGCAAATAAGAACGCATTCTATGAGGAGCTTTTGGATTTTGTGATGCATCGGCATTCATAAATCCAACTACTTAATGAATATCTGCGCCAGGCTTACTTTTATAGTGAACCTAACGCAGTAAATCGTGTTGTTATAGATGGCTGATAAAGTGTCACTTTCACAGTGAACTTAGTCTGCGATATTTTTTATGACAACTTCTTGCTCATCAAATAATCGAACGAAGGTAGATAAATCGTAGTTGTTACAGCTAACAGATTCTTGAACATCGTACTTTGCACGAGCGGCTCTTTCACCCATTACTACCGCATCTAAACATAGTTGTGACGCGATGTCGGTATTAGTTGCAACCAAAGCGACGCGCGAGGCCGTTTTATTTTGCTCTGTTTCGGCAACTACTGTTGTTTCTTTCTTGCCGTATTCATAAGCAAAATCATGCAGCGACAAGCCGTTACAAGTCACGGTTGCTTTGAACTTTGCAAAGTCTAAGCGATTTTTTCGGACTATTGCTTTGGCAGAATCTAAACCTTCTGTCGCGGCTAAATAACAAGCTTGCGTTTCTAAGGTTTCATTTATCGGTTTTAAAACAACGTCTTTCGCCATGCTACTTGCAGAAGCAAGTGTAAACGTAGCAGCGATGCTGCAAATTAATGCTTTCGATAATGTTTTCATGTAGCTTCTCCTAGAGTTAAAAAGTAGTTTCTTTGTGTGTGTGTAGAATCATTATCGGTAAAAAAATGCATTTTAAAAGCCTTTTTTGTAATTAAATTACATATTTCTTCATTTTAATGTTCTGTTTACCGTAAAAATGTAATTAAGTTACATTTTGTAGCATTTAGGTAGAAAGGAATTCAAATACTCTTTACATTTGAATCGCGAGCTTTACAAAGATGTCGCTTTTATGACGGCCTAATATTGTTTGCTAGAGCGAATCGTCATTCCTGCGATACTAGGAAGGTAACACTGGAGCGAATCGTCTTTCCTGTGAAGGCAGGAATCTGCTTGATACTGCCTCTTTCGTCCCTTAAATAGAGGATGTTTTTGGGAGACCTCAGCCTGCGCTGAGATGACGGTGGGCTAGGCTGAGATGACGGGAAGGGGGGGATAAACGCTTTACCGAATCGTCTTTCCTGCGAAGGCAGGAATCTGCTTGATACTGCCTCTTTCGTCCCATAAATAGAGGATGTTTTTGGGAGATCTCAGCCTGCGCTGAGATGACGGGAAGTGGCTGAGATGACGGGAAGTGGCTGAGATGACGGGAAGTGGCTGAGATGACGGGAAGTGGCTGAGATGACGGGGGGCTTCGCTGAGACGATGAGCGCAGAACGTTGGAGTGAATTAATGTTTGTTAGTTGACGTTATACATCTTTTGGTAAAGTGTCGGCTACCACCGCACCTCTTTTTCCTATTGGTTTCTCTGGGCCTATCGTACTATCTAAAGACGTTTGATGTTCTAAAGCGGCGTTTAATTCAGACCCAAGTAACACGACTAAAGCACTAACGTAAAACCACATCAGCAGCACAACGATTCCGCCCACCGAGCCATATGTTTCGTTATACGAAGCATATTGTGTCACATATACAGAAAACCCAAATGATGCGCCTATCCATAGAAGTGTTGCGACCACTGCGCCAGGGGTAACCCATTTCCATTTTGCATTACGACGATGCGGCCCATATCGATATAAAGCAGCAAGGCTAAAATTGAAAAGTATGAATAAAATTGGCCAAGACACCAGTTTTACTTGAAGCTTAGTTAGCTCTATATCTGCCACAAAGGTAATCAATGTGGGCAAGACCGTGATTAAAACCAAAGAAACTATCACGATACCAATCATTATCAAGGTCACCATTAGCCGCAATATTATGCCAAGAAAGAACCCGCGAGAGTTCTTTTCACTATAGGTAATATTACAGGCTTTAATCAACGACTCTGCGCCCTTACTAGCACTCCATAGTGCAATCAGAGTGCTTAAAATCAATCCCCAACCCAGTTCTTTATTCGATTGAGAGATAATCCTTTGCAATTGTTCTTCAAGCACATAGCGGCTTTGTTCAGGCAAAATACCAATCAGTAAGGCAATATGAGTTTGTAATTCATCGGCATTGATAAGCAGACCATATAGCGAGACCGTCGCGGTAAGCAATGGAAATACAGCTAACAGAAAATAAAATGCAACCCCTGCAGACACCAAAGTCAAATTATCGGACTGTATCTGCTGAAAAACCCGTGTAGCAATTTGCTTATACTGCTTGATAGAAAATTTTGCGGGGCTGCCAATCTTATTTGCTGTAGTATTCATTTTAGGTTTTATCCAATCATTTTTTTAAGTGCCGTTTAATTCGCTTTGTGATGTCACAAAATACGGTTAACCAAAATCTGTTGATGCTTATCCTTGCTGAAGTTTATTGAATGGTCGCGCAACGTATTCTTTTAGCTTTGCAGCAACTGATGTACTTATGTGTATAGCAACACATGTACCAATTTAGACGCTCACCCACTATATAAGCTGCTATCTCGTATTCCTTTAATTTGAAGGCCTTCGGAAATGTGTTTCCCGACTCTACAATTTGATATGACGTGTAAAAGTTACATAATTGTCTTATATTCTTACTTATCATTTAATCGTCTTCGCAATAAAAACTTCAATTGTTTATATAATAGCGCGATGTGTCTTGTTGTTTTCTTGTGGTCTTAGCCCTTTGCAGAACAATAGAGATTGATCTGTATGTTGGTATTAAACTTATAGGTCAGTACTTGTTAAGAAATGCGCAAGCTAAAATGCCGCAAACAAAAAAACTAAAAATCAAAAAGGATGTTTTGTTTTGATCAACAAGAAGAAAAGTCAGAATGTGAATTCAAACCTAAAATATACGGCACTCTGAGACATGGATAAATTAACTAGTTATTGCTATCGAAAGCCCTATGGCCGTGGCTTCCAATATTTCGATGCAAAAAATTGTAAAATACAATGCCGGAATTTGCTGAAGCAGATGAAAGACTTGGCGGTCCCTCCTATGTGGAGCGATGTGCAAATTTGTATTGATATACGTCAGAAAATTCAAGCTTTTGGGCGTGACGCTAAAGGTCGAAAACAGTATATCTACAATGAAGATTGGCAGAAGAGTCAACAACAAAAAAAGTTTGCAAAAATGACTAAGTTTGCAAAAAAATTACCGTCGATTCGTGAGTATTGTGAGCGCCAACTCAGTGAGGAGTTAGCTTTTTCAAAAGAGCAGGTTCTTGCGACTATGGTTAAAATATTAGACGAAACAGGTATTCGCGTTGGTAACAGACGTTATACGCAAGAGAACAGCACTCACGGCCTGTCTACACTTCGCAGAAAACACCTGAGCGAGTTAGACGAGGGGGTCATGTTCTCATTTATAGGTAAAAGCAATAAAGATCGCGAGGTTAATATTGAAGACCCCGAGCTTGCTGCTCATATTAAGGCATTTTCGGATCAGCCTGGGTATAATTTATTTCGTTATAAAGATAAGCAAGCAGGGTGGCAAGATGTTGATAGTGATGAGCTTAATGAATTTATTAGACTTCACATGGGCAGCAATTATTCCGCCAAAGATTTTAGAACATGGTTTGCAAGCTGTTTAGCCATAGAGACATATTATACCTTGGCGTCTAGCCAATCGAATTCACGAAAATCGATGCTTAATCAAGTAGTCGGTGAAGTTGCGAAGGTGCTGGGTAATACCGTTGCTATTTGCAAATCGTATTACATTCATCCCAATATTCTTGCAAAAATTGAAAGCGAGCAAATGCCTAAGCAAAACCTAGCGTCATTGGCTAAAGAATCAGATAAGCAATCATTAGACAACGTCGAAAAACTCACGCTATCAATTATCAAGCAAACTTGAATGTAAACGCTACACAAGCTATGCAAGCTTTACACTTACTAGCAACATGTATTGCTTAGAAACCCAGCCAAATAGGCTATGATGAGTTGGCACTGTTCTTTCATTCATTTATGTTTTTAGCAGAGGAGAAAATATTAATGTATGAAGTAACTATTCCAAATCCTGGTTTTGGTACCTTTAGACTTGAAGGTGAATCCTTAAAAAATGCTATTCACGAGGCTCTAAACGCAGGTTTCAGACATATAGACACAGCGCAAATTTATGGTAATGAAAGTGAAGTGGGTGAAGCAATTGCATCATCTAAAGTCGCTCGAAAGGACATTTTTTTAACCACCAAAGTATGGTTTGATAACTTTGCGAGTGACAAGTTTGAAGATAGCGTAAAAGAGAGCTTGTCGCGCTTACAAACTGATTATGTCGACTTACTGCTGATTCATTGGCCTTCGCCGAACGACAAAGTCAATATGAAAGAATATCTGACGAGCTTAAATAGTTGTATGCACAAGGGTTACACCCGCGCCATTGGTTTGTCTAACTTTACAGCACCGTTGCTTGAACAGGCATTTTCAATTTTAGGCAAAGAGAACGTAACGTGTAATCAAATAGAAGTGCACCCGCATTTTCAGAACAGCGATTTAGTTAACTTTTGTCAACGCAACAGCATTAACGTTGTTGGCTACATGCCATTAGGTAAAGGCAAAGTGATGGAAGATGATGTGTTGCAAAGCATTGCGAAAGAACACGACACCAGCCCCGTATCGATTGCCTTGGCATGGCAAATCCAGCAAGGATTAGTGCCTATTCCAGCATCGACTAACGCCGAACATATTAAAGCGAACTTTGAAGCTCGCAATATCATTCTAAGCCCCGAGCAGATGAGTAAAATCAAAACTATAGATACAGGCCAGCGCCTAATCGACCCAGACTTTGCGCCTGATTGGTAACAAAGCACATCATACAGAAAAGCAGGAACTCGATTCTACATCGACTTCCTGCTTTTTTGTTTAAATAACGAATTATGCAGTTTCAGCAATCATTATCGATTTTATGTTTACGAATTCTCGCAAGCCGAAGCCACCGTGCTCACGGCCATAGCCACTGCTTTTAACACCGCCAAAGGGTAAATTAGGTTGCGCTAATCCGTATCCGTTTATATTGACCATACCTGTGTCAAAATGATGAGTGGCCATCTCAATGGCCTTTTCTTCGTTTTTAGAGAAAATGCCGCCACCTAACCCATAGCGAGAGTCATTGGCTACTTGCATAGCCTCTTCGTCATCTTTGACTTTAATCAGCGCCGCAACGGGGCCAAATAATTCGTCATCATAAGCGGGCATGTTAGGCGCCACATCTCCTAAAATAGAGGCTGGATAAAAGAAACCTTGCTTATCTGGAATTTCACAGCCACAAAGCGGTTTTGCACCGGCTGCAATTGACTGACAAACCTGATCATGTAATTCATCACGCAAGTCTTTTCGGGCCATGGGACCTAGGTCGGTATCTTGGTCAGTAGGGTCGCCCATTTTCAAATTTTTCATCGCCTTGACAAAGGCTTCGGTAAAAGCATCATAATTCTTTTGAGTAACAATGAAGCGCTTGGCCGACACGCAGGTCTCGCCGTTGTTAATTACCCGCGCTTTGACACAGGTTTTTACCGCAAGCTCTATATCAGCATCATCTAAGACCAAATATGCGTCGTTACTACCTAGCTCCAAGACCGTCTTTTTGGCTAGTTTGGCGGCTTGTTCTGCTACCATTTTGCCTACCTTATCGCTGCCAGTAAAGGTCACGCCGCGCACTTTTTCATGGCTTATAAGGGCTGATGCGGTTTCTCCATCAACTAGTAAGGATTGGTAGCAATATTGAGGAAATCCAGCTTCTTCATACATACTTTGTATTTTTTCTGCCATGCCAAAAACGTTAGCAGCGTGTTTCATAACAGTGGTGTTGCCTGCAACCAAATTAGTGATGCTGTACCTAATCACCTGATAGAGCGGGAAGTTCCACGGCTGAATGCCTAAAATAACGCCAATGGGCTGATAACTTACAATCGCTCTGCCTTGCTCATAATCCCGCTCTTCATCTGCCAATACCGACTCGGCTTGTTTAGCTGTATAGCGACAAATCTGGGCGCAGAGCTCAACCTCTTGCTTTCCTTGAGCTTTCACTTTTCCCATTTCACTAGTCATAAGGTCAACCAAAGCATCTTCGTTTTTCTCAATTACGTCAGCCAAGTTGCTTGCTAGTTCACACCGGTGCTTCAGCGTTTTCTGTCCCCAGCTTTGGAAACACAAATCAGCGTTGGCAATGGCATTATCAGCTTCTTGCGTCGACATTAGTTGATATTCTTTTATTGGCGCTTCGGTAAACGGATTAACGGTTGTGCTTATGTTGGTCATAGTAATAGCCTCTTTCGTTGAAGTTTTAATAAATGAGTAAGAGACAATAGGTAGAGCAAGGACAACGCCAAAGCTGCGTTTAACTTATAGTGCATTGATTTGTATACTGTTTATGATTTCAAGCTTTGAGCGGGCAGAGCACATTTACAATAAATCATGCAAACATTTCACAAGGATTGAAAATTTAACTGATACTAAAATTGTAGAACGGTAGATTTAGGAATTTAAAAGCAAAGGCTTACCTACGACAAGGTAAGCCTTCATTGGAAGCGTTGTGTCTTAAATAAAACTTTCTTCAAACCTTATAAAGTGACAGGTATAGCCGTTTGGTTTTTTCAGCAAATAATCTTGATGGTAATCTTCTGCTGGCCAAAATGGCGCGAAGGGTTCTAAGGTGGTAACCACTTTGTCTGGCCATCTTCCTGATTCATCAACTAGCTTGATCATGTCTTGTGCAATTTGTTTTTCTTCATCGTTTTGGTAGAAAATTGCCGACCGATAGCTTGATCCCATATCGTTACCTTGTTGGTCAACCGTGGTTGGATTGTGCATTCGAAAGAAGAAGTCGAGTATTTCGCGATAGGAAGTTTGACTAGGATCGTAGGTGAGCTCTATGCCTTCGGCATGGCCAGGATGATCTTGGTAACTTGGATTATCGTTTTCTCCGCCTTGGTAGCCTACCTCAGTATCAACTATACCGGGGCGCACCCGAAAGAGGTCTTCCATTCCCCAAAAACAACCGCCTGCTATATATGCTTTTTTGTAATTGTTCATTATGCCTTGTTCTTTGTTTGTTTACTTTATGATTCTTGTTACGTGCAAATATGAATTAAGTGCTTTTTAAGCAATAATTGTTTTCCACTTTTCACTGCGGTTTTTCACAGCCTTTATGTAGGAGCAAACCGCGACTGCAGAATAGTTTTCCTCAGTTAATTTCTCAAAGGTCAGTTCCACTAAGGTCTTCCCGATGCTTTGACCCCTTAGTTTATAGGGTACCTCGCTATGTACAAGATACATCGTTCCATCTTGCAGTTTATAGTCGACCCAAGCTGTTTCAGTGCCGACTTTTAGGTTGAATCGCTGGTGCTCTTTATCATGAACCACCTTCAAATTACTATGTGTCATTAGGGTTTACCTTCTGTCGTACCAAAAAAGTGAGCGCTAAAACCTAAACTGTATTTGTCGTAAACTTGCTGGTAGACCTTTTCAGAGATCAGCTCAGATAGTGTTTCGTCAAATCTATCCCTGATAGCTTTATCTTTAAAGCATATTCGCTGCGGATTACTATTAAAGAAATACTTTATATCTGACAGACGATCGGCTTCTTTTTTGCCATATTGCATCTGAAGTGCGTAATAGTATCCCGTATAGTCTCCGATATACGCGTCAACTCTTTCACCATAAATCAGCCGCCCTGCTTGCAGTGAAGACGCAGATTCAATAATGAATTCGACGTCTTTGGTTATTTCGGCAAAGTTATCAATATAAATCTCCGCGCCCTGAAATATAGCTAGTCGTTTGCTTTTTAGGTCAGCAAGTTCTGCTATAACCGTTCCAACGGGCGCAATTAATACATTCAACCAGTAACGATAGGGTTTGGATAAATGGCATCCAGATAAATTATTGATTACCCACCCCGTTGCGGCATCAATTTCCGGACGTTTCAAAACGCTGTTTTGTCGCTTTGATGGTGTTGGCACAAACTCAACCTCGTATCCTGCTTGTTCCATAACGATTGATAAGAGTTCAGGGTCTATTCCTGTTTTTTGGACATGATCGATGGTATAGGGTGGAAACTGTGATGAAATTGAAATTAGCAATCGTTTTTTATTGTCCGATGCAAAGCAAGACTGACTTAGCAGCAACAAAAATGTAATAAAAACACTAATGACTCGCCCTGATTTTCTCATTAGTCAACTATTACTAAACAAAACCCTGATCAAAACATAACCTAAATCGAGGTCAAAAGAAAATCTTTAACGCAATGCTATACGTCAATAGCAAATGTAAAATGAACGCAGGGTATAAAAATATCTGGCTAAAAATGCCTATTTGCTTTCTAATTAAAAAGCACTAAGCAAGCTCATTATTTTTGGACTTTTCAAATTAAAGGTGTTATTAGTCAACACAAAATTAGTGCTTTGTTAAGTCTTAGTATGTACTCAAAGGAGTATGCATGTATGTATAAATCAGAACGAAAAGTAAGTAGGAAGCTTCTCACCGTTGGCTTAATAAGTTTGCTCGTAATGGGATGCAACAGTCAGTTTGCAAGTAATATGCGCAAAGTTACTTACCCACCTGATTTCAAATATACCGAGCCAGCTGAGCTTAAATCAGATATGGCCAAGCTTGCACAGCAAATGCGTTTGCTCGACCAGGCTTTGATGACGCCACATGATAAAACCGAAGCCGGCGTCGAGAATCAACGCCAGCAAGTTCTCAGTGCTTTGCAGAATATGAGTAAAATTGCGTCTAACTTAAAAGCCGGAAACGCCGGCGCGAACCATCCTTTCATGCAAGATTATATGCAAGACTTTGTCGCAAAAGTTGATCAAGCAAAGGGAGCAGCGTCCTTAAAAGAACCTCGTTATTTTTTTGCTGGAAAGGTTTCTGGTGGATGTACTAGCTGCCATAAGGTCAATCGTTAAAGTGCTAAGCGCTTAATCCTTAATAGTGCCAGCCAGTGAAAGTGCCTGACTGTGCACTGATACAGGCATGGCTTGGCGAACTTTTAACAAGCTTTTTTCATCATAGTCAGCTATTGCTGCGCCGCTGCCTTCTTCTAGTATGCTCATAAGCTCACCCCAAGGCGAGTATATGCAACTGTTACCGTAGGTTTCTCTGCCATCTTCATGGCGTCCCCATTGATTGGCGGCTATAACATAGGCTTGATTTTCAATCGCTCTTGCTTTTAAAAGTGCGTGCCAGTGAGCTTGCCCCGTGACTTTTGTAAATGCACTGGGCACAACAATAATTTCGGGGTAGTTCATGGCGGCGTAAAGTTTAGGAAAACGTAGGTCGTAGCATATACTTTGCCCAAGTTTCGCCCAGCCTAAATCAACAACACTTAGGGCAGTGCCGCGCTCGGTATATTTAGATTCTTCATAAGTGCCAGTGCCGTCTTCTACCTGCACATCGAATAAGTGTATTTTATTGTAGGCGGCAATTCGCTTACCGTTTTGGCCAAAGACAATAGAACAGGCGTAATATTTCTTATTTGTTTTTGAGCCTGTGGTTTTTGATACGGGGCAGGAAATAGGCATGCTACCAGCCACCAATATTGTGTTCGTCGTTTTTGCTAATTGTGCCAACCTAGTTTGAATTGGTCCATCATCTATGGCTTCGCTAAGGGCTAACATTCGTTGCCCCGAGCAAGCAAAAAGCGTAGCACATTCGGGAAGTACGACAATGGCTTCATCTTCGGTGGAACAAGACTGTTTGACCAGCGCTTCAATCGTATTCAGGTTATCTTCAATTGATGCACTGCTGGTCATTTGTATCGCTACTAATTTGCTCATAATAACTAATTTTCTGTTTGTCCGTAAAGTTTATATATTTTTGCTTAGGCTTTGCTGCTTCATCGCTTTGAAATGTGCGTGAAAAGCAAAGCCATTTTAACGTTTAATTCACCGCTGACACCATCACCTTTATCGTGATTAAGATAAGCGAAGTAATAAGTACTGGCCAAAACGCAACTTTAGGTAAGAGGTTGTCTTCCTTCAATAACAGCCCACCGAATAGCTTTGAGCCCGATGAAAACAAGTAAGTGTTAGTGGTTGAAATAACCAAAAATGCATACATCAGAATATAAAAGTACTCTATATACACAATGCCCGAACCGGCAAACTGCTCGCGCAGCTGGATATGCGCCAACATAACCACAAAGAATAAGGCCGAACTTGCACCAATAAAGCCCGTTACGTTAAAGCCTATTTTATCTGATATTTTTTTGTCATCGGTCACGGTGAGCATCGCTGCAAACAATAAAACAGCGACTAAAAACAAAGGTAGTAAATAAATAATAAAGGCGTTACCGAATTTGCGTTTAATCACAAAATTGTAGCGCAACTCAGGAAAATCAGTTTTGCCTATATAATGCTCAATGCCAAAATTCGTGTCGTAGTCGGTAAATTCATAGTCAAAATAGGTGTCTTCTCGTTCCCATGTGCCGAGTACCATGGTTTGTTCAATACCAAAAATGTCAGTGATGTCGGTTGCATCATAGGCATCATAATCGGGAAATAGTATCAGATTTTCTGAAAAGTCTTTGGGCCACAATCTGATCCATACTGTTTTATGGTCAAAGGGATATGTCTCGTATTCGAAAGGTTGTCGTAAAGTCGCTTCGAAATACCAACCAATCACCATATAGTTGCTAGTCTCAGAAAGCTTGCGATATACCTCCCTTGGCTCAATGTCACTGCCAGAATTGACTTGCTCAGGCAAAATAAAGCCTACTTCACCTGGTTTAGGAATATTGATATGGGTATTTTTACAGTTTTTAATGGTGCGATTTGCGGCTTCCATCATCGCAGTAAAATTACTACACTCATATTTTTGCCATATATAGCCCGTTACATTTACGTCGATTGAGTTAAAAAACTGCAGGGATTGCACATAAACGCCGGTTTTAAGCATTTGTAGAGGATGATGTTCTTGCTGTTCTCTGGATTCTTTATGCTTACCCCACTTGTCTTGTATAAGCGCCGTTGCGCTTTGCGGTGTGGGTAACTGTGCTTCGTTTAAACGGTAATTGTTCATCAATACCCATAAACTCACCAAAATAATCGACAACACGACAGTCACAACGATAGATCGTTTCCAGTACTTGCGTTTAATTGACATTTCCTTAACCCTTCTAGACATATGCTGTTTGCTTATTCACTCGCTAAGGCTAAGATGCGTGTGCTGATATTAGTGTAGAGTAAATTCATCTATTTACAAACTAAGAACAAGGTAATTGCCTTAGGCGCCTTAGCAACTGAGGCAGAATTGTATTATTCGCACGAAAGGCATAATATCAGGTGAAAGCAAGAATACTGGGTCTGCGGCAGCAGTATTGACCTTTTGAGTTGTATAACAGTGTTCCAATCGGGATAAAGTAGGCAACGAGAGGGGAAAGATATGGCTGAGTATCATCAGGTTCAACGAAATTTGAATACCCAAGAAGATGACACCGCAAGCAAGGTTTTGCAAAAAAAGGTCAAGCGCCGTTCACTAATACGCGCACCTTACAGTTGCAAGCGCAGCAAGTAAAAGCCACCAAATATGCTCAAAAAAAGGTGAGTAAACAGCAAGGTTTAGGTCTGCCAATTCAATTGCAGGAAGGGATTGAGTCGCTGTCCGGACAAGCTATGGATGGGGTAACAGTACACCGAAACTCCAATAAGCCAGCCGAGTTAAACGCACATGCCTATGCGCAAGGCGATGATATTCACTTAGCGCCAGGTCAAGAACAGCACTTGCCCCACGAAGCCTGGCATGTTGCACAGCAAAGGCAAGGGCGGGTGCAGCCAACTCGTCAGCTCAAAGGTAAGGCGGCTATAAACGATGACTCTAGTCTAGAGCAAGAGGCCGATGTGATGGGGGCCAAAGCAATGTCATTTACTGGCGCAGCTACTGGGCAATTAAAAGGCGCTCAATCAACAAATCAAGAACATATTCAAATTCAACATAAAAGTACCGGCGCGGTTGCGCAATGTGTTTTAAAATTCAATAAACCCCTTGTTGCCGGTGAAGTCGTTTCAGTTCGAAAAGTGCCTGGCAAAACCGTGTTTATTTTAAAAGGCGCAAACAACGATGCACTCATCATCAAGTTTGAAGGCCATTCACAAAGTGAATCTAACGAAGATTTTAAGGCCCGCAGTGAAAGCGTAGAAGCTATGGCTTTTGATATTTTGCCTAATTTACCCGGTTCGGTGAACTTAAGCGCCGCTGATATAGCGCAAATAAATGCGATAAATTTACCCGGTAATAATGATCTTGGCGTACTTAAACAGATAGTCGCCGATCACGCTTTTATGCAAAACAATTTGGCACTAAAAAAAGAATTTGTAGAAGTAGATGAAAATTTCCTCGATATCGCGAATAAGGATCTTGCTGATTCTTTAAACATGTCGAAAAAGGACAAAAAGAAAAAGCCAAGTACAAAAAGTTATGCGATTCTAAATAATAAGGATATTTTGCGTTCAATGGGGCGAGCCGCCGCCTTTGACTTATTTATCGGAAATAGCGACCGTTTTCGCGCAGACCCTAGTGATACAAACCTAGAGAATATTGACTTTAATGCAGCACTTAGCGACATGGTAGCGCTTGACCAACTAGATACCTACGGCTACATAATTGCGAACGATGGCACCGAACAAGCTTGGGAAGGGGAGGCTATTCTAAACAGTACTTCGGCGTTAAATAAGTATGTTGCCCAAGCGTATATGTCGATGTTACAAAAAGCAGGATTAGACTTGGATAAAAATACGGAAGTAAATGTACAGCACTTTATTAGCGGTGTGCATATTGCGCTGATCCTTATTAAAGAGAAGGTCAAAGTGATCGAAATGATGAGCAAACGCGGTGCTGGCAATACTGTGCAGCACCGTGCGTTGTGCAAAATATTATTAGCTCGTATACACAAATTGATTTAGCACTAGGCTAGTTTGCAATGTTTCTCTACCAACTATATTCCTTGTCAACTAAGGGTCTTTTATACAAAAAAAATTGTTAATAAATAGCAGAGTCTATAAGCTTATTTTACCTACATTGTTTACGTGCAAACGGTATTAATGCGAACCATATGAATATTGACTCTAAAGATGAAGGCTACCCGCTTGCTCAAGAGCAAGCGGTGGCAATTGAGTTAAACGGGATTACCTTCGCTGTTATGATGATGACACCTCAAGACCTAGAGTATTTCGCTGTAGGTTTTTTGTTTAGTGAAGGCATTATTGAGCGTGTGATTGATGTAAAAGACATCGAAATAGAATATGAAACAATGCCTAACGCTGCAACAAGCGATATAGATTTGGGGCTAAGTCTTAAAATTAGTTTATCTAATCGCAGCTTTCACCGCTTTAAAGAACGTATTCGCCTACTAAAAGGGAGCAGTGGGTGTGGTATTTGCGGCTCGGCGGCACTTGTGCAGACTTTTCATCAAATAAACAATATTAACGATGAGCAAGGCGGCTATTCATTTGATGCCAGTTTGCTCAGCGGCATGCGAGAACAAGTCACCCAATATCAAACGCTATCAGCAGAAACAGGCGCAATGCATGGCGCATTTTTACTCAATTCGCAAGCCGCAATACAAGCTAGCAGCGAAGACATTGGGCGCCACAATGCCTTAGATAAACTCATCGGGAATATTTTGCTGAACAAATTAGCTTATGATAAACATGCGGTCCTCGTTACAAGTCGCTGTGGGGCTGAGCTAGTGCAAAAGATTGTTCGTTTGGGGATCACCACATTGGTCAGTTTTGCGTCTCCCAGCCAGCTAGCTTTGCAACTGGCAAATCGTGCAAAGGTGACCCTTGTTCATATCCCCAAAAAAGACTCGCCAATTGTGTACTCGCCACCAAATAGTGAGCTTGAAAGTGGCTTTATGAAAACAAGCAACCTAAAGGCTTCTGAAAATGTCTGAAACAAATAAACCTAGTAGAGCCGGTGGTATCAACTCAATTAGTTCTACGTTTAAGCAAGTGTTGCAGAGTAAACGCGTCAAAGCGAATATTAAGAACTTACTAAGAGTGAATAAAAGCGGTGGCTTTGATTGCCCTGGTTGCGCTTGGGGTGACAGTAAAGAAGGTTACGTACATTTTTGTGAAAATGGTGCAAAAGCAATTGCATGGGAGTCAACTGAGCGAACGTTAAGTGCTGACTTTTTTGAGCGATATACAGTCTCAAAACTTAAAAATCAAAGTGATTATTGGCTCGAGTATCAAGGCCGCTTATGTCAACCAATGCGTTACAATGCGGGCACCGACAAATATGAGCCTATTACTTGGGACAGCGCTATTGCGCTAATAAAAACCCATTTGACCGCGCTAGAGTCGCCTAATCAAGCAGAGTTTTATACTTCTGGCCGCGCAAGTAACGAAGCGTCGTATTTATATCAGTTATTTGGGCGTGTATTTGGTACCAATAACTTTCCCGATTGTTCTAATATGTGTCACGAAGCAAGTGGTGTTGCACTAAACGAGTCGATTGGTGTTGGCAAAGGTACGGTTGTTCTTGATGATTTCTTCAAGGCTGACGCTATCTTTGTGTTTGGACAAAACCCAGGCACAAATCACCCGCGTATGATGAATGCTCTGCGTAAAGCGGCCAAAGCGGGTTGTAAAATTGTGGCGATAAATAATCTAAAAGAAGTCGCACTGCAAAAATTTGCAAGCCCTCAAAAGCCCTTGGAGCTACTTACCCCTAAAAGTACCGATATAAGCCACCTTTATTTGTCACCAAAGTTAGGCAGTGACTTTGCGCTAATAAGAGGGATGGCGAAAATCATTATTGAGACTTTTCCTCAAGCCATTGATGAGCGCTTTATTGCTCAGCATTCCTGTGGTTTTGATGATTACCGAAAAGCAGTAGAGCAATCTGATTGGGCGCAAATAGAGTCACAAACCGGTATCAACAAAGCTAAGATTTTTGAAGCTGCTGAAATACTCGCAAGTAGTCGAAGCCTTATTAGTACTTGGGCTATGGGGATAACTCAGCACAAACACTCAGTTGAAACCATTAAAGAACTTACTAACTTGCACCTTATGTTGGGACAAATTGGCAAACCTGGCGCTGGACTAAGTCCTGTGCGTGGGCACAGCAATGTGCAAGGAAATCGAACCATGGGTATAAACGAACAACCATCTGACGATTTTTTAAAAAGACTAGGCGAGCATGTTAAGTTACCCATGCCCAAACAGCATGGGCACAATGTACAATCTGCATTAAAAGCATTGTTTGATGAAAAAAGTCGCGTACTAATTTGCCTTGGTGGTAATTTAGCTGCGGCAGCCCCTGACACAAGATTTACCGAAAAAGCGATGGCCAAAGCTAAGCTAAATGTGCAAATAAGCACCAAACTTAACAGAAGCCATCTTATGGTCAGTGAAGACGCGCTGATCCTGCCTTGTTTGGGTCGAACTGAAATTGACAAGCAGCGCGGTGGGGCGCAAAAAGTAACCGTTGAAGACACATTTAGCATGGTACACGCTTCCGCTGGCACTTCAACACCGCCGTCGGCCTTGTGTTTGTCAGAGACCGACATTGTGGCTCGCATTGCCGATGCAGTAATAAATGCATGCACAGATGAACGCAACCATAAAATAGACTGGTTATCACTCAGAGATGATTATGGGTTAATTAGAGATTTAATCTCCGCTTCGATTGCTGGCTTTGAAGATTTCAATCAGAAAATAGCACAAGAATTTGGTTTTCATTTAGACAACCCAGCGGCAAATTTGCAATTCAATACATCCAATGCAAAGGCCAATTTTAGTGCTTCACCCATACCAAATTCACTTTATTCAGCTGAAACAGAACGTTTAGTATCTGCGGTATCGGCGAAAAAAGAAATGGTATTTACCTTGCAGAGTTTACGTTCTCATGATCAATACAATACTACTATTTATGGGATGGATGATCGTTACAGGGGGGTTAAAAATCAGCGGCGAGTGATTTTTATAAATGCCAGAGATGCTAAAAAATTACAGTTGGAAGAAGGACAAAAAGTAGAGCTAGAGTCAATATGGGAAGATAAGACAACGCGCAAGCTTGACGATTTCCAATTGGTTTTTTACGACATTCCCAAAGGAAACGTAGCAGCATATTATCCCGAAACAAATCCCCTTGTGCCAATTGATAGTGTGGGCGACCGTTCATACACGCCTACCTCTAAATCCATACCGGTGGTCATAAGAGCATCCAAGTTGCTTAAGCCTGAAACAATTCCGCTTAAGGATCTTTAGTCTCAATGTGATTATTAATAGCACCGTACAATATTGCAGTAGTACGTATTCACTACAGCTTACCATTTTCAATTTGTTTGGGTTCTAGCTCTTGCAGGGCTTGTTCGTTCACGCTAATTGATTGCTCGGTGTCTGAAATTGACCAAGACCAAAACTGTTCTTTGCCAACTTCTTCAGTTAACGGCGATAAGGTGATGGTAATCGGCTTGTCTGGACTTACTGCAAAACCTTGCGGTAGGGGAAATAATATTTGGTCCCAATGGGTTGGTATATCGTTTGGACCGGTACTAAAGTAAGCGCTTTTGCTAAGCTGTGTGCTAAACCAACCACATAAGGCATAAACCACGCTTTCCTCGCTAGGGTTTATGGTGGCACTAAAGCTGCGCGGCGAGGCGGACTTTTGAATTGTATGCATATCTAAAGAACCCAAATCAGCCACACTTTCAAGTATGCTTTCAGGCTCTAGTGCAACTAAATCTGACTGCTGCAGCGGGACATGCGCAATAGGCCCAAAATCAAAACCATAGGGTTTATCTTGTAAAAAACATAAATCGTCGAGTACGTCTTCGTCGGTGACCAAGCCAATATGTAAACTGACTTCGCCTGGTATCATTGTGCCGCCCTCTTTAAGATAGCGGTCGCGCAAGCTAAGCAGTGGCTCAAGCATGGCTTCGTAAAACAAACAATGCCCCATCCATTCAGACACAATAACATCTACCTTTTCATCAAGCACAAGTGACTGATGGTCATCATGATAAAAGTCGATGCTAGAAAAGCCATTAGCAAGTGCGATATTTTGTGCATTTTTAATAAAAGGAGAACGGTCTACCGCAATCACTTTTTGGGCCTTTGCACGGGCCGCAAACATCGACAATATGCCACTACCACAGCCAAAATCGAGCACTCGGTGCTCTGGCCTTACGACCTCATTTATGGCTTTAGCGTAGGCTTCGGTGCGCACAATATCTTGTAACATAACTTTATGCATAGCTACATCGCGATACGACATTCTGTGGCGACCAAAGCTACCGTCGCTTTCATTTGCGCTTATGTCGGTGTTTTTTTGAACATCTGGCAAAGTATTTTTGTCGTTGTGATTGTGGGTCATATTTGTCTCATTTTCGTCTGCATGGTCCATTCTATCAGGGTGAAGTAAGGCTCGATACTAGTTCTACTGCTTTGTTTAGTTTTAGAGCAAAAAGAAAATTGTCGCTTGTATTTGCTTATCTTGTCCCAAGGTCTATTATGAAGACAAGAACCGTTTTTAATGCAAAGAGGAAAATCTATGAAAATAAATGTTTCAGGTCACCATTGTGATATCTCAGCGTCGGTTGTAGAAGATGTAGAAGAAAAGTTTACGAAAATAGCGAGCCATTTCCCAAGTCTTATCGCGATAGATATTATTGTGAGAAAAGAGCATGGCGAGTATACAGCAGAAGTTGCCACAAAATATGAAGGTACGAGTATTGGCGTAAAAGGAAAGGGCGACGTAATGTATCCCGCTATCACCCAAGCCAGTAAAAAATTAAACGCAGCACTTAAACACCGCAAAGGACAGTTAAAAAGTGACTTGCATGAAAAACCCACAGTGACCACGCCTGAAATTGCCCACGAAATTATTCAGGAAATGGATTTGAAATAGTATAAAAATGGGGGCCGTCTTTACATATATCTGAAAACCAGAAAATAAATAGGCTGCTCCCTGTTTCTTAAGTCCCTCAAGAAGGTCATCAAGTGTGAAAAATCTTGTCTTAAGTGTTTTCTTGCTTATTTGTAGCGCACCTTTGCTAAGTGCCCAAAACAATCCATTTGTACTCATCGATGAACAGCAACTGCTTGCTAAAAAAGCATCATCTTCCGGCGCAGCCTCCAATGATTCTCTAATAAGTGCGCAAAAGGCCTTATTTAAATATGCTGACAAGGCCCTGAATATTAAGCCTTTTTCAGTTACCCATAAAAGCATAAAGCCACCTTCAAACAACAATAACGATTATTTGAGTATTAGTCGTTATTGGTGGCCCGACCCAACGAAAAAAGACGGCTTGCCGTGGATTCGAAAAGATGGTCAAACGAACCCTCAGACCCAAACGGATGCGGTTGACCGCAAGCGCTTTGGCAAAATGGCCGACACAGTGCAAATGCTTGCTTATGCCTATTATTATTCAGAGGACCCGCGCTATGCCCAAAAAGCCGTTGAACTTATTCGGGTTTGGTTTTTGAGTAAAGAAACGCGTATGAATCCGCATTTAGAATATGCTCAAAGCGTCCCCGGCATTGATAAAAAGCGCCGTTCAGGCATGTTAGACGGGCGTTTGGTGTCTACACATATTTTGGATTCTATCGCGATGTTGCAGACGTCAGCTTTGTGGACGCCAAAAGACAATGAAAATATGAATGCTTGGCTGAGTGATTACTTGAACTGGTTAACAACAAGCAAATTGGGTAAATCGGGGGCACTACAAGCAAACAACCACGGTTCGTGGTATTTCTTTCAGCTTAGTGCCTTGTCGTGGTACTTAGGCGATACAAGTTCACTTAAACATCATGTGGCCTCGGCGATACAAACGATGCAAAATCAAATTGCAGAAGATGGCTCTCAGCCTCATGAACTTAGCCGCACCCGCGGGTATTTTTACAGCAGCTTTAATTTAGAAGCACTCACTAACATTGCAAACATTGCACAAAAAGCCAATATACCGTTTTGGGAAAATAAAAGCTTGGTGAAGGCCATTGAGTACCTAGTACCAGCAGCCAGTGGTGCAAACTGGCCACATGCTAGTAAAGCCATAAACCCAAGTGATTTTATGCTAGTCCTTAGCCGTTACAATAGCGCTTATGAAAGCCCTAAATATCCCGAGCTAGAAAAGGACTTGCAAGGACAGTGGGCGTCAACTGCGTCGCGCAAAATGTGGCTGGCACTTTTATTTTAGTAAAGCAAAGGTTTTAGCAATATGAAAGCATTCGTTTTGGTGTTTGCGTTTAATTGGCAGGGAAAGCCGGCGGATTTTGCCATCTTCCAATTAGCGGCCCTTCTTCAGTAAACGCGATTTTGCTATTAGCCGCACCCTTAATCAAGATAGAGCAATCTACAAAGTCATCGCCAATGCTATATTGGCTAAAGTCTTCAGGGCTTATGCGTTGCCAGTAGTTGGCACAGCCTAATTCGATGGAATCTACATCACCGCTTAACAACTCAATACTAAAGGTTTTTCTGGGAAGTACGTGCTGCCACGCTTGGGTTTCACCTAAGGTAACGCTTATTGCATTGGGCTCGTTAATCGATAGCGTCAAATACAAAGGCTCTATAAATGATTGGTATGTTGCTTCATCAAATTTAACGCGTTCAAACATCAGTAGGTTATTTACGGTCAACATCGCATCGGTATATTGTTTTTTATACTGATACCAAGCGATTAAGTTTTGGGTATTTTTTACTGCAATTTTGACCGGAAGAATGTCGCGTAATGAATTGGCAACAAGTAGATTTTCTCTGTAGTCTAGCCAGCTTTGCTTTCGAGCATGATAGCTTGTTTGCAGCCATGCAAACAAAGCCTGCTCAGTTAGATTTTTGGTTTCCTCTTCTTCTAAGCGTGCAAACAATGGATCAAGATCAGCTAGAACCCCTTTTAAAATCTTGTTGTCAATTTCGTCATACATTCTTCCAAACTTGGGGTTTATGCCGTCGTTATTGCTGCCGTAAAAACTGATGTCATAGCGATACGAAAACGTGTTTGTAGACAAAACGGCTTCACCCTTAAATATTGCTGGCGAGTATCGTAAGTTCTCTACATAGCGAATAGCACTTTGGTTAATTTGAGGGTCTTTACTTGCTTGTAAAATAGTAATATTGAACGGGACACCGTCAGTACCCACCACAAAATGTAATTCGGCCCAACCTTCGGCTCTTGAACGTCCAACGATTCTTTTGGTGCGGGTGGCGTTTTTGTTTTCGATAAGTTGGTTAGCAATAAAGACTTGCGTCTTGTTGGTAACGAGGCCCGAGGCCGAACTAGAGAACAAAAGAAGCAGACATAAAAATGGAGCGATAAAATACATGGATTTCCTTATTATTGTATTTTGAGCTTGGTTGGATATCGGCCCAATACCTTACGCCGACCAAGCTTGAGTGTAGACGAAAAACATTCCGATGTGAATCGTGTTTATAGCGAAAACAGTAGAGCTTAACTTTTGGGTGAGCTTTTATGTTTTACTATAGGTATAAGTATTGACTCCTTAATCCATTCTGCGTTTAGTATTGGACTACGGAGAAAATCAATATTTGAAGCGAACAACATAGGAAATAAATACAATGAGTGAAATTAAAAGTGAAGTCCTTGCTGCAAACGAAAAGTATGTAGAAGGTTTTGGTGACAAAGCAGACTTAGCATTACCTCCTGCTAGAGGCTTTGCCATCCTTACCTGTATGGATGCAAGACTAGATCCCGCAAAATATGCTGGACTAGCGGAAGGTGACGCACACGTCATCCGAAATGCAGGCGGCAGAGCTAGCGACGATGCTATTCGCTCACTTGTGATTTCTCATAAGCTTTTAGGGACTAACGAATGGTTTGTCATACACCATACCGATTGTGGTATGGAGTTATTTGACTCAACTATTATGGGTGATCTGTTGGCTTCAAGTTTAGATACAGCCAGCGTTGATGAAAATGGTTGGCATGATAATGGTGATACGCCAGGGTCAACAGAAGGCAAATATATCAATTGGCTAACGTTTAAAGATAACGCAAAAGCAGTCGTTGAGGATGTTGCGCGTATTCGCGCTAATCCATTAGTGCCAGCGTATATTCCAATTTATGGTTATATCTACGATTGCAAAACCGGCCGTTTAGTTGAAGTACCAGAAGCAAATAAGCAAGGCGCAGCGAAGTAACTAGCTTTAGCTCGTGAAAAAGTGCAAGTTAGTATGTGTTTTGCTTTACAATAACCCACAATTAGTTGGTAAGTTTGCAGTAAATAAAACCGAAACCTACTGAATAGGCTGAGGAGCCGTTGTCTGCTTGCACTCCTATTGTACAATAGGAACTCAAGCGGGTACCGGAAATTTATAGTCATGATAAAGACAATTTGGCCGATAAAAAACGCGAGCCATATTTGCTAATTTACTTTCACTTCCCAGGGTTAATGTTGTACATGAAACAATCCATCATCATCGCAAGGATTTTCTTGATCACGATTGTAGTGGCGATAGTTTGTTACGTTGAATACTTAAGATTTCAAACAGAAAAAGAACAAGAGAAACTTGCTATAACGCAGTCTGTATCCTTCTTGCGTGGGGATATTGAAGCTACTATTTACCGCAATGTAGAATTGGTCAAGGGCTTAGCGGCATATATATCAATTAATCCCAACATGACTCAAGATGAATTCTCTCAATATGTTGAACAATTACTTAAGTCGAAAAGCAATATTAGCCACTTAGCTGCTGCTAGAGATTATATTATTACGCATTTATATCCTCTAGAGGGTAACGAAAAAGCATTTGGTATAGATTACCGTCAGGTTAAAGATCAACTTGGTCCCATACAAACCGCAATCGAGTTCAACGAAATAGTACTTGCTGGACCTGTAGAACTGCTTCAAGGAGGAACCGGCATTATCGGTCGTTTGCCAGTATTTATACAAGACAAGAATTGGGGCTTAGTGTCAATCGTGATGGATTACGATTCTATACTAAGCAGTCTAGGATTAGACGCTTACAGTCATATCGATATCGCCATTAGAGGAAAAGACTCTAAAGGCAGTGACGGTGACATCTTTTACGGAAATGAATCGCTATTTACTTCACCTAACGTTACCCAGGTCGTTAAATTGCCATATGGCACATGGGTAATTGCCGCGCGGCCTGCACAGGGATGGATGCAATTTAGTGCGCATTTTCTCCCTTGGGTGTTTGCAAGTATTATTATATTTGCTTTGATTTACAGTATGAATTTGCGCTTCAAAAATTTGGATTTAGCGAAAGACAAACAAAAAGCCCTTGCTGATTCAGAAGAAAAATTTAGAAATTTTTTCAATTTACACAGTGTCGTCATGCTCATAATTGATGAGTTTGGAGTAATTAAAAATAGCAATGAGTCCGCACAATTATTTTATGGTTATAGCGAAGCGGAATTAACGGGACTAGCGATAAACGCATTAGAACCCGATAGCGCAGATACTTCGTTCTGGGGTGTTCGCTTTGCAGACTCAGTCAACAAAAATACAATAACTAGCCAGCACAAAATGAAAAATGGCGAAATCAAGGATGTTAAAATCTACTCTACGCCAGTCGAATTAGACGGTCAAAGACAATTATTCTCTATTATATTTGATATAACAGAACAACGAGAACTTGAGAAACAATGGCGATTGTTTGAGCAAGTCTATCGAAATGCTCAAGAGGGAATTTTTGTCACCGATGAATTCTTTTCCATTGTTTCAACTAATCCGGCCTTTGAAAATATCACTGGATATTCTGAAAAAGAAGTGCTGAATGAAAAGCCATCTATACTTAATTCTGACATGCATGAAGAGCGTTTTTATACAAATATATTTGCGACCTTGGCAGGGAAAGGCAGTTGGCGTGGCGAAATTTGGAATAGAAACAAAGGGGGCACTGTTTATCCTCAGTTGTCTTCGGTTTCAGAAGTTAGAAACGAGGCGAATCAAATATGCAACTACATAGGTGTGTTTTCTGATATTTCCCAGCAAAAGCAATCAGAGGAAAAGTTAGAAAAACTGGCTCACTTTGATCAATTGACAGGATTACCAAATAGGCTCACTTTAAAACTTCATCTAGAAAAAGCCTTAGAAGTCGCCAAGCGGCACGCGACAAAGTGCGCTTTGTTGTTTTTAGATTTAGACCGCTTTAAAGTGATTAATGATAGTTTAGGGCATGGCGCGGGCGATGAGCTTTTATTAAAAGTGGGGCTACGCTTAAAAGACCGCTTAAGAAGCAAGGATATACTCGCTCGCCTAGGTGGAGACGAATTTGTTATCTTGATCACTGATTATCAGGATGATAGCCAACTTGCATTCATAGCGAATGACTTATGCAAGCACCTACAAATCCCTTTTAAGATCGTTGACGATATAGAGGCAAACCTAGGCGCATCAATAGGGATTGCACAATATCCAAAAGATTCAACATCGGCTGATGAATTGCTTGAGTACGCTGATGCCTCTATGTATAAGGCGAAAAAATCAAAAGATATTAATTTTGTATTCTACAGCCAAGATATTATTTTAGAAGCTAACAATAAGTTAACCATTGCCACAGAAATAAAACGGGCGATCAATGAGAATGAATTCGAATTATTCTTACAACCACAATACGATTTGACTGAGGGAACTTTATTAGGGGCTGAAGCACTCATTCGCTGGAATCATCCTCAAAAAGGTTTCTTAACACCAGATAAGTTTATACCCTTAGCTGAAAGTACAGGCGCAATAAAGCTTATTACTGCATGGGTCGTCGATAAGGTTTTCGAAATTGTCAATCAATGGCGAAGTGACAAGCGAGATTTGATTTTATCGTTTAACGTATCTGCTTTAGAGTTCGCAGACAAAGACCTTTTTAGTCATATAATGCAGAAATCCAAAATTTACCCAGAGGCGTCGAACTATTTAACCATTGAAATTGTTGAAAGTGCTTTAGTTGAGCACCTAGATTTTGCGAAAGATATTTTACACCATTTACGTAAGGAAGGTTTTAAAGTCGCGATTGATGATTTTGGTACGGGCTTTTCATCCTTGTCATATCTGGCGCAATTGCCGGTGGATATATTAAAAATAGACCGCGTATTTGTGGATAATATGGAGTCAGACTTACAAAATGGTATTGTAAAATCAATCATTGATTTGGCTAGTAACTTTAGTTTAATGGTTACTGCAGAAGGTATCGAATCAGAAAGCCAAACATCTTTATTATTAAAAATGGGATGTACTGTAGGGCAAGGGTTCTTTTACAGTAAACCCATTAGGCTTGAAGACTTTACGATACGATACCTGCAATAATTAGAAGCCAATGGTTAAGCTTGAGAAATAGGTCTCAAAATCAGCGCGCTTGTCACCTTGTAGAGGCACACCCCATACTGTGTTGAATAACCAGCTACCTTTTTTAGGCAGCGTAAACTCAACTTTTCCTTCGTTGTTTGTTCTTGTTGCTTGTCCGTCAATAGAGTAATCATTGAGTGACGACATACGCACAAGGGCGTTTCTTAGCGGCTTACCCTTAAACATAACAACAAGTGTCATTTTTTCATCATCCATGCTTTTATATGGGTGGGTGACGGGTACAATCTCAAGGGTTTGGCCTATTGGTTTGATAGCATTATCTGTAAATTTATCGCCAACTTGTAGAATAGTTTTTGCTTTGCGAGAATATATTTCTGTACCGCTTTTGTCACTTTCGCCATTTGCCACTCTGTAAGCTGTCACAAGTGCTAAACCTTCGTCTTCAGCGTATTTATTGAAGAGTTCTGCTTCAAGTTCACTAATACTATGGAAACTCTCAAAACCTACCACCACAGTGCCTTCAGTTTTTAAGTTAGCCGTCACAGAACCATCATCTCGATAGCTATAAGTTTGTACACTGGCCGCCATATCGCTAACGCCGTCATGCTGAAACTGACGAATAGATGCGATGCGTTTCCATTGTAAATCCCATGGCCCAGAGTCGCTCTTGTGGCCTACCATAAAGCTAATATCTACAGTGCTTGACGGCGCAGACTTAAAGGTCGTCGGAGCTAGCCAAAAGTCATGTGCCAGAGCCAAAGGACTTAGCATGGCAATACTTAATATAGTTGCAGTTAACTTAACGAATTTAAACATGAATTTCCTTAACCTTTCCGATTTGGGTTTTATTGTTTTGTTATTGATATAAAAAAGGAAACCATCCATGGTTTCCGGATAAACATCAGGCTATCAGTTTGCGTCAATCAAATCTTGATAGTCGTTTTGTCCCGCCACGTCTTGTATGTAGGCCCTACCATTTACAGATAGTGGCGTATCGCTGGGGGCTTGCGCAAATGCTGCTCTACTTTGCGATAAAAAAGAAACGGGTAAGGCTTCAATTGTTATCGAAATCGTGCCTGAGACGCTAGTTGTTGGCGCTTTACCATCGGTCACTGAGTAGGTAAAACTGTCGCTACCGGTGACTTCAGGATTGGGCGAGTATGTATAGCTACCGTCACTATTTATTGTCACTGTGCCTAAAGTAGGATCATCAGTAATAGTGTATTGCAGTGGGTCATTGTCGGGATCCGATGCAGGTAATCTATCAACTATATCGGTCTCAGCCTGAGTCAACACTGTTAAAGAAGGCGCTTGAGGTGGATTGTTCACCATTATTTCTTCATCGTCGTTGTCATCAAAGCAGGCTGTTAAACTTAAGGTCGCAATTGCAATTGCAGCAAGTTTGAAGCGTTTTGATTGTATAATATTCATCTTTACTTCTCCTTTTGCTTATTCAGAACCCGGTAGAGGCGTTGCCAAGTATGGGAAACTTGCTGACATCATGTCGGCGTTCGAAGGTGCTCCATCAGTAAACGGAACAGTCCCTACGGAAGCGTCTTCTGGTGCACATAAGCCTAAGTTAGTTGGCGTACCTGCAACTGGAATAGGGTGACATAGTGCGCCCATTACTACTCGAAGGGCAATATCGACTACATCATCACCAGGGCGTCTTCCGTTAGGGAAACCGGCTAAATCGTCGCCTGCTACACCAAATGCAGATTGCTCTGATTGTGCTGTAGCTGCGATACCCGTATTTAAACGAAGCATTTCAGAGGGCGTTACGGTTGCCTGTTGGTTAACACCTTCAAAGCCAGTTAAAAAGGCCGCTATTAGGTCATTACGTGGGAAGTTAGTAGGCGCAAGTGTTGCTATATCAGTACCTAATGTTGTATTTACTGCATCTTTAAACAAAATGTTTAGCAGTTCAGGTAAGGCTGGGTTGGTAACATAATCAATAAACTGTCCGTCACCAGATGGATGCGCTGATGAGAATTTATCTTTATCTTCAATACCAATGACCAACTCATTCACCAATGGCGAACCAAGCCTAGAAACCTGCACTAAGGCACCACCGTTCACATCGGGTTTGTCAAAGGTCGCATTTGGATTCAGAATTCGCGCTTGCGGCAAACTTGCGGTGGTCCACGTACCAATTACGCCGTTGCCATCACCAGTTATACAAGCGGTAGGCACTTCCATCGCGATACTGGTTACGTTTTTATCTCTTAAATCATCATTTGATGAGTCTTGAGTGATCCCGCCTGGGAAACCTGCTCCGTCATCTGCGCCTGGGGCACTATCGCCTTCTACTGGCACGTAGTTAACTAAATCAAATGTTTTCCCTAAGTTAACAACAAAGGGGTCTTTGCGTTGACCAACGAAGACTTTGCCCATGCTATCGCAGCCAGGAATTTGTATATCGTAGATATGAGCATTTGCGTAGGCTTCATAGCCAGCCATGTCGGTAAAGGATTTGTTGCCTATATAATCTAAAGGTTTGTTAAACGATTCACCGCCGCCACTTGCGTTTAACACTGCACTAGATGTGCCGGTGCTAAGGTCGCCGCTAATCATGGTAACAGTATACGATTCTGCAAAGTTAGCACTCGCTTGGCTGCTTGCACTAATCGGCCCAATATTAACTAAGGGCACACCAACCGCTTTTTGATTGCCTTCTGGGCCAATCATTAATTTTGCGCCCATGTTTTGATTGGCTAACATCCTTTTGAAATTAAAAGCGAAGGTGATGTCTTCAATCGCATCTCCATCGGTATCTACATGTAAATTGTAGCTAGCTGCCGGATCCATAGGGAAATAGTTAGGACCGCCGTAGGCGTCTTGTAGCGGAATGTAGTTAGCAATTAAGGTCACGTAGTCTCCACGTCCGTCTTCATAACTATTAAATGCATAAAAGTCGGTAGAGTCCACAGTTGGAAAGCGCGTGATATTTGGCGCTTCACGGTGACTAGAGGCTAAAGCATTTGTACTCGTTAATGCCGCACAAATTGCTAATGAAATTACTGAAATTTTTGTAGGCGTTTTAAGTAGCTGCCTTGTGATTGTAGGTATCATATGTGTTCCTTTTTTTAGTTATAGATGTCGTTCACAGTAAGCCAAACGTTTACTTATTTGCTTTGGATGCAAAACTTTTAAAATAAATAGAAGTTTTTGTGATTCCCGCATTTTAGATGGCTGTTTATCGCGAACCGGCGTAAATCCAATTACGTAGGTCGTAACGTTGCATAAATCAAACCATTTACAGGTAGAAGGGGCTAAGGAGCTCAGCACAAGGGGCTGCAGAGCTTTAAACGCAATTGAAAAGCTAGAGACGAGCTAGAAGCAAGGTGTTATTTTTTGCAAATTGTGCAGGGTAAAAGGAAACTAATGTAATTTTTACAGCAAACTGACAGACAGGAAAAAACAGGGTCAGAGGAAAAAACAGGGTCAGAGTGTATGAACATCAAGTCAACAATTTATCTACTTGCATTGACAAAGAAGAGTAAAAAAGCAGCAAAATAGTAGCGCTAAAACTCAGCTTGAAATCGTGTTTATGCTACTACCAAAGCGAGTACTTACTACATCTATTCGTTTTGCCATCTGATCTTTTAGCTCACTAACATGAGAAATAATGCCAATCATGCGCCCGCTCGCTTGTAGATCAATGAGTACTCTTATGGCGGCGTCTAACGATTCACTATCAAGGCTGCCAAAGCCTTCATCTATGAATAAGGTATCGAGGCGAATACCGCCAGCGTATGATTGCACTACGTCTGATACACCTAAGGCCAGCGCAAGCGCAGCCATAAAGGATTCGCCCCCAGAAAGCGTGGCTACCGAGCGTGGTTTACCAGTATCGCCATCTTGTACCTCAAGCTCTAAGCCAGAGGCTCCTCGCCCTTTAGACTTGTCTTCTTTACGTGTGAGTTGGTAGCGCCCGTTACTCATTTTATGCAAGCGTTGAGAAGCCTGTATTAGTACATCATCTAGTAATACACTTAATACAAAGCGTTGCAAACTTATTCTGTTGCCAGTATTGCCGTTGGCGACTTTGTCTAGCGTACCAATTACAGAATATTGCTTGTTTAGTGCTTCATTTTCTTTTGCGGCTTTACGTAGTTTTTCGTTTACCGCATTTAAGCTAGTCTGGCGGGCATCAAGTTCGCGCCATGCTTTGTCATGATTGTCATATACAGTCTTGTGTTCGTTGAGCTGCTCTTCAAGCTGCGTCAAGTCCGCTTTGCTTTTGCCTTTTAAGCTTTGAGATAGGGTTTTAATGACGGCATGTAAACTATCAACTTCGCTTTTGTGTTCTTCAATCGCCTTTGTTAGCGCTGTTTGTGTGTTGTCATCGAGTCGAGCGCTTAAAAATGCCTCAACATTTGGGAAGTCACTGTTTTCTAGTGCTTTTTGCCAATTTTCATCTGCCGTTTTGCTGAGTTTTTCTTGGCTAAGCAGGCCCTCAAGCAAGGCTTTTTCAGTGGCGATAGCTTGGTCATGAGCCGATTGCTTGCTCGAGAAGGTCTTTTCGGCTTTTACCAAACCCTCGCTTAAACCTTTAATATTGGCGGCAACGTCTTGAATCTTTTCTGTTAGTTCGCTGCCACTTTGATATTCTTCCGGAATTTGCGTGCGAAGTTGCTCTACTGTTGTTTTGGCTGTAATTAACGAATTATTGTTGCTACTGGCGCTTGCTTCTAGGCTTAATAGTGCCTCGTCGCTTTGCTCAAGGGTAAGCTTAATAGCAGCAATGCGTTTGTCTGTTGTTGCTTTAGATTCTTTTAAGGCAACAAGATTAGTGACCGCTTGTTGTACATCCTCGTAGTGGTCGTTGAAAGCTTGTTCCGCCATACTTGCGTAATCGCCAAGGCGTTCACAGGTATCTGCATGAGTACTTTGTAACGTTTCTTTTTTATTCATGCGAGTAGCAAGCTCATCTTTTATCGCTTGCATGTTGTCTCTGCACTTATTTTCTTTGTTGCGAGCAAGCTCTACTTGCTCTTTAGTCACTAAACTTGCATCGTTTTGCAGTGCTGCTGGTTGAGGATGCTCTTTACTTCCGCATACCGGACATGGAAGATTGCCCTTGAGTTCTTTTGCTAATATTGCTGCTTGGCCCTGATGCCATGCGAGTTCAGTTGTGGCGGCATTAGTTTTACTTTGTGCATATAAATCAGCTGCTTGTGTTAATTTTTCTTGATGCTGCTCTATGATCTCGTTTTGACTTTCGATATCCTTTTGAAGTTTTTTCATTTGCACGCGCAAACTTTGTTTTTCGCGTAAACTACTGAGAGCTTGCTCTTTTGAAGCAAGTGCTTCAAGGGACTGTGCTTGCGTAGCGCTTTGTTTTTCAGCCGTTTTAAGCTCTTGCTTTAACTTCTCAATGCTTTGTTTTTTATCTGCAAGTGCTGATTGGCTCTGTGTTGCCTTACTTTGGGCTTGTTTCAGAACTAAGCTTGCCTCTGTCAGCTTATTCAGTTGAGTTGTAAATCGCTGGAGCTCGTTTTGTTGGGCTTTGAGCTTATCAATATCAGTGGCTTTGGCTTTTGCCTCATTATAAGCGGTCTGCGCCAGCGTGTGTTCTTGCTTGGTTTTAGATAGCTCTTTTTTTGCTATTTCATACTGGGAGTGAGCGCTAGCAAACGTTTCTGAAGCGCTTAGTTTATTTGCATATAAATGATGAATATCTTGCGCTTTTTTGGCTTGGACTAGCTTTGCTTTTTGGGCATCAACTTCACTTTGTTTCGAAAGGGTTGCACTTAGCGCCTCTTCTTTGCTTGCTAAGGCTGTAAATTGTTGATTAACAGTGATTGCTTCTTCTACTTGTCTTTGCTTAGCTTGCAAGGCGCTTTGCGCGCTGTCTTTTAACGCTTTGGCACTGTTAAGCTCTGGCGCTAATGCGCTCAGTTCCGCATCTAAAGCTTCTTTGGAAGCTAAATCAGCGCCTTCTAGAATACCACGCACCTTGCTATCATGATGGGCGACCGCTTGTTTAATACTTGATGCTTGCTCGCGTAGGCTATTTTCTATCTTTTTGTAAATGTGGGTTTCAAACAACTGACTAAAAATGGCTTCGCGATTGGCTGAATCGGCCAATAGTAGTTCACGAAACTTACCTTGGGGCAGCACCATAACCTGCCTAAATTGATCAAGACCTAAACCAATCAATTGGGTGATAAGCCTAGTTGCCTCGCCTACGCTTTTAGACACCAACAACTGCCCTTCGGCGCTTCCATCTAAGAGCCACACCCGAGCGACAGCGGCTTTAATCGTTGTGCCATCGCCTTTGCTTTTTGCTACTTCTTGTATTGGTGAGCGGCTTATGCGGTATGTTTTGTCACCTAGGCTAAAATCTAGCGTGACTTCGCATAAAAGACTCGGGTCAGAATGGTCACAGCGCATTTGTTGAGGATCGCGCTCAGCGCCTGTGGTATGCGCATATAGCGCAAAACAAATTGCGTCTAAAATTGAGCTTTTCCCAGCACCTGTAGACCCGTTAATTAAAAATAAAGGCTGCTTACCTAGTTTGCTGAAATCTATCTCTTCTTGGCCCGCAAAAGGCCCAAACGCTTGAATCCTTAGTTTGACTGGTTTCATGCATCTTCCTCTTGTTTGAGCAAGGTCGATATAGTCTCTTCAATCGCACTTTGTTGTTCGTTGGTCATTTCATGGCCTTGTACTTGCACAAAAAAGTCACGGAACATGTCGAGTTCATTTCGTTTAAGTTTTTCGCGGGTCATATTTTCATCGCCGCTAATGAGCATACCGGGCTTTTCAAGCTGCAGTACATTTGGGTAGACTTCGCGCAATTTGGCCATTGGCTCTAAAATAGCAATACGGTCGGTAAGCCTTACTAACAGGTAGTCTTGGTTGTTAGGATCTATTCGCCCTTGCTCAATAATATGCGCAAATTCTCCTTCAATAATGCGCATGTTGCGCAGTGGCAGAAGCGGTAATTGAGTACATGAGACGCGTTTGTTTTCATCTATTTCTACCAAGGTTGCGGCTTTTTTCTGATGTTGCTCTGAAAAGCTGTATTTCAAAATTGAGCCACAGTAGCGGATATGCTCAGCCCCTTTATACTGTGGTGCATGCAAATGTCCTAGGGCGACGTAATCAAAACTTTCGCAGGGCTGGTAACTTACTCTATCTGAGCCTCCAATGGATAGCGGGCGCTCAGAATCAGAGGCTTCAGCGCCATCTATAAAGCAATGACTAATTAGAATGTTGGCCTGTTTTTCTGATTTTACCTCGTTGATTTTATTGACTAAATAAGTATGGGCTTCATCGTAGGTGCTAAGCGCTTCACCTGAGAAGTTGCGTACCATTTCAGGGTCGTTGTAAGGCAGGCCGTAAAACGCCATGTCGCCATTAGAGCTTGAGATAATAATGGGTGTGGTGATGTCGGCCAAATCACCAACAATATGTAAGCCAGCTTGTTTGAGCTGCCCGGCGCCAAAACGAATGCGTTGGGCGCTGTCGTGGTTACCTGGAATAAGAATAATCGGCACGCCCAGTTCTAGCGTGATTTCGCTTAATACTTCATCGAGCAAATCCACCGCATTTGCCGGTGGAATTGCGCGGTCGTAGATGTCTCCTGCAATCACAAGCGCATCGACAGCATGGGTTTTGATGTAGTCGATTAACTGCTTTAATACATGGCGCTGATCTTCAAGCATCGAGACGTTGTGAAATTGTCTACCAATGTGCCAGTCTGAAGTATGTATAAATTTCAAATGTGCGCTTCCTATTGTGTTGGGACAGGGATGCTACTGCCGCTTTATTATTCTTCTTTAAATTGTTGTAACCAAGCATAAAAATCGACTTCCATATTGCTGTCGAAGTCTTGAAATATCGCAAAGGCTTCGTCGCTAGAAAAGGCGTCACAAGGTTCTTTTTGTTCTTTTTTCATAAAGGCAATGAGCGAACGTAATCGCTCGTGGTCATTGTACATATAGCTTATCCAAGCCCAACTACTGTAGTAAAGGCGATGAATATCTAGATTGGGCCATTGCAGATGGTCAAAAAACTGGAGTATTGGATAGGGTTCACTCTTAAGTTGTTTGCGACTGTAAACAATCTTGAGCTCCTCATCTTTAGTCTGTATGTTTTCGTAAAACTCTGCCATTCCTTCACTGAACATTCGGGGCGTCATGCCAATAATATGTGCGCTTAGTGCATGCACCGCCTCATGGACCGCAGTTTTCAAAGCGTTCTCATCTGAACCTTGATAGTCAACATATGCGATATTTAAGCCAGTGTAGTAAACCCCTGCTGAATTTATTGGGTTATCAGAATAATATGACAAATAGCGCTCATAATCAGCGCGTTGAGGCACAATAACGATGTTCAACGTTATTTCGCGTTTGGCTGACTCACCAAGCAATAAAATAAACTGTTCATGCAAAAAGGCAATTCTAAGTAACAACGTTTGTTCAAAGTAATCGCTCATTTTTGGCGTATGAATATTAAGGCTTAAATAATCGTTTATAGAGTAGCTATTACGTTTGTAGTCGTTGTTTAAGCGCTTAATAGCATCTTTAAACGCAGCTCTATACACTAGAAGCAGTTGATCTACACTGCACATATTGTCATCAAACACGTGCTGACTTGGAAAATCCACTTCAACCTTATAAGGTTTGTCGCTTATTTCTATACTGCGCGGCGTGTTTTGTACTTGGTTTTTTACCTCAGCTTGTTTTACATCTATAAAGCTAGTTTGTTCTTCTTGTTTATTGCTAGCGATGTACGCGCTTGCTTCTTCTGGTTCTGGGCTTGGTTGGGGCTCATACAAATAGCCCGACATCAGCAATATAATGATGGCCAAAATGGCATACAAGGGGCGAAAATGGCTCTTTTTCTTTGTCATTAATAAGTGCTTTTTCCAAAAACTAAATTAGGCCTTAACAAAATTGCCATGAAGGTCTTCTATGTTAATGCCAATGCTCTAAAAGAAGCTTAAATATGCTCATGTGCGTCAATTACGGCGTTCAAAAAGGCTTTCCCTGCTGACGATAAAAAATAATGATTATTGCTAGTATCAAAAGCAAAGCCGCGATTTACGAGGTACTCTATGGCTTTTTGCCAATTAGCAAACTTAAGGGCTTTGCAGATACTTTTGTATTCGTCGTTTTCGCCCAGTGCATCTATATCTTTGTTGTTAAAACCAAGTGAATCAACACTTAAGTTGTCAATGTTTCTTCCTGACATTTCAAAATGTCTGCCTAGGATCAACAAAATTGCTTGGGTTTTTAAAGCGTGCTCATCGGCTTCGTCAATCTCGCTGTCAGCAAAATTGTTAATGTAAAAGAACTCGCCTTTGGCGTTGTATTCTAGCGCTTTGCCAATCAATTTATACAATAGCGTAAATTCGTCTACAAACCTAAATAGGTAGGTGTAATCTTTGTCTTCAACGTAGCTCGACTTTAACTTGTTGTAGCTGAGTTTTGTGATCACTTTGCCTTGCGTAAAGCGCTGGTAGATGCGCGCGCTAATATCTTGGTTGATGTTTTGCATTGCTAGAATAGGTGCGTCTGTTTCAGTGCTAGGTGCGAACGCATCGTCTTTTTCATGTTGGCTTTGAATATCACTCATTCGATGTTTGCTCCTTGACTAAGGCTGGGCTGGCGAGGCAACGTACTTTGCGGTATGAATAGCTTTCAGTGTACTTTTCATCAGCATGTGTATTATTTGAATATTCCCCAACGGTGGGGCTGTTTTGCATTACCCTTGCAAATAGATTGGTTGTTTTAAGTGAGTACTTACTGTCTCTGTTTTTCATAAAACCGATGCTAGATATTAAGTCGTACAAATGATAGCCCTCAAACTGGTCGTGTAAACGCATATGAAGCATATTAATAAGGTCATCGGTTTCCCTTAATGATACTCCTTTGAGTATCGCTACGAGGCGCTGATGCCTTTGCATACGCTGCATTGCCTCTTGATTCGCGCTCGCTGTACCCGAGGCTCCAAGCAAGTGATGAAGGTTTAGAACGTCTTGGCTGCGCGCCTCAAGTTCATTGAAGAGGTTCTTGTAATAAGCTGGTGAGTCGTTAAATCCGTAACCAATTGGACGCTGAAAGGCTTTAATATTAGGCGAAAATCCAGGCTGGATAATGGCGGCACTGCCCATTCTGCGTTTGTTTAAGTTGTCACTCAAGGTTGCATTGAGCTCGGGCAATAAGCTTTGCTGATAAAAATGCTCAATGGCATTGAAGCGCTTAATACTATCGCGCTCTTTATGTATAAAGCGATTGACCGCGTTAGCGGTGGCCTCAATAGGTTGGTAAAAGTTTAAAAAGCTCAAGGCATAACTTTGGATGTTGTTGGCGATGTTTTCTTTGTTATGAGCACGCAGAGTTTCTTGGATTTTTGAAACAATTGCATGCAAGCCATCAAAGTCTTGATAGGTCGTGTCGGGGTTTAGAAATAACAAGACCGGCATAATGTGGCGTTCATACAATTTAACTATTTGCTGTAGCCACTGCTTTTTCGCTTCGATGTACTGCGCGCTACTAAGGCTGCTTTTTACGCTCGATGAGGTAAGTGCTTCTAGATCTTTACTTAGCGACTGCATTTTCACTACGTTTTGTCGTACATCGCTCAATAACTTGCCCAAATGCATAAATAGGTTGTCTACAAACTCTGAAAAGTCATCATCGTCGTCAGCAAAGTTGTAGTGACCACTGCGCATATCTTGATGCGCCGTATTGAGGATTTGTAGATGGGTTTTAAGCTGTACATCGGTAAGCTTTTTAAACAGAGACACATCGCAAAGCCTAACAATAGCCAATACCGATTCTTGGAAATATAAGCGGTTTTCACCTTGGCTTGTGTCTATATCCATTACGATGTGCGCCTGCACAAGGTTGGCACTTGAGAAAGCAATTTTAATCCGCTTGCGGGTATCTGATTTAATGTTTTCCGTGTAGTTTTTTACCCGCGTAAATATCGCATATTCCGGGATGTAGTTAATTCCTGCTGCATCCATGTCTTTAATGCATTCTGAGAGTATTTTTCTGTGCTCAAGCAATACGTTTAGGGTTTCTACCGTCCCTAAAGCCTTATGATCACCACTGCCCCTGTAAGCACTTACTTTCTTCATGACGCTCGTTCTTCCTGACTTTCTTCATCATTTTTATATGATTTGAATGAAAATTCTTCAGCGCCACCCCAATACACACGATTACGCTCATTATGATAGGGCAAGGCCGTAATTAGCGCGTCCATAACATGACGTCGACCAATTTTTGCCTGTAATTCAGGACTGGTTGAATGGGTGCCAGCGGCCATTAAATTAAAGCCATTATTGGCTAAATCTGTTAACCACCAATCAAATTGACCTATGTCGATATTGGCAATTTCGTCATGCACAATTGGGAACGAAGTATCGCAGTTGTGATAAAGCATACGTTTAAGTAGCAGCTGAACAAGTTTGATTTTGATTAAGGCATTGGTCGAATTACTTTGTTTTTTATCTTCTTTGCCTGACTTATTCGCAAGTTGCACGCGTGGCTCAAATGACTCAATAACCTGACTCATGGTTAGGGTGAAATTATCGTCTTGATCAAAGAAGCGTTCGGCAAAGGCAACCAGTCGAATATAGAAGTCTTCTGACTGCATTTCGCGGCTATAAAGATTGGTTTCAGCAAATTCCTTAACCAAGGTTTCAAACTGTTTGTTGATCCCAACTTCAAATTCTACTGAGGCAACATTGTTGATAGTTAGCCCTGTAAATGCTTTGTTTATTTCTTTTTCGAAAGACTTAATCACGCGATAATTTTGCACAATAATTTCTTTTTTATTGCCAATTGTTTGGTTGTGTTCCTCGATTTGTTTGCCGAGTAGGTCGCGCTGGGTATCGAGGTTTGCGTACACCTCGCCAACGTCTTCAAAGCACGCCACGATTTCTGGCCAAAAAGGTGTATCGCCCTTCATGCCGTGTTTATCTTCAATAATCCGGCGGTCAATAAAGTCGCGCAGGCCGCTAATTAGGTCAAATTGTAATTGTTCTAAATTGCGAGCGCATTGGCCAAACATTTCTATGTGTTTGTCATTTAAATAGCCGGCGAACTCAATGTCATCATCGAGCATGTTCAGCCATTTACTATGCAAGCTCGCAAAGCTGCTGAGTTGCTGTAAATAATATTTGTTTTCGCTAATCCGTTTTTGGCAATCTTCATAATCATTTTTGGCTTTAAACTGTCTTGCTTGGGCATCATCTAGCCCACGCTGCGCCGCGTTATGGCTATGTTCAAACGCGGCAATAGTGGTTTGCGAAATATCTATCTCAGCTAGCAAAACCTCATTTCGTTTACTTGCATAGGCAATGTCTTCGATAACCTTTAAATCACTTTTGGCTAAATCGATATCGCGCTGCAGTAGTTTAAGAGATTGCTCGGCGTGCAGCACACTGCTTTGGTCTTCTTCTACTTTGCGTCTTTGTTTTTGGAGTGCTTGAATTTCTTGTTGGTTTTTTTCTAGCACGGCTTTATGGTTAATTTTGCTATAAGCCTTAAAAGGAAGCGTAGCGCTGAAAAATTGATAATGGCTAGCATGAGTATCAAAAAGCTCAGCGAACGCGTTTATGGCGTTAAGAGCTTCCTTTGACAAGGCTTTTGCTGTATTGGCATTTGCCAAAGCTGGGTTAACGCTATGCAACCAATCCAACTGCGTTTTGGGGAGTTGGTTTTCAAGGTCAAATTGCTTATTGTTGATGATGCTTTCAAGCGTATTTTGCTTGCTTTTTAATTCACTTAGTTGATTGTCTATTTTGGCCAAGGCTTCAGCGCGGCTTATATTGCCATTTTGCACGTTCAATTGGGTTTCTTTGTCTTCTAGCTCTAGCGCCAAAAAGCTCTTTATATCGTCTACAGATTGTCCTGGGTATTCTGTTTTTAATCGTCTAAAGCTATCAATGGTCTCTTGGTGTTGGCGTTGCTCTTTTTCTTTCTCTTTTAATGCGCGTTTTTCTAATGCGGCCTTTTCTTTAGTTTCACTCAAGATACGTTGTTGTTTGTCTCGCTTTTCTTTAGCTAATAGGTTTTTGCTTGCTAAATCCTGTAGCTCAGTGCCTAAAGCTGCACTACTCTCTTTAAGCCATGTTAAAGAGGGCTTTACCTGTTCTAAAGCGCCCAAATATTCTTCAAAATTGGCTTTGTTTTTAGATAGTTTTTCAAACAATGAGCGCTGATTTACAATGCCAGTGAGCTGCAGTTCTTGGGCTTTGAGACTTTCGTGCTGCTCTTTAAATTCAGAAATACTAAAGTGTAGGTGGTCTTGCTGGCTTTTTTTACTGCCTTCAATGATATTGGCAATGGCGTCGGTAAATGGCTTTTTGTTCTTGCTCGATGCGACAAACAACAGCTTGATTAAAGCCCTTAGGGAGTTGACCGTTTGTGTTTCTTGGTTTTTAAGCGGGAAAAGGCTATAGCGAGTCGACTGTAACTCGCTTTCATACAATAGGCTTGCGACTTTGGCTGGGTCTTTCGCAAGCACGCAGGTATTGTCATTGTTTTGAATAAAATCATAGACGCCTTGCTTGCTTAGATTATCGACGCGTTCGCCAATACCATCGGGATCATCACCTTGTTGCCAAAACAAATGCCGTAATCGCTCATACGGGAGCTGTGTAAACATACGTTCAAACTTTAAGCGGCCGCTATTAGAAGCACTTAGTATTTGGCAGCAATGCGGTCCATCAAAAAGGCGTTTTTCATATTCTAAAATAAGAAAACTAAATTTACTGGGAAAGTAGTGGTTAAACGTTGTTTCAGAACCGTAGTTTTCTCCATGGCTGTCTGAAAAACCAAAATTTACTGCTTGCTTGGCCATAGAGCATTCGGGCAAAAAGAATAGTCTAATCGCGTTTATCAAGCTCGACTTACCCACATTGCCTTGTGCAACCAACATACAATGGGCATCTACTTCTAGCTCGGCATAAGCGAATTCGCTCGAATCTACTGCGATAATGCGTTTTACACCAATGAAGAGCTGGCTCATGAGTTTCCCTTTAAGATTGATAAGTTAATATAGTACTTTTTGAAGCGGGATTTTACTATCGTCGTCTTGATATTTTGAATACTTTATTAACGAGTGTGTTCGCGCTTATTAGTGCAAGAAAGTAGGCGCTCAATTAGGCATCTACGGTTAACAAGGCTTCTTGCTCCATAAAATGCTTTTGGTGTTTAATGACCTCGCCTAAATCGTACATATTATTTTGTTCACATAGCGTTAGCATACTTAGCAAAGACGCACTTGATTGTGGTTTAAAAGTAAACAAGTCGGCGTAGTTTACAAGGTTTGTAGGTGTAACATATTCTACGTTTTCATAGCCCATTCGCTTTAACGATAGCGCCATCTGTAGCCCAGCCAAGTCAAAGTCAAATAAGCACTTTACATGCTCATATTGACTCAATATTGGGCGAAGCATTTCGTTTAAAACGCGCGTTCCACCTGAAAAATAGATGTCAGACTCACTTATATTAATTAGCCCTTGGTAATGAGTTAATAGCTTTGGCCACTGGAAAAAACAATCTTGGTTTTCTATTAAAATTGCTTGTTTGGCGGGGGTGAAATTTAACGGTAACAGCGTGTGCTGGCTCACTGCGGCCACTTGCAATGAACGCAGTGGATTAGTGCTACATACATTTGCGAAACAAAGCATATAAGCCGATTCACACTTAAGCGCATGGCTCGAGACTAACGAGGATTTTGCTGCCATTGCGCGATTAGCTATTGGGGAACTTTGTATTAACAGGCTGTTGAACAAACTTTCATTCTTAACTTCAACTCTGTGTTTATTTTTACCTGACACCTCGACCGCAAAAACGCTGCTCCAATCACTGTTGCCAGGCATATATTTTACAACTTGATCAAAATTAACGTCTTTCCCTGCTTTTATTTTCTGAAGAAGGGCATGTAGCTGCATTTTCTTTTCTGCCATCAGGGTGTCCGTATTAGTTAAAATCCTTCGTTAAAACAGGTGATTATAGATTTCGATTCGTCGTCGTTAATGGCTAAGGTAAGCTCAACAGTATCTAAGACAGACAACTTTTATACCATTAGTATCAAATCAATACCCTATACAGCACTAATATAGTCAATTATGAAACAACTAACGATGTTTTGCACAGGCGCGTTTTACAACATCCATACTCTTGGCGGATGTGATTGACGGATATTATGCGGTAGTAATCCTTGTAAATAAAGGATGTAAGCAAAGCAAAAAATACAATTTGGAAGGTTGCGTTTTACATGTTGAAAGTATTGTCTTTGTCTTTTATTTCCTTATCGCTGTTAGGTGCGAGCTATTCGGCTACCGCTCAAGATGGTGATGTGTTCGTAACAAGCTCATTTGCCAATACTCCCTTTGTAGAACCATTAGTTGAACAAATCATAGCAAAGTCATCTCAATATGAAATCGGCAAAATAAGCTTTAGTCGAGTCGGTCAAGTGTCAGATAGCTTGCCTAACATTTACTACATTGGTAGCGATGGCATTTCAAGCTTATTGGTAAAAGATGCAGGCCCCGATTTTAGCGCTCTGCTTAATTACAAAGGGCGAAGCTATAAACTTACCGCCACCACCGTGACGGTGCTAGTTGATGAATTTAGTAAAACCGAAGCGCAAGAAACAGATGGTATTGACGAGCACCCCAATGCTATTGCAACCTTTAGCAATTCGCAAAATTCAACCAGTGCCTTCTATGAAAGCTATCAAATGAGCCAAAACCTAGGCTCAAAAAGTACTCAGAGTATACAAGACACCCCAGCCTTTTATCAGCACTTCGACACCAACGCACTCAAAAAGGTGCGTGTAGTGGTGTCTGAAAATGCGATTATCGAAGAGCTTGAGAATTATGGTGAGTTTAATTTCACTAGCCTTCATCAGCGTATTCAAAGCGGTATTGACTTTGCCAACCTCGCCTTGGTGACAAGTGGTATTGAAGCTTTGCAAATTGAAGCCAGTGAAATTGTTGTCCAGCGTTTGCCTAAAGACTACGTAGGTAGTGTGATTGAAGAGGATACTTATAAGCGTATTGCTTTTCCGTCTTGGGGTGAAAGTGATGCAACTTTTCAGATGACCGCGCTGGCCTTAACCCAAAATCATGCTGATATTATTTATAATTTAGGGGCGCGTAACTTATTTCGTGATAATACCTGTGGCTTTGCAACCGTTGGCGTAAATGGGACAAAGTCAGAAACACTAAGTTATTCGACCGATCATACGTATCCTATTGCCATTACCGTTAAGAGAGGTTGTGAAACAGGACGCACGCCGGTACATGAGTTTGGCCACACAATTGGTTTAAATCACGAACGCAATAATAAGGCCGGTACTTATGTTGCGGGCGAGTCAGTGCCTTATACGCATAATTTTGGTTTTACTTCGCTTGACGAGTCAGCCTATTCAATCATGAGTTATGGTTTGGCCTGTCAAGATGCCTACCCGCAAATTGCCTGCAAACGCGCCAACTTCTTCAGTTCGCCCGATATGACCTACGGCAATAGTGCCTTTGGTATTGCCAAACCCGATCCAGAAGCCGCTGATGCCGTCAGGTTTTTAAACGACGCCTGGGCCTTGCGATTCAGCAATACAATTAATCCCATGACCATTAGTCCTGAACCCTTGGGTGGTTTTACCATCACTTGGGAAGCAAAAGACATTCAGCCCGAAAGCCAAGTACTGGTGTTGTCGGCAAGTTCGCATTCAAGATACAACTATGTGCTCGATAACAATGCTGTTTTCAATCATGAGAAATTTGAAATTCCACTGATGACCAATCAAACAAGTTATACTTTTAGTCATCAGCAAATGCAGGAGTTAGGCTTAGAAAAAAGCCTTTACGATACGGTAAGTATATTTACTGGCCATATTAATAAATACGACGATATTATTCCCAATCTACACGCCCAATTGCACGCAGGAAAGAGCTTGTTAAGCGTTGCCGATAATGCGCAAAGTGCGCTTTTAATGATCGATGGCGAAAACGTAAAAGCCCCCCAAGCTGGCGACACTGTAACTTTCACCTTTGACGCAAGTGGAATTAACAATTTTAGTATTGATGATCTAAAATTGATGACCATTCTTGACTCCCAATATAACTCACGTTTTACCACTGCTGTGAGCAAGCGTGAATATAATCCTACTAATCCTATGCTTGATTTTGTTGACTATGAGCTAGTCAGCGTTGCTGAAAATAAGGTTGAATTACGCCTTAGCCTTAGCAGTGACTATCGTGATTATGTGGGCTATTTAAGCAATCGTGAAACAAGCAACTACAAGTTACCTATTGTGGGTTTTTATTTAGACTATTCGAGCAATCAAAATGGCGTCTATCAACAAACAAAAGGACAAGAAGTGGGGCTTGATTTACGTAATGCATTAGATGTGTTCCCATTTATTCAAGCCGAGTCTTTTGCACACGTTATTGATAACGACAGAGTAATTCCCTTATCTGTTGTATTTAGTAGTACGCAAGAAATTATGCCTAGTGATGTCAATGCTATAGTTGAGGCCTCAAGCTCATATGAAATAGGTAATGTCATTACTACGTGGAAACAATTAGCAAATAAAGACGGTAAGTTTCAATATGCAGTGACTTTAGAAAACCCCGATGCTATTGATGATGAAGGTGACGCTTATGCCTCGGTTAGTTTTGGTTTGAAAAGTGTGAATTTGTTTTCGACATCGATGGTGATTGCGAGCGACAAATTAATGTTCGAAAACGACAGCACAAGTACCGTGAAAGTGAGTTCGCAGCGCGAGACACCGCTTAGTTTTACTTTAAACAACTTACCTCAAGGTGACTACGATATACTTCTTTCGTTATCGACAAATGACGCCACCGACACGCAAACGCCAATCGCGGCAGCGCTTAGTCGTGTTAATGAAGAGCAGGGTGTATTGAGCTTTATGTTTGACCCTGACTTGCTAAATAAACCTGAACAAGTTCGTCTTACAATAAGCCTAGACGAAGGCGACAGTGCACAATCTGCGAGCCATTGGCTTGATATTCACTACAACAATATTCCGCGTATTTACGCTGAACAAACTAAGTTTAGCGCTAAGCCCGGCGATACCGTGAATATTCCTTTTCCGGCTGTAGATGATCCCGACGATGCAGACCTTGAAGTATCATGGGCAAAAACAGACGACGCGCCTTCGTTTGGAGCAACAAACACAGCTTTGCAAATCGCTATCGGCGACAATACCCAAGCAAATACAAGCTACCAATACACATTTGAAGTTTCAGATGGAATTGATACTACGCAACAAACCTTCGTTGTGGATATTGACGCATCACCGCAAAGCAGCAGTACGAACGATAGTTCCACTACAACTAGCACTGCAAGTAGCACAACAAGTGCACAAGCGCCGGCTAGCTCAGAACCCAGTGGCGGCGGCAGCTTAGGAATTCTAAGTGTAAGTCTGTTACTTCCTATTTCGTGGTATAGACGCAGATTGGATGGGAAAAAACTGTAAAATTTCAATGTAGACAGCCATAATTTTCGCCTCAACTAGATTGTAAGTAGGTGAGGCGTATGAACGACAGACTTATTTCTTTGTTCAATTTGACTTCAATTAAGAACTCATTGATTATCAACTTTTTATTCGCATGCGCTGACAAAACGCGCTGAATCAGAAAGTTGAAAAGCATCAAATGAAAATATTCAAAAAAAGTGTGGCTATGTCGCAGAAAACACATTGTAGATTACGCAGAAACGCAATGTGTAGATTTATCCCAAGAATACTACTGCTACTACTTCTATGTATGAATGCACTTTTCGCAAATGCGAAACAGTTTGAATTGACATCGCCTGATAAATTAGGGCTTGCAAAAGTTGAGTTTGAAGCTGGGAAGCTTTCGTATAGTTATTCTAAAAATGGGACTCAAGTCATTCTAAAGTCGTTAATGGGCCTTGAGATTGACCAATTAGACCTACAAAACTCAGCAGTAGTTGATGCAATAACAAAATCAAGTTCGACTAGTTGGAAGCCCCTTTGGGGCACGCAAGAAATCTATCCCGACGTATACAATACTTTGGTGTTGCACCTGCTCGACAACAAGAGTAATGCGACCATAAAGGTACATCTTAGAATGTACGACCAAGGGTTAGCATTTAAATACGAGGTAGATTTAGGCCTTTCGAAAGTGAGCAAAGTAGTAAAAGAGCTGACCGAGTTTAACTTGCCCAAGCAATCCACAAGCTGGATACTGAATCACCCGTGGGGGAAAAAATATAAAAGTAAGGTTTCTACCGATAAGATTAAAGGAGCGAGGCTTCCTTTATTAAGTCAATCACCTAGCGATCAATATGTATTTATTACTGAAGCGTCTCTATACCGTTATGGGGCGCTGAGCCTATCTGCAATTAATAACACTACACTGAGCGCTGACATTATTGGTAAAGAAGTACAGTTTGAAAAGCACCTTTCCACCCCATGGCGCTTAGTAATGGCCGCCCAACATCCCGCCTATTTTATCGAAAACAGTTTTTTGATTCAAAACTTGAACGAAGCCTCAAAAATAAAAGATACCACTTGGATACAGCTAGGGATCAGTACGTGGGATTGGCGAACTAGAGGAGCCAATGAAAATGGGTTTACGTATCAGCTAAATACCGAAAGCATGGTTCGGCTAATTGATAAGACGGGAATGCTTGGTCTACCTTACTTCATGATTGATGCAGGGTGGTATGGTGAGGAACATAAAAAAGAATCTAATCCCTTAACTACGATTTCTCAGATAGATATGCCCGAAATTTTGCAAGCGGCCAAGGAGAAGAATGTCGGTATTTGGTTATACATCAATCTCGCTGCATTCGAAGAACACGACATGGACGCAATACTTTCACAATACAAAAACTGGGGCATTGTGGGCATAAAACTTGGTTTCTTAAGAAGAAGCGATCAAGCCGCAGTTGAGTTTTTGCAAATTCTGCTTGAAAAGACTGCTAAGTATAAGCTCATGCTTAATTGTCATGAATGTATTATTCCATCTGGGATAGAGCGTACTTGGCCGCATTTTCTAACAAGAGAATATAATCATTCACTTCAGGATGGCTCATACATTGCCTCGCCAATAGATCATACCGTGACGCCATTTTTAAATAATGTTGCCGGCCCCATTGATGTAACACCAGGTTTTTTTGACATAGACAAAATTGAGGAGCGGCTCTATGTTAAAGCGCCTTTGAGATCGACAGTAGTAGCACAAACGGCTATGGCGCTAACGTATTTTTCACCCGTATTATGTTTACCAGACATTCCAGAAGCTTATCAGAGAAAGCCTGCGCTATTTGAATTTATCAAAAGTTTACCGCTTAGTTATGATGAATCCAAAGTATTGCTGGGAGACATTGGTGAGGTGTTTATCGTCGCGCGAAGAAAAGGAGAGACGTGGTGGATTGCTGGCCTAGCAAACGAGTCTGGCGCAAGTTTAGCGCTTCCGTTGGCATTTTTGAAAGAAGGTGTTTATCAAGGCACGCTTTATGAAGACGGAGAAGATACAACTTGGGAAAAGAACAGGGAAAGTTATACCAGTGAAAAATTAACTGTCAGTTCAGGCAAAAGCTTACAATTGAATATTGCTAAGGGTGGTGGATTTGTTGTGAGGCTAACGCCGGTAGTCGATGAGTAGTATGTAAATGAAAGGCGCGACTCTTGCGAGTTCCGCGCCTATTCATAAAATTAAAGTGTGAGTGGCATAAGTAAATCGGGTTAATTTGTTTTTACTTATATCCAGCTAACATACCGAAAATAGCTTTACTCTATTTGCCCTCTTAACTCGCCACCAGGGTTAGCCGGTGTGTGTATGTTTACGTAATGACCTCCACTAGCTAGCACGCCAAATATTGTTTCGTTTAACTCGGCATCAGCTGCTGTCATCCATATTCCTGGATCATCCATTGATTGCTCAAGACCAACTAATACTGGGCCATTTTTGCCGCTTACACCGGTATGGATGTGCGCCATCGTTGCGTCGTCTACACCTTCAGTAATCGCAGTGAGTTCTACCGCGTATCCGTTTGTGTTTACAAGCGCATAACCATCGCCACTCGCTGACGTTGTTACAGCCGGCACTTCTTGCAAGCCACTTAAAGGGAAGGTTATTAACACGAAGTTGTCAGTCAAGATTTGACCACGCAGCTCGCCACTAGGGTTTGCAGGTGTGTGTATATTGACGTAATGACCACCGCCGGCCAATACACCAAAGATAGTTGCGTCAATTGCGGTGTCGGCAGGTGTCATCCACATTCCCATATCATCCATTGATTGCTCAAGAGCGACCAATACTGGGCCATTGTTACCAACACGGCCGGTGTGAATATGCGCCATAGTGGCATCGTCAACGCCTTCGGTAACTACCGCAAGCTCAAGGCCATAGTCATTAGTATCAACCAGCGCATAACCGCTGCCTGATGCCGATGTTGTTACCGCTGGAACTTCTTGTGAACCACTTAAGCCAAAGGTCACAATCACAAAGTTGTCAGTTAAGATTTGACCACGCAATTCACCGCTTGGATTTGCAGGCGTGTGCACATTCACGTAATGTCCACCACTGGCTAATACTGCGAAGGTTGCCTCGTCTAGCATGATATCTGGTGGTGTCATCCACACACCCGCATCGTCCATTGACTGCTCGAGGGCAACTAATACCGACCCATTGTTACCAATACGCCCAGTGTGAATATGTGCCATGGTGGCATCGTCTACGCCGTTTGTAACCACTGTTAGTTCTACAGCATAATCATTGGTATTGACCAGTGCATAACCGCTGCCTGATGCCGCTGTTGTTACTGCAGGGACTTCTTGCGAGCCACTAAGCGCAAACGTCGCTAAGGCAAAATTATCTGTTAATATTTGACCACGCAGCTCACCACTAGGGTTTGCAGGTGTGTGTACATTTATATAGTGACCACCTCCGGCCAGTATGCCAAAGATCGTTTCATCAATTGCGGTGTCGGCAGGTGCCATCCACATTCCCATATCATCCATTGATTGCTCAAGAGCGACCAATACTGGGCCATTGTTACCAACACGCCCGGTGTGAATATGCGCCATAGTGGTATCGTCTACGCCTTCGGTAACTACCGCAAGCTCAAGGCCATAGTCATTGGTATCGACTAGCGCATAACCGCTGCCTGATGCCGATGTTGTTACCGCTGGCACTTCTTGTGAACCGCTTAAGCCAAAGGTCACAAGTGCAAAGTTGTCAGTTAAGATTTGACCGCGCAATTCACCGCTTGGATTTGCAGGCGTGTGCACATTTACATAATGTCCACCGCTGGCTAATATGCCAAACGTAGCCTCGTCGATGGCTAAATCGTCAGGACTAAACCACACGCCAACTTCCGAATCGTCAGTTTCTAATGCAGCTAAAACAGAGCCATTGTTGCCTATGCGACCTGTATGGATATGCGCCATGGTGGCATCGTCTACGCCATTGGTGTACACCACTAAGTCAACATCATAATCTGCAGTATCTACGGTGGCATAGGCGTATCCGCTAGCACTAGTAGAAACGGCTGGCACTTCTTGGCTTCCAGATAAATCAAAAGTGACTATTGCTGTAGTAGCGTTAACTATTTGCCCGCGCACTTCGCCGTGAGGAAAGTCACTGGTGTGCACGTTGATGTACCATTCACCATCTTTGAGGTCGTCAATTAAATCTGCTGTAAGTGCAGTTTCGCCTAAAACGTATGTGCCGCTTGCACCTTCTGTTAATGGAAATGCAACGTCTCCATTTCTACCGATATCGCCATCATGAACATGTACAGCGCTTACACCGCTTATCATCGAAACATCAACTGAAACCTGAAATGCCATTAAGGTCTCGTCTAACTCTACCGTTGCTGATGCTACTTGGGCTGAGTCGTTTGTTGGCACTTGTTGCATGCCATTTAAGGATACTGTATACGTGGTTGAAGCGCTAAACGCAGGAGGAATTATTTCTTCTTGCATCGGCTCTGGATCATTATCACTGTCTAAACAACCCGCTAAGACGGCCGCAGACATGAGTAAAAGTACTAGTTTTTTGATAACGTTGTCCTGTAATGTAGGATTTAACTTACAAAAATTTATACTTCTACTAACATTTCACAGGGCAATTCTTTTTATTAAGATTATTTAATGTTTGATATTTTTGTGACAAGAATTGTTTTGAGTAAACAACAAGCTTTGTTTGACCGTAGTCGCATGAGCAAGCATCCGACGGTTCTATTGTTTATCCATCGGGTCGCTGCTGGCTTTTGATTTCATTATATTCACCTCTAAGTGCCAACAGAAAAAATAAAGCGATAATAAGCCAGTATAGGCTGCTTACGATGTCTGATAGTCCTTGTGATATTAAATTGGCAATAGCAGTAATAATGAGTACTACCATCTCGATACTTCCTAAAAAAACAGCCCATAATTTTTGCCGGCTCAAGCCATAAACGATGGATGCATTTGTTACTGCAATCGCTATTGAAGACGAAGAGAAAATAGCCACGTTGATACCAGCATGACTAGCCAAGAGAATATCTATGAAGATTCCCATATGTGCCAAAACGGCAACGATAACGGCGAATAATGTTAAGAAACAAAATGCTAAGGTTACTCCTTTCAAACTAAGCTCCAAATGCTTCTTTTTTAGTTTTTAAACCAGTTGCACTGATTGCGTCAGCCATTAATACATTGTCAATTACAATGGTAGTTTTCATATTGCACCTGTGTGTAAGTAATGGTATGTTTTTGAACATGATAGCAAAGTAGAAAACATACCAAGCTATTAAATAGTGATAAAAAACTTGCTGTCTATTCGCTTCGCTCAATTTTAGCCCACAAATATGTCCCCGTTAATCGGACGTAATATACCAAATGAATATTGAAGAAATATACGAGTTTCTCGTCCATAAAGAAGCCGTAAAAAGCTCAAACTTGCACCCAGAGCCGGATTTTGTAGATGAACTCGGTATAGAGGGTGATGATTTTTCTGAAACGATAGATCTGTTTGCTGAAAAGTATAAAGTAGATATGAGAGGGTATTGTTGGTACTTTCATCATGGTGAAGAGGGTTGGAATCTAGGCGCGTTATTTTTTAAACCTCCGTATGCTCAAGTGCAGAGAATACGTGTTACCCCAAGCTTATTACTTGAAGCAGCAAGAACAAAGCTATGGCCGGTATCTTATCCAGAGCATCAAATTCGTGAAGGGCGCCCAGATATAACATTTAACAAGATATTGTTCGGTGGTATTGGCATTCTAGGCACATTATTGTCGTTAATTAATATTTTTGTTTCGGCTTAAATTATTGGCAGCATTGAAAGGAGGCCTGTATGTACCGTAAAGCGTTATCTTATAGTTTAATAGCTATAATTCTTGTAGGTGTCCTTTTTATGATTATACCTTTTACAGCCTCATTACGGCCAACTGCAGATGCTTTGCACAGAGCTCCACATATTGATCTTAGTTCTATGAAAAAAGACCAAGGTGCAGAATTGGTAGTTCCTCAGTTTAAACTTCACATTTCCAAATTAGATAATAATAAAATAAATGGGGTACAGAAATACCAAACTTATTAATACCCAAATATAAAATAGTAGCTGAACAATTTATTTTTGTAGGCATGTAATGCGAACAGGTTACTAGATAGAAAGCGTTATGCTTGGCTCAGTGAATCGTACTCAATTTTAACCAAGACTTCCCGGTCTTTAATTAAGTGTGATTTACGAATTGAGAATTTTGATGGTATGACTTTAAAAACAAATAAATTTTACGGTTAATTATGACTCATGTTATTGGGACAATAGAACCTCTTAAGAAGCTGAAAGAGACATTAAATAAAAATGGTATCACCAGATTTAATTCTATAGGCGAAATTAACAACTTTTTAAAGAACTATGAGTTGGAAAAAGAAGAAATCCCTAGTATCGCTAAATTAGCATTAGATAAAGACATAAAAAACCTAGAAGAAACGGAAAAACAGTATGTAGCAAAAAGTACTGCAAATTTATTTAACAAAATATTTTATTTTCTAAAAATAAATTCAGTACACCGAAGAAAAGTATACCTAGAAAATAACTATGAAGATGTCTTGTCGGTTAGACGGACTAGCATGCATAAAAAACTAGTCTTTACTAAAGAAGTGGTTGACGGCCTCTACTCACTGATAGCTGGAGCAGTTGGAGAAAATTCGACTGTAAAAGAATTAGAAAAGCTATCCAATGAATACTATTTGATTAATGACTATTCAATTAAATTTGATCGGCCTATTTTCAATAAACGAGACAACGACAAAATATTTAGTATTCAAATAGAATCATCTGCTAATTTGCAAATCGGGTATTTTTGTTCTTGAAACCAAAAACTGGAGCAACAAATCAATAAACAATCTTGACTTAAGATCTCCTATTGAACAGATTTCAAGAACTAGCTATGCGTTGTTTGTCTTGTTGAATAGCAAGTCAAACATTGGCCTCAATCGCCATCACTGGGGTAATACAAGAATACCGATAAGGAATATCATTGTAATGACCAAAGTTAAGCCGAAAGAAGAATTTAAACACATTAAAGTATTAACATTAAATGAGTTAAACGGATACATACAGTACTTTGATAATATATATAGTAGCGAAGAAGTTGAGTATATATTCAATTATTTAAAGCGCTGCTGTACCTCTTAGTTAAAGTGCACGCACACAGGGAACAGTTTGAATGTCTATTGTTACGGTTGGTTCTTTTGATGATGCATTGTTAGCACATATTGCTAAGGGTAGGCTAGAAGCTGAAGGAGTAATATCGTACGTGGCGGACGAACACTATATATGGGCAAACTGGTCCATGTCTTATGCTCTTGGTGGCGTAAAAGTTCAAGTAAACAGAAATGATGCTGAGGCCGCAAAAGCGATTCTTGATAAGTTACGCTTTGGCGAATATGAAGATAATGTAGACTCGGATTTTAAAGTTGAAGTCTGCAAGGCTTGTGATGGCAAATTAGCTCGCGCAAATAATTACTGGCTAATTAGGCTTAGTCAGATTTTGGTATGTTGGGGCTGGGGTGTCGTTGTCCGAATTTACAGCAAAAAGCAGATTTGCAAAAAATGCGGCGTAGTCCAGCAATGACAATACTAAAAAGTAGGAAACGAACAGAAAATACACATATATCATTAAATAAATGAGTCATTCGCTAATGAAGTGTTGTACAGTATAACTGGTCTAATCAGTTGTTGAGTAAGTGATGTAATGAATATTCATGTTGTAAAAGGTTTCATCCAAAATATATTTTTGGTTGAATACCCCGATAAATGCATGCTGCTAGACGGCTGTTCTCGAGCCGATTTTGACACGCTGTCAGACTATTTCGACAAGCAATTAGGCCGGCCCTTGAGCGATCTGAAAGTGGTAGTGGTTACCCATATGCACCCAGACCACGCTGGATGCGCGCACTACTTAAGGCGTAAAACAGGCTGTAAAATTGTGTCATGTGACAAGCCCACCCAGTGGTATAAAGGTCTAACAGGCCGTTTTGCTCATATAACTGACATGTTTCTTGCGCTTTGGGTTGCTAGTAAAATGAAACGGCCAAAGCAGAATATTTGGTATCATCCCCATTTGCATCCTGATATTTGTTTAACAGACCTGCAAACAATTCCCGGCTTTGACGACTGGCAGGTGTTTGAAACCCCAGGACACACTGACCGTGACTTATCTATTATGCATCTTCCTTCTAAACGTATTTATGTAGGTGACCTTATCGTCAAAGTGAAAGGCAAGTTGTCACCCCCTTTTCCGGTGTACTTACCCGACGCTTATAAACGCTCTCTCAAGCGATTACAGTCATTAAACGTAAACTCGGTGATGATGGCCCACGTAGGCGAGCAGGCCTTAACCGCAGACGACTATTTGCACCTACTTCAACACGCACCCACTGAGCCTGAAACAAACAAACTAGCTATAATTAGAATGCTAAAGGGTAAGCTTTTTGGTCAACAGCTCGGTTTACGAGATAAGCCTAAACAGCAGTAAGCATTTACCTCGCTGCTTCTAAAAAGGCATCGGTGAGTTTAGGGCCCCTTTTGTCGGGATGTTTGTATTTTTTAAGTACCTGATAAAATGACTCTGAAATCTTGCTTTTGGTGAATTCAGCTTTTAGCCCATCACACTGCTGCGGAGTTATTGCTCCTAGCTTGGTGTTGCTTGGGAAATAACTAAAAGTGCCCTCGTTTGGCACAAACTGTAAAAAGCCGCGAGCATTAAAGAAATGTATTTCGTCTTCGCGACTATATTTTACCATCGATTCGCAGTTTTTAGGCCGCCAGTTAGGGCTATACATCCTAAGTTCCAAATTCGCGACATTTCGCCGTTCTCCAACCCGCGATTTTGACGCAAATAACGCCGACATCAAACAATCATATTCTGGAAAGTAAGCCATGCCCGGCAGCACGTCACCCGAGGCGTAGCCTGGCCATGCAATAATTTCGATCGTATTTCCATTTAAATCGCCTTTCCATGCGCCTTCTATACTTTTATAGTTCACGCCTTCAGTGCTGGTAAATGACTTTAGCGTTGTCGCTTTACTAGCACTTTCTTTATACAAAGCTGGGCACGACATTTCGACTTTCGCTTTTGCAGCTTCGATTTTACGTTGCTCAGCGTAGACCTTGATAGCATTTTTCCGCGAGGCTTTTGTCGCCTCAATAATATGAGCATACTTTTCCTTTTCCGCTGCTTCACGCGCTTGTCGCTGTTGTGCAAATACCCGATTAATAAAGGGCGGGGTGTTGTTATTGAATCGATAAAGGTTTTCGTAAACGGCGGCAACTTCTTCGCTATTGCACTGCCCAGATAAGGTGTCGCGCATAAACGCCACTGAGTCTACCGTCGCATTAATGACTTTCGCCGCACTCTCCCAAGGCATACGACCTTCTTTTTTGGCTTTCATTAAATCATTAAAATACGTAACAATCATGTCTGAGGCGAGCTCATCTTCATAGCGAATAAAACTAGGGTAGTATTTATTTGCGACTCTGACTTGAGAAATACTAGTGTCACCCTCCCACCAAATGTGGTTTTGATACTTCCATTGTGTAGATGTAATGGTACGTAGGGTGTAGTTCTGCAAGCCATTCCCACAAAAGGCCGAGTAGCCATATAAAAAATCTACATAGAAGCGTTTGAATAAGGGGCTTTTTGGAAGCGCAGAAAACTCACCATCGCGTAAAGACGAATAGATTTGTGAATATGCCGCAGAGTTTGGTGTTTTACCGTCGTTAGCCAGGCAGCTTAAGCTCTCGTCTTCTTTACATCGCTGGCAATGGCTATTACCCAATTGCACATAGCGCGCATAGCTGTTTGCTGGAGTTGATTTCGTACTAGCTTGTTTGCGGACTAAGGCATAATAATCGTTGGTGTACGTTTCCCAATCCTCGTCGCTAAGCAAGTCGGCATAATAATCGTTTTGACATTGGCACCACTGTTCATCGGCTTCGCTACCACTAAGTGTTGCTGCGGTCATGCAGGCGACTTTTAGGCTGTCGTCTCTGCTAGATTTGGCGTTGGCATGTTGGATGGCAAAAAGTGTAAACATCACTAATAAAGCAGATATAAAGCTTGTATTCATTAAAAAGAACCTCACGACAGGGAGCTTTTACAATAGTACAGATGTTGTACAGAGGCAATACAAGCGGCTCTTCAAATAAAGCATCAATTTATCCTCACATCTGTTCGCACTTCTCCCTGCAGGCAATGCCGAAAATTCATCACTTAAGGATTGCTTTTTCAAGCTTAATCGTTTAAGTTTTGTACTAAGTTAAATTTATGTAAACACACTGTGAAGAGCTAGAGCGCTTTTTACTTTTTTTTATTACTGAAGTTGAGTGCAAGCAAATTATTCCATTTAGGAGACATGATGACCACTAAAGCGGATTCATCACCACTTTCGTTTAAAGAAAAACTAGGCTACGGCTTAGGAGATATGGCATCAAATTTCTATTTGGGATTCTTTGGACTGTATTTACTTTATTACTACACCGATGTTTACGGCCTTGCCCCTGCTGCGGTGGGTTTAATGCTACTTATTTCAAAAATTACTGATGCGGTCAGCGACCCTGTCATGGGCTTAATAGGCGATCGTACCGAGTCACGTTGGGGAAAATATAGACCATACTTATTATGGGGCGCCATTCCCTATGGCTTGTTAGGTTGCGCAATATTCTTTGGCCCTAACTTTTCTGAAACCGGAAAACTGATTTACGCTTACGCGACCTACATTGGTGTGATGATCGCGTTTACAGTGATGAATGTACCTTACTCGGCCTTGTTAGCGGTTATTTCTCCCGTTGCAGAAGAGCGCACCAAAGCGACTACCTACCGTTTTATTTGTGCTGGGGCCGGTGGCTTGTTGGTCGCAATGTTTGCTACGCCGCTTGTAAACTACTTTGGTAGTGGTGACGATGTTGTTGGTTTCAGGCTTACCATTTTATTGTTTGCAGTAATATCGGTCTTACTGTTTTGGTTTACTTTTGCCGTTACTAAAGAGCGAATTAAACTTCCTAAACACGAGTCTTCAATTAAAGAAGATATGAAAGTGCTGCTAAAAAATGTGTCGTGGGTTGTTTTGGCTATTGCTTGTGTTGTGATTATTGTTGGCTTAGTCGCGCGCTTTGCGTCGGTTATTTTTTACGTGAAATACTATATGCAAGATGATGGCGAGGCAGTATTTCTATTCTTTGACCGCGTGGCTCTTTTTTCTTCACTGGGGCTTTTTGGGCAAATGGTAGGTGCATTTTGTACCCCTATTTAACTAAGTTAATGAGCAAGCACATGCTGGTTTTGTATATGTGCTTGCTGCACTCCTTGTTGCTAGTTATCGGCTACTTCATCCCGCCTGAAATGTACTGGTTTGCCGCTTTCTTAAACTTTTTGGGCATTGCTACTTTTGGTACTGTTATAACTTTACTCTTTGCCATGTTTACTGATTGTGCCGAATATGGTGAATGGCTAACAGGCAAACGCACCAGTGGCTTAACAGTATCTGCATCCATGTTCGCATTAAAAGTCGGCTCTGCAATGGGCGGCGCCATTCCCGCCTTCATACTTGGCTACCTAGGGTTTGTGGCAAACGAGGCGCTATCTGATTATGTAATTGATGGGATACGGGCAATGGCTACTTTGCTTCCTGCTGCGCTATTTGGCTTAGGTGGTTTATTGATGCTCTTCTATAAAATAGACAAAGACCTATTAGTTACAATTGAGCATGAACTCTTAAAACGTAGAGAAAACCAGCCGCTTAACGAAACGCTTGTTAATTAAATGATATAGATAGCGCCCATATTATGGACGCTATTAGCAACCTTACTTTCGCTCTCATCTTAATCGTTTAAGTTTGCGGTTTACTTTATTTAAAACGATAATTACACTACAACTCAACTCTTGTTTCTAGCTAACGATTCAATCGTTTAAACGCTGATAGGAATTCAAATGACACTACATTCTCAATCTAAAGATATATCTGCACTTCGCAAGTGGTGGAAGGAGCAAATTGTTTATCAAATATATCCACGCAGTTTTAAGGATGCGAGTGGCAATGGGGTAGGTGATTTACGCGGTATTATCGACAAGCTCGATTATATCGCAAGCTTAGGCGTAAATTCTGTATGGATTAATCCAATTTATGCTTCACCAAACGATGACAACGGTTACGATATTAGTGACTACCGTGCAATTATGACCGAATTTGGCAACATGTCGGACTTTGATGAATTACTGGCGGGCCTGCACAGTCGCGGGATTAAGTTCATTATGGACTTGGTGGTTAACCATACTAGTGACGAGCATACTTGGTTTGAACAATCCCGAGCCTCACGAGACAACCCATACCGTGACTATTATCATTGGTGGCCCGCTGAAAAGGGTAAGCCGAATAAGCGCTGGAGTTACTTTGATGAAAAAGGAGATGCTTGGAAATACGATGCACCGAGTGATTCTTACTATTTGCATTACTTTAGTGAAAAACAGCCTGATTTGAATTGGGAGAATCCCAAAGTACGTCAAGAAGTTTACGATATTATGAAGTTTTGGGCCGACAAAGGCGTAGATGGATTTAGGCTTGATGCGTTTCAATTTGTCTCAAAAGATACTAGCTTCCCTAAACTGCCTGATAGTTATGAAAATGATATCTCACAGATTATTAAATACCACGGTATGGGGGCTAATCTGCACGGCTATTTGCAGGAAATGTATGAGCAGGTACTGAGCAAATACGATGTTTTTGCGGTAAGTGAGGGCGCAGGTTCTACGTTTGAAGATGCGCATATGTTGGTTGACGAAGAGCGCAATGAATTGCAGATGGCTTACCATTTTGAGTGTGTAGACATGAACGTAGATGTGGATAATCCACACACCTTGCAGCAGTTCAAAGATGTGCATACACGCTGGGATGAGTCCTTTGCCGAAAAAGGCTGGATAGCAATCTATTTAGCGAACCATGACCAACCTCGTATGGTGTCGAAATTTGGTAACGATGCTCCTGAGTTTCGTGACGCTTCGGCAAAAATGCTCAACACTTTTATTTTAACTATGCGCGGCACGCCGTATTGTTATTTTGGGGATGAGTTGGGTATGACAAACATAGATTTTAGCGACATTGAGCAATATAAAGATGTTGCCGCTATTAATGGCTACAAAAAAGTTTTGCATGAGGGCAAGGATACCAGTCATTATTTACGCCACCTGCGCGCGTTTTCTCGCGATCATAGCCGTACACCAATGCAATGGAATGATTGCGCAAATAGTGGCTTTACAAGCGGTGAGCCTTGGCTACCGGTTAATGACAACTACGAATCTATCAATGTTGCAGCACAAGAGAGTGACGAAACGTCGGTATTACATCATTTTAGAAAACTAACCGCCTTGCGCAAAGCCCATGAAATCTTTGTATACGGTGACTACGAACTTTTATTGCCTGAACATGAACAAGTATATGCCTACCGAAGAACACTAAATGGTAAAGAAGTTGGTGTGCTTTTAAGTTTCTCCGAACATGAGCAGCGCATCGACGCTAGACCTTTTACGTCTATGCAGGCGCTATTAATTAATAACTATGATGAACTCAAGCGAAATAATGGAGAAATTGTATTAAAGCCATATCAGGCTGTTGTACTGGGCTAAAGAGTTCTTCGTAAACAAAAACAAAAATGCAGCCTATCGATAGGCTGCATTTTTCACTTCAAAGAAGCTATTTTAGAACGCGAACGAAATCGAGCCACCAAATGTTCTAGGCTGATTCGGGTAAGCGTTAAAGCTACCTGCTTGAATCGGTGGTGGGAATGCTGACAGAAAGTATTCATCATTTGTGAAATTACGAATCCATCCCTGCAGACTCACGCCATTTTCAAAGGTGAGACCAGCACTTATATTCAATGTACCAATTTCTCGTGTTAATTCAGGCGGTACGTTTGCTACTAGGCGCGTGCCGCTTTCATATAAATAATCAGTACGCACATAACCGTATGCGCCGCTGTCAAAGTCAAACTCGTATTTAAAGCCAAACGTATAACTGCGTTCGTGTATGCCTGCAGGTTTTTCGCCAGACAAATCAACTACACCGTTGACGCCAGATGCACCTACAAAGGAGTCATATACTGGGTCAAGTAAAGTCCCTGCAAAAAGTACGCTAACACCATCAAAGGGTCTGTAAACAGAATCAAACTCAATCCCCTTCGTTGATTGCTGACCTGCATTGGCTAATACAAAGCCTGTACCAACGAAGGTACTAGACTGAAAGCCTTCAATAGTTTGGTCGAATAAGGTGATGTTAAGTGCGCCTGATCTAAAGCGTGACTTCATACCTAGCTCATACACAGTTGACTCTTCTGGACCCGCATAGCGTGTACCATAGCTTTGGTTCTTTTGGGTCAAGCCTGCAGCCATAATGGCAGCGGCATCGCTTGGAAAGGGACGTGTATCGCGAGATAGGTTCCAAGATGTCGCTTTAAAACCTGTCGCGGCGGTGGCGAAAAAGTTAATGTTTCTATTTAGCTCGTAAGCTAAGCGAACACTATAGGTTGCTTTACTATCGTTACTATCACCGTCTTCAACGCTATTTGGGAAATCCAATTGTTGAGGTAAAAACTGGACACCTTGTACTACCCCCAAGTTTGCTGCCAATATTGCAAGATCGGGAATGACAGTAACCGGAAATCCAAAGACGGTATTGTCGTTTGCTAAGTCAATCGACGATAGAACTTCGGTATTGTCAGTTTCAACCGAGACATTCTTTTTATCATCAGTGTAACTGACGCCAAAAGTGGCCGTTAAATCTTCAGTAAGTTTGTAGTCAATGCTCACAAATAATGAGTACGCATCGTTCTTTTGTAAGAATTCTGAATTTACATATTGGTCACCATTAAAGAAAGTACCGGGTGCTTGACCAAATACACCTTCAAATCCAGCTAATAAAGGTGCTAAACCTAGTGCATCAAAGTAACTTCTTGTTGCCGAACCGTAATACAAGGTGTCATTGGTATGTACTTTTTCGTTGAAGAAAAAAGCGCCGGCCATCCAACTAAAGTCGTTGTCACCTGTTGAGGTTAAACGAAACTCTTGGGTGAAAGTGTCAATCTTTGTTTCGTCGCCTTCTTTCAAAATATCCAGTGATGTGTAATCCACATCAACTAAGTATTCTGCTTGGTTTTTACGAAATGCAGTTATTGAGGTAAATGCCATCGTGTCAAACTCTACATCGACTTGCATCGACACGCCTTTGTCTTTTACCTGGTTGTTTGGGTCAATATTCAGTGCAGATTTGTATTCGAACTGATCGGCGGTATCTAAAACAGTGCCACCTAAAGCGCGAACTGCGGCTGTGGTTGGGCCATTGATTACATCTGAAACTGTACAACATGCTTCTTTAATTTCGCTTGAATCAGCGATAAAACGAATTGAAGTGTCGTCGTTTGGTTGAAACAATAGTTGTCCGCGCATATTCCAACGGTCTCGATTGTTTAATTTACCTAGGCCAACGACGCTTTCAGTATAACCGTCACGCTTATTTACGCCGCCAGAAACACTCATCGCCCACTTATCATTTATACCCGTTGTATAATATCCACGCACCAACTGTTGGTTATAGTTACCCATGCCCAACTCAAATTTACCCTCACTATCAAATGAAGGACCGGCGGTACGAACACTTATAACACCTGCAGAAGCGTTTTTACCAAATAAGGTACTTTGCGGTCCACTTAGCACTTCTACTTGCTCTAAGCGTGGTAAATCACCAATTTGTGCAGCGGCGCGTGAGCGATATACGCCATCAATAAATACACCAACTGAAGGCTCAATACCTGTGTTGTTGGTACCGTTACCAAAGCCACGAATCGAAAAGTTAGTATTAGTTGAGCGCTGCAAGGGGGTTACGCGAAGCGTGGGCACAAGAGTTTGCAAATCTTGGATATCAAGTACTTTGGTTTGATCAATTTCTTCGGCGCTAGTTACGCTTACCGCGATAGGCGTTTCTTGTAAGCCAGTTGTTCTTTTCGAGGCAGTAACCATAATGACTTCTAGCTCGTCTTCGTCGTTGTTTTGTGCCTCTTGTGCGAAAGATGCTGTTGATGAAAGTCCTAGCGACAATGCGATCATTGCGGCAATAGGCGTGCGAATAAATAAAGATGGTGTGTGTGTTTTCATTTAGCTCTCTTGTGCTTTGCAAAGCACCCTGTTGTGTTAGGTGGTTGTTCACACTGTTGTGCTGCTAACTTCTGTTTTGGCTAGTGGCCCGTTTAGCTGGCTAACAATGCGTTTGTGTAGACCTGCGTGCTGGCAAAGGATATCAAGCTTTTGTGATAAAAGTAAATGAATTGTTAATCTTATGTGAACTAGGGTGTTCGAAGGGCAGGAAGGACATTGTTTTAGAAAGAAAAAAGGCCTGCGCACACACAGGCCTTTTTATTATCGGCACCCCACAAATTAGGGCGCCACACACAAAAACTGCTTAATATTTGTATCCATCGTGCTCGTTTTTAATATGATAAAAGGTGGCTTGCACATAGTCGTTTTTATCACCGGTATTGTTTTGATTGTAAACACCCGCTTTGAAATACATCCATTGACTCGATTTGTTGTAACCACTATTACTCATATCAAATGTTTTCGTAATGTTTGCCTTACCTTTACGAATAATGGTGACCATTAAAGTGTCTTTCTCTACGCTGATCTTGTAGCTAAACTTCTCGTTTAATGCAATTCCATCTTCTGGGTCAGCAAGGGTGTGTGAACGTGAACCAATTATGTCTACCCAAAACTCATCAGCATCATTTTCTTCATGTGCAAAATAAATCGAGCCCTTAGTGTTGTTTGGCAACTTTCGATAATAAAGGCGTATTGGCTCGTCTTTAGTCGCATGAATTTGTCCTACAATCACGCGGCCTACTTTCTTTTCATCGCCGGTTGTCGATACACGGTTAACGGCCAAAGTGGCTTCAAGTGAACCATCAACGCCGCCGGCTCTTTTCTGTCCGGAGAAGTGCATTGAGCTAAATACCCAGTTATTTTCGTTTACGCCTTGGGTTTTGATGCGAGTGTTACCTCTGCGCAACATTTCTCTTAACTCTGTTCGTGTGTATTTAGTATTTTTTGAGGTGGTCGCGCCGTAGTTAGGTGCCAAAAAAACCATACCACCATCATCAGCGGTGTAAAAAACAGGTTTAAAAGTAAAGCCATTTTCAAGGGCTGCTTCTGGCACAGTTTGCGCGCTACCGCCTTCTTTACTGCTGACAGGGAGTGTTAGTTGCCAATCAAGTAAGTCAAAGTTTTTACCAGGCGCTAAATTAGGATCGAGTTTTTCAAAACTACCCAACAACTGACCTTCAGCTAAGTTTTTATGACTTGCAAGATCGGCATAAGAAGGCAGTGATAATCCTAGGGTCGTAAACAATGTGGAAAAGAAAAATAATGAACGAGCATGCGAAAACATTCTTAGTTTCATCACGTTAACGCTTTTATTGGCTTGCTTTATACACATTGTGAGTCTCCTAGTAATGGCGAAGCGCGCCAACTTTCGTTTGGGCTAAGTGGAAGCGATTTCAATCATACAATAAAAGTTTGGTAATACCAATAGTGTTAATATTGGTAAATCAAAAGTTGCCAATTGGTTAATAAGTGGTTGACAATTGCCCCTTCGCTTAGTTACATTTAGCCTCATCTGTATGCGCCGAAAACCTTACTGATTTACTGCATTCGGTGGCAATTGTGTCGTTTAACCATGACCACTTTTTACTTAAATCCGCGCTAGTAGTAAAGCGGTACAATGACTTGGAGAGCTGAGTATGTCGATGAAAGATAAAGTCGCAATTGTGGCCGGTGGTGGTCGCGATATTGGCGCTGCTTGCGCAATTGAGCTGGCGAAAGCAGGGGCTTTGGTAATGGTCACCTACCATTCTAGTGCTGATGGCGCTAATTCGGTGGTGAGTCAAATAGAACAATTGGGCGGTAAAGCACATGCAATGCAAGCTGATTTAACCGATGCCGCCGGTGTCGAAGCGGTTGTTGCTTCTACCCTCGAGATTTTTGGCCGAATTGACAGCTTAGTGCATGTATCTGGTGGCTTGATTGCACGTAAAAAAATAGCAGAAATGGACCTCACACACTGGAATACGGTAATGAATGTCAATCTGACCTCATTGTTCCTGATGACCAACGCTGTTATTCCCCACCTTTCTGATGGTAGCAGTATAGTGACGTTTGCATCACAGGCTGGTCGCGATGGTGGTGGCGGTGGAGCCGTCGCCTATGCTACAGCAAAAGGTGCAATTATGACGTTTACTCGTGGCCTCGCAAAAGAACTAGGACCAACAGTACGGGTCAACAGTGTTTGCCCAGGAATGATTGCAACGGGGTTTCATGATACCTTTACGAATCCTGAAATTCGCTCAAATGTAGCAAATGCCACGCTATTGAAACGTGAAGGAAGTGCAGAGGAAGTAGGTAAATTGGTCGCGTTTTTGGCTGGTTCTGACTCTTCTTATATGACAGGGACCAATATAGATATAAATGGCGGTCTTCTCTTTTCATAATATTTAACCCAATGTTTGGGCTCAAGTCCAAACTTACTACCGAATTTGGTCGTGTGTCTTGCGACCGCTTATGCTTGCTACTTGTTGATGTCTTGGCTTTACACTAAAGTTTGAGATTACTTTTTATACAATAGCTTGTGAACGAGTTTTGTAACAGGAATCTATACATGCTAAACCATATTAAACGTCGTCCGTATCCTCCCATCCTACAGACATTATCAAAATTCTGCCTATTGCTGACAGTAGGAGTTTTGGTTGCGTGTGAGCAAACGAGCCTATCGAGCATAAGTAATAATGCTGACGCAAATCGCATTGTTGTGTCGACTATCGAGCAATACAATTCGGCATTAGCAAAAGTTAAACCCGGGCAAACAATCGTTTTAGCAAACGGTACATACAAAGACTTCGAAATTGAGTTAAAGGGTGAAGGAAGCGCCGAAAAGCCAATCAAATTAATGGCACAAACAGAAGGAAAAGTAATTTTATCGGGCCTGTCTAATTTATACCTAGAAGGTAGTTATCTAGAAGTATCAGGCTTGGTATTTAAAAACGGTTATAGCCCGACCGGCGCAGTGATTTCTTTTAGAGGTAAAAGCGGAAAATATGCTAATCATTCTAGAGTAAGTAATACCGTCATAGATGGTTTTTCTAACCCCGACAAATTCAACTCAGATTCGTGGATATCAATGTATGGTAAACATAACCGTTTTGATCACAACCATATAGTAGGAAAGACTAACGCGGGTGTTACCTTTGCGGTGCGTTTGTCCTCACAAGATAGTCAGCAAAATTATCATCGTATAGACCATAACTACTTTGGTCCGCGCCAGATACTTGGTTCTAACGGCGGTGAAACATTGCGCATTGGAACTAGTAAATACTCACTAACAGATTCGTTTACTACGGTCGAAAATAACTATTTTGACCGTACCAATGGCGAAGTAGAAATCATATCTAATAAGTCTGGCAAGAACATCATTCGTAATAACGTATTTTTTGAATCACAAGGTACCTTGACCTTGCGCCATGGCAATGGAAACTTAGTTGAAGGTAATTTCTTTTTCGGAAATGGCGTTGAGCATACCGGCGGCATACGTGTTATTAACGCAGATCAAACTATCCGCAACAATTATATGGAAGGCCTCACAGGTATTCGCTTTGGTGGCGGTTTAGTCGTCATGAACGGTGTGCCTAACTCAAGCATTAATCGTTATCATCAAGTTAAGAACGCGAAAATTGAAAACAATACGCTGGTGCATGTTAGTAATATTAATCTAGCAGGGGGTAGCGATGCAGAACGTTCTGCTGTGCCTATAGACAGCACCTTTAGCCGCAATCTTGTGATTAGTAAAAAAGAACAACCATTCAAATTATTCGATGATATCTCAGGCATCGAGTTTTCAAATAACCTAAGTAACGTTGCAGTTTTAGAGCAAATGGAAAATGGATTTACGCAACAAGAGTTAAGCCTTGTGCGCAATGAAAACGGTGTGATGGTCAGTGAATATGCACAAGCCAATAACATCGGTATGGATACAAGCATTAAACCTACTGCAAAAGAAGACACTGGCGTAAGCTGGTATCCGAAAGCAGCGCCAGTTGTAGAGTTTAATTCAAATAATACTATTTTAGTTAAGTCTACAAGTGCCCTTGAAGATGCCTTTGCAAACGCAACAACAGGCGACAGGATTGAGTTAAGCCCAGGAGAGTATGAGCTTACAAAACAGTTATTAATTACAAAAGTACTCACCGTGACTGCACAAGCGCCAAATACTGTAACGCTTTTCCCCAGACGTTCAGTGATGATGGAAATAGGCGAGGGTGGCAGTTTACGCCTAGAAAATGTGACTATTGATGGCGGTAAAACACCTGATGCAGCAGGCAATGTACTTGTTAAGCACATTCCCATTCCTATGCAGATAAATAATCGTTTTGAACTTTCAGGTGTAAAAGTAGTGAATCTAAATGTTAACCATTCTGCGCATGTTTTTGATGCGGGTTACCGCAGCTTAGCTGACCATATCCTGATTGAGAATAGTCACTTTGAAAACATCACTGGCGACATCTTAAGGCTCGACAAAGAACAAGATGACCTTGGTATATACAATGCTGAATATGTGACAATCAACAACAGCAAATTTGCCAATATTGAAGGCGCAATCGCAAAAGTCTATCGTGGCGGTACCGACGAAAGTACTTTTGGCCCGCATTTCATGTTTACAAATAACAACGTGACCAACGTAGGTGGAGGAAAACGCAATAAGACTAAAGCAAGCCTTTATTTGCATGGTGTGCAAGATACCGACATTTTGAACAATGAGTTTGTAAATACGATGCCAGTGGTTGTCGAACACACTGTGGGCGAGCCTCAAACACTCATCGCTGAGAACCGATTTGTGAACGTGGCCCTACCGCAAGTGCCTGAGTTATTTACCAAAGGTGAGTCAACAGCAGTATTAAAGAACAACAAAGTAGAAGAGGCTAGCGAATAGCTAGCCCGACTCATCCGCAGGGCGAGTACTCGTTGCTTTGAGTCAAAACCGTCTTTTTGTATTTACTGTGCTTGACTAGAAGTTACAGACGCAGCGTAAGCAGAAGTTCCCCATAAAGGTACTGTCGACAAGCTATGTTTATAACTGCCCGAGGTTTCTTTAGTCGAATAGGATACATACATTAAGGTTTGTGATTTAGCGTCCAAGATGCGTCTTACTTTCATGTTTTTGAAGAAGATGCTTTTGGATTTTCTGAATACCACTTCACCTGAAGCGCTTTTGTCGATTTTGCTTATCATCTGCGCGGTGATTTCCCCAGTTTGTCTGCAAGCGATAGAACTATCGCTCGGATCAGCCAAATCTAAATTGGCTTCAATGCTTGATATATGGCAAGTAACACCACTTACAATAGGATCTTGTAGGGAGTCAATTTTTATATCTTTGGTAGTAAACACACCAAGAGACACATCACCCACCTCGTTATCGCTACAGGCTGACAGTAATATTGCTGTCAGACCTAATATTACAACGTTGATTGTTTTTTTCATTTGGTATTCCTTGGTTATGGGCTTAGGGACGAGCGTCTATGAAATAAAGATATTTTGTAAACAGCGCTTGCGCTTTAATAGTCAACTTTGCCACGTAGGCTTTTTGTAACTCCGCTTTTCTTTTTACTTTCTATTCGTTTCCTTTTGGCATTTAGCGAGGGGCGCGTTGCTTTGCGCACCTTATTCTCTTTTGTTGCCGCTGCGATCAAGTCTGCTAGTCGTTTGAGCGCATCAGTTTTATTTTTTTCTTGGGTTCTAAAAGATTGTGCTTTGATGACTAGCACGCCCTCTTTACTAATGCGGCTGTCATTTAAGGCCAATAGCTTTTCTTTGTAGCGATCAGGCAATTGAGATTGGCTAATATCAAAACGTAAGTGAATAGCACTAGACACTTTGTTTACATTTTGTCCGCCACTGCCCATCGCTCTAATCGCCGATAGCTCAATTTCATGGTCTTCTATGACAATATTTTCAGTAATCTTTAACATCAATTGCACGAGTGTGGTATTTTTATTATGGCTATTATATCTAAACCTTCAATTTATACTAATATTCAATCCCCAAGGAAGTAATATGCAATTTGTTCAACAAACAGCACCTATCACGAAGAAAATTGCTTTAGTCGCTCATGACCACATGAAAAGTCTTTTATGCGAATGGTGTGAACGCCATAGCGAGATACTTGCACAACAAACCTTATTTGGAACGGGCACCACGGCAACTAAAATCATGCAAACATCAGGTTTGAGTGTGAGCCCACTATTAAGCGGTCCACTGGGTGGCGATCAGCAAATTGGTGCAAAAATTGCTGAGCAAACTCTCGACATGCTTATTTTCTTTTGGGATCCTTTGGCTTCTATGCCCCACGATCCTGATGTAAAAGCATTACTAAGAATAGCCGCAGTTTGGAATATACCTGTGGCCTGTAATCCCAGTAGTGCAGACTATTTAATTAGTTCACCCTTGCTAACACAGGCGAATGAATATCGAGTGCCAGATTATGAATCTTATAGCGCTCAACGAGCATGAAGCGGGTGCTCTGCTTGATTTTACTTTTGCAAACTTCGCTATATACTGCGCGCCACTACTAATTAAAACACGAGGTTACTCATGCACGATTATCCAATAGGCAGCCAAGGCAAACCTTGGACCGACACTGATAAAAAGACCTGGCTTCAAGCACAAGAGATTAAACGTAGCTATGCAGACGAAGTGTTAAGTAAGTATAGTGAAGTGAGTGAGCGTTTTACGAAAACACAATACGGCGCACTACCAATAGACGAGAGTCGCTATCCGTTATATGCGTTTTCATCGACACCTTGGGATGCGAATAAACCAAACGTATTAGTTAGTGGTGGCGTGCATGGTTACGAAACTAGCGGCGTGTTAGGCGCTTTGGAATTTTTACTTACAGAGAGTGAGAAATATTTATCTCACTTTAATATTATTGTTGTGCCCTGCATTTCCCCTTGGGGCTACGAAACCATCAACCGATGGACATACAATACTAATGATCCTAATCGTTCGTTCTATGCCAATAGCCCTTCTCCAGAAGCGCAACAAGTTATGCAATTTGTGCAAGGATTTATGGCAAAACAAAAACAGCAGATAGACGTGCATTTTGATTTGCACGAAACTACAGATACCGACAATTCTGAATTTAGACCGGCATTAGCGGCCCGTGACGGTGAGGACCTAGATGAATGGGAAATTCCTGACGGATTTTATACTGTTGCTAACACCACAAATCCTCAAATAGACTTCCAAAACGCAGTAATAGCTTCGGTCGAGAAAGTGACGCATATTGCCCCAAGTGATGCCAACGGCAAAATTATAGGCACTGATGTACTTGCTCCTGGTGTCATTTGCTACGACAAAAAGTCGCTGTTCTTATGTGGTGGGTTTACCAACGCAAATTACGTTACAACAACCGAAGTCTATCCTGATAGCCCCAAAGCGACACCACAAATTTGTATACGGGCGCAGATTGCTGCTATTAGTGGCGGTTTAGACTATTTGATTGCTCACAAAATTAGATTTTAGGGATACTTCTAGGTCATGGATAAAACGGCGATAAAAGCACGATTAAAAGAAGTTCTAGCAAAGGCTTATAGCCCTTATTCGAAAGTAAAAGTAGCTGCTGCCGTATTATATGAGGTGAATGGTGAAACGCGCATTGCTTATGGTGTTAACGTCGAAAATGTATCTTACGGGTTGACCATCTGTGCGGAGCGATCGGCTGTCTCTAGCGCAATTGTAGATGGCATGGAGAAGGTAAGCGCCGTCTATGTTATGTCTAATCAAGCATCGCCAATTTCACCTTGTGGTGCATGTAGGCAAGTGCTTACTGAATTTATGCAATTCCCTGATGGATTGGTAGAATGCGTTAACGAGACCTTAGATAAAACGTGGACAAGTTCACTAGGTGAACTTCTTCCTAATCGCTTTGAGTTGTAACTAGAATTAGGTTCGCCATTACGAAAGGTCTTAATTTACCATTAAGGCCACGTTTTTTTCTTTACACCTTTTAAAGCCTCCTACCTCCCTCTCTTTTTTCACCAATTTAATATGTAGATGCAGACTTTTTGTCATTTAAACTGCAAGTACGAGCGCTCCAAAGTCCCTATTGGCACAGTCGCCAGCCCAAATGCTATATATAAAAAATTTGCGCGTAACTTAGTCGCTAAGGTGTTAATTTTATTAGATAAAAGTATAGATTTTAGGTATCAGGTGACTGTCGACAAATTTTACATAAGTTTCACGCGATTATCGTAACTATCTGAATTATATGCAAAAAATAAATGGTCCATATTTTGCAGAGTCACCACCGGGTGTCAGATGGCATCATATTTGATAAATAAATGGAGTAGCCATGAAACTTTTTAAAACAGTTATGATGCTTTCTTGTTTAACTGCAGCCGCATTTTCACAAGCAGGATTATACGAATTCAAAGCCAATCCTACGATTGGTGGTAATGTAGGCGACGCGGTTGAAGAAATTAACAGCACCTACGACTCAAACGCCCAACAATTCACCTGGGACGTAGATTTTACCAGTGCAACTACTGGTGTAGACGGATTTTGGTTAGTTGTAAACGCAGGTGGCAATCCAAAAGATTCTGACGTAAACGAGCTTGCTATCATATACGGCGATTTAGCAACAGGGATCGCTAGTACATATGTGTATAACGGCGCGAATAGCGCTAACAGTATTGACAATCCGGCTATCCTTTTACAGACTGATAGTTTTACTGCTAGCAACAGCGGTTTTAACTTAAATATTGCCACTGGCGCTATTAATAGTTGGTTATCTCCTGATCCTGATTACACTGGTATTTCTTACGATACTAGCATTGGCGTATGGTTCCACGTAGCAACAAATTCTTCTTTTACCTATTTAGATGGAAACATTGTTGACTTTAGTTTTGGTCATTCAGGTTGGTTTGATATCGCTGGTGGCACTGCTACTGAAGTTAGCTCACCAAGTGCGTTTGCATTACTTGGCCTAAGTCTACTCGGTATGTCTTTCTATAGAAGAAAATCTTAATAGATTGGTTGAGCTGAATAGTCTTGTTGATTGACTATTGAAAGAAGCGCTTTGTTGCGCTTTTTTTGAACCGTGTATTAAATCTGGCAGTTGTCTGTTTGCGATATGTAGATAGATCATTGCCTGTTCGGTTTCCGTTCTACTCTACTACCTATGGCAATGAACTAGCCTGTAAACCACTGATTGAGCGTTAAAGTTTGCATAAACAACATTCGCAGCACATACATCATTCACACGAGACGAGCTTGGAACAAAATAATCCACCACTAAGCAGTTTTGTGTTGAAATTGTCGTCTATCGTGTTGTTGGCTTTTCTTGGAGCCACTTTGCTTTTTGTTGTGTCCATATTTGCCGATTTAAACTTTGATAAAAATTTACCTAATGTAATTAAAGGCGAAATCGACCTTAGTGAAACGCCTCTTGGAAATGTTCGTTCTATACCACTTGATGGCGACTGGCACTTCTATTGGCAGAAGCTCATTAGCGCGCAAGATATCGACACTAAGGGCGAGAACAAGACTTTCCTTAAAACCACATCTAGTTGGAACAGTCAGACTATTGATGGAGAGTCGTTACCGAGCTATGGAAGTGCAAGTTATCATTTGCGCGTAAAGCTAGATAAAGCTTATGAAGATTTAGCTATTAGAATGCCTGAGTTAGGTTCAGCCTATAGGGTATACGCTGATGACCAGCTTATCGCGAGTGCTGGGGTAGTGGCATTAGATCCGCAAAAAGCGCAAAGTGAACTTAAGCCAACAATTATTACTTTCGACGCGCCCGCTGCCAATTTCGACCTGATTATACAGGTGTCAAACTACGAATATTATTGGGGGGGATGTGGGAGTCACCTCGCATCAGCCAAGCTCATATCCTGAATAGTGAGCTTAATAAACAGATTTTTCAAAGCGTATTTATCCTAGCTTTATTTTTTGTTGTTTGTGCTTTCAATCTTATGCAGTTCTCACTTAACCCCTTAAATGCATTGCCGTTAATTGTGGCCCTATTGTGTTTCTTACTAGGAGTGCGAGAGGCAGAAAATTCTGAAATTTTCAAAGTGATGAATTTAGTTCACTTGCCGTTTAAGGTTAATAGCCAAATAAATTTCCTTTCATTTTATTTAACAACCCTTGTGGTGATTACCTATTTTTATCAATATTTAAACGATATTCTGAACCGAAAAGTGATATTTGCAATTTGCATCATCTGCAGTGCTTTTTCTTTGCAAGTGCTCTTTGCTGATGTCTACACCTTTAACTCGGGTTTAGTTGCATTCCAAATTTTCTCGGTCATGTGTATGGCCTATTGTGTATATGGCCTAATCAAAGCGGTTAAGCGCAGACAAAGCGGTGCTTTGTTATTGTTGTTAGGAAGTGCCTTGTTATTTGCAAGTGCTATTAACGATATGCTTTATCTTACATCTAATATTGAAACGATCCCCCTTTCTAGCTATGGCCTTGTTTGTTTTGTCTTGTGTCAGAATTACTTAACCTACAGGTTTTTTACGCAGGCGAGTGAACAAAACATTGTGCTTAACTCAATACTCAAAACGAGGAATGCGCAATTAGAAGAACTAAGTGATTCACTCGAGCAAAAGGTGACTTCAAGAACAAATGCACTCGCAAATGCCAAAGAAGAACTAGAAATATTAGCGAATCAGGATCCGCTTACTGGAATAGCGAATAGACGCTATTTAATGCATAAGTTAGGCAAAGCAAAATACTTACAAGAAGTAAATAAACAAGCTTTTTGTATCGCTATGATTGACTTCGATCACTTCAAAAAGATAAACGATACCCTTGGTCATAATCAAGGTGATTTAGTACTCAAAGAAGGCGCGCGTTTGATGCTTTCAACCTTACGAGACAGCGACATACTCGGCCGCTGGGGCGGTGAAGAGTTTTTGCTGATTGCAAATAACACTGACTTGCCAGGCGCTGAAGTTATTGCATCAAAACTCAAAACGGTCGTTCAACAAGTGCTCTCTAAACAGTTAAACACTGCCGTATCAGTTACGGTTGGCATTGCCCGTTGTGATGCTACTGAATCAATAGATGATTGTTTAAAACGAGCTGACGATGCTTTATACGAAGGTAAGCGATTGGGAAGAAATCAAATCATTTTGGCTCCAAATACGCCAAAAGGCTGCGAAGAGCTTTAATGCTCTAGCTCTGCTATTTTCTACCTTAGCCATATTTTCAGTAATCCAACAACTTCAACGCTATGTGTCAACAAAATACAACACAAATTGAAAATTGAAATATTTGAAGCGTGTGGTGTTTTCGTGCTAAAATGTTTAGGTTATGATTTTTGCAAACTTGGGCACATTGTTCCTAAGCAGAGTTTCGTGATTGTATGACATTATTTCAACGGATATCTCAAGCTACTAGATTTAAGGACGAATTATGACGAATATACGTAAACAACTTATTTTACTGCCGCTAATGATTACCATTGCTGCTTGCGGCGGCGGAGGCGGTGGTGACAGCACAACAACGCCTCCTCCTACTACAAATCCTCCTGTTGTTGTCGATCCTACAGCTTCTGACAAACTAGCTGATGCTAATAGTTATGGTCAAGACGAACTTCTTGGCGCTGCAACAGAGCTTGCCAATAGCAAATATACCGGTAGCAGGCAACCAGCTGCTATTAATGTAGAAAACTCACAAAGCGCAATGAATTGGTTGTTCAACACCGAAGAGACTAACGTCCCGGATTTTTTAGAAGCGCCTTTGGAAGACTACCGTGATGCGACCGGAGCATTGAACGAAACTGTGCCATGTGCTTTTGGTGGCTCCTTAAAAATTACTGGCCAGTTAAACTCAGATTTGCAAGGGAACATAAGTTTTAAGTTAACCAATTGCAGAGCAAATAGATACTCTGAAATTCTAAACGGTACAGCTGCAATTACGATAACTAGCATTGAAGATAACCAAAGTGATGTGACGCTATATTATGATAATTTTGAGTATCAGCAAGAGGGAGAGCAATCCTTTGTTTCGGGCTTTATTAGCTATAAATCCGATTACAATAACAACACAGGCGCTTTCTCGAATATACAAGAAAACTACGTTGCTATCACCACAAATGGCACAAGCCTATTATTAGAATCTACTGCAATAGTGGCTAATGGAGGCAACCAAAATACTTTTTCAATGGAGGGTGAATTATTTGTAGAAGGAATGGGTAAAGTACTCGTTTCTACCGATTCTTTAGATTCGCCACCACCTTATCCGTCAGGCGGCTATATAACACTTGTAGGTGATAAAACAGCAACGATTGTATTTGAATCACCTTATATAAAATACCTTCAAGACGACGACAATGATGGCAATGCTGATTATGGCGCTTACTTCTCGGATGCGCTTGACTTTATGCAAGGTGATTTGTCATTAACAAATGTTGTTGCCATTGCAGAATTATCTTTGCCGCCAGTCGCCAGTAGTGTTTGGCATAATTACGACAATATCTATACAACAACGCCTATCGTTGTCTACTCCGGCGAGCCTATCGACCCAGACAATACAGTAGATGAGCTTACCGTGAGTTATGTTTGGTATTTAAATGACGAAGTAATCACCGGCCAAACGAGTAATATCTTACCGGCTAACATTGCTAGGTTTGGAGACGATCTACGCGTCGCGCAAGTCGTCTCTGATGGTCCTAATACGGCAGAAGGCCCAAGCACCCAAATTACAATATTGGATTCCCCCCGCTCTATAAGTGTAAGTAACATGCCTGAAAATGTTACAAGCTCAGACACCTTAACATTTACTACTTTAGTAACAGACCCTGACGAACCCGATTTCTCTGCAAGCGCCGCCGAATTTTTAGTGAGAGCACCAGCAGGGGCTTCAATAGATGCAGAAGGGGTGGTTACATGGCAAGTGCCCGACAGCCAGATGTTTTCATCGCAAACTTATGCATTCACTTTTGCACCAAATGGCGAGCTTGATGAAACTGCACAACTCGTGGATATTGATGTAGAGGTTAACTCTTCAAAAGCCATGCCTTTAGCACGGATGGGTGTAGAAGTGCCGCAAAACAATCGCTCGATGGCTATTGGAGATTTTGATGGCGACGGTACCAACGAGATATTATCAAGCGATAGTCAATCAAGTGTATTCTTATTGAAAAATGTTCCAAATAACTACGAGCAATTGTGGGTTTACCCTTTTAGCATTGAGTTGGGTGATATTGTTCAAGTTTTGGCTGCTCAGCTTGATGGCGATGCAGCGCTAGAAATAGTCGTTGTGTCTGACAATGGAATTAGCATTATTCATGACCTAGAAAGTGCAGCCGAAGTTATATTGACTACCGATCAATATATTCGTTTCGCACAATTAGCAGATACTAATGCTGACGGGGTAGTAGACATCGCCTATTTGCAATCTTCTAACGAATATTTTTATGACGATACTGAGCTTGTGGTCAAGTCGATGAATGCTTTAGACAGTAATTTGTTTTCAAGCAGCGTTGAGCAGGCCAAAGAGTTCTTATTTGGCAACGTTGACAGCGATAGCAACCTGGAGTTAGTGACTAATAATGGACTAGTTTATGACGCCGCTACCTGGGACATTCAATGGACAAGTAGCAACGAGTTTAGTACTGGCCCAATTGCGCTGGGGGACTTCAATGATGATGGTATAGAAGAGGTTGCTGGTGCAAATACTTGGGGAAGTTTAGTTATATATTCGGTTGCAGATCGCGCTCAAATTGCCTCAGTTGATAGTTTTAATAATTGTACTCTTATAGCAGAGAACCTTGACGCCGACAGCGCTGATGAGCTAGTCCTTGGTGATTGTCAGTGGGGTGACATTAGTGCTTTTAACTTAGTCGGAAATCAACTAGAGGAAATTTGGTCAGTAGGCAATGACGCACACGGCGCAATATCTCTAGTGAGTGGTGATTCTGATAACGACGGCGAACTCGAAATACATTGGGGGTCGGGCGTTACAAGCTCTGGAGAAGATAAGCTTGTAGGAGCAGATATTGATATTGCCTTAGGCACTGCGACTAAAAAGAGCTTAAGCCAAGATATTATGCAACTTGATTCGTTCAGCACTGCGGGCTGGTCCACTGTCAATGAGGGCGATGAGAAAGCGATATTTTATGTATTAGGCACTAATAGTGGCTATGGTGGTTCAAGAATTGTTTACATGAATTTGGACGGTACCTATACCTTAAGTAGCGAATTGGGCAACTCTTGGAACAATGACGGCAACGCAATCACAACTGATTTCAATAAAGACGGTGCTGGCGATATCTTCCTGCCGGAGGTAGGCCCGAATGGCAGCTTTGGTGCTATGCAATTATCAGATGAATCCGTGCATTGGCAAGCAGATGAAAGTTATTACTCTGCTGGGAATGTTAAAGTCCATGATATAAACAACGATGGTTTTGATGATGCCATTTTGATAAGTGGCAACACCCTTAAAATATTTGATGTTTACAATGAAACTACATTGGCGTCTATCACGCTGAGCAATTCATTCATCGACGCCGAAGCGTTTAAGCTAGGGGATAGCGCTGCCATTGTGTTAGTTGATTATGAAAAAACCGTGTTATATACCTATAACGGCTCTTCTCTATCAGAACAATCGTTCGTGACTCAAAGCTGTAGACAAATAGTGGCATTCAATTTTGATACTGATGCAGCAAAAGAATTGTTGTGTTTACAAAATGGTAGCGACTACCAATACAATGACCAACAAAGCTTAGTTGTATATGAAATACAAGACAACACCTTGGTAGAAAGCCAAAGAAATGAATTAAATGTTTATGTCTCAGCCTTAGCTGTTGACCCTAGCAGTGACACAGAGCAAACATTATTCTTAGCGGCTAGTTATCAAACATCTGACTATGTATCGGATTATGAAAGAAATAGCTTTATCGCTAAAGCAGGCGTTGATGGAAGTATTGTTTGGCGCAGTCGCCCGTTAGTAGGTGGCGCTAAAAAAGATGGATTGAAAGCGAGAGTAACACCCAGCGGTAATATTGAATTACTATATTCGACAGCACATATGATGTATTGGATTAAGTAATACAAGCAGGCTGACGATTAAGGCTAAGTCTTAATAGATTTGCATGTCATACTTTCAGAGGAGCATCTGCGCTTCTCTGAAATCCCTCTCATCCTCCTAGCTGCCGGCTTCACCTTCAGTGCCTTCATCTCTAACACGCACCCGCTTTCCCTGCGCCCCTCTCGTCATCCTTGCGTCCCTCTCGTCATCCCTGCGCCCCTCTTGTCATCCTTGCGTCCCTTTCGTCATCCTTGCGCAGGCATGGACCTCCTACAACATCCGCAAATACTAAACAAATAATAACGCACCTAGCGCAGATTCATCCTTCCGTAAAAAAGACTATAACTCAGCAAAAGCGAAGAGGTTCGAGTTTAAGCAAAACTTACTAATTACAAACAACATATAGAATAGATCCTAATTTCCCAAAACGCATGGTCTTACCAAAACGCATGGTCTTACCAAAATGCATAGTCTTACCAAAATGCATGCCAATCTAATATATTGGTCAGGTGTTTAGGTAATGCAATATGTGGTGATTATGTTAACCATTAGTTGATGTCTTGGTTTGGTTCGCGTATATTTCGGTTAACAGATGCGCAACATAAATATAACACGCGATTCGCAATCACATGCTCGCAAAAATAACGGAGAACTCGATATGTCGTTGATATCAGGTAAACACACAAGCTCAATCGACCAGGAAAAGCAGTTTACGCTTTCACCTGTTGCAAAGTGGGTAAAGGCGGCAGTAGTCGCCTCTATAGCAAGTTCAATTACATTTTCGGTAACTGCACAAGACTCGCAAACTGAAGAACAAAACAATGCCGAAGCCCCCGTCGAAGTCGTTGAGGTAGTTGGTACGCGTAAAACTATTCAAGACCAAATTGCCATAAAGCGCGAAGCGACAACTGTCGTTGACGGTTTATCGGCCGAAGATATTGGTGATTTACCAGCGCTGTCTATTGGTGAAGCCTTAGAATCAATCACAGGTGCCGCATCTCACCGTGAAAATGGCGGCGCTACTGAAATTACCATCCGTGGTTTAGGCCCATTTTTAAGCGCGACGCACATCAACGGTCGTGAAGCAACTAATGGTAGTGGTGACCGTTCAGTTAACTTCTCACAGTTCCCTTCGGAATTAATGAAGAAAGTAGCAATTTATAAAACCCAAGACGCCTCTATGATTGAAGGCGGTGTAGCAGGTGTTATTACACTCGAAACGCTAAAACCATTAGATTTTGGCAAGCAACGCTTTCAGGGTGAAGTCAAACTAAATTACAACCCAGATCAAGCAAATATCGATAATACAATGCATGATGATTTGGGTTATCGCGGAACGCTTAGTTTTGTAGACCAGTTTGAATTTGATGGTGGTAAAGCATTAGGTGTCACCGTTGGTATACAGCGCCAAAGTATCAGCCAACCTGAAGCTGAATCTCGCGGTTCAAGCCCCACTGGTTCTTCGCTTTGGGCATGTTTAAACGATCCAACCAATACAGCGACTGGTTTTTTTCGCGACAATGCAGATGATTGTGAAGATAGACGTGTTGGTACCTCCGACCAGAACGAAGGATACAATACAGAAATTGACCCAGCTACGGGTCGTGCAATAGACGCAGGTACTTCATATGCTTGGACTGGCTCTAGTAGAAGCTTCCGTCAAAACGAAACATCAGACGAAAGAGACGCTCTGTTTATCGGCTTACAATTTCAACCTTCTGAAAACTGGGATATAAACTTTGATGCGCAATTGTCAGACCGAAATCAAAAAGAAGCTCGCCATGATTTACTTTTCTTACAAAAGCGCGTTACCCCCGGAATAACCGGTCAAAATCTAGTTACCAACGATGTTGGCGGAATTTTGCATTGGGAAGGTTTTGATCGTGTTGAATCTGCCGGCGAGCAATACTCTCGTGAAGAAAATTATCGTGGCTATGGTTTACAAGTAGAGCATTACTTTAACGAAGACTTAACGGTCAGTGCCGATGTTTCTTATTCGCAAACAAAACGTGAAGAGCTTCAAATCTCAAACCGCGGAAGAACTTCGGGGCGTCCATTCTTCTCGTGGGATATGGGCGAGTATATTCCTAACTACACTATCACTGATTTTGACGTAACCGACATCTCTAATTTTACAAGTGATTTACGTACTCGTCTTGACCGAGAAAACCTACGCGAAAATGAAATTATGAGTGCTCGCGTTGATTTCACTTACGGCCTAAATAGTGGTGCATTTACCAGCATTCAAGGTGGCGTTAGGGTTTCTGAGCTAAGTTTCGTTCAATTTGGCGGCACCAACGGTAACGGCTCAAGAGATACATATACGTTAGACGAATCTTCGGTTTCTGCAATAGACATCCTTCAAGGCTGTCAAATCGACTTCCCTGAGACTGACTTTTTGTCAACAGTTTCTGACGGCGATTTGTTCACGCACATTGATAGTTCAGGTGCTGTAGTAGAAAGCGGCACAGGTTCTTCGTGGGCGACTTACGACAATGTATGTTTCTCACAAGCGGTCGTCGCGTCAAACGGTGCCGAGTTTGGTTATCCAGACGTTGTGTATGAAGATCCAGGCACAATTGACGTAACTGAAGAAGGGGTTCTAGGGATTTTCCCCTCTAAAGTAACATAAATCGCCACAACCCTCGCAGTTAATGGCTTGTGGAGCTGGGTTACCTTTCATTTTAGACTTCATTTTCAACAATAGGCCTAGTTATTTCCTGTAAATCAGGTAGTTTGCGGTTACTAGCGAACTGATAAGTGCCGCTCAGATTAATGTTCTGCCATGCAACGGGTGATACTTGTCGAGTTATTGCTGCTTTTTCCTCGTCACCAACTTCTTCAAAGTGCAGTAATAGATGACTTAGGATCATCGAGTTAAAGTAGATAATAGCATTTGCCGTCAAACGGGCACACTCGTTCCAGACGACTATTTCTGATTCGTTTTTTCCACGGAACTGGTCACGATTGACCGATGCAATAGCTCGCCTGAGGAAATGCCAGGCTTCGCCTCGGTTCAGTGCTCGTTGAACATATTGGCGCAGACTTGCATCATCAATATAATCAAGTAAATATTGGGCTTTGATGAGCCTATTATATTCCGTTAATGCTTGTAATATAGGGTGTCTAGATGGATAACCAGATAATTTGCGTACTAGCAATGCCTGTGTTGTGCGTTTTTCTTGAAGGGATAACACAATACGCTGAATATCCTGCCAGCCTTCTTCAATCACATTCATTTTTATCGGCTTTTTCAGCGCCAGATGCGTGTTTCCGTCGTCGCTTTCAGTTACGTTAAATAGGTCATTGATCACACTGGTGAACTGAGCATACCTAGGCGCAAAACTATAACCGCATAAATCCAATAAGGCATAATTAACATGATTAACATGATTAACACCATGGGTGTCGGTTGAGAGGACATCTGGCTTAAGATCACTAGTATTAGATTGTAGTAAGTCGTAAATATAATGGGACTCATGCTCATTAGATCCTATGATACGGGCATTTAACGCACTATGATTGGCAACTAACGTCATGGCCGTAATACCTTTGTTGGTGCCGAAGTATTTCGAGGAGTAGCGAGTTTTAAAAGTCTCAAGGTGAGTTTCAAATTTTTGCCCATCGGTACTGGCGTGCAGGACGTCTTCTTGGATGTGATAGTGGCGGAAAATAGGGAGTGCCGCTACTGCGTTATTGATGATATCACTAGCCTCTTGCAAGGTTTCAGGCCTAATATAATTAGCTTGTATAGTGCTTAGATGCTCATAACTGCGATCAGATATTTGTGCCATCCCATATACGCCGCGATGTGTCGCATTCGCAATTAGAATAGCCAATAAATCATCCTGATTGGCGCCTACTTGTTTTTGTATTGGCAGCACGTGTGCGAAGCATTGCATAAAGTTGGTTTCTTGTTCAACATAACGCAACACATCAGCAATACTGACGGGGATCATTTGTTTAAAGAAAGGGTTGTTGACAAGTGATTGGGAGCCTTTAACTGGCAGTCGCCATCGTGTGCCACTTCGGCTCTTCATGATCACATTGCGGTTATCACCATTATCAATGTGACGAGCAACATCTTCTAGGGATGTTGTTAAGCGTATTTGTTTTACTTGCAGTAGCTTCTGAATCGGCTGCTTTAGCTTTTCCAATGTTGATGATGCCAATAGATCAGGCTGTATTGACGATGCAATTAAGTCGTCTTCTAGCGCACGATATTTAGTGACGTTTGATAAGTAAATTCGACCATTAAGCCGAGAAGCCAGTTGACGGTAAAGCAACCATTCGTATCGCTGTGGATGAACAACATCCTTGTTAATTAACCATGGACGATGTTTTTGTTGGATAAGTGTACTATCCATTGTTTGCAATGTATTACCTGCTAATAGTTCTGTTTTTGTGGTTTTGAGCTGGGTCACTAATGCTTCTGAGCCTTTACCTGCTTGGCATTCAAGACATAGAAACACGGGCCTTAATAACTGCTCAATTAACCCGTTTTGATCATCATAATATTGCCATTGATATTCTTCTACCGTGCGTTTTTGCTTTTTTAAGTACAGGCATAGCGTTTCTATATCTTGGTTATTCATTACACTTAATGCTTGTTGCCTAACCGTTGCAAATGGTTGATTATCGTCGATACTGTCATCAACAAACAGATGCAGTAATTCTGCGGCTTTGGTGACATTGTCTGCAGCTGACCTCCATGAGTCAAACACTGCCTGTTGGGCAAACGCATGCGCAGCTTCTTGTTGTTTACGGATATGATGAATAAACCCATCAGCCAATCGCTCTAGGCTTTGCCGTATGCGTTGAGTCAGAAAACACAGCAACCATAGGTGTTGCTGTGGACGCTTAAAGCGTTTTAGTTTACTGCCATAATAATCCACCATTTCACCGAAGTGTTGTTGGTTTTTAGACGATAAGGCTAAGCCCTTAACAGCATTATCAATCTGTCTTGTATAAGGCTGTAACTGATGATACACCGTCAGTTCTTTTTTTAGCTCTGTCACCATAACGCTTTTTGCACCGGCTCGAAGCTGGCTTAAGGAGAGCCCATCTTTGTCATCGATAATAGTATTTAGAAATCCGTGTAGTTCAGATGAAACATGAATACGAAGCTTATTATTTAACGCCTTCTTGACCTGTTGGATAACACGACTGATAAGCTTTTGTAAGACAGTATATTTAGGGATGGCAATTCTATGCGTTGCTAGATATTCAGCGGCTGCATCGAATAGATAACGAGGCTCAAGCCAAGCTTTGCCGACCATAACAAGATGTTCGTACAGCGGCGCAAAGTGCAGACTTTCGTCCCATTTCTGATAGTTTAATAACCTCAGTATTCTTTGATATATACGGTCTCGCTGCATCTTATTAATGCTGAAAGGCCTGATCCCTTTGCCTCCTTGAACTTGCGTTGAAATAAACTGCATATCGTCAAAGATGAGGTTAAAGCTAGGTGAAAGAATCACAGGCTTAGACTTAAAATACCCTAATAACGCAATGAAATAGCATCGGTGGTTCCTTAGGCGAATACTTTTCAACTCTGTTAACTCGATCTCGTTTGGCGTAAAATACAATCGTTGTTGTTCAAGTGATAATAGCGGCGGAGAATATAGATCAAGCTGCTCAGCTTTGGTAAGAATTGATAGTTCGTTTTTTATAGCCATAGGAATTAAATTAAGTTTAAGGGGTTGTTAACCTCATAATTTGCCATACTTTGGAGAAGTAACCCACCTTTGTATGCCTTTAAATATGGTGAGTATGGCGATTTATGTTACTTTAGAGGGGAAAATCCCTAGAACCCCAATTTGGAATAGAGTTTTTCAGTGCGCCAACATAGTTTTTTATTGTTTTATCTGATTTACCAATAGACTTTGCCCAACGGCCATATTGGTCCTCTAATGAATCAAGGTTAGCTGATAATGCATTTCTTAATATTGAAGAGGTGTGTGGACTTTTTAAAAATTGAAACAACGCGTCGTCGAAATATGCAAAATTAACAGCTTTTTTGATAGCGGCATCCGTTCCCGATGTAACGGCACTGAAATATGACGCCTCTTCAGGTTTTACCATCAAATGCCAAATGCCTGAGGACTTCAAGTGAAAAAAGGGCAAGAATGGGCTGTCGGCGTCATTTCCTTGTTTTAAGCGTTCAAAGTGCCAGCTGAATCGGTTTTTGAGTCTGTCGTCATAATAAATGCGGTTGTCGGTAATGTGGCCTTGTTCAATTAAGTCTAGCACTGCAAACATCATGCACACTTTATGCGGGCGCGCATGACCTGAAGACCGGTCTGGCCGTATACTTTGCAACTTATCGATGTAGTAGGATAACTTCATTGTTATTGAACCGACTCTTTATGAGTGCGAATTGAAACCTAAATGGCGGTTAAATTTTTAAGGTTCAATGTGATATGTAAATATTGACCTTTCGGCCAGGCTATCAGATTTATTAATTATATGAAATTGAAACATTTTGGGGCGAGACCATTTAGGCGTATATGTAAATCACACAACTAACTTTCAATATAGCGACATTTTGGAAAGCTACTGCACCCCAAAAATTCGTTGCCTTTGTGCGCACCCTGCTTAGCAATTCGCTTAACCAACTTAGACGAGCATTTTGGACAATGATGGGTAACTTCGTTACTGCTCGCTGCAGACTCGTTTCGATTAGATTGAACATCAGCGATTAAATTTAATAAGTCATGACCTCCAATAAGCTCAATAGGTAAACCTCGAGCAAATGCAATAGCATCTTTCGTAAATGTGCCAGACGCAACAATAAATACACTTTTAGCATTAGTGGCTTCCTTGATGCCAAACATCTCTCGAACAATTGAGACTCCAATCTTTTTTGAACGCCAGTGCTTGCACTGAACAATGTGAGTCTTATCATCTCTTTTTAGCAGTAAATCAATACCACCATCAGCACCACCAGTCATATTTTCAATGACAGCAAAACCTTTGCGACGAAACGCCTCACCAACCAGCATCTCGAACTCTTGCCAAGAAAGCGCTTTTAGAGTGTCGATACTTTTTTGTTGAGCAAGTAGCTTTTGCTTTTTCTTTCGCATGAAGATTGAGGCAATAGCTGGGATTAGAAATAGGCTTCCAAAAAACGGCGCAATATTTTTACCGGCTTCAGTAAGCATAAATAAAATCTGATTTTCCGAAACCAGCGCTGGGAATACGTAGCTTAAGCAAACGTAAACGACTAACCCGCTAACAAAACTGATCCACCAAGGTAGATACGACAAAACGGTGAATAGTGGTGGCTCTTTTTTACTCAAGATTATTCAACCTTTTGGGAATGATAGATTGCAATGTATGTATTGTTGAATTTCTGCAATTTGCAAACAAGAGAGTAATTAATTAATGCGTATTAAACCTGATATTTAAGTGACTTGTTCGCTATCTTGAAAATGCACTTTTGGTAACTCTTACCCTTTACATTCAGCTGTATATTTTTGGTATAGCAATGTATCAAAAGATATTTTGCTATTAATAGTAAAGCGTGATCAACCGGTCGCTTTTTTAAACAATTCAGTTTTTATGTAAATTATTGCTATGTATTTGTTTTTATTATAAAAAGAATGAGGCAGGACTATGGGTTGGGTCAGTAATTTCGATTTCCTCAAAAAACATCAAGAGTGGTTGTTTAACTTGCAGAAAGTGCAGAACAGAACTTCAGTGTGTTTCCAAATACTACCATAGTCAACATGCGTCAACTTGGTGAAGTCATTGATCAAAATATTGCTACTCGCATTGGTGTCGAGTCTGGTAAAAATTTAAAGCAGATAGATCTGCTCAGAGCGCTTGATTACCACTTAAAACTCGATAACAACATACAAAAGCAACACCATACCGCAAAAGCTCGACTAAACAAAAAAGGAGAATTAATGGCTCGAGAGAAAAAGTTAATCGTTGGAACAATTAACGTTACGATAAAAAATCATACGCCAGAAAGATACGTAGAGCTTTTCAATGATGTATACAAGCTGAAACGTACTACCAAGATAGCCGGTGATCAATATGGCTTGTTAGCTAAATTGTCTGAGTTGCACAAAAATAAAAATTAAAACAAAAATGAGATCGGATCAATAACATGAGACATATTCCGATATACCAACATTGGCCAAAATGCACAACGGTTCAACATATCAACAAATGACTTTGCCAGTGAAGATGAAATTGTCGAGGCTAGCAGTCCCAAAAATTTAAAGTCAAATTCTGCAAGATTCTCTTATATATTTTTTCCTAAACAGTATTTGTTTTTTTACGAAGGTTATTACAACGGCAATTCATTTGGTCCGAGGAACAAAGGCAGACTTTGTTCGCTTCAGCGCGTGTTTATATGTATAGAAAAGGAAGTATTTTATGGCTAAAGAAGTCAAAGATTTAAAAGAGCAAGTATTCGAGGTTTGTGAGCACTTAGAGGAGCAAGGTGAGAACTGTACAGTGAGAAAAGTACTAGACAGAATTGAGGACTATAGCTCTGTCAGTACTACTCACCCATTCGTAAAGGCTTGGCAAGAAATGCGCTTAGCCGAGCGCGAAAAGTTACGCCAAAGCTTCCAGTTGTCTCCAGCCTTTTTAGATAGTCTAGTAACTGAGGCTGAAAAAATTAATAAAGCAGCGTTAAGGTTAGAACAAGAGAAGGTTGAAAATTATAAGTCACTTTCGCAAGAAGTTAGCGCCGAATTGACAAAATTGGCCCAGCAGCTTGTAGCTAGTATGCAAGAAGCAGAGAAACTGCAAAACGATAAGCGGGCACTTATTAATCAGGTAAATGTATTGCATCAAACGCAGGAGTCGAACAATACGGCTTTAAATGCAAAAGCTGAAAAGTTGGTCAGTTTGCACAAACAGGAGGTAGACATCAGCGTGGGGAGTGGTGTGCGAGCGACCCTATTTGAATGTACGGACTCAACCCTGACCTTGTCTTATTGTCAGAAATAACCTTTCAGCCCTCGAATAACGACCATCCCGGTATTTCAATCACACAATTAAGCGCTTTGTATTATTGATTTAGACGATTAGTGTTATAAATAAAGATTATTGAGCGTTGTTGGTTTTTATATTTGCATCATACTTATCCCATCGAAGCAACTTAATATATAAGACAAACAACGGAGGGTCACTATGACTAACATCGAAATATACAGCAAAGGCTATTGCCCATTTTGTAAAAGAACGAAAGCAACCTTGAGTAATTTAGGTTTAGAGTTCACAGAATATGACATTACAGACAATGACACATTGCGCGCCGAAATGATTGAGCGAAGCAATCGTAAAACGGTACCTCAAGTCTTTATTGAAGGCCATCATATTGGTGGGAGCGATGATTTTCATCAAGCGCTTAGCAACGATTTGTTAGCGCAATTTAGAAACAGAAAAACCTCAGAACATGCTTTATAAGCTTTATATAAAACAAGATTTAAACATTAATTAATTGGAGAAATTTATGACTATTACCGCTACTCAAACTCAACAAGCAACACCCGTAACTGGCAACAACTCAATTGATAGCCAAGCACAATTAGCAAAAAGCATAAGTACTTATGGCGATACGGCTTTACGCTTTTCTATTGCACTTATTCTTGTTTGGATTGGTGCTATGAAGTTTACAGGATACGAAGCAGGCGCAATTCAAGGTTTAGTCGCGTCGAGTCCTTTAACGTCGTGGCTGTATAGCGTGTTTAGTGTACAAGGTGCATCTAACTTAATTGGTGGATTAGAAATTGCGACTGCGATTGCTATTTTAGCAACGCCTCTAAATCGAGTTGTTGGTATTGTGGGTAGTCTTGGTGCGATTGCAACCTTTGCGGTCACTTCTAGCCTACTGCTCACAGCGCCTGTTTGGGAAGCATCACTTGGCGGTTTCCCTGCGCTAAATGTTGTACCGGGTCAATTCTTGGTAAAAGACCTAGTATTGCTTGCCGCTTCGGTTGTGCTATTAGGTAAAGCCTTAGCAATGAAAAAGTAATCTCTAGAGATTCGTAGGGCGCTTACAAAACTAAGCGCCCTTTTTTGTTTTGCTCGGCCTACTCTTGACGACACCAAATATTTCTAAGCATTTTTGTAGCTTTAGTAAAGTAAGCTACTTACTCTTCCTAAACTGTTTTGGCGTCATGCCTACATACTTGTTAAACGTTTTAGTGAATGCCCGCTCAGATTCATAGCCCACTGCAAGCGCAATATCATCGATAAATGCTGAGGTAGTTGTGATCATTTCTTTTGCCTTTTGGATGCGTAAATTCGACAAATAAGCAAATACGGTTTGTCCTACAAGATCAGTAAATTTTTTGGCAAAGGCGGCTCGCGACATCCCAATGCTTGTTGCTAGCGCTTCTATTGTCCAAGGGTTTTCTGGTGAACTGTGAATAAGATCTAAGGCTTTTTTAATACGTTTGTCTTTAAGTGCTCGTAAAAAACTATGTTCTTCTTGTCGTCCAAAGTTAATCCTTATTAGCTCGACCAGCACCACTTCTGTGAGTTTGTTCACGATAATTTCGTTGCCCGGGTTTTGTGCCATATATTCAGAACTTAGTTGGTCGAAAGTACTTTTAAGCCACGGATGCTTATTTAATTCATCTTCACGAACAATAGTGACTTGATGGAATATCTCGTTCAGAGGCGAGAGCTTATCGCTTTCGAACGAGCAATTGCCGCACAACAGAAGTGTTGAATCGCCGCTAATTTGCATCTTGCCTGGGGGCGGGATGCTCGTGAGTATATGATCAACACCAGGACCTAAAAATATCAAGTCTCCTGCATAGAGTTGGTCTATTTGATCACCAATTTTCACCCAACAAGCGCCGCGTCTGACTAAATGAAATCCTGCGGTAGTTTTGTTAAAGGAACTCTTTTGTCCAAGGCGGTTCAACATGGCTGCAAAAATAGACGCTGCCGCTCACACGTAAAGCATTCAAAATGTCGCTTAAAATTTCCATCAAGCATCCTTAAAAGTAAATGTGTTTTTAATATAGACGATTGATGCATAAAGTAAAGACATATAGACATTGTTGTAACTTTATTATCGACGATAATACTAATATTGAATACAGACAATGATTTAGGAACTCGAAATGAAAAGCAAACGTCCCCTTATACTATTAACACTATTATTCGTCATATTTTCTAGTTTAAGCTTACCTACACTAGCTAAAGATACCGCCTACTCAAGTGCCGTAGCGGTAGATGTATTAATTGGCTCAGACGATATAACGGGCCTTAGACTTGCTTATCGTCCCCATTCTTACGAACTAAGGGATGTACCTTACTTTGATTCGCTAGATATCTATTGGGAAGTCAGCGTAAATTTTTGGGAATACGGTGAAAACAATGAACATGAAACCAACGTGGTTATTGCGTTATCGCCTGTTGTTGGTAAAACATTTTATTATATAAATGATAAATATCCACTTAAATGGGAGTTTGGTATTGGTGTGTCTCTTGTTAATGATACTCGCTTTGCTGGTAAAGACATTGGTTCACATTATCAGTTTGAAGACCGTCTTGGCTTGAGTATGGATTTTGGTGAAAACCTAGAACAAAATGTATCTGTGCGTTATATGCACTATAGCAATGGCGGCTTGAACACGAAAAATCCGGGAGTCGACTTTTTGAATTTCTCATACGCTTTTACGTTTTAGGAAAGCACCACCATGTTACTTTTCATCACGTTTATTGGTGTGTTGTTAATTGGCTATTTAGCGCAAACAGCAGGTTTGTGCATGTACCGTGGTGTTAATTTGTGGATGCGTGGAAAACGAGAGTTTTTAATCGCAATTTTGTTAAGTGGTGTGTTTGCTTGGGTGGCTGCTTTTTATGCTTATTTTGCACATTTACCAACTGCTTTTATTACACTAAATGTAAGCCCATGGTTAGTACTCGGTGGACTATTGTTTGGACTTGGAACTGCATTTAATAAAGGTTGTGGGGTGTCTACCTTGGGTAAATTGACTCGCGGAGATCTTACCATGCTAGCTACCATCAGTGGATGGTTGCTTGGTTGGTATATACAGACTAAATGGGGAGGGCAAATTGATACAAAGCAAAGTGTAGCAACCAGCCTCTCTAGTTATATTTTATTGATGATTTTTTCTTTCGCCATATTGGTTTGGGTATTAATAGGTAACAAGCAACGCATACGATTATGGTTGCAGTTGATGACCATTGGTTTAGTCGCTGGTTTTCTTTTTTAATTGAACCTAAATGGCCGCCAAGTGGATTGTTAAACCATATAGCTGTTGCATTAACCAGCAACCTGCCTCAGCAATGGCCATCTTTAAACCAATACCTTTTGTTCGCCGGATTATTGATGGGTATGTTTGTTTCGGTATTTAGAGCCAAACGATTTGGGCTATTGTTACCTTCATTTAAACAAATAGTTGTGCACTTAACTGCGGGCACCTTAATGGGAATTGGAGCATCGCTTGCTGCCGGTGGCAATGACGCTCAACTGCTGCTTGCTATGCCTACTTTATCGTTATCAAGTTTTATTACTGTAGCGAGCATGTTGTTTGGAATATGGTGCGGTATTCGCATAAAAATCAAATTTACTTCTTAACTTTAGACTGTTTCAAGTATTGAAAATATAGACGAATAGTGTTGAAAATGAATACGTTCAAACATTGTTTAAATAACTTATTAGCACAGAATAGCGATATAGACAGTAAACGTTAGAACAACGGTGCCCAAGACATGCCTAACATTGAAATTTACACTAAAGGCCACTGCCCATTTTCTAAGGAAGCAAAAGAAACACTAAACAATCACCATATAGGTGACGGCGCAGATTTTCACGAAGCAAAGTGGTTCGTTAGATGAGCTTTTGTCAGCATAAACAAGATGAAATAAGGAATTAATATGAAACCAGCATTAAAAAACAAGCATGTAGATATTGCGATTATTGGTACAGGAACCTCTGGCATGGGCGCATATAGAGAAGCGCGCAAGTATACTGACAGCATTGCTCTTATTGAAGGTGGTGAATATGGCACTACATGCGCACGCGTTGGCTGTATGCCATCAAAACTGCTTATTGCGCCTGCTGAATTGAGACACAATACCGAAAAGTTTACAGACTTTGGCTTGCAAGGTGAAGTGCCAAAAGTTGATGGTAAAGCCGTGATGAATAGGGTGAAATTTGAGCGCGATCGCTTTGTTGGCTTTGTTAATGAAGACGTTGAAAGTTTTGATCAAAAACATCTAGTTAAGGCTTATGCCAGTTTCATAGATGATCACCAATTAAAGCTTAGCAATGGTGAAACAATTAGCGCAGATAAAATAATTATAGCAACGGGCTCACGCCCTAATATCCCAAGCTTTTTTGAGCAAGCCGGCGATAGGCTAATTACCAACGATGACGTATTTTCTTGGGATGATTTACCCAAGTCGATTGCGGTATTTGGTGCAGGTGTTATTGGTTTGGAACTAGGGCAGGCTCTGCATCGATTGGGCGTTAAAACACATTTGTTTGGAGTAGGCGATGCGGTTGGTCCGCTAAGCGATCCGGACGTAATCGCAAGCGCGCTGAATATTTTTAAAGACGAATTCCCGTTCCATAGCAATGGTCAGGTGAAAAGCATAGTGCGAACTGACCAAGGCGTGCAAATTACCTTTAAACCATCACCTGATGACGATGAAATAACAGAGACTTTTGATTATTTGTTAGCCGCGACCGGTAGAAAAGCAAACATCGACAGAATAGACATAGAAAATACCACACTTGCCCTCGATGAGCGTGGTGTTCCTTTGTACGATCCTATGTCGATGCAATGCGGCAACAGTCATATTTTTATTGCTGGCGATGTAAATGGCGATGTGCCCTTATTGCATGAAGCTGCTGATGAAGGTCGCTTAGCCGGTGAGAACGCTGCTCGTTTTCCCAACGTGTTCAAGCGCAGCCGAAAAACAGTATTGGGTGTGGTTTTTTCTGACCCGCAAATTGCAACTGTAGGGGCTTCTTTTAGTTCACTTAACGCTAAGCATGGCTGTGATTTTGCTGTCGGCAGCGTGAGCTTTGAAGGACAAGGCCGATCAAGAGTTATGTTGGTTAACAAAGGTTTATTGCGAGTGTATGGCGATAAAGAAACCGGTGTACTATTGGGCGCTGAAATGATTGGACCTCATAATGAGCATTTAGCACATTTACTCGCTTGGGTAGTACAAATGCGCATGACCGTAAGCGAAGTGCTGCAATTGCCATTTTATCATCCAGTTATTGAAGAAGGCTTGCGAACAGCTTTACGTGATCTATTGTTTAATTTAGGAATGGGCTCACATCCACCGCTTAATTGCATTGATTGCGGACCAGGCTCCTAAAATCTAAGTGTTTAATTTGTAGGTGCCCAAGCGGAGCGGCTTAAACATGGCGGAGCGGCTTAAACATGGCGGGGCGCCTCAAACAATCCGGAGTTGTCTAAAATGTGACTATACTCATGGAAATAAAACCCCTTTACTCACTACAAAACTAGGAAGCATTTATGCGTCAAAAAGTAGAGTTTACAAGCAATGGTAATACGCTGAGCGGCTTACTAGAAACACCCGAAACAAACGTTCGCTTTTATGCCTTATTTGCACATTGTTTTACCTGTGGAAAAGATGTTGCTGCTGCGTCACGTATAAGTAGAGCATTAACTGCAAAAGGTATTGCGGTATTGCGCTTTGATTTTACTGGTCTGGGCAATAGCGATGGAGATTTCGCAAATACAAACTTTTCATCAAATATACAAGATTTAGTCGCTGCTGCTGATTTTTTGCGAGATAACTTTGATGCACCTAAGCTACTTGTTGGACATAGTTTAGGCGGTGCAGCCGTTCTTGGTGTAGCCAGTAAGGTGGCAGAATCTGCGGCCGTTGTGACTATTGGATCGCCGCTTAATGCTGCGCATGTTGCGCATAACTTTGCCGCGCAAATAGACGATATTCAAACAAGCGGTAGGGCTGAAGTAAATCTTGGAGGGCGTGTTTTTACTATTCAAAAGCAATTCTTAGAAGACATCAATACGCATGACACCGGTCACATTCGCAAGCTTAACAAAGCCCTGCTAGTGATGCATTCACCAGTAGACGATGTTGTTAACATCAAAGAGGCAGAGAAGATTTATCAAGCGGCTTTACACCCAAAAAGTTTTGTAAGCCTAGACAACGCCGATCATTTACTTAAAAACAAAAATGATTCTGAATATGTGGCTGAAGTAATTGCTGCATGGGCGACTCGATATGTGTCAATTGACCGTAATACCGACTTAGCCAACATAAACAAGCATGAAGTAAGTCAAGGCAATGTGCTGGTTGAAGAGAAAGATCATAAGTTTGCCCAACATGTCAGTACTGCTAGTCATTACTGGTTAGCAGATGAGCCTGTAAAAGTTGGAGGTAGTAATAGTGGTCCCGATCCATACGAGCATTTGCTTGCTGGCTTAGGTGCATGTACGTCAATGACTTTAAGAATGTATGCTCAGCGCAAGAAGCTACCAATTACCCATATTAAGGTAGAGCTTTCGCATACGCGAAACTATCAAGATGATTGTAACAACTGTGAACAACTAAATGGGCTTGAAGCTATAGTTCGTAACATTACTTACACCGGTAATTTAGATGAGCAACAGCAAAAACGCTTTTTAGAAATTGCAGATAAATGCCCGGTACATAAAACCTTGCATAATAATGTCGCAGTGGTGAGCAAGTTGGTAAGTTAGCTTAGTGTCATTTCTCGTTGGTATAGCCATTAGCTTGATGTTCACGCAGTTCACTTGGATGCGCAGGGTAGCCGAACTTTTGTCAGTATTGGGGGTTAGCACACGCAGTCCATTGCACTTCGCGCAGTTTTAATGCTCTTATAATTGAATCGGCTAAATGACCTATCCTATTAGCCACGTAAAAGCCTTCTTCAATCATAGCAACCTTTCGATCTAGAAAGGTAGCTTCAACCGATATATCGGGGTATATGTCTAAAGGATATTGACGCGCTAGGGGATTTGAGCAAAGTCATGGCTCAAGCTAGTAATGATGATGTTTCTGAGCATCGTATTCAGTGTTTCTGCGCGCTGCAAGAGGTATTATCAAAAATAGCGCTTCGAAACACCCATTGTGAATCGCTTATTGAGGCATATGATAGAAGGTAATAAAGCTACTCACCAAATTAAAACCAAACATAAAGATGCGATGGATGGCTTAAAAGTAGCAAGAATCGCATTTCCTATACATAAATAACTACATCTGTATAGAAAATGAGATAATCTAGCCTTGCTTATTGAGTAGCGGCCTAGACCCTAACAAACTCAACGAGTTATCGAAAATAAACCGATCAAAAATGCCTGTTTGCCCACCAAACTGCCCACCACTTGTCTCTGGCTTTTATTAAATATTAGGGCTTAGCAATGGAAAAACAGTGCCGTTCTTATGCTGCTGTTAGGGTCTAAAAAATAGCAGTTTTGAAAAGCTTTATCGAATGATTTTTCAACACCTCAAGCAGAAATAGACACAATAATATCCACTTTCTGTTTTATTTCGCTATAATGGATATAACTGTATCCATTTGGTCTTTGCGGATGAATTTTACCTTACTTGATGATACCGATGTAAGCCAAGCCTATGCGGCTTATTTGCGTGAGTTACGAAAGCAGGCAAAGCTGTCACGCGCGGTACTTGCTGAGCGAAGCTGTGTACCTGCGGCCACCATTAAGAAATTTGAGCTGACCGGGCAAATTTCATTTCGCCAATTGCTGTTGCTATGGCAGACCCTCGACTCTTTGGATAGGCTTTATCAACTGACACAGCCGAGTAAAGAACACACTGCTATACCCACTAGCATTGATGAGGTACTAAAAGATGAGTTTTAAACCGATTCAAAAACTCATGGTAACTCGTAAGTTAAGCTCAGGTGAACAGGTTGCTGTAGGGATCTTGGCTCAGAATCGGCAAGGCGTTTTTTTCCAATATGCAGACGGCTATTTGCAACAGTTTGGCAATTTATCACCATTTACTTTGCAGTCGAACGTGCAAGTTCAAGCCGCACCTAAAGCGCCGCATCAAGGTGTACATGGCGTATTCGCCGATTGTTTGCCCGATGGTTGGGGCATGCTGTTACAAGATCGTATTTTCCGGCAAAAGGGCATCCTACCTAATCAATTAACAGCGATGGATAGGTTAGCCTTTGTTGGTGATAAAGGTATGGGTGCGCTGTCTTTTTCTCCGGTGTCTGAGTTTTCAGCCACGGCGCCTGCGGATATTGATTTAGCGACGTTAGGCTTAGAAGCACAAACGCTGTTCGATGCTTCAATGTCAGATTATATGGATGATAATCACGATGAGTTAGATGAGCACACGCAACAGGTGTTGGCCGCATTAGTCGCGGGTGGTAGTTCGGGTGGGGCAAGGCCCAAGGCACAGATTTATATGCCTACAGGGGAAACTCAGCAATGCCGAACCTTTGCTCAGCATGGAGATAAGGCTTGGCTGATTAAATTTACCTCAAAGAATCTAGCGCTCGGGCATGAAGAAGGTTTGTGTGAGGCGGCTTATTTGCAAATGGCTGAGCAAGCTAAGTGCCAACCACCAGTCTGGCAACTCATTGAAGCACCGCCTAAAAGCGGTGCGCCTGCGTGGTTAGCGCTTGAGCGTTTTGATTATGTCACTGAACAGGCCGACTTAGGCAGCAAGTGCAGTGCAGGTCGATTGCATATGCACAGCGCTTGCGGGCTATTGGATGCAGACTTTAGAACGCCAAGTTTAGATTATATTGACCTGATAAAAGCCAGCCGTCAGTTGTGTAAATCACCCGCCGTTGGGCAACTGCAATTTCGCCGCGCCATTTTTAACCTGCTTTCGTCTAACCAAGACGACCACAGTAAAAACTGGGCGTTTTTGCAAGCGGATGACGGTCAATGGGCTCCTGCCCCTTTTTACGATGTTACCTACAGCCCACATCCATTTAACGAACACGCCACTGCGTTCGGAGGTTATGGCAAAGCGCCATCGCTTAAAGTGATGCAAAAACTTGCTACCAGTGCTGGCTTTGCGAATTGGAATGATGCAAGGCAAGTCATTGAAGAAGTCGCAGAAGCCATCAGCCAATTTACTTATCTTGCCAAGCAACAAGGGATCAGTAAAACAAAAGTGTTTGCGATTGCTAAGACATTGGAGCAGCGCAAACATGAAAATGCGGCGCTTTTTCTATAACAATAAGAAGGGAGAGTAATGAAGCTCGGTCGAAACGATCCTTGCCATTGTGGCAGTGGTAAAAAATTTAAACGTTGTTGTATGAGCAGCGTTTCTAACCAACATGCCCAAGTTTCCGATGATGTAGAAGCTATGCTGGCAATGAACCCAAATTTGAGCCTTGATGAACTCAACGCTGCTTTACAACACAAAGTTCAGGATCGCAATAATCAACCTCATCCCGATTTTAGTGGTGTGACGCCAACGCAAATGGCCAATTGGCTTTATGCGCCTTTTGAACAATTACAGTGGGGTTCTAGGGATTTTCCCCTCTAAAGTAACATAAATCGCCACAACCCTCGCAGTTAATGGCTTGTGGAGCTGGGTTACCTTTCATTTTAGACTTCATTTTCAACAATAGGCCTAGTTATTTCCTGTAAATCAGGTAGTTTGCGGTTACTAGCGAACTGATAAGTGCCGCTCAGATTAATGTTCTGCCATGCAACGGGTGATACTTGTCGAGTTATTGCTGCTTTTTCCTCGTCACCAACTTCTTCAAAGTGCAGTAATAGATGACTTAGGATCATCGAGTTAAAGTAGATAATAGCATTTGCCGTCAAACGGGCACACTCGTTCCAGACGACTATTTCTGATTCGTTTTTTCCACGGAACTGGTCACGATTGACCGATGCAATAGCTCGCCTGAGGAAATGCCAGGCTTCGCCTCGGTTCAGTGCTCGTTGAACATATTGGCGCAGACTTGCATCATCAATATAATCAAGTAAATATTGGGCTTTGATGAGCCTATTATATTCCGTTAATGCTTGTAATATAGGGTGTCTAGATGGATAACCAGATAATTTGCGTACTAGCAATGCCTGTGTTGTGCGTTTTTCTTGAAGGGATAACACAATACGCTGAATATCCTGCCAGCCTTCTTCAATCACATTCATTTTTATCGGCTTTTTCAGCGCCAGATGCGTGTTTCCGTCGTCGCTTTCAGTTACGTTAAATAGGTCATTGATCACACTGGTGAACTGAGCATACCTAGGCGCAAAACTATAACCGCATAAATCCAATAAGGCATAATTAACATGATTAACACCATGGGTGTCGGTTGAGAGGACATCTGGCTTAAGATCACTAGTATTAGATTGTAGTAAGTCGTAAATATAATGGGACTCATGCTCATTAGATCCTATGATACGGGCATTTAACGCACTATGATTGGCAACTAACGTCATGGCCGTAATACCTTTGTTGGTGCCGAAGTATTTCGAGGAGTAGCGAGTTTTAAAAGTCTCAAGGTGAGTTTCAAATTTTTGCCCATCGGTACTGGCGTGCAGGACGTCTTCTTGGATGTGATAGTGGCGGAAAATAGGGAGTGCCGCTACTGCGTTATTGATGATATCACTAGCCTCTTGCAAGGTTTCAGGCCTAATATAATTAGCTTGTATAGTGCTTAGATGCTCATAACTGCGATCAGATATTTGTGCCATCCCATATACGCCGCGATGTGTCGCATTCGCAATTAGAATAGCCAATAAATCATCCTGATTGGCGCCTACTTGTTTTTGTATTGGCAGCACGTGTGCGAAGCATTGCATAAAGTTGGTTTCTTGTTCAACATAACGCAACACATCAGCAATACTGACGGGGATCATTTGTTTAAAGAAAGGGTTGTTGACAAGTGATTGGGAGCCTTTAACTGGCAGTCGCCATCGTGTGCCACTTCGGCTCTTCATGATCACATTGCGGTTATCACCATTATCAATGTGACGAGCAACATCTTCTAGGGATGTTGTTAAGCGTATTTGTTTTACTTGCAGTAGCTTCTGAATCGGCTGCTTTAGCTTTTCCAATGTTGATGATGCCAATAGATCAGGCTGTATTGACGATGCAATTAAGTCGTCTTCTAGCGCACGATATTTAGTGACGTTTGATAAGTAAATTCGACCATTAAGCCGAGAAGCCAGTTGACGGTAAAGCAACCATTCGTATCGCTGTGGATGAACAACATCCTTGTTAATTAACCATGGACGATGTTTTTGTTGGATAAGTGTACTATCCATTGTTTGCAATGTATTACCTGCTAATAGTTCTGTTTTTGTGGTTTTGAGCTGGGTCACTAATGCTTCTGAGCCTTTACCTGCTTGGCATTCAAGACATAGAAACACGGGCCTTAATAACTGCTCAATTAACCCGTTTTGATCATCATAATATTGCCATTGATATTCTTCTACCGTGCGTTTTTGCTTTTTTAAGTACAGGCATAGCGTTTCTATATCTTGGTTATTCATTACACTTAATGCTTGTTGCCTAACCGTTGCAAATGGTTGATTATCGTCGATACTGTCATCAACAAACAGATGCAGTAATTCTGCGGCTTTGGTGACATTGTCTGCAGCTGACCTCCATGAGTCAAACACTGCCTGTTGGGCAAACGCATGCGCAGCTTCTTGTTGTTTACGGATATGATGAATAAACCCATCAGCCAATCGCTCTAGGCTTTGCCGTATGCGTTGAGTCAGAAAACACAGCAACCATAGGTGTTGCTGTGGACGCTTAAAGCGTTTTAGTTTACTGCCATAATAATCCACCATTTCACCGAAGTGTTGTTGGTTTTTAGACGATAAGGCTAAGCCCTTAACAGCATTATCAATCTGTCTTGTATAAGGCTGTAACTGATGATACACCGTCAGTTCTTTTTTTAGCTCTGTCACCATAACGCTTTTTGCACCGGCTCGAAGCTGGCTTAAGGAGAGCCCATCTTTGTCATCGATAATAGTATTTAGAAATCCGTGTAGTTCAGATGAAACATGAATACGAAGCTTATTATTTAACGCCTTCTTGACCTGTTGGATAACACGACTGATAAGCTTTTGTAAGACAGTATATTTAGGGATGGCAATTCTATGCGTTGCTAGATATTCAGCGGCTGCATCGAATAGATAACGAGGCTCAAGCCAAGCTTTGCCGACCATAACAAGATGTTCGTACAGCGGCGCAAAGTGCAGACTTTCGTCCCATTTCTGATAGTTTAATAACCTCAGTATTCTTTGATATATACGGTCACGCTGCATCTTATTAATGCTGAAAGGCCTGATCCCTTTGCCTCCTTGAACTTGCGTTGAAATAAACTGCATATCGTCAAAGATGAGGTTAAAGCTAGGTGAAAGAATCACAGGCTTAGACTTAAAATACCCTAATAACGCAATGAAATAGCATCGGTGGTTCCTTAGGCGAATACTTTTCAACTCTGTTAACTCGATCTCGTTTGGCGTAAAATACAATCGTTGTTGTTCAAGTGATAATAGCGGCGGAGAATATAGATCAAGCTGCTCAGCTTTGGTAAGAATTGATAGTTCGTTTTTTATAGCCATAGGAATTAAATTAAGTTTAAGGGGTTGTTAACCTCATAATTTGCCATACTTTGGAGAAGTAACCCACCTTTGTATGCCTTTAAATATGGTGAGTATGGCGATTTATGTTACTTTAGAGGGGAAAATCCCTAGAACCCCTTGATGGTCAGTAAGTCCAGTAACTCTGGTATCGCTGTGATTTCATTCGATTTTTCTTCGGTTTTTACTTGTCCCATCACCACGCCATTGGCGGTCGCAAAGGCGCTGACCATGTGAATAGCTGAGCGACGGCTTTTTCGATTGTACGAGCTGCAGAGTGTTTTGCCATCTATCGCCACCACCTCGCCATCGGTCAGCACGGCCACTGCCTGCATCCAATTGGCGAAACTTTGCTGTAATTGCGTCGGCTCAATGCGCGCGATAATCCGCGCAATCGTGTCGTGTACCGGTAAACCTAACGCGAAAAATCCAAGTTTTTGCAGCCAAGGCAGTCTGTCTTCGCCGAAATCTTCAATATCTTCCCAGCCCTGACAGCCAGCAATCACAGCGCATAGCGTGAGAAACAGCACATCAAACAGTGGGTAAGTGACTTTGGCGGACTGGCGAGTGTCTTCGATGCTGGAAAAGTGTTCAGAAAATACGTTCAGGTTCACGGAATTGCCCTTTTGCAAAAGGCAGTATCTGATCATAAGCTGGCGATTGGGTCAACTACTAGCTTGGTTTGGTTGAAAAATGTTCGTGATCTTGCCCTGCCCTAAATACCCACCTATAATGATATGGGGAGGCCTGCGCGGTGCTGTTACCATTGCATTGGTGCTGTCATTACCAACAGAACTACCCTATTGGTGGACAATTCAATCTATAGGGTTTGGTATTGTACTTTTCACCTTGATTGTTCAAGCAACAACTAACCCTATGTTAGTCAGAAAATTAAAAATTTAATGGGAGTCTTTTAATCCATAATTTTTATAAAAATTGCATCGTAAATTAAACATAATGTAGATCATTGAGTTAACCGCTTAATAGTTTGTCTGATTGTTAATTTAATATACAAAGCTAAAACTATTAATCTAACGTAATTTAAGGAAATCATGTCATATGACGATACCAATACCACACCGCCCAAGCGGTTTTCTACTGGGTGATGCCGCAGCCCAAATAACGATTGATGCCTTTATTGATATTCAATGTCCTCATTCACGTACAATTTGGCCGAGGTTACTTGAAGTTTCAAACTACTACAAGGGTGAATCTGTCAGTTTAAGGGTTCACCTGATAACGCTGAGTAACCACCGACAAGCTTGGGACATGAGTTTAGGCCTCTTTGCATTCGCAGAGCGTGATGCCGACAAATTTTATGATTTTGCGACATTTATTTATGAACGCCAATCACAATTTTATAATAGCCGTTTTCTCAATAAAACTCATGCGGATCTTTTACAACTTGTGGCGAGCTTTGCTCAGGAGCATTCAGGCCAAGAGTATGAAATATTCCTAAAAAAATGGCTGACAGTGATACTTATGAGCAAGCACGTACACCCATTCGTTATGCGGCAACAAAGGCGGTTTGGGCAACACCGACATTATTTATCAATAATGCGAATAAAGTGCCCGTTGATCACAAGTCGACATTTGCTGATTGGCAAGCTGTTATTGAACCATTGTTGCCTACTTAACCGTGCTACATTGATGACCAAACAAGGTAATAGTTTTTTGAATAAGTAATAAAATAATGAGTTGTATTTAATACTCAGAGGATTGAAAAAATGAGAACAAAAGTAGAATTTTCTAGTCAAGGACAAAAGCTAGCTGGATTGCTTGAAACACCTGACAGCACAATACGAGCTTATGTATTATTTGCTCATTGTTTTACCTGTGGTAAAGATATTGCCGCAGCCTCGCGAATTAGCCGATTTTTGGTTCAACATGGTTTTGCCGTTTTTCGATTTGATTTTACAGGCTTAGGCAATAGTGATGGTGATTTCGCTAATACTAATTTTTCATCTAATACCGAAGATTTGTTGTCAGCGGCAACATTTCTTGAAGCACATTATGAAGCGCCGAAATTACTTATTGGCCATAGTCTTGGTGGAGCTGCTGTTTTAGCGATGGCTGCACATCTTCCTAAGGTGAAAGCGGTAGTGACTATCGGTGCTCCATATGAGGCAAGCCATGTGGTTCACAATTTTGATGCGCACCTTGAGACCATAGAAAGCAAAGGATGTGCAAAAGTGAGTTTAGGCGCGCGTGAGTTCACTATTAAAAAGCAATTTTTAGATGATTTGCGTAATCAATCGACAGAGCACATAGAGCACCTTAATAAAGCGTTATTAGTCATGCACTCACCTGTAGATTTAACTGTAGAGATTTCAGATGCCGAGAAAATTTACAAAGCTGCTAAGCATCCTAAAAGCTTTATTAGTTTAGATACGGCAGATCACCTGTTATCAAAATCTAACGATAGTGAATATGTAGCGCAAACGATTTCAGGCTGGGCAAGTCGATATATTCCTGTGGAAGAAATATATCGCCCTAATCTCACTAAAGGACACGTTTTGGTTGCCGAGATTGACCATAAATTTCAACTAGATGTTTTTAGTGATCATCATCACTGGAATGCAGATGAACCTGTACAGTTAGGCGGTAAAAATTCAGGCCCCGATCCATACGAGCATTTATTGGCTGCTCTAGGCGCATGTACTGCAATGACTATTCGTATGTACGCTACTCGAAAGGAAATTCCACTCGAGCATGTTGAGGTATCCTTGTTGCACGAGCGTAACTATTTGGATGATGCGGGTAATGCTGCAGAACAAAACAAGAACATGGAGGCATTAATTCGGAAGGTTCAGCTATTAGGACCGTTGAGCGATTCAGAGAAGGCTCGGCTAATGGAAATTGCTGATCGCTGTCCGGTGCATAAAACGCTGCATAATAATCCACACGTGTTGACCACATTGATTAAATAGTATGTAATTTGGATGTCATAAAGTGTTAGAAGCGTCAATTTGTATTCGCTAAGTAATTTCGTCAGTAAAAGAGGTTTAATTGAAGAATATGTATTATTCAGTGCATATTAATTATTGAACGAATGATAATAAAGCTCATTGAGCATCGTGTAGTTGCTAATCGGCTCTATAGTAATTTTATCAATAATAATCAGTTTAAGGATATTAAATGAAAAACAATCAGAACATTCACGTAGAAGTTGCCATAATTGGTACGGGTACAGCAGGAATGGGCGCATACCGCGAAGTACGTAAACACATCGACAGCATTGCTTTAATTGAAGGCGGGCATTACGGGACTACTTGTGCAAGAGTAGGTTGTATGCCATCCAAGTTATTAATCGCGCCTGGCGAGTTACGTCATAACACAGAAAAATTTGCAGATTTTGGTTTGCAAGGAAAAATACCAAGCGTTGACGGCAAGGCAGTAATGAAACGCGTTAAAGATGAGCGCGACCGTTTTGTAGGTTTTGTAAATGAAGATATAGATAGTTTTGACGAAAAACATCGCATTCAGGCTTACGCTAGTTTTGTCGATGACCATACTTTGAGCCTATCAACAGGCGGCACGCTTACTGCTGACAAGATAATTATTGCCACGGGCTCTCGCCCCAATATTCCAGGATTCTTTGAACAAGCAAAAGATCTGCTCATTACCAATGACGATGTTTTCTATTGGGATGACTTACCCAAATCGATTGCGGTTTTTGGCGCAGGAGTAATTGGTTTAGAATTAGGCCAAGCACTGCATCGCTTAGGCGTTCATACGCATTTATTTGGTGTGGGTGACGCGGTTGGCCCCTTGTCTGACCCAGAGGTTATCGCCACTTCCCTTGAAATTTTTAAAGATGAATTCCCATTTCATAGCAATGGCCAAGTTAAATCTATAGAGCGCACCGACAAGGGCGTGCAAATAACGTTTAAGCCGACACCTGATAGCGAAGAAGTTACAGAAACATTTGACTACCTACTAGCCGCAACGGGTCGTAAAACAAATATTGATAATATTGGAATAGAAAATACTTCACTTGAATTAGATGGACGCGGCGTGCCTATTTATAATCTTATGTCAATGCAATGCGGTGACAGCCATATATTTATTGCAGGTGATGTTAATGGTGATATTCCTCTACTACACGAAGCGGCAGACGAAGGCCGATTAGCAGGTGAGAATGCCTCAACCTTCCCTCAAGTATTTAAAAAAGCCCGTAAAACCAGCTTAGGCGTAGTGTTTTCCGATCCACAAATAGCTACCGTGGGCATGTCATTCAGAGCACTGACTGAAAAACTAGGCTGTCATTTTGCAAGTGGTAGCGTGAGCTTTACCGGACAAGGTCGCTCAAGAGTCATGCTGGTCAATAAAGGCTTATTGAAAGTATATGGTGACAAAGAGACTGGCGTATTACTTGGCGCAGAGATGATAGGCCCACACAATGAGCACATTGCACATTTGTTAGCATGGGTTATTCAGCTTAGAATGACCGTAAGTGAGGTATTGCAAATGCCATTTTATCACCCGGTTATTGAAGAGGGGTTGCGTAGTGCCCTTCGTGACTTATTGTTTAACTTAGGCATGGGCGCACACCCACCGCTTCGTTGCATTGATTGTGGTCCAGGGGCGTAATTTCACTCGTTCCAGTTCAATTTTTCCATGTTATCACTTACCGTACTGCAGGATTTTTTATAGCCGGCAGTACATTAAAAACTGTTTGAATGTAATACCTATATATTGTTGCAAAGCGGCTTTGTTTAACAACTTAGTTAGAAACCAACTTACCTTCATAATGTAGACGGTTAGTGACAAGATCAAAGATTTTTGAGTATTGTTAGTATTAACCAATGCGTAACAATAGATTTATCAACAACAAGCAATCCATTAAATAAAATAGGAAATACCCCATGACTAAAATTGAAATATACAGCAAAAGCTACTGCCCGTATTGCAAACGCGCCAAAGCCACTCTCAGTCGTTTAGGTCTTGATTTTGAAGAATTTGAAATTACTGATTCTGAAAAACTGACTAAAGAAATGCAACAACGTAGCGGTGAAAAAACCGTACCACAAATTTTTATCAACAAGCAACATATTGGTGGTGGCGATGATTTTCATCATGCACTAAATTCGGGCGCATTAAGTGATTTAATCGGTAAGCCTATTTAATTTTCTCAGTTAACACTATTTTATCGATTACACTTACTTTATAGAGAAAAACACCATGCTAGCAACGAACACCAAATCATTGCAAATAAAGGAACAAAAAATAGCTCTATTGGTTACTGCGCTTGGCGATAATACCCTACGTTTTTCAATTGCACTTATTTTAATATGGATAGGGGTGATGAAGTTTACAGGTTATGAAGCTGGCGCTATTGAGGGTCTATTGCTCTTTCAGTGTTAAAGTTGATTCAATTTAAAATGGCTTTGATCGCGACGCGAGTTTTGAAGCATAGTTATTTATGTAACAAACGAGCAGCAATATGTAAAAGCCGTTTTAAATGAACCCAAAGGGCAGCGTTTGTTTGAAATGTATACTGCGTTATTGCACTTCATGTAGCAAACTATACTCCCTGTGCTCTGCTTTGTCTTCATCTCAAACAAGCTGCTGTAAAAGTAAACCCGAAAGATCAACAGACCATAACGCTTTTAAACTTTAGCTTGTTCAGTTTATTATTTATATAGGGCATATAATGCTGCTTTTATCGATCATACTATTATTCGCTGGAATTATTGGGTATTTGTCCCAAAGCACTGGTTTATGTCTAGTCAACAGCGTAAGGCTTGCACTCAAAAGAAGGTTTTCTCTGCTATTTGCCACTTTACTTAGCGGTTCGTTTTCTTGGATTTCAATTAGTATTGGTCAGCAATCAGGCCTTAGCGATGTCAATGTTGCCTACGGTCCAAATTTTTGGATTGCACTTGGGGGCTTTATGTTTGGTATTGGTGCGGCATTTAATCATGCTTGTACCCTTTCTACGCTTTATAGGCTAATGCGAGGCGATATTAGAATGTTTGCCACCATAATCGGCTGGGCATTAGGTTGGTGGTGTTTTACTCAATTTTCATTGCCACTACCTGAGCACATTACTTTATTCTCTGAGGAACTCCAGTATTGGACACTATTTGTAATTTCAATGTTGGTACTCATTTGGGCATTTTTTGGAAACCCAAATCAAATGCGTTTATGGCTTAGTATTAGCATGATTGGTGTATTAGGGGGAATACTATTTTTATATCAACCTAATTGGCCACCTTCAGCTTTAGTAAACGATATTAGTTATGCTGTTGTTGGACCACAAGAGACCGTTTGGCCAGAGATAAAACGTTACCTTCTGACTATAAGCTTATTGTCAGGAATGTTTTATGCTGCATATTCAAAAAGAGATTTTAAATGGAGAAAGACAAGACTATTAGATTGGCCCTTACACCTTTTTTCGGCACGCTTATGGGATTTGGGTCTTCTATGGCCTTAGGTGGCAATGATGCGCAACTATTAATTGCTCTTCCTAATTTTTCACTTGCTAGTGTAGTGGCAATATTGTCGATGTTGATTGGTATTACTGTGGTTCTTGTTTTACAAGATTTACGCAAATAACACGGCCTGAAGAACATGTTCCTCCACAACAAACCGTCGCCACATTTTTACGTTTATTAATCGCTATAATGTTTTCGCCATCGTGACAGCATGAACGGGTGAATGTTGAGCTTTAGTGCGATAATTTTGATTGTGATGCCAACAGCGAAACTAAGTTGAACAGCATTGAATTTAAGTCGTTTGAATACTTCTAAGTTCGTCTGGGTTATTGTATTTTTGCATGGACACCTCATCTTTAGTAAGGTTTTGGTGTCCGTTTTATCGAGGAAGGAAGGCCCTCTCTTTTCAGCTGTTTCACATTTGTCGTGTTCATTACTTAGATTAAAAAACACAAGTATTAAGGGCTTAGCTATTAGTTTTAGATGTATTTGTGCTGTCAGACCAAGCTTTAATCACTGCATCAACGTCATTATTATGTATTTTCATTGATTCATGAAACTGGTTACGAAAAGTCAAACCAAGATTGACTCCGTTAATTATGAGGTTTTTCACGCGCCATTGCTCTTTAGACAAAGATAGTGAGAATAAAATATTATAAGTTGCTGCGTTCGATATCTTAACTTCAACAGGTACTTGAGCACGTTTTTCATTCTTCATTTTTGCTTGTTTTGTTTCCAAGCTGTAATCTTTAACATCGTCAAAGGCAACGACCAGTATATTGACGATTGAACGTTCGAATTCTGTTTGAAACAGGGCCTTTTGAGCATCACTCAACAACTGTTTGTTTTTACCAATTACACCTTTGGTTATAGATTTAAAATCTACAATTTCAGATAACATAGCCCTAACGTCTGTTCTGAATTTTTGTTGTGATGCTTCATTTGATGCTGAAGTGACTTCTTCCCCGCCCGTTGCACCAGATTTTAGCAGAGTAAACAAACGTGTTGCTACCTCTTCAACACGCTGTTGAGGGCCTTCTATTGCAGCCATCGATGTTGAGTTGTAGCTTGTAATAAACAGTAAAATAAAAACTTTTAAAAAGAATCGCATATTTATTCTCCTAATATGGGTTTGACATAATTATGCTCTTCAGTTGAGCTACTAATAGATGATTGCTTTCCACTACGATTATAAGTTTTAACCAATAATGCAGGTAACAAGGTTAAATTGGCTGTTAAGGCTAAAATCATTGCCAATGCCGCTAACCAGCCAAAATAGACTGTAGGTACAAAACGGGAAAACAATAATACCGAAAACCCTACCACAACAATTAGCGTAGTTAAGTACAAGGCTTTACCTGTGCTTTCGTGTGTGATTTTTACTGCTGTTACGGTGGAGTGCCCTTCATCAATTTCTTCTTTAAAGCGATGCAAGTAGTGAATGGCATCATCTACTCCTATACCGATAATGACGGCAGCAATGGTAATAGTCATAACATCTAGCGGTATACCCGCGAACCCCATAAAGGCCAATATCAAAACGGCCGCAAGTAAGTTAGGTGCTAAAGCTATTAATGCCAATGAGACAGATCGCAACAAAAACGCAAACATCAAAAAGGTTGCCAATATAACAAAGGCAACCGTGAAGAGTTGTGAGTCTACTAGTTGCTTTAGCATATCGCTGAATAATACGGCGACACCTGTGACGTGTACGCTTTCTGGAGCAAAACCCACTACGTTTATGGCAAAATTTTCAATATCTGCGATGAGATCATGCAAATTATGCTCGGGACCAGTTTCATGTATACGTGACGAAATACGCATCTGACCTGTATGAGGCGAAGCATAGGGAGAAATTAAATTCGTACGCACGTCATCAGGCAATAACCCCATAATGGCGGTAAGCTGTGTGTAAGAAAGTGCTTCGTTGTTATTAAAGCTACGAGCAACTCGCTCCATATTTGCCAATGATATAGACTTACCTAGTGCTTCTTTGGATTCCAAAAAGACTTGTAACTTATCAATCATTGCCAATTTTTCAGGAGTATACCAAAAGCGCTCAGGATAGTTATCAGTGCCTTCTTCAGCAAAATCATCGAACGGATCTTCTTCAACTACGTCGGGTTGTTCGAAGGGGTCAAATTGTAAGACGATATCCAGTGGTATGGTTCCGCCTAATTCCTGGTCGATAAAATTAAGGCCTTGTCTAATTTCTGTATCCGCTCGAAAATACTCTACTAAACGAGTGCCAATTTTAAGCTGTTGTAGACCTACGACAGAAACAACAATGGCTAAAAGCGCAATCCACAATACTCGAACTGGTCGATCCGTAGACATTCGTGCAAACCATGCAGTTAAACGAGGTGTATGTGCGATAGATTCAATAGATTCGTTTTTAGGGACAAGTACAAGTACGCTTGCAAAAAAACTATAGGTGACTATTAGTGACAAACATATGCCTATACACATCATCCAACCGAAATCGATGATAGGCACAATATCACTCGTGGTTAACGATGCAAATGCCACCATAGTAGTAATAGCTGTATACAGGCAAGGTTCGAGTTTTGAGCGCATGGTTGCATGCGGCAGTGCACAAGGTCTCGGATCATCCTTATAGGCCTCGTAAAGCTCGCGGTAACGGGCGGCCAAGTGAATAGTAAACGAAATTGTGATAATGGTTAACAATGCCACCATATTGGGGTTCTGGGGATTTTCCCCTCCAAAAAGACATAATCCTCTGTAGACCAAACCAATAAATGGCTGCGGAGGTGGTTTACTTTCAGTTTGGAGCCTAATCATCCACTATCGGCCTCGTTATTTCGCCAATATCGGGCAATTTCCCAGTATTAGTGAAGTTATACGTTCCGCTTAAGTTGATATTTTGCCACGCAACGGGCGAAACAGTACGAGTGATACCCGCTTTCTCTTCATCTCCTCTCGCTTCAAAGTGTCCCAGCAGATGACTCAGTATCGCGGAGTTGAAGTAGATGATCGCGTTGGCAAGCAATCTTGCACATTCATTCCAGATAGCGATTTCACTCTCGTTTTTGCCTCGGAACTGATCGCCATTCACCGACGCAATAGCCCGTCTCAAGAAGTGCCACGCTTCTCCCCGGTTAAGGGCACGCTGAACGTACTGCCGCAAACTGGCATTGTCTATGTAATCCAGTAAATATTGCGCTTTGACCAGTCGATTATACTCCGTCAGCGCCTGTAATGTCGGGTGCCCCGAAGGATAACCAGACAACTTTCTTACCAGCATTGCCTGTGTCGTTCGCTTTGTCTGAAGTGACAGAACAATGCGCCTAATATCCTGCCATCCCGTTTCGATGACATTCGTCCTGATGGGCTTTTTCAGGGCAAGGTTGGTGCCGCCGTGTTCATTTTCAGTTACGTCAAACAGATCATTGATGACACTACTGAACTGCGCGTATCGCGGTGCAAAACTGTAACCGCATAGATCCAGTAAGGCGAAGTTAACATGATTGACACCGTGTGTATCTGTCGAGAGTACGTCAGGTTTGATATCACTGCTGTTGGATTGTAACAGGTCATAAATATAGTGTGATTCGTGCTCGTTGGAACCGATGATCCGAGCATTGAGGGCGCTGTGGTTGGCCACCAGTGTCATGGCCGTGATCCCTTTATTGGTGCCGAAATACTTAGAGGAGTACCGGGTTTTAAAGGTTTCCAGATGGGTTTTGAATTTCTGACCATCCGCACTGGCATGCAACTGGTCCTCCTGAATATGGTAGTGGCGGAAGATAGGTAGCGCTGCAACCGCATTATTGATCACGTCGCTGGCGTCATGCAGCGTTTCAGGCCGGATATAGTTGGCCTGCACCGTACTCAGGTGTTCATAGCTTCGATCGGAGATCTGCGCCATGCCATACACACCACGGTGAGTGGCGTTGGCAATCAGAATGGCCAGTAAATCATCCTGATGAGTGAACCCTTGTTTTTGTATCGGAAGTACATGAGTCAGACATTTCATGAACCCGGTTTCGCGCTCTACATACCGCAGTACATCCGCGATACCGACCGGTTGCATTCGCTTAAAAAAGGGATTGTTGACCAGAGATGTAGCGCTTTTGGTCGGCAGACGCCAGCGGGTACCGGTACGATTTTTCATGATCACATTTCGATTGTCTCCCTCATCAATATGGAGAGCAACGTCTTTGAGCGCACTTTCCAGCCGGTGTTGTTTCTCCTGTAACAATAACTCTGCAGGCTGTTTTAGTCTGTCCAGTGTTGATGAGGCCAGCAAGGTATCCTGCGATGTCTGGGAGATCAGGTCGTCTTCCAGTGCGCGGTATTTGGTAACATTTGGCAGATAAATGCGTCCGTTCAGTCGCGAAGTCAACTGGCGGTAGAGCAGCCATTCGTAACGTTGCGGGTTAACGTTATCCTGTTTAACCAACCATGGGAGGTGCTTTTTCGGGATGAGCGACGTATCCATCGTCTTCAGTGGTCCACCGGATGCGATTTCCGTCTGCATCTGTTGAAGTTGGGCGACGACGGCTTCTGAGCCTTTACCGGCCTCACATTCAAGGCACAAGAACACCTGCCTTAACAGTTGCTCCAGGAGATTGCATTGTTCATCGTAATGTTGCCACTGGTACTCTTCCACGGTCCGTTTCTGTTTTTTCAGGTAAAGGCAGAGGGTCTGGATATCCCTGTCATTCATGACCTTCAATGCCTGTTGTCTGACTACTGAGAAGGGTTGATTATCATCAATGTTCTCATCCACAAACAGATGCAGTAACTCTGCCGCTTTCGTGACATTGTCCGCGGCTGACTGCCAGGACAGGAACACTGCTTGTTGTGCAAAGGTGTTGGCAGCTTCTTGTTGCTTGCGGATATGGTAAATGAACCCATCAGTTAACCGTTCCAGTGCCAGTTGTATCCGCTCTGTCAGGTGACATAGCAACCATAGATGCTGCTGTGCGCGTTTGAATCGTTTGAGTTTACTACCGTAATAGTTGATGAGCTCACCGAAGTGTTGTCGATTTTTAAGAGACAGATTAAGCCCATCGATAACGCCATTGATTTGCGTGCGCCATGGCGCTAACTGATGATAAAGGGCAAGCTCTTTTTTAAGTTCAGGTACGGTCAGACTTTTTGCACCGCCTCTGAGCTGGTTCAGGCTTAGTCCGTCATCAATGGCTGTTATGCTGTCCAGAAAGACGTGAAGTTCAGGACTGGTGAGTTGATTAAGTTGGTGCGCCAGGTCTTTTCTGACCTGCTGCATCGCTCTGCTTATCAGTCTCTGGAGTACGGTGTACCTAGGGATAGCAATGCTGTGACTGGTTAGGAATTCAATAGCAGTATCAAAGAGGTAACGCGGCTCCAGCCAGGCATTGCCCACCTGAACAAGGTGGTCGAAAAGAGAATTGAAGTGCTGACTTTCGTCCCATTTGTGATAACCAGCAAGGTCTAATACTTTTGCGTAGAGTCGATCTTTTTGTTTTTGTGAGGGAGTGAATGGTCTGAGCCCCTTGCCGCCAAGCAGCTCTTTACTGATGAACATTAAATCCTTAGAAACCTGCGAGTAAGCGATATCTAGGATGACGGGCTTTGATTTGAAGTATCCCAAAATCGCGACAAAGTAACATCTATGAGCTCTGAGACGAATTGACCGAAAAACTGCCAATTCCGCATCGTTCAGAGAAAAGTACAGACGTTGTTCTTCGATTGAAAAAATGGGTGGGGAATAAAGATTTGCCTGTTCTGCTCTCGTGAGAATAGTAATTTCGTTTTTGATGGCCATATCAGGGCTGTTCCGTATTAAATGTACGATATTTACCTAATTTGCCACACTTATAAGTAGTAACCCACCTCCGCAGCCATTTATTGGTGTGGTCTACAGAGGATTATGTCTTTTTAGAGGGGAAAATCCCTAGAACCCCAGATAGCGAATATTAACAAGGCTAAAACTATCAACAATACAAACCTTAGATCACCATACGTTCCATTTTGGAACGTATGGTGAACGACTTGAAGTCGTCTGAGTGCCAAAAGCTGCCGTACCCGACTGCTCTGTAAGGTCGCTTCTGGGTAGTCTCAGTGGCCAAGTCAGTTAGCCTTTATAAGTCTGCCAAGAATCATATGTTTTCCAGTTAGATACCCACTCAGGAATATCACCGGCAGTCATGGGCCGAGCAATGCCATAACCCTGCGCCAACTCACAACCCAGTCGTAATAGTGCTGCTCCGTGTTCGATGGTTTCTACTCCCTCGGCAATGACTTCGCGCTTGAATGTTTTAGCTAAACCTATGACGCTTTCAACAATCGCTAAATCGTCGACATCTTCCAGCATGTCACGCACAAAGCTCTGGTCGATTTTAATCAAGTAGGCTGGTAGACGTTTGATATGGGTAAGCGATGAATACCCTGTACCAAAGTCATCCAAGGCAAAGCATACGCCTAGTTCATGGCAAGCACTCATGGTGTTAAGCAATTGGCTGATGTCACTTAACTCACTGGATTCCAATACTTCCAATTCTAAATAGTGAGGGTCAACTTCGGGATGCGCTTCTAACAACGCTGTTATGCGAGTGGTGAAGTTACCTTGTTGTAATTGATAGGCGCTAATGTTGACACTGACAGATAGGTCTAAGCCCATGCTTCGCCATTGGCTTATTTGAATTAGTGCAGTGTCTATGACCCATTCACTTAGCTCCAGACTAATGGCATGACCTTCTATCGCTGGTAAGAAATCTAAAGGTGGGACTATACCGCGAGTAGGATGCTGCCATCGGATTAATGCTTCGACACCTATCACATCACCTGTGCGCATATTCACCTTGGGTTGATAATGCAACACAAACTCACGTCTACCCAAAGCTGAGCAAACATCGCCTATACTTTGCTGCCGAATCTTCATCGCATTATCTTGTGTGGTATCAAAAAATTGATAACGGTTTTTACCTGCTTGCTTAGCAAAATACATGGCTTGGTCGGCGTGACGCATGAGCAGGTCTGCATCTGCTTCGTCTTGTGGATAAAAGCTGACACCAATACTCGCTGAGATTTGCATTACAGCATCACCCAAAGTAACAGGAGCAGCAGCGGCCTTTAGTAGTCGTTTTAATACAGACTCACTATCTTCAATATTTTCCAAATCAACCATGACAGCAATAAATTCATCGCCGCCAATACGTGCCAGCGTATCACCTTCTCGTAACGCCTCTTTCATGCGCTGTGCCACTTCAACGAGTAGTTCATCCCCCACATAATGGCCGTAGAGGTCATTGACGGCTTTGAAGCCATCTAAGTCCATAAACGCAACGGCTAATGAATTATTGCGGCGTTGACACTGCACCATGTCATGGTTCAATCGGTCAGCCAGTAGTACACGGTTGGGGAGGTTGGTTAATGCATCGTAATGAGCAACGAGTTTCAGCTTTTCTTCGGCTTGTTTACAGTCAGTGATTTCTGTCCGAATGCCTACATACTGAAAGGGCTTACCTTTATCATCTAGGGTCGGAACAATAGTCGTTTTAACCCAATAGTCGCTGCCAGTCTTATTGGTATTCTTAATCTCACCATGCCACGCCTGACCACTAGAAATGGTCTTCCATAAATCCACGAAAAACTCGTCTGGGTGTTCATCGGACTTAACGATTTTGTGGTTATGGCCCAGTAGCTCTTCACGGTCATAACCGCTGATGGCGCAGAACTTGTCATTGACATAGGTAATGCGGCCAGCAACATCAGCGATGCTCACAATGGCGTGTTCGTCTATTGCACCCTTTTGAGAGATTAACTCTCTATTCAACTCTTGGGTCGCTTTGGTCGCTTGGATTAGAGCGAGTTCCTTCTCTTTTTCAGCGGTTATGTCGCGGGCAGTGACAACTATCCTTTTATCCTCAAGCGAGATAATATGTGCGCTATAAGTACTATCGCCCGATGGCATCGACAGCATGTAGTCGAATGACACTAACGAGTTAGTTTCAATTGCCTCATCAAATGCATTTTTAAACTGCTCAGATACTTGTATTGGAAGTAAATCAAGCATCTTTTTCCCAATTAATTCATCGGGTGTCAGATATAAATCTTTACTATCATTCACATTATATTTGACTATAACGCCATCACTGTCGAGTACGAACTGTATATCTCGGTTTGACTCATTCACTGCGCACATTAAATCGTTTGTCTCGTTAAGTTCCTTGCTTTGAATTTTAAGTCTGGTGACATCTTTTTGAATGCCTAAATAATGTATTAGCTTTCCTTGATTATCAAAAATTGGCGACATGCTGAGTTCATTCCAAAACATCGAGCCATCTTTTCGATAGTTTCTGAGCGTTACTAGGCAGGTTTGTTGTTTCTTGATAGTTTCACGAATGATAGTTAATTGATCTTCTTGATCTTTATCATCTCCCTGTAGATAACGACAGTTTTTACCAATAATCTCTTCAAGGCTATAGCCAGTCATCCTCTCAAAAGCCGAGTTAACAAATATCAGCGGATTATCTGGCAGTGTAGGGTCCGAGATCGTTATGCCGTCACGAGAGTTCATAACAGCTGCCTTGAGTACGTTTAGATCAATCATATTTGTCCTTTTACAGCATCAATCATAAGCGCAATGCCATTACGCGTCTGTTCGTTATAACGCCTAAGAGGCAACTACCCACTTATTGACACTCAGCAATTTTTTTATATTATTACTTTGTAACGCGGTTGTAAATTCTTCAGTAATCATTGCCTCACACCACTATTTTATTATTGCTACACGTGCGCAAGAGTTATTGATATGGCAATTGTAAAAACTACGATGAGTGAATTTGTAAGCAAGGGTTTAAGTTTTCCATAGATGATTCTGATACGGGTTATTCAAGCCTTGCTTATTTAAAGGAATTGCCTATTTCGGAATTAAAAATCGACAAGTATTTTGTTGACGACATTGAAATTAATCAGCCTGAAAAATCTTACGCTATTGTTGACACGATTATTGAAATGGCTCGCGCATTTGTTGTGAAGAGTGTTGCAGAGGGAGTCGAGACTGATAAGCAATTTGCCTATTTAAAGAAAAAGAGGCGTAATCATTATTAGGGATATTTATTTTCAAAACCAATAGATAAGGACGACTGGTTAAAGTCTGTTAACAAAGAAACTAAGAAGAAAATTGGATGAATGATTAATCTATTTTATGCTTTCTGAAGGTCTCCTAACTCAGCTTTTGATACGGTAGGTAAACATAAACCAATGACCGCTTTTCGCTCAGGCTGTGTGAAAACTATTGATCACCTTTTGGACTAAGCACGGTGTTTATATGATCAATCAGTCTTAATGTAATCACCTATCTAATCTCCGTTTTTAGTATAATTAAATGGTCAGCCAAACCAGAGAGAATCTGTGATGTCTCACCATATTAAAGGTCAATCAAGAACACAAACTACACTGCTACCAGAAGTGCTAGATGATTTTGTCACTGAAGATAATCCCGTTCGAGTCATTGATGTTTTTGTGAATGAAATAAATCTTGAATCATTAGGTTTTAATCGGGTGCAGGCAAAACAAACAGGCCGTCCTTGTTATCACCCAGCAACACTGCTCAAGTTATATATTTACGGTTATCTAAACCGTATTCAATCATCACGCCGTTTGGAAAAAGAGACGCATCGCAACGTTGAACTGATGTGGTTAGTCGAACGTTTGCAACCTGATTTCAAAACCATTGCTGACTTTAGAAAAGACAACGGCAAAGGCATCAAGAATGCTTGCCGCCAGTTCGTTCAACTGTGCCGTCAAATGAACATGTTCAGCGATGCGGTATTCGCCATTGATGGGGTTCTAGGGATTTTCCCCTCTAAAAAGACATAATCCTCTGTAGACCACACCAATAAATGGCTGCGGAGGTGGTTTACTTTCAGCTTGGAGCCTAATCATCCACTATCGGCCTTGTTATTTCGCCAATATTGGGCAATTTCCCAGTATTAGTGAAGTTATACGTTCCGCTTAAGTTGATATTTTGCCACGCAACGGGCGAAACAGCACGAGTGATACCCGCTTTCTCTTCATCTCCTCTCGCTTCAAAGTGTCCCAGCAGATGACTCAGTATCGCGGAGTTGAAGTAGATGATCGCGTTGGCAAGCAATCTTGCACATTCATTCCAGATAGCGATTTCACTCTCGTTTTTGCCTCGGAACTGATCGCCATTCACCGACGCAATAGCCCGTCTCAGGAAGTGCCACGCTTCTCCCCGGTTAAGGGCACGCTGAACGTACTGCCGCAAACTGGCATTGTCTATGTAATCCAGTAAATATTGCGCTTTGACCAGTCGATTATACTCCGTCAGCGCCTGTAATGTCGGGTGCCCCGAAGGATAACCAGACAACTTTCTTACCAGCATTGCCTGTGTCGTTCGCTTTGTCTGAAGTGACAGAACAATGCGCCTAATATCCTGCCATCCCGTTTCGATGACATTCGTCCTGATGGGCTTTTTCAGGGCAAGGTTGGTGCCGCCGTGTTCATTTTCAGTTACGTCAAACAGATCATTGATGACACTACTGAACTGCGCGTATCGCGGTGCAAAACTGTAACCGCATAGATCCAGTAAGGCGAAGTTAACATGATTGACACCGTGTGTATCTGTCGAGAGTACGTCAGGTTTGATTTCACTGCTGTTGGATTGTAACAGGTCATAAATATAGTGTGATTCGTGCTCGTTGGAACCGATGATCCGAGCATTGAGGGCGCTGTGGTTGGCCACCAGTGTCATGGCCGTGATCCCTTTGTTGGTGCCGAAATACTTAGAGGAGTACCGGGTTTTAAAGGTTTCCAGATGGGTTTCGAATTTCTGACCATCCGCACTGGCATGCAGCTGGTCCTCCTGAATATGGTAGTGGCGGAAGATGGGTAGCGCTGCAACCGCATTATTGATCACGTCGCTGGCGTCATGCAGCGTTTCAGGCCGGATATAGTTGGCCTGCACCGTACTCAGGTGTTCATAGCTTCGATCGGAGATCTGCGCCATGCCATACACACCACGGTGAGTGGCGTTGGCAATCAGAATGGCCAGTAAATCATCCTGATGAGTGAACCCTTGTTTTTGTATCGGAAGTACATGAGTCAGACATTTCATGAACCCGGTTTCGCGCTCTACATACCGCAGTACATCCGCGATACCGACCGGTTGCATTCGCTTAAAAAAGGGATTGTTGACCAGAGATGTAGCGCTTTTGGTCGGCAGACGCCAGCGGGTACCGGTACGATTTTTCATGATCACATTTCGATTGTCTCCCTCATCAATATGGAGAGCAACGTCTTTGAGTGCACTTTCCAGCCGGTGTTGTTTCTCCTGTAACAATAACTCTGCGGGCTGTTTTAGTCTGTCCAGTGTTGATGAGGCCAGCAAGGTATCCTGCGATGTCTGGGGGATCAGGTCGTCTTCCAGTGCGCGGTATTTGGTAACATTTGGCAAATAAATGCGTCCATTCAGTCGTGAGGTTAACTGCCGGTAGAGCAGCCATTCGTAACGTTGCGGGTTAACGTTATCCTGTTTAACCAACCATGGGAGGTGCTTTTTCGGGATGAGCGACGTATCCATCGTCTTCAGTGGTCCACCGAATGCGATTTCCGTTTGCATCTGTTGAAGTTGGGCGACGACGGCTTCTGAGCCTTCACCGGCCTCACATTCAAGGCACAAGAACACCTGCCTTAACAGCTGCTCCAGGAGATTGCGTTGTTCATCGTAATGTTGCCACTGGTACTCTTCCACGGTCCGTTTCTGTTTTTTCAGGTAAAGGCAGAGGGTCTGGATATCCCTGTCATTCATGACCTTCAATGCCTGTTGTCTGACTACTGAGAAGGGTTGATTATCATCAATGTTCTCATCCACAAACAGATGCAGTAACTCTGCCGCTTTTGTGACATTGTCCGCGGCTGACTGCCAGGACAGGAACACTGCTTGTTGTGCAAAGGTGTTGGCAGCTTCTTGTTGCTTGCGGATATGGTAAATGAACCCATCAGTTAACCGTTCCAGTGCCAGTTGTATCCGCTCTGTCAGGTGACATAGCAACCATAGATGCTGCTGTGCGCGTTTGAATCGTTTGAGTTTACTGCCGTAATAGTTGATGAGCTCACCGAAGTGTTGTCGATTTTTAAGAGACAGATTAAGCCCATCGATAACTCCATTGATTTGCGTGCTCCATGGCGCTAACTGATGATAAAGGGCAAGCTCTTTTTTAAGCTCAGGTACGGTCAGACTTTTTGCACCGCCTCTGAGCTGGTTCAGGCTTAGCCCGTCATCAATGGCTGTTATGCTGTCCAGAAAGACGTGAAGTTCAGGACTGGTGAGTTGATTAAGTTGGTGCGCCAGGTCTTTTCTGACCTGCTGCATCGTTCTGCTTATCAGTCTCTGGAGTACGGTGTACCTAGGGATAGCAATGCTGTGACTGGCTAGGAATTCAATAGCAGTATCAAAGAGGTAACGCGGCTCCAGCCAGGCATTGCCCACCTGAACAAGGTGGTCGAAAAGAGAATTGAAGTGCTGACTTTCGTCCCATTTGTGATAACCAGCAAGGTCTAATACTTTTGCGTAGAGTCGATCTTTTTGTTTTTGTGAGGGAGTGAATGGTCTGAGCCCCTTGCCGCCAAGCAGCTCTTTACTGATGAACATTAAATCCTTAGAAACCTGCGAGTAAGCGATATCTAGGATGACGGGCTTTGATTTGAAGTATCCCAAAATCGCGACAAAGTAACATCTATGAGCTCTGAGACGAATTGACCGAAAAACTGCCAATTCCGCATCGTTCAGAGAAAAGTACAGACGTTGTTCTTCGATTGAAAAAATGGGTGGGGAATAAAGATTTGCCTGTTCTGCTCTCGTGAGAATAGTAATTTCGTTTTTGATGGCCATATCAGGGCTGTTCCGTATTAAATGTACGATATTTACCTAATTTGCCACACTTATAAGTAGTAACCCACCTCCGCAGCCATTTATTGGTGTGGTCTACAGAGGATTATGTCTTTTTAGAGGGGAAAATCCCTAGAACCCCTCCTTGGTGGCTCATTTTACACAATGACGCCGAACAGTAATGTCGATCTTAGCAGAGAACAAATCTCCAAAAAATAAAATCCTTTTGGATCTGGGATTTTAATAATGAAAGATGTTTATTAGAGGCTATTTACCAATTTATCCTAGAACACTCTAAGTCTGTTCGAAAGGCCCACCAGAATAAACATGGACTTGTTTTATGTGGAATTGGCATTACAACGTCTGACACTCCAGTATTATTTGAATTATTCAAACGATTCAAAATTCTATCAAATGCAGATGCGTTTATTTTTCAAAGTGAATTACGCTACTTAGATTTATCTCAATTAGCATTAATGACTTTTAACTGTAAGCATGACTATCTTTACCCTAAAACAAAGAACGACATACTCAACAAATTCATGAACGGTGAGCGATTTGCGTGTGGATCAGATGTCTGGGCATTATATGAGAAAAAGGCTTTTTCCGATATTGAGACAAGAACTGAAACTGAAGTTATATGTACATTTGAAGTTTATAGGTTATTAATAGCAGAAATACGTAAACTCAAAACTTTGGAGGAACAAGAAAAAAAGAATTTGAGATGGGAAATGAAGAATAAATAATTGCCTACATTAAGAGCTATCGTAATTTGCTAAGTGTAAATCGACAAAAATGTCTCATGCTGTTTTTGGAGATTTATATACTGCGAACGGCTCTTAAGGTGCAGAAAGCGGACGGTTTACAATCTTTAAAGTAAGTAAACCAGCACCTCCAAGGCAAGGTGAAGCAACTACTCTTAGTCCCGGAGAAGGTTAGATTTAATAGTGACGATTGATGAGCTTTGGACCTTGCCTCATCATACTCGTTTTCTCACCAGTTGATGTTTCTATGTTGTCATAGATAAGGTTCATTATTCTGTGGCTTTCATCTCCGTCCTCTCTTGATTCTACCCAATAGTAATTAGCTAAAAAGAAACTCGCCCCTTGCGCAGACATTAATCGATACCAGTTATTCAACGGTCCTTTTCCTGCCTTACCTGAAATATCTCTATCCGCACGCAGGCTATCTTTATTTGAGATATCCATCGCCTCAAACTTTGCTCGAAGCTGCTTGATGAGTTTTGCTCTTGTTTCAAAATCAGCTTTCAAATATGCATCGGCCTTGGCTTTGCCATCTAAGGTGCGCGGCTCAGCGGCTGAGAACATGGCATGGGCAAGCATTTTTTCAGTGCCCCAAAGTATCTTTGACCCTCTGTCTACAAACTGAGAATAAAAGTCAAAAATCCCTCTAGACAACGCAAAGTTATGATAGAAGTCTTGAGCTTGTTTATTTTTACCATCATCCCAAATTACTATATCTGGCATAAAATAAAGATTGTAGTTGTTTAAAAACATTGCACACAAGATGGAATGTTGCAGCGTATCGCAGTACCAGACTTCCCACGATAACGACTCACTCCATGAGCTCCTAGGGTTATTTCGCAACAACATATGGTGCTGAAGTTGGCTATCACCTCTTCCTTTTCTAAAATCCAGATACATGTTGGCCATGACTTCTTGGGTGTTGAGCTTTCTATTGCCCCTGAATTTATCCGTATTCTCACCATTAAATAACAAGGCAGGGGTAAAGCCTGGCGGCAGTTGACTGTTTGATGCGAATACGGTGCTGGGCAACAAGAAATTAAGCGCACCTAATGCACCCATGGCACTTGCTCCCATCATAAATTGACGTCTAGAGGCAGTTACCATTGAAGCCCTGATATCTTCGATAGAGATGCCGTGGTGATTGAAGTCTTTACTTTGCTTTTTATTATTCATGCCCGTTTCCCTATTGAGAGCAATGTTAACAGCGTGCGGATAATGCCTGTTAGAAACTCTAAATTACAAGATAGCGCCGCATCTTGCAAATGCTCAACAGTTGGAGAAGATGTTGTGATATGAGTCGAGCTGCATGATTATGCGCTATGTCTGCTTTTGGATGGCACTTGTCCGTCAACTAACCCCAAAGAACTCATTAAATATTAAATTAATGCTTTAAAGTGAACGTCCGTTGACTTGGTGTAAGTTCAGCCAAACGACGCAATCTAGGCAATGGAAACTCCGAAAAAGTATGACACTTTCTTGTCAGCCTTTGTTGAACGATAAAGAAGCTTGTATATTATCCAGTCTACGATACGCTTCAACGATTAACCTCGATGAAAAACGTGGTTCCTTTGATTTACTTTAAGGTAAATCACGGGATGGGCCACGTTTAATCACTATACATAGCGCTTCAATAAACGGGAATGGCAAGTGCTAAAAGAAGCTAACCAATCACTTTTCGATTGAAGATAACAAGAACTATGCTTTAAATATGCCGTAAAGGTAGTATTAAATTTTTCCATACGCTCCTTTTCAGAGATTGATGATTTGTTCATTAGATTTAAAAAGTGTTTGTGACCAAAATCGTCAATATTTGACATAACAAGATGTTGGCCAGAAAGTATTATGAAACGATCATAGAGTTTATATTCGTAATCAACACGACCATGTTTATCAATAGCTTTTATAGCTTTATAATCAAGATTGTCATCATTGATAATGGCAAAGGCTTTTGCATCGAAGAATGGTGTTTGATGATGTGCTTTTCGTAACATTTTAATAAAGGCATTTATTAATTGTTCCATTGTGACTTTAGAAAAAAATGCCTTTAATTTAGCCTGAGCAGGAACTGATAATTCTTCAACTATGGAATACTCTCCTAGCTCAGTTAGCAAGTTATGTCCGTCGCTGACGTGTTTCTCTAAACCCAAATCAGTCCAAGATAACCAGTAGGTGTCTCCATCAAAAAGCGTTCCCCACCTTACGTTTGGTTTGATCATCGGTCCATCGATTTGCAATTCTTCTTGCAATTTGAAGTCACAAAGTGAATCAAGAAGTGCATGTTGTTGTTCCGGATCTTGTGTAACACAACGGTAAATTTCAGCAAAGAAACTATATATCGAAAGTTGTCGAACAGTCTCACCAAGAAAGTCTATATCACGTGTTAGTTCGATATAAAGCTTAAGAAAAGGAATAGGACTAGTGTGAATTGTTTGGCAACTTGCCATTCTCCTAGAAATCTCAATCAAATCTATGTCAGACAAATCAATGACTGGATTAAACTTGAGAGACGCTTTAAAGTTGCCGTAGCCATGCTTTGCATTTAAAGCTGTAGCATACATGTTATGCAACATAGAAAGTTTATTTTTACCCCATAAGGTAAAAGACATGTCGTTAGTAAATGCCTGGAGAGTGTCTTGAACAACTGATTTATTGAGTGGAATTGTAGTAACCATTACTATCACCTATTTTGGCTGCGTAACGTCCCCATTTAACCAAACACAGCATATGTGATGATAATCGTTATCAATATAAGTAATATATTCTTTAGGCTGAGGAAAGCCTGAGCGATTGAGCTCCTGTTCCCGTAGAAACAGATACAAGGCTAGTACATAGTTCGACCAATTGCAATAAACAGTAGATTAATTAAATTTAGCTTTATATAACTCAGAATAAGCGTTTTCTATATCTGGGTTAAGGCACCTGTTGTGTTCTCAATAATTGTTTCAGTCAAATTAATTTCGTTATTAAAAAATAAGTATTACTGCAATTAATACAGTCTAGTAACAAATATTACTTTGAGAACTTATAAATGAACAAGTTACAAAAACAATCTGCCCAGCCTCTAATCGAGTTCGAAACACTTGATTTTCCTTTAGACGATGAGGAAGCTGATATATTTTCTGATCTACTATATACATCCAAGATCAAATTCGAAGAAATGTGCATTTCATCATACGACTTTGGTAACCTAGACTGGGATGTCGAAACGGGTGGGCCCCGATTAATTAGCATACCATTTCAGGCAAATGTTTTTAGTATAGACAGCGTGAAAGAAGTGGTGTCAGTTTTTGAACTGGAAGCGATTTCAGAATTTTTGGACCCTGATAAATATGAGTTAATTTTTTTCGTAGAAGCGGCTAATCCAAGGAAGTGGCATGGTTTCGTGGCGCTATCTTTTAATGAAGAAACAACAAGTAGTTCCTATTGTCTCAATATAGACTTTGGGACTGCTTATATTCGTGATAGTTCGCGACGCGCTATAAGACGAAATGTGCATTTAGGAGACGTCATGGCCTATGAAGTTGGTCGGCTGATAGGTGCCAATAAGAGTTATAACGACAACATAACAAACGGTAAAATAAAAAAAGGCACTGTGAATATAGTCAACCGAAGCACAGACTTCGATGACAGACAAGTTTCTAGACGCTTCAAAGAAGGGATAGAATTTCACTTATTGACTGTTTATTTAGATGATCATGATGACTTGGAATTCAACATAACGCTGAAGAACACATATTGATGCTAGTATGGTCTGATAGTACTGTACTCTTTTGATGATAAGCAACTACAAAAATACCAGATAGGCGCTAGAGGATAATGCCCCAATTTTTTTCATGTGATTTTCCAAAAGACGCTTGGGACTTTATAGAGACGCATTTTTTTGGCGACAAGTATATTGCTCAACTGTAATCCCCCCATTTTAAACAGTAGTCATTTGTAGAAATTCATTAAGCTGCCTTTAACACAGCAGTTGGCGGTATACCGCCAACTGCTGTGTTGGGTCGTTCATTATTGTATAACCATAACCACTGCGTTGCCAATTCTTGCGCATGCTCCACACTTTCGAACATATGCATATTCAGCCATTCATGCCTAACCGTTCGGTTAAATCGCTCCACATATGCATTCTGTGTAGGCTTGCCAGGTTGAATGTATAGCAATGTGATTCGGTTCTCATTTGCCCAGCTCACAAGCTCATTTGAGATGTATTCTGGGCCATTGTCGCATCGAATGGCCGATGGCTTTCCACGCCATTCAATTATTTGCTCTAACGAGCGTATCACACGAGTACTAGGCATTGATAAATCAACGTCTATCGCCAATCCTTCGCGGTTGTAGTCATCAATCACATTAAATGTGCGCAAGTTGCGGCCATCAGCCAAGCTATCGGACATAAAGTCCATCGACCATACTTGGTTCTTTGCAATCGGCACACTCAGCGCGTCTGGCTCATCGCGCTTAAGCCTTTTTCGTGGCTTGATACGCAAGTTAAGCTCCAGTTCACGGTAAATACGATAAACACGCTTATGGTTCCAACCAAACCCTTTCACATTACGTAAATATAAGAAGCATAAACCAAATCCCCATTGCTTATTGGCTTCGGTTAATCGCAATAACCAATCTGCTACCATTTGATTTTCACCGGATAACTTAGGTATGTAACGGTAACCGCTCTGACTTATTTCAACGCATGCACATGCTAAACGTATGCTAAATTGTCGCTCTACCACAAGCTTCCTCGCCACCTCGCGTCGCGACGATGGCGTTATAGCTTTCCCTCAATTATCTCCTGGCGAATATCAGCCTTAATACGCTCTTCTGCGTACATTTTCTTTAGGCGTTTATTCTCATCCTCAAGCTCTTTTAGCCGCTTCATCATTGAGGCGTCCATACCGCCGAACTTTGCACGCCATTTATAAAATTGAGCGCTGCTCATGCCATGCTCCCGACATAGGTCTGGCACTGAAACGCCCGCTTCGTTTTGTTTGATCATCGCCATTATCTGGCTGTCACTGAATTTTGATTTACGCATTAGAAAACTCCTTCGTTTTATTTTATTGGAATTTTCTACTAATAACTACTTTGGTTTCGCGGGGGGATTACACAACGATGTTGTTTAACGGTCAAAGAATTACGAACAGTTCTAAGAGAAAGTAGAGACCCACGAGCAATTGATGACATTCTTTTTTATGCGGGAGCATGTATAGAATTATCAATTGTTGATGAGTTATACGTAACTAGAAGTTCACAAATTTGTTCTGGAAGCTATCGCATTATCAAACAAAGAATGAGCATTAAAACGCTTGTCCACCTATGCAATGATTTTACTGATTGCGGAGATATTTGTGATGGTGATGTATATCGGATTATTGAAATTTCGGGCGTTACTCTTGTTCTAATTCATCATTCAGATGAAACGCACATAATTGAAATTAAAAGAGACTGGGTTCATTTTGATAAACTTCAGACTATTTTATTGAAACAGACATATGGCCTCCAAATTATCGGGGGACTTTCTCCACTGAGCACTGCGGTTATTAATCAGTTTCTTATCGATCTTAATGGTATTGAAAGCGCTCAAGAATATTACAAATTAATTAGTCAGTTTAATCAGCTCGCAAGTCACTTTGAAAACTCGTTACCAAGAACATTGTCTTTCTCATAAAACTAACAACTGCCTTTAATAATATAAATGTTCTACTTCCTTAGTTATAGATATTGACGATAAGAGGAGAAATTTTCATTTGTAGTCGGTTCGTTGATTTTAGCAAGGACGACACTTATTTTTATTTATCAGTTGTCCCTTCTATTTTTCCGCGGTAATTTAGTAAAGAAAGAGATAAATTGGAGATACTTTATTGCGGTGATTACCAACTAAAGACGCAAAGAGTTCATCCTTCTCTCCCAAAAAACTTTGCAGTTTGTGCTCTGAACGCAATCTTCTTTTTCTAGACTGCTCAATCGCTTTTGAAGCGATATTAAATTTCTATTAGCTATCTCTCTTTTTGGACCAATTAATTCAATAAAATTTCTTTCAAACGTTATCCAAAAAAGAAAACTCCTTGTCCCACCTACGCCATACATGCTTGCAATTTGCAAGTCGATTCCTCGAACTAGCCGCCTGTCAACAGTTTCCGCCAGTTCTCTATCTAATCTTTCATTAAATTTGTTGTACTCAGTAAAATTTTCATTGTTTTTAAGCGCTTTTTGATACAAAACTCTCAGTAAATCTATATATTCTATAAAGTATTTTATTGTATGGAAGGGGTTCTTCAGACGGTAATCGGCGAGAGATTCAATTTCTCTTTCGGTCATATCTTGGAAGAAATCCATTGATCTTTCTATATTTGGAACCTTATCTTCAATTATTTTCTGAAGATCGCTAACATCGTTTATATAGTCATTTAAAACGCTGTTCATAGCAGCTAAAGATTTAACTCTATCCATGCTATGAAGTGACAGCAGTAGTATAAAGTGATGAGAACGCCTAGCGTCACTAAGAACATCTAAATCTTCATCAAATAACATCGCTTTCGACAGAACTGCTTCGCTAATATCAGGATGTCCTTTCAAATACATCAACCACGCATATTTAACCTCTTCATCAATGGTGTCAATACCGGCTGTTTTTTGCAGCACTAGATTGGTATTGCGTAGGGCTTCGCTGATATGAGATTTAATGAGCTCTTGGTTTTTGCTGGTTATAAACCCTTTATCAACCAGTTCTTTAAGTATGGGATTTGCTGTTTTTGGAATTTGACTATTGGGATCATTGCATATCACGGTTAAATTGAATGAGACGATACTGGATGTTGCTAAATTGCAGTTACCTTTAATTAAAATCTCGTCAGCTTCAATTCCAAATGAAAAAAAGCAAAAAAAAACCGCAATAAATACAAAGAATATATTAGATTTCGACATGGTTTCTGTCACCATCTATAGCTATTGAATGTGAATTGGTTGAATTCACTGCAAAAACTAATAATGCCAGAAAAAACACTAGAATAATGACCGATGAATTTATGAATAGTCTCACACGTGAATTGATTGGGAATTTGTCTAAATGATAAAACAAAATTGCTAGCAAAAGAATGGGAATTGAAGTAGCTGCGGCGGCAATCCTACCAATAATATTCTGAGAATCTAACTCAGTAACTGATAAATAAGCGACAACGCCGACAACAAAGGCTATAAGAGTCGTAAATACGGTAAATTTACCTTTCTTATTGACTAGCTTGATCAGAATGTTTTCAAATAATTCCATCTCGAAACTCTGTTGCTAAATTGCAAGTATTAATGTTCACATTAAAATACAAAAATAGCAAACACACTAAATTTCATACCAATTCATGTACGTTAACATTCAAAGAAAAAAAGAAGATTGGCTCAACTTCGATACTTACAAGCTGCGTAGGAATGAACCAGCGCTATATCTAAAAATGGAGGTTGATTATCGTTTTAGGTTATTAATTTGTGCCATACCACCTTTTGAAGCCTCGGTTTCTTCTGTATATCGTGCTGGCATGACCGACGACTTCCAGCCACCCGCCTTTTGAATATAAAACCCTGACACATCGTTTTCAGCCATAGTGACAGCGGCGCCCACACGTGCACTGTGCCCGGTTAAATTAACCCCCACATTCACTTCCTCGCCAATACGCTGATAGGCGCGTAACACAGTTTTATAGTCGATGGGCTCAATAGGCTGCTCTTCGCCTTTTTTATCGGCAGGCACTCGTAAGGTAGTCAATTTACTGTGAATAGGGCGAAACAAAGGGCCTTTATAAATGGCTTTTCTATCCGATTTGTCACGCGTAACCTTGTTTTTCTTGTCATAATTAGCCGCGGCGATATAGGCATCAATCATGGCGATGGTCTCATCGGAGATAAAGCGTCGTTGCCCTTTACCGGCCCGGTCGGTTTTACTTTTGCGGATAAAGACTGTGTTCTTGGACCGGTTGATGTCACTTACGCGTAATCGCCTGACTTCATCGGCGCGAAGCAAGCCGTCATAGGCGGTATTGAGAATGGCAATGTCGCGCAAGTCTTGTAAGTCTTTGGGCACAAACTTGTGGTTAATTTCGTTGAGCACATCCACGGTCATGGCGTCGGCTTGCTGAGGATTATTATCAATCTCAGCGTCATCCAGTGACACTTTCACGAAATCCCGTAGATGTTTGGACTCCAATAAAGGATTGGGCAACGTGGCCACTTCTAGAAAAGCACTGATGGCAGCCAGGCGTCGCTTGATGGTGCTGTAGGCAAATTCTTTTTCGCACATGTGCAAAAAATACGCTTTGATGGAATCTTCCGTCTGCTCGATGCTATTAGAGAAGATCACAAAGCCACTGCCCACACAAAACGCCCGGTACAAATTAATGTCAGATTGATAGGCACGACGCGTATTTTTCGGCAGCTTGAAAAAAATGTCTTCGAAATACTGATTGATGTTTTTTTGAGCAGCGTGAAAGGTGATTTAGGTTATTTGCTACTTTTGCCCCAGAAATGTCCGTAAGTCGCTGTTTTATTGAAATAATAGCCTCAAGAAACTAGCGTTAAGGCTGGAGAAGGGGCTTACCCTTCGTTCAATCCGTTTAATTGCCTAGGCCTTGCTTTTTACTAAGAATAATGGTGAGCCAACATCACAGGCTAATAGATCCCTGCCGGAACAATTTGGTATTGGCATATCCATAATGCACCTAACATTGCTGCCATTGCATAACTTTGTGTTATATAAAATTATGCAATGGATTTGTTTTTAGTAAAACTGAAGCAGGGTAGGTCTAGTAGGTAAAATGACAGAAGAGAGTACTCATTTCTATATTCTCTGTAGAGTGAAAAATTGATGCGTATTGATACTCTTTCAAGCGATAGAGCTGATATTTCCAGGCGCTCATTACATAGATAACTTTTGGACATTTAAAGAACCTGTAGCTGGCCATACAGCTACGCTAAAAGTACATTACGGCAACAGATCGTGAGCTTTGCAATTTAAAACTTCTGCTAATAAATACACTTTCTCAAGCGTAATATTAGCTTCACCGCGTTCAATTCTTCCGATATAGCTTCTATCAATACCGGAGCGTAATGCTACTTCGTCCTGAGATAGACCCGTTTCCTTTCTTTTTACTTTAAATTTTTCACCAAAGGATTTCGCTAATTTAGTCATTGATTTATGCCCGCATATAAACCAATAACTATCTTGATTTGCGGATTAATTAACCACGGATTATAATCCGTATTTCTTGGTTAATTTCTAACTAATTTCTTGCCTTTTCGCACCTTTTAGGTATTTGTTATGTCCGTTATAAAAGTAAATTTAAGTGAAGACTTTCTATTAATAATTAGACGAAAGGATTTCGACAAATTTACTGTTTTAGAGCTTAGAAGCGCTTATATGGCGCTTTCAAGCAATAAACTTTTGGATAAGAACGAGGCGCAACGAATTGTTTATCGTGAAATACTGAAACTAAAGAATAAAGGATTATTAAGACGAGTTGACTCCAAATCCTCAAAAAAAACGACGTACTTTAAAACTGAATTATTTTCGGAAGCTATATTTAATATTGATAAAAAGAAAGATGATGAAATGCTCAAGCAAAATGTACCTAGCTCAGATGCGGTGATTAAAAGCCTTCGAGAGAAAATCCAGACTTATAAATCTCAACTTTTATCAAGCATGGGAGAGTCTGATGAATATAAAGAGCTCTATACTGACTTTCCACACCTAAAAGGCCCGCTACAAGATAGTTATAATACTGCGAGAGAAATAAATTCGAAATTGCATGGTCGTATTAAAGCAATCGAGACTTTAATTGAACTACAGCAAGGGGCTATTGTGTAAAATGAAACTCCGTAAATGGCAATCTGAATGCGTTTCTGCTGTTCTCAATAAGTTCTCTAAAGATAAGAAACACTTTCTCTGTCTTGCAACACCAGGTGCTGGTAAAACCACTATGGCAGCAGAAGTGGTAGCAAAGCTTTTTGATGAAGACCTAATAGACTTTGTGTTGTGTTTTTCTCCTGGGAAAAGTATTTCACAGGATATCCAACTAACACTGGAAGCTCGAACTTCGCAGCGCTTTGATGGTGTTATTGGTGCGAAAGGTAAGTCTTATACTTATCAATCTATGCCGACTTTAGATGATAAAATATGGGAATTACTCAGAGAGTATCGCGTCTTTGTTATTTTTGATGAAATACATCATTGTTCTGGAACCTTCCCTGAGGACGCTAATGCTTGGGGTGAAGGTATTATCACCAACATTAAGCACCAAGCGGCATATACACTTGCCTTAACGGGCACGCCTTGGCGCTCTGATAATACACCGATTGCACTTGCTGAATACCAGGAATCAGACAGTCATATAATATGTGATTATGTTTATGGTTTAGCTGATGCCGTTCAAGATGGCGTTTGTCGTAAACCCCAGATCGTTGTAACGGACAATAACGATGTAAGCATAGACGAGGCTGATGGCATCAAAAGGTCATTCGGTAGTTTCTCGGAATTACTTGAAGAGACGCCATGTAGATATCAAAAGATTGTTGAAAATAAAACCGTAATTCGGCACATCATTAGTCAAGCAAATACTAAACTCATTGAAATCCGCAAGCAAAATCCATCTGCTGGCGGTCTAGTTGTTGCCACATCTGTTGGTCATGCCACTAATATACTCAGCATATTGCAGAATGAGTTAAACGTATCGGCCGTAATAGCAACCTACCGCGAGGATGAGCCGACAACAATCATCCAAGATTTTAAAAAAAGCTCGATCTCATGGATTGTATCAGTTGGAATGATAAGTGAGGGGACTAATATTCCTCGGCTACAAGTTTGCTGTCATCTAACGAGAATAAAAACAGAGCTGCTTTTTCGACAAATTCTTGGGCGTATTCTCAGAATGACTCACACAGTGAATCAAGAAGCTTGTTTGTTCATGGCCGCTGAGAAAACCTTAGTTGAGTATGCATACCGTGTCGCTGAGGATATTCCAGAAGAAAAAGCTGTCGTATTCTTTGAAAAATCTAAAACTGCGATTCAGATTGATTGCTCTGATGAGATACCCGAAATAGGGAGGGGGAAAGTGGTGAAGTTTGCTATGACATAAGTATTGGTAAAAGTAATGAAGATCAAAATATTGAAGCGTTACCACCCCCAACTCAACCTTCGCTTCTTACTCAAACTTATGAAGCAACACTGAATGTCTTTGGACGATTTCAGCAAGACATTCTGGCTGTAAATTTATCGCCATTTGATTGATTTAATAGAGTGTGACCACAATGTATAAGCAAAACCCTCACCCTGAAATTCTATGCTTTAGAGCTTTTGATATGAGAGATCATTTTCCCCAGCCCGTAGAAACATTCAGGGATGCCCTAGAGCTACTTCAATCTGACCGCGCTTACCTCCCTGAAGAGAGTGCTCAAATTGCTTGCTACCTTAAAAATGGGGTATCAATACAAATACCTGATCGTTTTTACTGGAATGAGGTGCCGAGATTTCAAAACGATGACGATGCGAGAAAATGGGTTTTGGAGCGTATGGGTGAGATTCAGCGTGGTGTTTCCCTACCGATAATTGGACTTGTCATTACTGATTCAAAATTGCCTGTCGAGGATCAAGTACAAGAGGCCTTGGGTTATTCAGATACTGAAGTTATTGAACCAAGTGAGAATGATCGTGTATGCGCTGAAGTTCATAATTGGTTGAATGCTGCAGTTAGTGCTATGCCGGGCAATAAAACTGATGAAGGTAAGGCGAAAAGGTTAATGCATATGCGAGCTGCACTTAAGGATTTACCTTCTGCAAATCCAGAGCGCAAGGATTCAGATGATAGTCATGACACGGGTGAGCATACTTTACACGAGAGTCCGAAAGACGATGACTTACTCGATTTTATAAAGTCAGCGCATGCCAAGCAAAATAATCCAGCAAGGTGGGTGATAACCTGCCGTGATCATGGCCTAACGGATGTTAGCGGCAATGCATACTTTGATATGGTCAACGGTATCTGGGGGCCAGATATTTCTGATGCATCCTGTATCAAAGAGCGAAGTGTTGCAGATGCAGTTGCAGCATCATTTGATCCTGAGTGCTTGGTGGGTGTCGCACAACACTTTATAAACCAGAAAGAACTCGCCAAAACAGCAATCAAGCTTGAGCAAGACGCTAAGGTCCTTACCTATCATGCAGATACAGAGACTTATCTTTATCAAGAGCATAATGTCTTTAGTGATTTTGATTCACACGCGATGATATCGATGCGTAAACCCGAGCAGTTTGCAATTCAAAAAGTAACAGCGGGCTCTGAACAATTATTTGTAAGTGTTCCTGATACAGCGATGGATGAAGTTGCTATCGCCTGGTGCAAGCATAGAAAGCTACAAAGTGCTTTAGGCGGGCCGGTTGGAAAAGAGTGGGGCTCACCTGATTGTGATTATGACTGACAAAACTGAGCAAATGCGAAGAGCAGAACCGTTTAATCAACTCAACGACTAGGTGATGATGAAATGAAGATGTATAAGCCAGACAAACAAATTATCACTCGTTTGTTGATGTTAATCGATCCCATGTTTTTTTCTCATACTGATAGAGAACACATACTGATAGAGAAAAGGATAAACGTCGCCAGCACTATTACGAAGAGAATAGAGATAAGGTCGAACGATTTCTTTATCGAGAGCTGTTTGGTTTGACGTTTGATGGTCAAACAGAGGATGACCCTTTAACGTCGTCACAGCGCCATTTGCTTAATGCCCATACCACTGCTTTAACCGGTATTGGCAAAAATTCCTTTCGGCTTTGCGAGTTACAAGGCACTGATTTTGACTTAACTAGTTTTGATTCACTGTATGACTATGATCTTGACGCATATGAATACCAACAAGAGGCTATAAAGGCAGACTTTCCAAGCTGCTTTGTTGATCGAGATTACCGACTGTACCTAAATCATAACTGGGTGAGGGTGTTAGACAGTAAAGGTCATTTCTATTATTCAACGCTATCAAGTTTAAGTTACTACTTGTATGACGCGCTAGAGGAGGTAGCGACTGAGATTATTGAGTCACTGATACCTTATGACTTAGTTGGTGGGGATGACCATGGTAAAAATGTCGATGGTGGCATGCTCTGGGATTTCAAAACTGACGCAAAGGGTCTTGAAGCAGAATTAGAAGAATTACAATCGAGAAATCGAACTTACTTAAGTGAAACCTATGATCAATTGAATGATGAATTTCAGGCTGAAATCACAAATGAAATTTACTTCGAAAAACAGGGTGACGAAGTAGATGGACCCTCTTGGAATGTCATTGTGAATAACGCCGAGACAGCCAGAAAGATTACGTTTATAAACTTCCTAGATGATTGCCAAGACTACCTCCAGTCTAATGAAAAGCTGGAGCATCTCAAAGAGCGTGAAGGCACAAAGCTAAAGAAACTCCTAATTGATGCTTATGAAGATATTGTCAAAAACTTTGATCCGACGGTCGTTAAGCTGAAAAAGAAAATGAAGATTGTCATGTCGCCGAAGGCATTAGATGGCTTGAACAGCCTGGGGGATGATAGTGAATAACAACAGATTGAAACGAGGTAGAGCATGACGACAATCGCATTGCACAGTGATATGCACTTGGAGCTACAGAAGTTGCCTGAAGGCTGGTTAGATGCTGTGCCGGACGTATTAATCTTGGCAGGGGATATTTCATATATAACTGATATCGCAGGTTTGTTAACCGAACTAAGCGATAAATATCATGAATTGCAGATTATTTTTATTTCTGGCAACCATGAGTATTACGGGACTGAGGATATGCTGAGCTCTGAAGAGGAGCTTAAAGAATCTCTCAAGGCATATGAGCGTATTCATTTTCTTCAATGCGATACTGTTGAGTTATTTAATATTCGATTTATTGGCTGCACTGGTTGGCCGAGAATGCTGGGCTTAGGGCAAGACCAACAGCAACACGCTAGTAGGGTTGTTGGCCAATCAATAAACGACTTTTATCAAATAAGGATAGGCGACAATATATTTACGACTGATGACTGCATTGAAATGGGTGAGCAGCAAAACAAATGGCTTGAGAAAGCGCTATCGACGCCGACATCTTGCGAGCATACCGTGGTCATCACTCACTTCGCTCCAACAGTTAAAGTGGCCAACCCTAAATTTCCTATCGATGAAATGACAGCTTATTTTTGCTCATCGTTTGATGCATTAATTGAACGGCATCAACCCGCTATCTGGGCTTTTGGTCATACACATGCAAATTTTGATGTAAACATGGGAGCAACTCGTGTTGTCAGTAATCAGCATGGCTATGGTAGAGAATGCCAGGACTCATACCTTACCAACAAGGTAATCGAGTTATGAAATACAAGCTAGCTTTTTTGCAGTATGAGTGCGAGATTCAAAGCGTAGTTAACTCAGAAAAAGGAGAGTTAGTTGTCGTATCACAGGAAAAAGGCGAAGTATTGGCACGATTACCAGAGAGTCCAGCAAATGATGGAACTCATTTGGCGGGTGACAGCATTAGGGTTTCTTACCAGCATGATGAGAAAGTACTAGAAAACATTTCTTGCCAAGTATTACCTGTAGCCCGCTTTAGACGAAACTTGAATAGTGTGCTGAGAAACATGGTGAATGAACGACATACTTTGAATCGTGTATCAGTGATAGCTAAAACCAAACCTTATTGGGTTTTACCGCATGATCAAAAATTTCGACCTGAATACTTCAGGTCAATGAACTGTGATGCAACCTATCAAAGGACTGGCGATGACTTTTGATATGGATAAGTTGATTAATTGCCTAAGCATGGGCTTATCGAGTCACATCGTAATTACTGGTTCAGAACTGGATATTGAACAGTTCCAAATAGACCTGATGAGACGGCTTGAAAAAGAAGGGAAAAGTACTCGTGAGCTGCTCTGTACAACAGAGCATCTTGATTTAAATCAGTGTGAACAAGTTGATTTCTTATTGGTGAAAGGTCTTGGATACTTGCCTGCACAGCACAATAACAGTTATGCAATACGTACATATTTAGATATGGGAACCTATAACAAATTAAGGTCAGTTATTTTTTGCGAGACGGAGCATTATTCAAGACACTTCAATGACTATAATGCACCGTTTTACCAGTTTTGCACGCGTTACCCCATCGGTAGTTAATAAGCATATATCATGAAAGGGTAAGGGAGAGAATCATGTCCTTTGATAACGCAAAAGCTGCGTTAGTGATGCCAGCTGTTTGCAAGGTACTCAGTAAATGGAAGTGCTCAGGACAAGTAAAGGCAGAACTACTTGGGTTTCCGGGTGAAGAAGAGCTTGAGGAAGTGATATCAATCCCTGATTGCCACATATTCTCAAAAGAAGAGGTTGAGAGAATGAGCTATATTTTAAATATTTATCGATCATTGAATGTTCTTTTTAGTAAACCTAATCAGGCAGATGAGTGGGTCAATAAGCCAAATAAAGCTAAGATTTTTGGTGGTCGATCTGCGTTAGGGCTAATGAAGGGCGGAGCCCTCAGTGATCTTGCGTTAGTTTCGAACTACCTAAGTCGTTTTACTAATCTCTAACAAGGTATTAATTCGGACTAATGATCAAGCTAAACCCTCATAAGTTAATCAAACCTAGAGCTGGGCAGAGAGTGTTCTTCTGTGGTGATGTGCACGGTGATAAGGCTGCGCTTGATAAGCAACTTAATAAAGTGGGATTCGCTGAACGTGACGATATGCTCATTTTTACCGGTGACTTGATTGATCGGGGCGACTTTAGCGCCGAGCTCATTGAGTTTGCTAGTTGCACGCCACACGTTTACAGCGTCATAGGAAATCATGAGTCACTTTTTTTACACGGTCTACATGACCCCCTATGCAGGCATACGCATACGAGTTCAAATGTAGGTGGGCAGTGGATAGAGCAATGCACTCAAGGTGAACTTGAAGATCTAGCTGAACTCATTAGAAGTACAATGAGTATCGCAATTACTGTAGAAACTGACCAGTCTAGAATTGGGGTGATTCATGCTGCAGCTCCTGATAACTGGCAACAAGTTATGAGCCCAGAGACCGTAGATGAAGAGAAATGGTTAGTGGAGCCGTAAACAGTTTGAGCAAGCTTCAGCAGGTCAAGAGCACGTTGTAAATGGCATTGATGCAGTTGTGCATGGACATGTGTCAAATTACAAAACAGTATCTGGGAATCATATGTGGATCGATACGCTTTATCATTCGGGGTCGTTAACAGTCATTAAAGCCACAGATGTGTTGGGATCAGTAAACACAGTTAACTCAACTGAGGATGGAAAATGATTGATTACATTGAAAGGGCTTTCTGATCTCGATCAAGAATTAGATTTAGGGTATTAATGATCACTAGTTCAACTCCATATTTGGCCAATAGCAAAGTTGGTACTAGCGCTCTAGATGGCAAATTTGTGCCAATGGACTAAACCGTTAAAGGTTAATTCAGGTTAGGCTTGATTTTCTTGGTATTGCTTGCTCGTACCGTGCTAGCTTTGGAGTAAATGTTACCCAGAGTTCAGTTATTATTAGCGACTTAAGCCGCTTTCATTTATTTGGTTTAATGAGCGTAAACGTTAATGTGGCGAATCTAGGAATAAAACCTTTCTCATTGTGAATGCCACTGGTTAGTTCTGCGATGGGTGCTCTTGGGAAAGTTTTCTTGTTTTTGGCTGTATAGCTCAGACCGCTGTCTGTTCCCGCATCATACGTTTTAAGGCTAATTCTTTTGCTCAAAACCCATGTGCTATTTTCACAGAGTTCGATTCCGGAAACACCTACGAACCAGTCTGGGCTAGGTGCAATCATTGAAAGCAGTGTTACTTTCGAATGATCTTTGAATATGCTGAAGACCATACTGGCGCTGCCTGGGGAATGTTTGATATCTGGACCCACGAGTACTGACTTGGCGTTACCTCGCTTGATTGTGTGCTCTATTTCCTGTTTAAATTTCGTATTCTTACCTAGTTCTGCGACATCTCTAAGACCTTCCGAAGCAAGTTGCCCTTCTTTCCAAAAGCTAATCTCACTGTTATGGCTTGCACCAATCAACTCTGAATAATGGGGGGTCTTTGGAAAGTCATCAGGGTGGGTAGATGCGCTCCATGTACTATCAAGTTTCACGGAGTAGCTGGCAGAACTATCACATTGACCATACAACTCACGTTGTGACATAGAGACACAACCCGAAAGTACTAGTATAGTGATTAAACTACCAGTAACGGCGGGTATGTTTAAACGGCTTGTATCCAATAAGTTTAGCGGCATTTTTGATTCTCTCAAAAAATTGAAGGGAGTGTATCGAGAATTGTAATTTAGCGATAGACTTGATTTGAAGCAAGTTAAAGACCTGCATTGTTGAATAGTATGGTGCTAGCTAATTGAAACATGAAAATATTTGCCCAAACTACAATCTGGGATGTATCTTATTTATAAGGATGCATCTTGTTAATATTTTTAATTAATGATGAATGATCGACCATGAATTTTAATCAAATATGCTACTTTCTGGCACTGTCGGAGAGTCTGAATTTTACACGAGCAGCTGAAAAGTGCTGCGTCACGCAACCAGCACTTACTCAAGCGATCAGGCGACTTGAAGACGAATTGGGCGGAGAACTTGTTTGCCGAGAGAGCCGAGAGATTACAGTGACAGCGCTAGGGGAATTATTGCATGCACATTTTGAGCAGATTAACCGTTCGCGGCAATTGGTGAAGGCGACTTCGAAGGCTGTGGCTTTAGGTGAAATAGCCAAGTTAAATATTGGAATTATGTGCACTATAGGGCCAAGAGTGCTTGCTCGCTTGTTAGAGGACTTTCAGGCTCAGCAGCCAATGGTTTCGTTTGTACTTCACGACGTAACACCTAACTCGATCCCTAATCTATTACTTTCTGGCGAACTTGACGGCGTGTTCTGCGCGCTTCATTGTGAGCCGCTCCCTCAGCTGCATTACACTGATTTATTTGAGGAGCCTATGGTCGTCGCATTTCCAAAAGATCATGAGTTTACAAATATGGATGCTGTTCCTCTTGAAGATATCGCAAAGCAGGTCTATATTGATCGGCGTCATTGCGAGTTCAGGGAAGACTTTCTCAAGTTTTGTGAGGATGAAGCGATTCAGCTTGATGTTGCATACAGTAGTCAGCGTGAAGACTGGATCCAGAGCATGATTCGTGATGGCATGGGGGTCACGGTAATTCCGCGCTTTTCACTTTTACACCCAGAACTCGATTATAGAGTTATTGTTAAGCCTACATTGTTGCGTAGGGTAGAGTTTGCGACTGCTGATCAGCGCAAAGTCGCACCCGCATTGGATATGTTTATAAAACATGTAGTCAATTACGACTGGTCGGCTGAAAATCATCCTCTTACTAACCTTCTATGAGCCCTTGTTACGTGAATGTTCCATTGTTGATCTGAGCGGGTAATGGCGGGTATTCGCGTCATAGCTGATATCCGCAGTCCAAGATATTCGTCATGTGTTGGCAGCGTAGCCGCTTCATTCGAAACTTTATCAATGGTAAAGAGCTAAATTTTTAGTTTAGATAGCTGGGGTATTTCTTACTAAGAGTACTTGTTCGCCGACTTAATGTAATCGCTTTCATACAATAAATTCTCGAGCGGCTTCACGTTACTAGCTGTCATTGTATTCAGACCTCCATTGTATTCAGACCTCAGCTCAAGCTGAATTACGGTGCCGGGGGACTTGAATTAATTCGTAAAGTTAATACCTTCAACAATTAGATACCGGCACAAACCTTAACTTCCATAAGCAATGCTTTATGGCATGAAAACAAAACTCTATTTCTCATCTCCATAAACTGCCGCTAGACTCCTGTCTTACCCAATCAAACCTCAGAGAGAAGGCTAGGACAAAATGAAACTAAAACAAAAATTAACTAACAGCGTTCTATCAGGTATCGCGGTTGTAGGAACTTTTGTTGTGGTAACCGGCGCTGGAACGTTGGCTGCTGATGAGTATTTTAAAATTAAAGGCGGAGAACTTGAACGACCTACAGGGTATCGAGAGTGGGTTTATGTCGGTACACCAGTTACACCGAATGATCTTAATAACGGTAAGGCTGCATTTCCCGAGCACCACAATGTTTATGTTGATCCAAAAAGCTGGGCACATTGGAAAAATACCGGCGAATTTCGTGACGGTACTATCTTGATGAAAGAATTGGTGTCGGTAGGTTCCAAAGGGGCGGTTAGTGGTAACGGATATTTTCAGGGAGAATTTATAGGGCTAGAAGCTACGATTAAGAGTAAAAAGCACTTCCCTAAGGAGCCAGGCAACTGGGCATATTACAGTTTCTCGAGCAAGGATCATAAAACGCTAGCTGAATCTGCGAAACCGTTTGCGACTGCATCCTGTAACGCTTGTCACGCTGCCTCAGCTGCTGATGACTTTGTCTTTACACAGCACTATCCAGTTCTGAGAGCTGGGAAAGGGGCGGGTATGAAAGCCTCGGGCGGTCATATGTCTGATTTGAATAATAATTATGTTGAACCAAAAGGTATGTGATCATGAATAAGAAAAACAGTTTTAAACTCGGGCATGCTTGTATTCTTGTGTGTGTGATAAGTACTTCATTTGTCTCTAATGCCATTGCAGGAGGAAATTTTTCCCCTTATGTCGATGGAAAAGGTAATATCAGTTTTCCAGACGGTTTTAGGACCTCTATGGCGCACTTGGGCTCTTGGTTTGTGCCTGATGGCGGCGCGAGCGGTTTTCACGACGTTTATACAGAGAAAGAATCCATCGAGGCATTTCGCAAAACCGGAAAATTTCCTGATGGTGCCACTATCGTAAAGGAGCTGAGGGCTTCCAAGAAAGGAAATTACACCACAGGCAATGATGTTAGTCATTCAACCTCCGGTCTTAAGCAGTGGTTCGTGATGGTCAAAGATGAAAAAGGAAGGTTTGCTGATAATGCCTTGTGGGGTGACGGCTGGGGTTGGGCGCTGTTCAAGCCAGATAACGTGCGAAACAATGCTGCCTCTAACTATAAAGATGACTGCCTGGGGTGTCATATCCCTGCAAAGCAGAACGATTGGGTTTATACCGAGGCCTATCCGGTTCTAATGCAATCGAAATAATTCTTTTCGTAGTCTAAAGCCGCTCTTAAGTGTTTTCAACGAGCGGCTCATATCGGTTTAGAAGGAGAGACTTCTCATGAGCGCTTCTTTATCGATTGTTGTCTTATTGAGTTTATCAGTGTTGGTAATATGAACCGCTTCTGTGACATTAAGGCTTGACTGTTTGCTAAACTCGTCTTGATGTGGTTCCTGATTTTGAATAAAAACCGAATATTTTATGCGCTGTTTTATTAGTAGAATACGTGATTCAACAGTCTTTCTTGGCAAGCCTTATTTTTATCGTTTCATACAGAAACGCGATGATACTGTGTATGTGAACACCTCATTGTAGTTGGTTGGGCTGAGAGCAAAGGTTTTTTTGACTCTGGGCATGAAACGCTAGACATTTTTAGCTTCAAACGCTGTGATGATCGTTAGATGCCTGAATTTGGAGGTATAGTCTAGTATTTGGATAATACTCACGGTCGTGGTAAGGGTAGCTTATGCATTCAGTTAAGAGCAGCGAGAGATCAGGCATAGAGGAACTCATCTGCCGATATCAAACAATTCGTAATTATACGACTGAGATATGTAGCCGCCTGGAAAAAGAAGATCACGTCGTACAGCCGACTACTGAGGTGAGTCCACCGAAATGGCATTTAGGGCATACCACTTGGTTTTTTGAGGAATTGATACTCGTTCGTTTCTTCCAAGGGTTTACTCGATTTAATGACCAATACCGATTGTTGTTTAATTCGTACTATAAGTCTGCCGGTACGCATTGGTTACAGGGAGATAGAGGTATTTTATCAAGGCCTACCGTAGACGATATAATGGAATACCGGGCCTATGTAGATAAAAAAATGGTTGAGTTTCTACACATGGGTAATCTTCATCCAGACATCGATACCATATTAGAAATAGGCCTGCATCATGAGCAACAGCATCAGGAGCTCTTATATATGGATATTAAGTTTATTCTGGGGGCAAATCCTATTTCTCCAGCCTATATTGATAAGCCTCTACCCAAGGCCCGGGTTGTCGTAGATAACTGGAAGTACTTTGATGAAGGCGTTTATGAAGTAGGAAATCATAGAGAGGGGTTTGCTTATGACAATGAAGAGCCACAACACAAGACCTACATTCATCCGTTTACCGTGAGCGAAAACACCGTAACCAATGGTGAATACCTACAATTTATCAATGAAGACGGGTATTCAACCCCTCGGTATTGGTTGAGTCAAGGCTGGGATTGGCTAACCAATGAGCAGGTTCAATACCCACTTTATTGGGAGATGGTCGATGATACTTGGTATGAATTTACTCTGCATGGCAAGCAGCTATTAGACCTGTATGCTCCGGTAACACATATCAGTTATTTTGAGGCTGATGCCTTTGCCAACTGGAAAGGCTATCGGCTTCCGACTGAGCAAGAACTGGAAATTTACTTAAGAAAGTTTCCTGAACATGTAGTTGCAGATGCTGAGCATAGTGTTCACCCTCTTTCAGCTAATAGTAATGTTGGTCAGGTGTGGTGCTGGACCAGGAGTCACTACTCTCCCTACCCGAACTATAAGCCGTTCAAGGGGATGCTTGAAGAATACAATGGCAAGTTCATGTGTAATCAGTTTGTGTTAAAAGGCGGATGCATTGCCACGCCACCTGGACATTACCGTCATACTTACCGAAATTTCTACCAAGCTCATCAAAGGTGGATGTTTTCTGGAATACGATTAACAAAGGATCTACAGTGAATGGTGACATGTTTCCGGTTAACTGTAAGAATTCTCGAATCGAAGTATCTGGTTTAGGTTGAACAGTGTTATGAAAAAATCAATAAACAAAAGAATGAGACAATAAATGAGTAACGAATTTGACTACGATTTATTTGTAATTGGTGCCGGTTCGGGTGGTGTGCGTGCCGCTCGTATGGCTGCAGCAACGGGTGCAAAAGTAGCCATAGCTGAAGAAAAATACTTAGGAGGCACCTGCGTGAACGTGGGTTGCGTTCCGAAAAAATTATTGGTTTTCGCCTCGCATTTTTCAGAAGATTTAGAGGATGCTAGCGGGTTTGGTTGGAATTTAGGTGAAAGCTCATTCAATTGGAGGAAGTTAATTGATAATAAAAACAAAGAGATTAAGCGCTTAAATGGCATTTATAAAAACCTGTTAGAAAATGCCGGTGTAGATATTATTTATGGTCGTGCGCGTTTAGCATCGGAAAATAGTGTAGAAGTTAATGGCGAAACCGTTACGGCAGAAAAAATTCTTGTTACCGTTGGTGCTACACCTAGTGTGCCTGAATTTCCGGGGTCAGAGCATGTGATCAGTTCTGACCAGGTTTTCTTTTTACCAGAATTACCGACTAAAATGGTTATTGTTGGTGGCGGTTATATTGCTGTTGAATTTGCCAGTATCATGAATGGCCTGGGTGTGGAGGTGCATTTAATCTATCGGGGTGAAAAACTTTTACGTAATTTTGACCAGCCGACAGCAAAATTCGTTGCGAATGAGATGCAAAAGAAGGGCGTGAATATTCATTATTCCACTAATATTACGGCTATTGAAAAACTAGAGAATGGTGAGCTGCAATGCTCTCTAGACAATGATGAGGTTTTCCTTGCTGATCAGGTGATGTATGCAACCGGGCGTAAATCATTAACGAATAATCTTGGTTTGCAAAACGTTGCGATCAAAACTCATGATAACGCGACCATTGTGACTGATGAGCGGTTTCAAACTTCTTTACCTTCAATTTTTGCCTTGGGTGATGTTATTGGTACGCCTGAGTTAACACCAGTGGCAACAGCTCAGGCCATGGTTTTTGTCGATCAACAATATGGCGCTAATAACAAAACAATTAACTATGATAATATCCCAACAGCGATTTTCTGCCAACCGAACATTGGAACGGTTGGATTGTCAGAAGAAGCTGCAAGGAAACAAGGCCTGTCAGTAGATGTTTATCAATCAGAATTTAAACATTTGAAACATACGCTTTCGGGTAATGAAGAACGCATCTTAATGCGCATGTTGGTTAACAAAGATAGTCAAAAAGTCATTGGTATGCACATGGTAGGGCCCGATGCCGGAGAAATTATTCAGGGTTTTGCTGTCGCAGTAAAAGCAGCGTTAACTAAAGAACAGTTCGATGTAACTATTGGTATTCATCCGACGGCTGCCGAAGAGTTTGTAACACTTAGAGATATTGAATATTCTTTTAGTATTTCTGTCAGCCCATTAGTTGATGCTTATGTTGGACGTGCACCAGTCGGCCACAGTGTCGGCTGATTGGCGCTATAAAATTTATTTACGTCGATCTAAATTATTGTAGAGGCCACAATTGTTATGACCATACCTATTCCCCATCGCCCAAGCGGTTTTCTTCTAGGAGACCCTGCTGCCCTAGTCACTATTGATGTATTTGTTGATATTCAATGCCCGCATTCACGTATGATTTGGCCAACTTTGCTTAATGTTTTAGAGCACTACAAGAGTAAACCTGTCAGCTTAAAAGTACATATGATTACACTGAGTAATCACCGGCAAGCCTGGGACATGAGTTTAGGTTTATTTGCCATGGCAGATGGTGATGCTAAAAAGTTTTATGACTTTGCCACTTTTATATACGAGCGTCAGGAGCAGTTTTACAATGCACCGTTTTTGCATAAAACGCATGACGATTTACGGCAACTAGTGGCTAACTTTTCCAAGGAGCATTCAGGTGTAGATCGCGCTAAATTTCTTAAAAGAATGAGCGATAGCGATATATACATTGATGCTCGCACCCCGATTAGGTACGCAGCAACAAAAGCAGTTTGGGCAACACCCACAGTATTTATCAATAACGCTGGTAAAGTGCCTGTTGATCACAAATCAATCTTAGCAGATTGGTTGAAGGTTATTGACCCTCTATTGCAAACATAACGACATAGGCCATTTTCATAGATGCAGAAATCAATATTTATATGTCTTTCGTATAAATAGAATGTCTTGATCTATTCGTTCTTCATCTCATCAATATCTGTGTCGATGTGTCGATGTGGTTGTGCTTATTGGGCTCGTACTGACTAAAAGCCTGTTGTCAGTTTCTTGTCAATCCACAATGTATGACTTGAAGTAGCATAATATTTGGACAGGTCACAGTCACCATAAGCTGTGTTTATGGTGCGACAACAAAACTCTATTTCTCCCCTTCGGAACATGTTGTTAGGATGAGTCATCCAGTCAAAAACGCCAGAAAGAAGATAAGAGAAAGATAGTAAACGGCGTTCTATCAAGTCTCACAGACGCGCTTCAATGCCTCTAGGTCATCGCCGTCACTTCTAATGAAACGATTATTAGAGCTAATAATGATGGATGTCTTTCGGCATACCCTTAACTAAGGAAATGTAGTGGAGATTACAATACTAACTAACCAAGGTTTGGCCGATGACAAGCTGCAGAAAGGGCAGTTTGCCATTGATGTGCTGACAGGTCTGTGTGCTACGCCGAAGAATCTCTCTGCAAAGTATTTCTATGACGATGTCGGCAGCGAGATTTTTCAAAACATCACTCAACACGATGATTATTATCCTACCCGCACAGAGTATAACATTCTTGATATGATCAAACGTGAACTGCCTGAAATGATTGAGGGGCAAGAGATCGATATCATTGAATTGGGGGCGGGCGATGGTCACAAAAGCCAGCTGATAATTGATGGGTTCTTGAGCGCTAACCGTAAAGTAAATTTTTACCCTATCGATATATCTGAGAAAGCAATGTTACTGTTGAGAGAGAATATTGTACCGCACAAAAACTTGAAGATTCACGGCATCGTCGCCGAGTACCACGAAGGCCTTCGTTTTGTAAGGCGGACATCAACTAACAAGCAGCTAGTGTTATTTCTAGGTTCAAATATTGGTAATTTCGATCGTGTTCAGAATCAGGGTTTCTTAAGAAAGTTGTGGATGAATCTGAATGCATCAGACCACGTGTTGCTGGGTTTTGATTTAAAGAAAGATGTGGGTGTATTGACTTCCGCTTATAACGACTCTGCCGGCCATACCAGGGACTTCAATCTCAATCTCTTAAGTCGGATTAATAAAGAGTTGGGCGGAAACTTTGATATTAACAAGTTCCAGCATTTCGGCGTTTACAGCCCGGTCCTGGGGGCAATGGAGAGCTACGTGCTGGCGACAGAAGAACAAGACGTTTATGTCTCTGCACTAGAACGTTCTTTCCATTTCGATGCTTTTGAGCCGATTCATCTGGAATACTCATTTAAGTTTCTTAAAAGTGACATTGATTTTCTGAGTCAAAAAACCGGCTTTGAAGTGGTTGCGCATTTTTCAGACCCTAAAGAGTACTTTATTGATTCGCTGTGGGAAGTCGTCCAAGGAAGCGATTCTTGAAATGAATCGTGCCATGTTTACCTGAGAGCATGGCAACAATACATTAAACAACATAACTAATAAGTAGGGGGATTGGTAAATGGCGGACTATATCAGCATTATTTTTTCTTTTTTGGCGACTTCATTTCTGGTGGTGGTTGGATTGCTAATACTAATGGCCATTGTGCTAGCTATTAGCGATATGGCCCAAACAAAAGATGCAATTCGAAAAAATTACCCGTTAATTGGCCGGTTCCGTGACTTATTTAGTACCTTGGGCGAGTTTTTCAGACAGTACTTCTTTGCGATGGATCGTGAAGAAATGCCTTTTAATCGGGCAGAGCGCGACTGGGTGTATGGTGCGGCAAAAGATACTGACAACACGATAGCCTTTGGTTCGACAAAAAATATCAATCCAACGGGCACGGTTATTTTCGTAAATTGTCCGTTTCCTACGCTGGAGGGCGACGCGACGCCTCCTCAACCTTTGCTTATTGGTGCGCGTTCTGCTAATCCCTACAAAGCACCTTCTTTTTTCAATATTTCTGGAATGAGTTTTGGTGCGCTGTCCGGGCCAGCTGTCACAGCGTTGGCGCGCGGAGCGAAACAGGCCAATTGTTGGATGAACACAGGGGAAGGCGGCTTATCACCATACCACGAGGCAGGTGGCTGCGATATTGTCTTTCAGATTGGAACTGCCAAGTACGGATTGCGCACACAAGATGGCGGTATTGATGACAATAAACTTAGGGCCCTGGCCGAAAAAGACCAAATCAAGATGTTCGAAATCAAGATGAGCCAAGGTGCGAAACCGGGTAAAGGTGGAATCTTGCCAGGTAACAAAGTTACCGAAGAAATTGCGTCTATTCGCGGTATCCCGGTTGGTGAAGACTCGATTTCACCGAATCGTCATCCGGAAATTGGCAATGTAGACCAGCTACTGGATTTTATCCAACGGGTCAAGAGCATTACCCAAAAACCTGTGGGCTTTAAAACGGTTATTGGCTCTTATGGTTGGCTAGAAACACTCGCGAAGCGGATAAAGGCGCGAGGCATGGAATATGCTCCAGACTTTATTACCGTAGACAGCGGTGATGGCGGTACTGGCGCAGCGCCTATGTCACTGATGGATAATGTCGGTTTGCCTGTTCGCGAAAGTTTGCCTTTAGTCTGCGATATCTTAGCCAAATACTCGTTACGCGAGGATATAAAGGTCATTGCTTCGGGCAAACTAATTACACCTTCTGATGTGGCATGGGCTTTGGCCTCTGGGGCTGATTTTGTGAATTCTGCACGCGGGTTTATGTTGTCGTTGGGATGCATACAGGCTCTCAAATGTAATAAAAATACCTGCCCAACAGGAATTACCACGCACGACAAGCACCTTCAAAAAGGGCTTAACCCTGCTGACAAGGCGGTGAAAGTTGCCAATTACCATCGAAATATGGTCCACGAAGTGGAGGTTATTGCTCATTCATGTGGCGTCAGCCGACCTCGTCAGTTGGAACGCTATCATGTCCGAATTGTGCAAAACAGTGGTAAATCCTGCCCAATGGATGATCTGTATCCTGAGGTCGAAGCATTAACTGAGTTTCAATAAATCAATTAAACCAATTCACAGCAGAAAAATTCAAAGGAGAATTTATGAAAGCCTCAGACCTCTTAGTCAAAGCATTGGAAAAAGAAGGTGTTAAACATATTTTCGCTGTCCCTGGAGAAGAGAATCTTGACGTACTGGAGTCTCTGCGGACATCGAGCATTGAACTGGTATTAACTCGTCATGAGCAGGGCGCTGGATTTATGGCTGCCACTTATGGCCGTTTAACGGGTAGAGCAGGGGTTTGTATGGCCACACTAGGCCCTGGCGCGACGAATTTTGCTACGCCTGCTGCGTATGCGCACTTAGGCGCCTTCCCCTTGATCATGATCACCGGGCAAAAGCCGATAAAAAAATCAAAGCAAGGGCAATTTCAGATCATAGACGTGGTGAAACTGTTTGAACCTATTTGTAAATTGAGCAAACAAATTGTTCACGGCAATACCATTCCTTCGCTGGTACGAGAAGCGTTTCGTCGCGCAGAAGAGGAACGCCCGGGCGCTATTTTACTCGAGCTACCGGAAGATATTGCGGCTGAAGAAACTGATACCTGTGTGCTAGAGCCTAGTGTACGTCACTATGCGGTGGCTGACGACGCGGTTCTGGACCAGGCTGTGTCTTTGATTAAGCAAGCGAAAATGCCACTGCTTTTACTGGGGGCCGGAGCGAATCGTCAGAGTGCCTGTGAGGCGCTGGTTAAATTCGCGGAGAGTACCGGCATTTACTGCTTCAATACGCAAATGGGTAAAGGGGTAATAGATGAGCGTTGCGAATATTTTTTGGGAACCGCAGCGCTATCCACCGGTGATTACCTGCACTGCGCGATTGAGCGTGCCGACCTGGTTATTAATATTGGTCATGATGTAGTTGAAAAACCGCCCTTTTTTATGACGCCGGAAGGGAAGACGGTGATTCATCTTAATTATCGTGCGGCACAGGTTGATGAGGTGTACTTCCCACAATTGGAAGTTGTAGGCGATATCGGCCGTTCGGTTAAGCGCCTCAGCCAAAAACTAGAGGGCTGGCGTTGTGCCGAAATGGATTACTTTAAACGTATCCGTCAGGAAATCGAAGCCCATGTGGCCGAAGAAAGCGAGAGTGATGCGTTCCCACTGATGCCGCAACGATTTGTGGCTGATACCCGTAAGGTCATGGGAGAGGAGGGCATTATTGCACTTGATAACGGTGTTTATAAAATTTGGTATGCCCGTAATTATAAAGCATATAAACCTAATACTGTGCTGTTGGATAATGCACTGGCAACAATGGGTGCTGGTCTACCTTCTGCTATGATGGCGGCCATGCTTAACCCGGAAAAAAGAGTATTATCCATCTGTGGTGATGGTGGTTTTATGATGAATTCTCAAGAGATAGAGACCGCATTACGCTTGAAACTAAATTTGGTTGTAATGATACTCAATGATAGCTCTTATGGCATGATCCGCTGGAAACAGCAAGATGCAGGCTTTAGTGATTGGGGCTTGGAGTTTAACAACCCCGATTTTGTGCGATATGCCGAATCATATGGTGCTAAAGCGCATCGTATAGAAAGTGCCGATTCATTCATTGGTACTTTTGATAAAGCCTTCAATGAAGGTGGTGTTCACCTTATAGACGTGCCAGTAGACTATTCAGAAAATCAACGGGTCCTTATTGATGAGCTTGCAGCCAAGGCGTGTCTATTATGAGCAAAATTACTGTCCTAAACCCTCTTAATCAAGAACCTATAGGTGAAGTAGAAAAGACTGAGTGGAGCGAGTTGGATGCCTATCTTCAGCAAGCTAGTGATTTGCACAAAGATAAGTCTCAGCATCTGGCAGCTCATGAACGTAGCGCTATTCTTATGCGTTGCGCAGAACTAATGCGCCAAGAAGCGGATGAACTAGCCTTATTGATTGCCAGTGAAGGTGGCAAACCGCTTAAAGATGCCAAGGTGGAGGTGACCCGTGCAATTGATGGAGTGGAGCTTTGCGTAAAAGAACTATTGCACCTTAGGGGTAATCAAATCCCAATGGATTTAACATCGGCGGGTTCAGGACGTATGGCTTTCACCTATAGGGAACCCATTGGTCCAGTCGTGGCAATCTCTGCTTTTAATCACCCACTCAACTTAATCGTGCATCAAGTCGCACCTGCAGTGGCAGTGGGTTGCCCAGTTATGATAAAACCAGCAAACGATACCCCGTTAAGTGCGCAGCGTTTTGTACAGTTACTGCATGAAGCAGGGCTTGACGAAAAGTGGTGTCGTTTTTTTGTGGCTGATCGTAAATATTCTGAGCGCCTAGTCAGTGATCCACGTACCGCTTTTTTCTCTTTTATAGGCTCAGCCAAAGTTGGGTGGTACCTGCGCAGTCAGCTAGCACCCGGTACGCGTTGTGCACTGGAGCATGGTGGCGCAGCTCCCGTCGTCGTGGATGAAACAGCAGATTTTAGTTCGATGATTCCTTTGCTGGCCAAAGGTGGTTTTTATCACTCAGGTCAAGTTTGCGTTTCGGTACAGCGAATTTATGCGCATAAGAGTATTGCAAAGCGGCTTGCCGTTCAGTTGGCTGAGCACGCGGAACAATTGGTAGTTGGTGATGCTCGCGATATTAATACCGACTGTGGACCACTGATTCGTCCAGCCGAATGCAAACGAGTCGAAGAATGGGTTGAAGAAGCCAAGGCTAACGGCGCAGACATTTTATGCGGCGGCAAAGCACTTTCTGAAACACTCTATGCACCCACAGTAATCTATAATCCTGATGACTCACTGAAGGTGTCGCAGCTTGAGATTTTTGGGCCGGTGGTTTGCGTGTATAGCTACGATAACATCGAAGAAGCGTTCGCCAGAGCCAACGATGTGCCGTATTCATTCCAGGCATCGGTATTTAGCGATAACCTCAATGTAGTCTTAAGAGCACAGCATGAGCTGGAAGCAGCAGCTGTTATGGTTAACGACCACACGGCCTTTCGTGTGGATTCGATGCCTTTTGCCGGGCGTAAGCAATCGGGCTACAACGTCGGGGGGATCGCCTACACCATGCACGACATGAGCGAAGAAAAAATGGTCGTGATTAAACTTCCTGGCGAACAGCACTAGAAACTGAGCTATCATCGTCTCTTGTATGGCATTGTGACTTTTTGAATCGTGACTCTGGGGTTTCGATCTGGAATGGATAAGGTAGTCGTAAGGAACAGTTATGTCGAATCATTCAGGTTCTATTTGGGGTGGTAGCGGAGGCAACGAAAATGTTGGAAAAAATTGGAGATAGTGTATGAAAGCCCATTTGTTAAAAATGACGCTACGACCTCTATTTATAGGTCAGTTGAATGATTTTTTCCTAATCTCTACCGTAATAGAAGTTTATTCATGAGCGGACTTTAGTCGAAATTACACCATGCTGAAATTTATTCACTGGATAATGGCCATCATTGTTTTTGCAATGCTTGGTTCAGGCCTTCTCATGACAAATATGAAGGATACCAACACGATTAAATGGCTTTTATACACTCACCATGAATCTCTTGGTGTCATCTTGTTCTTTCTGATTTTTGTAAGATTAGTCGTACGTTTTTCGGCACTATATTCAAGGCACTATAAAGCGTTACCACTCCCTCGAATGGTCATTGCCCGTACTACTCATACCATGTTGTATCTTGCAATAATTTGCTTATCTGTGAGTGGTTATTTTCAAGCAGCCCCCTATGGCGTGTATTTATTTGATATTCCGATACCGGTTGTCCGTGGAGAATTTTATGCTGCTGGCCTGGGTTTCTATTTTCATGTTGCGCTTGGAAAAATCATCATGTGCCTGATTCTGGTTCACATTGTTGGTTATTTGTACCACCGCTACGCCAGTGGCTTTAAGAGCCAGAAATCCTCTAATCATAAACATTTTACTATCGAGTCAGGCAAAGACCTTAACTGTCTTAGAGGTAGAAGCGAATAATCATTCAAACCATGAATCGTTAACTGAAAAAGAGGCAAATATGACTGTATATAAAAAATCTGCTGATGCGGTCACTGCATTAACGCAAGAACAATACCGAGTCACCCAGCAAAATGGTACAGAGAGACCAGGTACAGGGGAACTTCTTCATAACCATGAGCCAGGTATTTATGTCGATATCGTTTCGGGTGAGCCTTTATTTGCATCTTCTGACAAGTTTGAGTCTGGTTGTGGCTGGCCGAGTTTCACTAAACCGATTGAATCAACGCACATCAATGAGCTTACTGATGCTACCCACGGCATGGTTCGTACAGAGGTACGGTCAACACACGGAGATAGTCATCTTGGACATGTCTTTACTGATGGGCCAACTAATAGTGGTGGACTACGTTATTGCATAAATTCAGCGTCTCTACGTTTTGTTCATCGCGATGAAATGGAAACCGAAGGCTATGGTAGATATTTGGATCAAGTGGAGGAGACATCCTAATGGCAAATGAACAAGCAGTTTTAGCTGGAGGTTGTTTTTGGGGGATGCAAGAGCTCATCCGTAAGCTCCCGGGAGTCAGATCGACGCGCGTCGGGTATACGGGTGGGGATGTACCAAATGCCACCTATAGAAACCACGGCAGTCATGCAGAAGGGATTGAGATCATATTCGATAACGAGACTATCAGTTTTCGGAAACTTCTAGAGTTTTTCTTTCAAATTCACGACCCATCAACAAGCGATAGGCAAGGTAATGATCGAGGTTCATCCTACCGTTCAGCTATCTATTATGCTTCTGATGAGCAGCGCCAAGAGGCCTTGAGGACTATTGATGACGTTAATGCCTCTGGTCTATGGCCAGGGCTGGTGGTGACAGAGCTAGAGCCTGTTGGTGATTTTTGGCAAGCCGAGCCTGAGCACCAAGATTATCTTGAAAGGATTCCAAACGGTTATACCTGCCATTTCGGGGTTCTAGGGATTTTCCCCTCTAAAGTAACATAAATCGCCACAACCCTCGCAGTTAATGGCTTGTGGAGCTGGGTTACCTTTCATTTTAGACTTCATTTTCAACAATAGGCCTAGTTATTTCCTGTAAATCAGGTAGTTTGCGGTTACTAGCGAACTGATAAGTGCCGCTCAGATTAATGTTCTGCCATGCAACGGGTGATACTTGTCGAGTTATTGCTGCTTTTTCCTCGTCACCAACTTCTTCAAAGTGCAGTAATAGATGACTTAGGATCATCGAGTTAAAGTAGATAATAGCATTTGCCGTCAAACGGGCACACTCGTTCCAGACGACTATTTCTGATTCGTTTTTTCCACGGAACTGGTCACGATTGACCGATGCAATAGCTCGCCTGAGGAAATGCCAGGCTTCGCCTCGGTTCAGTGCTCGTTGAACATATTGGCGCAGACTTGCATCATCAATATAATCAAGTAAATATTGGGCTTTGATGAGCCTATTATATTCCGTTAATGCTTGTAATATAGGGTGTCTAGATGGATAACCAGATAATTTGCGTACTAGCAATGCCTGTGTTGTGCGTTTTTCTTGAAGGGATAACACAATACGCTGAATATCCTGCCAGCCTTCTTCAATCACATTCATTTTTATCGGCTTTTTCAGCGCCAGATGCGTGTTTCCGTCGTCGCTTTCAGTTACGTTAAATAGGTCATTGATCACACTGGTGAACTGAGCATACCTAGGCGCAAAACTATAACCGCATAAATCCAATAAGGCATAATTAACATGATTAACATGATTAACACCATGGGTGTCGGTTGAGAGGACATCTGGCTTAAGATCACTAGTATTAGATTGTAGTAAGTCGTAAATATAATGGGACTCATGCTCATTAGATCCTATGATACGGGCATTTAACGCACTATGATTGGCAACTAACGTCATGGCCGTAATACCTTTGTTGGTGCCGAAGTATTTCGAGGAGTAGCGAGTTTTAAAAGTCTCAAGGTGAGTTTCAAATTTTTGCCCATCGGTACTGGCGTGCAGGACGTCTTCTTGGATGTGATAGTGGCGGAAAATAGGGAGTGCCGCTACTGCGTTATTGATGATATCACTAGCCTCTTGCAAGGTTTCAGGCCTAATATAATTAGCTTGTATAGTGCTTAGATGCTCATAACTGCGATCAGATATTTGTGCCATCCCATATACGCCGCGATGTGTCGCATTCGCAATTAGAATAGCCAATAAATCATCCTGATTGGCGCCTACTTGTTTTTGTATTGGCAGCACGTGTGCGAAGCATTGCATAAAGTTGGTTTCTTGTTCAACATAACGCAACACATCAGCAATACTGACGGGGATCATTTGTTTAAAGAAAGGGTTGTTGACAAGTGATTGGGAGCCTTTAACTGGCAGTCGCCATCGTGTGCCACTTCGGCTCTTCATGATCACATTGCGGTTATCACCATTATCAATGTGACGAGCAACATCTTCTAGGGATGTTGTTAAGCGTATTTGTTTTACTTGCAGTAGCTTCTGAATCGGCTGCTTTAGCTTTTCCAATGTTGATGATGCCAATAGATCAGGCTGTATTGACGATGCAATTAAGTCGTCTTCTAGCGCACGATATTTAGTGACGTTTGATAAGTAAATTCGACCATTAAGCCGAGAAGCCAGTTGACGGTAAAGCAACCATTCGTATCGCTGTGGATGAACAACATCCTTGTTAATTAACCATGGACGATGTTTTTGTTGGATAAGTGTACTATCCATTGTTTGCAATGTATTACCTGCTAATAGTTCTGTTTTTGTGGTTTTGAGCTGGGTCACTAATGCTTCTGAGCCTTTACCTGCTTGGCATTCAAGACATAGAAACACGGGCCTTAATAACTGCTCAATTAACCCGTTTTGATCATCATAATATTGCCATTGATATTCTTCTACCGTGCGTTTTTGCTTTTTTAAGTACAGGCATAGCGTTTCTATATCTTGGTTATTCATTACACTTAATGCTTGTTGCCTAACCGTTGCAAATGGTTGATTATCGTCGATACTGTCATCAACAAACAGATGCAGTAATTCTGCGGCTTTGGTGACATTGTCTGCAGCTGACCTCCATGAGTCAAACACTGCCTGTTGGGCAAACGCATGCGCAGCTTCTTGTTGTTTACGGATATGATGAATAAACCCATCAGCCAATCGCTCTAGGCTTTGCCGTATGCGTTGAGTCAGAAAACACAGCAACCATAGGTGTTGCTGTGGACGCTTAAAGCGTTTTAGTTTACTGCCATAATAATCCACCATTTCACCGAAGTGTTGTTGGTTTTTAGACGATAAGGCTAAGCCCTTAACAGCATTATCAATCTGTCTTGTATAAGGCTGTAACTGATGATACACCGTCAGTTCTTTTTTTAGCTCTGTCACCATAACGCTTTTTGCACCGGCTCGAAGCTGGCTTAAGGAGAGCCCATCTTTGTCATCGATAATAGTATTTAGAAATCCGTGTAGTTCAGATGAAACATGAATACGAAGCTTATTATTTAACGCCTTCTTGACCTGTTGGATAACACGACTGATAAGCTTTTGTAAGACAGTATATTTAGGGATGGCAATTCTATGCGTTGCTAGATATTCAGCGGCTGCATCGAATAGATAACGAGGCTCAAGCCAAGCTTTGCCGACCATAACAAGATGTTCGTACAGCGGCGCAAAGTGCAGACTTTCGTCCCATTTCTGATAGTTTAATAACCTCAGTATTCTTTGATATATACGGTCTCGCTGCATCTTATTAATGCTGAAAGGCCTGATCCCTTTGCCTCCTTGAACTTGCGTTGAAATAAACTGCATATCGTCAAAGATGAGGTTAAAGCTAGGTGAAAGAATCACAGGCTTAGACTTAAAATACCCTAATAACGCAATGAAATAGCATCGGTGGTTCCTTAGGCGAATACTTTTCAACTCTGTTAACTCGATCTCGTTTGGCGTAAAATACAATCGTTGTTGTTCAAGTGATAATAGCGGCGGAGAATATAGATCAAGCTGCTCAGCTTTGGTAAGAATTGATAGTTCGTTTTTTATAGCCATAGGAATTAAATTAAGTTTAAGGGGTTGTTAACCTCATAATTTGCCATACTTTGGAGAAGTAACCCACCTTTGTATGCCTTTAAATATGGTGAGTATGGCGATTTATGTTACTTTAGAGGGGAAAATCCCTAGAACCCCAAGAAACTACTTCAGCTTATGTAATGGCAAACTACGATACTGAAATGTTTGGGAAGTTTATTCGCGGTAACTTTGGTGTTCGTGTTGTAAATACAGAAGTGACTTCACTTGGCTTTAGACAAGCCTTTGACGTTCTGACGAATGAACTCGGGGTAGTAAGTTTAGAGCCAACCGGCACAGTTGAGCAAATTGTTGGTGGCGGTGATTACACCGAAGTATTACCAAGTTTCAACTTAGTTGTAGATTACAACGACGATATCTTATTAAGAGCAGGTATTTATCGCGGTATGTCTCGCGCAGACCCGTCGGATTTAGGTTACAGTCGTAGATTTGATACTGATGATGATAGTGCGCCTCTTTCTGTAAATGACCTATTAGTAGGGGCTGTCGGTGCGGGTAATCCCAATACTCAACCGTTAATGTCTTGGAACTATGATGTGTCGTTTGAATGGTACCCTAACGACGATTCTATTGTTGCAGTTGGCTTGTATTACAAGCAGTTTAACGGCGGCTTCCAACAGCAAACTGTATTAGAAAACTTTACTGTTGACGGTGTTGATGTAACGCTACCAATAACAAACTCAGTAACCACTGATGAATCGAGCGACCTTTACGGTTTAGAAGCCTCATTCTCATATCGTTGGGATAACGGAATTGGCTTCAAATTTGGCTATAACTACGCTGACACTGACTTTGAGTTTGAAGACAGTTTATACGGTGACACCTTTATTACTGATATAAACGGTGTTACTACGCAACTTACAGAAGGTATCGTAGACCCTGCTGCCGTGCCAGGATTCTCTGAGCATGTATTTAACGGACAGTTGTACTATCAGAACGGCGGTTTTGATACTGCACTTATCTACAAGTTCCGTAGCGACTATTTCCAACCATACACAAGTAACGGTACGCGCTTACGTTATGTTGATGAAGTAGGCGTTTGGGAAGCACGTGCTTCTTACAAAATAAATAAAAATATTCGCGTTAAAGTTGAAGCAATTAACTTGTTCAGCGAACCAAAATCTACAGACTTCTATGCTCAAGGTAACCGCGGTGAAGTAAACGACTACGGTCCTCGTGTGTTCGCAGGTATCAGCGTTAAGTACTAGGCTTGCCTAGTACTTTGTTAGAACAATGAACAATATTAGAAGTAAAACTTTCAGGAGTAGAAAGCATGTTTAAAAAATCTCTTATACCCTTTATTGTCGCCACGGCCCTAGTGGGTTGCGGTGGCGGTGATGATACCGCTGAACTAGGTAGTAATACTCGCGGCAACATTGAAATTGTTGGTAACGATTTTGTGGCCGGCGCCACGCTCTCAGTAAACGTTAGTGATGCTGACGGCATTATCGCTGATACCCTTACTATCGTTTGGTCAAACGGCTCAACTGGTAACACATATACTATCACCGAAGCAGATGAAGGAACTGAAATTTCGGTTTCTGCTAATTATAGTGATGAAGCTGGCTTTACCGAAGGACTTGGCGCTAGTACACCCGTTATCATGCCAACTCTAGACGTTTTTGCTAGCGTTGTGAAAGGCCCTGTTGACGGCGCGAGCTGCGAAATATTTGAAGTAAGCGATAGCGGAAGCGCAATTACCCCAGCACAAGCAACAGCAACCAGTGACGCTTTTGGTGGTGTTACCTTTAGTGGCGTTAATTTTGAGGGCGCTGGCTTAGTTAGCTGTGTCGGTGGTACCTATACCGATGAGTCTACGGGTACTACATTAGATGCTCCACAATTAAGAGCGGTTGTTAATGTAATAGAAGCGACAACAGAAAACCCTGCGCCAATGTACGTCGTGTCTCCTTTGACTGAATTAGCAGTACAAGCAGCTTCTGCCGATTTAAATGGCTTTGCTGACGCAGCATCGTCCATCAATGAGCGTTTTGGTATTCGTTTTGATACTACGCAAGTCCTTCCAACAGCTGTTGGTGTTGTGCCTTTAGGTGCAGATGATGCCGCTGATGCAGACCGCTACGGCTCAGTTCTCGCGCTTATATCGCAGCTAGATGCCGACGCAACCGATAAAGATATTGCGGCGGTGTTGGCTGACCTTGCCGCTGATTTCGCAGATGATAGTTTGTCAGATGCAACATTAGATGCCTTTGAGACTGCGCAAACCAATCTACAAACTACCTCAGAAGTAGCGGGTGATGTAGACATTGATTTATTAAACGTAATTGGTTCCGCAGTTGGCTATAACAACGACCCAGTCCAAGCAATCATTGAAGGTAGTTTGGGTGGTACAGTTCAAAATACGTCAGTTGCACCATTAACGGGTATGGTCATTGTTACCGATCCAAACTTTGAAGAAGACAGAGTAGTCGCACAAACAGACGTTGTACTCGACTATGGTACGTTTTCTATCAGTGCTGACGGTAGTTGGTCTTATACCGTTGATGTTGCAAATGATACAGTAGCCAATCTTGAAGTAGGTAATTCTGTTAATGATTCAGTGACTATTGAGTCTATTGACGGTACCACGGCTGATATGAGCTTTAGAGTTGCAGCACTAACGCAAGTCGTTAAGATTACCGATATTGGCAATGATACTGGTGAAATTAGATTTAGCGTGAATGATCTTCGCCAAGGTAAGCTAAGTGCATCCTTCTTAAAAGAAGTCGCGCTCGGTAGTGATGGCAACAATAAAGATGCTTACATCACGCTTTATGGTTCATCAGGCAGTAGCGCAGAATCGCTCATTGATGTCCGTATCCAAGGTGAGCAAACTGATAACTTAGGCAACGTAATAGCGCCTCGCTTCCTTGTTCGAAACACTGAAAACGACGCTTATCCTGGAAGTATGGTTACCGCTCCATTCGTTGAAGATCAATTTTACACGATAGAGATTCAGTGGGATTTAGATGCAACCAACCAAATAACTTTAACTATCAATGGTGAAGTTATTACTGGCGGAGCGTTCTCAACTGCAGCGGTTGTTGATTCTGACTTTACCGACCTAGATCAGTGGTTTGCTGAAGGTATTAAAGCTATTCAATTCCGTTTTGGCGATAATGATAGAACCATCCCATTTGGTGCATACTATGTTGATGACATCGAAGTATTCTCTGATACTGCAGGCACCACTAGTGTCTTTGCAGATGACTTTGAAAGCTATGATGTTGGTGACAGCCTAGACGGCTCAGATAGTCCTTATAGCTTAGCTATTTATTCTGAAGTAACGGTATTTGATGTTGGTGACGGCACTGTAGAGCCAACACCAGCAGTATTCTTTGATTTGAGCGCTGCTCTACCTAGCGATTCTACTGCGCCAATAACGGGTACAGCGAGCGTTATTGACCCAGATGCTGGCGAAGATTCCTTTATGCCTGCAACTACGGTCAGCACCTACGGTACTTTCTCAATATTAGACGACGGTAACTGGACTTATACGCTTGATACGACAAATGCTGTTATTGCAGCGCTTGTGAGCGGTGAACGCGAAACTGATACCATTACGGTCGAGTCAGCCGATGGCACGACAGACGACTTCGTAATCACGATTACTGGTGTTGGTGGTAATGTTGGTGGACCAAACAAAGTCGCGGTCATTAGAGATACTGACAGCGGAGATACAGGGGAACTTCGTTACGCACTTGGCGCTGATGGCCCACTTGCCCAGGGTAGAGTAGAAGCTAAGGTTAAACGTCTTGATGACACCTTAGGTGATGCTGATGCTTTCATTACATTGTTTAACGAAAATACAAACAACTCTGGTGCAATAATTGACCTTCGTATTAAAGATGATAGCTTTAGTTTACGTAGCCCTAGTGATGTTGACACTTCTGCAGCAACAGTCTTGTTAGACCAATTCATGAATGTAGTCATTACTTGGGAATACCCTGGTGGCGACACTAATGTGAATCCACTAGTGACTGTTGAAATTGACGGAGTACGCTTTACTGCTGCTGGATTCACTCCTGATAACAGTTCTACTGGAGGTGTTACTCACGTAGCCTTCAGATTTGGTGATAATAGCCGTGTAGTAGACGTAACAGGTACGTTTACAGTTGATGACTTGGTTATATATTCAGATACAGCGGGTACAAGCTCAGTATTTACAGATGACTTTGAATCATATGCAGATGGCGATTCACTAGATACCGACAACTCGGCATCTCCGTACCATTCTAATACATCAGAAGCAGTCGTTGAGGCTAGCGGCGATGTAGGTGGCCCAGGAACTGATGGCAATAAAATAGCGGAAATTCGTGACACTAGTGATAGTGATACCGGTGAACTACGCTATGCAATAGGCGATACTGTTGGTCCATTAGCACAAGGACGATTTGAAGTGGCGATTAAACGCTTAGATGATGACCTTGGAAATGGCGATGCGTTTATTACCTTGTTCAACTCGGCTACGAATAATGATGGTGCACTTCTAGACCTTCGTATTAAAGACGATAGTTTTGGCGTACGTAGCCCGGGCGATGTAGATGTTTCTGCTGGAACCGTGGTACTAGACCAGTACATGAATATTGTTATTACATGGGAATATCCAGGTGGCGAAACCACAGTTAACCCACTAATCACAGTAACGGTTGATGGTGTACCTCTTACTACTGCAGGATTTACGCCTGACAACAACTCTTTCGGCGGGCTTACCCACGTAGCCGTTAGATTTGGTGACAACGGCGGAGTGAGAGAAGCAACAGGTGTTGTATCAGTAGATAACTTTGCTATTTTCTCTGATACAGCTGGAACAACGTTAGTGTTCTCTGATGACTTTGAGTCTTATGTTGATGGCGATTCGCTTGATGACGACAACTCAGTCTCACCTTACAATTCATCAACTTCTGAAGCTGTAGTTGCTGTTGAATAAAAATAAGCCCCGAGCGCACACACGCTGCGCTCAAGCTTAAGTTAAGGCAAAATACAAAGCCCCGACAATCTTCAAGATTGCCGGGGCTTTTTTTATCCCTGTGTCTCGCACGTGCACGCTCTGTCATACTTGCGAAGGCAAGTACCAAAACCCTCCCGTTACATTTGCGAAGGGAATTACCACCTCCCGCCCGTTATATTTGCGAAGGGAATTACCACCCCCGCCCGTCATACTTGCGAAGGCAAGTACCTCCCCCGCCCGTCATACTTGCGAAGGCAAGTACCTCCTAAAAGCATCCTCTATTTATGCGATAAAAGAGGTAGTATCAAGCAGATTCCTGCCTTCGCAGGAAAGACGGGGGGCGAGCAGGAAAGACGGGGGGCGAGCAGGAAAGACGGGGGGCGAGCAGGAAAGACACGGGGTCGAGCAGGAAAGACGGGGGCGAGCAGGAAAGACGGGGGCGAGCAGGAAAGGCGCGGGGTCGAGCAGGAAAGACGCGGGGCCGAGCAGGAAAGACGCGGGGTCGCGCAAGAATAAAAGGGGTAGTGACAACTCTATGTGCGTCAGGCTCGGATTTTCTTTATGCCAATAAAGCCCAAAAATACAACGAAGCCCGCAGCGATACCAATAGCCCCATTTAAAGCAATGCCGGCAAGTGAGCCTGCAATAGTGCCAAAGGTAGGCCAGACAGAAACCACATCGATAGACTGCTCTACAAAGTGATGCAAGAAAGGAATACCATGAGCAATGATGCCACCCCCAACTAAAAACATCGCGGCGGTGCCGACGACAGAAAGTGTTTTCATCAAAATGGGCGCAAAACGCAGTAAAGCTTTACCTGTTAATCCTTGAACGCTATTGAAGTTACCCTTTTCAGATTTGCGCAGTAAGTACAAACCTAAATCATCAATTTTTACGATCATAGCCACAAAACCATATACGCCCACGGTAAATAAAATGCTGAGTAAGGATAAAATCGTTATTTGTGTGGTAAATGTTTCTGCTTGCACAGTCCCCAAAATAATCACAATTATTTCTGCACTTAAAACGAAGTCGGTGCGAATAGCGCCTTTAATTTTATCTTTTTCAATGTCGGCTAAATTAATAGATGGATCAGCTAAGGCCTTTAATTTCTCGCGATGAGCAACTTCTTCTTCATGCTTATTGCTTGTGAATTTATGCATGAGCTTTTCAACACCTTCAAAGCACAAATACAAGCCACCAATAATAAGCAAGTACATGATTAACCATGGTGCAAAATAGCTAATGGTTAACGCACTTGGCACCAAGATGAGTTTATTGAGAAAGGACCCTTTTGCAACCGCCCACACAACGGGTAACTCGCGGTCGGCCTTTACGCCTGAAACCTGCTCCGCATTTAGGGCTAAATCGTCTCCTAGGACGCCAGCGGTTTTCTTTGCGGCGACTTTGGAAAGCACCGCAACATCGTCTAAAACTGTCGCGATATCGTCTAGTAACGTGAGTAAATTTGCAGCAGCTATAAGATCTCTCCTTGAATGTGAGGGTATTACGACGCGTTAATTGCTTGTAGCGCGCTAATTAATTCTGGGGCTGATTGATAGCCTGGAATGACCGAACCATCTTCTAAAATTATAGCTGGCGTGGCGTTGAAGCCAAAGCTTTTGCCTAAGTTATAGTGTTCAACCAAAGGTGCACCGCAGTTCATTGCGCTAACGATATTTTCGCCGGCTTTAGCTTTAGTAAGTGCAGTTTGAGAGTCCCTAGCACACCATACATTCATTAACGCAGTATATCCTGCACTTTGTAATCCATTTCGAGGAAAGGCCAAATAGCGCACTGTTACGCCGGCACTTAATAAGTCGTCTAACTCATTGTGTAGTTTGCGGCAGTAGCCACAGGTAATATCTGTAAAGATGGTAATTTTATGCTTTTCATCTGGCGCTTTATAAACAATCATCGAATCTTCTAAGGTTTGAAGTTGATTGTTTCGCAAGGATTTGGTTTTTAATTCAGTAAGGTTAGTCCGATTTTCTAAATCAATGATCGCGCCACGCACCAAAAATTGGCCATCAAGGCTTGTATAAATTACACCGCGATTAGTGACAAGCTCTTTTAGTCCGTCGATTGGGGTCTCGTTAATTTCTATTACTTCAACGCCTAGTTGAGCAAAGCGCGCAATCAAAGGATCCTTGGGATCTAGCGTATTCTCAAGGCTGTTTGCGAAAAATGGCACAAGGCTAAACGCGAAAAGCGTAAATATTATTAAATTCTTCATTTTTATCTCTATTCTAAAAGCCCTTATATATTACACTACACGCGGTTCAATTTAATCATTTTAATTTTTAGTGACATTTACATAACAAGGGAACGACATGAAGTTTATCATTGTGGCGATTATTATTGCACTAGCGGTGTTTTTGTTTACTCGGCATTCAAACAATAAAAAGGCTGCCGTTGAAAATAAAGCGGAAGCGGCGCAGTTTTTAATCGAGAACAAAGCTCGAGAAGGCGTTGTTGAAACTGACTCAGGCTTACAATACATGATCCTAGAAAAAGGCGAGGGCAACACTCACCCAAATGCGAATACTACGGTTGAAGTTCATTACCATGGCACATTGATGGACGGAACTGTGTTTGACAGTTCGGTAGACAGAGGCGAATCAATTAGTTTCCCCCTAAATCGTGTTATATCAGGCTGGACTGAAGGCGTACAATTAATGGTAGAAGGTGACAAGTTTCGCTTCTTTATTCCTTCTAACCTTGCCTACGGTGACAACGCCACAGGTAGTATCACTCCCGGCTCGTTATTGATTTTTGAAGTCGAGCTTATCGCTATAAAATAACGAAAACGGGTTATCTAATTAAGTCACTTTAGCCTCGCTAGCATTAAACCGTCTATTCATAAACTGAATAGACGATAGCCCCACAACAATCATTACGAAAAACAATATGTGCAACCACAGTTTTGGTCCAAGCTCAGTATTAAATGCAGATAATGCACTTAGTGGCGGAAACTGCATTGTGCCAATGAGCTTAAGCACAAGCTCATTAGCTGGCGTAGCGACAAGTGTCGTTAGCCAACCAAGGAAAATAATTTGCAAGCCGTTTACTAGTGCAGAATGGTTGATGTTAAAAATAATTGCAGAAACGAAGGCATAAAAAACAGAAACACTAATATGCACCGACCAGGCAATCACTAGAGCGACTATCTCATTATAATCACCCATATAAACATAAGCTGAAGCATGCCGCGAGGTCAATGTAGCCATTGAAAACAGCGGTTGTATTAATATAAAAAGAACACTGGCAATCAGACCAACGATTAGTGTTTGTTTAAGACTTAAGTTTTTCATTATCTATCTTGTAAAAGTATCCGATGCTATACAGATAGATTTTTACACGAAAAACTTTCAACTATATTTAATTGAACTCACTTAAATATTGGTGCACTTTGTCACGTTTAGCTAGTACAAACAAGAGCAACAAGTCACCTGCTTTTGCCGACTCAACCGCGTATTTAGTGCCTTCGAAAGGATCGCCTACCTTTACAATATCGCCGTTACTTACGCCTTTATTTAGCAAATGTTTCTCAACAAGGTTTGACACCTCGCCAAGCTCGCGCCCACGCAGGTATTCTTCAAGCTCTGATAATATATAGGTGTTCGGTGCTAAGCTGTGCACGGCATCAGCAACCGCGGTAATGTCTTCGTTTGACCTGTCTCCACCGTGACTAAAGAGCACTTTTATCTGCCCATCGTTTGGAAGTGCGTCAGCCATATTTTTTGCCATCTGCATCACGGCTTTCATGCTATGTGGATTGTGGGCAAAATCGACAATCACTGTAGCGCCTTTGACCTGATAAATATTACCACGGCCTGGGTTGTCGCTTGGGTTTTGGCCAAAGTCCATTAGCCCAGATTTTATGGCCTCGTTGTTTATGCCCATAATTTTACACAAACCAACAACTCCTAGTGCATTTTCAATATTGTGCTTAGCAGTACCTGCTACGGTCATCGGAATTTGGTCTATTTGCGCAATTGATTCAATTTTTGTATGACTATAGAAAAGAGTATTGTCTTTGGCGTAAACGCAAGGTCGTTTGTTTTCAATTTGGCTAACAATAAGAGGGTGTTGAGCGTCCATACTAAACCAACAAATGGGTGCCTCTTGTTCAGTACTAAAAAAGTCAGGCGCAAATTTTACTAAACGTTTGTCGTTTGCATTTAACACAATAAAACTGCCGTCATCTTTAATGGCCTTAGCTACCATTAATTTAACTTGTGCTATTTCATCTACCGTATTAATGCCATATTGCCCTAAATGGTCACTTGCCGCATTTGTTACCAAGGATGCACTCACATTGCCAACCGGAAGGCCGCGGCGCAATAGACCACCGCGAGCCACTTCTAAAAAGGCAATTTCGGTCCGCTTATCACGTAACAACATGCGCGCGCCGCCGGGGCCGGAGTAATCTCCTTTATCAATAATGCTATTGCCAACTTTGATAAAGTCGGTGGAAGTTACACCGGCTTGCATGTTGGCAGCTTTTGCTATTTGCGCCGCCAAGCGCACACTTGTAGATTTGCCGTTGGTGCCTGTAATAAGGGCGATGGGGATTTGTTGGTAGCGTGACCAGTTTACTTCTTCGGCGGCTGGGAAAGTATCAATTGGCCATGTTTGTGAATTCGCGCCAGCCCCTAGGCTAACCTCGTCATCATCGCTTAAGCAAAGCACGCCATGCTCTTTAGCAGCATCTAGTAGGGCAATCAACTTTGGGTTTGCTTCATCAACAATTGCACTTTGCAAGCTTTTGAGGCGTTCTTCAACCTCAACATTATGCGTTCCTGTTAATTCATCAACACAGCAATCCCAAGCGAGTTCAAGCACATCACAAGCACTGTAAAGAAGGTCCATGGGGGCGGTCAGTGAAACGCTTAGTCCACCATCATAAAAACGATGAAAATAGCATTCGTTCCACTTCAGCGCTGCTAAGCAATACTCAAGATGCCGCTGCCAACAGGTCAATACTTCCTGTTGGTTTTTACCTTGAATAAAGACATCCGCAATGGCCCCAGGATAATCTGACAACAGATTAGGCCCAGTTAAGCGCCTTACTTCGTCTAAACTAAGTTGCATTACTTCTACCCCTTGGTTCAGTCAGACTCTTCGCTACGGTCAACAACAATATGCACGCCTCGGTCATCTTGCACAATACGCTGACCTTCTGACAGTTCGAATTTATGCTCTACATGTTCATATAGTTTTTCAGGGAAATCTTGTGATGGCTTATCACTTTCTTGAATGGTTCTGCCACCTGCATCATCAAAGTGCACGATTTGTTTCCAGCAACGCGTAATATTATCGCCAAGAATAACGATTAGGTCACCGGCATGACAACTTGTTAAGCCAGCTTCTACCGCGTCAGCTTCACTAGGAATAACTTGAATGTTACTTTCATCTACGCCAGCCTTCATAAGCGTTTCTTTTAACAACATAGGAACTTCGTCGTGCCCGCGCCCGCGTCTATCGTCGTCAGCCTTACACACAAAGGTATCGAAAGTGTTCGCTACTGAATTTGCTGCTTCAATAATATCTTCATCGCGGCGGTCACCGGGCATGGCAATCACTAAGCGGCGTTTACCTTTAACTTCTAATCTTGCAGCTAAATCGGTAATTGTTTTAATGGCAGCAGGGTTATGCGCGTAATCTAAGATGACTTTAAATGGATATTCGTCGTAGATATTTAAGCGACCAGGTGCTTGGTAGAATGATGTATTAAATATGCGAAGTCCTTGGCGGATATTCTCAAGCGACGTATCAAAACTATAGGCCATGGCCGTTGCAAACATCGCATTTTGTACGTTATGCATTGCCTTGCCTTCAATGGTGGCCGGAATTAAATGAGTCCATAACAAGGGTATATGCGCGCCATTGTCATAAATGGTGATCATGTCGCCGTTTATGCCTTTTTCAAGGACAATGGCCATTCCGCCTTGGCGGATATGCTCGCGCACTAAGCCATGACCTGAATCCATGGTGACATAACAAATTTGCTTAGCAGTACAAAATTCGGCCATTTGTAAGCAATTTATATCGTCTGCGTTTAGTACTACGCAATCTTGTGCTACCTCTACTACTACGCGTTTAATTTGTGCCAATTGCTCTAGCGTGTCTACGCCGCGCTGTCCTAAATGGTCAGCTGAAATATTAAGACAAGCGCCTACATTACAACTGGTATAACCTAAACCACGTTTAACGATGCCGCCTCGCGCTGTTTCCATAATTGCAAAATCGACGCTTGGGTCGCGTAATACTATTTGTGCTGATGTTGGGCCGGTCATATCGCCTTTTACGGTAAGGTGACCGTCTATATATACACCATCGGTAGAGGTCATGCCGGTGGTAAAACCCGCGCTTTTCATAATACTAGCAAGCATTCGCGAGGTAGTTGTTTTACCATTGGTACCGGTAATTCCGGCAACCGGTATGCGCGCGTTTCTGCCTACGGGGAATAGCATGTCCATAACTTTGCCCGCCACATCCCGCGGTTTTCCTTCACTTGGTGCAACATGCATTCTAAAACCAGGGGCGGCGTTACATTCACATATTCCGCCACCAATCTCTTTGTATGATTTACTGATGTCGTCGGTTAAAAAGTCTACACCACCAATATCAAGCCCAATGGCTCTTATAGCGCGAATAGCCATATCGCGGTTGTCGGGGTGGACTATGTCAGTCACATCAATGGCAGTGCCACCGGTCGATAAATTAGCTGTAGAACGTAAATAAAACGCCTCACCTTTGGGAAGGACGGTATCTTTGGTATGACCCGCTTCTTCCATCAAACGAGTAGCTTGGTTGTCTAGTTCTAAGCGAGTTAATACCTTTTCGTGACCAACACCGCGTCGTGGATCTTGATTCACCACGTCGATAAGCTGCTCTATTGTGCTAACACCGTCACCTACTACGTGTCCGGGCACACGCTTGGCGACCGCGACTAATTCGTTGTTTACCACTAGCATTCGGTGGTCGTAGCCGGTTAAAAAGCTCTCTATTAAAATTGCGCGGCTTGTACCGTGTTTTTGCGCTTCGCCAACGGCGACTTCGATTTCTGCATCTGTCGTGAGGTTAATACTCACACCGCGTCCATGGTTTGCATTGAGTGGCTTAACCACTACTGGATACCCAATACGACGAGCAGCCCTTACTGCTTGATGGCTACTGTAGACCATCATTTGCTGGGGTACTGGTAAGCCTAAATCGTTAAGTAAATTGTGGGTGTCTTCCTTGTCACAAGAAATCTCTACCGCAATATGCTTGGTTTCACTGGTGATAGTGGCTTGTATGCGCTGCTGGTATTTACCATGGCCAAATTGTACCAAGCTATAATTATTTAAGCGTAGCCACGGAATGTCGCGCGCTTCAGCGGCTGCTACCAAAGAAGCGGTACTTGGGCCAAACTCTTTACGCTGGGCCATTTTAATAAAATCGGTCAGCTCTTGGGCAAAATCAAAGTCTTCTTCAATGTCGGCATTGATTGCTTTTTGAACGTTTTTAGGCATGAGGTGCTTAAGTAATTTAAGTCCTAAAATACCTGCTTCAAGACCTACATCGCGTTGTTGATACTGATAGACCACATAATAAGTACCTTTTTCAGCTAGGCTACGCGTGCGACCAAAGGTGACGGCAGCGCCTGCTAAGTTTTGAAGTTCAATGGCGACATGTTCCCAAATATGCCCCATCCAGGTGCCTTCATCTTCGCGCAAGCGACGCAAAAAACCGCCTTCTTCACCATAAGAACAGCCATGTTTGTGCAAGCTTGGGATCGCCTTTACTAGGCCTTCAATAAAGTCTTGGCCAAGTTTAACTGAAGGCCAGTTTTCTAGCTCTTCTAAATCGATTTGGTAGCATATAACGGGGAAGTTGGCGTAAACATTGGGTCCAACATAGACATTGCGACTAAGAATTTTCATTGCGACTGTATCCCTTTACTGAGTTTTTATAATTGAATGTATGGGGAAATAACCTTGACCTGCATCTTGATTACTCTGTGTATGTATAAACTACATAAAAAAGGTAGCTTTCGCTACCTTTGATTGTTGATTTTGATATTTCTAACGAGATTACAATAAGCTTTTTAATTCACGTAAGCTTTGCGTTCGCCAATATCATAGCGACTACCCGAGGCGAGTATATGCACTTTTAGGTTTAGCAAAGTTAAAGCATCACCAGTGCGGGCCTCGGCCATCGAAGAATATTCGATATCGCTTGGATCTACTACGGTTATTGCGCCGCTTCCAACCACGGTAAATACATTGTTGTGGTCAATAAAGGCCGCGGTGTTTTCATCAAGACCAACGCCTACTAAAAATGGATTGTAGGATACCGCTGACAGCAAGCGCGCTAAACGATTACGTTCGTTAAAGTGCTGGTCAACCACAACAGTATTAATTAAGCCCATGCCTGGGGCTAAGTTAACACCGCCCTCGGTTGGGACTATGCCAGTGTTACCACCGGTGATCATATGTTGCGAGACAATCGCAGCGCCCGCCGATGTGCCTGCATAGTTTACGCCTTTAGCGTTAAGCTGGCGAATAGCCGTTGCGATTGGCGTGCCGCCTAAGATAGTTGATAACCTTAGCTGATTGCCACCGGTTACGAAAATCCCAGTACTTTTCTCTAAGGTTTTCACGTAATCAGGATTTTGCGCATCGCTGCGCTCATTAATAGGTAAAGAATAGGTTTTTTTAACGCCTATTTCTTCAAATATCTTTTGATAACGCTGGCCTGTATCGTCTAGCTGAGAGGCCGTGGGGACGATGGTAATTACCGCATCTTTACCGCCTGAAAGCTCGACAAACTTAGTCAGTATTTCAGGGTTATCTAATTTTTCTTCTGCACCACCTATAGGAATTACATATCCTCTAAGGGTGCCTTCAATTGTTGGAGAGGGCATAATATTTACTCGAAAGTGCCTTTTAGTAGTTGTTGCTTGGATTTAACATGCCAACGGCCCATGGCCATCACATGCTCGATTCGATTATGTTTATCAAGGATGAGAATATCGGCGTCGCAGCCAACTTCGATACGTCCTTTTTTATGTAAATTCATTAATTGCGCTACGTTTAAGGTGAAAAAGGGCAGTATATTTGCCATATTTTCACCGTTGTCTAACAGCTCGTAAAATACCGCGGTCATTGACGACGACGACGCAAAGTCCATTTTCTTAAGACTACCATCGGCATGAAAGTCTGGCAGGCAGCCGCCACCATCAGAGCTAATGGTGAGCTTGTCTTGGGGCAGGTCTCGGTCCATGTAGCGCAAGAGAGCTTCACCCGGATCGTAGCCCACATCCCCTGATTCAAATGCGGTTACGTCTATCCAACAACCCTTGCGAGCCAGATCGCAAGCTTCATCGAAGAGAAATTTTTGCCGGTTAATGTGGGTTGGGTTATAAGTTCGTGGCGGAATTTCAGCATGCTCCAGCGCCTCACGAACCAGACTCAAACCCTTTGCTCCGTCACCTAAATGCAAATGCAACATTCCTGCTTTACCTGTCATCAGGCGTGCCACATGAGCTTGGGAGGCTATTTTAAGTAATTCGTTAAGGGTCGGTTGGCTTGAACGGTGATCGCTAATGGCTAGTTCGCCAACGCCAATCACAGGCTCAATAAACACGATGTCGCGCTGAACTGAGCCAGTCAAGGTGGTTGGCGGTAGGTGATAACCACCGGTGTAACAATATGCCGAAAAGCCCTCTTCACGCAGCGCATATACTTGCGCCACAAGTGATTCGGTAGAACGTGTTACGTCGTCAGTACCTAGCAGGCCGACAGCGGTAGTAACGCCGGCACTCGTAAATTTACTTAAGGGAACAGGAGGTACGCGGGTTGAAAAACCTGCTTCACCGCCGCCGCCCGTAAGATGTGTATGACCGTCAATAAACCCAGGGATTAATGCGCAGCCTTGGGCGTCAACTACCTCGTGCTCTATGCCAATGTCGGGACACTGCGCTGTGATCGAGACTATCTTGTCATGAGCAATAAGCACATGTTTTAAGCCGCTTTGCACAGGCGTATAAACATTGGCATTTTTTATCAAAGTAATCAAAAACGAGCTCACGTGATTTGGAGGATGAATAATTCGCGCAATTCTAACGCGTTACGGCGCAATTACAACAGAATCAGTTGTTTTGTCATGGATAAATGTACATTTTATGTACTAATGCTTAAGCACAGCTGTTTGATAGAAAGTGTCCGCTGCGGACACTTTTTATGTCCGCGGACACAATAAATAAACCGAAATACATAAAAAATTCAGTTATTACAATAGGATAGTTGTTGGCATGGTATTCGCAAACAATTCAACTATATCAGTGACAATGGCAATAGCTCAGTTTGCTATGGCAATAACTCAACACTAAAAAGGAACAAGTTATGATTGTTTATTTTCTTATTTCGCCCCTTACCGTGCTAATTATGGCCTGGCTTATTTCCTACTTCGAAACACCACTTGTTTCTTAGTACAGCTTTTACATACAACGAAAATATTAGTTATAGCGCTCAAGGAACCCACAATGATTCAAGACACTAGTGCAACAGACGTTGAAATTACGACCTCGTCTTCTAAAAAACGCAATTGGATTATTTTTATTGTGCTCATCATTATTATTTCCTTTGCCGCTAAGCTATTTATTTCGTCGCCTAAAGCAAGCCGCTCTATCGAGCGTGCCTCAGTGCAAGTAGCAACATTAGAAGTAGGCGATTTAGTACGCGATGTTTTATCTACAGGGCGCATCGTGGCAGCCAACGCCCCGCAGTTGTATTCACCTGAACAGGGTTTTGTTAATCTAAAAGTGAATGCCGGTGACAAGGTTAGTATAGGACAGCTAGTCGCCACGGTAGAAAGCCCCGAGCTTCAAAACCAATTGCAGCAGCAACGTTCAGAAATGGAGCGTTTAAAAGGAGAGCTGGCAAGAAGCGAATTAGATGCACGTCGTCAAACCTTACAATTAACAAAGTTACTTGATTTGTCAGAGGTTGATTTACAAGCAGCAATGCGTGAGGAACGCCGAGCGCAAGCCTCTATTGTGAATAATCTAATTAGCCAGATTGACCTAGAAAAAGCCGTCGATGACTTAGCGCGCGCAAAACTGACTTTCAAGCATGCTAAAGAAGAAGTCTCGCTCGCCAAAGACACTCTCGCGTTCGAGCTCGACAGCGCCCGCAGCACCGTTGCCCGTCAGTCTTTAGTGCTTGAAGAATTAGAACGTAAAACCGGTGAACTCAATATTCTCGCGAGTGTTGACGGTGTTGTGGGCAATTTGCTTGTACAACAACGTGCACTGGTTAACCAAAACCAAGCGTTAATGACATTGGTTGATTTAAGTGCCTATGAAGCCGAATTAAACGTCGCAGAAAGCTACGCCAATGAGTTGGGCTTGGGTATGGATGTAGAAATTACGCTGGGTAATCAAGTGTTGCTTGGCAAACTATCCGGTATTTCGCCCGAGGTCACTAACCGCGAAGTAACCACACGTGTCCGCTTCAATCAAAAAGATATTCAAGGGATTCGCCAAAACCAACAAGTAACGGCGCGAGTGTTACTCGAAAACAAGTCGCAAGTATTGAAAGTACGCCGAGGAAGCTTTGTACAAGCCGGTGGCTTTGTTGCCTACAAAGTGGAGGGCCAAGTGGCCACTCGCGTGCCTATCCAAATAGGGGCGACTAGCATGCGTGAAGTTGAAATACTCAGCGGCTTAAGCGCTAACGATCAAATAATTATTTCAAATTACGACGAATTTAAAGATTCAGAATCAGTGCTACTTAATTAGGCGCTAATTAAAACGAACACAACGCAAGACGTAAAAAATAAAAGGAAGCATTCAATGTTATCAATGAAAAATATCGCCAAAGTATATCAAACCGAAAAAGTCCAAACTCATGCCCTACGCGACTTTACCTTAAATGTAGAAGAGGGTGAGTTTATCGCTGTGACTGGCCCTTCTGGTTCGGGCAAAACGACCTTTTTAAACATCGCCGGCATGCTTGAGAATTTTACCGGTGGTGAATACATGCTAGATGATGTGAATGTGGGTAAGTTGACTGATAACCAGCGAGCTGACTTACGTAATCAAAAAATTGGTTTTATATTTCAGGGTTTTAACCTTATTCCTGACTTAAACCTATTTGAAAACGTAGAAGTGCCTTTACGCTATCGCGGCATAAAAGCAGCAGAACGCAAACGCCGCATTGAGGACTGTTTAGAAAAAGTAGGTTTAGGCAGCCGCGCCAAACACCTTCCTCAGCAACTATCGGGTGGACAACAGCAGCGCGTCGCCATTGCCAGAGCACTAGCAGGGCAGCCACGCTTTTTATTGGCCGATGAACCAACAGGTAACCTTGACAGTTTAATGGCACGCCAAGTAATGGAGCTACTTGAAGACATCAACAAAGACGGTGCCACCATTATAATGGTAACCCATGATCCTGAACTGGCACGACGTGCGCCGCGAAATATCCAAGTTGTTGATGGCCAATTGGCTGATTTCACCCTTTATCAAAGCCGCGAAAGTGGCGTTGTTGTGCCTGAAGGTGCTGCTAGCGAAGCATTCAGTTCGCCAGTCGCTCAGGAGGTGTAGCATGTTTCTTCATTATATTGATTTAGCATGGCGTAGCTTTAAACGCACGCCCTTAGTGTCGGGGTTAATGGTAATGGCCATCGCGGTTGGCATTGGTATCACCATGACCAGTTTATCGGTTTTCCATATGATGTCGATGGACCCAATCCCACAAAAAAGCGATAAGTTATTTGCTGTGCAACTAAACACAATGGATGACGGCAATACTTGGTGGACTGAAGACGACTTGCCCCAGCAAATTACCTACAAAGATGCGATGGCACTTTATCAGGCCCCTATCCCTGCGCGTAAAGTACCATCAGTGCGAAGTGGTTTTACCGTGCACATGAATTCTGACCGCGTAAAACCGTTTTTAGAAGCAACGCGACTAACTGGCCGCGACTTTTTTGCGATGTTTGACCTAGGCTTTATTTATGGTGATACATGGAGCGTAGAACAAGAGCAAGGCGCAGCTCCTGTGATTGTGATCTCCGAAGAATTAAATGACAAATTATTTGGCGGCGAAAATTCAGTCGGTAAAGAAATATATTTAGACGACGCGAGCTTTCAAATAGTAGGCGTGATTAAAAATTGGAACATCCACACAAAATATTATGATTTAACTAACGGTGCTTTTAATCAACCTGAAAACGTTTTTATGCCGGTAACTCAGGTGGTTGCTAAAGAATTGGATACATGGGGGAACACTAATGGCTGGAAGTTCGAAGACATTAATACCTTTGAAGATCGCTTAAATGCAGAGTTATTTTGGTTTCAATTTTGGGCAGAAATAGACAGTCCTCAGCAAGAAGCGCAATACCGTGAATATTTAACTAACTACTTAACTGAACAAGGCAAGCTAGGGCGATACACCCGCGAAAAAATAGCCTTTGGCTTACGTAATGTAAATGACTGGCTTAAGTACAACAATGTGGTATCTGAAGAAAACCGTATACTGGTTGGTTTGAGCTTTATGTTTCTAGTCGTGTGTTTGGCTAATATCTTAGGTCTCTTACTTGGCAAGTTTTTACGCCGAGCACCTGAGGTTGGGGTTCGCCGAGCATTAGGCGCGAGTAAGCGCGATATCTTCTTGCAGCATTTAGTGGAAGTCTCAGCACTAGGCTTTTTTGGCGGCATACTGGGTATTTGTATCGCTCAACTTGGCCTTTGGGGCGTACGTCAATCCTACAGTTACTATAGCGCGCTTGCGACCATGGACCTAAGCATGCTGTTGGCCGCGCCGCTGATTGCAATCTCGGCTTGCATTATTGCCGGACTTTATCCCGCTTGGTTGGTGTGTAGAACCACCCCTGCCTTATACTTAAAAACCCAATAGGAGCGCATGCACATGTTAGAAATTAAACCTATATTTAATGCCTTGCGTCGTTCAAAAGCGGGCGCGATGATGTTACTAATTCAAATTGCCATCACCACGGCTATTGTGAGTAACGCGGCCTTTATCATTAAAGATAAAGTTGACTACTTGTCTCAAGAGACCGGGTACCCTGAAGAAGAAATCTTTAGCTTTGCGGTGATGACCTACGGTAAAGATATTGATTTAAGCCAAAAGCTGATAGAGAACACGACGTTGTTGCGCAACATTCCTGGCGTGACTAATGCGAGTTTAATTAGTGATGTTCCCTTAAGTGGCAGTGGCTCGGCGTCAAGTTTTCACCTTGACCCAAATCCAACTGATAGTAAAGGTGTGCGTGCAGCCTACACCATGACCGACGACAAAGGGCTTGAAATCTTTGGGGCAAACATCATTGAAGGCCGAAACTTCACTCCCGACGAGGTTATTTTTTCTAATAATCCGTCTGATGTGCCGAAAGTAGGCATTGTTACAAAAGCCTTTTCAGAAGAAATGTTTCCTGATGGGAATGGTTTAGGTAGCACCATTTATTTTGGCCCTTACCCGATGAAAATAATCGGCGTAGTAGAAAAAATGATGGGCCCTTGGCTTAAAGACCGCTCTTCAGACAATATGATTGTTTTCCCGATGGTACGCACTACAAGTTTTCAAAAATTTATAGTTCGCACAAATGCCTCAGACCGAACCGCAGTGATGCGTCAAATTGAAGACCTGATGCTGGCTGATTACGACAAGCGAGTTATTGTTGGTTTACAAGGAATGGACGAAGACAAGGCCGAGTATAACGCCGGCGACGTGCTGATGATGCGTATGCTGATTGTGCTAATTGTAGTGCTGGTGTTAGTAACGGCGCTGGGAATATTTGGCCTTACCGTATTTAATATCAACAAACGCACTAAACAAATTGGTACGCGCAGGGCTTTAGGCGCGCGTAAGTCAGCCATTGTGAATTATTTCTTAGTAGAAAACGCCTTGATTTGCATCGCCGGTCTTTTTGTTGGTGTTGCCGGTGCGGTGGCTTTAGGGCAAGCACTGTTTCAGTACTACTCTTTACCCGAGTTAGATTATCTGTATATTGTGCTAACGGCGGTGTTTGTCTTCAGTTTTAGTTTGTTGTCGGTAGTATTTCCAGCAAACCGCGCTGCAAACATTTCGCCCAGCGTCGCTACGCGCAGTATTTAAGCTATTTTTTAGTTAATCAATAGGAAGTAATGACAGGCTAATTGCTTCCTCTATCAACGCCAAGCGGCGTCGAACACTGTTAGATTTAAGAAGTATTATGGATAAAATTCTCATCGTTGATGACACCACCGCAGTATTGCAAGCTTTGTCATTATTGCTTGAAATACATGGCTATGATGTTGTTACTACAACGTCGCCAGAACAAGCTGTACAGTTGGTCAATCAACTGCGCGTGTCGTTGGTGATTCAAGATATGAATTTCACAAATGATACAACCTCAGGGGAAGAGGGCGCCAAACTGTTTAAAGATTTGCGCGCACTTAATCCACATTTACCTATTATTTTGATTACCGCATGGACTGATTTAGAACAAGCCATTGCCTTGGTGAAAGCCGGCGCTGCCGATTATATAGCCAAGCCTTGGGATGACCAAAAGCTGCTAACCAGTATTGGCAATTTAATTGAACTAGGCAAAACCCGCGAAAAAACCGATGTGTTAGCCCGTCATGAAGCACAAGTAGCCCCAACAAAATCTGCCGCCGCCACAGCGGGTCTAGTCTATGCAAGTACCGCTATGCAGCGCGTGATAGACATGGCAATTCAAGTGGCAAAGTCTGATATTTCTGTGCTTATTACAGGCCCTAATGGCTCTGGTAAAGAAAAAATAGCCGAAGTTATCCAAACCCAATCCCCGCTTTGCGACAAGCCTTTTATTAAAGTTAACTGCGCTGCATTACCGGCGGATTTAATTGAAGCTGAACTATTTGGCGCGGAGCCTGGGGCATATACCGGGGCAACTAAATTACGGGTAGGGCGTTTTGAGGCTGCTGATGGTGGCACCTTATTTTTAGATGAAATTGGAACACTTTCGTACTCAGGACAAACTAAATTACTGCGCGTGCTGCAAACCGGACAGTTTGAACGCTTAGGTTCAGTAAATACCTTGCAAGTAAATGTTAGAGTGATATCGGCTACTAATGCCCAGCTTCAAGAGGCGATTGAGGCGGGTACTTTTAGGGAAGATTTATATTATCGATTAAACGTGGTGGAACTACAGTTGCCTTCTTTGGCGATGCGCAAAGACGATATTATGCCTTTGGTTAAGCACTTTTTAAGAGAGCGAAGCTTAAGCCATTCAGCTGAAAATGCGCTACTAAGTCATACTTGGCCAGGCAATGTGCGAGAGCTCGAAAACGCATGTAAACGTGTTGCGGTGTTAAAACCGGCAGGCATTATTGAAGCAGACGATTTTGCCTTTAACGACAATACCGGCTTTAATGTGAGTGCGCCCGCTATTAGCATCGAACAGCCAAATAAAGCGCAATTAGAGGCCGCTATGCGAGAGCACGAAGGCGTGATTGCCCGCGTTGCTCGCCAGTTTGGTCTTAGCCGCCAAGCCTTGTACCGCCGCCTAAATAAACACGGAATCGAGTATTGAAAAATATAAACATAGTCACGCGAATTTGGTTAATCACTTCGCTTTGTTGCGGCTTATCGCTTATGCCCATTTTTTGGTTCCTAGATTGGCCACTTTTGGAAAAATGCGCCTTTGCTGCTGTCGTTATATTTATCTGTTTTTTGTTGTTGCGCTACTTATTTAGAGATTTATACGAAGGCCTTAGCGCCTTAGAAACGGGCTTGCTGAACCTTAAAGATGGCGAGTTTTCTACCACCTTAAAGTACGACAACAAAGACGAGCTTGGCCATATGTGCGAGCTGTATAACCAAACGGTGGAAAAACTAAGACAAGAAAAGCACTGGTTATCTCAACGAGAATTATTACTCGATAAAATTACCCAAAGTTCGCCAGAAGTCTTATTTTTAATAAACGACCTTGGACAAGTGGTCTTTAGCAATATTGCCGCAAGACGATTTTTCCAAATAAAAACAGGATTAGAAGGGCGCGACATAGGCGAGTTATACGTTAACGCACCCAAGGGTACACAAACCGCGATAGAAGAGAACAAAGAGGGCTTGTTCAGTTTAGTCAAAGAAGATCAAGAAGCTGAAACATGGCACATGTCTACGGGGCGATTTTTACTTAACAATCAATCCCATACACTTTATATGTTAAAACAAATGACGCGTGAACTCAGTCGCCAAGAGGTAACGGTGTGGAAAAAGGTCATTCGCGTTATAAGCCACGAACTTAATAATTCATTGGGACCTATTTCGTCGATGCTGCACAGTGGCCGCATCTTAAGCATGCAAGTTGATGAAGACCGCCTCGCAAGGGTATTTGAAACCATAGACGAACGCATAAAACACCTAAGTGATTTTGTGCAGGGCTATGGCAAATTTGCAAAAATCCCCGAACCTAAAGTCGAAGCGATAGCGTGCAAGGCGCTTTTCGAACAATTAGCTCAGCAATGGGAATTTACCTATGTAAATAATGATGTGAGTACTATTTACGCTGACCCAGCGCAACTCGAGCAATTACTCATCAACCTAATTAAGAACGCCCACGAGTCTGAAACGGCAGTTGATAAAATAATGGTAGAAGTTAACGTTCGCGCAAAAGACACGGTGATTATCGTCACTGACCGCGGCAAAGGCATTGCCGAGTCACGCCTTAATAGTGTACTTATTCCATTCTATTCAACCAAAGCCAGTGGCAGTGGTTTAGGGCTCGCATTATGCCGCGAAATAATAGACGCTCACCATGGCAATATCGCCTTATATAACCGTGAAGGTGGTGGTCTGAAGGTCAGAGTTAGCCTGCCTCGGTTGTAAGAAGCAGCTATCCCTCGTTTATTTGCTTATCAATCAGAATAGCTATAAATTGCATAGTACAGCAATCACCTATAGTAAAGGCTCGCATACAATATGAAATCGTCCGGTATAAAAATTGACTCATTAGTGCTGATTTTTTCATTTATTGTTTTTGCTCAACTGCTTTCGTATTTAGTGCCGCAGGGTAGCTTTGAGCGCCAGCCTTTTGCTGATAACCCGAGCAGAGAAATAGTCGTTGCTGGTACCTACCAAGTATTACCAGAGGAAAAGCAGGTTAGCCTTCCTGTGTGGCATTTTTTAAATGCAGTGACTAAGGGCTTAGCGGATGCCCAAGACATCATCTTTTTGATATTCATTGTGGGCGGCGTGATTGAGATATTAAGAAAAACCGGCGCGATTGATGCCGCCTTAATGTCTGCGGTTCATAAAATGGGGCATAACCCAAGTCTGCTAATTATTGGCTGTTTCGCTATGTTTGGCTTTGGCTCCTTTACTATTGGTATGGGGGAAGAATATGTGCCTTTAATACCAATACTGGTTTCGATGGCGTTGGCAATGCGTATGGATGCCATGGTTGCGATGGCCATGGTGTGGATACCTTACGGTATAGGTTGGGGCTGTGCTGGTATTAATCCGTTTAATGTGTTAATTGCTCAGAATATAGCAGGCGTACCCTTAACCTCGGGCTGGGAAATACGTGTTTTAATGATGATCGCCTTTTTAGCTTTGGGATTTCATCATACCTATCGATATGCAAAGCGTGTAAAGGCAGACCCAAGCACAAGCCTAGTTGCCGATGTTAATTACGATGACGGCTTTAAACCCCCTGAAGATATTAAAATGACAGCGACAAGGACCGCCATCCTGTTGGTGTTTGTTGCCGGTATTGCGCTTTTTGTGTGGGGAGCGGCAGAGTATGGCTGGTATATAATGGAATTAAATACCGTCTTTCTTGGCATTGGTTTGTTAGCTGCCATCATTGGCAGGATTGGCGCAGTAAATACCAGTGATGCTTTTTTAAATGGCGCGAAAGGTATGATTGGCGCTGCGCTATTAGTTGGTTTCGCTCGCGCAATAGCAGTCGTCATGACTGACGGGCAAATACTCGATAGTGTGGTTCAAAGTACAGCTCAGCTTCTCGATGGTTTGCCGGCAGAAGTGTCTGGCGTAGGCATGTTATTGGTTCAATCCATTTGTAATTTCTTTATTCCTTCGGGCTCTGGCCAAGCTTTTGTCACCATGCCTATTATGTCACCCTTAGCTACTTTAACCGGCGTGCCGCAGCAAACCGCGGTACTGGCTTTTCAGTTTGGGGATGGTTTTACTAACATGTTTGTACCCACCAGTGCGCTACTTATGGGAGGCTTAGCACTTGGCAGAGTCCCGTATATTGCTTGGTTAAAATTTATTGCGCCATTAATGCTGAAAATACTGCTTCTTGCCTCGACTTTTATTGTGTTGTCGATTCATTTCCCATTCTAGTAAGCAATCGGGACAAGGTAAGTCAAAACTTAAGAATCTGTAAAACACTCACTCCTATTAAAAGCATTGGCGAGACTTAACTAAGTTTCGCCTTTGTTAATCAATAACACTTTGTTTTTACGCTCGTTCAATTCAGTTCTGCATACTTTATCTAACTTCTCAGTCTGAACTAGCACCTAATTTAAAAAAGCGATTAACGCTATCGTTAAAAGTCGTTGTACCTTATTCGTGTTGGGGTCTAGTATCAATACAAGTTAACCAAGGTAAAGCTTGTTAAGCTGATTCAGAACAAGCGATGAAAAAGGATTAAATTATGAGTACAAATCAAAACGACACAGGCGGAAAATGCCCAGTAATGCACGGTGGAAACACATCTGCAGCCACCAATGAAAAGAACTGGTGGCCAAAAGCACTCAACCTCGACATATTACATCAGCACGATAGCAAAACAGACCCCTTAGGGACTGACTTTGACTATGCAGAGGCTTTTAAAACTCTTGACCTAGAAGCTGTAAAAAACGACCTAAAAGACTTTATGACAAGTAGCCAAGATTGGTGGCCATCAGATTGGGGACACTATGGTGGCCTAATGATCCGTATGGCATGGCATAGCGCAGGTACCTACCGTATAGCTGATGGTCGTGGCGGTGCAGCAACGGGTAATCAACGTTTTGCGCCAATAAATAGCTGGCCAGACAACGCTAATTTAGATAAAGCACGTCGACTACTGTGGCCGATCAAGCAAAAATATGGCAACAAGTTGTCATGGGCTGATTTAATCATCCTAGCTGGGACGATAGCCTATGAATCGATGGGCTTAAAAACCTTTGGTTTTGCCGGTGGACGCAAAGATGTATGGCATCCTGAGAAAGACATCTATTGGGGTTCTGAGCAAGAGTGGCTAGCAACATCAGACTCTGAGAACAGTCGCTACTCGGGTGAACGTGATTTAGAAAACCCACTCGCAGCGGTAATGATGGGCTTAATATACGTTAATCCCGAAGGTGTTGATGGTAAACCTGACCCCTTGAGAACGGCCCACGATGTGCGTGTTACCTTTGAGCGCATGGCGATGAACGATGAAGAAACCGTTGCCCTAACAGCGGGCGGCCATACCGTGGGTAAATGCCATGGAAATGGCAGCGCTGAAAATCTAGGCGGTGAGCCAGAAGCGGGCGAACTCCAAGAACAAGGTTTAGGCTGGAACAATCACAAAACCCGCGGCATTGGCCGTGACACAGTCACCAGCGGCCTAGAAGGCGCTTGGACAACCAATCCAACTCAGTGGGATAACGGCTATTTTTACCTGCTATTAACTTATGACTGGGAATTGAAAAAGAGTCCAGCAGGAGCATGGCAGTGGGAGCCAATTGACATAAAAGAAGAAGATAAACCAGTGGATGCTGAAGACCCTTCAATTCGTCACAACCCAATCATGACTGACGCTGATATGGCAATGAAAATGGACCCTGAATATCGCAAAATTTCAGAGCGTTTTTACAATGACCCTGAATATTTCTCAGAAGTCTTTGCTCGCGCTTGGTTTAAATTAACCCATCGCGATCTAGGACCAAAAAGTCGTTATTTAGGGGCTGATGCGCCAAAAGAGGATTTAATTTGGCAAGATCCAGTGCCAGCACCAAAAGCAGAGTTAACAGATAGTGATGTGGCTAGCCTAAAAACAAAAATACTTGCCACTGAAATACCTGCATCTGATTTGATTGCGACAGCATGGGACAGTGCTCGTACTTTCCGAGGCTCTGACTATCGAGGAGGCGCAAATGGTGCGCGTATTCGATTAGCGCCTCAAAAAGATTGGCAAGGTAACGAACCTGAGCGCCTTCAAAAAGTACTCAGCGCCCTTGAAAATATTCAAGCGGATTTTGCAAAAGAAGTTAGCATCGCAGATTTGATTGTACTTGCGGGTAGCACGGCTGTTGAACAAGCAGCTCAAGCAGCGGGCGTTGATATACAAGTGCCCTTTACCCCTGGACGAGGTGATGCCACAGATGAGCAAACTGATGTGCCATCCTTTGAAGTATTGGAGCCCATACATGATGCATTTCGTAATTGGTTGAAAAAGAACTACACGGTCCAACCAGAGGAACTCATGCTAGATAAGAGCCAGCTTCTTGGTTTGACTGCACCTGAAATGACCGTATTAGTCGGCGGAATGCGCGTGTTAGGGACCAACTACGGCAACACAAAGCACGGTGTTTTTACAGATAACGTTGGCGTACTAACTAACGATTTCTTTGTCAACTTAACGGATATGAATTACAAGTGGGAGCCTACTGGCCGCAATTCATACAATATTGTAGCGCGCAAAACGGGAGAGACTAAATGGACAGCAACACGGGTTGATTTAGTCTTCGGTTCAAACTCAATTTTGCGCTCCTACGCTGAAGTTTATGCACAAGATGACAACAAAGTTAAATTTGTAGAAGACTTCGTTAAAGCTTGGGTAAAAGTAATGAATGCAGACCGCTTTGATCTGTCCTAAGTAAAATCAACTAAGTGACCTAAGCCCGCTAAGCATAAGTTTAGCGGGCTTTTTCAATTGGTCCAAGCAAATTGCCCTTTGTTTATCTAACTAACTTGCGTGAGATTCAATGTCGTCAACGGTTGACTGCGATTATCTAATTGCGAGAACGCAACCCAAAGTTTAGCAATACAATTTAAAATCCAATACACTCTGTTTTTAGATTAAAACAATAACCATTATTAGAGAGCAATAGTGACATTTGATTTAAGCAAGTTGCCGGCACCTGACATATATAGCAAGGTGACAAAAACACAGTTTGAGCAAGAGCTTAAGCCTAAAGGTATGCCTTTTGTTATGAAAGGGTTTGCCTCAAGCTGGGAGCCGGTTAAAGCGGCAAATAGTCAACAAGATATGCATAGCTATTTGACCTCATGTGCCAGTAGTCTGAGCAAAGCGATGTCTTTAAGTCGTATTCCTAAAACAGAAAAAAGCCGCATGTTTTACAATCAAGATATGACTGCAATGAATTTTGGGGTAGCACAATTACCTTTGGAAAAATGCCTAGCGCGAATGCTTAGCGATTCGCATAATGCCGACTATGCAGCGCAATGTGTGCCAATAGAAAAATATTTTGAAAAATTACTAGCGCAGATACATAACCCGCTTGTTGAAAATACCTTGACCCCGTTTATTTGGTTTGGAAATAAAGTTGTAGTTGCCCCCCACTTTGATGAGTCAGACAATATTGCGGTAGTCGTAGCAGGCAAGCGCCGCTTTACGCTGTTCCCTCCTCAACAAACTGAAAATTTATATATTGGGCCCTTAGAATTCACACCAGCTGGACAAGCAATAAGCTTAGTAAATATTCTTGAGCCAGATTTAAAACAACATCCTAAATACGCCAAAGCTTATGCAAATGCCTTATCAATTGAACTAGAGCCCGGTGACGCAATTTATATTCCTACACCGTGGTGGCATCACGTTCAATCGCTTTCTAGTTTCAATATATTGGTAAATTATTGGTGGAACGATAGCGATTTAGGCACAGCAAAGCCCTTAGCTGCGATATTGCATGCGATGCAGGCATTTCGCCATTTACCTAAGGCGCAACAAGATGCCTTTGCGAGCATGTTGCAATACTACGCTTTTGACGACCCAAAGAAGTCTCATGAACACATACCTAAACATGCAAAAGGGTGGTTAGATGAGGCAAATCCAAAATCGAGATTGGAGTTGGAGCACTTCATTAAAGTGTTTTCTAAATAACAACGACCTAATACAAGTTTCGCGGATTGTTAGCGGGCACTTGGCCTTGTAAACAGCAAATTTGCTAAATCTTGTTTAATCTACTATATTCCATTATCTAGAAATAGTGTTATATTATATATATAAACGCATTTAAGAATGAGTTTAACTAAAAGTTTATAGTTTGGTGTGATAGGCGAAATTAAACACAAAGAGGCCCAATGATGAAGATTAACCATTTTGAGCCGCAGCCGCAGTGATGATGAGTAGCTTCAGCAATAAGCCAAGACTGGACAGTGTCTGCCCCAGTACCAATATTTTTGAACATGGGAATGTTATTTAAATGCTTAGGAATTTGGGGAAAGTTAAGGTGTTCAGATCACTTCGTAGTATAATAAGATTATCGATTGCTGTAATTGTTGTTACCGCGATATTCAGTTGTAAGCACTTACCAAACTCATCGCTTAGCGATAGCCAAAATTGGCCGCAAGCCGCAGGCCCTCAGCATAGCTGGGCTGGCACAGGGCCAGCTGCTCCTAACAGTTGGAGTGTAGCTCGAAACGAAAATATTCTATGGCGCACACCCCTACCAAATGGTGGCCAAAGCGGCATAGCCGTTTGGGGCGACCGTCTTTTTCTAACTACCTATACAAAAGACACCGGTGGCGATGAATTGATGAGCGCCGATATCAGTGGGCACGCTGTAGACGCGGCTACCGGTGAAATCTTATGGACAGTACAACTGCCAGGTTCTGTCAAAAGTCCCATGCTTTACGCCTATTCAGACTCCACCACGCCTACACCCGTGACCGACGGTAACTTGGTTGTTTTTACCAATGCCAGCGGCGTAATGGCTGCCTTTGATTTTGATGGTAACGAAGTTTGGCGGCGTGAATGGAAACCTTGGGGACGGCCTCCTTATCCTTTTAACAAACAACATGAGCCTATTTTATATAATGGCGTGGTAGTTAACGTTGAACCTCGCGACGGTAATCCTGAAGAATTTTTTGGTTGGAATTATCTTCGCGGTATAGATATAAACACAGGGCAAACACTGTGGGAAGCCCAAGATGGCACCACGACTTATACAACCTCAGTCTTTGGTTTTGCCCCAGATGGACGACCGGCTATCATGACCGGACGAGGCGGCCATCACGGTGTTCCTGAACGCCCTATCGGCTTAAGCCTAGTTAGCTTAGCAGAAGGCGAGGCTGGCAAAACCATATGGCGTTTTGAACCACGCACAGATAACGACGGGCGTGAATTAGCCGAAGGCGAAGTTCTTGGTAACACTCATGCTTGGCAAGTGCTTTGGGTTATGCATTGGAACAAAAAACATGCCTATATGTTTAATTTAAACCCTGAAGAATCTCATGTGGTGATAGATGCTGAAAATGGCAAGATGTTGGCAAAAACGTCGATGATAAACAATGTAGATTATCGCCCCTGGGATATATCTAAAAATGAACATCGCCTTTATGAGAACGTGAATATTAGAGACATGCGTGACTGGTCGCCAAGGGTAAATGCGGGCCCTGAAAACTATATGTATGTTTACCCCGCGTGGCATACCAACATCGTTGCTGAGGGTTACCATTATTTTTTAACCAGCACCGCCCACACGCGCAATAAACGAGCACATCCTAAGGGTAAAGCAGGTCCATCCCATTCGATTGGTCGAGTTCACATTGCAACAGGTAAAACTGAGTATTTAGAGTTACCAGTCAGCGTTATCAGAAAACCAGGGCAGCCTGACGAGTTTATATACGGCGTTGAAGTGAAAACAAGTACCCTAAATAGCCAAGGCAAAGAAACAGCAGGAAATGCCCGTTCAAGAAGTGATGGCGCCACCTTTCCGGTGTTCTGGGGAAGCCCGAGCAATATTAATGGCACTTTGTTTTTCCATACCACACTAGGAATAACATACGCGATTAAGGCAAATGCGCCTGTGTTAGATGCATCAGCAGTGTTAGCGATTAATGATTTGGGTCCATCAGGTGAAACCTGGAGTCTCAATTCTATTAGTTATGCTAACGGCAAGATTTACCATCGCAGTTTGAAAGAGTTAGTGGCCATTGGTTTTACACCCTAGGTAGCCAATAACTTTTTGAAATTGTTTTTTTACACACAAACACTTAATCATTATCATTACTTGAGAACCAACCCTATGAAATATGTAGTCAGCCTTGTAACACTAGTCCTAATTTTCTCCACTTTTAGCTTTTCAAACGCAGTATTTGCAAAAGTACCAGACGAAAATAGCGTCGTTTCTAAAAACTTCAAAGATATCGGCCGCTCTTTGCGTAGTTTGCGCAAAGCTGATAACAGCCAAGACATTATAGAGTCACTCGAAAAAATAAGAGTTATTGCGCTTAAAAACCGTGAAGAAGTGCCAAGCGTTATGAAAGCCGGTACTGCAGAGTTCACCAAATATCAAAAAGGTATGGACACCTTTGTGGAAAATATAGATAAGCTTATTGCTGCTGTTGATAGCGGTGAAATAACCAGTGGCCGTGAAGTGCAAAAAAAGTTGGGTGCAGACAAGAAACATTTTCATAAAGAACTCGACATAGAAGATGACCACTAAAAATAGTACAGTCAAAAGCGCTTCTATCGGCTGGGACTGGCTAGTACGCTTAGTACATTGGTCAGTAGCGGCGCTTTTCATAAGTAACTATTTCTTCACCGAAGAGGGCTCTGAGATACATGAAAATGTAGGCTGGGTTTTATTAGGCCTTGTGATCGCGCGCTTACTTTGGGGGCTTACTTTTGCGAAAGGCCCTAATCGTTTGCGTGACTTTGTGCCAACACTTGGCGCGACTAAGCAACATCTCACTGAGTTAAAAACCAGAACACCAAAGCAGCGTGTTGGACACAATCCGTTTGGCGCCGTTGCCATTTATGCGCTTTGGACTGGGCTTATTACTAGTGCATTAACCGGCTGGGGAATGGACACTGACTGGGGTTTTGAAAATGACGTCGATCAGTGGCACGAATTAGCCGTTGAATTCACCTTTGTTGTGGTATGTATCCATGTCACAGCGGTTATTCTAGTCTCGCTCTGGCTTCGCAAAAACTTGATTCGTGCGATGATTTTCTCTTAACCCATATGGATGTGACGGATCGTTGAAGCTTCATGCGTCACCTCCGCTTAAAGCCATTCGCTTAAGCAAAAAGCCATCAAAACGTCATTCCCGCGGAGGCGGGAACCTCCTTGGAACATAGTAAAATCAGATAGTTAAAGGATGTGTTGGCAGATTCCCGCCTCCGCGGGAATGACGGATATGTTTGAATTTTATGTTAACCGAACAGCATTAAACCCCGCGGACGGTTCCTGTGCTGTCGGCGAAGTTTCTTGTTTTCACACCTAACTTTTGAAGCATTGTTAGATACAAGTTAGACAGTGGTTTGTCGCCCTTTATGTTATCCATTTTATAGGGCTCAGGGTCGCCTGGCGCCCATGCGCCGCGATAAGCGTTGGCACCGGCATGGTTGTAGTATTGCCCATGCTTAAAGCCCATAGATTTACCCCCAGCCAGTATTAATGGATAATTTTGAGAGAGATGGAAAGCACTTGAGGCCGAACCAAACAAAAGCAAAGTGTTGTCGAGCATGTTGCCATCACCTAGTGGTTCAGGTGTCGACTTAAGCTTGGCCACAAAGCGCCCAAACTCTTCGGCCTGAAAGCGGTTATAAATGCCAAAATTCTTCCAGCCATCTGGATATTTTGTTTGATGCGAGAGCTTATGTGTTAGCGGAAAACCCACTGCCCGCGCAAGATAATCACTAATGCCAGCACCAAGCTCTTTTCCTAGCATGTAGGTTGCCACGCGAGTTGAGTCTGTTTTAAAGGCGAGGTAAATCAATTCATACATCGTTTGAATATAGTTTTGCGGATCATCCGGCGTGATATCCAAATTTAAGTGGCTGGCGTCTACACTGGGTAGCGGAACATCCATCCAACGCCCAGCTTTCTCTACTTTACGCTCAGTTTCACGCACAGAATGCAGAAACTCATCAAGGCTATGTTTGTCGTTGCTAGATAAATCGCCGCGTAGCGTGCGGGCATCGTTCATCAGTTCATCAAGTGCGCTGGTACTAAGTGCTAAACGTCTAGCAGCATTTCCATCATCCTTAACAAATAGCTCATCAAAAATACGTTTGGGTTTATTTTGGGCTGGAATCGCTCGACCATTGCGATCAAAAGACATTGTATGGGCGCCCCGAGGAGTACCTGTACCGCCATCTGTCGACATCACAAGCGATGAAAAGCGGGTATGCTCACCAACATGCTCTGCATACACTTGGTCAATGGATATCGCATTTTTATAATCACCCGCACCGCCTGTATTTGCACCTGTTAAAAACTGATCGGCATTTGAATGGCCATGCACGCTGCGAGCAGAGGGGTGAGAAAAACCTGAAAGAATCGTTAGTTGATCACGCAAGGGTGCAAGTGGACTTAAGCATTTACTGAAGGTGAAATCGCTACCCGACCCATGTGGGAACCAAGACCAATCTTGATAGGCAGGATCGTCCTCGCGTGGCATGGGCACACCATTGGGTATATAAAAGCAGGCTAAACGCTTACGACTAGAAGGGCTGCCAGCTAAGTTATCTATACTAGAAAAGGTTTCAAACGCGGGTAATGCAAGTGCAAAACCACCGAGTCCACGAAGAAACTTCCTGCGGTCAAGGTTGTTGAGTTTTTTAGTCATATGTAATCCCACCTTGTTGTAGCTTATTAATTTACCCAATGGGCAGTCATTCGTCTAGCGAGCACTCATCATTAGCAAATGCTATTTCGTTTTAAAAATGTCACTAGTCACCAGCAGTATGACTAGTGTTTCAAGCCCGTCACCTTGCATTCTAAGGTCGGCAGTAATACTTTCGATATTTGCTCGGTCTGAAAAGCTCAGCGGTCGGCCAAGTGCGAAAGTCGCCATTTTATTTACCATGGCCGAGGTGAATTGGTCTTGTCGGTTAGTGAGTAAATAGCGTTTAAGTCCGTCAATACCGTCGAGCTTCTCTTTATTAAAGAGTAAACTCGTGGCATCTACCGTCTTGCCATTTATTTCATCGCGCCAATTGCCAGTTGCATCGAAGTTTTCCATTGCAATACCCCAGGGGTCAATTTTCGCATGACACGACATACAAGCAGGATCGTTTCTATGATCCTCCATACGCTCCTTAAGCGTTAACTTGAGAATGTCGGGGTCGGTCAAATCTATTTCAGGTACTACCGGTGGAGCAGGCGGCGGTGGGTCGTTCAACACACTTTCTAATAACCAGATACCACGCTTTAAGGGGTTAGAGTCTGCACCGTCTGAGTTCATTGCCAACAAACCTGCTTGGGTGAGTATGCCACCTCTTATATCATTTGGCTTAAGCTCGACCTTTTGAAAAGCCTGCCCGTATATACCTTCCATTCCGTAATGCTGCGCTAACTCTTGGTTAACGATGGCGTAATCGGCATGAAGAAAATCCATCACACTATGGTTGTTATGTAACACTTCTTCAAAGAACGCAATGGGTTCTTGTTTCATTGCTTCTTGTAGACTTTCTCTAAAATCGGGGTATTCGGTTTTATTGACCGTTAAAAAATCAAGCAAATCCATATCTAACCACTGCCTGACAAAATGCTTTGAGAACCGTTCGCGGCGCGGGTCTTTAAGCATTCGCTTGGTTTGCTGAACCAGTTGCTTTGTATTGCTTAGCTCTCCTTTGGCCGCTAAATCAAGTAACTCTTGGTCGGGAATACTAGACCAAAGAAACATAGCTAAGCGATTGGCCAGTTCGTAGTCGTCAAGGGCGAGAGTCGTATCTGATTCAGATGGCGCTGTTTGTACCAAATACAAAAATCTTGGAGACGACAACACGGTGGCTAGCACTTCTATTACGGCTTGTTGGAAATCTTCAGAATTAGGACGAATACGCTCAAAGTATTTTACTTTTGCATCTAGTTGAGCATCGCTAATTTGCCGTCTCCACGCTCGTGGCATAAATTGACATAAAATTTCTCTTACATAGGCGCTTTCGTTCTCTGTATTAGTAGACGCGATAAATACATTCTTATGGGACGCCGGTGGCCATTGCTCATAAACGGGCGATGCTACTTCTACATAATCAAATTGAATATCTGCGCCTTTTTCAAATGAGGTATTATGAAGCCGAATATATTCTGATGGATTGGTTAATTTTGGGGCGCCCAATGCCACTGTTTTGCGAACAGGATTACGAGGGTATACATCACTTAGGTGAATATCCCATTGATAAAATGTGGGCTCACCCGGCGCTGCATCAATGACTAAGTCTTGCTCACTAATGCGAACAGAGCCTTTTGAGTTGTTACTACCTTGCCAGCCAAATTCCAGTGCAAGTCTTGGCACAAGATGAGGCTCATTTGACATTTTTGACGCTCGTACACGCACGCGCATGATGCCTTCATCGGGTAACTTATTTCCAAGTTCAACCACCATTTGTCGCCCTGCTGGAAGCACGGCAATATAGTCAGATGGCGCAGGTACTTCAGGGGCCGTTGTTGAAGGTGTCCATGCATTCAGCGCTCGGCGAAAATTCCATTTAGCGGGGAAATGTTCACCGGTGCTTGTGTTGAAATAATGCGTTTGGTCTTTTCGAACTTTGTTTGTTCTTTTTGGCGCTTTCGCTACTGGAGCCTTTGCTAGCTTGGTATCTTCTTTTGCTTCTTGCTCAATTACCTCGGCGTTTTCTACTGTTTGCTGAAGCTCAGCATCGAGCTGCGCACGTGTTTTCACTTTTCTCGTTGCTGCTTGCTTAGCTGATATTCCCCAATACAACATTTGCGGTTGCTCGCCACGTACAGTTGCTCTATTTAAGGCACTACGGTTTAACTCGAGGTAAGTGCTGTATTGTTGAGGCGAAATTTTTAGCATTTCAGAGCTGTTTTTGAAACCGTCTTCAGATGCCGGGTCAGGTGGCAGGTCATTTGAAAATGCTAAAGGAAGCCCTAGCAAATCTTGTAAGGCGTAGTTGTATTCATAGCTTGTCATTCTGCGAAATGATGAATGCCCGCCTTCGCTTCGGCGTATCTGTGAAGCTAGTTGAATTTCATCTGAGAGCCAATCAATCACTTTACTGCGGTCTTCACCGGCCATCTCAGGTGTTTCTTGTTCGTCTTCTTCATCTACGGGTGGCATTTCACCGTTACTCAATACGTCTACAACTTCAAGCCACCAGTCAACATCATCACCGCGTGTTAGGTTTGGATCGAGTGTATCCATTCGAAAATCGGCTTTTTGCTTTTTCTCGCCATGACAGCTGTAGCAAGTTTCTTTTAAGATTGGTTCAATCTCGTTTTGAAAGGTAGCCAAATCCGGTTCAGGAGGGCCTGCGTCTAGCGACTTAGCCTGTTTGATTTTGTACTTAGAATGAAGCGCACCGGCTGTTTTGAGCTCATCGAGCGTCGCAGAGGGAGCGGCAGCGATGGCTATATCTGCCGTGCTCATCACAATCGAAGTGCTTAGTAGTGCGCTTGTTATTAGTTTCATTTTTACTTTTCTGCTGTTTATCTTAAATTGAATCGTGCTCAAACCCTAAAGCGATTTCTCGTTTACGCGCAAAAATGCTGAAAACTAAAACTACAGTAAAGCAAGCCAGTGGTAATAAATAACTTATATTGACGTTACCGGTTTGATCAATAATCCAGCCTTGTAACGGCACTAAAATAGCACCGCCTAAAATAGCCATAATGATGAAAGACCCGCCCAGTTTACGATCTTCACCAACACCCGTTAAGCCCAACCCGTAAATGGTTGGGAACATAAGTGACATACATGAAAAACAGCCAAGCAGCGCGTAAGTGCCAATGTCACCACCAACAAAAACTGCAATGCTGACCAATACGATGGCTAGACTCGCCATGATGGTGAGCAAACGTGTGGGCCTGATGTAGGTCATTAAAAACGTACAAATAAAGCGAAAGCAGGTATAAACGCATAAACCATAAAACACGTAGTCACCCGCTTCTGCCACACTGCTGATGCCTGAAAGATTATCCATTATGTACTTTATCGCATAAGTCCAAACACCAATTTGACAACCCACATAGAAAAACTGAGCCACCACGGCAAACTTCCAGTTAGTGTTGCTTTTCAAACGATTAAACGACGCTTTTAAACTGCCAAATTTTTCGCCCGACTTCGCCACAGGGAATCGCGTAATAAATATAATCGCAGCGAGGCTTAGGGCGACTAGCGCAACTATAATATATGCGGTCACTACGTTGCCTAACTCTTGCGCTTGGATGTTGTTTAATGCCTCTGCCGACATTGCTGCTCGGTCTGATTCGGTCGCCGCATTTAATCCTTTCAAAATGACTTCTTTACCTAAAAACACACCCATCAATACACCAATTGGATTAAAGGCTTGTGCTAGGTTTATGCGTTGGGTCGCGGTTTCTTCAGGGCCCATTGACATGATGTAAGGTGCAGCAACGGTTTCTAAAATGGCGCAACCTGCAGCAAAAACATAAAAGGCGAGTAAAAAGAATTCAAAACTCATTGCTTGGCTGGCGGGATAGCACAAAATAGCGCCGGCAGCGTAAACCGTTAGGCCCGTCAATACACCGTTTTTATAACTATATTTTTGAATTAGGTAGGCAGCTGGCAAGGCCATACAAAAGTATGCACCGTAAAAAGCAGATTGAATAAACGATGATTGAAATTGGCTCATACTTAGCACTTGCTGAAAAGCCGGCACCAGAAGGTCGGTCATATTATTCGCCGCACCCCATAAAGCAAAACAAGCGGTAATTAACACAAATGGCCATAATAAGCCGGGTGAAATGATTCTTGGTTTTGTTTCTGCAGGAGCGATAAATTCTGCTGCGGCCACTTTTGGGTTTACTTCCATCGTTTTTCTCACTGTTTGTTTTTTATTCTAATTGGGCTAGATTTACACTGAAAACAGCTTGTCTAATCCGGCTGTATGTTCATTGCTATCGGCGAAATGTTTAGTTGGTACCTTGGCAGCGTTCAGCATTTTGACGAACAAATTAGACATATGAACCTCGTCTGAAAACTTATGGAAGCTGCCATGCTGTAAGCCCATATTTTTGCCACCAGCAAGTATTAACGGACAGTTACGTGCGTTGTGGGTGCTGCTACAAGGGTTACCGTATAATACTTGGGTGTTGTCGAGCAAAGAGCCAAACTGATCTTCGGTGTTTGCCATGCGTTCAATAAAATAACTAAAATGGCTTGCTAACCATTGGTCGTACTGCCCCCATTCTTGCCAATGGCCTGTCGCTTTATCGTGACTGATTTGGTGATGGCCTTTTTTCATGCCCAAGGCAATTTTAGGGTAGGCATCACCTAATCCCATGCCGTCTTCACGAGAGATCATATACGAGGCTACCTCGGTTAAATCTAATTGAAATGCTAAAACGATTAAATCAAACATGGTGCGAATGTAGGCTTGGGGATCAATTTTTGCGTCAACCGCTAAATCTATGTGGTCACTACTAAAATCAGCTAAGGGAATATTAAGCCATGCCTCGTTACGTTTTATTTGGCTTTCCAAATCACTTAATGAATCGAGGTGTTGGGTTATTTTTTCTTGGTCATTAACGCCAAGTTTCTTTTGTAAGCGTTTTGCATCTTCAAGTAATAAGTCGACCACTTTTTGGTCGCGCTGCAAGCTTTTCTTGCGCTCAGCAGAACTACTATTGCCGTTTATAGAGAAGTAGCGTTCGAATATGAGCCGGTGGTTGTGCTCAGATGGTATGGCATCACCCCGTGCATTAAACGATAAGGTTGATGCTCTTGATTTAAAACCCACACCGCCGTCTGCAGATAAAACCAGTGAGCGATAGCGGGTGTTGTGTTGCTTAATGGATGCAGCAAGCTGATCCACAGAAATACTATTATTGTAGTCTCCTCTAACATCACCGGCAGTTAAAAAAGTATCGCCCGCGATATGGCCTAATAATTTTCGCGATCTTGGATGACTCAAGCCGCCAATAATCGACATATCTTTTCTAAAAGGGGCAAGAGAAGATAAAACATTGGTTAGTTCGTAATTTCTACCTTCGCCAAAAGGGAACCAATTCCATTGCTTGTATTGTGAATTTTCACCTGGTAGCGAAACACCGTTAGGGGTTGAAATAAAACACATACGTTTAGGCGCAGATGCACGTTGCCCAGCGTTAGGAAGTGTTTTTGCCATACACTCTAAAAACGGCAAGCAAGCAACAACACCGGCACCTTTTAAAAAGGTTCTGCGTTTGAGACTAAACCCTTTGTGATAATTCATGTTTATTACCCCTCACTTGGATTGTTATTGGCATATACAAATGCTTGGCTTTCAACAATAGCGTTTATGATGGTTTGCATCTGATAATCATCATTTTTTGCTTTGTTTAAGATTTCATTCAGTAAATCTTCATCATGAAAACTAACTTCTTTACCAAGGGCATAAGCGTATAAATGCTTAATCACAGATAAAGCGACTTGATCTTGTTGCTCAGCCAATAAATAGTTTTTAATTTCGCTTACACCTTTTATAGACGTGCCGTTTGGCAAAAATACTTGGTCGTCTATTGCTGCTCCTTTGTAGTTATCGCGTATGCGGCCCACTGCATCATATTTTTCAAATACAACACCATAAGGGTCGATTTTAGCGTGACAGTCACGGCATGACTCTTTATCTCTGTGTAGTTCTAATTGCTGCTTTAAGGTCAGGTTTTCAAAACCCGGTGTTTCAGGATCTAAATCTGGCACATTAGGCGGAGGTGGTGGCGGTTTATCGCCTAGTATTTTTTCTTTCAACCAAACGGCGCGTTTGACAGGGTGGCTATGCACGCCATCAGCATGACCGGTTAAAAAAGCGCCTTGTGATAACAAACCACTTCTGCCGTGATTCTCATTTAACGAAACCTTAGTAAATTGACTACCGTAAACATCATCAATGCCATAAAACTCTGCTAAATTTTGATTCAACATAGTAAAGTCTGAATCAACCACATTTAGCACCGACAAGTTTTCTTGAAGCAAAGTCTTAAAGTAATGCTGAGTTTCTAAGGCCATATCCTGTTTCACAAAACGGGTATAATCTGGGTAAGTCGACACATCAACAGTTTGGTTTTGTTGTCTATCTAAGCGCAACCATTGGCTGGTAAATACTTTGATAAATTTCATTACCTTATCGTCAGCTAACATACGCTGAATCTGCCCTGATAACTGCGAAGTAAGTTGCCCTTGCTTGGCTAAATTCATCAACTCGCTGTCAGGTGGTGAGTTCCATAAAAAATAAGACAAACGACTTGCGAGCGCATATTGATTATTCGCCTCTTGAGCCGTCTTATCCTCGGCAAGCATAAGGTCTTGATCAGGTTGCGCTAAATAAAGAAAGCTTGTTGAGGACAACACCACGACTAAGGTTTCTTTAATGCTTTCTTCAAAAACAGGGTAGTCGTCTTTAATGCTCAACCAGTAGTCCATATATAACGCTAGCTCGTCCTCAGAAACGGGTCTTCTGTAAGCCTTGCTTATAAAATTCTCTAGAATTTCTTGTGCATAATCGGTGGGGTCAGAGTGCTTGGAATCAACAAAGATATCTTGATGAGATTGACTCGGCCACTTCTCAAAATAAGGGGCTTCAAACTCAATATAATCAACATGCAATGAGCTACCTAAATCGGTGTCATTTTTAACTAAGTTGTTGTTCCATAGGCCAACTTTTAAGCTACTGCTGGTGATGTGATTACCTTCTGTACCATGAGGAGGTATGGGTAAATTTTCTAAGCGGCCGTAGAAGCTATAAACTTTTTCGTCGTCTTTAGTATTGGTGACGGTTACGCTTTCAGTAAAGGTTTTGTAGTCCATGCCATCGTCGGTTCGCGTCCCTATATAGGGAATAAGTTCAGCTTTCGCATCGGCAAATTTGCTGTTGTCATAATAATCAAGTTTTAAGGCCTTAACGTTTTTGTTATCGCTATTAATTTTAGTGAAAACAATATAGCTAAAACCTGAAAAGTTAACGTCACTGTTAATGCTGACTTTTAGCGTTTTGTCACGAATCAAAAAGGCAACGCCAATACTCGAACTAACAATTTCGCCAGGCGCCGCCTGACCCGTTGGGCGTATTGGCGCATTAAAGGTTATATCGTCATTAATGGTAACTGTCACACTGCTCATCGCATCGGATGTAACCTCAGGATGAACCAGGTCGATTTGAAAATAATCAGACCCTCTGCGAGGCACTTTTAGCTTTGCTTCTCCTGAAATATGCGCACTGTTATTGTCAGGAATGAGGGTGCTCGCTAATTTAGTAGATTTAACCAAGCCCTGTACATTGGTAAATTTAGTGCTTGGCAAAATCAGAGTGTTTCTGCCCGTTTTAGTTTGTTGAATGGGTTTATTGTTTTCGTCTAAATTAACCAAAGACTTCGCTTTTGCTAGTGCCGTGGCATTGATCAAAGGGAATTTGAAAGCCTCTCCTTTAGATGCTTTAACTCTAATGGCGAAGTCGCCCTCACTTGGATATTGATCTTTAATTTGCATAGCAAGATTAGGAGAAGGACCATGCCACGCGCCATATTTACCGCCTTCTGTTGTTTCTACATGCGGTAAGGCCGAAAGTAAGGTAATTCCTTCACTTTTGATTTGCAGTCTTTTTGGGTCAGAGCCTCGAAGGCTAGCGCTAAAATAGCGTTTTAACTCGTCGGTGCTTTGTTCTGCTTTCGCCTTGCCGTCACTTGATAAAATTTCGACGAAAAAGTCATCTCCATCGATGGGTAAATCTAAATAACCTCTAGAGGTCGTGTTGGGCTGTCCTTTACCAATTCCTTTTCCAAAATGCATTCGATAGTGGCTTACAGCAGGTTTTTCACCAATGTTGATAGCTTGGTCAAGGGCATTTCGAGCGATTTTTTGAAAGGTCTCTAAATGCAAAGTAGAAGAACTTAAAAGCTCAGCGTTGTTACTAAAGCCAATTTCCGATAAGGGATCGTCGGGGAGCTCACTGCCAAAATCAATTTTTACGCCTAATAAGTCTTGTAGGGTGTTGGTATATTGTTGTTTGGTGAGGCGCTGAATAACTTGCTTACTTTTTCCTTTTTTACTCTCTTTTGCCAGCGCGATGCCCTTTGTCATCCAGTCAACAATTAGCTGCCTTTCTTTATTACTGGGCTGTTGTTTTTTTGCTGGCGGCATTTCACCACTGTTGATCATATCCAATGCTGCATGCCATTGGGGAGCGTCATGCCCTGTAACAAAATCAGGGTTTAGCACCGATAGCTGAATGCCGCCTTTTTGCTGGTCTTGACCATGACATCCAAAACAATATTGTTCTAATAAGGGCTGCACGTTTTCAACAAAATGTTGGTCTTCAACCTGTGCTAAATCTATCGCCTTTTTCTCTTCAGGTAGCCATGATTTGATTGCACTGGGCGCATAGCGTGTTAAGTAAGTTTCACCATGCACCAAATTACCACCAGCATGTGCTGCAATAAATAAGGTCACGACTAAGGTCACTGTCGACAGCGCATATACAATACTAAGCGCTTTGACGCGGTTTCTAAGCGATGAGTGCTTTAAGCCTGTGCATATGAAGGTCAGCATCGCCACCGCAATACCGGCAACTAGGTGACTTTGGATTTCCTCAAAACTAAAGCCTTCATTTGACGCTAAGGTCATCCCTAATAACACCGTAGCGGAAACGGAAATACTCGCAAACCACCAAATATATAGGATGATTTCTGACATATTCTCAATTTGTTTTTTGCGAATAATAAATTCTAGGATAGGTATGAGTACGATTAGGGTAATCGGAAAATGTAAGACCAAAACATGAAATCGGCCTAAAAAACGCGTAACACCCTCGCCACTAACACCATCGAAGGGCATTATGAAGGCCACGCATAAAACCAATACCGCTAAACTAATCAGTATTGTGATAGGTGTTACTTTGTTACTTTTGGCCATTCATCCCTCGCGTATCGTACGCCTAATGCAAACTCTTAAAGAGATAGACGACTGTGTCCTTGTTTTTGCTAGCGCTTTAACAAGGCTTTTGATTGTGAAAATTAATACAGTTGCTTGAGCTTAGTATCCACTTTCTTCACATGAGTTTCTAGAACTTCATACAAAATTTACAGTATCTTTACATATAAAACTACCTTTAATGTTGTTCGCAAACGACACTTTATCATTCATGTAAAGTTAAGATTACAAAGAAAGGAAATAAAGAGCTTTATATGAGCTTTCGTGGAAACGTTATTTATTATAATAGATACAGGAGCTTAGAGGACTAAATTGAGCTTGATTCGGCTTCTTAAAAAGCGCGTGTATGTTTTAGTTTTATACGCAAAATATAAAAGATATCTTTATAGGTTATTTGTACCTTTGAACTTTTAGTTTCGGCGACACCAAAACCTTTCATCAGTACTGAGTTTTTTCGTTAATGTCTTTTCTTCGACGCTCTGCCGCCTCAAGCAGTAATATTTCTTGTTGCTCTTTTATAGATGCAGCTTGCTCTAGAAGCTCAATCTCAGAGCTTGTTCTTTCATGCTCCATATCTTCAAGTAAAACCTTATTTTCCGCAAGTTCCATCAGTTGACTGGATTTTATTAATTTTTGCTCCCTTAAGGCTCTATTATTTTGCTGTGCGGCCGTTAAAGACCTAAGTTGTTCATCTAAATTTGATGCGCTTTGATTATCTTTATCGCCTTGACTGCAAGATAGCAACAGTGCGGTACAGATAAATAATATTATAGGCTTAAGCATGACGTTTTATCTCCAATTTATATTAGTAATATACACAAGTATAAAATCTGATAACTATTTCAAGCTGAAAAGCCTTAGACTCCATCGATGAAAAAACCATTCTTTTTCTTCACCATCATAGTTGTGCTTGCTCTAATTACAGAGCATGTTCGAGCAAATGTATTAAATACCTCAACGCTGACTTTAATTGACAGTCAACATGACAATTCCACTTGGGCTGCCAGTAATTTGCTAGATGAAAATGCAAGTACTCATTGGTTATCGTCTTCGCTTACAAATGATTTAAACTTTTTATTGAGTGATAGCAATGAATTATTATGTTTAGCTGGATTTGAATTACGCAATTATGGTTACGACTCAACTTCTGTAAATCAATTTATGTTGCTTAGCGCCATCGATGAGTCCCTAAGTGCGGATTCAGGCGAAGAAGGTTGGAGACCCATAGTTGCAGATGCTAACCCAACGCAAAAACTTGATTATTTAAGTTGGGCTCAAGGTGCTCGGCTGGTGTCAATTGACAGTCAACTTAATAGCAGTAATTGGGGAGCAAAGAATCTAAACGACGGTAATATCAACTCTATATGGTTGTCGAATAAGTCAAATAATACTTTAGAATATAATTTTGATTCTGATTGGGACAGTGTTGCAGACAATTCAATCCACATAAGCGAATTTGAAATCATAAACTATGGTAACGATGATCGTTCGGTCAAAGATTTTCAAGTAGAAGTAACACAGGACGGTATAAACTGGGTGAAATTAGAGGTCCCAGGTTCAGTTGCTGGCGACTCCTCATATATTTATACTAGGAAAGATAACGGTGGCGTAATAGGCGCCATCGACAGTCAACACAATACGAGTAGTTGGGCTGCAGCAAATATACATGATGGCGATGCGAATAGTCGCTGGTTAAGCAACAAAACAAACAACATAATCGAGTTTACTTTTGACCCAAATAATAATGGCACAAGCGGTGCAGATGGTGACAGCGATGATCTTTTCAATATAAATCAATTTAGTATTCAGAACTACGGCAGTGACGACCGTTCTGTAAAAGAATTTCAAGTTGCAGTACAAACCTTGTCTAACCCTGCATGGGAAAAAATAAACGTACCTGGCGCATCCATTGGACAAACAGACTTTAACTTTGCGCTTTCTCACCATGGTGCCGTTTTAACAGAAATAGATAGTCAACACAATTCAAGCTCATGGGCGGCCGCTAATCTTCATGACGGTGATGCCAATTCTAGATGGTTGAGTTCTAAAGGAAACAATACCTTAGCCTTCCAGTTTGATATAAATGATAACGACATTGAAGCAGAGCCATCTGATCAATTTACCTTTGATAGATTTTTTCTCCAAAATTACGGTGCCGATGATAGAGCGATTAAAGACTTTCAGCTTGCTGTTAAAACATCAAGCAACACAACATGGAAAAAAATTGCTGTACCTGGTTCAGCGCCTGGAAGCCCTAATTTTAACTTTGTTCTGTCTCATCATGGCGGCAGCTTAGTCAACATAGACAGCCAACATAATACGAGTTCTTGGGCTGCGGCTAATATCCATGACGGAGACATGAATAGTCGTTGGTTATCGAGTAAATCAAACAATACGTTAGACTTCCAATTCGATATTGATGGTGATGGAGTCACAAGCACTTCTAATGATTACTTCTCTTTCGAAAGTTTCTATCTCGCAAATTATGGTAGTGACGACAGAGCCGTTAAAGATTTTCAAGTTGAAGTGAAAACTGCGTCCAACTCAAATTGGGTAAAATTGCCAGTGCCCGGCACTGCTGCAGGAGATCCTAACTTTGCTTTCTCAAATTCCGCTAATGGCGGCAGTTTAAGTGTTACCGATAGTGAATTAAATTCTACGAATTATGCCGCCAAAAACCTCCATGATGGAGATGCAAATAGTTTATGGTTGTCGTCAAAGGCAAGCAACACTCTTGCTTTTACCTTTGACACCGACGGCGATGGTATAAGCGGTGACAACATTAATTTAGATTCAATACAATTTATTAACTTTGGTACAAACGATATATCAATACAGACCTTTGAAATTGATATACAAATTTCAAACGGTGCATGGCAAACCGTTTCATCTCCTCAGGGCGGCACTATATTTACTGCCAATATGAATGCCGATTTACAGACCTGGTCTCTATCTCAATACAGTAACGTAACCGCTATACAAATTCGAACATTAACAAACTACGGTGACGCTTCTTACACGGGCGCACGTGAAATAACTTTTTTAGGTAACGCCGTAGGCCCATCACACACTTTTAGTGCCGCTATGAACGGAACCGGAGAAACCTTTGTTTTAGACAGTGCCTCGCAACCCATTAATGTAACTGATGTGCGCTTACGAACAATTAATAACCATGGCGATCCTGATTATATTGGTGCTAAAGAATTTAGAATACAAGGTGATTCAGTCAGCAAAAGCTATACTTTTAGTGCTGCCATGCAAGGCAATGGAGAAACCTTCGAGATTGATAGCGATGAAATTCCAGTAAACGTAACAGATGTGAAATTGATTACTATCAACAACCACGGCGATCCTGACTATATTGGCGCAAAAGAATTTAAATTATTAGGCCCATCAATAACGACGAGTAAAACGTTTGTTGCGCAGATGAACTCAGATGAACAAGTCTTTATTCTAGACTCTGGTGATGTCCCTGTTGATGTAACGGCGGTCAAACTAATCAGCATTAGCAATTATGGTGATGCTGATTATATTGGGATGAGGGAGTTTAATATAATTGGTCCGTCAGTTGTTCCATCCACCACCTTTTCACTTACTCAAAGCTCGCAAGTTCAATCCATAGAGTTGGATACTGAAGACCAAGTCGCTGATGTGCTTGGTGTTCGAATTAAGACTATCAACAATCATGGCGATGCTGATTATATCGGTATGGCAGATTTTAAATTATTGGGCACTGCAACAGGCCCAAGTTATATTTTTAGTGCTGAAAATATCACGACATCGCAAATATTCGACTTCGAGCCAACCAGTGTCGGTGTTTTACGTTTTCACAGCTTGAATAATCATGGTCATCGGGATTATATAAGGGCGACTGATTTTGGTGCCTTTACTGGTGTTTGTAAAACTGCGCAATGGCGCATGGAAGATGGTGTGTGGAGCGGTTCTTCAAATGAAGTACAAGATAGCACTAGCGGTGGCTACCATGGAAAAGCAATAGGCGTGAACAATGGTGGTTTACCGACTATTGCGCAATCGGAGCCAGCATTAGTTGGCGACCCTGGCACTTGTACTTACGGAGAGTTTGATGGTGTCGACGACTACGTTGAAATTGCTAACGGTGATGGCTTGGATGAACTTTCAAAATTCACGGTGGCGGCATGGATTAAACCTAATAGTATTTCGCAAACCAATGGTGGTGACAGCCGCGGTATATTTTCGAAACAAGGAGATACAGATGGCGTCAGATCTTTAGCTGCATTTTTCAATAATAGTAGCGGCAATAAGTTAAACGTGGACATTGTTGGTGATGACGATAGATTTGTTTCCAATACCAGTTTCAGTATCGACACTTGGTACCATATAGCGATTGTTTACGATGGCAGTAAAGGGGAGTCCGAAAGAGTAAGTTTATACGTGAATGGTCAATTGGACGGCACTTTCTCTGAGTCGAGTGCTGAAATTCCCGATACCAATGGCAAATTTTATATTGCAAACCTATATTCTTCTTTCAACCAGAATAATGTGTTTGCTGGAGCGATAGATGAAGTAAATTTCAAAGCAATTGCTTTGCAGCCATCTCAAATAAACTCCCTAATGAATCAAACGAGGCCATGTACTGCTCCATTACATCATATTCAAATTGAGCATGATAACAATGCGCTAACTTGCAGCCCGCTATCCATGACGCTCAAAGCCTGTGTTGATGCCGCCTGTGATTCTCTAGCGCAAGTTGATGTAAATGTTACGCTATCGTCAACCCATATGAACTCGAGTTGGAGTCAAAGTACTATCTTAATTCCGGCTCAGCAAAGCGCAGAAGTAGAGTTGACTCATACCGATGCTGGGTTAATTACGATTGATGCCACTCCTGACATAAGCACGACTGAACCTACGAGCTGCAGTCCAAGTTGCGACATAGAGTTTTCAGAAGGAGGCTATGTTGTTAGCCTCGAAAATCATCAATCATGTGAAAGCGCTGAACTAAGTATTCGAGCCGTAAAAATGAGTGACACCAGCACCAGTTGCTCAAGTGCATATAATGGAAATCAGCCTATAGATTTTACTTTCAATTATGAAAATCCTACGAATGGTACTATTTTGCCTATGCTAGACGGCACTGCAATGGCAGCAAGCGGGGCTGTGCAAAATAGAAATATTACTTTTGACGCCAATGGAAGTGCTACCTTGAGCTTTAGTTATAGAGATGCAGGAAAAATCTCTATAGACGTAAGCGATCCTGCTAACAATGGTTTATCACCCTCTAGTGTCGTTGCGGTTGTTAGCCCAGCAAAAATACTTGTGTATAGTCCAGATGAAGAGGCTCAGTGTGTTAGTGGTGATGCTAATTGTTCGGTATTTAAAAAAGCAGGTGAAGAATTCAATCTAGCGGTAGCGGCGTCCTGTAGTGACAACAGCATCACACCTAATTTTAAAATGAATGATATTCCTTTGTCTATTCAAACTGTTGCGCCATTGCTAGGTAACCCCGTGTCACTTGGTGTAACAACGGTGAGTATCACTGATAGTGATGAGGGAAAAAATATAGAAAACACGCAAACTGTGTCAGAAGTTGGCGTATTTACGATTACTGCTACTCCACCAACAGCCGCTTATTTTGGTCAAACAGTTCCTTCTGGAACGAGTGAAAATCTTGGTCGTTTTACGCCCAGTCATTTTGATTTACAAATAACCGAGAATGGTATACTCAGCAGTGGTAATGGTTTCGTCTACACTGGGCAAATGCAAACTTCAAACACTAGCGAAGGAAAGTTAGGCTATCTTATTGAGCCGCAATTTACTGCTACTGCAAAGTCGCTGTCTGGCAGCACCATGCGAAATTACGCAGATACCTTCATGAAGTTAGCAGTAGACAGCGCGGATAAAGTTATACCAAGCAGTGACAATTTGCAGTTAGGTGCAGACGGTATTAATAAAGTTACGCTGAGTGCTAGTTTGCAAGCGCTTAATATGGATGCAGAGGATGGTGTCGCCACCTTCACATTCTCAAGCAACGATCATTATACATACACACGCAATGCAAACGCATTGGTGGCGCCTTTTATAGGCAATATATCGCTTATTATCAATGGACTTGAAGATGCGGATTCGGTTTTGGGCGTAGATACAGATAGCGACGATACCAACGGTTTGTTGAGTTTGAATCCTAGTGGCGAGGAAGTCAGGTTTGGACGTTTATTTATCGAAAACGCATTTGGCCCAGAAACTCACCCAATAGCGGCCCCTATGTATGCTCAATATTGGGACGGAAATACTTTTATAACAAATCGACTCGACCATTTTACGTCAATAGATCCTAGCGCCAATGCAACCATCACAGATATAAGTCTTATGCCAGCAACTACGTCACTTTTCGAGCCGGGACTTTCGAGTTTCATTTCTGGCGAAACAGAGGTTTCATTAACAGCGCCTGGTGAAGGAAAGCAGGGCGAGGTTAAATTGACCTATGACACAGATGCATGGTTGCGCTATAACTGGAGCGATCCTGGTAATCTTGTAGATGGTTCGTTTGATGAAAATCCTTCCGCAATCATTCGTTTTGGTCTATATCGTGGGGACGACCGAACATTTCATTGGCGCGAACAATTTTAATTCCAATCCAAGGCACTTTACCTAGCATTAAAGAGGCGACTTGGTAGCTTATTTAGGAACTGACTGGGCAGATCCTTTTTTAGAGCGGGTTAAAAACGATAATTTGCCCTAAGCGCTACGGCATTTCCAGACCCTAAATCGATACCGTTGATTGCGCTTCATTTGATTCTTGCCGCTCAGCCATGCTAACTAAACCTTTATACCGGGCATCCATAGTAAGCGCGGAAAAGTCATAGGGGTTATTACTAAAAAAATAGTAAGCTAGTAAAATGGATAAAGGAGAAGGTTTTCGCAAAGTAAAAATTTCTTGTAGTTACAATTTTCCACTTCATACTAAGTGCTAGAAAATCAACAGAAGCCCACTATGAAAGAAGAAGCTAGATGCTACGCTAATAAGGCTCACGGCGCTCAAAAATATGGCGACTATCCTTATTCTGTCCATTTAGACGAGGTTGCTAAAATAGCTCGCAAATATGGGGAACAAGCTGAGGTAATAGCATATTTACACGACGTAGTTGAAGATACCGACCGTACCGAGGAAGACATCGAAAAAGAATTTGGCTCTTTGGTAGCTAGGTGCGTTTCTATCTTAAGCGATGAGCCGGGTGAAACAAGAAAAATACGCAAAGCAGCAACGTATAGAAAAATGGCTCTAGTCAAAGGTGAGGAGTCTCTTGCCTTGTTAGTAAAGGCTGCTGACCGGCTAGCTAACATGAGAGCATGTATTAGGATTCAAGACGAAAATTTTCTAAATATGTACAAATCAGAGCATAAAGTATTTCGCGAATCAGTATATAGGCCAAATCTTTGTGAAAGTATTTGGCAAGAAATTGAAAAGATACAAAATGCTTAATAAGCGCTTTCATCGAACACCGGAATGGTAGTTAGCGCGCAATGTCGAGGATAGACTATGAAGAAAAGCTTATTAATTTTAATTTTTTACTTATCTAGCGCATCGTCTATGGCTGAAGAGTGTGTTGTATTACTTCACGGTATGGCTCGTAGCGATAGTTCTATGAGCAAAATGGAGACGAAACTTACAGACGCTGGATATGATGTCGTGAATTTTGACTATCCTTCAACCAAGTATAATATTGAAAAGTTAGCTACAGACTTCCTTCCTAATGCAATAGCTCAATGTAAACCTAACGCAGTTATAAATTTTGTGACTCATTCCCTTGGTGGGATTGTACTGCGTAAATATTTAAGCGATAACAAACTAGAACAACTAGGCAGAGTGGTCATGTTAGGTCCGCCAAATAAAGGAAGCGAAGTTGTTGATAAGCTCAAGAATGTGCTGGGTTTTAAATTTATTAATGGCCCAGCGGGTTTGGAATTAGGCACCGATAAAACAAGTGTTCCAAACATACTTGGGGCAGTCACTTACCCTGTAGGAATAATAGCCGGCAGCTCAACGATAAATCCTATCCTTTCTCTAATGCTTCCAAATCCTGATGACGGCAAAGTATCAGTGGAAAACACGAAGCTTAAAGGAATGGCTGATCATATTATTGTCCCAGTTTCGCACCCTTTTCTTATGCGAAATGACGATGTCATCAAGCAGGTTAAAATGTTTCTAGCAACTGGAGCGTTTCAACATAATGACGATGAAAGCAGCGCTGTGGTAAGAGATTAAGGGGTCTGACTCTTACCCTTTGATTCTCTGCGACAGTACAAAATGAATGGGATGGTAGTAGCAAATAGCCAAAATGTTAGAGGTGCTGGAACTTCTGTTATATCAGATACTGAAACAAAGCCCTTAATAGTATACGTAAGCTCAGGCCAAGTTATGGTTTCTGAAGCTGTATAGGTACCCTCTGGTAATGTTACTTGGTCTTCATAGGTGTGCTCGCCAGCAATTTGAATATAGGACCAAATTTGGGAATTGTCAGAGTTTTGAGTAACACTCATCTCTACTGTGGTTGCTGTTGCTTCACCAGGTGCTGAAAAAGTTTCTACAGTCCCATCATTGTTTACGTCTTGTTCCCAGTCGTGAGACTCTGCATTCGGATGGACATTTGGGTCTACTATCTGTATTGCTGGTGCTGAATCATAATCTGGATCATTTGGTTCGACGGTTGGGTCAGCGTCAAGATCCATTCCCCAGAGATTTACCGCGTGACCATTTCCATCTTGATCGAACATTAACAGAATTATTAACTCATCATCTAACCACTCGTTGGTTAAGTTCTCATAGGTCAATCGAGACCCTGAAAAAGTTTTAATATCAGCAGTAAGATCCCATCTTTGCAGCATCGAAGCCATGGCTGATGTGAGGTTTGACGCAGATCCAGCATTTTCGTCGCCGCTTGAATCCCATAGGCTATGGAAGTCCTCTTGAGCACCTCCAACATCGGTAACATCGATGCCTAGTTGCGGCTGCTGTTCCGCGACATGTGCTAATAAATTAATAGCAGCAACGTCAATACAACAAGAGGGGTTGCCAACGTACCCTGAATCTTGAATGGCTCCTGGTAGGGATGTAATGGGCATTGCCCAAGTTGGCGCAGTGAGAGCGCCAATAAAAAAAGCAATCAATTTTGGATAGATTTTCATTGGTAAGTCTCTATATAGGTTAGCGTTAGTGCAAAATGCAAGAACATGGTTAAACAAATATACAATACGCTAAGGTTTAATTATTGATAGAGATCAAAGATTTAGCTTGGAATAGGATTTTGAACTACAACACAGTAAAGAGTCTAATGAGGAAAACAAACGGTACTGATTAAATGCGGCAAACACATCATTAGAAGTATGAACCACCTTTTCAGACCTCGTACCTAATAATTTACGCTCGTATCGGCAATTCTGCTTTCTCAGCTATCGGCGCTGATCTACTTATATTTTTCGCGGTAAAAAATGTACATAGATAAAGTTAGGACGAATATGGAAACAGCAAAGCCAACAGCGCTATCATCATTAAGTAAAGCAGAGCTGAGAGCTAGCCACGCTGGTGAGACCGGGGCGGTCTGGATTTACCGTGGAATACTCGCTGTGAATTGGTTAATAATGGATGATGATGTCGTTAAGTTTGCTCAACAACATCTAAATACTGAAAAGCAGCATCTAGAAGGGTTTGAGCAGATTATTCATCACTTCAGGGGAAGTTTGCTGCTTTTGTTCTGGGCTGTTGCTGGATTTATAACAGGTGCCGTTCCGGCCTTATTCGGCAAAAACTATGTTTTTTACACCATTTATTGCGTGGAATCTTTCGTAGACGAACATTATCGCACGCAAATAGAACGATTACGCACCGATGCACACCCTGTTATGGTTTCATTTATGAAAAAAATGAAGAACTACCACGCAGATGAACGTCACCACAAGCAAGAGGCGTTGCAGTCTATGACCACACAACCCTCACGCCTTATGAAATGGTGGGGTGTGCTTATCGGTAAAGGTTCAGCAAGTGCGGTTGCGCTTGCTAAGATAATATAAGCTATTGCAAGATGGGAAGTATATCAAGAGAACGAAGAGATAAAGCCTGCGGCCGCTGCCGAGTTATTGCAAGCAAGCTATTTCGCGTGCGTAGCTCTGCTACCGAGCCATGGATGTTTTTGTGCCAAGCCTGTCAGCAAACATTAAAAGCCAGCAGTAACACTTATGTCTATGGTGGTACGTGGAAAAAGAAAAAGCGGAACTAGGACCAAGGACTCTGACCCTTTGATTCCCTGACCCTTTGATTCCCTTTGATTCCGCTTTGCTTTGTAATACGGGTGTTAGACGCTATTAAAAACCAGCTTCAACGCACTTTTCTTGGCGCTTTTGAAGGTTTTTTAATTTCTTCTCGTTGTCACCTGCCTTTTCGATCATCTTGACAATCTTGGCACAACTTTTTTCAGACGGAACGAATTCTTTCTTTTCTTTTTTCTCAACAGCCACAGATAAGCTAGAAACCGTTAAAATTGCAGCTAGTGTCATTATTCTTAAAATCATTTTTTTATCTCTCTACTTGTTCATTATTTTATACAATTGTTTATTGCATCGTTCGGTAATAATAAACGCAGCGTTTACTGTCAACGGCGAGCGAGCGCAATCATACTCTCAAAAATAAAACGGCCTAGCGCCTTTACGCAAAATTTACATATTTCGAATAAAACTAACAAAGGCCGTTAATTTACCTATTAACTACAAATTAGAATTTGTAGTTAAGCCCTAATCTAATGTCTCTACCGCTATGAGACATTTGATACGTTCTCCATGTGGGTACGTCGTTTTCTAAGGCGTTACCCTCTGTCAAAATTGGTGGTAAACCGGCACCTGGATTGGGTTGCTCCAATAAGCGAGTAATAAAGGTGCGATCATAGGTGTCTGTAAGGTTGGTGATGGCCAATGTGAAAGATAAATTTTTACTGGCTTTATATCGTCCAGAAAAATCGACTGTTGAGCGCGCATCAGCCCATATGGAACCGCTTTGATTTACTGGATCTACGAGCCTTTCAGAACGATAGTTATAAGCTAAACGTGCAGACCAAGCCTGATTTTCCCAGTACAACGTAGTATTAACGGTATCCTTTGATGTATTTTGCAAAGGAAATCCACTTAGCAATTCTGATGTACCTGCGTCTTGCTCAGCATCAACAAAGGTCGCTTCACTATCGGTGTAGGTATAATTCACGATAGTACCGAAATACTGCCAAAAACCAGGTAAAAAGCTGAAGTCTTGTTGATAGGACAATTCTAGGCCTTTAACAAAACCACCATCACCATTGACCGAGGTTGTTGTCTCCAAATCTATTAGCAAGTTACACAAGGTTAAGTCCGTAACCTCTTCTGGACAGGGGAAGGTCACTTCTTCTGTTTTGGTGTAGGTTAATGAGTCAATATCCTTATAAAAAGCAGCTGCCGAGACCATCGCGGTGTCTTGGAAATACCATTCCCATGATACATCAAAGGTGTTTGCTAAGGTCGGGTCTAAAAATGGGTTACCGGCTATGGCTCTTGGATTTGCTCTATTTTGCAGAATGATGTTGTTGCCTGGTCTTAACTTAGATGCTTTTGGTCTTGCCATTACTTGTGCTGCACTAAAACGTAAAAGCATTTCTTGGGAAAGCAAATATCGCGCATTAAAGCTTGGTAAAACGTTTGTATATGTATTGCCGCCTTCACTAGCAACGGTAAGTTGTGTTGGCGTTGCATTTGCTGGGAAGCGGTAACCCGAGTTTCCTCGTGACCAGTTTTTAGTTTCTACAACGCGAACACCAAAATCTCCACTGAGCTTGCCATCTAACATATCAAAGTTAGCCATTACGTAAGCAGCAAGGGTTTCAAATTCGGACGAACCTGTGCCCAATTCGTCTTGTTCTATCTCAGGGTTAGCAAAGTATCTATCAAATATGTCTACCATGTTAGGTACAGGCCAGCTTCCGCCCTGCACGCCATCCACCCGTTGCATAAAATTGTCTGCAGGAAATACATCAGCGTTGTCAGCTAAATATTCAACCACACCCGCTTCTAAGCTCGTTGAAAAAGACGTAACTTGAGAGGCTCTATCGTTTTTATACCACTTGGCGCCAAAAGCGACGCTCACGATAGGCCCCAAATCAACATCACCTTCCATATCTACTTGAAATGAATAACTGTCGTTGTCGGCGTCACGTTCGTCAAACCATATTTGCGCTAGGGGCAAGGTTTCGGCGTTCCAATGTGAGTCACCGGTTTCTTCGAAAGTAAAAATAGGCCCAAGTAATATATTGCCGCTTTCATCTACCCATGAAGATGTTGCAGGCTCCCTAACCGTTGCGGCGTTGTAGTTTAGTCGGCGATTTACCGGCCAATAGTCTTTAGTTGCGCTGTAACCTAGGCTTGCATTTAAGGTCCAATCACCATCAAATAACACGTGTTGGTAATTTAAACCAATCACGGTTGAGTCACTTGTGGTCTCTTGTTTTCTGGATAAAATATTACCACTAGCAACATCATTATGACTAACAAAGGAGGTTGCCGACTCTGCATCCCAAAGGTTATCTGCTCGCAAACCTGTAATGCGCATTTGATGTTGTAAAGAATCTTTTGTTTGGCGTGAAAACGACACGTCTAACCAAACACTATTGTTTTCGGTGGGGCTATATTGAAGTGTTGTTGTGCCACCTACGCGAAGCCGGTCTAACAACTGAATGTTTTTTTCGACGCCAGTTGGTTCAAAACTGCTGATAACGCCATAAACTTCGCCTGTTGCATAATCAGTCGCGGTTGTATTTCGGTATGCCCAGCCATAGTTTGTTTGTTTATCAAGGCGAGAGTAGCGTCGGTCGTAAAAGAAGGCGGCTGTTATGCCAAATTTATTATCTAAATAGTTTTGACCAAATGAGCCAGACACTTTTATATCGGTTTTTTCGGCTAAATCATTGTATTTTGCTTGTACCGATAATTGGACTTTTTTATCTTTGATGTCTAGCGGCTTCCATGTGCTGAGCTTGACTGTGCCGCCTAAACTACCTTCATCTTGATTGGCACTAGGCGTTTTTATGACTTCAATTGACTTGAGCATATCTGCAGACATACTAGAAAAATCAACTGCGTTGTCGTCACCTGTACTATTCATGGTAACGCCGTTCATTTTTACATTGTTAAAACTACCTTCTACACCACGGATGGTAATTGTGCTGCCTTCGCCATCAACATTTTCAATGCCAATGCCTGTTATTCTTTGCATCGCTTCTGCGATATTTTCATCGGGCATCTTACCCATGTCTTCTGCAAATATCCCATCGGTAATATTTTTTGCAAAACGTTTTGCGTTTAGTGTTCTTGTTGCACTTCCTCTAAACCCTGTAACTTCAATAACTTCTGTTTCATCTTCTGTTGTATCTGCCGCAACATCTTGGTCTTGCGCGTAGGCTATATTGCTTGACCCTAGTAAAAGCGGGAAAAGCGCTATGGATATAGCCTGTGCTACTTTGTTTTTCGGTGTTCTCGTGTTGCGTCTGTAATCAATAATCATTATGTTGTTCCTAGTATAGTTGATTGCTGTTTGTGTGTTTTTAAATATAATATACCCATTATGTAAATCCGTCGATTACAAAATGCTTACATGCTAAAGATTATTTTTCATCATTTCTTAACAGCTTTATAACAAAAAGATACAAGCTAATAGAGAACTTCTGTTTTTATTACATAAAAAGCATTTTTGGTAGGCAAGAATAGCGTTTATTTTGTGTGGTTTTATATATGATTGGTCATGTTGTTGGGGCACGAAGGCCGAATAACTGCCAAAATAAAGTGTGTAAATACACTGTAGTGTGGCGGGAATAACTAGCGAGTACTTTTGAACGAAGACGATGGGGGTTCTAACAAAAAGGCCCTAGCTGCGCCACGGTCGTTTTGGAAGGTATTAAGTGATAGATAACTTGCTTGGTTTGGCACGATCACGACAAACGATATTTCAGAGACCACATTTGGGCGCAGTCGCCAAGAAATTTGTTGCTGTGGAAGTTCAAATTTCGCACCATCGATGGGCTTGACCGTAACACTAGCGTCTTGATATGTGGCCCCTTCAAATTGCAATGTCATATAAAGATGATTGGGTTTATCCGTTTTCTTTATCCAATAGTAGGTATTAATTTTTGAAGCTTGCTTATTTATTGGAGGAGGTCCACCAAGCCAGCGTTGAGTTCTTTTGCTTGTTGCTACAGGCGCATACAAAGTACTACCGTCTTGGCTCTTGAGCGATTCATCTTGTGCTAGTGTATCTTTAACAGTACGTAAATCGGGCTCATAGCCTGTATTAGTCGGTGGCTCACATGCTGTAACTAGCAATGTAAGCATTAAGGCAAAAAACCGAGAGCAATTGCACATGCAACTGCCTTCGGTTTGAGTTCTGTTTATCTTTTTAAACACTAACTATTCCGGCGCTCTTGCTAATTCTACTTTAAAGCCGCATTGGCTGCCGTTTAATATTTCTTGAGGCTCAAACATGCTCAGTTTTAAAGAATATTGCTTGCCAGACTCAACAGCAACGCGTCCATAATAATTGTCAGCATCGACCCCATGGTAATTAAAGAATATTACGCTATTGCCGTCTTCATTACGCATCTTAAAGAGGGTGTTTTGATCGCCCACAATATGATCATATTTATTTTTTAATCTAACCAATAAATTGCCAGTAAAGTTAGCGGTAAAGTGGAAACGGCGTCTCATACCCAGTCCGTTATCGCTGTTAGCACCGGGCAGATTTCTGTTTACGCAAAAAGGTGTTGAAGACGGTGTTAATAGTGCTGGCGACTCATCGCCAGTAGGAGCTGGTACCGAATCAAGATTTAACGCAATGTAGAGTTTTTCTAGATCGTCAGCGCCAGTCTCTGCATCACCTTTATTGTTTTCAGCGCTAATCGCTGGGTCTGCTGCGATACCTGATGGAAGCACGCCAAAAGGTTCGCTAGATTTAATATTATGAGCTGTCATTAACGATTCTACGTCAGTTCTTACATCTGGATTAGCTTCTAAATAATGATATAAGAATGCGAAAATAGTGGCTGAATGCATTTTTGTTTTAAGGGTTGTAACTGCATCAAAGAATTCATTCAGACCTTTACCTGGAAGTGTACCAATACCGTATAATAATGTGATTATGCTTGATTCAGAATAGAATCCAGTAACACTACCTGCAACTGATATGTCGGTTAAATCCATACACCAACCACCCATTTGTGCATCATCCGCTACGTCACAATAGTATTTGCTGCCCGATAACAAACCACCGATTGCAGTACCGTAGCCTTCCCCGTAGGCTAAACTAGCATCTTTGTGTTCGTAATCAGAATGCGAACCACCGGGGCTATCAGAGTAAGATAATTTATCTTGTAAGTAGTGACCAAACTCATGCCCAATAACACCTTGGTCAAATTCGTCTGTATCAGAATCTGCTTTACCTAAAATATAAAGACCGGGTTGTAAACCCTGACCTGCATAGTGGGAGGTATCGATTTGTCCAAGATTTTTATCACCTCCAGTTCCAATATTTTTAGTAGACCAATAAATATTAAGAGGCGGTAAGCTAACGTTTGGATTAATACTAGAAAGGGCATCTGCACCTGCTTTCATGGTTCTGAGGATAGCAAAAGGAGCAGATTGTCTTTGGTCTTCACTAATAACTCGACCACTATCATTGAAACCAATTTTAGCAAGTAAATCTTGTTGTGGGTTGTCAGAACCTGGCTGACTTAATGTCGTAAAGAAGGGAGTTGATATTTGGTACATTTTTCGCGGAATAGTATCGCTAGTGTTGTCGCGTACAGCGAAATTATATTCAGCGCCGCTGTTCGCGTTTGCTCTGGTTTTTTTAATTTCTGCTTTTACAACAACGCTAACACTGGTTGACTCCGGTGCATTGCTAAATTCGTAATATCCGTCATCAAAAGTTGTAGTGCTTGCTATTATTTCGTTGGCTGAATTGACTAAGTCAACGGTAACGCCCTTGACATCAAAACGAACGATTTTATCGCTTCTATAATCATGTGCCGCGCTAGTGGCAGCATCAATAAATGGGGCTTCAGCTGCTACATAACCAAACACATAGCTAGTGCCAGTGGATGTTGCTGCCGTTGCGTTAGCACTTCTATTGTTTGTTTTGGTTCTGCTCAGTAATTCATTTGTAGAAATAAACTCACCACTAGCATAATCATATGTACCAGGCTCAACAACCGTTATGGTGCTGGTGTTTTCAACTCTGCCGTGCATATCTTTAACCACAATTTCTGCTTCACCAGGCACTTGCGCTGGACATTCGGCATATACCAAATCATATTTGTTGTCGGTACTGGTGTCAGAAATTATTTGAAAGTCGTGTACCAAACAAGGTTCACCGGCTAACGTAACATCTAGCTTTAATGATAAATGTGTACCAACAATATCAAAAAGTGACGTTGTATAAGCGTCTATTACGCTCAATGCTTCAAGGCCATGACTTTCAGGATGATCGGCATCTATGTATTCGACTTGTGATGCAACTGGAGCAAGTACTACGTCATGGAAAAACTTATCTAAGTTTTCATCACTACCTAGGTAAGGTTCTAACCTAGTGTTGTTAAACATATTGTCTAGCGCATAAAAGTACGACTCACGTATTTCTTCATTTGTGAAAAAACCGTTGTTGGCCATACCAATGAACAATTCTTCTATTACAAATTCAGCATTATCAACGCCATAGTCTTCTTGCAATTGCGACAATGCCGCTAAGACCAAGCCGTAATTGCCTCGTTCGCTGCCGTCCATCGTGTCTACATTGATGTTTTGCGGCACTACCGCAGTCAAATCAATTCCAGCTAAGCCAAAGGATTTAGCAACGTTGGTTAATACATTTGTATACTCTTCTGGCGCTAACTCATAATAGTCGACAACTCTTGCAGCTACTTCAGTTAAGGGGCTCACCGTAGCGCTAAACTCTGAACTTGTAACGGTAACGTATGAGCGCAATGTGCCTGCAGTTAATATCTCTCCCGTGGCTTCGTCTTCATATGTGCCACCGCTACATTCAATTACGGCTAAACCAGTATCGCTGGGCACATCTTCGAATATAGCAACACCTGCGTTAGTTTCAGACGGCCCGGCTATTGTGCTCATGTTGCTATATGGTTCAAGTAGCGAACACGTGCCGCTATCAACGGGCGCGAGGACAAAATTTACTGTGGATTGTAAGGGGGCTGGTGTGTCATCGTCCTTATCGTCGTCGAGGAAACATCCACTTAAAAAAGATGCAAAAATAAAAGTAGATATACCTTTGATTAACAAATTTGCATTTTTGGACTTGCTTTGTGTATTGGCATGAAACATTTGGAAACTCCGTATGTAAATGTGTGTGTCGAAGCGACTAAACCGAAGATCTGACTACAGGCGGGTTTTCGGATGGCGGGAGGACTTCAAGAACACTTGATATAGAAATTTACTAAACATAGAACGCAAGCTTATATAAAAAATAAACACTTGTTCTAAATAGCAGATTTCGTTCTACAAAATTAAGGTGCCATAATACATTGCACTCAGAAATTTAGATTCAACTTTTATGTAAGGCTTTGTAAGCACTCGATAAAACGCCCGCTAAATTCTGTGTATCTAAATATGGCCTCAAATTTGCTACTAGTCATCTCTAAAACCACCTATACAAACAGAAAACTAGTAAATTAGAGGTAAATTATGCAAATTAAACTACTTGTAGGATTGTTATTCGTTAGTGCTGTCGCCCTTGCAAGCGATGACGCTACTATTTCAACAGATGCCAGGACGCCGATTCAATTAAGCGCCAAAGAGAAAGACTTTGTGTTAGAAAGAATGCGAAGAATGCTAGAAACGCTCACTGGAATTCAACAAGCTATGGTAGATGAAACGCCAGAAAAGATTGACGAATTAGTTGACTTACTCTTTGATTATACGAGAGAAAATCATCCCAGAGGTTTGCATGGAAAAATGCCAGCCGGATTTCAACAAATGAGTAAACAAGTAAACCGTCAGTTAAAAACCTTAGGTAAAGGAGAACTAGATACGGTCTTTATACAAAAGGAAGTGGTCACTATTATGTCAACCTGCAATGCATGTCACCGTTCATATAAAATAGAGTAATGCTCTTGCTCCTATTAAGGGGCGGGCAATCTCGCTATTGCTGCTACTATTTTGCCAAATTTGTCATTACCCCTGTCGATTTTGTCGCAAAGCATCGCTAAAATAATATGATAAATTTAGATTTTATAAAAAATACATGTAAAACAGTGGCTTGTGCTTTTCTTTGCTGTGGCATGGCGTTTGCAATCTCTTTGATAGAATAATCTAATTAAATAAGTGAATATCCTATGAAGAAATTGATAACCCTAGTTGCAATAATATTAAGCGTGTTTACTTTAAGCGCTTGCGGAGGAAGTTCGAAAGACACTGATGCGGTATTAAACGTTGATGTAGATGGCGCAACAACAGTTAACACTAGCACGCTCACCAATAATCTCGATAAGATTGGGCCTAGTGCCTTATCTGCTGGTGAGGAAGAAAGCCTTGCGTTTATGCGAGAAGAAGAAAAACTCGCTAGAGACGTTTACACCGCGCTTTATAATATTTATGGAACAAAAATTTTCAGCAATATAGCGGCAAGCGAGCAAAGTCATACAGATGCGGTACTTTCTCTAATTGAGCGCTATGGTTTGGTTGACCCTATGCAAATTGATGCCTACGGCTCATTCGAAAATTCAGAGCTACAACTCATCTACGACAACTTAGTTGTATCAGGTTCAATTTCTCTATTAGAAGCCTTATATGTTGGCGCTACTGTTGAAGAGTTAGATATTTATGATTTGCAAAACCAGTTAGATAACGTGGTTGATAACGAAGATATCATTTTCGTTTACGAGAACCTTTTGAAAGGCTCTCGTAATCACTTACGCTCTTTTAATAAACAAATTAAAAGTAATGGCGGTGTTTATACGCCCATTTATATTACTCAAGCACTTTACGACAGTATCATCGCTTCCCCAATGGAAACTAACTAATCTCGACGTGGCATGGGCTTTATCTAGATTTAAGGCGAAAAAGTAAAAGCTAACTGCATACTAGTTTTCGTTCTTTTTCTATACTTACAGGTGATTTATGGTAATAGCGTAAACTATGCTCTAAACGCCTCCCTTCACTAAATGCAGATACTCTTTTTAGATAGCCAATGACGCGCGTGCCATGGTCTATATTCTTAGAAGAGCAAGCAGGACATTTATATAAGGTTGCCTTGTTTATATGGTCACACTCATTGCAAATAGTGATTTTCACGTTAACGCAAAAATAATTGCAACCTGTTTTGGCTGCTATATTCAGAAGATTCAAAGCATTTTTTTGCGATAGCTTTTCTTCTAAATTCAAATGCAAAGCTGACCCGCCATCAAGATACTTAGTCATTTCCTTGCCGTGCATTATAAATTTATCAACATGGTTAACTTCATTATTTTCGACGGTATAAAAGTAAGAGTTATAACAGTCTCGTCGTACCCAATATCCGTCTTCTCTATCCCATTTTGCGTTCTTCACGCCTAAGTTTTCAGCTGGTACAAACTCGGTATTGAATCTATAACCATATTTATTTAATGCTCGCTTGTTCGCGTCATAAATAATCTGTAAATTATTTGACACAAAAGTTCTATAATCTGCGTTGTTACTTATTCTTATTCCCAAGAACTCTGCCGCTTCAGGCATCCCATTAATACCAATGGTTAGAAACTGTTTGTTTAAATCGATAAAACCGGCTGAATATACTGGCAATGCATTCAACTCGAAGTAGTCTTGCATTAAACTCCTGTAAGCCACCTGATACTTTTGTATTTTCTCAACTTCTTCTTTCAAATTACGATTGTCTTGGATTAAGCGGTTCATATTAATCGTAATAACGTTAATCGAGCCTGTTGAAACGCCACCTGCACCTAGGCTGTATGAGAAAGAGTTATCAACAATTTCATTGCGCAAACGGCAACAAGAAGCCAGTGAATCTGGACTGTCTGACTGGTATACAAAGAAAGAACCTCCTTCACTCATCGATTTTGCGCACATTTGTGCAAACTCTCTATCTTTCACCTTTTCATTCTCGGTCAACATTGCCGCAGTAACAACGGGGAAGGTTAAAATGGCCTTATCGCGCTCTTTGGTAAACCAGTCCAAGAAAAACGATTGCATCGCTTTTATATCTTCCCACTTTGGTTTTTGCATGTTTGGAAAGACAAAATCTCCAAACATAGATTCAAAATAGCATTCGTCATACAAGGAAATGTTCCAAAATACACTTTGATAACCACGCGCAGCTGCGGGTTGATTAATCGCATAGACAACATGTTGTAAGTGATTTTCAATCTGCTTTGTATGCGTCGCTAGGTAATCAGCTCCAAACTCTCTTCGTGCAAAATGGTCAAAGTAGATTAAAAACTCAACCGTTGCTATGGCGCCCGCAAATTGTGCGCTAATAGCAAATACCAGATTAACAAAGCTTCCACAAAATGATTCTAGATGCTGAGGTGCTTTTGATTCGCCACCTAGTTTAGTCAAACCATCGAGCAAAAATGGGTACATCGTAATTGAAGCGCAATAGGGTTTTAAACTCGTTTCGTCATGGACATAAATTTCATGATTCTCTATTTGACGAGCATACTCTTTTGCTAATGCAGGGCTGAATAACTTTTTGATTCTTTGTTGGACCTGTGCTCTATTCACTTGAATGAAGTAATCCTTCATAAGCTCTGCTTCTAGGGTTGCAATATTCTTTTGAGTAACGTTTGCGTTTGCGTCTAGATGCGCGCCATCAGCGGCGTTATGAGCACACATATAATTTTTAATGAAGTCGAGCTTATGATTAATATGTTCTTTTGGTAATTTCAACATGTCAGAGTATCTCCTGAAATTTATGGTTAAGTATGCGATTGCTTGCCACTTCTATAAACTTTTGATTGGTATTGACTTGGTTAAGGCCACCTAAATCACGTAACCAGGGCCCGGTTTTAAGAAATGTGAGTCGCTTTTTTATCTGTTCTGAAACTTGATTCAAACCCGTGTACAAACAGGTTTTGAGTTTGAATTCTTGCGCTATATCCAGCATTTCAATCAATTTGTTGGCCTTCCATTCACCACCAAAAAAAACAACGCAAGATATATAGCCATTATATTGCAACAAGTAATGTGTAAACGTTGCTGTAGTAAGTGGGCTACCCCTTCTTCGGACCAGGTATCTTTACTATGACAGCCCTTGCATCTTAGTGGGCATCCCATCACCGTAAAGCCTAAACTGACTTCATCAGGAACCTCTTGAAATAGTATTTGTGGACTAAGCGTGTTAAACATTGAAATCTCTATAAACACAATATGTTGTGTATTTATAATTCAAAAACACAATATATGGGTGATCTAGATCAATTTTTCACTAGAAATACCAATATTGGTGGAAGAATCGATCTCCGTTTTTAGTTTGCTTGTGTCATGTACTTTTTGTGTTCACTAAGGCATTTAGCGTAATATGAACAAGAATGACTATTAATTCGTAACAACAAACGACATAAAAATACAATAATTGGAAAATTCGATGAATATACATAATCCAGCATTGCTTAAGAGTGCGATTGCTCTGACGATGGCAAGCTTTATATTGGCTTGCTCTCCTAAACCTGAGGAAGTTGAAATGGCTAGCGCCAAAGAAGTTAAGGTTAAGCCCGTTAAAGTAACATATCCAGAAACAGCCAAAGGCGATGTGGTCGATACTTATTTTGGCCAAGAAGTACCTGACCCCTATAGATGGTTAGAAGATGATCGCAGCGAAGAGACTGAGGCATGGGTTGTCGCACAAAATGCGACTACTCAAGAATATTTGAAAAATATTCCTTATCGGACAGAAATAGCAGACGTGGTGCGTGATCTACTTGATTACGAACGTATTTCTGCGCCCTTCAAAGAAGGTGATTACACTTACTTTTATAAAAATGATGGCTTGCAGAATCAAAGTGTTGTTTACCGTCAAAAAGACAATGGCGAGCCTGAAGTATTTTTAGATCCCAATAAATTTAGCGAAGACGGAACCGTTTCATTATCGGGTTTATCTTTCTCTAATGATGGTTCACTTGCGGCTTATCAAACCTCTACTGGCGGCAGCGATTGGCGAGAAGTTTATATTATTGATACTAAAAGCATGGAGCAAATTGGCGAGACTCTAGTTAATGTAAAATTCAGTGGTATGCAGTGGTATAAAAATGAAGGCATATATTACTCAAGCTATGACAAGCCAGAAGGGTCTGAGTTGAGTGAAAAAACTGACCAGCATAAACTCTACTATCATAAGCTCAACACCCCGCAGTCTGAAGACGCAAAAGTATTTGGACACACAGATGAAGAGAAACATCGATACGTAGGCGCGCAAGTAAGTGAGGATAATCGCTTTTTAATGGTAAGTGCGGCGATATCAACGTCTGGAAACAAAGCTTTTCTGAAAGACTTAAGCAAGCCTAACAGTCCTTGGAAAACGGTTAAAGACAACTTTGATTCAGATGTATACATGCTCACGAGCGAAGGTGACAATTTATACCTAGTGACTAACGAAGATGCACCAAATACCAAAGTCGTGATGGTAAATGCCTCTAATCCAGGTGTCAGCAATTGGAAAGACGTGATTGCTGAAACAGATAACGTATTAGTACCTAGCACCGCTGGTGGATTCATTTTTGCAGAATACATGGTGGATGCGATTTCTAAGGTGTACCAGTATGACTTAAGTGGGAAAAAAGTTCGCGAAATTGATTTGCCCAGTATCGGCACTGTAGGTAGCTTCGATGGTAAAACTGACGATACTAGTACCTACTATACGTTTAGTAATTACACTACGCCCACCTCAATTTATGCTTACGATATCACCAGCGGTGAATCTAGCTTATACAACAAACCTGCATCAAAATTTGATGGCGAAAAATTTGTATCTAAACAGGTCTTTTATACATCTAAAGACGGCACTAAAGTGCCTATGATTATTACCCACAAAGAAGGCACTGTATTAAACGGCAATAATCCCACCATTTTGTACGGCTATGGTGGCTTTAATGTCAGCTTAACGCCTCGATTTAGTGCAACAGTTTCAGCATGGCTTGAACTAGGAGGCGTTTACGCTGTGCCTAATATTCGCGGTGGTGGTGAATATGGAAAAGCGTGGCATGATGCCGGTACGCAAATGAAGAAACAAAATGTATTTGACGACTTTATTGCCGCCGGTGAATACCTAATTAATGAGAAATATACCAGTAGCGAATACTTAGCTATTCGTGGCGGGTCAAACGGCGGCTTGTTGGTAGGTGCCGTAATGCTCCAACGCCCAGACCTTGCCAAAGTCGCTCTTCCAGCCGTTGGTGTACTTGATATGCTACGTTACCATACCTTCACTGCAGGTGCAGGATGGGCTTACGATTATGGAACGTCTGAGCAAAGTGAAGAGATGTTTAAATATCTTAAGGCTTATTCGCCAGTGCATTCGGTTAAAGCAGGTATAGAATATCCGGCGACCTTGATAACCACTGCTGACCACGATGACCGCGTAGTACCTGCGCACTCATTTAAGTTCGCCGCAGTGTTGCAGCAATATCAACAGGGCGATAACCCCACCCTTATCCGCATTGAAACTGACGCAGGCCACGGCGCTGGTACGCCCATCAGTAAAACGATAGAGCAATATGCAGATATCTATGGCTTTACTTTATACAACATGGGGGTTTTATCTCTGGATCAGTTGCAGCGGACTAACGAATAATATCTTTCGGATGGCATTGCAAACAAAAAGCTTGCAAACAAAAAGCCCGCTAACAAAAGCGGGCTTTTCTTATATTAACAGATCTATTCGCTTTCATAGCCCCAAGGCGTTACTGGCAAATCAACAGCCTTAGTCAAATCAAACTCTACTCTAAACTCTCTTCCTTGGCGGATTAGGCGATATACAAATTTATTTTCGTATATGTACATTTGCCAAGTATTGCCAACAGATTGAGCAATACCTAAATTCACAAAGAGTAATTTTGAATAAGCATCTGCAGGGAAGGACTGAACATTGTTGTACCCTGCGTCAACGGTGTGCCCACCGTACATCGTGAGTTCGTCATCAGAGCCGTCTTTTTCACGATGGTCGTGTTTTAAACTTAAGCCACTTCCCGTTTTAGTGATAAGCCACGTTCGTGAAGCATCATCACCCACATGAAAAGGCACTTGTAACTGCTTGTTTGTGCATGAGCGTACATGCATCACGAGCTTATTGTCAAAAGCTGGACTTGGGTCATTGTCGAACACGACTTTCCCTTCAAAGGCTTTCCCGCAATGCTTGGCGATTGCATCAAAAAAAGCATCATGCGTTGGGATAGACACTAAAGGTGCCGGCTTAGCGAAAGCTAAGTTGCTTATACTCAGCAAGGCAAACAGAGCCAATGCGCTAATAATGCCGTTTTTCATACGTGTATTCCTCTAGTCATCTTAATTGACTTTTACTAGCCAGCCATGTGTATCAGGCGCTTTGCCCCATTGGATATCATTTAAGGCTTGACGTAACTTCATTGTAGTAGGGCCTGCTTCGCCGCTGCCAACTTGATATTCTTTGCCTTTGTGAATAAAGGTGCCAACAGGAGTTAATACCGCCGCGGTTCCTGATAATGCTGCTTCTGTACCTGGTTTTTGTGCTCGTTCCAATAGTTCTTCTACTGTGATATTGCGCTCGCTTACTTTCATACCGAGGTCTTTAGCAAGGGTCAAAATCGAGCTTCGTGTTACGCCATGCAAAAAGCTTGAATCAAGTCCTTTGGTGATTATTTCGTTATCGTCGATTAGCAAGAAGTTCGCCGCTCCGGTCTCTTGTACATCGCCATTAGGGCAAAAAAGTATTTGATCTGCTTGGACTTCTTTTCTTGCTTTTAATATTGGGGGAGGGCGCTTGCGTAATTACCGCCACTTTTCACCATGCCCATGTGTGGAGCACAACGCATTCCGTCTTCGTCTAACAATAGGCGTAGCGGTTTTGCTCCACCTGCAAAGTAGTCACCAACAGGAGACAACAAAACATACATCATTGAGCTTAAAGATGGTGCAGCTGCCTTACCAATTGAAGCTTCTGTGCCAATATGAGTTGGGCGTATATACATAGAGCCAGGAGGTTCAGGCACTTCACTAGAATACTGTGCAAGAATATCTAAAATCATTTCTTGAACTTGTTCTTTATTGATTTTAGGTAACGATAGTAACTCACTGCTTTGGGCAAAGCGTGCAATATTTTGATCCATTCTAAACGTATAGATGCTGCCATCGCTGTGTCTAAAAGCTTTAAGCCCTTCAAAACACGTGCTCGAATAATGAAGCACATGGGCACCTGGGTGCAAACTAATACTTTGCGAACTGACTGTGCGAGCAACGCTCCACTGTTCATTTTCGAAGGTGGTCATTGCCATTTGTGGCATAAAAACAGTACCGAAGACAGCCATTACATTTTTCCTAAAGTGTTAAAGTAAGCTTACTAATATTTAAAGTGAGTGCTTATTATTGCTAAGCGAAGCGTGTTTGCACGCTACTTGGTTCAACTATAATGTGAATAGCAATTATTGTACGCCAAGATAACAAATAAATCAGGCAACTTTTTATTAATTTATGTAGATAAATATTGCTGCATTTTAGCAATTAATTGGTATGTGGTAACACATACGATATTATCAACAGTCTGGTGGCTTGATATTCATCAACTAGTTAATGAAAAGGACAAGTATTTTATGCAAAGCATCCAAATTGATATCGTGTCAGACGTTTCTTGTCCTTGGTGTATTATTGGTTACAAGAGCTTACAAATTGCGCTCGACCAGATAAAAGACAAAATTGAAGCACAGATCACTTGGCATCCATTTGAACTAAATCCCCAAATGCCGCCGCAAGGCCAAGAAATTAATGAACACTTGGGGCAAAAGTATTCGATAAATGAACAACAAATTCAGCAAAATCGTGAAGTAATAAAGGAACGCGGCTTAAGCGTGGGCTATGAATTTGGGAATCGAGGAGGAGGTCGAATTTATAATACCTTTGACGCGCATCGTTTATTGCATTGGGCGAAAGAAAATGATCTTCAGACAGAGCTAAAACTGGCGCTATTTGACTTATATTTTCAACAATCAGGCGACCCTAGTGACCACAAGCAATTGCTAGAAGTTGTTAAGAGTGTGGGTTTAGATGCACAGCGAGCAAATGAAATACTTGCAAATGATGACTATGCGAGCGACGTAAGAGAAGAGGAGCGGCATTATCAATCCCAAGGGATTTCATCGGTGCCAGCAGTGATTGTGAATAACAAACACCTTATTAGCGGGGGACAGCCTCCCGATGTGTTTGCGTCTGCACTAATGCAAATAAGCCAACAGCAAGGGTAATAGCATAAAAAAATGGGTAGCTAAGATGCTACCCATAATTATAGTGAGCGTTAACTAATAGCTATACTGCAACAACCGAATTGTCGTCAAACGAGACTGGTGATGGAACGTAAGCATCGGCATTCCAATCGTTTTCCCACTCTTTATTGTCTAGCAAATAACGAAACTCATATTGCGCGTCTTTTGATAAAACGACCGTTGATGAAAACGAACCATTCTTTAGTTTCTTCATGGGGGCAGCACTAAGATCCCAATCATTAAAGTCACCAACTATGCGAACATTCTCCGCATTTTTAGCTTCTTCTTTAGATAATTTGAAGGTTACTTTACAAACAGGTTTGGATTTTAAATATTGTTTCTTTAAGCTCATGAGACTTTCCTTTGGTAATTAAGTTACAGTAATTGCTCAATTATACAGCAGATTTTGCTATTTATGAATATTTTTTGTAATTAAATTACGAATCGAATTTGTCGCTTATAGGTATTAAAACTTGATGCATGCATCGAGACGATTATATAAATTGTGTTTTGCTCTTTTTCTTACTATTTGAGTATAGAATTATACTAACGAAACTTAAGGGAAGGTATATGCAACGTGATTTTTGTCTTTTATATAGCGTCAAGCTTGTCGCCATCATTTCACTTTTAGTGGGCGCTAATGCACTTGCTAACTCGAATGCCGAGGCTGAATCACCTGATTCGCTAGACCGTAATTTAACTGGGTTTGAAGGCGTGAACGAAGCGCAGCCTTTGTGGGAATTTGGTGTTGGCGGTGGCGCTATTGAGGTTGCCAATTATCCCGCCTCTAGTGAGCGTAACTTTATTGCATTGGCAGCGCCTTACTTAGTTTATCGCGGTGACGTGTTTAGAGTTGGGGGAGGGAACGGTGCACGAGCAGTCGTGATTGAAGAAAGTAATTTTGAGGTCGATTTGTCATTTGGCGGCGCTTTTTCTGCCGACAGTGAAGACAATTCGGCACGCGCCGGCATGCCCGAGCTCGATTTTTTGTTTGAAGTAGGTCCTCAGTTTATTTACAAGGTAAAAGACTTTGATTTTGATGGCGGTGGAAATGCTCGATTAACCGCAAAGCTACAAGCGCGGGCTGTTTTTTCAACTGATTTTGGCCGCGTCGACCAACGAGGCTTTGTGATTGAACCCACTTTATCTTACCAACAACGAGGCGTTCTTTTTGAGGATACGGGTTTAAACGTAACGTTTAGTGCAATATATGCAAGCGAAAAGTTGCATGACTATTTTTACCAAGTAGATGCTATTTATGCGACTAGCAGTCGTGCGGAATATGACGCTAAAAGTGGCTACCTAGGTAGCGAGCTTTCGTTAAGTGTTTCCTTCCCGATTAGTAAATCGGCGCGTGGCTTTTTGGGGGAAGCGCGCAGTTTCATCAGGGTGCAGCTAATGAAGATAGTCCTTTATACGAGGATGATGTCACGTATAGTGTGGGCCTAGGATTTGTATGGCGCTTATATGAAAGTGAGCAAAAAGCGAGTTGGTAAAAGTAAATGATGATAATGGATAAATTTGATAAAGCATCCTTTGTGCAAGATTATTGGCAAAAAAAGCCCTGCTTAATAAAGCAATTTGCCCCCGGTTTTGAAGACCCTTTAGATGAAAATGATTTAGCAGGCTTGGCCCAAGAAGAAGACGTGGATAGCCGTATAGTGTCAAACTTAAACGGTGTTTGGGATGTGCATCAAGGACCTTTTGACGATTTTTCAGATCATTGCAAAGGTGACTGGTCGCTATTAGTGCAAGGTGTAAACAATTATATTGATGAAGTTGAGGCCCTATCGTCACTAGTTGATTTTATACCACATTGGCGCTTTGACGATGTCATGGTCAGCTATTCAACCCAAAATGCAGGTGTAGGCGCGCATACCGACCAATACGATGTATTTATAGTGCAAGGTAAGGGCAGTAGACGCTGGCAAGTCGGTTTACCTAGCACCGGCGATGAAAAAAACATTACTACGCATCCTTTGCTTAGATTAATTGAAGATTTCACACCGGTTATAGATGAAGTATTGCAACCCGGAGATGCGATATATATACCGCCAAAGCACCCTCACAAAGGCATGACTTTACTTCCCTGTTTAAACTATTCACTAGGTTTTCGTGCACCCACTAATTTAGAAGCCCTAAACGGTTTGCTTGATGAAAGTGACGACCTTCAAACTGCGCAAACACGTTATAGTGACCCTGACATTACTCGTTTACGTGGGCAAGCAACTTCGTCCATGGAAGTGACAAAAGCTGAAATAGATCAGCTAAAAGCTAATATTGTCGAATTGTTGAATAGTTCGCAAGCCGAGCATGCGCTTATGCAATACCTATCTCGCCAAGCTTTGCCTGCAATTGACGGCATTATAAGCTATACCGCCGAAGCACTTGAAGCGGCATTGTCAAACGGTAGTTGCTTCGAGAAAATGCCAGGTGTTAAACCTATATACAAAGAGCAATCATCTCCCCATTTTGTTTTTTATATAGATGGCAACAGCTTTAAGGTGGATACAGCAATCGCCGAGTTGGCAAAGTCGTTGCTAGCCAGTGACTCAATATCAGAGATCCCCAAAGCGCTTTTAGCCCAAAGCGATGAAAAACGAGACTGGCTCACTTTGCTATCACAGTTGATTGACGCTGGATACTGGATAGCCGTCGATTAAGCCGTCTCGCGAATAAATTAACTATTTAGATTGCTGTGGGGTAAATGTTTTCATCTAAGCTTACCGCATGCTCTACTAAATCATATTTTTGTAAGTACTTGGCGATGCTGGTGAAGGTCGCCGTTCTTACTTTTCCTTTGTGATCTCTGGTTGTCACGTCTTCCATCAATGCTGCCCCCAGCATGAGTTTGAAACGATTTGTTCTTACTCTTTGCGCGTCAAAATGGGCCTGAGCATTTGCTTTAAGTTGCTTGATATCACTGGTTTTATATATCGCAGCATTTAACATATCGAGGGTATGCTCAGTGCAATTTTGATACATGCTGTTATATGGGCTAGCTAAAACCGTGTATTTAGGGTTGTGCAATTTCTCATTTTCGCCTGAAGCAATAAGCTTGATTAATTGTTGCTGAATTTCTGGCGTAGGGATAACAATGCCCGCGCGCAACTCATAAGCACCCCAAAAGAAGTCAACCGGATAGTCGGTGATCAACTGGCTTTTGGTTTTATCATCTGCATCTTGGTATAGGTTATGAATTGCATAGCCGTTTACCACGCTGCCATCGCCCAAGGTAATTGCAGAATAAACGGCAATCGCGGTATGAGTGTATAAAATCCCTTTTGGTAGGTCTTTTACAGGGCGACCTACCCGAGAAATAATAAATGCTCTAGCGCCTTTAGCCGCGGCGTATTTTTCAACGCCTTTGGAAAAAGCAACGACATCTTCTGCTTTGTGTTGTATTTGCGCTTTTTGCTGACTGCCTGCATTGGCAGCCCCAACAACAAAAAATAAGGCCGCAAAAATAAAAAAACCTTTTTTAACTGCATATTTGATATTCATTGCCTTTTCCTTTTAGTCAATTAGTGCTTACTTTTCTCAATGGTGGTTTTCTTTACGGCATTAAGTGTTTCAGTTGTTGTTACCGTGGTTGTTTCTGACTTATCTTTTGTGGCCGGCGGCGTTACTTGGTTAGGTGCTGGGTCAGCAGTAATAACTAAATCGGTCACCTCCAGTGGAGCGTTGTTGTGTGCGTGTACTGATACTCGCTGACCACTGTGTGCAATAGAGTCGCCCACAGAAACGGCGACACTGCCAGCAGCTAAGCTTACGCCACCTGCTATAACAATGGGGGCAGCAACAACAGCGCTCGCCACCTTCGCACCTGTTTCTACTCCATCAACTACCGCAAGCACAACATGTTTACTCGCTTGACCACTATGATGTACCGAACCGCCTTCCGCCATAGCCGGTGGGGTAATTAGGCTAGTCGCTGTTAACGCTGAAATGATTAATGCAGATGTAAGTAACTTTTTCATTGTGATTTCCTTTTGTTTAAAGTACGAACACAATGTAGGCTTTAGTATTTATATTGTAAACCAAGTCATGAAATGTATACTTTTATGACACGCTTGGTATATTTATATGATACTTTTAGGTGAGGTTAAACAAACCAAAGGATGCGTAAAGTTATGAGTCAAATTGCCTTAGTCAGCAAAACGCTAAAGAAGCTTCTTAAACAAGAACAGCTTACCTACCGTGATGTAGCAGAAAAGCTAGCGATGAGTGAAGCGAATATAAAGCGCATCTTTGCCCACAATAGCTTTACTCTCGAGCGACTCGAGGAAATTTGCATGTTGTTGGATATATCTTTGGCCGATCTTTTTTTGATAGCGCAAAAACAAAGCGAGAAGATTAGCCAATTAAACCATAGCCAAGAAGAAGAATTACTGGCGAATCCTCGTTTATTGCTTGTTGCTGTGTGTGTGCGTGATGGTTGGACTTTTGGTGAAATCATTGATTACTACGACATTGATGAATTTGAATGTGTCCGCTTGTTGGCAAAACTAGACAAGATCCGCATAATCGACTTGCTACCCAACAACCATTACCGTTCGTTGATTGCACAAGATTTTAGATGGATCCCCGGCGGCGTACTTGAGCAGTTTATGCAAAAAGAGGTGATGGTAAAATTCATGGCACCCAAACACAACGAACCTTGGACTTTTCGCTTTTATTTACGAGGGCGATATTCGCAAAGCTCCATTGATATCATTCAGCGCAAACTTAACCAGGTTACTCAAGAAGCGGCGCAACTAAACGTAGAAGACCAATCTTTACCACTGGATAAGCGTCAACATATGGGAATGCTCTTGGCCATGCGCCCCTGGGAGCCTTCTTTGTTTGAAGACATGAAACGAAGAGCAAAAAAGGGGTCAGGGTCACTTTAGCCTTAAAGTTTCTGCGTCTTTTTTGACGCTGCAGCGCTTAGCATTCGGAAAGAGCTTGTAAGACGATTTTCCATACTTCATAGTGAAAAGGTAAACCCATATGACTGCAATTTACTTCAATAATTGTAGCCTGCAAACTGATATTGTCGACGCAAGCGGGTTTTGCTATTACTCCATCATATTTGCCGTTGATAATCGTTATAGCTTGTTTTATGGGATTTTTATCTCGCAATGCAATCTCGCGCTCTACCCAGTCTAAATCTATTCCATTTTTACGAAAACTTTCAGCGGCGGCGGTGTATTTTGGTCCACCAATCGAAGGTGTGCCCAAGGTAATTACTTGTGAAACATGTTCGGGCAATTCACGGGCAACTTCACGTGCAATACATCCACCTAAACTCCAACCAAGTAAAGCTAAAGGCTCACCTATAGTTTCACTTAGTGATTTAACGCGAGCAACCGAACGAGTGCATAAATAGGGTACGCCCATTTCTTCTTTTGTGATGGGCGAGACTTTATCTTGAGTGCTTTTCACCCACGTATCGTTAACCTCAGACAACAGAAATGGACGTTTCAATCCGGCGTCGTTAAGGCCCAAGCCCCAATCGTAAACTTTATGACCATGTAAGCCTATAAAGCGGTTCAAAGGCGCAAAGTAGCGGTTGTCAGTGCCGTAAGCAGGAAACATGACTACGTGGTTATTCGCTTTGGCAAATTCGCGGAGGATACGTTTTGTGCGCGGGTGTAGGAGCGACAAAAGGTCTTTTATCGAAAAAAGTTCTAGAAAGAAATCAATCTTTCTGGGGGGATGAAGAAGCACTGGCTTATGAGAGTTTATAAAACGATCCTCAAACCGAGAGTTGTTGTGGCAGAAAGTTGCCTATTATTTAAGCGCATCAGCGGATAAATGTCGAGGTGTTGCTAGAAATTGATTTATGAATACTATTTTTGGCCTTACCAATATTAGTAGAATTAATTTTTATACCGTCATTTTGGCTTAAGTCTGTTCCAGGGGGTGATAAAAGGCCTTAAAATAGCGTTTATTTGGTAAGGCCACTTGACATGGTGGCGCGTTTCATCGACTATTTGCCCTTGAGCAAAAATAAGAAAAGGCCGCGTGACTGTCTCACGACCTAGACGGTGAACGGTATGTACTTATCTAGCGATATTTTTTTAGTATTTCTTAACTATCCTGAGGTAACAAAACATGATTGAAACGTGGAGATGGTTTGGGCCAGACGATTCAATAAGCTTACAAAAAGTTCGTCAAGCAGGTGCTACCGGCATAGTCACCTCATTACATGATGTAAAAACCGGTGACCTATGGACAGTTGAGGCTATTCAAAGTCGCAAAGATATGATTGAGGCCGCAGGATTAACTTGGGATGTTATTGAAAGTATCCCTGTTCATAACGATATAAAAACCCGCACGGGTGATTACCTTCAATATATCGAAAATTATAAACAATCAATTGTAAATGCTGCAAAATGTGGCGTATACACTATTTGCTATAACTTTATGCCGGTGGTTGACTGGACGCGTACAAATTTAATGTACAAATTGCCGAACAACAGCCACGCTCTGCGCTTTGAAATGACTGACTTTGCCGCATACGATGTTTACGTGTTAGAACGAGACGGTGCCCGTGAAAGCTATAGCGATGCGGTACTCGAAAAAGCAGATGCACGTTTTAATGCGATGTCTGCAGCAGAACGTTTAGCCCTTGAGAAAAACATTATTGCAGGCTTGCCAGGCGGTGAAGGTTCGTACACGCGCGACAGCATTCGCGCCACCATTCAACAATTTATTGATTTAGGCACCGAAGGCTTCCGTGAGCATTTGTTTGCATTTTTACGTGACATTATCCCTGTGGCCGAATCAGTGAATGCTAAAATGTGTATCCATCCTGATGATCCACCCTTTTCCTTATTTGGATTACCGCGCGTTGTGTCGACTGCTTCAGACGCCCATCGCTTGCTTGAAGCATGCCCTAGCCCTGCAAATGGGCTCACCATGTGCGCAGGCTCATACGGTGCGCGCGGCGACAATAATTTAGTTGAGATGGTAAGAGAGTTTGGCCCCAGTATTTATTTTGTTCATTTGCGTAACGTGATACGTGAAGATGACGGTTCTTTTTACGAGTCAGACCATTTAGATGGCGACAACGATATGGTTGGATTAGTCGAAGCGCTATTACTTGAAGAAAAACGCAGAAAACAAAGCAGTGACGGCGATGATTACTTGCGCATTCCAATGCGCCCTGACCATGGCCACTTGCTCGATGACGAACTAAATCAAGAAGGTGTTAAGCCCGGTTATAGCTATGCAGGTAGACTGAAAGGATTGGCAGAACTGCGCGGTGTTATGCACACGATGTCGTCGTTCGTAAATCGTACTTAATTTATCGCACAGAGCTAAGGAAAACGAAGTGAGCACGCCTTTAATATTACACCCAGATCGTTTATTCCCAAGCGATACAAACACGCGTAATATTGCGCGTGAACTTTATACCCAAATTAAAGACCTACCTATTATTAGCCCCCATGGGCATACTGATCCAGCGTGGTTCGCGAGCAATGAAAACTTTTCTAATCCTGCAGAGTTACTTATACAGCCTGACCACTATGTGTTCAGAATGTTGTATAGCCAAGGGATTAAACTTGATGATCTTGGGATTGGTAAAAGCGAAAAAGCAAGAAATGTAACGCCAGAGACAGTCTGGGAGATTTTTGCTAAGCACTACCACTTGTTTAGAGGCACGCCTTCAAGAATGTGGATGGACTATGTGTTTTCTGAAGTATTTGGCATAGAGGTCGCTCTTAATGCATCAAGCGCAGATTATTATTACCAAACGATAAATGACAAGCTAAGTCTTGATACCTTTAAACCACGCGCTCTATTTGACCGCTTTAATATTGAGGTTATCGCGACCACCGAAAACCCGCTAGATTCCTTAGAACATCATCAATGTATTCTAGACAGTGATTGGGATGGTAAAGTAATTACTGCCTTTAGGCCTGACAATGTGCTTGACCCCGAATTCCCAACATTTGCCAAAGATATTGCAAGCTTGGGCGAAATAACCGGTGAAGACACCACTCATTTTTCGGGTTATTTGAATGCGCTACGCAATCGTCGTTTGTTTTTCAAAAAGATGGGGGCGACTTCGAGCGATCATGGCCATTTTACTCCGCGTACGGAATCTCTTTGTGCTGATGAAGCAGCTCGTTATTATGCTAAGGCTTTAGCGGGTGAGTTGAACGCTGAAGGTGCGGACGTGTTTCGCGGCCATATGCTCACGGAAATGGCGCGTATGAGCATAGAAGATGGCTTAGTGATGCAAATACACCCAGGCTGCTATCGCAATCACAATAATTTTGTTTTTGAACATTTTGGGCGTGATAAAGGCGCTGATTTACCCATGCCAACGGAATATATCCTAAACCTCAAACCATTACTGGATGAGCTAGGGAACGATCCTCGCTTGCAGATTATTTTATTTACTCTTGATGAAACTAGCTATAGTAGAGAACTTGCGCCTTTGGCTGGCCATTATCCTTGTCTTAAATTAGGGCCCGCTTGGTGGTTTCATGATAGTCCAGAAGGCATGCGCCGTTTTAGGCAACAAACAACCGAAACAGCGGGTTTATATAACACCGTTGGTTTTAATGACGACACCCGCGCTTTTATGTCTATTCCGGCCAGACACGATGTTGCTAGACGAATCGACTGCGGTTATTTAGGCCAAATGGTTGCTGAACACCGCATGACACTTGAAGAAGCACATGAGTTAGCCATTGACCTAACTTACAACCTTGCAAAACAGGCTTACCAGTTATGAATAAACGTTTGAGTTTACAAACCATGCACGAGTTGCCTGACTCAGTTATACGGCCTAATTACGATATAAAGGCACATAAAGCGGGCATTGTTCATATTGGTATTGGTGCTTTTCATCGTGGCCATCAAGCAGTCTTTACTGATGACGCTATTGCCATTAGCGGCGGCGATTGGCGAATAACTGGGGTGAGCTTACGTAGCGCGTCGGTGAGTGAACAAATGAATCCTCAAGATGGTTTGTATACCGTCACAGCCAAGTTTAATGGCAAGCAAGAAACACGATTGATCGGCTCGGTTGAGCGCGTTTTGGTGGCCCCAGAAAACCCGCAAAGTGTTATTGACCTACTCGCATCTACACAAACCAAAGTAGTAACCTTAACCGTTACTGAGAAAGGTTATCACTACGATATGAGCAAGCATGCTTTGCTCGTGTCAAATGCTGACATTCAGCATGATATAGCACATCCAAATGCGCCAGTTTCTATGCCTGGTTACATCGTTGCGGCATGTTTAGCTCGAATGCAAAATAGCCATGCAAATGATGGTGCTGTGAACAAACTCAGTGTTATTAGTTGCGATAATCTTCCCGAAAATGGCATCGTGACAAAAAAAGTAGTAATCGATTTAGCAGCTCATCATGGGGAAGAGTTGGTTGCGTGGATAAAAGCAAACGTTAGCTTTAGCAGCTCTATGGTTGACAGAATTGTACCCGCGGTCACGCAGTCAGACCGTGAAGCCTGTAAACTTAAACTAGGTATGCTTGATGAAGCGATGATACAAACCGAAACGTTTAAGCAGTGGGTAATTGAGGATAATTTTTATACGCCTATTCCTGATTGGAAAGGTGCTGGAGCTATTCTCGTTGAGAATGTTGAGCAGTACGAAAAACTAAAATTACGTACATTAAATGGCTCACATTCGGCCCTTGCTTACATGGGGGTTTTGTTAGGCTATAAATGGATACACGAGGCTATTTCAGATCCGCTCTTGTATAAGCTTATTGAACGCCTAATGGAAACAGAAACAGGGCCAAGCTTGCATACGCCGATAGGTTTTGACCTTGGCTTGTATCAAGAGCAAATCCGCGCGCGCTTCTTAAATGATGAGATTCCTTATGCAACACAACAAGTGGCAATGGATGGCTCTCAAAAGATAGTACAGCGAATTTTAGCGCCCATTATTGATAACAAAGAAGCTAAGCTAAATAGTGACTCTATTTTGATTGCAGTATTAGCGTCTTGGTTGATTTATTTGCGAGGCAAAGACGAGGCTGGTATCGAATATGAGATAAGAGATCCCTTGGCTGAAAACTTACACAAATTGGCGCTTGAAAATCAAGCTTCAGCAAGCAAATATATTGATGCGTTATTTACCCAAACGAGTATTTTCCCTGCTAGTCTTGTGAATGATAAGGCTTTCGCCACGGACGTTGTCACTGCTATTGAGGCTATCGATGAAAAAGGCTTGAAGGTGTATATTCAAGCCCTTATTTGCTAGCCGCCGTAGTCGATAGCATTATTTATTGAAGTGCGTGGCGGCGTTGGCTGTCGCGTTTTCAATGTGTAGCTTCATTGCCGTGCGTGCCCGCTCAGGGTTTCGCTGTTCTAAGGCCGCTAAAATATTCTTATGCTCTTGAATTGATGGGTGTACACCTTCTTCTCGAATGCGTTTAAGAAACATAGTGCTCAGTTCAGATTCATTTCTCAGTTTCCACAACCAATCTACTACTGACGAGATAGCACTATTTTGGCAAGCCTGAGCAATAATCGAGTGAAATTTTTGGTCAGCACGTTCTGACGCGTTAGAAAGTTTTTCTTCTTCTTCCATTTCGTCAATCGTTGCTCGTAACTCAGCAAGTTGTTCATCGGTTATACGCGCCGCTGCAAGTGCGCACGCTTCCGCTTCTAAGATGTATCTAATTTCAAGAATTTCAAATGGCCCAGCGCCTTTATCGCCTAAGGTATCGCTGATACGATGCTGAGGGTGGGTAACGTAAATACCAGAGCCGGTGCGTATTTCAATAACACCAGAGAGTTCTAGCGCAATCATTGCCTCTCTAATCGTTGGGCGACTTACGCCAAGTTGTTCAGCAAGTTCGCGCTCAGAAGGAAAGCGCTCGCCAGGCTTGATGACTTCATTGGAAATGAGCTTTTTAAGTTGCTCTGCTACCTTCATATAAAGACGGTCGCTTTTAATTGTTTGTAATTCTAAGTTCATGCAGTTGACTACTTTTTGGTATTTTTTTGAATATAGTGTGCGTTCAGCCCAAGCTAGAGTATACCCGAACTTGAATAGAAATTAGCATATTTTAAACTGTGCATTATTTCTACGCCAGCACCCGTCAACTATCGCCTTACAACCGTCATCTTCGCGAAGGCGAAGATCTCCAAAACAGCCTAGTAAACATAATAGAAGATTGAACTTCTATGTGTAATGTTGGAGGTTCTTGCCTTCGCAAGAATGACGGGGTTATCGCAAGAATGACGCGGGGGAGCGCAAGAATGACGCGGGGGTATCCTATGAAGGTGGTATGTAAATAAATAGTTATTTCGGTAGTGGGTACTTACTAGGGCGGTTTGAGAAAGGGCTTTTAAAACAAATGCGAGCACTGCCCTGAGCTTTGGCAACAGGTAGTGTCATAGTGAGGTCAAAGATTGCAACGAAGGCTTTTTGCCGTTAGGAAGAACTCTTGTCTTAGGCCAAGTATTTAAAGGCGGGTCGCTATGTCAATCAGAATGCCCACAATTTTGGGTATATAAATTCATCCGTATATCTTAATACTCATAATTAAGCAACGCAGAATAATCCTCATGCTCCTTAGCCGACAAGAGGCAAGGGAATAACTGAAATTCATCTTAGAATTAGTCGCATATAGCAAGTTTGGTCCCCTATTTAAGCCTAAAGGTTTTGGCTATAAACGCGATGTATTCCTTAGTTATTTTGTTTTTATTACTACCCAAGCTCCCCCTTAGTCAGGATGGCAAAATTGAAGTCGACAATAAGCAATATTTGGCAGCACTCAAGATTGAAAGATAGTCGTGTTTTTTCAAGATCATTCGCGACCCTGTGTCTTTCTATTCTTGTTATTTCCCTAAATGTTAGTGCTCAAGAAACTGCAGACACACGCGCGCCCGTTTTACACAGATTAACCCTTACACCTGATAACGTGGCGTTAGACTCATTAAACGCAAATGGACTCGAAATTTCAGTAACGCTTGTTTTTGAAGATGATAATGCTGTTTCGACAGGTGATTTTTACTTAGAAAATAGCGACAGCAGCGAGCAACTGCTTTTTATTCAAGAAGGCGAATGGACAAAGAGTGGCGATTTCCATACAGGTGTTTTTACAACTAGCATTAGCAACTTAGAACCGTCTGGCATGTGGTATGTGAGTTCATTGGTGGCTACCGACAGCGAAGGTAATTCAACTAGTGATTACGATACAGCTGAAGAACTAATTCTAGCCGCACAAATCCCCTTCATATCAACAACTGAATCAAGCAATGATATGGTTTTCGACGGTCAAATCGAAGTAAGTGCGACTTTAAGCCAAACCGGCAACACCCAAAAAAGCTACTTAGACCTTGTGCTTGAAGATGGCATTGAATACGACCTTTGGTTTGTTGCCAACGCCAGTACCGAGTTTGAAAGCATTGTGTTTACAAATGGGATTAGCATCGCACAATCGTGCACAACCTTTGTTGACTATACAAAATGCCGTGTGACCTCATCAAACAATAATCTAGCAATCTTAGCGACGGTTGACACACAATCAAGTGATTCGGTTAGCTATGGCTATAGTGTATTGCTTCAGCCTATTCGTGACGGTAGCGAAGCGCTGTGGTTAAACAACTATGCCGAATTTCCACGCGTTGATGTAGACAACGACGGCATCCCAAACGAGCAAGATGTAGATGATGACAATGATGGCGTAAATGATACCGAGGATTTATTCCCCTTTGACGCTAGCGAGTCTCTGGATTTTGATTTTGATGGGGTAGGTAACAACGCTGATACTGATGATGATAACGACGGCGTGATTGATGAACAAGATGCCTTCCCATTCGATCCTTTAGAAAATAATGACAATGACAACGATGGCTTAGGCGATGTTGCTGATAATGACGACGACAACGATTTGGTCATTGATTCACAAGATGCCTTTCCCTTCGACCCAACTGAAAGCCTTGATAGCGACGCTGATGGCATAGGTAACAATGCTGACAACGACGACGACAATGATGGCGGCACCGATGATAACGATGCGTTTCCCCTAGACCCCACCGAAACTATTGACAGTGACGGTGACGGCATAGGGAACAATGCAGATACCGATGATGACAATGACGGCGTACTTGATGTAAACGATGCGTTCACCCGTGACCCTAGCGAAAGTATTGATACCGATGAAGACGGCATAGGCAACAACGCCGACGATGATGATGACAACGATGGTGTGTTGGATGTTGACGATTTATTTCCACTTGATAATGGGGACTTTGACGACAACGACCAAGATGGTGTTGGCGACAATGCAGACCTTGACGATGACAACGATGGCGTTAATGACGAAGACGACGCATTCCCGTTTAATGCCAACGAGACCAGTGATTTTGATAACGACGGTATAGGTAACAACGCTGACCCAGATGACGATAACGATGGCCTCGACGATAGCCATGACGAGTTCCCCTATGATGCCAGCGAAGTGGCTGATTTTGACGGCGACGGAATAGGTAATAATGCCGATACAGACGACGATAATGATGGTGTATTAGACGTAGTCGATGCTTTTGTCTTTGCGGTAACTGAATGGTTTGATACCGACAATGACGGTATTGGCGACAATGCTGACCCCGATAACGACAATGATGGCGTTGATGACCAATTCGATGCTTTCGAAAATGACCCTCTAGAAACGATAGATACTGATGGAGATGGCATAGGGAATAACAGTGATACCGACGACGATAACGACGGCGTACTTGATGCACAAGATAGATTTCCGCTAGATGCCAGTGAAAGTGCAGATACTGATGCTGATGGTATTGGTAACAATGAAGACCTCGATGATGATGGTGACCGTGTCCCTGATGAGATTGATTTGTTTCCCTTAGATAGCAGCGAAAGTGCTGATAACGACTTAGACGGTGTAGGCAACAATGCCGATAGCGACGACGACAACGACGGCGTGCTAGATATAGATGATGCATTTGACTTTGATGCAAGTGAAAGCATAGACACCGACGGCGACGATATAGGCGACAATGCCGATACCGACGACGACAACGATGGCTTTGAAGATAGCAATGACCTATTTCCTCTTAACCCTTTAGAATGGGCCGACAACGACCTTGATGGTCAGGGAGATAACAGTGACAACGATGACGATAATGATGGCATTGCTGATGCTGATGATGCTTTTTCCTTTGATGCCACCGAAACCTTAGATAATGACGGTGACGGCATAGGCAACAATGCCGATACTGACGATGACAATGATGGTGTTTTAGATGATGTAGATGCCTTCCCTTTTTCAGCAGCTGAGCAACTAGATAGCGATGCTGACGGTATTGGTAATAATGCTGATCAAGATGATGACAACGACGGTATTGTTGATGTAGATGATAGTCAACCTTTGAACCCCAGCATCGGTGATGATCAAGCACCTACCATAGACGGCATTAGCGATTTAATAATAGAAGCTACAGGCCCGTTAACGACTATTCCATTGACCGAACCACGTGTACGCGATAACAACCTCAATCCGGCGACCTTAAGCAGTGACTATGTGCAGCCGCTGCCTTTAGGTGAGCATGTTATTACTTGGAAGGCAGTCGATTTTGCTGGCAACATAAGCACTTTGGCGCAAAACGTAGTCGTTCAAGATACCATTGCGCCAGTGTTTGATGAAAGTGCAGTGCTTGATATAAGGTCACGAGGCATATTAACTGATGTAAGCCAAGACATTAGCGAAAGCGCTACAGATTTGGTTGATGGTGAAATAGATGCCGTACTGATTACTGAAAATAACCTTAAAGCGGGTGCGCAAAGCGTCATGTTGCAGGCGACAGATGCTTCAGGAAATGCATCAATCAAAGAACTATTTGTTAACATACTACCGACTTTCACCGCCAAAGCCTATGGGGTTTCTGCGCCAGGTAATCGCTTGCGCTTACCTATTGTGCTGTCGGGCAAAGCGCCAGAGTATCCTGTTAGTGTTGAGTACACCGTAGTTGGCCCCGTCACTTCAGCAAGTTCTGGTGTTTTCTATATTAACCAAGGCCAGCGCGCCACCCTTGATATTGACGTGGCAGCGACGGCTAACTTAGGCGATACACTTTGGATTAATTTTGCCAACCCACAAAATGCGGCAATTGGTCGTTTGTCTCAAATTCGTATTGACCTTAGTAATGCGAACCAAGCACCAGTAGCGGATATAAAATTACTGCAAAATAGCGAGGTTGTGAGTTTAGCGTATCAAGACCAAGGCGAAGCAACCTTGCTGGCGAACATACGAGACATCAATCTCGATGACTTTCATCAAGTGGTTTGGGAAGTGGTAGCCCAAGGCAACCGTGACAATGTGCTCAGCATCGCTGACCTTAACAATGACAACAATTCAGCGACTTTTGAATTCAATCCAGCCTTGCTTGAAGCAGGTGAATATATCGCTCGGGCGCAAATTAGTGAACGCAATACCGCAGAGCTTTATTCGTCTAGTATTGAGTTTGCCTTTTCAGTCGCAGCGCTAAAACCTGTGTTATCTGCATTTATTGATAGTGACTTTGACGGTCTTTCTGACCAAGCGGAAGGGCTTAGCGATGACGATTTAGATGGTGTGCCAGACTACCTTGACGATGAAGAAAATACCGCGACTTTACCCACGGGTGCAAGCGAACAACCCATCACAACACTCGCTGGATATCGGTTAACCTTAGGTGACATCGCCAAAATGAGTGAAGCGCAAAGTGCTGCAAATGCGGTGATTTCAGAATTTGATATTCAAACTTATGGACTGTCGTCGTATTATCCAGACGTAGAGGTGGACGACCCGCATTTTGATGCGATTCAGCAAATTACCAATTTCAATATTGAAAACTTAGAAAGCATTGGTGAAAGTGTGCCGGTGGTAATTCCTTTAAATACGGGTTCCTTAATTCCCGAAGATGCTGTGTATCGCAAATTTAATAGTCGTGATGGTTGGTTTACCTTTGTTGAAAATGCACACAATGTAATTATGTCGGCTCCATTTGATGCAAATGGCAACTGCCCTGAAACAGATTCGAGCCTTTATTTAAATGGTTTAACGCCGGGCGATAATTGTATTCAGTTAATTATTCAAGATGGCGGACCAAACGATGCTGATTTGACTGAAAACGGTCTCATAAAAGATCCGGGCGTGTTATCACGACGCTTACCAAATCGCTCACCACTGATTAACGTAGCACAGCAAACTAACGTATTTGAAGGAGAAACCGTTCGCGTTGATGCTTCATTAACTACCGATGCTGAGGGTGATGATCTTTTATTTACTTGGACGCAAATAGGCGGTATTCGTATAAACTTAGGTGAAAATATTTCCCCACTGCTGAGTTTTAACGCGCCGCAAGTTAGCGAGAATGAATCTTTACTGTTTCGTTTAGACGTTTATGATGGCCGCGACACGTCAAGCGTAAATATTCGTGTGAATATTTCTAATAAAAACTCCATTCCGACAGTGTCGATTGATGCGCATAGCAGTTCGGTAAATGAAGGCGATCAGCTCACCTTGACCGCCGATACCTATGATGCAGATGGCGACTTCCTTTCGTTTGAATGGCGTCAGATAAGTGGGCCTAGCGTAGTTTTAAGTGGGCAAAATGGACAGTCACTTAGCCTTACCTTGCCTGAAGTTAATGCCACTACGTCGGTGACGCTTGCAGTATTTGTTGCTGATAGTGAAAAACAGGTGTCGGCATCTACAACGATTACCATTGTTGACACAACTTCCGTACCCGAGCCAAGTGATGGTGAGGCAAGTGGTGGCGGTGCTATGAATATTTATTTGTTGGCTTTAGCTTGTGTGATTGCATGGACGCGGCGCAAAAAAAGCCCTATTGGCGTCAATAGGGCAAGTCTAGGAGGGTTGAATAAATGACTAGTGTGTGGTTTTAAAACTTTTCAATTACTTTGCTACGCAAGCTGTCGTCATCAAAGTCGAACTCTACCGGGCCTTCAATAATAATATTGCCTTCAACAATCACGCCTTTTTCAATTCGTAGTACGGGTAAACGCTGCGAGTAGTTGTTGTTATTGTTTCTGCGCTTATAAACAATGTCACCCTGTACACGGGTTTTACCCAATAATTCGATTGATGCATTTACGGTTTCGATGTTCTTTTCTACTACAACTCCTTCAATCACTATTTTGCCGTTCACAGATGTTACGCTGCCTTTTACTAGCGAGTTTTTGTTCAGTTCAATTTTCCCATTGACGGTGCTTACATCACCATTTGCCGTTAGACCCGTTCCCGCGCTAAGTTTGCCATTGACGGTTGAGAGATCATCCAAGCTCACGTTATCGCCAACCGATAGGCGGCCATTAACGCTTGAGACATCTTCGGCTGTCACGTTATCTTCAATGGTGAGTCTGCCATTAACTGCAGATGCGTCTTCGATGGTTTTGCCTTCACCAATGGTTAAGGATTTGTTGACTGTTGAATAATCTCCGTCCATTGATATTCGAGCACTCGCTTTGCCAGAACCAACGTGCACGATGCACCCTGCTAATAGAATGAGCGACATTATTGCTACGATAAAGGTCAATACGGGTCTTTTTACTTGCTTGGTCATGTTTGTGTCCTTTTACTATTTTCTTATTAGAATGTGTGTATTTTATAAGTCTTTGTAACAAATTCAGTGCCAATATTATTTAATCAATAAAAACAATTAGATAAGTGAATTCGTCGTCAATGAGACGAAAAGTAGACTGCTAAAATCGTTAACTTTTGGTGTATTTGATTATTAAGTCGCTCTATTTCTTAGGAAGGTTTAAATGGCTGGTAAAAAATAAAACCTTGGGGAGGCATAATGTTAATCTTTTAAGCGAATCGTCTTTTTTGCAAAGGGAGGGGGTTTAATACTTAATCGAATCGTCTTTCCTGCGAAGGCAGGAATCTGCTTGATACAACCGCTTTCATCCCATAAATAGAGGATGTTTTTGGAGATCTCAGCCTGCGCTGAGATGACGGGTGGCGCGGACGACGAAGGGGGCGCGGATGACGGAAAGGGCTCGGGTGACGAAAGGGGCGCGGATGACGAAGGGGGCGCGGATGACGGAAAGGGCTCGGGTGACGAAGGGGGCGCGGACGATGAAGGGAGGGGGTTTAATATTTAATCGAATCGTCTTTCCTGCGAAGGCAGGAATCTGCTTGATACAACCGCTTTCATCCCATAAATAGAGGATGTTTTCGGAGATCTCAGCCTGCGCTGAGATGACGAAAGGGGCGCGGATGACGAAGGGGGCGCGGATGACGGAATGGGAGCGGATGATGGGTGAGGGGGCGGAAGGCGAAGGGACGCAGAAGGCGCAGGGAGGGGGCGCCAAAACGCCCCTATAAGCTATAAGTCTAAATGTTTGTCTAAAAACTTTAGTACCTGCTCGTAGTAATGCAGTCTGTGCTCTGGCTTATAGAAACCGTGTCCTTCGTCTTCTAATAACTCATACACATATGGATGCTTTGCCTCATCTAAGGCGGCTACTAAAGATTCAGCTTGTTCTATGGGGGCTCTTTGGTCTTCTCCGCCATGAACTATAAGGACGGGGGCTTTTAATTTATCTATATTGTAGCTAGGAGAAAAGGCCTTAAGGTTAGCTTCATCGGTACCTAACACCTTTTTTAAGAAGGTTTGGCCGCTGTCTCGTTCAGCTACATCGCCCTCTTCAAACATTAGCGGTAAATCATAAACACCCACCACACCAATGGCACATTTAAACATATCGGGTTCTAGAATCGAGCTTTGCAAGGCTGAGTAACCGCCAAAGCTTGCCCCCATTATACAAATATTATCTTTATTAACTGTTCCTTCAGATATGAGGTGTTTGACACCATCTATTATGTCGAACTGAATTTCACTGCCCCATTTTCTATGGCCTGAATGCTCAAAATCACGACCGTATCCACCCGATCCTCGGAAATTAACCTTCAACACAGCCATACCACGGCTCGCAAGTAGCTGAGAACTAGGATCGTAACCCCACCAATCTCTTGGACCATGCGGACCGCCATGAGGCATCACGACAAGCGGCAGGTTTTTGGTTTCAACATTGTTTGGTATGGTTAAGTAGCCATAGATTGTCTTACCGTCTCGGGTTTCAAAATTAATGGGCTTGGTTTTTGCCATTTGTTCTGGATTAATCCACGCCATCGATGAAAACAAACGCCCCAGATTGTTGGTATTTGCATTAAACAGGTAGTAATCACCGGGATTACTGTCACTAGAAGCATATACGATACTCAACTTGCCATCTGAAGTACTGCTAACCAATTGAACTTGTTGACCTTGCAAAGCTTGTATTAACGACTTTAATTGAGCGCTCTTTTTTGATCCGTTGTCGATGAAAGAATAAGTCGGGTAATCAAGCTCAGTTTCGATGGCATAAAGTTCTTTAGAAATTTCATCAACCCACACATCTTTAGGCGAGACACGCTCATCTTGCGACAAAAGTGTAAACTCGTTGGTGTTGACATCCAAAGCGTAAACGCCTTTTGGCTCGCCTTCTTTAGAGGCGCTGACATATACGATGTCTCCCGAGCTATCGAAAGTGAGTAATTGAATGTCTTGAAGATCTTTTCGGCCCAAATCAGCTGTTTGCCATTCTGACTCTTCTGGCTTACGTATATATACTTTTTGATTAATGTAGTCGTCACTGCTCACTGCCACTCTTACATTACCATCATGGTCAGTTACAAATACTGCCATTCGTGAAGGAGACCGGGTAACCGTCTTTCGTTTGCCGGTATACACATCGACCTCATACACAATGGTATAAGGGTCTTTGCTAGCGGTCCAAGGGTATGTGACGATAAGCATTTTACGCTTGTTATCGACCAGCGGGTCAAGTACAAAAGATGTGCCAACGAGGGGTTTCGCTCCACTTTTTAGGCGGCTAGCAGTAGCGACGCCACTCTTATATCCAGCTAAATACTCCCCTTTACTGCCATCAGCGTTTATACCAAACAATTCGCCATGATACTGAGGATGGTCTTGCCAGCCTCTTAGGTATTGCTTTGCAATAACAACTCTTTCATCATTCACCCACGAGTAACTCCCTACCTGCGCATTTCCGGGGAATTGCACAGCATGAAGTACTTTAAAGGTTTTCATATCCAAAATCGCTAATACGCTTTTGCCTTCTGGCTTTGTAACAACCGCTAAGTAATCACCTTTAGGCGATATCTTTACTTGGCTGTATTCGGTACTGCGACTGAAATGCTCAACAGGGATGTTGCTCGTTTTAGCACTGACAGTGCTGCCTAATAGAAGAGCAACGGTAAGAATAATAGTAGAAAAATAGGTAGCCATAAAATTCCGTTTTTGTAAAAACGCCAAGCTTACCTAAGGGGACTTAATTTTTCAATGTTCGAAAAGAAACATAGCACAGCATTTAGCTGTGCTATGTACAAACTAATACACTGGGACTTTAGGCCCTGCACTAACTAGAGCACGGCCTTCATCGGTGTCAGTAAACTTCTCAAAATTTTCGATAAATAAGCCAGCCAAATCTTCTGCTTTCTCTTGCCATTGAGCACTTTCGGCGTAGGTCGCACGAGGATCGAGTATTTTTGAATCAACTCCGTGTAGCTGTGTTGGAATTTGTAAATCAAAAATAGGCAACTGATGGCTTGGTTCATCATCAATACTACCGTCTAAAATGGCATCGATGATGGCACGAGTCGCCTTAATAGAGATTCGTTTGCCTGTGCCGTTCCATCCGGTATTCACTAGGTACGCTTGGGCGTTTGCCATATTCATCCGCTTTTCGAGCACATGTGCATATTTTGTTGGATGCAAGGTAAGGAAGGCTGCACCAAAACAACTTGAGAAGGTTGGCGTGGGTTCAGTTATACCGCGCTCAGTGCCAGCTAGTTTGGCTGTAAAGCCCGACAATAAATAATACTGTGTTTGCGCCGCGTTAAGCTTTGATACTGCGGGTAACACACCAAAGGCATCGGCGGTCAAGAAAATTACTTTGTTAGCATGACCTGCTTTCGAAACGGGTTTAACAATATTATGAATATGATGAATGGGATATGAAACCCGTGTATTTTCGGTCAATGAATTATCATCAAAATCGATGGCGCCATCGTCAGCAACTACCACGTTTTCGAGTAAGGCATCACGTTTAATTGCTTCGTAAATATCTGGTTCGTTTTCTTTCTTTAAATTGATGGTTTTGGCGTAGCAACCACCTTCAAAATTAAACACGCCATTGTCATCCCAGCCGTGCTCATCATCTCCAATCAGTTGGCGCTTCGGATCGGTCGATAAGGTGGTTTTGCCGGTGCCAGATAATCCGAAAAAGATGGCCACATCGCCTTTTTCGCCAACGTTTGCACTGCAGTGCATAGAGGCAATATCTTGTAGTGGCAAATAGTAGTTCATCATCGAGAACATACCTTTTTTCATTTCCCCGCCATACCATGTTCCGCCTATTAACTGAATGCGTTCGCTTAAGTTAAAGGCAACAAAGTTCTCAGAGTTTAGGCCTTGTTCCTTCCAATTCGGGTTAGTGGTTTTCGCACCATTCATGACAATAAAGTCAGGCTCAAAGTCGGCTAATTCTTGCGCTGTTGGGCGAATAAACATATTGGTGACAAAGTGCGCCTGCCACGCTACCTGCATCACGAATCTCACCGCTAGGCGCGTGTCTTTATTGGCGCCACAAAATGCGTCTACAACAAATAAGCGTTTGTCACTCAATTGCGTTGTAATCAGGCCTTTTAGACTTGACCAAACTTCTGGAGAAATCGCCTTATTGTCATTTTTTCCTTGATCAGCCCACCACATGGTATCTCTGGTCACATCGTCTTTCACAATGTACTTGTCTTTAGGTGAGCGACCCGTAAATTGACCTGTTTTTACCGAAACAGCACCTAGTTCGGTTACATATCCCTTCTCGAAACCTTCGAGCGAAGGATCGGTGGTTTCCTTAAATAATTGTTCATAACTTGGGTTATGAATTATTTCTTTATTTGTTTCTATTCCGTAAGTTTTCAAAGAATTGATCAGTTTCACTTAAATACTCTTCCTAATGGCCAATTTGTCTGCAGCGGGCTTTGTTATTTGCTCAAGCAGGATTTGTGAGAGTTTTAGAGTAACAAATTTAAAAGTATTTTTTGTATTTTTAATAGTTATTTTGAAAGTTTTCAGACTAAAGTTGATCGGGATCTTGAAAACTTTCAATTAATGTTAAAATTCTTTTAAAAAATTTAAATTTTTGTGAGTGAATTTTACGATAAAGTCGATATTGTGTTGGCTATTTGCGCGGTGAAGCAGAAACTTGCGTTAGCCTACTCGTCCAATATGCCCCAAGCATTGCCAGCAAGAATCCAGGAATCGTAATTAACTTGGGAATTTCACCGGCTACCGGCCAAGCAATCAATGCACCTACCGCAGGCACCATGAACATAATCGATGCGACTTTTGACACAGAACCGTTTCTGACGATAAATAGCATTAACATGATCCCCAAAATCGAGTTGCCCAATACTAAGTATGATAGCGATGCAACAAAAGGCAGCGTAATTGTGGCATCAAAGCCTTCAAAGTAATAAGCAACAGGTAAAGATACGACAGATGCGAAAGCGTATTGCACCCAAGTACCGACGATAGGATGAACGTCTAATTTTCGTTGTTTGTCGATTACCTGTCCAATAGACATGCCAACAACAGCAGTAAAACCAAGGATAGCCCCTAGTAAAAACCCCTGATTTTGCTGCATGTCGACACCAATAATAAGGGCAGCGCCCGATAAGCCTAAACACAACGACAGCCATATTTTCCAAGATGGCATTTTTCGCGCAAACAGCGCCGCTGAAATAATGACCAGTACCGGTTGACTGGCCGCAAACAAGGCCATAATGCTGGCACTAGCACCTAGCTTCATTCCTACATAAATACTACCAAAGTGGCCAATATGTAAAAATAAACCTGTGCCCATTAGGCTATAACATGTCGATAGTGTTGGCATCTTTAAGCGCAGCAGTAAAACAAATGGCGTGAGCACTAAAAACGCGCCCGTAAATCTATAGGCTAATAGATTTAGTGGTTCGGTGTATTCTAAGGCTAGTTTAGCGACCGCATAGCCTGCGCTCCACACGCACAAAAAGAGCAAGGGGAAAAATGGTTGAATTCTAGTGAGCATGGGTTTCGCACAATGAAAGTATGAAGTGACGTTAACAGTTTCTGCTACGCCTATCAATGCGACTTAGTGTCTACAAGCAGAATGTTACTACTTTGGTATCAAGATTCAATGTTGGACTAATTATTGCTCAGTGACTTGTAAATACTTTTAGAGACGCGCTGAATTTTAGCTATAAAAGTCTCTGCTCCCCTTTATATACAGGCCAAGGAAATCAGATGAGTGGATTGACACCAAGAAAGAATGCGATAACTGAAATCACAAACCGTGCTCCAAAAGAGTGCAAGATGCCCGGTCCGTTGAGCCAAATTTGGGCAACGGATGTTTTTGGTTTAGCTGCAATGGAAGAAGCATTATCTAAAAATGCATTTAAAGCAATAAAGAAAACGGTTCAAACTGGTGCGCCACTTGATTCAGCGACAGCTGATATTGTCGCGGCAGCCATGAAAGATTGGGCAATGAGTAAAGGCGTTAAGTTTTTCTCGCACATTTTCTACCCAATGACCAACATTACTGCTGAAAAGCATGATGGCTTTATTATTACTAATTCTGATGGCGGTGCAATTACCGAGTTTACCGGCAGTTTGCTTATAAAGGGCGAGCCTGACGGTTCATCTTTCCCTAATGGTAGCTTGCGTATGACTAACGCCGCGCGAGGCTATACTGCATGGGATCCAACTAGCCCAGCCTACGTGATGCATACCGCAAATGGTGCCACCTTGATGATACCAAGTGTATTTATGTCTTGGACAGGTGAAGCTCTAGATAAAAAAATCCCATTATTACGCTCAAACAAAGCCATGGACAAAGCTGCACAAAAAGTACTTGGCCTAATGGGTGAAACTGAAATAGCACCGCTTAATTCTAGCTGTGGTGCTGAGCAAGAATACTTCTTAGTTGACGAACATTTTGCCAATGCCCGTCCTGATTTGTTGCTAGCGGGGCGCACTTTGTTTGGTGCACCGCCGGCTAAAGGCCAGCAGTTTGACGACCATTACTTTGGTGCAATACCTGCGCGCGTTCAAGTATTCATGCAAGACTTTGAAGACAAACTATTCCGCTTAGGTATTCCTGCCAAAACTCACCATAACGAAGTAGCCCCTGGTCAATTTGAAATTGCGCCTTATTTTGAGGCCGCTAACGTTGCCGCTGATCACCAGCAGTTGTTAATGACGCTAATGAAAAGTACCGCAAAAGAACATGGATTTTTATGCTTATTGCACGAAAAGCCTTTTGCTGGTGTAAACGGTTCAGGTAAGCACGTTAACTGGTCGGTAGGTAATGCAACTCAGGGTAACTTGCTTGATCCGGGTAGCACGCCGCATGAAAACCTTAATTTCTTGCTATTTTGTGGTGCAGTAATTCGTGGTGTGCATTTATACGGCCCAATGCTACGCGCAGTAATTGCATCTGCCGCTAACGACCATCGCCTAGGCGCAAACGAAGCACCTCCTGCTATCTTGTCGGTCTATTTAGGTGACCAGTTAGAAGGCGTATTTAAAGATATTAAAGCAGGTAAATTACTCGAAAAAGCCAAAGGGGGTCTAATGGATTTAGGCCTATCTCAAATCTTAGAGTTTGAACGCGATCCGGGTGATCGAAATCGTACTTCTCCTTTCGCTTTCACGGGTAACCGTTTCGAGTTTAGGGCTGTTGGTTCATCTCAGTCGGTATCTGGCCCATTAGTCGCAATGAATACGATGTTAGCAGATTCACTTTCTTGGATTTCTGACAAGTTAGAAGCTGTTATGGCGAAAGGCGAAGACAAAACCGCTGCTGTTATTACGGTATTGCAAGAGTTAATGGAACTGCATGGAAACGTCATCTTTGGTGGCGACGGCTATTCTAGCGAATGGCATAAAGCCGCTGTTGAAGAGCGTGGACTTAAAAATATTCCAACCTCAGCAGAAGCATTACCTGCGTTTAAAGAAGAGTCGGTTATTAAACTCTTTGAATCGACCGGCGTACTTTCGCCTGCTGAATTAGCAAGTCGTTTTGAAGTGTATGCTGAGCAATATATTTTATCTATTGAAGTTGAATCGAAGTTGGTTGTAGGTATGGCGAGCACTCGCATTTATCCTGCTACAGTAGAATACTTAGATAGCTTATCAAGCGCCGCTTATAATCTAAGCAAGCTTAAAATAGAAATCAGTCACAATAGTATTGATAAAATCGCCAGCGAAACAGACTTGATGATGGCAGCCGTTACCAAGCTACAAGATGCGCTTGAAAAAGAAGATTTTGACACGGTTGAAGATCACTTAAATTACTGTGCTCACACCTTGTGTCCGCTAATGCTTGAAGTACGTAGCCACGCTGATGCACTGGAATTAATCGTATCTGACGACTTATGGCCATTGCCTAAGTATCAAGAAATGTTGTTTATTAAGTAAGAGTTTAATCCCCTTGGGGTCATCTCAGCGCAGGCTGAGATCTCCCCAAAGCATCCTTTATTTATGGGATGAAAGAGGAAGCATCAACAAGCAGATTCCCGCCTCCGAAAAATGTTGTTTGTTTAACATAAAATCCAAACAGATCCGTCATTCCCGCGGCGACGTAATGCTGTTCGGTTAACATCATATCCGTCATTCCCGCGGCGGCGGGAATCTCCTTGGAACACTGTAAAATCAAATAGTTAGAGGGTGTATTGGCAGATTCCCGCCGCCGCGGGAATGACGTTTTTGATAGTTTTTTAGCTTGACCGGATGGCATTTTGCCGCCGCGGGAATGACGCGGGGGCTTACTTATACTTTAAAATGTTTACTTACCGGTAAGTCTCGAATTCGTTTTCCTGAAGCATGAAATATAGCGTTCGTTAAACTTGGCGCTACCACAGGCGTGCCTGGCTCACCAACACCCCCTGGAACTGCGTCTGATTCTACGATATAAGATTTAATCATAGGGCTTTGTGACATACGCAGCACTTCATAATCATTGTAGTTGGATTGCTCAACCGCGCCATCTTGTAAACTAATTTCACCCAACATAGCCAATGACAGGCCAAATATCATCGACCCCTCTTGCTGTGAGCGAACACGATCAGGGTTTACAACGGTCCCCGCGTCGATGGTTGAATGCATTTCAAGCACTTTAACCTTACCTTCTGTGACGCGCACTTTTGTGGCTACTGCTACATAACTCACAAAGCTTCTATGTGCACTTATTCCCCAAGCTTCACCTTCTGCTGTAGGTTTATCGGCGCCTGACTTTGCAATGACGTCGTCTAAAACATGTTTTAGACGTTTAGTGTCAATGGGAAAGCGTTCAAGAGTTTGCCCATAATTACCGTACTTAAAGCCTTGTTCATTTGGGTCAACGAGTCTGTCTTCACCCAGCAATTGATGCCACATCTGTTGCGTAGGCATGTTGGCAGCTTGGGCTAATTCATCAACAAAGCTGCCTTGAGCGAAAGCATGCTGAATATTACTCACTGAGCGAAGCCAACCAATTCGAACATGAGCAGGGGCCTTGTGTGTTTCGCAAGATAGATTGGCTACCTTAAACGGCATGTCACCAAAGCCCAAGCTCAATTCACCGACCGACGGCTCATCGCTAACATTATTAAATGTCCAGCTGATACTGGGGAAAGCTGTGCGCTGAATCCAAGCAGTGACCGCTTGGTCTTCGTCTAAACCTGCTTCAAAATGCTGTGAACTAACGGCATGGTAATAACCGTTGCGGATGTCATCTTCTCGGCTCCATATGACTTTTACGGGTTTACCCGTATGTTTTGCAAGAAGCGCTGCTTCAACCGAAAAATCGGGTTTTGATTTTCTTCCAAACCCGCCACCGAGCAACGTAACGTTTACTTTGACACTTTCTTTATCTATGCCAAGTGCTGCGGCTACATTTTGTTGAGTACTTTGCGGCGTTTGTGTACAGGCCCATACTTCGCATAAGCCGTTTTTAAATACCGCCGTTGCCGCAGGTGGTTCCATAGGGGCATGCACTAAGTAAGGTATACTATAACTAGCAGAAACTTTGCGCTTTGCCTCTTTCATCACGGAGTAGGCGTCACCACCTTCACGAATAGTTTTACCTTTCGTGACTATTTTTTGCTTAAGCTTTGCTAAGTACTCGCTTGAGTTATGACTGCTGTGAGGGCTATCTCCCCACTTAATATTTAATGCTTTGCGACCTTGCAATGCGGCCCAAGTGTTACTCGCAATAACGGCAACTCCGTTTGATGGATGAAAAAGCACCGGCGCTCCTTGCTCGGGCATTTCAAATACATCTACAACGTCCTTGGCTTTTAAGGCCGCGGCTTTATCAAAAGACTCAACTTTTGAACCAACAACAGGCGCACGTTCAATACTGGCGTATAACATACCGTCTAGTTTGATATCTTGGCCAAAGGTGGTGTTACCGGTAACGATGTCATGCAAATCAACGATGGGCATTGATTTACCAATATAGCTAAAGTCTTTTTTAGATTTATAGCGAAGCGATTCAATGTCGGGTGTCTTAATCTTTGATGCGGGTTCAGCTAAAGACCCAAAGGATAGTTTTTCATTGTTACTTTTATTGATGACAAAACTGTCTTTTGCATAAACCTCGCTGACGGATATTCCCCATTTTTCTGCTGCCGCTTGTTCAAGCATGGTTCTAGCGGTCGCGCCCATTTCACGCATTTTGGCATAAAAATCTCTAATTGAACGGGAACCATCGGTGTTTTGACTACCATAATTTTCATCGGCTAAGCCTTGAACAACATGGACATCGTCCCATGCCGCGCAAAGTTCATCGGCAACAATCTGGGGGATCCCGGTTCGTATGCCTTGACCCATTTCGCTGCGGTGACAAACTATGTTGATGCGCCCGTTGCTTTCAATGGCGACAAATAAATTAAGGCTATTATTATGCGAATCATTGCCGTGAGCCCAGACCGGTGAGCGAAAAGGAAGGAGGGAGCCGATTATAAGACCAGCGGTGCTTATGCCGGTTAATTTTAGAAAGTCGCGGCGATCAAGCACTTTTGTTTCTATTGCCGTTTTTTTACTTGCGCCTTGCTCAAATTGTTCAATCATGCTTTTTCTCCCACATTTTTAGCCAAGCTAAAGTCAAGTGATGCGGTTTTCGTCGCGTTTTTTAAAGCAGCGTCTTTAATTGCGGCTTTAATGCGTGGATAGGTACCACATCGACAAATATTACCCTGCATAGCGCTGTCAATAGCGGCATCGTCGGGATTAGGATTGTTCGCAAGTAATGCAACGGCACTCATAATTTGACCCGATTGGCAGTAGCCACACTGGGGAACGTTGTGCTCTACCCACGCCTGCTGTATAGGATGGCTTGCATCACTTGGTAGGCCTTCAATGGTTGTGATTTGTTTTCCTGCAACGGTTGCCAGTGTCATAACACAAGAACGGATAGGGTTGCCATCCATGTGCACGGTGCAGGCACCACATTGAGCAATACCGCAGCCAAACTTTGTACCTGTCATATCAAGCATGTCGCGAAGTACCCATAGTAAAGGCATATTGGGATCAGCATCTACTTCGATGGCTTTGTCGTTAAGTGTAAAACTTATCATATTGTAACCCTTTGAATAATATTTCAATGGTGAGTGTCGCTGCTAGCGGCACGCTTAGTTGATGTATACAACTGCAAATCAGTTCTAGTATCGATATCTCTTGCACCCTCTGGTAAATCAAAGCTAACAATACTGTCCATATTGCTCCGAAGTATATCTCGGGCGCCTTTGTCGCTATTAAGTATAACTAGATCGCTAAAATACCTTCGCGGAAAAATCGCAGGTGCGCTTGGTTTTCCCTGATAAAAAGCGGCGACTATTTTGTCACGGTGCTTTTTAGATTCTTTAACCATAAGCTTACACTGCTCAGCTCGAATTTCCACTTGATCACCCAGTGCGATAAAAACATGGCTAATATCGCTCTCTACGCTTTTCACGCCAGCTGCGATTGATGCGCCCATGCCTTGTTGGTAGTTTTCTGCCATCAGGTAGTCGATATGCGTATTTTGCGTTCGCCTAGTCATTGAGTCTATATCACTCTGCGCCAAGGACTCTTTTATCAATGTCGCATTGGCACCTAAAACAACGCCAATGGCAGAAAAGCTAGCTTCAATCAGCATACTTAAGGTGTGCGCAAGCATTGGCTTTTCATCAATAAGCGCAAGTTGTTTTAGGCCGTTAAAGCGCTTGCTTTCGCCAGCGGCGAGTAGCAAAGCTTGTATTTTGTACGGCGAATTTTTATCGCTACGCATAAGCCCTCTTTATTCGAGAATGTTGCTAATTGATTTCGCATCACTACCTTCAATGAAGGCGTGTATTTCCGATAAAATAGAAAGCGCGATGGATTCTGGTAGCTCCCCACCTAATCTTAAGCCAATAGGGTTTGCTAGGGCTTTACGTAGACTCGGTGTTATCGTCTTTTGTAAACTAGTCGTTTCAGAAACGGCCAACCCCGCTTCTTGCAATACTCTTTCAGTGCGGTGCACCGGGCCTAACATACCAACATAGCGCGCCGAACTGTTTTGTGCCAATAACAATGCTTGTGCATCTAACTTGATACTGTGAGTCATGATCACTATGGCATCAACGTTTGCCAACCATGCGTGGTCGTTTGAATCGCCTAAGTCTTGCTTAATTATTTGCTTTGCGTTGCTAAATAGCGTTTTTCTTGCGTATCCAGCGCGCGGGTCGGCAATGCTTACCTGCCATCCCAAATTACTCGCTATTTCGAGCACGGGTACTGCATCAACCCCACCGCCAAAAATACCAAGGCGCAACGCAGGTTTGATAATGTGGGTAAATGTATTGTTTGCTTGTGCCTTTAAACCAATATCGACGGTTTCAAGGTCATTAATCTCACGCACCTGATTGGCAGGAAGACTTTCATGAAGCGTTTGGGTATAGGCACAGGCCTTGTGCTGATTGATTAATCGGCGTAGCTTGCTGAGTTGCAAATAGTCGTTTGATGTATTGATGGGCTGTAACAGTATGCGAACCATTCCTTGGCAACCAATACCTAGCTGCCAAGCAATATCTTCTTCGTCGCGCATATCATATTGAATTATACGATTGTTACTCGTGTCCCAGCATTGACGAGACTGGCGCATAATATCTGACTCTAAACATCCGCCACTTAACAAGCCATGATATTGGCCTAAATTATTAAGCAACATCATTGCGCCTGGCTTGCGATATGATGAGCCTTCAGTGGCGATAACCGTGGCTAAGACCCACTCTAGGTCATCGCGCTGCTGGTACCAAATATCTAGCAGTTGTTGGATATGGTTAGCCATTTTTAATACTTAGACACTATATTGACTAAACGGGAGTGCTTGAACACAGGCTTATCCTCGGCAAGAGTTATTCTGTTAACAACTATCACTTATTTCGTTGTGATTTTCGTTAGTGTACTACCGCGACGCAAAAGTTGCTTTAAGTTTATTTGGCCCAATAAAAAAGACGCATATCGCATCTTTATTTTGTAAGCATTGTTTATATCAACAATTGAATATCTTAGCGCTTCTCAATCGGCTGATTTCGAACGCAAATTAAGTCGTCTCCAACTGCTCTGCAAGTGCCTTTATAGAGCATGTTTTCTTGCAAGATATAGCTACAAGCATCGCTAAGGGCTTTGTTTTCACAAGCGTCCCAAGCCTTGCTTGTGTGATGCCCATCATGCGCGAATAAGGCACCGCTTGTTGCCACAAATAAACAAAAAGCCCAGATTGATTTATGTATCATATATTACTCCGCTAATTTTCCGCTATAACAACCAATAAACATATTTTCTGCAATGCTAGCCGCATGATAATGATAACCGCGTGTGTCATCGTCGTGTCCTCGGCAATCATCAAGATCGGTAGATTCATTGCCTTGCTGATCTAGCATGCCATATATCCCAAAACCATCTAGGGCGTATCCCATTTGGGCAGCATGGCCATCTTGCTCTGCAACAATTTCACTGCAACCAGCAGAGCCATGGTAGTGATATCCCGCTACTGGGTTAATGTGGCCTGCACAATCATCAAAAGCGGCTATTGTATATGCACCTAAAATGGCATCTACTGGTGCCGGTGGCGCAATGGCGACTCCATTTAAACTCAAACCAACATCATCACGGCCAATACTTGTTGGGCTGCTCGCTTTAACTGGTTGCACAGGGATTAAATAGGTAGCTTGTATACCGCCGCCAACATATTCAAGTGCACATTCAACGCAATGATTTTGTAGCGATGGGTCAACATTTGGTCTGGCTGCACCATCGCACTTTTCAAGTGTATCGGTGATGTTAACTAAGCCTGTTTGCGCATCAAACAGTTGCCAATTGCTGTCGTTATATAAGGTCGCTAAGTTTTGGATGAAGTCACCATCTATATCATAGACTTCCCCATTGCCGTCAAACCAAATACCCACTTCGTCTGCGCTTGCATAAATGTCTGTTGGACAAAATGAGCCTACTTCGTGAGTCGCTGGTGCACCGGCAATAGTGAACTGATAACACGTTGTTTGGGTGCCATCATTTAAAGTACAGGCTGTTGTAATGACGGTTTCTGTGAGTGCACCACTTGCGAAGGCAAAGGGGTCTACTTCAGGTTGCGTTGTTTCGCTTGGGGTGTCTATTTCAGTTGTATCGTCATCGAGGGTGTTTGAGTCACTTCCGGAACACGCACTCAAGCTAAACAATAGCGCAGCGATAATTGTGAAAAATTGTAGTTTCGAACGAGAAACAGTATTTATGTGTAACATATGGCATACCAATGATTTATTAATGTGCATCATTGTATGTTCTGAATGTGTAGTTACTGTGCAGAAACAGGGTAGATTTTGATAATTTTTAGGGATTTAGGAAGTTGACACCCAAATCCGCCTTGTTGCTCTTTAATTCAATACGCTATTTGATTCCTGCCATTGCGTTTTGCAACATACAGCTTTTCATCGGCATCTTTCATCCATTCTCTGCAGTCGCGATTCTTATGTACTTCAGAGATGCCAATACTAACGCTGAGTTGTTTTCCAATTGCTGAGGGTAAATTCCTTATGGCTAGCCTGATCTGTTCAGCCTCTCGTTGTCCTTCAACCAAACTAGTATCATGCATCAGAATAAGGAACTCTTCTCCTCCAATTCTAAATAACAAGTCTGTACTTTTGAGCTTAGCTGAAATTTCTGCGGTTAAATCCATTAAGACTTGATCGCCCACATCATGGCCAAAGTTGTCATTAATCGTTTTGAAATGATCGATATCTATTAAGCATATTGTTGATAAGACGTCTTTTTGTTTATAGTGCTCTATCGCTTCTTTCAAGCGTTTAGATAAGCTATTTCTATTGAGGACTCCTGTCAAAGCGTCAGTACTTACTTGTTTGTTCAAGACTGATTGGGCGATAGTGATTTCTTTTGATGAAATGAAGATAAATATACTTATACCTATCAATACCATGCAAAATCGTATCGCAATGACTTGCTCAAGACTTATCCAAGCGACAACAAGCACGACTGCCAGAAAGACTATATTTGCGTATTTTGCATAATGAAAAGGTAAAATATAATAAATACCAAATACACATAAATATGACCAGTACGATCCCACTACATTCAAAGATATCAAGGCCGTAATTGAGGCTAGCGCCAAGGCGGGCACAATGGCAAAGAGACTTAAATAAAGCGAATATTTTCCGCGATAGGTTATTATGGCGTTTGCTGCGAATAAAAGTGCAACGCAAAGGGCAGTGATGCCGCTGAACGGACGGTCTTGGAAAAAATTATTGATACCAAAAGGCAGCATGATTAAAACAGAAACCGCAGACACCCCAAAAGCCGACCTCGTTAGGAAGTCTGATTGGCTCAATGCCGAATTGCCGGCTTTTGAAAACGAAAACATAGGGCGTTGCTGTTCCTTTAGATGGATAGGGGCATCCAATAGGGGGACATTCAAATAACGAACTAGAGTTCTACTATAACGTCATCTTGTCCAATTACTTGAACATAAGGCAAGTTTCAATTGTTTGCAACTTATCGATGATAAGCGCCCTCTTATTTAACTATGCTTTAGCCCAGTATTTACGCTAGTCAAGTTGGCGTAATATAACTTCGCCGTTATATTCAATAACGGCGCTTTTAAAATTATGGAGTGAGATATGAAAAACAATGGATTAGCAAAACCTAAATTATTAAGCGATGAAGAGGCGGGTGGCGTAAGTGCTGGCCTTGCGGGTATGCAAAGTGATAATACTGACACAGACCTATGTAATGGTGGTGGCCTTTTGACAAGCCAATTTCCCTTAAATGGGCCGGGTTCTCGTACTATTACCCCGCCAAGCATTGAACTGTATGGCTTCATGCTAAGATAATAGCGAGGTATAACAAATTGGCAATGCAACAACAGTATATCAACCTAGCCTGTGTGCTAGGGCTGATTTACTTGCCAATTCCCTTAAGTAGAAACAAGAGTGCGTCCATAACGCGCTTGTTTGATGCCATGAAACGTCTCTAACAGGGGGCTTAAAGCCCTTCTGTTAGATTTTTTGCACACTGCATTACACGTCTGTTTGAGCCGGTAGAGGCTCTTTTCGAGCAAGTGATTTCTTGCGCTTGTGCGCCATAATTGTCAATATAACTTTTCACATGCGGGGCTAGCATGGCACGATGCTCTTTGCTAAATGCATTGTGAAGTTGATCTCGTGCATCACGCCACTTTTTCTCATTAGCTTCTGCTGCAACACTCAGCCATAAGTATGCTTGTGCGTAATCTTGTTCAACACCCAGTCCTTCTATATAGAGTGTTGCCAAATTGTACTGAGATATTTTATTGCCGAGCTCAGAGGATTTAAGAAGATGCTCGTAGGCTTGCTCATAATCTTTTACCTGCATTGCAGAATCACTGAATTTTGCATACTTATTGTATTGCTCTACCTCAAAACTGCTTGCTGCTTGAACTGTGATTGCGCTGGAAAGGATAATGCTAGCGACTGCGATAATAAATTTTCTCATGATAATGGTCCTTGCGTTTTAGTGAGGGTGTGATCATGACATAAGTAAATGTAATTTAGTGTGTAAGAGTGTAACAATATTTATATTTGTTACTATTTAGATTCATTTAAATGTTAAAATAATGTGGCGCATCTAGCGTTTGTTGCTTTACATCGAGGAAGATTCTAATAAAACTATGCCAACTCAATCACCAACACCGTCGTGGTTTTCTCGTTTAGGAAATGCAATAGGTGATAGCCTCGCAAACTTTTTAAACAAGCCTCATGAGAACTACAACACATTTAGTCTAATTACTGAAGCGCAGTTAAGAGCGACTTTAATACCTGGAGATTTGATTTTAGTCGAGGGCAACAGCCGAATAAGCTCGGTTATAAAATACCTGACTCAATCGACTTGGTCTCATGTTTGTATCTATATTGGCGAACATGAGGGCTTAGGCCCTATTCTTGAGGCCGATTTAGTAGACGGAGTGGTCACAGTTCCTTTAAATAAATACGATGGTTTTAATTTAAGAATTTGCCGCGCGCACAAACTAAGTGAACAAGATACTCAGGCTTTATTAACATTCTTAATCGACAAAATAGGTGTGCAATACGATACTAAAAATATATTTGATTTGATGCGTTATCTATTGCCCGCCCCACCTGTGCCCCAGCGCCTAAGGCGCAGGATGTTGACCTTTGGAAGTGGCGACCCTACCAAGGCAATCTGCTCAACTTTAGCCGCCCAAGCGTTCCAGTCGATTGCTTATCCCATATTGCCTATGTCGTCAGATAACAACGATGGCAGCACAACACAAACTAAGACTGGGTTAAGAAGCAATCAAATTGAGCTCATGTTACGCATGCATCATACCCACTTTACCCCTCGAGATTTTGATTTGTCGCCTTATTTTAATATTGTTAAACCGACTTTAAATCGCGGTTTCGATTATAAAAGCATCCAATGGGATGATGAAGAGTGAAAGGTTATTTATTCGCTAAACAGTGACATAAATAGACAAAATAAACATAAATATAGCGTAAACTACGCGCTTGCGTTATTTCACAATAAATTGATGAATCAAATAGGGTGCCCATGAGAGTATTGTTAGTAGTAGTTTTTTTAATGTTAACGGGCTGTAGTGCTACTCAAGGCCTGTCTGTACATACCTTTACCAATGCCAACGCTGAGGCGGTACTGAAACAAGAACTTCCCAAACTAAGCAAAGAATTACGATTAATGGGGTTGCCAGTAGAATTTGAAGTAAACGATCTTCGCGTTGATATAGGCCCAGACAATCGTGACGTGGTTGTTTTAGGATTTGACTCGACCGCAAAAATCAGCGCATTTTCTTTTTCATACCCGGTGGGCTTGAGTTTGCAAATAGAAGGTAGCCCTTATTATGACAGCAAGGAAAAAGCCGTTTTCTTGCGCGACGTGAACTTACTTGATTCCAGTATTGATGCCGGCGGTTTTCGAGGTAATCTTGGCGTATTGAACAACGAAGCCTTAGCCTTAATTAATGCGTTTTTACAAGATAACCCTGTTTACAAACTGGATATGAACAATCCAAAACTAGCGCTTTTAAGCAAGCTACCTTTAGATATGCAAATCACGCAGGGTGCTATTAAAATCGTACCAAGGCTATAAACTTAGCGGCCGTATCTTTACGCCAAGCATTAACGCGTTATCAAAAGGTTTTGTATGGTAAAAACTTACCTGATAAAACAACATTTACGCGGTCGCCATTGGGGTTTTCTTCGCGCTGAATATCCATTGAGAAATCAATTGCGCTCATAATGCCGTCACCAAATTCTTCATGAATGAGTTCTTTGATAGTGCTGCCGTATACATTTACCACTTCATACCAGCGATATATTAGCGGGTCGCTAGGTACGGCGGTTGGCAATGAGCCTTTGTAAGGCGGTATTTGAAGCCACGCAACTGCTTCATCAGGTAATTCAAAAAGCTCACCTACTGCGGTAGCTTGTGCTTTGTTTAGGGTCATTTGCCCTAAACAAGCGGCAGTTGTCCACTCTTTTGACAGTTGCAAGGTCTCGGCAACCTCACTCCATTTTATATTCTTTGGTCACTTTTTGTGACATGATTAATGCACTTACTTGTTCTCTGCTAGTGATCATGAGATTTCCTTTTTTAATGGGCTAGTTTTTCGATGTATATAAGTAAGCCAAGCACGGTAATGCCTAGCGTTAACGAAACAGTTTTCCAAAATAGAACGGGTTTGCGTTCGAGTAGCGGTGCTTTGTTTCGATTTACAAATTTTGGATTTGGGTTACGCAAATCAAAAACAAATTCAGATAATTCTTGATAGCGTTTATGTGCAAAGGGTTGCAGTGCTTTTTGCAAGGTAGCATCAATCCAAGCGGGGATTTCCCTGTCAACATCTAATACCGATTGATAAATCAAACGCCTTTGCGCTGAAACGCTGCGCGCTTTGGCAAGTTGAGTGCTATAAGGAAAACGACCACTTAGCATAAAGTAAGCAATAACCGCTAAGGAGTATTGGTCTGAACGCTCAGATACTGACTCCCCAATAAAATATTCCGGCGCCATAAACAATGCAGTGCCTTGCATCTCGTCTTCGTCTGCACTTGATTGCGCTTCAACTATGCCCGCAATTCGCACGCCGCCAAAATCGATAATTTTCGCGGTCCCGTTTTGGTCAATCATAATATTGTTAGGGCGCAGGTCTTGATGCAATATTTCTAAGCGATGCATGGCCTGAAGCCCTTTTGCAATTTGCTCGACAATATTGCGAACGGTTTCAATATCCGGTTTAGGATTGTCTATTAGCCACTGATTTAGGGGTGTACCTTCAACATATTCAAATACGCTATAAAGATATTGTCGTTCGCGTTTTTGATTAAACGCTTTGAGTATATGTGCGTTATTAATTCGCCTTGCGACCCATTCTTCAAGGGCAAAACGCTCTAAATAATTACTGTCTTGGCCTAATTCGACAGATGGGATTTTTAGTACTAGTTTGTCACCGCTTTGCTCGTCTTCTACTAAGTAAACATGGCTTCGGCTGCTAGCATGTAACTCTCGTATTACCCTAAATCCATCAAATGACTGTCTTGCTTGTAACAGTGGTGGTGGTGCTAGTTCGCCTATGTCAGCACTAAGCTCGTTGTTTTGGCTGCTAGGAAGTTGCTCGATGGCAACGATTTGTATACTCGCATTATCGTCACTGCCATTTTGTAAGGCTCTATTCACTATGGCTTTGGCGGCGCTTTCTAAATCGTGATGTCTATTGAGTATTTGTAAAAACACCTCGTTGTCGCAGTGCTCAAAAACACCGTCAGTGCAAAGCAGAAAATAGTCGCCCTCGCGCATGTCAGTGCTTTGATAATCAATTGTAATATGTTGTTTAAAACCAAGTGCTCGGCTTAAATAGCTTTGTTTGCTTGATGTCCAAGAACGATGGTCTTTAGTCAGTTGCTCCACTGCATTTTCGCGAATACGATAAATGCGGCTGTCACCAACGTGGAAGATATGCGCCAGCCCACCTTTGCATACAAGCGCGCTGAATGTGCAAACATAGCCTTTGTCATGATCAAAGCGATATTCACTTTTTTGAGTTTGTGCGCTCAGCCAGCCATTAATAGCTTCAATCACGCGAAGACCCGAGGTTTGCACAGACCATGTATCAGAGGTGCAATAGTAGTCTTGCAAAAAACTTTTAATCGCTGTTTCACTGGCGATTTGACTGACTTCGCTACTACTAATGCCATCGGCTAAGGCTATTGCGGCGCCTTTTAGATGCAATTGGGAACCCGTGGGGACAAGAGCACCATGGAAGTCTTGGTTAATCGCTTTTTGGCCTTTAGTGCTGCATTGACCAATGTTTAGCTTAAGTGGCGCATTCATATATCTTGTAAGCTCTTGTTAGTCGTCAACTTGTTACCACACTAGCCGTTTTAGCAGCATTGTAATGGTGAGAAAGACAACACGAGTACTCACTAACAGTACTCGTGTGCCTTAAAGTTCGATAAAGAGTACAATCTTTTATAAGGCCGCAATGGTATCTTTTTGGCTTTTTTGTGCTTGTACTTTTCTCTCTTTACTTGTTTTAACATGCGTATAGTAAAGAGGTAGGCCTACTAGCAACAAACCACCGGCTAAGTTACCCAATACGGTAGGAATTTCATTCCAAAGCAGATAATCACCAATAGTGAAATCACCGCCCATGATCATTGAGAAGGGGAATAAAAACATATTCACGATTGAATGCTCAAAAGCCATATAGAAAAACAGCATAATGGGCATCCACATGGCGGCCATTTTGCTGCCCGCAGAGGTAGAAATCATTGCGCCAACTACGCCCATCGACACCATCCAGTTACATAACATGCCACGGATAAAGATGGTAAACCAACCCAATATGCCTTGCTCTTTATAGCCTAATGTACGGGACTCTCCAATCGTACTCACCTTTTCAGCTACCGCACCGCCGTCAACTTGATAGCCGTAGGTTAGAATGAAAGAAGCAAAGAAGGCTACCGTAATTGCGCCAGCAAAGTTGCCACAAAAGACCAAGCCCCAATTGCGCATAAGTTCTTTCATAGTGCATCCGGGGCGTTTATCTAGTACGGCTAAGGGTACTAAAGTAAATACACCGGTTAGCAGGTCAAACTTCATCAAATAGAGCATGATGAAACCAACTGGGAATAATACTGCACCTAATAAAGGATTGCCGGTTTTAGAAATAATGGTAATGGCAAAAAACGCGGCTAACGCGAGAATTGCACCTGCCATAAATGCTCTAATAAAGGTGTCTTTGGTCGACATAAATATTTTCTGTTCGCCGGCATCGACCATTTTGGTAGCGAATTCTTTGGGTTCTAAGTAAGCCATAATGTTCCTATTTCATTCTTGGGAATATGTACTTTGCATTTTCCAAAAAAACGCTCACACCCCAACTGCATGTTCTACGCAGGTAGGTGTGAGCGCCAATGCTCTGTAATATTCAACTAGTTACGTGTTAGAGTTTGTATCTCAAATAGTTGATTCTTTATTTGTTCATGTGGATTTAGTGCCATCCACTTGTAATGTAGCAAATAACGAACCATAATTTTTTTTCATATATATTAGGCACTTAACTTTTCAGACACTTTGGAAATGGATATTTTGCCTAAGCATGGTGCGTGAGTCTGCACTATTACGGGTCAATTAAGTCATTTTTAATAAGCTAATAAAGGAGAAACAATGGCAACTGTAGTGATCACCGGTGCAAATAGAGGCATTGGATTAGAATTTGTAAGACAATATTTAGCAAAAGGCGACAAGGTATATGCTTTGTGCAGAAACAGTAGCGACGAGCTAAAGCAAACAGATGCGCAGATTATTGACGGGGTTGATGTTGCAAATCCTGATAGCCTTGAAAAATCATTGCAAGCCCTAGGCGATGTCGACATTGATATATTAGTCAACAATGCAGGTGTACTGGCTGATGAAAGCTTAGACGATTTTAATTTAAGTACCATAGAACAGCAATACAAGGTGAATGCAATTGGCCCGGTGCTAGTGACACAATTATTGCGTAAGCAATTAGTTTCTGGTGCGAAAGTAGCGTTGATCACTAGCCGTATGGGCTCAGTTACTGACAACACTTCAGGCGGTCGCTATGGTTATCGTATGTCTAAAGCGGCGCTTAACATCGCGGGGGTGTCTTTAGCCCACGATCTAAAACCGCAAAATGTAGCAGTGGCTTTATTACATCCGGGTTATGTACAAACTGAGATGGTTAATTATGGCGGCGATATTTCGGCATCTGACTCAGTGAATCGATTAATACAACGAATCGAGGAACTCAACATGCAGAACTCTGGTGGTTTTTGGCATTCTAATGGTGAAAGCTTGCCTTGGTAATATCGTTATGCCTTAGCCCATCGCATTTTTGCTAAGGCATAATGCTGTTCGCCTATGTGTTTACCACTCCATTCGTCTTCGCGAGCATGACGATTGGTTTCGTTAGCCAAAACGTTGTTCTAGATAGTCGATAATTGCGGTCGAGTCATATAGCCATTTGGTTTCGCCATTGTTTTCAATTTTCAAACACGGCGTTTGAATTTTCCCTCCTCCAGACAACAATTCCTCCCTGTAAGGAGAACCTTTTGATACGCTGCGCTTTTGCACAGGCAAGTTTAGCTTGTACATTTTGCGACGAGTCTTTATACAAAAAGGGCAGGCAAAAAATTGATAGAGGATTAATGATTCAAGCTCTGCCTCTACTTGCTGCTGTTTTGCTGGGATGCGCTTCATTTTTCTGCCTCGTGTAATCAAGTCAAAAAAGACAATAATAGCGCCCAAGAAGTTTCTTACTAAGTTGATTATTAAGCTCATCATAACTGCTATGTGGGTAAGTGAATTGAAAACTGCGCGTAGTGTACAGAAATCAGAATAAAAACGACATGCTCAAATGCAACTAGCTTTTACAAGTTTACCATTTCTTCATCCAACAAGTGTTTCAGTAACTCACTTTGTTGCGCGTCATCCATGGCTTTGTCAATCAAATCTGCTCGCCATGCGGTGGCTTGACGGTAATTTGGATGCGTAAAAATATATTGTTGCTTGGTCCCTAAGGCCTCGACTACTCGTTTAGCGAGCAACTCACTGGGAATGCCTGATTCAACCAGCGCTGCCGCTTGGTTATAACTCTTTTGGTGTCTTTCTTTTTCTTCGGCACCTAGCGCTTTTGAGGCTTCTTGTGAACTATACTTTTGCTGTTTATTACGCAGTGATTCGTGAATTCTCGTTTTAACAAAGGCAGGGCACAGCGCTGATACATGAATATTATAGGGCTTTAATTCAACAGCCCAGCTTTCTGTCATCGAGACAACGGCAGCTTTCGTGGCCGCATAGGCACTTGAAAAAGGCACGCCCATCATACCGGCCATAGAGGCGACGTTTATTATCCAACCGCCCTCACCATGCTTTTTGATTTGTGGTGTGCAAGCTTGAGTGCCATAAAGCACGCCCATTAAATTAACATCGACTACCCATTTCCAAGTATTGTGATCTGTCTGTTCAATTTTCCCTGGAATACCGCCCACGCCAGCGTTATTGACGACCATATGTAGCTTGCCAAATTTTTCTATTGTTTGGGCAACACACTCTTCCCACTGGCTGTATTCAGTAACATCTAACTTGCAAGCATGAACATTTATATTTTGCGAAGACAAAGCATCTTTGGCTGATAGCAAAGCTGCTTCATCAATATCAGCGATAACAATATTCATTCCCAATGTGCCAAATTCTTTTGCTAGTGCTAGACCAATACCGCCGGCTGCACCAGAGATAAGCGCGGTTTTGCCAAAGTATGGCGTATTTTCTTGAGATATTGACATAAAGACTCACTGCGGTGTACGAATTAGATTTACTTCAATATAAAGCGGGCGGGCTTGAGCTAACACTTTATTTAGTTAATTTCTTAATCTTAGTTTTATGAATAGTCTGTAATTCGAACGCGAGTTTGAATGGCGCTTAACCATAATTCTTCATAAGAGAGTCTAGTTCAGCCTTAAGCTCAGCACTATCTATGTCGGGTATGGGCTTAAAGGCAACTTTCTCGGCCGTGTTTGCCCTTATTAACGACTCTGCGCTGAGTTCTTGCGTTATGCCTAGTAATGACTGCATTTCATCAAAATCACCACTGCAATGCAAAGCGATGTCGCAGCCAGCAGCGATTGCTTGCCTAGCACGAGAGGCTACGCTACCCGACAATGCTTTCATATTTAAATCGTCAGTCATAATTAGGCCCTTAAAGCCAATAATATCGCGCATAATTTTATTTACTACCGTGGGGCTAATTGTTGCGGCTAGGTTGCGATCGATTTGATCAAATACGATATGAGCGCTCATTGCCATACACTCATCATTTAGGGCCTTAAAGGGAACGAAATCCCAATCATTTAACACACTTATTGAGGCGTTCACTTCAGGCAGTTCTAAATGGCTATCGCTCGTTGCACGACCATGTCCTGGCATATGTTTTATCACCGGGGCAACGCTAGCACGTTTCAAACCATTGGTAATTTGTCTTGCAAGCTCTATTACTTTTTGTGGTGAATCACCTAGTGCACGCTCAGCAATTATATTATTTGCATTGCTTTGAGGAATATCGAGCATCGGCGCACAATTTGCATTTATCCCGAGGACTTTTAGCTCTAAACCGGTCAGGGTAGCATTGAGTAAACAGGCGCGCTTTGCTGTTTCAATATTTTCTTCATACATATTGGAAAATACGGTAGGGCTTGGTGGTATTCGCCAATGTGAACTAGGTAGGCGAGATACACGCCCTCCTTCTTGGTCAATGAATACCATGAGGTCGTCACGTTGCATTTGTGCTTTACAGTCTTCGATTAGATTTTTTATTTGTGTAGGGTTGTCGATGTTTCGAGCAAATAAAATAATGCCCCATGGCTGTAATTCTTTAAAAAGGCTTCGTTCTTGTGCGCTTAATTGGGTTGAACTACATCCTACAATTACATTCGTTGCCACTGCCTATTCTCCTTAAAAGACGATATTTGTAACACCCTGATAATATACTAAAAACACAAATAAGACCTAAGCTCATGGCAAACTTATTTTACCAAAAGTAGTTGCGGGGATCCCATTGTTGTTTGCAAAGAGCTGACTATCTCCAAATAAGCTTTGGTTTGCCAATACAGCAAAAAGCGCCGCTTCTTTCGCATCTGCTGGTAGGCCCAAAGCATCAGAGGTTTTAATCTTGATATTGGGTACACATCGCGCAAGGTTTTGCATTAATACCGCATTGTGAACTCCTCCGCCACTAACGTAAATAACAACCGAGTCTTTGTTATTTGTGTCTATTGGTAGCTTTTTGATTGCTTGGCCAATACTTTGTGCGGTGAACATGTTGAGCGTTGCCATCAAATTATAAAATGGCTGTGCTTCTAGCGGAAACGCAGATAGCTGTGTTGACTCACAAGTCCTTAAGCAGTCAAGAATGAAATCTATGTTCAGTATTTCTTGGCCGGTAGAGAGGTTTGCTTTAGGTGTATTTTCCCCTAGACCAGATTGGCGACAAACCAATCTTTCTAGAAGTTTCGCATCGACTGTCCCTAAAGCGGCAAAGTGACCGTCTTTATCATAGCGTTTAGTTATCAATGGCAGGCTACATGCTTCTCCGTGCCGTTGTTTTATGCTCTTTGCAAAGGCAATTGCGGCATCCATAAGGGTATTTCCGGGTCCTGTATCTGCGCTGACAAGTGAATCAAACTGTGCGTTAGAGGACAAAAATGTAAAATTTGCTATGCCGCCAATATTTAACAAGATACGGTTTTCTACTTTAGTGCTAAAGAGTAAAAAATCTGCGTAGGGCACTAGCGGCGCACCCTCACCATCCGCTGCAATATGTTTTTGTCTAAAATCACTAACGGTGAGAATTTGAGTTAAATAGGCAAGGTGGTCACCATCCCCTATCTGCAAAGTGGCTGACTTGAGCTTAGCCGAATCGTTACTCTTTACTGCATGTTCGAACGAATTGGGGGCATGAAAAACGGTTTGTCCATGGCTCGCCAAAATGTCAATCTCTGATGTGTCTATATTCCATTCTTTAAGACAGGTTAGAAGTATACGTGCATGTTCTCTTGCTACATATGCATTTGCTTGAGTAACGGCATGTAACGGAGCATCGGCATTTGCGAAAATTGGATTGATTGTAGCTAAGAAGTTTTCGTTATAGCTGACGGATTTGAAGGATTTCAGGACGAGTTCAGTATTAACGCCATCACCTTTTATTTCACATAGTGCGATGTCTAAGGCATCTAAGGAGGTGCCGCTCATTAGTCCAATTACAACACGAGCTTGGTCGGCCAACAATGATAACTTTTTAAGTGCAGCATTCATTTTTACGGTGCTAGTAGAAGTATTATCTTGTTAGGCATCATGCCATAAGTTTGCTTGGCTTTCTTGTCTTAGTGAAAAATAATAGACGGCGAGGTGAGTGAAAAAAAGGTAGACCGGACTTGAGTACGCCGAAAGTCGCAGTAGATTCTTGCTCGGCAAAGCTGTTTTTCATTTACTCTGCTAGATTTGTCAACTATGCTTAAACTTGAGCGCATATTTGTTTACAATTTATTAACCAACACAAACGTGGAGTACTGATGGAATCATTGAAAGTTAAAGACTATATGAATCGTCGTCCAGTGAAGCTCTTATTGGATATGCCGGTGGCTGAAGCAGTTGAACAACTGTTGCTAAGCAAGCAAACGGGTGGTCCTGTCATTAATAAGCAACTTGAACTTGTAGGCTTTTTATCAGAACAAGATTGTTTAGGGCAAATGATTACCTCAAGCTACTATCGTGAGCAGGTCTGCAGGGTCGAAGATATAATGAAAACGCCGGTTTTATCTGTGCGCGGCAACGATTCTATTATTGAGCTTGCACAAACAATGATCCGCGAGAAACCAAAAGTTTATCCGGTTATTGACGACAGCGGTATGCTCATAGGCACGATAAACCGAACTGAAGTCCTAAATGCAATTGATGTGCAATTACATTCCGGATACACATCTAAAGGCAAATAAGATAGCTAAGTAAACTTAGCTGCATTTTGTTTTACAAACAGACAGTTAGCTTATTCGCTTAAAGTGGATGTGCTTCGTTCATCGCTTTTAAATCAGCCACAATAAGCTGTTTTAAAATAGTCATGTCTATGTCAGCAAGCTTGTTTATGTTTAAACACGATTTGCCGTGTTTGTGCTTGCCCAGTGCCTTGAGTAATTGCGGATGTTTTTCAACACCACGCATTAGATACAAGCTTATGTATTGTTTTCGTGGAGAAAAACCGCTTCGCATCCATTGCAGGGTTTTGCCTTGGCTATTGCTATAATCGTAGTGACCAAAACCAACAATGCTAGTCCCCTACATTTGCGCTTCGCACTGACATATTTCTTTGTACACGTCTAACAATACAAGAGCATCGCTTCGCCTTATCGGGTGTTCAACAGACATTAAAAAGTCCATTACAGAGGCACTGTTTCTCTTTGTTTTCGCTTCACTCATTGGTATTTCCCTTCGAAAATTGCCTGCTTAAGTATAATACTAGCTACTTATGTCCGAATAGCTATCACTTATTTTACGTTGGTTGAGCAATAATAACTGCCTAACAACAGCAATATTCAGGGGATGATTCTGTGAAAAAAAACCTGCTTGATGGTATTGAAGCACACACAGAAGACTTAATGACACAAAGCTCACAAAATAAAGCGTCTCAAGATGCAATGCAAGCCGTGCTTGATGTTGTAGGAGTTGGTTTGGCGCGAGTTTCAAGTATCGTACACAACATGTCGATAGGCGTCGCTTCTGACTATTCAACGCAACAATCCTACAATATTAACCATTGCATCGAATCGGTCAGCGAGAAGTTCGCTAAAGACTTACCATCCAATATACACTTAGAGTTATGTTTGTCTAAGCTACCACCGGTGTATGTAGATACATACAAAATACAACAGTTGTTGCTTAATTTGCTTACCAACGCGCTCGAAGCAATAGAATGTGAGGGGGTGATTGTTGTTTCATCAAAGCAACAAGGAGGTTATTTGCAAATAGCAGTTGCCGATAATGGCTGCGGTATAGCGTCATGCTTGCAAGAAGCAATATTCGATCCTAGCTTTAGTGGTCACAAGTCAGCAGAGTCTACCGGATTAGGCCTTGCAATTTCTCGCGATATTGCAACTGAACATGGAGGACAATTGTGTGTCGAATCATCGTTGGGCGAAGGTTCTGTGTTCACGTTATTATTGCCGACTAATAAGCTTGTAATTCATTAATAAGTGAGAATATAGGCATTGCTATAGTTTGATAATAATGAGCATCTTGACTGGCTCCTGTGAGGTAGTAAGCGGTCGTTGATTTTTGCATTCTGCTGAGCAAATTTGGCGTTTATAGCTAATTTTAATGATAGGCTAGTTAACGCCCTAAGCGGGCATTGAGCCAGTCGTAAAATGCGCCTGTTTTTGCCACACTAGCACACAAAGAATTCAAGGAAGAATGCATGTGCTGGCAAAGCAGGTTTTACCAACAAACAGGCAATAACCGGTGCCCCACTTTATGCCCATTCAATGGTGCAATTTTATGCAACCTGATGATAAAGCGCTTCTGGTAATAAAACACCTATCATATGCGGCTATTTACCCCATAACGATGATAACGGAGCGGCCCAAATGTTTTCGCCAACAGGCATAGTTTCAGTACCATCATATAACAACAAGCCCGTTTTAAAACGGTTGCCAGCAAGCCCTGCCAACTTTTTCAGTCCTTTTAAGTCTTTGTCAGTAACAGTAGCCGAGGCTTTGACCTCGACCCCAACAATATCCCCTTTAGTATTCTCGATTACAAAATCTACTTCAACTTTGTCGGCATCTCGATAATACATAATGCCATAATTACCGTCGGAGTGTGTCGCATGTTTAATAAGCTCGCCATAAACGAATGTTTCTAGGACGTTGCCGAATCGAGTTTTATCTTGTTGAATTTCGTCTGTTGTTAAATCAAGTAAAGTACTCAATAAACCTGAATCAATAAATTGTAGCTTGGGTGTTTTTACGACACGACTGAGCCGATTACGAGACCAAACGTCTATTCGTTTTAGTAAATACATTTGCTCAAAAATGCCGATATATCTGGATGTTGTCTTACCATCAAGGCCGATTTGACCGCCGAGTTTACTATAATTACACATTTGCCCCACAGTCTGGCATAGCGCACTTAGAAAACGCGGTAATTGATCAAGTTTGTCAATAGTCGCGATATCTCTAACATCCCGTTGAATAATAGCGTCAATGTATTGTTGTGACCATTTGGCTCGTCTTCGATATGATTCTCGTGCGACCGCTTCTGGATAACCACCTTTTAGAACACGATCAATAAGCTCATCCCCGACTGATATTTGCTCAGCCTGAAGAATGCGCCCGTTAAACACGTTATCGATCCAATTAGTAGTTTGCAGTACTATTTCGCTTTGAGACAGGGGTAATAAAGACAAAGTTTCCATTCGTCCGGCTAGCGAATCAGCAACTTTTGGCATCGCCATTAAATTTGCAGAGCCTGTAAGCAAGAATCGCCCTGGGCGTCTGTCTTCATCTACACTCTTTTTAATCGCTAATAGTAATTCCGGAGCACGTTGAATTTCATCAATCACGACTCTGTCGATGTCTCTTATCATGCCTACCGGATCGTTTTTAGCGGAAAGAAGTGTTAACTGATTATCTAATGTTATGTATTTCATTCCCTGCTCAACCGATATTTGCTTAACTAGGGTTGTTTTGCCAGCCTGACGTGGTCCTGCTAATAAAGTAACGGGTGTATCTTGCTGTGCTTCGAGTAAACGAGGCTTGATGAGTCGAGAATACATATCTATTTTATCCACAATAACATTTTGCATTAATTCAGGACTATAATACCGTAAATTACGGAACTCAACCACGTATATTTCGGAAAGTATGCTGTTTAATTCTGACAAAATAAGCTAGGTAACCAGAGCAATAAATGTTAAAAAACAAAGAACATATACGATTTTGACTTACTTTAATCCATTAAAAAAGCCCGCAGACTGTAAAATCTGCGGGCTTTAAATTCTTCACATTGCAACCTTATGCAATGCTATGCACGGTGCTTCAATTGAAGCCTGCTCGCCAGTACCATCTACAATTCACGACGGTCCGTTAATCGCTCGTTAGTTTGCAATATCAATGGTAAATGGCGATGGGAAAGTTTCGAAAGCAAAGTCTAATTTAATCTTACAATATCTGACTGAACAACAAATTACTGAAATTAAAAACATGGCTATCAAATTGATTAATGAAATGAAGGAGCAGCTTCAGATTAATGTACAAAAATTAGTCAACTCAATTTGAGTTTCTTTGACTTATCGGAATGCTTAAGTACTTTTGTTACCCGAGCTAAAAGAGGTTGAAAACCAGTAAAATCTATTTCAGATTTCTGCACTTTTACTATATTTTTGCAAATGCTGCATGTTTCGGGAAAAGAAGGTTGGAAAGTGATCGAATAAAACCGAAATGGGCGGATGTTTTCACCGAAATACGGATAATTAACAAAGCAATAGGAGTCACCTAATTAAAATACGAGATTTTTCAATATTTTACGTTTGTTTATTCAACTAATGAAAAAGATGATCTTGTGTAACGGCAAAATAGTGGCTCGGTTAGTTATTTTATAGAACGGAAAAACGCTGTAAGATGCAAGCAACATCAACAGATTTTAGTATTAAGTAGGTTAACTATGAATTATCAAGACCACTTAGAAATTGTTTCCGGTAAGCGTAGCGGTAAAGCATGCGTGAAAAATACTCGTATAAGTGTCTACGATGTTTTAGCTTGGCTAGCTACTGGACTCTCTGCGCAAGAAATTATTGATGACTATCCAGAATTAACAACAAACGATATTAGCGCGTGTTTGGCATATGCAGCACAAAGAGAGCATAGACTGGTGACAGTGGCGGCATGAAGCTACTTTTAAACCAGAACATATCGCATCGCCTAGTCAAACTAGTTAATTGAAGTCTATCCTGGCAGTAATCAAGTTAGTTTACTTAATATGGGCGCTGCGGAAGATATAGCTATTTGGGAGTATGCAAAAGAAAATGATTTTTGCATTGTCACTCTGGACTCTGATTTCAACGAATTTAGTACACTTTGGCAAGGGCCTCCGTTTGTGATTTGGTTGAAATGTGGCAATCAACCTTAGAAAGTTATACTTGATAAATTACTGACAAATCAGTCTACGATAGAAAACGCACTCAACAACGAGGAAGTTTGGTGTATTGAAATCTATTAGATTCGTTTGATCCTCCCCAACATGAGCATTTGGCGCTTCCACGCCCAAAGCCGACGTTGGCCAAAAGCAAATTTGTTGAATATATTATCGCTTATTTATATATCAATGCTCTCTGAGATTTCTAGCGCATCATCCACTTCTATCCCAAGATAACGAACTGTGCTTTCTATTTTCGAATGGCCAAGTAGCAATTGACAGGCTCTTATATTTTTCGTCTTTTTGTAAATTAGCGATGGTTTTGTTCGGCGCATCGAATGAGTGCCATAATGGGTTCCCTCTAATCCGATAGAGTTTATCCATCCATCAACAATACGGCTATATTGTCTGGTGGACAGATGCGGTGAATCCTTTATTCTTGATTTAAAAAGATAATCAGAACTATCTAGTCCACTTTTTTGAATCAATGCCTTTAACGCTATCCGAGTTTGTTCGGTGATTTCGAATTGCACAGGCTTTCCGGTTTTCTGTTGAATTATCTTTGCCCGTGATTGAATACTCATGCCAAGCGCTATGTCTCTAACCCGCAGAGATAGCAAATCACAACCTCGAAGCTTGCTATCTATACCAAGGCTAAATAATGCTAAATCTCTAACATTACCTGAAATTTCTAACCTAACTCGAATAGCCCAAATCTGCTTTTGTTTTAGTGCTAATTTTTGACCAACAAGCTTACCTTTATTCCAAGGCTCTTTCTTTTTATACAGTACAATCGGATGCATAAGATAAACTCCAAGCTATATAGGTTTCATTTGTTAATAATTAACAAAGCAATAGGAATGCCATAATTAAAATACGATATTTTTCAATTTGTTACGATTGTTTATTCAATTAATGAAATAGATGAGATGGTAAAACGGCAAAATAGTGCCTCGATACTTTTTTACAAAACGACAACGTTACGTGTCAATTCTTGATAGGCAACGTTGTGGATTAAATATTTACCTTATTAATTTTTAAAATATCGTCAGAAGGCATTCAGGCGCTAAAAAATATAGCGCTGAGGAACAGTGGTATATAGATTTAAATCCACATATACTTTATGAGATTAGTAAGGGCTTTTAGAATATTTATTACTAGTTCTATTATCTAGTTAAGGAAAAAAAGACTACAAAATGACGGATTTAATTTCTAAGGATACAGGTTATCTTGCTGCACTAGAAGATATCAAGCTTAAAGTAAGAACAGCTAGACACAAGGCCGCATTAGCTGTTAATTCTGAACTAATAGCTCTTTACCATAAAATCGGATTCTCTATTGTTCAACAGCAGCGGAATTCACAGTGGGGCGACAAAGTTTTAAGTGTTTTAGCAAACGATTTAAAGTCTGAATTTCCCGACATGAAAGGACTGTCGATAACCAATCTAAAATATATGCGCTCTTTTGCTCAAGCATGGCCTGATTTGAATGAAGATAAAATAGGTCAACAAGCTGTTGACCAAATTCCCTGGGGTCATAATATTGTATTGCTTCAAAAGTTAAAGGACACTACTGAAAGGCTATGGTACGCGAGTAAAACTATTGAAAATGGTTGGTCACGCAATGTATTAGTTAATCAGATAGAAAGCAGGCTAATTGAGCGGCAAGGTAGTGCCATTACTAACTTTGACTCGACAATGCCATCTTCAACCTCAGAATTAGCAAAGGAAACCTTTAAATCACGCTATATTTTTGATTTTTTAAAACTTGGAGAAGAAGCGCTGGAGCGAGATATTGAAGATGCATTAGCCGAGCAAATCAAAAAATTTCTATTAGAGCTTGGAACTAGTTTTTCTTTCGTTGGTAAGCAAGTGCGTCTTGATGTAGGTGGCGATGAGTTTTACATAGACTTGTTGTTTTTCCACATCAATCTGAATCGCTATATTGTGATTGAACTAAAAGCTGGAAATTTCAAACCTGAACATGCAGGTCAGTTAAACTTTTACCTGACAGCCGTTGACGAACAAATTAAACTCGATAGGCATGAACCATCTATTGGGCTTCTATTGTGCAAGAACAGAAACAAATTAGTTGCCGAGTATGCGTTGCGTACAACAGCTAATCCTATTGGCATTGCCGAATATCAAATCAATGATAAGCTTCCCAAAGAAATTGAAGAGCAGTTACCGGCAATTGACAAGTTAATTGATAATGTATCTTCAGTCATTGCAGAAGGCAAATGAGTATGATGAACAGCTAGATGCGGTGTTTATACTAGACGCAAAAGCTCACTGTGTAATTTGGCAAGTTAAGACGCCCAAAGCAGACATAGCTTGTATAATATATGTTATTGACGATTTTCGTTAAGACAGATCCATTTTCCTTCCACATTTTATTCATAGACCATAAATAAAACGTTCTCTGACTTTTAATACTTCATATCGGTGCAATTTTAAATGAAATCATCATGGTGTGGACATTTCTGTGCTTTGAATAATAAGCTCTCAGCTACTTTCGATAGACTACCTTCAAAAAATAATATTTGTAGATTGATGTTTTTTCTGAGTCTACAATTGGCTAGTAAAATTTGAAATCATAAACAACATGTTTTGTCCAATGCTACATACTTAAGTAAGAGAGGAAATTATGATAGGTGGTCCTGAAGACGCAGAGATAATTGCACGTCTGAAAAAAGCCAGTAATAACGATAAGATACCTGACAGTGACAAAGGACTATCCATCTACGGGATATTTGCAGTCATTATTGTACTTGCATATTTATTTGTTAATTTGTTTCTTTATGTGGCAGAATTTTTCATGACATATTTCGATAATCTAAAGAGTGATGTCTTTCAGCAGGTTCAGCTGTTTTTTGCAATATTAATCTTGAGCCTTGCACTATTTGTTTTTCGACAAAAAAAGAAAGTGATCTACGGTTGTATAGAGATAGCATTCTCGTTTTTTGCTATTTGGTTTTACATGAATAATATGATTAACAATTCTGAAATTGAGGGTATTCTAACGTTAATTGGTGCAATCTACATATTTATCAGAGGAATGGAAAATATCGTCAAGGGAGCAAATAATGCACCTAGAATACTTTTAGAAACATCATTGCCAGAAAAAAATGATAATACTAAATCAGGAAGGCTTAAGTAGCGTCATAGTTAGTATTTGGCGCTTCCACGCCCAAAGCCGACATTGAGTTTGCAATAATTTTTCAAAAAAATACCAAGCAGTTACTTTGAGCAGCATATTACATTATTTTAACTTCTCTATTTGCGCTTTTGCATAGCTGAGTACTTGCTCCTCACCACTCATGAGCGCACTTGCATCGATAAATTCGACGTCCTGAATACCTAAAAAACCGAGTACATGTTTTATCCATGGGGAAACAAAGTCGACCTCAGAATCTAATTTAGTCCCGCCGGACGTTACAACAACGTATGCTTTTTTGTTTTCTAGTAAGCCAACAGGCCCATTTTCGGTATACTTAAACGTTCGGCGAGCACGCGCTACCATGTCAATCCACGCCTTAAAAGCGGCGGGTACACCAAAATTATATATCGGTACGCCTATTACAATGTTATCCGCCGCCTCAAGTTCGCAAATGAGTTGCTCAGATAGCGCTAACGTTCCTTTTTGCGCTTGCGTGCGCTGTTCAGCTGGTGTGAAGTTAGCGCTAATCCACTGCTCATCCACAAACGGAAGTGCGTGAGTAAGATCACGCTCTGTGACCGTTGTTTCCGAGTTACTCAATTGAGATACAATGAGCTGACTCAGTTTGCGGCTACTAGAATCAGCAATTCGCATGCTCGCGTTAATTTTTAATATCGTGTTTTTCATAATATTCTCCTCTATATTTAAGTAAATTAGGGTAGTTCAAAGACTAATAAGCTCGCGTCTTGCTCAGTCCTATTGTGCAGTGTTAGGCTTGTTTCGTTCACTAGTTTTGCGCCGTCACCTTGTGTCAGTTCAAGATCATTGAGTTGCACTTGCCCGTTCAGCTGATGAAGGTACACTTTAGTCCCGCAACTCGCCGTAAAAGTATGACCGGTGCCTGCTTTAACAATCAATTGATGCAGCTTTGCGTTTTGCTTAATGCGCAGCGTACCGCCTTCTCCATTGGGCGTTGCAATGGTGGTTAAACCATATGCTTTGCCAAAGTCTTTTTGCTGATACCCCGGGCGTTCGCCATATACATTTGGCTTTATCCAAATTTGCAAAAATTTTAGCCTATCGGTTTTCGACGCGTTATATTCACTATGAAAAATGCCTTTGCCTGCTGACATTAGTTGAAACTCACCCGCCGGCAATACTTTAATATTTCCCGTGCTGTCTTTGTGCTCTATTGTCCCCTCAAATACATAACTGATAATTTCGACATCACGATGGCCATGCGTATCAAAACCTGCACCTGCTAGCACTTCGTCGTCATTAATAACCAATAACTCCGAAAAACCCATGTGGTCATTATCTTGGTATTTGTGGAATGAAAATGAATGCTTGCTTGGCAACCAGCCAAAATCCGAATTACCTCTGTCTTATGCTTTTCTTAATGTGATCATTGTGTACTCTCTATCGATTTACGCTATTTACTGTATTAGGCTAATTTTTTAGCAATCAATTGGTCGATACCAATTTTCCCAGAACCAGAAATTGCAAGAGATACGCTCGCAGCGAGTAAGGCTAACGCGAATTCATAGCCGTTATTCGACATAAAAAGGCCATTTGCGAAATGCACGGAGAAAATAGCGACTACCATGGCAATGGCTAACACAGCTGCAGCAGGGCGAGTAAGTATGCCAAATAAAATTAATAAGCCACCAAAAAACTCGCCAGCACCGGCTAAAAGGGCCATTAATAAACCAGGTGCCAAGCCAATAGATTCCATCCATCCTGCAGTACCTTCTAAGCCATAACCGCCAAACCAACCAAATAATTTTTGCGCGCCATGTGCCATAAAAATTATGCCAACAGGTACTCGTAAGACGAGTGAAGAGTAGCTTTCATTCGTTTGTGTTAGTGTTTTGATAAGTGTTTTCATTTTCTTTCCTCAATAAATTTAAAGTAGATTGGTTTGTTAAAAAGTATATTATTTAGTTGATGGGATGTAGTATAAGAAGCCTGAAAAGAATAAAAAATCAAAACGTTTTGAAGAGTTAACTCAAAATATTTGAACAAACCAAATTACTCTAAATTTATGGGTGCTAAAAAGGGGGAGTGATGTATCAGGCTATCTCAATTGATGCGTTAAAGGCGCTCGATGCTATTGACAAAAAAGGGAGCTTTGCTGCCGCGGCTGAATCTTTATTTAAAGTACCTTCAGCGCTAACTTACACCATCAAGAAATTAGAAGATGAAATCGGAACACCTTTATTTGACAGAACAAAACAAAGAGCAGTTTTAACGCCTGCAGGAAAATTAGTCTTGGCTCATGGTCGAGACATTCTACTTGCCACAAATAAAATGGTAGATGCTGTTACACAATTAGAATCTGGTTGGGAAAGAGAGTTACGCATAGCACGTGATACAATCATTCCGGAGCATATTATTTTTGACCTACTATCAGAGTTTACCCTGTTACCGCATTGTGTCGACGTTTCTATAAGTGAAGAGGCTCTCGGGGGTGGTTGGGACGCGCTTCATAGTAAGCGTGCTGATATTGTGATAGGCGCCTCGGGTGAGCTTCCAAAAGGAATGTTCAACATCCATAAGATATCAGACATAAATTTTGTTTTTGCCATCGCGCCGCACCATCCTCTTGCATCACTTGATGTTGCTATTCAAGCGGAGCATCTTGTGGACTATCCATCTATTATCGTGAGTGATACCTCAGAGTTATTGCCCACCAGAGAGAGTGGATTATTTACTAGTAAGCAAGCAATACGCGTGAACAGCATGCGCGCCAAACTAGAGGCGCAACGACTCGGAATTGGCGTCGGTTTTTTGCCCCAGCATCTTGCACAACCCTTTTTAGATAGCGGTGTTTTAATTCAAAAAGCTTGTGCAATTCCGCGTTTAAGTCAAGAAATGTATGTAGCGTGGAACAAAGGACAAGATGGCAAAGCTTTGATGTGGTTTATCGAAAAGCTTCGCCAATACAATTGGCAATTTTAGAATGCAAACCCAAAAATCTAATATGGCCGCTAATGCCCCCATAAGAGCCGTTCATGGCACAAATATCATTGATAAAACGAACCGCAAATCGTAATGGGATTTTGAATACGAACGACCGCAACTGGATGGTGTTTGCCAGTTAATTAATTGATACATGCTATTACTATGTTAGATCGAACCCCTGAGCCTATACACCGTTGAAAGTATTCCGACCTTTGACTCGTGATAAATAGAATTCTCTCACTCTTGAATCGAAGCTTAGTAAAATTTGCAAATTTCCTGAGGTTTTAATTAATATAATCAATCACAAATTTATTTTGTAGAATTATGAAGGGTTGATTTGGTTTTGACCTAAAGTAATGCAATCCTTGCTAACATTTATTGTTCAGCATTAAAAAGGCGATAACATAAATACTGTTATTGCCTAAATAAATGCCACGAAAACCCCCAAGGATATTTTCCCTGTTTAATCGAACATGCAATCCATAATTATGGATTGCAGATTAGAGTTTATTTTCGCTTTGGTGCACTCGCTAATGCTATTAGACCCAAACCAAACAAGAGTATTACTGGCGGTACAGGAACCGTAGTTGCTCTATCTCGAATGAACAACACTTCAGCAAAGAAGTTAGATTCTCCATTTTGGTTATACCATCCTACCGTATTAACGTTCTGACCAGAACCGTTCATCCAATCACAAGAGTTATTTCCGTCGCCTAAGGTAAAGTACGAACTTGCGCAGGCGCCATCTGAAAGAGAGTCCTGATATGCAGAGTTTAAATATTCAAAATATGCTCCACTAATAGGATCTACTCCGTTAAATAAAACATTAGCACCAGGGAAAAGAAAGTCTAAAGCAGTAGGCGCAATGGCCATATCTGTAGCTTCTGCAATTCGCCAGCCTAGGTTCATTTGAAAAGTTGCATCGACAGTATCACAATCACCTGCATCCTTTGTAACACAGCTTGCTCCCCAAGCCCAATCAAAGCCATTTAACGTTATGTAGGTATTAGTTGGCAGTGCAGTTTCAATAAGCGCAGCTTGAGATGCCGTACTACATAAGCTCAAAAAAGCTATTAGTACAATGCTTTTTGCATCAAGTAATTTTCGCAATTTCGTCATGGTTATATCCTCTATAAAAATTATCCATATCATTATTATCTATTTCTTATTACTACATTAGAAATGTACTTTGCAACGCTAGGCGACATGATCAACTGCGGTGCGCTGTATAAATAATGTACAACATGTATGTTTTTTATTATAGTCCATTTTACCCTAATAACACTTTTAGTAAGATTTAATAAGTTAAGTAATTACTTTTTATAAGGATTTTTTTGCTTCAAAATATCTTGTTTATGATAGGCATGGCATTAGCGACGGCGTTATCCCCTACCAACATTCACAAAAGTATACCGACCAAGTAGCTTGCGAATTACTATTTAAGTTTTTAAGGCGGGGGGGGGGAAGTATGGTAGACAAGGACAAAATTGAAATTTACAAAGAAGAAAAATACATAGCAAAAGATGAATGTCGTAGTAAAAAGCTGATTTCACTACAGACCTATCAAACTATGTTTACAATAACAGAGCTTGTTGTTGCAAGACACCTGCAAAGGTGTCTATTTATTCTGAAGTTTACTTAAGTAAGCCTTTATAAAGTAAGTTGGCTTGTTCAAACTCTTGTCTTTTTTCCAGTATACAGGCCAATAATGCTTTATCAGTTGGGTGTGGATCCAGCTCTATGGCTTTGCTTATTGCTTTGTAAGCAAGTTCATAATCTTGCATATTATACGCTAGGTTTGCCAATACTGAGTACAAGGCCGCTTTTTCTGGATGCTTCTTTATTTCTTGTTCAATAAAGCGGATGGCCACAGTTGGGTTAGGGTGGTTAAGTTGTTTGAATAAGTTCCAGTAGCTTTCGTGATGATGTTTACTAGCAATATTCACCAATTCTTTTTCAGCTTCAGCAGACAGCCCTTGATCGATCAATAACTGTAAGTAGGCCATTTGATTGGCTTGGTCTTTGCGTTCAGCACGACTAAGTTGCTGCCAGTGAGTCTTCAAAGCATTCGCACCATGTTTACTCGCAATGGCAGCGAATTCTCCAGTGGTCCATTGTTTGGACCATCTCAGGTAGTCTTCCCCAAGCAGCTTTTTATTCTCTTTTGCAAGTGACTGAATCTGTTCCCAGTCATTTAAACCTTCGAGTACATTCAATTTAAGGACAACAAAAGGCTTCGAGTTGCGGATTTTCCCCTCAACACTTGACAACAAGTTCATGGCCTCTTCACTCTGGCCATTCATCAAGCATAATTCGGCTTGTTTCATCAGCGCTAAGGGAGCAGATTTAGGATGGTCCATTGCCTGAATCAAATAGGCTTGTGCTTGCTCGTTCTCCCCGGCTTGGCGCTCCAACTCTGCGGCAATTAAATAATTGGTGCCTTGAAAGTCGCCTTTATTCGTTTTTCTGATCAGTTTACGCGCTTGTTGATGTTCGTTCATCAGCATCGCATTTATACTTTGATAAAATGCTTGAGTTTGTTGACGTTTCGACAAACTACCTAACCACGTACGTGAGCCCGATACTGCCCTAAACAATCTACGCATCAGCCATATAAAAACCCATAAGCCCAAGGCCGACAATAGTAATATTATAAAACTACCAAGCAGGGATGCCTGAATAATCGTGCCCGACAAATCAATAATCACGCGACCTTCAATGTCGGTAAGTTTATACCCAAAAAGAAAAGCGGCTAATACACAAACAAAAATAATAATAAGTTTGATCATAGTTGATTATCCAATGTCTCTTCGTTAGCACTTGGATTATTATTGAACAAGCCTTGAATGCGTTGTTCAATAATTCCTTTTAACGATGCTTGTGACTCTAGTGTGTCTGGGTAATTTCTAGAGAAGTCGAGGCTTTGTAATTCTTGTAACGCGCCTAAAAACTGACTTACTCGGCTATTATCTAACTGGTAATGTTCAACGATTAACGATATCGCTTGTTGGATTGCTGTGCGATACAACTCAACTTGTTCGCTCAAGGCTGCTGTTTGAGCTTGGCTTAGCGCATGTTTAAGTTGTTGCTCTATCAACCATTGTTGACGCTCTGCTAAATAGGGTTCCAAAGGCTTGTCGACGTAATCAATGCTGACCAAATCACCCACGATTGATTCCCATGTTTTGCTCAGGTTCTCACGCCAATCGCTTACATCTTCGCTAAGCGCGAGATCTTTTGTGTTGGTATTCTCTGGCAGTTGCAATTTATCTAAGGGAAGTTCGCCTACTTTAGGCAACATGCCCGCGATGGCCAAAGCGATAGAATTTGTGGAAACCGGGTTAACTTGATTTAAGGCTTGAATATCGCCGGCTATTAATGCGCGCACAGGAAATAATGACGGGTCGTTTAAGTCATTTAATCTTGCATCGGCTTCTTTTAACAAGGTCATAGCAGTACGTATATCTTTTTCTAAGTATAGCTTGCGTCCTGCCATATTCACTAAGTAGTTAGCTTCAGCCAATAACCAATCTGAAGGACGACGTCCTGACATTTCGGCCAAGCGCTTGTTTAACGCTTGTGCTGTGTCTTTTGCTTGTTGTAACTCACCTTGCAAGTTAGCCAATTTTTGCTCGTTTTGTGCCTGTACATTACTGATATCGCTTTTTAGCGCCTCGGTGCGCTGTTGCAACTGGTTAGTATTAACTTGCAAACTTTTAGACTGTTCATTGAGGTCTTGTTTTAAGGATATAATGTCGGTTTGGGTAGTCGAATCATCGTCTAGAATTTGCGTATAGTACCAATATGCGCCAGCACAAAGTACAATGATGATTATCAAATTAATTAGTGTAAAAAACCACAAAAGGCCTGTTTTGGCTGTTTTCTTGTGAGTAGATGCTTCCTTAGATGCAGACTTAGTGGTAGTTTCCTCAATCACTACCGCGTCTTCCATTTCATCTGATGGCTTGCTGGGCGATTGGGTTAATTCAGTCATGCAAAGCTCCTGTTTTTACTAGTTGATTGGCGCAATTAAGTAAGGCTTTATTGCTGGCACCTTGGCTTACTAAAATATGCCGAATGCCGTGTGTATAAGCATAGTCTTTTATCCGTTCGCTGGCGACTATCCATATGCACGACCTTAACGTGTTTTGTTGATTTAGATCTAGCTCAGTCAATAAAAGCTCAGTAATCTCAATACTCGTGCTAATGATACACTTTATTCGCTTGGGCTCAAAAACAAATCCTCGGATAGCGTCTGTATTGGCAACCCGATTGTAAACGTCTAGCACGTGAACCTTGCCGCCTCGCTCAGTTAAACCCGGTGCAATTAAGTTTCTACCGCCTTCTCCCTTTAATAGCACAATACTTTTATCTTTAATGTTTTGTAGTAAAGGGAGCTGTAAAACCCCTTCGGAATTTTCTGGCTTGGCTATGTATATGTTGCGGCTGTCTATTAAATCACGTAATTTTTTTGCACTAGACGCGCCCACACACACAAAATCGATAGTCAAAAAATCAATTGATAGTGTGTGCTTACTTAAGGTTTCTGCTAACCATTTTACGGCATAAACCGATGTGATGATAATGCATTTTGGCGAAGCATTGCATAAACTAGCGCTAAGCGCGTCATCTTTATTAACGCTAATATCCATAAGCGCCAAGGCATGGGCTTGCAAGCCTGACTTTTGGAATAGGTCAACTGTTTCCAAAACTTTGTCTTTAGGCCTCGCAATGAGAAAACTCATCAGTACTACAAAGCGTCTAAAATGGCTTTAGCACCTTTCGCTTGTAGCGCTTTAGCAAGGGTTGTGCCTAAAGTCTCGGCCGCTTTTATATCATTTACCTTGCATTCAACTTTGCCACTTGTGTGCAGCACTGTACTGCCGTCGGGCGATGCGACTAAGGCATTCATGCTAAGAGTACTTTTGCTATTTTGATGGCGCATATCGTATTCGGCAAAACTACCAATGGGCACTTGGCAACCGCCTTGAAGTTGTGCATTCATAGCGCGCTCTGCTTTCACTCTGAGCGCTGTTTGCGGGTGATTAAGCTTTTGTAACATCGTGATTAATGCTGCATCGTCGTTGCGACATTCAATGCCAACGGCACCTTGACCTACAGCAGGTAAACATAATTTAGGGTCTAACTCATGCTTTATGCGATTGTTCATGTCTAAGCGAATAAGTCCTGCTGCCGCTAGAATGATGGCGTCATACAGGCCATCGTCGAGCTTTTGCAAACGCGTATTTACATTACCTCGGAGATCTTTAATGTTTAAATCAGGGCGCACCGCTTTAATTTGGGCTTGGCGACGTAAGCTTGATGTACCAACCACTGCTCCTTGAGGCAATTCATCAAAACTATTGTAGGTGTTTGATACAAAAGCGTCATAAGGATTTTCTCGTTCACAAATACAATGCAATCCAAAACCGTCAGGAAATGCAACCGGCACGTCTTTCATCGAATGCACGGCTAAGTCAGCTAAATCATTTTGCATCGCAACTTCTAACTCTTTTATAAAAAGCCCCTTTCCGCCAATTTTCGCAAGGGGTGTGTCGAGTATTCGGTCGCCTTGTGTCGACATTGGTACAAGTTCAACCTTGAGCTCTGGAAAATGCTTGAGTAGTTGGTCTTGCACGTAATAGGCCTGCCACATAGCTAAGGCACTTTTACGGGTGGCAATACGAATGAGGCTTTTAGTCGGAGCTGGGCTTGTTTGCATAGGCGCTTTATATTTCCGTATGAGTCGTTGTGTTTGAAACTAAGATAGGTACGAAGTGATGAATGCTGAGATGTCGTTTATTTCTGGCATACATACATTGTGTTGCATTCCATATTGTTTCCACGATACATCATAGCCGTTGTCTTGTAATGTGGTATAGGCAAGTTTACCTAAACTCATTGGAACCACTTCATCTTGAATGCCATGGCAGCATAAAATAGGGGTCGTCATGTTTGCCGCATGTTTTTCAGTGGTGAGGCTTGCCGGTTCACACATATAAGTAGAAAGCCCAGCTATACCCGCAAGTGTTTGGTCAAAACGTGTGCCCAAATGTAAGGCAATAACGCCGCCTTGTGAAAAGCCAATTAACATGATCTTGTCTGCTGGGATACCTTGGGAAATTTCATGTTCAATCAGTGCTTTTACTTGTTCGCTAGATTCAAGTACTCCTTGGATATCGGCGCGACTGCCCATGTCCATTGTTTTAATATCATACCAAGCACGCATTTTCATACCGTTGTTTATTGTCACCGGACGAATGGGTGCATGGGGAAAGATAAACTTAACGCCAAGTGCTGGGTCCAACTTTAGTTCAGGTGCTATGGGAGCAAAACCATTGCCAGAATCACCCAAACCGTGTAACCAAATGATGGTTGCTTTGTGTTGCCCTTGCGGCGCAATTTCTACGCCGGGTAATAGCTCATCAGAAGAGACATTTTGCATTACATCAAATCCTTGCTTTGTGGTTAAATATTACGTTAACTTCATTAAATTATTGCGCTTCTTTCTTCATATTACATTTCTTTCTTCATATCGCGTTTCTATCGTCATATTTGCATTTCTATCGTCATATTTGCATTTCTATCGTCATATTTGCATTTCTATCGTCATATTTGCATTTCTGTCGTCATATTTGCATTTCTATCGTCATATTTGCATTTCTATCGTCATATTTGCGAAGGCAAATATCTCCCCAAAGCATCAATTAGTTGATGCTAATCGCTTTCTTTCATACAATTCTCGAAATTCGAATGTTCAGAACGAAACCCAAGCGTAAATCCAAGTATGAAACAGACTACTTTCACGACCGCTATGGTAGCATAAGACACCAGTTGCCTGACAAGCAAAAGCGATGACTTTAGCAATGGCATTTATTAGAGTCATACAACATTTCAGTTTACCCATTGATAGGACACGACTAATGACAACTTCTACCGCGAATCTTTTTATCGTAGCCGCCCCATCTGGCGCCGGAAAGTCTAGTTTAATCAGTGCATTGTTGCAGCGGGCTGAAGAGGGGCATCTTGTAAACAATGCCGAACTTTCGGTTTCGCATACGACTCGTAAGCCCCGAGAGGGAGAAGTTGACGGTAAGCATTATCACTTCATAGATGTCGAACAATTTAAAACAATGATTGCTGAAGATGCATTTTACGAACATGCGCAAGTCTTTGATAATTACTATGGTACTTCAAAAGCGGCCATTAACGACAAGCTTTCACAGGGCATTGACGTATTTTTAGATATTGATTGGCAAGGTGCGCAGCAAATCAAAACGTTAAACCCCGATGTGGTATCTATTTTTATTCTTCCGCCTTCACGAGATGAACTTAATGCTCGCTTAGTCAGCCGTGGCAAAGACAGCGACGCGGTAATCGAAAGCCGTATGCAACAAGCGCAAAGCGAAATGTCTCATTATCAAGAGTTTGATTATGTGATTGTGAATGACAATTTTACCCATGCATTAGATGAATTAATTACCGTGGTAAAGGCGCAGAGTTTACGTACCGAGCAGCAAGGTATTCGTTATCAAGCTTTGCTGGAAGATTTGCTTTCAAACAACGCCAGTAACTAAAACAAGGTAGCTACCGAGGCTAAGAAACATTAAAGAACGCTTTTTTTGTTAAATATCAGTGCAAATTAGCGTAAATTATGCATTATTAACTATATTCTTTTTGCGAAGTGCTTTATACTTCGCCCCCATTTTTTGAAATTAACGCTAAACAACGGAGCTCGTAATGGCACGTGTAACAGTAGAAGACGCTGTAGACCAGATTGGTAATCGATTTGACTTAGTATTAGTAGCGGCAAAGCGCGCTCGTCAGCTTGCTATTGAAGGGAAAGACCCATTGGTAGATCCGCTTAATGATAAGCCAACCGTTGTTGCTTTGCGTGAAATTGAGCTTGGCCTTGTAACAGCTTCAACTGTTGAGCAAACAGAGCTACAAGATCAACGCGAGCAAGAAGCGGCGGAATTTGCTTCTGTTGCGAGTATTTTAGCGAATAACTAAGCCAATTTTGTCGCGGGTAAAGTAGCAACTTTACGAGCGATATAAAAAAAATTAAAAACGTCGAGTAAAATCGGCGTTTTTTGTTTTGCAAAGCACCAAAATAAACGTATTCTACTTGTTATCGTTAAATTTTATTAAGGTAATGAGTTTAGGTGTATTTATTTGAAGGGTTAGAGGCAAAAATCAACACTTACTTGCCAAAAAAGCAAGTCGATTACGTGCGCGCTTCTTTTATTCTGGCACGTGATGCGCACGAAGGCCAAACCCGTTCTTCTGGCGATCCCTATATAACTCACCCTGTTGCCGTAAGCAGTATTTTAGCTGACATGAAGCTAGACTATGAAACCCTCATGGCTGCGCTCCTACACGACGTTATTGAAGACACAGAATACAGCAAAGAAGACTTAAGCTTGGCTTTTGGCGAAACGGTAGCAGAGCTTGTTGAAGGTGTAAGTAAGCTCGATAAACTCAAATTTAACTCTAAGCAAGAAGCGCAAGCAGAAAACTTCCGCAAAATGTTAATGGCCATGGTCAAAGACATCCGCGTTATATTAATCAAACTTTCTGATCGCACGCACAATATGCGAACGCTTGGCTCTTTAAGGCCAGAAAAACGCAGGCGCATCGCACTTGAAACCCTTGAAATATACTCTCCCTTGGCCCATCGCCTGGGTATATATGATATTAAAAATGAGCTTGAAGATTTAGGTTTCCAAGCAATGTACCCCATGCGGTACCGAGCGCTTAAGAGCGCAGTAAACCAAGCGCGCGGGAACCGCAAAGAAATTATCGAACGCACACGCTTAGATTTCACAAACAAGCTTGCAGAATACAATATAAACGGGCGCGTACAAGGCCGCGAAAAGCACCTTTATTCTATTTACCGTAAAATGCAGAAGAAGGAATTGTCTTTTAATGAAGTCATGGATATCTATGGCTTTCGTATTATCGTCGATTCTATTGATAACTGCTATAGAGTATTAGGTGCAATCCACAGTATTTACAAGCCTATCGAAAACCGCTTTAAAGACTACGTAGCTATCCCTCGAAGCAATGGTTACCAATCTTTGCATACATCCCTAAAAGGGCCTCATGGCATTCCTGTTGAAGTACAAATTAGAACCGAAGAAATGGACCACTTGGCAGATAAAGGTGTTGCTGCTCATTGGTTATACAAAGAGAGCAATGACCGGGATAACACTTCACAGCTGCGCGCAAATCAGTGGATGCAATCGTTAGTAGAGCTACAACAAAATGCGAGTACCTCGGTCGAATTTATCGAAAACGTAAAATCAGACTTATTCCCGGATGAAATCTACGTATTTTCGCCTAAAGGAAAAATTATTGAGTTACCCACAGGAGCGACTGCCGTTGATTTCGCATATGCGGTGCATTCTGACGTAGGAAATACTTGTGTAGGGGCACGAGTTGATCATCGTAACTATCCCTTGAGTGCGGCCCTTGAAAACGGTCAAAGTATTGAAATTATTACTTCACCGCGAGCTAAGCCTAATGCTAACTGGCTTAATTTTGTGGTAAGTGCCAGAGCGCGCTCGAATATTCGCCATTTCTTGAAACGTCAACATGCACACGATGCCAAGAATATGGGCAATCGACTATTGCGCCATGCCTTAGGCACAATCAAACTCGATGAAATCGACCAATCAGAGATAGATCGTGTTGTTGAAGAAACCAAATACCAAAGTTTTGACGAGTTGCTTGCCAATATTGGTATGGGTAATGAAATAAGTGCGATGGTGGCGAGGCGATTGGTCGGCGAGAGCACTGAAATCCCTGACAAAAAGAGTAATGTTGCGATTCGCGGGACAGAAGGGTTAATGGTGCACTTTTCAAGATGTTGTCATCCTATTCCTGAAGATGAAGTTGTGGCCATACTCAGCCCAGGCAAAGGTGTGGTTATACACCAAACCGGGTGCACCAACATTCGAAAACTATCTAGAGAAGAACCACAGCGAGTATTGCCAATGCAGTGGGGGCAAGATGCGCAAGGTGACTTCAAGGCCGCTGTTCGCGTAGAGGCAATTAATCAGCAGGGAACACTCGCATCATTAACCGCCGCTATTGCATCATGTGACTCATCAATCGTAAATCTTCAGACCCACGAACGTGATGATAATAATTTGGTTGTTGATATTGAGTTGACGACACGCAACCGTATACACTTTGCCACGATTATGCGCAAAATTCGCACGCTACCAGAGCTTCAAAAAGTATCACGACATAGCCAAACAAAAGTACAAGCAAAACAATAAGAAAGGTCGCGAGTAAACTTACTTTAAGCAGGTCATCGCTCAATAACAGGATGTGTTTTGTCAAATTTTAGCTCTGGGTCACGTAAGACCACTTCTCTTTGGGAATTCTTTTCTTTACCTGCAATATCTGCGGGCTTTGTAGCGGTACTAGTTGGCTACACAAGCTCGGCTGTTATTATCTTTCAAGCGGCCACAGCCTTAGGTGCTACCAGTGAAGAATTGAGTTCATGGTTGTGGGCCCTAGGCTTAGGCATGGGCTTGACCAGTATTGGTCTATCGTTGTTTTATAAAGTACCAATACTTACCGCGTGGTCTACGCCTGGTGCTGCGCTACTAGTGACAAGTGTTGAAGGCCTAAGTTTAAACGATGCAATCGGCGTTTTCATTTTTAGCTCTTCTCTCATTGTGATATGTGGCCTTACCGGTTGGTTTAATAAATTGGTGAAACACTTGCCTTTGCCGCTTGCCTCAGCAATGCTGGCTGGCGTGCTATTCCAATTTGGTCTAAATGCGTTTGGCGTGTTGCAAAACGATATCTTGCTGGCGGGAATAATGATTGCAAGCTATATTCTGCTTAAGCGCTTTTTGCCGCGGTTTGCTATTGTATCTGTGTTAGTGGTGGGCGTTATACTGGTGTATTTTCAAGGTCGCTTAAGTGCATCAGACATTGCGCTAGAATTTTCAATGCCAGTGTGGACGAGCCCGACATTTACCTTACAAAGTCTCATTGGCGTTGGCTTGCCGCTTTTTATTGTCACAATGGCATCCCAAAATGTGCCGGGTATTGCGGTACTAAAAGCGAATAATTTCTCACCTCCCATCTCTCCCTTAATCAGTTGGACTGGGATAAGCGGTTTAGTGCTGGCACCTTTTGGTGGTTATGCGTTTAACTTGGCGGCAATTACCGCTGCCATATGTATGGGAGACGACACCGGAACTCGCCGCGAAAATCGCTATTTTGCAACGGTTTGGGCAGGTATATTCTATTTGTTAACTGGTGTGTTTGGCGCAACGGTCGCGCTTTTATTTGCAGCCTTTCCCACAGAATTAATTATGCTCATCGCGGGCTTGGCGCTCCTTGGTACTATTGGTAATAGTTTGGCCACTGCATTGAGCGAGAGTGACGCCCGAGAGGCGGCCCTCATCACTTTTTTATTGACCGCATCAGGGAGCAATATTTTAGGTATCAATAGCGCATTTTGGGGGCTGTGTATTGGCTTATTAGTTTTTCATTTAACAAAAAAGTCAGCCAGTTGACGCTTTTTTAGGGGTAGGCGCGTCATCCTCTTTCTTAGAAATCGAATTTCCACCGGTAACCGCAATCCGCATAGCGGTTTCAACATCTATATCTAAATCGCTTATTTTTGCTGGATCTAAATATAAGGTGTAGCCACCAATTTGATAACTCATGGGCATGTAAACAGCGACTTTATTGTCGTTAGGGAACAGGACTTTTGCGACTTTGTCATTTGTTACAAAACCAATTAAATTTACCCCTTCACTTACTTCAACCGAAACTGCTCGCTTGGTTCCCGCTTCTTTTTTTATTTGAAATAATTCAACCGCATCTTGAATGGCACCGTAAAGAGTTTTGACGACCGGAACGCGCTCTATTAGGCGCTGGCCTGCATTAATAAACAAACGAACAAAATAGGCATTTACGAATACACCAATGATGGCCAAAAGCGCTATTATGGTGATAACGCCTAAGCCCGGGAAATAATAATGGGCAGGCAAATACGGGGACAATAAACTTTCGGTGGTAATGGCAATCCACATCAATAAGTATAATGTTAGGGCAAAAGGTAAAATCGTGAAAAGGCCCTTGAGGGTCAGTAAAACGAATTTATTGAGCATTGCTCTGCATTCCTTTAAGAGATGTCGTGGCTGGTGGTTATATGTATGCTTATTTTAGCAATTCGTGATCAGGTGGCAATTGTTTCATTATCCACATTACTAAGCGGTGCTTTAAACTAGCTAGGTCTTCTTTGTTTTCAGGTAGTGGGGTGATTAATTTGTCGTGTACTAATAAGCGGTACAAGCTTTCAACTTTCTCTTTTGCAGAGTCGGTAGGCGAAAAGCCCTTGTACCCGCGATTTTTCGCATAATGCTCTGCAACGGTAATTGCTTTTTTAAGCAATGCGTTTTCATTTTTTATCTTTTTCATTAATACGCCACTCAATCATTGAAGCTTGAGAATAAACTATGTGCCTGTGCTATTCAATACGCAAGCATAATCGCCATTTATGCGTTTACTTCTAATTAAGCATACTAAGGCTTTTTGTTTTCTGTTATAACGTTTATTTAAACAAATCAAAACGGCCGCCCTAGCAACTAATGTGCACATTACAGGTGGCTAAACGCTAAAAAAGGGAACCCATGTCTAAGTCAGTTATTCAAACCAACAACGCTCCAGCCGCTATCGGCACCTATAGCCAAGCCGTAAAAGCGGGTAATACTGTTTATTTGTCAGGTCAAATTCCGTTGATACCCGATACCATGGAAATGGTGTCACAAGACTTTGAAGCTCAAGCAGTACAAGTCTTTGAAAATATCAAAGCAGTAGTTAAGGCGGCCGGTGGCAACACCTCTAACCTAGTAAAGGTGAATATATTCTTGACCGATTTAGGTCAGTTCGCCAAAGTCAACGAAGTCATGGCAAAATATTTTGAACAGCCCTATCCGGCAAGGGCGGCAGTACAAGTGAGTGCTTTACCTAAAGGTGCACAGATTGAAATTGATGCGGTTATGGTGCTGCCAGAATAAATGTCACATTCGCAATCCATGACATCAGAGCGATACAGTAAAATCCGCGAGCTCTTATCGAAAAGGCAGCCTGACTTAACGCTTCTGCTAGAAGAAGTACATAAACCACATAATGTATCGGCGGTCATACGTTCGGCTGATGCGGTGGGTGTGCATTGTATTCATGCCGTTTGGGAAGAAAATAAGCCCTTACTTCGGGGTACCGCGATGGGCAGTCAAGTTTGGGTCGATATGAAACGCCATCCAAGTACTGAAAACGCAATTGCTCATTTAAAATCTGAAGGTATGCAAGTACTGGTTACTCACCTTGACGACAGTGCCATTGATTTTAGAGAAGTAGATTATACCTTGCCTACTGCAATTGTGTTAGGGCAAGAAAAAACAGGCGTTACTGATGATGCCATTGCAATGAGTGACCAAGCTATAGTGATCCCAATGCTTGGTATGGTGCAATCTTTGAATGTGTCGGTGGCCGCGGCGCTGATTCTTTATGAAGCGCAGCGCCAACGTGATAATGCAGGAATGTATAATCACAATGCCTTAAGTGAGGCCGAAGCGCAAAGAATCTTGTTTGAAGGCGGCTTTCCTGTGTTGCATGGTGTGTGTAAGCAGCGCAACTTGCCATTTCCGTATATAAATGAAAACGGAGAAATTGAGGCTAGCGATCAGTGGTGGGAAGCCCTGCAGTATTCTGATAAATAGCAATCGCTGGCAGCACGGTAGGTAATACGCAGCACTTCATTATATTTAATTTTCTACAGGCTGAAAGATTTTACTGCTTGTGGAGGTCTACATCCATCTAGATATTATTTACCTACGGATACCCAATGAAAAAATATGTTTTAGTCTTAATACTTAGTATTTTGTCTTTACAGGCCTTTGCAATTGATCGCACGCAAATACGCGATAACCCTGAAGATGTTACACCAATATTAAACGGTAGCACCGCACCAAATGCAAATCTAAAAATGGCCGATGGTTCACCAGTTAGCTTGCAAGCGCTATTGATGCAAAAGCCCGCTGTCATTGTGTTTTATCGAGGAGGTTGGTGCCCTTATTGTTCACGTCAATTGGCTGAGCTTAAAGACATTGAAGCGGACTTAGTAAAAGAAGGTTATCAGATTTTAGCGATTTCTCCTGAAAGCCCGGAAAAACTGCAATCTCAAAAATTAGAAGCTGAATTTGCAGCGCAGTTGCTGTCTGATCAGAATCTAGACGCGATTAAGTCTTTTGGTATCGGATATTATGTACCCAGTGACACCCGTGCATTGTATAAAGACCGCATGAATGTTGACTTAACCAGCGACGATTCTAACCGCGCTGTGTTGCCAGCTCCTGCTATTTTTATTACTAACACCGAAGGGCAAGTAGTATTTAGTTATGTTAACCCTAACTTTCGCGTAAGACCTTCTGCAGAGTTAGTGTTAAGCGCAGCGAAGTTGGTTAAGCCTAGCGCTTCAGAATAACTAGATTTTGCATAGTTGGCACTTTAGCAGAGAATAATTTATATTAACGCATTATTTAGAAATCGCTATGATGTAAAGGCACACTTCTTAAATGAGCGTTGGGTTAGATTCTTCAGGAATTGCTACGCCGCCACCGGCTTTAAAAAAGGCACGTAAACTACATAGATGGCTAATGGCCTTTGTGGGTGTGCAACTTTTTGTGTGGGCGTTAACCGGTGCGTATATGGTCTTTCCCAATATTCACTACATTCATGGGGATCATCTTTACAAACAGTCTATGCCCAATTTAGGCACTCAAAATGTAAAACTGACCTTCAAACAAGTGCTAAATCGTTACCCGAACGCAACTAATATTCGATTAGGGTGGCTGGGTGATAAAGCCGTATATCGATTAGACTACTATAGTGAAGACGCACTACGAACAGTCCAGGTGATGCTAGACGCCCAGACCGGTTTGGGCGTGCGCCCGTTGCAGTTGGTTGATGTCATAAACCTTATTCCTGAATTGATAAATATGCCAGATATTGAGGGCGCTGCTGTCGACACCGTGCGCCTTATCGATGCTGACACCATAGACTTTCCGACTGAAATAGGCAGTAAAGGTCTTCCTCTTTGGCAAGTTCAGCTAAATACATGGGATAAAACTCGCGTGTATATTTCTGAATTTACCGGAGAAGTTGTCTATGTTCGCCATCATGCTTGGCGTCTATTTGATTTATTTTGGCGCTTGCATATTATGGATTACGTAGATGGTGACGAGCCCGAAAACCTGTTACTTGCCGTTACTTCGGTCATTAGTGCTTTAGCCGTTATTGCTGGTTTAGTTCTACTTTATTATAAAATGCTAAGCCCAAAACTAGCCCCTTCTGAGCAAGATACAAGTTTTTTTAAAAAGGGTCTTGGGGCTAAGTTTAAGCAATCTCATCAATGGTTGGCATTGTTAGTCTTTGTGCAGCTTGTTTTGTGGCTAACAAGTGGCTTTTTGCTCGCTCGCATTGACCACCCATTAGCCACCGGTCAAAATACGGTAATTGAAGCGCCAGAGAGTATAGAACTCGTAAATAATCGCGCCCCTGACTTTGTCGATATTGCGTTTTTATTGTCGCAAAATAAGCATACAGAAGCGGTGTATCTTGAACAATTAGGTAATCGTTGGGTTTATCGTTTACAACATAAAAAAGGGCAACATGAATATTGGGAAAGTGACTATTCCGTTTTTGATGCGCTTAGCGGAAACGCTGTTACCATCTCTAGTGCGCTTGCTTCGAAACTTGCACTAGCCACCTACAAAGCCGACGATCCATTGTCGAAAGTCAGGATAATAAACGCTAAAAAATATCAACAAAATGTCCCTGAGTTACCTCAAGAACAAAACGCAGTATGGCAGCTTAGCGTTGACGATGCATTGAACACAAAAATTGTACTCAATGCCCAAACTGGTGCACTTATTGCGCATGTAAACGATGCGACACCATTGCGCAACTTATTGTTTAAATTGCATTTTATGGATTACGCGAACCAAGGTAGTTTTAATAATATGTTTGCAAAGCTATTTGCTGCATTGATGCTTATGCTGTCTTTTAGCGGTCTCTACTGGTTGTTTGCATTACTCAAAGACGGGCAATTAGCGTTACCTGCGATATCTTTAAGCGACCCGGTCATTGAGCGTGAACCTCAGTTACGTGAGCGAACTAGGCCTGAAAATTGGGCGCCTAGCGAGCCAGTAGTTACGGTCCTACCGCGTAAAGCACGAACTGAATTGGATGCTTGGTTTGCTTCAAGACCTAATCCTATTTTGCGAGAACGCGCGCCGCGTAATTTACAATCAGAACTGGATGCTTGGTTTCTCGCCAGACCTAATCCAATCTTGCGCGCCAAACCAGATAAAAATACCCAAGAGGCGCTGGATGCTTGGTTGGCCTCGAGACCAAACCCAAGGCTTGTGCCCAAACCTGATCGCAATACCCAAGAAGCGCTTGATCAGTGGTTATTGTCGCGACCCAATCCTCGATTGCAGCCTAAGCCTGACAGACACACTCAAGAGGCGCTGGATCAGTGGTTGTTGTCGCGGCCAAACCCTCGCCTAACACCCAAACCAGACAAAACCACTCAAGAAGCTTTAGATACTTGGTTGGCGTCAAGGCCTAATCCGCGTTTAGAGATTAAACAGCCTTCCCAAAAGCCCGTCAGTGAGAACGTTCAACCAAGGCCTGCAGTCATTCAAGCGCCGCCTGTTGAACACAAAGTCATACCCAAGTCGAGATGGGAGCTTTTTGCCGATTGGTGGTCAGTTAATATGACCTTCGCCAAACGTAAAAATCTTTATATTAAAATTCTTTATGAGGTGCCAAAACCCAATGGCAGGACAGAATCGAATTTTAAAATTACCGTCAATCCACGCATGACGATTCTTGAAGGGCTAGATAACTTCCGCTTTAATATACCCTCTCAGTGCGGTGGTGGCGGTTCATGCGGTCAGTGCGTATGTCAAACAGCTAACAAAACACGTATTACGTCTGCCGATAAAGCGCATTTGAGCAAACAACAATTAGATGACAACTTCCGCTTGGCTTGTCAGCATCGAATCAGCGCTGTTAAACGTATTACATTGTATAAATAAAGCCGCCGAAAATATTATCCGGTTGCCCCTGGGTGCAGAAATCTCCAAACACGCGCCTTATAGTTGTGCAGCATACTCATGTAAAAATTACGCACATCTGTTTACTAATTTACTGAGTTCTCGAATAATACGCATCCGCATTGCATAAATAGCTATTAAATTCAATCGCTTAGTGCATCGCTTTATGGCATAAAATTTGTAACCCATCCTAGTACCCACAACGCTGAATACACCTTGCTTCGGCACGAATTACCTAGGAGAGTCAAAATGGATGCGTTTACAACGAGCAACACAGCACGGTCAAACTTAAGCCGCGAACTTGGCGTGCTCAACGAACTTCTTGCGGTTTTATATGACAGCAAGGACTTCTTCGAGCAGGCCGAAAAGTCGACCAGCGTGGTTGAACTCAACAGGCTTTTCAACGAGAACGCTAAGAATCGCGAGAATTCGAAAGAGTACGTGAAAAATATGATAGTCGCTCGCAAGGGTATAGCCGTCGCTCAAGGAACAATGTCGGGCGAGTTACGCAAACTATACACAGAGTTTTTATGCTTGTTGAGCGATGATCATTTACGCTTACTCCATCAAATGATCAATCATGAAACACGTAATAAAAATGTACTGGATGATTTAGTTGATACCGCTGAGCCAGGCTTTGCGGCAGCTTTGGTCGAAGAAATAAAGCAAGAATTCGCAGAAACGATTAACACTATGAAAGATATTTTAGCAAGCCAACAGCAATCCGACCAATAAGACTCTGTTTAGTTTGTTGTCTCAGCTAAAGGGATAGTCCTATCATTTTTGCGATTGTGTAAACTTGTAAAACACTTTGTAAAAATGAAACACCTTGCAAATACTCTTGAAGTTACAAAGCATAAAATCTTTATAAATCAATGGATTGAACTTGGTATGAAGCATGCTTACTATCTATTGTTATTCTGTAAAGTTAGCAGGATTTTAATCTAAACTTAAAACAGGAGTTACTATGAATAATGCAACAAAGAAAGTAGAAAACGTATCAGACGTGATTCAAGTACTACAAGCTGGCATCGATTTTTATCAAGATGCAATTGAGAACATCGATCACAATGCGGTTAAGGCAACATTCAGAAGAATGATTTCGGCCAAAGAAGATGCAATAGATAAGCTTCAGCCTTTAGCGCTAGCTGAGCAAGGCCAATTTGAAACCGGTTCTTCATGGGCGGTCGAAGCACGTAAGATGTATACCAAATTTGCATCACTCTTGACAAGTGATACTGAATACACTTATGTAAACCAGCTGGAGGAAGTCGAGGATAAAGTACTAGAGGCCTTAGACAGCGCCCTTGAAAAAGATCAGCCAGCAGAAGCGATGGCGACCTTACGTACCTTACGAGCGTCAGCGCAGACCTTACATGATGAAATGAAGGCATTGCAACTCGCTACTGAGAGCTAGATATTTTTAATGCGGGATAGCAAGCCCGTATTACTGAATGATGATAGGCCGTGCTGCCGGCCTTTTATCGGAGAGAAACCACTTACTTTCGGGTAAGTGGTTTTTTGCTTTTACGCAGCCACAAAAATTTTGTGTTGAAAACTTATATAATTAAGGTAGTTTTAGGCTCGTGAATTATTAGGTTTACACTTTATAGGATTAATCAGTGCTGCAACCGTCGTTAGCTATTTATATATTCTCATTTAATCGCGGGGCATTTCTTGCCAATGCAATAAGCTCTTGTCAGCTGAACGCGCCCCAAGCAAGCATCACCGTTGTGGATGACAACAGTTCTGACGCAGCCACTGTCGATTTTTTACAAAAACTACCTGATGGCGTTGCATTAATTCAGCCCGAAAAGGTTAAAGATTCTCGTCACGGTGGCTTATATAATAATATGCAGCGCGCGCTGGGCGACGCACAAAGTGACTACGTTTTATTTTTACAAGACGATGTACAGCTTGTTCGCCCACTTGCACAAGATGATTATCAATATATCGAAGACTTTTTTACTCAGTTTCCATCAAAAGCATTTTTAAATCCCGTGTTTTTAAAAGGGCAGCGGCATAAGCGCGACAATCGCATTACCTACGTACATGCCGACTTTCCTTGTTATTTCCGTGATTACCCAGAAAAAAAGCGTTCTACGGGACTGACCTATTCAGACATCGTTATTGTGCATAGACAACGACTTGTGGACCAAGACTGGCAATTTGCCGTGAGTGAAAAAGACAGTGCTGCTAAAGCGAAAGCGCTATTTGGCGAAATGGGCTTTATGGCTCACCCTTTTGTTATGTACTTACCACAAGTACCAGTTTACAGAGGCAAAGTAAAAACCTCGGCGGTAGCCTTGGCAGAAAAATGGTCAGGCACTGAACCAAAGCGTTTTCTTGAGAAAAGCAGTGAATTTTGGCAACAATTTAAACAACGAGATCTACGTCAACTGCCTGTTGCTGAGACCTTCTTAAATTGCTGCGATGAAAACATTAGTAAGCCCTATCAATATAGTGCCGTAAACGCATATCCTCTGCTAAGAGTCTGGCATAAGCTAACGCTTTTGTTTGCGAGGAAGTAAATTGGCTTTAGCACCATTACGGTATGTTTTTTGATAACTTAAATACCCCTTCAATACCTTTTTCCTACCCCTAAGTCGTTAATCTATCAACATACAGAAGCCATATTGTTGAGAGCGCTCGTGACCCTAAACACACTTAGTCCATCCAAAAAATACGCAATTTTTGCTAGCAGTATAGGTTTTAGTACAGCCTTATTGTCTATGTCTCTTATGGCGCAAGAACCCATTTCGTCATCGGGTAGTGGTTTGACACGAGCAAGCGCGATTGTAGGAGATGATTTACACTCTGCGTCGACCAACCCAGCCGCTCCCAGTTTTATGTTACGGGGGAAATCGGGCTTTCAGAGTAATTTTATTGCACCATTTGGTGCGGGCTACGAAGTAGGGAAGGTAGACGCCTTAATCGATGAACTCGACGACCTTATCGATATTCTAGAAAACGATAACCTCAGCGCGCAAGATGCTTTAGACGCAAAGGACCGCTTTGACCCCTTTTTGCAAAATGCCGCGCGTGACGGAATGCTAAAAACCTCTGGTTACCTAAATTTACCCTTTATGCCGCTTATGTATCATAGCAATGACTTAGGTACGTTTTATGGTGATTTCAAAATGTCAGGTTCCTTAAGAAGCATCGTGCTTGATGATGATATAGATATTATTGCCCTTAATGATAGCTTTAAGATAAATACCTCGGCTGCGGTTTACGTTAAAAGCGCGGGGCTTATGAGTCTTGGGCTTGGCTATAGCAGGCCGGTATGGAAGTACGATGGTGGATTGTTACATGCCGGTATTAAAGCGAATATCAATAGTTATGAACTATCTAAGAACGTTATTTCGCTAGCAGGCTTAGAAGATGGCGAAGATATTGGCGACGCAATTCAAGATGACTATGAAGCCAATGCCAACACTGCTACGAATGTTGGTATCGACTTTGGTTTGATGTGGGTGTCTGACTACTTTAACGCTGGCCTTACTATTCGCGATATCAATCAACCCGAATATGATTATGGTTCACTGGTGGCCAGTACTAGTGAGTGTCAGGCCTTACAGGGTGTATCACTCGACAACTGTTTTGTTGCCCAAGAAGCAATCGCCGAAGGCCGTATAAACGGGAATGAAGTTTTTATCGCTAATACACAAGCCACCTTAAGCGCATCAACTTGGCTTGGCGAGGGGGTGCGTTGGGGCTTTCATACTTCTATCGACCTCAATGATAAAAACGACCCTATGGGCGATATGTATCAATGGGCTAATGCTGCCGCGACCGTGCAATTCAATAACTGGGTAGTGCCTGAATTCAGATTTGGTTACACCAAAAACTTAGCCGGCACTGAGCTTGGATATTACAGCGTAGGCCTTACCTTTTTCAAACAAGCTCAACTAGACCTTCGATGGAGCGATGAAACGGTTGAAATTGACCAAAGTAGTGCACCACGCAGCGCTTACTTCAGCTTTGCAATACAAACTAAATTCTAACAGGCTTTGCTACTATGATAATTTCAAAAACTTATGCCAAAATTGTTGCTCTTGCCGCTTGTGTTGCCATGCTTAGTGCGTGTGGTGGGGCTACGGAAGAGCAAGACGCGCAATTACCAACAAACCAAACACCTGATAGTCTTGTGCCTATTAATGGCGTGGCCTTAAACGGTTATTTAGCTAACGCTATTGTGTGGATTGATTCACGCGAGAATAATGCCCCCGACGGATTTGAAACCTTTGCCTACACCGACAGCCAAGGCTACTTTAGCTATAATCCGAATTCGGGCACTAATTATTGTGAATCATCACAAACCAGCTTACAGCGTTTTTGTTTAAAAACAGGCGCACCCACCGGAAACCTAGTAATTAAGGTGGCCAAAGGCGTAGAACTGATGACAGGTGAGGCTTTTCGCTCGGTACTTACGGCAAACGTTTCGGTTGATAAAGCACGCACAAACATGCAAAACGCGCTGGGCTTAGGCCCAAAACCTAGCGGCGATACTAGCGTTTGGCAGGCGCAATTAGATGATGCACAAGTCACGTTATCTTCAATATCGAGCATAGCGCACTATCTAAATAAGTCAGGTCAAGGCAATCTTAATTTGCGTAATGCTTTAAACGACTATGGCTTTAGCTTATCAGCAAACATCTCCAATCAAGATATTGTTAATATCGACTATATTGCCGGAGCAGCCTTAGGTGATGCCGATGCTACCTCATTGTTTATGGCCGATGCGACCCTAGGGCGTATAGTTGATGTTATTTCGATGAATTTAAATGAAGCCGCTCAAGGGGTAGACTTTGGGCAAGATGGCTTGCCTTTAAGCACTGCTGATAGCGTGTATGAGTCGATGGCTAGAAACTTCTATGCGCTTACGTCATTGCTTACATCACAAAGAAGTACGCACGTTGCAACACAAAGCGCTTTACTTGCTGCAAAAGCAAGTAACAGCGATTCATACAGCGCTATCTTACAAGACGCCATTGATCAATTATTAGGAAGCTTCACTGCGGCAAACTTAAATTTACCTGCGGTGCAAACGCGAATTGGTGCCTTAAGTGGCAACCAAAATATCGCTAATATGGTGAACAATTTATATCGCAGTGCGCAACTAATCTCAGCTGACTTTAACGCTCAAAATGACAACAGCTTGGCGTTAGCTGCCTTTCAGCAAACCATCTTGTTACCCACCTTAACGCGCCCGGTTGCTTATGCTGGTGAAGCCGAGTTAGTCGCAATAATGGCGCTATCTGAAATATTGGCCTCAAGCGACTACATCCATGTTTTTGAAGTGCTAACAGACATGGCTTTTGGTGTTGACGGTGCCCAAGACATTATCGAAGCAGTTAAGCTTGACTTACAAAGCCTAAGTAACGATTTACGAGAAATTGTTGAAAACAGTGCTGAAGTAGCTGACGCAATCGCACTAGATACGGGCAACGAGAATGGGCTGGACCAAAGTGCTTTAGAAGCGGGTGTAACGGCGATTGAAAATGGTCAAGATAGCATTGAAGTTAGCACTTTGGCAGACGTGCAAAGTGTTGATGGAACAAGTCCTTGGGCCAACAAAAAGCTGAGTTTGTCGGGAATACAAGACAATGCTGAGCAAGGCCAAGTTATTGCTTACTTCATGCAAGACGGTAATAGTAACAGCGGCGAACTGATTATGTGTGTTGCCTATAAAAACTATAGCGACCCTAGTGATGACATAGATGGAAAACGGTTTGTTGGCACATGGTCAGCCCTTGGTGGGGAATCCCAAAGTAGAATGTCTTTAGTCGCAGAAGGCTTCAACATTCAAATGAATGTGCTCGGTGAAACGCTTGGGCGTGATATTCCAAGTGACCAACAAATTCCAAGTTTAGGGCGCAATCCAAATGAAGCTTACGGTAAATTTGGATTTACGCTAAACGAAGATAAGGCCACTTGGCATTCAGACGACGCCTCGGTTAATGGCGACTTTGGTTTAAAAGACGCCCAAGACGTACCTGAAAATAATCAGGCCTGCGCCGCGGTGCTTGGACTTAGTGATTAAGTTTAAAACCTTGCTGACGCTAAAAGGGTGACGGTGGCAAGATCTTGGTCTTCTAAATCAATCCCTAAACCAAATTTAAGAGATACATTGGGATTAAACCAATAATCACCGCCAAGTTCGGCAGTAGTATTGGAGTCTGAGCCAAATAGGCTTCTATTGACGATGTCGAGCGAAGTGCTCCATTTAGGCGTGAAGAAATAACGTGCGCCTAATGCAATAGAGTCAAAGTCGCCAATGATGTGTGCTTTTAAGTCTATATCCCAGCCAGGTGAGAATACCTTCGCTTCGGGGTCAAAGCTAGTATAACGAGCAAACACATTCATTCCGACGTCAGTATATTTAAAGCTAAATCTTTGTCCGTTGTAGCCAATGTATTTAGACGTATCTCTAAAGTAGTCTACGCCAGCACCTACTTCCCAATGTGAGTTTATGAAGCGTCCAACATCAATGCCTATTTGATATTCTTTAACGTCACCATCAAAATAATCTTGGGTTTGTTGCTTAACACGACCCCGCACTACATAGTCATTGTCCATGTAGTAATCACCTTGTAAACCGACTTGTTTGAAATTTCCTGTGCCAAAATAATCGAGTTCTACAGAATTCGCTCTTTGCAAATAAGGCGAGATTAAATAAGGCTGATTTCCTATAAGTACGCCATCGAAGTAATGTTTATATTGTATTCCTACAAATTGGTCACTAAGATCGCGAAGATCTGACAGACCAAGATTAACTTCATGTTTGATCGTAGTTTCGTTGGCACATGCGAAGCTACTAATGCAAAGTAGTAAAACACTCGTAAAACTTTTATTGCTCATATTCATCCCTAATGAGTGGTGATTGTGTAGGTGTAACGCGGGGAGCGCATTATAATGCTTAACGACTGTTTTACAAGCTTAAACGAAAGCATAAGTTCTTAAAAATCCGCATAATAATTTATGATGTGGCTTGAATTGAATAGATGTGTAGAGGTCTTTTTTATTGTAAAATCCCGACTAAAGTAGAGTCTTTTTAGTAATATGCTACCCTGTAAGCAACCAGCGCTCTTATGTTGTTGCTTTCTTTATTCTTTTGTCCCAAGGTTCTCATGCTCAGTAACATTCTTGAACATCCGGTAATACTAACGCTTGCAATCATTATTGTGGCGGCGGTACTAAAAATGATTATTAGCAAGCTTGAACGTAGAGCGCGTAAGCGCAAGCTGCGTAAAGAGCGCGACAATAAACACGTTACGCATAGTGCTCGCCACCTTGTTAATTTACTGACCATAGTCTTGCTGTTGCTTATTTGGTCATCGGAAATTCAAAACTTCGCCTTGTCGATTGCCGCGTTCGCGGTGGCGATTGTATTGGCAATGCGTGAATTCATTCAATCGATCATTGGTTTCATCTACTTAGTTAGTACGCGTCCTTTTAGAGTAGGTGATTGGATACAACTTGACGGTGATTACGGCGAAGTCGGAGAGATTGACTGGGTAAAAACCACCTTGCTTGAAATTGATATGAAGACCTATCAAATTACGCGCCGCACAATTTCTATTCCCAATAGTAAACTTGTGGTTAGTACCATCAAAAATCTTAATTTTATTAAGCGCTATGTGACCCATTCCTTTACGATAGTGAGAAGCGATGAATTAAATTTTTACCCCTTGTATGATGAATTGCTTAAACGCGCAAACGTCTATTGTGAAGAGTTTTATGAGGTGGCCGCGCGCTATAACTCAATTATTGAGCGTAAACTCGATGCGACTATTTCAGGCCCTGAACCAGAAATAAGATTTAGCACTAGTGATATTGGCGATTTCAAAGTGCACGTGACACTATTTTGTCCAACAGAATTAGCCCTTTCCCTAGAACACAAACTAACGGCCGATTTCATGGAAATGTGGGAAACCTTAAAAACCCAACGAGATATGAAAAAGCTAAGTGCCCAATAGTTAATTAGACACTCAAGAACAGTTGGCGAAAAATCGAGGGTTTGTTACTCTTAAGCTATTGTTCTCTATACAAAGACTTATTGCATGAAGTCCTTAGCCGACACATCGGTTATTACCCTCAAAGGTGTTGGCGCAAAAGTCGCTGAAAAATTAGCGAAACTAGGCCTTAAAACCCTTCAAGATGTGATTTTTCATTTGCCCCTGCGCTATGAAGATCGCACGCGCGTTTACGCTATCGCCGATTTGTATGCGGGGATCCATGCCACTATTGTTGCCGAAGTACTTAACGCCGACATAAAATACGGCCGCAAACGCATGCTTATTGTGCAAGTGTCAGACGGCAGCGATATTGTTAATTTACGCTTTTTCCATTTTTCTGCAGCTCAGCTTAACGGCTTTAAAGTAGGTGCTACGGTTCGTGCTTTCGGTGAGGTGCGCTCGGGTAACAATGGCATGTGGGAAATAATGCATCCCGAATATAAGATTGTGAATAACACTACAAATATCCAATTAGAAGAGCATTTAACGCCTGTCTACCCAACAACCGAAGGGGTTAACCAACTTACATTACGTAAACTAAGCGAACAGGCCTTGCAGCAACTAGATAAAGGCGCATTGTTAGATCTTTTGCCCAAAGGACTTTATTCTGATCAACTTAGTTTGCTTGAAGCCCTACATTTGGTGCACAGGCCGCCGCCAGATGTAGACTTAGCCATGTTAGATGAGGGCCAGCATCCTGCCCAATTGCGCTTAGTCTTAGAAGAGCTATTAGCGCATCACTTAAGCATGTTGAAGGTAAGGGCGCAGTCAAATCAAGACCCAGCAATTGCGATAACCCTAGACGACAAACTCAAAGTCGCATTCTTAAACAACTTGCCCTTTTCGCCAACAGGAGCGCAGGCCCGTGTGGTGAAAGAAATTGAACATGATCTCACTTGTGCTCAGCCCATGATGCGTTTGGTTCAGGGCGATGTGGGTTCAGGCAAAACCTTGGTCGCAGCATTGGCGGCTTTGTCAGTTATTAGTAGTGGCTATCAGGTTGCACTAATGGCGCCAACAGAATTACTGGCTGAACAACACGCTAAAAACTTTGCTGACTGGCTAACGCCATTGGGAATCAATGTAGGCTGGTTGGCCGGCAAATTGAAAGGCAAAGTGCGTACAACAACCCTCGAAGCGCTGCAAAGCGGAGAAATTCAATTTTTAATTGGGACTCACGCTATTTTTCAAGAGGCGGTAATCTATAAAAATCTAGCATTGGTTATTGTTGATGAACAGCATCGTTTTGGTGTGCACCAGCGTTTATCCCTGCGCAAGAAAGGGGAAGCGCAAGGCAAGTATCCGCATCAACTCGTGATGACCGCGACCCCCATTCCAAGAACTCTCGCGATGACCGCCTACGCTGATATGGATACCTCGATTATTGATGAATTACCACCAGGACGAACGCCTGTAGTCACAGTAGTACTGCCCGATACTAGGCGCAGTGATATTGTTGAAAGAGTGCGCGTCTCTGCGCTGCAAGACAAAAGGCAAATATATTGGGTGTGCACGCTTATTGAAGAATCAGACATGTTGCAATGCCAAGCCGCTGAAGATACCGCCGCTGCCCTAGTTAATGCACTTCCCGATTTAAAAGTAGGCTTGGTGCATGGGCGTTTAAAACCCGCTGAAAAACTAGAAGTAATGGACAAGTTCAAAACGGGTGCACTTGACTTATTGGTAGCCACAACGGTAATTGAAGTTGGTGTTGATGTACCTAACGCCAGTTTAATGATTATCGAAAACCCAGAGCGCCTTGGCTTAGCGCAATTACATCAATTGCGGGGCCGGGTTGGAAGGGGCTCAGTTGAAAGCCATTGTGTGTTAATGTATCAAAGTCCATTGTCGAAAACAGCGCAAAAACGATTAGGCGTGTTACGCGAATCCAATGATGGTTTTTATATTGCTGAAAAAGACCTAGAAATCCGTGGGCCAGGAGAGCTTTTAGGGACCAAACAAACCGGCGTTGCCGATTTAAAAATTGCCGATTTGGTGCGAGACGCAGCGCTTATTCCACAAGTGAAAAGCTTAGCTGAAACCATGTGGCATGAACACAATGCGCAATCTGAAGCACTCATCAGGCGCTGGCTAGCTTATAAAGATGAATATTCTAATGCGTGATAAATCAACTAAAGTACCCAACACCACCGATAACGAGGCTTTGCTGAAAGACGCGGTGATACTTGTTGAAGACAGCGGTAGTTTGCATGCCAATGAGCAAGCAAGCTTGCTCAGTAAAAAACTTGGTCTGCAAGTACACACTATTCCTTCAAACAAGGTAAAACAAAAGTTTACTCAAGCTCAATGGCAATTAGTTTATACCCAAAAAGGCTTGGCACTTAGGTTATCTAGTGAGCCATCTTGGTCTGATATTCTGGTTGATTTTGCCGCCTCACATTTAAATTATCGCCAGCAACATGGCGGTGGACGCAACGAGGCTATTGCAAAAGCGATTGGCATTAAGGGCAAGCAAAGTATAAGCGTTTTAGATTGCACCGCAGGCATGGGCACCGACAGTTTTATAATGGCCAGCGTAGGTGCAAAGGTAACCATGATAGAACGTAGCCCAATTATTGGCAGTTTACTAAATGATGCATTACTTAGAGCAACAAGCGCAAACGATGATTGTTTAGCAATATGTTCGCGCTTAAGTTTAGTACAGCAAGATGCAATATCTTTTTTAAAGGCTGGTAAGGCCGAAGACTCTCAAACAGAAGTGGTTTATTTAGACCCAATGTTTCCTCATAAAAAGAAATCGGCTTTGGTGAAAAAAGAAATGCGCGCGTTTCAGCTTCTGCTTGGGCCTGACCAAGACAGCGAACAATTATTAACTGCCGCAATAAACTTTGCCCCTAAACGGATCGTAGTTAAAAGGCCGGCAAGCGCCGCGCCACTAGAAAACGCCCAAGACTTGCAACCAACTATGGCAATAGGCTCTAAAAAACATAGATTTGATGTATATTTGATTAACTAGCAGTGTATAAAAACAAAACTAACCCAAGAGATTAAGGAATGACTATGATTGAAGTAGGTGCAACACTCCCAGAAACAAGCTTTAGCACCATTGCTGATGGTGATATGAAAAACCCAAATACTATCGATTTATTTAATGGTAAAAAGGTGGTCTTATTTGCTGTGCCAGGTGCTTTTACGCCTACCTGTTCACAAGCGCATTTGCCCGGCTACGTTGCCTTAGCAGACAAAATGCAAGAAAAAGGCGTAGATGACATTATTTGCTTATCGGTTAACGATGCCTTTGTTATGGATGCGTGGGGCAAGGCATCTAATGCTGAGCACATCACTATGCTTGCAGACGGGAACGGTAACTTTTCGAAACTAATTGGCCTTGATATGGACACCGATACATTTGGTGGTATCCGTTCGCAGCGCTATAGCATGCTAGTTGAAAATGGGGTCGTTAAAAGTTTACACGTTGAAGAACCAGGTAAGTTTGAAGTATCTGACGCCGAGACCATGCTAAAATCCTTATAAAATCTGCCATATTGCCCCGTATGGGCAGTAATTTAATTTGACGCTTGGTAAGCACTAAGCGTCTTTATTTTACATCTATATTTTCCGTTATTTGTAAACTTCACAGAATCTGCACTTTCTTTGCACATTTGTTCGCTATTGTTAGGTTGATACAAATGTGGCTAGTATGAGGAAGTTGATGCTTGAGGAAGTGAGGTAGTCAGCATTTAGTATTTATTTCAACCCAACTAAAGGAAATACTAATGATGAGTTCAATCAATGGTGCGATGGGCATGCAAATGCAAGCGCCCCCGCCACCAAATGCAAACCGTGCTTCGTCAGTCACAAGTGAACAACAAGCTTTTATTGAAGAAACCTTAGCAAACTACGATGCAGATAGCCTTAGTGAACAAGACGCAAGTGCGATTGTTGAGGCATTTAAAGAGTCTGAAATTAGGCCAAGTGCACAATTTGCAGAAATCCTAGCAGATTCTGGTTTTGACGCTCGCGAGTTAGGCGATTTAGCTAAAGTAAGCGAAGGTAATAACGCCGGCGGAAACAGACCGCCTCCACCACCACAGGATGCAAGCGAAACCTCGTTGTCCTCTATTGTGGACTATTTAGATAGCTTGTCTGATGAAACGTCTACAAGTGAAAGCTTAGCGAATGAGCTAGCAAACAAGTTTGGTTTGTTAGAAGGTCAATCGCTAGTTGATATAACGGCATAAAGCCCCATTCGGCATTAGCAATAGTAAAAACCGATGCCAATAATAGCGTCGGTTTTTTTAACCTAACCACGTAAAAAGATTTACGCGGCCTTACCTCTGTGGAGTCACTTTTTGAGTTATAAAATTGGTATTTTCATCTTAATGCTTTCGTCTATTTTGCTTAGTGGCTGCGCAAATAAACCTGAACGTAGGGGCGCGGTAAGCCAACAGTTCGACACCGATATCACCAGTGATGGTTCAAAGCGCTTTATATTCTCGATAACTCGCGCTCGCGGCGGGTCTGACGATGGCGAAAGACCTTCTGGCAAAGGACAAAAACGCGGCCAAGGTGGCTCAGGTCCACCAGAAGGTAAGCAAGGCGGCAGAGGCAAAGGACGGGGTGAGCAAGGTGGTAGCAGCCAAGGGCAGGGTAGAAACTCTCAATCCCAAAGGTCGGCAGAAGACACCCGCACTGAAATATTGAAACAACTTGAGTTGAAGCTGGCAGAAACCGCATATTGCCGCAATGGCTACATTGAACTTGACTATAGCTCGCTAGCCGGCAAAAGCGAAATTAGGGGCGAGTGCCAAGAGAGCGCGTCTGCGGCAGATAAAAAGAAGTGGTGAGCTAAAAACCGGAGCAGTGCCTAGTTTTGCGCTAAGTTCGGCTCCGCTCCGTCACCTTCGCAAACCCTCCCGTGTTATATTTGCGCCCCCCCCAGTCATATTTACGAAGGCAAATATCTCCCAAAACGTCCACAAGTATTATGCACCTAGTGCGGTATAGGCAGCAGATTCTTGCCTGCGCAAGAATGACGGGGGCGCAAGAATGACGGGGGCGTAAGCAAGAATGACGGGGCGTGTGCAAGAAAGACGGGCAATAATCAAGAAAGGGCTATAAAAATTGAATTTACGCATACTGAATATGCCTATTTGCCAATAAGTGTTAAAATCCTTCGCGACAATAAACAAGGCAAAAAAAGCCGCACAAATATAGGCGAGTAGTCGACAGTGAAATATGATGTGATTGTAATTGGAGCGGGTGCTGCAGGTTTGTTGTGTGCAGCAACGGCCGGTGGACAAGGCCGCAAAACCTTGTTGCTAGACCACGCGAAAAGACCAGGGAAGAAGATTCTTATTTCGGGTGGCGGTCGCTGTAATTTCACCAACTACTATATAGAGCCTGAAAAATATCTTTGTCAAAACCCTCATTTTTGCAAGTCAGCGCTGAGCCAATATACCCAGTGGGACTTTATTGCCTTAGTTGAAAAATACCAAATCAAATATCATGAAAAGACTTTAGGGCAACTATTCTGCGACGACTCTGCAAAAGAAATTGTGGCTATGCTGGTCGCAGAGTGTGAGCGCAACAAGGTAGAATTTAGCTTCCAGAGTGACATTTCCGACGTAGAAGCTTTAACAGGCACAGGGTATCGAGTTACAACCAATAAGGATAGTTACGAGTGTGAAAGCCTTGTTGTTGCAACAGGCGGCCTGTCGATGCCAAAACTTGGCGCAACGCCATTTGCCTACAAATTAGCAGAACAATTCAACTTAGCAGTACTGCCATTGCGCGCAGGCTTAGTACCCTTCACATTACCACCACAACTCAAAGAACCGTTGGCTGAAGTATCGGGAGTGTCGATGAATGTTGAAGTATCAACACCAAACAAATCATTTGTTGAAGACATGCTGATCACTCACCGAGGGCTGTCAGGCCCATCTATCTTACAAATATCTTCCTACTGGCAAGCGGGCGAGGAAGTTTCGATAAACTTGTACCCAAATGGAGATTTTGCTGCCTTTTTAGAAGAAGCCCTGCTAAGCCAGCCCAATGTGAGCCTTAAAAATTTACTAGCGACAAAATTTGCAAAAAGATTCGCTGAAACCTTCATCGATTTACTGGGCTTTGAAAATGTACCAATTAAACAGCTCAGTCATACCCAGCGAAAGCGTTTGAGCGATCTTGTACATAATTGGCGCATTCGTCCTGACGGCACTGAAGGCTACAGAACGGCCGAGGTAACCTTAGGTGGCATAAACACAGATCAACTCTCATCCAAAACAATGGAAGTCAAAAATCAAGCCGGACTTTATTTTATTGGTGAGGCGGTCGACGTGAGCGGCTGGCTGGGCGGCTACAACTTTCAGTGGGCGTGGAGCAGTGGGTTTGTGGCTGGGATGAATGCTTGAATTGTGGGAAGTGTAAATAAAGTTGGCTCAAAGTGAACCGTATCAATAACAATTAGACTAAGTTAACACCTATATAATTAGGAATTATTTATGACCGATTCGTGCCATATCCCGTCATTCCAAACTTGATTTGGAATCTCCTGAAATGACAAGGAAGTGCCAAGAGGCGTCATTCCAAACTCGTTTTGGAATCTCCCAATACAGAAAGCGGACATTTAAATTGATAGTTTGTTTGGCTTCTTTTTGCGTGCAATTAGGCTGTTAATTTAGGGAGAGCTCCGACTTCTTTGTACGTATACCGGACGAAATAAAATCAAGCCCCGCTCTGGAGGCTATGAGGTAGTTCACATAATTATGATAGAATTGCTCTAAAAGATGCTTAGTTGCCGTGGCGTAGCAATAAGTATTAGACACAGCACAAAGAAAACACATATTTTCTAGTTGTTTTGCTCTTTAGGACAAAATATTTCTTCAATGCTTTTTCCAAAAGTCTCTGCAAGAGCAAAAGCAAGAGTTAAAGAAGGATCATGTTTTCCTGTTTCTATGGCATTCACGGCTTGACGTGACACTCCTAACTTTTCAGCAAGATCTGCTTGAGACCATCTATTTTCTGCACGAAGTACCCGCAACCTATTCTTCATGGGTATCGCTCGCTAGTTTAATATACTGCGCTACACCAAAGATAACTGCGATTGCTGGCAACATAAATGCTGGACTAATAGTCGGCACTTCAACCATTTCTGAGAGCAAGCCATAAGCCATTGCCGCACAACCAACAACCCCTATAGCCCAAAGCAAACTTTCACCCATTACCCTCTGGATGTATTCATCCAATGACCGATAATGATTTACTACAAGCTGCAATAAAAATATCACCGGAATCACAGGTGACATTGCAAGGAATCCCGTGCTGTATATAGACAAATCATTGGTCTCATTCAATACCACTGATAACGCTAAAACCGCTAAAAACATTGCAATATGCAACATAAATTTGACCAAAAACTTCTTTTCCTTTTTACCTAATTCATTACTCATATTTAGCTCTCCTGAAGTTACCTTATTCTCTCAACATATTGTAATTTTGTCACCATAGACTGACATAGTGTAAGGCTAGCATTACATATAGCGCACAGATAGTCAAGCAAGCCTGACAATAAGATAGGTATGTATTACATATTGTGAAATGTTAAAAGATATTTTTAAGAGAACTTAATGACTATAAGTCAGCGTCAGCAGGACGATGAACGCACTATATGAGCAATTAGGAAACGGCGATCTGTACTTGTGCACAGACCTGCAGCAGCGGTGAGCAAGTTTATTTACAGTCCCCAGAATGTTTCATTGAAGTGTCCGGCTAATTCAACCACAACACAGGTGGCGGTCTTATTAGAGCAGTCTAAATAAGCAGTGAATAAGCCGCGGTTTCCCTTTTTAATTCATTTTCTCGAAAATTATGCCTTTAGCACGGTTAGTATCTAGCGACAATCCGGTTATATTACCGCTTTTGTCTCTAAGAACTTTAAGTAAGCCCAGCCCTTGGTCTGCAAGCAGTGTTTCTAGGTCGATATGAAATAAGACAGTTTGATTGTCTCTTTTGTCAAATGCGACAAGTTGCTTATCGATCAGTCTAATATCTAATTTCTTATCCAGTTCAACACTAAAATATTCTCCAGTGAGCGCGTTTAGAACAGGTAATGGTACTGATAGAGCGTTAAGTTTTTTTACCAAAAATGTTAAGCCCCAAGCTACATTGTCGTAGCTGATGGTTCCATTAGGGTTAAACCACAAAACGCGTCGGTTATTTTTATCCACTAAAGCATTTTCTTGTGTCGGCCAAACCTGAATTCTTTTTGCATCAACTATATTAAGATAGAGCTTATTGTCCCCACTCTCTTTCTCCACCAACACTTCTAGCGAATATGAAGGATAATCAGTAAATTGATATCGGCCTGTGTAACGTTCAATTAAATCAGATGTTAATTCTACGAGCTCTAGGGTTAATTCCGAATTCTCATCGTGAGAGGGCGTAGTATCGCTGCTAGGGGATTCTTCTTCAGGAGTTAAAAAGTCCGCTAGAAAAATATCGAATATTTTGTAAGTTAGTTTTGTTGGATTACTGTGAGCATAATTGCATAAAGCAACAGCAGAAAAGTGGTGTTCATGATTTCGAACAAATTGAGAACGATATCCTCCCCAAGAGCCGCCGTGTAGAATTATCTCTAAACCTTTGTAATTTTCATGCATTAGACCCAAAGCGTAAGGAATTTCTTCACCATTATTCAGCGTTCCTTTTTTATAGAGTTGCTCTTTTAGCCATTTATAGTCTTCGCTGTAGAATATTGAATCCCACTTTATAAGGTCTTCAGTAGTAGAGAACACTGCGCCATCACCATACTGTTCCCAATTTGACACATCTTTCACAAACATGCCATCTTCTAAAGCGTATGCTTCCACACGGTTTTTAATTACTTTTTTGTGGGAATTCACGTAAGTTGTCACCTGCATTTCGAGCTCATCAAAAATATGTTTTTTGGCGAATTCTTTTAGGGGCACACCAGATACTCGTTCTACTATTTCAGCCGCCAATAAATAGCCAGAATTGCTGTAGGAATATTTTTCCCCCGGCACGAAATCCAACGCCTTTTGAATTTTCATAAAAAACATTGCATCTTTTTGAGTGGTGACATCGTCTATGTGGTGATTTGAGAGCGTCATAAGATTAATATAATCGCGGATCCCACTAGTATGATTTAAAAGATGGCGAATTGTTATGACCTTACCGTAATTGGGTATTTCGGGCAGATATTTTCTTATATCGTCTTCTAGTTTAAGTTTGCCTTGATGTTGCAGAATTAAAATACTGGCAGCAGTAAATTGTTTTGAGTTTGAAGCAAGGTCAAAAATAGATTCTTTAGTGATGGGTGTCATCAAGCCCAAATGGCCATAGCCATACTGGCCTTGAAAAATGATATTGCCTCTGTGATAAGCCGCAATCGAACAACCCGGGCCCTCGTCTCCAATCGTTTCGGAAAAAATACGATTCGCGTTTGCAGACTTTTTAGCAAGGTTTGAGTTCATCTCATTTGAAACAACAGGAGCAGAAAACACAATTACCCAGAAAGTCGCAATGAGAGTAATTAAATTAATTTGCTTAAAAACGTCCATATCGGAATCCCTTACATAAAGTTTCAATGAAACCCGCAAAGCGTATCGTGTTGGAATGTTAGATGCGGGTAGGTCAGATTTACATTATAGACTACTTTTAAGCAATGAAGGTTGGCGTATCTTGTACGCGTTAGCCTTCAAAGATGCGTGTTATTTTTGTCGCTTCTTTAGATGTAGCACGGGAGCTACAGCCAGTGAATTTAGAGGATCTCACACTTTTTACTAGTCTAAACTCAACTGGCTCCCTGCGTGTATTAGCTATTCACTAACAGGCAGTTTTTACGGGGCGAAGTGTCAGGTTTTTTTACACATTATTTAAAAAGCTTTGCTTGCCTGAGTAATTTACCTTTAATTACAATGGTTTATGATGCTGGCTCGATTAATGCAGTTTCGTTTTAGAATGCTCACTAAAATTTAAATATATTGCATTCTTCCCAGAGTTCTCAAGGCTCCCATGTATGGGATATAACAATGCATTAAACAACCGGACAAGATTTTGTTCGCGAAATAACGGAATTACTTAAAATGATTAAAAAAACAATAATGGCGGCATCAATATTGATGGCAGTAACGGCTATGCCAGCTCAGTCTGCTATCGTATTTAACTTTGATTATTCAGACAATCTTGCGGGCGTTGGCTTTCTAGACGCTACTGAAGGAGCTGATCGTCAAGCTGCGATGGACGCGGCCGGTAATTACTTCTCAGGAATGTTTGGTTCTTTCTTTAGTGATTCTGCCGTTTTAGATATTTCGGTAACGTCATTCGACGATGTAAACAACAGTCTCTTGGCGTCAGCAGGCTCTAACCTACAAAGCACTTGCGGCGCAGCCGGTGGTTGTGTGGTGACAGAAGTGGTTAAAACAAAACTTCAAGAAGGTATCGACGCAAACGGCGCCAATGCCGATGGTAGTGTTAGCGTGAATTTCGGTGTAGATTGGCAGTTAGATGGTAATACACCTGCTGGTCCATCAGAGTTTGATTTTTTTGCGACTATTGCTCATGAGCTAACCCATGCACTCGGCTTTGGTTCAGCAATTAGCGAAGACGGCTTCGGTTATTTTAACGACGAATGGACCGCTTTTGATTTGTTTTTGAAAGATAAAAATGGCAACAGCGTTATCGATGACTTGTTCTTTTTAGACCACACGGTTTGGGACGGAGCGAAAACTGCTGGTGACAATCTACTATTTACCGGCGCGAACGCAGTAGCGGCTAACGGCGGTAACGGAGTAGAAATTTATAGTCCGGGTACATGGGAAGAAGGCAGTAGCGGAAGCCACCTAAATACTGACAACCCTGACTTTTTTGGTAGCATGATGAAACACAACCGCGATTTTGGCTTCGAGCCACGTATGTATAACGCTGTAGAAGTTGGTATGTTAATGGATATTGGTTACTCACGCGTCACTAATGTTTCTGCTCCTGGCTCTATTGGTTTGGTACTTTGCGGTCTTCTTGGAGGTTTATTCTTACGTCGTAAAAAGTCGTGAGAATAATATAGTGCAATTAAAAGCACATATAGTAAAAGCCTGGAGACAGGCTTTTACTGCTTCTGTAATGCGATTCCAAAAAACATCAAAGTCGCGTTTTGGAAGGCTAACTTTGTTGTCTATCGCAGTATTTGCTGTAGGAACGAACGCAATGGCATTTCATGGTAGAACGCAAACTGCTGCGCTTCCGATGTCTTATCAATTAGAAGATGTAAAAATAGTTATTACCCGTCACAGTGGCGCGTATGTGGGCTCTAAGTCTGAAACACTCAAGGTGTTGGGTGCGCTTGGTTCAAGCAAAGCGGTATTGACCGTTGGCGATCAATCTCTCGATTTTAGTTACTCGACTAAAGAGTTGATGCAACTACTCAACGCATTTTACGAGCTTCGATTTTTCGACCTCCCAGCAAGACTTAATATTAAATACTCTGTTTTCTTAAATGATCAGGGCAGCGTTATCACTAGCGCACTTTCAATGGCCGATACGGCTCCTACAAGCATTTGTTTTACCCTGCCTACCTACGAAAAATGCGTCACATTAAACAATGACGCACCCACGGAACTAATTAAGTTGGTGGATGAGCAATTCTCTAAGGCCAAGACCAAAGCCAAAGGCTAAATCACTATTCGAAACATTTCTTAGTTTGATTTGAGTCCATGATTAAGACTCAAACCAAACTAAATACAAGCACACTCTAACCTTGACTTTGTTCTACCATGGCGTTATCCCCCAGACTAGAAAAATAACACTTAGTAAAATCGCAGAGAAGCTCAAAAGAACAAAGCCTATTAATGTGCGCTTCCTAAGGGGCTTATTCTTATGTGTTTTAAATGTGAGTACAAGCGTCGCTATGCCAAATAATCCTGACAACATTACTAGTAAAGCACCCGCGCTAGCCGGCGGGGCAAAACCCGCCAGGATACTAATTTCGCTAATCTCAACAGCTGCGCCAACACCTGCTCCAATTAGCCCGACTCCAACCAGCAATAAAAGCGATGTAATAAAAGCGGCTATTCGTGGGCGTGCCGGTCCAATGCCTGGCACTGCAACACTACTCGAGCTAAAGCGTCTGGCAACTGCTCCCCAACAAATTATGATGAAAGCTAACAAAGAAACAATAATAGGGGTAGATGCAAAAAAAGCCGGAGCAACGATGTTTTTTGGTTCATCCATAGCTCTTGCTGCGAGCTTTAGATGTATATCGGTTTGTAAGTAGTCTAAAAATTCTGGTGGCTCCACTCCTTCTTCAAGGCATGAAGCATCTAGGTTTTTGAGATTTTGACTTGGGTCGTCAAAAAAGTCAGTGAGCACTTGTGAAGCACATTCTGGCATTGAACGAGTAGGGCCATGACCTGCATAGGGCACAATTACTAAGCGTCCGTTGCTAAACCCAGGTGCAATCCTTTGTGCCAGTGGTGGCGGAGTAACTGGGTCCCACGCACCATTGACTATTAAGGTCGGAATATCGCTTTTAATAAGCTGATAATCTTCACGGTCTCGTGGTGACAAACCAGCCTCGACACAGGCGTCAGCCATTAACTGGGAGCCTTCGACAGAAAATGCCCCCTCACTAAAGCCAAAGTCTTCTTGTAAATCTTCTGCCGCAACACTGGCTTCTGCGGCCATATAGCCATCGTTACATCGTATTGCGCTACCCATACCTTCCGAAAAGCCTGAAAATCCACCGTCAACATCTGCCATGACCTGAAACACTTCTTCATCTCTATTTTCAATCATGCTGACTAAGCTTCGCATAACCGAGGGAATAGCCGGGTGAGCATCTTGTTCATAGAGCATTGAAAATGGCGCAAATGGCACAATCAAGGCGGGTATATTTGCTTTACCCGACGGAAAAACCTCTTCATCAAAGGTATCTACCGTAATCGGATTTGCGATAAGTGCGTTACCGGCGGCATAAAAGGCTTCTTCTAAACCATCACAAATTGAGGCGTCTTGACGAGCACATTCTTCAAATACATTGGTATTGTTTCGCGCTACCCATCGATGGATACGCATTAAGTCGCCTAAATCATTTGGTACAATTGCATCTAGCACTAAAGCGCGTATGGCATCACCGTCAACGTTAACCAACATTTGTCCTAAATGACTTCCGTAGCTAATACCCCAAACATTCCACGAATCAAACCCCAAGGCTTGGCGAAGCGCTCGTACATCGCGGGCATTTTCGACAGTATTGTAGGCAGTCAAATCGACACCTCGATTGCTAGCGGCTGCAAAACACGCTTTCATGCGTTGTGCGTTTTCAATTTCTTGTGCTTTTTGGTTTTCTGCAAGGACAAGTTCACGACTAGTGTTGCCATAGTAGGGGCAAAGCTCTTCAGAATCACCAATACCACGTTGATTAAGAATATATAAATCACGGGTTTTGGTTAAATCATGTTCTAAAAAGCGACCAACATAAAAATCTATCCCCGCGCCTGGCCCACCGGTAAGGTAGATAATTGGGTCTTCTCGTGCTTCAAGCACTTCTTCATCATCTTTTGATGACTTATCATCGTCTTTATCGAGACTCGCCTCGGCGACGATATGAGTAAATATGATTCGAAGTAAACGACTGTTAGGGACTTCTCTGTTTTCAGGCACGGTAATAAAGCCGCAGCGCACTCGGCCGGGTTCATAATCAACCTCATTTTTAAACGGGCAAATCACATTAGTGACGTCACTAACATAATCGTTTAAAACAACATTATTTGTTACTTCAGGTTCTGGTGATTGTTGGGCGAAAGCTTGTGCATACAAAGAAAATACAAATAACGCTAAGAGGTATAGTGAGTTGTTCGTCATCATTTAAAGTCCCTTATTATTCTATTTGGACCATAGGCCATTGCTTTAGAGTATATGACTAAATAAAGCTACTTACTACAGCTCTATACCGCAGGGGTTTTGTACTGTAGCTTAGAAGTGTTGATATTCTTCCCAATGTGTAACAATGTCGCTAGTCCTAAAAACAAGCTTTTTAAAGCGAGCCATTGTGAAAACCATTAATAATTCAGCGCGGCTGCAATATCGTTTGTACGATTTAAATAATCAAAGTATGCGCGAACATGATATCGATGAAATCTGGCAAATAGACCAAGACCCAGAAGTAATGCGCTTCCTTACCAAAGGGGTTATTACAAGCCGAGATGTCATGCAAAGTATTTTTATTCCCCGCATAAATTCATACACCGATACTGACAATGGTTACGGTATGTGGCGGGTAGCGCTAGCAAGTGACAATACCTGTATTGGCGAGATTATTGTGCGGCCCATGAACTTTTTTACCGAATCACCACATTTGCATGATATTGAATTGGGCTGGCGCTTTATTAGAAAGTACTGGGGCAATGGCTACGCGACCGAAGCTGCCGCGCATCTAATGCAAGAAATCGCCAAAAAACCGGAAGTTAAACATTTTTCTGCAATGGCAGACCCAAAAAACCTTGCTTCAACCCAAGTAATGCAAAAACTAGGGATGCAATTTGTTGAGCATGTTGTACACAGCGATCCCTTAGGAGACACGCCGGTTGATATTTACCGGATTAACCTTTAACTTACGCTGTTTGTCGTTTAGGGCCTGTGTATTATTAAATCCGAGAATAAAGCCAATAAGGAATAATTGTAAAAGCGCTTGATGCAAGGTGTAACATTAATTGTTTGACAAACTACTATTAGACAATTTAATCATTCGCAATTTTTGCTGCCCCTCTTGGTCGACGATAATCACAATGTCATTTTCCAATAAGTCATAGGCAACAGCGCTGCTTAATGCTGATAAAAAGCGTTGTTCTTGATTCATTAAAGCAGGTGGGCAGGCTTTACGAGTGCTGATTGTTTGGGATATGTTAATGAAGCCATTTTCAATTATTGTATTTGCAGAATAGCGATTACAACCGGTGGAGCCAGAAACCCGACCGTTTTCTTCTATGTTTAGCGTAATCATGGAATAGTCGATTATGCCACCTTGGTCAATATCTTCAACTTGCCACAAACCAAGCAGGGGAGATTCATTTGTCACCTCAACGTTTGGTGGGATTGAGTCGGGCTTATTCGTGCAGGCTGCAAGTGCGAATATAGTTAAGGTCATTAAAAAGTATTTAAGTTTAGAATTCACTATTGTTCCTATTAAGCATAGTTTGAGAACACCATAGCAGTATAGATGCTTAACATCATGGTTTTCCAGCCAATATGCCAAAAGTGTAATATTAAATAGCTTACGATTTAAATAAAAGATCTAAGCGAGATAAGAAAAGGATGCTTATCCTCAAGTATTAATGAGCATATTATCATTTTTCGTAAGACTAAGTATGGCGTGAGGGTACTGCGAGTACTTTATAAAAAAATGGATTTTGTTCGCCATCTTTAACTGGCAAATACCATCCAATAATGGTCATAGTTTGAGTGTTTGCAAGCTATAGCCAGACATCCATATCTTGACTACCAAGGATTGCCATAACATCTACCCAGTCATGATTAATACGATAGTAAATAACATCAGCGCGATGAGGATATCGTCTATAGCCTTGCCTAAAGTGGTCTACTGATTGATAAGCTAGAGGAGTTGCGGCTATCTTCCCAAAGGCATCAAAGAAACTCTGGAAATATTCATCAGCTTGCTTTTCGCCAAATTCTTTATATCCATAGACATATATTCGTCGCAGATCTTCTTTCGCCTCAGAAGTTAAACGATATTTAGTCAATATCATTGACACTCTGTTTAAACTCCGCAAGCATTTCTTTAGGTGATTGATACACGAAATCGCTTTTTTCTGCTCGGTCAAACTTTTGATTAATATATTCAGCGCGCCTAGCCCGCCTGACTAAGTCATTGATGAGCTCACTTTTACTGGCGTAATCGCCAGCGCCATCTACTTGAAGCTTGAGCCACTCGTCGTTCTTTTCAGTCAGAGTTACACTTTGTCTAGCCATACTTTATTGCTCCCATTTTATTGGTGCAATATTACACCAATCACGTAAATCATTCCATTTGAACTTTAGGTTCGCTTTACTGCATTAAAATATTACTATTAAACAGCCTAACTGGTCGGTTCTAAATTCAAACCGCTTACGTTGTGGCCGCCTAAAGCATGCATTTTAATATCTGCCTATGTTTAGTTTTGATCAAAAATTATTTATTTGAAGGAGGCGCTGGATATCCTTTTAAGCGCATTTTATGTTGGGGTAGTTGCGTCCCGAATTTGAGATTAGCTTCGGAAAATTTGTTCTCACCAACTAATTTCGATAAGTTGACAGTACCCTAATTGTTTTAGAAACAGATTTACCTTCAAATTTTGCGCTGGATGTTTTCAGTTTGCTAGTAGAGTTGGGAAATTTCTGCCTCCGCAGGAAGGACGCAGATTGTGGTGGTGAAACTTACCCTTAATCGCCGTACATATAAAGTATGCTTGTATCTACGTACATTCAAAACAACATTCTTCAAGTAAACAGACTCTTCACCCAAATGCAATTTAAATCAATACAAATCTACACCAACCGCGAGTTATAAAGCGTTAAACTCAATAAAAATCGGACATGTTGCATAGAAAAGGCTTATCGTTTATCTGTCCTTTCATAAATGTTCAGAATATGATCCACGTCAAGTCCTCGATAGACTGTTTTTGCTAACTTTGATCACGTATTGATTTTGGTGCGTCATTTATTTGGGCCAATTATCAACATAAATCGAGCTAAATAAGAGGACTACCATGATGATAAAGCCACTCAACCAGAACACTGATAGAAAGCCTATTTGTGCAAGAAAGTTAGGACACTCTAACAATCGCCATTGCGATATTACTAAACCCGCTTATTTCGCAAGAAAAAGCATATTCACGAAAGCCCAATTTATAGCTGCGATGACATTCGCTTATTTAGTCTTACCATTAAGTGGCGCATCAGCAAGCATTATTGAAGTCAATACCGATAATTTGAGTATTAGTGGCTTGATTGGAACACAATATACAACCCGAATAGGGCTGAAGGAAGAGGCCCAGTTTATCTTCCAAGGCGACCTAGATCTTTCTAACAGTACAATAAATTTTACAGGAAGTAGAACCGCATCAATTATTGTTGGAGGAAACGCGACACTAATTAATTCCAATTTTCAATTATCTGCTACTAGCAGCGCTGGTATCCTCGGCGGAGGTTCGGGTGGAAATGGTGGTGATGGCGGAAATGGTGGTGATGGCGGAATTGGTGGCAAAGGTGGTAAAGGCGGTAATGGTGGTGACGGCGGTCGTATCTGTATTTTAGACTGTCCGGACGGTAGTTCGGGACAGGGTGATAGTGATATTTCCAGTGTCAACGGCGCTGACGGGACAAGCGGTTCAATCGGAGCATTCGGATATAACGGTACCGCCGGCAAGAATAACTCCACAGGAGCGGGCATAGGTGGCATTGGTCAGTCAATAGCCAACGCAGGTATAAAAGGCCCTTCTGTTGACGGAGGGGAGGGAGGAACAGGCGGCTTTGGTAGTGGGCTTCCTGGGGACGACGGCGGTAATGGTGGTAATGGCGAATGGGGTATTTCAGGAAGTGATGGCAGCAGCGGCGCTAACGGTAATAATGGTGTTAGGGCGGTAAATAATATCACTGGGTTCGACACAATTTCTGCGGGCAGCGGCGGAGGAGCAGGGGCTGGTGGTCAAGGTGGCGGCGGCGGTGGTGGTGCCAGTGGTGGTGGCGGTGGTGGTGGCGGTGGCGGTGAAGAAGGAGAGAGAACAAGTAATGGTGAAGGTGGTGCCAGCGGCGGTAGTGGCGGTGGTGGCGGCGGTGGTGGCAGTGGAGCAAAAGGCGGCACTGGCGGATTTGGTGGCGGTGGTGGCGGTGCTTTAGAGATAATAGCCTATGGTAATCTCGATATTAGTAATGCAAATTTAGAGGCGCGTGGAGGCGAAGGCGGTATACCAACGGTTGGTCAAAATGGAGTTGATGGTAGACGAGGAATTAATGGAACCAGAGGTTCAAATACTTCTGGCCGCTTTGGCCAATATGGTCGTGCGGGGGGAAGCGGAGGACAAGGCGGAGTATTCAGTCCCACCACCGCTGGTAATTCAGGTGGAGAAGGCGGTGCTTGGTCTAACCCCGGCTCAGGCGGTACTGGGAATAGACGGTGGAGGTTCGGGTGGTAGTGGTGGTTATGGCGGAACTGGTGGCACAGGAGGCTCAGCTGGTTTCGGTGGCCAAGGCGCAGGGGGTTCTGGTGGGACAATAAAACTTGTTGGGTCAACGGTAAGTAGCACTGGTACGTACGTTGACACTTCAGGAGGGGCTAGCTTAGGTGACGCCGGTGGTAGTGGCCGATTGTTGTTTGGCAATAATGTCGGTCAAACCTATCAAGGCTCGAACATTTCGGCAACACCTGAATCGGGTTCAGGCCCTACAGATATCAATCCGTTCTTGGCTGGTGGTTCTGCCGGTGAAACTCCTTTTATACCTGAACTTAAGGGTGGGCCAGAAATATATGGCCTTTCGAATACGTCCATACCAAACGTGTTCGATGGCATTGCATTGCCCACATACGAAACCGTGGCACTGGTGCGTCGAGACACTATTTATGATTTACCTGAATTTGTTGGTTTTGATGCTTTGTACCTTGCTAACCTTAGCGGAATTGAAATTTTACTTCCAAAACTTGGCGTAGGTTTCCCACAATTCACACATTCTTTGTTGAAAAGAGGAAGCGCGTTAAATCCATTTTTTGGGGGAAGTGGTTCACAAAAACTAGTCACGTTAAAACCTTTTGAAATATATACAATGCTAATCCCTGAATCCTCGGTGTTTTTTAATTTCAGTGGCGTGGCTAATAATAATTTCTTTGAGCTAAGCACTGCAACTCTACAACCCGGTCAATTCATTTCAATTGCAGTAAATGAACCCCGAAACGTTGCCTTCTTTGCGCTTTGCACATTGGGGATATTTTGTTTGCGAAAAAAAATTAAAGGCTCCCTCTGAGCGTCACTATGACGAGTGGGTACGTACAAAACGTAAGTACAAAACGCTCACCGTTTATCTTGCGCGTTTGATTCAGCCCTTGATTAGGTACTGTCAAGTTAACATTCACTATGCTGTTTAGGGGGTTCCCACTTTCGTGGGAACGACCTAGGATGTTTGAAATGTAAAAGTATTCAATCCGTCCGGAATTTGCCTCTTAGCCGACAGTCAAGACTCCATGGCCCCCAACCGTCTTTATGATCTTTTTCTAAAAAAGAGCTTTGTCTTGATGCCAGCTTACTAACCAGTTATTCCCAGTATTTCTATCAGAAAATATAACACTACTAACGGGTGTTCTAATTCAAAGCATTGCTTTAGTTTACTCGTGCTCATAATCAGCAATGTGTTTATGATTTGCCTCGTAATGTTGTTACCAAAGTTTATTTCTGAAACGATATTCGGGGTCTACTTTTCTCTTTAGTTCAAAGTATTCACCAGCCCTAGGGTAGGCGCTAGCGAACTGTTCGCTTGTCGCATGAAGTTGATACGGCAAATAATAGGCGCCATTTTCTTCAATGACTGCATTAATTATTTCTCTACTCCAAAGTTCTACTTCTTTACGTGCCGCTTCGCTAGTTCCTTGACGATAATAAACAACAAAGGCAAATACTTCGGTTCTCGCCCAAGCTAATAATGAACCACTATCTGGCAGTGCATGGCGAATTGAAACATTGATAATATTAGCTTGATGCTTCTTGAATATGTCAGCCATTTTGATGCCAAAGCGGTCGAAGTTTTCAACTGGAACAAAGTACTCCCTGAGTGCGTAGGTCTGATTCGTTCGAGAAGATGGTTCAAGTTCGTTAACATCATAGCTTGCTTCGTAGTTTCGCCATTGCACTACATTTACAGAGTATAGGATTGGCTCTAAAACATGTTGGCGCATCCATTTCCCAAAGTTTGAATCGGCTACAAATTGGGCCACTTTAGGTTGCCAAGTATAGTCTTTGTTCTTGGGAATAAGTCTTTGTTCAACGGTCAAGGCTTCATCAGTAGTTAGCCAACTAACGCTACGTAGCTCATTAAAGTTTGGAGGGTAAATATCAGCATTATGGAAAATAACGCTTTGGTCATTTCTGATATTAGTAGAAAAATATTCCTTATAGTTTTGAACCTTCATTGTTTCGGTGTAACGTTTAACTTTAACGTTATCTGCAAGGTTTAAAGTAACCTCAGCAATAACCGCTATGCCACCGTAGCCGCCAATAGCCCCGTAAAATAATGTCGAATTGTGTGTTGGAGAAGCAATTACAATTTCACCATTCGCTTTGATTAATTTTATCGATTCAACAGACCTAATAATTGGGCCTTCCCCAATGTATCTGCCATGAACATTTACACTCAACGAACCGCCAACAGTAAAGTTTGCGTATGTTTGCATGATTTTTATAGAAAGGTTTTCAGGATCAATAAGCTCTTGCAGGGTCCGCCAAGTAATGCCGCTCTGCACAGTTACTTGTTTATTCGCGGTGTCTAACGCCAGCACTTTGTTGAAGGTTCGCATGTCAAAATGAATACTGTCAGGGTAGGCAATTTGCCCACCTTGACTAAATCGCCCGCCACCAATTGAGATTGGCCCTGTAGTCGATTGAATTGCATCAACTATATCCTCAATAGATCTTGGTTGAATGACACGAGTAACTTCGATGGGATTTAGCTGAGTAATATCGTTTACAATATTTAGCTGTTGATCTTTTGGAGGGTTGCTGTCATCAAAATCGATAAAAATATAGGCAATAAATAGGCCTAGCAATAGCAGTAAACTTACTGTTATTTTGAGTATAAACCTAAGCAAAAGAACACTTCCTTTTAATCCGAATTCCATAACAAATAATGGCATATAAACGCTGATTTAGTAATTAATTTCAAACATCGCTTTGCTTTACATTTAAAAACTGACGACTCTCAGAAATTGGAAGTAACAAAACTTAAGTAAATGACAGAGCAAGAAAAGCGTCGTTGGCAGCAACATTAAGTAGTTGAACGTGGCAATCCTGTGAAAACCTCAATGGGTGAAATGTTTGTTTTAAGATGGCGAGTTAGCAATCATAAGATTAGGTACAACAGCTTGATATGTGAAATTTGGTTTCAACAAGAAAAAGTGTATAGTCAGAACTCACATCATCAATTTTAGATATAAAGGTATTATGAAAAAATTAATATTAACGTTAGGCATATCTTTCTTTTTATTCGCTTGTAATCAGTTAAGCACAAACAATACTTCTGCCACCGATGGCGTTCAACTTAGTGCAGTAAATAGTGCAGTAAATCAGGTTTTGGTTGGCAATGATGCTCAATTAAAAGAAGCTATAAAGAATGCTATTGCGGGTGATCATATAGTCTTAAAAAATGGCACTTATACTGATGTGCAAATCGAATTTTTTGGCGAGGGTACAAAAGAGAAGCCTATCGTTTTGCGAGCGGAAACTGCCGGTAAGGTTTTTATTGAAGGCAAATCTAATCTTCAAATTGGGGGCAACTACTTAGTTGTGCAAGACCTGCATTTTAGAAACGGTTACACGCCTACCAGAACCGTGATTCGATTTAAAATTGATGATGACAAAGTCGCGTTCAACTCTAAAGTGACAAACACTGTTATTGAAGAGTTCACTCAATTAAACAGGCACGACAGCGATACATGGGTTGAATTTTGGGGTCAACACAATGAGTTAAGCAATAACTATATTGCTGGGAAATCGAATTTTGGGCCAACGGTTATGGTGCGTTTATCTGGAAACCAACATGTTAATACCCATCATCAAATCGTGAATAACCATTTTGGACCACGGCCAAGAAAAGGTGGCCCTCATGGCGAAACTATGCAAATTGGCAATAGCTCAACATCAATGACACCCGCATATGTGAATGTTGAAAATAACTTGTTTGACCGCGCAAATGGTGAAGTTGAAATTATCTCAAGTAAATCTAACTTTAATCGGTTTAAAAACAATGTGTTCTACAAAAGCGAAGGCTCTTTAGTTTTAAGACACGGAAATTACGCGACCATCGATGGCAATATTTTCATAGGTGATGATGATTCAACTTTTTATGGCGGTATTAGGGTAATCAACACTGGCCACTGGATTACAAATAACTACTTTTACAAATTAAATGGTGAAAAATTTAGAGCGCCAATTGCTGTAATGAACGGCATTCCTAAATCACCATTAAATAGATACAACCAAGTGACAGACGTAGTTGTTGCTTATAACTCGTGGATTGAGTCTCCAACGCCGTGGTATTTTAGCGTTGGCTCTAATGTAGACCAAAGCGCGGTATTGCCAAAATCTGAAATACGTTCTGCAAGACCAATAAGAACGCTATTTGCCAATAATCTAATATACAACTCAGATAAAGCAGACTATCCCATTTATCGCTACGATGAAGTTGATGGCGTTAGCTTCAAAAACAATATTTCAAACAATGAAAACAAAACGGATGTCGTGTCGGCTGGACTCGTGACGCAAGCTTTGGATATGCAAAGGGTCTCAGAATACTTAGTCGCGCCAGTATCTAACAACTCAGATGTCTACAATGGTTTTGATTTCGCTAAAATTGAAACAGACTTATTTGGAACAAGCAGAAGTTCGAACAATAACGTGGGCGCAATTATAAGCCCAATAGCGTCAGAAACAGTTTTGTTCGATAAAGCAAATTATGGCACCAGTTGGTTTACTGCCGAAGAAGAACAAAAAGAAGCAGCAGTCTTTCAGGTTGCTAATGCTAATGAATTATCAACAGCAATTAATAAAGCGAACTCAGGCGATATAATTGAGTTGACCTCGTCAGACTATTCGATTGATGCCACCATTGATATTAATAAAGAAATTTCAATTGTGTCGGCCAACAAAGACAGTAAGTCGACCTTAAATTTCAGTTCTCAAGGCACGGCGTTTTTAATGCTGCCAAAAGGTCATTTGCATTTAAACAGCGTAATTATTAGAGGTAACAATAAGCAACATGCATTTTCTACCTTAGATAAGAATATGTCTAAAGCCTATGACCTATCTATAGAAAACGCTGAGATTTATAATTTCATGAATGTGTTGGAAGTATCTAAAGCTTCATTTGCGGACTCAATCACGGTCAATAACGCAATCATTGCTAATAATCAAAACGGGTTTATGCTAAACAAGGAAGATGATGACAAGGGTGATTACAACGTGGAGTTTTTAACGATTACAAACTCTACCTTTAATAATATTTCAGGCTCTATTATTGATTACCACCGCGGTGGATACGATGAATCAACCATTGGCGGATACTTGGTTTTTGAAAATAACACCGTGACTAACTCAGGGGCAGAGCAGGCCGATAGTGTCCTCATCAAAAACCGAGGAATAGTAAATGTGGAATTTAAAAACAATACCTTCAAGAATAACCCAGTGAAATTGATTGCTGTTCTTTGGGGAGCAAAAGGTCAAAAGCCAGTTGATAATACCACTATTAATTCAGGCAAGATTGAAGTTGTGCAGAATTTGAAATTAAAATTAATGTATTAAGGGATAAACGTGGCAGACAAGAGCGAACTGTTAAAACAACTAAAAATTGATAGACAAGCAAGCAGTGAGTCATCCCAACTTAAAGTGTGGCATCTATTACTTGTCGCGATTGTTTGCATTGGCGTAACGTATTGGCTAACGTCGCGTTATCAGCGCGACGTTTCTGAAACTGCAGTAGCGGTCACTAGCGAGCCGAATAAAGTAAATACGCAAAATAAAAACGAATCGACGGTCGCCATTAACAGTGTTGACAACAGCTCACCAAGCTCGACAAAAAACGCAACAAATAATGACAGCATTCTCAATTCGTCTGGTTATATTACCGCTAGACGCATGGCAACTGTATCATCAGAAGTAATGGGACTGATTACCGAAGTCAACGTAGAAGAAGGCATGGAAGTCAAAGAGGGGCAAGTGTTAGCTCGCCTCGATGACGCCCTTGCTAAAGTCAATTTTGAATATGCCCAAGCGCAAATTGCGGTTTTAAATGCAAGGCGAAAATCAATCGTTGCAAACTTAGATGAGGCACGCCTAGTGTATAAACGGGTACTTGATAATCAATATTCAAGTAACGCAGAACGCACCAGGGCATTCGCAAGTCAGCAAAGCCTTATTGCTAATCTAGAAAGTGCAGATGCAGACCTGGTACTCGCCAAAATTGAAATACGTCGACAATTAGAACGCTTAGATGATCATACCATTAAGGCACCGTTTGGCGGTGTAATTACCCAAAAAAATGCACAACCGGGTGAAATTGTTGCGCCCTCGTCAGCAGGCGGTGGTTTTACCCGAACAGGAATATGTACCATTGTTGATATGAGCTCATTGGAGATAGAAGTTGACGTAAACGAATCGTTTATTGGACGCGTTTATCCAGGGCAAGCCGTGGAGGCTGTGCTTGATGCCTACCCAGATTGGAAAATACCTGCCTCGGTGATTGCTACTATTCCCACTGCCGACCGTGCTAAAGCAACGGTTCAGGTGCGTATCAATATTGAACTTGAAGACGCTCGAATTTTGCCGGAAATGGGCGTAAAGGTGGGCTTTTTAAAATAATTAGCCTCAACGATGAACAAAGAAAGTAAAAAATTAGAAAAGGATATTTTTATGAGCACCGACAATTTATTCGAACTCAGTAATGTATCTAAACGCTTTACGAAAGGTAAAGAGACGATCAGCATTTTTGAAGATTTAAATATGAATATCAAAAAAGGTGATTTTATGGCAATTATGGGCCCATCAGGCTCGGGTAAAACTACCTTACTAAACCTTTTAGGTGGCGTCGACCAACCTACTACGGGCGAAATTACCTTTGATGGGAAACGTATCGACAACCTTAGCGAAAGCCAACTAGCTAAGTGGCGGGCGAATAACATCGGGTTTATTTTTCAATTTTATAATTTGATGCCAATGTTAAATGCAGCTAAAAATGTTGAATTGCCTTTGTTGCTAACAAATCTCAGCAGTAGTGAACGTAAAAAACAAGTTGAAACAGCGCTCGAATTAGTTGGCCTGAGTGACAGAGCCAAACATATGCCAAACGAAATGTCAGGCGGTCAACAACAACGTGTTGCCATTGCTAGAGCCGTTGCATCTGATCCAAAATTTCTATTATGTGATGAACCAACAGGCGACCTAGATAGACAAACCGCGGACGAAATTTTAGAGATGCTTCAGTTACTTAATGAGGAATTTGGTAAAACTATTGTGATGGTAACGCACGATCCATCTGCCGCCAAATACGCGAAACACACTGTTCATTTGAATAAGGGGGAATTTGTTAAGCAAGAGGAATTGTTGTCATGAAAGACCTCTATTTAGTCTATAAAAATTTAACCCGCAAAAAGCTAAGGTTATTTTTGACAACCTTTGCGATTTTTATTGCCTTTTTAATTTTTGGGGCAGTAATGACTTTGCGTAGCGCCTTAAATTCAGGTGTAGAAATGTCGGCAGACAATCGCTTGGTGGTAGTACATAAAACCAGTTTTACCAACCCTTTGCCCTATGCCTATGTCAATAAAGTCAAAAATGTAGATGGCGTTAAAGATGTCGCCCATGCTAATTGGTTTGGCGGATATTACAAAGAACCTACTAGTCAGGTCGTTACCTTCGCTGTTGACCCTACTTCCTACATGAAAGTATATCCCGAACTCGTACTTCCTCCAGACCAATTAGAAACTTGGTTTAATAACCAAACGGGTATGATCGTTGGAGAACGCATTGCTAAAGCAAATAACTGGAAAGTAGGTGACCGCATTCCATTGTCTTCAAATATATTTTCTCAAAAGACGGGCGGCCAAACGTGGGAGTTTGAGATCGATGGAATATTTAAAGGTGATGATGAAAAAGTAGATACAAGTTATGTGTTAATTCATTATAAATATTTTAATGAAACTCAAGCTTGGGGCGGGGACAGCATTGGCTGGATTATTTTGACAACCACCGATGCTGCACTTAACGAACAAGTCGCAACAACAATCGATGACAATTTTGCGAACTCCAATAACGAAACAGACACCAGTACAGAACAAGCGTTCAATAAGGCATTTATCGACCAAATTGGCAATATAGGCTTGATTATTTTCGGTGTGGTATTTATGGCATTTTTTACCATATTAATAGTGGTAGGAAACACTATGGTACTGGCTATTCGCGAGCGAACAAAAGAAATTGCGGTACTCAAAACCTTAGGTTTTGAATCCACCCGCATATTTAAAATGGTTTTACTAGAATCATGTTTGCTAGCGTTTTTAGGTGGGCTATTAGGCTTAGCTGTTGCGAATATGGTTATCAACGTAGCGTCTGAAGAAATGGCAAGATTTTTACCTAACTTAATACTCGACCAAGATATTATATTGCAAGCACTCGCTTATATGCTGCTTTTAGGGCTTATCACAGGAATAGCACCTGCCATTAGGGCCTTACGATTAAATATTGTTACAGCTTTCAGTAGGGGATGATAATGAGTACATTAATGTCACAAAGTGCTGCAGTTATTAAAATGAACATTCAAAGTTTACCACGCCGGTTGTGGATGTCTTTAGCTATGGTGTTTGCTAGCGCAGTCGTTGTTGCAATATTGCTTGCTTTTTTGGCAATGAGCAAAGGCTTTGAAGCTACCTTACAAAGCGCCGGCTCTGATGATGTTGCGTTTTTTATGCGTACTGGCTCAGCTGCCGAATTAAACAGTACAACCTTGAAAGAACAAGTAAACTTAATTGAGCTTGCCCCAGGGATTCTCAAAGATGATCAAGGTCCCGTGGTATCACCTGAGCTATATGTAATGGTAGATGGCCTAAAAAAATCAACCCAAAGTGAGGCAAATATACCCTTACGCGGCCTTGAGCAAACAGGCATATCAATGCGCAAAGGTTTTACCTTAACAGCAGGGCGCTTATTTACGCCTGGTACCGACGAGCTCATAGTAGGTGCTGGCATATTACGTGAGTTTGACGGTTTTGAATTAGGCCAAGAAATTCGATTTGGCAAAAATAGATGGAAAGTAGTTGGCGTGTTTTCTACTGGTGGAAACGTATTTGAAAGTGAATTATGGGCAGACGCGAAGGTTATTCAGAATCTTTATAATAGAGGGAGTTCTTATCAATCTGTGCGCGCTCGACTCGCACCAGGTGCAAGTATCGAAGAAATTTCTGACTATTTAAAAAGTGAGCCGCGTTTAACTCATGACGTGCAAACCGAATCAGCTTATTTCGCTGCACAAGGAAAAAGTTTGTCTTACATGGCGACTTTTGGTTGGGTTATTAGCTCTATTATGGCATTAGGTGCTCTGGCGGGGGCATTAAATACCATGTATACATCGGTGTCTGACCGGGCTATGGAGATTGCCACCTTACGTGCCATCGGCTTTAGCCACTTTTCTGCGTTTATTGGCACTATGGTTGAAGCGATGACATTGGCTGTTATTGGTAGCCTAGTAGGCTCTATAGCAGCCTATATTTTCTTTGATGGTTTGAGTGCGTCTACGCTCGGTGGTAGTTTTACACAAGTGGTATTTAGTTTTAATTTAACACCAGAGTTATTTCTTAATGGCATTTCCCTTGCGTTAATCATTGGCTTTATTAGCGGGTTTTTTCCAGCTTGGCGGGCTGCAAATGTCCCTGTGATTGTCGCTTTTCAAGCCGATCACTAAATATATATGAGGCAGTATGCGCGCACTTTGTTGTGTGCATACTCCCATTAAAGAATCTGTCACAGACTCGTTTGCAATTGCCTCAATAAAAAAGCGACCAATCGATAATTCTAGTGCGTACTCTTGGTGGGTTTTTAACACTGCACCTCGTTAGTAGTCCACTTTATCGACTTTTTAATGCATGTACCTCTGGTATCGGCTAGTTTCCACACAGATTATTTTTGTCACTTGGAATTTTGATTACATGAGCGCTCGATACGACCATATTTTATCCTTAACTGGCCTAAACAAAGCAGAAGCTAGCGATGAGCAACTTCGCGCCTTGTATCATGAACAATTAAATAAGGGCTTGGTTGGCCTTTGCATTAGCCCTTACGAAGAAGGGCAGGAGCCAGGTGACGAGCTGAGCGAAGAACAAGTGCATAGACGACTCAAAATCATGCAGCCTTATACCAAATGGGTTAGATCTTTTTCGTGCACCGAAGGTAATCAACATGTGCCCATTATTGCTAAAAGGCTTGGCATGCAGACTTTAGTTGGCGCATGGTTAGGTGAGGATGAAGAAAAAAACCAAAATGAAATTAATGCACTCATCGAATTGGCGAAAACCGGTGTAGTCGATATAGCAGCTGTTGGTAACGAAGTGCTTTATCGCAAAGAGCTAACCCAAGAGCAACTCATCGCCTACATCGAACAAGTGAAACAAGCCCTGCCGAATATTCCAGTGGGCTATGTTGACGCGTACTATGAATTTGAAAATCATCCTGAATTAACAGAAGTTTGTGATGTTGTGTTGGCAAATTGCTACCCTTACTGGGAAGGCTGTCATATAGATTATTCTTTGTTATATATGAAAGATATGTATCAACGAGCTAAAAAGCTGCCAATGGCAAGCGCGTAATTATTACCGAAACTGGTTGGCCTAGCCAAGGCGAGCAGTTTCATGGGGCGCAACCCTCTGAAGAAAACGCAATGAAGTATTTTATAGACGCGCAATACTGGTCACAGCAAGATAATATCGAAATGTTCTACTTTTCTTCATTTGATGAGAGTTGGAAAGTGGGTGCAGAAGGAGACGTTGGCGCGTACTGGGGTTTGTGGGATAAGCACGAACAATTAAAATATCAAGAATAACAATGAGTATAGTTATGACGCGAGTATTACCAATAGAACCAGCAATTTGTTATTCGGGCTTTCGTGAAAATCAAAGCCCAGATAGCCAAATTTACCCTACCTACGAGCAAGTCAAAGAAGACTTATTGATACTCGAAAAATCGTGGTCTTATTTAAGACTGTATGATTGCGACCCGCATGCGCAAACCATTATTGAGGTTATTCAGAAAGAAAAGCTACCCTTACGGGTGATGCTAGGCGCTTATGTAACCGCCGAAATCAATAATGAAAACTGCCCGTGGGGCGGTACATATGAGCAAAGTCAGCTAGACGCGAATAAAAAGTATAATGACGAACGCATTGATTTATTAATCAACTGGGCCAATCGTTACCCTGATATTGTGCATTCGCTATCCGTTGGCAACGAAGCAAGTGTTGATTGGACCGATCATCTTATTAGCGTTGAACGCCTAATAGACTTTGTACGTAAAGTAAAAGCAAAATGTAAGCAAAGCGTCACCTTTTGCGAAAACTATGTTCCTTGGCTCGAAAAGCTTCAGCCTTTGGTTGATGAAGTCGATTTTATCTCTATCCACACCTATCCGGTTTGGGAATATAAGCAAATTGAAGAAGCGATTGAATACACAGAACAAAACTACAATGATGTCGCAAAATTATACCCTCACAAACAAGTTGTTATCACCGAAGCAGGCTGGACAACGCATTCAAACGGACGCGGCATTGAACCTAGCAACGTCTGCGAAATGCGTCAAAAACGTTATTACAACGAGATAACGGATTGGGCAAAACAAAATGAAGTTATCGTATTCGTATTTGAAGCATTTGACGAACCATGGAAAGGTTCTCATGAGCCAAAAGAACCAGAAAAGCACTGGGGCTTATTTACTGTAGATAGAAAGCCAAAGCTTGTCATGCAAGACGATTATTAACAAACGCAAATACTAAAGCTAGGGAATGGCTCTGATAGCTGATTTTATTGACGGGCAAGTTGACGCCCATTCCAGACCTTCGAAATTATGTTTCGAAAAAAACCTTTGCTTTCGCAATCAGGCAAAAAACATCATATTGCGGTCAGTACTCCACCTCAAATCTATAAACACCCTAGGTCATTCCCGCGGAGGCGGGAACCTGTTTGCCCAGCGAAGCTGGCAGACCCAGCAGGACAATCAGAAGCCTGCGTCACCCTTGATTGAGGGGAAGACAATCCGACTGGCAAGTGCGTCACTGGCTAACGGTGAGGTGTGAAGGAAGCCATAGGAAGTTAGCGATACACAACGTAAGTGAACCTGTTTCGGCAGGGCTGGTGGATAAGCATGCAGGTTAATGTGACGTCCAATACTCAATCAGACCAGTCTTGTGGGTGAGGGTGGAATAGCTAACAGGGAGTCAGTGCAGTAACTGGGGAAGCCTGACACCATTATCTGTAAGCGAGTCATCGCGAGCAGACATGATAACCAAGAGGTGACTCAAGGTTATGATGAGGTGCGAGGTGGCAGATGAGCCCGTAGTAGTGAGTAAGGCTAGGCCTGTGAAAGCCAGTAATGGTGTGGAGGACAAAACCAAGCCGACTGCTAGCAATATGTCTAGCGGAGCAAGTGACACTCAAAAGGCGTCACATGTTGCGAAGGGGTGAAGTATGGTATGCGTTCGTGATGAGCATATCGTTTTTTTTTAGTGGTACACGTATCGGTTCGCAACCGAGGTATTGCTGGTTGGTGAGAGGGTGATGCCTCCACTGGTCAACCAAACCGTACAGGGGAGTAATGCAGTGACATGCTCAGTAGATTGCCTAAGTGCTAGCACGCTGACACGCCGCGTGAAATATACCAACACGAGAAGAGATGGTATGGTCCCCACACGACATATATATCCAAAGGTGCATAGTATGAGAGTTTATTATAGCTTGTATGGTCGCTTGTTGAATAAACAACGATTACAAGAAGCGTTTGCAAAAGTAAAACGTGCCGAAGGGGCTGCCGGCATTGACGGTGAAACCTTGGAAGACTTTGCGCAAACACTTGATAATAATCTTGAAACGCTATTGCATGAGCTCAAGAATCGAACGTATACACCGCAAGCCGTTCGGCGGGTAGAAATACCCAAAGACGATGGTGGCACTCGATTATTGGGTATTCCTTGCGTCAGAGATAGAGTCGTTCAACAGGCTCTGACGTCATTATTAAGCCCTATCTTCGAAACGCAGTTTCACCCATCAAGCTATGGGTATCGACCGCAACGAAGTGCACACGATGCTATCAATAAAGCCACGTTGTTTATCCGTCGATACGGGTTACAACATGTGGTGGATATGGACGTGTCGAAATGCTTTGATTGTCTTGACCACAAGATAATCATACAAAGTGTCAAACGACGAGTGACAGACAGTAGCGTGTTGAAACTGATTCAACAGTTTCTAAGCAGTGGGGTAATGATAGAGGGTCATGTGCAGGCAACGACAGTCGGCAGTCCACAGGGGGGTGTCATCAGCTCATTATTAGCGAATATATATTTGGATGCGTTTGACCAATTAATGCGTCAACGCGGACATCGAATAGTTCGCTATGCTGATGATATCCTCATCTTCTGCCGTAGTCGTGCGGGTGCAGAGAATGCGCGGAACCAAGCCACAAACTATCTAGAGAAAACGCTTAAGCTACAAGTCAATCAAAGTAAATCACACATCGCGCATAGCGATAATGGAGTGAAGTTTTTAGGCGTTGAAATTGGTACGTCACGAACCAATATCCAAGCTAAGAAACTGAAAAGTTTGAAAGACAAGCTAAGGCAGTTGACTAGACGCAAAGGAGGCAAGCCACTGAGTGTAGTGATTGCTTCTATTAATCCGCTGCTGCGGGGGTTTAGTCAATATTTTAGAATTGCAAATGCCGACTGGGCATTTAGCAGCGTAGCTGGTTGGCTACGCAGGCGACTGCGAAGCATTCAACTGAGACTATGGAAAACTCCGAGGCGGTTAAAGAGGCGGCTATTGCAACTAGGCCATCGCAAACCATTTACGGGGCTTCGTATGACGAGTTGGAGCAGTGCTAGCTCACTTTATACACATATCGCGATGTCGAACAAATGGTTTAACAGCCTTGGGTTAGTAGACATTGCAAGTGTTGAAACAGGGTATGTATTCAGTGATATATCTGGAGCATAGTATGCATGAGCCGTATACGAGGTCCGTACGTACGGTTCTGTGAGAGGGATGAGGCGGCGACGCCTCACCCTACTCGAACGTACCACACAAGAAATGTTTCAATAGCAATTGTTTTATATTGTTGAAACAACGTTTTTTTGACTTCAAGCTCTCTGACCCGATGCGTTCTTTATGGCTGATAAAGTATCTACTGCTTCTCATTCTCATACAGTCCCGATAGACTGCGCAAAAAGATTGCGGAATTTATTACTAGTTTTTTACTCTCTCTCCCCAACCTTCTTCACTACAATAACTGCATACATAATGAGTAAAAGGGGAAACATTAAAATCGAAGCCAATGATAACGCAACAACAATGCCATACGCGTCATCTGCAGCAGTTTTATTGCTGGGATTTATACCTGCCATAATTTCGAAGGTTGCGTGCTCTAAATTTAGTAGGCTTAGGATTACTATTATGAGCGTTATGGGTAATAAACTGGCAACAATTATGACAAGGCCACTCAGCCTTGCTAACGTTTTTAAGAAGTATACATAGAGTGCTATTCGCCAAATCGCTACTATAGCTAAAAACCACATATTCGCAGTAGCCGCAGCTTCCATCGTCATAAATTTTTCTACTGGAATTGCATACAAAATAGCAGGGGGCGACGTTAGTGTGACAAATAGCAATACGTTTTTATAAGACCAAGCATTGGGTTTAAACGGCATAAGTAACATGAAAATAATACCCGCTAGAACCAATACATACACCAGCGAACCCAAACCCAAATATTGCCACCAATATGCGCTAGCGTGATCCCAATAGCGTCCAATACCAGCAAGCCACGTGCACACCAAACCAAATTTAATTAGTGCAAGCGAATGCTTTTGAATAAATGGACCATTGGCACGAAAGGTAAGAAAATAATAAGTCGCAATGACTAGCGCTTTAAACAAGGGGGATACGACTCACTTATAACAAAGTAAAGTTAGTACTCTGTCTTAACTCATTCAAAAAATCAATAGGATTGAGTGAGGGAAGAATAATACATCCATAATGCTGCAACGGCCGCTCCCAAGAACCATACCTCAAAAATACAAATGACTCCTAATCGATAGCATACCTGCCGTTAAGGAAACACTCCGCTTAAGCTGGTTAAGTCTTATTCTTCTTTAATATTTGAAGCAATATCTTTTACTAATTGCTCAATAGCCGGCAACTGTTCTTCGATTTGTTTTGGTAGTTTATCGTTTATTGTGTACTCTGCAGTGTTGAGATTAACATATAATGCACATCATGTTAAAAATAACACCATAATTAAACATGATGCGGTAGACATAATCATAGGCTTAACGTATATTTTCATACATGTTAAAAATAACGCTGAAAATTAACCTATGACAAATAAAGTCGATCCTGATGTGCCTTTTGATGTACCACCGCTTCCACCAATACAAAGCGTAGAATCTCTCGATGTGCTTAAGAAATTAGCGCCAGCAGCGCGTTCACTTAGTGCACTTGATCAAGTGTCGAGGTTGCTTCCCAATCAATATCTATTGGTTAATCTGATTCCAATACTAGAATCTCAATCAAGTTCACAAATTGAAAATATTGTTACGACAACAGATGAGTTATTCAAATATGTTGATGATACAGCAGGGGCCTCTGGCAGTGTAAAAGAGACCTTGCGGTACAAAAAAGCGTTATTCATAGGACTTGATACTATTACCGGTGACAATGCGAGACCATTGACGGCGAACACGGCAATAGAAGTGTGTTCGTCTTTGACAGGCGTTAAGGGGGGCGTGAGAAAGGTATCGGGTACCAATTTGAAAAATGCCAGAACGGGAAAGGTGATTTACACGCCACCTGTGGGTGAAGACGTCATCAATCATAAGCTCGCCAATTGGGATAAGTATTTGCATAATAACGATGTAGACCCATTAATTGCAATGGCCGTACTTCATTATCAATTCGAAGCCATTCACCCCTTTTTAGATGGCAATGGCCGAACCGGTAGGATAATGAATATTTTATTTTTGGTTGAAAAGGATTTGCTCAGCAAACCAGTACTCTACCTGAGTAAGTTCATTCTAGAAAATAAGGATGAGTACTACGCGAAATTGAGAGCAGTAACGCAAGATGGGGACTGGGAAGCATGGGTGAGCTTCATGCTTGATGCTGTGAAAGTGACATCACAGTGGACAATAGAGAAGGTGAATGCAGTGGTATCACTGCAAGCTGATACGGTGGCTTATGTAAAAAAAGTGATGCCACAAGAGTATTCACATGAGTTGATTGATGAATTATTCCAAAATCCTTATATTCGTGTAAAAAACGTACTTAAATCGAATATTGTGAAATCCAGGCAAACGGGGATGAAGTATTTGAGAGCCCTAGTTGAAGCGGGCGTACTGAAAGAAATGGCGCATGGGAAAGAGGTGCTATTTATTCATGAACGGCTACTATTTCTAATGACGCATGACGTGAATGATTACAGAAGGATTTCTGGATCTTTAACTTAAATACACGCTTGGCATTCTCTGCTACCCAAGACATAGCCCTTGACTAATAGGGCTAATCTGATTAGCGGTGTGCTTTACAATTACGTTTAGCTTGCTATCGCCGTTTTACTTTGAACGTCTGCTCTAGGGGGTGACAACTAAAAATTCCAATATGGCCGCTAATCGAGGGCACAGCAGTCATATTTTATTGCCCAAGACGTAGACAAAGACAAGCTTTGGAAATCAATTCTGACAGAACAGCTTAAGTGTACTTAGTAATCATTGGTAATCACACTAATACAGTTAAGGTTTACATATATAAAAACCCGAGGCCTGCGAGGTAGCACTTCCATCATAACGTATAAAACCAAATCCTTTGGAGCCGGTAACCCGCGAATTGCTTGTCGCATAACTCACATTTCCACTTGGCGTCGGGTCAGGACATTCTTCCGGGCAATCTGCATCATCCACCAACTCGTTGAAACTTTCTAAGGCATCTTCTTTAGCCTCTTTTCGTGCATCTGCAATTAAACTAGAACGCGCTTTGACCCAGTCTTCAAGAATAGTAGGTCGCCTCGTTAAAGATATCGTAATACTTTCTCCGGTAAGTGGAACATTCGTCTCACACGCGACAATTGTAGCGTCCCCAACAACTTCATCACCGGCGGTATTCACGTCAGACCAATCAATTATTCGCTTGCTGACATAAATAACAACAACCACGATTACAACTACGCCAAATACAGGAAGAGCATATTTTTTTACTAATGCTATTGTTTCCATTGTAGCCCCCTTGTTAAGAGGCAAAAGTAGATGTGAAACGTAATTGCGATTATTTCACAATAGCCCCTTCTTAAATGAAGCATTTAATATGCCACACAAATTATTCCATCAAATACAATAGCTTAAAAAATGTACAATTCGGTTTTTACTTTTTGTGTAAAAAAACCTGACAAATATTAAAGGAACTCTGAAAAAAGTGTAAATTATGCTGACACAAATTGTTGATTAATTATCCACTTGTCAAGTTTAATAAAGAACTGTTTTCTTTGGACTTGATGTTTCCGTTACTTAAATTGAACAAAGCCTATCAATTTCCGAAAACCTTAAGCATGAAATCCCACATTTAGTATGCGCCATTTTTTGTTTAACGGATTGAATGCTATCAGGCTATTTCACGCCCTAGCTGTGGAGCGCGGAGAATGTCTGCGAGTGCTGCGCTGTTAGTCGATGATGTGTTGCACAGTTCCTGAAGGGGTTATCCACTTGGTCAGTGGGTGCTGAGTTTACTTATTCCGCTTCAATAGTTACTAGCAAGATATCCACGAGAGTTAAGCAAAGTAATGCAAATTATGGCGCAAGCAGTTCATAAAGCACAGATACTCATACAAAACTAAAGCAAGCTAAGGTCATAAACGATATAATCTACCAAAATTAAGCCAAATAAAGGATTGTTCGTGAGCAGCCGTACCAAAGATTTTATTCGCGTAATTGATAACGCGCTTTCTCCCGATCTATGTGAAAAATTAATCGTCGCTTTTGAGAATAGCCAACATTTAGGGCCCGGTAGAACGGGCGGTGGCGTTAATGAAAACATGAAGAAGTCTACCGATGTATCAATATCGAAATACCCAGAATTCAAAGACTTACATCAACAGGTACTGCAAGTAACTTCTTTTCATTTGTTCGAGTATTTTAAAGAATTTCACTTTGCCTTAATTGGTCCCATTGCACTGACATTGGCAGATCCTAAAACGGGTCAAGCGGTTCCATTGAGCGACAACAACTTCGTTGAGCTTGGTTTACCCAAACTACCTCAATTGGTAGAGTATTTATTCAGATTAGGAGAAATCAATGCCCAGCGTTATACCGTAGGAGAGGGTGGCTATCCGTATTGGCATTCAGAAGTATATCCGCAACCGGGTAGCGTAGACGCTTTACATCGCAACTTGCTATTTATGTTCTATTTAAACGATGTAGAAGAAGGCGGAGAGACAGAGTTTTACTATCAGAATGAAAAGATAAAACCAAAGGCAGGCACTATGGTAATAGCACCAAGTGGCTTTACACATACGCATAAAGGGAATGTGCCTATATCTAACGACAAATACATCCTAACATCTTGGGTATTATTTAACCCTGCTGAGCAGATATTTTAACTTACCTAAAACATCTAAAATAGGCTTGATAAATTGTTCTGGTTTATTGGTAATTATGGCTAATCTAAAGCCTGCGCTTTTTAAAGCCAAAAGTCGTAGTACTGCTTTTACCCCCGTTCTTGTCTGTTAGGTTTGAGCATCATTTTTGCACCAACGCTTAGGAGCTTAATTTTTAATTGTAGCTCTAAGTTGTTTATTAAGTTTCCATAATAGCTGTGCTGTAAAGCCAAATATAAATGTGCAAAAGATAAATATTTTTGAAATTAGTAGCGATACATTTTTTATGCTAGTTCTACTCGCATACTCGCATACTCGCATACTCGCATACTCGCATACTCGCATACTCGCATACTCGCATACTCGCAGCACAATATGTTTAGCGAGGGCCTCACAAATCAAATAGATTACATGAAAGAAGCCTGCAGCAGTGGCGATTAGCACTAATAACTAAGTACTAAAACAAGCTGAACTACCTGTGTTGGTCAATCAAAATAGGATTACCATCAGGGTCTGTCATCATAAAATTAGCTGGGCCTTTATTATTTTCGCCAATCATTTTGCCGCAATCAATTCCTTTGTCGCTAAGCATTTTTTGCAGGTATCTAACATCTATGTAGTCGTCAATATTTTGGGCGTTTGCATCCCAGCCTGGGTTAAACGTGAGCATGTTTTTTTCGAGCATCCCTTCGAACAAACCAATCACCTGGTCGTTTGCGTCTTTCATAATTATCCACTTTTGCTCCACATGCCCTGCCATTTGCTTAAACCCCAGTTTTTCATAAAATTCTTTTGAGATTTTAATGTCAGCGACTTTTAAGCTGATTGAAAGTAAACCTAGTACCATGACTATTTCCTCGTTGTGTATGTTTAGCAAAAACCCATTTAAGCTTAAGAACATAGCGTAAAGCATAAGAGCATTCAAACTCGAATGGGTTAATTGCTGCTAAATTAGTAAAAATAATGTTGCGCCTATATATGTCGTTACAACTAGGTGTCAGACCCTTGCCTTGTTCTGATTGCCCACCTTAAGCTTCAATAACAGTATTTGTTACGGGTAATTTTCATAATTTACTCATTTAAATAGACGGCCCATAGTACATCATTAATTTGTTCCAATTTTATCTCACTTCCCAATAACTGTTTGATGACCTCAATATTAGTTGTTGTGTGCAAGCTCGGTTTTGTTGTTGTATACCGGCCGCTTCCCGCGAGTGCTATCAACAATAGCAACTGATCAGCCAAGTGCTCCTCAACGGCAGCTTTAGCATGAACAAACTTGTTTACTCGTCCTACAGCTCGTTTGGCAACTCTTTCTGCTGATACGCCTAGCTCGCCAACAACTTCAAAGACATTTTGATGTGTCTTACTGTCGATACTTAATTGAAAACTATTACCCGGACCAGGGGTGATGACTTCGGTAACGTGACTTACCGCATTTTGCCAATTAAGAATTTCCTGAGCCTTCGTGATTTCTCTGTACCCTATACTTGTTGGCAACAAACTTATTAACGCATTAAGTGAGCAATTATTGATATCACTGGCAAAATCGCACCCTGCATCAGTCAAATGAATAGGCTTTAGCTGTGGAGTTGGCTCAATAAGTATCTGCCATTTACCGCCGCCAGCTGGATAAAAACCTAAGCTGGCAGTACTAACTTTACAATTCACTCCCATATTTTTTAGCACAGGCAAAAATGATTTTTCCAAAAAGCACAATGATGGTGACATACCATTATGTGTGCCTCCCTCAAACGTTACTTTTGAAGATGTTTGTGCTAACGCCAAGGCAGGTAAAATAGTTTGGCACACCAAAACCGTGCTGCCAGCTGTGCCAATGGCGAAGTGGAAATCACCTGACTTTACTTTTCCTGGAGAAAACTTGATGCGACTAGCCCCAAGTTCAACGCCCTCTGTCAAAGCGCCACAAATTTCTTGGGCCGCCAAAACACAGGTTAAATGCTGACGCAATAAGCCGGTCTTTTTTCTTCCTGCGCGAATGTTTACTAGTTCAATGTTTTGCTGAGTTAACATGGATAAGGTCAGAGCCGTCCTTAGCACCTGACCACCACCTTCTCCTTGTGAACCATCAACTACGATATAATTCATTGGTAATCCTTTATAAATCTATCCTTTAACACAAACTATTTGCTTCAAGGTATATACAACTTCTACAAGATCTTTTTGTGCTTCCATCACTTTATCAATGTCTTTGTATGCATGGGGTATTTCATCAATGACTGATGCGTCCTTTCTACACTCCACACCTTGTGTTGCAGCAATTTGGTCTTCCACGCTATACACTTTCTTTGCTTTGGTTCTGGACATTACTCGGCCTGCGCCATGGCTGCAGCTATTAAAACTTTCAGGGTTGCCGAGTCCTCGTACAATGAAGGATCGTGCCCCCATACTGCCTGGAATAATGCCCATTTCGCCTTTTTCAGCGCGTACTGCACCTTTCCTTGTGACAAAGCAATCTTTACCAAAATGACGCTCACGCGAGATGTAGTTATGGTGACAATTAACCGCTAGTTCGGCGGTTGAAAACTCAACAGGCAATTGCTTTTTTAACGCTGCAATTGCATTAAACATCATTATTTCACGATTTTTAGCGGCAAAGTCTTGTGCCCATTCCACCGCTTCAACATAATCATCAAAATAATCACTACCTTCTTTAAGATAAGCTAAATCCATATCTGGCAGGTTGATTTGATGGCGCTGCATTTCTTTTTTCGCTAATTCGATAAAGTAAGTACCAATTCGATTCCCTACGCCGCGGCTGCCAGAATGAAGCATTATCCAAACAGCATCATTTTCATCTAAGCAAAGTTCTAAAAAGTGATTGCCTGTTCCCATAGTGCCCAAATGCTTAACATTGTTCGTTTTCGCAATAGCGGGGTGCTTGTCACAAATACGCTCAAATCGCGCTTGCAACTTCAGCCACTCGTTAGCGACAATGTCAGGTACGTTATGCCAAGAACCTCTATCCTCTCTTCCTCGGCCGCTCGTTCTACCGTGCGGCACAGCAGCTTCAAACGCATGTCTTATTGCTGATAAATTATCGGGCAACTGACTTGCCGTTAGCGTGGTTTTAGTCGCAACCATCCCGCACCCAATATCTACACCCACCGCCGCTGGTATTACCGCTTCAACTGATGGGATCACGCTTCCAATAGTTGCACCTTTCCCCAAATGTACATCGGGCATTACCGCGATATGGGAATGTACTAAGGCCATTTTTGCAATGTTATTCAACTGCTGTTGAGCTTGCTCTTCAAATGGAACGCCTTTGGTCCACGCTTTAATTGTCGCGCTTCCCTCATTTTCGATAATGTTGTAATTTCTACACATTAGTCTTTCCTTCATTCTTTTTATTTTTTAATAAGCGGGCTACAGTTAATTCTGTAGCCCTTTTCCTATAATTGCGCCGTGCACAAGCTAGGCAATTTTTACTACGCCATTCATCAGGCCTTCCAGCCCACCATAAACGGTTAAGCTATCAATTCTCTCGGCTACTTTTTCAAGTGCTTCTAATTCCTTTAGGCGCATCAACGTAGGATTGTTTTCCATTACCTTCGCAGTGTTATGCAAGCTTCTGGTCGCTGACGTTTCTTCACGTCTTTTTATCACATTGGCTTCAGCCGCTTTTTGCGCTTCTACCACCTGATTCAATATTGCTTTCATTTCGCCAGGTAAGATAATGTCTTTCACGCCAACATTTAAAAGTGATACGCCAATATCTGATAATCGCTCGACAACGAGTTCTTTTACGGTTTCATTGACGTATAGCTTATCCAACAGGATATCATCCAATGATTTAGTACCAACCGCTTCTCTCAAAGCTAATTGCAGCGTTTTATACACATAATCATCTACTTTATCGACGCTACGTGCTGCGAGCTCTGCATCATGCACTTTAATACTAGCACTCAAATTTATGCGCAAACTAACTCTGTCTTTACTCAGGATTTCTTGTCCAGAAATTTCAAGCAACTGGGTTCTACAATCAAAAGATTTTAGCTCAATGGCATGGTTAAACTGCCAAAAGCCATGCTGGCCTGGCGCTAGCCTTTTGGTCAACTGCCCATTAACGTACAACAAACCAATATGATCTTTAGCGACACTCACATCAGCAATTGGCTTCACTGCCACTGTGCGTTCACTTTTAATCAAGCGCAAAGATGTATTCGCACCCGCTCTATTTATCAAGAAAAGCGTTTTGTCGTCCACTTCTATATTTTCATCAATAGACAACTTCTCTAATCTTATTTCACCCGCATCTTTCCAAAGGTATAGATGCTCGCTAGGCGCAACGACACCTACAAGTAGGTCGTTAACAAACAGCAAACCCACTTCTGTGCTATCGAGTTTTGCGTGATAAATATGCTCACTTAATTGTTTGTGATTTTTGTATAACCTGCCTGCATTCTTTTCTAAAAAATACAGTTTATTAATATCAAAAGTGACACACTCCAACTCATTCTTGATATCCCAAAGTTTGTGTTTGCCTGGGGTAAGCACATTAACTAATTCTTTATTTTTGAACACTAGCGCTCTTTGATTCTCTGCCAGAGCAATTATTTTTCTAAATAGTATTTTTTAAACATTTCTAATTTCCTTATTTAACCCTCTTTTGAGGAAGTGTTAGCAAGGGTTGAATACATATTTGATAACGGCCTCAAACTTCAATGTTGTGGGGAGCATCCGGCTTGCCACTGCATATTCGTTATTGGCGTTTATCAAACATCGGCGCTAACTACTTACTAACGATGTATTACTTATCATTGTATTGAGGGTGGGAATTGAACCCACAACCAACGGGGTAAAACCGCTGCTCTACCAATTGAGCTACCTGAATTTAAGGAAGGATTCGAACCTTCACCAACAGACCTAAACTGTTGCTCTATCCAACTGAGCTACTTAAATGCTAATCAAGATGGGAATTGAACCCATGACCGGCGAAAATTTAATTCGCTGCTCTATCCAACTGAGCTACTTGATAGTTGTTTGATTAGGTATACGCAGTCGCATTGCTTAGCGTACCGAAGTGACTTTTTGAATCACGTTCAAATAATCAGACACTTTTACTATTACAAGTCATGTGCCAGTTTTTTCTGGAATAAGAATAAGAGTTTTAAGTTGCTGAATTTAATGGATTTAGTTTGTATTTCAATGAAATTACTAAGGTTATCCTTGAATCTATAAATACTAAGATGTATCTTTTTAGATATTAAATTATCTATGTGGATAGTAATAATTGAAGAATACTGTTGTCGTAAGTTTAATCGGAACGCAACTAGACTATGTCGGTAAAAGAGTCGACAGATGGACAAAATGGCGTCCTAACGTGAGCCTGTGTAGCCAAGAAGACTTGATAGTAAATCACTTGCATGTGCTGCATGATAATCATAGTAGCCGCTTAGCGAATAATGTTGCCCTTGATATTGAGTCTGTTTCGCCTGAAACAAATATTAAGCTGCATACGGTAAACTTCAATAATCCTTGGGATTTTGAAGAGGTTTACGCAAAGCTATTTGATTGGTGCCAACAACAAGAGTTTGATACCGATAAAAATGACTATTTGTTTCATATAACAACAGGGACCCACGTTGTTCAGATATGCAGTTATTTACTTACAGAAAGCCGACACTTCCCTGGCCGCCTGATTCAAACATCACCTGATCACAACAATAAAAATAAGTCGATTGGACGCATACAAATAATCGATTTAGATCTATCTAAATATGATCAATTAGCCACCAGGTTTGATGTTGAGCATCAGCAAGGCAAGGATTTCCTAAAAGGGGGCATTGAAACTAAAAACAAGGCGTTTAACAGCCTTATTAGCCAAATAGAAAAAGTAGCCATTCGTTCCCAAGATCCAATGTTACTTACCGGGCCTACAGGCGCTGGCAAAAGCCAATTAGCAACACGTATATTCCAGTTAAAGAAAAAACGCTCAATGTTAAAAGGTAGCTTAGTCTCAGTAAATTGTGCAACGTTAAAAGGTGAAAATGCGATGGCTGCACTGTTTGGCCATACTAAAGGCGCATTTACCGGCGCACTAAAATCAAGAGATGGATTTTTACTTAGCGCCAACAATGGGGTTTTATTTTTGGATGAAATTGGCGAGCTTGGTTTAGAAGAGCAAGCAATGTTACTGCACGCCATTGAAAATAAAACCTTCCACCCTGTGGGCAGTGATACAGCGGTTCAAAGTAACTTCCAACTTATTGCGGGTACTAATCGAGATTTAAAAAAAGAAATTGAAAAAGGCTCATTTCGAGAAGATTTGTTAGCCCGTATAAACCTTTGGACATATGAACTACCCGCGCTTAAAGATAGAAAAGAAGATATTCCAGCAAATATTGATTATGAGATAGATTTATTCGCTCAAAAAACAGGGCATCGCACGCAGTTTAACAAAGAAGCTAGAAATCACTTTATTCGTTTTTCTATATCTAATGAGGCGTTATGGTCAGGGAACTTTCGCGATTTAAGCTCAGCAATTACTCGGCTTTGTACCTTGGCTGATTCTTCAAGAATTACCATTGATGATGTTGAAGATGAAATACAAAGGCTGAAGTGTGCTTGGAATCCGTCAGGTAGTAACTCAGTGAGTAATACGCTCAATAAATATCTGTCCAAAGCGCAAATTGAACAATTAGACAGCTTTGATGCCAAGCAACTTAACTATGTGCTTGATACCTGTAAACGCCATAACAGCATGGCTTCAGCGGGAAGAGAATTATTTAATGTTAGCCGTACTTTAAAATCTCAAGCCAATGATTCGAGTCGCTTACAAAAATACCTACACAAGTTTGGACTAAAGTGGGGGGACTTATTGTAATGCTAGTACTTAGTCTAAAGAAACCACACAATTGCGGCCTTGCTGTTTGGCTTTATATAAGGCTTTGTCTGCTAAGATAACTAGCTTATCAAGCTCAATGTCGCTAGGTAGAGCGCTAACCACGCCAATACTCAATGTTACCTTGTGTGTTTGTGCTACATTAGTTGAATCAAAGTACTCTCTTAAATTTTCAGCGATGTTGAGAGCGGCATCGGTGCTGGTATTCGGTAAAAAGATAAGGAACTCCTCGCCGCCCCAGCGCAAGGGAATATCGGAGTCGCGCAAACGCTGTTTTAATCGTTGTCCTACACTCTCTAGCACTTCATCTCCAACCACATGACCGTACTGGTCATTTATACGCTTAAACCAATCCAAATCAATAAGGATAATGGCCATCGGTGTTTTATTTCGTATACCCAGCTTCCACAGGGGGTAAACTAAATCAGAGAATGCGCGCCTGTTGTATAAGTTAGTCAATGGATCGAGCCTTGCGTTTGATTCTGCATTTTCGCGAGCTTTTTGGGCCATCTTAAAGTTAAAACCAAGCGAAATTGATAGTAGTGACATCTCCAATAGCATACCAATTTCAATCCCCCTAAACGCCCATTGGGAATAGGGTATAACACCCCAAGTAGCAAGACTCGATATGGTTGCGCCCCCAGCGCCCATCAAAATCGCAGGAACGAAAAACTTTGCCAAAGGATTGCCGTTTTTAAATGAAAAGTATCCTATTACTAGCATCCATATTGAGAGAGTAGTCAATATTACCAGCTGAGTCATAATTGCGATGGAACGATCATTTAGTAGCAACAAACAAAGCGCTACTGTTAACAAGCCGGCATATATCTTATTTCGAAAAGCATAAAGTGAGGGCAAATAAGTCCGTGTATTTAAAAACTCTAGCGTAAACATGACACCTGAAAACAAATAAACAAACATGAGCGTTGGCATCAGGTTTTGTTGCAAATAAATCGATTCGGGCCAGAGCTTCCAAAAGCCGTGGCCGGTATATGTAAAGTTAAAGATCGTGAAGGCGAATAAATATGCAGAATAGAATAAGTACCGACTTTCTTTTAAATAACCATAAAGGGCAATGTTGTAAATGAATAAAATGCTCAGTGCCCCATATAAAGCACCATAGAAATAGGCATTTGAAAACGCTACCGCAATATGGCTTTCTTGCGCACCAATGTAAATTGGTACGGTAAGGGGGTCTTTGGCTTTTATGCGAAAATAAACATCAGTTAATCCCTTTGGAAATTGATAGGGCACTGCAGGCATACGTCTTGCTAATGGGCGCTGCAAGAATGGCAGATTATCACCCAATGAAACGCGTTTTAGTATTCGCTTATTCTGCACAAAATAGATGTCAATTTCATCCAACCAGGCATTATCTATTTTTATGACTTGTGTGTAAGCATCATCACTTTCATTATTGATTTGTAAAACAGCCCATAAGGTCTTATTCGTAAATCCAAAGCTAACTTGAGATTGCTTATTGCGGACAAACTGTTGGTTTTCAAATGCCCTAACAGCATCATTAATTGTTAAGTCACCTGTTGTATCTGAAACTAGATAAAGTTGCTCATTAACAAGTTCGATGCCATTGTTAGGTTCGTTTGCGTAAACATTTCCAACGCTCACAACTATCGCGCTTATGATCATGATGGAAAATAAAAAAACGCGACACAGATACATCACAATGGACTCTTCCCGTTTTTACAATTACTGGTTCCCAGAACAAATCTCCAGATTAACTCTATTATTGCGCACAATTACGCAATAAGCCATTTATGCTTTATCGGCAGGGAAAGCGGATGTAAAAGGGGGGAGATATATTAAATACTTGAATCTTCGCCTTTCTTGCGAAGGCCTAATAGCGTTTTAGCTATGAGAAAAATAAAAAGAACCCAAGCTAGCTTTTAATCGTCTTTATCATTGAGTAATGTCAAACGGGGGGAACTACAATTGAATAAAGTGATGAAGTGTTGAATCAATACGAGATTGAAATTTTAGTTATTGATGCCAAACAGGGTAAAACATTGGCTATAGAAATGCTTTATAGGCACTTTGTGACGCCTATGCGCCGTTTTGCGTTGCTGAGGGTCGGTGACAAAATGCTTGCTGAGGACTTGGTGCAAAATGTGTGGATTAAGGTAGGCAAACGCCTAGCGAGGTTGAACAACGTCAGTTTGTTTCGGAGTTGGTTGTTTAGAGCCCTGCGCTGGGAAATATTGGATTGGCAGAAAAGTAGACAGCATATCTGTACACTTAATACCGAGAACATGGATCAAATTGTGGCTAACTCAGCAATAGATACCAGTGCCTTAGTCCCAATTTTGCAAAAACTTGAAAGTAATGAACGCGATGTTGTGGAGCTATACTACCTCAACGATTTGTCGTTGATAGAAACATCAATGGCCTTGGCAATACCTGAGGGCACAGTGAAATCAAGACTACACCGCGCAAGAGAAAAAATGCGTAAACAAATTGAAGAAGGAAGAAATGATGAATATTGATGAAAAAATAAAGCAAGATCTACTAGAGCAAAGCAAAGAACTTGACGATTTAATGAAAGAGAACGACAGCTTAAGTGGTTATTTGGGTGCAAGCTTCTCATCTGGTCTAGGTTGGTTGGTTAAAATAGGCTATTTACTGGCAACATTGTTGTCGATATTACTGTTTTATTGTGCTTATCAATTTTTCACCGCGACAGCAGAAAAAGAGGTCTTTTGGGGAATATGTTTAGTGATTGCTTTTCAAGCTCAAGTAGCAACCAAGCTATGGATTTTCATGCAGTCAAACCGCAGTTATCTTTCTAAAGAGTTGCGCTTGTTGATGTATCGCCGCCAATAAGTGATATTTGCGTGTGAACAAGCTATAAACACAGCTTAAGGCTTTGTTTCGCTTTGTTCACTTTCTTTTGTGATTAACTTCTCGCGATATTCAGGTGGTAAGCCAGAAAATTCGAGTGCATTAATAATGCGTTCGTCAGTTAGTGGATGCGAACTCAACAGTTTTTCAAAAGCGTTTGGATTATTGTCATCTAATTCAGAGAATTTTTGCATTGAACGCGCAAAGTCTACCGGATCTTTCCCTGTGCTTTGCAACTGTGCTAGCGCAAAGTTATCAGCTTCCCATTCAAGCTTTTGCGTAAACTGGTTGGTGGCAAGGGTGTTTCCAGCGCTGGCAAAGAAATCAAAAAAAGCGCTCACATCACCAATAAAAAAGTTGATAGCGATTGATGACACTATCGTTTGAGAAATTAAGCGCATGGAATGATGTTGTTCAACATGCCCAATTTCGTGCATAAAAATGGCTGTTAGAATATCTTCGTCATAATCTAGTAATTCAAGCAGTTGGTCGGTAAATACAATGGTACCGTTTGGAAGGGCAAAGGCGTTTGGTCCCATCGCTTCGGCGTTGCGAAAGAGTACTGTGTAGTTTTGATGTTCTAGTGACATTTCACTAATAAGCATTTCCCAGCTTTTTCGTAAAGCAGCGGTTTTTTCGGTGTCGGCTTCGCTTTCTCCAAGCACAGTAGAGTCAAGTGTTTTCAGGGTATGTTCTGAGGATATTTCAACGACTGCATCAGGAATGTAGGGCGCAAATACCACGGCTATTGCTGGCACAGCAACGGCAAAAATAAAATATAGAGCCAGTGGTACTGCAATAATTGACCCAATAACGGCTTTAGGTGAACGCTCCCAGCGGCTTACGTCACTTTTACCATTCGCAAGCCAAGGGTCGACTAAAGAATCTGATTCAAGCACCAATAAGCTTTTGTTCGGTAAAACTATGTCACGAGGGACGGAGCCAAGCTTGTCTGATATTGTTAATTCAGCGCGCTTAGCAGATACTGCTTGGCCATCAGATAGGGTAAAGTACATAAGCCCGCTGTCATGTAGCTTCACTTCTACAGCTTCAAACCCAGCGCCACCTGACGCAAAGTATTTACCCTCAACGATTATCATTATTGCTACCTTTAGCCTATAGATATATCAATATCAAATGCGCCTATGACTTCATCGGCTACCGCGCTTTCATTACCGCCACTTTTCGCGACTACCTCATCAATACCTTCTAATATTGAGATTTCAGTTGCACTGGTAAGCAAACGTGTTGTTCGTACCTTTACCCATGGATAGGCAAGCCCTAAGCTGAAAACTAACATAAAAAAGTTGGTGATGTTCAATAGAACCAAATCCAACACTTGAAGATCAGAGCTAAACACAGCAACATCTTCTATTCGCATATTGTTGTATACATGGTTGCGTATATACGCTTGATAAAAAGAAGTGCCTAGAACCAACACAAATAGATATATTATGATACCTACAAAAGCGGCGACTGACGCACCTAATGTAGCCCCGCCTTCACTGTCTATCATTCCTCCAGCTAAACCGCTCAAGCCTAAAACTGCACCAAAAACCATTACGCCGACAAACATGATCCCGCCCGATACCAACGTGGCAATATAATACTCACTTGCCTGAAGCGTTGGAGTGAATTTTTTGTCTCCGTAGGTCATGTTTTCATATAAAAACTCATCAATTTTCTTGAGTACCCAAGGCAAGGCTAGGTAAAAAGTGACGATTGCTAATATAGAGTATAAGAAAAACACAACATAAGCTCTGCCGTAACGCTTGGTGAAGTTAAAGCGAACATTTCGATAGGCCATCATACGCATTCTAAAGCGTACGCCCATGACAATAATAACTGGCGTAACGGCAAATAAAAATAAGAAAACCGGAACCGCAAAAATTGGACTGAAGTTAGAAGCGAGCACAAATATCACAAATAGTAAAAAGGCAATTACGCGGCCAACTAAGATTTGAATAGGGGTCGCAAGGTAAGATAGGCGATGCCCAGCAATTTCAGTATTGGAATAGAAGTAACGCTTAGTTCTTACGGTGGCCCAAGCAGAGTAGATACCCAAGGTCACAATCGATAAAAACAAATTAACAATCCAAATGGCGAAATACTCAGTGCCGTTGCCATGAAATTTTACCCGCTCTTTAGCGATCACTTGCTTATCATCAACTTGTGGAGAAGCATGTATTGCGTTTCTCTCCTCAATAAGCCGGTGTAACATTTCAGCCCTTTCAGGATAAATGTCTTTGTCGATACTGGCGTAAGCTTGCTTGAGTTCTTCGAGGGAATAATAGGTGTAGTCGATGTTATCAGTTTGATTGTCTGACATTTAATATCCTTATTGTGTTTCCATTGAGTTACAACAAAGCGCATGCTTTGAGAGCGCGCGCTTTAATTCAGAGTCCAAAAATACCTGAATTTATAAGGCAAAGGAAGAGTTTTGCCCGTTTCTTAAGCATTTCCCTCGCATATATTTGTAAATACTCGTGATTTTATAACAGCGAAGTGCAGGGCTTTCATATTCGTGAATCAATTTTACAGGTAACTGCATTCAAAATAGACGTAATGCTTAATATTTTTGTATTCCCCTGAGTCATTGTACTTGTCACCTCTAGTGTTCCGTTTTTACATGAAGTATTGCACTTTTACATGTTCGAATTTTTATTTGGCAGAAGCGTGTTTGTATCGTATTGAAATTTATGGCTTTTATGTGTTGTTCTTACTGGCATGGTGTTTGTAATAGTGTGTGTATCTAATAGGCTACCATTTTACATAAGTTCATTTAGGAGACTCTATGTTTATTGAAACAGTGAAAACAGAAGGCATAGCTCACTTGTCCTATGTCGTAACTTGCAACGGCCAAGCTTGCGTAGTAGATCCCCAATTAGATTTTGTGCAATACATAAAACTTGCCGCGAAGCACAATTGTCGAATTACCCATATTTTTGAAACCCACAGGAATGAAGACTTTATTTCAGGCGCTGTTGGCTTAGCTAAGCAAACAGGAGCTTCGGTGTATCATGGTGAAAACGCAGATAAAACAATATGCTACGCACAAACCACTAAAGATGGCGATACATTTAGTATTGGCAGTGCTCAAATTAAGGTTTTAGCAACGCCAGGGCATACTAAAGACAGTATTTGTTTAGCCTTAGCCGACACTAATTATTCAACCAATCCAATCGCTGTTTTTACAGGTGACACTTTGTTTGTATCAGATGTGGGTAGAACCGATTTTTATCCTGACGAGAAAAAAGAAATGGCAAGCAGCCTATACGACAGCTTAGAAAAACTACTGCAGTTAGGGGATGAAGTTCAGGTGTATCCGGCGCACGGAGCTGGTTCTGTTTGTGGCGGTGGTATGGCAGATCGTGAGTTTACTACCATAGGATATGAACGCAAAAATAACCCCATGCTAAATAAAGAGAGCAAAGAAGCATTTGTTGATGCAAAAGTTAACGAGACCCATTACTACGCGCCTTACTTTGAGACCATGGAAGAATCGAATGTAAAAGGCATTGAGAAGCAAATAAGTCAAAACCTTTGCCAGCCCTTAACAAATGAGCAAAAAGAGGCGTGGTTAGCGCACGACGATAGGCCCGGCATTATTATTGACGTGCGCTCGGAGCAAAGTTTCAGAGAAGGTCATCTCCGCGGTAGCTTGTGCTTTCCGGGTTCGCTTTTAAGCGCTTACGCAGGTTGGGTGCTACCTTATAATACGAAGTTATTAATTGTGAGTGACGATCACAATCAAGCACAAAGTGCTTATATGCAATTGTCTCGAATGGGATACTTTGACTGTGAGGGATATATAACTACCATTCCTGCTCGTGCCGAAAAAAACGACTCGCTAATTGACAGCGTTGACAGCGTGAGTGCAGACGAGGTAGAAAAACGCTTATCTGACAAAAAAGGAAATTGGATCTTGTTAGATGTACGCAAATCCGACGAAGTCAACAATATGCCCTTACCCGGTGCAACACATGCTTACCTTGGGCACTTGGCAACGTCGATGGAAGATTACAAGCCAGACATTAAATATACTTGTATGTGTGGCAGCGACAAACGCGCGACTGTCGCCGCAAGTATCCTAAAACGTAACGGTATCAAGCTAGTCGATGTGTTTGAGGGATCTTTTAAAGGATGGATGAAATACCAAAAATAGTCTTTGAGTAGCGGTTTACCCACTGGCACAAAAGGCTTGGTTTTCAGCTTATTTTGTAATTTGTTGCATCCAAAATGGATAGTGCGTAGTTTAATGTATAAACAGGGGAGATAAATATGGAACATGAAGAACTTCTCGATTTACTACGCAAAGTCGCAAATCGAGATCAAGTAGCATTTGAAACGCTGTACGAAAAAACATGCGGCCAGCTTTTCGCTGTGGCGTTAAAAATGCTACAAAATAAAGAAAGTGCAGAAGAGGCTTTGCAAGAAGCCTTTATCCGCATTTGGTACAAAGCTGATTATTACAAAGAGGGTCAAGGGACAGTTCTTACGTGGATGGTAAGCATTGTGCGTTATCGCTCATTAGATATGTTGCGTAGCAAAAAGGTAAGAAAAGAGGACACCTTAACTGACCAAGCTGAAAATTCTGTTGAAGAGGATATCTTTTCACCGGGATTAAAAGATCCTAATAATCTTAAACTCAATGATTGTATGGAACAACTAGACCTGCAACAAAAGCAAGCCATTCATTTGGCTTACTTTCAGGGCTTGTCACATTCAGAGGTGGTGACTCATTTAGATTCGCCTTTAGGAACAATAAAGAGCTGGATTCGCCGGGGTCTTTCAAGTTTGCAGAGGTGTTTAGGACTATGAATTATAATAAACCCCAACTTATATCAGCCCTAGCTGCTGAGTATGTATTAGGTACGCTTCGCGGTAAGGCAAGAGACCGTTTTGAAAAGCTAAAATTTGCTAACGAAACAATTTTGCAAGAGGTATCGTATTGGGAATCAAAACTCAATGGGCTTTCTCTTGAGCTTGAAGCCGTTGCCCCAGAAGCGCTGGTTTGGCAAAGAATTCAGCATAAACTGAACTTTGTTAGCCAAGACGATGAAGTACAAAAAGAAATACAAAGTGAAGAACCCAATAAAGTGATTGATGTAGACTTTAAAGGGGCTAAGAACCGTGCTTGGCAATGGACATCTGGTTTGGCAATTGCGGCAAGCCTAATGCTGGCTGTATTGTTAGTAAACAATATTACTAGCGTCAAAGATGTTCAAGTACAAAGCGTTGCGGTTGTTACAAATGAAGACGCTAAGCTGATGTGGTCGTTCAGTATTCTCGAAGACGAAATAGAAGTTAGAAGGTCGACATTAGTTCCTCGCTTGGCGAATAACGACTATCAGTTATGGATAGTGCCAGCGTCGGGTGCTGCGCCAATATCTATTGGTGTTATGCAACAAATAAAGAATCTGAAATTACAAAAGCCTGAGATTTTCGACAACATCGAAATCGCAGCCCTTGCAGTAAGTAAAGAGCCCTTAGGTGGTTCTCCTACGGGAGCGCCTACTGAAGTGCTTTATGCAGCCGAACTTGCAACTTTGTAATTGTAGGAACTTAAGCGAACTCAGCGATACCTAAACTCTAGGTATCGCACAATTAATTTATAGTACTAGTTCGTTAACATAGAAATAGACACCAACAAAAGCCTAAATTTTGTTGGTGTTTTTTTGTGCCGAAAAAACATGTCCACTGACCCTGCTTCGCCATCAATTAGTGCTATAAAAAATTAATTTAACTTTCTTGCATCCAATATCAATAACTGCGCGTTTGGCTTTGTGACACTCAATGAAATTTGATAAATAAAAAGGGAAACATCATGCAAAAAACGAAAATTTCTAAAATAATAAGTACGCTGTTAACCATTGCAATAGCAGGTAGTGCGGCTGCTTCAAGCCATAGAGAAGCGCCAAATATTACGCGCTTTCCTACATTAGATTCTACCGACTTCTATGTGTTTAATAGTTATGAAGAAGGCCGAGGTGATTACGTCACCCTCATTGCAAACTACATTCCATTGCAAGACGCATATGGCGGCCCTAACTACTTCGCTATGGACCCACATGCAACCTACAGTATTCATATCGACAACGATGGCGACGCCGTTGAAGATTTAAGTTACACCTTTAACTTCAATAAAATGTTAGCTAACAATAACCAAGGTATTGCCTTGAATGTAGGTCCAGAAGGAGCTCAAAAGTCAATTTCTGTGCCTTTAGTCAACGTTGGTGGCATTAGCGCTGCTGATCAAGGCGCGGCAAATTTCAAAGAAAGTTATGCAATAACGCTTATCACTGGCGATATGGCAACAGGTACTCAACAAGCCGTTACTAATGTTACTGCTGGGGGTGCTGTGTTTGCAAAACCACTAGATTTCATAGGAAACAAAACCTTTAGCAGTGCACAAGGTTATATGGAATATGCCAATAGCTTTGTTTACGAAATTGCCATTCCCAATTGTAGCGCCATGGGTCAGGTTTTCGTTGGGCAGCGCAAAGACCCCTTCGTAGTTAATTTAGGTAAAACCTTTGACTTGGTTAACTATGTACCGGTGGAAGGTGATAGTGCGCCAGGTGCGGGTGATGGTGCTGGGTTTCCGGGTGGCATAACGCAAAACAGTGACAACGACGACCTTTTAGATAAAAACGTAACCAGTATCGCTCTTGAAATTCCTAAGAGTTGCCTAACGGGTTCTGGAAATGGCTCAATTGGTGCGTGGACAACTGCGAGCTTACCACAAGCAAGAATATTGAATCCAAATGCGAGCTTCGATAAAACCGAAGTCAATGGCGGTGCGCTTACGCAAGTTTCGCGTTTAGGGTCGCCGTTGGTGAACGAATTGGTAATTGGTATAAAAGATAAAGATAAGTTTTCGTCATCACATCCTAGTGCCGATGGACAATTTGCAGACTATGTAACGCATCCGTCGTTACCAGAGTTACTTAATATCTTATTCAAAGATGCCGTAAACACCACTCTAGGAGCCAATATTGAAACCCTTGCGCCTACCAATTTTCCTAGAACGGATTTGGTAGCTGCTTTCTTAACCGGTGTTGAGGGCGTGAACCAATTACAAACGGTGACACCTTCAGAAATGTTACGTTTAAACACAGGTATTGCTGCCACACCTATGATGCAGCAGTCTTCATTTGGGGTGGCCGGCGATGACTTGGCTGGTTTTCCAAATGGACGTCGCCCTGGTGATGACGTTGTAGATATTGCATTAAGAGTCACAATGGGAGCCTTGTGCCATGATATTCCAGTGGCGGGTACGCCTACTAATTTAGGCTTTTGTATGCCAGAAGATGCCAGCGTAGGTAATGTGCCATTTACCGATGGTGCGCCTAGCAATGCCAACATGATGATGGGTGAATTTCCATATTTAGCCGCCCCAATCGCTGGCTCAGAATAATAGGAGGAAGTAATGAAGATATATAACACTGGATTTAAACTAAGTGTGATTACCATCCTACTAGGTGGCCTAAGTGGCTGTTTTGATAGCGATAGTGATAAAGATGATGTGAAGGTGAATAACCCACCTTCAGCAATGTCTATCGATATTATTACGCAAACAGAAACCGCCGTTACTGAACGTATTCCAGCCTCAGACCCGGATGCAGAGGCCTTGATTATTAAAATTGACCAAGAGCCAATGTTGGGTAGTTTGAGCATCAATAATGATTCTACGTTCACCTATGTGCCCTTTGCTGAACAAACGGGAGCAGACAGCTTTAGCTTTACCGTAAGTGATGCCGGTGGGCTTGAAGCGAGCGCTACGGTCGGAATAAGCATTGAAGCGTTGCAAGTGCCCTTTACGCAGTTTTCACGAGACGTGTTCGCAGCAGATGCAATGACTGAAGCTCGCGCGATAAACGGGCGAGAGTTTATTCAAGATGGAATGGGTAGCCAAGATTATCAAGATCTTATCGACAACAACTAGAAAGTTTCGTCACGGATGGCACTTTAACTAGAACGTTTAGCCAAGGATGGCATTTTAACTTTCGCTTTATTTACAACAACAAGCGAGAACAAATAATGCGTGCACTACTATTTAGTATTTTATGTTTAACATGCGGGTCGCTAAGCGCAAAAGAAGCATATATTCCTCATAACCCAAATAAAGTCATTGTAAAGTGGTCTGTAGATAGTCGCGACATCATACCAAAAGAAGAAATCACTCGCTTATTGGATAAAGCAAAATACCCTGGGAATAGCCACTACTATGCACAAGCTGCGCTATTGCTAAAAGAGATCACAACTAAAAACAAAGATCGTGAGTTGCAATATTACGAGGCGGTGATTAAACAGTACTACCACGAATTCGCCAAAAGCAGCGATATTTTAGAATCGCTCATTAAAACCCATTCAAGTCACTTAAACGCGCGTTTATTACTGGCTAATACCTATGCTGTTCAAGGGTATTTTACTGACGCCAAAAGCATGTGTTCTAGCTTGGTAGGGCGCATAGAAAATATATTAGCAGCGGCATGTTTATTGAATATTGATGCGCAAAAAGGTAACGAAGAAGATATAAGAGTCGCAGTCAATTCCTTATCTACTTTCTCAAAGTCTCACCCTTCTGAAAATATACAAAGCCAAGTATACATTGATGAAATTATTGCGAGCATGGCAAGTTATATAGATGATTATGCATTCGCCGACGAAATTCTTTCAGAGCATGTTAACAAAAATGTACCGGTTAGTTTTTGGGTGCTTTGGGCTGACGTACAGCTAGCCTTAGAAAGGCCCAATGAAGTATTGGAAAAACTTGGCAAAGTTGTTACTAACACCCAGAATCAAGACGACGCGCTTTTGCTTAGGCTTGCGCTTGCCGAGCAAAAGTATGATAGGCAGTCTACGCTTTGGTTTAACAAAATAAGAGAACGTATATTGTTGCGTGAGCAGCGCCAAGACGAAGAACATGCTTTTGATATTGCGCTTTACTACTTCAAGCTCGCACCAAACTTAGTGCGTGCAGAGAAATGGGCGAAGATAAATTGGGCAAATGCGAAAAATAAAGAAGACGCGCTTTTGCTGGCTAACATCCAAAGTAAAGTGACTAGTGTAGATATGCAGGCTTCTCTTGCTAATACGAAGGAATATTAACAATGAAAACAGTATGGTGTGTTGTTTTATTTCTAAGTCTTTTTAGCAAAGCCTACGCCCACGAATTAAGTACAAGCTTTATTTCGGCGAACATCGACAACGACGGACTCTTGAAGGGGTCAATAAAGCTAAAATTGCTTGATCTAAAAGAAGCGGTTGTTCTCGACACGAATAATAACGGAGAACTGACATGGGCAGAAATAGAGCAGGGATCAGAGCAGGTTGCTAGATATATTCAAAAAGGCGTATTGTTTAGTCGAGATAACAACATCTGTCCTTTAAAAATAAGTCCCCAAATGATGTTAGAAGAACAAAGCGCGGCAACATACTTGCTTGTTGATTATACAGCCCAGTGCAGTCCCAATGGAAGTCTCACCCTAAGCTACAAATTGTTGTTTGATTTATTCGACAATCACAAAGCCATTGTGTCGGTGAACGATGCACAAAATGATTATTTGAGTGTGCTTAGCGACAGCGAAACACCTACCACGTTTTCTTTACAGTCAACAGGCAAATTACATACCTTTGGCGTCTTTTTGTACCAAGGGATCGTGCATATTCTCATTGGTTTTGACCATATTTTGTTTTTGCTCACTTTATTACTGACCGTCAGTTTATACAGAGCAAACAATCGCTGGCATGCGATTGAGAGCACAAGCAGCATTTTCAAGCGTACCTTGTGGATCGTGACCTCTTTCACAATCGCGCACTCTATCACCTTATCGGGAACTGCTCTTGGGATCATTCCGGTATTTGGCTCATGGATTGAAGTTGTGATTGCAGCATCAATATTGTTTAACGTTATCAACAATATTTTTCCGATGCTGAGCCGCTTGAGCTTAATCACCTTTATCTTTGGTTTGATTCATGGGATGGGATTTGCGGGCGCCCTTGCTGAACTCGGCTTGCCTGAAAATCAAAAGTTGATGAGCGTACTTGCTTTCAACTTTGGTGTTGAACTTGGCCAGCTACTCATCTTGATTGTTGTTTTACCGCTACTAATTAAAGTGCGCTATACGATGTTCTACAAAAATAAAGCGATGCCTTTTTTGTCTATATTTATAGGCCTGCTGGCGGTTTATTGGATAATAACGAGGTTATAAGTCATCAAGGTAGCCGATTAGCTACAATTTTGGGAGTAGTAAAGGCTTCAACAAGCTAAAAACCAACCAATAAAAACGAGGGCGAGTCTATAAGCAGAGGCTTGAAAGTAAACAACTTTGGGCTAAATAAGCTGGTTGCATCAACATTGATTTATGTTTACTCTAATCCAGTTGAACGAAAGACCAGCAATTAGAGTATTAGTAAGCTCTGCGCAGTTTATAAATAGTATCGAGCTTTTACGTCTTTATAGGAATCTACATGTCTCTTCCAATTGTCATTTGTGACGATTCATCATTTGCACGCAAGGCGATTGCGCGCTCGCTTCCTGATGGGTGGGATGTAAAAATCAATTTTGCCGAAAACGGCCAACAAGCAATAGATCAAATTGAAAAGGGCAATGCCCATGTGTTGTTTCTCGATTTAAATATGCCGGTAATGGACGGCTATGAAACCATGAAGATTATCCGCGAATACGATTTGCAAACCATGGTGATTGTTGTTTCAGGCGATATTCAAGACGAGGCTCGCACTAGAATGCTTGGCTTAGGGGCATTGGAGTTTATTGAAAAACCTATTAACAATGCAAAGCTCGTCGGTATTCTGAAAAAATACGGGATTTACGACGGCGACGGTAACAGCGGTAAACGACAACAAGCTAATCAAACTGGCCATGAACTCAACGATAAACTCGATTTGTTTCGTGAGGTTTGTAATGTCGCGATGGGTCGCGCCGGTAAAAACCTCGCTAAGCTCCTTAATATTTTTGTTGAACTTCCCGTACCTAATATTAGTATCGTCCATAGTAACGAATTGAGCATGGCTATTGCCGAAATTGATCGAAATGAATCTGTATCGGCGGTTTCTAAAGGCTTTGTAGCACAAGGTTTAAAAGGCGAAGCGATAATATTGTTCAGCGATACCCACATCAAAAGCTTAAATGCACTGCTGGGTTTTGATGAAGAAGAAGAGATTTCTGAATTAAGAACTCTCATGGATATTTCTAATATCATAGTGGGAGCTTGTTTGAGAGGTATCGCAAATCAATTGCAATTAGATATTACTCATACCACCCCCATTGTTTTGGGAATGCATTGTAATTTAGAAGAGTTAGTAAGTAAGAATGTGTCTCGTTGGGAAGAGTTATTGATGGTCGAAATCGCGTATTCCATACCATCTGAAAAAGTTAACTTTGAGCTGCTTCTCCTTTTGCCAAAGGATTGCCTAAATAGTACTTATGAGCGTTTAGTATCCTTAGGAGAAACGCACAGTGCCTAAGTCAAACGCAGTATTAGAATCAACTCAATGGTTAGGTGAGATACTTTCCTCACTAGAAATGGGCATTGTCATCACCGACAAAGATTTTAGGGTTGAGCTGTGGAATCAATTTATGCAAAACCACAGTCAAAAAGAACCCAGTCAAGTGGTAGGAAAAACCCTCGATGAACTTTTCCCAGACATTAATCGCCGATGGTTGACACGTAAATGTAATCCGGTTTTTGCACTAGCAACGCCTGTTTTTTTGATCTGGGAACAACGACATTATTTGTTCAAATTTGATGCCAGTCGCCCCGTTACCTCCAACACCGATTACATGTTTCAAAACATAACGATTACCCCTTTGCTTGATAGCAGTGGCAACGTTGAAAAGCTGTGTTTTTTGATTTATGACGTTACCGATCAAGCATTAAATAAAATGCGTGTAGAAGGTCTAAATAGCAAACTTGAAACGATCAGTCGGGTTGATGGGTTAACCGGTTTGTACAATCGACGCTATTGGCAAGAAAGATTTGAAAGAGAATTTAAACTAAGCGTTCGCAACAAGTCACATGTATCTCTTATCATGCTAGACATTGACAATTTTAAAGCGGTAAACGATTGTTACGGACACTTAACTGGTGACGAAGTAATTCGCAATATTTCGAAGGTAATCCGTTCTGCCATTAGAGAAACCGATATTGCAGGGCGCTATGGTGGCGAAGAGTTTGTGGTCATGTTACCCGATACATCTTGTGATAATGCGGTAGTGGTTGCCGAGCGTATACGCGAAATGGTAATGAATGCCCAAGTAAAATATGAAAACCATGAGCTTGAGTATACTTGTAGCTTAGGCGTCGCGCCAAAACTGTCGAGCTATAGTAAACCGCAAATGTGGATTGAAGCTGCTGATAAAGCCTTATATGTCGCAAAACAAAGTGGCAGAAACAAGGTTGTTGTGTCTTCAGATAGCTAAATAGCTGATCATATTAGAAATTCATCTTAATTTAGTATAGGAAGGTTTATGCATATAGTTTGTTCATCGTGCGCCGCGATTAATCGAATCCCTGAAGGAAAAAGCCATACAGATGCAAAGTGCGGTAGTTGTAAGGCGCTTGTTTACACGGGCCAACCGGTCAACTTATCGGATGCAAATTTTTATCGCTATATTGAGAAAAATGACTTACCCGTTTTAGTCGATTTTTGGGCCGACTGGTGTGGTCCATGTAAATCAATGGCCCCTACATTTACTAAAGTAGCGCTTGAATCTGAAGGTATTTTGTTTGCGAAAGTTGATACGCAAAAAGCGCAACAAGTTGGTGCCCAAGCACATATTCGTTCAATACCAACATTGATATTTTTTCATAAAGGCAAAGAAATGGAACGTATATCTGGTGCGCTTAATCAACAACAAATGAAACAATTTATAATGCAATGCCTTAGTAAACTTTAATTGGCGTAAATGTCATTGTGGCCGACAACAGTAGAGGGTTTGAAGCTTAGAGCAAGGGTATAGCTGCGTATTAAGATTGGCAAATGACTAAAAAACACGTGAAAGACATTAGGGTAAAGCACACCGATGTCGCCATCATTGGCGGTGGATTGGCAGGACTTTACGCGGCAAACCAGCTTGAGTCTCGAGAAATTCCTTATCAACTCTTTGAAAGTAAATCCATTTTTGGCGGCAGGGTCGCGGGTATTCCTAGCGCTGTGGCTACGCCAAATTTTTACGATATGGGGCCAGCGTGGATATTTCCTCACCACCACTTAATGCAAGAATTAGTTAGGCATATGGGATTGTCAGTCTTCCCTCAATATACCAATGGTGAAGTGCTGTATCAGTTTGAAAATATTAGGGATCCCCGCAGGATCTCGAACAGTCCAGCGCAAGTAACGTATAGAGTCAGAGGCGGTTTATATTCTTTGATTAGGCAACTTACACGTAACGCAGATCAAAATCGCCTCAATGCTAAACATACAATACGCAGTGTTGTAAAAAACGGTAGTACTTGGAAACTAAGTGCAAGTGCGGATGGGGTAGAGGTTCAGACAATTTGTAAACACCTTATGTTTGCAATTCCTCCACGCATCCTTGCGCGTGATTTTGCTCGCGCCGGCTTTATGAATAACATATTAGAGCAACAGCTTAAACAATCTCAAACGTGGATGTCAGCGCAAGCAAAAGCGGTGATTACCTATCCACGACCATTTTGGAGAGAACAAGGTTTGTCTGGTCAGGCATTTAGTCAAGTCGGTCCGATGGTCGAGATCCACGATGCTTGTTGTAGTGATGAAGACGGTTTTGCTTTGTTTGGTTTTATAGGAATACCCGCAACTCAGCGCTTACGAGAATCTCAAAAAGAGCTGAAGAAAGCTTGTATCAAACAACTTGGCGATATTTTTGGGCATAATGCTTATCGATTTGAAAAATGCTACATAAAGGATTGGGCGAAAGATTCAGATGTATGTACAGGCCAAGACCAATCTGAAGGTTCCCGCCATCCCCACTTAAATTTGCAAACATGTGAAAGTGCTTTGCTTGGGGAAAACATTTATTTAGCCGGTAGTGAGTTTGCAACGGCCGAGGCCGGTTATTTGGAAGGCGCATTAATTGCAGTCAATGCCGCTCTGAAAAAGCTAGAAAGCCGCATGTGAGCGAACAGATCCCTTACGATAAATGCATGATTTTTAAACAGTTGCTTAATATAGCAATCGATCTTAATATTAGGCTACAAATCCCCGACTAGGACTAGAAATGGCGAGAACCCGCGAGTTTAATGCCGATATTGCGCTGAAAAAAGCAACTGAATTGTTTTGGGAACTCGGTTACGCCAATACGTCTATGCGTGAAATGGTTAAGCATACCGGTGTCGCACACGCTGGACTTTATACTGCATTTGGTGGCAAGGAGGAGTTGTTTTTAGCAGCCTTAGAGAAATATGAACAGCGTATCTTTTCGTACTTATTCAGCGGATTGGAGTCTGAGCGGGCTTCGCTTAAAGATATTAAAAAACTGTTCTCATTTATAACCGGCGCAAGTGACGACAAGTACTTCAAAAATGGCTGTTTTATTGCTAATACAGCACTAGAGTTTAGTGGTAGCTCTGATGCTATTGACACAATCCTCAAACGTACTTTTAACCGCCAAGTTAAAGCATTTGAACATGCTTTACGCCACTCGGTCTCTCAAGGTTTGATCAAGGAAACGGTTAATGTTGAAGAAACGGCGGCCTCACTAACGGTCCTTTTTTATGGGTGTTCGTCACTCACGCGAATGAGAGCGCCGACCGATGCTATTGAACGAGCCATCAGCTCAACACTTGCCGCAATTGAACGCTAGTATTTACTCGCCTTAACCTATGTAACTATATAATTTCCACCTATTTGAAGTATTGCTGTATTTAGCCATAAAATGAAGTTGCGGTCTTTGAATATAAGAAAACAATAAGAGAAAAAAATGAAAATACTAACGCTGCTATTTACTTCATTCTTGACGATGTCATGTGTTGCTGCTTCGGGCAATCAACAAACTCCACCGCCAATTATTGAGGACGCTTTACAGCCATACACGTCAAGCTCAAACGATATTGTACAAGGTATGTCAATATCGAGACTAGCATATGTTGATGAAGTTATGACGCGCTATATCAACGCCAAAAAACTTGTAGGTACCCTTAGTTTGGTGTCGAGAAACGGTAAAATTGTGCATTTTGCTGCGCATGGCCAGCGTGACCAAGAAGCCGGCCTTGCGATGACCAAAGATACGATTTTCAGAATCTATTCAATGACCAAACCGATTACCGCTGTAGCGGCCATGACCTTGTGGGAGCAGGGCAAGTTTCATATGAACGATCCTATTACAAAGTATTTGCCCGAGCTTGCCAATTTGAAAGTCTACGTGAGTGGAAAAGGGGAAGATATGGTTTTAGAGGATGCGAAGCACCCTATTCGAATTATTGATTTATTCATGCATACCGCTGGGTTTTCTTATGGATTTACTGGGAGTGAAGTCGACAAGCTATATCGAAATTCGCCCATAGGCTTGGGCAAAACATCTCCCGATACTGTTTTACATGAATTGGCCAAATTACCGCTTAATCATCAGCCGGGTACTCAATGGCACTATGGTGTAAATACTGACGTTATTGGCTTTATGATTGAGCGTATTACGGGTAAAAAATTAGGCGATTACATGCAAGAAGTCATTTTTGAACCTCTCGAAATGAACGATACCGGCTTTTTTGTCGCAGCAGAAAAATTAGCAAGATTCGCGCAAGTATATGGCCCGAATGATAAAGGCGAAACGATTGCAAACAACAATGAGCCCTTGGGTGACTTTGAGTCAGACCCTGCCATTCACAATGCCGGTGGGGGCTTGACATCGACCATTGGTGACTATCATAAATTTACGCAAATGTTACTCAATAAAGGTACCTATAAGGGCAAGCGTATTCTTGGTCGCAAAACCGTTGAGTATTTAACGAGTAATCACTTACCTCCTAAGCTTATCCCGTTTGAGGCTTCTGCACCCGGCGAAGGTTATGCTTTGGCGATGTCGGTAACGATTGACCAAAACCAGAGTTTATTTATGGGATCTACGGGGGACTATGGTTGGGGTGGTGCTGCATCTACTTACTTCCGTATTGACCCAAAGGAGAACATGGTAATTATTGCTTTTGCGCAATTTTTACCCATTGGATTTCATCCTTACCATGACGATTTCAGAAACGTTGTGTATCAGGCAATTGTCGACTAGTTTTTTCTAACACATCACGTTCGGTTTTTAACTGCATCTAGGCGAAAGCTTAGGTGCACGCATTTCGTTGCATTTTGGGTTTATCTTACTTTTATTTTTGCACCCATCTGCACATCTAAATAGTTAAGTGATATGATAAGCATATAAGTAGAGATTCTTTATTTTTTAGGAAAGTATTATGAAAATTGCGTTAATGAACGAAAACAGCCAAGCAAGCAAAAACGCTGTTGTGCTAGAGCAACTACAAACAGTAGCAAGCCAGCAAAACCATGAAGTGTATAACGTTGGCATGAGTGATGAGAATGATCATCATTTAACCTATATTCACTTAGGTATTATGTCGGCTTTGTTATTAAACAGTAAGGCAGTTGATTTTGTGGTAGCAGGTTGTGGCACAGGCCAAGGTGCATTGTTGTCACTAAACGCTTATCCGGGAGTTGCATGCGGCTATTGCATCGACCCTGCTGATGCGTACTTATTTGCGCAAATCAATAACGGAAACGCCTTAGCACTGCCCTTTGCCAAAGGTTTTGGTTGGGGTGCTGAGTTAAATCTTCGTTTTGTTTTTGAAAAAGCATTTACCGGTGAAACCGGTCAAGGCTACCCACCAGAGCGCCGCGAAGTACAAGCGGTTAACGCTGGTATTTTAAACACGGTGAAAGAAGCAACTAGCAAGTCATTGTTAGATGGTTTGAAAGCGCTAGACCCAGAACTGGTAAAAACTGCAGTAGGCGGCAAGCGCTTCCAAAAATGTTTCTTTGATAACTGCCAAGATGATGCAATAGCTGAGTTTGTAAAAGCATACATTTAAGTGACTTACGTGGCGTCCATATTAGCGCAAAAAGCGGAGTGATGACGTTCATAGGCTTCATGTAGCAGTAAAATAGAAGACTGCCTACACTTTGTTAAACGTTGCCACTGCCGCTCGGATACAATCAATTTGCGCTATACGTACAGCCTCACCTAAACTCGGTCCATGTTTTCCTTGTTCAATAGCTTGTTTGACGACTTCTTTCGTATCGAGCTTTTGTAATTGCGCCAACAAATATAGCGCAAACTCAATTTGTGGATACGGTTTATTGATAAGGGTAGGGCCGCGACCTTGAGCATCACATTTGCAGGCATTTAAAAATTGAGTGAAACGTTCAGGCTGCTTTATAGCGTTAAATTTCTCAATAATTAATTTTTGTAAACTTTTCGGTTTTAACTCAAAAATACGATGACAACGCAGATGGTTGTCACTGGTAAGTTTGGCTAGGTCGCGCAGCTTGTTGGGCACTTTCAATCGCTCACAAAAGCTTTCGATAATGGGCACGCCCGCTTCTTCGTGCCCATGCAAATTGCCTCGTTGTTGATAACAAATAGCTTTACCAAAGTCGTGGGTAAGCGCTGCAAAACGCGTTTCTAAGTCGTAGTTTAATTCAGCAGCCCTGTTTAGTACTAACATGGTGTGTATAAAAACGTTACCTTCCGGATGATGTTCCGGGGGCTGTGGAATGTCTATCATGTCTGATAATTCAGGAAAGAGGGCAGATAATACGCCCATGTCGTTGAGCGCTTCAAAGTACAATTGCGGTTCTCGCTCGCTTAGTGCTTTTTCTGTTTCTTTAAATACGCGCTCGGGCACCAAATGCGCTAATTCGCCCGCCTTAAGCATTTGCGTGACTAAGGCTTTGGTGCTCTCGTGTATACGCCATTGTTTACCGTAGCGGGCTAAAAAACGAGCAAGGCGAAGGACTCTCACCGGGTCTTCGCTAAATGCCGATGTAGTGTGGCGCAATATTTTGTTTTCTAGATCTGCTTGGCCATTGAATGGGTCAATAATGTCGCCATTGTTACTAAGGGCCATCGCATTAATACTTAAGTCGCGCCGGGCTAAATCTTCTTCCAGTGTGACATTTTCACTGGCATCTATACTAAAGCCTGTATAACCTGAGCCAATTTTTCGCTCGGTCCGAGCTAAGGCGTATTCGTCTTTAGTTTTTGGATGTAAAAAAACCGGGAAGTCTTTACCAACGGGCGTATAGCCGAGGGATTTCATATCTGCAACTGACGCACCTACCACCACGTAGTCTCTATCGTGAATAGTTAAGCCTAGTAACTGGTCACGCACAGCACCACCTACAAGATAAACATTCTCGAGCGTTTGCTTTGGATTTGTCGGCTTACTTGTCAAATTATGAATGCCCTTTTTGTCTTCGTTAAGGTGATTGTACGCTTCCTCGATAATTATGCTCAAATGTTTTCTAGCAATTAACTGTTGCTTTGTTTACGTAATTTCATCAATCTAAATCACTTAAATGCTAGTACAAAATAATGCATTACTCAACGAAGGCGATATCTAGTGAAGCTTTCGTATCATAGCCAATGAGGATAACCTTATTTCAAGCGCCACTGCTATTTACTTCATGTTTTTCATCGTTATCTTAGCGCTGTTCACCTATGGGTTTTCAAGCTTGCTAGAAAAAGACGTCAATGGTGTAAGCCGCACAAGCAATGGTGAAATTGTCTATGTAGGTACTATTGACCAAGATAAAGTTGAAAAGGTCATGACGCTATACGAGCCTGGCGATCGTTTAGTTATTACCAGTTCGGGCGGAGATTTATACGCAGGCATCACGCTTGGAGATTTCATTCAACAACACAGAATGTCTGTTGAAATCGTCGATTTCTGCATATCTTCATGTGCAAACTATGTGTTTTTGTCTGGCTATACAAAAATCCTCAATCCTAGCGCCTTGGTAATTTTTCACGGGGGCCCTAAACAAGCTAATTTCCGTTCTTTAATGCAGCAAGCCTACGACGAAGATAACCCTGTAAATAAAACGTTTGGGCGGGAAGGCTATGAAGCTATCATTTCTACCAGCGACGTCAAGAAACGAGCGAAACTTGGTCAAACCGCTGCACAGTCAGCATGCGGCAGAAATGAAGTACTAAACGTTTATGGGAAATGTGAGGAATTTGGGCCAGAGCAAAGGCTGCAGTATATTATTTATCTAGAAAACGAACTCTACTCTAGAGTGAATCCTGCTATGGATAAAAATATTCCCTATTACGGACAACTAGGGGAATATGAATCGATTTATCAAGCTTACAGATTTTTTGGTTTTTACTATAGTCTCGAATCCCTAGCCAAGTTGAATGTTGAAAATGTGAGTGTAAAAGGCGATTGGTGGCGACCTGAGACAAACCCGCTTTTTAGGCGAGTATACGAAGTAGAAATTGAGTAACTTCCTTAAATCTTAAGATTATATTATGCTATTTAAACTTTCCTAGTTTTTCCGTTTTTAGGACGCCATTCGATGAAATGTACTATTAAGGTCCATCTTGTTACTTTATTTCTATTGCTTTGTGCTGCCAGTAATTTGATTTGGGCAAACACTTTATCAACCATCGATGAGTCAGATAAACGATTGAAAAATTTAAAAAACTATAGGGTAGATACGCCCACAATGCTAAGTGCAGGTTTGCCAAAACCAATACATTTTAAAGCATTGAAGGAGAAGGGCGTGCGTAATGTGGTTGATTTGATTCCTGGGGATCGAAGTGACGAGATGAAGCTTATGCAAGAACTTGATTTAGCCTATCATAATATTGGGGTTGATTGGGACAAGCCGACCTTAGCGAATTTTGAGGCCTATGTGCAAGCGATGCAAGCTGCAGAGGCAAATGGCGGGATTACCCTAACACATTGTAAACTAAATTGGCGAGGCGCAGTATTCACTTATTTATATAGAACCACGCAACTAAACGAAGACGAAGAAACTGCCAAACAACACATGCTAGAAACTTGGTCGCCCAACGATACATGGCAAGCATTTATCGACAAAGTAAAAGCCAAATATAACGCCTAAATTCTGCAAGCAACAAAGCGATAATACCCATGCTTCAAGCATAATTTTAGGTATTTTTAAGCATACGCTATGTTAAATAGCTGCTACCAACAAGCCCCTTATACCTCTACATTAACCTTGGCCTGAGCTTGTCGAGATACTTTACAGCATTTGAAATGTTATTTTTCAGAACGAAAATACCCAAGCAAAACAGCGTCCTAATTTTTGGCTTAATACTTGCTCTTTATCTTATATAGATATGATTTGAGTCCTTGGCTTGATTTATTAATTGTCGTATTCAGCTTTTTACAATTACAGAGGTATGTAATGAAATTATTAATAAAGATACTTATGGCGGTATCCGTTTTTGCCATCGCATCAGGGGCAAATGCTAACTTAGTCGTCAATGGTAGCTTTGAAGATGCATATGTTTGTAAAAATCAGTGGAAGTGGTTTACCGCTGACCAAGTGAATGGTTGGGATGGCAGCACCATAGAAATATGGAATAACTTTCAGCACTTCTCATCGTTTGACGGTCAACAACATGCTGAACTAAACGCTCACAACAACGGCAATAATCAGTTTTCAATCTATCAAAGCTTTGCCACAACAAAAGGCGCTAGCTACGATGTGAGCTTTGCTTATGCAGCTCGCACGAGTAACAATGAGCAATTTTCTTATACACTTGAAAGTGGTGCTGATATTGTAGAAACATCAACTATCCGTAATCATTTAGTAAAAAAATGGTCGATGTTTGAAACTAGTTTTGTAGCAAGTAGTGATATATCGAGTATTATGTTTACATCAATTATTCCTTCGGTCGGAACAGTAGGTAATTTCTTAGATGACGTGGTTGTCGCGTTAAGCCCAAATCAACCAAGTGTAGATGTTTCTGCACCTGCAGGTCTGGCGCTAATATTCGCAAGCATCTTGTCACTTATATACTTACGTAAACGCCAAACGCTATAAAACATACACGGTTTTACGCAATGAATGTGCTCATCATGCATTGCGTAAAGCAATTACGTTCTTCAGTTATGATTGAATTCCACCAAAGCTCTGCTCACTTTCAACAAAAACTCGCCCATATTACAAGCTAAGAACATAATAGTTGTTGTATAGCGTACCAATAGTATCTATTCTTTAAACTAGTTTTATTTGCATACGTGCATTTGTATTAGTAGCACGCGCCAAGTGATGACGACGTGTATAAAGTAGATTTTTTGGAGTGCTTGATTGAAAACCTTTTCTTGCCAATGTGGTAATACACTGCATTTTGCAAACACACACTGTGTAAATTGCGGTCTGAAAGTGGGCTTTTTGCCTGACGTTCAGCAGCTTAGTGCATTTACTAAAAATGCCAACGGTAAGTTATTGGCATCTCACAATGGTAAAAAATATCGCTATTGCAAAAATTTCACCATTTATGATATTTGCAACTGGATGGTTGCCGAAGATGACCACAACGATTTGTGCCTATCTTGTCGCTTGACCGAGATTATCCCCAATTTAGATGACCCTGAAAATATTAAGCCTTGGTTTTTACTTGAGCACGCTAAGCGCCGATTTTTATATTCAGCCATAAAACTTAATCTGCCTATCAAAAACAAACTCGAAGACCCGGCACAAGGGCTAGGCTTTGCTTTTTTACGCAATCAAACGACCGATGATTTTGGGAATGAGTTGTTTGTTAAAAACTTTGTTACCACAGGGCATAGCAACGGCCTAATAACGCTAAATATCGAAGAAGCCAGCGACACCGCTCGTATTGATATGCGTCAAAAAATGAATGAAAAATACCGTACCTTACTTGGCCATTTTAGGCATGAGTCTGGACACTATTATTGGGATAGGTTGATATTAAATTCAGACCGCTTGGAGGATTTTAGAAAACTCTTTGGCGATGAGCGTTTAGATTATCAGGCAGCGATGGCTAACTATTATGAAAATGGCCCAGCTAAAAACTGGCAGGACGTTTGGATCAGTGCTTATGCGACGATGCATCCCTGGGAAGACTGGGCCGAGACATGGGCGCATTATCTGCATATGGTCGATACTTTAGAAACAGCCAATGACTTCGAGCTAAGCATTTCCCAAAAAGAAATAATTAGTCCTTATTCTCAGGGTGATGACCACTCTAGTTTAGCCGTAGAGAAAAGTTTTACACAATTGTGTGACGGTTGGTTCTCACTAACACAAGTATTAAACGCATTAAACAGAAGCATGGGAATGGATGACGCTTATCCTTTTGTCATCTCCTTAACATCATTAAAAAAATTACGCTTTGTGCATCAAACTATAATGGAAAATCTAAGTTAAATAACGACACCAAGAGAGGTCAGTATGGCAATAAGATGGGGCAGTTATAAAGTAACTAACTTGCATGATGAACTTGTCGAAAAAGCAGGTAAACCACGCGACCATGCAACGCACCTTTGTGAGTATTTACGCGCGCTTTCAGACAAAGAAATCAATGAATTGAAGGCAGCATCAGACTTGGCCATTCACACGATGGGGGTGACATTTCGCGTCTACCACCAAGAAGAAGGCTCCATTGATAGGGCTTGGCCTTTTGATATTGTACCAAGGTTAATTGATGCAAAAGAGTGGCACGAAATTGAGAAGGGCCTGAAGCAACGTGTAAAAGCCTTAAATATGTTTATTGACGACTTATACAACGATCAGAACATTATTACCGATGGTGTTTTTCCGGCCAGCATGCTCAAAAAATCGAAAAATTTCTTAGAAGAATGTAAAGGGTTTAGCCCCGCCAATGGCGTATGGGCAAACATTTGCGGCTCTGATTTAGTGCGCGACAACAAAGGCACGGTATACGTATTAGAAGATAACTTGCGCGTGCCGTCGGGCGTTTCTTATATGTTAGAAAACCGCCATGTAATGAAGCGTGTCTTCCCTGAAATGTTTGAAAAATACAACATTTTGCCGGTCGATGACTATCCTTCACAGTTGTACGATATGCTTGCTGAAATGTCACCGCGTAAAATAGAAGAGCCTGAAATCGTTGTATTGACTCCGGGTATTTATAATTCAGCTTATTTTGAACATGCTTATTTAGCTCAGCAAATGGGCGCTGAATTAGTCGAAGGTAGCGATCTTGTTGTTAAAGACGATGATTGTGTTTATATGCGAACCATAAATGGTTTATCGCGAGTAGACGTGATTTACCGGCGAATTGATGACTGGTTTATTGATCCCGAAGCCTTTCATCCTGATTCGTTGCTAGGTGTGCCAGGACTTATTCGGGCGTGGAAAGCAGGTAATGTAGGCCTAGCAAATGCACCGGGTTCTGGTGTTGCTGATGACAAAGTAGTGTATGCCTATGTCCCGAAAATTATAGAGTATTATTTAAAGGAAGAAGCGATTCTTGCCAATGTTCCCACCTATAAATGCAACAATAAATCCGAGCGCGAATATGTGTTAGAAAACATCGCCGACATGGTGGTGAAGCCGGCGAATGAATCGGGTGGATATGGGATGCTAATAGGACCTCACGCGAGCGAACAAGAGCACGAAAAATTCCGCAAATTGATTAAAGCCGATCCACGAAACTACGTGGCGCAACCCATGCTAACCTTGTCTACCGCGCCGACTATGGTGGGCACAAGAGTTGAACCTAGACATTTGGATTTACGTCCGTTTATTTTGTCGAGTAAAGACATAAAAGTCACAATGGGGGGCTTAACCCGTGTGGCTCTTGAGAAGGGCTCGATGGTGGTTAATTCATCTCAAGGTGGTGGCAGTAAAGACACCTGGATAGTCGATATGGGAGCGCAATAATTATGTTATCAAGAGTTGCAAACAACCTGTACTGGTTAGCCAGATACCTCGAACGAGCAGAAAATACTGCACGCTTAATCAATGTTAACTCACACTTATTGCTTGATTTACCCACTAGTGTAAAACTTGGGTGGGAGCCTATAATTGATATTCTCTCTTTTCGTGAAACCTTTTTAGAGAATTACGACAACGCCGACGAAAAGAGTGTTATAAATTTCATGGTCGTTGATAAAGACAATCCCGGTTCGATTGTATCAACACTTATGGCTGCCCGTGAGAATGCCCGCACCGTCAAAGAAATTATTCCGCGCGAAGCATGGGAACAAATTAATGCGCTTTATTTGTACGCAATAGAAAACAAAGCTGACGCTTTTACGCGGCGTTCGCGCTATGCCTTTTTGAACAAGATAATACTCGCCAATCAGACCATAACGGGCATGTTAGCGGGTACGATGACACAAGATGAAGGTTACTCCTTCATGCGCATAGGGCGTAATTTAGAGCGAGCGGATATGTCTACTCGCATAATAGACGTGCGTTCTGCGTCTTTGCTTGCAGATGTAGATAGTGAGTTACCCGCCTTTAATAATATTCAATGGATGGGCGTACTCAAATCCATGACCGCTTATCAAATGTATAGACGGGAAGTGAGAGTGCGGATTAATCGCGAAGATGTGCTAACGTTCTTATTAACAGACCCTCGTTTTCCTCGCTCTCTAATTCACGCTTTAGAGCAAGTCGAGCGCTCAGTTAGCGAGCTTCCTAAGTGCAAAGATGTGGTGGCACAAACGGCGAGTGTTAAAAAGCTTATTTTGAATGCTAAATCAGCGATTCTTAAACAAGAAAAATTGCATGAGTTTATCGATGATATTCAATTAGGCTTGGTAGAAATAGACAAAAAGATGCTTGACGTTTATTTCTAGGCGAGTAACGGTTGGCCATGCTTGGATTAGCCTCCAAGCATGGCCAACTGTTTGGTTGCACCTGTAAAACCTTTGTGTAATTCATGGCTAGATGTTTTTAGCTTTAAATGCTCGCGCAAAACTTGGCATGTTGCTTCAACATCCCCTGCACTAAGCGGGTCTCTTATATCTAATCCTACTTCAGAAAAAAGGCATAGGTGTAACTTTCCTGAGCTAGATACCCGCAAGCGATTGCAGCTACTGCAAAATTCTTTACTGTAAGGCATGATTAAGCCTAAATTCCCAGCGTAATCAGGGTGGCTAAACTCTTGTGCTGGCCCGGCATGCTTCTCGCGCGTGATACGCTGCCAACCCTTGGCCAATAAATCAAGCTTTATATCTTCGCCTCTTACATGGTTTTGTGCGAAAAAAGTAGCGTTGTCGCCTGTTTGCATTAACTCAATAAAGCGCCATGTTACGGCGTGGGTTTTCAGATAGTCTAGAAACTGTTGCATGGTGCTTAAGTTAAATTGCTTTAGCATCACTGAATTGAATTTTATGCTTTTAACCCCGGCGTCTACTGCTTTATCAACACCTTTTAGGATATCAACAAGCTTGTCTTTTCCCGTGATTGCGGCAAACATACGTGGGTCGAGGCTATCGGCGCTAACGTTTAACGCATCGAGGCCGGCGTTAGCATATTTGTGAATGTCTTTTTTGAGTCTAAATGCATTGGTGGTTAGTGCTACTTTCTCTATACCCGGCGTGTTTTTACAAATGGATATAATATCGACCAAGTCTTTGCGCAGGCTAGGTTCGCCGCCGGTGATACGGATTTTACTCGTACCCATCTTCGCAAATGCGCTAACCAAAGTCGCAATTTCATCCAAGGTCATATTGTCTTTGGACGTATCACATTCATTGCCATTAGGTAGACAATAGTTGCACTTAAAATTGCACATTTCTGTAACAGACAGGCGCAAGTAATGAAACTGCCTGCCAAAGCTATCTTCTAACATTAATTGACCCTTTCCAGTAAAAGCGTGTGAGCCATAGGGCTCCGGGAGGGCAGTCGATTTCTCATACTACCCCGGCAAATCTATGTTTGCGGCTGCTTAATCATGGAGTGCTACTGTTATGTAGCGCCTCTTTAGACCAAGCAGCTTCGAGTCTTGTTTGGTATCTCTTACACAGAGAATATGTCAGTTTACCCCATTTAATCAACTTTTTAGCAAAATATAGCTGTTCGAATAGCTACTCGAGCGCCTTTATGCGCTCAGCTAGCGGCGGGTGGCTAGCAAACAGTTTGTGAATCTTGCCTGAGTTTATCGCGAAGGCGGCCATTTCGTCAGGCATATCAGGACTGGCTTGATGACTTTGCAAGCGCATGAGGGCGCTGCGCATTTTGTGCTTACCTACCAAGTTGGCAGCACCTGCATCTGCTCTGAATTCTCTATATCGAGAAAACCACATTGTAATGGTCATGGCGATCACCCCTAACACCAGTTCAGCAATAATTGAGACTATCCAAAATGCTGGCCCATGTCCCTCTCTCGTTTTAAATACGACGCGATCAACTGTGTGCCCTATGATTCTAGACAAAAAGATGACAAAGGTATTCATCACCCCTTGTAATAAAGTCATAGTGATCATATCGCCATTTGCCACGTGAGCCACTTCATGGGCTAAAACTGCCTCAACTTCGTCTTGATTCATGCTTTCTAATAGACCGGTGCTAACGGCTACTAGTGAGTTATTTCTATTCCAGCCGGTGGCAAAGGCATTGGGTGCATGGCTTTGGAAAATGCCTACTTCAGGCATCCCAATTTTTGATTTTTGCGCAAGTTCACTTACCGCTAGCACAAGCCAGCGTTCTTTGGCATTACTGGGTTGTTCAATAACGTGAACACGCATGGAGCGCTTCGCCATCCACTTTGAAATAAACAGCGAAATGAACGACCCAGCAAAGCCAATCACCAGAGCATAAATAAGCAGTGATACCAAATCTAAATCAACGCCGTTTTGCGCTAATAAACCTTGTATACCAAAAAGACTAAAGGTAACACCTAACAGTGCCATTATGGCAAGGTTGGTTCCCAGAAATAGCATGATTCGTAGCATAGTGAGTCCTTTAAAACAATAATGACAATAAGACAAGACCATAGACCAAAAAGTCACATTTTTGATGACTTTTTTTACATGCTTCATTTGCCTATAGGATTATAACGCGCCATACTCAGGCCTAGTGTTAATTTTATAAAAAATTAATAGACAATGTGCACACGCCAAGTGATGGATGTTAACTAAGAAAACACGATAAGATGACCTTACAAGACTTTATTGCTGGCTTTATGGGCGCTAGCCCCATTGAAATTACCGCCTCGGTGTCGGGCTTTATTTGTGTCTACTTGATCATAAAGCGCAGCATATGGTGTTGGTTTTTTGGCCTGATTCAAGTTAGCTTATTTTCGTACGTATTTTTTAACGCTAAACTCTATTCTGATACTGGCTTACATATTATTTATATTGGGCTTCAATTTTATGGCTGGTGGAACTGGCGACGTCATGCCACGCAAAATCAAGGCCAACCCGAACTCATTATTCAAGCAACTACTTATAAAGACATAGCCTTGTGGGTATGCGTGTCAATATTAAGTGCGAGCATTCTTGGTTACATTATGAACACCTACACCGAGGCTAGTTTTGCCTATGCCGATGCATTTACGACCTGCACAAGTCTTGTTGCACAATGGTTATTGTCACGCAGACATTTGTTAAACTGGTCGTTTTGGATAGTCGTCGATATCGTGGCTATTTTTATCTATTTTCAAAAAGGCTTATATCCTACATCGGCCTTGTATTTTACCTTGTTAGTTATGTGTTTCTTCGGTCAATACGCTTGGCTTAAGCAATACAAGCAACAAACACAAAGCAGTAACTCTGCACGTATAAATAATCAGGATGAGTAAAATTTGACAATAAAAGTTGTTTTTATGGGTGCGCCCTCAACAGGGAAAACCACAGTAATGCTAGCCGCGGCGAAACATTTTGACGCCCCTTATGTGCTTGAGTATGGCCGTGAATATTGGGAAAAGCATCAAAGTAATCGCTTACTAACACCTGAGCAATTGCTATTTATTGCTGAAGAACAAATTAGGCAAGAAGATGAGGCACTAAAGCAAGGGACTGAGTTTTTGTTTGTTGATACCAATGCATTAACTACCTGGCATTTTGCGCAAGACTATCATGGTAGCGCACTGCCAAAATTAACAGTGTTAGCTGATGAAAGCAAAGAACGCTTCGACCACGTTTTTTTGTGTGGAGACGAGATCCCCTACGAAGATACATGGGAACGTTCAGGTGATGTAAAGCGGCATGAATTTCAGGCTTTTATTACCAACGAATTACAAAGGCGAGGTATTGCTTATACTCGTCTTGTTGGCAGTGTAGAAGAGCGCCTTGAGAGGATTAAACAGGTGCTAGAAGTTGAATATAGTTGTGCCAGAAGCTATTAATCAAAAAAACGTGAGCCTTTATCGAAATGTATAAGCCGCTTTGGACCTTCACACTTTTATGGATAAGACCTCACTATTAAGTTTCATCTACCTTACTGGGTTGCTCGCTAATTAGGCCTTGCTGTACCGCATACCTGACTAATTCAGCTATTGAATCTAGTTTTAGTTTAGATTTTATGTTGCGTCGATGAGCCTCTACAGTGCGATAGCTAATAGATAACAATTGTGCGATTGCTTTGCTTGAGTGGCCTTGTGCAATATAACTTAAAATCATTTGTTCTCTGGAGGTTAAGCGCTGTTGGTTTTTAATCGGTTGTTCAATCAGTACTTGGGCAATCGAACTACTAAAATGCTTGTTACCTTTGGCTACCGATTTGATTGCCATGTATACTTCTTCAGATCCTGTATCTTTTAACACGTAGCCCGATGCCCCTGCCTGCACTGCGGCGGTCACAAACTCAACTGAGTCATGCATTGAAAAAATAAGAATTTTTATATCGGGTAGACTTTCTAGCAATATTTCAGTGGCGTCCAAGCCGTTCATCGAAGGCATGCTTATATCCATTAGAATAACGTCGGGATTACATGCTTTTGCTTTTTCCAAAGCTTCTTCTCCATCATCTATGGCGCCAACGACTTCTATGTCATCATAATAGGATAAACATGCACTTAAACCGTCTTGAACCATTGGGTGGTCATCAACCAGCATGACTCTGATAGGAGATGTTTTTTCTATATGTGGCATAATTAAGCAGTCCTTTGGTTCTATCTTTTCTTGATTTTTTTGGTAGTAGTGATTTGCAAAAACATGTTTTGGAATTTTGGCGATTACTGTCGTCCCCTTGGCGCTTGAGCTAAGTGTAAACTCCCCTGAATGATACTCTACGCGTTCAGTCAAATTACGCAAACCAATCCCCGACGTAGACAAGAAATGTTCAGCGTCTTTGCCTTTAATCTCACCTATACCTATACCATTGTCTTGCACTTTTAAAGTAAGCCAATTCGACGTTATTTCAATACTAATAGTGACCTCTGTGGCTTGAGAGTGCTTTTCGATATTCACTAATGTTTCTTGCATTACTCTATATAAAGTTGTGCTGATGGTATCGGGCAATAGTTTTTTAAGCGCTGGTTTGTATATATTTACGACAATACCGGTGCGATCAGAAAATTCACTGGCTAATGCCTCTATTGCTTCAGATAAACCTAATTCATCTAAAATTCTAGGATGCAAATGGTGTGATATTCTGCGTATCTCATTGATTGCGCTTGCTAAATTAGTCTCGGCTTTTTGTAAAGGAAGCGGTTTTTCAATATTGTCTTTGGTAAGTTTTATACCAGTGGCTTCAAGTGAATACTTAATGGACACCAAGATTTGCACAATGCCATCGTGCAGCTCCCTCGATATATGTCTTTGTTCTTCTTCTTGTAAGGTTACGATTTTCTGCCCAAGCTGACTAATTTTCTCATCACTTAAGCGTTTGTGCTTGAAGTGCAATATAAGCCCAACGGTAAAAATCATGAATATTGAACCAAGAGCTACGAGTAAAATGATTGAACGCGTCCGGTTAACTTGTTTGTCGATAGCCTGCTGTATTTCTGCAAGTTGGGTTTCAACACTATCGAGGTATACGCCAGTGCCAAACATCCACCCCCAATCAGGCAGAAATTCTGCATAGCTTAGTTTTTGAGTGAGCTCTTTTGTTGTTGGTTTATTCCATGAATACTGGTGAAAGTCGCCGCCATTTTTCGCATGCTTGATGAGTATCTGAATAGTGGGATCTCCATCTGAATTTGTATAATCCCATAAATCTTGACCGACTAGTTCAGGTTCAGTTGGATGCACAACATTGATCCCGTCTTCTTGATATGCGAAGAAATAACCGTCACCTTGCTCGTAAATTAATGAAGATAAAATATCTTTAACTTGCTCCTTTGCTTCTTCATCAAAGGGACTCGCTTTGTTGTATATGTGGTTAATAGATGCACGTGCAATTTTTGTGTAATTTTTTAACTCTTTTTGCTTTTGTTCGATTAAAAAAGACTCTAGCGACACTAAATTTTCGGCAGATAAATCGCGATATTGGTCTGTCACAAGTATGTAAGTAAACACGGCGGTTACTACCACTTGAATAACCGCTATTAACTGCATTCTTAAAGAAAAAACATAAGGTTTGGGTGCTTATTGCTTGCTATAAAATGATATTCTCACTTTCACTTTGTAAATACCATGTAAACAGAACATGATTCGGGATAATTAAGACCATAGTAGTGCAACTACATAAGGGTATATGTTGCTTAGTTATAGGCTAACTATTAACAAAAATAGAAACAAGGCTTACACCTTAGTCTTAAGTAATTGATACCATCTCTTGCGGCGTTTTGTTAATTCCGTTAAAAAACATAGTTTTACAAAAATTATGTGTCAGTTGTAGGTAGTACTACCTAGATCATATAGGCAGTTTCCCTAATATCAATTTGATGACATTTCTTTAACATTCATATCGCATACATTTGCTCACCTTGTTTTTAGAGCAGCCACAATAAACCCTATGTCGAAAAGGAAAGTAAAATGAAATTCAAGACATTCGCTGCCGCTATGCTTGTTGCAAGTATAGTTGTTAGCCCACTTACATTGGCAAAAGAGAAAATTTACCGCTGGAAGCTAGCTGAAACATGGGGTCCAAATTTCCCAGTTTTTGGTGACGCGACTAAAAACATGGCAAGAATGGTTGAGGAAATGTCAGGTGGTCGATTGCAAATAAGAATTGACTCATCTAACAAGCATAAATCTGCCCTCGGAATTTTTGATTTTGTTCGTACTGGGCAATATGAAATGGGTCACTCAGCATCTTACTACTGGAAAGGCAAAGACATTGAAACAATGTTTTTTACCACCTTACCATTTGGTATGACAACGCCAGAGCAATATGCATGGTTCTATCATGGCGGTGGTATGGAGCTGATGAAAGAAACCTATGACAAATATGGCATTATGTCATTCCCAGGCGGTAATACGGGCAACCAGATGGGCGGTTGGTTTAGAAAAGAAATCAACACACTCGCAGATTTAGAAGGTCTCAAAATGCGTATCCCGGGTTTTGCGGGTGAAGTACTTGCTAAATTAGGCGCAAAACCTACCAATATTCCTTCGGCGGAGCTATACACTGCGCTTGAGCGTAACACGATTGATGCACTTGAGTGGGTTGGTCCTTCATTAGATTTACGTATGGGTTTTCATAAAATTGCGCCGTTCTACTACACAGGTTGGCACGAGCCAGCAACTGAACTTCAGTTTATGGTGAATCAAAAAGCCTTTGATAAATTGCCTGAAGACTTACAAGCTATCTTAACTTATGCGATGAAAACAGCTGCATACGACATGTACACTCAGTCTACTCACGAAAGTGCAGTCAACCTAGCAACTATTCAGCAAGACTATCCAAACGTAAAAATTCGTTCATTCCCACCTGAAGTAATGAATGCGATAAAAGCTGAAAACGACAAACTACTTGAAGAGTTTGCTGCTAAAGACCCTCAAGTTAAGAAAATTCTTAATTCAATTGAAAGCTACAAAGCCAAAGCACGCCAGTGGACCAACTTCTCTGACCGAGCTTACTTAGACAATTTCGATTCGAAATAGTTAATAAATTGAGGGGCTCACGTTGAGCCTCTCGTGTTTTTTTCAAACTTAGTCTTGGAATATTCTACGCACGCAAGCAGCCTACTGACTGTTTTTAGTTCATTCCAAGAGTAAGTTTCATAGAGGCCAATTACTATGGTTTTTCTGCATAGAGTTTTAGGTAAATTCATAGACGCTGTTGGCTGGCTAACCGTTGTATGCATGCTAGCTATGGTTGCTAACGTATTTTATGACGTATTGATGCGCTATTTATTCAATGATGTCAGCATAGGTATGCAAGAGTTAGAATGGCATTTATTTGCTGCTATGTTCATGTTTGGAATTGGTTATACATTAAAAGAAGATGCACACGTTCGCGTAGATATCTTTTTTGAAAAGCTTTTGCCGCATACACAAGCAACTGTCAACATCATCGCCGCGATTGTTTTCGCGCTGCCCATTAGCTTAATTGTTTTGTATTACGGATACGGATATGCGCTTGATGCCTATCAAATGGGAGAAGGCAGCCCTGATCCAGGTGGCTTACCTCATAGATGGATCATAAGAGCCGTTATCCCTGCTTCAAATCTGTTCTTAATTATTTGTATTTTGTATCACATATTAGACAACGCCTTAAGGTATAAGCAGCCTAATATCCACGAAGACCACATTCATAACGAGGGCGTGTAGATGGAAGAATTCATTGGCATCATCTTATTCTTTGTCGCCCTTGTACTATTGTTCGGTGGCTACTATGTTGCATTCACGTTTGCGGGTGTATCTGTTTTAGTTGGCGTTTTCTTCTTAGGGATGGATTTATTCGAATTCATGCCATACAGAATCATGAGTATCATGGAAAATACCACGCTGATGTCTATCCCCATGTTTATCTTTATGGGAATAGTGCTACAAAAAACAGGGCTGGCTGAACGCTTACTTGAATCCTCAGCTAAACTGTTTGGCGGCATGTCAGGCGGTGTTGCTATTTCTACTATTATTGTTGGCGCTTTATTAGCGGCTTCTACAGGCGTAGTGGGCGCATCAGTTGTTGCAATGGGGGTTATCTCGTTGCCGGTAATGCTTAAAAACAATTACCACCAGCCTACCGCAGCGGGTGTTATTTGTGCTTCGGGTACCTTAGGTCAAATTATCCCTCCTTCCATAATCTTAATTATTTTGGGTGATGTGATGGGTATTGCGGTGGGTGATTTATTCAAAGCTGCAGTGGTACCTGGCGCAATGTTAATTGGCGCTTACGTGCTATATATTTTGTTTTTGAGCAAAACTCGTCCCGATTACTGTCCGCCTATTGAGGTTGATGAAGATATGTCAGTAATTGTTAAGCAAGCGCTTAAAGATATTGTACCGCCATTACTGCTTATCATTGCAGTACTTGGGTCTATCTTTTCAGGTGTTGCTACTCCCACCGAGTCTTCAGCCATCGGTGCGGTTGGAGCAATGATACTAGCGCAGTTTTATGGTGGTATTTCGCTTAAGACTATTTTTCAGGTGTCAAAAGAATCAGTCAAAGTCTCATCAATGATCTTTGCGGTATTAATCGGTGCAACGGCGTTTTCTATGGTATTTAGTTATTCAGGCAGTGAATACTATGTTGAAGAGTTCTTTTTGAACTTACCAGGCGATAAATGGATGTTTATTATTTTGGTAATGGTTGCCATTTTAATCTTGGGTTTCTTTATCGACTTCATTGAAATTGCATTTTTGGTCGTGCCAATTATTACTCCTGTCGCGATTGCACTAGACATTGACCTGATATGGTTCGCTATACTCATTTCAATGAACCTGCAAACCTCCTTCTTATCGCCGCCCTTTGGCTTTAGCCTATTTTACTTAAAAGGCGTTGCGCCAAAATCAATGAAAACGCTGACTATTTATAAAGGTGTTGTTCCATTTATCATCTTACAAGTAATCGTATTAGGGTTGATTGTTGCCTTCCCCGACACGTTTATTATTTTTTAAAATGCTGGATAATTTGATTGTACTAACTATTCACGTTCTCCAGTACTTCAGCAAATTTGTACAAGGAGAAGCTGACTTCTTCACTCGTCGTTTCAGATCTGAAAAACCGGATGTTAAGCATTTCAGCGTTGAGCATGGTGTTTTTGACATTTTCGTCAAGCAATACAAATACTTTACAGCCTTTTGGAAGGCACGTTGTGTAGGGTTGTGCAAATTTGAGGTCACCAATCACAATGCCTAAACCTGGCGGTAGATACATTCCTAATGGCAGGTCAAAGCGCAGGGCGAGAGTACCTGCACTGTCTATTTTGCTGAGCGTTACTGCGAATTTTAGGCTCATATCTTTAGATGCAAGAGTTTGTGAGGCAACACAGTGGTCGGTACAAGAAATTGTCCAATTGCCCACAGCGTGGTGAAACTTGGCGCTACAAATAGCTGAAAAACTTAGAATGGTGCACAGCAATAATAGCTTATTCAATCTAGACATAGTGAACTCTATTTTTAAAAATGATGCTTACTAAAAAGCAAGCGCGCATAAAAAAGCGGCAATCTAGTCGCCGCCTATACATTAGCATATAAACCTACGTTGCGCTTAATCTGCGTTTTCTGATTATTCCGATTAGCGCAAGTATCATTATAGCGGTCGTTGCTGGCGCGTTGACAGGTTGTGGGTCAGGGCCATTAGGATTTGCTAATGGCGTGCCACCAACGCCTGAAAACGCAAGCATAAATGTGGGTGCGAGTTTGCCATTGCGATCTAAAAATCCATTTTGATCAGTGTCACCGCCAGACCAACCAAGCGAGTAGGCTTCTGCTCCCACTTTTCCCAAGGCAGCAAGAGACGCTTCTATGCCTTGTGCCGCACCAAAGAAGATGTCAAACGTGGTCGTGTTACCGGCTTGCAATTCACCAAAGCCAAAGTCAAAGTTAGCGCCTTGGTCGAAAGGTCCGTAGGCCTCGAAGTCACCGGTGATATCACCATCACAAGACTCAAATGGATTTGATTGACAAAAGCCGTTGTTTGTTGCGGCAATGATGTTAGTCGCATCCCCTGTTCCGCTAATACTCACCAACTCACTAAAAGGCGTTGGAGATGCGTCCCAGTCAAAGGTGCGGCGATAACGCAAATCTGCAATATCATTGCCGGATGTATTTTCGATAGAAACGGTAACTTGATAAAGGTTGTCAGATTCTTTTGATAACGCAAAGTGATGGCTAACTTGCAGTTCAGTACCCATTGCGACAATAGACGTTGCGGTTGTAGAGCTAGAAGTAAAACCCACACTACTTAAGCCAGTAATAGGAAAGTTGTTGTTAGCCATACCAAACTGGCCTGTATCACCAATGCCAACACCCCAGCCTTCGCATGCACAGCCGTGTGAAGTGGACTCATACTCTGCACCTGTTTCGGCGATATACCGCATGCCAACAGCAGAAATTCCAGAAACATCAGCCACCGTACTCGGGACAATTAGCTGGCCAAATTCATCAACACCAAGCTTTATCTTCCCATCGCTAATTACGGCGCCAGCATGAGCAAAGCCAGCAATAAATAATAAGCAAACAGCGCTTAACAACTTCATTTATGTTTCCTTTTTACCGTCTATGAGTAACTACATTTGAGGTGCGTAAGCGTTCTAATAACGGTATCAACCGCACCTAAGTAACATTAATTTCTTACTCTCTAACAAACGATTCAGCAAAGATTATGCCATTATTAAAGGCTATAAAATTCAGATGTTTAAGAAATGGCTTTTTTCGAGATGTAAAAAATGCTGACAATACGTAAGTGATAGACATCCGCGGGTAGTGCAACTTGCTCAATCTAGCCAAAGCTTTCGTGGCAGTGTGTTTACACTAAATTGCATGATTGAATAAGTGGCCGTTTACGGTTAATGTGATGGCGACAAATTCTTTAGATGACTACGAAGTGAAACACCTAAACTATGAATGATAACAATCAACAAGCAAATAATCCCTTGCACGGTGTAAAGTTAGCAGAAATCGTTACCCAGCTTCATGCAAAGTATGGCTGGGATGGTTTAGCGCAGCGTATTAATATTAATTGTTTTAAATCTGACCCTTCTGTTAAGTCGAGTCTAAAGTTTTTACGTCGCACGCCTTGGGCCCGTGAAAAAGTAGAAAGTCTTTATATCCGCACATTTACTTGATCATAAGCGCTTTTATCAACTATCGTACAAAATGGTTAACCAAAACGTTCAAATTAAATGTTAAATTGGTATTAATATTTTGATGCATTGTGTTACCAACTCTCCTATACTCCAACAACACGCTTGCTGTATTTCGTAGCTGCTAAATGAATAGGATAGAAATAAGTGCATAACTTTCATAATAAATGCAAACATATAACATGGTCCTTGCTCGCAATTGCTTTGCTAAGCGCATGCGGGGGAGGTTCTTCTGAGCGTCCATCGGTGGTTGTCGTGCCTGTTACACCGCCAGTAACTACGCCGCCAGTGACTACGCCTCCTGTAGAAGAGTGCGTTAACGTTCAACATGATATTATTAGCGCTAGTGACGATGGCACATTCACCGCGCCTTATTCGCCAAGCCAGGTCTTTGATAAAGACACCACGCCTAGTTCAAGATGGTCATCAGCCGGCGTTAATAAAACCCTTACTCTCGATTTAGGACAATCATTGCCTGTTGGTGCGTTAAAGCTTAAATGGTATCGCGGTAGTGAGATTGTTTCGCGCTTTTTAGTCGATACATCAAGCGATAACGTTGCCTTTACTGAAGCACTCAGTGCTTCTGATTCAAGCGGACGCCACAGTGGATTTGAATTGATAAACCTTAGTAGTGACGATGCACGCTATATAAGGATCACCGGTCTTGGTAATAGCAGTAATAGCACCAACGGTATAATAGAAGTTGAAGTACATAGCTGCGAAAATGCAGACGGCAGAATTGTCGAGGCCTACCCGAACGAACTTGGTATCGAGCTTAACGATTGGTATTTAAACATTCCTACTGATGAAGATAACAGTGGCACCTCCGATTCTATTTATGAAAACGAACTTGCTGCTGGCTACACCAATTCTGAGTATTTTTACGCGTCTGCTGATAATGGTATTGTGATGCGCTCGCCCAGCTATGGTTTTAAAACTTCTCAAAATACGAGCTATGTTCGGGTTGAACTACGCGAAATGTTACGACGCGGAAATACCAGCATTAGCACTCAAGGGGTCAACAAAAATAATTGGGTGTTTGGAAGTGCCTCTGCCAACGGGCAAAGTAATGCTGGTGGCGTGGACGGTACGCTCAAGGTAACACTTGCAGTAAACAATGTAACAACAACGGGTGAAAGCTTTCAGGTTGGGCGTTTGGTTATAGGGCAGATTCATGCAAATGATGATGAACCGATCCGCTTGTATTATCGCAAGTTACCTAATAACTCAAAAGGTTCGCTTTATTTTGCCCATGAAAGTCGCCGTGAAGTGAACGGTTCCAATATTGAAACCTACGTTGACATTATTGGCTCACGCAGCAGTAGTCAAGCAAACCCAAGTGATGGCATAGCCTTAGACGAGAAGTTTACCTATATCATTAACGTAACCAATAATTTGCTAACGGTAACAATACAGCGTGAAGGCAAAGCCGACCTTGTCAGAGACTTTGATATGTCTGACAGCCTTTATGATGCTGACAATCAATATCATTATTTTAAGGTTGGCGTTTACCATTTGAATAATTCTGCAGATCCGTCGGAATATGCCCAAGCAACCTTCTACGAAATAAAGAATAGTCATATGGGCTACGCTGATAGTGAATAGCCCAATGTAATTATCTTTTAGCTCAGATGCTGTTCAAAAAAGGCAATGGTTCTTTGCCATGACAACTCAGCATCTTTAGGGCTATATCTGCTGGTCGAATCATTATGAAATCCATGTTGCGCACCGGCATAAAAGTGCGCTTCATAGTCCGCATCATTTTCTTTTAGCACCTTCTCATAATCTTCCCATGTCGCATTAACGCGTTTATCTTGTTCAGCAAAATGAATCAAGATGGGCCCTTTCACGTTTGCCTGTAATTCGCTAGAGGCAGGTGTTCCATAGTAAGGTACTGCTGCATTCAGTTCATTTGGCATACTTGCTGCTAGTAAATTACTGATGTAACCACCAAAACAAAAACCTACCACGCCAAGCTTTCCTGAGCTTTTTTCATGCTGTTTAAGCCAGCGCGCTGCAGCCATAAAGTCTTGCTCAATTTTACTGCGATCAAGGCTGCGCTGCATGCTTCTGCCTTCGTCGTCGTTACCTGGGTAGCCGCCAAGTGGATGCAGTGCATCTGGTGCAAATGCGATAAAACCGGCTTTAGCGAGTCTTCTTGCCACGTCTTTTACATAGGGGTTTAAGCCTCTGTTCTCATGTACTACCAATACACTAGGGGCCGTTTTTTCTAAATTGCGAGGGAGTACGAGATAACCGCTGCCTTTACCGTGACCTCTGGGTGAGTCAAATTCTTGGTAGGTCGCTTTAATATCAGGATCATTAAAACTGATTTGCTCGGCCTTGGCATAATCTGGAATAAGCGCGCTTGATATGAGCCCTAGCGATAGTCCAGTGACTGACAATGAGCCTAAGCGGCTTAAAAAAGTTCGACGGTTAATGTCGCCATGCGCATATTCATCGTACCAATCAAAGGCTTGCTGAGGAATTTGTTCAGGGCTAATATTCTTTTGAGATGACATAGTGGTTCCTGTTATTTTTATGTTGTCGCTTTATTGTATGAAGTAGCATACTTTATATGATAATACCTAGGCATTTGTTCACTTTACTGCTTTTTTCTATTTAAATTCCTATCCTAAAGTTGCAATTATATCGCCTAAAGACTTACTATCGAATAAAGAAAAACATAATGGAATAGAAAACACATGGGCTTGTTAACAGCGATTGGACGTAAAATGACGGCTGCGCGTTTTAGACGCAAGCACTTGCAAATTATTCAAAACATTCAAGCCGATTATATCAATACAATAATAGATGAACTGGTAGAAGATGGCTGGGAAGTGGCTGATCAATATGATACGACATCTTCACTAAATCAACAGGGTGAGTGTATTATTCGTCGCGGCCAAAGCACCTTGACCTTCACCTTAGACTCAACCGTACTGGGAGAAATTGTTGGGCCTGCTCGAATCATTACCAGCTTAGCTCAGCAGTACAAACTTGTCGCACTTGATTCTCCCCAATACTAATTTTTAAGCAGAATAAAGCAATACAAGCGGCAACAATCAATGCTGCTACTATGTTTCTATACTGGCATGACGCTGGCACTAGACTGGCGAAATAAATAAAAAAAACGGAGATTACGATGGAAGTATTGGATTTAGACTTATCCGTTATTGTTTACAATCTTTATCAACTTGCTATTGCCTTCGTGTTGGCGCTTCCTATTGCTGTAAATAGAGAGACTCATACTGATGGCGCAGGTTTGCGTACCTTCCCACTAGTCGCAATTTCATGTGCAGCATTTATGCTAGTTGCAAAAGACGTTTATCCCGACCTAGAAGCGCAAGCCCGTGTAATGTATGGGATCATTACCGGAATAGGTTTTATAGGCGGTGGCTCAATCATCAAAAACTCAGAAAGTGTGCATGGCACCGCCACTGCGGCCGGTATTTGGTTGACCGGCGCAATTGGTGTTTCTGTGGCTTATGGTCGCTATGAAATCGCCGTTGTGTTGAGTATTATTGGGTTTCTTGTACTACGTTTCATGCTTCCTTATAAGAAAAAGATAAACAATTAGTTAGGGCCGTACTAAGCGAGCTAAAAAATTCCTTAAAAAAACACCTTGCCATAAGCAAACTTCACTTATCTGAACCTTTTGATACTGTGTTATTCTAAGCACTATTGTAAAAGAGGAAAAATTGCAGATATGAGTACGCAAACAAATAGCTATTTAGCCATTTTCTCACATGCCGAGAATTTTATGACTGGCATATCTAAAGCGATGATATTGGCCACGCTATTGCTCGCTTCAGCGACTAGTTTTGCATGGTGGCAAAGTGGCCAAACAGTAGCTTCGCCCTATGAATGCACGCAAGTCGCGCTAGAAGATGTAGATAAAAGCTTATTGACCAAAGAAGAACGTATAGCGCTTCTTGATGAATCCTTAACCGCGTCTATCGACAGTTATAGTACGTGCGTAAGTTCTGCTGCCCAAGCCATGTCTGGTGGCGGCTCTGGGCAGGGCGAAGGTACTTCAGGGCAAGATGCCCAAGAAAACAATGACAACACCACTAGTGTTAATAACGCCAGTAGTGGTAATCAAATGCCAGAAGAAATAAGGGCGCAGCAAACCCAACAAACATCAGACGATACGCGCGGCGCGCCTACTTCTAAAACGCCCCGCGGCATTATCCCGCCAAAAGATAATGACAAAATAATTTGTAAGCTCTTATTTCAAGAGATAGCAACAACGCAAGATGCTGATATGCTAAAGGGACTTAAGCAACAGTATCAAAATTATCAGTGCGGATAATACGATTAATGGAAAAATTAATGAGAACCAATATTACGACGCAATTATCGAAACAAAATAGATCTACTCGCAGTACAAATCAGGTGCGTCTGAGTCGTTTACTCAGACGCATAACGCGCTTTACGTCTTGGGCGGTTTTAAGTGCAGTGGTAATTATGGCAGGTTGTGAAAGTACTGCTTCTAAAAACGCCCGTGACCCCATTCTTGTTGGCCCAGCAGAACGTCCGCAAATGGGTTCAGAGCAAAGTGAGACCTTAAACGAGTTAGCCAAAGCTGACATATTCTTAGACGTAGCCATCCCAACCTTTTCTCCAGGTTTGCCACTAGATAGCTATGGTGAGCTAGATGGCGACGAAATGGTTGACGAGGGAATTTGGCCACAACTGCGGCGCACTGAGGCAAAACTCTTCGCCTCTGAAATGAAAACAGCACTTGATAGCAAAAAGGTCTTCGGTAGCGTAAGCGTGGTGCCTGATTCTAGTACACCGTCTGACTTATTCGTACTTGGTGAGATAAAAGAGTCTGACAGTGAAGTTGTTGAAATAGAAGTGACAGTTGTTGACAGCAGCGGCGAGATCCTTGGACGAAAGTCTTTTGATTATAAAGTATCAAAAGGCTTTATGCGCGACCAACGTAATCAAGGCAGAAATCCTTATGAGCCAGTGTTTACCCAAGCCAGTGACTATGTGGTGAGTTTGCTTGCAAAAATGTCGAGCGAAGACAAGCAGGCAATTAAAAATATGTCTTTGATGCGTTATGCTCGATATTACTCACCTGAAAACTATTCTCAGTATGTAGAATCTTCTATAAAACGTAAGAACAGGCAACGCTACTATAAGTTTGAATTGACCGGTATGCCTGATGCCGATGATCCCATGCTCAAAAGAATAGAAGATTTACGCGCCCAGGAGCTTCTTTTTGTTGACCGACTACAAGACAACTATGAAGTGTTTCAAGCGGAAACGCGCAATGCATATGCTACATGGCAGGAAGAAACGCTGCCAGAGATACTTGCCGCTCGCGAGGCAAGAGCTGAACGAAATACAAAAGCTGCATTAGGCATTGGCGCTGCAATTCTCGCGGCGATTTTGATTAAAAAAGGAAGAGAGAAAAGCCGTGAAAGTAACCAAGATACCAGTGAATTTGAATTAGGCGCAGTTACTGCGGCTCTTGGTTCAGTATGGGCAATAAATGAAGCGTTTAAAAATAATGCGCGTATGAAGGTCCATAGCGCGATTATAGAAGAACAAGGCCAAGCGCTGGATTTAAGCGTAAGCCCTACGGTAATAGAATTCGAGAACCAAACGATTGAGCTTCAAGGAACAGCCCAAGAGCAATATTTACAATGGAAAACGCACTTACGTAAAGTGTTTGAGGAAGAGAAAACACCCGACGTGCAATTGTAATAGATTTCATCATTGGTAGAGGGTTAACAAGGATAATTTGGTGGCAAGCGATAACAACAATCAGACTGATCAACTAAACACAAAAGTAGAGCAAGCTGAGCAAAGTGGCGGGGGTGACAACGTAAACGCCGATAAGCCTTTACAAAGTCACCCTGACGCGAAAATCCATGCGCATCAGAAACAGCATCAGCGTCAACTTCGTAAACTTGTGGGCGGTGGTTTGTTAGTTGCGTTTATCATTTTAGCACTGTTCACAGGCAAGTATTTTATGGGCGAAACGAGCGAGCAGCCCAATACAGACCTACAGGTGACTGAGCCCATCTTAACCGACAGCGAAGTGGCCAAATTCCGAGAGGAGTTTAAACAAGCGCTTGTGCAATACGAATTCACTTTGCAAAGCGACGTCGACGAAATAATGCTAAGTGACTTTGAGCCAAATCGGGCAAGCGAACTCGCATTACTTAAAGAGCAGGCCTTAACAGCATTTGCACAAGGTGCATTTTTACAAGCTAAACAAACGCTCGATCAACTTACCCAAAAATCGAAAAGTTTGGTTACCGACTGGAAAGCGCAAATAGCGCAGCACGTGAAAAATGGCCAAGCCGCTTTCAATTCTGATCAAATCCCTCAAGCGCAACTAAATGTTAACAAAGCTTTGGCGCTTTCGAGTACGAATATCGCAGCTCTTGAACTACAAAATCGAATTTATGCCCATGGGGAAGTATCCAAATTAATTGATGACCTCAAAATAGCGGTAAACGAAAATAACTGGCCTAAACAAGTAGAGGTTATCACTGATATCATTGAGCTTGACCCAGAACGAAGTGAATTAGAAAAAGAACTTGAAACAGCCAAAAACAAATACGAACACCAGCAGTTAGCAAAATACTTAGAAGAGGCAGACATTGCTCTGCAAAAAGGTGAATTGACTAAAGCTGCGCAGTTAGTAAGCGATGCAAAAAGTATTAAGCCAAATAGTAAGGGTGCTGGTGCACTTGAAGCCCGTATAAACGCTGCAAAAGCACAATTGGGCTTAGCTGGGCTAAAAACAAAGATCAATGTAGCAATCCAAGAGGATAATTGGGACGAAGTTAGCGCACTAGCAACATCGACCTTAGCCAAACACCCAAATGACGCGGATATAAAAAAATATCAAAGCCAAGCTCAACAAGTACTGTCGGCGAAAAAGTCATTAACTATATTCTTGAAGCGTCCTGATCGTTTGGCTGACGACGGAGTCCGAGAAGCAGCCGCAAAGACGCTCCAGTCTTCATTTAAAGCCTCAATGCTGTCACCCAGTTTGCAAAAGCAAATAGAGCAGGTCGCAACAAGTATTGACCAATATGCAAAGCCAGTAGAGATAACGGTCAATTCTGACGGCAATACTTACATTGTAGTGTTAGGTGTTGGCCATGTGGGCCAACATAAAGAAAAAGTAATATCACTTACGCCGGGAGATTATGTTTTACAGGGCAAACGGGATGGTTACAAAAACAAACGACTAGAGTTTACGGTAAGGGCTAATGCGCCACTCGCGCTTACCCTAATATGTGATGAACGCATTTAAGTCCTTGCTAAGGCCAATAAGAGTAAATAAATAAGAATGCAGCAAGCTATTGATTCAAAAATAAAAAAAGCCCAGCGCAAAGGTGCCGGCGTCTATGTTTTGTCAGCCCTAGTAACAGCTCTAGTACTAATTTCTTTTATTTTGTGGTTGTTTTTAGTCAGAGGCTTCAGTTTAGTCATTGGGCCTATTGATGCTCAAGAAAATGCAAAAGTAGAGCGAGTATCCGGCCTTGCATGGGTGGGAGAGCGCAACGTTTACTCTTTAGGTGGCGAAGTAAGTATTAGCGTAAGCGCCGATACATTCGAACCATTACTGGTGACTATTAATAATCAAAGCCCTAGTACGATTGAAATAATCTTACTACCCAGCCCCGCTACCATTAAAGCCCAGGCGGTATTGGGAAACAACAGTACGCGCCAAAGTCAGTATCTGCCGCAAACTCAATGGTATTTAAATGGCGTATTAATTCATGTAGGTGGCGCGCTGCAGCACAAAACAGCTCCAGGGAATTATCAATTAGAGGTGAGCAATCCTTATTTTGAAACGGTCACTCAAACACTAGATTTAGCCCGCGCAGAGGTGCTTGATATAGCGCCAAACTTAGCCTCGGTTGCTGGAAAGATAACTATCGATTCGGTCCCTAGTGGCATTGAAGTAACCATTGATGGACAAGTTGAAGGTAAAACCCCTCTGGTTTACGAAGGAGAGGGCGGTGAATATGCGGTTGAACTTAAAAGCAGTGATTATATTACGATTGACGAAACTATCGCGCTGCAGACTCGTTTTTTAAGCCCTAAAAGAAATTACCAATTGTTGCCAAAGCCTGGCGTTCTAAATGTAAGTGCCCAGCCAAGTGACGGCGTATTGCTCATAAACAATATCGAGCGTTCGCTAGGGGAAATAGAACTAGCAGCGAATAAAAGCCACAAAGTTGAGTATGTAAAACCAGGACATGACAGCTATAGCAAACTTATAAATGTTAATAAAGATTCGCCGACTTCGTTGGAAATACGTTTACAGCCGCAGTATGGACAGGTGACAATAAATACAAATGTTCCAGCAAGTGCAAGTCTTAATGGGAATCGTCCTGAGAACACGCCAGTAAGTGCGCGCTTACTGTCAGTTAAACAACAGCTGAACGTGTCAGCAGATGGCTACCGAAGCGTAAAACAAAGTTTTGTGCCACAAGCGAATAAAAGTACTAACATCAATATTAAACTGCTGACCGAGTTTGAAGCACGACGGGCTGAAGGCAAGCCATTATTTGTCAATACCATTGGCATTAATATGCTTCGCTTTAGGGGAGATGCCTTCACGATGGGTTCTCCCGCTAATGAAACGGGAAGACGACGAAACGAACATCAAATTGATGTGGATTTTGAAAGGGCATTTTGGGTGTCTGACAAAGAAATTACTCAAGGCCAATTTTCGGCATTTTTAAGCCAAAATAAACGAGTAGAGTCAAAGTTACCCGTTACGGGTGTAAGTTGGCTAGAGGCCGCTCAATATACAAACTGGTTAAGTGAACAAGAAGGCTTGCCCCCATTTTATCGTTTTGTGAACGGGCGCTATGTTGGCATAAATAACAAGTCAAACGGATATAGATTGCCCACCGAAGCTGAATGGGAATGGTTGGCGAGAAAGGCGAAACGCGCCACAACTACCGTTTATGTCTGGGGTAACCAAGAGAAACTGCGCGACAACATGGGTAACTTTGCAGACAAAACAAATAAAGGCAAGCAGCTTATCTTCTTTGAAGATTACCAAGATGGCAAAACGGGAATTGCAGAGGTGGGTAGTTTTAAAGCTGATCGCGCGGGGTTATATGATTTAGACGGTAATGTTAGTGAATGGGTGCATGACTTTTATACTAACAGCTTGCCAGACACGACTAAACGTCACGCAGACTATACCGGCGCTGAAGGCGGTGACAGCTGGGTGATAAAAGGCGGTAATTTTGAAACCGGCCGTTTGCGAGAACTGCGTGGAGCGTTTAGAGAATTTTCTAGCGCGGGAAAATCGACCGTTGGGTTTAGAATTGCACGTTACGACAGTGTGCAATAAACACATAAAAAAACATACATTTTGCAGTTGGCGATAAGAGAATAATATGAAAAAAGCAAACAACACTTTGAGGAAATTACTATTAGCAGTCCTTTGTATTGGTATTTTGGGTGCAACCGCAGTTGTCACCGCCATGCAGATTAGCCTAGATTCTCCAGCCAGTTTACCGAGCGACATTTAATATGAAAAAAGAATATGCCCATACCTCCAGTATGAACCCATCTCCAATTGTTTCGATGGTGGTATTTTTAGCCATAGTGGCGCTCATTCATTTACTCTATCAGGGGGCGATAAGACCTTTTGCTGATGCGGCTATTGCTGTTTATGGGAGCGGCGCAACAAGTAACATTTGGGTTATTTTCAAAGACTTCGAACAGCAGGCCAGTGTAAGCATTGGGATTTTTTGTGCCTTCCTTATTATCTACAAGTATCAGCGTATTGTGTTTCATGAAGAGCCACTTTTTACCATGGATTATCTTGAAGGCTATGATAAAACTCAGGCCCTGGATGTTAGCCAAGCCCTTAACGAACTTGAACAAAGTGCTTATGCTAACAACAGCTCAATGTCTACTTGGATAAATTGCCTTAGGCGCTACAAAAATACACAAAACGTGCAACATGCCTCTAATGCCATTACCGAGAACGTAGAAATGTTGGCAGCCCAGCTCGAATCAGGCAATAGCATGATTCGTTACTTTATATGGGCCATTCCCAGTATTGGCTTTATTGGGACCGTTCGTGGTATCGGCTCTGCGCTGGCAAAAGCGGAAGAAGCGGTTGCGGGCGACATTTCAGGTATGGTCGACAAGCTAGGTGTAGCATTTAATTCAACGTTGGTGAGTTTAATCATTTCTATTATCCTTATGTATTTGCTACACGTGCTGAATAACCGCCAAGACGAGATGGTAATAAACACCCAAAAGAATTGTGAGAAGCACTTGCTCACCCAGCTTCACCATCAAGTATAAATCTAGCCTAAATCATGTTAAAGAAACGACGCGAAGGCGCATTTAATCTAGCATTTTTGGACGTTATGGCCTGTGGTCTGGGCGCAGTTTTGCTGATTCTGATTATTGTTAATTTTAATGACGACACGCCTATTCCTAGTGATGAAATCGAAAAGCTAGTGCAAGAGTTAGCGGCAACTCAAAATCAGTCACAAGCCTTATCAAATAATTTAGATGATCAAGCCTCGCAGATGTCATCGGCGCAAGCTAATGCTAACGAGCAAGCCTTAAGGATTGCACAATTGGCGATAAAGCAAAAAGCCTTGCAACAGGCTATAGCAGAAAAACAAGCCGTAATTGCGGACTTAGAGGATGAGGTGGCAGCGAGTGCACCATTAACAGCTGACGATACCATTGCCTTACCAGAAGTTGGTGAAGAAAATTACTTATTAGGACTTGTTGTCCAAGGACGAAGAATTGGCATTTTAATTGATACGAGTGCCTCAATGACGGATGAAGGCCTAATTGACATTATTAAGCGTAAGTTAGCTAGTGACGAGGTGAAAAAAGCCGGTGAAAAATGGCAGCGCACCGTGCGGATTGTAAAATGGATGCTCGCACGTTTGCCCGAAAGTGCGCAACTTGCTGTGGTGAGTTATAACGATAAGGCCTCTACACTTGGCAATCAGGCGACCACAAGCGCTAAAGTCAGTATGAATATTGACGCTTTGTTGTCTGACCTAAACACATTAATCCCTCAAAATGGGACCAATCTACAAGTGGGCCTAGAGGAACTGCAACGAGCGATGCCCAATATGACAGACCTGTATATTATTACCGATGGCTTGCCTTCGCTAATTAGCGCATCTAGCGGATTTTCAGCAACTAGGGGATGCAACCCATTGCCAGGACAACAAGCAACGATTAGTGGAAGCTGCAGAGTTAAGGTAATGCAGCGTACAATGAACGTGAATAGATTATCTGGAGTACGAACAAACGTTGTTTTACTGCCACTTGAAGGCGATCCACAAGCCCCTGCTTTATATTGGCAATGGGCAAATTTTACCGGTGGTACGTTTATCAGTCCTGCGGTGACGTGGCCATGATGATGCCGAATGACTGCCAAACGCCGGTAACCATGCGATGAGAAAGACACGGACACCCATTGAAGTGTTTAGCCTATCCTTTCTTGATGTAATTTCTTGCGCATTTGGTGCGGTAGTCATGCTTATTTTGCTTGCTAAAAATGGCCAAGACGGCGATTTTAGTCAATCTGCAAACGTGGCAGAAATAACTGAGTCCATTACCGCTTTGTCGCAAGCACAAAGTGAATTAGAAAGTTTGGAAGCACAAATGGCCGCACAACTCGCGAAGCTGCAGCGCGCCCAGCAAGAAGGCGCAAGCAACGACACCAAAGCTCAGGCCCTACAAGCGGATATAAGTCGCGCCCAGCGTGATCTTCAAAAACTTAACGATAAGGCATCTGGTTTAGAAAAGTTAGTCGACAGACGAGAGCGCGCAGCAATTAGTGTTGGGGATGCCAACGAACGAGACGATGAAGTTGGTGGTATTCCAGTTGATAGTGATTATGTTGTTTTCATTATTGATACCTCTGGCAGTATGAAAATCATGTGGAACAAGGTTGTCGATAGCATGAGAGAGGTACTCAACAATCATCCCGAGGTCAAAGGTTTCCAAGTTATGTCTGACAATGGTGAGTACTTACTACCATCAAGCGCAGGGCGTTGGCGAAGAGACACAAGTGCGCAACGAAACGGCATTTTACGGGCTATGCGTTCATGGTCAGGAAGTTCAAATAGTTCACCTGTTGAGGGAATAGAGCTAGCCCTGCAAGCATATGGAAGACGCACTGATTCTTTAGCGCTCTACGTGTTTGGTGATGACTATTCGGGTGGTTCTTATGATGTTACTTTAGCCAGTATTAATCGATTAAACACCAATGGCAAAGGCGAGAAAATAGCCCGAATTCACGCGATTGGTTTTCGTCAAGCAAAGCGTGAATTAGGACAAGACAGTTTAAAGTTTGCGACCTTGATGGCCGAAGTTGCCAGGCAAAACAACGGAACTTTCATTTCTAAATGAAAAAGATGCGCTGAAGGAGTTAAATTTTAAATATGGTTTTCGTATTGGTAAACACTGTAGAGCACAATCTGTATGCATAAAATCACATTATTAGATGGTGGAATGGGACAAGAACTTCTCAAAAGAAGTAAAAGAGATGTCACACCCATGTGGTCGGCAGATATGATGTTGCATGAGCCTGAATTAGTCAGTGAACTACATGTAGATTTTATCAATGCCGGCGCCGAAGTCATTATATTAAACACCTACACCGCTACCCCTCCTCGGCTTGCTAGAGAAGGCCAACTAAATAAACTTGAAACGCTTCACAATAATGCCAAAATAGCTGCTAAACAAGCTGTAGCAAAGTCCAATCATAAGGATGTGAAAATTGCGGGTTGCTTACCACCACTAGTCGCCAGTTATAAGGCGCAAGCGTGTTTAAGCTACAACGAGTCCTATCTTATTTATAAACAACTGGTTGCACTACAAAATGATGCTTGTGACTTCTTTATTTGTGAAACCATGTCTTCAATAACCGAAGCTAAAGCGGCCTGTGCGGCAGCTAAGCTATCTGAAAAACCCTTTTGGCTTGCCTTCACCATCGCTGATAATTCAGAGCAATTATTAAGAAGCGGAGAATCTTTACAAGCAGCCTTACAGGCGGTGTTAGCATTTAAACCAAACGCTATATTGTTGAACTGCAGCCAACCAGAAGCTATCAGTGCTAGTTGGCCACTTTTACAAAAAATAAGATCAAGCGCTGAATATGACATTGAAATTGGTGCTTATGCAAACGGATTTACATCGGTTGAAGAGCTCTACCCAGGCGATACAGTTGCCGCTTTAGATGCCAGACAAGACTTGTCTCCTGATGCATATCTAAAGTTTGCTAAAATGTGGGTTGACTCAGGCGCAACAATTATTGGTGGATGTTGTGAAATAGGACCCGACCATATAAGGGCAATGTCATTGTCACTAAATGACATGGCATAAATAGAAAATGCTTCCCCAAAAGCGTGACCAAGACTGGTGGCTTGCTCGTCATCAACAAATATTGCTGGACAAGGCGCGATTATCTGATTGTGCCGAAATTGTCTTGGTGGGTGACTCAATAATGCACGAATGGGAACTAGAAGGTTATGACGCTTGGCAGCGATACTTCAAAAATCGTTCAGTTCTAAATTTGGGTTTTGCTGGTGATTGTACGGAACATATTCAGTGGCGACTTGAAAATGGTGAGCTGGATAATTTACAAGCGAATCATTATGTGGTGCTTGCTGGCACTAACAATGCGGGTCACAGAAAAGAAGCACCCACCGATATTGCCAACGGTGTGATTCAGATCGTTGAAACGATAAGAGCGACTATTGCATCGCATGAGCACAATCCATTCTCTGAGAAAGTGAACTACCCATCGACGTCACTACGTGTCGATCAATGGGCTTCTTCAGTCTAGCTTTTGTGGCTAGGCTGCTTCTCTTTTCTCAGTTCCAGCAGCAAACTTCAATAACTCGAAGACTTTCGTTTTAATAGCTGATTTTTTCTGAGATGTGGGGGCTGCCCGTGCGACGATCCCAGCCGCAATTAAATCCAATTCACCTGTTTTAGCGATGCTTTTAGCCGCTGATAGGTCGCGGTTTTGGTAGGCCTCGCAAGCTTTACAAGTGAAATGCCTGTCGTTCAATGTTAACACATGATGCTGTGTGCACTCGTTGCAAATCCCTGTGGATTTTTCGAAACGGTCAATTTCGTGATAGAGCTTACCTTCAAGCTCCGCTTTGTATTTTGAAAGCTTGGTTATTAACCCCATCACGTTATCGGCAACCATACTACCATTGAACTTCTGCATCCCTTTTACGTTTAAATCCTCGAACACTAAAATGTCATTTTCATTGGCTATCTGTCGTGAAATTTTGTGCGCAAAGTCGAGCCTTTGCCTTGAGATTTTACCGTGTAACTTGTTGATGCGCTGTTTTGTTTTGTGCCAACGATTTGAGCCTTTATTTCGGCGTGCAAGCTGTCGTTGTAATTGATTCAACTTTTCTTTTGATTGCTTTAAAAACTTCGGATTGTTAGCAACAAAGCCGTTCGAACCCACCACGGTTTGCTTTGAGTTAATATCAAAGCCAGCAATAGTTTTTAAAACGCGAAGCGCAGATTTGCACTCGACCTCTTGAGTGATACTGCATTCCCATTTTCCGTGGCGATACTGAATAGTTACCGTTTTGATTTTGCTCGTTATCTCGCGGTGCAAAATGATAGGCACCTTACCCACTTTTGGGATGCTGATAGTGCCATCTTCAATTCGGATGCAATTGGAGTTGTTGACAGCTCGAAAAGAATCTTTGTGAAGTTTTTTCTTTTTATATGAGATCTTATACTTTGGAAAACGCTGCATTCGACCTCTCGAAAAGGCATTCTTGAGGGCGGTTTCTAGGTCTCTGGCTACCTGTTGCGCTGCCGCCGAGTCAAAAGATTTAACCCACTCGAACTCTTCGAATGGCTTAACTTCCTTAAGAAGCGAAGCCATATCTTTGTAAAACAAAAACGTTTTATCGTACTCATAACGACGCATATTTTCAGACAGCAACAGGTTCCAAATACCACGGGCTGTCGCGCCAAACTCAATGAGTTTGGCTTCTTGTTCTGGCAATGGATTTAGCCTGTAGTTGTATCTAAGCGTCTTTTTCATATACTGTATAGACTACTGTATAAGAATGGGTTGTCAAGATGGAATATGAAACTAAATCACACTGTAAATATCTAATAGCGTTACATTTAATCTTGGTTGTGAAATATAGAAAGCAATTTTGGATTGAAAAAACATTTTGGTCTGACGGGTATTTTGTTTGCTCTGTTGGAAATGCATCTGCTGATACAATTTGAAAATATATTCAAGAGCAGGGTTAGCTATTCCGATTCATCCCATCGACGCCGCTTCGCGTCGATCAATGGGTTTTCTCGGAAAGTTTCGATAAAATATATCTGTACAAATAATTAACTTTGCCGCAAATGTCTAGTAAAGTCTGTGATGTTAGTTATCGATTAATTCACTTCGTTGAGGATTATGTAAATGGATAGGGGTAGCATACAAGGAAGCCAATTAGACAAATTAACTCAATTACCAAATAGAACATTTGGGCTTGAATTAGTCGAAGACCTATTGGTTAGTGAGGATGTACAAAAAGTACAAGTTATTGTCTTAGAGATAGCAAGGTTTGGGCAGATAAGTGACAGTATTGGTAATGCACTTGCTGATACTATTTTAGCTAAGGTAGCTAAGCGTTTGTCGAACGTATTTTCTAACGCATTGTGTATATTTAGAACGCACGGTGATCACTTCTGTTTAGTTTTTGATGGCCGAGTCGATTTGCATGATGAAGTAAGTCGCATACAAGATTTTTCTCAACGTCCTTTTGCGATCAGTGGCAATGTGATTGTTTTAAGTACTCGTATGGGAGTAGCCGAAGCAGCAGTCAAAAGTCAAAGGTTTACGGATACTATGCACGCCGCAGAGGCCGCTTTGCATTACGCAAACAGCAATGGTCTAAAAGTGTGTATGTTTGAGCCCCAAATGCTTAAAACTGCTCAACAAGCGCATCAGGTTGCTAACGACCTGCGGTGTTCATTGACCACAAACTCCCATGAGCTCTTCAATGCCATTAGCAGTGAAGAGTTCTACCTTGTTTATCAGCCAATCATCTCAAAAGGAATGAATAAAGTTACGGGTTTTGAAGCTTTGCTAAGATGGAATCATCCCATCAGAGGATCGGTTATGCCCAATACCTTTATCCATATTGCGGAAGAAATAGGTGTTATGGATGTCTTAGGATCATGGGTGATACGCAAAGCTTGTGCAGACCTTGTAAAATGGCAGAAAGCATCCCAGCTCACTGAAATCATTATCAGTATTAATGTGAGTCCGGTTCAATTAGTAAATCCCGAAATGTTAATTCATTCCTTAGAAGAGGCAATTATAGAGTCGGGTATTGATCCAGAGTTAATCCGAATTGAATTAACTGAGTCGGCCGAATTTGTTAGTAGTATGCCGACTACTCTTGATGCGATAAAAAAATTGGGGTGTAAGATAGCGATTGACGATTTTGGCACAGGCTATTCTTCTATTGTAAAACTCACAACACTTCCACTCAATATTCTTAAAATAGACAGTTCTTTTATCTCTCAGTTGGATTCAAAGAACCCCAGTAAATCCAAACAAGCTTTACTGATTGCTCGCGGTATTTATGGTTTAGCGCATGCGTTAGGCTTAGGGGTCATTACCGAAGGTGTTGAAACTGCCGAACAATTAGCTATTGTGAGCGATCTAGGTGCGGATCTTATACAAGGGTTTTACTATGCTAAACCCCTCCTCGAAACAGAAGTATTAGAGTATTTGAGGCAACCTCTAAAATGACGTTAATGGAACAATTATGTCGACTTTATTTAAATTATCTTACATAAGTAAAAACTCTATTGTGGGAAGTAAGCAAGAAATCCAATTACAGATTGAGTCAATATTAAAATCAGCGATTAAAAATAACACTAAGCTAGGCATTACGGGAGCGTTATTGTATTCCGGTGGTTATTTTTGCCAAGTTATCGAAGGCGAAGAAAGTCATGTTGAAGAACTTTTTGAAACCATTCAACAAGATAGCCGACATACTCAAGTGACAGTGCTTAACTTCGAAGCGGCTGAGGAAAGAAGCTTTTCTGAATGGGCAATGGCGTTTGCTGGTATCGAGGACTCAATGAGGTTTGATCTCGATGGCTTAAAAGAAACTAAAGACCTCAATACAAATGTAAAAAAGGGGAAAGACCTTGTCAATGTGTTAGAAACACTTGTCAGAAATAGACAGGCGAGCAACGCACCTTAAGTAAACTTTAAGACTAGCAAGTAGCCTGCCTGACTACTACTAAAACGAGGCTATCTAATTTCAGAGCCTCGCTATGAAGTTGTTAGCTGGCTTGAGCATTACGACGCTCAATTGTAAATGGCTCCACTTTTCCATCGTTCGTTTTAGCTGCGTAGGCCGATACGTCTGAAATAGTAATTCCTTGTTCTTGTTAAGTAAAAATTTCACTAAAGCATCTTGCAACTTCTACTTTCATCAATAAAGGCGTGAAAGTAGGGCAAAAGAATGTTTCGCATAGGCGTTTCTAAATCACTTGCTTGATATTAATACTTACTTCATGGATGATGAAAGCATATTGCATGAATCGCTTATGCTCGACTTATTGCACCCAAATGCAGCGCAATATGAAATATAGGCATGTGCCCTAGCGGATGTTCTTAATTAGTTATATAAATAACTATCTGTCGGGTTCATCAGTCGCAAGGTGATGGCTGATCATTAGGTCAAATACTCAATAACAAACATACAAGGGTAGTCGTTGATGAATCCTGAAAATTCTCAAATTGAAACAAAGATTTTTAACAAAGTAAGCGAACAAATAGGCAACACTGACCTATTAAAAATAGCTTCATTATCGGCGCTTACAGGTAGTGAAATTTTAGTTAAATGTGAACATCAAAATCCAGGCGGTAGTATAAAAGACCGTGCAGCACTGCAAATGGTGACCGATGCCATTGAAAAAGGCCATTTAAAGCCAGGCATGACTATTGTTGAAGGCACTGCAGGTAACACTGGTATTGGTTTGGCCCTAGTGGCGAAGGCATTAGGCTATAAATTAATTGTTGTAATGCCTAAAGGCCAAACACCAGAGAAAGAACGATTAATAGAATTGCATGGTGCCATCTTAAAACTAGTAGACCCTTGCCCTTTTGCAAATCAAAATCATTTTTACCACACCGCTAAGCGAATAGCGCAGGAGAACGAAGGTTATTGGTGGGCCGATCAGTTTGAGAATACAAGCAACTATAAAGCGCATTACCAGAATACGGGGCCAGAAATCTGGCAACAAACACAAGGAAACATCGACGCTCTAGTATCTGTCTGCGGAACAGGGGGAACAATAGCGGGAAATTCTAAATTTCTTAGTGAGAAAAATCCAAATATACTAAATTGGCTCATCGATCCCGATGGTTCTGGCATCCACAACTATTTAAAAACCGGTAGTTATGTTGCAAATGGAGGGGGGTCATTCACCGAAGGTATTGCAATAATGCGTCTTGTAGAAAACTTCAAAGCGGCTCGTTTGCACCGTTCTGTTAATTTACCCGACAAAGACTTAGTCGCAATATCGCGCTACGTTCGCGACCACGATGGCATAATCTTAGGGTCGAGTTCGTCGTTAAACGTTGCAGGTGCTGTGTATGCCGCTACCAAAATGCCTAAAGGTAGCCGCATTGTCACTTTTTCATGCGATTTGGCAGAGCGCTCATACTCGAAACTATGGAATGAAGACTTTTTGGAAACCAAAGGTATTCAAACCGATAGTTTACATGTTCCCGATTTAGTACAAAGCTATCATGATTCAAGTGACTACTTCACCATACCGAGTTGAGCTTAATCAGCTCGTAAAACTAGCGCATTGCTTAATAGTTTGTTGGATAAATCTCGTAAACCCATCGCTGTCATTGTTTTTGATCAAGTCAGCCATTCTTTCTAGCTACTGTTTTGTCTGCGCGCATCAAGCAGAACTTGAATTTCACTTTTGTTAGTTCTGTGTCAATCTGCAGCAGTTTAATGTACATGTTATTTTTTGCACACTAAACTGCCCAGTCTTGTCGTTTCTTACATCACACGTGAAAATAAGCGACGTCTGCCTGATTTCGCTTTGTTACGGCGTAAGCGTGAGCGACATTCACCACGACCGGCTTCTAACCAGCTCTCACGGTTTACGTTGGCTTCTGCGCCGCGGCGATTTTCTTCAGTTGATCTAAAACTACAAAATGCTTCATAAGCTTCTAAATCAAGTGACATGTCTTGAATGACAAGTTCAATCATAATTGCATCATCTAAATAGCCAAGGCCTGGGATGTTGTCTGGGACTAAATCGTGGGGTTCACTAAAATAGGCTAAAGAAGTCAATATTTCGGTTTTTTCATCATCAGGTATTTGCCATTCATCATCTTGCAACGCTCTAATCAGGCGCTCTAAAGAGCTCAGTCTGCTTTTGACAAAATCAGGAACATTCGCGCTTTCCATTTCTGCACACAAAGCACTTGCTTTAGCGATGACTTCTGACTCTGGAAGCTTTTTAGCGCTTTCAATAGCAGTGCGCATCAGGTCGCGAAAGTGCGTTAAATCGTCTTCGCTGAGTTCCAAACTAATTTGAATAGACATATCGATTCCTTCTGAAATTATAATTATAGAATTAAAAACCAAAAATAGTGGTGTTTATTTACACTGAGGAAAGCATATACAGTAATCTCAGCCGAGTAAAGTCGCAAAGGGGTAAACATCTGAAAAGCATCTTTAAAAATACAATAACGCGCTTACGGATTGAGCTTATTTAATTATTTATGTCGAGTATTCTTAGCTATTACTCGAAGCAAAGTTTATCCACTTATCGAGAATATTCTCAAGTGATTGCGCGTTTATCGGTTTTGCTAAATAGTCGTCCATTCCTGCATGAAGGCACTTATCTTTATCACGAGGCATTGCATTTGCTGTCAGCGCAATAATTACAATGTTCTTATTTTGCATGCCCGCAACCCCTTCTCTGATTTGTTTTGTCGCTTCATAACCATCTAGTATTGGCATTTGGCAATCCATAAGTACATGGGTAAAAGCCTCGTTCTTCTCTGCAGCCTGTTTTAGTTTTGATATTGCATCAGCACCATCAATTGCTACTTCGCAGGTCATACCTATACTCGTTAACAATTGGTTGACGATAACCCTATTTAATTCGGTGTCTTCTACTAACAGTAAATGATTTTTTTGCCACACTTTAGTTGAAACGTCGTCATCACTAAATATTAAGGGATGGTTTGATTCACAAATGTCTTTGCTATTTATTGCTTGTAAAAGCTGAGACGGAAGCAAAGGTTTTGATAAAATGTGTGAGAAATTTGACTGAGTAATTGAATCTGAAGTCTCAATATTTAGCTCACTTGTCAGTAAGATTAACTTCATGTTTTTATACTGGGGTTTAGCGCGAAGCAATCTTGCAAATTGCCCACCATTCATGCATTCAAGTTCAAATTCTAGTATTGCTATCTGAAATTGACCATCGCCACTCCCTAGTGTTTTTAGGGCGTCTTGTGCAGAACTAACGCCCGCCACTATATAGCCCCATTTAGTTAGCTGGCGACACGTGACATTGCGCCTAGTAAGATTACTATCGATAACTAAAATTCTTAATTTCTGCTCTCGCTTGGGAGAAGTGTTAAGGTATTTACTACCATATTTTTCAATCGGAATAGTTACCGTAAAACAGCTTCCTTTACCTATTTCGCTTCTAACTGATATTTCGCCACCAAGCAAAGTGCTCAAACTTTTTGAAATTGTTAGGCCCAGACCTGTGCCTCCATAGCTTCTGGTGGTGGAAGAATCTGCTTGTTCAAAGGAATTAAAAATTTGGTCTAATTTAGATGTTTCAATACCTATGCCTGTGTCTTTTACTGAAAAGCGACAATAGTATTGTCCTTTTTCAATCACCGTACTTAACGTTACTACTATCTCACCCTCGTGTGTAAATTTAACCGCGTTGTTAATTAAATTGTCTAGCACTTGTTTTAGACGATATGGGTCGGTAGTCGCTAAAGTGAATTCAACCTCGGTTGTATCGAGAATAAGTTCAACATCGCTTTTACTTATCGTGTTTTGCATTAAACCAACGGCATATTCAAATAGCTCTATTAGGTTGCATTGCACTTTGTCTAGCTCAACTTTTCCAGCTTCTATCTTTGAAAAATCAAGTATGTCACTAATAAGCGTAACTAGATTTTCACCCGACTTATAAGCGATATCTGCCTGATATTTTTGTTTTTCACTCAAAGTCGAGTCTTTCAGTAAGCCCAGCATAGAGATAATACCGTTCATTGGTGTTCTGATTTCATGACTCATGTTTGCTAAAAATTCGCTTTTAGCCTTATTGGCTTGTAGTGCCTCATGCGCGAGGTTCCGGGCGCTAACTTCAGCGTGCAACAATTGTGATTTAAATTGTAGAAGAAGCACATAAGCTAGGTATACGTAATTCAACATATTCAAACAATTACCAATTATAAAACCAACAGAGAGGTAGGTATCATTTGTTAGGGCGTAAGGAAATGAGAGCCAAAATAATGCGTAAGCGCCCAAAATAAAGGGGAGTATGATTTTAACTCGACCAAACCATGCAGACGCATGTTTGTGAATTAGCCAGGCTATAAAAGTCAAAGCGCATGTTTGCGATAGTGCAAACCATATTGCAAATAGATTTGCGCTAGATAGAACATGATTCAAAAATACAATACCAACGATGGCCAAACCAAAGAAAGTAAGCAAGCGTCGTATTATTTTTGCCGTGAAGGGTTTATCGAATACTTTATAGAAACCAAGAATTAGGCACAGTTTTTCTAGGTTTAAAAGTGTCGCGTAAATTGTTAGCTTGTATTGTTGAGGAAACCAATCGACAGGAAATGATAAGAATATTCGGCCAGCTAAAACCGTTAAAACCGCCAAACACCAAAAAGTAGCTGCATATTTTGATTTGTGCAGGTTTGATAACCATATTAATAGGCAAAATACGAGGGAGTAAGTGGTAATGCCTATAGTGTTAATGGTTTCTGAAAATTCCACTATGCACCTGTTATATATGTATTTTTTATCTTAATTAGCTGTTTAATCATGCCTAACATACATTAGTTATGCACTCGATGAAAATAGTTGTTTTAGTTTTATCGGCGGACAGAGGCGTTTAATAAGATCTATAAACGCAATATGGCTTGGCAATCTCTATTGATTTGGATCATATAAATGCCACAAGCATCGAGCAAGGAACAAATTTACCTTTATTTACCTAATGAGAACCATTACTATTATCATTCACAAACAGCGCTTTGTAACAACAGGTAGATACAGATGACCCTATGGGAAATGCCAAAAAAAACCAGTGCCATACTATTTAAGCTTGACGAGAACCTAACAGGGCCTATAAAAACGCGCTTGAATGAAATGGGTTTTGTGCCAGGCGAGCCTCTTAAATGTATAAAACGCAGCCCTTTTAATGGTCCGCTTGTAGTTCAAATTCAAGACTGCGTGTATTCACTTGACCGCCATTTAGCGCAAAATATTAGCGTAAATACTCACTCATAAATAAGCCTAGATTCACAAAAAGTAGTCATTAACATGCAGCGCATCATACTAGTGGGTAAGCCAAATTCAGGCAAAAGCTTGTTGTTCAACCAATTAACGGGTTTAAAACAAAAAGTCGCAAACTTCCCTGGTGTCACCGTTGAACTCAAAACAGGGCGCTTTGGCGAGTTTGAGCTGGTGGATTTTCCTGGTACCTATTCGCTTTCTAGCATTTCTACTGATGAAACCATTGCTATCAATCAACTCCATGTTGCTATGGAGCATGAATCTACTTCACTTATTATTTGTAACCTCGATGCGACTAAATTAGAGCGCTCGCTGGTATTTGCCTTACAAGTGCAGCAGTTGGCTAAAGCTCACGATAAAGCGGTCATTTTTGCACTAAATATGATTGATCAACTTAGCCGCTTTGGACATAGCATCAATGTTCAAAAGCTCAGCGAGCAACTAGGTTCACCAGTGTACGCGGTGTCGGCAAAAACATTGATAGGTGTTGCTGAGTTTACCGAAGCTCTGAAAGATCATGCTAGCAACCCGCAAAATGCAAAAGTTGGGGAGCTAAGTGTTGAGCAAAGTGAATTTATAAGTTTTGCTAAGACCCTCGCTAAAGAACATGGTATTTCGCAAGATATCGCCCTTAAACAACAAAATAGACTCGACGCCTTTTTACTCAATAATATTGCCGGTGGCCTCGTATTCTTAATTATCATGTTTTTCTTATTCCAGAGTATTTTTACATGGTCAGTGCCGTTGATGGATGGTATTGAAACCGCAATAAGTTGGACTGGAGCTAAAGTTTCAGCGATATTGCCCCAAGGTATGTTCAACGATTTTGTTAATGATGCGATTTTTGGTGGCGTTGGTGCATTTTTGGTTTTTGTACCTCAAATTATGGTGTTGACGCTTATCATCGGCTTGTTAGAAGACAGTGGTTATTTGGCGCGAGCAGCTCTTATATGTCATAAGCCCTTAAGCGTATTTGGATTGTCTGGCCGCAGTTTTATTCCCTATTTGTCAGGGCATGCCTGCGCTATTCCCGCGATTTTGGCTGCTCGTACTATTGAGTCACCAAGAAAACGTTTAATTACGATGGTTACCGTACCATTGATGTCTTGCTCAGCCCGATTACCTGTATACGCGCTATTGGTTGCAGTACTTGTACCAAAAGTGAGCTATTTAAATGGATGGGTTAATCTACAAGGGGCGGTTTTCTTTTTACTGTATTTTGGTGGCATATTAACGGCTCTATTGGTCAGTAAGCTCTTAAATACGTGGCTTGAAAAGACCGACCAGCAAAACGAATTACCCTTTATCTTAGAATTACCTTCATATCGTTTACCTCATTGGCGGCCTTTGTTCTATAAAACAATGAACAGCGCTCAACAATTTGTGCGTCGAGCGGGACCTATCATTTTTACCGTATCGGTTGTCATTTGGGTCTTAGGTTATTTTCCAAGTAACGGCGATTTAAATGCTTCGTATTTAGCTGCAATGGGGCAATTTTTAGAGCCTATTTTTGCGCCCCTCGGTGTTGATTGGCGCTACGGCGTTGCCATCTTAGTTTCGTTTTTAGCGCGAGAAGTCTTTGTGGGTGTGTTAGGTACACTGTTTAGCATAGAGAATGCTGACGAGAACATCATCGGCTTGGCCGAACAAATGCAAGCTGATGGTTTTTCTTTAGCATCGGGCGTTGCGTTACTGGTTTTTTATGTTATTGCTTTGCAATGTGTCGCAACAGTCGCCACCCTCAAAGGCGAAACAGCTAAGAATCGCTATTCATGGGGCGTTTTTGTAGGCTATGGGCTTTTGGCATATGTTCTTGGCTCAATTGCTTATTGGATCCTTACTTAATTTTACTTGTTTTCTCCTCGACCCAAGTACATTTTTCACTTAGTCTATATAACTAACTTATTTCCTTTCAAGGAACCTGAATGGGTCGTTGTGCATTTTTAACTACCGATAATTTAGAAGAATTCTTTATTTATGATGACTTAGTAAAGCCTTATTTAGCTGAACTAGACTGGCAAACAACTGATGTTTCTTGGCATGATAAAACGGTCGACTATAATCAGTATGACGTAGTGGTCGTCAGAAGTACTTGGGATTACCAAGCATTTTGCGACTCATTCATGCAAACACTTGCAAAAATCGATAACTCCAAAGCGGTATTAGAAAACCCCTTGTCATTAATGCAATGGAATGTATCTAAATCATATTTGCGAGATTTAGCTGACAAAGGTGTCGCAATATTACCCACGGTTTGGCTTAACGGATTTGACAGCAAAGCTATACTAGCTTGCTTTAGTCACTTTGCTACGAATGAAATCATTATTAAGCCATTGGTTAGCGCCAATGCTGATTTCACCTATAGATTGACCGAAGAAGACTTTTTGTTTAAGCAACAAAACATTAAAAACGAATTAGAAAATCGTGAAATTATGGTGCAAGCTTTTGAAAAAAACATAGTGGAGAAAGGTGAATTTTCGTTGTTTTATTTTGCGGGTGAATACAGCCATAGCATTAACAAACTCCCTGCCACTGGAGATTTTCGAGTACAAGAGGAACATGGGGGACAATTAAAAAGTGTTGAACCTAGTGACGCCATGCTCACACTTGCGCAAAAAACCCTACAAGCGCTCCCAGAGGATGCTTTGTATGCACGTATAGATATGCTCGAAACAAAAGCAGGATTTGCTATCATTGAAGTTGAGTTAATTGAGCCTTCTTTGTATTTCAATATGGATGAGGAGTCTCCAAAACGCTTTGCTCAAGCAATTGTGCAGCGTGCAAAATCAAAAGAAAGTAAGTAGTCACTGTTTTCGCTAACAAATGGGGTTACTACCCCCACTTTTTTGTCAAAACCTTGAATACCCCCATGCAAATGATTGTCGCCGTCGTTTTTAGCAAGGGAATATTCAGTAGCATTTAGGGCAAACTTAATATTGGCGATACGATTTGAGAAGCGACCTATAATAGCGCCAAAATATATTTTTTACTTATCCTTAGCGGAAGCTTGTTATCCAACGTGTTTATCTAATAGCTGTTGGATAGTACTTTTCCTAATTGGCTTTACTATATAACCTTTGGCACCATTTTTTACAGCATTTGCGACAGTCTCTTTCTGCTTATTTCCGGTAAGCATAATAATGGGCGTGTCATGATTGAGATGGTCTTCACCTCTGGTTTGTGCAACTATATAGATGCCGTTAGTGTCAGGTAGATTCACATCCATTAATACCAAATCGTATTTTATGCTATTTAAGCTAGCAAGTGCTCTTCTGCCAGACACCGCAATCTCGGTATTAATATTGAGAGATTTTAAAATTCTCAAAGTAAGTTGCTGGCTAATTACATCATCTTCTACCAACAGTACTTTAGGTATGGTCCTTTGCTTCTCTGAAGCAGCGTCGTTTTGAATGTCTTGTTGATAAAGTCTATTGAACATGGGCTCAGGATGCTCGTCGGGGACGTCTTGCTCTTCATTTTCAACAGGGGGCTCGAAGGCAATTGCTGAGTTCAGCAAGCCAATCGCTTTTTCTTGAAGTCTGATTAAGCTTGGACGTATGTCATCCGATTTTATTTTGGCAAGGGTTTCCTTTAGTTTGACCAGATCCAGTGATGCATTTTGATGTTTCTGTATTTTTATCGCCGCGTCGTCTAAGGCTTTTTCGATTTCAGCTACGCTTTCCTTGAAGTTTTGCTCGAGGCTTTCTTTGCTTTCCAAGAGTTTGTTCATTAACGTTAAGAACTCAGGACTTGTGTTATCTTGCAGCCGTTGCGTTATGTTACGCTGGTGCATAAAGGGCAGGGTGACCCCAAGTTCGATCAGTAAGTGCTCGCATATCAGAATAATCCGATTTGATTCATATAAAGGGCGAGAGACTAAGTAATCGTCAATAGCGTTGCATCGATGTGCATCAAAAGCATCCGATTCGTATTTTAATGGAACCAGTGCAACAACCTTGTGATCACATAAAGTATAGTCTGCCACTGCGTCTATCGCTCTATAGTAAGCAAACATGCTATGTTCTAGACTATCGCCAGTCATCAAAATAACCTTCGGCACAGACTGGTTAACTAAGTGTCGGCACAAGTCTTTTACATTTTTACACGCATAACAATCATTAAAGTGCTTTTTGACTTTGTCAAAGATAAACTTATCATTTTCAGAGTCAGTAACGTATAAAACTATTTTGTAGTTTTTATTAGCATTTTGCATGTTGCACCCAATCGGTTGTTTCACTCAACGAATTATTAAGATCTTGAATAACAGACGATAGTGTTTGTTCTACTTCTGAGTTATTGCGTTCCTCTCGCGATACCATTTCCAAATGTTCGCATGACATACATAATTTTTGTGCGCCAATTATTTTCGCGCTACTTTTCATACGATGACTTATTTCACTTAGCATTTTCATATCATTTAATAGTATAGCTTGTTTAAGTTCAGCTTTCGATTTTTCCATATTTTCGACAAATAAAGATAAAAACTCTACTTTTTCTGACACATCAGTTTCGCCCATAATGGAGTCTAGAGCGGAACTATCAAAATACGCTTTACTGGCAGGCTGACTACTAATCGATTTTATCTTTGTTGCAAAGCTCTCGCTTTTATTGATTTGTTGTGAAACTAAGTCAGCAATTCCTTGTAGCTTAAGCGGTTTCATAATGACGGCATCGGCCCCCGATTTTTTACAATCCTGCTCACAATCTAAGGTTTTGTCGGCGGTAAGCACATACATTTTGCTATGGCCACTGATTGATTTTTTAACTTCTAGTGCTTTGATTATCTGAATTAATTGCGCGCCTGTTTTATCTGGCATTTGATAATCGCTAATGATTAACTGATGATGTTTTTTCTGCCAAAGTTTTATAGCACTTTTTGCGTTATCAGCAAAATCTGCATCGAGTGAAAGCTTTTTGCTTTGTTCTTTTAGTACAAACATATTGGCGGGGTTGTCTTCCACAAAAAGTACTTTTACTGAAGCTAATTTAGCGCTTAATTCTTTGTGCGCTGCGTTTTTTTGCATATGTTGTATAGCAGGGGCGCTTTCAATGACTTGAATTGGGATAATTAAACGCATTTTGCTACCTTCGCCGATGCAGCTATGCACGTTTATTTCGCCTCCCATCAGTTCGCATAGTTCTTTGCATATACTCAAACCCAAACCTGTACCACCAAAATTGCGATGGATCTGAGAATCAGCTTGAGAGAAGCTATCAAAAATATGCTTTTGCGCCTCTTCAGAAATACCCATTCCGTTATCACTCACTTCGATATGTAGATGATTGTCGTTGTCAAACTCTACGTTAAGCTCAACTTCGCCCTGTTCCTGCGGACAAAATTTAATACTGTTGCTAATGAGATTATTTAATATTTGTGATAGGCGAATGTCGTCAATTGAGGCAAATTGCGGTAGCTTATCAGACAGCCTGAGCGACAAGTGTATCGACTTTTCATGAGCCTTGGCTTGATGGTTAGCTAGCACTTGTCCAAAAACGTCAGCAAGGTTACAAGTGACCTTATTTAAAGACATCTTTTCTGCGTCAAGTTTCGTGTAGTCTAATACGTCATTGACCAATCGAAGAAGCTGTTGTCCACTATGATCTAAGCGTTTAATGTATTCAGATTGGGCAAGCTTTTTGTCTGCTAAACATAAATCTAGGATGCCCAACATTGCGTTAAGTGGTGTTTTCACTTCGTGGCTCATGGCAGCTAAAAAACTAGATTTAGCTTGGTTTAACGTGAGTGATTCTTTGTATGCGAGTTCAAGCTGCTCATGCAAAAACATAATTGACGATTCGTCGATAAACAAACAAATCCGTTCGCCATTTTGAGAAATAGAATCTCGATATTCTATATACCTTTGGTCGACGTTACGAAATGAAAAGGTGAGTGAATGATTTTGCGTTAATTTACGTTTCACTAGTCGCATAAATGCCTTTTGCTTACGCTCCTTACCTTTTAGGATTTGACCACTTATCTGATCAATAAGATCGCTAAGTGTAAGTCTATCTATTTGTGATTGCTCGATGAAGGGGAAAAGGGTAAACAAGGTTTTATTGGCAAATTCAATCAGTCCGTTTGTATTGGTAATAACAACCGCTTCGCCCATGCGATGAATTGCTGCGACTAAATTATCGTAATGTTTTTCAGGCTCTTTAGTGTGCGTGTTTCTAAAAGACACTAGAAATAGCTTGTTACTGACTTCAAGTGTGTCAAGGTCTAGCCTTAACTCATTAATCTGGCAGCTAGAATGAAATACGCCATTTTCTATTTTGGCGAGAATAGTCGCAGCTAAGATTTTAAGGTCTGGTGGAGTGAATTTGTATTTATCAAAAAGAGAATTGCCAACAATCTGCGAATTTTTCGCATCAAAAATAATGGCGGCTTGTTCTAATGTAGATATGAATGTTACTAGTTGAATGAGAGTCACAATAAATAAACAAGCCTGTAGATTTGATTTCTTGTTTATTTATCGGCAATCCCCGTAAAATCTGCATTACACAAATTTATAAAGGTCTTTGCAAAAACACTGCTTATTCTGCTGCTAGATTAAGATTTGTGATGCAACGCGCGCGATTTATTTTAGATTGTCGGGATCAAATTGATGACCAAGTTTGCTTGTTTTCGTGCGCAAGTAAGCCTTGTTTTCTTTCGTTATGCCATGGTCGATTGGGCGACGCGAAACAATATTTATTCCCATGTCCTTAAGGGCTTTAACCTTTTTAGGGTTGTTGGTCATTATTTCAACGTCACTAATATTAAGCTTATCGAGCATCAACTTGCATATCGCATAGTCGCGCAGGTCAGCATCAAAACCAAGATGTTCATTAGCTTCAACCGTATCGTAACCTTGGTCTTGCAAATTGTAGGCTCTAATCTTATTAAGCAAGCCAATGCCTCTGCCTTCTTGGCGTAAATAAAGCAAAACGCCATGGCCGTGCTGGACAATGTTTTCGAGCGCTTTTTCTAACTGGAACCCGCAGTCACAACGCGTACTGAATAGTGCGTCTCCAGTTAAACATTCTGAATGAATTCTGATTGGAACGGTTGTACCGGGTGCCCAGTCGCCGTAAGACAACGCGACATGTTCTTGGCCATTACTATTATCAATAAAACCATGAATACTAAAATTGCCGAAGCGCGTAGGCAATGTGGCTTGGCTAATAAACTCAAATCTGGGGCTGTTGGATGTCATTAATGTCTGCTTTGTTACGTAATAAACTACAATGGTATTATTGGGGCGATACGCCCTTTTACAATCATTTATTTGTAAAAAGCGTCATCAAACACCCGCCGTGTTGCCTATTTTTGTTGTCGATTGGCACTAACTATTGTTAGTTTCTGCATAATCACTGTAAGAAGTTAATGGTTCGGGTTTCGCTATACAGTAACCTTGTGCAAAGTCTACACCCAATTTGCCAATTTGGACCATGATTTCTGGCGTTTCTACAAATTCTGCCACTGTTTTTATTTTCATCGCTTCGGCTACGTCTTTAATTGAGGTAACCATGGCTAAGTCGATTGGGTCGTGCAAAATGTCTCTAATGAAATGCCCGTCTATTTTAACAAAATCTACCGGTAAGTCTTTTAAATAGGTGTAGCTAGAAAACCCGCTTCCAAAGTCGTCTAAGGCGAAGGTGCAGCCTAAACGTTTAAACTTATTAATAAACTCTACTGCATCATTCATTTTAATGATGGCCATCGTCTCTGTAATTTCAAAGCAAATTTTATGGTAAGGAATTGCGTATTTTTCAAATGCGTTCAACAAGAAGAATTGGAAGTCATCGTCAGATAGGCACAGTCCAGATAGATTTATATTCGCTTTCCCTAAATTGTTAATATGCTCAGGATGGGCGCTTAACCATTTAAAATAAGCTTCTACTACCTGTTTGTCGATTTTATTACTAATGAGGGCTTTCTCAGCACTTGGCATGAAAAAGTCAGGCGCTACCAAATCGTTGTCTTGGGTGCGAAGTCGCACTAGTATTTCGTAATATTGAGACGAATCGTACTTGTCGAGGGGGCGGTAATGCTGATAAAAAAGTTCGAAGCTTTCTTTTTTATCGCCATGTTCACTTCGTTTACCCAAAACAGTTCACGTTTGTAGTTCGAGTGCATGCCCATTTCTGGTGAATAGACATGTATTTTATCGCGTCCGCCTTCTTTGGCGATTAAGCATGCAGTGTCAGCATAACTTAATAGTTCTTCGCCACTCGGGATGCTGTCGTCACATGGGGCAATACCAATACTGACACTTTGATTGAATCGATGTCGGTCCCACTTAAACTCAAATTTGCGCACTTTTTTAAGGAGTTCATTTGCCAAAGAACGCAGCTCATTACTATGCTCAAAATCGACCATTAGGCCAAATTGATCAGCGCTTAATCGTGCAAAAAGATAATTATCGCTTACGACATCGAAGAGTTCGTGTGCTAGTTCTTTAATAAAGATGTCACCAGCAGAGTGGCCACAAGTGTCGTTTATGACCTTAAATTGGTCTACATCTAAAAATAAGAGTGCAAATTTACCAGATTGGTCGGTAGACTGAATCCGTTCATTCATGACGTGCAAAAAGTGACGGCGATTAAACAAACCGGTGAGTTGATCGTGTGTGTTAAGGTACTGCAAATTAATTTGATGAAGACGCCTTTCGGTAATGTCAAAAAGTGAACCGAAATGTAGTTTTTCGTCATCGACCTTTTTTAACTGGCACGAAATAGAAAACCAAAATTCGCTACCATCTTGTCGTTTACCTTTTATTTCTTTCCCTAGCACCGTTTGTTGAATGCTTAGCTCACCTAGCAGCAAATCTGCGTCTCGCGGATTGGCAAAAAAATCAGACAGGTTGGGGTTGCTTGATAAAAAACTATCACTGTTACTATAACCAAATAGTGAGCAAATAGCAGGATTGACTTGAATTAACTTTCCCTTTGGTAGCGCAGTATATAGACCTTCGGCGGCATGTTGGAACAAATCATTGTACTGCTGTAACTGAGCTATTTTCTCGCTTTGAGAGAACAAGCGTTTGGTTTGAATCGCCTGCTCTCGGCTAATAATGGCAACAGCGATGAGCATAACCCCTAAACACGTAAACGCTAATGGATAGGGGGTGCTAAACGAGAGATAGCCGGCATTGTTAAGAAAATTTAAAAGCTCGAGCAATCCAACAAAACCAAGTGATAACCAACCTGAAAAATAAATAGCTGCGCTGCGCATATCAATAGCCTTACGATACACAATGGTAGCCAGGGTTTTGCTTATCAATAAAATGATTGCACAAGCCATTAAACCTAGTAATTGGTATAAATCAGGTAAGGTGAATATACCAACAAGAGGCAGCGCTAGGATTAGGTAATGGAGTCTAATCCACCAAACTGAAATTGGCTCAAAAATAACTCGTGAAATTTTGATGCTAGCAAACAGGGTTACTACTAAGCTCAGGCCAGTTAGCTCGGCGCTTAATGAAGGAAGTAGAAAAAGTGAGGGCAATATACCTTCTGCGCTTAACATGGTGGTCATTACGCCGGTTGAAAACAGACAAAACCAAAAGCGGGCGGGGGCATTGCGTAGGATATAAGTGAGTAAAAAGTAAGTTGCTAGTAAAGCTAGACCGCCACACATGGCTCCTAACAGGATTAGTCGAATGCTAGCTTCTCTGGAATAAGATTCACTTTGCCAAAGTTCTAAGGGTAGTAAGGTTTGCCCATCATCTTGAATGCGAACGTAGATCGTAAAGGTTGATTCGCCTCTGGAAATGAGATTCATTTTAAAACTTTTGCTACTAAGATTTGTTCCCGATTTTAGCTCATCTTCAGAGCGTGCACTTTGCACTATTCGCCCTTGTTCATCTAGTACAAAAACATCAACGCGATCGACAAAAACGCTTCCGGCAAGGAGCGTTAACATGCGATTGCTAGTGGCGTTATTTGTAAGGGTAAAACGGGCCCATAAAACTGAGTCTTTAGGAATTGATGTGAAATCTGAGTAGTTTTGCCATTGCGTGAGTTGCTGTACGTCTGATAGCAACAAACCTTCACTGGTGACGTGAAATTGAGCAAACTCATTGACGTTAACGGCTTTATCAAAGTAAGCATCGACGTCTTGAGTAGCTATGTTGGCTTGAGCCCAGCAAAGCGAACTTGTTAATAAAGAGACGAAAAGAACCAGAAGACGCAAGCGTGTCATCCAACTAAGTGTTAGTAATCCCCTATTTAGCCAGAAAAACCTATATTTGTGAAGGTTTTACTGCTTGTTTTCGATTACCTTAAGCAATAACGTAAAGATAAGCTACTATGAATGATTTTCTTGAAATGGCTTTGATAGGTAATCACTAATGCTTGAATTGACCGCACCAGTGGTTTGGTATTTTGAATAATTAAGGCATACTCTACTGGGCAAACGTGGTGTAACTTGCAACATCATAAAAACATATTAAGGTGAAATAAATGAAATCGACGTTTTTCTCTACTCATTGCAATAAAGTAGGGGTATTTATAAAAGTCGCTGCGTTAATGAGTGCTTTTGTCAGTATATCTGCCTGCGCAGAGTCGGGCCTAACTGGTAATATTGAGGATGGTAAAAAGAAGTCGACAATGTGCGCTCAGTGTCACGGTAAAAATGGGATTGCCATTATTCCTATCTACCCCAATTTAGCCGGTCAAAAGCAAGCTTACATGGAGTTACAGCTCAAAGCGTTTCGTGCTGGTGAACGAATTAACGCAGCCATGACGCCCCATGCACAGCGCCTAAGTGACCAAGACATCGTCGATTTAGCTGCCTATTACGCCAACATGGACCCTTCTGGCAAAAAAGCACCCGCAAAATCGCAGTAGACGCGTTTGAGGGTCTTGTTCACAGACTAATCCGAAAGCTAACGCAATGTGTATAAGCAAGTACGATTAGATAAACAGGCCCATTTATGTTCACACTGCACCATTTAAATAGTTCACGCTCGCAGCGTATCGTTTGGTTGTTCGAGCTACTGCAATTGGATTACGAGATAAAAGTCTACCAGCGTGATGAGAAAACAAACCTAGCTCCCAACAGCCTAAAAGCAATTCATCCTTTAGGTACGGCGCCAGTGTTAACACACCAAGGTAAAGTGATTGCCGAATCTGGCGCAATCTGTGAGTACATTGTAAAAGAAGCGAAGGATACAATACTTATTCCCCCTAAAGACCACGATGATTTTGTGGATGTACAGTTTTGGTCTCACTTTTCCGAAGGGAGCTTTATGCCGCCGTTGGTGACAGCGATGGTGTTAAATAAAGGCAAAGAAAAAGCCAGTCCCTTTTTCATTAAATTTATTGTTGGCAAATTTGTTGAAGCCGTGCTCGATGCTTACTTTGGAAAGGCTATTAAGCGGAACACTGAATTTGTTGAGAAGCATTTAGAAGGTCGTCAGTGGTTAGTGGGTGATGCACCGACAATCGCTGATGTGCAAATGAGTTTTGGCTTAGAGGCAATGGCTAAAGCAGGGCGCTTAGCTTCTTCACCTAATTTAGCCGCCTATGTTAAGCGTTTCCAGAACGAGGCAAGTTATCAACGCGCTATGGCGAAAATGGAAGCGGCAGAAAACACAAGGTCTTAGGATTACTTAGCCGCTAAGTAGTCAGATATTAGGCGAGTGAAAGGCTCGCCATATTGCATAAGTTTCTTTTCGCCCACTCCAGTTACATTCAAAAAATCACTTTGTGTAATCGGCATTTTTGCGGCCATGTCACTTAAACTAGCATCGCTGAATATGGTAAACGCCGGCACACCTTGCTCTACAGAAAGTTGTTTACGTAAATTCTTAAGCTTGGCAAAAAGTATTTTATCTATATTTGTAGGTTCGTACTTGTTCTTTTGCGCTGAACTAACTTTAAATTTCGGTACTGCTAATTGGACCTTTGTTTCACCCTTAAGTACACCTATGGCAGAGTCATTTAAACGTAAAATTCCGTTCAAGGTCATATCAATTCTAATATGTCCTTGATGGATAATCTGTTGAATTATGTTATGCCAGTATTGATCTGGGTCTTGCTTGCCAATACCGTAAGTACTCAGTTCATTGTGTTTATTTTCTAGAATTTTGTGGTGCTGCTTACCGCGTAATATATCAATCACATACTGAACAGCTGTGTCACCGTTTAGGCGGTAAATACAAGACAATAGTTTTTGCGCAACAACGCTACCATCAAACATTTTCGGGGGTATTGGCAAATATCACAGTTACCGCAAGCCTCGTGGCGATGATCGCCAAAATAATTAAGTAACACTTGACGTCTGCAGGTCTGCGCTTCCGCAAAGGCCTGCATGGCTTCAAATTTATGCATTTCGATGGTAAAGCGCTCGGCAGTAGCGCCATCGGCAATCCATTTTTCAATGCGCGCAGCGTCCTTATCGTCAAATAACAGGAGTGCTTCTGCTGGCATGCCATCGCGCCCTGCACGGCCAGTCTCTTGGTAAAAGGATTCAATACTTCGGGGAACATCGTGATGCACAACAAAGCGTACGTTGGATTTATTGATCCCCATACCAAAGGCAACTGTCGCAACAACAACCTGAAGGTCATCTGCTAAAAAAAGATTTTGAATGCGTTCACGCTCATCGTTTTCTTTGCCGGCATGATAAGCACCACAACTAATGCCTTTTTTACTGAGTTTAGCTACAAGGTCATCAACTTTTGCGCGACTGTTGCAATATACAATGCCACTGTTTCCGCGCTGTTGCTTCACAAAATCGACGACTTGATCACCGCCTTTATATTTGGCTAGCAAATTGTAGCGAATATTAGGACGGTCAAATCCGCCTTTGTATATAAAAGGGGATTGTAAGCCCAACTGATAAACAATATCGCTTTGGGTGGCATGGTCGGCGGTAGCGGTCAGTGCGATGACAGGTGCGTTTGGGAAGGCTTGTTTCACTTCATTTAAACGCCTATATTCTTTGCGAAAATCGTGTCCCCACTGGCTGACACAATGAGCCTCATCAACCGCAATAAGGCTTACGTCAATTGATTGTAAGCTTCGTAAAAAATAGCTCTGAAGCAGACGCTCTGGTGCAACATATAATATATCTATGTTGCCACTATGTAACTTTGCATTTACTTCGCTGGCTTGTTCGGGGGCTAAGCTCGAATTTATATAAGCGGCTTCAACGCCTTGTGCTTGAAGTTGTTGCACTTGATCTTGCATGAGTGAAATAAGAGGCGACACAACTATGGTAAGGCCTTCTAAAACAAGGGCTGGCAATTGATAGCAGATTGATTTACCACCGCCGGTGGGTAATAGAATTAAGCTATCGTGACCATTTAATACACTTTGTATCACGTCCCACTGACCATCACGAAATTCGTCGTACCCAAAGCTTTGTTTCAACACTTTTAAACAGGTGTTTCGTAAGGTATTAGGCTCTGAATTATTAGGAGAACTTATTTCAGAGGGACAGGCAGCTTCGATCAATTTACGGCTCATTCTTAGTCGGGACATCTTTGACGCCATTGTACTGACAAATGCGTCTGATATCTAATGTTCTGAAGGATAGTTTGGACCCAATCCAGAAACTATACTTGCATGACAAGACACAATCTCAGACAATGCGCGCCTATTCATTTTTGCGTTTGTCGCATTGGGCAACAAACCTTAATTACCCTCGGGAACTCAGTGAACGCACAAGCGAACGATCAAACAAAAGCAGGCATCCTTTTTGCTATTGGTGCATACACCATGTGGGGTGTTGCCCCCATGTATTTTAAATTGTTAAGCAGTATTCCCGCCGCTGAAATTTTAATGCATAGGGTGTTATGGTCAGCATTGGTCCTTGTTTTTTTAATTGTAGGCTTAAAAGGCATCAGCAAAGTACGTGTCGCACTTAGCTCACCAAAGATTCTTGCTACCTTGCTATTAGCAGGTTTACTCTTATTAGTGAATTGGTTGATATTTATATGGGCAGTAAACAACAACTATCTGTTAGAAGCGAGTTTAGGTTACTACATTAATCCGCTTATAAACGTATTTTTAGGGCGTCTATTTTTAGGTGAAGTACTGCGGCCATTACAAAAAGTGGCCGTGGGTATAGTGATTATTGGGGTATTAGTTTTACTGATTAATTATGGTAGTTTGCCATGGATAGCGCTGACCTTAGCATTTAGCTTTAGTGTGTATGGCTTGCTTCGAAAGCAAGTAGCCGTAGATTCAATTCCTGGATTGTTTATTGAAACACTAATGATGTTGCCAGCGGCGATTATTTATTGGGTTTGGTTTGCTGATGTGAGTGGGGACTTTACTCAAAACTCTCCATTGCTGACAACGCTATTGATCAGCGCAGGAATTGTCACTACCGCCCCTTTACTTTGCTTTACGGCTGCAGCAAGGCGTCTGCGTTATTCAACCTTAGGTTTTTTCCAGTATTTAGGCCCCAGCATTATGTTTTGCCTCGCCACATTTTTATACGATGAAGCTTTATCAACAGCTAGGCTCGTCTCATTCATATTTGTGTGGTCGGCGCTCGCCTTATTTACCTATGATTCACTAAATAGTTATGCCGCGCAGCGCAAAATTAAAAAGGCGACAAAACCTGTTTAATTAACTTTTTAGCTAATGCGTCAGCTATCTTAACAGGGTTGTAACTTTGCGTAGGCTAACATAAGCCACTTACTGCCAATATTATCAAAGTGCACCTGCACACGGCCGTGCTCTCCACTACCTTCGTAGTTTAATACGGTGCCTTCTCCAAATTTAGCATGCATAACGCGTTGGCCTAAAGAGTAGCCGCTGTCAACAAACGAGCTATGTGAAACTTGTGCACTAAAACGATTGTGAACAGGTTGGGCAACTTGTGAACGTAGACGTATTTCTTCGATAAAATCACTGGGTATTTCGCGCACGAAGCGAGAAATAGTATGGTATTTATCTTGCCCGTATAGGCGACGAGTTTCAGCGTAGGTGATTACCAATTCTTGCATTGCACGGGTCATGCCCACGTAGGCTAAACGGCGTTCTTCTTCAAGTCGGTCAGGCTCTTCGTTACTCATATTGCTGGGGAACATGCCTTCTTCAACACCTGCTAAAACGACTAATGGAAATTCTAGTCCTTTGGCTGTATGAATCGTCATAAGTTGCACTGCGTCTTGGTCTGCATCGGCTTGGGCTTCACCGGCTTCTAAACTGGCGTGTGCCAAAAACGCGGCCAAAGGGGTCATCTCTTCTGTATCATCGGGCATTTCGAATTGCTTAACCGCAGTCACAAGCTCTTGTAAGTTCTCGATTCTCGCTTGGGCTTTATCACCCTTCTCTGCTTGATACATTGCATATAAGCCAGACCCTTTTATGACTGTATCGGCCTGCTCATGCAATGGCATTTCGTAGGTATCTTTAGCTAGGTTATTAATGGTGTCAAAAAAACTGGCCAAGGCATTTGCAGCGCGTCCCGATAAGCGTTTCTCGCTGATCATTGCATTACCCGCATCCCACATTGATTTGTTTTGCTCCCGTGCGAATTGACGAATATTGCCTAAGGTTTTGTCGCCTAAGCCCCTTGCTGGGGTGTTCACCACTCGCTCAAAGGCAGCGTCGTCAACGGGGTTACTCAACAAGCGCAAATAGCTCAAGGCATCTTTTATTTCTTGGCGTTCGAAGAATCGTAGCCCACCATAAATACGATAAGGCATGCGCTGGTGCAATAAAGCTTCTTCTAAAACACGTGATTGCGCGTTATTGCGGTATAAAATTGCGCATTCTGCTAAGGCCGCACCTTGTTCATGAAAGTCTTTTATGCGCGCTACAATAAAACGCGCTTCGTCTACTTCGTTAAAGCCGGCATAAAGCGCTATTTTTTTACCTTCTTCACCTTCAGTCCATAGCTTTTTACCTAAGCGGCCGCCGTTATTATCGATAACTGCGTTAGCCGCATTTAGAATATTACTCGTTGAGCGGTAGTTTTGTTCAAGGCGTATGGTCTGTGCATTAGGGAAGTCTTTTAAAAAGTGCGAAATATTTTCAACATTTGCACCGCGCCAGCCGTAAATTGATTGATCGTCATCTCCCACAATCATCATGTTGTTGTCTTTGGTGGTCAGCAGTTTAAGCCATGCATACTGAATATTGTTTGTGTCTTGAAATTCGTCTACTAATATGGCTCTAAATCGTTGTTGATAGTGTTTTTTGAGTGAAGCGTTATCGCGAATAGTTTCAAAACAGCGCAATAGTAGTTCAGCAAAATCCACTAAACCTGAGCGCTGACAAGCATCTTCGTAGGCTTGATAGATATCGCGCATTTTCTTTTGATTTGGGTCGTCGAAGGTCTCAACTTGAGCTGCTCGTAATCCTTCGTCTTTATTGCCATTTATGTACCATTGCACTTGCTTTGGTGGCCAATGTTTTTCATCTAAGTTAAGTGCTTTAATGAGTCTTTTAACTAAACGATATTGATCATCAGAGTCAAGAATAGTGAAATTTTGTGGGAGTTTTGCTTCTTCGTAATGCAGTCTAAGTAAACGATGGGCCAGCCCATGGAAAGTACCCATCCACATATTATTAAGCGAGCTGCCCATTAGTTTCTCAACTCTAGAACGCATCTCTTTAGCGGCTTTATTGGTAAAGGTTACTGCTAATATGCCATAGGGAGAGATGTGCTCAACTTCCATTAACCATGCAATGCGATGCACTAGCACCCGGGTTTTACCGCTTCCTGCACCTGCCAATATCAGCATGTTTTGGTTTGGTGCCCCAACAGCTTCGCGCTGTGGGTCGTTTAGTTCGTCAAGAAGCCGTGATACATCCATTAAATAACCTTTGTAATACCAGTGAAGTGTGTAAACACCTTTTTTATAAGCGCCTAATATAGCAAGAAAGAGGCCGTAAAGCTGTCTATTTATACAGCATTTGTGGCCAACTGAAAACCTGTACCAAGAATAGGCTACTTAGGACGACTTTTAGAGATTACTTCTCCCAAACTTGCATATTGATTTGCGCCTAAACGAGCTAAAGGGTTTACACTTAATGCATTTATATACATGCGCTCGTCTTTTTCGTTCACTACACTGTCATTAAGGTATAAAGAAATAGCTTGTGCAAATACCAGTTGTTGTGGTGAATTCCCAATTTCGCTAGTACTGTGTACTTTACATAAATACGCAATAGGGCAATCAGCTATACGTTTTAAAGGCCAGCCTTGCTGTTCAACCAAGGTGATATTATTTTGGTTCACTTCACTTTCACCATAAGCGAGGGTTGACGCAGTTGCTGTGACCGTGTCTGCTTGCTCAACATGGGCAATATGGATAACGCAATAGGCCCCTTCTACCAAGTTCGTGGCAGTATCTTTAAATGCCCCGTTAGGTTTTTTACCCATCGACAACATACACAAGGGTGGATCTGAACATACGGCATTAAAATAGGAGAACGGCGCCAAGTTCATGCTTTTATTCGTGTTTTCGCTAAGCACCCAAGCAATAGGGCGAGGAATAATGGTTTGGGTCATTAGATGGTAAATATTACTACTCGATAGGCTCGATAAATCTATATTCATAAACGCTTCTCTGTTATCAGGCTTGGTTTGGCGTACAATTTTAAGTGAAAACGGCGATATTTTTAGAGCCAATAATGGCCAAATTAAGCCGCTTTTACCTCTAGTATATCTTTTTAGCATAAAAATAACGGTTTTTAGCGTAAATTTATTGGCTAAGCTTATTCATTTCTCTTGTATTTAGCACTACACTAGCCGATACACAATAAGTGTTTATTAATTAGATAAGTATTATGGGCAAAGATAACCGTGTTAAGTTAGATGAGTTTGATGAAGAAGAATTAGCGCACGCATCAGATCATAAAAGTGCAGCAAAAATAAGAGCTGAGCTTGAAAAGAAAAAGCGCGAGAAAAGACTCAAGAACAACGAGTCTAAACAGCGTCATCACAGTGAGCATGAATCAAAAGACGATTATTGAGTGGTCTTCAAGCATATAGGATTTGGCTTAACCATTATTGCTATCGCTTGTTTTGTGCCAGGCATAATACTGCCTATGTTCGTTCTAAATATGGACATGGCGGTGGGCTTGTCTGGTGCAGGATTTACTTCAGGTCTTGTCAACAAAGAACTTTCAATTCTTGCTACGGTGTCTGAGTTGTGGCGCGAGCAGCGGTATTTAGTTTCCTTCCTTATTTTCGCTTTTTCTATTTTAATTCCAATTGCGAAAACGGTACTAGTTAGCTTCGCCTATTTCATACACGATACCGTAAAGCAACAAAAGCTGACAAAATTCGTCGCGATAATAGGCAAGTGGTCCATGGCCGATGTGTTTGTTGTGGCCGTGTTTTTAGCGATATTGTCTACCAACCATGCGCAAAGTAAAGAAGCGCACGAACTTTCCTTTTTCGGTATGAAAATAGCCTTTGAAATAAGTACCCAGACCTTATCTAACGTAGGGCAGGGGTTTTATTTCTTTGTGGCGTATTGCGTATTATCTTTAATAGGTAGCCAGTTCATACTGAAAAGTGTAAATGATAATATTAGCTCGCTAAAAATACCCGATGCTGAGCAATTGCAATAACTCTATTACACGGGTAACAGTCAGCAATACCGTTATTTAACGGCGGCGTTGTCATCAAAAATGTTTTGGTCCATTGAGTCGCAAGGCATATCGCAGTTGGGCTTACCTACTATTTTCGCCGGCACGCCCGCGACTGTCACGCAAGGTGGTACGTTGATTAATACGACGCTACCCGCGCCTACTTTTGAGCCTCTACCAATTTCGATATTGCCGAGTATCTTAGCACCCGAACCAATCATTACACCTTCACGTACTTTAGGATGGCGGTCACCTGACTCGCTACCAGTACCTCCAAGAGTGACTTCTTGTAAGACTGAAACATTATCTTCAACAACTGCGGTTTCACCAATAACAATGCCGGTTGCATGGTCTAACATAACGCCTTTTCCTATGCGTGCTGCAGGGTGAATATCAACTGAAAATACCTCAGAGTTTCGGCTTTGTATAAATAGTGCTAACTCTTTACGCCCAATTTGCCATAAATAATGCGCTAAACGATGCACCTGCAATGCTTGAAAGCCTTTAAAGTAAATCAGTACTGGCAGGTAACTAGATACAGCAGGGTCTCGGTGCACAATGGCTTGCGCGTCAGCAACAGCAGCCTCAACAATTGCGGGGTTGAGCAAATATGCTTCATCAAACATTTCACTTACCGCAATAGCTGGCATTACATCGTCGCTTACTTTATTCGATAAGATAAAGCTTAGCGAGGTCTCAAAATTATGGTGGTTTTGTACGCAGGCGTGCAAGTAGCTCGCAAGCATAGGCTCTTTCGCAGAAACTTCTTTAGCTTCTTGTTTTAAGGCAAGCCAAAAGGCTTCGCTGCTGATGGTGTTATGCATAGTCATGGCTTTTTGAATTAGTTGCTAATGCGTAGTGTAGAACAATACATGTAGGCATTAAAGTGAATCAAAAGAGGAGGGCATGAAAAAGTCCGCGAAAGCAGACTTTTGAAACATGTATCAAACTCTTGGTTCGTATTAAAGAGACAAGTGCATACTGACCGGACAATGGTCTGAGCCAAGAATATCAGTATAGATGTCAGCTTCTTTGATTTTATTTTGTAAGGCAGATGAGACTAAAAAGTAGTCTATCCGCCAGCCTACGTTTCGTTCACGGGCGCCAGCTCGATAGCTCCACCAGCTATATTTGGCTGTTTCAGGATGCAAGTGGCGAAAGCTATCGGTAAATCCAGCAGCAACAAGATTGTCTAGTCCATCGATTTCTTTTTGCGTGTAACCGGCGCTTTTATCGTAGTTCGCTTTAGGGCGGGCCAAATCAATATCACGATGGGCAGCGTTTAAATCGCCGCAAATAACCACGGGCTTTGTCTTTTCTAATTGTTGCACATATTGTAAAAAGTCAGCATCCCATTGAGCGCGATAATCCAAGCGCGATAGGTCATTTTTTGAATTAGGTGTGTATACCGTTACCAAGTAAAAGTCGTTAAACTCAGCACACAACACACGTCCTTCTTGGTCATGTTCTTCTATGCCCATGTCTTTAGTTATATCGATGGGCTTTTCGCGGGTTATAATACTGGTACCAGAATAGCCTTTTTTGACCGCCGAATTAGTATAAACATGGTAACCTTGCAAGTCGCAAAGTGCTTCAATGACCTGTTCGTCTTGGGCTTTCGTTTCTTGTAAGCACAGCACGTCGCAATCCATCGACGCCATCGACGCTAAAAAGTCCTTTTTCATCACGGCGCGAACACCATTTACGTTCCACGATACAAGTTTCATTATGCTGGCCTTTATTTATCAATTTACTCTAGGCTGCGTATTGTAACGATTAACAAAATAATGCCAAGCTTTGTTCGACCCTCTCTTTTGAAATAGGGAGTAAGGCGCTAAATTAGAACAAAAAAGGAACTCCCCTAGAAAAAGGTGAGTTCCTGTAGTTTACTAGAAAGATATTTTTTTGTAGCTTATTTGCGCTTTCTTAAAGCGACTAGCCCACCTAAGCCCAATAGTAAAATTGCAATATTCGTAGGAGTAGAAACATTTACCGCTGTAGCATTTGCTCTTATTAAGAAATTTCCGGGAAAGCCAAAGTCGTTTGGTTGGCCATTAGTTGTAGTGTTAATCAAATCATTAGGGTCGATAGCCGTGGAGTTTAAGTTAGTAAAAACAAAGCTGCTACCGTTGTCAGAGTTCGCGTCTCTGCTTACGGCAAAATCGGTAGATTGAAAACCTACATAAAACCAATCACCAAGGGTAAATGTAAGTGGGGCGCTTAGGAGATAATCAATAAAGGTATCAGTATGGCTACTTTGGACTGTTCCTGTAAAGGTACTCATCACCACAGCATCGAAAGGGTTACCATCGTTAGTGGGGTCGCTCCACACGTAGCCCGTTATAGTGCTGCCGTCACCGGGTGCATCAGCGTTTGAATTAGCACCAAAGGCAATGCTAACTGAATTAATCCTTTCACCGCCTGCAGCAGTTTGAAATCCGTTCATCCAGATAAGTGTTGAACCTGTGCTGCCGATTGAGGACTCGCCACTGCCGTCGTCTACAGCATAAATGACACTTGCACGTGCAGTGTTTAAAAACACTAAACCTGCCAATAAAATACTACTAAAAATTATAGCGATACTACTGCTTTTCATAATTTACTCTTATCGGTTGGGGGATTCAGCTCACCAAGGTGGCGAATCAAATACATCTGAAAAGGATTTAGCAATTTAAATGCCAAGAAATTATTGTGAAGGTGAAACAGTCACTTATCGTTTTAGTTAGTTGTTAACGGCGAGGGACTGTAAATATAGCTGACGCTAATAAACCGAACAGTTGCTGTGCCCAATGTAGAAGGTAAATGGTCTAATAATTTTGCTTATTAGGCTATGTGTTAATTTCATTTATGATTGAAAGCGCGACTGCTTCAGCGACTCTTATTCCATCAATTCCTGCTGACCAGATACCACCAGCATAACCAGCGCCTTCACCTGCAGGATATAGTCCCTTAACGTTAACGCTTTGATAATCTTCACCTCGTTTAATGCATATTGGTGAGGAGGTTCGGGTTTCAACCCCAGTCAGTAAGCCATCTGATTTTGCGAAGCCTTTTATTTGTCGTTCAAAAGCCGGGATTGCCTCACGAATGGCTTGGCTAACAAATTCAGGTACGACTTTGCTCAGATCAGTAAGAGTCACGCCTGGCGCATATGAAGGTTTTACATCGCCAATTTCTGCGCTTTTATTTCCAGCCATAAAATCCCCAATTAGCTGCGCTGGGGCGTGGTAGTTTTCGCCACCAATAGTATAGGCGAGTGCTTCTAAGCGACGTTGTAATTCAATACCAGCTAAAGGATGACCAGGGTAATCTTCTTCGGGTGTTATGCCTACAACAATTGCGCTGTTAGCATTACGCTCAAGGCGCGAATATTGGCTCATTCCGTTAGTAACAACGCGGCCAGGTTCAGATGCTGCGGCCACTACTGTTCCGCCAGGGCACATACAAAAACTGTAAACGGTACGGCCATTTTTGCAGTGGTGCACTAACTTGTAGTCAGCAGCGCCTAATATTTCGTTGCCTGCGTTGTCACCAAAGCGCGCAGCATCAATCATGCTTTGCTCATGCTCAATTCTAAAGCCAATAGAAAAGGGTTTCGCTTCTATATAAACGCCTTGCTCATAAAGTGCAGTGAAGGTGTCACGAGCACTGTGTCCTATTGCTAGTATGACGTGATTACAGCTTAGGTAGTCGCCGCCAGACAAATGTAAACCTTGAATCTTATTGTCTTGTAAATCGAGTTTTTCTACACGTGTGCTGAAACGAAATTCGCCGCCAAGGGAGATTATTGTCTCGCGCATTTTTTCAACCATATTGACTAATTTGAAGGTACCAATATGCGGTTTGCTCACGTACATAATTTCTTCTGGGGCGCCAGCTGCCACAAACTCATGTAGCACTTTTCTCCCGTAGTGCTTGCGGTCTTTAACTTGGCTATATAGCTTTCCGTCAGAAAACGTACCCGCCCCACCTTCCCCAAATTGCACATTCGATTCTGGATTAAGTGCTTGCTTACGCCAAAATCCAAAGGTGTCTTTTGTACGTTCGCGCACCGCTTTACCGCGTTCAAGAATAATCGGCTTAAAACCCATTTGCGCTAAAATAAGAGCGGCAAAAAGGCCACATGGACCTAAACCAACTACCACCGGACGATTACTAAGGTCTGCCGGCGCTTGTGCTACAAAATTATAGCTCATATCTGGGGTAAGGCGTACGCGGGGATCTTTTTCGAATTGCTGCAAAAGTGCATCTTGGTTCATCACTTCAACATCGAGGGTGTAAATAAGATAGATGTTTCGGTTGTTGCGTGCGTCGTAACCACGTTTAAACATGTCGTATGAAATCAATTCTTCTTTACGAATATTTAGCTTGTCTAAAATGGCCTTTTCAAGGGCTAGCTTATCGTGATCAAGGGGGAGTTTTATGTCGGTTAAACGCAGCATAGCAATATCACTCTTTAAAACGCCGGACAGCCTCTCTGCCAGGGCGAGTTATTTTAAATCAGATGCGCATTTATAGATAGCCTTGATGCGGATTGACAATAAAAAACCCCGCACTTTGGCGGGGTTTTCATGTTCTAACTTATTGTGCTAACTATTACGCTTTTCTGCGAGTTGCGACGACTAATCCAACGAGCCCTAGCAGCATGAAAATGCTGGTAGCTGGTGCAGAAGCGTCGATGATTGTCTTTGTCTCGAAAACAAGCAAGTCTTGTCCAGGAGAATCTTCAGCGAACAAGAAGGTTAAGTCGTAATCAGAACCCAAACCACTTAAACCACTTAAGAAGCCTGAAGCAAGCGCTGCAATACTTGCATCTAAACTACTAGCTTGACTTCTTACCTTGAAGTTACCAGCAGAAATGTCTAAATTGCCAGCATCAGCAATAATTTCCCAAATAGCAACTTGGAACGCTGCAGCTGTTTTACCAGTTGCATCACTTAACATACTAGAAACGTTAGAAGTAGAGAATAAACTACTTAAATTAGCTACTACACCTGGGCTAAATAAGCTGTTAGTTACTGAATAATCTGCAGCAAGACTTAGGGTATCGTCAAGTTCAATGCAAAATGCTAAATAGTCATTATTTGTAGAAGTTTCGGTGACTCTAAAAAGACCCGCATTGACGTTGCTAGATATTCCATTTTCTTTTATAGATACATTTTTGAATAGTCGCTCACCGCTTGCACCATAAACACTAGTACTATTAGTTTGAGATATGTTTACATTGCCCGATAATCCAGCGTGCGCGGCAGCGCTTGCAAAAATCGATGACAAACCTATTACCAAGACCCCTGCGGCGAATATATAGTTTTTCATTTTTATTCCTTAATGAATATTTAATTTACTTATTTTTTCACCAAGTCCAAACACTATTTAGCAGATTTGAAGGCGAATACTTTTCCACTCGCAATAATTATGCCAAGCAAGAAAACGTAAGGTTTTACATAGGCTTAAAGAAATATGTTATCTAAGCAAAAACAGGTATGTAAAGAATTCTGACAAAGAAAAGCACAAATATTAATCTACCCTCGTAACATGCTCGTTGCCCTGCTTGGTCGACCTCTAAGCTCAATTCAAATGTTTAATTTGCAACTGTAATAATCTGTCTCGCGCAGCTTGAGATTTCAACCTAGATGTAAACTGCTGTATTTTACGCTTGCCTGTAGAAGTGTTTTTATCGACCAATAGCGCCTCTATGTAATTCAGAATTATATCTTCGTTTCTTACACTATCGTACATAGCCAAATTATAAGCTTCTATTGCTTCGCTAGATTTACCCTGTTGCATGAGTACCTGAGCATAGGTGTCGGCATAGTCTAAGTTGCTTGGGTCAGTCGCATGGGCTTTGGCACTATATTCATAAGCTTTGGTATAGTTTTGTGCTTCAAAGTGCAGGTAAGCTGCGTTGTTTAACAAGCCTGCATTGTTAGGAAAATCATTAAGTAAAGATTCGAAAGTAGAAAGTGCAATGGCGGGGTCAAGCGCAGCCAGTCGCAGGGCATACATCGCTTTGCTGTTAGCATCGTTTGGGAAGTCTGCCACGTGTTGTTTAATGATTGCAAAAGCTTCGTCATTTTTTCCTGCAAGGTCTAGCGTTTGCGCATATAGCTTTAAATTATCAGCAGTCTTAGCGGCTTCATAGGCAGTGTTTGCGTCTTCAACGGCATGTTTGCCTCGCCCTTCTAAAACGGCAATCCGCGCTTTAGTGCCTCTTACATAGGGTGTTACATCTATCCCTTTCGGTAAACCCATTAGTGCTCTTTTAGCTCTGCTCACGTCGCCCGCTTTTGCATAGTAATGGGCCGCTATCATTTCAAGTTGAATAGCTTCGTTGTTTTCTAAAAAGCGCCTTGCTGCTGCCGCTGCTTGTTCGTAATCACCCTGCATGTCTAAAACCTGTATTAAGCCCAAGGTTGCATCAATGTCGTTGGGGAATAGGCTATTGAATTGATTGTAGTGGCTAAACAATTCATCAAGCGCATTCATATTATACAAAGCCATGCCTTTAACTTGCCAGTATCTATAAATCGTAAAGCGATTTGCGTCTATTGGTCTTAATGCATCAACCGCTTCTTTAAATTGCTTTTGTTCTACCAAAACTGATGCATACAAAAGGTTTAGGGCTTCGTCATCACTATTGCTTGCCACGGCCTGTTTAATTTTGGCTATCGCTTCATCATTATTGCCCAACTCACTTGTGATTTTGTAATAACTTGCTAATACTTTCGCGTTGGCAGGCTCTTTATCTAACAGGGCCTGAACTTTGGTTAAGCCTTCCTCATATTTTTCCAATTGCATATCTATCATAATGCTGGCTAACTGAACGAATACGTTTTTTGCATCAATACTTAAGGCTGTATCGACAATAGCATCAGCTTCAAGGTATTTTTGTTGCGTAGCAAGCATATCAGCTTCAAGAATGTAACCTTCGATCATCAAAGGTTGCTCGCGTTGCCACTGTTTTGCGAATGCCATACCTTTATCAACTTGTTTAGCTAATACATAAGCACCAGCAAGTGCCGATTTTATTTCATATGATTGTGGATTTTGCTGCAAGGCTTGTTCTAAATCGGCTATGCCTGTGAGGTCGTTTACAGCAAGCTTTAGGGCTGCTGTACGAACTAAATCGTCGGTAGTTTTGTCGCTTTTTTGGCCCTCGATTATCATATCTTTGGCAGCGTCAATGTTGCCTGATTTGATCATTTCATAGTTTGCACGTGGGAATAGTCTTAATTCGTCGGGGCCGTTATTATCTATACGGCTTAGTATCTTTGTCGCATCAACAGCATTGTTTAGTGCTAGTTGACTGTCAGCTAATATGGAAAGTGCAGGATGATTGTTTGGTAACGAGTCGGCCGCTACTAAAAGATGGCGAACAGCGCTGTCAAAATCTTCGGTTTTGTATGAGGCTAAACCTGCAATTATGCGTGCATTTAGGTCGGTAGAACCTGCATTAATTGAGGCCTCTGCAAATTTCTTAGCGCTTATGTAATCGTCATTTTCTGAACGAACCGATGCTTTGAGTAAATTCAATACACTGTTGTTTGCATTTAGCACTAGCAGTTCATCAATATACTTTTCAGCCTTAATATAGGCTTGCTGTTCCATCAAAAGGCTTATTAAGGCAAATTTTGCCTCTACATCATTAGGTGCAACAACTAAGTATCTCTCGTACAATTGAGTTGCTTTTGGAATGTCTTTATTAAGCATCTGCAAACGAGCTGCCACATTAATTACGTCTCTATCATTTGGTGATGTTTGCAAAACACTATTTATGTTACTAATCGCGGAAGGAATATTCTGGGCTATCGCGAATTGATAGCTTTTTAGAATCCCGCTATAAACCGTACCTACATTCATAAGCACTAGCTCATCAACTAAGGCTGAGGCTTGTGGTATTCTTTCTAGCGCCAACAACGACGTGACTACGCGAGTGCCTATTTCTACTTGTTTTTCGGGTGTTAGCTTGGATGAATCGTATGTGAGCTCCGCTAAGGCAACATTGGCTGATGAACGAGAAAGCGATAATGCTAGCATGGGCAATACTACGCTCTCGTCATAGCCATATTCTCGCGCGCGAGCAAGTTCTTTACTTGCTTCGTCATACATGTCGAGCTTAATGTATATTTTACCTAATTCGAAACGTATTTGGGCGGAACGTGGCGTTCCTTGTACTGCATTTTTTAGCGCAACCACCGCGCCTTCATTATTGCCTTGTGCTTCATATTTGGCGGCTTCTTGCAGATAATCTTCTGGACTCTTTTCACCGCAGCCAGTAAACAACGTTCCAATAAATAGTAAAAATAATAGCTGGGTAACAAACCTAATCATAACAAAACACCTTTTATTTAAGGACCAGAATACTTGTCTTAGTCTTAAACCTATCCAAACAGATTGAAAATTGAATTTCTAATACAAGCTCATTGCGAGCCAAGAATGCGAAATTAAACCATAATTTGTTTCCGTGTCATACTGTTGATTAAATAGATAGGTATAGTTATGGCATGAATTACTATAGTGCAGCGACCCAATATTAGCCGAGTTTCTCTCAATCGCAGCCTACAAAAATATTGGGGCAGTTACTAATTGAGAATTGCTTTAAATACTGCTCGTATTCAGCATTAGTGCTACCCTATTTTTGTTCACATACTTGCACGAAAGCTCTCACGGGAAAAGTTCCCATGCCGGTGATTTTCGGCGGAACGGCATAAAATTTTGCGCCCATGGAGGGCACTTTTTCCAAATTGGTCATATGTTCACATATTAGAATATTATTATTCAGCAATAAGCTATGCACTGGTCGTACTTTTGTTCGCGTATCATCAATATTATGAGAGTCAATTCCTACCAGTTTTGCCCCTTTATCGACTAATAATTGCGCGGCATCTTTACATAAGTAGGCATGGTTTTCGTAATATTGTTCAGTGTTCCAGTGCTGGCTCCAATTCGTATTTATTAATACTGCTTTATTCTTTACATCTATATTTTTAAAAAAGCTAATATCGACTTTTATGTGGTTGCGAGCATCTATAACGACAACAGATAAGTCAGCCAGAGCTTCTAACGCAATCTCTGCGAGATCATTGCCATCGGCAGCGAAATGAAATGGTACATCAAGATAAGTCCCGGTATTACTTACCATCTCTAATTTGCCGATTTGAACTTCATAATCATCGCCATAAATTGATTTCGATGCTTTACGGCTCAGATAATCGCAAATCACAGGAGCAGGTAATCCTTTATAGGTCACTAATCCATCATAGATTCGATGACTTAAATCAATAAAGAGGCGATTGTTATGCTTAATGTCGGGCATGTCCATTCCTTATGTTTTCGATTAATTCTATTATTGAGTAAGGACGACTAAAATAAGATTGTCTGGCTTCGTCAAAAGTTACAGATAATTACTTCGCCGCTATTTAGCAAAAATCTATATTACTTAGAAATAAAGAAATCGCTAGGGCAGACTGACTCATCAGCTTTCTATTGTTTTCAGCATTGTGTGTATTCGCTGCTGAACGTGGTCTTCATTAGAAAAACAAAACCAATTTTTTCGGGATAGTTAAATGGATAAGTATAATAAATCACAAGATTGGCATGCACTAAGCTCCGAAGTTGCTTTCGAGACTTTAAATACTACTCCAAATGGCATCTCTAAAGAAGATGCAGATCAAAGACTTCAGCAATATGGAAAAAATCAGTTGCCAGCGCCACAAACTCGCTCTAGCTTAATGCGTTTTTTGTATCAATTTCATAACCTTTTAATATATGTACTTATAGGCGCAGGTATAGTTACAGCCGCTCTAGCGCATTGGGTAGATGCAGGTGTAATTGCTGCTGTGGTATTGATTAATGCGATTATTGGTTTTGTGCAAGAGGGAAAAGCAGAGGATGCCCTAAAAGCCATTCAACAAATGCTATCTCCAAACGCGATGGTTATACGCGAAGGCAAACAAGTTGTGGTAAAGGCCGAAGACTTAGTGCCCGGGGACATCGTATTTTTACAATCAGGTGATAAAGTACCCGCCGATTTGCGACTGTTTCGTGTTAAAGGACTGCAAATTCAAGAGTCAGCGTTAACCGGAGAGTCTGTAGCAGTAGAAAAAAGCGTGGATTCAGTCACCCCTGCAAGTGTGCTTGGTGACCGCTTATGTATTGCCTATTCAAGCACATTGGTCACTCATGGACAGGGGCGCGGTATCGTTGTTAAAACCGGTGCAAATACCGAAATTGGACGCATAAGTACCTTAGTTTCTCAGGTGCAGGCGATTACAACCCCCTTGTTAGCGCAGATGGCGCAGTTTGGCCGTTGGCTAACATTCGCTATTTTATCAATAGCAGCGCTTACCTTTGTGTTCGGTTATTTTCTGCGATCATACGCCGCTTCCGAGATGTTTTTAGCCGCTGTAAGTTTAGCAGTAGCCGCAATTCCTGAAGGCTTGCCGGCCATAATGACTATCACGCTTGCTATTGGTGTGCAACGTATGGCAAAGCGAAATGCAATTATTCGAAAACTTCCAGCGGTAGAAACCCTTGGCGCTGTATCCGTTATTTGTTCAGATAAAACAGGCACATTAACACGCAATGAAATGACCGTAAGATCAATTGCAACGGTTAACAATGTGTTTGAAGTTTCAGGCACAGGATATAATCCTCACGGCACAATAAGCTTAGCTGGTCAGGAAGTTCTAAGAGAAGAACGACCAATATTACACGATCTCTCACGTGCCGCTATGTTGTGTAATGACGCTTCGTTAGAGCAAAAGGGCAATGATTGGATTGTTAATGGCGACCCCATGGAAGGAGCCTTGTTGGTTGCGGGAATGAAAGCTGGGATTGATATGGAAACCGAATTGAAAAGTTATCCTCGAAAAGATCTTATCCCATTTGAATCTGAACACCGTTTTATGGCCACACTTCACAAAAGCCATCGTGATGAGTCTTTTGTTTTTGTTAAAGGTGCGCCAGAACAATTATTAAAGATGTGTACTTTGCAGAAATCCTTAGACGGCAATATGCCTTTAGACAAGGAATATTGGCTCCAACGAATAGAAGAATTAGCAAAGCAAGGGCAGCGAGTACTAGCCATTGCGATTAAATCGGCAAGTCCGGAAAAACAAGAGTTGCAGTTTTCCGACGTAGAGCACGACCTTGTAATGCTTGGCTTGTTTGGCATGATTGACCCGCCGCGCGACGAAGCAATTGAAGCTGTGCAAGCCTGTAAAAAAGCAGGGATCCGAGTAAAAATGATTACTGGTGACCATGGCGCCACGGCGCTTGCCATTTCACGCCAACTTGAGCTTGTTAATACAAATTCAGTGCTTACAGGTGAAGACATTGCCAGTATGAGTGAGCAAGAACTTAACAAGCGTGTGAACGAAGTAGATGTTTATGCACGGGTAAATCCAGAGCATAAACTTTTGCTGGTCAAACTGCTGCAAGAGCAGGGGATGATAGTTGCCATGACAGGGGACGGAGTGAATGATGCACCCGCGTTAAAACGCGCTGATGTAGGCACGGCAATGGGACTTAATGGCACAGAAGTTGCCAAAGAGGCATCTGAAATGGTATTAGCAGATGACAATTTTGCGTCCATTATGCATGCCGTAGAAGAGGGACGAACCGTCTACGATAATTTAAAAAAATCTATTATATTCATTCTACCGACTAACGGCGGCGAAGCCTTGCTTGTGTTAGGCGCTATTGTACTTGGCTTTGATCAGCTTCCGCTAACGCCTGTACAGATTTTATGGGTCAATATGATTACCGCAATCACGCTTGCGCTGTCTCTAGCCTTTGAACCTTCTGAGCATAACGTAATGAATCGGATGCCACGCAAATCTAATGAACCTATGCTCAGTGGCTACTTAGTTTGGCGAGTAATATTTGTTTCTTTCATTTTGATGATTGGCACAATGGGGCTATTTTTATATGAAATTCAGGCCGGTGCGAGTATTGAATTTTCACGCACAATTGCCGTAAATACACTGGTGATGTTTGAGATTTTCTATCTGTTTAATTCGCGTTATATCAAAGATTCAGTTTTCAATTGGGAAGGGTTCACAGGCAATCGATATGTACTGATAGCGATTGCTTTGTTAGTTTTATTTCAAATTGGGTTTACTTATTTAAGTCCTATGCAAACCATGTTTGGAACCACCTCAATTAGCTGGATAAATTGGTTGCAAATAATATTGGTTTCTTGCTCAGTATTTTTCTTGGTTGAGTTTGAAAAATACCTTGTGCGAATAAGAGAAAGTAAAACTCTTTAAATTAAACGCAGTGCTTACTAATTAGTTTTCTAGTTTTGTTGATGTTGAGGAACGTTTATTAATACAAACTAAGTAATATCGAACTTATTCAATCGATACACAAAAGTTTTATATGACATTCCTAAGTGCTTAGCAGCAAGGGTTTTATCGAAACTTTCCGAGAAAACCCATTGATCGACGCGAAGCGGCGTCGATGGGATGAATCGGAATAGCTAACCCTGCTCTTGAATATATTTTCGAATTGTATCAGCAGATGCATTTCCAACAGAGCAAACAAAATACCCGTCAGACCAAAATGTTTTTTCAATCCAAAATTGCTTTCTATATTTCACAACCAAGATTAAATGTAACGCTATTAGATATTTGCAGTGTGATTTAGTTTCATATTCCATCTTGACAACCCATTCTTATACAGTAGTCTATACAGTGTATGAAAAAGACGCTTAGATACAACTACAGGCTAAATCCATTGCCAGAACAAGAAGCCAAACTCATTGAGTTTGGCGCGACAGCCCGTGGTATTTGGAATCTGTTGCTGTCTGAAAATATGCGTCGTTATGAGTACGATAAAACGTTTTTGTTTTACAAAGATATGGCTTCGCTTCTTAAGGAAGTTAAGCCATTCGAAGAGTTCGAGTGGGTTAAATCTTTTGACTCGGCGGCAGCGCAACAGGTAGCCAGAGATCTAGAAACCGCCCTCAAGAATGCCTTTTCGAGAGGTCGAATGCAGCGTTTTCCAAAGCATAAGATTTCATATAAAAAGAAAAAACTTCACAATGATTCTTTTCGAGCTGTCAACAACTCCAATTGCATCCGAATTGAAGATGGCACTATCAGCATCCCAAAAGTGGGTAAGGTGCCTATCATTTTGCACCGCGAGATAACGAGCAAAATCAAAACGGTAACTATTCAGTATCGCCACGGAAAATGGGAATGCAGTATCACTCAAGAGGTCGAGTGCAAATCTGCGCTTCGCGTTTTAAAAACTATTGCTGGCTTTGATATCAACTCAAAGCAAACCGTGGTGGGTTCGAACGGCTTTGTTGCTAACAATCCGAAGTTTTTAAAGCAATCAAAAGAAAAGTTGAATCAATTACAACGACAGCTTGCACGCCGAAATAAAGGCTCAAATCGCTGGCACAAAACAAAACAGCGCATCAACAAGTTACACGGTAAAATCTCAAGGCAAAGGCTCGACTTTGCGCACAAAATTTCACGACAGATAGCCAATGAAAATGACATTTTAGTGTTCGAGGATTTAAACGTAAAAGGGATGCAGAAGTTCAATGGTAGCATGGTTGCCGATAACGTGATGGGGTTAATAACCCAGCTTTCAAAATACAAAGCGGAGCTTGAAGGTAAGCTCTATCACGAAATTGGCCGTTTCGAAAAATCCACAGGGATTTGCAACGAGTGCACACAGCATCATGTGTTAACATTGAACGACAGGCATTTCACTTGTAAAGCTTGCGAAGCCTACCAAAACCGCGACCTATCAGCGGCTAAAAGCATCGCTAAAACAGGTGAATTGGATTTAATTGCGGCTGGGATCGTCGCACGGGCAGCCCCCACATCTCAGAAAAAATCAGCTATTAAAACGAAAGTCTTCGAGTTATTGAAGTTTGCTGCTGGAACTGAGAAAAGAGAAGCAGCCTAGCCACAAAAGCTAGACTGAAGAAGCCCATTGATCGACACGTAGTGACGTCGATGGGTAGTTCACTTTGGAGCTATAAGTTGGTACAAGACTTGTAATACTCTGAAGTGAAAGCCTCAACATAACCGGAGTAAAGCGTGAAAATACCAAACAAATATTCTGCAATAAGCATAGCCCTTGGTCTGATCTTAACAACGACTTTAATTAGCCCCCTTGCAATTGCACAAGAGAGAACCGAAACAGTCAAAGTGAAACACAAAGTAATCCAGGTAAATCAAGAAAACGAATCGCCGACGACCATTGAAATAGAACAAGATGGTAATACGCAAGTGATTGAAATCAGTGCACAAGAGCTTGCTGATGAAGCACTTTTGAATAACAAACTTTCGAGCTTAGATAAAGAAACACGCATTATTGTAATGCAGGTACTTTCGTCGAAAGAAAAACATTTCAGTCCCAACGGCAGCGCAATGCATACTCGACATAAATATGAAATGGCTGTTGATGACGTTGATATTGATATAGACAGCGATCACGATGTTGATATAGACATAGATAGCGGCCACGATGTAAAACACGTAAAAGAAATATTGGTGATTAACGACGGTGACGACGTCGATTTTAAAGGACCAATGACCGGTCACCATCAAGTGATTATCAAACTTATTGAAAAAGGTAAATTTACGCCCGATCAATTGGCTGAAATTCAAGGTGCGCTAGACGCGAAGTACTAATATCACAATAGGTGCGAAGGCAGTCAGCTGCCTTCTATCCCTATATGTCTGTTATTCACAAATAAGGTACATCGTTTTCCTGCTTGTATAAAATGACTGGACTGTAATTGACTGCTTTATGCATTCTTTTATAAGCTCGTTGATCTACGTCAATGCGAAAAAGTGCTTTAGCGTTATGTTTATAGAGTAGAATTCTTACAGGTACATGCATTCCCTGTTTTAACTTTTTAACAGAAAAAAGGAAATGTGATGAAAACTTATATTGTTTTGATTAGTTTTATGGCAGGTATTTTCTCTCTTACAGCGTGTGATAATAGTGTCGATGCACCCAGAGGTTTTAGCCTACCAGAAGGTAATGCAGCAAATGGCAAACAAGTGTTTATCAAACATCAGTGTCTTGCATGTCACACAATTCAAAATGCATCAGACGCCTCCTTACAAGCAGAGCTTGAACAACGATTTGAATTAGGGGGTGAAAAAAGTAAAGTAACCACTTATGCAGAATTAGTGACAAGCATAATTAATCCTTCCCATAAAATTGCGGCTAGTTATAAGTTGCAAACTAAAGACCGAAGCAGAACATCAAAAATGCGCAATTACAATGACGTGATGACGGTGACTGAACTGGTCGATTTAGTTACGTATTTGCAGCCACACTTTAAAGTTAAGCCTTACGAGTACACCTCGTATGGACGTTATTACTAACTACACCGCGCTTACCTCGTTGCCATAAGCAAGGCATAAATTTCTAATTAAATATCAGATAACTAAGTATGAAGTATGATACTTTTAGTAGTGTGATAATAAAGCACCATTAGGTGTAATTTACTCGACCATTTTCTACTGAAATTGCTTAGTAGGGTGGAATGTTGCTTATGACAAGCACTTATAATTAGAGTAAAAAGAGCGCAAAACTAAATGTCTTCGGTCATTTACTCAACAAATTAGTTGTTTTGTGCTCTGTGATCAGTCTTTTAGTGCCGTGGAGTAAAAACAAAAAATCTATGCAAGTTTTCAAGCAACTTTATAATATTACCACTAACAATCAATTGTCTTTCAATGAAAAAATGCATGCATTGTTAGCGGTGGGCATCGAGGTGTTTGATCTACAACTTGGTATCGTCAGTGAAATTATCGATGACGAATACATTGTGCGCTATGCGATATCTCCCGATAATTCACTTGAAGCAGGCACCGTGTTTTTACTCAAGAACACTTATTGTGTGCATACACTCAACGCCAACAAATCTACGTCCTTTCACCATGCGGGAGAAAGCCATATTAACCAACATCCATGCTATCAGGGTTTTGGTTTAGAAAGCTATATAGGTGCGCCTCTACTGGTCGACGGACAACGTTATGGTACTTTAAATTTTTCAGCCGAGGCGCCTAGAGCAAAGCCCTTTACACAAGAAGATCACGATTTAATAGAAGTACTTGCCCATTGGATAGGTAATGAAATTGCAAGGAATCAAAAAATACTTTTATTAGAAGCGCAACAAGAAGAATTAGAACGCCAACAAATGGTCTTACAAGATATGGGACAGTTGGCTGGCGTAGGCGCATGGGAAGTTGATTTAGTCAAAAATACGGTTTATTGGTCTGCTGTCACAAAAGAAATTCATGATGTTGAACAAAGCTACACACCCGACCTTGAAACTAGTATTAATTTTTATAAAGAAGGTGACTCTCGCGATCGAATTAGAGCTTGTGTAGAAAAAGCAATCGCTGAAGGTGGTCGGTTTGGTGGTGAATTTGAAATTGTTTCTCACACAGGAAAAACCAAGTGGATAGCAACTGAAGGTAGAGCCGAATTTGAAAATGGTCAATGTACTCGTTTAGTTGGCGCGTTTCAGGATATTACAAAGCAAGTATTTTATCGTGAACAATTAGAAAAACGGCACAAAGAGTTGTCGTTGGCTATGGACGCACGTAGTGTATTTTTAGCCAATATGAGTCATGAGTTACGTACTCCCATTAATGGTGTGTTGGGCATTTTACAAGTTATTAGATCGGATAATTTTGATGCTGAGCAAACTCGCTTCTTGGGTATGGCGCGTGATAGCGCATCAACTTTATTAGCATTAGTAAACGATTTATTAGATTTCTCCAAAATCGATGCCGGCCAGGTTGATTTTGAATTGCTACCCATTAACGTTAATGAATATTTGACCCACTTCATTAAGGTGTTTAATTTAAGCGCGAGCGAGAAATCCTTGCGCTTTGATGTAGATTTTTCCGCAACTGAAGGTGTCTTTGTGAAAGCTGACCCCATGCGGATCCGCCAAATTGTAGCCAATTTGTTAAGTAATGCTATAAAATTTACGCACCAAGGGTTTATTAAAATTTCTTCGAGTTTTCAGCAACGAGATCAGCAACGCGTTGAACTCGTCATCAGCGTTGAAGATAGCGGTATTGGAATTTTGCCTGAAAAAATACCTGAGCTGTTTTTGCCGTTTCGCCAAGCAGATGTATCTACAACCCGTCAATACGGAGGTACTGGGCTTGGCTTATCAATTTCACAACAATTGGCGAAACTCATGAACGGTAAAATTTCTGTACAAAGCCATGTAGGTAAAGGGAGTACTTTTACTGTAAATTTGGATTTGTTGCTGGATTCAACAAAAAGTATAGCTACAAAAGAACCAATTGACTCGTTCAATGCAGATTTAAGTCAATTGAGGGTCTTGGTGGTGGAAGATAACGAAATCAATCTGGTTATCGTGTGCGAGATGTTGCGGCAACATGGGATAAACTTTGATACGGCGAAAGATGGTATTGAATGTTTAGCTAAATTGGGTGATACCGCGGCGCCTCCATTCTCTCTAGTTCTTATGGATTGCCAAATGCCCAACATGGATGGTTATGAAGCGACGGTGGCTATTCGCTCGACGGCTTCTAACTATCAAACGATTCCAATTGTGGCATTAACAGCTAATGCCATGCAAGAAGACAAGCAGAAGTGTTTAGCACTTGGCATGAATCACTACTTGTCAAAACCTCTAGACAAAAAAAGCTTATACAAAGTACTTAAAAACTACGTCACATAATCCTTTTTATCTTTCATACCTTACGATAATTTTGATACACATCAAAACTCCTTACTATCTTCTAGTTTATTGTATAAGCTGGGAAGTAGTTTAAAAATTGACCTATTGCTGTCTCGAATTGGATAAGGTGCGACGATGAATGAGTTTACAGTAAACGTGCCTGATGCAAATGTCGGCAAGGTCACGGCGGTACAGGGTAGCGTTGTTGATATATATTTTAGTGAGAAATTGCCCGCGCTGCGCAATTTATTAAGCATAGATAGAAGCGACAAACGTCTATCGCCCATTTTCCTTGAAGTGCAAACACAATTAGATGCCAAACGTATTCGTGCAATTGCATTAATTCCTACAGCAGGATTAGCGCGAGGTATGCTAGTGTCTGATACAGGAGGCCCACTAAAAGCGCCCGTAGGCCCTGAGATTTTATCCCGTATGTTTGATGTTTTTGGCAATACAATTGACCAACTACCCGCACTAGAAAATGTGCAATGGCGCTCAGTGCATAATACGCCACCACCGCTGTCGCAGCGCTCTACCAAAACCGAGGTGTTCACTACTGGCATTAAAGTAATAGACTTGCTGGTACCACTCGAAAGAGGCGGTAAAACAGGGCTGTTTGGTGGTGCGGGAGTAGGTAAAACTGTTTTATTAACGGAAATGATCCACAACATGGTAGGCCATCAAAAAGGGGTCAGTATTTTCTGTGGCATAGGTGAGCGCTGCCGTGAAGGTGAAGAACTACACCGTGAAATGAAAGATGCTGGCGTGCTCAAAGACATGGTCATGTTGTTTGGGCAAATGAACGAACTACCCGGAAGCCGTTTTAGGGTAGGGCATGCAGCATTAACAATGGCTGAGTACTTTCGCGATGATGAACACAAAGACGTTTTATTACTAATTGATAATATTTTCCGCTTTATTCAAGCTGGTTCTGAGGTGTCTGGCCTTATGGGACAAATGCCGTCGCGCTTGGGTTATCAGCCTACATTAAGCACAGAATTAGCACAGTTAGAAGAGCGCATTGCCAATACTGATGCGGGTGCCATTACATCCATTCAAGCCGTTTATGTACCGGCTGACGATTTCACCGATCCTGCTGCCGTGCATACTTTTTCGCATTTATCGGCATCTATTGCTTTATCTCGAAAAAGAGCCGGTGAGGGGCTTTTCCCAGCGGTTGATCCTCTACAGTCACATTCAAAAATGCTAACACCTAGTATCGTTGGCGAACGTCATTATGAGTTGGCGCAATCTGTTCGTCGAACGCTGGCAAAATATGAAGATTTGAAAGATATTATCGCCATGCTCGGCTTAGAACAGTTGTCTCAAAATGATCGTAAAGTGGTTTCTAGAGCCCGTCAATTGGAGCGTTTTTTAACACAGCCATTTTATACAACTAAGCAGTTCAGTGGAATGGAGGGCGCAACGGTGAGAGTTGAAGATACATTAGATGGCTGTGAACGTATCTTGCAAGACCAATTTATTGATTTACCTGAAAGTGCTCTTTACATGATTGGACGCATAGACGAACTGAAAAAAACACAGGCGAAAAAAGCGAATGCAGAATAATATTGCAGGTGCACCTGATGCAGAGAAAGCAACAAACCTGATGCAATTGCAAATATTGCTACCCTCAAAGGTGTTCGCTCAACATGACTCAGTACAAAGCATGGTGGTGGATACGAGGCAAGGGTCTTTTGGGATACTGGCGCGCCGTCGTGATTGCGTAGCTGCATTGGAGCCAGGAATACTAACATTTCAAGTTTACGGCCAACAGCCTCAGTATGTGGCGGTAGACGAAGGCATATTGATTAAAAAAGCAGAGCAAGTAAAAGTATCGGTGCGAAAAGCGCACTCGGGTAGCGATTTGGCTAAGCTAAAAGAAACAGTATTAGCTGAATATTCGTCTCTAACGGAACAAGAGCTTGAGGTGCGTGCCGTGCTTGCACGTTTAGAAAGCAGTTTCATGCGTGGTTTTAATTCACTGCATCAATTTTAAGGCTTAGATTGATTTATTTAGCATTGCTGGCCGAGCTTAACAGAGATCATGAAAGGGGCAATGAGTGTGCACAAAAAAGACCGTTTTGTTAAGAACATTGACAGTAAAGTGAGTCGAAAGATCAAGGCACAAAAGCAACAACATCGTTCTGTGTGGATGGGCTTAGGTTCAATGGGAATTGTGGGGTGGTCGATTGCGGTGCCTACTTTACTTGGATTATTGCTAGGGATCTGGCTCGATAAGCACTACCCCACTGGATTTAGTTGGACACTTAATTTTCTGATTGTAGGCGTTGTAATGGGCTGTTTTGTTGCTTGGCGTTGGATATCAAAAGAAGCAAAGGCCATAAATAAGGAAGATAAAAATGACTGATATGTTGCTATTGTCACTATTCATTGGAGCTGCACTAGGGGCATTCTTTTTTGCGTCTTTATGGTGGACAGTACGCAAGGGAATAAATACAGAAAACCCTGCATTATGGTTTATGGGAAGCTTCATACTGCGAATGACTATGGCTCTATTTGTATTATATTGGCTTGCTCAATTTGGTAAATGGCAGTATTTAGCGGTAGCGCTTGCTGGTTTTATTGTTGCACGAGTAATTATCACTCGTATTGCGCCGTCGCCCGCGCCCCCAGCCACATCTTCGGCAAAGGAATCAAATCATGCACCTGAGTAGCGACGAAATAGTGTTTTGGCAATTGGGCTGGATTAACCTTAATTTAACTATTGTGACAACGTGGGGAATTATGTTGTTGCTGAGTATGGGGGCTTGGTTAATTACGCGGCGTTTAGATAGTGGCTTGCACATCTCACGTTGGCAAAATGTGCTTGAGGTCATCGTTATCGCTGTAAACGAGCAAATAAAAGAGGTTGGACTAAAGCAATCACGGCTTTATTTGCCTTTTATAGCAACCTTATTTTTATTTATTATGGTCTCGAACTTGCTCAGTGTGTTCCCTTTGTATGAACCGCCAACAGGCTCGCTGTCAACCACCATTGCCCTAGCATTATGTGTGTTTGTAGCGGTGCCGTTTTATGGGGTTCGCAAACAAGGCGCAGGTGCTTTTTTGAAGTCTTATTTTGAGCCAACAATCTTAATGTTGCCCTTTAACATTATTGGTGAGATTTCTCGCACTTTAGCCTTAGCTATTCGCTTGTTTGGCAATATTATGAGCGGTGCAATGATATTGGCCATTTTGCTAATGGTAACGCCGTTCATTTTCCCTATATTAATGAATGCATTACACCTATTAACAGGCGTGGTTCAAGCGTATATCTTTAGCATTTTGGCTACTGTTTATATTGCCTCTGCTACAAATAATGAGTCGGCTTAACAATACGATTTTTACTTTCAAAAAGGAACATTTATGGACAGTATGACTTTAATTGCAATAACTTCTATTATCACCGCCGGTTTAACTATGGCTATTGGTGGTTTGGGGCCTGCTCTTGGAGAAGGCAAATCGGTAGCCAGTGCTCTTGCTTCTCTTGCGCAACAACCTGATGCCTCTTCAACGATAACGCGGACTTTGTTTGTTGGCTTAGCGATGCTTGAATCAGTTGCTATTTATTGTTTTGTCGTCTCAATGATCTTGATTTTCGCTAACCCATTCTGGAATTACGTGACCGCACAGGGTGTTGGGGGATAATCGTGTTATTCGATTGGTTCACTGTTTTTGCGCAAATTATTAACTTTCTCATTTTAATGTGGCTTCTTAAACATTTTTTGTATAAACCTGTTTTAGATGCCATTGATGCAAGAGAAGAGCACATTGCTAAATTGCTTACGGAAACTGAACAAGCGCGTCAGCAGGTCGAAAAACAAGAAACTGAATTAGTCGCTAAAAACGCAAATTTTGCTTTGGAAAAAGCTGATTTACTGCAAAAAGCGCAAAAAGAAGCTGACACCATGAAAGCACAATTGCTCGAGGAGGCGTCGGAAGAAGTTATGCAACAACGTCGAATATGGTTACTTAGTTTGAGTAATGAGCGTGAAAACTTTGCCCATGGAATTAAGAAAAAGACCCAGCAAGAAGTGCTTTATGTTGCTCGAAAAGTGTTATCAGATTTATCAAGTATTGAACTTGAATCACAAATAATCAATGTGTTTATTAAGCAGTTATTACAACTCAATGAACAACAAAAAGAAGGCTTTGTGAAAAACAACAACACTGACGTTTCAATCCGCAGTGCGATGGTCTTGCCTGACGACATTAAAACGCGCATACAAGAGGCTATTACTGCAGCTTTTTCCGCTAACTTAAAAGTCAAATATGAAAACGACAAGGAACTAGTGAGTGGAATTGAGTTAATTGGCGGGGGTCATAAGTTAAGCTGGAACATCGACGATTATTTTTCGAACTTAGAAGAAAATATTACCGCTCTGGTCGACCTTAAGATTATGCAGGGAACTAAGCATGCTCAACATATGGGAGAGTCAGGTGTCTGATCTTGATAAAACAGTTGATCAAGCGTTTGCACAGTTGCATTCAAGCAGCGATGCTTTTAACCCCCTGTTAGAGAATAAAGAAATAGGCATAGTTAAAAGTGTTGCTACTGGGATTGCCAAAGTGACCGGATTACCCTCAGTGGGATTTGAAGAATTAGTTAAATTTCGCAATGGTTTATTAGGTATTGCCTTTGATTTAAGTGAAGAAGAAGTTGGTGTTATTTTGCTAGGCGACTATTGGCTCATACAAGCGGGCGATGAAGTGCAACGCACTGGCCGTGTAATGGACGTACCTGTAGGTGAGGCATTGATTGGACGAGTTATTAACCCCTTAGGTGAGGCGATGGACAACAAAGGGCCAATAGAATGCAAGGAGCGCTTGCCAATAGAAAGACCTGCCGCTGCTATTATGGATAGAATGCCAGTTACTAAGCCATTGCAAACCGGGATTAAAGTTATTGACGCTATGGTGCCAATTGGTTTGGGTCAGCGTGAACTAATACTGGGTGATCGTCAAACAGGCAAAACCACAATAGCCTTAGATACCATTATTAATCAACGAGGACAAAATGTGCAATGCATATATTGTGCTATTGGCCAGCGCGCTTCCGCAGTAGCTAAAGCAGTTGCCGATCTGCAAGCCCATGGCGCTATGGAATATACGACGGTTTTAGTAACCGAAGGCAATGACGCCCCTGGAATGACCTATATTGCGCCATATGCGGCAACCAGTATTGCTGAATACTTTATGTATTTAGGCAAAGATGTGTTAATCGTTTATGACGATTTGACGAATCATGCGCGCGCCTACCGCGAAATAGCCTTGCTATTACGCAGACCTCCTGGTCGAGAAGCTTTTCCGGGAGACATTTTTTATATACATTCGCGACTCCTAGAAAGAGCGACTCACCTAAGAGAAGGCTTAGGAGGAGGCTCATTGACCGCACTGCCAATAATCGAGACAGAAGCGCAAAATATGGCGGCCTATATTCCAACTAATTTGATATCCATTACAGACGGCCAAATATATTTATCACCAAAACTTTTCGAGTTAGGCATATTACCCGCTGTTGATGTTGGGCTTTCAGTGTCAAGAGTTGGCGGCAAAGCGCAACGAGAAGATTACCGAAAAGTTGCGGGGAACTTAAAGTTGGCTTATGCGCAGTTTGAAGAGTTAGAAAATTTCGCTCGCTTTGGTACGCGTTTAGATGAAAGTACTCAAGCTCAGTTGGATCATGGCAAACGAATTCGTGCGTGTTTAAAACAAGCTGAACACGACCCAATAGCCGTTGATGCCCAAATAGCGCTTTTAAAAGCATTAGGTGATGGCGTATTTGATAAAATTCCGCTACATGACTTGCATGAAGCAGAGCAAAACCTCTATCGCCAATTAAATGCGGATTTTGGCAATGACTGATAGTTTGGAGGTGCTGCGTAACAGAGTAGAAGACGCCACCGAGCTACAAGCTGTTGTGCGAACTATGAAGGCGATGTCGGCGGCGAGCATTACGCAATATGAAAATGCAGTTAGCGCCTTAGAAAGTTACTATAGCACTGTGGAACAAGGGCTTATTGCTTGTTTAACAACTAGTCAGTCGCCCTATCTTAATCAGCTTGCTAAGCGCACAAATTGTCAAGCCGCAGTTATTGTATTTGGGTCTGACCAAGGATTAGTAGGGCAATTTAACGATATTCTCGCTGAGTATGTAGAAGAACAAGTGCCTGATATTGGCACAAATCCATATCTTTGGGTAGTAGGTGAGCGAATGAATGCTCGTTTGCAAGATAGCAATTTAAAAATCGAAGATTGTTTTAGTTTGCCAAGTTCAGTAACTGGCATTACTCCATTGGTAGGAGATTTGTTGTTGGCAACAGAACACTTGTGGGAATCAGACTTGCAAGCTCCTTTGTATTTGTTTCATCATAGGCCAGAGTCTCAATCGGGGCTTTATAAACCAAGGATGTATCAACTTTTACCACTTAACACCAGTTGGCATCGAAGTTTAACAAAACAGCTTTGGACAGGCGCCAGTATCCCTGAAACCTTGGGTTCAAGCAGGCAAACTTTGCGTGCATTGATTCGAGAATTTCTATTTGTATCAGTTTATCAATCATGCGCAGAGTCACTAGCATGTGAAAATGCGAGCCGATTAGTTGCAATGCAACGGGCGGAAAAAAACATAGACGAAATGCTCGATGATTTGCGTCATAAATATCATCATCAACGTCAAGAAGCAATTGATGCCGAGTTGTTTGATGTTGTCGCTGGATACACTGATGAAGACCGTAACAACAAACTCAAAGCTAACAAAAACAGAGAGTAATGTGGTTTCCTACCGATATACTCTCATCATCAAATAGGAAAACACCCCAAACGGATTCATCACCCTTTTATGCTTGTGTAACAGCGCTATAAAGGAATGGGCGTTTGCACAATAATGACAAACAAGCTTGTTTTTTTAGTTGTCTACTTTACACTTGGCGCTATGAGTAGAAATGGAGCTTGAGACCCTGTATGACTTTTGTAGTAACCGACAATTGCATTAAATGTAAATACACTGATTGTGTTGTCGTTTGTCCAGTAGACGCATTTTTTGAAGGGCCCAATTTTTTGGCGATTGACCCTGTTATTTGTATTGATTGCGCGCTGTGCGTGCCTGAATGCCCAGCTGATGCGATTTTTCAAGATACAGAACTACCTGAGGATCAGGCGCCATTTCTTGAGCTTAATGCGAAGCTGTGCGAGCAATGGCCTAATATTACCAAACTAAAACCTGCGCCAGCTGATGCTGACAAATACAACGGTATACCCGGAAAACTTCCACTACTAGAACGCTAAACGATATGCCAGTGCAAAAGGTGTTTACGTTAATAGGGCTTACGTCAACTAGCCTTTAAAACCCTTTGCAACCACATAGACTTCTCGAGAGCGAGGGCGCGAAGCTGCAGGTTTTCGAATAATCACCTTATTAAATGAGCTTCTTACATCTTTCACATACTCTTCGTAGCCTACACCTTGAAATACTTTTGCGCAGAAATTGCCGCCGGGTTTGAGAACATTGCGCGCCATATCCAGCGCCAATTCAACTAGATAAATAGAGGCGTATTGGTCAGTCGTATTGACCCCACTAATATTCGGTGCCATGTCAGAAATTACCAAATCTGCTTTATCGTTGTTAAGTGCAGCAAGAATTTCTTCATACACCGCTTCTTCGGTAAAATCACCCTGTATAAAGGTCGCCCCTGCTAAGCCATCCATGGGGAGAATGTCAGAAGAAATTAAGCGACCTTTGTCGCCAATGAGTGGAATGACGATTTGTGACCAACCGCCAGGAGCCGCGCCTAAATCCATCACAATACTGCCGCTGCGCATCAAATTATCTTTTTCGTTAATTTCGATTAGCTTGTAACTGGCACGTGAACGATAGCCGTCGGCCTTAGCTTTTTTTACGTAGGGGTCGTTTACATGTTCGTCGAGCCATTTCTTGCTGGTTTTTGATCGGGCCATTAGGTCATTCTGCTACTTATATCGCGAAAACAAGGCTTATTGTAAGCTGGCGCAAGTAATTTGCAAATCGGTGTGGATTTTTAGTGTCTACTGCCTGACTTCGAAATAGCAAAGCGCTACACTTAGCATCAACAAACTAACTTTTGCTATACGCTTGCGATAAATAGCACTGCGCGATCTTAATGAGCACATGGACAAAGCAATATGAAACTAGACGACGTAAAAAAGCTCCATCAAAAAAAGTATCGCGCACAATTTGGCTATTACTTGGTTGAAGGTGAGCATCTTATCTTGGAGTTGCAAAAAGCGCTAAATACGCAAACCAATTCACAAAACATAAGCATTTATGTCACAAAAGATTATGCGAGCTGGGCGCAGCAACTCGCGATGGATGTAACTATCGTTACTGTGACTGTTAAGCAAATGGCGCAGATCAGTAATACCAAAACGCCCCAAGGAATTGTAGCTTGTGTTCCTTTGCCCAAAACACCAGTGACAGATGCTGCACCCAATTCCCAACATATACGCTCTATTTATTTGCACGAAGTACAAGACCCTGGCAATTTAGGCACTATCCTGCGTAGCTTGGCGTGGTTTGGTAATTGTCGTTTGTTGCTAAGTGCGAACAGCGTTGACCCTTTTAATCCTAAAGTCGTGCGTGCCAGTATGGGAGCAATTTTTCATGTGCCCATTGAGTTGGAAGTGGGTTTAGAAGATTTACAGCGCCGCTTTACTAAGTTTGCTTATCTAGATATGCAAGGTAGCCCTATAAATTCGCGCGCTTTTGCTGACTACGATTGTTATTTATTTGGCAATGAAGCGCGCGGGGTTCCCAGTGACGCCTTGTCTCAATTTAACGCTCAACCTTTCACAATTAAGGGCAGTGGCGCGATTGATTCACTTAATTTGGCCAGCGCCGTTAATATTTGTGTTTATCAACTGTCGTTATGAGTTTGCTTTCACCAACGACTCTTGTCCGGTAAGATTGCGCAACCAGTGTTTTGCTTGCATACGATAGAAAAACAGGATTGATTTCACAATTTCTTCTGAATAGGTCGCAAGAACAACCCAATAAAGTGAAAACTGAAAATAGAACGCGGCTGCAAAAGTAAGCGGAATACCAACCAACCACATGCCAGAAATATCTATCAACATACAATGTTTATTGTCACCACCTGCACGTAAAATTCCCATAGACGCGGTCATATTAAATACTTTTATGCAGGTACCAAGCGTAATGAGGACAAAAATATTGTGTGCGATTTCGAGCGTGTCTGGACTCAGTTTAGTGTATGGCATAAACACTAAGGATTCTAAACTTAGCATTAAAATCGCCAAGCAAAAGGTAACAATAGGTGCGCTTATCGCAAAGCCACGAGCTACCGTCCATGCTCCATCAAAATTGTCTTGGCCAAGGCGTTGACCCACCATAATTGAACATGCCGATGCAAAACCAAAGAAAAACGATATAAGAATACCTTCCAATGGTGCCATCAAGCTCATAACGGCAAGCTCTTGAGTGCCAATACGGCCAAATATAAGCTGATACACAAAGGTACCTACTGACCACACGCCAAAGCTAACCATCATAGGCCATACCAAATGTATTAGGCGCGCCCATTGCGCTTTATCTCGCAATTGCGAGCGACGAATTTGCGCTGGGAAAACCACATGCTTTACCGCAAATAAACAATATAAAATGAGGCCTGCATGAATGCCCCGGGCGATAAAGGTTGCCCAGGCAGCGCCTTGTACGCCCATCGCTTCAACTTGCAAACCGCCGTGTATCAACCAATAATTTAGGATTATATTGATGATAATAGCAATGCTGCCGAGTATCATGGGCAGCTTAACCTCTCCTAGGCCTCGTAGTGCGTTTTCAAAAATCATGATGACGACCACAAAGGCGAGGCTTGGCATGGTGACCCACAAATAGCGCTCACCCACGTTAATGATTATTTCGTCCTTTGTACCAAGCCCAACAAGCACGTCGCCAAACATAAAAGTACAGGCGACGATGGGTAACAGCGCAGCAAAACCAATAAGCAAGGTTTTTACAATCACCGCGTTTATGGCTTTACTTTTGCCGGCGCCGTAATATTGCGCTGACAACACGCCCACACCGGCGGCAAGACCTGACAAAATAATCAGGATCACAAACTGTATGCGATTGCCCAAACCTACCGATGCGACGGCTTCGTCGCCTAAATGGCCAACCATCATAATATCACTCATACCTAACATCGTGACCAAAATGCTTTGTAAGGAAATGGGCCAAGCCAGTTTAATACTTTGTTTAAAAGTAGATGGCTTGTTATAAGCAGCGCTAGTGTTGAGCTTGTCTTGCATAGTAAATAAGTCTGAGCCAAAAATAAGATAAGGATAATGATGTTGCGTATATTAGTGAAAGCAGTCTAAATAAACATCTCTAGAAATATCATGTATCATGTCTAAAACTATCATTTTGGAAAAACCATGTGGCAAGATATTCTCGATATTCACCCCGACTGCCAAGAAGACTTTTTTAACTTTGAATCTTTACCGGGCAAGGGCAAGTCTTTTATTGCATGTGCAGGCGTGTCGAGATTACAAACACAGTATCGAATAGGCAAGACCGGTAGAGGAGAACTTTTTGGTGACAGGCCGCAGGGGCGTACACATGTCCATTACTTAATTGCCACGAAGTCTGGAAGCGCCAAGCTTCATATCCCTTCGCAGCGCACAGGTAGCACGCAAGTCGCAGAAGAGCAATATAGTGTAGGTCCAAATAGCATTATGCTATTGCCCGCGGGCACGCCATTTCTATATGAATTAGACAGTGAGCAATGGGATATATGCTGGCTGTTATTACATGACTGTCCAAGTTATTACTTTATTCGCGACCTTTCGCCAAAGGTATGGACCAGTAATAACGCAGCCCTTATTTACCAAACCATGTCTTTGATCCGTGATTTTGAGCATAGCGAAGGTCACTATAATTCAGACATTTTGCTACGCTTAATCGAAGTTTTGCTTTACCAAGTAGAACAAAGTGTACAACAAAAGCCTGAACAATCTTCCCAGCAACAACGTTTTCACGCACTCATGCGCTCGGTTAGTAAGCAACTACAAGTGCCGTGGGATGTAAAATCATTGGCAAGTAAATTACACCTATCTGAGCCACAGTTTTATCGTTTATGTAAAAAAGAGACCGGTAAAACCCCAATGAAGCTGCTGAACGAAACCCGAATGGAGTATGCATGTTATTTATTGCGTTATACTAATTGTAGTTTAGAGCAAATTGCCGATACTGTCGGTTATGCCGACAGTGCCGGCTTTGCTCATCGATTCAAGCAAGTTTTTAAACTCAGCCCTGGGCGTTGGCGCAACAGCCAAAAGCTCGCTTGAGTACTGTTTATTTTGCGAGGACGTCGTCTATATCTTTGGCTGAGTGTCTGTTGGCTAGTTGCTCGTTTTCCTCTCCCCATACGCGATTAACAATGCGGCCGCGTTTTACGCCAGGTCTTTTGTTTAGCTGCTGAGCCCATCGGCGCACGTTAGTGTAAGTGTCCACTTCTAAAAATTCAGCGGCTTCATACAAATCACCCAACACTAAAACGCCGTACCATGGCCATATTGCCATATCTGCAATGGTATACTCGTCCCCAGCAATAAACTCATTTTTAGCGAGTTGTTGGTCTAAAACATCCAATTGACGTTTGACTTCCATTGCGTAGCGATTGATCGGATATTCATATTTTTCTGGGGCGTAAGCGTAAAAATGACCAAAGCCTCCCCCAAGGAAAGGTGCACTGCCCATTTGCCACATCAACCAAGACATGGTTTCAGCGCGTTTGTTGCTGTCATCTGGTAAAAAGTGGCCAAATTTTTCGGCAAGATGGATTAGGATTGCACCCGACTCAAATATTCTCAGGCCTTGTGAATCGCTCCTATCCATCAAAGCGGGAATTTTAGAATTTGGATTTACCGCAACAAAGTCACTTCCAAATTGCTCGCCTTCTTGGATATTGACAATGTGGGCGTCGTATTCAGCGTCTTTAATACCTAAGGCAAGTAATTCTTCAAACATGATGCTTACTTTTACACCATTGGGCGTGGCTAATGAATAGAGCTGAAAAGGGTGCTCGCCAATCGGCAGTTCTTGATCATGGGTTGCTCCCGAAACAGGGCGATTTATATTAGCAAATTTACCGCCACTAGCTTTGTCCCAAGTCCATACTTTAGGTGGTTGGTATGTATTGTCACTCATAAATGTCTACCGTTTTTTAATTAGTTGAATTAGGTCTTTGAGTTCACTAAGTTGCACATGTGGCAATACCGACGCACTCTCGTTTGCCAGATTCATGGGTCTATTGACCGCAAGCCAGGCGCTTTGATATCCAGCATTTGTTGCGCCTTTAATGTCTTTGTCGAGATCATCGCCAACATGAAGTATGTTCTTGCTCGGTATCTTAAGTTCTTTTGCAACATAGTCGAACATGGCACGATGAGGCTTCATTGGATACTTTTCACTCGCATTGACTATACAAGTAAAATACTTCGCTATCCCAATAGCTTCACAATTTACATTACCATTGGTAATGGCTGCAATAGGCACCTGTTTAGCTAGCTTTTTTAAGGTTTTACGCACCGATGGATCAACTTCAAAGTCACTTCTTTTAAAGTAAAAATGATCAAAGCAATCTTTTACCGCCAGTGCTGTTTCATCATCTTTCATGCCGCTTTGCATAAACCCTTTGGTTAATACAGTAGCGCGTAGCAAGCTTACATCACTCGCTAGTCCAGGTTGTTCGTTAAGTATTTCGCTACGAATGTCCTGCCATTCATTTTTCGAAATTTTGGCCGCTTTTGAGTAATGTTTTTTGATGTACTTTTTTATACTGCGTTCGGCTTCATGTATATACGGCATGTTGTCGTATAAAGTGTCATCTAAATCTAAAGTGATCGCTCTAATATGAGATAAGGGTTTGTATACAATCACTTTTTTCGTGCTCTTGGATGTGCGTTGTCATAAACTTCGCTTAGGTGTTGAAAATTAAGATGAGTATACACTTGGGTAGTAGATAAATTTGCATGCCCCAATAGTTCTTGTACACCTCGTAAATCGTTGCTCGACTCAAGCACGTGCGTAGCGAATGAATGGCGCAATGTATGCGGGCTAATTTGTTGATACAAAGTTTGATGTTTTGCCCACTTTTCAAGGCGCGTTGCTACTTGACGATTAGACAATCGCGTTTTCCTAATTGATATAAATAGAGCGGGTTCTTCAGAAAAAGGTATAAGGTCTTTCCTGAGTGGCAGATATTCGTCAATAGCTTCTTGCGCTTTGCTACCGATAGGTAAAACTCTTTGTTTATTTCCCTTGCCGGTTACCTTTAATGTCCCGTCACCAAGCAAATCAGAAAGCATCAGCCCAGTTAACTCTGCTAAACGTAAACCACAGCCATACATAAGCTCAAACAAACACTTATCTCTAACACTTAAGAAGTCGCTTCCATCAAAGTTTAACAAGCTACCCATTTCATCTACATTTAAATATTTGGGTAATGGTTTGTTCTGTTTAACCGCATGTATTGCATCTAGAGGGTTCGCTTTGAGAACTTTCTTATGCACCAAAAAGCGACAAAAATTTCGTAATACCGTTAATCTAAGATTTATTGAACGCGCCGATAGGCCTTCTCTGTGTGCTTGTTGCAAAATCCTTTTGGCAATCGTTGGCGTGAGATCTGTCCACTCAATTAACTTTGTATTAGTGGCGATGCTTTGTAATTGCCGCGTATAACTTTTTACCGTATGAGGCGACAATTGGCGCTCAACCCTGCACACTTCTATATATGCGTTTATCCACTGCTGGACACTAGAAAGTTCAGAGTTGGTGGGGTCAGTATTCATAAATACTAGCGCAAGCGACCTAAGTGGTGGTTTAGATTCTTGCGTAAGTAATCAACTAACACGGTATCCATGTCGGGCTGAAAATGTAATGAGTCTTTGCTCGATATGACTAGTAAACCAAGTGGCGCAGATTTTCCTTGCGTTTCTTGATTGTCATTTAACCTTACAAGGGCTACTGATTCGGCCTTTGCTTTTGGAAACAAAGCTTCTTTTTCTATATTTGCTAAACGCCCAAAATAGAAGGGTTGCTTGGCGAGCTTTTTATCAAATAGCGAACGTTGTTGGATTTCACTTAAGGGGGCTTCATCTTTATTGTCTAGTAATACAATACGCGCAGACTCAAGCCCTAAGGTGGTAACCAAGTGAGCTTGTAGGCTTGTTTCTAAATCTGCGATTGAAGTTGCCTTCGCCAAGTCTAGATTTAACTCGGCATAGGTTTTATAAATAAGTTCATTCTTGCGAGCGTTTGAGACTAAACCTTCTAATTGCGACTTAAGCTGCTTTATTTTGTCACGAGACTGTGCGGCTTGAATTTGAGTGAGTGATACCACGCCATTGTCTTGCAATTGCACTTGGATTTGCACTAACAAATCAGGGTTGTCGATTAAAAAGCTAGGGTGTGCCAACAAATATTTGGCAACCGACTCTTTGCTCACAGTGCCGTTGCTCTTAGCGCTATCTTCTATATCGCTAGTTTGTACATTTGCCTGTTCTGTCATAATAATATTTGTCCATCGTAAACATGTTGTGCAGGGCCGGTCATTTTTAACATTGAGTCACCGCCTTGCCACTTTATTTTTAGCTCACCGCCTAACAGTGTTACTTTCACGTCCTGGCTTAGCTTGCCTTGAATCTGACCAATCGCCACCGCAGCGCAAGCGCCGCTTCCGCAGGCAAGGGTTTCACCGGCACCGCGTTCGTAAACTCTGAGTTTTATCTCGTTTTTATTAATGATCTGCATAAAGCCAACATTAACACCTTCAACGAATCGTTCATGCTTTCCTAGTATAGGCCCAATCGTATTAATGTCGATATTATCTACATCATCGACTTGGACTACACAATGCGGATTACCCATCGAGACTACACCGCAAAAAAAGGTCTTATCGGCTTCGCGAATAATATAAATATTTTCTTGCTTGTTCGCGATAAACGGAATTTGCTCAGGTACAAAGTTCGGCCTGCCCATATTGACCGTGACATTGCCGTCTTTTTCGAGATATAAGATCATTCTTCCCGACTTAGTACTTACGCTTATCTTATTTCGATTAATTAGGCCTTTGGTTTTTACGAAACGAGCAAAGCACCTTGCACCGTTACCACATTGCGCTACTTCACTGCCATCGGCATTAAAAATTCGGTAGTGGAAATCTTGCTCAGGATCATAGGGCGGTTCTACCAATAACAGTTGGTCAAAACCAATACCGAAGTTACGGTCTGCCAGCGCGAGTATTTTTTCTTTGGAGAAAAATACATTTTGCGTAATGTTGTCTATGACGACAAAGTCGTTTCCTAAGCCATGCATCTTTGAAAAATGCACAATGCTTTTTTTATGCTTATTCGAAAAACGTTGTTCGTTTTGCTTATTGTTGGCGTCGTTGTGCATAAATTAATTAGGCACCTTTTGTTCGCCTTTCCATAAATCACTCAAGCTTTCTCTTTCTCGCACTACATAGACATTAGCACCATCAACCATAATCTCGGCGCAGCGACAGCGACTATTGTAATTGCTCGACATTACAAAGCCATAAGCACCGGCGCTTCGTACGGCTAAATAATCACTCGCTTGGATATTGAGTTCGCGGTCTTTGCCTAAGAAATCACCCGTTTCACAAACTGGGCCCACTACATCGTAAACACTTCCTTTGCCTTCTCGTTGAGTGGTCGCTTCTATTTTTTGCCAAGCGCTATATAGGGCTGGGCGCAGTAGGTCGTTCATAGCAGCATCAACAATAGCAAAGTTTTTTTCTTCGCCTTGTTTTAAAAACTCTACTTTAGTCACTAGAATTCCTGCATTAGCCGCAATCGCACGGCCGGGTTCAAGTATTAACGTTAAATCCTCACGACCCGTCATCGATTTAGCCATCGCAGCTGCATATTCATCAGGATGCGGAGGCTTTTCGTCATTATAGGTAACGCCTAATCCACCGCCTACATCTAAGTGTGAAATGTGAATCCCTTTTTGTGCTAGCTCATCAATAAGGGCTAATAGTCGCTCTAATGCGTCAACAAAAGGAGATAATTCGGTTAGTTGTGAACCAATGTGACAATCCATGCCTTGAATATCTAGATTTGACAGACTATTTGCATACTCATAAGCACGCATTGCATCGTCTTTTGCTATCCCAAATTTGTTCGCTTTTAAGCCAGTTGAGATGTAAGGATGGGTTTTTGCATCCACATCTGGGTTTATTCTTAATGAAATAGGGGCTTGTTTGCCTAGCGATTTGGCCACAGCGTTGATTCTATCGAGTTCAGGAATCGATTCTACATTAAAGCATTTTATGCCTTGCTCTAGCGCATAAGCAATTTCGTTTTCTGTTTTAGCAACGCCAGAAAAAACCACCTTAGCAGGGTCACCACCGGCTTGGATAACACGTGCTAGTTCACCGCCTGAGACAATGTCAAAACCTGAGCCTAATTTTGCAAGTACCGACAATACGCCTATGTTTGAGTTGGCTTTTACGGCATAGCAAACTAAATGTTTGTGAGCACTTACTGCGTTGTCAAATGCTTTCCAGTGGCGTTCCAAGGTCGCTCGAGAATAGATATATGTAGGTGTACCATGGTCTTTGATAATGTCGTTAACATTGACATCTTCGGCGAACAAGTCTGCGCCTTTATAGTTAAAAAAGTCCATTAGTTAGGCTCCTTCAGATACAGGTAAGGTAGATGGGCTTGATACCGCATTCGTGCTCGGTACAGGTGTTGTTTCAGGAGCTTTATCGGGAGAATAGAGCGGGCCACGTTGCCCACAGCCAGCTAGGACCAGCAATAATATGCTAATCAGAGCGCTTATTTTTATGTAACGCATAGTCTTTTTCAAAACAAATATAATTGCGCTAACCATGCCTTGCACAGAGCTAAAATGCAACCTTTCGATGCGCTAAATTAATAAATAAAAGTAAATTTAGGTGTATATAGAATGCATAAAAAATGTGCTAGTGTTAGCACATACAAATATGTGAGACTTTAAGGAAGACCTATGGAATTCAATACCTCAGAAATATGCGATATGTTTGCCGATAGTGTTGATGTTGTAGACCCTATATTTACTAACTACGGTGCACGTTTCGTTTATTGCGGAGAGATTACTACTATTAAGTGTTTCGAAGACCGCGGATTGGTCGACAAAGTACTCGCTACAGATGGTATGGGAAAAGTGCTACTAATCGATGGCGGTGGTTCGTTACGACGCGCTCTTATTGATGCCGAAAACGTTCAATTAGCACTCGAAAATCAATGGGAAGGCATTGTTTGTTATGGTGCGGTTCGTGATGTAGACCTGCTAGAAGAATATGATATTGGCATTCACGCCCTTGGCGCAATTCCGGTCAGTGCAGATGCGCGCGAGATTGGTGACTTAGATGTTGCCGTTAATCTTGCTGGGGTAACCTTTTTGCCAGAGGACCATTTATACGCAGACAACACGGGTATTGTATTGTCTGCTGATCCCCTAGAAATTTAGTCTAAGCGCTAGATACTTTATTTGAAGGCATCGTTAAGGTGTGCCGCTATTCGGACGCCCGCTTGTTGCAGTCGTAGCTTCATAACAGGGGTATGATCATACAAATATTGCCATGAAAGCTTGTCACTTTCTGGATAAATGGTGTCTCGTATTTTGGTGCTTTCTGCAATATACACCAATGGATCTGTGGTGTACCACTGTTTTGCAAGCTCAGCTGAAATCTTAGGCGCTAAAAATTCATACCATTCAGTGTACGAAAGCTGTTTACGGTCAATCAGACCCGAATCCCATACGCGGTGTAGGTTAGAATCTTCCCAAAAGAAATTGACTTTAACATCGTTTCCTCCTCGATCAGTGCCATTACCTGCATGTAAAGGTTGATGTAAATCCCCAATGATATGCACAATCATTTTAAGTGCTAGTTGTTTGTCAGCTCTTGATGCTTGTGGGTCTTTGAGGGTTTTAGTAAACATTTTTAGTGCGGTATATGAATCACCACTGGCCGGCGCAGCAACTTCATCATAGCTCTTACCCGCAGGCACGGTTACATAATGGTAGGGGCCAGCGACTTTTTGCCAAAAATGCTCAGGGTTAGATCTGTTTTCATCAGCATAGGTACTTATTTCAGCGAGTGTCTCGTAGTCTAGAATTAAATTAATCGCACGTTGCGCTTCGGGAGTTAAATACAACTCAGCAATTTTACCGGTAACACGATGACCAGTTTGCCCCCACGCATGGGCCATTTGAGCGTAGGTCGATGTAACCAACAAAGCTGCAAATGCTAAAGACTTAACGATTTTCATAGTAGTTCTCCAATTTTATACTTATATTAGCTTTCGCCCATACTAGTCTTTTGGTGTTTGATAGCCCCATGGCTTTACAAGGGATTGTGGTATATCTAGGTGGTTTAGTATGCGGGCCACTACAAAGTCAACTAAGTCTTGTATGCTTTTGGGATTGTGGTAGAAGCCGGGGGCTGCTGGCATAATGGTCACGCCCATGTTCGATAGCTTCAACATGTTTTCCAAATGAATACTAGAAAATGGCATTTCTCTTGGCACGAGTATTAACTGGCCTCGTTCTTTAATGACCACATCAGCGCCACGTTCGATCAAATTGTCGCAAGCACCAGTGGCAATGGCTGATAATGTACCTGTTGAGCATGGGCACACCACCATTTGCTTGGGCGCTGAAGAACCAGATGCGACAACAGAAAACCATTCTTCTTTTCCATAGACTCTTATTTGATTCGCTTTGGCGTTGGTAAGCTCAGTAAAATATGCACTTGCTGACTCTGGTTTAGCTGGTACTTTAAGATCTTCTTCAGTGGCAAATACAACACGCGCAGCCGACGACATCAACACATGTACTTCGCACTGCGCTTTGACCAATTGCTTGAGTAAAGATAGAGCGTATGGTGCCCCAGAGGCTCCGGTAATGGCCAATGTAATGGCGTTACTCATTTACTGCTCCTAATGCGTCTAATATTCGTTGATGTATACCATCAAACCCGCCGTTACTCATCACTAGTATATGACTGCCTGGTGCAGCGGCTTTGGCAACAGCCTCTACAATAGTGGCGACTGACTTGTGTGGGTAAACTTCAATCTTACTGTTATCGATTACGTCTTTTAACGACCATGACAGATTGTCGGGCTCAAGCAAATGCACCGAATCTGCTTTTTCCCATGCTTGGGATAATTGATTCTTATGCACACCCATACGCATGGTATTAGAGCGAGGTTCAACTATTGCGATAATATTTTGATTACCCACTTTGTTGCGTAAGCCTTCAATCGTCGTTTCAATCGCCGTTGGATGATGCGCAAAATCGTCATACACGGTAATTCCGTTAACCACGCCTTTAATTTCCATGCGTCGTTTTACATTTTTAAATGTAGTCATTGCGTTTACGGCATCTTCAATATGCACGCCAGCATGATGGGCCGCAGCAATTGCCATAAGTGCGTTGTTCATATTGTGCTCACCAAAAAGAGACCACTTTAAACGTGCGTTTATTTCACCTTTGGCGTCACCTTTATAGCTCAGCAAAAATTCGCTGCAATCTGATTTTATTTTAGTCGCTTTCCACTGCGCTTTGCTCGCATCACCAATAAAACTTTGTTCACTCCAACAACCCATTTCGAGCACGGCTTCTAAATTTGGTTCAGCTGCGGGCGACAATATAAGGCCATTAGCGGGTACTGTTCTGACTAAATGGTGAAATTGTTTTTTAATGGCGTTTAGGTCTTCAAAAATATCAGCATGGTCGAATTCAAGATTGTTTAATACTAGTGTGCGAGGGCGGTAGTGAACAAACTTTGAGCGCTTGTCGAAAAATGCACTGTCGTATTCGTCAGCCTCGATCACGAAAAATGGAGATTTTCCAATACGTGCAGAAATACCAAAGTTTTCAGGCACACCTCCTATTAAAAAGCCCGGCGATAAACCAGCAGATTCGAGTATCCAAGCGAGCATGCTACTTGTAGAGGTTTTACCATGCGTTCCGGCAACGGCAAGTACCCATCTGTCTTTGAGTAAATGATCTAGAAGCCATTGAGGGCCACTTGTATAAGGTAAATTGCGATTTAAAACGTACTCAACAGCGGGATTTGAACGAGCCATTGCGTTGCCAATAATGACCATGTCAGGCGCTGGGTCAAACTGACTTTCATCATAACCTTGGGAAAGTGTAATGCCGAGCTGTTCTAGTTGTGTGCTCATTGGCGGATAAACGTTTCTGTCTGAGCCGGTTACTTTGTATCCTAAGCTTTTGGCGATGGCTGCGATGCCGCCCATGAAGGTGCCGCAAATTCCTAATATATGTACGTGCATGTTTTGTATAGGTAAGTGAATAATCGCGCAATTGTAGCAGATGATAAGGATAAGCCGAAATAACTGTTTCTCATCCGCGCCCAAGATAGTTACAATCATTATGGTATAGACTAAAGTGTTTTGTGTTTTTTCTCCATTAATCCCTTAGTTTATGCCATACTTTACTTGGTACGACACTCACACAGGAAACGTATATCAATGAAACGACTCAATACCCAATTGCAGAAAGATGGTGCCCCCCTCGAATTAATTTTACTTATAAGAACACTACTGGCTGCCTGTAAGGAAATTTCTTTCCGCGTCAGTCAAGGCGCACTAGCTGGCGTCCTCGGGTCGACTCTGAGTGAAAATGTACAAGGAGAAACACAAAAAAAACTCGATGTAATTTCTAACCAAATACTCAAAGATATTTTGTCTGAATCAGGGTACGTAAAAGCCATTTCCTCAGAAGAAGAAGAAGGTGTTGTACCTTGTTCACCCGATGGTAATTATTTGGTGAGTTTTGACCCTCTAGACGGATCGTCTAACACTGAAATAAACAGTCTAATTGGGACTATATTTTCAATTGCTCATGCACCGCAGTGGATGGAGCCAGATGACCCTTCAGCATTTTTGCAACCTGGAACGCAAATGGTCGCAGCAGGATACGTACTATACGGTCCATCCACAATGCTAGCGATGACAACCGGTCGCGGTACACACTTATATACGCTTGATAAAACCCACGGCGGTTTTCTTCTTACATCGGCGAATCTTCAAATACCAGAGCAAACCAACGAGTTTGCGATTAACACTTCAAACCAGCGCCACTGGGAAGAGCCTATTCAAAAATATGTGTCAGAACTTATCGCCGGTGCCGAAGGGCCTCGCGAAAAAGATTACAACATGCGTTGGGTTGCAGCCATGGTGGGTGATATTCATCGCGTACTTTGTCGCGGCGGTATCTTTATGTATCCATTTGACAAACGTAATCCTAAAATGCCGGGCAAATTGCGTTTATTATATGAAGCGAACCCAATGGCCTTTCTAATCGAACAAGCCGGTGGACTTGCCTCTACTGGGAGCGGACGCATCATGGAAGTGATGCCTGAAGAAATTCACCAACGTGTCCCAGTCCTTATTGGTTCTAAAGAAGAAGTTGAGCATTGTGTGGCTGGCTTTAAATAGCCACATGATAAGGCACGCCTTTTCACGTAGGCGTGCAAACAGTTTATTAAATTATTATTGAGCAAAGGAAAAAAATGAGCTTAAATAACGTACCTGCAGGCGATAAGTTACCTGACGAAGTCCTTGTAATTATTGAAATTCCCGCCTATTCATCACCCATTAAATATGAAGTCGACAAAGACACCGGTGCTTTGTTTGTGGACCGTTTTATGGGCACTTGTATGCAATATCCGTTAAACTACGGTTACGTAAACAATACCCTGTCGGACGATGGCGACGCAGTAGACGTATTAGTAATGACACCACATCCTTTAATTGCGGGTTCGGTTGTTAAAGTTCGTCCAGTAGGCGTATTAAATATGACCGACGAATCTGGAGAAGATGCGAAAGTTATTGCTGTTCCAGTTGATAAACTGACTAAAATCTATTCTGATATAAAAGATATCGATGATGTTCCTGAAATCACTAAGAATCAGGTTGAGCACTTTTTCTCGCATTATAAAGATTTAGAACCAGGTAAATGGGTTAAAATTGAAGGCTGGGCGGGTATTGATGCGGCGAAAGCTGAAATCGTTAGTAGCGCTGAGCGTTATCAAAAAGAAGAAAGCTAATCATAGGCTTGTGATTACAAGTTAGTCGATTATTAAAAGCTCGCATTTGCGGGCTTTTTTCATGCTATCTTTTGTTTCATCCTAGTACTATTTTTTGACATTGGATTAAGCCGAATTGGAGCTATTTATGAAACGTCATTTTCTTACTTTTTTAATTTTAAGTGTGTGTACCTTTGTGAGTACTTTGGCAATGTCACAACAAGCGCCCAAAGAATTATATTGGGAAGACTTAGTCCCGAAAAATTTTACGATGCCGCCAGTTTCAATGGAGCATACGAGTAGCATGGCACAAGTCGCACCTAATGCCCCTTTGATAGAAAGTTTAGATGGCACTTTGGCAAAAATTCCTGGTTTCGTCGTGCCACTAGAAGGAGATGCTGAACTGATCACCGAGTTTTTGTTAGTCCCTTATTTTGGCGCCTGTATACATGTCCCGCCACCACCATCAAATCAAATAGTTTATGTCAGGTTTTCTGAAGGCGTGCCGATCGACAATCTCTATGATGCTGTATGGGTTACCGGAAAGCTTTCAACCGAAGGTTGGACGGGTGACATTGCATCTGTTGGTTACAGCATGACCGGAATAAGCCTAAGTCCCTTTGACGGTTAGTAGTAAAAACGTCAACGTTAATTTACTGCTCAATCAAATTAGCTGCCAAAGCCTGTTTTATCTCAACAGGTATGCTGCGGGATTTTTTGGTCTTGTAGTCAAAGTGAACCAATGTGGTTTTGCCTTTGGCTTTTAATTCACTGTCTTGCCAACATTCTTGATAAACTTCGAAAGAGCTTGTACCTATCCTGCTTATCCATGACTTAATGGTGACAATTTCTTGCAAGTATATTTGTTGTAAAAAATCCACATTATAACTGGCCAAGATTAAAGGCCAGTTTTGTAAGTTAAGATCAGGTACGAATAATTTGAAAATTGGCATACGGGCCGCTTCAAACCAAGCGACCAACACCGTATTACTAACATGCCCCAAGGCGTCGGTCTCGCAGAAGCGAACGCTATATTGTTCACAGTACATTACTTATCTCTTTACATTTAGCATAGGGGCAAGAAAACTCCCCGTGTGAGATTTTTCATTCAGCGCCACCTCTTCAGGTGTGCCTTGTGCAATAATTTGACCACCACCAGAACCACCTTCTGGCCCTAAATCAATAACCCAATCGGCGGTTTTAACAACGTCCAAGTTATGCTCGATTACGACCACAGTGTTACCGTGATCTCTTAATCGGTGCAATACCTGAAGTAATTGCTTAATATCATGAAAATGCAGGCCAGTTGTGGGCTCATCTAAGATATAAAGGGTTTGACCTGTATCTCGTTTAGACAGTTCTTTGGCTAATTTTACGCGTTGGGCTTCACCACCTGAGAGTGTCGTTGCCGATTGACCTAAGCGGATATATGATAGGCCAACGTCCATTAAGGTACGCAGCTTTCTTGCAATGGAAGGAATGGCCTCAAAAAATTGATGAGCATCCTCAACCGTCATGTCGAGAACTTCATTGATGTTTTTATTTTTAAATCGAATTTCTAAGGTTTCTCGATTGTAGCGCTTACCTGCGCATACATCACACGGAACATATACGTCGGGCAAAAAATGCATTTCCACTTTTATTACGCCATCACCTTGGCAGGCTTCACAACGACCACCTTTTACATTAAAGCTAAAGCGCCCTGGTTTGTAACCTCGTGAACGTGACTCTTGGGTCCCCGAAAATATTTCGCGAATAGGCGTAAAAATACCAGCATAGGTAGCGGGGTTAGAACGTGGCGTTCTACCAATTGGACTTTGGTCAATATCAACGACTTTATCCAAGTGTTCTAAACCAGTCATGGATTTGTAAGGCGCTGGTTCGTTTACTGTTGCTCGGTTTAGTTCACGCTGCGCAATACGGTAAAAAGTATCGTTGATCAGGGTAGATTTTCCTGAGCCCGACACGCCGGTAATACAGGTCATTAATCCCGTGGGAATGCGCAAACTAACATCGTTTAGGTTGTTGCCGGTGGCGCCGACTAATTCTAGCCAATTTTTATCTTCGGTAGGTGTACGCACACTCGGTATGTCTATTTTCTCGATACCGGCTAAATACTTACCCGTTAGGGAATTTGGACAGTCCATAATATCTTGTAGGCTGCCTTGGGCAATGATTTCACCGCCGTGCACACCCGCACCAGGGCCGATATCTACGATATAATCAGCCTCTTTTATGGCATCTTCATCGTGTTCAACCACAATTACTGTATTGCCTAAATCGCGTAAATGACGAAGTGTTTTTAATAAGCGTTCATTGTCGCGTTGGTGCAAACCTATAGATGGCTCATCAAGCACATACATTACACCCACCAAGCCTGCCCCAATTTGGCTGGCCAAGCGAATACGCTGGGCTTCACCACCTGAAAGGGTGTCGGCACTACGTTCAAGTGACAAGTAATTTAAACCAACATTAATTAAGAAATTAAGTCGGTCCATAATTTCCTTTAATATTTTGTCAGCAATGGTTGCACGCTGCCCGCTCAAGTTCAGGTTTTTAAAGAAATTAAAGGCTTCTTCTATCGACATTGTGGCGATGGTTGGTAGGTTTGTTTCTTGAATAAAGACGTTGCGTGCTTCAAGGCGTAAACGAGAGCCTGCACAAGTTGTACATGGTTGGTGGCTAAGGTATTTGCCTAACTCCTCACGTACGGTGTTTGATTCAGTTTCTTTGTAGCGCCTTTCCATATTTGGGATAATGCCCTCAAACGGATGCTGACGCTCCATAATGTCGCCGCGCTCATTGATATATTTAAACTTGATTGACTGGCCTTTTGAACCATGCAAAACGATGTCTTTTGCCTCGTCATCTAAGTCTTGGAACGGAACTTTTAGATTAAAGCCGTAATGGTCAGCGACCGACATGAGCATTTGGAAGTAGTAATAGCTGCGTTTATCCCAGCCACGGATAGCACCGCCAGATAAACTTAACTCTTCATTGCTGATGACTCGGTGAGGGTCAAAAAATTGCTTGGTACCTAGGCCGTCACAGGTCTGGCAAGCGCCCGCTGGGTTGTTAAACGAGAATATACGAGGCTCAAGCTCAGTGATGCTATAACCACAATGCGGACAAGCAAAGTTCGCAGAAAACACGATCTCATCTTGCGTAGCATCATCCATGTATACCACTTTTGCAGTGCCTGCTGACAACGCAAGTGCTGTTTCGAAGGATTCAGCTAGACGCAATTGCAGGTCGTCGCGCACTTTAAAGCGGTCCACAACCACTTCAATGGTGTGCTTTTTGCGTAAATCTAAGTCTGGTGGATCCGATAAATCACATACTTCGCCGTCAATTCGAGCACGAATAAAACCTTGTGCACTTAAGCCTTCTAAGGTTTTGATGTGCTCACCTTTGCGCGCTTGTACAACCGGTGCTAGCAGCATGAGCTTCGTTCCTTCCTCGAAGCTAAGTACTTTGTCTACCATTTGACTAATCGTTTGTGCGTCTAAAGGAACCTTATGATCTGGACAACGAGGTGTACCTACGCGCGCAAACATCAAGCGCAAATAATCGTAAATTTCGGTGATGGTTCCTACGGTAGAACGTGGATTGTGAGAGGTCGATTTTTGTTCAATCGAAATCGCTGGAGATAAGCCCTCAATATGGTCTACGTCTGGTTTTTCCATCATTGACAAAAACTGCCTGGCGTAGGCCGACAAGCTTTCTACATATCTGCGTTGCCCTTCAGCATAGAGTGTATCAAAGGCGAGTGATGACTTGCCCGAACCCGACAAACCAGTGATCACCACTAGTTTGTCGCGAGGTAGTGTTATATCGATATTCTTTAGATTGTGCGTACGCGCACCGCGAACTTCTATATAATCCATATTTGCTAAAAATAACCCTTTTTTGAGTAATCAGCTATTATGTCATAGCTTGTTGAAAAATGATGCTATTGTTGTGTAAGAATTAGATGTTGATTATGCAAACGACCTACTCATGAACTAGCTTGTTTACGCGAAAATAGTAGCTAAGGGTCACGTTCATTGTGTTTAATTGTCAATTCGCTTCTTTAATTTAACTCATAACAGCCATTTTTGGTCTATATCAATGAATGCATTTGCACTGTTGATCAGCGCATTGGCGGTCAGATTAAGGACACCGTAGACCGAGGTTTTGCAGCCATGTTTGTGGGCAACGGTATCGAGCAATAGTGCAAAATCACCGTCGCCCGACAACAGAATGATCTCATCAACAAGTGGGGCTTTGTCTAATACGTCGATAGTAATTCCCACATCCCAATCGCCTTTTGCAGATCCATCAGCCCGCTGGATGAAAGGCTTCAGCTTTACCTCAAAGCCCATGTGCCTAAGCGCACTTTGAAACTTCATTTGTTGCGCGTCTCCACGGTCAATCGCGTATGCATAGGCGCACACTATTTCGTTGTTTACACTAAGGTCTTGTATAAAAGCTCTGTAGTTAAAAGGGCGCTTGAAGGTATCGCGGGTAGTATAATATATGTTTTGCACATCAACGAAAATTGCGACTTTGTTCAAGGTGGATTCCTCTGCACTAAGGATTGACAGTTCGCGGACAATAACAAATTATTGAGAATTTGTAAGTTTATTCACAATTTGGGGTCTTTTCTCTCGTTGCCACGTGATTCTTTGACAATCAACGTCAGCATACTTTTATGCCGTATACCTATGGTTTCCATTGCGTGGAAGGGTTTTTCTATACTTAGGTATAGTGAAGGTCTAACTATTTTGTGTGACCAGCGTATATAATGAAATTTAAAATGTGCGAAGGCTTTGTTTTTTGCCGGCAACAATGTTTAATAAATAGACGTTTTACAATTGGATATTGTCAGATAATTTTACAATTTATTCTTATGCCCTCTATTTATGATAATAAACAGCTGTTTTATATGGTTATATTTTTTGGTACTTTTCTTGCATCCGTCCTTTCATAAGCTACGCGCGCAAGATTAGGTTTAGGTATTTATTAGATGTTGAAGTTGAAAAAGATAGCAGTCATTGCGGCCGCAATGATCACAATGAGTCCGCTACATTCTCTGGCAGATGTTTCAATTGTCGATTTTGACTATGATGCTAACGGCAACAAGATAGGCAATGCCGACGTCATTAGCAATCAATATAGTGATTGGGGTTTGACCGTTAGCGGCTGTAATATCAACGGTCACGTTGCCGCAGGTACAGACCAAGTTAACGGCGTTTGTGTAAATCCAGACGACGTAAACACACAAACCGCTTTTGATACACTAGAAAACCACACTAATGACAGAGATTTAGAATTCAATCTAGTGGGTGGTCAATACGTAAGTGAAATCAGGCCTTCAACGGTTTACGAACCATTGACAGAGTTTAAAGACTACTACGAAGATTTACATGGAGCGGGTACACAGGCAGCCAAGTCATACAAGAGTCCTGGCAATGTACTTATTATCCATGAGCGCGCAGGAGAATGTGACCCTGTTACTTGTGGTGATAATCCAGACGATGAAGGCGACCGTCCAGCGGGTTTCTTCGTGTTTGAATTTGACCGCCCAGTCGACATTTTAAGCTTAGATTTTTTCGATATTGAGGTAAAAGAAGCGCAACTATCTCAACCAGCAGCAAGTTTGTTTTTTCACTCTAGCAATGGCATTAGTGAAGCGGCAGTACCATCATTATCTGATGGTGATTATACGCGTGTTGCCTACAACACGATGTTCGGCATCACTAAATTAGTCGTGAACATGCCAGGTTCGGGTGCTATCAATAACCTCGTTTTCAGAGACTCTGTAAACAACGTTTCAGCCCCCGCGTCTTTGTTAATGTTACTAGCTGGTTTTGGCTACTTAGTAAGACGCAAAATTATCGCTAAGTAAGCATTGTTCAACAGAAAAGCCGCTTATTTCTAGCGGCTTTTTCATTTATAGCAAAACATACCTAAGTACTATCTAAAGGCACTATGCACTAGGTATCACCATTATTATGTCAGCATGAAACCGTATTCCACTTTAGTTGTGCGGAATAACAGATGAGACAGTAGTTAATGATTGGAAGAGTTATAGTCTTTTTAAGCGTACTTGTGTTTTCGGCGATGTCCCTTGCCCAAACATCGGGTACCTATGAAAAAGCGTTTCAATCATATTATGATGGCAATATAGAAGAAGCTTACATTCATCTAAAAAACGCGCTTGAACAAGAACCCAATAATATTTCATCTAAAATTCTAATGGGTAAAGTCTTGTTGGCTAAAGGCCTAATTCACAACGCACTCAACGAATTTGCAGATGCGAAAGCCGCTGGCGCCGATCCAAACCTTATTATTTTCCCGACAGCGAAAGCGCATCTAATGCTGGAGCAATTTGAAGAAATTATAGAAATGTCTGACAAAGATCTATCCAAAGTGAACCGGATAGATTTTTATCTCATAAAGGGTAACGCCTACCTCAATATTGGTGAGCGTGACAACGCAATAGACTACTATAAAAGGGCCTTAGCGCTTGATACTCGCAATATCAAAGTGCTGGTTAATATGGGCTATTTTTACTTACTTAATCGCGATGTCGAAGGAATACACGAAGCTGTCGGCCAGTTGATTGCTATTGCTCCAAATGACTTTAGGGTTTTGCACCTTAGAGGGCAAATAGCGAAAGCCTACAAAGACCTCAATCTAGCGCATATTTATTTTGAGAGAGCCTACGCAGTAAACCCTACCGATGCGATTGTAAAGCGCTCGCTGGCTGGCAGCCACGTGCAGCGCAAAGAATTCGATCAAGCAAAGGTCATCATAGAAGAAATACTAGCGCAAACACCCGACGATCCTTTTGCATTGCTATTTAAAGGGCGACTAAACAAAGAATCACAAGACTTAGACGATGTTGACTTGGTTATCGCGCAACTCAATCAGTCGTTAACCTTGATCCCTGACGAAATCAAAAGTCAGAAAAATGAATTGTTCTTAATCAGAGGATTGGCTAACTATTTAGAAGGCAACTATGAACAGACCGTTGACGACTTATCGACGTATTTAGTGAAGCAGCGCAACAGCGTCAATGCTTTAGGGATACTAGCTGATACTTATATCAAGTTAAATCAAAACTACAACGCGCTATTATTGCTTGAAGAAAACGATAATTACATAACGGGAAATAAAAAGGTCAGTTTAGTCCTTTGCAATCTGTATATTAATGCGAAAAAAACCTTTAAGTGTGAACAGCTACTCGATGAGTTAATCAAAATACATGGAAACGAAGCGAGTTTTACTTTCATGCGCATGCGCTCATTGATGGTCAGAGAAAAGTATGAAGAGGCTATTGAAATTTATGAGTCGGTTTTTGCTAATGCTGAACATCCGTCTATATTATTGACTTCTATCGATCTATACACCTCGTATAAGCAATATGCCGTTGCACTAACACAGGTTGAAAAGCTGATTGAAGATGAGCCTGAAAACCAGGAGTTTCGATTGATAAAAGCAGATTTGTTACTTAGGTCTGGGGATGTGGGGGGATCTAAATCCATTGTTGATCGCATAATTAGTGAGGGGGCAACGTCGACTAAGGCTGAATTTACACTAGGGCGTATTCATTTGCTGACTGGGCAATATGATCAAGGTCTTGCGGTGGTCGAACCCTTGCACAATGCAAATCCTCGGGTTGCTTCTATCGCATTTTTATATGCGCAATTATTAATGGCAATTAATGATAATGATAAAGCACTAACGGTATTGCTTAATACCTCTGCTTTAGGCGAGAGAAGTCAGGCGATGTCAGAGCTTCTGGTCAAGATTTACATGAGCAAAGAGGAATATACCTTGGCACTCAGTGAAATCAATCACTTGCTGCGTCAGCATTTTTTAGTGCCTGAATATGTTATGACGAAGGCTGAGATCTTTGCCAAAATGCGCAGCCCCGAAAAAGCGATTAGTCAGCTAAAAATACTTTTTGGTATATGGCGCGAATATCCTGAAGACTTGTCGGTATTAACTGAAAAACAAATAGGCATAAAAGATTATGTTGGTGCCACTGAATCAATAAAACTCGCTATTGAGCTAGCGCCCGACGTCCTTGAATACGAAGTGCAGTTGGTACGAATCTATCTTTTACAGAATAATGTAGAAAAAGCTCAGGCTCTAGTAACCGAACTTGATGAGCGTTATGGTAATGCGCCCTTACTTAGTATTGTGAAAGGCGAAGTGGCGAAACAACAAGGGCAATTGCAACTTGCTCAACAGTTTTTCTTAGAAGCTTATCAATTGGATAACGCCTATGCATTAGCTGCCGTAAAACTATACCAACTCGCGCTCCAAGGGGTTGAACCTGAAATGTTTTTAGAGGTGATGACCAAGCACTTAATAAAATACGAACATTCACATTTAATACGCAACTTGGTCGCAGATTTTTATATGCTTAACTCAGACTACGATGAAGCCAAGTTTCACTACAAAATATTGCTTTGGGTAAAGGGCTTACCTAAGAGAGAGAATGTACTTAATAACCTCGCAAACATAGAGTTGATGGCACAAAACTTAGACGTTGCTTACCAATATGCTGAGCGTGCTTATTTAATCAATTCTCGTTCAGCGGCGGTGGTCAATACAAAGGCATGGATAATGGCACAACAAGGACGCTACGCAGATTCTTTAGCATTGATGCGCCAAGCCATTTCTTTGCGGGCTTTTGACTCAGATTTTCAATACCATTTGTCATACGTGCTCGCTAAACTTGGTCGCAATAGAGAAGCCATCGTAGAGCTTGAGAAGGCTCTTAATCATGACAGCCGATTTGAACAACGTGAAGAAGCAATTGAATTGCTTCGTACTTTACAAGCATCGCCATAGGCTTTTATTACTGTATTTATCTGACGCTATTAATATGCCCAAGAACAGTTTACCATACACGCCAAATCACTCATTACTCTATATTTAAGGATGTTTTCAGCGTAGATGGAAACGAACTCACTCAGCAAATCTGAATGGCAAGCAGGTATTAGCTTAGCATCGGTGTATGTGTTGCGTATGCTGGGCTTGTTTATGGTTATCCCCGTTATTGCTGTAGCGGCAAAAGCCTACCCAGATTATTCACCTCTTTGGGTCGGATTAGCCATCGGTGGCTATGGTCTCACTCAAGCGATTTTCCAAATTCCTATGGGCTTGCTGTCGGATAAGTGGGGTCGAAAACCCGTTATATACTTGGGCTTGCTATTATTTGCATCTGGTTCATTGATTGCAGGATTGGCTGATAGTATGTACTTGCTTACTGTTGGTCGAATATTGCAAGGTAGTGGTGCTATCGCTGGTGCAATAATGGCGCTGGCTACCGACGTCACGCGTGAATCTCAGCGTACTAAAGTGATGGCAATTATTGGCATCTCAATTGGTTTTTCTTTCTACATTGCCTTGTTAATAGGGCCGCTTATTGCAGCTAATTTTGGTATGCAAGGCATCTTTCTCATCACGGCGTTATTTTCATTATTGTGCATCCCATTGGTAAGGTTTGGTATAAGCAATACCGGCGTTGATGAGCCATCGGGCGATGCACTGCCGAAGACGAAACTGCTGTCTACCTTGTTTAGGCATTCGCATTTGTGGCGGTTAAATTGGTCGGTCTTGGTCATTCATTTATTGATTACCTGTTTTTTTGTCCAAATACCGGAGATGTTAGTCAACATAAATGTGCCACTAAGCGAGCATTGGGCCCTTTATTCGGTCGTTTTATTTGTCTCAGTTTTAGGTCTGTTCATTTTAATTAAAGTCGCTGACAAATTACCTGTGAGTACAAGCTTTCGGCTCGCCCTATTGTTAGTTGCGTCGGCGTTTCTTCTTTTACTTGTGCAAACACCCTCGTGGACAGGCATTGCGATTGCGGGTGTCTTGTTTTTTAGTGGCTTTAATTTTTTAGAAGCAAAAATGCCCGCAATGGTTTCTTCAATATCGCCAGCAGGTAGCAAGGGCAGTGCGATGGGTATATATGCCAGCCATCAATTTTTTGGGGCATTTCTCGGCGGCCTTTTGTCTGGTCTATTGAACAGCTATTTTTCGCCACAATATACCTTTATCATGTGCTTAGTGCTGATCTTTTTGTTAAGCTTATTAGCGAAAGGTTTAGCTAGTACGCAACGGATAAAACGCGTTACACTAAGACTTGAAGATTGTCATAGAGACACACAAAGCATGCTCGCTTTGCGCGATAAAATAAAATGTATGGACGGCGTACAAGAAGTACTAGCTGACCCTACTGAGAATGCGATGTATTTAAAGGTAGATGCGAAAGCCTTTAAAATAGAAACGGCACGAGCGTTGATCAAAGCACAAGACTAAAACAAGATTTATAAAGGAAATACAATGGCCTCAAGAGGTATAAACAAAGTCATTATTGTAGGTAATTTGGGTAATGATCCCGAGTTGCGCTACATGCCAAACGGCAATGCTGTCGCAAATTTGAGCGTTGCTACGAGCGAAAGCTGGAAAGATCAACAGGGTCAACAGCAAGAGCGTACCGAGTGGCATAAAGTAACCATGTACCGTCGTTTAGCTGAAGTCGCTGGTGAATACCTAAAGAAAGGTTCGCAAATTTACATTGAAGGCAAATTGCAGACACGTAAATGGCAGGACCAATCAGGTAACGACCGATACACCACTGAAATCATAGCCGACAACATGCAAATGATGGGCAGTGGCGGCGGTGGCGGAGGTCAAAATTCGCAAGGTGGCGGCGGTTATCAACAACGTCCGGCACAGCAAAACACGGGTGGACAGCAGGGTGGACAGCAGGGTGGACAGCAGGGTGGACAAGGCGGCTACAATCAAAGACCTCAGCAGCCTCAGCAGCAACCTCAACAAGCACCTAAAATGTCAGAACCCGATATCGACTTTGATGACGATATTCCGTTTTAATTTCTGATGAAGTTATTGGCGTCAATATAAACACGAACAATAAACTAACCCGCTAACTTTAGCGGGTTTTTAATGCTTACAATCTTAAAATTAAAAACGTTGTAGCCTAAGGTGTAAGCTAGCGGCCTTACTAAGTTAGCATATAGGCGCAAATCTTCTCTAGTCACTTTCTCTAAGAAAACCTACTGGCTCAACAAATGGTTGATCGAATACAAATCACGGGTTTGGGTTGACTGTTTGCGCATTTCTTCAAGTGCTTTTGCTTCACTCATCGCGAACAAAGAATTAATCAACCGGTTGAAATGTGCGTGCATGGCGGCGCGCGCACTTTGTGAGTCTCGCTTTTTAAGGGCTACATATATTGCCCGGTGTTCTTCTAGGCGATCTTTATCGCTAGTACTACATACATTGCTGTAGGCATTTTTAATCTGTGGCTGTGAATCACGCAGCGCCCAGAACTTTTTAACCGTCAAAGACAATGCATTGTTTTTCGTTGCATTTGAAATAATAAGATGAAACGCCCTGTCTGCTCTCTCGGGCTCTTTTCCCGCTTCCATATCATCTAATGTTTTAGCAAGTTCATCTAGTTCTTCTTCGGTGATTGAAATGGCAGCTAATGCGGCGGCTTCACCTTCTACTAGCGCACGTGCTTGGGTTAATTCAAAAGCACTTACGTTGACGCTAGCGTCTTTATCTGTTTCAGTTTCTAGTACATAAACGCCCGAGCTTGTTTTTACTTCAACACGTCCGCGCACTTCTAGTGCGATAATAGCTTCTCTGACAGTGGGGCGACTGACGTTAAATGTTTCTGCAAGTTCACGCTCCGGAGGCAATCGACTTCCGGGTGGATACATGCCAGAATCAATTAATGTTTCAATTTTTTCGACTATGTGCCAAAACATACGGCGATTTTTCATTGTTCTACCTTAATAATCTTACAACACGGCGTACTGTTTTCGTTACCTAAACAATACCTACCTCTTTTTAGTTTTTTTCTGTAGGTACCTACTTTGCCAATTAGCCCTACTTTTGTAAGTAAATTGGCGGTAGTATCAACCATAGTCTTCAAGAATACACTTTTTATGGTACATTACCAATACTATTGATTTGGTAATGACTATTAAATAAAATGGTAAGGCCACATTACCGCATGGCCGTATAACCATTTTCCCTGTAACTTTTTAATAATGCGTTGTGAAAAATGAACAATAAATCCTCGGTACTATTCATTGGCGAAGCTATGCTGGAGCTAGTCAATAAAGCTAATAACACCCTAGCGAAGTCTTTCGCTGGAGACGTATATAACACTGCTGTTTACATGAAGCGAGCATATCCACAATTAACCTCTGGTTTCATGAGTGCCGTAGGTGAAGACATGTTGAGTCGCGAGTTTATTAGTAAGTCGCTTAGTGAATCTTTGGATATGGACAATGTCGCCATTTCAAGTAAGCGCCACTTAGGCACTTATATGGTTGTAAACGATGAAACCGGAGAACGTTCCTTTATTTATTGGCGCAGTGATTCTGCCGCAAAGTATACCCTCTCTAGTTTGAGTGCTGCGCAATTAGAGCGTATACATAGCGAATATACTAAAACTGGCGTGGTCTTCTTTTCAGGCATATCGCTAGCTATATTAAAGCCGGAAGAACGAGAATTGTTATGGACCTTAATAAGCAAGATGCAAGCAGAAGGAGCCTTAGTAGTATTTGATCCCAATTACCGCCCAGCGCTTTGGGAGAATGTTGAAACAGCGAAGCAGGAAATTGAAAAAGCCTTCGCGCTCAGCGATTGGTTGATGCCGGGTCTAGATGATTTTAAATCGCTATACGCAATGAATACCGTAGAGGAATGCTTAGCTTTCTGCGAACAGTTCGCATTCTCTGAGTTAGTCTTAAAGCAGGGCGAAAAGTCAGTACACGTGATAAACAGTGACGGCCATAAAGAGTTTGATATTGTTAAGAGCACGAAGGTTGTCGATACGACTTCCGCTGGCGATGCGTTTAATGGTGTATATTTAGGCTCAAGATTACAGGATCTATCCCCGCAAATATCAACTAAGCTAGCAAATTATGCAGCCAGTAAGGTTATTGAAACGCCAGGAGCCATCATGCCGGCAGCGCTTTTTGAGGAATGTTGGGCCAATAAACCAAATTAGTCGCACGAGTGCATATAATTTACTTTTGTTTGGTTAACCTTGCGTATAACCAAAAAGAACGCATAATGCAAAGCTGTGGTATACAAAAAGTTACCCGTTTAAACATGAATTTAAACGGGTACGCTCTGCTATCTTATTGCAAATGTTTTTCTAAATTCATGGTCCAGAACCGCGATCAAATCATTAAGAAATTCTAAGTCTGTCGATAACCGAACAAGTCCATCAGTGGCGCCAAATTCGTTCCCAAGTTCAATAGAAGCACCCGAGTGAGTTGCACTTGCAGGGTGACACACCAAGCTTTTACTTATCCCTAGATTGTCCGCCTATTTTAAAATAGTTAGTTTGCCTTAAGCTGCAAGGCCCTGTGATCTTGCTGTATCTCCTTTTTACTATTTTTTCGTTTTACCACCAATAATGCGGCATATATTTGCCGATATACAAGCCCCGTTGCGTCTCACAAATGACGTATTCATGCAAGGCTCTCATTTTATTTGAGAAGCTTTATCTCTTTGTTTTAAACAATTTTTATTTCTGGCCGATACCACAGGTGAGGATGATTTTTTAGGTATACAGGTTGGCAGACATATTGCTTACGCTTACATATTAGGTCGGTTTTTTGTCTGCGTGGCATGAATTTGACGTTCCGAATAAGCACTTGTATGGGCAAATACTGGCACAAGCTGTTAAAGAGGTACACTTTAAACTGAGCTTGTGCACAAACAACATTTTGGATTAAACAGACACTATGCGAATAAGTTGGAAGCAATTTATTAAACGAAAACTGCGTAAAGCTTCAGCTTACCATAGCGTAGGCATTGCTTTTACAGCAGACCAGGTATTGCTCTGCGCTTTGCGTAAAAGTAAAGGTAAATACACTTGGGCCCTCGACGCTAGCTTCTCCCATAAAAGTTGGCAAGACAGCCTGCCAGCATATGTGCAAAAAAATGGTTTGGCCGGCGCGCCTTGCTTTTTCGTTTTGTCATCACATTGGTATCGAATACACCAAGTTGACAAACCAAACGTAAAAGAAGACGAATTATTTGACGCTTTACAATGGCCAATTCAAGAAGTCTCTGGTTCAGACAAAGAAATTGTATATGACTATTCAGAGTTGCCAGTACAAGTTGCGGGTCAAAATAAAGTCATGGCAGTGGCGATTGCTAAAGAAGAAGTTGAAAAGCTTGCCAAGGTCATTTATTTGGCCGACTTGGATCTGAAATCGATATTAGTAGAAGAACTCGCCACAACACATTTGGTGCAAGATTCTAACGAACCGGTTATTACCTTAGTACAAGAGCATGGAGAGGTCGTCGTTTTAAATATAATCAAAAATAACCAACTATATTTTACGCGTCGATTAAAAGGCTTCGAAAATATCGGTGGATTTAGTGAAGTCGAATTAGATATGGGAATAACGGATTCAATTTGCGTGCAAATACAACGTTCAATGGACTTCTTTGAGAGTCAGTTACGTCAAGCTCCTATAAGACGTATTTTGCTCAAATTAGATTCTCCCCACACCAGTTTTTTATCGAGTCGTATTGCCGAATCTATGGGCGTCGTATGCGAAGCATTTGAGCCTGACATTAGCTGTTCTGAAGAGCTTAATTTTAAGATGGCAAGTTTTAGCTGTTTGGGCGCCGCTTACACGGGCGCGTTGACCATGCTAAATAATCCTAAAGAAGAGGCCGCAGAAAAAGATGCTAAGGAAGGTGAAGCGGGGCCCGTATCAAACAAGAAAGCTGATACAGCACTTAAAACTAACAAGGTAGAAACAAATTTGGAGGCCCCTAGTGAAATCACAAATTAACTTATTACACAAAGGATTCGTTCCAAAATTTGAGTGGGTATGTGGAGATCATTTTGTTGGGCTAGTACTAACTGTCATTGTGCTATGCACAAGCGCTTTTGGTTTGAGCAATTATTATCATCAACAACAACAAAGCACAGTGACCAAAATAAAAAAAGAGATTAAGCAGCAGCAAACGAGTATTGACGAACTAACGTCATCGCTTACCGCTAGAGCGACCGATCCGCTACTAGAAAGTAAGTTGGCGACACTGAGTGAGCAAACACGCGCTCGTACACTTTTATTGAACCACATTCGGAATTTATCGGAGCTTAAACAGCGTTCTTTTTCAGTGTTGTTTGATTCATTAGCGCAATCAAGTTCCTCAGAATTGTGGCTGACCCATTTTCTGGTGAAACCAAATGAACTTAATATTGAAGGCCAGCTTTCTAAGCCGCGCGCCTTGCCTATTTGGATTAGTGAGTTGAGCAAAACCGACTTTTTTAAAGGACAAGAATTTAACTTAGCGAGCGTTGAACGTGAAGATTCTGTATTAGTTTTTCAGCTAACAAGTGTGAATAAAAACGAAGTTAGTACCTTAGCACGAGCTGAGGTGAAAAAATGAAAAACAGTAATCAAGGAAAACCTAGTTTACTCACCCGAGCCAAGACGAAGTTCGATGGGCTTAAAAAGCGCGAACAAAATCTATTATTTTTTGCTATTCCGGTGACCATTATTATTGTTTTTTTTCTGCTGCTTATTGAGCCAGAGCTAAAAAAATCCATGAGTCTACAAGACAGTGTGTCGCGTCTTAATAGTCAGTTGGCGATGGCAAAGCTAAGTAACCAAGAGCTCATGCAACAGGCGCAAATCGACCCAAATGCGCGCGTTAGTCAGCAAATCGATAGCTTAGAAAAACGCTTGTTTACCTTAAACAGCGAATTTGAGGGTGAACTCAATCAATTAGTATCGCCAAAAGCAATGCCTGTATTACTGCAGCAACTTTTTGAAAAAGCGACCAATTTGTCGCTTATTAACATGAAGTCGGTTGCCCCAGAAATTCTGATCACCAACGGTGTTAACAACGATGACAGTAAATCTGATAAAAGCAATGAGCAGCCCATTTACCGCCATGGAATTGAAATAACTTTTGAAGGTAGTTTTTTCGCGACTCGAGATTTTTTATCTCAGGCCGAAGCATTAGGTTGGAAACTATATTGGCAAGATCTTTCATATGAGGTGAGCGAACATCCAGACGCGATAACCCAAATGACATTATTTACACTCAGTACGAGCGAGGCATTCATAGGTGTTAATTAATAAACTACAACGAAATCTGAAAAAGCAATTGATGAGCCGGCACACTTTTTTAGCGCTGGCTAGCTGCGTATTACTTTTTGTATGTGGTGTATTGTCACAAAATGCTTCTGCTCAACAACAAAAAATAAACACAGAACCACGAAATACAGCTAATCATAGAGTCAATAAACTGGCTTTAAAAAATGATCCAACTCGGCCTCCTAGTGTCATTGTTCAGCAACTTAAACAGGCGCTAGAAGTCGCTCCAGAATATGAACTCACCGCGATATTTACTCGTGATAAGCAACAATATGCGGTGGTCAACGGAAACGTAGTAAAGGCTGGCGATCCCATAGCCAACATGCTAGTGACGAATATAACCGGAACAAACTTAACCATGAAAAACGCTGCATCATTTGAAGATACGATGGTGCTTGAGCTTAGCGGCGCCGTTTCGATTAAAACGCAGGTGACAAAATGAAGTTAACGCAACTCCCTTTTAAGAAATTACAACAATCGCTTATTGTTATTGCCCTTGGAAGTGTCTTAATAAGCTGTGCGTCGCAGGAAAAAAGCCATGTAGAAGATTATTTGGCGAAAGAAATAGCGCAGCAACTAGAACGTAATGATAAGGATGAATTAACTGAATTACCTGATTCTGTCAATGATGTGTTGTTAGCGAATGCGCCTAGCAACGAACAAGACGCTATGCTCCAAGCTGAGAAATACGACATCAATGCCAGTGGTGTTGATGCTGTTAGTTTTTTTGCGGGTTTAATTAAAGACACACCGTTTTCAGTAGCGATACATCCTGAAGTGAGTGGTTCGATTAGTCTCAATTTGAAGCAAGTTACTATTGACCAAGTCTTTTCATTGATTACTGATATTTATGGCTATCATATTCAGAAGAACGATACGATTTATCGTATTTACCCGGCAGGCATGCGCACTGAAACTTTCACCGTTAACTACTTAATGATGCAACGTGATGGCTCTACGCAAACCAGTATTATCTCGGGTGGTGTAGCGCAAGGTGGTGGTAGCAATAGTAATAATAGTAACCAATCACAAAATAATTTAAGTGGCAGCGGCGGCGGTGGTTTAGGTGGCAATGGCACAGGCAGCAGTCGTAATGGCGTTGGCGGTGGTAACGGCACTACCATTAGTACCAACATTGAAACAAATTACTGGGAAAACCTAGAAAAAAGTTTAATGACCATGCTTGGAGACAAAGATGGCCGTTCGGTTCTCGTATCCCCGCAAGCGGGCTTGGTATCGGTACGCGCATTGCCGAGCGAATTAAAAACGATTCGTCATTTCTTAAAAACATCTGAAGATAACTTAACCCGTCAAGTTGTTATCGAGGCGCGTATTTTAGAAGTAACCCTAAGCGACGAATTCCAGCAAGGCATTAATTGGAGCGAAATCGCCGGGAACATTGGTAGCACTGACTTTACCTTTAACAGCAGTGCCGGCGTACTTGGAAATGGTATCGCTTCTGCTTTAGGCGGCATTGCTAGCTTGACCTTTTCAAGTGAAGACTTCTCTGGTGTGTTAAACCTTTTGTCGACGCAAGGTAATGTGCAAGTCTTATCTAGCCCGCGTGTTACGGCAATCAATAACCAAAAAGCGGTAATTAAAGTAGGCGATGACGAATATTTTGTAACCGACATTTCAAGCCAAAATACGATTACCTCAACCACGACATCGGTTGTGCCTGACATTGAGTTAACCCCGTTCTTTTCAGGTATAGCGCTAGACGTTACGCCTCAAATTAACGACAAGGGGAGTATTTTGCTACATATCCATCCTTCGGTAATTGAAACTCAGGAACAAGAGAAAGTGGTAACACTCAATCAAGAGCAAATTGTGCTGCCGTTAGCGCAAAGTACGATTCGTGAGTCCGACACCATTATTAGAGCGAATTCAGGAGAGATAGTAGTGATTGGTGGCCTTATGCAATCGATTATTACTGAAGAGCATTCACAAACCCCTGTACTTGGCGATATTCCTTATTTTGGTCAACTGTTCAAAAATATCCGTGAAAAAGAAACCAAACGAGAATTAATCATATTGTTAAAACCTACCGTGGTAGGCGCTAACACCTGGACTGAACAACTTGAAAACAGTCGTGCTCAAATGGCCGATTGGTTATACGTGGAGTAAAAAATGTACTTGTATCATTTTGGTATTAAAGAATTACCTTTTACCTTAACCCCTAATACACAGTTCTTTTTTGGTTTGCCAAGTCACAACGAGGCACTCACCGTGCTTGAAACAGCGCTTTGCTCTGGCGAAGGCTTTATTAAGGTAACGGGGGAAGTAGGTACTGGGAAAACACTGGTTTGTCGTAAGTTATTAAACACGATGGCGAAAGGTTTTGTTGCCGCTTATATTCCCAATCCTTATTTGTCACCTAGTGAGTTGCGTCATGCGGTGGCAAGCGGAACTGCAGGTGGATTTGCCAAGTAATTCTGACCAGCAAGAATTTACCCAAGCGATACAAAAAAATTAGTCGAAATCCGTAAATCAGGACAGTCAGTGGTGCTTATTATTGACGAAGCTCAGGCATTACCTGATGAGAGTATAGAAGCGTTGCGTCTAATGACTAATTTAGAAACTGAATCGGCTAAATTAATGCAAGTTGTGCTTTTTGGTCAGCCTGAGTTAAACCAAAAAATTGCGCGCCCTGAACTACGCCAATTGCGTCAGCGCATCACCTTTTCTTACGAGCTGCAACAAATGAATGCAGATCAAATCTATCAATATGTGAATCATAGAATGGAAGTCGCGGGCTATGACAAGCCTGAGGTATTGTTTTCAAAATCGGTGTGCAAAAAACTCCTGAAAGCCTCTATGGGCACGCCAAGGATAGTTAACACAATATGCCACAAAGCGCTCATGCTCGCGTATGGTGAAGGCAAATATATTGTCTCAAACAAACATATAAAAATCGCCGCAAACGATACAGAAGCCGCACAAACACTAACCACAAATTCTTGGTTAAATTGGGCAATTCCTGCTATCGCTTGCGTAATCGTGACCACAAGTGTTGTCGTACACACAAATTTTGGGCATGAATATCAGAATCTAGTTAGCTTGGTAACCGAGTGGAATAAATGAGTGTCGTAAATAAAATGCTGCGCGATTTAGATAATCGCGAGTATGTAAAAAGCTTCAATGCAAAAAGTGCCAATTATGTACCACCAAGGTCATCAAAAGCCTTGTGGAGTATTATTGCTTGCTTGACCGTATTTTGTATTGTGGCGGCTAGTTACTCCGTTTATTTGGTGAATCAAGAAGCACCTAGTCGGCCTTCTGGCGATTCTCAAAATATCGATTTAGAAAAAGGTGATCAATATGCTTCTATCGATAGTTTGACTACCCCAGCAAGCAGCGCTGACAGTTATCGCGAGCCAAGCATGCATAGCGCGCAAGCTTTTTTACCAAAACCAGGCGATGAAATTATGCTGGGATATGCTTCGGCTGTTCCAAGTACGCAAAATGAAGTGAAAGTAAACACGCGAACCGTGGAACCAGGCAATATGAAAGTTGCGCCTAGCGATGGTTCGCAAGCGACGCTGTCAACTCTACGTGCCCGCGCGCACATAGCTTCAGAGCAGAATAACGATGCCGAAGTGGTCAGATTGTTAAAACAGATACTTGTTTTAGCCCCTCAAGAAACACGTACGCGTAAGCAACTTGCTGCACTGTTGTTTTCTAAAAATCAACTTACTGAGGCGCAACAAGTCTTGGATCAAGGTATTCGCTTCACGCCAGCAGACTCCAGTATGCGTCTTATGCAGTCGCGTATTTTGTTTAAACTAGGTGACAACGAAAGTGCCTTTAAGGTACTTGCTGGCCATCCTTATGATTCACTCGCAAACGATGAGCTCGTTAGTTTTAGAGCTGCGCTGGCTGAAAAAATCGGTCTCTATGGCGCGGCCCAACAAGACTATCAGATTCTGGTGCAGCGCAATCCTAGTGACGCAAAATGGTGGTTAGGTCTTGGCGTGAGTCAAGACAAACAAAAACTTAATAAGCAGGCCATCACTTCATATCAACAAGCGCAAGCGTTAAATCAATTGCCACAAAATGTCGATTCATTTGTGGCTGAGCGCATTAAATTACTGATGGGGCGTTAAAAATGGTTCAACGCATTAAAGTTCGTCTTGGTGACTTACTTGTTCAAAGTGGTTTAATCGACGAAGACGAACTACAAAAAGCGCTTTCGCAACAGCGTAATTCTGGTCGTAAATTAGGTTCGACCTTGGTCTCTATGGGATTGGTAACTGAATTTCAACTACTTGAACTGTTATCAAAACATTTAAAAGTTCCACTGATTAATTTATCCGATTTTAAAATTAATCCCAATGCCGTGCGTCTCCTTCCAGAAATTCAGGCTAGACGCTATCGGGCTTTGGTGCTCGAAGATAGAGGAGATTCATTGCTCGTTGGCATGAGCGATCCGGCTGATATCAATGCTGTTGATGACCTTGTATCAAAATTACCTAAGCCAATAGAAGTGGCGGTAGTGAGTGAAAGCCAGCTTTTTGAAGCCTACGAAAACTACTATCGTAAAACCGAAGAAATTGCCTCATTCGCGCAAGAACTCGCCGACGAATATGATGATGAAACGGAGTTCCAATTAAATTCGGGTCTTAGTGACGACCAAGACAACGTTGTGGCGAAATTACTGCAATCTATTTTTGAAGATGCAGTTATGGCCAAAGCTTCTGATATTCATATTGAACCTGACGATAAGCAGTTACGCATTCGAATGCGTGTTGATGGCGTGCTGCAAGAAAACATTATTCAAGAAGCGAACATTGCTGCGGCATTGGTATTGCGCCTTAAGCTAATGTCGGGCCTAGATATATCTGAAAAACGTTTGCCCCAAGATGGTCGCGCACAGGTGAACATTAAAAATCATCAAATCGATGTGCGGGTTTCAACTATGCCGCTACAAGCTGGTGAATCAGTTGTGCTGCGATTACTGGATCAGTCGCAAGGTATTTTGAGCTTAGAACAAACCGGCATGCCACCCAAAATAATGCGGCGTTTTCGTGGTTTATTAAAACGTCCTCATGGCATGATTTTAGTCACAGGCCCAACAGGGTCGGGTAAAACAACGACGTTATACGGCGCATTAAACGAGCTAAACAAAGCAGAAACAAAAATAATTACGGTTGAAGATCCGGTTGAATATCGATTGCCTCGTATCAATCAAGTACAGGTAAACACAAAAATAGACCTTACCTTCTCGAGTATTTTGCGTACCACCCTACGTCAAGACCCTGATATTCTTATGGTAGGCGAAATGCGTGACCATGAAACTGTTGAAATTGGTTTGCGTGGTGCATTAACCGGCCACTTAGTATTATCGACATTACATACTAACGACGCCATAAGCAGTGCGATTCGTTTGCTCGATATGGGTGCCCCAGGATATTTGGTTGCGAGTTCTCTAAAAGCGATTATCGCACAACGTTTGGTCCGAAAAATATGTGACAACTGCGCCACAAAACACGCACCTACCGAAGAACACAAAATATGGTTGTCGCAACTCGATAGCAACCTTGAAAGATTTACTTTTAAACAAGGTAAAGGCTGCCAACGCTGCAACTTCGTTGGATACAAAGGCAGGGTTGGTGTGTTTGAGCTTTTGCAGTTAAATGAAGAAATGATGCAAGCGCTTAAAAACGATGATACCGCGGCTTTCACCACGGCAGCTCAATCATCTGCCGACTTTAGAACCCTTGCACAGGCTGCGCTTGATTACGCTAAAATTGGTATAACCTCACTTGACGAAGTCATGAAGCTTGTAGAAATGGTGCAGGAAGTAAGCCCTGAACCAATCCCCAAAGCTCAGAGCAAGGCGCAACAAAGCGACACTTCCCCAGAATTACCAACAGCTAAGCCCTTAATCAGTGAAAAGGAGTTTGGCGCTAGTATAGGGGAGCGTGAGATTCAAACAGACAAGCCAAAAATGAAAGCAGCATCAACGACGGGAGTGTCTTCTGGCTTTGTGCCCTCGCCTGCAATTGAATCAGAGTACAAACCTAAACCCGGTGGTTTGAGTTTAGAGGATCTTGACTAGTGGCTTCTTTTCAATACACCGGTCGCGCCGTTTCTGGCGAAGTACAATCGGGAGCGGTAGATGCGCTAGATATAAACTCAGCGGCAAAAATACTGCAAACTAAACAAATTACGCCTATTCAAATTAGCCCAATTGATACTGACAATAGTAAAGCGGCTAAACGTACAGCGAAAGAAAATCAAATAAACTTCTTAACACCAAAGGTAGCGCTAGAAGATTTGATCATTTTCGCGCGTCAAATGCACTCGTTGACCAAAGCAGGAATTCCTATCATTAGAGCGGTAAAAGGCTTAACGACCACCCGTTCATTGCGTTTAAAAGAAGCCTTGTTTGATATTATTGCTAGCTTGGAAAAAGGCCGTAGTTTTTCGTCTGCACTAGCACTGCATCCCAAAATATTTAGCCAGCTTTTTATCAGTGTAGTGCACGTTGGCGAGAATACAGGGCAATTAGATGCGGCCTTTCGACAGCTTTCAGATTACCTCGAAAGAGAACAAGCTACGCGCAAACAAATAAAGGCAGCTACACGCTACCCAATGTTTGTGATCATCGCCATTACCATGGCCGTGGTTATTCTAAATATCTATGTTATCCCGGTCTTTGCAGACATGTTTTCTAAGTTTGGCAGTGATCTTCCCGCTACCACGTTGTTCCTTTTGGGGATGTCCGATTTCTTCGTAAACCGTTGGTACATATTGGTTTTCAGTATATTGGTATTGATTTTCATAACTAAGCAATACAAAGATACCCAACAAGGCAGACTTAAGTGGGATTATTACAAAATAGCGATGCCAATCATTGGGCCTATCATTGAACGTAGCTTACTTGCACGGTTTTCAAGAAGTTTTTCGATGATGTTAAAAGCCGGTGTACCGTTAACGACTTCGCTGACTCTGGTTGCTGAAGCGGTAAGCAATGCCTATATGTCAAATGCCATATTAAATATGCGCAAACGCATAGAAAAAGGGGAGAGCTTAACAAGAGTGGCCTATGCCAGTGATTTATTTACGCCGTTAGTGCTGCAGATGATTAGCGTAGGTGAAGAAACCGGTCGCGTAGATGAATTGTTAGAAGAGGTGTCTGACTTTTACGAACGAGAAGTTGACTATGACCTCGCTAGCTTAACATCAAAAATTGAGCCGATATTGATTTCTGTTGTGGCTGTAATGGTGCTCGTGCTGGCTTTAGGCATATTTACACCAATGTGGGACATGATGGGCGTGGTGGGCTAAGACCATGTGGTCAAACACATTCTTACGCTACGCGACAGCAATTACCATCGTATTTGTTTTAATGGCATTGACCATAAAATACACCATGAAAAGCGACACTGCTTGGCGTGATGTAAGTAGTCAAGGTTTACACACTAAGATACAAACGGGTCTTACTCAAATGTATTGGCAGTGGCAAGCACAAGGACGCGCAAAAAGTATTGAGTATTGGCCACAAAATGCAGAACAAGCATTTGTGATAAATATGACCAATGCTGGGCTACCTGTTGTAAATCCTGACAACGAAGGTTGTTTAACGTTTTTAAATTGGTTTGTTGATAAAAAAATACTAAATAAAAACGTGAATGTGACGATTACATACATACAGAAAACTTTTGTAGAACAAGGTCAAAGCGCGCCAAGAAGTAAAAACCAAGGCGAGCAAGCAAAGGAAGTGAAAGATGAAGCGATACATTCATACTGTCAGTTCCATTATGCAGGCCGAGTTCATCAATACGATATAACCACCGGCAAACTTCGGTTCGCTGATTAGGAACAAAAATGGCAATGAAACAATTTAAGAAACAATCTCAGTTTGGCTTTACGCTGATTGAACTGGTCATTGTTGTCGTCATATTGGGTTTACTTGCAGCCACTGCTATTCCGCGTTTTCTTAATGTAACAGAAGATGCAGAAGACTCTACTGTAGAGGGTGTAGCAGGTGGGTTTGCCACCGGTGTAGGGTTAACTAGAGCACAATGGGAAATTGAAGCCCGTCCTCGGTTCAACCAATCTGATAATAATTCGTTTGTTACAATTGAGGGCTTGGCCGTAGGAATCGACGGTGATACAGGGTATCCAACAGGTCATATGACGAACGATAACAGTACCGAAGACGATGCAATGTCACGTTTAGATTGCGAAAGTATATTTAATCTGATTATGCAAAGTGCACCAACTATCACTTCTGTTTGGGAGCCTATTGACGCTGAAGAGTTTCAATATTTCACTAACGTGAACGAAGGGATGGGTGCCGGTGGAAATGATGTTTGTCATTATTATTTGATGCAAACAGTCAAGAATGAAAGAGAAGAGCCGTTAACCGTTACAACCGGGAATGGTTTTGCATATGACCCTAGAATTGGTCAAGTACAAGTTTTCAGCAATAACTAACTTTATTAATAATACTCAGGAGCTACCATGAAGCAGCAACAAGGCTTTACACTAATCGAACTAATCATCGTCATTGTTATTTTAGGGATTTTGGCGGTTACCGCCGCACCTAGATTTATTGACATCCAATCAGATGCACGTAAGGAAACATTGCAGGGCGTTAAAGCTGCTATACAGGGCGCTTCGCAACTTGTATACGCAAAGGCAGCAATAAAAGGCGTTCAAAAAGCAGAAGATTCATTTGTAACTTTAAGCTCTGGCCAGGTAGATACTAAATACGGCTATCCAGATGCTGATGCGGTGACTTCTGTTGCCTTATTACAACGCTTTGTTGATGTTGAATTGAAAGACACAGGTATTGACGCGCAACTGACGCTCGACACCGGTACAACGTCTGACAACCAATTTACGATTCGTTTTGACAGTATTGCGACCGTTGCAGCGTCAGCACCAGACCCTGAGACAGGCTGTTATATCAAATATACTAGCGCTTCAGGCGAAGGCACTACACCTACTTTCACCGTGCTTGACAACAACTGTTAATCAGCGTGTTGAGCATTATTATTTCAAAGTTAAGCAACAGGCTCCACATTTGAGATGAATAAGGCACACATTGCATGTAAAGCTCCAAAACAAGCTCAACAAGGTTTCACCCTTGTTGAGCTTGTTACCGTTGTAATACTCCTTGGCGTATTGGCCTTGGCTGTTGCGCCACGGTTTATGGGATCCAGTGGCTTTGTAGAATACGCCTTGCAGAAGCGCCTTATAGCCAGTCTTAGAAATACCCAATTAAAAGCAATGTTTGATACACGCAGTAGTTTTTGCTACCGCACAATATTGGTCACTGGGAGTAGCAGTAGCGCCGCCTTTGGTCCTAGTAGTAAAAGCTATTTAAGCGGAAATGAAAGTGCTTCGTGCAGCACCAATATTGACTCAACAAGTCCCGCATTTTTACGTTCAAGTGACAGTGAAATCAATGCTGAAGGGATCAGTTTATCGGCACTAGATAACAGCACAAGCATCACCTACCTTCAATTTGATAATTACGGTAAACCCTATACTTCTGCAGGCACTTGCGCCAGTGGTTGTGTCATTAGTTTCTCTGGGGAAAGTAGCGCTAAGATTTGCGTTGCTGACCAAGGTTATGTGTATGCGTGTGAATAAAACACCTCAAAAGAACAATAGCAATGGTTTTACGCTAGTAGAGCTTATTATTGGTATTGTTCTTTTTTCAGTGGCGATGGTCACCATTATCTCGGTTATTATGCCCCAAACCAAGAAAGGTATTGACCCAATTTGGCAAGTCAGAGCAGTCACGTTGGGTCAATCGCTGTTGACTGAAATATCATCAAAAGCATTTGATGAGGCCTCAATTACGGTAAGCGGACGCCAGGCTTGTGGAAATGGCGTAAGCTGCACCAATTCAGCTTCGCTAGGTCCAGAAGGGGGAAAGTCGAAACAACTATGACGATATTGATGACTACCATGGTTTAAACTTAAGTGGTGTTGATATTTCTAATGCGTCGGCGAGCACCTTGACTAGTGATATAAGCGATTTATTTTTGGGCTTTGAAGCGCGGATCCGTGTTTTTTATGACCAAGATGCCAATGGTGTAGATGACGACGACATTAATGGCGATGGCACCCCCGATAGCGGGACGGTAACCGGAAACCAAAAACTAATCTCGGTAATTGTCGTCACGCCCGACGGTGAAGAGATCGCGTTCGCTACGTTTAGGAAGAATGTCTAATGCCTAAATTATGTCAGCCTTATTCATCCTTTCGCCAGAGTCCTAAACAGCATGGCTTTACCTTGATAGAACTGATTGTTGTTATCGTTATTCTTGGCATAGTGTCGATTAGTATGAGCGGTATAGTGAGAAATGCTATGGACGCTGTAATAACGGTTAGTGAGCGCGAAACCTTGGTCCGAGAAGGTAGCTTTTTAGTCGAGCGTTTCAACCGCGAACTTAGTGCTTCGGTGCCAAACTCTGCGCGTATTAGTGGCAACGCCGCTGTGCATTGTATTGAGTTTGTTCCATTAAAGTGGAGCGCTAATTACTTAAGCTTGCCGCTTTCAGGGCAGAGCGACAACACGGCTCACCTGACTGAGCTGAGTGATATTCAAGGAGGTTCATTTACACCGAGTACGAGTGATTATGGCATTGTCTATCCAACCCGTGCTACGCAGGTTTATGATGCGAGCCTAGGGCATAGAAAAGAAGTACAAAGCTGTAGTGATGATGGCGACGGTGATTGCGCCACACTTGATGATAGCGATAAAGTCGTGCAAGTTGAATTTGACGATGGTTTTGCTCAAGAGTCACCTTCAAAACGTATGTATTTTGCCCAGCAAAGTATTAGTTATTGCATGCGCAATCAGCAGATTTATCGACATACCGATAACATCAATGTCAATCAGACTTTGTACACCAGCGGCGGCAGTTTAATGGCGCAAAATTTGGTCAATCAACTGGGCGCAAGCGCAAGCTCCGGTGAGCAAAACCCATTTCGTAGTCTAGGCGCTTCATTTTCTCGCAATGCGTCAACACAAGCCTTATTTATTTTCGGCCGAGAAGAAGAGCGAATAAGCTTTATGCAAGAGGTGCAAGTTCCCAATGTACCCTAATCAACAAAAAAGACAGCAAAATTTGTTTGTTAAAAAACAAGCATTCAAACCCTTCACACAAGGCAAACAGCGCGGCAACATGATTGTGATGGCACTATTTGTCATTGTCGTTGTTAGCTTGTTAGCGGCGACACTCATTAATATTATTTCTGCGTCATCAAGCAGTACGATTCACCAAGTATATGGTTTGCGCGCGCAACAAGCCGCGAAATCGGGTATCCAAGAATTATTATCTCGGAGTTTCCCGACAGATGGCAGTTCGGTAACTTGCAACACTACGGCAAATAGTGGTGCAAGCTTTAGCAATATAAACGGCTTAAGAAACTGCAGCTATTCAGCAACGTGTACTACGCAGACAATCTCGTTTAGTAATGTAGACCGCCAGTACTATAAGTTTTCAAGCACTGGCAGTTGTCTCATAGACGACAACGTCGTTAGTCGAACATTGTCTGTTGATGCAGTGCAGGAAATAAGTCCTTGAAGAAGAATGTGCTGCTTATTGCATGTTTAGTCTTTGGCTTACTATTAACGGTCTTTTCGAGAAATGTAAGTGCTAGCACCTGCGCCGCGGTATTTCCTGAAGTACTTAGTTCTTATGACGCCTCAGGTATCGCTAATTTCGGCTATAATTCACGTCTTCATGACACTGACGGCGTCCTAGATATTGGTATAGGGACAGACAATGCTAGCCAAAGCTGCAATTCAGCAAGCTGCGTTTCATCAGGCAATTCGTCTGCCGCTGCGCTTTTACCAAGCTTCAATTCTACTAATAGCTCGCAAGATTATACGTTTCCGGATAACAGTAATTATTCAGTTCCCCAAGGTAGTTATGACGATATTACGATAGGCGCAAACTCTACCCTAACGATAAACAATGCTAATGTAGATACCCGTGTTGATACAGTTACCATCAATGCAAATTCAAATGTAATTTTAGGCAGTGGAACCTACTGGGTAGACGATTTAGTGCTTGGAGTAAATGCCAAAATTTCAGTAGCAAGCGCTAGTAAAGCGATTATTTTTGTCAACAATTTAAGTCTAAGTACGAATTTACGCTTCAACTCTACTGGAAGTGAAGACCAACTTACCATTGTTGCCATGAATAATATGAGCGTTGGTTCAAACACGCAGATGCGAGGCTATTTGTATGTCAATGGCGACTTAACCTGGGGTGATAACATCCTTTTTTACGGTGCGATCAATGCAAAGAATGCAACAATTGGAGCGAGCAGCAATTTTTATACGCGTGTTTCTGGGCTAAGCAGTGCCGTGTTTGAGGGTATCTGTGGTGATTCTAGTAGCCTCCCGGCGCCAATTATTTATTATTCTATGAATATGTGTAGCGTTACATCAGGCGCCAACACAATTAACGATGAAATAGGAAGTCAAGACGCGGATACACAAGGTGGCATTAGTATTAATAACACAGGTGATCATTGCCAAGCGCTCAATTTGGACGGTAACCAGTCATATATAGATATGCCAGATCCGGGTTTTAGTGGCTTAAGCGAAGGCAGTATCTCGCTTTATATAAACACCTCCGACCTAAGTCATAGCAATGTTCCTAGTCAAGGTTCGATGACCTTGTTTTCTCGTGATGCTACTGGCTACCAAACGGGTGGACATTTAACCGCTTGGGTTACCGATTCTGGAGCAATTCAAGTACGCCAGCAAAGCTCAAGTGAAAGTTATAATCTAATTACAACGTCAAATATTATTCAAGAAAATACTTGGCACCACGTCGTATATACGTGGGGCAGTGATGGTATGCGGATTTACGTTGATGGGCAATCGCGCGCAAATTCAACGACCTATACCGGTGGCTTTGCGGCCAACGGTGTTGAAATGGCAATAGGCGCATCAGCGGTAACTTACAACCCATCCTCCTCAAGTACAAGAACCTCGCAATTGAAAGACTTTTTCATAGGCAGTATAGACGAGCTACGGATATACGATGAGCAACTGACTATACAACAAGTGACAAGTCTAAATGAACTTGCCTCGGGCGCTTGTTCTAGTTGCCACGTTGCGCCAGAGTTAGTTAGTCACTGGGGTGGGGATGTTTGTAGTATCAATGCGAATCAACTTGCCGATATTGTTTCAGGACACGATGCGGTTATTCGAAATGGGATTAGCATTGAGTCTTCTAGTCGCTTTTGTCAGGGCTTGTCATTTGACGGAAACCAATCCTATGCAACTGTCACTCACAACAGCGACTTCGAAATTGCTGATGGCGCTATTTCTATGTGGTTTAAGGTTGCTGATTTATCGCATTCAAACAACAGTTACGCCGGTGGCAACGCTTTATTTTCAAAGGACACTCTAAATTATTCTAATGGGGGTCATCTGGATATACGCGTTGATAGCGCCGGTAAGATTCAAGTGCGCCATCAAACCACGAACTCGTCACTCGCCTTTGGCACCTCTGCTGTGGTCGCACAAGAAAATCAGTGGCATCATTTGGTCTACAGTTTTGGTTCACAAGGTGTTTCTATTTATGTTGATAATCAGCAAGTGTATTTTGACGGCGCCTACACCAATGGCTTAGGTACAAATGATGAAGTCATGGTCTTTGGCGCTACAGCAAGAACCGGCAATAAAGGTCAAACAAGCGCAAGTAATTTTAGAGACTTTCTAAAAGGTGAACTTGATCAAATAAAGATTTATCGTAATCAGCCAAATAGCAGCGATGTTGAATCTTGGTTTAATGAGTCTCAAGGAGTTTGCGCGACGTGTGATAGCCTAAAAGCTAAATATACATTTGAAGATGCACAAACAGGCACTATCCCCGTGGTCGACAATAGCGGTAATAATAATACCGCTTCTTTAGGCACAAACCTTAGTGTTGCTGCAATTGCCAACAACATTTCTTGTCAAGCGATTTCAACGCCTCAAAGCAGTTCGACCGATGCTAGTTATTACTTTGACACAGGTATATCCCCTAGTGAAATTGGTACACGCGGGTCTATCTCGTTTTGGTATCAGGCTAAAACCGCTTGGAATAGTGGTGTAGCCAGGCAATTGTTTGACGCCACAAACGGCACAAGTGGCATAGCGAAATACTTTTTTCTAGCCATTCAGAGCAATAGCCGCCTAGTTTTTGGTTTTGAAGATGAGAATGATACTGACGTGATTGTTAGTACTGGTACCAATAGCTATGCGGCGGATACATGGGTGCATATAAGCGTGCAATACAACCTTATTGATGATGAATACAGCATTTACTTAAATGGGGTTGACCAAACTTCATCGGTTTCACTTGATGTGCAAGTGCCAAACTTTGGTCCAATGAATAGTTTAGTGTTTGGTGACAATCGTTCTAGTTACAACGTCTCCGGTGCGACAACTAACCCAGCTTATGGTTACTTTGACGATATCCGAATATACTCTCAAGTAATATCTACGAGTCAAATTGCGGCCGACATAGCCGATGTGCAAGATTGCCCTGTAATCGACCACTACTTAATTGAGCATCCTGCTACCGCGTTGACATGTGATACGCCACAAATAACGATAAAGGCCTGCGTAAACAGTGATTGTAGCGAACTCTCAACGCAAAGTAGCACGGTGACGTTAACGCCAGATGAGTTTAGCACTTCAAATACCGTGACTTTCATCGGGCAAAGTACCTTAAACCTAAATGCGCAAACACCCGGAACCTTGACCTTAGGTAGCAGTAGTCAATCGCCTTCAGCCTCACTAGAGTGCAGTAATGGCTGCGACATTGAATATGAAGATGTTGGGATACAGTTTTTTCATCGTTTGAGTGGCGCTACCAGTTTCGCGAGTACGCCCTTTCTTGCTCAAAGTAGTTTGGACAATGTGGGAATAAGGATTGCAGGTGTATCATCTGGCGGTCTTTGTGGGGGCGCAGTTGACGGCCAAAGCAACATAGACTTAAGCTATTCGTGCGTGCAATCGGGCGGTGTCGATTATACACCTGCAGTATGCAATGTACCTTTTGCTGGAATTGCGCTTTCAGGCGGCTATTCGCAATCGGGCAGCTTAAGTCTTAGTTTTGATAGTAATGGTGAAAGTGATTTTGGAGATTATTCGTTTGCAGACGCTTCTTTATTGCGACTTACCGCGTCAGCCACTGTTGATGGTGCAAGCATACAAAGCGCAAGCACAGATATACCCATTGTGCCGGCGAGTTTATTCATTGCCAGCAATGCAGGCGCAGTGAATACCGCTGGCGAACATATAAGTGTCTCGTTGACAGCAAAGGGTGCGCAAGGAGCGACTTTACCAGGCTATCAAGCCAATGATTTAGAGCTCAGCGTAAAACGACAGATTCCTTCGAGTAGCGATGGTGTCGATTCTCAGTTTTATATTCAAACGGGAAGCGCAACGACAACATCCCTAAATGAAGTTTATTCGAATATTACGATGACCTTTGCCAACGGTGTAGCTAACTCAACTTCAGCCTATATGGAAGAAGTGGGCACTTACATAATTAATGTTAGAGATAATGATTATTTAGGGGCGCAAATAAGCGCTTTAGAATATAGTTTAGGGCGCTTTATTCCAGCCTACTTCGATGTAGTCGAAACCCATCAACCTGTTTTGCAAAATACGGTAGGCGGCGCCTTTACATATATCGGGCAAGCGTTTGAGTTTGCATCTGGCCTTGAGCCAAGCGTAACGGTAACCGCTTACAATGCATTAGGACAAATAACGCGTAATTATGCCAGTGATCTTTGGACTCTCGATGTGGCCGCGAATAGTTTAGCTTCAAGTCCGCAAGTGACAGACAATAGTGGTTATTCAGGAAGCCTAAGCCAGAGCGTCATAGCGAGTTCGATATCAACCTCAGGTACTGCACAATACGATGGTATAGCGGTTTTCTTAGGTAATGGGCTGACCTATAAATACCAAAAGGTGGCGGCCCCGACCGGCATTGATGTTTCTCAGTTTCCTGCTTTATTTGATCTCAGTTTGCCCTCAACTTGGTTTGTTGACGCCGATGGAATTTGCTATAAACCAACATATCCGGGAAGCTGTGCTAGCTTTGCATTTGAAGATATTACCGGCGCTGACATGCGCTATGGCAGGCTAAATGTGCAAAACGCATTTGGGCCTGAAACCCAGGCCCTGCAAATTCCTATCATGGTCGAGTATCTTGACGGCGGGCAATGGCGAGTAAATACTGCAGATGATTATACCTTAATGACCTTAAATCAAAGTGCTGGCGATATTAGTATTATTCATGATGTACAAAGTCCAACAGACCTTACAGGTTTAATCCCCAGTATTAGCATTTTAAATATTTTTGACGATGGCATTTTACCCGCAGACGATACCGATATCGGCCCGTTTCTATCAGGTGGCGAAGTACAAAGTGGCAGTTTTTACATCGAGTTGATCCCCCGCAATGTATCAGGTCATTGGTCGAGTTATTTAAATATAGATTGGGACGGCGACGGTGATATTGACACCGACGACAATCCATCAGGAAACATCATTTTGGGTATCTATAATTCCAATGATCGAACCCTGCATTGGCGAGAGGAACTCAATTAGTCAGTCTTTTGCTTAATATGCGTTGGTTTTCTTATATTTAGTGGCCAAACTAGCGCATTTACTTGCTTACAAAGCTATGGAAATCTAAAGACTTAGGTTACACTACGCCTATTTTATTACTATCAAAATAATAAAGGCATTCCATGTTCAAAAAGCTTCGAGGCATGTTCTCAAACGACCTGTCTATTGATCTAGGTACCGCAAATACCCTTATTTATATTAAAGACCAAGGTATCGTGCTAAATGAACCTTCGGTGGTCGCTATCAGGCAAGAGCGTGCAGGTGGTCCCAAAAGTGTTGCTGCTGTTGGTCATGAAGCTAAGCAAATGCTGGGCAGAACCCCAGGTAATATTAAAGCTATTCGCCCAATGAAAGACGGTGTTATTGCTGATTTTTACGTTACCGAAAAGATGCTTCAGCACTTTATCAAACAAGTGCATGACAATAACTTTTTACGTCCTTCACCCCGCGTTTTGGTTTGTGTTCCTTGTGGCTCAACCCAAGTAGAGCGAAGAGCGATACGTGAATCAGCCCTTGGCGCTGGTGCGCGCGAAGTTTATCTTATTGATGAGCCTATGGCAGCAGCGATTGGAGCTGGCTTACCAGTATCTGAAGCAACAGGGTCAATGGTTGTTGATATAGGTGGTGGTACCACCGAAGTCGCTATTATTTCATTAAACGGTATTGTCTATTCATCGTCTGTGCGTATTGGTGGTGATAAGTTCGATGAAGCGATTATTAACTACATTCGTCGTAACTTTGGTTCGCTTATTGGCGAAGCAACGGCCGAGCGCATTAAACACGAAATTGGCGCTGCTTACCCGGGCGAAGAAGTTAAAGAAATTGAAGTGCGCGGGCGTAATTTAGCAGAAGGTGTGCCGCGTGGTTTTACCCTAAACAGCAACGAAATTCTTGAAGCCCTTCAAGAGCCTTTGTCTGGCATAGTCAGTGCGGTTATGGTCGCGCTAGAGCAATCTCCACCAGAACTCGCTTCTGATATTTCTGAACGCGGCATGGTGCTAACCGGCGGTGGCGCATTATTGAAAGATCTTGACCGTTTGTTAATGGAAGAAACAGGCATTCCAGTCGTTATTGCTGACGATCCACTAACTTGTGTTGCAAGAGGTGGTGGTAAAGCATTCGATATGATTGATATGCATGGCGGCGATTTATTTAGTTACGAATAAGTTTTGCTATTATGAACGAAGTATTTGCCCGCGGCCCCACGCTTTTTACTCGGCTCTGTATAGTGCTGACCTTGAGTGTGGCGGCCATGGTTGTTGATACCAAGTTTGAGAATATTTCTACCGTGAGGACTTACCTCACGTCGTTTGTTAGCCCCTTACAGTATATAGCCGACCTACCTGGCGCGATGCTTGATTGGAGTGCGTCTCGTTTTACTTCTCGCCAAAGCATGCTCGAAGAAAACGAACGGTTGACCTCGCAAATTACCCTTATGAATGAAAAGCTTCAACGCTTTGTTGTGCTTGAAGCTGAAAATAACAATCTTCGAAAGCTTTTAGATGCGCCAATGCGCGGGAAAATGCACAGAATGATTGCCGAACTCATGGCGGTTGACAACAACCCTTACAGTCATCAAATTGTTATTAACAAAGGCGCTATTGACGACGTATATGAAGGGCAGTCAGTGCTTGATGATACTGGTATTGTTGGTCAAATTGTAGAAGTTGGAACGACCAACTCCCGCGTGCTGCTTATTTCGGACATTACCCATGCAATTCCGGTACGCGTGAGTCGTAATAACATTCGTATGATAGCCAGCGGCAGTGGCAGTCTAGATGAATTGGTTTTGAATCATGTGGCCCACAGTGGCGATATTGAAGTAGGGGATTTATTGGTATCATCAGGCTTAGGCAATATTTTCCCAGAAGGCTATCCGGTAGCCACGGTGACAAAAATAGTGCGTGATGAAAGTAAGCCCTTCGCAGCTATTACAGCCACTCCGTCAGCGCAACTCGATCGGTTAAAATATTTGTTATTGCTTTGGCCAGCCGATATTGCACCCGACGAAGCATTAAGCCCCACTGAAGTACTTGAGCTTGAGGGGAGCTAAATGAAAACCAATAAATCGTTCATACTCATCAGTATTGTTATTGGTATCGTTTTACAGATCATCCCAATGCCTCCGCCTATCGACCTATATCGTCCAGACTGGTTGCTGCTTATCTTAATTTATTGGTCTATGGCGCTTCCAAATAGAGTCAGTTTAGGAACTGCTGCCATCGCAGGGTTGATTCTCGATATTTTGTATGGCACGGCGCTAGGAGTACATAGTTTCGGATTAGCCGTGGCGGTGTATTTAGTTTCTGCTAATTATCAACGTTTACGCAACTACTCAATGATACAACAAGCAATTACGGTGTTGGTCATATCATTGATATATCACCTCATCGTCTATTGGCTACAATATTGGATTACGGGCATTGAGTTTAATTGGATATTTTTATGGCCAGCAATGGCGTCGATGATTATATGGCCTTGGCTCTTTTGGTTGTTAAGAAAATTTCGACGCAACTTGCGGGTTCAGTAGATGTGGCCTTTGCCGGTAGTGCTAGGTTCGGCTTCACCACGACGCCGAGAACTGCTGTCTTATGTCGTCCAAGCACTTTCTTTTGATACCGCCGATATTGATGAAACTCCCTATGCACAAGAGTCAGCATTGGCATTAGTCGAACGTCTAGCAAATACTAAAGCCGAGGTTGTGGCTAAACGCCATCCGAATAGTCTTGTTGTGGGTTCTGATACGATTGTTGCCATTGACGACATCATTTTAGGTAAACCTAGCGATCTACAGGATTTTATGCGCATGATGCAGCGCTTGAGCAATCGTCGCCATCAGGTCTATACTGGCGTAAGTGTTATAAATACTGCGACGAATAAAGTGTGTAATAAGGTACTTGTTACACAAGTTGAGATGGGAGAAATATCAGCTAACAGTGCGCTAGACTATTGGCATACCGGCGAGCCTGCCGATAAAGCGGGTGGTTATGCCATTCAAGGTATTGGCGGACGTTACGTCAAATCAATAAGTGGTAGTTTAAGCTGTGTTATTGGCCTGCCAATTTATGAAACTAAACAACTGCTAGAACAAGCTATCGAGTAAAGCACCATGAGCGCAGAGTTATTAATTAATGTTACCCCGTCTGAGTCGCGTGTGGCCTTAATCGAAAATGGTATATTGCAAGAAATCCACATAGAACGTCACACCAAAAAAGGACTGGTCGGTAATATCTATAAAGCGAAAGTGATTAGAGTGTTACCAGGTATGCAGGCCGCATTTGTTGACATTGGCTTAGACAAAGCCGCGTTTTTACACGCTTCCGATATTGCTGTATACGAAGAGCTTGCTGAAGAAGTAAACACCTCTCAAATTGAACGAAAAGACATCCGTGAACTTGTCCGAGAAGGCCAAGCAATTATTGTACAGGTTGTGAAAGACCCAATTGGTACCAAGGGTGCAAGGCTCACTACCGATATTACCTTACCGTCTAGATACCTTGTTTTTATGCCTTCGGTAACGCATGTGGGTATTTCGCAAAAAATAGAAGATAACGCTGAACGAGAAAGGCTAAAAAACATTGTTTCGCAGGTGTGTGATGAAAACGGTGGTTTTATTTTACGCACTGCCGCAGAAGGTGTTAACGAGCAAGAGCTAATTCAAGATGCGACTTTTTTGCGGCGTTTATGGGATAAGATCCAATCACGCAAACCCGGTAGTAAAATTCATGTCTTGTATGAAGACTTGCCAGTAGCAAGGCGTGTTTTGCGTGATTTTGTAGGCACGCAAATTGACCGCGTGAGGATTGACTCAAATTTAACTTACAAAGAGCTTAAATCCTTTACAGAAGAATATGTGCCAGAGTTGTCGAGCACACTCGAATACTATCAAGGTGATTTACCCATATTTGATTTGTACGATGTTGAGAACGAACTACAACGTGCATTAGGGCGGCGAGTCGATTTGAAATCAGGAGGCTACCTGATTATCGACCAGACCGAAGCGATGACGACAATCGATATCAATACAGGTGCCTTTGTGGGCCACCGCAACCTAGAAGAGACTATCTTCAATACCAATATAGAGGCGACATCGGCCATCGCTAGGCAGTTAAGATTACGTAATTTAGGTGGCATGATCCTCATCGATTTTATCGATATGATGGAACCTGACCATAAAAAGCGTGTCTTACACTCGTTAGAATCAGGTATGGCCAAAGACAGAGCCAAGTCAAATATTTATGGCTTCACCTCGCTTGGGCTAATAGAAATGACGCGCAAACGTACCCGAGAATCACTTGAGCACTTACTCTGTGGCGAATGCCCCGCTTGTCAAGGTAGAGGCAGTGTTAAAACAGTCGAAACCATTTGTTTTGAGATTACTCGAGAAATCGTTCGAGTAAACAAGGCCTACAGTGCCGACAAATTTGTCATATATGCCTCGGCTATAGTTGCTGATGCATTATTAGGAGAAGAGTCACATATTTTGGCAGAATTAGAAGCTTTTGTTAGGAAACCTATCAAAGTACTCACCGAGCCGCTTTATCATCAAGATAAGTTTGACGTAGTAATGATGTAATGACATCGACGGCAAAGAGTACTAGCACCTTAGGTAGGGCGACCAGTTTTGTGGTCAAAAAGTTGTGGACATTGTTTGCCATAGTCCTAGTGGTGGTCGCTCTATTTATGAGTTTGCTGCGTTACTCACTTCCCTTTCTTAATGACCATAAAGAATATGTCGAGAACTATATTGCCGACAATTATGCGGTTGACGTAAAAATAGGCGAGCTGTCTGCGAGTTGGCAAAGCCAAGGTCCTGCCATCGTGCTACGAAATTTAAGCGTCAAGAACGGTCCTCAATCTCCGGTTTCTTTGAACATCGGTGAAGTCTTTCTAGAAGTCGATTTTTGGCCGTCGATGGTTGATCTCAAATTGCATAGCAATCAAGTGAAGCTAAATGGATTAGCCTTATCTATTGATACCACGCGTTTCGAAAGCACTAGTGCTGACTTCCCGATTGTGGATGCACTTGAGAATGTGTTTTTGGAGCAGCTCAGCAACTTTATCGTATCAGACAGTCGATTGACCTTGATTACGCAAGAAACTAACAAAGTCATTGATATTACAAAGCTTTCTTGGCTGAATAAAGACAAACGTCACCAAGGAGTAGGGGAGTTTGTACTTGAAGATTTTTCTGACAACAGTGCCAGTTTCATTCTCGATTTATATGGCACGGTGGCTAGCTATAGCGGAACCCTATTTGCACGAGCGCAAGATATAAACCTTTCACCGTGGATTAACGAATATACTGGTTTGCAAAGCCAACTTGCCTCGAGCAAGGGGAATGTTGAAGTATGGACTAAGATCGAAAATGGTGAGCTAAAACGAATTGACGGGCAAGTATTGCCTAGTACCTTTGAGTGGCGCACCGAAGAGTCTAGCATTAGTAATACGGTAAGCGCTAAGTTTGCCGCCATAAAAGGGCCTGAGCAGTGGGATTTTTCTGTTGCTAATTTGAAAGTCGATATTCAAGACTCCGCTATAGTGAGTAATGTAAATGGCTATTTTGCGCCCAAGCTAGGGTTCGTGATTTCCTTACCTGAGGTGACATCTCTTAAACCTTTACTCGCGTATAGCGGTCTAGTTTCACTTTCTGTCGCTGACACCTTAGCGTTAATTAACGCTGATGCAACACTACAAGGCTTACAAGCAAAACTGGATTCTAGTGGCTTTACTTTGCAAGCGAAGATTGAAGATATTGCTTGGCAGGAACACAATGAAGTCGTGGGCATTGATGGCTTACATGCGCTAGTTTATTTACAAGATAAGCGCGGCAAAGTAGTGCTCAGTGCCGAAAACACAAGGTTACATTCACAGTATTATTTTTCTCGCTCAATGGCTTTTGACAAATTATATTTGCCCATTGAGTTTGATATTGATGGTCAAGACCAAAGGGGGCCATTGGTCACTGTGCGCGAGGCTAGTGCAGATATTGATGGTTTACTCATTGGTCTAGACACTGAATATGCGCCAAAAAACGCATTTCTATCACTTGTTGTGGACATTGATGAGTTTGAAGCAGCTAAAGTACCAAGCTTGCTGCCGAAGCATCTTGTTGGGCAAGGCACTAAACGCTTTTTGACCAATGCATTTATGGGAGCTGGCAAGGTCACTAGTGCCAATGTAATGTGGCATGGCCCCTTAAATGCTTACCCCTTTGCTGACAACTCAGGGATTTTTCAGAGTAATGTTTCTGTGACGCAAGCAGATTTCTCTTTCTCAAAGGGCTGGCCAGCCTTAAGCCAACTTGATATTGACCTATTTTTTGAAAATCAAAGTTTGCGAATGAAAAGCCCCGGTAGTTTTCTCGATAAGGTCGCACTGAGCAATTTATATGCTGAAATTCCAGAACTTAAAGCGAATGCGTTGCTCACTATTACCGCTGATGGCGCAGCAACAAGCAATGATATTACCAGCTTAATGTTACAAAGTTCACTTGCCAACAGCTTAGGACAGCTTCTCAACAATGATGTTGTTGTAGACGGCGACTTAAGCACGCAGCTTAGTTTGTTTATACCACTAGTTGACGGCACAAAACCTAGAGTAGAAGGTGACGTTTATTTTGATGACAACAAGGTCGCCATTCCAGCGCTAAATATTGCCTTTAATAATGCCAAGGGTATGCTACGTTTTGAGAACGAAACAATTGCAATAACTGATATGCAGGCTTCTTTCTTAGGACAGGACATCGATGTCCGCCTAAATGGTGAGAAAAGCGATGATAAATATGCTCTCAAGGCAAGCTTACTAGGAGATTGGGAAGTCCGCCCTTTAGCTCAACAAATCGGCAGTGACTTTGCTGATTATTTTGAAGGTAGTACAGCCTGGGAATTTGACCTTGCGTTAGATTTGATGGCCAAAGACTTTACTTACGTCGCAACTCTACGAAGTAATCTATTAGGGGTGAGCGCTCAACTTCCTCAACCATTAGCGAAGTTCGGCACGCAGGCGCTTCCCTTGATGATAAATGCTCGCGGCAGCCGCGTTGCATCAAGTATTGATTTATCCCTTGGAGAAGTGCTTAAATTTGACGGCGCATTGGCGCATAAAGAAAAACAGTTCAATCGTGCACACCTAGCCGTAGGGCCTACAGAGCTTGAAAGTAGAGGTCTTGGTTTTAGTATCAGTGGTAACTTTGAAAAACTGCACGTAGATACCTGGTACCCATTTATAAAAGCGATTACGTCTGAACTCGGCAGCTCAAAAACGCCTTTAATCGGCTTGCCTCAGCGAATATTTATTGATACTCAAAAACTGGAAGTTGCCGGCCAAACCTTTAATGATGTTGATGTAACGGTGAAGCGATTAACGGACCAGTGGAGCTTTGATATTGACGCAAACGAACTACGAGGAAATGTTTCTTTGTTTGACCAATGGTTTAGCAAAGGACTTGTGATAGACGCGGAATATGTCAGGATCACGAAAGAAAATAGTATTAGCGCTTTAGAGCCTAAAACGCTTTACGACAGCGATGACATTGATCCAAAGTCGTTTCCGCGTATAAACTTTACCTGTAAAGCTTGTGACATTGGAGGCATTAATCTAGGACGTGTAGAGCTAGAAGCTGAGCCAAATAATGATGGTTTGAAGATTAGCCAATTGATGATAAACAATGAATTTGGTAACGTCAATTCGTCTGGCCAGTGGTACAAAAGAAACGACGATCACTACACCTTCATTGCAGGGGATCTAAATAGTAATGATTTTGGTGAATTCATTAGTCAATTAGGCTTTGATTCTGGAATCAAAGATTCTTCAGCTAATTTAACCTTCCAACTTGACTGGCTAAATTCACCAATGGATATAGACCTTGAACACTTAAACGGCGCCATTGATTGGCAACTAAGTGATGGTTACTTAGCTGAAGTTAGTGATAAGGGCTCTCGTATTTTTACTTTGTTGAGTTTGAGTTCTTTGGTCAGAAAGTTATCACTCGATTTCAGAGATGTATTTGCTAAAGGATTCTTTTATGACAACATGAAAGGGTCAGTGCAGATTGCACAAGGCATAGCAGATACTCGTGATACCCTAATTGACGGCGCAGCCGGAGAAATAGAGATTTACGGTAACACTGACCTTGTTAATCAAAAACTAAATTATAATGTCAGCTTCACACCTAATGTAACGGGCAACCTTCCCGTCCTTGTCTATTTTTTAGTTAGCCCACCCACGGCACTGGCTGCTTTGGCAATAGACCAAGTGCTAACTTCAGCTAAAGTAATATCGAATATAAACTATTCTGTAACCGGCACCATTAAAGACCCCATTCTTATCGAGACCGGCAGAGAAAGCACCGAGGTCGACTTACCCGCTAGTAGAGAAAGCCTGCCTGAGGAAGAATTGCCTCCTTTTGTTCCACCAACAGAAGAAGACCTAATTGAAATTGAAGTAAAAGATGGTGTGTCCTAGGCGCAAACTGATATGCTAGCAATCATAAAAGTCGAGATATTGAAGTAATGTCGTCGCGCTGTTGGCGAAAAATAACCAATGCATTAATAAGAGAGAAATTGATTTGAATCCTAATGTTGTAGACAACTTATTGACCCAATCGGGGCTAGACCAACAAAACGTAACACAGTTGCTCGATCTTATCCTTGATTATAAAATTGATTATGCGGATTTATATTTCCAATTATCACAGCATGAAAGTTGGGTCTTTGAAGATGGAATAATTAAAGATGGTAGTTACAATATTGAAAAAGGAGTTGGTGTACGCGCTATTACTGGTGAGCAAACTGGCTTTGCCTATTCGGATGAAATTAGTTTAGCTGCCTTAGAGGATGCCTGTAAAGCGTCGCGCAGTATTGCCAAACAGGGTGCTAAAGTGGCGGTGAAAGGCTTTAAGAATTCATCTGCTAAGGCCCTATATACAAGCAGCAATCCCTTGCTCAATATGCCTGACGCTGAAAAGGTTGATTTATTAAAACGCGTTGACACTTATGTGCGTAAGCAAGCCCCTGAAGCGACTCAGATTAGTATAAGTCTAACCGGTGTATACGAAGAAGTGCTGGTTGCGGCCAGCGATGGTACATTTGCGACAGATATTCGCCCCCTAATTCGTTTGAATTGTTCTGTATTACTTGAAAAAGACGGTAAACGAGAGCGCGGTGGTTCGGGTGCAGGAGGACGCAGAACCTATGACTTTTTTGAACAAAGTTTAGAAGACGGTCAACTTCGCTATGAACAAATAGCAGATCAGGCAATTCACATGGCGCGTGTAAACTTATCTGCTGTTCCAGCGCCAGCAGGCGCGATGCCTGTCGTACTAGGCAGTGGTTGGCCTGGCGTATTGCTACATGAAGCTGTTGGCCATGGTTTAGAAGGCGACTTCAATCGTAAAGGAGCATCAACATTCAGCGGCCGTATGGGCCAACAAGTTGCTTCAAAAGGGGTGACAGTCATCGACGATGGTACCTTAGATAATAGGCGCGGTTCTCTTTCGATTGATGATGAAGGTACACCCACGCAAAGAAACGTCTTGATTGAAGATGGCATACTCACCGGCTACATGCAAGACAAGCATAACGCTGGGCTAATGGGCGTTAAACCAACAGGCAATGGACGCAGAGAGTCTTATGCGCATTTACCTATGCCACGAATGACGAATACCTACATGCTTGGCGGTGAACATAGTCCTGAAGAAATTATTAGTTCGGTTAAAAAAGGGATTTACGCGCCTAACTTTGGCGGCGGTCAAGTAGACATCACCTCGGGTAAATTTGTTTTTTCTACCTCAGAAGCATACATGATTGAAGAGGGTAAAATTACCCAAGCTATTAAAGGAGCAACCTTAATTGGCAATGGTCCTGAATCAATGCAAAAAATTTCTATGATAGGAAATGACATGTCATTAGATGCGGGCGTTGGCGTTTGTGGAAAAGACGGGCAGTCAGTTCCTGTCGGCGTAGGTCAGCCAACATTGAAAATAGATGAAATGACAGTAGGAGGGACGGCCTAAGCCTTCCCTACGCTTTCTTTAATTCGATTACGTCAGCATTTTCTTTTTCTAATAGCGTCTCGGCTGAGCTGCCCTTTAGTAACTTGCCAACAGAATCTTTATTTTTAGCCAGTAAAATGCCTAGCTCTTCAGCAAGGTCTTCGCTTAGCACAACCCCTTTTGCTTGAATATAGGTGCACAGGTTATCAGCGACTTCTAGCATTTTATCGTATTGATCGGCTTCTTTTTTGTCAGTGGTGACCAATTTTTCGACTCCCTTATGTTGCACTACATATTGAGTAATGACTGCCATATTTCACTCCGATGGTTGATGAGTTAAAAATTACCATAAATCATGGTCTTTATTCGCCAGTTGCGTGTTTAAATAAATGCAAATACAGAATCACTGCGTATATTGCTTCCACACATGCCGCGTAGTGTGCAAAATAATATACCGTTTTGCACTGTATAAATAAACAGTTTTCTTTGGTGGCCTAGCATAATCGTTGAAATATAAGGATAAAAAGTGTGTTTAATTTTGCAAAAGTAAAAGGCATTATTTTTGATTTAGATGACACCTTGGTGAAAACAAAACTCAACTTCGTTCGTCTTAAACAAGAAATTGGTTGTCGCTCTGATGACGACATTTTGTCTTTCATCAATCGGATAAATTGCCCAATACAGCAAGCACAAGCGACAGAAACAGTACTTAAGCATGAATTGGAAGATGCGCAAACATCCACTTGGCTGCCTGGGGCGCAAGATTTTGTGCAACAAGCGAGTGCTCTAGCATTGCCTTTGGCGATTGTGACTCGAAATTGTAAACAAGCAACAGATGTCAAAATCCAAAAAAATCAAATTCCAATTGATCTGGTGCTAACACGAGACGACGCGCCAGCAAAACCAGACCCAACAGCCTTGCTCACCATCGCCAAGCAGTGGCAAATAGAAACCAAGGAGATAGCCTATATCGGCGATTATATTTATGACATTCAGGCTGCCCACAATGGAAATATGCAGGCATGGTTATATAAACAAAAGGAAAACACAGATACAGCTTCTTTCGCCCACAATCTTACCTTAATCCCGCCTGATGCAAATAAATTCTCCTCAAATAGCGGCTAATGCACAGATAGTGGCCTAAATTTAACAATACATGGGCCGTTTTTTGATTGTAGTCATTGGACAAATTGTATACATTAAATAGAGCGAGCTTAAGAAGTAGCATGTGAGTATTTAGCCAACGAGCTTGTCTTGCTTCTTAGCAAATAAGTAGTAGTAAAAGGATGTTGTATGGAGTTTGTCCTCGCTTTATCACAAGAAGCTGTCATTATCGACATGGTGCTAATGTTGATTTTCTTATCTGTTTTGATTAGCTTGATCATACGCCTGTTGGCATCGTCAAAGCTTTATTCTAAAGCGCTGAACACAAACCCTTATTACAACGCCCCTCCAAACTCCCGTTCTCTTAAGAAAATAAGCAAAAATGTAGCGCTCCCTGCACAGGGTCTAAGCCCACATTATTTGCATAAAAGTTCGCAATGCTTTGCATTAGCTATTATCGAGAAAAATATCGCTAACTTTGTTTCGGGGACAGCACTAGGCAAAGTACAGATTGATTACATAAATCATATAGGTGATGAAGCAAAGCCTAGCGTTAATGTGTGCCCAATATGGCTAGATAACGCAATGTCAGAACTACTCGGTAATGCATTCAAGCACAATAGGCGCAGGGATGACTTGCAGATAGAGGTAACGGTATATCTCGAAGAAGACTATTTTCTTGTTGCTGTATCAGACAATGGCCACGGAATATCAAGTAACATTACTGACAAATTGCTTAAAGCGGCTGGCGAGTTTAGCCCGCTCATAGATACGGTCTACTCACAGCTTGATGGCCCAACTAATTTATTTAGCATTCAATCTCACCTGCGCCAGATGCAGGGTGGCTTTACCATACGCAGTGCAAGACAGTTTTTAACTAAAATAATATTGAAACTCCCTGTGAATGCAGGTGCGAACGGCCTGTGCAGTGAAGCGAAAACTACCCATTCATTTAATAAAGGCGCTCGTGAAACTCGCCCCGCTAATATCCTTTCGGCTGAACACGAGATGCTTTCTCCAGAGGCCTTAGCGATAGAAGAATGCATTACAAATTATTATTTGCGCCAACACGAGAAAACACAGTCTGAGCACTTATTATCTCAAAAATTTAGCTATCAATTTACTAAGCTTTTAGAAAAGCACTATCACGATGAGACTTTCAAACGGCCAAAAGCGGCAGAGATAATGTTGATGAGCGAGAAAACATTCGCCAGAAGAGTCCGTAAGCATTATAAAATGAGCTTTGTCGAAGCACTCAGAAAGTTTAGATTACAAAAGGCCCGCGATAAGTTGATGCAAGGCGAACAAATTACTTATGTGGCTTTCGATACCGGTTTTAGCTCTGCCTCTTATTTTACCCAGTGTTTTAGAGCTGAGTTTGGTTTTGCACCTTCACTATTATCAAAAACATTGCAAGACAGAGGGTATCTGTGCAGTTGGCGTTAAAACGACAACCTAGCTGTGCCCACTTAATATTTGTATTTGAGAGATATCGGTATCTCCTTTTAACACTTTCAACACCGCATCTTGGGTCAATGTTCGCATACCATCTTTCAATGCTTGCTCTTTCATCGCGTTTGCTGATGCTTCTTTATATACTAAGGCGCGCAAGTCGTTGGTCATGGTCAGTAATTCGTGTACGCCGGTACGTCCGCGGTATCCGCTGTCACCGCACTCATCGCAACCTTTCTTTTGATACAATCGCAGTGTATTGTCGATACCAAGCTCGCTAAAATGTTCTTCGCCATATTGACGGCGTAAAAAGCTAATTTCTTTTTCAGGGGCTATATATTCTTCTTTGCAGTTAGGGCAAAGCGTTCTGATTAATCTTTGTGCTAGTATACCCACACAAGCGTCAGAAAAGTTGACTGGATCTAAGCCCAAATCGAGCAAACGGCTTATGGTCTCAGGCGCTGAGTTAGTGTGTAGTGTAGAGAGTACTAAGTGTCCAGTAAGAGAGGCTTCAATGCCCGCGTGTGCCGTTTCTTTGTCACGCATTTCACCAATTAGAATAATGTCGGGGTCAGCACGCAAAAATGCACGAAGGGCGTTGGCAAACGTAAACCCTATTTTGGGGCTGACTTGTACTTGTTGCAAACCTGGCTGAGTTATCTCAACCGGATCTTCCGCCGTCCATATCTTTTTGTCAGGGGTATTTAAGTAGCCTAAAATTGCGTGTAGGGTCGTTGTTTTGCCCGAACCTGTTGGGCCAACAACCAGTAAAATTCCGTGCGGCTTCTTAATCATTTGCTCAAGCATATCTATATTGCGTGTAGATAGATTCATCTTTTCAATTGGCATCGCACCACCAGCCGCCAAAATACGCATAACCACGCCTTCGCCCGCCACTGTGGGTATTGTTGCGACACGCACTTCAACCGCTTGCCCTGACATTTTAAAAGCTAACTTGCCATCTTGAGGCACTCGTTTCTCGGCAATATTTAAACTCGACATAATTTTGATACGGGCGATGACCGCATTGTGATGTGATGCTGGCACTTGTGTTATGTCTCTTACAACACCATCGACTCGCATGCGCACGCGTGTTGGTGCACCTTTTTCAGGGTCGATATGAATATCAGAAGCGTTAAGTTTTTTGGCATCATGCAATACTCTACTTACTAAGCGTACAACCGCCGGCGCATCTTCTGCTAGATCATCGTGCTGTTCGTCATCATCCTCTCCCGATGTCCCTATTTCATCGAGAATTTCGTCCATTTCTCCGGGCCCGGCACCGGCACTGTTTTCACCTAAATATTGTAAGATATGATTAGGTAAACCAACGGCTATTTCATAACTTTCGATGCCCAGTGCACTTTCAATTTCCATTAATAAAGAGGCGTTGTTGGGCTCGGCCATTAGTACGATTGGATTTTCACGCACATCAGCAACAACCGCTACGTGGTTTCGTTTCAAATAGGAAAGATTGAGTTTCGCGTCGTTTTGATATAAATGGTATTTATCTGGCAAATACGCAATGAACGGCACTTGATAGTGCACGCTAATTGCGTTACCTATTTCATGCTCAGCTATACGGTGTTCAGAAATGAGTCTCTGAACAGTTTGCTTCATGGTAGCGTCGTGAGTTATTTCTTGGATGACTTTATCACTGACTAAATTTTTGTGAACTAGGTAATCAAACGGATTAGTCGTCCCTCCTAATTCATATCTAAATTTGTCGCCAAGCATGTCCGAAATTTCTTGCGCTAATAATAAGTCGTTCTCATCATAGCCGCCCGGATTGCTCGTATTTATGACTTGCATTACGCCCATTAAAACGCCTGCGTTCATTACAGGAATACAGAGAATATTGTCGGTTTTAAATTGACTTGATTGGTCGAACTTCTTGTCAAAGCGCAGTCTATAATGAATCGCTTTGAGTTGTTGATCGTCATAGGGGTCGTTGATGATTAGTGCTTGCTGCGCCATTGCCACATAACCGGCAATAGATTGCGGACTAATCGATACTTTTATTTCGCGAGTTTCCTTCCCTGTTTTAAAGCGAGCAACGAGATCTTGATGTTGCAATCTGCGTTGAAATAAAGACATCCGTTTAGCACTAAAAGCTTGTAAGATTAGTGGTTCTATCTGTTGATAAGCCGCCATTAAACTTGGCAGCTGATTTAGCTGATCTTGCAAGTTTTGAAGCATGGCAGCGTGTTGCGTACTGTTGAACATAAACGGGCGAATTTCCTCAATACTAAATAAAACGAAGGCCTACGGACTATGGACCTATAAGCGGTTATCGGCTACTTAAGCATTTTTCTTTATACTGTTTGTGATTACTATTATTACATAATGTGCAGCGTCACTTGTGCTGGCCAAAGGTCCGTTTTTGAGATTGTGTGTCCTTTAGTACCACATGCCTGAACCACTAATAATTTGTGCTTGCGGGATATCTGTTTCGCCATTGAGTACTTTTATCAAAACATCTTGCGTAAGCGTGCGCATACCATCTTCCATGGCTTGCGCTTTTATATCTGCAATTGATGATTCTTTATACACTAAACTACGAATCTTTGGCGTCATTGGGAGTAATTCATGTACACCTGTTCTGCCTTTGTAGCCGGTGTCGTTACATTCAAAGCAACCGACAGCTTTATATAGTTGAAGGTCTTCGTTGACATTCAGTTCGGCGTAGAAATCCTTACCATATTGACGCTGTAGAAAAGCATGCTCAGAGGCTTCAGCAGTATATTTTACCTTGCATTTTTCGCATAGTACGCGTACCAATCGTTGGGCTAAAATTCCTACACAAGCATCAGAGAAGTTGACCGGATCCATGCCTAGATCGAGGAGGCGCCCAATCGTTTCAGGGGCAGAGTTTGTGTGTAAGGTCGATAACACTAAATGTCCGGTTAAGGAAGCTTCAATACCCGCACTAGCCGTTTCTTTATCACGCATCTCGCCAATCAGTATTACATCAGGATCGGCGCGTAAAAAGGCTCTTAAGGCTTTGGCAAAGGTAAAACCCACTTTTGGATTAATTTGTACTTGTTGCAAGCGATATTGCGTAATCTCGACGGGATCTTCTGCCGTCCAAATCTTTTTATTAGGAGTGTTTAAGTGTCCCAAAATGGCGTGCAAGGTCGTTGTTTTTCCCGAACCAGTTGGGCCAACCACCAATAAGATGCCATGAGGCATGGTGACTAGCGATTTGAGCATTTGTAAATTGCGAGGTGATAAATTTATTTTATCAATTGGCATAACATCACTGCCAGCCAACAAGCGCATTACTATGCCTTCACCCTCTACCGTCGGAATGGTCGCAACACGAACGTCGATGGTTTGACCGCCAGAATCGAACATTAATTTGCCGTCTTGGGGGATGCGTTTTTCCGCTATATTTAGTCCGGCCATAATCTTAATGCGTGCAATAATCGCATTATGTTGTGAGCGTGGGACTTGGTTGATGTCTCGTACTTCGCCATCAACCCTCATTCTAACGAGTGTTGGACTGTCGGGTTCAGGATCAATATGAATATCTGATGCATTCATACGTTTGGCTTCTGATAAAATACTTGCGACCAATCTTACAATTGCTGGCGCATCTTCTACGACATCTTCTTTACGAACTTCTTCTTTTACCGAAATGCTGTCGATTTCACCGATAATTTCGTCAAACTCACTCGAATGAGAACGGGATTTGGTTTCACCTAAATATTGTAATATTTTTGACGGTAAGCTAAAGGCAAGTTGGTAATTGTCATCTCCTAAAGCGCTTTCAATTTCCATTAAAAGTGCTGTGTTATTGGGTTCAAACATGACGACGACGGCTTGTTCTCTAATGTCTCTTAAGATGGCTACCGTGTTGCGCTTTAAATAAGAAATATTTAGCTTTGAGTCGCTATTCGATATATGAAACTCGGCAGGTGCAAAGTCAATAAAGGGGACTTGGTAATACACCGAGAGAGCTTCGCATAAATCACTTTCAGCAATCTGGTGTTCAGTATGCAGTAAATAAGCTAAATGTTTGACGCTAGAATTATGCGTCAAATTGTCGAGTATTTTGGCGTCGAGTAAACCTTTGTGTACCAGATAATCGAAGGGCCTTACTGTGCCGCCAAATTCAAATTTATAGTAACTTCCAAATAATCTCGCAAGTTTAAATGCCAGTGTGATATCAACGTCATTAAAGTCACCATCTTCTTTATTGACGATTTGTACTACGCCTAGTAACACACCATTGCACTTCATGGGTACGCACAAAATGCTCTTGGTTTTGAACCGCGTTAAACGGTCATATTTCTTATCAAATCGAAGCTTACTGTTAATCGCCTTGAGTGCATCTTCATCGTAGGGATTGGTAACTGCAACGGCTTGTTGCGCCATCGCGACATAACCGGCGATAGACTGCGTATTAATAGCGACTTTTAATTCGCGGGTTTCTGAGCCCGTTTTGTACCTTGAGACTAAATCACGGTGATGAGTACGACGCTGAAATATAGAAAGTCGTTTCGCGTTGAAGGCCCTTAAAATAAGCGGTTCGATATGTTCAAATGCTTCATCAAGGCTAACATGTTGTTCTAAAATGCTATGTATTGTATGCAGTATATTGGGACGCAATTGACCAGTAAACGAAGTCATTCATATTTCCTAATGTGAGAGGCCCTGATGAATTATTTTTGACGGGCGGTGAGTAACTCTCACATTAAGCAATTTTTATACCATTGACAGCAAAGACTTTTTTTACCTCTGGTTTCTGTATAGACATGTTCCATTTATCGTCGTCTGCTACTGCTATTTACCTAAACCCCTCAATGTCTGTTAAGGGTTTTCCGGCACGTGTCGTCATAGGCTCGTCTAGGTCGAAAGCAAATTCAGGCATAAATGATTCTTCCTGCTCCATTGTTATTTTTCGGGCTTGAGCTTCTTTACGTGCTTGAGCTTCTTTACGTTCTTGGGCTTCTTTACGAGCTTGAGCTTCTTTACGGGTTAAAGGCTCCTTTTGCATCGATGCTCTTCTTCGTGCTAATAGTGCCTGTTGTTTCAAGGCTTCTTCTCGCTCTAAGGTCTCTTGTCGCTCCAATTCTGCTTTGCGTTCAAGTGCTTCTTGCTGCTCCAATGCTTCTTTGCGTTCAAGTGCTTCTTGCTGTTCCAATGCTTCTTTGCGTTCAAGTGCTTCTTGCTGTTTCAATGCTTCTTTGCGTGCTATAGCTTCCTGCCTTTCTATTGCTTCTTTATGCGCAAGCGCTTCTTGCTCTTCCAATGCTTGTTGAAGGGCCAAGGCATCTTCTCGCTCAATTGCTTGTTTACGTGCCAGAGTTTCTTGTTGCTCTATTTCTTTTTGGCGTGCTAAAGCCTCTTGCTGTTCCAATGCCTCTTGTAATTCTGCTGCTTCTTTACGTGCCAACGCTTCTCGTTGCTCTATTTCTTCCTGGCGGGCTAAAGCTTCTTGCAGTTCTAAAGCCTCTTGTAACTCCATTGCTTCTTTACGCGCCAGAGCCTCTTGTTGCTCTATCTCTTCTTGGCGGGCTAAAGCTTCTTCTCGTTCCATTGCTTCTTTACGTGCCAGAGCCTCTTGTTGCTCTATCTCTTCTTGGCGGGCTAAAGCTTCTTCCCGTTCCATTGCTTCTTTACGCGCCAGAGCCTCTTGTTGCTCTATCTCTTCTTGGCGGGCTAAAGCTTCTTCTCGTTCCATTGCTTCTTTACGTGCCAGAGCCTCTTGTTGCTCTATCTCTTCTTGGCGGGCTAAAGCTTCTTCCCGTTCCATTGCTTCTTTACGCGCCAGAGCCTCTTGTTGCTCTATCTCTTCTTGGCGGGCTAAATCTTCTTCTCGTTCCATTGCTTCTTTACGCGCCAGAGCCTCTTGTTGCTCTCTTTCTTCTTCTTCACGGGCTAGTGCCTCTTGCTCAGCTATAGCTTTCTCTCTAGCTAGTGCCTCTTGCTCAGCTATAGCTTTCTCTCTAGCTAGGGCTTCTTTTTCAGCAAGTGCTATTTCGCGCGCTTTGGCTTCTTGCTCGGCTAATGCTTCTGATCGAGCCAAGGCTTCTTGCTCGGCCAATAGTTCCGCTCGGGTTAAGGCTTCTTGTTCTGCTAAGGTTTCGGCTCGAGCTAGGGCTTCTTGTTTAGCTAAAGCTTGCTCTAATTCCACCTGTTCGACCATAGCTGTTTCAGGCTCAGAAGGTGTTTTGTCTTGTTCAAAATAGTCTTCCTTTTTGAATGGCGCCTTTCTTGCTATTGAAGGTTTTGTTGCGCGTCGCTCAACACCTACACTTGAATCTACATCAAAAACTTGCGTGTTATTGCCGCCGGAACTTATTGCCATATTAAGTGCATGATTGGCCTGTTTGATGATTTCTTCTACACTCAGTATATTGCCCGGTTTAAACTCAGCGATACCGATACTAACAGTTACTTTATGCCAGTGTTCTACCTTAGTTGCCTCGTGCTCTATCTGCGCTTGTTTTACTATTTCTGACATTTTTGAAGCAAAGGCTAATACGTCTTTAGTGTTAATATTAGGTACCACTAGGGCAAATTTGTCCTTATCAAAATGCGTCAGGTATTCGCCTCCTCTAGGAGCCGCTTTAGCCATTATCTTGGCAACAGTGCGCATGCACTTATCTGCCTTAGCTTTACCATAATGCTGGATATATTCATCAAAACAATCGATTTGGATTAGCGCTAAGCTAAGACTGTTGTCTGTTCTTTTGGCACGACGTATTTCTTCGTCAATGATGAGGTCAAAGAAACGTCTATTTAAAACCTGTGTATTTGGATCTTCCATCGTCGAACTTTCTAGCCTAGCTTCATATTTGCTAATTAACTCTAGGGAGTCGACGTATTTCCCCGCCGTATGAAAACTTGCTTTTAGTGTAATATTTATCTTGCAGCTTACGGCAAGCATAAGACCTGTATACACTAATAAACCCACTGATAAGGTTTTCGCAATCTCAGGGCTGACAATAAACAGACTAACAATGGATGGCGTAGCCAAGGCAAGGGTCGCCAATGCCATAATTTTTTTAGAAGCAATATTGGGTACTAGTACGAGTGACAAGTGCATTGCTATCGCGGTGCTAATTAGCGGGAAAATTTCAGAAGCGCCAGTAAATAATAGAAATACATAAGCACATGAGAAGACCACACAATTAAGAAAGACAGCGCCCGCTAAATAGTTTTCCCATTTAAGGTAGTCGACTTCATCAGCGCTTCTTTTGCGAGTAAACATCGAAAAGCTAAGCACAGTGATAAGCAATGTTGACACTAAAAAAGATTGCCACTGCACTACTAAACCCGATTCAACCGAGTCCCAAGTTAGGTAAATCAAAAAACCGGCAAACAAAAAATGCGCTAAAATAGGAATGTACGCGTGTTGATACAAATGTACGACTTTAGATTCAGCTTGTTGCGGTGTTGACCTTGGCTTCATGGTATGTTTCTCATCGTTATTGTAGTGGCTACTTCTACTACTTTAGCGCTCACGGTTTAGTTAGTTGAGTTACCAATATAAAGTACTGAAATAAAGAAAGGTTTGTTGCTCTTATACAAAATTATTAGTTTTCATAACATTGGTATAAATAACGACATAAACTAGACCAGCGCGGCTTCGGGCTGTTATGACTCATATATAAAGCTTTCATAATGACGCGCATGGGCTAAGTGATAATTAAGCTAAAGAACAAATAATAATTGATTATTTCGCAATCAAGCTTGCCAAAAGTCCATTTCTCTGTATAATTCGCGCCCACTGTTACTGAACAAGCAAGATTTTTGCTTGGCTTTAACAACGTGTAGTGGGTATATATCTAGGTCAATCAGCGCTTGTCGCTACTTTAGGTACTTACCGGTAAGTTCATTTTTACACACTACCTATAAACAGGACCTCAATAAGAGGTTATTGGTTTACGCACATCTTTTCTCCCGGTTCTCTTTACAGAGAAGGAAGGGTACGAAAAGGTGAATTTTATTGTTCTTTCGGTTGGAGCTTAATCGATGCCAAATCAAAGAATTCGTATTCGTTTGAAAGCGTTTGATCATAAATTGATTGATCAATCTACTGCGGAAATCGTTGAAACAGCAAAGCGTACTGGCGCGCAGGTTAGTGGTCCAATTCCATTACCTACACGCAAAGAACGTTACACTGTATTAACGTCGCCGCACGTAAATAAAGACGCGCGTGATCAATACGAAATCCGCACACATAAACGTTTAGTAGATATCATTGAACCAACTGATAAAACAGTTGATGCTTTGATGAGATTGGACTTAGCTGCGGGCGTTGATGTTCAGATCAGTCTGGGCTAGTAGCGCCGCAGCTAGATATTAAGAGGGTAATAACAATGTCGATTGGACTTATCGGTCGTAAAGTAGGTATGACACGCATCTTCACTGAAGATGGCGTTTCTATCCCTGTGACTGTTATCGAAGCGACCCCTAACCGTGTGACTCAGTTACGTACTGCAGACACAGACGGTTATCGTGCATTACAAGTTACCGCTGGTACAAAGAAAGCGAATCGCGTAAATAAAGCTGCAGCAGGTCATTTTGCTAAAGCTGGCGTGGAAGCTGGACGTGGACTATGGGAATTTCGTCTTGCAGATGACGAGGGTGCTGATATTGAAGTGGGCAGTGAATTAACTGTAGCCATTTTTAACGACACTAAAAAAGTCGATGTCGCAGGCACATCAAAAGGTAAAGGTTTTGCCGGTGTAATCAAACGTTGGAACTTTAGTTCACAGCGCATGACTCACGGTAACTCACTATCTCACAGAGCACCTGGTTCGATTGGTCAAAACCAATCACCTGGTAAAGTATTTAAAGGCAAGAAAATGGCCGGTCAGCTTGGTAACAAGCGTATCACCACACAGTCTTTAGAGCTTGTTCGCGTAGATGCTGAAAATAACCTTTTATTAATTAAAGGTGCCGTACCTGGCGCTACTGGCGGCGATGTCATCGTATTGCCAGCTGGCAAAGCGTAACTGGGAGTGAACTGATGGAATTAACATTGAAAGACGCTAAAAGCGCTCTTGAAGTATCAGACGCCACTTTTGGTCGTGAGTTTAACGAAGCGCTAGTACATCAAGTGGTTGTTGCATTTGGTGCTGGAGCTCGTCAAGGTACTAAAGCACAAAAAACAAGATCAGAAGTACGTGGTGGCGGTAAGAAGCCATGGCGTCAAAAAGGAACAGGCCGCGCTCGTGCTGGTACTATCCGCAGCCCAATTTGGGTTGGTGGTGGTCGTGCATTCGCTGCAAAACCTCGTGACTTTGATCAAAAAGTAAATAAAAAGATGTACCGTGGAGCGCTGAAAAGCATTCTATCTGAATTGGTACGTCAAGACCGTTTGGTAGTAGTTGAAAAATTCGGTGTAGATACACCAAAAACTAAAGAACTATTAGCAAAACTTAACGAACTAGAACTGAAAGACGTTTTAATTGTAACCGGTGAATTAGATGAGAACTTGTTCTTAGCTTCACGCAACCTTTACAAAGTAGACGCTCGTGATGTTCAAGGCATCGACCCTGTTAGTCTAATCGCTTTTGAAAAAGTGTTGATGACAGCCGACGCAGTTAAGCAACTTGAGGAGGCCTTAGCATGAACGAACAACGTTTATTTAAAGTGCTTTTAGCACCTCATGTTTCAGAAAAGTCGACTATGGTATCTGAGACTAACAATTCTTTTGTATTCAAAGTACTAAAAGACGCCAACAAAGCTGAAATTAAAGCTGCTGTTGAAAAACTTTTCGAAGTAGAAGTTCAAGGCGTACGTACCGTGAATGTGAAAGGAAAAGTTAAGCGTCACGGTCAGTCGTTCGGTAAACGCAGCGACTGGAAAAAAGCATATGTTGTGCTTAAAGAAGGTCAAGACATCGACTTCGTCGGTGGCGCTGAATAAGGGGATTTGACATGCCATTATTAAAAGCTAAACCTACCTCCGCTGGTCGTCGTCATGTTGTTCAGGTAACCAACCCTGATCTACATAAAGGAGCGCCTTACGCACCTTTATTAGAAAAGAACAGCAAGTCCGGTGGACGTAATAATAACGGTCGTATTACAGTACGTCACATTGGTGGTGGACATAAGCAACACTACCGTGTAATTGACTTTAAACGTAATAAAGACGGCATTCCAGCCAAAATTGAACGTTTAGAATATGATCCAAACCGTTCTGCGAATATTGCACTAGTGCTTTATGCAGACGGCGAGCGTCGTTACATGCTTGCGCCTAAAGGTGCCAAGTCTGGCGATGCAATCCAATCTGGTGCTGATGCTCCTATTAAACCTGGTAATGCTATGCCTATGCGTAACATGCCGGTTGGTACAACAGTACATGCGATCGAAATGAAGCCAGGCAAAGGTGCACAAATTGCACGTTCTGCTGGTGCATACGCACAAATCCTAGCACGTGAAGGCACTTATGTGACTCTTCGTTTACGTTCTGGTGAAGTGCGCAGAGTATTATCTGACTGCCGTGCAACTATCGGTGAAGTAGGTAACTCTGAGCATATGCTTCGTTCACTAGGTAAAGCTGGCGCAACTCGCTGGCGCGGTGTTCGCCCAACTGTTCGTGGTGTTGCCATGAACCCAGTTGATCACCCACACGGTGGTGGTGAAGGTCGTACATCTGGTGGTCGTCATCCAGTAAGCCCTTGGGGTGTTCCTACTAAAGGTAAGAAGACTCGAAGTAATAAGCGTACCGATAAACTTATCGTACGTCGTCGTAACAAGTAAAAGCGAGGATTCACCATGCCACGTTCTCTCAAGAAGGGTCCTTTTATAGACCTACACTTGCTGAAGAAGGTAGAAGCTGCAGTGGAAAACGGTAACAAGAAACCAATTAAGACTTGGTCTCGTCGTTCCATGATTAGCCCAGATATGATTGGGTTAACCATTGCAGTCCATAACGGTCGCCAGCACGTTCCTGTATTTGTCAGTGACGAAATGGTCGGTCATAAGTTGGGCGAATTTGCTCCAACGCGTACTTATCGCGGCCATGTCGCAGATAAGAAAGCCAAACGATAAGAGGAGTAAGAAATGGAAGCATTAGCTAAACATCGTCATGCTCGTACGTCGGCTCAAAAGGCACGCTTGGTAGCAGATCAAATCCGCGGGTTACACGTCGAGAAAGCGCTTGAAGTGCTTACTTACAGCCCAAAGAAAAGTGCAGCGCTAATCAAGAAAGTTCTTGAATCAGCGATTGCCAATGCCGAAAACAACGAAGGCGCTGATATCGACGAATTGTCGGTAGCAAAAGTATTCGTTGATGAAGGACCAACTATGAAGCGTATTAAGCCACGTGCTAAAGGCCGTGCTGATCGTATTTTTAAGCGTAGCAGTCACATAACCGTGATTGTAGCGGATAACTAGGAGTAGATAATGGGACAGAAAGTTCATCCTACCGGTATACGCCTGGGTATCAGCAAACCATGGACATCAACCTGGTACGCTAATACAGCAGAGTATGCCGACAATTTATACGGTGATCACCAAGTTCGTCAGTACTTAACTAAAGAACTGAAGAATGCATCACTTTCTAAAATCGTGATCGAACGACCAGCAAAAAGTATACGTGTCACTGTACACACTGCTCGCCCTGGTGTTGTTATCGGTAAAAAAGGTGAAGACGTAGAAAAACTACGTAATCACATCACTAAGCTTGCTGGTGTTCCAGCACAAGTGAACATTGCCGAAGTTCGTAAACCTGAATTAGATGCACAGTTAGTTGGAGATTCAATCTCTAGCCAATTAGAGCGTCGTGTAATGTTCCGTCGTGCTATGAAGCGCGCAGTTCAAAACGCAATGCGCTTAGGTGCTTTAGGTATCAAGGTTCAAGTTAGTGGTCGTTTAGGTGGCGCTGAAATCGCACGTGCTGAATGGTATCGTGAAGGTCGTGTACCTTTGCATACATTCCGTGCAGACATCGATTACGCTACATCTGAAGCATTAACTACCTATGGAATCATTGGTGTTAAGGTTTGGATCTTCAAAGGTGAAGTGTTAGGTGGTTTACCACTGACACAAGAGCAACCAGCTCCATCTGCACCTAAGAAGAAAGGCCGTAATCCTAAGCGAGAGGGTTAATCATGTTACAACCAAAGCGTACGAAATTTCGTAAAATGCATAAAGGTCGTAACCGCGGACTTGCTATTGCCGGTGGTAAAGTAAGTTTCGGAACCTATGGCCTTAAATCTGTTGGCCGTGGTCGTATGACCGCTCGTCAAATCGAAGCCGCACGTCGTGCCATGACTCGTCATGTAAAACGTCAAGGTAAAATTTGGATCCGTGTGTTCCCTGATAAGCCAATTACTGAGAAGCCTCTAGAAGTGCGTCAAGGTAAAGGTAAAGGTAACGTAGAATATTGGGTTTGCCAAATTCAGCCAGGACGTGTTTTATACGAGATGGAAGGTGTGCCAGAGGAATTAGCGCGCGAGGCTTTTGCTTTAGCTGCTGCTAAACTCCCATTTAAAACAACCTTTGTAACTCGGACGGTGATGTAATGAACGCGACAGAACTGAGAGAAAAAAGTGTAGAAGAACTAAACACTGAATTGAACAACTTGCTTCGCGAGCAGTTTAATTTACGTATGCAGAACTCTACCGGTCAGTTGGAACAAACTGCCCAAATCAAAACAGTACGTCGTAGCATCGCACGTGTTAAAACCATATTGACTCAGAAAGCTGGAGAATAAGATGTCTGAACAAAAAATTCGTACAGTCCAAGGTCGTGTGGTGAGTAACAAAATGGATAAAACCATTACTGTTAGAGTAGAAAGATTTGTTAAGCATCCTATATACGGAAAGTTTATCAAACGTTCTACTAAGTTACATGCACACGATGAAGCTAACGTTTGTAACGAAGGCGATTTAGTATCTGTTACTGAATGTCGTCCTTTGTCAAAGTCTAAGACTTGGATGTTAGTTGACGTATTAGAAAAAGCGTAAGCTTTTTTAGTCTGATATTAAAGGCGCTTTCCTTACGGTTAGCGCCTTTTTTTAACTAATCGGCTCTTAATTCTAAGGTTTCTGAAGGGATATCTAAGTAAAGCGTAATTAGTCGGCCGCGGCGCATTACAGTGAATTTAAGCATGCTTGCTGTCTTCAATTCTTCTTTGATTTCTTCGAACTCACTGGCAACCGTAACACGTTTACCATTAATCGTTTTTAATACATCGTCGCCTTTAAAACCTGCTTGTTCAAACAAAGCTGGATTTAAGCCAGGCGAAACTAGCTTTCCGTCGGCGATATAAGGCGTTGCTGTTAGCTCGAATATATGTTCAATAATCCGTGGACGGGTACTAATGTCTTGCGGCGTCATTGCTAGAAGCTCTGCATATGAGGCTTCTTCTTCTTCGTGTCCTCTGGCAAGTAAGTTCGGTGGTGTTAGCGGGACAATATACTCCTTATTTTCAAATTTCACATTGATACTATCATCGTGTATTTTCAGGATTTCAATCCCGCTATTAGCAATGAACTCATTTTCACGTCGTTCTAGTAGTTGTTCTTTATACTTAATTAACACTAATCTTGCCGCAGCTTGATACTCAGGTTCATCGACCACTTCGCTAATACCTACTAAAGCAATTAATGAATTTATATCGTCAGGTGCACTGACAGCGTTTGGTTTCGTTGTGACGGTGTTTACTTGTTGCTTGGGCGTTTCTAAAGCACGTTGTGGTGCTGGCGCCGGCTGACTGCTTAGCTGTTTAGAAGTAGGAGACGGGCTGGGCTTCTGTATGGCGATTGTGTTGAAATCACCATAGTCGTCAACTTCCTCTGTTTGCATTAGGCTGAGCAGAGAATATGCTGCGGTAAGCCCCAAAATAGTAAATAGAATTAGCAGTCTTTTTTGCACAAGTTACCCTTAATAAACCAACGCTTAGGGTATCGGCTGATTTGTTAAATCCCTGAATACTTCCTGTACGAACGGCTTATGCCTACGACCCCGTTTCAGCAAGTGCTAATGTACTTAGTTGGTACCTTTGTTCACAATATCGTTCATATTTTTAATTGACTAAAAATATGAACAAAGCATCTCTTAACTTTATTCAAAAATTTAGTGACTCTTAAAATATGAATGCAAGGTAATAAAATAATCCATAAATACAATGGCCTACGGAGAATAAAAACTTGGCACGGTAAGTGCTTTAACGTTCTTGAAAAGATATTTTGCATATTTGAGGTAGTAAAATGAGATTAGTAGGTAGTTCAGTATTTGTAATAATAGTGTCGGCAATTGCTGCTATCGCTATTAATAATTATTCAGGTGGCGGCAACAGCCTAGCCCAGGCTGATACTAAGTCTGCAACAAAATCGGTAAAATCGTACATTTTACAAGGTGCCACTGCAGAGAAATTAAACCAGCTTGTTAACGGCGTAGGCGGTAATGTAAGCCGCGAATTTCCAATAATTAATGCGGTTAGCGCTTTGTTAACTCCCAGCCAAGCGGATAAGATTCGTGAAGTAAATGGTGTTCGAATTCAAGACGACCGTACTGTGATTACCAGTAGCCTTGTTTCATATTTTAGCGACCAATCTTTTTCGATAAACAATTATATCGCTGAACAAACAGGTGCTGATAAACTCCATGATATGAATATAACTGGTGAAGGTGTCACCGTCGCTGTTATTGATAGCGGTAATAACACATGGGGAACTTTAGGTCGTTATTTGTTCAGAAATAGGGCGGATAGACAAAGAGTGACCGTGAAATATGATGCGTTTAGAGGAAGAGAGACATATTTTTTCAACGATGACCAAAACGGTCATGGCACGCATATTCAAGGTATTATTGGTAGCAGTTTGATAGATGCCCAAAGCGGTAAGTATAATGGTATAGCACCCGACGCCTATTTGCTTTCTGTAAAAGCCTTTGATGCTAACGGTGAGTCCAGCTATTCAAAAGTTTTAGATTCATTAAACTGGATATTCGAAAATCGTTACAAATATAAAATTCGTGTAGTCAATATGTCATTAGGCGCACAAGCACAAGGATATTATTGGAATGACCCAATTAATCAAGCTGTTATGCGTTTGTGGGATGCGGGTGTTGTTGTCGTGAGTTCTGCAGGGAATAGTGGCAAAGACATGGGCATTACCGTACCAGGGAATACTCCTTATATTATCACCGTTGGTGCGATTACAGACAATGATACACCATACGATATGACCGATGACAGACTGGCTTCGTTTTCTGCTAAAGGGCCAACGTATGAAGGTTTCGTGAAACCAGATGTAGTAGCTTATGGTGCTAACATCCGATCTAAATTAGATGGTGCATATTTGCTCCGAAAACTTAAAGCTAGCCTGATGGGCGCTGACTATGCAAAAGTGTCAGGTACCTCACAAGCGGCAGCGATTGTATCTGGGATAGCGGCACTAGTTATATCGAATGACCCTTATGCCACGCCAGACGAAGTGAAATGTAGAATCATGTCAGCAGCCGTGCGAGCGAGCGATAGTGAAATATCGACTTACAGTCCTTTTGAACAAGGTGCTGGTTTAGTAAACGCTTACGACGCTGCGCTTAGTACGACAAGCAACTGCGCCAACACTAGCCTTGATATTAAACAAGATTTACTCGGTACAAATCACTTTGTTGGTCCCGCTAAAATAGATGACCAAGGTAACTATTACTTAGAACTGCTTGATGGCACTATTTTAAGCCAGGGTATGCATTGGGGCGGCGCGGATTTGAACCTTAACGCCATGCATTGGGGCAGCGCAGACATTCGTGTTAATGGTATGCATTGGGGCGGAGCGGATTTAGCACTTGATGGTATGCATTGGGGTGGTAAAGATATGCACATTAAAGGAATGCATTGGGGTGGTCGCGATGTAAGTCTCAATGGTATGCATTGGGGTGGTGAAGACATGAGCCTTAAAGGAATGCACTGGGGTGGTGAGGAAATGAGCGTTCAAGGAATGCATTGGGGTGGTGAAGAAATGAATCTTCAAAGTGCGGATTTAGACGTTGAGCCAATAGATCTTAATGTAGAAGTTCCTATTGTCGAAGACGGTTGGCAATAAACAAAAGGCAAAGTAAACACAAACTCAAAAAAGGCTTTCGTTATTGAAAGTCTTTTTTTTGTCTTGCAATATCTAATGGAAATACAAGAGGCTTGTGGTCACGTTTTAGTACAACTTCAAGATAAAAAGTGGCTAAAAAATTGAACACAACCCTTCATTATTATATTCAATAATTAAGTCATTCGTTTTTTGAAGTTCATTTTTTAAGTCCAAAATTTAAGTTTCTTTTGCCTAAAAATGATAATAAGTGTGTTATTTCAATGGCTTATAATTGTTATTATAGTTGGCATATTAAATGCTATGAGACAGTTAGGAAGTTATGGTTAGTATTTAAAGGTAATAAAATGAGAATGATAAGTAGTTCAGTTTTTATTGTAATAGTCTCGGCAATTGCCGCAATTGCTGTTAACAATTATTCAGGTGATTCAGCGAACTTGTTAAGCCAAGGTAAAGAAATACCTGGCTCAACTGTGAAGTCGTATATATTACAAGGCGCTACGCCAGAACAATTGAATCAGTTGGTTGATGGCGTAGGAGGCAATGTAAGTCGTGAATTTCCTATTATCAATGCGGTAAGTGCACTATTAACACCCAGCCAAGCCGATAAAATACGCGAAGTGGGCAGCGTGCGTATTCAAGATGATCGCACAGTGATTACAAGCGGAATTACTAGCGCACTTCGACTGACCAAAACATTCTCAATTAACAACCATATAGCAGAGCAAACTGGTGCAGACCGCGTCCATGATATGAATATTACGGGCAAGGGTGTGACCGTTGCAGTTGTTGACAGCGGCACTAACTTGTGGGGAAGTATCGGCAGTTATCTATTTAGAGATTCCTCACGCAGACAGCGTGTTGCCGTTAAATATGACGCATTCAGAGGGCGCGAAACATACTATTATAACGATGACCAAAACGGACATGGCTCACATGTATCTGGTTTAATTTCTAGCAGTCTTAAAGACGACGAAGGTAATTTTAACGGTATCGCACCCGATGTATACATGCTATCGGTGAAAGCCTTTGATCAAAATGGCGAGTCTAGTTATTCAAAGGTGTTAGATTCATTAAATTGGATTTTTAAGAATCGCTATAAATATAAAATCCGGGTAGTGAATATGTCTTTAGGTGCCAAAGTTCAAAGTCACTACTGGAACGATCCTATCAATCAAGCCGTTATGCGTTTATGGGATGCAGGGGTTGTTGTGGTAAGTTCAGCGGGCAATAACGGTAAAGATATGGGTATAACAGTACCTGGCAATACGCCTTATATTATTACCGTTGGTGCAGCTACTGATAGCGGTACAGCCTATGACATGACAGACGATAGACTAGCGACATTCTCAGCTAAAGGACCCACATATGAAGGCTTTGTTAAACCCGAAGTGCTTGCCTACGGTGCTGATGTTGCTTCTAAGCTAGACGAACGCTATCTACTAAATTTACTTAAATCAAATCTTTTTGGAGATCACTATTCTGAAGTGTCAGGCACTTCACAAGCAGCGGCAATTGTCTCTGGTGTTGCAGCTCTGATTCTTTCGAATGACCCCTATGCCACGCCAGATGAAGTAAAATGTAGAATCATGACTACAGCGGTGCGTGCCAATGATGGTGAAATGTCAACTTATAGTCCGTTTGAACAAGGTGCAGGCTTGGTCAATGCTTATGACGCAGTGATGAGTTCAGCCACAAACTGTGCAAATACAAGTTTAAATATCAAAGAAGATTTACTCGGTATTAGCCACTTTATTGGACCGGCTAAAATAGATAGCGATGGTAATTACTATCTAGAACTTGTTGACGGTACGATTTTAAGTCAAGGCATGCATTGGGGCAACGCTGACATGAACGTTAGTGGCATGCACTGGGGCAATTCTGACCTTCGCGTAAATGGTATGCATTGGGGCGGCACCGATATGAGTGTGAACGGCATGCATTGGAGTGACGCTGATATCAACCTTAAAGGTATGCATTGGGGTGGTAAAGATTTGAGTCTTAACGGCATGCATTGGAGTGGCCAAGATATGAGTGTGAAAGGCATGCATTGGGGCGGTGAAGATATGGAAGTCCAAGGAATGCATTGGAGCGGTCTAGATATGAACTTGCAAAGTGCCGACTTGCAAATTGACCCTATCGATCCCAACGTTGAAGTACCGGTAGTAGAGGATGGTTGGAACTAAGCATTAAGTATCATTCTACTTACCTTAAAAGGCTTCCAATGGGGAAGCCTTTTTGTTTAAGGAAATAAAGTCCCTTGCCGATACCCTTTTAATAGAACAGTGGGTTCACAACATAAAGTTTCGGAAAATATGAATATAGTGGCAGCTCTACATCGCAAAATTATCATATCATTACTGCTAATGATGAGCGCCTTTAGTGCGTTTTCTTCAGCCGACAACATTAGATTTGAGCGAATTAGTACCCATGCTGGTTTGTCACAGCAAACTGTTATTTCTATTTATCAAGATTCTCGTGGATATATGTGGTTTGGCACTCAAGAAGGGCTAAATAAATATGACGGTGTCAACTTTACGATTTATCAACCCAAATACAACGACCCAACGGCTATCTCATCGGGCTGGATATATTCGATTACAGAAGATGATCTGGGCAATATATGGGTAGGCACTCAAGACGGCGTTAACGTATTGGATGTTAAGACCAATACCTTTTCTCACTTTACCGCGGGCTCAGACTACAATTCTATAAATGACAGCGTTGTGCGCGTTGTGCATAAAGATCGCAAAGGCACTATTTGGGTGGCAACACGAAAGGGTATTAATCAATATATTGCGAGTGAACAACGCTTCAAACACCATAACCTTTTTGGCAGTGCTGAAAACACAATGATTGATATCGTCGCCATATCTGAAGACATTACAGGCGCTCTTTGGCTAGGAAGTTCAAAACAAGGCTTATTGAGGTTTGATCCGGTAACCGAAGAGCTGACCGTGGTTTCTGGCAAATTTGATATAAACAAGCCAGATGCAAAAGTTGGGATACGTTCTTTGTTCTTAGATGACGCGCAAGTACTTTGGATTGGTACCAACGGTAATGGTCTGTTTCATTTAGACTTGAAGAAACCTAAAGCTGAGAACATCGCGCAAGCAATCAGTCACGTTAGTCAGTTTGATGGTAAAGAACTCATGGCGATATCGGCTGACCAGCAAGGCACGCTTTGGGTAGGAACAAATAGGGGCATTTATTACAAAAAGCCTCAAGATGACAACTTTATTTTCCTAAAAAACCGCCCAAATGGCTCGTCTAAATTAGTGGATGATGAGATCTGGAGTTTATATGCCGACTTCTCTGGTGTTTTTTGGGTAGGCGCATTTAATGGCCTTAACAAGTGGAACACGCGCACCACGCAATTTGACCATTTCTATGCGAACGAATCTGATGCTAAGTCCTTGTCTTCAAACAAGGTTGCTATGATTGGAAGTGACAAAAAAGGAACGATTTTTGTTGGTAGCCGCGGTGGCGTTGATTTGCTTGATCCAAAAACCGGAGAAGTATTACGTAGACTCCCCGTTGAAACGGCAACGACGCCAGGCTTAAAAGAGCCAAGAGTTATGTCTTTTGCTTATGTTAGTGATGAAGAGATTTGGTTTGGCTACCGAAATAACGGCGCAACTAAATACAATATGCTAGAAGACACTTATCAATATTATGATGCCAACAAGGATGACGACAAAGCCCTACAAACTCTTGGCGTTACGTCAATTTTGCATACAACTAGAGGCGTTGTTTGGTTAGCTACTTTTGGTGGTGGAATTAGTCGCTATAACCGCGAAACTGACGACTTCACTACGTTTTTGCACGACCCGACCGACATTAGTACACTCAGCAGTGATAAAGTAATTGCGTTATATGAGACTCGCGACGGCAATCTGTGGGTTGGTACTTGGGCGTCGGGGCTGAATATATTTGTCCCTTCTACCGGTACGGCCTTTCGTGTAAAAAGAAACGACAATGACCCTGACACTCTGGGCAGCAATAGCGTGGTTTCATTTTTAGAAGACAGTGACAACAATATCTGGATTGGCACCCATGGCGGAGGGCTTAACTTCCTTGCGGCAGAACAAAAAGAACGTGGGCATATCGCCTTTGAAAAGTTCGATACCGAAAATGGCATGCCTAGCAATGTTGTTTACGGCATGCTTGAGGACGGACAGGGCAATATTTGGTGTAGTACAAATAAAGGCTTGGTCAAAATAGATCGAAAGACCAAAAATGTTACCGTTTACAAAGCAACTCAAGGTATTCAAAGCGATGAGTTTAATTCAGGCCCACATTATAAAGACCACGAAGGTTTCTTATATTTTGCTGGCAACAATGGCGTAACGCGCTTTAATCCTGAAGCGATCAAGCCTAATCCTGTTCCTCCGAAAATAGACTTTACCGCATTCCAACGCCTCAACAAGTTTGACAACATTGAGCAAGTGATCAACGCAGATGGCGACATTGAAATCTTCTATCAAGATTACTTAATTGGCTTTGAATTTGCCGCCTTAGATTATGCCTCTCCTGTTGACAATGAATATGCTTATAAACTTGAAGGTTTTGATAAAGACTGGATTGACGTACGAGACTCGCGCAGAGCTACATACACAAACTTACCTTCAGGCACTTATAACTTTATGGTCAAAGCAGCCAACAGCGACGGTATCTGGGACGAACGCGGTAAGCATATAAAACTAATCGTAAATCCACCGCCTTGGCGTTCGTGGTGGGCCTATGCCATATATGGCGTGTTGCTTTTCAGTCTGGTGTTTTATAGCGTATTAGTGGCAAAACGCAAAGCGCGCCTGCGTGAAAATTATAGAACAAACCTGCAGCATGAGGTCAGTATTCGAACCTCTGAATTGCAAGCTGCTAACGAACAATTGTTACAGGCAAGTATTACCGACCAATTAACTGGTTTGCATAATCGTCGCTATTTAAAAGATGTTATTGAAGCGCGTTTAGAAAACATTCGACATAGATTTGCACAAGCGATTTTAGACGACAGCATGAATTATTATTCTGGCCCACGTTTAATGGCGTTGATGTTTGATTTGGACGGATTTAAGCCTGTGAATGATAACTACGGACACGAATCCGGCGACAAGGTGATAGTGCAAGTTGCCAATATCCTTGAAAATGAAAGCGCTAAGGACGACATTGTGATTCGTTGGGGGGAGATGAGTACATGGTCGTTGCTGAAGTTGATGACCTTGAACATGCGAAAACGATAGCAGAAAAAATACGCCAAGCGATTGCAAGTCATGCTTTTGACGTAGGCTTGTCGAATAAATTCCACCTATCCAGTTCACTCGGTTTTGCGCTTTATCCATTTAGTCATTACGCGCCGCATTCGATTACCTGGGATCAAGTTCACCTGTTGGCTGATCATGCGTTGTATAAATCAAAAGCGGCGGGTCGTAATACTTGGACGGGTATTGTTCAGTCGGATATTGAACTGCCTTTCAGCACGCTCAACTCACTTGTACCAAACGTAGATAATGCGATTGAAGCGAATAACGTGCTTGTTGTTCAGCGAAGTAAAAAGTAAGTAGTCAGGCGATACGCAGCTATTCGTCTTCAATTTCTTAATTGTCATGCTTTAGATAGTTCACGACTGTCCATGCCCAATACTTCTAATTAAATTTTTCAAGAATGACCATGTGATCTTTTGCTACAAGGTCGGCATTAAAAAATGCTTGTTTACTAATCACCAAGGCATTGGCTTGAACCGTCATGGTAAAGCCCTTAAAAGGTTTTACGGCAAAGCGTTCCCTTACTCATTTTACTAGGTTCAATAAGCTGGGCTTGGTTAACAGTGTCGCTCATAAAAAGCGTATGATTGAAGTTCTAGGAAAGTTGCTGCGTCCCAACAACTGCGCTCCATTGGGGCGTTTGAAGTTGTTTGCGTAGCTTATACATAGTGGGTTCGCTTACGCCCATTAACTGCGAGGCTAATCCCATATTGGCTGAATGTTGCTCTAAAATGCTACTGGCAACAATGTTTTTGACTAATTCAACCGGCGCATCTAGATGAATTTGCGCGTTGACGATTTGTGTGAGTAACTGTTCTATAGCCTGCCAATGAGTTTCATGTGCAAACGCGTTCACGTCAGGCAATTCTTTTTGCAGTCTTCTTCTGGCGGTGCTAATAGGCAGTTGCAATAAAATGGCCGTTTTCGCATGAGACTTACATTTGCTGTGCGCCATATTCAGTAGTTGTAATTCAATGGCATTGCCAATTGATACCGATAACATTGTTTGTTTATCGAGTGATGCTAAAAAATGCGTTGTTGCTTGTGCAAACTGCCTACACCAGGCCTGAGGCGTGGGTGGAAGTTGTAATATCTCATTGTCTGAGGCATCGATGTCGTGAAGATGCGTTACGTTGTTTTCACTATTTGCGACAGGTTGTGGATTGTTAGCGCTTCTCAAGCCATTATTGGCGTTAGGCAACTGATTATGATGGTATTCAACAAGCTTTGATTCACTCGTTTGTGCTGTCAAACGCGGTTTATACTCTTGAAGTTCATTGATGTCTAAGTTTAAATCAGTGAAGTGGATTTCTTCACTCGTTGTCAGCAAACTCGCTTGCATCAACTTGTTTTCCAGCTCTCGAATATTCCCTGGCCACGAGTATGACTTCATTCGCTCAATTGTCGATTGGTCTAAACGTTTTTTATCCATTTCGAATTGGCGTGCGAATTTACTTAAAAAATGCTGGCAAAGTAGATCAATATCTTCAGTGCGCTCTCTTAACGGCGGATTATGCAAGGTCACAACATTCAGGCGATAAAACAAATCTTTTCTGAAATTGCCTTTATTCACCTCGTATGCGAGGTCTCTGTTAGTAACCGCGACTATTTTTACGTCAACAGCAATTGATTTATTTCCACCAACGGGAGTGTAGTGTTTTTCTTGCACAAAACGTAATAATTTGGGCTGCATAGACAGTGGTAATTCGCCAATCTCGTCGAGTACCAAGATGCCACCATCAGCGGCTTGTATCTTGCCGGTATTGCTACTTTGAGCGCCGGTGAATGCGCCTTTAATATGGCCAAACAGTTCTGATTCTATGAGTGTTTCTGGGATAGAACCGCAGTCGACAATAACCAAAGGTTTCTTGTTTCTTGGACTGAGCACATGAATCGCGTTAATAAGCTTTTCTTTACCCGTGCCACTTTCGCCCGTAATTAAAACGGTTGCATCGGTTTGCGCAGCACGCTGTGTTTGCTCAACGATTTTTTGCATTTTGGCACTACGGTAAACCAGAGCGCTTGATTGCATGCCTGCTTTAAGCTCTAGTAATTCTTGTGCCAATTGGGCGTTTTGTTGTTCCAGATTTTTGTTTAATTCATCTTCCAGTTGACTACGTTTAAATGCCTTACCCAACTGTCTCGCAAAACCAACAAACAGCATTACGGTATCGTGGGTTAAATCGAGTAACTCATTGTGACCCATAATAAAGAAGCATTCTTTGCTGTCATTTCCCAAAGGGATAACTAAAGAATTGAGGCCATCTTCTTGAGATTCGGTGTGCTGGGAATTTGCAATGGCCAATTTTGCCGCATTGTGAACCAAATCTTGATAGGGGTGAACTTCCCACTCCAAGTCGATTATATCGGTTGCATTTTTAAGTTCAAAGCTATAGTTTTTTGCGATGCCGGGCGCGTCTTTATTCTCGTTTATACTTACAATGCCGGCAAAGGCAAATTCGAAGGTAAAGGCCAAGCGCTCAACTACGCTTTTTAACAAGCGTTCAAAAGAATGCTCGTCGGCAATGATTGATGAGATATCCCAAAGTAACAACATATTACGATAGTTAGTGACATTGTCGGGAGTGAATATGCCACCCAAATAGTTGAATTCTTGTTCGTCAAGACGAAACTTATCTGGTTCCCACTGCACTATTGTTGGGTTGACAGAGTTTTGCGCGGCTTTTAGCGCTTGCTCGGCGCGATTAATCAGCAGGCTGGATGTTGAGCCTGAGTCTAACTGGTCTTCTTCTTGACTAACAAAGGCTAAGCCAATATTAAACGTAAGACGGATTGCATTTTGTAGATATGTTTTTTTGTTTAGCGCTGTTTGTAGCTTACTGGCAAAAGTAAAGCCGTCAGCTGTAGATTCTGCATTGATCGCAATGCCAAATAAAGCGCCACCAAAACGACCAGATATATCTTCAATGCGCGTATGTTGCTCTATTACTCCGGCTATTTCATGCAGAACCAAATCGCCTTTGGCCTGGCCAAATTTTCTATTTACATGCTGAAAATCAATACAGTGCACCATGCATAAAACGATACTAGAGTGAGCAATTTGTTCATCTATACCCGTTTGCAAGGAGGTCCTGCTACGCAATTTTGTCAAGCTATCGCTGGTTAGATGAATATAATGCTCAACGAGCCGTAAATTCTCGATGGTCACGCACATGGTTTTTAAAAAGAGTGAAGACAACCACGCTCGCTCTGTACTCGCTTCAATTGCTTGTAGACTTAATTCCGCGATATAATTGGGAAGCGCTTTACAGTGGACTAGTTCGATGACTATTCGCACTGGGTTTTGTGACAGTGACGTTTTAGCCTTGCGCGCGTCATCTTTCGATTCGGTTTCAAGCATCAAACTGCATTCAATATGCGCATGCTGTGGACTAATAATACTGATGCAAAATTGATAATCGCCAAAGGGAATTATTTCTTCGTCGACGAACTCAGTGCTTTGTTGTTCATTTGTTTGGTCGAGCAATAAGGCTTGTTGCTCGTCGCCAAATTGATGTCTGAGATGACCGTTTTTCTTAAATTCTGTTACGCGCACAAACGAACACTTGGCAATCTCAAGTAGTAAAGAAAGTATTTTATCCTGTGCGTTGGCATTAACTGGCATGCAGTGTTTTTACCGATAGATCATATCCCATAGGGAAGGTATCGGCAGACATCGCCGATATTTGAGTCAAAAGCTTGATTTACTATCATCGCTAACGAGTACACATTGTATTATGTTTATAAATAACTTCTATCAACTAGCATCGTAGACTAAGCGACAAAACAAATACTTATAGTAAACGACAACAAGGGCAATTGAATTTTATTTGAAGGTTTATTGGCATCATTCCCCTAGCATGTTAGTTTAACGAGCAATGGTTAAGACGCCTTGTCTTTACTCGAAAAGACGATTCGATACTATTTTTTTGCGGAATTTATGAAGACAGGCAATCAGTTCTACACAAGCGCACCACTGCGCTTTCATGTTATAAAACTCTTATACACGATTATATTGTGTATTTTGTTGCCTCTTATTTTGTTGGCATCAAAGAAAAAACTAAGTCATGCAGGCGCTGCGCTTGCAAACCGTTCATTTTGGGAACGTTTTGGCTGGGTGAGACAGGTACCAAAGTCTGGTGGGATACACGTTCACTGTGTTTCTGTGGGAGAGTTAAATGCGGCTAGCGGCGTTATTGCTAGGCTATTGAAAGAATACCCTAACTTAGCGATTACGCTTACTACCTCATCGACCACAGGTGCAGTACATGCATATAACTTATTCAAAGATAAAGTAAACCATACTTATTTGCCAGTGGATATCCCATGGTGCATGAAAAGCTTTTATAAAAAAATAAAACCGGCACTGGTCTTGGTGACGGAAGTTGAAGTGTGGCCAAATATGCTGCATCACTGCACTAAACAGAAAATTCCCGTGGTATTAATAAATGGGCGAATGACCTCCAGATCACTTCGCAATTATAAACGATTTTCATCTTTATTTAGGCATACGTTTAGGCAGTTCAGTTATATCTGTTCACAAAGCTCAGAGTCCTTTGAAAACTTTTTAGCCTTTGGCGTCTATAAGCATAGGGTCAAGCTTTCGCGCAATCTAAAATTTGATTTGTTGCCTGTACTGGCGGATGAAGAGCTGGGTAAGCGAATTCAAAGCAGTTATGGCTTAGGAGATAGACCTGTATTGTTGGCTGCTTCCTCACACGAGCCAGAAGAAAAAATATTACTAAACGCCTACACCCAACTTAAAAAGAATCACCCCGACTTAGCGCTCATTGTGGTTCCGCGTCACCCTCAACGTTTTGATGAGGTTAATCAAATTATGTGCGCTTCTGGCTTTAGGGTGGCTCGAGTATCACAAGCTATTGACCAAGAAACACAGGGCTTTAATGACGCCTATAACCAAGCAGAAATAGATTGCCTATTGGTTGATACAATGGGCTGGCTGAAAGCCTGCTACAGCATAAGTACTATTGCTTTTGTAGGTGGTAGTTTCGCTAATAAAGGCGGCCACAATGCACTTGAAGCAGCACTTTATTCAACGCCCATCGTAATGGGGCCGAGTATCTATAATAATCCGAGTATCTGCCAGTATTTGGCATCACAAAATGCATTAATGATTGCATCTAGTGAAAAAGAACTTCAGGAGTATATTGAACATTGGCTTAGTCGCCCAGAGGATGCGGCTAAAGATGGTGAGCGAGGGCTACGAGTATTGCTCGAGAATGCAGGGAGTGTTGAATATACCCTTAGTATCCTAAGGCCTATATTAATTGAAGCATAATTTTTCAGCCCAAGCGGCGGCGACAATAAGGTAAGCGTTAATGGATAAAAAAACGGGCTATTTATTTAGCATAAATAGCCCGCTGCTTTTTACCTTACTAGCGTTTATTCGTCGTCGACAGGAAAACCTCTGTCGCGCAATAACGCTTCAACCTTCGCATCACGACCTCTAAACTTCCTGTAAGCTTCACCAGGTTCCATAGCATTTCTGACTGAGAACAGATATTTAACCAAACGCTCGCTTAGCTCTTTGTCATAGAAGCCGCCAGGTGCTTGTGCAAAGGCCTCGGCAGCGTCAGAGGTAAGCACTTCGGCCCACATGTAGCCGTAATATGCTGCGGCATAACCTTCACCTCTAAATATATGCGCAAAATGTGTAGAACGATGACGCATCACCACCTCGTCGGGCATTCCCAGTGCAGCTAATTGTTCTGATTCAAATGAATCTGGTTCAATCGTGGCAGGGTCGGTAGTGTGGTACAACAAGTCCATAATCGCAGAGGCCATGTATTCTGTGGTTTTAAAGCCTTCATTAAAGGTTGATGCTGCTTTAATCTTATCTACCAATGAGGCAGGAATAGATTCTCCGGTTTTGTAATGGACGAGGTAAGTATCGGTTACTTCATCCGTAAGAAGCCATCTTTCTAGCAATTGAGATTGAAATTCAGTGTAGTCGCGAACGCCAGAGTGCGAACTAGGATAGACCACATTTGCTGACAAGAAATGCAAAGCATGCCCAAATTCATGGAAGTAGGTTTCAGCGTCATCCCATGAGATAAGCGTGGGTTCTCCGTCGGCACCTTTTACAAAGTTTGAGTTGTTTGACGATAGCACCGACTTTTCACCGTCAAAGGTGGTGTATGACCGATAAGTTGTGGCCCATGCACCCGACCGTTTACCTTGACGTGCAAATGGGTCTAAATACCAAAGTCCAATAAATTTACCACTTGTTTTGTCAGCCACTTCCCATACTTTTACATCTTCATGAAAGACCGGAACCTTGCCGTCAGGAACGGGCGTAAACTCAAAATTAAATAATCTGCCTGCAACATAAAACATGGCTTCGCGCAGTTTATCGAGCTGCAAGTATTGTTTAACTTCATCAGAATCTAGGGCGTATTTGTCTTTTCTTACCTTTTCAGCATAAAAACGGTAGTCCCAAGGCTCTATCGTAATATCTGCGCCTTCAGCATCAGCTATGGCTTGCATATCCGCGACTTCTTCTTGAACACGTGCGATAGCAGAAGGCCATACGCGCTTCATTAGATTCATCGCGTTTTCAGGGTTTTTCGCCATACGATCTTCTAGACGCCACTGAGCATAATTGTCATAACCGAGTAGACGAATGCGTTCATGCCTTAGGGTTAGAATTTGTTTAATAAGCTCGTTGTTGTCGAATTCATCCCCATTGTCACCTCGACTGTAGTAGGTTTCCCAGACTTTTTGTCTAAGCTCACGATTGGTGGAATAAGTTAAAAAGGGGTCCATAGACGAGCGCGTGTTAGTAATCGCGAACTTACCTTTTTCACCACGCTTTTCAGCCATGTTAGAGGACGCTTTAACGAAAGAGTCAGGCAATCCATCTAGTTGGTCTTCGTTAAGATACAAGACATAGTTTTCTTCATCGGCAAGAATATTATTGCCAAATTGAGTATGTAATGACGACAGCTCTTGATTGATATCGGCATAACGTTTTTTATCTGCTTCATTTAGCAATGCGCCACTTCTTACAAAACCTTGGTAGCCGTTGGTGACTATTCGTTGCTCTTCTTCGGTGAGGCTTTGCATTTCTTCACTTTCGTATACCGCTTTTACGCGTTCAAAAAGTGCTTTGTTCTGCGATATTTTGGAGCTATATGCTGATAATTGGGGAGCCATTTCACGCTGAATATCTCGAAACTCAGGGCTTGATTTATTCGAACTCCAAATGCCGTAATAAGTGTAAACGCGGCCAAGGGCGCTACCGGCTCTTTCCATTTCAATAAAGGTGTTTGCGAAAGTCGCAGGTTCTGGATTGTTTGCAATGGCCTCATATTCTGCCAATGATGCTTCCATTCCTTTTTTAAGGGCATCTTTGAGTTGGCTTAAATCCATCTTGTCAAAAGCGGGTACGCCACCATAAGGTCCTGAAAACTCAGCCATTAAAATATTATCGTAGGACTTTTCTTGTTTGGCCGATTCAATATTTGCAGTATCAACTGGGGCTGGTGAACAGGCTGATAAGGCCATAACCAAGCTTGCAGTCAATAAACTTGTCGTTAGTTTTTTCATATGCTTCCTTATTTTTAGAACAAAAAACGTTCAATTTATTATTGTTGTATTATGTGTAGATTAGCCTCTGCGGCAAGTGATCGTCTAGTTTTCATCCAAAACCGTATGTTTAATGAGCAGTCAAGCATTTCTCGTTAAAAACGTCTTTAAACAAGCGACTAAAACATGGCATTGTATTGGCGTCTTTTTCTTTTCAATTTAAGTGGTTCATTTTGTTGCTTTTTATCTTTGCAATGTATGCGTTCTTTCAACAGCGCTTAAACAATGCTTTTTATAGTGCAAACGACTATGTGTAGATCAAAATGCTAAACCCAAATTTGAGCCGTTTTTATACTGCGTTATTTAGTATTACGGTTACCTGTTTTGTAGTCATTCTTGGCTTCGTCAGCGTGCACTTTTATACTAAATCGCAGCAAGTTAACTTTGCAAACAAACTTTTAAATTTGGTTGACGAAATAGCCATAGAAACCCGTACAAACCTCATCAAACTAAACAAGTATAACAATAGCGTTTGTGATGAACAATTGATGCGGATCATGAGACAGACATTGTTTCAAAGCAAACACGCAAAAGAGATTGGTTTTTATCAACGCGACATGCAACTTTGCAATACGAGTTTAGGCATATTCAAAGCGCCGATAAAAACTGGTAAACCTGACTTTAATGCCAACACATCACACGATGTTTGGATTTATAAACCGTCGGACTTATTTGACCAAAGTTACCCAACCTTTATTATTAAAGGCGAAAATTTTCATGTTGTAATCGACCCTCGTGAAATCATAAGTCAATCGAACCCTGAGTTTTTATGGCAGTGGGTATATCACGATACTGATAAAACGCTCGCGTTGTTTGGAGAACATGAGCTATACAATAAAAACGTTTCCCAAGACGCTTCTTTAGTAGAAGTTAACGGTGTTCATTGTTCTGCGCAGGTTACATACTGTATTGCCACGTATCAAAATTTATGGAATTCGATAAATTCAAACGAGTTCCTTTTAGCTTTTGTCTCACTACTTATTCTTGCTGTGTGCTTTTATATGACCGGCATGTTTGTGATTCGTTATTGGTTTTCCCCTGAACTACGCATAAAACGTGGTATTACTAACAAGTGCTTTTATCCCTTGTTTCAACCCATTGTTGAATTAAATACCGGCACTATAGTTGGTTGTGAAGTGCTGGCGAGATTTAAAGATAAACTCGGATTGATGGGGCCTGAAGACTTCATTTTTAGAGTATCGAGTATGAAAAAAACCATACCTTTCACTCGTGCTATATTAAAATCTGCTACTAGCGAACTTATCCGACAAGCAAACTTACCTAATGGCTTTAAGGTTAATTTTAATCTTTTTCCGAATGATTTAACCGATACAAATCTAGCAAGGTTGGCGGCGCACAAAGAGTTTTTCGCAAATAGATTTAACATCTGTTTTGAAATTACAGAAGACGAGCCCTTTAATAACAAAGCAGCACACCTAATCTTGCGTAAATTAAAAGAATTAGGCGCTGATATTGCTATTGATGACTTTGGAACGGGTTATTCAAACTTGGACCAATTACAAAGTATACCTTTTGACTACCTGAAAATAGATAAAGGTTTTTGCATGGGCTTAGAGCGCAGTACTTTTCGCGCAGGTCTCATTCCTCAAATTGTAAAGATCGCAAACTTGTTGGATGTACCTGTTGTTGCCGAAGGCGTCGAGACTGAAAGTCAACGCGTTACACTAGTAAACGAGGCTGTTGAGTACGGACAGGGCTATTTGTTTGGCAAGCCCATGAGTGCACAAGAACTCAATGCTTTAGTATTGAGTCAACAAGGATAATCTGGCTTTTTAGCATTAAGTAAAAACGATAGTTTTACTTTGACAAATAATAACGCGGTCTTCGAGGTGGTAACGTAGGCCATTCGCCAGTGCGTTTATTTCGCATCGCTTTCCTTTGCGCACCATATCTTCACTGCTATCACTATGAGAAATCCGCATGACCTCTTGCTCGATTATAGGGCCTTCGTCTAACACGCTTGTTACATAATGGCAGGTAGCACCGATGAGTTTTACACCGCGATCGTAAGCCTGTTGATAAGGCTTTGCACCAACAAAGGAGGGCAGAAAGCTATGGTGTATGTTGATGATTTTGCCGGCCATCGTTTGACACATCGAATCAGGAATAATCTGCATAAATCGAGCGAGTACGGTTAAGTCAATTTCGTAAGAATCAATAAGGCTTTCTATTTTTTCAAACGCCGCCTTTTTGTCACTAAAATCGATATAGTGAAACGGAATTTCATACCAATCCGCATACTTTTGCATGCTTTTGTGATTGGCAATGATACACGGAATATCACAATTTATTTCACCAGTATGCCAACGGTGAAGGACATCATTTAGGCAGTGTTCTTCTTTGCTCGCAAGCAAGGCCACTTTTTGTTTCTCATCAGAACTGTTAAGTGTCCATTGCATGTCATATTTTTGCGCTAATTCTGCAAAGGCTAACTTTAGGGCATTATGATCAAGGCTAAGTGAAGCCGCATCAATTTCGTGACGCATGAAGAAGCGCGCTAGTTTCACGTCGGTATGGTGGCTTGCTTCGAGTATACTGGCATTATGTGAGGCTAAAAACTGAGAAACTGCTGCAACCAAGCCCACTTGATCCGGACAATCAATGACTAATCTGTAAGTGCTACGCACCATAAATCTCCAAAAACTATTGCGTATTAAGAACCGCTTGTATGGTAGTAGGGGAAGGAAAACCATCAGCTACTAAACCATTGCGCGCTTGAAACTGCCGAATACCCTCGCGTGTCGCTGGGCCCATTATACCGTCGGCACCGCCTACTTCGTAGCCTAGCTCATTTAGCTTAGCTTGTAGTTTTGCGATATCACTAATCTTAAAGCTCGGCAAATCAGGTAGTTGCGCATATAGGCCACCGCCGCCTGCAATCTGATTAGCGAGTTGGCCAACTGCAAGTGCGTAAAACTCACTATTGTTCCAGCGCATAATAATACGGAAGTTTGCATAGGTTAGAAAAGCGGGACCTTCATGTCCTGCAGGCACTCTTAAGCGTGCTTCAATATCGCTATTAGGCAGGGCCGCTGAGTTTGCTTGCGTAATACCAAGTGCTTTCCATTGAGTAATCGTTTTTACTTCTTTGTTGGCAAGTTGGTAGTCAAAACCTGTTGGAAGTTTCACTTCTCGTCCCCAGCGAAGACCTGGTTCCCAGCCCAGTTTCCATAAAAATTAGCCGCTGATGCAAGGGCATCTCGCTCACTGTTCCAGAGGTCAATCTTACCATCGCCATCGCCGTCGATAGCATAATTGGTATAAGTTGTTGGCATAAATTGCGTATGTCCCATGGCACCAGCCCACGAACCTTGCATGCCCTCGCGCGTCAAGCCCTGAGAGTCCATAAGTTTCAAGGCGAGAAATAATTCGCCAGTGAAAAACTTACTACGACGTTCATCACACGCTAAGGTTGCCAGTGAATCGAGCGTAGACATTTTTCCTTTGTAACCACCGTAGTTGGTTTCTAAGCCCCAAAATGAAATAAGGTAATGTCCGGGGATGCCGTATTTTTCGGTTAAGGTTTTTAGAAAGTCTCGGTGCTCAGCATATTTAGCTCGACCGGTATCAATGCGCCATTGGTTAACACGTTTGGAAAAGTAATTTGGAAAGGTAGAAACAAATTCTGGCTGACTTCTGTCTAGCTCTATCACGCGCTCCACAAATCTAAAGTTGTCAAACTCGGTATTAATCCTACTTTGACTCACACCAGCTTCGCGTGCTTCGGTCTTTTTGTTTTCAAGGCACTGAGCGAAATTCGCTTTGTTTTCAGCAACAATTTGCGCTACCTCCTCACTTTTAGCAGCGTGAAGGTTAAATGAGATAGGGCAAGCGGCGAAAACGATGCCAAAGCTTAATATCATCTTTTTTGCTTTGCGTGAGATAGGCGTGCTAGCGAGTGTTTCCAAAAAGCCTTCCTTGTTTATGCAATCAATCTTAAACTGTGTGAGTACTTTACCGAGATTTAGTTCTGTAAACAATTAAATAAGGTCGAATATTAGCGCTTTAGGTGATGTTTTTCACTTTTAGGCTGGCTACACTGATTTACTGACTTGGTCTTTATTGTGTCTCGCAGGAATTGCGCAGAAAAAGAGCTAATGCAATATACCTTTGGGGCAAAGTATATGTTTGCACTGGAAAAGTGTAAACTCCCCCGCTCGTGAACTTACACAATAATAGCTCGTTTGGGCCTGTGACTGGGCTTTTTGAGAAGGGAACTTTTTCGTCCCTACAGCCACTAATAAGCGGGTATAAATGCTTACGCGGTGCAAAACATGAGCCTAATTAAAAGTAGTAAAAGGGAAAGTAGTTGAATAAAAAAAATCTCGTTTTGGCGCCGTTTTCGTGGATTAAGCGCCACTTTTTCAAATTAACGTGTTTGTTTCTCGCCATTATAGTTAGCTACTTGGTGTACTTAGACGCTTCGATTCAACCCCGCTTTGAAGGGAATAAATGGCAAGTACCTGCGCAAATATATGCGCGTCCATTGTCTATAGAACTAAAACAAGAAATCAGCATGCGCGAGGTGCTCGATGAATTACATTTACTTGGCTATCGTAAAAAACCAACTATCGCTGAGGTAGGTGAATACTCGCAAAGTAAACAAACACTCAATGTCTATCGACGAGAGTTTTACTACCCCAACAAGCTATATCCATCGCAACGTATACAAATTAGCTGGGATGGTCCGCGGATTGATAAAATTAGGGTGCTCGACACCAAAACCAACTTATTGCGCACTAGTTTAGAGCCGTGGTTGGTCTCGCGTTTAGTGAGCGGCTTAGACGAAGATAGAATGCTAATGTCTGATAACGACATTCCTTACCTGCTTAAACGGGGTCTAGTTGTTGTTGAAGACAAGCAGTTTTATGATCATCATGGTGTTGCCCCTTTATCTATCCTACGCGCATTAATTGCCAATATTACAGCTGGCAAAACAGTGCAAGGCGGGAGCACATTAACTCAGCAACTCGTGAAAAACTTGTTTTTAACCCGCGAACAATCCTATAGCCGAAAATTAAAAGAAGCCGCAATGGCCCTAGTCATTGATGCCCGCTACAGTAAAGACGAAATTTTAAATGCATATATCAATGAGGTCTTTTTAGGACAAAACGGGGCAGTCGCTGTCCACGGTTTTGGATTAGGTAGTCATTACTTTTTCAATAAACCTTTAAAAGAACTTGCCATACATGAAATTGCGACGCTCGTTGGTTTAGTCAAAGGGCCGTCGTATTATGACCCAAAACGCCATGTAGAGCGAATGACCGAACGCAGAGACTTAGTATTGCGGATGCTTCTTGAAGCCGGTGAGATCACGCCCGACGAGTATGAAATTGCGGTAAATTCTCCCTTGCAAACTAACAATAATCCCAGTTTAGCCTCAGGTAAACATCCTGCTTTTATGGATAAAGTGAGGCAAGAGCTTAAACAAGTGGTGCAAACACAAGAAACCCGACTTTCAGGAGTAAAGGTATTTACTACCCTAGATATAAACGCACAGCGGCGCGCCGAAAAAGCAATAGTTGGGGTTGTTGCGGCTAAGGCTAAAGCATACAAACAACCCGATTTAGAAGCCGCGCTGGTTATGTCCGATATTAAAACAGGGGGTATACGTGCGTTAGTGGGTGGTAAAAATACCAGCTATGCAGGGTTTAATCGCGCATTGAACGCCTATCGTCCGATCGGTTCGCTAATAAAGCCTGTGATTTATTTAAGTGCACTTGAAAATTCGAGTCAGTTTACGCTTGCTACCTTAATTGACGACAAACCAATCAGTTTTGATGACGCAGATGGTAAAAAATGGCAGCCGTTAAATGCAGATAAAGAGTTTAGGGGACAGGTGCTTTTACTTGATGCACTAGTGAAATCGTACAATGTACCAAGCGTTAACTTGGCCGCGAGTATAGGTTTTGATGAAGTCGTTAATAGTTTAAACCGTTTAGGCGCCGATAAAACCGTACGGCCCTTACCTTCAGTGGCCTTAGGAGCGGTTGATTTATCTCCTTTGCAAGTAAACCAGGTATATCAAACTATTTCGAATAACGGTATTTTAAAGCCTTTATACGCGCTCTATGCTGTGAGTACGCATGAAAATGACTTGATCTGGAAGCGCCCTCCAAGACAGCAAATCAGAGCTGACGAAGATGCTACATACTTGTTGAATTACGCCTTACATAAAGTGACGACGGAAGGCACCGCAAAACGCATTAAAACCGCCTTTCCTAATGTGAATATGGCAGGGAAAACAGGTACTACAGACGATTATCGAGATAGCTGGTTTACTGGCTTTGATCGCAACTTAGTCACCAGTGTTTGGCTTGGAAATGATAATAACACGCCTATTAATATGTCGGGCGCTACTGGAGCGCTGCCAGTTTTTATTGCCTTGCAAAAACAACAATCACCTAAAACGCTCGTTAGGCGCTTTCCGAGTAGTTTGACCATTGCACATTTTAATCGTTTGACGGGCGAACAAACCCTTCCAGGCTGCCCAAATGTAATTAGTGTGCCTGCATTAAAGTCTTCTCTAGGAGAACCTTCAGGGTGCTTGAGTCAACCCGTACCAGTAAAACAGCCAAGTGAAAAGAAAAAGTCTTGGTGGGACAGGTTGTTCGGAGATTAAGATAAACAGCACAGTACCCTAAATACCACCTTGATATGGTGGAAGTATGCTACGCCTTCTATAAACACAAAGCCTTCTGTAAGCACATCGTCATTTTTACACAGGCAAGAAAGGCGCTTGCGAAGACTCGCGCTGAAACACACAGTTTTGGTCACGCGACACAAATATTACCAGTGCACCTTTAGTGCGCAAACTCAGCCTTATGCACCACCAGGGTGCGATGATTTCGGTCGTTTAGGGCGCAAATTATTATAAGTTACTGATATTTATTACTTTTAAATTCTGGCACTGCTTTTGTATTACTCCGCATAGACTCAACACATTTTCGTTTAATTTAAGCAGGAGCAACAACATATGAAATTAGTCACTGCAATCATCAAGCCTTTTAAGCTTGACGATGTTCGTGAAGCCATCTCTGAGATAGGTATAGATGGACTGACCGTTACCGAAGTTAAGGGGTTTGGACGCCAAAAAGGGCATACCGAACTATATCGTGGCGCAGAATATCAAGTAGACTTTTTACCAAAAGTTAAGCTTGACGTCGCTGTGCAAGACGAACAAGTCGAACGTTTAGTCGAAGCCATTGTTGGTGCTGCAAAGACCGGCAAAATTGGTGACGGTAAAGTATTCGTATATGACTTAGAACAAGCCGTACGTATTCGTACCGGTGAAGTTAACACAGAAGCCCTATAAGCAGTATTCTTGGAGAACAGCACAATGGAAATTACATTCGAACTCGGGTATGCACTAGATACCTTTTACTTTTTGATTTGCGGCGCCCTTGTAATGTGGATGGCGGCCGGTTTTACCATGTTAGAAGCGGGTCTAGTACGCGCTAAAAACACCACTGAAATTTTAACCAAAAACGTGGCGCTTTATGCCGTAGCATCAATCATGTATATGATTTGTGGTTACAGCATAATGTACGGCGGTGACGATTTTACTTTATTCCTTAGCGGTATAACGGGTGATGGAGCAACAGGTGTTGAAGAGCCTGCAGGATATTCACCATCAGCTGACTTCTTCTTCCAAGTGGTATTTGTAGCGACTGCTATGTCTATTGTGTCAGGCGCGGTTGCTGAGCGTATGAAACTTTGGGCATTCTTGGCGTTTGCTGTGGTACTGACTGGCTTTATCTACCCAATGTCTGGAAGCTGGACTTGGGGCTCACAAGCTGTGTTTGGCATGTTCACTTTAGGTGACTTAGGATTTAGTGACTTTGCAGGTTCTGGTATTGTGCACATGGCTGGTGCTGCTGCAGCGCTTTCTGGCGTACTTATTCTTGGCGCTCGTAAAGGCAAATACACTAAAGATGGAAAAGCTAATGCAATCCCTGGTGCAAATTTACCATTAGCAACATTAGGTACATTCATCTTGTGGATGGGCTGGTTTGGTTTCAACGGTGGCTCTGTACTTGCTACGGCCAACGTAGAAAATGCTAACGCAGTTGCGGTTGTATTTATGAACACAAACATGGCTGCTGCCGGTGGTCTTGTTGCTGCATTATTACTAGCGCGTATTTTGTTTGGTAAAGCAGATTTAACCATGGCCTTAAACGGTGCACTAGCTGGTTTAGTTGCCATTACCGCTGAACCTTCAACACCAACTGCTTTAGAAGCTACTTTGTTTGGTGCCTTAGGTGGACTATTGGTTGTGGTAAGTATCATTGGTCTAGACAAATTAAAAATCGATGATCCAGTAGGTGCTATCTCTGTCCACGGTGTGGTTGGTTTCTTAGGTCTTATCTTAGTACCGCTTACCAACGAAGGTTCAAAATTCACAGGTCAGTTAGCAGGCGCAGCCACTATCTTCATCTGGGTATTTGTAACAAGCACAATTGTTTGGTTAGCACTTAAAGCTGTTATGGGCATCAGAGTCTCTGAAGAAGAAGAGTACGAAGGTGTAGACCTAAGCGAGTGTGGCTTAGAAGCTTACCCAGAATTTAAATAAGCCTAGAGCGACGCCTTTATGGCAAAGTTTGTAGGGAGATGCGGTAAACAAGAAAGAAAATAATAATAAGACAGAATAATATACCGCACTATAAAAGCCAGCAATTTGCTGGCTTTTTTTTGTTCACTATATACCCGCCATAAAACTTACCAAGTACCTGTATTTTCCATCGATGCCCATGGTTCTTCAGCCGCCAATGCCTCACCTTTTTGTAAGAGCTCAATTGAAATGTTATCGGGAGATTTTACAAAAGCCATGTGCCCATCCCGAGGAGGTCTATTAATCGTTACACCGTTATTTTGAAGTTTACTACACAAGGCATATATATCGTCTACACGAAATGCTAAGTGGCCAAACGCTCTACCTGTTGTATATTCTTCTTGCTTATCCCAATTGTAGGTAAGCTCTAATAATGGTGCGTCGCGTTCCTGTGCCAGAGTTTCATCATCGGGTGCGGCTAAAAAGATTAAAGAAAATCGGCCTTTTTCACTGTCATATTGACGTGTTTTAACCAAGCCAAGTAAGTCACAATAAAAGTGTAGTGAAGCATCTAAGTCAGTCACTCTTATCATGCTATGTAAGTATTGCATCTATTCATCCTCGTTTATATTTTGCTTGTCGTCTGTGCCATGCGCCCATACCGCCAGTTCGTTTTGGCAGGGATCTAAAAAGTGAAATCGTCTTCCGCCTGGGAACGAAAATATATCCGTTTTGATACTGCCACCACAGGCAATTATTTTTTCTAAGCAGGCCTCTAGATCATCTGCATACAACACCACCAATGCAGAGCCTTCACTTGCGTTGGCAGCCATGGGGGCGTGATAAAAGCCACCGGCAATGCCTGCTTTTTCGAATGCGGTATATTCAGGTCCATAGTCAACAAATTGCCAATTGAAAGCTTTACTATAGAATTGTTTTACGGCATTGAGATCGTTTGCAGCTAACTCGATATAGTTGATAGGTATGTTACTTGACATGATTTGCCTCGTGCTAACTAGCCTAGAATTGACGCCAAAGCATACCAGTGCATAAGACATCTTAGCAAGGCAAACGATTGACTAAGTATTAATACCTATTTTTGCTTCAGCCTCTTTTATGGTGCTGTATTTCCACATCAATTTTTTTAAATTCAGTAAAATCACTGCTAAAGAAAATAAAAAAAGCGCAGTTAAAAAGAAGATTAATTATGAAAATGCATTGGAGTTTTTATGCAAAAAGGTTTTACATTAATTGAATTGATTATTGTGATCGTTATATTAGGTATCCTTGCCGTTACCGCTGCCCCCAGATTTATTGACCTTTCTGATGATGCCATTGAATCGGCTACAAAGGCAGAAGCCGCGAGTTTTAAAGCCTCGATTAAATTAATCCATGGGCTATATCAAATAAGACAAACATCTCCAATACCGGTTGAAGATAAATTAGTCAATATCGACACCATCTCAGGCTGGCCAACGGGCAGTGGAAGCGGGTCTGCATTTTGCGTAAATTTGTGGAACCAAGTGTTAAATAGTTCAGAATCAGTCGTTGGCACATCAAATCCTACCCAAGCACTATCAGATGGATGGAATGCTTATGGGAATGCTGAATTTTGTGCTTATGGCAAAAAACATTCAAACTTAACATTTGCTAGCGGCAGCTTGCCGCATTTTGTCTATTATATTCGCGATATTGCCCCGGTATCTGTTTACGGTCAAAGTTATGAAGGTGAAGCGGGAGAAATACAGTTAATCAATCTGTAATCTACTGGATTATTTACACCTCAAAAGGGCTGAGTAAAATCAGCCTTTTTTTTGAATCGAAGACTGTTCGGTCACTTGAAATGCGGCCCGTTAAACAATCTACATTCTTCACGCATTTGTCTATTTTATTGTGTTTGCATCTGCGCGACGTCATCATTTCCTATGGCGAGTGCTTAGATATTTCACTATACTAAACAAACACACAACATTACCCCGTTGTGACTGCCAACAAGCAATTCTTAATACCATCAAAACGGGACCTGTTTTATAGAACAGGGGAGAAACAATGTTTGAGATATTTACAAGCTTAGCTGATTAGCTAACTTACGATGTATTAAGACTTTCGCCCGAGTCAAAATTAGCAGACGCTATACACTTCTTCATTGAAGATGTGACAAAAATATATGTGCTTTTAGTCGTCATGATTTATTTCATTGCGGTGATAAGAGCATCTTTAAATGTTGAACGGGTTAGAGATTATTTAGCGCAAAAAAATAGAGGTATAGGTTACTTTCTGGGGTCTGGATTTGGGGCGATTACCCCTTTTTGTTCTTGCTCAAGTATTCCGGTATTTCTTGGTTTTACTTCGGCAGGTATTCCCGTTGGAATTACCATGGCGTTTTTACTTACGTCTCCACTGATAAATGAAGTTGCAGTGTTGTTATTGATGAGTTTACTTGGATGGAAATTCACCCTTTTGTATGTCGTGACAGGCATGCTTATCGGTATGTTAGGTGGTTTTTTTCTAGACTCAATAAAAGCAGAGCGCTGGTTGCAGTCATTTGCAGCGAAAGCACTTGCTAAAGGCAAAGAGCAACAAAATAGTCAAGCCAATGCCATGGACTCACCAACGAAGATGACCTTATCTGAGCGACATGCCTTTGCTAAACAAGAAACATTAGAAATTTTTGGCCGAGTCTGGAAGTGGGTAATTATAGGTGTTGGTTTAGGCGCAGCTTTACACGGTTTTGTTCCTGACGGCTGGATTGAGCAACATCTTGGCGATGGACAATGGTGGTCTGTTCCCGCCGCAGTTCTCATTGGCATTCCTCTTTACTCAAATGCCACTGGGGTTATTCCCGTCATGGAAAGCTTAATCGTTAATGGTCTACCGATTGGTACAACCTTAGCTTTTTGTATGAGTACTGTGGCAGCAAGTTTTCCCGAGTTTATTCTACTTAAACAAGTCATGCAGTGGCGATTATTGGCCATAGTATTTATGATGTTGCTAGTGTCTTTTACTGTCATTGGTTGGATATTTAATACATTTACTAATTTTTTATAAGGTGATTTATGAAACAAGTTAAAGTTTTGGGTACTGGGTGTGCAAAGTGCGTTAAAGTTGCTGAATTAATTGAGAAGATATCAGTCGACCTAAATGTTTCTGTCGACGTTTTAAAAGAAACTAATCCCCAAACGATTATGGAATACGGTGTGATGAGTACACCTGCTGTTGTTGTTGATGAAAAAGTCGTGCATTCAGGTTCTATTCCGCAAACCGAACAAGTTAAAGCTTGGTTAACGGCCTAATCAAAAGTCCCGTCAGTTTGACAAACGCACATGCAATAAGGGTGCTTTGTCTATGTTAGGCCTTATCCTTAACTCAAGGACGTGGACCCAGATGCTTGGGTGTAAATGCTGAGTGATTACTTGAAAAATACAAGGATAGTACCTATGTCACTACTATATTTCTTTTTAATAGTCATTATGCTTTCCTATTTGCTTCCCTTGTTTCTTGGTGTAGTGGTTATTGCCGTTTTGGTCGGCAAGCCATACTGGCAAGAATATAAACGAAAGAAAGCCGCGAGTGCTCCTTTTAAAAAACAATGGCGAGCTATTCTTGGCCGGCGCATGCCTTATTTCAAGACAATGCCTGCGCACCTGCAACTACAATTAAAGCAACATATTCAAGTCTTTATTGCTGAGAAAAAGTTTGTTGGAAAAAATGGACTAGTAATTAACGATGATATTAAAGTCACTATTGCCGCTCAGGCTTGCTTGTTGTTGCTAAACCGAAAAACAGATTATTATCCGAAACTACGTACTATTTTGGTTTATCCTCGTGCTTTTGTGAAAGAACAGGAAGTGACTAGTACCGACGGCGTGCAATCACTGCAGCACACAGCACTTGCCGGTGAATCATGGGGCTTTGGAAAAATTGTTTTATCTTGGCAAGATACTGTAAATGGGGCTCACATACCCGATGATGGGCACAATGTCGTTATCCATGAATTCGCCCATCAGCTTGATCAAGAAGACGGCTCTGCAAATGGGGCGCCCATCTTAAGTTATCAGCAAAGTTACGCTTGCTGGGCAGATGTGTTTTCTGCGCAGTTTGAAAAACTAAAAAAGCAAGCACAGCGCGGGACGCACTCCGTCTTTGACTACTATGGCGCAACCAATCCGGCTGAGTTTTTCGCAGTCGCAAGCGAAGTGTTTTTTGAAAAAGCCAATGAGTTAAGAAATGAACACCCTAAGCTATATAATCAACTCTCACAGTATTATCGCGTTGACCCTGCTGATTGGTAGTCATAACTAGTTGCTCAAAACCTTAACTGTCCTCGCTTGAAAAATAGTTAACGCTCGTCTTTTCGGCTTTGGCTTGATACATAGCAATATCAGCATTGCGCCGCAATTTTTGCGCACTCTCGCCATCCAGAGGATAGACAGCAACGCCAATGCTACCACTCACCGACACCTCGATATTATTGGTCATTAGCGGTGCTTGCCAGGCGTCAACTATACGCTTGAGGATGAGCGAAATCTCGCTTCTGTTTTGAACTCCCGGTATGATGATCATAAATTCATCTCCACCAATTCTGCAGACGATATCCATATCTCGTAATACATCGTGCATAATAGAGGCACAGTGAATTAATACTGCATCTCCAACCTCGTGTCCGTGGGTGTCATTTATCTCTTTAAATTCATTGAGGTCCATAAAACAAACCCCAACAAGGCTTGAGTCTCGCTTAGCGCGCAAAATAGATTGCTCGAGTAAAGGCATTGCAAGCCTTGCGGCATTGCATCCGGTCAACGCATCAAAATTTGCCAACTTTTCAATTTCTTGTTTTTGTGTTTCTATTTTGTTTATTAAAGATAGAAGGTATTGATAGCCTTGCTGAGCGGTAATAAGCATGAGTATTAAGGTTAAACTTGAGCCCAATGCGGCTACAACCCAGGCCGCAATTTTCGTACTATAAACATTGGGTTCAACTGAAATGTTAATTAAATCATGTGTATACAAGTAACCAAAAGCGAGTAAAAAGCAACACCACAAAAGTGAATATGCAATGGCGGACTTAAATCCTAGGGTTAAAGCAACAATGAACGCGCAAAAAACAACAAAGGATAAGGTACCATTTTGAAGACCAAATGACAGTGTTCCCGAGATAATCATCGAACTTAGTAATAAAACAATAACCAAGTAATCAAATTTATAATTACGTTTATTTGGACGGAAATGACATATGTAGATGATTAGTGTGAGTAAAATGTGATGAATAAAAACATTCTGAAAACCAATTGTTGGCCATCTAGACAAAGAAATAGGTAATCCTATAGTACAAAATATTGCGAACCCTGCTACTAGTTTGCTTGCCAATACTTGTTTGAATGATAGTAAAGAATCTTCGAACGCTTCGCTATTTATCAAAGGACACTCCTTGCATAATAGATAATCGCTGATTTACTATACGTCAGTCTGTTTCCTTTTTCCTTTTTTTCTCATTTCGTTAATTTGCTGTTCGCTAAAAGTTACGTCGCAGTAGAAATACTTCAACTCAGTATTTCAAAACTTTGTCGAGCAATAGGTAATTAACCGGCACTAATACGAGGGTAATAAACGTGGCAAACAAAATACCAAACCCTAACGAGACCGCCATGGGGATCAAAAACTGTGCTTGGGTGGATTTTTCAAACAACAAAGGCATTAACCCAATAAAAGTGGTTAGTGAGGTAAGCATGACCGGCCTAAACCTGGCTGCACCAGCGGTAAGTGCGGCTTCCATAGCGGCCATTCCCAATAAGCGCTTTTTATTTATGTAATCAACTAATACGAGCGAATCATTTACCACAACCCCAACCAAAGCCAACATACCTAATAAACTAAATATTGTTAAGTCCATTCCCATCAACCAATGCCCCATCACAGCGCCAATCATGCCAAAAGGTATGACACTCATTACAATGAGTGGCTGTGAATAAGATTTAAAAGGGATAGCCAATAAGCAATAGATAATGAAAAAGACAAAAATCAGGGCCCAACCTAAAGAGCCAAACGATTCTCTTTGTTCTTTCGCTTCACCTTCTAAGCTGTACTTAACGCCAGGGTATTGTTGCAGCAACTCAGCCATATAAGCGTCTATATCATTTTGTAAGACTGTCATGTTCGTGCTGGTTTTATCAATATCAGCAGTTACGCTGACCGTTCTAAAACGGTCCACGCGCCTAATCGTCGATGGGCTTTTATTTGGAGTGAGTACGGCAACATGAGACAAGGGCACTTGGCTACCTGTTGGTGTCTGTATTAAAATATTGTTCAAGGTGGCTATTGAGCTTCGTTCTTCAAGGGGTAAGCGGACCATCACGCGCACGTCATCACTTCCCCGTTGTATACGTTGCACTTGGCTGCCAAAAAAGGCATTGCGTACTTGTTGTGAAATACTAGTACGCGTTAGGCCTAACACTTGACCTGCTTGAGTTAAGTCTATGCGCAGTTCTTGTTTTCCGTCTGACAAACTATCGGCTATTTCAAAAACAGTAGGGTAGGTGGCTAAGCGTTCTTTTACTTTTTCTGCCACTTGATTTAGGGTGCTGAGGGATTTTGCACTGAGCTGGATATCAATGGGATCAGACGAACGGCCAATTTCAGCTCTAAAGGTGAGTAACTCAGCCCCCGGAACTGAACCAATCATTTCTCGCCATTCATTGACCAGTTCGCGAGACGTAATATTTGATGTTCTTTGGTCGGGTGGCAATATCTCAAATCTAACTCCGCCTACGTTGGTAGAGCCGCCGCGACTGCCGGTTGTGGCTAAGACATTGGTGATTAAACTTTTTGCGTCAGACTCCGCATCATCATTATCTTCTGCTGGTTCAGTGTATTTCTGTTGCAAGGCAAGCGCATGGTCAGTCATTTGAGTAATGTATTGATTGGTGACTTCAAATGGGGTTCCTGTGGGCATGGTTAGGCTAGCGCGAACGGTTTCACTGGGAATGCGCGGGAAGAATACAAACTGGGTCCAACCACTTGAAATGAGTGCGGAGATAATAATAAATACGCCGCAAAACATACTCAAGGTACTTAGTTTGTTGGCCAATGCGCGCTTCAATACGGGTTGGTAGTACTTTAAAATCGCGCGTTCAAAGCCATCGGCAAAACGTTGCTGAAACTGCGAAAACTTACTTTGCTGAGACTTTTCAGCTCTAAGCTTGATGGTTTTTAAGTGCGCCGGTAATACAAATTTAGATTCGACCAAAGACAGTAAGAGAACCGGAATAACAACATAGGGTATTTGGGCAAAGATTGGCCCTCGGTTTCCGTCGATGAACGCCAAGGGGAGAAAAGCGGCCACGGTGGTAAGAATACCAAAAGTGACGGGGGTCGCGACTTCTTGTGTACCCTTTATAGCGGCTTCTTCACTGTTGCTAGCGGTTTTCATGTGGGTATAGATATTTTCGCCAGTCACAATGGCATCATCAACAACGATGCCAAGCACCAGAATGAAACCAAACAAACTCATGATGTTAATGGTGACGCCCATAAACGGCATAAACATAAATGCGCCTAAAAAGCAGACTGGAATCCCTAAAAAGACCCAAAATGCGATAGACGGGCGCAAAAATAAAGTGAGTAACAACAATACCAGTATACCGCCTTGAATGGCGTTTGAGGTCAAGGTTGAAATACGGCTTTTTACAATTTCAGAATCGTCATCCCAGTATGACAGCGAAAATCCTTTGGGGAGGGTGGCTTGCTTATTTTCAATATATTCTTTTACTTTGTCGGCTACCTCAATCGCGCTTTGTTGACCAATTCTATACACTTCTAAAAAAGCGGCTTGTTGACCATTAAAGCGGGTTCTAACTGGGCTTTCCTCAAAGTTATCACTAATGGTAGCGATGTCTTTTAAGCGCACCACCGACCCATCGGCATTGGTTTTGATTGGGATGTCGACAAACGCATCTTTATGATAGGCCTGCGCTTTGGTGCGAATCAATATATCGCCACCAGCACTTTTCAAATTACCTGCAGATATATCTACACTGGAGGAGTTAATGATGCTGCTAATTTGCGAAATACTTAAATCAAACTGCTGCAGTTTTGTTTGGCTGATTTCGATGGCTATTTCGTAATCTCTAACGCCATCTAAATCAATTTGCGTGACCCCATCAATTAGCAGTAGTTCATCGCGCACCTGCTCTGCATATTCTCTTATTTCCTTTTCGCTATAGGGGGCGGAAATAGTAACTGCTATTACTTCTCGGCGCCTTTGTGCGAGCGAGATGTTGGGTTTTTCGGCATCAACGGGGAAGGTGTTGATGGCATCAACCCGGCTTTTTATATCGGCTAGCATCTCACGTGCGTCATAACCACTATCGACTTCAATGGTAACTCGTGATGAGCTTTCAGAAGAGGAGCTTGTGATTTCCTTTATGCCTTCGAGATCTTGGACTGCTTCTTCTATTCGGATTGTAACGCCTTGTTCTACGTCCTCGGGTGCGCCACCTCTTAAGCTCACACTAACCGAAACACGGTCAGCATCAAAAGAAGGGAAGATTTCTAGCGGAATTTGCGTCGACAAACTAAACAAGCCGCCCAATACAATTGAAATCATGAGCAAGTTGGCGGCTACGCCGTTTCGTGTAAACCAAGCTATCATGGCAGAACCTCACTGCTTTTACCTGAACCTCTTGGTTCTTCAATTTGTACACGCGTACCTGAGCTTACTTGGCCCAAGGTTGTTAATACGAGAGTTTCCCCAGCACTTAAACCCTTATCGATAATTGCTTCATCGGTATTTTGCCAGCGTATGTTGATGTCTTTTCTGAGCAAGGCACCGTCGACCACTGTATACACATAGCTGCCTTGATAAATCGCCGAATTTGGAATGACAATGGCATTGTTGATTTGTTTGCCGACAATATCGGCATTAACGTACTGGCCTATTTTGATTGGCATTTTTTCGTCGTTTAATTCGTTGTACGGGTCTTCAATTTGTGCAATAACGTAGAGCTGTTGGGAGTCACTGCTAATTGCACCTTCAGTCCTCACTATTTTTGCCAACCAGCTTTGCTGGCCGATTAAATCAGAGTTCAGGTACACCTTCGTATTGTCGTCTAAAACGGTATTTCCCCGATATTCTTTGGGCAAATCTATTAATTCTAAATCATTGTTATTTATAGGCAATCTTACTTCAACCACATCTATTGCATAAATGCTGGCAAGAACAGAGTTACTATTTACCACTTGGCCTATGTCGGCTTGGGTGCTTAATATTCGCCCTGGATATGGCGCGGTAATCGTGGTTCTTTCTAAGGCCAGTTGGGCTTTTTGTAGCTGCGCTTCAGCTGACAATAGAACTGCTTTGGCGGCCTCTAGTTGAGGTTGTCTAAGTACCAGTGCATTAGGTTTTGAACCGTCGCCTAAACGCTGCCAATCTACTAGTGCTTGTTGTCCACGTGCCTCTTCTTCAAGTAAATTTTGTTTGCCCGATAATACATTTGCTTTTGCAATATTCACTTCGGCGAGGTAGTCGCGCTCATCGAGCCAGACGAGTGGTTCACCCTTTTCGAAAAAACGCCCATCTCTGAATTGCTCAGAAATTTTCATTATTTGACCACTCACCTGAGCGACTAAATTACTTTGAGTACGAGGTCGTACAACCCCAAAACTATTTAACATTACCTGATAATCAATTGGGCTAATGGAAGTCGTTTTGACCGTAATTTGCGGGCCGCTTGACACAGGACGACGTTGGGCTTCAGGAGGATTTTTGGTAATAAAATACACCAGCGCAATACACACCGTGAGGATGACTACAGGCAAGATGATTTTTTTAGTTACTGTCATTGATCAGATCGCTTATGTCAGAGTCGCTAGAGAAATTGCTGCCAAGGGCAAGGTGTAAGCTTATTCTATTGGTGAATAATTCACGGTTAACTTGTATCAGAGAGCTTTGTGCGTCCACAGCTCGGGTTTGTGCATCTAGCACCGTGGTGTAACTCACCAAGCCTTTAAGATATTGCTCGAATGCCAGGTCTTGAGCAGCCAACGCGTTTTCTTGTGCATTTACCAGCAGACCCTGTCTTTGCATTAAACTCTCTTCGGTCGAAAGGGCGTTTTCAACGTCAGCAAAGGCATTGTTTACTTCATCTAAATAGGCAAGTTCAGTGCTTTGCATATTTAGCCGGGCGATATCTTCATTAGCTTTTAATGCGCCAGCATTATAAATAGGGCTAGCTATGCTACCAACAAGTGACCAAATCAGGTCAGATGAAAACAAATCTTTCAATTTTTCTTCGGAGCTTCCAATATTCGCGGTCAAACGGAAGGAAGGAAAGCGTTGTTTGTGGACGTAAGCCAAGTTTGCATCGCTTGACAATAAATCGAGCCAACTAGCGCGTAAACTAGGCTTATTCATCAGCATGTCAGCTGGAATACCAATCCTTATGCTTTCAATCGTTGGTATAGGATCGCTCACGACCAAATTTCCAGTCGGATAAATGCCTAAAAGTGTCTCAAGACTTCGGATGCTAGCTATTTTAGTTGCTTTTTGTTGGGCTTGGCGAGAGAGGTCAGAGTTTAACTCATTTCGCGCCAAGTAAACATCAAGCGCGCTATTGAGACCTTGCTTATAGCCGTCTTCAATTATTTGTAAGCCTTTGCGAGAATTTTCGCTTTTGGCAATAAAGAGTGCATGCAATTGCTGTGATTCTATTGCCGTAACATAGGCAATAAATACGTTTGATACTAATGTTTGTATTTGTGATTCAAAAGTCGCTTTGGCTGATAAATAATCATACAGCTGAGATTTCTCAAAAGCCGACAGCTTGCCCCATAAATCCAGCTCATAACTGCCTGATAAGGAAAGTGCTTGGGTAGTTGTTGTTCCTGTGCTTCGTTTTTGTCGGGTAGCGCTATAATCTAAACTAAGTTCAGGCAAAAAATTTGCCTGTGCAATGCTTAATTGCTTGGCTTGAGTCTCAACATTTAGACGCGACTGCCCAATGGCATAATTATTATCAATTGCCTGTTGTGTATAGCGTGAAATCTCGTCGCTGCTGTATTTTAGCGGCCAAAAGTTTTCATTACTTGTGTAGGCTTGGTCGTAGTTCGCGTTTAACCACATAGGAGGGCTATTTTGCGTTCTATCAGATTCAGTGTACGTGGGTGTATTGGTGCATGCACTAAGCAAAAATACACAGAACAAAATTACGCGCACGGTATTCCTTAAACCTCGAGAAAAACAAACTAAATTATAGTGTCCTTGTACCTAGCGTAAACCCGCTTTACACAACCTTTACACTTTAGTCTATACAAGACGAGCTAAATTACATTTGAATAATATGCGCATTTTCATAATTTTAGTCACCCATATCGCATAAACTTGTTAATATATGCTCGAATTCATTATATCAACGAGATTGAGTATGCCAAAAGCTAGTGAAATAAAGAAAAATGCAGCCATAGAGTACAATGGAAAAGTGTATTTTGTTAAAGACATCGCAAAATTGACGCCTAGTGGGCGTGCGGGTGCCAGTCTATATAGAATGCGTTTGTATGAAGTGGCAACCGGTGCGAAAGCTGATGAAAGCTTTAAAGCGGATGAAATTATTAACACCGCTGAGTTTGGAAAGAAAAAAGTCATGTTCTCTTATGTAGACGGCAATGAATATGTGTTTATGGACAACGAAGATTACACGCCGTACTCACTCGATAAAGAAACCATAAGCGAAGAGCTTTTGTTCATCACTGAAGAAACCACAGGTTTGCAAGTGCTGATTGTTGATGACAAACCAGTCGGTATTGAGCTGCCAGCATCAGTAGATTTGGTTATCACTGAAACTGACCCTTCTATTAAAGGAGCTTCAGCCAGTGCGCGCACCAAACCTGCAATTTTGTCAACGGGCTTAACGGTACAAGTACCTGAATATATCTCTACCGGCGAGAAGATTAAAGTAAATACAAGCGAAGCGAAATTTACTAGCAGAGCCTAAAGTTTCAATCTTATAAAGGGCATGACAGTTGTCGTTTACTGATACGTTCTGCCCTTATGTTTCAGCCATCCGTCGACATGGCGACCGGCTGGGTCATGATGGGTCCAATGTAGTACGCCCCCTTTATCATTCCATTCATATTCGCCATAAAATTCAATACTATCGCCTTTGCTGATATTGGCCACTCGTGGCGCTAAGTCGATATTATGGGCAACCATCACGGTTTGTCCGCTGGCAAGTTGCATGATGAACTTTTGGTGGCGGCTGCCTTCAAGGTCATCAGCAAGGATATGTTTTACTTGTCCGCTTCCTTTGACTTGTACGTCGCTGCGTTTCGCTTTAAAAGCGGCAAGAATATCACTGTCGTCATTGGCATTTGAGAACTTTGCTAGATTGGGCGAGTAAGCTGAACTAAGCCCTGCTGTATCGACATTGCTAAAGGTGTCACAGCTGTCCATATCACCGCTTGCTAGGCCCGTTTTGAACCATTTTACGCGTTGTGCTGCGCTGCCATGGGTAAATGAGTCTGGGCTTACATAACCTCTTGCTTGTTTTTGAAGGGTGTCATCTCCTATCGCTGAGGCAGCGGTTAGGCCCTCTTCTATGTCACCAGTTTCAAGCAGTTGGCGCTGGGTGTTGGCGTGATTTGCCCAAACGCCAGCTAAACAATCTGCTTGTAATTCTTGCTTAACTGAAAGCTTATTGGCTTCAACTTCGCTAAGTCCTTGTTTAGCTCTGTGTACTTTTGAAGAGGTACCCACTAGCGTTTGAATATGATGACCTACTTCATGCGCAATAACATAGGCTTGGGCAAAATCTCCAGGGGCTTTGTATTTGTTCTTTAGTTGATCATAAAAGCCAAGGTCAATATAAATCTGTTGGTCGCCAGGGCAGTAGAACGGGCCCATTGCGGCTTGTCCCATGCCGCAGGCCGACTGCACTGAGTCTCTAAACACAACAAGTCTCGGTTCTTTATAAACCGCGCCTTTTTCGCGAAATAGTGTTTGCCAAGTTTGTTCTGTATCAGCAAGGACGACAGCGACAAAATCCATTAATTCAGCTTCGCTAGCAGACTGCTTGACCGGCTGATTTGAAGTCTTACTTGTCGCGGCTTGCTGGCTTGAAGCGGTGCCTAACAAGCCACCTAGGTTACCGGTAAAAAGGCCATAAGCGACAAAGCCCGCGACGACTACAGCGGTGCCTTTAAAGCCAAGAAATTTAAATACAATCGGTAATAGTCTAAGGAGGCCTCCACCACCAGAGCCCATAGCGCCTTGGCTCGATGGGCGTGAATTACGACGGTCCTCTACATTACTGCTTTTCCTATTACCACGCCAACGCATACCTGCTCTCCAAATATTAGGTGTTTATTAATATGATGTGTTTTATCTAATACAAACAGGTTAATCAACCCTGTTTATTCTTATTTCTCTTGGGTTTATTGTTCCCAGCATTAGCCGCTTTGTTATGTGGCTGATTGTCGCTAAAGCGCGTTAAACCTTGTTGGTGCTTTTTGGCTGCGTTGCTTTGCTTGCCTTTAGCATAAGCTTTATTGACCGATCGCTTCGCGTATTCTTTATGCTCTTTGCCTTTTAACTCATTGCGGCTTTCTTGCGGAACTAAGCACTTAGGGCCATTGCCAATTAAATAAGGCTTGCCCATTTCTATCAATGTTTTGCGTAACAAGGGCCAGTTAGCTGGATCATGGTAACGTAAAAAAGCTCTATGCAAACGTCGATGAATTTCGCCTTTGGGTACTTCCACAACTTCACTTTTGTGGTTGACCTTATGTATTGGGTTTTTATTGGTGTGATACATTGTCGTAGCATTGGCCATGGGCGATGGATAGAAATTTTGTACCTGATCCAATTTGAAGTTACGTTCTTTCAACCATAAAGCCAAATTAAGCATATCTTCATTGGTCGTTCCGGGATGAGCAGATATGAAGTAGGGAATTAAAAACTGTTCTTTCCCTGCTTCTTTGGTGTACTTGTCGAACATTTCTTTAAACCGGTCGTAGGTACCCATGCCCGGTTTCATCATTTTATCCAGTGGGGCTTTTTCGGTATGTTCTGGGGCAATTTTTAAATAGCCACCCACATGGTGTGTAACCAGTTCTTTGACATAATTGGGATCTTCAATAGCTAAGTCATAGCGCACGCCTGAAGCAATCAGTACTTTTTTCACGCCTTCGACTTTGCGAGCTTTTCGGTATAAATCAACCGTTGGGGTCTGGTCTGTGTCTAGGTGCCCGCATATGTCGGGCCATACACACGACAAGCGTCTGCAGGTTTGCTCTGCTTTGGGACTTTTGCATCTTAATTTGTACATGTTGGCGGTTGGGCCTCCCAAGTCAGAAATAACGCCGGTAAAGCCCGGTACCTTGTCACGAATTTGCTCAATCTCACGGATGATGGATTCTTCAGAACGGCTTTGAATAACACGTCCTTCATGCTCGGTAATAGAGCAAAAAGTACAGCCGCCAAAACAGCCGCGCATAATATTCACCGAGGTTTTTATCATGTCATAGGCTGGGATTTTGGCTTTGCCGTAACTTGGGTGGGGCACGCGCGCGTAGGGCAAGTCAAAAACCGCATCCATTTCTTCAGTTTCAAGTGGGAATGCCGGTGGATTTATCCAAATAATGCGATCACCGTGGCGCTGCGCGAGGGCGCGAGCACAGCCGGGGTTGGTCTCTTGATGTAATATTCTAGAGGTGTGTGCATAATGGGTTTTTTCTGCTCTTACCACATCATAAGGTGGTAGCAATACGTAAGTTTGTTCCCATGGTTTTCTTCGTTTAGTTTTTGAAGTAAAGGGCTGTACTACCACTGGTTTGGCTTTTTGTGCATCAATAGCGGCTTGTTTTTCAGCTTCAGATTGCAAAGCGCATTTGTCTTCAATCATTTCATACGGACTAGCGATAGGATCGATTTTACCAATGGTATCGACATGGGTTGAATTTACACCCTGCCAACCCGGTAAGGGCTCTTTGCGAATCACCGCTGTACCTCTGATATCTTGCATTTGCTCTATGGTTTCGCCAGCGGCAAAGCGATGGGCCATTTCCAGTAATGGTCGCTCCGCATTACCAAACATCAGCATATCGGCTTTTGAATCAAACAGGACTGATCGCTTTACTTTGTCAGACCAATAATCATAATGCGCGATACGACGCAAACTGGCTTCGATGCCGCCAATCACTACAGGCTTTTTATAAGCTTCTTTGCAGCGTTGGGTATAAACGGTAACCGCTCGGTCCGGGCGCTTACCGCCTTCATTATTTGGCGTGTAAGCGTCATCATGGCGTAACTTTCTATCAGCAGTATAGCGGTTAATCATCGAGTCCATGTTGCCAGCGGTTACCCCAAAGAACAAAGTGGGTTCGCCTAGTTTCATGAAATCGTCTTTTGAATGCCAATTGGGCTGAGAAATAATTCCTACTCTAAAGCCTTGCGCCTCTAAGGTTCTGCCAATCACTGCCATTCCAAAGCTTGGGTGGTCAACATAGGCATCACCGGTAACAATAATAATATCGCAACTATCCCAACCCAATTGGTCCATTTCCGCTCTAGACATAGGCAAAAAAGGCGCTGGATCAAAACAGCTCGCCCAATATTTAGGAAAGGAAAATAGTCCGCGCGCTGCTTTCATTCTGGGGGTTTCAGTTTTTCTAGCAGAAGCTGGCGCTGCGTTTATAGGGTCGCGATTTGCGCTTGGCATAAGTGGAGTCTCATATTAATAAAGCGGGCGGCTTGCATGCATAAGCTACCCTTATGTTTTTTACGCCGGCGATTATATCAGAGAAACACTTTGTGAGTATGTGATTATCAGCAACGCGCACCTACTCTGGTTTAAGCGCTTACATAGGCAATTGGGTTGATCCTAAGTGTCCGACGATAATAATGTTTGATATTTCTTAATATAGTTTGATAATTTTGTGCAGGCTTCATCTTGAGTTTTAATTATTCGACTGGCAAGTCACATCCATAAGCGGACCTTCAACCAGTCGTAAATTGAGCCTGTTTTTGCCACACTTGTCATTACACCATTTAGGGATGAAGGAGTGTGTTAGCATTACAACAAAGTGAAACATACAAGCGCCATCGACCAGAAACATACTCTATCAATTGGTTGAACGCTACTACCCCGAGTTTACCGACAATTTAGCTAAGCAAGGTACGTATTTACCCAAATATGTTGAGCGTGAATTAAGCAAGGTGATGCAAATTATTCATCGCGCCAATTTCCCTTTTCCACTACCCAAAGCCAATATTCCCATGACATTGCAAACTATCATGTCATACAAAACTTACACAGTTCGACTTTTTAATATATAAATCCTGTTAAAGCTCTTTTAGCAATTCCTCAACCGCCCGTTTTAACTGCTGATCTTCACCATTAGTTAGTTGTTCGGGATCATTGCGAATAATAATATCTGGCTTAGTTTGATTGTTCTCTAACCACTGTCCCTTTTTATTTTTAGCGCTTATTGGTGGAATTCCCCAGTATCCACCTAATGGCAAATCTTCAAATCCAGCAAAGCTACAAGTGCCTGGCACAGGCATTCCTACGGACTTACCAATTTTTAAGTCTGTAAAGCCACTGGCATAACAATGTCCATCGCTGTACATAGATTCATTGAATAAGGATATAACGGGTTTGGTATATCGAGAAGTTGGTTCACCCCCAACTACCCGTTGTTCAGTAGCAAAGCTTAGAAATTTCTCACCTGTAAAAAACATAGCGAGATCCGCGACCAAGTCGCCACCGCTATTAAATCTTGTATCTACAACCATTCCCTGTTTATCGCCATAGCGACCTAACATCACGTCGTACACATTACGAAAAGCGCGATCACCCATACCAGGAATGTGGACATAGCCTAGTTTACCCTTTGAAAGCTTTAATACCTCTTTTTCGTTTATTTCTACAAACCTTTTGTATAGTAGCTTGTTTTGCTCATTCAAACTTATTGGTTTAATTCTATATTGTTTACTTTCGCCAGCTTGTGTCTGAAAAGACAATAAAACAAATTTTTCCACCTTGTGGTTTAGTAATTTCGCCCAATCTAATTCATCTGTAATTTTTTCACCATTAATTGCAGTAATGCGCATTCCCGCCTTAAGGTTATATTTAGCTTTATCTAGTGGGCCACCTTTAATGATCTCAGTAATCAGTATGCCATCTTTATGATCGTCGTAATCATAAAAAATACCCAATGAAGCCGTGCTATCTGAATCTGGCGAGCTATTGGTATACTCTGCCCAAGCGTGAGAAGCATTGAGCTCACCAATCATTTCACTTAGCAACTCTGTAAACTCATAATTGTTGCTTACATGCGCAACTTTAGGCTTATATAGTTGATACATTTTATCCCAGTCGACTCCGTGCATTGTCGGCTCGTAAAATATTTTGGATGTACTTAACCACACGTGGTCAAATGATGCAGTACGGACCGCATCTTCGTCTATTATCATTTGCGCATCTATATCAACGCTCTCAAGTTTTGTCTTTTCCTTATTAAAAACAATGGACGAAATTTGACCTTCTGCCAGAAGATACAATCTTTGCTTTTTATCATCCCACGTCAATTTACCCGAGCGCTTTGAAAGATTTAATGCTTTAGATGTTTCTTGGGTTCGCAATACTGTTTTCCATAAGTCCAAGTCACCCTCAAAGGCAGTTAAATAATACAAAGTATCCGCATCCTCGTTTAAAACAGCGTCCTCTAATCTACTTGAATGAATCGTGAGTTTAGCAATTCGGTCGTCTAGATTTTGCCAATCGATTACTATTGGCTCAACAACTTTTTCTTTTGTCGAGGCTTGACTATCTTCTACACTCTTGTCTACCTTGTTGTCTGCTTCATTGGCTGATTCTATTGCTTTTAAAAGCTTATAATCATCCTCACTAAGTCGATGCTCATCCCAAGCATCTTGGGTCAAAAAGATTGAATATGCGTCAAATTGTTTGCGTCCGCTCGTCGCATAGCTGCGTAAACCGTCTCGATTACTAAACCATAAAATTTGCTTTCCATTGTTTACCCATTTAGGGTTTCTATCTATATAAGCGCTCGATACTAAGGTTTTAAAATTTTCGCTACCGTCTACATTAACGATCGCAATATCTGAGTTATGCAGTGACTTTTCATGTACGAAAAGAATCCATTGACTATCGGGGCTCCAACTAAACGTTTTGTCGCCAGCGCCAAAGGTATACGTTTCTTCTGGCGGCACTAAAGTTTTAACGTTTTTGGTGTCAATATCCATTACTCGAAGACTCTTTAAGTCTTCAATAAATGCAAGGCGTTTGCCATCTGGTGATACTTGCGCTTGAGTATAGTCTTTTTCACCAAGCAGCATCGCCTCCTCGTGAATTAGCGTTGCAGCGTAGAAAAAAGGTTCTTCTTTCCGAGCTATGGTGCTCTTGTAGATTCCCCAGTTTCCGTTTCTCAGAGCGGAATATATAAGTGATTTACCGTCTGCAGAAAAAGAAACAAAGGCCTCTTTTTCTGGTGTTGTTGTTACTTGCTTTGTAAATGCGCCATCTTCAGAAGACACAAATACATCATCGTATGCAATGTAGGCTAGCTGCTTCCCATCAGGTGACACGGCTATGTCCGATATTTCACCGTTTATACTTAGTATTTGCATATTATTGTCGACGTCTTGTGTTCTTATTTTTACGTCGACTTTTTTCGGCTCACTTCCCTCAACTAAGGTATAGAGTTCACCGTGGTGAGTGAACGCTAACTTTCCGTTACCCTCAGAAAGAAACCGTACAGGGTTAAGAGAAAATGATGTCAGTTGTTTTCTAGTGTTTGGATCGCGCAAATCTAACTTATAAACATTAAGGGTGCCGCTTTCAGCTGAAATATAATAAATACTTTCGTTATCCTTAGTGAAAACAGGATTGCGATCTTCTCCGGTAAATTGCGTTATTTGTGTGTGTTTTTTTGAATCAAAACTGTAGGTCCAAATGTCTCTTGTAATCGCAGATTGATGATGTTTACGCCAATAGTCTTCGAAGCCCTTATAATCCTGATAGACGAGTAATTCACCATTTTGGCTAACATCAACATTTTCAACCGTAATAGTCAGCAATTGATTAACACTGCCTCCATTCACTGGCACAGAATACAATTCACTAAAGTCTTGAAAGTTAACTGATGGATATTGGCGATGTTCGGTAGTGTCCATGCGCTGCCCCTTAAACATTATTAACCCATCATCATTGGAAAATGTATAAGGTATTTCATTTGAAGAGTGGAAGGTTAATCTGGTGGCTTTTCCGCCTCGCGCATCCATTTTGTATATGTCAAAATTGCCATGTCTGTCTGATGCAAATGCAAGTTGTTTTGCATCGTGGCTCCATACCACCCTAAAATCATGGGCTTTGTGATAGGTTAACTGTGTTGCTAGGCCGCCATCAGCATCAACACGATAGATATCGCCTTTATAAGTGAAAGCTATCGTTTTTCCATCAGGTGAAATTGCTGAATATCGTATCCATTCGGGATTGATTTGAGATAAGGCGTTTGTAAACATTAAAGAAAGCGAGATAGTTAGAATTAGTCTTTTCATATTTATTTTCTTCTTAGAAGTGAGTTCATATGCTTACTTGGCAACACGCAAGACTAAAACTTACATAATATATGTTGACTTGCAAATTTATAGCAAAAGAGTTGTAAAACGTGGCTACTTCACAAAAACCGCTGAACAAATTTTGCAGGAATTTAAAGAAAAGCGCCGCATAAATGTATGATTATAGACCAACACTTGCCGGTTTACCGTGATACGTATCTCTTAGTGTTAACTATTTTTACGCTAAATAAAGATTTTGCTAAAGAATATAAATATAGTTTAGGGCAAGACATGAAGCGTGATGCTTTGCTATTAGTCTGATTTACTTACCTGAAAAAAAACAGGTTACCGGCAGGCGTAATGACAGCCAGTAAAGCGCCGCAATTATCGTTGTTACGGTGACGATAAGCGAGCAGGTTTTGTTTAAAAGCTATAGTTAGCTTTATATTTGTGAATGTGTACGTCTACAATTAAGCAGTTAACTTTTCTTTGGGTAAACATTGCTTAAGAATACGAACATTTGTTTTGAGCTTGTTACTTTTACTACAATGCTGTTTAGACTAACTTCTTGACGGGCAAGTGCCATCCCAAAACCGGCCGTTGGCGGTCAACTGCAAAAATCAAATATCGATGCTTTCTGATATCTCTAATGCATCATCTACTTCAATGCCCAGATATCGAACTGTACTCTCTAATTTCGAGTGACTGAGGAGCAATTGACAAGCTCTTATGTTTTTAGTCTTTTTGTAAATCAAAGAAGGTTTGGTTCGCCGCATTGTATGAGTGCCATAGTGCGTCCCTTCTAATCCAATTGAGTTTATCCAGCCATCTACAATTCTGCTATATTGACTAGTAGACAGATGCGGTGAATCCTTGATACGAGATTTGAAAAGATAGTCGGAAGTATCAAGCGCATCTTTTTGAATCAATGCCTTTATTGCTGCTCGAGTCTGCTCAGTAATTTCAAATTGAACAGGCCTGCCAGTTTTTTGCTGAATTATCTTGGCTCGCGACTGAATATTCATTCCTAGCGCAATATCTCTGACACGCAACGACACTAAATCACAACCTCGGAGTTTGCTATCAAGGCCAAGACTAAATAATGCTAAGTCTCTTATGTTTCCTGAAATTTCTAACCTGATTCGAATTGCCCATATTTGTTTTTGTTTCAAAGCTAATTTTTGGCCAACTAGTTTTCCCTTATTCCAAGGCTCTTTTTTCTTATAAACGGCAAGTGGGTACATAATTATTCTCCAGAATTAAGTCTAACCGTAGACGTTGAGAATCTTATTGCAATACAAATGCTACTTATAATACTATTAAATACTACCAATGAAGCTATTAAGTGAATTATGAGCATGATTAAGAAGAGCATCACTGTTACTGATAAACAAAATGAGTGGATGCAAAGTCAGTTAAAAAACGGCGAATACGCTAGTGATAGCGAATTACTGAGAGATTTAATACGCAAAGAGCAACGTCGAAACGAAGACATTAGTGTCATCAGAGAGGCGCTAATTGTGGGTGAGCAAAGTGGCTATTCCACCAAATCCGCTGAACAAATTTTGCAGGAGTTTAAAGAAAAGCGCCGCATAAATGTCTAATTATAGGCTAACACTTGCCGCAGAAATGGACCTCGCTGACATTTTAGAATACGGCGAAGCACATTTTGGGACTAGTGTGGCACTTGAGTTTTATGAAGGTTTGCTCAGTGTATTCCCTAAAATCGTTAATAACCCTGCTCAATTTTCCCGAATTGATGAAGTGCGCAAAGGATACCGCAGAGCAATTTATCAAACGTATTCCATCTACTTCATCGAGCGCGAAAACTTTATAGAGATAACGCGGGTTATACGCAAGTATCCAGTAAAACTATAACTAGACTAGTATAAAATGACAGACAGTGCACATCCAATACCGGACACTCAGCCAGTCGCAAGCTAGGCGCTGTCTGTAGATGACTTCTATACGATTAGGAAAGACACACTACTTGATGTGCCCGTCTCAGGAGGGGGAATTAGTTAACGACATTCAGCAACCTGGTATAACACTCAGCACTATGATACAGACCTATCCAGAACATGGGATTTTATTTCTAAACAATGATGGTGCCTTTACTTACCAACCCGAAGCAGGCTACACGGGACTTGTTCGCTTTAGCTATCGAGCATCAGATGGAATAAGGTCTAGCGACCCAGTAGCCCAAGTATCGATTAATGTGGTGATGAAAGAAGACCTAAATAAGGACGATGGGATTAATATTGGTGATATAAAGCTATTGATGGAATTCGTTACGACACATACTTATGATCCGATAGCAGATCTCAATGTTGATGGCGTTGTCAATATTTTAGACGCAAGGCTACTAGCTCGAAAATGCGGCAATCCAAGATGTGCGTATTAGCCCTTTCGTTCCAGTAAAGGGTCAGGTCGATGTAAGATCCAGATAATAGCCCTTTGTAAATAATACGCCGCTACATTTAGGGCGAGGTGGAACATGCCCTGTATGCGTTAGGTGTACTTTTTGTTCGCACTATTGACAACTTAAAGAACCGGGAGATGCCATCTCACCAGTTTTATAAGTTATTTATGGTGTGCACTAACATGTTTAGCTCTTTTGCGAGTAATACTGTAAATATCAATGTACAAACGCTATTAACCTGAAACTCACTTAATTTATCAATTGGTAAAGCAATTATTTATTTTACGTCTTACAGGGCTAGCGAATAACAGAATCATTGAAGTTAGTAATAGTCCTAAAGTTGATGGCTCAGGCGCATTGTGAGCCTCCAGATCCATCTCAATATGGTAGGAAGTGTATAAGCCACCAGTGGTAGTAATGCCATTGTGTCCCTCAAACTCTCGAAACGTGAATTCATAAGTTAATTCTTCGCCTGGACTGAATATAGACATCAAATCTGGGCTGGTTATAGCCGCATCCCTGATAAGGTTCGAATTATGTGGCGCGCCCGGTGCAAAGTTCCAACCACTGCTAGAACCTAATGTATTGTAGCTACAATTGTTGGTACAGTTAATATCTAAACTAAATTGGGTCGAGGTGCTATCACCGCTAATATTTAGATCAAATATGCTAAATGTCCAAGGTGAGCCAGCAGTACCTGCAGGCCAAAGACTGTTGCCCTTATTTTTAAAGAACATGTCGAAAAATAAATATGTTTCTTCATTAATGCTGCCAAGTGCAATGTCTTTAGTAAAGATGGCACCCCATTTACCAGTAGTCCCGCTTGCTACGCTAAAGCCAGAAGCTCTATTTCCAATGAGTGATAAGGCGGTGTCAGGATCGTCTGCTATAGTTGGAAAACCATTCGCCTGAAGATCATATATGTCTCTATCCCAACCACTTTCTTTCCCTAAATCAACAAAAGCTGCAGTACTAACAGCTGAAAAACTTACCATTCCCGCACACAATAAAAAGTGCCATGTAGAATGAAGAAACAATCTTTTTATACATTTGCATTTAGAAAATATATGCATTGTGTTTATCTCAATTTATTAAATCAACACCTTCATTTTACCCTTTGAGTTATTAGCGTATTTGATATGCATCAAAATTAGTGTGAATAATAGACATGCCAGTTATTTGTGAATTAAGTGGTGGATGTCATTAATTGAAATAGTAAACAAGTGGTGTTATTTCTTTTATGTCTCAGATTTAGTGGGATTCAATTGACAGTTACAACAATTAGTTACAGGCTAGCCTAATCACAAACGAATGAAGACGAGCAGGAATATACTGAGATTTCGTTGATAATGTAATCTCCCCAACTTATACATGTAAATTGTGAGTCGGAGAGAAAACAAGTCTTCATTAACGGTCTAGTCGATCATCACTTTATATAGTGCGCCCGCCTAGTGAAATGAGCAAAAGTTAAAGCCATCAATATGAATGCCAAAGTATTTGGTTGGGGTGTATGTATTGCTGCTCCAGAGGCGTCTGTTATGACCGAGAAGCTGTCTACACTATCGGCAGGAACGGTGACATAAGCAAGTACTGTAGTAGACCCAACCATTGAAGTAGGGGTAACAATGTCATCAAATAAAAATTCGACAACGGGATTGAATAGCCAATCTGGTACATCGACTATTCCAGCGCCAAAGCCTTCATCTATCGCCAAGGTTTCACCGCCAGAGGGTGCAAAACCTGAAAGGTGAAAAAATGCTGAGGCAAAACCTGCTTCAACAGTCGCTTCTGATGCTGGCCCCTGCGCTAGCGAAACATCCCAATCGTAAGTAAATTCAAATACAGCAGTTGATGATGACGTAAGATCCGGATTTTCTAGTATGACAAGAAAAGAATTCAACGATGCGGCGGTACTCGCGCCGGATGGAGAACCTGCAGAACCTGAGACATCAGAGTCTTGTAGTAAAGGAGAGCCGGTAAAAGTAACAGGGTCACTTTGAAAATCTGCATCAATTGATGCGATACCTGAGCCGATTGCATCGGAAAAAGGCCCTTCGAGACCACTCAGAGCGGTGATAAACATGCCACCGTCAGATACTAATTTGAATTCTGAACTGGCGTTAGCGTCAAAAATCACAGTGCCACTTGCAGTATAGCTAACGTTTAATAGTGCTAAAAGTGTGAATATTATTTGTATTTTTCTCATAACTACTCTCCTGAGCGTAATACTCAATTGAGTCACAACATGGTTTGTGTTCAACCAACCCAATTGAGTGGCTAATACTGGCTAGTAATTACGTATACATGGCGATACAGCAGGGCCGTCGGATCAGACGATTAATACTAATCAGTTAATTACTTATAAACAAAATCATGCATTAACCAAGCCATTCTAAAAATACCATTATTTTCAATAGCATAATATTCTGCTTAAATAAACGAATGTATATGTGTAAAGAAAGCTGACACAAAAAGATGGATATTTGCCTATTTTGACGGGTAAGCTGGTACATGATTTGCTAGCGAAATTCTAAGATCAGAAGGGCGAAGGTAATTAAATGAGTACTGTTAAATATGTGTAGAGATTAATCAGAGAGAAATAGATGAGTCGAATAGTTGTTATAGGTTCTAGTTGTAGTGGGAAATCAACTTTCTCTCAAGGTCTAGCTAAGCAATCTAAAGTTGAATACATCGAGTTGGATCAATTGCATTGGTTACCAAATTGGGTAGAGCGACCAGATGAAGAATTTCGTGAGCTAGTTAGAAATGCCACTTCTTGTGATGCTTGGATCGTAGATGGAAATTATTCAATTGCTCGCGATATTTTTTGGCCGCGAGCAACTAAAATTATTTGGTTGAATCACTCTTTTAGTTTAGTGTTATACCGTGCAATTACTCGATCAATAGTAAGAGCCGCTACTAAAAAGAAACTTTTCGCAGGAAATATTGAATCGTTTAAGCAAACCTTTTTTAGTCGTGACTCAATTATTTTATGGGTACTAAAAACATATCATAGTAAACAAAAAAAATACTCCAAACTATTGAAGCAAATAGAATCTAAAGGTGTAGAAGTCATTGAATTTAATAATCAAACTCAAGTGAATGAGTACCTTAAAGTGGCAAAGCACCTGGATAACAAACTAATCAACTAAGAACGCTTGTCTATGCCAATTTCAATAAAAGGAACTGTCAGTGAATAGCATGGCCGTAAAAATAGACGACTTAAAGGATAGTGAAGTAATTGCACTGCTGATATTTCTTAATATAGTTTGATAATTTTGTGCAGGCTTCATCTTGAGTTTTAATTATTCGACTGGCAAGTCCCATCCAGTACCGGTCATAGCCGATACATCCAACACCTTATTTGAAACTTCCCACCGTCATCATCGCGAAGGCGGTGACCTCCAACTATTTAAGAAATGTTTCGATAACAATAGGTTTTATGTTATTGAAATAACTTTTCTTTTTTTGAATTTACTATGCTGTTTGGGAGGTTGCCGCCTGCGCGGCAATGACCTAGGATGTTTGAAGGTTAGAGGTGAAAATCCGTCCGGTTTCTGCCTCTCAAGGGCCGTTCAAAACCTAAAACAATATCAAACTATATTATCGTCGGACACTAAGTTAGTTTTGCCAAATACGCAATAAAACGGTATTTTTGTAGCTATTAAAAATAATAAAAACAAAAAGGTATGCCTTTAATGAAATTACGTCCTTTTTTTATCTCTTTGCTATTGAGCCTGTTGGTGACTAACACCGCATTCTCTTACGATAGAATTACTGGTGAGCCCTTCGCAACGCGCTCTGAAGTGATAGCGCAAAATGGCATGGCGGCAACTAGCCAACCTTTGGCAACTCAGGTTGCACTCGATATCTTAAAGCGCGGCGGTAACGCAATCGATGCCGCGATTGCCGCCAATGCAATGCTCGGATTAGTTGAGCCAACAGGAAGCGGCATTGGCGGTGATTTGTTTGCCATTGTTTGGGATGCTGAAACCAAGCGTTTATATGGTTTAAATGCGTCAGGGCGTTCGCCGCAATCGCTTACTCTTGCGCATTTTCAACAAAATGACATCAAGCAAATTCCAAAATTTGGACCCTTGCCTGTTTCTGTGCCCGGCGCGGTAGATGGCTGGTTTATGTTGAGTGAGCGTTTTGGCAGCTTACCGATGCAGACCTTGCTTGAACCTGCTATCAACTATGCCCGTGAAGGTTTTCCTGTGTCTGAACTCATCGCTTATTATTTTGAAATGAATCAAAAGCGCATTGGCCAATATCCAGGTTTTAGCGAGACTTTTACCATTAACGGTAAAACGCCAGTAAAGGGCCAAATCTTTAAGAATCCAGCGCTTGCTAATACGTATGAAAAAATCGCCACAGGCGGCAGAGATGTTTTTTATAAAGGTGACATTGCTCGAACCATTGGGGCGTTTATGAAAAGCCAAGGCGGTTTTTTGAGTTACCAAGACATGGCTGCGCATTATTCTGATTGGGTTGAACCGGTGTCTAGCAATTATCGTGGCTACGATATATGGGAGTTGCCACCTAATGGACAAGGTATTGCTGCCCTGCAAATTTTAAATATTCTTGAGCTTTATGATATTCAAGGTATGGGACATGATTCGGCAGAATATGTGCACACCTTTGTTGAGGCCAAAAAACTGGCCTTTGCCGACCGTGCTAAGTTTTATGCAGACCCCATGTTTAATCAGATTCCGGTTGACTGGTTAATTTCGAAAGACTATGCAAAAACCCGTCAACAACTTATTTCACTTCAAAAAGCGGCCAAACGTGTTGACGCGGGTAAACACGAAGGGGATACCATTTATTTAACCGTTGCTGATAAAGCCGGCAACATGGTCTCGCTAATTCAGAGTAATTACCGCGGTATGGGCTCAGGCATGATCCCCACGGATTTAGGCTTTGTACTGCAAAATCGCGGTGAAATGTTTGCCTTGCAAAAAGGGCACTACAATCAATACGCACCGGGTAAACGGCCTTTCCATACTATTATTCCGGCCTTTATCACGCGCAACAATAAACCTTTGATGAGTTTTGGTGTGATGGGCGGGGGAACCCAGCCTCAAATGCATGCGCAAATTGTGGTTAACATGATAGATTTTGGGATGAATATTCAAGAAGCTGGAGATGCGCCCCGCATATTGCACACAGGCTCAAGCACACCCATGGGTGAATTAATGATTGACGGCGGTTATGTAAGTTTAGAAAGTGGCTTTAGCCAAAAAACGCGGCGAGAATTGGCTAAAAAGGGCCACGAAATGACCGACAGCCTTGGCGCCTTTGGCGGATATCAGGCAATCATGTACGATGCTGAAAACAAAGTGTACTATGGTGCTTCTGAATCTCGTAAAGATGGTCAAGCAGCAGGTTATTAATGAGCCAACCCCAAAAAGGAATTTGCGCAGAACCTAATCTACACGCGCTATATTTACTCTTTAATGTTGTAAATGACGACTTAGAGGGCGTTCGGCTCAAACTCGTCAGTCTCCTTGACATATTTGATCAATTTGACGAAGAGCACTACGAAGCCATGGTCTCGGGCGTGATAGGCATAGGCAGTGCTTTTTGGGATGAGTTATATCCTAATGCTCGCCCCAAGCAGCTTGGTCCCTTTCCCGATATGCAATGCGAAGACCGTTGTGCACCAGTGCTGCCGTGCGACCTCTTCATCCAAATCAGGGCTGATCGTTTAGATATTTGCCAAGCAATCGGTATGGAAGTCATGCAAGCCTTAAAACTGCACACTGAGCTTGTTGAGCAAGTGCAAGCATTTCGTTACTTAGATGGACGAAATTGGATGGGCTTTTTAATCGCAGATGAAAATCCCCGTGGGCGCAAGAAATTTAACATCAGTTTGGTCGGAGACGAGGACGAAGCCTTTAGCAATGGCTCCTATATTCATATTCAGCGATATCGTGACGACATGTCTAAATGGAGCCGATTATCAGACCGCTTGCAGCAACAAATCATGGGCAAGACCAAGCAACACAATATGTATGTTGTAGGCTCAGGACTAGATTCTCATGCCTTTCGCACAAAGATTGTGGGGCCTGGTGGCGAGTATCCTATCTTTCTTGATCAAAGCATGCCCTATGGTGATATGAATACGCAGGGTTTATATTTTGTTGCTTGCAGTAATCATCCGCAGGCCTTTAAAAATTTACTGCATAGCCGTATATATGGCGACGACAACGGGCACTATGACAAACTACTCGATTACTCGAGCGCTGAAACAGGCGCTGCTTTTTTTGCGCCGTCTATCGATTTTATCCGTAATAATAGTGTTATTGAAGCGCCAGAACTTGATGAAAGTTAAGGTGGTTTTGTTTATAAAGGCACAATAAACTCCCAGAGGCCAAAATGTCAGTTGCGATTAGTATTGAAAATCTTCGTTTTGCTTATCCGAAGTCGAATGCGCAACAAGACCAAGCCCCCTTAGTACTTGATATCCCCGCATGGCAAATGAATACAGGTGAGCGTGTATTTTTACACGGGCCTTCAGGCAGTGGGAAAAGTACCTTGCTGAATCTGTTAAGTGCAACTTTAAGTCTTTCTGTTAATCCAACTAACAGCGGTGAACTAAAGGTGCTATCGCAGACATTAAACACACTTTCCAATGCGCAAAAAGACAAATTTAGAGCCCAGTCTCTAGGTGTTGTGTTTCAGCAACTTAACCTTATTGCCTACCTTTCTGTTGTTGATAACATCAGACTGGCCAGCGCCTTTTCAAAACAAAAAAACAGTTTTAGTGTAGACAGGGCGAAGCAAGTCCTTACTAACTTAAACCTCCCGGTGAGCATATTAGATAAAAAGGTGCACGATTTAAGCGTAGGCCAGCAGCAACGCATTGCCATTGCGCGAGCGCTTTACCATGAACCTGACTTATTAATTGTTGATGAACCGACTTCTGCGCTAGATGCGCAATCTACCGGTAAATTTATGCAACTGCTTTTAGAGAACACCGCCGCGCTAAATGCTAGTTTGCTTTTTGTTAGCCATGACATGCGATTGGCAGATGATTTTGAGCGCTGCATCGCTTTGGGCGACATTAACAAAGCCTGCGCACATAACGAACAAGAGACTATATAAATGTGGTTCACGCTAGCTTGGCAAAGTTTACTAAATAGAAAGATAACGGCACTGCTGACCTTTTGCACATTGCTTATCAGTATCAGTTTGCTCTTTTCTATTGAACATATAAGAGTACAAACGCAAGACAATTTTAAACGCACCGTGTCGGGTATTGATTTAGTGGTCGCGGCGCGCAGTAGTCAAATAAATGTACTTTTATCGAGCGTGTTTAGAATTGGGGCTAATCCTAACGCGATAAGTTGGGAGACTTATCAGAATATCGCAAATAAGGATAAAGTGATTTGGACCATTCCTTTGGCATTAGGAGACTCGTATAAAGGCTATCCTGTTGTAGGAACATCAGGTGACTACTTTAAATATTACCGCTTTGGCGATAAGCAAGCACTTACTATGTCTTCTGGACGACCTTTCGCAAGTCCTACTGAAGCGGTTATTGGGGCAAACGTAGCAAAAAGCCTCAATCTTAGCGTGGGTCAGTCAATTGTGGTGTCTCATGGCAGTGGGAAAGTGAGCTTTAGTCATCATGATCATCACCTTGTTTTGATAGTCGGCATACTCGCGCCAACAGGTACGCCGGTGGATAAATCTGTGCATGTCCCCCTCATTGCTATTGAAGAAATGCATGCGGCAGTTGCGCCGCCTTCACTTAAATCAAGTTTCAAAAAAACCAAGGATGCAGGACAGGACTTAAATAGTGCTGCTTCAACTGATGCTATTCAACATGAAGAACATAAGCATGACGACCACGACGATCATCAACACAATACTCTACAAACCATTCCTAACATTGCCCCTGGTACCTATGACTTAGTCGGCAAACCCACACAATTGTCAGCGTTTATGCTCAAAGCCGAATCACCTTTTGCAATCCTACTTTTGCAGCGCGATATCAACCAATATCAACCAGAAGCAATATCGGCAATTATGCCGCAGGTCGCGCTCAGCGAATTGTGGCAAACATTAGGCAGTATTGAGTCCTTGTTGCAGCTTATTGCATTGCTGGTACTGGTTGCTTCACTGATTGGTTTGGTCACGATGTTACTAGCATCAATGCATGAACGAAGAAATGAGATATCGGCCTTACGCGCAGTTGGCGCAAGTCCATGGTTTATTGCGAGCCTTATGCAAGCCGAAGCACTCTTTATTTCGGTCTTTGCCATTATTGGTGCATATGCGCTGGTCAGCTTCGCCATCGTTTTTAGCGGGCAATATTTACTCAGTGAATATGGGCTATATGTGTCGGTAAATATTTTCTCACCAGGCATAGCGATGTATGCGCTAATCGTGATGTTACTGACAGTCGTCGTTGCGATTGTGCCGGCTATCGCCGCGTATCGTAAAGCTAAATACTTGTTTCGCTAGGCGCTTACAAACGGATTTTTCCGTCCCATTCTACTTCGTACTGTAGTGCTTCGCATATGTTTATATGATGTTTAAATATTGGGTCGTCGGGGTGCGCTTTTTGCGCTTGGGTAAATAAAGTCAATGCGCCTCTAAAGTCGTGATTATCACGCATGCCTATGGCCTCTTGAAGAAGATTCTTTGTGGCGTTACGTTGGATAATTTCTGCATTGCTTAGGTGTTGATAGATTTCGACAACTTCTATACTCGTACTTTTTCCTTTGAGCACTACTTTATCTATGGTTCTGTTAGCAAATTCTGTTTGTTCGCTGGCTGCAGTGACAAGTTCGCGACTGGCAATGATATCAATATCAAAATAGGTGGTTAGCGTTTCAAGACGCTGGGCTACATTGACGGTATCGCCTAAAACGGTAGTGTCCATGCGATCGTCAGAACCTACCGTGCCCAACACAACCGGCCCAACATTTAGGCCAATGCCATTGCGCACGGGTGCGTAGCCACTTTTTGCGCGGTGATGGTTGTACAATTTGAGCGCTTTTTGTAAGTCCAGCGCAGCCCGCACCGAATCGGCTGCCCTATCGCTAACTAAGCCATTTGGGCGATCAAATAAAGCCATGATGGCATCGCCAATGAACTTGTCGATAAAGCCAAAGTTGTCGTGTATTGGCGCATTCATGCGTTTAAAGTAGGAATTCAAAAAATTCATTAGTTGCTGTGGCGTCATTTCTTCCGATAGGCGAGTAAAGCCGCGGATATCGCAAAACATAATAGCAACTTCATCTTCGTCAGCATAACCTAGTGCTAAGGTGTCGGCACCGCCTTTCGCGAAATGCTCAACAAACTGTTTAGGTACAAACTTTTGAAAGGTTTGATGCAGTCGCTGGGCTTCATCTGCCGTTGCGATCATAGCTGCCGAGACGGCGGCTTCGTGCTCAGCGTTGCCACCTAATTTAAGTAGGTATTCTTCATCGCGGGACATTTGTAAGGCCCGACTATTTTCTAATTGTTCAGTTGTATGCTGTTTTTGCAACCACCATAGCGCTGTGATAAACACAGCGTATAGCGACATTAAAGCGGTTACAATAACAAGAGCAATCATCTATTTGGCGGTAATCCTAGCAAATGCTTTATCGGCAGCAGTTAAGGTGGCATCTATCACATCGCTTGTATGCATTTTCGATACAAAGCCAGCTTCAAATGAGGCTGGAGCCATATAAACACCTTCGTGCAACATATTGTGGTAAAACTGGTTAAACTGCGCTTGGTTTACACTCGTCGCTTGCTGATAATTAACCACTTTTTCATCCGTAAAAAAGATACCAAACATGCTACCTGCTACATTGGTAGAAAGTTGTATACCGTTCTTATCGGCCATTTGCTTAAAACCATCAGCGAGTACTTGTGTATTCTCAAAAATACTGTCGTAAAAGCCCTCAGCTTTTAACTGGGTTAGCGCACAAAGGCCGGCTGCCATGGCGATGGGATTGCCAGACAAAGTGCCTGCCTGATAGATAGGGCCGGTAGGTGCAATATGCGTGAGTATTTCACGTTTACCCCCAAAAGCGCCAACGGGCATACCGCCGCCAATGACTTTACCTAAACAGGTTAGGTCTGGAGTAACATTAAATCGCGCTTGCGCGCCACCTAAAGCAACACGGAAACCGGTCATCACTTCGTCGAATATAAGTACTGCGCCATATTCATCACATATTGACCGTAAGCCTTCTAAAAAGCCCGGTACCGGAGGAATACAGTTCATATTGCCAGCCACTGGCTCAACAATAATACAAGCGATGTCGTCACCGTGCTCAACAAAGGCTTGTTTAACAGAATCAATATTATTGAAATCTACAGTTAGCGTATGTTTTGCAACGTCATCTGGCACGCCGGGTGAACTTGGTACGCCAAAAGTGAGTGCGCCAGAACCTGCTTTTACGAGCAATGAGTCCGCATGGCCATGGTAACAACCTTCAAATTTGAGAAGCTTGTTTCTACCCGTATATCCGCGCGCCAGTCGAATCGCGCTCATGGTGGCTTCGGTACCCGAATTGACCATTCTCACCATTTCCATAGACGGTACTATCGACGAGACTAGCTCAGCCATTTGCACCTCGGCTTCGGTCGGTGCGCCGTAGCTTAAGCCATTTTCAGAGGCTTTGATAACAGCTTCACGAATAGCTGCGTTGTTATGGCCAAGTACCATTGGTCCCCACGAATTTACATAGTCGATGTAGCGATTATCATCTACGTCGTACATGTAAGGTCCATCAGCGCGTGCGATAAATCGAGGTGTACCGCCCACGGCTTTAAAAGCGCGTACGGGTGAATTTACGCCACCTGGAATAGTAAGTTGGGCTCTTTCAAAAAGGATTTCAGATTTAGTCATATATCTATGTTTCTCTTTTGCTGATGAATGTATTTTACGTCGGTATCATGCTTTGATACGACGCTCATAAAATAAAATATAAATGTTTAAAGGCTTGCTTTATTACTATACCAATGCACGCTGCGGTCATAGTCTTGCACGATGTTTTCAACGCCCAGTGTTAGCGCAAAAAGCGCCATTCTGACCAATACACCGTTATCGGTCTGCCGAAATATAGCCAAGTTAGGGTGTACGTTTAAGTCGTTATCAAGTTCATTTGCTTCGGCTCTTGAGTCTCTTGGCAGTGGATGCATAATAACCGTCTGGGATTTAAAATGCTGGGTATAGATTTGCTGGTTGAGCCTAAACTTGCCTCGAAATTGATTGGCTTGCTCTTGGGTGGCAAAACGCTCTTCTTGAATGCGAGTTTGATAACAGATATCGGCTTCGACCAAACCTTCAAGTTTTTCGGTAATGGTAAGGACGTGTCCAGCAGATTCAATGACGTCGCAAACCTTAGTGGGCATGCTTAAGTCTTTCGGTGAGATAAGGGTGAATTTCACGTTTTTGAATAGGCTTAGCATGGTTGCTAAAGAATGCACTGTGCGGCCAAACTTTAAATCGCCGATCATGGCGATATGTAAACCATCGATACCATGCCCAAATGATGCGCGCTCTTTGGCAATGGTATATAAATCAAGCAGGGCTTGGGTTGGATGTTCGTTTGCACCATCACCACCGTTTATGACCGGTACGCGGCTGCCGTTGGCAAATTCAGCAACTGAGCCTGAAACAGGATGACGCATGGCAATAATATCGCTGTAACCGCTAAGTACTCGCGCTGTGTCATACAGTGACTCACCTTTGGCTAAGGCAGAATTACTCATGCCGGTGGTTTCACGTACTTCGCCGCCTAATAAGTTGAAAGCCGTCCCAAAGCTCACCCGGGTACGCGTGCTTGGCTCAAAAAATAAGTTGCCCAAAATAGCGCCATCAAGCACCTTAGTGCGCTTTTGACGTATTGCATAGGGCCGCATTTTATCGGCAATGGCGAAAACTTGTTCTACTGCGCTGCGATCAAATTGATGCACGCTGAGTATATGTTCCCCAGTAAAAGATTTCATGTTAGCTTACCCATATTATACTATTGAAAAATGACGCTTGCTTAGCTTTATAACCCACCCGCTAGTGTATCAAGTTTTGGCTCCCCAGGCTTATTTTAATCCAATAAGATTGCCATTTAGGTGTAGTAAACAATTAACATGAAATCAGCACGTCTTAAAACCTTCTTTAGCACCCTTCTGGCACTCATGGCATTTGCAGGCAATTCTGTTCTATGCAGGTTGGCTTTAGGCGATGAGGAAATTGATGCCACTAGCTTTACGATTGTACGTTTGTTGTCTGGAGCAATAGCATTTGTGCTTATTTTTTGGCTTGCAGGACGAATCAATCACCAAGTTCCAAGGCAAGCTTTAAGCGCGTTGTTGCAGGTTAATAGACAAAAGTGGATAAGTGCACTTATGCTTTTTGTGTATGCCGCTGGCTTTTCTTTTGCCTACATAGAACTCGATACAGGCGTAGGCGCACTGGTTTTGTTTGGTATTGTGCAATTGAGTATGATTAGCGTTAGCTTGTATCAAAATGACAAATTACCTTGGTTCCATTTATTGGGCATTGCGTTGGCATTTATCGGCCTTTGCTATTTGATTTTTTCGCAAAGCAGTGTTGACCAAGCTGGTCTATCGCTTAGTGGTTTTGTGTTTATGATTATTGCGGGAATTGCGTGGGGCGCATATACCTTGTTTGGTAGGAGCTCAACATCTCCATTTATCGACACCGGCGTTAACTTTGTACTGAGTGTCATTTTTTGCCTGCCATTGCTTGCGATTTATCTATTTATGCCTTTTGTTTTATCTAACGAAGGGTTTTTTCTCGCTATTTCGTCGGGAATTGTGACATCTGCATTCGGTTATAGTATTTGGTATATCGCCTTGCCTGGTTTGAGTCGCGTGCAGGCGGGCGTGGTTCAACTCTTGGTGCCTATCATTGCCGCATTCGGTGGTGTAATTTGGGTCGGTGAAGAAATTAGCGGCGCACTTGTGCTCTCGCAAATTATGGTGTTGGGCGGCATTGCATTGGTCATGAAAAAACCGAAGCCAGATTAAATCAGTGCCTTTTTCATTAGCTGTAAAATTGCGATGGTCTTGTTAGCAACCATTTCGGCAAGCTGCTTTTGTTTTGCCTCGCATAAGTCGTAAGGCAGGTGCAAAATGCCGCGCATATGAAAATCACTCTTTAATAAGTTAAAAAAGTCTAGTGACAATTCTTTCGCTTGTACTTGATTAAGGGCACTTTCAGGGTGTTTTTGCAGTAGTTGGCTAACAAGATTAATACTATGTAAGGGGCCTGCATCGTAAAAGAGTTGCGCTACTCTAGAGTCATGCTTTGACTCCCCAATCACGACCTTGTACATAGAAATTACGTTATCGTCATTTAATAATTGAATAAAAGATAAACCAATGTTTTGCAGTATCTCTAACAAGGGTTGGGTGTCTATGCAAATACTTGCCTCATCCACCTGATACATTTTGCACTTATTTTCGATTACCGCGTTAAACAAAGCTTCTTTGTTTTTAAAATGTGAATAAACCGTTTGTTTTGACACGCCACTTTCTTTTGCAACCGCGTCCATAGAGGTGTTGTTGTAACCCAACGACAATATTAGTTCGCTCGCGTAACGCATTATTTGCTCGCGTTTTGCCAAGCTTTTAGGGCGCCCTGGGGCGCGTTGTTGGTCTGCTTTTTGCTGACTTTTTTGCGTGTGCGGTTGGGTCATGGGCACCTACTGCTAGTTTCCTTTTGGAAACTAAAACAAATTGATTGGCTAACTAGGATTGCGAAAATTTAACATTAATAGACTGTACAGTCTAGTTTATTTATTCTACTATGCGCTCTTAACGTAGACACAATATTGTTCATTTACAGCTTTTACGCAAATCGTGAGCGTCGCGAAGCTAATTGTCACTTTTTATTGGGAAAAATATGCTTGAGCCAAACACAACTACTTCGCAAGCAACTTCAGCACAATCGAGTTCTTCGGCGCATGCAAAACCGAACAAAGGGCTTTTGATTGTTATCACCGTGATATGTTTTGCCTTGCTAACAATATTGATGATTTTTTCTGGAAATCAGTCTGCACTCGCTTTAGACGAGAATAAACTTCTGGTAACGCAGCAGGCAAAAGTTGAAGCGAGCACCATACGCATTCAAAAAAGCTATCTAAAACCACGCGTAGTCTATGGGCAAATAGCGTCTGTTCAACAGTCTGATATTGGCTTTGAATTAAATGGTACTTTAGATCAAACAAGCGTGCTTGAAGGTGCACTGGTGAGCAAAGGTCAAGTCTTAGCTAAGCTTGATACAGCCCGCTTAGAGGCGCGCAAAAACGAACTGCAAAGCGCGCTAGTCAGTGCCAAGGCAAATGCGAAATTAGCAAAATTATCCGCCCAGCGTGTGCGTCAGCTTGTCCAAAAGAAATTGGAGCCTCAACAGCGCTTAGATGAAGTACAAGCACAGTTAGATGCTGCACAAGCAGCAAGCAGCGAAGTGCAGGCTCGTCTTGATAGCTTACAAGTTGAACTCGAAAAATCGGTATTGTTAGCGCCTTTTGATGGGCAGATAGTCGCAAAGTATATCGACTCGGGCACGGTCGTTAGTCCAGCAGCGCCGGTATTTTCAATTCTTGCAAAAGAGTTATTAGAAGCGCGTTTTGGTTTACCAGAGCAAACTGCCTTCGGCTTGTCTGTGGGTGAGACGCGAGAATTACGCATTCAAGGCCAGCCATTTTTAGCTGAAGTTACGTCTGTTGCAAAACAGCGTAACCAAGCCACACGCACAATAGACGCATTATTTTCAATTGATATTAATGCATTAAACGAACAACAAAGAGCCGTGATTGTGTCAGGTGATTTAGTCTCATTAACGGTCGATATACCTGTACAAAGCACGGGTGCTTGGGTGCCAATTTCTTCCTTAGCTAGCGGGGTTCGTGGCTTGTGGACTTTGTACATTATTGGCGCTGACAACACCATTCAAACGCGTTTAGTATCGGTAGAATATGCCGACGCAAACAAAGCCTTCGTCAGCGGCGCGATAAAAGATGGAGACAGACTCGTTGTGTCGGGCATTCATCGATTAGTTCCTCATCAAAGTGTGAAGAATATTATCGACGTGAATCTTGAGTTAGCCTTGGCACAAAGCGAAAAGGCAGCGAAAATATGAGTGAACATTCAAACCAAGGAGCGTTTGAAAACCCGCCTTGGTACACTGCTTTTTATCGCAAGGGTCACCTTCTTGCGCTAAGTATCATCATCATCTTAGTGGCGGGTCTATCTGCAGTAAACACACTGCCACGACTAGAAGATCCGCGCATAGATTTGCGCAACGTTATTGTCCTGACCAGCTATCCAGGTGCATCTGCTGAACGTGTAGAAGCACTAATTAGTGACGTATTAGAAGATGAATTGCGACAACTCTTTGAAATAAAAGAGATTAAGTCGACTTCAAAAGCGGGGTTCTCGTCGCTTTCTATAGAGCTACAAGACTCAATTGATGGCGATAGTAATCAACAAGTTTTTTCTAAAATACGCGATGCTATTGATGATGCATCAAAGCGCTTTCCAGCGGGTGCAGGACAAGCGATATTAGAAGACAAACGAGGTGCCACTGCATTTACGGTGCTGCTATCAATCAAAGCCAAGTATCCTGAAAACACCCAGCTCACTCAAGTTGGTCGTATGGCCAGTGAGCTTTCTGATCGCATTCGCAATGTAGCTGGCACTGAATTGGTCAGAATTTATGGCGAACCGGTAGAAGAAATTACCGTTACTATTGATCCTCAGCAACTTGCGCTTAGTGGTTTGTCACTTCAAGAAGTGAGTCAGCGGATAGAATTAGCTGATCCTAAATTGCCGGCAGGTGTGGTTAGAACGCCAACACAAGATATGCGTTTGCAAGTCTCGCAGCCCATACAAAGCACTGCTGTGCTCGCTCAAGTCCCATTGCAAACCATTGATGGTAACTATTTACGATTACAAGACATCGCCACGATTGAAAAAGGTCCGGCGATGCCGTTTACAGAAATAGCCTTACTCGACGGCGAACGCACGATTTTTGTTGCGGCTCGTATGCAAACCACGGTAAGAGTCGACAAGTGGACTGAAGGCGTTGCTTTGAAACTGGCGCAATTCAATGAAGATTTTGGCGATTCCTTTAACGCTGAGATGATCTTTGAACAAAACAAATATACCGAAGCTAGACTAGGGGAATTAAGTGGCAATTTACTCCTAGGCAGTGCGGTAGTTATGCTTGTCGTATTGTTTTTTATGGGTGTTAAAGCGTCGTGGATTGTGGGATTAGCCTTGCCCTTGTGCGCAAGTTTTGCGGTGTTTAGTCTCAGTTTCTTTAATCAACAAATTCACCAAATGTCGATTTTTGGGATCATTATTGCTATTGGCTTATTAATTGACAATGCCATTGTTATCACAGATGAAATAAGGCTTAACCTACTTGATAAAACAAAATCTCGAATTGAGGTTTTACAAAAAAGTGTGAGTCATTTATTTTCTCCTCTGCTGGCGTCTACCTTAACGACTATCTTAGGATTTATGCCCATATTTTTATTAGCCGGAAACATTGGTGATTTTATTGGGCCTATTGCAATAAGCGTGGTAATGGCCTTACTAGGTTCTTTGGCTATTTCGTTGACCTTAATTGCAGGCTTGGCGGCCCGATATTTGCCCAGAACTAGCGATATTTCTGCACCTTGGTATAAAAGTGGATTTCAAATGCCAGAGGTATCTTATGCCTTTCGCGAACTCATTGGCAAAGCCATAAAACGGCCTATTTTAGTTTTGCCGGTCGTTGTTGTACTGTGCCTAAAGGGCTTTGTGTTGGCGCAACAACTTGCCAATGTTTTTTTCCCCAGTGCGGATCGCGATCAGTTTGAAATTTATGTCATTATGCCCGAAGGAGCGAGTATCGATTACACCTATCAAAACGCACTCAAAGCAGACGACTTTATAAGCAAAAAACAAGGAATAAAACAGGTTACATGGATGATCGGCGGCTCGACACCGTCGGTATATTACAACCAAGTCATGTCGCGCGATAACGCACCAAATTTCGCTAACGCGGTCATTAGCACTGAATCTGTAGCATTGGCCGATACCTTGGTGGTGGACTTACAATATGAGTTACAAGATGCGTTGCCAAATGCTAAAGTTATTGTACGCAAATTTGGTCAAGGACCGCCTATTGCGGCGCCAATAGAAGTTGATATTTATGGCACTGACCTTGATGTGCTTGACGAGTTAGGCAAACAAGTGCGCGTCGCAATGTCGAAAGTACCTGGGCTGACACAATCTTTAGTGTCGATAAGCGCGGGCGAGCCTGAAATTATTTTAGATGTTAGTGAAAACCAATCATATTTGTCTGCGCTTACGCTCTCGCAGATAGCGCAACAACTTCAGGCCTCGCTATCAGGGCGCACAGGCGGCTCAATTTTAGAAGGGACGGAAGAACTCAATATTCGTGTCCAAGTTGCTGAGGAAAAACGCAACACTTTGACCCAAATAGATGCTATGCCCTTAGTAACAGGGCAAGGAAGCAATAAGCAAGTCTTAGGCGTTGGTGCCTTAGGTAAGTTGAGTATAAAACCCAGCATAAGTGGTATCACGCGTTATGACGGCGAGCGGCTTAATAAAATTCAGGCGTATTTATTGCCCAGTATCGCGGCGGTGAGCGCAAGTGAGCAGTTGCGCGCCATTATTGATGATAGTATTACGTTACCGCCAGGCTATCGTATTAAAATGGCTGGTGACGCTGATGAGCAAAAACAAGCTTTGGGTCAACTTGCTACTTATTTGCCGGTCTTACTAGTGCTTATGATTACCGCACTTATTTTAAGTTTCGCGAGTGTGCGCTTTGCCGTGGTGATTGGTGTTGTGGCTATTTTATCAGTAGGGCTAGGCTTTTTCAGTCTATGGCTGTCGGGCTTGCCCATCGGATTTAACCCATTATTAGGTAGTGCAGGACTTATTGGTGTTGCTATCAACGGCTCAATTGTGGTGATTGCAGCTATTGCAGCAAACCCCGATGCAATGAAAGGCAATACGATTGCAATTGTGGATGAAACCATGAGCTGTAGCCGACATATATTGTCGACCACCTTTACGACCGTTGGCGGGCTTATTCCGCTGCTTTTGTTTAGTGAAGGTACTTTCTGGCCGCCTCTAGCCGTTGTATTGGCCGGTGGCGTTGGCTTTTCTGTGATACTCTCGTTAGTATTTACACCTGTATTGGTGGCGCTACTATGTCGCTTACGTCACCGTCGACAAAGCCGTAAAACAACAGGCTTAAGTTTACAAACATCATGAAAAAATTGAAAGATTGGTGGCAGACAGATTGTGCTTTTTGTAAGCGAACACGGTATATCATATTATGGGCAATTATTATGATGATTTTTTATTTTTATGTCTGGCAATAATTTACAATCTGACGCAATTTACATTCGAGGCGCAGCCTCTAACAACGGGATAACCACCTTACTAGTCGGGGCGGTTGTCGCACTGGTAGGCACGCTTATCATTGTGCTTCTGCCCCAACTCTTCTTTTTAGTGGGCATTTTATTTTTAAGTGGCAGCATCATTGCTTTCGTGATGGGCTTTTACAAACTTCGTGAGCCCAAATACAGTCTTGAGATCACAAAAGAAGCTATTATTTATCATCACCGAAAAGGCAACTGGCGAATTGATTGGGAAAATCTCCAACGTGTAGACGTCCCAAGGGTTCACAAAGGGCTAGAGCACGTGGATTTAGAAATGGTGGGTTTTCGATTGCGTGATCCTGAACGTTTTATTAGTGATATTTCATTGCGATTGATTACGCATCTATTGATGGAACAAAAACCCCTTGTTACCCAAGTTGTGCAAAGCGATTGTCACTCTGGACAGTGCCATAGCGATGACATCATTGATGATGTTAAATATAAATGCCAAGACGGAAGTCTGTTCACTGGTATCACTGCTATGTTTGCCAATAGAATGCGTAAACTTCAACAAGGATTAGGCTACGACATCTATCTATCGGTTAATGATTTAGACCGAGGTGGTGTTGAATTTGTCGCATTGTTGCGAGAATGCCAAGAAACGCTACTTGCCGAAAACAAAAGCCAATAAAGGATTAGCCAGATAGTACTTACTGAACAAGACTTTTTCGAATTTTGGGCCATTCTTCTATGACCTGTTCTATTTCGAGCAATAGCTTTGATATCGCGTAGGGATGCTCCTCAAACTTGCCTGTTTTTAAGATGGTTTGTACTCTATCACAATAGTTTTGTAGTTTTGGGACACCAGTATAGCAACACGCCCCATGCAGTTTGTGGATACTTTCTAAGACGATTTCGGGGCGTTGTTCAGCCCATCCTGATTCAATTTCATTAGCGTGTGATTGAAGCCTGTCGGTAAATGAATCTAAATAGTCTATTGCAGATTCTTTATTGTCATAACAAAGTTTCAAAGCCATGTCCCAATCAATGGGGTTTGGGTACAAATGGTTTTCTTCGTCATCAATGTTCTGTTCATTTGTTTGTTCGCACCATGTATGGATGAGCGTAATTAGGCCTTCTAGTTTGATGGGTTTAGGTAAAAAGTCATCCATCCCTGAATCTAAGAAATGTTGCTGCTCTTTTTCCATTGCATGCGCTGTCACCGCTACAATGGGTGTTCCAATGTTTAAGGGGGTTTTACGAATAAAGCGCGTCGTTTCTAAACCGTCCATGTCGGGCATCTGAATATCCATTAAAATTAAATCGTATTCAATTTCTTGGCAGCGCGCGATAGCGCTTTTTCCATCATAAGCTACGTCAAGGGTGATAGGGGTATCTTTTAGCCAAGTTTGTAGTAAACGTAAGTTGAGTTCCATGTCATCGACTGCCAACATTCGTATACAAGGCAATGGGTTGGACTCTTCGTCAACGGCTCTTTCCTTGGGTTTTGTATGAGTTGCACTAATGTCCTCTAGTTTACGTGTAGTGAGGGGCATTCTTATAAATTTTGCATGCGCTAACGAAGCTGTTGAGCTCAATCTATTTGGCTCAGGACCTGAATACATAAAGACAAGATTGGTGATATCAAAAGAGGCAAGTTGCTCCATAATTTCATTTCGGTGGTCGATATTTCTGAACGCAAGCGCGACAAAAACGTGGTCACTACCCACTACATATTCATGCAATTGACTTATTTGGGTGATGTCGATTGTCTCAAAACCTACTTCTTCCAGTTGCATTCTGGCTGCTTTGCGAGACTCATCCCAATGATCGACCACAAAAGCTCGACGTCCTTCAAATATTCGTTTTTTCGATAATTGAGTCGCGCTATGATCAATAATAAAGGGAATGGTTGCAGTAAATGTACTGCCCTTTGATGGCTCACTCGAGACCGTAATTTTGCCACCCATCAAACTGGTAAGCTCTTGGCAGATTACCAAGCCCAAACCGCTTCCTTGGAATGACCGATTTAGGTCATCGTCAAGTTGGTGAAAAGCAGTAAAGAGCTTGTGAATATCGTTTTGGCTAATACCTATACCACTGTCTTCAACTTTAAATTCAATGATGCATTGTTTTTCAGACTCTTCAATCAGGTTCGCTTTTAATTTGATGTATCCATAGTTGGTAAATTTGTGTGCGTTGCTGAGTAAATTGCTTAGCAACTGTTTTACTTTAAAGGCATCACCTAGCAGAAAGTCAGGTAGCTTGCCTACTTCAAAGATAAACTCTAACTGTTTTAAGTGCGCATTTTTTGACATTAAAGCTGCAACATCTTCAAGTACACTGCGCGGCGAAAAGGGACGAGTGTTTAGGGTCAACTTACCCGCTTCCATTTTTGAAAAATCGAGAATGTCGTTTACCACGGTAAGTAAGTCAGTCGCCGCTGAGTTTATAATCCTGACATGCTCTTCTCGTTCGAGTATATTTTGCTTGTTTTCTAAGGCTTTACTAAAACCCATGATTGCATTGAGAGGCGTTCTGATTTCATGTGACATATTAGCGAGAAATTGCGACTTAACGGCACTGGCTTTTACTGCTTCTTTGCGCGCAATATCCAAATGTACGTTTTGTACTTCTATCACTTCAAAATTGCTAAGGGCATCGCTTTCGGCTTCTTTAACTTCTAACTCTAGGTCGTATTGATTTCTGAGTACCATCGCTAGTAGGAATATGCTGGTTTGAAGTAGCAAGGTGAAATGGAAAATGTGCTGATGAAATGGATTACTGGGAATGATACCGAAAATAAAAAGCGCACTTAAGGTCGAGCCAACAATACAAGAAGCCCAACCGAGCAATAGCGCTCGAGCAGGAGAAAAGCCGTTAATAACTGCGTTGGCAGACAGTATGAAATTAATCAACAGTGCGCCAAAGCCTAGTGCATAAGTAAGGATAAGTTTAATAGGTGATGAAAAAATGGGAATAAAAAACGCAAAAAAGAAAATTAGGTTGCTGAATAAAACATAGATTAATAGTTTGCGTAGTGTTTTATGATAGGTTGTCTCTGGGATTAACATTAAATTTAGCAAAGTCGCGCTAATACTCATGACCATCACTATAGATTCTGCTCTTACGTGTAAATACAGAGTGTTTATCCAATCAAACAAAAGCGAAGAATGCCCGCTCCATAATAGTTGAAAGATGAGCATGACAAAAAGGTGTGCTATATAAAGCAAACTTAATAGATAACGTTTATATAAAAGAAAGGTTAGCGCATACAAAAAGAGCACTAACAAAACGCCGTAGTACATCCCCCAAATACTAAAGTCGAGCATTAATAAGCTTTGATTCGCTGTATCATTTTGTAAATAAATTGGGGCAATCAAACTCATGCTGCTAGAGCGAATATAAATATACATCTCAACGCTAGCCTGACTTGGTAAATTCAATTCGAACGACGGAAGCGGGTAGGGGCTTGTTTTATTTTGTATGCCGTCGGTCATCGAATAAATAAGCTCGCCTTCAGACATGATATAGACTTGCGCATTTTGTAATTGCGAGAAACGGATATCTAACATCCATTTGTTAATGTCAGTACGATTTTCTACGATGCTATATAACCAAGCGCCATTTTGCACAAAGCCAAAGTTAGGTGTTTTGAATTTACGATAGGGTAGTAAATTGCGAGATTTTTTGAATTCGTCAAACGAGAGCACTCTTGATTCTTGGTAATAAACCGAAAACTCTTCAGACAACAACCATGAGCTCACATCGTCTTCAATAGTTATCTTACCGCTAGCACCCCAAGCGAGAAACTGTGCGCTTAAGCAACAAATAAAGGCGATAAATTGTATGTGACGCAAATGTTTACTCAAGGGGCTGTTATGCTTTTGTTTAAAATACGCTACCATGGAGATAATATAAAATGTACAGTGCAATAAGTATAGATAATATTACGTACTTGATTTGGTCCATTTGAGTGACCAAAGCCTAATAAAGGTAGTGATACTGTGTATGCAATGGACAGAAATAAATGCGCTAAGCATTAAAATAACTATAAAGAAAAGAGTCGAGCAATATGAATAACGGCACCACTATTAATAGTGATGGGATTGAGCAAATGTCACTTGGGCGTTTTACCGAAGACGCCTATTTGAATTATTCAATGTATGTAATTATGGATCGCGCACTGCCGCACATTGGTGATGGTTTAAAACCGGTTCAACGGCGCATCATCTATGCGATGTCTGATCTTGGTTTAAGCAATAATGCGAAATACAAAAAGTCAGCGCGTACGGTGGGTGACGTATTAGGTAAATTTCACCCCCATGGTGACTCTGCTTGTTATGAAGCCATGGTGCTGATGGCACAACCTTTTTCTTATCGCTATCCTTTGGTTGACGGTCAGGGCAACTGGGGTGCACCAGACGATCCCAAATCCTTCGCTGCGATGCGATATACCGAAGCAAGACTGTCTAAGTTCAGCGAAGTTTTATTGACCGAGCTAGGTCAGGGAACAGCAGATTGGCAACCAAATTTTGATGGCACCTTAAATGAGCCTTTGGTGTTGCCGTCGCGCCTTCCCCACATTCTTTTAAACGGGATTACCGGTATTGCAGTGGGCATGGCAACAGACATCCCGCCGCATAATGTTCGAGAAATAGCCAATGCATGCGCACATTTACTCGACAACAGTAAAGCTGAACTTGCTGAGTTATTAAACTTTGTGCAAGGACCAGATTATCCCACTGATGCTGAAATAATTACGCCTAAGGCCGATATTGTCAAAATTTACGAAACCGGCCGTGGCTCAATTAAAATGCGCGCTGTGTTTCATGAGGACAACGGCGAAGTGATTGTAACAGCCCTGCCACATCAAGCATCGGGCGCAAAAATCATGGAACAAATCGCCGCGCAGATGCAAGCCAAAAAGCTGCCGATGGTGTCGGACTTGCGTGATGAATCAGATCATGAAAACCCAACTCGCTTAGTGGTAACACCTCGCTCCAACCGAGTGGATATTGAACAGCTAATGCAGCATTTATTTGCCACCACCGACCTCGAAAAAAGCTATCGCATCAACATTAATATGATTGGTCTTGATGGGCGCCCGCAAGTCAAAGGCTTAACAACCATTTTGAATGAATGGTTGGTGTTTCGTAAAAATACGGTTACGCGCAGATTACAGTACAGACTCGATAAAATATTGGCTCGCCTACATATTCTTGAAGGCTTATTAATTGCCTTTTTAAATATTGATGAAGTCATCGAGATTATTCGTTATCAAGACGAACCTAAAAAAGAGTTAATGAGCCGCTTTAATTTGTCAGATAAGCAGGCTGAGGCAATTCTAGAGTTAAAGCTACGTCATTTAGCCAAACTTGAAGAAATGAAAATTACCGGTGAGCAAGAAGAGCTCGCCAAAGAACGAGATGCCCTGCAATTATTACTTGGCTCAGATAGACGGTTAAAAACGCTAATTAAGAAAGAAATTTTAGCTGATGCCGAAACCTATGGTGATGATAGGCGAAGCCCTATAGTCGCTCGAAGTGAAGCAAAAGCACTGTCTGAAAAAGAGCTTCTCCCTTCAGAGCCAGTCACCGTTGTACTTTCGGAAAAAGGCTGGGCTCGTTGTGCTAAAGGTCATGATATTGATGTGGCTGGATTGAGTTATAAATCAGGCGATGCTTACCTCTCTAGTGCCAAAGGCAGAAGCAACCAATTGTCTGTCTTCCTTGACTCGGGAGGTCGCAGTTTTGCTTGCGATGCGCATTCTTTGCCTTCTGCACGAAGCCAAGGAGAGCCATTGACTGGTCGCTTTGCTATTGTCGCAGGAGAGCGTGCTGAATTTGTTGTAATGGCACAAGACCAGCAACAATTTTTGATAGGCTCTGATGCAGGCTATGGTTTTGTTTCAAGTTTTGAAGACATGGTCACGAAAAATAAAGCCGGTAAGGCCTTTGTATCGTTACCAGCTGCAGCGAAAATATTAGCGCCAATACCTATTACCAATGTCGAAACTGATTGGTGTTTAAGTATTTCTAATGCTGGAAGAATGTTGTTATTCCCGTTACGCGATTTACCCATTCTCGGTAAAGGAAAGGGCAATAAGTTAATGAACATCCCGTCAGCCAAAGCAAAAACCCGCGAGGAATATTTAACTCACCTAACTGTGGTGCCTGATGGTGCTAGTGTGAAAGTCATTGCAGGTAAGCGTGGGATGTTACTCTCGCCAAGCGATTTGAGTCATTACTTTGGTGAACGCGGCCGTCGTGGAAATAAACTGCCTCGCGGCTTACAGCGTGTTGACGAAATTGAAATAGAACTCGCCAAAGCAAAAGCCCCAGCGCCAAGCATTGATGATGATTCTGGCGCTCAAACGCCACCTGAATAAGTGTAGAATTGAGCGCATTATTTGCGCTCAAACACGACTTTGCCTAAATTCATAGATAGCGTGTTTAGGGCCTCAGTTTGAGCCGCAATTTGTTCAATTTTTGCCACATTTTGTTGAGAACTGTCGCGTATTTGTGTCATAGCTATGTCGATTTGATCCAGTTTACTCGATTGTGATTGAGTCGACTCAAAGACATTTTGGTTGGTTTTTGAGATAAGCGTGAATTGGTCGCTATTTTGACTCAGGGTTTTCTCTGCTTTGTCAATCGACAACACGGTGGATTCTGATTGCTGTGTTATTTTATCTATTTCTGCGGTTGCCGTTGCCGATGTCGTATTTAGTTTATCCATAATACGCTGCACTTCGCTAGTTGATTCAGAGGTACGTTTTGCTAGGTTTCTTACTTCGTCAGCAACCACCGCAAAGCCTCGGCCTTGCTCTCCAGCGCGAGCCGCTTCAATGGCCGCATTTAAGGCAAGAAGGTTTGTTTGCTCTGAAATACCTTCGATAACTTGTAATACATTAGCGATGGTTTCTGTGTTTTCAGTCAATGATTTAATCACTAAGGAAACGTCTTGTATTTTTTGCGCAAGCTCTTCAATGTCAACCTTGGTGTTGGCAATTGACTCACTAACGACTATTCCGTCAGCACTTAGTTTAGAGCTAACCTCTGAAGCATCTTGTGCTTGTTTAGCTATTTCATTTGATTCCATATTAATGCTGGCGATTGAAGATGAAACATCCAAGGTTCTGCGTGCGTTGCTGCCTATTTCATTCATGGTACTTGAGGTGTTTTGGTCGAGCAGACTGGCTATCCCTTTTAAATCTTCACTGGTTGCTGCTATTTCAGAGAACATAGTGTCGAGTTTACCGATAAACTCATTATAGCCGGTCGCAACGATATTAAATTCATGCTGGCTTTGGCGAGGGAGGCGATATTTTAGGTCTGTTTTCCCAGCACCTAAGTCTGCGAACACACTTTCGATTTGCTTGATTGGTTTAGTAATAGAACTCGCCAATGCGACTGCTGCCACTATACTTACAAGCACAATGACAAGTGCAAATAGGATCACTTGCCATATAAATGATGATAGCTGAGCAAACATTTCATGATGAGGGATTTGTGCCACCAAAAACCAATCCATGCTCGCGATATAAGCCGTCGCAACTATGGTTTTTTCGCCGTTATAGCTTGTAACAATTTGGGAATATTTATTTTTGTCGAGTAGTGTCGACGAAGAAACAGCGCCAAATAAGTTGTTTACTGATTTGCCAATGTTATCTTTATTTTTGTGTAATTGAACAATACCTGCGCTATCTACCAAATAAACGAAACCGCTTTTTTCAAGTTTAAAGCTATTGAGCATATTGACGACATCGTCAAAGGATTTTGAGGTGCCAGACAGTCCTCTACCATTCGTTTGTTGGTAGTTGACGTAAAGGTCGACTTTGCCGGTGTTAGGATCGTTGTAAACGCTCGACATTGTTTCTTCTTTACTGGCGGTATAGGCGAAAAACCAAGCGTCTGCGCTATCATTTTGAAGTGTACGAAGAAAGCCGTCTTGATTCCAGTAATTAGCGCTTTGTCGGTCAGCGAAAGACGTTGAAGTTAAGTTGTGGCTATCTGCAATATTCTTAAGTTTTGTTACCACTAAGGCTTCAGTATTTTTGGGAGAACCTTGTTCGAGCCACTCTAATAAGAAGGGGTCGTTTGCTATTTGTTGCGCAATAAGTTGCATTTTTTCAATGTCGGCATTGATTTGATTGCTCACATTACTGACAATGTTAGGAAGTTCAGTGTTTAGCAACCTATTTTCAATTGTACTTTTTGAAGAGACAACACTCATTGTGCCAACTGAAATTGCAGTCACCAATACAAATAGTGTAATCGTAAATACTATTTTTTGGCGTATTGAAAGTTGATTCATTTATGGTCCTATATCTAATAAACAGGCGGCGCTGTATTTTTGACGCGTGGAGGTAAAACTTTTTGATAAAAACTATTTAGCATTTTTTATGCCATTAGTAGCAATTTAGAATAGGCAATGGGAACTAACTTTATTGTTTGTGTTGGACAAGCAAATTAGTTGCTACTAATGTAGAGTAGCTACGTAAAAATAAGCATGACTTTAGTTAGGGAAATAGAAATGATGATGCGTAAAAAATGGTTTGTAGTCAGTTTAATGTTAAGTTCTGTACTTAGTTATGGCTGTATGTCTAAAGAAGTGGTAACGAACGAACAACAAAAACGAATGCAACGATGTGAACAATATACAGATCGTGACCGCGAGGACTGTCTACGAGGCGAGCATGTCACTATTGAAGATTATAAAGATGACTACAAGGACTTTAAGAAAGAACAACAAAAAGTTAATACAAAGGATAAACAAAAGCTCATCTTAGCTACGCCACCAGTAGTGAGTGAAAAGGAAACAGAAGATAAGCCAGAAGATAAGCCGCGCTAAAACGGGCACTAAGTTCAGTTGGCTTTATTTTGCCAACTGGACCTGATTTCTACCTTCGTCTTTTGCAACGTATAGCGCTTGATCTGCTCGTTCTATAATTTGCGCCAATATTTCTTCACCGCTGCGTGAGGCAAGGCCAAATGAAGCGGTCACACTTGGCAACTTCTCGCCGGTTTTTTTATGTTTAAAGACCATTGTTGCCAGTTTTTCCCTAATATTTTCGGCAACCACCTGCGCTTCTTCAATACTAAAGTTTGGGCAAAGCATGGCAAATTCTTCTCCACCAAAACGAACAGGCACAATTGAATTTGGGCATTCCTTTTTCAACAGGTCAGCGACAAATTTTAACACCTGATCACCTACGGGATGGCCGTGGGTATCGTTAAACATTTTAAACTTATCAATATCCATAATGATGAAACTAAGATTGCCGGTGGTGCTTGGATCATCCATAAACTGACAATATATTGCTTCTAACACGCGTCGATTACACAAGCCGGTGAGTGGATCTGTATTTGCTTCTTGTCGACTTTTTTCTAGCTCTGCTTTGAGCGCATTAATTTCATTTTGGGCGCTAGATAGTTGCCCATGGAACTGTTGATTAGCATCGTAAATTGCATTTGCGTTGGCGTTCAATTCACTTAATACAGGACGTAAAGAGGCTTCGATGTCACCACCTTCTAGTGCTGATATGTTGTCTTTTAATGCCGCTGAATATCCATTGGTTTGTTCTGTCGTTTGGTTAAGTGAATCAGATAGATTGTCGACTAACAGAGAAATGGCCTTTTGAAAGCTTTCTACTTTCTCTTCGTTTGTATTGTCTAGTTTACTAATATGTTCGATGAATAAGGATTCACCCACTTTTGGAGGGCAGGTGCCGTAACGTTCAATCGCATGGTCTAACTCTTCATTTAACTTGGGAAACGTATCGGAATAGTAGCTATACCACAGCGTATAATTTAGTGGGTTTGGGACTATATTATGTTTTACCATAGCCGGTATGGCTTGGCGAAGGTAATTAGCCGCTTGACCTGAATCGTCAGAAAATTTCATTAATATTCTCTTCTACATCGATTGATTGACAATTCCATTTGTGATGATTCCACTACCTTGTGGAAATCATGGTATCTGCGCCCCTAAAGTACCTAAATCGAAGGAAATCGGGTGCTAAGTGTTAGGTGAATAAACCACATACACGTTTGGGTATCGGCAAGAAACTAAAATTCTTTATGTTGCATCACTAAGTTTTGGCTACATTTAACGTGGTTTATTTTGATAAGATTCCCAGCTAAATGCAGGGTAAACTGGAAAATTTAAGACCTTGTTGGGAGTATTTATGGCTTGTTGGCGAAGAGAAAGGATATCTTTTTGTAAGCTCATGCGATACTGCCTAATTTCTTTCCATTGAGCGATAAATTCATCACTATCAACATTGCTATCGGTCGCTTTTTCAAGTTTGGACTTAGCAATGCGTAAGCCCTCGTTAGGCGAGCGGCGTTGTTTTGCTCAAAGCGGGCAATGGCCTCAACGTGCTGCGCTGGAATGACTTCCGGGACAGGTTGGGGGTTGTTAGCATAAGCGGCAAAGTAGCTTTTATAATCGTCCATGCCAATACTGGCAGCGGCCCCCCAAATATGCATGTCTTTTTCATTTATGATTTGCTCAGTATTCGGATCGATGATCATGACAGTTGGGGTTGCAAAATAATGTGCTTGACCAAAGCGTTGAGTAATATCGCTTAAGTTCTTATAGTAAGCTACATCTACAAAGCTAATATGATAATCCGCGTCTAATTGGCGTGCCAATGCCACATTTTGAAAGTTATCCACTAAGGCTGTGCTGTCATGGCACCATTGTGCCCCCATCACTAACAAAAATAATTTTTGTGAGGCTTGTGCAGCCTCAAGTCCATCTTGCACATCTTGCATAGGATTATTTGATGCGATGTACATGGATGTTGTTGATGTCGTATGCTGAGATGAACATCCCATCGACATTAGGCAAACAGCGACAAGTATAAAGTAGAAACGAGTAGTAACAAATATGGCAGGGCTTTGCATGAATTATATGTATCCTATGTTGAGTGCTATATAATACTCACTATTGCTAGCAAGTATGAACTATTTTAATTGAATAAAGGAAATATTATGACGCAAACGCTTTTGCAGGTTCTGCAATTGTCGCCAGACCAACGTTACGCTTTCTTGTTAAAAGAAGTCAAATTGCACCAGCAAATATGGATCCTGAATGATGCTGACGGCTGCGTAATGCTAAATAGTGAAGACGAAGATTGTGTGCCGGTGTGGCCCGCGAAAGAATACGCAGAATATTGGGCGACGGGAGAGTGGGCACAATGTGAAGCGATGGCTATATCGGTAGATGATTGGTTAGCGCGTTGGACGCCGGGTTTGGAAGGTGACGAGATCAATGTAGCAATATTTCCTAACCCTGACGAAGAAGGGCTAATAGTCTTTCCCGATGTTTTTGATAGCGATTTGCGAAAGGAGTGAAGCGTTTGGCTTACACTCCTTTTGATGGGGTTTCAAATCACTAAATATAGGCAACCTGAGGCGTCAGATCACCTAGCATGAAGACTTATTCTAAGACTAACCCAGGGCTTAAGCTTGCAGGCAGTGTCACTTTATCAAGCTCGACTGAAGCAACAGGATAAGCACAATAGTCAGCAGCGTAATAGGCGCTTGCTCGATGGTTTCCACTATCGCCAATACCGCCGAAAGGAGCTGCACTACTTGCGCCTGTAATAGGACGATTCCAATTAACGATCCCCGCACGAATACGTGGTAGGAAATAGTCATAATCGGCGGCATCGTCAGCTAATAAACCTGCCGATAAACCAAATCGAGTGGCGTTCGCAAGCGCAATGGCGTCGTCGATATCCGTGTAGCGAATCACTTTAAGGAGAGGGCCAAAATGCTCCTCATCTGGAAGTTGCTCGGCAATTTCACTTACATCGATAATGCCCGGCGAAACAAAACCTGTTTTGCTATCGCTATGCTTCATTCTAACTAATGCTTTTGCACCTAAACTTAGCAATTCTTCTTGTGCCGCAACCATCATTGCCGCCGCACGCGCTGATATCATCGCCCCCATAAAGGGTTGTTCTTCAGCATCATAAAACCCAGGCTGCAGCTTTTGCGTCGCGTTCACCAACTTATTTATGAGTTGGTCGCCATATTCACCTGCGGGCACAAATAACTTGCGAGCACAGGTACAGCGCTGGCCACTGGTAATAAAAGCAGATTGAATGATGTCGTGCACCGCACCCAATATGTTATCGACTTTCGTCACAACTAAGGAGTTGTTGCCGCCCATTTCTAAGGCAAGTATTTTACCGGGCTGTCCGGCATATTGTTGATGTAATAGTTTACCGGTTGTTGAACTACCGGTAAAAAACAAACCATCAATTTGTTCATGGCCAGCAAGTGCTTTACCCGTTTCTACTTCCCCTTGAACAAGGTTTAATACGCCGTTGGGAAGTCCTGCTTTTTGCCATAATTGCACTGTGTATTCAGCTACCAAAGGTGTTAAATCACTGGGTTTAAAGACGACGGTGTTGCCAGCTAACAATGCTGGAACAATATGTCCGTTGGGCAGGTGACCAGGGAAGTTGTAAGGACCAAATACGGCGACAACGCCATGTGGGCGATGGCGTAACATGGCCTTACCTGCTGGCATTGGATTTTCGACAGTGCCAGTTCTTTCATGATAAGCACGTTCTGAAATTGCGATTTTACCAATCATGGCGCCCACTTCAGTGGCCGTTTCCCACTGAGGCTTACCGGTTTCTTTAGCAATGATATGCGAAAATTCGACCTTATGCTCATCAAGCAAACTCGCAAATTTCTGCACAATCGTCAAGCGGGTTTCAAAAGGGGTCAAAGACCACTCTACAAAGGCTTGTCTTGCTGCATGCACAGCATCATTGACTTGTTGACCTGAGGCGGCATTGCCAGACCAAACGATTTCATTTTTAGCTGGGTCTGTAGAACGCATTTGATGGCCTTCGCCATTAAGCCATTGACCATTTATATAATGTGTATTATTTGACATTTAAGGCTCCAACTTATTTGTAAGGAGTGAAGTGTGTTGCTGAGTAACGGATTGAATCGCCTTGAGACAAGAGCAAGGCGTCGGCGAGAGCTTGACTCACCAAAACCTTGTCATCAGAAAACTGTTTTAGTTGCCCAACACAGGCTCTGAAATCACGGATGTTGGTATTGATGATAAAAAAGTTATCTAGCGTATTGATATCGAGTACCGGGGATATTTCTACCTTTGCTTCTTTACTTTGACGCACGGTGGTGATGCTATCGATATCAGCTTCTACGGTTGGCCCTGCATCAAAAATATCTACGTAGCCTCGGTATCTGAAACCTTCTTGCTCTAGTAAGCGCAGTGCAGGTTTAGTTTTTTCATGGACTTTACCAATACTTGCTTGCGCGTCTTTGGATAGTAGGTTGACGTAGATTGGATACTTGGGCATGAGTTCTGCGATAAATACTTTGTCACCAATGCCGGTCAAGTAGTCTGCGGTAGGAAAATCTACCGAGAAAAAATGCGCCTCAAGCCACTCCCAAAATGGAGATTTTCCTGCTTCATCCGATACTCCGCGCATTTCTGCTATGACCGTATCTGCGAATCTATGTCGGTGTTGCGCCATAAACAGAAAGCGAAACTTCGACAACAATCGACCGGCTAAGTTTTTGCGCGCACTTTCTTGCAAGAATAAGGTGCATATTTCGCTGACACCAGTGTAATCGTTGCAAAAGGTTAATATCTCTACGGAATTGTGCACACCTAGCTCGCGAGAAGCGTGCACTACCTTGCCCACATGGTAATGATAAAACGCATCCTGCAAGCCAACGGTCGATTCAATTCCCGAAGTACCTACAACTTCACCGGTGTCAGTATCTTCCATGACAAACAAATAACTCTGTTGTCCTGGCGCGTCGGGACACGACGCAAAGGCTTTTTCAGCTGCTGATATTTTGTTTTTAAGCAACGCTTCATTCACCGGTAGTGAGGTAAAACCAATACCAGAATCTTGCGCAATTTTATACAGCGCAGGGTAGTCGCTTTCGCGAATAGGGCGAATTACTAACATGCTTATGTCACTATTTCGCTGCCACAAGCGCAGCAATGCCGCGCTCAAATTTGGCTAAACCCTCAACAATATCTTCATCAGGAATGACAAGTGATGGCGCAAAGCGCACTACGTTTACACCGGCAACCAAGCACATGAGACCTTCGTTGTTCGCGGCCACCATAAAGTCACGTGAACGGCCTTTATATTCATCATTTAAAGCACAGCCCAGTAGCATTCCTTTTCCGCGAATTTCACTAAACACATTATATTTTTCATTGATGCGCGCTAAGTGTTCTCTAAACAAGGCTTCTTTATGGGCAACACCGTTGAGTATTTCAGGGGTATTAACAACATCAAACACTGCCTCAGCTACCGCACACGCCAAGGGGTTGCCGCCATATGTACTGCCGTGAGTACCGGGCTTTAAATGCGCTGCAATTTCTTCGGTTGTTAGCATGGCACCCACTGGGAATCCACCGCCTAAAGATTTTGCGCTGGTTAATATGTCTGGAACTACGCCAAGATTCATATATTCAAATAGTTTACCTGTACGACCCATACCTGATTGTACTTCGTCAAAAATAAGCAGGGCGCCGTGCTTGTCACAAAGTTCGCGTACTCCTTTGACAAACTCAGGGTCTGGCACGATGATTCCGCCTTCGCCTTGCAAAGGTTCCATCATGATTGCGCAAGTCTTCTCTGACATCATGCTGGCAAGCATCTCTAGATTGCCAAATTCACAATGTATTATGTCACCCGGTTTAGGACCAAAGCCATCAGAATAGGCAGGCTGGCCACCCACAGTAACGGTAAAGAAAGTACGTCCGTGAAATCCTTGGTTAAAGGCAATGATTTCACTACGCTCACTACCGTATTTCTCTAGTGCAAAACGTCTAGCTAACTTGAGTGCCGCTTCATTCGCTTCAGCCCCTGAGTTAGCAAAATATACGCGCTCAGCAAAGGTCGCATCGGTAAGTTTTTTAGCTAAACGCAGAGCGGGTTCGTTAGTAAATACATTGCTCAAGTGCCATAGTTTGTTGCCTTGTTCGTTCAAGGCCTTGGTTAAGGCTGGATGGCAATGCCCTAATACATTTACCGCAATGCCGCCGGCAAAATCAATATACTCGTTGTCATGTTGATCCCATACACGTGAACCTTGACCGCGAACTGGAACCATCGCTGCTGGATTATAATTTGGAACCATTACATCATTAAATGTGTCACGAGTTACTTGCATACGGATACCTCATTGGTGTTAGTTATTACTAATTTACAAAGGCTAATAAAAAGTCGGTTACAGCCCTAAAAATGTTGTCATTTTGTACAAATTGGAAAAAGAGTATGCCAGAACTAAAAGCAGAAGTCGCTATGCTTTATATCCGCGAGCCCTTGTTTTTATTGCGTGTTGGCGGGTTTTTCGCAATAAGTGCATAAGTATTGGAAGTTGAAATATACAATAGTTGTTACGACAACTAATAAAAGCCAGAAAAGATAATATTCTCGTAATATCCACGATAAGCCGGCCTAAGTTGAGCTTGGCGCTGTTGAAGGTTTTTCTTGGTCAGATAACTTTAGAATCGTCGTAGAGGAAATGGTCAGAGTCGGACAAATAGTAGGGGCTGCATAAATATTCAGAAAATATTCAGTTAAATTATAAGCTAGTTCTCTTTATTATCGTCAGTTTCGTCGATTATACCGGCAATATTCAAATCTATGCCTGTCAAACTCACTTTTGTCGCAATAGATACATCGCTTGATCCAATGCCAAAGTTACGCAGATACATCATTGCTTCTTGTTTCCCCATCAACTTTTCACTATGTAGCATCTTGTACTGCATAAACCCTTGCGAAACAAATAGTAATTTAGCGAGTGGATGTAGGTCTAGGCCATTTACGTGGGCCGCGTTTATTTGACGAATTTTAGCGAAGTCTTCAAACCCACCCGCTATCATCAGCCAACGGCAATTGAGTGATTTGACGACGTTTGCCGTAATCTTGTTTGCGTGAGGTTTCCACAAACTAATAATGTATTTGTGAGACGGGGATAAAGTATTAAGGGCTCTTGCCTCGTTAATATTATTGTTTTTGCGCGCTTTAATTAACTCATCTCGCAGCACATTGTCGAAAGTACGCAAATATAAATTGATTATCGCAATGCGGCCAATATTTGAGAAAAGCCCCATGTTGTAGCCAAAATGAGGTTTAACGCCGTATTTTTCAGACAGGGCTTTTGCGATATTGCCCGTGCCCAAAGTATAAACCCACATGTTTTTTACGACATTAGGCGTAAATTCAGACTTTGTAGGGTTGGTATGCTTAGCGATTAGCACAGGCAACAAGGTACGCAAGCTTTCTATACCTACAAAACTTAAGGCGCTACGAATTGTTTTTAGTACAATGGGGTGGCCAGCAGAATCGACACGATTGTATTTGGGTTGCCTGACAAACTTGAGGATACTGTCTGCTAACCAAGGTAGTGTTTCTAAGCAGGAAACTAGCCTGCTGATAGAACAAGCTTCTGTATACAGAACATCGAGTAACTTACCTAAGCTTTTATCAATCCTTAGGATTTTCTCCATGATCATATCTGTATCTTGAAATTGGACTTCTAGCTGTGCTGTTAACGTTTTATGAAAATCAGCTTCTACTTGCTGTAAATAAGCTATTTCCGCCGAGGCGGCCACTTCTTTTTTCTTGTTCGCAAGTTCTTCTACTGATAGTAAAAGGCGACCACTGTCATTTTGCACAGACGCATCTATCATGCGTTGCCTATCGGTTTTTAGGCCCGCATCTATGATTGCCTCGTCAACAGACAGCAACAGCTTATCAAAGCGGTCGCTGTACGTTTTAGCAAATTCAGTAACACTTTTTTGCAGTCGCAAATCCAAACCAATTATCCTTCACTAATGAAATTACTTAACACTTTGTGGCCATATTCTGTGAGCAAAGATTCAGGATGAAATTGTAAACCATACAACCTTAGTTGCCTGTCTTCAATCGCCATCACCTCGCGTACGCCATTTTCATAACATATACCAGTCGTCTTAAAATTCTCACTAAGCGTGCTTTCATCTACTAACAATGAATGATAGCGCGTAACCACAAAAGAAGAAGGACAATCAATAAAGAGTATTGAGCTATTATCTTCTATTGTAATAACGGATGTTTTACCGTGCCGTATATGCTGAGCTCTTACGATACTCGCACCATACGATTGGGCAATGGCCTGATGGCCTAAACATACGCCTAAAATGGGAATTTTCCCTGCAAAACGTTTTATAGCCGGCAAACATATTCCGGACTCATTAGGTGTACAGGGACCTGGCGATAAGACCAAATGCGAGAACTCAATGTTGGCAAGCTCGTCAATCGTGTGGCTATCGTTTTTTATAACCTTAACGTTTTGCTCAAGTTCTTCAAAGTACCTTGCCAGGTTATAAGTGAAAGAATCATAATTATCTATGATAAGAATCACATTAAACCTTAGGAATAAAACCTAGTGCTTTGTACACCTTAGCTAGTGTATCGGACGCTTTTTCGCGAGCTTTAGCACTTCCTTGGTGCATCACCTCATGAAGGTAGGGCAAATCTGCCCTAATTCGCGTATATTCGTTTTGAATGGGTTCAAGCAGACTCACAACAGACTCCGCAACATCGCCCTTCAAGTGACCATACATCTTGTCAGTATATTGTGCAACTAAGGCATCTATACTTTGACCGCTAGTGGCGCTAAGTAACGATAGCAGATTGGAAACACCAGGCTTTTCATCAATATCAAAGTAAATGTTGGCCTGCTCATCACTATCGGTTACTGCTCGTTTTATCTTTTTGGTCAGTTTTTTTGTATCTTCCAACAGCCCGATGTAGTTATTTGGGTTGTCATCAGACTTAGACATTTTTTTCGTAGGCTCTTGCAAACTCATTACCCGGGCACCATCTTTTGGAATGCAAGGATCGGGTAAGGTGAATATATCCCCATAGATATTGTTAAACCTTGTGGCTACGTCACGCGTAAGTTCAAGATGTTGTTTTTGATCTTCGCCCACGGGTACTTCGTTGGCTTGATATATTAAAATATCTGCGGCTTGTAACACTGGATAAGCATAAAGACCAACGTTAACGTTTGACTGATTTCTTTGCGACTTATCTTTAAACTGGGTCATGCGATTAAGCTCACCCATTTGTGTGTAGCAGTTTAATACCCAACCGAGCTGAGCATGCTCGGGCACATGTGATTGCATAAATATGGTGCTTTGCTTAGGGTCAATGCCGCAGGCGAGATAAAGTGCTAGGCCATCTAAACAGGCTTTATTTAATTCACTTGGGTCCTGCCTTACTGTAATAGCATGTAAGTCAACTATCATATACAAACAATCGTGGCTCGCTTGCATCGCTACCCATTGGCGCAACGCGCCTAAATAATTTCCTAGGGTAAGTTGACCTGAAGGTTGGCAGCCACTAAGAACAATGGGCTTGCTTGTTGTAGATGTTGTCGTATTTGATGTTGAAAAACTGCTCACAGCGTATCCCTATTTGAGTTGTTGTGTTAATTCGCTAATTGCTTTGCGGTAGTCATCTTGACCGAATATGGCACTGCCAGCAACAAACATGTCGGCACCTGCTAGATAAACGTCTCTGATGGTGTCTTTGTTAATCCCACCATCGACTTCGATTCGAGTATCTAGCCCCATTTCGTCTATTATTGCCTTCAAATGTGCTGTTTTTTCAACAATGTTGGGAATAAATTTTTGACCGCCAAAGCCAGGATTAACAGACATTAATAGTACATAGTCGAGCTTTTCAAGTACATAATCGAGGAGGCTCAATGAACTGGCAGGATTAAGTACCAAACCGGCTTTACAACCATTTTGTTTGATAAGTTCAATGCTGCGGTCTACGTGCTGACTAGCTTCAGGATGGAAACTAATCATACTAGCGCCCGCTTTAGCAAAGGCTTCTATCATTGAATCAACGGGTGATACCATAAGGTGCACGTCAATATCTGCGGTAATACCGTAATTACGCAAGGCCGTGCAAATAGTCGGACCAAAGGTTAAATTCGGGACATAATGATTGTCCATCACATCAAAATGAATAATATCTGCACCAGCCTCTAGTACCTTAGTAACTTCTTCACCTAAACGGGCAAAGTCTGCAGACAAGATGGAAGGGGCAATTAAAGGTTTATGCATAGTTCGCTCGCGTTAATTTAATTTATAGGAATGCAAGCGAATCAATTACGCCCACTTATCACTTAATACTCATTAAAGTTTGCGGGCAATTGTACAACATAATAAAAGAGCACCCGAATAAAAAAGACAATTATTTTGCGTATTGGTGCAAGATTAGCATCCAATCTTGCTCTAAAATGGTGATGACGCCACATAATAGTGCAACAAATCACCTGTAATATTGTTTATAGGGGAAGAATTTATATCAAAAATACTAGTTAAAGTAATTGTATTTTAGTGTAAGTTGTTGTAATTAATGGTTTTTAAAAGATTTTTGTTAAGTTGGCACTGCCATTGCTATCAACTAAACAAATAATAATACAAATTAGCGACAACCCGTTTTTTTATTAACATTATGTACATAGTACGGAGAACACACATGAAATTATTAACTAAAGCTACAATCGCAGCAACATTGGTCGCTTCTACATTATTAGCCACGCAAGCACAGGCAGAATTATCAGCAAATGCTGGCCTGATGAGCGAATATCACTTCCGCGGTATTATCCAAAATGGCACCGCTACTGCTAATGGTGGTTTAGATTATGAAGACGGCGGTTTTTATGCTGGCGTTTGGGGTGCTGACGTTGAAGATGGTCTTGAAGTCGATTTATATGCTGGTTACGGCCACGAGTTTGACGGCGGTTTTGGCTTAAGTGCAGGCGTTACTACCTATCTTTATACTGGCGACTTTGATAGCCGTTATGATGAAATCAACTTTGGTGCATCTTTTGGTCAATTTAGCCTTGAGTACACCATTGGTAAGCAAGCAGATGATGCAGGACTCGAAATTGCTGAAGCTGACTACACATTCGTAGGCATTAGTTTTGAGCACGAAGGCTTTAGCGCAACAGTTGGAAGCTTCGGTAAAGATTTCTCTGGTGAATATGCCGAGTTTGGTTATGGATTTGAAATGGCTGGATTTGATGCAGGCGTAGGCCTTGTAATAAGCGGCAGTGATTTAGATGATGATGAGTCTGTCTATTTCACTATCGGTAAATCGTTTAGCCTTTAAGCTTAACTAGCCTTTACCCAAGTGATTTTTTGATCACTTGGGTATCGAGTTTTAAATAACCGAATAACATAAATTTAAACCTTAGTATAGATCGCATACTGGCGTTTTTTCGTATTTACTGTAAACTAATTCTATTAATTGTTTCAGGGTGTTTCTTGCCTTGTGAATAATCAGATACGCTGTTAAGCGTGCTAGGCGTTTCTCGTTTAAAGGCAACTTTGTCTTACAACACGAAAGTGAAACGGACTTCGGCACAAACATTAACAGTTTGTTATCGTTAAGCCTGCGTGGTTAACGTAAATGATAAGGTAAATGCGATGAAAAACAAAAAGCGGTTTCCTACCAGCATGTTTGCAACAGCAACCATCGTGAGCGGAGCAATGGTGTTTATCATTAGCGCCGTATTCAACCAAGCAAACCAACCTTGTTTGAGCAACCACGTGTTCCACAATAATGCCCTACATAACAATGTGATCATTGACACCACGAATAATAAACAGACAAGTAATGACGGAACTGAACCGCTTTCGGTTTGCAATCGCAACAATCAACAAATCGGTTGGTTAACTTGGCTTTTCAAACGTTCTGATTCAGTTGAATTTCACTATCTTGACTTGCTCGAGCTATTGTCTCGCAAATGAATACACTAAAGCGCTGGTTAGGCATTATTCGTAGTGTGATGGCTGGTTTTTTTGGCGTCCAATCTCAGCGGCAATATGTCAAAGATGCTAACACCTTTTCAATAGTTCCCTTCATTATTGTTGGCGTTATAATGGTAATCGTCTTCATCTTGAGTATTTGGTTTGGTGTCAATTTACTATTGCCTAGCGCGTAAATATCAGTGTTCATGCACGTAATCCACTCCACAGCTTTTTAAGAAAACAACCAGATCCGAATGCGGGATAGGTTTAGAAATTAAGAAGCCTTGTATGTAGTCACAACCTAAAGCTCGCAATTGCGCAAACTGCGCTTCTGTTTCAGCACCTTCCGCCACAATGGGAACAGATAAACCATGCAACATTTGCGTTAGCGAACCAACGATACGTTGTTGTCGTTTGTCGACATCGATATTGTTTAGCAATGAACGGTCTAATTTTACGGTATCGTATGGGAAAGCCGTTAAATAGGATAAAGAAGAATAGCCTGCACCAAAGTCATCAATTGCAATTTTAAAGCCAAGCAAAGATGCTTTTTCAACCCAGCTTTTGGCTTGAGCGAAGTTGGTGATGAGCGAGGTTTCAGTTATCTCCAATTCAATCCTAGATGCACTCACTCCGCGTGTATTGATCATCCTTTCGACTAATTCTAAAGCGTCGTCGTTGACCAACTGAGATGGGCTCAAATTAATCGAAATAACGATGTCATTACGGTTAATGGAATCTAAATAGTCTATTTCGTCGAGTACATTTTTCACAATCCATTCAAATAGTGTATTCATGTTCTCGCTTTCTTCGAGAACATCAATAAATATCGGCGGGGGTATAAAACCTAAATCCGGGTGCTGCCAACGACAAAGAGCTTCAAGCTTTATGACGTTTCGAGAACGACTGCTAACAATGGGTTGAAAAACAACAAAGAGTTGATTTAATGCAAGCGAGGCAACAAAGTCATTTTTGACCACAAATCTTCGCTGAGCGGCATCGCGCATAGAGTCATCAAAAAACTCATAGCGATTTTTGCCACCTTCTTTTGCTTGGTACATTGCGATATCTGCGTAACGAAGCAATTGGTCTGCGTCTATTACATCAGCTTCTTGCATGCAAATACCAATACTTGCGCTAATGCTTATACTGGTGTCATAGATATGAAACGGTGCAGAAAATAGGTCGACGACTGAATCTGCCATTTTACCCAGCGCATTTTTACCGCCATAGTTCCAGTAGCAAATTACAAATTCATCTCCACCAATTCGATAGACTTTCGTGCTTTTATTGACAACACCTTTTAAACGGTAGCCAATCTTTTTCAGCATTATATCGCCCGCTTCGTGGCCTAAGTTGTCGTTTACAGGTTTAAAACCATCAAGATCTAAAAAGAAAATAGCTACATCGTTTACAGCACTGTCTAGTGCCATTTGTCCTAAGTCTTCGATTAGTACATTGCGAGTATACAGGCCGGTGGTCGCATCAATGGTTGCTTGGCGCACAAGACGCTTTTGTGAACTACTTAGTTGTTGTTCATAGGTTTCTAGTAAATCTATAGCATGCCTAAATTCGTCTTCTAGTTCATTTAATTCGTCGTTGAAATAGGATGAAGACGGGCTACCCAATCGATATCGTGCGATATTATATTCTTTTGCGCCAATCAACTTAATCGCCCGCTTTAATTGGTTAAGACGAGATATGGGGATAATTGAAAACAAAATAAGAAAAAATAAAACGCCAAACGTTAAGGTAATGAAAATAACGATAACTTGTTGTTTTTGATTGCTTTGTTGCTGGGCTAAAAGTGAAATGTCGCGTATAAACATGAGCTCTACATCTTGCCCAATGCCGGCAACGGTCTCAAACCACACAAAGTATTTATGATCGTTTGTATTCAGTTCTAAGCCTTCTTTTTCGAGTACACTAAATTGTTCATCGGTCAGCTCAATTGAAAATAAGTCATTATTTTTTTCGATTCCCGTCATAACTTCAACTACATAATGTCTTAAGCTATTACTGTTTGCAAAAATAGGCTGCGAAGGAGAGACAACGCCAATGTCACTTCCTAAAACCGAATGCAGAAAGATGATCGAAGGCGCTATGTCTGTCAGAATCGAAAAAGACCACTGTTCATTGTTGATTTTCACCGGAATAGTTGCGGTCAACTCACACAAAAAATGACAAATTATTTCGCTTCGTGGACGCAAGGACCTTCTTGTTTCTGCTTGTAATTGTCGCATGTCACTTTCAGGGAAACGTCCAAAATCAATGCTGTCTTGACCGTTACTAAATGACATTGACGAAAGGGAATAACTAAGTTGAACATTTGGCCAGATATTATTGAAAAATGGACGTATATCATGGCTTGTTTTTTTGCGCAGGCCGCTCAACATAACGATTTCTTGTGCAGAAAGTATTTGGTCTTGTAAATGTTGCTCAAATAAAAGTTGTGCAGAACGTTGATGTGTATCCTTAATATTTTCGATATTCTCTAAAAAGGATTCTTTTTGTTGCATCGTGACGAAGGTATATGAGGCCCCAAGCGATATCACTGCTACTACTATCACCAAAACAAGCATTTTGGCAAGTAATCCATTGATGCTTATCATACCCGTCTTCCTTCACCCACTAAAAGGGTGAAACTGACACAAACTGTAAGGTGGTTCATTGGCATAGAGAACAGCTAATCCTATTGAATATAAAGCGCGTTATTAGCATTTCAAGTAAACAAACAGAAGTTGTAAAGTTAGGATTTAAGAAGTCAATTTCAAGTTTACATCAATCCTATATACGTCTATAGCGTTATCGGCAACGATAATGAATTTGTTAGCATGAATTTAGGGGCTTGGCTTTATGCAGGCAAGGGATTGAAAGTAGATAATCAGCAGGGCAAGATAAATAAGGTGATACTCGAAAACACATCGAATATCACCTGGTATTGAGGTAGTAAAATTAAAACTTATAAGCCGCGGTTAACGAATATTGCCGTCCTGCTGCAAAAGCATCAAGATAGGTCGTTTCATACCCTATGTAGTCACGACGAATACTGTCGGTAAGGTTAGAACCGTTCAAGCTTAAGGTTAAATCTTCAGTCACGCGCCATGCTAGATTTATGTTCAAGCTTTCTGTTTCCCCAGTAAATCGAGCTGTTGCTGTTTGTGAACCAGTCCCTGCTAGGCTTCGGAAAAATGCATCGCGCCAAATGAAAGACACCCGAGCAGTAACATCATCATTTTCATAATAGGCCATTAAATTTAGGTTATTCTCAGAGGTGCCGGGAAAGCCAAAACCTGCATTACCCACATCTTCCTCAAACTTACTATCTACGTAGGTATAGTTCGCAGAAAAACCAAAGCCCTCGAGTTCTGGGAGCAACTTATCTAAAGGTTGGAAAATGCCAACTTCAAAACCGGTAACTGAACCGTCTGAAAAGTTAACCGGCCGAGTAACGTTAAACAAAATCGACGGGTCTTGGCCTTGCAGTGGTACTTCTGAGTTCAAGAATCTAATAATAAAATCTGAAACATCTTTATAAAAAATACTAGCAACAATCGCTCCATCGTTTTCCATGTATTTTTCAAGCGTGACATCAAAGTTTATAGAGGTCATCGGGTCTAAGTCAGGATTACCATAAGTAGCTACACCAATTTCAGATGCATCAGGGTTCGTGCTATCAGGCAGATTGATGTTACCAATAGGCGATAAATCTTGAAAGTCTGGGCGAGACAATGTCTTTGAAGCAGCCAATCGGAGTTTTAATCCCTTATCGAGGGTAAAATTAACGTTGGCACTAGGAAGGAAAGTCCAGTAGTCATTACCGACTTCAGTGAAAACACTATCTGCACCTACCACCTGGGTTAAAGCGTTAGAGGTATTTTCTGTATTAATGTAGCGAGCACCTATGTTTCCGGTTACGGGTAAGCCAGCAAATTCTGCATCGATATTAGCTTGAGCGTAAAAAGCTAAAGTTTTTTCTTCAGCGTCATAAGTATCTTGGTCTCTAACGGCTTCTACGCGGTCACTAAGGCCTGGAATGATAGCGACAACATCATTAAAGTCAGCTTGCAACCATGTGGTGGGAGTTACGCCTTGGCCAGCAAAAAAGCCGCTTGGTCTTAAGGTGCCATCAATTGTTGCGCTAATAGCATCGGTAATTTCTGGGCCTAATGTGGCGTCACGAAATTGTAGCGCAGTTTGACGGCGTTCAACTTCTAGTGATGTTTGGTTATAGTTCATACCAAACTCGATTGAGCGCACTATCTCACCATCTAAGTCATAATCAATATCCAATTTAAGACCGGCATTGTCACCCGCAACGTCGATGTCACGAGACGTGGCAGTAAAGAAAGCTGCGTCTGGGTCAGTGAAATTAGCAGAGCTAGCGACTTTCGGATATTCACCGCGAAGATCAATAAAGTAACTAGTTTCGTCTAAATCACTTAAGTTAAAGATTGGAAATTGTAATAGTTGAGTAAACTCTAAGGTAGATATATAACCATCGACCGATATGGTCCAATCATCTTTCTTCCATTCTAAATTTAATCCTGTGATGAGATTGTCTGTTTCGTTATCAAACTCCATTGTTTGAATACGACTGTTAATATTCCCAGAAACAATGGCTTTAGAAAAATCTGCGTATTGCAGTACATTGTTCTCATCAATTTCTATCGCGTCGGGTTCAAATATAGTATTTGCCCATACACCACCCTGCAAAAGTTGCAGATTGTCTCGGTGTGAATTGTTTGCGAATTTAGAATAGGTAAAATCCCATGTCGCCGAAAAGTCTTCGTTCACATGCCACTGAATACCTGTTGACAGCGAAGCGCGATCTGCGGCACTTCGAATAGGTCTAAAGTTAGTACTATTGGGGACCGAAACGCCTGATATCAGATTATCCTCACCTTCTTGGTAGCCGGCGGTGCCATTATTTTCAACTCTAATATTTCGGGTAGTATAATTTTGGAAGATTTGATCCCGAGACGTTACGTCTTCAGATACGACTGCTGCAATATAAAAACCAAAGTCTTCAGCACTATTTTTATGCGCATACAAACCATTAACCGTGAAACCATTTTCGTCAAAGCGATCGTGCGTTGTGCCTCTAACAGATACCATGCCTAAACTATCTTTGTCACTTAGTTGAGGCATGTCTAGTGGCCGCAGTGTTAGCAGGTTTACTTGCCCGGCTAATCCACTTTCAGGGCCGGCGGCGGTTTGTCCTTTTGCGATTGTCACCCCGCTTAAAATATTAGGTGGAAACACATTAAAATTCATTTTACGAAGACTTCGGCCTTCGTTACCCGCTGAAAGCACGGTGCGCCCATTGATGGTCGAATTAACAAACTCAGGGCCAAGGCCCCGTATTGAAACACGATCACCGTCTGTTCCTGCATCATCTCTTTCTATTTGAACGCCTGGGACGCGCTGCAAAGCACCCGCTATGCTGTCATCAGAAAATTGACCAATATCTTCAGAAGTAATCGCTTCTATCACGGTATTAGCATCACGTTTTAACAATTTTGCTCTATCTAAACTAGAACGTATCCCCGTCACCTGGATAACTTCTGTATCTTCTTCTGCTTGGTTCTCTGTATTTGTTTCCTGTAGCGCGTGCGCTGAAAAATGAGAAGCACCTAACAACACAGACAAAGCCGCCCCTTGCAAGCTTCTGGTGATTAAAAGAGATAAATTTGTTTTTACGAATCGGTTATGCGGTTTATTTTTTGACATAGCGTGTATCCAGTGAGGTGCTTAATTAAGTGTTTATCTTGTAAGTGGTGTAACGAAAAGTTAACAACCTGTAAACATAATCACATGGGCGCCCGGTATCTTCAAGATGTTTTTATATACAGTTAATCATTAAATAGGATCTTGATATTGATAGTTTGAATATGTTTTATTGTTTGTTTTTTATGTGTTTTAAGGTGAGATGGAGATGAATAGCTATTTAAAGATTGGTGTGTTTTTAGATATAAAACAAATAAATTATACTTAAGTATTATTTGTTAATTATTTGTTACTTTTGTGCGCCGTAAGAACTAGTAATTTTTTTAGTAGCATCAGTTTTTAGTCTCATAAGTAAATTGACTATTTTTAGAACTGTCTTCAAAATAAAATGTAGCTTTCTTGTTTTTACTGGCATCTATAAATATATTAGAATGTTTGAATAAATAAGCTATGGCTTAGGTAGAAGGTAAAATGCGGCGTAGTATCCGAGATCTATGTTAGATATTTACAATAAAATGTAAATCTGGGGTCTCTACTTACAAACATGCTAGTGAATTATTGTTTTTTTAAATTGAGTATGATGCAACAGACATGTACATAGGAAATAACGTAAATATACTGAGCCCTTGTGTTGGCAATTGTAAAATCGACAACAACGATATTTGCAAGGGCTGCTTTAGGAAGGCCTCTGAAATTACCAATTGGGTAAATAAGTCACAAGAGGAACAATTGAGTATCACCATTAGATGCAAAAAGATGATTGCTGAGCAGCAATGAGATAACCCCATCCGCGTAGATTAGACGATAAGCTTATAATTCAATAAGGCCAATGATAGCTAAGTTTCCCCGCTTAGGTATAATACACATATTTATGCAACCCTATGCTCCAGCTTGTGAGGCCTTAGAGGCTTTATATGCAGCCTAACTTTATTCATACCCATTAGGAGAGGTACTCAACCTTATGTTCGCAACGATAAAGCAACCCCCAGCAGATCCCATTTTAGGTTTATCTGTTAAGTTTAAAGCCGATAACAACCCACAAAAAATTGATCTTGGCCCCGGTATATATAAAGACGAGACTGGAGCAACGCCTGTTTTAGCTTGTGTTAAGGCCGCAGAGGCATTTCGTACAGAGTTTGAAGAAACTAAAATTTACTTGGGCTCGGCTGGTTCTGGCTTGTTTAATGATCGTATTGCTAGTCTGCTGCTAGGAGGCGACCATAAGGCAATAAAAGAGAATCGCGTAAGAACGATTTCTACTCCTGGTGGCACGGGCGCCTTGCGTATTGCTGGTGAGTTTATTAATCGTTGCAAATCGGGTGCGACAATCTGGGTGAGTAACCCTACTTGGGCCAACCACGAAGGTGTATTTGCCGCTGCAGGCCTAAACGTTAAAACCTACCCTTATTATGACTACGAGAATAAGTGCTTAGATTTTGAAGGAATGATGGACGCACTAAAACAAGTCTCTAAAGATGATGCTGTATTGGTGCACGCTTGTTGCCACAACCCTAGCGGTATGGATTTAAATAAGCAGCAGTGGCAAGCGTTCGCCGAACTTGCTAATGAAATTGGTTTTTTACCGGTAGTCGATATTGCCTATCAGGGTTTTGGTGCAGGGCTAGATGAAGATGCTTATGGATTACGTTTGTTAGCCGACAAGGTTGAGCAACTTATTGTCTGTAGCTCATGCTCTAAGAATTTTGGTCTGTATCGCGATCGCATTGGCGCTTGCTCATTAATTGCTAAAAACAGTAGCGTTGCCGATATTATCTATTCTGCTATTCAAAGAGTTGTGCGCGTTAACTATTCTATGCCTCCTGCTCATGGTGCAGCAGTGGTTGAAACTATTCTAGGGTCTGATGAGCTTAGTAGCCAATGGCATAGTGAGCTTGAAGTTATGCGCCAGCGCATAAGCCAAATGCGCCAAGCCTTGGTTAGTAATTTAGCGGCTAAGGGCGTGCAGCAAGACTTTAGCTTTATTACTCGCCAAAATGGTATGTTTTCTTTTCTGGGGATTGATGGCGAGCAGGTTCAGCGTCTGCAAGATGACTACAGTATTTATATTGTGGGCTCTAGCCGAATCAATGTAGCGGGTATTTCCCCTGACAATATCGACTATTTGACTGACTCGATTGCTAAGGTCTTGTAATTGGCATTTATAATGCCACTAAACTCAAAAAGCCCACCTTGCAGTGGGCTTTTTAATAATGAAACTCTGAGGAAGGCCTAAATGATTTTCTCAAGTGTAATGATGACCCCATCGTTATCGATATAAACATAATCCCCTTCATTAAAGTTTACGCCGCCAAAGGATACAGTTACACCGCGCTCGCTTTTTGTGACAGGTATAGATTTGCGTGAGCAGGTGCCTAAAGCAACAAGTGCTACTGGGATATCTTGAATTTGTTCGGTGTCTCTCACATAGCCATTAATAACGATGCCTGCGAAATTGTTTTTGTGAGCGAACTTCATCAAATTCTCACCCACTACCGCAAAGTATGCCGCATCAACATCTACTACCACTATTTTGCCATCACCTTCTTCGTCGCGCAGCAGCGCCACTAAATCGGCGTTGTTTTTATCCAGCTTGATGGTAGTCACCACCCCATGGCATTTATTTACTCCGCCAAAATGTTGGTAGCCGGGGCCCAATACATTTGTTTTATCGGGGTATTCATCACAAATATCTGCTGTAAAAAAGTCCATTACTATTGTCCTGCTTTAAAAAGGCTAAAAATTCTATCATTGAAGCGCAAATATTTGCATAGAAATTTAGTAATTTTGTATAAATATTTGGTAACATTGCGTCCTTTAATTTTCAAAGGTGCAATATTGATGAAGGTAGTTACCGGGGTCGTTGGCAACGATATTCATGTGGTCGCCAACCGCTTGATAGATCTGTCCTTACGCGCTAGAGGTTACGAAGTGTTTAATCTGGGCGTAAACACCTATTTGGAAGAGTTTTTTGATGCTGTTGTTGAAACAGGCGCAGATGTTCTTATGATTTCGTCTCTAAACGGTGAGGCGGAAGGTTGGGGCAGAGAAGTTAAACCGCTATTAACCCAGTACAAAAAGCTCGACGATGTGGTCATGATGATAGGTGGCAACCTTGTGGTAGGCCGTGGTGATCCTGAGGAAATTCAGCGCAAGTATAAAAATTATGGCTTTGATCTGGTTTGCCACCAAATTGATCTCAATACCGGTTTAGATATGCTCGAAACTTACCTTGAACAAAGAACGATAGAGAGAAATAACCAATGAGTTTATTGCAGGAAGAGCGAAAAATCATACTCAGCAATGAATTTGTTGATGCTTTTGACTTTGCCGAGGTGACAGACTTTGTTAAAAACGCGAGCAAAGAATTGTTTATTTCTCACCACTTTAAAAAAAATAAGAATAAAAAAATGTTGGTACAGCCGCGCGGCGGTTTCCCTACCTACGAAAAACAATATGCACTTTATGAATTTTTCCTTAAGGCCAATGTTGATGTTTTGCCGCTTACCGTTGATTCAAATACCCGTTTAAACGATTATCAAACTGCGCAAAAAATGCTTCGCCTTAGTGAAGAAAATAACATCGATATGCTAAATGGTTACCCCTTAGTTACCCACGGTTATCGCACTACGCGCAAAATGATTACCCATTTTGACAAGCCAGTTAGCCTTCGTCACGGTACACCTGACGCACGATTGTTAATTGAGACAGCGATTGCCTCAGGTATTTTTGAAATTGAAGGCGGCCCAATTACCTATTTACTGCCATATTCTAAAAACTTCCCGCTCGATAAGGCATTTCTTTACTGGAAGTATGTTGAACGTGTATGCGCAGATTACTCTAAGTTAAACGAGCCTATTAATCGCGAATCTTTTGGTCCGCTAACAGCAACCATGGTGCCTCCCTCAATCACGATAGTGATTCAACTGCTAGAAATGCTGCTATCTCTTGAAGAAGGAGTGAAATCGTTTTCGGTATCTTTTGCTCAACAGGGCTCGATGATGCAAGATATTGTGACTGGCGCGGTGCTTAAAAAACTGGCTCGCCACTACGCCAAAGAAATAAACTGTGGCGATGCTGACATTCATTTGGTTTATCACCAATGGATGGGCGCTTTTCCGATGAACCGTGATTACGCTGACCAACTCATCAATATGTCAACGGTGATTGCTTCAATGGTTGGGGCAGATAAAATTATCACCAAGACCTGTGAAGAAGCGGTGGGTATTCCCACCAAAGAAGCCAATGCTAAAACGGTCGCAAATACCCAATATACTTTGCGTATTCTAAACGGGTTGCCAACTGTTGTTGACGAAGAAGAAGAGGAAATTCTGACACTTGAAGTGAAAGCCATCATGGAAGCTGTGTTTAATGATCCTGCCGATACCCTTTGGCGCAAAGTGTTCAACTGCATTAAAAGTGGCATCATTGACGTACCTTTTTCTCCACATATTATAAATCACAATGAGATGATAACGCTACGTGATGCTCAAAAGAACATTCGTATCATTAAACGAGGCAATGTACCCATGCCCGATCGCTGCTATGAGTTTCATAAATCTAAATGCGACCTATCTAAAGACACGACCAGTATCGTTAACGACATCATTCACGATATAGGAATTATGCAATGAGCAAAACCACAGAAAAATTACTGATTGATGTGGGCAGTACCTACATGAAAGTCAGTACTGAAGGTCATATCGAACAACATTTTCGTGATTTTAATCGGGATATTCTTGATGATCTCGTGAATAAGTGCGGCGATACCTTGAAGCGTTTTGACAAAGATGATGTGCACATTTGTTCTTCTGCTAATGGCGGTTTAAGTACTTTGATTATTGGGGTTACGCAATCATTTTCGTTAAAGTATGCAACCAACATTGCCTTTAATTCTGGTATTAATATTATTGATACCATCCTCTATCAAAATATAGCAGACTACTCTGTGCCCAGTGAATTGGTAGACGTGGTGATTATTGTCGGCGGTATTGATAGTCATTGTGAGCTTTTTGGCGAAAGCCTTTTCAACTATCTAGAGCAGCTTAATTACTCAAATATTGTATTTGTTGGCAGTGAAAAAGACGCTCCCGCCATACAAGCTAAAATTGAGGATGTGGTGGTACTGCCTAATATTATCGACAACCGCCTTCATATTGTAGAAGAACACCTCAAGAACTACCTAACTAATTTGTACCAGCAAGACATCGAAGGAAAAGAAGACATAAAGCATTTGTACAGCATTACAAATAATCAAATCTTCTCGACACCTTACATTGTCAATAAAGCCTTACCACATATAGATGCGAGCTTTTCTGTAGTCGACCCCTTTATATTGCTTGATATAGGCGGCGCCACCACAGATATTCACTACTCAAAAGATTTAGTCGATGAGAATATCGTCACCGAGAACGAATACGATCGCTTGGTTTTTAAAAAGTTGGGCGTATATAAATCCCGCGAGTCATTGATTTTTTCGGCAAAAGACAATGAATTTGTTTATGAATTGTTGATGCATTTAAAGGTAACCGAAAATATCCTTGAGGAGCATAGCGAGCGTGCGACCAAAATACTGATGCAGTTGGCAATCTTTTTGGTACTGTGTAAAACTTCCCATTACCGCAAGGCTTATATTAATTTAAAACTACTGGCGATTAATTCTATTGTTTTCACCGGTGGTATAACTAAGGTATTAAACCAAGAAGAAGTAGAGAATATTGTCGCTTTCTTCTATAAAAAGGTTTTAACCTCTGAACACAAACCTCGGTCTATCATCGATAACAAGTACGATATTTGGACATTGGGTGCAAAGGAGTTACAGGCATGTCAATAAATTGTATTCGAGCGATCCTAGAAGCAGCTGTGAAATCTCAACCCCAAAAGCCTGCCATAGTATTGAATAACCAAGACCTGACTTACACGCAACTCTTTACCCGTGTTAATCAGGTGGCGTTCTACCTGGACGAGCTTGATTTACCTAAGGGCAGCCGAATCGGAATTTACTCATCAAAAAGTATCGATCAAGTGGTGGCCATATTAGCAGTATTGTCTACAAATCATATACTTGTGCCCATGACCCAGTTTTTGAAATCGGAGCAGGTTGAATACATTATTAATGATTGCGACATTAAGTGTGTATTGACTGATCAACAGCATCTCAGTGCTATTGATGAGAGTAATTTTTCTGGACAAGTGGTCTCTTATGAAACGACTCGAAGTGAAATCGCTTCTTTTGAAGAAATTTATAAATATTATAACAAGCCCTATGAATGCAGTATAAATGGTCATGCAAATGCTTTGATTACTTATTCTTTTGGTCTTACGGGCACGCCAAAAGGGATAGTTATTTCTCATCGCAACTTAATAGATTCGGCGCGAGTAGTATCTCAATATCTGGATTTACAGATTGATGATGTTATTTCTGGTTTGCTGATTTTCAATTTGGACTATGGCTTAAATCAAATTTTCTGTACTTTATATAAGCGCTGCACTCTGGCCTTGCACAATTTTATCTTACCGGGTGATTTCTTTGACCACCTTATTAACGATAAAGTCACTGTTTTGCCTTTGATGCCCTTTAATATTTCCCAGATGTTTGAAGGTGGTAATCAGCGCCTACCAAGTCCAGAGTTATTTGCCAGCGTTAGGACAATTACGTCTTCTGGGGGTAATGTCTCGGCAAGCATGATCCGCGATTGCAAGAAACAGTTTTCTCAGGCCAAGTTCTATTCTATGCACGGACTGACAGAAGCTTTTCGTTCAACCTACTTAGATCCATCTCAGATTGAGATCCGTCCCGATTCTATTGGTAAAGCTATTCCTGACGTTGAGCTTTACGTTATTGATGAAAACGGCAAAGAGTGCGCGGTTAGAGAAGTAGGGGAGCTGATTCATCGCGGTGGCTATATTTATCGCGGCTATTGGAATTCACCTGACCAAACCGCTATGCGTTTTAAATCAGTAGAGATACTAAGTGATGTCCTCGATTTGGAAGGAAAGTTGAGCGATGAAATCGTGGTGGCTACCGGTGATTATGTTTACAAAGATGAAGAAGGCTACTTCTATTTTGTATCTCGCCATGACGATATGATTAAAACGCGCGGCTTTAGGGTTTCCCCCTTCGAGATTGAATCTGTTGTGGCTAAAAACATTCCACAAATTAACCAATGCGCGGTTTTTGGTATGGATAATGAGCAGATTGAAGAAGAGGTCGTGATGGTGTATTCGGCAGACAAAGAAATTACTCAAAAGGAAATCTTATTTGAGCTGAAAAAACACTTAGCATCTTATATGCTACCCAGTAAGGTTGTTTTTAAGCGATCGCTACCTTTAGTTCAAAGTGACAAAAATCGAATTAATAAAGATGAGCTTAAGCGGGAAATGTCACAAGGCTTTTGATTAAGCCTTGAGGGGTTAAGACTATTTTATCTATTTGCGCATAAGGTATATGGGTTGGGGCTAGGTCCTTTTTTGATATAAATGCAGCCACCCCTCGCTCTTGTTATGCATTAGAAAATAGTCCGTCTGTTGCCCTAAAAAAAGATATTTCCTCAACGCAATCTTGTGGGGAGCTGACAGGAGCAATCTTTACGGCTCGTCGATTTAGCTCGGTTCAGATTTTTACAAATTGATTAATTACAATTATTCGCTATTTCTCTAAGTGACTGTAATTTAAAGCTTGTGCCCAATTATATATAATTTTTTCTAAATTAATTAATATCCGCTCAAACTGAATGATTTCGCATGAAATGGCCTTTCTTTTTGCAAACTACACTGTCGCTAGTCAATCCCCCAAGGCCTTAAAAACTTTAGGAAAAGTGTGAAGCGGTGCTCTTTTGAGTTATCGCTATGCAGAGTAAGCTCATTTAAAACTCACTTGAAATAAATACTCCATGTTTCTCCCCCTCATGTCCTGGATTTAATTTATTTTTTATTAAAAATCAATAGCTTGAGGTTATATTTTGGCCCTTTACTGTTTCTTTACAATAACATTACAAAATTTACATTTACTGTTGAATTAATATTCACAATGGCCTATTATATTTAATTAGACACATTCGGATATGCTAAATTAAACGCACAACACTGTAATGGAAATAAATATGGCTAAACAAACTCATTACAAAAAGTCTAACTTTTTGAAACATAAATTATCGATTGCTATTGCTCTAGTCTTGCTAGGTAATACTGCAGCTTATGCTCAGCAAGACAATAGCGCTGAGGAGACTGAAGTAGAAGTTGATATGTCTATAGCTGAGGCGGAAGCAGCCGCTAGAGCCCAAGCAATAGAAGACGGTTTAATGACTGAAGATGGCACAGAAATTATTGAAGTCAGTGGTTTTAGGAGCAGTGCGACAAAACAATTAAATAACAAACGCTTTTCAGAAAATATTAGTGACTCTATTTTTGCAGAAGATATTGGGAAAATGGCAGATTCAAACATTGCAGAAGCAATGTCACGTATTACCGGTATTGGTATCGATAGGCAAGATGGTGAAGGTACAGAAATTACCGTTCGGGGTGTTGAAGGTAGTTATAATAACGTACAAATGAACGGCGTGACCATGACCAACAGTGGTGATGACAACAGTGTCGATTTCTCGAATATGTCTGCTGATATGTTACGTTCTATCGAAGTTATTAAAAGTGCCACGGCTAAACAAGATGAAGGTAGTTTAGGGGCAACGATTAAGTTAAATACTTGGAAACCGCTGGATCTTAAAAAACCAAGAACAAGCCTTAGTCTTAGCGGTGTGTACAATGATTTATCCGAAGAATTTTCGCCAAAATTAGGTTTTGCTTTTGGTAGAAACTTTTCTAAAAGCTTCGGCATGACAGCTTCTCTAAATTATTCAAAGCAGCAAACACGTGGTGACAGGACCAGTAATTACAAATGGCAATATCGCCGGGCCGCCACCGCAGTTGATACAGCGGGCAATCCATTAGGTGAAAACTATTGGCTTCAAGACACCCCCGTTGATTTTGATGGTAACGGTATACCTGACTTTCTATTTGTTCCAGGGCAAGGCCAAACAACCGCTTTCGACCCAAATGCTTATGAAAGAAACCTTTCTTTCAATGAAACAGAGACTCTTAGTTTATCGTCGACTGTGCAATACATAATAAACGATAATTCAAGTTTTTGGGTAGACCTTACCCATTCAGAAAGAGAAAAGCTGACCAAACAGTATAATCTTAACATTCAGCAACTTTATACAACGACTACAGATGTTTCGGGAGAGATAATTCGTCCTACAGCTGTTATTGGCGAAGATGGTACTTCACTACAATTCTCAGGGCCTAATGCGACAGCTCGCCAAGTCGTATGGAGAAAGCCAATTAACACAAGCACCGATACTATTGGTCTAAATTATCAACATATTTTCTTAGATGGCACGTGGACATTAGATGCAAAAGTTGGTTACAGCCATTCTACTCAGCAGTGGCCTATTGAAGAGTCTAATAGAATAATATTTAACGCGAACGTTTCTAATCCCGATGGTGGCTCTAATAAACAGCCAGCAAGCGCTGATTGGCGCGATGAAAACGGTAACTTGTTACTCACTCCTATATTCGGCACAGCTGATGGTGAGTACTTCCCTAGTGCAAACCTACCTATTCAAAGTGCACAATTTATTGTTAAAGATATTGACGATCAAAGCCTTACCTTCTCATTTGATGTGGAAGGCGATATTGACTTTGGTCCTCTAACTAGGGTTTCTTTTGGGGCGAAGGTTATTGATCGTGAAAGAAAGGGTGAAGCGTTAAGCTTTTACGCTAACTTAGGTGACCCTGACGATCCTAATGCCACCCGCAATGCAGATGGAAAACTAGCATCTGAAGTGACAGTTGCTGATTATCCAGGACCGTTTCCAGCAGACAACTATTTAACAAACGTGATTGGTGGTACGACTAACGGTTGGGATCTTCCAAATGTTGATGCTATTTATAATGATTTTTGGCCAGACGTTTACGCTGCTACATCAAGAACAGATCCAAACATCACTTTCAGCGATGCATATGACGATGATGAACCGACTAATACTCAATTTGGCTCACAAGCTGTATACCTGATGTTTAACTACGAGTTCCTTGATGGTGATTTAAGAGGTAATTTTGGCTATCGTTACAGTAAGACGCAAGCCGAGGCAAGTAGTCGCTCAGGATTTCGTTTTAGAGAATGGGATCCAGATGCCTACCCTGTAGAAGATGATTTTGGCAATATAGTGTCAACAACAGGCGGATTTACTGGCGCTAACTTCGATATAACCGATGTAGTTACTGGTGAAATTGATTATGGTATTGGTTTACCAAGCTTCAATGCTCGCTACGATATCACCGATAAGATGCTAGTGCGTTTTAGTATCTCAAAAAATATGTCAAGGCCTAAACCGTCTCGATTAATTCCAGCCTACCTTATTACTGCCAGAGCGGAAGGAAATACACCGGTTGCGACTGGCGGAAATCCAAGTTTGAATCCGACTGAAGTTATTGCATATGACTTCTCATGGGAATGGTATTTTAAAGACACCGCGATGGTATCTGTTGCACCTTTCTATAAAGACTTTAAATCAATGACGTATCGTAGAACCGATGAACGTGGTTTTCCGTTGAGTGAATGTGCTGATGCATCAGAGTTCCCCACCAATATTAGAACGGAAGAAGAGTTAGCCGCAGGATTGGAAAATGGTATCAATCAGCAACCTTTCCGAGACTTACATTGTGGTCGAATTATTGAAGGTGTAGAGACTACTACATGGTTAAATGGTGACGGCGGTGAAATCTTTGGTGTAGAAACGTCATACCAACAAGACTTTGACTTTTTACCCGGATTTTTACAGTACTCTGGTATTATATTTAACTATACCTACACTGACAGTATAGCGACTTATATCGACAAAAATGGTGATGATAGCGAACAAACAACAGCAAGCTTGTTAGATGGATTCCCTATGCAAAACACCTCTAAAGATACAGTCAATACCACCTTGTACTGGGAAAATGAAGGTCTATCTCTTCGTCTTGCCTATGCCTATCGTTCTAAGAGACTTAAAAATTCGAACTCTTGGGATGGCGCAATCTGGGAAGATGATCGTGCAACGGTTGATTTCTCATCTCGATATAAAGTGAGTAAAAAACTATCACTTAATTTCTCCATTACTAACTTAACTAAAACCTATAACCGTACCTTTATTACACGTTTACAAGAACAAGATGGTCTGCTTTCAGAAGGTAGCGCATTAGATGGTGCTCCTGATTGGAGAACATACACGGTTGATTACAATGGGCGTAATGTCAAATTAGGTATGCTGTACAAGTTTTAAGGTGAATTAAAATTTAATCAGTGCGATTCGTGTTGAGACTTAGTGCTAAATGCTTACAAAGTCTCAACTTAACAACGCTATATGTCATTCTTCAAAATAGCGTTGTTAATATCTTGCATTGTTGTTATCGCCTAGCTTTATAGAGGCTAAGTAACTTAACAGCTTGCATAGAAATATATATAAATTAATAAAGGATACTTTATGAAAAACATGTCTTTTTCGGCTTTTAAACCTAAAAATATAGTAAAAGCTGTTTGTTTTACCCTAGGGCTGACTATGTTGTTTGGCTGTATTGAGGGTGAAGGAAAGAGCGACACTACCAGCGGTGATTTGACGCCGCCAGTGATAACCTTAACAGGCCCGGCCAATGTCACTATTGAATCATTCGAATCGGGTATACCCTATATGGAAACGGGTGCTACCGCTTATGATTTTGTTGACGGTCCAGTGAGTCTGCAACCTGTGGGTATCGATGCGGTCGACACAAGTGTGTTGGGTGATTATATAATTACCTTTCATGCAGTTGATAATGACGGCAATGCTGCAATTCCTGTAACTCGAACTGTTACCGTTGTACAAGCTATTGATAGAACAGCACCCGTTATTACTTTGAATGGTGACGCTGAAATTACCTTTACCAAAGATGGCGATGAGTACTACATTGAGGAAGAAAACGGCGGTGCAACAGCACTAGACGATTTTGAATCATATACCGGAAGTGGTGAAGTTGCAGTTATAGTATCAGGCGATGTTGTAGACAATGACGAAGCGGGTGTATATACCATTACTTACACTGCCACTGATTCTGCTGGCAATACGTCAACGCTAGATCGTATCGTAACGGTTATTGGTGATCCCAGTGAACCAGTGCTTACTTTAAGGGGTGAAAAGACAATAACCCATGTAGTTGGTCGCCCTTATCGCGAATTTGGTGCTACGGCAGTTGATCTTGAAGATGGCGATATGACGGTTCCTGCACCTACAGGCACAGTTGACCATACTACACCTGGTACCTATACATTAACTTACACTGTTACAGATACTCAAGGTAAAACGGTAAGTACAGATAGAACTGTTGAAATAATAACAGCTGAAAATGCACGTCCGCTTATCTTTACTGTAGATACTTCTGTTTCTGTTGATAATGAGGGACTTCCAAGTACCACGCTTAGTGGTAGCAATGCCTTTGTGTTAGGGGTCTATAATGCTGGACGTACTTATGACTTTGACGTTGATTGGGGCGATGGCAATATAGAAACTAATTTAACTGACCCATCAATTACGCATTTTTATGATGTGCCGGGCACATACACTATTTCTATTAGCGGTGAGTTTCATCAATTTCGTACGCCAGATTTAATGAAAGTTGTCTCAATTCAGCAATGGGGCGATATTGAATATAGTGATTTTCAATGGAGTTTAGCGGACAGTGGAACATTTGAAGAGTGGCCTACTGATATTCCTGACGTGACTAGAACGTATGAAGATCCTAATGCGACAGCAAATGGAATATACCGCCGCTTCATGCTGAGAAGTAAAGCTAATCCCGATATTAGCCTTTGGGATATAAAAGGCCAAGCTAACTTCATTGCTGCGTTCAACAACGCGACTAACTTTAATCAGCCACTTGATATGTGGGATACGAGTTCTTTGACTCACGCTAGGCATATGTTTTTGAATGCGGTGAGCTTCGACCAAGCACTACCTAGCTGGGATATGTCAAGACTGACAACGGCAAATGGGACGTCGCAAAACACCTTTAATAACATTGGTATGAGCGTTGCAAACTGGGATGCTACTCTGGTTGGATGGGCTGCACAGAACAAAGTGTCTGGCGCTAGAATTAATGCAAATGCTAATTTCCATAGCGAAGTAGGTGCTGAAGCAAAAGCGACCTTAGAAGCGTTAGGTTGGATTATTAATGATGCTGGTTTATATGTTGAACCAGGCGAATAAGCTATACTCTGAACGTAGGTCGAACAAGAGTTGAAGCTACAAGCTCCCCCTGTGTTACCTACCTGTCGCCTTTAATAATAGGTGATAGGGAAGGTGAAACAGGGGGCTTTTTAGTTGCTAAATGCCTACTAAATCGGTATTCAATTTTTTTAACTTTATGACACTTTGTGCTAGATATTATTTGGCGGGATTCATCACAAAGCCATGCTTCTCAAAGACTTTTTTGAATTTTGATTTTCTCTTTCCGAAATAAAAGAAAGCTTGACCACGAGTATTGCCTGAAACGTTCTTTCTATCATTATTCCAAAAACTTATACGATGGTTAGTAAAGCATATTGCAGTGCAGTGGTTTACAAGGGCACTAAACCACCTCGTATCGGTAGCATTATTTGCGAGCACAATACCTTCTGAGAAATTTTGTGCTTCATATTGGTCTACAAATTTATTCACTGAACGGCCACATAATCCTGCTGAATACGGTGGGTTCATGAATATTTTCGCGTCTTTTACAATATCCCAATCATTATCAAATGCACTATTTTCAAGAGTGAAAATGTGAGTTGCTCTAACAATTTCATTTGCTTTTTCAGACGAAAAAGGGTCAAGATCGATATTTCCTAATACAGCCCTAACAGAATCTATATATTCAGGCGGAGTGAACCATGAATCTGAATCACGCTTGATAGTTGATGTTGCCCCTGGCTTAGCTCCAATATAAGCCAATTTGTTCTTGTTAGCTTTTGTCGTCAAATTTGACTCACTATCTGTTTAGAATTTTAACTATAGTTTATAGGTTTTTAGATAGCAAAGACATCCATTCTACCCGTGGCCTACAAATTAACGGATTTTTGTCACGCATAATTTATCTGCGGCTAATTTCTTGCTGTATTTGGTTAATGCTTTTTGCAAAAGGTCGCGCTTCCTTTACATCTTCTGGCAGTGTTGTCAATTGATCAAGCGCTGCGTCAACAGAGCCAAATGACTGCCTATATAACACGACATACCAAGGTCCACCATAACGCTGAGTTTCGTAAACCCAAGTTGAAGCCTTCAAATTGTTATTGTTAAGATAGTTCTGGAGTACTTCGGGGTTTTGTATGCCAGACAATTGTAATACGACAGCGTCGGTCGGCAACGACAATAGTGTGGTTTCATCAAACTGATAGTCAACACCGGAATCACTTTGTTGGTCTTGCGCCTGAGCTAAAGCAGTTTGCTCAGTTTCTTCGCTCATTTCTGCACTAGCATTGTAGGTGTATGCATTTTGTATATCTTCTTGACTAGTAAACTGGGCGTCTAACTGTTCAACACTGATAATATCAGGCACTTGAAAATCGCCGTCTGGATTATTTGTGACGTTCTTTGCAATCACTTTGGGTTGAGGCAAGGCTTCTTTTTGCAAGGCAATAATCGTACTGCTAGGAGCGAGTGACTCATCTGCGTTATTATTGCTCTCACTTTGCATAGCTGCAGACACCAAAACGGGTGCCTTAAGTGTCATATCTTTGTTTATGCTTTTTGCTTTGTCGGCTGATTTTGTCCAAGAAGTGACCAGTGCAGCATCGGTGTATGTGCTTGTTTGCTCGGGCTTATCGCTTTCTGTGCTTTGACTCGTAGTTGACTCTAATTCAACCACTTCAAGTGGTGCTTGATATGTAGTCTTAGTAAAGCTGGTTTCGTTGAGTGCTTCATCTACAATAATTTGACGTTGGGCCATACCTTCAAAAGCTTGTTCATCTGTACTGCTTTCTAGCTCGGGTTCATAGCTTGACGCCGCTTCAGCATCGCCTGCTAATAGTGACGAAAATTGGCTTGGGTATTGCCACGCCATTAGACTTACAAAAACCAGCAAAAACACTGACAATATGCCACCGATAAACCACCGATTGCTTACCAATGGCTGATTTGAGGTACTAAACCATGATGACTTATCAGCCATTAGTGCTTCAAGAGCGTTGACATCAAAACCAACCGGGTTGACGGACTCACTCGACAACAATACCGGTTTATGGCTGTTATGCATTGGCAACCATTCTTGTGCCTTTTCTGCCCAAGCAGACTCGCCAAACAAAATTATATTTAAATGAATGCTCTGATCTGATTGTTGGGAATGCATCACCCAATCCCACAACTCTTGCAGAAAGCTTTCTTCAAGGGCTTCGGCTTGCGTAATGCAGACCAAGTAGGGGCCGTTTTGACTTGATAGACCGTCTTGGGGATCACCCAGTAGTTGTTGTAGAGGACGAATGAAACTGCCAACTTGATGACCACCAAGTTGGCGACAAATTTTACCGCGATAATCGCTGGCTTGTTTTGAACTTGACGCTGTGAAAAACGAGATTTCGGTATCAACTTGCTGACTTGATAAGAAATCACTCAAGGTACGCTGCTGATCTGCAACAGATTTACCGCTGACAAAAATCAGTTGCGATGAGTAGTTCACAAGATGGGAAAGTCGTTTGTGAAGTTCTGACACGGTTAGCGTTATACCCAAATACTTGTACCTGCATCAAGCCGCTTAAACACGGCTTGTGCATCGTACGCTTATTCTCCATTAAGTAGTTGTTTAAGCTCCTGTTGTGTAACGTCGCTTACTACCTGCGCTTTGCCTAACCCAATGGGTAAAATAAATCGCATGGTGCCACTTAATACCTTTTTGTCTCGTTGCATATGCGTAATGTAATCATCTGCCTGCATATTTGAAGGCCCTGTAATAGGAAGGTCAAAGTAGGTAAATAGTTCGCTTACCTGTCGTAATTCTGACGTTAACATTTGATTACGCATTACAGATAGCTCACAAGCAAGGACTGTGCCAGCAGCTACAGCTTCACCATGGAGCCATGTGCCATATCCCATTTGCGCTTCTATTGCGTGTCCAAATGTGTGGCCTAGGTTTAAGAGTGCGCGAATGCCGTGTTCTTTCTCATCAAGGTTGACAATGTCGGCTTTTATTTGGCAACAACGAGCAATCATTGTACTGAGTGCATCAGCTTGTTGTTGCTGTATTTCTGCCTTGCGTTTAACTATCCAATCGAAAAATGGCTTATCATAAATAATGCCATATTTAATAACCTCAGCCATACCCGCTGAGAACTCTTTTGCAGCTAAGGTGCTTAGCGTTTGCGGATCAATAAGCACGGCTTTAGGCTGATAGAACGCGCCAATCATATTCTTACCCAAGGGGTGATTGACAGCTGTTTTACCCCCAACAGATGAGTCGACTTGTGATAACAAGGTAGTGGGAATTTGTACAAAGTCGATTCCACGTTGATAACAAGCCGCGACAAAGCCACTCAAATCACCAATGACACCGCCTCCTAAAGCGACAATGCATGCGTCTCTGGATATGCGTCGCTCTAGTAATTGACCCATGACGAGTTCAAAGCTGGCAAGCGTCTTGTGTGCCTCACCATCAGGTAAAATGATACTAGAGATTTCTTTATCAGCTTGTTCTAGTAAGTTTATGACGGTGCTTAAATACAGCGGTGCAACGGTGTCGTTGCTTATAACAACAACTTGTTTCCCTTTTATTGCAGACAACAAAAAACCGGCGCTTTGCAAGCTGCCGGCTTCAATTGCAATAGGGTAACTACGTTCACCAAGAATTACGTTTATGCTTGGCATGTTAATTATCCTTTGAGTATGTGTACCTTTTATAGGCCTATTTTGCTAATAATTTGATTGGCGACTGCACGCGCACTCTGATCGTCTGTTTCAATAACGTAATCTGCTACTTCTTCATAAAGAGGGTTACGTTCTTCACCAAGCGCTCTTAATACCTTTTCAGGATCATCGTTTTGCAACAAGGGTCTGCGTTTGTCACGCTGAGTGCGTGCGACTTGTTTGTCAATTGTGGTTTGCAAATAGACTACAATTCCACGCGCCGACAAACGGTTTCGCACGGCACTTGATACAATTGAGCCGCCACCGGTTGCAAGCACAATACCTTGCTTGTCTGTTAGGTCGTGAATAATGGTTTCTTCGCGTTTACGAAAACCGTCTTCACCTTCCAAATCAAAAATCCAAGCGATATCAGCACCTGTTCTGCGTTCTATTTCTTGATCTGAATCGAAAAATTCTAAATGAAGTTCATCAGCTAGATGTCGGCCTATAGTGCTTTTCCCTGCGCCCATTGGGCCTACAAGGAATACGTTACGTTTCTCTGCCATATTTGTTTAAATCACATCTTTTGAAAGTGGTGTTGGTTATATTGGATGTTTTGTACCAACAATTACCATAACAGGCAGTGTCTGTTATGAGCGCGTTAATCCTCGCGTGAGTATCGAGACCCGTGATTATCTCAAGTATCGTGGTGTATTTGCAAGCCTTGTCTGCAAATAGATTTCCTTATACATAAAAAATGACGCATTAAGCGTCATTTTTTATGGGTTTTAGCAACTATTCGGTTTTGCTCATTTTATAATCATTACATTTCGGTCGTGATGATTTTAGGTGTAACAAAGATTAAGAGTTCGCGTTTTTCTTCTCTTTTTCCATTTGAGCTAAACATTTTTCCGATTAATGGTAAGTCGCCTAAAAGCGGCACTTTGGTTACGTCACTTGTACTTGTTTGCTGAAAAATACCGCCAAGAACAATGGTCTCACCATTTTCGACCAATACTTGCGTGCTTATTTCTTGCGTATCAATCGCCACAGCCGGACCTGTTGACGTAGACACCGTATCTCCACGAGTATCTTGAGTAACCACTAAATTCAGTATTATTCTGTTATCTGGTGTAATGTGAGGCGTTACGCGTAGACTCAACACCGCTTTTTTGAACTCAACCGAGGTCGCGCCACTTGACGTTGACTGTACAAACGGAATCTCTGTTCCTTGCTCGATATAGGCTTCCTGTTGGTTTGCTACGGTAATTCTTGGACTGGCAATAATTTCGCCTTTGTTTTCAGATTCAAGAGCACTTAGCTCTAAATCTAGAATGTTGCCGTCAACTAAACTCGCGATTTGAAAGCCAATACGGCCAGCGGCATTGGTTACCGGTAGATTCACATTAAGTCTGTCGGATATTGTGCTTGGCACTGAACCGCTATTGGTGATATCAGCACCTAGCAGCGAGCCTGAAGTAGCACCATCACTTGAGTTACTGGTTAATCCCCAGCGCACGCCTAACTGTTCGTCAGCGTTGTCTCTTACCGTGACCATTCTAGATTCTATCAATACTTGTTTAACAGGGATATCAAGCGCTGCTATTGTAGTACGAGCTTCGTCTATCGATGCTTGGGTGTCACGAATTAATAATGTATTGGTTCTCTCGTCAACGCTAACAGTCCCTCGCGTTGACAGTATTCCGCCTTCGGGAGATTTCAATATCGTGGCGAGTTCTTCGGCGCGGGCATAATTTACCGCAATATTGGCCGATGTAAGTTCCGCTAAGTTTTGCACTTGTTGCTTAGATTGCAATACCTGCGTTTCTCTTGCTGTTAACTCTTCGCTTGGTGCAATTAGTAATATATTGCCTTCTAAACGCTTATCTAAACCACGAATCTTAAGGATCATTTCTAATGCTTGATCCCAAGGAACGCCCGACAAGCTAATAGTAACATTGCCATTTACAGTGTCTGTCGTTACAAGGTTGAAGCCATTTACTTGCGCGATAATTTGCAATACCTGACGCACCGGCACATCTTGGAAATCAAGGCTGATAGGCTTACCCGTGTAGACAACGCCTTGGGCTTCTGCTACTTCTTCTTTTGTTAAAGGTGAAAATGAGAAGATAATCTGGTTGGCCAAAACTTCTTTGTTCACTTTGACGTTTCCGTCATATTTCACTTCTAAGCGTGAGTGCGTTTCGGTTTGAAAGGTCTCAATAGATCTGAGCGCAGTACCAAATTGTGAAACATCTATTTGCACATACTGGTCATCATTCACTTTGGTTTTTTCAAAGCTTATATCCACTTTTCCTTGCGCTTCGATAAACGATACTTCTGGTGCACCGTTTTCAAAGTCGACCACAACGTTGGCAATGTCGCCGCGGCGAGTAAAGTCGATATTAGACAAATGACTAACACTTAAGGCTTTGGTGTTTGCTTTAGGGTCGACTAACTCACTATTTATTATCGATGATTTAGTCGTATTGTGCTGTGTCTTTGTACTTTCAATCTGGTCTTGCGCAACCACGCCAAACGCAACGAAACAAACAACTAAGGTTAAGCTCAAATACCGTAGTGATTTGTTGCGGTCCAATTTCCGATTAAAGATATACTTCTTAGACATTATTGTTTTCCTCTACCATTGACGAGATTGTCAGCTTTGCTTGTTTGCTCTTCCAGCATCCAGCGCCATCTGGCAGCATTTCTTTGATTAAAATTTCGGTTGACGTTATCGCGGTTACGCGGCCATGAAATAGGCCTATATAGCTACCATACGTCACTTTGTGTAAGCTACCGTCGTTTGCCTTTACCAGCGCATATTTGCGCCCATTAGAGGTAAACACGCCAGCCATTTGTAAACCATCAAGTCCGAAGTTTTCTAACGGCTGTTTACGTCTATTCGGATTTGGTTGCTGACAATTGGGACTGTCAATAGGTTTATCGGCAACTTGCTCAGTTCTTGAACGTAAAAATGGACTGCGTAAGTGACTTGCCGAATAACTTACATTTGGCAATGGTTTAAATTCAGGATAGGGCTCGATATTTACCTCGGTATTAGCACGCACTTGTTCGGTATACACGATTAAATCGTCAATATTCGCTCCGCATCCAGACAACAGCACTAACGAACCTAGGCCTAGTAATAACTTTTTCATATTATTCTTGCCCCCTAGTCTCAGCGCGGTAGGTTTTAGCTTGCATCGACAGCGTCAATTGATTCTGTTTGCTCGAAATTTCAAAGTCGTGCAAGGTAACAATCCTCGGCAGGTTTGCGACATTGGAAGCAAATTGTCCAAATTCATGGTAACTCCCAGATACCTCAATTTGGATAGGCAGCTCAGTGTAAAACTCTTTAGGTATTTCTTGTTGCCAATTAAGCAATTTAAAAGATAAACCAGCATCAGTGCCCACGTAGGTTACGTCATCAAGCAGCCCCGGCGTTTCGTTGCTGGTAGGAAGCGACTTGAGCATAGAAGAAAAGTCTTTTTCTATTCTCTCTAGCTGTTCTTCGTATGCTTCTAAATTGACCGCTACGCGATATTTCGCTTCAAAAGTAGAGCGCAGTTCTGCTTCCGCTTTTTTGGCGTTTTCAAACATAGGTAACTTATTAGAAATAATGGCGTAATAACAAATCGCGCTCACGATGACTGCGCAAATAAGGCCAACAACTATTTTAATTTCTTTGGGCCATATTGCGACCTGCTCAAAGTCGAGGTCATTTATTTCTTTTAACTTATTAAAATCAAAGTTCATAAATTCTATTCCTCCCCTGAGTTTGCTTGTTCAACTTCAACTGGACCGTATTTAGCAGAAATTGCAAAGGTCAGTTCGAAGTCACTTACGGCATTTAGCCCTGATTTATCTGCAACAATCGACGATAGCACCGGATTGACGAAAACATCAGATTCTTCCAACGCGCGCATGAAACTCGACAAACGATTGTTTGAGTCACTCAAACCAGTAATTTTTATCTGATTGTTTGATCTTGACATAGTGTCAAACTCAACACCGGCAGGAACGGTTTTGGCTAGTTCGTCAAAAATAATTGGGGTCAGATTTCGGCTAACTTGTAACTGCTCAATCAGCGCCATGCGAAGCCCAATAGCATCTTTAGCTTTACTAATTTCTTGTATCTCTGCTATTTTTCTATCCAAAACTTCTATTTGTTGTTTTAAATAATTGTTTCGTGAATTTTGGTTTCTTATTTGCTGATCAATCGCTTGGCCTATAATCCAAAACAAAATAAAAACAGAAACGGACACAAAGACTAACGAGCCTAGATATTGTTTTTTCTGGGTTTGGCGCAGTGATTCACGCCAAGGTAGTAAATTTATCTTTGCCATGATTCAAGTTTCCTCGTGGCAAGGCCTACAGCTATTGTTAGCTGAGGGGCTATGCTGTTTAATTTTTCAGCATTCAATTTATCGCTTATTTCCATTCCCGTAAACGGATTAAACAAAGCAACCGGAATTGACAGCTCTTTATCGAGTTCTTCACATGCATTAGGAAGATTGCTCACGCCGCCGGTTAAATAGAGTTTACTTGGAGAAGGTTTATGCGTGGTAGAGGTGTACATCTGCAATGCACGCTGAATTTGTTGTTGTAAGCTGGCATAGAAACTAGGCATGGTTTCTTCAAACCAATCATCTGGCGCCGTATTGTTTGCAATTTGTTGTTCCACCTCGTGCACATCAACACCGTAGATGAGTGATAGATCTTGATTCAGCTTGTTTAAACCAAAAGAATGTTCTTTGGCATAAATAACTTGATTGTTTTGCACTACGGTAAGTTGTAATAAAGATGCGCCAACATTTATGCAACACACAACTTCGTCTTCGTCCAGTTCATCTTGCAAGTAAAGCATAAACGCTTCACCTAAGGCGTTAGATTCGACATCTATTATTTTCGGCTCAAACAAATTTTCGCGCACAACGGTCATCCGAGAATCAACTAAATCACGGTGAGCCGCACTTAAAAGAACAGCGACTTTGCCATCGTTAGCTTCGTTCATGGGTAACTCTTCAAAATCTAAATAGACTTCAGACAGTGGGTAGGGTATTAAACTATCAGCCTCTAACTCAATCTGGCTTTCTAGCTCAAAATCACTCTGGTCTGGCTCCATGTACACGAGCTTACAAATTACCGACGAACCTGCTACGGCAAGTGCGCAATATTTATTTCTATCCTTGAGTGATAATTTGACTTTTTTGAGTGTTTTACTAATCGCATCGAAATCTTTAATTTCGCGCTCAGCAAATGCCGAACCAACAATGGGTTCGCAAGCATATGCGATTACTTTCGTAGAGCTAGAGGATATATCTAGGCTTACAGCCTTTATATATTTGGTCCCTATATCTAAACCGATAATTGTTTTGGCTTTTTTTGAAAAAAGCGACTTCATATCATGGTAGCCTAATGTGGATTACAGTATCATACACGTTCATAATACTGAGATTTAATTTATGGTATGTACTAGTTAACGACACATACGTATAAATTCTGAGTGCTTTTCAACAATTATTTGAGATAAACACACGCCGTGAAGTATATAAAAATCTTTTTTATCATTAGTATCCTTGCTTTGCTACTGGGCGTAGGTACTGTCGCTGGGCTATATCTCTACTACAAAGATGAACTTCCGAGCGTAGAAGTACTTAGAGACGTTGAATTGCAGACACCTATGCGAATTTATACCAAAGACGGTAAATTGATTTCCCAATATGGTGTTAAAAGAAGAATCCCCGTTTCTTTAGAAGATGTTCCCGAGTCGCTAGTACAGGCGATTATCGCCACAGAAGATAGTCGTTTTTACGAGCACATTGGGGTTGACCCCATCGGTGTAATGCGAGCCGTCCTTAACTTGGTCACCACCGGTGAAAAAGGACAGGGCGCAAGTACTTTGACTATGCAGCTAGCGAGGGGCTTTTTTGGTTTAACGCGTAAAAAGGAATATTCTAGAAAAGTAAAAGAAGTGTTTATTGCCCTTAAGATGGAGCAAGAGCTGAGTAAAGATGAAATACTCGAACTCTATCTCAATAAAGTGGAGCTTGGACATAGAGCCTTTGGGGTAGGTGCGGCGGCGCAAGTTTATTACGGTAAATCGTTGCAAGAACTGAGCTTAGCGCAAATCGCCACTATTGCGGGTTTACCGCAACGTCCGTCGGTGTTAAATCCTATATCTCGTCCAGATTTATCTAAGGAAAGACGCCGTATCGTATTGTTGCGTATGCTTGATGAGGGTTATATCACTCGCGCGCAGTTTGACGAAGCATCAACTGCTCCAGTGACCGGCTCTAAACACGGTGCAGAAGTTGATATGACGGCGCCCTATTTAGCTGACATTGCGTATAACGAGATGATTTCTATTTACGGCAAAGAGATTGCTGAAACGAGTGGATTTAAAGTGTTTACCACGGCGTCGTCCTTACATCAAAAGGCAGCGCAAACTGCCGTCGTAAGAAACTTGCACGATTACGATGAGCGCCACGGTTACCGAGGTCCATTGGCAACCATATGGAATGCACTTGACCCACTTGCCCTTGAAAAAGAAGGCTATGCTTTACCATTATCACAAGCTGATATAGCAAAACTTACAGAACAAAATGGACCCTTTGTTAGACCTGATGAAGAAGAGTTAGATAAAATCTTAGGGGAAACGGAAGTTATTGGCGACCTTATTCCAGCAATTGTAATTAGGTCTGAAGGGCAGTCCTTGCTAGTTCGTACCCTAGATTATGGTCAACTCACTATTGAGTGGGACGGTCTAGACTGGGCCCGGCCATACATTGATGACCAAAGGCAAGGACCAGAGCCTAGTCAAGCTACTGACATCGTGCAAGAAGGGCGACTTATATATGTGCGTAAACGCCCAGAAGATGCCGTGTGGCAGCTATCGCAGTTTCCATCTGCTAGTGGCGCATTTGTCGCTGTTAACCCCTTTAGCGGAGAGGTTGATGCACTCGTAGGCGGCTATAGTTTCTATCACAGCCAATTTAACCGTGCGACTCAAGCAAAACGCCAAATCGGTTCTAACGTAAAACCCTTTATTTATGCTTCTGCGATAGATAACGGTTACACCCTCGCCAGTGTCATAAACGATGCGCCAATCAACCAATGGGATGCTTCATCGGGCGTTGCATGGCGGCCACAAAACTCGCCGGCGCTCTACGACGGCCCAATCCGTATGCGCGTTGCACTAGGAAAATCTAAAAACGTAGTGTCAGTGCGTTTATTAAGGGGCGTTGGTTTAGAAACGACAAGAGATTACCTAACAAAATTTGGTTTTGAGCGCTCAGAAATACCCCTTGACGAAACCATGTCGCTTGGTTCTGGCGCACATACACCTATTGAGGTAGCAACTGCTTTAGCGGTGATTGCGAACGGCGGCTTTGCCGTTAAGCCTTACTTTATTGAACGAATAGAAAATAGCGCTGGCGATGTTTTGTGGCAAGCAGAGCCTTTGTATGCATGTGATCCATGTACAGACCTAAATCGCGATGGCAGCCCTAAAAATAGCCAGGGTGAGGCTACGTCATCACCGCAAACCGGCACCGATGCTGATATTGAAGCGATGCTGGCAAACCAGTTAAGTGGCATTGCTAATGACACTGGCACTGAAGATGCCACCGATACTAGAGCGCCTATGCAATCAGCTCCGCGCGCCATTTCTGAGCAGACCGCGTTTTTAGTCGCAGAAATGATGCGCACCGCGGTGCGAGGTAACGGGCGCAATGATACGTATTGGTTGGGTACAGGGTGGCGTGCACGAAGCTTATTACAGCGCACCGATATAGGCGGCAAAACCGGAACAACAAACGATTCAAGAGATACTTGGTTTTCGGGGTTTGCGCCCGACTTAGTGGCCACATCTTGGGTCGGTTTTGATGACAACATACGTCAGCTAGGCAGAGCCTCACGCAATCAAAATTTGATCAATAAAAACCCGACGCGTTTTAACTATATCGGCAATGCCTTGATTGGTGCAGAAGATGGCGCAAAGGCAGCGCAACCTGCATGGATTCGTTTTATGGAAAAAGTGCTTGATGGTAAACCCGAAACAACAAAGGCAATACCTGAAGGAATTGTAAGAGTGCGTATTGATCGTAAAACGGGTTTGCTTTCTAGAAAAACAGATGCATCATCGATGTTTGAGTATTTCAAAAAAGGGACAGAGCCGACAACCTTCGTCACCCAAGACACCTTCGATTTGAATATTGAAGACGAAGAAACGCCAGAACCTATACTCGACGAATTATTTTAACTGATTGATTACTTGCAAAGGCCCTACATGTCTGCAAACGATACACAACGTTATTTATACACCCACTATTCTGGTCCAGCTTTACTTGAAACACCGCTGCTAAACAAGGGTAGTGCATTTACTGAACGCGAGCGTAAGTCATTCAATATTTTAGGGCTCGTACCACCGCGCTATGAATCGATAGAAGAGCAGGTCGATCGAGCTTACATGCAATATAGCAGCTTTGTTAGCCCCTTGAATAAACATATATTTTTGCGCGCAATCCAAGACAACAACGAAACCTTGTTTTATGGCTTGCTGCAAAAACATATCGAAGAAATGATGCCAATTATTTACACACCAACGGTGGGTGAGGCGTGTGAGCGTTTTTCTGATATCTATCGTTCTTCACGTGGTTTATTTATTAGCTACGATGAGCGACATATGATGGCAGACATTTTACGCAATGCGACTAAGCGTAAGGTAAAAGTTATCGTAGTTACTGATGGTGAACGTATTCTTGGTCTGGGCGATCAAGGGATAGGTGGCATGGGGATCCCGATTGGGAAATTATCACTTTATACCGCCTGTGGTGGTATTAGCCCTGCGTACACCTTACCGGTGATGCTTGATGTGGGTACAAACAATCAAAAACTACTTGATGATCCAATGTATATGGGCGCAAGGCACCCGCGTATTTCGCAGCAGCAATACGATGAATTTTTGGATATGTTCATTCACGAAGTGAGTGTGCGCTGGCCAGAAGCGATGATCCAATTTGAGGATTTCGCCCAGCCAAATGCCATGCCACTGTTACAAAATTATCGCGACAAAGTCTGTTGTTTTAACGATGATATTCAAGGGACTGCAGCGGTCACTTTGGGTACTATTTTAGCGGCTTGTCGAGCGCGTGGTGACAAGTTGTCGCAGCTGAAAGTCGTATTTGTTGGCTCAGGCTCGGCGGGCTGTGGAATTGCCGAGATGTTAATTCAGCAAATGCTGCACGAAGGTTTAAACGAGAGTGAGGCAAGGGCACGCGTGTTCATGATTGATCGCTTTGGTTTATTAACTGAAGGGATGGACAACTTGCGTGACTTTCAAGAAAAGCTAATGCAGCCGCTTGCGAGTATTGCATCTTGGTCTTACAGCACCGAGTATCCATCATTACTTGATGTGGTGACTTACGCTAAGCCTGATATTTTGATTGGTGTATCTGGTCAGCCCGGTTTATTTACCGAGCAAGTCATAAGGACCATGTCTGAAAACTGTAAAACGCCTATTATTTTTCCCTTAAGTAATCCTTCAAGACAAGTAGAAGCAAGACCAGAGCAAGTAATAGAATGGACCAATGGCAATGTTGTAATAGCGACGGGTTCTCCGTTTAACGCGGTCACTTATAATGATAAAGTGTTTCCTATCGCACAATGCAATAACTCTTATATCTTTCCTGGTATTGGTCTGGGTGTTATTGCCTCTAAAGCGCGTCTTATTAGTGATGAAATGCTAATGGCAGCGAGCAATGCACTGGCCGAAGAATCCCCGCTGGCGAAAGGGGAATCTGATTACTTACTTCCTCGCTTAACACAAATAAGCGTGCTTTCACGTAAAATCGCGTTTGCGGTGGCGAAGGTGGCTATGGAACAAAATTTAGCCTTAAGCTTGTCTGATGAAGTGTTAGAGCAACGCATCGAAAGTAATTTCTGGAAAGCGGAATATCGGCCCTATAAGCGCGTAAGTTTTTAGGATGGTTAGCGAGTAATCACTTACTCGCTTTATCATTTTAAATCGATGTTTCAGGCCATTACAAAGGCATAATAAATACTTTGGAATTGCGCGTGAAATTGTAGATGTCCTTCTTAGAGCTAGGCAAATCGTCTATGCTTTGCTCTACAAAGCCTTGCTCTAAAAACCAATGGCTAGTCACGGTGGTTAGCACAAACAGTTTACTAATGTTTGCATCAATAGCCTCTAATTTTAGTGCATGTAGCAACCGTTCACCCCTGTTTTTACCTCGGTAATCACGATGTATGGCGACGCATGCCACTTCACCCATCTTCTCTTCTGGGAAGACATACAAGGCTGCGCAGGCGATAATCATTCCGTCACGTTCAATCACTTTGAACCTTTCGATTTCGTTTTCTAATTTCTCTCTAGAACGGGTGAGTAAAACGCCGCTTTCTTCTAAAGGCTTAATTAATTTAAGAATGCCACCAACATCGTCAATGGTTGCCGTTCTGAGTTGCTCATAATGAGTTTGCATAACGAGCGAGCCGTGGCCGTCCCGTGTAAATAACTCTTTTAGAATTGCGCCATCATTGTGATAACTTACACAGTGTGCCCTCTGAATACCCGCGGTCACAGTATCTACCATGGCACTTAAGCAAGTGCTCTCGGCTTGAATTTGATTGCTCTCGATGAGTGGCTTTAACCGATCTAATTCTATGGTGCGAATTAATTCGTCAGCTTTATATATGCCGTCGCCATCACTTAGGGTAATTAGTTTGTCGGCCTTTAAGGCTATTGCTGCTTGGGTCGCCACATCTTCATGAGAGAGATTGAAGACTTCTCCTGTAGGCGAATACCCCATTGGTGACAGCAGCACAATAGAGCCGTTGTCAAGTTGGTCTTGCACCCCTTGAATGTCAATCCTACGCACACTGCCGGTGTGTTCAAAGTCTATACCGTTGCGTACGCCCAAGGGCTTCGCAATCACCATGTTGCCAGAACAAACACGAATACGCGCACCGTGCATAGGCGAGTTAGGTAGGCCTAAGCTCAGCAGGGCTTCGATTTGGCTGCGTAATGAGCCTGCAGCATCTTTTACGCACTCAAGGGTTGCCTTATTGGTAATTCGCAAGCCATCAACAAACTGCGCCTGTATAGATCTTAAGGCTAGGCGTTCATCTATTTGCGGGCGCGCACCATGCACAATTATTATACGAATTCCCAAACTATGCAGTAGAGCAATGTCTTGAATGAGTCGCTCGAAGTTTTCACTTAGCACCGCTTCTCCACCAAACATGATGACGAAGATTTTTCCGCGGTGCGCGTTCATATACGGAGCAGAGTTTCTAAATAAACGTACACTATCTTGATGAGATAAACTCATTGACCTGACACTCCTAAGTCGCTTGTGCCGTTAGTGCATCCCAATTCTCTAACTCTACATAGAGGGCTTGGGTAACTGTTTGTTTACTGGTACCACCTAATTGGTCGCGTTTATTTAAAACAGCATCGAGTTCTAGCCATGGATAAACGTCTTCATCGATATCTTTATGGATAGCTTTTAATTCAGCTATTGGCATTTCTTCAAGCGCGAGGCCTTTTGCTATAGCAGCAACTACTGCTTGGCCTGAGATATCATGAGCGGTTCTAAAGGGAATATTTTTAGCCACTAAATAGTCAGCCAATTCTGTTGCATTCGCATAGCCTTGCTGAGCGGCCCTACGACACGCTTCTTCATTGAGTGCCATGCCGTTTAAAACTTCAACGCCAATACATAAGCAAATATGCCATTGGCTGACGGTATCAATCGCGCCTTCTTTATCTTCTTGCATGTCTTTGTTGTAGGCTAAAGGTAGGCCTTTCATGGTAACCAGTAGCGCTTGTAAATGGCCAAAGACTCGGCCACATTTTCCGCGCATTAATTCGAGCGCGTCAGGGTTTTTCTTTTGCGGCATTAACGACGAACCCGAGGTAACGTCATCTGATAGCTGTAAAAAACCAGCCTCACCAGAATTATAGAAAATAAGATCTTCAGCCATCCGCGATAAATGCATCATGCTGGTACTGGCCACAAATAGTAATTCGAGCACGAAATCACGGTCTGACACCGCATCTAGGCTATTCAAACATGGGCTCGAAAAGCCTAAGCTTTCAGCGATTTGATGGCGGTTAACAGCAAAGGTCGTTCCAGCTAATGCACCGCTCCCTAATGGACATTGATTCATCCGTTTGGTGAGGTCGTCGATTCTGCTGATGTCACGCTTTAGCATTTCAACGTAAGCTAAACACCAATGCGCGAAGTAAACCGGTTGCGCGCGCTGCAAATGGGTGTAGCCTGGAATAACCACATCTTGATGACGATTTGCACAATGCAAAAGCGCACCAAGAAGGTTAACGCAATCTTGTTTTAGAGAGGCTAAGTGGTTTTTGACCCATAGTCTAAAATCGGTTGCGACTTGGTCATTGCGACTGCGGCCTGTATGTAGCTTACGCCCTAAGTCTTGCAGCTCCTCAGTAAGGTAAGCTTCTACAAAACTATGGATATCTTCTTCCTTTGATGCCGCAAAGTCGATTTCGCCATTTTGTGCTTTGTCTTGCAAATCACTCAAGACAGTCTCTATTTTTGCTTGTTCATCTGCACTTAATACACCTGCTTCTTTCAGTGCTCGTGACCACACGATTGAACCAAAGATATCTTCAACCGCCATAACGTGATCAAAAGGTAAAGAATCATTTACCTGTTTGAACATGTCACTGCTGCCTGCCTTAAAGCGTCCGCCCCATAAAGCCATAGTTGTTATCCCTTATTTCAATTTGTTTAAATGACTGATGCGGCTCGACAAGCTGAATAGTCTTATAAACCCTTCTGCGTGTGATTGGTCGTAAACGTCATCTGCACCAAAGGTTGCAAAGTCTTCTGAGTATAAGCTGTTGGGCGATTTACGCTGTATAACTGTAGCGTTGCCTTTATATAGTTTGACTACAATCTCGCCCGTTACAAGCTCAGCAAAGCTATTTGCGGCGGCTAATAGAGAGTCATTTAGGGCCGTGAAATAGCGACCGTCGTACATTACATGGGCGTACTCTAGGCCGATTTGCTCACGAAACTTAAACGCAGATTTGTCGAGTACTAAACACTCTAAGCCTTTATATGCTTTCATCATGATGGTGCCGCCGGGAGTTTCATAACAACCACGAGATTTCATGCCAACCAAACGGTTTTCTACAATGTCGATTCGACCTACGCCGTGGGCCGCACCTATGCGATTTAGCTCTACTAAGGCTTGATAAGGAGACAACGCTTTGCCGTTTACATGGGTAAGCTCACCTTTTTCATAGCTTAGACTTACGGTTTCAGGCGTGTTGGGCGCATCTTCAGGATCTACCGTCATGGTCCAAATTTGTTTACCAGGTGCATTCCAAGGATCTTCAAGCTCACCGCCTTCGTGCGAAATATGCCAAGCATTCGCATCTCGGCTATAAATCTTAGTTGCTGACGCGCTTGACTTCACATTACGACTGGCAAGGTAATCGAGTAAATCTTCGCGTGAAACCATGTCCCATTCACGCCAAGGCGCAATAACGGGTAAGTCAGGTGCTAGGGCAGCAAAGGCCCCTTCAAATCTTACCTGGTCGTTTCCTTTACCGGTACAACCATGACTCAATGCATCAGCCCCGACTTTACGGGCAACTTCTACTTGCGCACGCGCAATAATAGGGCGAGCCATTGACGTACCCAACAAGTAATCGTCTTCATAAACGGCACCTGTTTTTATGGTTGGGTAGATAAACTCTTTAACGAATTGTTCTTTTAAATCAACAATATGGCATTCACTTGCGCCCGAGGCAATTGCTTTGGCCTCTAGTCCTTCAAGCTCTTCTTCACCTTGACCAACATCAGCGGCAAAGGCAACCACCTCACAATCGTAGTTTTCTTTTAACCACGGCACGATGGCACTCGTATCAAGTCCGCCTGAATAGGCTAGAACCACTTTTTTCACGTCTAATTTCGCTTTACTTGCTGTATTTTTCACAATGACCTCTAAAACTGACTAATATCAAATTCGGTTAATAAATAGCAAAGAATGGCATTTTGCGCATGCATGCGATTTTTGCTTTCTTGCATAAGTAGGGATTGCTCTGAATCCATCAACTCACCTGTTATCTCTAGGTCTCTGTGCGCCGGCTGACAGTGCATCACATAACTTGCACCTGCTTGTTGCATAAGTGCTTTGTTGACCTGATAAGGCATAAATTTATCTTTTATATCGCTCAGTGGCGTATCGTCGCCCATCGACAACCACGTATCTGTATAAATCACGTCGGCTTTAGTAAGTGTATCGATATGATTACTAAGGGTAAATTCTACCTTAGCATCACTCGCCATTTGTGCGACTTTTTGGGCGATACTAGGGTCAATTTCGTGACCTTTTGGGGTAATAACAACTTGGTGGCAGCCTAACAAAACCCCTAAAATCAAAAGCGAGTGGGTAACATTGTTGCCATCACCGACATAAGCTAAGGTCTTACCTTTAATATCGCCAAAGGCTTCTTTCATAGAAATGTAATCAGCTAAGGCCTGGCAAGGGTGATACATATCACAAAGTGCGTTAATGACTGGAATGTTGCCAACCGAGGCTAAATCTTCAAGGGTACTGTGCTTATACACACGGGCGACTATGGCGTCGGCCCATTGCGAAATGTTAGCAGCGACATCTTTTGGGTCTTCGCGTTTGGCCATGGGCTGTCCTTGGCTATCGACATACACCATATGACCACCGAGCTTATTAATGCCAATGTCAAAACTAACTCGTGTGCGCAATGACGGCTTTTCGAAAAGTGCAACTACCGACTTACCTGCCAACGGCTGACCAAAACGCTCAGGCGTTTGTTTAAGCGTAATCGCAAAATTGAGGAGTGAATTAGCGTCTTTTGCTGTCCAGTCGCTGAAACTAAGTAAATTCACAAGCGTTCCTTTTTAAGTTCTATTGTGTGTAACACGTATGACCGATTGCAGCGTCTATACGTTCGTGGTTATTATTGCTGGCTTGGCTGTTTTTCAGGTAGTATTTCAGTACCGCAATGCACATTCTCTATAAAGAGCTGTGTCGCGTCATCCCAACTACCAATGGTGACATTCTGCTGTATCGAGTTAGCTGCAAATTGCGCTGCTTTTACTTTTACCGCCATGCCGTCTTTGATGACACCTTCGTTTATGAGTTGTTCACTTAAACTGGGGCTTAGCTTTTCAATCAATTGTTTGTTTTCGTCTAGTACGCCTTTCACATCGGCGAAAAAGTACAACTTAGTTTTTAATAGTTGGGCAATACAAATGGCGGCGTGATCAGCATTAACATTGTACAAACGCCCATTTTTATCTTTTCCGATTGAAGCGACTATAGGGACCATATTGGCTTGAATCAATGCCTCAAGCAAGTCTGCACTTTCAGCAACAGGTACACCCACTGCACCTATCTTGGCAGGGTGCTCTGTACAGTTGGCGATATTTCCGTCGGCTAAACTGACACCCACAGCATTAATACCATATTTTGCCGCTTCTGCGACTAACTGTTTATTCAATTCTCCCGCCAGTACGCTTGTTACGATGGGCATATGTTCATCGGGCGTAATGCGTAAACCATTTTTGCGGGCGCTCGCGATCCCAAGATCATTGAGGCGGTTTAGCACTTGATCGCCACCACCATGCACGAGCACTACAGCGCGATTATTTTCTTTAAGCTTTTTAATGGTGCTCAATAAGCTTGAGTCAAGGGTATTGTCATTGCTTAAAGTAGAGAAAAAGCTACCGCCAATTTTAATGACTATCGGAAACTCTGCAGACGAAACCGCCATGTTATAGAAGCCCCATTGTTTGTGTTAAACCCAAACGAATATTACAACATTGCACTGCTTGCGAGGAAGCCCCTTTTAGCAAGTTGTCAATGGCGCTTGTGACAACAACACATTGTTTCGTTGGGTCAAACGCAAAACCTAAGTCACAAAAAGGTGTGTGAGTCACTTGGTCTAGTTTAGGCATGCTTTGCTTAACTCTGACTAAAGGCTGGTGGTCATAATATTGGGCATAAGCTTGTTGAATATCTTCTAAACTTACGTTTTTATTGGTAAAAGCGGTAACCGTAGACAAAATGCCACGCTTAAAGGCGCCAAGGTGGGGCGTAAAAATGACCGGCGTATTTGCATATGTCTCAATTTCAGGTGTGTGCCGGTGTCCCAAAACACCATAGGCTTGCAAGCTTACTTCATAGAAACTGGTGGTAGCCGAGGCTTTTTTGCCGGCGCCGCTTACACCGCTGGTTGCATTAATAACGGGCATTTTATTGCTGTCTAGCAAGTTGTTTTCTAAAAGCGGTTTTAAGGCTAATAAGGACGCGGTTGGATAACAGCCAGCAACAGCTACATATGGCGCGCTTTTAATTGGATCGCTATACCATTCAGCAAGACCATAAACGCCTTTTTCAACAATGTCACCATGTTGATGAGCAAAGCCATAGAAGGATTCGAAGATATTCGTGTCGGGTAAACGATAAGCGCCAGATAAGTCAAATACAGCCGCTTTTTTATTGATCATACTCGGCAGATGATCGTGACTAAACTCATGTGGCGTTGCTAAAAAGATAACGTCAAAATCATCGCCAAGCGTGCTGATGTGTTCATTTGTTAAGGCTTGTAAACTCAAGTCACAGATGCCGCTGACTTCGGCGTGAACCTCATTTACTTTCAAGCCGTCGTATTGACTGTTCTCAGACACAAAACAGTGCGTTAAGGAAAGTTGCGGGTGACGGCTAATAATCTTGATTAGCTCAGCCCCAGTGTAACCACTGGCGCCTACAATACAGGTTGTATACATAATGAATTAACTTTATCGATAAATTATTGAGTAAAAAAACGGTGGCTGGCATTTACGATTCGACTATTACAGCACGAAATCATGCCAAGCGCACCAAGCGCTATCTAATATTTACATCCAACGATATCGTCGGCCTCTAAAAGAACAGCGTATTGAGGGAGGAACTAAAATGAAACTACATAAAGTTGCAAACACACATAAACCTATTTAATCAAGCTGATGGCAACTAACCATATGTTTAACGTATGTGCGTATATTAACGAAAAAATATAAATATGCAATAATAATGTATATATATTCATTAATTTTTTATTGTAATTGTTGCCAGCTTGTTTCTATTTGGTTTTGTTCAGTGCTAATAAAGAGTGATTCATCGCTAATGGTGATTGACCAATCCATGGTGCGCTTTATTTCTTTGGCTAAATCCTGAATTTGCGCCCATTCAAAACTAAATACTTTTATTGGTAAATCAGCAAACTGTGCTTGATTTTGCTTCCACCACACCGCCGACTTGCTATTGAAGCTGTAAATGAAGGTTTCGTTAGATAGCCTGCATGCTTTTTTCATACGTTCGTAACTGGGTTCGCCAACATCAATCGAAAAATTAAGTTGGTCGTCAAGGCCTTTGTGCCAAATATCAGGCTCGTCTAAAGCACTAAGGCCTTTTGTAAAACGCATGAGTTGGTCACTATCGGCATGAGAATGCAGGCAAAACGCAAGCAAGCGTACTAGCATTCGCTCACTTGTCTCAGAAGGATGCTGACCAACGGTTAGGTTGAGTGTTGGGTAGTGTTGATGGTTAAGATCGGCAAGGGCGATACTAAACTTGTATATGGTAGGTTTTAGAGCCATAAAATATTACTTATGTACAAATGTGTACGCTAGCATAAGCTTTATATTGGGTAGATATCAAATGCTTATGAATACTCTTTTTGAATGTGCTTAATTTAAAGCTTAGTACTTGTTTTATTCTTGTCCATGGCCCATCATTGTCTTGTTAAAGGGCAGTCTCCCCTCACTATTTTCTGTTTTCACTAATCCTGTTATTTATTTTTGGAATCTACTTGTCTCGACTTTCGACTACCAATAGCGCACTTTTCGCGGTATGCGCAGGCTATCTTATTGCTCCAATGGGCATGGCGGCAGTAAACGTTGCCATTCCGGCAATGGCCGAAGACTTGCACGCTAATGCAACGAAAGTCGCATGGTTACCTACGCTTTATATTCTCGCAAATGTTGCACTCATGTTGCCCTTTGGAAAGCTAGCTGATAACTACGGTCGTAAGCGTATTTACACTATTGGGCTAGCCTTAAATGCGCTCAGCGCATTAATGTGTGCAATTGGCACAGATATTAATTGGATATTGTTTTGGCGTTTTGTACAAGGTGGTGCAGGCGCTATGATTTTTAGTACAGGCGTTGCCATTATTACGTCGGTTGCCCCAACCCATAAACGAGGTGCTGCGCTAGGTGTATTAGCGGCTTGTGTTTATATTGGTTTGACCTTAGCGCCTGCAGCGGGGGCTGGCTAACTGAGTTTTTAGATTGGCGAGCAGTGTTTTATTTCCAAATCCCGCTAATGCTAGCACTTATCATTTTTATAAAACTTGCTTTGCACGGAGAATGGAAAAATGAGAAACACTCACGCTTTGACTGGGCAGGCTCTACCATATTTGTTCTTTTTTCGTTCAGCCTCGTTTATGGATTTAGTAAATTGCCCTCTGTTTTCGGGTTTATATTAATGTTCGTTTCATTTGCCAGTTTAGTTGGATTTATTATTCATCAAAGCCGTGACAAGCAACCTCTCATTCGCGTGCAAATGTTTCGAGAGAGCCGATTATTCAGTTTGTCGTTATCGACCTCTTTTTTAATGTACGCAAGCAATTTTGCCATCATTTTTTTGCTTAGTTTATATCTACAATATATTAAAGGCTTTAGCCCAGCCTATGCTGGACAAATCTTACTTGTACAGGCCTTATGTATGGCCGTTGTTGCGCCTTTTGCCGGGACGTTGTCAGATCGTTTTGGGCCCCGCTTTATCGCAACCATTGGATGCGCGATTGTCGCACTCGGATTTTTGTTTATGAACCAGATAGATATGACATCAACTGCCTTATATATTGCCGTCTGTTTATCGTTACTTGGTTTGGGCTTTGGTTTGTTCTCAACGCCAAACAACAGTGCAATTATGGGCGCGGTGCAAGAGCAAGAAGTTGGCGTTGCCTCCGCATCAATGAATTTATCGCGAACTATTGGTAATTTGGTCGGTATGAGTATCGTTAATTTGATGATTCATTATTATCTTGGAGATGCCACCTTCAGTAGTGAAAATAACCTGGCATTGATGGAGACTATTTCACTCGCCCTTATGATGTCATTGGTTTTTGTCATAATCGCGACCTTTATATCAGCTCTGCGTGGCAAACAATAAAGTATAAGGGCTTATGTCAGTTACATTGTAAGCGATATGAGCTTAAGGTTGTATTAGACGCGTGTAAGCTCCTCTTTATTAGGTTTTTTTGCCGCCATTTTTTTCCTTAATTATTTACCGTCACAGCCGATACCCTTCTATAATGTTTTAACCAATAACGTAATAGAGCCTCACTATGCAACCCACTATGCAAAAAGACCCGCGCCATTTAGAAAATGTATCCACGCTCAGGGTGTTTGTGTGGGTGTTGTTGGCACAATTTGTGTTGAGCGTCATCATTGGCTTTGTGAGCGATACGTTAATAATGGGCGTCACTACAAGCTTAGTTATCATTAGCTTGCCATGCTATTTTATTTTCAGCAAGCCAGACCTAAGCGCTAGCAAACACATCGTTGCCATTGCTACGCAACTTATGGTCTCTTTGCATCTACAACAAACCATGGGCATGACCGAAATGCATTTTCAGGTTTTTGTGATGCTTGCATTTTTGTCATTTTTTCGTGATTGGAAAGTTATCGTCACAGGTACGCTTGTTGTTGCTGTTCATCATGTCGCTGGATTTGCATCGCAACACATGGGCGGTGCGCTTGTGGTTTTCGAAGCAGCTGAACCTGCATTCTTAATACTTGCCATACATGCCTCGTTTGCGGTTTTAGAGTGTGTCGTTTTAGCGTTAATGGCAAATAAGGCACAAAAAGAACATGCGGTGGCCTATCAAATGAATAGGGCGATTTCCAAAATCATGGCAAGGTCGGGTACTGTTGATCTTAGCGATGAGCATTTTCCTACCGAGCCAGCATTAAAAGAGTTCAGGCATTTGCTGATATCTGTTAAGTCTTTAGCGCAGCGTTCAAGCAATGTTGGTCAAGGTCTGCTAACTATTGCAGAAAAAGTTAAAGTATCTTGCGTTGCCCTAGACGGCACGGTTGAACAGCAAAACATGCAAGTGACCAGTATTTCTGAATCAATGAAAAATATTACCCAAAGTATTGGAGAAGTGGCCCAACTATCTCAAAATGCCAACACTATTGCCGATGGTGCAAAAACCAGCACACAAGATACCCGTGTATCGATAGATTCAAGTCAAACGAATATTGCTCGCCTTAAATCTACTCTGCAAACGACGGCGGGCGCGATTGGTGACTTAAGCGGCAAATGTGAAAATATTTCTCTGGTAATGCAGTCAATAAAATCTGTTGCTGAACAAACAAATTTACTCGCATTAAACGCGGCGATTGAATCAGCAAGAGCTGGCGAACATGGCCGCGGTTTCGCTGTGGTTGCTGATGAAGTCCGAAACCTTGCGATAAAGTCGAAAGAAAGCGCTGAGGAAATTGAGTTGATCACTTCTCAACTCACCGACAGTGCAAATAACTCTGTTGGCAATATGAACGAATGTGTTTCTATGGTTGAATTAGCGGTTGAATCATCTGAGTCTGCCACCGAAAACATGGGCCAAGTGTTTGTTAGTATTGAACAAGTAAACAATAATGTTACTCATGTTGCAAAATCTGCAACTGAACAAGCTGAGGCATCTAAATTAATCAGTAGTTCGACAGATCATTTATACAACTTGTTTAAGAATGAGCATGAGCAAGTTGAAGCATTGACGCATGATGTTTTTGAGCTAAATAAACTGGCAGATGAGCTGAGTGCTCAATTGCAATACTTTCGATTCAACTAAGATGCTCACTCCATTTTAGGTATGAATAAACACAAGCTAGTTGTTGGCGTAGTGATTATCACGTGGTTCATGATAGCGTCAATTGCGATATTTTGGTTGTCAACGGCAAGTAAATCTGACTTTGATCCAAACATGACTTTGTCGCAGGCGATAATGTCATTGTCATTCGAGCAAGACCTTGCTTCAGCCCTTTCGCAAACACAGCAAATCTCATTGTCTGCAAATTCACCGACTATTTTCCACCTCACGCAGGGTAGCTGTTATTGTGAGTTTTTGGCTAAAACCCACCAGTCTTCACTAAAGAACTGGTCAAGCGCTGAGGGTTTTGAAAATGTAGAACTTGATGTAAACGAATACCCACAAATAAAACGCTTTGTTCCTTCTACACCAGCAGTTGTAGTGCTTGATGCTGACAAAAACTTACTCTATTTAGGACCGTATAGTCGAGGCAGTGGCTGCTTTGCAAATAGCGGTGAGGTCGATATTTATTTGCAAGAATGGGTAGATACTAAAGACAACTTAGCGAACCCGCCAAAGGCGCTTATCGATACCGATGCGAGTGGTTGCTACTGTAATACTTAGGCCGCAAGTAGATGCATAAAAAAGCTCGCAGTATTACGTGCGAGCTTTAAATGTTTACTTGGAACCCATCTGGATTAGCTTTACGAAGCGCGCTTTCCTCGCTTTTTCATCTTTTCCATAATTTTGCCCAACTTTTCTTTTTGGACCGCGCTTAATACAGCTGCTTTTTCGTATCTCGCCTTGGTTTTTATCAAACCATGCTCAAGCATATTACTTTTAGCATTATCAAACATCGCTGACCACGAGGCTTCATCAAAGCTTTCAGCCATCGTAATTGCTTGCATTTGGTCGCGATAAGATGTGGAGTTTGCTTTCAAATTTTCCATCATCTCTTTACTTTGCGTATCAATGGCGTCCATTGCTGCGATTTGAGTATCGCTTAATTCAAGTATTTTGTTTAAGCGTTTCTTGCCTATTTCACCTTTACGGCCTGAGCCGCGTTTGTGCGCTTTGTCGCCTTTGCGGTCTGAATCGCGTTTATGCGCTTTGTCGCCTTTCTTACCGCGTTCTTTTTTCTCAGCTTTTTCACTTAAGCTAACTTTTTGCTCGTCCGTCAACAAGTTGTATGCCTGGTTGCGTGCTTTAGCGCGGTTAAGGGCGATTGTTTTACCTTGCTCAATTTGACTAAGAAGGATACTTCTCGCTGTTGCTTCATCCCAAGCCGGCATATCCATTAAGTCTTTCATTTGTGCTCTTATGGATGATTTCTCGCCTGTATATACGCTATTGTTCTCGCGAGTGGTCTTAAAAATACTGCGTATCTCTTGCTTCTGTTGCGTAGATAAATCTAGCTTACTGAACACCCTCATTGGGTCTTCTTCGTGGCGATCGCCTTTGGCCATCGCTAAGGGCACGCTAGCTAAAGTGAAACATGCTAAAGTAGCAAGGGTTAGGATTTGTTTTTTCATAATCATTCCTCAATATTCATCTCATGTAGTTAATATAATAGCTTCACTATGCTGACTTACATTGAATGAAGTTATTGCTTGAGATAATAATACCTATATTAGTGCAAAGTAGTGCCAAGCAATTGTAAAGCTTGTGTAAAGATAGTTCTTTTTCAATAAGATGTTTTTACACTAAGCAGCATAATTGCATTACACTTATTCAATGCAAGCATCTTACAAAAGGATGATGATGAACAAAATCCTCATAATTGACGATGACAAAGATCTTACTGAATTGTTATCTGCCTACTTGAGCCAACAAGGGTTTGAGATAAGCGTTGAAAATTCCCCCTTAGTGGTTTGGAAAAGCTTAAAAGCAATGTGTTTGATATTCTTTTACTCGATGTGATGATGCCGGATATCGACGGTTTTGAAACGCTCAAACGTTTACGTGGTTTTTCGGCAATCCCGGTAATTATGCTCACGGCAAAGGGCGATGATTACGATAAAATCCTAGGCCTAGAGCTTGGCGCAGACGACTATCTTCCAAAACCCTTTAACCAAAGAGAGCTGGTTGCTCGAATTAAAGCCTTAATTAGGCGCATGGACCCACAACAAGGTTTTAGTCAGCCGCAGCAGCTTAGCTTGCACAATATCTTTTTAAATGAAGCTAATCAAAGCGTGAAAGTTGGTAGTGCTGGGATAGAGATGACCTCTACTGAATTTATGCTGCTTGCACAGTTAATGAAAAATCCAGGCCAACTGCAGACCAAAGAGAAACTAAGTGAAAGCGTACTCGGACGTAAACTTAGCGCCTACGATCGAAGTTTAGATATGCATGTGAGTAACATACGAAAGAAGCTATCGCAGAAGGGTGTTAGCGATGTAATTAAAACCGTTCGTGGGAATGGTTACTTAATGCAATTAAAGACCTAGGAGCATAGTTTATTAACTTTGTACAAAGACTAAATCCCCGTAATTCGCTTTTTGGCAGAATCCTCGTTTGGTTTTGGACTGCAGTTACCCTAATGGTGGTGATGGCATTTTTTATTGCCCGTTATTTTGGACAGTCTTGGGATATAAACGCTGTTGATACCGAGCGAGAACAGCGTGTGTTGAACGTTCAGAAGTCGGTTCAAAAGCAATTGTCTAATGATATTAATATTGAACGAGCTATGCGCAGAGCAGGTGCACGCGGTTACTGGAGTTTGATGGCTATTAATAGCAAAACTGATGACATCATTTTAGCCTTTCCGCCGCCTTTACTCGAACAACGAAATCGTTTTTTGTCGCTAAAGGACTCTGAAATTCCCTTGCTTATTAAAACTCGCAATATGGAATTTGTTGGTCCTTTATTAGTTAGATCAAAAGGCCAAGAATATCAATTGTTTATAGGTAGATTGCTGCGCCGTGATCAAAGAGCGGACGTTGCTTTTGCCATTGCATTTGTGGTGTTTTTGATAACCGGTACGATTGCTTGTATCGCAATTTCATGGACCATCGCAAAGCCAATAAAAGAACTAAGTAAATTAAGTAAAGAATTTGCGCAGGGTTTATTAAACGAGCCCTCGGCAAACAAAAACAGTACGCTAAAAAAACGCAAAGATGAGCTTGGCCAATTACATAACGATATTTATGACATGGCGAGTAATTTAGCGAAAAGCTTAGCTCAGCAAAAGGCGCTAATGGCAAATATTTCTCATGAACTGCGTACACCCTTAACCAGGTTGCAGTTAGCGTTGGCAATGTTGCAGCCAGATGGCGATGAACAAACCCGTTATGCCACGCGTATCGAAAAAGATATAGGGGTGATGGATACCCTCATTGGGCAAGCCCTACAATTAGCGAAAATGAATGATGAGAACCATGCGCAGTGGTTGCAAATGGAAAGTGTAAGTTTGCATGCTTTACTCATTCCTATTTTAGACGACCTGTCATTTGAAGCAAAAGCCAGTGAAATTTCATTGCAGGTCAATAACACAACACAGCAAACGCTAATTGTTGATTTAATAAAGACTAGCTTCATTAGTGCCATTGAAAATGTTACTCGCAATGCAATTAAATATAGCAGCAAAGAAGTCGTTGTCAGCATTGAAATCCTTGAGCCGTCTACGACAAATGAAGCAAGCATGCTGAGTATTTGTATTGAAGATGACGGCAACGGTTTATCAGATGCTCAGCTTAAGCATATTTTTGAACCTTTCTACAGAGCACCATCTGGGACACATTATCAAGGCACGGGCTTAGGTTTAGCGATCGCGAAAGCGAGTGTGGAATTGCATAAAGGACACATAAGTGCGCAAGCGTCTGAATTAGGCGGTCTGCGGCTCACTCTATTGTTTCCTATACAACAAGAAAGTAGCGACTAAAGCCTTACATTTGGTGCTTGATTAGCAGGTTTTTATCGGCTATGTTGAGCACCATTTCGATTAATCTGTCTTTGGATAATGTAAGCTTTCAAAGCAACTGAGGTAAGCCAAGAGCATGTGTGAACTATTAGGAATGAGCGCAAATACACCAACTGATTTGTGCTTTAGTTTTACAGGCCTGACACAACGTGGCGGCAACACCGGACCTCATGCTGATGGTTGGGGCGTTGTTTTTTTTGAAGGCAAGGGCATTAGAACCTTTCATGACTCGGCGGCCAGTTGTGCATCAGAAGTGGCTAACTTGGTACAAAAACTCCCTATAAAAAGCCACACCGCGATATGCCATATAAGGCAAGCGAATGTTGGCGGTACTTGCTTGTCAAACACCCACCCATTTGTGCGTGAATTGTGGGGAAGCAACTGGGTTTTTGCTCACAATGGCCAAGTGAAAGATTTTAGCAGCACAAAAGGCATTTACGAAGCTATTGGAGACACCGATAGCGAGAACATATTTTGCGACCTGATGAATCAAATTCGACAAGGTTTGTCTCGCGATGCTGACCAAAACGAGTTTTACGCTCTACTTACCAAACTTGCACAAAGCTACGCCAGACAGGGCGTATTTAACTGTTTGCTTAGCAATGGAGATTGGTTGTTTAGCTTTTGTAGCACCAAACTGGCAAGCATTACTCGCCGGGCACCATTTGGCCCAGCCCAATTAACTGATGCCGACCTTACTGTCGATTTCGCGGGTGAAACCACCCCCAATGACATTGTTAGTATTATTGCAACAGAACCACTGACTAGCGACGAAAGGTGGCATACTTACGAACCTGGCGAGTGGCGCGTTTGGCGTCTTGGTGAAGTTGTGGCCAGTGGTAGAGTTGCGCTTTGATAGTAACTTTACATTACGGATGTATGCTATTTTTAGTGTATGACTTACTCGTTTAAATAGAAGTGAATACTGCTGTATATGCCTCATTACATAAGCCAAGAATCTGATGTAACTACTTATCCAAAAACAAAATTTATGGCTTTTTATAATGAAAAGTTCAGTACGGGTTACTGGAAACAGGCCGGTGGCGCGGATATTTTTTATGGTTTTGTTGTTAATCCAAACGCAAGTAAATGCATCGTTGTGTCCCAAGGGCGCTCAGAAAGCTTGGTAAAATACGCTGAATTTATTTACGAGCTATACCAAAATGGCTACACGGTTTTCAGCTTCGATCATCAAGGCCAAGGGCAGTCTAGCCGTTTATTGCCAAACCCTCATATTGGCTATGTACGCAATTTTAACGACTACGTCAGCGATATGCATACACTGCTTAGTAAAGTACTCGAGCCTGTCCTAGAAAAGCACCAACAACAAGGACTTGAAAAGATATTGCTTTGCCACTCAATGGGCGGTGCGATTGGGACCTTGTTTGTTCAGACCTATCCAAGGGTTTTTACTAAATTAATATTAAGCGCCCCCATGCTTGGCATCAAAACACCCATTGGTGAAACACTCACCTTGTTTATCGCAAAAATGGCTTTGTGGTTTCGCCGCTTAGCTAGGCTACCGGCAAGCTATTTTTTTGGGCAGGGAGATTACAGTCCTTATCCATTTGACAAAAATAGGATTACAAACAGTGAAATACGCTATAGAGTGTTCCGCGAGATGATGGTGGACTACCCACAAAATCAACTTGGTGGAATTAGCTTTGACTGGCTTGTTCAGGCTATTGTTAGTATGCGCAAAGCGCGACAGAATGCTGCACTTATTTTAATACCTACCTTGGTTTTGCAAGCTCAGCAAGAACAAATTGTCGATAACACAAAGATTAACGATTTTGTCAAAGACCTCCCCAATGCTAAATTGCTTCGTGTTGCTAAAGCGCAACACGAACTCCTATTTGAACAAGATAGTGCCAGGACTTTGGTGTTAGAAGAAATATTCGATTTTATTGAAAAATAGGGCAGCAGAGCAAAAGGGGAGCAAAAAGGGGGTCAGTGTTACTTTTTAATTCAAAAAGTAACACTGACCCCCTTTTTGCTCCCCTTTGCATTGCGTTCTTTATAGTTTAACTGATACGCCTAATGTTACGCGGCGGTCTGACAAACTTTGCTCACACAATAATGTATCCTCATTAAAGCACCATCTTGTGCGGTCTTCACGTGTTAGATTAACGCCTTCTAAGCCAATTGATACTGTATCGTTAACATCGTAACCGACACTCATATTTAATTGACCGCGTGCACCCACTACAGGCGGTAAACTAAAGCGCATCCTGTTTAGAGTTTCTGTAAACGCATCTCTATAGGTGTAGCGAACACGCACATTTAAATCATGTTTGTCATAAAATACAGTAAAGTTGTATGAATTTTCTGACAAATCATCCAGAGTAATACGCTGAGTGACAACATCATCTGCAAGTGTCGCTGTGCTATTGTCGGTATCAGTTCTACCTAATATCTGATTAATCGCTGCTGTAGCGGTTCTAAAATCAGTCAGCCCTTTTCCAGATTCTTGATAAGTGTAGTTAGCGATAAAACCAAAACCTGACGCCCAACCGAGTTCATCTTCATAGGCGCTCAAATCAAACTGGCCGGCAATTTCTATACCGCTTTGCGTTTCGGTGCCATCTGCATTGATGGGGCGACTACTCACAACACAAATACCGTCAGTAGTTGAGGTAGAAAACACATTGAAATTTTCAAATGGAACGTTAGGGTTAAAGATACCGCCGCCAGGACAGTTTGGATCTTGTTCTCGTTCTATTTGGCCTGAAGCACCAATTGGCTCAGCGGGTTCAGACGTAATTGTCGTTATTAAGTCTTCACGCTCTTTATGAAACAGCCCGACACTTACGTAACTTGATGACGAAAAGTAGTATTCTGCCGATAGATCGTAAGACCATACGGTTTCTGGTTTTAGGTCTGGATTACCAATGGTAACCCGTGCAGATACACTTGTTGGAAAATTAGCCGACGTCGATAAAGAGTTAAAATTCGGTCTACGCAAATCTTTACCAATACCGGCTCTCACAATTAACTCGTCTGACAGTTCGGCAACCAAATTGATTCTTGGTAAAACAAAATCGTAATCGCTTGATGCGCTGGTTTGATTGACGACATCGTTAACAACCTCGTTACCCACTGCTTCTTGTTCGGTCGTGACATATCTAAGTCCAACATTACCTCTTACAAGAGCATCACCAATCTCCATATCGTAATTGCCTTGCACATAAAGTGCCGTGGTCGTTTCTTCAATATCAAAAAATGATGTGGTTTGTGATTCAGGTGCGGCTAAAGAAGAATTCACTTCTGCACCCTGTGCGAGGTTATTTGCTGCAATAGCTTGATTAATCAAATTAATTACAAAGTTGGGATCTTGAGTCGAGATGTCGTTATCTATAATCAAGTAATCAGACACGAACAGCTGTCTACTATCTACATCGCCAAAGTTTGGAGCACCAGGCACCACAATATCAGAAAACAAATCAGCTCTGGGTCGGTTCCAGTTTCTAAATTGGTTACTGACCGATTCTGATTGGTTCTTATTGCTTGTTTGGTTCCAGCGGATACCGGCGTCGATATCAGAGAAGAAAATCCCCATATCAGACACATCATAATTAAGGTCAACTCTAAATGCTGTTTCTGCGCCTTCACGCTGTCCCAAGCCTTGACCAAGATCGCGTAATGCATAGTTAGCAGGATTGAGAAGTTCTTGTGTACTTGGTGTTTCTGCTAAATTAGGAGCGATACCAAATTCGAAAGTGTTATTATTAATTGCGAATATCGCCGGAACACCATTATCTGCAGATGTCGTTGGGCTTGGCGCGGTGCTGTTTGGATTAATAAAATCTAAAGCTGAGTTTAACGAAGGGGTTTTTGTGTCTGAGCTTGAGTGTGACACTTCTGCTTTAAGGGTATAATTATCACTTACGTACTCAGTACCAAAAGCAAAAACTGAACTTTCGGTTAAGCGTGTACTGTTGTTGTTAGAGGTTCTTAGATTTGGATCGCTGCCACCTACACCTAAAATCCCGCTAGTAACTACTTGAACTTCACCTAAGTCTAGTTGGCCAAATTTTCCATCTACTGAACCTAAATCAATGGTCGTGAATCCAGTGTTTGTAGTATTGTCAACTACACCGTTACCACCAGTTCCCGAGAAAAATGCTCTCGAGTTGTTATTCTGTCGCTGTTGGTCATTGAGTGTAGCATCGAAATAAAACGATAAATTATCTGTCTTTTGTAACTCAATTGAAGCGGTTAAGTTTTTAGTTTCGTATGATGCTGCGTTTAGAGGTTGGTCTAAAAACTGAGTGCGCAAAAAGGGAAATGCTTCCGCGCTACCACGGCCAGAATCAGGGGCTACCACTCTATCGCGGTCAAAACGAGGGTCGGCAGAAGCAACTTCTTGTTCGGCATAACTGCCAGTAACAACAACACCTACTTTACCAAAATCTGTCTCCCAATTATCGCCAAATGTGCCCGATAAACGCGGTGAAGTCGCATCAGCTAAGTCACTATTCTCACCTTGTACTCTAAATTGAACCAAGCGCTCTGAGAGGCTATTGCCTCGTAAGGTACGCAAATTAATCGTGCCACCTACAGAACCCTCGACTGTTTTTGCGTCAGGCGCTTTTATAACTTCAAGAGATGAAATTAACGCAGCCGGCAAATCGTCGAAACTAATACCTGTTCTATCACTTCCAGAGGTGACTGTTGAGACACCATTTATTTCAACTCGGTTAGCCCCTGTTCCTCGAATCTGAACGCTTGTGCCTACGCCCGCTGTTCGGTCAATTTGCACGCCTGTAATGTTTTCTAGTACTTCGGCTAGATTGTTATCTGGTAACTTGCCTATATCTTCTGCTTGAATAACTTCTTTCAAGCTATTCGCGTTGCGTTTTTCATTGAGTGCACTTGCTAATGCACTTCTAATACCTTTAACTTCAATGACTTCAGTCGATTCTTCAGATGATTCAGCTGATTGTTGTGCTTCAATTCCAAACGAAACGCTGCCAAGAGCGATTGAAACCGCTGCCGCCAACTTTAACTTTTTTACATAAAAACTAGTCGACATAATATTTTCCTTTTTGTGGTGTGTTTATCTCAGTGTGCACACAAACTATAAACAGTATATTTACAAAATCAACCTTAATTGGTCGTTTTCTGTCATATTCGGTCTTTATGTAATTGGTTTTTTGTAGAGTAAGAAGCTATTTATTTAGCTTAACGACTAATACCATCTGATTTATAAATTTTTATAGCACTCTTTTTTAGGTGTTTTATTTTATAAGTGCATGTAATCTAATTGCTTTTAAAGAAATGTGAAAATAAAGTAATTGAAATGTGTGTTTTAGTTAAAGATTTGGGTGGATTATCTATTCGTCATTATAATATATTATCGGTCATATGTAATCACGGGCGCTTTTTAAGTTGCCTCATTTTAGCGCGGTGTCGTATGGGTATAAAAATTATTGGCTTTAGTTTTTTGATTTTTAGCGCTTGTTTGCAGGCAAACACTTATCCATTTGATGTGTCTGAACAGTTGTCTGCATCGGTCAACATAGATTCATCAGTGCAAGAAAAATTTAACAATGATCTGCTAGGCACTAATATATTTAAGTTTGAAACGAAAACTGAACAAGATCTTATTCATACGTTTAACCCACTCACTATTCGGTTTCCTCATGGGCTATGGGCTAATTGGTATGATTGGGAAGGCGATTATACCCGCCTATATGGAGATGAAACTGTATCGTTTACAAATACAAGCGGGGGAATTTCGAATCGTATTGTAGATCATTTGGCCAGTATTCGTATTTTTGAGAGCGCTAAAACAAGAATCGGAATACATGGACTAACTGATTTAAATACATTGAGAAAAACCCAGTTTGACGCAGGTTATGACATGGTATGGACCTTCAACATGAGTGCCGATGGCCCCGATTTTGATAATGGAAGTCCTGTTTCTGTGGCTAGGTATAAAGACCTTGTTGCTCGCGGGTTCGAAGTTATTGATATAGAAATGGGGAACGAAAATTTTTACCCCGGCCAACGTAGTTCAATTATTCCTAATACCGAAGATTACATCGCACGCGCAAAATCTATGTCTAAAGCTTTGAAGGCAATGAACCCCAATATCAATTTATCAATTCCGCTTTTAAGGCGTGAAAACACAGCCAATCCAAACTGGAATAGCGACCTCACACAAGATAAGGATTATTTTGATGCCGTCACTGTACATACCTACGTTGGAGCTAACCCAGATGATGAAAGTACTAACGATGAGGCTTATAAAACGGCACTAGAAGCCAGATTGCATTTGGCCAATTCAGTTAATAATTACGCTAAGCTAGTTGCGCCTAACAAACCAATTTGGTTAAGCGAGTGGGGAGTGAAATCCGGTGGACCGAATGCGGCTTCTGTTTTAGGAATGGCAGACGCTTACATTTTTATGAGTGAAAACCAAGACACTTACCACAGAGCAAACTGGTTTAGTGTGAACGGTAAGCTGAATTCGTTTTTAGTGTGGGAAGAATACGTGTCTCCCTCTGGCATTATAAGACCGCGCATTAAATATCCCCTCGAGAAAACCAGTTTTGGTGCTTCTTATGAACTTATTCGTTCGATTTTCGAAGATAGTGTGATGTTAAAAAGTGAAACCACAACTGAAGAGTTACGCCAAGGTGTTAACGCTATAAGCGTTCGTAGTGTAGTAAAAGACGAGCAAGTGGTTTTATTGGTTTTAAACATGACAGATAAATCAGCGCCATTGGAAATTAAGCTAGATAACCAAAAATATAACGGCAATGTAAGTCATTATACTATGGCGTTTAACGCATTAAACGAAGAGCGTACAGTACCCATCGAACAAGATCCTTTGTTATTGATTCAAGAAGGTGTGCAAGAAGTCACTCTACCTAAATTATCGTTAAACAAAATTATTTTAACCGATACTGATATTACGCCTGATGTTTTTGACGTTTCTATGCACACTCAGTCTCAAAAATATGCTTTTGAGTACGGAGAAACAATAAATCTGCGGGCCTCCACGTCCTCTAATATTAGTGAAGTAACATCCCTAAGCTTTAAAGTTGGTGATAAAGACTTAGTTAGCTTCACTGCAATGCCTTTTGAATATAGTTGGATACCTAGCCAGCTTGGGCTCCAAAAAGTAGATGTAATTGCCACTCTTGCGAATGGAAAGAGCGCTTTAAACTCGACAATGGTCAACGTGACAGGCGATGAAGTATTTAACGTAACAATGGAGCAACCAAGCTCTACTATAGTAGAAGTAGGAGAGTCACTTACATTGAATGGCAACGCATCAACAAACTACGGTGAAATCACGTGGGTTGATTTTAGAATAGATGGCGTATCTGTTTTCAAGGATACTGAAGCACCTTTCTATTTTGAATGGACACCAGAAACCGTTGGTCAATTCAAATTTGATATACTTGCGAGCATGGCTAATGGCATTACTAAAGCATCATCGAGTGTTAATATCACAGTTAATGCGGCGCAAACAGACACAACAGCACCAGAAACGCCACCGATAAGCCCTCCACCACCAAGTGCATCTGGTGGTGGTAGCATGGGCTATTCGTTAATAGTCTTGGCCTTAATAAGTGTTTACCGAGTCAAACGCAAAAAGGGGGTCCGCAAAAAGGGGGTCAGTGTTACTTTTTAATCCAAAAAGTAACACTGACCCCTTTTTGGACCCCCTTTTGCTCGCCCCCTTTTTCTCAAAAATCGGCGTTTTGATCAACGACTTGAACTTGATTGCGCCCCGCGTCTTTGGCTTTATATAATGCTTCGTCAGCTGCTTTTCCTAACTCCTCAAAGGATGCGTAGCTTGAATTGTTGTTGGCTAGTCCGGCGCTAAAGGTAAGTTCGTTAAGTGCTAAGTTACTTTGTTTAAACTCTTGTGTAGTTTTTTCAAGAAGGCGGTTTGCGAAGTTAATGCCGTCTTGCTCATTACTGTTGGGCAGAATGATTAAAAATTCCTCTCCGCCGATTCGACCAGTAAAATCTGATTTACGCAATACACTAGTGAACACTTGCGTGAGAAACACCAGCACTTTATCACCCATGTTGTGACCGTATGTATCATTTATTTGCTTAAAATTATCTATATCGATCATCAACAAACACAAACTTTGCTGGTAGCGCTTGCTGGTGCAAAACAATTGTTCCCCAACTTCCAGAATACTTCTTCTATTGGGTAAGCCAGTTAGTGGGTCTTTACTCGCAAGGGTTTTATTATTGAGGTAAAGTTTAAAGATAACAACTAACATCAATAGGGCTAACACTGCAAATACGACAAGCCCTAGAATCGTCCAAGTTTGGCGCTCTTGCATGCGTTTTTCTTTTTCGAGTTGTTGTTGAAGTATGCTATTTCGCTCATCTAAATATGAATTGTTAAGCTGTTCTTTTTGCAAATTAAATGCACTGTTTAAACGCGCAGTTTCTGCTGTAATATCTAAGCGAGCCTTAGCTAATAAGGCTCGCTCAGACATCGACATATAGTTAAAGGCCTGCTGATAGTCGCCTTTTTCATTTAACAATAACGCGTAATTATTATAAGCATCCCATTGCCCAGCTAAGTCTTCTGTTTTGGCTACTAAATTAGCTGCTTTATAAGCATATTCTAGGGCTTCGTCTAATAAATCATTGTCAAATAAAGTAGCACTGTAATGTACATATGCATTTGCAATATCTGTTTCATTGCCTATCTTTTCGCGAATTTCTACTGATTTAGATATCCATTCCAAAGCAGCTGTAAAATTTTGGTCTTTCCCGTAAAAGTAAGATTTTAATAAGTAGCCATATGCAAGTGTGCTTAAATCCTCTAATTGGCGTAGGGTATTAATCGACTGATCAAGTAGCTTAAATGCTAGTGGCCGCTCACCAACAATATTGATCATTTGCGCTTCTGCCATCAAAGCTATTGCCCTAAAATGTATAGCTTCATCAGGCAAACTATTGTGCGCTTTTTGGTAATATTCGAGAGCTTGTTCGTAGTTTTTAAGTTCATAACTGACTATGCCCAAATGGTAAAGACTAAGCCCGTAAATCAATGACCAACTGTTAGATTCTGCTTCAATATTTAGCTTGGCAAGCAAGTCGGTAGCGTCGTCGTACTGCTGTAAAAATGCTAGGTTTAGCGCTGAATACAAATCCAATGTGGCTTTAATTTGTTGGCTTTGGTGTGATTGAGCAAGTTTTTCAGGAAATTGTGCAAAAATATCGTATGCCTGCTGGTAATATTCGTCTGCATTTACATGATGGCTACGATAATAAGCGTCGTAACCCTTAAATATATACCATTTGACCGCATTGAGGTCTTTTTGTTGGTGAACTTTTTTATCTGATAAGCTTTCAAGTAAGGGGGCTAAGAGATCTGTTCTATCGTAACTTAAATATAAAGATGCTAATGAAAGCTCTTGTTTTATTACAAATAAGGGCTCGTTTGAACTTGATATGTCTGTTTGTAAGCTAGCCTGAATTTGAGAGAAACTTTGCTGTTTTAGTGCATGTGAGAAAAACGACTCAGATTGCGCTTGGGCGTAAAGGGAAAACCCACCAACTAAGGCAACAATTAAGACTAACTTTGCCAAAAAATAGATGCAAATTCGCATTGAGCTCACCACCTTAAAGACAAAAATAGTTTGATGTTTAATTCAATCAAATTACATAGTTCCAAATATCATATTCAGGTTATTATTTATTAAAATATGGAGTGTCTAAAGATAGTACGCAAAGTTATCGACCTTGCCTAATAAAAAATTGATATTTTCATGCGGGTATAAATTATTGATTGATAACATTAACTTCAGGAGAGCTTTGCTTTACTGCGGATTTAGAGAAAGTTTTGAGGTCACACTACTTTGCAGGCAAAGTAGTGTGAAACGAAAATATTAATAGGAGATTTCTTTATTCGCTTAGCAACTTAAGTAAACGACCGCTGCTTCCATCTTCAAGCACAAATATATCACCAGCACTATTTTGTTCGACTTCTCTTACCCGGCTACCCCATTCGTAGCGCGCTGCTTCTTCTACTATTAAGTTTGGGCGTTTGTTTTGTTCGCTAAAGGCGACTCGAATCAGCGCCGTAGAAGACAAACCGCCTATAAAACCGTTGCCAGTCCATTCGGGAAATTTATCCCCTTTATAGATGATGAAGCCTGCTGGACTAATTGCCGGCACCCAATCTTTAAGAGGCGCTTTAAACACCGGATTTGATTCGTGGCTGGGGATTTTTACACCCGAATAATGCTCGCCTTGTGAAACCACAGGATAGCCATAGTTTCTGCCGACTTCGATTAGGTTGAGTTCATCGCCGTGGCGTGGACCCATCTCATGAACCCACAAACGTCCTTTTTGGTCGAAATCAATGCCCAGAGGATTTCTGTGTCCTAAGGTCCAAATTTGGCTTGTTACATCACCGTTACCATAAAACGGATTGTCTTTGGGAATACTGCCGTCTTGGTTTATGCGAATTACCTTGCCTAAATTGCTAGCCATATTTTGAGCTGGGGTGAATTTTTGTCTTTCTCCAGATGTGATAAACAAATAACCTTCAGGAGAAACCGCTAGGCGATGTCCATAGTGGCCGTTGCCCGTCATTTTTGGCGATTGTAACCAAATAACTTCACGCTCAGATAACTCTGCACCTGAACTAGTTATCGTTAACTTCGCGCGTTCTACCGCTGCACCGCTGAGTGCGTCGTTTTTATCGTCACGGTCTACGTAAGATAAAAATACGATGCTGTTTTTGCTGAAATCAGGGTGAACGATGATGTCGCCTAATCCACCTTGACCGCGAGCTTCGGTTTTGGGCATATTATCAACGGCAAAGCGTTTTTTACCTTGTTTATCTAGTACCCATAAAGTGCCGGTTTTTTCAGAAACAAGACTGTGTCCATCAGGTAAAAAGGCCATAGCCCAAGGTGACGAAAAGCTTTCTAACACTTGAGCATTAATCGTCGTGTTGTCAGTGCCTTGCATGCTGACCTTCTCTTGTGCGAACCCTGCGCCTGCGAAACAAAGCGAAAGGCTTAACATTACTGTTTTTATTTGTTTTTTCATTGGTTACCTAATATTTTGCTTTTTCCCTAACTGTTTACGAAGTTTAAGCGAAAAAGGCTTATAAATTTGAGTAAGAAAACGCACCAACTGCACTGCTGAATATAAAAGAGTCTGGAATACTTTAACTAGTGCCATTTATATTGCGCTTTCGCTTGAGCAATCAGAAAAACTGCATAAACCACTACTTTTGGTTTACTATTAATCTAAAGAGGAGATTAAGATGGCCAGAATAACAGGATTAGGTGGTATTTTTTACCTTGTGAAAGACCCAGCCAGCACAAGAAAATGGTACAAAGATAAACTCGGTATTGATGGCGACTATGGTCCTCAGCTTGATTGGGCACTTGAAGAAGGAGATAAGCCTTATTCCTTGATTAGTCACTTTAAAGACAACAGCTACCTGCAACCCAGTACTGCAAATTTTATGATCAACTTACGAGTTGATGATCTCGATGGCTTTGTTGAATTACTCAAAAGCAAAGACGTTGAGATCTTGGACAGCGTAGATGAGGGTTATGGAAAGTTCGCTTGGATACTCGATCCCGATGGCGTAAAAATCGAGCTTTGGCAGCAAGTCGAAGCGCCTTAAATTATAAGGCGAATTACAGAAATGGCTTCGTACAGACACCTTTGGTATTGCGATTGATATGATGATTATGGCACTGGAAAAAGTATAGCCAACCATATGTATTCAGATTAGCAAAACGCAATTTGTTAGTTCTATTATGGTTACTCGCAAAATTTAGCGAGTTTAGGTTTAATATGATTTGGAAAAACCACTTGTTGCCACAGTGTTTTACAAATAGTGTTAGGGTTATCCCAATTACCATCGAGGATCCATCTGATAAAGGCATCACAATTAGTCGGATATTCTATTTTTACGCCTTGTTTTTTGTGCAACCAATGGTCAATGTCATCGGCTTGCAATGTATTTAACACTTCACATAAGCCTAGATTTTTAAGCGTGTAAGCGTTAGATAATTGCTCGTACTGTTTTTGCAAAGGCTTGACTAATATAGGCAAACCCAAACTTAAACATTCTGTTGATAATTCAAATCCGCAGTTGCTGATCACGCCTGAACAATTCAACAAATCTTGTTTAAAGCCTTGGGTTGATAATGGTTGCCAACGGATATTAGCATCTGATTGGACATCTTGAATATTAGGGTGATAACAAATAAATTCCCAATCACTTAAAATGTGTAGTTGTTCTCGAATGGTCTTAAGGTTTTCAAAGGGTAAATAAACCAAAATGCGATTCGAATGATCTATATCTTTAGCACACTCAACAGACTTATTTATTAACTCTTCAGAGACAAAAGGAGGGATGATGTGATGGCCGAAGTGATACCAATGCGTCCCTACATTGTATTGAGTTGGGGCAAAATATTTTGTAATTAATTTATCTAGCATGCCCTGGCTTTGCTTTGGTACATTATGAAGAAAGGCCGCCTGATGACTAATTGACAAGGATGGCACTCCAGCTCTTTTCGCTGCCCACGCCGACACAGGCTCAAAATCATTAATCAGCAAATCATATTTTTTTATATTTACGTTTTTAATGTCATGAAAAAAATTAGATGAGATATTTTTAGCGATCGTACGAAGGTGGTTAATTCGGCCATTTTTTGTAACAAAGGTAAGTCCACGCTTGGATTGGTAGCCAGGAAATACGTCCATATCGAAAAATTTTTCAGGCTCTCGACCACTGAAAATATAATCTACTTCAATTTGAGGCTGTTGTGAAAAAGCTTTCGCCATGTGTCGCGCTCTAGTAATGTGGCCGTTGCCTGTGCCTTGGACCCCATACAAAATCTTCACAAAGCACCTAGTGATGGAGTGAATATTATTGCGACTAGGGTTCCTAAACCGGCACCTGCGATCACATCTAAAGGGTAGTGAACTCTCAACACCAATCTGGACAGTCCAATTAGGCTTGCCCAGCCATAAGCAAGAATACCGACAGAAGGATAAAAATGTGCCAGTACTGTCGCCATTAGGAATGCTGCCGCTGTATGCCCAGATGGCAAGCTAAACTTATCACTAGGCACAATATGCGCTTCAAATTCAAATCGTAAATCGCAAGGTCTGGGTCGTTTGATGGTCTGCTTTAGTACTACATATATAGGCAATTCGAGTGCGTATGCCAATAGCGCAGTGTAAACAAAAGGCGTTCCGTGGAGGTCGTCGGTGCTGTACAAGATACCAGCGAGAATCGCATATACATAGCCATCGCCAGTTCTTGAAATCATTCTAAATATCTTAGAACCGCATTTATTTGCCTGGTTGTTTGGACGATTTGCAATCCAGTAAAAAACTTGTTCATCGATATTGGTTAAAAGTTTCATGTCAGGTTTTCATGGTTGTACTTTTATGCGTCGATGTTACTTAGTGTTTATGAACGAAAAATGACACTATTTCGAAGAGATTGTGACAGCATTGAGCGTGGCTTTTGATAAATACGTATAGATCGCGGCCACGCAATAGAACAGCAACTACATGTTAAGATGCTGCTTCAATCCAGACCGGTACGCCGTTAAGTACTGCGTTGCCCGATAGCTCATCAAGTAGCATTTCATCGGTGAGATCATTTACGCTCACGCCAGCGTGTTGCTCTGCTATGCTCCAGCGCATGCCTTTTTTGTTGTGTCCCCAGCCATGGGGAATTGAAATAACGCCGGGCATGATTTTGTCGGTTATCTCTGCTGGAATCATAATTTCTCCAACACGAGATCTTACCTTTATCATTTGCTTATCTGTGACGGCAAACTTGTTTGCGTCATTGGGGTGAATTTGAGCAGTACAACGTGATAAGCCATTGTTAGTGCCTTTTACCATCCTTTGGCTGTTGTGAAGCCATGAATTATTGGTTTTTAAATGACGACGGCCAATCAGTTGTAAGCTATTTTCATCTTCTTCGCCACTATCACAGAAGTGATCATCTAGTCTCGCTAAGTCAGTCATAAAATAGTCAAAACACATATCGATTTTCTTATCGGCGTGAAAAATAGCTTGAGGTAAATCGGGTTGCAATGGTCCTAAATCAATACCATGGGGCAGGGCTAATAAGGTCTTTATACTAATTGCTTCGCCTTCATGCTGATAACGGCCCATCTTTAGCATATCGTCTATAACGCCTTTAGGCTCCTTTTCCCATAGCAGTGAGTATTTGTCGGTATTAATGCCATTAAGCTTATCTAAACGCTCTGCAAGCCCAAGATATATCTGCCAATCAGTCTTACTGTTTGGCTCTGGTGTAAAAATGGCGGGTGAAAACTTAGCACTATTTCTAACCGCAAAATTATGAAAAATCACGTCGTAATGATCACGCTCTAGTGCAGTAACAGGGGGCAAAATAATATTCGCATGGCGGGTCGTTTCGGTGATGAAAAAGTCGACCGCGACAACAAAATCAAGGCTTTCAAACGCTGCATCTAACTGCTGACCATTGGGCGTAGTAAGTATTGGATTTCCAGCGCCTATGACCATGGCTTTAATTTGGCCCTCACCGGGGCTAGTTATTTCTTCTGCTAAGGCTGACACCGGAAACTCACCCGCAAAGGCGGGTAATTTGCGAATACGGGTGTGAAAGTTGCCAATAGTGCCCCGACCTGAATGAGGAAGTAAATCAGCTGCTGGCTGGGTAAACATCATGCCACCGCGCCTATCTAGGTTGCCGGTGAGCATATTAAAAACCATAATCAAATATTGCGTTAAGGTACCAAAAGCTTGCACGCTTGCGCCCATACGACCATAACAAACCGCAGACTCGGCGCTACAAAAGTCAGTGACTATTTGTTCAATCTCGCTGGCACTAATACCAATTTTAGTGGCAACTTTTTGTGGGCTATAAGGCGCGACATAGTGCTCAATACTCAATAAATCTGGTGCATGTTCTAACAAGTGCTGGGGCTTGACTTTGTTTTGTGCAAACAAGGTGTTTATCATTGCTAATAGCAAAAGTGCATCACTACCGGGTTTGATAAAATGGTGTTGGCAGCTGATATCGGCGGTTTCAGATTTTTTAGGATCAATGACCACAACCTTGCCATTGCGTTTTTGAATCGCTTTTAGGCGGCGCTTGATATGCGGAACCGACATAATACTGCCGTTAGACGCTAGGGGATTGCCGCCAATAATCATAAAATATTGGGTATGGTCAATGTCGGGAATAGGGATTTGCGACTGATGCCCAAAAAGCTGGCGACTAACAATATGGTGAGGTAGTTGGTCTACCGAAGTCGCAGAATAGCGATTGTGAGATTTTAAGGCACGGTAAAAGTAAGGGCCAAATAATATAGAGCCCATATTATGCGCATTTGGGTTACCTAAGTATGTTGCTACCGATTCGACGCCATGTTTTTGCTGAATGTCGAATAGGCTGTTAGCGACTTTATCTAAGGCATCATCCCATGAGATTTCTTGCCAGCCATCAGCGCTTCTTTCTAGCGGCGTTTTGATGCGATCAGGGTCGTCATATAAGTCTTTGAGTACAATGGCTTTAGGGCAAACATGACCTTCACTAAAGGGGTTTTGTTTATCACCCGCGATTGAGATTATTTCACGCTCATTTGTTGTCACTTCAATGCCACACATCGCTTCGCATAGGGTGCAGGTTGAATAGTGCGTTTGTTCGCTCACAAACTTCCCCCTAAGTCGTTTTCAATGGCGGTATCTAATGCCTTTAAAAGCCCAGCGCGCGCCTTCATTTTAGTGTTGAAGTGGGCTTTCATATCTAGTTTTGTCATTGCTTGAGCAATAAAATTCACAGTTGGAGCAAACTCAGCCTCGCTAACGACTTTATCTAAAAAGCCTGCGCTAACCGCGTCTTTAGGAGAAACCATTTCAGCCAATATTACGCTGCGATTAAAAAATACAGGGGCTAACCTTCCGCGCGCTATTTCTACACCTGCATCATGCATACTCATGCCGATTGCGACTTCGTTTAAACCTATTTTAAAATCACCATCTAAGCCGATTCTATAGTCAGCACTTAAGAGTAAAAAAGCGCCCTTCGCTACAGCATGCCCTGGGCACGCTGCCAACACCGGATAAGGAAATGACAATAGCCTGCGAGATAATCTGGAGCCTTTTTCTACAAGCTGCATGGCTGAGCTCATGCTTTCACGCATGACTTTTAAATCGTAACCGCCCGAAAACATGCCTGCTTGGCCGGTTAAAACCACCACGCACTTTGCCTCTTGTGCTTCATCGAGTGCTAAGTTGAGTTTATCAATTACTTCATGAGAGATAGCATTTACTTTGCCATTGTTGATGGTGATTGTGGCGATATTATTTTCGATTTTATTTATGACGACTTCGCTCAAAATACGCTCCTAATTGATTTACCTTGCGCTTCAATTAAGTGATTATGAAGCGTCGTGTTTAAAAATTTGTTAATACATAATAAGAATATAACACGCAATAAATATCCACTCACCATTTCTCATGATGATCTATAAGTAAACATTCAAGCCGCAAATTTCTACTCTCTACAAATGATTCTGTGCTTAAGGGACGACTTTTAATGGCAAACTGATACAATCCAACTCCCAGAAAAGATTTAATAAAAGAGTGGCCCTGCATGCTAGATGTTGTGTTGTTTGAACCCGAGATTCCACCAAATACCGGAAATATTATCCGTTTGTGCGCCAATACCGGTTACAAGCTCCATTTAATAGAGCCTCTTGGTTTTGACTGGGACGAAAAAAGGTGCGCAGAGCCGGCCTAGATTATCATGAATTTGCCGATACTCAGCGCTACCCCAATCTAGAAGCTTACTTAAATACTAGGCAACCTAAACGCGTGTTTGCCTGCACGACTAAAGGGACGGCTTACCATCATGAAGTGAATTATGAAAAGGGTGATGCCTTGCTTTTTGGGCCAGAAACACGAGGCCTTCCAGAAGAAGTGATAATGGCCTTGCCGCCAGAATGTCGCGTGCGTATTCCGATGTCAGCAAACAGCAGAAGTATGAACTTGTCAAACGCGGTGGCGGTGTTTGTATATGAATCGTGGCGACAATTGGGCTTTGAGAATGCGTGTTAGCATTTTTAGGCCCATGCGATCGCTATTCAGAGGTTTGTTCGCGTCCTAGCAAGGCGATTGCCGCTTCTTCAGCAGATTTATCTTCGTACAACACTTTATAAATTTGCTCACAAATGGGCATTTCTATTTTTTGTGATTTTGACAATATATGCACTTCATCCGTGTTGCGATAGCCTTCTACGACTTGTCCAATGCTGTCTATGGCGTCGTCTACATTCATCCCTTGACCAAGGGCCAAGCCAAAGCGTCGGTTTCTAGATTGATTGTCGGTACAGGTTAATACTAAATCACCCAAACAGGCCATGCCCATAAAGGTTTCACTTTGTGCACCAAGCGCAATACCAAGACGTTTCATTTCGGCCAAGCCACGAGTGATAAGCGCAGTCCGCGCGTTCGCACCAAAACCTAAACCATCGGATAGACCCGCGCCAATAGCGATTACATTTTTCACTGCGCCGCCTAGCTGAACGCCAATAAGATCATCGTTGAGATAAACCCTAAAGCGTTTTGGATCATGTAATAGTGCTGCAAATTCGCGACCTAAGCCTTCGCAGGTGCTTGATAGCGTGATGGCGGTGGGTAAACCTGCTGCCATTTCAGCGGCAAAAGTAGGGCCCGATAGCACAGCGAGTGGCGTATCTGCCCCTAATATATCTTCGGCGACTTCTTGTAAGAGTCTTCCAGTACCAGGTTCTAAACCTTTACTTGCCCATATTACTTTGTGATCAGAGGTGATAAACGGCGCAATAGTATGCAGCATGTCTGCAAAAGCATGGCTAGGTACAACTACTAGTAAGTACTCACTATTTTTTATTGATTTAGCTAAGTCAGCGGTGGGAATAAGGCTTTTAGGAAATGTAAACTTTGCAAGATATTTTTCGTTGCATCTCGCTTTTTCCATGTTCTTCATGGCTTCTTCGTCACGCCCCCACAAATAAGTGCGGTGCTTGTTACGTGACAAACAAAAAGCCAAGGCAGTGCCATAAGAACCAGCACCAAAAACCGTAATATTGCGTGAAGAGTTTGTCACTATATGGTTTTCCTTAACTAAATTGGGCGGCTGCAATGTCAGCCGCCCTTGGGTTTTGTTTACGCGTCTAGTTTAGGTGCTGCGTCGCCACCTTCTGCTTGAGCAGCAGCTTCTTGTTGACGTTTTTGTACATATTGCGCAAAAATAGCATCAAAATTCACAGGAGCTAAGTTAAGCACTGGGAAAGTCCCTCTGTTCACTAGGTTCGACACAACTTCGCGCGCATACGGGAACAATAGGTTAGGGCAATAAGACCCAAGCATGTGTGCTTTGTTGTTATCTGGTAATTCACCAATAGCAAATATACCCGCCTGTTGTACTTCACACAAAAAGCCAGTTTCACCTTCGTTAGTAGCAGTAACAGTGACAGATAAAACCACTTCATACAAGTTTGCGCTAAGCTCTTGAGTACGCGTGTCGATATCTAGCTTTATTTCCGGCTTCCATTCTTTTTGAAAAACAGCTGGCGAATTAGGTGATTCAAATGAAATATCTTTGGTGTATATGCGCTGCACATTGAATTGGATTTCTTGTTGTGGTGCAGCTTGTGGTGTAGGTTCGTCAGCCATGTTTATTTCCTATTAATTACTTCTTTAAGTACATGCAAACGTGCATGCGTGTTGTTTAAAATAGTCTGCAATGCTAAACGTTGTGTTTACAGTGCAGACGCTGGTATTGAAATCAGGCCTTCAATAATGGGTCGAGCTTGCCTGTCGCTTCAAGCGCGAATAAATCATCACAGCCGCCAACATGAGTTGTGCCGATAAAAATTTGCGGCACAGTTGACGCTCCATTAGCACGTTCAATCATGCCATCGCGCAATTCTGGATGTTTATCAATTTCAAAATCTGTGTAACTTACGCCTTTTGCATCTAATAAGCGTTTGGCGCGAATACAAAAAGGGCAGTAGCCTTTCGTATAAATTTCAATTTTTTGCATTTTGTTCTCTACTGTTAGGTCAAGTTACTTCGCTAGTCTAAGCATTTAGTACTCAGTGCTACGGTTTATTCGGCGATATAGACCTACCTAAATACGACAATCTTTCTTTTTGCTATTTACTGACCGGTAAACTAGCACCTTGCCAAGCGTTCATTCCGCCCGACAATACAAATACATTATTAAAACCAGCTTTCACCATTTTCGCAGCAGTGCCAGCGGCTAAGTTACCCATCGCGCACACTACGATAATGGGTTTATCTTTGTGTTTTTCAAGCTTCGTGAAGTTCGCTTCGCGCACTTCTTCAGGTTTTAGCTGTTTGGCGTCTATTATGTGCCCCGCTTTAAAGTCTTTTGCAGGTCTAATATCTAGTACAACGGCGTCTTCTTTATTGATAAGCAAAGTGGCTTGATGATTATTCACCCGCTTCGTTTTTGACAAAATAGGTGATATGAATGAATACACTAACATCACAACCAAGGCCACCCATAATCCAGAGAGCAGATACTGGTCTTTTACAAACTCGATAAACGTTGAATCCATGAAACTTTATCTCACTTTAATTTTTTAAATGCGTTTAAGGGCGGGAATTATATATAAACCTCATGGAAATAACACCCAATTAAAGCGTATATGTGCGCTTTGAATCTACTTTATTACATATCAATTATTTCAGGATAGGTAAATAACTGGTAAATTAGGACTTATTACTTGGATTTATTTTATTTGCCTAAAACAACATGCCCACAAAATGTGTGCATAACTTGTTCAATTTCGCTTTTAAGGACACATATGACTGCTAAGAAGAAAACACTCGCCCTATTTATTTTAGACGGTTGGGGCTATCGTGAAGATAAAACCAATAACGCAGTAGCGGCGGCAAATACGCCAAATCTAGATAGACTTAGTAGTGAATATGCGAGCACATTAATTTCTGGTTCGGGATTAGATGTTGGCTTACCGCCAGGCCAAATGGGAAACTCTGAAGTTGGACATGTAAATTTAGGTGCTGGACGCGTTGTCTACCAAGATTTCACGAAAATAACGAAAGCGATTGAAGACGGCAGCTTTGTAGAAAATGAAGTATTAACCAGCGCAATAGATAAAGCAGCAAAAGCAGGTAAAGCGGTCCACGTTATGGGCTTGTTGTCTGATGGCGGCGTGCATTCGCATCAAGACCATTTAATCGCGGCAGCCAAACTAGCGAGCGCTCGTGGCGTAAATAATATTTATCTCCATGGCTTTTTAGATGGCCGTGACACGCCTCCGCAAAGCGCCGAAAAATTCGTTAAACAAGCGCAAGACGCATGTGAAGGCATTGAGGGGGCGTGCGTCGCTAGTTTAATTGGCCGCTATTATGCCATGGACCGAGACAATCGTTGGGACCGGGTTAAACTCGCCTATAACTTAATTGTAAAAGGTGAGGGTGAATTTCATGTCGACACCGCCACTCAAGGTGTTGCTGATTCGTATGCGCGAGAGCAAAGCGATGAATTTGTAAAAGCAACCGTGGTTGGTGACTATCAAGGAATGCAAAGCGGCGATACCGTATTGTTCATGAATTTCAGAGCCGACCGCGCTCGTGAGCTTTCTCATGCATTAATTACCGATGGTTTTGAAGGTTTTGACCGCAACCCTAAGCCCGACATCAATTTTGTTATGTTAACCGAATTTGAATCTACACTTAAAGCGCCTGTCGCCTACCCGACTGAAAACTTGGTTAACGTCATGGGTGAGTGGCTTTCAAAGCATGGCAAAACCCAATTAAGAATTTCTGAAACAGAAAAATTTGCCCATGTCACCTTTTTCTACAGTGGCGGTAAAGAAGATGAATATGAAGGCGAGCAGCGAATTCTTATTCCTTCTCCTGATGTTGCTACCTACGATTTACAGCCTGAGATGAACTCTGAAAAACTCACCGACGCGCTAGTCGAGGCGATAGACGCCGGTACTTTTGATGTGATTATTTGTAATTTCCCTAATGGCGATATGGTAGGTCATACTGGCAATTTTGATGCGGCTGTTAAGGCCTGTGAAGCGGTAGATGCGTGTATAGGTAGAATTACTGAAGCTCTCGCACGAAATGATGGTGAGTGTCTAATCACCGCCGATCATGGCAACGCAGAGCAAATGACAGATCCAAATACGGGTGTGGCGCATACCGCTCACACAAGCGAACCTGTTCCGTTTATTTATTTTGGCCGTCCTGCAAATGTACGAAGCGGCGGTACTTTGAGCGATGTAGCGCCTACCATGCTTCATTTGATGGGAATGACCCCACCAAGTGAAATGACAGGCACGCCCATTGTAACCCTAAAATAGAGTAGTCAATTTGCATATCATTACTGCGAGGCGCTAGCATTTGCTAACCCACTTAAGGCTGTTAAATGCACGAAGTCGTTCGGCACTTGTAAAAGCTTGCCGAACCCTTTCATTTGGGTTCATTTTTTGTGTGCTGGTGGCGCATAACATATGGGCGCAAAGTAATGAACAAAACGCCTCAGACACCAAAGAGCTTGAAACAATAAAAAGTTTGATTGAGCAAACTCAAGCGCAGTTAGACAAAAAACTTGCGGTGTCAGAGCGCTTGCAACAAGAGCTTAAGCTGGCAGAACTAAAAATAGCGCAAACCGCGACTTTGCTGAATCAAACCGACAAAAAACTAAGCAAAACACGCAATGAGCTAAGCTCTTTAACGGCCGAAAAAGCATCAATCAAAACGCGTATTCGCAATCAGCAAAGTGCTTTGTCAAGTCAGTTGAAGAGTGCTTATATGGCTGGCGATTACGATTTCGCTAAAATGATCTTTAATCAAGATGAGGCTGGTAAATTTGAGCGAGTGCTTACTTACTATCAATATTTGAACAAGGCACGCCAAGCAGAAATTGAAAATTTCCGTGGTCTTATAAAAGCCTTAAACACGGTACAGCAAGAACTTGATTCTCAAGAGCTATTATTAGCGGGCCTACTCAAGCAACAAGGAAGCCAGTCAGCACAGTTACGGAGTCAACAAAAGCAACGTTTTGAAACCTTCAAGTCTCTTGAAGAACAAATAAGGTCTGATTTAGCCCGCGTGGCTTCATTGCAACAGCAAGAAAGTGATTTATTGGCAGCCATAGAGCAAGCCGAATTAGCAGCCCAACAAGCCCAAGAGCGGAGCAATATTAAATTGCTAGGCTTATCTGGTAAAGAACGCCAGCTACTAGTGCCTACAGCAGGCAGTATTCAACGTTTGTTTGGTAAGCGCAGGCAAGGGCAAGTGCGCTGGAAGGGTATTATCATTAACGGTAAGTCGGGCGCGCCAGTAAACGCTGTGTCAGATGGTGTTGTCTTATATGCTGATTGGTTAAAAGGTTTTGGGCTTGTCACCATTGTTGATCATGGTGAAGGTTACATGAGTGTTTACGGTCGCAATCAAGCTTTGCTAAAAAATGTGGGTGAACTCGTCAAAGCTGGCGATACTATTAGTCTGGTAGGCACCAGCGGCGGCCAAGAGCTCGCTGGTTTATATTTTGAAATTAGGCACAAAGGTAAAGCTTTAAATCCAAGCCAATGGTTAAAACGTTAGCATTATTCACTCTATCGCGACAACAAATAGGGGCGCAGTAGCTCCATTGATATTTGATGTAATTGTTCCGCAATAAGCTGAGATTGCGCGGTTAAACTAGGCAGCTTAAGACGTTTATCTCTGTAGTAGCCACCCGTATTCTTATCGAAGTTGCGTTCGGTGCTTAGGTAGATACCCGTTTCCGCCCCTTTTGCTCCATTGCGAAAAAAAGTGCGAAGTAGGGGGTGTGCCCATCTGAGAGTTTTCGGCAAAGCTTTCTGCGTCATGTCAGTGTCAACTATTCCCGGGTCAAAACAGTTTATGCTTATATTTGTACTTAGAAACGTCGATAAGTAGCGTGTTGTCAGTACAGTGCAGAGTTTCGAGTTCTGATAAGCAAGCATTGCGCTATATTCTGAATTCTCAAAGTTGACATCATCCAGATTTAAATTGGCATTAAAATGCTGAAAAGATGAGGTATTGACAATTTTTGACGACTCAGCTTTTCTTAATTTTGACTCCAATAATAGCGTTATTAGAAGCGGGGCTAAATGATTCACAGCAAATGTCATCTCAAGGTCGTTACTACTAAAACAGAGGGAATCACCAGGGAAAACGCCAGCGTTGTTAATTAATAAATCTACTGACCTCACTCTTTTTTTACCTTGTTTACAGCCTTAGAGATACTCTCGAGTGAAGATAATTCACAATCTACAAAATGAACATCTTTTTTAATGTTCGTGGGTAGCTCTGTGAGCAGTGACTGAAACTTGTCTCTGTTACGTGCAAGAATGAAAAAATCAGCATCGATTTCTTTTGTCAGGCTTTTGAACCAATTCACTCCAAAACCTGATGTTGCCCCTGTCATCACCACTACTTTTCTATTCATGTTCATATGTAAGCTCATTCATTAATTTGGAAGCCTATAGCCTAAATGTTAAAGTATGGTTTAAGTCAAACAAGAAATTTAATTTTGTGAAAATAAAAGACATGTCGTTAAAGACAAGCACACCGGCTTCAACGCTTCGATACTATGAAAAAATTGGGTTGTTGCCGACTATTTCGCGTCAATCCGGCCAGCGAGTCTATAGTGAATCAATGCTATGGCGAGTAAACTTTATTAATGCTGCAAAATTAACGGGCTTCACGCTTGAAGAAATAAAATCACTTTTCCAACTAGCTGATAATAATAATGACTGGCGTTATGCGGCGAAGCAAAAATTAGATGAAATTAATAAGCAAATTGAACAGTTGCAAAGAATGCAGGTGGCTTTGAGCCATGTCGTCGAGCAAGATTGTTTGGATGACGGTATTGCAATGTTTGCAAATAAAAAGGAACTATCAAACATTAAGGGGCGCTAAAATACCTTTAATATAAATAGTCCAAATATGACGGATAAAATCTATTAGTTACTGTGTTACTTACAAGCGAAGGAGCCTCCCATATCAAAATGGAAATGGTCTTTGTGTAAAGCGTTGAATTCTGGGCCAAGCACTGTTTTAAAGTAATCGCAGGCAGTTTCGTGCACCGCTCTGATAAAATCTCCTTCATTAGAGTCGCTTTCCCAATGATTAAGCACGCTAACTTGCTGATTCCCTTCTAGTACAAAACCCGCTATATCAATGGCATTTGCATAAGCATGCTCACTGCGCCTGCCTGATGACGCGCCGTTTATATTTCTGCAGGAGTATGTACCATAATGAAGCACTTTGTTTACGCGTTTATTAAGGTGTTTTTCGGCAAGCCTATTTAAATCGTGGGTTTCCCATAGCGCAAGTGCCACTAGGGCAGGGCAACTAAGCTGAATATTTCCGCCGTAAGAAATACTCGATTGACGAAGTTGCACAGCATTGTTAAAACCGCATGACTCTCCTGTTGTGCGGTCTTTAATAAGACCAAAATCAAGCTCACTTGCCTCTAGCACTTCAAGACAGGCTTCAGGATTACGTTTTAATCGCGTGATTTTAAATTTAGTAACAAAGCTTGGTTCTTGCGCTATATCTAAGCGTGTAAACGGATGATAATTGGCAGGTAGTGCATTGTGCAGAGTTAGCAAAACCATTAGTACAAAAAGCAATAAACCCAAAAGCCAATATTTAAGTCGCATAATAATGAGTATCATATATTGTTGTGAATATAGCTTCAGAAGGCAAAATAATTCCAATAGTATTAACGTATAATTCGTACATATTCTAATCCCTTGAAAGTAAAACAGCCATTTTATTGATCCATGGCAATGAAGGATGCGCTGTTAGTGCTCAATAATCACCAACTTTTGCCGAAGTGCTAAGAGAAAAAATAAAACCTACAAAGATGACGGCTATACTATTGCGACCGTTACTTATGATTATAATATTACCGTATACAATTATGACTAAGATAGATGCTATATGCGAATCCATTTGGATAGCGCCGAGCATTCTCTTTAATAACAGGAAAAAGTTCATTGTCTTCAAGTGACCCTTATATTCTCGTCCTTAACTGCGGAAGTTCATCAATTAAGTTTGCCATTATGCAGGCAAGCAGCGGTGCCACGCCTTTAAAAGGCTTGGTTGAGAATCTCTTTACCGAGCATAACCTTATTCGCTATGAATACGAAAACGAGAAAACGTCTAAGGATTTACCCGCAAATACTGATCATAAAAATGCATTAGAATACATCGTTGCCTTACTTTCACGATTTGAAGTACTGAAACAAAATCTCGTAGCGGTGGGTCATCGAGTGGTGCATGGCGGAGAACATTTCACGGCTTCGGTAATAATTGATGAGGAGTCAATAAACGCAATCGATAAAACAGCGCAAATGGCGCCGTTGCATAATCCAGCCAATTTAGCCGGTATTCGTAGCGCGCAATTGGCCTTTCCACATCTACCGCAAATTGCGGTATTTGATACTGCGTTTTTTCAAACACTGCCCCCACAATCTTTCTTGTATGCGCTTCCCTACGAAATGTATGAAAAGCATGCTATCCGTAAATACGGATTTCATGGAACAAGTCATTACTTTGTTGCCCACCAAACGGCTGATAAATTAGGGCTAGCCTATGAGAAGTGCAATCTTATCACGGCGCACCTTGGCAACGGTTGCAGTATCACCGCTATAAAGCAGGGGAAAGCGCTAGATACAAGTTTAGGTTTTACGCCACTTGAAGGGCTAATTATGGGCACTCGAAGTGGTGATATTGACCCCAGCCTGCCCAGTTTTATGATAGATCAACTCGGCTATAGCGCCCAAAAAGTCAATGAGATTTTAAATAAACAATCTGGTTTATTGGGCATATCGGGGCTGACTAACGATTGTCGCGAGCTAGAAGAACAAGCAAGTCTTGGCAATGAGCAAGCACAGCTTGCTTTAGACATGTTTTGCTATCGATTAGTTAAATATATTGGCGCATATATGGCGGTGCTAGGCCCTCTGCACGCATTGGTGTTTACGGGTGGTATTGGCGAAAACTCTGCCTATATCCGCCAACATGTGGTTTCGCAACTTGCTCATATGGGCTTTGCACTTAACGCCGAAAAAAATGACGAGATTCGATTTGGCCGCTCTGGCAGTATTCACGCTAGTAATAGTATTCCTATTTGGGCAATCGCAACGAATGAAGAGTGGGTCATTGCCCAAGATGCCGCCCGACTTTCGCAAACACGATAATTTATAAAAGTTTTTAAAGGTAAGTAATGACTCAACGGATAATGTTAATTCCTATAGGTACCGATGCTGGTTTAACAAGTGTCAGCCTTGGGCTGGTTAGAGCGCTGCAGCAACAGAGCCTAAAAGTGAATTTTTTCAAACCCATCGCGCAACAAAGACGTAGCAGTGATCTACACGAAAAGTCCACAAGCATACTGCATAACATGGGCTTTGCAAAAATGGCAACCCCTTTAAGTGCCGCTTATGTTGAAGATTTGATGAGTAAAGACCAAAGCGATGACTTACTTGAAGAAATCGTCCAATTGTTTGAAGCGCAAGCGGTAGATGAAGATATTATTGTTATTGAAGGGCTTATTTCAACACCTGAACATCCCTATGCGGTCAAGGCCAATCGCACAATTTGCAATGCCTTAGACGCTAAAATAGTACTGGTAGCTGCACCTTCAAGAATGTCGATGAATCAACTCAACGATAAAATTGAAATAGTGGCCGATAGTTATGGCGGGCGCAGGGGTAAGCGCATAATCGGCTGTATTTTGAATAAAATTGGCGAACCGGCTGACCTTGGTGGGCGTTTAGGAGCTGATTTAACTGAGCAATACGATGATATAAAATCAATAGGGTTTATTAAGTCATTAATGAGCCAAGCGGTGTTTAAAAAGTTTCCACTTTTAGGCAGCATCACATGGAACTTTGAACTCTTAGCACCGCGCGTGCAAGACATAAAATACCATCTAAATGCGCAGTTACTTAACGAAGGGGATTACTTGCATCGCCGCTTGCGCAGTGTGCATTTATGCGCAAGAGAAATCCACAACATGACCTCGGTGTTAAAGCCTGGTGCCTTGTTGATAATCTCTGGCGATAGAAGTGACATTATAGTTTCAGCATGTTTGGCGTCACTAAATGGCACTAAAATAGGCGCGTTACTGTTAACCGGGGGCTATCAACCAGCTCCTGGCATTCTGAAGCTTTGTGAACATGCTTTTGAAACTGGTTTGCCGATGATGCTCGTGCAGGAAAACACGTGGCATACCACCACAAACTTGCATCGTTTTAACCAAGAAGTGCCGGTGGACGATACCCAAAGAATTAACCGTGTGATGGATCATACCGCCAGTTGCATGAGTGAAAAATGGCTAAGCGAGCTTTCAACTACAGTGAGAACAGCTACCAGACTTTCGCCACCTGCGTTTAGATATAAATTGACGCGCTTGGCGCAATTGGCCAATAAAACGATAGTATTGCCCGAAGGCGATGAGCCGCGGACGATCAAGGCGGCAGCAATTTGTAGTGAACGAAACATTGCCAAATGTATTTTATTGGCCGAACCTGAAGAGGTTGAGCGCATCGCCAAGCAACAAGGTATAAGCCTACCTGTAGGCGTTACGGTAAAGCGCCCTAGTGAGCTAATCGAACAATACGTCGAACCGCTCGTAGCTTTGCGCCAGCACAAAGGCATGACACATGTGGTTGCAAAAGAAGCGCTCCAAGATACAGTAGTTTTAGGGACAATGATGTTACAGCAAGGCGATGTTGACGGCTTGGTTTCAGGGGCTGTGCATACAACCGCTAATACGATTCGCCCAGCCTTGCAATTGATAAAAACAGCGCCGGGTGCGTCCTTGGTTTCGTCCATCTTCTTTATGTTGCTGCCAGAACAAGTGCTCGTATATGGTGATTGTGCAATAAACCCCGACCCTAGTGCTGAGCAACTCGCTGATATCGCCATACAGTCGGCAGATTCCGCCGCTTTATTTGGTATAGAGCCAAGAGTCGCTATGCTAAGTTATAGTACGGGAGATTCAGGCACCGGCGCGGATGTTGAAAAGGTCAAGCTAGCGACCAAAATCGCTCAGCAAAAACGCCCTGATTTATTAATCGATGGGCCAATGCAGTATGACGCTGCAGTGATGGAGAATGTGGCAGCTGCAAAAGCGCCTAATAGTAAAGTGGCTGGTCAGGCTACTGTGTTTATTTTCCCAGATTTAAACACCGGCAACACTACTTACAAAGCAGTGCAGCGAAGTGCTGACCTGATTAGTATTGGCCCTATGTTGCAGGGTATGGGAAAACCGGTAAACGATTTAAGTCGTGGTGCTTTGGTGGATGATATTGTCTACACTATTGCCCTTACGGCAATTCAGGCAAATACCTAATAGGCCTAGTGACTCTTTACACTGGTGGGTCAACTTTATCTGCGGTGCTGGTGTTCATTCTGAACCAGCCCGCAATTGAGTAACGATCTCGTTTTGAAGGTTTTACTTCATGTTCAAATTCTTCACTTAAAAACACAACGACGGTGCCATACTTAGGCAGTATTGTTATGCTCTTTTCGCTATCGTCGTTGGTGTATATTACGAGCTCTCCGCCATCTTCGTCTTGCCACTCGGGATTTAAATAAGTGACCAAAGAAAGAACGCGATTAGCCTGTCCTTTGAAGGCATCTAAGTGGCGCTTGTAATAGTTGCCTTTCGCATAATGAGCAAAATGACTTTCAAATGAAAATAAGCCCAAAAATAAACGGCGGTTAAGAAATACCTGGAGCGCTTGCGTCCAGTTCAACCATTGTATGCCGGCAGGGCTGTTACCATGTATCCAAACAATCTCGTCATTGCGCACTTTTTCGTTTACTTGTTGCTGAGATTGGCGACCAATACTTGCTTCATTGAATTTATGTTCAGGCATATTACTTAAATGGAAGTGCAAAATGTCAGACAAGTCTTTAGGTACAGCGTTATGTTGGACGCTGTATCCTTTTTGCATAATATCTTGTGCGATGCTTTCAAATAAAGTGTCGGTAGGTGTTTGACCATCTACAAGACGAAGGCTTTGTGTATTCAAGTAACAGGACTCTTAATAATTTTGCGCTTTTTACTTGAAAGTATACGAACATGCAAGGTATTTACATTTAATTAGCGCATTTGGCTACTGCTGGGAGTGAAGTCCCACCATGTTTCCTTCAGTATCAATGATCAGCGAGATAAAGCCATATTCGCCAATTGACATTTTGGACCGCTCAACCTTGCCGCCTGCGGCTACAACGCGCGACTCTTCGGTGGCGCAATCATCACAGGAAAAGTAAACTAAGGTACTGCCACCAGGGGATATTCCTTGCATTTTTACCAATGCACCACTGGCTCCATATTGTTCATAGTTTGCCCCAAAAGCCATCATTATGACGGACTCATTTGTAGGATCACTAATTGATTCAAACTCAGTTTTTAGCACTGCTTGATAAAATGCTGTGGCTCGGGGCATGTCGTCTACGTATATTTCAAACCAACCTACTGGATTTTGCATCTTGAATTCCTTTTTGTTGTTATAAAATAGCCTGCTTTTCTTATCCTATACCCAAATGTTCGTAGCGAAAAGAAAAAAGGCCAGTGTTAAGATGCAAAATAGTTACTGCACCTTAACGCTGACCTTTTTTCCTTTTTTATGTTGTTAGCTTTCTATGATGTAATCGTCGCCGCAAGGGGTCGTGAAAACCTCATTTTCGGGTGATTTTACAGCGATTTCGCAGCTTGATTGTTTTTTGATGATGCTCAGTTCGATATGCGCATCGTCTTGTTTAAGTATGATTGAAGTAGGTGATTCTGGCTGTCCGGCAAAAGCGACAAACTGTTTGCTTTGTTCAAGTCCGCAATGTGTGCCATCGGCAAAGAATGCCATTATGTGACGAAAGTAAACAACGTATTGCTTCACATCTTTGTGCGAGCCAGTTTGCAATGCGAAATGCTTATCTAGAAGGGCAATCGCTTGCTGCTCATTTTCAAATGCGGTGGCATTGACTTTGGCGCGACGATTGACAAAAGGCATGATCTTAGCTGTTGGAAAAGATTCAATTTGACGACGGTTCATATCAGCAATGGGCATGTTCATAATATATTCTCCGGTGTATCTTCTAGTAAGTACTGCTTATTTAGACTACTTAGTGTGCTGTTTAGCGCAAACGCGGTTTACAAAAAAAACAAACAACAAAGGGTCAACTTTTGAAATAGTGGCTTTCGCTATTTCCATGTACACAGAATAGATTATTTTTATGCGCAATTTCACAATAGAAATTTCACATAGTAAATTTTACAAAAAAGGTTAATAACTTGTTAAATAAAGATGCCGATGACATGACACTAATTTTGTCGTGTATCTAATAAATTATTATGACAGCAGGTGCGACATAGCTGGCATTAGGGTTATAGGATTTTAACGTGCAAAGTGAATTTATACATTTCAATTTTATCCAAAACCCTTGTCCTAAAAACTACAGATTTTAATGTCTTGGCCTGACGACACGCAAATAATACTCAATGAGCGTCAATCCATTTCCCCTTTTCACCCAATAGACCTTGCGTCACATTTACACCAGCATGAAATCCGATTGGGATGGCAAGCCCTTTAGGCCAGTATGTCAGCAATCATGCAGTTTTTGTCTATTAATTTAAGGCGATTTTTGCGATGTAGCAGGCGCGTAAGGTATGAAAATTTTCAACCGTTACTTAGAAATGATTGGCAGAATGATAATTGTTTGGGTTTCACATTGTCCTTTATAAAAATAGTAGGCTATTGCTATAAATATTCGACTAAGGTTCTTCAGTTCCGTCGATTTTTAACGCGGCTTTATCAAATGTATAAACCATCGAAATTTCTGTTTTATTTAACTGGCCATACCGCTTAGCTTTGTTAACGATTAGTGCATCTGGAAAGTCGGCTTGCTTAGTTTTACCTCCTGCTTTTATTGGTTTAGCGTTCATAAAATCTTTAAGAGCGCCCCAAACAGCATAATCATCTTCAAACTTAATTTGAAACTCAGCAAATAGAGCATGAATAACATCTACAATCTGCTCCTTGCTCAAACCGTAGCGCTTGCCTTTTAGCGTCCAAATCGTTTCCGTCAATACTACATCCGTTATAAAGAACTTCTTCAGTGCCAAGGATCAATTTGTTTGCTTTTGCTGCTTGTTTTGCATCATCCTGCAATAAATAGCGAAGCAGAACATTTGTATCAATAGCGATCATTTACGAATAGCACTTTCTAACGATTCTTGCTCTGTTACATTCATATTAGCTTTAATGTCTTTTAATAGACCTTTAGCCGCACCCGGTTGCTTTTTAACAATAGAGATAACGCCTTGTCTATCGACAAAGCTCTCTATATCGTCTCCTGCATTGATATGTGCGACAACACACTGTTCAACGGGCAATGTAATTTGTCTTTTTGTGCTTACTTTAGCCATAAATATTCTCTTTACCATTTGACAGTTAGTAAAGAATACCACTTCTTTACTAACTGTCAAATGGCAAAGATGCATTTTTTATGTTGTCAATGTGTGCGTGGGGGCAACTTTAGTGCTCAAAAATCTCAAGACTCTTAGGTCAGCTATCAGGCAATGGTGGAACATTCAGCACTTCCACAGGCTCTGGCTTTCGATTAGATTGAGTATTAGCAAAGCCGTACCAATACATCCCAACACCATAGCCCATTTGTACGTCATTCCAGCTCCATACTTCCATATCTAGCTGCAACGAACTGCCAAATGGCATGGTGTCTAGGGCTCTGACGCGTGTTTCGGTACTATAGCCTTTGGTATTTCTTCGGGTATCTGATTTGCGATTGTTTTTATTGTAGACATGAGCTCTAGGTTGAGAGTGGAATGGATGTTGGTAAAAATCAGTGCTCATCCCGCCCCATGAATATCCGTAGTAGTCTTCAGTCCCCGTGCCAAAAATGGATGGGAATGATTCACCGTCTACAAATATTTTCTCATCGCCTTCACCCCACCATTTTTCTACGGGATTCATTATTGTTAAGGTGTCACCAACGTATACCCCTTTGCCTTTCAAATTAATATAATTCCAATCGGAATATGGACGCGTGGCCACAGGATATTGCCCCCGCCATGCCGCATTAAAATACATGGAGTTCTCGTCCCATTGCCAGTCTCCGGTGGCGACATCCAAACTAACGTTGATAGGCTCTTTGCCTAAGTTAACAATCGTTACTTTAGCGTTTTCCTGATAGGGCATGACCCACCGACTCGTTAGAATGCCGTCGTCAGACACCGTTCTGAACCAATCTTCAAAGGGATTGAGTCCTATGCCGGTTCCAAAAAAATCTCCAATGGGTGTCCAAACAGTTTCTTTGCCGTCAAATTCTATTTTAAGCACAACTGAGCGGTAAGCTTCGGTGTTAGAATAATCATCAAGTTTTACTCGTATTTGGCGAATGGCAGCCTCACCGCTGGGCGTGTCTATGCTAAGTTCTTGCTTTGATGTTAGTGAGCTCTTCACAGACGAAGATTTCGTTATACCAAATGGTTGAGGAATTTCTAAACGCTGTCCAATAGCATTCATAGTTGCAGCCGCAGAAGCAAAGTCTGCTAGATTAAAAGATTTAACCTTGATGTTGGCGTCGTATTCTCGATAAGTAAATTGATAGAAAAATGGATGCGCGGATGTGGTGATTTTCATGCCTTTTTCATAAGGGATTGGAAAAAATGAGACAGCAGACAAAAGGGACTCATGGGCAAATGGATAAGGGAATATACCTTTGCCATTGAGTAAGTCGAGCATATTACCTTGCAGTACCGGTTCGGATTCACCATCTAAATAAAAGCGAATAATGATGTTTGTTTTTGGTCTTTTAAATGTCCGCCAAGGCATCCAAGTTCTTACAAGAGCGCCTGGTCCTTTGTGATCCATCAATACCCATTCTTTGCGACCTTGATTGATTTCTGTTCGGATAAAATTTTTGTGAGTATCGTTGGTATTTGCATCTTTATTTGCAAACCATCCCGTGGGTTCCATCTTTGGTGGCTCTGGGCTTACGGAATTTCGATCGTAGCTACTTTCTTGCCGCAGTCTAGAATCGGCTTTAGGATAAGATGCCAGAATATCTCTGTTGCCCATTTCTTCGAGCAAAGATTCAATGGTAACCACGTTGCTACTTTGAGAAATTGTACTGCTAGTGTCTCTTTTACTTTTCTGCTCAGTCACGCAGCCCGAAAAAAGAAAAAGTGTAATCAGGACAAGACCCAAATAACGATAACTATTCATAGCATTTAGCCTTAAATAAAATAATGAATTAATACCAAGCGGTGAAACGAAAATGCAATAAGGTATTGGTTTTTCCGCTGATCCGCTGGCCAAAACACAGCACATCTGTGGAGTGTGAAGTGCATATGTACAGAAAATAAAATTGATTTCTATATTTAATTATACATAATGATAACATCTAGGCAACAAACATAACGATTTTCTTTACGTACACTATAAATAAAATTACACATAGTGGCAGAGCTTTTGAGTGGCAGAGCTTTTGAGGCTTTTTTGTGTAATGTGAGAGTCAAGCCTCGCGAAAGCGGCTTTCTTTTTTATCTAGTGCAGTTTGTATATTTATATCAACCTAAACATATAAGGGCCTTGCTAACTTGTTAATCACTTTTATGCGTAAAAGCTAGTAGCTAGAAAACCTAGCAAGCTATTAATTCAGAACACTGATTAAATATGAAAATAAAACGCATTAACCCAAACTAAAGCCACATAATTGCGTTAAAAATTGAGTCATAAAATGAAAACAAATTATATTCTCATCGTATTGCTGCTTGTCGTCTCATTTATGGGGAAGGGCCAAGAGCACGATTCGTCAGCTAAATTTAAGCAAACTAAACCTAACGTAGTGTTAATTTTGGCAGATGACCAAATGTGGGATAGTTTAGGTTTGTTAGAAAATAGCGAGGTAATAACTCCAAACCTTGATCTGTTAGCAGCTAAAGGTGCAGCATTTAGCAATGTATATAATATGGGCTCGTATGCACCAGCGGTGTGTGTTGCCAGCCGCGCAATGTTAAATACAGGGGCGTTTTTGTGGAACGCTGAAGCGATCTCTAAGTATAGACGCGTTAAGACACAAGCTAATAACGCCAGCAGCCAAACGGCAATTAATTATGTTCTCGAAAAAGATGCGCCAGAGGCATATTGGTCGCAGTACATGAAGCAGGCTGGATACGACACCTACTTTACGGGTAAATGGCACGTGCCGGGTGTGGACGCCAACAACATATTTGACCATACCCTAAATGTAAGAGCGGGCATGCCTAAAGCGCATAGCAAATTTTACAGTCGTAAGTTTGAACCAGGCAAACCAGATGATGTTTCGTATAACAAAGAATTAGGTGGATTTTGGCAAGGGGGTAAGCATTGGAGTGAGGTACTTGCCGACGACAGTGAAACGTTTTTCGAGCTCGCAAAATCAAGTGATAAACCCTTCTTCATGTATTTAGCCTTTAATGCACCACATGATCCACGTCAAGCTCCTAAAAAGTATATTGATATGTACGATGTTAATAGCATAAACGTGCCCGAAAACTTCTTACCAGAGTATCCATATAACGAAGAAGCGGGCAGTGGACGTAATTTACGCGACGAACGAACAGCGCCTTTTCCTCGAACCAAGCATGCAATTAAAGTTACGCGTCAAGAATACTTTGCCTTAATTACCCATATGGATGAGCAGGTAGGGCGAATTTTACGCGCGCTTGAAAAAAGCGGCAAAGCAGACAATACCTATGTTTTTTTCACCGCCGATCACGGTTTAGCGGTGGGTGATCATGGCTTTGTTGGTAAACAAAATATGTACGACAGCAGTATGAAAGTTCCTTTCTTAGTAAGCGGCCCGGGTATACCTGCGAACAAGACAGTAGATGCACCTATTTACCTGCAAGATGTTATGGCAACGTCATTAGCTATTGCAGGCCTTGAGAAACCAGCTCAAGTTGATTTTAAAAATATTTTGCCCTTAGCTCAGGGTAAAACAAACAACAGCGAATACGATAGCATTTATGGCGCTTATACCTTTTCCCAGCGCATGTATCGCAACGATAAGTACAAGCTAGTTATCTATCCAAGAGCAAATGTCGTCAGGCTATATGACATGAAAAACGACCCACTAGAAACCACAGATCTTGCTGAAGGTAATAAACCTCCGGTGAGCTTATTAAAAAGTTTGTTCGCGCAATTTGAACGGCAGCAGAAACTAATGAACGATCCATTAGATGTTAGTTCTGTCCTTGATAACTATCATTACAAACTAAGCCCGGCCAACTTTGCGCGATAACGTTTTTCATCCTCAGGTAAATAAGCAAGGGATTGTGCTTTCTCTAGTGCTTGGCGAGTAGCTAATAATTTGCTTTGTTGGGCATATATATTTGCTAGTAAATAATAGGGTTCATGTAGGTAGCTGGCTTTTTTTGCAGCCTTTAAAAAGTGTGCTTCCGCGAGTACTAAGCGACCTTCTTGAAGGTGGACTTTGCCGCGCTTTATCCACGTATAGGGATTGTCTTCGGTCACAGTAGCAATGTTTTGGCTCAATTGATTTGCACGTTTAAAGTTGCCACGCTTTCTTAGCAGTGACGCGAAGTTGTCAATTGCAGCAAAGCTTGCAAGCTTGTTTTTATCCATAAAGTCATAAAGCTTATAGGCTAAATCTTCTCGCCCTTTTCGACCATACAAAATTGCCAGTAGATTGAGTGTATCTGGATGGCGGCTGTCTAGTTTATTGGCTTTGAGTGTATAAGCGAACGCCAAATCAAGCTGATTATCTATCAGCGCATCTGCGGCTAAATTATGCCAATACATTCTTTCAACATCGTTTTGTGACACCTTCGAAGACTTTACATCGCCAGACGCTTTGAAATAATCGATAGTGATATAGCTAAATGTTGTACTTTTTGAGTCTGGGGAAACCCTTTATCAACCAAGGTTAGGTTGACGTGGGTTGATAAAGTTTGAATATGTCCATTAGCTGCGGAGTTATACTCAGTAAAAACCGGTGCGCTGTGAACTTCTCTATATTGATAATCAATACCTACAAGTTTTGCAATCGCGGTCGACAATACCGCTAGTGACATACAATTGCCTTGTTTCTTCGCTAGTGCATTTGTCGCGTTATAGGTTTTACCGTGGTAGGTGAAGTTATTGTTGAGGTTGAATAAGTAGTTGGCCACACGCTGATGGGGACTAATATGAGCGATATCAAGATTATAGAAATAGTCAAAAAAGTCAGCTTTTTGTTGGTCAGATAATTCAAATATTTGGTGTTGTGATGTATCTACGGGTATAAACAACTGCGAGTATATTTCAGGGACGTTTGCGACTAATGTACTTTGATTAGCCGGTGATGTATCAGCTAATTTTGAAGTGAGTTTGTGATAGTTACTGCTTGTTGAACATCCCATTAAAAGACTACTCAGGCATAAACCTGCTAATAAAGGCCAACTACTGCGCATATGCTTACTTCCCATTATTTGTTCTTTTAAAACCAGTCTAACTAGTATCGTAACTTATTATTGAAGGTGTAAACCAGTGTTTTAATCAAATCCAATACAAATCAGCGCATATCAAATAACGCTAAATATACTCATTTATCAATCCTTCCTCAACTCGGAATCAAAACGCTAAGTTTATTTATGTTGAGCCAAATTTTGGCGATAACCTGTACGTAAGCGATATTTTTTTATTTCATTGTCAAGCAAAGCACTTGACAGTAACTAGCATGTTGGTAGCAAAAAATTGTTCAAACGCGTTCGCCACAATTATTTATGGTTGTTTTTTATACTGTGCAATACTGCATTCGTACATGCATCTTCTGCTACCTTGCAAAACTTCGATTTTCGCTCTCAACAAATAGACTTTATTCATTTAGGTGATTCTAAACGACATTTGTCCAACCCCAACCCCAACGTCACGGCAATCGAGCAAGATAATAAGGGCTTTATTTGGATTGGCACTCAATATGGTCTAAATCGATTTGATGGCATTAATACTCGCAAATACACCACTCATTCAAATGATAAAAACAATATTGCCAACAATTGGATCACCGATATTTATAACGATTCACAAGGCCGTTTATGGATTAGCACTAAAGATGGGATCAGCCTGTATCTGCCAGAGCAAGACGCCTTCGCACTAATTACAGACCCTCAACAAACTAGAAATCATTATATCAGTATTGCTGAATCAGCCGGCGGCATCCTATGGTTCGCTAATGCAGAAGTAGGAGTGCTCCGCTACGACAGCCATAAAAATGAAAAGTACTTTTATACTGCAGAAGAAAACGCGGCTGGCAGCCTTAGTAGCAACCTGACGGTGTCAGTGTTGGTGGATTCTCATCAGCGTTTATGGGTATCAACCAACAGCAGTGGTTTGAATATTAAACAAGCTAATGAAGAACGCTTTAGCCACTATGGCCAGCAAACTGATATTGCACTTCCAAGCGATAACACGCGCAGTTTTTATGAAGATAATCAGGGGAATATGTGGGTCGGTACGGCTGATGCTGGTGTGTTTATCTTTGACCCCTCTACGGGTGTCAAGGCTCATTATCAGCACGATCCAAAGCAAGATGACAGCCTTTGCTCTAACGATGTGCGTGATGTTTATCAAGATAATCAGGGGATTATATGGCTAGCGACAGGTGCGGGTTTATGTGAGTTTCATGCACCTGATCAGATATTTATTCGCCACCAACGCGACAAAGGGCGAGTCAGCAGTTTGATTGACGATACTGTTACTGCCTTGCTGCAAGATGCTGGCGGAGTGTTATGGGTAGGAAGTTTCAGTGGTGTGAGTCGTTGGAATGCAGAGCTTGCGAGTTTTTCTCAGGTTTCTAGGGCATTCTCAATAGGCAAAGCATTGGCAAGTGACGATATTTTATCGTTTGCCCAAGATAGCGAGAACAATCTCTACATAGGTACTTGGGGTGGAGGCTTAAGTGTCATAGACAGTCAGTCCAATACGCTAAGCACGCAATTGCCTAGTCCTGAAAAGCCAAATGGTTTGCAGGAAAATATAGTCATGAGTTTGTTGGTAGATAGCGCTGATAACTTGTGGTTAGGAACATTTAGTAAGGGCTTGCATAAACGAGAAAAAGGACAGACTAATTTCGAAGTATTTCAACACCAAGCTGATGATCCATTAAGCATTAGCCACAATGCTATCAGCAAAATTTTAGAATTGAGCAATGGCGATATTGCGGTGGCTACTTACGGCGGCGGCATAAATTTATATCAGGGCGATGGCACTTTTAAACGCCTTGTATTTGATGCCAATAATGAAAATAGTCTATCGAGTAACAATGTGCTCGATATAGTGGAAGGCGATTCAGGGGCACTCTGGATTTCCACTGACGGAGGTGGTCTAAACTATTATTCAACGCAAACGAAACGCTTTGTCAGATACAAAAAATCTAAGGGCGACTCCAACAGTTTGGCCAGCAATAGCCTCTCTTCTTTGCTTATCACAAACGATTATTTGTGGATAGCAACGCAGGATCAAGGGCTTGATAGAATTTCTAGAAAACAAGCCGATGCTTCAAGCATTGTATTTGAACACATGCGAATGCGAGATGGCCTTCCAAGTAATGCTATTTATGGGATGGTTGAAGACGACAAAGGGTATGTTTGGGCGAGTCACACTAAAGGGCTTAGCAGAATAAAGCCTTCAGATGGAACGACACTGAATTTCACCACAACGCATGGATTACAGGACAATGATTTTAATAGCGGCGCACATTTCAAGGGCAATGATGGCCGAATGTATTTTGGTGGAGCAAAAGGATTTAACACCTTTACCTCAGACCAAGTCCCGATAAATAAATACAATGCACCGATTCAGTTAACCCAGTTCAGTAAATTTAATCAGCCAGTCCCTTTGCATACAGTGTTAAATGAACAAGGCAGCATTGCATTAGACTACACTGATTCGGTAATTGGTTTTGAATTTGCACTATTGGATTACTCGCGCCCACAAGACAACCAGTATGAATATCAAATGCAGGGCATGCAGGATGAATGGATAGCATCGAACACAAATAGCATTACCTTCTCAAATTTAGCCTCGGGTGATTATGTGTTTAGAGTCAGAGGCGCCAACAACGACGGTGTATGGAGTACAAATCAAATAGCCATACCTATAGTTATTGCTCCGCCGCCTTGGCAAACCGTATATGCGTATGTTGTTTACATCATGTTGCTACTGTTGACGCTGTATTATTTTTACCAAAAGCAACGTGCTAAATCAGCGGCGCTAATACAATATCAGGAAAAGTTAGAAGCCGACGTTAAGCAGCGCACCTTAGAGTTACAAAGTGCTAACGATAATTTAGCGAAAGCTGTAGTTGATACCCAAGCGGCTAGGGAAAAAGCCGAAGAAGCTGGTCGCGCAAAGTCTAACTTTCTTGCGACTATGAGTCATGAAATACGAACGCCAATGAACAGTATTTTGGGCATGAGTGAATTAGCGCTTAATACTGAACTAAATCCTACGCAGCGCCGCTATATCAAAACGGCATACCGCTCTGGGGAGATGTTATTAGAACTTATCAATTACATTTTGGATTTTTCCAAAATGGAAGTGGCTAAGATTGATCTTGAACACGATACCTATGATTTGCATAAAACTATTGAAGAAAGTGTTTTTGTGATTGCTGACAGGGCCCACGAAAAGAATCTGGAGTTAGTGACTAACATCGCAGCGACCTGCCCAAGGTATGTCTTAGGGGACGCATTACGATTGCGCCAAATCGTTATCAATTTAGTCGGCAATGCTATTAAATTTACAGAAAGTGGTTATATAGAAGTTGCGCTTGATTGTGATCAGACAGATTTTCGTTTACAGGTTATCGATAGCGGCATTGGAATGTCTGATGAACAACAGGGTCGTATTTTTGAGGCCTTTGAACAGGCCGATAATTCTACCACTCGACGTTTTGGCGGCACAGGCCTTGGCTTGAGCATTAGCAAAACCTTAGCGCAATTAATGCGTGGTAGCTTAAGCGTTACATCCACTGAAAACCATGGTTCGGTATTTACGCTGAGTTGGCCTACCGAGGTTTCACAAACACAGTGTGATGAGCAAAACAAGTCGGTCTTATCGAACGCGCAGGTGGTGCTTTTAGTTGAAGAGCCGGTGGTAAGAAAGATGGCACAAAGCTGCCTTTCGCGTCTTGGTATTGATTTTAACTTAGTAGAAAAGCCACAACAACTTACTATGCCAAGCACAACATCGAAAAAATTGCTTTATTTAGTAGATGAACCGCTACTAGACAATATGGACTGGCTAGTCGCACTAAAAGACTTTGCAGGTCAGCTAATTGTAATGTCAACCTTAACTAGCGATAGTTCAACGTGCCCATTGCAAGCCGCCGATTTCATCAGCAAGCCATTAGTGAGTTGCACTCTTTATCAAATACTACTGCAGCAACTTGGCATTGCTCTACCAGCCAAGCAGCAAATGTCATCTGCGATATTCGCTAATGCCTTTGCATTCAACGCTAAAATATTATTGGTTGAAGATTCAAAAATGAATCAGGAAGTGGCCAGCGGCATGTTAGCAATGTTTGGTTGCTCTGTTGAGATTGCTCAAAACGGCGCAGAAGCGGTAGATAAGGTCAAAAACCACCAATACGACCTAATTTTAATGGACTGCCAAATGCCGGTAATGGATGGTTATACAGCCACTCACCAAATTAGACATTGGGAACAACAAGAGAATAGAGTAGCGTCAAAAATCGTAGCATTGACCGCTGGTATGGGTATGAATTACCAACAAGATTGCTTAAATTCGGGCATGGATAAATGTTTACTTAAGCCATTCACGGCCCAACAGCTACTTGACATACTCAATCGTTATCTTGGCCATGCGTTGATTGAAAAAGAAAGTGGAAATGTTGATATTAATGAGCAAGCACTACGGCCAGATGTGAGTCTGTTATCTGTAGAGGGCTCACAAAATTGTTTAGACATGGAGCGTATTGATGAAATCAGACAAATTGAAAAACAATCAGGCCACCCAATTCTCTCGCGTATCATTAATATTTTTGAACAGGAAATGCAACATCATATCTTAGATATAAACGACGCTTACTCTAATCAAGATAGTGCTCGAGTTGCAGAAATTGCTCATGCTATGAAATCTCTTGCTGGCAATGTTGGCGCAGAAAAACTAAGAACGCATTGCCAAATGATTGAATTAGCAGGAGTCGGTGAAATTTTATCAAGCTGCCTAGACAATATGAAAGCGCTACAGCCTGCCTATTTAGAGAGTATGAAGCATTTAGCTAGTGTATAAGTCGAACACGATCAACGCATCCTTTGGGTGAAAACCATATAATGCTCTTCGTCTAATACGCTAGTCATTTAGAAAAAAAGCTTATAACTGGCTAAACCAAGGACAAGTAATATGACAATGCCTGCACAAAAGTTAGTCAAGTGACCGTTCTTATGACTACCTAAAAGCGCATTACTGTTGCATACCCACACCAATAGAATCGCTGAAATAGGTAAAAGTAAAGCATTAGCGGTTTGTGCTATGAGGATTAGTGCTATTGGTTTTAAACCGATACTTGCCACTGCTGTGCCGACGACGACGATGCTGACGGCAGTGAGCTTGAACTTACGATTGTGTAAATTAGCTTCCCATCCAAATAATCCGCTAATCGCATAAGCTGCTGCTAAAGGTGCCGTGATTGCCGATGTTAGGCCCGCAGCAAACAAACCAACACCAAAAAATAAACTGGCTTGATCTCCTAGTAATGGCACGAGCTGATTGGCAATATTGCTTGGATTAACCGCAATTTGAGCAACATAAAACGCGGTTACTGAACTTGAAAGAATCGCAAAAGTCACTAAGCCGCCAATGCCTATGCTGGCGAAGAGTTGTTGATTTTGTCGCCTTAATTCTTTTCTGTTAATTTGTGCTTTACTGCTTGAATTGCGCGCATCCTGTGCGCTCAAGCCAGCATGTAAGAATAGATTGTAGGGCACAATAGTGGTGCCAATAATCGCGAGCGCGAGCGCTATATTAGACAGCATTGGGGCTTGCATAAACAGGCCTTCGGTGAGTAATTTGATATCAACACCGACCAGTATCATTAGAGTGATAAACACCAGGCTCATAATCAATACCAGGCCAATTAGGCATTTTTCTACCAGTTTGTAATGGCCTGATAAAAGCAATAGTAAGGCTATACTCCCCAAAGATAGCGCCCACAAGCGAATTGAGCCACCAAAGTTAGCACTCAGCCCAAGTGCCGCACCCGTAATGTTTCCACCTTCGTATGCAGCATTACCTACACCAATCGCTACGATTACTAAAGCTGCGATTAACCATTTAAGCAAGGGATGTTGAATGCTTTGCATGATGGCTTCAGACAGTCCTATACCGCTGACGGTACCTAGCCTTGAGGCCATTTCTTGCAATATAAAGGTGGCGAATATTGCAAAAACTAATAGCCATATTAGGGCGTAGCCAGTTTGCGCGCCTACTAAAGTAGCGGTTGTTACGGTTCCTGGGCCAATAAAAGCAGCGGTTACTATTAAGCCTTTTATTCCTGCGCGCATTTTTCATCCTGTAATTAACGGTGTTAAAGCAAGCTTTGAACTTGTATCATTACACGCAATTGATGCGGTGAAAACCCTTAACATGGCAGACTTAGTTTTCTATGGATGTATCTAATTACCTTTATACTGATTTGTCGGTACTTTATGAAGACCCAAAACAAGCAGCATTTTTACATTCACAATATTATGTAGAGGGTTGTTTGCTTGGTGCCTGTGCTTGTCCAGAAATTCCCTTGCCTGATGTTTGGTTACCTTGGGTGATAAAGCATCATCAGCAAATCGAAAATGCACAACAGGCAGATCATATTACCGATGTACTGTTTGGCTTTTTTAAGCAGTGTTTGGCACATATGCACAACAACACGCTAGTTTTGCCTGAATATGCACGTTACGGCACAAATGATAAAGCACTAAGTGATTGGTGCGAAGGAATACTAATAGCCCACAGTGCGCGTGAGCGTTTTTGGGAAGGGGCTTGGCAAAAAATGCAGGCGCAAGCGCCCGAAAGAGCGCCTAAGATGGCAAAAGATTTAAAGCATTGCTTACTAATGTTTAGTACCTTTGCAGATCCACAAAAAGCGATTGAAGACGCAAATACTAAAGATGGTAGCGGAGATACTTTGGCAAGCAAGCTACCGCTTATTGCATTGAGTCTACAAGACACATTACGCCAATACGTAACTATATCGGGTGAGCTTGCAGCGTTTTTGCCAAACCAATTTGAGACCTTTCAAAAAGAAAGTGATTAAAAAGGTTTTACCACCGCTAATATCACAATAGCAAGAAGGGCGAGCACTGGTGCTTCGTTTAAAAACCGGTAAAACTTGGGGCTATGCGTATTGCTATTATTTAAGAAACGCTTCATTAGTACGTACAAATACATGTGATAAATATAAAACAAAATCACCACCGCTAGTTTTACATGCATCCACATGCTTGCACGAAACCATTCTCTGCCGTAGGTGTATATCAACAAAAGACCAAAAATCAATGTTAGCACTGCGAAAGGGGTAACGAACATCCAAAGTCTACGCTGCATAATGTTTAGCTGCGCTTTTACTTCAGGGGCGTCAGACTCGGCGTTATAAACAAAAAGCCTCGGCAAGTAAAAAATACCAGCCATCCATGCAACCATGAAAAAGATATGAAGGGCTTTGTACCACAGCAGCATAGTGCTTCCTTTTAGTGTGTGTCGTGTTTTTTATTATGGGAATGGCTTTGTAGGCATCGCCGCGTAAGCAAAGTATACCTAGTGTTGCTGGCGCAGCAAATAGGTATGCAGCATATTCCACGTAATAATGCCGCAAAGATTACCACGAGCATCTTCTTCGTTTAATTCGCTAGTGACTTTTTTTAAGTCGCTATGAACAGTTGAAACAATCGCTACGCCGCCATGGCGTTTTTTAAATAAAAGTTCATAGACTTCTGCTAATGTATTTTGGTCTGTTATTGTTTCGATTTTATGCTTGGCTAAGCTATGTTCTTCTTCTTTTGCGTTCATCGTTAACGACACCAACTCCCATTCTTGTGTTTCTTCGTATTGTCGCTTGTTAGCAACCAATTGGTTTGGGTTTTGCTGTAAGTACTCAAGCATGTCGGTGTCTGTGGCAGCGTAAAAATCTTTAAAGTCCGTCTTCATTAAGGCCATTACACCGGTATCTTGCAATTCATCCCTAATTGCCGTTGTAGTGTAAGGGAGGCCTTGATATTCAAGTTGCTGAATGAAAATCGAACGGTTGTTGCACAACTGCTTTGATGTCACATAAGCACTTACGATCGTAATTAGCGCTGGCAAAATAATTTGCTGCGTAGAACTTAGCTCCATGACCGCCGATAAAGCCGCCATTGGCGCATGTAAAACGGCCGCCAAAAACCCCGCTAGGCCAAGTAAAGCATAGTTAGTAGTAAGTTCAAATTGTGTCGTTTGTAAGCCAAGGTCTAAAACACTAATCAGCAACATTTGCAAAGGTTGTAAAAAAAGCACTCCAGCGAGTATGCCAATCACCATGACAGCACCTATTATGCCGCCAGGGACACCTAATGCGATTGCGATTAAAGCTAAGAAAAACTTTGCTAGGAACAAGGTTAATATAGTGCCAAGCGCCGGTGAACTGGCGATAAAAGTATTTATATTTACAAATTCGGCACCCAAGGCGCTTGGCATATAATAGCCTATACAGCCTGTGATAACGCCCGCTAATAACAAGCGTGTCATCATATTAAAGGGATGAAATAAGCGCATCGTCCACATAAGTTGTTTATTAAAGAAACTGGCTAAAAGACCAAGTAAAACACCTAAAATCACCAATATTGGATAATGCCAATATTCCATCGTTTGGAAACTCAAAAAGCTAAGTTCGGTAACATCGCCAAATACCAAGCGTGTTAATACCGAACCACAGGCGGCGGCTAACATGACAGGAACAAATATATGCACTTTATACTCGCGCATGACCACTTCCATAACAAAAATAACCGCTGCAAATGGTGTGTTAAACGCAGCCGCTATACCCGCCGCAATACCGCAACCTGCCAGAATTCGTAGACTATTAAAGGGAAATGCAAACCAGCGACCAATATAGTGACTTGCCGCTGCTGCTAAATGCACAGTGGGCCCTTCTTTGCCTACAACAAAGCCGCTCGCTAAGGCTAAAATACCGCCAAAAAACTGATTGATACTGGTCGCTAAGGGCATGTGCCCATAATACAACTTGAAACGATGAATAACGAAAGGAATCCCCATTCGATAGTGTTTAAAGCCTGTGATTTTGGCGATCACAATCACTATTGATATTGCAATTATTGGTAATATTATTAGTTGCCAACTAGGCATTGCGGTATAATTGCCAACAGAACCTAAAAGCGATGTTTGTAAAACCTCAAGGCACAGCCTAAACAGAATAATCACGGCAGCGGCCACAAATCCGGCGATCAAGCCCACCATGCACAGTTGAATGGAGGTTGACGGAATCGATAAGGCTAGCCGTAGAGAGTGTAATCGCACAATAGTAGACAAGTTAAGCAATACATGTCTTAAATCATAACACAAAACAATAGCTTAGGAGAGATTTTGGACCTACCAAAATATCGTAAAAAGATTGGTTTCGTGCGTTTCTATGCGCTGGCCTTGCTTATCATAGCGCTCACTTTTTACGCGGGTTACGAATTTGCAGGTATTCAAAAAAGTAACTTGACCGCACAAAACCGTTTATTAAATAAGAGCTTAAATAATTTGACCGCTGAGCACGAAGAAGTGCTATCGAATTATAATGTGCTTAAAGTTGAGTTAGATATTGCTCAATTAACGAATGATCGATCTCAAGAGGCCATTAAAGAAAGTATTAATAGGGAGCGAGCCTTAAAAGATCAGGTGTCGTTTTACCAACGCGTGTTAGCACCAGAAATAACACAAGACGGTTTTATCGTTCAGCGTATGGAAGTGTCGCCTACACGAAGTGAACGCAATTATCTAATAAAGATGGTGTTGTTACAGCACGAAAATATAAAAGCGGTCATAAAGGGCGCACTAGACATGCGCGTGTTTGGCAGTTTAAACGGCAAACCGATTAATTATAATATTTCAGCATTGCAAGATGACTCCAATGCATCTTTGGATTTCGCGTTTAAATATTTTCAAGTTATTGAGACGCGCGTCACCTTGCCTGAGGGCTTCACACCAGAACGCTTTGAAATTGCTACTGAAGTATTTAAGTACAATAAAAAACGCGGTGATTACACCACCGCGATCAAATGGGAAGAGGCCTTTGTAGATGCCGAGTGAATACTTGATTAAAACACTCAAGTATTAGATAATCCATCTATTAGGAATTAGTCAGTACTTTTTGGCATTTTCAACGTAAAATGCAGTTATGACCATTGCGTGTAAACGTAAATGAGCAAAAAGTAATAGAGTTGTGGAGTTAAAAATGTCAGCAGAAGTGGCAATGCCAATTGAATTTTCAGATGCCGCAGCAAGCAAAGTGAAAGCGTTAATTGCAGAAGAAGAAAATCCAGAACTTAAGTTACGTGTATATGTAACAGGCGGCGGTTGTTCTGGGTTTCAATATGGTTTCACCTTTGACGAGAAGGTCAATGAAGGTGATATGACAGTTGAGAATCAAACTGTTACCTTGGTGATTGATCCAATGAGCTTACAATACTTAGTAGGTGGTGTTGTTGATTACACTGAAGGCTTGGACGGTTCTCGGTTTTTCGTAAACAATCCAAATGCAAGCACAACATGTGGTTGTGGTGCGAGTTTTAGTATTTAACCCCGATTTTGCGCAGTTAATCGGCTAAAATAGAAGGTAAGAAAAATGCAGCTCTTTGGGTCTACAACTTCCCCGTATGCGCGAAGATTGCGCCTATTTATGCAAGATATTGCGCATGAATTTGTGCTTGTTGATATATTTAATAGTCGTGACCGGGCAGGTATACAGCGTGATAACCCCACTCTAAAAATTCCCATGCTTAAAGATGGTGAGCAAACGGTCTTGGATTCTGGAAATATTTACCGCTACTTACAAAACAAATTGGGCGCGCCAGGTTTAACGTGGGATCAGCAAAATCTGCTGACGATTATTGATGCTGCCAACGAGTCACTCGTGCAGCTTCTAATACTGAGTCGCTCAGAAATAGATGTAAGCAGTGACAAGATGTATTTCCGAATACAGCGTGAGCGCCTTGACGTTGTGTTTTCCCATATTGAACAAAAAGCTCAGCAAGGCGCTTTTGACAACTGGGATTACTTATCGATGAGCTTGTTTTGTCTACTCGATTGGGTGATGTTCAGGCAACTACATGACATTTCTTCATTTACCCATTTAGGTAAATTACACGCTCGATGGTCACAGCTTGCCATTTGCCATAAAACTGACCCAAGAGTATAGCCTTCAAGGTAAAGCCTTTAAGATATAGCGTTAAAGGTAAAGCTGCTTAAGTTGAAAAGTGGATTTCTGTGCGGATGGCCAAGCCCATTGAAGCGCGGAAATTTTCTTCTCGCAACCATAGTATAAAGGGTTCTACCTCTACAAAAAGCCAATCTCTCAATATTTTACGTTTATAGCGCAAGCTCACTAACATTTGTTCTTTACGGTAGGTAGGGCGTGAACCGCCGTCGATCGAGGCTGTAAATAAATAACTCGTTTCATTCTTCACCAGATGCAGAAATTGAAATTCATGACGCCACAGCCAATCACTTTTTTTATTGCGAAAACGAAAGCTGTTGTTTAGTTCAAATGCAGAAGCACTGTCGAATACATAACCATATTCGGCGTTAAACTCTAAGCCTAATTTATCATCAGAATAATAGTTCGTTTCGGCAAAATAACGTAAGGTTGCGTTTTCAGAAACATCAAAAAGATCAGAGTAACGTGCTCTCGTATATAATTGGCTGCCACGGCCAAATCCAATCCGATAGGACAATCTATCGGTGGTTTTGTTTTTAAATTGTAAAGCAAGTACCGCTTGGTCGCGATTGCCTAACTCATTGCCTCGCGCGGCTTTAACAGCTTGGTCGCGCACATCATCTTCTTGGTCAGATAAGAAGAGTTCAACGCGGTCTTCTAAGGCAGGTAGTTTTACCCGAATTTTAAATCTAAAATCAAGCTCGCTTAAATCCCCTGATCTCGGTTCCCAGCCAAATCGCAAGCGGCCACTTGTTGTCGCAGCCGTATTATTGTCGCCACCTTCGTGTTTAAACCAACGGTTAATCGCCCCTGCAGTTGTGTCAACGCCATAATTTAGATAGCAGTATTGGTCATCTAGCCATCCTAGTTGACCACAATAATCATAATTAATTCTCTCATTCGCAGGGGATTGCGCATTGCTAAAAGCGGCGTAAGTAGAAAGTAGCAGACTTAGCGATAAAAGAAGTGTCGAATAATAAGGCGTTTTGTACATGTTCGCTTTGATTCAGCCGCTTTTAGTAGGTGAAAATAAAATATTTTGCTACAGAAGTAGCAAAGCCAGTGATATTCGCTAAGTTCTGAGTATAATACGAACACAGCAAAGATTGTTATGCAAATTTTTATGAATTAAATGGGCAATAAGCTATCTTATTATCATAGAAAAATATTAAGGAAATATTATGGGTGGCATTAGTATTTGGCAGGTGTTGATTGTACTGGTGATTGTTATACTGTTGTTTGGCACATCTAAACTAAAGAACGTTGGAAATGACCTTGGGTCAGCGCTTAAAGGGTTTAAAAAAGCGATTAAAGAAGACGAGAAAGATGAAGGCAATAGCGCATCAACACAAGATGCCGATTTTGAACCTCTAGACAAACCGGCTGCAAAAAACGACGCCTCGCAAAGCGTTACTAGTGAAGATAAGAGCGCGCAAAAACAAACGAGCAAAGACTAATTTATGTTCGATATCGGTTTTTGGGAAATGCTGGTTATCGGGGTAATGGCCTTGGTCATTTTAGGCCCTGAACGTTTGCCCGGTGCTATTCGTTCCACGATGAATACCATCCGCAGTATCAAAGATGTTGCAAACGGATTTAAGCAAGAAGTTGCCAGTCAGCTCGATGCTCATGAACTGCATACCAACCTTAAAAAAGCCGAAAGTTTAGGCATGGAAAACCTAGGCAAAGATCTTCAGGACTCGGTTAACGAATTGCGAGCAGCAGCGGCATCAGTCCAGCGACCCTACAAAAAGCAAAACATAGATGCGCAAGAGTCCAAAGATCTCAGTACGGATAACACTGAATCTAATGATACACCAGCAAAGATAAGTGCGACCTCAACCGACCCATCAAAAAATAGACCTAATGAGTGAACCAAGCGGGTTAATCGCCCATCTAATTGAATTACGTTCAAGAGTGCTCAAAGCGCTCCTGTCGGTGTTTGTCGTGTTTTTATGCCTTGTTTATTTTGCGCAAGACTTGTATCGCTATCTGGCAATGCCATTAGTAGCGAGCTTGCCTGAAGGAGCAAGTATGATTGCAACCGATGTTGCTTCACCGTTTTTAGCGCCTTTTAAACTAACTTTAGTACTGTCATTTTTTGTTGCCATCCCTTTTGTGCTTTACCAAATTTGGGCCTTTATCGCGCCCGGGCTATATCGGCGAGAAAAGAAATTAATTGCACCTTTGCTTGCCAGTAGCACCTTATTGTTTTATTCCGGTATGGCCTTTGCGTATTTTGTGGTGTTTCCACTCGCGTTTATGTTTTTTAACAGCGTGGCACCCGAGGGCGTGCTAGTTAGCACCGATATTTCAAGTTACTTGAATTTTGTACTTAAGCTATTTTTTGCTTTTGGTGTGGCTTTTGAAATTCCCATTGCGGTTATTTTAATGTGCTGGACCGGCATGACTACCGCCGAAGCCTTAGGCAAAAAGCGGCCTTATGTCATTGTGGGTGCCTTTGTTGTTGGTATGCTACTTACGCCTCCTGACGTTATTTCGCAAACTTTACTTGCAGTGCCAATGTGGGTTTTGTTTGAGATTGGTGTCTTAATTGGTGGTTTATACAGTCGCAGTTCACAAGATGATTCGACAGAGGCTGAGGATGATGACCAACAAGCGCAATCTACAGAGAGTAAAAGCGACTTTGATGATTATGCGCATTCTGACAACCCTAATCACGATAGTTCTGACGAATTTGAATATGATGAAGATGAGCATGAAGATGAGCATGAGCAGCTTGATCCGAAGACTGACAAAGGGGCAAACAAGGGGTCATAATGAGCTGGATAGACGCAGGCGTAAATTTACTCGACCCTAGGTTTACGCTAAATGATGTATTGGCAAGATCTGAACAGGCAAATGTTAAACATTTGCTGGTTATCGCATCAACTATCGAAGAATCAGAACGTGCTCGCGTTCTTTGCTCGGAACAACAAGCAAAACGTCTCAAAAATTCGCCCGGTGGTGAACAACAAATACACGTCCAACTGGCCTGCACCGCAGGTATTCACCCGCATTACGCTGATAAAGCTACAAATGAATCTTGGGCTAAACTAAGCACCATTATTGCCGATAAACATATATCAGCGATTGGTGAATGTGGCTTAGATTTCAATCGTAATTTTTCGTCTCAAGCAAATCAGCTCTATGCATTTGAAAAGCAGTTAAGTATCGCTGCTGAAAATAACATGGGGGTGTACTTGCACGAGCGCGATGCATTTGAAGCACAAATGTCCCTCTTAGAACAATATGCACCGTCACTAAAGTTTATGGTAAGCCATTGTTTTACTGGCAATAAAGAGCAGCTTGACGCCTATGTGTCATTGGGTTGCTATGTGGGGATTACGGGGTGGTTGTGCGACGAGAAACGAGGCCAGCTATTGCAACAAGCAGTTAAAAGCCTACCGCTTTCGCGCTTACTATTAGAAACAGATTCTCCTTATTTGTTTCCTAAAACACTAAGACCGCGAAAGTCGAAAAATGAGCCTTGCTACTTGCCTCACATCGCTGAAACGCTTTCTAAATTGATAAATATCGACATATCAGTAATAGAAGACCATGCCTTCAAGAACGCACTAAATTTATTTTTTAGCGGGAGGGTGGCACACAAATAAGAGATTAATAAAACACATGGTTAGTAGTAGTGGCGAGTGAGTTTACAGCGATGACCAAAGTCAGAACAGCCAGCATCATTGCTGCTGTTTGCCTATTTGTTATGGCCCTATTAATACTGCCTTATAACCTTACCCAAATCAGTAAACAAAATTCTAGCGAATTACATGTAAGCTTGTTCATTGACGAAAGTTTTAGTGCCGATATTCGCGAGACCTTAGCACTGCAACAAAACAAATGGACACCCACCGATACTTTCAATTTTGGCTTGGATTCAAGACCACATTGGCTAAAAGCAAAACTTCCTAGACATAGCGCAAACGAGAATCGCTTTCTACTGATTAATTACGGACTCTTAGATCACGTCGATGTGTGGTTTCTAACAGCTCCTGACGAGGGCTCTGAGGTGATTGGCGCTTATACTACAGGTGATGCGCTTAAGTACTATGAACGCGTTATACATTCAGAGAAGTTCTTATTTGAAGTGCCACAAAGTGAAGGCGACATTTACATATACGTAAAAGCAAGAAGTAAAGGGCCGTTGAATATCCCCCTTGAACTGTGGTCAGCGAATGATTTCTTGGAGTATTCAAACCTTCAGAAGCTGTTCTTAGGTATGTTTTTTGGCTACATGATTGCGATGGGCTTAAGCAATTTGTATTTCTATGCGACCACCCGCAACATTCTTTTTGCCACATACGCAGGTTATGTTTTCTGTATTGCGATTGTAATGGCGACTCTTCAAGGAATAAGCTTTCATTACTTATGGCCAAACAGCACGTGGGTACAAGAATATGCGATACCTATGTTTGCCAGTATGACAATAATTTTTATTATTACCTTAACGACCAAACTACTCAAATTACGAGAACAAGCGCTTAGTATTTACAAAATGCTACACAATATTCGCTTAGTTTTTTTCGCTCTGTTATTTCTAAGTATTGTTTTTCCCTATTATTCTGTGCTGATTAAACTTGTGCTGGTATTACTGGTTATAACGACCTTTATTATTTTTGGCGCAGGGCTGCTCTTAGCAATTCGTGGCAGTGTAGTGGCGCGTTATTTCTGCGGTGCTTGGGGCGTTCTATTAGTGTCTGGTACATCCATTGCTCTAGAGAACTTTGGACTTTTTGAACCGCCTATTAACTCTAGTTACTTAATGATGGTTGGCGCAATAACCGAAGCACTCTTACTTGCATTAGCGCTTGCAGTTAACCTCAACGAACAGTTGGCCGCTTCTAAAAACGCGCGAGATCTTGCGCTTAATAACGAACAAGAAGCCATCGAAGCGAAAGATGAACTTATTAGGTTACAAGAGAAAAACCAAAGCGACTTAGAATACAGTATTGAAGAACGAACATTAGAATTAGAAATAGCACTACGCGAGCTATCTGAAAAAAACCGCGAGTTAGAAAAATTAAGCGCCATAGACCCGCTTACAGGGCTAATGAATCGACGTTACTTTGATAAGCGCATTGTTGCTGAGTGCAGACGAAGCAAACGAGAGCTCAGTACCTTGGGTTTCGCAATGTTAGATATTGATTTTTTTAAGAAGATCAATGACAACTTCGGACACCTCGCGGGCGATCACTGCCTCAAAGTGTTTGCGGCTATCCTAAAAGAAACAATAAAGCGGCCTTCCGACATCGTTTGTCGCTATGGTGGCGAAGAATTTGTGCTTATGCTGCCCAACACTGACAAAGATGGTTTGGTAAACGTATTAGAAAAAGTGCGTAAAGCGGTAGAGACAAAAAAATCCTTTTTGAAGGCCAAGAAATATCAATGACGGTAAGTATTGGCGCATGCAGTCGAATAGTCTTGTCTGAAGATGAAACGAGCCTGATTGTCGCGTTTGCAGATAAGCTGTTGTATCAGGCCAAGGCGTCTGGACGCAATATTGTTATGGTGGACAGCTTTTGATTTCTATCGAACATACGCGTTTTATGCCGCCTAAGTACAGCGCAACGATTAACGAATTACGCAAGTTTTTTGCTAAATATTGGCTTGTCGTCTTCATCTTTGGCTCGGTTGTCGTCTTCATGCAAGCCACCTTATTTTTGAGTAAGGAAGCAAAGGGCGATATTGCCATTAGCAAGTCATCCTTTTTTATCGACAATACTTATGAGCTAACTTTTTCGAGTGTGAACGCCCTACCAGATGAGCAGTGGAGAGAGCGAGATAATGAGTCTCTTAAATTTCGGCCCGCGAATGGTAAAATATGGCTTAAGATAGTTATTCCAGCGCAAAAAGAAAAAAGCGTGTATCTGCGCTTTAAAAATCCGTCGATAAATACTGTCGACATAAAATTACTCACAACAAGCCAGACCAATAAGGACCAGTCAGTGTTGGTGGGTGAATTTAACGCAGGCGATAGCAAAGCATTTCATACTCGGGATATAGCCTTACCCGAATTTGTTATTCCGCTTAATTTACCGCAACAAGCAAGTACTTTGTTTATTTCTGCAAACCCTGAACTTGCTACTGACTTGAACTTTGGCCTATGGAGCCCACAAGGTTTAATTGAATTTAATGACCATATTTCAATATTCTTTGGCATTGTATTTGGTTATATGGCCGCTCTATTTTGCTACAGCCTTACTATGTACGCGACCGTTCAAAAGAGCGAATATTTGTGGTACGGACTCTATCTTGGCGGCTTCTTGTTGCACGCAATGACGCTTAGCGGTTTTGCTTTTCAGTATTTTTGGCCAGAAGGAACGGGACTGCAGTCAGTCATGTCAGGAGTTTCCCTTAGCCTAAGCTTTTTATGTTTGGTTAAATTTACCCAAATAATTATTGCTACTAAGAGCAAACGTTACAATCAGGCTTTTAATTTTTTGGTGTATGGACATGCAGCTACGTGCCTAATGTCATTATTTACTCAAAACCCTCTGTTTTTGAAATTTCACTTGGTGGCGGTAGCGCTAACCGCCATTAGTGTGCCCTTTATATGCTCGTCGATTGCCAAAGAAGGTTCGAAAGTCGCTCGCTTTTTTGTTTTGGTATGGTTTGTCTACTTGGTGACCTCCTTGGTTGCTATTTTAGGGATACTGGATTACATCTATTGGCCATTAAATCATGTTTATACGCTAATGCTAGGCTTTCATATTGAAACCCTTTTGATTGGGTCAGCCTTGATATACGGATATAGAGTGACTTATATTCAAACTTTAAAGATGAAAGAGTTAGCACTGAAAGAAAAAGAGAAGTCACTACACGCTAAAAATCAGATCCTCAAGCTGCAGCAAGACGCTAAAGACAAACTTGAAAAACAAGTGAAAGCGCAAACGACTCAACTAGAAAGTGCTTTGAGCAATCTTTCTCTCGCGAGCTCTGAATTACAAATCATACGAAACCTAGATGGGCTCACAGGATTGCCTAATCGACTCGCCTTTGAAGAAGGTCTTGACCGATTGTGTCAATCGAGCCTAGAGTTGGGTCTCCCCTTATGCATTTGTGTTGTGGACATTGACCATTTCAAAAAGGTTAATGACTGCTATGGGCATATTGCGGGTGATGATTGCTTGCAGGCTTTTTCAGCCCATTTAAAAAATAACTTTGATCTTAAAGACTTCCATTATTGCCGCTATGGCGGAGAAGAGTTTATTATTGCAAGTCTGTTGCCTATAGAACAAGTACTCAAAACAGTTGAACATTTTAGGCTGACTCTCGAAGAAATGACAATAAAGTCTGGCGCGCATGACATCTCTATTACGACAAGTGCGGGTATTGCGAGTAAAAAGCTCAGCAAGGTCTCAGATTCACGGAAAGTGTTGTCGCTCGCAGATGAAAACTTGTATTTAGCGAAACACAAAGGACGTAATTTAGTAGTAGCTTAGGTATACTTGTATGTATACAAGTCCTCAAGAGAAATTTAATTATGTCAGGTATGTTACTCACCCGTCCTCGTCGACTTCGACGCTCTGCAGCCTTAAGAAATTTAGTTTCTGAACACGCGCTTTCAGTCAACGATCTTATCTACCCGATGTTTGTTATTCCCGGTGAAAAACAAACTGAGTCAATAGCCTCTATGCCTGAGGTTTTTCGTTTTAGTATCGATTTATTAATTGAAGAAGTAGCACAATGCGTGGCTTTGGGCATACAGCATTTTGCTTTGTTCCCGGTGGTGGGTGAAAATAAAAAATCGCTATTGGCCGAAGAAGCCTTTAATGACGATGGCTTAGCACAATCAGCGGTAAGGGCATTGAAAAAGCGATTTGGTGATGAAATTTGCGTGATTACCGACGTCGCCCTAGACCCTTTTACTACACATGGGCAAGACGGTATTATTGATGAAAGCGGCTATGTACTTAATGATGAGACCATAGACGTGCTCGTCGAACAAGCGCTTTCGCATGCTCGCGCCGGCGCTGACATCGTTGCTCCTTCAGACATGATGGACGGCCGAATTGGGGCGATTCGAGAAGCCTTAGAGGCCGAAGGCTTTATCAACACTTGTATCATGGCATATTCTGCAAAATATGCGTCGAGTTACTATGGGCCGTTCAGAGAGGCGGTCGGTTCTGCTGGTAATATCAAAGGTGGTGATAAAAAGAATTATCAAATGGACCCAGCAAACAGTGACGAAGCCATGTTGGAGATAAGCCTAGACATAAACGAAGGCGCCGATATGGTCATGGTAAAACCGGGTATGCCGTATTTGGATATAGTGCGTCGCTGCAAAAGTGAAATTAAGGTACCGACTTTTGCATATCAAGTGAGCGGTGAATATGCCATGCATCAAGCGGCATTTCAAAATGGTTGGCTAAATAAAGACGCGGTAATTCTAGAATCCTTACTCGCGTTTAAGCGTGCAGGAGCCGACGGTATTTTAACCTATTTTGCAAAGGCCGCAGCCTTGTTGTTAAATAGGGAGTAAGCCACGCGAGTAAGATTTTATGTCTAAACCAAAACTAGAACAAGCTGAGCAGATTGTGAGTAACGACAACGATGCTCTAGATGCTGATTTTGCCGCCAATAAAACACTCATGAGTAAACTCAAACGTTGGCGTTATGGATGGGGGGAACGTTGGGCTTTATTGCATGCCAATCAAGCTATTTATGTGATTGCCCTTGTTCTTTTTTTACCGCTGATGGCAACTTAGAAGAGCCTGGTACACAGCTCTGGTTGATAGGGTTTTTGGCTTTGTTTGCGATGGCCAGAGAACTGTGGGCAATTTTTATCAAGGTGTGGGAATCTACTTTTGGGCGCTTAGTTTTATTTGTGCTCTACGCGGCTATTGCTAATTTCACTTTGGCCTTAGCAGCACAGAAAGTCAATATTGTGATAGGCGCAGACCCAAGTTACCTTTACCACACACAAGGTTTAACCATGCTATTAATGCTCCCTTTGTGGTTAATGCTAGTGAGTATGGTGGCCATTGTTTGTATTTTTGGAATACTACAGTTCTTACGCTTAATAAAAGGTATTTTGGTGTCTTTGCGCATAATCGCAAGCAAATCAAAGCCAAAAGAGGCCTTCCCCAAAACCTTTAATATTATACGCCTAATCTTATTGGCGCCGGTCATTGTTACCATCGTGACGTCCTTATCTTGGTATACCGAGCAACTGCATTTAGACGATACTTTCGGCGGCTTTTATATTTCTAGCAAAGAAAGTAACGAAGCGAGGATCTTAATTGCTCAAAAAGGGATAGAGACTATTGATGAAGAGCTCAAAAACCTTGATTTGGGCAATGACGAAAGAGAAGAGTTACTGCAAGCAAAAGCGAAATTAGAAGCAGCACTGCAAGCGCGAATTAACAAGCAAGCAGAAGAATTAGCGCTTGAGGAAAGCGAGCCGCTAGTTAACGAAGAAGTAGAAGAGAAAACATATATTCTGGATAAATTTATTGCATCCTTTGTTTATCATTATGAGGCGTTTAAATTCTCTCATTGCGAAAAAACACCGGCTGAACGGGTTGTGTACATAAGTGAAAACGAAATACTCGTTGTTAAGAAAAACGACAAGCTCGATTCAGGTTATGATTTCAGTACTCGCACGTGTGTTGTGGCGCAAGTCAACTCAGGCCCCTGAAGTCATTAATTATTAGGCACTAACAAGTTATATTGAAAAACGTAAGTTATCGATTAGTCTTGTTTTACCACAAAACGCCGCCGCTAAGATCACCAAATCGGTATCTTCATGACCAACTTGCATAAGGCTTTGTGCATTTCTTAATTCAATATAATCTGGGTTGAATCCCTGTTGTGACAAACGGCTCTTAGCGCCAGCGATAAGTAAACTGAAGTCTCGTCTACCGGCAACTATGTTGTCTCTTAAATCTCTAATTTCTTGGTATAGGTTTGGCGCAAGTTCTCGTTGTGATGGTGTTAAATAGCCATTGCGCGAACTCATCGCTAAACCATCTGCTTCACGCTCGGTGGGTACACCGTGAATACTAAGATTCATCGATAAATCAGTAACCATAGCTTGGATAACCTGCAATTGTTGGAAGTCTTTTTCACCAAAAAAAGCATGGTTGGGTTGAACCATATTAAACAGCTTACACACAATGGTCGCCACACCTCTAAAGTGCCCTGGTCGACTTGCACCACAAATCATATAAGATAGGCCAGGCACTTCAACAAAGGTCTGCTGTTCAAGACCTCGGCTGTAAATATCTTCACTTTTGGGCATAAACAAAACGTCAACACCTAAGGCTTCAAGGGCTGCTTGGTCGTCTTCAAGGGTTTTGGGATAGGCCTCTAAATCTTCATCAGGGCCAAACTGAAGAGGGTTAACAAAAATCGAGACAACCACTTTTGTAGAGACTTTCTGGGCTTCTTTTACCAGTTTTAAATGGCCATTGTGAAGATTTCCCATGGTGGGTACAAAGGCAATTTCTTCTTTGCCTGTTTGCCATGTTCTTCGAAGTTGGCGTAACTCAGTTATTTCGCGAATCACTTGCATATAGGTTTAATCTCTTACCGCAATTTTATTCAAAAGTATGCTCTGGGCCAGGGAATGTTTGGGCTTTTACTTCACTAATGTACTGCGCAACGCTTTGAGCGATGTTGCCCGTTTCAAGCAAATAGTTTTTTGAAAACTTGGGCATATAATTTGCGCTGATCCCTAGCATATCGTGCATAACTAAAATTTGTCCATCGGTATTTGGGCCGGCTCCAATACCAATAACCGGGATACTTAGTTTTTCACTGACCATGCGGGCTAAGCTTGAAGGAACACATTCAAGTACGAGTAATTGTATGCCTGCTGATTCAAGCGCTACTGCAGCTGAGAGTAGTTTGTCGGCTTGGCTTTGCTCACGGCCTTGCACTCTAAATCCGCCAAGTACGTGCACTGATTGAGGCGTTAAACCTAAATGTCCACATACTGGTACAGAACGTTCAACTAAGCCCGAGATAGTTTCAAGCAGCCACTCTCCCCCTTCAACTTTAACCATACTGGCGCCACTTCGCATCAACGTGGCCGCATTTTTATAGGCAATTGAAGGTTCGCTGTAACTCATAAACGGCATATCAGCAATCACAAATGACTTCTCGGCACCTGCACGCACACACTTGGTATGATAGGCGACTTCGTCAACGGTGACCGACAAGGTGTCATCCATACCCTGTAAGACCATTCCTAAAGAGTCACCAATAAGGATGACTTCTACATTTTGTTGGTCAAACAATTTTGCAAAGCTGGCATCGTAAGCGGTTAAGGCAGCAATCTTCTCGTTTGATTGTTTCATTTTCAATAAGCTGGCGACGGTGTGCTTTTTCATATTGTGTACTCTAGGTGTCTAGGTGTGGTTTTGGTATTTTACAAGCTCAATGAGGCGAGGTCTAGGTCTATAACACCTGGTAAACGCTTTAAATTCTCAAATGAACATTGAGCGACCCAGAAGGCGATAGTTTTGCCGTCTTGCATGACCATATCAGGTTCAATTTCAAATAATGGCACCATTACAAACTCTCGTTCGGCCATACCATAGTGAGGTAGTGTTAACCTGTCATTATCCATAGACAAGTTATTGAATAATAAAATATCTAAATCTAAAGTGCGCGGTCCCCAGCGTTCCCCTGAACGGTTGCGGCCATGATCTTTTTCAATTCCTTGTAATACGTCTAATAGCTCGATGGGCGTTAAGCTTGTGGTAATTTTAATCACAGCATTTATATAATCAGGCTGGTTTTTCGGCCCCATGGGCGCACTGGCATATAGATGCGAGCAATGTTGAATGCTGATTTGCTCGTGCGCCTGTATATGTCCAAGCGCGGCGCGTATCTGCGCTTGAGGTTCATCAATATTGCTACCTAACCCAATATAAGCGACGTCTGACATCATCGGTTGACTTTCCTTTTACGTCGTTTACGTGGTCCTTTGTGAGGCAGATCATTTATCATTTTTGTACGTTCATTCTCACTAACTTCTTGAAAGCTTGTCCACCATTGTCCAATTTCAAGTAGATCTCCGCCTTCTACGCTACCACGTAAAAGCAAAAAGTCGTATGCTGCTCTAAATCGGGGATGAGTCAATAATTGCAAACATTTGCGCCCTTGTCTTCTTTGCAAACGCAATTGCAAACCCCAAATTTCTCTTACCGGAATGCTGAAGCGTTTGGGGATCATTATTCTGCGGCTTTGTTGGAATAAAACATCAGCGCTCGCTAAATTGATGGCATCGTGCAAGGGCATCGCAGACTCGAACATACGTTCTTGTGCACGTTCTTCCATGGGATACCACAAAAACGCCGCATATAAGAATGCAGGGGTAATGCGTTGATCATTGTTTATTCGATTGTCGGTGTTCTTTAGCATATTCAGAATAAACTGATATTCTTTGCTGTTGACGTCAGTCAGTAAAGGAGTCAACAGCGGGAATAGGGGGGTTAGCAAATTGTGTACTAACAAACTTTCGAAGGTCACGACTCCGGTGCCACTAAGCAAGAGTTTACTGACCTCTTCAAATAAACGGGCTGGCGGAATATTCGTCATCAAATGCGCGTTTTTCTTGATGCTGTTGGCCAGTTCTGTGGGCAAATGCATGTGTAATTTACAGGCAAAACGAACCGCCCGTATCATTCTTACAGGATCTTCTCTAAATCTGAGTTCGCTATCGCCGATCATCACGATGGTGCGGGTTTCAAGTGCCTGCATGCCGTTTGCGAAGTCTAGAATACTCTCGTCTTCTACATCAAAATACATAGCATTGAAGGTGAAGTCTCGTCGTGCGGCGTCTTCTTCTATGCTGCCAAAAATGTTGTCTCGGGTTAGTTGGCCTGCATCGGTTTTACTTGAGAGTACTTCTTTTTTATCTTTGCTCGGTTTAGCGCTTTTCTTTTCGGGCTTGTGTTCTTCGTCAGCGTTATCATCTTCACTATCGTGATGGCCTCGAAAAGTAGCGACTTCAATAATTTCACGACCAAAGGTAATGTGTGCAAGACGAAAACGTCTGCCAATTAGGCGACAATTTCTGAAACAAGCTTTGATTTGGTCGGGGGTCGCATTGGTGACGACATCAAAATCTTTAGGCTCTTTGCCCATAAGTTTATCGCGAATACAACCACCAACAGCATAAGCCTTGTAGCCAGATTTAATAAGCGTTTGCAACACTTTAAGCGTGTTTGGTGTTAAATCAGAATTGCGCATGCTATGGGCATCGCGCGGAATCACCTTAGGGTACAACTTTTGCACATTGGCCTCGTGTTCTTATTGTCAGCATGATGTTTGCTAAAGGCATGTAAATTACTTTCTTATTCTTCACTGTTTTTCATGGTTTGTCACATCCATATTCACTGCCCGTATATCTCGCGCTTTTGAGTATACGTCATTTGTTACCGAAATAAGAAGTTCTGTTTGTTTTGCTACTAGTTTTGGGTGCCAATTTATAATAGCCCAGTACAATAATTGTTCGATTGAGCCTGTCTTTGGTAAATGTGTTTCGGGCAGTCCTAAATATATTAGCGCCAATTTTATATTATTTATGGCGTTGCCATTGTCTACTGCTGGCGAATAATGTTGCTTTGACAATTTTTCATGCGCTTTTTGCACAATGATGGGTAAGTGCATGTAACGAGGGCTTGGTTTTTGTAAAGCTTGGTATAAAGATAAATGCACTGGGGTAGTATCAAGCAGGTCGCTTCCGCGAACGATGTGGTTTACCCCTTGTTCTATGTCGTCTACTACCACCGATAAATGATAAGAGAAAATACCGTCTGCACGTTTTAATACGGGATCTTCACTAGCCATTGCATGCTTAATATGCGTCATTCCCCACATGTCATCATGAAAATGTGTATTGTCGCTCGTATGAATGAAGCGGATTGCATTTTCTGCAAAAGGCAACCCCAGAAGCCGACAATGGCCATCATAAGATTGACCACGCGATCTTATTTGACTGCGAGTACAAGCACATGCATACAACAGCCCTTGCTTATTTAGTGAGTCTAAATAGCTATCATAGAGGGCATGCCGTTGGCTTTGAAATACAACATCGTCATCCCACTGCAAGCCATGTGCTTGCAGGCAATCGAGGATGGTTTTAATTGTGCTCTCATCTACCCTGGGGGTATCGATATCTTCAATACGTACAAGCCATTTGCCGTTATTTTGTTTTGCGTGTAAATAACTACCTAGGGCGCAAAAAAGTGAACCAAAATGCAATGGACCGGTGGGTGAGGGTGCGAAACGACCTACATACGCGCTTGGGATATGTTCAGGTACTGATGACGTTTTAGACGACAGCTTCGTTGTATTTGTCATGAATTTAGTGGCTTATTCGCCAGCACTTCAAGCGCTGATTGCTCAGCGCCCGTTTTGCGACGACCTAAAATAGACGAAAAAAATTCACTATTTTTCGGCAACACTTAGCCTTGTAATTGCTTTTCTTTTATTTCTGCCATGGTTTTGCAATCGATGCAAAGGTCAGCAGTTGGACGCGCTTCAAGGCGTTTAATACCAATTTCGATGCCACAAGAATCACAAAAACCAAAATCGTCTTCTTCGATACGTTTAAGTGTTTTCTCAATTTTCTTTATGAGCTTGCGCTCGCGGTCACGAGTACGTAGCTCTAACGAAAACTCTTCTTCTTGGGCTGCACGGTCTACAGGATCCGGAAAGTTAGCGGCTTCGTCTTGCATATGATGCACAGTACGGTCAACTTCTTGGCGTAATTGATCGCGCCACGCTTTGAGGATTAATCTAAAATGCTCTGTTTGAGCATCGTTCATATACTCTTCGTCTGACTTCTCTTGATAAGAAGATAATCCAGCCAGGGCTAATAACCCAATTGATTTGGTATTTTCTGTTGGCATTTGGCCATTCTCCTAAATTAAAACCGACCCAGCATACGTTTAAAACGTCCATATTTACGCGATAATCTTAACTTCGCTTGGTCATTTTCTTAAGGGTAGTGATACTACGAATCTATATATGATCACCACTACCAGAAAAATTCGAGGTCGGTAATATGAGCATTAAAAAAAAAAGCAATCTTTTTTTAATAAATAATCGGTATTTGACACGATAATTCAATATTCGTGTCGTTTAAGGTGCATGTATAGCAAAGTATTTTAACACCCGACGCTACCGCGTGCTCTAATGCTTTAGCATAGTCCGGATCGATATCTTCAGCAATCTTAAATTTAGTTATATTTTCGCGCATGACACAAAACAAGAGCGCCGCCTCTAAACCGTGTTGACTAATTTGGGCTAGTTCATAACAGTGTTTTTGTCCTCGTTTGGTCACGGTGTCGGGAAACATGCCAAGTTCACCTTGTGCTAAGGTCACTGACTTAACTTCTAAAAAACAATCTGGACAGGTGTCTTGTTGCAATAAAAAGTCGATCCGGCTTTGATTAAACTTTTGTTCTGGGAGAATGCTGTTATAGTGCGCCAGTTCAGTTATTTGCTGCTTTTGCAACGCGCTCTTGACCACTCTATTTGCGTTAGCAGTGTTAACGCAAATCTTGTTACCCGCGTCGTCACTGGCATATTCCCATGTATATCTATATTTACGCTTTGGATTGTTTGAAGAACTTAGGTAGACAATTGAATTGGGAGTGTCGCAGCCAGTCATAGCGCCGGTATTAGGGCAATGCACAGTGGTTATTTCGCCATTGGGTAATACAACATCAGCTAAAAAGCGTTTATAACGTTTTATTAAAACGGCCTGCGTTAAAGCTGAACTAAAGCTAAACATTTGTTATTCTTATCCTATCTAAATACTTAGTCCCCTATTGTGGAGCAATCATGTCGTATTTTACAGTCGAAATTAGTCAACAGTCCGCCCCAGCCCCTTATTCTTCTTCAAGCTTAGTGTCGTTTAAAGAAGGTGGTGCAAGGGTTCACATCCAAGCAGATGAAAGGTTTCCAGTCAGGGCCTTACAAAAAGCGACCCGCAAAATCGCAGCGCTTGGCGTTAGTGATATTCGTTTTGAAGGTGATTGGTCACAAGAAGAGCAAAGTATTTTTGTACAAAGTTTTTGTCAGTCTGACTTTAATGGGCATTTTGAATGGGCAAATCCTGATCACAAGGTTGAACTCGAAAATTATTTAAATGCGCTTATGTTTACCCGCAAATTGGTTAATCAAACGCCTGAAGAAATGAGCCCCGAATCTCTCGCAAACCAAGTAGAACAGTGGTTACAAGAAGTATCGGAAACTGAGCTTAAGATTAAGCGGATTACCGGCGAAGAGCTAAAAACGGCTGGTTGGATGGGCATTTACGAAGTAGGTCGCGGTAGTGAGCGTCCACCGGTATTACTTGAGATTGATTATTGCCCCAAAGGTGCAAATGAAGATGTGTCAGTAGCGCTTGTGGGTAAAGGTATCACCTTCGACAGTGGCGGTTATAGCATAAAATCTAGTGAAGGAATGCTAGATATGAAATGTGACATGGGCGGCGCGGCTACCGTCGCTGGTGCACTTGGTTTGGCTATCATGCAAGGCTTGAATAAACGCGTGAAGTTATTTTTGTGTTGTGCAGAAAATCTTATAAGCGGACATGCCTATAAACTTGGCGACATCATAAAATATAAAAATGGCACAAGCGTAGAAATTGTGAATACTGATGCCGAAGGGCGTTTAGTCCTTGCCGATGGCTTAATGGCGGCGAGTGAGACTAAAGCGAGTTTAATTATTGATGCTGCTACATTAACCGGCGCAGCAGTTGCGGCTGTTGGCAGAGAATATAACGCATTATTTAGTTTGCATGACCAAGCGAGTGAAACCTTTTTAGCAGTTTCAAAACAAATGAATGAACCTCATTGGCGTCTACCTTTAGCCTTATGGCATCAAGAGCAATGCCCATCACCTTTTGCTGATACTGCAAATAGTCGGGCTCAAAAGGGTGGCGGGGCCGGTGGTGCATCGAATGCAGCAGGCTTCTTATCGCGATTTGTGGATCACCAAACAAGTGCTTGGTTACATTTAGACATTGCAGCGGCTTACAGTCGCAATGCTACAGAGTTAATGCCTGCAGGTGGCACAGCAATTGGTATTCGTTCAATTGCACACACCCTATTGCAAGCATAAGCTTGCGATTGGCTTAAATTCCGCCAAGGCGTTCTGCTAGTTCTTTGTATCTAGCTACATCGCCTTGGTCGAACATGGGCTCGTCTTTGGCGTTTTTCTCTTTACTTAGCAGTAAACGTTCACGTTCAAGTCGCAAAACTCTTGATTCTTGAACAGATAAATAACCTGCGACCTCAGTGACTGACATTAATGACATTATTTTCTCCGGATACTTTCTTGTACTTATGGTTTACAATGTAACGACCAAGTACGCATAAATCTTAAATTAAATTACACACTATCTTTATTAGAAGGCCCCCGCGTTAATGTTTGAAGTTCTCTCTGCCGCCACTTTACTCTTTCTTATAATGGACCCTTTAGGTAATTTACCGATTTACATGTCGGTCCTTAAATCGATAGAAGCTAAACGCAGAACATGGGTTATTTTCCGCGAACTTTGCATTGCTTTAATCATTTTATTTGTCTTTTTATTTAGCGGTCAAAGCCTGCTTAATTTTCTGCAAGTAGAACAAGAAACAGTGAGTATTGCCGGCGGTATTATTTTGTTCATAATTGCCATCAAGATGATATTTCCAAAACCCGGTGGCATTATGAACCTACCTGAAGGCGAAGAACCGCTTATTGTTCCATTGGCGGTTCCTATGATTGCTGGGCCTTCTACTATGGCGGTGTTAATCTTGCTAGCCAATCAGCAACCTCACAAAATGATTGAATGGAGTATCGCGTTATTTTTGGCATGGGGCTTAAGTGCACTTATACTCATGCTGAGCGTGCCAATTCATCGCTTGTTAACAGACAAAGGCTTGCGTGCTGTTGAACGATTAATGGGGATGATACTGGTTATGGTAGCGATTCAAATGTTACTAAATGGTATGGCTGATTATATTCAGCATGTGAATGCGTAGCTGTTAAGCAAACTTCAGGTCGTTAAGTAAATAATAATAGGATGAGTAAATGAAAATGCAAGACGCCAAATTGAGTACCTTTGCTCAAATTCGAGAGTTGCCCACACCGAATGACATCGTATTTGCTTGCGCGCTTATGCAACGCATGTTGCCTAATTATCAATTGTTTAGCAAAGCAACGGGCTTTGGCGATCCACTTATTGCAAAGTCTATATTAAACCTTGTCTGGGAATGGTGCATGTCGCCGAAAAATAAATTTAATGCGCCAGTACAATTAGAGAAGTTGGAAGAAATCATTCCTGATGTAGAAAACTTTGACAGTTTTGGTGTTTATCCTGCACTTGATTACTGCATGGCATTAAGCTCAATGTTATTAAGTTTTAGTAAAGAACATGAGCATGTTGCCGTCACTATAGCAAAGCTTAGTCAAGGCTCTGTTGAAGCTTTTATTATTGCGACATCTGAGAGTGAACTTGATAGTCAAGAAATTAAACAAGACCCCCTGATGGAATATGAAATAGCTACACAATTGAGCCTGCTTGAATACTGTCGGTCGAACAAGATCGTTAAGGATTTTGTGAAAGAATTACGTGCTGATATTATCGCTGAGGGCGTAAGTAATTTGGGCTTAGAAGTTCAAAGAGTAGCTTATTAAGCATTGTATACAAGCACACATTAGCCAAAACTAGCGTCCTTCAACGATCAGTAAATTATTCTCGCGGATTAAAGGGAAGGTGATGTTGCTTTGTAAGGCATCGTAACCGCCTAATTGCTTCAATAATGGGTCAACCGCTATTTTATCTTCACGGTTGAAACTCTGGTAAATAGCTAATACCCGCTGAACCTTCCATTGTGTGAAGGTTCTTACAGCTCGTTTTTCGCAAACCCCGCCAATCTTAAAGTTATGTTCCCCAAGCATACGTGGCATCTTTCGTTTATCTGTATTTTGCGCTATCCAGTGCTCATTAATTTTCACTGTATCTAAAGCAACGGGCCAAAACTCGTCAAACAAACGTGTAAGCAAAGGAAATAACGTAGGGGGGATCTCATCATCCGTAAGCCACTGGCCAGGTTTACGGGTGACTTCGTTCATTCGTTCAACCCATTTTGCAACATTCGGTGCGATGCGTCTCATTAGCTTTCCTGGATATGGGTCGCGATATAAGTGTGCGTAAAGCGGCCCCATTAAGCCAAAATCACCTATACAAGGACAGCTTCCTAACAAATAGTCGTGATGCGCAAAATGGGCGTTGAGAGTGGGTAAAATATGCCCTTCGTACCAGTTTTCAATCTCTGGTATGCTGCGGGCAGTAATACCAAGCAAGGGAACATAGCCCTTAAACTTAGCGCCTAGCTTTTTACCCACAAATCGGCGCACAAAAGCGGGCATATTAGGAAAGGCAATTTGCCCAAATTCTTCATAGATAAAAGGAAAGTTATCGTGATTCCAGCGGTAGTGCATGGCGGGTATTAACAACCACTCATCAGCCCACATTTCAATAAGGGCTGAAATTAGTTTTTGTTTTGGCGTTGTGGGCTGTGCACTTGGATGGGGTTGCTCGGCCTCAACCGCATCAATAATGGCAGATGTATCTTGAATATATTCGTCGTTTGGCGTTTTTACTACTGGAATAAATTGAACGCCTGTTTTGGGAATGATGATATTTTTATATACTTTACGAGATGAAAATACTTCTTCAAAAGGCAGGTTTTTAAAACGTAAATAAGCGCGCGCTTTGCCTGTATACAAGGACAATGGCGCGCCGTAAAGCACATATTTTTTCGACATAGAGGCATATCCTTGATTTTGTATTAGCAGCAAAATTATATAGTTAAGATAGCACAAGCCTGATTAAAAACGTCTTTGTTAAATTGCCTTTATGACAGTTTGTGTTTAGCGTTATTGAAACGCTGAAGCCTTCTATAAAAAATGTTCCTTCCTGATGAAAAGCACATATTATGTTCGAAAAGACTATTTCAATTAGAATGATGCACATGATAATCTGTCTTTCTGAATGTATGTAGCATTAACATGGACTTACTTAATAATGAACGTATTACCTATCCGAAGCTTTCTATTTTTGGTGACCACGGCAATTGTGTCACTTGCTATGCCTAGCCATGCTGGTGAGCATCCTAACCTTATTTTGACCAAAGCCGGTGTTGAAAAAATCCGCGCAAATTTAGGTAACGTGCCTTTGTTTGATGCCACCCTTGCCAAAGTGCAGGCTGAAATAGATGCAGAAATTGCCAAAGGTATCGACACGCCAATCCCCAAAGATTTCTCGGGTGGCTACACTCATGTGCAGCACAAACGTAACTTTGTTGCGGCGCAACAGGCGGGTGTGCTTTATCAAATTTTACAAGATGAAAAGTACGCAAAATACGTGCGCGACATGTTGTTTCAGTACGAAGAGATGTACCTTGACCTTCCTTTGCACCCGCAAGAACGTTCTTACGCTCGTGGTAAATTATTTTGGCAAAGCCTAAATGACAGTAACTGGCTTGTGTATATGAGCCAAGCCTATGACACCATCTATAATTATTTATCAGAACAAGAAAGAAGCGTATTAGAGAAGAACTTGTTTCGTCCTTTTGCTGACTTTATCTCTTTAGAAAACCCCGCTTTTTACAACCGAGTTCACAACCACAGTACTTGGGGCAACGCCGCTGTTGGTATGATTGGTTTAGTAATGGACGATGAAGAGTTAATTCAACGCGCATTATATGGAATAGAAGACGATGGCCTTGAAATAGGCGGCATAGACAACGACGGCGGCACCATAAAAACGGCTGACCAAAGAAAAGGCTTTTTAGCTAATTTAGAAGAACCCTTTTCGCCCGACGGTTATTACACTGAAGGTCCATATTATCAACGTTATGCAATGTATCCTTTCTTAATTTTTTCTTTAGGCATGCACAACGCCAAGCCTGAACTTGCCATTTTGGAGCATAAAGACGGTGTTTTATTAAAAGCGATTGACGCCTTGTTAAACTTAACCGATGCCGATGGTGAGTTCTTTCCACTTAATGACGGTCAAAAAGGCATGTCATATTTTACTTCGTCGCTAGTCACTGCTGTTAACGTAGGTTATCACTATGGCGAACAAAACCCGCAGCTGTTAAGTATTGCTGAAAAACAAAATGAAGTATTGCTTGACCAGTCAGGTTTGTCGGTAGCGATGGCAATTCGCGACGGCAAAAGCCAGCCCTACCAAAAAAGCTCAGTTAATTTAACTGACGGCCCCAATGGCGAACAAGGCGGCGTGGCGATATTACGCCATGGTAATGAAGACCTCACCTTGGTATTTAAATATGCAGCGCAAGGGTTAAGCCATGGCCACTATGACAAACTTTCGTTTTCATTATTTGAGAAAGGCGACGAAGTCTTGCAAGACTACGGCCTTGCACGCTTTGTGAATATTGGCCAAAAAGGCGGTGGTAACTACCTAAAAGAAAACAAGACTTGGGCAAAAACAACCATTGCGCATAATACGCTTTCGCAAAACCAAGAGATGCACTTTAAAGGAAGCTATGCTGAAGGCAGCAAACATCATTCAGAACTACATTTTTATGATGCGTCGAAAGAAGACGTGCAGGTAGTCAGTGCTACTGAAGAAAACGCCTACCCTGGAACACATATGCAGCGCAGCTTTGCGATGATAAAAGATGAAAACTTTGAAAATGCGTTTTTAGTAGATATCTTGAAAGTAAAATCGAAAACAAAGAATCAATACGACCTTCCGTTTTACTTTATGGGGCAGGTAATTGATATGAACTTTGAATACCAATCGCCAGAGCATTTAGTGCCACTGGGTAAAAACAATGGTTATCAGCACCTTTATTTAGAAGGTAAAGGTAAACCTGCTAGCAATAACACCAAATTGTCGTGGTTAGGAGATAGTTCTTATTACACATTAACATCGGCAACCAACATTACCGATGAACTTATGTTTACGCGTATAGGTGCTAAAGACCCAGAGTTTAACTTACGTCGTGAAGCCGGCTTTATGATCCGCAGAAATGACGCAGGTGATACATTGTTTGTCTCGGTAATTGAAGCGCATGGCGGCTATAGCCCAGTGTCTGAAAGCTCAATAAACTCAAGCAGTAACATTGCCAATGTTAAGGTGTTGTATGACAGCGATGCATACACCGCGCTAAGTATTACAGACCTACAAGGCGCCACTCAAGTATTTATACTCGCGAATGAAAATGCAGATAAATCTGCCGCACATACGCTAACTATAAATGACGAAGAGTACAGCTGGAAAGGCCCCTACTTTTACAAGTAGAGAAAATTAGACCCAAAAAATGCCAGCAGGAGAGTGCCGAAACATTGAGGCACTTCCTGCCTGCTTCTTATGAATTTTCGCGCTATTTCTAAATGGAGCAGGGGTAACGCTAAAGCAGGAATGTATTGTTTTGGCCAAAGCAGCCCGCAAGTGACAAGACGCAAACATCAACTGTGACCGGATAAGATCATAAGCGGCCATTTAGTACTTAGTTCACAAAGCGCTAATTACAAAAAATAAGTTAAGAAACTAGTGTCGAAAACGGCAATTTCACCAAATTTCATTCTAAATCGTAACTCAAACCACTCATTAACATCTTCAATACGGTTATCTGCAAAACATTGCAATAAGTCGTGTTCCCAAAACGCGGCAAATCTAAATTATTGATTTTACTTACCGTAGCTAATATATTGCTAGTACAGAAAATTGATACGCGGCCAATGAACAATTTGATTTGCTGGTTGTGTTCGGATAATAAATTGTTATACATACAAGAGGTAGAGTTACAGGATGATAATCACTTTTCAACTTGAGCAAGAAGAGTACAAAAAATTCACCAAGTTCGCTTTAAAACGAGCTTGTGGGAAAAAAATGAAAAGAAGTCATTTGTGCTCAATTTAATTATTTGGTTTCTACTCGCAGTAGTATTTATGGTTGTTTTTCAGGCGATAAGTAAAAAGAGCTTTAATTTTGACATTCCTACAGCGGTTATAGTTTTGTTGCCTTTTATAATTGGAGTCGGCATTTATCTCTTAGAGGTGCTAAAGCTTCAAAAAGGTACATTGCCTAAAATTGATGGTTTTTTGCTTTCTAAAAGTACTATTGAAATAAACGAGGATGGTCTGCATGCTTCAAAAGAAAGCGCCAATTCATTTTTCAAGTGGAGTGTTATTGAATCAATTAGCGAAAATGACGGCGATTATTACCTATTTTTAGATAATCTTTACGCGATTATTGTTCCGGGTACAGCTTTTACTAGTGAAAAACAAGCCGGTGAGTTCAGAGGGTTAATTGAGAAGTATGTATAACAAATGCATCAAGTCGGATTTGCCACAAGAGCGTTGCCAAACCGCTTATGCAAAGTGTTGGTATGACTCTTCATGTCAAATAAAACGAGCAGATCCCGCCTTTTTTTCAAAGCTTCTTAATTACAAAATAAATTGAGTTAATGCATCAGATGAAGCCAGTAATATTCGTCGGTTATCTTTGCTGGTATACGTGGGTTGCTAGTTGCCTAGCCTATCCAACCTTACTGTTTGCGACGTTGTACCTATCTTCTCTCTATGCTCGGGGATTATTGTAAGCCGTAGCCATCAATACCAATCCAACACTTGTCGAAGGTTGTACCGCTTCCGCGGCCTGACCCAACACATTAACTCAAAACCTTTTATGATGCCGGCGTGCGCTACGCAGGCACTCTTGCTAATCGTTTGCGAATATCAACAGCAGGCAACACAATTTGCTTAGCAATCGCCCAAATATAGGCCACCATTTCTCTAGCAATAGCCACTTTAATGACGTTGTGATGTTTACCTTTCTGCATCAATCTTTGATAGCGCTGACACAGCCTAAGCTGTGCTTTCCAAGCGGTATCAATCACTATTTTAGGCAATCCTTCTTGTCGCCGTTGATGCTCTTTAGACACTTTTGCGGGGTGACGATAACTTTGCGCACCCTCGATTAATAGTCGTCGTGCCCGAACATTACCAGTTTTAGTAATGTTGCCGAGTTTTCGCTTGTCGCCACTAGAATGCTCACTAGGTACTAAGCCTAAAAAACTCATGAGTTGTCTAGGATGCTCAAATCGAGTGAGGTCACCTAGTTCAGCCACCATACCAGCAGCGACGAGCAAGGCGACACCGCGCATGGCTTGAACGGCTTTCACAACGGGAAAGTATCGCCACTGCAGAATGTGGTGAGCAAGTTGATTGTCTAGCCGTTCAAGCCGAGCAATCCGCTCACCAATGGTATTGAGACTTTCTTGCAACACAATGTGCTGAGCGGGATGGGGCAGCACTAACTCAGCCAACCATCGTAAATGTTTAGCCGACCAATTTGCGGTGCCAGGGTAGTTAATGTCATTGCGCAGTAGTAACGCTTTTAATTGTCTTCGGGCATCATTTAAGTCCCGCATAGCAATTTCACGGATGCGAGATAAATCTCTGACGGCTTCATCTTCGGGCTCGGGAACGTAGATGGGTGACACATCACAGTTCTTTACAGCATAAGCGAGCTTGAGAGCATCACGCTTATCTGTTTTGATTTTATCACTGGGTTTTTTAGGAATGAGTGATGGCGCAACAACGTAACATGGGTGGCCTAAGGAAGTAATAAGCCGGTATATCCAATACCCACAAGGGCCTGCTTCATAAACAAAATGCAAAGTCGCATTAGGAAACTTAGATTCAAATTGTCGAATAAGCTTTTTAATCGACGCTTTTGCGGTGGCAATTCTGCCATGCTGGGTCGCCTTACCTTGAAACCCATCTTCTAGCGAAGCGACTTCAATAAACTCTTTATGAGTATCCATTCCAACGAAAACTATGCTATTTTTAGTCATGCTGACCTCCAGTATTTAATGGTTCGAACATTAATTATGGCTCTGGTCTCGTTTTAAACGCAACTAACCCACGATATCTGGAGGTCAGTACCTTATGAAGAGTCATTATGTCTATGCATCAAAAAATTAAGGACAACTAATGGCAGGATTAAAAATATTTGTTTCATCCACTTGTTACGATCTATCAGTAGTTCGTTCACAATTGAGGATATTCATACAGAATCTTGGTCATGAACCAGTAATGAGTGATTACAATGATATTTTATATGACCCTAGAGTTCATACTCATTCTAGCTGTGTTGACGAGGTCGCCTCTTGCGATATGGTTGTTCTCATCGTCGGTTCAAGATTTGGTGGAAAAACTGTTCCCCAAGCTGTTTCCAAAATCGATTTTGATGTATTAAAGAAAGAAAGCAAAAGCACCGATACATTAAGTTCAAAAGAAAATCTATCAGTAACGCAGCTGGAAATACTAAAGGCTGTCGAATCAGGTATACCGGTCTTCACATTTATTGATAATGGCGTATGGCATGATCATGCCACTTACGAAAAAAATAAAGATAAAAAAATAATTGGGGATATTGAGTTTCCCTCAATTCAAAAACCTGAAACGGCTGGTTTTATATTTGAGTTCATTAATTTTCTAAGGCATCGGGCGAGGGGGAATAGCGTCTTCCCCTTCACTAAACTTCAAGATATTGAAGAAATATTGAGGCGGCAATGGTCGGCTTTATTTCAGAAATTACTACAAGAGCAGAGAAGCCGATCTATTGAGGCTAAGAGAATTGATAATTTGAGTGATCAATTCGAAGACCTCAAAACGGCAATCCTGACGTCTATAGGCTCATCGAATGAAAAGGAAGTTGCTCGAGGAGTTGTTAGGTTTAGGCGATTAATGGACTTTATTCGAGGTCTTGGCTTAAAAGATATGAATTTTGTTCTTAAAGGGCGTAATAGCTGGGATGACCTCCTGAAGTATGTGGAGATTGCTGAAATAATAGATGCAAATGAGTTGCCTGATGAATTTCGTTACGTGAAGCGCTCTCCAGGCCCTCGGGCAAGAATGTACCTTATAAGAGAAGATCGAACATTCTATGAGTTACGCGCTCCTTCAGACTATTTCCACAATATGTCTCTCGAATGGGAAGCCTTCATGGATTTGCCCGAAGATGTTCGAGAAATTATTATAGATGCGTTGAGTGAAATGAGAATGAGCTCAGGTCCTATTCGATATATTCGCGAACCATTCGATTTCCATTTTGAGTCATGGTTAAGGCAAGAGCATCTAATCCCAGACGATGAAGACCGCGACCCTGATGCATAACAAGTCAATCAACTTCGCGCCTACGGCGCCGGACGCAGAAAAGCTGCGCCGGTTATTGAGACGTTATGAGTCCAGACCCAATTAAGAGGAAGCGTCATGTTCAAAGTAGCTAAGACCCAGCACATATTAGCTGTAAATGACTTTGATTCTGCTGTGAAATACTTTGTAGAGAAGCTCGGCTTTGCCTTGGATCAGACTATCGGCGGCTGGGCATTCTTGCACCTTGATAGCTTTTACTTGATGGTTGGTGACTGCCGCGGCGAAGTGCCTGCTAGGGACACGAACAACCACTCACTATTTGCTTATGTGAATTGTGAAGGGATTGATGAACTTTATAGGCAGTACCAAGAGAATGGAGTTGAATTTAACCAAAAGATTGCTGATAAGCCTTGGGGATTGAGGGAGTTTGGGGTCGAAACCCCTGAAGGGCATAGAATCATGTTTGGGCAATCAATCAGTGTATAGGACTCATAACAAAGTGCAGCAGTTCGCGCCTGACGGCGCCGGACACTCGCTTCGCTCGCGCCGCTGTGCACGGCGTTATGTGAGCGTAGTTTGATCGTTTTTTGGTTGATTCTTGGGGGCGTGTTGTTTGTGATATACGCCGCAGCATTTGATTCTATTCTTGAGTATCAATTTGAAAATTATAATGAAGATTGGGTAATTGAGGGTAGAAGCAGAGGCTATACATTTAAGCCCAAGCGCAGCAGCACAATGATTAAGTGGATAAATTTTAATCCTAATAATAATCTCCCTTATTGGGCAGCGAATGATACACAGGCATCCATTTTAATCACAAGACTAAAATGGATAAATAGGATTTGGTTTGTTTATATAATTTTAACTTTTCCTATAGTAATCGTTTTTAGGTGGTGACTTTTGTATCGTGAATTCGAGACACATAACAAGGAAATTAAAGCGGACATTACCAAAAGCGGGCAACGCCGCTTAATTTAGTGTTGAGGTTGTAGAATTACTCGGTTTCTCGTATTTCATCTTGAAATAAGGGATAGCAAATGCATTGTTTGAGTCGAGTTCGTCCTTTACAAAGCTATACAGGAGGTCGAAAAAATGATGATTTTCACCAAAATAGAAATTCTACAGCCTCGTTATAGGTACAAGTGATGACGGAAGGCGAATTACAAGCTGAAAAATTAGAGCCATATAAAAATAGAATAAAGAAGTATGCCTTTCCAATAGCATGCATATCTTTACTTGTTGTTTATTTTACAATTAACCCAAATATATATTTTTGCTTTGCTGTGTTCTTTGGTTTGTTAATTATGGCAATAGATGAATATTGGCAAGCTGCTAAAATATTAAATAACGAAGAAAAGCTTAATAAATTAAAAGCTATTACTGGTAAACGTGAGGCGGCTGTTTTCGTTAATGGTGGTATTATCCGTGAACTAAAACATATGCTTATAGTAGGGGCTTTAATTGCTATATGGTTTTATTTTTAACAAGTACATATAACAAGGCCATTAAATTCGTTCCGGCCATAAAAAGCATGGCCTCCACCCGACTGCCTAAGCGTTGCTCCGGCATCCGTTTATGGCGGCGTTATATGCCATCGGAGCCCTAGTGTACATTCCACTCATTGGTACTAATATTCAGGATATACCATCGGAAACTTTCGATCTGATTATCAAAGATTTAATAGCAGACGGGTGGCGAATGGGTAAGCCATTTTGGGGAGTGGCGGGTTCCGTGGACTATGAAAGAGTGAAGTTTAGAAAAGGTTTCAGAACCCTTTTATTGGAATACGATAATTGGACAGAGGGCGAATTGGCGGGGAATAAGGGAATCGTTACGGAAATTGCAAAAAGACATAATCTAAAAATTAATCGGACACTCTCTTCAATATGACGTATAACAAACCGATCAAGCTCGCTCACTCCGCTCGCTGGGACAATTCCTCGTATGCGGTTTCGCGATTTGCGCATGCAAGTAATTGCCCCTTTTCGGGGTGTTAGGCACTAAGAAAGCAGTATGAATAGAATACTTATATTTGTTTTGGCCATGGGAGTGTCAATGTTTGGTTTTGGGAAAGATAAGAGTTTAATTGAAGTTAAATTCTACGAAGGAAAGAGCAAGGTTCCTTTTGCGGTATCTAATGTGCCAATTGAACAACTGCCTGATACCTTTGAAATAGATACGACCATGCACTTAGGTGAGGATGACTGGAGGGTCTTAGGGGCTGAACCAGCCGAAAAAATCAAATTCAAGAAAAGTGGTAAGTTAAACCTGTATATGGCTAAAAGTGAGATAACTCAGATTGACCCAAATGAGTTGCTTTATAGCTTACCTACAATAAGTAACGATATTGCTGGTGTCGAAAATGCCGAATTACTAGAAAATATTGCAGTGTTCCGAGAAGACGATTGGAGACAGTTCGAGTTTGTGATGAGTAGCTATGAATCTACTATTGATGAAGAGCTTGGTCACATAAAAAATATATATGAAAATCACAGAGAGGGCGTTGGGTTTAAGAAATTACACCTTCGAGAGAGAATAGTAACGCCACTAGAAGATAGCTCTCTAACTCTAAGTTTGATAGAAGAGTCCTTTGATATTGTTGAAAAGTACAACGGTGTAGCCTTCAATAATGCAGCTGCAACTATTGTTGGCGGTTTTGCACTTCAAACCAAATCAGGCTGGCTGCTATGGGGGCAAGCTAGTGAGTCAGGTAAAGTCTTAGCGTTGAATGTCAGTCAAACAAGAGAATCCAACATAGCTGGCATTTCAGATAAGATCGATAAATTCACAGAAAAACACAGTCTGTATCTAATTGATTGGCCAAGGTTGTTTTGGTGTGGGCCCAAAAAATTAAATTTCTCGGCCTATAGTGAGTAATGCATAACAAGGTAATGTGCTCAGATTCGTTGATGTTTTAGCGCTATAACGTTATAGTGCTAAAAATTGAATCTGGAGGATTTCATGAGCACACTATCAAAACGTTCAACTGTCTATTTCGAGCCATCAATACACAATGCCCTAAAAATGAGAGCTGCATCTAGTGATTCGTCTGTGTCAGAATTAGTTGATGAGGCTGTTCGTTTATTAATGAGAGAAGACCAAGAAGATTTCGCTGCGGTGAAATCAAGAGTTGGCGAAGAAGAAATAAGTTACGAGGCGCTCATCAATAGTTTGGAAGCTGATGGGAAAATATAAGGTCACATTCAAAAAATCAGTCCAAAAGGACTTTAAGTCTATACCCAAATCCGATGTTATTAAGATATTAGCGAAAATCGATACTCTTATGCAGAATCCAAGAAGAGTAGGAGCAATAAAACTTAGTGGCAGTGATTTATACCGAATACGTCAGGGCCTTTACCGAATTGTTTATGAAATAATAGATCAAGAGTTAAAGGTGTTAGTAATAAAAGTTGGTTCCAGATCTGATGTTTATAAGCGTACATAACAAAACCATGAACCGGATTTTTGGAAAAGTCTCAAAAACCGGTTATGGTAAGCGTTAGCAGCCATGAAATACTTGGTATTATTTGTTGTTTTATTCTTTTCTATTGAGCTTTGTGCAGAAAAGTTTGGAGGTTGGGAGTTCACTATTCCTAAAGGTAGCCCTTTTGTGCTGAATCCAATCGAAAACGGCTTATATCTGCAATTTTCTGGTGAGATTACTTTCAATGCGAAAGTCGTAGCAACCATAAATGAAGCTGGCGAGGCTTATATTTTGTCGGTCATCCCACCTGATGAAATAGTTAGTTTGTTGCCGTCAAGGAAAATTGGAAATTTGCAGTTGCCGAAATATATTCAATTATTAAATAACGATGAAATGTTATCGTCTTTGAATATGAATAAATATATAAATTCAAAAAATTCAGAAATCATTATCGGTAGCGCTGAAATTACAATAAAAGACTTAAAAAGTGGGGCTGATTGTGGTGTCGCCACTTTTTTTGCCTTTAATAATTCAATTGCTAAAATGGAGTATTCTAGAAGCTATGAGGTTGTTAAAAGCCCGAGCTGCTAACAAAAAAATTAAAGCGTACATTGGCAAGAGCGGCACGAACCGCTTATGCAAAGTGTTAGATGCACATTAACTTAGAGGAATATTGAAAATGGCAATTGAGAAGAAAATCTATCGAAGTGGTCCGTTCAAGGATTTCATTGCACAAGGTATTCGAGTTGGAAATGTTCTTTATATGGCAGGGCAAGTTGGGATAGATAGTAACGGCTCGGTTCCCTCAGACATTGCCGAGCAAACGTCTATCGCCTATTCAAATATGAAGGATGTATTATCACAGTTCGGGGCCGATATGAGCAATATTGTTGATGAAACCTTCTTTGTTACTAATATGGACGAATTGATGGGAAACGTTGAAACTGTTTATGGGCAAAGAGAAACTGCATATGGCGGTATGCCAGAAGTTAGTCAAACAGTTGTGCAAGTAGCGGCACTTGTTCAGCCTGAACTCAAAATTGAAATTAAATGTATTGCTCATCTTTAGTGAGGGCATCTAACACATATGAACCGGATGTTGACAAGAAAGGACAAACCGCGCACGCAAAGTGTTGGTATGACTCTTCATGTCAAATAAAACGAGCAGATCCCGCCTTTTTTTTCAAAGCTTCTTAATTACAAAATAAATTGAGTTAATGCATCAGATGAAGCCAGTAATATTCGTCGGTTATCTTTGCTGGTATACGTGGGTTGCTAGTTGCCTAGCCTATCCAACCTTACTGTTTGCGACGTTGTACCTATCTTCTCTCTATGCTCGGGGATTATTGTAAGCCGTAGCCATCAATACCAATCCAACACTTGTCGAAGGTTGTACCGCTTCCGCGGCCTGACCCAACACATTAACTCAAAACCTTTTATGATGCCGGCGTGCGCTACGCAGGCACTCTTGCTAATCGTTTGCGAATATCAACAGCAGGCAACACAATTTGCTTAGCAATCGCCCAAATATAGGCCACCATTTCTCTAGCAATAGCCACTTTAATGACGTTGTGATGTTTACCTTTCTGCATCAATCTTTGATAGCGCTGACACAGCCTAAGCTGTGCTTTCCAAGCGGTATCAATCACTATTTTAGGCAATCCTTCTTGTCGCCGTTGATGCTCTTTAGACACTTTTGCGGGGTGACGATAACTTTGCGCACCCTCGATTAATAGTCGTCGTGCCCGAACATTACCAGTTTTAGTAATGTTGCCGAGTTTTCGCTTGTCGCCACTAGAATGCTCACTAGGTACTAAGCCTAAAAAACTCATGAGTTGTCTAGGATGCTCAAATCGAGTGAGGTCACCTAGTTCAGCCACCATACCAGCAGCGACGAGCAAGGCGACACCGCGCATGGCTTGAACGGCTTTCACAACGGGAAAGTATCGCCACTGCAGAATGTGGTGAGCAAGTTGATTGTCTAGCCGTTCAAGCCGAGCAATCCGCTCACCAATGGTATTGAGACTTTCTTGCAACACAATGTGCTGAGCGGGATGGGGCAGCACTAACTCAGCCAACCATCGTAAATGTTTAGCCGACCAATTTGCGGTGCCAGGGTAGTTAATGTCATTGCGCAGTAGTAACGCTTTTAATTGTCTTCGGGCATCATTTAAGTCCCGCATAGCAATTTCACGGATGCGAGATAAATCTCTGACGGCTTCATCTTCGGGCTCGGGAACGTAGATGGGTGACACATCACAGTTCTTTACAGCATAAGCGAGCTTGAGAGCATCACGCTTATCTGTTTTGATTTTATCACTGGGTTTTTTAGGAATGAGTGATGGCGCAACAACGTAACATGGGTGGCCTAAGGAAGTAATAAGCCGGTATATCCAATACCCACAAGGGCCTGCTTCATAAACAAAATGCAAAGTCGCATTAGGAAACTTAGATTCAAATTGTCGAATAAGCTTTTTAATCGACGCTTTTGCGGTGGCAATTCTGCCATGCTGGGTCGCCTTACCTTGAAACCCATCTTCTAGCGAAGCGACTTCAATAAACTCTTTATGAGTATCCATTCCAACGAAAACTATGCTATTTTTAGTCATGCTGACCTCCAGTATTTAATGGTTCGAACATTAATTATGGCTCTGGTCTCGTTTTAAACGCAACTAACCCACGATATCTGGAGGTCAGTACCTTATGAAGAGTCATTATGTCTAGGAGGCTTAGTGTTGAATCCAGCTTTTTCCGTTGTTGTAAGTGTTATAGGACTTAAAAAATGGAAATCACACACTCTCATTTACTAGGTATAGTCTTAGTCGTTTACGGGCTTTGGATTTTGGTCAAAGGTGAAGTGTCTTTTGAGTTCGGTATAACAAATGGGGCTCGCAAATCTGAATTTATTTATTCGAAATTCAGCAAACTTCAAGGAACTGCTGCGCGAGTGGTCGGTCTTGCTATTTCAGCTGCAGGGGTCTGTATTCCTATTTTCATTCCTTCCAGCCAGCTACTTATGCGGTTGTGATGAAAACGTCCTATAACAAAAACTCAACTAAGCACTCGCTGGCGCTCCCGGGGACAATCACATGGCGGCCTTCGGCTATTGTGCGCACCATGTGCCCTTCCGTTAGTTAGATGTTAACTCTCAAAAGGTTGTTTTTTACTCACAATGTAACTACACTGTAATTATGGATGATTATAAATTTGAGTGGGACGAGAGTAAATCTGAGTTAAATTTGAGGAAGCACAGAATATCCTTCGACGAGGCTATATCTGTATTTTCTGATAAGTTATAAAGGCTTATTCCAGATCCTGATAGTTCTTACGGAGAAGAGCGTTTTATTATTTTGGGTGAAAGCTCAAAGACCCGCTTACTTGTTGTTTGCCATTGCTATCGAGATAATCAAGGAGTTATTAGACTAATTTCAGCCAGGCGCGCGGACAAACGAGAGCAGAAAAAATATAAGGAGTTTCGTCATGCGTGAACATTACGATTTCAGTGACTCGATCCCTAACCCTTACGTAAAGAAACTGAAAAAGCAGATAACGATAAGGCTAGATCAAGACGTAATTGGCTATTTCAAAAAGCTATCAGAGAAAAATGGGATCCCATACCAAAACCTTATCAATTTGTATCTTAAAGACTGCGCAGAAACAAACAAAGAGCCTAGTGTTGAGTGGAAGTGAGAGCTAACAAAAAAAATTGAAGACGGATTAGACATTTTGGAAAAACGCCAAAATGCCTCTTAATTTGGTGTTATAGCTTCCAAGGGTGGAACAAGTAAGTTATGGAACTACATCAAGCAATAGAGCTTTTTCAGAACCAAGTTTCTAACATGGATTCATTGTGGGCGTACTATTCGTCTGCTGCGTTAGCAGTATTAGGCTTTACTGTTGCGTCTGAAAAAGCGACGAGGTCAAGACATGAAATATCTGCAATTCAAATCGGATTTTTCCTGTTTTCTTTTGGGAACTGTATCGCTATTGCAGGTTCTCAAGCTACATTGATTGAATTAGGCTACTTAATTCAAAAGGCTGGCGGTTCCGAAAACTTGGCTAGTGCATTTAGCGTTGAGGCAGTAGTTAGTTTTCAAGTAGTGGTAACTGTTGCGATATTAGCTGTTATTGAAGTTACGTACCGCTATAACAAGTCAAGTCAGCAGGACGCGAAAAAAACGTGCGCTTCTGCTTGAGGCGTTATGTGCCAAGGAGTATTAGTTGAAGTTTCCAAATGATGCTGACGGGGATGTTCTTAGACGATTAGAAGAATCCGGTTTCGATTTTTCGATAGCTTGGGAGATTGATTTCATGGTTGATTTTGATAGCTGGCCGCCTTCTCAGGATGCTTTAGATATCTTAGAGAAAGAATATGGCGCTATCGAAGTATATGCTCCAGATGACGACGGTGATGGATATATCTTATTTAATATTAACTCGCCTGTATCTTACGACCTGATAATGGATACGCAAAAAAAAGCCTCGGCGATGGTATTCAGTTTTGGCGGAGTTTGTGAATCTTGGGGAGTCTTGCAGTAATGGCATATAAAAATGAAGACTGATATCTCAAAAAAGCGCTGAGCTAGCGCTCCCTTTTGTATTAAGAGTAAGGAAAGCTATGAGAATAATTTTAACTATTTCATGTTTAATGTTGGCATCCTGCGAGATTAATACCGTCAAAGAACATTCGAGTGACGAAGATTTTAATCAAGAAGTGCTTTCGGGAGCGTGGGGATGGGATCAAGGACAATGCCAGAATAACCCAATGACAATTTCGTTTTCTGATGACGGTACATCAATGTTCCACGAGTCTCATAAAGGTATGTACTTGGGAGATCCTGATGAATCATATGAAAGGTCGAGATATATTATTCACTCCCAAACTAAGGGCCTTCTCACGACATCGATCGAAAATGAAGATCGAAAAGACGATGATGGTAACTTTGTTTCATGGGACCTAGTCATTCAAACTGACTCCACCTTTTGTTGGCACAGAACTGATTGGTCTGCAGGAAGCTGCACTAAGAGTATGATCAAGTGCAAATAACTCTTAACAAACTAAACCACATCAGCCTGCTGCGCATGCCAGAACTCCGTTACGGTGTTTCACGCCTACACTTCGGCTGGTATTTTGGGCGTTCTGTCTAAAAGGATGATTAAGACTCAGTGGGTAAATTAGAACCGTTTTTTGCAATCTCGTCATTTGTAGTGTTTTGGTTTTTATTCCATATAGTCTTTCTTTGGTACAATTTTTTAGTTGTTGACTGCGGATACTATTCAGAGTTTTGGCGAGAGGGTAATCTTCTATCACCGATCGTGTCTTTTATGATTGGTATAGGATTGTTTGCCGTGTATTTTTTTATTAAATTAGTTTCAACATATAGGCGTGCTAAGAAAGATTCGTTTCTCTGGTTAGTTGCATTTTTGCTTCCTATAATGAGTTTTTATGGCGTTGATGATTTTAATAAATTTATGACCTTTCAGAATGGTTCTGTTCCAATCAGTGAGTACATTGGTTTAGAAAGTCTTTCTGATTACCAAAAGTCTAGATACGATTTGGAGCGGGAAGGTTACCTACAGAACAAAGAAAGGTTGGTCAAATATGGTAGGTACTGTAGTGCTACAGATTTTTATCAGCGGACATAACAAATAATGGCCTTGCACTCATACTATTTGCTTTTTTTGTGCTTGGTGGGCAAAGACAACAGGCCGCAGTGCACTGGGATGGTTTTTATTGGGGCTGTTTTTCCACATTTTTACTGCAATCGCACTTTTAATAAAAACCGAGCGCAGCACATAACAAACGCTTTAAAATAGACGCCTAACAGTTGGCTGGCGCTCATTCTTCGCTAAGTTTAGCCAACGGCTATTCGTCATTTATGTGGAGCGTTATGTACTTATAGGAATTTTGGAAAAGCACCAAAAACCGGTTGTGGAAAGTGTTAAACATAAGGATATATTGTGAGCGATGTTGTTTTTTGGTCAATAGTTAGTTTTTTGAACTGGGGTGCGTCTGGTGATGACGAGTTAGTAATTGATCCCGCGGTCGTCGAATTAATGACATATTCTGCGCAAGACATTATCGAATTTGAGGAAATACTTGCAGACAAGTTGTACCGGCTAGATACCTTAGCGCACGCAAGGAATATTGGTGAAGAAGCCTATACAGACGGGAGTAATTATTTTTCGGCAGATTGGTTTTTGTATTCCCGTTGCGTTGTTGTTGCAAATGGCAAAGAATTCTACGATTCAGTCTTACAACAACCTAAACACTTTCCAAAAGATCTTGAGTTCGAATCTCTACTTTTAATCGGACCCGAAGCATATGAACGAAAAACTGGTAATGAATACACGCATTCGACCAAACTCAGCTATGAAACATTTTCAAATAAGGCTGGGTGGCAGTAAAGTGTATAGCAAAAGATGAAGGCGGGTTTTGGCAAGAGCGGTCACCATCGGTTATAAAAAGTGGCATGTTTTGCCTGTACTTAATAGTTAAATTATGAATAATCATGAAATACATTATTGCACTATCTGTAGCTCTAGCACTTTTATCAGGCTGCAAATCTACCGAAAAACTTACGCCTGTTTCTCAAATAAAGCCTGGGGTAGCAAAGGAAGGGACACTTGCCAATGTCAAACTAATCTCAGATGCTAGAGCTGGCTTGGAGAAAGTTGTTGGCTCAGAAATCAAAGACTCAGAGCTACTAAAATTTATAATTCAGCAACCTGTCGGAGACGTTGGTTCTCGTTCATGGCGAGAAATGTGGATTGTAAAAACATCAGAAAATACATCTCAATATCTGATGACATTTACTGAGTCAGGTTTGGATGCAGCAGATTTTGAGATTAAACCAATGGAAAGTGATAGAAACAGTAAAACGTGTCCAAGTAATATCGCCAAATTTCCGATTGGAGAAACAACCTCGGATCATGTAATTTCATGCTTGGGAAAACCTCAGCATGAAGATTACAACCCAGATGGGCGTTTTGTTTTTCTCTATGAAGCCAAGGATAATGTTATATTCACCTATCTTTTCGGCAAAGATAAAAAACTTATAAAAATAATTGGTTATGAAAATACTAGCGACTAGAAACATAACATCATAAATGGAGAAATCACGGACGAACCAATGTTTGATCCTTCATCTCTTGACGACTCGTATGTGGATTTTGGCAAATGCGGAGCGAAACCATTGTAAGTATTAGGTGCCAAGCGGGCCATGGTACACTGGTTAATTAAATGCGACCAGACAAGCTGCCGCGTGAATAGGGGGTTAACCATCATTAGGATTCGAACATTTCATGAAACGCCAAGCATCTAGAAAAACAGCTTTTATTGCTGGAACAATTTTTAGTTTACTAATGCTTCTAAGCGGAGCTATAAAAAAATCATTCGAGTTGCCAGAGAGCATAGAAGGCCTCGGTGTTATTTTGTTTATGGCTATTGTTCTTTATGGTTTAAATGTTTATGTTTTTGGTACTAATGAAAAGCCTAAAGGAAACAAGTGGAATCTTGCCGACTCCAAATACAAAGCCCAAATTCAAGAGTCAGTTATTAGGGCTTTATACGCGATACTCGGAGCAATAATAGGCGTAATTCCGTTGAGTGTTTTTTAGTAATGTTGAAGAAATAAAACAATCAATTCAAACAGACACTCACTAAATTGCGCGCTTCGCTAGTGGCCTTCAATTAGGTGTTAACTGACTTCTAGCCTTTTGGTTTAAATGGATTCAATGAATGGAAAAAACAAAATGGTATAAAAACCCAGAAATGATAGTGGCTTTGTCTGCTTTGTTCATTGGCCTTTTAACTGCCGTTATATCTGTCTATTCAGCTTATGTAGACCGACAATATGCCAGAGCTTCTGTTTGGCCCAAATTAGAGATATTTAGAAGTTATAGCGGCAAGGAATTCAGTTATGGGGTTGCCAATCGGGGCACGGGCCCTGCACTTATTCAGTATGCAAAAGTTAGTGTTGACTCAAAGGCTATCAAACGATGGTCAGAAGTCAGTGTATTCTCTAATATTGTCCAATCCCATATAAGCAGCATAACTGTGCCATCTGAGCAAACTGTCACACCTCTTCTCTATCGTGGAGAGCTTATCTCAGATATCTTATTGCTTGACGCACAGCTCAGCATAGAACTTTGTTACTGTTCTATATATAAAGAATGCTGGACAGTTAATCGTTCAAACGAAACTCAAGCAGTTATGCAATGCGAAGTAAGTTCTGAAGAGGCATTTGAGCAGTGAAACGTCAGTTAACAAAATATGAACCCAATTTTGTTAATTAAACAACGGAGAATAAAGCAATGGAATTAAGAATTAACGGCAAAAGAGTTCAAAATCCTATAGCAGTAGTTTGCCTGGTTTTGTTCTCGATATTACTGGTCGGAGGCATAGTAGGCCTCGTGTTATTCGTCATCTTACCTTTGATTGGAATAGTTTTGTCAGGATTCTTAGCATTAGTCATCGCAATACTGATCCCAATAATATTTTGGCTGATAATTCCTGTGATAATGTTGTCTATTATTGGGTGGTTTTTTGGGAAAGTCTTTAAGTAAGTTTAATCTTATGAAAACTATAGAAAATGTCAAATTTTGCGATACGTGTGACTAATCTACATATGCAGTACTGTATACAAGGAGTAATTTAAGATGGTTGGATTTATAGGCGCTGTACTAATAGTAATCGGCCTAATTAATATAAGCTCAGGAAACCCAGTATTCTTCGGATGGTTAGCAACAATCGTCGGCGCAATTTGCTGTGTTTCTGCTTTAGCTGGGCCTTACAAGGGTCGTAATTGGAATAAAAAGAATATTGCGAGTGGCGTTTCAGGTGGTCTTGCTGGTGGTAGTCATCATTCTGGTTCAGATTCTTCTGGAGGAGATGGCGGTGGTGGCGGTGACTAAATTAAAACAAGTAAATTAAAATTAGGAGAGGAATATGTCAGATTGCATCACACGCTTTTTCGAAGCATGGCAAATTGAGGAAGCAGAGGCGCGACTCGCTAAATTGAATGGTTCGGTGACCGAAGCTATACAATACGATGATCCACGAACACCCGAAACTGTCACCGGTATTGCAGCATTAAATAATTACTTAGGTATGTTTAGCGCGAATGCTCCAGGATGGTCAGCAAAAGTGATTAAAACGGATATGGTCGCCGATGTTACACGCGCTACAGTCGCATTTGGTGGAAAGGGGCCCGATGGCTCAGAACAAGTTCAACTAGGCCAGTATTTTGTGGAAAAAGATAAAGATCTAATATCACGTATGGTGGGTTTTGTTGGCACAGGCGCGCAAACGAGCTAACAAACAAGTAAAAATAATTTATTTTGACTCTAGCCACTTCACCAGTACCAGCCTTTCTTGCTCTGTCATATTGGTTTTATTCATTAGGGGCATGTCTTTGGTGACCGCTGTGCGGTGTACAATAAGGTCGGCTTTTGCTTCTATTTGTGCCCATGTGTCAAACATAACCCCAAGTGGTGCTGTTGTGAAAATAGGGTCACTGGGTGCTGCGGCGTGGCAACTGCTGCAATGGGTCGAGACAATATTTACTACTTCGCTTTGAATTGGGCTTAGCGTTTCTGCGCTTGCGCTATTTGCATATTCAGTGCTGCTTGACGCCACAGGTTTAGGCCACGATACGAAAAGCGCAAGCGCTGCCATCGCTATTGCACCAATAACTAAAATAGAAGGTTTATTTACGCCATTGTGTTTAAGGTTGAAAAAGTGGCGAACATAAGCTGATATCGCAATGATACAGGCCAGTACTAACCAATTTAATTCATGCTGGTAGGTCATTGGGTAATGATTGCTGATCATGACAAAAAGCAGTGGTAAGGTAAAATAGTTGTTGTGTACCGAACGTAACTTCGCGTTTGCACCCCACTTAGGATCGATTTCTTTTTGATTGGCAACAGCATCAACCATTTTGCGTTGTGCCGGCATAATATTAAAAAACACGTTTCCTACCATAATTGTGCCCATAAGTGCGCCAACATGAATATATGCGCCTCGGCCACTAAATAATGACGCCGCTACCCAACATGACAATACAAGCAGTATAGATACAAGCAAAGCACACATTTTAGAGTGTAAGGCTAATTTACTCCGGCAAGCTAATTCATATAAAGCCCAACCTATCACAATAAAAAGTAGTCCAAAAATAATGGATTGCGCTGGCGTGAGTGCTTGCACCTTAGGGTCAATCAAATAAGCCGATGCGCCAAAGTAGTAAACCAATACAAGCAAAGCCATACCACTTAACCAAGTGGTATATGCCTCCCATTTAAACCAATGCAGAGTGCTTGGCATTTTTTCTGGACCGTATTGATATTTTGCAACTTCGTAAAAACCGCCACCGTGAACGGCCCATAAGTCGCCTTTTATTCCTTTTTCTTGCTTCCATTTTGGTGGCGTACGCAGGCTATTGTCTAACCATATAAAATAGAATGACGCGCCAATCCACGCAACGCCTGCAATTACATGAAACCATCTGACCAACAATGATAACCAATCAAGCCATGGCATAAATTCTCTCCTGTGCTAATTCTTTACAATTTACGCCAGCAATGTAGGTAGCTTCTACTGCGCGGTCATCGCCTAAAAAACTTAACGCAAATACGATATCTTCGGCGCTTTCACAGGCCTGTAAACGCAGTGCGCTAAGTTCATTGAAGTTAGGGTTTAGTACTATAAAATCGGCAACACTATTTGGGTTTAAGTTACCTATTTGGTCACTTAGTCCATATGCGCTGGCTGGACCTTGCGTCATCATATACAAGCCTGCTAATGCGCTTAGCGGGCGCTGTTGTAATTGGCTGATTTTATAGGCCTCACCATAGGTACGTAACATGTTAAATGTGGTGCCTGCGCCAACATCTGTTGCTAATGCAATAGAAACATTGTGTTGTTGCGCTTTTTCAAGGTCAAACAAACCACTGCCTAGAAAAAGATTAGAGGTAGGACAAAATACCGCGCTTGCCCCTGTTTCTGCTAAGCGCTCCCATTCGGATTCATACAGGTGTAAACAATGACCAAACAAGGAACGCGAATGCACCATGTGGTAATGGTCATACACATCCAAATAGCTTTTGTGACCTGGATATAGCTCTTTAACCCAACTGATTTCTTGATGATTTTCTGATAAATGCGTTTGTATAAATACGCTTGGATGCTCTTTTGCCAGTTCACCTAATAGGGCAAGTTGCTGTTGCGAACTGGTGGGGGCAAAACGAGGGGTTAAGGCATATAAATTACGCCCTTGGCCATGCCATTTGTTGATCAAATCATTGCTTTGGATTTGTGCAGATTCTGGCGTGTCTTGTAAAAAATCAGGGCAATGTCTGTCCATGCAAACTTTGCCAGTGATAAACGCCATATTGTAGTAAGAAGCCTCACTGAACAAAGCGTCAACGGAGTGAGCGTGAACACTGGCATAAGCAAAGGCGGTTGTTGTGCCGTTATTAATAAGCTGTGCGATAAAGTGCTTAGCTATTTTGTTGCAATAACTAGGTACTGAAAATTTTTGCTCTGTAGGAAAGGTATAGTTTTCTAGCCACGAAAGTAACTGGTCACCGTAACTAGCAATCATCTCGGTTTGTGGATAGTGGATATGGCTATCTATTAGGCCAGGCAGAATTAAACGGCCACTGTAGTCTATTTCGACGCAGTGTTTATAAAGTGCCTTTATCGTTGGAAAATATCCCACCGCTATTATCTTTCCACCCTCTACAACCAGTGCGCCGTCTTTGAAAAATGTCGCGTTGTCTTCAGGCTCTGTGGTGGCCTTTTGAAAGTGTAAAATACTCGCCCTATATAATACTAATCCTTGATTCACTAACTACCCCTATACGAGCTAAAGCCAAAAGGGGATATCAAAAGAGGGACATGGTAGTGGCCTCCATCGCTTTGCATTTCAAAGCAAATATCAACATGAGGATAAAAACTAGCACCGTGGGCGCTGAGTAAATACTCTTTACAATAAAACCGCAATGAATATATTCCAGAGCTAAATTCAATATCTCCCCAATCACTAAAGCGACCATCTTGGTTGGTAACGCCGCTTACTTCTTGTCCATTGGGCAGGGTTAGCACGAGCTTCATGTTGCTCGCTGGTTTGCCACTGGTGGTATCTAATACATGGCTAGATAAACTAATCATGGTTGGGGTTCCTCAATACTTAGTAATTTATGTATACGCAACAAGGTTATTTTCATTTGCTCATTTGCGGCGTTAATAATTTCTTCTTCAGTTGTGTTACCTATACGCAGCTCTAATTGCGCTAACATTTCTGTTGCCGACAAGCCCGTGGCGCATATGATAAAAATAAAGCCATGTTTCTCTAGGTAGTCATGATTAGCTTTTTGCAGGCTAAGTAGCGTCTCTTCACTGGCCGCCGCTGCACCTATTTGCTCAACACTCGCCATCGATTTTGTGTGGGCAAACTTAGCCCGCAAACTACTTATGTCTCCTATCATGGGGTGGCCTTTAAATGCTTCTAGCAGATCTGCATCTTGCATTTTTTCCCACTGCCTTACTGCGATTCTTTCAATGTTGTTTATTGATGTATAAGGGCGTGCTTTGACCATGAGTGTTGACCAGCGACTAGACGTACAAGTTTGCATAAACCAGTCAAGCGCATCATCAAAAGGGAGAGAATTTAGGTCATTAATTGTCGTCATTATTTGTTTTCCAAAACGCCAAGCGATGTTTGCGAAGGGCGCTTGTTAATATTACCTTTAGCGTCGTTTGCATGCAGCAAACGGATGAGTTGTGCACTTATTGAGATAGCGACTTCTATAGGTCGTTTACCGCCAATACTCAAATCTCCAACAGGGCTTGTTAGTTTTTTAATGTCGGTTTGGTTGAAACCGCGATGCGCTAGCTTATGCACAAAACGTTTGGCCTTAGTTTGCGAACCTATCATGCCTATATAATCTAGTTGTTTATGTTTCAAGGCAGTTTTGACTAACTCATAATCTAATTGATGATTGTGAGTTAGAATTAACACCCAAGACGCTGGCGCTAGTAACGTGACTTCTTCGCAGGGGTCGTCATTTATAATGGCCCTTACATTGCTATTGGCCTGGGCAATCGACATTGCAGCACTATGCACGCCTTGGTCATCAAGACTGCTTGTGAAGAATGATTCTCGGTTGTCTATCCAATCAATTTGAATTGGTAATTGAGCTAGTATGGGAACCAAAGCTTGTGCAACGTGGCCTGCGCCAAATATCGCCAACTTTTGCTGGTGTGCAAGCATGACCTCAAAAAGCACTTTCACAGCACCACCGCAACACTGGCCTAATTTACTCGACAAGGGATAGGATTCTGTTTTTTGAAGCGCTTTTCCTTTTGCTAAGTATTCTCTGGCTTTATTAACAACCTCGTATTCTAAATGTCCGCCACCAATCGTATCAAACTGGTTGTCATCACTAATGACCATCTTGGTACCTGCGTCACGAGGGGTCGAGCCGGCGCTTGATAGTAAGGTCACCAAAACATAGCCACGGCCCTGTTGCTCGCATTCGTTCAAGGCCTGATACCAAGGCTTTTTACTGCTTATTTGCATGGAGCCTCCTGAGCTTTAAAAGCGTCGTTGTTTTGTATATCAACAACGGCAGCTAAAATCCGCTCTGGTGTTGCTGGTGCGGATAAATCTGGGTCAACGCTATAATTGCTGATGCTCGATATCGCGTCTTTTAATGCACACCAAACTGAAATTGCCAGCATAAAGGGCGGTTCACCCACCGCTTTGGAATGGTAAATGCTATCTTGGGCGTTGGGTCTATCATAGAGCTTTACATTGAATACTTCGGGAGTATCACCAATAGAGGGTATTTTATAGGTCGCTAAATTATTGCTAATTAGCTTACCGTTACTATCCCATTTTAAATCTTCGTTTGTTAACCAACCCATACCTTGAATAAAGCCGCCTTCAATTTGTCCTTTATCAATAGCGGGGTTAATGCTGTTGCCTACATCGTGTAAAATATCAACGCGGTTAACAATGTTTTCGCCGGTGAGCGTGTCAATTGTGACTTCGCTAACCGAGGCACCGTAGGCGAAATAAAAGAAGGGGCGACCTTTTGCGGTTTCGCGATTGTAGTCAAGCTTGGGCGTTTTATAAAAGCCACTAGCCGACAAGGAAACACGAGCAAAATAGGCCTTTTGTATCAAGTCTCGCCACGGCAATGAATGTGAGCGACAATGAATATGACCCTCTGCAAAATAAACGTCATTTACGTCTCCTCCTACTTCATCTGCATAAAACTCAGCGAGTCTGCGTTTAATCACAATACAGGCGTTCTGTGCGGCTTTACCGTTTAGATCGGTGCCGCTTGATGCCGCTGTTGGAGATGTATTAGGCACTTTATCAGTACGAGTTGCCGTAATATCTACTTCACTGCTATTAACGCCAAACTCATGCGCTACAATTTGGCAAATCTTGGTGTGCAGGCCTTGTCCCATTTCAGTGCCGCCATGATTGGCTTGAATGCTGCCATCTGTGTATATATGTACTAGCGCGCCGGCTTGATTTAAGTGTTTTGCCGTAAACGATATGCCAAACTTAACCGGTGTTAATGCTAAGCCTTTTTTAATAACGGGACTATTTTTGTTAAATACTTCTATTTGTTTACGGCGCTCCCAATACTGACTGCTATGTTCGAGATCATTGATAATATCAGGTAGTAAGTTGTGCTCGACTTCCATTCCATAAGGTGTTGTATTACCGCCATTGGCACCATACAAATTCATCTTTCTGACCTTTAATGGGTCTTGGCGTGTTTCTCTGGCAATGCGATCCATCATTTGTTCAGCCATGATCATGCCTTGTGGCCCACCAAAGCCCCTAAATGCGGTATGAGAAACTTGATTTGTTTTCAAGCGGTTTCCTCGAATAAAGCAATTTCCGATGTAGTAAGCGTTGTCAGCATGAAACATGGCTCTATCAACAATCGCATCAGATAAATCGGGCGAATGGCCACAGTTGCCATTTAGTTCAATCTGAGCGGCGCTAATGATGCCTTTTTTGTTATAGCCAATGGTAAAATCATTCTCAAAGGGGTGTCTTTTGCCGGTGGCTACCATGTCTTGGTAGCGCGGTAAACGTAACTTAACTGCGCAGCGTTGTCTTGTTGCAAAAATCGCTGCTATACACGCCCATTGGGCAGCTTGGGTTTCTTTGCCACCAAATCCGCCTCCCATTCGGCGCATGTCAACGGTCACCTTATTGAGCTTTACGTTGAGTACTTCAGCAACTAGCTTTTGTACTTCGCTCGGGTGTTGGCTCGATGCATAAATCAGAATTCTATCTTCTTCTTCGGGCACAGCCATGGCTACGTGGCCTTCTAAATAGAGGTGCTCTTGGCCGCCAATACTAAGCTGTCCTTTACTAATACAAGGCGACTCTTGCAAGGCTTTTGCTAGATTACCTTGTTTCATCTCATGGGGAGGCCGTACGGTTGAATGAATCGCTTTAGCTTGGTCAATGGTATGCACACCCGCGCTGCCTTTGGTATTTACTATCGCTTTAGTTGCACCGATGCGCGCTTGTTCAACGGTGTTGGCAAGCACCGCAAATAAGACCTGCCCATGGTATTTTATTTCACCGTCTGCAAATATTGGATCGCCTTTAAACACCGGGCCAATATCTGTATGTCCGGGTACATCGGCAAGGCTAATAACATCTATTACTCCAGGACTTGACCAAACCTCTTTTAGTTCTAGTCCCATAAGCTCGCCGCTGGCGCTCTGACTTAAGCCAACGGCTGCGTGTTTAAGGTTTGCAGCAACAGGCAAGTCATCAACATAGTTGGCAGTGCCGCAGACTTGTCTAATAGCGCTTTCATGAGCTGGTATTTTCGCTTCACTTGAGTCAGTGCTTTGCTTAAAAGGCTGAATGAGTTTACGCATGATTCACCACCCTCGTAACAATAGTATTAGTTTTGCTTGTAGTCTCTAACCAACATCTGTGCCAAAGATTGCCTAAGATCTCGCGACGGTAGTTAGCACTAGCGCGCACATCATCTATGGGAGAAAACGAATCCTGCAGCGCCTTTTTACCCAAGCTTACACATTCTTTATTCGACCAGGTTTTACCTAATACACTATGTTCTAATGATGGGCTTGAGTCTGGTGTGGCTGCTACGCCACCAAAGCCGGTGCTTATTGCGGTGACTTTGTCATTCTCTAGAGTTAGATTGATAGCCATACACACCGCTGAAATATCGTCTTCCATACGCTTTGATACTTTGTACACTACCAGCGTTTGATTTGCCGACGCCAAGGGAATGTGAATTGTTTTTATCCATTCATTCGCGTGCATTTGGGTTTGTTTATAGCCTTTGTAGAACTCTTTTAGTGCAATTTGCCGCGTTTTTTCACCATTATCGAGCACCAGCGTTGCATTTAAGGCAAGCAATAAAGGCGGCATATCACCAATAGGAGAGGCGTTTGCAATATTGCCTCCCAGCGTTGCTTGATTGCGAATAGGAACGCTAGCAAAGCGTTCGAACAGTTCTTGCGCAGCGGGGAAATGCTGAAGGAAAACAGCTTGTATATCTGTTAGTGTACATGCAGCGCCAATTTCTAATTGCGCTTTGCTTAGCTTTATTTGCGATAATTCAGGCACATAACTAACGCTGATTAGCTTGTCTAAAGGCTGTAACTGTTGAGTGTGTAGCAAGGCTAAATCAGTACTGCCAGCCACAAGATGTGCCTTTGGAAAACGGCTAAGGCATTGCGCTAGCTCTTCACGCGAGCGAGGTAACAACAGGTTGTCACTCGAAATCGTGTCACTTGTTGCAATGCTTTGTAGTCTATTGATAATCAGAGAATGGTCGTCAGACGCCATGCTGTTTGGTGACTTGTTGTTGGTCGCTTCTAAACCCGCGTTAATTATAGGTTGATATCCGGTGCAGCGGCATAAATTACCAGACAAGGCATTCACAATATCTTGTCGCTGCGCTTTATTATGATGTTGATAAAAGGCATATAAAGACATCACAAAGCCAGGAGTGCAGAATCCGCATTGGCTTGCATTAGCGTTGACCATTGCTTGTTGTACTGGGTGTAGAGTATTACCAGAGCGCAAATATTCAACGGTAAGAATTTGTTTGCCGTGTAAGGCTGACAAAAAGGTAACACAACTATTTATCGCTTTAAATTCAACGGGTTGGGGAGTGCCTTCACGCTCTGAAACTTTAGCGCTAACGACTGTACACGCGCCGCAGTCACCTGACGCGCAGCCTTCTTTTGTGCCGCACAGTCGTTTATTATCACGTAAAAAATTGAGCAAGCTAAGGTCAGCTTTTTCATTTTTTATTTCGACTAATTGTTCGTTTATAAAAAACTGAATCATAGTGTGTTAATCCGTTAGTAGATTATCTTCAGTAGCATAGTATGTAGTTAATGCAAAAACCAGATGCAAAAACTAGACCGAATGGTCAGTTTTCTGGCTAAAATAATCGCCTTGGATAAAAAACCAAATAAGGATAGGCAGGCCCTATTCAATTTATTATGATAGTAGAAAAAACAGAGCAGGGAAGTAAATTAACGGTGAAAGAGAAAGTTAAGTCAGTCAGCAGTATTGGTGAAAAAAGACGCTCGTTAATTATGTCTTCAGCGCTGAAAGCATTTGCTGAAGATGGTTTTAAAGGTGCGTCAATACAAAAAATTGCAGATGCAGCTAAACTACCAAAAGCAAATGTACTGTATTATTTCCCTTCAAAAAAAGCACTCTACTCACATGTGATGCAAGAAATATTAAGCATGTGGAATTCAAGCTTCGATAGCGTCACTGTTGATGACTGCCCGGCTCAATCCTTAGCAAATTACATTGCAGAAAAAATGGAAATATCGAGGCTTCATCCTTATTCATCAAAAGTCTTTGCTATTGAAATCATTAATGGCGGCGCAAACTTAGATGACTCTTTTAAAAAGAGTCATCGTGAATGGGTTAGCGGGCGTATTGCTGTTATTAATGCTTGGATAGAGGCCGGCAAACTCGACTACATACACCCTGAGTATTTGCTTTATAACATTTGGTCAAGTACCCAGCATTACGCTGATTTCTCTTCACAAATATGTCAATTGAGAGGCAGTGTTATGCGCAAAAAAGACTTCGCAGAAGCAACCAATACTGTTGTAAATATTATTCTCAAAGGATGTGGATTGGCAGTGCCAATTGCTTACACTAATCAATTAAAAAGTAGAGTTTCGCATATGACAACCGCAACGACAGCAAACGAATATCCGCGTGATCTTATTGGTTATGGTGAAAAGCCTGTTCATCCTAAGTGGCCAAACAATGCAAAAATTGCTCTCCAATTTGTCATCAACTATGAGGAAGGCGGTGAAAATTGCGTGCTTCATGGAGATAGCCATTCTGAAACATTTTTATCTGAAATAATTGGCGCACAAGCCTATGAAGGGCGTCATATGAGTATGGAGTCTTTGTACGAATACGGCAGTAGAGCAGGTTTTTGGCGTCTACATCGATTGTTCACTAATCATGCCTTTCCGGTCACTGTGTTTGGCGTGACAATGGCAATGCAGCGCCACCCTGAAGCGGTCAGTGCAATGCTCAAGTCGGGTTGGGAAATTGCGAGCCATGCAATGCGATGGGTGCATTTTCAAGATATGCCTGAAGAGCAGGAAGAGGCGCAAATCGATGAAGCAATAATCCTTCATGAACGCTTAACTGGCAGTAAGCCAAAGGGGTGGTATACAGGTAGAACAAGTCCTAATACCTTGGCTTTGATCGCCAAGCGTGACGACATTATGTATTGCGCCGATTCCTATGCTGACGATTTACCTTACTATGACTATCACTATGAAAAACCGTTATTGATGGTCCCTTATACACTAGATACCAACGACATGAGGTTTGCGTCACCACAAGGGTTTAATACTGGGGATGATTTTTACCAATATATAAAAGATGCCTTTGACGTATTATATGAAGAAGGGCAAACCCAACCCAAAATGTTATCCATTGGCTTACATTGCCGAATTATTGGGCGTCCTGGGCGATTGAAAGCCTTGGCTCGTTTTCTTGACTATATTGCCACACACGAAGACGTGTGGGTTTGCACGCGCCAACAGATTGCCGAGCATTGGCTGGCGCATTACCCGCCCAATTTGCCAGCCAATAAGGGCTAACGCTTTTTACTGCTATTTTAAATCCAACACGTAGCGAACTAAGAAAATAATTGCCATTATGTAAGTAATGGTATTTACTTTTTTGTAGTCTCCTATGCCGACTTTAATGCCTACATAAGTAATAAAGCCTAGCGCGATACCTTCACTAATGCTAAAGGTGAGTGGCATAGCCATTAACGCGATTGTTGCGGTGGCCAGACTTGCCATATCGTCAAACTTGAGTGAGCGGATAGAATCCATCATAAAAATGCCCACCATTACCAAAGCAGGCGTAGTTGCCATAATCGGGATGACTTTCATAAGCGGTGATAAAAACAAGGCTAGTAAAAAACATATCGCAACGACAACCGCTGTTAAGCCTGTGCGCCCACCAGCCGCCGCCCCTGCGGCTGATTCAACATAGCTTGTCACCGGCGATGTGCCCAAACCAGCACCTACTACACTGGCGGCAGCGTCGGCTGTCATCGCTTTGCCCATTTTGGGTAAATCGCCATTTTTGTCAGTCAAATTAGCGCGTTTCGACACGCCAATCAGTGTGCCTATGGTGTCAAACATATTCACAAACATTAAGGCGAAAATGAGATCCCAAGTAGCTGCGAAATTTTCGATTGGATAGCTAAGATCCATTGCTAGAAAGGTACTCGATATTGGTTCAGGCATGCCAACAATGGCTTCTGGCATGGCAGTTAAATAACCTGTTTCAGTGGGGATGAATATGCCGATTATGGTTAGCGTAATAATGGAAAGTAAAATGGCCCCGGTCACTTTTTTGATGACTAATATGATGGTAAAAATGATGCCTAGAAAAGCGAGTAAAACGGCAGGCTCTGATAAATCACCTAAACTGACAAAGGTGGCTGGGTTGTCGACGATTAAACCAGCATTTTTTAAACCGATGAAGGCGATAAAAAGCCCAATGCCGCACTGTACGCCAATTTTCAAAGAAGAAGGTATTGCATCGGCTATCTTTTTTCGTACGCCTGATATTGTGAGCAACATAAACAGCACGCCATTGTAAAACACAATGCCTAATGCAGCTTCCCAAGGAATTTCACGGCTCATACAAATGGTGAAGGCAAAAAATGCGTTTAAGCCCATGCCAGGCGCAAGGGCTATTGGATAATTTGTTAGCCAAGCCATCAGCAAGGTGCCAATACAAGATGCGAGCGCGGTCACGGTAATCAAGCCCGCGACAGGCATGCCGCTTAAGCCTAAAATACTAGGGTTGACTATCAATATGTAAGACATGGCGGCAAAGGTCGTAAGCCCTGCAATTACTTCGGTTTTGATTGTTGTATTGTGTTGACTTAAGTCAAACATCTTATCAAGCAAGCGACTTGTCATTTGGTATCCTTACTAGGGTGTAAATTATTAAAAAGTAGTAAACCTGATTCGTTTCTAGGTAGTCGAGATACCGTCTGGTAATGTTACAAAAATAGAGTGTCGTACTTCGTTATTAAGGGCTTTACTGCAGTGCCCTTGTCCCCATGTGTCTTCAAGCATCAGAACAGAGCCTGCGCCAAGTACTAATTTATCGCCGTTACTAACCGTGAACTCTGCTGCACCTTTTATAATGAAGAGCAATTGCCTAGCAGGCGCTGGATGCCACTTAAAATCATAGTTAGCAGGTGTTTCTCTAAAGATGACATCGCCTGCAGCAGATTTGCTTGATAACAAACCAATAGGGCCGCCATCACGCAAGGGGATATCGATTTCTCCCAAAACACTGTTGCCAACATCGTCAGTGTATATTCTTGGCACAATCATTAATTATTCCTTTTAACTAAGCTCTATGGCCTAACATATACTTTCATAAATTCATGCAAGGTACGCAGAGTTGATGCGATATCCTCAGTAATTATTGCTTCTTTTGGATTATGACTAATGCCTTTTTCACAGCGTGTGAATAACATCGCTACAGGGCATATATCAGCCATGGCCATGGCGTCATGTCCTGCCCCCGATAACAACTCAAATGGTGACATACCGGTTTTTGCCATCGCCTGTTTTAACGCGTTTATGAGAGATGGCTCACAATGCACCGCAGGGGCTTCGTGAGTAACAGCAATGTCTATCTTCAGTGAACGCTTGGCAGCAATAAGCGTGATCGAGTCAATGATTAGCTGTAAACAGTTGTCACGTTTATCATCGCTTTCGCTACGTACATCAATACTAAATTCTGTGTAACCCGAAATAACGTTAACAGCGTTAGGGCGGTTAACAATTTGACCAACGGTCGCAACCACTTCAGCCTGTTTGGCTTGTTGCTCAACAGCAAGGATCATTTGGGCAACGCCCGCTAAAGCGTCGTTACGGTTTTGCATAGGTACAGTGCCAGCATGTCCAGCCATACCGGTTACCGCAACCGACAGGCGTTTTGCACCCGCTATTGCATTGACTACCCCTACCGCAAGATTGTTTGCTTCTAACACCGGGCCTTGTTCTATGTGCACCTCTAAGTAGGCGACTAATGAATTAGGATCTACTTTGCAGCTTTCAACTAGGTCAAAATCAAGGCCAAATTCGTGCATGGCTTGACGTAAACTAATTCCATCTTCATCGGCTAAGTGTTCCCATTGTTTTTGCCACTTACCGGTGAGCGCTCGACTCCCTAATAATGTTGAGCCAAAACGCGTTCCTTCTTCATCGCAGAAACCAACCACACTGATATGAAATGGAAATTGATAGTGTGAATTATGCAAAAAATTAATTAAAGCGATTGGCAAAAGCACGCCAAGCATGCCGTCATATTTTCCACCATTAACAACGGTATCAAGATGGCTACCAAATAGTAGAGTCTTCGCATCGGGTGTTGCGCTTTTGTATTGTCCCCATAAATTGCCCACGCCGTCTTGCCATGTGTGCATGTGCGCTTGCTGCATCCATGTGGCTACTAGCTCATTTGCGATTTTGTGTTCAACGCTTAGGTACCGACGGTCAAGGTAGTCTTTGGATTGACTCACTTGGCTTAATTCCTGACAGGCTTGCATGACCCAATCGGCATGTTCGTCTATGCTAGCGCCAAAAAAGCTTTTCATGCTTTGTGTGCCGAATAAACAGCGTACGCGGCATCAACCGCTTCACCTGCTGATAATTTGTGACCCGCGCGGCGTAACACTGTTTCAAGTGATTGCAAGGTATGATAAACCGCGTCGGGGCGGGCGTTGTAGCCCATAGTGCCAATGCGCCAGATACGACCTTGCAGAGGACCAAAACTGGTACCAATTTCAATATTAAAATCATGAAGCATGCTGCCGCGGATTGCTTCGCCTTCTACAACATCTGGAATATAAACACCCACCACATTATTCATTTTGTTCGATAGGTCACCAAATGGTGCTAAGTTTAAACCCCGAACGCCAGCTAACATGGCATCTCCGGCGACTTTGTGACGAGTTATGCTGTCGTCTATTCCTTCTTCTAACAGTTGTAATGCGCATTCACGAGCACAGTAGAGCATTGACGAAGCTTCGGTATGATGGTTTAAACGCTCTTCACCCCAGTAGTCCATTATCATTGGAATGTCGAAATAATTAGAACGTATTCTTGAGGCCTGACCATCTACATGCGAGGTATTGCGTATCCCGGCTTCAACGTGGCGGCGTTTATTTACAATATCTAAATAGCGCTCACCAAAGGTTACCGGCGCACTGCCCGATGGGCCGCCTAAACATTTCTGCAATCCCACCGAGACTGCATCTAATTGCCATGCGTCGGTTTCAAAAGGGTTTCCACCAATCGATGCAGTCCCGTCAGAATAGAATATGGCATCGTACTTACGACACAAGGCACCAATTTCATCTAGGGGTTGCAGCATTGTTGTGGAGGTATCACCTTGCACAACGGCCACTACTTTGGGTCTTACGTTTTTGATTGCGTCTTCTATTTGCTCAGGTAAAAAAACCTCTCCCCATGGTACTTCGATAGTGTGCACTGTAGCGCCGGCGCGCTGCGCTATTTCTGCTAATAAATGGCCAAAGCGCCCAAATATAGGCACTAAAATGTCATCTCCAGGTTCTAAAACAGAGACTAATACTGCTTCGATACCAGCACGTGAGGTGCCGTCAATCAAAAATGTTTGCTGATTTTTAGTTTTAAAAACACGCCTGTATAAAGCCATGGTTTCGTTCATGTAGGATGTCATTACCGGGTCATATTGACCAACCAACTGAGTTGACATTGCGCTGAGTACTCGTGGGTAACAATTGATGGGTCCTGGACCCATGAGTAAGCGTGGAGGTGGAGTTAATATAGACATTCAATAATCCTATAAGAAAAGTTGAGATAACATACGCACGCCAGTAATTAGCAGTACCACAGCAAATATTTTTTTCAGCTTTGTTGCATTTAATTTACTTGCTAAATGCGCGCCAATTGGCGCAAAGATGACCGTTAAAGGCACGATACATAAAAAACCAACAAGATTAACGAGCCCTACGGTACCAACAGGTGCATCGCTTGGCGTAACGCCAATTACAAGCATGGTGATTGCTGCAGGCAATGAAATAATTAGGCCTACGGCCGCGGCGGTGCCAACAGCACGATGCGCGGGATAATTGCAAAAGGTTAAAATAGGAACTGTTAAGGTGCCGCCGCCAATGCCTACGAGCGAGCTAAATAAACCCACACTGCCGCCCATAGCAGCTTGCCCTGCTTTACCTGGTAAGTTTTGGAATAAAGCGGTTTTACTGCCAAACAGCATATTGACTGCAGAAAGTGTAGCGATAATGCCAAATAAAGTACTAAGCACTTGGCCGTTGACGCGGGTAACTAAATAGCTTCCAAGCAATACGCCAAGTAATATAAATCCGCCCCAAACTTTGAGTAAAGCAAAATCAACGTTGCCTTTTTTATGGTGTGCTCGTATTGAGCTTATTGATGTTGGTACTATGGTCGCTAATGAGGTGGCTGTTGCAATGACCATTGCAGAGTCAGCGGATACGTCAAATGCTTGAAAGAGAAAATACAGTATTGGCACAATAACAATACCGCCGCCAACGCCTAAAAGACCGGCTAACAAACCCGCAACTATGCCGGTGGCGATTAAGGCCGCTAAGGTGGGTAAGTTACTTAGTAATAACTCCATTAAGTTTCCTTATTTTCTTCATTGTTTTGTGCAAATGCGCTACCGTCGCTTCTTGGATCAGTGGCTGCTATTGTGCTTGTGTCGTTTAATGCGACCACCGCACCGGCGTGACCCATTAGTTCATTGCACGGCGCTACAATGGCAATGTCGTGTCCCATGTGGGCTAAATCGTCAGCAACTGATTTTGCTAAGTCGTCTTCTATCTTCAAGTTATGAGAGGTGTCTCCCCAAGTGCGTCCAAGCAACCAACGTCCTTTGGACACTGCTTCAGATAAGGCTAAATCTTGATATACAAAGCGAGTAAATACTGCCGCTTGCGTTTGGGGCTGGCCTTCTCCTCCCATCGTTCCATATGACATACGCCTGCCGTCTGCCAACTCAGCAAAGGCGGGGTTTAGAGTGTGAAAAGGCTGTAGTCCCGGAGCTAGCGCTTGTAAGTCATTCGGATCTAGAGAAAAAGAGGTTCCTCTGTTGTTCCATACTATTCCGGTTGAAGGGCTGACTATACCACTCCCAAATTCCCAGTATAAACTTTGAATGTAGCTCACCATGCGTCCTTCACTATCGCAGGCACCCATCCAAATAGTATCGCCATGTTTGGCAGCAACAGGCCAAGGCGAGGCTTGTTTGAGTGATATATTAGCCAGCATATCGTTTATGCTTTGCTCACTTAGTAAGTGAGCTACATCTATTGGCGAGCGAGAAGGGTCGGTGACAAGTTCGTTTCGCTTTAAAAATGCTTGTTTTGTGCATTCAACCAACACATGTACATGATCGAGTTCTGTTTCAACCCTGTCTTTTAACTTGTCGTAAAGCGCTAAAATTAAGAGCGACGCAATGCCTTGCGTCGGGTTGGGTAAGTTATATAAGACCCCAGCGCTGGTTTTTAAGCTGATAGGCTCAACCACCTTAGCTTGATAGTCTTTAAAATCGCTTAAGTCAATAGGGGAGCCTGCTTGAGCAAGATCAGCAGCAAGCTTTTTCGCAATATCGCCATGATAGAAGTCGTCAAGCCCATTTTGTGCAAGCGTTTCAAGGGTGTTTGCTAATAGTGGCAGCTTAATGGTTTGACCTTTACGTAGTGCTTGACCATCTATTAGAAACTGCGCAAACGCGCTATCGTGAGCCATTTCATCAAAGGTTTTATGGCTAGCATCAGATAAACTTTGGGTTACTTCAATTCCTTGCCTAGCGTCATTTATCGCGTCATTTAAAAGAATCGACAAATCTTGCGTAGGCTGCCAATTGGCACTGATTTCGAGCGCTTTGCTCCACCCTGCTACTGCGCCAGCCATGGTAAGCGCGGCCTTAGGGCCACGGCTAGGGATAGAGCTGAAGTCAGCGTATGCATCTAATGTTGCGCTTTTGGCTGCAACCCCTGCAGCATTAATCGCTACAGGCGCTTTGTTGGGCTCACTTATTAACCAAAATCCGTCGCCGCCGAGTCCGTTCATGTGGGGGTAGTTGACGGCTATTGAGGCACTAGCGGCCACCATGGCTTCAATTGCTGTGCCGCCATTTTCGAGTATTGCTTTGCCGGCCTGTGTCGCCGCAAAATGAGGTGCAGTAAATGCAATGGATTGTTTCTGTTTGCTGGTCATATTTTGTCTACTTATCTTTTTTAGACTGCTTTTTTAGCAGTGTGCGAGCAATGTGCAGGAGGGCTAAATCACTGCCCTTTTTCCCAATTAATGATACACCACATTGTGCCTTGTCTATGCTAAATAGTGGCAAGTGAACTTGCGGTAAGCCGGATAACCCAGCAATTGCTGTAGAAACCATTAATTCATTGCGGTAATTTGCCATTTCGCTACTTGCTGTGTTTATAAGTGGCGCTCGCCCTGGCGTTGTGGGTAATACTATTGCGTCGTAATTTAGAAACAGCTCGTCAACGTATTCTACAAACTCTTGCTGTGCCTTTAGTGCCGCGTTCTTTTGTTCAACGCTTATGCTTTTGCACCACAAAAAACGTTCATTGATGTCGCTTGCAAATGTGGGTGAATGTTGCGTAATCCATGCACCATGTTGTTGCCATATTTCATAGCCTTGTAATATTCTGAATGTTTCACTTATTCCCATGCTATGCATATCGGTATCGGTAAATTCAACCGAAGCATTGCTCAGCTGGGCTAGCCATTCATAAATCTCTTGGCCTTGCTCTGCTTTATCGATGAGGGTTGATAGACCAAGTAATTTTAAGGGGAATTGCATTGTATTTTGCGGCTTGGCTAGCAGCACTTTACAAACGCTAATCAGGTCCTCAATGGAGGCGGTCATCCAACCTACTGTATCGAAACTTGGGGCGAGTGCCACCATGTTGTCAGTGGCTATTGCGCCATGACTTGTGCGTAAGCCAAATAATCCATTATAACTTGCGGGCACTCTTATTGAGCCACCAGTATCGGTGCCCAAACCAATATCGGCGAGTCCTTTGGCAACGGCGTAGGCAGAACCACTTGATGATCCTCCAAGAATTCTCTCTGGAGAGATAGGATTGAGTAGCGCAGGATAATGTATGTTTTGGCCATTTAAGCTATACGCTAATTCATCGGTAAGGCTTTTGCCAAGGTAGTGCGCACCTTGCTGTAAAAGCGTTAGCACGGCGCTGTTGGTGTTTTTTGGAATTGGGTGCGTCGCTAGCCAATCAGGATTGCCCGCGGAGGTTGGTAAGCCTTGAATATCAAACAAATCCTTTACCACTAAACGAAGGTTTGCCAATTGCTCGCTCTTAGCCTCAATAGTATGAGTTTGTGTATTAACTAGCGCTGTATTGATAAACGACAATGGCATTTTCTCTGTTTACTGGTCACATATTTATAGTGTGATCTTTGTTTAAATAAGTTACTTCCAAAAAGAAATATGCAGGGCGGCAATTTCTGCCACGGCTGCATCTATAGGGCCCCATACTTTGATGGCTTTTTGGCCTTTGGAAAACACATAACGACTAGGTACATCTAGTGTTGGATTTTCACTGTGATTACCTGTTAAATCAAGTAATTGTCGTTCTGACATACCATAAACGAGGCGTCCTATATTCGCCCAATATTGAGTACCAGCGCACATAACGCAAGGCTCTGCGGTTGAATAAAGCGTCATTCCCCATAGTTCATCAGCGCTAAACCGTTTCGCTGCGCGCTGCGCTAAGGTAGATTCTGCATGGGCAACAGAACTGATGTTACCTTGCTCTAAAACAACGGTCTCGTTGTCCCTTGCGACTAAAATGGCACCAAAGGGATGATGCCCCTTATCCATCGCTTCTTTTGCTACGTTATTAGCATGCCGTAAGTGGAGCAGCATTTGCTGAGGGCTTGGGTCTTTGCCCTCAAGCATTTTTTGCTTGTTTGAGCTAGCCATAGTGTCGCTAATACCTATGCGCGAAAAACAAGCCGATAGAAGTGACAATGTACCCAGTTTCATCACTAGTCTACGCTTATTGTGACTATCGTTCATGTTTTAAAACTCCTTGGCAATGACGATGTAGTGTAATTTTATTCTAACTACATCTATCAACAAACTATGACAACAACGGGCTTATTCGAAGTTATATCTAACGCGCAGCATAACTTGTCTTGGTGGAACGTATTGAAAACCCGTTTCATTTACACCAAAAACATCTGTCATTGCTGAGTTGATACCGTCTTCATCTAGTAGGTTGTAGGCCATTAAATCGACTCCCCAAACGTCACTAGGGTCATCGTAAGACACAGTGGCATTTACCAAGCTATAGGCATCAACAGGATCAACTTCTGGGTTATTAAATACGCGTTGCTCAAACGACCCCCTATAAGTGTACTGCAGTGACGCTAGTACATAGCCGCCATTATCCAATTCATCCTCATACGAAAGTGAGATATCAGCGGTAAGCCCCGGTGTTTTTGCTAGTTCGTTACCACTTAAGTTTTGCAAAAATCCAGCAACGTCACGGGTAGCACCGTGTATTTCTTCTTTTGCAGGAGTAACGCCGTCAGCAAGAAATACATCTTCAATCAATAAACGGTTATCTAGTGCCATGTAGTCACCAGATACTTCAGACTCCATCGCGGCGAGTTTTACATCTAAGGCAAAGTTGTCGGCAATGAGCGCGGTTAATTCAAACTCAAGACCAAAGATTTCTGATTCTGGAATATTCGATACACCGCTTCCAAACTCATTAAAGTCAGAAGCTTGAAACTGTAAGTTTGTATAATCGTAGTAAAACGCTGCAAGGTTAGTGCGCACTCTTGAATTCATCAAATCAGTTTTATAGCCTACTTCAAATGCGTCTATCGTTTCATCTTCGAAAGCTTCTCTTACTAAAGCGTCATCGCCTTCAGAAAAGGTCAGGTTACTGCCGCCTGGCTTTAAGCCGCGGGTATATGAAACATAGGTCATTGCATCTTCACTATTATCCCATTCAACGGCTATACGGCCGGTTAAGTCTTCGGTTTTTGGATTAATAAATGAGGGCGTAGGGCTAAAGAAGTTAGATACGGTACTTTCAACTTCATCTTTCGTGTAGCGAAGGCCTGTAATCAGGCGAAGCGTGTCAGAAATAGGGTAGGTCGTTTGACCATAAAATGACAATGATTCACGTACTGGATTAGAATCAGATATAAATCCTCGGTCGCCACCAAAAACTTCTGGAAAAGTACTGGCGTAACCATCCAAGAAGCCATCACGTCCTACATCTAGTTCTTCACGAATCGTTATTTCGATGTCAGTATCTAAATAAAATACGCCGACGAGCCAATCTAATTTGCCAAATAAGGGTTCGTTAGAAATCACGTTTATTTCTTGTGTATAGGTCGTTTGTACGTTGATTTCTGGATTGAATTGACTGATTTGGATCTCAGGATTAGTTAAAAATGAGTGGCGGTCATTGTCACGTACAACGGTAATGTCATCTTTTTGGTAACTACTCAATGATTTTATCACTGCAAAACCAGCGTCCCACTCGGCAATAAGGCCAAATATTTGCGAGTCTAGTTCATAAGAGGACTCAGTATCTTGCGATAGTTGTCTTGCGCCTAGGGTTGGGTCGTCGATACCTTTAATACCGGCGCCATTTGATTCGCCTTTAAAAAGTTGAGCGAGTAATCTAATGCTCAAGTTGTCAGTCGCATTATACAACCAGTCTGTACGAAATGATAAGTTGTCGGTATTGTCCATGTCTTCACCCACAAAGGTTTCGCCGGGTTCGGTTACGCTTGGACCATTGTAAACGTTTTGAGTATATCCATCTTGACGCACCATGCTAACAGAACTACGCATGGCAAGGTCGTCTGTTAAAGGGACGTTTATTGTAGCGCGTAACTTTCTGAGATTATCTGTGCCTAAGGTTAAGTCGGTTTTTCCGGCAAAGCCATAAAAATCAGGCGCGGTATTAATGATATTTATGGCGCCACCGGTAGAGTTTTGGCCAAATAAAGTGCCTTGAGGGCCTCGTAATACTTCAATTCGTTCGATATCGATAAAGTCAGTTTGCAGTGCATAGGGTGAAGCAATATAAATGCCGTCCATGTGATACGAAACAGACGGGTTTGCCGTTGCGTTTTGGTTTGCTTCGTTGCCCACGCCGCGAATAGAAATAATGGTTTTAAAGCCTTCGTTTTTCGCTACCGTAACGCCAGGCGCAACCGCACTTAAATCAACAAAAGAAGATATGTTTTTTCTATCTAAACTATCGCCAGTAAATGCGGTAACAGCTTGTGATAAGTCTTGTAGACTTTCACTGCGTTTTTCGGCAGTAACGATAATTTGTTCTATGGCTCTTTCTTCTTTTTCTAAGGCCGAATCTTTTGGTGTTTGTGCAAGTGCTGTAAAAGCGAGAGCGTTTGACACGGCTATTGCGATTGCCAATGGTTTTAAGGTAGCTTTGCGTTTTATCATGTTGTTTTTCCTGAGGTAAATGTAAATTGTTTTGGCAGTTAGTGTGTCAACTCCATTGCGCGCCGCGTGCTTATTGTTATTTTTTCTGACTAAACGGTCAGTTATGATTTGCAGGAAGAATGCCAATTTCTTGACCATTTGGATGGTATTTTTTCTTGTTATCTAAGGTGTTGATTTTTAATGGGTTCTTTGAGTTTTATGAAGTGAGTGCTGGCGTTTGATAGTCAGCCCCGTGTAGAGTTAGTAGTTTAGTGTGCGCCCGAATTGTGCAGTAAAAGGCTTAGTGCACAATGGAGGAGCGGGTAAGAACCAGGGTAGGTCGTTACTTCGATTGTTAAAATAACTTTCCAAACGCCTTTTATGAGCGGAACTTGCTTAGCTTTTTTGCTGTAGTTTTTTGGCTAAACTTTGATGGCGTTGCATAATGTCATCGTTAATCATTTTTACGTGCTCGCTATTTTCTATTCGCATTTTGCCAGCGACCATTAACTTACTTACTTTGTATACACCGCAAGTGACAATTGCCGCGATAGCATCACCGGCACCAGAAAAGCGCAGTTCATTTAAATCATAAAATGCGATGTCTGCTTGCTTCCCAGGCGCTAACTCTCCTATATCACTGGGATGCAATACAGAGGCTGAACCTTTTGTTGCCCAGTTAAGCACTTTTTCTGCGGTAATGCGCTGTGCGCCATACTTCAAGCGTTGTTGCAGCATTGATTGGCGTACTTCTTGGCTTAAGTTAGAACAATCATTTGAGGCTGAGCCATCTACCGCCATACCAATCTTACAACCCGCCGCTTCAAGCTCTAGAGTAGGGCAAATACCAGATGCTAAAAGCATGTTTGAAGTAGGGCAATGTGCAATACCAACCTTGTTGCGCCCCAAGACCTCTATTTCTTGTTGATTAAAGTGAATGCCATGTGCTAACCACGTTTTATCACTTAGCCAACCGCATTTTTCTAAATAGGCTAGAGGACGCATACCGTATTGACGCAAACAAAAGCTATTTTCGTCTTCTGTTTCTGCCAAGTGCGTATGTAATAGTACCTTGTGTTCTTGTGCCAATATGGCGGTTTCTTTCATCAATTCGCTGGTGACCGAAAATGGAGAGCAGGGCGCTAGGGCAATATTGATAAAAGCGCCTTCATTTCGTTGATGATAACGTTTTATAACACGCACGCTGTCATCTAGAATCGCTGCTTGGTTTTGTACAACGGTATCAGGTGGTAAACCACCGCTTGATTCGCCTAGACTCATAGAGCCACGGGTTAACATGGCTCTGCAACCGGTGTCTTCTAAGGCCGCTACTTGCACATCAATTGCGTTTTCGAGGCCATTGGGAAACACATAGTGATGATCGCAAACCATGCTTGTACCCGAGAGCATAAGTTCGAGTGACGCTAGTTGTGTTGCGCTATGCAGCATATCTTCGTCTAAGTGTTGCCATACTTTGTATAATGTTTTTAGCCATGGAAACAAGGGTTTATTTATAGCTTGTGGTAAACACCGGGTGAGCGTTTGATAAAAATGATGGTGGGTATTTATCAATCCCGGCGTTAGCACTAAATTGCTGCAATCCATCACTGCGTCATACTGAGTTTGTGGCTGTAATCCACTGGCAACACATTCAACAATGATGCTGCCGCGTACAACGACTCCTCCATTTGCGTCTATATCATTCGCGGTGAACACAGCGTGGGGGGATTTTAACCAAATCGTTTTTTCTGTTGCATTTAACATTGTTGTTTAAGAACCTTATTTATACTTTTAGGGCGCTCTTTCTTTGGGACTCGTTTCAAGGGGCTTTTGTCTATGGGGCTTTGACTGCGCCTTGTTTTTGTATTGCCTTGACATCTTTGCTTTGATTGTCTGGTAATATCAAGGTCATAATAATTGCAGTAAACCCGGCCGTAGATACAGGCGATGATAAAATGTTTTTCAATAAATCGGGCATGTCAGACAATACATCGGGCACCAACATAATCCCAAACCCCAGGCCAAATGAAGTTGCAATAATTAGGCTACTTCTTCGGTTAATCGTTTGACTTGCTATTATTTTTATACCGGCAACCGCAATGGTAGCAAACATCACTAGTGTTGCACCTCCTAGCACTGGCTTAGGAATATTTTGCAGAATCGCGCCAAACATGGGAAATAGACCCAAAATAATAAGAATGGCAGCAATGAAATAGGCGATATACCTGCTTGTCACTCCAGTAAGTTGGATGACCGCATTGTTTTGACCAAACGTGGTGTTGGGAAATGTGTTAAACATGCCTGCCAATACCGAGTTTAGCCCATCGGCTAGCAGGCCATTTTTAATCCTTTCAATATACTTTTTTCCTTTAATCGGTAAACCACAAAAGAGACTGTTTGCGGTAAGGTCTCCGGCTGTTTCAATGGTGCTAAGCAAATACACTAATGCCACTGGTATAAAAACACTCCAACTAAAATCAAAACCATATTTAAAAGGAATAGGGAATGCTAACAATGGCACATCTTCGGCAAACTGAAATGCAGAAAGGCCACTAATATAAGCAATAACAACGCCTACAATTATGCCAATAAATATTGCTGATAACCTTAACCATGGATGGCGCGAGTTATTTAGACCTATGATAATAAATAGCACAAGCATTCCCAATAAAATATGGGAAATATCACCAAAACTAGGGGAGCCAAAGCCACCCGCCAAGTCGGTCATGCCAACTTTAATCAAGGATAAACCAATAGTGGTGATGACAATGCCAGTTGTTAGCGGCGTAATAATTTTTTTCACGTACTGGATAAAGAAGCTCATGAATATTTCAACAAACGCGCCTAAAAAGGTAATGCCAAACATCATCGCTAGTATTTCTTCATTACTGCCGCCTTGGCTTTTTACCAATAAGCCACCGGTGATAAATGCGCTTAAAAATGCAAAACTAGTGCCTTGTACTGCAATCATGCCACAGCCAATCCCACGATATCGTCTTGCCTGGACTGCAGTGCCAACGCCCGAAATGATAAGCGCCATACTTATTAGATAAGGTATTTCTGAATATAAACCTAAGGTAGAGCCTATGACTAGGGTAGGAGTAATAATGCCTATAAAGCTCGCGAGAACATGCTGTACAGCGGCCGTTAAGCTCTCTTTAAAAGGGGGCTTATCGTCTAGTGCAAAAATGATGTCTTGATTGGATTTCATTGATTTTCTCTAATGCTGTGTTTCATATATGCCTATTGCGCTAGTGCCGCTAAATGATGCAGTTCTTTTAAAGATGGTAATGGAGCATCTGGGTTGTAGAAAAGTCGGTTTAAGCGCCCCAGTAGATTCACGGCTCTGGTATTGTCGTGTGCTTTTTTGCGCGTAAAGCTTTCGGTTTGCAAAAACTCCCATGGCTTCAAATCAAGCTGCGCAATGTCTTCAGTAGTTACACCAGCTCGTTCTATGGCGCTGATTATTCTTTCGGTCTTACTTTCGTTACTGCTGATAATGTTTTTTGAAAAATTAGCCTGCAAAGGCTCAGATAAAACATTGATCGTAAAATTAATCGCATCCCAAATTTCGTCGTGGCTAATATGGCTCGTTTTTGGTGCAAAATAACCTAGCACCTCCCATTCGAATTCAGCGCCGTGCTGAGCAATTGAGCTTTTAGTTACTTTTGAGAACGATAAGTCAGGTTTTGCGCCAATATTGTATGCATCTAAAGAAAGCGCCAAGCAAATTACAATGTCACCAAATTCAGCTTTATTATGGTAAACAGCCTCAAACGCGCAGCGTTTTACACCCATCCAACCATGCACAACCGGTGGTATTGCCACAAAGTCGAGGACTTCATTGGGTAAATCTTCACCGTAGCGTTCGATAAAAAGCGATGACGGATCTAAATGTAGAATTTCGTCGGGCACCCACACTTCATATTCTTCTCTGTTGTCTGATTTCCCGCGACTTTTTATGCCATATGAAAGGTTCATAGGTCTGCAAATGTCACGGTCTTCGTTAATGCGGTGAAAGTATTCTGAACGAAAGCGCTTTATGTATGGCGCATCTTTACCCGACAAGGCCGCGGTTGGGTATCTAAAGCCAATGTCACTGTGGTCAATAATATGAAAACCATCTAAAGCCTCAGTTAGTTTACCCTTTACACCACTGGCAGCTTTGTAGTTGTCTAGCACAATACTTCGCTCGGGTTCAATCGTTAAGCGCTGTCCTGCTGCATTGACAAATTTTGGCGTTTTATGAAACTGGTAATTTTCAAAGCCAAGTTCGGTCACAAAGTCCTGTCTGAAAATAGATAGTTCAGCAAATAGGGCTTTATGATTTCGTATATGTTTAAATAATGGCCGGCTTTTTATGTCCACAATGACTCTTCTTTATAGGGTAGGTAAAATTCAGTTAGTGGATATTCCTTGTTTTGGTGCACAAGCAACAATATTGCGTTCGATGTGTGCGCTAAAACCACTAAACTACTACTTTGCTATAAACTATGCATTTACGATGCCATAGATAAAATAAAATTAAATGCATATAAAACAGATGGATATGATTAAAATAAAATTGTCCATATGGTCAGTTATTTTGAGTTTTGATTATTTTGGTGCAATTGTAATTTTGTGGATAAGTGCGTAACGAATGCTCTGTTACGCTGTATAATGTTAAGTTAGACGTTTTTGGATATTGTTATGAATTCATGCATATCATTTGCAAAGCATAAGTTAACCAAGGAAGCATAATGGATGTAATAGATATTAAAGCGTTTGTGCCAAGTAAAGATTACGAAATATCAAAGGCATTTTATTCGTCGATAGGATTTAACTCAGATTATGTTACCGATGATTTAACCCTTTTTACTAATGGCGAGTGTCAGTTTTTCCTTCAACGTTTTTATAACGAAGATCTGGCGAAAAACTTTATGCTACAAGTGTGTGTCGCAGATATAAATTCAGCGTTTAAACTATGCTCAAAGTCTCCACAAAAAACGAAGATAAGCCCTATACAAAAAGAACCATGGGCTAAAGTATTCTATTTATGGGGGCCGGTAGGTGAGCTCTTACATATTACGGAATTGGCTCGCTAATTCTCTATTTTTGCATCTATAGCTGAGCTTACTAGTCAGGTGGCTCTCACTTCCAACCTTGTGTCCAGTTTTCACTATCTTTTAGGTCACGCCAGTCTATATCGATGTCGCGTTTAGACATAAGCGCTTGCAAAACACAATGTGTCACGACCTGTTCTTCATCAATCAGTACTTTAACAACCATAAAATGTTTTTCTTTATTCAATGGTTTGTTGGCGGTCCACTTGCTATTTAGCAGTTTTTTGGGATTGAACTTATTCATACCGCTAATTTCCTGATGAAGTAGTGTTTGTCTAGGTGGCAATTCGCTGAAATAAGCGAGCATTTACTTGACTGGTTTTGATTTCCTTTTGCAAAATAAAATCTGCAGGTAAATCATAGTTGTCACGATGACCAGTTTCTATATAGATATAGGCTCGCTCAGCCAATAGATCATCTTGTATTAACTTTTCTATACTTGCTTTGACCATGTCTTTTCCAAAGGGAGGGTCAATAAAAACGATAGTAAACTGTTGGCGACCGAAATCATGTGTAAGTGCACTGGTATTGCATACTGTTGCGTTTTCTGTTTCACGCAGTGTCGTTAAGTTATCGCTAATTTGTGCCGCTACGCTTCTATCTTGCTCTACAAATACGGTGTGAGCAGCGCCTCTTGACAGTGCCTCTATCCCCAAACTACCACTTCCTGCAAACATATCTAGGCACTGGGCCTGGCTCACCGCTGTCATTAACCAGTTAAACAAGGTTTCTTTAACCCTGTCGCCGGTGGGCCGTAAGCCTTCACTCATTAGCACTGGCAAACGCCTACCGCGATGTTGGCCTGCGATTATTCTGACTAAACCGCGGCTAGTCTTGGTATTTTTTTGTCGTTGTGATTGTGCTGATGGCTTTCTGCGTTTTGGTGTTGGTGACATAAGGTAACAAAGTGGTATGATTAGGTATTAATTGTCCCATCATATCAATAATTAAACAGCGAAGCGTAGACAAAGATGTCAAAATTATTCAATTGGTTTAAAAAAGAAAAGCCAAAGCAAGACAGTAGCGAGCCTGATGCACAAGCGCAAGAAGAAGAGTTAGCATCCACAGAACCCGAGATTGAGCAAAGTCAAAGCGAAGACGACAGTAGCGCCGATGCCAAAGATGCGACTGATAAAAAGCCTGATGCAGACAAAAACGAAGATGATCCAGCGGCTACCGCTAAACATGAAGCTAAAAGCGCTGAGGATTCTTCTACAACGAATGAAGCGCCGACCGTTATACATCAAAGCGAAGCAGCTTTGACTCCTGAGCCAATAGTACCTGCAGAACAAGCAGTGAAAGAAGCCACTGAAGAAGCCGAGTTAGAGACCCAAACATCAACAAAAGACCAAAGCGAACCCAGTTTGTTTGCGCGCTTAAAAGCAAGCTTAAGCAGAACAAAAAATACCATTGGTAGCGGTTTTACGAGTTTGCTATTAGGTAAGGCGATTGATGAGGACTTATACGAAGAACTCGAAACACAGCTTCTCCTTGCTGACGTTGGCATGACAACGACCAACAAAATTATTAGCGAACTGACCAAAAACGCAAAAAGCTCACAACTTAAAGATGGCGGTGCCTTATCAGAAATGTTGCGTGAGCAGATGCAAACTATCCTTGATACCGTAAATAAACCACTGGATTTTAGTTTAGCGACTGACGAAAACGGAAAAAAACATCCCTTTGTGATTTTAATGGTAGGCGTTAACGGCGTAGGCAAAACGACCACCATAGGCAAATTAGCCAAACAATTTCAAGCGCAAGGCAAATCAGTTATGTTAGCCGCTGGTGATACTTTCCGGGCTGCGGCAGTGGAGCAGTTGCAAGTATGGGGAGAACGCAATGATATCGCGGTAGTTGCCCAGCATACTGGGGCCGACAGTGCTTCAGTGATATTTGATGCGCTAGAGTCAGCGAAAGCGAAGAACACCGATGTGCTCATTGCCGATACCGCTGGACGTTTGCAAAACAAAGACCACTTAATTGAAGAACTGAAAAAAGTCGTGAGAGTGATGAAAAAGCTAAACCCTCAAGCGCCTCATGAAATCATGCTTACCCTCGATGCGAGCACAGGGCAAAACGCGGTCAGCCAAACCCGAATATTTAACGAGGCGGTTGGCATTAGTGGTATTAACCTTACTAAACTCGATGGCACAGCAAAAGGCGGTGTTATATTTGCACTAGCCGATGAGTTTGCCATTCCGGTCAGGTATATTGGTATTGGCGAAGGAATTGATGATTTGCGAAGCTTTGAGTCAAAAGCGTTTGTTGATGCACTTTTTGCAGAGTAAGCAGTACACAAATAATAACAACGGCGTCTCTTTTATTAACCAAGGTGCACAATGATAAAGTTTGAAGGCGTTAGCAAAACTTATCCCGGTGGTCAGCAAGCCCTGAGTAAAGTCAATTTTCATATTGAACAAGGGGAAATGGCTTTTTTGACAGGCCATTCTGGCGCTGGAAAGAGTACATTACTTAAACTCATAAGTTTGATGGAACGCCCAAATGTGGGGCGAGTGCTAATAAATGGGCACGATCTTGGGCAAATTAAGCGCAAACAAATTGCTTATATTCGTCGCGATATAGGCATGATTTTTCAAAGCCACCAATTGCTCATGGATAAAACCGTGTTTGATAATGTCGCCCTACCTTTAATTATTGAAGGCCATACCCGCAAGACCATTATGAAGCGAGTCGATGCCGCACTTGAAATGGTAGGCCTTCGCAGTAAAGTGAGGAATCTTCCAATAACGCTTTCAGGTGGAGAACAGCAGCGAGTGGGTATTGCTCGGGCAGTGGTTAACCGGCCGCCTTTGTTGCTGGCTGATGAGCCGACCGGGAATTTAGACCCAAAACTATCAATGGAAATTATTCGTTTGTTTGAAGATTTTAACAGTGCTGGTGTATCGGTCTTTATTGCGACCCATGACTTGGGCCTAATTGCGCGAATGAAATACAGAACCTTAACCTTAAAAGGTGGGCGCATGATTACCGATGGATTATCGCAAACAGATGAGGGTTGGTCATGAGTTTGCTATTTAAAGGGCGTCATCAAGCTTCAAATCAACGTGTGGGTATAGTGCAACGGTTTTTTATGTTCTTTGCTGACCACTTTCGCCAAAGTATTAATAGCCTAGGTGAGTTATATCGAATTCCCTTTGCTTCTTTGATGACCATTGGTGTATTGGGTTTTAGTATTACCTTGCCAAGTACCTTATACATCATGGTCGAGAACACGGAGAAAGTCACCGACCAATGGCAACAAGCCTCAGAGATTTCATTGTTTTTACGCGAAGGCGTGACCGAGACTCAGGCCCAGCAGCTCATTGGCCGCTTAAATAGTTGGAACGAAATAAGCAGTCTTGAATACGTGTCTTCAGAACAAGCGCTAGATGAGTTCCAACGTTTATCTGGCTTAGGCGAGGCCTTGGATTATTTAGATAAAAATCCTTTGCCCGCGGTCGTTTTAGTTATGCCTACGTCAAAGCATGCTACGCCAACAGCCGCAGGTCTTTTACTCGATAAATTACGCAAAGAGCGAGAAGTCGATATAGGCAAGTTAGACATTGAATGGTTAGAACGTTTGTACGGCTTATTATCTATCGCAAAAGAGTTGGTGTATTTACTCGCGATACTGCTCTTTTTTGCTGTCGTACTAATTATCGGCAACACCATAAGGCTGAATATTCTAGGTAAACGAGACGAAATTTTGGTCATGAAATTGGTTGGTGCGACAGATGCGTTTATTCAACGTCCTTTTTTATATACCGGTTTTTGGTTTGGATTATTAGGTGGCTTAATGGCGTGGGTAACCGTGACCATCATTCTTGTTTGGATTGGGTGGAGCCTTGACGAGTTTATGCAGCGCTACCAGATTCAACTTGATATTACTGGCTTAAATTTTCCTGCATTAGCTACAATGCTTGTGGTGTCTGTATTGCTAGGCTTAATGGGCTCATTCTTGTCAGTGCAGAAACATGTAAACGAGATTGAGCCTAAGTAAAAGCTAAAGGCCCTAGCGGATACCTCTGGGTTGGGTTTCTGGATAATGAGGTGAAATCGCTAGGGTCATTTGATTTTGCCATTTAACTGACTGGCGATGGATTTCGAACATGTCTTCTTTGGTCATCAGTAGCTCTATTGAATAAGCAAAAAGCGATGCCCAATCACCCGCTTCTATTGACTTAGCACTGGCTAAAATAGTCCAGTACGCGCCTTTATGTTCAAGTAATGCTTGTGTAATGCGTTCATCAAGTTCAAGCGATACAATCAGCCCTTCCATTTCTTTGCTCAGTATTACGTCGATTAACGAGAAGAGCCCCACTAGAAAAGCGGCCATTGCATCTGACTCACCTTCTATTTCAGCATCCAATAATTCACAATATTTGGCCCGTGTTAGGGATAAATTAAGCAGTTCATTTGGTTTGTCCGAATTTAGCCCCGCCAAACTTACGATTGCGACAAAACGTCTAACTTTGAGTTCACCCAAATAGCTTAGCGCATGCCTAATAGAGCTTATTCTATGGGATTTATTCACTAGGGGATTGTTAATAAATTTAATCAACAAGAAAGAGAGTGTTGGGTCTCGCTGAAAAATGCCTTCAAGTATTTTTGTATCAAGTTCAGGTTTTGCGATTTCAGTCATTAATTGCATATATGCAACTTTACTGGTCGGCAGTGGCTGAGTGTCTAATTCGCCTCTCTCTAAGAAAAAGAAACCTTGAAGATAATCTACTTTTAGGTTTTGACATTGTTCATATTGAAAAAGAGAATGCACGTTAGTGGCAATTATTTTTACCTTAGTGGATGCCAAACTCTGTTTTAATGTTTCAATTTCAGAGGGAGTATTGTCCATTATATTTAACTTAACAAAATCTGCATGTGCCATAAAATCAGACCAATGTAGTTGATGTTGATTGGCAATAAGCTTAAAGCCTTTCTTCTTTAATTTAGCAATTTGATCGATCAATGAGGGATTGGGTTGCATATTAATTTCGGAGATTTCTATAATAATCTCGTCTGAATTGAATAGCTCGCTAAATTCTTCAAGTCCTTCGGGCAGCAAATTAATTACCGTCATGTTGACTTGCATAAGCTCGTCGATGCTTAAACCAACATGGGGATCGTCATTTATCGTTAGGTTGCTGAAATCGAGTGGGAAGCTGCCACTTAAGCCGTTACGATAAATGAATTGATAGGCAAAAATTTCTTTGTTCAGGTTAAAGATAGGTTCTCTGGCAAAAACATTAATCATGATCGGGAGCCTCAGTTAAACGTTGATTTCATTTGGTTTGCCCATTGCACTGACTCATAATACATCGTGAACATGTCGCCCAACTCAATATTCAAGTCTTTCGATATCAAGTCTATGAGTGGCCAATTCGCGGTTTCAAAAGCAACGCAAAGTTGAAATTGCTTTGCTAACAAGCCGTTTGTATCTTCACTACAAAGTACCTTTTTAATGACATCCGAAAAAGGGAGGCTGGACATCACTTCATCCATGGGTTTGTCGAGCAGGGCATCAAGCAATGAGAACAAACCTAAGATAAAGCTATAGGGAGGGTCTTCCTTCATTTTTGTTGCTTTTGCTAACATTTTGCAAAAGTGCGCGCGGCATAAACTAATTGATATAAGATCAAGTGGTTTGTTGCTTTTGAGGTTCGCTATGGCCAGAAGGGCAATAAACTTTTTCAGCTCGATTTGACCTAGGTACTTAAGTGCATGCTCTAATGAATCGATGCGTTGTCTTTTATTGAAAAGAGGGTTGTTAATAAATCGCATTAGCTTAAAGGCCAAACCAACATCTTTTTCAAAAATCGCTTTTATTTTCTTTACGTTGAATTCAGGAGAAACACTAATTCCGACTAATTCTACGACTGAGCTAATCGATACCTCAATATTTTTGTGTTTTACCATTTCAGGGCGAGATAAAAAATAACCTTGGAAATAATGAAATCCCGCTTTCTTTAAATGTTCGAATTCATCATGTGTTTCTATTTTTTCGGCGATAAGCGTCTTGCCTTGTAAACAGAATTCTTTAATCTTTTTTTCTACAGCGGGGTTATTTAGGTCTATGCGCTCGACTTCTAGCTTAATATATTGAACATAAGGCATTATCGACTCCCATTGCTGGTTGAAGTCATAATCATCGAGGGCTATTTTATATCCGAGGTTTGAGATATGTTCACAAGCAGCAATAAGTTCTGGAGTCACTTCAACTGTTTCAACAATTTCAATAACAACATTTAGGGGATCTAAGGTTGACGGAAAACGATACAACAATGTGTCTTGATGAAAGTTGATAAATGCTGGTTTGTTGTCTGTAATTGTCTCAACACCCACTGACAAATGACTACCCGCAAGCATGCTACTGGTTGCTTCATCGGGCGGTATATCTGGGAAACAATTTTTAACACCATTTCTAAACAATAGTTCGTAAGCGAAGACTTTTTTATTTTTGTCGTATATCGCTTGGCGGGCTACGTATGCAAACATTAGATACCTTTTTAAAATTAACACTTACAACACAATAAGCGCTTTACGTCCGAGTCTTGTCAGCGCGGCACCGGATTATTATAATTATTGGGTGCCGGTCAGTGACCATTAATTTTGTTTAATCAACTATTTGCGCACTTTTTATTTAAAAAGAGTACAATAATGTCGATATAGCCCTTGAGTTTTTGAACTTAAACCTTATATTTAACCGAATAAGTAAAATATGAAATTTTTATATCGAACTTAAGGTCTAATATGTGGTCATATAATTAACACATAGTCGATGCAACCTTTTGGTATCGATGCAAAGAAATGAGGTAACAATGAACCAAGACATTCAATCTTCTCTAGCCTTAACGGTCTCAAACGGCGGTAGTATTGAGAGCTACGTACAGGCTGTGTCTAGCATAAAGATGTTATCGGCAGAAGAAGAAAAATCATTGGCAATTCGTTTGTTTGAAAACGAAGATTTAGAAGCAGCCCGAAAATTAGTTATGTCGCATTTACGCTTTGTTGTGCATATTGCTAAATCATACTCTGGGTATGGCTTGCCACAAGCTGATTTAATTCAAGAAGGTAACATTGGTTTAATGAAAGCGGTCAAGCGTTTTGATCCAAATGTAGGCGTGCGTCTTGTTTCTTTCGCGGTACATTGGATAAAAGCTGAAATTCATGAGTTTGTGTTAAAGAACTGGCGTATTGTTAAGGTTGCTACAACCAAAGCGCAACGTAAACTGTTCTTTAATTTGCGTAAAGCGAAAAAGCGCTTGGGTTGGTTCACACATGCCGAAGTGCAAAAAGTAGCTGAAGAGCTAAATGTAAGCCCTAAAGAAGTATTGCAGATGGAATCGCGCATGGCGAGCCAAGATACTGCATTTGACTTAGGTAATGACGACGATGAGTCTACCGCGTTTAGTCCAGCGCAATATTTAGAAGACAAAAGCACTGATGTTGAAGCATCTGTTATCAATGCTGATATTGATGAGGCAGCCTCAAAGCGTCTTTATTCGGCTATTAGAACGCTAGATTCACGTAGCCAGCACATAATTGAAACACGTTGGCTTGCAGATGATAAATTAACCTTGCAAGACTTAGCTGACGAATACCAAGTCTCAGCAGAACGCGTTCGACAAATTGAAAAGAACGCAATGAAAAAGCTTCAGGCGGCGATGTACGCATAGCCGGTTGGACAATAGATAACGAAAGGGCCTGATATAAGGCCCTTTTTTTGTGCGCGATTAATACACAGTCTTCATAGATATCGTATATATTAAATTACAAATCGCGCAATACAAGCCAAAGCGAAGAGCGGTAGTTGTATTGCAAATCTTGCATTCGTCTCAGCTCATGCTTATTCTGTATTGGTGAAATAGCTAAGGTTTAGGCCTCAATAAAGGAATTTTTATGCTCGGTCGCACAACACTTATCATCCTCTTTGTTTTGATTACGCTTTTTTCATATTCTAGCGTGTTCGCGTCTGGTATGAGTGACGTTCTCCCCGCTCATTTGCAACAAGTGAAGCTACAAGCGCTACAACGCAGCGTTGCACCAAATAAACGACTGTTGTCAGCTCAAGAAGATGGTGAATACCGCTTTGCACTGTCTTTAAAGCAAGCAAATATTAACCTTCGGATTAAAAATATTGCGCAAAATAAAACGGGTTCCCAGTCGTTTGCTTCTTCTTTTAAAACAAACGGTAAGGACTATTCGCTTATATTTACGCAAGGTGAAAGTGGGGGCTTTGGAGAGCTAATAGGCAACGGCCAGCATTTAATTATTGAGCAACACCAAAACCAAGTGTATGTTTTTGATGTAGGGTTGTCTGGCTTAACGCCAGGTGTTTATGAAAATGACACTATAGGTAAAGCTGTTAGTCAATCTGCCTTTCGTGCGCCTGCGCTTAGTGCTCAAGCGAGCTCTAATGTATCCATAGTAGACGTCATGCTGTTGTACACGCAAAATATTGTAGATACTTTCCCCGGCGACATGACCGACGCTTTGCTGGAGCACTTAGTCTTTAAAGCGAATCAATCTTTTGTCGACAGTCAGATTGATTTGCGTTTACGTTTAGTGCATACCGAGTTTGTCGATTACCCCGACCCTTCAAGTATTGTGGCGTTAAATGAACTACGCGCCGCCCTTGATAATAATTCAAGTACACAAACAGTGCCTTCCTTGTCTCAAATAGCGCAGCTACAGCAGACCTTTGGAGCTGATCTGGTTTCGATGATCCGCACACATGATCTTAATGAGCGTGAAGTTTGTGGAATTGCTATGTTTCCTGATCCTGCCGTCGATTTTCTCGTTAATGTGAGCAATGTTGGTATCAGCGGTGGGTCTAATTGCATAGATACCTTCACACATGAGGTTGGCCATAACTTTGGTGCAGGGCATCAACGCAGCGCTGGCGCCAGTGTTGGCGCACGCGAAGCGGCAGGTGCCTTAATAGTTGAAGGTAAATTTAATACACTAATGAGTTCTATTGGCACTGGCGATGTAAATAGAGACTACGGTCTACCGGTATTTTCAAACCCAAATATTACCTGTGGTACTTTGCCTTGCGGTGATGCAGCGACTGCGGACAACGCCGATACTATTAACTTTTTCGCGCCCATCAATGCAGCGCTCCGTGCTGGTGTCATTGAAACGCCAATTGAGTCGTTTTTTCAAAGTGTGACAGACATCGACGGTGACACCGTAATTGATCAAAACGATGCTTTTCCTTTCGATTCAACGGAAAGCCTCGATTCTGATGGAGATGGCGTTGGTGACAACGCAGATGCTTTTCCAAATGATGCAAGTGAACAACTAGACACAGATCAAGATGGTTTGGGTAACAATAGCGATGCTGATGATGATAATGATGGTGTCATTGATATAAACGATGACCTACCGCTTGACGCCGGCAATACAATCGATGCCGATGGTGACGGCGTAGGGGCAAATGAAGATGCACTAGACAATAATCAACAAGAGTTCCAAAACAGCGATGACGATTTTATCGGCGACCGCAACGACCTTGACGATGACAACGACGGTGTGCCAGATTACTACATTCCTACTACCTTGGCAGAAAGTGAAGCTTGGGTCGTTAGTGCAGGTAGCGACAATATTTTGCGTTTTAATAGCGAATCGGGTGACTTTATTGCTAGCTTGTTAGAAGTGCCTATTGGTGGCTTCTCATTTCGTTCAGATGCGGTTCTATCAGTATCACAGCAACTTTACTTCATTAGTTTTAGCGATGTGCTTGCTTTTGATAGAAATACCAATTCAGTGCGAGAGGTAATTAATAGAAGCCGATTAAACACTAATTTTCCGGCACATCTATTGTTCCAAACGGATACTAATTTATTAATTAATAACGGACTTGGTACTAGCAATATAGAGCCATTTAGGTTGATGAGTACAGGAAACTTAAGCGGCAATGTTGCAAGTGATGAAGCGGTTTGGCGTGACATGCTGCTGTTATCTAACAATAGACTTGTTGTGGCTGAAAGAAGCAGCAATAGATTGCTTTTATTAACTGCGAACAATCTAAATGTTGCGCCGCAGGTATTTAGTACGCAAGGCTTAAACAAGCCAGAACATATGACCTTAGCCAGTAACGGAGATATTTACGTAAGCAATGCTGGAAGCAAAGATGTAAGTCGTTTTAGTAATACAGGTGCTTTTTTAGGTACTTTTATAACGGCCGGTAGCGGTGGCCTAGGCAAACCAGGCTGTATTACGACCGGACCGCAAGGCGATGTTTATGTATGTAGCGAAGATAGTGATCAAATTCTTAAATATGATGGTCAGACAGGCGCTTTTTTAAATGTGTTTGTAGAGACTGGCGCTGGGGGTCTTAAACAACCCGTTAGTTTAGTTTTTGCGGGCCTTGCCCAAGACGAATTTAGAACCAATGGGGAGCACGATAGCGATGGTGATTTAGTCAATAATATTGACGATGATTTACCCCTTGATTCAAGCGAAACTATTGATACAGACAGTGACGGCATTGGTAATAACGCTGATAGCGACGATGACAACGACAGTATCCCTGATGCCTATGAAACAGCAAACAATATGAACCCACTAGATGCAAGTGATGCACAACTAGATAACGATAATGATACCTATAGCAACTTACAAGAATTTGAGGCGGGTACCAATCCTAATGACGCAAATTCTGCTCCCGACCCTGTGCTTCTCCCTGTGCCACCAGAAGAAAGTGGCGGAGGCGGCGCAATGTCTTTCCTCTTTTTATTGTATGTGTTGAGTGTGTATGTACGACGTCGCCATAAGTCCCTCATGAATTGATGAAATTGCAGGCGCACGCGAGGAGTTTTTCGAATGGATGAAACAAAGCTTGTTCTTATAATTAGCGACAAGCTATGGATAAACAAAAGGATTAAACGATGAGTAAATTGACAAGATTGAGCGTTCTTACAGCTTTGTTGGTTTTAGCCCTGTTGTGCTATACCTTTGGTTTTGGTGAAGGTATTTTAGGCTTAGTCGTACTTGGCGTGTTATTTGAATGTTTGTTTTGGTTTCAGGCTTTTCGACGAAAAAAACCTAAAACCTAGTTGCTTTTAAACAGGCGGCAGTATCCAGTACTGCCCTGTAAACTCAGCCACGGCTTGGTCGCCGTCATAAATTTCTACACGTAGTGAAGCCGGGCATTTTTTACCTTTTTCGAGTAATTCAAATTTCGTCCTCAGGGACTCTATGTTACAAATACCTCTAGGTTTCATCGTGATTGGCTTATGATAGTGAATGTCAGCATCACCTAGCACAATCTCACCATTTAAGCCTTTTTGCTTCATTTGCAAAAACAGCATACCCCAACCAGTTAAGGTCGCCAGAGAGTATATACTTCCTGCAAACATAGTACCGTGAAGGTTTATATTCTTATTGAGTGAGGCACGGGTTTCTATTGTGCGTTCAGTGTATTGGTATAGCTTTATTCCCATATGTTCGCTTATAGGAATTTCTTCGTGCCATGTGCGTTGGAGTTCGTCACACCATTGGGGATGCAATACGAGCACGTTTTTATCTATTAGATTTTTTACCATTTGTTTGCGCTTTAGTTTGCCCAGCTCAGTAGGCGCATCATCAATAACACTAAAGCCTTGGTTGGTAAAAAACTCTATGGATGATTGTCTAGAATTGGTTACTGCACGCTCTGCACCTAAATCACGCGACACCTGTTCTAAAGCTTCTAGGATAATTTGGCCCACGCCTTTGCGCCGGTATTCTTTATCGACCGCTATGTGCCTAATTTGTGATTCTTCACTGGTATTTAGATGAACGCGACCACAAGCAACAATTTTACCGCTGGCGGTTTTTACGACTCTATGTTCGCTTACAATTTCGTATTCATCTTTTTCAGAACCTTCGGGATATCCCCATGGTTCTCTCAGCCATTGCCACCTAAAATGAAAATAGCGATCAAGCTCTTCTTGAGTGAGGGGGGCACTAACTGTAAACACAACGCCTTCCTTTAACTATCAGTAGTGATAACATAAACAAACGAACTCTAGACTTTCAAAGTAAAGGTAGCAGGTCCGTCATTTAATAGTTCAACTTGCATATTAGCACCAAAACGACCGCTTTGGCATGTTCTATAGGTTTGATTATAATGCGCAACAAACTCGTCGAACAATGCTTTCCCCAGAGCGGGCTCTGCACTATTAGAAAAGCCCGGTCTATTGCCCTTTGATGTGTCGGCAACCAAAGTAAATTGAGACACAACTAACAATTCGCCATGGGTATCACTCAGGCTTAGGTTCATCTTATCGTCTGCGTCAGGGAATATGCGAAGCATGGCCACTTTCTTGGCGAGTTTTTTGACGTTGTCAGCGCCGTCGCCTTTTTCAACACCCAGCAATAAAAGAATGCCGGCATGTATTTGGCCAATGGTTTCACCAGCAACGCTTACTTTGGCATATTTAACACGCTGTATTAATCCAATCATATTACTTTTGCATCAACAAGCTTTGCATTTGGCCAAGGGCATTTTGCAGCGCTTCCCGTATTCCTTTCTCGGTCACGCTATGTCCTGCGTTTTCTACAATAGTAAGGATGGACTGCGGAAGTGCTTGATGTAAAGCTATTGCGGACTCGCATTTACAAACCATATCGTATCTACCATGAACAATTTGCATGGGGATATTGGTGATTTTATGCGCATTGTTTAGTATGTGATTGTTGGGCATAAAGCAGTTATTTAATAAATAATAACACTCTAATAAAGCTAATGAATATATTTGCTGATTGGAAGCGTAGTCGTCAGCCGATTCTGTCATTTTTTTCAGTTTCGAAATATTACCTTCCCAGTTAAACCAGCGACTTGCAGCTTGGTTTCTTATTTGTTCATCTTGGTGAGTAAGCTGACTGAAGTACCACTGGCAAAGATCCTGCTGCTGGTTGACAGTTCGGTTTGCTTCGCTAAACCCTTCTGTGTACCCTTCGATAAAGTCCGCATATTCATTTGGAAATACTTGGCTTGCACCTTGAGAGCCAGATACGAACCATTTGGCGTCGTCTGGGCGTGCTAAAAAAATCCCCCGCAGAATTAAGCCCGAGACTCGTTCTGGATACGCGATAGCATAAGCAAGACCTAAGGTTGAACCCCAAGAACCACCAAAAACTAGCCATTTATCGATATTGAAATGTGCACGTAAGGCTTCAATATCGTCGATGATCTTATTGGTATCGTTATTCTCGATATCAGCAAAAGGTTGGCTACGTCCGCATCCTCGCTGGTCAAAGGCAATCAAACGTAAATCGAAACCTTCAAATAGGGCTTGGTAGTTTTGGCCAATGCCTGCCCCTGGACCACCATGTAAAAAAAGTGTTGGAAGCCCCTCAAGATTTCCTGATTCCTCTACATGTAATGTGTGTCCATCTGAAGTCGGGAACTTACAAGATTTTACTGACTTAATACCGTCCAACATTGCTATTTCCTTGTGTATTACCACGATGTCTATTATCTTTCTACCAAACTTATACGTTATTATTGTTAAGATTGCACAACGTTGTTCTTTTTAATAAGCATTAATTTGGAGAAAAACATGCTTCGTAAAATTTTATTACCAGTAACCGCTATTATTGCACTGGGAGGTTGCGCTTCTGCGATTCAAGACACCTACTTTAACATGTGGGAAAAAGTAGGTGTTGAAAAACGCGAGATACTTGTTGACCGAGTCGAGGCTGCGCAAGAAACACAGCAAGAAGCGCAACAAGAGTTTACTAGCGCCCTTGAGGAATTTAGTGCCTTGATCAATTTTGATGGTGGCGAACTCGAGGACGTTTATAACAATTTAAACGACAAATATGAAGCTAGTCGTGATGCTGCTAACGATGTTACCAATCGTGTTGATAAAGTGCAAAGCGTGGCTGATTCGTTATTTAGAGAATGGCAGGCAGAAATTGAGATTATCTCTAATGCAAAGCTAAAACGTGAAAGTCAGCGAAAACTAAAAGACACTGAACGTAAATATGATTCTTTGTTAGCGTCTATGCGCAAGGCTCAAGACAGCATGACACCAATATTAACGGCCCTGTACGACAATGTTTTATATCTAAAACATAACCTTAATGCCGATGCAATTGGTGCGTTGCAAGGAGAGTTCACCACGATCAAGCGTGACGTAAATGTGTTGATTGAGGAAATGAACGTGGCTATTTCACAATCTGACGATTTTATTAAGTCACTTAAAAATCAATAGCTTAAAGCAAAGTATTTATTGAACTGTTCGTTTTCTTTCAATAAAGGCGTGCTTAAAAGCGTTAGAATAATGCGTATTTAGTTTAATACTAGGGGCATTATAAAAAACTAGTAAAACAGTCGAAATTCTTCTTTGAATTGATCTATACTTTCGAGGTGTCGCAATATTGCGCCACCTTCCCAATATGTTTATTGGGCATTTATAGATGATATTGTCCTTATAAGCGAAAAGGAATTCAAAGTGAATCTACCTAAGATTTTATTACTGGTTTGTTTATTGTTGGCTCACAACTTAGCGCAAGCGGGGCAGGTTGACGCCACCGGTTTAGGCCTGATCACGCAAAATGATGTAAGTAAAGCACGACAAGCGGCAATTGAAGACGCTAAAAGACTGGCAGTTGAACAACTGCTAGGAAGTTACATTAGTGCACGCACTGAAACAAAAAACTTCATGTTGGCAAGTGAAAAAATATACGCCACAACTAAAGGACGCTTAGATCGCTTCGATATTTTAGAAGAATCCAAATTAGATAATGCTACTTATCAAGTCAAAATAAGAGCCTATACCGACTCCAATGCCATAGCAAAAGAAGCTGTAAAACTTATTCAACAAAATAAGTGGAGTAAAAAACCTCGTATTAAAATAAAAGTAGAACTAGCTCAACAAGACAATATAAATTTGCAGGCTAGGTCTGCGGTGCTCGCAAATTTATCACAAAACTTGAGTAATGAAGGTTTTGTCGTTTTAGATGAAAAATCACCTTTAGGGGCTAGTTTTGCGCTGGTGCTAAACATAAATGCTAGTGCTACAAAAAGCGAATTTCAAGGCATGAATATTAGTACCAATGAAATGACTGTTTCTGGTTCCTTGCTAAACGCTGCGACATTATCACAAATTACTTCTGTATCTTTTGCTGACAAACTAGCCGGAGGTGCCAGCGCGAGTTTTACTAAAATGGCTGAGAAATTAAGTAAGCGGATAGTTCTCAAGGTAAACATGCAAACTAAGTTCGCTTGGTTGAGCAAGCTTGAAATGCCTATCATGATCCATATCCAGGGTGCCGATACAAAACAAATTAGCGTATTGGAAAACGAATTACAAAATGCGGTTGTTGGGTTAGATGGGATGCGTACTGAAACTAAGCAACAGGATGACTATATGTTTAGCGCTACTTATCTGGGCTGGCCTGAACAATTATATGAGCAACTTAGCCAACTTTCGAAAAGACCAGATATCACTTTTACCGTTGTAGGTTTTGAGCAAGCAACGCTTACCTTGTCGATGAAATAGGAAATATATAATGAAAAAACTACTTATTGCGGCTATCGTTGCCACAACCCTAACTGCTTGTAACTCTACCTCTAAAGGCAAGCAAGAATTCGACACTGCAAATCAGTTAGCGGCGGCAAACAAATATGAAGAGGCAATTGCTTTTCTAGTACAAGCGGTGCAAAAAAATCCTAAAAATGCTGAATACAAAAATGCCTTAAGCACATTAAAACAAAAGTATGAGTCAGACTCTCTTGCAAAGATAAATCGCATATTAAATAGTGAGTTTACGAATGCTGACCTAGCTGAAGCTGAAGCACTCGTTGCCAATCTTAAAAACAATGCAACCTCAACAGACCTTACAGAGCCCCTTGTATCAAAAGTACAAGAGGCAAAAGAAAACTTATACGCTGATTTAGCCCGTCAATATGCGAGTGCCAAATCGGCGTATGATGCCGGGGACCTTGTAAAAAGCTATGCCGCTTTTCAGGCGATAGATGAAAAGTTTGCTAATTATGAAGATGTGGCCTTAAGGCTTAAGTCGATTCGTCAAGAAGTCAATAAAACGTATTTAAAACATGCCAGTGACGCAATAAAGGCTGACGACTTCCAAACAGCGACCAAGCGACTTAACGAGATTTTGAAAATAAACCCAAATAATAATATTGCCAAGGGTTTACTTGTTAAAGCGAGTCAAAACAATACACCTTCTTACTTTTTCACCAAAGCACAGCAAGAGATTAGCAATCAAAATTGGGCGGGCGCACTTACTTATTGTGCGAAGGCGCTAGAGCTAGATAGGAATAATAGCGAGTGTTTACTATTAAAATCTCAAGCCACAAGTGAACTTAATGTAGCAAGTGAAAAAGGCTTTTTAAGTGCAATTCAAGAAGGTCGCTTGATACAAGCGAAGAAATTACTTTTAACGCTTAAAGGCAACGCTGTCAGTGCCCCTGCGTTACTAGAAGAATACGCCAATGCCTATAGTCAAAAGGCCGATTACACCGCGGCACTATATGCTGAAAAAGGTCAATATGCCATGGCATGGACTTTATTAATGGGTATTCAAGAAGTGAACCCTAGTTATCCTGATTTGTTTAATCGCATTAGGCAAGCTGAAGATGCGATTGGAAATAGAGCAAAACGTTCTATCGCGGTATTTGATTTCAATAGCCCTAGCGAAAGTGATGACGCTGGTGTAATCGTGGCTAACAATCTTATTTCTCGATTATTTAACAACGCAAGTAACGATATAACTATATTAGAGCGTGAAAACCTCAAATCGATACTAGAAGAAATGAAGTTAGGACAAATTGGCGTGGTTTCTGAAAGCACAGCGAAAGAAATGGGCCGAGTTTATGGTATTGATTACGCGATAATGGGGTCGGTCTTATTGTACAAGGTTGATGAGAATAGTTCGCAAAGTACAAAAACAATTCGCTATCAAACAGGTGAGAAGATTTCTGACAATATCGATTATTTGAATTGGCAGGCGGCTAACCCAAATCCGTCAAAATCCGCATTAAAGACAGCGCCAATGGCAAAAGTATTAACACCTGAGTTTGGTCAAACAGAATATGAAGTTACCCAGACTAAAAAAGTTGGGTTTATTCAGTTGTCATTCAGAATCGTTGACGTGCTGACCGGTGAAAACACGCGCGTAGATACGATTGAGCGCAAACTACAAGTAGAAGATACTGCCAATGCCGGGGTTGCTGAAGCGGGCGTGCAGTTTGATCCAATGAATATCCCGACTGATACCGAAATATTGCAACAATTAACAGAGGAAGTTGTTGAATCGATGGCTAGTGATGTTTTACGCCCATTACAACAACTCGAAACTTTCTACTTTAATCAAGGCCAAGACAGTGAAAAACGTTCTGAAATTGAAAATGCAGTTGAATATTACACTTATGCGATTTTTAACGAAAAATTGAAATCAGTGTCGTCTTCGCCTATTACACGTGAGGCTAAAAGCCGTATTGATAATCTACTAGAACAGCACACATTCTTAAACTAAGCAGGTTGGCAAATATGGGCAAGGTTATCAAATTAGCAGAGTATTTAAGGGGAGTCATTTTCACCCTTATGTTGCTAATTCCAACCCTTACGTATGCGCAAACTCAAGAACAATCGTTCATCGGTGTTTTTCAATTTGTGGCCACCACTATTGATGTGGTTGGCCTTGAAGATGATGTGGCGTATAGCATTCGTAACGAGTTACGCAAATCGCCGAGTTTAACGCTGATAAACCAACGTGAGCTTGAGTTAGCACTATCTCGAAACGATATAGAGCAAAAGTTTAGCGCATCTGAAGCCGTCAAAGCGGCGACTATATTAAACCTAAATTATATAGTAATTGGTGAAGTCACTCGCGATGGACAACAAATTGTGGCAAATGTTGAAGTCGTCTCCCCCGCCTCTAACAAATCTATTGGTAGCTTAAAATTTACTTTTAATAACCAAGCTCAAATTGCCTTGCAAGCCAATTATATGGGTGAAAGTATTATTGAGATAATAGACAATCATCAATTGGATTTGCAAAGCAACAGTGCCAATGAAGACCTTGATTGGCTTGAAAATATTGCCGCTGATTACCGAGGTGGACTGGTATCCATATTGTGGACCTTAAAAAATCCTGAAACTGAGTATTTGGGTTTTAATATCTACCGTGCTAGTAATGAAAATGGCCCATTTAGCTATGTTTCAAGTGAGGTTGAACAAGAAGCAAAAGATAACCCTGGTAACAAAGCAGGTACATATTACTATCAGCTAAGCATGATCAATGGTGATGGCGACGAAATTCGTAGTCAACAACTTGTTAGTGTTGTGGTTGCGGCTCAAGTCAGTTCTAGCTTAGAGCCTCCTACTGTCGTTAATGTGACTGAACGCGTAAATGGTATTAGCTTGTCATTTTTCCCCAGTGCCGAAAATCGAAACAAAGGCATTTTGGGCTATGAATTGCTACGTAGAGCCGCTGGTGAAGGCTGGCAGGTTATTGATGCATATAACGTTGAGCAAGCAAACTCGTCTAAGCAAAAAAATAGTTCATCCCAAAATAGTCTTGAGAAGCTAACCTTGTCGCAGCCCGAGTCTATGAAAACAAAAGGCCCAGTCTACTATGGTGTTCGTGCATTTACTGCAACAGAAAAAGGGCAGATTTCAGAAGCCATTGCTTATACAGCGGCCAGTGCGCCTGTATTACAAGTGCTGTCTGCTGATAGGCAACGTGAAGTCGTATTTGGATGGGCGCCTGCGAGTGCGGGATTTGGTTATCGAATCTATAAACGAAACACTCAAAGCGATGACTGGCGATTACTGACAGAAATTAAGGGCATTGACCAAGTTAGTTATACCGACACTGACTTTAGCGATGAAGATCAAACTTTTGAATATGCTATTTCTGTCTTTGATGATTATGGTGAAACACAGATATCACCAGTAGTATCTGTGACAAGTAAAACCGTATTAAGTCCACCAAAAGAGGTAAAAGGTGTATCTGGCTTATCTAAGAGGGCGCAGATCAGCTGGCAATTAAATCTAGATCCTGATGTGGTAGGTTATTCTATATTTAGAGGCCCATATAGCGAGGAAGAAGAACTTACCTTGAAGCGAATTGGTGAAGTTAGAGACCCAATGGCAACATCTTATATTGACGAATCAGTTCTTCTCGACGGCACCCAATACTATTACTCAGTTGCAGCAATTAATAAATTCGACCGTTCAGGCCCCGTAAGTAAGGCCGTATTAGTTACCACAAAGACTCCTCCAAACCCACTTGAGGCATTGCAGGCAAGTTTGGTTGAAGGAGATATTGAGTTGTCATGGGAACTGCCAAAAGATATAAGCATTGAAGATATTCAGTATGTCCATATTGAGCGAAGTTTTGATGGCCAGAACTTTGTCAATATCGCGAAGATACCTGCAGAGCAAACTTCCTATATTGATACAGAGCTCTTAGCTGGCGCAAAGCAAAGCTACAGAGCGACTATCTCAGATAACGACGGCCTAAAAAGTAAGCCAAGCTCAGTAACTGAAGTTGATGTGACGGTGCCATTAGTCTTGCAACTTGAACAAGATAACGGCCTTCGGAAAATAGCGTTTTCGTGGGTAAATGCCAGCGTACCAGCAAGCATTAAAGTTTACCGCGGTAGCAGCGAAAGCTCATTAGAATTATTAGTGGAGCTATCGGAATATGCCGATAACCGTTACGTTGACGAACAAGAGCTTGTGGATGAGCAACAGTATTTTATTAAGATTGAAGCGTGGTTGTCAGGTGTCAAACTCGCTGAGTCAAACACGATAATGACTACGACAAAAGGGATAGAGGCACCCAAAAACTTAAGCGCCCAAAGTGGGCTTGCTGGAAAAATAGTCTTAACTTGGGACCCAGTAGAAGACAGTAGCATTGCTAAATATGTGCTGTTTCGGCGATCTTTGTCACAACAAAGCAGTGAGCTAGTATCTATTGCAGTAATTGATGACCCTAGCGTAAGTAGCTACACCGATATGAAGTTTGACAAGATTCCCCCTGCACAACAGAGCGGAGAGAGTATAGCGGATGGGCTTGAATATGAATATGCCATTGCCAGTAAGAATATATTTGATGCGACAGGATATATAGGCAATACCGTTATTGCAGCAAGTAAGCAACCACCAAAGACTGTTGCCGATGTTGATGTTAGCGTAAACCCTGATGATATTGAATTAACTTGGTCTTTGCTTGATGAAAGCGATTTACAATATATTATTATTGAACGAAAGTGGCCTTTTGAGAGCGACTTTTCTGAATTGGTAAAATTAGAAGCAAACGTGAAAGCGTTTAGCGACAATGAGATATATCCATATATCAGTCCAGAATACAAAATTAGCTTAACAGACAGCGATAATTTGAGCTCAGCGGACTACCTAGTAAACAATATTAACAATCCAAACCAGACTAACTTGCAAGTATCGAAAGACGGTATGTTGCGACAAGTACAACTTACTTGGGACACCAGCAACCCAAATGTTGAAATGACGCTTGAACGGCGTACCGTAGATGCAGACTTTAGGCCCGTGACAACCGTAGAAAGCTCCGTTCAAAGCTACAGCGACGCAAATGGCTTGCTCGATGAAACCGTATATGAGTATCAACTAACGGCTCAAACCAAGGGCTTAAATCCCGTAATACTCGGGAAATCTAATATTGTCAGTGCAAAAACCAAGGCGCTACCTATGCCACCTTCTTTACGTGCACAAAGTGGTGGTGTCAAAAGTGTGGTCCTGACGTGGGACATGATAAATGATCCCGACGTGGCTGGATATCATCTCTATAAAGTAGATGCCAATGGCAAACTCGATAAGTTAGAAACACTAAACACGAATCAAACGACGTTTACTGATGAAGGTAGCTTTTTTTCAAAATTAAGCGATGGTACGCAATACCAGTATAAAATAGCGAGTTTCAATAGCTATAATGTTGAAGGGCCACATAGCGACGTGGTCGTTGCACAAACCAAAGCACTTCCCGGTATTCCTATGGGAGTTAGTGCTGAGCTTGATTCGTCCAGCCCTAATGTGAGCGTCGTTGTTAATTGGGCGCAAAATTCAAAAGAAGATATTGTTCAATACGAAGTACATCGTGGCAGTAGCTGTGCGCGAGTCAGAGCACTGGTAAAAGTGAAGGCGAGTGAAGCTAGTAGTTACACAGATACCGACCTTAGTGATGGAAGGTCGTATTGCTATAAAGTGAAAGCGATAGACGCAAGCGACCTAGAGAGCGCGCTTTCTTTAGGCGCAGAGATTACTCTGGCGGAGGTAGCACAATGATGAAATTATCCCTTTTTTGTTTATCGCTTTTAGTGGTGATAACTCAGCCTCTGTTGGCTCAAGACAATAAAAGCTCTAATTCCTTACAAAGCGATGAGTTACAAGAAATTAAAGCGAACTACGAAAAATGTGTGTTTGATAAGGGCAGGATAATCATGCTCCATTCTAGTTTTAAAGACGCAATAGAATATGCACCCATGGCTTGCAGAAAACAGCTATTAAAGTCAAAGAAATACTTGTTAGACAGTGCATTTAAAGTAGATGTTATAAATGAACTGGTGAGTTCAATCGAAGAGGGAGTGCGTATTGATTTGGTCAATATGCTTATTCAGGAATTGCAAAAGGACACAAAATGAAACGCTTGAGTTTAGTACTTTGTATATTGTGGAGCGCGACAAGTTTTGCACAAGACGGCTTGATCGTCGCCAGTGGTTTTGGTGCTGCTGACTTAACTAAAGTCCCGTTAGAACAACAAGCTCAGATGATGGCCAAACGAGCGGCGAAAGTTGACGCTCAACGTAATTTGATAGAACAAATCAAAGGCTTGCGTTTGACGAGTGGCACAACTATGGAAGACTTCGAGGTCAGTAGTGACATTGTTGCGACGCGCGCAAAAGGTATTTTGCAAGGTGCTTTTGAGCTTGACACGAGTGTGAGTAAAGAAGGCGACGCTATTTTAGCTGAAGTGAAAATGGCGATTTGTATAGATAACAGCGCTTCTCAATGTAAAGACAAAATCACACTCAGCGATATTTTGTTGAAGCACAACGACAAATCTTAAAGGCTAAGCTTATGAGTAAATGCGCCTTTGCTTGTTTAAGCTTCACCTTTTGTAGCTTATTTCTCGCCTCTGGAAAGTTAATTGCAGTTGATACTGACTATACGCAAAGTTCAGCTATTGCTACTTTCCAGCAAAACGATGATTTCGTAGATGAACTCGACGCAGAGTTTGATGATATTGAAGCGAGCCTTGAAAACCAATTTCTTCAAACTGACGCGCAATTAGAAGCGCGCTACGATGCCGTTCACAAAGCAATCCAATTAGCCTACACGAAACAAAGCGCAAAGATAGAAGTACATTGGCCGACCGATGTTGTTGTGCCAACAGGTAGCGTTTGGGTTGCTTATAGTAATGACTACCAAGAAAGGCTAGTTTATGATTTTGAGCAAGGCTTTTATGAGCTAGAAGTCAGCGCATCTGATAACCCACAAGAAAGCTTAACTAGACTTGCTCAATTTGTCGACAGTGTCTCAAAGGATGAAGCTAATACACTAGAGTCGCTCGATGTATTTAAGCATGCTATTGAAAAGGAAGTGCTACAAATTGAGCCATTGCTTTATCAAGAAACTCAGTCGATAGAAAGCGCTGAAAGTAAAAATGACAAGCTAAAAAAAGAGGCAAACCGAGAGGTCGCTAGAGTCAGGCCGCAAGATGAAAGCGCCAAACCAGACAGCAAAATCTCTCAATTGACACTATTATCGAGCAAGAATAACTACAATATATTGGCTTCATTAAGTCCCGATACGCCTAAACTCGATGTTGAGCAATTGCTTACGCGCTTAAAGTCGCGCGATAGTAAAAACACTGTCACAGCTATTAATCAAATAGGAGAACAGGCAACAAACGACGAAAGTTCAGCACAAGCTATACTGACCAATGATGCTCCCGATTTAGTTGAAGCTGGATTAGCGCTCAGTGAAACTTCGTCAGGTTGGAAGATAAAAATCCCTTTTGTGAATGGCTATCAAAAAACCTTGATAGATCAACAGATGCAGACGATTAATGAAATGTCGAGTCGTTTTGATGTGAATGTGTCATTGATATTAGCCATTATTGAAGCTGAATCAAGTTTTAATCCTATGGCCACGTCGCATATTCCGGCCTTTGGTTTGATGCAACTGGTTCCGCAAACTGCTGGTGTTGATGCCTATCGACATATCTACGGTGAGCGCAAAGTTCTGTCGCCAGACTATTTATATGATATCGAGAATAACCTGAAACTGGGCACCGCTTATATAGATTTATTACAAAGTCGCTACTTACGAGGGATTGACGATACACAAAACAAGCTCTACTCCATGATCGCAAGTTACAACACGGGGGTTGGCAATCTCGCGCTTACAGTTAGTGGTGAAAAAAGCATACGAGGTGCAATTCCACTCATCAATAAGATGGAAGCAAACGAGTATTATGCTTTTTTGCAGGAAAATTTACCTGCGCTTGAAACGAAACGCTATTTGGACAAAGTCATTTCAAATAGTCAAAAATATAAACATCTGGATGAGTAATAAAATGGCCCAAATCCAACCTTCAGCGAAACTTAGCTATGCTGTCATATTGTTCACTCTTTTACTTTTAAAGGGCTGTGGCTCAACGCCGGCAAGCAATGATACTGAGCAAGGGCCAATAGCAAACTCTCAAAGTAGTAAAACGATGGGTGAAGAGAAAACAATAAGTACTGAGCTTGATCTTGCACAAAGCTTAGTTAGCGAATCTTCGCCAACGCTTGATTTTAAAGATTATAAACTTGATGAAAACGACGACGATAGCTTTCCTCAGCGCCTTGCACTCATGCCGTTTAGTTCAAAAGAGGAGGTGAGTGACGATATCATGCTCATGCTGCGTCAATCAGTTTTTAGTCACCTATCTAGTACGAACTATATTTTTGTGCGTCCTCAAGAAGTTGATCAACGTATCGCTATGTTGGATCAACAAAAGCAGTTTACCCCTTCTGATGCTGCCACTCTTGCCAGCATTTTAGATACCGATGCAATACTTTTGGGCAAGGTATTGAGCTCAGATGTTACCTATGTGGGTGTTGCTGCACAGATTTACTTTGAAGTAGAGATGAGTTTAGTAAGTAAAAGCGGCCGCGTACTTTGGTCTGAAGTATTTAGTGAGCGTTCTTTAGAAGGCGGTTTTTCGGCTGATCCCTTTAGCATGCTATACAGTTTAGCGGTAACTGCTATGCATGTTGGCCAAGAAAATTTATTTGCGGTATCTGATAAAATTGGTCGCCAAGTTGCCAATGCAATTGTGCAACCGAAGGGCGCATTTGCTGCCAATAAATTAGTTATTGAAAGCGTTATTCATGACGCTGCGAATAAGACGCTAAAGTATGGAGATATTCTAAAAGTAGGTGTGAAAGCGCCTGCAAACATGTCAGTGAGTGTTTCTATTGAGGGTATTACGGAGCTATTTGACGCTAAACAAAGTGACCCAGGTACCTATTTTGTCGATATACCCATCAATTCAAAATGGAATGGTGATAAGTTGCTGTTGACCGCTTTTGTGCTTGATCAGACTGGCAAGCGGGCACGTAAAATTAGTCATTTAGGCTTACTAAATATCGACAACACCGCCCCGCTTGCAGTTACAGGTATTGACGCAAATCTAGCTGCCGACAAACTCACACTTAAATGGCAAGAAATAGAAGAAGAACTAAAGTATTCAGTTTATGAAATTATTAATAATGAGAGGGTTCTATTGGTACAAACGAATGAGCCCCACGTCAGTTTTAGTAAAGAACATCGACCATTTCAAACATATCAATATGCGGTGATTGCCACAGATAAGGCACACAATTCAAGTGATGAAACGAGCATAAACGAACGTTTTATGCCATCTAATGTGCTCAAGCAAGCGGCCGTTATCAGTCGCTCGAAGTTACCACTTACTATTGATAAAGATTCGAGGTTAACTAAGCTTTACAGCCCATACTTAGTTGATAGCAATACTTTAGTATCTAGTGGTGCCATTCTTTTTATTGAACCGGGCGTTGTGTTGGAATTTACGCAAACAGGTATATTGGCAATCGAAGGTAGTCTCAAGACTTATGGTTTAGAACCTGTTGTATTTAGGGCAATGTCTAACAAGCAACAAGACCAAAGCTTTATTCGAATTAATTCTACTCGCCATATCGAGTTAGATGGCTTTATCATCGAAAATGCAGGTATTGGACTCGAGGTTATAAAAGGTAAACCAAGCGTGCAAAACTGCGAAATAAATAACAGTAATTATACGGCCTTGTCTATTAGTGGTATGGCAAATGTTGAAGTTGAAAACTGCCTAATAAATGGCAGTAATACCAGCGCGGTGGTTGTTGCTGATAACGCGCGTTTGAAGATAGAAAACGCCACTTTTACAAATAATTTTCCGTTTCACATACAAAATTCGTCAACCTACCAAGTTGATGCTCGCAATAATAAGTGGCAACCTGAAGCTGATGCCATCACCATTTTAGGGAATGTAAAATACTAATGAATATACAAAAAACATGTGGAATATTGTTCTGTTTATTCGCCAGCACGGTAGCCAGTGCGCAAACATTAGGTGAATACAATGAGTGGTTGTCGGTCTCCTCTAAGGTTAATTGGAGTTCAGGTATTGTGAGTGCCGAAGGTTTTGGTGTTGCGCCTGAAAATAAGCGTGAACAGGTCGGCAAATTGCTTGCGTGCAGAGCAGCGATAACCGATGCACAGCGTAACTTACTTGAAGCTACCAAAGGCGTTAACGTGACTGTTGATACCAGTATTTCAAAAATGGCGTCGCAATACGATACAGTCAAATCGGCGGTTGAAGGTACGGTAAAAGGCGCGACTATTATTGAAAGAAGCATGGTAGATGATATCACTTGCAAGGTGATAATGCGTTTGTCTATTGGCGGTAGGTTAAGTGCCAGTGTTTATGACCAAACGATTCCCTCCTCAAACTCGCTAAGCCTATTATGGGATGACTTTTGGCAAGGAGAGTTATCTTTAGGTTTGTTTTCATCTGCGAATGCCGCGCAAAGCCCTGTTGTCACGGAAAATATAAGAGAATTTGAGTTGTTAGATAAGCGCGTTAGTAAGCTAGAAAGCAGTATACTAACTATTAGTCCTGCACTGGCCAACGCCAAGACCGAAGATCAACCGACAGGCATTATTATTGACGTAAGGGGCAATCGCTTTGTACCCTCAATGACCCCCGAACTGCAGCAGGCTGACGGAAAGCTGATATATCCATCAACACAAGATAAACAAAGCTTAATTGCTTCAGGCAAACTGCTTTCGTTGTTTTCACGCAGCATAGAGCACGCGATGAACCACCCCATTGTAGGTGACAAACCATTATTACTAAAAGCCAATGTAGATAACAAACAACCGTCTAATGTTAGGCTAACTGCGCAAAATAGTGCTAGATTGATAGCACTGGCGAAGCAAAACTTTTTTGCCACGCCAAAAATTATCATTGTATTAGACTAACGAGGCTTTTTTTAACTAAGGTGGGACAGCCCATATTTATAGGATATAGGCTGCTCTAAAGATTAGTCTTGGGCTTCGATTTCAGCGACATCGATGCCCATCGCTTCCATAATTTTTCTAGCTTCTAGTGGAATTCTATAATTATTGTCTTTTTTCAAATCGACATCATCGGGAAGCGGTTGACCTGTAAAAGCATGTAAAAATGCCTCACATAGTAATTCAGAGTTAGTTGCATGGCGCAAATTACTGACTTGTCTACGCGTTCGCTCGTCGGTTAATACTTTTAAGACCTTGATAGGTATCGACACAGTGACCTTTTTTACTTGCTCGCTTTTTTTACCATGCTCTGCATAGGGATGAATGTATTCGCCGTTCCATTTAGCCATTGTTTTTGTCGTTATGTGGTTAAGTTATAATAAAATTCTAACTGTTCTAGAGAAAATATCAATCTAGACGTCTAAATTGCTTGACGTCTATCCAATATACTCGTAATTTAGACGTCTAAACGTCTATTTAAGGTTTTTCATGGTTTCTTACGCTCAGGGTATCGATGCCCTCAATCAGTCTTTAAGCGAATTACGCGACATCGATGTCTCATTTGAATTTTTTCCACCCAATACCCAAGCGATGGAAGACACTTTGTGGAAGTCCGTTGAAAGACTTGCACCACTTAAGCCTAAGTACATGTCGGTTACCTATGGCGCGAACAGTGGCGAACGAGACCGCACTCACTCTGTTGTTAAAAAGATACAAACAGAAACCGGTGTTTCTACAGCCCCCCATTTAACTTGCGTAGATGCCTCAGAAGCTGAGTTAAGAGCAATTGCGAAGGATTATTGGGATACGGGGGTTAGACGTATCGTAGCGCTTCGTGGAGACCTTCCTGAGGGCATGGAAAAGCCCGCACTATATGCGTCGGATTTAGTTGGTATTCTAAAAGATGTGGCTGATTTTGATATTTCGGTTGCTGCTTATCCAGAAAAACATCCAGATGCACCAAATGATCAATTTGACCTTCTTAACCTAAAGCGAAAAATAGAAGCCGGTGCAAATGAGGCGATTACTCAATTCTTTTTTGATACAAGCGTTTTTCTACGTTTTCGAGATCGCGCCGCTGCGGCTGGCATCGATGCGGATATTGTGCCAGGGATATTGCCGGTGACAAACTATCAAACCTTGGTACGTTTTGCGGGAATGACCAACGTACATGTTCCAGGTTGGTTACATAAACTATACGATGGCTTAGATAAAGATGACCAAGCAACGCGTAATTTGCTTGGTGCTAATATCGCCATGGACATGGTGAAAGTACTGGCTAAAGAGGGTGTCAAACATTTCCATTTCTACACCTTAAACAGAAGTGAACTCAGCTATGCGATTTGTCATATGCTCGGCCTTCGTAAAAATTAAGCCGTAGGTTTATCTAGTTATTCTTGCGAACTGTAATGCCGTTCGCTTAAGCGTTTTACGCCAATGGTCATGCTCGCGAAGGCGAGTATCTCCTCAAAAGCTTAGTAAATCCAATAAAAGCCTGCGTTTTTGCGTGTGATTTTAGAGATTCTTGCCTTCGCATAATACTGTTCGCTTAAGCATTTTTTTGTAAGTGTTTCGACTTCTTGGTAGCGTATCTCCGCATGACATTGGTCTTCTTCTCTCTGGGGTTACTTCGCCGTTTTTCTCTTGGTAGAACAAAGTCCTTTAACACATTCGTTAGGTCTTTCATTCTCGCGGGAATGGTATGTAGGCTATTTGTTGTAGCGAGCATATAATAATCATATAAAACAATACGTAAGGCTGCTGTAAAGCTTATCCTTGTTGGTCTTATACCGACCTCCACTGCTGTCAGCGCTATCTCATGTCGCACTAAATTATAGGCGATTAACATGCCATATAGTTCTTGATAAACAAGGTCTTTTTTCTTACTTCGCAGTACCAATGCATTTTGAAGCATGGATACTTTGACTTCTCGATAACCCAGCTCAATTTCCCAACGTTCTTTGTATAACTCAATAATATCTTTGGCTGAATAATCTTCATGAGGCAGATTCGTGGCAAGTTTTACTTCTTTATCGCGACCTATATTAAAGGTGATAAGCCTCATACCCCAGTGCCTTGGCAGGGACTTATCCTTTCTCCTTGCACTGCTGAGGTCACGCTCAACATAAGCATCATTGGACGCATATTTTTGCTTAACCGTATACTTAAGGTTTTTTTTGATAGGAGTTACCCAGAACCTCTGCTGTCCATTGTTCTCAATGTCAATCAACAGCTTTGCTGAGTGATAGAGCTTATCCATAAGTAATATGCTGTTGTCGGACACTTTTGATACCAGCTTTGCGGCATGACTCAACTCCGGCTCATTAAACTTGGAGGCTTGAGCATCTAGTATCAAATGATTCCGCACATTCATAAGACAGGTCAATTGCATGACAGGATAACCTGACTTAGCATCACTTTGATTGAGTACCGAGCCAAAGTGCTCCCTTAGTTCTGGTGTATCTTCGGTGCGAAGTGTCGTTCCATCAATCGATAAGACTTGCAAACCTTGCCAATTATCTTCCACATGGGTTTGCTTATTCCAGTGCTGTGCACTTAATTCAAATAGCGTTTTGACGGGTTGAAACCCTAGTCGCTGCCTTGCATTACTCAATGAGCTTCGTGCCGCCAACAAGTCATTATTAAGACCCTTTGAACTAAATGCTAAACGAGTCGCTACCTCTTGGATCGATTCCTGGCGTAAAAGTGACATACCGACAACCAGACGAAGTACCTGTTGCGGTGGTAATTTTCGTCGTCTTATGGAAACATTATCACTTAGTGAAAGTGCTTGTTCTAACCATTCAGTTGGGAGTGGCGCATTAAATACATTGATTTTGTTGTGAAGACATTCTTCAGAGAAAACTGTGGCAAGGCCTTGAGTGAGCATAATAATCAAACTAAGTTTTGAGTGCCCTTAGTTTGATCTCATTTTATGCCTAGTCAAGGTGCTTTGGCTACTATAAAAACTGACTGATCAATTCTTAAACGATCAGTATTATGCCTTCGCAAGAACGACGCTTGTTAGGACTCGTGCTTAACCGCTCAGCATTATGCCTCCGTGGGAATCGCGTTTTTGATGTTTTTTGCTTAATGGTCGGATGAGGAATGCGTGGATATGCGAGGACTGCAGATGCTAATGTACTGGGCTTGTGGCGCGATAAACGGTTCTTAAGCTTCAGTACACTTGTGCATACTGCATTCCCGCTGATAAACTATGCTCCATCAAATAAATCACGATGCTTTCAACAGCGTGGTTTCCCCTTAGTTTAATTGCAAGGCCTTAAACGCTTCTGGAGCAACGTGGACATATTAGCTAAATTACAAGATTATGGGCAAATACGACTCCCTTTATTAAAGTCAATTGGTATTAATTTTGCGAAAGACTTAAAAGGGGAGCGAATCACCATCATTGCTGGGCACTTAGCTTATGTGAGCTTGCTCTCTTTGGTGCCTGTGATTATGGTCATTTTTATGTTCATGTCGGCATTTCCCGCGTTTGCAGAAATTCGAGTTGAGTTTGAAGAATTCATTTTCACTAATTTTGTACCTACTGCCGGAGACGTTGTACAAAACTATATGGCGGAGTTTGTTGGTAATGCTTCAGGCATGGGAGCGGCAAGCATAATTTCCTTGTTGGTGGTCGCAATACTTTTGATTTCAAATATTGATAAAACCTTCAACCATCTATGGAAAACTCAAGTACAGCGCCCTGTTATTTTTACCTTCGCGATTTATTGGATGATTATTACGCTAGGGCCCTTGCTTATTGCAGTGAGCTTGATTGTTAGCTCATATGTAGCCGGCCTTGCAACCTTTGCCGATGATTACACGCCGGGCTTTGGAACTGCCGCCCTTAAATTGGTACCTTGGGCCTCGGCAATCGTCGCATTTATGCTTTTGTACATGATTGTGCCAAATAGGCCAGTGCGCGCCAAATACGCATTTTTTGGTGCTTTACTTGCGACGGTTCTGTTCGAATTAACGAAAAAGGGCTTTGCCTTTTATATTTCAAACTTCCCTTCCTATGAGGTTATATACGGCGCGCTCGCAACCATTCCTATATTGTTTGTTTGGGTCTATTTATCGTGGATAGTTGTATTGCTTGGTGCCGTATTTACTTACAGCGTAACGATGACCTGTGAAGCATTAGAGCAAGAGGAGGCGTCCAAAGATGATGGGACAGCCTACACTGAATCGGATGACGACAGTGACGTTGCCAGCGATTCAGTAAATCAGGATGAGGCAGAGAAATCTCAGCCAATCTCTTAATGTAAGTTGGTATATTTAACGGCGAGTTGATCGAGTGTCTCTACGCGGTTTGGATCACTTTCAATACATTCAACCGGACATACGGCAACACAACTTGGTTCGTCGTAATGGCCAACACACTCAGTGCAGCGGTCAGGATCTATTTCAAAAATCTCATCGCCCATGGAGATTGCTTCATTTGGACATTCTACTGGACACAGATCACAGTTAATGCATTCGTCGGTAATGTACAGTGCCATAATTTTTTGCCTTTAGTTTACAAATTTACCACTTGAGTGTAGATTAATTAAACAATGGACATATTGATCTTGGTCAAGCAAGTTAAGTTTTTGCTAATGTGTCAGGTATTTTTACAATGTCGAATTATACTTTTGAGTGCTTTACTCTAAGCCATTGAAACTAACTCTAAAAATGGATATGGCCCAAAAGTTGCTGAACTCTCAATAATGCATATCCGCGAGCGATTTTTCGATTCGTGCCCGCTGCGATATATAGCTTCGCCTTAGGGAATACAGATTTATCCGAAGTACTGAGGCATCAACAATAGTTGTTTATGTACGAGGAGTATTTATGTTTACCAAAAATAAAATTGTATTAGCGCTAGGACTTACCGGCATCATACTAGGTAATTGCGCAAATGCGGCAATCATTGGTGTAGAGCTCGAGGGTGATGTTGCCTTAGAAGCCGGTTCTTTAAGCTTAAGCGCGAATGAAAGCGATCCAGCAACACTAGACTTAACGCGTTCATTGTCTGAGGATGCGGCATTTTCGCAAGGAAACGCAAAAGCTAACAATAGTGGCTGGTTTTATGTCACTGCTTCTGCTCAATCTAACGCTCAAGCGATATCTACCCTAACTCAAACCTATACCTTTGAAAACGATGGCGATGGTGGATTTTTCGATTTCAACTTTGTTGTTGAAAACGGCTCTTTGTCAGCTGATTGTACTGGCGATGGTTACGGTTACGGCAATGGCGTCATTCAAGAATTTAACGAAGGTTTTGAAACCCAAGCTATAATAGGCATAGGCTGCGAAGACGACACCGGTTCTGCTGCTGCTGGCTATGCTGCGCAAATTGCTATTGATGGTGGGGTTCAATTTGAAAGCACTGCTTTGCTCACATTAGATGCAGGCGTTCATTCATTACAAAAAACAGGTACCGACCTAAATACAGGAAGTTCACCTACCGATGGTTTTTACAATTGGGGCGAACAAGCCTTCACTATCGACCTAGGATTTATTGCAGCCAACGACATTGTTGAGATTGTTTATACGGTCATGACCAATGCTTCGGGTGACGAGTTTGGTACATCTTATGCTCAATTTAACGACCCCTTTTCAATTAATCAGCCTGGAACGAGCATTACTCGTAACCCAATGAATGTTGTTAGTGCACCAAGTACGGCATTGTTTTTAGGTTTATCCTTATTTGGATTTGCAGCCTATCGTATAAAAAATAGATAAGTTAGCCACTAGCCCTTAAAAAAACGCGACAGTGTGTCGCGTTTTTTTAATTCCTTACTTGTTGTCCGCCATGCACCCATCCACTATCTTCGTAATCGAGTCAGCCTGCTCATAATCTGCATATTTTTGCTTAAACTGAGCTAAACGTTCATGTAAGGCGTTATTGGTGAGTGCAAATTGCAGCGCAGCATCAATGTTTACTTTCGTTTTATCATTCATGGCTAAAGCGAGTTTTTGGACGCTAAGTTTTTTGGCGAGAATGTTTTGTTCAAGTTGCGTTGGCAACAGCAATGACGGTATCGCTCGAAGTAACCCCTCACTGACAAGTCCATGGCTCCCATTGCTAACAAGTAAGGCTGTGTGTTCAAACATGCTGTCGATATGAACCGCTTCGTGTGAAAGTGTAATATTTTTGTGTTGCTTCGCTAGAGTCTGAATATCTTCTGCTGCATTTGGAATATATAAAATGCTACGAATAGGTAGCTTGGCCAAAGCAGTCATCAATGGGATTATCTGCTGTGTATAGGGCTGTAAGTATACAAAAACGATTTTTTCATCAGTGCTAAATGAAAACTTTCTTCCTTGGTCAGTACTACTTCGAGGTCCATAATAAACGGTATCGCTACTTCGCTCATAATGATCAGTTTCGGCAAGAGTGCATAAAAAATGTGTTGCTGGCCTAAAAATGTCATATAAGCGTGAAATAGGTTTTGCTTTATGCAAAGCGAGGACTTTATTGATACTTTGTAAAACGCGTTTATATCTGGCTAGCACTTGCTTGCTCGTTACTTTGTCTACTTCTTGAAAAAGTACAGGATAGTCGGTATCGGGTGGAACAAAAAAACCGTTGCCAAAAGTAGCTACTTTAATATTTAAGCATGCCGCTGCAACTAACGCACTAGGGCTGTGATCACAAATCAATAAATCGGGCTTTATAAGTTGGAATAAATTCAACCATCCGTTTACTAAGCCGGTAAGTGACTGCTCACTACTGTAGCCAAGATTGTAAATTATATCGCTATAGCTATGGGTGGCATCTAGGCTTTGTGTTTTGGGTGCTGAAAATAGCGGGCTTTGATAATAGCTAATGTCAAGATCATGAAAAACGAGGTCGACCGAGGGCAAATTTCTACCAATAATAGATACCTTGTAATCCTTTGACAAAAAGGCAATGACAAGGTTACGAAAGCCCATCACATGGCCAAGCGCTGCGCCTAGTTCCCATGTTAAAACAATATGTTTGCTCATAAAGGCCCTCGCCATTTAATGTCTAACTTCGTGTATTTTGCATGGTCTTCGCGACAACTTCTTACATTTGCGCAATGAGTTACGCTTTTTAAAACGCGTTTTCAAGAATTTGCTGCGTAAATTCTTTACGTAAATAAAAACCTCGTGGCCGCGTTAGTATCGTCGCCCCGTTAGGACCTGTTGCTTGGGTAAGCGCTTTACCGTCGGCGGCTTTTGGTCTAATTTGGAGAACTTGGCCAATCCTCGCGGTAATATGTTCAACTTTACCCAATGTGATCATATCCATCAACTCTTCCCAATCCTGTTGCAATAAAAGGAGTTCTTGTTCACTAGGTTGCCATAAAATAGGCGAGCCGATTACGCGCATTTTAGGTGAAATATCACGCTCACCTTGAATGGGGACCCATAGGACTCGTTGTAATTTGTTGCGAACACTAGAATTTGACCACGTTACGCCGACCAAATCTTGTAGTGGGGCATAGCAAACATAGGTTGTTTCTAAGGGGGTTAGTGAATGACTGAGCGGCAGAGTTTTTAGTTCGATGCCTAGCTCTACAAAATCTTGTTCAGGTTTGCTGCCTGCGCTGGCGCCAAGATAGGCTTCAATTAGCTGTCCGGCCCAGCCTTTATGGCGCTTAAAATTTACCGGAACGCTCACGCCCAATTCTTTTGCAACGTCCCCAAGCGTTAGCCCCGCCAACTGATTTGCGCGCGTCATAAGTACTTCAACAGAGCTGGGAGGGGTTTGTATTTTCACAAAACTGCAACAATTACTTTGATTAAGGCCAAGAATATGAAAGAATGCTAGTATATCAAAAAACAACCGCGCCAGGTAATCTAAGTGATTGATACCGAAGGGTTCCGCGCGAATGTTGGCATCATAATCTGTAATAAATCAGGACAAGTTTTCTGGGCCAGAAGATACGGCCAACATTCATGGCAATTTCCACAAGGTGGAATTGACAAAGGCGAGACTGCCGAAGAGGCAATGTATAGAGAGCTCAACGAAGAAGTTGGGCTGGTAAAAAAAGACGTAAAAATTGAGGCAGTGTCGCGTAATTGGTTACGCTACAAGCTGCCCAAACGGCTTGTGCGTAAGGGTACCGATCCGGTATGTATTGGGCAAAAGCAAAAATGGTTTTTACTGTCACTCACATGTAATGAATCTGATGTAGATTTAGCACGTACCGGTCATCCTGAGTTTGACGATTGGCGCTGGGTTACTTATTGGTATCCCATCCGTAACGTTGTCTCATTCAAACGCGATGTTTATAGGCGCGTGATGAAAGAGTTTGTGCCCTACGTGATGCCTACTTCAAAAAATCCATCCGCATCAACTCGCCGGAACAGAAATAAACGTAGGCAAAAACCTTAACGCGATAAAGAATAGGGTTCGTATCAGTGTTTTTAATTGCCTCACGCTAACATTCTATAGGGAAAATTATGCTTACCGTCCTTAAACAAATCATCCAAGAAGTAGGTCACATCCCTGACTTACAACAAGCTCTGATGCGTTTAGTTGAAATGGTAAAAGACGCCATGAATGTGGATTCTTGCTCAATTTATTTGACCGATTATAGCAAACAAGAACTTTATTTAACCGCAACCGTGGGGTTAGACAAAGACGCTGTGGGTAAAGTTAAAATTGGTTTTTATGAGGGCTTGATTGGATTGGTGGGCGACAGAGAAGAGCCTATCAATATTGAAAATGCGCATCAACACCCAAGATTTAAACATTATCCTGAAGTAAAAGAAGATAACTTACACGCTTTCATCGGCACGCCTATTATTTACCAGCGCAAAGTATTAGGTGTTATTTCAATGCAGCAAGAAAGTATTCGCCGTTTTAGTGAGGACGAAGAAGCTTTTTTGATCACGCTGGCAGCACAGATTGCGCTGGAAATTGTAAACGCAGAATCTTTAGGTACGCTAAATTTAGATAACAAGCTGATAGCCAATGAATCACGGGTTGTGAACGGAATACCCGGCTCATCGGGATTGGTGTTAGGGCGAGGCATTGCCTACAATGCGAAGCACGATTTAAGACAACACATCGCGAAAAAATCTGATGATTTGGCAGGCCAAATTGCGTTATATAGGCAAGGGGTTGAAAAGACTCGCGTTGAAGTAGATAACTTGTCAGCACAAGTTAAAGGCAATATGCCTGAAGACGTGAGCGCTATTTTCCAGCTCTATCATCAATTGTTAGACGCCAATAGTTTAGGTCGTGAAGTAGAAGCAAAAATTCATGAAGGTTGGGATGCAGCGTCCTCGCTTAAGTTCGTTGTTGAAGATTATGCCGCTCGATTTGAACGTATGAGCGACCCTTACATGCGAGAGCGCGCGGTAGATATCATTGACCTTTCTAACCGCATACTCGGCAATATTGTTGGTGACAGTAACCAACAATTTTTGCTCGACAAAGACAAAGCAGAAAACGGCAATTACATCTTAGTCGCCCAAGAAGTTAGTGCACCGATGCTAGCTGAATTTCCTCGCCACTTGTTAGCCGGAATTATTTCCATTAAGGGCTCAAACAATAGTCATGCCGCTATCATGGCCCGTGCCATGGGAGTGCCTGCGGTGATGGGCTTACAAAAAGTATCGCTTAAGGTCCTTGACAACCAAGACTTGTTTTTAGACGGCTACTCGGGTGAAGTGGTACTTAACCTTACTGAAAAGAATCGAATTGACTATCAACTACTGATTGAACAAGAAGAAGCGCTGCATAGTAAAATAGCGGCAGAGTCTGATAACCCGAGTGTTACGCAAGACGGCAAACGAATTTCACTTTTAGTGAATGCTGGGTTGTCAGCAAATGTCGAAATGGAACAATTTATACAAGGCGATGGTGTTGGATTATACCGCACCGAAATTCCCTTTATGATGCGAGAACGTTTTCCTTCTGAGCAAGAGCAGTATGCTTTGTATCATAGTTTACTTAGCGCTCACCCGAGTAAAGAAATTACTATGCGTACGCTTGACGTGGGGGGAGATAAGCCGCTTTCCTATTTTCCTATTGTTGAGGATAATCCTTTCTTAGGTTGGCGTGGTATTCGACTAACATTAGATCACCCTGATATTTTTCTTGTGCAAGTACGGGCAATGTTACGGGCGAGCGTTGGCCTTTCAAATTTACAGATATTGCTTCCCATGATTTCAAATGTAAGTGAAGTCATTGAGGCAAAGCGCCTTATTAAACAAGCATTTTTAGAGGTGAAAGAAGATGCTTATAACGCAGGGAAATTGTTATCAAAACCTGCAGTTGGTGTCATGTTAGAAGTCCCCGCGGTGATTTTCCAAATCGAGCAGTTGGCGAAACATGCCGATTTCTTTTCAGTCGGTACTAACGACTTAACCCAGTATTTATTGGCGGTAGATAGAAACAACGCGCGCGTATCGACCCTGTATTCCAGTTACCACCCCTCAGTGTTAAATGCCTTGCAACAAATTATCAATCAGAGTAATAAAGTAAATATCCCAGTTACTGTGTGCGGCGAACTTGCTGGTGAACCGGCAGGAGCGGTCATTTTGATGGCGATGGGTTATCGTAAGCTGAGTATGAATGCTCACAGCCTACGGAAGATTAATTGGGTGTTGCGAAATACCAATATTACCGACATGCAAGGATTGTTAGGTATTTTGCTGCGCCAAGACACAACTGACCAGGTTATTGCATTAATTAACGATTATCTAGAAACGAAAAACCTAGCTGGCCTGATTCGGGCAGGAGCTTAATGGAAGCGGTAGTAATATTCTTCTTATTGTGTTTGGTTTTAGGCGCTATTGTCGGTATTTTTGCAGGCCTTTTAGGCATTGGTGGCGGTCTCATTATCGTACCTGCCTTTTTATTCATGGCCCAACATTTATTAGGTATTGATGTAGAACATGGTATGCCAATGGCGATTGCTACATCCCTCTCTACGGTCATTTTTACTGGTTTGTCCTCAGCCCGGACACATTTGAAAATGGGTAATATTGATAAAAATATTGTTCTGTATTGCGCCATTGGTATTGCCCTTGGTGCTAGTTTGGGGGCTTTTTTTGCGACTAAAATTTCAGGTGTTTTACTACAACGAATATTTGCAGGTTTAGTTATTGGCATCGCTTTGCAAATGATTTTTGGGCGTAATCGCGTTTCATCCACTAGCTTAAGTAATCCAGCGCTTAGTGTCATTGGCTTGGGTAGTGGTTTCATTTCGGCGCTGATGGGTGTTGGTGGAGGGGCTTTGCTAGTGCCTATCCTCGTGTGGTTTCAAATAAACATTAAAAAAGCTATCGGCTGTGCAGCACTGTGCGGCGTTGTTATTGCCACTTTTGGTACGGTCAGTTTCATTTACACGGGCTTTAATAAACCGTATTTACCTGAATATGCTTTGGGCTATGTATATTTGCCTGCAACCCTTGGGATTGTCATTACGTCGATGATCACCGCCCGAATTGGTGCTAAACTTACGGCCAAATTAGACACCCACAAATTAAAGAGAATTTTCGCAGTATTTTTGGTACTGGTGAGTATTCGTATGATCATAGGATTAGAATAACAACATGAACGAACAAGGCTATCTAACTTTCCCCAATATAGATCCTATTATTTTTGAAATAGGACCGATAGCGCTTCGTTGGTATGGTCTTATGTATCTTATTGGCTTTGCGGCAGCTTACTGGTTGGCATCGAGAAGACTTCCTAGAACCCCATGGAGCAAAGACGAGCTAAGTGATCTACTGTTTTATTGTTTTCTCGGCGTTATTGTAGGCGGGCGTTTTGGCTACGTAATGTTTTATAGCTTTTCCTCATTTTTAGAAAACCCCTTGTATCTATTCAAGATTTGGGAAGGCGGAATGTCTTTTCATGGCGGCTGTTTAGGGGTAATCGTCGCTGCTTATATTTATGCAAGGATTAAGCATTGGTCATTTTTAGCGGTCGGTGACTTTATTGCGCCGCTTGTCCCTATAGGTTTGGGCGCCGGTCGTATTGGTAACTTCATCAATGGTGAATTATGGGGTCGTGAAACCACGGTTTGGTGGGCCTTTGTCTTTCCAGATGCCGAAAATCCGCGCCATCCTTCGCAACTTTATGAGTTCTTTTTAGAAGGTGTGGTGCTATTTGTTATTTTATGGCTTTATTCTGCAAAACCTAGGCCGGTTGGCTCTGTGGGTGGCTTATTCTTGTTCGGTTACGGCGTGTTTAGATTCATTGTAGAATTCTTTAGAGAGCCAGATGCGCATTTAGGCCTTTACGATGTTGGTTTAAGCCAAGGCCAATTGTTATGTATTCCTATGATGCTTGCGGGTTTAGGCCTAATTATTTACGCAAATAGAAGCGGTGTAAAAGGTCCTTTGCCAGAACATGCAAGCACAAATGCGACACAATCTAAAAAAACGAATAAAAAGAAAAAGTAAGAGACAAGTCAATATGCTTAAGCAAAACAACGCCGGCCAACACAATGTTAGTCAATATGAAGACCTATGCAAAAAGGTGATTGAACAAGGCCAGTGGGTCGAAAATAAACGCACGGATATACGTTGTTTAACGCTTATTAATGCAGATTTAGAATACGATGTAGGCAATAATCATTTCCCCTTAGTGACGACTCGTAAATGCTATTACAAGGCGGCGATAGCAGAATTGCTAGGGTATTTACGTGGCTATGATAACGCGGCTGATTTCCGGGCTATAGGTTGCAAAACCTGGGACGCTAATGCTAACGAAAATGCCGCTTGGTTAGCAAACCCAGCACGTAAAGGAACTGACGACATGGGGCGTGTCTACGGTGTACAAGGACGCAGTTGGCAAAAGCCAGACGGTAGTTCTCTTGATCAGTTAGCGAAAATTGTGAACAACTTAAGCCAAGGTATAGATGATCGCGGCGAGATTTTAACTTTTTACAATCCAGGTGAATTTGACTTAGGTTGTTTGCGTCCTTGCATGCACACTCATACCTTTTCGCTGTTAGGTGGCACATTACATTTGACCAGTTATATGCGTAGCTGTGATGTACCCCTTGGCTTAACTTTCAATATGCCCCAGTGCTTTGTCTTGTTGGCACTTATGGCGCAAATTACTGGGCATAAAGCGGGGAAGGTTTATCATAAAATTGTTAACGCCCATATTTATGAGAACCAACTTGATTTAATGGAAAACGTGCAGCTCAAACGAGAAGCGCTACCAATGCCGAGTTTACGCATTAATCCCAAGATAAAGTCTTTACATGATATTGAGACTTGGGTGAGTACCGATGATTTTGAGGTCGTTGACTATCAAAGTCACGACCCTATTTCTTATGCCTTTGCGGTATAGCAGGTAATTCTAATTTGCATGCTTAGTTTCGCTAATAAGTTGAGTGACGTTTAGATCCTTATCCAACACTACCCATTCAACATCGTATCCCTGTGCGACTCTTCCTTTGCTTTTGCCTAAGCCCAAAAACGCTGCAGGGGTTGTAGATGCCATAGTCAAAGCGTCAGTCATGGGATGTCCCAGAAGATTAACCGTGTTTTGCACGGCCGTTTGCATATCAAGTGCAGAACCGGCTAACGTGCCGTTTTCCAGAGTCAGTTTATTGCCGCTACGCTTAATATCCATGCCAGCAAAGGGTAAGATATCTTGATCGCTTCCAACATGACTCATCGCATCAGTGACAAGCATAATACGCTTACTTGTTTTACATTTTACTGCCAACTTGCAGCTAGTAAGGCTTACATGTTCGTTGTCAACGATAAGACCACAGTACGCGTCATCATTTAAAAGTGCTGCCCCAACCATGCCACTTTTTCGGCCTTGTAAGGGCGACATCGCATTAAATAAGTGAGTAAAGCCCGTTGCTCCAGCATCAAGCGCATCGAAAGTTTGTTGATCACTTGCATTGGAATGCCCAAGGCACACAATTATACCGTGACTAACTAAGTTCTTGATGGTACTTGGGAGAACGTTTTCTGGAGCAACGGTAACACAAACTCGGCCAAGATCTTTTCGCATGAAAATACGCAGTTCTTCATCTGTTATATCTCTAATATGTTCGCTTGGATGAATGCCTCGGCGTGGCACACTTAAATGCGGGCCTTCAAAATGCACACCAACAATCCCTGGCACACCAACATCAATTGCTTGCGCAATGGCATCTGCGGCCTGTTGCATTATATTGATGTTGTCGGTAATTAATGTGGGTAACAAAGCACCAGTGCCATATTGACGGTGAGCTTCAGAAATACAGCGCAAGGTAGTTAAGGTGGGTTCATTATTGAATAACTTGCCTCCACCACCATTGACTTGTACGTCAATATAGGCTGGTGCCAATATCCCTTGAACGCAAATATCAGCATCGTTTGCTTCACCCGGCACAACACTTACAACGCTACCATTGTCAGTGGTAATTAGCTGCTTGCTTTGAATGACGGAGCCATTAAATAGTTTTTCGACAAAATATTTCATATTAGTGATGATTCTTTTATAAGGTCTTAGTGACTTTTTTAAGACCGGGTGGTTGATCTGGATTTAAGCCCATTTGCCGCGCAATTAATTCGATATCAAGGTAAAAGCGTTGCATCGCAAGCAAGGGTAAACACCGCTGGTGGCAGTTATCTGTTGTTATATCCATTAGGGTTGTTTTGGCACCTCTGCTATTGATATCTTGCATTAAACCTTGATGCGCATCAAACGATTCATCTCTTATCAAGATATTAATGATAGCAAGATGCTTTTCAACCAAAGCAACCGGTCCATGCAGAAATTCAGCGCTGCTAAATGCTTCAGCATGTATGAGCAGCACTTCTTTTAGTTTAAGGGCTATTTCTCTCGAAATGGCATAGCCGAAACCTCTTCCCAATACTCCGCAGTGTTTAAGGTCATCTAAATCCGATTTTTGTAAGCAAGCTTCGCCAGTGATTATACTTTTAAGTTGCATAGGCAGCTCTATGAGTGCAGCTAATAAGCTTTGGTCATTTTTCCACGACGCGACGAGGTGGAGTATTGCGCTTAGTGTCGCTAAGTAGCTTTTGGTAGCCGCGACCGCTTTCTCTTCCCCTGCTCTTAACGGAATTTCGGCATCGACTATTTCGCTCAAAGGAGAGTGGGGCGTGTTTACTAAGGCTATCGTCATTGCAGCGCTAAGTTTTGCCGCTTTCGCTTGGGCGATAATATCAGGGCTTCCTCCAGATTGAGAAATGACCAGCACGAGGGCCTTATCAAGTTTGAGATTCTTGTTGTAAATACTTTGTACTGAAGGCGCACAAGAGGAAACCGGAATACCCAGTTCGATTTCTATTAAGTATTTGGCAAATACGCCTGCATGATCAGACGAGCCTCTTCCAACAATATACACAAACTGAGGATCAAACTGCCTTATCTTTTCAGCTAGATTAAGCATGATTTCGCTATTTTCGGTCACTTGTTGACTAATAACATCGGGGGTTTGCTTGGCTTCATAGGCCATTAACGTATTACTAACCATTATAATTTCTCGTTTTTTAACGTAGATTTAATAAAGTGTATAGCACCAACTGCAGGACTGCTATTAGCGAGGACTATTTTCTTTCGTATATCGCTGTCAATAAAGTCACGTATGACTATTTACGGCCATCTTGGTATTGTATCTTGGCAGGGATGGGGGTTTTCCAGAGATAAAAAAAGCTGCAGTCACGAAGATGCAGCCGGTTCCTTTGAGCCAGGTTGAGCATTACACAAGTCAGGTGATTGCAGAATATTTCAATGTGACTGCTTGATTTGGTCACATACGCGATGGGTCAGGGGCGCATACCAACAACATCCAAAGGATAGGCTTTTTCGTTTTCTAAATAAGCCAAGCAAAATGCGACTTCTTCTTTGAGTATTTCGTCGCTAAGCAAAGTGGCCGCAGAAACAAATTGTGTTTCATGAAATAGGTGCCAAAAAAGTCGTTCTTTGTGAGTATAAAGTTGCGTTTGCGTTTGCTCAATTTCGGACCACTCTTCTAGGGTATCCCATAAAAATATTTCAAATTCTCGGTAAGGGATTTTAGCATGCCAAAAACCGCGAATATAATACGCGAGCTGAGTTGATTTCATATTTATAAAGGCTTGTACTTGCACGAGCATACCGCCAAAATAATTAAGTTTTAATTAGTATAGTCGGCATTTCGAAAAGCACTGCTTTATATTGAATTAATTATTTTTAACATTAGCCCCACGTTTTAGTTTGCGTGTTTCACTAGCGAGGCTAAAAAGAGAATACTCTATGTGCTTACCAACCTAAAGAATATGTCCAACTTACAACTTCTTTTGACAAATAATCATGCTGATTCATTCCTAAATTACCTCCAATGATATCACGTTGACGATACATCGCTTTTAACGCGACTTTAGAAGCAACGATACGCTCAACTGCAGTTTGTTTGGCCCAACTATTGTCAGAATCGCTAACTAAATCTAGAACAGGCATGGGCAGTGTCGCTAACTCTTGCGGTACTTGTTGGTTTTGTTCTGGTTCTGGCCAATAAGGGTTGTTGACGATTAATGCATCAATTTGTGTATTGTTTGATTTTGCAAATAATGTGATTAAACCTGATGCGCTTGTGCCGCTTGCATACATCACTTTATAACCCGGTTGCTGGGCAAACTTTTTATTAATAGCGTCATTAAGCAGGTTTAAAAAATACAAATATTCATCGTAAGTATAGGGCAGACTAAGTGCTTGCAGACTATTTGCTTTAAGGCCTGTTTGTGGCAAATTTACTTGGCTTATTTCTGTTGCTACTGGCTCTTCAATTTCTTGCTCTTGACTGGCATCAACCGGCTCATCTGTTTCAGTTTCGCGGTTTTCATTAGCACTAGTGGTTTTAATATAGGCTTGATTTGGCGTTATCAGTACTGTATGCCAACCCCAATCAGGTAGGCGCTTTGCTACGGCGTGCAGAGTTGGGTCAATTTGACCTTGAGCTTGAATTTCACTGACTAGAATGGCCACTCCTTTTACGATTGGCTGGCGAGCACTATAGCGAATAAACGGTAGTTCAACAGCTTCACCCTTCATGTTTATTTCTAGCATTGAGAGCGCTTGACTTGGCACGAAGTAAGACAAATCTTCTAGGTTACTAGTTGCCATAGACTGCGGCGCTGTAGGCGCTTGTGCAAAGGCATAAAGCACTGACGAAGCCAATAACAATCCTAGTGTATAAGCTATACTTGTTATTGCTTTAGTGGTAGCTTTATGTGCTGAAATTCGCTCTAGCATGTATATCAATCTGTTTACAAAAGGTTCTCGATATAATGCGTATCGGCCTAAAGCGCTAAACAATAAGATTAAAAGGTGTAGGGTGTCTCGAAGTATAGGCTGTCGCCACTTACAGGGTGAGTAAAGCTAATGTTAAAGGCGTGCAAGCAAAGTCTTTTGGACATCGCTTTGCCGGCCTCACTGGCATACAATTTATCACCTAATATTTCATTACCCATCGCCAACATATGCACGCGCAATTGATGAGAACGGCCAGTAATAGGGGTCAACTTTATCAAGCTAGAACGTGCGTCGCTATTGATTAACTCCCAATGTGTACAGGCGGCTTTTCCATTTTCAACATCAACCATTTGTTTCGGTCTATTGGGCCAGTCGCAGATTAAAGGGAGCGTTATTGTACCTGAGCTGTCTTTAGGTTTTCCAAGCACCCGCGCATAGTAGGTTTTCTTGACTTCTCGCATTTCAAATTGCTTTGAAATATGACGATGTGTGTCTTTGTTCAGCGCCATAATCAATAGGCCTGAAGTCGCCATGTCGAGGCGATGGACAATGGTCGCACTAGGCCATACTCTCTGCGCTCTTAATTGCAACGAGTCTTTATGTTGAAGTGCTTTACCCGGCACGGTTAACAAACCACTTGGCTTGTTAAATACAATTAGGTGCTCGTCTTTAAATACCACCTCAAACATAGGAGAAAGAGGTGGATTGTAGTCCATCAATGGCCTTGTCATGTTTACGTTTTTTAGACCTACCGGGGGTTATTTACCACAACACGTACACTGTCTAGTATAGGCTGGGCGTCATTGATGGTTTTAATCAGTTTTTCTTTTTGATCTACTAAGAAGTCGATTTCCTCTTGGCGGATCGATGGATTACTTATTTTTAGTTCACTCAATCTATCAATTTCATCATTGAGTTCGTATTCCATATTGATAAGCGCTGCTTTTTTCACATTGCTTAATTCTTGATTCGCCACCTCTAAACAGGCTGAGATAGTCTCTGATATTGGCGTCGCTAATGCGGTCATTAGCTGATTTGCCATTTTAGGTTTCACCTTAAATATGCTTGTGAACTCTTCATCGACAGGTGTTAATTTTGCATCTAAACAAACTTTTGTGGGCGTCGCTGGTAAATATCTGTAAAGCTGCAAGGCTGGCGGTGCAGACGGATTTAACACAGCGATAATTTCAACCCAATAGGCACCCACGGGAGAGCCTGGCTTATTAACAAAACATAAACTACTTTTACCAATAACATCCGTTAATACAGAATCTATACATTGGGTGACCAAAGTACTGTCTGGGTTGATAAAGGTCAGGTGCTCAAGTTGCGTAGCCGTTTCACGCTTATAGGTGATTTCTAGTCCCTCATCGGAAATACTGCTAATGGGGAACAAAGTATTTTCAGTTTGCCTTAAAATAAAGCTATGGGCGTCTTTTTCTTCTTGCACAATACCTAAACTATCAAATAAGCGCGTCATAAACTTAAGCATCGACACCGGATTCTCGGCATATACAATTTGCTCAAGCACTTCTTCACTGGCGCTATTGCCTTTGGCATTTATCTCAAGCAAACGGTCGCGGCCTTCTTCTATTTGACGTTTTAAAATTTCAGTCAATTGATGGCCTTGGGCAACCACATCATTCCAGTTTTCGATATCACTGGGTGTGGCAAGTGCGTGATGCAAATCATCTTCTAGGCGTTTATATACGTCGGCGCCTACAGGGCACGTGGCATCGAATGCTGCTAACCCTTCGCTGTACCAGTTAAATAGTACTTCTTGAGCGGTTTCTTCAAAATAGGGCACATGCAAGTTGATGTCATTTTTTTGCCCTATACGATCTAAGCGTCCAATACGTTGTTCAAGTAAATCGGGGTTAAGCGGTAAATCAAATAGCACTAAATGACGCGAAAACTGGAAGTTACGACCTTCGCTGCCTATTTCGCTGCACAACATGACCTGAGCGCCTTTTTCATTTTCAGAAAAGAAATGTGCGGCTTTATCGCGTTCTATAATACTCATACCTTCGTGAAAGACGGTGTGCCTAATGCTGGTTTTGGCCCGCATATATTCGGCTATCTGCAAGGCCGTGCTGGCATAGGCACAGATGACCAAGACTTTCTCGTCTTTATTTTGCTCAAGCATATCGATTAAAAAGCTGACTCGTGGGTCGTAGCTTGGCCAGGCTTCATCAAGCATTAAGCTTCGTTCTGGGTGAAGAGCATGTTCTATGTCGTCTTGTTCAAGCAGGCTTAAGGCGTACTCTTTGGGTAAGCGAAGTTTTGCCGGATGGGTGATTCTTGCTGGGAATCCCTTAATAGCAGCGCGTCTGTTTCTAAACAACAGGCGGCCAGTTCCATGTTGGTCGACTAAGCGCGTGACCAAATGATCGCGGTCTTCGCGATTGCTCAAATCAAATTCATTAAAATCGATATTGGGTACGACCTGTTTGAGTATGGATATCTCGGTGTTGTCTGGCTCGCGATCTTCAATAAGCGGCGTAACCGCTTGGGCTAGCTCACTATAGCCTTGTTCTTGGCTTAAAAATTCTTCGTAATCATAAAAACGGGCTGGATCAAGCAAGCGTAATCTTGCGAAGTGACTTTGATGCCCAAGTTGGTCCGGGGTCGCGGTAAGCAATAGCACCGACAAAGCAATTTGACTAAGTTTCTCAATGGATTGATATTCAGTAGAAACGTCGTCTTGTGACCAATGTAAGTGGTGCGCTTCGTCAACGACTAATATGTCCCATGAGGTCGCGCAAGCTTGCTCAAGTACCTTTGGTTGACTAATAAAGTGTTGGCTACACAATACAAGTTGTTCTTGGTCAAAGGGGTTTTCACCGCTTTCTTTTACTGCTTCTATACGTTCATCGTCAAACACTGAAAACGCCAGGTTAACCTTGCGAAGCATTTCAACTAGCCACTGATGTACTAGCGAATCAGGCACTACAATAAGCACGCGCTGGGCGCGGCCGGTAATTATTTGCATATGAATAATCAGCGCCGCTTCGATGGTTTTACCTAAACCAACTTCATCAGCAAGCAATACACGAGGAGCAAAACGATTACCTACTTGATTGGCAATATGAATTTGATGGGGTATTAGTTCAACGCGTGCACCTACTAAGCCAACAACACCAGAATTGGCAAATTCATTTTGTTGCAGCCAGCATCTATAGCGGGTCTCAAACCAATTTGGATCGTCAAATTGTCCATGAAACAGTCGTTTTTCGGGTTGGTTGAGTTTAACTTGAGGGTCAAGGGCAACTTCAACCACGTGAGCGATTTCTTCGTTATCAGTACGCAGGCCAACGTAGGTTAGTAAATTATCTTGCTCAACCACTTCGTTGATCGTGATTTCAAACCCATCAATATGTTTAACTTTTTCGCCAACGCCCAGCACTAAGCGTGTTACATGGGCATTTGATTTGGCGTATGTACGCTCTTCGCCTACCGCTGGGAAAAGGATCTTGACGCTGCGAGCATCGGCAGCCATAACGACTCCTAAACCCAAAACAGCTTCGCTATTACTAATAAAACGTTGACCTACATGAAAAGACTGAAGTTCGCTCATTACAACCGATTTGTTGACTAAATTTATGCGCCAATTGTAAACCCTATAAGGGGGCAATGTCAGCCTTTAATGTAAAGTTATGGCTATATGGGGCACTAAATAAGGATTTTATTCTTATCGCCTAATGAATTTAATTTCCATAATATTGCAGAAGTTTAATGACCATTGTTTGAAAATTTATTATGGTGTGTTACACCAAAGCTATAAATCGTTCGGCAACACTTTCCTAGTTATGATTATTTTGGAGTCATGAATGCCTGCTATTAGATTCGTAAATTCTTCCGCGTCAATTATCCTACACCTGCTCTACACATCGCCTTTTACATCAAATCTTAAAAGTCTATTTGCTCATCAAGAGGAAGCCATAAGCAACATTTATATTGAAGGAGCATGTTAATGAACAACCCTAGCGAAAACAGAAATCCTCGAGTACTAGATACTTCAGCTTTGGTTCATGATCCAAAAAGTCTATTGGCATACAAAGATGATATTTATATTTGCCTAACGGTTTTAGAAGAGCTTGATAATCTTAAAGAGCGGACCGACAAAAATGTCAGTCAAGATGCGCGTGTTGTTATACGTATGCTTGAAGATATTATTAACGGGCACACCTCCGAAGAAATGGAGAAGGGCATTGAACTGCCTTCTACTGAGTCAGCCATACGCGGCAAGTTGTTTATTGGCATAGATACACAAATAGATTTTGCAAATGAATTGAAGCATGCAATCGGCAGTGATGCCGACAACCGGATTATCAATTTCGCGCTTCATATGCAAAAACAGCTAAAACAAAATGTGACGATAGTCAGTCGTGATATTAATATGCGGCTTAAAGCAAGAACAATAGGAGTAGATGCAGAAGACGTATTGGTTGATAACCAAATTTCTGATGTCGATTTACTGTATACCGGCGTTCAGGCCTTTGACGGCGATTTATTTGACCAAATAAAATCAGACGACGATTTCAAATTATCTGGAGATGTTTATAAATTCCCCGCTGACATTTTCAATGATGAAGTGCAAGCCAACATGTATTGGTACGATAGCGCTGGGCATATTGGGCTGGTTACAGAAGTTGCAGAGGGTAGTGTTTTCACAAAGTTATTACCTCGGCAACAAGAAAAAATTTGGGGTATTTCTCCTAAAAATCCACGACAATCTGTTGCACTCAGTCAGTTAACCGACCCTTTCTATGACCTCAATATCATTCTTGGTCCAGCGGGCTCAGGTAAAACATTTTTGGCGATTGCAGCAGGATTACACCAAGTTCTAGAAACAAAACAATATAAAAAGATTGTGGTCGTCAGAAGTAGAGACTTTATGGATGATGATCCTGGTTTCCTCCCTGGCGATTTGACAGAAAAGTCCCTGCCTCTACTAGCGGGGGTGACTGACGCATTGATTTCTATGCATTCACATGGCAGCGACGAGAAGAGCACGCGCGCAACCATTGAGCATATTATTGAACGCGCTAACATTGAATTTACCAGTATGGCGTATTTTAGAGGACGTTCTATTGATGATGCGGTGTTAATTATTGATGAAGCTCAAAACATGACTCGAGCACAGATGAAAGGAATGCTTAGTCGCGGAGGCCGAAATTGCCGAACGATAGTCCTAGGAAACCTCGCTCAGATTGATGATCGTTTTGTTACGCCTGCTTCTTCTGGAGCAAGTGCGGCGGTTAACATTTTTCGACATTATGAAAAAGGAAGTGTGTTAATTTTTGATGAGGTTGAACGCAGCAGTCTCGCTGAGTTTACCGAGCGAAATATGTAAGATGAATAATGTAAGTTAAGGTGGCGGGATTGCTCGCCATCTTCTTTTCATGTGCCCCCAGCAACCCTTTTGATATGTAGCTTTTGCGCCAATGCTATCGTCTACGCCCCTAGGTTGACAAAAATTCAACCCAAGGCTTAGTGTTTTTGGATTGGTCTAAAAGCAATTTAATGCACACTAGTATGGGGACGGCAATAATAACCCCCGTCAGCCCCCACAACCAACCGGTTAACAGCAGCCATAAAATAATAATGAGTGGGTTTATTCTCATGTGCTTCGCTAATACTAATGGTGTAAAAAATTGCGATTCTAAAGTGACAATTAAGGTGACGCCTGACAACACAAGTACGGTATTAAGGTCTAGTCCCCATTGCACAAAAGCACCGATAGCGATAAGCACGAGCGCTAATATTGGCCCAACAAATGGCATGAAATTTAGCAGGCCTACCAGAACGCCGAGCAACAGCGCGTCTTGAAGATCCATTGCAAACAAAAATGTACTCACAATAATTGCTAAGCTAGTGTTGATAAGGCTCACCGTTAAAATGTAACGAGAAAGCTGTTGTTGCGCCTTTAACGCAAATAATTTTACGGTATTGCGTTTGTCCTCATGGACTAATAATTCAACATACTGTTGAAACAACTGCGGCGAATAGATAAGCGTAAATAGGATGAGTATCAACACGGTGAAAAACTGAAATAGAACGAGAGGCGCAGATACTGCAAGATCGCTTGCTAAGGAGAATAAAGATTCTTTTAAGCGTTTTTCAAACACTTCAGCGCTTTCGACTTCGGATTTTTTAGGTTCAGGTTCATCCGAGCTAAACCAATCAAACCAGCTTGCTTCTTCTTTTGTTTCTACTTTTGTTTTTGTTGTTGAATTATCAATAGCCTCATCAATCATATCGATTTGTTGCGATACTTGATCAGATAGTTCAGGCAACAGTTTTGCCCATTTAGTCATAGGCTCCTGAAGCTGTGTGACCAGAAACGACGCCGGTACAACCAATGCGGCTAAGAGCAAGAAAGCGCCAATGGGTCGAGGCACATAAAATCTCTTCAATAGCTTTACGCCAGGACTTAGTAACAGTGATATCAAGCCAGTAATAAGCAAAAGTAAAATGAGAGCTTGCGCCACGTAAAGCGTATAAACAAGGGCTAAAACCGTCAGTGTGCATAAGCACACCGATGTTGTTGAAAGACGGTGTTTAGCTACATCTTGCATGACTGTTAGTTCCTAAGTGTCGTTTACGTAACGAAGTTTAATATTGCCAAGTATATCCATTTTTAATTACTTTTGTATCTTGGTTTATGCTGATAAGCTAGCGAAAAAGCACTTTTGGTCTACTAGTTGTTTAAACTTCTAATATGACTGTAATTAAGTAGCGCAACAAATACGCTCCCGCCAACCGCATTCCCAAGCAGTATGACTGCAATTGCAGGGACTACATCAATCAACAATATTTGTGAAGAAGTAAACAAAGCAACTAAAAGCTCAACTGAACCCGCTATTGAATGATGCAAACCACCAATACCAATTAGAAAGGTAGCGATATAAATACATAAAATTTGGCTTGAAGTGGAGTGTGTAGAGAGGATTGTCCATGCGCCAATCGCCATCAGCCACCCGGCTAAAATGGCACTCACGAATAAGCTCCCATAATCATAATCCAGCACATGTTGCGCAATGATAAGATAGCCTTGCTGTGCATGAATTACACTGTCTGCTGCCGCTAGCAATGCCGATATTAAAAGAGCGCCGCTTAGGTTGCCTACAATAACCGTTGTCCAAAGCAGTAAAACTTTTTTGACTGTTGTTAAGCCCTCAAGTAAGGGGTAAACGGCAGTTGCTGTATGTTCCGTAAATAATTCTGTGCGACTCAATATACATAAAACGAATCCGAGTGGATAAACGAGCGCTACCAGTACACGGTTCATTCCGCTTAAATCGCCAAGGATACTTGCCATTACACCAACGGCGATAACGGTGAAGCCGATGATCATGCCTGCTGCGACCGACGACATAAAGAGTCCCCATGCGGGACGTTCTATTTGCGATTTGCCTTCATGTATGGCCAGTTGCAATATATCGTCTGCGTGTCTAAAGGTTTCATCATTGCGTTTTACTATCACGTGTTGGTAATGATCCGATTCACGTTTACGTTGCTTAGCTCTGTCGTTACCTGCTTGCAATGCTGATTGTTGAACAAGTCGTTCATTAATTTTTTGCATTTCTTTAGGAAGTCGCTCTGACTTTTTTGGTTTTTCGTTTGATTGGTCCAATTTTATCTATTCCCTTTTGCCTGTAGCAGGTGTTTAAAAGTGCCATGCATTATGGTTTTTAGATTACACGGCCAACCATAGTGAAACGACGTGTTTGATTGCAGTGTGTTTGCTCATTACGGATGTATTTCCATCATCCTTAATCATTCCATTTGCGACCCCTGCACCGAATGCTGCAAACAAACCTTTAGGCGATAACAGCAAACGTTTGACACGTGCTTTTGCTACTAAGGTGCGGTGTTTATCAAGAGCTGCTGCGGCGTTAAACGATTGTTCGCATCGCTCTAGTTCGAGAAGTTGCTCATTCAATAGACGCTTCATGTTACTGCTCCTTGTTAAAAGCTGAAAAGCTTCTTTGTAGCCCAACTAAATCCCAGGTTTGCTTTAGCTGCTTGGATAAGAAGAAGGCTAAACATAGGTTTAATATGATTGCGGCTGCAAGCGCCAGTGCAACTGATGGAATAATGTTGTAAATTGCAAGACCGATTGCGACGTTAATCAGCAGCCACAAGGTGATGGCGATACACAAAACGCCCAAAGCCAAGCAAATAGAAAGCAGAATGGCGCTGAGGCTAACTTTAGCCTCAGCGATCACCAGACTTTTGGCAGCGAGTACTTTGTCGACTTTTGTGCCGACCAGCTCTTCAATACTCGCCAGTGTTTTTGTGAACGAAGCGTATTGAGCTTCATTGCTAGCCGCAGTATTGGAACGAGCTGTATTTTGCTGAGTTTCGCTTGTATGGTCCATTATCGTAGGCGCTCAATTATTTGCGCTTTAAGAAACTTGATAGCAGCATGCCTGCCGCAAACGCAATGCCCGCCGTCGCAACTGGATTTTCAGATGCGTATTTTTTAACTGGCGAACCTTCCCATTTTGCCTTCAATTCTTTCTGTTTTTCATCCAGCGACTGTGAACTTGCTTGCGCTGTCTCGCGGATCCTTTCTTCAGCTTGAGCTGCTTTATCGCTCAAGGTGTCAACAGAATCATGTAGCGTATTTTTTAGCTTATCGGAAACTGGGTGTTCAGAATTTGATTTTTTCTCATCATTGGTCATTTGTGATGCTTGTGCCATGTTAATTTCCTTGTATTGTCGTTTCAAAATAATGTAGCCTCTGCTACGTCCACCTTACTGATAGCAATATATGCACCAGCATGATGACAATATTTTGTTGAGTGTATTCAATGTGTTAGTGGAATTTGTGATATCTTTATTTAGATTGCTTGAAAATATGTCAAAGTAGCGTGAAAAATATTCACAAAATATCTTGTGCAATAATTAGGGACGTATTTGCCCTATTATTCGTCTTGGCCAAACCGACGTTTAATGCAGCAGGCAGTAAAACAATAAGCGCAATGACAACATTTAATTGGAAGAAATAAAATGACGACAAATGAAACACAGGTCTTGCTTTCAGAATTAGAAAACTATTACGCACTGTTTATTGCTCAGCTTCCGCAAATTGGGATGGGCATACTTCTATTTGCCATTTTCTACGCTTTATCGGGCCCGCTCTCTAGAATGCTAATTAAACCTCTGAAGTATGCGCATACCAGCCAACTAATAAATGTTGTGATTCGCCGATTAATCAGTCTAGTCATCGTTCTTTTTGGTTTGTATCTGTTTTTAAGAATGGCAGGTTTAAGTGCTTTTGCCGTTGCAATTTTAAGTGGAACCGGGGTTGCTGGCTTGATTATTGGCTTTGCCTTTAAAGACATTGCTGAAAATTTCATGTCAAGCCTGCTGTTAAGTATACAAAAACCATTTAAATTATCAGATGTGATTGAAGTCGATGGTCACTTAGGCGTGGTCAAACAAGTGACCGCTCGCGCAACAACCCTGATTGATTTTGATGGTAATCATATTCAGATCCCCAATGCTACGGTATACAAAAATACGATACGAAATTTTACCGCCAATCCCAACTCAAGAGGTAGTTTCATTATAGGAATTGGCTATGACGCTGATGTTAATGAGGCTCAGAGTATTGCAGCTAAGTTGTTAGGAGAAATGGATGCAGTTTTAGATGACCCTGAGCCACAGGTTCTGGTTGATGAGCTTGCTTCGTCCACCCTTAATTTGAAAGTGTACTTTTGGACAAATACGCATAAATATAGTTTGTTAAAAGTGGCTTCTCTGGCGATGAAAAAGACAGTCAATGCCTTTACTCTTGCAGGGATAAGTATGCCTGATGACGCTCGAGAGGTCGTTTTTCCAGATGGACTACCGTTAATTCAAGGCAATAGTGACGATGCTCAAATCCCAGGGATAGCTGGCGACAGGCCTGCGTTAAAAATCACACAAAAACCAACTGCCCAAGCGAGTGATGCTCAGGGACTGGATGAAGAAGACCTTGAAAGTGACGATAATGACATTCGCAAACAGGCTCAAATAGCAAGAGAGCCAGAACAAGGACAAAACATCTTATAAGCTATTTTTTGTTATTGCCGCTTGAATTTGGTTTGGACTCAATTTAGGGGAGCCACTTGCAGTTGCTTCAGCAGATTTGACTAAACTCACGATTGCGCTGTTGACTGGTGTTGCGACCTTATACTTTTCGCCTAAACTGACTATCTCACCATTGAGATAGTCTATTTCCGTTTTTCGCCCTAACATAAAATCTTCATACATCGATGAGCGGGCTTTTGGGTCGATTTTTAAGGTCGCACTAGCTACACGTTTAAAAAGCCAATTTGGCAAAGCTAGAATGTGTGGCATTAGACTAGGGACAACCTTTCCCATCCGAGCCGGTTTTATTCCAGCTGTCTTCATCACGAGCAAGGCCTCAGAAATAACTTGTGTCATTATTTTGCGGTAAGCACGATCGTTCAGTTGATTCAACAATGGTACGCCAGATAGTGCGTTTACTGCATTATTTAAGTTTAAAATTAACTTACCCCACTGCACTCCCGTTAAATCTGGATAAGTATTAATGGGTAAGTCAGCTTTTGCAAAGGCTTGCAGTAAGGCTAGATATTCAGTGTCAGCAGCTTCAATGGCAATATTTCCTTCAGTACCACAGTGAAAACTCCCTTTGTCGTTGTAAGAAACATTAAAAGGAACCATGCCTTTGACTACAGTGTGGTGCGGAAGAAGTCTCTTCAAAGTATCAATATTCTTAGTTCCGTTCTGAATACTAACGATGATCGCGTTGGCCCTTGCGTGTTTGAGAATCGAGGCCGCAGTCAGCGCTGTATCGCCACTTTTTACCGTTAGTAGAATATAGTCTGCTTGTTCAATTAAGCTGATGTCACAAGTGTAGTGTATTTGCGAAAACGCGAGGTGTTGATTTCGTCCTTGCCAGTCAGTGACCTGTAATCCGTGTTGATGCAGTTGCTTTTGTATTCGCTGACGCCCCACTAATAAAGTGTCAACACCTGCTGCCAATAAACAGCCACCTAGATAGCAACCTATGCTACCAGCACCTACAATCGCAATAGTACAAGAGTTATGCGCGTTCATCTTAGTCGTTACCCATCATATGCTCTGCAATTATGTTAGTTAATTTAAAAGGGAAAAGTTAACGCCCTAAAAGGCCTTGTCATATTCTTTTAAGTTACATTAATTTGGATGTACATGCTAAAAAATCCATAAATAGTTGATTAGCATTTATATCAAACTTTGTACGCGGCTAAATTTAACGGCTCAACCGTGCAGGGGCTACTCAATTGCTTATTGAGGAATTGAGCTGGTTCATTTTTCTCAAAAAAAGCACAATTATTCTTGAATTTTGCCTTGTTTGTTATAGTATAACATTTAATAGTTGGTACATTATAACATCTTAGAGTCGAAAGGATTATGAAGAACATCGTTAAATTATCATTGATAGCTGTTTCAATCGCCAGTGCATTTGGTGCAGTTGCAAATACCATTACCGGAGAAGTCAAAGATGAAAATGGTAATGTATTAACATCTGGCTTCGTCCAAATTATGGGGACAAATAAACGAACGCCTATTGGTAGTGATGGTAAATTTGAATTTACCGGCGTTAAAGCGGGGCAGGTTGAGTTGCATGTTTCTTCCGTTAAGCATATTCATTCAAGCGAAAAAGTGTCTGTGTTCGCAGAACAAACCGTAAATGTAGACATTCAAGTAGACACGTCGAGTATTGAGGTCTTTGATGTTAGTGCGAGCGCATTTCACGCGTCTAATATTGAGTCGGCGGCACCTGTGAGTATTTTAACCGGTGAAAAGCTAAGACAACAACAAGCCAGTACCTTAGGTGAGACCCTAAAAAATCAAGTTGGCGTACATTCAACCTTCTATGGTGGAGTGACAAGCTCACCCATTATCCGTGGTCTTGACGGCCCCAGAGTACTAATAACGCAAAATGGAATGGATGCGGCTGACGCCTCAAGAATTGGCCCCGACCACTTAGTGTCGACCGAATCTTCTACTGTGCAACAAATTGAAGTGCTTCGAGGGCCTGCTACTTTGTTTTACGGAAGCGGCGCTATTGGTGGTGTCGTCAATATGGTAGATACACGTATTCCAGCAGACAATTTAAGTGAAGGACAAGTTACTGTCTCACGCAATTCAAATAATGCGCAACATGCCTTTGACGGCGAATACAAAACTGGCACTGACAATATCGCAGTCCAAGTTTTGGGTTTTTATCGTGACAGTAGTGACTATCGAATAAATGGATTTGCTGAAAGCGAAGGAGCGCATGAAGACCACGATCACGAAGATGAAGCCGAGGGTACATTTGGTGTTGTCGAAAACACTGCCTCAAGAACCAAAGGTATTACAATAGGAAGTAGTTATCTTTTTGACGACGGCTACGTTGGCTTTTCAATGGAACATTTGTCTAGCTTATATGGGATCCCTGGTCATGCCCACGAAGAGGAACATAACGACGAAGATCATGACGAAGAGGACCATGATGAGCTAGCGCATAGCGAAGAAATCGTGCAGGCTGACCTCCAACAAAATCGCTACCAGCTAGCGGGCGAATTTCAACTTAGTTCGCCGTTGATTAACGCGGTAAATTTTGGCATTGCCTACACTGACTACCAACATACCGAACTTGAGAATCAAATTCCTGGTACACGTTTTTCAAATGAATTGTTTGAAACCCGAATAGAAATTTTGCATCAAACTATGGCCGGATGGCGCGGAGGCATTAGTTTACACACTAAAATGTCGGACTTTGCCGCCGTGGGAGAAGAGGCATTCACGCCTCCATCAGATACTAAGTCTTTTGGGATAGGCTTGATTGAAGAAAAACATTTTGGAGACTGGCTCGTGCAGCTTGGCGGGCGTATAGAAAAAGTAAATATTACCGTGCCAAGTGTATTTAGCCCAGACCTTGAATTGTTAGAAAGTGGACATGACGAGGATGAAGATCACGACCATGAACATGAACACGAAGATGGCTTAACAATGGATTCATCCGATTTAAGCTTTGTGCCGGTATCACTTTCTGCAGGCGTCGTGTGGGACTTGGCAAAGGGCTATAATATGGCCGTTTCTTTTGTCCACGCAAATCGAGCGCCATCAAGTGCAGAACTTTTCTCTTTCGGCCCACATATTGGTGCACAAACCTATGAAGTAGGGGCTCTATATGAACTTCACGAGGGAGCCTTTGAGTTTGAAGGCGATAAGCCCAACATGGAGACATCGAATAATCTAGATATTTCGTGGCGTAAATTTGGAGGTGACTTTGGTGCTGTCCTAAACATTTTCTATAATCAAATAGACGACTACTATTATGCCGCTAACACAGGCTTTACGGCTGAGTTTGAACATGCCCATGAAGATGAAGATCACATTGAGGACATGCACGATGAAGATGAGGAACAAGGTGATGCGCTGCCAGTATATGCTTACCTTGCTGCTGATGCTGATTTATACGGAGCAGAGGTTCAGCTCAGCTATAATGTAAATAGCAACTTTACTTTAACCGCGCAAGGCGACTATATTCGTGCAAAAGTGAAGCAAAGTGAGACTGGAAATTTACCCAGAATACCGCCCATCAAAGCAATTATTAGTGCTGACTACAAGACGCAAGATTTTACATTGATGGCGCAAGTAACCCACATGTTTGAGCAAAACAAAGTCGCTGAGCTTGAAAGTGCTACCGATGCCTACACTTTAGTAGATATAAATGCATCGTATTATACTAGTCTGCTAGATACAGACGCTGAACTGTTTTTAAGGGGGCGCAATTTACTTGATGAAGAAGGACGCGTACATACTTCTTTTTTGAAAGACTTAGCACCCATTCAGGGACGTTCTTTGGAACTCGGAATAAGGCTAAATTTTTAGCCTTTAGCAAACCAATGGAAGTTTTCAAATACAGCATACGAAAGCTTATTGCGTCAATTTGACTATTCACGCAATAAGCTTTCGGAAACTTGAGGCATAAACTGTAAGACGTCAATATCACGCGTAATTAACAGCTTAATGTCACTTTCTGATAGTAGTCCTTTCAATTGTACGGCGCTGTTTTTCAGTTGTTCATGATGACATATGACATACCAAATACGGTCAACAAACACACCAACATCCTCGCTGGTCACATACTGTAAAGTATGCCCATTGTTGGCACTAGATTGAGCTAAAACACTGAGGAGCTGGCTTATGCTCTCGCTTGCTTGTTCAACCTTAGTACTTGCCGTATGAACAGCGTCTTGCAGACTGCTTTGCAAATCGAACATAAGCTGCGAAGCGATAGCTGTTTGTACTTTGCGTCGATTCGCTCTTACTTTAGTGTCAAAGACAGGGGTAATTATTTTCGCTTTAATACCCGATAAACTCGCACTTTTCGGTATTTTATTTTGTACTAAGAGGTTTTCTGCGCGCTCTATCCACTCGAATAAACGCGGTAAAAACTGCGGATCTTTTAATTCCATTCGTTTCACTAAAGCTGGAAACTCTAGCAAGAGCTGATTAGAATTTTCGACTAGAATCACCTTAGAACGAAACATGATTATATTACTCAGGCAGAAGCTTACGGCTGATGCTACCGTCACTATGCTCTACTTTTTGCCACTCCATGCCGTCTTCAGTTATCTTCATTTTAATATGTACAATATGCTCGGGCTTTTGCTCTCGCAGTAAATGAGTTTCAGCAACAACGTTCATATCGCCTAAGGTTGTGCGCTGCGTATTTTCAAGAATCACTTTCTCAGCGGCTTTTTTGATGCGCTCGACTAAAGTAGTTTCATTTACGTCATAGGCATCTTTAATTAATTTGTTCTCAACTGCGATACGCGTGATATCGGATGCTAGTTTGTCACTATATTCAGCTACTGGAACCAATTTTCTGGTTTGGTTTATTTTGGCTTCTAAGTCTTTAGCGCTGTTAGTTAAGACCGTTCTCACTTCTTGAGAGGCTTGCCTAGGTAGACTCGTTCGGCCTAAATTCTTAGTGATTTCGCTATATATCGCTTTATTAAATGATTGGTTATTAATGATATCTACATTCTCAACCAACTCTTCTTGGGTTGATTCAATAGCAAATGGAATGTCTAGTTCAACATCGGCAATACGCATGCGCGGCACCGAAAAGTGCTGAAGCAATTCATGCTTTGCATAGTCTTCGGCCAGCTTTACGGTTTGTACGTCAGCCATTACGCGTGCGTTAGATAAGCTAGATATAATACTTCCAAGGTAATCGTTTAGCTTTGGCATGTAATATCCTTATTAAACTGATTATATTAGCCAAAGGGCAAGGTAAGGGAAGTTAACGCCCCTTGACTAATAGTGCTAGGTTGTTGACGCAGGTTCAATGCTAGCAATGCTATCTTCAAGCATAGTCAATATACGATCTAAACCTGCTGGTATTTCATCATTCACAGCCGTAACTTTTACCCCTAGATTATAGGTTTTTTCTACCGTTGTGCCGCGCGTTGACGTTCTCTTGTATGACGCTGATGCTTTAAAATTAACAATTTTGTAGTTAATTCCAAGCTCTGCGCTTGCTGCAAACTCACTCGAAACACTGGCCGTTTCTGTGGAGGTTAACTTTGCATTAAAGTCTATCGTCATCTCTTCAATGCGCAGCGCAGGAATAGTTAGCATAGTTAAAAAAGGTACTTTTATTTCAACGTTTTTGGTAATAAAAGCGGTACCGGCTTCATTAGGCACCGACTTTTCAAAGGCGAAATCGACATACCGTAATTGATTGCTGTCATCAAATCCTACATCTTGAATAAAGCTGACTTGTGACATGGAAGCGGCGTGTTGTGCCTGAACTGCTGCTTGTAGCGGACCACCAATATAGACGCTAAAGTCAAGGCTGTTAAGTTCTTGTACTAAATTAGGCATAAAATCTTTCCTTGTTTGCTTGCTGACAGTTGATATTGTTTCCCCTTACAACGACAGCTGTTCAAAATATCAACAACTTTTAGTCGCGTCAATGGCCTCTTTAGACTTAAATCGTATAATTTTTGTACAGTTAGTGCAGATTTATTATTAACCCGTTTTCTTTGGACTTCCTTACTTCAAAAAAACATTTAGCACTTATATCACCAAATAAGGCTAAATTTTTAGCCTTTAGCTAGTTTTTTTCTAGCTGAAAAACGCAAAAAAGAACCTCTTTTCGGTCCTTTTTATGTACGCGAAAGAAGCGAATAAACAACCCAAAAGTGTCAGGTAATTTTACATAATTGTATTTTTAAAAATTCGGCAATGTGTAGGTATTTGTATTGTATGTTAAATAATTAGTGGCTCGTTTGTTGCTTAGTTTTTCTACAACAATAATTGTGTCTATGTTAGATACAATAAACAACTGTTTACAGGAATAGATAAATGTTAAAGAAAATCCTATGTGGGGCTGCATTACTTTGTGTCACTGGTTTCTCTAGTGCCGCCGTCATTACACAAGAGTTTACGGTCGCACGACAACTTACCAACTTTACTAACACGATATCATATAATCTTTTTGATGATATGGGTGGAACTCGCCAATTAGAATCTGTCGAGTTTACCTTGCTTGCTAGATCAAGTGGGATTGCTGAAGTGGAAAACCGCAATGCTACTTCAACAAGAATTACAGCAACGCTTTCTACCGATATCGCTCTTGTAAACACAAGTGGTGTTAAACTCGTTGAAGCTGCTCCTTTTCTTACTCGTTCTGAATTGCTAGCCGCGTTTGATGGTGTAATCGATTTTGATGGTCCTTCTGGCGTAGAGTTTTTGAATTTGAACACAAACGACTTTAGTAATTTGTTAATCAACGATGCGATGGCGTTAATGGATTTTGTAGGTGCTGGTACTACTTCAATCAATTTTACAGCTAAAGCGTTGAGCCAAATTACGGGCGGCGGTAACTTAACGAGTAGCTTTACGACTTTTGCATCAGGTGACGTTAAGGTAATATACACTTACAGTGACGTACCTGTTAATGTAAGTGCTCCTGCTCATGTGGCACTTGTTCTGTTAAGCTTAGTTGGTTTTGCTGGAATCAGAAAGTTTAGGAAATAATTACGCTTTCGAAGTCTTAAGACGACAATAAGACGCCCTCAACCGAGGGCGTTTTTTTTGGAAAAAAATAACAAACCCCTATCTGAAGGGGCTTGTCGGCAATTTTTACAAAAGCAAAAAATGTTATTTTGTTATTTTATAAAAGGCTGAAATACATACATAAAAAACATGGCATAGAACGTGCTAAATATTGGTTGGTGGTGGCAAATTGCCATCGATGTAACTAACGATATAAGGGCCTTCCCAGATGTTAAAGCAAATACTATGTAGTACCGCTTTATTGTGTATAGCCGGATATGCAAATGCAGGAGTTGTTACTCAAAACTTCACTGTAGAAAAAACAACAACTAATTTTAAAGAGCAGGTTGAATACGAGCTTTTTGACACCTTAGGGGGTCAGCGTAAGCTTGAATCTGTCGAAATTACTCTTTTAGCAAAAGCTGAAGCTCACGCTGAAGCTGAAAATAGAAGCAGGAGCAGTGCCGATACGGTTACCGCTACGGTCTCTGCTATTATTGCGCTGATTGACTTAGCTGGCGACATTATTATTGAAGCTGCACCCTCAGAGTCCTCAACAAAAGTCTTAGCTGTTTACGATGGCGTAAGTGATTTTGATGGCCCTTCTGGGTCAACCTTTGTCGGACTTGATGCCAGTGAGACAGTCAGTAAGTTCTTTACCGACACAGCGTCCTTACTTGCGTTTATCGACATGGGTACATCAACCAGTAGCGTAGAGTTTGACGCTAGCGCATTAAGTAAGGTGACCGGTGGCGGTAATTTAATGTCGGGCATTAGTACCTTTTCAAGCGGCGCCATAACCATAGAGTACAAATACTCAGACTCAGTTGAAGTTTCTGCACCAGCGCATCTTGCACTTTTAGGGATGGGCTTGTTAACGTTGGCAGGATTACGAAAGTTCAAAGCTTAATAAATTGATACTGTAATAGAAAAACCGCCAAATATTTGGCGGTTTTTTTTGATGTAACTTTATTCTCTATCGCCTTTCTTATATTCAAATCTACGCGTAGCTTCTTCACACACATAAAGATTATGTTAATCTACAATAAGTTTATGTGCTGGCTAGTGCTTAGGTCATCTACTCGCCTAGAAAAGGAAATATCATTGTGAAAAACAACACCGTTTTGCGTACCGTCGTGCTCATTGTTGGAAGTTTACTGTTATTACTATCTGTATTCCTTTGGTGGATGGGTCCCGATTTTCGCGCACTGCTGCTTGACCCGCCAAAAGATAAACAGATTTTGTTTTGGACCCAAAGCCAACGTGATTTGGGTTTTAAAATGTTAGATGAAGTGCCGTTTCTGATAGAGTCACGACAAATAACACCCAGCACGAATGTTCGCGCCTTACCAGAAGGCGAGCCACTTTCTCTTAGTGAGGATATGAACGCCTTTTTTGATGAGCAGAACCTTTCAGGCATGCTTGTTTTGCATAAAGGTAAGATACGTTATGAGCAATATGGCTTAGGTCACTCTCCTGATAAACGTTGGACAAGCTTTTCGGTGGCTAAATCCTTCACTTCTAGCTTAGTCGGTATCGCGATTAAAGAAGGGCACATTAATAGTATTAACGATAGTGTTTCTAGCTATATTAATGGCTTAGAAGGTTCGGCATATGATGATGTAACCATTGCCCAGTTATTGACCATGACTTCTGGTGTAAAGTGGTATGAGAATTACTCTGATCCAAATTCTGATGTTGCTAAATTTAATAACCACGCAGCGCAAGACGGTCTTCCCACCATCGTAAGTTATATGCGTAAATTAGAAAGAGCGCATCCACCCGGTGAAACTTGGCTATATTCTACTGGCGAAACCAATCTTATTGGTATATTGGTAGCACAAGCGACAGGACGTACATTAAGTGACTATCTTAGTGAAAAAATTTGGCAGCCTTTTGGCATGGAAAACAAAGCAAGCTGGTTATTAGGGCCCGATGGCAACGAAATTTCAGGCTGCTGTATTCAAGCAAGCTTAAGAGACTATGCCCGTTACGGCTTATTCATACTTGAAAATGGCAGTGTAAATGGTGAGTCGGTGTTACCTGAGGGCTGGATTGCTGAGGCTACGACCAAAAAGACGGAAATTGGTAAAGCAGGCAGAGGCTACGGTTATCAGTGGTGGACCTTTGATGATGGCAGTTTCACTGCGCGGGGAATTTTTGGGCAAACCATCTTTATTGACCCAACGCGTGATTTGGTGGTGGCAATGAATGGAAACTGGCAAGTGGCAAGCGATAACGCTCTGAATGATAAAAGGTTTGAATTTATTGATAAAATTAGAGCTAGCATTGACCGTGACTAGCTAATAAAAAAGCTTAGCTTTTTAGGGCTAAGCTTTTTTATTAGATTTAAAGACAATACAAGTCGTCTAGCTTAGCGTAACAAACTCCTCTGCAGAGGTTGGATGTATCGCAACACAGGCGTCAAAATCTGCTTTCGTCGCCCCCATTTTCATGGCTACGCCAAAGCCTTGTAAAATTTCATCCATTGCATAACCAATTCCGTGTAGGCCAACGACTTTTTGTTCTGGGCCTGCGCAAATAAGTTTCATTTTAGTTGCTTGTCGATGGGTGGTTACTGCGGTATACATTGCGGCAAAGCTTGAATTATAGACCTTTAGATCATCTCCATATTGCTCTTTTGCCTCGGCTTCAGTCAAGCCAATTGTACCTATGGTAGGATGGCTAAATACAACCGTGGGAATGAGATCATAGTCCATGTGCGCATCGTGTTGATTATTAAATAATCTTTCAGATAGTAATCTCCCGGCTTTCACTGCAACTGGGGTCAAGTCCACTTTTCCGATATTATCGCCAACCGCATAAATAGTGTTTGCGCTGGTATTTTGGTATTTATCGACTTTAATGTAGCCTCGTTCGTCAAGCTCAACATCAGTATTGTGAATATCAATTTTATCGTTAGCGGGTTCTCTTCCAATTGCCCAAATCAGGACGTCGGCTTCTAGACTGCGATCGCCATTTAAATGAACTTTTAAACTTTTGTCTGCTAATTCTTCTATCTTTTCAACTTCAGAAAAATTATGTAATTGAATGCCTTCTTCTTGCATCATCTCGCTAAGCGTGTCTGATAACATATCATCAAAACTACGCAGCGCTTTGCCGCGGCGCACAACTAAATGGGTTTCACTCCCTAAAGAATGTAACACGCCTGCAAGTTCTACTGCGATGTATCCGGCGCCAACTACCACAACGCGCTTAGGTTGATGCGCCAACGCGAAAAAGCCATCAGAATCGATACCAAGTTCAGCGCCAGGAATGGCAGGCTTTATAGGGCGACCGCCAGTGGCGATGGTGATGTGATCGGCAGTATAGACAACGCCATCAACGTCAATAGTGTGGTTGTCGATAAACTTAGCGAAACCCTTTATTAAGGTAACGCCATTGCCACCTAAAACACGGTCGTATGATTGATGAATGCGCGAAATGTAAGCATCTCGACTCTCTACCAATTTTTCCCAACTAAATTTGTTTAGGGTAACGTCAAAGCCGTAATCGGATGAATATTTGTGAATAGCTTCGGCCACTTGTGCCCCATACCACATTGCTTTTTTAGGCACGCAGCCTACGTTAACGCATGTGCCACCAATATCTTTTGCTTCAATAATCGCTACCTTTTGGCCATAGCGGGAAGCACGATTAGCAGAGGCAATACCGCCACTACCGCCACCAATACAAATGTAATCATAATGCGTGTTTGAATCTGTCATAAATTCCCAATAAGTCGTGGTGTTGAAAGAAGAATTCTAGCTTGAATCATAAAACCATGTTCAAGCTGAAATAATAAGAGTATGCCCACTAGACCGAGCAATTCAAGTTTTCATTGCATTTTTCATTATGCTGTCTTATTGGGAATATAAATATTCACCAATTTGTGTGTTGTAATCTGTTTATCTAACCCCACTGAAGTATACTTGTTATCTATTTTCGAAAGAGCGTATTTTCATGAGCATAAATAAAATATCGAGCGACCAAGCATTAAGCGACTTGTCTAATAATCCCGTTTTCTCTGCCATTGACCCTAGTTCTGTAGTAACAGATGTTAAGGATGCAATCGCCCATTGTATGTCGGTTATCGAAGAAACTGTTGAATCAGCTGAGGTGTCTTTTGCCAATGTGGTAACTAAACTTGAGGAGGCAGACGATCAATTAGGCCATGTTTTTTCTCCCGTTTCACATATGAACTCAGTCGTTAGCAGTGATGAGCTTCGCGCCGCCCATGATGCATGCTTGCCTTTACTATCAGAATACTCGACCTATGTTGGGCAACACCAAGGCTTATGCGATTTATACAAAGCCTTAGCTGACTCTGATGAATTTGATACTTTATCGCTCGCGCAGCAAAAAGTAGTGACTAACGCGGTACGAGACTTTGAGTTGTCGGGCGTAGCTTTACCCGATGATAAGAAAAAAGAATATGCTCGCATCAGTGCGCGTTTATCGGACTTAGCATCGCAATTTTCAAATAACCTTATGGACTCAACCTTAGCTTACACTAAACATGTAACGAATAAAGAAGACTTGGCGGGCTTGCCACAGAGCGCCTTAGACGCAGCCATGCAAGCAGCTCACGAAAAAGATCTTGAAGGTTATCTATTTACTTTAGATATTCCGAGTTATTTACCCGTCATGATGTACTGTGAAAACCGCAAATTAAGAGAAGAGATGTATAGGGCATACGTAACGCGTGCGTCAGATCAAGACGGTGACAGTGTCGCCTCAGAAGCTGGTAAATTTGATAATGCTGGCATTATCGATGAATCCCTTGCGTTAAAACACGAAATTGCCAACCTTCTGGGTTTCGAAAATTATGCAGACTATTCACTTGCCACTAAAATGGCTGAAAATACAGAACAAGTCATTCATTTTTTAGAAGACTTAGCAAAAAAATCAAAACCTCAAGCGCTGAAAGAAAAGCAAGAAATTGAACAATTTGCATTAGAAGAATTTGGCGCATCTGACCTTCAAGCTTGGGATATTAGTTTTTATGCTGAAAAGCTTAAACAAGCTAAATACTCGGTGTCGGATGAAGAATTAAGACCCTATTTCCCAGAGCGAAAGGTCCTTGGTGGTTTATTTAAAGTAGTGTCGCGTTTGTTTGGTCTTGAGGTTAATGAAGTTAGCAACGTCGATACATGGCACAAAGACGTACGCTATTTTGAAATTACAGATAAGCTAGGCCAATTGCGCGGCGCATTTTACTTAGATTTGTATGCCAGAGCTAAAAAAAGAGGTGGCGCTTGGATGGACGATTGTCGAGTACGTCGAACCAAACTTGATGGCAAACTACAAACCCCCGTTGCCTATTTAACCTGTAATTTCTCAGGCCCGGTGGGTGACAAGCCCGCATTATTCACTCATGATGAAGTGATTACTTTGTTTCATGAGTTTGGACATGGCATTCATCATATGCTGACGAAAGTAGACGTAGCTGGTGTATCTGGCATCAATGGCGTTGCGTGGGATGCGGTTGAACTACCTAGTCAGTTTTTGGAGAACTGGTGCTGGCAGCCCGAAGCCTTAGCCTTTATTTCTGGGCATTTTGAGACTTACGACCCACTTCCACAAGACCTACTTGATAAAATGTTAGCTGCGCGTAATTTTCAGTCCGCTATGCAAATGGTAAGGCAACTTGAGTTCAGTTTGTTTGATATTAAATTACACCAAGGTTTAAAAGAAAATCAAACTGTGCAGTCCGTTTTAGACGATGTTAGAGAGCAAGTGTCGGTCAGTATCCCGCCACGTTTCAATCGCTTCCAAAATGGCTTTGGGCATATTTTTGCAGGTGGCTACGCGGCTGGCTATTATAGCTACAAATGGGCTGAAGTACTTTCCGCAGATGCTTTCTCTCGCTTTGAAGAAGAAGGCATTTTCAATCAACAGACTGGGCAAGACTTCTTAAATTGTGTGTTGGAGCAGGGTGGGTCAAAAGAACCGATGGAGCTATTCAAGGCATTTAGAGGGCGTGAACCAAACACTGATGCTCTTATCCGTCACTCGGGTATTGAAAGTGCAGATCTAGCGTAAGCGGCCGAAATACGCACGCAGATTAAGTGACCAAAAATAAGTTACTGAGCGTACTCTACTTTTAGCGAAGGTTATGTTTACACTTCACAAATTGAAGACTATGCTCGGTTGGGTATTGACTGCTTGATAGGTGCTTTATGTTGGAACAACTGACCGCGTATACATTTGCGCATTTTATCGAAAGACTACCGGTAGCCATTGCCTGCTTTGATGAAGAACGGCGGTATATTGCACTTAATGAAGCCTGCGCTGAAATCAATGGGGTCGCTCGCGAAAAAACCTTGGGTAAACCAATTGAAGAGGTGGTTCCTGATTTAGTTGACGTTCTCACCCCGATATTTGATAAGATTTATTTTCATGGTGAGCATATTAAAAACACGCTCGTTGAAGGTAAAACTCCCGCATCCGATAAGTCTCGATACTGGCTAGCCAGTTATCAACCATTGCCCCTCGCCTCAGGTAAGAAAGGGCTGTTAGTTACCGCTGAAGAGGTTACTCAACAACTCTTTGCGACTAAATCGGCTGAGACTAACAAGCGCTTATTAACCGACGTGCTCAATAGCTTATTCACCTTTGTTGGGCTTATGGATGCTGATGGTATATTGATAGACGCCAATAAAGCACCTCTTGATGCCGCTGGCATTGAACTTAAGGATGTAAAAGGTAAGCACTTTTGGGACTGTTATTGGTGGACCTATTCTGATGAAACGGTTGCCCGTATAAAGCTCGCGGTTAGCGATGTGCAGCAAGGTCAATCTGTTCGCTTTGACATTATCATACGAGTTGCCAGTGGTTTTCTATGGATTGATTTTATGATGGAGGGGCTCTACAACAGCGAAGGTATCTTAACGCACATCATTCCATCTGCTATAGATATCAGTGAGCGAAAAAAAGCAGAAGATAAACTAAAGCTCTCTCAATCTCGCTTTGAAATGGTAATCAACAGAACCGTTGATGGTTTAGTTGCTTGTGATGAAAACGGACTCATCCGCTTTGCAAACCATCCATTTGAAGAGATGCTAGGCAGAAAAGTGAAAGTACAACACGAGAGTCTTTTTGACTTTGTTGACGATAAAACCATTCGCGCTCGCTTTGTCGCATTAGTCGACAATGTTAGGATTAATGGTGCAGAGGAGGTGGTGAAGAATGCCAGCAAAGAGTTGACGCAAGATATTTGTGTATTAAAAACCAATCACAATCCGGTTGAAGTAGCCCTTTCTCTTTTACCTGATGGTGACGCAGTCCTTTATTTAGCAACCGTCTCAGATGTTTCGGCCTTGTACAACGCTAATAAGGCTCTAGAGAAGGCGCTAGAAGAAAAAACAGTGCTACTTAATGAAGTGCATCATCGCGTTAAAAATAATCTCCAGGTAATGTCTAGTTTACTGAGTTTACAAGCAAATAATGAAGGCACAAATGCGGCAACAAAGTCGGCTTTGCTTGATAGCCAGCGGCGTTTACAGTCAATGGCGTTAATTCATCAACTTCTCTACGAACGCGAGGATTTCCGCTATGCTAATTTGCAGCAATTTACTGAAAAATTGATACAGCTATTACAAGACTCAATGGCTAATGGTGGCCGTATAAGCGTGCAAAAACGCTTTGCTAGCGAGCCGATAATACTTACGCTTAACCAACTCGTTCCTTTTGGATTCTTAGTTACCGAATTGGTGACCAATGCATTTAAGCATGCATTTGTGAAAACAATGACTCAGGCGCCTACTATTATAGTCGCTATGTCAGCAGAAGCTAAAACTATTCGCCTTGAAGTGGCTGACAATGGCTGTGGGTATGAGGTTCAGGACGATACAAAAAACCAACTTGGCTCCCGCGCGACCCTCGGCAGTGATTTGATTGCCATTTTTTCGCGGCAACTACAGGCAAGTATCACCACAAACTCAGATAATGGGGTGACTCATGTCGTTACTTTTACTGCACAAAGCGCATAAACTACATCATGCGCTATTGTTTATCTCGCGGTGTTGCGACAACTAGTTTAGTTATCAATTCTCCAAGAATTTTAATAACTCGTGAATAGGCAAGGGTTCTGAATAATAAAAGCCTTGCATAGTGTCACAACCCATTTCAAGTAATATATCTTTTTGTTCCTGAGTCTCAACACCTTCGGCGACCACGTTATAGCCCAGTCCTTTACCCAAATCCACAATAGCGCGAGTAATTTTATTTTGTTTAGTATTCGTAGTTAACGAGCTTACAAAGCTTTTATCTATCTTCACGATATCAACCGAATAGTCATGAAGCTTAGAAAGCGATGAATAGCCTGTACCAAAATCATCAATCGCAAATTTAAAGCCTTTTTCTTGTAAGTGCTTAATTGTGCGGTCACTTCTGCTACTGTGTAAGATGGATTCTGTAATTTCAATGACGAAACCCTTAGCATCTAGTTGATAGTCTTCTAGTAACTCGCAAACGGCTTTAAAAGTATGTTCATTTTGTAATTGTTTTTCAGAAAAATTAATATTGACGTCAATATATCCGTAACCTGCCTCTATTAATTGTTTTTTCACCAAAAAACACTCATTAATGACTAAAAAGCCGAGGCTTTGTATTAAATTGCTTTCTTCGGCAACAGGGATGAAAACATCCGGTGAGATAAACCCTACATGACTGTCGTACCATCTACACAAAGCTTCAACACTCGTTATCTTGCCAGTGCGGTCGACAATAGGCTGCAAGTATACCGACAAAAGCTTTTCATTCACCGCTGCTGTTAAACCTTGTTCAATGAATATGCGGTATTGTGTTTGACTCGCCAAGTCTGCGTCGTAAAACCTGAAGGTATTTTTACCTTGTTTTTTGGCATGGTACATCGCTGAATCGGCTTGGCGAAGCAGGGCTTGTGGGTCAAACTGTTCGGCCTCAGAATAGGCGATACCTATACTACAGGACATCGGTATTTCACGGCTATTAATAACAAAGTCAAGGCTTAATAAATCAAGTACTTTTTGCGCGATATGGCCCAATTCTTCTTCGTCAAAATCCCCTGTAATGATGGCAATAAATTCGTCACCACCAATACGAACTAAATGGTCTTGCTCTCTAAATACCGATTGTAGCCTGCTAGCGAACTCTATTAATACCTTGTCTCCGATTTCGTGCCCAAGTGTGTCATTGATATTTTTAAATGCGTCTAAATCGATAAAAAATAAGGCGCTGTTATTGAAGTTGATGTCTTCACTCATCGATTTAAGTAACTTATTTAAATAAGCTCTGTTGCCAAACCCTGTTAGCGTATCTGTAAATGCGATTTTGTTTAAACTGCGTTCAGCTTCAACCAAGCGTGTAATATTGGTTAATGTAAGCACTGATTGCTCATTTTCATCAATAGTCTTCACGTTACTGACGCTTAACATGGCGTGCACTAAACTACCGTCTTTACACTTTAGGGTTACTTCAGTTTGTCGATTGACTTGTTTATTTGCGCGCGCTTCTTCGATGACACTGGTGTCGTCCTTGCGTTCTTGGAGTATAAAGTCGCCGATAGTTTTACCAATAATTTCATCTTTCGAATAACCAATCATATGTGAATAAGCAGGGTTAATATCTAGAATAAGATCTTCTTCGTTGAGAATTAACATAGCCTCTTGCATTTGACTCAGCACAGAGTTACTAATTTGGATTTTGTCGCTACTTTTTTGTTGCTCACTGACGTCCTGAATAGCGCCAATTTGAACAGAACCATTGGCGTAGCTAATGTTACTTAAAAATACATCTACATACTGTTTTACGGAGTCGTCTTGTTGTTTTAAACGCGCACGTTTATTAAATGGCGTACCCTTAGAAAGTAATGTATCTAGCGCTTCAGCATCGCGTGGCATAAACAAAGATAAGAAGTGTGTTTTGGCCATATTCTTTTTGAAACCAAGTTGCGCAAACTTCATTGTTTGAGGCACCATCGAAAATGCCTGTGTGGAAGGGTCAAATTCAAGAACGTCTAAGTCAGCGGCCTTCATTGCGACCTTTAAACGCTGCTCCGAAGCGGCTATTTTGGTTTCAAATTCAAGCCTAATTAAAGCGGTATTGATAACCGCTTTTACTTCACGTACGTTATACGGCTTTAAGATATAGCCGTAAGGGTTCGTTTTACCAATAAGTTTGATAATCTTGTCGCTAGAATAAGCGGTCAGGTAGATGATAGGTACATTGCTAATTCTGTTTATGCGCTTAGCTGCATTGATACCAGACCCACCATTTTCAAGATTAATATCCATTAACACAACGTGTGGTTGAGTTTTTTTACTAAAGCGAGCGCTTCATCTTCAGAGGATGCGAGCCCAGCGATCTTAAACTCATGCGTTTCCAGTTCTCTAGATAGATTTAAAGCTACAATAAGCTCATCTTCAACTATTAATACTTTTACAATACGGCCTTCTAACATGCTTCGCTCCTAGCGCTTCCTGCGCTGTTAAAAAATGAAACTGATACTCGTATAGGCTGAAATCAGGTCTATATTGGATTATTGCATTTGTTTTAATAAACCGTAGATAACGGTGTGTTTATATACCGTCTTTATTCTATAGTAAAGAGGAGGTGAGGTAGTTAAGTAGAATTACCTAGATATACGCATTTTTTAATAGCTACGCCTTGCCTTATGTTTTGCCAACATAATTATCTCCTGAGGAGTATGCGATCAGCATGCTCAGCTCTTGTAAAGAGTAGCCAGATTCTTTTCTCCATTGATTAAAACATGTTTGAATCGCAAGTTGAGAGCGTTTGCTGTTAATACCGCCGTCTATTAATTTGTGCGCTCTTAAGTAGCCTTCAACATCTCTGGATAATATGTAGGTATCTTTGCCAATGGCTCTTAATGCATATGGGCCAGTATTCAGTGTTAGACGAAGTGAGAGAGCAAGTATCGGTGAGTATCCCACCGCGTTTCAATCGCTTTCAAAATGGCTTTGGGCATATTTTCGCAGGAGGTTATGCTGCAGGCTACTACAGTTATAAATGGGCAGAGGTGCTTTCTGCAGATGCATTCTCTCGCTTTGAAGAAGAAGGGATTTTTAATCAACAAACCGGCCAAGACTTCTTAAATTGTGTGCTAGAGCAGGGTGGGTCAAAAGAGCCAATGGAACTATTTACGGCATTTAGAGGGCGCGAGCCAAATACAGATGCCCTTATTCGTCACTCGGGAATTGAAAGTGCTGAAGTGGCGTAGTCATACATGCGGATTTAGTAACTACTACTAGCTTATTGAGCATGCTCGACTTTTAGCAAAGGCGATGTTTACACTTCGCTAATTGGAGACTATGCTCAGTTAGGTATTGACTGCTTGATAGGTGCTTTATGATGCAACAACTAACAGCGTATACATTTGCGCATTTTATCGAAAGACTACCGGTAGCCATTGCCTCTTGCATCAGGGGAGACCGGGCTGTTAGTCACAGCAGAAGAAGTCACACAACAACTGTTTGCCACCAAATCGGCTGAAACCAACAAGCGATTATTAACCGATGTGCTCAATAGTTTATTCACGTTTGTTGGGCTTATGGATGGTGATGGTATTTTGTTAGATGCTAACAAAGCCCCCCTTGACGCCGCTGGCATTGAACTTAAGGATGTAAAGGGCAAACTATTTTGGGATTGTTTTTGGTGGACTTATTCTGATGTGTCTGATTTGTACAACGCAAATAACGCTTTAGAGAAGGCTCTAGCAAAAAAAACAGTGTTGCTCAATGAGGTTCATCATCGAGTGAAAAATAATCTGCAGGTAATGTCTAGCTTGTTAAGCTTGCAAGCGAATAATGAAGGCACAAACGCCGAAACAAAGTCGGCATTGCTCGATAGCCAAAGGCGATTGAAACCTATGGCGTTAATTCATCAACTTCTATAGCAGTTGATACATCTTCTGCTTGACTTGCTAACAAGCTATCGGTAATTTCTTTTGCTGGGCTGGGACGAGCAAAGAAAAAACCTTGCCCAATCCGACATCCCAGTTCAATCAGCTTTTGGGCTTGCTCTTCGGTTTCTATTCCTTCAGCGATAATTTCAGTGTCTAAGCTATGGCACATCGATATTATACCTTTAACTACCTTTTCACTGCGTTTATCATCAAGCATGGCAGAAATAAATGAACGGTCAATTTTTACATAATCCATGTCAAGTTCCCGCAAATATGAAAATGAACTCATACCTGTTCCAAAGTCATCTATCGATATTTTGACACCCAGTTCATGTAAGGAAGTAAATGCGTTTTGGGTGACTTTTATGTCAACCATGCTAGCACTTTCTGTAAGTTCAATTTCTAGCAAATGGGCTGGTAATTTATAAAGTGTTAATTGCTCTGAAATGTAAGGAACAAGATCAGGATCGGCTAAATTATAGGCTGATAAGTTTATCGAGATAGGAATCGATTTTATTTCTGTTTTCCACACACTTGCTTGGCGAATGGCATCAGCAATGACAAACCGACTAAAGCTATGGATGACATCACTTTGTTCAACCAAATCGATAAAATCCGCAGGACCTAGCAAACCTTCCTCAGGGTGTTGCCAGCGAGCTAGTGCTTCCGCACCGATGATACTGCCATCGGATAACGCGACTTTTGGCTGATATACTAATATAAATTGGCGCAATTCTAGTGCTTGTGTTAGTTGACCGCGCAAGAGTACTTGTCGTTCACTAAATATGGGTAATTGTTTTTGGTAAAATTCAAAACCGCTACGTAGTCTCTTCGCCTGATACATGGCAATGTCTGCGTGTTTACAAAGTGTATCGAGTTTATCACCATCTGCTGGACAACAAGCAATACCAATACTGGCACCTACGACAAATTGTGAATCGGCTAAAAGAACGGGCTGGGAGCAGCAACTCAATATACTTTGAATTAGTGGGCCAATGTCCCTATCGTCCCGCATATCAAACCAAATAACAAATTCATCTCCACCATATCGTACTAATAAATCGTTCTCCTCAATTGTACTTTGTAAGCGCTTAGCAATTATTTTTAAAAGCTCGTCGCCAATACCGTGACCAAAAGTATCATTAACATCTTTGAACTTATTTAAATCAATAATTAGTAGTGCGCCAATTGACGAACTCTTAGTAGCGATTTTTGCTAGCTGAGTTTCTATTGTGCTCTTAAAAAACTCATGTAGGTATGTACGATTTTTAAGGCCAGAGAGGCTGTCATGCATTGCTAAAAATGCAAGTTTTTGATTGTTTTCTTCAAAGCGGCGGGTAATGACTGCTGACATCGTTAAGGCTGCCCATACAGCTAACCAAAATGTTAAAAATGCAGTTATAGATAAGCGTTTTGCCACGAAATTGAGGGCTTCTTCAATGCTACTAATTTCGTAAATAACTAACAATGAAAGCTGATTAGATTGACTTCTTTTAAATTGCCAAAATAAATGTTTGTCATCTAAGACAAATGAGCCTCGTGCAAATTCAGGAAAATTGAGCAAGCTCAGTTCTGCATGTATGGCTGACATATGCGATGTCTTACTACTTGCCTCTAAGTCATTTAGTTTCAATAGCTCAAGGCCAAAAACATTGTCAGCGATGCTTAAGTACGCGTGCTGACTTTTAATGGTGTTTAGGAGTTCATCTGGGTCAGCAATAAGCTCATGCAATCGTTCAGACTCATTAAATAGCCACTGGAACTGTTTGTCGAAGTGCTTTACTTCAGTTTTCTCGGCTAAATCACTCGCTAGACGATAGGCCACTACGATAAATATTATTGAAACAAGAACGGCGAGAATAATAGAACCAAAAATTAATCTTCGCCGAAGACTTGTGTCACTAATAACTGTGTGGAGACTAGACAATGAAACGCCTACAAATTGGTATTTTTGTACGTTGATATATTGGCTAGTTTATATACTGGGCACCAGCCGACAGCAAACGATATGAAATTTAATACCGCAAAAACAACAATGACGATTTGTAGGAAAACATCACCGATCTGCTCTGCCCAGAAAACAGCAAAGACAATCATTGCGATACTAATGCCTCCTCGAATAATACGGTCGGCTAAGCATAAGTTTTTTTGAGGTAATTGCATGGTAGGCTACCCATTCTTTTTAATAAGTAGCTCTGTATCGGTCAATAAGTTATATCGATGAGTTAAAAATCGCTTATGTGATTCCAACATAATTATCCCCACTGGAGAATGCAACGAGCATGCTCAGTTCTTGCAAGGAATAAGCATCTTTTTTCCATTGATTAAAACATGCCTGAATTGCCGTTTGTGAGTATAGCCGTCATCGCAAATTGCCAACGAGATAATATTATTAACGTCTCGTTCATACTATTGCTCCCATAAAATTAACTTATCGTATAAAACTGAGTTATTCGGTAAGACGACTCAGCACATACCGTAGCAAAACAAATGATTTTTTAAGTTATTGATTTAATTGTTTTTTATTTAACACTCATTGTGAGGGAAGCTAATGATGCCAAATTTGAAAGTTAAATGTGTCATTAGTGACATAATGACAGGCTAATGAAAAATATATATGAATTTAACCATTTAACTCATAATTTCTGTCTCAGTCGGAATAGTCATAGACATTTAGCTTTTAATGAAATAATTTGCAGATATAAAGACTCAATTAAATAAAAGGATGGGAAAAGTTAAATGGAACCAGATTTCTGGCATACAAGATGGAATAACAACGAAATAGGTTTTCATGAGAAAAACGGTAACGCACTATTGAAGCGATTTTTCTCTGAGCTAACGCTAAAGCAAGGAGACACAATATTTGTCCCATTATGCGGAAAAACTCAAGATATCCCTTGGTTATTGCTACACCATATCAACGTAGTAGGTGTTGAGCTAAATGAGTCAGCGGTTAAACAGTTATTTGTTGACATGAATATTGAACCAGATATCTACGCTTTAGAAGACTTTAAATTATATCAAGCCGAAAACCTTAAGATTTATGTAGGCGATTTTTTTGCACTTACAACGCAGGAGACTGGAGAACTTAATGCTATATATGACAGAGGTGCGTTAGTCGCATTACCCTATAATATGCGCAAAATGTACTGTGATAAACTCAAATGTATCGCTCCTAAAGCGAAACATTTAACGATTTCATTTAGCTATCCTCAAGAACAATTTAAAGGGCCTCCATTTAGTGTCAATGAAGATGAAATAAAGTCGCATTACCAAGAGAACTACACCATAAGTACACTTTATTATTCGCTCGTAAAGGAACCTTTTAAAGGTTTCGAAAATGTGCACGAATCGGCTTACCTATTATTGCCAAAGATAGGTTGACATTAAATGTTGCTTTATTTGGGCAGTGCTGATTAAGCGAAATCCTTTTACACGCTCAAGTGACGCTTAGTACCAAAACGTTAACCAACTTGTGCTTAAAACGGGTTTATGCGTTTCAAAAACGCCCTATCAGTTGCCAAAACAGTGTTGCCGTGTACCATATTTGGTGGTTTCAACATCGTAACATCGCAATTTTTTTTGCTCTTGATGTTGTGGCTTCCAGTTAAATAATGCATCGTATGAAGCATTAATTTGCGCACGTCTCGCTGCTTCCCTTGCATTGGCTTCGTCCCAGATCGCTTGTTGTATTGCGTCTTCGCGCATTTTCCTGTTGTAATGCCGTTGCCAAGAGTCATGCGCGCGTGGCAGTATTTCAGGGGGTATTACAGAACAAAGGCTTTTAGTCGATACATTCCATTGAGCAAAGCGCTTTGCTAGGGCTATAAAATCAGCTTCTGCTACTGTTAACTTGCTCCAGTCATGAGCAATATTTTTTGCATACCATATAGCCGCATTACAGTTCGAACCTTCACGAAAATCGGTATCGGAAAAGGTTTGATTTCGCCACATCCACTGCTTTGCAAAGGCTTGCAGTTCTCTCTCCTGATTTAATTTAGGTTTGCTCTCACGAAATTCAATATCCGCGCCATAGGCCTGAAATAAACGGATATCCTGGGCTTCGATCCAATTACTTAAATTATCTGGCATGGCCGGACATACTTGTCCTGCTTTTTGTGCACTTTCGAATTTTATTGCCCATGCAATTGCGTTATCAGGTATTTTTCCTTCAATCAAACTGAGAGGAGTACGATTGACGCCGTTAAATATGTAGCTATAAGCAATTTGGCAAGCGTCAAGAGAACCCAAACGCTCTTTGTCGTTGCGAGATAGCAGTTGTTTGCGATGCGCGTCGCGCGTGTAAGCTAGACTAGCTTGCTCTTTATTAGCAAGCTCCTTTTGTGGCAGTTCTGTTTCTGCCGTGAGCATAGCTGAAGCTGACTTTTCTGCGTAACCATTTGCATCATAAAACGCCATAAAAGCAGGTTTGAGCTCGTTAGGTATCACAGAGCAAACGCTAGGCTTGTTTTTTGGACTATAACGAAGATTGTTTTCTAAATTGTAGACAATAAGACCCCAAGGCAAATAATGAGTAATTTGCGATGCTGTCATTGTCGGAGCGTCTGAGGCATATCGGCGTCCTTTAAAATGCAGTGTACGAGCTGCATTCCTGCAGATTTCCATCGGTAAACTAACCTTTTCTAAACTCACGTCTTCAAGGGTAATTCCTTCTCCTGCTGCACCGAAACAGTCACCAATCTCACTCATAGCAAAACGAATTGCATTATACGGCGGCGTTTGTTTAAAAAATGCCTGTGTTAATGGGCCGGCCCCCTTCATCCGATTAGGGCCAGTGAGTTCTTGAACCACCATCTGATTTGTATCTAAACCACAATCTCTCGTGCCATCTAAGCACTTGGCAAATTTTTCAAGATCCAAATACTGACGATTATTGGCAAACTGCGGTCCTTCGATATACCAAGCTAGGATCATTGCACCGTCTGTGTAAAATGGTAAAGCGTTGGTTCTTGGATTTGGCTTAAGAAAGTTTTCAGAAATTAGACAATTAGGGTTTTGTTCGAGCGGAGACCATTGAGTTTCGGCGTTAACAGCGTTGCAAAAAGCCATACATACAACAACAAAAGATAATAGTTTTAAAAACACGCTGACCTCTCTAACACCTTCAGACAAATTTGAAGTTGGTGGAAAAATTTGGCTATTTTTGTATCAATTAACCAGTCAGAAAGCAAGCTTTTATAAAGCTAGCAATTTGTCTTTGCTTCTTACTTGCGAGTGCAGTAGAAATAATCAGCTTGACAATAGGGGCGTCTATACGAGAAGACATAGACGCCCCAACCCAAACAACAATGTATGCTTTGAACCATTAATTTGTTTAAAGTAGAGGGTGAACAAAACCAACACTACAAGTGAGGCGTCTACGACAAATAATATACATCGGCCTTGACGTTGATGATGCAAATTTTTACGGCTGCGCTCTAGAGCCATCTACATCTAGTGGCAAATTGAGGTAACTGTTTTCCATGTCGCGTTGTACTAAACCGACTTTTTCTAAATATCGAGCAATGCGTTGGCTGATGGTATGCACCAGTTCGACCATGTCATCATGCGTTGGGGCCTTTATTCGGGTAAATGTCGTGCCACCCCATGGATTTTCACTTACTGCACCTTCTAAGAACAGCATATGAAAATGGATGTTCAAATTGAGGGCGCTACCGAAGCGTTGAATGAGGGTAACAGCCCCTGTTTTTTGAAGAGATGGTAGGCAAAAAGGTAAGAGTGCAGCACGAAAGTCTGTTTGATTATATTGACGACAAAACCATGCGCGATAGGTTCGCCACTCTAGTTGATAGTGTCGTTACCAGAGGGGTAGACGAGCTTGTTTAAGACAACAATAAAGAATTAACACAGGATATTTGTGTATTAAAAACCAACCTAAATCCGGTTGAAGTTGCATTGTCCCCCTTACCCAATCCGACATCCCAGTTCAATCAGCTTTTGGGCTTGCTCTTCGGTTTCTATTCCTTCAGCGATAATTTCAGTGTCTAAGCTATGGCACATCGATATTATACCTTTAACTACCTTTTCACTGCGTTTATCATCAAGCATGGCAGAAATAAATGAACGGTCAATTTTTACATAATCCATGTCAAGTTCCCGCAAATATGAAAATGAACTCATACCTGTTCCAAAGTCATCTATCGATATTTTGACACCCAGTTCATGTAAGGAAGTAAATGCGTTTTGGGTGACTTTTATGTCAACCATGCTAGCACTTTCTGTAAGTTCAATTTCTAGCAAATGGGCTGGTAATTTATAAAGTGTTAATTGCTCTGAAATGTAAGGAACAAGATCAGGATCGGCTAAATTATAGGCTGATAAGTTTATCGAGATAGGAATCGATTTTATTTCTGTTTTCCACACACTTGCTTGGCGAATGGCATCAGCAATGACAAACCGACTAAAGCTATGGATGACATCACTTTGTTCAACCAAATCGATAAAATCCGCAGGACCTAGCAAACCTTCCTCAGGGTGTTGCCAGCGAGCTAGTGCTTCCGCACCGATGATACTGCCATCGGATAACGCGACTTTTGGCTGATATACTAATATAAATTGGCGCAATTCTAGTGCTTGCGTTAGTTGACCGCGCAAGAGTCCTTGTCGTTCACTAAATATGGGTAATTGTTTAAGTACGCGTGCAGACTTTTAATGGTGTTTAGGAGTTCATCTGGGTCAGCAACAAGCTCATGCAATCGTTCAGACTCATTAAATAGCCACTGGAACTGTTTGTCGAAGTGCTTTACTTCAGTTTTCTCGGCTAAATCACTCGCTAGACGATAGGCCACTACGATAAATATGATTGACACAATAACGGCGAGAATAATGGAACCAAAAATTAATCTTCGCCGAAGACTTGTGTCACTAACCACGGTGTGGAGATTAGACAATGAAACGCCTACAAATTGGTTTTTTTGTACGTTGATATATTGGCTAGTTTATATACTGGGCACCAGCCGACAGCAAACGATATTAAATTTAATACCGCAAAGACAACTATGATGATTTGTAGAAAAACATCACCGATCTGCTCTGCCCAGAAAACAGCAAAGACAATCATTGCGATACTAATGCCTCCTCGAATAATACGATCGGCTAAGCATAAGTTCTTATGAGGTAATTGCATGGTAGGCTACCCATTCTTTATTATAAGTAGCTCTGTATCGGTCAATTAGTTATTTCGATGAGTTAAAAATCGCTAGCTTTAGTCTATTTTGTGTTTACGCGAAATTGCTAAAACTTGAAGTCCTTATAGCGTTTCATTCATATTGTGTTTAACTAATAAAAGCTTGGTCGCAGATAGTGGTCAATAATGGCCTATGTGACCCCAACATAATTATCCCCACTAGAGAATGCAACGAGCATGCTCAGTTCTTGCAATGAATAAGCAGACTCTTTTCTCCATTGATTAAAACATGCCTGAATTGCTGTTTGTGAGCGCTTACTATTGATGCCGCCATCTATTAACTTGTGTGCTCTAAAGTAGGCTTCAACGTCTCTGGAAACTATGTAAGTATCTTTGCCAATAGCTCTCAATGCATATGGGCCAGTATTTCCACCAAGACGCTCACCGTGCGTTTTTAAGTATACCCATAGTCCAATAGTATCTTCGCTATCCCAGTCGGCGAGCCATTTGCCCACGCTCCCATGCTGGTTAATGATATCTTTGAGCATTAAGGCATTACTACGAATGGTACGAACTTTATTCAAATTCCTGATGATGGCGGGGTCGGTCGCCTTTTTTTCTAACATTTCATCGGGCATCATAAGGATTTTATCTATATCAAACTGCCAAAAAACCTCCTCGAAATTAGGCCATTTTTGCCTAACCACACGCCAAACAAAGCCCGATTGAAACACTTTTTTAGTCAGTTCAGACAGGACTACTGCGTCTTCAACTTTATATAGCTCTTGCTTACTTTTAGGTTTTGTTAGCAATTTATTAAGCGCGGAATGTCCACCTTTTCGTTTTGCAGCACGCGCATAGATTGTTTGAAATTTTTCCATTACAAAACCTGTATTTTTGTATTTACTTTACCCTATCCGAAAACGAAGGTTTTTGCAGATGAGATCAGTTTAAAATTTAAATAGACAAATTGTATCAGTGAATATAGGTGAAACTCAGCGACTGGACTAGTTCATTATATAGGAAGCGATAAGAAATAAGCCTACTCTTTTATGCGCCAAACGACTATCAGTTATTGGCGCATTAGGCTACACTCTCATCTTATTAATTGCGATGTCGAGCCTATATGTCTAACATAACCGAAAACTCCACTCCTGAGACAAATACCGCTACCACTGATTTTGGTTTCACTCGAGTGGACACTGCAAAAAAAGCCGATATGGTTGCCGAAGTTTTTCATTCTGTTGCAGCCAAATATGACGTCATGAATGACTTAATGTCATTTGGTATTCACCGTGTTTGGAAGCGTTACACGATTGATTGCAGTGGCGCGCGCAGTGGCCAAAAGGTCTTAGATCTAGCCGGTGGAACGGGCGACTTGGCGGCTAAATTTAGTAAAATAGTGGGGCCAACAGGCTCTGTGATTCTTGCCGACATAAATCACTCTATGTTGAAAGTGGGCAAAGAGAAACTCACCAACAAAGGCATTGTTGGAAACGTGCAATATGTACAAGCAAATGCAGAGGTGCTGCCTTTCCCTGATAATCATTTTGATTTGATCACGATCGCCTTTGGCCTGCGTAACGTCACCGATAAATCAAAGGCATTAGCATCAATGTATCGCGTATTGAAACCAGGTGGGCGCTTGCTTGTGTTGGAGTTTTCAAAACCCACAACCGAGGCATTGAGTAAAGCCTATGATGCTTATTCATTCTATTTGCTCCCGCAAATGGGCAAGCTGGTCGCAAATGATGCCGATAGCTATCGTTACTTAGCTGAATCTATTCGTATGCACCCTGATCAGGATACGCTCGAACAAATGATGAAAGATGTGGGCTTTGAGCAAACCAATTACCACAACATGACAGGCGGTATTGTAGCCTTGCACCGAGGGTATAAATTTTAATGCTTGCGCCGCAGGTCTTAAGTGCAGGTATAGAAGCTTCGCTTAACAAAGCATTGCAATGGTCTTCTAATAGCGACGCACTGTTATCACCGCTAGCTGGTAAGCTGTGTATTATCTACATACAGGAACTCGATACAGCGCTTCGTTTTAGCTTTTTTAAGCATGAAGTAAATGTGGGGGTTGATACCGATAAGCTATATTCAAGTTCGCCCGAAGATGACGACCCAAGCGCTCTACAAGACAACGAATGTTGGGTCAGTATTTCTCTGTTTGCCATCGATAAACTTAAACAAAATAATCAAATGACCAAATTGATAAAGTCGGGCAAGTTGGATTTCGCTGGCGATCTTGGAATTTTGCAGGGCCTAAGTCGCTTGTTTGATAAAATTGACATAGATATCGAAGAGGTTTTATCGACCTACCTAGGTGATGCTGCGGCGTATCAAGTAAATAAAACGGGCCAACAGGCACTTGCTTCGATAAAAAGTCAAATGAGTATTTTTGTACAAACCTTAGCCGATACTGCACTTGATGAAAAACCAATTGCGCTTAGACCAATTGCATTAGTGAATTTTAGCGACGAAGTAAATCAGTTAAGGGAAGATGTCGACAGGTTCGAGGCCAAGTTACAGAAATTAGAAGAGAAAATTAATAAAGGGAAAGCGCAATGAGGTATCGTCGTTTTGTCCAAATTGGTGGTGTATTACTCCAACATGGTCTTGATGACCTTATTCCGAAACGTTTTCGTCCTTGGTATTTTAGATTCGCACGGCGCTGCCTTTTTTGGTGGCCGAATAAACTCAAAGGCGAATCAGAAGGTAAGCGTCTGCGTCTAGCGCTACAAGAGCTTGGCCCTGTATTCGTTAAATTTGGGCAAATGCTGTCAACACGGCGCGATTTATTGCCCAATGAAATGGTAAACGAACTAACGCGTTTGCAAGATAAAGTCCCGCCTTTTGATTCAAGTGCCGCTGAGGAAATTGTTAGAAAGGCCTTGGGGCTTAAAAAGCTAGACGAATTATTTAGCGAGTTTGATCATGAGCCCTTAGCGTCGGCTTCGGTAGCGCAAGTGCACGCGGCTAAGCTAAAACTAGATGATAAAGACGTTGTTGTAAAAGTGTTGCGTCCCAATATCAAACGAACGATTGAAGCCGACGTCGATTTATTGATATCTATCGCCAAGTTAGTGCAAGACTGGCTGCCTGATGGCAAACGGTTGCGACCCGTAGAGGTGGTAAAAGAATACAAACGCACTATTTTAGATGAACTTGATTTATTGCGTGAAGCGGCAAATGGCATTCAAATTAAACGCAATTTCACTGACTCAGATAGTCTTTACGTTCCTCATATTTATAGCGACCACTGCCGCGTAAACGTAATTGTGATGGAGCGAATATATGGCATTCCAGTTGCTGATATCAATGCCTTACGGTTGCAAAATACCAACCTAAAATTACTTGCGGAACGCGGCGTAGAAGTGTTTTTCACGCAAGTATTTAGAGATAGTTTTTTTCATGCCGACATGCATCCTGGAAATATCTTTGTGTCATACAATCACCCCGAGAACCCCAAATATATTGGTATTGATTATGGTATTGTGGGCACCTTAAACAAAGAAGATAAGCGTTATTTAGCTGAAAATTTTCTAGCCTTTTTTAATCGCAATTATCGTAAAGTGGCAGAGCTACACGTTGATTCTGGTTGGATCCCCGCAGACACCAACATAGATGATTTCGAAATGGCGATACGCACAGTGTGCGAACCCATCTTTCAAAAACCGCTCGCAGATATTTCTTTTGGGAATGTGTTGCTGCAACTGTTCAACACAGCTAGGCGCTTTAATATGCAAGTTCAACCGCAACTTGTATTGTTACAAAAAACCCTTTTATATGTAGAAGGCCTTGGACGCACCCTATATCCGCAGTTAGATTTGTGGCAAACCGCGAAACCCTTCCTTGAAAAATGGATGAAAGAGCAGATGGGGCCCAAAGCGATGTTTAATCAAATTAAGGAAAATCTGCCATTTTGGTCTGAAAAATTGCCTGAAATGCCAGATTTACTTTACGATACCTTGCGTCAAATGAAGCAATATCCATTGCAAGCTGAGCAACAGCATCAAGCGAATATGGCCTTGCAAAAGAATATTGAACGAGCTCGTACCCTGAGCAGAGTCGCGGTGACCTTTTCACTAGCGGCTGCAGCATTATGGGTGTTTGAAGAACATTGGTTGTTTAGTGCTGGAGGCGCAATCATAGCGGGTCTTGCATGGTACTTTTCGTTTAGGCGTTTACGATAGTCTAGCTTGTGCTTTTGTAAGCATGCAATGAGTAATTAAAAGCGCAATTTAGTCGTTCCATTCTATCTGTTCTGTTTTGCCATCATTTTGCTGTGACGACAACAACAAACGCCAACCGGCTTTGTGTTGCATCCAACATTCATGCAGCAGTTCGGTATGGATCAAGGGATGCTTGATTTTTATATCAGTTGGCAATACCAACAGCCAATCATGGCCTTTTATTTTTAAGGCCACCTCTGGAATCGCTGAACTTTTGCGTCTTCCCACTAAAATGATAGCTATTCTCAATATACGCAGGCTACATTCCAACATGCTACGCAAATCATCACTGTAGTTTGCTATTGCTTTCATGTCGATAGGTTGCTTATGCATGCTGACTAAGTCTCTTATCATCATACGTTGCAAGGTAGTGAACCCCGTTATTTCAACATGATTTAAAATGTAAGCACCGTGCTCATGATAGGATTTGTAGCCGATATGCAGACCGAGTTCATGTAATGCTGCAGCCGCACCCACTACGCCGTGGGCATCGTAATCACAAAACGAAGTTTGTTCGCACATTTGATGGCATAGGCCTATCGCAGTGTCACGTGCTCGTTGACTGTGTGCTGGGTCAATGTGAAAGCGCGAGATTAACTGATTAAGACCTTGGGTGCGTCTGTCTGTTCGATGATAGCGGTCGAGCATGCCATAGATAATACCTTCTCGCAGCGCGCCGCCGGCGATCTGCATATTATCAATATTGAAGCTTTCAAATAGCGCAATCAAAATAGCCAAGCCACTGGGGAATATGGCTCGCCTCGCGGGTGGCAAACCGTCAATCTCTAGCGTTGCTATTTGTTCTTGGGCAATGCATATTTCGCGTAGTTCATATAAATGGTGTAGGCGGATTGCATCGTTAATACCTTGTTTTACTAGTATTTGAGTTACCGCCTGAGGTGTGCCTGATGCGCCTAAACATTGTTGCCAGTCAAAGCATAAAAAGGAGTCTTTGTGTTCACTTAAGATAGTAAGAGCGGCCTGATACGCATTTTCAAAATTATTTTTTGTGAGCTTACCTTCAGGAAAGTATTTTTCCATATAGGTAACACAGCCCATATTCATACTTGTAAGGTGAACTGGTTCGATATCACGACCTAGGATCACTTCGGTACTAGCGCCACCTATGTCAATGACCAAACTATTGCCCTGGTTTGCAGAGGTATAGGCAACACCTAAAAATATTTGCCGCGCTTCTTCTTCGCCACTAATGACCTTTAATTTATGCTTGAGAATAGCCTCGGCACGCTTTATAAAGTCACTGGCGTTAACCGCTAGACGCAAGGTTGCTGTGGCTACAATTTGTATATTATCAGGTGGGATGTCTTGGAGCTTTTCTGCAAAATTAGTTAAACAAGCCAATCCTCTTTCTATGGCGTCTTCATGTAAATGATTGTCTTCATTTAGGCCCGCAGCAAGACGCACCTTATGTTTGTTTTTACCAACAATTTGCACGCTTCCTGCGAGTACCCTTACAATAACCATATGGAAACTGTTTGAGCCTAGGTCGATTGCGGCGTAATACTCATCTTGACGAGAATAAGTACTAAATTCACCCATTTTTGTTTTATCTACAAACATAGACGCGTCTCTACTTCTATTTCATATTAAGGCTTTTTTCTTGGGCCGCGTGATGGGCCCTTACCTTGGCGGTTGTCTTTTCGAGGTCCGCCGCGCGTATTACTGCGACCCCGTGCAGGCGGTCTGCGCTGAAATTTGGGCGTTGGGACATCATCCAATAAGTTTAACGGATTATAGTCTGTTACTAGTATGTCATGTCCAATATAGGTTTCTATTGCAGGTAAGTTTTGTGCGTAACGCTCACATGCAAAACTAATCGCTTTACCGGTTTCTCCAGCACGACCAGTACGACCAATGCGATGTACGTAATCTTCTGCGTCATCAGGCAGGTCGTAATTAAACACGTGGGTTACTTTCTCAATATGCAGTCCACGGGCTGCAACATCTGTTGCCACTAATATGTCGAGTGCGCCACTGGTGAAGTCTTCAAGAATAGTAAGACGTTTTTTCTGTTGTACATCGCCACTTAATAGGCCTACGCGGTGACCATCGGCAATTAGCCAGGCTGCAACTTTGTCGCAATCGTGTTTCGTATTGGCAAATACGATGGCTTTGTCAGGCCACTCTTCTTCTATTAGGGTAAGCAATAATAAGGCTTTATCTTCGTTACTGGGATAAAAAAGCTCTTCGCTGATGCCAACACCTGTTTTAGTTTCGGGCGCAACCTGAACATGAATAGGGTTGTTCATATGCTCATACGCGAGTTCTTGTACTCTGAAACTTAAGGTTGCAGAAAATAACATACTTAAGCGCTTCGTTGGCTCAGGCATGCGGTTAAACATGTAACGGATGTCTTTAATAAAGCCTAAATCGAACATTCTATCCGCTTCATCGAGCACGGCTACTTGGATATTTTTTAGATTAAATACGTCTTGTTTGTAGTAATCGATGATACGGCCGCAGGTGCCAATTAAAATATCTACCCCTTTTTCTAGCTGTTGGCGTTGACTTTCGTAACCTTCGCCACCATAAATAGCAGCAACAGACAGTCCAGTATGTTTACTGAGTAGCTCTGCGTCATTAAATATTTGTACCGCTAACTCACGAGTTGGTGCCATAATAATAGCGCGAGGGCTAGTACCTTTGTCACTTTGAGGGTTTGTGAGTAAGTAGTGAAAGGTTGCGACCAAAAAGGTAATGGTTTTACCCGTACCAGTTTGGGCTTGACCGGCAATATCACTACCAGCAAGCAATTGAGGTAAACTCATCGATTGAATAGGTGTGCACTGGGTAAAACCAGCCTCATCTAAACCCGCTTGTACTTGCGGATGAATCGAAAGTGAAGAAAATAGCGTATCAGTTAAATGTGTTTGTGGCATAGCTTATAGCTTTTCGATGCTTGCATTAAAAACGACTTCTGTATCACACTGTAGACAATGCTGAAAGTAATCAGCAACAATTCCTAAACCGGAGAAAAGAATGAGCGATAAAATTCTCGTATTATCAGACGAAAAATTCGAAGCCGATGTAATTAAAGCGTCAGGTCCTGTGTTAGTTGATTTCTGGGCAGAATGGTGCGGCCCCTGTAAAATGATCGCCCCTATTCTAGAAGAAATAGCGAACGACTACGAGGGGAAGTTAACAGTTGGTAAGCTAAATGTCGAAGAAAATAACGAAACTCCCCCTAAATATAGTATTCGTAGTATTCCTGCGTTGCTCCTTTTTAAAGACGGAGCGCTCGCTGCGACTAAGGTCGGTGCGGTTTCTAAGTCTCAATTGAAAGAGTTTCTTGACGAGCACATATAAAAAAATAAAAACGGGCAAGCACCTTGTTTGCCTGTTTTTGTCCACCTTTTTAGCTAATATGGCTAATGCATACAAAAAACTGGACGATATTTAATTTAAGTGTTACTTTTAGTTAACTCACCAGCGATATATGTCTGACATCGTGCATAGCATGACGAAGATTCACCTTTTACTATGGCATAGCTTTGTTATACAACCTAAACGTCTTACGTTATATGTTGTTGATAAATACCATTACCTTATAAGTTCTTGTTACACAGCTATGTGCGAAGGCATCAAAAAAGACAGATATCACGTATGCAAACTAGCTAAAGTTGGCACTTGAGTAACATCTTTTTCAAGCAATCGTTACTATACATATTCCTTAATAAAGATGTGACAACGGCCCTAATTTTATAAATTTGACAACTCGTAAAAACAAAAACAGACCCCCCAATATGAATTTAACTGATTTAAAAAGTAAACCTATCAGCGAATTAGTAGCATTAGCTGAAACCATGGGTTTAGAAAACCTAGCCCGCGCCCGCAAACAAGACATCATTTTCTCAATTTTAAAATCTCACGCCAAAGGCGGTGAAGATATTTTTGGTGATGGTGCCCTTGAAATACTCCAAGATGGCTTTGGGTTTTTGCGCTCAAGTGATTCTTCCTACTTGGCCGGGCCTGACGACATCTATGTTTCTCCAAGTCAAATAAGACGCTTTAACCTGCGCACTGGCGATACTATTTCAGGCAAAATAAGACCACCTAAAGACAGTGAGCGTTATTTTGCTTTACTTAAAATACGTGAAGTCAATTTTGATAAGCCAGAAAACTCACGTAACAAAATATTATTTGAAAACCTTACGCCTTTGCACGCGAACGAACGTTTGCGCATGGAGCGAGGTAACGGCAGTACAGAAGATATTACTGCACGAGTACTCGATTTAGCTTCTCCGATTGGACGTGGCCAACGTGGTTTGATTGTTGCGCCGCCAAAAGCGGGTAAAACCTTATTACTACAAAATATTGCTCAATCTATTGCCGCAAATCATCCAGAATGTGTGCTAATGGTATTGTTAATTGACGAACGCCCAGAAGAAGTAACAGAAATGCAGCGTTTGGTGCAAGGAGAAGTGATTGCTTCTACCTTCGATGAACCTGCCAGTCGACATGTTCAAGTTGCGGAAATGGTCATTGAAAAAGCTAAGCGTTTAGTAGAACATAAAAAAGATGTGGTTATTTTACTCGACTCAATCACACGTTTAGCGCGAGCTTATAACACAGTTATCCCTTCATCGGGGAAGGTACTTACCGGTGGTGTTGATGCAAATGCCTTGCATAAACCTAAACGGTTCTTTGGTGCAGCACGTAACGTGGAAGAGGGCGGTAGTTTGACCATTGTTGCCACGGCGCTAATTGATACCGGCTCTAAAATGGATGAAGTCATCTATGAGGAGTTTAAAGGTACGGGTAATATGGAATTGCATCTAAACCGTAAAATTGCCGAGAAACGCGTATTCCCAGCAATCGACATTAACCGCTCTGGTACACGTCGTGAAGAACTACTTACCACCAAAGACGAACTCCAAAAAATGTGGATACTGCGCAAGATAGTGCATGAAATGTCAGAAATAGATTCAATGGAGTTTTTGATTAGCCGCTTGTCTATGACCAAAACAAACGATGAGTTCTTTGACAGCATGAAACGTCAAAAAGGCTAAAAAAGCGTAGGCGAAAATAAGAAAAAATTGATTAATAAGGAGCAGCGAAACGCGCTCCTTTTTGCTTTTTAGGTGTCGCTAAGTTTTAGTAGATGCTCAGAAGCTTAGTTAGGATAATCGAACACAGCAACGGCATTGCCATTAAGGGCACCTAAATATAGCTTTCCTTCATGTTCTGTTACCCCGCTAATATTAGTAAAGGCGCTGGTCGTTTGATAGTTATGTATAATTTTGCCCGATAAATCGACACCAATAACAAAACCATAGTGACTTTCTTGCTTTAATCTATTTGCAGGTATAGCACCAATAATACGGCGCAAAGTAGGGATTGAGGCTAGTTTTTCAACTCGCCAATCACGCAGGGCAATTAACGCCACCCAAATGGTATTATGTTTGTCTAAATACAAGTTGTCGGGCATTGCCGGTAAGGCGTCTAGAAATACTTCCTGTTGCCCTTTTTTGGGGCCCGTTAAGTAGTATTTTAACAGTCTTGAACGTCCCGTTTCAGACACGATGATAAACTCATCATTAGGTCCGACTACAACGCCGTTGCTAAAAAATAAATTTTCTATAAGTAGCTCAGTTGTTTTGCTTGAAGGCGAATATCTGAAAATTCTACCTGTTGCGCTAGCTTCGATGAAATCATAAAGGTAGTTGTCTAAACCAAACTTCATACTAGCGTCAGAAAAGTATATATCGCCATTTTGTGCAATGGCAAGGTGGTCTACTAACAATAGTGGCTTGTTCTCAAAGCTATCGACTAATATTGTAATCTTGCGTGTATCATCAATTTTTATGAGCCCTTTAAGCGCATCAGCAACGATTAAATTGCCTTGTGAGTCAAAACGTAAACCCAGTGGTCTACCACCAGTGTTTACATATTCTTCTACATTATCAGGCTCATCAAGCGGGAATCTTACGATTCGCCCATCGCTAAGCCCTGTGTATAACCAATTATTGTTACTAATGATAAGGTCTTCTGGACCGTCAATACCGCTGGTGAGAATCGTTGCCGCATCTAACTCGCTATTGCGTGCTAGGCTGCCGGTAAACGAAGACAGCATATCAGGGCGCCAGAGCACTGGGTTAACTGGTGATACTAAATACATCAACAGAGGAATTAAGATAGCTAGCAATGCTGTAATTGTGAGAAGCTTTTTCATTTAATTGCTCGATATTTAAGTTTGCAATGCCCATATAAGATAACATCTTTTGCTGCGATTAGGCTTAAGCGCTACATTTGTCCTTAACTAAGGCACTATATTTACGGCCTAAAATAAAAAAGGGCAGCAAGGGTCGCTCTTTTTTGTGGTTTCTCGTATAATCTCGCTCTTCCGTTATTCCCACAAATGCCATAGCAAAGTTTCTATGGTGTAGATCATTCATTTTATAAAGAGAGTTTTCGATGGCGCAAGTAGCAATTGTTATGGGTTCACAGTCAGATTGGCCGACGATGCAAAAGGCCGCGCTGATGCTAAAAGAGCTTGGTGTAGAGTTTGACGCGAAAGTTGTTTCAGCCCACAGAACACCTGACTTACTTGTAGAGTTTTCGAAAAGTGCCGAAGAAAAAGGCATTCAAGTGATTATTGCTGGTGCTGGCGGTGCGGCTCACTTACCCGGCATGATTGCCGCACACACACACTTACCCGTGTTAGGTTGCCCAGTACGATCTAGCCAATTAAGCGGTCTTGATTCGCTATTATCTATTGTTCAAATGCCGAAAGGCGTTGCGGTGGGTACCTTAGCCATAGGTGAAGCTGGGGCTGCAAATGCGGGTTTGTTGGCAGCTCAAATAATCGCTCTACAAAATAAAGAAGTACGAGACAACATTGTCGCCTTTCGAGATAAACAAACACAAACCGTACTTGTTAATCAAACCTTGGAGCTTGAATGAAAGTACTCGTTCTTGGCGCCGGGCAACTAGCGCAAATGATGTATTTAGCCGCAGCACCTTTAGGTGTAGAAGTACTGGCGGTTGATGTTAAAGACAATGCGATTGTTAATCCTGTTAGCAAACTGAAACATGATTTTGACTTAAATACCGCTATTGAAGAGGCGGATGCGATAACCGTTGAGTTTGAACACATACCGGAGCCTTTGCTTTCAATTGTTGAACAAAGCAGCAAGTTGAAGCCAAACTTACAATCGATTATGGCCGGTGCAGATCGCGTGCGTGAAAAACATTTGTTAAATAAACATCATGTAGCAAATTGCGAACATCTCATCGTTGACTCATTAGATCTACTTGATGACATTACTACTCAACTTGGTGAAAAAATAATTTTTAAAGCCAGTCGTGATGGCTATGACGGATATGGCCAGTGGAGAATGCAATCTAGTAAAGACATTAGCAGTTTAAAAGAAGCCTTTGCAAAACTAGATTTACAAAAAGTGCCTTTAGTGGCCGAAAAAATGTCCTTTTTCGATCGAGAAATTTCCATCGTTGGCGCACGTGACGCGAAAGGTAATATCCGTTGTTATGAAATTGCTGAAAACCTGCATTTCGAAGGTCAATTACACGTATCGGTCGCACCTGCGAAAAATGTGAGTGATGCGGTGTTAAGCAGAGCTACTAAAATATTCACTGATATTGCAAACGGCTTAGAGTACGTTGGTGTATTAGCAGTAGAGCTATTTCAAATTGGTGATGATTTACTCGTCAATGAAATTGCTCCGCGCGTTCACAACTCTGGTCATTGGACGCAAGACGGCGCGGACACCTGTCAGTTTGAACAACACATTCGTGCAGTTTTAGGCTTTGGGTTAGGCAGTACCGCAACATCGCAAGTAACAGCCATGGTCAATATTATTGGATGTACAAGCTTTAGCCGAGACCTGATTTCTATTGAAGGCTGTCATCTACATTGGTATGGTAAAACACTCAGAGAGAAGCGTAAAATGGGGCATATTAATGTGGTAGCCTGTAACTATACTGAACTTGGTGAGAAGCTAAATAACCTAATGGCGCACCTACCAGAAGCTTCCTTCCCACTTTTAGCCGCTGAGGCCAAGCGCCTGCAAGAGGCTTAACGACAAACAATAAGGCCATACAGCAAGTCTTATACTTAGATAATGTATGGTCGATTCACTTATTTTGCACGTAAAAGCAGTGCGGTGTATTTTTGCTCTCCCTACGACTAATCATATGAACGTAATAAGGAATTTTTATGACTACCAATATTAAATCGACTTTGCTTTCGCTACTGACCTCAGGTTTATGTGTTTTAGCCATATTGGCGCTGTTTCTATTTACGCTCTCAGATGCAAAGGCCGGCAGCCACAATGAGTCTTCTGATGAATCTATGGCGAGTTTGGTGAGCATTGATGAACCATGGGCGCGTGCCACCTTTGCGCTAGCTAAGACGGGTGCAGCTTACATGTCAATTACTAATAACAGCAACACTGTTGTTGTTTTATCGTCAGTATCTGTCTCAGATAGTATTGCAATGACAACTGAACTCCATCACACAATAATGGAGGACAACATGATGCAAATGCAAGAACTCGAGGACGGCATAAAAATAAAAGCCAATGCTACGGTTGAATTATCCCCCGGCGGGATGCATATAATGATTATGGGGTTAACGGGCCCATTGAATAAAGGTGAGTCAATCAGCATTGATTTGCATTTTGAGGATGGCTCATCTTTAACAAAGGTATTTCCCATACTAGATAAACGCAATTAAGGCGCTTCCTAATTAAATAAGGTGCGCGGCTTTAATCTGCGAATATTCAAGCTTATTTTTTCTTTAATCACAAACGAAAGAGGGATTTATGTCAACTATAGATATTGGAATTAACGAGACTGATCGTAACGAAATTGCTGATGGTTTAAAAAAGTTACTCGCTGACTCATATACGCTTTACTTACAGACCCATAATTTTCATTGGAATGTAACAGGACCACAGTTTAGAGAGCTGCACTTAATGTTTGAAGAACATTACACTGAGCTTGCCGTCGCGGTTGATGATATTGCAGAACGCATTAGAACCTTGGATGTGGTTGCTCCTGGTACTTATAAAGCGTTTGCCGAATTAAGCAGTATTAAAGAAGTTGATGGTGTGCCAGCGGCGTCTGAAATGGTAAGTTTATTATTGCAAGGACATGAAGCCGTTGTTAAGACTTGTAGAGATGTACTGAAATTATCACAACAAGCGGACGATGAGTCTACATCTGCCTTGGTATCTGATCGCATGCGCGTGCATGAGAAAACAGCTTGGATGCTAAGAGCAATTCAGTAAAAACTCATCACAAGCGTCGTTCCCGCGGAGGCGGGAATCTGCTAACATATCCTCTAACTATCTGATTTTACTGCGTTCGAAGGAGGTTCCCGCCTTTGAGGGAACGACGTTTCTGGCGTTTTTTAACGACGTTCTTGGTGGCTTATTTGCTTGTTGGTGACTCACCCGACAACGATACTTTACCAACGAGTATATCCTTAAACATCACCCAGTCGCCCATTAAGCTGTAAAGTGGATATTTAAACGTGGCTGGTTTGTTATGCTCGTAGTAAAAATGTCCAACCCAAGCAAAACCATATCCTATGACTGGGGCTGCCCATAAAAGCACGTATTGTTGAGTAATAATCACAAAGCCAATAAGTGCGAGTATTAAAGATGAACCAATAAAATGTAATAAGCGACAGGTTGAGTTTGCGTGCTCGCTTAAATAATATGGATAGAACTCAGAAAAGCTGCTAAATCTTGTTTCGCTCATAATATTAATACCTTCGATTGTACTAGTTATTTTTATTGACCTAAGCTAGACATCATATTCTTGCATATCGCGCTCAACGTCAGCAAAGCTATTATTTAGTTAAATATATTGAAAAAGCAATTCTAGACGCCATACTACCTTCATACGCGATAAACAGAAATAAAAATAATATGAATCAAAACACCGTTGCACTTACTTTAGAAAATTTTCGTCCAATTATGACCGAGGAGTCTACTCAACGACTTGTTGTGGTTTATTTCTGGGCACAGTGGGATGAACCTTCACTTGCGCAACTAGACGTGATGAATCGTTTTGTTAGCCAATACCCTACTGATATCTTACTCGCAACTGTCAACTGCGAAGAGCAAGCTGAAATCGTTCAGCAATTTGGGGTAAAGGGCCTACCTACAACAATTTTAGTCAAGGATGGCCAGCCAGTTGATGGTTTCGCTGGTCCGCAAGATGAAACGCAATTACAAGCTACATTTGCCAATTACTTACCAAAGCCAGAAGATGAACTCTTCAATCAAGGTCTGGCATTTATTGCTCAAAGTGACTACCAGCAAGCGTTTGGGGTCCTAAAACAAGCCTATGAAATTAATGACTCCCGAGCTGATATCAAAATAGCTTATGCTGATGCGTGTGTTGAAACTGCAAATCTAGAGCAGGCAAAAACCTTGATTAGTACAGTTGGTTTAGTTGACCAGCATGCAGAGTACCATGCAGTGGTAGGTAAAATTGAATTAGCAGAGAAAGCGTCAGAATCCCCTGAACTATTAGAACTTCAAGAAAAGCACGCACAATCTCCAGACGACCTCGCAATAAAAGTCGAATTAGCAGTGCAGTTACAACAAGCGCATAGGTCTGAAGAAGCACTTAGTTTATTGTTTGAAGTAGTCCAAAAAGACATTAGTTTTGGTGATGCAAAGAAAACCATGCTCGATATGATAAACGCACTAGGCGACGGCGATCCTTTAAAGTCAGCCTTTAGGCGCAAGTTATATAGCCTCTTATACTAAAAGGGATGATCTTATTGGCTAAATATAGATGCTAGACAATATTTTTTTGCTAAAATCGCGGCCTAATTTAATTATTGTTCGTAATCATGGCTAAAAATGTTGTTGTACTTGGCACCCAATGGGGTGACGAAGGCAAAGGAAAAGTAGTTGACTTGTTAACTGAGCGGGTCTCTTATGTTGTTAGATATCAAGGTGGTCACAATGCTGGCCACACTCTCGTTATTGACGGTGAGAAAACCGTTCTTCATTTAATCCCTTCAGGTATTTTACGTAGTAAAGTAACGTGCGTGATTGGAAACGGCGTGGTCTTAAGCCCTGAAGCCTTATTAAAAGAAATGAAGATGCTCGAAGACAAGGGTGTACCTGTTAAAGAGCGTTTAAAAATAAGCGAGGCTTGCCCTTTAATTTTACCTTTCCACATTGCACTTGACGCCGCGCGCGAAACCGCCCGTGGCGACAAAGCGATTGGTACAACCGGCCGTGGCATTGGTCCTGCTTATGAGGACAAAATCTCTAGACGTGGATTACGTGTAGGTGATTTGTTTAACGCCCAAGACTTTGCGCTTAAGTTAAAAGAAGTCATGGAATACCATAATTTCATGCTGACTGAATACTACAAAGCCGAGGCCCTTGATTTCGATACAGTACTTAAAGACGCATTATCTGTGGCTGACTTACTTAAGTCGATGGTTGTAGATGTAACTGAGTTGCTTGAAAATGCACGGCTAAATGGTCAGCCTATTATGTTTGAAGGCGCACAAGGCACCTTGCTTGATATCGACCACGGCACCTATCCTTATGTGACCTCGTCAAATACGACGGTTGGTGGTGTTGCCACGGGTGCCGGCTTTGGTCCACTGCATTTAGACTATGTTTTAGGCATCGTAAAAGCCTATACTACGCGTGTCGGTTCTGGACCGTTTCCAACTGAATTAGATTGCGAAGTAGGGCAGCACTTGGGTGTGAAAGGGCATGAATTTGGCGCTACAACAGGTCGAAAGCGCCGCACCGGTTGGTTTGATGCGGTTGCCATCAAACGTGCTGTTCAGTTAAATTCAATCACCGGTTTCTGCTTAACCAAACTTGATGTACTTGACGGTCTTGAGACCTTACGTATTTGCGTTGGATATAAAGACGCTCAAGGTAATGTAAGTACAGTGCCTCCACTTGCCGCAGAAGGCTACGAAGCGATTACACCAGTGTATGAAGATATGCCGGGATGGAGCGAAAACACCTATGGCGTGACAACGATAGAGGGATTACCTAAAGCCGCACAAGATTATATTAAGAGAATAGAGACCCTAAGTGGTGTGCCGGTAGATATAATTTCAACCGGCCCTGACAGGGCTCATACAATGGTACTTAGAGACCCTTACTCAGTTTAATACTAAAAGCTATCGCTGAAAAAGTCTGCATCAAAGCGCCAAGGCGTTTTAGCAGGCTTTTTTATTGTCGAAAATCCAACAAGTATTTGCTAGTATCGAGGCCAATCTTCGGGATGGAGTAATGCACTTATGTCACAAAAAATAGCAGCTGTTTCAAATTTAACGCAAGAACAAAAGAGCGCAAGTGGCGAAGTACTACAAGGCATAGGGCCTATTGTGGAGCTAAAAAGTAAATTAGACGCTTATTTTTGTTCTGGCGCGACAAAAAGTCTGGCTTGGAGAAAGCGCCAATTAAATGCGTTTTTGCAGATGCTGAAAGCCGAAGAAAAGTCTATTTGTGCAGCTTTGCAACAAGATTTACATAAATCATCAGAAGAAGCATTTATAACTGAAGTCGGCTATTTGATAAAAGACGTAAAACATCTACTTAAGAATGTCGAGAAATGGATGAAAGCAAAATCGGTGGGTACACCTATGCTCGCCGCACCGGGTAAAAGTTTTATTAAGCCTGAAGCCTTAGGCACATGTTTGGTTATTGGCGCATGGAATTATCCCTTTCAATTATCTTTGAGTCCGATGCTGGCTGCGATAAGTGCTGGCAACTGCGTAATAGTCAAACCATCAGAGTTAGCACCAACAACGTCTTCCCTAATCGCTACTTTGTTACCTAAATACTTAGATATGAATGCCGTGGGCGTAGTGGAAGGTGGGAAAGAGCCTACGAGCGCACTTCTTGCTTTGCCCTTTGACAAAATATTTTATACAGGTGGCGAAACCGTTGGCAAAATTGTCATGAAGGCAGCGGCCCACCATCTCACGCCAGTCACGCTAGAGTTAGGTGGTAAAAGCCCTTGCATTGTAGATAAAAACATCAACCTGGAAACTGCTTGTAATAGGATAGTGTGGGGTAAGTTAATGAATGCAGGGCAAACCTGTATCGCACCCGACTATTTGATGGTGCATCAGAGTAATCTAGACAACGTGATAGATGCTCTTAAAAAAGTCATTATCAAACAATACAAAAAGAATGTTGTTAAAAACAAATCCTACGGGCGTATTATTAATCAGAAGCACTGCGAGCGCCTAGTTGGTTACTTAAAAGACCAAAATATTGTGTTTGGTGGTGAGTATGATATCGAGCAAAAATTTATTGCACCGACTATCGTTTTAAATCCCAGTCCTGATAGCCCTCTAATGCAAGAAGAAATCTTTGGGCCTATTATCCCCGTGCTAAGTTTTAGCGGTCGTAGCGACATGCTGTCATTCATTAAAGCGCGGGCTAAACCCTTAGCGGCCTATGTTTTTACAGATGATAAAGAGTTTGAGCAGCGCTTTGTCGATCAAATAAGTGCCGGTAGCATATGTATCAATGATACCTGCGTCTTTATGCTAAACCCTGAACTTCCTTTTGGTGGCATTGGGATTAGTGGTATGGGACGTTACCATGGCAAATTTGGTTTTGATTCTTTCTCGCATCAAAAATCGATATTACGACGTAGCTTTAGTTTTGAGAACTCACTGAGATACATGCCCTTCAATCGATTTAAATTATGGATCTTGCGTAAGTTTTTAAAATAAAACGGCAAGTCTTTTAACACCAATACCATTTCTAACAAGGGAAATAAAAATGTTGCGTCCATTTCATCTCGCAATTCCGGTAGACAGTCTTGATGATGCCGACCACTTCTATGGCGGTGTATTAGGGTGTGAAAAAGGTAGAAGTGACGATCATTGGATTGACTGGAATTTTTTTGGTCATCAACTCGTGACTCATCTAGTCGATAAAATGCCGGCTAGAATACCAAGCAATGAAGTTGATCAAAAAGCGGTACCGGTGCCGCATTTTGGTATTGTGCTAGATGAGCAGAATTGGCGTTTAGTCATTGATAAAATTGAGGCGAATAATATTGAATTTCAAATTGCCCCCTATGTACGTTTTAAAGGAAAAAGTGGTGAACAAGGCACTTTTTTCTTATTTGATCCCGCCGGAAATGCGCTTGAATTTAAGTATTTTGATGATTTAGAACAAGTTTTTTCAACATAAATCATAGAAATTACGGTTTTTTTGCTTATTTTACGAGATATCAGTTGAGTAGATATTGATCTTAGGGCGTAAATACCATCTAATAAGCATAACTGCTAGGACTTGCAGTCACATAAACCTCATAAAGAAGAGAAAAAACAACTATGAATAAACAAGATTTAATCAATGCCATCGCTGAACAAGCAGACTTATCTAAAGCATCTGCTGGAAATGCACTTAATGCAATTACCGACACTATCACTGCTGCTTTAGCTAAAGGCGATGCGGTTACTTTCGTTGGTTTCGGTACCTTCTCTGTAAAAGATAGAGCTGCACGTACTGGTAGAAATCCACAAACTGGTGCAACTATTCAAATTGCAGCTGCTAAAGTACCAGGCTTCAAAGCTGGTAAAGCACTTAAAGACGCAGTTAACTAAGATCCATTTCAATAGCTGATCCCTTTCTGGAATGTGTAAAATGTAAAACGGCTAGCATGTGCTAGCCGTTTTTTGTTTCCAAAAGAAAAATACATCAGTCTCTAGAGCATCGCTATGCTCAGCGCAATATATCCAATGATTGTAACTGCCCCTGTGACCAGTGCATAAGGTAGTTGGGTTTTTACATGAGTGAGCAAATCGACACCTGCCGCTAAAGACGAAACCGCAGTAGTGTCAGATATGGGTGAGCAATGATCGCCAAAAATGCCACCGCCTAGAATCGCCGCTAAGACGAGTTCTGGGGGTAAGCCAAGACTTTCTACCAATGGCATACCAATAGGGATGAGAATCGCAAAGGTGCCCCATGAAGTGCCTGTAGTGAATGAAATGATGCCGCCGGCAATAAACAACATAGGGACCACTAACACGAGTGGTAAATAGTCACCGACTAGACCCGAGACAAAGACCCCCGTCCCCAATACTTTTAAACTTGCGCCTAAGCCAATTGATAGCATAACAATCGTTACCAATGGTAGAAGCTCACTCATCCCAGCAAAACCAAGTTTAAACGCACCTTGGTGACTTGTTTGCTTACTAAAGACTATTAACGCATAACCTACTATGCAAGCTAAAAAGGTAGCGTAAAGTACTGACCGACTGCCGCTACCTTGCGTTAGGTCGCCGTTACCCGTCCAAAACATAAAGCCAATCATACCCAATATCATGACGCTCAAAGGCAGTAGCATAAACCTTGCTTTGGTTGGGGCGGCGACCTCTACTTTGGTATCTATACGTTCTAATTTACGTTCAGCGTCCTTCATGGGGCCATGGACTTTATCAGCGAAAATAGTATAAGCCACAATAATCAAGGTTAACCACGCATACAGGTTATAGGGCAGAGTATTCCAAAGCACCATGAGAGGGTTGCCTTCTAGCTCGTATGCACTAAGTAAGCCTAAAATGTATGCGCCCCATCCGTTTAACAAAATAAGAATACAAACCGGTGCACTTGTGGAGTCGATGACGTAAGCAAGTCTTGCCCTACTCATCTTGAATTTATCATATAGGCCACGCGCCATGATGCCAGCGGTAAGCACACTTAGATTAGATTCAATAAAAATCGCCACGCCTGTAAGCATAGTAATGCTGCCAGCACGACGTTTTGTTTTAGCAATGCCCGAGGAGACCAGTTTATTTACAAAGGCCGCAACCCCTCCTGAATCTCGCATGAAAGCTAATAACGCGCCTACCAACAAGCTAAATAAAAGAATACGTGCATTGCCTTCGTCACCCACGGTTGAGACGATTCGCTCAATGGTATTGATAGGTGTTAATAATATGCTTTGCTCCTGCACTTTCAAAAGCAGTAAGGCCTCAGAGGTGACAATCGACAGCAGTAGAGCCAATATTACTTCTTTTTTCCACAGTACAACCGTAATCGCTACAAGTGGGGGTAAAATACTCAACCAATCCAATGGCGTACTCCTTAATGCTTATTGTCTGTGGCAGTTTGTGCCAGTACTGCTTCGTACACAAGTGTCATGATGTTGCCATAACGTGCGCTAGGGTAATCATCTCCAACAAACCGTAATCCATCATCTTGCTCATTGATAGGTGAATGCTTTTTGTTTGTTAAGTATATAATCGCCAATTCTAACTCAGGGTCGATAAGGGTCGCTGTGCCTGTCCATCCAGTGTGTCCAAATGCATTGGTACTTGCATAAGGTCCAAAATGCCACTGCGTTTCTGGCGATGCTAAACGCCAACCAAGGCCAATTGAATCTCTTAAAAACTCAGGGTGAATAAATCGGTTTAAGGTATATTGTGAAAATAAGTGCACATCGTTGTAGCCACCACCATTAAGAAGCAGTTGGGCAAGCACCGCCAACTCTTTTGCTGTTGAAAATAATCCCGCATGACCCGCAACACCCTGCATCGAGTAATAGGCTTTTTCATCGTGCACTTCACCTTGTAAAACATAGTTTCTGACATTGTCAAAATCTATTCGTCCGCCACGTGTATTCCCTTGAATTTCTGTGGCAGCAAATTGTGAGGCAACTTTTCCTTTTGATAAGGGAACAAACATGGTGTTGTGAAGGCCCAAAGGCGCATAAATTTCATTTTCTACGTATTGATCGAGTGGAATGTTGGTAATGCGTTCTACTAATAAGCCAAGGATCATGAAGTTGGTGTCACTGTAGTTTTGCTTACTACGCCGGGCATTACTAAAGGGAACTTGATTCAACAGAAACTGACTGGTAAGTGCTTTGTCTTGCGAAAAGAAGGCCTCTCCCAATGGGTTGTCACTCTTGAAAAATGGCACGCCGCTATTATAGCCTGAAGCGTGTGAGAGTAGGTCAGCTATGGTACGTGTGTCTCTCCCGTCGCCTTGGTATTCGGCCAAATAGTTAGCAATCGGCGTAGTCAAAGATAGTTTGCCTTCATCCACCAGTTTCATTATTGCAAGCGTGGTTGCAAATACTTTCGTATTTGACGCTAGGTCAAACAAGGTATCGTTATCCATGGGAGTCGGGTTTGCCAACACTTGTCCATTTTCATCGTATTTAAGAGCGTAGCCATAAGCTTGCTGTTTAATAATTTGGCCCTTGTGCACAACCACAATACTTGCACCAGGAAAACCATTGTCGATGTCACTTTGAATAAATTGATCGAGCTTAGAAAAGTCGAAGCCTTTGGTTTCTGAGTCTAGGCTTGGGTAGGGAATGCTAATACTAATTTCACTCACTTCGCTATTGCTATTTTTACGCATATTTTCAACGCGGATGGTGTTAATACCATTTTGCGTGCGTTTGGCGATTGAAAACGATTGTGTTGTTTGATTAGCTTGACGAAAAACATCGCCTACGTTTAGCTTTTGGTCGTTAATATAGATATCGGCGGACTCAATTCCCTCGCTTGTAAGTTGCATACTACCTTTGTTTGCAATGGCTAAAAACGAGGCGCGATTATTATTATACAGTCGCAGCGTATCATCTTGTGTCGCTGAAAATTTCATTAACAGCTGACTTTGATGCTGCACAATGTCATCGACCGAACGCACTTCACTTTCATATTCACTCATTAATGCGCTAAGTTGCGGCTCAAAATATTTCTCGAGCAAGGCAAATAGTGTCGCTGTGGTGTTGTGCTCTGCCTGATAGCTCACTTGCCAAGGCACGAAATGCATTTGAAAGGCCCCTAATACGTCTTGCGTTTGACGGTCCAGTATACCGGTTTCGTTTATATCGTAACCATAAGTACTCAAGGCTTTTTGTAGTAAGCCTATACTTGGGGCACGTTGATTAAACAATTGCCAATATTTTGCGACAGTATCGTTGTCATACCAAGCGCCTACACCGGCTTCATAGAGTTTTTGCCATGGAAATCTCGGGCCTGGATCATTTTTACGAGAGGGGGCTATATCTGAATGTCCTATTACCGCGGTTGGGCTAATATCGGGGTTGCGCGCCAAAATATCTTGAGAAAGCTTTATTAACAGTTCAATTTGCTTATTTTCAAACTCAGGAAAAATACACAAGGCTTTAGGCTTAATAAAACCAGCGGGCACATCGCGCTCAACACATTTGGGGACATTCACGATTTCAATGCCAATAGAGGAGTCATTTAGGCCGCTGCGACCTTGCCAGTAACTGCGCCCAGCATGCCAGGCACGTTCGTTCTCATCCACTAGTTGCAGTACTTCGATCGTTCGCTTTGGATAACTAGGGTCATTTTGCATCGGGATTAAATAATGAGAGCTAACACCGCCGCCTTCACTAACTAGGTAATTAACCGATTCTTGATAATTTACTGCCGTAAAATGCATAACCAGTGACTTCACTCGATAGCTATAGTTGCTGGACTTTAACTGACTCACCTCGTTGCTACTTGTACAACTGAGCAGTAGCCCCATAACAGCAAGCATGATGAAGCTAACTTTAGCTTTTCTGTTTTCTAGAAAACCGCAAGACAAACTGCCACGTAGTACCTTTAGTGGCCATTTTGCTGCGAGAAGTGTAATAAGGAAAAGTGATGTGTTGCTTTGGCTCATGTTAGTATTGGGCTCTATTGTTATTATAAAAAAGTGTGCGCTCACATTGACAACGTAGTTACGCTATTTAAAGCTAAGATTGAAGGCGTCAATTGTACATTAATTGTCTGACTTATCTAAGGTCGCCGCGCTGTCTTGCTATGGTTTTAATTGTTATTTTGGCCTTGCTCTGTGTCATACTATGTAAATAATCTATTTCAACAGACAATACAACAAGATAAACACATAAGATGGCGAAATAACAAGCGCATGATAAGTATAGAACAAGTAAATGGAAAAATGCACACAATCAAATTTGAGGGTTTAGTTTGTATGATAACTCGTCTAATCGAATCGTTTAAAAGCTTGTTATTGACGATTTCACTTATTCTTATAGCGATGCTTGCTATATCTACGCCGAGTGCTGCACAAATTCCATTACAAAACCAATTTAAAAATGTCGATTTAGAGCTTCGGGCGAAAATCGCACAAAAGCTTTTTTAGATTTACGTTACTATTGCGTTCCTAAAGCCCAAGGATATTGTCAAGAACCTCTGCTTGAATTGCCAGATGAACTCGCATTTATGCTGTCACAATCTAAAGTTGGTGGCGTCATTTTGTTTTCAGAAAACTTAGCAAGTCCGAAGCAGATTGTTGAGCTTGTGCATCAACTTCAGACTTCACAAATACCGCAATCACTGAAAGATGCTATGCTCAGCGCAAACCCGGCAGATCCAAAATCGGCAAAGCCACAACGCAATTCATATCAGCCCTTGTACATTGGAATTGATCAAGAAGGCGGGCGTGTTTCGCGACTGCCTCAAGATGCTTTTTTAGGTTTTGCCGGCAACATGGCAATTGGAGCTACGGCAAAAGAACATAAGAATATTTTTGCAAGCGCAAGTGCGACAGCAATAGCGGAACATTTGAACATGTTGGGGATCAATGTGAATTTTGCGCCGGTACTGGACGTCAATAATAATCCACAAAACCCCATTATAAATGTACGCGCCTATGCTCAATTTCCCAAACTTGTCGCAGAACTTGGTGCAAGTGCAATAAAAGCGATGCAGGCGAAAGATATTGCGGTAGCGGCCAAACACTTTCCTGGGCATGGCGATACGCATATAGACAGCCACGTAGGCTTGCCGCGTGTTGAACATAGCCGTGAAATGATCAATAAAATTGACCTATATCCTTTTCGAAGTGTTATTGCTAATCATAGTTCGCGTCCCGACATGATTATGACCGCTCACATACAATATCCTGAACTAGACAACACCCCATTTGCCAATTACAACAATACCAAGGGGGCCAATACCAAGAATGAAAGCGAATCCACAGAAACAGTAGTGCCTGCAACTTTATCTAAAAAAATATTAACCGGTATTTTACGCGATGAATATGCCTACGATGGCCTCATTGTGACCGATGCCTTAGACATGAAATCGATTACCCAGTATTTGTCACCTATTGACGCAGTTATCCAATCCTTTAGTGCAGGTGCAGATATAACACTTATGCCATACCATATCAGCTCACCTGAAGACGCAATAGGTTTTTTGGATTGGCTAAACGAGCTGACTATTTTTATTTCACAAGATAATGATTTGCGGGCTTTGGTTGACGCATCTTACAATCGTATACTCAAGCATAAAGCGAAGCGCAATTTAGCGAAGCGCGCACTTCTTCCTCTTGAAGAAAAATTAGCAAAGCTAAAAAACCCTTTATACCAAGACGCAAACAAATCGCTTGCTGAAGCCTTATCAAGGGCTTCGTTTACCAAAATAAAGCAATTGCAATCGCCATTATCGGCTGAACAAAAACTGTTGGCTCTTATGCCTGATAAACTCAGGTGTGAAGCATTTACAGTTTATTGGCAAAAATTAAGTGAAAATACGACGATTAGCTGCGTGAGTATGCTTAGTCAAAGAATACCTAATAAAGAAAGTATCGATGGAATTGATGCTATCGTAGTGGGGGATGTGTCACCACAACTAGCCTTTTATGAAAGCTCAGCCCACGAAAATATTACAGCTGATGAGCGCAAAGACATGCATGAGCAGCAAAGACAACTGAATATACTGCTTGCAAGTGCAAAAGCACTAAACAAACCGCGAGTACTAATCAAAATGCGTTCTCCTTATATTTCGTTGGAGGATCTAGCCTTATATAATGGTATTTTTGCCAGTTACGACTATCAAGTGGCGATATCTCGCGATGCTACAATGGTCCTTGATGAGACGATCATCGGTGCAGAAAATAAAAATGCTTCATCGCAAGACAAGTTATATAGCCCCGCATTTGAAAGCATTGTTAAGGTGATCACAGGTCAACAAAAAGCGCTTGGTAGTTTACCTGTTAGTTTGTCTTCTGAAGTAATTGAACACTTACCTGAACTAAAGCTGCATAAAGAAGTTCCCTCTGATACAGCCGAGCAATAAGTACATATAACTCAGCTCAACGATAATAGCTTGCCATTGAGTAGAGCAAATAGTACTTCGTTTGGTGCATCTTTTTTCGCGAATAAACAATAAGCCTCTTGTTGTAGAACAAAACTATTTTCTTCATGCAAGGGCTTCGCCATTAGACAAACATCTAGGCTGGTCTCTTTGTCTATATAGTTTTCTGGATCATCGAAATACAAATAGCCTTGGCGCAGCAGCTCAATGTACTTATCTGCAGTCAAGCACAGTGATTCACTTGCGCTAAACACTTTTCCTTGCACAAATTGCATACCTTGTGCGTCAAACTCAACTAAGCCTGCTTGGGTATGTAAATCACCCACAAAATCAATTATAAATTTGTCTGAATAGCGGGCAGTTTGTTTGATGCTAATACCTGCTGTGTAACTCTGCTTCCCGTTGAATGATAGACGCCGAATAACTAAGCTAGATAAAGTTTCAGATACATTTTCGGGGATCGCAAAGTAGTCATCGATCGACAAGCTATCAAGGCCACTAGTTTCTTTATTGCTGTTTTGTAGCAGGTACTCAAATGCACATAGCATTGCCCGAACATTCATTTCCCGCGCGATTTGACGATTATTATCGTTTCTAGCAGCGCCTGACTCGATTAGTATAGTACTGACTTTTTTGGCGGCGATATTGTCACCAAACGAACGTGTTGAGTAGGTGTCATCGTATCTTGCGACACAATTAGGAATATGTGCTTGAATGGCCTTGTTCATGTGGGCAATAAGGAGCATTGCACGTTTGCGCGCGCCATCTATTGTTTTACTCTCATCAAAAGCAGGTGCTAAGAATGCAATTGTGGCAGGATTGGTGTTGGCGCCACATTGATAATAGGGTGATTGGTCATGCAAATTAAATCCAATATCTGGCGCGAGTTGTTCGACCATCGTCATGAGCAGCTTGCCTTCAGGACTTTGTAATTCGCGTGCATCACGATTTATATCGATGGCTTGTGCGTTTTGTCGAATGCAGCGTTGAGCGCCATCAGGGTTTAGCATAGGTAGAATATGCAATGTAAATGCACTCTCCCAGCCCGCAAGGCCGCCATTGTTGTTTGACAATAAGCTGTCTATTAGGTCAAACACTGCAGCTGTTGCTGTTGCTTCATTGCCATGCATTTGGGTCCATGCAAATATGACGAGTGGTCCATTTCCCAAGCTTAAAAGCTGCAAAGGGCGTTGTTCAAAGGAATGCCCTACTAGCTGAACATCTACCTTTGGATGGTCTTTTAAGCACTCAATAATGGGCGCGATATCTGCTTGCACTAAATGGCTTTTGTTTAAGTTAGCTAAAAAACGAGAAATAGTTGAGGCTGCGGGCATAGATATATCGAGTAAAAAAATGATGTGCTAAACATACCCAATTATGACATGAGTCTCAAGCAGTGAAGACTAGCTCGCGGCTTTCATTCTAAAATGTAAAAGGAGCGTAATTGTAATTTTATTCCTCGTAAAGCAAATAAGGTCTGCGTTTTACCTTGTATTGGCTTAAGTCTGCTTGCCAACTGCCTCGAATCTCATCTATGGAATGTCCCGCTTCAATCGCTTTTCTCAACTGGTCGGTACCGGCTAGCTTATCCATAAAGCTAGGGGAGCTAAAAAACCGCTTATCTTGTTTCTTAAATGCTTGATAATATTCAATAAATAAGCGTAAATCCAGGCCTTGTATATTACTATGTTGTAAGTCTAGTCCGTATACTTGCGTATTCATTAATTTTGGCTTAGGTGCGGCGTAGGGTTTCGACACGGGGGTAAAAGAAAAGTCTCCCAATCGAACCTCATCGTGACCGGTCACCTGAAAAGCAAAGTCAGTTCCTCTTCCTATACTGACTGCGCTAGGCTCAAAAAAGCACAGTGAAGGATAAAGTCGAATGGCTTGGTAGTTCGGTAAGTTGGGGCTGGGTGCGATTGGCAGTTCGTATTTCATGGATTTATGATAGCCAAGCATGCTCACTACATTTAAATTTAGCTTGTCAGCATTCGCAATCCACTTCTCGCCTTTTATCATTTGGGCGAGTTCACCTACGGTCAATCCATGAAGCACAGGGATGGGGTGCATACCAACGAATGACTGAAAATCCATATCCAAGACGGGCCCATCTATAAATTCGCCATTTGGATTAGGTCGGTCTAAGACAATAAACTCTACATTATGCTCAGCGGCCGCCTCCATCATGTAGTGCATGGAACTGATATAGGTATAGAAACGAGCACCTACATCTTGGATGTCAAAAATAATAGTATCGAGGCTTAGCATAAGATCGCTAGGTGGTGTTTTATTTGGACCGTAAATTGACTGAATAGGGATGAGCGTCTCTGCATCTCTGCCGCTATCGATGTGTTCGCCTGCGCCTTTATTCCCTCGTACGCCGTGCTCGGGTGCAAACATCACTATCACATTTACTTTATTTGTAAGCAGAAAATCAACTAAGTGCTGGGCCTGTGTTGGCCCCTTTGAAGGTGTAGTAAACAACATAGAAGTTTGATTTACCACCAGACCTACCCGTTTTCCTTTTAGCGCTGGTAAGTAAGCCTGGGTATTTTCAGCGCCCAGGATAAGTTGTGGAAGTTCACTTGCAGTTTCTATAGTGCGAGGGTTTTCTTTGTTCCCTGTACTGCAAGCCATTGTTATTAAGCAATAAAGCGCAATTAAAAGACTTTTTGGGAGATATTTTTGAGGGTGCGCATTCATAAGACCTTGAGCCTCTTGTTGTTAATCTGCAAAGGGTTCTTCAATGGAATTTCGTAAATGTCCTTGTTTACTTGTGAGTATTGCCTTTGCGCTTGGAGCATCTTGACCACTCAAAATCATCAAAATGGCTACTTTGGCACTGTTATCAGCTTGTTCTAAAGAGCGTTGTGCAACTTGCAAAGTACACTGTGTAGCTTGCATTACAATTCGGATTGCTCTGGCACGTAGCTTTTCGTTGCTTGCATTCACATCTACCATTAAATTCTCGTAGACTTTGCCAAGTTTAATCATGGTAGCTGTGCTCAACATATTTAAAATAATTTTTTGAGCGGTCCCTGATTTCATTCGTGTAGAACCTGTTAAACACTCAGGTCCTACCTCAGCGCATATGCTAGCGTCAGTCATGTCGAGCATCGGTGATGTTGGATTGCAAACGACACTTACGGTTTTACAGCCAAGTGACTTAGCGTAAGCCAATGCACTTATTACATAAGGAGTGCGTCCGCTAGCGGCAATCCCAACTACAGTATCTTTACTTGAAAGGGCAACATCCTTAAGGTCTTTGATACCTGCTTGTTCACTGTCTTCTGCGCCTTCTACAGCATGCATAAGGGCTTTTTCTCCCCCGGCGATAATGCCAATAACCAAGTCATCACTGACACTAAAGGTAGGTCTGCATTCAACGGCGTCAAGTATACCTAAGCGCCCACTTGTACCTGCACCTATGTAGATCAAACGCCCACCATTTTGAATACTGCTTAGCGCAAAGTCGACCGCACTGCTAATACTGGGCAAGGTCTTCTCAACGGCTAACGCCACTTTTTGGTCTTCTTGGTTAATGACCTTGAGCAAATCAAGGGTATTAAGTGTATCAATTTCCATTGTTTCAGGATTGCGACCTTCCGATACTAGGGTATCGAGTTGCGCAATGAGAGTCTGAGTGCTTGATGTTGCATCTGATGGAGATTGAGTCATTTATGCTTCCTCACGGGCAAAAGCACGCGCATTTTTAGTACTTCCAAGGCAACAAACTAAGGTGGCAACCCCTGTAGAAATAAGCAATTGATAGGAGAAGTTCAAACTAAACTGCCAAGTTTCAGGTAAATATAAGGTTTGTATGTATGGCTGCATAAGCACCGGAATTGAAAACCCTATGATAAGCGCCGCAAGTATAGAGCCTGCAGATCCGCGTTTAGTAAATAATGCAGTAAAATAAATACCTAATAAACCGCTATAAGAAAAAACCATGACGCTTAATGCAAAGGCGAGTAGGGGGGTATCAGTATACTGCTGCCAATAATAACAAAGGCCAGCCATGGCGCTCAATAATATAGCAACTATCCCCATGCTAATGCGTCCTGCTCTAACAAGGGACGCTTCACTGGGCGTGACTTTCTTGATTAGACCACAGTAAAAGCCGCGATATAAATCTTGCACTGCAACAGAGGACATACTGTTTAATCCTGAATTTAAAGTAGATAGTGCAGCCGCCACAATACCTATTGTTACTATGGCTTTAATCCCATTAGGTAAATCAGTAAGTACATAGTACATAAAGATGGTTACCGTTTGACCAACAAACTCTGGTGTGGGGGCACCTTCTTTACCTGTGTGCATCAAATCTGGGCGTTGATAATAAACAAAGAGGAGCAGTCCAATACATACAAATATAAGCACAACAGGTATGCCCATAAAAATAGAACTAACTAAAGCGCGCGTCGCACTTTTTGAATCTTTGCAAGTTAGCATGCGCTGGGTAACATCTTGGTCTAAGCCAAAAGCCGCAATGTTGAGTAAAACAAAGCCGGTGACTATCGACCAAAAACTAAATACGCCAGCACCGCCTAAGTCAGTAGTGAAATTTAACAGTGTCAGTTTAGACGATTGACCATCACCAGGGGCGGCCAATACTGCCCATATTGTACTGAAGTCAGCAGGGATACTGATAAACAAATAAGCGAGTACTAACAACGCAGCACTTACATAAACGATAGCCTGAATGACATCACTATAAATAACACTACGCACGCCACCATACATAGTGTATGCAAAGCCGACGGTGGCGATTAGAACAATAGACATCACTACATTAGTCGCTTCAATATTGCCAAATAAAATCATCGCAACCGCTATAGCCGCCATGTAAAGCCGGGCACCACTTGCAAAAAGTCTACCGAGTAAATAAACAGAGCCTGCTTGGTATTTCGATTTTTCGCCAAATCGTTGAGCGAGTAATTCATACACAGTAAATACTTTGAATTGATAAAATTTTGGCAGTAAAAAATAAGCTACGAAGCCAGCCGCGATAAATCCCGCAATATTTGTCGCCAAATATGTTAAATCACCGCGATAACCTTGGTCAGGCCCACCTAAAAATGTCGCTGCAGATTGTGACGTAGCCAGCACCGATACGCCCACCAACCATACCGGCATTTGATTTCCAGCTAAAAAATAGTCTTTGCTTGATTGCGCCTTGCGGTTAAACCAAATCCCAGTGACGACTAAAAGCAGCGCATAAGCGACAAATACCGTCCAATCTATAATTGAAAACTGATCAATCATTAGACGAATGCTGCTTTGAGGTTAGGGTGGCAAGCTTATGCGAAGTGAGCTTTGAAGTGGACTTACACGTAACGACTAACATCCATGATTCCTTATAATTATTTATATATTCTGCCACGATGAGTTTTACTAGGCTTTGGGTAACGTCAATCGTGCCTGTGCTTGCAATCTAATTGAAGATGAAACAGTAAATAGGAATTATCTATAAGTCAATATTACGCTAAACTACGTAGCTAGTTAAGTCGCTTTATGCTTGTGCGGGGAATAATCAAACCTTTACAACACCATGTGCACGCGAATATGTATCCTTAAACAAAACAGGTTTGGAGAAAAATGTGAGTCGTAAAACCCTAGCGAATATAGACCTGAAGGCTCTGCATGAGAACCTAGATATACTTATTAGTCTGGCTCAAGGGAGTAACATTGTCGCGGTAGTAAAGGCAAATGCGTATGGTAATGGTGCCGTTGAAGTCGCACGCTCCATTGAATCTAAAGTTGATGTCTTAGCCGTAGCATTTTTGGAGGAAGCGCTTGAGTTATCGACAGCGGGTATTACAAAACCAATCTTGATCTTACAAGGTCCACACGAAGAAGGTGAGTTTGCGCACAAGAGCCAAACGCCGCTCATTTGGATGCTACATAGTGAGTGGCAATTAAAAGCTTATCAAAAATACCTCCAAAACAATGCCGCTTTTTCACAGCACAATAATGCTTGGCTAAAATTTGATTCGGGTATGCACAGGCTTGGTCTGCCCTTAAATCAACTACAAAACCTATTGACAACATACAAAGCAATAGTTAATTCCAATACTGCATTAGTTACTCATTTGGCTAATGCTGATGAACCGCGTCAAGGTGATGCTATTGCACAAATAGATAGATTTCTAAGTGCCGCACAAAAAGCCAATTTACCTCTTTGTATTGCCAACTCAGCCGGCAATATTCGTTTTGCGCAAGCGAGGCGAGACTATGTGCGCTTGGGTATTGCGATGTATGGTTCAACGCCATTTCAAGCAGATGACAATCCAATAAACTTGCAAGCCGTCATGAGCCTGGAGTCATCTATCATGAGTCTGAGAACTATACCCAAAGGAGATGCCGTGGGCTATGGTAGCACTTGGCGAGCGGCGCGAGAGTCGAAAATTGCGACCGTAGCGCTAGGTTATGCTGATGGCTACCCTCGCCACGCTCCAACAAGTACACCAGCTTGGTGTAATGGACGTCGTATTCCTTTAGTTGGTCGTGTATCAATGGATATGTTGACCTTTGATGTAACAGACTTAGAGGAAGTAGCGGTCGGCGATACAGTTCAATTGTGGGGCAAAGACTTAGCAATAAACGATGTAGCTGAGCATATAGGTACGATTGGGTACGAACTGATGACCCGTATATCGCAGCGAGTACCGCGGCGTTATTTGCCAGAAGCCTAGCAGTACTGCTTAGAGCTTAGCTGTAAATGTGCTTACCATCATCCTTTTGAGGTATATGTAAACTCACCACTTGAGGTCGATAGTACTGATCTCATCACTGATATAAAGTTTGCGATCAGCTAATTCAAAAAGCGTGCAAATACTCCTTCATTGCGTTATCTAGTAGTGCTTGCATTTTTAGGCCTGCAAAGGCTAGGTTCTCATCTTTAGCGTCTTCGACCGCTACTTGGGCGGCAACAACAAATGCTCTCCCACCCCGATAGTGCGGCAAACATACGTAAGCAAGAACCACATTTTCGGTTGTTGAACGTGTTTCACTTGGTCCCCATCCAATTTTCTGGAAAACCCGCCACTGTCCTTTGCTTGCTTGGTCTAATACTTTCTTGGCGTGGGTGGGTGTAATATCAGCATTGTTTCCATCGATTGTTTTGGCAATGGCTTGTTGGAGCATTGTTGAAATACCCAAGGTCATCCCGGCAAATTTCGATGGCTCTTGACTATGACCGCTTCCATAAAATAGCGTTTCGACATCATCAACAACTAAATAAGGGTGTGCGGTTTGTGCATCGAGCGAATGCATTGCTAGGCGTTTTAGCCACTCCGCTTGTGCTAAGGTGCTCATGGGTTTGTTACCTGTTAAGCCACAATCTTGGCACCTATAGGGCAAATAGCCTGGGTCTTTGGCCGCCTCATTATTCATAGTTAAAGCAAATTCTTTATCTCCCTCGCGGCTTCGCCAGGTAGCGGCTTTTGGGCTAAACGCGATTGGACCATAGGCGCCTCTAAAATAAATGTGCGGTGTACTTAGTTTCAACCATTCGTCATAGAATAAGCTAGTTAAATAATCACGAGTAGCTAAATTTGCAAAAAAGCTTGCCATGGCATTACTGTTTCCGTCAGCTTTAGAAAATGCCTCATAGCTATTAATACTTGTTATCATATCGGCAATATGGTGTTCTCCTACCATGCCATGAGTTAGTTTGGGATAACTTTCTATTGACGGATGTTGCTTACGCAGTTGCGCAATTGCGCCGGTAAAGGCGAAGATCTTTGACGAACTCCAAGGCTCGTATAAGTCGTTTTGCGTATTGTCATTGGCTAAATAGCGATAAGCCATTGAAGCGTTTTGCTGCTTTATGTCAATCAGCAATATCCGACCTTCTTGAGCGGGGGAAGTAAAAAATGTCCAATCGTGAGAAATTCGTTTTTCCCAGCCATAGTTGGCATAATTCACATCATTGCTGTTAGTGTGAGTGCTAGAACTTGCCTCTGGCAATCTACAGGCAATATTTTTTGTGCTTTGATCTTGCGGTAAAAAAGGGGTTGCATTCATGGTGAACTCGTAAAAGTGATTTTTTTCTTGGTTTTGCTGTGTGACCGCTCTTGAGGCATTCAATGTTTCTTTACGCTGATTGCAAGCCTGAATAGCAAAAGCTAAACATAAAAGTACGCAAAGGTATTTTGCAAAATGTTTCATAAGTAAGATCCAACTAAATATGGGTTGTTTGTAGGATTTGGCTTATTATAGGAACGCTAGCGACGGGTTTGTCAAAGCCTATTTATAAAGAGAATGCAGTTATGTGGATTATTAGTATCGATGGTGGCGGCACAAAATGTGAAGCGGGATTGTTTACTCTACAAGGGGAGTTAGTTGCGAGCGCGATGACCGGCCCGGCAAATTTGTATGCAAATTTTGCGGGCGCAATTCAGGCGATTGAGCAATGCTGTGACATTTTACTGCGCAATTATCAGGTTCAACATAAAAGTGTTATTTTAAAACGAGATTGCTTTTTAAGTGTTGGTTGCGCCGGGGGTGGTGTTGATTCTATAAAACGACAATTTAAGCAATGGCAGCATGATTTTGGTGGTGCAGCACTCAATACTGATGTCTATGCTGCTTGTTTGGCGGCGAATGAGGGACAGTCGTGCGCCTTGTTTGTTATTGGTACAGGGTCTTGTTTAGCAATCTTTGATAGCGAAGCTTGCAGAGATGATAATATCGGCGCTAGCGTAAAACATATCGGCGGTCATGGTTTTTTACTTGGTGATAACGCCTCTGGTGCGTGGTTGGGGAAAAAAGCGGTGAGTTGGTATCTTCAAGCACTCGAAACGCCAAACGATGAAAATAAATTGTTTTCTTTACTCGCGAGCGAGTTGGGTAGTGATACGAGTCAAATAATAGAACGCTATGGCCAAGCCCCCGCGCGCGATTTTGGCGCACTCGCTCCGAGAATTTTATCTTTGCAACTCAGTAGTGAGATTGTCGATGCATGGCTAGATGAAGGTGCACAGTATGCAGCACAATTGCTAAGCAGCCATCGACCCCCTTCTATACCTATTTTTTTGACTGGAGGCTTAGCAAAAGTTTATCAGCCACTTGTTGGGAACTTGCTTCAGGAAACGATTTACCTTCCCTCTCAAAATGCCGTTTATGGTGGCTTCTTAATGGGCAAGAAGTGTTTAAATATCACTACTGCGTAAGGCTATTTATTACTTTGCGTAAATTCTCTTGATATTCCGCTGGGTTGAAGGTGAGGGGCATTTCAGTAAGCTTGTCTCCATTAGGCCTAAGAACTAAAACTCTGGGAAAACCAACTAAAGCATAGGTCTTGGCAAAGGCAGCACCTTCTTTGCTATCGTAATCAAGCCTAGCGTAAACTAAGTCTTGGTCAATCTGCCTAGCGACCTTGCTGTTTGCAAACACCTGCGTATTTAGTTTTCGACAACTTGGGCACCAGATTGCAGAATAGTCAGCGAGAATAAGCTTTCCTTCTTTTTGTGCGAGAACTTTTGCCTGTTCAAGACTATGAATAGTGAAGGAAAGTTCTGCAACAGCTTGTTTTCCTAAATAGCTTTGTACCCCTTTGTTTCCAAAATATACCAAAGCAACTACCGCTATAATGGCGACGACTTTGATAAGTAGCTTGTTCATGTATTCATCATCCTAGAAAAGACTTATTGATACACCATAGACCCAGACACAACTAAAAACATTTCAAATATTACCACTTCCTGACGATTTCTTCGTATAGTGCCTCGTCTAATGTTACCCCTTCAAAGGTGTCTGCTGCTAATAGTCTATCTAGCTCGCCTGAACGTTTAAGTGCCGCCAGCGAGGTATTGAATTCATCAATAATTTTTTGTGCATCGGGAGTATCTTTTTTAATCGCTAAACGCAGCTCAACCTGGTAAAGGGCTTCACTAGATAAGAAAAGTTTTTCACCTTTACTATGGTTTAACAAATTGTCGAAAGCTTCGAGCATAAACTTATCTGCAATGATGTATTCAACCCGGCGCTCTGCGAGCTGTTTTATATTGACCAAAAAATCAGGTGTACGTGCCCATCTTACCGACCGTTCGGCTCTTAGCATGTCTGTGTTAGCAAACCTATTTTCTATGCCCAAGGTCATTCTATATACTTTATCAAGTCTATTGGCGTCGATAGCTTTTGCGCGTCTAGATGCTATATGCAAAGGCAATGTTAAATAGGGTTCAGAATACAGATATTCGGCTCGTTGTACGTTCAACGAATAGTGGTCAATAAATCCTATGTATTTCCCATTTCGCAGGCCGCTTCCAGACCATGCTTGTGTGGTCACATCAATATTCACAGAATAGTTTTGTAAGACCTTATTCACAATGGTATTGGCTCGCGCGGGATAGGGCGCTTTGTCTATCAGGGTAGGTACAACGTTACCAACTAAGGCTAATTGTTTTGTGTTAGCGTGGGTAGAAAAAGCAAAGCATGTGGCCACTATTATTAGTGTGGCCAGCATGCTTTCTAAATAGTATCGGGTAATTGTATTGCTAGTGCTCAATAGAACCTCGTCAAACGTCATGTAGTGAAGGTTGCGTAGACGCAACAGTGCTTGCTTACTTTAAACGATAAATGAACGAGATTGGATTTTTTTATTGACGAAATAACAAAAGCAAAATCCAGCTGCGTTATTCGCCAAACGCTCCTGCAGCGCCCGGATAAACAACTGGGCTTTCAAAACCTTCTTCGCTGACGCTCGCCACACCAAAGAAATAATTGTCGATAACCACATTTTCTAAGGTGAATTCAGTCACCTTGCCTACCTCACGGCTAAATTGCCATTGAGGCGCATCAGTTAAGCGCCAATAGATTTTATAGCCAGCGAGTTGCGGGTTTTCATCTTCAGGTAATGCTTCCCACGATAGGGTGGTCGATGGTTCGACCGCGCCTTTTATTGACACGCCTATCGGTGGTTTAGGCGCCCATGACATGCCGGCCAATGAAACCGCGTTTAATGCGGTGAGTTTAGCTGCATAATCAAAGTCGACACCGTCAATAGTGTCACCGTATTCAGTACCGTTTTCGGTTCGCAAGTCTTGGTGTTGACGCGTGTAGTTCTCGTTAGTTTCCATAATTCTTACGCCAGCAAAGCCCAGATCATTAAAAGGGCGATGGTGGCCTCCGCGTCTAAAACGGTCAAGGCGATAAACAACCATGGTATCGAGGTTTTCTATATATTGATCAGCCATTTTGTCGATGTAACGTGCAAGATTTCGGCTAGGGGAGTCGACTTCGCCGCCGGTAAGGCGACGTAAATTAGCTTGTTCTGGCGTTTCTGTTTGCCTAGTACCTTCAGCAAAAATGCGCGCAGTGGTATTGTTAATTACGCCATTGACACCTTCGATGTTGCCAATCATATCGTTGTTAAGCACTGCTTTGAGCTGCCACTTATTATCACGCGCATATTCGGCCAGAATTTTGCCACCAAATAATCCTTGCTCTTCGCCAGCGAGCGCTGCGTAAACAACGCTTCCATGGAATTTATATTTACTCAAGACACGCGCCGCTTCGAGGGTGCCGGCAACGCCCGAGGCATTATCATTGGCTCCTGGCGAATCACTGCTAAAGTCCATTACATCACTCACGCGTGAATCAATATCGCCGCTCATCAAAACAAACCTATTTGGGTCGCTGATGCCTTTTTGGATTGCAATTACACTAACAACTTCTGTAGCGTCGGGGATTCTTTTTTCGCCAGAAATCACACGTGATTGATAAAACACTTCTAAGCAACCACCACATTGAGCAGAAATGTTGTCGAACTCTGCCTTGATCCAGCGCCGAGCAGCGCCAATCCCGCGCGTTTCTGATTCGGTTTCTGATAAGGTGTGGCGAGTCCCAAAACCGACCAATGTTTGTATGTCTTGTTCTATGCGCTTTGCTGAGGTTGCGCCTGCAATATCGTATAAGTCTTGTGGGCTAGGGGAAGATTCATTCGCCTGAGCAGTGCTTGTGCTAAAAACACCAATAATCGTCATCGTTGCCAAAGCAGCTGCACGGCAGGGCAGCAGATTAAGACATCTATTTTTACACGACAAAACAAAACGATTACGCATAACAAAACTCCCAGATTCTTATTTTAAATTGGATTTATTTCAAAAATGCGAATGCATCTCCAAAGAGATCCTCTTGCTCAAGGCCAAGAGGTAAAAAAGCCTGCTTGACTACTGCTGCCATTTCAAAGCGTCCTGCAACATAAACCTGTACGTCTTTCAGTGACGGATAATCAGCAATTACAGCTTCGTGTACCAAGCCCGTTTTTCCTGCCCACATTGCTTCTTTAAACTCTACAACAGGTACAAAGGTGAAGTTGCTATGAACTTTAGAAAGTTCGTTTAACATATCAGCTTCATATAAGTCAGCCGGCTTCTTTGCGCCCCAATACAAGGTAATGGGCCTATTTTTTTGCTGGTGGAGGCAATCAAGTACTATCGATTTTGCATAAGAATAGCCCGTGCCACCGGCGACGACAATTGCAGGTTTATCACTATTACGCAAAAAAGCATTGCCAAGACCAAGTTCAACACTAAGTGTTTTTGAGGATTTAGCTAATTGAATGACCTCATATGCATAGGGGTTATCGGGTGTCGCGCCAATATGAAGCTCTATGAGAGAATCATTGTTTGGCATATTAGCGATGGAAAAAGGGCGTTTGTCTTTTTCGCCCATAACAACTTGTAAATATTGGCCTGCTTTAAATGTTACATTTTCTTTTGCGTCTAATATAACTTTCAGTACAAATGGGCTTAGCGGCTCTATACTTAGCACGCTGGTGTGAATAGTGGTCATTGTGTTCCTATTTATATATGAGTGAAACGTTGTGCCTGCTATAACATTTTACGATAACAGGTCGAGCGTTTCCCAAATATCATCAATTTTTTGTTTAACTTCAGCATCCATGATGATTGGGGTTCCCCATTCACGGTCTGTTTCGCCGGGCATCTTATTGGTTGCATCTAAACCCATTTTCGAGCCTAAACCTGAAACCGGAGAGGCGAAGTCTAAGTAGTCTATTGGGGTATTTTCAACTAAGGTTGTGTCACGAGCTGGGTCCATCCGAGTAGTAATTGCCCAAATAACATCATTCCAATCACGCGCGTTAACGTCGTCGTCACATACTATCACAAATTTGGTGTACATGAATTGTCGTAAAAACGACCAAACACCCATCATTACTCGCTTAGCATGCCCAGGGTATTGTTTTTTTATGGTCACAACAGCCATTCGATACGAACAGCCTTCTGGTGGTAAATAAAAATCCACAATCTCGGGGTATTGTTTTTGCAAAATAGGGACAAACACTTCGTTTAAGGCAACGCCTAAAATGGCCGGTTCATCGGGTGGACGGCCGGTGTAAGTAGAATGGTAAATAGGATTGTCACGATGCGTGATATGGGTAACGGTCATCACTGGGAAATCATCAACTTCGTTATAATAACCAGTGTGGTCGCCGTATGGACCTTCAGGCGCCATTTCATCTTGTGCAATGTAGCCTTCAAGAATAATCTCTGCAGAAGCGGGTACTTGTAAGTCGTTTGATATTGAAGCAACCACTTCTGTTTTGTCGCCTCGCAATAATCCAGCAAAAGCATATTCAGAGAGCGTGTCAGGAACGGGTGTAACGGCACCTAAAATGGTTGCCGGATCGGCGCCTAGCGCAACAGAAACAGGATAAGGTTCACCAGGATGCGTTTGGCACCATTCTCTAAAGTCTAATGCACCTCCACGATGGGATAACCAGCGCATGATAATTTTGTTTTTTGCAATGACTTGTTGGCGATATATTCCTAAATTTTGACGTTTCTTGTGAGGCCCACGCGTTACCGTCAATCCCCATGTAATTAGTGGAGCCGCATCGCCTGGCCAACAACGCTGAACCGGCAACATAGCCAAATCAACGTCGTCTCCGGTAATGATATTTTGTTGACAGGGAGCTTTTTTTACCACTTTAGCAGGCATATTTAATACCTGCTTAAACACGGGGATTTTACTCATTAAGTCTTTTAAGCCTTTCGGTGGTTCTGGCTCTTTCAAAAAGGCGAGCAACTTTCCTACTTCACGAAGTGCTTCAACTGACTCTTGCCCCATACCTAAGGCGACGCGTTTAGGTGTCCCAAATAAATTGGCCAACACAGGCATTCTATGTCCTTTTGCATTTTCAAAAAGAATAGCGGGGCCGCCAGCACGGAGCGTTCTGTCTGCAATCTCTGTCATTTCTAAATCAGTATCAATTTCCATTGATACACGTTTTAGTTCACCCATTTTTTCGAGTTGCTCAATAAAGTCACGTAGATCTTTATATTTCATCGGGATACGTTCTCGGTAAAGTCCAATATGTAGTAAATGTTACAGTATTTTTGCGATTATCGTTTACTTGAGGCAAAAAAAAGCCAAGCAAATGCTTGGCTAAGAATTTACGGTTCTAGGGTTGAGACCGAAAAACGATAAGTGTTGGAACAAACTGTCTAATCTACGATGAATACAAAAACGCGAGAAACATTGAAGAATGATTTGGCGATTATAGCTTAAATTAGATAATTTTTGCGTCAATACTTATTATATGAGATGAAAACACTAATAAATGCGATAGTCAACCGCTAAAGCGAATGTTCTAGACTAGAAACACATTTACTATACTTTTTGGGACTATGTACTTTACTCCGCCGTGTTATTACTTTCACTTGTGATTCCCTATAATGTGGGCAATTGCATTCATACAATAACATGATGTGCCGATACTAAAATATTGATAGTGGTTACACTCGGTAGGATTTTTTGATGGTGCTGTTAACGCAAATATTTTTAAAAACTTGGGCTTGGATAGTAAAGCGCTTTGCGTTGTCATTGATTACGCCTACCATTTTGATCGTAACCTTGCTAAGTGCCTCTGCCCAGTCACAAGAATTAGAGGCCGTTCAGGTTTATTCGCAAGATGAGCTCATTCGCTTAATAAATAGCAATCAACATTTAAACCGAATCAAGGCAGACCGCTGCCAAATAGTTGAAGACATAGAAGCAAGAGCTGACATCATGCAAGTGCCAGCCTTCCAATTTTTATGGGGCGATATGTTGGCGTGGGGTGTTTGTGTTGACAACAATCCTGCGCAAGGTATTTATTTTATGCGCGAAGCGGCCAACCAAGGCCTTATGGCAGCACTAGAACAACTCGGGCGCTATCACAATACGGGGCAATTTGTACAACAAGACAAAAAACGTGCGGTTATGTACTTACGTGAAGCTGCAGCCATGGGTAATTTATCTGCCCAAATGCAGTTGGCCGATTTATTTTTAGACGGTTACGGTAGTCCATATGATTTTGAAGACTTATATCATTGGTTATACAACGCCGTTACCGATAATAACGAATTGCATCGTAAAATAAACAGCTATATGCAAGCGCTAGAAAAGATGATGCACCCTAAAGCGGTCAGAAACGCGAGAAAAGTTTACTCACAGTAATAAAACCTTGTCACTTTGTTCTATGTCATAATTATCTAATTAGCCTGCTTACCTTCTGTGTATTTTATGCTTTAATGAACGCATATGAGTTTATTAAATGGAAGCTTCGCTAATGTCATCAGACCCATCTTCAGCACAATACAATACCTTTGAATTAGGAACCCCGTTTTCTTCATCAGCGACCAAAGTTTTGCTCTTAGGGTCAGGGGAGCTCGGTAAAGAACTTGTCATAGAGTTAAAACGTTTAGGCTGTGAAGTAATTGCATTAGACCGCTATCCTAACGCGCCCGCTATGCAAGTTGCCGACCGTTCATATTGCATTTCAATGCTCGATGGCGACGCTTTGGAGAAAGTCATTCGCAGTGAAAACCCAAACTATGTTGTGCCTGAAATAGAAGCTATCGCGACGGATAGGCTGCTCGCGCTAGAAGCGGACGGCTTTTGCGTCGTCCCCAGTGCAAAAGCGGCACATTTAACAATGAACCGAGAAGGCATAAGACGCCTGGTAGCTGAAGACCTAGCCATTCCAACATCAAACTATCGTTTTGCCGCCACTGAAGAAGAATTTGCGAGCGCGCTTGAAGAGATTGGTTATCCGTGTTTAGTTAAGCCGATTATGAGTTCGTCGGGCAAAGGGCAGAGCTTGTTAAAAACAGCCGATGATGCAGCTAAAGCGTGGCAATATGCACAAGAAGGCGGTAGAGCCGGGAAAGGTAAGGTCATTGTTGAAAGTTTTGTCGACTTTGACTATGAGATAACCTTACTAACGGTTAGACATATTTCGGGCACAAGCTACTGTGAACCCATTGGACATCGACAAGAAGACGGTGATTATCGTGAAAGTTGGCAACCGCAAGCAATGAGCGGTATAGCGTTAAAACGAGCACAAGAAATAGCCTGCAGCGTGACAGATGCTTTAGGTGGTCGAGGTTTATTTGGGGTAGAACTGTTTATAAAAGGCGATGATGTGATCTTCAGTGAGGTATCGCCAAGGCCGCATGATACCGGAATGGTAACAATGATATCCCAGGATTTATCTGAATTTGCTCTGCATGCTCGTGCATTTTTAGGCCTCGCCATCCCCACAATAGGATTTAGACAAGCTTCTGTTTCTGTTGCTTTATTAGTCGAAGGGGAGTCAGCAAATGTCAGCTTTGGTAACTTGGCAGAGGTGCTGTCGCTTCCTGACACTGAGTTAAGACTCTTTGGAAAACCTGAGGTACGAGGTAGAAGAAGAATGGGTGTTGCACTGGCCAGTGCTGAAAATGTCGAGATTGCACTAGAAAAAGGCTTACATATGGCGGCGAGTCTTTCGACGAGTTTATAACAAACATGCTTTCCTGTTCATGCTATCTGGCTTAAGCGGCTTGCCCCTAATTACTTCATAGATACGATATTTTTGTGTCATTGTCGTAAAAATTTAGGGGCGATAACTTAAAAAGGTGTTATTCGTTAATCAATCGTTTATACTTTAGCCATGAAGAAAGAAAACAAAACAGTAAAAAATATAAAAACGAATATCCCCGAAACAAAAAAATCCGCTTCTAAAGTAAAAAACGACTCCAAGAAATCATCAGCAAATACTAGTAAAGACCCGCACTTCGCGCGCGAGCAAGTAAAGTATGAAAACCCCGTTGCGAGTAGAGAATATCTATTAAGCATGTTGGCTGACAACGCTAAGAAAAATGGTGGTGGTTTAGCATATGCTGAGATTTGCCAGATGTTAAATGCGACTGATGAAGATAGCCGCATAGGTATCCAGCGTCGTTTGCGTGCAATGGAGCGTGAAGGCCAAGTCTTGTTTAACCGAGACAAAAAATATGAAGTTCAAGCGCAAGAAGATTTAATACGAGGCCGCGTGATTGGTCATCGAGATGGTTTTGGCTTTTTAAAGCATTCTGATACCGAGAAAGACTATTTTATCACCATAGGACAAATGTCCACCTTGATACATGACGACATAGTGGAAGGCGCCCTCAGTCAAAGCGACCGTAAGGGGCGCGCTGAATTCCGCGTAAACAGAGTCATAGAACCAAGAAAAGACCCAATAGTTGGACGTTATTTCGTTGAGCAAGGCGTGAGTATTGTTATCCCTGACGACAACCGCATATGCCATGAAATCATGATCCCCAAAGAGCATACCAACGGCGCAAAACAAGGCCATGTAGTGGTCGTTGAAATAACGCAACGTCCGCGAAGGAATATGAATGCCAGCGGTAAAATCATTGAAGTCTTAGGTGAACATTTAGCGCCGGGTATGGAAATAGAAACAGCCCTGCGCAATTTTGACATCCCTCACACTTGGCCAAAAGCCGTCACTGCGGGTGTTGCCAAGTTAAGTGAATCGGTTCCAGAAGAGGCCAAAGAAGGCCGCGTTGATTTGCGTGAGTTACCCCTTGTGACGATTGACGGCGAAGATGCAAGAGACTTCGACGATGCCGTTTATTGTGAGCCCCAAGATGACGGTGGTTGGAAGCTTTGGGTCGCCATTGCCGATGTAAGTTCATACGTTAAATTAGGCACAGCGCTAGATAACGAAGCGCAAAATAGAGCAACCTCGGTATATTTTCCTGAGCAAGTAATTCCTATGTTGCCTGAGGCTTTATCCAACGGCTTATGTTCGCTAAATCCTGAAGTTGACCGCCTTTGTATGGTGTGCGAAATGCACATAGACGCACGTGGCAAGTTAGGGGATTACACTTTCTATGAAGCAGTGATGCGCTCGCACGCGCGGTTCACTTATACAAAAGTCTGGAACATTTTAAACGGTGACGAAAAACTACGTGAACGTTACAGTGACAGAGTAGAAGAACTCGAGCATTTAAATGATTTGTACAAAGCACTTAAGCGGGCTCGTCAAAATCGCGGTGCCATTGAATTTGAAAGCCAAGAAACCAAATTTGTGTTTAATGCCCATCGGAAAATAGAACACATTGTTCCCTTAGTAAGAAACGACGCTCATAAAATCATCGAAGAATGCATGATTATGGCGAATGTGTGTGCGGCGCAATTTATTGAAAAGAACAATGCGGAAGCACTATTTAGAGTCCACGACAAACCTGACGAAGATCGCTTAGTTACTTTTAGATCTTATCTCAAAGAAGTGGGGATTGACTTTAAAGCGGGTAATGAACCCACGCCAAAAGACTTTGCACTTGTTGCCAGTAAAATTGAGAACAGAATTGACAAAGAGCTCATTCAAACAATGCTCTTACGTTCGATGAAGCAAGCCATTTATGACGGTAATAATTTAGGGCATTTCGGCTTAGCATTAGAGGCCTACGCACATTTTACGTCTCCGATAAGACGTTACCCTGATTTAGTTGTGCATCGCGTAATAAAAGCGATTATCAATAAGCAGCAAGGTAATAAAGCATGCAAAGGTGCAAAATTATATACCGAGCAAGAGATTGAAAACTTGGGCGAACAGTGCTCGATGGCCGAGAGACGGGCCGATGACGCGACCCGTGATGTATCAGACTGGCTGAAATGCGAGTTTATGCAAGATCACGTTGGTGATGTATTTGAGGGTGTGGTTGCCTCGGTAACCAATTTTGGTCTATTTGTTAGAATTAATGATTATCAAATTGATGGCTTAATCCACATCACTTCCCTTGCTAATGATTTTTATCACTACGACCAAGTCAAGCAGTGTTTGGTTGGAGAAAGTGGTGGTTTAACTTATCGGCTTGGTGACCCTTTGCGCATCAAAGTTGTTGCGGTCAACCTCGATGAACGTAAGATTGATTTAATGGTTGATGGGCAAGAAAAGCAAGCACGAGCTCAGCGCAAAAAGAGCCGTTCAAACTCAAGTGCAAAAGCAAGTGCCGGTTCAACTGGCAAGCCAAGTAGAGACTCAGCGAGTAAAGCGCCTGCAGACAAGCGCGCGCCAGCAGCCAAAAAAGGAAAACGCAAAAGCGGACCTAGTTCGAAACGCACGAAATCTTCGCGTTCGAAGCCTAAACGTTAACATTTAAAGAGTATCGTTGACGCTTAAGCTTAGCAGTTAAGCGTCAATACCTTCAGGAAGCAAAGCATGGCACAACAAGAATTTTTATACGGAATACATTCAATTGCTTCGGTACTTGAAAACGAACCAGAACGTTTACTCGAAATTATGATTGCTAAAGGACGCTCTGATGACCGCATAAATGCAATTGTTAGTGCAGCAAGAGCAAACGGTATTGCTGTGCAGTTTGTTCATCGAAAAACACTTGATGAAAAAAGTAATGGCGAGCAAAACCAAGGCTTATTGGCACGCGCAAAACCGGCTAGAGTGTTAGATGAAGCTGACTTAGACACTATTTTAAAGCGGGTTGAAGCGTCAGCGAGTGACACGCCTTTTTTGCTGATATTAGATGGTGTGACGGACCCTCATAACTTAGGTGCTTGCCTGCGTAATGCAGATGCTGCAGGTGTACAAGCCGTTATTGTACCAAAAGATAACGCCGTTGGCCTTACGCCGGTGGTGCGCAAAGTTGCTGTAGGTGCTGCAGAAACTGTGCCCTTAATACAGGTAACCAACTTAGCGCGAACCTTAAAGCATATTCAGCAGCAAGGGGTCTGGGTTATTGGTACTGCAGGCGAAGCAGAACAACTTATTTATGATTGTAAAATGCAAGGCCCAATCGCCCTTGTGATGGGTGCTGAAGGGAAAGGCATGCGCAGGCTTACGCGTGAAACCTGCGACGAATTAGTGAAACTGCCCATGGCTGGCGCTGTGTCGAGTTTAAATGTGTCTGTAGCCAGCGGAATTTGTTTATTTGAAATTGTTAGACAGCGCGCATAAGCATCAGCGCGCGCCGCGTTGGCTATTTGGTAAAACTTGCGTCTGGCGTACCGCTAAAACAAGCAAGGACATAAGGGTAACTATCGGTAATATAGTAAGCATATTGACCGTCAACTTCCATACCGTTACATTCGTCTAAATCACCAAGGCCTTCAACGTATTCATAGTCGTCTCTAAAGGCACCATCATAGTCGCCTCCGGGGGCTGCAAGGCTGCCATCTTGATTTACCCTAGCACCTTGCCTTAAGCGATAACTTGATTTAGCTTTTCGAATACCTTCGTTTGCAAAACCACTTATTTCGTCGCTGTTAATATATGAGCCATATATGGGAAAGCCATCAGCAGCAAACCCAATAACCGGGGAGGCTTGGCTATTGTCGTCAGCAAATAGCGCAAAAGGAGAGCCATGGTAGTGGTAGGTACCATCGGGCTGGGCATGTGCGTTATGGGTGTCTACTCTAAACCCATTTGTTGGATGCATTGGGTCGTAACGCCAAGGTGTTGTGGCATCATTACAGCCAATTTTCCCATCGCCTACGCCAAAGCATCCGGCTGCAAGAAGATCTACTTTAACGCCATTTAACAATATTGCGTTATCTACATTAAGGCTTAAAGGAGTTGTACTTGTCGCTTTTGCTGGGGTTGTACTTATTTCAAATACATCATTTTGTTCAGATACATTATTAGGGAAGGCATTGCCGCCGTCGTTAAAATCGTGATTTGGAATAGCATTGGTGCGAAAAATACATTTTTCGTTAGTAACTTCAATACGCAAATCACCAACAAACATCAAATCTCTGGCAACGTCATTAGCATTTGAGGTGTATGTAGAAACATAGCTTGCACAACTGCCATTTTGATTGGTTAAAATTGCATTAGTGATATTAATTGCATCGCCATTGTTGGTAGTTACTATGTCGTCTGCGAAGGCCTTTAAGGCTGCTAAGTCTGCACTAGCTGAGGGCTCACTAATTTTATTTTCTTGTTCAGAAAAATCGTCAGCGATATCGAAAAGCTCATTCGTGCCATCTGCATATTCAATGAGTTTAAAACGACTATTTCTGACTGCGAACCCAGTCGTAGAAGCGGATTCGAATTGCGTAAATATAGTATCTGAACTCGTTGCTGTCGCGTCAGAAAAGGTAGCTGCAAAACTCACGCTGTCATGCACTGTGCTTAGCTCAGAACCGGCTATGTTTGCGATGGTCGCAAATAAGTCAGTTGCCGTAACCAGTGCTGGTTCGCGCTCACCCACGCGTGTGACACCTTTGCCAGAAACGAACAAGGGCACTGCTAGACCGCCTTGATATAAGCTCCCTTTTGCATGTCCTGAAATATAGGCTGCCGTATCAATGACTCTATTGGGTGTACCGTTATCACCCATAAAGATGATAATAGTGTTCTCCCGTACACTTGATTCTAAGCTATTTATGAGCCGGCCAATTTCGGTATCCATCGCTTCGATGGCCGCTAAATAATAGTCCCTGCGATTAGTTTGAATATCTGATGCGTTACCGCTTAAGTTTCGGCTATGCAGGTTTGAAGGTGGTAAATGAAAAGGGCTATGCGGTGCGGAATACGCAACCCATGCAAACCATGGGCTTGTTTGTTGGTTTATCCATTCGATTGCAAGGGTGCTTATATGACTCGTATGGTAGATAGTAGAGTTTGTAGTATTACCATTTATTGTCAAGGACCAATCGTTGTAGTCGTTAAGGTTCCCAATATTACCCGCGTAGTAATCTATACCAAGATCATTTGGATGAGAGCTTAGCGCATTTCCACCACCTAAATGCCATTTACCAAATACCGCAGATTGATAATTTACATCAGGTACTTGCTGCTCAATATATGATTGTAGTAGCTGATGATCATCACTTAACTGGCCGGGTACATAAGTAACACCGTTATTCTGTGGGAATTTACCCGTGATAATCGTTGCCCTTGTCGGGCTGCAGGCTGGGGTAGCCCACGCGTTATCAAATACTAGGCCCTGGCTGGCCAATGCGCTTAAGTTTGGTGTGTTAGGTAGGTCGGTACTAAGACTATATTCTGCTGAGGCGTCTAGCCCTTGATCATCCGATAAAATAAATAAAATGTTGGGTGCATCAGATGGTGTTTCGTCTGGCGGTGTGGTTACAGGTGGTGTGACCGGGGGTATTACAAGTTCTGGTGTTGAATCGCTGCTACCACCGCCACAACCAACAAGTAAAAACGTAACAAAGTAAAAAGTAGAAAGTAAAAATCGCATGTGGCGCTCCGGAAAAAACTGTCGAGTGTGTTGTATTCATGATTACTATACATACAGACAGGAGCCTTTTATTTCTATTTACGCAAACTTTACATAATGTCTATTTAACGATAGTGTTTAGAGCGGCTATGAGCACTTGATTTTAAATCATCATGACCCATATATAATCAGTAATAAAATATTTTTGTAGCTGTTTAAGCCTTACCTCATCTCACTTCAGCTGCTTTTAAGCGAAGTCACGAACGTAAATACCAAACATTTATCAATTATCTTTAAATTAGACTACACCTAAGGCATGTTTTCTGTTATAGTTTCGCGCCCTTTTTGTGGGGGTATGGTCTATTTTTTCTATTAATACCTTGTAATTGTTACAAATTAACAAGGAATTAAAAGAGCTAATAGCAGATAAGCGGCTCAAGAGAGTCATAATATTTAACAGCGGAGCACTAACATGATCCAAATGCAAACTACCCTAGATGTAGCCGACAACTCAGGCGCTCGTAGGGTTCAGTGTATTAAGGTTCTTGGTGGCTCGCATCGCCGTTATGCACATATAGGCGACATCATTAAAGTTGCAGTGAAGGAAGCTATTCCTCGCGGCAAAGTTAAAAAAGGTGACGTTTTGAATGCAGTGGTGGTGCGTACTAGGAAAGGCGTTCGCAGAGCAGATGGTTCTACTATCCGTTTTGATAACAACGCAGCTGTTTTGCTTAATGCAAACAAGCAACCTATTGGCACGCGTATTTTTGGCCCGGTCACAAGAGAACTTCGTGGAGATTCATTCATGAAGATCATCTCATTGGCCCCAGAAGTACTATAAGGAGTCACGATAATGGCTAGAAAAATTCGTCGTGATGATGAAGTAGTCGTATTAGCGGGTAAAGACAAAGGCAAGCAAGGCAAAGTTTTGCGGGTTTTAGCGTCTGACGACCGTGTATATGTAGAAGGCGTAAACATTGTTAAGAAACACCAAAAAGCAAACCCTCAAGCGGGCGAGCCAGGTGGAATCATTGACAAAGAAGCTTCTATTCATGTTTCAAATATAGCGTTAGTTAATCCGGCAACGGGTAAAGCTGATCGCGTTGGTTTCCGTACCGAAGACGAAAAGAAAGTACGTTTCTTTAAGTCTAACGGCGACCTAGTTTAACTATTGGAGAGTACGATGGCGAAACTGCATGAGTTCTATAAAGAGACCGTAGTAGCCGATCTTGCAAAGCAGTTCGGGTACAAAAGTGTCATGCAAGTCCCTCGGGTAGAGAAAATCACCTTAAACATGGGTTTAGGTGAAGCAGTAGCAGACAAGAAAGTCCTTGAATCAGCGCAAGCTGATATGGCGGCTATAGCTGGTCAAAAGCCGGTTGTCACTGTTGCTCGAAAATCTGTAGCGGGCTTTAAAATCCGTGAAGGTTATCCGATTGGCTGTAAAGTAACCTTGCGCGGCGAGCGTATGTGGGAATTCCTTGAGAGATTAATTTCTATCACTATTCCACGTATCCGTGACTTCCGTGGTCTTAACCCGAAATCTTTTGACGGTAAAGGCAACTATAGCATGGGTGTGCGTGAGCAAATCATCTTCCCTGAAATCGATTTCGATAAAGTGGATAAAGTGCGCGGTATGGATATTACTATCACTACTAGTGCTGAAACTAACGAAGAAGCCCACGCTCTATTGAGCGCGTTCAGCTTCCCGTTTAGAAAATAAGGTGTAGGGTTATGGCAAAAGAATCAATGAAGGCGCGCGAAGCAAAACGCGCCAAGCTGGTTAAGAAATATTCTGTTAAACGTCAGGCGCTTAAAGCGACTATCAGCGACGTGAATGTTTCTGAAGAAGAGCGTTGGGATGCTGTTCTTAAGCTACAACAACTTCCACGTGACTCGTCAATTTCACGCAAGCAAAATCGCTGTCGTGTAACTGGCCGTCCACATGGTTTCCTACGCAAATTTGGTCTTTCTCGTATTAAGCTTCGTGAAGCTGCAATGCGTGGTGAAGTCCCTGGCCTTAAAAAAGCCAGCTGGTAAGGAGTAGCACATATGAGCATGCAAGATCCTATCGCGGATATGTTTACCCGAATTCGTAATGCCCAACAGGCATCTAAAGTTACGACTTCTATGCCTTCTTCGAAGTTACGTGTTGCTATTGCAGCATTGCTTCAAGCAGAAGGGTATGTTGAAGGTTTCAACGTTATTGAGGGTACTAAACCTACTCTAGAAGTAACCTTGAAATATTTCGAAGGTAAAAAAGTAATTGATACAATTCAAAGAGTTAGCCGTCCTGGTTTACGCATCTATAAGAAAAAAGATGAGTTACCTAAAGTGATGGGCGGTCTTGGGATTGCTATCGTGTCTACCTCAAAAGGTGTGATGACTGACCGTGCAGCGCGTAACGCTGGCATGGGTGGTGAGATCATCGGTTATGTAGCATAACGGAGGAATAGAATATGTCACGTATAGCAAAATCCGCTGTGAACATCGTGTCTGGGGTAGAAGTTTCTATCGCAGGTCAAGAAGTCACAGTTAAAGGTACAAAAGGCACCTTAACTCGCGTGTTTAACGACGCAGTAGCCATAAAGCAAGAAGACGGCACATTAACTACGGCTCCTAAAGAAGGCGTAGCAAATGGTTGGGCTCAAGCTGGAACGGCAAACTCATTGTTAGCATCTATGGTTAAAGGTGTGACTGATGGTTTTGAAAAGAAACTTCAACTAAATGGTGTTGGTTACCGTGCTTCTGCACAAGGTAGCAAACTTAACCTTACGTTGGGCTTTTCTCACCCTGTCGCTTACGATATGCCTGAAGGCATAACCGTACAAACTCCTACACAAACCGAAATCATTGTTTCTGGCACTGATAAGCAAGTTGTAGGGCAGGTAGCTGCGAATATTCGTGCTTACCGTCCACCAGAGCCTTATAAAGGTAAAGGTGTTCGTTATGCTGATGAGAATGTTCGTCGTAAAGAAGCTAAGAAAAAGTAGGTGGGTGTTATGGATAAGAAAACAGCTCGCTTACGTCGCGCAACTCGCGCACGTAAGAAGATCAGTGAACTAGAAGCGACTCGCTTAGTAGTGAACCGTACACCGCGCCACATATACGCTCAGTTAATCGCTCCAAGCGGTTCTGAAGTATTAGCATCAGCTTCTACTGTTGAAAAAGACCTTAAAGGTTCTTTGAAAGCAACAGGTAACGTTGAAGCTGCAGCGGCGGTTGGTAAAGCGATTGCACAACGCGCTATCGAAAAAGGTGTAACGAAAGTTGCCTTCGATAGAAGTGGATTTAAATATCACGGTCGTGTGAAAGCACTGGCTGATGCCGCTCGTGAAGCGGGCCTTCAGTTCTAGGAGTTTAAAATGGCTAAAGTAGAAGTTCAACAACAGGGCGACCTGTTAGAAAAGCTAATCGCTGTAAACCGTGTTTCTAAGGTAGTTAAAGGTGGTCGTATCTTTAGCTTTACCGCATTAACAGTGGTTGGTGATGGCAATGGCCGTGTAGGTTTTGGCTACGGTAAAGCACGTGAAGTTCCTGCTGCTATTCAAAAAGCAATGGAAAAAGCACGTCGCAACCTAGTTGATGTTGACCTAAACGGAAACACATTACAGCACCCAATTAAAGGGCGTCACTCAGGTTCTAAAGTTTACATGCAGCCTGCATCAGAAGGTACTGGTATTATTGCCGGTGGTGCGATGCGTGCAGTTTTAGAAGTTGCTGGTGTACAAAACGTTCTTTCTAAATGCTACGGCTCAACCAACCCAATCAACGTGGTACGCGCGACAGTTAATGCGCTAGTAGAAATGAACTCTCCGGAGAAAATTGCTGCGAAACGTGGATTACCGGTTAACGAGATTTTGGGGTAATTGAACATGGCAAAGACGATTAAAGTAAAGCAAACTAAAAGCTCGATCGGTCGACTGCCTAAGCACAAAGCAACATTAGTTGGTTTAGGCTTACGCAAAATTGGTCATGTTCGTGAACTTGAAGATACACCAGCCGTTCGCGGTATGGTAAACCGTGTATTTTACATGGTTGAGATAGTGGAGGAGTCATAGATGAAACTTAATACCCTTGCTCCTGCACCTGGAGCTAAAAAAGTAGGTAAACGTGCTGGTCGCGGTATCGGTTCTGGCTTAGGCAAGACTGGTGGACGTGGTCACAAAGGTCAAAAAAGTCGTTCAGGCGGAAGTGTTAAGCCTGGATTCGAAGGTGGTCAAATGCCTTTACAACGTCGTTTACCGAAATTCGGTTTTACGTCGCGTGTATCTTTTGTGACTGACCAAGTAACATTAAGCGAAATTGCTAAAGTTGAAGGTGATGTAGTATCACTAGACACTTTGAAAGCTGCAGGTCTTATCAAAAAAGAAATGCAGAATGTCAAAGTGATCTTGAGCGGTTCAATCGACCGTGCAGTCACCATTAGTGGCCTTGGGGTAACCAAAGGCGCACTAGAAGCAATTACAGCTGCTGGCGGTAAAGTAGAGGAATAACCTAAATGGCAAAACCAGGACAGGGATCAAGTACAGGTGGCGGTTTGAGCGAATTATGGTCTCGCCTGCTTTTCGTACTTGGCGCAATCATAGTGTTTAGGCTTGGGTCTTATGTACCCATCCCTGGTATTGACTCTAACGTGTTGTCTCAAATTTTTGAGCAACAAACAGGTACTATTGTAGGCATGTTCAACATGTTCTCTGGTGGTGCTTTAGAAAGAGCCTCGGTACTAGCTTTGGGTATAATGCCTTACATCACAGCATCGATTATTATGCAGTTATTAGCTGCTGTGCACGAGCCGTTTAAGGAATTAAAGAAAGAAGGCCAATCTGGCCAACGTAAAATCAGTCAATACACGCGTTATTTAACACTTGTATTAGCAACTTTCCAATCTGTTGGGATTGCAACTGGTTTACCTTCAATGATTCCTGGCTTAGTGACCGATCCTGGCTTGGCTTTCTATTTTACAGCAGTCGTAAGTTTGGTTACCGGTACCATGTTCTTAATGTGGTTAGGTGAACAAATTACCGAACGCGGTATAGGTAATGGTATATCTATTTTGATATTTGCCGGAATAGTTGCAGGCTTACCTACAGCTATTGGTCAAACTGCAGAACAGGCACGACAAGGTGAAATAAACTTGTTGTTCTTATTCGTGCTAGTCGCCATTATCATCGCATTAACGTATTTAGTTGTGTTTGTTGAACGTGCGCAGCGCCGCATTGTGGTGAACTATGCTAAGCGTCAACAAGGCAGAAAAGTATTTGCAGCGCAAAGCTCACATTTACCGCTTAAGGTAAATATGGCAGGTGTAATTCCACCTATCTTTGCATCAAGTATTATTTTGTTTCCGAGCACTTTGTCGGGCATGTTAGGCCAGAACGAGAACTTCTCGTTTTTAGCTGATGTTGCTTTGGTATTGTCACCTGGACAACCTTTATACGTTATGCTTTACGCAGCGACGATTATATTCTTTTGCTTCTTTTATACAGCATTACAATTTAATCCTCGCGACACTGCTGATAATCTAAAGAAATCTGGCGCATTTGTTCCTGGGATTCGTCCTGGTGAGCAAACATCACGTTACATTGATAAAGTGATGACAAGGTTGACCCTAGCCGGTGCTCTCTATATTACCTTTGTTTGTTTAGTGCCTGAATTCCTGCTGCTATGGTTTAACGTTCCGTTTTACTTTGGTGGTACATCATTACTCATTATATGTGTAGTGGTAATGGATTTTATGGCTCAGGTGCAGACCCATTTGATGTCACATCAATATGGGGATGTTCTTAAAAAAGCTAATCTTAAAGGGTAGGCCATAAAGGCCCATTCTTTACGTTAGCCAACTACGGAGTGATGACATGAAAGTTCGTGCATCCGTTAAAACGATTTGCCGTAACTGCAAAATCATTAAGCGCAACGGTGTTGTAAGAGTGATTTGTTCAGCAGAGCCTAAGCATAAGCAAAGGCAAGGTTAATCGTCTCTTTTTGAAAAGAGATTAAACATGGTTTTTAATATCGGGCTGCTGTACTAGCGCCCGAGCTCTAAAACCTTTATTTGCAATTTTGTTACTGGGTAAGTATCCTATCGGGCTTTTTAGGCTAGTAACATTTATTAAGAGGAGTGCTGTTAATGGCCCGTATCGCTGGCATTAACATTCCTGATCACAAGCATACAGTTATCGCTTTGCAAGCCATTTATGGTATTGGGGCAACCCGCGCAAAAGAAATCTGTGTAAACGCAAGTGTATCAGAGTCTACCAAAATTAAAGATTTGGATGAGACGACAATAGACAAACTTCGTGACGAAGTAGCCAAATTTATGGTTGAAGGTGATTTACGTCGTGAAGTTTCCATGAGTATTAAACGTTTGATGGACCTAGGTTGTTTCCGTGGCATACGCCACCGTCGCGGCTTACCTCTACGTGGTCAGCGCACTAAAACTAATGCGCGTACCCGTAAAGGTCCTCGTAAACCTATTAAAAAGTAAGCGAGGCAGTTAAGTTATGGCTAAAACACCTACAAAAGCGCGTAAACGCGCCAAACGTCAAGTTGCTGATGGTATGGCTCATATCCATGCATCTTTCAACAACACGATTGTGACAATTACTGACCGTCAAGGTAATGCGCTAGCATGGGCAACATCTGGTGGTTCTGGTTTCCGTGGTTCACGTAAATCTACTCCGTTCGCAGCGCAAGTTGCAGCAGAGAGAGCAGGCATCGCAGCCCAAGATTACGGCTTAAAGAACATTGAAGTGTTCGTAAAAGGTCCTGGTCCTGGTCGTGAATCTGCGATTCGTGCATTAAATGCGACTGGATACAAAATCACAAACATTACCGACGTGACGCCAATACCTCACAACGGTTGTCGTCCACCTAAAAAAGCGTCGCGTATAAGCGAACAGTTGGAGAAAGATCATGGCAAGATATTTGGGTCCAAAACTCAAACTTAGTCGTCGTGAAGGAACCGACCTGTTCCTTAAAAGCGGCGTAAGAGCAATAGAAAGTAAGTGTAAAATTGATCAGCCTCCTGGTCAGCATGGCGCCCGTCGTGGCAGATTGTCTGATTATGGCGTTCAATTACGCGAGAAGCAGAAAGTTCGTCGTATGTACGGCGTGCTTGAGAAGCAATTTAGAAACTACTACAAAGAAGCTGCACGCCTTAAAGGCAATACAGGTGAAAACTTGTTGCAACTTCTAGAACAACGTCTTGATAACGTTGTTTACCGTATGGGTTTTGCAAGTACACGCGCAGAAGCACGTCAACTTGTAAGCCACAAGGCCATCCTTGTAAACGGTAAAGTAGTTAACATTCCATCTTTCAACGTAAAAGCTGAAGATGTGGTAGCTGTTCGCGAAAAAGCGAAAAAACAGGCTCGTATTGTGGCTGCACTTGAATTAGCAGACCAACGCGAAAAACCAACATGGTTGGAAGTTGACAATACTAAAATGGAAGGCACGTTTAAGCGCGTTCCTGAAAGAACAGATTTGTCTGCCGAAATAAACGAACAGTTGATTGTCGAACTTTACTCTAAGTAAAGACTAACTAAAGAGGATACATTGTGGGTTCAGTGACCGAATTCCTAAAGCCAAGATTAGTTGAAATTGAAAACGTTTCACCTACTCGTGCAAAAGTAACGTTAGAGCCATTAGAGCGTGGTTTTGGCCATACTCTAGGCAACGCACTTCGTCGTATCCTGCTTTCGTCTATGCCAGGTTGTGCAGTGACGGAAGTAGAAATTGACGGCGTGTTACACGAGTACACTGCTAAAGAAGGCGTGCAAGAAGATGTTCTTGAGATATTATTAAACCTTAAAGGTTTGGCGGTATCTTTAGAAAACAAAACCGAAGCTACCTTAACATTAGTTAAGTCTGGTGCAGGTCCAGTTCTTGCCGGCGACATTCAGCATGACGGTGACGTAGAGATCGTTAATCCTGAGCACGTGATTTGTAACTTAACTGGCGAAGCTGAGTTAAGCATGCGTATCAAGGTAGAAATGGGTCGTGGTTATGTACCAGCATCTACTCGTCGTTCCTCTGAAGACGATGATCGACCAATTGGTCGTTTGTTAGTTGACGCTTCATTCAGTCCAGTAGAGCGTATAGCTTACTCTGTAGAGTCTGCTCGTGTTGAACAACGCACAGACTTAGATAAGCTTATAATCGATATGGAAACTAACGGAACATTAGATCCGGAAGAAGCCATTCGTCGCTCAGCTACTATTTTAGCTGAACAGTTAGATGCATTCGTAGAATTACGTGACATCTCTGTACCAGAAGCTAAAGAAGAGAAACCAGAATTCGATCCGATTCTACTTCGTCCTGTTGACGACTTAGAATTAACGGTTCGTTCTGCTAACTGTTTGAAAGCCGAGGCTATCCAATATATTGGTGACCTTGTACAGCGTACTGAAGTTGAACTTCTTAAAACCCCTAACTTGGGTAAGAAGTCACTTACAGAAATTAAAGATGTACTTGCTTCTCGTGGACTATCTTTGGGCATGCGCCTAGAGAATTGGCCACCAGAGTCAATCGCTGAAAAAGATTAATCAGAATTAAGCTGATTTGTAAAGAAGGATAAGACTATGCGCCATCGTAAGAGTGGTCGGCAGTTAAATCGTAATAGCAGCCACAGAATCGCTATGTTTAAAAACATGGCTAGTTCTTTGGTAAAACACGAAGTTATTAAAACTACGTTGCCAAAAGCGAAAGAATTGCGTCGAGTTATAGAGCCATTAATCACACTTGCTAAGAATGACAGCGTTGCAAATCGCCGTCTAGCTATGGCAAGAACGGCTGATAAAGAAGTGGTAGGTAAATTATTTAATGAACTTGGTCCGCGTTACGACGCTCGTCCAGGTGGTTACACACGTATCCTTAAATGTGGATTCCGTGCTGGTGACAATGCTCCTATGGCATACGTTGAATTAGTTGACCGTCCAATTACTGAAGAAGTTGCTGAAGAAGTTGAAGCAATCGAAGAGTAAGCGGTAAATAAATTAAAAAGCCCGGTTTTTACCGGGCTTTTTATTACCTTAAATTTTTATAAGAATACGATGTTCTTTAATTAAAACTGAAAATTAATGTTGAAGTTTTTTCGTTGCTTGTTCATCTTTATAATGTTCTTCGATAACAGCTACGATAGCTTGCTCACTCAAGCCTCCTTTAATAGCGGACAAACGTACTCGTTCAGAGTCAATATTTCGTTGTTGTGCCAATTCTACAAGTCTTTCAATGGCATCAGGATATTGTGCTAATTGTTCAACCGAAACGATAATCATGTTTTCTGATTTAGTTTCATCGTCAGTCACCGTAGCTAACAAAGCGTCAAGCACATATTTTCCTACAAATGGAACTTCCTTTATTGTTGTTATCAAAATTTCCATTGTTTTCGATGGATAGGCTTTAACTAGCTTCTGCGCAATTTGGTCAGCTGAATCAGGTTCTGCCGTTACTGCCGTTCTTACAATTGCGTTAAACTGCTCGGGGCTGTATTCACAAGCAGCACTGGTAGCCGTGCCTGCGTAGCTGGGTTCTGCATTTACTGCAATTTCCACAATTTCGGTTGGATTAGCTACCTTGTATTTATTTGCTAATACGATTATTTCGTCAACATACATAGGTTTAGAGCTAACACTTGCAGTAATGATTTCGTGATAATTTTCGGGATAAGCACTAAAAGCTATAGAAACAAACTCCGCAGTTCGTTGAGGATACCTATCAAGAAGGCTCTTTAAGGTATTACCAATTGAACTACCGCCGCTTACCTGTTTTTTGAAGAATTGAATGGATTGTTGGCTTGGTTCCATTATTTTAGTTGTATCGTCTGCAAAAGCCGCATGACTCATGAGACTGCCTGTAATCATTAAGGACAAGCCTAGTGTTACTAATGCCTTCATTTTTTAATCGCCTCAGCAGATAACTGCTTATACTTCTCTATATTCTACTATCGGCAAACTCTTTTGTTTTGCCAATACTTTAGGTGTTAAAAATTAACAGGCTGTTAACTTACGCCTATTAGGAAATAAATTCAATATTTTAAGCGTATTGTGCTTGACCTTTTGGTATTAAACTTTACAATGCGCCCTCTTTCAAAAAGTGCCAAAGCACGGTGTTTTGAAAGTATGCTTTTAGCAAAAGATTTAGTGTGTTTATTTTAAATAAAGTTCATTTTTTTCTTTTATAAAATAAATGCAAAAAACTTTACAAAAAGTGTTGACAAAATTTGCGAGTGACGTAGTATTCGCATCCCGCTTGAGGAGAGGCATAGTCCACCTCACAGCGAGTTAGCCGTCAGGCTAACAATGTTCTTTAACAATTAGTAGCAAGACAATCTGTGTAGGCACTCGTCAAGAGTGTCTGCGACAAAAATTTATTTGTAATTTCAGTATTTAATTGAAGAGTTTGATCATGGCTCAGATTGAACGCTGGCGGCAGGCCTAACACATGCAAGTCGAACGGTAACATTTCTAGCTTGCTAGAAGATGACGAGTGGCGGACGGGTGAGTAATACTTAGGGATCTGCCCTTTGGAGGGGGATAACCATTGGAAACGATGGCTAATACCGCATATTACCTACGGGTAAAAGGGGGCTTCGGCTCCCGCCAAAGGAGGAACCTAAGCGAGATTAGCTAGTTGGTGAGGTAAAGGCTCACCAAGGCGACGATCTCTAGCTGTTCTGAGAGGAAGATCAGCCACACTGGGACTGAGACACGGCCCAGACTCCTACGGGAGGCAGCAGTGGGGAATATTGCACAATGGGGGAAACCCTGATGCAGCCATGCCGCGTGTGTGAAGAAGGCCTTCGGGTTGTAAAGCACTTTCAGTTGTGAGGAAAGGTGTGTGGTTAATACCCATATACTGTGACGTTAACAACAGAAGAAGCACCGGCTAACTCCGTGCCAGCAGCCGCGGTAATACGGAGGGTGCAAGCGTTAATCGGAATTACTGGGCGTAAAGCGCACGCAGGTGGTCATTTAAGCCAGAAGTGAAAGCCCCGCGCTCAACGTGGGAAGGCCTTTTGGAACTGAATGACTAGAGTCTTGGAGAGGGGAGTGGAATTCCAGGTGTAGCGGTGAAATGCGTAGATATCTGGAGGAACATCAGTGGCGAAGGCGACTCTCTGGCCAAAGACTGACACTCATGTGCGAAAGTGTGGGTAGCGAACAGGATTAGATACCCTGGTAGTCCACACCGTAAACGCTGTCTATTAGCTGTTTGTGGATTTAATCCGTGAGTAGCGAAGCTAACGCGATAAATAGACCGCCTGGGGAGTACGGCCGCAAGGTTAAAACTCAAATGAATTGACGGGGGCCCGCACAAGCGGTGGAGCATGTGGTTTAATTCGATGCAACGCGAAGAACCTTACCTACTCTTGACATACAGTGAACTCTCCAGAGATGGATTGGTGCCTTCGGGAACACTGATACAGGTGCTGCATGGCTGTCGTCAGCTCGTGTCGTGAGATGTTGGGTTAAGTCCCGCAACGAGCGCAACCCTTGTCCTTAGTTGCCAGCATTCAGTTGGGCACTTTAAGGAGACTGCCGGTGACAAACCGGAGGAAGGTGGGGACGACGTCAAGTCATCATGGCCCTTACGAGTAGGGCTACACACGTGCTACAATGGCGAGTACAAAGGGAAGCGAACCTGCGAGGGTAAGCGGACCCCTTAAAGCTCGTCGTAGTCCGGATTGGAGTCTGCAACTCGACTCCATGAAGTCGGAATCGCTAGTAATCGTAGGTCAGCATACTACGGTGAATACGTTCCCGGGCCTTGTACACACCGCCCGTCACACCATGGGAGTGGGTTGCAAAAGAAGTAGCTAGTCTAACCTTCGGGAGGACGGTTACCACTTTGTGATTCATGACTGGGGTGAAGTCGTAACAAGGTAACCCTAGGGGAACCTGGGGTTGGATCACCTCCTTACCAAAAGTCAACGATGTTTTTGACTGAGTGCTTACACAGATTATTTTGCTACTAAGAAAAGAAGAGAAACCATACCTTACCGGTTTGTTATCGAGTAATTGATAGACAAGACGGGGCTATAGCTCAGCTGGGAGAGCGCCTGCCTTGCACGCAGGAGGTCAGCAGTTCGATCCTGCTTAGCTCCACCATCTACTACAGACGAACAGCAGGCTTGTAGCTCAGCTGGTTAGAGCGCACCCCTGATAAGGGTGAGGTCGGCAGTTCAAGTCTGCCCAAGCCTACCAGTTTGGTAGCGTATATTTGGTATGGTAAGTAAACCTTAATGAATAAGGTCATGTTTGTAAAAACGAGAGATTATTCATTAGGGTTTTTAAACTCTCAAAAGCAAAAAAGGGGTCAGTGTTACTTATTGACGTTTTTTTGCGAATAAGATGGCGAAGTGTTATTAACACTGACCCCATTTTAGCTCTTTAACAATTTGGAAAAGCTGATAAAAAAAGTAATCTATATTTAAAAGTAAGAGAAGTGATGAAAATTGCTTGTATGTACATGAAAGTGTGACATACGAAACGATTTTCTCAAGAGCTACTCTATCTGACAAAATGTAAATTCGTGCAAGTGCAAAGAAGACATAGAATGCTCACAGAGTACTGTATGCCCTCATTGCGCAAGATTTCCATTCACACAAGCGGTGAATGAAAATTTGCACGAACGATTAGCAAAACTTGTCACCATACGATTTAACGCGCTTTGAATTACAAAAGCGAAGCGTTAAATAAACACGATTTCCATGATACGGCGAGCTTAATAAAGAAGATAATGTGAACGCATTCTCCACTTTAGCGAGCGAATAACTGTTCAGCAGGGTTCCCCTGCGGTTAAGACAGTTATGGCGCCCACTTGCGTAAGCAAGTGCTTGTGGTAAAAAGCGCTTTATAAGGGTTGTATGATTAAGTGACTAAGCGTATACGGTGGATGCCTAGGCAGTTAGAGGCGATGAAGGACGTGTAAGTCTGCGATAAGCGTTGGGAAGCTGACAAAACGCGTTATACCCAACGATTTCCGAATGGGGAAACCCAGGTCTTAGGACCTATCGTTAAGTGAATTCATAGCTTAACGAAGCAAACGAGGGGAACTGAAACATCTAAGTACCCTTAGGAAGAGAAATCAAACGAGATTCCCCTAGTAGCGGCGAGCGAACGGGGAGCAGCCGAATCAGTATGATGTAGCAGAATGTGTTGGGAAGCACAACGATACAGGGTGATAGTCCCGTATGTGAAGCATCATATTGGTCATATTAAGTAGGTCGGGACACGTGTTATCCTGATTGAAGATGGGGGGACCATCCTCCAAGGCTAAATACTCCTAACTGACCGATAGTGAACCAGTACCGTGAGGGAAAGGCGAAAAGAACCCCTGTGAGGGGAGTGAAATAGAACCTGAAACCGTATACGTACAAGCAGTGGGAGCAGACTTGTTCTGTGACTGCGTACCTTTTGTATAATGGGTCAGCGACTTATATTTAGTAGCAAGATTAACCGTTTAGGGGAGTCGTAGCGAAAGCGAGTGTTAACTGCGCGTTTAGTTGCTAGGTATAGACCCGAAACCCGGTGATCTAGCCATGGGCAGGTTGAAGGTTGAGTAACATCAACTGGAGGACCGAACTCACTGATGTTGAAAAATCAGGAGATGACTTGTGGCTGGGGGTGAAAGGCCAATCAAACCGGGAGATAGCTGGTTCTCCCCGAAATCTATTTAGGTAGAGCCTCGGACGAACACCATTGGGGGTAGAGCACTGTTAAGGCTAGGGGGTCATCCCGACTTACCAACCCTTTGCAAACTCCGAATACCGATGAGTGCTATCCGGGAGACACACGGCGGGTGCTAACGTCCGTCGTGAAGAGGGAAACAACCCAGACCGCCAGCTAAGGTCCCAAAATATTGCTAAGTGGGAAACGATGTGGGAAGGCTAAGACAGCTAGGAGGTTGGCTTAGAAGCAGCCACCCTTTAAAGAAAGCGTAATAGCTCACTAGTCGAGTCGGCCTGCGCGGAAGATGTAACGGGGCTAAGCAATATACCGAAGCTGCGGATTTGTCTTAGGACAAGTGGTAGGGGAGCGTTGTGTAAGTGGATGAAGGTGAGCTGTAAGGCTTGCTGGACATATCACAAGTGCGAATGCTGACATGAGTAACGATAATGGGGGTGAAAAACCCCCACGCCGGAAGACCAAGGTTTCCTGTCCCATGCTAATCAGGGCAGGGTAAGTCGGCCCCTAAGGCGAGGCAGAAATGCGTAGTCGATGGGAAACAGATTAATATTTCTGTACTTATATAGTGAGTGAAGGAGAGACGGAGAAGGCTAGGCAAGCATGGCGTTGGTTGTCCATGTGAAAGTGCGTAGGGCGTAGAATTAGGCAAATCCGGTTCTACATTAAACCTGAGACACGAGACGAGTGACTAAGGTCGCGAAGTTGTTGATGCCCTGCTTCCAGGAAAATCTTCTAAGCGTATTGCTATATGAACCGTACCCCAAACCGACACAGGTGGTCAGGTAGAGAATACTAAGGCGCTTGAGAGAACTCGGGTGAAGGAACTCGGCAAAATAGTACCGTAACTTCGGGAGAAGGTACGCCCCTGTTTGTGATGGACTTTACGTCCTAAGCGAATGGGGGCCGCAGTGACCAGGAGGCTGGGACTGTTTATTAAAAACACAGCACTGTGCTAAATCGAAAGATGACGTATACGGTGTGACACCTGCCCGGTGCCGGAAGGTTAATTGATGGGGTTAGCGTAAGCGAAGCTCTTGATCGAAGCCCCGGTAAACGGCGGCCGTAACTATAACGGTCCTAAGGTAGCGAAATTCCTTGTCGGGTAAGTTCCGACCTGCACGAATGGTGTAACCATGGCCTCGCTGTCTCCACCCGAGACTCAGTGAAATTGAAATTGCAGTGAAGATGCTGTGTACCCGCACCTAGACGGAAAGACCCCGTGAACCTTTACTACAGCTTGGCACTGAACATTGACCCTACATGTGTAGGATAGGTGGGAGACTATGAAACGTTGTCGCTAGATGACGTGGAGTCAACCTTGAAATACCACCCTTGTACGTTTGATGTTCTAACACTGGTCCCTTATCGGGATTGTGGACAGTGTCTGGTGGGTAGTTTGACTGGGGCGGTCTCCTCCCAAAGTGTAACGGAGGAGCACGAAGGTTGGCTAATCCTGGTCGGACATCAGGAGGTTAGTGCAATGGCATAAGCCAGCTTAACTGCGAGACAGACACGTCGAGCAGGTACGAAAGTAGGTCATAGTGATCCGGTGGTTCTGTATGGAAGGGCCATCGCTCAACGGATAAAAGGTACTCCGGGGATAACAGGCTGATACCGCCCAAGAGTTCATATCGACGGCGGTGTTTGGCACCTCGATGTCGGCTCATCACATCCTGGGGCTGAAGTCGGTCCCAAGGGTATGGCTGTTCGCCATTTAAAGTGGTACGCGAGCTGGGTTTAGAACGTCGTGAGACAGTTCGGTCCCTATCTGGTGTGGGCGTTGGATGATTGATGGGAGCTGCTCCTAGTACGAGAGGACCGGAGTGGACGAACCGCTGGTGTTCGGGTTGTGATGCCAATTGCATTGCCCGGTAGCTACGTTCGGAATCGATAACCGCTGAAAGCATCTAAGCGGGAAGCGAGCCCAAAGATGAGTCATCCCTAGCGATTTAATCGCTTTGAAGGGTTGTTGTAGACTACAACGTTGATAGGCAGGGTGTGGAAGCGTAGTAATGCGTTAAGCTAACCTGTACTAATTGCCCGTAAGGCTTAATCATACAACACCTTATAAAGTGCAAATATTTATTCACTGCTTTTGTGAATCAATATCTTGCGCAACCATGTGTGCATGTTCCATGGGAACGGTAGGACATCATCGGTAGCTAATGTGTTGTTGTGACAAGTGACTAATCAAGATGTGAAATAGAGTAGCGTCTCTTACTTACTAAAATAGTAGATGTTAAGCACATGGTGACGATAACAAGTCGTCATCCCTGCGCAGGCAGGAACCTCCTTGGGCAACCGCGGAGTGTCAAACATCTATCCCATTACTTTTTTTATATTCCTCACTGTTGAGGAGGTTCCCGCCTTCGCGGGAACGACGGTACTTCGTCGTAAATATGAAGTGTCGTATCAGCTTTTTCAAATGAAAGCGCGTTGTTTTGATAACGGCGTGCTAAGTCGGAGCCCCTCAATCAAGTTGAGGGCGCTTCGCGCTTTTTTGTCTGGCGACAATAGCGATACGGTACCACCTGATCCCATCTCGAACTCAGAAGTGAAACGTATTAGCGGCGATGGTAGTGTGGGGTTTCCCCATGTGAGAGTAGCACATCGCCAGACTCCCAATTAGAAGAACCCGCATAGCAAACGCTAGCGGGTTTTTTTACGTCTAAAGAATATGCAGTTCACCTTTCGGCGAATAAGTGAAACGTATTAGCGGCGACCCCATCCGGGGCAAGGGTGAGTGTGGGGTTTCCCCATGTGACGAGCTTGCAGGGACTGAGCACATCGCCAGACTCCCAATTAGAAAAACCCGCATAGCAAACGCTAGCGGGTTTTTTTACGTCTGCAGTTTGTGCAAAACCCCCATTTTCAACGCAAATACCCTCGTATTCAACACAAAACCCCGCACATTCAACGAAGAAAGGTCATTCCTGCGCAGGCAGGAACCCCCAACATTACACGGCAAAAGCCAAACATCTATGGGGTTTGCTAGGCTGTTGAGGAGATCTTCGCCTGCGCGAAGATGACGGGGGTGGCAGCGATGATGACGGGGGTGGTAGCGCAGATGACGGCGTAGGGTTGCGGTGATGACGTATGCGGTGCAGTGATGACGGCTTAGGGGGTGAGATGATGAAGGAGTGGGTTGCGATGCTGAAGGTGGTGGTTGCGCAGATGACGGAGTTGGTTACTAAAGCGGCGAAATAGGTTTGAGTAATTTCGCAAGCTTGTGCTTTTTCGCGGTAGGCCCATAAAGATGCAAAGCCTATTAAAAATCTAAAACGTGACAAAATGAGTATTTATTAGTCAGCCTAAGCGTTAAACTTTTGTATACTTTCGATTACTAGGGTTTAATACTAATTATATAAAACTATAATAAGACATAACTACTATGCTCGCGTTATCTAACATTAAAAAGACCTTTCAAAATGGTGAAGAAATAGTCACCGCGCTCGATGACGTAAGTATTGAGATAAAAGAAAATGAATTTGTTGCGATAATGGGCAGTTCAGGGTCGGGTAAGTCTACCTTAATGAACGTATTGGGGTGCTTAGATACGCCAAACAGTGGCATATATAAACTGGATGGACAAGATGTAGCGAGTATGTCTGATGACGAATTATCGAAAGTTCGCAATCAGCATATTGGGTTTATCTTTCAGACATTTCACTTGTTATCCAAACTTGATGTTGTAGGGAACGTTAAATTACCACTTAGGTATACGACTGCCGAGGATACAGAAGCAGATACTAGAGCTTTGGCACTTATCGAACGTGTAGGATTAAGTCATCGTAAACATCACAAGCCATATGAAATGTCGGGTGGACAACGCCAACGGGTAGCAATCGCCAGAGCGCTTATCAATAATCCAAGTGTTATATTAGCGGATGAACCCACCGGTAATCTAGATTCTAAAACATCTAACGAAATAATGGCCTTGCTTACTGAGCTTCATAAGCAGGGACAAACTATCGTTATGGTAACTCACGAGGATGAGATTGCCGCTTTCGCGCAACGAGTTATTGTGATGAAAGATGGCAAAGTGATTGGAGAAAAATCATGAAACATATGCTCATACTATTGTCGGCAGTCTTTTTAATTTTAACCTATTCGCAGCCGAACCTTTAATACTGACAGGACAAATAGGCTCTTCAGCAAAGCAAATTGTAAATGCTCCTCAGGGCAATCGCTGGCAATTGCAAATCCAATGGATGAAAGAAGAAGGAAGCATCGTTCAAAAAGGCGATTCTGTTGTGGTATTTGATGGTGCAAGTGAACAGGCACAGCTTACTTCAAATCAAGAGAATCTTGATAGATATGAATTGGAATTTGAGCAACTAAAGATAGAACAAGCACAAACAGTGACAGATGCAGAAGGTAGGTTGAAAGTCGCTAAGATGAGGGTTGAAAAAGCTAAAATTGAAGCCTCGGTACCAGGCTCTGAAGTGTCGGCACTCGACAAAGCCCAATATGAACTAGCCCTTCATCGTGCCATGCTAGAGCAAGTAAAGGCAGATGAGGCACTAGATAGAGCGTTACAAGAACAAAAAGCTGAATTGGCTAAAAAGAAAGTAGATATACTTAAAGCAAGAGAAGAGATTGCCTACTTAAAGAATATTCTGAGTAAACTCAATGTCGCTGCAAATGTGACAGGTCCGGTGACCTATGCAATACACCCGTGGTATGGAACAAAACTTACTGCAGGCATGAATGTTAGACCTAGTTGGAAAGTCTTAGATGTGCAGTCTACAAGTAATTTTCAAATAGAAACATGGGTCCATGAGATAGATGCGGTTGATTTAAATGAAAATATGAGTGTCGACATTATTTTAGACGCTTATCCCGATATACAATACAAAGGCAATATTGTGAACTTATCGAAACAAAGTGAGAAAAAGGCGCAGTGGAGTAAAAGCGCCTATTTCCCCGCTATCGTAAAGTTTGAAGAAACCCCCGAGCTTAATTTACTGCCTGGCATGAGTGTTAGATTGTTAGTAAACAAAAAAGAGGCGCCAAATGCTTAAGCTAATAAACATAGCCATCATAGGTGCCACTTTTGTCTTATCGGCATGCTCTAAACAAGACAGTGTTGAGGACAATAACACGCAGCAATCAAGCTATTCTATTTCTGCACCAGCAGAACTGGTGTCCTTACAAGAAATAAATATAACGCCACCCAATATATCTCGCATGTGGGAATTTAAAATAGAGTACCTGGCAAAAGAAAATGCGCTAGTTAAAGAAGGGGATACACTTATTGTATTTGACGGCCAAAGGTTGAGGACAGACCTTGTGACTCGTCAAAGCGATTTAGATGCGAGGGTTAAAGAAGCTGAACAAAAGAAACTCGAAAATGAAGCAAAACTCGAACAATTAATTTTAGACCTAGCGGAAGCTAAAAAAGACAAAGACATTGCAAAACGGAAAGTGGAAATAACCGATGTATCTCGCTCTCAAATTGAGCGCAAAAAGCAACAAGCGGAATATGAGATTACAACAGAACTGCATCAGCAAGCGTTCGCTCGCATGGAGCAACACAAAGTCTCAATGGCTGTTAATGAGCAAGTTCAGGCCGCACGAATATCGAAAGCGCAATCAAGAGTTGATGAGATAACAGAAAGTATCAAACAATTAGAACTTACTGCTCCAAAGTCTGGCATGGTGGTATTGGTGCCCGATAATGAAGAAAAAAAGCCCGCCGTTGGAGACACTGTATTTATGGGAAGTCGACTTATTTCATTGCCATCTTTAGACAATATTGCCGTCAAAGTTGAATTCGATGAATCTTATTCTCCAGCAATTAAACTAGGCGACAAAGTGCGAGTCACTTTAGACGCTTTTCCCGAAAAGCCGTTTACGGGTAATATTTCAGAAATAGGCAAAGCTTATCGCAATAAATCGCAAAATAATCTAAAGATAGTATTTGATGCTTGGGTAACATTAGAAGATCTAGATTTAAATATTATGCGTCCTGGCATGAAAGCGACAGTCGACATGGTCGAGAAGTCATCATGAAGTTAAGTAAATTTATCATTATCGCGACAGCTATTTTGTTGGTTGCTTGTGCAGAAGAAGAGCTTAGTACAGTACCTCTATATCAGGTAACAGAACGTGATTTCTCCATCGATGTTAGTGGCTTTGGGGAGATAGAAGCCGCGCAATCCCAAAAGATCATGACGCCAGGGCGACGGCCTATGACAATAGCATGGTTGAAAGCAGAGAATTCAATTGTTGAGGAAGGTGAAATTATCGCTCGCTTCGACGCTCAGCAGATTTTAAAAGATAGTCGCGAAGAAGAACTCGAACTTTTGAGTTTAGAACAAGATATCGTTAAAAGTAATGCCGAACAAAAACAAGTAATACAAGACATAGACTCTGATCAAGTATTCGTCAGACAAGAATTTGAGTTTGTCGATCGCTTTGCAATCGACGACTTACGCATCTATTCACAACTTGAGATTATCGACACTTTCGCCAACCGCGATTTTTTGGAAGCAAAAGATGACTTCTTAAAATGGAAAGAAACCAGCGTGGTTGATCAACATAGTAGCCAAATGGCGGTACTGGATATTCTCAAACAGGGTCGACAGACTAAATTCGATCAACATCAGCTAGCTTTGTCGAGCCTTGAAGTCGTGTCTCCTTACAGCGGCTTGCTGGTGTATGAAAAAGATAGACGAGGTGAAAAACCGGCTATTGGGCAAACGGTTTTCCCTGGGCGTGCGATTGCTCAAATACCCAACCTCGATAGTATGCAAGCAAGCTTATTTGTACAAGCTAATGACGCAATCGACTTAGCTGAAGGGCAAGCTGTAAGTATCCGTTTAGACGCCTTCCCTGAGCATAATTTCGAGGGTAAGGTCGCTAGCGTGTCAGGTTTTCCTAGGAGTATCGAACGAGGAAATCCGGTTACCTATTTTGAATTGATCATCGAACTGATTGAGCAAGACAAGTCTATGATGCAACCTGGACGAAAGTTGACCGCCCAAATAGAAGTTAAAAAGGCTTCTAGCAGCTTAGTCATTCCTTTGCAGTCGCTACACTTTGAAGACGGCAATAGTTACGTTTACCTCAAAGATTCAAACATGTTTGTAAAGCGTAAAGTAAGTAGCGGGCGTAAAAATCTATACCTAGTAGAGATTACTGATGGCTTGAATAAGGGCGATGTGATTGCGCTTAGCATACCAGAAGGACAGTTAGTTAAGGATAGCGATATATGACTAAATATTATTCACTTATAAAAGATGCCATTGGTGAATTATTAGGCCAGAAATTAAGGACATTTTTAACCTTATTAGGCATGATATTTGGTGTTGGTGCCGTTATTGCTATGCTAAATATTGGTGAGGGCGCCGAAAATGAAGCGCTTAAATTAATCGATTCTATGGGTGTGAACAATATCATTGTGAATGCCAAAGAATACGAAAAAGAAGAGCTAGTCGAGATTAGAGAGGAAAGTTTAGGTCTAAATTTAGGGGATGTTGAAGCCGCGTTGTCGACCCTACCTTTTATTGAAGGTTATAGCGCATCAAAAATTATTGACGTATACGACGTTTATACCGACTACAACAAGAGTCAAGCACAAGCATGGGGCGTGACGGTTAGTTATTTTACAAATGCCAATATGTCGCTCGCCGCCGGTCGATTTATTAATGAGTCAGACAATGATGCCTTGGCACAAGTAACCGTGCTAGGGGCCGACGCAGCGGCGGAATTATTTGCCAATACCGGCTATAAAACGAGTGATATGATTGGCAAATATGTAAAAGTGAATCACGTTTGGCTAAGAGTCGTTGGCGTGATAGCACCGCCCCCAGGCAACAAGACTGAGTTCCAAGGGGTCAAGATTGGTGGCGACCGTTATCGTTTGTTTGTGCCCTTAAGTGTTAGTGTTAATAAGTTCTCGAGCGACACCTTAGCCAGTGAAATCGATAGCGTTAAATTAAACGTGCTTAAAGGTAGCGATCCTGTGATTGCCGCTAAGGCAATTAATAGTCTTATAAAAATGCGTCATGGCGGGCTAGATGATTATGAGCTAGTGATCCCCGCAGCATTGCTAGAACAGCAAAAACAAACCCAGCAAATTTTCAATATAGTCATGGCTTGTGTAGCGGGCATATCACTGCTTGTGGGCGGTATTGGCATAATGAATATTATGTTAGCAAATGTTATGGAGCGTACCAAAGAGATTGGTCTATTGCGTGCAGTAGGCGCAACACAAAACGATATTCGGCAGCAGTTTATTGCTGAAAGTTTCACTATTTCAGTGCTCGGTGGTCTATTGGGAATTGTGTTTGGACTAGTACTTTCTGAGGTCATTGGCTTTTATTCAGGTTGGGCGGTTAGCTGGTCTTTAACTGCCATCGTACTTTCCTTGAGTATTTGTATGATTGTCGGTGTTGGTTTTGGCGTATTTCCCGCAATAAAGGCGAGTAAACTAAATCCTATTGACGCCCTGCATAGTGATTAATATGGATTCGCTAGCGACATCAACTAGGCAGCAAGGTAAATTTATATGATTGATAGATCGCAATCAAAAATGGTGCTTGGCATAACACTTCAAAATTGTCTGTAATAAGCTTAATTTTGAAGTTAGCAGGTCTAAAAAAATAGACCAAAGGCGGCGCAATAGTGACAATAAATAGAACGAATACAAAACAACAAAAACAACGGCTTCTTACTCCTAACGCCAATAGCAAAATAAAGTACATAGACACCAATGCGCCATTAGCTGGTAAATGGGAAGAAGTCGCAGAAGGTATATTATGGTTGCGGATGCCACTTCCTTTTGACCTAGACCACATCAACTTATACCTTATTGAAGAACCAGACCTAAACGGATATGCACTGATTGATACAGGGATTGGTAGCAAAAAAACACAAGCACTGTGGGAAAGCATACTATGCGACCTAGGAAAGCCTATTACTAAGGTTATCTGTACCCACATGCACCCTGACCATATTGGTATGGCAGGTTATTTGGTTGAAAAATTCCGCGTCCCTTTTTATATGTCACATTCTGAGTATTTTGTAGCCAGAGCCATTTCAGCAGGCGCCAGAGGTGCCAGCGATTGGCAAGACGACCAATATTTAGTGCGTTGTGGTATGTCAAAAGATTACGTCGCCAACGCAAAACGAAATAGGCAAGAGAATAAGGGAGTAGGAGGAATCATTCATCCTATTCCCATACAATTTGAGCGCATGCAGGCAGGCGATGAACTCCAAATAGGCAAGTATCAATGGCGCGTTATTGTTGGGCGGGGTCATTCACCGGAACACGTATGCTTATACAATGACACGCTAAATGTGCTTATTTCAGGTGACCATGTTTTACCTATTATTTCGCCTAACATCGGCGTATACAGCACAGAGCCAAACGCGAACACTTTAGCGCAATATTTGAACACGCTTCCACAATTTTATGATCTTGACGATGACGCGCTTGTGTTGCCCTCTCATAAGCAACCCTTTTACGGTTTGCATTGCCGCGTAAAAGAACTCCTTGAACATCATCACAAGCACCTAGAAAATTTAAAAGCATTTTGTAAAACACCTCGCACTATTGAGGCATGTTTGCCGGTGCTGTTCAATCGTGAGTTAAATGAGCACAACATGTTTTTTGCTATTGCAGAGGCTTATTCTCATCTAAATTATCTATATTTTGCTGGGATATGCTCGCGTAAACTAAATGGTGACGGTCAATATTTATTCACCTTAATAGACCAGTAAACCAGCGAGATATAATTTTCGCCTACATCCATGATGGTTTATCTCGCGCCAAAATAAGCAATGCTTTATCCACTTGGGCACGGGCTGTCGCCTCAGGAATAAGCGGGACTTTGTGCGCGCCAGAAGCTAACACGTAACTAATATCAGCTAATTTACGTGGGCGCATAAACAGGCTTTGTTTGTAGACTACTTGTTGTGTTTTTCCAATGGGGAAAACGTAGTAATTAACGCCCAATAGACCCTTACGAATATAGACAAATTCATCTTTAAAATAATAACCCCATCGCCACCAACGCAAATAGACAGCACCTAGCATCAATGCATTAAAGATAAGCAATACTGTGCACACAGTGATGTTTAGCTCGCTACCATTAATAACCACGCCATTCACAAGTACTAAGATAGGTAATACAGTAAACGCTAAAGCGCGAATAATAAAACGTTTTGAAATTGCTTCAAACTTAATTTGGCTGAATGGGCTAACCTCAAATGCATCGCGAATAAGTGCCTGCGATTCAGCTTTTGTTACCGATGGCACAATGAGTTTACTGGCATTGTTAATATTGCCTGCTTGGCCGCCACCCGCTACATGGCTAGTATTTTGTTCAAAGCGTAAATTAGTGCGTTTTATGAGTATGTCTAACCAATCTTGTTGCTGCACTGCAATTTGTATTCTACTTAAACGCATTGACACTTCGTGCTTGGTAAGAAGGCCGCTGCGACGAATATAGCGCTCGCCCAGGCGACTTAATTTATAGTCATAAAAAACAAAAATTGAGCCGATTACAGAAAACGAAACAATTGCCAACATAATCAACATAACCAAAGACAATATGTGCAATATGAACAGGCCGATACTTTGACTCTCATAGTCGAGATAAGAGACGATATCAAAGCCAATACTTTCTAAAAGTGTCCCAATGTTTTCACCGATAGTGCCGTAAAAAGGCGCTAAAAAACCTAAGAATATCCAAACCCTGTTATTTGATATTCCATGAATAACTAGGTCGCTCAAGGAGCGCTCGTTCAATAATATTTCTTGGCCTGACTTTGCGCTGCTGTCACTGTGAGTATTTGTTTCTAGCGTTGGCTCATCGGTTTTGATCTGCAAAATCATTTGCTTAAAGCTTTCTGCTAAATGCAAGGGCAGCGCAACGATCTTCGCTTCTTGCTGTGCAGAACCTGCAGTATCTAATTCAATAAATGAATATTTATTGAAACGATAATAAATAGGCTGAACAATTTTTACATTTTGAATTTTTTTAAATGGCAAGTCTAAGTGAGATTTTTTGAATATGCCTTGTTTGATCTCAACGCGATCCTTCGTGAATTTGTAAAAGTAGAACCAATATTTACCGATACTCAACAATAAAATGATAAATAAGAAAACGCACACGCCTATAGCAAGATATATTGGATGTTCTTTAATTGTTGAGTAACTCGCTGCGAGTGCGGGCAAAGAATACAAGAGCACACTATTAACCAGTACATAGATGGTCTTTACGAAAAAATATAAAATGGCAAGAGGAGATACCCTAGACCATTCTTCAGTGCGCATACTCGCAATTTTGGCGTTTAATTCTGGTGTGATTTCAGCGCTGATATCCATATCAAGATTGCTGTTTTCTTGTGTCTGGGCATTATTTTTATTGTCACTACTTAGCGAACTGCCCTCGCTACTGTTAGACATCAGCGGCCAAATCCTTATGGTCAAGGATAAATTGACGTAATGAGATAGCATCATCGTGTAACAGGCCGGGTATATTAAAGGTATGCGACACACCGCCTGCGCTAAAAACTTGCAGTGTAGCTAAACCGGCTTTTCTTTCTATTGGCCCACGTTTAATTTCAATATGTTGAATTCGCAAAATAGGCTGACTAACTAAGCTCCTAAAAATAAGGCCTGACTGATAATTGAGGTCGTGTTCTCGCAGTGAATATTGTTTTAAGGGGTCGGCAAAGAAATGATAGGTCAGGTCCCAAAGAGTAATTAATCCAATTAGGAGGTAGGCATAAACCACCTTTTCTTGAATCTCTTCGGGTAAGGTAAAGAGTAAGCCACTTGATACTAGCGCAAGCACTATAGCTGCGAGCAAACCAAAACACGCACCCCAAATTAAATTTATCTGTCGATATTTGGGAGATAACGAAACTAAGCTAAGGTTTTCAGTACTGATTTCTTTTACTGGCACTTCGTTATTAGAAAATGCAGCTATATCGTCAGATGGATGAGTAATTTCAGACAAAAGTGTAATCCCATTTATTAGGCTAATTTACATAAGCTTTGACAGGCTAGTTTACTTGTACTTGCGGGTTTGTAAAGATACCTAACATTCTCCTACGACTACTCGGTTTCGCCCTTGTTCTTTAGCAGCATACAAAGCTTCGTCTGCACGCCTTACAATATCCATCAGTGCCTCGTTCGCTTGCGGCGAGACCAAGCCGATACTTGCTGTTGTGGAAAGAGTGAGGCCAAGTTGATTCCCAATGCTAGGCAATTTCTCATTTAAGGCTTCAAACACATCACAGGCTTCTTTAATCGAGGTGTTAGGTAAAATAATCAAAAACTCCTCGCCACCAATACGCCCGCAAATATCTGATTTGCGAAAACTACTCAAACACAATTCACCAAAGGCTTTTAGCACTTTGTCGCCAACGGGGTGGCCGTAACTGTCGTTAATATTTTTGAAAAAGTCTAAATCAACAATGGCGACACAAAACGGTTTAGAGATGCGCGCAGATAAATCTTGATGATGATTTAATAAGGCCAACACGCGAGTGCGGCTGTATAATCCAGTAAGTGCGTCGGTATGTGCTATTTGCTCAAGACTAATACGGTGTTTGCGCCCACGCAAAAACAACAATAGTAATAAGGATGATACGCATACGAGCAAACCAATAACAATAAAATACAAACGATTCAGCATTTGTTTACTTTCAATTTGTGCATTTTTCCAATGATTTTCTTGCTTCAGTTCGATGTTTTCTTGTTGTTGCAGTTCTAACTGAAAATTCGCGTGCATGTCGAGCATGCGTTTTATTTCAGAAACGGGCTGATGCAAATCACGGTCTTTTAAAACCGTTTGAGTCAGTTTAAAGGCAGCTTCAAATTCATTTAGTTGGCCGAGCAAATCAGCACGGTGTAATTGCAAGGCTTGGTTGAGGTAAAACGAACTGTGGGCCTTATTGGCAATACTAAACGCTTTTACAAGATGGTCTATGGCCAAATTCATATTGTCGACACTTGTGTAAGCCCTACTTAGCAATAAATTGAGCGTTGCCAGTTGTGTAAAGTCCTTATCTGGGGCAATTGACGTAGCAAATTTCAGGTTATCGATACATTTTTGGTATTGTGAGGTGTTAAGCTGCGCTTCACCCAAATATTGAAAATATCGCGAACGCACAGATGCGTCATTCGATGCAATAATATCGTTTTCTAAGCCAGCTAAATTAAGCAGCGCTTTGTCATTTTGATTGCTTGCCAACAAGCTAGATGTAGCCAGGAGCTGGCTGGCAATAACCTTGTCACTTGCACCTAGCAGAAGATATTTATCTAGTGCTTGTTGAACGTAACTTAACGCAATACTGTGTTCGTTGCGGGATTGATGGATATTTGCAATGTCATAGGCGATATCGGCCACGAGATCTTGCTGATTGGTGGAAGCAGCCAGTCTAAATGCAAACTGCAAGTCTTGTAGTGCTGAAATATTAGCGCCTGCTTTGCTATCAAGTTTCGCTCGTACTAGTAATCTACTAATCAGTGTTCTGGGGTGTTTACTAAAATCTGTGTTGTCGATGGCATGGGTTAAAAGCAGGCGTGCTGTCGATAACTCACCTCTGTCTATCAATGCATGGACTTGTTGGTCTGCATCATCAAAAAGCTCGCTATCGACCTGAGATGGATAACTAAGTCGTGCACTGGGCAGCTTGTTTGTGAATTCATCAAACGCGCTAATGTTGGCGTAAGTTGCCACGCTCAGAATGGACAAAAGCAAGGAAATAGTAAATGAACATTTCTGGCGTTTGGAGCCCAAAATAGGGGTATTTAAGAATCGCTTTCGTTTGTTCGTTATACGCAAAGCTAGCGTAATTTTGTACGCGCACAACTTTATAAAATATTTTGTGTTCACATTAAAACCTACGATTTGTGCATAGCACCAAGCAAAATAAAGATACCCGTTGATTTTGCGCGTTGCTGACTCAGTTGGTGATATATTAGGCCGTATGCCGCTTTGCACGAGTTGTCATTATTCTTTATACACTCGCGTGTTTTTCTGTAACAATATAAACAAACAAAACAACAAGACCTTCACTATTGGATTCGCTCAAGTCTTTACATACATTTTCCTTGCAAGCGCATTGCTTGGCTATTAAGACCATCGATTCGGTTGATAGTTTAATTCGTGCTATCGATGAAATAACAAATAGCAAAAGAAATACAGAATATTTGGTGCTTGGAGAAGGCAGTAACACTGTATTTGTTGAAGATTACCCTTTTATGATTATTCGCAATAAAATAAAGGGTATTAAACTTAGTGAAAGTGAAAGCGACTACCAATTAGCAGTGGGCGCGGGAGAAAATTGGCATGAACTCGTTTCGTTTTGTATGCAAAATGATGTTGGTGGCTTTGAGAATTTAGCGCTTATCCCAGGTACGGTTGGTGCTTCGCCAATACAAAACATTGGCGCTTATGGAGTTGAAATAGAGCGTTTCATCGACAAAGTCGAATTTTTAGATACCACGACATTAACGCTAAAAAGTTTTTCAAAACAAGAATGTAAATTTGCTTATCGCGAGAGTGTTTTTAAACGTCAAAAGCTAAATCATCGTATTATTACGCGCGTCTTTTATAGCCTACCGAAACGCTACACTTTAGAAACAAGTTACGGTCCGCTTAGTCATCTAAGCGCGCCAAGCCCTAAACGTATATTTGATGAAGTTGTATCCATTAGGCAAAGTAAATTGCCTGATCCTCTAGAGTTTGGCAATGCAGGTAGTTTTTTTAAAAACCCGGTTATTAGCACATCGCACTTTATTGAATTATCCAAAACCTATCCTACTATGCCAAGTTACGTGGTGAATGCCCAAGAGGTAAAAATACCCGCAGCATGGTTAATTGATACATTAGGCTTTAAAGGCAAAAAGGTGGGCAATATCGCGTGCCATATCAATCAACCTTTAGTGTTAGTTAACTTAGGCGATGGTAAAGGCGCAGAGCTGCTTACATTAGCTCGCGAAATAAGAGATGCTGTAAAAAATACCTTCAACATAGAATTGGAAAACGAAGTGCGGCTTATGGGTAAAAAAGGACGAGTGATTTTATGAACAATGCAGGCCCTAAAAGTACACAGAGTAGTCATGCTTTTCGAACCCAATTGATTAAAAAACTACAAGACGGTTCTTTTCAATCGGGTGAAGCCCTTGCCTCTGAGTTTGGTGTAAGCCGCAGTGCTATCTCTAATCATATAAGAGCTTTGAATGCACTTGGGCTTGAGATATTTAGCGTTAAGGGGCGCGGATATAAGCTAGCTTCAGGTTTAGAACTGCTCTCGCACGATGCAATTTTCGAGGCATTACCTGAGGAAAGTAAAAACAAAGGTAATTTAATTTTAGTTGAAAATTTTGTTGGTTCTACTAATGACGTCGTTAAAGAATTATCGCGTAAAGCTTCAGCACCAGAGTCTGGTTTTTGCTGTTTAGCGGAAGCACAAAGCGCAGGTAGGGGGAGGCGAGGACGAACATGGGTTTCACCATATGCGAGCAGTTTGTATATCAGTATGCTCTGGCGATTTGCCAGTGGTTACCAAGCCATGGCAGGCTTGAGTTTAATGGTAGGCGTAGTTGTTAATGAAACACTCAAAGACCTTGGTGTTGATGATTGCCAATTAAAGTGGCCTAACGACATTTACTATCAGGCGCAAAAGCTAGCCGGCATATTAATTGAAGTAGAAGGCCAAATTGGGGCAAGTGCCTCGGCTATAATAGGCATTGGTGTTAACGTAAAATTACCCATTGATGTATCAGGCATCGACCAAGCTTTTACCGATCTAGCCAGTATTAGCGACAAAGATATTAGTCGAAATAGCTTTGCAGCCCTACTTATTGAAAAACTCTGGCAAGCGCTACCTATCTTTGAAAAAGATGGCATGGCACCGTTTATGAATAAGTGGCATACAGCGGATTTGTATTTTAACAAGCCCGTAACGCTTATTTCGGGAGATAATACGACAACTGGCACAAGCAAAGGTATAGACGATACTGGGGCATTGTTACTTGAAATTGATGGCAAGATAGAAGCTTTTCATGGTGGAGAAATTAGTGTTAGACCGGCCTAGCTTACTGCTCGATATTGGCAATACCAGCATTAAATATGCCTGGTATCAATTTCCTAATGCGATTGCTGACTTGCATGTATTACGTACCACCATTGAAAGTTTGCCCGAATTACTCGAACAGGCTTCTGCGTGCTGGCTTTGTAGCGTTGTAGCGGGGGAAACCAATCAGTTAGTGAAAACGCTTTGTAACGAAGCCAACATTCCTTTTACGCAGGTTATGACTGAGGCAACGCAATTTTCAGTCGTCAATGCCTACGCAAAACCCCAAAATATGGGAACCGATCGGTGGATGGCGATTATCGCAGGCAGTGCACTTTGCGACAAAGGTGAAAATAGTCATTATATTGCGATAGATGCCGGTACAGCCATCACCTGTGATTTCGTTGTGGGAAATAAGCATTTAGGTGGCTGGATAGCGCCAGGCTTAAATATGGCGCGTGAGGCCGTGGTAAGTAAAACCAAAAGGGTATTTGACCAAGAACAAATCCTCAGCACCTTGAGTGTGGGTATTGATACACCTCAGTGCGTTGCTCAAGGGGCATTAGCGCAACTCAGTGGTACTTTAACGCAAGCTTGCAAATTAATGCAGACTTATTGTACAAAGTTTGAATTGTATATTAGTGGCGGTGATGCGGCATTGCTCATAAATGCATTTATGACTTTAGAAAAAGATAGCCAAAATTTTACGATTAATTATTTAGAAAATTTAGTGTTAATTGGCTTGGCCAAAGTTGCCCACGAAAATATAGCCCAAAATGGCTAATTTACTAGCAGATTTCGTCTCTTTTCTAAGCAAACGAACATTAATCGAAAAAAAACCTATTTTTTTCACAAAAGACACTTGCACAACAACAATTCTTACTCTAGAATCCGCACCCACTTGATGCAGTGCCGACTTAGCTCAGTTGGTAGAGCAACTGACTTGTAATCAGTAGGTCACCAGTTCGATTCCGGTAGTCGGCACCATCAATCTCTGGAGGGGTACCCAAGCGGTCAACGGGAGCAGACTGTAAATCTGCCGGCTCAGCCTTCGCAGGTTCGAATCCTGCCCCCTCCACCACCTTTTTTTGGAAAAGTTGGTCAGAGAATTTTCGGGAATGCGAGCATCGTATAATGGCTATTACCTCAGCCTTCCAAGCTGATGATGCGGGTTCGATTCCCGCTGCTCGCTCCACGTTGCTGATATGGCTCAGTTGGTAGAGCGCACCCTTGGTAAGGGTGAGGTCGGCAGTTCGAATCTGCCTATCAGCACCATTCTTTGACTTCTTTTTATTAATATTAACTTTGCTAGGAAAAGATAATGGCAAAAGCAAAATTTGAACGTACTAAACCGCATGTGAACGTTGGTACTATTGGCCACGTTGACCACGGTAAAACGACGCTAACTGCAGCAATCACTTCAGTTCTAGCAAAGACTTACGGCGGATCTGCTCAAGCATTCGATCAAATCGATAATGCACCAGAAGAGCGTGAGCGTGGTATTACTATTTCTACATCTCACGTTGAGTATGACACTCCTACACGTCACTACGCACACGTAGATTGTCCTGGACACGCCGATTATGTTAAAAACATGATAACTGGTGCTGCTCAAATGGACGGCGGTATCTTAGTTGTTGCGGCAACTGATGGCCCTATGCCACAAACACGTGAGCACATCTTGTTAGGTCGCCAAGTTGGTATTCCTTACATGATCGTATTCATGAACAAATGTGACATGGTAGACGACGAAGAATTACTAGAGCTAGTAGAAATGGAAGTTCGTGAACTTCTTACTGAATATGAATTCCCAGGTGATGACTTGCCGGTAATTCAAGGTTCAGCACTTAAAGCGCTAGAAGGCGACCCAGTATGGGAAGCAAAAATTGTAGAGTTAGGCGAAGCTTTAGATAACTATATCCCAGAGCCAGAGCGTGACATCGACAAGCCATTCATTCTTCCAATCGAAGATGTGTTCTCAATTTCAGGCCGTGGTACAGTTGTAACTGGTCGTGTTGAGCAAGGTATTGTTAAAGTAGGTGAAGAAGTAGAAATCGTTGGTATTAAAGATACCACTAAAACGACTTGTACTGGTGTTGAAATGTTCCGTAAGCTTCTAGACGAAGGTCGCGCTGGTGAAAACGTTGGTGTTTTACTACGTGGTACTAAGCGTGAAGACGTAGAGCGTGGCCAAGTATTGGCTAAGCCTGGTTCAATCAACCCACACACTAAGTTTGAAGCTGAAGTATACGTACTAAGCAAAGACGAAGGTGGCCGTCATACGCCATTCTTTAAAGGTTACCGTCCACAGTTTTACTTCCGTACAACTGACGTAACAGGTGCTGTAGAGCTACCTGAAGGCGTAGAAATGGTAATGCCTGGTGACAACCTTAAATTCGTAGTAGAGCTAATTGCTCCAATCGCGATGGATGAAGGCTTACGCTTTGCAATCCGTGAAGGTGGCCGTACAGTAGGCGCCGGTGTTGTAGCTAAGATTTTAGACTAATACAACATCCTAAAGAACTGAAAGGGCCGCTTTATAAGCGGCCTTTTTTTATGCCTTGTAGAAAGGAAAGTGATTACCTGATAAACAGGTTTTGTGGAAGGTGTTAGTAGACAAGGAGAAGTAGAATGCCAATTTGGGCTTATGTTTATTGCGGCTTATTTGTAGTTAGTTGTTGTTTTAGTCTTTTTGATAAACAACGATTAAAACGCGCGTATCAAGGCGCAGGCGAAGTTCTTGATGCTTTATGCGGCATTGTGATATTTCTTATTGGTTTTGGTGTTGTACACTTTCAATATTCTGCATTTATTAGTGTGTTATGTTTCGTTTATACATTTGCGTGGTCTTATCATGCCCATAGGCATTATTTAGATTACGAGAAGTTTAAGGCTGATATTCATCGCTCAGCATTTGAAGATCAGGAAAAAAAGCGGATAGAACGCGAAGATGTTAAGATTCATGCGTTAGATGAAAAGGCAGACGCTGCAAATATCGAAGAGCATAGCGAGGAGTATGACTTTGAAGAAACTGAAAAAATAGCGCATTTTTTCTATGTAGGTATTGTTGTCATCTTAGCTATTTTTTTAATACCGTATGTGTATGTTTTTTTAAAGGCAGTGAATGTCGTTTAACGGCGCTAAGGTAACAACACAGGTAGTCAGCAGACCTATTTTCTATACATTAATTATTTACATAGTTAAATTGCGTTAATAATCAACATACATTTAAAAAATGCTAAATGGATAAAGCTAATGACAAAAAGAAGAATCAGTTACTATTTGTTTGTACTTAGTATGTTGGTTATTTTGCTCATATATGCTGCGTATTGGAAAATTGCAAAAGACGAAGTATATTTTTTGTGTACAAACTTTAAGGCAGGGAATGCTGCATCAAGCGTGCTAAGGCAACTAGATACAGCCGATTTGTCAACATATTCAATGACAAAACAGGCTTATGGCACTAATATTGAGTTTAGCAGTAAGCTTAATCTCCGCATGTTTAAGTGCATTATTGCTGTAGATGAAAATGAGAAAGTGATAAGCGCTCGCTTTACATCTTCTTAAACACTAATTTGCTGCTAAGAGGAGTTTGAATAGCAGATGAAACATACAATTTTTACCATAGCGGCTATTGTTGCATTAATATTGGCCTCTCTACTCGGCCTGCTACTCAGCCTCAATTTATTTTTAAATACAGGAAAAATAAATGGCTTAAATAATGTATTCTTATTCATATTTCCAGTCGTGGCTATTTTTAATTTAATTGTAGCATTTAGTATTTTTAAATTGAATTTTCGCTATGTAAAACTCGCTTTTTGGATTTATGCGGTGCAAATAGTGGGGATTCATATACAAAGTTGGGCATTGTCTTTTGTGTTAGGATTTGGCTACCATATCTCTTTTAATCTTGGTTTTGCCAATATTACCTTAAACCTTTTTGCGCTTGTGATGGCTTTACTACTATTCAAAGTCACGCGATACGCAGATAAACATCAATTAGCAAGCTAAATGAATGACACGTTACGCAATAAAATAGTAAGAGTATGCGAACAGAAAATACAGCGTAAAGGTGACGATGTAGGTCTATCGTTTTATGCTTTTTTTCGAACAAAAATGACGATCCTAAAGCGCTAATGGACGTTGCGACTTGGTGGATTCAAACCCATCACTTAGACCATTTTGTAAAAGCTCGCGTGATCAAAGACATGATACTCAAGGGTTTATGATTTGCAGCTATGCTTGATATTTAGTTTCGGTAAAGCGTTTTAATAAGGTGAAAACCAAAGCGTGTTTTAATAGGGCCGTGTACGCATAAAATAGGCTTTTTAAATATCACATCATCAAAAGCCTTTACCATCTGGCCTCGTTTGAATTCACCTAAATCCCCTCCTTTTTTACCGGAAGGACAAATGGAATGTTTTTTTGCTAAGGTCGCAAAATCCTTGCCTTTTTTGAGCTGAATGAGCAACTCGTCGGCCTGCTTTTGAGTTTTTACCAAAATATGTAAGGCGCATGCACTTGCCATAAGATGCCTCTTTGATTTTTTAGATAATGCGATGTAGGCCTAGATTAATTTCATCAAAAGCCAATTTGAAATGTGATCATACAGACTACGCAGCGCATTGACTACAGTTCGTTTTTGTAAGCTATATGCTTATATGATATCTTACCAATATTGTTAGGTGTTATTTAAAGCTCACTGGCGCTTTGTCAGTTTACTATTTTACTTTTTTATGGATTTACTATGTTGAAAAGAACTCTTATTTGTAGCGCTTTAATTAGCGTACTAGCGATTGTTGGCTGCGACAATGCAAACAACACATCAGAACAAGCTGTACAACAAGATGCAAAGCCAATAGTAGAAGCCAGTCAGACTGCACAGAAATCTACATTTGCTCGCTTTGTGCCTGAACGTAAAGATGATTTTGCGTGGGAAAATGACCTTATTGCATTTCGTGCTTATGGCCCTGCGTTGCGCGAAGGGGCTGAAAACGCCGGCGTCGACTGTTGGCTGAAACGAGTGGAATACCCGATTATAAACAGTTGGTACAAAAAGTTCTCTGAAGAAGGGATTACGTATCACAAAGACCATGGTGAAGGTTTAGATAACTACCATGTTGGCTCTTCTGCAGGCTGTGGTGGTACAGCTTTGTGGTTAAATGAAGAGCGCATCGGACTCGAAACCTACACAAGCTACGAAATACTATCAAGTTCACCTGAAGAAACAGTATTTCAATTGACTTATGAAAGGGAGATTAATGGTAGCGTGTATGGTGAAGTAAAAAAAATTACCATTACGCTAGGCAAGCGCCTTTATTTAGCTGAATCAACATTCACTAAAGATGGCGAACCGGCGGCAAATTTACCTATCGCAATTGGAGTAACGACACACGATGGTAAAGCAGAAGCAAGCTACGATGAGCAAGCAGGGTGGTTGATGGCTTGGGAAGAGCTTGATGGTTCAGGTTTGGGCACCGCGGTCAAAGTTGCACCTGGTTCTGTGCGCGAAGTTCGAGTAATCAATAAGCCCGAGAAAAAAGACTATAGCCACGCCTTATTTATTGTAAACACAGATGAGCAAGGCAAAGTAAGTTACACCTCGGGTTATGGTTGGGAAGCCGCAGGTAGCATCACTACGCCTCTTGAGTGGCAAACTTATTTAGAGAACACAAACTTGCTGGCGTTTTAAGTAGAACGATTAATTATGGTCGCATGCTTTTTGCGACCTATATTAGCCTATGAGCGGCATGACCCTGTTACGGCCTAACTCTTTAGCCTTATAAAGCATAGCATCTGCCCTTGCAATAAATTCAAAGTTGCTTTCACTCTGCGTTTTTTGCACAACGCCAGCAGAAACCGTTAGGTTGTCGAGTACCTTGCCTGTTCGCCTGTCTCTTACTGATATACTTTGAATGCTGCGCCTTAATATGTCGGCAGCATGGCGGGATTTTTGTAAGTCGGCACCGGGCATGAGAACTACAAACTCTTCCCCGCCATAGCGAAACACTTGGGCGTCTTCACGACAACCTTGCTGCAGTTTTTTTGCCACTGCTTTTAAGACTAAATCGCCCATTAAATGGCCGTATGTGTCATTTACTATTTTAAAATGGTCTATGTCTATTAGCATTAACGATACTGTATCAATGCTCATCTTACTTTCTAGCTCTGAGTCGAAGTAGCGCCTATTACAAAGGCCAGTGAGGGCGTCATATAATGCCTCATGCTGGCTTTTTTGTAGCTTTAACTTTAGAGATTCGATCTCTTTTTCAGCTTTTACTAATGTGCTACTAAAGCTAATCGTGCTTTGCCTAAGCGCTTTAGATTCTTCAACCATGTTTCGCACTAATTCCATTATTTCTGAGACCGAAAGGTCTTCATTCTCTATTTTGATTAAATTGTCTAAACTGACGTCCATCATTGCTTTAAATTGTGTGGTGTCGGTATGCGTGTCTTTCATAGACGATGATAATTCTTGTAGCATTGCTTCAACGCTTTGACGTAATTCCCAAGCGTCAATCTCTTGTTTCTCGGCTAAATGATGTCTATATAAGGCTTTTGCCTTTACCTCAGAAAGTGGATAGCCTTTGCGCAAACTGTCATCGATATCTTGCTTTAATTGCTCAGATTCGTTTGACACATAGGTATACCAAAGGGCGTAGTTGGTTGGAATAGCGGGAATTTTATGCTTTAACATCAGTGGCACTGTATTTTTGAGGATCTGAAATGATTTCTCAATGTCAGTTTTTGCCATAGGGTTACACCTTTTAGTAATATACTTCTCGCACTGCTTTGCGTTAGGTAACGATTGCGGCAATTTTTTTGCCTTTCAATTTTAACGGCCCCTTTGGATAAGTCTTTAATGCTTGTTGGTGATACATCACAAATTGTTGTTTCTACCACACCCTGTAAAGCCTTGATAAAGTGCGATAAAAATGAATGTTGTCGGCAATTAGTGGTGCTGGCTCTAAACGCCTTCGCCGCTGAAATGTTTTGCGAACTTAAAACCTAAAACGTTAGCCCAATATGACGCCAATTCTTCTCTTACATTCCAACGAATACGACCCCTTGAATTCACTTTGCCCGCATGTGCTGCACAATATTACTATGGCGCTCACGGCTATTACCTAAGTGAAGGGCCATAGCTGACTTTGCAGCAACTTCGTCATGTGCTTCAATTGCATCTGATATTGCAATATGTTCTTCACATATATCATTGAAGAATGTGCTTTGTTCGTTTGATTGGCTATGGTTTAAGATTAGCTCTCGGGCAGGGATAACACCTGAGCCGATAAATTCAATAAAGCGGGTGAAGTAATTGTTGCCTGATGCTCTTGCTATGTTCAGGTGAAACTCAAAGTCTTCGGTACGTCCATTTTCACCCTTTTCCATTTTTTTGTTTACAGCCTTTAGGGCGTCTTTAATGGCTATCATTTGATCTTTTGTGCGATGTTTTGCCGCCATACTCGCCATTTCAATTTCTACAGCCATTCTTAACTCAAGAATTTGAATGGCATCTTCAAAGGAATTGAATTCTTCATCATCAATCGTAAAAAGCTTGTTCTTTTTACGCACCGACACAAAGACTCCTACACCTTGCTTACTTTCAATCAAACCTTCTGCTTTTAAGACCGCTACGGCTTCTCGCACAACCGTGCGACTTACGCCCGCTGCCTTTTCGATATCTTTTGAGGCAGGGAGTTTCGTTCCTACTTCCCAATCGCCTCTTAATATTTGCGCACGCAGCGCATCGGCGAGGTCATTGGTTAAACTCTTGGATTTTTGGATTTGCTTTATGTGTAATGCCATCTTGCTACAAACTTATATAGTAAATTACTTCTTTTAAACGATAGTTGCATAAAGTATGCGCCGTCACAACAAGTTGTTGCTTTTTGTAGGCTTTTACTGTCGAATAAGTGGATAATAGCTACTTGTCTTAGTGAAAAAAAGGACTTAATTTATTATGCATGAGATTCGTTTTAATGGGAATTTGGTCATAGCCTCTAAAGTGGTTTGTGTTGGTCGTAATTATTTAGCCCACATTCAAGAACTTGATAACGAAGTGCCCGACGAGCCCGTTATTTTTTTGAAACCAAATTCATCAATCAGCGATAGTTTACTGACGCATGAACGGGACGAAATTCATTATGAAGGTGAACTATGCTTTTTAATTAAGCAGGGGGAAATTGTAGGCCTTGGTTTTGGATTGGATTTAACGAAGCGCGCACTACAAAAGAAGTTAAAAGAAAAGGGTCTGCCATGGGAGCGGGCGAAAGCATTTGATAATGCCGTGGTGTTTAGTGACTTTGTTTCAGTACCAGAGCGTTTGGAAGACTTGTCGATGGTATTAAGTATAAACAACCGTGTGGTGCAAGAGGGCCATTATTCACTAATGATAAACAAGCCCGAACAGCTTCTAGCAAGTATTAGTGAATTTATGACCTTATTCGACAACGATATTGTGATGACGGGTACGCCAAGTGGTGTAGGTAAAATAGAAAAAGGACAAGTTTTTAAGGGGGAGATATTTAATCAAGGGACTTGTCTGATATCAAAGCAGTGGACCGCCTTGTAAATCATCGCTATATATTGTCTTGGGCCCTCGCAGGAAAGACGATATGCTTTAGTAAACAGTATTATGTGGAAGCAATATTTTCTTATTTTGTGCATATTATGTATGCCAAAAAGGTAAGTCGTGTATGACCTTTCGACTTGATTTGTGCTACAGTATGGCGCAAATAATCCTCGTTTTATAAAGATAAAAGGACTCATCATGAGCGAAGCAGAATTCACAAATACAAATAACAGCGCCGGCATGGCAAAAATAGTATACGTCCTGTACTTAGTGGGCTTAGTCTTCGGTATTACAGGCATTATTGGTGTGGTTATTTCTTACGTAAGCAAAAACGAAGCGCCTGCCTGGTTAAAAACGCATTTCGATTTTCAAATAAGAACGTTCTGGATTGGTTTGCTGTTTATGATTGTTGGCGGAATATTAGCCATTTTTGTGATTGGATATTTGGTATTTCTATTTTGGTTAGTTTGGTTAATCATCCGCTGTGTTAAAGGTTTACAAGCTTTAGACAAACAACAAGCTATTGTAGACCCCAAAAGCTGGATGTTTTAGTCACCAGCAGCCCCACATTAAGCTAATAATTATCCCTCACTTTGCGTTCCCAAAGTGAGGGATATAATATCAAGCAGTTATTGTACTAAAGAGGCACGCGGGCTAAAGGCCTTCATCTTCAAATATTGCCTCAATTTTCAGTTCAAACAAGCGTGAAATTTTAAAAGCCAAGGGTAAGCTAGGATCAAATTTTCCCTTTTCGATTGCATTCACGGTTTGTCTTGATACAAGCAGTTTTTCTGCTAAATCTGCTTGTGTCCAGTCTCTTTCAGCGCGTAAAACCTTTAGTCGATTTCTCATCTATATCTCCTATGCCCCAGAAATGTCGACAGCATAAAGGTAAAGCCCATTACAAAGTAAATATGTGATATCCGCGGCGTAACGCTCAAGAAATCGCCAGCAAAGAACAGAAGTTCATAGCAAACACCAAATACCATCAAAACACCTAAGGTAATTGCGGCGCTCTCTAAAAATATTTTGCGGCCTAATTCGTCTAAACTGCGCAGATGCATAATGTTTGCTCTTATCATGAGGCCACCAGCGCATAAATTAACCAGACAAGATATTACCGTTACTACCGCATTATGTTCCCAAAGAAATTTAGGACCAAAGGCAAGTAAAGCTGTGGTGAGCAACCAAATGCCGGTATAAAAAGCTAATTTCACATTACTCTTCTTCTCATTCTCTGTATAAGTACTAGGTATTTGTTCACTCATAATTTTCTTCCTTTTGTAAAACAGTAGTTACTATATGTAAAGTAGACTTAACTTTATTCCTCTTTTGGATGTGTGTCAAGTGTGTTTTACATAAAGACATGTGTAGTTGATATTAATGCAATCTAATTTATATATCGCTATAGTAGTCAGTATCACCCATTAAGCGTTAAGTAACAGATGAAAGTCGTCGACATATTTTGGATTTTTCTTAAGCTTGGTCTAAGCAGTTTTGGTGGCCCTGTAGCGCATCTTGCCTATTTTAGGACGACTTTTGTAGAGCGTAAAAAATGGTTCACTGAAGCACAATATGCGCATTTGCTCACCGTGTGCCAAACTTTGCCCGGACCTGCCAGTAGCCAGGTAGGCTTTGCAATAGGTCTGCTTCGAGGAGGCTGGTTGGGCGGCTTATCTGCTTTTGTTGCCTTTACACTACCATCAGTCGTTCTATTACTTGTATTTGCAAATAGCCTTTATCTATTTGATTCAGAAATAGGGCAGGCGGGCTTAAAGGGCTTGGCTATTCTAGCCTTCTTAGTGGTAACGCAAGCAGTAATAGGCATGAGTAAACAGTTGCTTAGCGTTCCCATTACATGGTGTTTAGCGCTCGCTATGTTTTCCTTGGTATTGCTAAGCAACTCATTAATTTTTCAATTTATTGGGATTGTGCTTTGTGCAATATGCTGCGCAATTCTTGCACCCGCAATTAGAGATAGCGAAAAATCCGAAGGCGGTGCTTTAGGCTTTTCACAAAGCCATGTCTCGCTATCGTTGAAAACGAGCTGGATAGCTAGCGCTATTTTTGTTGTTATTAGTTTATTGGTCGTTGCTAATCCATTGAATATAAACGCTTATTTCTACGAGCATGCTGCAGCATATTATAGCTCTGGTGCCATGGTGTTTGGGGGTGGGCATGTGGTGTTACCATTTTTAGAGCAAGCTACCGTCAGTGAAGGCCTAGTAACTAAAGACGCTTTTTTAGCAGGGTATGGTGCGACACAAGCTATGCCCGGACCGATGTTTTCCTTTGCGGCGTACTTAGGCTATATGGGGGAGTTACATCAGCAAACTATACTGTCATCACAAAGCGCTACACTTAGTGCGCTAGGTAGCGCATTTTGGGCAACCTTGTTTATCTTTTTGCCAGGATTTTTGTTGTTAGCAGCAGTGTTGCCTATATCCCAAAAACTTTTTAAGCATCCTAAGCTTAGCTCTGCATTTATGGGGGCGAATGCTGCCGTGGTGGGGCTTCTAGCTGCGACCTTGTATGACCCAATATTTGTTCACGCGATACAAAGCAAAGAAGACCTAGTAATTGCCGCTATTGGCTTTATTGCGTTAACGCGGTTCAAAATTCCTATGCTTGCTCTACTGTGTTTATGTCTATTTTTAAGTGTTGCAGTAGCACTGTTCATGTAGCTAAAAAACCAAAGCTAAAGGCAGATTCACTTATTTTGGTCATTAGACAAAAGCGCTAACTAATGCAAAACCAAGCAAAGTGAAGGGGACAGATAATACGGTACTTATTGCAATTATTTGTGCAGCCAGTTGATGATTCCCCCTATTTTTCGAACCATGACGTAACTCGCTGCAGCGGTAGGACTTATAGCCATTAAAAATATGACCATCAAAGGCATGTCTTCAATCCCGGCTAAAACGGCAATGACCACAACAATAAAAGGGTAAACCACGCATTTTACGAAAATACTAAAGGTAGCAGAAATGCCATTTTGGCGCATCGTTGAAAATCGCAGCGCAGCACCTGTGCATAAAAGTGCGAGTGGTAGCGTTAATTGGGCAAAATAGTCTGCGCTGTTAGTGACAATAGCAGGTAAATCTATTTCTAAAATAGAAACGAGTAGGCCAGCAATAATTGAAAGTATAATCGGGTTACTGGCTATGTCTTTACAGATTTTGACATACGACGTGTCTTTGTTCTGAAATACATTGAGCACGGCCACCGAGACTAAGTTATAAATGATAGTGAGGCCGCCTAAATAGACGGAACCATAGGCGAGGCCTTCATCCCCATAGGCATTGGCACAATACGCAAGGCCAATAATCCCCATATTCGATCTAAAAGCGCCTTGTATGACAACGCCTCTGTCATCTTTGTTTTTTATTAGCAAAGGCGTAACAATTAACATTAACAGCACAACTAGCATGGTCCCGCCAATGCCAACAGAAATCACCTTCAGGTTTGCCAACTGGCCAACAGAACTAGTACTGATGGTACTAAAAAGTAAAGCGGGAAGCGCAAAGTTAAAAACTAAGCGAGAGGCCTTTTCAACAAAGGCTTCATCTAGGGTTCCGTATTTGTAAAGTCCATAACCAAAGGCGATCATTAAAATAACGGGGCCAATAACCGCCACGGCAAAAGTGAAAAAGTCTAAATTAGGCTGCAAAAGGAAGGATGCCTTCTAAGGTTGTTATTAAAGATTATCTATATACTTTAATATACTACCAAAAGCCCGCGCACCATTCTTCTGAATTTGCTTATCAAAAAATAAACGACCTATTAAAAATGAGGTAATTCGTCCTTTTGATATCCACTTAACGTACGTTTTCCCAGCTAACTCGCTCATGTGTACTTCGCCCACATGATGGTCATATGGCAATGGCGTTGAATATACAATTTTGTAGCCCAATAACGCTTCTTTCGTACCCTTTTCAGCGCACTGTTTGGGTTTCTCATAGCGGACAATTTCTTCATGCAGGGTGGCTCGGCCGGCAACAACTTCTCTTAAGGCGCCTACCCCATTTTTATCTTCTACACCTTCTTTTATCAGCCTAGATGCATCAACTCCTCTAAACTGCGCATAATTAGCGTGATCGGTAACTAAAGAAAATACATCTTCAATGGGTTTATCAATTGTTCTTTCTACACAGATATTGAACACTTTTTCACGCTCACTTATCGAAGTTCTCGTCGCAGGATTTTGCCAACGGTTGATTTAGGTAGTTCGTCTAACACCTTAAATTCCTTAGGGATTTTATAAGCTGTTAAAAACTCTCTACAATGTTTTTCTAACGCTTTCTCATCTACCGCTTCGCTTAGTGTCACAAAAGCACATACGCGCTCTTGAGAGTGATCGTCGGGTTTGCCAATAACAGCCGCTTCTAAGACATTAGGGTGGCGGCACAATACATCTTCTATTTCATTTGGATAAACATTAAAGCCCGACACAATAATCATGTCTTTTAAGCGGTCAACAATCTTGATACAACCATTAGGGAGTCGTACGCCAACGTCGCCAGTTTTGAAGTAGCCGTCTACGGTCATTACTTTTGCCGTTTCATCGTCTCGCTGCCAATAGCCCTTCATCACTTGCGGGCCTTTGGCTGCAATTTGTCCTTCTTCACCATCAGCAACGGGCTTGTCATTACTATCGAGCATTTGAATATCGGTGTTATCGAGCGGATATCCAACAGTGCCAATTTCTTCTTTTCCAGGAATATTAAAGGACAATACCGGGGCCGTTTCAGATAAACCATAGCCCTCGGTTACAGAACAACCCGTGGTTTTTTCCCAAAGTTCGGCGGCGGACCGTGTCAAAGCAGTCCCACCCGACATCGTTATATGAAGTTTTGAAAAGTCTAACTTGGCAAAGTCAGGGTGCTGACACAAACCCATAAAGAGTGTATTGATACCGGCAAATGCTGTAAATTTGTGAGCTTTTAAGCTATCGACAAAACCATTCATATCGCGCGGGTTTGGTATTAGCAAGACCATGGCACCTTTAGCGAAAAAGGTCATCATGCAGACCGTGAAAGCGTAGATGTGGTAAAGCGGAAGCGGGCAGACTACGAGCTCCTCTCCTTCAGCAAAGGTTTTGCCTAGTCGATTTAAGGTTTGAATACTATTTGATAATACGTTCTTATGGCTTAGCTCCGCGCCTTTCGATACGCCCGTTGTTCCGCCTGTGTACTGCAAAATGCAGGCATCGTCTAGGGAATTGTTTACTCGTTTAGGGCTAGATGAGTCGCTCACAGTGTCAAATATTTCAGTATAGCAAGGGTAGTCTACCGAGGTGACGGCTTTGTTGTCTAATAGCTGCGTTGCACTTGTGACAATTACGGTATCAATATTTACATCAACGGCAATTGCTTCGTATTTCGGCAATAAGTCACTGAGAATGACAAGGGCTGTGGTACCTGAATCATTGAATTGATGCTTCATTTCGGCAGAGGTATACAAGGGATTTGTATTGACCACGATTAATCCCGCTCGTAACGCGCCATACACGGCGATGGGATGCTGAATTAAGTTGGGTAGTTGTATTGCTATCCGGTCACCTGCTTTTAGCTTTGTATGATTGAGTAAATAATGGGCAAAGCGTGCTGACAAATTATCTATTTCTGCAAAGGTTTTCGTTTGTCCTAAAGCGCTGTAGCATGGCCGTGACGCATACTTTAAAAAGGTTTCTTCAATGTAATCAGCCAAGCTGTTTATATGGGGGGAATTAGATTTGCGGCACTGCTATCTTGCTGGTTTACACTCATGTCATCCTCTCATCGCTAATAGTGTCTAATGCTGTAATACAAGGCAAATTTTGCTGCCCATATGAAGTTTCACATGGGACTTATGTTATATAGTTAACACAATTATTACAATTTGGGATCATTACACTTATGATGAGTTGCTTATCAATTTCCTGAATGTAAGCGTCGATTATTGTTTTTACGGAAATACATAAAGCAAAGCCCACCGAGAAGGCCCGCTAAGATCTGCAACAAAATACCTAAAACTGAACGAGCACCTGCTAATAGCGTAACGCCTAAAACCGGTTGCATGGCCAATAGAATAACGGCCATTACTGTTGCGCCAGCCAAAACATATAAGCCAAAAGATTGTAGACTAGTGTAGTGGCGTATTAGTTTTGCGATACCAAAGCCCAGGGCAAGACCTATGCAGATGATGATGCCATAGCTCGGTAGTAGACCTAGTAAATCCTGCCAAGTCATATAGGCTCTGTCGCTAAGCGTCACATCAATATCAAGGTCGGTAAGTGAGGCTAAGACCATTTGGGTTTGAAATATGCAAGCGGCAAGGATAGTCACGAGGGCTGACACGATAAAATGTTGCAATAAAACAAGCTTTTTCATAAAAACTCTTTGTTATGGATAGTCATTTGCATGCTAGTATTATTTCCATCATAGTGGTTTTATGTCACTTGAGGCAAGCACAGGGTGAAAATTAGGATAATGCAACGATTCAAACGTATACAGGTGAGGGCAGCGCGAGCCTTTGCTCTTCCAATCTTGTTTATTGCGTTTTTTGCCATAGTGGCGACACTGCAATCTTCTCAAGTTTATAGCAGCACTGAGACAAATCAGGGCTTGTCCTTACATCCCTTCGTTGAAGATTTGCCGCCATCTTGGGCAATAAAAGTAAGTCCTGATAATTACCTTTACGTGACTAAGCGCAGTGGCCAATTAGCCAAATATAATATGCAAGCTCAATTAGTTGGTGAAATTGATTTACAATTGCCTGACTTATTTTATAAAGGTCAAGGCGGTTTGATGGCAATTGCTTTTCATCCTGATTTTTACAATCAGCCTTGGGTTTACCTCTCTTATTCTTTTGGGACGAGTGACCGCAATGGATTGAAAGTAATTCGAATTTTGTTGAAAGAACCCGCTGAAAATGGCTTAGCAATAGTCAAAAAAGAAAGCATCTTTGAACAGGTTGATTTGCGCAACACACCTGTCCATTACGGGGCCAGACTAGCTTTTATGGCAGACAAAAGCTTATTGGTCAGTACCGGTGACGGATTCGACTTTAGAGAAAAGGCACAAAAAATGTCATCTGATATGGGCAAAGTGCTAAGACTTAGTGACACCGGCACCATTCCTTCGGATAACCCTTACGTTGATGCGAAGAGTTTCACAGAACGGGCAATATTTAGTCTTGGTCATCGAAACCCGCAAGGTTTGATTGTACTGCCTAATAATCGAGTGATCGCCCATGAGCATGGCCCTGCCGGTGGCGATGAAATCAACATTATTGAGCCAAGCCTAAACTATGGATGGCCAGTTATTACCCAAGGTAAAGATTACATAGGTAGCTTAATAACGCCATTTACTGAATATCCAGGAATGCAGCAACCCAATTACGATTGGACACCTTCGATCGCGCCATCGGGCATGGATTATTACAGCGCTGCTGCCATACCGCAGTTTACAGGTCGTCTTTTGGTGACATCTCTAAAGTTTAAACAATTGCATAGCTTAAATATTGAAGGCGACCAAATAGGTGACCAGCGCATCCTATTTTCTGGTAGTGAATACAGAATGCGCGATGTTTGCATTTCAAGCAGTGGGCGTGTTTTCATCTTAAGCGACGGCAATGATGCAACTATTTTTGAAGTACTTATCACACATTAGTATTATGTACCTTCTGTGAATACTAGGTATAATCTTGGTATAAGCGATTATTATTCCTTCTGAGGGCATAAATGCTATACTTTTGCCTCCAGATCTCAATCCTGACCATTTTTCGCAATTTAGCGCTTGGTCAACCCACACTAGAGGACTTAGAAACGTGTTAGAAAATTATCGTAAGCATGTAGCCGAGCGTGCAGCTGAAAGTATCCCTCCAAAGCCTTTAAATCCAGAGCAAGTCGCTGGTTTAATTGAACTGCTAAAAAATCCACCTGCAGGAGAAGAAGAGTTTTTAGTTGAGTTGTTAGCTGAACGTGTTCCTCCCGGTGTTGATGAAGCAGCCTATGTTAAGGCTGGGTTTTTAAGCGCTATCGCAAAAGGTGAAGAAAGCTGTAGTTTGATCAGCAAAGAGTCAGCAGTGCAGTTATTAGGTAATATGCACGGCGGCTACAACATCACCACTTTGGTCGAGCTTCTTGATGATGCCGAGCTTGTTGAGCTTGCTGCTGAAGAATTAAAGCATACCTTACTTATGTTTGATGCTTTCCACGACGTTGAAGAAAAGCACAAAGCAGGTAACAAGCACGCAACAGAAGTTATGCAGTCTTGGGCCGAAGCTGAATGGTTTACCGGTCGTGATGATTTACCTGAAAAAATTACCGCAACGGTTTATAAAGTTACCGGTGAAACTAACACCGATGATTTATCACCCGCTCCTGATGCTTGGTCTCGCCCTGATATTCCATTACATGCTCGCGCGATGTACAAAATGGCGCGCGACGGCATCGTGCCTGAGAAACAAGGTGAAATTGGTCCACTAAGCCAAATTGAAGAAATGAAAGCGAAAGGGTATCCTGTTGCTTTTGTTGGTGACGTCGTCGGAACTGGTTCTTCACGTAAGTCTGCGACCAACTCGGTACTATGGTTCTTCGGCGAAGATTTACCAGGCGTACCTAACAAACGTGGTGGTGGTATTTGTATCGGTTCTAAAGTTGCTCCTATATTCTTCAATACAATGGAAGATGCTGGCGCTTTGGTTTTTGAAGCCGACGTTGAAAAAATGAACATGGGTGATTTAATTGATATTCATCCACTTGATGGCGTCATCAAAAATGCCAATACCGGTGAAGTTATAGCTGAATATAGCTACAAATCTAAAGTATTGCTTGATGAAGTTCGTGCAGGCGGCCGTATTAACCTAATCATTGGCCGTGGTTTAACGCAAAAAGCGCGTGAATCTTTAGGCCTAGGTCCAACTGATATTTTCCGTGTACCAGAAGTACCTGTATCAACAAATGCCGGCTTTACGCTAGCACAAAAAATGGTTGGTAAAGCATGTGGCGTAGAAGGCATGCGCCCTGGCACATATTGTGAACCGAAAATGACGACTGTTGGTTCTCAAGATACTACCGGTCCTATGACACGTGATGAACTTAAAGACTTGGCTTGTTTGGGCTTTTCTGCCGATTTAACAATGCAGTCTTTCTGTCATACCGCGGCTTATCCTAAGCCTGTTGATATTGACACTCAGCATACTTTACCTGATTTTATCATGAACCGTGGTGGTGTATCGCTACGCCCAGGTGACGGTATTATCCACTCATGGTTAAACCGTATGTTACTACCTGATACCGTAGGTACTGGTGGTGATTCTCATACTCGTTTCCCAATGGGTATTTCATTCCCGGCGGGTTCTGGATTGGTTGCTTTTGCGGCGGCTACCGGTGTTATGCCACTTGATATGCCAGAGTCTATTTTGGTTCGCTTTAAAGGCAAAATGAAATCAGGCATTACCTTACGTGACTTAGTACATGCAATCCCACTTTATGGTATTAAAGCGGGTCTATTAACGGTTGCTAAAAAAGGTAAAATCAACGCGTTTTCGGGTCGTATCCTTGAAATAGAAGGCCTTGAAGATTTGACCGTAGAACAAGCATTTGAATTGTCAGATGCGTCAGCAGAACGTTCTGCTGCCGGTTGTACGATTAAGTTGTCTAAAGAATCAATTGCTGAATACTTAACTTCAAATATCACCATGCTTCGCTGGATGATAAACGAAGGCTACGGTGACCCAAGAACATTAGAACGTCGCGCACGTAAGATGGAAGAATGGTTAGCTAACCCAGAGTTGATGGAAGCAGATGCAAACGCTGAATACGCAGAAGTACTCGAAATAGACCTTGATGAAATAGATGAGCCTATCTTATGCTGTCCAAACGATCCAGATGACGCGAAAACCTTGTCTGAAGTGGCTGGCAACAAAATCGACGAAGTCTTTATTGGTTCTTGTATGACTAATATTGGTCACTTTAGAGCGGCAGGTAAACTACTAGAACAGTACGGTGGTACATTACCAACGCGTCTATGGGTTTCTCCACCAACTAAAATGGACAAAGCTGTGTTGATGGAAGAAGGCTATTATAATATTTATGGTCGTGCTGGCGTCAGAACAGAAATGCCAGGATGTTCATTGTGTATGGGTAACCAAGCACGCGTATTAGCTGGTGCAACAGTGTTGTCAACATCAACGCGTAACTTCCCTAACCGTTTAGGGGATGGCGCAGATGTTTATTTGTGTTCTGCTGAAATGGCTGCTGTTGGTGCGATTGCCGGTAAAATACCGACTAAAGAAGAGTATATGGATTACGCAGATAAAATCGATTCGATGAGTTCTGAAGTATTCCGTTACTTAAACTTTGATCGCATCCCTTCATTTAAGCAAGCGGAAGATGAAGCGAAAGCGAAAATCATCCCAACCTTAAATCTGGCCTAAGTGCAAAGTTGATGGCCGTTAACCGCGGTCGTCCTTGCGATAGAAATAAGCCGAGTTAGTATACTGTTACTGCTCGGTTTTTTTATGCTCTATATACTAATTCTCTATAGCAAAGTTACATAAAGTGCTATCAAATTAGGTGCAGGTAAATAATAATACAGGCTTAGCTTTGTATATTGCTCTTACGCTTTTTCAACAAGGAAGCCACATGTCAATACAATTGAAGAGACCCTTTCTTCTCGTTGTCACCTTACTTTTAATACTTAGTTTGTTTGCTTGTGCGCAACCAGAAACTTCGGCTAGTCATGCATCTGAGCAAAATGCGAGTAGCAAAAAGGTGAGCGACTATCAGGATGAAGAAGCACAAGCGTGGATTGCCGAGCAAAGCCCAGGGCAAAAAGCTGACGGCAGAGTGGCTTTGACCATTAATAATAAACAGATCCGCGTAGAATACGCTGATTCACCAGAGGAGCGCCAACTTGGCCTAATGTATCGCCGCCAACTTTGCGAAGATTGCGGAATGCTGTTTAAATTTGATTATCCTCGTATTGCCAGCATTTGGATGAAAAATACTTTTATACCCCTTGATCTCGCTTATATGGATGCTAATGGCAAGATTATTGATATTAAAGCATTGCAAGCTCATGATTTAACCTCAGTAAAGTCATCCTCGCTCGCTTTGTACGCACTTGAAATGAACCAAGGCTGGTTCGCAAAACAAGACATTCAAGTTGGTGACACGGTTGAGCAACTGCCTTAACCTTGATACCAGCTAATAACATCAACATTAATTTTCAGGATCTAAAGTACTATGTCTGAATCGTTAAACGTCGCCAAGTTTGGTGGCACAAGTGTAGCTAACTACAATACCATCAATAACTGCGCTGCAATTGTTATCAATAACGCTAATACTAAGGTAATGGTAGTCAGTGCCGCCGCAGGCGTTACCAACCATTTGGTAATGTTAGCAAACACGGCACTAACCTCTGAGCAAATAACAGACGTAGTCGAAAACATTCGTAAAATTCAATTTGCCATATTGAACGAGCTTAAAAACCCGAGTGAAGTCGAAGATAAGCTATTTGCATTATTGGATGAACTAGACGGTTTTGCCCGCCACGAAGAAATAAATTACAGAGATGACTTAAAAGACGCGCTTATGTCTATGGGCGAAAGGATGTCTTCATTGTTGTGCGCTGCTGTGTTACGAGAGCATGGGGTTAATGCACTTAATTTTGATGTACGAAAAGTGATGCGCACCGATGCAAGATTTACTGAAGCAAGTCCCGACATTGCTACAATTAGAACCTTAACTCAGCAATTATTAGCGCCTGAACTTGAACAGCACATAGTCGTTACCCAAGGCTTTGTTGGTGCAGATGAGCAAGGCCGAACAACGACTTTAGGGCGCGGAGGCTCAGATTTCACGGCGGCCTTGTTAGCTGAAGCATTAGGCGCAGCGACCTGTGAAATTTGGACCGATGTAATAGGTGTGTACACAACAGACCCTCGCATCACTGATAAAGCCAGGCCCTTAGCCGAATTAAGCTTTGAAGAAGCCGCTGAAATGGCGACCTTTGGCGCAAAAGTATTACATCCGGCAACGATGGAGCCTGCGCTGCGACAAGATATTCAAGTTTTTGTAGGGTCGAGTAAAGAGCCAGAGAAGGGCGGTACTTGGATAAAACGAGATTGTAAGCACGAGCCTGCCTTTAGAGCGGTCACGCGCCGAAAAGACCAAGTGCTAGTCACGGTTAAAACGCCCAAAATGATGTATGCCCAAGGTTTTCTTGAGCGAGTTTTCCATATTATTGCAAAGCATGATCTGAGTGTTGATTTGATAACCACGTCTGAAATATCGGTATCATTCACACTTGATAATCCGCCCAATTCAATGTCAGAAAAAATGAACAAAGAGACCATTATTGAGCTGAGTAATATTTGTGATGTCTCAATAGAGCGCGATTTTGATGTGGTAACCGTGGTTGGGAATAATATGCATAGTGAAGCAGGTGTATCGTCAAAAGTGTTTGCTGCTATTGGCGATTTCAACTTACGTATGATTTGTTTTGGCGCTAATGTTCATAACTTATCGTTTGTGGTTAGCAACACCGATAGTGACGCCATCGTAAAAACATTGCATGCGGCATTATTCGAATAGCCGCATGCGTTATTTATGCTTATACTTTAAAGCGCCCAATTGATTCTTGTAATTCTTCTGCCAAGCGCGCTACCTCGGCGCTTGAGTCAGAAGTCTGTTGTGCGCCTATCGTTGTTTGTTCAGCAATACCAACAATATTCTCTAAGCGTTCACTAATTTCTGATGATACTGTGTGCTGCTCTCGTGCTGCTTGTTCTATGCGCGTACTCACTTCATACGCCTTGTGAACGGCATCGGTAATTAAATTAAGCGCTTCACCGGCTGTTTCTGTTTGTTCAACACACACAACCGTTTGCTCTCTTCCTTGATTCATAACGGCCACCGCTTTTTCTGCACCGGCTTGCAAGACTTCAATCATTGAGTTTATTTCTTGTGTAGATTGCTGCGTTCTGCTCGCAAGTGTTCTAACTTCATCTGCAACAACGGCAAAGCCTCGACCTTGTTCACCCGCTCTTGCTGCCTCTATCGCTGCATTAAGTGCTAATAGGTTAGTCTGATCGGCAACGCCCCTTATCACATCTAGAATGCCACTAATGCTGGCACTGTCTTGGTGTAGCTTATTAATGACTTCAGCAGCTTGCTCTACATCATTCGCTAATACTTGAATAGTAGATTTATTCTTGGCTGATATAACTTTCACTTTCTCTGCTTCGACATCTGCATGCTTGATTTGTTTTAGCGTATCGTCGGCATTAGCCGAAACAAGTTCAGAGGTTGTGTGCATTTCTGTTGTTGCCGCGGCAATCTGTGAAATTTGTGATTTTTGATCTTCTATCGATATAGTGGTTTGACTCGTAATTTTAGATGTCTGTCCACTAGCAGCGGCCAGTTGGTCAGCTCTTTGGTTGATTGAGTTAATTAATTCTTTAAGGTTATCGATAAGCTGATTACAGTTACTCGCCAAGATACCAAACTCATCTTTAGATGAATCATCGAGTCGGTGTGTAAGGTCACCAGAGGATGCAATTTTTAGTAACTTGTTGATTTTCGCAAGAGGAATGCTTATTGCTCTAACGCTTAAATAAGCAATACCGGTCGCGATTACTAATGAACCAACAATAACCAATATAACCGTCCACGTACTGCTCGAGATTTGCGCCGATACTGATTGTTTTATTTCAGTCGCTTTGCTGTCAGCAAGTTGATTTAACACAGTGAGTTGTTCAATACCTTCTGTGATTTTTGAATCAGAATCCGAAAGTAGTTTTTCAGCCTCTAGTTTAGCGTTAAGTTGCGCGACTTTCATATTCAGAAGTCCGTTTGCACTAACAATCGCTGTATCTATTTCAGTGATTAAAACAGAAACTTCATCAATGGTGCCTGATTCATCTTCACCATTCACTACAGAGAGAATATCTCGCAAGCGTTCTTTAGTTTGTTGCAAAATCACGCTTACTTCCTGACTTCTCAATTCTGCTCTTTGTATTTTTTCAGTTTTCTTGTATTCGGTTGAAGTAGTCAACAATGAAAGTAAACCTGATTCTAAAGTGTTGGCTAGCTCAGCGGCCTGGCTTAGGTTTTCAGAATCGGAAATTTCATCCAGGTCAGTAAAATCAAGCAATAAAGAAGACGCATCATCGATTTTTTCTTCGAGCGTTTCTATCGTGCCTTGCAGGTTTGTTTCTAAATCTATCGCATTGGTGTGCGCTTGAAACATGCCCTGTGCGCTGTTGTTGTATGAGTCGTATATTGTTTGTATATTTGAGGCTGAGCCAGATAAGTCAACGTCGTTTACGACAACGCTTTGTAATTTTGAAATTATACGATCAAAGTCTTCTTTCGCTTTGTTGTAGTCTGCTTGCTTTTCATTTACTAACGCTTTGTCAGTATTAATAAAGCCTTCAAACGTCAGGCGCCCCATATTTAAAAATGCCGCTTTGAGGTCTGAGCTACTTGCTACAGTTGGTAATGCAACATTGCTTATTTCTTCAGACGCTTCACCAATGTTGCTTACGCTTCTGATTGACGAAATACCTAAAGTTATTAGCAATAAACTTATCACCATAAAGCCGCCAATTACGCGCATAGCTACTGTGATTCTCATGACAATTCCTACCTAAGCTGTTTGTATTCAAAATATACGATAAAGCTTTATCGTCATATCAAATAAAAACTTTATGCTTGATGGTGGAATATCGCTTGGGTTTCTATGCAATAAAGACTCATTTGATTTCCCCATACATAACCTGTGTCTAGGGCAATGACTTTGGCTTCAATAGGCAATGTTGAGGGTACTTCCCCGAGTAGAGAGGCCCAATGCCCAAAAAGCAAGGTTTGAGAGGCCTTTAAGGCTTTGTTTTTATGCTGAAACCAAGGAAGTAAGCGTTTACTAGCGTTTTTGGGGTGGCACTTTGTATCAAAGTTGAGGCTACCGTCTTCATGTACAAATCGCATACGTGTAAAAGCGTTGACGATAAAGCGAAGACGCGCATAGCCTTCCAAGTGCTTGCTCCAAGTCGTAGGTAAATTCCCATACATATTGTTTAAGAATTCAACTAGCTGTTCTCCTTGAAGTTGAGCTTGCACTTCACTTGATAGTTTGACTGCCTTATTGATTGACCAGCTAGGGAATAGGCCAGCGTGACTAATGAGTGTGTTTTTTACCGGTGAGGCAGCAAGCGGTTTAGTGCATAAGAACTCGATGTATTTATCAATTTTCTTATCGTTAAGTAAGGCGTCGAGTTTGTCCTGAGATTTAGGTTTGCTGATACCATGAGCGCTGGCAATCAAATGGAGATCGTGATTACCCAGTACGGTATCGAAGTGAGGGCCAAGGTCGTATAAAAACTCCATTGTTGCCAAGCTGTCTGGGCCTCGTGCAACCAAGTCACCAACGGCCCATAGTTTGTCTTTATGTGGTCGAAAGCCGGCCTTTTTTAAGAGCTTAGTGAGCCCTTTATAACAGCCCTGAATATCTCCTACCACAAAGTGTTTCATAGCAAAACTGCCTTAATGCAACGAGTTTGGTACCGCTAAGCTGAAAACAGGAATAGGCGCTTTAAAGCCCACCTGTTTAGCTGATTCAAAATAGTAAAAGCCTTCCATTGTGCCCACCGCTGTTTTTAACATTGACGCACTAGTATATGAATATGTCTGATTTGGCGCAATAACAGGTTGTTCACCAACAACACCATCACCTTCAACTTCAATTTTTTCGCCATCACCATTGGTAATTAACCAATATCTACTTATCAGTTTTACATCTTCATCGCAGGTATTGGTAATATTCACCGTATAACTAAAAACATATGCTTGTGTATTTTTAGCTTGATCTTGTCTTCCTAAATATTTCGTCGTGACGTTTATCTGAACAGCTTCATTCATTAATTGGTTTCTCATGAAAAATGTTAGCAAGTTTCGAAAACTCTTCCAATGTGATTTTTTCTGCGCGTTTTTCTGGGTCTATTCCCAAGGCGATAATGTCTTGCTCTGTCACCACGTTCTTTAAGCTATTTCTGAGGGTTTTTCTGCGCTGATTAAAAGCAGCGCTCACGACGGTTTGCAAGCTATCAACTGAGGCAACATCGTATAAAGGTGTTGAACGCGGGGTTAGCCGAACAACGGCTGAGTCTACTTTGGGCGCGGGTTTAAAGGCGCTAGGTGGCACCATAACCACCGGTGTCGCACTGCAATAATACTGCGCCATAACCGATAAGCGGCCATATAACTTATCACCGCTTTTAGCACAAAGGCGTTTTACCACCTCAAGTTGCAACATAAAGTGCATGTCTTGAATATGTTCGCAATAATTAAACAAATGAAACATGAGCGGGGTTGAAATATTATAAGGCAAGTTGCCAAACACTCGGATTTTTTTATCAGCATTGTGTAATTGAGAAAAATCAAACTTTAAGGCATCCTGTTCGACTACATTAAGCTTATGTCGAATAAAGGGATGAGAGCGTAAGCGAGCCGCTAAATCGCGGTCTAATTCTACTACCGTAAAATGATCGACCAGTTCTGCAACGGGTTCTGTTAAGGCGCCTAATCCAGGGCCGATTTCAACAATATTATCGTCTTTTTGCGGTCCAATGGCGCTGACAATCTTATCGATGATGTAATCATCGTGCAGAAAGTTTTGACCAAAACGTTTGCGTGCGGTGTGGCCTAAATGTTTATTACTCATTCACTGCGCTCACAGTTTTAGTTTGGCTAGTTTTATGGCTTGGGTAATGGCGCGGGCCATGCTACCGGTGTCTGCTTCTCCACTGCCTGCCAAATCAGTCGCTGTTCCATGGTCAACAGAGGTACGTATAAAGGGGAGACCCAAGGTGATATTGACTGAATTTCCAAAGCCTTTAAATTTTAGCACTGGTAAACCTTGATCGTGATACATAGCAAGGACTGCGTCAGCTTTATCTAAGTATTTAGGTTGAAAGATAGTATCAGCTGGCAATGGTCCAACGAGTTCCATCCCGTTTGCACGTAGCTGGTCCAAAGTTGGGGTGATCACATCTATTTCTTCTCTGCCTAAATGCCCATCTTCCCCTGCATGCGGATTTAGGCCACAAACGTAAATACTAGGATTTGCGATAGCAAATTTATGCTGCAAATCGGTATGCATTATTGAGATAACTTTCTCTATGCGCTCTGGGGTAATTGCCTTGCTTACATAGGCAAGTGGAATGTGTGTTGTAGCCAAGCACACTCTTAGGCCATCTGTTTCAAGCATCATTACAACGTCAGCAGTGTTTGATTGCTGAGCAAAGTATTCAGTATGACCGCTAAATGAAACGCCGGCTTTGTTAATGATACCTTTGTGCACTGGTCCTGTTACGACGGCATCAAAATCACCTTCCATATTTGCTTCACAAGCAAGTCGCAGAGTATCTACAACGTAATGCCCATTCTCGCTATCGAGCTGGCCGGCCACAGGTGTTTTTTTGCACGAAACGTGATTAACAATAATTTGCCCAGGTTTTTGCAGATAATTCATTCCTTTGCTGTAGGGAATTATTTCAATGTCTTTTCCTAATAATTCAGCACGAGACTTAAGTAAGTTGGTGTCTGCAAAAACAACTACCTGTGCTTCCCAAGTACGCTCGCTAAGCAATATAATTAGGTCTGGCCCTATGCCGGCGGGCTCACCTGGCGTGACCGCTAGTTTTATTAATCTATTTTGCGTACTTTGTTCCTGCGAGTTGGCATTCATAATTTATGCACTCTCATCAACTACTTCGATATAAGCTTGGTCGCGCATTTCACGAAGCCAAGCTTCTGTTTCCTCTTGGAACTTACGATTATAAATAAGCTGATATGCGCGGTCTTGTTTGCGTTTCTCAGTCGCGTCATCAACACGACGGTCAATAAGTTGTATTAAGTGCCAACCGTGAACCGTTCTTATCGGCATACTGTACTCATCTTTATCAAGTGTTGCCAAAGCATCTTTAAACTCAGGCACAAAAGCACTAGGGTCTGTCCAACCAAGCTCTCCACCTCTCAATGCTGAACCGGGATCTTCGCTGTATTCTTTCGCTAAGGTGGCAAACTCAGCTTCACCGTCTATCAGTTGCTGTCTAAATTCTTTTAACATCGACTCTGCTTTTGAGTCACTGAGTATGATTGAGGGCGAAATAAGAATGTGGCGCGCATTGACCTCTTCGACTTCGACAATTTCGACACCGCGAGTATCTGCAATCTTCAAAATATGGAAACCGGCTCCGCTTCGAATTGGACCTATCACTTCGCCTTGTTTTTTATTGCCAACAGCTTCAGCAAAAAGAGTCGGCATTGAGTTGATATTCATCCATCCCATGTCACCGCCTTCAAGTGCTTTTGAACCAGATGATGAGCCTATCGCTAGTCGTGCAAAATCAGATCCTTTTCCTAATAGCTCTAAAATCTTTTCAGCGCGCTCTCTGGCGGTACTAATCACTTCTTCTGATGCATCGCTTGGTATATCAATAAGGATATGCGACAACCTGTATTCTGCCTGCGCATCCCCTTGCTGATTAATAATCGTCATCAGTGTATCAATTTCTTGTTCGGTAATATAAACCCTGCGGCGAACATTGGCACGACGAACTTCACCGGTGATTAACTCTTTTCTGACTTGCTCGCGGTAGACTTCAAATGCGAGTCCTTCGTTACTTATTTGGCGACGAAATTCAGGCATAGACATTTGTTGCTGTTGCGCAATATTTTGAATGGTTTGGTCAAGTTGAGGATCGCTTACCTGAATCCCCATTTTATCTGCCATTTGCGCTTGTAAATTCTCTAAAATAAGGCGCTCGATAGCTTGGCGTCTAAGTGCGGCATCTGATGGCAGTGTTTGTCCATTTGCAATGGCACCTGCTTTTACGCCTTCCACTAGTTCGGCAATTTCGCTTTCAAGTACCACGCCTTGATCAACAATTACCGCGACTTTGTCTAATAACTCGCGCGCATTGCTTGCCATACTTGTTGTAACGAGACCAATGGCAACAGCCATTACTAAAAATATCTTTTTCATAACTACTCTATTTAAGGAAAATTAATTGATTACAAAAGGCTGACGGTAGCCAAATAAACCTTGGCTTAGCATATCAACTTTCTTGTTACTATTCCCCATGCCTTTGAATATAAATTGTAACGCAATACCTGAATCAAACTCATTCAGGTCGCGCACGCCATCATTATTATATCGTGTAGCAAGGTTACGCCTTAAGGTTAAGCGTAGCGCCCAGCAACAACTCTCATATTCGATGCCCATAAAAGACTCAATGCTTCGTGAGCGTTTTAAATCGCGATAATAGCGACCTACCCAATGCCAGTTATCAGCAATCGGCCAACTGGCGGTAACACCTACCTGATCAATACGCTCGTCTGATAATTCACGGATATATCGATGGTTTATTTGAATAAGCTTGTCGTCACCAAGCCTGTATTCGGTAGAGAAACTGCTGCGTTCGACACGGTTGGACTGATTGCCAACTTGTATGTCAGAGTGTAAAAACCAATTTTGGTTCACTTGCCAATCTAATTCTGCGGCGATAGCTGATCGATTTCCTTCACGCCGTCCATCTATTAATTCCGACTCTTGTATATAAAGTATCTGTGCTACGCTCGCAACAAGAACCTCTTTATTGCTTGCGTCAATAAGACGAGAGGTTGTACCGAAGGTCACTTGATTATTATCATTTATCCGGTCAAGGCCTGTAAATTCTTGGCCACGGAATAAATTGTTGAAGTTGGTTAACAATGGGGTGGAATCGTATAAACCAATTCTGCTTTGGTCTTCAAAGCTAGTAAATAGATATTGCGCTTTTGGCTCTACGGTTAGCGTATAAGGTGTGCCAAATACATTTTGCGACTTTTCGAAAATCAGAGAGCCATATAAACGAAGCTGCCCTAATGTTCGGTTAACGTCTTCATCTAATGCTAAATCTTGATCTTTTAAATCTTGCTTATAGTGTGTATGGAGTATGCTGGCCTGGGCCAATAGCTCACCCCAAGCTCGCTGGTAAGGTAGACTCAAAGAAGGTTCAACATGAAAGCGCAGTGCATCCGGCGAGGACAGGTCGTCGTTTTCAAAATAGGCGAGTTCTGATTTCACGCCAACATTGAAGTAATCGTTTAACTTACTAGTATAGTTAAGCTTGGCTTCTGGCATCGCTCTGTAATTGCTTGTGCTTATACCTATTGTTGTAAAATCGCGCACAAACACTGAAAAGTCTAAAGCGTCAGAATGATAATTAACGCCTGCTTGGCGATATAAATGCGTATCAGCCTGATTGTAATAATCTGAGCCGAGATCGATTATATAGTTATTGTCACTGATATCGCTGATATCTGCACTAATCGACCAATTGTCGTTTAACTTACCACGATGCAAATAGCGGTAAAAATAGCGTTCTTTTTCGGCAAGTCGATTACTGTCGTTAGGAACGTATTCAAGTTGTAATTCACCTGCGTGATTATTGAACAAATACCGAAATTCTGTTTTTAATTGTAGACCACGATTTGTCATTAAGCGAGTTGAAATCGTCGCATCCATATTGGGCGCTATATTCCAATAAAAAGGCTGCTCCCACTCAAGCCCTGTGCTTGACGTACTGCCAAACTGCGGGAAAAGAAAGCCCGTTTGGCGTTCAGTGGTTATCGGGAATGCGAAGTAAGGTAAATAGAAAACCGGCACACCACCCAAATAAAAACGGGTGTTGTAAGCTTCACCAAATGGCATGTCTTTTTCGATAGATATTTTTGAGGCCTGAATCTTCCAGTCCTCACCGCCTTCAGGACAGGTGGTAAATGAAACGTCCTCTAAGGTAACCCCGCGTTCTTGAGATATCGATAGTATGTCAGCCCCGCCGCGGCCATTAATACCTGCTATCTTATAATTGGTTTCTTGCATCTGCAGGAGTTTCAGATTGCTATTGACCTCAACGCCTTCACTGTTTACTTGCAATAGTGAATCGGTGTACTGCACATCGCCACTGGCTTTTATTTCACGACCTCTATCAAGGATGTTAGCACTATCTGCGGTGATGGTTGAAGAGGGGCCCACTATTGACACATCGCCTTCAAAAACAGCAAGTTCATCTTTTACCACCAAAGCCGACTCTGACTTTACGACAATGTCGCCACTGTTATCTTTGGGTGCTTGATATGTAAAGGTTGGGGCTTTACAGGTTTTAAGTAGTGCAGGTGCGACACTTTGTACTGACTCATCTTCAATTTGCGCGCTGGCGACACAAGGTGTTAAAGATAAATAAGTGACCACAGAAATAGTGCCTATACGCGATAGATGGAACTTAGACTTGTGTGAACTAAAAGGGCAAAAAAGTATAGACATTAATTAGTACAGGTCGCTTATTGATAGTTGCGTCGTCGCTACAGTCATCTTTTGCTATAGCTATTTCTTGTGTGCAAACACGGTTTTGGGATTTAACTTTGTAATTGTATTGCTTATGGGATGAATAACCAACTAAAAAGGACGAAAAAGCGTAAAAAGTCTTAAATGTGTGGCGACTAGCGTAGTAGTAAATTGGATAACACTGAGAATTGTTTTAGTAAGCACCACCAAATACGAAATGAACTTCTCCTATTTTTTATACGTCAACACTTTAAATTATTGGCGGCGAGCTTTACACTCATCGCTCGTTAACAGTATTGAGGCATTATGAATTTCTACGGCAAAATAATAGGGGCACTACTAGGGCTGGCTTTTCTCAAGCTACCGGGCTTAATTATCGGTTTATTTGTCGGTCATATGTTTGATATAGGCTATGCAAAAGATTTCTCTAAGCAAGGCGGTTTTGCGCGATTTTTTTCATCTAAAGATAGTATCCAGCGTCAAGCTGTGTTTTTTCATGCACTCTTTTCTGCGCTAGGGCACATTTGTAAAGCCGATGGGAAAGTTACACCTGATGAAATCGCCATTGCATCGACGCTCATGGATAATATGCACCTATCGGGCGCAACGCGCGAAGAAGCACAACAGGCGTTTAGAGATGGTAAAGCGAAAGACTTTCCACTGCGTCAGATGCTTGAGGATTTCAAAAAACATTCCCATGGCCGAAGAGATATTTTGCAAATGTTTCTTGAAATCCTGATTAGTGCAGCTTGTGCTGATGGTCGTATTACTGAGCCAGAATTATTGGTTTTAGAAAAAGTAGCCAATAGCTTACAATTTTCTAGAAATGACCTGCATTTTTTGATCAGCACCTACGAGGCTCAGCAGCGCTTTCGTCAAAAGTGGCGCCAACAAGGCAATTCAGGTAAGCAGCAGAATTATGATAGTTATACCTCTAGTCATTCTTTACAAGACGCTTACCGTATTTTAGGTGTTGAGAAAAACGTTGATGATACTGCGGTAAAGCGTGCGTATAAAAAGCAGATGTCTTTGCATCATCCCGATAAGTTAAGTGCAAAGGGACTGCCGCCACAAGCGCTAGAGTTAGCAAAAAATAAAACACAAGATATCCAAGCTGCCTACGAATTGATAAAAGACCACCGAGGATTTTAAGCTCAAGTTTAATCGTGATTAATGCTGTTAAAGTGACCAAGAGAAAAGTAGTATATTGAGGCCTTAAAAAATTGAGTCAATTACCTAAAAAATGACCGAAACGAGTGTTGGTAAAGCGTTTAACGAAAAATTAGCAAAAACCGTATTGTCGAACGAAAATGCGGAGCTGATTGAAGATTTCATCAATGTTTTGTGGGTTGAGAAAGGCTTAAGCAATAATACTGTGAGTGCGTACAAAAGTGACCTCACTAAATGGGCTTTATTTTTACAACGCTATTTTGGTGATATGTCTTTGCTTGATGCCACTGAATCCCATGTTCAGGCCTATCTAGCGGTTAGGGTTGAGCAGTCTTTTAGTCAGCGCTCTACTGCGCGCTTGTTAAGTTCAACAAGGGCTTTTTACGTTGACTTAGTCGCGAATAAAAAGCGCCAAACTAATCCTATTACTAATATAAATAATCCCAAATTACCTCAGTATCTTCCTGATACTTTGTCAGAGAAACAAGTAGAAAGCCTGTTGGATGCGCCCAATACACAAGACCCGATTCAAATGCGAGATAAAGCGATGCTTGAGCTGCTCTACGCTACGGGTATTAGAGTCAGTGAATTGGTAAATCTGCAAATGCATGAAATAGGTCTGCAACAAGGCGTAATCAGGGTCACGGGTAAAGGAGGTAAGGAGCGCCTCGTACCCATGGGAGAAGAAGCCTTAGAATGTATTGAGTCTTATTTGAAGTTTGCTCGTCCTGAACTGTTGAAAAAGCCATTAAGTACGGTTTTTCCTAGCAACAGAGGACAAACAATGACAAGGCAAACCTTCTGGCATCGCATAAAGTACTACGCAAAGGTCGCCGGTATTAGCATAAAGCTGTCTCCGCATACACTGCGTCATGCGTTTGCCACGCATTTATTAAATCATGGTGCTGACTTGCGTGTTGTTCAAATGTTACTTGGGCATTCTGATTTGTCGACCACCCAAATTTATACTCATGTTGCCACGCAACGTTTGCAAGCATTGGTGAAAAACCATCATCCACGGGGATAATTGTTGAAGCTAGGTAAGTAAAGCAATGTTTTTACACTTTCCTGCCGATATACCGTATACATATTGTTTTGTATTTGGCTTGTAGCGCGAATGCATGGCAAAATAATGAAAATGACCTAAATTAAATGAAACAACTTTGCACAATGTCGGGTCTACTACAATTACATATATATTTTGGAAAAAGTTTAATGAAAATAAGCGCAGTGTTGATAGGTTTGGTTTCTTTTTTGGCGATGATGGGGTGTTCTCCTGACACTAAAGAGCAAAATGCAGAAGTGTTAGAAACTAAGGTTTCGGCTCCATCTACAGGAACCACTGCATCTGATGAGCTCATTATGTCAACCTTCGCTAGCAAGCTTAAGCTAGATATTATTTCTATAGCTGACTCGCCAGTGCCAGGCTTAAGACAAGTTTTTACTAATCATGGCTTGTTTTATGTCAGCGACGACGGCGAATTCTTTTTACAGGCTCGTGTTTACAACATAAAAGGTGCAGTTGAAGACGAAACTGAAAACGCGTTAAAAGCCGTTCGCGCTGAAGGGGTTAAGCAATTTAAAGATTCAGCTATTGAGTTTAAAGCGAAGGATGAAAAGTACGTGGTTGATGTGTTTACTGATATCACCTGTGGGTATTGTCGTAAATTGCATAACGAAATGCAGCAATTAAATGACTTAGGCATTACGGTTCGTTATTTGGCTTGGCCTCGCGCAGGGCTCAATAGCCCGGTTTATCAAGATATGGCATCGATTTGGTGTGCTGATGATCCTCAAAGTGCGCTGACCAAGGCTAAGGCTGGGGAAGCGGTTGTGCCTGCTAGCTGCCAAAACAAAGTAGCCGAGCAATATAAATTTGGCCAACAAATTGGCGTTAACGGTACACCAAACATTATTCTTTCTGACGGTTCGATTGTACCGGGATATAAACCGGCTCAAGACTTATTGCTAGCCGTTAAAGAAGCTAGTTTGTAAATCCTTAGTTTTTATGGCCCTAACTACAAATCTTTTTGTGGGATTAGGGCTTATATCATTGAAGGGATAGCAGGTAATTAGGGTCAAGGCTGACGTATGCATGTTTACAAGAGCAGCTACTTGCTCTTCGCTAATAACTAGGGTTTCTACAACAGCGTACTGTGTTAGCTCGCCCCCGTGGTGAAGAATAATAGTCGTACCTATTTTCACATCTTGTAAGTGCGAAAAATGCGTATCTCGGTGACCTATAATGACACTGTTCCCATCGCTGCCAAGCGCTGCACTTTGGTCCACATGAGTTGGGCCAAAAGCTAGGTTTCGCATACTGGCATTTGCAAGTACGTAATCTGTTTGTCCTAATATCTCTAACTTCGCGACAACATGTGTATCGGCCCACGGCCATGGCTTTATAGGCGTTTGCTTAGTTTGTTGTATTTGCTTTGCATAAGCTGAGCTTAACAGTACTTGTGCTAACTGTGCTTTTAGTTGTATGTAGCTTGCGTTAAGTATCAAACCAATACCAATCAACATGATACTGGCACACGAAATAGACCTTAGTGTAGGCCTAAGAAAGGCCGCTTTCATAAGCGCGCTCCAGTGAAAAAATACAGTAGGCTGCTGAAAACGACTAATACACTTCCTAATAGCCCTAGCAAAAGACTTGGCGTTGCCGTTTGTGGCAACTGTGCTTGTGCATATTGATTTTGTTGTTGACCTTTAAGCGCAGCGTTGAGGGTAAATTGTGATTCGCTATGATCAATCGCAATTAAGCTCGTATACGGGCTCACTAAACTATATTCAAGGCCAAGTTTTGTGATGGCTTCTTTGATACTTTCTTCGATGCGGTGATCGTCGTCGTTATAGCGTCCCTTCATATTTATTTGTTGCTGCAAATCTTTAATTTTTAAACGAGCCCAATGTTTGTGTAGGCCTTGTTTTTGCTCAGCATTTGCACCGGGAAGTTGGCTAGACCATTGCCGGCTTTTGAATTTTCCATCCATGGTAGGAGATAAAAACTGTCCTTTGATTGTAAACGGAAGCTCTGTTTTGCTGTCTGCTGATAAAAGCGCACGTCGATAGCTTATCGTGAGTGTTTCATCAGCATACAAGTCTGGAATAATGCTGGGGTAAACTTCAATATTAAATGCTTGCTTGATGTCTTCGACATTCAGCACAATGTCTGTAAGTGCAGGACGCTTTAGCTTTTCGAGCAAAGCGTGCATCTTTGGTTTTACTAAGTCTACATCTCCAATAAAAGTGAATGTTCCTTTCCCTGCCTCAGCGGCACGCTTCATGAAATAGGCGTTGGGTGCACTGCCAATTCCGACGGTGAATAGTCTGTATTGTCCTAGCTGCGCGTAAATGCTTTGCATAAGCTCGTTTTCATTGCTTACGCTGCCGTCGGTGATAAAAATAATTTGATTAAGATAAGCTTGGTTGTTGTCGCCTTTAGTTGGCATGGCAAAGGCGCTATCAAGCGCTTTTTTTATTTCTGTTCCGCCATTGGCCTCTAAGGTGTAAAGGTAAGAGAGCGCATCTTCTTTTGCGCCTTCGGTGGCTGCTTGCTGCTCTGTAAATAATCTTTTTGCATCGGAACTAAAGGCAATGAAATTAAAATAATCCTCATCATTTAAATCTTCAATTGCGAGCGCTAAGGCTTGCTTAGCTTGACTCAGCGCTTCTCCAACCATAGAACCTGAAACATCTAAAATAAAAGTGACATTGCGCCTCGCATTGAGAAGGTCATTGGAAGGCGGTACGAGCGAGATGAGTCCATATTCATATTCATCAGATGCATAACGAAAATGTGATGCTTGGACATTATAGCCAGGGCGTAGTTGCCAGTTTAGTACAAAATCTTTGTTCGCAGGTGTTTGAGTATCGAGTTCAATTTCGTAGTAGGTACTATAAGGATTTAAGGTTTTTATTGGGTGATGCTCGCTAGAAATTTGGCTCAGTGGTAGGCCTGTGTTTAGACGTACTCTTATGCTCGTGTTCGCAGGCAAAATTGTATTGTTTGTGGCTAAGGTATTGGGTTGTTGCTGTGCTTCAGTGCTTAGCTTATCGTTAGTATGACTGGGTACGTAACGGGGCGTAATACTCAAGGGTAGTCGTAGCCCGTAATTGTGTTTATCTTGGACAATAAACTGTTGGTACTCAATGGTGACAGAAATACTGCTATTCGCGGGAATATTGGCTATTTTATTAGTGAATATGTTGGGGCGGATTTGCGCTACCATAGAGGCACTTTTGCCTTGAACTTTGGCTTTTGTAAACAACTCTTTGGCAAGCGCTTTGCGCATGATCTTCGCTTCAATTTTACGTTTACCCACTTGCATAACTAAGCTATCTACAGCAGCATCTTGAGGCAACGGGAAAACGTATATTCCTGAGCGCACATGATTGCTGGTATTAGCAAATACTTGGGTCAACTTAGTCCTAGCAATCGGCCCGGTGATGGTGATATCAGCATGCGTGCTTTGCAAATTTGCACTTTGGTATTGCAAGGCTTGGGTGCTTAGTTGTGATTCTTGTTGATGCAAATTTGTGCTATCAACTGATGGTTGTTGCTCAAAATAAAAACTACCGCTGCTGGTTTGGTAGATGTTCGTCACAATATTGGCAAGCGGCTTGAGATCATCACTTGTTTGCGCACTATTGATGTTTAACAAACGTTCAATCAAGTTTTCGTCATTGTTAGCGTTGTTGATGTTTACAGTGGCGCTCGGTAGTGCCTGAACAGCACTCTCTTTTTAGGTACAAGTTGCGCAGTGCTTAGTCTACTTGAAGAGTGGGAGTCTACTTGCGCTAGTAAAATGCTGATCACGCAAAAAGCCGCTAAAATAATTACGGCACGCTGTAGGGTCGTCATATGATTTACCTCATAGTAAGGAGTATTGAAAGGGTGAGCCAGCAGCATGCACTGGCTCAACACCATATATGTCTACATTAGTTTGCGGCTGTCATTTGTTGATTAGGCTTGACTAAACTCACATTGACTTTACGTGCAAAGAATAGGTCTTCACTTACAAATTCGGTACTTGTGTTAGTGCTTGTAATGCTTGTTTCACCTTCCCCAGAGACACTTATTTGTGAGGCCTTTACATTATTGTTAAGCAAATACTCTTTTACGGCTTGTGCACGTTTCTCCGACAATGTTTTGTTATAGACTGAATCTCCGCGTTTATCGGCATAACCGGTGACTTTTACTTTAAGTTGAGGGTAGCTAGATAATATGGACGCTAAGCTATTCAACTGACTCTGATAAACGTCTTCTACCAAAAATGAAGCCGTTTTAAACTGCAGGTTGGTTTCAAAGTTGGCGAGTTCGTTCAACCATGTAGCACTTGAAGCCTCGTCGTAGGATGCCAATTGAATCATTTGCTGTTGTTGCATTTTTTGTATATTGCTTTGTAGGGCAACAATATTTTCTTGTTGCTTTGCTAAGCGTTGTTCAGCATGTGCTAGGGTTTCTTTGGCATCTAACAATTGGCCGTCGCCGTTTATGTCATCAGCAATGAAAATGCCAAACATGCCACCAATGATTGCGCCAATGGGCCCACCAACCGCAGCACCTGCTATCGCACCGGAGCCAAAGCCAATCGCTTCATTGGTTCTTTCCTTTGTTTCTTGCTTGGGGTCTGCGCTGTACGAGTTTGCAGACGCGCTTGGCGTATATGCAGCGTTAAGACAAAGGGCGATAGTGCTAGCAATTAATAGTTTTTTCATAATATTCTCCAAAAATTTGAGTTTGTTGTTTCGTCGAGATGTATTACACAACAGTAAAAGGGCAATTTAGGGGAGCAAATGTGGCAATGTGACGATCAATTGTGGCGAAAAAATGGAAATTGCCCCTCAAGGCTTTTTATATGCCGGTATTTGACAGATACTTATGCCATCACAAATAAGTAGACCAACGCACATGCAAAAGAATATCGCCCTAATAGAAGATGAGCAGGCGCTCAGAGAAAACTATGTAGATGCCTTAATGCGACAAGGCTATAAAGTGCAAGCCTATGCTGACAGGCATTCTGCCGAGACAGCGTTTAAACATGCTTTGCCAGATTTAGCGATTATTGATATTGGCTTGGGGGATGATATAGATGGTGGCTTTACTTTATGTCAAATGCTCAGAGCGCAATCGGGCACCTTACCCATTATTTTCTTCACCGCGCGCGATAATGATTTTGACACTATTTGTGGCTTGCGCATGGGCGCAGACGACTATCTTACTAAAGATATTAGCCTGCCACATTTGCTTGCGAGGATATCGGCCTTATTTCGACGTACAGAACTTCTTCAGCAACCACAGCAACAAAGTGACTTAGTTAAAAGCGGTGAGCTCGTTATGGACACCAACCGAATGCGAGTTAAATATAAAGAGCAGCCTGTGGACTTGACGGTGACCGAATTTTGGATGTTACATGCGATTGTAAAATACGCCGGACATGTAAAAAGCCGTCAGCAATTAATGGATGAATCTAAAATGGTTGTTGATGACACTACTATTACCTCACATATAAAGCGTATTCGTAAAAAGTTTATGGTTTTAGACCCTTCCTTTGATAGCGTAGAAACAGTTTATGGAATGGGGTATCGCTGGAAACAAGCTGACTAGCGTTAAGGCGAATACATGATGTTTATTCAAAATACGGTTAACCAGAATATAGTGCATACCCTATGAAGCGATTTACCATCGGCATACGTGCCAAGCTTTTGTTTTTTTCTTCCTTCTTATTGGTTATTCCTTACATGAGTTATCAATATGTTTGGCAATTAGAAACCTATTTACGTATTGGTCAAGAGCAGACCTTAGTGGGCACGGCCCGAGCGGTAGCTACCGCATTGCACGAGCGCCCGGCTCTATTTGACAATCAATCCGCATTTTTGCCTAACATTACGCCAGGTACAGATTTATATGCCCACAAGATTCAGTATCCTATAAAGCTCGATGGCAAGCTGAGCGACTGGCAAGATTACCAAGATAAAATGCTAAATTATGGGGCAACTAATCTGGTTGAACAAAGTGCGATGTACAGCGAAAGTAGCTTGTCGTTTACGCATATGGTGGGGCAATATGACAAATACTTGTATGCGATGTTTGATGTTAATGATGATAATGTCATTTTTAGGCCCAATAACTCATTGCGAGTAGACCGCAATGATTATCTGCAAATTGCACTAATCAATGCAACTGGAGCCTTTGAGCGCTACATTATTGCGCCTTACCAAGCAGGCTGGGTAAATGCTTATCGCTTAGATATTAGCACTAACGCGATAAGTCCCGTAGAACTTGAAACACGGATTCAAGGGCAGTGGGAAATGACGCCGCGTGGCTATGTTTTGGAGTTGCGTTTTCCGCTATCCATGCTCTCGAGTAAAATAGCATTTGCTGTTGGCGATGTAGATGATACCCAAACGCGCCGAGTAAAATATGTGATGGGGACGGCTAACCCTGCACAATCTGAATCATTGGGTACGGTCTTGGTGCCGTCCCCAGAAATAGAACGGATAATAAAAGGCCTACAATACTCAAGTGCACGAGTATGGGTGCTTGATAAGCACATGAGGGTATTGGCGCGATCAGGCAACATACAGCAATCTCAGGGTATTGGTGCAGGCACACAAGACACCAACGAACAAGAGGGTCAGATATGGGCTTATTTAGAGAATCGTATTTTGCTGCCTCTTTATTATAAGATTTTGACCAAACCTCCTGCCGACTTTATTGATGACTTGGCAGATGCATTTGCACTGGAAGGACGCGATATAGCCAATGCTTTAGGCGGTAAGCCAAGCACCTTGTGGCGTTTAAGCTCCGATAATAAGGCCGTTATTTTGTCAGCGGCGCACCCGATTTTTATTGATGGGCAGGTTATGGGCGCGGTAGTTGTTGAGCAAACCACTCATGGTATAAGAAGCCTCAGAAATCAGGCCTTAGAAAAGCAGTTCCACTTTATTCTTGCGGTGATTTTAATTGCGACTTTTTCCCTATTTTTATTTGCCTCTCGAATTTCTAACCGCATACGTAAACTGCGTGATGAAACCGAAGGAGCGATTGATGCCAACGGTAAAATAATAGGGACGTTAAAACCCAATAGTGCAGGCGATGAAATTGGTGACTTATCGCGTTCATTTACTCAGGTGCTAAGTAAACTTTCGCAATATAACCAATATCTAGAACATATGGCCTCGCGTCTTTCCCATGAACTAAGAACGCCGGTGGCGGTAGTGAATTCTTCATTAGATAATTTGGAAATGTCTCAAAATGAAGAAGATAGGCAAGAGTATATTGGCCGCGCAAAAGCCGGCATTAAGCGCTTAAGTAAAATCCTCAATAGCATGAGTGAAGCCACACGACTTGAGCAATCAATAAGCAATAGTGAAGCGGAAGAGTTTGATATGGTAGCTGTACTAAGGGGCTGTATTCAAGGGTATCAGATGACCTATGATGAGGCTGATTTACACTTAGATATTGAACTTGAAAAAGCCCCTTTAAAAGGCTCCCCAGAGATGTTTGCACAAATGCTCGATAAAATCGTTACCAATGCTGTGGAATTTAAGCGCAAGGGCAGTGACATCAATGTGAGGCTGTTTAAGAAAGAAGACAAGCTCGCCCTGAGTGTGACAAATACCGGCCCTATTTTGCCAGACAACATGAACAACCAGTTACTTAACTCGATGATATCAGTACGTAAATCGACGACCGCCGAGCAATCTCATTTAGGGCTTGGTTTGTATGTAGCTAATATTATTGCTCAATATCATGGCGGAAAATTGAGTATTAGTAACCTACCAGACCATAGTGGTGTTATTGTATTGTGCGAGTTTATGTAGCGTACAAGATTTAGTGTGATGTACTATACAATTCGACAATAAAAATAAACAAAAGAAAACGGAAGCCTTATGCCCTATAAAACCATTTTAGCGTTGTTGGTGACTAACGCTGCCTTGTTTGCGTTGATACTCATCTATCCACGTTTGACCATTCTTCTTTATATTTCAATCCCATTATTGCTATTAGCTATTTATGATTCTTTTCAAAAGAAACATGCATTAATGCGCAATTTTCCCATTGTTGGACGTTTTAGGTGGCTAATGGAGTTTGTCCGACCATTTTTTCAGCAATATCTACTCGAATCAGACACCGGTGGGGCGCCTATTCCCAGAATGTTTCGTAATATTGTTTATCAACGTGCGAAAAATAGTCGCGATACCATCCCTTTCGGCACACAAGTTGATACTTACCAAACCGGATATGAATGGATTGGTCATAGCATTGGGGCGCTTGATGTCAAAGATGTCGACTGCAGCCCCCGCGTAAGCGTGGGTGGTAAAGATTGCAAACAGCCTTACACCGCGAGCATATTAAATATCTCGGCAATGAGTTTTGGCTCATTAAGTAAACCTGCGCTTCAGGCATTAAATAAAGGAGCGCGCTTAGGCAAGTTTTATCACAATACCGGAGAGGGTGGTGTTAGCCCTTATCATTTAGAAAACGGTGGCGATCTTGTTTGGCAAGTAGGCACTGGCTATTTTGGTTGTCGCAACAAAGATGGCAGTTTTAGTGCAGATTTGTTTGCAAGGCAAGCAAAGCACGAGCACATTAAAATGATTGAAATAAAACTCTCTCAAGGTGCTAAACCTGGCCATGGTGGTATTTTGCCAGCCTCAAAAAATACGCCTGAAATTGCGGAAATACGAGGCGTTCAAGCAGGCACTCAAGTAGATTCTCCACCCTACCATACGGCATTTTCAACGCCCTTAGAACTTATTAAATTTGTGGCGAAGTTACGCGAACTAAGTGGTGGTAAGCCGGTGGGCTTTAAATTAGCGATTGGTCGAAAAAGTGAATTTATCGCTATTTGTAAAGCAATGGTAGAGCTTGATGTGCGTCCTGATTTTATTACCGTTGATGGCGGCGAGGGCGGCACTGGTGCGGCGCCTCTTGAGTATTCCAATTCAATCGGCTCGCCATTAAGAGAAGGTCTTGCCTTTGTTGACGATTGCCTTATTGGTTTTGGCTTGCGCAGTGATATTAAAATAATTGCCAGTGGCAAAATCATCTCAGGCTTTCACTTAGTCAAAAACTTAGCCTTAGGAGCAGATATTTGCAATAGTGCGCGCGGTATGATGATGGCCTTAGGATGCGTACAGTCCTTAAGCTGCAATACTAATCATTGTCCTACCGGCGTGGCGACGCAAAATCCGCGCTTATACGAAGGCTTAGTGGTGGGCGATAAAGCAACACGCGTTTATAGCTTTCAAAAGAAAACCGTCCATGCAGCAGTTGATATCCTCTCTTCGGCAGGCATTAGTAATCCGACTGAGCTTAATCGCACGCATATTTTTAGGCGGGTTAATCAGCAGGACGTGAAGCGCTATGATCAAATATTTCCGTTAATACAACCTAATTGTTTCGTCAATGGAAATATCCCTAAACGTTACGAAATAGAATATGCCGAAGCATCGATAGATACCTTTAAACCGGTATCGACTTTCTCTAAAATCGACAAAACGTTGACCTGCTTGGCATCATAAACCGCTAAATGAGGAAGTGAAGTGCATATTTTGCGACGAGAAGCGCTATCAGAAAGTCCACTTAGTCATGACTATTCTACTATAGTTGATAGAGTGCTGCGTAACAGAGGCGTTAAGTCTGACGAAGAGTTAAGTACACAAGCGAAACATCTACTCCATTATAATGGCTTAAAGGGCATCGACAAAGCAGCGCAGGTTTTGGCCGATGCGGTTGTCTCTGGGCAACAAATATTCATCATTGGTGACTTTGATGCCGATGGGGCCACGAGCACTGCCTTGTGCATACTCGCGCTTCGTAGAATGGGTGTTAATAATGCTGACTATATAGTGCCTAATCGATTTGATTATGGATATGGCTTAACGCCGCCGGTTGTGGATTTAGCCTACAAAGCTGGCGCTAAAGTATTGGTGACAGTGGATAACGGTATATCGAGTATTGAAGGCGTAAAATATGCAAAGTCGTTAGGTATGACGGTGGTAGTAACGGATCATCACTTGCCTGGAGAATCCTTGCCTATTGCCGACGCCATCGTCAACCCAAATCAACCTGGATGTGCGTTTGCGTCAAAAAATCTAGCGGGTGTTGGTGTTGCATTTTATGTCATGTCGGCCACTAAAAACGAGTTGAATAAACGCGGTTATTTTACCCAAACACAAATACCCCCGCCTAATATGGCTGATTTTTTAGATATTGTTGCCGTTGGCACGGTGGCCGATGTCGTTGTGCTTGATAAAAACAATCGCATTTTAGTGCACCAAGGAATCCAGCGAATTCGCAGCGCAAAGACTAGGCCCGGTATTCTCGCCCTATTGAATATTACTCAGCGCCAATATACAAAATGTTGTACCACCGACATCGGTTATGTAATTGGGCCGCGCTTAAATGCCGCGGGGCGTTTAGAAGATATGTCTCATGGTATTGAATGTTTATTGTGTGAAAGTTCAAGTGAGGCAGCCGATTTAGCCTTAGCCCTTGATGGGCTTAACCAATCCCGCCGAGAGATTGAGCAATCTATGCGTGAACAAGCTGAGCTCGCGTTAAATGGACTGTCTGTTGATGCTAAAAATATGCCGGCGGCCTTAGTATTATATAATGAAGACTTCCATCAAGGCGTAGTGGGAATTGTCGCCGGTAGGATGAAAGAGCAGTATTACCGTCCAACCATTGTCTTTGCAAACGACAATGAGGATGTACTTAAAGGTTCTGCGCGCTCTATTCAAGGCGTGCACATTCGTGATGCCTTAGCGCGGGTCGATAGTTTACAGCCGGGCCTGATTCATAAGTTTGGCGGTCATGCAATGGCGGCAGGCTTGTCGTTAGCTAAAGCTGATTTGCCAACTTTCCAAGCCTTACTTGTTGATGTGGTAGGCGAAATCACCAAAGATTTGCCTAAAGAAGCCATTATCCATTCTGACGGCGAATTAAGCGACCAGCAATTAACCCTTGAAAATGCGCATGCGCTGAAATATTCCATGCCATGGGGGCAAGGCTTTGAGGAGCCGCAGTTTGATGGTGTCTTTACCCTTGTGGACCAGCGAATAGTGGGCAAAAACCATTTAAAAATGACCTTAGCACAAAACCAAGTTTACGTAGATGCGATTGCATTTAATGTAGATATTGAGTCGTGGCCTAATCATCAGGTGAATGAAGTGAAAATGGCCTATAGGCTCGATATTAATGAGTTTAGAGGGCAAACCAGCCTGCAATTGATGGTGAGTGATTTAGAGGCTGTAGATTAAGCACTATGCAAAATCGTCTGCAACTTAGCGGCTATGTGCTGCATAAAAGGGCCTACCGTGAAACAAGCTTGCTGGTTGATTTTTTCTCCTTAGAGTTTGGCCGGGTAAGTGCGGTTGCTAAAGGTGCCCGCGGAAATGCTAAGTCAGATAGAAAAAGTCTATTACAACCATTTCAAAAATTAGAGTTTGAGTTGAGTGGGCGTTCACAGCTTAAGAACTTAGGACGCCTTGAAGCATTGCAAAGCGCTGTTAATATGAAAGAAACCGCGCTCTATTGTGGTTTTTATATTAACGAAATTCTCAGTCGAGCTTTGCCCGAAGCAGAAGCGATAAGCGATGTGTTTGAGCGCTACGAAGAAACCCTTTTTTTGCTCAAACAAGTTGAGAATAATGAACTAAGCCATTTTGAACCCATACTCAGGAAGTTCGAGTTTACGCTGTTGATGAGTTTGGGCTACTTACCTGATTTTAGCTATGACGCAACAACGGGCGACAATATTAAGCCAAGGCTTCATTATGAATTTAATCCGCAAACAGGATTTAGCATTTGTCACCCAAATACCAAGCGCGCTATTAATGGTGAATATATACTGGCAATAGCCCAAGGCGATTATGGTGATGCAGGACAAACGCCCATCAAACAAGCAGCGAAATACATTTGCAGAGTGGCATTGCAAAGTGTGATTGGAGATAAGCCAATAAAAAGTAGAGAGCTGTTTCTCTAAATACTTTACAAATTCGCTCACGCAAATCAAGTTGATGCTTTGTGGCCCTATATTAAAGCTGATATTATAAGATCTAGCGTTATATTTCGTGGCTTATAAATTTATTAGGGATACTGATACATGCAACCGATTTTGTTAGGTGTAAATATTGATCACATCGCGACCTTGCGTAATGCAAGAGGGACTGATTATCCAAATCCAGTGCATGCTGCCGATATTGCTGAACGCGCAGGTGCCGACGGCATTACTATTCATTTGCGCGAAGATCGTCGACACATCAAAGATAAAGATGTTTACATTCTCAAAGAAACCTTAAACAGTCGCATGAATTTAGAAATGGCAGTGACTGATGAAATGCTAGCCATTGCCGCCAAAGTAGTGCCTGAATTTTGTTGCTTGGTACCAGAAAAACGAGAAGAATTAACCACCGAAGGCGGTTTAGACGTTGCTGGCAATTTATCTAAAATACGCGATGCATGTACGATGCTGAGTGAGCAAGGAACATTTGCGTCCCTATTTATTGATGCCGACCAAGCTCAAATTGAGGCCGCGCACGAAGCTGGCGCCCCCTTTATTGAAATTCATACCGGTCAGTATGCCGAGGCGACATCAGAGTTGCAGGCCAATGAAGAACTCGCCAAACTCATCGAGGGCATAGAGTATGCAGATCGCTTGGGCTTAAAAGTTAATGCGGGGCATGGTTTGCATTATCACAATGTACAGCCAATTGCCGCTATTCCCCAATTAATCGAACTTAACATTGGACATGCTATTATCGCTCGCGCTGCATTTGATGGCCTTGCAAAGGCTGTGAGTGACATGCGTTTGTTGATGCAAGAAGCGCGAAGCCGCTCAAATCAAGCAATGCTGCTTCAAGCAATGCTACAAAACAAAGCGTAAGAGTAGCCCGATGTTATTTGGCATTGGTAATGATATTGTTGAGATTGCGCGCATCGAGAAGGCCTCGCAAGGCAACGAACGCTTTGCTTCGCGTATATTAACCGAGGCTGAACTCACTGAGTATCGCTTAAGTAAACAGCCGCATCGATATTTGGCGAAAAAATTCGCAGCTAAAGAAGCCTTGGTAAAAGCAATGGGAACCGGTATCGGAAACGGATATGGCTGGCAAATGGTGCAGGTTGAGCACAATGATTTGGGTAAGCCTTTCTTTGTTTTTTTTGATGCAATGAAAACCTTTATGGCCAAGCACAATATAATAAATTGCCAATTATCTATTGCCGATGAGCAAGCCTACGCAACGGCGATGGTTGTGCTAGAGGCAAAGTAGAAACAGATTCAAAGCCAACTTTTGCAAATAAAGTTAAGCAAAAATAATATAAAGGACCCAACTTTATGGCGCAGTTTTTTACGCCAAAATCCAACAAAAGCAAAACACTTAAGCAAAATACGACCGCGACTTTGCGTATAGATGCCCATGATCATGCAGGCAACGGTTTATGTTTGAGTAGCAAGCCCATTACCATTGTTCCCGAGGGCTTGCAGGGCGAACTTTGCCGCGTACGTTATTCAAAACAAACAAAAAAAGTCAATTTTGCTGAATTAGTTAAGGTGGAAGAAGCTAGCGAACTGCGCTCCAAAGCCTTTTGCGAGTATTATGGGCAATGTGGTGGTTGCAGTCTTCAACATACCAATGCTGGGCATGGTTTAGCCTTAAAAGAAAAAGCCTTAACCACATTCGTAAGCAACAAACTAGGAATGTCAGATACAAATGATCAGGTCGGCCTTTGGCAAGCGCCTGTTTTGTCAGATATCGATTACAATCAAACGCCAAAAAGAACAAGCTATCGGCGCAGAATTCGCCTAGCGATTGATGCGCGCAACAAGCAAAAGATAAAAATAGGCTTTAGAGCCGCTAATTCTCAATCAGTCATTGACATTAAGCGCTGCGCAATAGCTAACTGCAGTATTAACGAAAGCTTGCAAGTGCTAAGAATGCATCTCCCTCATCTACCGAGCGTGCATAAAATTGGGCACATTGTGATTACTGAAGGACTGAATCAACTACAGGTCGCTATATTTACGCCCCAGAAATTGTGCAAAAAAGTCTAGAAAAGCTAGAAGAATTAGCTTCAAGTGTTGCCTTTAACATAGTGATAGAAACAAAAGATGGGGGAAGTTTTTCTCTTCCTTGTAGCGATGAGCAGCTCGCCTCCCAGCTTTTTATTGAAGACATGCAAAATGTACCTTTGCGAATCGATAGCAGACACTTTTTGCAAGTTAACAAAGCAGTCAATCAAGCTATGATTCAACGCGCTAAAGAGTGGCTAGCGCTAAGTGCTAACGATACGGTTTATGATTTTTTTTGCGGAAGCGGCAACTTCGCTTTGTCGTTCGCTAAGCATGTAGCGAGTATTAAAGCGTTTGAGGGCGTTGAAGAAATGGTCACTGTAGCCAGTGCCAACGCGCAACGCATGGGGGTGAATAACCTTGAGTTTCATACCGCAGACTTGTCTTCGACCGATGCGCTAAAAGGCTTGGTTTTCGATGAAACCATTAAAGTTGTTTTAGACCCATCAAGGGAAGGCGCGCTTGAGCTTTGTCAATTTTTAGCGACCCAAAAACTAAGCCATATCTTGTATGTATCCTGTAACCCAAACAGTTTTGTGCGTGATGCGAGCTATTTGCTGCCCCGTTATCGCTTGAGCAAAATAAGTGCTTTGGATATGTTTCCATTTACCAAGCATCTTGAACTAATGGCTTTGTTCACGCTCAAAGCTTAAGCGCATGCGAGTAGCCGAGTGGCTCTGATGAGCATTTATCTAATTCGCAGGAAATTTTTTAAGTGCGAATAAATTGCTCATTTACTACAGTTTTATTTGCTAAACCTGTATATAATTGCAACTAGGATGAGAATTCAAATGCGTATCTTCTATGATGAGCATTGCCCCAAGCATCAAGGAAATTCATGGTTTCTATTCGTAGCGTACATCAATCTCAACGGCCCGAATTTGATGAGTGGCTAAACGACCTTTCACTGTCCACAAAAACCAAAGAAAAACTGCGGACTATTTCAGACGAACCCGAAATATTACTCATCGGGCAAGAAATGGTTGAAATCCTTCAGCAATTGCATATGGACGACGAAACCTTACAAACAGCTTTAGTCTACCCCTATTGTGAAATTCACCAACTGACTCATGAAGATATGCAAGACCGTTTTGGCAAAGGCATTGCGAATTTAGTTCTAAGTGTACGCAAAATGGAAGCAATCAATAGCCTACAATCAAAGCGCCAGCACTCAGATGCCTCGCAAGTTGATAAGCTTCGCAACATGTTACTCACCATGGTAGAAGACGTTCGAGCAATAGTGATTAAAATGGCTGAGCGAATCTGTACCTTACATAGAATCAAAAAAGAAGATGAAGAGACTCGGGTCTTGGTTGCTAAAGAATGCGCAACCATTTATGCCCCTTTGGCAAATAGATTAGGTATTGGGCAATTAAAGTGGGAGCTAGAAGATTTATCTTTTCGCTATCTACACCCGCAAACCTATCAGCGTATTGCCAATATGCTAAAAGAGAAAAGAAGCGACAGAGAACAATATATCGATGATTTTGTTGCTAACTTGCAAGATATTCTGAATAAAGAGAACATTCAAGCTGAAGTGATAGGACGACCCAAGCATATATACAGTATCTATAAGAAGATGCAGAAAAAGCAGTTAGACTTTGAGCAGCTATTCGATATTCGTGCACTTAGGATCATCGCTTCAAGACTTCAAGATTGCTATGCCGCGCTTGGTACGGTGCACGCCCATTACAAACACATTCCTAAAGAGTTTGATGATTACATCGCCACGCCTAAACAAAATGGCTACCAAAGTATCCATACCGTGGTTGTCGGGCCTGCAGGGAAGTCGATTGAAATTCAAATTAGAACCAAAGAAATGCATGATGACGCCGAACTTGGTGTTGCAGCACACTGGCGCTATAAAGAAGGAAGTGGCGGTAAATCCGGTGGCAATGATGATCGCGTAAGCTGGTTGCGTAAAATTCTACAATGGCAAGATGAACTTTCTGAATCAGGTAACTTGGTTGAAGAACTGCGTAGCCAAGTATTTGATGATCGGGTGTATGTTTTTACGCCTAAAGGGGATGTTATTGATTTGCCCCTTGGTTCAACACCATTGGATTTTGCCTATTATGTGCATAGCAATGTGGGTAATCGCTGTATTGGCGCGAAGGTTAGTGGGCGCATCGTTCCTTTTACTTACAAATTACAAAGTGGCGATCAAGTCGAAGTACTCACAGGTAAATCGCCATCGCCTAGTCGTGACTGGATGCACCCCGGATTAGGTTATGTGCATTCGGCGCGAGCACGCGCAACTATCCATTCATACTTTAAAAAGCAAGACCGAAGTAAACATATAGAAGCCGGTAAAGAGCTATTGGAGCGCGAGCTTATAAAAGCCAATGTAGCACTTAAATATGTTAGTGACGCATGTGAGAAATACAATGTAAAAACGGTTGATGATCTTTACGCATCGGTCGGAGCCGGCGATCTTCGCGTAATGACGGTGGTCCATTATTTAGAGCAGAAGTTTGCACCGCCAGCACCAGCACCAGAATTGCCGCCTATAAAAACACGCAAAGCGAAAGTGAGAAAAGGGCAAGAGCCCATCATTGCAGAAGGCGTAGGGAATTTGATGAGTTCTATTGCGAAGTGTTGTCAACCAGTCGCAGGAGAACCAATCTTGGGCTACATTACCCAAGGCAAAGGCGTGAGTGTACATAAAGAAGGTTGCCCGCAATTACAAAACCTGCTTAACCAGCACCCTGAGCGAGAAATTGAAGTGGCATGGTCTATAGAACATCAAAGCAGTTTTGAAACTGAGTTAGACATTTACTGTGAGGATCGTAGCGGCATACTTAGAGATATCACAACGGTACTTTCAAACGAGAAAGTCGGTTTGCTTGGTGTAAATAGCTTGAGTAACAAATCCAATGGCACGGCGCACATTAGAATTTCAATAGAAGTAAGCGATGCTGAAAATCTAAACCGAACCGCTGAAAAGTTGCGCCAAATAAACGATGTTAGCGACATCGTTCGCCCTTAAATTTGTTGACAGAAGGTAAAGCGACACACCTATATGAGCACAGTTAAAAATGAAAGTAAGGCCGATTTAATACAACACACTTCCATCTTAAAAGAGTTTGAAGAAGCTAAAGGAGCGAGTGTCTTAAAGCAAAGTGAACTTGAAAAAAGCAGACGCATTCAACAAAAATGCGCTGAGCTAGGTTTTGATTGGCCTGATGCTGCGCCAGTTATTGCAAAGGTCAACGAAGAACTGGATGAAGTGCAAGAAGCAATAGCTAACCCAAGTAAAACTCAAAAAGATATTGAAGAAGAGTTAGGTGATCTCTTGTTTGCCTGTGTTAATTTGTGTCGCCACTTAGATGTCAGTCCAGAGCAAGCTATAGCGAAAGCGAATATGAAGTTCATAAAACGCTTTGGGTATATTGAAACGAGTCTTTTTAAGCGCGGCGAGACAGTGCAATCGCAAAGTTTAGAAACATTAGAAGCGCTTTGGCTAGAAGCTAAACTAAAAAAATCTCAATAAACACTTCGCTTTTTCGCTCATATCTGTATAATTCGCGACCTGCCCAGCTATACCCAGATAAACCCACCTTTGGGAAGGTGGATGATTAACCCAGTTCGAAGGGACTATCAGGTTGATTCTATTAACTATTTTTAACATTTTCGGGTGAAATTGAATGAAAACTTTTGTTGCAAAGCCAGAAAGCGTAGAACGCGACTGGTATGTGGTTGACGCCGCAGACAAAACGTTAGGTCGCTTAGCGACTGAAATCGCAGTAAGACTGCGTGGTAAACATAAACCAGAGTATACTCCTCATGTAGACACTGGTGATTACATTGTTGTTGTTAACGCTGATAAAATTACCGTTACTGGTAATAAAGCGAAAGGCAAAATCTATTATAACCACAGCGGTTATGTAGGTGGCTTGAAAGAAACAACATTTGAAAAACTACTTGCTAAAAACCCTGAACAGGTTATTGAGCGTGCAGTTAAAGGTATGTTGCCGAAAGGACCACTAGGGCGTGCTATGTTCCGTAAGATGAAAGTCTTCGCTGGACCAGAGCATACGCATCAAGCACAACAGCCACAAGTTTTGGATATATAAGGAGCGCACCATGGCAGATACTCAATATTACGGTACAGGTCGTCGCAAGAGCTCAACAGCTCGTGTATTCCTTCGTCCAGGTAACGGCACTATCACGATTAACAAACGTCCTATCGATGTTTTCTTCGGTCGTGAAACAGCACGAATGATTGTTAAGCAGCCACTAGAATTAGTGGAAATGCTTGAGAAGTTTGACTTATACGTAACCGTTTCTGGCGGTGGTATTTCTGGTCAAGCAGGCGCTATACGTCACGGCATCACCCGTGCACTTATGGAATATGATGAAACACTTCGTCCAGCACTACGTAAAGCTGGCTTCGTAACACGTGACGCACGTCAGGTTGAGCGTAAGAAAGTGGGTCTACATAAAGCGCGTAAGCGTCCACAGTTCTCAAAACGTTAATCGTTTACAGTACTTTCGAAAAGCCCGGCTTGCCGGGTTTTTTTATGCCTGTATTTTGTGCTTATATTTCTACAGGTTTATGCTTGTTTTACCCCCTATACCAATGTCTAATGCCAAGCAAAGTCCGGTGTGTGCAGAATACTTGACTTAAATCAGCTATAAAGCTCGCTTTTTTAAAGTAAAACCTTGTGTTTAGTAAGTGTTTTCTTTTACCATATGTGATGAAATTTTATCAGGTCTAGTTCGGCTCTTCTTCAGCGTCATGCTTTTGAAGTAACGAGCAACAACCTCAAGATAAGCAAAGTAGGTTGAAAAGCCTAAGCAAACCCCCGGAGAACAGTTGATGAGTGAAGTATCAGCAGATGCTAATAAATCGGCACAGCACGACAATTCTAATGCAAACAATGCAGAACCGGCGTCAGATAATTCAAGGCGTAAGTTCCTCACCGTTGCGACATCGGTCATCGGTGCCGTTGGTGCAGGTTTTGCTGCAGTACCGTTTATTGCGTCGTGGCAGCCAAGTTCAAAAGCAAAAGCAGCAGGTGCTGACGTTGAGGTCGATATTAGCGGCATACAAGTAGGCCAGTTAATTCGTGTTATGTGGCGTAGTAAACCCGTTTGGATCGTACGCAGAACACCAGAGTTACTTGCGTCTCTAAGTTCCCTTGACGATCGTCTTAAAGATCCTAATTCTGAAGTAGAACAACAACCAGCATATGCTCAAAACCAATATCGTTCTATAAAAGAAGAGTATTTGGTCTTGGTGGGAATATGTACTCACTTGGGTTGTTCTCCACAGCATTTGATCGAAGGTGCTTTTTCTGAGTTCGCTGAGGGCGTTGCAGAAGGTTTCTTCTGCCCTTGTCACGGTTCTAAATTTGACATGGCCGGTCGCGTGTTCGATGGTGTGCCAGCGCCAACAAACTTAGTTGTCCCGCCCTATATGTTTTTAGATGATAAAACTATACTGCTTGGTTCTGACGAGGGAGTAGCGTAATGAATGCATTTTTAGGATGGATTGAATCACGAATTCCAATGATGCGCGTAGCAAATATGCACGCTATTCAGTACCCAGCGCCAAGGAATATGAATTTCTGGTACGTTTTTGGCTTTTTAGCCACTATCGTTTTAGTCAACCAAATCGTAACTGGTATTTGGTTAACAATGAATTTTGAACCCTCTGCAGAGCGGGCATTTGCTTCTGTTGAATACATAATGCGAGAAGTCGATTATGGTTGGCTTATTCGTTATATGCACAGTACTGGGGCGACCGCCTTTTTCGTAGTGGTTTATATGCATATGTTCCGCGGTATGATTTATGGGTCGTATCAAAAACCACGTGAGCTACTGTGGATATTTGGTATGTTAATCTACCTAGCTCTTATGGCTGAAGCTTTCATGGGCTACGTATTACCTTGGGGGCAAATGTCATACTGGGGAGCACAGGTAATTGTATCTCTATTTAGTGCAATTCCTTATATTGGCGGTCCACTCGTAGAATGGATTCAAGGCGATTACGTCATCTCTGGCGCTACCTTAAACCGTTTCTTTGCACTTCATGTCATAGCGTTACCCCTAGTTATTGTTATTTTGGTATTTTTACACATTGTTGCACTTCACGAAGTCGGCTCAAATAACCCTGATGGTGTGAACGTTAAGCATCCTAAAGGTAGCTTATCTGACGAAGAAAAAACTAAATTCAAAATTCACGAATATTATACCGATAAATACGATATTGCTGATGATGTTGTACCGTTCTTCCCGCATATTGTACTTAAGGATTTAGTCGCATTTACTATCTTCTTGTTCGCATTTTGCTACATCATGTTTTTCGCACCAGAATTAGGTGGTAAAGCACTTGAGCATCCTAACTTTGAAATAGCCAACCCCTTGAAAACACCTGAGCATATTTTCCCTGTTTGGTATTTCACGCCGTTTTACGCAATTCTAAAAGCGGTACCTGATAAACTAGGTGGCGTGATCGCGATGTTTGGTGCGATAGGCTTCTTGTTTGCATTACCGTGGTTTGACCGTTCTAACGTTCGCTCATGGCGTTACAGAAGTGGTTTACATACAACTAACTTAATTGTTTTTGCACTTGTGTTTATATTTTTAGGTTATTTAGGCGGCACGCCACAAGAAGATTGGAAAATAATAGCTTCTCGAATTGGAACGATAATGTACTTTATGTTCTTCATATTGCTGTTCATTTATTCTAAGAATGAACGTACGAAGCCTGTACCTTCGAGGATCCCACGATGAAAAAATGGATAGCTTTATTATTATTTGTACCTGGACTGGCAATGGCGGCAGGATCGGCAGTGCCCTTACAAGATCCAGAAATTGATTTGACCGACAAAGCGTCGTTACAGCGCGGTGCCCAAACGTTTATGAACTACTGCTTAGGTTGTCACCAGATGCAGTACCAACGTTATCAGCGCACGTTCAATGACTTGGACATACCAGAAGAACTGGGCCAGAAGTATCTACAGTTCACCGGTGAAAAAGTGTCTGACTACATCACCAGCCCAATGCCTAGCGACGATGCCGCAGTTTGGTTTGGAGCGCCACCTCCTGACTTGTCGCTTGTTGCGAGAGTGCGCGGTCCTGAGTGGCTTTACACTTATTTCAAAACATTTTACGTTGATGAAACCAAGACCTTCGGTGTTAACAATTTAGTCTTCCCAAATGTTGGTATGCCACACGTTCTTGAGCCACTGCAAGGTACGCCTCGCTTAGCTTATGAAACTAAGATGGTTGACGGTGAGATGGTTGAGCGTGCTGCAGGCTTAACAACCGACGGAAATGGCCGTTTGAATGAAGAAGAATACGATATGGCCATTCGTGATTTAGTTAACTTCTTAGAATATACAGGCGAGCCTACAAGACTCAAGTCAGAATCTATAGGTCGCGGTGTACTGATATTCATCGTTATATTCTTTGTTTTCGCGTTACTGCTGAAGAAAGAATACTGGCGAAATGTCAAGTAATAGACTATAATCTCGCGTCATTTTTTAGAAGGGCTCTATTAATGAATAGTGCCCTTTTTTTTGCTTTAAATTATTATAACAATTCCTATTGACCACCTGAGGTGGCGATGAGGGCTCGGAGGTAAGGATGGCAGTGGCCACTAACAAACGTTCTATCATGACCATGTTTTCAGACAACATTGATATTTATTCGCATCAGGTGCGCATAGTATTAGCTGAAAAAGGGGTTGGTGTAGAGATTATTTTTACTGATCCTAGTCAAATTAATGAAGAGCTACTTGAACTAAACCCATACGGAACAGTTCCTACACTTGTTGACCGTGAATTGGTTTTGTACAAGTCGCATATCATAATGGAATATCTCGACGAGCGTTTTCCGCATCCACCGTTAATGCCAGTTTACCCTGTGTCACGTGGTCAAAGCCGTTTAATGATGCACAGAATTGAGCAAGACTGGTATTCACTTGCTGCAAAAGTGTTCCGCAACGAACCCGGTGCAGCAGACGCAAGAAAAGAGTTAAAAGAAGCTATCTTAAGTTTAGCGCCTATTTTTGCTGAAACTGATTACTTTATGAGTGAAGAGTTTAGCCTTGTAGATTGTTACTTGGCACCTTTACTATGGCGCCTACCTGCTCTGAATATCGAGCTAGATGGACAAGGAAGCCGCGAGGTTGTGGCCTACATGAAGCGTATTTTTGAACGTGGTTCATTTAAAGCCTCATTAACGGACCAAGAGCGCGAAATTCATAACCCTCTTTAATATCTCTTTGTACTGCCGTTATAAAAACGGCAGTAGACTTCATCTTTCGAGTTAAGGAAGATACATGCAGAATATGACAAGCAACCAACCTTATTTACTTCGTGCCTTTTACGACTGGCTACTTGATAACGAGCTTACGCCTTACATGGTCGTTGACGTTAATTTTCCGGGCGTACAAGTGCCCACACAGTTTGTGAAAGATGACCAGATTGTATTAAATGTTTCGCCCAGTGCCTGTGTAAACTTCAACATGAGCTTAGAATGGGTTGAATTCCAAGCACGATTCTCGGGACAAGCTATGACGGTGTCTTTCCCATGTCACGCAGTGGGTGCTATTTACGCTAAAGAAAATGGTGCAGGCAGTGTCTTTACCTTGCAAGAGCGAAGTGTCCCTGAAGAGCCGCAGAAGGAGCCACAAAAGGAACCACAGAACACTGGGCAAAGCGAGCCGCAAAAACCCACGCTTCAGGCCGCTCCGCCGCCAAGTAAACCAAGTGGTGATGAGCCTACACCACCCAAAGGTGGTAAAAAGCCAGGTAAGAAACCGGGCTTACATATCGTAAAGTAGTAAATAACTCACTATGCAGTGAATTTCTTAAATGTGACTTCAATAAGATAAATGCCCACTTGCCGGGCATTTTTTAGTTATCTTATCTAATCGATGCTAGTTAATTAATTCCATCACACGAATCACTTTAGTTACCCCCTCTACATTCCTAACTAGTTCAACTGTTGCTCTCGCTTCTTCTTTAGTTAACTGCCCCATAATAAAAACTTCACTGTCTTCTACAATTAAGTCTAATTTGAGCATGGGGACATTTTCGTCAGTGGTCATCTTTGTGCGGATTTTTGTACTTAACCAAATATCATTTATTGTTGAGGTCGTGGGAATGGGTTCACCAAGTCTTATTTGATTATGGATTTTACTGACTTGTGGCACGGTTTCGGTGGCTTTAGTCGCTTCATCGATGAGTGTTTGGGTACGAGCTTGCCCTGTTAATAAAACTTGGCTGTTATACACGTGTACGCTGATGTCAGCGTTTTGTTCAACATTAGCAATTTTATTGATGGCGGTGCTCACCCGTGCGGTAATTGTTTTATCATCGATTTGGGTACCTAAGGTACGTCTGTCGGCATTGCTTGCAGCCGCGGTTCCAGCTGCGCCAACAGCCGCTGCAGTTACGCAACCCGATAATTGAGAACCGACAATGCCTATTACTAAAAGTAGGGCGAATTTATGTTGCATGATATTAGTCTCCGCTTGCGATGGGGAAAAGTGCGTTATCGATAGATTCGCATAAATTGTGTATTACCAGTAAATGTACCTCTTGTATACGAGAGGTTCTTGATGATGGGACTCTAATCTCTACGTCATTTTCACTAATAAATCCGGCCATTTCACCGCCATCGTTACCAGTAAGAGCAACGATTGTCATATCACGAGCGAGTGCAGCTTGCATCGCGCTAATGATATTTGCCGAATTGCCACTGGTCGATATGGCTAGCAAAATATCACCTGCTTGCCCCAGTGCTTTTACTTGCTTAGAAAATACATCAGTAAAAGAGGCATCATTTGCTATAGACGTAATAGTAGAGCTATCAGTCGTTAGCGCAATGGCCGGCAACGAAGGTCTGTGACGTTCATACCTATTGAGCAGCTCAGACGAAAAATGCTGGGCATCTCCAGCTGAACCACCATTTCCACAGGATAATATCTTATTTCCTCTGATAAGGGCATCTATCATCATTTGTGCGCCCTTTTGTATAGGCTCTGGGAGAGCTTCTGCCGCTGCAATCTTTGTCTGTATGCTTTCGGTGAAACTCTTCTTAATATTGTCTAACATCTTTGATGGGGCTCCTAATCGCTCAATTCGTGATGTGTTTATACTTGATCGTTTTTGTTTTATTGCCGTGGATACTAGCTAAATTTATTTTAGTAATAGTTTTACACATTATCTAACCAGCTAAGCTCTTCGTCGTTAATTGCAATTACGTCTATTCTCAAGTCAGTGTGATGTATATTTAGCTTATGGCGTTGTAAGTAACACATAATGGCTTTTGTCATTTTACTTCTTTTTGAAGGCGTAAAATACTCTGCAGCGTGACCATGCTCTTTAGTTGCTCGATATTTGACCTCAACAAAGACCCATTGTTGCGCGTCTTTAAAAATTAAATCAATTTCACCTTGAGGTACTCTAAAGTTACTTTCTATGAAACACAGCCCTTGACCTTCTAGATAGGTTTTTGCGTCAAGTTCCGCTTGTTCCCCCGCCTTTTTTGCGCGGTCTTGTCTAGTTTCTGCAAGCATTTGCTATTGCTACCCTATGAAAGCAGTCAACTATTGACCACTCGTGTCGTTAGTTATTGATAACCATGATAATTCTCGATTTAGCTGCTGTTTTTCATTTATGGATAAGTCACCACTTAAACCCGCAACCGAAAGATGTTCAAAAGTACTTAACTGCGCTAAATTATCGACCAATGAAAGGGCATCGTAGCCAAAAGCAAACAGTCTCAAAAATGCACTTGGTGGTTCATTAAAGAGGGTATCTACCGTCGCCGAAAGTGCTCTATTTCTTCCTTCAGGTAACAACCACGGCATGTCAACAAAAACTAAATTTCGTAAATCTCGTTGGCTATTTTTGCTTTGTTTATGGTCGTAACTATACGACGTGGCAAAAACAGGTATTTGTTCATCGGTAAATAAGCTAATACTGGTTTCAATGATGGGGTTGATAAGTTCAACATCATTTGGTCGCGCAAATATGACGAAGGCATCTACATCGCGCCGATTTCGGGTAACGCTATGTACTTTTTCTTGATGCAGATTTGATAATTGTTGAATGCGCTTTTGGCTCTGCAAAACATCTAATGCTGAGGTTATACCCACACGCATGCCTTTGTTATCTGAATATCTAATTTCCTGCAGTGGTGCACTGTTATCACTTTGTGACAACGCGCTCGCTTTCCAAGCATCAACGAATGCTAGATTCATGCGCCGAGTGGTGGAGCTACCGTCACTAATAATTACAGGATTGGCTATATTTCGTGCTCGCATCAATGCAACGAGTTGCTCTGCTTCTTGTTCTGGCGACAAGGCAAAACTTGCACTCAAATTTTGGCTGTTATCTAGCTCAGTTTGTGATTGATTGAGCAAGAGATGATGCTTTGCGGCTAAATCAAAAGCACCCACTTGAATAATATGAGAACGAAGAAGAGGCCCCACAATGGTGTCAAAAGGCGCGAGTAGTTCACTTGTAACCGCTTTCTTTATCGTAGGTAACGAGCCTGTATCTATAAACTCAATGCTTGCTTGAACCGTGACATTATTTTCTTTTGCAGCGCTTAATTTTTGATAATAGGCACTTAGCACACCTTGTTTGATGGCTTCGCCTTGTCCCGCCAAACGACCACTTAAGGGCAACAGTACGGCAATGCGTTGGTTTTCAGAATGATTAATGGCTAAATAACGAAGTACTTGTTGCGGTAAATTGTCGTTAAGTGCGGTGTTTGTAGTGTTTGATAACAAACGTTTTATATTCTGTTGCCTAGTGCCATCATTAATCGTTTTATCTTCAATAATCTCTAAAAGCGTTTTGTACTCTTGCAAAAGTGGATAGTTGAACGCTAATTCAGTGCGTTCTTGCGGACTAATAATCGAAAACCATCGCCATATTTTAGAAGACAACTGTGGGTCTAATTGCGTCTTATCATCTAAGCTTTTAGCTAATTGGCCATAGTCCTTGCTCAGTAGCTGATAGATGGCGTCACGATATTGTTTGTTTTCTGCTTGTAACTGCGCAGTTGCGATCTGTGTCCGCGTAGCTAAATCATAGCCCGTATCTAGCGTAATAGAATTTGTACGAATACCGTTTGAAATAGCTTGTTTAAGCCAGTTGTCGATAAGATTTATTAAGGGTTGTTTGTTTGATAAGTCGCTTAAATTGTCAAAAGAAAAGAGGGCGCATTCTGCTTTTAATAAATTGGCAATAGCTAAGTGCATCGGCTCCTTGATGCTTGCTTGCATATGTTTAATGATGATATTGCTGGCAGTGCATTGTTGCGAATTCTGGTAATTATTAGCCAATTCTAGCAAGGCTAAATTTCGTTCAGAAATATTCTGAGTAGTACTGTACTGCATTTCAATTTCTTCGAGCTGTGATTTCACACCAGATTGCTGAACTTCGGTAGTGGGGATGACTTTTTCAGGCGCTTTCGCAGTTTTTTGTGAGGGCGAGCCGCCACAGGCAATTAAACAATAACTGATACTTACAACGACTAAAAATTTAAGTGTTTTCACGTTTTTCCCGCAATACTATGGTTGACCTCGTGTAGTCTACTTGGCTGAGTAAAAATATCTAGCACAATTCATGCAAACTGTCCTTAAGTTTGTGTAAACTACGACAATACTTCTTTATCGAGATGAGATTACCTTGACCGGCACGTTATACATTGTCCCTACGCCTATTGGCAACCTTTCAGATATGTCGCAAAGAGCGATTGATATATTGAATGAAGTTGACTTGATTGCCGCCGAAGATACACGTCATTCAGGGCAACTCCTGCAACACTTTCTCATCAATACTCGCAGCTTAAGTTTACATGATCACAATGAGCAACATCGCACTGTATTGCTATTGCAAAAACTTCAAGCTGGCGAAAATATTGCGCTTATTTCAGATGCGGGGACACCCTTAATTAGTGACCCTGGTTATACTTTAGTGAGCACATGTAGAGCGCATAATATCAAGGTTATCGCCTTACCGGGCCCATGCGCCTTAACGACAGCGCTAAGCGCTTCAGGATTAGCCACTGACCGATTTATGTTTTTAGGGTTTTTACCCGTAAAGCAAAAAGCAAAAGAACAAGCTCTTAAATTTGCGAGCCTGCAACATATGACCTGTATTTTCTATGAGGCGCCGCGCCGAGTAGCAGATACCATTGAGGTCTGCGCACAAGTTCTACCTGCAAATCACCAAATAGTGCTAGCGAAAGAGTTAACGAAGCGTTTCGAAACCTATATCAGCGGAAGCGCTGAGCAGGTGTTAGGGTGGTTAAATGAAGAGCCTGCGCATCAAAAGGGCGAGTTTGTGTTGATGATTTACTGTAAAGAAGCAGTGGCAGAAGAATTGCCACTGCCGGCGAAAGAACTTTTGCAGCAACTAGGGCCATTGCTTCCGCCAAAATCAGCGGCTGCAGTGGTTAGTGAGCACTATAAGCTCAATAAGAAGAGCTTATACCAATACGCACTTTCATTAAAGGAGTCTTGATAGTCAGCAGCGCAATAGCCTTAAACGCTATCAAATAAATCTTGTACTCGTTGACGAAGATCATCGATTTTTGTGATATCAGCAGGAGCGATAAAGATGGTATCGTCGCCTGCAATTGTGCCAAGTACGCCGTCGGTATGACTTAATGAGTCAAGCAAACGGGCGATTAATTGGGCAGCACCGGGGCTAGTGCGAATGATCACCATCACATTGTTATGAACAATGTCTAGCACCAATTGCTTTAAAGGGCTTTTAGCGGTTGGCATGCCCAGCTCGGGTGGCAAGCAATAGACCATATCTCCACGGGCGTCACGGGTACGCACCGCACCAAATTTACTCAGCATGCGCGATACTTTAGACTGACTGATATTATCAAAGCCTAGATTTTTCAGCGCCAATACAATTTCACCCTGAGAGCCATAGCTTTCAGTTTTCAATATTTCACGAAATGCTTTGATAAGTACATCTTGTTTAGTGTTGGTCATAGGCCCCTGAAAAATCGCAGATTAATAATCCGCTTATTCTGCAATAAGCCCACCAGATAAGCAATTTTTGCTGGAAAAAACGTTTATTTAGCGTCTGATACCAGAGTATGATTGAGATTTTTCCTTAATTCGGCTAATCTTCGCGCTCAATTTATCAATCTAGTCACTGGAGATATCTTTATGAAAGTAGCCGTATTGGGCGCCGCAGGTGGTATTGGTCAGGCTTTGTCGTTGCTCTTAAAAACACAATTGCCAGCTGGTTCTGAATTAGCATTATATGACGTAGCACCGGTTGTACCGGGTGTTGCAGTGGATTTAAGCCACATTCCTACCGATGTAAAAGTAGCCGGATATGGTAAAGATGATTTAGCCGCAGCATTAACAGGCTGTGACATTGTTCTCATCCCAGCGGGCGTGCCTAGAAAGCCAGGTATGGACCGTTCAGATTTGTTTAATATCAATGCTGGCATCGTAAAAAATCTAATTGAAGCTTGCGCAGATAACTGTCCAAAAGCATGCATTGGGGTAATCACTAACCCAGTAAACACGACCGTTGCTATTGCCGCTGAAACGCTAAAAGCAAAAGGCGTATACGATAAAAATAAATTATTTGGTGTTACTACACTTGACGTTATTCGTTCTGAAACCTTTATTGCTGAACTTAAAGGTAAAAGCACATCAGAGATTCATGTGCCTGTTATTGGCGGTCACTCTGGAACGACTATCTTACCTCTATTGTCTCAGGTTAAAGGCGTAAGCTTTACTGACGAAGAAGTCGCAAGTCTAACTCCGCGTATCCAAAATGCGGGTACCGAAGTGGTTGAAGCCAAAGCGGGTGGCGGTTCAGCAACCTTATCAATGGGTCAAGCTGCAGCTCGTTTCTGCCTATCTTTAGTAGACGCGATGAACGGCAAAGACGTTGTTGAATACACCTATGTACAAGTGGATGGTTCAGAAGATGCTGCGTTTTTCGCACACCCTGTACGTTTAGGTAAAAATGGCGTTGAAGAAATATTACCTTATGGTGAACTTAGTGCATTTGAACAAAAAGCAAAAGAAGATATGCTAGGTGGCTTGCGTAACGATATCCAAATGGGTGTTGACTTCGTAAACGGGTAATCTTTACTCAAAACGCTTATCATGAGCGTTGAGAAAAACCAGTATGGCCGAATTTCTGATTCGCCTACTGGTTTTTTTATGTCCGTTTAAAAAATTTGTTTAGGATTTTCTTACTTTCATGTTGTTGTTAACATCACGACTCTGCTTAATCAATTCATCACTATCATCAAAGCATGACTTTGCCAATCGATCATACAGAACTACATTTGCCGTAACCGCCAAATTCATACTTGATTTCGTTGGGATATAAACGACATGTTCGCACGCATCTATGATGTTTTGTGGTACAGAGCCATCTTCTGGGCCAAATATATAAAATGCATTATTAGGATGAGCGAAAGAGGGCAAGGCTTGCGCTCCTTCTACAAGCTCTATTACAACAGGCGTTGCACCCTCTGGCATGGCCTTAAATAAATCATCCACCGCCAATGTAGGGATGCTGTGCCTAAATTTTTTGGTGTCTTCATGAAAGGCTTTTGCATAAGTATAGCGTTTGCCCGTATATAAGATTGATGTGACCCCAAAGCAGCCCGCAGCACGCAAGATAACGGCAACGTTGCTGGCTGACTTGGGATTGACCAATCCTAGGGTGATTTGCGTTTTGTCGCTATTCATCCCGCTTTGCATCGTATTATTACATTAAAGCATATCGTCACTAGCCGGTATTCCGCATGCCAACCGCGATGCCGGTAATCGCAACCATCATCGCCCGCTCAAGCACGACAACATCGTTGTCTTGAAACTCTGAGCTTTGGGCTTTGCGAATACGATCCAGTAATTCTATTTGCAAATAATGCAGTGGCTGCAGATAACCGGCTCTAATTTGCATCGAATTGCGACCATTCGGATCGTCTTCCATCATGTGCTCATGCCCGGTCATTGTCAGCAGACTTTGCATAGATTGAACTAGTTCTGCGCGCAACGCAGCACCAAAATGCAAGAGATTGTCTGGTACTAAGCGCTTGTCATAAGCTTCACTGACTTTCGGGTCGGCTTTTTGGAAAACCATATCGAGCATCGATAAGCGTGATGCAAAAAATGGCCATTGTTCAATCATTTCTTGCACAACAGGAGCGGTTTCACCTTGATTGACTTCATCTACGGCGCGCATTACACCCAGCCAAGACGGTAATACTAGTCGCGTTTGTGCCCAAGCAAATATCCATGGGATTGCCCGCAGGCTCTCTATGCCGCCGTTAGGATTACGTTTCGCTGGACGGCTACCTAGAGGCAGTTTGCCTAGTTCTTGTTCAGGAGTGGCAACTCTGAAGTAAGGTACAAACTCAGGATCGGTGCGCACTGTTTGGCGATAGTTGTCACGACCTTTGTCGGCCATCGTTTTGATGACATCACGCCATTGCGGCTTAGGCGCTGGCGGTGGCAGCAATACCGCTTCTAAAACGGCTGATGCGTATAATGACAAGCTGCGCTTGGCCAGTTGCGGCATACCAAACTTGTAGCGAATCGTTTCGCCTTGTTCTGTTACCCTAAAGCCACCATCGAGTGAACCTGGTGGTTGTGAATGAATCGCTGCCTTTGCCGGCAAACCGCCCCGACCAATAGTACCACCACGGCCATGAAACAATGTGAGTTTAAGCTTGTGCTCTTCGGCAATAGCCACAAGTTCTTCTTGGGCACTGTACTGCGCCCAGCCAGCGGCCAATGAACCAGCATCTTTAGCAGAATCAGAGTATCCAATCATGACAAATTGTTGGCCATTAATGTAGCCCTTGTACCAATCTATACTGAGTAGCTTTTGCATAACCATTGGTGAGTTATTTAGGTCGTCGAGTGTTTCAAACAAGGGGGCAACAGGCATTGCCCAATCAACCCCTGACTCTTGCAGTAATAGCTGCACTGCAAGTACATCTGATGGTTCACTGGCCATAGATATAATGTAAATACCAAAGCCGTCTTTACCATTGTTGGCAATAACTTTGCAGGTGTCTAAGACCTCTTTGACCTCATCGCTAGGCGTCCATTTGCGGGGTATTAAAGGTCTGCGTGAAGCAAGCTCGCGCAACAAAAAGGCTTGCTTGTCTTCTTCGTTCCACTGGTTGTAGTCGCCCATGCCTAAGTAGCGCGTTAATTCACTGAAAACGTCGGCATGGCGCTGTGCATCTTGTCTTATATCGAGTTTTAATAAGTGCATACCAAAACAAACCGAGCGACGAATGCAATCAAGTAAAATGCCATTGGCGATGACTTCCATGCCACAGTCCATTAACGATTCATAGCAAGCAAGAAGCGGCGCTTGTAATTCAGCATTTGATAGCACCCATTCACTTACATCTGCTTTCCCTTCTTGGGTGAGGGCGAGTTTCTGAATAATTGGCTTTAATACTTCGCGATAAGGCTCTTTAACATCCCCAACTTGACGTCGAAGCGTATCGTTGCATTGATTCATTGATAGCTCTGAATATAACTGGTCAAAGTCATTTTTAAAGAGTTTAGCAGCGCGCCTTCTGGCCCTAAGTAGTACTTCTTGGGTTAGGCTGGAGGTGACAAATGGATTCCCATCACGGTCGCCGCCCATCCACGAGCTAAACTGAACTGGCTTTGCATCAAGAGGTAATGAGCAATCAAAGTTTACCTGCAAATAATCGTCAAGATCACGTAAAAAATCGGGTACCGCTTCCCAAAGAGAGTTCTCTATCACCGAAAAGCCCCAGCGTGCTTCATCAACAGGGGTTGGGCGAACGCTTCGAATCTCTTCTGTATGCCAAGCTTGGCTAATCAAGTCAGCAATACGCTTTTTGACGCGCCGGTTTTCAACTGCAGAAATCGTAGGACTATGTAATTTTTGAAGCTGAGTCGCGAGTTGACTGTGTTTATATATATTGGTTCTGCGTTTTACTTCAGTGGGGTGGGCAGTAAGTACTAAATCGATATTTAAATTTTGGATAGCCGCGAGTACTTTATCTTTGTCGGCATTTATGTCTATTTGCTGGCTTAGGTTCGCAAGTTGTAATTCTAAAGAACTGTCTTGATTCTCAGCTATGTTGAATTCTTGCTCTGCGATATTCGCAAGGGTTAAAAACTGTGCGAAGGCTCTAGCGATAGTGAGCAAAGATTGATTGTCTAGCCCTGCTAAGGTTTGGGCTAAATCGCTAGTACTTTTTTCATCCCCTTTGGACGAATGACGGCCGTCATGTCGAATTTTTTCAATTCTCTCAAGCCACTCTTCACCTAACTCTGCTTGAATCGCCTCGCCTAGGGTCGCGCCTAAATATTTAACGGTTTCTTTAAGTTGCTCAATTAACGCTGGATTCATATTGTTAAAAAACTCCATGTGGCTAAATAACGTGGGTAAATTACGGGATGGGTAAATGACTCAATTAGATAATAAACCGAATTAACAAAATGGTACAGGTTAAACCTGCATGCACGTGTATCGTGCTTCTAAAAAAACACATTATTGTCTGGAATGTCAGGGGAATTTCATATCGTTGGCGGGGAAAAGTCATCAATATGTCGCCTTATCGTCTCGCATTTACATTTACTATGAGTCTTCCCTATACTACAGATTACAGGATTAAGTATGAGTAATGATGTGAAATTAAATAATAAAAAAGTACAGGCTTTAAGGACGACTAAATGCTGGAGTCAAGATGAACTATCGGCAGCTTGCGACTTAAGCGTAAGAACCATACAGCGTGTGGAAAAGACCGGCGTTGCCTCGCTTGAGACAACAAAAGCCCTTGCTGCTGTATTTGATATAAACCCTAGTGATTTACAAAAAACACAAAAGCTTGAAGGGATCGCTTTTAATTTTATATGTAAATATGCGTGGTTGCTTGCTTTTGCCTCGTCGAGCTGCTTTTTTGGCCTTTGGATTGTTGATATTCTTATCCCAACGCTAAAGGGAGCCGATTTTAATCAGCAATACGAACTGAACGGCAACTTCCGTTATCTTGATTTCGGCGGCATCAGCTTTGCCCTTGGGTTTATATTTCTTAGTATAAATGTTTACATCGATTATTTGAGTAACAAACGTATGTCGAAGGTTAAGCTATAGTGTTGCGTATATAAGCGGTAAATTTGACGCTTTTGTAAAGACTTTATCTTTCGCTTGCTTTAAGTCGTTATCCTGACTGTGATACACTTGGCCGTTAATCCTATTTCATATTAATCGAACATTTTAACGATACAGTAAACGGAGCAATTGTGGCAGATAAGTACACCAGTATAGAAGAACAAGCAAGTTACGGCATTGGCTATCAAATGGGCGAGCAACTTGCCTCTAATCCATTTGACGGGCTTGATATCGAAATAGTAAAAGCGGGCATTCAAGATGGATTCGCAAAAGCGATGCCGGCTGTTAGCAACGACGAACTACGTGTTGCTTTCAATGAAATTCATCAGCGTATGCAAGCCGCAAAACAAGAGCAGTTCGCAGGCGCGGTTCAAGCAGGTGCAGACTTTTTAGCCGCTAATGGAGAACGTGAAGAGGTTACTGTTACCGATTCAGGCTTGCAGTACGAAGTCATCAACAGCGGTGATGGCGCGACACCCACTGCTGAATCTACAGTACGTGTTCACTATCATGGTACATTAATTGACGGCACTGTTTTTGATAGCAGCTACGATCGCGGTCAGCCGGCTGAATTTCCGGTCAATGGCGTGATAAAAGGATGGACTGAAGTACTTCAACTAATGTCTGTTGGCGACAAACGACGCATCTACGTACCGCACGACTTAGCTTACGGTGAACAAGGCGCAGGCGCGGCAATTGGTCCTTTCAGTACGTTAATCTTTGATGTTGAGCTTCTCGACATTATCGCTTAAGCAAAAATACTAAATTGGGGCTACCGTGGTGGCCTGATATTTACTTTGAAAGCCAGGTACGTAGTGTATTCTGGCTTTTTTATTGTAATACCTAAACAATGACACTAACGCACCTGTTGCAAGCGCACTAACAAGTCCATACAATCTAAGGATAAAAATAAAAATGTAGCTTGAACCATGTTAGCCAAACTTAGTCACTTCATCGATAAAACCAACGCAATCATTGGCAAAACAATCGCCTATGCGACTTTATTGATGGCGCTTACCATGTTTGCTGTGGTTGTATTTAGATATGGTTTTGATTTAGGCTGGACGGCCATGCAAGAATCTATTACTTATATGCATGCGGCTGTGTTTCTTCTGGGCAGTGCTTACACCTACCAAAAAAATAGTCATGTAAGAGTCGATGTATTCTATCGACGATATTCAGTAAAAACCAAACACATAGTCGACCTTTTGGGCTGTTTATTTTTAATGTTGCCTGTCGCAAGCTATATAGCGATTACTTGTTGGCCCTATGTGATGGAATCTTGGCAGCTATTTGAGGGGTCGCGAGAGCCCGGTGGCTTGCCTTTTTTGTATGTTCTAAAATCCTTTATGCTGATATTTGCAATTATGATGATCTTACAAGCGCTGTCTGAAGTGATTAAACACTCAATACAGCTGCATTTATTGAGTAAGGCAGCATAATGGAGTTTCTCGCTTTAGTTTTATTTGCCGTGGTTTGTTTGGTGCTTTTACTTGGCTATCCAGTGGCATTAACCCTCGCTGGTGTATCACTTCTGTTTGCGTTTGTGGGTATTTCTTTTGGTGCCTTTGATGCGACTTATCTCATTTCAACGCCTAATCGTCTCTTTGGAATTGTTAACAACACGACCTTGATTGCGGTGCCTCTATTTGTGTTTATGGGGGTGGTGTTAGAAAAATCAAAAATTGCTGAAGATTTGCTCGTTACCATGTCGTCTTTACTCGGGCGTTTTAAAACAGGCCTGGGTGTTTCGGTGGTACTCGTAGGCATGTTGCTAGCAGCGAGCACTGGAATAGTAGGCGCAACGGTTGTCACCATGGGATTGTTATCGCTGCCAACCATGCTAAAACGTGGCTATTCACCGCAACTTGCCACCGGTGCGATATGTGCGACAGGTACCTTAGGGCAAATCATACCGCCCTCGATTGCACTGGTGTTACTTGGCGATGTACTTTCAAGTGCCTATCAAAAAGCTCAGCTTGATATGGGCATATTTTCTCCTGACAGTGTATCGGTAGGCGACCTCTTCGTGGGTGCTTTAGTCCCTGGTTTACTGCTTGTTGTGTTTTATTTGCTTTATCTTTGGGGAGTGAGCAAGTTCTCTCCACAACAAGTACCAAAGCATGGTCAGCGAAATGAGCATGCTAATTTGGCAGCGTTATTAATGGCGTTATTGCCACCACTCGTATTAATTGTCTGTGTATTGGGAGCAATCCTATTCGGTTTTGCTACACCAACTGAGGCCGCGGGCGTTGGCGCTACAGGTGCGCTATTGTTGGCGGGTCTTAAAAAACAATTAAACAGTACTAGCATAAAATATATTGTTCGAGAAACCACAAAAGTTACGTCTATGGTTTTTCTCATCCTTATTGGTGCTTCTATATTTTCACTTGTGTTTAGAGGCTTTGGTGGTGAAACCCTATTAAAAGACATCTTTACCTCGCTACCAGGTGGTGCATTTACCGCTATGCTGGTGGTAATGCTACTGATATTTTTGTTGGGTTTCATCCTAGACTTTATTGAAATCACTTTTGTTGTTGTGCCTATTATCGCGCCTATTCTCATCGTTATGGGGATTGACCCGGTATGGCTTGGTATTATGATAGCGGTCAATTTACAAACCTCATTTTTAACGCCACCTTTTGGATTTGCACTTTTCTATTTGCGTGGCGTCGCACCTTCAAGTGTTCATACAACACAAATATATAAAGGGGTTATTCCTTTTATTGTGATACAAATTATAGTATTGATTATTATGGCTATTTGGCCTCAAACTGTGACGTGGCTAGTTGATGCAATTTATGCTTAGTTCACAAATGTAGAATAAGGAAAAACACATGGGTAAATTATTACAAACGCTAAAGTTGGTGCTATTTGCACTTGTGAGTGTTGCACTGATTAGTTGCTCTGGGAACGAAGCGAGTAATACTAGTAGCGCTGATATGCTAAAACCGGTTGAAAAGGTAAAATGGAAACTTGTTACGTCTTGGCCGAAAAATTTTCCAGGCTTAGGCAGAGGACCTGAAACATTTGCTCAGTATGTGAATAGCATGTCGGGTGGCCGACTAGAAGTTAGCGTTTATGGCGCTGGCGAGCTTGTTCCAGCATTTGAAGTTTTTGATGCGGTGTCATCGGGCAGCGCACAAATGGGGCATGCGGGCGCATACTATTGGAAAGGAAAAATTCCTGCGGCACCGATATTCTCAGCCATTCCTTTTGGCATGAATGCGCTTGAAATGAATGCGTGGCTGCATCATGGCGAGGGTATGGCTTTATGGGAAGAATTGTATGCTCCATTCGGTGTTATTCCATTCGCAGGAGGTAGTTCTGGTGTACAAATGGCCGGTTGGTTTAAGAAAGAAATCAACTCCATCGACGATATGCAAGGGCTTAAAATGCGCATCCCAGGCTTAGGCGGAGAAGTTTTAAAAGAGATTGGTGGTTTGCCGGTAACCTTGTCGGGTGGCGAAATCTTTACGTCTTTACAAAGCGGCGCCATTGATGCAACCGAATGGGTCGGTCCTTACAATGATTTGACCTTTGGTTTACACAAAGCGGCTAAGTACTACTATCATAGTGGCTGGCACGAGCCTGGCACAATGTTAGAGTTTATCGTGAATGAAGAAGCATTTAAGGCCTTGCCAGAAGACCTACAAAAAATTGTAGAAGTTGCTACCCGAGCGGTCAATCAAGATATGTTAGATGAATACACCGCACGCAACCATATTGCGATGCAACAACTGATAGAAGAGCATGGGGTCACCGTGCTGCCATTGCCGAAGGACGTATTATCGGCCTTGAAAAACGCATCGCAAAAGGTGATTGCAGCTAAATCGGCTGAAAACGAAGACTTTGCAAGAATTTACGCTTCTTACGAAGATTTTTTTAAAGGCGTAAAACGCTACCATGCCCTTTCGGAAAAAGCCTATTATGAGAATCGGTAACGAGCATTCTTTTAGACATACTTTGGGTAATGCGTAAATGAAACGTATTGCATAAAAGAATCTGGACTGATTTGTTTTATACAAAAGCTCAGTTACCATAGCGCGCAATTAATACCTATACGCTGGAATGAGCATTTTGTGTTGGGTAATTTACTTATTATTAATATTGTTTAGGAGATTTACATGGTTATTAAACCAAAGGTACGTGGATTTATTTGTACGAATGCGCATCCAGTTGGGTGTGCAAAAAGTGTTGAAAATCAAATAGCTTATGTAAAGTCTCAGATAAAAAATGACCTTGCTGGGCCAAAAAACGTATTAATAATAGGTTCGTCGACTGGATATGGTTTGGCCTCGCGCATCACGTCTGCATTTGGATTTAATGCAAACACATTGGGCGTATGTTTTGAAAAGGCGCCAACAGAACGTAAAACTGGGACTGCTGGCTGGTATAATACTGCCGCTTTTCATGACCAGGCGCATCAGGCTGGCTTGTATGCCAGTACCATAAACGGTGATGCATTTTCTGACGAAATTAAAACCGAAGTGATTGACAAGATAAAAGCTGACTTAGGTAAGGTCGACTTAGTTATCTACAGTTTGGCATCTCCTCGCAGAACAGATCCGGATACAGGCGAAGTATTTAAGTCTACCTTAAAGCCAGTTGGGCAAGCCTACACCACTAAAACATACGATACCGATAAAGACCTCGTTCACGAAGTTTCCTTAGAACCGGCCACCGAAGATGAAATCGCGCAAACCGTAAAAGTAATGGGTGGAGAAGATTGGGAGCGTTGGTTAGTGCAGCTCAATGAAGCTGGTGTGCTAAGTGACAATTGCAAAACCACCGCATATACCTACATTGGAAAAGAATTAACTTGGCCGATTTATGGTCAGGCAACCATTGGTTTAGCCAAAGAAGACCTAGACAGAGCCGCAGCGGCTATTATTAGTAAATTATCAGGCGTAAATGCCCAAGCGAACGTGTCGTCATTGAAAGCACTGGTTACTCAGGCCAGTAGCGCTATACCCGTTATGCCTCTGTATATTTCACTTATTTACAAAGTAATGAAGGAAGAGGGCACCCATGAAGGCTGCATTGAGCAAATAGTCGGTTTGTATACGTCTTGTTTATATGGGGACAGTCCAAACGTAGATGAAATGAACCGCTATAGAATGGACGGCAAAGAAACTAACGAAGCAACCCAAGCGAAAATCAAAGCTTTGTGGGATCAAGTAACACAAGATAACTTTCATGAGCTTAGTGATTATAAGGGTTACAATACTGAGTTTTTAAACCTATTTGGCTTTGCCATTGAAGGTGTTGACTATGAAGCCGATGTAGACCCACTAATTGAGTGGAAGTAGCATCGCAAAGTTATAAGGCTCTATTGCGATGCAATAGGCCTTGTTACTCTTTTTACAGGTTCGCCTATTGATTCTTTGGCATAAATGAACACGCCAAAAAGTGAATCTTCTGCACAAATATACGCCCTAACACAGATTGCTGCGTTCAGGCGTTGTTTTTTGTATACATTTTTAAGAGTAGAATTACGCTTTTAGTATAATTCCCATAGCCTTTTAGGGGTAGTTAATGCTAAAATCGCGCCATAAATTGATAGGTAGATTAATATCGACCGGTGAAAAATGCCAAAATAAGCATTTTTTAATCAATACACCATAAGTAACATATTAATTAATAATAAGAAGTCATGTATTGCCAGTAGTTAGTTTCAAAAGAAGCGCGCTCAGCGATACTTTTTTGTTGAACTTTAAACCTAATGGAATAGGCACTAATTTAAACTAGCTTGCAACAGGCTAATTTAAATTAGTAACTATTTGAGAGTAGCAATTTGCATATGATTAAAATCAAAAAAGGCTTAAATCTTCCAATTAAGGGAGCTCCAAAGCAGGCGATAGGGGATACTCTGCCCGTCTCTAAGGTAGCTGTGTTAGGGGAAGAATACGTAGGAATGCGGCCGACCATGCACGTACAAGTGGGTGATTTGGTAAAAAAAGGGCAACTTTTGTTCGAAGACAAAAAGAACCCTGGCGTTAAATTTGTATCACCGTCTGCAGGAGAAGTGATTGAAGTTAATCGCGGCGCAAAACGTGTTTTACAATCCGTTGTTATTGGTATCAAAGGCGAAGAGTCCGTCACGTATGAGAAAGTTGCAGCAGATGCGATTCTTTCTACTGAACGACAAAAACTGGTAGATACCATCATAGAATCTGGATTGTGGACAGCGTTTAGAACACGCCCTTTTAGCAAAAGTCCTGCTGTAGATAGTACACCCCATTCTATTTTTGTAACTGCGATTGACACAAATCCACTTGCTGTCGACCCAGCCTTAGTGGTTGCTGAGCGAGAAGACGATTTTGCCAACGGTATTAAAGTGTTGTGTCAGCTAGTCAGCGGCGGCAAAATATTTGTATGTAAAGCGCCGGGTGCAAACATTAATGCCACAGGCGATAATGTTGAAGTGCATGAATTTGCTGGACCGCACCCAGCGGGTTTAGTTGGTACGCATATTCATCACTTAGACACCGTAGGCGTAGGTAAAAAGGTTTGGCATATTAATTACCAAGATCTTATTTCCTTGGGAGCAACAATTACGTCTGGCGAGCTAGACACGTCGCGTGTAATTTCTATTGCCGGCCCCGCTGCAAAAAGTCCGCAAATCGTAAGAACGCAGCTTGGTGCGAGCACGCACGAATTAGTGAAAGGACAATTTGATGATATACCGACTCGTATTATCTCAGGCTCAGTCCTAAATGGGACAAAAGCAAATGGTCCACAAGCATATTTAGGTCGTTTCCATTTACAAATTTCTTTGATTGAAGAAGACTCCGAGAAGAAATTTTTGGGGTGGATAATGCCAGGCGGTGACAAGCATTCGGTTACGCGTGCATATTTGGGTCACTTTAATCCGAAGAAACTTTTCAACATGACGTCAACCACAAATGGTTCGGACCGTTCAATGGTGCCTATCGGTAACTACGAACGCGTTATGCCGCTTGACGTTATTCCAACGCTACTACTTCGTGACCTGCTGTCTGGCGACACTGATGGTGCGCAAACTTTAGGCGCGTTAGAGTTAGACGAAGAAGATCTCGCACTGTGTACATATGTATGTCCAGGTAAATACGATTACGGTCCTATATTGCGTGAAGCATTAACGACTATTGAAGCTGAGGGGTAAGTCATGGGTTTGAAATCATTTATTGAAGATATAGAACCACAGTTTGAATCAGGTGGTAAATACGAGAAGTTTTACGCACTTTATGAAGCAGCGGCGACTATCTTCTATACACCAGGTAAAGTAAACAAAGCAAATACACACGTTAAAGATAGCATTGACCTTAAGCGCATCATGATTATGGTGTGGATGGCAACTTTCCCTGCTATGTTTTTCGGTATGTACAACATTGGTGCACAAGCACATGAAGCCATACTAGCCGGTGCAGGAAGTCTTCCTGATATTTGGCAAGCCTCTTTATTCACCATGCTTGGCGGTAACATGGACGCAAGCACTGGCTGGATGGGTATGATGTTCTATGGCGCATGTTTCTTTGTGCCTATCTATGCAACTACCTTTATTGTTGGTGGTTTCTGGGAAGTACTGTTTGCTTCTGTTAGAAAACATGAAATTAACGAAGGCTTCTTTGTAACTTCGGTTCTGTTTTCTCTAACATTGCCAGCGACTATTCCACTATGGCAGGTTGCTTTAGGGATTACGTTTGGTGTTGTTATTGCTAAAGAAATATTTGGTGGTACGGGACGGAACTTCTTAAACCCAGCTCTTTCTGGCCGAGCATTCCTTTATTTTGCTTATCCAGCACAAATATCAGGCGATCAAGTTTGGGTTGCAGCTGATGGCTATTCTGGCGCCACTTGGTTAACTCAAGCGGCCAATGGCACGCTTGAATATACTAGCGAAAACTTTATGCAAGCTTTCCTCGGTAATATTCCTGGCTCTGCCGGTGAGGTTTCAACCCTGATGATTTTACTGGGTGGTTTATTTATTATCTATATGGGTATTGCCAGTTGGCGAATCGTTGGAGGTGTTGCATTAGGCGCAGCCGTGTTTGGCTTCCTACTCAACGTTATCGGTGGCGGTGAATCGGCAAATGCGATGATGAATATGCCATGGTACTTCCATTTCGTAATAGGTGGCTTAGCCTTTGGTATGTTCTTTATGGCTACCGACCCTGTCTCTGCTTCGTTTACGAATCAAGGTAAATGGTTTTACGGAATATTTATAGGATTTATGACGGTGTTTGTACGCGCGCTCAACCCTGCCTTCCCAGAAGGTATTATGTTAGCAATATTATTTGCTAACCTTTGGGCACCCTTATTCGACTATTTTGTAGCACAAAGTAATATCAAACGGAGGATTGCACGTGTCGGCTAAAAAAGAAACCTTGGGTAAAACGGTCGGCGTAGTAGTTGCTGTTTGTTTAGTTTGTTCTATCATTGTATCGGGCGCAGCTGTTGGCTTACGAGAGCTTCAAAACACGAATGCCGCACTCGACAAAAAGTCGAACATACTGACTGCCGCTGGCTTGCTAGAACAAGCTAGTGATAAATCAGACATTGCTGCTTTATATGCAGACCGAGTAGAAGAAAAGTTTATCGATTTGGCGACAGGTAAATATGTCGAAAAGCCAAGTCCAGATTTTGATATGTACAAAGCCGCTAAACAAGCTGAGTTTGGTGTTGCGGTAGAGAACAGCAACGTTGGTTTTAAGCAACGGTCAAGCATTGCCTCTGTTTACCATATTAAAAATGAGCAAGGCGATGTGTCTCGTATTATCTTACCCGTGCATGGCAGTGGTTTATGGGATTTGATGTACGGTTTTTTAGCGGTTGATAACGACGGCCATACCATTCGCGAATTGATTTACTATCAACACAAAGAAACTCCTGGGTTAGGCGCTGAAGTACAAAACCCTGCGTGGCAAGATAAGTGGGATGGTAAGCAATTATACAAAGACGGTAAAGTCGCCATTTCGGTTGACAAAAACGTTGGAAACGATAACCAATACGCTGTTGATGCATTGTCTGGCGCGACCTTAACAAGTAACGGTGTTGAAAACACACTCGTGTACTGGGCCGGCGAAAATGGTTATGGAACTTATTTAAAAAATCAATCTTGGAAATCCTAAGGCACGATAATGGCTGATACTAAAGAAATGAAAAAAGCCCTCTTCGGGCCGATAATTGATAGTAACCCTATCGCTTTGCATGTACTGGGCATCTGTTCTGCGCTTGCAATCACAACTAAACTCGAAACCGCATTGGTAATGTCATTAGCACTCACCGTGGTAGTTGCGTTTTCTAACTTGTTTATTTCCTTAATTCGAAATCAAATACCTTCTAGCGTACGTATTATTGTACAAATGACCATTATTGCCTCTTTGGTAATCGTGGTTGACCAAGTACTCAAGGCGTATTCCTATGAAATATCGAAGCAGCTTTCGGTGTTTGTAGGGTTGATTATCACAAACTGCATCGTAATGGGACGCGCTGAAGCATACGCAATGAAGTCGCCTCCTTTGATGAGCTTTTTAGACGGAATTGGAAACGGCCTTGGCTACAGCTTTATTTTGATAGTTATTGGTACCGTAAAAGAATTATTTGGTTTTGGCACCATCTTGGGCTACACCATTCTTCCGTTAGTTCAAAATGGTGGTTGGTACACCGGTAACGGTTTGCTAATACTACCTTTTAGCTCATTTATATTGATTGGCTTAATGATTTGGGCGATACGCGTTGCGCGTCCAGAACAAGTCGAACCAAAGGAATAGGTCATCATGGAACATTACGTATCACTACTTATTCGCGCTATATTTGTTGAAAATATGGCTCTGACCCTTTTCTTAGGGATGTGTACTTTTTTGGCGGTGTCGAAAAAGGTTAAAACTTCTATGGGCCTTGGTGTCGCGGTAATCGTTGTACTAGGTATTTCAGTACCCGCTAACCAAGTGATTTATACTACTATCTTGGCTCCGGGTGCTTTAGAGTGGGCCGGTTTTCCCGATGCTGATTTAAGTTTTTTGAGCTTTTTGACCTTTATCGGCGTTATAGCTGCGTTAGTACAAATTTTGGAAATGACTTTAGATAAGTTTTTCCCTGCTTTGTACAATGCCCTTGGCATATTCTTACCACTGATTACTGTAAACTGCGCCATTTTTGGTGGAGTAGCCTTTGCAGTACAGCGTGAATACGACTTTGCAGAAAGTATCGTGTATGGCGTTGGAAGTGGTGCAGGCTGGGCTTTAGCTATTGTCTTATTAGCGTCGGTTCGTGAAAAACTTAAATATGCTGATATGCCTGACGGGATTCGCGGTTTAGGTGCCGTTTTCATGATTGCGGGTCTAATGGCCCTTGGTTTCCAATCCTTCACTGGTGTTGCGCTGTAAAGCGAGCGAGGAGTTTATAGAGTGGAAAATGTAGATATTTATTTAGGCGTTGGCATGTTCATCGCAATTGTATTGATATTGGTATTTGTGATTATGTTTGCCAAATCAAAGTTAGTGCCTAGTGGCGAAGTTAAGATCTTAATTAACGATGACCCAGACAACACGATTACCACCCAGCCTGGTGGCAAGTTGTTAAATGCCCTTGCTGACTCAGGTATCTTTGTGTCGTCTGCTTGTGGTGGCGGTGGTTCATGTGGACAGTGTCGTGTTGACATTAAAGACGGTGGTGGCGAGATATTACCAACCGAGCTTGATCACATTACCAAGCGCCAAGCAAAAGATGGCTGCAGATTGGCATGTCAAGTTGCGATTAAGCAAGACATGAAAATCGAATTACCTGAAGAAGTATTTGGAATTAAAAAATGGGACTGCGAAGTACTATCCAATAATAACGAAGCAACCTTTATCAAAGAGCTTAAGCTCGGTATACCAGATGGTGAGAGTGTGCCCTTCCGCGCTGGTGGTTATATACAAATTGAGGCGCCACCCCATCACGTTAAATATAAAGACTTCGATATTCCTGAAGAGTATAGAAAAGACTGGGAACATTTTGGCTTCTTTGATGTTGAATCGAAATGTGAAGACGAAACCATTCGCGCATACTCAATGGCAAACTACCCTGAAGAAGAAGGTATTATTTTGTTGAACGTGCGTATTGCTACGCCGCCACCTAATAACCTTAGTTTACCAGCAGGTAAAATGTCGTCGTTCATTTGGTCACTTAAGCCTGGCGATAAAGTGACTATTTCTGGCCCATTTGGTGAGTTCTTTGCCAAAGATACTGATGCAGAAATGGTATTTGTTGGCGGTGGTGCTGGTATGGCACCAATGCGTTCGCATATATTTGACCAATTACGTCGTATTAAAACTGACCGTAAAATCACTTTTTGGTACGGTGCGCGTTCTTTACGTGAAATGTTTTATGTTGAAGATTTTGACATGCTACAAAAAGAGAATGAGAACTTTAAGTGGCATGTTGCACTGTCTGATCCTCAGCCTGAAGATAACTGGGAAGGCGATACTGGATTTATCCATAACGTATTGCTCGAAAATTACCTCAAAGATCATCCAGCGCCTGAAGATTGTGAGTTCTACATGTGTGGTCCACCCATGATGAACGCAGCGGTAATCAACATGCTTAAAGATTTAGGCGTAGAAGACGAAAACATCATGCTTGATGATTTTGGTGGCTAGTTTACGTTAAGTTTTATTGTAAAAGGGGCGAAAGCCCCTTTTTTGTATCGAATTTTTGTTCCACTCTCTGTGCCGTAACCCGGCACACTCAAGGTGTAGATGCCATGCAACACATATTATCGAAGTTTCTTATTCTTGTTTTGTGCTTAGTCGTGTTTTCTTGTTCACAGTCAGGGTCACCACTGGTCACTATAAACGGCGAAACAATGGGAACCACCTATACGGTAAAGTACCTCAATAAAGACGCTACGCAAGCGTCACCAACGCCTACTGAAATGAAAAACAAGATTGATACCTTGCTGATAGGGATAAACCAATTAATGTCGACTTATATCCCTGATTCAGAGCTTTCACGATTAAATCAAACGTCACAAAACGTGGCGTTTCCAATATCAGAAGCTACACAATATGTGATTCAAGAAGCGATGGATTTACACGTGCTTAGCAAAGGCATGCTCGATATTACTGTGGGACCATTGGTTAATCAGTGGGGATTTGGCCCAAATGCGAAGGCGATTAAAATTCCCACAAAAGAACAAATCATAGAAACGATGACTTACGTTGGTATCGACAAGTTTACCCTTGAAAACGGCCAAATAATTAAACAACATCCAAAGGTCTATATTGATCTTTCTACTATCGCCAAAGGCTACGGCGTAGATGAAGTCGCTGAATTGCTGTTGTCCGAGGGATTTTCAAATCACTTGGTTGAGATTGGCGGGGAAATGCGCCTCAGGGGTAAAAAGATGAATGATGAAAGCTGGTTAGTTGCTATTGAGAAACCTTTGTCGGGACAACGTTCTATCCAACGAATAGTAAATGTTGGCGACAATGCTATTGCTACATCGGGTGACTATCGCAATTATTTTGAAGAAGACTCAGTTAGATATTCCCACCTGATAAATCCAAAGACAGGTTATCCAATACAGCACAAATTAGTTGCAGTTACCGTCGTTGCTCCTAAATCAATAAGGGCAGATGGTTTGGCAACGGCACTAATGGTAATGGGTACGCAAGCCGGCAAAGCATTGGCTGAGAAAGAGGGTATAGCCGCTCTATTCATTACTAAAGAAGGCGATAACTTTGTAGAACACCAGTCGACGAGGTTTATCGAAGAAGTTGAAATTATTGAACAAAAGCCTGTCCATTAGGATAGGCCAAATAAAACGGTATACGATGTGAATTGTTGCCGCTGGTGGACTAAGTCAATCATGATGGCTATAATTGCACCAGTTTGAGAATATGAAGAGGGCAGTGTGAGTACATTTATTTTAGCGTTTGGTTTCTTTTTATTGATGTCATTAGCCATGGCCATTGGCTACATTTTTCAAAAGAAAAGTATTTCAGGTTCTTGTGGTGGTTTAGGTGCGTTAGGTGTAGAGAAAGCCTGTGATTGTCCTGAGCCTTGTGATCGTAAAAAAGCACGACTAGAAAAAGAAGCGAAGCGACAAGCTAAACTAGACGAGTGGAAAAGCAATCAAATTTTATAATAGGGGGCAGTTAACATGCCTCTTTTTCACGCTTGAGCGTAAAATCGCGTCCGCGCCGGCCCTAAAGAAAACCGTCAGCGCTTCTTTTGTCTTTGACATATCAGTGAACTACCCATCGACGCCGCTTCGCGTCTATCAATGGGTTTTCTCGGAAAGTTTCGATAAATTGATAAGCCTGTCGGAATAACTCATCCCGCACACCATCATAGTTATAACCACTGGTCAAAACGGTGTAAGTGTTTTGAACGAAGTCGTAACTTAATCATAAAATAAAGATTGTCTGAATTTTGATCAAAATATAGGGTTTAATCGATTAAAACAAGAAAGATTAGCTTTTCTAGGTCATAACGCTGTGAATTTATACAGTAGTGTGTATCATATACATGTTAAAAAATAGCTAAGAGCTAAGATATGCGAAAGTTCATACATGTCGACATGGATGCTTTTTATGTATCAGTTGAAATACGAGATAATCCGGCGCTTGCTAATCAAGCGGTCGCCGTAGGCGGAAAGTCTAGCCAGCGAGGCGTTTTGTCGACATGCAACTATATAGCGAGGCAATTCGGTGTGCGTTCGGCCATGCCAACATCAATGGCAAAAAGGCTGTGCCCAGGCTTAATCATTGTGCCTGGCCGAATGAAAGTTTATCAAGAGGTAAGCACAAAAATACGCGAAATATTTAGCCGTTACACAGACTTAATTGAACCACTTTCTTTAGATGAAGCCTACCTCGACGTTACTGATTGTAGCCTGTTTTCAGGCTCAGCAACCCTAATCGCTCAGGATATTCGCGAGACAATTCATAGAGAATTGGGTTTAACAGCGTCTGCTGGTATTGCGTCGTTAAAATACATTGCGAAAATAGCGTCTGATATGAACAAGCCTAATGGGCAATATCTTGTAAAGCCGGACGAAGTTATACCTTTTATAGAAAAGCTACCACTCAACAAAATCCCTGGTGTAGGTAAAGTTACTTTTGCAAAGCTAGAGAAAATGGGTTTCTTAACCGGCAAAGATATTCGAAATTCGAGCGAGGCGACGCTAGTGCAAAGCTTTGGAAAGTTTGGCATGAGTTTATGGCGAAAATGCCAAGGCATCGACAAACGGGGTGTGGAGACTTCTCGTATCCGAAAGTCGGTTGCTGTTGAACGGACTTTCTCAGAAAACATGAATAAACTTGAAGATCTGGAAGCAATACTTACTCGACTACTTGGTACCTTCATTGAAAGAGAGAGGTGCAAAGCATATAGAAACTCGTCAAATCGACAAGTTAGGGGTGAAAATTAAATTTGCAGATTTTCGCCAAACAACCAAAGAAAGTAAGTGTAGCGTTATTGATACCGACATTTTGCTTACGCTATTGACTGAGGCGTGGGAACGGCGTAACGGCAAAGATGCAAGACTCTTAGGCATTTTTATTGGCTTTTGCGACAACGAGATAAGAGAGACATCTGAGCAACTATGCCTTGATTTTGCGCCCATGCATGAACAAAAAAATGCGCTATAATGAACTTTACTTAAGCTAACGGCTTATTATAGCTAGATATTACTTTAAGGATAAAGAAGACAATGGCATTTCCTATAGCAAAATATATTCAAGACGCTGACAATACGAGAGACGCTGATTTAGCAGTTGTTATATCTGATACATCAGGTGCTAATGTTTTTAGCTACCTTCCTAGAACCTTGCAAGAAAAAAGAGAAATTGACCCCCGCGTTGGTCGCAAGGCTAGCTTAGTCGCGTTACATGAATCACCATGTAAACGTTGTTTATTTATAAACGCACCCTCAATGAGCCACGACTTTGACGATATTCGTGTTTACTTTGAACTTGGCAAAAACTTAGCAGAACAACTCGCTGATATTGGTTCTGTGAAACCGGCTGTTTTTCTAGATTTAAGCGAGCCGTTGCCAGAAATCCTAAAGAGCACTGAACATCTCATGCAGATTATTTATTTAGGGATGTGTCAGCATCTTTGGCAGCCACTGGAGGCAAGGGAGTTTTTAGGTGGGCAAATAGAAGCTATTAATTGTGTATATCTACATGGGCTTAATGAAGAGACGCTTACGAGGATAAATGCAATTGAAAGTGGCAAGCGCTTAGCACGAGATCTTTGTGGTACCGATCCTGAACGCATGGCGCCGCCAGGTTTTGCGCAGTATTGTATCGATGCATTTAAAGACACCAGTGTAACTTGCACGGTGATTGAAGATAGCGAGCAAATCGCACAACAATACCCTTTATTGTATGCAGTAGCCCGGGCATCGGTTGAGGTTGAACGCCACCAACCTAGAATTATTAAGCTCGTATACGAAGGACATGGGCCAATTACTCAGTGCTTATATCTTGCCGGTAAAGGAATCACCTACGACACTGGTGGTGCTGACTTAAAAGTGAATGGTCATATGGCGGGTATGAGTCGTGATAAAGGAGGTGCAGCAAGCGTTGCTGGTTTGATGCGCAGTATCGCTCTGCTTCAACCCAAAGGTCTTAAAGTCGTCGCTGAAATTGGCGCAGTGAGAAATAGCATTGGTGCTGAGGCCTACGTACCTGACGAAATTATTAAAAGCCATGCTGGTGTTCGAGTACGTGTTGGCAATACTGACGCCGAAGGCCGAATGCTGTTGGCAGATTTGCTTTCTCACCTTAAACAAGAAGCGCTTAGTGACAGCGAAGCATTTACTAAATCGGGAAGAGTTGATGAAGTCAATATGCAATTATTTTCTGTTGCTACGTTAACCGGCCACGCTGCCATATCGTTCGGGCCATATACCGCATTAGTCGAAAACATGTGTGCTAAAAAGCAGGGAACAGCGCAACGACTATGCGAGGCTGGTGAACAATGGGCTGATCCATGTGAACAATCGCTTTTGCGCAAAGAGGATTTTACTTTTATCCAGTCACCAACAAAAGCGGCCGATGTGCTATCGTCCAATAATAAACCGTCGGTATCTACCGTCAGAGGGCATCAGTTTCCTGCAGCATTTTTGATTATGGCCTCAGGTTTAGACAAACATGACGGCCGAGGCGAACCAGCATTAGCGTTTACGCATGTAGATATTGCAGGCTCGGGGGTAGAAAACATGGATTGGCAGCACGGTAAGCCCACTTCAGCAGGCTTAACTGCCTTGTTGATGAGTTTTATTTAAAGCATTTAGCAATGATGAGACAGGCACAATGGCAACGATTAAAAAAGGTAAGTACAAGCATTATAAAGGCCAGTATTATGAGCTTATTGATGTTGTTAGGCATTCAGAAGATGAAAGTGTGTTGGTGCTCTACAGGCCGTTGTATGGCGATATGAAACTATGGGTAAGACCTTATGACATGTTTTTTGAAAAAATACTTATAAACAACGAAGTGGTCGATAGATTTTTGTTCGTTAGTGAAACTGTTTAAAGAAAAACGCGTATTCACCATACAACAAGTAAATATAGGACAGAAATATGAAAAACCGAATAAGCACATTATTGTTCACAACCTTTGCAATTATAGGCTCTGTGAGCATAGCAAATGCAGATGATCGTTTTGCCGATGTTGAGGTAAAAGCCATTCCCGTGGCCGGCTCGGTCTATATGTTAGTTGGATCTGGCGGTAATATTGGGGTATCAGCGGGCAGCGATGGTCTACTTTTAGTAGACGACCAATATGCCCCTTTAGCCAAAAAAATCATGGCAAGCTTATCAGACATTAGCGATAAATCGCCAAGTTATATCATTAACACGCACTACCACGGCGACCATACCGGCTCAAATGCCTTCTTTAAAGAAAACCAAGGTGCCACTATTTTTGCGCATGAGAATGTTCGTCTACGTCTTGCCTCTGCTGAGGATGTAAATAAAGCGACGCTGCCGGTTGTTACCTATCAAGATGGTATCAAGTTTCATTTAAATGGCGATACCATCCACGTTTTCCACCTAGCTGAAGGCCATACCGATGGTGATAGTGTTGTATGGTTTGAAGAAAATGATGTATTGCATACGGGTGACTTGTTTTTTAAAGATATGTTTCCCTATATCGACCTACCTGCAGGCGGTTCAGTGAGCGGTTATATCGAGTCGGTTGAAGCCTTACTAGCGAAAATAAATGACACAACCAAAGTTATTCCTGGCCATGGTGAATTAGGAAATAAAGCTGACTTGCAACGTTTTGTTGATATGATTAAAGAAACCTATGCATTTGTACAAGCGAAAAAAGCGCAAGGAATGTCAGAAGACCAAGTACTCGAAGCGGGCTTAGATGCTAAATGGGATTCGTGGGAGTGGCGTTTTATTACGCAAGAGAGATGGATAAAAACACTATACCAATAATCGAAAAAGATGAGCTTTGCTTGCGAAGTGCGAGCAAAGCTGACATCGCGAACCTTCAAGCCTGGTTTAGCGATGTGCAGTCTGTCCTCTCTTGGGGAGGACCTAGTTTAACTTACCCCATGAGCGCCGCGGACTTTTATCTGAAACTGTGTACAGGAAATTATGAATCATTCGTGATGTATGCAGGGGCAGAACTCGTCGCCTTTGGCCAATATCAGTTGCACCCACCTCTTGTTCATTTAGCGCGCTTGAGCGTCCATCCTGAGCATCGCGGTAAAGGCTTAGCTCCTTTCCTTATAAATAAGTTGATAGAACAAGCCTGCTCGCGCGCTCAGTTAAATCAAGCAAGCTTGTATGTATACCAAAGCAATCACGTTGCTCGCAATCTCTATATCAAATTGGGATTTACAAAAATAAACTTGCCAAAATCGAAACGAGGCTTAGTTGGCTGTGACTTTATGGTTATGCCTCTTTAACCATTCAGCGCTACTTCAAATTCTGACGCTTAATTGACAATTCATCACACTGTTTTATGTGAGAAGTGCCTGCGTGCCTATAATGTGTTCGCTCTAATTAACTTGTATTGAAGACTTTTATTCATATACTACATTAATGATAATAGGTAAGAAATCGATTGAAATCGTTTAACGGTATAGAGGAGCTTATTGATGCTAGATTGGGCAAAGATAAGTAATGAAGTCGAGTTCGCACTTTCATTGGACAATAAATCCTTTACCTCGTTTATTGCATCTTTGCCTGCCAATCAAGAAGGTCATGAAATAACGCGATTACTTGATCATATGCGCCCAGCGACTGGTTTTCTGGCGACATCCGCTAATAACAACGAAGCACAAGAACCAACGCTACCAGCAGGAACGATGATAGGGCCATGGCGAGTTATTCAACGTATTGGTAAAGGCGGAATGGGAGATGTTTACCGTGCTGATCGTGCTGATGGGTTATATACGCAAACTGTCGCCTTAAAACTCATACAAAGCCTATCTCCCGAACGTGCTGAGTTATTTGAAATTGAACGTCAACGTTTAGCTCGTATGGAACATCATCATATTGCTCGCATTATTGATGGCGGTAGCTCGATTGATGGCCAACCATACATGGCTATGGAATATGTTGATGGTGAACCTATTATTGATCATGTTCAACATAACGGCCTTGGACTTAAACACAGGCTGTCACTTTTCATTGAAGTGTGCGATGCAGTAAATTACGCGCACAGTAAATTAATACTTCACCGAGATATCAAATCAAGCAATATATTGATCGCTAGTGACGGATCTACTCGCTTGATTGATTTTGGCATTGCCAGTGATTTTAACGACGAGCAAAGCAATAGCACGGCATTGACTCTGGCTTGTGCTGCCCCAGAGCAATTAAAAGGGGAAGCTATATCAGTTCAAACCGATGTTTTTTCTCTTGGTGTTTTACTCCATGAATTACTCGTATATACCCGGCCTTCAAGACTCACCAATGGCGGCATGGAAGCGAAGCGGTCAGCGATTGCTGATAAAGACTTAATTGCAATTGTTGAGCGGGCGCTAGCCCTCGACCCGGCCAAGCGATATCCGTCTGCAGTTACTCTTGCGGAAGATATTAAAGCTTTTCTCGAAAAACGGCCGGTAATGGCAAGAAAGGCTGGGTGGGCTTACAGAGCAAAACGTTTCGTGCAGAGATACCCAATTGCTAATAGTTTGGGCTTACTCTTTGTAGCAGCTCTTATTGTTGGTATGGCAACAAGCCTTAAGTTTGCCAATGACGCTAATCACAATGCAATACAGACGCAACGAGCTCTTGTAAAATCTAATTGGCAATTTGAGCGTACTGAAGCGACATTGGCGGCACAACAAGCGTATTCAGATGTATTACAACGATTATTTGGCGGCGATGAGGATGTTGAAAGGCTAAGTAATCTGCTTAAGGAACGCTGGCAAGAAGCGTTCTCAAAAAGGCAAGAAGATCCTAATACTGCTGCGGCACTCAGCTATGCGGTAGGCCGCAATTACTATTTTAGGGGAGATAATGCTTCTGCACTTGAAATATTCGACCTTTGGATGGCTGAGGAGATTGGCTCAAAATCATTGCGTGCATTAGGTGAGGAAGTGTATGCCATGATGTTGTCAGATGCCGGCCGCTACGACGAATCTATCAAAATACTTAAGAAGCTTGTTGCTTTCTTTGGTGACGGCAGTCAAAGCAGTGTCGCAGATGCTTCAAATTATGCCAATCGCTTAGCGCGAGCAACACGAGCGCCGCAAGACATAGCGCGCTCAGTTGCGTTACTTGAAAAACGTTTAGAAAGCCTAGATCTGCCTTTTGAGCGTCTATTTAGCTATAGTCAATTGGCTGGCATGCGAACCTTACAAGCAGATTTCGACGCGGCTTTGTATGCCTACGGACAAACATTAAGAATTTTTGAAGAAAATCCTGGATACGCGGTATACGGCAGGGATATAGCGCGTTTCAATTTAGCTAGTATCGTATTAGCTTGGAAGGGCGATGTATCTAGAGCTGATGAACTTGTCAATGCTATATTAGATGAAGATGTGCCTCTAAAAGGTGAAAGCATCCAACAAGCTAAAGCGACTATGCTCAAAGCCATAATACAATCACAGCAAAACCTTCATAAAAATGCCTTAAGGCTAATCGAGGAGTCGTTATCACTTTTCAAACGCTTTGGCGGAGCCCAAAGTGCCCAGTACCTTTTAGCAAAGGGGATTCAAGCTTATTTATTGATGCAAGCTAATGAGCCTGAACTCGCGAAAATGACAATCGCCGAAGCGCAGAATGATGCTCAACGCCTGTCTTTAAATGGTCGCACTCACGCCCAATTAAAGCTCATTGATATTTACCTTAATTCCTTGCAAGGCTCTTTGCGACAAGAAGAATCTGAATGGCTAAACAATGAAAATATTTATATAGAGGTGAGTAGTAATTTGACCATGCTTTATCTTTATAAAAGCTTAGTAAATAGGCAACTGGCGCCCGCATTTTGGACACAAAAGTAACTTTCAAATCAACTCAATTCAGTCATGTTTTTGGCCAACCAAGTTTTCGCTAACTGCCAATCTCTCCGTACCGTGCGTTCCGATAAGCCTAACATTGAAGCCGTTTCTAACTCGGTCATTGACGCAAAATATCTCGCATCTACAATTACTGATAGCCTTGGTTGTTTTTTTCTAAACGCATGAGTAAGTCGTTTAAAACAACAATTTGTTCTGGTGTTTCATTGTATTCAGGCAATATAGAATTTCCCTCTTTATAAGGGATATTGTTTTTTTCACCACCGCGTTTTTGGGCCATTTTTTTCGAGCGTGATCAACAATAACCTGTCGTATCGCAAGATTTGCTGTCCTGATGAACTGAGCTTGGGATTGCCATAGTGTTTTAGCACTCAGCTTTAAATACGCCTCGTGTAAAATATCATCAGTCATCATTGTGTCATTAACGTTTGCGCGCCGACGACTCTTGCGAGCGAGTGATAAGAGCAACTCATAAGAATTTTTTACAAAATCGCTGGCAACGGTCTTTTCTTCATGTGTGTAACCACAATCAAGATTTGGAGAGTTCTTAGTTTTTTCCATATTACTTATTTATTAATTTTGTTAAAAAAATGTCCGGATTACTAAACTAATTACGTTTTTTAATATAACAGCCAAATGTGTAGAGAACTATTCATTTTTTATTGGCCAGTTTTTGCTTGAAAAATAACAAAAGTAATACTTTCTAAAAGGATTAGAATATGAAGAAACTAATGAAAAACGCCCTTTGTCTAACAAGCCTATTCTTTGGATTAATACCGGTGTCCAATGCATCATTAATTGTGACATCAAATCAAAGTGTTGATGTTAGCGGAAAATTCCTTCCGGCCAATCCACCGAATGTACCAGATCCTCGCCAGGACTTCTCGAATTCATATAATGGCAGTAATACAGGAGGCAGTAGCGAATTTGATTTTGCACTTTCTGATAAAGGAATTGACGAGGGCTCTGTACATTGGGACATCACTATTGAGCAAGGTAGGCTAAAGACCTTATCAGACCTTGAGGTTAAACACGACTTTTCAAATGGCCCACAATTTACCAACTTAAGTGTTGATGTTAATAGCAGCATATCATACGGCGATACCATAACTGTGCGAGATCTAAGCGGAGATCAAAATCCCATACCCAGTAATCTTTATGTTCGCTTTCAAGTGGATTTAACGGGAAACTTGTTTAATACAGTTAATTATGACAACCCCGAGAATGGCGGTGCTTCAAAGGCCGATTACACTACGCAAGCGTCTTTTTTCTCGCGAATCGCTAATTCTGGAGGCGACGCTAATCAAGACTGGCAACTAGAGGAAACGTCAAGCACACACTCCAACGGAATATTTGGAAGTAACGTGGACGAAACGGCTACTTTAAATTCATCTGTTGTCTTTGAAGATTTATTATGGACTCATCAAGCGATATTTTTTGATTGGACTTACAGTGAAATGTTTAAGGTTGATATCGAAAATATAGATATAGGCTCAATTTATATACAAATGAAAAATGACTTAAGTAATACAATCATTACTCGTGCCAGTGTTTTTGATGCAAATGGTAATTGGTTACCCAACTATGTTGTAGAGTCCTCGGGTGGTTTTGATTACGGGCAACTGCATAATACTCCTCCAACCACACCTGTGCATGCACCTGCAATAATGAGCTTGTTTTTACTTTCAGTGATGACAATGGCGGTAAAACGAAGCACTAACGCCACGTAGTACTCTTATCTTCTGCCCCACAAGACCGCCAAGGATTAACGAACTTGGCGGTCACCCAAATATTCATTCACTTGCTAAAACAAGCAACTACCTTAAAAATTATGCCGCGGTTTTAGCATCTAGCGTGTTCTAATCGCCTTGTTTTTGAAAGACCTTTTTGCCATTAACATAAGTCGCAAGGACTTCAATGTTACGAATGTTTTTCATCGGGGCTTCAAAATAATCTTTATCAATCACAATAAAGTCTGCTTTTTTACCCGCTTCAATGCTGCCAATCATATCTTCTTGATAGGCTGCGAATGCGGCGTCAATAGTAAAACCTTTGAGCGCTTGAAGGCGTGTTAATCGTTCACTCGCTATCCAACCATCTTCGGGCTGTTGTTTTGCGTTCTGACGGCTCACAGCTGCATGTAAACCATGAAACGCATTTGCAAGCTCCACTGGAAAATCAGACCCTAGCGCGATGCGTGCTCCTTGTTCTAGAAACGTTTGCCAAGCATAGGCGCCTTTTAAGCGCTCTTTGCCAATTCTGTCTTCAGCCATATTCATATCGCTGGTGGCATGAGTGGGTTGCATCGATGCAATAATGTCGTGCTTTTTAAATAAAGGTATGTCTTCAACAGCGACGACCTGTGCGTGTTCAATTCTATGACGATGAGAATTTTCAGGGAAAACCTTAAAACTTTCACCAAATTGTTTTAAAGCGAGGCGATTTGCGCGATCTCCTATCGCATGGAAATTCAACTGAAAGTCGGCGCCAATAACAGTATTGAATAAACTTGGCAGTCTTTCTTCTGGGGTAACGAGCAGGCCAGAGTTATCTGGGTCGTCTGAATAGGGCGCAAGTAGGGCTGCTCCTCGGCTTCCTAGCGCGCCATCACCATAGGCTTTTACACTTCTAATGCTTAAATAACCGTCTTCGTCGCTATAATGACCTTCTTTTAACATGTCTATAATGGCGGGATCAGTAGCTGCTAGCATGGCGTAAATACGAAAGTTAAGCGCGTTTTTTTCAGCCTTGCTGATATAAAAATCGCGTACTTTTTTGGGGATGCCCGCATCATGCGCACTGGTTATGCCTAGTGCTAATAAATGATTGCTAGCGACAGCTAAATATTCTTCTAAATCTTCAGTAGAAGGTTTTGGAACGATTTTATGAACCAGATACATTGCATTATCAATTAACAAGCCAGTAGGTTCACCATTTTCATCTTTGACTATTTCGCCGCCAGAAGGTGAGGGCGTGTCGCTGTCGATGCCCGCCATTGCCAAGGCTTTAGAATTTACCCAAGCGGCATGACCATCAACTCTTGAAAGAATAACCGGTACATTAGGCAGCACTTTATCTAGACTTGCTTTTGTTGGGAATGATTTACTTGGCCATAGCACCTGATTCCAGCCATCGCCAATGATCCAACGTATATTATCATCATTACTTTGCGCTGCGACATTAGCATGCACAGTTTGTTTACCGACGAATTGCAGCACTCTATTTATTGCTTCTTGTTCGCTGCTACTACCACGTAAATCAACTTCTAATAAATAAGCGCCAAGACCTAAGATATGTCCATGCGAATCAATTAATCCTGGTAGTACGGTTTTTCCTTTTAAATCAATTTCTTGCACATCATTTTGAACATTAACTTGTCGCGAAGATTTAGCCCCTACAGAAATAATAAGATCGTCGTTAACAACAAACTCTGAGAACCTAACTAGTTCCCCGTCAGCGTTGACCGAATAACCATTGGCATTGATGTAATTAACTTGCTGAGCGTAGGTGTTTGGTACACTTATCAGCATTGTTGTTGCAAGTACAATTATTGAAAGAACCGAAGAGTAAAACTTATTCATGTTTTTTTCCTAAAGTCGAAAGATGTCATTAGATGCTAAGGCACCATAGTAACGCAAAATTGCGCGCTTACAATCTTGGTGCTTGTTGCAATAGGTCGTTTTTCCAAATAGCCGCCATGGATTGGCTACTAATATTGCCGCCTGAAATAATCACCATGATTTGTTGGCGTTTGTTAGACGAGCTTGGCAAAGTTTGTAAATATTCTAAAACACCTTGCATCACCATTGCGCAAGTAGGTTCAATATGTAGCTTAAGTAAATGCTGCAACCACTGAGTCCAATAGGCTATGCGCTTTTCATTGACTTCATAAAAAGCATCGAGTTGTTGCAAATATGGAAAAGTATGTACGCCAACACTCGGCGTCGCCGCGCCATCAGCTAGTGTTTCGGGCGCATTTTTTAATGAAATGATATTGCCGCTTTTTAAAGATTGTGCGGCGTCATTAGCCATAAGCGGTTCTACACCAATCACCTTTGTATTTGGCGACAAATGCCGAGTCGCAATAAGGGTACCGGCGCTCAAACCGCCGCCACCGCAAGGTGTAAATATGGCATCGATATCGCTGCTTTGCTCAAGGGCTTCAGCAGCGGCTGTGCCTTGTCCGGCAATAATGTCTGGGTGGTTAAACGGTGGTATCCAAACCACCCCTTCTGCCTTACTGGCGGCTTCAACGGCCTTATCAGCTTCAGGACGCGTGTCGAATTGGGCAAGCTTTGCGCCGTAGTACTTCGTTGCAGCGGCTTTAACGTTTGATATGTTTTTTGTGCAATAGATCGTCACCGGAATATCAAAATGCCTTGCCGCATACGCAACCGCTTGTGCATGATTTCCTGAAGAGTTCGCGACAATGTGCTTGGGGAGTTGGTCTTGTTGCTGAAGTTTAGCAATAAAGTTACTTGCCCCTCGTAATTTAAATGCGCCAGTTGTTTGTAAGCATTCAGCTTTAAAATAAATATCGTGGCCTAGCCACTTGTTGAGCAAGGAAGATTGAAAAACAGGTGTTTTTTGTACAATGGTATTTATTCGATTGCGAGCGTCGCTGATGTCATTGAACGAAATCGTCGTCATAAATAAACCTGCATTAGTAATAATTTTAGTTTTCGATAGGCTACCACAAATAAGCAAAAAGGCCTTCTATCAGTCTGATAAATTAATGTTTTCGATTGAAAAGCAAGCTCATATGTTCTAGCTTATGCCAATCTACTTATTTATTTTTCATCAACAACGAGGAAAATCCATGGGAATGTTAGATGCCTTACTAGGCAATGCGAGCGAAGCTGATGCAGGAGAAGTAAACGAAGAGCTCAAAGAAGTATTGGCAGATAACGAACAAGTGATGCACGCCTATAAAATGGTGCGCGACCTTTACGTTTTTACAAATAAACGAATGATTGCCATCGATAAGCAAGGGATGACCGGCAAGAAAATTGATTATTTAAGCATTCCTTATAAATCGATCACGCAATTCAATGTACAAACAGCAGGTAATTTCGATACCGATTGTGAGCTCAAAATTTGGGTATCAGGGCAATCGCAAGCTCTTGATATCGAGATAAAAAGTGCCTTAGCAGTGGATGTCCAGAAAACACTAGCAAATATGATGTTTGCCTAAGACAAGTTTGTGTTTTATTTAATTTAGATATATCGAAGACTCTTTAGGCGTTTAACACGTACAAACACATAATTTCGAAAGTTAACAGTTAGTGTCTGGCATATTATGAATAAATTAAGCGCGATAGTTATCGGTGCAACAGGTTTGGTGGGAAAAGCGCTAGTTAATCAGCTTTGCCAAGATGAACGCTATGAAAAAATTACCTGCTTGGTTAGAGCCCCTTTAAGCGCAAGTGATTACCATGATCCTATGCAAAAAATAGAACCCTTGGTTATAGATTTTGAGGTTTTGCAGGATTATCAAGGGTACTTTACTGTCAATCACGTTTATTGTTGCTTGGGGACGACGCTCAAAAAAGCAGGAAGTAGGTCAGCATTTCGCAAAGTTGATTTTGAGTATGTACATGTATGCGCTCAACTAGCGCGAGCCCAGCGTGCAAATAGTTTCGTCTGGATATCATCACTAGGGGCCAACCCCAAAAGCCGAAGCTTTTATCTTCGGGTAAAAGGTGAGCTAGAAAATGCGATTTTAACCATGCCTCAGTTAGGCAATGCAGCTGCAGTAAGACCATCATTGCTAATGGGGGAACGCAAGGAACATCGTCCTGCAGAAGCTTTTAGCATCAAGCTACTTGAAGGGATGTCTTTTGTTATGAAAGGACCTTTAGCCAAATATCGTCCGGTACCGGCTGCGCAAGTTGCTCATGAAATGATTAATTTGCAAGTATTTTAGACGTTTAGCTTTATTGTGTTATGTTTGCACCAAATGAGATTAAAGAAAAGCAGCAAGAATAGGATACAAGGTATATAGATTAAAAAAACAATAGCGTTTTTTAAGTAGACTCCACAAAAGTAGCTTAAGAAGGATTACCATCATGAACACTGTAATACCCAAAGCAGTATCAAGCTTGTTCGACAAGATTAGAGTAGAACGTTTCTGGTGGGATGGCGTACAAGTCAATATTCCTTTCCATTGCATTTATGCAGTTATTCCAAACCCTGTTCCCAATCACTACACTGAAATAAATGGCCTTAACGTTCCTATTTTGAAGTTAGGTGACTACCATGTGCCTATTTGGGACCCTATGCACAATGAAGTAAAACAATTGCCCAAATTGGCCGTTGTATTAACCCATCAAGAAGATGAAAAATTCGGGCTTTATGCTTATCCAGCAGATTGCCAAGACGAAAGTTACACCCTATCTTACAAAGATTGGTTTGCTCGCCAAAAAACCGAGTAAATAAAAAACTGGTATAATCGAATAAAATCCGCATAATACCGCCCCCATCAGTTGGCGCGGTTTTTTCGCTGGCTCTATGCTTAATCGTTTTCAGGAGCTAGGTTTGTTCGAAAGCACTAATATTCTTGCAGAGACCTTTGGGGCCTTTGCGGTGGTTCTAAACTTTATTGGTTATCGTCAGCACGATATTAACCGATATCGGTTCATTTCTGGCCTAGCATTGGCTTCAGTAAGTACTCACTTTTTTCTTTTAGGTAATGCAGAGGCCGCGGGTATAGGTTGTGCACTTGCCTGCATTCGTAATTTTGTGGCGATGAAGTTTCGAGGTAAACGCATATTAGCGGTGTTTGTCTTGGCGAATATTGGCTTTTTTATCTACGAATGGTTTTATCTTGGGAGCGCGTGGATCATTGTTATTGCTTATGCATCTTCTTTGGTTTTTACGGTTGGCTCAATCATGTTAACCAGCGCTATAAAAATACGTCAATGGTTTATACTTGCTGAACTACTCGGCTTAACTTTTGCTATTTTGGTAGGCAGTATATTTGGAACCATCTTTAATATTACTAACCTTTTAAGTATTTTTACGACCTTGTATAAAGATTTCAAACATCCGAGATAAAGAGCAAAAAAGGGGTCAAAAAAGGGGTCAGGGTCACTTTGCAAAAAGGCTTTTGCAAAGTGACCCTGACCCCCTTTTTTCTTTTTACTTACTTAAGCGTTTAGCCTTTCTTCACAAGAACCGACACGCTTTCGATGCCAGCTTGTTTTATTTGGTCCATTACATCAACCACTACGCCATGCTCAGTATCTTCATGAGCTTGAATCGCCGCAGATGTTGTGTTGTTTTCAGCTAAGAAGGTTTGTGTATTTGCCACAACGCGTCTTATGTCTACAACACGGCCGACCATATGGATAGTTCCATCAGCATCAATCCGAACAGATAATGCTTTACTCGGTTGGTTTGTCTCTGGCTGATTTTCAGGTGGACGATTAGCTGATAAACCTTTCTCATTAGAGAAGGTGGTTGTTACAATAAAAAATATCAACATGATAAATACGATGTCTAGCATCGGGGTCATATCGATTTGCGCTTCGTCATCTCCGCTGGTGTGCTTTTTTCTCTTCATTATAAACAGCTCTTCTTGAATTATTATTGCTATAGTATATCCATTCGAACGCAAATGAACAGTAGCAATATGTAAAATTAATTAACAATCCTTAATAAAACAAAGCAACTAATTGAATATTAGGCTAAGTTCTTGTCATTAATGTGCTCTACCAATTGTTCGCACCATTGTTTTATGCGTTGGTCGCTCTTATCATACTGGTTCTCGTCGTCTAAAGAAAGCCCCACAAAATACTGGCCATCTTCAGTCAGCCCTTTTGATGCGGTAAATTCATATCCCTCATTTGGCCAATACCCAATCACATCACAACCTAATAATATGACTTCATCGTGAAGCATGCCTAAGGCATCCTGAAACCAATCCGCATAACCAAGTTGATCGCCTAAGCCGAACAAGGCTACCACCTTATCTTGCAAGTTTAACTGTGCGATGTCATCCCAAGTCGATTCCCAGTCCTCTTGTAGCTCACCAAAATCCCATGTTGAGATACCATACAAAATTAGGTCGTAGTGTTGTGATTTCGCAAGTGCCGTATCTTTAATGTCAAATAAATCGACATCTTGATTTAACAGTTCTTGAAAGGCCTGTTGTATTTTTTCACTCGCCATTTCGGTATAACAAGTGGTAGAACCATAAAAAATTCCGATTGAAAGTACTTTGCTCATATTGGTCCTAATGCTTTATTGTCATTTGCAATTTGCGCTCATTCATCTTTTGTAAAGCTTACCATGCTACCGTCAGCAAGGATCAACTTACAGGCTCGTTCTTGGCCATTTTTATTGAGTTCGAGTAAACCAATACTCGTGCCATTGACAATATCTTTATTTTGCCCAGCGTTTTGGCTTTCTTGATTTGGAGAATGAAATCTCGCTTGACGTTCTTTGATAGACATATTTCGGCGTTTTGTTAGCCAATTTAAAGGGGAACGATGGCCATAAAGCCAGCGGTTCAATCGCTCGAACCATTTTATTAGTTTGTTCGGAAACTGATTGTGAATACCTGAACAGGTAAACTGCACAATTTTAGGGCTATTTCGCCTAAAGCGTAAGCTAATGTCATAGACGAAGGAATAGTGCACATCGCCCGATAAAATAATAAAATCCGGTGGTGTTTTGATATGCCTAAATATATTGAGCATAACACTGGCGGTTCCCCGGTGTGCCATCCAATTTTCTGCATCAACCATTAATGCGCCACCAAAAGTTATAAATAGCCTTTGGATGGCCTCAATAAACTTGACGCCGTATATCGGTGCAGCCGAAACCATAATAACCGACTTTTGGCCAATAATAGCTTGTTGCAAATCACAAAGTGCCTCCCAATCCATCAGGCCTGAGGGTTTGTTCATGTTTGACTCACTGCGCCAGCGCTGAGTCCGGGTATCGAGTACCTGAATCGGTGGGAAAGTATCTAGTTTGTATTGCCACTGATCATGGTCAAGAAGGGTGTCTATAAATCGGTCGTGCTCACTAAAGCCTTCTCCTGAAAAAAATGAACTGGCTGCCTCAGTTAAGGGTTCCCAAGTAGATTTAGGGTTGCCCATTCCTTGAAATACTAAATAGGCAACAAGGGCGTTGCCCACAATCCGCTTTGAGAAGGGGTTACCGTAAACATCTTCTTCCCAAGCGCGGGTAAGATTCCAATCATCGGTGACGTCGTGATCGTCAAAAATCATATAAATGGGGATATGTGCTAAGGCTCGTTCGACCTGTCCTAGACCGCTTTGAAACTCCTCAATGTGACTTTTTTCTTTTGCATATTGCGCTGCCAATGCTTCATATTCTAGAGATTTGCTCAGATCTATAGCAGGCCATAATCTGCTTGACCAACTAAGCAAATAAAGTGCAGCCATTTCGCTTAGGGCAATTAAGTGGTTGTGCGCATTTACTGAGGTAAAAATAGGTTTTCGTTTACCTTTAAAAAAGCTCTCCTGTACATCTTCATTCGCTTTGGTTTTGGGCAGTAAATTCTCGCGCTTGTAAAAACTATCAGAATGGGTAAAAAGCTCCGATGAATGGCTTATGGTGCTGCCTTCAAACGCCTCGTGATACAAACCAAGTAGTTCGATGACTTGGTGAATGGCTTGTAGCATAGGACCTGCGACATCATCTACGTATACTTGGTCTCCGGTAAATAACATTAGGTCTGGTCGTTCTTGCGGCTGTTTATTACGAATGCTGTTTTTTATTTGTTGATCTAACTGGGGCAAGGCATCCTTACCCGCGAAATGGGCTTTGCGGCAAGAACCATGTAAAACGCGGGTCAGATTAAGGCTAAATTTAAAGCTAAATGAAGTTTGCTCTGGGTACAAAAGTGTTGCTAATAATGCACTCAATTTGACCGCTTTTGCGCTGCTAGTGCTAATTTCAACATCAAAGAAATAGCGATGTTGATCTTTGAATAAATCTGTTTGTGTAACAACAATTGTGCTCACAAAACAATGCTCACCTAAGCGATGCTCAAACAGCTTAGTGGACTGCTTGGCTAAGGTGATGGGCTGCTGATCTTGGTCATGCAATTGGACAACGCATCGTGAAATAGACTCTTTAGTTGCCATCCAAAGCGTAAATGTGTCGCTTGCAACATGCCTAATAATGGGGCCTGATATGACCAGAGGAATAGATGCTAAGCTAGCTGTCATTAAGAAGATGCTTCCTGTATTGGTATGGTGCATTACTAATACACACGCCATACATCTTGTAATTCATGTAACATTGCGTGGATAATATACTAGTTTACCCTCAATCATACTGGATTAACAAATATGGTGTATATGCGTTTGTGCTTTTCTCTTGCTAGGCATTTGAGCCTTGGTGTCATCCTCTTATTGTCTATTCTTGCATGCAGCAGCCAGCAAACTGTAAAGAAGGATTTCAGTGAACCTGAACAAATAGAGGTAGTAGGTAAATGGATAACGCACCCTGACAATAGCTTTGTGATTAATCCACAAACCTCGGGTCTTACGTTCATGGGTGAGCGTTTGTATACGATCTCTGACGCTAGCGCCGATACATCATTGCGCAAAAAGTTACATGAGTTAAATACGGCGACTGGGATCTTGCTTAAAGACAGCGTTATAAATAACAAGCTAGCAATCGAACAACGCTTTGACGATGGGTGTTTTAACGCATATCTAGAAAGCCGACCTGACTATGAAGCGCTCGTTGCTTTGCCGTCAAAAGACAATCAGCCACCGCAATGGTTATTGGTCACTGAAGATGGTTCACGTGGACAAGCAATTGCTGGCCGTTGTTTAAGTGCGTTTGAAAACAAAAGTAATTTCACACGCTATCCTGCCTTACTTGTGAGAGTTACCTTGCTTGGCGAACAGTTGACTATTACCGGCATAAGAGCCCTGCGTTTTGAAGCTGGTTTGGGGACTGATAAACAAGCCTTAGTTGAAAAACTACGTGTGAGTAATAATGGTAGGTGGAGTGACAACAGCATTGCTAATAGCCAAGAAAATGATGGCATTGAAGGTTTGACTATTACCCGAGACGGGCGCTTATTGTTTGCTCTAGAAGAAGACGGAAATGAGCTGCCGAGAGTCTTTGAGCTCAGTTATTCAGACGATTTATTTAAGCAAGTCGATACAAGATCAACGCCTGCGAGCTTCCTAACCTTGCGTGACAGTAACTTGCAATTGCCTGTTGTCGCGCCTAATAGTAGTCCAATCAACGGTATAGACATATATTATCCTAGCGAAACCGGCCAAGGCTTTTTGATTGCCGCGGCTAGAAACACTGATCGCTTATGGATAGTTGATTTAGAGACCAAGCAAACAATTAAAATACTTGATGTTTCGTTTTTCACTCCGCCAGCAGATTGCAACAACGGACAAGCCAATAAAATGAAACGTGTGGCTATTGAAGGTGTTGCGGTAAAAGGAAAGTCTTTATTTTTAGTTAACGATCCCTGGACTGAAAAATACAGAGAGAATCAAGGGTGTGAAATCGACAAAGAAGGCTATGAAGCAAATGCCGCCTTATTATTCGAGCTTCCAATTGACGATGCTTGGTTTACAGTCAACTAGATAAATAATAACTTGCTTGTCATCTTTTCTGCTGTTCAATGCGTATATTTATTCAAACTTACGGCGAGAAGAGATGACACATGGCATTTACTATTTTTTACGACGGGCAGTGTCCACTTTGTGAAATTGAGATGAAGCATCTCAAGAAACACAACACCGAAGGTAAATTATCCTTTGTTGATATAATGGCTAACGATTTTAGCGCGCAATATCCCAATTTAGATTGGCAAGCATTAAACGACCGTATTCACGGTATGACCGAAGATGGCACTATGCTTATTGGCTTTGATGCCACGCATCGCGCGTGGAGTGAAGTAGGTAAGGGCTGGTTGTATGCTCCTGTGCGTTGGCCGGTAATTAGACCTGTCGCTGACAAGTTCTATATATTGTTCGCTAAACATAGATACAAAGTCTCTTATTGGTTGACCGGTAAAAAACGTTGTGAAACAAACTGTAAGGTAAAATACTAATGAGTGAAACGATATTAGTGATTGGCGCCGGTGGCGGCATTGGGCAAGAAATCGTCAAACAAGTCTGTTCTGCTAATCCAGAAAACAGTGTTTACACTGTATCAAGAACAACTCCTGAGCATTTATTTGACAACCAACATCATGCTTGTTTTGACTCGAGTAACGAAAACGACATTGTCGATTTTGTAAAAGATATAAACGCAAACAAGATCAAATTTTCAAAGGTCATTTGTACGACGGGCGTTTTGCACAACTCTGGCGACAAAACCCTCAAACCTGAAAAACGTTTGGAAGATATTGATCCAGGCCAGTTGGCGGAGTATTTTAGAGTCAATACCGCAGTACCTGCGATGTGGCTAAAGCATTTGGTCAAATCGATGGCAAAAGAAAGAGCCTCAATCGTATTTTTTAGCGCCCGGGTTGGCAGCATAAGTGAAAACGGTTTGGGAGGGTGGTACGGTTATCGCGCATCAAAAGCAGCCCTAAATATGATAGTGAAAACCGCGAGTATCGAATATAAGCGCCGTGCTCCTAATACCAGCTTAGCGTGCTATCATCCGGGCACGGTAGATACAGATTTATCCAAACCTTTTCAAGCAAACGTGAAGCCAGGCAAGTTATTTACGAGTGAGTTTACCGTCTCACAGTTGCTTAAGCACATTAAGGGCTTTGATGCTGAACAATCGCCCTACTATATAGACTGGGATGGGAAAACCATTCAATATTAGTAACATAGACACTTGCCAGTATTTCTGACTGGCAAGTGTTCTTTTTTGAATCTAGACTTCCACAAGATTTCTCCACACAAAAAGCAGACATTGTTGTTAACTGCTGTTAACATTTAGCTCAGTCCAGTGGCTTGTGAGTGGTCAAAATAGAACGGCCTTCCAAGCACCTATAAAAATAACAAAAGTTGAAAAGGAATACGCATGGCTGGTTCTCGTGAGCAGTTTGGTTCAAAGCTTGGTTTTATTCTTGCAGCTGCAGGTTCTGCGGTGGGTATTGGTAATTTAGTTGGCTTTCCGGTAGGTGCGGCAAAAAATGGCGGTGGTGCATTTTTAATGATGTACGCTATTTTTGTTGTGGCTATTTGTTTGCCCGTTATGATTGCAGAGATGACCGTAGGTCGTGCCAGCCAGAAAGATCCCCTTGGTGCACTTACCAACCTTTCGGGCAATAGTCGTCGTTGGCGAATAGCAGGCTGGTTGTCCATCATTACACCTTTCATGATTGCGGTATTTTATCTTGTTATTACTGTGTGGATATTTGGCTATTTGGCTGAGTCTGCAATGGGGAATTTGGACGTACTAGCGCGGCCCGAAACCTTTGGGAATTTTATTTCTGGCTATGACCTTTTTGTTTACATGGCCTTAGTTTTGGGCATCGTTTATCTTATTTTGCAAGGTGGTGTAAAAGAGGGCATAGAGAAAGCCGCAAAAATTTTAATGCCAGCATTATTCGCAATGTTACTTGGCTTGGTTGTTTTTGTTTTGACGCGCGACAATGCGATGGCGGGTGTCGAATTTTACCTTATCCCCGATTTCGACAAAATTAATGCAAATGTGGTTAACGCTGCGCTATCCCAGGCATTTTTCTCCTTGTCCTTGGGGATGGGTATTATGATTACTTATGGTAGTTATATCAGTCGCCAAGCGGACTTACCCTCGTCAGCAAAATTGGTTGCCTTGACTGATACGGCGGTCGCGTTTACTGCCGGTCTAATGATTCTTCCGGCAATATTTTCGTTTAACCCTTCTGTTAATACCGCTGAGCTGAGTGAATCGTCGATATCGATGATTTTCTCCTACTTGCCACAAATCTTTTTAGCTTTACAAACATCTCTGGGCTACTTTGGCGCTAGCTTAGTTGCTTGTATTTTCTTTCTACTTGTCTTTTTTGCAGCTATTACCTCGTTGGTGTCTATTTTCGAAGTACCCGTAGCGGCCTTGATGAGTGAAAAAGGCAAAACGCGCAGAATGTCATTGATAATATGCGGCATATTGCTCGTTGTGTTTTCGCTTATGTGTGCCTTCTCTTTTGGCTTAGTTGATTTCTTTACCCAGTTTATTACCTATGCGGATACAAATAAGTCATTCTTTGATGTAGTTTATGATGTATTTTACGACACGATATTGCCGCTAAATGGCTTGCTAATATGCTTATTTGTTATTTATCGCTGGCGTAAAACAGCCTTCAATCAAGAAGTAGAGCATGGGGCCCCGAATTATAAGAACAGCTTATTTGAGCGTTACGTAAACTTTTCTTTGAGTACCTTTATACCCTTAGTACTTGCCGTAATCTTTATAAATACTGTCGCCCTTAAGTACTTTGGCCTTAATATTGTGCAAGAGGTAATCGCTTTTTTCTAAAGCATATCAAAAGGGCTTGGGTAAATAGGCTTTATTCCAAGCGCAGTATAACTATCTTGAGCGTCAATTAGCTTCCCTAATTGGCGCTTTTTTGTGTCAACAGCAAAGCTTGGGATGGGGAGCGATAAATGTTTGGCGCACCACTGGTAATATTCTTTGCGGCTAGGATGCTTAATCGAGCATAGGTTAAATCCATGCCCCGTAACTTGCTTTTGGATAAGGGCTTCAATTGACTGTATTACGTCAAGCTGATGCACTAAGTTGACAGGATCATTAGCATTGGGAATATTTGATTTATAACAAAGTGTAAAAATAGGATGGCGAAGTTGCTTGTTTCGCTCGACTGGTTCAGGATTAGGACCCACTAGCCCAGAAGGTCTAAGTATTTTGCTTCGGTTGAGGTATTGAGCTTGTAAATAAGCTTCAATTTCAGCATGCGCTTTACCTGATTCTGTTGTCGCTTCTTTTACTGAATCGTTATCGACACTGCCACTGAGCGCCCCATATACTGATGTTGTGCTAATAAAAATGAGTTTGTGTAAATCTGCCTGCATCGCATGGTCTATTAAGCTGATCATTTTCTTCACAAAAACGCTTTTATTAAAGGCGCGTCTGCCTGGAGGGATATTGAGAACTAAAACGGCATTTCTAAAACGTGCAGAAATTGGCAGATTTGTATTCGTTCTCTGTTCTTCAATGTTGGCATATAAATCAAACAGGTCGGTGTCACATAAGCGTAGTTGTAATGCTTGTCGTTTTTCTTCGCTTGTCACAGAGCCCGACACCACTACACCTTTCGTTTGCAGTGATGTCGCCAAAGGCTGACCAAGCCAACCAAGTCCCATAATATGCACTGGTCTTTGTTTGCTTTGTTCGAAACGCTCGCTATGTGTATTCATTTATGAGCTCTTTTATTAGCTTAGTAAATGTCTTACGCCCGCTTATTAAAATGAATCGTGTCTAAGTAACGAAGCGCCTTGATTTCGCGAAGCTGGGCTTCGGTTTCATCTAAGTTTTTGATTTTATCACATAGGGCTAATGATTTTTCTTCCAGACGCTTAGCTAAGGTCTCTGCTTTTTGCTCGATATCTTGACCTAAGTTTTCCATGCGTTTTTCAAGTTCTGAAAAATCACCATCGCCACTCATCATTGATTGACCAATCGCCATAATCAATTTACCCATCATTGAAGAGATAATTTCGTCTTTGATTTCTTCAATTTCTTCTTCCAGATTATCACCTAAGCCGATATCCTCTTTTAAATAAGCACTGTTAAAGGTGAGTGAATTGGGATTTTGATAGACATGCTCTTGTAACGATTTTGCTATGCCATCGATACGTACGTTTAGTTTTTGTGGTAATTGAGTCTCTTCTCCTAATAAGCCTGTAAATACTTCGGTCAGGGCCATACTCGTAATATTCAGTGCTTCAACGGTAATGTCTACTACCATTGGGATAGATGTTTCTACATCGTTGTAATAACTTTTCGCTAGGGCTTGCTGATCAGCATTAAGCGCAATTTTTTTTCCATCAACAAATACAAGCCCATTAGATTCAAACAGAATGTCTTCTTGTTTAGTCGATTTCACGAGAAGTTGATTATTTGAAAACTCGATATTGGCAGAAATATTTGTGTCGCAACTCGCATGGAAGTCGTTGTGGGCAAAAGTGCTGGCGGTAAAAAAGCTTGCGCAGGTAAATGTAATCGCCGTTAGTTTTTTGAAAATCATATTGACATCCTATGTTGAAAAAGTAATTTGTTAGTTGTTATTCTTACTGCAAATAAGTGCTTATCTGTTTAGCCGTTGCCAAGCTAATCTGTAAAGCTATTCTTCAAAGCTATTCTTAAAAGCTGTGTTGCAAAGCCAATGCCATATTTTATTTCTATATAAAACAGGTGCTTATGGTTTTTCGACTTGGAATAAATGGCTAGTTTGTTTAGTATTCACTTGATTTCGCGATAAAATAGTGAAATTGACTAAGACCATAATATTAGCAGAAAAGCCAAAGCACGCTTTGTTTAAAAAGCATATTAAGGCATACTACGCGCATTTAAATTTGAGGACACATTCATGTTACATTCAGTTTTAGAAACATTAGCAGTATTCGGTGGTACTTTACTGTTCGGCGCGATGATGCTTTCAGCAATACTAGGACTTAGTTGTATTGTTATGGCGATCACATCAACTAAGACCGGTGCTGAGGCTTACAAAGAAAGAATAGAATATGGTTTCTTCGGTGTAAGCGGTCTTGGAATTATGGCCTTATTCCTTTACGCCTTGATGTAGGTCTCTCACAGATAAAAAGCGCTGGCATAATGACACGATTAGGCTTAATTAAGAGAGTGTTATTACCACTTTGTCATCCATTTTTGCATGCGTTCGTTTTTGTCTTGCCATAATTGATTTAACCATGCTTGAAACCCTGCTTGAAAAGTAGGGTTTTCAGAATAGTTTCCAATCAAATCATTCGTCACTTCTAAGGTTTTTACTTCGATTGCAATACGCGTCATTCGTCCGCTCAACATATCCATCATCGGGTGCTTAGAATTAGGGTAGGCTAGGGTAATGTCTATGATATTGCTAAACAGCTCACCCATTGCGGTTAAGGTAAACGCTATGCCGCCTGCTTTTGGCCTGAGTAGATGAGAAAATGGACTCTTAAATGCTACATGTTTTTGTTTTGTAAAGCGCGTACCTTCTACAAAATTTATGACGGTTGTAGGCCTATCGATAAACTTCTCGCAGGATTTACGTGTGCTCTCGATATCTTTCCCTCTCAAGTGCGGTTTTTTGGCGAGAAATGCCTGTGAATATCGGCGCATAAAAGGCATGTCTAGCGCCCATGCGGCTAAGCCTACAAAAGGGAGCCAAATCAATTGCTGCTTTAAAAAAAACTTTGGTGGAGGGATTCTTGGAGCGCAAAAATCAATCAGTAAAATAATGTCCAAATAACTGAGATGGTTGGCTGTAATTAAGTACCATTTTTGCTTCGAAAGGGGCTCATCTATTTCAATTCGGATTTCTATGCGATTGAATATTTTAATCAAGGCAACGCTTAAAATACCAAATGTGCTATAAAAACGATGCATCATTATTAACAAAATATTGCTGGTCCACTTAAAGGGCAGTAAAAAACGAATGATGCCAAAAAGACTAATACATCCGCCCCAAATTGCTAGGTTAATTAGTTGCAGGCATAAATGGATGGGGAAGATAAAACAGGCACGTAGCGTACTCATTATTTATTGTATTCCTGTTCTAGATGCATTAATTTTTGTTGTTTGATTTGCCATAAAGAATTTAGGTAATTTTGAAAGGCGAGTTTTTGTTTGTCATCGCTGAAATAATCAGGGCTATAAATACCTTTTTCAAAAAGGCTGCTGATACTTATTACATCAATATCTACAACGATATCTTTTACTTTACCACAAACAAAATCCCAAAATGAGGGAATACCCTTTGGGTAGTAAATGGTTACGTTGACCAAGTCAGTAAGGCGCTCACCCATTGCATTAAGGACAAAAGCCACTCCACCTGATTTGGGTGCGAGGACCTTGTTTAACATAAGCGCTTTGCCAGCTGGGGAGTTGGCTTTTGCTTCACTAAAACGTGTACCTTCTACGAAATTCATGACACTCACGGGTTTACTCTCAAATTTCTCACAGGCTTTTTTGGTCGTTTCTAGGTCTTTTCCTTTTAAATGCGGATGCTTCTTCAAGTAGTTTCTACTGTATCTTTTCATAAACGGAAAATCTAATCCCCACCATGCGAGCCCCAAAAATGGCACATACAGTAAGTTGTGTTTTAGGAAAAATTTTAGAAACGGTATTTTACGATTAAATATTCGTTGTAAAACTAAAATATCCACCCACGATTGGTGATTTGCAATCACTAAATACCATTTTTGGGTAGATAAACTACTTGGCATTTTAATGTGAAATTTGGTTCTCGAGAAGATTAATTGATTTAGTCGGTTGATGGATATCCAACAACTAGCAGAGGCATCGGCTAAAAAGGACATAAACCTCTGTAAAGGTCTTAAGGGTAGGAGTTTTATCACCGAGCAAAGCATGATTGGAATAAACCAAAACAGCGTGTTCACAAAATAAATAATGACGGCGATAGAGCCATTTATAGAGTAAAAAATAAATTTCATAGAAAGCTTATTACACTTTAAATTAAGGTGATTAAAATAGCCCTCGAGTATAGATTAAATGATGCTAAATATCGACATCAAGAGCGGCTGACTGTTATAGCACCACGGTGCTTACTTTGTTCCTACCTTCGCGCTTACTGATGTAAAGCTGGTTATCTGAAAGCTGGAGGACGTCTTCAAAATCGACGCTAAATTCTTTTTCTAGGCTACAAATACCCGCGCTAATGGTCATTTTAACTGCCTGATTGCCTTTCATTAAAGTCAGCGCTTCAATCTCATTTTTGATCAGATGGATGCGGTCATTATGTTCGCTAATTTCACCACCTGCGATCATAATGATAAACTCTTCGCCGCCATAGCGACCCAAAATGTCGGTGTCTCTTTTGCAATGTTTTTGGATAGTTTTGGCCACTGCAACGATGCATTTGTCACCAAATGGATGACCGTGGCTGTCGTTAATCCGTTTGAAGTGGTCAATATCAACAAAAATAAGCGACAAGTTAATACGGTTTCTCATGCAGTTTCTAAACGAATTGATGGCAAGGCGGTTAAAACCAGCCCTGTTAAGTAACTGCGTTAACGAGTCTTTTTGTGCAATAGAGTATAGTTCTTTGTTGAGTCGTTTTAGTTGTTTTGTTTTGTTATGTACTTGCTCTGACAACTGTTGATGAAAGTTTGACATGACTTCATGGGAATCAATTAACTTCTGCGTTAATTTAACCATTTCAGAGCTGACTCGCGATTCCCGTATAATGCGTTTGTGCAAATCAGGGTTTGGAAAATTTTCAGCAATATCTACTAAGGGCTTTGTTATTCTGCGTGAAAGTGATTTTGCTATAAAGGCAAACGCCGCCAAGACAAATATGGTGGCGATAATCAATACAAAGAAGTAGTTGATTAACAATGATGTTATCTTCATCGGTGAGACCATCACCGTGATTGTCCAGCCGTTATCTGTCTGACTTTGCTGGTATAAGTAGGCCTCGTTTTTGAATTTAAGTGCCGGGATTCGTTTGATTAAAGGGTCTTCATAAGTCTGATAGTCGAAGTTTGATAACAAAGGCGCTGCAAACGAAGAAGAGCGCGCAATTATGCGCTTTTTGCTGTCGCTAATCACATAAAGGTAGCCGCTATTGATGTTCTTATCATTAAATTCACTTAAGTCTTCTAAGGTCACTGCTCCTTGAACTAAGCCATTGAAGGTGCCAGCGTTTGATATAGGTGCGACAAAACAAATGATGCGGTCTTTGCCCAATCCTCTGCCGACTATAACATCACTTATAAAGGGAGCGGGTAGCTCGCTTGCTTGTTTAAAGTAGGCGCGAGTTTGAATTGACGGATGATCTATTTCATTTAAGCGTAAGCTGTGTTTAGTCGGGGCTGCACGCAATACCCGCCCATATTTGTCCGCCAAAATAACACTATAAAAAAGATCATAGTTTCTTACGGTAGCATTAATCAGTGCTTGTAAGCCAACGTTTGGGTTATTTTTAATAATCGTCGATGCGGTCTCAATGCTGTTTAAGTGCCGTTGCAACTCAATATTATTAATGTTCTTTAAATTGGTGGCTATGGTACTGAGTTCGCGCTCAACTATTTGTTCATTATGAATGGCCGATTGCCATATAAAAAACAAGGCGATGACCATCGCTGGTAGCGTAACGGTTAGCATGCACAAGGAAAAAATTAACGAAGATAATTGAGGCGGATTGACATAATATTTGTCGTAAATAAAGTGTGACGGTAGAAACCAGCAACATATTGCTACAACTGAAATACACAACAAACCATTGAGAGCTGTGGTAACACCACCTACAAAAAGTAATTCAGCAGAATCAAAACTGGTTAATGCTCTTAAGCATAATAAAAGTGGCACCCCAATTAACAACCAATACAGCATTGACGATTGAAAAAGGAAATAGCCCTTGCGCATACATACATGTATAAAAAGTATTTCAAGAGGAAGTATTACAAGCAGATAAGGATCATTGCCATAAACCGCCGCTGCGGTTGAGGCAATTAAGGCGCTTATGATGCCCGCATTTAAACCCCGTGCAACCAAGCAAAATAAAACAAAAATCTGGCCGAAATATAAACAAAAATCACCGAAAAAGGTAATCTTTAAAAAAGCGTTGGTAACTGCGCCAAGCACACCAAAGTTCAATCCATACAAGACAGTACTTAAGGCAAAGAAGGTTGTATCGTTACTTGCCGTTTTTTGGTTTTCGCTAAAATCTGTCTTAATCATGTTTGATTTGTTAAATACTACTCATTTATTAACACTCAGCATACCTAGAACAATCGCAAACCGAAGACTCAGTATAGGCCTTCGCTTTGACATTGCTAAGGGTAGCAAAAATTAACCGCTGAAATATTCTAGCGGTTCAATTGATTCTGTTTGAAAAGCACGACATATACTTTCGTATAACGCAAAAGCATACTTAATGGCAAGGTGACGTCGCAATTTGAGTCTTTCCTAGCGACAAAGGAGTGACGACAATTTATTATTTTATTTTTGCCAGTAAATAACTTTATATTTACATCGTGCCAACTTATCAATGCTAGCAAAATAAAGCAAGAAATGCATCTAGTGGGAACTTGTGTATGCGTGAATTTATGTAAATACATAAAATATCTACAAAGTTAGTTAGTAAAAATAAAAAAACCTCTAAAGAGAGGCTTTCTGGTAGAACAATTTCAAAACAATAATGTTTAATTTTGTGCTTTTAGGCTCTTGGTATCAACTTGCGCAATACTTGCGTCTTTGTGAGCAACAATGCTGATAGTCATCGTTCGGCTATCGAATGTCATTGTAGCAAGGGCTCTGTCACTCGCATCTGTAGCGTCTGCTAAGACGGCTTTTTGTGCTTTTTGGAAAACTAAGTTACTTTCTATGTTCTGACTCATACATTCGCTATTGATTTCGAATGTCTTTTTATTCATGCAATTGAATGCCTTAGTTTCACCATCTGTACTATTAGAAGCGAATGATGCGCCTGATACCGCGACTAGGAAAAGAGATAACATCAGTTTCATGTGGATCCTTGGTGAATTTGTGAGCACTTGAGTATAGACTAAACCCGCTCCATTCACAACTTAACTCATAGTTTTATTACGTTAATATGACAATGGGCAATAATTCACATGCAATATTTTCATTTTTCTGTGTTAAATTCCGTCACCATCTCCAAACTCATGCAGGCCACACTCTCTTTTCAAACCAAAGAATCGCGTTTCTTCTTCAGTCATGCCCGCTTGTAGTTTGACTGTAGTATGCCAGTCACCAATAGAAACGTAGCCTTGTTCCCAAAGTGGGTGATAGGGTAACTTATGATTTTTCATATACACGTAAAGGTCACGATTGCTTTGGTCAATAATAGGATGCACTTTAAACTGCTCTGATTGTTTTTTAAGCACACTTAAGTTGCTTCTGCTATCAGACTGACTTCTACGTAAACCTGCAAACCATGTTTTTGCATTCTGATCTTTGAGTGCGTTCTTCATTGGCAATACTTTGTTTAGCGTATTATATTGCTCAATTCCTTCTACGCCTTGTTCCCAGAGCCTACCGTGGCGAGCTTCTTGCCACGCCGGACTGATTGGCGCGGTATACACTTGTAGATTAAGTTTGAGTTTATCGCAAAGCTCATCGATGAACCGATACGTCTCAGGAAATAAATAGCCGGTATCAGTCAATATAACTGGAATACCCGGTGATGCCTCATTTAACAGGTGCAACATGACGGCTGATTGCGCACCAAAACTTGACGATACAATATGTGTCGAAGGTAGATTTTCTAAAGACCATTCTACTCTTTGAATAGGGCTCATCGCCTCTAGTAACACGTTTTGCTCAACGATCACGTCGTTGCTAGTATCAAAGTCAAGTTTGCTATGTACCCTGTCTGATTCGTTCATCGTGGCTAGATTATTCATGCGTTAATTCCGTATAAAAATCTTTTGCAGAATCTATTACCGGTGCAACTACTTTCGTTCTTACAACAAAGTCTCCAAAACTTTCTCCTGCGTCACGCTCATCCGCCCAACGTCCAATTAGATCATCAAGAATCGTCATGATTTCAGTGTCTAGAATGTTTTCTTTATACATCTTTGGAATGCGTGTTCCTTCGCGATTGCCACCTAAATGCAAGTTGTATTTGTTTGGGCCTTTACCCACTAAACCAATTTCTGCCAACATAGCGCGTCCACAGCCATTAGGGCACCCGGTAATGCGATAAATGATACTTTCGTTTTCAAGTCCGTGTTTGGCTAATATTTCCTCAAGCTCCGTCACTGCATCGGGTAAATAGCGCTCCGCTTCTGCCATCGCTAAGGGGCAAGTAGGCAATGATACACACGCCATCGAGTCTTTGCGTTGATTGCTTGTTGTTGCCTCTAATAAACCGTGTTTTACCGCAATATCTTCGATAATTTGTTTTTGTTCTGTTGGCACACCGGCGATAATCAAATTTTGATTAGCGGTCAAGCGAAAGTCACCTTTATGTACTTTTGCAATTTCTGCGCAGCCTGTTTTCAGTGGCTTGTTTGGAAAGTCTAAAATACGGCCATTCTCAATAAACAATGTTAAGTGATGCTTCCCGTCTATGCCTTCGACCCAGCCAAATCTATCGCCTCTTGAAGTGAATTCGTATGGCTTGGACGGTGCAAAGCTAACATTAGCGCGTTTTTCTACTTCGGCTTTAAAATTTTCTACGCCAACGCGTTCAAGGGTATATTTGGTTTTCGCGTTTTTACGATTAACGCGGTTACCCCAGTCTCTTTGGGTTGACACTACCGCAGCGGCTACCTCTAGGGTGTCTTCTAAACCTATAAAGCCAAAATCGTCAGCTTTACGTGGGAAAGTACTGTGATCCCCATGAGTCATCGCTAGGCCACCACCAACTAATACGTTAAAACCAATAAGTTTCCCGTCTTGGGCAATGGCAACAAAGTTAAGGTCGTTGGCGTGCACATCTACATCATTTTGCGGTGGAATAACAACCGTCGTTTTAAATTTACGCGGTAAATAGTTATCTCCTAAAATCGGTTCTTGTTCTTGAGTCGACTCCACTTTTTCGCCGTTCAACCAAATTTCAGCATAAGCATTTGTTTTAGGTAATAAATGCTCGCTTATCTTTGTTGCCCAATCCCATGCCTCTTTATGCACTTGTGATTCTATTGGATTAGACGTACACAACACGTTGCGGTTTACATCACCAGCTGTGGCTATTGAATCAATGCCAGTCGAATTTAACAGTTGATGCATAGGCTTGACGTTTGGTTTTAATACGCCATGAAATTGAAATGTTTGCCTAGTGGTCAGGCGAATGCTGCCGTAGATTGATTTTTCTTCAGCAAATTTATCAATGACAAGCCATTGCTCAGGCGTGATGACACCGCCGGGTAAACGCGCTCTTAACATTACATTGTGTAAGGGTTCGAGTTTTTGCTTCGCGCGCTCAGCGCGTATGTCGCGATCATCTTGTTGATACATGCCATGAAAACGGATTAGCTGAAAATTATCACCGTTAAAGCCGCCGGTTACATCATCGCTTAAATCAGCCTCAATCGTACCGCGCAAATGCTTGCTTTGGGCCTTGAGTCTCTCGTTATCAGCTAGTTTACCTTCAACTATGTAGGGGGGTTTATTACTCATTAGTATACATCCTTCTGGTAACGCTTTGATTTACGCATATCAACTAAGTATTGCTTAGCGTCTTTGTTATTCTTTTGGCCGTGGGTTTCAATAATACTTAACAAGGCATTTTCAACATCTTTCGCCATATGCATAGCGTCGCCACAAACATAAAAGTGGGCGCCTTGTTCGAGCCATTCGTATACTTCTTTTCCGTTTTCGAGCAGTCTATCTTGCACGTATATTTTTTGTGCTTGATCGCGTGAAAACGCTAAGCTTATTTTTGATAACAAACCTGATTTCAAATAGGCTTGCCATTCCACTTGATATAAGAAATCTTGGGTGAAGCTTGGGTTGCCAAAAAATAGCCAGTTCTTGCCTTCGGCCTCATTGGCTTCACGTTCCTGCATAAATGCTCTAAATGGTGCTATGCCAGTGCCTGGGCCAACCATAATAATTGGCGTGTTAGAATCGGCCGGTAGTCTAAAGTTGTCGTTATTTTCAACAAATACTTTGACTTCTTGACCTTCTTGCAAACGTGTTGATAAAAAGCCTGACGCACCTCCCTGATGCCTAAAACCAAAAGCGTCGTAGTCGATGTGCGCTACGGTTAAATGAACCTCGTCCTCAACTTCGCTCTGACTCGAAGCGATAGAGTATAAACGCGGATTAATGGGTCGAAGCGCATCAACCAACTGCTGCGCACTTACTTTGTTAGGAAATTGTTCTACAATATCAACAATTTGCCTTTCTTCTAAAAAACTTCTTAAGGCAGGTTTGTCGTCTAGGATTGCTTTTAAACCAGCATCTTGTGTTGCGTCTTGGAATGATTTAACAAACCCTGGGTAGCTCAATGTGAGCTCCAACTTATCTGACAATGCATGTTCTAAACTAAAGGATTCATCTTTAAGTTTAACGGTGTCATCTTTGTTTGTACCTGTTGCTGCAATGATGCGTTCAATTACCGCAATGTCATTGCTAAAATATACACCTAAAGCGTCACCGGGAAGATATTGCAAGCCAGAATCTTCTAAGGAGATTTCTACGTGTTGAATATCTTTCACTGAATCCCTACCAGTGATTTTTAGGCAACTAAGTAAAGTTGCTCCGCCAAATGGGTTTTGCTTATTGTAAGGCGATTCAACAGCATTATTTAGTGGAACGTTTGCAAGGGTATTTACCGTTTCTACTGGCTTTAACGATGCAATTAGCAAACTAGACACTGTTTGTGACCAACTTTCAATATCACTGCTATAGTCAACATCGCAATCAAGTCTGGGAACAAGCGGCTTAGCGCCTAAGCTTGCTAAGCGGCTATCAAAATCTTTCGCTGTTTGGCAGAAAAATTCATAGCTGGTATCACCTAGTCCAACGACTGCATATTGCAAATTAGGCAGCTTAGGCGCTTTTTTGCTGCCCAAAAATTCATGTAATTCAATAGCGTCATCAGGAGCGTCGCCCTCGCCATGGGTACTAACAAATACCACCATGTGAGTTTCATCTTTAATTTTACGTGGCTTGTAGTCAGCCATGCTAATTAATTTAGCTTTGGCACCCTTTGCTAACATTTGATCTGCAAATGCCTTGGCTTCATGCTTTGCGTTACCGGTTTGCGAACCATAAAGCACAGTCAACTCAGCTTGTTTAAGCTCGCTAGTTGTGTTTTGTGCCGCCACCGGTGCGCCTGCAGACATACCTGCAAGGTAACCGCTTGCCCAAACTAATTGGTCTTTGCTTAAGCCCGATACCGCTTTTGAGAGCGCTGACAACTGCAAATCATTTAGTGCAGGGGAAGATAGTTTATCGTTATGTTGAGTCATTAAAAAAACCGCTATTCTTTCAGATAGAGAGAGCATAGCGGTTTTGACTAATAACTTGAAAGAATAAAAGCTGATTTTTTATTCTGTTTTGGACTGAAACAATTTAGAAGTCGAATTCTATGCCAACAAAGGCACCATCAAACTGCAAATCGGCGTACACGTCGTCTACATCATTTAAGTCCAACTCTGTCGAGCGGTAGCCTAATTGTATTGACATATCAATGGCTAAAGTTTCTACAAAGCTATAGCTCAAGGCGACCTGATAGTCACTAAATGAGTCATCATCAATGGCCAGTAAGCTACCTTCACCCATTAGCGATAGACCAGTAAATGGCAGTCCAACTTGTACTTTTGCATAGCCCATAGGGATAATAGCATCAAGGTCTTGCTGGGCTGAGCGCCCGTTACTATCAACTACGAAAATAGTACCGTCTAGCTGTTTACCCGTTATACCCACATCGATAGATACTAAATCGTTGTCAAGTATTTCATAATACAAAATATAATCGGTAGTAGTCAGTTCGATTTGATTTGTGACGGTTTCATTCACCAAGAAGACTTCGTCACCAAAACTAAATTGACTATTGATTACGCTCGAACCATTCGTATCGAGAGTAGTGCGGGCGAGTTTTATATTAGGCACTAAAGGAATTGGATGCTCTAGTGCAGCATAAAAGTTGCTGTTTGTTTCGTCTTCAAAATTGAAGGTGGCAATAGAATCGTTTTGCGCAAAGCCTCCTTCAGCACTCATATTCCAGCCCTGTATACCGACATAACCGCCAAGTACGGTATCGGCCATTGCATTTGTGCTCGTCAATGCGGTAAATCCCGCAAGTGCCATACAGCTGAACATGGCCGTTCGTTTCATTTGTTTCATAATTAACCCTGATTTAATAATTCTGACAACTCAATAATTGCTGCGTTGGCACGTGAAATGTAATTTGCCATCACCAAAGAGTGGTTGGCGAGCAAGCCAAAGCCGTCGCCATTTAATATAACGGGACTAAACACAGAACCTTGAGTCCCTTCTAATTCTCTGATGATTTGTTGTAGACTCACGGTCGCATTCTTTTTGCGCAATACTTCAGCAAAGTCGGTTTCAATGGCTTTTAAGAAATGTAGCAAAGCCCAACTTGCACCGCGCGCTTCATAAAAATTATTGTCTAATTGAAACCAACTAGTTTGATTGATCATCACGTCTGATTCTGGTGCAGAGTTGGTTGCAGAAGAATCGCCGGCTAAATTTGTGTTGATAACTTCCGTGCCTACGCTAGCACTGAGTTTTTGCGATAAACTTCCTAGTCTTTTTTCAACTTGTTTTAAGTAGTCGCGCAAGTTGTCGGCGCGCGCATAGAACTGGTTGCTTGTAGCACTTACACTGCCTAACTCATTTCTATATTTATATAAATTTTTAACGGCCTTTTGATATTCGCTTTCAGACGAGGGTAGAAGCCATCGGTTGTTATCAAAGTTTAAGCTTGTTTGCGCGGTAGCGAGTGCTGCGTTGTCAATTGATTGTGACTGCGATCGGCCAAAATCTTTACGGATAGCCAATGCTAAGTCGCGGCTCATTTCAATCACACCAAACTCCCAGCTTGGCATATTATCCATAACGATGCCTGGAGGCATCATATCATTGGTAATATAGCCACCTGGCTTATGTAGCAGGTCTTCTAATACGCCGATAAGGGCGTTGGTAGTGGTGTAGCCGGTCACTACTTGTTGATTATTAGCTTGCGCTTGTTCAACTGCGCGCGCATTCACATCAAAGACAGAAGGTTTAAAACTCCACCAAAAACCGACAATACAAAGGATAAGTATGATGAGCGCGAAAAACCCGCTGATTTTTTTGGTCGTGAAAATTGTGCTCATTATTGTCCTCAACTAATTTACTAGGTAAAGGTGAATGGGAAATAGTACGCATTGAGGCTAGTTTACCTTTGCTAGCGGTACAAGAGCAACCTAATTCCTTGTTTTGATGGCAGTAATACTGATATTAAACCCTTTATTTATATCTCAGCAACAAAATAGCCAATACATAAGCTAAGCCTATCGCAAAAGGAAACATAAGAAATGCGGTGACGGTAAGGCCTCTTACAATCCAAGGGTTAAGGTCAAAATACTTGGCGATGCCCGCGCACACGCCCGACACTTTCGCATTTTGAGGATCTCTAAAAAATCGTTTGTCGTTGATGACGGTTTTCATAGCTTCTCCTTTATGTGAGCGTTTAGCTTGGTAGCAGGTACTCACTTAAGCTTTGTTATTAATAATATTTAAATGATTCAGTAACATAAACAATATGCTCGCGCCGATATAAAACAAAACCGGTGACAGCACTAAACTGAGTAAATTAACTTGGGATAACATTTTTCTATTCCTTCAGGTAAAGTTGCTAATGAAAGTACAGCGACTAATACTTAGTCGTCTGTATTTTCTTTTTCGTCTTCTTTGTCTGACCCATTATCGAGTTTGCTGTTATCTTGCTCTTTTGTTTTTGCCAAATCGGTAATTGTAACGCTGCCTACTTTTTCACTCTTACCGTCAAAAGACATAAGGTTGCTAGCGCTAAGGGTAATTTTTTGTACTTGATAATCTATTTCTAGCGACACGCTGTTCATTGCGCTATCAACCAAATTGCTAACGATGTGCTCAACGTCTGATGATTCATGTGCATTAACTTGCGTTGAAAGTGTGCCAGCGCTAATTAAAAGTAAAGCAGCTAATTTTTGATTAAGTTTCATGATGTTTTCCTAATAAAGTAAATGTGTGTATTAAGGTTTGCTGACAACTTTTGTAAACCTTGTGCCGTTTTGCGGTCACACTTTCCATATAGCGAATCTTGTGCCAAAAAATTGAGCTTTTAACAAGTAGCTAAAAATCAATGACTTACGCTTATTTTGGTGAGGGGCTTGTGGATGAAGCTATAAAATTTAGGGGAGCTTGGTTGAATTGGCTAAGTGATTTGGTTTTTTTGACCAAAAATTAGCGCGTCTTTTCTTGCTTTGTCTTGTGCGGCTAACACTTGCTCATAAGCGTCGAGCAAAAGATTAGGATTGTTATGTTTACCAGTGCCGTTTTGGCTAAGGTATCTTCGCCAAATCTTACCGCCAGTTTGTCCTTGAAATAAACCAAGTATATGCCTCGCGATGTGCCAAACCCGTGTGCCGTTTTCAACTTGCTCATGAATATAGACTGTCATCAAACGCACAATGTCTTCTCTGCTAACTTGCGAAATATTCGTGTTTTTATAAATGGACTCATCTACGCCACTTAAAATATAAGGGTTGGCGTAAACTTCTCTACCCATCATTACGCCATCAACATATTGCAAATGTTCATTGGCTTGGGCAAGGCTTGTAATGCCACCATTAATACTAATATGTAGCTTAGGGTTTTCTTGCTTTAACTTATATACGCGGTCGTAGTTAAGTGGCGGCACGTCTCTATTTTGCTTGGGACTTAAGCCTTGCAACCAAGCTTTTCGAGCATGAACGATAAAGTGTTCGCAACCAGCATCATGAATTGGTAAAACAAAATTGGTCAAACCAACATCGTCATCCATATCATCAATACCAATTCGACATTTTACCGTGACCGGTATATCTACTTCACCTTGCATGGCGCTGACACACTGGGCAACCACCTCGGGAGTGGACATTAAACATGCACCAAAGCTACCGTTTTTTACTCTATCCGACGGGCAACCAACATTGATGTTAATTTCATCATAGCCTTTACTTTGAGCAATACCTGCGCACCTGGCCATATCTTGTGGATTACTACCACCTAGCTGCAACACTAAAGGATGCTCTTGTTTATTAAACCCTAGGTAATCGCCTTTTCCATAGATGATCGCACCGGTAGTTACCATTTCGGTATACAGCACAGTGTTTGTTGAAAGTAAGCGTAAAAAGAAACGACAGTGACGATCAGTCCAATCGAGCATTGGAGCGACAGAAAAACGATGGTCTAGAAGTGGTCTTGTCAAGGTGGGGTAGGCCCGTGTTGTATTAGAAATTTAGCGCGCGAAATTATAGCACAGCAAAAAGAACAAATAAAAATTGTACACGCTTATAAACCGTTTACTTTATTACTGAAACATCATGTTTGGGTTTCAAGCTCTGGGGTCGATTTCAACTGCAAGTTAATAGTTTGAGGAAGGCTTGATAAAAGCACTGATTGCAATTGAGGTTTATGTTCATGACAAGCCTTAAACTCATCACACACTCCATTTCTCATCAATTCGGCGAGCTCTTCAAATTTCATTGCTTTACCGTAAAGCCAACCTTGTGCAAGTTCAATATCGAGTTGCTGCAATGCATGTTGCTGTTCTGCGGTTTCGACACCTTCTGCGACAATCGTTACGCCCAATGATTTACCTATTTCAACAATACTTGAAATAAGAGACGACTTTACACTAACTTTATCGATGGCCATGACAAATTGTCGATCAATTTTCAAATAGTCAAATTCAAAATTGTTTAATTGTCCAAGATTCGCATAACCCGTGCCAAAGTCATCGATGGCAATGGTGAAACCAGCTTTTTTCAAGCGTTTTACATTAGCAACGGCTTGGGGAGAGTCGAAGGTTTCATCTTCGGTAATCTCAAAACAAATTTCAAATGCAGTGGTATCTTCAAATAACGCGATTAATTCACTAACATTTTCATCATTTAAATCCCGCGGGCACAAATTAAAGTTAAGCTTTTTAATATCGCAATTGCTTTGGCGCTTTATTTGCGCCAAAGCATCTTTAATGATTATTTTGGTGAACCAAAAAGTTAGGTCAAGCGATGTTAATATCTGGATAAATTGATCGGGATAGACTGCACCATGCCTGTCTTTAAATCTAGCGAGTACTTCGCAGCCAATAACATGACCACTTTTTAAACATATTATTGGTTGGAACAGGGGATAAAAAGCACTTTGCTTTAAACCCGTTTTTAGGCGTTTTTCGGTCGATGAAAAATGTGCCAACATGCGACTGACTAATAGGAAGTTTAGCCCCACAATAGCAATGGTTATTATCACGAAAAGCGCAAAGATTTGCGTTGTGATAAATTTATTGAAGTTAACTTCAGATACAACGCAAAAGGATATTGCCGGCAAACATGTTTTTGAATGACCAAGAAGTGTGGTAAGTAATGTAAAGTCTGTATTAGGGACTCTATTAACAAGCTCTGGGTCGCCTAATAAATAGATAGATTCGTCGTTTTTGGCAAAACCTATTTCCCAAGTGAAATCGTCGCCTGTATCGATGATGATTTCTTTTAATTCGTTCACCACAGAGAAACGCTCGTTACGAATGCGTAAAGCAGAGTAGTCATAGTCAAATAACTCTAAGGGGCTTGAAATGATAATGTCTTTGCCTGATGTCAATTGAATATCGGCTTTGGGTAGAGCATAGCTTTGATTCAAAGTGCCTTTGCTAATACTACACACAACTTGGTCCTGTTTAATCACTCCTATATCTTTAATATATTTGCTTTGAAACATCATTTGCTTGAGAAATAATACATAGTCAGCATCACACTTGATGTCTGGGGTGCGATCGAGTAAATCAAGCGTCATTTCTGACTCAACAATTAGTACTTCTATTTGCTTTAAAATTCGCAAGGCATGTTGTTGCTGCTGTGACAACACAAACTGTTGCCAGGCAAGCAATACTAGACCACACATTATAAGAGTCAGAAAAAGAGTTGAGCTGACTAAGAGTAGACGATTTTTAGGATGCGCAATATTCATTACCTAAGTATCGGAATCACGCAATATAGCTTTAGAACTAAACTAACGGTTTTTTTCAAGAAGTAGACCACGTTAATCTATGATACTAGTAGCCTTTTTTCGTAAACCATTCAAAATCAGCTCTATTGTTCATTTTACGGGCCATGTACTGACCAAGTTCAACCAGTGACGAATTGTTAGGATAGTCATCGATAAATCGCTTAAGTTCTTTGATCGCGAATTGAGTTTGTTGATTTCCATCTAATGCTAGGGCGTAGGTATAAGCTAATTGAACGTTTTGTGGTGCTAAGTCCATGGCATTTTTAAAATAAGGGATGGCATCATTCACTTTTTTCATTCTAACTAAGTGCAAACCATAGGCATAGGCAACATCGGCTGAGCTTGGCACTGCCGTTAAGCCGCCTGTTAAGACTTCTGCTACCAAATCTTCTCGTTGCTTCGTTCTATATAAATCCGCTAAATTCATGTAGGCAACAGGAAAGTATGGGTCAATCTCGATGCTGCCTTTGTAGGCTGTTTCTGCGGCAATAAGTTTACCTTCTATAAGCGCAATATTGCCTTGATTAATTCTACCTTCACCGCGCCAAGCGCTTACTTCATTAGCGATTGTCAATTCATTAAATGCGCGTGTAAATACCTTGATGTTTTGTTCACCAACTTCTTGTCCAATTAATATTTGGGCTGCCGCTGCTCTTACCGACTTTAATGGATCATCTAACAGTGGCGCAATAACATTGACTCGCTGGACTATCCCAACCAAATTACCAACACGTGCCGCCGCTAAGCGAATCAAATCTTCAGATGAGCGTACAAAGGGACCTAATTGACTAGCTGAAAGTACGTCGGTGCTTCTTGCGATCATTTCAAGCGCGCTGGCTCTGCTGATCGTATCAATGCTAGTGTCTTTCACAATGGCTAAATGTTCTGCAAGAGAAATTCCTTGGCCATGACGTAAGCGTAATAAGTTTTGTCTGTTGCTAGAAAGTGGTTTTGGCCCACCATACCATTTTGTTATTACGTCTGATGCCCACTTGTTGTCTTTATCATCGTGGCAATCGGTGCACGCGTTTGGTGTGTCATAATCACTCGATAAATGTGGAGATGGAATTTTAAAACTATGATCTCGTCGATTATCAACGCCCATAAAGACAGTGTCGGGCATATGGCAGTTCACGCACTGTGCGCCAGCGGTGAACGCGGTATGTTTATGATGCTCTGGCGTATCAAATTCGCTGGCTTTATGGCATTGAAGACACAAACCATTGCCTTCTATTTTGACTTTCATGGTGTGAGGATCATGGCAATCGAGACAATTCACACCGTTGTTAAACATCTTGCTTTGTAAAAAAGACCCGTAAACGTAAACTTCTTCTTTTATTTGTCCGTCGGCGTAATACAAAGGTGGTGTTATTAGATTCGGTGAGAACTGATCTAAGAACTTCTCGTCTGCACTAAAGCCATCACTCAATGGCGAACGCAATGAATGGCAGGCAAAGCACGTTTGCATAAATTCGTTGTCTCGGGTCTCACCTTTGTATGTTGCGGTGACAGAACCTTCTTCTAGTACCCATTGTCCAAGTGCATGACTTGTTGCATTCGCTAGTGGCGTTGGTTTCTGCGTTTCGATTTGCTCAAGGTGATTGTCCATAACGCCATGACAAGATACACACCCAACGTTAATACCGGTAAATTGTGTGTTAAAGGAGTTTGCTACAGGATCATAGTTACGTTCGAGTTCGTCAGAATGGCAGTCAGCGCACATGCCATTCCAGTTTTGAAGCGGTTGACGCCAATGTAAGCGATCGTTTGCATTTATTTCTTCTTGGCTATAATTATGATACCAACGCTGACCACCTTCGTTTGCCGGTCTTGAATCCCATGCAAAAGGTAATACTTGATAGGTGCCAGGCTTTGTCGCCACCAAATATTGCTGAAGAGGGTAATGGCCAAATGTATATTTGACGGTAAAGGTTTCGCTGCTGTTCTTGTTAGTGTCACCAATGGTGGCCTTATATTCACCTTCTTCTGTAAAAAATAACGCGGTTTGTGAATAATGCTTAGCACTTTGCTGATTAAAGTTTCCAAGCACACTTTTGCTTGTAGGTAAGGCCATCGCCATCGCGTGATCAGACTTTTTCCATGAAGCGCTTTGTTCTTGGTGACAGCCCATACAATCTGCAGATGTCATTCGTGATTCTTTTGCTACCGTATAGGTGCTGAAGATTCCATTAAACAAAGCACAAATTATGAAGAGTTGAATTGATGTTGTCAGAATGTGCTTCAATGAAATTTCCTTGTGGCTTAAGCTAGGCGTCACACGCTAAAGCTTAAAGTAGTTCGACTAAGTATTGTAAAGTAAGATGGCTTTTCTCTGCATCATTAATTTTTTTGCTAGATCACCAATTTGAATGCGACAAATCACACTTGTTGAACATTAATTTTTAATAATTCGATGGTGATTATATAGGTAAATGGCGCCTGAACAACACTTTTACCTGCAATTTACTTTCTAATGATTTCCATTCCATTGATTTATATATCAAACAGCGTATTAAAAAGCAGCTAACAATCACTACAATTTTCATCGATTTACTTAAGGATTATATTCTTCATGCAATAAGACATTTAAAAAAACCGTAAACGCGCCTAAACTCAATACTTTGTGATAACATCTAATTTTGGCCTTGATTCTTGAAAATGAAAAATACCCAGACTTATCCGCATTCAAAATATAATAAGTTTTTTACGCACTTTTTTCGTTTGATAACGAAAAATATAGTGCCTGCTTCATGGTATCGCAGGCCGATTCCAGCGATTAGTGAAAGACATTGTAAGAAGGGCTTTTTGACCTTGGAAATGGTCAGTCACTGTTATAAGTATTCTAATATGCTGGTTTACCAGTTGAGTTCTTTGTTAATTTTCCGCCCAAAGATATGAGTGTCACGGTCACTGTCTTTTATACTCCAGAAGATAAAGAAACGCAGAAGACACTTACTTTTTTTGGTGCGATTGAGGTCGAAAACGTGACGTGGAATTGGCAGCCGATTGAGTTGGGCAAATTAGTTCGTCGCACTATTGGGCGCAATCAAGCAGCGCTTTCAACCCAAGCGGATTGGGTGTGGTTTACAGACTGCGATATTATTTTCCATGAAAACTGCTTAGACTCTTTAGCAAAACAGCTACAAGAAAATACCACTACATTACTTTTCCCGGAAAAGATTCAGGTTACTGCTATTCTTGAAGACAGCGATCCGATGCTCAAAGCAAAGGCAGAACCTCAAGTACTCGACATTGACACCGGCTCATTTGAAACACACTCACGGCGAAAAGCGATAGGTCCCTATCAAATTGTGCATGGAGATGTGGCCAGAGCAATCGGCTATTGCGATAAGGTACGTACCTTTCAAACTGAATCAGACCGCTGGCGTAAGTGTTATGAAGATACTATCTTTAGATGGTTAGTGGGCACCGATGGCGTTCCTATCGACATCAAAGGTGTGTTTCAAATACGACATGTTCAAAAAGGCCGTTACGAGAAAGAGAGTAAGATCTCTGACCTACGTATTGCCACACGTAAAATTCAAAAGAAATGGTTTAGCTGATATAGCTCTGTAGCTTTGGTCTGCGTCGTTTGTTCAAAAAATTTCTTAGTTTAAAATTGATGATATAGCGTGTGCGTCTTACAAACTTACTCGCGGCTTCTCTACCCGTTGCGCTGTCCATAGTCGTAATGTCGCTTTCGAATTTGCTGGTGGTATTGACTAAGCAAGGGCTAAGTCCAATGAGATCTATTTCTTTCTCCCAAAAGTGTTTCAAATCTATATCTATGGGGCGACTAAATTTTTCCGTATTTTTAAGCAAACGTTTAGCACCTTCTTTACTTACCGCTTGTGCTTGAGTGTTAACAGGTATTTGATTGAAATGTAGAATTTCAAAACGCTTATCGAGTGCAGCTCGCGCATCCACTTTGTATTTCTTCCCAAAATTCGCCAAGCGCAAGTAATGCCAAGATTTTAACTTACTCATGATATTGACTAGTTCGGCAAACTCATCATTGATGATAAAATCGTCTTCTAGAATAACGGCAAAATCCAAATCTTGTTCAATGATTTTCGTCCAGGCAAGTCTATGGCTTAGGTAGCAAGCTATTTCGCCTGTGTTCAAATCCTTTTTGTAGAGTTTAATATTGTTAGTGGCGTCATAATGTTGATTGATTGTTTTCTGATCAAGAAGCTTAGCATCAACGGCTTCAATACGCTCAAAGTCAACGCCTAAAGAGCCTAGTTGAGCTTTACAGTGCTGCAACCTATCTTTTGAACGAGCCAAATTTATTAGAAAAATTTTATAGTTCATCAATCCTACATCTACTGTTTTGAGAAGTTTATCTTGTGTTATTGCTGCTTATAAAAACGCCTACACTGACCACTTTACAATGGTATCAATTAATAATTCTGATTTTATAGGCTTGGTTAGATAGTCACTCATGCCTGCATCGAGACATTTTTCTTGGTCTCCTAACATTGCATCCGCAGTTATGGCGATGACAGGTACATCTTTATATATTTCCCCAGCCTCGCCATCTCTAATCCGTTTTACACATTCAAACCCGTCCATAATAGGCATGTTGCAATCGAGCAAAATAATATCAAAAGTAAACTGAGCATTGTGAGACTTATTTAAAATATCGAGGGCTTGTGCGCCATTGGTGGCAGAGAAAATCACGTCGACATGCTCGCTTATCATGCCTTTTATCACTTCAATATTGATCTCGTTATCATCAACGACCAATACGCGTTCTGTAATTACTTTATTTGGTGTCCGTTTGGCTGCTTCAATGCGCTCATTATATAAATGACGACCAACATTGGTTAAGGTATTGAAGCCATCAGAATTACTCATCAAATTAAGAAGTCCGCTGACCGTGAACGGTTTCATTAACTCCCAAGAACCGCTATTGGTAGCGTCTCCATTGGCATAGGTTTGTGGTAACGATAATTCGATAACCCGAGAATATTGGATTTGGCGTTTTTTGTATTTGGCAACTATCTTTGCCTTATTTGCAAAGTTGTTATCGATGAGTAGTATGCTCGAATCTTTATGTATGCTTGAGCTAGCATCAAGCTCTGAAACATGCGCGCCTAAGCTTTCTAAATTTGCCTTTATACTGTCAGCTTCGTTTTTGTTACTGCAGGCTAAGCTTAAGTGCAAGCCATCTAATAAGCTAGCTTGTTCTTCTTTTTGCGGATTTTGTTCAACACGTAAAATATAGTTGAAAGTGCTTCCTTGTCCTTTTTGCGATGCAAATGACACATCTCCATCCATCAATTTACTTAGCTGTTTACAAATAGCCAAGCCTAAACCAGAGCCACCAAATTTACCTGATATGCTCGTGTCTTCTTGATTAAAGGTACCAAACATCTGACTGTGATACTTTTCATCAATACCTATACCTGTATCACTAATTGCACATAGTACAACAACACCGTTGGGTGATTTATGCGATTGCAGTTTAACGCTGATTTCTCCGCTTTCAGTGAACTTCACCGCATTGCTTAGAATGTTATTGGTGATTTGATTAATTCTATTTTTGTCACCAATGACATAGTTCACATGAACTTGTGATACATCAAAAATAAAATGGAGATTTTTTTCGTACGCCTTTAGCGCCAAAGGCAAAATCGTTTTTTCAAATTCATCTACTAAATTGAATGCACGTTTGTCTAAGCGCATTTTGCCGGCTTCTATTTTAGATAAATCGAGAATATCGTTAATCAGCAGAGTAAGACTATTGATACTACTTTCTGTCATTTTTAGATAAGCCTGTTGGGCTTCTGATAAGGGATCCTTGGTGATAAGTTCAAGAGTTCCCAATATACCATTTAAAGGGGTGCGCATTTCATGACTAATATTTGAAATAAATGCGCTTTTAATAACATTGGCTTGTTCTGCTTCGTTCTTGGCTTGTTCTAACTCATTTGTTCTTGTTTGTACCTGCTTTTCAAGCGATTGGTTGATATTTTTAATTTGCTCTTCAGCTTGTTTTTGTAAGGTAACATCTTTGCAAATGACAGAAACGCCAATGAGGCCATCGGTTTGGGTAGCAATTGCAAATATACTTAAGTCAAGTGCTAAGTCGCCTTTGGCACTTGGCAGTGTGGTTTCGCAGTGGATGTTAGGTGTAGTTGCTTGTGTTTTTAGTTTTTCAATTAATGCCATAATATCAAATTCAGAAAGACTGACCACTTCATTAAATTGCTTACCAATTACCTGCTGTGCTTGTAAACCGAACAAGGTTTCACTGGCTTTATTCCAAGTACTAATATCTGCGTTAAGTGATAGGCCAATAATGGCATCTGCAGAACCATCTACGATGGCTTGATATTCTGAACGTGTGCGATTGAGCATAATGTTACGCTTGATATAAGAGTTGAAAAACAACAATAGAACAAGCATAAGAAGGGCAAATATAGCTGTTAGACCAAAGGTGTTAATTCGTCTTTCATATAACATTTTATCTGTTAAGGACTCTGGCATCGCAACAATCAAACTCAACTTTAATTTACTTGTTATTTCGCTGTCGCGAAGGACTGAGTTGAGGGTGATGTCTTCTCTCATATACAAAAAACGCGGAGCACTTTTGTCGTTTACTTGTGCAAACTGAAGTTCGTTTTTACTAAGGGCAAGGTCACCAAACAATGTATACCAGAATGCATCTTCGCCAAATTCATAAGCAAAGGCCATTTTCGGATCAGGATGCACTAAAAAACCTTGTTCCTCATTTAATAAATAGACAGTGAAACGGTCATCAACAGCAGAAACGAGCGAGTCGAGAAGAATTTGAGCATTTATATTTGCGACCAATACGGCAACTTTGCGAGCTTCCTTATCGTTTTTGTGCTTTGCAAAAAGAGGAATGGCTAACCTAATAGTTGGCATAATAGGATATTGAATTTCTCCATTTTCTCGATTTAAATTAATTTGAGAAATATAAATTTGATTGTCGTTTATTAAACTAGCATCACGGAAATAGTCTCTTTCACCTTTATTTTGGAGTTTGTCTGTATCGACATCACCAATAGCATTGTTTCGCCGTTCCATTCGAATCAACTCTTGCCCATCAGAAATGGAGAGGATGCGGAGTTGCTCAATTTCGTGTCTTTGCTGCATCAATGCTAGGAAGGTCTGTTTTACTGCATTTTCAGTTGCTAAGTCATTACCTGCATTATTGAGCGAGGAAGATAGCGGTTCTATGACTTTTACATAGTTAAGAAGCGCTGAAGTGTTTTCTAAAAATCGGATATCTTTTTGGTAGAGTTCAATTGAAGACCCTAGTATCACATCCCCGGTTACGATGGACTGTTTAGCATCTTGTGTAATAGCCTCGTTTACGCTGTCTTCAATGCGTTCTTCCATGATAAGGGTCGAAACAATCATAACCACAAACAGCAAAACGATGCCTAAAGACAATATTGCGCCCTTAGCCCTGTCATTTCGATGCGTGTTTGTTGTCATTTTTTTGCTGTTCATTTATTTCGAATACTTCTAAGTATGCGCGTTGTGTGAAGTTTCTGTTGGGTAACGAAGCAATGCTATGGTACGCGCTATTTCAATGTAACAAAATTACGCCCAGCAATATAGATAAATTCCCGATATTTAGAATGAATTCAATAATACAAAGAGATACAAAAAAAGGATGCTTGCACATCCTTTTTTGTTACGCTGACATTGGCTGTAAATAGTAGGCATACAAGGAATGCCATTTGTCTTTTTGCAACTGAAACGACTGTTTCATTTCTTTATAACGATAATCGAGTTCTAGTTTTTCATATGAAGCTTGCAAGGTTTGCTTCTTCATGGCCACAAGTGACTTTTTGGTGTTGTAGTAGTCAGCCATTTTTTGCAAGAGCACATCGTATTCGTGCTGCACTTTTGCAAGCACTTCATCTGCATTTGGTAAATGGACAAGCGAGGTTTTTGCATTCTTAAGTTGCATTTGCAATTTGGCTTTCTCAATACGTTCTTCAGGAGTTGTCCGCAAGTTACTGGTTAGTTTGCACCATGATAAGCTTTTGATTAACCACTTTGTTGGATCGTATTGCCACCAACGAATGCCATTTCTATAATCGTATTCAAATATATGATGATAATTATGGTAGCCTTCACCAAAGGTAAATAGCGCAATCACGCCGTTATCTCGTGCCGAGTTGGTATCGGTGTAGGGACGTGAACCCCATATGTGAGCTAAAGAGTTGATAAAAAAGGTAACATGATGAACGGCTACCAACCTAGCCACTCCGGCAACTAACATCATGCCGATGACATCGCCATTTAAAAAGCCAAGAAAGGCAGTAATACCAAAGTTCGCAATAAGAACAATGGGCACATAGTAATTGTGTTGCCACATTACAATTTTATCTTTTTGAAGGTCTCGGCAATTAGCATAATCACTATAGCGTTTGGCTTGGTATTCTCGTAGCATCCATCCAATATGTGAAAACCAAAAGCCTTTGTTGGCGGAATAGGGGTCTTGCTCGTTTTCGTCAACATGGCGATGGTGCACCCGATGGTCACTAGACCAGTGCAAAATACTGTTTTGAACTGCCATCGCTCCGCCGACAGCCAGAATTGCTTTTATTACTGGATGCGCTTGATAGGTTTTATGTGACCATAAACGATGGTAACCTGCGGTAATCGACATACCAGTAAAGAAAAAAGTGCTACTGCAACGGCAATTTCAGTCCAACCTATACCGACATAAAATGCCCAAAGAGGGACGCCTAGTAAAGCGATTAAAGTAGTGCCAACAAAGACAGATACGGTTAAGGGTATCAAGGGAGGTTTTTTCAAAATAAAATACTCAAAATATTCAGCGTACAACTGTACGCTAATTTAACTTTTAGTCTGCTTAAGTGCAAGAAAATTATTGCAGAAAACAAAACAATTGTGTAAACCTTTCAATATGAATAGACAACAGCAAAAACAGCAAACTCGACAGCGCATTATTGATGGTGCATTTGTTTTATTAGACGACAATAAAAGCTTTACTACCATTAGTTTACGAGAAGTCGCACGTGAGGCAAACATTGCCCCTACATCTTTTTATCGACACTTTTCAGATATTAATGAATTAGGTCTGACTTTGGTTGATGAGTCTGGCCTTGCCCTTCGCCAATTAATGCGCCAAGCAAGACAACGTATAGCTTCTGGTGGCAGTATCATCAATATTTCCGTTGATACATTCTTAGAATTTATTCTTAGTAATCCTAATGTGTTTCGACTTTTACTACGCGAACACACCGGCACATCAGCGTCTTTTCGTGCTGCGGTAAAAAGAGAGATCCAGCATTTTACAGAAGAGCTTGCCGATTATATTGTTGATAAATTATCCATCCCAATTCCAATAGCCTATTTGCAAGCAGAAGCGATGGTTAAACTCGTTTTTAGCGCTGGCGCTGAGGCGATTGATGCCGATAGCACCGAAACTGAGCAAATCGCCAAGCGTGTAAAAACGCAACTGCGATTTATCGAAAAAGGTGCCTTGTATTATTCAAAATCTCAGCGTTAATTGACATTCGATACTCAGCGTTTTCGTAGAATAACACCCGACTCCATATGGTGAGTAAAAGGAAACTGATCAAACAACGCTGCTTTTTCTACTCTGTGGCTTACATCTAAAACGGCTAAATCTCTTATTAGGGTATTTGGATTACAAGATATATAAATGATAGTGTCGAATTTTGCGACTAGTGCCAGTGTCGTTTCATCGAGTCCCGCTCTAGGAGGGTCCACCAAAACGCTAGAAAACTCATAGCTGTCGAGATCGATGTGGGCTAAGCGGTTGAATTTACGCACCTTTGTGTATGCCTCTACAAACTCCTCACTTGACAGACGTGCGATGACCAAGTTGTCAATGTGGTTAAGTTGTATATTATACTGAGCCGCATTTACCGAGCTCTTCGATATTTCGGTTGCCAATACTTTTTGAAAATGTTTGCTTAAAGGAATAGAGAAATTACCCGCACCACAGTAAAGTTCCAACAAATCGCCTTTCGCAGGGTTAAGGTTAGCAATGACCCATTCAATCATTTTTACGTTTATTGCGGCGTTTGGCTGCGTAAAGCTATTTTCGACCTGTTTGAAGGTGTATTGTGATTCATTTATAACTAAGGTTTCACTAACGAAGTCTTGACCAACTAAGACTTTTTGTTTGCGCGCTCTACCTATGATATTGCTCTTGCAAAATGTGTCGAGTGTTTCTTTAAGCCTGTTCGCTTGTTCAGTCCAAGTGTCGTCTAGGGATTTATGATAGAGCAAACTTACTGCTAATTCATCTGTGGTGGTTGCTAGATAATCTATCTGAAAAAGTTTCTTTCGTAAGTCATTGTTTTTCTTTACAAACTCAATGGTTTTTTGCATGGCCTGATTGATAAGCATACATGCACTCGACAATTGCTCTACTTTGTATTGCTCTTTAGTCGTCTGGTCAAACATAATGTGGTAAGAATCTTCGCCATCATGCCAAATTCTGAACTCTGCGCGCATTCTATAATGCTCTGACGGCGACACAAAAGCATCTACTTGTTCATCAAAATACGGAGATAACAAGGTCGTTAAACATGATCTCTTGGCAATAAATTGTTCTTGATAGCTGAGGGCTTTAATCTGGTCTACAGAAAGCGCCATTAAATTTGTCATTCAAACACCTTAAATTTCAGAGTGTTTGATTTTAATGATAAATAAAAATATACCAACTGTTTATTAAAGAAATAAGGCCTCAATGCCGATAAATAAGGCTGAGGATAGTGAGGTATCTTTTTATGAATACAATTCAAGCACAAACAAATGTGTCACCGGCTAATGGCAGTGGCGCACAAGATGTATTGAAAAATACAACTAAGATTTCAGTGTTACCTGTCGTTAATGCGCAGGCTAATGTTGACCATTACAGTGCTACTGGGGCGAATGATAACGTTGTTGCTCGAGTGCTAACAAGTTCTATAAGTAAAAGTTTTAGTACTTCTGCCGGCAATGATCTTTCAGCGCAAGCTGCCAGCAAGCTCCAAGAACGCTTCAGTGCAAGTGCCCAGAATGATGAGGTGTTGCCTAGTATCCAAACAGTGACTAGCAATGTTGTTGGCTTTGTAGAAAATGCGCTCGCCAATTTAGCCAAGCGAGGCTTTGATGAAGAACAACTCAATTTTTTCAGAAATGAAGCCGTAAAAGGTGTTGAAGTTGGTATCGATCAAGCCAAATTAGATTTAATTGGTCTAGCTGATGATGATACCTTTCAACTCATTAGTGAGACGAAAGATTCGATTGTGAACGGTATATTAAAATTAGCAATTGACCCCTTAGACTATGCACAGCAGATAAAAAATATTGAACAGGTTGAAAGCGGGGCACAACGAGCTTTGTCGGCAATTGCCATTAAAACCTTCGCAAACGAGCCGGTGAAGATCGACTTTGAAACTAGAGCTTTTAACTCAGCGCAAGTAGACGATAACAAGAGTATGCATACGACGAGCTCGTCGAATATTTCGTTCGCAATAGAAGGGATGGTCTCGGACGCTGAGCATCTTTCCGTTGCAAACCTTTTGAATAAAGTTGATGGTCTTGCAAATTCTTTTTATCGAGGCGAAATTGAAAGTGCTTATAATAAGTCTATTGCCTTAGGCTATACTGATAATGAGATCTCTGGGCTTGCGAAGCAATTAAACAAGTCTGATAAATTTCAACAAATGAAAATGTATGAAGATATTGAGCATTTGACAGGGGTGACAAACAATGCTGACTTTGCCGCACCTAAAGCCGTCGCTGAATATGTGAACAAGTACTTGGATGTAATGGAATCGAGTCAATCAGCCTTACATTCTGAAACAGATTTTAACCAGGTAATTAATGGTTTAGTAAATCAAATGAAAGATGTGCAGGTGCCTGATTTGTTGCAGGCAATAAATAGATTTCACGCCTTCAATAATAAGTTTTCTTAGCCTGATTAAATATTATTGAATACAAAAAAACCGCTATTAAAAGCGGTTTTTTTGATCCTGTAATTTTATCTAATGCTGTTTTTCATTTGCAGGACGGACAATGATATTGCGTTCCATAAATTCGCTTTCATTGAGCTTAGTAATAAATTTTTCTTCATCACCGCTTTCTATTTCTATAAACCCGAAGCCTTTTCGTCTGCCAGTACGTTTATCTTTTACTAAACGAACTGACTTTACCGCGCCTACTGATTCGAAATACTCTTGCACGGTTTGTTCATTCGCTTTGTACGCCAAATTACCTACATATAAGGTAGCAATTTCACCTGGGCTGGACTCAGTGGGTTGAGCCGTTGTATTTTGTTCGGTACTTGCTGATGCACTTGCGTTGTTCTGTAAGGAAGAGACAAGCAATAATGACACCGTAGTCAATACAATAAACACGCTCGCTATTACAGCGCTGAAACCTGATGCAAATTCTGCTGAGGAAATAAAATAAGCTACGATTGCCAACACGAATGTGATAACAAAAGCTAAAGAAGTTTTTACTGAAATCATGGTAATCCACCAATTTGTTTTAATTGTTTTTGGTATTGTGCGAGTGACATATACTAAAGTGTTATCAAAATATAGCCAGTAATAATCATTAAGTCACTAACTTTTGTAACACAATAAATACACATTTTACCTAGTTTGAACACTTTTTATGCAAACAGACTTAAAAGCGACTATTTTTATAAAAAACACTTGATTTGAATCCTACCCTCTGTAAAATGCGCGCTCGCTTCAAGGACACATCGTTAGGCTTTGATTACAAAGGCTAACAAACGTATTTGAAGTGTCAATATTTATGCGTCATTGCGATGACGTTTTCGTAAAATGACTTGCAAAATTATTTGCAAAAAAGTTTACAAAAAGTGTTGACAAAATTTGCGAGTGACGTAGTATTCGCATCCCGCTTGAGGAGAGGCATAGTCCACCTCACAGCGAGTTAGCCGTCAGGCTAACAATGTTCTTTAACAATTAGTAGCAAGACAATCTGTGTAGGCACTCGTCAAGAGTGTCTGCGACAAAAATTTATTTGTAATTTCAGTATTTAATTGAAGAGTTTGATCATGGCTCAGATTGAACGCTGGCGGCAGGCCTAACACATGCAAGTCGAACGGTAACATTTCTAGCTTGCTAGAAGATGACGAGTGGCGGACGGGTGAGTAATACTTAGGGATCTGCCCTTTGGAGGGGGATAACCATTGGAAACGATGGCTAATACCGCATATTACCTACGGGTAAAAGGGGGCTTCGGCTCCCGCCAAAGGAGGAACCTAAGCGAGATTAGCTAGTTGGTGAGGTAAAGGCTCACCAAGGCGACGATCTCTAGCTGTTCTGAGAGGAAGATCAGCCACACTGGGACTGAGACACGGCCCAGACTCCTACGGGAGGCAGCAGTGGGGAATATTGCACAATGGGGGAAACCCTGATGCAGCCATGCCGCGTGTGTGAAGAAGGCCTTCGGGTTGTAAAGCACTTTCAGTTGTGAGGAAAGGTGTGTGGTTAATACCCATATACTGTGACGTTAACAACAGAAGAAGCACCGGCTAACTCCGTGCCAGCAGCCGCGGTAATACGGAGGGTGCAAGCGTTAATCGGAATTACTGGGCGTAAAGCGCACGCAGGTGGTCATTTAAGCCAGAAGTGAAAGCCCCGCGCTCAACGTGGGAAGGCCTTTTGGAACTGAATGACTAGAGTCTTGGAGAGGGGAGTGGAATTCCAGGTGTAGCGGTGAAATGCGTAGATATCTGGAGGAACATCAGTGGCGAAGGCGACTCTCTGGCCAAAGACTGACACTCATGTGCGAAAGTGTGGGTAGCGAACAGGATTAGATACCCTGGTAGTCCACACCGTAAACGCTGTCTATTAGCTGTTTGTGGATTTAATCCGTGAGTAGCGAAGCTAACGCGATAAATAGACCGCCTGGGGAGTACGGCCGCAAGGTTAAAACTCAAATGAATTGACGGGGGCCCGCACAAGCGGTGGAGCATGTGGTTTAATTCGATGCAACGCGAAGAACCTTACCTACTCTTGACATACAGTGAACTTTCCAGAGATGGATTGGTGCCTTCGGGAACACTGATACAGGTGCTGCATGGCTGTCGTCAGCTCGTGTCGTGAGATGTTGGGTTAAGTCCCGCAACGAGCGCAACCCTTGTCCTTAGTTGCCAGCATTCAGTTGGGCACTTTAAGGAGACTGCCGGTGACAAACCGGAGGAAGGTGGGGACGACGTCAAGTCATCATGGCCCTTACGAGTAGGGCTACACACGTGCTACAATGGCGAGTACAAAGGGAAGCGAACCTGCGAGGGTAAGCGGACCCCTTAAAGCTCGTCGTAGTCCGGATTGGAGTCTGCAACTCGACTCCATGAAGTCGGAATCGCTAGTAATCGTAGGTCAGCATACTACGGTGAATACGTTCCCGGGCCTTGTACACACCGCCCGTCACACCATGGGAGTGGGTTGCAAAAGAAGTAGCTAGTCTAACCTTCGGGAGGACGGTTACCACTTTGTGATTCATGACTGGGGTGAAGTCGTAACAAGGTAACCCTAGGGGAACCTGGGGTTGGATCACCTCCTTACCAAAAGTCAACGATGTTTTTGACTGAGTGCTTACACAGATTATTTTGCTACTAAGAAAAGAAGAGAAACCATACCTTACCGGTTTGTTATCGAGTAATTGATAGACAAGACGGGGCTATAGCTCAGCTGGGAGAGCGCCTGCCTTGCACGCAGGAGGTCAGCAGTTCGATCCTGCTTAGCTCCACCATCTACTACAGACGAACAGCAGGCTTGTAGCTCAGCTGGTTAGAGCGCACCCCTGATAAGGGTGAGGTCGGCAGTTCAAGTCTGCCCAAGCCTACCAGTTTGGTAGCGTGTATTTGGTATGGTAAGTAAACCTTAATGAATAAGGTCATGTTTGTAAAAACGAGAGATTATTCATTAGGGTTTTTTAAACTCTCAAAAGCAAAAAAGGGGTCAGTGTTACTTATTGACGTCGATTTTGTGAATAAGATGGCGAAGTGTAATTAACACTGACCCCATTTTAGCTCTTTAACAATTTGGAAAAGCTGATAAAAAAAGTAATCTATATTTAAAAGTAAGAGAAGTGATGAAAATTGCTTGTATGTACATGAAAGTGTGACATACGAAACGATTTTCTCAAGAGCTACTCTATCTGACATATATACCTCTATTTTTTCCACCGAAAAAATAGAGCGATTAGCAAAACTTGTCACCATACGATTTAACGCGCTTTGAATTACAAAAGCGAAGCGTTAAATAAAGCATGCGCTTTATAAGGGTTGTATGATTAAGTGACTAAGCGTATACGGTGGATGCCTAGGCAGTTAGAGGCGATGAAGGACGTGTAAGTCTGCGATAAGCGTTGGGAAGCTGACAAAACGCGTTATACCCAACGATTTCCGAATGGGGAAACCCAGGTCTTAGGACCTATCGTTAAGTGAATTCATAGCTTAACGAAGCAAACGAGGGGAACTGAAACATCTAAGTACCCTTAGGAAGAGAAATCAAACGAGATTCCCCTAGTAGCGGCGAGCGAACGGGGAGCAGCCGAATCAGTATGATGTAGCAGAATGTGTTGGGAAGCACAACGATACAGGGTGATAGTCCCGTATGTGAAGCATCATATTGGTCATATTAAGTAGGTCGGGACACGTGTTATCCTGATTGAAGATGGGGGGACCATCCTCCAAGGCTAAATACTCCTAACTGACCGATAGTGAACCAGTACCGTGAGGGAAAGGCGAAAAGAACCCCTGTGAGGGGAGTGAAATAGAACCTGAAACCGTATACGTACAAGCAGTGGGAGCACCTTCGTGGTGTGACTGCGTACCTTTTGTATAATGGGTCAGCGACTTATATTTAGTAGCAAGATTAACCGTATAGGGGAGTCGTAGCGAAAGCGAGTGTTAACTGCGCGTTTAGTTGCTAGGTATAGACCCGAAACCCGGTGATCTAGCCATGGGCAGGTTGAAGGTTGAGTAACATCAACTGGAGGACCGAACTCACTGATGTTGAAAAATCAGGAGATGACTTGTGGCTGGGGGTGAAAGGCCAATCAAACCGGGAGATAGCTGGTTCTCCCCGAAATCTATTTAGGTAGAGCCTCGGACGAACACCATTGGGGGTAGAGCACTGTTAAGGCTAGGGGGTCATCCCGACTTACCAACCCTTTGCAAACTCCGAATACCGATGAGTGCTATCCGGGAGACACACGGCGGGTGCTAACGTCCGTCGTGAAGAGGGAAACAACCCAGACCGCCAGCTAAGGTCCCAAAATATTGCTAAGTGGGAAACGATGTGGGAAGGCTAAGACAGCTAGGAGGTTGGCTTAGAAGCAGCCACCCTTTAAAGAAAGCGTAATAGCTCACTAGTCGAGTCGGCCTGCGCGGAAGATGTAACGGGGCTAAGCAATATACCGAAGCTGCGGATTTGTCTTAGGACAAGTGGTAGGGGAGCGTTGTGTAAGTGGATGAAGGTGAGCTGTAAGGCTTGCTGGACATATCACAAGTGCGAATGCTGACATGAGTAACGATAATGGGGGTGAAAAACCCCCACGCCGGAAGACCAAGGTTTCCTGTCCCATGCTAATCAGGGCAGGGTAAGTCGGCCCCTAAGGCGAGGCAGAAATGCGTAGTCGATGGGAAACAGATTAATATTTCTGTACTTATATAGTGAGTGAAGGAGAGACGGAGAAGGCTAGGCAAGCATGGCGTTGGTTGTCCATGTGAAAGTGCGTAGGGCGTTTGATTAGGCAAATCCGGTCAAACATTAAACCTGAGACACGAGACGAGTGACTACGGTCGCGAAGTTGTTGATGCCCTGCTTCCAGGAAAATCTTCTAAGCGTATTGCTATATGAACCGTACCCCAAACCGACACAGGTGGTCAGGTAGAGAATACTAAGGCGCTTGAGAGAACTCGGGTGAAGGAACTCGGCAAAATAGTACCGTAACTTCGGGAGAAGGTACGCCCCTGTTTGTGATGAGCTTTACGCTCTAAGCGAATGGGGGCCGCAGTGACCAGGAGGCTGGGACTGTTTATTAAAAACACAGCACTGTGCTAAATCGAAAGATGACGTATACGGTGTGACACCTGCCCGGTGCCGGAAGGTTAATTGATGGGGTTAGATAGCACTTGTGTTGTCGAAGCTCTTGATCGAAGCCCCGGTAAACGGCGGCCGTAACTATAACGGTCCTAAGGTAGCGAAATTCCTTGTCGGGTAAGTTCCGACCTGCACGAATGGTGTAACCATGGCCTCGCTGTCTCCACCCGAGACTCAGTGAAATTGAAATTGCAGTGAAGATGCTGTGTACCCGCACCTAGACGGAAAGACCCCGTGAACCTTTACTACAGCTTGGCACTGAACATTGACCCTACATGTGTAGGATAGGTGGGAGACTATGAAACGTTGTCGCTAGATGACGTGGAGTCAACCTTGAAATACCACCCTTGTACGTTTGATGTTCTAACACTGGTCCCTTATCGGGATTGTGGACAGTGTCTGGTGGGTAGTTTGACTGGGGCGGTCTCCTCCCAAAGTGTAACGGAGGAGCACGAAGGTTGGCTAATCCTGGTCGGACATCAGGAGGTTAGTGCAATGGCATAAGCCAGCTTAACTGCGAGACAGACACGTCGAGCAGGTACGAAAGTAGGTCATAGTGATCCGGTGGTTCTGTATGGAAGGGCCATCGCTCAACGGATAAAAGGTACTCCGGGGATAACAGGCTGATACCGCCCAAGAGTTCATATCGACGGCGGTGTTTGGCACCTCGATGTCGGCTCATCACATCCTGGGGCTGAAGTCGGTCCCAAGGGTATGGCTGTTCGCCATTTAAAGTGGTACGCGAGCTGGGTTTAGAACGTCGTGAGACAGTTCGGTCCCTATCTGGTGTGGGCGTTGGATGATTGATGGGAGCTGCTCCTAGTACGAGAGGACCGGAGTGGACGAACCGCTGGTGTTCGGGTTGTGATGCCAATTGCATTGCCCGGTAGCTACGTTCGGAATCGATAACCGCTGAAAGCATCTAAGCGGGAAGCGAGCCCAAAGATGAGTCATCCCTAGCGATTTAATCGCTTTGAAGGGTTGTTGTAGACTACAACGTTGATAGGCAGGGTGTGGAAGCGTAGTAATGCGTTAAGCTAACCTGTACTAATTGCCCGTAAGGCTTAATCATACAACACCTTATAAAGTGCAAATATTTATTCACTGCTTTTGTGAATCAATATCTTGCGCAACCGATGTGTGCATGTTCCATGGGAACGGTAGGACATCATCGGTAGCTAATGTGTTGTTGTGACAAGTGACTAATCAAGATGTGAAATAGAGTAGCGTCTCTTACTTACTAAAATAGTAGATGTTAAGCACATGGTGACGATAACAAGTCGTCATTCCTGCGCAGGCAGGAACCTCCTTGGGCAACCGTGGAGTGTCAAACATCTATCCCATTACTTTTTTTATATTCCTCACTGTTGAGGAGGTTCCCGCCTTCGCGGGAACGACGGTACTTCGTCGTAAATATGAAGTGTCGTATCAGCTTTTTCAAATGAAAGCGCGTTGTTTTGATAACGGCGTGCTAAGTCGGAGCCCCTCAATCAAGTTGAGGGCGCTTCGCGCTTTTTTGTCTGGCGACAATAGCGATACGGTACCACCTGATCCCATCTCGAACTCAGAAGTGAAACGTATTAGCGGCGATGGTAGTGTGGGGTTTCCCCATGTGAGAGTAGCACATCGCCAGACTCCCAATTAGAAAAACCCGCATAGCAAACGCTAGCGGGTTTTTTTACGTCTGCTGTTTGTGCCCCCTTGCACATTCAACGCAAATACCCTCGTATTCAACACAAAACCCCGCGCTATCAACGAAGAAAGGTCATTCCTGCGCAGGCAGGAACGCCCAACATTACACGGCAAAAGCCAATCATCTATGGGGTTAGCTAGGCTGTTGGGGAGATCTCCGCCTGCGCGAAGATGACGAGGGTGGCGCGAAGATGACGGGGGTGGCAGCGATGATGACATCCGAGAAAGGTCCTTGCCTGAGCAAGGACGACACGGGCATGCTAGAACGAAAGTGGCGAGACATAGTCAATATCGTCGTTAAGACAATTTTTTTACAGCCCTATTTACTTTTTTAGACAGAGTCTTATAAATGTCTTCTAGCCTGTCAGATTCGTTCTTGTTTACAAGTGTTAACTCAGCTTGTGCTTCCAGTGCTTTTTTGTTTGCTAACAATAATCCTGCTTTTCTTAGTCTAGCCCAGTTTAAAGAGGGCAAACCATCAATATTTACTGTTGCTTTTTTGTGAAGTTCTATATATTTTTCTAAATGCGCTATACCTTTGTCATATTCTAATTCACCAATGAGGGCGATCCTACCAATCTGATAATGCGCGTTATACAAGATGTAAGTATCTTCATCAAAAGTCGGTTTTGTTCCTTCAACAGGTGCCTCAGAATCTTTCATCGGTATTGTTGCGTTTATTATGTTTTCAGAAAGCTCTACTGCCTCTAGGTATGTTGCAAGAGCTTGCTTATAGCTATCTTCACGTACATAGAGACTAGCTAACTGCTCGTATAATATGATCTCTTGTGGAAACGCTTTAATCGCATCATTTAATGTAGTGAAGGCTTTGTCTGTTTCATCTATAGCACTATAGTAATTTGCGGTTGCTGCATAACCTTTGATTTAGTCTATTTGTGCAATGGCTTTTGAAAGTGCCAGTGCTTCATCTTTATCACCACCCGCTATCGAAGGAGCCATCAAATGAAAAGACATTAACCCTTCTAAATATTTAGGGTCATCGGGTCTTAATTCTGCCGCTCTAGTTAAGCTCTCTAGTGCTTTTTTTGCGTAGCTTAACATACTAAAAATACTGTTTGATGCTTGTTCGCCCATAATTCCAGCATGCAATAAATACATGTCTGGATTATCACTAAAGGCCTCAATTGCTCGCTCAGCAGCCTCCTCGGCATCATCTAAATCTATCCTTGATAAACTTGATACATACAACTCATAATGGGTTGGCGTAAAATTCTCGAATTTATATTTTGTGAGATCATCAATGACGGTTTGATAATCACCATTTTGGTAATTGCTTCGTTGAGTAGCTAAATCGCCATTGGCAAATGCAGCGCTACTGATGCATAGCGAAACAGCTAAGCAGCAATATTTTAATTTGGTTCGGTAGTTAGTTGAGAGCATGGGTGATCCTTGTAAAGCGCTATATAGTCAATACTAGATACAATTGTGCTCTATTGGTTCCAAAAAGCGATGCGAATGCACTGATTTAAATGTAACAAGCAATGTCAATACAACCTGGGCCTATTGTTCTTCAAGGCCATAAACATTGTTCATATGGGCAGCGTAGGCAACTTCAAATGCAGACTGTTGAAATATTTTAAGACCTGTTTCACCAAATGAAACAGTAACAGGATTTCTCTTGAGCGAAGCTTTAAGAAGTGTAGATGACATCAATTCAACATCTAGGCTTTCTATTAACTGAATGGCTGCTTCCATTTTAAAGCCCAATGCACCACCTGCAAATTTGCCTTTTAATGGCCGCTCTTTAATGACGACTTTGTTTATTTTGTAATCTTCAGCTAATTTTGCAAATGTGCTTTGAAAATAACGAATATCAGTCGTTTTATTTTGCTTATTGAAGTCAATTTTACGCACTCGGCATTCGGGTATTGCAAATAATCCATCTTGATAGCTGAGTAGACAGATAACCGCTTCTGTGCCTTTAAGTTCTACGCCACAAATTCTCATAAATTCTCTATTTTTAGTTGGTGATGACCGAGAAGTATACTCGACTAATCAACATTCTCAACCATAGTTCAGGATGCTTTTTAATTGTCGTCGTTTTCATCAATAACTATAGCATCACGACCTATGTTTTTAGCTCTATACATAGCTCTATCAGCAATTGTGATAGCGTCTTGTTCACTTGTGCATTTTGCCGCGTCGGTAATACCAACTGAGCAAGTGAGTGCTTCATCTATTATTGTCGTTATTGAGTCATCACATCTTAGCTTATCAGTAAATTCAATAATTAACTCTTGAGCTTGCGTCGTATCAGTATAAGGAAATATAAACAAAAACTCTTCACCACCTATCCGAGCAATAGTATCCGATGTTCTAAACATATCGCTCGCTAGATTTGCAAATCCCACTAGTATTTTGTCACCAGTAGGGTGGCCATATTTATCATTTATTTGTTTGAAGAAATCTAAGTCGACTAAGGCTATTGAGAGTGGAAAGCTTTCTCTTTTAGCAAGTTTAAGTTTGACCGCTAAACTGTTAAAAGCAGTTCGTCTATTCGATAATTTCGTTAAAGGGTCAGTATTCGCCAAAGAAGCCAACTTCTTCTGCACCCGATTAGATTGTATATATGCAAAGACAGCTAGAAAGGTAATGGTGATCAGGAACATTACCACAACAATTAAAAAGTAGGATTGTTGTTGTTTAGCTTCTAGCTGCGCGTTAACGTTTTGATTAGCAAGTTCGAGCAGCCTATTTTTATCTGCTGTTGTTGTTAGATTAAATTCAGCACGCAAGCGTTCAAAGTTTTCTTCGTTGTTTTGCTTAGCATATTCTTTATATTCTAGAAATGCAGTACGACTGGCTTCAAATGCTAATTTGTATTCATCGGTTAATGCCAACAATTCACTTTTCAAGGCGAGTAACTCAATGTAATGTGGTTTTAAAGAATCGCCATCTGCATACTCTAGTGCGATGTTTGTTAAATGGATTGCCTGTTTAACCGACTCTTGATCTTTGGCAAACTCGGCTAATTGTTTATGAACTTCAGCCAACATGTATGGATTATTTGATAGCGTGAAGTTCTTAAGAGCTTCTATTAAGCTCAAATGTGCTTTGTTCAAATCGCCATTGCGAATATGAATCCCTGAGAGTTCTTTGTAGGTGTAAGCTTGGCCTTGTGTATCTCCTAGTTGCAACGAAATTTCCATAGATTGCATGAATAATTTAAGTGCTTGAGCGTAATCTCCCGACGTTTTATATGCCCTAGCCAAGCCATAAAGGGCATCACTGTAATCGAGGATTAGATCCGTTTCTTTATAATAGCGTGAGGCTTCCTCAAAATATTTTATTGCCTCGCTGTTACTGCCCGAATATTCGTGCGCCAACGCAATGTAATAAGCTACGTTCCCCGCAGGTAATGTGCCCTCATGCTGAGAACTCAAATAATAAGCTTCAGAAAAGCTATTTAGAGCTAGGTCGTATTTTCCTAGTGTGAGTTCGTTTAGTCCTTTTGCTATATAGCCCTTTTGCAGAAGTGAAAAATCTTTCTTAACTTTTGCCCACGCAACAGCTCGTTCGGCATATTTTACAGCAGTTGTTGCTTGGCCTGTTAACTCATAAGCCATTGATAGTTCGACTAAGATGTTGTTATGCCACCATGTATCAGGCTCATCTTTTACCAGATTGTACGCGTTAAGCGCTTGCTCAAGGGCGTCTTCAGGCATTAATTGAGAGTAATACGCTTGGTTAAGCAAATAATATATTTCTAGTGGGCTAAATACGGACTGCTCAGGAGAAGCTTTTGTCGTTTGTTCTAGGTAGGTGTCGATAATAAGCTGCGGCTTATCTTTGAGTACATCAAGCTCGGCTTGTAATGCAGGGCTAATGCTATCGTCTGCTAAAGCAAAGCTTGCTAAGCAGAGTAAATGAAACGCTATGATAATTCTAAAAAAATAGCTTCGCAAACGAGTTAACCCAGTTATATTTTAATTATGATAGCATTTTTTGTGCTACTGATGTAGTGACCATCATCCTAATATTCTAAAAGTGAAATAGTGCTGGTTGTCTCAACTAGTGTTTCTTTTCGCTTTTCAACATGGTGCTAGGAAAATTGCTTAGTGTTTTACCTAGAAATGTATCATGAGTTACTTCAAGCAGTGATGCAACCTCAAGCAACAATTGATAGGTTTCGTCATCACCTATGGCGCGACACTGAATTGCCAATTGCTCGGCGTCTTGCTTCATACTGTGTAGTTTGTTGTCGATGTCTTTCATAATTACCTCGTTACCCTTATCAAGGCTAAACTAGCTTGGCGCTCAAAGCAATCAAAGAAAACGGCGAATTAGAAGAGGAAGATTCGAAAAATTCTGATTAAACCATGGTTGCTAGGTTTCCCAATTAGGCCAAGATGCTATATTCTTGCGCGCTAGTCTCTGAATAAGAAATACAGCTTATTTACGAGTTCATCAATATAATAAAGGAGCTGTCATGTCGAACGAATGGTCTGGAAAAATCGCTAAGATGCACGTATCGGTTAATGGAGATCATCTAGCCCAATATCATTTGCCTATCGGTGACGATTTGGTAAATATGAATAACTTGATTGGCCAGCAAATAAAGATGCAATATACAGGTAGCATTCACTGTATTCATTGTAATAGAAAAACGAAGAAAAGTTTTAACCAAGGCTATTGCTACCCATGCCTTACCCGTTTGGCACAATGCGATACCTGCATCATTAAGCCTGAACTTTGCCATTATGCCCAAGGCACATGTCGTGAGCCAGAATGGGGGAGCAAAATTGTTTGCAAGATCATTTCGTGTACTTAGCTAACACGGGGCAAATTAAAGTCGGCATAACGCGACATGTAAAAGACGGTGTTTCTTCTCGATGGATAGATCAGGGCGCGTCGCAAGCTATGGCTATTTTTAGAGTAAAAGAGCGATTGTTAAGCGGATTGGTTGAAATCGAGATAGCTAAACACATTGGGGACAAAACGAATTGGCGAACGATGCTTAAAGGCAAGCCAGATAAGCTTGATTTAGTAGCAATGCAAAGTAAAGTTATGGATTTGGTGAAGGAGCCTTTGGCGGCTATTCAACATAAATATGGCATCCAAGCTGTACAAGCATTAGCGCCAAATCCTATTGAAATAGCATACCCTGTAACGCAGTACCCGACAAAAATAAAGTCGATTAATTTAGATAAAGAACCTGTGTTTGAAGGCACCTTAATGGGTATAAAAGGCCAATACTTGTTACTGGACCAAGACCGCGTTATTAACATGCGTAAATACACCGCTTACTCGTTGAGTTTACAAAGCTAGAAAGGATACTTCATGGATGCATTTGAACCCATTACCTTAGCGTCGGGCTTGACGCTTAACAACCGAATTGTTAAGGCCGCGATGGAAGAGAACATGGCCAATAAGTATCAGCAACCTAGTCAAGAAATTTTCAATTTGTACGCATCATGGGCAAGAGGAGAAATGGGGGCTATTATTACCGGCAATGTCATGGTTGATCCCCAAGCAATGACAGGTCCTGGTGGCATAAGCTTGCATGCTAAAAGCGACTTAAGGCCTTTTATAAAATGGGCGCAATTGGCAAAAGCACAAGGCGTAAAGGTGATTATGCAAATAAACCATCCTGGACGCCAAACATATAAAAATATGGGCGGTAAAACACTTGCTCCTTCTAGCATTTCATTGGACCTTGGCAAACACTCTTCATTATTTGCACAGCCCAAAGCAATGACCGAAGCGGATATTCAGGATGTAATAAGCCGTTTTACATCTACCGCAGTGTTGGCCCAAAAAGCAGGCTTTGACGGTGTTCAATTGCATGCTGCTCATGGTTATCTTTTATCGCAATTTTTATCACCATTGGTCAATAAACGACGCGACCAATGGGGTGGTGAAATAAGCCAGCGTGCTCGTTTATTACTCCAAATTGTCGAAAGTGTTAAAAAGGCAGTTGAGCCAAGCTTTTCGATATCTGTAAAACTCAATTCTGCTGATTTTCAGCGTGGGGGTTTTGATGTTGATGACGCCATTTTTGTTGTCCAACAACTTGAAAAATACCAAATAGATTTTGTAGAGCTTTCAGGCGGCAGTTATGAAGCACCCGCAATGCAAGGTCGTAGCAGCGATGAGAAAACCCTCGCAAGAGAAGCGTATTTTTGGAATTTGCTAAATCTATTGCCGCTAAAACGACGCTAAAGCTAATGACAACTGGCGGCGTTAGACGCTTAGCGGTTGCAAATCAAATACTTAATGAACATATTGACCTAGTGGGCATTGCAAGTGCAATGGCTTATCAAGGTGATATCGTTAAAATTTGGAAAACCCAAGCTGATTTTGTTGGCTTTATTCCACAGGTAACTTGGAAAAATAAAACCTTCGCAGCCTTAGCGACAATGGCCTTAGTGCGGCGCCAATTGCAACGATTGGGGAAGTTGAAGTGTCCAAAGCAGAGTGCCTCGCCTATTTTCAGTTTACTTAACGATAGGTTTCGTCTTGCTAGGCTAACAAAACGTTACAAACGTTTTCTTAGCCAAAATTGCTAACTATTTCTCAGACGGCAGTTCTTTAATATATAGGTCGTGTTTCGAATAAGGTATTTCAATATTATTCGCTTTAAACTGCTTAAAGATTGCGGTATTCAATAAATCCAAAATACGACCTTTAATTTCTGGTTTGTCGATCCAAACTAGCAGTTCAAAATCTAAGGCAGAGCCACTAAAGCGGCGAAATCTAACTCTTGGTTCAGGGTCAGTACAGATGGTAGCCTCGTTTCGAGCGACTTCCATTAATACCGACTTTACTAAGTCGATATCTGAATTATAAGAAACACCTACCGGTACTCTGCAGCGTGACTTTTCGTGCGGACCACCTGATTCATTTATGATTTTGGTATTTCCCATTACCGAATTGGGAATGGTAATTTCAACGTCGTCTCGGGTAAGCATACGCGTGCTGCGTATGCCTATATGTGTTATTTGTCCCCGTTCTCCTGAATCTAATACAACGTAATCACCCACTTTATAGGGGGCATCTGCCATAATAAATACGCCAGAGAAAAGATTGGCCAATGTGTCTTTAGCTGCAAAACCAACCGCAATACCGACTATGCCAGCTGAGGCTAACCAAGCCGTCATATCAACATTCCAGACCGAAAATATAAGATACACTGCAAGTACGATGATAATGATATTTATAATATTTTGGAAAAGCGGTAATGTTTTGTAGTTGATACTCTTAAAATTTGTAGGATGCAGCGCCAGCCCAGACAATAATACTTTGTTGGCCTTTAGCATAAAAACAGTCCATACAAGCATGCCAATTGACATTAATATCGACAAGGCAATAAACAAATAGCTTGGATTTAATAAGGATATAGCGCTCGCTAACCCGATTAGCAAAACCGTATAATAAATGGGGGAATGTAATAAATCTAAAAGCCCACTGACCGCTTTAATCGGCGATTTTTCAAATACTTTTTTCAACGCAACAATGATTAAATATTTAAATACCGACGCGATTACAAACGAAATAAGTATTACGGCTGCAGCCTGCATCATTGGTGTTTCACCAAAGGTTGTCAGAAGTGGTGAAATGTAAGATTGAAATTGCTCAAGCATAAGGTAGTTGCCATTGGTGTTGTGAGATAGTTAAAAAACACATCTTTGTTTTTCATATATGGGCCAAGTTACTATGTAGATAATACATAACTCTCTAAGCGCAATGTAGTTCTAATATAACCTTTCGTTACTCCCATACAAAGAAATTAAATACGATGAGCATTTACTTTTTAAACGATAGGCATGCTAAACGAAGACTAAATATGGGCTTACAGTCTAACTCTGGAAACTTGTGAAAGAATAATCTTGAGCCATGGACGCATACTGTTTACACTTTGCACCTTTACTTATTCTCAGGTTACCAAAATGAATGACAATCAGTCTTTACCAGACTTACCCGACCGCCTTTCTAGCAACCCCCGAAGTTCACACTTCGTTGAAGACATTTTCAAAAATGATATTGGTATTAAGTTGAATGGAAAGGAGCGTTTTAACGTTGAAGAATATTGCATTAGCGAAGGATGGGTAAAAATTCCTTCACCAAAAGCTTTAGACCGCCGAGGGCAGCCATTACTAATGACCTTAAAAGGCACGGTTGAGGCTTTTTACAAGTAATGAATTTTCGCTATCGTCGCGGTGCTGTATTGGCCGCGACAAGCGTAGCAAGCGGTTAACTATGCGCATTCCCTTGCTTTTAAAGTTTAAATTTTTGTATTTGTATTTGTATTAACCGGCACCTTGCATAAGTTTATCAATCGTTTTGGCGTAACCCTCATTAAAGTTATCTAAAAACCATTGTACTGCTGGTAAGTTATCTGCATGACTCTTCACTTTTTTCTCAAGGTGCTTTTTGGCGTCAGTAAAGTCGACATTACTGGCATTTAACACCTCTTCTTTTGCTTTAGATAAAGCCACAATATCATCTGCTGCTTTAACCAGTTGCTTTGAGGCCTCGTCGATATCTTTTTGAATAATAAAACTAGCAAACTTTTCCTGTAAGACTTCAGGCAATGAAATAACACACATACGTTCAGTGGCATCTTCAAGCTTTTTGATTTCTTTGGTGATGGCGGGGCTTGCATACTTGATTGGGGAGGCTAAATCCCCTGTGACTGATTCAGCTAATTCATGATACATACCCAACAGGGCGATGCGTTCACAATTGTGCGTTTGCTCAAAAAGCGTGTTGTCGATCTCAGCGAGTAAATGCGCCACCACCGACACGTTTAAGCAGTGAGAATGCAAATCTACGTCAGTATCTATGCGATTATCCATACGATTCCAGCGCTTAATAAAGCGCATACGATAAATCCATCCCAAAAAGTTACTTCTCATGTTCTTCTTTGTACTCGCGTTTGGCGTCAATATGGCCCAATATTATACAAGTCCAATGAGCGAATGAATAGGCGCTTAATACGCTTATTTTCAGGCCCTTATTAGCGAAGATTATTTGAACGTTTCTTCCAAATATTTTTTACATAGCATTCGATTTTAATTGTGCTAGTATTTAAAACAGTATACTTAAGGCTATACTGTATAGAATGGTTTACATCCAAGCATCATCAGAATGCTATCGTAAATTATTCGATTTGAAATCCATGTTACGCACACAAGCCAGATAACCACGCATTAATCTGGAGTAAAAACAACCCAGGCGGCCACGCAGTAGTCTGGAATAATAAAAATATTTAGCTTACACATCCTTAATATAATAGGGGAAATTATGAAAACATGTTTACGATCCTTTTTACTGTTTGTATTCCTTCTCTCTGGAATGAATGCATATGCAGCGCAAGTGGGTGAGATAGTTGGTAAAGTCACTGGGTCTGATGGCTTACCATTAGAAGGTGTAACAATCGAGGCCAAAGGTGATGTATTACCTAGAGCCCGTATAGTAACATCGAATGCCAATGGTTCTTACCGACTACAACTGTTACCTCCAGGCAAGTACGAAATTACCTTTACCGCGCCAAGTGGTGAAACACAAACGGTAAGTTCAACTGTACTCCTTGAGCAAAAAAAGACACTTGATTTACAACTCGGTGCTGTGGTGCCAGAACGCATCGTCGTTTATGGGCAAACCCTCACTACATCAACGAATGCTTCACTAGGTAACTCCCTTAGCGCTGAAACTTTAGACGTGTTACCAACAGCAGTTGAATACAGCTCATTACTTCGTTTAATACCGGGTGTTCAGGTCACTTCTGACAGTGTTCGTGGCCCAAGTGCTGGCTCAAGCGGCCAAGATAACGGTTATAAATTTGATGGTGCAAACCTTTCTGTTCCCTTATTTGGTATTTTAGCATCTTCTCCTTCAACCCATGATGTTGCCCACGTTTCTGTTGAGCGCGGTGGTGCAAGAGCGGTTGGCTTTAACCGAAATGCAGGTGTAACGCTTAACACTGAGAGTAAATCAGGTACTGATGAATTTAAAGGTAGCCTACAGTACCGCTTGCAAAAAGGCTCTTGGCAAGCAGACGACGAAGACGGACTTAGCACAGAAGATGATATTGCTTATATCACTGTTGGTGTAGGCGGTCCGCTTATTGAAGATCAGCTTTATTTTTATGGTTCATACTATACGCGTGACGATTCAAAAGAGAGTGGCGCAAACAGTCGTGGTTCTTTACCCGATATTACCAACGAGCGCGAAGAGTACTTTGGTAAATTTACTTGGACGCCAATCGACGATATTTTAATTAATGCAAGTTACCGCAGTTCTGAAGTAACAGCGACAAACCAAAGCATTGGTATAAATGATACTGTATCTACTGCGCTTGATGCTGTTGATGACTTTGAAGTATTGGTGGTTGACGGTTCTTGGATAATCAATGATTCAACCACACTTAACATATCATATGCCGACACAAAGCAAGCTGCTGGTTCATTCCCAATTACTAATCTAGGCTTCAGAGGCCAGCCGGGCGAATCATTAAATATTGCAGATTTAGCTTCACAGGGTTTCTTTTCGGTACCAGACCTAGAAACCAGAACCGGTGCTAATGCGACCGAGCAAGCCTTAATCGATGCCTATAATGCCGGCGCCGCGCCTCTTATTGCTGCTTATGGCGTTGGCGGTGAAGGACTTGGCGGTGTAGGAGCTGCATCGACTGTTAACGACAACGCGTACTTAGGTGAAACCTTTGAGATTTCGCTTGATCATGTGATGGACATTGGTAATACAACCCATGAATTCCACGTTGGTTTTCAACAAGAAGAAGGTTCAGAAGAGCTGTATCGTGTGTCAAATGGTTGGGGTTCTATTGAGTATTGGGGCGGCTTGGACTTCGATGATGGCGGCCTTGTTGCTCCCGACGGTGACCCGATTCCACTAGACACTATGTATCGAGCGACGGTTCAAACGCGTGGTTTTGATGGTGGCGGCATAAGTGGCCCTCTCGTCTCAGCCTCTAAGTCAATGAACATCGCGGTAAATGACACCATTTCTTGGGAAGACTGGATCTTCGATGTCGGCTTTTTGATTAGCCAAGACGAAATCATTGGTCAGGGTTTACGTAGTGCAAATACTAGCTCTGGTTACGAAGAAGCACGCGGTGAATCTTATGTGATGAAAAAAGTTGGCTTCAGCGATACTTTCCAGCCTCGCTTAACAGCGACGTGGGAATACAGCCCAACTGCATCTGCTTTTGCTAGTTTCGCAAGATATAACCCGGCAGTAAGTTCACTTGCTCGTGCGGCCTCTTGGGACCGTAACACTGGTGGTAGTACAACGCGAGTGTACTTTGATGGAAACGGCAATTTCTTAGACTCAGCTACCAATGTGTCGTCTACAGGTAAATTATTTGCAGACGGCTTAAAGCCAAGAACGGTACAAGAATTTATTTTAGGTCATGAAATGGCATGGCGCGATAATTGGACTGTACGTAATCACGTGCGCTATCGTCGTACATGGAACTATTGGGAAGATACAAACAATAACTCTCGCATAGTTTATGATTGTGAAGACTACCAGGGCCGTGTCGCGGGATTTGCTGATTTGTATCCTGACTTAGTTGCCGCCGCTGCAGCCTGTGAATTTGACTCACCAGATCCCAAAGAACTATATATACCAGTTAACAACCTGATTGGCGAAGGCACTTACGTTATTGCTCAATTAGATGGTGCTTACACTAAGTATTTAGAAGCGAGCATGGAAGTTGATTACAAATCTGAGAACTTCTTCACAACGACATCATTAGTATGGAGTGACTACTATGGTAACTTTGACCAAGATGGAACGACTCGTTTTAATAACGATCAGGGTACATTTATTGGTTCTTCGAATATCGCAGATAGCTGGTATGGTCAATTGTGGGGTAGCTTTACTGATGGCAAGCTACGTGCAAATCGTACTTGGCAGTTTAAAAGCTACGGTGCTTATGAGTTCTCATGGGATGCGAGCCTTGGTTACTTAGCATACTGGCAATCAGGTCATACTTGGGCACATCAATGGGCAAGTACTTTCTACTTAGAGCCTCGTGGTAGCCGCGAAACACCAAGCCACTGGCAGTTAGATATAAACTATACGCAAAGATTTACTTTCTCAAATAATTACGCCTTCCAAGTACGTGTAGACGTTTTCAACTTGTTTGACAAGCAAACAGGCTATAACCCACAGCCACGCTATAGCGACGCTGCGCTAGGTGAATACCGTAGCCATGAAAATCCACGCCGTGTTCAGCTTACTGCTTCATTTACTTTCTAAAAGCTAAACACATTAGTTAATTAGGCCTCGCTCTGCGGGGCGCTTTTTTTGGGGGCGATTAAGTCCACTACTTTTTGTCAGGAGGCAATAATCTGGTAAATCAAACATAGACTTTTATCTAAAGCTGTCAAGAAAGCGCCTGAACAGAACGAAGTGATGTCACAGGGTAATTCACGCTCATATTGCAAGGTAAACAAGGCGAACTTGGTAAAAACAATTTGCTAGTTTCGATTAACGTAATAATGGCGCATATCTTGCTTTTGATTTACCAAACAACATTAGTACTAAAAGTGACGTTTTGCAGACGTTTTTTACTTGGGCTCATTATGCACTACTTTAAAATTTGGCGTAGGAATTGGTTTTAGTGAGTTTTATCGCCTTATGAAAATAAATATCTTATTAGCAATAGTCATTTTCATAATGACTTTTATTTTTCATCCCATTGCAAAGTCGGCGTCTAGCTTGGCCGGTAACCTTTCTGTGGATGATTCTTTTGAGGTTTACATCTCAACAGACGACGCTGTACAAGGCACATTAATCGCCACGGGAAATAACTATCAGACCGTATATAGTATAGCGAGTGCATTAACGCCGGGACAAAACTATTATTTACATATTAAAGCCGCAGACTCCGATGGCATTGCCGGTTTTATTGGTGAATTTGATATAAGCGGAAGCGACCACCTATTTTCTAATGGCAACACTAATTTAAAGACTAATACGAGCGACTGGTTTGTGAGTACAACGGGTTGGGTTAACTACGTAGCAGCTTCATCATACGGGACCAACGACGCAGGCCCAAGGGCGTATAGAAGTGGTATAAGCGATAGTGCTGAATGGATTTGGTCATCTGACGATGAAGCAGACAATCTGACTTACTTTTCTACGAGAATTATAGCCGCAAACCCAACGCCATTAGTGCACTTTAGCTTCGAAGAAGAAAGTTGGCCGGGTACTAGTGATGAAATTCTCGATAGCTCAGGTAATGATTATCATGGGCGTGTACACAGAAATTCAAGCCCATCAATTCTTTCGCCTGCTATTTCCGGTAATCCTGGCACCTGTGGTTATGCGAGTCAAAATGATGGCGGTATACAAGTAACAGGTTTACCACTGGATACCACTACTGTTGGCGCAAAAACGACAATTACATTTTGGATGTACTGGAACGGTGTAGATGGAATGATGCCCATCGGTTGGGAGAAATATGACATCTATTTTTCAGGTGGTGGAATGGGATTTAACACCAGCAATAGCGATCTGTATGGGATTTCAAGTGCCGGTTTAGCCAATAGTTGGCATCATGTTGCCGTTGAATTTACTAACGGTGACGTATTAAGCAATCGAATATACATTGATGGTGTTGAGCAGGTGTTAACACAGCGTATGGGCACACCTGTTAATAGCTTTGCATATGTTGATAGTGAACTGCGAATAGGCGGTTGGTCACTAGATGATGGCTATGGCTTTAATGGTTTTATAGACGAAGTTCAGGTGCATGAGGAAGCGCTAACGGCGGCGCAGGTCAACTCGATTATGACTCAAGATCATCGGTGTCCACTTCGCCCGTTTGCCGACTACCGCTTTGATGAAAACCTTTGGGATGGCACGGCAAATGAAGTTGCCGATGAGTCTGGGAACGGGCATCATGGCATCTCAATTGGTATGAGCACAACGGAAAATGGTAAAATTTGTGGTGCGGGCGATTTTACAGCAACAGGCACAAGTGATTACCTAAGTTTGGCAAATACGGCAATAAGTGGCCTAACTGATTTTACAATCTCGGTGTGGGCTTTAAGCGACGAAATAAACAGTGCCGCAATACTCTCAGGAGCGAATGTTAATTCAAGTGGCGGCAATGAAGTCCTTCTCTTTTATTCCAACGACAATACCTTTAATCCTTTTATAATGGGTTCTAATGCAAGTATGAGCAGTGGCGGGATAAGCGATGAATCTTGGCACCATATCGTTTGGACGCGATCTGGCACTAATCAGTGTTATTACGTAGACGGCGTTTTGGTTGATTGTAAAGTAATCTCTAAAAGCGGCCCCATAGTAGTTGACCCCGGTGGATTAATCATAGGACAAGAACAAGACCAAGTAGGAGGCGGCTTTTCGAGTGTTCAAGCTTGGGATGGTTTGCTTGATGAACTCATTATTTTTGACTCAGCGATACAAGACTCCGAAATAGCCGATTTATACCTTAATCAAAATACAGGAAAAAACTACGATGGTAGCACAAGAGTATGTCCAGGCTCTGCTTTGCCATTACTAGAATATCGATTTGAAGAAGCTTCATGGAATGGCAGCGCTGATGAAATTATTGATCATTCAGGAAATGGTTACCATGGTAAGGTATTAAGTAATTCAAGCCCGCTAACAGTCTCGCCGGCGCTGTCAGGCAGTCCTGGCACTTGTGGTTACGCTAGTCAAAATAGTGGCGCGATTCAAGTAACAGGATTGCCATTAGATACAACTACCCTTGGCGTAAAGACTACCGTAACATTTTGGATGTATTGGGACGGTACCGAATATATTATGCCCATAGGCTGGAATCTACATGATATTTACATTACCAATAATGCTCTTGGATTTAACACGGGTGGCGGTGACCTTTATGGTATTTCTAACGAAGGCTTAGCCAATAGTTGGCATCATGTTGCTGTTGAATTTACTAACGGAAACCTCACTAATAATCGTATTTATATTGATGGAGAAGAAAAAGTATTGAGCCAGCGCTTGGGCTCGCCAAACGATAGTCGCTCTTATGTTAAAAGTGAAATGCGAATAGGGGGTGGACTAACAGTAGTAGCTATAATTTCCATGGATTCATAGATGAGTTGCGTATTTACGAGGGAGCCTTAACGACGGCACAAGTCAATTATATTATGGCAGAGCGACATACTTGCCCAGTGATAATCCCACATCATTATGAGATTGAACATGACGGTAATGCGTTAACATGTGAAGCTGAAAGCGTCACTATTAAAGCCTGCGAAGATGAAAATTGTACAAGTTTAAGTACACAAGCCGTTAGCCTTGATTTACTTGGCGATGGTACGCTTATTAGCTCTGAAACGTTTACCGGTAGCACGACGCTAAGCTTTAATAACACTGAGGCTGAAACCGTAACTCTCTCAATCGCCAATGAATCGATTGCTGCGATATCTCCTTTTGAGTGTGACGATAGTAGCTCAAGCTCCTGTGACATTTTATTTTCCGATGCTGGTTTTAAATTTCTTTATGGCACAAACAATAACAGTACTATCGCTAATCAAACTGCAGGTACTGAGTTTGCAGACAGCTTACAAATTCAAGCGGTGAAATCAAACAACGGTGTTTGTGAAGGCTTGTTCAGTGGTAGTACAACTATCGCTATGTCGCAAGAGAATATAGACCCTAGCGGAGTAAGCGGCCTGAGTTTTAGCGCCAATGGAAATAATATTGCCAAACATCCTTCAGCTAGTAATATCAGCCTGACTTTTGATGCTGAGAGTATCGCTACAATAACAGCCCCTGTATATCGAGATGCTGGGAAAATACGTTTACATGCCAGTTACAATTCAGGTGGTATTGCAGTAGTGGGCAACAGTAATGCATTTTGGGTCAGCCCAGCTCAACTCACACTTAGTGCAACAAGCGGTGCAACGACTTTAAATGGTGATACGGCGGTATCAGCAATTACTCATGAAGCGGGCGAGAACTTTACACTAAGCGTAAGTGCGCTAAACAGTCTGGGTGACATTACGCCAAATTATTCACCAGGCCAATTACAATTGGCTTTGAAGCGCACCGGACCCTTGCTAGCAGACAGTGTTGATGGAACCTTCCGTTATGCGAACGGCTTGAGTCTATTGTCTAATAGCAATCCAAGCTTTGAGAGCGTTACGCTAAGTGATTTTAGTGGAGGTGTATCTACGTTCGATTCGGCTTATTATTCAGAAGTAGGTTTACTAAATTTAGATATTCAAGACAATGATTATGGAAATCAAGGCATAATTGTGTCCGCTGCAGCCCAAAATATTGGCCGTTTCATTCCGCATCATTTTGAACAAAGCATTGCGCAAGACGGTTTATTTCAAGCAACATGTGGCAGTGCAATATCCTTCTTAGCCTACAGTGGTCAAAAAGATCAGGAAACAAATAGTAAAGGTGCGATTTCGTACCTGAGCAACCCTGTGCTTGAAATAAGCGCATTCAATAAACAGGGAGACATTACCCAAAATTATTATGAAGATAGTCAGGGAAGTGCTAACGACTTCATGAAACTCAGTGCCAATACTGTTAGCATAATCACGCCTAGTTTCGATGAAGTCGCAACGGGGGTTAATGGTGCTAAACTACCGATTGTCGCAGAGATGAATTTGGGTACGCTTAGTCAAAACGATTTAACTGCACTCCCCAGTGTAGTCGCTTTACCTAAGGGCGTGTTACATTATGAATTGTCTAGTAATGATAACTTTTATTATGTTCGCTCTCCTAATGCGCTTGTGCAGCCTTTTACCTCAGATATTGATTTTTCGGTTTCGTCAATAATGGATTCTGACAACGTAAGTGCAACGATAACGAATAGCGCATCGCCCACAGGTTTAGATATTTATTTTGGGCGTTTATTTCTTAACAATAGCTTTGGTCCAGAAACTGAAGATCTCGCTCAAAAATTCCAAGTAGAATATTTTAATGGCACAGGTTTTGGGCTTTCTTCCAACGATAATTGCCTCGCATACGATGCAAATGATATGTCACTTACCAATATCAGCCTAGATCCCTCCTATAGTGCGATCGTGGGTGGAACAGGGCGTTTCAATGCAGGGAGATCTGAGGCTATACTTTTACAAGCCCCAGGTACTGGAAACCAAGGAGAAATTGGGGTCTTTTACGAGGCTTACGACTGGTTAAAATATGATTGGGACAACGATGGAGCATACGATGATTCGCCCTCAGCGACAGCGTCGTTTGGTAATTACCGAGGTGATGATAAGTTATTACATTGGCGTGAAAATCTCTAAACTTACGTAGTTAGCGCGAATCAGTGAGTTAGAGATGGTACCAGAGGCCGGACTTGAACCGGCACAGTATTACTACCGGCGGATTTTGAATCCGCTGCGTCTACCAATTTCGCCACTCTGGCATTGAGGATATTGCTTGTATTGGTATTTCCTCTTACGAGGAGGAGTTGAATTATAGCGGTATCATTAAGGGTATCAAGTCTTATTTACAAGATTCAGTATAAAAATAGAGCACTTAACGATAATTTCATCCTATGATGGCATAAGGATGATAATATATTGAAATTAATCGCTAATTAGTTTCATTATATTTCTTCCTATGAAAACATCAGAATTACAACGTGCCGGTTTTTTCAGGCGTTTAGCTGCCATGGTTTATGACACGCTTATTGCGATCGCTGTTGGCTTACTTGCGGCTTTAGTCATTACTGGGATTATTACCGCACTACTTGAAAATGGCTTTCTCTCAAAACAGGGCTACGAACATGTTAGCGAGCTTATTCAATCATCCTTTTGGTATGCGCTTGCTATTCAAATATGGGTAGCCTTGTGGATCGCGGGCTTCTTTCTTTGGTTTTGGAAAAATGGCGGGCAAACCCTTGGTATGCGGGCATGGCGTTTGCGTATTTTTAGTTTGCATGAAGACGTATCGATTGGTTATGGTCGCCTGCTATTAAGGTTGCTTTGTTCGCTTGGTGGTTTAGGCACCTTGCTTGTGCTGTTAGACTTTAAATCAAAGCAATCCTTACAAGACCGCGTGGCAGGAACGCAAATGCTGGTGCTCACCAGTGAGCAAAATCACCACAAAAATTGGTAAATCAGTGCAGTCATCGCCGCAAAAGCATTATTGCCACGAGTGTAAAGAGCAAGCTTGGTAACAAAGCACCAATTACGGGTGGGAACTGAAAGACCAAGGCCACTTGTCCAAACATTTCATTGCTCACAAAGAAGCCAAATCCTGCCAATATACCCATGCCGGTGCGCGCACCCATGGTAACTGAACGCAACGGGCCAAATATAAATGACATGGCCATTAACAACATCACTGCTACCGACACCGGTTGCAATATTTTACGCCATAGCGCAAGTTCGTAACGCGCAGAATCTTGGCCATTGTTTCGTAAGTATTCGATATAGTCACCTAAGCCGCGTATCGATAAAGCCTCAGGCTTTACTGCAACTATCCCGAGTTTGTCAGGGGTAATGGTACTTTCCCATTCATAGCTTCGCATTTGGCTATTTTGAATACGCTGCGGTGTAAATACCACTTGTTTGACATCGCTTAGTAGCCAGCTATCACGATTAAAACTCGCTTGCTGGGCACTTATTACTTGTACCAGTGCCAAGCTATCATTAAATTGATAGATGTTGACATTTTGTAGCGTATTTTGATTTAGCACCTGGCCAATACTCACAAAGTCATTGCCATCTTTTGCCCATGTAAGCGAATCTGAAGACAATAAACTTCCTCCAGACAACGCTTGCGTGCGTATTTGTTTTGCCTTTGATTCACTCACTGGCGTTACGTATTCACCTAAGGCCATTACCGCGACAATAATTAACACGACCGATTTCATCGCGCTGATGGTTATTTTTGTGCGCGACAAGCCCGCAGCTTGCATTACCACTAACTCGCTGCTTTGGGCCAATAAACCCATCCCAATTAGCGCGCCTAGCAAGGTTGCCATTGGCAAAAATAGTTCTACCTCTCGAGGAAGGCTAAGCAGCACATATAGACCTGCGATGGTCATGTCGTAGTCACCTTGACCAACGCGGCGCAATTGTTCTACAAATTTAATTAGTGCACTTAAGCCAATAAGGACCGAAAGCGTTACTGCGATAGAGCTAAACAGGGTACGGGCAATATATAAATCGATGAGCTTAAACATTTTATTGGCTCACCTCTTTTTTGGAACCAAGAAACAAGCGCCTTATAAATGCACCTGTTTTCCGTTCGCGCGCAATTAGACCGGTTCCAACGGTCAACATCACCAAATGCACCCACCAAAGGCCAACAAAACTGGGTAATTTTCCGTCTTCCATAATGCGTCTACTGGCCAGCAATAATAAAAAGTAGCCCAAATATAACAATAGCGCAGGTAACATTTTGCCAAAACGTCCTTGGCGTGGATCAACAGCACTTAAAGGTACCGCAATTAACACCAAAAAAGGCAACGATAAAGGAATTGCCAAGCGCCATTGAAATTCGGCTTTTGCTTCAATAGTGTCCATACCCCATAAGGTCAACGTTGGGATTGCGACCATTTTTCGTCGTTCTTCTTGGGTATCGGGTTCGTCAATCGTTACTGCGTATTCGTCAAACTGTACTATCTGGTAATCGTTAGCAATGGTGCTTCCTTCGTACTGAATACCTTTCTCAAGCACCAATTGCTGTCCGCCAGCAGGGCCTTGTTGGATGCGCCCGCTTTGGGAATAGATTAGGTGTATATCGTCTTCTTTTACACTGGGCTGAGCTAAAAACACTTTCAAAAGACTTTCGTTTTCAGTATCAACGTCATGCACGAAAATAACGGAGTTGTCTTCACCTGTTTGTTGGAAACGCCCCGGAATAACAGCGGCAAGCCCCGATTTGGCTGCGGCTTCTTCTTGTAGTTGATATTCTTTTTCCATGGCTAAAGGGGCTAAATACAGCGTGACTATAGCTGTGGCTATGGCAACTAAAAAAGCGACAAATAAGGTTACACGTACAATGTACCACTCACTCACCCCGCAAGCGCGAAGCACAGTCATTTCGCTGTCTACGTACAAACGTCCATGCGCAAGCATAACACCTAAAAATAGACTAATAGGAAGTACTAGTGACGCAAGTACTGGGCTATATAAGGTAATAAAGCCAACGACTAAATCCGCCGGTACGTTTCCGTCGGTAGCGTCACCTAAAATACGTACAAACCTTAGGGTTATAAATATCGACATGAGTATGAAAAACACAGCCAATTGTGATTTAAAGGTTTCGCGCAGCAAATATCGGAAAATTAACATGTATGATAGAAGTCTTTTTCACTAAAATAGCGTTTTTTGATGAAAATCTGGCGTTATTTGAGTAAACTTTGCGTTTATAGAAGTTTAGTACAACACACCAACTATTTTTGCCAGTTTAACACAAACCTTTTTCGCAAAAACAAAAAAATAGTTTTTCTTGTACACTTATGCCATTTGCTTGTTTTTAAACAAGTTTATGCTTTGCATAAAAAATACAATAAACATGCTAAAACAATATTTGGCATAACAATAATAATACCAAGGGGACAGTATGGAATTTGGCGTAAAAAGCGGCAGCCCAGAAAAGCAAAGAAGTGCGTGTATCGTTGTAGGCGTGTTTGAACCAAGACGACTTACTACTGTGGCTGAACAACTTGACCAAATAAGTGACGGATATATTAGCAATCTTATTCGCCGCGGTGATTTAGAAGGTAAAGCCGGGCAAATGTTATTGCTTCATCATGTACCCAATGTGCTTAGCGAGCGCGTATTGTTGGTCGGTTGCGGTAAAGAGCGTGAACTTAATGAACGCCAGTATAAACAAATCGTCGCGAAAACAATTCAAACCTTAAACGAAACCGGCTCGATGGAAGCGGTGAGTTTTTTGACTGAGTTACATGTTAAAGGGCGTGATACTTACTGGAAAGTTCGCCAAGCCGTTGAGGCCGCAAATGACTCGGTATACAGCTTTTTGCAATTAAAGACCAAAAAAGGCGAGCCTCGTCGTCCTCTACGCAAAATGGTGTTTAACGTCTCTACCCGCAAAGAACTACATTTAGGTGAACGTGCGATTGAGCATGCTGCTGCGGTAAGTAAAGGCGTTAAAGTGGCAAAAGATGTTAGCAACATGCCACCAAACATATGTAACCCTAAATACTTAAATGAGCAATGTGCAGAATTGGTCAGTCAGTTTGATACCTTATCGCTAGAAACGATTGATGAAGCAGAAATGGAAAAGCTTGGCATGCAAACTTACTTAGCGGTAGGGCGAGGTTCTGTAAACGAATCAATTATGTCAGTGGTACACCATAAAGGCGGCGCTGAAGGTGATAAACCCTATGTCTTAGTCGGTAAAGGCTTAACCTTTGACAGCGGCGGAATATCGTTAAAACCGGGCGATGCAATGGACGAAATGAAATACGACATGTGCGGAGCGTCATCTGTCCTTGGTGTTATGCATACGGTTGCTGAACTTAATCTGCCAATCAATATTATTGGCGTGATCGCCGGTTGCGAAAATATGCCTGATGCAAACGCGTATCGCCCTGGCGATATTTTAACAACAATGTCAGGGCAAACTGTTGAAGTGCTAAACACTGATGCTGAAGGGCGTTTGGTCTTATGTGATGCGCTTACTTTTGTCGAACGCTACGAGCCAGAACTTGTCATCGATATTGCAACCTTAACGGGTGCATGCGTAGTGGCCTTGGGTAAACATGCTAGCGCTGTATTTACTTCACACAACCCTTTAGCGCATGAAATGCTAAATGCCTCGGAGCAAAGCAGTGACAAAGCTTGGCGTTTACCCTTGTGGGATGAATATCAAGAGCAAATAGAAAGTCCATTCGCTGACATGTCTAACTTAGGTGGCCGGCCAGCAGGTGCGATTACCGCCGCTTGTTTCTTATCACGCTTTGCGCGCAAATACACTTGGGCACATCTTGATATCGCGGGCACAGCATGGCTTGGCGGAGCACGAAAAGGTGCAACTGGTCGACCCGTTCCTATGCTGTCACAGTTTTTAATGAACAAAGCGAATATCGCAATTGATGAGTAGTCTAGAGACTGCTCAGCACTCGCGGCGTAACCTATATAAGCGAATTTAAATATCATGCCTTTAGTCACCTTCTATGCACTTAATGAAGCTATCAAAAGTGCTGAAAGTAAAGAGATTGCTAGCGAATTAGTTAAGGCCTCTGAATTGCTCATTGAGTGTGTCTCAAAACGCAAAAAGGTGAGCGTAATATGTACCACGCAAACGCAAGCAGAGGACTTTGATGACCTCATATGGCAGTTTCCAGCGAGCAGCTTTATTCCTCATAATCTTTATGGTGAAGGCCCAGAGATGGGCACGCCGGTAGAGATTATTTGGCATTCAGCTTATTTAAGTATGACGAAATTGCGAAATACCGCCGTGGTGATTAATTTGTCACAACATTATCTGGAGAATGTAAGTAACATCCAGCATATTATCGATTTTGTGCCAATAAGCGAAAGTGAAAAGGCACAAGCGCGTGAGCGCTATAAACAATACAAGCAAGCGGGTTGCCAGCTTGAATATAAAACCGCTTAATACACCTTAAGCCCCATTTGATTAAATATATTTTGAAAGAGTACATTAATGGAAAAAACATTTAACCCGCATAAGATAGAACAAGCCTGTTACAAGCATTGGGAATCCCAAGGTTTGTTCGCACCTAGCGGCAAAGGTGATCCCTACTGTATTTTGCTACCGCCACCTAATGTTACCGGCAATTTGCATATGGGCCATGCTTTTCAGCACACCATAATGGATGCCTTAACCCGCTACCATAGAATGAAGGGTGACAATACCCTTTGGCAAGTAGGCACTGATCACGCAGGCATTGCCACGCAAATGGTTGTTGAACGACAACTTAATGCTGATGGTAAAACCCGTCATGATTTAGGCCGTGAAAAATTTGTTGAACGAGTGTGGGATTGGAAAGCACAATCAGGTGGCAATATCACGCAGCAAATGCGCCGCTTAGGTACATCACCTGACTGGACACGTGAAGTGTTCACCATGGACGATAATTTATCTGCAGCCGTGCAAGAAGTGTTTATAAAGCTCTATGACGAAGGCTTGATTTACCGAGGTAAACGACTCGTAAATTGGGACCCGGCACTACTGACTGCAGTATCAGACCTTGAAGTTATCAGTGAAGAAGAAGATGGCTTTATGTGGCATATGCGTTACCCGCTTAGTGACGGTAGCGGCCATATCGTTGTCGCCACCACGCGTCCCGAAACGATGTTGGGAGATTCAGCGGTTGCAGTACATCCTGACGACGAGCGCTATCAAGCACTCATCGGTAAAACGCTCACCTTACCTATTACCGGTAGAGAAATACCCATTATCGCGGATGACTATGTTGACCAAGACTTTGGAACCGGTTGCGTAAAAATAACGCCTGCCCATGATTTTAACGATTATGAAATGGGCAAGCGCCATAACTTAGCGCTTATCAATATCCTCACCGATGATGCAAAAATTAATGATCAAGCACCTATTGAGTATCAAGGTTTAGACCGTTTTGATGCGCGTAAAAAGATTGTTGATGCGCTTAAGGAACAGGACTTACTGGTTGAAATTAAGCCGCATAAATTAAAGGTCCCACGTGGCGATCGTTCTGGTGTGGTGATTGAACCATTCCTCACCGACCAATGGTATGTTGCAGTTGAGTCTTTAGCAAAGCCCGCTATTGAAGCGGTTGAGTCGGGTGAAATTAAATTCATCCCAGAGAACTGGAATAAAACCTACTATCAATGGATGAATAATATTCAAGATTGGTGTATTTCACGTCAGTTGTGGTGGGGTCATCGCATACCTGCATGGTTTGACGAAAACGGTAAAATTTACGTAGGTAAAAACGAACAAGATGTTAGAGCAAAACATCAGCTCGACGATGCTGTTAGTTTGAGACAAGACGATGATGTACTCGATACTTGGTTCTCATCGGCATTGTGGCCATTTGCGACCATGGGCTGGCCAGAAGAGACTCCTGAACTTGAGACGTTTTTGCCAAGCTCAGTACTGGTGACCGGTTTTGACATCATCTTTTTCTGGGTCGCCAGAATGGTCATGATGACCAAAAAGTTCACAGGTAAAATACCTTTTAAAGAGATTTATATCACCGGTCTAATCCGTGACGAAAACGGCGATAAAATGTCTAAATCAAAAGGAAACGTGCTCGATCCTATTGATTTAATTGACGGTATTGAATTAGAACCACTGGTGGCTAAACGCACCAGCGGTATGATGAATCCAAAAGATGCCAAGAAAATAGAAAAAGCGACGCGCAAACAATTTGAGAATGGCATTGCCGCTTATGGAACAGATGCTTTGCGTTTTACCTTTACGGCCATGGCTTCTACTAGTCGTGATATTAATTTTGATATGGGCAGGGTTGAGGGCTACCGCAATTTCTGTAATAAAATTTGGAATGCGACGCGCTTTGTATTGATGAATACCGAAGAGTTTGACACTGGTAATCAAGGTGGCGAGCTTCAATTGAGCGTATTTGATAAGTGGATTTGGTCTAGCTTCCAAACGACCTTACAAAATGTTGAGACTGCCATTGCTCAATACCGCTTTGATATTGCGTCTCAAAATTTGTATGAATTTACTTGGAATCAATTCTGCGATTGGTATTTAGAATTGTCTAAGGCGGTTTTAAATTCTAGCACCAGCACTGATGCAGAGAAGCGCGGGACTAGGCATACACTGATTAATGTACTTGAGCATTTGATGCGCGTTTTACACCCAATCATGCCTTTCATTAGCGATGAAATTTGGCAAAAAATTAAGCCGCTTTCAGCAAACCCTACTCAGGTTGAAAGTATTATGGCAGATGTGTTCCCGAGTGTGGATGCAGCGCGAAAAGATACCCAAGCTGAAGCCGATATTGAATGGGTAAAAGCCTTCGTTGTTGGTATTCGTAACATACGCGGCGAAATGGACATTGCGCCTTCTAAAAAGTTACCTGTGCTGCTAAACAATACCAGTGAAAGCGATAAAAACCGTTTGGCGAGTAGTTACGAGTATTTATCTTTGTTAGCTAAGCTTGAATCAATTGATATCTTGGCCAGTGGTGAGACACCACCAGCCTCTGCAACGGCACTCGTTGGCGAAATGGAGATTATGATACCCATGGCTGGCTTGATTGACAAAGATGCTGAACTCGCGCGATTGGCTAAGGCTGCGGACAAATTACAAGGTGACGTAAAACGTACGCAAGGTAAACTGAGTAATGAAAACTTTGTGAGCAAAGCGCCTGCAGCAGTTATCGATAAAGAAAAGGCCAAACTGGCCGACGCTGAAATGCAATTGAAGAAGATTCAAGAGCAGGTAGAAGCGATAAAAGCACTTTAAGTGAATGACCTTAGCGCACCTTGTGAGCTAAGGTCTTATTTTTTTGAAAGTTGCCGAAATAACAAACGGTAGCCAACAAACATGAACAATACTGGGATAAGAATAAACACCAGTACAAACTCCGCCAAGATATAAACAGCAGCACTGACTGCTTCGTTGGCTTTATTTTCCATGGAAGAAAATATCTCATCAAGCTTGAAAGTATTGCTGATGCTTTCAAACCATCCGCTCTCTTCTTTTTCACTAGCAGTTTTATTTAGGTTTTCAATGTCATCTTGCGCTACAACCAAGGTTGATACCGATGCTTGGCGGTCTTGTTCAAGCCACGATTGCATTAAGCTAGAAGTCAATACCATTACAGGCACCATAAGGCGCAAAATAGTGAGCAATACAACCAGGCGAATCAAAGTCTGTTGACGCAGAACGGAAATACGTTGGCTAGCCACCAAAATACCAATAATGACTACCGCAGCCAATAAACTCCAGCGTAAAAATGCGATATCAGTGAGGTTTAGGATTATTTTTTGAACGCCAATGGACGCCGAGGCAAAAAGTAAAACAGTGGATACTTGCTCGACTAGATCATTGAGCGGGTCAAGTATTTCGCCGGGAGTTAGGGTAACGCCTACGCCCATTGGTTCAATCGATACTTCTGTTCCCTGAGCGGTAGATATTACGGCATTTAAACCACGCAGTATCGCATAAACCGACAAGGTTACTCCGAGCATTTTAGTTAACTGAGCACCAACATTGTCACCCAAAGGAACACATAACAAAACACCACACACAAAGAGTAAAAAGAGTGATAAATGGTGTTTGTTTATTGTCATAATTGCCCTTACACGTAAAGCGCTTTTACTTTGTTGGCTTAGTCTATATCGCCGTTGTACATTTCGTCATCAAACACGTCTTCATCATCGATGGCGTCATCGCCCACGTAATATGTGCCCCAGCCATCATAATGTACTCTGTGTTTTTCTGCGATTTTGAGCAAGATGTCTACGTCTTTATTAAATACATCTAGGTCAAGACGCTTTTCAACAATGGCATCAAAACAAAAAACTGTTCCACCATCGTCTAACATTAGCTCTTCTGCGTCAGTGACTTCAAAGCCGGCTTTAAAAGAATCGACTGCGGCTTTTTCAAGCAAATCAAAGTCTTTGCTTGCCATATGGTGTTCAATAATATGATTTTGAGATGTATCAGTACCATCGTCGGTCAATGCTTGAATCGTTTCTTCATTAAATTCATACCATTGCTGGGCTTCGTTACTCATTTTTACTTCCTAATCGTGTTGAAGGCTGTAGTGAGCTAGTGGCAACCTTATGTTGCGCTAGCTTTGCGGCTTACTCATTTGGGCCGCTTCTTCTGTTACCCTGTTATATGCTTCAAGCATTATTGTGTGAAATTCGCTGGCAAGTTGCTTGGCAGTTTTGCTCTTATCAAAGGTGACAGGGTCGAGAGATTCAACAATCACAACACCATTGTCCCAGCGATTAAGTTTAATTTTATTATTATTTATATCACTACATACCACGGGTACAATAGCTTTGTTCTCAGAAATCGCCAACCTAAATGCTCCAGTTTTAAATGGCAGCAAACCTTTACCGCGGCTACGTGTCCCTTCAGGAAACATCCAAATAGACAAGTTTCTTTCTCGCATCTTGTCACCAGTCAAACTCAGCGTATCACGTGCTTTTCCAGAGTTTTTGCGATCAATCATGATGTTGCCAGAAAGCCAATAAATCTGACCAAAAATGGGGATCCATTTAAGGCTTTTTTTACCTACGGTTACAACACCCGGGCGAGCCCCATGACTTACCGTAGCCAAGTCATAACTATTTTGATGATTGGCAATAAACACATATGATTGATTATAATCTACTTTATCCGATTCTCTATATACCAGAGTAACGCCCAAAATCTTGGCCATCATCGAGTAATATTGACCTGCTACGTATACATTGTTGCGATGCATGGGCCGGAAGATGAAAAATATCATCAGTCCAAAATTCATAACAATAAAATAGACAAGTAACAAAATACATCGAACTATCGCAAGCACTAGCTTTCCTTATTAATTTTTAGGCCTCCAATTATACTTACTCTTGGAAAGATAAACACCTTAGGTTTAAATAATCGCGAATTGTTTCGTTCAATTAATACCATAAAAGGGGATTTGGGTTTAGTTAGCTTTAGCCCCATGATTGAAGTACTGCAATATCTTGAGGATATCTTAGATTTGCTCAGAAAGGGGGAAGTGAGCTACACAAGTGTGTTTGATGTATTAGTGCTTGCTTTTATGCCAGAAGAGCCGCTGAAAAAAATGCCTTAATAGGCTTTGTCAAAGCTATGCCGATAGAACAAACTCTTACCTTCAATAAACCGCTTCGCATTCATTTCGAAAAGATCGAAAACCTTCTGTGGGTCTGAAATTGCGGCAGTATGACAACTAATATATATATTTGCTTGATTATAATATGGATGTTCAGGGGGTAATGGCTCTTGGTCAAACACATCAAGTACCGCCGCGCTCAAATGCCCATTATTCAATGCCTGTATAACGCTATTTGGGGAGTCAATCACACTGCCGCGACCGGCATTAATAAATACACTTGAAGCTTTCATCTGAGAGAAAAACTCTGCGTCACACAAGCCAATCGTCTTTTGTGTCTCAGGAAGTAAGTTTAAAACAAAATCACAATTTTCCAAAAATTTTGGCAAGTCCTTAAGGGTATATTCATTGATACCGCTTAGGTGTTTGATTTGTGTAGCAAGGCCATTGACACGCATGCCAAAGCTTTGAAGTTTTTGTGCTACTTCGGTGCCAATGCTACCCAAGCCCATAATGCCAATTTGATAGTCAGATAGAGACGGGCAGGACAGTTGGCGCCAGGTTTTATCTTCTTTCAGTTGCGAAAAATCGTTTATACGACGAGAAAAGTAGAGTAAATAGCTTAATACATACTCTAACATTTGCTGACCGAATACGCCTTTGACGCCAGTTAATATATAGTTTTGCTTTGCGATACTTTGCAGTTTATTGTTGCCAGCCCACGTTGATTGAAACCATTGTAAATGAGTACATGTCTGTATATAGGCGGCGCCTAAATCGGGTGCGCCTAGAACGACTTCGGCCTTTTTCAATACGTCGGTAGCAGGACTTGTTGTTGCGCTTAGTAACGTAAAATGTGACTGCAAATAATTGTTTTGCTCAAACTGAGCTTGCAAGAATTTCCAATCCTTACTTAAAATTACGAGGTTTTTCATAGAGTTCCATTGTGCTTTTTTGAGGCAAAAAAGATAAATAAATAAGATCTAAAACTAGGCCTAGCGAAGCGCATTTTTGTGCCGATAGTATTAATTCAAGACATTAAAATTCGTTATTAGAGGTGCTTTTTAAATGTATGACTTTACGCTAACAGGTTTATTCAATTCAAACGTAGATACCGTTTACAATGCGTTTAATGATCCAGAAATTATTGTAAAGTGGTTCGCTCCCAGCAACCTCATCGTGTCGCAATTTATATCTCATTTTACTGAGGGTGGCAACTACCGTGCAGTTCTCCAAAGCCCTGACGGATTTCAACAAACGATCGTCGGCACCTATCAAAAAATACAACATAACAAACATATCAGTTTTACTTGGAGATGGGATGACACTAACGATGTGACTAAAGTGAATGTTGTGTTTAGTTCAATGCCTAATTTAAGTACACAAATCAAACTAACCCAGTCGGGTTTTCATCAAGAAAACGAAATGCGGTATCAGCAACAGGGTTGGCTAACCTGCCTAGAGAAACTGTCGTTGGCTACGTGGCAAGATAATATAATGCGTCACTCCCTAGTTGCATAATTAGGGTCACAACTTGCTAGTGCTTTTTTGGGCTAGCACACAAGTAACACCTTCCTTTTAGTTCATTGCCAACATAATTCGTTTGTGATTATCAAGTAGGTCAACTTGGCGTTTGGCAATTTGCATAAACTTCGCTTTTTGCGATGCATCAATGGGCTGCGCTTTAGGCAAACTCACGGTGCGAGGATTTCTGTGCACGCCATCGACTAAAAATTCGTAATGCAAGTGCGCACCGGTCACCATGCCAGTAGCACCTAAATATCCAATAACTTGTCCTTGCTTAACCGTTTGGCCGACTTTCACCGCCCGTTTAGTAAAGTGCAAATATTTGGTTTGATAGCGTTCGCCATGCTGAATGAATACATGATGGCCATTATATTTGTTATAGCTTGAGCGCACTACTTTACCATCGCCAGCAGCTAACACAGGTGTTCCCACACGCGCCACATAGTCAACGCCTCTGTGTGGCTTTATCCGTTTTTGAACAGGGTGAAAGCGACGAGGGTTAAAGCTTGAACTGACATATTTGAAATTAATTGGTGCGCGTAGAAAGCTTTTACGCATGCTGCGACCTTCGGGCGTGTAATAGCGATTATCGGTGTATCTAACCGCGGTAAACTTTTCGCCTTGATTCACAAATTCCGCAGCAACTATATTTCCAAAACCGATAAATTCACCGTCGACATATAGCGATTCATAAACCATATTAAAGGTATCACCAGCGCGAATTTCTTGCGCGAAATCGATGTCCCAACCAAAGATGCCAGCTAACTCCATAATTTGCATGTCAGTTAGTCCAGCATCGGTGCCTGCGTTCCAAAAGCTGCTGCTAATAGTGCCTTGGGAAAAGTTTAATACCTTTTCGATTTGTTTAGTTTCAATAGCACTTTCAAAGTTGTTGTTATTGGCTTGGATTAGCAAGGTCTCAGTATTGTTTAGTGGATGCTTTAAACTCAACAACTGACCGGCTTCATTTATACGCAAAAATAATAAATCGCCAGGCTTTAAACTGGTCAATTTTTTCGCTTCATCACCGGCTTTACTTACCTTATATGTGGTTTGAGGACTTAAATCAAACTTGCTAAAAATTTTAGCAAGGGTGTCACCACTTTTAACTTTGTGAGTCAGGAAATCCGCGGCTTCTTCTTCGACAGGTTCAACAACCCCCTCGAATACGAACTCAGGTATTGGGGCAGGATATTTTACCCCTAATTCGAGCATGACTGCAGGGCCGCTGCGGGATGCTGCCACGTCATCAACGGGCCAAAACAAAATCACGACAAGCACAGCAAGCAAGCTAGCTAGGCTAACTCTATGTGCTCTCGGTAGTTTTTTAATCGTTTTTTGAATCATACACTCGACAATTGCTTGGTATTGAAGGCTTATATATCTTTAAGAATATACCGATTTTAGTCACTATTCCAGTGAAAAGGTTCAAGTTTATATATAACTTTAGTATCGGCAGTCAGACCTATTGCTGCACTATGCTTGGGTAGGTCTTGGCGCACAATATTTCCATTTCCCCTATGGCTCTATTGGTGAAACGGTGCAGAGCGTCGGGGTTTGCTTGTATGATTTGGCTTTGTAACAATCCAGAATGTGGCGACCAAAATGCTTCGATGCTCGTCAAAGGCGCGTTGCTGCCAGCAATAATTACATTTGGTTGTTTACGAACAATGTCTGCCATTTGAAGTTGCGGATAAGCGCTCATGCTGTCAAGGTAGATATTTTCAATTCCGCATAAACTAAGTAAACTGTTGAGCCATTTGTCGTTACCTAGTCCCATAAATGGTTGAACGCTTAAGTAATATATTGCTGTTTTTGAGTGGCCTTGGTAGCGCTCACTAATACTAGCGATAGTACTATTAATAGATGAAAGTAGTTTGTTTGCTTCTGTGTTAGCGCTAAGGAATTGACCAATATTGTTGATGTCACTTAATAAGCTATCAACAGAATCAATGCTTGATTCATATAGCTTCACATCCATGTTTTTCAACTTTTCAATATCCGCATCTTTGTTTCCGCCTCGCCAAGCTAAGATATGTGTGGGTTGCAGGCGGATAATGTCGGCTAGTTTGGCGCCTTCATAACTGGCGACACGAGGCAAGTCTACTGCAGACGCTGGATAATCACTATAGTCGCTAACGCCAACAAGACGATCGCCTTTACCTAAAGCAAAAACAATTTCAGTTAAATGAGGACTTAAGGTAATTATACGTACTTCTTTTGTACTTGCTTGGGCGTTTAAGTGTAAAGCAAAAACTAGAATTGCATATTTAAATAAGCGCAGGACATGTTTTATCAATGAATTGAAAACCAAAATACGAGCCAAGTAGTGACAACAAGGCCTACGATTAAATGACGATTGAGCAAACTAATCAAGGTTTTTAGTGTCCTTGGGGTCGGTTCATTTGCATTATTTGATACAAATCTAGGACGCTGATACTTTTTCGTATGGTACATAAGGGGCCCGCCTGTATTGCAGTCAAGGCCTTTGGCTAACGAGTATAGCAAGAGGCTATGAATATTCTGGCTAAGCATTGTTTGTTTCAAGCGTAACCAGAATTGCTTTGATTTTAGTTCGCTGACAAATGTTTTTGGGGAACTTGTTAACATAAAGGTGAAACTAAAAACGATGGCAGGCACAAACTGAATTAATCGAGTTAAGACATTGGCGCTTCGACCAAATACACTAAAGTGACTTAGTTTACTATTCCAAGTCTGATGCGCCTCATAACAAAGTCTATAGCTAAGCACCGCAATAGGGCCAAACAATAGGTAGCATGCAACACAGACAAATAACTGATGGTGATAGCGTAAGAATGCAGATTCAATGCTCGCTTTTGCTAAACCCATGGACGAAAGGGCCTGCGTGTTTCTCAATACTTTTTGTTGGATTAAATCCTTAGCTAGTTGATTCTTGTTCTTTGCTAAAGCTTCGTTGCCTTGATTAAGTAGTTTATGATCTTGTGTATACTGTATTAGTACCCATAGCAATAAAGTGTCAAGTAGCCATTGGTAGCTGGCGAAGGCATGAAGTAAGTATGCGATTACCACGATTGGAATAATTAATACCAATAGTGCTAGGGTTCCAGAAATCGCCAATTGCTGAGCAGAATATGCTTGCTTATGTACTTTGTTTGCCATTTGCTGGCAAATAAAGCGAAAGAAGCTAAGAGGGTCGATGCTACTTGATACTACAAGCCACTTTTCAAGAGATAAGGCAAGCCAAACCACCAGCACAGGATACATTGTTTCTGAAAGCGCGAGCTTGCTTAAATCTTCTAAAAATAGTGTATTCAATCGACTGTATTACGTATTTAAGCGCACTTGTGAATAATGTCTAGTACAAGCCTAGCTGAGTTCTTTGCCGCGGTTTCAAGATAGCTTTCAAAAGAAACTGTCGACGTTTTCCCTGCGATATCAGAGAGGCTGCGAATAACCACAAAAGGTGTGTGCATTAGATGGCATACTTGCGCTATTGCCGCGCCTTCCATCTCTACCGCTGCCATAGTCGGAAAATTTTGCTTTATTTTATTTGCCGCATCGTCGCTGCCAACGAAACTATCGCCGCTGCAAACAAGGCCAGTTTTTACCTTAATATCTGATAGTCCGCCAATAGCTTGTTCAGCCAAAACAACCAGTTTGGCATCACTCTCATAATATTTAGGCATTTGTGGGACTTGGCCTAATTCGTAGCCAAAATGCGTCACGTCTACATCGTGATGTAAAAGTTGGGTCGCAATGACCACGTCGCCAATAGAAAGTTGGGGATCAAAACCACCTGCTGAACCGGTATTGATAACAGCGTCGGGTGCAAAAGCTTGAATTAATATTGCGGTCGCGGCCGCTGAGGCAACTTTGCCAATGCCGCATTGTACTAAACAAACCCAGTTTTCACCTATATCGCCTGTATACACTGTGAGGTGAGCTACTTGCTGCGTTTCGCAGTTTACGATCTGCTCTTTTAGTAGCGTTATTTCTTGTTCCATAGCGCCAATAATAACAATTTTCATAACAAAGCCTTTGCTTGAGGTGTAAAAGCTTGCGTATTTTTGGGCGCAAGCATATCAGGCGGGGTAGTGTATTCGATTACGCCTTAAGCTGCCACATTACGAGAGGTGTTTAATGGTCTAGTTGGACGTTGATGAGCTTTTATTAAGCTTGGTTTTTCATGTGCACCAAAAGGAAGTTTACCTTGGCGTCTGCGCAATGAAACTAGTTTAGCTTCAATACACTCTTTAATTTCTATCACGGTATAGCCAGCTTTCGCTTTTATGCGGACATGTGGGATAGAAGCTGTTTCGAGTGCGCCATTTACAAAAAAATCTTTTTGGGTGTTGTGGCCGTTTGGTCCAGTACCATAGACTAAGTCAATCACCATAATCGGCGTCATGTCAGTTTTGTCGCACAATACGAAATCAACTTGCTTGGAACCGGCTCTTTGCAATGCACTTTTCGCTATCTTGTCGCTAGTATCTTTGCGCAGACTCAGGAGGTCAGAAAGGCGGACTCTTGAGATGACTCTGAACTCACCTGCCACCGCATTTTCGATAAGGCTTAAAAACTGGCGCTCAGCAGCGGTAAATAATTGACGCTTGACGGCGAAGGGATACTCAATTTGATCGTTGCTGTATTTGATTGCGACAACTGAGATACAAATTAACAAGGCCATTAATATGATTGCGATTTCCATACAAACTCCACTTCAAAAAATACTGACTAGATTCTATGGTGAAGTTTTAGCAAGGCTTGTGCCAATAAGCTTGCTTTTCAGTTGGCGCTTGTAAGTTTTTCGCTTAAGTTTATGATAAGACTAAGAATTTGATGTTTTTACAAGAATGTCGACTTGCGTTCCTTTTCCGTCACTTGAAATAATAAGTGTCGTGTTTTTATCACTCGTTTGCAGCATATAGCGGTCTTTCACCTGCTTTGTAATAGCAAAAGCCTCTGGATCTTGGGAGTAAAAGCGAATAACTTCACTGGGTGACTTAGGCACGAAAAAAATCATTGATGCAGGCAACTCTGCGGCAAAGACCTGACAAAGTTTGCCGTCACTTGGTAACTGCACCTGATAAAACTGTTGTGGGCAAGTGTGTGTTTCAAGCGCAACGACTTCAGGTTCAGTTATTTCAAGACTAGCTGCTTCTGTTACTTCAAGACTAGCTGCTTCTGTTTCTTCAACAGTGGCTTCGGTATTATCTATAGCCTCAAGCTGTATCTCATCAGCGACAGTGACTTCTTCACTTACATTTGCTTCTTGCTCGTTAACTCGCAATTCGACAGGAACTGCACACGCAGAAATTAAGCTTATGAATAAAGTAGCGCCCAACACTTTGTTAACCGCAGATAAAGAATACATACTCGCCTCCAGTGAATTGATAAATAAGTCACAACGCACTGTTTACTGTTGAATGTGGCTGCTATTAGCTTATCGGCAATATTTCAGACCTCGTTAGTCTGAATCAAGAATAGTTTCCAAGGACTTTTCATGCAAGCAGCAGTAGGCTTGCTAAGGTGTGTATGTAGGGTGCGTGGTATTGTTTAATATACCGGCTTCGTATTAATCGCTAGGGATTGACTTGCTCTAAGGGCGGTAGTTCGAGAACCTTACCTTTTGCCATGTATATATCATCGTACCTAAGGCCACCATTGCCATAGGGCTGTTTAGTTGGCCCAGTGTTAGCGATGCTGATAAAAAACCCTAAGTCTTTTTCTCGAGCCATTCTAAAGCGCGCGCCACTATATACTTTTTGTTGTGTTGTGAATTCACCTCCGCGAACATACACATCGTATGTTTGACCACCTTCACTGAGTTTATTGTTGTTCACAACAAACCATATGTTATACCACTGGTCTGGCACAAGCGCTTGGGCGCTGGTTGTGGTATTTTGATTGATAACATTACTATACTGCGCCTTTCCTTTACTTGAGTGGCCGCTGATAACCATTAGTGCGCCGCTGTTCTTATCACCATTTGATTCTGTTTTATCGGTAACTCTGAGCATAGGTTCGAAGGCGTCGTAACTATATTTATTTATATCTGCAATGGTCATATTACTAAGGCCAAAAGAATGATTGTTTGGGAATGACTGTACGTTTATCCGCGTAAACACCGTGTAAATATCACCAAGCTTAATGGCCTGTGGGAGTTGCTTGTAGGAAAGCGCTTTTCTATTCCCGATTATACCTTCGTCAGCGGGCTTTTTTAAATAATAGTGATTTGTTGAAGCGGCTTCACGCACGATTAGCGCGATTTGCGGATCTTTTACAAAAGGCTCGGTATCATTTTGTACGTCAGCAACAATCCATTCACTTAATGGGGTAGGGCTCGTTGACGGTGCTTCATCCTTACTTCTTTCAAAGTCATCTACCAATAACCATGTACTACTATGGCTAAAGGCATTGGCGCAACAAAAAAGGTAACTCGATAAAGCAAAGCTAAATAAATTTAGTCGTATTTGCATAATCTTGTCACCTTTTTCTGTCTGTTTTGTAGCTTCGCTATATTTCTAAATAATCTAAAATACCTTCAGCTGCTCGTCTACCTTCATCTATCGCTGTCACCACTAAATCAGAACCTCTGACCATATCACCACCTGAGAATACCTTAGGATTGCTGGTTTGGAAAGGGAACTTACCTTGTGATGGCGCGCGTACGCGGCCTTTTTCATCAAGCATAATACCGAACTCACCAAACCAAGGTGCCGGACTAGGCTGAAAGCCGAAGGCGATAATTACAGCGTCTGCTTCCATGATAAATGCTGAGCCTGGGATCTCAACAGGACTGCGTCTGCCTGCTGTATCAGGTGCGCCCATTTCAGTGCGAACCATTCTCACGCCAATAGTGTTGCCATTTTCATCCACTGCGATATCGATAGGTAGTACGTTAAACTCAAAGTTTACGCCTTCCTCTCTTGCATTGACTACTTCACGACGCGAACCGGGCATGCTCTCTTCATCACGACGATAAGCACAGGTAACCGAGCTTGCGCCTTGGCGAATAGAGGTACGAACGCAATCCATGGTGGTGTCGCCGCCGCCTAGAACAACGACTTTTTTCGCTTTCATGTCGATATAATCAGCAGCCGCTTTTTCTAGACCCATTACGCGGTTTGCCGTTGCAATTAAGAAGGGCAGGGCTTCATAAACACCAGGCGCGCTTTCGTTAGCGAAACCGCCTTGCATTGCCTTGTATGTCCCCATACCTAAAAACACAGTTTCGTATTCGTCTAGCAGGCTTTGAAAGCTTACGTCGGTGCCGACTTCAGTATTTAGTTTAAACTCTATACCCATTTCGGTAAATATTTGGCGACGCAAAGTAATAACGTCTTTTTCCAATTTAAATGATGGAATACCAAAGGTGAGTAAGCCACCAATCTCTTCGTATTTGTCAAACACGACAGGTTTAACACCGTTTCTAACAAGTACGTCAGCACAGGCTAGGCCGGCAGGACCGGCACCAATAATGGCGACTTTTTTGTCTGTCCATGTAACTTGTGACATATCTGGGCGCCAACCCATTTTAAATGCGGTGTCGGTAATATATTTCTCAATACTACCAATTGTCACTGCACCAAAGTCATCGTTTAGCGTACATGCACCTTCACAAAGTCTATCTTGAGGACAAACGCGTCCACAAACTTCAGGCAAGCTATTGGTTTTGTGTGACAGCTCTGCCGCCTCAATGATTTTACCTTCATTGGCCAAATCTAACCATTGCGGAATGAAATTGTGCACTGGGCATTTCCATTCACAATAGGGGTTACCGCAATCTAAGCAGCGATCAGCTTGACCTGCCGCTTGTGAAGAGGTCATTGGATGATATATTTCACCAAACTCTTCTGTGCGCATGATGATGGGCTTTTTCGGTGGATCAATACGTTCCACATCTACAAATTGATATACGTTCTTTGCCATATACTATTTCTCTCCTAATCTCTTGTGCATCTTATTGAGCCTGCACACGCAATTCTGCGCTTGAGCGACTTATATGGCCTAATAAATTCTTAACATCACTGGTTTTTGGTTTAACTAAGTGGAAGTTTGCTAGTTCATCAGCAAAATTCGTTAGTAGATTCAGTGAATGTAAACTGCCAGTAGATTCATAGTGTGAGTTAATTAAACCACGTAAATGCTCCGACAAAATGACTTTGTCATTTATCGACATTACTTCTACTAAGTCGTGGTTTACTCGTCTTTCGATATCACCAAATTCGTCGTATAAGTACGCGAAACCACCCGTCATACCAGCGCCAAAGTTAACGCCTACACTTCCTAATATTGCAACTATTCCGCCAGTCATATACTCACATGCATTGTCGCCTGCACCTTCAATCACCGCAATGGCGCCTGAGTTTCTTACCGCAAAGCGTTCACCAGCTCTTCCTGCTGCGTAGAGTTTGCCGCCGGTTGCACCATATAAACAGGTATTCCCCATTATGGCACTAGCGTGAGTGTCAAACGTGACCTTTCTTTGTGGACGAATCACTAAGCGACCACCTGCCATGCCTTTACCTACGTAATCGTTAGCATCGCCAATTAAGGTCATTTCAAGCCCACCCGCATTCCACACACCAAAGCTCTGCCCGACTGTGCCGGTCAGGGTGATTTTAATTGGGCTGTCATCCACGCCACTGTTACCGTAACGTTGAGCTATCAGACCACTTAAGGTCGCGCCCACAGAACGGTCAGTATTGCGTACATTATAAGACAATGATTTGGATTTTTTCGCAACCACAGCGCCTTCACAATCTGTCACCATTCTTTGATTTAATAAGCCTTTATCGATAGGTTCATTAGTGATCTCAGAACAGAATAGTTGCGTGTGAGTCCCCGCTAAGGGTTTCTCAAGCAGCGGCGATAAATCAAGCTTATTCTGCTTAGCCGTAATGCCATCAAGTAATTCAAGTAAATCGGTACGACCTACCAAATCTTGGAACTGGCGTATGCCAATGCTTGCCATTATTTCACGTACTTCTTGAGCAACAAACTTAAAGTAGTTCATTACCATTTCTGGCAAGCCAATAAAGTAGTTGTCACGTAATTTACTATCTTGTGTTGCTACGCCTGTCGCACAGTTATTTAAATGACAAATACGTAGATACTTACAGCCAAGTGCGACCATAGGGCCAGTGCCAAAACCAAAGCTTTCAGCGCCTAACATACCGGCTTTTACAACATCGAGCCCGGTTTTAAGACCACCATCGGTTTGCACGCGTACTTTGTGACGCAAGCCGTTTTCTACTAAAGCTTGTTGCGTTTCGGCTAGACCAAGTTCAAAAGGGCTACCTGCATATTTGACCGAGGTTAACGGACTTGCACCCGTGCCGCCGTCGTAACCAGAGATTGTAATCAAATCAGCGTAGGCTTTCGCCACGCCGGTTGCAATGGTGCCTACACCTGGCTCTGATACTAATTTAACTGATATTAGTGCGCTTGGATTAACTTGTTTTAAGTCAAAAATAAGCTGGGCCAAATCTTCAATTGAATAAATATCATGATGCGGTGGAGGCGAAATGAGCGTAACGCCAGGCACAGAGAAACGCAGTTCGGCAATATACTTGTTTACTTTGTCGCCGGGTAACTGACCGCCTTCACCGGGTTTTGCACCCTGAGCAACTTTAATTTGAATAACGTTTGCATTCATTAAGTAATGCGGTGTAACCCCAAAGCGACCCGATGCAACTTGTTTAATTTTAGAGTTTTTCTCGGTATTAAAACGTTTAACGTCTTCACCACCTTCACCTGAATTAGATTGCCCACCTAAGCGATTCATCGCGATGGCTAGTGCCTCATGGGCTTCAGGACTTAACGCACCAATTGACATTGCCGCGGTGTCGAAACGCGGGAATAGGTTCTCACTTGGTTCAACTTCTTCAATGTTGATGGCGCTACCCGCTTTAATCCCCATTAGGTCACGTAAATGACTCGGGTTGCGGTTATTTACTAAACCTGAAAAGACTTGATAATCGCTATATTCGCCGCTCATAACGGCCTTTTGTAGCGAACTTACTACATCGGGGTTATAAGCATGGTATTCACCCCCATGGACAAATTTAAGCAATCCGCCATGAGAGAGGTTTTTACGCGCTAACCAAGCAAGTCTTGATACATTAATCAAGTCTTGTTCGAAGTCTTCAAAGCTTGCGCCTTGAATACGGCTAGGTACGCCTGCAAAACATAAATCAATTACATCTTTGTTGATGCCAACCGCTTCAAACAGTTTTGAACTACGGTAACTAGCGATGGTGCTTATGCCCATCTTAGACATAATTTTGAATAAGCCCTTGTTTATACCTTTGCGATAATTTTTAACCGCATCAAGCGGGCTCATATCGATGTCGTTCTTCTGGACCATTTGCTCGATGGTTTCGTAAGCTAAATAAGGATAAATAGCGGTTGCACCCAAGCCAATCAATACAGCAAAGTGATGAGGGTCTCTAACCGAACCGGTTTCTACCACGATGTTCGCATCACAACGCAGTTGGTCGTGTACTAAGCGTTTCTGCACCGCGCCTACAGCCATCGCAGATGGGATGGGTAAGGTATCTTTAGATATTTTACGGTCAGACAAGATGACAAACGCTGCATTTCTATTTTTAACGGCATCAACCACTTCGTCACAAACGCGTTTTATCGCGTTTTCTAAACCCTCTTCAACATTATAATTAATATTGATTTTTTCATTGTGATAATACTTATCATCAAAATCGCGCAGTTGTTTTAAGTCAGTGTAGACTAAAACGGGTGATTCAAATAATACGCGGTGCGCATAACCACTGGTTTCGTTAAATACGTTTTGCTCACGTCCAATACAGGTTGCCAGTGACATTACATGGTTTTCGCGTAAAGAATCGATTGGCGGGTTGGTAACTTGTGCAAATTGTTGTCTAAAGTAATCAAAAAGTGTGCGCTGTTTTGACGACATAACCGCCATAGGCGTGTCATCGCCCATTGAACCAACCGCTTCTTGGCCGTCTTTTGCAAGGACCTTAATCACTTGGTTGATTTCTTCATAACTATAATTAAAGAGTTTATGTAGGGTGGCCATCTCATGGTCATCATAAGCGCGCTTACCAATTAAGCTAGCATCACATTCTTCAAGCGGCTTGAGCCTTTCTATATGCGACTCTAGCCATTGTGCATATGGATGTTGAGATTTTAATTCTTGGTCGATTTCGTTTGAACGCCAGATTTTACCTGTGTGAGTATCTACTGCTAGCATTTCACCGGGGCCAACACGCCCTTTTTCGATAACATCTTGTTCTTTGTAATCCCAAATGCCAATTTCTGAAGCTAGGGTAATAAAGCCGTTTTTCGTAATGACATAACGTGCAGGTCTTAGGCCATTGCGGTCAAGGTTACACGCAACATGGCGACCATTGGTCAATACAATCCCAGCAGGTCCGTCCCATGGCTCCATATGCATCGAGTTAAATTCGTAAAATGCCCGCAGGTCTTTGTCCATGGTTTTGTTGTTCTGATATGCCGGTGGCACTAACAAACGCATGGCGCGGAAGATATCCATGCCGCCTGCTAAGAATAGCTCAAGCATATTATCTAGCGAGCTACTATCTGAGCCTTCTACGTTAACAAAGGGTGCTGCTTGCATAAGATCAGGAATAAGCGGTGTTGCAAATTTGCTTGTTCTGGCAATAGCCCAATCACGGTTACCTTTAATTGTGTTTATTTCACCGTTGTGCGCTAAATATCTAAAAGGCTGTGCTAGTGGCCACTTGGGTAAGGTGTTTGTAGAAAAGCGTTGATGAAACACACATATAGAAGAGGTCAGCTCAGCGTTCGCCAAATCCAAATAGAATTTGGGCAAGTCTTTGGGCATTACTAGCCCTTTGTAGATGGTTACAAAAGTCGACAAACAGGCGATGTAAAAATCACTATCCTCTAGCGCAACGCGTTTTTCTGCGCGGCGTCGAGCGATATATAAACGCCGTTCTAAATCAGGGGCCAACCAACCACTAGGCGCGTTTACAAATACTTGTTCAATTTGCGGTACACCAGTTTTAGCTAAGTCGCCAAGTACACTATGGTCAACGGGCACTTCACGCCAACCTAGTACATTCAACATCTCTTTTTGTAATTCTTCATTTAATACTTTACGCGAAGCTTCGGCTTTGATCGGGTCTTGTGATAAAAAAACCATACCAACCGCATAGTTTTTGTTTAACACCCAGCCTTCCTCTAAAGCTACTTTTTTGAAAAAAGTATCAGGCTTTTGCAATAGCAATCCACAGCCGTCACCGGTTTTGCCATCAGAGGCAACACCGCCTCTGTGCTGCATGCGGTCCAAACCTTCAATCGCAGTAGCCACTAACTGATGGCTCGACTCGCCTTCAGTGTGCGCTATTAAACCAAATCCACAGTTGTCTTTCGAATCTGATGAATGATATAAACCCATACATTACTCCTTCGCGCCGTTTATAAAAGCGGCGCTCGTTGTGCTTTCCTATGAAATAAGGACCTAGTCATCTAGCATGTAGCCATTGCCACTATGCTAATGTATTTGTCGACTATTATTATTGTATTTGTTCGACGTCGTTAGCTGTTTTGAGGATACGGTTGCGTATCGAATTTTTATTCATTCCACTAAGCGGGATGTTGAAGTTACATACTTACGCGCCAGAAATCAATTATCTTGCATTAGAATATTGATACTCGTCAATTTGAAATCAATTAAGTCTTTGTTTTATATGTGGATATATTTTTAGTCTATAAAACAGGCAAAGTATGTTTTTTGACGCTTGAGGTAAATAAAGTGTTAAAAATAGTTGAAACAGCAACTTTTATCTTAATACGAATGCAATAAAACAGGGGTTTATCGCATAATTATAGTTTTTTAATGCGTAAACTTGCACTGACATTGTTTTGCAACAAATTTAGCCTAGGTTTCTGCCTTATTCGACTATTCGTCACTCCAAATTCTTGATAGCATGCAAGGCCCAAACTTTCTTTTATATCGCTTAAACGCGGTTTGCTTGCTTAGGCACCAAAAAAACTATGTTAAATAAAACTCCAAGTGACTCATGGGCAATTAACGTCGCTCAGTATGTGAATAAATTAGGCACGTTTAAAGTCAGTGTTTTATTTGTCCTGTTTACTTTGTGCTTTACCATTTCAGGCTCCTTTGTGGTGCGCTTAGCGCTTGGCAGCGATATTCGTACTCATGATTTATTAAGTGCAATTGTTTTAACCTTAATCGGTGCACCATGTCTGTTGTTCTTCTTTGGCAAATTAATTAAACAATTAGAACATTCTCGTATCAATTTAGAAGAAGCGGTCAATCAACTTGAGCGGCTGCGTCGTCACGATGTGATACTTAACCGTGAACTGCAAAACAATATTCGTCAATTGAATTACGAAATCGAACAACGTAAGCATGCTCAACTTGAACGCGAAGCGATGTTTTCAAAATTAGAGCAAGAAATAAAACAAAAGTCTGAGCAAGAATTAGAAGCGCGCAGACTATCTACGTTAACGCGTTCCATTATTGATGCTTCTCCTGATTTGATTTATTACCGAAATGAAGAAGGGCGCTTTGAAGGCTGCAATAAAGTCGCCGAAGCGCTTGTGGGTAAAACTCAAGAAGAACTAATGGGCTTAACACCGCATCAAGTATATGATGAAGAGTTAGCCAGACAAGTAGCTGCTTCGGATCAAGAAGTATTAGAAACAAACGCGCCTATTACTGAAGAATTATGGCTGCGTTTTGCGGACGGTCGGCGTCGCTATTTTGAAATGCGCAAGGTACCTTTCTTTGATCATGACGGTAAAAGGCTTGGTTTATTAGCCTTTGGTCGCGATATGACTGAGCGTAAGCAGTCGCAGTTGGCAGTAGAGCAAGCGAGTAAAGATAAGACAAAGTTTATAGCAACCATATCGCACGAACTGAGAACGCCACTCAATGGTATTGTCGGTTTGTCGAGAATGATGCGAGACACTAAGCTAAACGCCGAACAATTTGAATGGGTGAGCACTATATACGCCAGCGCAATCACGTTGGGGAATATTTTCAATGATATAATTGACCTCGATAAACTCGACCGCGACAAAGTAGAAATGCAATATAAAACGGTCAGTACAGTCAATTTTGTCAATGAGTTAGCGAGTATTATTAAGTTGCTGGCTGCAGACAAGGGCTTAGCATTTAATTGGAAAATTGTAGACCCTGTCCCTGTTGCCTTTGAAGCGGATGGCACGCGCTTGCGCCAAGTACTCTGGAATATGCTTTTCAACGCTGTCAAATTTACTCCGAAAGGCTCCGTATCGTTGACTATGTCGGCAACAATACACAGCGAGACGCAAGCTGATATCACATTTACGATTCAAGATACGGGTATTGGCATTGAAAAAGACCAACTCGACAAAATATTTGCCATGTATTATCAAGTTCAACGTGATGACTTTCAATCTGCGACAGGTACGGGTATAGGCTTAGCTATATGTAAGCAGATGGTAGATAAAATGAATGGTAGCATTCGTGTCAATTCAGAGCTTAATCAAGGCACGTGCTTTGAAATTAAACTGCCTGTGACTGTCAGCCATCAAAGTCCAGATGTAGAAGAGCTGAGAGTAACTGGCTTAAACATTCTTTTAGTTGAAGATATTGAACTGAATGTAATGGTCGCCAAGGCCTTGCTAGAGAAACTAGGCCAACACGTTGCCGTAGCAATGACCGGGCAAGAAGCGATTGATATGGTTAAAGAAACCACCTATGACCTCATTTTATTAGATATTCAGTTACCTGATATGAGCGGTTTTGATGTTGCTCGCACATTGTTAGAAGAGGACTTAGTGCTGCGTACTCCCATTGTTGCCTTAACTGCCAATGTGATTAAGACAAGAGAAGAGTACTTACAAAACGGAATGGACGATGTTATCGCAAAACCCGTTAAAAAGAGTCGCATTATCCAAGTATTCAATGAGTTGTTCGCTACTGATCTACGCAACGATCTGCCCCCACCTCGAAACACTGATCAAAAAGGGAGTAAAAAAGTCGTGATAGAACAAGAGTCACAAAAAGTCCTCGATCTTGACTTGCTTATCATGTTAATTGAAACCATTGGTGAGGGCATGGTAGAAGCGAGTTTAGCGGTCTTTGAAGACAAAATACCAGAATACATGGAGATATTGAATGTATCGCTGGCCGCCGATGATAAAGACGAAGTGTGTTCGCAAGCGCATAAAATAAAAGGTGCTGCTAGTTCTGTGGGCTTAAGCCGAGTGCAAATCACCGCGAATATGATTCAACAAGGGGATCACCCCGCTTGGTGGGAGAATGTTCACGAGTGGGTAGAACAACTGCAAATGGCAATAAGCAAAGATGTGCCTTATTTGCATGAGTGGCTTAAACAACATCAATACGACGATTGAGTTGACGGGGCGCTTTGCAAACCTTACATAAGAAACAATGTTGCGGTGCCCAAAAAGGCAAATATACCGACCACGTCTGTGATGGTGGTTAATATAACGCTACCGGCAAGGGCTGGGTCTATTTTCATTTTCTTCATGACGATAGGTAAGGTAGCACCGGCTAAGCCTGCAGCAATCATGTTCATCAACATGGCGAAGGCGATTACTAAGCCAAGCATGTAGTCTTGTTTCCACAGGGCAATCACAGACGCTATCAAAAAAGCCCAGATAATACCGTTTAGAAAACCAATCGCGAGTTCTTTTCTCACTAACCATAATGCGTTGGCGCTAGTTACATGACCCAAAGCCATACCGCGAATGACTAGGGTTAGTGTTTGATTACCTGCGACTCCGCCCATACTCGGCACTATGGTGTTAAGAATCGCCAAAACAGCTAATTGACTAAGTGTGGCTTCAAACATATCGCTCACTGCTGCCGCGAGTAAAGCCGTGACTAGGTTCACACCAAGCCAAATAGAGCGGCGCTTGGTAGACTGGCCGACAGGAGCAAAGGTATCTTCTTCATCGTCAAGACCAGCCATACTCATCATTGAGTGCTCTGCGTCTTCACGAATGATATCAACGACATCATCAATCGTTATTCGTCCGACTAACTTTCCGTCTTCATCTACGACCGGCGCTGACAACCAATCGTAGCGCTCGAACATACTTGCCACGGCGCGTTCTTCCATATTTACGGTAAGTGCTTCTGGTTCGTCGTCCATAATATCTTCGACACTGACATTTGGACTTGAGGTTAACAAGCGAGAAAGTGACACCGTTCCAATTAGCACGTCCTGCCTATTCACGACATACAGGGTGTCGGTATTTTCAGGTAGCTCAGCTTTTAAACGCAAATAACGTATCACTACATCAACAGTAACTTCATGGCGTAGCGTGATAGTGTCGGTATTCATAATGAAGCCGGCGGTATCTTCTCCATAAGAGAGCGCTTTTTCAGCTCGCTGCCTATCTTGAGTGTCCATCGACGTTAAAATGCTATTGAGCACGTTCTCTGGCAAAGAACTTAGCGTTTCTGCCAAGTCATCAGTATCCATGTCTTCTAGCGCATCGACAACGCTTGAGGGCATCATTTTACTAATAATACCGTTACGTACGTCCTCAGATAATTCTTCTAATACATCACCATGAAAGTCCGCATCAAGCATTTGCCACAGAATATCACGCGTTTTGGTGGGTGATGATTCAAGCAGTAGGGCTGCATCACCAGCAGGAATGTCATGTAATAGTTTTCGAACACGCACAAATGCACCAGCAGCTAGTGACGCTGAAATCTTTTCTAACCTAGCTTGTGTGTGCGTTGTTTCGATTGTGTCAGACATTGAGTCGGTCTATATAAGAGTGTTAATTTGCGCTACAGCAATATTACTGTGTCTTATAAATGCTTTTGTTGTGTTTGTAAATAAGAATGTTGCAGTGCGCTATGATGTGGCGCAAGTATAGCATTTGTCAGAACATTGTGGGATGAATTGACTGGAAAGATGCTATTTATTCGCCTTCATCAAATTTATTCGCGATGAGGTTTTCAATATTCTGCATAGCGACTTGTGCATCAGCACCGTCGCAAATTAACGTCACTTGTTTGCCTTGGCTGCTTTCTAACATCAATAAGGCAAGTACGCTATTTGCGGGGGCTTGTTGTGAGTCTTGTTCAAGCACTATTTCGCATTCATAGCTATTGGCTAACTGCACTAACTTCGTCGCAGCCCTTGCATGTAAGCCTAGTTTATTAACAATGGTAAGTGTCTTTACTAGCCTCATTTTTTAGCTCCGTTTTCCCTAGTTTACTCGCTGCCGGCTTCGCTATTGATGTTACTTTGTGCGTCAGGCGTTTCTTCAGCGTTTGCCATTTCTAAAGGTTTTGATAAGCCAATTTCACGGTGTTTAACTTGCACATCACCGTGGCTACTTTTAAATGCCTCTGCTAAAGACTGCGCTACGTAAACCGAACGATGTTGGCCTCCTGTGCAGCCAATCGCAATGGTGACATAAGAGCGATTATTGCGCTCTAAGTGGGGTAACCACGTTGTTATTAAATTTTGAATTTGCCAAATTAACTTCATTACCAATGGTTGGCTTGATAAAAACAACTCAACGGGGCCATCAAGTCCACATAATGGTCGTAGGTCAGGATCCCAATGTGGATTAGGTAGAAATCTTACATCAAACACATAATCTGCGTCTTTGGGGATGCCGTATTTAAAACCAAATGACTCAAAGACAATGACTAAATCAGAGCTTTTCTTACCTAAAACGCGCTCGCGAATAAGTTCAGCTAAATCATGTACCGATAGCTTGTCGGTATTTATATGTAAATCCGCTTTTTCTGCGACGGGCACTAAGATTTCGCGCTCTTCGTTGATCGCATCTACCAGTGAGTTACTGCGTTTGAACAAGGGATGTAGGCGCCGCGTTTCACTATAGCGTTTGACGAGTACATCGTCACTTGCATCAAGAAAAATAATGGTAATTTCCCAAAATTCAGGCAGGTAATTAAGTAGTTCGCTAATTTCATTTTCAGTTTCAGGCATATTGCGCACATCAATACTCACGGCAACAAGTTCATGTTGATCCACCAAGGTGTGCGTAAGTGTGGGTAGAAGTGAAACTGGAATATTGTCTACACAGTAGTAGCCAAGATCTTCTAGTGACCGCAAAGCGATTGATTTACCCGAACCTGAGCGACCGCTAATAATCAGAAGTTTCATTTATCACCTTATAAGAGTTACATATGCGTTTGTTTTTATTGCGCTTATGTTCATGAAAAGGTTTAGGCTAACGCGGCGACGATTTCATTTTTGTTTGTGGCTTTACGTATAGCCTTGACGGTGTCCTTATTACTCAGTTTGCGTGCAATACCAGATAATGCTTGAAGGTGTTGATCGGTTTGTTCCTCAGGGACTAATATGGCAAAGAAGATATCTACAGGTTTGCTGTCAATAGCGTCAAACTCAATGGGCTGACTACTAGTGACTATCACCGCAATCATATTGCTTAAGTCTTTAATTTTGCCATGGGGGATAGCAATGCCATGCCCTATACCAGTACTGCCCATTTTTTCGCGGGCCAGTAAACTGCTTAATACTTCCACTTGGTCTAATTCAGGGGATTGTTGGACCGCAATCTCGGAGATGACTTCGAAAATTCGTTTTTTGCTATGACATTCGACCGAACATTGAGTTCGGTCGAGTGAAATGATGTCATTTATTATCATATTCTACTTAGTGACGTTTCTGTTTTTCTTTGTGTTTAATGACCTGACGGTCAAGCTTATCAATGAGGCCGTCGATGGCCGCATACATATCTGTGTGTTCGGCATTCGCAAATACTTCGCCGCCACTTAAGTGAAGCGTCGCTTCTGCTTTTTGAGTGAGCTTTTCGACGTTGAGAATAACATGAACATTGTTAATGTGGTCGAAATGCCTTTCGAGTTTTTCAAATTTGGTATCAACATAATTGCGAAGTGATTCTGTTATGTCGATATGATGACCGGTTAGGTTTATTTGCATAATGCTCGTCCTCTAATGCTTGGCCTCAAACGAGGCTTTTTCGTTGATTCGAAGGGGGAATATGTAACGATTCCCGGTATTTTGCAATTGTTCGTCTAGCTACCTTAATACCCTGGTCCGAAAGCAATTGCGCAATCTTGCTATCGCTTAATGGCTTATGCGCAGGTTCGTCAGCCACGAGCTTCTTAATAAAGGCTCTGATAGCGGTGGAAGAACAATTTTCACCTGACTCCGTTGCTACATGTGACGAAAAGAAATACTTAAGCTCATAAATACCTCTGGGAGTATGCATGTATTTTTGGGTTGTTACACGCGAAATTGTAGATTCGTGCATATCGACCATTTCGGCTACATCATTCAACACCATTGGTTGCATTTTTTCTGGCCCTTGCTCAAAAAATTCGCGTTGTTTGGCAACAATACAATGCGACACTTTAAGTAAGGTTTCATTTCTGCTCTCTAAGCTTTTTATAAACCATTTTGCTTCTTGTAAATGAGACTTAATATATTGAGAATCGTTCGGATTTTTAGTCGTTTTTGACAATTTAGCATAGGTTTCGTTTACCGTCAGCGCAGGTAGAGCTTCGTTATTGAGTTCAACCGTCCACACGCCTTTTTTCTTATAGACATTTACGTCGGGCACAATATATTCTGGTTCTCGTGACGATATTGAGCTGCCAGGACGAGGATTTAAGGTTTTTAATAAACGCATTACTTCCCGAAGTTGGTCTTCTTTGAGGCGAGTCTTGCGCATTAAGGTACGATAATCTTTGCTACTAATTAAATCTGAATGTTCATCAATAATACTGCGAGCTTGCGCCAACCAAGGTGTATCTTCGTTAAATTGTTGAAGTTGTACGAGTAGACACTCTTTTACCGAACGCGCGCCTGAGCCCACCGGATCAAATCGTTGAATGCGTTTCAATACACATTCGACTTCGTCGAGTTCTATGTCTTCATTATCTAAACTCTCGAGAATTTCTTCACTACTAACGGTCAAGTAACCTGATTCATCGATAGAATCAATAATTGCAATTGCGATAGATTTGTCATTATCACTAAAGTGGGTGAGTTCTACTTGCCACATAAGGTGGTCTTGAATAGATTCGGTTGTTTCTCCTTGAAAAACGTAGTCATCATCAGGATTAATACCGGTCATGCGCGTTGGCGCTGAAGTCGACCCTAAATACTCTTCCCAAGAGCTATCTAATGGCAAGTCATCGGGCAGTTCTCTATTCTCAAGCGCATCATGCGAATCCATAGTATCTGGCACTTCAGTGTCGCCGTTGGCCATTGCTGTATCGTTGTTGTTTGTCGCTTCGGCACTCACTGACAACTGTTCTTTATCAGTGCGAGAATCAAGGGTTTGATTGTCATCCGATGACGCACTATTGCTTTCTACATCATGCTCTGCAGTCTCTAATAATGGATTGGATTCAAGGGCTTCTTGAATCTCTTGTTGTAAATCCAGAGTAGAAAGCTGCAACAACTTGATTGCCTGTTGCAATTGAGGAGTCATGGTAAGTTGTTGACTAAACTTGAGCTGCAACGAAGGTTTCATTACTGACCTTCTACTTTATTAATGCGGTGTTTTTGCATAAGGGGCTCTAATTTCTCCAATTGTAGGAAACATCGGTTCCTGTCTATTTTGACATAATGCTGAAGCTATCAACGACTAAGCACTCACTTTTCTACATGATAGCGCTTTAGCGAGTCATTACAAAGAAAATTGTTCACCTAAATAAACATCTCTCACCGTCTGGTTCGAAAGTACTTCTTGTGCACTGCCCGAGGCAATAAGTTCCCCATGGCTAACAATATAGGCTATTTCACAAACATCGAGGGTTTCTTTAACGTTGTGGTCGGTAATGAGTACGCCAATGCCGCGCTCTTTCAACTGATAAATAATCTTCTTTATGTCATTCACCGATATAGGATCGACACCAGCGAATGGTTCATCTAGTAAAATAAATTTAGGATCAGCGGCTAATGCGCGAGCAATTTCAACTCTTCTGCGTTCACCACCCGACAGGCTCATGCCTAGACTATTGCGAATATGATTAATATTAAAATCATCAAGCAGTTCATCTGCAATGCGTTCGCGTTGTTCTTTTGAAATCTCTTTGCGCGTTTGTAAAATTGCCATTAAGTTCTCATACACGCTCAGCTTTCTGAATATAGAAGCTTCTTGTGGCAAGTATCCAATACCCTGACGCGCTCGCTCATGCATCGGCTGAAAACTTAAATTGGTTTGGTCTATAAAGATATCGCCCTTATCTAAGGGAACTAAACCCACAATCATATAAAAGGTAGTGGTTTTGCCTGCGCCGTTTGGTCCTAATAAACCCACTATTTGCCCGGTCGATACTTCAATACTCACATCTCGTACTACTTGACGTGACTTATAGGACTTGGCTAAATGTTTAGCGGATAATGTACTGCTCACGGTTTGTCCTCATCGTCTTTTTTATCTGAAACGAAGGCACCTGGACTCAATACGGTCGTTACTGGGATTTCACTATTGGCATCAGTTGAGGCAATAATTTGTTCTTTGGCCATGTTAAAAGCGATAGAGTCACCATTAACCTTAATATCGTTTTGGTTAATTGCAGCATTGCCTTTTAAAGAAATCGTTTGTATTTCTACTTCATATTTTATTTCATTTGCACTGGCTGTGACCACCGAGCCATCTTCAAGCTTCTGTTTATAACTAGCAGGATTCCCCGTTGCAGTGATGACCTCTTTGCCTTTACCTGCGGTCGCATCTGCAACAACCTTATCGGCTAAGATTTCAAGACTACCTTGGCGTATTATTACATTATCGATGAAAATTGAAGTTTTAGTTTTACCATCGACAGATTGATTTTTGGATTTTGCGGTGACCGGCAATAAAAAATCGGTCGCAATGGTGCTTTGCTCACTTGAGGGCGGTGTTGATTGCGCCGCGATGACTTTACTCCCAAGGTTGACAACCAACAAGCTAGCCAAGATGCTGGCATATAAGCCCTTCCTACGTACAGACTTATTCAGCTTAACTGCGTAATTGCTTTGACCGCCGTTATTAGCTTTGGCATCGCCGCCTTTTGCAAGGCGTAGATTAAAGAACGGGGTTAAATTGGGTCTGTACATGTTGTTTAAACTCGTATTGTTGGGTCGTTAAATTACCAAAGATGCCAATGCTGTTAACCTCATAATTGAGGCCACTAATGGTTACTTTTTGGTCTGAACTTAGGGTTTTGTCTTGTAAGTTGATTTCAATGTACTCGGTGCTTATTTCCTTAATATACTCTTGCGATCGCAAATTCACAATCTTGACGTTTTTTTCAAGTTGAATTCTATTGTTCGTATATAATGTGCCTTCACCAGCAGTCACTTGCCACGGCTGCCCATCATCTAAATAGAGGGTGTAGACAGGATTATGAAATACTGCAAAACCTAAGGCATCGTAATGCTCCATTTTATCGGCAGCCACTTGATGGCTCAGCCTACCTTCTTTATCATACAACTTACTATTTAGGTTAACAGCTTGATAATTTGGAATTAATTCAATATCACGGTCGTTGGCTATTTGTTGTTCTTCATCTTCAAATAACATTGGTAAATAAAGAATGAGTACCGCCGTAAAAATAATAGCGATACTCCATGTTATACGATTCATATACTGGCACCGTGAACTATCTCAAGCTTACCTTTTGCCTGTAAGAATAAGTCACACACCTCTCTTACCGCACCTTTACCACCACCTAAGGTGGTAATGTAATTAGCTTTCATTTTAATAAGTGGATGGGCGTCAAGCGTTGCTACTTTGATACTGCTAAAAGGAAACATTTCCATATCAGGCATATCATCACCAACGCTGGCTATTTGATGACTTTGGTATCCTGTTATACGCATTAATTCAGCTAAGGCTTTGTGTTTGTCTTCACGCCCCTGTAACAAGTGGCGCACGTTGAGCGCTCGCATACGTTGCTCAACAATTGCAGACTTACGACCGGTAATTACGCCCACCATTACACCGCATCTCGCAAGGGCTTTGACGCCGTAGCCGTCTTTCGTATTAAAGGCTTTTAATTCTTCGTTGTTATTACCTAAATAAATTTGGCCATCACTAAAAACGCCGTCTACATCAAAAACGACGAGTTTTATCTTTTTACATTTTTCGAAAAATTCTGATGAAACGGGTTGGTAAAGTGTGTCAATCATCGCTTCATTATTCTCTTCGCTCGACAATGCTTGATTTTGTGTGTCGTTGTGCATATCTACACGACTCCTGCTTTTAGTAACATGTATGTGGTCAGTGCGCCTATCGCTTGTTTCTTTTCATTCAAAACAAACAAGGCGTTTATTTTTTTACTTTGCATTAGATTCAATGCGTCTATGGCTAGGGCGTTTTCGGTAGTGCTTACTCCCCCACGGTCATCACTTCGCAGATTGGGGTTTGATGAATGTCGACACGTTTGTCGAGTGCTCTGCGAAGATCTCCATCACTGAAAATACCTATTACCTGATTGCTGTCGTCTACCACAGCAGTAACCCCAAGACCTTTCGATGAAATGTCCAGTAACGCTTCTTTTACATTGGCAGACGATGGTGTTAAGGGAATATCTTTACCACTTACCATAATGTCAGCGACGGTCAGTAATAAGCGTTTGCCTAAGGCGCCGCCAGGATGAGAAAAGGCGAAATCTTCGGCGGTAAAACCTTTGGCTTCTAGTAATGCTATGGCCAATGCATCGCCTAATACCAATGTTGCCGTAGTGCTCGTGGTGGGTGCTAAGCCCAATGAACAGGCTTCTTTTTTCACGCCCAGTTGCAATACCACATCGGCATATTTGGCAAGGCTACTGTCTTGCTTATTGGTAATTGCAATTATAGGAACTTGAATTCGTTTAATGGACGGTAAAAGGCCTATCAATTCATGCGTTTCGCCAGAGTTTGATATCGCTATTACGACATCATTTGGACTAAGCATGCCAAAATCACCATGATTTGCTTCACCCGGATGCATGAAGAACGAAGGCGTTCCTGTACTAGCAAAGGTGGCGGCCATTTTATTACCAATGTGACCAGACTTACCCATACCTGATACAACGACTTTACCTGTGCATCGCATCAGTAAATCACAAGCTTGAGTAAAACTTTCATCGAGTTGCGATTGCAAGGCCCCAAGTGCTTCTATTTGGTTGTTAAACGTTCTATTTGCGGATTCTAAATAAGTCATATAGTCGAAAATAACCTGAAAATATTGTAAAAATGATGCACCTAAAGTGTACTTATACCAGTGCCAAATCTTGATTGATAAGCACAAGGCCTAGGTCGTAACTAGGCAAATAAAAAGTACTGATAGCCCACAAAAATCCCAAGGAAAATAACCGCTTCTATGCGATTAATTTGTCTTGTTCCTTTTAGATTAAAGCAGAACACAAACAATAGTATAGATAAACCGAGCATGACCAAGGTGTCTCGATTTGCTGCACTGGCGTCAATCGCCCCTGGTGCAATCAGACCCGGCATAGCTAAAACTGCAAGCAAATTAAAAATGTTTGAACCGATGATATTGCCTAATGCAAGATCATCTTCACCTTTCATGACGCCCGCAACACTGGCTGCTAACTCAGGTAAACTAGTCCCTATTGCAATAATTGTTAAGCCAATCACTAAATCACTAATACCAAAGTACTTAGCAATATAGACCGCCGATTCAACCAAGAAATGCGCACTAAGCGGCAGAACAACCAAACCCACGCAGACCCAAAATATTGCGGTACTTGTTGCTACGTTACGCGGGATTTCTGAGTCCGTCTCTTTTATTAAGGGGTCGTTCTTCTCTACTTTAAAAGACAACAGCGCCATACCTGCAATCACTAGCACAAAAAGGGTGATTAAAACGATGCCTTCAATTCTCGATAAATCGCTATCAGCAAGAAAATATACGCCTATCAGCGTAATCACTAACATAACGGGCAATTCACGTTTTAGCGTCGTAGACGAGACTATTAAGGGCTTTATTAGCGCTGTAATGCCAAGCACCAGTGCGATATTTGTAATGTTTGAGCCTATTGCATTACCAACTGCGGTGTCTGTACTGCCTGCAAAAGAGGCCGTTGCGGCCACGACTATCTCTGGTGCAGAAGAGCCCATAGCGACAATGGTCAGACCGATCATCATAGGCGCTACACCTATATTTTTCGCAAGCGCTGAGGCGCCATAGACAAAACGGTCAGCACTCCAACTTAACACTATTAAACCAACAACAAATATCGCTAAATTAACTATCACTACCGAATTCTTCTTTTTGGTGGAAAGGCTTTATTCTATGACAAAGTGTAGCGATTTCGAGATAGAAAATCACACAAAATCAAAAATAAATAGCTTATACGAATAAAATGTACGTTTTGTTACGTATTTCTCACGCCAAAAGGCTTGAAAAGGGCTAAACTATACCAACATAGAGGTGTCTAGTGTAGAGCACTACAAAATGTGTATGAATTTTAGTCTCTTTTCATCCTATATACGCCTTCATACAATGGCGTATAAAAAAGAGAAAACAAGGGCGTAAAAATTTATTCGATAAGTTAAGCGCGTTTAGATGAACTTTTCTTAATGATCATGGCCTTGTTGTAAAGCGTAAACCAAATTACAAATAGCATTGGAGTTTTAAAAATCAACGGATGTCTGAAAATATAGTTTCAATCACTGACATGCAATTTTACCGAGGCGAACGCGAGATATATAAAGATATTTCGTTGTCGGTAAAGCGCGGCGGTATCACCGCTATTATGGGGCCCAGTGGTATTGGTAAAACGACGTTGCTCAAAATTATAGGCGGCCAGCTTAGACCATCAAAAGGTCAGGTTATTTTTCAGGGCGATGACGTTCATGGAGTATCAAGAAACCGTTTATATGAAATGCGTCGAAAAATGAGCATGCTGTTTCAAAGTGGCGCTTTATTCACCAATATGTCGGTGTTTGATAACGTTGCCTTTCCATTGCGTGAGCATACCCAGCTTGATGCATCGATCATCGCCACTATAGTCAAGCTTAAATTAGAAGCGGTAGGTCTGCGCGGTGCAGCAAATTTAATGCCATCTGAACTATCTGGTGGTATGGCAAGGCGCGCTGCTTTAGCAAGAGCCATTGCTTTAGACCCAGAATTAATTATGTACGATGAGCCTTTTGCTGGCCAAGATCCTATTTCGATGGGTGTACTAGTGACGTTAATCAAAGCCTTAAACAAAGCGTTGGACCTAACCTCAATCGTGGTGACACATGATGTAAATGAAGTCTTAGAAATCGCTGATTATGCATATATTCTGGCAAACAAAACGATTATTGGCTCTGGAACCCCTGACGAGATTAAAAATTCAGACTCACCTTTAGTACAGCAGTTTTTGCAAGGCAATGCTGATGGTCCCGTTCCTTTTCATTACCCAGCTGACTCGATTGAAGAAGAACTGCTTGGAGGAAAGGCGTGAGTTTCTTAACTAATTATTTGGCTAATTTGGGTAAGGCAAGTCTAGACCGCTTCAATGCTATCGGGCAAGCGTCATTGATGCTATTTGGTGCATTGTTCGCATTGCCGCAGTTAAAGCATATTCGTCTAACCATTGCCCAGATTTATGTAGTGGGTGTGCAATCTTTGTTGATTGTCATGGTGTCGGGTTTATTCATTGGTATGGTTATGGCTCTCCAAGGCTACACTATACTGGTAAATTATGGGGCTGAAGGTAGTCTGGGTCCTATGGTGGCCTTGTCTATATTGCGAGAGCTTGGGCCTGTTGTGACCGCGCTTCTTTTTGCTGGTAGGGCTGGGTCTGCGTTAACTGCTGAAATAGGCTTAATGAAAGCAACTGAGCAACTGAGTAGTCTGGAAATGATGGCGGTTGACCCTTTACGTCGTATCATCGCGCCGCGTTTTTGGGCGGGTGTGATTAGCCTACCCATGCTAACAATGATTTTTTCTGCCATCGGCATTTTGGGTGGGCACATTGTTGGCGTTGACTGGCTTGGCGTCGACTCTGGGAGTTACTGGTCTATTATGCAAGCCACGGTTGAATGGGACAAAGACGTCATCAACGGCGTCATAAAAAGTTTAGTGTTTGCGCTAGTGGTGGTATGGATTGCTCTGTTTAAGGGTTATTCATGTATCCCTACCTCTGAGGGTATTAGCCAAGCTACTACACAAACCGTTGTGTATTCGTCACTTGCGATACTCGGATTAGATTTTATATTAACAGCATTAATGTTTGGCATTAGTTAGGAATATCGATGACCTCAAGAAAAACAGAAATTTTAGTAGGCTTCTTCGTCGCATTAGCGATTGCTGCGGCTTTGTTGTTAGCGCTTAGAGTAGCCAATCAAGGGATGAGTGGTAACACAGATACTTTTACGCTCACTGCTCGATTTGACAATATAGGTGGATTGAAGGCTCGCTCATCGGTAAAAGTCGGTGGTGTTGTGGTGGGGCGAGTTGAGCGTATCTACTTGCATAAAACGGACTTAATGCCAATTGTTGAGCTTAAAATCTCAACTGAATATGCAAATACATTCCCAGATACCAGCAGTTTGTCGATTTTAACTTCAGGATTATTGGGGGAACAGTTTATAGGCTTATCTCCTGGCTTTATTTTCCCCGAAGACTTAGTTCGCATAGAAGAAGATAAGGTTTGTGAAACTACTACCCAATCTGATTGTCCATATTTAACAGAAGGCGAAGAAATCTTTGATACCAAGTCAGCATTGGTACTTGAAGATCTTATTGGCCAGTTCTTATTTAACCAAGGAAGTGAATAGTTGAAAACTTTCAAAGATACCCAAAAAAGCTTAATTCCGCTGAAAAAGCTAAGTGCGATCGCCGCAATACTTATGCTGTTTAGCGTAGGTAATACAAGCTATGCATTAGCAAATCAAGACGCAACACTAGTAGCGCAGGCCGAGGCTGTAGAAGCAATTAAAGTGGCCCAAGATGACCCTTATGAAATGGTTGAACAAGCGGCATCTAAAACCTTTGACCGTATTAAAAAAGACCAAGCAAAGATAAAGCAAGACCCTGAAAACTTGCGCACCATCATGGAAGAAGAGTTGATGCCCTATATTGACTATCGTTTTTCTGCTTACAAAGTGCTGGGGAAATATGCTCGCCAAGTTCAGAAAAAAGAACTTTTAGAGTTTGTTTCCGTGTTTCGTGAATACCTTATTACTACATATGCGGTAGCGATGGGTTACTACGATAACCAAGAGGTGTTATTTGACCCGGTAAAAGAATATGGTGATCGCACCGACGTTACTGTCCGAGCGGTTATTCGTGACGATGTAAGGCCTGACATTAAAGTCGCTTTTAAGGTGAGAAAAGACGCTCGTAGTGGAGATTGGCAGGCTTACGATATGATTGCTGAAGGCATAAGTTTACTGTCGAGCAAGCAATCTGAGTTTGAAGGTATATTACGTAGAGAAGGGATAGCTAAAGTCATTGAGCAGATGCGCGAGAGTATTAGGCAACCTATTGTCCTTCAAAGCGACGATAAAGATAGTAGCGATAACGCAGAGTCTAGTGAGAAAATTTAAGTGAATCTGAAGCTGAATCTACCCACTTCAAGTGGCTCCGATGCTTGCTTATTAATAAGCGGTGAACTTGATCAGATGACACTTGAACATGATTATTGGCCGCGCTTGGCTTCGAAGGAGCGCGATGCTGTGAGCCAAAGCGGAAAATTGACCGTGGATTTAAGTGATGTTGATCGTTCTGACACAGCGGGCCTAGCTTGGCTAATTAATTTGGTTAAACACGCCAAAGCGGACAAAGTAAAGGTGAGCTTTCAAAGCGTTCCTGATAAACTACTTAACTTGGCTGATTTGAGCGGTGCAAAATCGCTGCTCATTGCTGAATAAATAACAAGTCGTAAATTATATAGGAAGCTTATGACCAACGAAGAAATTGCTAGCATGCTGAAAGCTCGCTTAGAATTGCACGATGTTAAAGTAAAAAGCGAAGGCACGCATTTCCAAATCATTGCAATTGATGACCGATTCGTCGATATGAGTCGTGTGAAAAGGCAGCAATTTGTTTATGCACCTTTATCTGAACTTATTGCTGATGGCACTATTCATGCCGTGTCCATTAAAACCTTTGATACCGCCCAATGGCAGCGCGACAAATTATTTAACTAGGATTGACCTTGGATAAACTACGCATTAAAAAAAGTCCTCCTTTGCATGGCACTGTGACAATATCAGGTGCTAAGAACGCAGCTCTTCCAGTACTTATCTCTAGCTTGTTAGCTAGCTCTGCCTGTACCTTTACTAATGTTCCTAATTTGCGAGACATCAATACAACGGTTTTACTGTTGCGTGATTTTGGTGCGAAAGTCAACCAACTTACCACTAACTCCGTCGAAATCGACGCTAGCGAATTAGATAGTGTAACCGCATCGTATGAATTAGTGCGCACGATGCGTGCGTCTATTTTAGTCCTTGGCCCTCTACTGGCTAAATATGGCCGCGCCAACGTATCGCTGCCAGGCGGATGTGCCATTGGCGCTAGGCCGGTAAATTTACATTTAAATGGCCTCGAGAAAATGGGTGCCAAAGTCGATGTTGAAGAAGGCTATGTCAGAGCATCTGTGAATGGCAGGCTAAAGGGTGCGCGTATCTTTATGGATATGGTGAGCGTAGGGGCAACTGAAAACTTAATGATGGCAGCTGCCCTCGCAGACGGCCAAACGATTTTAGAAAATGCGGCGCGTGAACCTGAAATTGTGGATCTTGCCGATTGCATTAACGCTATGGGTGGAAATGTATCTGGTGCTGGCACCGATAAGATCACTATTGACGGCGTTGAGACGCTGCACGGCTGCACCTATGATATATTGCCAGACCGCATTGAAACGGGAACGTTTTTAGTTGCCGCTGCGGTTTCAAAAGGCGCGATTAAATGCATAAACGCTGCGCCCGCAACGCTCGAAGCGGTGATAAGTAAGTTAGAGCAAGCTGGCGCGATAATCGAAATAGGTGATGATTGGATCAGTTTAGACATGCAAGGCAAGGCACCTAAAGCAGTTAGCCTTAAAACGATGCCGCACCCGGGTTTTCCTACCGATATGCAAGCTCAGTTTGTAACCTTAAATGCAGTGGCTCAAGGCAATGGTGTTATCACTGAAACCATTTTCGAAAATCGCTTTATGCATGTGCCTGAATTACACAGAATGGGTGCCAAAATCGAATTAGAAGGTAATAATGCTGTTACCCAAGGTTCTTCGAAACTGCGTGGGGCACAAGTTATGGCGACTGACTTACGCGCGTCGGCTAGTTTGGTTATTGCCGGACTTGTTGCTGATGGTGAAACCATTGTTGACCGGATATACCATTTAGACCGTGGCTATGAGGCAATCGAAGCTAAGTTAGGTGGTTTAGGCGCGCACATCGAAAGGGTGAGTAACTAATAAAGGTTATTAAAACCGCTTAGCAAGCTTTGGTCCTAGCTGTTTAGGGCCATTTGCGGATTTAACTCTCCTACAGTAACTGTCATCGTGATAAGTTGATCGTTTCTGCTCACGACGATTTCTAACTGAGCGCCAGGGCGAGTGCCTGCAATTAAATCGAGCGTTTTTGAAACATCAGCGACTGCCTCACCATTGACCGACAACAATAAGTCATTCACTTTAAGACCCGCTTCAGCAGCAGGCCCACCAGCGGTAACCTCTTCTACCAAAATTCCGCGATTATCGTAGCCTTTGCCACTAAAGCCAAGTTGTCCACGACTAACGCGACCATTTTCAATAATATCGTCCATGACACGTTTTGCTATGGGGTAGGGAAGCGCAAAATTAACACCACTAACATCTTGCACTCTGCCGCGATTGTCGAGAGTTTTAAAATTAGCGTTTGTAATGCCGACTAAATACCCGTTTGAATCAATCAAGGCCCCGCCAGAATTCCCAGGATTCAAGACTGCGTCGGTTTGCACTCTATCAAAGTAATTAGCTAGTCCGTTGTTTCTTCCGAGTCGGCTAACGATGCCCGAGGTAATTGTTTGACCAAGATCTAACGGGTTGCCAATAGCCATAACAACATCACCAACGCGCAGGTTAGGTTCTTCAACCTGTGGAATCACATGCAAATTTTCTTCAAATATACGAAGTACGGCTAAATCAGTAACCTCATCAAAGCCGATTAGTTGGGCAGGAATGAATCGACCGTCTTGAATACCGACGATGATGCTGTCGGCATTTCTTATAACGTGATAACAGGTAAGTAGGTAGCCATCATCGCGCATGATGACGCCAGAACCTAAATTTGTTCGCTCAATGGGGCTACTTCTAAATAAACGATTAGAGTTTTCTAAACTCACGCTATAAATATTGACAACAGCAGGTGCACTACTCGCGAGAGCGTCATAGTAACTTAGGCGCTGAGGAGGGTTATGCTCGGTGTTTAAAAAGTGGAGATTTAAGCCTTCACCTTGTCTAAATTCGGGGAACAAGAATAGCAGCATAGCAGCAACCACCACACCCAAAATGATGGGTTTTAGTATTGCTAGCAAAAACCGCGAAAAAATAGACATAAAGAGCAGATTCCCAAAAAACAAAGACTAGCGTCGACACCGCTTCAAATAATAACAAATTCATTGGTTTAAGCATAGCCTTTTGGCTAGGGCATGCGCAGTCAATGCTTGGGCCTGGTGCCAAACTGGCCGCTAAATGTCGAGTGGCGTATCAACTAAGGCGGATAAAAAAAGGCCCATCAATAATGAGATGGGCCTTTGTTATTTGTCCTATATCGCCAAGACGATAGTTTACAAGTTACTGTTATCGAATGACAATGTACAAGCTACTGTTGCCGCGTCTTACGTTAAGTGCAATCACATCTTTGGTGTTACTTATACGCTCAGAAAACTCTTTAAGGTTATTCACGCGTCGGCGGTTGACACCCACTATAATGTCACCTTCGCGCAAACCAATACTGGCAGCAGGAGAACGTTCAGCTACGCTATCAACGCGTATTGCATCACTACCATCTTTGTCTTTAGCATTGCTAAGCTGCGCGCCTTCAAGGGCAGGGTGCATTTCTTTTGCTGCAGCCTGACTTGGACCTGCAGCATCAAGTACAACCTTCACTTTTTGTTTTTCACCTGAGCGAATTATAGTGAGGTCTACCTCAGCACCTGCACCTAAACTTGCAATTTTAGCGCGTAGCTCGTTAAATCCTGTAAGGGTATTGCCGTTTATCTCAGTGATTATATCACCAGCTTGCAATCCGGCTTTTTCTGCTGCAGTCCCTGGGGCAACTTCATTTACAAAGGCACCAATGTTGACTTCAGAATTGAAAGCATCAGCGAGCCCTTCGTCAACATCGCCACCAATGATGCCTAGCAGGCCGCGGCGCACCTCACCAAATTCTATAATTTGATCGACCAAGCTTTTCATCATGTTGCTTGGGATGGCAAATCCTATGCCTACATTGCCGCCATTTGGTCCAAAAATAGCAGTGTTAATACCCACTAATTCACCGCGTAAATTCACTAATGCACCGCCTGAGTTACCGCGATTTATGGCGGCGTCAGTTTGAATGAAATCTTCATAGCCACCAATATTCAGACCAGAGCGGCCTAAGGCACTAACGATTCCAGAGGTCACGGTTTGGCTTAAACCAAATGGATTGCCTATGGCGACAACAAAATCACCCACAAGTAATTCATCTGAATTAGCCAATTCGACATCGACTAAACGCTCAGCATCAATTTGAAGTAAAGCGATATCACTTTGCTCGTCAGCGCCTAGCTTTTTGGCAACTAATTCGCGTCCGTCGGTAAGTTTAACTAAAATCTCGTCAGCATTATCAACCACGTGATTGTTTGTTACCACATAGCCCTTTTTGGCATCTATAATCACACCAGACCCCAAACCTCTGAACGGTCGTTCTTGGGCTTGGTTGTTGGGGTTACCAAAAAAATACTTGAACATTTCAGGAACTTGCTGTTGAGTTGTTTGGGTACCTTTGACCGCAATACTCACAATGGCAGGTGTTGTATCTTCAAGCATAGGGGCAAGGGAAGGCATTTCGTCTTTAGAAAAAAACGGAATACCTGCTAAGGCATTGGCTGAAGTTGCGGCTACAAAAGCCGCGGTAATCACCGCAAAAGCAGCTTGGCGTATGGCTCTTTTCATGAATCTAAATACTCCTAAATAATTATACCTAGTACAGACCTTAACTTAGGGGCATTAGTTCATATCTCAAGCTAATTGGTAGTTTTTTCTTTTGAAAACTCAGCTTGTATACCTGGTGTGCCTACAAATACGCCCGATCCGCTATTAGCAAAGTCTTTTGGTTGGTCGTCAATATTTTCGCTCATCATCGTTTTATTTGCTGAGCTGTCAGTATTGCGTAGGAACATACTAGCGTGTTCGCCGAAAAAAGTATTTTTAGAATAATCTTCATTAGAGACGTCGAGTGATTGTTCATATTCTTTCACGCTATTTAGTAAACGGTTTAGCTCGTTTTCTAGACTTTGAATAGATTGGCGAGTCACATCTAAATGATTTTTAGCTTGTAGCGCCAATAAGCCCTTTAACTCAGATTCAGTGCTACTTTTAGCGCTTTTCTTAGCTGATGCGGCAGAGTTAGTCCAAAACCACGCTATAGCAAAGCCCACGATTAACCCAACAATAAGGCCAATTAATATTGCGAGAAGGTCCATAGATAACTCCAAAATAGAAAAATAGAAAATAACGAGCTTGATCTTTGACTATCCTTGCGTCAGTTGCAAGTGCTATTTATGTAAATGTGTGTGTCTAAATCAAAAAAATCAACTTTTAAACCGCTACAATGCACACATCATCGCTATTCAATTCATTTGTAGCCTTGTATAATTATGTGATTGCTTTAATGATACTTGAAAAAGGCCCGTGAATGACTCCTTGGGAAAAATACCAAGACGACCTCTCTTTTATTGATTTTCAGTACGATGCTGCGCAAGAAAACGCAGTTAAAGAACTTCAACGATTGTTTGATGAACTAACCCAACCTAAAAAAAGCGTACGTGGCGAGTCACGTTGAAAGCGACGTTTGGGCGGGCTATGGAAAAACCCAATATTCAAGGTATCTATTTTTGGGGCGGAGTAGGCCGAGGGAAAACCTATTTGGTTGATACCTTTTACGAATGCTTACCTTTCGAAAATAAGATGCGAGTGCATTTTCATCGATTTATGCATCGAGTACATCAGGAGTTAAAATTACTCGATAAACAACAAGACCCATTGAAACTGATAGCAAAGAAGCTGGCCAAAGAGACCCGCATTATTTGTTTTGACGAATTTTTTGTTTCAGACATTACCGACGCCATGATTTTGGGCACGCTTATTCAAGAATTGTTTGCGCAAGGTATTGTGTTGGTGGCAACCTCTAATATCGAGCCAAACGGCTTATATAAGAATGGCTTGCAGCGCACGCGGTTTTTACCCGCGATTGAACTTATTAACCAACACACCCGTGTGGTGAATGTAGATAGCGGCAATGACTACCGCATGCGCACGCTCGAACAGGCTGAAATATACCATTTCCCCCTAGATAAGGCCGCGCAAGAAAACCTAAATAACTACTTTAGCAAATTAACACCCGACAAATATGAAAGTAACGTAGCCATCGATATTGAAGGTCGTAAGATTCCGAGTATGAAAAAAGCAGAAGGGGTCATTATGTTTGAGTTTTTAGCTCTGTGCGATGGTCCTAGAAGCCAAACCGATTACATCGAAATTAGTCGTGAATATCAGACCGTTTTGCTAGCAAATGTCACGCAAATGGATGGGTCAAAAGATGATGTCGCTCGACGTTTCATTGCCATGATTGATGAATTTTACGAACGCAAGGTCAAACTCATCATTTCAGCTGAAGTAAATATGGAAAGTTTGTATAGCGATGGCCGTTTGAATTTTGAGTTCCAGCGCTGCTTGAGTCGTTTGCAAGAAATGCAGTCACGAGACTATTTGTCCCAGGCACATTTATCTTAGAAGTGAGCCTCATCGTTTTTTTAAAACAAGTGTCAGCTTTAGGCCAAAGTTTCTGAGTCTGAGCTATGAGCACTGTATTTAGACAAAACGGCATTCTATACTGGTTTCCTCGCTGTCAAAAAACATCCATAAGCCGCCGTTGAGTTCGATTAGCTAAAAACCATCAATAAGCAGATCAAGACCATATTTTATGTCTTGTCGCTTTTGAGTAATTTGCGAAAACTTACTCGTTTTAAGGTTTTTCTGCGACACGGTCGCTATGTCAAGGAGGTCTATATAGTACTCCTCACCTTCAAGCTCACATGGGATTTGAAGGTTACTAATTAAAGTCCTACTCTGCCTTTTTAAGGGTGCGACTAACAAGGATTCTACATCGTTAAAAGTAGTGTTTGTCAAAACAACAACTAGTTGGGACGAGTAACTATAAATGTAAAATTGTTCAATCATCGAGTTGCCCAATAGACTCGGAAAAAGTTCCATGCTTTAGAATTTCTTGGTTGTGAAGTTCAATTGCTGACTTATTATCTATCATCCATTGAGATTGTTTTCTAATAGTAACTTCTTTTTCCAAAGCAGATTCAAAGACAACAGAAAGTTTTATATTCAGATCTTTGGCGGTTTTAAGTAAGTCACTATTGATTGTCGTATTGCAAGCAGATTTTTGAGGCATGAAACCACCATTTAAATAACGCGCATAATTTATGCGCATAATAATATGCCATATTTACTAGGTATTCAATACTAACAGCATGAGTATTATTTTTATTATCGAATTACAAGAGGTATATCAGCTAACATCCAATACCGGTCATAGACGATACATCCAACACCTTATTTGAAACTTCCCACCGTCATCATCGCGAAGGCGGTGACCTCCAACTATTTAAGAAATGTTTCGATAACAATAGGTTTTATGTTATTGAAATAACTTTTCTTTTTTGAATTTACTATGCTGTTTGGGAGGTTGCCGCCTGCGCGGCAATGACCTAGGATGTTTGAAGGTTAGAGGTGAAAATCCGTCCGCTATCTGCCTCTTAGCCGACCATCAATACAACAACTATTTAGGAGAAAGTGACTCGTAAAACTTCTTAAAATTTAGAAAAAGTATTACGACCTTACTCTAATAAGTCGCTAATTAGTCATTGGCTAATGGTCAGATTATTTACTGTTTGCTTCTATCTTTCTTTCTGAGATAAACCATTGCTTTAAGTCAACCGCCGTAGATGAGTTAAATCTAATTAGCAAAACTAAGCCTTATTTAGAGGAATGTTTTAAATGTAATGGAAAATCAACTATCCACGCTTGCAATAGACCTTCGCTCTGACCCTCAAATGGTCTGTCAGATGTGAAGATTAGTTTTTTCCCATCAGGGCTTATTCTTGCTCCAAACTCAGCATAGCCAGTATTTACTGTATCTCCAACGTTGATAGGGCTTTGCCAAATACCGTCAACCTTATTTGATATAAATATATCTGCGCTACCTTTACCTCCTCTATTAGAATAACTCAGTAGCATCAAGTTTCCTTCGGGGTTTACCCATACGCCGTCATCTCTGTCTGTTGAGTTAATTGGTGCGGGTAAGGGGTGAGCAATTGCGTATTCTCCGCTTTGTGTAGCTCGTGCAAGATAAATGTCTCTTTCACCAGTTCCATCAGATCGTTCTGTCATGAAATAAAGATCACCGCTGTTAGTTACACTTGGAAGAGACTCGTTATGTACAAAACGTGTTTTTTTAATTGCACCCGCTCTAGGTCTGTTAATATCAGCGCCCAATATTGCTTGCGGAACGGCTTCAGGTTCACTTAGGTCTAAGCTGAAAAGGTCAAAATTTTCGTATATATCTAGGTTTTTATATTCAGAACGAGGGCTGCCCACGAGAATAAAAGGCGCTTGCCATCAGGCGTCACAAATGGCCAATCAACTCTATCGTTTGTTGGCAGCCTTACAAATACTGGTTTAGTCCATCGCTTACCATTGTAAGTTGATGTTTTTAAACGTTGGGGACATTCCCAAATGGGAGAGCATTCTGATTGTGAAAAATAAATTCGATTGCCATCTGGAGTATAGCTTGGGCTTAGCGTGATTTTGCCGTCTTGCTGAATATCGTCAGGAAAAAAACGTTCGGCTGTTGGTATGCAATTCGACAATTACACTAGCGATGAAAGTGACATTTTCTTAACTGCTATCAAATGTAAATGGTTTTTTACAAAAAATTATTTGCTAGCGTTGACAAAGTGTGAAATATTCAAATCGAAGGGAAACGAACCTAACTACAAGAGAAATGATTCTATGAAAAAAAACGTTTACACACTGGGCTCTATTTTGACAGTTATTGCTGCCTTATCGATGTCAGTTGCTGCGCAAGCACAACAAAAAGTTAACCCTTGGAAAGATTGTGGCATCGGGGCGATGATTTTTGACGACAATGGCACTGCTGCTGCGTTATCTAACATCATCTGGGATTTAGGCACAACTGCCGTTACTTCAGCGTCTGCATCTGAAGACAGTTGTGAGGGCAATAAGGTTGTTGCTGCCCAGTTTATCAATGAAACTTACGCATCTATTGAGCAAGACCTTGTGAAAGGCAACGGCGAGCATTTATCTGCAATGCTAACGCTAATGTCATGTTCAGCTGATTCAGCGAATGTTATCCGCAATGCATTAGCAACAAAACTTGAAAACGACGATTTTGTAAATTCGTCAAAAGAGATTAAAGCAGAATCTTTATACAAAATTACTGACGCCGCTTGCACCGTAAGCTAAATTAATTTGTTCGTTTCCTTCTACATATATTTGGCCGCATAGTGTGCGGCCTTTAATGTTGTTATTATTCTCTGTTATGCTTAAACCAACTGCTCTTCTTTTCGCTTTGTTGTTTAGTCTATCTGCAAATGCCATTAGCCAAATTACTAAAGAACTTGATGAGCAAATACTAGCACTCTCAGAATCAAGACAATGGCTTAAATTACTGCATGTTGAAAAAGGCGAGTCGGAGATTGGGTCAGCCACTTTTTTTGACAAATCCCGTGGCAGATAATTTTACTTATCGAGAATTAGTGGCAACACTACAAAAGGCGAAGATTAACCCAATACTCGAGAATGGCTTTAGCTTCAAGTGCAATTATCCTGCACGAACGCTATTCCTCGCAAAGCATGGCTTTATTGATGCATTTAGCTTGTCCGATTGCCCTGAACTGGTTGAGTGGATAGGTGCTGACGAATTTGATATCTCGGTTGTTTACGCCGACGGCTATCTTGGCAATCCAGCCTCTTTTTATGGTCATTTGATACTTAAATTTGAAACTGACGAAGTCACTAAAGAATTGTTTAGTAACAGTGTAAACTTTGGTGCCGTGGTACCTAATGATGAAAATCCTGTCGTTTATATACTCAAGGGGCTTTTTGGCGGCTATCAAGCTGAATACTCTTCCAATTACTTCTTTAGACATAATTTAAACTATACCGAAGTAGAAATGCGTGATTTATGGAAATATACATTACAGTTAAATAGGTACGACAAACACTTACTCGCCGCCCATGCTTGGGAGTTAATGCGGTCTGAATATACTTATTACTTCACTTCTCGTAATTGTGCATATCACTTAGCAAAGGCTATTGAGGTCGTAAGCCAAGAAGATATTTTATCCTCATTACATCCTTTTGTGTTACCCATCGATGTATTCAAGAGCATGGAAAAAATGCAACAAAATGGCATGCCGCTTGTATCTCAACCTGACTATATACCCTCAAGGCAAAGTAAATTTAGACACAACTTCAGTGGACTGTCTCCAACACAACAAAAAGCGATGAAAACCTACTTCAGTACAAATGAATCAATCAAAGCAATGCAACTAGGTCTAGATTCTCAGCTTCTTGATGTGTTTTACGATTATGTCTCCTTTGCACTGACACAAGCTAAAGGAGACGAGCAAAGTATTCTTTGGCTAAATACGAAAAAAAGAGATATTCAACTCGCTAGAATTAAACTTCCCGCGAACGAAACTCGGGTCAGTATTGATAAACCTAAAGTTGATCCTGATGTGGGGCATAAACCTTCATTAGCGCGCTTTGCCTTTGCACACTCCGACAGGAATAACGTGATTGACTTGACACTAAGGCCTGCTTTTTATGACTTGCTATCTTCTGGTGGCTCATTACTTCCGAATTCAGCTTTAACAATGGGAGAAGTTGGTATTCGTTTGAGCGCAAATAATATCGAACTATCCCATATTGATTTGCTGAAAATTGAAACTTATCCTGTAGAGGCGAGCGGCCTCAACTATGACGAAGGCTTGGCTTGGAATGTAAACGTGGGCGGCCAGCGAAATTATATTGATGGTTTGGATAATCGTTTTGAAGCATTTGCTCAAGGGGGGCTGGCTATGCAAGCCGCTATTTTACTAATACCACTGGGTACGCCACACTAAATGCTAGAATAACGAGTCCAAACTTACTTGGTTCGCGAGTATTTTTGCTCCCTACTATTGGTCTACTCGGGAGCATTCAAGGTCAAAAACTACATTGCGAATTAAGCTATGTATACGATATCAAAAATCATAGTCATCGGTCTAAACGAAAAATAGGCTGTGGCATATCGCTTTTACAAAGCGAAAGCGCTGATATTCGCATCCGCATTAGCTCGTATTTTAAAACAGAAGCTTCAATCGGTTTCAGTTGGTACTGGTAATAGAAATTTCAATAGTCCACTTTATTGATGGTTAATATCAATCGCTTAAGGCGAATGAGGGATGACTTCAAAACTACGTGTTTTGCTTTTACCTATCTGCAGGCAAAAATCGTGCTTTTTGTTTGCCAGTTTGGCTGGGCAAACAAAAAAACCGTCAACATAAACTGTTGACGGTTTTTAGAGTCACACTTTATGACTATTTATGATTAGAAGTTGTAATTATATGAAATTGAAAGACCAGTCGGTGTTTCTCTTTCACGCACCGCTACACCCGCCTGAGTCACCTCTTGATCTTCATCAAGAAGATTTTGCAATTTAAAAGTCACGGTACTATTAAAGTCCGGGTAATAACTATATACAAAATCAAGTGAATGGAAAGGTTGTTCAAATACATCTGGATTACCACCTAAACCACTAGCCAAAATGCGCTCGCCAAATACATTATAAACTAACGAAGCAGCGTGTTCGCCATTCGCAGAATCATAATTTAGTTGGAAGTTAACAACATACTCAGAATGGCCTGCCATTCGACGGGTCGTGTTTGTTACCGCTCCTGCACGCGCTGGGTCGATAGTGACTTCAGAATCACTTAAAGTAACGTTACCAGACACAAATAATCCACTGTAAACTTCGGACAAGTCTCTTAAAAACTCTGCTTCAATACCGGTGACAGTTGCTTCTTCACCGTTAATAAACTGAGAATTGTAGTCTTCATCTCCGCGTCGCAATCTACTTTCAATTGGATCAGATATCTCTTTGTGGAACAATGCTATTGAGTAACTATTGCCTAAATCCCCGTAATACTCATATCTCAAGTCTATATGGTTTATTGATGACGTAACCAAATTCGGATTACCAAATGTTCTAATATCAGTCAGTGGATCGAAATAGAACACTGGGACTACTTCTCTGAAATCTGGTCGAACAACACTTTGACCAAAACTTGCACGAAGCTGATAATCATCTTGTAAATAAGTAAAAGCCAAAGATCCAAAAACGTCATCTTCTTTAATACTTCCAGCTTCAATCGTATCAGGATCATAGAATATATCTAAGTCCTGCTGAGTGAAAATAAGAGATGAAGACGCAATTGCGGTCTGCGAAAACTGCTCCCAACGAACACCACCGGTAATACGATAAACGTTATCCCAAATAAGGTCAGCCATACCGTAGCCAGCTTCTACCATTTGTGCAGCAATATAATCATCTGCATTTGGTGCAATTGGTTCGTTGAAATTGATTGCTACAAAATTACTGTCTACAAATTGATCAGTTAAAAAGCCTGAATCACTTAAGGTATCAGCACCACTGGCGTTTATAACAGTCGCAGTGCCTCCCACATTATCGATACTAAACCCATCAGTAGTATAATAACGTCCCCTTTCAGTAAAATCGTAACCTGCTTTTAACTCTATGTCGTAGCCATCACCTGTTATAGGTAACGAAAAATTACCGCTGTATGATTTAACGTTGTCATCCATATCAGTGAAGCTATAGATAACTCGGTTATCATCACCAGTAATGACCGTGTTAGATAACACACCATTTGAATCGTAATTATTTCTGAACGTAAATTCAGCATTCCCAGGTATTTCCGTGGTCGCTTCTGACTCAGTATACTGCCAGTCAAATCCAATACCCCAATAATCAAGGAAGGTGTGCTGACCTATGAACTGATGAACGTTAAGCTCACGCTCTTCATAGAAGAAATTATGTTCTTTATCAGCTGCGCCATCTCCTAATATCGTAAATATTGAAGATGCATTTGGGGCTTGAAGTAAAGAAATCTCAGCTTCGTCCTCATCATCTTTCAAATAAATATTAGTGTAGGATATGCTATGAGTGTCATATTCATAACCAAGGCTAAGATAAGTATTCAAGCGTTCATTTACAGTCGTACTAGTTATGTCTTTGAAAGTATCAAAACAAATATTGGCTAAATCTTCCTGGACGTTTATTTCAGTAGCACATCCAGCTTGAACACCATCAGACAAAACTGCCGTCCTTTTTTCAGCTGAAGTCGTGCTTCTATCGTAGGCAGCTGAGAAAATAGCTCCAATTTTCCCGCCAAAAATATCCTCATCAAAAGAGTTACCAATGCCGAACTTACCACTCCAATCAATATCAGCACTGTCTTGTGACACACCATAATCTCTGTAGAGCGTCTTCATTAGTGACTTATTGAATTCTGTTGCCTGCTGCGCAGCGGTGGTATCCCCATCGGTAAGAGACTGTCGAGTGATAATGTTGGCAATACTGAAATCCCCACGAAGATTCCCAATAGCCGCCCTAAGATCAGGTGACACCCCAGCGTCGCTGTTATTATAACTAATGTCGTCAGCGTCAGTTAATCTGTCACCTACTCCTAACTCAACGAACCCAATGAATTCGTTTGGTATTGATTTAGTTCTAATATCGATGTACCCACCACCAAATCCAGCTTGGATGTTAGGTGAATATGCCTTTTGCACAGACAACGATTCAATTATATTAGATGGAAAAATATCCAGAGGGATGACGTTACGACTCAAATCTGGACTTGGAACAGCTGCACCATTCAATCTAGCGCTTGAATAGCGTTCACCTAGCCCCCTTACATAGATAAACTTACCGTCTACTAAGGTTAGACCGGTAACACGGCGAAGGGCAGAAGCAGCATCGCTATCACCTGTTCGCGATATCTGTTCAGCGCCCAATATATCGGCAACGAATGCTTGATTTTTCTCTCTTCAATTACCGCTGTTGCGGTTCCTTGCAAGCGCGTACCTTTAGTCACCACCTCTTCAATGCTTTCTTCATCAGAGGTTTGAGCCATTAGGGACACCGGCAACAATGCTGACGCGACCGCAACAGTCAGTGCACTTAATTTATTCAATTTCTTCATAATGCTTCCCAAGATTAAAAAAAGGCGCTCTAAATTCTGTGGAGCGCCTATATAGAGACTAAATGACGCTATTAATCTTGTTCTGCAGCATCGTATGCCGCACGTACCCAGTTATACCATGTAGAAGAGGTATCTTCAGATGAAAGCGCACCTATGAAGTTACCACCAGTAAAGAACGGGTCGTCTAGGGTAGCAGGGTCAAATGCAGTTGCTGTGATAGGAGTACCAGCACCAACGTTAGTGTGTATGTCAGCAACTAAGACTTCTGAACCGAATGCCAACGTCTGAACATTTGTTTGACCTTCCCACCAACTCGCTAAAGTTGCGCCAGGATTATCTGCATCTGGATCATCGAACGTGCCACTAGCAGTCACTTCAGGGCAAGCAGCAACAGCGCCGTTAAATGTAATTTTAGTTGAATTAATGTGTCCATCACCACTGAAAGTAAAGCAAGGTGAATTCACTTCTGAAGGATCTCACTAACAATACGTTATAAAAATCCGACGTGTATGCATCATCAAACTTCATAGCTGTTGAAGAATCATCATCACGTACTGACTTTTCATCTGTTGTAATTACAGTTACGTTTGAAATAGTTGTCTTAGACACAGGAGATTGCGTGTAATCTCCAGAAGTACGACTATTGTCGTTTTTAGCACCATCTTGCTCAAACCCACCGTTACCCATGTTTGCAACCGTGCCAGTGCGCGTATTGACTGTGCCGTGTTTAACAAATAAATATTGTAGCTTGCCTTGGTAACCAGCATCAAAGTCAAATGAATCATCTTGAGTATCGGTCACTACGATATACTTAAGGTTTGCTGCGCCACCAAATGTTTCAATGCCATCATCAAAGCCTTGGTGAATATGGATATATTCAAACTTAGACTGAGCACCTACCGCATTAAGCGTGAGTGAGTTCAAATCGTCACCACCGCCACCGGCGCGTGGACCTGAACCAGCATACCAAATTTTTACAAATTCCATGTTTCCGCTTGACTCTGCGTTGCTGCTTCCGCCGTAATAGCTAGTAATACCTTCTGAAGCCACGTCACATGTGTTCGCATCTCGCTCAGCATCAGTACAGTTATCTGTGATACCGTTACCATTAATAATAATACCACCCCAGTCAGCGTACTGTGGACCTTGACCAGCGGTATCGAATCGGTCAAACGCTTTTGAAGATGTAAAAACTATTGGCTTTTCTGACGTACCAATTGCTTGAATTTTAGCGCCGCGTGCAATACGTAATATTGCTTCACCTGAATCAAATGCAACTGTTGCGCCAGCTTCAACAGTTAGTGTAGGACCGTTAGCAGGTACGACAAAACCTTCTGACGTTTGACCGTCTGCACCTATTTGTAGTGCTTGTTCGAATCTGTGAACACCACCATCTGGTAACTCAGAAAGCGTGATGTTTTGAGTAATACTGATATTTCCATTTGCAAAAGATGAACTATATATGCAATCTGCACCTGATTTAACACCTTCAACAACACCCACATCAGATGTGTAAGACGCACAATCCACTTCTACCACAGGATCAGGATTGGTAGTTGTTGTATTGTTCGAGTTATTGACGCTGTTATCTGCGCTATTGTCATTAACAGTCGGGGTAATGTTGATGTCTCCGCCACAAGCTGTCAATGCAATTGCAGAAGCTACTGCGCTAACTCGAAAGAGTCGTGATAAATTCATACTTTTGTCTCCAAACAAAAAATTCATGTGTATTATTGTGATGCCAGTTTGTTGCATCGATTTTTGTAAACGAGGTGTAAGGTACAGTATGAATATGACAATATTGTTACACTGTTAAGATGTAATAAAAAGTTCACGTAGTTAGTTATATTGCTGTTTTTATTGCATTTTTTAAACTTTTGGAATCTGGGTTTTAAGCAGCTTTGCCAAAATAACTAGCTAAAGGTTATATTGCAAATTTCACTTTTAGGAGATTTGTCATCAATGGCATAAGGGCTAAGTTCGCTGCTTTTATTGGATTTTATTGGGCAAATGAAAAATACGATTTTATGTGTGCAAGTAGGCAATGTTGACGAGCGCAATTGTTGCGTGATTGAGCATACACCAGAAGCTATTGAGCAAAATTTGCTTGATTTGCATAGGCAAGTATTGGGCAATATTGCTGTTGTGCGTTAGTTTGACAATAAATAATTAGCTAAACACTGCAAGGGTTACATAAATTGAGTACAATAATGAATAAGTGTATAACATAGTGAAGTGATGGTCTTCATATTCGGCTATCAAAAACAATACCACAACCAAAACAGTGAAGAGTGATTTATGGGAAGAAAGTTCGAAGTAAGAAAAATCTCAATGGCCAAAACGGCAACGGCAAAAACCAAAGTGTATTCAAAATACGGTAAAGAAATTTACGTTGTTGCAAAAAATGGTGGGCCCGACCCAGAAGCAAATCTATCTCTTCGTCGTTTAATCGAAAAAGCGAAAAAAGACCAAGTTCCTAGCCATGTTATTGACAAGGCTATTGAAAAAGCCGTTGGTGGCGCCGGTGAAGACTTTGCGCCAGCCCGTTATGAAGGCTTTGGCCCGGGTGGCTGCATGGTGATCGTAGATTGCTTAACAGATAACGTAAATCGCACAATTACCGATGTTCGTAATTGTTTTACTAAAACCGACAGTAAGCTGGGCGGTTTAAACTCTTCAGCCTTCATGTTTGACCATTTAGCCATTTTTGGTTTTGCCGGTGACGATGACGAAGTTATCCTTGAAGTATTGATGGATGCGGACGTTGATGTGACCGACGTTGAAGTTAACGATGGCCAAGTAACGGTATTTGTGCCTCACGTTGAATTCTTTAAAGCGAAAACGGCATTGACCGAAGCCTATCCAGACATCGAATTTGATGTTGAAGAAATCAGCTGGGTGCCTCAAGATACTAAGGACATTAGCGAAGAAGACATGCCCATGTTTGAAAAATTCATGGATATGTTAAACGACTGCGACGACGTGCAAAACGTTTATCACGATGCAAACGTATAGCCCAGCTATTAGCCTAAGCGTAAGGCCAATAATATAACTTTATTGGCCTTTACCCCCTTCAAGCGGCAAGTTTTTATATAACCCACACATCACATAGTTTATACTCCGCGCTAGAGTTGGCCAGACAATCGCTGCTTAATGTTGTTACTAAAGTAACTGTCATTAAGGGGAGGAAAGTCCGGGCTCCAAAGGGCAGGGTGCCAGATAACGTCTGGGCGGCGTGAGCCGACGACAAGTGCAGCAGAGAGGAGACCGCCCGCTAGGCGCAAGCCTTGCAGGTAAGGGTGAAAGGGTGCGGTAAGAGCGCACCGCATTGCTGGTAACAGTATATGGCAAGGTAAACTCCACCCGGAGCAAGACCAAATAGGTTCCCTGACGGCGCGGCCCGCGTTGGGAACGGGTAGGTTGCTTGAGTTATTGAGTGATCAATAACCTAGACGAATGATTGTCATTCTTCGCAAGAAGACTACAGAACCCGGCTTATGCGGCCAACTCTACTTTTTTTAAGCAGTTAAATAAAGCCAAGTTCTATTGCTTTTAGAACTGCCCGCGTGCGATCCCTTACACCGAGTTTACTTAACACGCTCGACACCTGATTTTTAATAGTACCTTCTGATTTAAATAGGCTGTCAGCAATTTCTTTATTTGAACAACCTGCTGCCATCAAGCGTAATATTTCGGTTTCTCGCTTGCTTAATGGGTCTGGCATATCGCTTGATTCAAATTCGCCTTTAATGCCCTGCAAACCTTGTATTAAACGTTCAGTAATTGCTGGCTGAATTAAGGTGTCGCCCTTGTGCACTGTCTCAATACTTTGAACAAGGGTTTCAAGGCTCACATCTTTAAGCAGATATCCCTTTGCTCCCGCTTTTATTGCTTGCATAACCGATTCGTGGTCGTCAAAGGTGGTGAGCATAATTACCGGTATACTTATATCTTTCTCGCGCATAGCAATAAGTGCCTCTATACCCGTCATTTTGGGCATCCGTATATCCATAAGCACAACATCAACGTTCATGTCTGCACTCTCTAATAAGGTGAGGGCGCTGAGTCCGTTTTCTGCCTCTCCAAGCACATTAATATCAGGTGATAAACCCAATAAACTTTTAATCCCATGGCGAACTAGGGTTTGGTCATCTACTAGTAATACATTAATCATCTTGTGCCACCGGAATAAGTAATTGTGTATGAAACTGGCCAGATTCGATCATAAATTTTGCTTTCCCTCGTAGCGCAAGTAAACGCTCTGAAATACCCGTCAAGCCATTTCCTTGATGAATGTGTTTAGGCATCTTCCCATCGTTGTAAATATCTACTTGTATGTGTTTTAGGTCGCTGTTATTCGTTTTCGCATAGGCTAAACTCATATTAATATGTTTACCTTGGGCATGTTTAAGGGTGTTGGTAATACTCTCTTGTACCGTTTTGACAATAGTATCGGCTATTTGAATATCGTCAATTTCAATGTGTTGGTCGATGTCCAGGTTTACTGAGAGCTTGGGGAGCTTTTCTAGCATTGCGCGAATGCTTGATTCAAGATCCAATTTACTTTTATCTCGAATATCGCTAACTGCTTCGCGTACGTCACTCAGCAGAAGCTTGGCTAATTGGTGGCATTGTTCTATAGATCCTTTTACTTCACCTTCGGACTTTATAGATGCAACCTGCAGATTAATAGTGAGGGCGGTTAAATGATGTCCGAGTAAGTCGTGAATATTACGAGCAATGCGCACGCGTTCGCCTTGTTTCACTGCTTCATTGAGCAAAAATTGGGTTGCTCGAAGTTGTCTATTAGAAAGCTCTGCTTCCATGCGTGCATCGCGTTCAGACATGCCTGTGTTGACCATAACAAGCGCGAATATGTTGAAGGTCCAGAACAAAAATGCGTTGACCACCACGCCACTATGGTCCCAATAAAAGCTATGTACCAAAAATAAAGGCAAGGCCAATAACGGTGAGAGGACAAGAGCGCGTTTAAAGCTCATAAAATAGCGCGTAACGGCACTATATATCACCATGAAAATTGCGATGAAGGTGACTGGGATGGCAAAATAAATTGCAATAATGATAAAGTACAATGCCACAGTAGCGAAGCGCTTTTTCAGAATATTACTATTGTCTCTAGCTTCATTTGTAATATAAAACCATATGACAATGTATACGACACAAAGTAACGAGGAAAGGACAAGATGAATAGCACTGAATGCATCAGAGTCCCACATCATCCATAAACTGAACCCGGACACAATTAACCACGTAATCACGGCGGACATTCGTTCGAGGGACATGTGTTTTATTTGCATAGAATAGCGCTATTTTGTGGGAACTATATAGCGCCTAGCTTAGCACCAAACTCGCAGGTAACAACATAGGCCAAAAGTCATTTTATGCTTTTTCGCTTTACCTTATGAAATGCTTACTTATGTTTTATAGGGACACTTAAGCTACTAAGCAGGAAAAGTAAGGCACCGCAAGCAGTGCCTTTTAATATTACTGTTCGTCGAGGGAAAAGACTTTATTTAATTCTGCAATAAAGGCTTTTACTTCGCTGCTAAAGAGCACAAAATCGGCATCAATTTTCAGCGCTACGTTCTCTTTCTCTATGTCTTCGTTTTGTTCAAGTACAATGTCGGTAAACTTCAATCTTTTAATCGACAAGTCTTCAGCAATCACACAAGTCAGTTTATCTTGGAAAGATACGGCTAGTTTGTGTACCATTTTACCTGCTTGCACATGGCCAAGTACTTCGTCTGCATCTAAATCTTGTTTCTTACATCTTATGATGCCGCCGTCTTCGGCGCTAGATTGAAACTCAGCCTCATCAAGTAGTTCAAAACCAGCTGGCGCGTCTTTCATCAGCCAATCGGTCAGTATTTCTTGTTGCTGGGATTTAGAAAACGGAACAACAGGCAAACTACCAATACACTTTCGTAGACAGGCTAAAAAGGCTTCAGCATTACCGTCTGAACTCGAATCTACGACAACGATTTGTTGATCAAGAGAAACAAAGGCATTAGTCACACCAAACTTACTAAAGGCGCGCGGTAATAAACGCTGCGTAATCTCTTCTTTCAGATCTTTTTGCGCTTTTTTAGGCATGGGTGAACCCGTTTCAGATTCAATTTCACCTACTTTCAGTACAAGCTCACTGTTTATCACACTGGCAGGAAGTAATTTTTGTTCACGCTTTAAGCTAAACAAAAAGTCTTTATTTGCTTGATGAAACAAATTTTCTGACTTAGGAATTGGACTAACCCAACCCATGCTAGAGATTTCTTGTGATGAACAAGGGCGAAAAGACATACTCTCGAGCATGCCCTGCAATTTTTCTTCGTCAAAGGAGAATTCACTAGTAAAACGATAAACTTTTAAATTTTTAAACCACATACGCTTTTCACTTATCAAAAATAGAGCGAGAGGGTAACAACACCTCGGCTAAGGGTCAAAGACTAGATGCGTTTTTCTTGCGCATAATGTTTATTTTTTCGTAACATTGTGGTTTTTAAAATTCATTGCTTGACATCTTTCCTTAGTTGTTTCATAAAACTGTCACATATCACTCTAATAATACAGGCAAAATTTATAATGCGAGTGAACAAAAATATGCCACGGACAATTTTATTAGTCGAAGATGAGGCGCCAATACGCGACATGTTGAGCTTTGTTTTGGAGCAATCAGGGTTTAACGTAGTTGAGGCTGAAGATTACGACGTGGGTTTGGCTAAAATAAAAGAACCTTACCCAGATCTCATCTTGTTGGATTGGATGTTACCGGGGGAAGTGGTGTTAAGTTGTGTAAACATCTTAAGCAGCACGAGTATGCGAAAGATATTCCTGTCATTATGTTGACCGCGCGTGGTGAAGAAGATGACAAAATTAGAGGCTTAGAGTCTGGTGCCGACGATTACGTCACCAAGCCTTTTTCGCCAAAAGAACTTGTGGCCAGAATTAAAGCGGTAATGCGCCGAGTGACACCAACGTCAAAGGAAGAGCCTATTGAGGTCAATGGATTGTTGCTGGAGCCAACTTCTCACAGAGTGACAAGCAACGAAAGTAAAGTAGAATTAGGTCCGACGGAATATAAATTATTGCACTTTTTTATGACTCACCCTGAGCGTGTGTATAGCCGTGAGCAACTTCTTGACAATGTGTGGGGTACCAATGTTTACGTTGAAGATCGCACCGTAGACGTGCATATTCGGCGTTTGCGAAAAGCGGTATCTGAAAACGGGCATGATAGTCTTATTCAAACGGTACGCGGTTCAGGTTATCGTTTTTCTGTGAAAGGCTAGTTTTTCTTAATCTAACGTTCGTGTAACAACAACTGGTTTCAATAATGTACTATCCACAATCATGGTCACGCACGTTACTGCGCTTCGCTTTATATTTAAGTGCTGTGTTATTAGTAGGGATCATCACGGGTCAATTGGTTGCTGCTTTTATGCTAGCAATCACAATGATGCTAATCATTAATTATATCCATTTGTACCGACTGACCAAATGGCTGTGGCATAGCCGTGCGATGTCAGTGCCTGCTGCTAGTGGAATTTGGCTGCATATTTATGAGGGGATATATTCCCTGCAACGGCGTAATCGCAACAAACGCAAAAACTTAAGCGCACTGGTAAAGCGTTTTCGTGAAGGCTCTGAAGCACTGCCTGATGCTGTGGTAGTTATCGACAAAGACGCTCGCATAATGTGGTGCAACCGCAATGCACGAATTGAATTAGGACTCAAGTGGCCAGACGATAATGGCCGGCGTATCGACAATCTCATCCGTCACCCCAGCTTCGTTGAATTTTTACACGAGGGTGACTATCAGTTTCCTATTGAAGTCCCAGCACCGACCAACCCAAACAAAATGTTTGAATACCGAATGATGGAATACGGACAAGACCAATTACTTTTGATTGTTCGGGATGTGTCTCGTGTTTCGCATCTAGAAGAAATGCGTAAAGATTTTGTTGCTAATGTGTCGCATGAACTAAAAACACCCTTAACGGTTATTAATGGTTACTTAGAAGTCCTTGAAGGGACAAACAGTGACGGCCCGCCGATTGTTGAAAAAGCGCTATCGGAAATGGGCTCACAAACCAAGCGCATGCAAGTGCTAATTGAAGATTTATTAATATTGTCGCGTATTGAATCCTCAAGCGACCGTATTTTTGAAAACGTGGTCGACATGCAGGCCATGTGCAAACAAATCGAAATTGAGGCCAGGGCCTTAAATAAAAACAAAGGCCATAGCATTAGCTTTAATGTTGACGATGAATTGCGTGTTTATGGTGTTGAAACAGAATTACGCAGTGCTTGTTCAAACTTATTATTTAACGCGATTCACTACACCCCCAGTGGTGGCAAAATTGAAGTTAAATGGAAGCGAAAAGCAACAGGCGCTTATTTTGCTGTCATAGACAATGGTGACGGAATAGAAGATAAGCATTTGCGCAGGTTAACGGAACGTTTTTATCGGGTCGATAAAGCTCGCTCTCGCACAACCGGCGGGTCAGGATTGGGCTTGTCTATTGTAAAGCATGTCTTGCATCATCATAATGCTAATTTGGAGATCCATAGTACCCTAGGTAAGGGCAGTAAGTTTTCCTTTTTGCTAGCCAATGAATTTATTGCTGATGATTGGTAATAAGCATCGATACAGGCTTTTACAATGACTATAAGAAAAAACGCTCATCGTTTAGTTTTTATTTTTTCTTCGTGCTTTCTTATCATAAGTAATAGCAGCATGGCCCAAACGCGTAGCCAAAACGAAATTAAGCCCGCTCTTCAAGCAAACGAAAACATCGTAACGCAGGCAACATCTGTGTATGTAGACGCTCAAGACTATAAAACGACACCGGGTGTTTATGGCACTATTACGTCTATAGGCTCAGATACATTGGCGGGTTTAATGGCTATTTGGGCGCAACGCTTTGAGGAAATATATCCCCATATAAAATTTCAGATTCAGGCAACGGGATCGGCAACGGCCAGCCAAGCATTGACACAAGGGAGTGCAGGTATAGGCCCGATGTCACGAGTGTTGAGCGCGCAAGAGATTAGTAACTTTAGCAATGTACATGGTTACCCACCAACCGCGCTAATTGTTGCTATTGATGCGATTGCGATATACGTCGAAAAGAATAACCCTATTGATAAACTAAGCACCGCGCAGGTCGACGCCATATTTTCGGCGACAAGACTGTGTGGTGGCGAGCAAGCATTAGTTGAATGGCAACAGCTAGGAATACAAAAATTTGGGGCCGCGCGCAAAATACAATTGTTTGGGCGTAATTCGGCTTCAGGTACTTATGATTTATTTAAACAAACAGCCTTATGCAACGGAGATTATTTATCTACGGTGAATGAAATGCCGAGTTCATCTTCAATCGTGCAATCTATTGCCTCTAGTGTTGGTGGTTTAGGTTATGCTGCACTAGGTTACAAAAATAATAATGTAAAGACTTTGTCCATAAAAAACGAAAGAAGCATTGGCACTTCGCAGTACTTTGCACCAAGCCCCAAGAACTTAAGAGAAGGCAAATATCCTTTTACGCGCTACCTTTATATTATTGTAAACAAACCACCCGACCAAGCGCTGGCGACCTTAGAGAAGGCCTTTCTGAAGTTTGTATTATCGCCTGAAGGCCAAGCAATCGTAGAGGAAAATGGATACTTTGCAATCTCTCGGCGAGTTGCTGAAAGTCAGTTAGTACAATTAGAAGCCAACATAAAACCCCTAGAGGTTCTCCAATAGGTTTTGACTTTATCACCCAATCTCGCCTTGCTGAGAACTGCCGATTTGACGTAAACCCCGTGCTTTTGTTCCTTACTAGTTTAGCGCCAGTTTTTGTTTCCCCACTTTGTATTACTGCGTTTTTTGCGTGCCTTCTTTGTTCCTTTAGGGAGGGTGTCAGCTTCAAAATTACCGTATTGGTCATCATCCTTTGCAGGCGCTGCTAATGCTTTTTCTGTTGGCGTAAAGCCGCTGACTATTGTCATTTCTAATTTGCGTTTGATAAATCGTTCGATGGCTTGTAGTTGTTTGTTTTCTTGCAAGCTACAAAATGAAATTGCGCTTCCTTTTGCTCCTGCGCGGCCCGTTCGCCCAATGCGATGCACATAGTCCTCTGGCACGAAGGGTAGGTCGAAATTAATAACGCAAGGTAGCTCTTCAATATCAATGCCTCTTGCTGCTATGTCGGTAGCAACAAGCACTTTAAGCGAACCGTTTTTAAAGGCCTCTAAAGCCAATGTGCGTGCTCGTTGAGTTCTGTTTGCATGAATAGAATCTGCACTAAAAGCTAAATTTTCAAGTGTGGCAACCAGTTCATCAGCACCGCGCTTGGTGCGCGTAAAAACTAATAATTGTGACCAGCTATTGTGTTTCAATAAGTGTATAAGAAGCTCACTTTTACGCGCTTGGTCTACGGGGTGTATGGTTTGCGTTATCGCATCCAGATTCTTTTGTTTCTTCTACTTCTATTGTCAGCGGCTTGTTTAACATATTTTTAGCCAATGCTTTAATGTCTTTGGAGAAGGTTGCTGAAAAAAGTAAACTTTGCCGGTCTTTGGGAAGTAAGCTTTGGATGTAGCTAATGTCATCAACAAAGCCTAAATCGAGCATGCGATCAGCCTCATCCAATACGAGTATTTCAAGGTGCTCAAAGTTTATCGCTCCTTGTTTATATAAGTCTATGAGGCGGCCTGGCGTGGCAACAAGTAAATCAATACCTTGCTCTAAGGCATATAGTTGAGCTTCAATCCGCACGCCCCCAAACACAACTGACGAGCTAATATCTAAGGCTTGACTATATTGGCTAACGCTTTTGTCGAGCTGGGCCGCAAGTTCGCGTGTTGGTGCAATCACGAGTGCGCGTAATTTTTTTGGGGTGTTATTTGGGCTATCAGCGAGAAGCTGTAATATAGGCAACACAAAGCTGGCAGTTTTCCCTGTGCCCGTTTGCGCTATTGCGATCAGGTCTAATTTACTTAATACCGCTGGTATAGCCTTTTGTTGGATAGGTGTTGGACGCTTGTAGTTTAATTTCTCAAGCGTTTCTGATATCGCTTGGCATAAGCCTAGCGTGGTAAAAGACATAGTTGATACTTCCTTGACGAGCTAGCAACTACAACTTTTTATTTCTAGCTGCTGCAATGTTTTTTAATTTATTGCGATAAATCTGCATAGAATGGCTTTTAATCGGCTTGCCGAAAGACGCGCCTATCGCAGTAAAAAACCAAAATACTTGATCAAACTTAGATGGGTTACTCAATATTTCCGCTTTCACTTCTTTTGATTCTGTTACATCGGTTAAATAACGGAGGTCGCCATAATGGCGGTAATAGGACAGACTGTCTGTATATTTTTCGGCTTTGTCTAATATTTTTGACAACAGCGGGTGCTCAGGGCTTTCAATACCTTGGCGTATTGAAAACACCCACCTTACTACATAAATAGGCAGTTTAAAGATTGGCGCATAAACCCCAGGCGGGACCCTGGGCACAATGTCACTTGAATTTACTACTCTGAAAATAGGCGTCTTCATACCGTTAAAATAATTGTAGTCCGCAACACGCGGTGCCCCGTAACTATATACGGCGCCGTTACTGTCAGGCAATAATTCACGCGCAGCGATGGTTGCCATCGCGCCGCCTAACGAGTGCCCGGTGAAATAAACGGGACAGTCTTCTTCACCAAGGGCTGTTTTTGCCGCTTGAATGTTTTTCATTATTTGCGGTGCGAGTGCTAAAAAGGCGCCATAAAATCCTTTATGTACACGTCCAGAACGCTCTGCTGGATTGGCAGCAAAGCCAAATATCTTGCGCTGGGCGAGTAATTGCATATCTGCTTGTGCAATTTGTGCATCTATTAGAGGCTGGGCATCACCATTGGTTAGCCAATCTTCCACGTTTGATTCAGAGCCTCTAAAAGCGACGACAATGAAGCTTTTTTTAGGGCTTGGATTTTTGTGATAGCAGACAAAACCTTGGGCGCTTAACTTACTAATATTGTTTGGTGTTTGATGCTGTTTAAACTCTATAGTCTGATTGCTAAGATAGGGCTCTACTAGGTTAAAGGAGCCGGTTTTTAAGCCTTTATTTAATACCTCCTCGAAGTGCTCTGCACCGCTTGACACATTTTTTAGTATGTTGTTGAGTTCATCTTTGCTGGCGTTATCGATGCTAAGTTTTTGTGCCCAGTTTTCTATTGGGCTAAGTGCCGGCGTAAACAAATAAGAGATATCTTCACATGGGATGTACGCAAGCTCTGCCAATTCGCCCATCGTGTATGACATACGGTCACTGTAACCTATACGCGTATGCGGGATGTTGCTTGCGTTAATCGAATCAAAATATTGCTTTTGGGATGTTGTGGTGGTTATTCGGCGATTATATAATTTTGCCAAAATTGCACATAGCGCCAAGGCAAATCCGCCCGCGACATAGGCATCTATGCCGGCGATAAACTCAATAATGGCTTGGTAACCGCTAAGTAATTGCGCATATATGTTGTTAAATACATCACCAACGGTAGTGGTTTTTTCATCGCTACCCGCACCATCATTGCCACTTAAATACGCTAGTATACTGGTCCCGGCTCCCAAACCTAATGAAGCTCGTAAAAAACGAAAGATGCTAAAACCATCTGAAGATGATTGATTAGAAGACGGTTTGTCCATGAGCGTGCAATCCTTTTTTAGTATTATTTGCTATTAATGCATTGAGTACTGCGAACAAAGCCCTGCGTGCAACTTCAACGACGGCTTATTTAATTTAGGTAATAACGTGCATGTTTGCAAGAAGAACTGCTGCTTGGGGTAGGTGTTTGCTTAATTAAACGGGCGCTTTTGTTGCTGCAAGTAATAGATCAGGAAAACTATGAAGATAGGCCAGCTAGACAGACTGACCTTTGTAGTCGCTCTTGACCATTGGCAAAGCGTGGCGTCTTTGCGGCGTTGTATTGCTACTTATATGCCCATGCTTTGTTTTGTTAAGGTCAAGTTTCCATTTACTAAGTACATCAAAAGCCATGGGTTTCGCGAAATAAAAACCCTGCACATAGCGTAAACCTAATGACCTAATTAGATTGAGCTGCGCTTGTGTTTCAACGCCTTCAACGATAGTGATTGCCTCAAATTGCTGAGCAATAAAATTAGCCGCTGAGACAATCGAAATATCTTTTTTGTTCATGTCTTTAATAAACGAACGATCTATTTTTATCACATCAAAGTTAAGGGCTTGTAGTTGTTGCAAAGAAGAATAGCCAGTACCAAAATCATCAATCGAGATACTAATGCCAACATCAACGAATTGTTTAATCAGTTTGGCAAAGGTAATTTGATCTTGAATTTCGGTCGATTCAGTAATTTCAAAGTGTAGGGATGTCTTTTTAATTGGATACTTGTTTAAAATACTCAAGACTTTATAAGCAAAGTCGGGTTGTAGCATCTGGACACATGAGATGTTTATCGACAGTTTGTAGTTCTCAAAATCAGTTAGCTGACAAAATTCTTTTATGGCATTGTCAATTACCCAATAGCCAATATTAATGATAAAGCCGGTTTTTTCAGCGATAGGAATAAATTCATCAGGACTGATTAATTCACCTTTGCATCGCCATCGTAGAAGGGATTCAAAAGCATAGGTACGATTTTCTTCAATATCTATGATAGGTTGAAAGACCAAAAATAATTCATTGTTATTGACAGCATTGCTAAGCGCTTTACGTAAGCGTTGTTGGCGTAAAAAGGCGTCTAGTAAATCCGGCGTATAAAAAAGCGCGTTTTGTTTTTGATTATGCTTACAATGATACATCGCTAGATCAGCAAATTGGATTAGCTCATGGGTATCGGTGCTGTGCTCGGGGTATAATGCTACGCCTACGCTAGCCGATACATTTAACAAATCTAGGTCTACGCCAATGGGTTTCTCAATTGTTTCAATAATTTCTTGTGACGTGCTAACGGTATCTTGTTCACATTTATATTCGCATACATAAATAAATTCATCGCCACCCCAGCGACACAAAAGTGGCTCCTCAGTCAATTTCTGCGATGCAAGTTGGGTTAACCGCTGTGCTATTTCACTAAGAACCGAATCGCCATGGGCGTGACCAAAACTGTCATTAATGCCTTTAAAACCGTTTAAGTCGATAAAATAGAGTGTGTATTGCTTTTCTTGTAAGCGCGCACTTGACAGTGATTCGTCTAAAAACTTCAAAAACGCTGAGCGATTCAATAGCTGAGATAGTGGGTCTAAGTTAGATATCCTATAGATTTCCTGCGTACGGCTATCAACCTCATCTTGTAAATTAATAGAATAGGTATCGAGCCTTTGGTTAGCTGTTAGTAAATCAAGATTACTTTTTTCTAAGGCTTCTTTTTCAGTTTGTATTTGCGCTAATAGCCTAGTGTTATCTGACTGCAACTGAATGGCTTGAGATATGAAATCGCTGGACTTTTTGGAAGTAAGTAGCATCACGCCCCAAAAAGCGATGGCTAAATTTGTGACGTAAAAGAACCCATCATAGTCCAAAGTAAAACCCAAAATCGCAAAAGGCAATATCAAAGAGCTAACGTACAAGCTAGATAAAATACGGACAGGGCCCAAAATACTAATCGCACCACCGGCTAAACCCGACAGCACTATCGCCATTAAGGTTATTTCAACCAGAGACATTAAGGGCATAAACGTCAGTGTAAAAATAACCCAAATAAGACAGTTAGACAGTAAACCAAGGGAGAATCTTGTCAGTGCCATATCATAATTAAAGTTTGGCAACTGCATATTTTTAAGTGTGGATTTGGCATCAAATAATCGTCCCAAGCAGACTAAAGACATTGACACCATTAAGAAAAATTGGATCATTCTCATGCTAAGAGAAAGCGCATTGTCAACAAGGCTATAGTTCAGAAAAGCGAAAACCAATACTGTCACCACAAAGCCATTGAACGAATTTTCGCAAAGTAGTGTAACGCGCTGTTCTATTGACTGCCGCTCTTCTTTAGATATAAGTGCCAAGCGCTTTCCTTAACCTGATGGATTTATGACATGTTGCAATAAAAATATTTCATAAATTTAATCGGCCGATATCTTAATATCATGAAATTATTATTTACGCTTGTCGTTGTGCAAATACCTACTAGCAAACTACTGCCAGAAGGAAAGGTGAGCTAAGGTATTGAGTACGCTAGTCTAAAAGGTCTCCTTTAGTAAATTGAGCATGTCGTCGACCGAGAGCTTGGTCGCTGTTTCATTACCCGAAAGTAAGTTGTCTGCTAAGTTGCGCTTGCGTTGATGCAGCGCTACGATCTTTTCTTCAATGGTATTTTTTGCGATTAGTCTATAGATAGTAACCGGCCTTGTTTGTCCCATGCGATGAGCGCGGTCCGAGGCTTGATCTTCAACTGCGGGGTTCCACCATGGATCCATATGAATGACATAGTCAGCCGCGGTCAGGTTTAAACCAGAACCCCCTGCTTTTAAACTAATTAAAAAGATATCTCCTTCGCCACATTGAAAGGCATTTACACGCTTTTGTCGCTCTTTTTGTGTGGTTGAACCGTCTAGGTATTGATAGCTAAAGCCCTTGCTTTCTATATGCTGTTTGATAAGTTGCAAATGCCCCACAAACTGACTAAAAATAAGCGCTTTATGGCCATTTAACTGCAACTCCTCAAGCAATTCATTGAGTGCCTCAAGTTTTGAACTAGGGATATCACTTTCGCTCATCACCAACTTTGGATTGCAACAGGCCTGACGAAGTTTTACCAATTCAGCAAGCATACGAATCCGTTGTTCACCACTATTTGCATGCTGCTCACTTTGGGTAATATTATCAATTGCATTTAAGCGCAGGGCCTCGTAAAAGGCTTGCTCTTTAGTACCCATAGTAACTTGAATGTTAATTTCGGTTCGCGGGGGTAATTCGTTTAATACCTGATGTTTCATGCGCCGTAGTATAAAGGGTTGAATCAATGCTTTTAGGCTTTGACTGGCTTTACGCGCGGCGAGTTTATCGTCTTTTGCATTTTCGATTGGCATAATAAAGCGCTGGCCAAAGCGTTTTAAATTACCCAGCAAACCAGGATTGATAAAGCGAAACAAACTCCACAATTCACTCAGGTCATTTTCGATGGGTGTCCCTGTGGTGATCATCTTAAAATCGCCTTTTAGCGCATAGGCGGCTTTGGTGCGTTTGGCTAAGGGATTTTTGAGTGCTTGTGCTTCATCAGCAACAATTGTGTGCCAGTTTACCTCTTTTAATAGCTCACTAGTTCGTTGCAGCAAACCATAACTAATCACTACGCAGTCAAAGGGTTTTAAGTCTTTTAGTAAGGCAAGGCGCTCGTCGCTCGTCACGGCGTCGGCGAACATTCTTATGCGTAAGGTCGGGCTAAATTTAAAGGCTTCTTGTTGCCAATTAAAGCATACCGACGTTGGCGCAATGACCAAGCTTGGCCCTTCATTCGCGCGCAACAACATGATGGCTAATGCTTGTAAGGTTTTCCCCAAGCCCATGTCATCGGCTAAACAAGCGCCTGCTCCCCAATACGCCAAACGAGCGGCCCAATCAAAGCCTTCAATTTGATAGTCGCGCAGTTCTGCTTGAAATGTTGAAGGGATTTTAGGTTCTATAGAATTGGCCTGATGCATTCTTTTGGTTTGCTCATCCCATGCATCAATGGTTTTCATGCGCATGCCGGTGGTAGCGTCTTCCATCTGCAGGCTGGCAAGAGGGTGGAATTCACCATGGTCAGTTAACTGACTCATGTGGTCGAGCTTGTCGCGCAAGTCTTGCGATAAGGCGACTATTTGATCTTGTCCTAGTTCTATAAAGCGGCCATTACTACTTTTCACCAGCTCAAGTAACCTACGTAACTCTATGACTTGGTCATCGTTTATTCTTAAATCACCCGTAATATCAAACCATTCGCTTTGTTTGTTTACCGCAAGTTGTAAATGTTGTGTTTCAAGCGGCTTGCTTAGGCTGATTTTTTTGCCTTTTGGCCAGCGTAAAGATAAATCAAAGGTATCACGTTCTAGGGCTGCTTCTAATTGCTCTAGGGTTTGTAATGCTTGTTGTAAATCATCCTGCAGTAAAACGTTGTCGGGCATGGCTAAAAAAGCAGGGCAGGCTTTGTCGAGCAAATCTAAAAGATTTTGTTCTCTTACTAAATCACGCTCGGTTGCCACGCGTTTGCCGTTAATATCGGTGCTTAGGTTAGCACTGCCAATGGCTGGTTTATAGGCGGGTCCGTTTTCACCAAAAGGCATCACGACACAAGTAAAAGACAAGCCATTTTGTGAGGGCTCAATATTGACTACCAAATGGGGGTCGCAAGGGTGCACTTCTAAGCCTGTATCAAGCCCCGCGATGTCTGATTGAATATTCAAAAAAGGTGCAATGGCAGAAATACCTTCAATTGCTTTTTGTTTTGCGCTTGCAGGCACTAATAAGCCACCTTCACCAATGATGTTAGCAACTTTAATATGCTCTGATGAAAATACAGTAAGCTGATATTGATCCTGACTTAACGCTTTAAGATCGTATATGTCTTGGCGTTCAATATCATCAATTTCATAGGGTAAGTCGGCAATGCTTAAACAAATTTGATTGCCTTGTTGGCTGACAATAAGTTCGGGTTCCCGCTTTACAATGCTAATTGGGAAGTCTAGGTTATTTTCGTCGTAAAGGTTGTCAATACCAACTGCCGCCTCAAGGGCAGGCAGGCCCTCTAGCGCATATTCAGTTTTTGAATAATAACCATAGCCAAGGTAGGACTCGATAGCGCGGCATATTTTCATGTCGCTTTGACTTAAATAGTCAAAAGACTCTGGTTCTTCAGCGAGGCGTTTGAGCGAGACAACGCGCCCTTTGCTCCAACCCGTTTTGTTTAGCTTTTGTTCGCGTGGGGTTAAGCTGTGTGTATGTTGCGTTGATAACTCCCACACCAAGCGCGATGCTTTGGCATTTGGCGTTTTGGGCTGGGCAAGGTTTCTTTCGTTGTTTGGGTTTAAGGCTATTAATTGGTCTAAGGCTAAATCCCACTGAGACTTGCATTCAATCAGTCGGCTTATATCCACTAAGTCATTTTTTTGAGGCGCTTCTTGATTGCCTATATTGGCGATGATTTGTCCGCACATTTGTGCAAAGAGAGTGTAGCCTAACTGACTGAATTTGCGTTTATGCTTGGTCGCAAGCTCTGCCAACTCTGGGTCTTTGCTTTGATTGCACCAAATATTCGCCAGCATATAATTAAGGTAGTTTAGTTGATGACAAAAGAAGTCGCTTTGTTCGTCTACGCAGCTATACTGAATGAGAATGTTGTAGTTGCCACCACTTGACAAGCATTGAATCGGCCTGATTAAGTTGCGTCCTAAATTAGCATAATCGCTTTGTGTTTTTTTGTCAGCTTGCTCAAATTCGATTTGGTCCAATGCATTGGCAAAATAGGCCGCGTCGGTGTGGTTTCCTTCTACCATGAGGGCTAGTTTATGAAAATAACCAAGGACATCGTTGATGTACTGCTTTTTTCGTCTACTGTATTTATTTTTAGCGACAATCGCTTGTTCAAAGCGAGTAATAGCGTCATGAGTTTGGCCCGTTAAAAAGTGGTAGGTGCCCCATAATTGCATCGCGTAACTTGTGCTTTCAGGGTCTATCTTAAGGGCAATAAAGTCCTCAAAACGCGCCTGATACAAATACTGTTCACCTAAAAAGGCAGTAGCAATCTGCATTGTATTTTCGGCTTTTTATATTCGTATTTGCACGGCAAACTTGCTCTAATAAAGCAATTGGGTAGTCGACATTTTTACCTTCAACTTGAAAGGCTCTAAAAAGGGTAGCAAAAGATTGGTATTGAAATACCTTCGGTAAGGATAAAAAACTATCTAAATTAAAAGGAATAAAAAACAGCTCAATTAGAATGATATTTTTTATGTGGTCAATAACTTGTGGGTTTTTACTAAATGAAAGTGTTTGTTCGATCTTGCTCATTTCATTTAAAAAATATAAGTCGCGAACAAGGCGGCGGGTATCTACTTCTTGATAGCGCCAATGATTATTTGGGCTAAGCGGCATAACTTCCTGGCTTGCCGTCATAATCTCGAGCAAACGCTGTTGCGCTTTTTTATGCCCCTCACTGCCTATTTCATTGGGTTTAGTAAAGGCCAATTGAGGAGGGAATTGACCAACCTCTGCGGTGAGCCTATTCGCCAATAAGCGATTAACACATAAGCCGTCTTTGCTCTGTATTAGCATATTGCAGTAAATTAACTTTTCTCTTCTTACCGGAGTTAAATAATATAGATGCGCTTTGTGTGCCAAAAAACCTTTAGTGGCCAATATATCAAGCAAGGCCTCCAGTTTCTTAATGGGGATGGGTTTATGCACCACCGCCAAAATAAATAATACGCTTTGATCTTGTTCGCTTAATTTTAAAAAGGTGCGGTAAAGTGCGTCTATTTGTTGATGAATTTGTGGCTGGATAAAGGTAGCGAGGGCCATAGCGCGGTCGTTTTCACTTTTATTAACGTTTAGTGCATTGAAACTAACAAAATTTGCTTAGCGACACAATCAACATCCCCTTATTTTACTTACTTCAGCGGTAGCACCAAAACACAGCGCCTTGTTGTTTCAAAAAGTCTTCTGCTTGAGCTCCTTGCAATAGTGAAAGCGTAGCAAGCAAGCCTGCTTGAATGCAGTGCTCACTAGCAACCGTGACCGACCTTGCGGCATCTTCGATAGGGAAACCGGTAAAGGGATTAAGTATATGAGAGTAGCGTTTGCCGTTTTTCTCTAAATATCGATTGGCGTCGCCTGAGGTCGCTAGGCCGCCTTTAGCAATATTGACTACGGCACTACCTTTAGCATTGGTTGGGTTTTCAATACCAATCTGCCAATAAGGCGCGTTTTGACGTGGACGAGTGACTTGTATATCACCGCCAAAATTAAGCAATACTGAGGTTTCAGGCAAGGCTTCGGCTAATATCTGGGCTGCCTTATTAACAGCATACTCTTTCCCTATGCCGCCTAAGTCTATTTCAAACCCCTTAGGCACCACGATATTTGTTGAGGTAAATGATAGTTTCTCAAAGCCAATGAAAGGAAGGAGCTTTTTGACACTCGCAGCACTAGGTATGTTATCAGAGCCATCAAACTTCCAAACCTTTCTTAAGATACCTGAGGTAATATCGAATTTGCCATTGCTGATGTCAAAGCAGGTTTTCGCAAAGTTCAGTAAGCCAAAGGTTTCTTCATCAATTTTTACTGCCTTGCCTGCGCTGTTATTGATTTTGTATAAGGGATTACCTTTTATGTAGCGGCTGTACTTTGCTTCTATGCGTTTGGTTTCGCGAATGGCTTGAGCAAAAAATGGAGCAACCAGGGCTTTGTCTTTGGTATCAAACAAAATCTCACAGGGGCTTGCCATAGCAGAAAAACGACCACATAAGTGGTCGTTTTGTACGCTAAGCGATGGCGTATTCTGGCGCATTATCATTCACACTATTATTCTAGGATGTCTATGACTAGAAAGAATAACTTAATTGTGCAATGACTGCCTTAATAGATGGATATAAATCCACATTCTGTAGTGCGCCAGGTTCATCAAAGCCCGCATTTTTAGGCGATTGTTGATAGTATTCTAAACGCACGCCCCATTCATGACCGTTACTCAATTTCTGACCGTATTTAAGACCCACGGTGATTGCTGACATTTCTCCTAAGCGGTAATCCGCGCTTGCGTACATGGGCAGTGCATCACCTTCTTTTAAGAAGGGCTGATAAAAATCTGCGGCCGCTTGCTGGTAGTAACGAATATGCGGCTGGATGTATGCGGTATCAGACACATTAAAGCGTAGCCTACTATCAATAGTATGCGAATCAATTTCCCAATCATCTGTCGCAAAGCGATAAGACACATCTATTACGCCATTGTCCATCGCATATTTTGTTTGCCAATATACGTTGTGCTTAGTGCGCTTATCAGGCCTATTTTCATAAAGTATTGACTGAGTGAGACCTTGGTCGTCTACCACACTGAGTACTTTGTAGGGGTCGTTAAGGTAACCGTCGGCGACTGAAAAGCCATAGTTTAGTTGCATAATCATGCGTTTGTTGATGGTTTGTGTTAAACCAAGTAAGACATCAATTGTGCTTTTGTCTTGCGAGTCAGCTTGGCGAGTATTTGCAAAGGCACTGTCAAAGGCGTCATCGCTCAAATAGTCACTTTCAAATAGCATGTTCGCAAAGCCCACCGGTGCGCCACCCACAGGATCAATGCTGTCGTATTGATAAGACAAGCCTAGTGAGAGAGTGCGGTTTTTACGATCGAAGTCTCGGGCAATTGAAGCATTCGCGCCAATAGATAGGTAGTCGTATTCATTTGATACATTTACGCCAGCGCTACCACGAGTGTCTGTCCATAAAGGTTGGGTCCATTGACCATTTACCTGTACACGGGTATCTCTGAAGGTATCATCAAGCGGCGTTTCACCGCCTTGTACCTCATAAGCTCCATTGCCTGAAGGCCTGGTGTAGCTTTGTACGCCGGGCTGTGCGACTGCACCTGAGGCCGATGCACCCGTTAAGGTGTCAAACACTATTTTACCGCTAAATATATGTTCATCGCCAAAATCTTTAGTTGCTTGTGCTACGCCTTCAATCAAACTGACGCGGTCGGTTTCGCCGTAGTACAAAATGGCGGTGTCGAAATCCCATGCTTGTTCATTCTCTTGCGCATTTGTTGTTGGTGACCCTAACAAAGCACAGGTCGCGGCGGCAAGTACCGACGAAATCTGGGTGTGTTTTTTTAGTTGCATCCACAACCTCCACCGGCAAATGCTCTGCCGCCACTGCTGGCCTCTTTACTGAAATAAATATGTTCATCTAAACCTATTTCGACCGCATCAGCTGTCAAGCTCATGTCGTCTTGTGCAAGCAGTGCACGTTCCCATGGTTGAACACCTAAGCTGGCGCAACCGCCTAATTGCAAAAGTCCAATGCATAAGGCAATCTTGCTTAGTTTACTGGGGAGCTTTGTTTTCGTATTCTTCATATAAAGGCCTGTTATAACGTCGTTATGTTTGTTTATTCAGAAAGTAGTTTCTGTATTTCGTTTTCATAAGCAGCCGTTTTCGCTGCAAAGAATCCTTGATGTGAAATCCGTACATCGCCATTTTTATCAATCAGGTAACTGCTTGGCATGCCGACTAAGTCATATTGACTGGCGATATTTCCCTGAGGGTCGTAAACGATTTGAAACGAAGCGGGGAGGAGCTTCAAAAATTTGTGGGCATCTCTTGAATCTTCATCCAAATTAATGGCGATCACCTTCAAGCCTTGCTCAGCATACTTCTCGTGCATCATATTCATCCATGGAAAAGAAGCACGACATGGCTTACACCAGCTTGCCCAAAAGTCCACATAGACCACTTGCCCTTGTAAACTTTGTAAATCGTTGTTGCTATCTATCTGAAAGTTTGGCGCAGATGCTGCGCTTGTGAAGCTAAAAAAAGTAAACACTACTGCAAATAATATTTTCATTAATACATTAAATTCTTAAATGACATAGTTAGAGCATAAATAACAAACCTTAAGGAAAACTTAAGCTTTGTTATTTATGCCTTAGACTTTTTAGGCGACGTTTCAAATATTACAGATTTGTTAAGCTCGTCGCTTTGCCCGTTTTTGTCATAAAACTGTCACAGAATGTACATATCCTCTTCGGGATAAGTTTTTACATTATTTTTTAAAGGTCTCAGGAATGCATATGAAGGTTTTAAAACCCTTAGCTACGATAACTATGCTCAGCGCGCTACATGTTGGCGTTTACGCACCGCTAGCATTTGCACAAGAAGCACAATATTTAGATTCTGCTAACGCTACAGCTACCGAAATAAACGAGTCTGCTAAGAAATCGCAAACCCGTATAAATGGCATAACTGAGCAAATTGACAGCAAGCTATCGCAATATAAAACCTTGGTTAAAGAAATCGAAGGCTTGGCTATTTACAATGGTCAGCTCAATAAGCAGATTGCTAATCAGAAACAAGAGATGCTGGATTTAAATAGCGCAATTGATGAAGTCAGTGTTATTGAGCGACAAATTACGCCGCTTATGATGAACATGATAGACGGATTAGCGCAGTTTGTTGAGCTAGACCTACCGTTTCTACCCCAAGAGAGAAGTGACCGTATTGCGGATTTACGAGCGATGATGGACAAAGCTAACGTTGCTCCTTCAGAAAAGTTTAGGCGTGTCATGGAAGCCTATCAAGTTGAGATGGATTACGGCCGTACCATTGAAGCTTACAGCGGCTTTCAAAACATCGATGGCAATGACAGTAACGTAGACTTTTTACGCATTGGTCGTACAGCTCTGTTGTATCAAACCCGTGATGGCAGTGCTCAAGGCGTTTGGAACAAACAAACGCGCCAATGGGACTCATTAGATTCAAGCTATCGTACACAAATCACCAAAGGTCTTCGTATGGCCAGAAAGCAACTGGCGCCTGACTTGATCATGGTGCCGGTGGCGTTGACAGACTAATTAAGGACTAAGGAACAGTAACATGAAATCAATCAACTCTTTGGTTCAGCTAGTAGCAAAAACCGCATCAATTATAAGCTTTAGTGCCATACTTGCCTTTGGTGTGAGTGCACAAGAAAATGACAAGGCGCTAGATTTAGATGCCTTACTTAAACAACTTGAAGAAGGCAAGTTTTCCCAAAACCAACAAAACCAAGCCCGCGAAAAAGAATTTGTGGCTAAACGTGCTGACCAAGACCGTATTTTAAGAGAAACATTGGCTAAACGTGACGCGATGCTGCGCGAATCAGAAAAGCTAGAAACTCAGTTTGAAGAAAACGAATTTAAGCTTGGTGACTTAAATGGCGCGCTTGATACGCGTTTGGGTTCATTAAAAGAACTCTTTGGTGTATTACAGCAAGTCGCTGGAGACACTAAAAATAAGTTTGCAAACTCGGTAATTAGCGCCCAAATCCCAGGACGAGATGACTTTTTGGATCAAATGGCGCAATCAATGGGCTCGTCTTCTAAGCTAGCCTCTATTGAAGAAATCGAAAGAGTTTGGTTTGAAATTCAACGTGAAATGACCCAAGCAGGTAAGGTTACTAAATTTACTACTGAAGTCGTTGAAGCCAGTGGCGAAAAAGTGGTTAAAGACGTGACTCGCGTTGGTCCATTTGCACTTATCGCCGACGGTAAATACTTAGAATATAAGAATGAGACAAACACCGTTGCTGAGCTTATTCGCCAGCCAGCTAATCGCTTTGGTGATACGGTCTCACAATTAGAATCATCAAGTGGTGAAATAGTGCGCTTCGGTTTAGATCCTACGGGTGGGTCAATCCTTGCACTGTTAGTGCAGGCTCCTAGCTTGAAAGAACGTGTAGAGCAAGGTGGATTGGTTGGCTACATCATCTTAATTGTAGGTGCAATAGGTTTACTACTTGCTCTTGAGCGTCTTATAAGCCTGACTATAATTCGTACTAAGGTAAATTCACAGCTCAAAGCAAGTACGTTTAAAAGCAGTAATCCACTTGGACGCGTTATGCAAGTGCGTGACAAATATCCCCATGCAGACGTTGAAGCACTGGAACTACATTTGACTGAGGCGATTTTAGGCGAAGTTCCAAAATTAGGACGCTTCTTAACAATCATTAAAATTATCTCAGTGGTAGCGCCGCTCATGGGCTTGTTAGGGACCGTTACCGGAATGATTAATACCTTCCAAGCAATCACTTTATTCGGTACCGGTGACCCTAAACTGATGGCCGGTGGTATTTCAACCGCGTTGGTCACAACGGTACTCGGCCTTGTAGTAGCAATCCCCACTACTTTGTTATACGCAATGCTAAATACGCGTAGCAAAAACATAGTGTATATATTGCAAGAACAAGCCTCGGGCGTTATCGCAGAGCGTGCTGAACTAGTGAACGCTAAGTCAAGCAGCTAAGGTTCAGACTTATGATTGAAATTTTCGAAGCCATCCGAGATTTTACCGAAACCGGCGGCCAAGTGCTGCTGGTTATCGGGATGCTTATCTTCGTGATGTGGTTGCTTATTTTAGAACGAATTATTTATATTCAAATCAGCCATAAGCAACTTAAGAAAACGGTAGTTCAAGAGTGGATGGCGCGCAAAGACCGCACTTCGTGGAATGCTGAGCAAATTCGCCAAGCGCATATTTCACGCCTGACGATGAAATTGAGTGGAAGTATTCCTATCATTCAAGCCTTGGTAGCCTTGTGCCCTTTATTAGGACTAATGGGAACCGTGACCGGCATGATAGAAGTGTTTGATGTAATGGCAATTTCAGGTGGTGGCAATGCACGGTCTATGGCATCAGGCGTTTCCAAAGCGACTATCCCTACCATGGCGGGCATGGTTGGCGCGCTCTCGGGTGTGTTTGCATCGACATGGCTAATGCGTACGTCTAAATCAGAACGAACGCATTTAGAAGATGCATTACCTTTAGCGCGTAATATTGGCTAAAACCCTATTTACTCTAATTTAATGATTATTTTTGCCCCGCGACGTAAACCGCGACATTAGCAAAAAAGGAAAGAACATGAAGCAACATTTTCAAAACTTAATGGACGAAGAAGAAGCAAACATCGATATGACACCCATGCTGGATGTTGTCTTTATTATGCTTATTTTCTTTATTGTGACGGCTTCATTTGTGAAAGAGTCGGGCATAGATGTGAACCGCCCAGAAGCGTCTACCGCTGTGAAAAAAGACAAGGCGAGTATTTTAGTTGCGATAAGCGAAAAAAATGAGATTTGGATAAATAAGCGCCGCGTTGACGTACGAGCAGTACAAGCGAATGTTGAACGTTTGCATGCTGAAAATCCGCAAGGTTCGGTGGTCATTCAAGCGGATAAAAAATCCACCACCGAAATCCTAATGAAAGTATTGGACGCTACCCGCGCTGCGGGTATCGATGACGCAGCTGTGGCCACTGAAGACTAAATTATGTTTCGATATCTCACTGCTATTGTTATTGCAGCATTCATCACCTTGGGCTTGTTTTTCCTGATGCAGTCTTTGATAAAGGCAGGTGGTAGTGCATTGACAGATCCCGCAAAGGGAAAGGTACTTGATTTTGTGCGTGTTCAACAAGAACAACAAGTACAACAAAAAGAAAGAAAGCCCAAAAAGCCGCCCAAGCCTCAAGAGCCACCACCACAAATGGAGGCGCCACAAATGGAAGCGGCAAGTCCCGATGGTGGTCAAAGTGGTTTGGATTTTGCGGCTGATTTGAGCTCTGAAGTGTCGCTGGATTCAGGACTGTCTTTAGGTTCAGGTGATGGAGAATATGTACCGATTACTAAAGTGCAAGCGGTGTACCCGCGCCGAGCAATGCAACGCGGCATTCAAGGCTATGTCATTGTAGAGTTTACGGTAAGTAAAATCGGTGCTGTTCAAGACCCAGTCGTGGTCGAGGCAAATCCTCAAGGCATTTTTGAACAAGCTGCCTTAGATGCAGTGGTTAAATTTAAATACAAGCCAAGGGTAATTAATGGCGAGCCGGCTGCGGTGGCAGGTGTACAAAACCGTATTACCTTTGAGATTGATTAGGGCAAGGAATAAGACATGAAACTATATCAATCAAATATCGTTAAGCTGACGTTCAGCCAGGTGGCAATGTTAATTGCAATTTTAGCTGCTTTATTGTGTGGCCTACCAAGTATTGCTAAAGCGCAGAGTGATTCTGCAGAAACGCGAGAAACCCGCAGAGTTCCTGCCCTTCGAGCGAAGGTGTACGAACAGCTTGAGCGCGCTCAACAAACAAGTGACCAAGGCGACATTACCCAAGCCCTAAACATACTTGATGCGGTCAAAGAAAAAGCCAACAGCATGAACAGTTATGAAATAGCGACCATGTATAACTTCTATGGCTTTATTTATTATTCTCAAGATGACATTGAAAATACTATCGCCTCGTTTAAACAAGCGGTTAAGCAATCGCCCATCCCGGTGAGTTTTGAGCAAACTGCACTTTATAGTTTAGCTCAATTGAGTATGGCCCAAGGTAACTACGACGACGTGATTAGCTACATTGAGCGGTGGGAAGCGCTTCACACGGGACCTATTCCACCCAAAAACTTTATTCTCAAAGCGCAGGCTCTGTATCAAAATAAATCTTATGAAGACGCCGCCTATTATATCGAAACAGCAATAAAAGGGCATGAGGAAGAGGGCTATTTACCCGACGAAAACTGGCTGGTTTTGCAACGTGCTATTTATTTTGAAATGCAACAGCCTGAAAAAGTAAAAGACATTATTATTAAGCTGATTCGTTTATATGACCAGGCCAAATATTGGATACAACTAGCTGGCATGTATGGTGAACTGGAGCAGGAAGATAAGCAATTTGCCACGATGGAAATTGCGTATCAGCGGGGCTTTATTAGTTCAGCCTCTGACACATTTAATTTAGCCCAGTTATACTATTACCACGGCGTACCATACAAAGGCGCAAGGTTAATGGAACAGGCAATAAAATCAGGCTTACTACAAGAAAACTTGCGTAACCTTAAGTTTTTAGCCCAAGCTTGGCAAAGTGCTAAAGAGGAGCAAAAGGCCGTGCCAGTTATGCGTAGCGCCGCTGCTTTGTCTGATGACGGTGAGCTTGATGCTCAACTAGCATTATTGCACTATAATTTGAGCGAATATGAGCCTGCTATTGAGTCCGCTCGTCAAGCTTTGGCAAAAGGCAATTTAGACCGACCTGGCGACACACATATGGTGCTTGGATTATCTCTATACAGTATCAATGACTTTGCAAATGCATTAGACGAACTTGCTAAGGCTGAAGAATTTAGTAGTAGTCGCTCAGCAGCGCGCCAATGGCGAAAGTATGTTGAAAAAGAAAAGGTAGCCTTTGACATGAGAAATGGTTTATCTGCTTCTTTGTAAGGCAAACTAAAATAGCTCTCCGCGTGAGCTATTTTAGTCTCTTTAAGCAGCGTACAGTAAGTGCAAGTCAATAACTTTCAAAAAGTCTAAGGGGTCTTTTCGCAATGAAGATCTTGCATTGACTGCTCATCGGCAACTGTTATGCAAGCACCACTTGGCAGTTCATTAGGTACATAACGTTGTAAGTTAGGGTCATACAAAGCACTTTCTAGAAAAACGACCAAGTCATCGACGTCTGCATCATTTAAGCCAAGAGGAAGAAAACGATAGTCAAGTTGGCTAGCGGGTATGTCTTTTTGTGAAATCCCGATTGATTGGCCAACACGGTGCGTTCATAGGCTGCAATCGCTTTACCTGCGTCGGCCTTTGCATCACCGTTACTATTGGGGAAGGCTGCACTTAGCATCTGCGCGTATGTTGCATTTGTTTGCAATGCGGACTCGTTCTCTACATCTAGGCGATGCACACTAATTCCTGCTACAGCCTGAGTTTCTAAACCCGATAACTGGCGCGAGTTTTCTGCTTTAGGAGTATCTTCGCTTGCTAAAATATGCGTGTCTAAGCCTGCATTTATGACACCGTCAACCGCATTACCGAATTGGCCATTCCATAACATCGCTTCTTGATAAGCAGTATTTAAAATAGAGGGCGACGCTAAAGGCTGTACATCAGGAACAAGGCTTGGATCGCCTGACGCCATACTGAATTGTTCTGCCATTTTGCGCATTGCACCACCACAAAACTCAGTAAAATCACCCGCAAAGCCGATTGCGTGGCTTGTGCGCAAAGAAGGGCAGAAGTAATAAATCGAGGTCACGAGTGTTAGTCAGCGGCCTTTACTCTTATTTTGCTATTGGCGATATTTGCATGATGTAGAGCGGCAATTGCTTTTAGCGCTTCGTCCTCGTTTGGCATTTCAACAAAGGCGAAACCTTTAGATGTGCCAGTGTTTTGATCAAGTACAAGGGTGCAGTCACTAACTTCGCCTTGTGCTGTGAATAGAATGGATATTTCATTTTCGGTGGTGCTACGTGCTAGATTACGTACAAGAAGTTTCATGTGATGCCTAATTATGGAGGATATTTCTGGCAATATTACAGTAAAAAACAATAAGGAGTAAAAAACCTCGATCAGATCAACACTTCATTCTAGTATTGTTCATATACTTATGTTGATTATTTTAACAAAAGGTTTTGCGTAAAACACAAGGCTACACAGAATTACAGACTATGAAGGGCGCGCTATGCAGCTACTTAAATCACAATTTACTAATAAGATTGAATGGCATGAATTGCTGAAGTCAGGAAACCGTGTTTTTATTGGTTCAAATGCCGCTGTACCAAATGCATTGATAGATAGTTTAATTGCAGATGGTAAAGGCATAGATGATATTGAACTTACGCATATAGTGACCTTAGGGGCAAGCCAATGGGCACTGCCAGAATACAAAAATCGTTTTAAAATAAATACCTTTTTTATACATGGCGACAATGTGCGCAAAGCTGTTGAAGAAGGGCGAGCCGACTACACGCCTTGCTTTTTATCGCAAATATCGACCTTGTTTAGTGACAATACCTTGCCCCTTGATGCTGCCTTAATTATGGTCTCGCCGCCTGATTCTTTGGGCTATTGCTCTTTGGGTGTATCGGTTGACGTGGTAATGTCGGCAGCACGCAGCGCAAAGCATATTATTGCCCAGATTAATCCTGAAATGCCGCGCACATGTGGACATTCTTTTTTACATGTAAGCGAATTCTCTGCTTGTATTGAACAAGCCCAAGTGCTACCAGAAATTGTGTTGCCCGAGCGGTCAAAAATAAGCGACCGTATTGGCCAATATGCTGCGATGTTAGTTGAAGACGGCGCAACTATACAATTAGGTATTGGAAAAATACCTGATGCGGTAACTCGCTATCTGCATTCTCATAAAAACCTTGGCGTGCATACTGAAATGCTCAGTGACGGTATCGCTGAATTAATGCAAAAAGGGGTTATTAATAATCGTCATAAAACTTTTCACCCCGGCAAAACGGTTACCAGTTTTTGTATTGGTAGTGAAAAGGTTTATCAATTTGTGCACAATAATCCTCACGTTGAGTTTTATCCTGCATCCTACATAAATAAGCCTGCCAATATAGCTAAAAATAGAAATATGGTGTCGATTAACAGTGCGATTGAAGTCGACCTTAGTGGTCAAGTTGTCGCTGATTCTATTGGCTATCAGTTTTATAGCGGAATAGGCGGACAGGTCGATTTTGTTGAAGGAGCATCAAAAAGTAAAGGCGGTAAACCTATAATTGCGCTTCCTTCAACGGCTAAAGGTGGCACTGTATCTAGGATAGTGGCAAATATCAGTGAGGGTGCCGGTGTGGTTACATCACGCGGAAACGTGCACTATGTGGTTACTGAGTTTGGTATTGCAAGTTTGCGGGGCAAAAGTGTACGTGAACGCGCGCTCGAACTTATCCGCGTAGCCCATCCTAAATTTAGAGAAGAGCTATTACAGCAAATAAGGCAACATTTTTGGGTGCCCAATTATCAAAAACAATTTCCAACAGATGTGCAAGAATTTGGTGAGTTGCAAATCAGGTTGATTGATATCCACGGTGAACACTTTTATTTGCGGCCCCTAAACCCAGCAGATGAAAGACGTTTACAAGAGTTTTTCTATTCCCATACCAAAGAAACTGTGCGCATGCGCTACAACTATATTCCCCAAGGTATGACGCGCGAAAAATCCTGTGATTTAGTTAGCGTTGATCAGTCTAAAGATATTGCACTGACTATCGTGCAGCAAGAAGGTTCACGAACTCGGATTGAAGCGGTTGGCCGTTACTACTTGTACCCTGATGGTGCATGTGAAGTTGCTTTTGTTACGCGCGAGAACAATCAAGGTAAAGGCATGGCAAAAAGACTTCTGCAAGAAATGATTAAAATCGCCACAGCGCGAGGCTTAAAAAAGATGTTCGCCATGGTGAAAAGTGAAAATAAACCAATGATTTCGGTGTTTGAGCAATTTGATTTTAAACGTGTGTTCAATTCAGATCCTGGCGAAATTGAATTAGTGTTGCGCTTAAACCCACCAGCAAGCACAGATACAACGCAATCTTAAAAAAGGAGCACAACCATGACCGTGACGATTATAAGCAGTCCTAAATGCAATTTGCATAACATGGGCAATGATCATCCTGAACAATCCGCTCGTTTGCATCAAATCAATGATCAAATAATTGCATCGGGCCTTGAGTATGTTGTGCACTTTGCTGATGCCAAAAAGATTGATATAGACATCATAAAACTGGCTCACGATGCTGATTTCGTAGACAAGGTAATTAGCAGCGCCCCTGAAAAGCAAGGCGAGACGGTCCATATTGATGAAGATACTGTACTGATGTCAAAAAGCCTTGATGCAATTTTATATGCCGCAGGTGCCGTTAAAGATGCTGTTGACTTGGTGTATACAAACGAAACCCGAAGCGCCTTTTGTTCTATTAGGCCACCAGGGCACCATGCAGCTTATAGTAAGTCTTCTGGTTTTTGTGTGTTCAATAATGTTGCGATTGGTGCCAAATATGCGCTTGAAAAACTAGGCTTGAAACGGGTCGCAATTATAGATTTCGATGTGCATCACGGTGATGGGACGCAAGATATCATCAACAGTGACGAAAGAATTATGTTTTGTTCGTCGTTTCAGCATCCTTTTTATCCCTTTAGTGGCGCAGAACCCACTCGGGAGGGCATATTGAATGTGCCTGTTAAAGCTAGCACCGGCGGAAAGGAATATCGTGAACTTGTCGCTCCTTGGTTTGAGGCCCTAGATGCGTTTGCCCCAGAGCTTATTTTTATATCAGCCGGTTTTGATGCTCATGTTGAGGATGACATGTCATATTTACGCTTAGTCGAAGATGACTATGCATGGATTACTGAGCAAATAAAACAAGTTGCCGAAAAGCATTGTGATGGTCGCATTGTGTCTGTACTTGAGGGAGGCTACGCCTTGAGTGCGCTCGCGCGTAGCGTGGTGGCACACTTGAAAACCTTGGCGAGTTAGCCCCTAAGGTATCCCAATTGCCGGTGTGAAAAAAAACGTTCCAAAACAGATATATTTGCGTAACAATAAACCACATTAAAAGCGTGTATGAGCAAGCACGTTTATTCATTTATAACAACGGTTAAGGTGTATATGCGCTATTCAAAGTTAGGGAATTCGGGTCTATCAGTATCACGAGTGTGTTTAGGTTCGATGACATGGGGAATTCAAAATACGCAAGCCGATGCCGATGAGCAAATAGATTACGCGCTTGATGCCGGCATTAATTTTATCGACACCGCTGAGATGTATCCCGTTCCGCCTACAAAAGAGACCCAAGGCGATACTGAACGCTGCATTGGCAATTGGCTGTCACGCAATAATAACAAGCGAGAAGAAGTGATCATTGCCAGTAAAATCGCTGGGCCAGGTTTCTCCTATGTCAGAAATAACAGCCCCATTACGGGCAAAAATGTTGGGCTTGCGTTAGAAGGGTCTTTGTCGCGCCTGCAAAGTGATTATATTGATATTTATCAGTTGCATTGGCTAAATCGCGCTACCGCGCATTTTGGTACCCATTGGCCAAACCAAGTCAAACCAAGCGAAACCGATGTTGAGCAACAAAAAGAGAACATGCGTGACATTCTTGGTGGCATAGACCTTGCGCTTAAAAGCGGCAAGATACGCCATTGGGGCTTGTCAGATGATAGCACTTGGGGCATCCACACTTATTTAGCCTTATGCGAAGAGATGAATATTCCCAAGCCGGTGTCTATCCAGAATGAATTTAATCTACTGCACACCAAAGATTGGCCGTATTTAATTGAGTCATGTGTTTTTGAAAACATCGCTTATTTGCCATGGTCACCGTTATCTGGCGGCATGTTATCGGGCAAGTACTTGAATGGAGCGCGTCCAAAAGGAAGCCGATGGACCTTAGTTCAGCGAAATGGTTTATTTCGAGACAGTGAATTTAGCCAGCAAGCGACGCAAGCTTACTGCGATATTGCCAGCAGATACGGTATAACACCGAGTCAATTAGCGCTAGCATGGTGCGACCAAGTAGACGGTGTGACCTCTACCATTATTGGTGCTACTACTATCCCTCAACTCGAAGAAAATATCGCAGCCTTCGATATTAGCCTTACTAGCGAATGTTTAGCAGAAACAGAAGCGACATTGAAACGATTCGCAATGCCTTTTTAAGGCATTGCTCGTATTTGCCCGCGCAAAATACCCTTCGTTTAAGCGTTTCAAGACAACCATCGTCTTCCCACGACAACCGTCATCTTCGCGTAGGCGAAGATCTCCTAAACACCCTAGCAAAGCCCATAAAAACTCGCATTTTTGCATATAATTTTGGAGATTCTTCCCTTCGCATTATACTGTTCACTTAAGCTAATCGTCTTTCCTGCGAAGGCAGAAATCTGTTTGATGCAGCCTCTATCACCCCATAAATAGAGGATGCTTTTAGGAGATCTCAGCCTGCGCTGAGATGACCAAGGGGAGGGCAAAACGTTTTACCGATCGGTATTATGCCCGCACAAAAACGAGGCGGGTGTTTACAATGCTGTAACGAGTATCTGACGACTAATCTGGGGTGTCACTTCGCCATGTTCGCCTAATTTCAGCATTCCATGCGCGGTTAGCTTCTCGATCAACAAATCTATATCATCTTCACCTAAATCAACATGAGATAAACGCGTTGGCACCTGCATCTTTTCAAAGAAGGCTTCGGTGAGTCCTATGGCGCGCTCGATGCGTTCGTCCTCTTGGCCGTCTGTGATATTCCAAATGCGCGCTGCGTACTGAAGAAGTTTTTCACGCTTGGCTTTTTTACATACTTTCATTACTGCCGGCAATACGATTGACAACGTGCGGGCATGATCTATTCCGTGCACGCCGGTCAGCTCATGTCCTATCATATGTGTTGCCCAATCTTGGGGGACACCAGCGCCAATTAGGCCGTTTAATGCCATTGTCGCTGCCCACATAATATTACTACGAACATCCATGTTTTTAGCCGTTTCAGGGGCCAAGGCTTTAGGACCTTCTTCTATTAGGGTAAGCAACAAGCCTTCGGCAAAGCGGTCTTGTACTTTCGCATTTACATTGTAGGTGAGGTACTGCTCCATTGTGTGAACGAAAGCGTCTACAACCCCGTTACCAATTTGACGCATCGACAAAGACAAGGTAACTGCAGGATCAAGTACGGCAAAAATAGGGCGTACCAAAGGGCTACTAAAGGGGAGTTTATTACCGTCGCGGGTAACCACTGCGCCAGTATTCGATTCAGAACCGGTTGCTGGAAGTGTTAAAACACAAGCTAGGGGCAGCGCCTTTTTTATGCGGGCTTGTTTACTCACAATATCCCAAGGATCTTGACCTTCAAACACAGCCGCAGCGGCAATAAACTTTGACCCGTCAACTACCGAACCACCGCCTACAGCAAGTATAAAGTCGATATTTTTCTCTTGTATAATTGCTTGCGCTTTCATCAATGTGTCGTAACTTGGGTTTGGCTCAATGCCGGAAAACTCATGCCATGTGTGGTCGGCTAAGGCTTTTGCTACTTGATCATATACTCCATTACTTTTAATAGAGCCTCCACCATAGGTAACCAACACCTTTGCATCACGCGGTATGTTTTTGCTAATCGCCGCAATTTGCCCTTCACCAAAGAGGATTTTGGTGGTGTTTTGAAAACTAAAATTCATCATGAAAAATATTCCTATTGAAAACTAAAAAGTGATGCTTACAAAGCGAGCGCTAATCCCATAAACCGATTTATGCAAGACTTTCTAATAATTGCTTTGCTGCCAATGCCGAGCTTGCTGGATTTTGGCCAGTAATGACTAAGCCGTCTTGAAGCGTAAATACTCCCCAATCATCCCCTTTACTATATTTACCACCGCGTTTAATGAGCTCATCTTCTAACAAAAAGGGTACAACCTTGCTAAGCTCAACGGCTTCTTCTTCACTATTACTAAATCCTGTGACAGCCTTATCTTTGACAATGTATTCGCCACTAGCATCTTTTACATTCAAAAATGCAGCACTGGCATGACATACCGCCGCGATAGGTTTGTTGCCAGCTATAAAGTTTTCAATTAGCGAAATAGATTTACTGTTATTTGTAAGGTCCCACAATGGTCCGTGACCGCCAGGATAGAACACAGCGTCGTAGTCGCCAGCATCTATAGAGGCCAGTTTGCTGGTGTTAGCAAGGAGTGCTTGCAAATCACGATCGTTATCAAATCGTTTGGTGGATTCGGTTTGGAAATCAGCTAATTCACTTTTTGGATCTATTGGCGGCTGCCCGCCTGCCGGCGACGCTATGCTAACCTTAGCTCCCGCATCAACAAATGCGTAATAAGGTGCGGCAAACTCTTCAACCCAAAACCCGGTTTTTTCACCGGTATCGCCTAGGGCGTCGTGAGAAGTTAATACCATTAATATATGTTTGTTAGAATTTTGTGTGCTCATGTTCTTCCTTTATCATTTAGTTACAAGCTATACGCTAGTTTAAAAGTTAAAGTTTAATTTAACAGAGCAAACTTTCCACCTTGGCCACTTGCCTAGCAGTTTAGGGAGCTTGTTCATAAGCATGTAATTTGGGCTATATAATCTGAATGAAGTGGCTCAATCGCAGACAAAAAAATCCGCCCTCAAAAAAAGGGCGGTAAAATCCGACAAGGAATTATGTCAACGTCTATCCTCTTTTATAAATGCTTCAGTGCATATTAGCACTTAGTCTTACAGACCAATGTAGGGCTTATTTTGTGGTATCGTGGAATATTAGGCTTTACGCTTGTTTCAGCCCTTTTACATTTCGAAACATTCATTTGCATTTTTAAGTTACTACCAAAGTCGCATTTTTCTTTATATTAATAGGGCTATTGTTAACGAATAAATAACACCTTTATAACGGAGAGAACACCATGAGTGTTAATCAATATCCAGTACCAGCGTCTTTAACGGCAAATACGCACTTTAGTGAAAGCGACTATGAGGCCATGTATAAGGCTTCTGTCGACGATCCTGATGCATTTTGGGCCTCACAAATTGAAGAGTTAGATTGGTTTAAAACCCCTACCATTATTAAAAATACTAATTTCTCGCCAGACAATTGTGATATCAAGTGGTTCGAAGACGGTCAACTTAATGCAAGTTATAACTGTATCGACAGACATCTAAAAGACAACGCCAAGAAAGTGGCTATATTCTGGGAAGGTGATTCACCAGAAGACTCTGAGAAAGTAACGTATCAGAAACTGCATTATGAAGTGTGCAAGCTCGCCAATGGCCTAAAAAAATTAGGCGTCAAAAAAGGTGATAACGTTGCCATTTATATGCCTATGGTTCCGCATGCGGCTTACGCAATGCTCGCATGTGCACGCATTGGTGCTGTGCACTCTGTCATATTTGGTGGTTTTTCTCCTAATGCGATTGCTGACAGAATTAACAACAGTGAAGCAAAGGTGGTTATTACCGCTGATGAAGGGCGAAGAGCGGGTCGCAGTGTTCCGCTTAAAGCAAATGTTGATGAAGCGATTGCCAATGGCGCATGCCCAAGCATAACAGCCGTGCTTACGCACCAGCTTACCGGAGGCGATGTCGCTTTTAACAGTGATGTTGACGTATGGTGGCATGAGCTTGTTGACGACTGTAGCGCTCAGTGTGAACCTGAGATTATGAATGCTGAAGACCCATTGTTTATTCTGTATACTTCAGGCTCAACGGGCCAACCAAAAGGTGTTGTTCATACAACAGGTGGTTACTTGTTGTATACCTCGCTCACTTTCCGTTATGCATTTGATTACAAGCCTGACGACATCTATTGGTGTACTGCTGATGTTGGTTGGATCACAGGACATAGTTATATGACCTACGGCCCGCTTGCAAATGGCGCTTCTCAAGTGTTTTTTGAGGGTGTACCAACCTACCCAGATGTAAGACGTATCGCTCAGATTGTAGAAAAGTATAAGGTCAATAGTTTGTACACTGCACCTACTGCAATTCGCGCACTTATGGCTCATGGCGAGAAGCCAGTAGAAGGCTGTGATTTGTCTTCCCTACGTATTTTAGGCTCAGTTGGTGAACCAATAAACCCTGAAGCGTGGGAATGGTACTATCGCGTTATTGGTCAAAGTCGTTGTCCAATCATTGATTCGTGGTGGCAAACTGAAACTGGTGGCATGATGATTGCGCCACTTCCTTGTGCGACAGCATTGAAACCAGGTTCAGCAACACGTCCATTGTTTGGTGTTCAACCTGCACTTTTTGATGCTGAAGGCAATGAACTTGAAGGTGTTGCCGAGGGCAACCTTATCATAAAAGACAGTTGGCCCAGCCAAGCAAGAACCGTATATGGTGACCACAAGCGTTTCATTGAAACCTATTTTAGTGCCTATCCAAATGTTTACTTTACCGGTGACGGTGCGCGTAGAGATGAAGACAATTATTATTGGATCACCGGCCGCGTAGATGATGTTTTAAATGTATCCGGACACCGTTTAGGCACTGCTGAAATAGAAAGTGCCTTAGTAGCTCACAAAGATATTGCTGAAGCCGCTGTGGTTGGTTTCCCGCATGCCATTAAGGGCCAAGGCATATACGTTTACGTATCCCCTAATGAAGGGATTACGATCACCGATGAGCTTACCGCAGATGTTAAAAAGTGGGTCAGAAAAGAATTGTCACCGATTGCGACCCCTGATCTGATTCAATGGACAACCGGTTTGCCGAAGACTCGTTCTGGCAAAATCATGCGCCGCATACTTAGAAAAATTGCAGCAAATGAATATGATCAGTTAGGTGATACATCTACTTTGGCTGACCCAAGTGTGGTCGATTCATTGATAGAAAAAAGGTTAAACCGCTAAACGTTTAGCTAACTTAAAAACCTAGCAGTGAACGAAATTACTATTCGCTGCTAGGTGTTTCTACATAGTCGTAAGCCAGACAACAGTGTGTTGTGCGTATGCGAATAATTTTCTGATGTAGCCATTGCAGTTTGTTAAGAAAAGGTTACACTTATTAACTTAAGACCTGACTTACATCTGAACATATGTTCCCGTCACGCCACGACAAAAATAATATGGACGTAATATGATCACACTCCTCATCGCTGACGATCATCCTCTATACAGAGATGCTTTAAAAGGTGCGTTGAACATCGTTTTTAGTGATATCACCATTCTTGAATCTTCTGATGTCAATAGTACTGTTACAACCTTACAAGAAAATGAAGTCGATCTTCTATTACTTGATTTACACATGCCTGGTAGTAGTGATTTATTTGGGTTTTTACATATCCAAAAACAGTTTACAGATTTACCTATTGCGGTAATCTCGGGTACCGAAGATGCAAGCCTAATTTCTAAAATTGTTGGCTTAGGAGCGATTGGGTTTATCCCTAAAACAACTAGTGCAAGCAACATCGGTGAGGCGGTCAATGCGATGCTCGAAGGTGATGTATGGTTACCTGAATCTGTGCGAGTAAAAATCCAAGACGTCGATGAGAACTTCAGTAAACTCGCTGAAAATGTCGCAAGTCTTACCCCATCTCAGTATAAAGTCTTGTGTTATATGCGTGATGGTTTGCTAAATAAACAGATTGGCTACAATTTAGATATTGCAGAAGCCACAGTAAAAGCCCACGTTACCGCCATTTTCCGTAAACTCGGTATTAATAACCGCACTCAGGCGGTACTTATTGCCTCTGAATTACAACTCGAGCCACCTGAAAAAGAAGCGTAGCTCTATATTTATCGAAACTTGCCGAGAAAACCCATTGATCGACGCGAAGCGGCGTCGATGGGTAGTTCACTTCGAATCAATGTCTACATTGCGAATAAATTTCGCCATACTTTGGATCAGCGAGCGCAATTTTGCAGGTTTAAGTGGTTTTGACAAATAATTGACCCCATGATCATTGCAAAGTTTAAGAAGATCGTCACCTCTTTTTGCGGTCACCAAACAGGCAGGTAAGATTGTATTGAGCTGTTGACGCAGTAGGTCGATAATTTCTAGACCATCAGGTCCCTTTCCTAATTGATAATCGACTAGCAAAATATGTGGCTGAAGTTCATTCGCAACCTCAATAGCTGCCTTATATGATTTAGCTAAACCGACCTCAATTCCCCATTTCGTCAATACGGTTTGCATGGCATCAAGATTCTCTTGTTGATCATCGATGCATAAAATTCTCAGCTTTTTAAATACAGAATTAACCGGATTGGCAATAATTTTGGGTTTCTCAGGCGCCGGCATGCTTGCAAATTCTAAACTGAAGCAAGACCCCTTGTTTTCTTGAGAGTCGACCCTAATGCAGCAGGAAAGCTGTTGACTGAGTCGTTTTACTACGCCCAAACCCAAGCCAATACCTTCTTCATCAGTGTTTTCAACTCGATAGAAATCGCTAAATATGGCGGCTTGTTGGAGTGTTGAAATACCAATTCCTGTATCTCTAACTTGTATAAGTATTTTGTCAGCCCGTTTTCTGACAGTTAACAACACTTTGCCCTTTTTAGTATATTTTACGGCGTTTGACACGAGATTTTGTATAATTCTATACAAGTAAGTTTTATCTGCACTTACCCAACAATCAACCCCTCTATACCTAAAGTCAAGGCCCTTACTTTTGGCTTTCATCGTCATTTCATTAACAATTGGCGTTACGGTTTCAGGAATATTCACGGTTTCTATAAAGGGTTTCATTTCGCCTTGATCGAGCCTTGATATATCGAGTATTGTACTGATGAGAGTCTCGCTCGAAACTACCGAATCATTAAGCTTGGTGAGGATATCGTTTGTATCTTTGTCAAACTGCGTTTCTTGTAAGGCAGTTAAATACAGTTTAGCCGCATTTAAAGGTTGCAATACATCGTGACTGGCCAAAGCTAAAAAGCGCGTTTTACTTTCGTTGGCATCTTCAGCTTCTTTTTTCGCGCGAATAAGGCTTTTTTCAAGCTGATTTCGTCGTTCAATTTCAAGTCGCAATTCAGCATTTATTGAATGCACTTCTTCTGTTCGCTTTTCAACCCGCGCGGCTAAGTCAATATTTGATTCTTTTAGTTCCTCTTGCGCCATAACATAACCGGTTATATCGTGAAAACTAATTACAAAGCCCCCGCCTGGGAGTGGGTTACTGACCATTTCGATAATATGGCCATCAGCGCGAGTCCGTCTTGACTTATGGGGGTGCCATTTCGAAGTAAGACCATACGTTCTGAGACTATTGTATCGATATCGTTTCTTTCGCCAACGTCGTGTAATGCGTTGTGGCGAATCAGCGGTTCAACAGGTGCACCAACAAAAACAAGTGAAGAAGGGTAGTTGAACAAACTTGTATAACGTTTATTCCATGCAATGAGGCGTAAATCTTTATCTATAACACTAATCCCTTGGTCAATGTTTTCAAGTGATGTAAGCAAGGCGCTCATGTTAAATTGCATGGCTTGGGTTGTGCCATCAAAGAAATTCACGACATCGGTTATATCTAAGGACTTACCTCGTATTAAGCTGTCAATCAGTGCCCTGGCACTTGATGAACCAACAACGCCACCTAAAGCACGTTCACAAAAAGACAGTAACGCTTGGTCAACATCGCTAGTTTTTCCTTTTTTAGCTGCTTGCAGTTCATAAACTTCAAATAATTGGTCGCAACGTTTTTGGCCTGTAAACTTACTAATGAGTGTTTTTAGATCATCTTTGCTGACATTTACCGCTTTGTTGTCATTGAACTGATCACCCATACTCGTGGGTTCAACAAACATTTTTGCTTGTATTCGGTCAATAAGACTCGGTTTTGCGATTAAGGAAAAACCAATAAAGAAGCTAATATTGGCAAGTAAACTGTAGAGTGCGCCAATACTAAATAGATGGGTTTGATTCGACACATCAACAGGTGTTGAACTTGGGTCGATTAAAGGAATGAAAAGGAATAACAGCCATACTAAGAAGCCAGACAACAAGCCTGCATAAACCCCGTGAGCATGCGCGCGTTGCCAGTATAATCCCCCCACAATTGCGGGTAATAATTGAATTACCAAGGAAAAAGCCAATAAGCCTATGGACGACAGCGACGCTTGATTTGCCATTTGTTGTTGATATAAATAAGCAAGCACCAAAATACTAAATATAATAAAACGTCGGATATGCTTTATCCGCTTTACTCTATTGATACCTGAATAGGTCTCGTTGTCCATTAGTTTAGGCAATACAAGATCGTTGGTAATCATCGTACTAAGTGTTAAGGTCGCAACGATTATCATTGCTGTAGCAGCAGATAAGCCGCCTAAGAAAACAATTAATTGCAATAGCATAGAGTCGGAAAAAATGGCAATCCCCAACACATAGCTATCTGCATTTAAACTTTCGTCAGCGAAGATCACTTTACCTGCAGCGGCAATGATCGGTATTGTCAGCGCAATTATGGTGAGATATAAGGGGAAAAACCAGCGAGCCGTTTTCAGATGACTAATCTTTAAATTGTCTATGACCGCCACATGGAACTGCCTCGGCAAACAAATTACTGCTGCTCCCGCCATTAATGTTTGTATCCAAAAGTCCACAGAAATGAATGCTAAAAGGGCATCGCTACTTACATAGTCGTGGAAGATTGGTTGCGTGCTTGCTTTAGACCAAAACGCGTAGCCTACAGAGGCGACCAATATAAGCGCAACTAATTTGATGCATGACTCTAACGAAATAGCCAAAATCAAGCCACGTCTATACTCAGTAACATCGGTATTTCTTGTGCCAAAGTACATGGCAAAAAGCGCTACAAATGCGGTCGCAAATAAAACGATTGCCGCGGTATTTTCTTGATTGGTAACCAGCTGAAACGTCGATCCAATAGCCTGTAACTGCAAGGCTACATAAGGAATTGTTGCAAGCAAGGCGATAATTGTTACCAGCAGCGCGACCAATTGCCGTTTACCATAGCGAGAACTAATAAAGTCGGCGATGGTACTAATATGTTGCTTTTTGCTGACATGGGTCATTTTGTAAATAAAGCGATAAGCGAAGAGATATACAATAACCGGGCCCAATAAAATAGGGAGGTACATCCATTGTTGAGTGCTTGATTGACCTACCGCACCAAAAAAAGTCCATGCAGTACAATAAATGCCTAAGGCTAAACTATATACAAGGGGGTGTGAGGTTAACCAGCGTGCAGTTTGCGAGTTTGTATCACCCCAGCGTGCTACCCAAAATAACACGGTCAAATATCCTAAACCTAAGGCCAGCCAACCAAAAGACATGTAAATCCCTAAATAATGTGTTGTCGCTTATTACTCTATCATAACCCTAAATAAAGCGAATATCTGTACAAATATTTAACAAGCAACGCCTGGATATAGAGGCTTTCAGAGAGCCTAGACTAAAGTTTTATATCAAAAAATTAACATTTATATAATATTTGATTCCGGGGATGCTTAGATGTGTAAGTGCTACAGAAGTTACTGCTCATCCAATCATCGTTACTATTATATTTTAAACCCAAGTGATCGCATACGGCGCTTGGAATTTCTAGGAGAAGTTTGTGGAGAGTCAAAGCACGTATTGGCAAGAAAACCTCCGTCTAATCTTAATCTGCCTAGCCATATGGTTTGTCGTATCATTTGGTTTAGGAATTTTGCTGGTTGACGAACTTAATAACATTCGCCTTGGTGGGTATAAACTCGGTTTCTGGTTTGCACAACAAGGTTCTATTTACGCATTTTTAGGACTCATTTTCTGGTACGGAAAGAAAATGAACGATCTTGATAAAAAATACAATGTCGAGGACAAATAATGGATGAGTTAAAGATTTATACTTACATTGCTGTATTTGGTACCTTCGGCCTTTACTTTGCTATCGCAATATGGGCACGAGCCGGATCAACCAGCGAATTCTATGCTGCCGGTGGTGGTGTTACCCCTTTACAAAATGGTATGGCGATTGGCGCCGACTGGATGTCAGCGGCATCTTTCATTTCGATGGCGGGTTTGATTGCCTTTTTAGGTTACGGTGGCTCAGTATTCTTGATGGGTTGGACCGGTGGTTATGTATTGCTTGCATTGTGCTTAGCACCTTACATGCGAAAACATGGTAAATTTACCGTTCCTGAGTTTATCGGGGATCGTTTTTACTCTAAGACCGCTAGAATAGTCACCATTATTTGTCTTATCGTTGCATCAGTTACCTATATCATCGGTCAGATGAAAGGTGTTGGTGTTGCATTCTCTCGCTTCTTAGAAGTTGAATACGACACTGGCTTATATATCGGTATGGCTGTGGTATTCTTCTACGCTGTATTAGGCGGCATGAAAGGCATCACTTATACGCAGATTGCTCAGTACATCGTATTGATTACCGCTTATACTATCCCTGCTGTCTTTATTTCATTCCAGTTAACAGGCAACCCAATCCCACAACTTGGACTTGGCTCTACATTAGCCGACGGAAGTGGTGTGTATCTTTTAGATAAACTTGATTTAGTCGTCACAGACTTAGGATTTAAAGAATATACAACCTCCAAAATGGGCGGCACGCTTAATATGTTCGCTTATACCATGTCACTAATGATTGGTACTGCTGGTTTACCACACGTAATCATGCGCTTCTTCACTGTACCATCAGTAAAAGCAGCTCGTGCATCAGCTGGTTACGCACTAATCTTCATCGCTTTACTTTACACTGTAGCGCCTGCTGTTGGTGCAATGGCTCGCTTAAACTTAATGAGTACAATTGAACCAAGCGCGGGTCAATACCTTGAATATGAAGCACGTCCTCAGTGGTTTAAAGAATGGGAAAAAACAGGTTTATTAGAGTTTGAAGACAAAAATGGCGATGGAAAAATCCAATATAGCGCCGATGCTGCTACCAATGAAATGGTAAAAGTTGACCGCGATATAATGGTACTAGCGAATCCGTCTATTGCGAACTTACCAAACTGGGTAATCGCACTGGTCGCCGCAGGTGGATTGGCAGCAGCCTTATCTACTGCAGCTGGATTGTTGCTTGCTATCTCCTCATCAATCTCGCATGACTTATTGAAAGGAATATTAACGCCTGATATGACGGATAAAACAGAGTTACTTGTTGGTAGGGTGGTGATGTCAATATCTATTCTATTTGCGGGTTATCTGGGGCTCAATCCACCAGGATTTGCAGCCGGTACAGTAGCTCTAGCGTTTGGTTTGGCCGCGTCGTCTATATTCCCTGCACTAATGATGGGTATATTCTCTCGCTCTATGAATGATAAAGGCGCGATTGCAGGTATGTGTGCAGGTCTTGGTGTAACAATGCTTTATGTGTTCCAACACAAAGGTATTATGTTCATCCCAGGTACTTCGTTCCTAGGTGGCATGGAGCCAGATTGGTTCTTAGGTATATCACCAAACGCATTTGGTGTAGTGGGTGCCATTGTAAACTTTGCTGTTGCTTTCATTGTTTACAAAATGGGCAAACCTGCTCCACAAGAAATCAGAGATTTGGTTGATAACTTCCGCTCGCCACATGGTGACGTTGCGGTAGCGCAAGACCACTAATGAAGTATAGGTCTTGCGATGAGATATCAACAGACCTCTTTAAGGCTTCACTAAAAAAGGCCTCCTTTCATTAGGAGGTCTTTTTAATTTAAGATTCTCAATAATATCGCTTATCTTTAGTGGTCAAAAAGTTAATACTATAAAGTGTTAATTCATAATAAAAGAATAGGTCAATTTCATGCTGTTTAAATCATTCAATAAACTTAATCGACATACCAAAATCGCAATTTTCGTTGCGCCCATATTAATGATCTTGGGTTTTGGTGCTTCTGATTTATGGGTAGAAAATAAAGCTATGGAAGCGCGTTTCTATGAAATGACGCCTGAGTCACCAAATTGCGATATTAAAAATGAGCAATGTGTACTGGTGTCGGGTGAATTTAAAATTAGCGTCTATCAAGAGAATGGACTGACGACCTTAAACGCAACTTTTCCACTCGACACTGCGACATTATTCTTAGTCGACAAAAACGACAATGCAAGTGCTTATCGTATGGGTATGAAGGACAGCCCTTATTACTGGTACCAAAAAACGCCTATCGAAAGCTTGAGCGCAGGAAGTCAGCAAAAAGTACGTTTCATTGCGACGGTTAAAGGCGGGCAGTATGTTGCCGAGTTTTACAGCACAACTAAGGGTGCATAATTGTAAATAAGCAGCTGCGCTGGGGTATTTGAATTAATCTATGTAGTGACAAATAAATAAGGAATTATTATGGCTGCAGTGGTACAACAAATCATTGAGTTTTTAAGCCAACATAGCCCGTTTGACGAGCTTAAAAAAGAGTTGCTTGAAGATATCGCGCAATCGAGCCATCTCATTTATTTGACCCAAGAAAATAGTCAAGCGCTGTTAGATGAACATTCACACTCTCTATACTTAATTCAAAATGGCCAATTCGCTATTAAAGATAGCGCAGGACCAATTAATCACCTCAGTGACGGTGATTATTTTGGCTTTCCAAGTTTATTAGATTCAGTAGACTACGGTATAAGCGTAGTTGTTGATAGCCCAGGTATTGTGCTTTGTATTCCCGCGTCTTTCTTTAATACGGCAATGAAGCAAGCAAAATTTAAAGAATTTTTTGAAGCAATAAAAGCCAACTCCCTACAAAACAAAGCGGTCACTGATACCAATTCAATGTGGTTATACAAGCCGCTGTTTGAAGTTGTACAAAATAGTCCCGTTTGTGTTGAACCAACAACAAGCGTTCAAGCTGCTGCTGAACTTATGACTGAGCATAGAGTTTCATCGGTATTGGTAATGCAAAATGGCGAACTAAAAGGTATTGTTACCGACCGTGATTTACGCAAAAGGGTCGTCGCAGCGGGGTTTAATACCGCTGAGCCAGTAGCGCTAATTATGACTATTGCTCCGGTCTTTTTAACAAAAAACAAGACTATTTTTGACGCTATTTGTAAAATGAACGAATACGGTATCAATCATTTGCCCATTATTGATGCACGCACAGGCAAGCCGTTTGGCATGATTACCAATACTGATATATCACGACAGCAACGCACCAATGTCGTATTTGTTATTAGTGATTTGTCAAAATCGACAAATATTGACGAGCTCGCCAGCCGGGCTAAGCAAGTACCACAGTACATTATGAGTAACGCCAAACGTGCTGGGGATTTTGACATTGCAGGTAAAATTCTCGCCCAAGCAACTGATATAATGACCCGAAAACTCATCTACTTTTTTCAAGAAGAGCATGGCAAAGCGCCAATGTACTTTTGTTGGTTAGTTTTTGGTTCACAAGCGCGAGAAGATCAAACCATGGGTTCTGATCAAGACAACGCCTTACTACTTGCCAATGAACCTACACCAGAGCAAGATGCGTATTTTGAAGCCTTGGCAAACTTTGTTTGTAAAGGTCTGGGTAAATGCGGCATTCGGCTATGTGAAGGCAATATAATGGCCAGCAACCCTAAATTAAGATTATCACTTGACGCTTATCAAAAAGAATCTGCGCGTTGGGCATCAAACCCGACGAGTCAAGCCATCCTAGATTTTAATATATACCTTGATGTAAGGGCGGTTGCAGGTGATTCTCGTCTCCTTGAACAACTGCACCAAACACGTAAGCCATTGTTTCAAAAATCAATATTTTTGGCTGCACTTGCGCGTAGTGCAAACGAGGTGAGTGTGCCCTTATCTATGTTCCAAAAGTTTGTTTATGCAAAAGGGCAAAGCCATAAAGAAAGTATCGATATTAAGAAGTCGGCGGTGCTTATTATCAATAATATCGTGCGCTTGTATGCACTGGCCAGTGGCGTGAGTTTGGCAAACACCGTCGCTAGACTAAACAACCTTCCAGCTAGTTCAGGACTGTCACCCAAAGATCGTCAAAACCTAAAAGATATTTGGATATTGATGAATCGTTTACGTTGGCGACATCAACTAAGCAATAATGTTGATGATAATTATGTGCGCATTAGTGACTTGTCATCAATCGAGCGCCATCAGCTAAAAGCTGCGTTTCAGGCCATCCATCGAGCGCAGCAAGCGGTTGTATTGAAATTCTCTGGAGGCATTGGCTAGTGTTTTCCTATCTTCGTTCACAAGTGGCTAGGATTTTATGGGGGCGCTACCCCATAAATGAAGCATTTCTGCATTGCTCTCACAGCGAGCTCCCTTTAATTTCAATCGACTTAGAACTCACTAGTTTGGATGCAGAGACCGCAAAAATTACCTCTATCGGTTGGGTAAAAGGCAAAATGTTTGATGTAGATTTAGCCAGCGCTCAATATGATGTAGTGCGAGCAAGAGGTGACTTAAATCAAAGTCCGGTCATCCATGGCTTATGTGCTAAAGACATTGCCCAAGGCTCTCATATTCGCGACAAGCTTGAAGAACTTCGTCAGTACGCCCATTCACACATATGGGTATTTCACAATGCTGTACTCGATATGAGAATGCTTCAGCGAGTGTCTGCATTATTGGGATACGAACCATTAACGGTGTCAACAATTGATACTATGCTGATGCAAGTCTATGTTCTGGAGAAAGCGCACGGTTTCGTACCTGGAGGTGGCGTTACCCTAGGCAATGCAAGATCTTATTATGGATTGAGTGATGCGCCAGAACACAATGCCTTAGACGATGCGCTGGCAACCTTAACCTTACTCTATGCGCAACTTCATCAACTCGATAAAAGCGCGAAAGTCAGTCTCTATGATTTGTCTCATACCCGGGCGATTAAAACCTATAAGTTGTGAAAACGAGCAGATTGGTTTATGGTAAGAAGAACACTGACGGCATGCGTGACTGTATAGTACAGCCTTATTAAACCTTCCTGAAGTATATGTTTAGCATGTTGCAGTAGCCCTTTATTTTGAAAGGAGCATGACGATGCACAATACTAAACTTTATTTAATTTTAGTTTTTTCACTTGCACTCAGTGCTTGCAACAGCACCTATCTAAGCAAAAATAAGATGCCATCTCTATTGGACTCTGAGTTTCCTACATCTACTGAAGTGAAAATAGAAAGCGCTGAAGAAATATTTGCAATTGATGAAGAGATGATTGCCTTTGTTGAAAAAAGCACCCGCGGCAACATAACTAACCAAGCTAAGATAACAGCGCTTGCCAATGCCATATTTGACCGTAACGCATTGTCTGTAGTTTATAGCGAAAGTGCAAACACCACTGCCCGAGAAACCTTTAAACTGGGTGCAGCAAATTGTTTATCGCTCACCATAATGACTTACTCAATGGCCGAGCATTTAGGTATGCGGACCGCTTTTCAAGACGTTGCTATTCCTGAGTTTTGGACGCGCCGGGAAGGTAATACACTGATTAATCGACATATCAATTTAGCAGTAAAAGAGCATATCGTAAATCGTCAACTTTTAACGAGTCCCCCAATAGTGGTTGACTTTGATCCTCAACAAGGCATGCGTCAATTTACATCTAACGAACTGAATAAATCAGAAATAGTGTCATTGTTTTACGCTAATAAGGGAGCTGATTATATTATCAATGGTAATCCGGGATTTGCGTATGCTTATTTGAAAGCAGCGGTTTTAGAGGATCCAAACAATGAAGGAGCGTGGTCAAATTTAGGCGTTTTGTTTTCGCAGCAAGGGCGTCTTGAAAAGGCCGAAGAGTTTTATGCGATGGCGCTTTTCGTCAAGCCAGACTTTGCGTCAGCCTACGAAAATCTAGCCTTCCTGTACAAGCGTCAAGGAAAGCCGAACAAGTCTACCCAGTTGTTAAAACGTTTGCACAAGCAGCGCCAAAAGAATCCATACTATCATAAGGTCTTGGGCGATATTGCAGCAGAAAGCTTAGAGTATGCAAATGCTATTGAACACTACAAACGCGCAATATTATTAAATCATAAACCTCATGAGTTTCATTTTAGTTTAGCTAAAATATATTTTGCACAAGGCGATATTGAAAATGCGCAGCGCTACCTTAAAAACGCCAAAAAACGCGCATCAACCAAGGAGCTAGGTGAGCGCTATGCGTCGAAGCTATCAACCTTAATTGCTAGTCGATAAATGCGACGCATGCCTCGTACACTATTATACTACGCCTAGCTCACGTAGGCGCTCTGTTAGGTAGGTACCAGCAGTATACTTGTCTGATAACACGACATCGGGTCTTGGATGCAAAAACAGTGGTAACGAAATACGCGCTTTGGATGTGTCAGCGCCTTCCGGGTTTACCACTCTGTGGGTGGTAGATGGAAAATAATGTCCAGAAGCTTCTTGCAACATGTCGCCTATATTTACAATTAAGTTACCAAAGTCACTAGGCACGTCTAACCAACTTCCATCCTTTGCTTTCACTTGCAAACCGGGTTCATTTGCTGCCGGCAAGATAGTAATAAGATTAATATCTTCGTGCGCAGCAGCACGGATAGCGTCAGGCTCTTCGTCACCCGCTAAAGGAGGATAATGCAAAATACGTAATAGAGTTTGGCTACTTTGTTCAATCATGCTTGATAGCGGTTCGCGGAAGTGCCGACTGACTTCGTCTGGCGACTCTTGCTCAATCCAGTTCAATAGCTCTTGTGCCAGTGTTAAGGTACTTGAATAATAAGCATCAATCTCGGATTTGAGCGCCGGCGGGCATTGTCCCCAAGGATAATAATGATAATACTCTTTGATATCTTTTTTCTTAAAGCCTTTAGCTACTTCTGACACAGATTGTGGAAAAAAGCCATCTTGTGTGCCTTTGTTGTAGACATAATTATTTTTTTCTTCAGAATTAAAAAAGCGATGCCAATTTTCATAAATACTGCTAACTTGTTGTTGCGCAATGGGGTGGTTTTTCAATACCCCAAATCCAGTTTGTCTTAACGATTCGACAAAATCTTTGGCGGCAGTAGGTGATTTAAAATCAACGGCTTGTAGTTTCATATTTGTCTCTTTTTCACTTGTTCTTTTTCAAGAAAGGCTCTTGTCATGTCATGCGTGTGCGGGCATGTGCCCATCACAGCGCAAAGTCAGGCTAGTGACAAGAAGATGCCGGCTAGCGCAGCACTCATTAGGTTAGCCAAGGTTGCGGCTAACACGGCCTTGAGGCCAAGTCGGGCGATTTCTGGCCTACGTTTAGGGGCCATCGCACCAATACCGCCCATCAAAATAGCGATAGACGATAAGTTTGCAAATCCACACAAAGCAAAAGTAATAATTGCCTGTGAGGAGACTGATAATTGTTCTTTGTAATTAATAAAATCTAAATAGGCTACGAATTCATTGACGACCACTTTTTGGCCAATGAAACTGCCCGCCAAATTCGCTTCTGCCCAAGGCACACCAATAAGCCAGGCGATGGGTTGAAACAAATATCCTAAGATAACTTGTAGTGTTAAATTCTCTGCACCAACCAAATTGCCAAAATAGCCAATCATGCCATTTAACATCGCAATGAGTGCGATGAAAGCAAGCAACATAGCACCTACGTTTACGGCCAGTTTTAGACCTGAAGAGGCACCACTGGCAGCAGCGTCAAACACATTGGCGTATTTTTGTGCCTCGCTTTCTTCTTCGCTGAGAGTTTCGTTTGGGGTAGCTAATTCAGGCTCTAGTATTTTTGCCATCATCAGACCCGCAGGGGCTGCCATGAAACTTGCTGCAATAAGGTATTTTAGTTCAATGCCTAAACTAGCATAACCTGCCATGATAGAACCCGCTACTGACGCTAATCCACCGACCATAAGAGCAAACAGTTCAGAGCGTGTCATGTTAGGAATGAATGGTTTTACGACAAGTGGTGCTTCAGTTTGGCCAACAAATATATTCGCCGAAGCTGACATAGATTCAGGACTACTGGTGCCGAGTAGTTTTTTAAGCCCACCGCCGATGATCGCAATGATTATCCTCATAAGGCCAATATGATATAAGACGGATATAAGCGAAGAGAAGAAAATAATGACTGGCAAAACTTGGAAAGCGAATATGAATCCTATGTTTTCGGCTTTCGATAGGTCACTCAAAGGACCAAACAAAAAGCTTGTACCAGCTTTACTGTAATCGATTATATTCTGTACAAAACTGGTTAAGCCATTGAGCAACTCTACACCAAAGCCCGTATATAGAACAAATCCGCCTATTAATGCTTGCAAAGCAAAAGCACCACCAACTGTGCGCCAATTGATGCTTTTTCTGGCGTTGCTTAACGCAAAGCCTACTGCAAATATAAAAATTATCCCTAAAAAACTAATCATTAAGTGTGTTTCCATTTTGTTGTTTTAACAAATAAGCACTTAACACATCTACTGCTAAGTAGTTTTCGCCACCATGAGGCACAATCAAGTCTGCAAAATTTTTGCTTGGCCGAATAAATTTGTGATACATGGGTTTAACGGTCTTTTCGTACTGTGTTGCCACCGACGCCAAAGAACGCCCGCGTTCTTGTGTATCTCTTAACATTCTGCGCATCAAACAAACATCTAACGGGGTGTCTACAAAAACCTTAAAATCGAAGTGATCAAACAATTGAATTTGGGTAAGTAGCATAATACCTTCAATAATGATGATAGGTGCCGCTTTAACTTTCTGCCCTTTTTTTAGTCGAGTATGTGTTTTGTAACAATAACTCGGGTAATCAATTGTTTTACCCGCACTTAGTGCATGGAGGTGCTGAGATAGTAAGTCATGCTCAAATGCATCGGGGTGGTCGTAATTAGTAACTACGCGCTGCTCCATCGACAAATGGTCTTGAGATTTATAATAGTGGTCTTCTTGCAATACTAAAACAGCTTGTTGATGTTTTTCGAGAGTAAGCCTCAAGTTTTGTGTGAAAAGCGATTTACCTGATCCTGAGGCCCCAGAAATAGCAAGTATGATTGGTTTTTTATTGGTTTGCATAATTTATACTAAGTCGTCTTTTGCGGCCTACGAAAGCCAGCTATTTTAAGGACAAACTAGGCATAATACAAAGTAAAAAACATTTATTACTCACTATCGCACACAAAGCGTGCAACAAAAACATTGCGCTAGGCACTTAGTGGATTAGTTTTCAAAGATTTAAGACTCTTAGTTGAAGCTGTTCGCACGCTTATACTTTCAAGCCTAGGCGATGAATCCCTTCGCTAAAACTCTGTTTGATAACAAGCCTAAAAGTTCCAGTTCATCTTCGCTTCGCCGGCCATCGACTTCGGTGATATCCATTGCAAGCTCAAGTGCCCTTGCCGGGTCGTGGTTTAAGCCATTGGCGAGTGCAAACAAAAATTCGCGGGCGCGCTGGTGATCAATCGCTATGCGTGCTTGATGGATGGCGTCATTTACGAAAGCTGAAATAGACACGCCACTATGCCAGTCCAATTGCGCGAGTATATCGTCAAATAGGTCTTGTTCGGTTAAGGTAACTTTGCCGTCTATTTGATATAAGAGTACTAATAATTTAATGAGTGCTTCATTGAAAGCTTGTTGGGCGCTTGCATCGTGCAAACTTGTTGTTGCTTTTTGCTCTTCAATATTGGGCATTTCACTTCCTTGTAACTTATTTAATGAAAGGGCATCTACTATGACTGTTTGTTGCCCGTTTTTGTTACCGTTACTGCTTGATAAATTACTATGCATTGACTCTACCTCATTAAAACTAAGCCCTATCCAAAATTATCTTATGCTCGCGCACAGTTCTTATAGACTATTTTGTGCCTAAAAGGTTCACTTTCGCGGCGTAAACCCGGGCGCTAACTGCGGGTTTTCAATACTCGCTAGTACCTCATGGTTTTTTAGCGCGAGTTGGCAACCTTGATTTAAAATACGATGTTCAAACGAGCAGTCTACTTGCCAGTGCCTAAGAATATAGGCCGCTAACGCAGCTCTGACTTGCATTAATTTTTCACCATTTTGCATGGCATAGTCCATCTCAATAGCTTGAATATTTTTAATTTCCGGATGTACCATAAGGACCAAGCTAACCATTCGGTTAAACTGTTCGTCATCTTTTGAAAATTGTCCTGATGAGGCTGCAACTTCACTGGTTGTTACCTGCGTAAAACGAGTGCATACAAAATCACGAAAAGTCCCTGATTTTTCATCAAACGCGCGTACGTGCCAACGATGTCCATTGTTGATAATGGCGTGAGGAACGATAGTACGCTTACTTTCGCCCGAACTAATCGACACATAACCCACATTGCATGCTAGTTGATTATGAATAGCGCGCATTAAGGCGGCAATAATATGGATATTAGGATGAATCAGTTGAGTGGCCTCAAAGCAATGCGCTGAAGGCTGAACCGCAGCGGTAACACCGTCACTAAAGCCCTTGCTTACAGAGTGTAGAATCGCATCAGCAGAGAATTGAAAGATGGGTTCGAAATTACTAGTTCGCCAATATTGCTTTGTAGAATGGTCTAGCTTTAAATTGGCTTGTGCGATTTCTCTATAGGCAGCAAAGTCACGAGTGCTCGCAGCTAAACCCGTCTTGAAGCGATTGATTAGGTCGCTTCGTGAAATCTTAGAAAAGAACTGTAGGTTAAAGTCGATAAAGGCAAGTCGTTCACGCTGGGCGAGAGATAGGCTTTCGACAAATTCACTGGAATGTTGATAAGCGGCGCTAAGTTGCATGTAAGGAACACCCTTTGTATTGTAGCTACAGTTACAGTTACAGTATAACCACTGTGTTTATATACAGAGTATAGAATCAAAAATATAAACTTGCAATCAAATTGATGATAGCTTTTGCGATCAACTGTCCTTCATTGTATAAACTTCACACAGACTGCTGCAAAATCATACAGAAAAGATCAACAGGCCCTAGCTAAGAATGGAAAAATAATCTTTATTAAAGCCATTTGGCTTATTTTTCTGTAGTAACATTATCCACTAAACTAAATCAATACCTAAGCTCAGATGATACCGCTTATCTTCCATCCTATTTATAGCCAATTGGATTTACCTAAACGACATCGTTTCCCTATTCAAAAATACCAAGGGATCAAAGATGCTTTGCTCGGGCAAGGGCTTAACGAGCAGGCTTTTATCCAACCAGAAGGTATTGATACTAAGCATTTAGAACGCATTCACGATGCCAACTACGTGCAGAGCTTTGTAAGCGGACGGATGTCAGATAAAGCGATTAGACGCATTGGAATGCCTTGGTCATCACAATTTGTGAAGCGCACACTGCACGCTGTTGGCGGAACAGTACTGACCTCGCAATTAGCCCTTGAACATGGGGTCGCATTAAATCTAACGGGTGGTTATCATCATGCCTTTAAAGACTTTGGTTCTGGTTTTTGTGTGTTCAACGATATCATGTTAAGTGCAACAATGGCCTTAGATAAACCAAATATTGATAAGGTATTAATATTTGATTGTGACGTTCATCAAGGTGATGGGACAGCCGCTTTAGCGCAAGGCAATGATCAGATATACACTGTTTCACTGCATTGCGAGAAAAATTTCCCGGCCAGAAAACAGCAATCCGACCTGGATTTTGGCCTGAGCAACAGGATGCGTGACGACGAATATTTGCATAATGTTGATTGTGCGCTTCACTTAGCGCTAAATAGCAGTGTTCCTGATTTTGTGATTTACGACGCTGGCGTAGATATTCATGAATCAGACGATTTGGGCTATTTGGATATTAGTACCCAAGGAGTATACCAGCGTGACAAACTTGTGTTTGATACTTGTAAGCGTTATGGCGTTCCCGTTGCAGCCGTCATTGGCGGAGGCTACCAACGAAATATTGATGATTTGGTGAAGGTTCATGTTCAACTTTATCGAGCTGCGGGCGTGATTGCTTAATTCTCTTCTTTTTTAGTTTGCTGCCTAAGCTGAGATGGCTGCACTTCAAACATCGTTTTAAATTGCTTGCTAAAATAACTATGTTCACGAAAGCCGCAGGCATCTGCGATATCTGCGATAGGTGAATCGGTTTCCATTATTAGTCTTCGTGCGTTTTCAAGTCGAACTTGATTGATGAATTGCTTGGGCGTTTTAGAAAGTTGCTTTTTGAATCGTCGTTCAAGTGCACTCACTGACAAAAAACTGATACTGGCAAGTTTTTCAATCGTAATTTCACGCCCATAATTTTCTCTAATGTACTTAACCGGTGTTTTTATTTCATTTATGTTTGAGAGCAGGGTAGAGGTTTCATCTAAATACTGGGTGAAGCCGTAGGAGCCTTTTATTTCGCCTTGTTCGTCATGAAAGGGTCTCTTTGATGTTGCAAACCAGCCATATCCGCCTCCTTTCAGCATATTGAGCTCCAAGCGATTCGTTATACTTTGGCCTTGCATCACTTTTTGATCGTCTATCATATATTGCCGCGCTAGATGTTTTGGAGAAAAAGCTAAGTCACTTTTACCCAACATTTGTTCAAGGCTTTTTACCCCTATATGCTCAATAAAGTTGACATTTGCGTGGATAAATCGGCTTTCCTTATCTTTTATCCAAAAAAGAGTATTTGGTAGCAAATCAAACATTTTTACAATTTCAGAAAGACTAATATGTGTAATAAGACTTTGTAGATCTAACTGTTCTTCTGGGGGCATGCTAATTTAGCGCCTCTATCTTGCTTCTACTCTAAAATAAAGATACGCCGAAAAAGTAATACTAGCAACTGAATTCAAATGAACGAAATTGATTGTGTCATCAGTATAATGACAGAGCAAAGCACCACGCATGTTACACAAAGCGCTGAGTCGAGCGAAGGCTTCGCAAAACTAGCTGCTGAACCCAACGATATGGTAGTGGGCTTTACAGTCTGGGCGAGTATTTGCTGCTTGCCTATACTAGTCTTGGATCCCTTTGCCCGTTGCTGTCCAGTAAATTCCACCATAGAGATGCTCCAAAAATTTAACGTCGCTATAAACACCGGGTAAATGGCCTAATGCAGTATAAAATGAACGCCCACCATCATATTCGTGATACCAAGCAAGAGGATGGAAATCGCCCATTCCTTCTGATTTTACCTTACCCCAATCAGCCTTTGCGCTATAGCTACTCTCATCAATGCTTAGCAAGTAATTGAGTGAATCCACATTGGCGGGCTTAAAGTCATAAAATTCGTCGGTCCACAATTGGCGCTGATTAAAGCCTTGCATGCCTGGGAATTTATTGTCTATTTTGTCGAGCATAGCGGTTTGAATTTTAGGATGAATTTTAAAGTAATGACCAACTAACTTGCCGTACCATTCCCAGTCATACTCGGTATCTGATGCCGCATGAACGCCCACAAAGCCTTTTCCTGATTGAATAAAGCGTTCAAATGCAGCCTGTTGCTCTTCGTTAAATACATTGCCAGTAGTATTTATAAGCACGATAGCATCAAATTTCTTTAAAAAGTTATCGTTGAAGCGGTTCGCATCTTCATGCCATTGTAAACCAAAGTCGTGGCGCTGTGATAAGGTGCGCATTGCCGTGACTGCATCATGTATAGATTCGTGATGAAAGCCATCGGTTTTGGTGAATAACAATACGTTAAATTGTTTCGCAAAAACGCTCGTGCTACCTAATAGCAACATCAGTAATATAATTAAATTACGGTGACCTTTGTTCATGTTAAAACCTTATTTTAATCATTAATTAGGGGGGTAATATACTCAATACTCTTAGGAACTTGTTGCAAAACGCGCGAGGATTCATCTTCTATAAAGAAGTATTTGATACCTTGCTTTTTAGCTTCTTTTATCACATCACTAATACCCACATCTCCTGTACCTAACACGACGTTTGTTTTATCAATATCGGCGCTTCCGTTTGTGGTATTTTCAGTTCCTTTTAAGCGGTCTTTTAAATGAAGAGAGGTAAATCTTCCAGCGTATTTTTCAAAATATCAACGGGGCTGCCACCGCCTTGTTTAATCCAAAATACGTCCATTTGGAACTGGGCTTCTTTGGTGTTTTGAATAATATAGTCAAGCAACGTTCCATCTTTATAAGGTGTTAATTCGTATCCATGAGGATGGTATTGTAAAGTAATGCCGTGTTTTGCGAGTATTTCGCCGCCTCGATTAAAGACCTCAACCGCCATTTTGGCATCGTCGATAGTAAAGCCTTTTTCGCCATCATGACCTACCCAATAAATAGTGGCATACTTAGCTCCAAAATAATGGGCTTTAAACACCGCGCCCATCGGGTTATCTCGTATTTCTTCAATACTTGTGTCTACACTTACGATTTGTACGTGATGCTCGTCTATTATCTTTTTAAACGTCCTTAAGCTATTCCCATGTAAATTGCCGCCTCCCTCTACATCGCGAATCCCCCATTTTTCAACTTGCGCAATAGCTTTGCTGGTGTCTTTAGAGAGTTGATTGCGCAAACTATATAGTTGCAGACCTATTTCGTGTTTGTTGTGCTTAACGCCTTCAGACTTATGGCCATGGGCAGCGGCATGTGTGCTTGACAGCAAAGCGATGGCAAAAGTAGCGCTTGCAATGAATAGTTTTGTTTTCATATTACTCCCTTTCATCAAGTTAAATGCGACCTTGCTGCATTTCTTTGGCGCAATAATCAACGGCTCTTGCGGTTAACGCCATAAATGTTAAAGACGGATTTACGGTAGCTGATGAGCAATAGCTACTGCCGTCAGTGACAAACAAATTATTGATATCGTGCGCCTGATTATAGCCATTTAAGACAGATTCTTTTGGATCTCGTCCCATTCTAGCGGTGCCTACTTCATGAATAGCAACACCAGGGGCAATATTGTCTACAGAGACCCAACTGTTCACGTTGGTTCCGCCAGCTTTACGAATCATTTCTTCACATGTTTGGGCGCAATCTTCCATCATATTACGTTCATTGTCAGACCAGCTCACATTGAAGTGTAATTGGGGGATGCCCCATTTATCAGTTTTAGTTGGATGCAAGCTAACTTGATTGTCAAAGCGAGGAAGCATTTCACCTTGCGCGTAAAAGCTAAAGCCCCACGGCCCCGGTTTTGTCAACTGTGCTTTAAAATCAGCACCAAAGCCTTTTTTCCAAGCCGCACCTGTCCAATCTCCTCTGCCCGAGCCACCACCTAACGCGTAACCTCTCACATAGGATTTATGATATTTGCTTGGTGTATACCTAAAGTTGGGGACGTAAATCCCAGTGGGCCGTCTGCCAGAGTAATATTCATCTTCGTAACCGGCTAGTTCACCAGAAGCACCTGCACCATAACAATGGTCCATTAAATAGTGGCCTAATACGCCAGAAGAGTTTGCTAAGCCTTTAGGAAAGCTTTTGGTTTTAGTATTCAGTAGGATCTGAGTTGAGCCTAAGGTTGATGCACATAAAAAGACCACTTTGGCACGATATTCACGTGTGCCTAAAGTGTCGTTATCAACGACATTCACGCCCTTAACTTGTTTACTGTTTTCATCATAAATTAGGCTATGTACTACGCTATTTGGCGCGATGTGCAAGTTACCCGTAGCCGCTGCGGATGGCAGCGTTGAGCTTTGGGTTGAAAAGTAGGCGCCAAATGAACATCCTTTTTGGCATTCTGAACGTGCTTGGCAGGTGATACGACCTTGTTGAATATGGTACTGCGTTGGTTTTGTCAGGTGCGCGGCTCGGCCTATAATTAAAGGCCGGTCAGGGTAATGTTCAGCTAAGGTCGCTTGAATGTCGATTTCAGGCTTGGTCATCTCAAACGGGGGCTGAAATTCGCTATTTGGTAACTGCGGTAAATCATCTTTATTGCCAGAAATACCAGCATGAACTTCGACTTTCGAATACCATTTTTCAAGATCTTTATAACGAATTGGCCAGTCATTCCCATAGCCATCTGCTTTATTTGCTTCAAAATCAAAGGGACTCATTCTATAGGCTTGGCGATGCCAAGTAATAGATTTTCCGCCCATTTGGTTACTACGTATCCAAGTAAAGTCCGATCCCTCTTCAGTGGAGTAGGGCAAGTCTTTATCGTTTCCAAAAAAGTGCTTAGTTGCCTCGCTAAAGGCATAGCATTTTGATTGCACTTTGTATTGATCTTGAATCAGTAGGTTGTCGACTTTCGTGCGATTTTGGTAAGTCCAAGGTGGCTTGTTTTCTGTCGGATAGTCTTTACGATGTTCAACTACTCGACCACGTTCTACCATGAGAGTTTTGAAACCTCTTTCACAGAATTCTTTAGCAGCCCAACCACCCGTGATGCCCGAGCCAACGATGATAACGTCGAATTCTTCTTTGGTATCGTTTATATATAATTTTTCATTCATAAGGTTTACCGCACTTAGTAATAATCTCTCGAGCCATAAGCAGGCGTGTTTTCGTCTATTTTAATCGAACCTTTGAAGCCTCCGGGCACCGCTTGATACTGCAACACTTTTGAGGCGCCCACTTCGCTGGTGAAGTAGGCAAATGCGACCAAGGCCTTCAATCGCGCAAATTCACCTTTTTTGTCTAGATTAATGAGCGGATCATTTTCGATATCGTTTAACATGCTCAGTTGCTGCTGGGCTGTTAACTCATAAAAGTGTGCTTTATTAAATTTCGCACTAAAGCCATCTATAAAATCTATGCAGCTGACGAACGACGCTTGTTCCTCTTCGGAATAACATATCTTGAGTTGTTGGTCGATAAAACCATGACAATCCAATTGGCTGGCACTTGGACTGTCAGTTGCTGGCAAAATGATATCGACGACATGTTTTAATGTCATCATTTGTGCTTGTGAGAAAAGCAATCCAGCGCGTTTCTCTGAACCTGATTTTGGAGTATAGGCCAAGGCTAGATTGATTGAAGAGGCGCCCAAAGCAATGCTTGCGGCGCTCCCTCCCATCATAAGGGAGAGTTTCTTTAAAAAGTCACGCCTTCCTATCATGTCACGACTATCATTTTGTTTTTTCATAAAAAGTCTCTTATTCTGCTTGACGAGTTTTTTTGATATAAAAATAAAGCGCAGCAAAAAGTACGATAAGCACGATTGGGAAAACCATGATATTTGTTAAGATCGCTTGGCCTGAAACCATGGTAAGTGCATCGCCTGTGACGCCTTGTTCCTGTGCATAAATTGTTGCGGCATCGGCCCATCCACCAATAATGGGATTGAAGATAGCTACTCCAGCCATCCCTGCGCCGCCAACTAATGAAAGACCCAGCGCGCCGGTTTTAGGTAAGTATTCAGCGACACATCCCAACATAGTTGGCCAAAAGTAAGTCACGCCTAAGGCAAAGCAGACCGCGGCAACATACACCATGGAACCTGACAGTTGCGTAAGTAAGAAGATCCCCAGAAAAGCAAGTACTGCTGAGCAAAACAACACCCCAACAGGGTCCAGTTTGTGTACCAATGGGCCTGCAAAATAGCGGCCTACCGCCATGATACCTGTTATTAGCGCAAGGATGACCATTGGATGTGCACCCGAGGCGGCAAGTATTTCAGTTATCCAACCTTGTGTGCCTAATTCTGTTGTCGCGGTAATTGTCATGACAATGAAGAAAAAGAAAAACAAAGGTGTAAAAAGTGCTTTTATATTGCCTGACGTCGTGTTGACTTCTTTATTGAGTTCAGGAAATTCGCAACTTACTAACATCGCTGCATACACTACCGCAGGGACCAGCATGACTGCAATTTGGTATTCCCAAGTAAGGCCTATGCTACTCATGCCGCCAGAAACTAAGGCACCAATAACTATCCCGCCTGGAAACCATACATGAAACTTGTTCAACATGGTCGTTTTATCGTTTTTGTACATTTCGGATATTAGTGGATTACAAGCCGCTTCTACGGCACCGTTACCAAAACCAACAAGAAAAGTAGAAAACAATAAACCGCCAAAGCTACCCGCGGTAATGGTTAATATAAGCCCTAATGTGTGGCATACAAAAGCAACCCACAGCAGCTTTTTCGCACCAAATGCATTGTAGGCGAACCCGCCCAATACGGTTGCTGCTGGAAAGCCCCAAAAGGCCATTGCGATAACCCAACCTAGCTGGGTCTTCGTTAAGTTAAATTGCGCACCTAGTTCAGGCACAATGCCGGCGCGGATCGCAAAGGTCATCGCTGTTACGATAAGGGCTAAACAGCTAAGGAGAAATATTCTCGAGGCATGCTTATGTGGAAGTTCGTTTGTTGTCATTATTGTGCTTCCTTATTTTAAGCCAAGTATGGCTTTATTGAGCTCATCATCTGCGCCGGCATCAGCGAAGTCGTCAAAAGCTTTATCTGTTGGTCTAATTAGATGGTCGTTAATGAAAATAGCGCCTTCTTTGGCCCCGTTTTCAGGATGCTTAATACAACATTCCCATTCCATAACCGCCCAGCCGTCAAAATCATACTGCGTTAACTTACTGAAAATGCTCTTAAAATCGATTTGCCCATCACCTAGAGAACGGAAGCGTCCTGGGCGGTCTATCCAAGCTTGGTAGCCGCCATAAACGCCGCTGCGACCAGAGGGATTAAACTCAGCGTCTTTGACATGAAAGGCTTTTATACGTTCATGATAAATATCGATAAATGCGAGATAATCGAGTTGTTGAAGCACAAAGTGGCTTGGGTCATACAGAATATTGGCCCTTGGGTGTTGATTTGTTACATCAAGAAAGCGTTCGAAGGTAACGCCATCATGTAAATCTTCACCAGGATGCAATTCATAACATACGTCGCAATCGGCCTCGTCAAACGCGTTTAGGATTGGCAACCAGCGTTTACCAAGTTCTTCGAAGCCTAATTCAACCAAACCAGCTGGTCGCTGAGGCCATGGATACATTGTTTGCCATAACAGTGCGCCTGAAAAACTGGCGTGGGATTTAAGGCCAAAGTTGGCGCTAGCTTTGGCTGCTAAATGCATTTGGTTTACAGCCCAATCGGTGCGAGCAGTTGGATTGTTGTGCACGTGTTGTGGAGCAAAGCCATCAAACTGTTTATCGTAGGCAGGATGAACAGCGACTAATTGACCCTGTAAGTGGGTGGATAGCTCCGTTAAAGTTAGTCCGTATTTTGCCATAGTGCCTTGCACTTCTTGACAGTAATCACGACTAGTGGCGGCGAGTTCTAAATCAAACAAACGCTCATCCCAAGAAGGCATTTGGATGCCTTTGAAACCTTGTTCAGATGCCCATTTGCAAATGCTGTCAAGACTGTTAAACGGAGCATCATTGCCTGCAAACTGTGCTAAAAAAATTCCTGGTCCTTTGATCTCTTTCATTTTATCTACCTGTTAAATTATATCGGTCCATATGCCGCATATGGTTGATGTCTATAGACTGAACTTGTGCCATTTGGTATCAGAAGCGCTCGCATTTACCGCATTTTCAATAAAGGCCATACCCCGTATTGCTTCTTCTATGCTCGGAATGGGCTCTAAAGTGTCAAGCTTGTTTGGGTGGGCTTTCACTTGTAGAGCAAAACGTGTGTACAAATTGGCGAAAGCTTCTAAATATCCTTCAGGGTGACCCGCTGGTGTGCGCGTGGCAAGTTGCGCTTCATTGCACATTTCACCCACTCCGGTGCGCATCATTTGTGTAGCTTGACCATTGAAGGCAAAGTAAAGTGTATTGGGCTCTTGTTGCCGCCAACGCAAACTGGCTTTTTCACCATAAATGCTAATGGCTAAGTCGTTTTCGTCGCCAACGGCGATTTGGCTCGAGGTCAAAACGCCTTTTGCACCTTGATCAAACTTCACTATCACTGTGCCGTCATCGTCAAGTTGCCGACCGTCCACTGTTGCCGTTAAATCAGCACACAAATCTGTAATTTTTTGGCCGCTGACGTATTCCATTAAGTTTGCAGCGTGAACGCCTATGTCACCCATGCAACAACTGATACCCGCTTGTTTAGGGTCAAGCCTCCAAGCCGCTTGTTTATTGTTCGTATCAGCACTTGCGGCTAACCAACCTTGGCTATACTGGGCAACGACTTTTACAACTTTGCCTAGCTCGCCTTGTGCAACCATGTGGCGTGCTTGTTTAACCAGAGGATAACCATTGTAAGTATGGGTGAGTCCATAAACTAACTTACTCTTATTGACGATGTTGGCAAGTTCTTTAGCTTGTGCCAAATCAAAAGTTGCAGGTTTGTCACATATGACATGAAAACCATGTTCTAAAGCCATCTTGCTAGCGTCGAAATGTAAAAAGTTGGGTGTGACAATAGCCACGAAATCCATGCGCTGGTCACTACTAAGCGCTTGTTCTTTTTCAAACATTTCTTTATAGCTACCGTAACAGCGGTGGTCGGGTAAAAACAAATTGCTTCCAGAACGCTTGCTCTTGTCGGGATCTGAACTAAACGCGCCACAAACGAGCTCAATCTGACCGTCTAGATTAGCGGCCATTCGATGCACATTACCAATAAATGCACCGTCTCCACCACCAATCATTCCCATTCTTAATTTTCTGTTAATCATTTAGTTTCTCACTTTGGTAGGCATTTCTTTTTTTCAGGAAAAAAGGGATAACTAGATATGTTAACGAGATTAACAAACATGTAACAAATGAAGGTAGTAAAAATTCGGTGGATACTATGATTTTTTCGGCGAGTAAGGCTTTCTTTTCTAGGCGCGAAAACATCATTTTAAGATGCTAAAGCCTTTGTTGTAGCTTGTTTTCTACCTATTTTGAATGAGTTAAAAATAAGACAAATACGTATGTTAATATATCTGTGTTATGGACTGTGGTGAATTACTCTTTTATGTGTATGCGGGTGGCAACTTAGCAATGCATTCAGCTTTGTCGCGTATTGACAGTCTAAAGCGCCAATCGAAAGTTAATATATTTATATATCAGGCCGCATCAGGTATACTCATTCGTGGACAGAAAGTCCGAAGTACTTTTACTTCTTTGGGATAAAGAGCAGCAGCTAAGATGACAATTAAAAATGTAAAAATAATAGCAACAAAAAGCACTTTAATTGCAACTGTTGCGGTAACGCTAAATGTTTTTTCGTTCAATGCTGCGTCGCAGCAATTTGAAGATGCAAGTAGTCTAGATTTTGGTGGTTTCGATTTTACGCCAACGATAGATATTGGCTTACATTACGACGATAACCTTACCAAGACTTCAGTTAATCAAATTGACAGTTGGTCACGTGTGATTTCACCTGAATTTAATCTGCAGTCGAGTTATGGTGCTAATCAGGTTAACTTCGGCTATCGTTTGCGCAATGAAGATTATTTTAGCAGTGAAAATGACAATTATACTGACCATTTTTTTATTGCCGATGTGGACCTCGAGTTAGATGCTAGAAATCGCCTTCAAATCGCCCTTCAATTTGAAGATGGTCATGATGAACGTGGTTCTAGTTTTTCAATAGGTAGCGGCCGTGATTTAAGTGAGCCAGACCAATACAAACAAAGCGAATTCGACGTTCTTTATAAATACGGAGCGTTTAACTCTGATGGAAGCATCGAGATTAATTATAACCTTCGTGATCTCGATTACGACATAGGTACTCCAAGATACCTCGCTCGAGATCGACAAATATCACGCTTAGGTGGTGTTTTCACTTATCGAATTGGTGCTACTACCGATATCACTTTTGATATTCGCCAAAGTGAAGTCGATTACAAATATGACATCAATAGTTTAAATCCACTTGACTCTACCATCAGAGAATACTTAATAGGCTTGCAGTGGGAAGCTACCGCAAAAACATCAGGCTTTGTGAAAGTAGGTTATGAGCAAAAAGATTTTGATTCTGATTTGCGCGAAGACTTTGGCGATTTCGACTGGAAAGCAGGCGTACTCTGGGAGCCAACAGAATATGCTTCTTTAGAATTAGTGACCGGCGCTGACACTGATGAAACAAATGGCGAAGGGAATTTCATTCTTGGACGCACCCATAGCTTGGAGTGGCGACATGAATGGTTAGAACGTCTGCGCTCTAAGGCGTCAATTAACGTGAATAACAACCGCTACGAGGGTAATTTGCTAAACGGTTTTAGTGTCCGTTCGGATGATAATATTTCGTTTGATGCGGCAGTGTACTATCAGTTTAGACGTTGGTTGAATTTTGAAGTGGCTTATCGATACAGTGAGCGTGATAGTAATCGGGACCTCATCGATTTTGACCGCAACCAAGTATTTATTAATGCGCTTATTACCTTATAACAAGGCAATGTGATGTAAACCCATGCAATATTTTTCATTCGTAATTTTGAAACAACTTTCTATTCGCAGCATCTTTGTTGCTGCTCTGTGGACTTTACTTTTGAGTATAAGTATTACCTTATCTACAAACGCAAATGCGCAGTTGAATGATATCGAATATACTTTAGGCTCAGGAGATATGGTGCGTATCACCGTGTTTGGACAGAGTGATTTAACCGTAGAAACCAGACTTTCAAATGTTGGCGTCATCCGCTATCCCTTCTTAGGAGATATTACTTTAGTGGGTAGAACCGTGAATCAAGTCGAACAATTAATCGATAGCGGTTTGCGTGGAGATTATTTGGTTAATCCGTCGGTATCAGTCACTGTATTGGAGTATCGTCCGTTCTTTATTGATGGCGAAGTAAAACGTCCTGGAGGTTACCCTTATCAACCGGGTTTGAGTGTAGATAAAGCAGCAGCACTAGCCGGTGGCTACACAGAGCGAGCATCAACTAAGGGGCAAATGATTGTGCGGCGCAACGTGAAAGGTGAAGAACTCACGCTCGAACTAGGTGCCAACGATATAATTATGCCCGGTGATAGTATTACCGTGCAAGCACGTTTCTTCTAAGCGAAAGGGTAGCTAGTGGCCAAATCATCTGAAAATCGCATTCACGAAAATGAAACTGTTAATATAGGTCAACTTATACACACTCTTAAGACCTATAAGTGGCGTATTCTAAGCCTTGCGATTGCGGTAACTGTGTTGGTATCGTTACTTGTTTTGTCAATGACCCCTCGTTATTCATCCAAAGCCTCATTATTGATTGAAGCAGAACAGGCTAATGTTTTGTCAATCGAAGAAATTTATGGCTTAGATTCAAGTCGTAAAGAATATTTTCAAACACAATACGAAATTTTAAGATCGCGTAAAATCGCGCAGCGTGTTGTTGATAAATTATCGCTGACAGACGAAGCATCTTTTGACCTAGATGTATTTGAGGCGAATAAAAGTGGCTTTAAACGTTTTATACAAGATACTAAAGAGCTCCTTTAAAGCGCTACTTCCTTTTTTGCCTCAAGTCAAAGAGCTTGAAAAGACCGACGAAGAACTCGAACAGGCCAAACGTAAGTTTGCAGCCACCCGCCTAATGGAAGATTTAAAGATTTCTCCTTTAGTGAATACGCAAGTTGTGTCTATCACCTTTGTGAATGAAGACCCAGCGCTTGCTGCCTTAGTCGCCAATACTGTTGCTGACGTGTATATAGAAAGTTATTTGCAAGCAAAGCTTGAGATGACGGCCAAAGCAACTTCTTGGCTTAATGAAAGTTTACAAGGCTTACGAACAAAGTTAGATAGCGCAGAAAAAGCCCTCGCTTTGTTTGATGAGCGTGAGCAGCTTGTAAATGTTGACGGGGTGGCTGGCTTAGCCTCTGATGAGTTACAAAAGCTCAACAATCAATTGATTGAAGCGCAAGTTGCCCTACAACGAAACCAAGCTATTTATGAACAAGTAAATCGTCAGAATGTCAGCTTAGCCGAACTGGCCACAGTACCAGACGTGTTAAATCATCCAACCATCCAGTCGGTCAAACGTGAGGAAGTAGTAGCGCAAAGCAAGGTATCAGAGCTACGTGAAGTATACGGTCCTAAACACCCTGTAATGATTGCCGCGATTGCAGAATTAAATTCTTTGCGTACGAGTTTACAAAAACAAATTAGTATTTTGGTGTCGGGTATTACTAATGAATATTTAACTACTCAGGCCAAAGTGAATGCCTTAAAAAATGACATTGAACAGGCCAAAGGCAATTTTAGAAAACTTAGCAGTCTTGAGAACCAGCGTCGTGCGTTACAGCGTGATGTTGATATCAACCAACAATTATACGATTCATTTTTTACCCGTTTAAAAGAGACTGATCAATTGGGTGGTTTTGAATCAGCAAATGCACGTTTGCTTGATCCTGCAATCGCCTCGGTTGTCCCTTCTGAGCCAAAAGTTACCCTGATTATTTTTGCCGTCTTTGCTTTAAGCATTGCCTTTGGGTGTTTTCTCGCCTTAAGTATTGAAGCGTTAAATAGCGGTATTCGTTCTGTTGATGATGTTGAACGCAAACTTGGTCAACGCATGCTCGGCATCGTTCCATGGCAAAAACATAAAAAACATCAAAACCTGCCGCTTCGTCACTTTTTTGAGTCTCAAAACCATTTGTTTAGTGAAGCGGTTAGGACGATACGTACCAGTTTGCAGTTGATAAATATCGATAAGCCATCGCAAACCATACTGGTCACCTCGAGTGTACCAAAAGAGGGCAAAAGTACGGTGTCGGTCAATCTTGCGTTTGCAATTGGTCAGCTCAATAAGGTCTTGTTAATTGATGCTGACTTACGCAAGCCGTCAATAGCAAAACGTTTTGACTTACCGGGATTTCAGCCTGGCTTAGTAAATGTTGTTGCGGGTACTCATGCAATTGATGAATGTATCGTTAGCGATGAAACGTCGAGTATCGATATACTTTGCGCAGGTACTTTGCCGCCAAACCCACAAGAAATCCTTGCCTCAGAAAAATTTGCACAATTGATTACGAGTTTACGCGAACGTTACGAATACATCATTATTGACACAGCGCCAACACAAGCGGTGAGCGATGCAATTGTGGTGTCTAAATTATCGGATTCGTTGGTTTATGTGGTTAAATCAGACGCAACAAACGCCAAAACTATTTACAATGGTCTTAGCCGTTTCATGCAAATTGGCCACCGAATTGACGGAATTGTGCTCAATCAAGTAGATTTGAGAAAAGCACAAAAAACAGGCGAATATTCAGGTTATTATGACCAATATGGATATCATAATACGCCTCAGGGCGATGTTAAAAAAGAAGGTGCTGCAGTATGATTGATTTACATAGCCATATTCTCGTTGGGTTAGATGACGGTGCTCGCACCGTGGAAGACGCTCTTGCGCTCGCTCAAAATTGCATAGAGACGGGAGTCACACATGTCATGTGTACACCGCATATTCACCCTGGTGTATTTGACAACAATGTGCAAACGATTCAAGCGGCTTTTGATATTACTTTAAATGCTTTTCAACAAGCTAATTTACCTCTTAAACTGGCAATGGGAAGTGAAGTCCGCATTAGTACTGAAATGTTGGCGTGGATTAAACAAGATGAGCTTCCCTTTATTGGTACTTGGCAGGGTAAATCAGCATTGTTGTTAGAACTACCACATAGTCATATTCCTCCCGGAGTTGAAAACGTGATTAAGTGGCTTTTATCTCGTGGCATTCAGCCCATCATTCCCCATCCAGAAAGAAATCGCGATATTCTTAACAACTATAGTAAAGCGCGCTGGTTGAAACAATTAGGCTGTGTTTTCCAAGCGACCGCGGGTGCTTATATTGGACGTTTTAAAAAGAATGTTGAAGAGACTGTGTGGACGATGCATGACGAAGGTCTAATCAACTATATTGCATCAGATATGCACAGCGTGAAAGGCCGTCCCAATGACATGCTCGCAGCGTATAAGCTAATCAGTGACAAAATGGGGCAACAGGAAGCTGAGTTAGTGTGTAAGGAAGTTCCGCAAACCATTACCGCAGAGATTGTTTGGCAATGAGCAAACTCGCCAATTTAGTGAAACGGGAGCGTTTGTTTGCTAGCTTCGTTTTGTTGATTGTGGTTTTGGGAATATTTAGTGCGTTTAGGTTTGGGGCCGCTAGTTTAGACTACTATTTGGTAAGAAATACCATACAAGACTGGCAAATTGACGCTCGCATTCAAACAAAAGAAGAGTTTACTCGAGCTAAAGAAGCAATTAATACCGCGAATGCTCTGCATCGTTCAAACCCCTTGTACATGGATTTGTCTGGACAAATTAACGAGTGGGGGGCGGTGTCTGGTTTTGATCATCTCGCTAGCTTAGAACGCGCAAAAATGGATTATTTGATGGCTACAAAAGCCCGGCCACTATGGCCAGTAACTTGGGCAAATTTGGCAATGGTAAAATGGCGTTTACAGGAGTTTGATGACGAAATGCTGCACTACCTAAACAAAGCCAATGAACTTGGTCCGCAAAGTGTTGAAGTACATATATTGTATGCGCGCCTTGGCATAACTCTTTACAACGCAAAACATCCTATGTTCACCGTAATTAGTGATACTGTGCGCGAGCGCATTAGATTGGGTTTACGTAATCAACAATCAAAGCCGGTCATTTTATCTTTCGTAAAGCTCACAGGTGCGATTGAAGAGGTCTGTAAGTGGATGACAATTACAGATCAATATACAGCAGACAGACATTTACCGTGTCCGTAAAGGCGTCACATTTTTATTCAGCTTAAGACTGTTAATGATCATGCTTAAGGCTAAAAATACCACGAGATAACTTGCATTAGCATAGGCTTGCAACGGAAAATCGACCAGCATATGTATACCCATTCCCATGAATACGACTAGGCAGGCAAATCCACTGCCTTTAAAAATGGAGTTTCGACGCATACGCATTGCTCGCATGGATTTGTAGATACAAAAGATACTCAGCGTAAACAATATCAATGAACCAACAATTCCATACTCTATAATAAATTGTAAATAATCATTATGTAAGTGGTCATAAAATGCGTTTACTTCTGATTGCCTGTAGCTTGGGAAAGTGGAATAGAAACTACCACCGCCTGACCCTAATAATGGAAAATCTGCGATCATTGGGTAAGCGTCATGTACGATTTCGTCTCTCGTTTCTTCAGTGAAGCTAGTTTGTGCAAGCCTTTCTTTTACTCTCTCTAAACCAAAGTATGCACTCACTATAAATAAATCGACAATAAACATGCTCACCACTAACACTGTTAAGCCTTTGCTTCGATTTTTGATGAGTACAAATGCAATTGCGCCTACCACCGCCACGCTAACAAAAAACGCGGTGTTTCCCATCCTAGAACGAGACATAACCAAGCCAATTACCATCACGGCAATACAAATACGGATAACGACCTTACTACTCAATAGTGTGTTTATCATGCCTCGCATTAATTCTTTTCTCGAGCCAGATTTAGATTTTTCGAGAGACGCAACCAACAGGCCGATGCCAGCGGCGAGACAAAGTATTAAAAAGTTAGCGAAATGGTTTTTATATACGAAACTGCCGGTGGCAACATCGCCAACATCGAGCTCAAAGACCAAGCTAGAGGACGATCCAAGTAAAATTTCAAGGGCACCATACAGTGCTTGGAAAGTGCCTGCTGCAACAATTGTCATCAGTAACATACGAATGCGTTTTTCGCTATTAACAAGGGCAATAACACAAATGAAGAGGCAGAAATAGCTGAGCAGTTTAATAAAGCTCACCATCGATTGCCCAGGGTCAACAGAAATAAAATAATCTTGGGCACCTACCTCTTGAAATAATGCAAAAGAGCTTGGTGATAAAAGACTAACAACGCTTGGTGGTAGGGGAATAATTTGAATCGCAGACACGATAATGAAGGCAAGCCAAAAATAAATTGCATTAATTGAATGGGAAATTCCCAGTTTTTCAACCTTCCAATTTTTAACGAGCACAAAAGCAGTCAGCGCAAAAATAGCTAACTCAAAGAAACTCCAAGCCCATGGTCTATTGGCACCAAGAGGAATAGGCAAGCAAAATAAAATTGCCAGAAGAGCATAAAAAGTCTTGTTGGTGTGTGACTGCGCGAGATTGATGAGCGTGACTTACTAGTTGCTAGAAGCAGTAGTATCACCACCACCGGTGCCACCCGCCCCAATACCTGCGCCTAAGGGGAGGGCAAAGGAGGGCGGTTCAACTGACGCACCAGCTGCTGTTGCTGCAGATACTCGGCTCGGGTCGGCACCAGCTTGCAATGCCGCAATGAGTATATCATCAGCATGCATCGTGCCTGATAGGGCTGCGCCATCAAATACTTCTTGCACGAAATCAGGATAGAGCACAACGCCTAGCGTGATGACGTGTACAGTCTTATCAGGATGTTGTTGAATTAGACCAATGGTGACATCAATTAAACTATTTATATTTACCATTTGAGTATAAAAGTCATTGGCAAGAGGAATATCGAAGGCGACTGCTGATTTCGACTCTCCATTGAGGGTGTTGTCGCTATCGCTTAAAGAATTGTCGATTGCTTCGCTAATGGCTGGTTGTAATTCGTAACCTGCCTCAACTAAGGTCATAATATTACTATGAAGACGATTGCCAGGTTGGTCTTTATCACCAAAAAAATTGTTGCCATCGCTTTGCGCGAAAACTGAAACACAAGACATCGCAACGAGTATAACAACAAGCATGTTCACAATGATCAGTTTTCGAAATTCCATAACTACCCCTAAATATTGGCACCGCTTAAATGATGAATAAATAGCCAATGTTTTTATATTTTATCTCATCGCACAATAACTAAGCAAACGCTATTATGTTATTTTTTTAGACAAACAAGACAAGCCTAGTGTAAATCGTCAAAGTACATGAATATATTGCACATTACTGAGCTATTGGTGTTGGCGAAGCAATAAAATAACCTTGGAAATAATCAACCTGTGCCTGCATTAACCATTCTTTTTCTTGCTCAGTCTCTATCATTTCAGCAATAACTTTTATGTGTAAGCCGTGGGCAATATTTACCAAGGAATGAATAAATAACTGATTGTCTAGCTCATTGTGGATGTTGCGTGTGAAGCGCCCATCTAGTTTTAGATAGTCTGGCTTTAGTTTGCGTAAATGCCTTATTCCTGCGAGTTGAGCACCAAAATGCTCAACAGCAATTTTGATTCCCAACGCTTTTAAGCGATTGGTTTGTGCCACTAAAGCGTCAATATCATGCACCAAAGCGCGTTCTGATATCTCGACCACTAAATTTTCGCATTGCTCGCCTGCACCTGCTAATTGGTTTAGTAACCAATCCATAAATTCAATATCAAATACCGACAAACGAGATAAGTTAAGCCCTACGCTGGCGTCAGAACTATGTAATTTAGTCAGTAGATTAGAGACAATTAAGCGGTCTAAACTCTGTGCATGATCTAGCCTGATGCTTGCGGGAATAAGTTGTGCCATGGGCATGTTGGCGCTATTTTCAGCATTTGGTAAGCGAGCAAACCATTCACTGTATTCGACAACTTGTTCGCGATTGACAATAGCCTGTGCGGCAAAGTCGGAGGTACCAGCGCTTATTATCGCTTCTATTTTATGGCGCCATACTTCGTTGCTATGCGTCAAGCTTAAGTTTTCAGCTAGTTCCCAACGTTTTTCACTATCTTTGGCCACGCTAAGTGCATTATCTGCACGCTCCATTAGTTGTGACAATTCATCGTTAAAACTAAACGCTGATACACCGATGTGCGCGGTGCCTTCGCTATACTCACTTTTTTCCATTCGTTTATAGTTAAGCGCTAAAGCTTTTGCTAGCGCAACTACGTCGTCTGTTTTCGTATTTTCAATCAATAGCCCAAAATCCGCGCCGTTAATACGATAGATTGAAAAGTGGTCAAAGTGCTGAGCGATTGTCTTTTTGCTGCTTTCACAGATATCGATAAGATAGTTATCGCCAATATCACCACCGTAGCTTTTGTGCACATCCGCAAGGCTTGAGGCGCGAATTAGCAATAAGTGGCCCGAGTTATGTTCAGCATCATTACGCAGTAATTGCCCTATATATAATTCGTAGGCGCGACGATTCCCTGCTTTGGTTACGGGGTCGGTATACGCAAATTGGCGATATTTTTCAGATTGTTCGCTTAATTGTTTGAACAAGCTTGAGAGCCTATTTGACATGAAGTTAATGGCGCTAACAATTTTACGTAGCTCCATCGTTTTTGGAAGCGCGATAGTATGATCAAATTGCTGTTGGCTAATCGCTTGTGTTTGCTCAATAACGGCATTAATTGGGGCTGATATAACTCGTTTTACGAGTAACCATACAAAGACAAGCGCGACACCAAACACCAAAAAAGTAATCCAAAAGCTACTCATGGTATTTGCCCATAATTGCTGGTAAGCATACCCGGTATTGCTGGTCACCGTGAGCTTCCCCATTAATGTCCAGCCATTGTTCAATTCACTTGTTGCACTTGGTTGCGCTATATCAAAAAGACTGACAAACCATACTGGAACCCCCTCAAAAGCAACAGGGTTACTTCGCTCAATAATGACATTGCCGTCAAGGTCGCTGAGGGTGATTGACGCATAATAGCCTCTATCAAAAATGGCATTGGTCATCGTTTCTACGATGGGTAAATCTTCTTCGTTGGCAACGTAGGGCGTTACCGACAAGCCAAGTGAAGTCGCAGTATCTTGCGCATGAGAACTAAGTTGCAGCGCGATAAAGTTGCGCGTGTTTGCTGTATTCGTCCACAAAGTACCGATAAACATCAGCAGCACCACACAAAAAAAGCCGATACCTAATTGTTTCGATAGTGACATTGTAAATCCTTGCTGTTGTTCATAGTGTGATGGCATTAATAGTTGCCTGCTAGCATGCGCTTTTGTAAATCCGCCCACAACTTATTATTATTACTTGATTGCATTTTTCTGCCACGCCCTTGTTCTTTAGCTAGCCACAAACCTTCACCATTAAAACTGTATATAGGCATAAGATCGTCACGCATGCTCGCGGGTAAAATACGTTTGTTGATGTTGTCTAAAACGAGGGGGATGGCATTCTTCTTCTCATAGTAGGCCAGTACCATATGCGCTTGTCTAGGGCTTTTTACGGTAACATACATAAAGCGTAATTTTTCATCATCAATGCCAAGGGCAATTAAGGTCATATATTTTGCAATGGTAAAATCTTCGCAGTCGCCAGCATTTAGGCTCAAAAACTCAATTGGCGTGGCCCAGTAGTCGAGTTTATTCCAAAGACTTTGGTCATCCACGAAGGATACGCGATTAAAAAATTGATTGACCTTATAGAGCTGTTCTTCTATTGGCAAATCTTTACTGTTGTCGATTAAGTTTTGCCAAGCGCGCACGCGCATTTCAGCTGTTTTATTGTATTGTTTAGAAATACTTGCAAACAATGATTCTGAAAATTGAATAGCAGCGTTTACACTTAATTGTGATGTGCATAAGAGTACTAACAAAATAATCTGCGGTAATCTTGCTAGTCTCATTATAAGTGTACGGCTCGCGAAAAAAATAGGGCTATATAGTTCATCGCGCTTTTGGCAATAAACCTTAATAAATTGGGAAAAAACCTGTGTTGGTTTACACTAGCTTTTTTTGTAAGGTAAAAAGGCTTTATATTGCCTTATTTATAGGAACAGTTATTCACTCGTGTTTGAAATTGTAAAAGTTATTTGTGTGATGGTGACCGCACTTATCATTGTCAACGCAATTCGAGAAGACTGTTCTCGGCCGCTTGCCTTTGCGTTGTTCGCTATTTGGCTTCGCTTTGCGCTCTCAGCCTTCCACGACATCACGCATCAACCCTTATTTTCAGGCTTATCGATAAACGCCTTAGGATCAGTATTTGTTGTCGCTTTAGGCATCCTCTATTTACCTGCTCGTGGTTTTTTGCTGCGCAAACTTATTCCCCTATATCTTTTTTTGTTAGTCATTGTTGTAAGTGGTTTATACAATCTAGAGATTATTGGTTTGCTTAATGTCATCGTTAAATGGGCATATTTCTTTGTACTTAGCTTGGCGATCCTTTTAGCGGCGCGTATTCATTCACTCCATCCTACCTTGTTAGCTTTGCTAAAAGCATTCTATTTGCCCGTTGCCTTGTTGGTCTTATCTATTTTGCTAGGCGAAAGTAAAGCAACTGAACGTGATGGTTCAATCAGTTATATTGGGGGTTACAGGCACGAATCTGGCTTTTCTATGGTTATTATTAGTTTTGCCCTCATCGTGTCATTGATAGACAAAAAATTCTTTAGATTCAGAACGCTGTGGTTCTATATAGCTATACTACTGCTCTATATGGTGAATTACCGAACTGCACTGATTACAATATTGCCTATTGTATTTGTGTTTATTTTTGCCGGTGCGCAACAAAAAATTAGGAAAAAATATCAGTTAGTATCCTTTGCTTTTATTTCTGTTTTCGTTGCCTTGGGCTTTTATATTGTAGCTGGGAATATGGCTGACAGGTTTGCAGACATTTCTATTTTCCTGGGTAGTTGGAATGATCTACTAAAAGCGCCAGCGTACTTCTCGCAATCTGAAAAAGCGATATTTTCTTCACGAGTATATATTTGGAGTCAGTACATGGAGGAGGTTTATAACGCGAGTCGCATGAATCAAATTATTGGTCATGGCCCTGAATCGTGGAAAGGAATCTTCGATTTATACGCACATAATACCTACATAAGCTATATCTTTGAGTATGGCTACGCTGGACTAGTGGCTTTTACTGGATTTATTATTGGTATCTTTGTTAATGCGTTTCAAATTAAACATACTGCTACGAAAGCAAAATTAATGGGAAGTTTACTAGGCTTTTTAATTATGAATATGGCGACCATGCCATTGTGGAGTATTGAAGGGCTAATTATTCTATCAATTATTTTTGGTGTAGTGCTTGGCTGTAGCGACAATGATTACCTTACGGCCAACGAGAGGATGAAGCTATCAAAGTAAGTGTTATTATCACTACCTATAATCGCCCAGAGTACTTAGAACAGGCTCTTGCTGGCGTGCATGCGCAAACTCGACAGCCAGATCAAATAGTGATTATTGACGACGCCTCTTCACCCGATTGCCAAAGCGCCTTGCAAGTGTTGCTAGCGCAATATCCGTCAGTAGAATACTATCGTATGCCGTCTAGTGTGGGGGCAAATGCTGCTCGTAATTTTGGGATTGAAAAGGCTCGTGGAGACTTGGTCGCATTTTTAGATGACGATGATATTTGGCTTTCGCATTATTTAGAAAGCCATATCAAGCAATACCAAATATATCCTGAATATGCTGCACAAGTATGTGGCTACCGCATGTTAGGAAGCAAAACAGAAGAGATCAATAACGCAAAAACAGTGACCGAGGACGCCCTTCGTCTTGGTAATGTGTTTTGCGGAATTAGTGGGTTTACAGCAAAAAAATCCCTCATGCAAAGCTACCGTTTTGATCCTGAACTACAAAATGGCCAAGATTGGGATTTATTTGTGAATATGATCATTGGCGGTGAGACGATTGGCAATATTTCAGAGCCGCTATTTGAATATCGAAAAAATACGCCAAAAGGGATAAGCGACATTACTAGAAAAATGACCGTGGATAAATCTGATGCAAGACTGGCATCAGCTTACAAGCATCGCGATTGGTTGGGTGAATATTACTTTAAAAAACGGGTAGCTGAGCAATTGCTGACTTTTTTACAGCATAAACCCGATAAACTGCGTTGGTTTTTTAAATCAATCAAGATAGCTGGGATCCGATTAACGATTATGACTATCCTAAACAAACTGTGGCGCTAAATGCGAACTCACGTTTAACTCAAATGTTGCCTATTTATGAAAAATATTGTTTTTATTATTAACTCTATTGGCAGTGGTGGTGCTGAATCTGCTTTATTTAATATTCTTAAAACAGTGCCTGCTAATATTCTTAGTGAGGCAAGAGTTCATTTAGTCTTGCTTGATGATGAGCCCCGCTTAAAGATCATTCCTGAGGGGATAATAGTTCACCAACTCGAGGCAAAGCGCTCTTTAAGTAAAAGCCTAAAACAATGCTACGCACTTTTTTTGAAGATTAAGCCGAGTATTGTTATCAGCTTTTTGGTGCGGGCCAACATCGTGAACTCTATTTTAAGAGCTTTGTCTAGATATCCTGCGTCAATAGTGTGTGAACGAATGCACCTTTCGTCTCACCTCAGTTCGCAATTTACGGGCTTTAAAGCCAAAGTCGCAGAATTTTTACCTTGGTTGTTATATGCGAAAAATGATTTGGTACTGGGCGTCTCTTCAGGCGTTTCTTATGATTTGATTCAGCGTTATAGGCTAAGTCAGGAAAAAGTGAAAACGATTTATAACCCTTTTGATATAGACTTGTTGCAAAGCCAAGCTTTGCAAGCATTGCCTCAAGCACTGACCTTACCTGATAACTATATGGTCAGTGTTGGGCGCTTGACCAAAAGTAAAGATTATGAAACCTTAATTCGCGCTTTTGCCAACGCAAATACACGTAAATCTTTGGTCATAGTTGGTACCGGAGATTTACACCATTCCCTATCCCAATTGGCGAAGCACTTACAGCTGAGTGAACGCGTTATTTTTACCGGTTATTTAAAGAACCCGCATCCTGTCATTGCTAAGGCGGATTACTACATTGCAACATCTCGTAATGAAGGCTTCCCAAACGCTTTGGTAGAATCTATGGCGCTTGGAAAAGCCATTATATTTACAAGTTGTGATTCTGGACCTGCAGAAATACTCGGACGCCACCACCATTTTAAAGCAAACGAAGCATGTCACTGTGAATATGGGGTATTAGTACCTGAAGGCGACATTGAGAGCGTTGCAAATGCAATGACACAATATGAAGATCCCGAACTTGTTAATCACTATTCAATGCAATCATTGAAAAGGGCGCAGGACTTTACCTTAAATGAGATCAGCGGCCACTATTGGGATGAGATTAGGCAATTGATATAGCGGCGAAGACAGCCGGCTATTTTGTACAAAGCTCTTTGTAAAGCGCTAGGTGCTCTAGTGCATTGCGCTGCCATGTGTTTGCTTGTTGATAGCTTACCGCTTCGGCAGAAATACAGTCATCAAAACTAGGCATTGATAGTTTTTCTGCGAGTTGCTCAATATTTCCCATTTTGAAAAAACAGGTATCAGGGAGTTTAAACTCTTGATGTGCGGGAATATCACTGAGAATAACGGGTGTATTTACTGATATCGCTTCAGCCACAACCAAACAGAAACCTTCCATGACCGATGGATGCACTAAGGCTGCCGCATTTTTATACAAGCTATAAAGTTCATCCCCATATTTTGCGCCAGTAAAAATAATATTGGATGAATTGAAGGTTTGCAGGTAGTTCCAGTATTCATAGTCGTCAAGGGCATCTCCCACAATTATAAGCGTTTTAGTCGTCTTGGCTTTTGCAAAGGCGCGCATTAAAACATCTATCGCTTTAGTTGCTTCTAATCGACCCACATAAAGAAAGTATTCTTTTTCCTTAAGCATTGAATTGGCTAAGACTTTACCTTCTTTAAGACTTCCACCGTTTCGAATAGTAATAACATTGTCGGCAAAGTTTGGAAATCGACGATGTAAGTCGTCTTTTAGGGCATGGCTGACACAAATCGTTTTATGTGCGTATTTGACACTCATGCGCTCGCCGGTTTTTAAGAACCACTTGCCAAACCTTCCCCACTTGGGGCGTTCATAATCAGCAGCATGGTTGGTTACTACCACTTTACTACCTGTTAGTTTTGCAAGGGTCGTGTAAAAACCCGGACCAATTCCATGAAGATGGATAATATCAGGCCGCACCACAACAAGTGCATATAAAATCGCGAGAAAGGTACTTAGTGCATTTTCAAGTCCTGGAGCTTGGATGGTTGGTATAGTTTTAACGCGCAGACGTTCAGCTGCTACATTCTCTGTATTCTCAGGACTATTTTCATGCGTCATGTTTTGCACAACTCGAGTAAGAATCGTTACTTCTACTGAAGGGTCAAGTGCGATTATCTGTGAGTACAAGTGTTTACAGACTGTTTCAATACCGCCAAGAAAATCGGGAAAGCCCCTTGTTCCAATCACGCATATTCTTAAATTTGATGGTGACATCTATTGAGGGCCACCGTTGTGTAATACTTGCAAAAACGTACCTATTTTTATGGTTTTTTATGCACGCAGATACTTTGAGGGTATTTAAATGCAACTAGCGAAGAAGGTCGCTCATGAAAAACTGAAGATTAGCACGCTCAAAAGGGTGAAGGTACACTTCATTAAACCATTTTGCGCGACGCTAGTCTTTTGATGCAGAGCTCAAAGGCGCATATTTTAGCACACATTTTTAGCAGGAATCACCCTGTATAATTTTTATGCGTCTAGATAACAGTGTTGAGCTACAAAATGAGCGAGATTGTCTGGTTTGAGATCAACAGGCCCTACAGGGAATAGGTGGAATAATTTCGTCACATTGATATAAATCAAAATACCAATCGATAATAATAAAAATGAGAATTGCAAAGCAAAATGTAAAAATAACCACTTTACAAGCAGTTAGCATTTCCTTGTCCCGCCTGCGATTGACAGCATTCTGGTGAAATAGTGTCACCTTTCTTTACACTATGTTCTAGTTACGATATATTCAACCCGAGTCGCCAAAAGGCACAAAAAATGAATACCTAAACTTTCACATTTTTATTCGTTTTCGATACTTTTGGTATTAAGTTTTTTTTCTGGGCACACACTGTAGACAATGCGATATGTAGTAGCCGACAGGTTATTTTCTAGGCAGTCATTTAGGGAAGTTTTATGAAGAAAATTTTATCGTTAGCATTTTTGGGTTGCGCACTGTTTCTTTCGCCACTCGCTAATTCGGCAATGATTTCGGCAAATGGAGTTGATGTCAATCCACTTAATTTAACAGGCGAATATGATACTTTTGCTCAGTTTTTTGATTATAGATTGAGTAATACATCTTCACATACCGGGTATGAGCTAAAGAACGAGGTGATGGTGTTTTTTGCAAATATCGGGCAAGAAACAGCAATAATAATTACCGCTGGAGGCTTTGGAGGATGGACTGGGAAAGTTGACGCCACTATTTCTGGTTCCATGGGTGGCATATCGTTTATTGATGATCCTACAGGTCCATTTGTTGACCCTTTTGACGGCACCACAGTTAATTGGGCTTATGCTAGAGATAAGAGCGATGGTTTAATATACCAAGGGCTGTTTGGTGATTTCTGGGATATCGATTTATCACTGACCAAGCGAGGTGGTGGAGTTAATAGATATAATGTATTGACCTTTGACGGAGATAATAACTCCTCGGTTGCATTGACCGAATACATGAAACCGGATGAACGCCACTCGATAACAATGAATTCGGTCAGTGCGCCAGCAATAGCGTCTCTGTTTGGATTGGCAATTGGGGCATTGGCTATGCGGGCTAAACGCAATAAGTCTTAGCATTTTCGAGATGAAAACACATAAAAAAAGCCATTAACATGGCTTTTTTTTGCTTTAAAGTATACCCTTATTTAACGCGGCCGTAGCGGTCAGAAAAACGCACAATGTCGTCTTCTCCTAAATAACCACCTGACTGCACTTCAATAAGTTCCAGAGGTATTTTCCCTGGATTTTCAAGAGCATGTACTTCTCCAATTGGAATATAAACAGACTCGTTTTCTGTGACCAGTTGGGTTGTTTCACCAATCGTAACGCTTGCGGTACCAGATACGACAATCCAATGTTCAGCACGATGATGATGCATTTGTACTGACAATTTTTCGCCTGGTTTAACGCTAATGCGTTTTACTTGGTAACGGTCACCATTGCCGATAGAATCATAGCTACCCCAAGGTCTAAACACTTCACGATGGAATTCAAATTCGCTTCTGTGCTGTGCTTTCAATTTGTTAACTACATTTTTGATATCTTGCACCTTATGGCGGTTTGCGACTAATACTGCATCCTTAGTTTCAACCACGACGACATCGTCAAGCCCAATAACAGAGATCAAGCGTTGCTCAGCATTAATGTAGCTATTGTTAACGCCTTCAAGCATCACATCACCTATACAAGCGTTTCCTTGTGCGTCTTTATTTTCATTGGTATCCCATAAAGAGCTCCACGAACCTACATCGCTCCAGCCAGCATCTAAGGGCACCATGCAAGCACTGTTGGTTTTTTCCATGACAGCATAATCGACAGAGTCATCAGGGCAGGCTTCAAAAGCTTCTTTGTCTATTCTGATAAAATCTAAATCAGTCTCGGTGTTTGCAATAGCGCGTTCACACGCGTCATAAATCTCAGGGTTAAATTTTTGTAGTTCTTCTAAGTATACGCTGGCCTTAAACAAAAACATGCCGCTGTTCCAAAAGTGTTGTTTGCCATCAAGGTATGCTTGTGCGGTGGCTAGGTTGGGTTTCTCAACAAATTCAGATACCTCAAAACCAGTTGCCGTTAATTCTTTCCCCGCTTTTATATAACCGTAACCGGTATGTGCTTCAGTAGGTACGACGCCAAACGTGACTAATTTCCCTGTAGAAGCGAGAGTTTGTGCGTTAGCAATGGCCTCAGCAAAGGCATGATGTTGACTAATTAAGTGATCAGCTGCAAGCACAAGCAATAGTGGGTCGTCGCCATTTTTGAGCGCAAGCATAGCAGCTACCGCTATGGCTGGAGCGGTATTTCGGCCAACAGGCTCAAGGACTATGCCCGAATGTTGGATGCCAACAGTACGTAATTGTTCTGCTGCTAAAAAACGATGATCTTCATTACATATCAGCATTGGGGCATTCATATCATCACTTGGTAAGCGCAATATAGTGTCTTGAAGCATGGTGTTTTCGCTAGTAAGCGATAAAAATTGTTTCGGTAATGCAGCTCTTGATTTTGGCCACAATCGGCTCCCTGTGCCACCTGCTAAAATAATGGGCGTTATCATAAAATCTTCTCTTTTTTTGATGGTAGTAACGACCTCATCCTTACATTTATTTGCCTGCACTTGGCTCCTGCATGTGTTAATAGGATGTGCGCTACCGTTGAAATTGAACGGTTCTTCGTTAAGTTTATCATCAAATTGTGCGAATGGGCGAGCAATGAAAATGCTTTTTGTGCGATCACGCGATACTCACCATGATGTTTAATGTTTATCGGAAAATGACATCAATTCTGTAGTACGGTTTTTTTCAAAGCATACTTAAAACACAGGTTGAACAAAAAATAGTCAACTAATGGCGTGGTTTGTCGATAGCCTTAAAGGGATTTCGATAAATACTTGTTAATATTGGACTCGCTCGAAAATCAAGAACCAACGCTTGCGAGCTTTACTGAGAAGTAAATAGTTGCGCTTACAAAACATATTGAACAAAGCTTGAATATAGAAGAAGCATTACGAGATATAGAAAAAATCAAAAAACTTCTAAATTCATAGGTTTAGCATAATATTGCTATTCATTTATGGCAATGTTACATTCCGGGCAGTACGTACTCCTGCAGTTTGTAAGAACGCGTGCGTGTGTCTTAATTACACATTGGCGTTTGGCAAAAAGAATGAATGACAGTATCAATATCCTATCACGTTGTGCAGGTCAGCTATTACGTATAAATAGAGCTCAGGCCTGTTTTGCGTATACGGTTTTTGACAGTGTCGTGAGCTTTTCGTGCGATTCAAGTACCTACGTAGAACATACAAAAGAAGAACTTCCACAATCTTTTGTTGATGAAATAGCTTCGCTACAACAACAAATCATTCAAGCCGAGTTCAATTCTCGGAACGATATTGTTATATATCCAGGTGAAGACAATCCCTTTGGTTTAGTCATCAATGGCCCTCATATCAATAATGTGCGCATAGTACCTATATCCGATCCGCTAACGGTTTACGCCATCGTTGTTGTGATTAATGCGCCAGAAAACAAACTTTCTGTTAATCGCGTTAACGTATCGCCCTTTATCACTGCTACTGCTAATTTATTTAGCATGAAACAAATACGTAACTTCTTACCCAAAACACGAGAAGAAATGACGTTAGATGGCAGTGGGGGACTAGTCAATACCTTACTATCGAATGTGTATCATCCGGTCATATTCTTTAGTCACGACATGTCTATAAATAAATATAACAAACACGGAATGTTGTTAGTGCAGCAGTCAAATATGGAGAAAGACGTCTCTATGCGAGGCTTGCTTGAGTACTTCGTGCCCTCTACTGCAGCCAACATTATTTCGCAACTCGAAAATTACAATTTTGTCGGAAAGCTGGTGACTAGCGAATGGAACGATGTTGTTTTGCAATTAAACGCCTTCCAAACCATCAATGTAGATTTAAAGATTATTCCTATTAGCCATCGTCGTACGACAGGCCACACATCTAATGCAGAGCTAGTGCAATTTGCCTTATTGATAAACGACAACAAGCGAAATGAGTTGCATAGTCTGCAGCGTTTTCAAGCGCTAACTAGTCTAATTCCTTTGGGCATATTGCAGCTAACAAGAGACTTTAAATGCACCTATGCTAATGACACTTGGTCGAGTATAAGCTCTTTAAATATAACGTCTTCATTAGTTGACGGATGGACAAAGTGCTTTGAATCTCGTGATTTGCATCGCGTATTGCCAGCAATGGAAAGCCTCAACAAACGAAACCGAGAGCATAGCGAAGAGCTACAATTAATCACTAACATGAAAACAAGTAAATGGGTCAGCCTCAAAAGTGTTGCCCTATTTAACGAACTTGGTTTATTAGATGGCTTTATCGTTACCGTTGATGACATTAGCCATGTACATGAACAAAAAGAAGCATTAGAAAATTTGGCAAATACCGACTCATTAACCGGCATAAGCAATAGAAATTGTTTTCATGACCGATTAAAAGTTGCGATTTCGCGGGTGGATAGACACGACAACGCGGCGGTTTTGTTCTTAGATTTGGACAAGTTTAAAGCGATTAACGATACTTATGGTCACAACGCGGGTGATGTTGTTATTCAAAAAACTGCGCAAAGATTGCATAAAGTTATTCGCGCCGAAGATACAATAGCGAGGCTGGGTGGCGACGAGTTTGCTATTATTGTAAGTGACGTAAGAAATCAATCTGATGTAGTTAATTTAGCAATTAAAATCATTATTGAGATTGCGCGCCCCATGCACATAGATAACAACGCATTAACCGTTCAGTGTAGTATTGGTATCGCGAATATAAGCAATAGCCGCACAACGATTAAAACGGTACTAAAACATGCTGATTTGGCCGTGTATAAAGCTAAGAGTTTAGGTCGCAACCAGTATTGTGTTTATACCGAGTCTTTAGAGCGCGAAACATTGCTCGCTAATTATCTTCGTGCAAGCCTTAAAGGTACACAAAACAACGGCTTCTTTATGGAGTATCAGCCCCAAGTTGATTCTAGTACCAACAAAATTATTGGTGTTGAAGCGTTGTCGCGTTGGCGTCACCCTAAAGACCTAGCGGTTAGCCCTCAAGAATTTATATTACAGCTTGAAACTCATGGTCTTATCAATGACTTTTTTGTTTGGCAATTAGAGGCGCTTTTACCTATTGCAAAACGATGGATTGAAGACGGTTTGATTTCAGCTGAAAGGCGTTTGTCTATAAACTTATCAGCGGTGCAACTGCATTTACCCAATTTTGCTAGGCAATTGCTCTCTACCTTCAATAAACATCAAGTAGATTGTCATTGTTTGGGCCTAGAAGTGACCGAAACAGCATTTATGCAAGACCCAATTAGTGCAGGTGAAAACCTGCGAAGTCTTCGTGCAGCAGGATTTGCTGTCGCCTTAGACGATTTTGGTACGGGTTTCTCGTCTTTAAGTTTATTGCGCAAAATGCCATTAGACAGCATAAAAATTGATAAAGAGTTTATTGCTGACATTCTTACTAATGTGACCGATGCTAAAATTGTGCAATCGATGATTACCTTGTCACGCGAACTCGATTTGACGGTAGTTGCAGAAGGCGTTGAAACCCAAGAAGTCAAAAAATGGTTAGACGACAATAAATGCCCTTTACAGCAAGGTTTTCATTTCTACAAGCCAATGGCCCATAGCCAACTTGAAAGCTGCCTATTAAAAGAAACACCGCTTCACTAAGTAATTTTATCAATCAGAAAATATCTAGCCACAAGGACTTTACGTCGGCTCAGTGAAGTCAAATAAGCTTTATTTAAATTCCTATCCAAATCATGTAGTTCTAATGTCAGCTTTCTTTACGTTTTATTAAATATTAACCATTTGTAAATCATAACAGTTTGTAAATAATCATGTTTGCCAGATTGGTAAGAAATATGCAGTACGCATTTATCGCACTTATTTGAAAGTAAGTTTGAAAGTAAGCGCTGTAAAAACGTAACACTACATTAACGCTTAATTGCCTACTTCTAGAGTGGCACTTATAGAGGATAATTCTAAGTAGTTAAATAGTTGTACACACACATAAAACCGTAGTTTTCTTAAGCAGTTAAAAAGGAAGTCTTTATGAAATTAGTTACTAGTCTTGTTTTCGCCCTTAGCGTTATGTTTGCCAATATGGCAAATGCTAATGTTATTTTATCTATCGACCCCAGTACACAAAATGCCAGCGTCGGCGATACTGTGGCCGTTACCTTATCGATAGGTGGTTTAGGGGATGGTGTGCCCTTATCATTGGCAGCATATGACATCGATGTTACTTTTGACAATAGCGTTTTGTCTTTTGCCAGCTATAGTTTATACGATGAATTAGGTGGTGCACTTGATGCTATAGATATTAGTTTTGGAGAATATAGTCCTGGTGTAGTCAATGTTGCCGAACTCAGCCTTCTTTTTGCCTTTGATCTTTGGGACTTCCAACCCGCTAGCTTCGCATTAGCCGAGCTACTATTTATGGTTGACTCTGCTGGTAGTAGTGCTCTAGATATAGTCTTCGCTGACCTCGACGATGTTAACGGGGATCTTATCAATATTGTTGGTGTAAATAGCGCTTCTGTTACAGCTACAGCTGTTTCTGCACCCGCTTCTTTGTCTATATTTGGCTTAGCATTGCTTGCTACATTTGCTAGACACAAACGTTTTTCAGTTGGAAGCAAAAAAGCATAATAAAAAAGATGGCTTAAGCTTTAATTTAAGCTTAAGCCCAATAAAAAATATATAGATCCTTAAAAATCTGTGGTGGTTGTTGAGAATATTTAGCGATTTATATATTTACATCTCAATACGAGGAAAGAAGCATGCATCATGTCAGTAAAATTACAGCAGTGTTGTGTTTGGCTTTAAATGTATCAGCGGTATACGCAGATAGCGCTAGAGGGTCTGAAAAACTCATCGTTGATACAAATGGCAGAGCACAAATAAGTGTAGATGAAAATACCGGGCTTGCTCGGTTTATTCGTATCCCCAATTCACAACTTAGCCCACTTCGATTAGGATCACCCGTTGGTAGAGTTAACACGCAGACAAGCGCAAGCCTTACTGCAGATGAACTTTCTACTACATTCTTGCGCGACTATGGTAGTGCATTCGGGATAAGTGATGTTGAAACCGAATTAACATTAGTCGGCAGCAATAAAGACAAACTAGGTTCGTCGCATAGCATATTTAAACAAAGTTATAAGGGCTTACCTGTTTTTGCTGGTGAAATAAGAACGCACTTTAATGCAAACGGACAAATGATTGCCGTAAACGGTAAATTTATCGCTGATATAAAAGTCGTTACAACGCCTGTTATTACACAAAACCAAGCCGCTGGAATAGCTTATCGTACAGTCGATAAAAACTTAGCTAAGGCTCTTACCGCCAATGGCGCTAATATTGGTAATCGCGAAGATAAAATAGGCACTCCTGAAGCCCTTTTCGCAAATGCCAGTACGTTAATGGTTTTTCGTTCAGGACTGTTACAAGGCGCCCCGGGCGTAGACCATTTGGTATATGAAATAGAAGTGTTGAATGGTTTAGGCAATGTACGTGAATTTGTCTACGTAGATGCAATAAATGGTGAAGTTGTTGAACAAATAACCGGTATACATGACGCACTTGACCGCAGAGCCTTTGACGGCGAAGGTGCAGCCCACCCGGGCCCTAATTATCCAAACTCACCATTCTGGGTTGAAGGAGATGCATTACCAACAGGCGATACTGAAGCAGATAATATGATATATGCGTCGGCTGAAACTTATGCATTTTTTGACAATGCATTTGGGCGTGATTCATTTGATGGTTTAGGTGCAACTATGGATGCCATTTTTAACCGTGGTGACAGTTGTCCAAATGCATCTTGGAATGGAACATACATTTCTTTTTGTCCAGGCTTAACTAGTGATGACGTTACCGCTCACGAATGGGCCCATGCTTATACTGAAAAGACCAATTCTTTGATATATGCATGGCAGTCAGGTGCGCTCAACGAATCTTACTCAGATATATGGGGAGAAACGCTCGATCTTATCAATAATCGTGATGATGTTAACTTCCCAGTTACCTTAAGAACAGATGGAAGTTGTTCAGTGCATGGCGCTGGTACACCAAGCCAAGACAATAGCGCCCGCTGGTTGATGGGTGAAGATACATCGGGCTTTGGTGGAGCTATCCGCGACATGTGGAATCCAACTTGTTATGGCGATCCAGGAAAAGTCTCTGATACTGAATACTTCTGCAGCTCCGCAGATCAAGGTGGCGTTCATTCTAATTCTGGTGTACCAAATCATGCTTTCGCATTAATGGTAGATGGCGGCACTTACAATGGCTTCTCAGACACCGGTTTAGGATTGACCAAGTCAGCGCATATTCACTGGGCTGCGCAAAATATGCTTACACCAGCTAGTAACTTTGCTGATCAGGCTGATGCACTTGAAACGGCATGTAGTGCATTAACGGGTCTTAATTTAAGTAGTTTGCTTGATGGTTCACCTTCAGGTGAGGTAATTAACGGAAGTGATTGCGACCAAGTTAGCGCAATTGTTGATGCTGTTGAATTTCGTACGCCACCAACGCAATGTGGCTTCGACGCGCTTCTTGCTAAAGATGCCCCAGCCCTTTGTGAAGGCAACGGCGCTGTTCAAACCTTCTTTAGTGAAAATTTTGAAGCTAATTCTTTGCCAGCAGGCTGGACAGTAAGCTCGCACGATGTAGTTAATCCTGCGACCTTCGATAGCCCTGGTTGGTCAATTAGTGATGACTTACCTGCAGGCGCAAGTGGCGCCTCCGCAGCATTTGCTCCTAACTTGGTTTTGGGTAATTGTGGAACGGATACTGAAGCCGGTGTTATTAATTTAGATAGCCCAGTAATTGCGCTACCAGCAACAGGAGCACCAAAATTAGCGTTTACTCACTGGGTCGCTACAGAAGCTGGCTGGGACGGTGGTAATCTTAAATTAAGCGTAAATGGTGGGCCGTTTGTTCTGGTACCTTCTGAAGCTTATTCATTTAACCCCTACAACAGTACTCTTAGTGTCAGCGACAATCCATTAGGCGGACAAGCTGCATTTACCGGTGGTGATGGCGGAAGCAATAGCGGAAGCTGGGGACAGTCTCAGGTCAATTTATATGGTTTAGCGTACCCTGGAGATGATGTTCAATTGCGTTTTGACTTTGGTACCGACGGCTGTAATGGCGTTATCGGTTGGTATGTCGATAGCGTAGAAGCGTATTCTTGCTCACTTGAAACATTGCCAGTTTGTGGTGATGGCCTGCTTGATATAGGTGAAATGTGTGATGATGCAAATAGTGCCGATGGCGACGGTTGTTCTAGTAGTTGTCAGGTAGAAAGTGGTTTTTCTTGTACTATCCCAACTGGACCTATAAGCAGTAGTAATATTGTTGCTGATTGGAGCTTTGAAGGTGGTGTTCCTAACGCTGATTGGTTGACGAGTTCGACGTTTACCGGTATTGAAGGCTTTCCACTTTGTGGCCCTGATAATGGCTGCCCAGCAGCAGGTTTATCAACCACTGGACAATGGCTTGTATGGATTGGTGGATTAAGTGAAGGTGTGACTAGCAGTGCGGCGCAGGATATTACCATTCCTGCTACAGCAACTGAGTTAACAGTAAATGTGTACCGTGGGCTATGTGACGCTGCAAGCGATTCTATCCAAGTCAGTATTGATGGGTCTGATATAGGAACTGTTACTTGTAATGCAACTGATAGTGACTATATTCCTTATACATTCTCTATCGCCCCCTTCAATGATGGACAGCTTCATACACTATCTATTGGAGGTACAGTAGGTGGAACGAATGGTACACACTCTAACTTTTTCGTAGATGACGTAGTTATTGAAGACAACTTAGCTAGACCCGCTATACCTAGCGTATGTACTGCATTTGCTGCCGATATAGCTTGTAATGTCCCGGCTGTTGGATTCGACAATGGCATTCCTGCTAGCTGGTCTGTTGTTGACAATGCTGGCCAAGGGATTGTTTGGTCAAGCGTAGCTGGGTCTGGAATTGGAGGAAACTTTACTGGTGGTCTAGGTGATGCGGCTTCTGTATCAAGTGATGTCACCCCTGGTGATTATGATACAGAGATACATTCTAATTCATTCAGTTTAGTCGATTGGACAGGGGCATCGTTAACGTTTCTTGCGGATTATCAGAATCTTGGATTTTTAGACTTCCTTAATTTGGATATAAGCACTGATGGCGGCAATACTTGGACCAATATGCTTAGCTGGAATGAAGATCATCCTGTTGGCGGTTTGTACACTAGTGACGGAGAGTCTGTGTCGGTTGATTTAACGCATTATGCTGGTGAAGCTGATGTTACTTTACGCTGGCATTACTTTGATCCTAACGCGTTTGACTGGAATTGGTATGCGCAAATTGATGATGTGGCTCTAACATGTGACAATGTGCCACAGGCGCTAAGATGCGACGTAAATCTAGATGGTTATGTTGACCGTGTTGATATAAGACTCATTGGCATGGCACGTGGTCAAGCGGCAGCACCAGGTGATCCTCGCGACAATGATGGAGATGGTATTATTAGCCCATCAGATGCGCGCCAATGTGTACAATTGTGTACCGAGCCTCGTTGCGCTACTCCACGATAGTAGTAAGTAACAAATAAAAACATATAAAGCTCGGTATTATCCGAGCTTTATTTTTGGGGAAGGATTATGTATAAACTAATTTTTATCTTATTGGTGTCTTTGACTGCTTGTAGCACTGAAAGCTCAGTTGAAACTAAAAAAGAAAATGCTCAAAAGGCGTCTAGCCAACTGCAAGCGCAGACACAATTACAAGAACAAAAGGTTACGGCACTTGCTAATGAAGAGTTAGGCACACTTGTAACAATAGACAGTGCACAAACCGTGGACTATCAAAACTTAACTTTGCGCTTAACCGGCGTTGAAGACTCGCGATGTGCAATTGGTGTTCAGTGCGTTTGGGCAGGCCAAATAATTGTGACACTGGATGTTTCAAATGAACGCGAAGAAAATCTAGAAGTAAAATTAATCCGCAAACGTGAGTCTAACGTCGTTAATGCTTTTGGCTATAATTTAAAGTTGATGGACGTCAGCCCGCATCCGAAAAAAGACAAAGTGATTTTACTAGAAGACCAAATCATTTCACTAAGCATTGTAAAAGCAAATTGAACAAAGCCAAAACCACTTCGTTCAAGGTAAACGCTTTTATATAGATTTTTGTATTTTTACATGCCTTAAATTAGACTTATGTATAGTTACGGAATTTTGTGCGAGAATCTTTTACGCGTTCTACTTTATAAAAAAGTGAGGGAATTTATGGCAAAGATATCAAAGCTTAGTTTGGCTGTTTTTAGCATTGTGTTTGGAAGTATTTCATATTCAGCCGCAGCGAATGACCTTCCCGATGGCGAAGGAAAAGAAGCAGTACAAGCAATCTGCTCAGCTTGTCATAACGTGAATCGCATATCGACAAGCCTTGGTTATAGTCGAGAGCACTGGTTGGATTTAACCGCGACAATGGTTGACCTTTCGGGAAGTAAATCCCAGCAAAATATGATTGCCGATTATTTAGCCACGCATTTCCCGCCTAACGATGAACGAGTTCCTACCCTTATTGATGGCGAAAATACGATTAAGTTTAAAGAGTGGGTGGTGCCAACGCTTGGTCAGCGCTCACGAGACCCAGTAGAAGCGCCAGACGGCTCCATATGGTGGGTTGGTCAATGGGGAAATTTAATGGGACGCATCGACCCTGAAACAGGAAATATGCAAGAATATCCATTACCTGCCGGCGCCATGCCGCACTCAGTCACTCCCGATAATGCTGGCTTTATGTGGTACATGGGCAATAAAAACGGCACCGTTGGACGTCTTGATCCGAAAGATGGGACAATAAAAGTATATGACATGCCAGACCCGAAAGCGCGAGATCCACATACTGGTGTGTTTGACGAAGATGGTATCCTTTGGTTTACGCTTCAGCATTCAAATAAAGTAGGGCGCTTGGACCCAAGTACTGGGAAAATTGATTTAATAACAGCGCCTACAAAAGGTTCACGACCCTATGGCATTAAGGTTGATGAATTGGGTGACATATGGGTGGCGTGCAATGGCAGTAACTGCTTATTAAAAGTTGATCATAAAAGCTTAAAAATTACAGAAATTAAATTGCCTCACCAACGCACTAAGGTGCGTCGATTAGATATCGCTGGCGACGGTATGATTTGGTACGTAAATTCAGGTCGTGGCCGCTTAGGGCAATATAATCCTAGCAACGGTGAAATTCGTGAGTGGGATTCTCCTAGTGGGCCTACGTCACACCCTTATGCGATTGAAGTGCTTGATGGGGTCGTTTGGTACAACGAATCAGGTATGCGACCTGATGCCCTCGTGCGCTTCGACCCAAAAGATGAAAGCTTCCAAAGCTGGGCAATACCCTCTGGTGATTTCTATGCGGGTATAATTCGTCATATGCGGCCTACCAGTGATGGGAATTTACTGATACACCAAAGCTCTACTAATCGCATTATTCACGTTGAAATTGGCAAGGAATGAGTGGGCTACCATTTAATGAAGGAGAAAATGGTCGTAGATAGTGGTCTTAGTGATAAGGTAAGGCTTCTTTCAAAGCAACAAGGATAGAGACAATGCAATATCTAGTATTTGGCATTTCAATTAGTGTCATATCGTGGATGGTTGGCATGATAGTCAATGCCCTAATACAAAACAGGCCTTTTTACAAAAGGCTTTCTCACTTTAATTTCATTAAAAGCCAACGTAAGAATAAGCTAATCGGTCTAGGTCCCTTTACTTGGTGCGTAAAAAACACTGTCTTTAGTTTGCTAAATCAAAAACTAAAATTAGATAGAAAACTAAGCCTCGATGAACTTTATGAATTAAGAAAAGAAATGACGATAGCAGAAATTAGCCATTTAATCGGCTTTGTATTTGTTATTTTCTTTGCGCTTTATAAAACCGCCAAATATGGTCTATTATTTGGGCTGGTCATTATGCTTTGTAATGTGTTGTTGAATCTTTACCCTTCGTTGCTGCAACAGTATAACAAGCGACGGCTCGATCGTTTGATTGCAAGAGCTGAAAGGTACTAATAATGCAGTTTCAAGCGTCCTCATCATTATCATCAAAGCCAAAGATATTTTTCTTTCAACAAAATTGCATAATACTCTAGAGTTTATGATGACGCTTTTGGATTCAGACTGATTATATTCATTGTTTTGCAAACTAGATGTAAAAATTAGTGTATTGAAAAAGTTTTGAATTCTTCAAAAGAGATTGTTTTTTAAAGGAAAAAAATGGAAAAGCTTATTTTCTATTGACATGAAAAGTTACATTCCGCGATTTAAACCACATAAACCATTGATGTTTTTAAGCGACTATATTAGTGCGACTTAACGCAATAACTTAAATCCCGGAGTTAATTATGAAAACAAACATCGTTAAAGCAGTGTTGATAACATCAATCATTAGTGCAGCTGGTTTTGCTTCTGCTAAATCTAGCCCAGTATATGTGGCGTCTGACAACGCCGTAGAATCGCAGTTGTGCGTAGTGGCGGCCACATCGAGCACTAAACGCATGAATGCGAAATTGGTAGCGTCTTTTTCTAATCAGAAATTAAGCAAAAAATACACCTTAATTGCAAATAATCTTAAATGTAATGGCGTGCCTATTGCCGACTTTGCTATGCAGGCAGGCAATGATGAAATTGCAAAAAAACTTGCATCCTACATGGACAAGAATGTGACTATTCATGATATTGCGAAGCTTGACGACGACCGTTCTGCTAGCTAGTCGCATATCAACAATTTTCGTATCTGCATTTTGGCCAAGGGCTGTAAAGATTGCCTTGGCCAATGACTTTCACCATTCACTACGACTATCTTGTTAATTTAAACGTCTGTTGCAGGCAGGAGTATATTTTAGTCTTGTTTTGTTAGCTAGATGTAAATCTTTGTGTATAGAAAAACCAGTGAAATTAACAAAAAAACCAATAAAATCAATCCGTGTTGCATAGACAAGTGATGTGTTTTATTCTTTGCGCATACCACCATACCTCATACAACTTAACTTTGGAAAACTACATGAAAAGCTATAGGCAAACCACTCTCGCGCTTGCTGTATCTTTGGCATGCGCCTTACCCGCATATGCACAAGACACTGCAAACGAAAATACCACGGCCAACGATGAAGATGGTTTAGAACGAATCGTTGTGACCGCACAAAAACGCTCTCAGAGCATTCAAGACGTTCCTATCTCTATTGCAACACTCAGTGGCGAGCAGTTTGAAAACTTGTTTTCTGGCGGCGGCGATATTCTAGAGCTAGCGGTGCGTGTGCCAGGTTTATACGCAGAGTCTTCAAATGGTCGTGTTGCACCTCGCTTTTATATGCGCGGCTTAGGCAATACTGATTTTGACCTTGCAGCATCGCAGCCAGTATCGGTCATTATGGACGACGTAGTGATGGAAAATGTGGTACTTAAGAGCTTTCCATTATTTGATATCCAACAAGTAGAGGTCATTCGTGGGCCACAAGGTACATTGTTTGGACGCAACACCACTGCCGGTATCATCAAATTTGATTCAGTCAAACCATCTGAGGACTTTGACGCATACGTAAAAGCCTCAATAGGAAGTTACAATACGCGCAATATTGAGGCCGCAGTTGGTGGCGGTTTAACTGACAACTTAGCGGGTCGTTTTTCTGTATTGTCACAAAAGCGTGATGACTACATTGACAATATCGCATCTGAAGAGGGCGATGCGATTGGTGGTTTTAACGAATTAGCTTGGCGTGCTCAACTTCTTTATACCCCTACAGATGAGTTGTCTATCCTTGCTAAAGTTCACGGTCGAGATTTAGAAGGCACAGCGTCTATCTTTAGAGCAAACGTGTTTACACCTGGTTCTAACAACTTAAATGAAAACTACCAACGCGACCAAGTTATTTACGATGGTAATTTAGAAGGGAATGGTTTTGATAACAACCCACAAGCCTATGACAGTCTTGGTGGCTCAGTAAAAATCGATTATGATTTTGGAGACTTTACCCTAACCTCAATAAGCGCTTATGAAGAGACTGAAGGCTTTAGTTTAGGCGATATTGACGGCGGCTTTGGAAGCTTAGCTCCCTTCACTCCAGACCCTCGACCAGGCATTATTCCGTTTGACGCCGTGACCAAAGATAATCTCGACAATTTAGAACAAGTCACTCAAGAACTGCGTTTTGCTAGCGACACAGATGACGCCTTGTCTTGGCAGTTAGGAGCTTTCTATTTTGATTCGTCGTTTGATGTTACCAGTACCGATGGATATTTCGGGGCTAGCACCGTATTTCATGAAAACACCACATGGGCAGTATTTGGGCAAGCCAGCTATGAAGTTTCTGATAAGCTAAGTATTACAGGCGGCGTACGTTATACTGAAGATGAAAAATCACTTGTAGTAGGCCAACAAAATGTAAACGGATTTGCCCTTGTTACCGGTGACGCTTCTATTCAAGACTATGATCCGGTTAATGTTGATGACGGACAAACCAGTTTTGAATTGAGCGCCAATTATAAATTAAGCGATGATGTATCTTTGTTTGCTCGTTTTGCCAATGGTTTTAGAGCCCAGTCGATTCAAGCAAGAGATGTTGCATTTGAAGGTAGCCCTTCAGTTGCTGAAGCTGAAACGATTAATTCAATCGAAGCCGGGGTTAAAGCAGACCTACTTAACAATAAACTAAGATTGAATGCCGCAGTATTTGCATACGAAGTTGACGATATTCAGTTGTCTGCTATTGGCGGTGCAAATAACGGTAACTCGTTGCTAAATGCTGACAAAGGCAGCGCTTACGGATTTGAAGTAGACGCTCAATACTTGGTGAACGACAATTTAGCCGTAACCGCAGGATATAGTTACAACAATACTGAACTTAAAGACGCTGATTTGTTAGTAGGCGCTTGTGGCGCAAACTGCACAGTAACTGATCCTTTACTAAATGGTTTGGCAGTGGCTGATGGAAACCCGTTTCCACAAGCTCCTGAAACCATCTTAACCTTTACTGCGCGCTATACTATACCGCTGGGCAATGACGGTGAGTTATTTGCTTACACTGATTGGTCATTCCAAGGTAAAACAAACTTGTTCTTGTATGAGTCAGTAGAGTTTCAAACAGATAATAACTTTGAAGGCGGTTTACGTATTGGTTACGAGAACTTTGCAGATGGATACTCGGTTGCCTTATTCGGTCGTAACATTACCAATGAAGACAACGTGAAAGGCGCTATCGACTTCAATAACTTAACCGGTATTGTTAACGAGCCTCGCATTTGGGGGATAGAAGGTAAGATTAGCTTCTACTAAGCGAAAGGTTAGTTAATATGACACAAGGCCGGTTTTTTAGACCGGCCTTTTTTTATTTTTACCGTCAATGCGATGGTCATCAGTAAGCCAACCAGAAAGTAAACATCAGTTCTGTTGGCTAGCTCATATTCTTGCTTTTTATCAACTTATGGACTAGCTTTAATAATATGATTTTGTAGCGAAGTTCAGACTATTGACGTAATCATCATCCCATTTTGCAAAGTTGTTTCATATGCTTTAAGAACACTACAATTTAAATTAAAGGGGTAAGTTATGGTTACGAAAATTATTGTAGGCGGAATCTTTATAATAGTGGTTGCAGGCGGAATATATTTTAGTCCAAGTTACGCTATCGCAGTAAGCCCTGCATCACTCAATCTAAAACAGTATCAAACGGGTAATGTTACCGTGAAGCTTATGTACAAGCCTTGGTTTGGAAGTTTTAAACCAATAAGCGGTACAATTAACGCAAAAATTGCCAATACAGGCGCGACGGTTTCTCCCTTAACTGCTAAAACAACTAGTGCTGGTGGTCGTACTACGGTCTTCACTGTTACGGGTATTACGCCTGATACCAAGTCAAAGCTTTTTTCAGTGGTAGCTCTCGTAAGGGAACGCATGAAGACAATCAAGTCTTGGTTATTGTAGCGCCAAATGGGTGATAGCTAGTTTTTGTGTTGAATATTAGCAAAATAAAAAAAGCAATCGGTTCGTTTGCAAAATACTCTAGCTCGATTGTTGTGATTTTTTACTAGTATCGTAATAGCATAAATAACGCTTTTCATTTAAAGGCGGGTGCGAGTCATTACTAATCGACACCGAAAGCCGGCAAAAGCCATGTAAGCTATTAGGAAAAAGCTTTTGAATTCAATATTGCGAGCGCTTTTTTTGGGTCGCCGCTTGAAGCTCTTTTTTGAAATTCATAATAAGCTTCTTGCTCACGAATCGCATTACCAACGATCACATCAATGGCTTTGTTTATGCTCATATTCTGCTTTTCAGCGAACTCTGAAAGTCTTTTTTTGTTTCATCATCTGTTCTATAGGTTATTGTTGCCATTTTTAAACCTCTCTCAAAAATTAATCTGGTGTCAAAAACACCATAAAAATTGAAGCCGGTTTGTCTTATCCCAAACAGTCTCTCACCGTTAACATCAAACAGTATATCTTCCGACGCTGCTATCTAGCCTCCCAACTCAATCCATAAAAGGTATAGTATGGTTATCTAGAATATCAGCGAATAGCGCATAATTGTACTATTCGCTGAGTGTATATTTTGAATCTTAGTCTATCGAAAACTCGTCGAATAATTGTACTTCTGAATTTAAATTTGTGGGATCAAACACATAACTTTGTACTGTGCCTGTTCCGGTATCTAAAATAGAAAATACTGACAAGGTATTGCTCGTTACAAATGGTAAATTTGGATATTCTTCGTTTTCTAAACTCATAGGACTAAACAAGTTGGGGAAACTCATAACGCGATTTTGAGGGTCGCCATTGGGTGGGTAGTCTTCAATAGACCATCGAGGATTTGCTGAATTCACATCAGCCCAAAAGTCCGCATAACTGGAACGAACATCTCTGGTATAAACACCGCTACTATCCACATAATAAGCACCGTAGGAATTACCTACGTTAGAGCTTTCTAAATAGTGCAAACCTTCAACCTGTGCACGATTCCATAAGTGTGAGTGCCCGATGTGAACTAAATCAACACCATTTTCCAAAAATAAAGGTTCAATGTCATTTAACCAGACATCTTGATCAAGTGGGTATTGATAACGCACCTCACTGACATTTGCTAGCATGGGTTCAACGTCATTGGTCCACGTATCCGCGCTCAAAGGAAAGGTGAGTTCAGTAATAGATTCATTCCCTTGGGTATCGGTTTCCACTAGTTGCATAACCGGTTGAGATAGTACTGGAACAGTATTGTCACCTAAGCCAAATACCCCTTGGTGGGCCATTACCACTTTGTATTTTGCATTTTTAAATGCATCCGTTTCCATAACTGATTCTAACCATGCATATTGGTCAGAATCTTTATCAAAGCGTTCAAATAAAAACTCACCAAACCCCCATTGAGAAGGGTCTTCTAAGGTACTTAAACCCTCAACAAATTTCGATTTACTGGCACCAGACACGCTCCATGAGCGCCATATTCTTGATACATTCATGGAAATAATAAATACGTCACCAAATGCTGTAGCGTAGTATTCTTCGCCGCCTTGACCATCATTTGGAAAAGAGAAAATATCTAAGAAGCTAGTTTGGTTATGTGATTGATCAGCAATCCATTGGGCTTTAATGTCTGCATCATCCGTTGGATTAACGTCGGCCTTAACTTTTTCGTAGGCTACCTCCGCATACCATACTGGTTGCGGATCATTGAAGCTTCCATTGAGAGAGTAATCATCTTCAGTAGGATTATATCGTCCCATAACTTCATGGTTGCCTATAGTGCCAAACAACGGTGAATGTTGTAGAATTTCACCTCCATTGTAAGGGAAGCCTGGTAAGTATTTTTGATAGTGGCCTTGCAGCGCGGGGAAGAAGCCAGGAGCGTTATTTTTGGCTTGGTCAAACCATTCTGAAGCGCGATCTGGTACATTTACAAAATCCCCAGCGAATAAAACCGCATCAGGGATTCCCACAGTTTCAACCACTTTTTGGTAATTAGCCACGACGTTCTTTTTAGACTGCAAATCAGACGTTAATAGGATTTTCAACGGTGCATCTTTTGCTGGCGCTGGCGCTAATGTAAAAGTATCACTAGCAAATACAAAACCATCTTCATCTGTACTCGATACTGAATAATCGAGCCGTACACCTTCGGTCAAGCCTTCAGCAGTCGCTTCGTGTCGATAAACCGAACGATAGCTCACTTCATCATAGGCTTTACCAAATTGTTGAGAGGAAACATCTTCCATCATGCGGCTTAACTGGGTAGTAGCAACATCAGAAGTAGCAGCGTCACCATAGGTCAATGTGTGTTCAGAACCTTCAAAATTAGTGAACCATACAACGTTGACTGAACTATCAGTTGGAATTTGTAGGAATGGGTCGGTTAACATTGCATGTTCTGCATTTACTAGTACCGGTACTTCAACTGGCACCTCAACTTCCACAGGTACTTCTACTTGTACGATTTTTTCGTCTTCACATGCACAAAGCACAGTAGTAAGGCAAATTAAGCCTAGTAAACGGGTATTTATGGATACAGCTTTCATTTTAGTTTTCCCTCACATATGAGTTTATTTTCTAAATTTAGCGCAAAGTGAATCGAGTCCAATTGGTGCTTAACCCACTTTGAGCTAACCGATACAAACCATTTAAAAACGATACAAATCATTCCTCGAAATATTGCATTTCGAGTAGAGGTTTTGTTGTTAACTTAAATGACGCGAGAAAAATTAGCAGTTCAAGAAGACATGAATGTTACAAATTAATCATGTTATAAAAAGTTCATAAAACCGAAATTGTAACTATCCCCTAAAATAATACAGAAAACGAAATGACTTCAACGGGTCGACTTCAACGGTTCAGGTTGCTTGAAATAATATTCGTGGGGATCACTCCGAACCTGACCCCTTGATTCGAAGAAAGTACTTGCCATGATTTAGCAAAAGAGTCTAATATTTATAGTGGCAATCAAAGAAGAAGGAGGCAGTAATCATGCAGTCTAAGCTTTTGGCGACGAATTTTCGATGTAAATAACGTTATGCTCAAACTGACTAAACTTCTATGCTTGTATATTGCGTTTGTTTGTTTGGCTTTTAGTCAAACTTCTTTCGCTCAGGAATATGAAACCGTTTGTGGCACGCGCCAGTGTATGAGCTGCAAAGGAACAGGCACCGCTACCTACAAAAATAGCTACCGAGACTATGAAAACCTTACCTACAAAGATACTGGCGGCTGGAATCAATCACGAGAATACTATTACACAAACTCTTCTATTAAGTCAGAGCAAGTAACTGAGACTTGCCATGTTTGTGGAGGGCACGGTCGATACAAACATTGCAGACAAGTATATCGACCGCCCGAAAACGCGCAAAGAGTGAAGCAAGCAAGTCCCAGAAACCAATCGTTTTATAAAGCACAAAGAGACTTTGCAAAAATCAAAAAAGATCTTCTAAACGGCTTTTTACTTGTAGGAGACACTAAAGGTAAATGGCATGTTATCGCGCTAGATAAAAATTCTGCTAACTATCGTTTCATTGAAAAAAACGTCATTTTCCATGATGGCGTAGTAAATAAACAAGGCACATATACTTCCCACAAGCTACATTCAAAAACAAAAGATGGCGCTAAAAAAACTAGTTTCTATGACAAAAACTTCAATTTAAAATATGTAATAAAGGGAAGTTACATAGCTCTTGGTCACAACGATCTGTTTTGGGTAGAGAGTGGAGGCTTTAATAACTATTACGCTTATGGCAAAACGCAAAAATTTCCCAAAGTAAAATTATACAATGCCAGAACCAAGACTTACTTAACGAAGAATACTTACGTTTTGGGTTTAGAACCACGAGACGATGAGCGTGTCATGATAAAAGATGGCTATATACCCGCGTTCGCAATGGTTAGAGGTATAGATGGTAAGTGGGTAAAACGGTTGGGTGTTATCGACCTAAACGATAGAGTGGTCGTACCCTTCGTAAATAAGGAAATAAGCGAATACGAATCAAGGTTGGGGTTGGTGTCGTTACTAAATGCCTTTGACACTATCGATTACTATTCTATTGAAAAGGGCCTAATAGAACCAGTTGGCGAAATAAAATACACCTGCCCAGATGGCTCGATTGTTCGAAAAGTAGAGCGCCAAGGTGTTGATCGCTTTTCCTCAAAGCTTAAAGACCGAATATTGTATAGCTTTATGGATGGCAAAACCAAAAAGTCCTTTCCTTACATATTTACATCTACGTCTTGTTATGAAGATGACAAATACCTCACAGTAAGCACCCTAGATGGTCACGAATATATGATAATGGGGAATGATAGATTTTACAAAAAAGCCAATAGTGGCTTTTTAGCAAACCACAAAAAAGAACCCATCTCAATGGAAGGCGCGAGTCCTTTTAAGCCGATTGACCTGCGATACAAAGGCAGAAGAACAATATTCAACCCTAACAACAATAAGGTTGGGCATGAATATTATCAAGATGGCGCAACTGTTTTTGATAAACTCACTCGACTAGCAGGTGGCATTTACAAAGCAGAACAAAATGGAAAAGAAGGTTTGTTAATCAAGCATGAATTCGAACGGAAAATGGTGCTATCTTTTCCAAAGGCTGAATTAGGTGATAGAGTCGTACGCAGATTAATTCCCTTCAAAGGTGACACTGGAAAGTGGGGTCTAATGGATACGCGATTAGATTTCTCGGAACAAGTTATTCTAGAGCCTAGCTATGATGAAATACGAATTTTTCTTCAATATGCGTTGGCATATAAAAACGGGCAAGAATTTTTATTTGAATTTGATTTTGATTGGCAGAAACCCTCGACAATTAAAGAAATTCAAATAGGCAATTATAAAGACAAGCGGCAAGAGTTACTCGTAGAGTATAGTAGGAAATTAAATAATATCGATTTTACCTTAAGAAACAAAGCCTACGGTCATTTGCGTGCTATGTTACCTGATGATTTTACTGTTACTGGGCAACAAGTAGTCGGGAGAGTACATCATTATCGAATAAAAGATGAAGGGTTGTTGGTGATATTTCCCGATAGCGAAGGCAATGTAGTTTCGGCATTGCTTGACGATAGAATAAAACTGTTATCTCTCCTAGAAGAAGACGCTAAGAGAGGCAATTATTTGTTACTAGCCGAATACCAATCGGGCATGAAAGGACTGTTACAAATTTCGAAAGGAAACAAGATACCAGATCAAATAGATGGGAAACCTAATGGGTTTATGGTGCAGACCTACAAATATACTGAAATTGTTGATGATACCTTTGGATTCCAGCATTACTACAATACTGCATTAAAACCTAAGCCAAGTTATATCTTTTCAAAAGCTGACAAGTTCTATGGTGTATCAAAAGATAAAGAAAAAGATATATACATTTACCACTTTACGCCATTTAAGGTACGAAGTTAGGTATTAACTAGAAAATCCCATGGGATCAAAGGGTCAGGTTCTGAGGGATCCCCTCGAATATTAAACTATGTTTGGACTTCAAGGGGGTGGGTTGCTTGAAGACTAACAACGAAAAGCACTAATTTACTAAATCCAATTTAAACGACGAACGCTGGTGCAAGTTAAACTTTTGACGGTAATAAAGTAACTATGTTGCTATGTTGCAGAAAAGATTGATGTCTTTTAAGGCAAAGCACAATACTTATTGTGCAAGCGGGTCAAAAAGGTAATTTTTCATGACTAATGTTCATCGAAAAAGTCTTTATCGCGAATATATTTGTGCATGTAATGATAGGAAATAGGCGATATTAGCCAGCGCGATATTACCCGATATAAGCGCCATAATGGTCTAGCATCTTCAAAAATACGCCCATCGTGGAGCCATAGCGAGCGACCCACATGAACAAATAGGCCTGGAAGGGGCGGCAGAAAAGTCACAATGTCTAAATCACAACACACCCGGAAGGTGCGTTTGTGTAGTAAATAGTACTTATGAAATATTCTAAAACTTGTTGAAGGCTGTCCAAAAGTGACGACCCGGCGAACGCTACGAGGAAATGACAGCTCTAAACGCTGCGCCGATAGTACTGCCATAGCACCACCTGAAGAATGACCTGTAAAGGTGATACGTTTGCCTGATGCGATAAGTGGTTCTAATATGTTTTCAATTTGCTGATATACGCTTTGACCAGCTCTTTCATACTGCGTTTGTCCACCACTTGCTGCGCAGATTGTACTTTCTTGATCGATTAAAAACTGATAACCAAAATGTACAAAGCCGTTACCCTTTCGCCCAGGTGCAAACTTTCCTTTAGCTTTTTTGGGGAAGATACAGAAATTTAGAAGCCAATCTTGCAAAGATTGCGTCCCTCTAAACAATACGATGACTTCTTTTTTCTGAGGGCGGATAAGTATTCGCGCAATGACTGCCCGATGTACGTTATAAACGGCATGATGCTGATGCTCTGAAAAACCAAGAGCCTCGTAGTCAAATTCTCTCGGATATGCCAATTTACACAATACGGCGTATCGCTCGTACTGGTAGCGCTTGAGCTTTTTCAAATGTTATCCAAAATCAAGAATCATGCAGCTTTTTTAGTGGCACCAATACGTTCAATGTCTAACTCCGATACGGTGGCTTCTTTAGTGTAGGCGACCCAATCGATGAGGTTAAGGCTGCCTTTACTGTCTTCTACCAAGGCAGAGCAATTTTCTATCCAATCGCCATCGTTAACGTAGTGGATGCCATTTACCGTGTCAGATTCTGGATGATGAATATGGCCGCAAATAACACCATCTAAGGATAAGTCTTGAGCGCGCTTTGTAGTTGCTTGTTTATAACGCTCTATCGCTTTGTTGGCTCCTTTAACTCGTTGCTTAATATAGCCAGCAAGGGACCAGTAGTGTCCATTTCGCCAACTGCGAACACGATTAAACCACCGGTTGGCAAACAGCAATACATCGTATGCTTTGTCACCTATCCATGCATGGAATTTACCTAAGGTAACGTCACCATCGCACTGATCGCCGTGTAACACTAAATAGCGTTTATTTGCGGCGGTGTGATGCACATACTGACGCTTAATCTCTATGTCGCCAAACTGCATGCCTGAATACTTTTGCAGGGGAGCATCATGATTTCCCGGCAAGAATATGACTTTGGTTTTGCCATGACTCAATGCGATAATTTTATGCATTACCTCGTTGTGAGCATCTGGCCAACGAAATTGTTTGCTCATTGACCACATATCAACAATATCACCTACAAGATAAAGTCGTTCGCAGCTCATGTTGTTCAAAAAGTGAAGCAAAAAGTCTGCTTTGCAGTCTTTGTTGCCAAGATGAGTGTCTGAAATGAATACGCTTCTAAAATGTGGGGCCTTGACCATTGTAGTTCCAAGTAAGAGCTTTACTTGGAGCGCTAGATTAATGGGGGTACTTGACGGTTAGTTGACATATTAATGAAGATACTGTGACAAATGGTGGCGTACCTAGTACTTTAATGGGTCGACTTCGAGGAAGTCGACTAGGGGGTCTATCAAGGGGTCGGTCTATCAAGGGGTCAGTTTGCTTGAGAACGACACTGGACTTCGCAGCTTTCCTTACTAAGCTTTTTGTTACAACCGAACGTTTGTGTTAATTAGCAAAGTAATTAAAGGAAAACGAATCGCACATAACAATATTTATATTGCTTCAAAGTTGCCACAATCACCATCCAGACCTAATATCCAAAATCGGCGGATTCTTAGTAATTCATCTACAAAGAATGAGAAAAATTGTGAGTAGACATAAATCAGTCTTTATTAAAGACGATATGTTGATGCGAACAATCTAGACAATTTAAAGTATAAATTTTTGCCTTTTTAGAAACTTTGGTATTTTTACTTTGGCAACATGGACAATTGCTCTTCATTGCGTTTGTTTTTTCACAGGTATTGCAAGTCACCTAATAGCCAAATCGTCCATAATGATCTACTAACTCATTTTTCTCACCACAATGTTTGCAAGTAATTACTCGTCATTAAATACATGCTTGCTACACATTATTACTTAACAAACATACTTGATATCCCAAGTTTTGACAAACTAAATGGATACACTTTGGTTTACAAAAAATAAAAATATATATAAAATGTAAACCAAATGGGAAAGGATATTATTATGTTTGCTGAACGATTAGGGCGAGCTCGAAAAGCCGCAGGGCTATCAATGAAAGCTTTGGGCTGCCAAATTGGCTTATCAGCCAATGCGATAAAAAAGTACGAGCATGGGGATGCTATGCCTTCTTCATCAAACCTATTAAAGCTTGCCAAGGCTCTTGATGTTCGCACAGAGTACTTCTTCCGTCCTACTAAGGTACAGCTCGAAGGCGTCGAGTATCGCAAACGAGCAAGCACGCCTAAGAAAACCTTAGATCGTATCAATGAAGATGTGATCGATCAGGCTGAACGTTGGCATGAGTTGTTAGATTTGTACCCTGATTCTGTCAAACCTATCCCTGCATTTTCTTTGCCTGAAGGGCTTACAAAAAAAATCGAAACTTTGGAAGAAGTAGAAGATCTTGCTATTCAGATGCGAGAACAGTGGGATCTTGGCTTAAACCCGATTCATGACATGATTGATACCCTGGAAGCCAAGGGAATCATGATCATTACGACTGACGTAGAGACGCGTAAAAAATTTGATGGTCTGGCAGGAAATATTGGTTCTACTCCGGTTGTAGTTATTTCTACAAGTCAAAGCGGAGATCGCCAGCGTTTTACTCTTGCTCATGAATTAGGTCATTTAGTCGTGCACAGCCGATTGGCCGATGATATAGATGAAGAAAAAGCGTGTAATCTTTTTGCTGGAGCATTCTTATTACCTAAACAAGCTTTAATCGAACATTTGGGTCAGAGCCGTCGCTACATTGAACCACGCGAATTATTTATGCTGAAGCACGAATATGGAATTAGCATGTTAGCTACCCTATACCGCGCAGGTCAATGCGGCATCATTTCTGAATCGGCTCAACGCGGTTTATTTATGTCTTTCAGTAAGAAAGGGTGGCGTGCTCAAGAACCTGGTCAACCATACGAACAAGAAACTACCTTTCTATTGAAACAATTGGTTTATCGAGCGCTAGGGGAAGAATACATTGGTGAATCTAAAGCTGCAGAGTTGTTAGGTGTTTCTTTATCCAGTTTTCACAAGGAACGGAAACTGGAGGTGCTAAGTGCAGCAGCTCCTAATTAGCGATGCCAATATCTTAATCGACATGGAAGAAGGCGGCCTACTAGAGGATATTTTTCAATTACCATATAATTTTGCAACACCTGATATTCTCTTTTACGAAGAGCTCGAAGATGAGCATGACTACTTGCTAGAGCTTGGTTTAACCTTAAAGGAAGTCTCATCTGACTCAATGGTATATGCAATGCAACTGACAGGGACCTATACAAAAGCGAGTCGAAATGACTGTTTTGCGTTGGCATTGGCTAAGCAAGAGCAATGCCCTTTGCTAACAGGCGATAAGGCGCTTAGAATTGCTGCTGAAAAAGAGGCGGCTATCGTACAAGGTACTATCTGGATCGTGAACCAATTAGTCATTCATCAAAGAATTAGCACGATACAAGCGCGATCCGCCTATACTAGAATGAAGGCTAATGGAAGAAGATTACCGTGGCGAGATGCCGAGGAAGCTTTGTTTCAATTTGATCAAGCAGAAAATAATTAATATGTTGTTTGGATGGGGCACATAATATCCAACTTACAAAATCCGTGATACTCCAACTAAAACAATGTATATCGAGGGGTTAGTTTGCTTGAAACGACACTGGACTTTGCAGCTTTCCTTAGTAAGCTTTTTGTTACAACCGTACGTTTGTGTTATCTAGCAAAGTAATTAACGTAAAACGAATCGCACATAACAATATTTATATTGCTTCAAAGTTGCCACAATCACCATCCAGACCCAATATCCCAAATCGGCTTCTTAGCAATTCATCTACAAAGAATGAAAAAAATAGTGAGTAGACATAAATCAGTCTTTATTAAAGACGATAGGTTGATGCGAACAATCTAGACAATTTAAAGTATAAATTTTTGCCTTTTTAGAAACTTTGGTATTTTTACTTTGGCAACATGGACAGTTGCTCTTCATTGCGGTTGTTTTTTCACAGGTATTGCAAGTCACGTAATAGCCAAATCGTCCGTAATTATCTACTAACTTATTTTTCTCACCACAATGTTTGCAAGTAAAACTATTGTTAAGTGGAATAACGACATTTAACGCTAATTTATCATCTTCAATAGTGTGCTGATCAGTTTCTATAACTTTTTTGTTTTCGCTAGCTTCAAGCAGAAATGAAGTAATCGAATTTAATTCATCTTTGCTGAAACTAGCGCGGCTATCGGTAACTGCATGAAGCATATTTTTTCGTAAATTCATCAGCGTATAGACTTCATCCTGAATAAACTCAGATTTTACTACCTTGCTAGATACTACCTCTGGCATCGTAGTTCTTTCAAGAACAGCATTGCTTGAAACAGCACACAATCCATGCCATTGCCGTCCATTCATTGTTTGTTGTATCCCCAAAAACTTTGGCAAGATTACTTCTCTATTGTGGTGTAAAAACTCTTTTAGAAGTTTTTCTTGTAGCTCAACTTGTTTAAGCGGAGACGAGATGCCTTGCCATCTATTGTTGACCGTTCTAGACCACTCACCCTTTTTATTCACTTTAACAATACCTGCAATACTTTTAGATTCAATAAGTATGAATCCGAAGGGATATATCACCAGATGGTCAATCTGTGCAGACTCGCCATTGTAACTAAAACGTAGGTCGTTAATTATATGAACCTGTTGGTTGTCTTTGAAAGCTCGCCTGAGGTAGAAAGCAACATTTAGCTCATGATTTTCTCCCGCAATGGCAGTACGCGAGACAGAATTTTGTTTTTCTTTAGTTTTCATGATCATATGAGAAAAGTATCCGATAATAGTTTGGTTAGTGCTAACTTTTATTTAAGATTACATTTTTCTTTGGTAGGTTTAAGTAGCTGCCTCATGTGTTAGATATTGTTTGTGATACGCTAACGAAGAGGCTATTAACATGGGGCGAGGGTCAATGTGGGCTAGCATTCGACTTCACACACATTCAAGAGTTTAAAGAAATTTCGATGAGGTCTATGCACTAAACAGATCACACCTGAACGGATATAAGAATAGTTAAAGCGATATACTGCCTTGGTCTTGAGAGTGTCTATGGGTTTAGAGAAAGCTCAGAGGGACTTTAAGGGTTCGGGTTCTGAGGGATCCCTACGAATATTTTAGACATTAAGTGGAGTGGCTCCTGCATCAACGATTTATCTACCAGAATATCTTTGAAAATACAAAAATTTAACTAATATTTGATCTGTTTGATGAGTCACGAATTTACCAGTGCTTTAGCACATTTTCAAAGCTCTGAGATAGTTTGGCTAAAAATCACTTTAAGTAAATCAAGGTTTAAATTGACACCTGCAATATTTGCATCAATCCAGTCTTGCTGAGAATTATTAGGCCATGTCACATCATAGCCAATGGTGTACAACATCTCTTCAAAAAAGAAACGTAATACCCTACCGTTTCCTTCACGAAACGGGTGAAGCAAATTAAGCTCACAAAATAGGTCTGCTACCTTTTCAATTAGCTCATCATGATCATGGCAATCTGCTAAGGCAGGAATAGTTCTAAATAACTTGTTTGCTTCAGGCTCGATTCGTGTCCAAGTACAAAAACGCGTGTCACCTTTGGAAATGTCTACATCCCGCGTTTTACCAGCCCATTCGTATAAATCTTGAAAAAGGTGATGATGAAGGTGCTTTAGATGTTCGAATGAAAAATCAGAAAGTGACAGTGGTGAAGATTCGTATGTTCTATAGCGTTCAGCAGTAAACTCAGCTTCCGCTTCGTCCAGTACATCTGAGTCTCGTATTTCTAAAAGGTTAATTAATACATCAGAATCAGGGTAGCAATATTTATCGTGAGCTACCCCGTATTTATCTCGCATACTTGCGCTTCAATTCATCAATACTCTTGCCTTCATTACTTTTTTTCAGTGAAAGACCTTCGTAGCTTAAACTGACCTTAAAGTTATCCATATTGGGTGTAAACTTAGTCTTGCGCTGATTGCTAGTCTTAGAAGTTGTGGTAACCATAAAGCCTCCTAGGTTACTAATTATTTTAACCTATTCAGCCATAAATTGCCATGAAACAGACTAACTGAAAATACACTTCTTGAGAATTAATTCGAGTTTAAAAGGCAACAAACTAGCTTAATGCCGATCAGTTAATAAATATTTAACGATCCATTGACCGATCTTCTGCTTAGTTTACAAAGGGCCAATTTACGCTACCGGTCTACACTGGGCGTCAAGAAGTAGCATACCAACGCAATGGTGACGGTGAAGTAAAAACCTTTAGCTACGACAGCCAAAGCAGAGTAAATAGTATTACTACGCAAATTGACGGTAACGCGTTTGTGCAGCAATTTGCATATCACGCCATATTAGGCACTGTAAAAGGGGAAAAGAGCCCCAGTGGTGAAGTGATTGGCTATACCTACAATGACTACGGTTACCTTACGAGCGAATTTCGTCATACATCGTCTGGCGATGAAGTGCTGCGGCAAATAACCGACATGGATGCACTGGGTAATATTACCAATCAACGCTTTGGCAGCAATATTTACCAAAAATTTATGCGTACCAGTACCGGCGCGGTTCAAGGGGTTTGTGCGGGCACCAACAGTAATTGTGCCAATGCGTATCAAGATATTGACTACGATTTTGATGATATGGGCAACCTACGTAAACAACACAACCTCATCACCGGCTTTGCTGAAGAATATGTCTACGATGAACTCATGCGGGTACAAGCGGCACGCGTTAAAATGGGTAACACCGTTGTGGCCAATTACGACTATGAATTTGATAGTGTGGGCAACATTACTAAAAAAAGTGATTATGCCAGTAACTTCACCTATAACACTACGCGTAGCCAAGGGGGTAACGCCGGTCCCAATGCGGTAAGGCGGATTACGCGTGGCAGTACCAACTACTATTTCACCTACGACGACAATGGAAATATGCTCACCGGTAACGGTTTAACGCAAACCGTTTACAACAAAGACAACAAGCCCACGACCCTCATTAAAAACGGCACTACATCTACGTTTAAATACGGTGCCGATGGCATGCGCTATAAACAAACGAAGACCACCGGTAACACAACCACCGTGACCTACTATGTAGGCAAAGGCTTTGAGCGCGAAGTGCAGCCGGGCAATCACATTGTCGATAAAACCTACATTGGCAACCACACCACCTTATACAAAACCGTAGCGGGAACACCCCAATATACCGCCAGCGTAGTACACAATTTAGTTGACCGCTTAGGCAGCCCCAGCACCCTAATTAAAGGCAGCACGAGCTCACCGATTGTAATACGCCACCGAGCCCATGGCATATTTGGTCGCCCTATTGACGCAGGCACCGGCTCCATCATGGCGTCGTTGAGTTCATGGGACGGCAATTACCGCGGCTATACAGGTCATGAGCAATTAGTAGAACAAGAGCTTGTGCATATGAATGGGAGAATCTATGATTATAACCTTGGGCGGTTTATGTCGGTCGACCCCTTTATTCAAATGCCTGAGAGTAGCCAGAGCATTAACCCCTATTCGTATATCATGAATAATCCGATGGCGGGGACGGATCCGACTGGGTATTTGGCCGAAGTTTCAGAATCCACCGAAGCACAAGTGGCTACTGATACGCAAAAAGCTCAGGAAGCAAATGTAACAGAAGAGCGAGAGGTAAATCGCTTTGATGGTCGGATAATGTCGAAAGAATCAGTGGTAGTTGGCACAGCGACCATAACTAACGGCGCGGTTACAAGTGTTAGGAATTTAAATGGAAAGACCATTGCAAATACTACAGGCACTCCAGAAATTGGTAAGCAAGATAGTGGTACCAATGTAGGTGGAACTGGTGATGCAGGTGGCACACCAAAACCAACAGACAGTGATGGCTGGGAATATATAGGCCAAACCAAGGGGGTTGACACCTACCAGACCACCTATACGCCCGACAATGGTGGTGATGGTGCATCAATAGGTGACGTTAATGACAATATCATCACACCAACCGGACTTGTCGCTGGTTACATTCAAAACAAGACCGAAAAAACAAAGCGGAGATGGTCAGACAAATATAAGAATCACGGAAAGGTTTGGGATAAGGCTAGGCTTATTGGGAATTATGCATTTTTAGTAGGGAGCTTAATTACGGCTGGCACCACAGTATCTGACATAGTAGACATGAGAAATAGAGGAAAATCCAATGAGGATATGGCGTTACGAGGCATTGATGGTATTGCTGATATTGCGGCAGGGGCAGCGGCTTTCGCAGGACCTATTGGCTGGGGTGTGGCCGCAGCCTATTATGGGGCGGATTACCTGTCAGGCGGTAACTTAACAAAATTCATTTATTACAAAGTTGTGGGTCGTCGTGAAGATGAGTTTCACACTCCTGTTGGGGGCAATCAATGATGAAGAGATTATTCTTTGGTTTATGTAAGTTATTTGGAAAAGAAGATAGATTGATTTGGGCTGAATCTGCTGCGATGATGGTTACCCTTTTTCTAGCAGTGGTTTTACACGCTATTTTTCTATTGTTTATTTTTGAATATGACATGACATTTTTAGTGGAAGAATACGGAACCCCGCTACTAATGGTGAGCCTTCTTGCTTTCTCTTGTTTGTATTTTTTACTTTCAAGTAAATTCAAAGCATACGCAAAAGATTAGTTCCTGATGGCGCCATTCTATTTTATAAAAGTTTGGCGCCTATCATCACCAGCCCCAGTACTAGCAATCTTCATCACCGTATAAATCTTTCTTGTTTTAGGCTATAATCTCGAAAGTTATGAAGAGCCAGATGAGTAATATCAGCAACTTAGAAGATTACAGAACCCCCACCCCAAACACCGAAAACTCGAAAGTTACCAATACCCGCAAATATAAAGATGTTCGTGAAAGCGAGTAGCTAACATCATCATAGATAGTCGCTACAAATCAGCCATAAGCACCATCCAGACCCAATATCCATAATCGGCGGGTCAGAATTAAATCATTGATTTGTATCGAAAAAATGGTGGCCCGACCCTGACTTGAACAGGGGACCTGCCGATTATGAGTCGGATGCTCTAACCAACTGAGCTATCGGGCCACATTTTGAAAGCTTGTGTTTGCTTGCTGCTTTATTTGTCGTTATGAGGAGCTTGCGCTATGCCTTAACGAACTGAGTAAGTTTGCCTTGCTCTAAAGCGGTGCGAAGTATAAATAGTTTTGAGACGAATGTCATTAGCATTTAGCCACTTTTTTACTTATTTATGGTTCAGCTTGTTGTTAGTACTAAAGTTTAGTGTAGATCTGCCGTCAAATAAGTGAATTGATTGAAAAAATTTGCTATTTTGAATAGGTGTTTGTGAATTCGGCACGCTATTCCGTAAAAGCAAAAAATTATTTATGTTAAGGGTAGCAACGAGTTATGAGAGAAGATCCGTATATTCTAAGTGGTCGCAATACAATAATACACAAAAAGCGCAAGGTTGACTTACTCATAGTGAACAGTCGCCAAGACCCTGTATTGCTTGTAATGCATAATGGACTAGAAGAATACAAAGGAAAAGTGCCAGAAAATAAGCTTGAAGCTAAGCGTATGGACGTCGCTAAGGTTGACATTTCTTCTTCTGAAAATTTCGGTGACTACAAAAACCTACTCTTTGTACAAACCCTAAATAACAAAGAATTTAAAATCGATTACTCGAAAAAAGGGACTAATTATTTCATCACCGTCCACCAAGAAAGCACCTTCTAAACTTCGCTTTGTTTCACACATAGGCCAATTTTTAGTTGGTCTTTTGTTTTTAAGTTCTTTATTCGCCAGCGCAAAATATCTGTTGACCAACCTTGGCATAAGCACGCCACCCGCCTTATTGGGCATCGCGGTGTTGTTTATAACTCTGCTTCTACTTAAATGTTTACCAACGGCAATTTCAATCGCCGCTACGCCATTACTCTCCCATATGTCATTGTTTTTTATTCCGGCCATTGTTGCGGTAGTTAACTTTATCGACCTTATTGTTGCCTATCCTTTGGCCTTATTGCTGTCTATCGTCGTCTCTACCTTACTTAGCTTGGCAATTACGGCATTAATCGCGCAGCGTCTAATGTATATGTTAAATCCACTACCCCCTGCTAATAACGAAGGGGAGAGCTAATGTATAACCTATTGTTCGACATTAATTGGGTGGCAACCATAATATGGCTTTGCGTCACTATTTTTATCTATTTTGCTGCCTTACATCTTTATAAAGTATCGTCGTCATTGTGGTTTATTCATCCTTTTCTTCATCCGCTAATTGTAAGTAGCTCGGCAATTATTTTATTGCAATACCTAAGCGATACCAGTGTTAGCGAGTATCAACGCTATACCCATTTGCTGTCGGCCTTATTAGGGCCTGCCACAGTTGCACTCGCTGTGCCTCTTTATAAGCAACTTGCGCTATTGATGAGAATGAGTTGGCGGGTATTGCTACCTATCATCATTGCCGGTACCATTGCACCTGTACTGTCGTGGACCAGCGTATATTTGCTCAATACTCCCTTAAATTTACAAATGTCTGTATTAGTAAAATCGATAACAACACCGTTGGCAATGGATGCAGCGAGCGCGATTGGGGGCATTCCTTCTTTGGCTGCAGTATTGGTTATTAGTACTGGCATTGTAGGCGCTATTTGTGGTCCGTCGCTTTTTGCACTTATAAAAGTAAACAATCATGCAGCCCAAGGCACCGCTTTAGGCGCTATATCGCACGCTATTGGCACTGCCCGAACAATTTCTATTAGTGAGCAATGTACTGCATTTGCTACGCTCGCCTTGTGCGTAAATGGCATTGTCACCTCCTTATTACTGCCTATACTGTTTGGCTAACAGCTTTTTTCTCAAGAAGAAACACACAAAGACTTAGCTCAAGTGACCTATGCTCTTGCCGATATCAATGTATCGATAAAATTTCATCACGGTTTACTATTTTATGCTCTCAGTGCTCATTTGCGACGACTCTTTAGTAGCGCGCAAACAGGTCGCCAAATGTCTCCCTCAAGATATGGAAGGAAGCGTGCATTTTGCGAAACACGGGGCAGAAGCGATAACCGCCATTCGTGATGGCAAAGGTGACTTACTCTTACTTGACTTGAACATGCCTGTGCTTGATGGTTATGGCACTTTACAGCAAATAAATGAGCTCCAGCTTGGAACCAAAACCATTGTTGTGTCGGGCGATATCCAGCCTGAAGCGAAAAAGCGAGTGGCTGACTTAGGCGCAATCGACTTTATTCAAAAACCCGTTAGTAGCGAAGAACTTTCTGCTGTGCTTACCAAGCATAAGTTTCTCCTTGCCGAAGAACCGACCAGTAAAAAGAACTTTGAATTAGACGAAGTCGTTCGCGACTGTTATCAAGAAGTGGTGAATGTGGCAATGGGGCAGGCGGGTGATCACCTTGCCAGAATAATGGGCGTGTTTGTTAAATTGCCCATTCCCAACGTTAACTTAATAGAAGTTTCTGAGCTGCATATGATGCTTAATGATGTTGAGCATGGTGAATCAACCTCAGGTGTTTGCCAAGGATTTCTGGGGGACGGTATTAGCGGTGAGGCCTTATTTATTTTAAGTGATTCTAGTTTTGGTGATGTCGCCAAAATCTTGAAAATTCCCGGTGAGATTGACGACCGACTTCAACTTGAGCTTCTTATGGATGCGGCTAGCTTGCTGATTGGCACTTGCTTATCGGGGATTGCCAAACAACTCGATATGCAATTTAGACAAGGCCACCCCGTGGTTTTAGGTCAGCACCAAAGTGTGCAAGAGCTCATTAGTGCAAATAAGAGTGCTTGGCGCAAAACCCTTGCCATAGAAGTAAGCTACGGGCTTGAAGGCTTCAATATCAATTGTGACCTTGTTCTATTGTTTACAGAAGAGTCAATGGAAATGATGAACGCTAAGCTGGCTCACCTAATTGAGGAATAATATGCACGCCATGAGTAATAATTCTGCCAGTAAAAACGAAGCCTTAGATGAGCTTCTTGAATTTCATTGGATGATGAATATGATTCAAACGGTCGATGTAGGCATTGTCGTTTTTAATCGTCAATTTGAAATTAAAGTTTGGAACGGTTTTATGGAAGCACACTCAGGGCTGTTGCCTTCGGACGTGCGTGACCAAAGCCTTTTCTCGTTGTTTCCTGATATCCAAGAAGTTTGGATGAAGTCAAAAACACGCCCTGTATTTGAGCTTAGAACGCGCGCTTTTATTACGTGGGAACAGCGCCCTTACTTATTTAAATTTAGAAATTATCGCCCCATTACTAGCAACGCTCCTTACATGTATCAAAACGTTGTGTTTTCTCCTTTGGTTTCTGCCACAGGCAGTGTAGATAATATCTGTATGATGATATATGACATGACTGATGCTGCGTCGGCTAAAAAGCAACTTTTAGCTTTGCAAGTGAGCCAAAACGAAATGTCTGAACGCACACAACAATAAACACTGCGAATTTTGCCAGCATAATTCTGGTATAGCTTTTGCTTTAACCTAATCAAGTTTAACAATGACGTGATTAAGGCATTTTGGCAAAGTGAACATTCCCTCTCGGTTTTTTACAGCATTACTTTTAGTATGTGTACTTGTTTTGAGTGCTTGCGGCGGTGGTAGTGATTCACAAACTACCGATACAGATACAACGGTAGATCCTATAAGAGTGAATGCGGGCGCTAGTTTTAGCCTAGATGAAAATCAGTCTGGCGAGTTACTTGGCGGCAGTAGTGGTGGCAACGGCGCTATTACTTATGCATGGCAAAGTGATGCGAGCGTTGTTATAACGCACCCTGATACCACTATTACCAACGCCACGGTACTTGCTCCAAATCTTACCCAGACAACTGTTTTCACGCTAACCCTAGTCGCAACCGATGCCGACGGTAGCCAACAATCAGACAGCATTGAGCTAACCGTTAACCCGGTAAATATCGCACCAACGGCGGTAATACAAGCAAACCAAATAGCAGGGTATAACGCCAATCAATTCCCGGTTAGTTCACAAATTACCTTAAATGGAAGCAGTAGTAGCGATTCCGATCCGCAAACCGCTGATGCCGCTATTGTTGCCTACAACTGGCAACAGATTGCCGGACCTGGCCTACTTGCTGGTATTGATTCGAGCCAATCTTCAATAAGCTTGATTGCACCTTTATTAGATACTGACCAACAAGCGACCTTCAGATTAACCGTTACTGACCAAGAGCAGGAAAATGCCAGCACCGATTACACCATCACACTTCTAAGCCAGCAGCAAACTATTCCAGAGCTAAGCGTTTCTGGCTTGCGCAATGTGTTTTCAGGAGAATTAGTGGCGCTGTCGGCAAGTGCATCGAGTATAGCGCCTGATGCATCGCCATTTGCAGCTAGTTGGACGCAAAATGCGAGTGGTCAAATTAGTGACGCAAGCGCGTTTGATACAGTCGCCACCAGCCCTTTAGTACTAACCGACACAACGGTTACGTATCAAATAAGCGCAACAGATAGTTTTAGAAATACCGTTAGCGCGCAAACTGCGGGCATCGTTTATGCTCCACTTACTCGACTGATTAACGACACCGGCATGACCTTATTTGCAAATGAAAGCCAGCTTAGCAACCAACATCAAAATGACTATCCGGGCCAAGATGCAAGCTATGGCGCTGATCGCCAAACGGCGTCTGGTCAAGTCATTAAAGTAGGGGAAGGTGAACAAGGTTTTGATTTTACCCGCTTAGATGACAATGGTGATGCGGTTGAAAACCCAAGCTTTGATTTTTCTTGTGTGCGTGACAACGTTAGCGGGTTAATCTGGCAAGTGAAAGAAAACCAAGACAGTAGCCAACTCAATTACGTTGAGCAAACCTTTACTTGGTACTTAGATGATGAAAACGGCAATTTCCCGGGTGAGCTGAACGCTAACGCCGGCACCTGCAACGTGCAATCTCAAAACTGTAATACACAGGCCTACATCGAGGCAATTAATAGCCAAGGCTTATGTGGCTTTTTTGATTGGCGGTTGCCAAGTCCCAACGAAATGCAGTCTATTGTCCATTACGGCAAAGCCACCCCGCCCATGGTCGACAGTACATTTTTCCCTTACTTAGGGGGAGTAACGCCACTCCCTTGTGGTATTGGACACGCCAAAGCAGTGCCGATGGTGTAAGTAACGATACGGCGAGAAACGCGTGGGCTTATGACATGAATACCGGCAATGATGGGTTTTTAGATAAAAGCAGCGCACGTTACGTTTTATTGGTGAGGGCAGGGCGATGAGTAGAATTAAAGGCACTTTTTTGCGCCAATCCAAAACAATTAAATCAATGGCTTTTATAAGCCTAGCGCTTATATCGTCATTAAGTATCGCGCAAGTTGAACAACAACAGCCTGACGCTACATGCCCTGGCGGTATTCCAGAAACCGCCAACGATGAAAGCTTTATATTGCTTACAGACGGAGAAGTGCTACATAGTGCATCTAATCTAATTTTTATGCGCTGCAGTATTGGTCAAGAATGGGACGGCACTACTTGTTTGAATGAGCCTATCGCGCTCAACTGGCAACAAGCCTTGAAGATTAGTGTTGAATCCGAGTTTAATGGCTCTAAAAACTGGCGCTTGCCCAATATTAAAGAGCTTAGTGTTATAACGGAACGAGCTTGTGTGCGCCCATCAATCAATGACGCTATATTTCCTAACACCTCACCCGATGATTATTGGACGAGCACACCTTCTATGCTTGATGCGCAAACTGCATGGTCGGTCACTTTCACAAACGCCAGTAATTCTCAGCGGTTAAAGTCGCGTAGTTTATTTGTGCGTTTAGTCAGAACGAAGTTAGCAAGCGAGTAAAGTAGGGCAGTTTTTTTTGGGGGGCTTAAACAAACTCTTCCAGTAGACTGTTTAGGTATCTTCTACCAAGTTCGGTAACTTGCCACATGCCTTTGTCAATATTCAGAAGGCCCTTATCACTGAGCTTGAGCATTATAGTTTGTTCACTTGCTAACAAGCTGCGGCCGGTGTGGCTTAAAAATGCCTCTTGTGGGCAGGCTTCAAGCAACCTAAACCTATTCATGAAAAACTCAAAGGCCAAGTCGTCATCTTCTACCTTGTGTTGCTTATATAAATAGGCTTTACTCAAATCCATATAACCTTTGGGATGTTTTACCTTCTCGGTGCGCACTATTGAATAGTCGCTTAAATTCGTTATTTTCCCATGCGCGCCGCAGCCAATTCCTAAATAATCACCAAAACGCCAGTAATTTAGGTTATGAGCACATTGGTGCCCTGGCTGAGCATAGGCCGAAATTTCATATTGCTCATAGCCTTTACTTTTGAGTAGGGCTTGGCCTTGTGTTTGTATGTCCCATAGCAAATCGTCGTTGGGTAAGGTTGGCGGCTTTGAATAAAAGAGGGTGTTGGGTTCAATTGTTAATTGATACCAAGACAAATGAAAAGGCTTGTGAGCAATGGCTTGATTAAGATCGTCTAGGGCATTTTCTAAGCTTTGCTCTGGTAAACCGTGCATTAAGTCTGTATTGAAAGATCGCAAAGGGAGCTCTTGTGCAAAACGAATTGCGTTATGTGATTGCTCGCTGTTATGAATACGACCAAGCACTTGCAAGTGCTGCTGTTGAAAGCTCTGTATACCAATGGATATGCGATTAACACCTGCTTGCGTGAAGCCTAAAAACTTGGCGGCTTCTGCCGTGCCTGGGTTTGCCTCCATGGTAATTTCAGCGTCGTCTTCAATATGAACCCTCTGCTTTACCCCTTGCAGAAGTTTTTGCATCCCTTCCACGCTAAGCAAACTAGGCGTGCCGCCACCTATAAATATACTGCTGACGCTTCGTTGCTTTTTGTTAGCAGTAATAAGCGGCAGGTCTTGGCTTAAATCATCAAGCAAATGCGCTATATATTCAGCCTCAGGAATACCGCCTTTTAGTTGATGAGAATTAAAGTCGCAGTACGGACATTTTTGAACGCACCACGGAATGTGAATATACAGAGCTAAAGGAATACTCATTTGTGTGCTTAAAGCAGCTCTTGAATTTGTAGCATGAGCTCATTTAAGGCTTTTGCTCGATGGCTTATTTCACTTTTTTCATCTTTTGATAACTGCGCTGCTGTATGTTTTAAGCTTGGCACATAAAAAAGAGGATCATAGCCAAAGCCTCCTTCACCAAACATAGAGGTCGCGATTTGTCCTTCCCATTCACCTTGGCAGATTAGGGGCGTTGGGTCTTTGGCATGGCGCATAAACACCAAAACGCATAAAAATCTAGCTTCACGATTTTGTTCACCCTCAAGCACTCGCAATAATTTTTCGCAATTGGCGCTGTCAGATTTTTCGCCGTTATTTTCATCGCTTGCATAGCGTGCTGAGTATATGCCTGGCGCGCCATTTAAGGCGTCTACAACAAGCCCACTATCGTCGGCAATAGCCGGCAAGCCTGTTATTTGGGCAGCGTGGCGAGCTTTAATTAGTGCATTTTCGACAAAGGTGGTTCCGGTTTCAGGAACATCAGGCACATCAAAGTCAGATTGAGGAACAACCTTAATACGATATTGCTGAAATAAATGAGAAAATTCGGCCACCTTACCTTTGTTGCCGGTAGCTAATACTATTTTGTTCATTGTTGTTCCTATGTGTGTCTTTAGAGCGCAACGCTCTGGGTTTAAAGCCCTGCGTTAAACGCCTTGCATTTAAAGCCCAGCAATCAAAACCCGCATTCAGCGTGCAAAGCTTCATCATGCTAAAATTACTACTGTTTAGGGCTAGCCGGGCGAGCGCCTTTGCGTTTCTTGTGTGATACTTTTTTACGCGCCGCTGCTTTTTTACTGCCTTTCTTCACTTTTGGCTTTTTCTTTTTGCTTAAAACGGGCGGTTTATTTTTAGGTTTTAGTTCGTCAATAACCCGGGGCTTAAAGGCATCTTGCGTATAGCGTGCGACTTTTCCTACCCAAATAAAATCATGGGCTTCAATTAGTGATATAGCGACACCTTTGGCACCGGCGCGTCCGGTCCTACCTATTCGATGTAAATATATATCTGCACCGCGGGGCATGTCGTAATTGATCACATGTGATACTTCTGGCACATCTAATCCGCGAGCCGCTACATCGGTTGCAATAAGAATCTTAACGTCACCATTTTTGAAGCTTGCCAGCGCCGCCATGCGCTTATCTTGAGGCATATCACCCTGCAAATAAGCAACGTTAAAATCTTTGGAAAATAACCTGTCTTTTAAAGCATGCAAGCGCTCGCGCGTCTTAACAAATACCACGCACGACTCTATTGTGTTACTTAAATGATAATCTAAGAGTGCGTCTTTGTGCGCTGGATCATCGCATAAATGATACCACTGCAAGGTTTTCGCTTTTTCTTTGCGTGAAGGGGATGCGTTGTGTTCTTTGGGTTTTTTAAGGATGTCGCGAGCAAAGTTGCGTACGCCTCTTCCCTCAAGGGTGGCTGAGAACAACATGGTTTGTTTGCGCCATCTGGCTTCTTCACAAATCTGGTTAACCACAGGGCCAAAGCCCATGTCTAGCATTCTGTCAGCTTCATCTAAAATGAGTGACTCTATGTCTCTGCAATCGAACGTTTCAGATTGAATATGTTCGAGTAAACGCCCCGGCGTAGCAACTAAAATATCGATGCGGTTTGACAGGGTGTTTTTGTCGGTACCGTAGTTAATGCCGCCGGTGATGACGCCAACCACAAGGTCAGTATTTTTACATATCAGTTCAGCATGCTCAGCAACCTGGTAGGCAAGTTCTCGCGTGGGGACGAGCACTAAAGCACGCGCAGAGTTATTATATTTGTTGGGGTAGTCGAGCAAAAATTGGCATACAGGCAATATGAAAGCGGCTGTTTTGCCGGTTCCTGTGGGCGCGCAGGCAAGAATATCAGCGCCGTCCATAGCATCTGGAATGACCGATGTTTGTATACTTGTGGGTTTGGTATATCCCATATCGTGAATGGCGCTGACTAATTCGTCGTCAAGCTCTAGGGATTCGAAGCTGCTCAATTTTGTAGACCTTTAAAATAAGATGGTAGATGACCTTGTTTGCTATACGCGTTGTTGTATAAGCACATGGGTATTGTGAAAGAACTACCTTCGCAATTCTCAATCCCATAACAACGTGCAATAATTGGCGCAAGTTTACCCTATTCTGTCGGCTTTTAATAATGCCAATATGCAATTTCGACTTTTGAAACAATGGCAAAGATAGATTATATGTGAAAAAGCCGAATCACAAATTTACCCGATACCTGAAACATGCTAATTTATAGGCATTCCTAAGCTTAACGGTATGCGTTACTTATCCTTACAATTAAGCTAATCGCTAAACAATAATTATAAGAAAAACACAGTGTATTTAAATTATTATGGATTAAACGATAATCCCTATTCAATCGCCCCAAACCCTGACTATCTGTTTATGAGCACTCGCCACAAACAAGCGCTGGCGCATTTGAGCTTTGGTTTAAATGAATCAGGCGGTTTTGTGATGCTTACTGGTGAGGTTGGGACAGGGAAAACTACGGTTTCACGCAAGCTAATGCAAGAGTTGGGTGATGATACACAAATGGCCGTTATTCTGAACCCAACGCTTTCTGCTTTAGAGTTGCTAGCAACAGTGTGCGACGAGTTAGGCATTAGCTATGATGAAAATAGCGCCACACTTAAAGTCTTTACCGACCAGATATTAGCGAAACTAGCAAGTAATCATGAGAATGGCATTAACACGGTGCTGCTTATTGATGAAGCGCAACATCTGTTACCAGAAGTACTGGAGCAATTGCGTTTGCTGACTAACCTTGAAACCAACCGAGAAAAGTTACTCAAGGTAGTGCTAATTGGGCAACCAGAACTACAACAACTGTTAAGACGAAACGAACTTCGCCAACTTGCTCAGCGCGTAACTGCTCGATATCACTTATTGCCGCTAACGCAAACTGAGGTAGGCCAATATGTTGAACACAGATGGTCAGTTGCCGGTGGCATGACGAGCTGTTTTACCAAAGCTGCATTGTTAGAGTTGTTCACAATCAGTGGCGGTATACCGCGGGTGATTAACTTGCTTTGTGACCGCGCTTTGAGTTTAGGCTACTCTTTGCAGCGTCCATTTATTGATCACCAAATAATGGTCTCGTCTAGCTTTCAAGTGTTGGGCGAGGATATTGTAATGCAGCGTCAACAAACGCATTGGAAACCGCTTTTTATTCGTGGATTCTTAATCGCACTCGTTGCTGGTTTACTAATTGGCGCAGGTTTAGGAGGCATTTATGCGTAAACCTGTAAAAGTAGCTGACTTAGTCCCCGGCATGATGGTCACGCAAGTTATTGAGCAACACGGGCCGGTTAAAATCCGTAAGGTCGGTTTTATTCGTTCAGCTGACATGATTCGTGGCCTTACCGAAATGGGAGTCACACTCGTAGAGGTAGATGTTGACCAAAGCTTAAATACCGAGCTTGATGAGGATTCTGAATCACCGGAAAATGATGCTAGTGCGTTGGCGGGTCTTAGCGAAGCAGAAATAAAACCTGCAGAAAAAAGCGCAGCAAGCCCGACAGCTACTCAGCGATTAGTTGCTTCTAACAAACAAATAGCGGATGTTGACAGACAACTTTCTCAGCAATTCCATCGCTCATTATTTTTGCCCGCGGTTGACCAAATGCCGTCTAAATGGGTGTTATATGGCAAACCTTATAGTTTACTGCTGGGCTTTATATTACTGGGCTTATGTCTGGGTATTTTTGCCAGTTACAGTATTGTATCTTGGATGAGCCCTGATAAAAGCCCACAACAAGAAGTAGCTATTCAAGAAACTGAGCCGAGTACTCAAGCACAAGAGCCTAAGACCGAACAAGCATCGAATTTACCTGGGGCTATTAAGCAAGACGCGCTAAGTTCAGATACCTCAAGTGCCGAGCCAGTCGCCTTAGCAAAAACGGCAACGCAAAACGATGCGCCAACTTCCGAAGAAGTGATCAACGCTACCGCGCAAAGCGAAAAAGAAGAGCTTAGTGAACGTTTGCCTGCTACTGCTACTGAAGCCAACTCAAGCACAACTTCACAAGCGAATTCAAACAGTGAAGTGGTAAATGGTATTCGCTTAGAAGAAGGGCAAAAAATACTTGGTTATAACAGTGGTGTTGACGATGATCCAGAGCCCGATATCCCGCTTGAGTCGACCACTAGTGAAGAAGATGCGAATAATCAGCAAGCAAGTAGACGTGACGCAGAAAATCAAAATTCGAATAATCAAACAGCGTCTACTCGAAGCTCACAAAATACTGTCAACCCTGACTTATTGCGCCGCATACAAGCGGCTGCTGAAGATGTTGATCAGCAGGCTAAAGAGCCTCCTGTCGACTTGGTAAAGGTGACTGACCTCAATGACTTACCTCGCATCGACCAGTTGTCTCCTGCCATCTTAACGCAAATGCCGGCGATGAGCTTTAGTGCACACATGTATGCCTCTAACCCTCGCGACAGGTGGGTGCGGGTCAATAGTCAGCGTTTAGGTGAAGGCGATATAATTGCCAATAACGTCATCCTCAAACGGATAGAATCAGAAAAAGTCGTATTGGAATATCAAGGTAAAGAATTTACCATGAATGCACTTTCTGATTGGTAGAATGTAGCATCAAAAAGTGTTACTGCATTTTTATTGCGTGTTTAGATTAGGAGCAAGGCACTTCGGAAAAAGCCAATAAACGCGTCACGATTGTATGCGGGTTTATTGGCTTGTGAGGCATATTTACAGCCAACTTTGCCGTTGCTTTTCGAAGTCTGTTATTTCTTTATCGAGTTCCAAGGTTTGTCCAATGGCGTCTAAGCCTTTCAGCAAATTTGTTTTGTGATGACTTGCAATTTCGAACTGAAATGTCAACTCTTCACAGCTCACGGTTTGTGATGTCAATTCCACTGTAATTTCTGTTTTTGGATTGTTTTTAACCTTGTCAAACAACTGATCTAGCTGGCTATTGTCTAGCGTTACTACCAATAGTTGGTTGTTAATACTGTTGCCATAAAATATGTCTGCAAAGCTAGTCGCAATAATACAGTCAAAACCGAAATCAGCCAGCGCCCAAGGTGCGTGTTCACGGCTAGAACCGCAACCAAAGTTTTCGCGTGTGAGCAAAATATTCGCGCCCGCATATTCTGCTTTATTAAGCGGGAAGTCAGGATCTACTTGGTCTTTTTGACCATTCACGTAGCGCCAATCATGGAAAAGATTTACACCATATCCTGCACGCGTGACCCCTGTTAAAAACTGTTTAGGGATGATTTGATCGGTATCTATATTTGCTTGATCAAGCGGTGCCGCTCTACCTGTTACTACATTGATACCCGTCATTATCTTTCTCCCATGCTGCGAACGTCTGTAAATTTACCTGTTATTGCGGCGGCTGCTGCCATTTCAGGGCTTACTAAATGTGTGCGAGCACCTCGGCCTTGACGCCCTTCAAAGTTTCTGTTGCTTGTTGAAGCGCAACGTTCTCCGGGTTGAAGAATGTCGTCGTTCATGCCCAAACACATTGAGCATCCTGGCAAACGCCATTCAAAACCACTTTGTTTAAATATTAAATCAAGTTGTTCGTTTTCAGCTTGTTGCTTCACTTGAACTGAGCCTGGCACCACAATAGCAGTAACACCTTGTGCAACGGTGCCAAGAGCCGCTACTTTTGCGGCAGCACGTAAATCTTCAATACGGCTATTAGTACAAGAACCAATAAATACGTGCGAAACGCTGATATCGCTAATCGCTTGGCCAGCTTCAAGACCCATATATTTCAGCGCTTTGTTTGCAGAATCACGGGTAACAGAGTCAGTATAACTTGTCGGTTCGGGGACATTTTGATTTATACCTACCACTTGGCCAGGGTTTGTTCCCCAAGTCACTTGTGGTTCAATGTCGTGGGCATTGAGTTCAACAATCGTGTCAAATTGTGCGTCGTCGTCACTATACAAGCTTTCCCAATAGGCAACAGCGTCTTGCCAATGTTCTTTACTGGGAGCAAATTCTCTACCTTTAATGTAGTCGATAGTTTTTTGATCCGGTGCAATTAAGCCTGCTTTTGCACCAGCCTCAATACTCATGTTACACACTGTCATGCGCTGTTCCATCGATAAATCGCTAATCGCTTCACCAGCGTATTCAATCACATGACCAGTTGCACCCGCATGACCAATTTTACCAATAATGGCAAGGATAATGTCTTTTGCTGTGACACCAAGACCCAGCTTTCCGTCTACTTTCACAAGCATACTTTTAGCGCGTGATTGCTTTAATGTTTGCGTCGCGAGTACATGTTCGACTTGGGATGTGCCAATACCAAAAGCGAGTGCGCCAAAAGCACCGTGAGTGGCAGTATGCGAATCACCACAAACAACCGTCATACCTGGTTGAATAAGGCCCAATTGCGGGCCAATAACGTGCACTATCCCTTGGTTTTTGTGTCCTACGGGATACAATTGAATACCGTGTTGAGCGCAGTTTGTTGCCAAGGTATTAAGTTGCAGGGCATTTTGAGGGCCGCAAGCGTCAAGTGCCAAAGAGCGAGTTGAGATACTGTGATCCATGGTGCCAAAGGTAAGGTCAGGGCGGCGCACTTTGCGATTCTTTTCAGTCAATCCTGCAAATGCCTGCGGGGTGGTGACTTCGTGAATTAAATGGCGGTCAATATATAGTAAAAGGTCTTCACCCATATCTTCAACAATATGCGTGCTGATAATTTTTTCGTACAAGGTAGCTGGCATGATTTGGTCCTTACAACTGACTAATTATATAGTCGCCCACTTCACTAGTAGACTTGGCTTTATGTTTGTTTTCTGATGAAAGTAGCTCAGCGGTTAGCACACCATCGCCTAATGTTTTGAGCACAGCGCGGTCAATATCGTCAGCGGCACTTTCAAGTCCTAGGCTGTAGCGAAGCATCATCGCGGCACTTAGAATTTGTGCGACTGGATTTGCGATACCTTTGTTGGCGATGTCGGGGGCTGAACCTCCGGCTGGCTCATACATGCCAAAACCATCTTGATTGATACTAGCTGAAGGTAGTAAGCCCATGGAACCGGTGATCATGGCGCACTCATCAGACAAAATATCACCAAACAAGTTTGAACATAACATGACATCAAACTGGCCGGGGTTAGCGACCAATTGCATTGTCGCATTGTCTATGTAGATGTGCTCTAAAGTTACGCTAGGATAGTCTGCTGCAACTTCTTCAACAACTTCTCGCCACAGACGGCTGGTAACCAACACGTTTGCTTTGTCTACCGATGTGACTTTGTTGCTACGTTTAGTCGCGGCCTCAAAAGCGGAAACGGCAATACGGCGGATTTCAGCTTTCGAATAACGCATGGTGTCAAACGCGGTGGTTTGTTCGCCTTCACCTTCAACGCCTTTTGGTTGGCCAAAATAAATACCAGAGGTGAGCTCGCGCACAACCAATACATCCACGTTATTTTTGGCGATATCAGGTCGAAGAGGAGATAAATGCGCTAAGCTTTCATAAATTTTTGCAGGGCGTAAATTACTAAAAAGGTCAAAACGGCTACGCAACGCAAGTAATGCGGCGCGCTCAGGGCGCTGTTCAAGTGGCAATGAGTCCCATTTAGGACCACCGATAGAGCCAAATAAAATCGCATCTGCTTGTTCACAGCCTTGCAAGGTGGCTGGGGGCAGGGCTTCGCCTTCGGTATCAATGGCATATCCGCCTACTGCATAATCTTCACACTTTAGCGTAAAGTTATGCTTTTTACTGACTACATCTAGCACTCTGCGCGCTTGGTGCATTACTTCTGGGCCGATACCGTCTCCGGCTAGCACTGCGATAGAAAAGGTTTTCATTTACACTCCTGCAATTTTAACTTGTTTTTGTTGGTCGATTTGGTCGGCCAAATAGGTGTTATTCAATACGAAAATAAGCGATTTTACACCCGCTTCTACGATGTCGGTGGCTAGACCAATGCCATTAAAGCGTCTGTCGTTATATTCAACAATCACGCTTACTTGAGCGAGGGCGTCTGCACCTTCACCTTTTGAGTCTAGTTTGAAGTCAACGATTTCTAAATCGTGACCATCAATTGCTTTAATGATGGCATTAAAAGCTGCGTCTACCGGTCCGTTACCTGTTGCCGCTTGGGTTATTTCTTTGTCACCGGCTAAAATACTGACCGTGGCTGTGGGCACAATGTTGTGGCCTGAGCTGGCATGTAAATAGAGCAATTTGTAGTGAGCTTGTTCGTGTTTTTGTTGATCAAAAAACAATAGGGCTTCTAAATCGTAGTCAAACACCTGTCCCTTTTTGTCAGCAAGGCGAACGAAAGAAGCGTAAATATTGTCCAAATCGTATTCATCGGGCCCGTAACCGAGTTCGCTTAAACGGTGCTTAATAACGTGGCGTCCAGAACGTGAGGTTAGGTTTAACACGTTTTTATTAATGCCTACGCTTTCTGGGGTCATTATCTCGTATGTGTTTTGGCCTTTTAATACGCCATCTTGGTGAATGCCCGAAGAATGGCTAAATGCGTTTGCACCAACAATCGCTTTATTAGCTTGTACAGGCATACTACAAAGTTGACTTACTAATTTTGAAGCTTTGTGAATTTCTTGGCTATTAATGTTGGTCTCAAGTCCAAGTTTTTGATAGCGCGTTTTTAGCGTCATCACTATTTCTTCTAAAGAACAGTTACCCGCACGTTCGCCTATGCCGTTAATTGTACATTCAACTTGGCGTGCGCCATTCTCAACAGCGGCGAGAGAATTGGCCACAGCGAGACCTAAATCGTTGTGACAATGTACTGAGATAATGGCTTTGTCGATGTTAGGTACGCGGTTAAATAGATTATCGATAATGCTACCAAATTCAGAAGGAATGGTATAACCCACTGTATCTGGGATATTTACCGTGGTAGCACCTGCATTTATGGCAGATTCGACCATTCGGCACAAATAATCAATGTGTGTTCGCCCGGCGTCTTCGCATGAAAATTCAATATCATCGGTGTATTTGCCGGCGTGCTTAATGGCTCTTACGGCCATCTCAACGACCTCGTCTTGAGACTTACGTAACTTAGTGTCTACGTGGATGTCAGAGGTCGCAATAAAGGTATGTATTCTAAATGCGTCGGCAACGCGTAGCGCTTCGCCGCAAGCATCAATATCTTTTTCTAAAGCGCGCGATAAGCCGCATACGCGTGCATTTTTTATTTCTTTGGCAATAAGTTGCACTGACTTAAAGTCACCAGGCGATGAGACCGGGAACCCTGCCTCAATAACATCAACCCCAAGACGCTCGAGCATAAGGGCAATCTGTAGTTTTTCTCTTACATTGAGACTCGCAGGCAAGGCCTGTTCGCCATCGCGTAAACTAGTATCGAAAATGATCACTTGATTGTTCATTGTTTCCCCCTAATGTGCTAGATATCAATAGCGCTAATGTATTTGTATTTTAACAAAAAAAGACATAAAAAAACCCGTGATTTACACGGGTTTAGAAAATAATATATAAAAAGCTACCCGTTCGCTTTAGTCTCTAGCAAAGTGAGTAGTAGGATAGAAATAGCGCGTAATTGCGAAAAACGTGATGAATATAATACCATTTCTTTTTCCTCGTTGATAATGTCATGGGAATGTAACCTTGTTTAGAATATTCGTCAACCTCAAATCAGGGATATTGCTGAAAATAGCGCAAAAGTTTCTGCTTTTGCTTGGCAGTAAACGCATAATTTTGTTGTATACTTGGGGCGATTTTGACTCTAAGGCCACTTAATCTTCTCATTTGGAATCTTCATGAAAAAACATCTTTTAACGTCAATGACTAAAATAGCGCTAGTAACGGTCTCATTATTTTCTTTAGCGAGCTGCATCATCGTAGATGTGGATTCTAAAAAACCTACAAACAAGCATGATGACAATCGAGCACACGCACATTATTCAGACGCTGCACCTAAAAATATTATTATGGTTGTCGCTGATGGGATGGGGCCGGCGTTTGTATCTGCATATCGCTATTATATGGATAACCCAGACACTGAGATTGTTGAAACCACTATTTTTGACGACATCTTAGTGGGTACTTCTCGTACTTATCCGCACAAAGAGTCGGGTGTTGTTACAGATTCTGCAGCAAGTGCCACGGCGATGGCGACGGGTGTGAAAAGTTACAATGGTGCCATAGGCGTAGACGTCAACAAACAAGCCCTTGAAACCGTCTTGCACCGAGCACATAAATTAGGCCTTAAAACCGGTTTAGCGGTGACTTCTCATATTGTCCATGCAACCCCCGCCGCTTACATGGTAGCGAACGAAGCGCGTTCCAATTATGCGCAAATTGCAGATAGCTTTTACGATGATAGAATCAACGGTGAACACTTAGCTGACATTATGCTAGGCGCAGGTTGGGGCCACTTTATACGTGAAGACCGAAACCTTGTTGAGCTATTTAAAGCGGATGGCTATCAATACATCGATGACTATAGTCAGTTATCGAGCATTAAGCCAAGTGTGCCAGTATTAGGTCTTTTTGGTGACAACAGTTTGCCTTGGGCATTGGATGATGTTGACCCACTGCGTTTGACAAGTCTCACAAAAGCAATTGTACCCTACTTGGACGCAGACACACTCGACTCAGGGTATTTTCTGTTACTCGAAGCCAGCCAGATTGATTGGGCAGGACATGGCAATGACATCGCATCGGCAATGGCCGAAATGCATGACCTTGCAAAAACAATCGAATATTTAGTTGCTCACGTTGCTAAAAACCCCGATACCTTAGTTGTGCTTACTGCTGACCATAGTACAGGTGGATTAACGATTGGTGCTAACGGCGATTACCGCTGGGACCCGTCATTTTTAAAAGGCTTTAAAAAATCGATTTCTAGTATGGCTGCTGAAATCAATGAGCAATCAAACAAAGGGGCTTATGTCTCAGATATGTTTGGCTTTGCGCTAACTCAAGCTGAAATTGAAAGCCTTGATGTGATTAACAAAGATATGAAATCACGAGCTATCCAAAGTGTATTAAAAGCAATTGTTGATGCCAGAACGAATACTGGTTGGACAACGTCTGGACACACCGGGGTTGATGTAGACGTGTTTGCCTTTGGCGCTAGCGCCAAGCGTTTTGAGGGAAATCAAAACAACACTGACTTAGCTGACAAAATCTTCGATTTACTCGAGCAAGCGCATTAGAAAAAACGAAAGCAAATCGTCCTTGCCTTCGCGAGCATGACGAGAGGCCATGCTATTGCTGCATGAAATCTTCGACTGGGTCGCCAGTTACGCTAGAGATTTGTTTGAACAAATAGACCAAGGCGGTAATTAATAGCACCATGCTAGGTATGACTATAACCGGATAACTTAGGGCCGTCATTCTGCCGATTTCTTCGGTGTAGGCCGTTGTACCGGGTTCAGATACTAAAATCCATTTTGCTAAGCCGTAGTTTAAAGATGATGATAAGAAAAACGAACCTGCGACAATATAAGAACTTATTGCTACCTTAGCGTTAAATTCATCAACCATCTGTTTTTCTTCTAAGCGTTTATTGAGTTTATCCCAATTAATGAGTTGATCATTGAGGATTAAGGCTTTAACCAGCGGCTTTTTCGTGAACTGGGTAATTAATACCGCTAAGCCAATGGCTGCTGGAATAGCGGCTTCTTTTATTGCCATATACTCTGCGGGTAACTTAAGTAAACTGATGCCACCGGTAAGTAACACGCTAACGATACCCAACACAGAAAACATATTTACTTTTTTGGTATTTTTAAGCTCTATTAGACCATAGGTAAGAGGAAAGGATAGGGCGACAACAATACTCCATGCAGGACCTAAGTAGTCTTCGCTGCTCGCGTAGGTCATAATCAGCACAGGAATGGCGATGTTGAAAATCAGATTACCGAAAAATCCTGACTGTTGTTTGGCTTTGTCGTTTTCGCTCACGTCTACTACTCTACAGCTCTAAAAGACCGTCATTTTAGTCAGAAATAGACGGGCTTGTCACCTTAAATCATCAGTTTTAAACACGAATATGTTACTAAAGACTATACCTATTAGTCGTACTTTTGTTAAAAACTTATACTAAATCAGCATCTTGGAACTTATGCCAGTCAATGTTATGAATACGGCTATCAGCAATATAGAATATTTTGTCACCAGACACTAATTCACTGTTAAGAGGCGGGTTAACCACAATTTTATGTATATTATGGTTAGCAGCTACGCCAATAAAAATAGCGTCATATTTGTGTTTTAATTGGTAAAACATATTTTTTACACTAATTATTTCAACGTGGTCAGGGATCGTGGCTGAAAACTGCGCTTGGCCTTCATATACGTCTAATAAATCGTGGTGAAGTAGGCTTGAACCTGGGTCAAAGGCCGATTTTGCAAGCATCTCTACGGCAACACTGGGCGTGCATTCTATTTCAGGGCAATGTGTTTGCAGTAGTTGAACTAAACTTTCGTCTTCGAAATAGGCTACCTTATGTGCTTCTTTATTGCGCTGCGAGCAATACAAAGCGGTAGTCATGGTCATATCATCATGAGGGTTGTCGATTAGAATCGTTGCCGCCTCATCTACGCAGGCTTTGTCCATGTCTTCATCTTTGTTAAAAGAATCGACTCGCACAAACTCAATTTCAGAGGGGAAAGGGTTGGTGATATCGGCCCGAACGCATAAGACAATTTCAGGTTTTTCTAAGGAACTTGCTTTTTCAATTAGTAAAAGCCTTATAAGTTGCTCGGTACGTTTCCCGTTCCAACCAATTACCAAAACGTGCTTACTCACATTTAACGCATTCAAACCTTTTGCTCCTTTTTGCCATTGTTGACTAACCCAAGCGGCGACTCTACCTAATACTAAGGCAAAAATTGAAAGCCCCATCGGGATAACGTAAATCGCTACTATCCATTTTCCTGCTTCAGTACTCGGCGACATATCGCCATAGCCTACTGTTGACCCCGTCACGATTAACCAATACACAAAATCAGTAGCATTAAGTAGGTCAGTTTCCCCCGCGAGTGATAGTAGGAAGTAACTGCTCAACGAATAAAATAGCAGCATGGTTGCCACAACATACCAACGCATAGCGGTAAAATATTGCGTCATAAGCTTTCTGACTTTAGTCCACGTTTGCCATTGTTGCATAGTTAATCTTTTATTTGGGGTTGTTAAGGGTGACTTAGTTTGAGAAATTTTTAATCTAAATACAAGCGCAATACGTTTATTTGTGCATAAAACAGTAGCGCTAAGATCATCGATAATGCTTGGTACTAATATAAAAAAACAAAACCCGGCGCTAGGCCGGGCAAAAAAGACATGGAGGGAGATGTCTGAAACTTTCGATAATCATAAAGCAATCGCGTATACTGCGCACGGATTTGCGGGTATGCAGTAACAACAGTCCGTATGCAAACTAATACCTATTCGCGACAATTCACTACAAGACCGATTAAAACTTATGAAACTGACAGACTTTGATTTTGAACTGCCTGAAAAACTGATTGCTAAATACCCAGCTAAAGAACGCACAGCGTCTCGTATGCTTAAATTAAATGGTCGTTCTGGTGCGGTTGAACATGGCCAATTTACAGATATTGTGGATATGATTGATGAGGGCGACTTGTTGGTCTTTAATAACACGCGGGTGATTCCAGCGCGCTTGTTTGGTCAAAAACAAAGTGGTGGCAAAGTAGAAGTTATGCTTGAACGCGTGCTTAGTGATAATACTGCGCTCGCCCATATTCGTGCTAGTAAATCGCCCAAAGAAGGCTCACAGTTAACACTTGAAGGTAATATCAAGGTTACCGTATTAGGGCGCAAAGACGCCTTGTTCCACATACAATTTGACGTTGATAGCGACAATGCACAAAGCATTTTTGATTTGCTTGACCAATATGGTCACATGCCACTACCACCGTATATTGACCGCCCCGACGAAGACGCAGACAAAGAACGTTATCAAACTGTGTATAACGAAAAGCCAGGCGCGGTTGCCGCACCCACTGCGGGTTTGCATTTCGACAACACTATTTTAAACAAACTTAAAGAAAAGGGCGTTAATACAGCCTTTGTTACGCTTCATGTAGGGGCGGGGACCTTCCAACCAGTCAGGGTAGACAACATTGAAGATCACCAAATGCACGCCGAATATGCGCAAGTAAGTTCAGAGGTTGTAGATTTAGTTAAGCAAACAAAAGCAAATGGTAAACGTGTAATAGCGGTAGGAACTACCTCGGTCAGGTCTCTTGAATCTGCTGCAAAGCAAGCAGACGACAGCCTAATTGAACCCTTAATGTCAGACACCAATATTTTTATCTATCCAGGCTTTCGATTTAAAGTGGTTGACTGCATGTTAACCAATTTCCATTTGCCTCAGTCTACTTTGATGATGTTGATCAGTGCTTTTGCGAGTCGCGAAGGCGTAATGAATGCTTATCAACAAGCTATCGATAACGAGTATCGCTTCTTTAGTTATGGAGATTCGATGTTTATAGAAGGTGCACAATAAGCCCTGCGCGCTTTAATTGAAGTGCTGCTTTAGATAGTCAAAGTAGCTTTGCTTGGGCGGGCTTGCTATGACTTCTTTATAACGCCAATTTAGTTTGTGTAACTTTGTGTTGCTAAGGATGTCGTCAAAGTCTTGTTGAATAAACGACTCGTTTAACTTACGTTGAAGTGCAGTTACTTTTGGATTATTCAAAGGTATATTATCAATCTCTGCTTTTATACTTGGAACATATTGGTAGGCAATATCAATAAAATGATCAAACAAAAAGTAATCGATTAATACGTCATATTTTCGAAAGTACTGTATAAAGGCATCAGCTACAAAGCGAAATAAAGCATGGTTTTTTTCTCCGCCTATGCAATACACCGCCCATCTGCCATCTGATACAAAATCGCTGTTATGGCCATGTTTTAGGCTAAACAGTGAGGCCAAGGGCTCCTCTTCAATGTCAGCACTCGCCAGCATAGTGGCATCGAGCCAAAGTCCTCCTTCTTGCTGTAACAGAAATATTCTTAATATATCAATGAATTGCTGTATTGGAATAACGCCAGTGTGGAATTTTTCAAGGATCAAGGGCGGCAAATTTAGGTGGTCTTGAAAGTTGTCTTTGCACAGTACAATGACCTTGTAACGCGCAGAGTGTTTTACTATAGATTTAATGCACATTTTTACGATGGGAGGCAGGGTATTTTCGCCATCCCACCAACACAACCAAATAATAGCCGTATCGGCTTTGGTGCTTTTGGGGACATGCTTGTAGTGAGTAAAATCAAAGTTCATGCTCTTTAGTAAACGCTCATTTACGCACTTGTGCTTATGTTTACAAATGACAATTTTATACCTAGGAAAGCGTTTTCGATAATGAAATAATAGTTGCCAAAACATGAGTTTGGGGCCAAAGTTTATTAGCTTTTGTACGATAGTAAACATATGCCCTCCCTCAGTATTAAGCACATACTCGCGTTTTCACTATAGCAAATTAGCGCAGCTTAGCTACATCAAAATCAACTATAGCGCTAGTAACTCATCGTTGTTGGTGGTAAAACGCGCGACTTCTTGATAGTTTGTAAACCGCCGCACGCATGATGACATTTTTTTTGAGGTTTATTGCGCTACATGATGAAGATTGCCTTTTATATTGACGAGTTCCCTCGCTATTCAGAAACCTTTGTTGTTGATCAAATAGTTGGTTTGATTTCGAGGGGTTTTGAGGTGTCTATTGTTACGACCAAAATTCGCCGCGACGTGCTATTAAACGCGGTGCAAGAATATAACTTACTTGAACGAGTTCAACTGGCATCAAATAATCACGGTAGTGGCCTTATTGCGAAACTCTTAACCGCAAGAGATACGCTTAAGTCACTCGCCAATAAACGCTTCAGACAATATTTTTACCATGATGTTTTGAAGGGCTCTGGTGGGGCGCATAAACTCGCAGTTTTGTTGCAAGCCAATACCCATTTTAAAGCTGACGCGATTATCGCGCACTTTGGCCCAAATGCAGTGAATGCCATGAGAATGAAAGAACTTGGCTTGTTGTCGGGTAAAATTTATGCCGTTTTCCATGGTTATGATATGTCTAAATACAAATTTATCGATAAGTATCTGAAAAGCTATCAACACTTGTTTAGCACTAACATGATGGCGCTGCCGGTGAGTCACTACTGGAAAAACAAACTCATTGAATTTGGTTGTCCTGAAGAGAAAATTAGGGTCAATAGAATGGGAGTCGATGTTGAGGAGTATGCCTTTGTGCCCAAAGACCGTATACAAGGCCCTTTAAATATTATTTCGGTAGCTCGCCATACGCATAAAAAGGGCTTGGCATATGCAATAGAAGCAATGGCAAAGCTTAAAGCAAAGGGGATCCCGTTTAACTATAGTATTGTTGGCGATGGTCCCTTATTTGAAACTCACAAAGCGTTGATTGAAAAACTAGGCCTACAAACACAAGTCACTCTGTTAGGCTATAAAGATCAAGGAGCTATTAAGGCGCTTTTGCATGCCTGTGATGTATTTTTATTGCCCAGCCTTAAATCCAGCGATGGTGACCAAGAAGGTGTGCCTGTTTCACTTATGGAGGCCATGGCGATGGGGGTAATTTGTTTGTCTACTTTTCATAGCGGCATACCAGAATTAATTGAAAACAATGAGTCCGGTTATCTTGTGCCCGAGAAAGATGCTCAAGCCATTAGTGATAAAATCGAATACTTGCTCACGCACAACAATCGCGACGTGCAACGCCAGGCGCGCGCGGTTGTAGAGGGCGAGTTTTCACAAAACGCTGCCTATCAAGAACTTAGTAATATATTAATGGCATCGATTCACGAAGACAACGGGAGCTAACAACAGAGATATGCAAGTATAAAAAAGGGCCTTATGAACGTAATACTACGCTCAATAGGCCCTTCGTAGACTATCTGCTTTTTTCTATAAACCGAGTACCTTTTTGCCTTGATTAAAGGTAATGTCAACCGGTATGCCAGCATCAGCAAGTTTTGCAAGGTCAGCGGCTAAGTTCGCTTTTATGATGCCGTAGTCAGCGACAAGCTTAGCAACCCCTTCATAGTCACCATCTCCTTGTAGCATTAGGATTTTCCTTGATAGGCTTGCGATGGCGGCTTCCATTTTTTCCATGTCAACGTAGTACAAGCCATCCTCATCCAATGCAAACGCGCCTTGCTCTTGAAAATAGTTAAAACGTATCATGTTGGCTTTACCATGAGCACTTGATGCACCAAAACGCACTGAACGAAATATACCAGCCATAAAGGTGACGTAATAATCTTTCAACACGCCTTCACTAATCTCGCCTTTTGCGAGTAGTTGCTGCACCATGTAAAGACCTAAAATATCAGCCTTACCTTCTTCAAGTGCACTGCCATGTTCTTTAAGAGCAGAACGAACGGTATCGTCACTGTTTAACACGGTTTTTACACCTAGACCGTGGGCGACCTCATGAAACATCGTATTGCCAAAAAAAGCATCAAAAGTGATGTGTTGTCTTTGTTGCGGACTAATTAGCATATCGGCGATAGGAACTAGGATATTGTCAAACTTCGCTCGCATTGCATTTTTAAGTTGTAGGCGGCGAGTACCTTTTGAAAGTTGTACTTCTTCATCATTTGGCAGGTTGATGGCAATGGTTTTACTGCCTGCGTTTGAGTGACCTGCATAGTAGATGACATCATAGGCATTAAGATCAGCATCGGTACCTGGCATTTGTGCTCTGTATTCTGGTGGAACAGGCAAACCTTGTTGAAGTGCGGGTAAAAAAGCCGCATATTTCGCTAAGCGTTCACTCCATGCCATATCTTTGAGCAAGACATAAGACTCAAAGGCCGCTCTGTAGCCAAACAATTGATCTTCATATACTTCGATTGGACCAATAACCACATCAATAGGATTATTTTTCATATCCATCCAGGCTAAGTCTGATGCCTGATAATTATTGGTCAACAATGCTTGTGCACGGAGGGTCAAATAGTTAGCAAAATCTTCATCTTCTGCGAGTGTCGCTGCTTTTGACAACAAAGTGGCCGCTTGGGTGAGTTCTTTTTTAAATTTAACGCTGTACTTTATCGCTTGTAAATTGCCACTGTCGTCGCGCACGACCATCGAGTATAAACCATCTTTATCTGCAAAATTAGCCTTGCTAAATTCCTCTTTGCTCATGTCGCTGGGGTAAAATTGTGCGCCAAGGGCTTTTTCGCCAAAACTCGACAAAAATGCTTTGTCACCATTTAGTCTGTCCCAAGGTCCATAGTTTATGTCAGCAAACTTACGCACCTTTGGATCTGAAATATTGGCTAAAAATTCGGCTTTATTTTGGCCGAAGGCTTGCTTCCAAAATAAGTCATCCATTATTTTTGATGCGTCTATCAGCAGGCCTAACATTTCTTTTTGTTTAACACTGTAGGCCGACAGATCAGCGCTCAAATCAACAGGGTGGTATATATCAAGTCGAGATTCGTCAATTAATAGCGATGGCCTTTGTGCTTGCGTTGAGGTTTCGGCAGAGGGCGCAGCCTCGGTATTGTTGGGCGCGGTTTGTTTTGAGCACGCAAATAATAATCCACAACTCAGTGCCAAAGCAGTAAGGGGAAATAAACGGGTGGTTGACAGCATAACTTTATCCTTGGAAGTATCTCTGTTCAAATAGAAATCATCACGATGGCGCGCCTTAATGCAAAGCAATTTCACCGCCAAAATTCGTTAACGTATTGTTACCAAGATTATGCAACTAAGCAAGCCCAATGTGTTAAGTCTTGTTGCCGACATTGGCAACAAGACTACTGTGATTTACTTTTGTAAATCTGGAAATATGCTTTGGCTTTGTGAAGGGCTCAATTGCCAATGCGCTGATGTGGCTTTAGCTAACCATTCGCGTACGTCGGTAGTGGGCATTAGGTCGCGTGCTTCAAATAACTGTTCATCGGCAAGGCCTGGCCAATTTCCATGAACTTTTCCTCCTGCTATTTGTGAGTTTTTGCTTAATGCGCCGCCAGCAAAGAACATCGCAGCACCTGTTCCGTGGTCGGTGCCTTGAGTGCCGTTAACTTTGACAGTGCGGCCAAACTCAGTGGTGATAACCACTAGCGTATCATTCCAAGTTTCTCCCAGTGCTTGGCGAAGCTGCATCATGCCTTGATCGAGTAGTTTATGCTGTCTTGCTAATCGACCCGGTTGATTGTTATGTGTATCCCACCCGCCTAGTTCTAACATCGCGCAATGGACCTTGGTATTTTTTGCAAGCAACTCACCACAGCGCTGCGCCAAATAGGGGAAGTTTGCGCGTTGCTTCTCCTGCATTTGCATGTTTGGATTTTCTTTTTGTGCGATTACTGTTTGCAGGTTGCTACTCAATGCATCGTCATTTTCATACATGCTTGCAAGCCGGCTCAGTAAATCTTCATCAGCTTCAGGGAAACTCGATGGATACCAAGTTTCTGCACGTACTTTTTGATTGCGCAGAGCAATAGGCACACTTCTCGCGATAGCGATGCCATTTCCTTGAATTTGTGCAGTCAGTCTACCCATCCAGCCATTTTCGTGTTCGGTGGTGTTTAAGCCCGATTCCATTTGATCTTGTGCGTCAAAATGAGAACGTTCGCGGTAGCCACTAGCAACGGCAACGACGGGCGACATTTGCTTGTTTTTGTATAACTCATGCATAAATTCAAGGCTAGGATGTAAGCCGTAACCTTTTTCAAGTGGCAGCAACTCATCCTTGATGGGTGTCAGTAATTGCGCACGATGGCGCATGAGATCAGGGTCAAATGTAGGGACAACGGTGTGCAAAGAATCTAGTGCTCCGCGCAAAAACACCCAAACGAGCTTATTTTTTCCGGCTTGATTTTTAGCCAACATTTGTAAAGGGTTTGCAGCAAGAGCCGCGCTACTTTGCATGAAAACCCAAGCTGCGGCACCTGCTTTAACAAATTGACGGCGAGCAATACTATTTGGGTATTTATCAGATGAAGCCATACTGTTTTTTTCATTATTTATCTCCGCTGAAAGTCTGGGCTCATGAGCAATAATGCTAGGGCTTGTTGTTTGCTTTCAGCTCGTTTTATATAAAGCAGCGTATCTGCATTGAGCAAGGGGCCTAGGGCTAATTTAGCTATCTCGCTAGGCTCACCTCTGCCATTGCTACGTTTTGTAATCACAGAGGCGAAATGATTGGCCCATTCAATACGGCTATTTAGTGCACTAGCACTTAACCAAGCGTTTTCTTTATCAGGGTAGCCCGCAGGAGAACCTGCATTAAAAAAGCCGTGGCCTAAAATTTCTAAGGTCATATACAAATTTGGTGAGGGTTTTTTCACGCCACATGCGCGGCATGCTGATATAACAAACTCTTTCGGTGTTTTTAGTTTTTCAGCATTTGTATGCCAACTGTCTGCGTGTTTAATGAGCGTTTTCATTACGCTGGGGATATGCCCTTTGGTATCAAGCCATGTTGTTTCCATCGCCTTAACCAGAGCCGGGCTTGGCTTGTCACTAATAAAATGCGTGGCAAGTTTGGTGCTCACATGTTTAGCTGTTGCTGGGTGATTGGCAAGATCATTAAGAATAGCCAAACCTTGGGCGTGATTTTTTTGCCCTTTAGGCATCGCCGCATATTTTTTGCCTAGTAAGGTGCGAGTACCGGGTTCGTTTGCATATTGTCTAAACTTAAACGTGGGGGCCTCGTCTTGCTTCATTGTACCGATACTCCAGCCAGTAATGGCTTTCGCCAGTTCAATGACGTCGGCTTGCGTATAACCTGAGCCAACACCAAGTGTGTGTAGCTCTAAAATTTCGCGGGCTAAATTTTCGTTTAAACCGCGTTTTCTCTTATTCTTTTTGCGCGGTTTTTTGCCTATCTTACTTGATGGACCAATAGATTTATCATTGTTTAAATACATCAGCATGGCAGGGTGTTGAGTAACGCTTTGCAACATGTCTGCAAATGAGCCATTAAGTTTTGGCGCAATGGCTTCTACTTCAAGGGTCGGTGCCAGTAAGGTCATTGGCATATTAGCCCGTGACACACTAAAATGATTTGAGAAAAAGTCTAATAAACGCCCTTGCAGTGGTTGTGAGTGATTAATGTTTGCGAGTGCCGTTTGTTGCGCTAAGGCTTTTGCTTCATCGACCATCGTTTTGCGCATGCCTTTTGTGCTTTGCATAGCCATACTGTTTTCGCCAGCCATATTATTTTCGCCTTCGCTTGGCGTCATCATTTTAGACTGTGCTTCTTCTTCGCGTTTTTCGGCTGCTTTATAATGATAATACCCACTAATCGCTTTTTCACTTGACCAGTTGGCCTTAGGCAGCTCAAAAGGCACGAGTTGCTTTATCAACCAAGCTTGGGCTTGTTCCATTGTGGTGCTACCGGCAAGCGCATCAACGCTTTTTTTGTCTGCACCTAAGGTGAATCGGTTCATGGCGATATAAGCATATTCATTGCGCATGAGAGAGTATCCAAACAAGTATAAATTTGTTTGAGTATAGGCTTAATGTTCTTACGAACAAGTATATTTACATTTCCTTTACATTTATTTGTTTATACCCTGTCTGGGCTTTATTATCTCGACTAATCGATGATGCTTGATTTAGGTGATTGGTCTTTTTTCTGAGTCGTGTAGTACCTTTAGCTAGGTATTTGAAAAATAGCAGTAGCGCAGAGCATGAACGCCTACTAAAAGAAAAACAGCAGACAGGCAATCACCATGAATAAAATAACTACCGTTCTCTTGTCCTTAGCGACTTCTGCAGCGCTCGCGCCTACGCTATTGGCTGAGGTCACAACACCCAGAGCAGACACTGCACCGCCAGATAGTGTAAGTGCTGCCGACTTTATTGACTTATTTGAAAAGTTGGGCGGCAAACACCCAGGCTTTCGAAAAGCGCATGCAAAAGGGACCTGTGCAAGTGGTGTGTTTAGGCCTAATCGCGACAATAAATACTTCAAAGACGCTGCGCTGTTCAGCCAAGACGCTTTGCCGCTAACAGTGCGCTATTCAGTGGGCAGCGCCAATCCATCTGCCGATGAGCGCTTGCCTGGTGCACGGGGTATGGGCGTGCAAATCAAATTGCCAAATGGCACTGCGCATACGATAACGGGTAATAGTGCCCCGGTATTTACAGGAAAAGATCCCGAAACCTTTTTTGGTTTTTTAACTCGCCTGTTGCCTGATGAAAATGGTCAAGTTGATTATGCACGCCTTGGTGCTTATATCGCTGCAAATCCAAGTGTTCAGGCAAGTGCTATGTGGTCTCGAACGACCCCTGCACCAGTATCATATGCCAATACGCCTTACTTTGGTCTGCATACCTTTTTCTTTGACAACCCAAACACGCAAGAAAAGACCAAATATAGATGGCATTTAACACCTAGCTTGGGTCATGTTGGCTTAACGAAAGAACAAATGACAACAATGCCAGCCGAGTTTTTAGATAACAAACTAAAAGCGCAAGTTGCTGATGAGGATATTAGCGTTTCGTATACCCTGTCCGCCACCATAGGTGAGGCGACAGACAGTGACATTGACCCTTCTGAAGTTTGGCCACAAGAGCGTGAACAAGTTGTGATGGGAACGATTAGTATCACTGAAGCCGGTTCAGCCGCCTGTGATAAAATGAATTTTGACCCCAATATTTTATCTGCAGGTTTTACGCCTAGCGCTGATCCGGTACTTAGATTACGCTCGCCCGCCTACGGTATTTCCTTTGGTAAACGCTTGAGTAATCAATAGGCTTAGAGCAGGAGTGAAAATGCGTCCATTTTTACTCCATTTCCCTTCTTAAGTTTGCTATAATCCGCGAAATTTTTTGAATCAGTTTGAAGCGCGTTTTTTTCGCTACTCATTTCAAACGACTAACGCAAGCGACAATGAATGAAGTTTACCCTAGTTAACACCGACGGCCTTGCGAGGCGTGGTCGAATAGAGTTTGACCGCGGTGTTATTGAGACACCCGCTTTTATGCCTGTGGGCACCTACGGAACCGTTAAGGGCATGACGCCTGAAGAACTTGCCGATACCGGTGCACATATTTGTTTGGGCAATACCTTTCACCTAATGCTACGCCCCGGTACCGCGATTATAAAAGATCACGGCGACCTGCATGATTTTATGCATTGGGATAAGCCAATTTTAACTGACTCTGGCGGTTTCCAAGTGTTTTCTTTAGGTGCAATGAGCAAAATTACCGAAGAAGGCGTGACCTTTAGGTCGCCAATCAATGGGGAAAAAATTCTTTTAACCCCTGAAAAGTCGATGGAAGTTCAGCGAGATTTAGGTTCAGACATCGTCATGATTTTCGATGAATGCACCCCTTTCCCGGCCACCGTTGAAGAGGCGCAGCGCTCCATGGAGTTGTCCCTTCGCTGGGCTAAACGCTCAAAAGAAGCGCATGGTGATAGTCCTGCAGCACTCTTTGGGATTATACAAGGTGGCATGTACGAGGGGCTTCGTGACGTTTCGCTGGCAGGACTTGAAGACATTGGTTTTGATGGCTACGCTATTGGTGGTCTTTCTGTAGGTGAACCAAAGCCAGACATGATGCGCATTGTTAAGCATACCGCGCCTCAAATTCCCGCCGACAAGCCAAGATATTTGATGGGTGTTGGTAAGCCTGAAGATATTGTTGAGTCGGTGCGCCGCGGCATTGATATGTTTGATTGCGTTATGCCAACACGAAATGCCCGCAATGGTCATTTGTTCGTGACCGATGGCGTGGTCAAAATAAGAAACGCCAAACACAAGACAGATACAGGGCCATTGGATGAAAAATGTGACTGTTACACTTGTAAAAATTATTCTCGGTCATATCTACATCACTTAGACAAATGCAATGAGATTTTGGGTGCACGTTTAAATACTATCCATAATCTGCGCTATTACCAATTGGTAATGGAAGCCCTGCGTGAGGCTATTAGCCAAAATGCGCTGGATGAGTATGTTGCGGTTTTTTATGCACAAAAAGGCATGGAAGTACCCGAGATATAATACGTGATGGCCGCATATAGTAGGTCCTGCACAATAAAATTAGTACACAACAAAAATATAAATTAACAAAAGGAAATTTAACATGAGTTTTTTCATTTCTAACGCACACGCACAAGCTGGCGGCGCTGCTGAAGGTCCAGGCTACGAAATGCTAATTATGCTAGCGGTGTTTGGTTTAATCTTTTACTTCTTACTTTATCGCCCGCAAGCGAAGCGTGTAAAAGAGCATAAAAATCTAATAGCTTCTATCAGTAAGGGTGACGAAATTCTTACTCAAGGCGGCATTGTTGGGAAAGTAACCAAAGTAGCTGATGATAAAGACTTTATTGAAATTGCTTTAAATGAAAGCAATCAAATCGTTGTGCAGAAGTCTGCTGTAAGTGCTGTATTGCCAAAAGGCACCATGAAATCAATTTAAATAAATACCGCAAACCATTGTCTTTTCAAAGGGGCAATGGTTTACCAGTATGTAGGAAGTTATTGTGTTAAACCAAACCCCTATTTGGAAGTACCTGTTAGTCTTGTTCGTACTAGGGATGTGTACCCTGTACGCTTTGCCTAATTTATACGGTGAAGACCATGCAGTACAAATCTCGTCAGGTAAAACAACAACCGTCACAAGCGACATGGTGTCGGCCGTTGAAACAAGTTTACAACAAGCCGAGATTGTTTATAAAGCGGTTGAATTTAAAGACGACAGACTGCTCGTTCGCTTAAATGATTCTGATACTCAGCTAGTAGCCCGCGAGCATTTGAATGATGCCTTTGGTGATAGCTATTTGGTCGCTATGAACTTAGCCCCAGACACACCGCCGTGGTTAGAGTCTTTGAATGCGGCCCCGATGAAACTTGGTCTTGATTTGCGTGGTGGCATACACTTTTTGATGGAAGTGGATATGAAAAGCGCGGTTAGCAAAGCCTTTGAAGATTCTATTGGCGATTTTCAAACTCAATTACGCGAAGAAGGTTTACGTTACCGGTCGGTTCGCCAAGTAGGGGATGTAATAGAAATTAGTTTCAGAGATCCTGATGTACTTGAAAGTGCTCAGTTTTATCTACGCCAAAATTACCGCAACATGGCGTTTACTGAAAGCGATGACCTTACCCTGCGCGCTAGTTTTACTGAAGCGCGTTTAGCGGAAATTAAAGACTACGCGGTGAAACAAAACATAACCATTATCCGCAGCCGTGTAAATCAGCTTGGTGTGGCCGAACCGTTAGTGCAAAAGCAAGGTGCAGAACGCATCGTTGTGCAATTACCAGGTATTCAAGATTCAACCTTAGCGCGTGAGATCCTAAACGCGACGGCGACACTAGATTTTAGATTAGTTGACCAAACTAATGACGTGCGCGATGCTGTAAGAGGCCGAGTGCCGGCTAGTTCACAGCTCAATTATGACCGCAATGGGCAACCCATTTTACTACGTAAAAAAGTCATGTTGACCGGCAGCCACATCATTGATGCAAACAGCAGTATTGACGAAAACGGCTTTCCTCAAGTGAATATTTCACTTGATTCGAAAGGCGGCAGTAAAATGTCAAATGCAACCAAAGATAATATTGGTAAACCTATGGCAACGGTATTTATAGAATACAAAGCCACTGACGAACGAGATGCACAAGGCAAGCTTATCTTTGAAAAGCATGAAGAAGTGATAAACGTGGCAACTATTCAAGCACGTTTAGGTAACTCATTCAGAATTACGGGTATAGATAGCCCTAAAGAAGCAAGAGATTTGAGTTTATTGCTGCGCGCGGGTGCCCTAATCGCGCCTATCCAAATTGTGGAAGAACGCACAGTGGGCCCAAGCCTTGGTGCTGAAAATATTAAAATGGGTATGCAGGCGATAGTATATGGTCTGATTGCCGTGCTCGCATTCATGCTTGTTTACTATAGAGCCTTTGGACTGGTAGCAAACATAGCCTTGGCAACCAACCTAATTATGATTATTGGTATTATGTCGATGATTCCGGGGGCGACGCTGACCCTACCTGGTATGGCTGGTATAGTATTAACCGTAGGTATGGCGGTTGACGCTAACGTCCTCATTTTTGAACGGATACGCGAAGAAATACGCGAAGGCAGAAGCCCTCAACAAGCCATCCATTTTGGCTATGATAATGCGTTTTCTACCATCTTAGATGCAAACATCACCACCTTCATTGCGGGTATGATTTTGTTCGCTGTCGGTACAGGCCCAATAAAAGGCTTCTCGATTACGTTGATGATAGGCATTGCGACGTCAATGTTTACCGCCATCGTTGTTACGCGTGTGTTAGTTAATTTGATTTGGGGCGGTAAACGCGTCAAATCATTGATGATATAAGGAGTTAGCAGATGAAATTTCAACTGTTGAAATTAAACGAGACGGTTAACTTCATGAAAGTAAGAGTGCCGGCGCTTATTTTCTCTATGATATTAATTATAGGGTCAATAACGTCGTTAGCCGTAAACCAATTAAATTGGGGCTTGGACTTTACCGGCGGCACTGAAATACAAGTGGCGTATCCCGATGGTGCTGATTTAAGTAAAGTAAGAAGTGACTTAGCGTCAGCCAATTTCCCTGATGCAATAGTGCAAAACTTTGGTAGCAGTCAAGACGTGCTAATAAGAATCGCCCCGCGTGACGATTTACCCAAGGATGAAGTTGGTTCAATTGTGGAAGCCGCTTTACAAAGCCAAGACCCTAACGTAGAGACTAAAAGTATTAGTTTTGTAGGGCCTAGTATAGGTGAAGAGCTTACTGAGCAGGGCGGATTAGCGATGCTCGTTGCGCTTATCTGTATTCTTATTTACGTGGCGATGCGCTTTGAGTACCGTTTTGCATTGGGTTCGGTTTCTGCGCTTTTGCATGATGTAATCATTACCTTAGGTTTGTTTTCGGTACTGCAGTTAGAGTTTGATCTAACAGTGCTTGCAGCATTGCTTGCGGTAATTGGTTATTCACTGAATGATACAATTGTTGTGTCTGACCGAATTCGTGAAAACTTTCGCAAAGTGAGAAAAGGTACGCCACTTGAGATTATCAACATTTCACTTACGCAAACCTTAAACCGTACAATTATTACATCATTAACGACTATCTTGGTATTGGTAGCGTTGTTTTATAAAGGCGGTGCGCTAATACATGGTTTTGCAACGGCTTTATTGTTTGGTGTATTCATTGGTACCTATTCTTCAGTCTACATTGCCAGCGCAGTCGCTTTGGCCTTGGGTATTAGTAAAGAAGACTTGATGCCAGTTGAAGTAGAAAAAGAAGGTGAAGATTTAGAGTCCTTTCAGTAAATCATCAACTCGTTGAACGAGCCCCAGCAACCTTGTGTTACTGGGGCTTTGTTTTATGAGAATGCCTATCAAATCTTAAGTTTTTAAGTTCAAAAGCAATCTTTAGCGCTAGTGCTACGTAACTACCTGCAAGCCTCCGGATTTTCAAACGTTTACTTAAAATGGAATACACGTGTTATGAATAAAATGAAATTGAGTTTAGCTATCGTAATTTTAACGATGGCAGGATGCATGTCGTGGGTCTTTGCAAAAACACCTTTTAACGATATGCCAGCAGGAAAATACAGTGTTGATTTGAGCCATGCGTCAATCGTTTGGAAGGTATCACATTTGGGCTTATCTAATTATGTCGCTCGTTTCGCTGACTTTGACGCCAGCATCGAGTACAACCCAAATGATGTTGAAGCCAGCAAAATTGTTGCTAGTATCAACCCTATGTCGATTCAAACGGCCTATCCTAATGCTGACGAAAAAGACTTTGATAAAATACTGGCAACAGACTCCGCATGGTTTAATGCGGGCAAATATGCAAGCATTGAATTTGTTTCTACATCTATAAAAATGACCAGCGATAAAAAGGCTGTTATGCAGGGTGAACTTAGCTTTTTAGGTGTCACTAAACCAGTTACCTTAGATGTCGTTTTTAATGGTGCTATGCCTCGTCAGCCTCTAAGTGGTAAACCTACAATGGGATTTTCTGCGACGACGACGATTAAAAGGTCATTGTGGGGAATGACAAAGTTTGTGCCTAATATTGGTGATGACGTAGAAGTCATGATTGAAGGCGAATTTGCAAAACTAGACTAATGTTTTTGGCGTTTATTAGGCAGCTTATCTATGCACAATGTTACTTCTGGTGTCACTAACCCACGCTATCATAGCCTGAGTATTTTATTGCACTGGCTAGTAGCATTAGGATTGTTATTTATGTTCGCAAGTGGCTTGTATATGGTAAATGCCGATATTAGTAAGGCCGAGCAATATAAGCTTTTCCAAATTCACAAAGCTTCTGGCGTGCTAATGCTGTGGGCGATCATTGCAAGAATAGCGGTGCGGGCTTTTACTCAGGCACCACCCATGATTAAGGGCCTAACAAAAACAGAAAATAAAGGCGCAAAGTTTGGTCATCTACTCTTGTATATAGGGCTTGTGGTAATGGTGTTGTCGGGTTGGTTAATGGTGTCGGCGAGTCCCTTTGGTCTGCCGACCTTGGTCTTTGTTGATTGGATAAACTGGCCCCACATCCCTTATGTTGCGCGAAACAAGAGCATCGAAGGCATTGCGAACAATATTCACTGGATTGCTGCCACAGCGCTAGCATGCTTAATTCTAGGGCATATAGGCGCGGTGATATGGCACAAAAAGAAACACAAGCTGAATCTCTTAACTAGAATGTGGTGGTCTAAAACATGATGGCAAAAAATAAATCAAAGCTTTCTTTCAAAAGCCAAGGCGCTTTTCTTCTTTGTTTCTTGATTGTGTTGAGCCTAGGAGCACATGCACTAGATGCATTTAACGCGAGCAATAAAGACAGCCACATCGCTTTTGCTGGCAAGCATGCGGGCATGAAATTCAGTGGTGTGTTTGAAAAATGGGAGGCAAGTTTGCTGTTGCCGCCGGCGAAAAATCCCAAAATCACGGCCAGTTTTGATCTGGCAACGGCAAAGACGGGCGATTTCACTTACGATTCAACCCTTAGCGAGGGTGATTGGTTTGATGTAAAAAATCATCCTATTGGCCGCTTTGAGAGTGACAGTATTGCGTATATTAACGGTCAATATGAAGTAAGCGGAAACCTCACTCTACGAGGTATATCAAAAGCACAACACTTTATACTGAAACCAGAAGGGGATAGCTTAAAGGCTAATTTTTCAATCAAGCGCTTAGATTATCGGATTGGACTAGACTCAGATCCTGACGCAGAGTGGGTAAGCAAAGATATTGTGATGTCGCTTAGTGTGAAGCTTCCTAAATAGAATATAAGCGGTGAACACATTTCACCGCTTCATTCCTCTAGAAAGGAGTAACTATTTTAGACGTTTTACAATGTTTTGTACGACACGAGGGTTACCAGCAACTAGGCCGTTCGCGCTACCTGGGGTTTTAAGTTCATCGTACAATGGGTCATTGTTGCCAGCATAATCGGTTACTAAGCCACCTGACTCCTTAACCAATAATTCACCCGCTGCCATGTCCCATGCTTTTAAACCTTTTTCCCAATAGCCGTCATAACGGCCAGCGGCGACATAAGCTAAATCAAGCGCTGCAGAACCTGAACGTCTTACATCACCACAGTCTTTGAACACTTTGGCGAATTTTTCAAGATCATCATTAAGGTTTGATTTATCTCTAAATGGCAACGCTGTGGCTAACAGGGTGTTAGATAGGTCTTTTGCTTTGGTACAACGCAGGCGATAGCCATTAAGCTGTGCACCACTACCTTTAGTTGCGGCAAATAGCTCGCCACGGATAGGATCAAATACGACTGCTTGATCAAGCTTACCTTTAAATATAAGTGCAATAGAAACGGCGAAATGTGGAATGCCGGCTATAAAGTTGCTAGTGCCATCGAGGGGGTCTATTACCCAAGTGAAGTCACTGTTCCCTTTAATAGAGCCACCTTCTTCACCAATAAAAGAGTGGTCAGGGAAAGACTGCTGAATTTTACTAATGATGGTTAGTTCAGCTTCTTTGTCAATTTTAGTGACAAAATCTTGCGCACCTTTTGATTGAATATCTAAATCATCACGATTTTCGTAACCGCGTGTAATCACATTTCCAGCCGCGCGCGCCGCGCGTACCGCTATATTAAGCATAGGATGCATACTAACCACCAAATTGTAAAAAGAACATTGTTGAAAACGGCGCGGATTGTAGCAGATAGTCCCGCGATCCTCAACAGCTCATACATAGTCACATTGCGCCCAAGCATGCGACTTGCTACACTATCTAACCGAGGTAGTTGTTCGCCCAACATCGGTGAACTATATGTATGCACTCAAGCGAAGGAAGTAGCACGCGCCCCCTATGAAAATGTTTACACTAACGTTGTTTTGTTTAGTCTCAATGTGCTTAAGCGCATGTGCCAAAAAAGAAGAACTTGTCATTCCTCCTGAAGACCTTATTGACATGACAAGTTATCAGCAAGAAGACTTATATCAAGCTATTCGTGATAACGATTTATCTCGCTTTAAAACAATACTTAGTTACGGCATAGATCCCAATTACTATTTTGCAGAAGAAACTTGGGATAAACGCCCAGGTGTAATGGAATTAGCGGTTTTGCATCGCCACGATGACTTTTTGGAGTTAGCACTAAGCCATCGCGGTAACCCCAATGCAATTACCGAAAACGGCGTTGAAACCCTCGCTTTTGTAGCGGTAGTCGATAACGATATAGACAAGCTAAAACTACTCATCAAACACGGTGCAGATATTGCGCTTAAAGGCGAAAACGATTACACCCTTTTTCACAAAGCAATCCTGATTAGGCGTTTTGAAATTGCTAGCTTTTTATATGATCAAGGCGCAGACACTACATCAACTGATCAATGGGGATATAGCCCTCTTGATACACTCAGAAAACACGAAGCACGGCAATTGTTAGACGATTCTGATCCGCTATATATAAGCCTAAAGCATAAATTAATTCGTGATGCATCTCTCAGCGCTAACTGAGCCTTTGTAAGTCAAATTGGTCTAAAAACATGCTTTAGTCATTGAAATAAAAATCAATTGTCATCCCAAAACCTAACATTTACGTTTTCATATGATACACTACGCGCCGTTAAAATTACTGGTCGCAAAACCTAGGTGCTTGATACACACCTTATCACTAGCTTGCTCAATTCGCTTGTAGGAATCAACATGCTCGACGCTATTAAAATTGTACTTGTGAATACATCGCACACCGGTAATATTGGCTCCGCTGCCCGTGCTATGAAAACAATGGGTTTAAAACAACTATACTTAGTAGATCCTGTCAGCGAACCTGATAGTAAAGCAAGTGCTTTAGCAGCCGGTGCGACCGATATTCTTGCTAATGCTATTATTGTTGATAGTTTAGAAGAAGCCATCGCAGATTGTGGCTTGGTCGTTGGAACATCTGCGCGCTCGCGTACTTTGTCATGGCCTATGTTAGATTCTCGCGAATGTGGTGAGAAGTTGATTAGCGAAGCAGCTAATTACCCGGTTGCCTTAGTATTTGGCCGAGAAAATAGCGGGCTAACAAATGAAGAATTACAACAGTGTAATTTCCATGTTTGTATAAATGCCAATCCTGAATACAGCTCCTTGAATTTAGCCGCTGCAGTGCAAACACTTTGCTATGAAATTAGAATGCACAGTATTGCGTTAGAAAGGGCGCCTTATAAAGAGCAAGAAGCGGTAGCAAGTCCGTATCCATTATCTAAAGAACTTGAAAACTTTTACACCCATTTTGAGTCAACTTTCGCCGAAGCCGGTTTTATCCGTACTAAACATCCAGGCGTAATTATGTCTAAGGTACGGCGCATGTTTAATCGTACCCGCTTAGAATCCCAAGAATTAGCCATACTGCGCGGGATGTTGTCGTCGGTTGATAAAACCATCGAAAAATCTAAATAAGAATCGCCATTATGTTCAGTCGAATATCAGAAGATATAAATAGTGTTTTTGCTCGTGACCCTGCAGCCCGTCATAAGTGGGAAGTGTTTTTTAACTACCCTGGTCTACATGCGGTCTGGTTACATCGAATTAGCTACAAATTATGGTCGTGGAATTTAAAAACAATCGCCCGTTTTTTATCGAATATCAGTCGTTTTGTCACTGGGATTGAAATACACCCAGCGGCGCAATTGGGTAGACGCGTATTTATCGATCATGGAATGGGTGTGGTTATTGGTGAAACGGCAATATTGGGTGATGATGTAACCCTATACCATGGTGTTACACTAGGTGGCACGAGCTGGAAAGCGGGTAAACGGCATCCAACCCTAGGCAACAATGTGGTGGTTGGTGCTGGCGCTAAAGTATTGGGCCCAATTGAAATTCATGAAAATGCGCGTATAGGCTCCAATTCAGTAGTGGTCAAAGATGTTCCTGCATCTGCAACCTGTATTGGCGTGCCAGGTCGTATTATTATGCCAGCAAAAGAATCTACGCAAACTAATGGTAAGCGCAAAGCAATTGCAAAAAAATATGGATTTGACGCGTATGCGATTGCCGACGACAATCCTGATCCAGTGGCAAATGCCTTGGGCATAATGCTTGAACACGTGCACCTGATGGACAACAAAGTTGAAGAAATGTGTAAGGTGATTCAGTCTTTAGGTGGTGATGTTTGTACTGATGCCATGCCTAAACTAAATGCCGCTGACTTTGCAGACACAGGCATATCACCAACCGTGAAAAAGGCAGCAGAAGACGCCTTTGATCCTCACATATAGCTAGGAAGAGCGCGTAGCAAAAAGCTAATTTCCATGCCGATAGTGCAGCGCTAATACCTGACTAAAACAGTCGGGTATATTCTTGACAAATTTAGTCAGGTATATACAATTTGGCGTATCGAAATTAACATGGGAAAAGTGCTATGAAGTTAACATCTAAGGGTAGGTATGCGGTTACTGCTATGCTTGATGTCGCTTTGCATTCTCATGCAGGCCCAGTGCCATTAGCCGACATTTCTGAGCGGCAAGCGATTTCATTGTCGTATTTAGAGCAATTGTTTTCTCGTTTACGCAAAGAAGCCTTAGTGACCAGTGTTCGTGGTCCAGGTGGTGGTTATTGTTTAGCTAAAGAAGCAAACAATATCGCGGTTGGTGATGTGATTCGAGCAGTTGATGAGAGTGTCGATGCAACAAGGTGCCAAGGCCAATCAGACTGCCAAGGCGGCGAACGCTGTTTGACTCATAGTTTATGGCAAGATTTGAGTGATCGTATTAGCACTTTTTTAAACAGTATTACCTTGGGCGAGCTTATGCAGCAACGCCAAGTGAAAGACGTCGCTGGCAGGCAGAATAGAACAGCCAAAAGTATTTTGCAGAATATTGAAATCAGTATGCAGTTATAAGCGGAGTAAAAGATGAGTAAATTGACCTTACCGATTTATCTGGACTATTCGTCTACTACACCGGTTGATCCGCGCGTTGCTGATGCAATGAAAGAGTGCTTAACGCTTGACGGGAACTTTGGCAATCCAGCATCACGTTCACATAAGTTTGGATGGGTAGCAGAAGAAGCGGTCGATATTGCTCGTAATAACATTGCCGACTTAGTGAATGCAGATCCTCGCGAGATCGTGTTCACGTCGGGCGCTACTGAGTCAAATAATCTAGCGATTAAAGGTGCGGCTAAATTCTACCAGAATCGCGGTAAGCACATCATCACTTTACAAACAGAACACAAAGCAGTGCTTGATACAACGGGTCAACTTGAGCGCGAGGGATTTGAAGTCACCTACATGTTACCAAAAGCCAATGGCTTGGTTGATTTAGGTGAGCTTAAAGCAGCAATGCGCGACGACACCGTACTTGTATCAATCATGCACGTGAATAACGAAATTGGCGTTATTCAAGATATTGCCGCGATTGGCGAGATGTGCCGCGAACGCAACATCATCTTCCATGTAGATGCTGCACAAAGTACAGGTAAAGTCCCCATCGATTTACAAAGCTTGAAAGTCGATTTGATGTCGTTTTCTGCACATAAAACCTATGGTCCAAAAGGGATTGGTGCCTTGTACGTTCGTCGTAAACCAAGAATCAGGCTCGAAGCACAAATCCATGGTGGCGGTCATGAGCGAGGTATGCGTTCAGGTACCTTGGCTACTCACCAAATAGTAGGCATGGGCGAAGCTTTTCGCATTGCTAAAGAAGAAATGGCGACTGAAAACGAACGCATCAAAATGCTTAGAGACAAGCTATATAACGGCATCAAAGATATAGAGGAAGTTTATCTCAATGGTGACGTGGACCAGCGCGTCGCGCACAACTTAAACGTCAGCTTCAATTATGTTGAAGGTGAATCGCTAATTATGGCACTTAAGGATATCGCAATATCTTCAGGATCCGCGTGTACATCAGCTAGCCTTGAACCGTCATACGTTTTACGCGCACTAGGTTTGAACGATGAACTAGCGCATAGCTCAATTCGGTTTAGCATAGGCCGCTTTACGACCGAAGAAGAAATAGATTACGTTATAAATGTGGTGGTAAATTCAATCGACAAGCTGCGTGAAATGTCGCCACTTTGGGAAATGTTCAAAGACGGCACCGATTTAAATGCTGTAGAACCCGCTCATCACTAATTGAAACTCTAAATAACGACGTTGAAGCTAAATATCAGCGCAATAAAATAATACCTTTAACTGAAGATGGTATGAAAGTAGCGGTTGATGGTTGCAAAAGTAAGCACATGTAAGCGCAGACTTGCTTAGTAACCTAGGTAGCCAGTAAAATATAAAATAACCGGCGAAGCAATGGTCGTCTTTACATCTTAATAAGCGTACAAAGCATGAATTATTTTTCACTTTTTGATATTGAACCTCAGTATCAGATTGACCTAGTCACACTCGAGCAACGATACAAAACACTCCAACGCTTGACACAAGCTGATCGTTTTGCAAATGCTAGCGATCAACAAAAGCGTATGCACATACAAAAGAATGCCCAAATCAGCGATGGCTATTATGTATTAAAAGATATGATCTTACGCGGTGAGCATTTGATTGAACTAAGAGGGGTTGAACTACCCAGCGAACAAGAGACGATAGGCGACACGGCATTTTTAATGGAGCAAATGGATTTACGCGAGGCACTTGCCAGTGCTAATGAACCGGCTAAACTCGAAGCCCTTAATCGCACCATTTCAGACTCTATAGCTGATTACATCGATAGAATTACTATGCATTTGCAAACAAGTGATGAGGCAAAAAATAAACTTGCAGGGCTTGAGCTAAGCAAACTTAAGTTTCTAAAAAAGTTAGCGAGCGAAGCGAAAGCACGTGAGCAAAATTTAAATAGATAAAAAGAACAGTAAGTAGATGCAAAACGGATGCGGCCAAAAAGACAATAAAATTAGCACTGGCAGGACAGCCAGTAGACGATACTTAGTTAGGCAGTTACAATATGAGTACAGCGGTATACTTTCTAGTAAAGGTAGCCAAATATTCAATTAATCAGTCTCGTGAACAGCATTACCAAAAATTAGATTAGTGTTTTGTGCTTAACTTGCATATAATCGCGCGCTACCAAAAGACTTCGTCGAGCATTATGTGGTTTATGCCTTATTAATAGGCAAATGAGAAGCAATAGACATAGCGCACAGGCAATAAACATATATAAAATACGATATATAGGAATTCAACATGGCTTTAGAACGTACATTTTCGATAATCAAACCTGACGCAGTTGCTAAAAACGCAATCGGCGCAATTTACAATCGCTTTGAATCAGCAGGCTTGCGCATTGTCGCTTCGAAAATGCTTCATTTAAGTAGAGATAAAGCAGAAGGTTTTTATGCTGAGCACAAAGAACGTCCATTTTTTGGTGCGTTAGTGGATTTCATGACTTCAGGTCCTGTTATGGTTCAAGTCTTAGAAGGTGATAATGCTGTAGTTAAAAATCGCGAAATTATGGGCGCAACTAACCCAAGCGACGCTGCTGCCGGCACACTACGTTCTGATTACGCGGCGTCAATTGACGAAAATGCAGTGCATGGTTCAGATGCGCCAGAATCTGCAGCACGCGAAATCGCGTTTTTCTTCTCTGACGAAGAAATTTGCCCACGTACACGCTAAGCAATACGTAATTGTCAAAAAAAGGGAGCGTTGGCTCCCTTTTTGCATTAGATTATATTTATTATTGCGAGTGTCAAAAACTAGTAATCAATTGGTTTATCTGTAGTTTAGCCAATTTGTACAAACAATATTATAGCGTTAACTAAAGGTGCTCAATGTCGGTCAATGTTCAAAATGCCTCAGAAACTAGCGATAGTAGCCAGGCAATACCTGCAAAAAAGGTAAATTTACTCAATTTCAATCGCAAAGGTTTACGAGAGTACTTTGCTAGTATTGGTGAAAAGCCTTTTCGAGCTGAACAAGTGATGAAGTGGATATATCAAGAAGGTAAATCTGACTTCAATGAAATGACCAATTTAAATAAAACCTTGCGCACAAAACTCATTAATCAATGTGAAGTGCGGGCTCCAGAAATTTCTGAACATCAGCAAGCCACTGACGGTACGATTAAATTTGCTATTATTTTAGATGGTGGACAAGAAGTTGAGACGGTTTGGATCCCCGAAACCGATCGCGCAACGCTATGTGTTTCTTCTCAGGTTGGCTGTGCACTTGAATGTACGTTTTGTTCAACCGCTCAACAAGGGTTTAATCGTAATCTCTCTGTGGCTGAGATCATCGGTCAAGTATGGCGAGTGGCTACCTTTATAGGTCTTTCAAAGGACACTTCGCAACGACCTATTACCAATGTGGTTATGATGGGAATGGGTGAGCCTCTTCTTAATTTAAAGAATGTTGTTCCGGCTATGGACATCATGCTCGATGATTTTGGCTTCGGCTTGTCAAAACGCAGGGTAACATTGTCGACCTCTGGTGTGGTGCCAGCACTTGATATGCTTGGTGACCAGATTGACGTCGCTTTAGCCATTTCATTGCATGCTGCTGACAATACTTTGCGTGATGAAATTGTACCAGTAAATAAAAAGTATCCTATTGAGGAGTTCTTAGCGGCGGTAAGACGCTACTTAGCTAAATCAAAGGCGAATCAAGGTCGTGTTACGGTTGAATATGTGATGCTCAACGGCATTAATGATAGTACCGACCAGGCTCACGAACTAGCACGAGTACTTAAAGATACACCGAGTAAAATAAACCTTATTCCTTTTAATCCATACCCCGGTTCGCCATATACCTGTTCGAGCAATTCAAGAATTGATAGATTTTCGAAAGTGTTAATGAGCTACGGGTTTACTACCGTTGTACGCAAAACCAGGGGTGATGATATTGATGCTGCTTGTGGTCAGTTAGTCGGTGATGTAGTCGATAGGACAAAACGATTATTGAAAAAGCAAATGCAAGGCAAACCTATTTCTGTAAGGGTGTCTGAATAAATCCATAAACGAGTCTGCACTTGTGCCGACGAATAAAGGTAAAATGTCTATGTTGAAGAAACTGTCTGTAATTATAGCAATAATAATGTTGGTGGCCTGTACATCACAGCCGGTAGAAAAGGGATTTACTGGGACCGGAGATTTTGACAGAGTCGAAGCGGCAAAAACGCGCGTAAGTTTAGGCTTAACCTATTTAAAAAACGGCAATTTTAGCCAAGCAAAATTCAACCTAGACAAGGCCTTAGAGTTTAATCCGCGTTCAGGTCAAGCAAATTATGCGATGGCGTTTTATTACCAACAAGTTGATGAGAATGAGCGTGCTCACGAGTACTTTAAAAAAGCTATTTCTTTGTCACAAGACGACCCTGACATTCTGAACAGTTATGGTGCGTTTTTATGTAAACAAGGTGATTACGATGAAGCCAAGCGATTGTTTTTAGAAGCTGTGGATGACAAAAGTTATGTATCTACGGCCGAAACTTATGAGAACTTAGCCATTTGTAGCGAAAGCCAAGGTAAAGTAGAAGAAGCAATTACCTACTTTAATAGTGCCCTAAATCATCAGCCTACGCGAGCGACTAGTTTGTTGTATTTATCGCAGCTCTACACCCAAACGGGTCAATGGGACTTAGCTAAGAAATCCTTATGGAAATATGAGCGTAACGCTAGTGTTAACGCGGATTCATTATGGTTGTCATTCCAAATCGCACAGGGGCAAGGAGACCTGCCTGCCTCTGCTGAATATGTAGCATTGCTAAAACGTTTGTACCCAGATAGTCCAAATACAGCAAAAGCAAAAGCGCTAGTAGGGACACTTGCCCCAGGCATGGCGGTAACTCAAAAAAATAGGAGCATTTCACAAACTCCTGTCAGCACAGTCGCTACAAGTGAACAAAAAAGTGAACCTGTAAACCCCGTTGATGTACAAAGCAGTGTTGAAGTAGAACAGCCAGCGAGCCGTGTAGAAGAAGTTGATGATACAAGCAGTGCGGTAAATCTTGATAGCACTGATGATATAGTAAATAATGCGGGTCGTCCGTTTCATATCGTAAAGCCGAAAGAAAACTTGTACCGTATTTCATTGAAATACAATGTAAAGGTGATAAAACTGCTAGAATGGAATGACATAGATGACGCTTCATCTATTTCAATTGGCACTAAGTTGTGGGTAGGGGATCCAAAAACAAATGAGTAAAGAAGAAAAACGATCAAGAAAGGCTCAAACACCGCAAGAAACAGCGTCACCAGAAGTTGCATTTGAAAACAGTCCAGGGAAGCAATTAGTTAAGGCAAGAGAAGCATTGGGTTTGACTAGTCAGCAAGTCGCTGACAGGCTGCATCTGCGTTTACCTAGCGTAAAAGCGGTAGAAGAGGATGCTTTAGAACAAGGCGTATCGGTGACCTTCAATAAGGGCTATGTTCGTTTGTACGCTAAGTTGGTTAATTTAGAAGTGCAGCCTTTGCTTGACGCATACGATATGCTGCATACACAAGACAATCAGCCAGCCAAATTGCAAAGCTTTTCTAGAAGAGTGTCAAGAGAAGCCGATGACCACAAGTGGAATATGGTGACTATCGTCATCGTATTGTTAGTTTTGGGTTCGGTTATTGGTTGGTGGTGGCAGCAGTCAGACTCACTGGCTGACTCACAAAGTTTTGTATCAAAGACATTTGATAGTCTATTTAGTGAATCAGAGCAACAAGCACAAAATGAAGGTGATGAAGCTGACGAGCAGGAAGCTGACTTAGATACTTTAAATTTGAATGAAGAATCTGGCCTTATGCGTCAAGATACAGGGCCAGCTATTCCTGAAGAAGTTGTCAATGCTATTGAAGATGCACAATCTAGCTTGAGTGAAGAAATTGATGAAGCACAAGAAGCCGGCGCGACACTTAGCGAAGATGGAGAAGAGATCATAGGCGACGCCAGTGATGCGCTTGAAGATGAGGCTAACAATCTTATTAATGACACTGCAGCGCTTGGCGAGGGTGCGAGCGGTGCAACAGAAACGGTCAATGGCGTTAGCATAAATTCAGACGGTACAGTTGACATGGTGTTTACCTTTGACGACGATTGTTGGGTTAGTATTAAAGACGTCAACGATGAAATCATTGCTGTAGGTGTGAAAGCAAAAGGCCGCGTGATGAGTATATCAGGTCTACCGCCTATCAGCGTTATTTTAGGAGCGCCGCAAAGCGTAGCAATCAACTTTGGTGGTAAAGAAGTTGATATGAGCGTACACCCGGCGACCAAAACCGCCAATTTCTTATTGTCTGTAGAGAGTGAGTAATGTTTGCAGAGTCACCTATAAAACGTCGTCAATCGACCAGAATTAATGTTGGTAATGTAGCTATTGGTGATGGTGCGCCAATAGCCGTACAATCGATGACCAATACTGAAACTACCGATGTTGCAGCGACCGTTGCGCAAATAAATCGCATCCAAGCGGTTGGCGCAGATATAGTGCGCGTGTCGGTACCTACCATGGACGCGGCTGAAGCATTTAAGCTGATTAAACAACAAGTCACTATTCCGCTTGTCGCTGACATTCATTTTGATTATCGAATTGCACTTAAAGTGGCTGAATACGGTGTCGATTGTTTACGTATTAACCCGGGAAACATTGGTAATATTGACCGCGTGAGAAGTGTTGTAGATTGTGCGCGCGATAATAACATTCCTATTCGAATAGGCGTAAATGGCGGTTCACTCGAACGTGATTTGCAAGAAAAGTATAAAGAGCCGACGCCTGAAGCCTTATTAGAATCAGCGATGCGTCACGTTGACATCCTTGACAAGCTTAATTTTGATCAATTCAAAGTATCGGTTAAAGCATCGGATGTGTTTTTAGCCGTTGGCGCATATAGACTGTTAGCAAAACAGATTGACCAACCATTACATTTGGGTATTACTGAAGCGGGTGGATTGCGCTCAGGTTCAGTAAAAAGCGCGGTCGGTTTAGGCATGCTACTAGCTGAAGGAATAGGTGATACCCTACGTGTATCACTAGCGGCCGATCCGGTAGAAGAAATTAAAGTTGCTTTTGATATTCTAAAGTCTTTACGAATTCGCTCGCGAGGGATTAACCTCATAGCGTGTCCTAGTTGTTCAAGACAAGAGTTTGACGTAATTAGCACTGTGAACGCGCTTGAACAAAGGTTAGAAGATATTATTATGCCACTTGATGTCTCAATCATTGGTTGTGTAGTTAATGGTCCAGGCGAAGCTGAAATCTCAGATATAGGCTTGACCGGTGCACGTAATATGAGTGGTTTTTATGAAGACGGTGTGCGCCAAAGAGAACGATTCGCCAATGACCAACTTGTTGATAAACTAGAGCAAAAAATACGCGCGAAAGTGAAAGCGAAATCAGCAATGCTAGATGAAAACAATCGAATTAATGTTGCTGTGTCAAATAGTGACTAATCAAAGCATCTGATAAGCGCGTTTAACGCGCTTATTTGCTTTACCCCACGTCTCAAAATCCTTATACTATCGCGCTTTATCAGAAACTTGAGTGACCCGTGGCAAAAACTATCCAAGCAATTCGCGGTATGAATGACTGCTTACCTTCGCAAACACCTGTATGGCAGTTTGTAGAGGCGCGTATTCGAGAGTTGGCTAACAGCTATCATTATCATGAAATTCGCACGCCTATAGTCGAAAGCACCGATTTATTTAAACGTTCTGTTGGTGAAGCCACCGACATTGTTGAAAAAGAAATGTACGTCTTTGAGGACCGCAATGGCGATAGTTTAGCGCTACGCCCAGAAGGCACCGCGTGTGCTGTACGCGCAGGTACACAACACGGCCTTCTATACAATCAACAGCAACGTCTTTGGTACATGGGGCCAATGTTTAGGCATGAACGCCCGCAAAAAGGTCGTTATCGCCAATTTCATCAACTAGGGATGGAAGCTTTTGGCTTTGAAGGGCCAGATATTGATGTTGAAATGATTTTGATGGGCGCTCGTTTATGGAAAGCCTTTGGGATAAGCGACAAAGTCGAATTACAAATTAATTCCTTAGGCAATACACAAGCACGAGCCGAATATCGTCAACTGTTGGTAGACTACTTAACACAACATAAAGATGCATTAGATGAAGACAGTAAGCGCAGGCTTGATAGTAATCCATTGCGCATTCTTGACTCAAAAGATAAAGCCACACAACGCATTGTGGCAAATGCGCCTAAGCTCATTGATCACTTAGATGATGAGTCGGGGCAACATTTTACAAAATTATGTGAACGTTTAGACGCTTTAGGCATCCAATATCGGGTAAATCCTGCATTGGTTCGTGGTTTAGATTATTATAATCGCACCGTTTTTGAATGGGTTACCGATGTACTGGGTGCACAAGGTACTATTTGTGCCGGTGGTCGTTATGACGGTTTAGTTGAGCAATTAGGTGCAAAAGCTACGCCAGCAGTGGGCTTTGCAATGGGCTTAGAGCGCTTGGTTTTGCTTGTTGAATCGACCCAAGAAGAAGCGCTAAGCAATCATGCCGATGTGTATGTATGCGCTATGGGCGATAAAGCTGAATTAGCTGCATTGATGTTGGTAGAACGCTTACGCGATCAGTTTTCATTTTTGAAAGTGCAAATGCATTGTGGCGGTTCAAACTTTAAAAAACAGATTAAGAAGGCTGATGCCAGCGGTGCACAGATAGCCATCGTTATTGGCGACAGCGAATTAGAGAATAAGGTGTTTGGCGTTAAATGGTTACGCAAAGACCAAGCACAAAAACAAGTAAGTGAACAAGCTTTGTTGGAAATTCTGGCGGATATCCATTAGTTTAGAGAATAGTTTGATGAATAACGCCAAACAATAGACAAACGAATAGTTGTATAAACCTAATATAAAGAAGTAGTTAAGCTTCAAGAAGTGATAAAAGGATAGCGTTGAGATGATAGGTTACGAAACCGAAGAACAACAAGTACAAGCCATTAAGCAATTCTGGAAAGACAACGGTGTAGCGATTATTGCAGGTGCAGTGATTGGCTTAGGTTTGTTGTGGGGTTGGCGTTACTATAACGATTCACAACTCCAAGCAAAAGAAAGCGCTTCTTCTGCCTATGGCGCTGGCTTAGAAACGCTAGTCAACGATGAAAGTAACGACAAGCTCACTGCTTTTGTAAATGAAGAAGACGGTAGTGGTTATGCACCATTGGCGTCGCTAATATTAGCGAATGACGCGGTTGACAAGGCAGACTTTGAAGGCGCCAAAACGCATTTGCAAAAAGTCATTAGCGGTGACACTGTGATAGCAGATGTGGCACGTTTACGCTTAGCTAATGTGCATTTACAACTTGACGAAACTGACCAAGCATTGAGTGTTTTAGATGCTGTAGCTTCAGAGTCATTTAAAGGCCAAGTAGAAGAACTTCGTGGTGATGCTTTGCTAGCAAAGGGCGATTTTGACGCTGCTAAAGATGCTTACATCCAAGCAATGGCGCTTACACCAAATAACAGCACCATTAAAATGAAGCGCGATAATATTGCCTTTGCCAAAACTAATGTAGCGGGTGACAGTGTTGAATAGTTCTGCCAAATCACTCCTAGTCGTTGCGTTTGCGCTTGGCTTAGGTGGCTGTGCGACCATCAGCGGCTGGTTTGAAGATGATGAAGAAAAAGAGATTAGGAAGCTACCCGACATTTCCATGGCCTTTCAGCCTGAAGTAGTCTGGACTAAGTCGGTTGGTGATGGCGTAGAGAATTACTTTTCAAGATTATCGCCAGCAGTAGCGTATGGAAAAATATTTGCCGCTGACCGAGAGGGCGAAATCGTTGCTTTGAATCCTGACGATGGTAAAGAAATTTGGTCTACTAACATTAGCCGCAAAAGCAAAGAGAGTTCGTTTACGAACGCTTATGGTTTATTTGCTGGCACAGTATCGGCAAAAATATCAGGTGGTTTAACTGCCACTAATAACGCGGTATTTTTTGGTACTGAAGACGGTGTTGTTTACTCACTAAATCAAGAAAATGGCGAAATTAATTGGCAAACTAAAGTGCCAAGTGAAGTAATTGCAGAGCCGGTGGTTGATTCAAATATTGTGGTTGTGAATACAGTTTCAGGTTCTTTACTTGGCCTTGACGCAGAAAGCGGCGAAATTAAGTGGCAAAATGACTCAGACGTTCCGCCACTGACCTTGCGCGGCATATCAGCACCTGCAGCGGTTTCAGGTGGTGCGATCGTTGGCCTTGCAAATGGTCGCGTTAGAGTCAATATTATTGATTCTGGTTTGACCGCGTGGGAAGCAATAGTAGCAAAGCCAACCGGCGCTACAGAGCTTGACCGCATCGTTGACATTGATTCTAAACCGCTGGTTTTTGGCGGCACCATATTCTTAGTGTCTTATGGCGGTTCACTAGCCGCGGTTGAACTTCGTTCTGGTAACGTTATTTGGAGTCGCGAATATGCGTCATATCGTAATGTCAGTATTTCAGGCAATCGTTTATTTGTTACCGACAATAACAGTAATATTTATGCAATCGATAGACGCAACGGTATTGAGTTGTGGTCAAACGGCGAGCTGCGCAGAAGAAACTTAACCACCGCAACACCCGTAGGCGATTACATTGCCATCGGCGATAAATTTGGTTACCTGCACTTTTTCACGCAGGATGAGGGCAAATATGTTTCGCGTATAGAAATTGGCGATGGTGAAGAAGACACCGCGCTTTACAATGCGCCAGTGTTTGTTGATGGAAAATTTGTAGTGCAAACACGCGATGGTGAAATCAGTTTGCTGAAAGTACCAGAATAAGCGCTAGAATCTAATTTGCGCTACATACTTAATGCGATTAAACTTCGCCAATGGTTATGCCATTGGCGTTTTTGTATTCGCCATTTACTATTTATCTAATTTGAGAAGAACATGTTACCTGTAATAGCCCTTGTTGGGCGTCCAAATGTTGGAAAATCTACCCTATTTAACCGCTTAACGAATACCAGAGACGCCTTAGTGGCAGACTTTCCTGGTCTCACCCGGGACCGCAAGTATGGTACTGCAAAATACGAAGAGCGGCAGTTTATCGTGGTAGATACCGGAGGGATTAGTGGGGATGAAGCCGGTATAGATGCAGAAATGGCTCAGCAGTCTTTGCTCGCCATCGAAGAAGCAGATGTTGTGTTGTTCTTAGTTGATGCAAGAGACGGTCTAACGGCTCCCGACATTGGTATTGCAGAGCACCTGCGTAAGCAAGAAAAACCGGTGCATGTCGTGGTTAACAAAGTCGACGGCTTAGACGGTGATAGCGAAAGTGCTGACTTTTATACTTTAGGCATGGCAAGCTTACTGCAAATTGCTGCGGCCCATGGTCGTGGTGTTTCTAAATTAATTGATGCGGTGTTATCGCCGCTTGATGAAAGTTTTGCAGACATGCATATCGCGCCGGTCTCCCTTGAAGAAGAAGAGACCAACGCAGAAGAACGGCTTAAACAGCTTCAAGCGCAACCAATTAAGTTGGCCATTGTCGGTAAACCCAATGTTGGTAAGTCTACGCTAACCAACCGGATACTAGGCGAAGAACGTGTTGTCGTTTATGATTTACCGGGCACCACACGCGATAGTATTTTCATTCCTATGCAGCGTGATGACCGTGAATACGTGTTGATTGATACCGCTGGCGTGCGTAAGCGCAAGAAAGTATCTGATGCGGTTGAAAAGTTTTCTATTGTAAAAACCTTACAAGCGATTGAAGAGTCAAACGTAGTCTTGCTAGTGGTAGATGCACGCGAAGGCATTACTGATCAAGATTTATCGTTGTTAGGCTTTATTCTTAATTCTGGGCGCTCGTTAGTGCTTGCGGTAAATAAATGGGATGGTCTTGAAAGCCATACAAAAGACGCGATAAAAAAAGAGCTTGACCGCCGCTTGGGCTTTGTTGATTTTGCACGCCTACATTTTATTTCTGCTTTACATGGTTCGGGTGTTGGGCATTTGTTTGAATCTGTACAAGAAGCCTATGAGTCTGCAACAAAACGCATAAACACCTCGATGCTTACTGATATCATGGAAATGGCACAAAGCGACCACCAGCCGCCGCTTGTGCGAGGGCGACGAGTTAAAATGAAATATGCGCATGCTGGAGGCTATAATCCACCCGTTATCGTTATCCACGGTAACCAGGTTAAAGATTTACCCGATTCCTATAAACGCTTTTTAACCAATTATTATCGTCGTTCGTTGTCGGTGATGGGCACGCCAATCAAGATAGAATTTAGAGAGGGCGCCAACCCATTTGAAGGTAAAAAGAATAAGCTTACTCTCACACAAGAGCGCAAACGCAAGCGTTTATTGTCTTTCCACAAGAAAAAATAAGCGATTATATGGACAACTTTATCTTTCAGGACTGGCTAATCCTTATCATCACCTTGGTGTTGACGGTTGCAATTGTCTTAGTATTTCGCTGGTTATTGATACTACGAACGCTGCAAAATAGTGCGGAAGAAAGATTACCTAAGCAACTGACAATGCTAGGAATCAGTATTGTTGCCATAATAATTATTGTATTAGCCTTACCTGTTAGTGAAAGCTCTCGCAATCAGTTGTTAGGCTTATTCGGCGTATTGTTGTCGGGTGTGATTGCTTTTTCGTCAACCACGATTGTGTCGAATTTAATGGCAGGGCTTGTCCTTAGGTTAAATAAGCCATTTCGAACCGGTGATTTCATTAGATGCGCTGGTTTTGAGGGGCGGGTCAGTGAGAAAGGCTTGCTGGATACTGAAATTCAGACTCGCCAGCGAGCACTGGTTCATATCGCAAATAGTTTTCTTATCAGTAACCCCGTAGAGGTGATTCGTAGTTCAGGCACAATCATTAGCGCTGAAGTGTCACTAGGTTATGATATCCATCATGGCCTCATAGAAAGGCACTTGCAAAAGGCCGCTGAAATTGCCGGTTTGAGTGACGCTTATGTTCATATTACTGAACTAGGTAACTTTTCAGTAAATTATAAAGTCTCGGGCATGCTGGAGGACACTAAGAGTATGCTGACCACGGAGTCAAAACTCTATGCGGCTATCTTAGATGAACTTCATGCAAATGATATTGAGATAATGTCTCCAAACATGATTGCTCCTCGCGCTGTCGACCCATCATACCACTTTGTAGCGAAAGCCAAAGTAAAGGCAACCCAAGAGACCGTAGGACAAGAAGCCTTGGTATTTGACAAAGCTGAAGAAGCGGAAAAAATTGAAACGCAGCGCGTGGATTTGCAAGCGAAGCTTGCTGACTACAAAGAACGCCTTGCAAACAACAGCACAGATGAAACAAAAAGTGAGGAGCAAAAGACCGCAGAAAAAGACAAGCTCGAAGCAAAGATTGCCTCTGCCGAGGCAAGCTTAGCGAAAATGACTACGAGCGCAGAATCCTCAAAAAGCACATAGTAAAAACAATTAGTTAGCTATAGCCCAAAGTAGAGATCTTAGTATAGTTGGTTAGCAGATATACCATCATTGCAACGGTTTGACCTTAAATGTGAATATTTATTGTGCGAAAGCGCATTACATCAAGATTTACTTTGTCATTGGAATTAACTATTATCAAGTTCAAATTGTTGGCAAGGGCAATAGAGTGAAGGAATATAAAAACAGCGTTTCCACTCGTTTAGGGAAAACATTATCAAGTCCTTTAAGCCAATTATTTGCAAACTCAATCACCGAAAATTTCACAAATACTTTTGAAGCTTATTGTTGTTTTTTGTTGGGCAAAGGCGCTGGCTCTGGATGGGCGATGGATACTGAGGTTAACGCCGCAAAATCTGTTATAAACTCACCCAACCCTGTCTTGTTTGATGTTGGCGCGAATATAGGCGACTGGTCACTTTTGTTTCAAAAAGCATACCCAAGTTCGACAATTTTCTTGTTTGAACCGCAACTGACTTGTCAAAAATTATTAAAAGAGTTGCCGTTATTAAACGCAACACTGATTCCAAACGCGGTCAGTTCAGAAAAGGGCTTAGTAACCGTCTATACATCTGGAGAAACGGCTGGCGTCGCGTCACTTCATCAAAGAACAGATACTTATTGTAAAAATAAAACGTTTAGCTCATTTGATATAGAGGCAATTACGATAGATAGCGTCATTGAGTCTTATAATATTGAGTTCATTGATTTCATGAAGATGGATATTGAAGGACATGAACTGGATGCGTTAAAGGGCGCAGAACAAAGCTTGAAAAAGAAAAAATTAAAGCGCTTTCTTTTGAATTTGGTTGCGCAAATCTTAATTCAAGAACCTTCTTTCGTGACTTCTGGAATTTGCTGTCTCCTCTAGGATACAAGATATATCGAATCCTTCCTTCTTCGCGCCTATTATATATTGAAAAATACTACGAAGACTGTGAGTATTTTAGAGGTAATAGCAATTATATAGCCGTGTTGGAAGAAGTCGACTAGAAGTGTGTATGAGCGCGCTGTCGCGCCCATACTAATGGGTAGGGTAGTGTTAACCGTCTTTGTTTATTTGTCTGATTAAATCGAGTTTGACTTCGTCACACGAACCGTTAGCCACTTGGCAAGTACCAGCAGCCATGTGACCGCCGCCACCAAACTGCAAGCAGAGGTCGCCAACGTTGGTTTTTGAGCTGCGATCGAGGATTGACTTACCAATGGCAAATACCGTGTTTTGTTTTTGAAAGCCCCACATCTGGTGCATTGAAATATTGCATTGTGGAAATAAAGCATAAATCATAAATCGGTTGCCCGCATAAATCGTTTCTTGGTCGCGCAGGTCTAGTACGACCAAGTTGTTATATACGGTTGCGCATTCATTGACTTGTTGTTTAAATTTCTCGGCGTGCTCTGTGTACAATTGTACGCGTTCTTGTACATCGGGTAGGGCGATGATGTCGTCAATGCTATGGTTGCGGCAAAAGTCGATTAAATCCATCATAAGCTGATAGTTTGAAATTCTGAAATCTCTAAAACGGCCCAAGCCAGTGCGGCTATCCATAAGATAATTAAGCAATACCCAACCTTCAGGGTTTAGGATTTCGTCACGACTAAACTGCGCTGAGTCTGCTTTATCTACCGCCTCCATCATGTCGTCCCAAGCCGCAGGAAATACGTCTTTGCCACCATAGTAGTCGTATACGACACGGGCTGCTGATGGAGCTTTTGCATCAATCACATGGTTGTGGCTTGGTTTGTCACCGCTGCGTTTAACTTCACTTAAGTGATGATCAAAAGCCAAATAGCAATCTTCGACATAAGGCAGGTTAGTGGTGATATCGCCAGCATTAATATCAATAATGCCATCTTGCATATCTTTTGGATGAACAAATTTTATTTCATCAACTAAATCAAGTTCTTTTAAAAGCACCGCGCATACCAAGCCGTCAAAATCGCTGCGCGTTACTAATCTATATTTACTTTCTGCTAATTTGGCCATGCTTGACAAGTGCGTACTCCTAGAATTTCGTTATATTTTCACTCTGAATCTCGTAGGTGCATTGTGCTTCATGCGTGCCTAAAATTGGGTATCGAATGATATACTTAGGAGTAGGGTGACATATTTAATTTATACACACGTGCATGCCTAACGCAGTTTGTAGAATAGATTCATATTTTATGAGCACCTAGTTACCGTTTAGGGGAGCTAAAATCGAATATTTGAAGAATAAAAAAATGCCAGTTAGCTGAGCTAACTGGCATTTATATCACTATGTATCTGAAGGTAAGCAAATACAGCCTAAGGTTTTGTTAGAGGTACCGCCGTAGAAGTGGAGTTTGTGGTTGAACCATTTGAACCCGCGCGATATAAGTCCTCATGAATGAATACTTTACCTTCTAGGATGTTGTTATCGTCTGCACTCTCAAATGTCTCACTGAATACTTCCGTTGTACCCGCAACATCAGAATAAAGCGTGAAGTCATCAATTATTACCGGAGAACCACCTTTCGTTTGCACATCGAAAAAGCCAGGGCCTTCATTCTGTAAACCTGCGCCTCTTGTCATTGATGTAAAACTACCATCTTCATTAAAGGTCATGGCATCAGACGTTACTAATGTACCATCGATAGCAAGTGATACTTGAGCCGGTGTACCCTGTGAGCTATCCCACGTAAACTCAACTAAAAACGGTACGCCTTTTTCAACGGTATTGTCGAGTGTATGGGTTCTACCATTTCCGGTTTCGTTGTTCAGTCGAAGCTCGCCATTTTGTCTAACGGTAAGTGCTAAATAAACCCTATGTAACTCCCTGCCTTTCCAAGTCCGGCCACTAAATACAAGTTTGGCATCTCTCGTAGAGCCATCAGGGAACACTGCAAGAAATGATGCTTTACCTTGGATATCTGTTTTATCTCTTATATCGATGGACCACTTAGCATCGTTACCATCAGAATCACCTAATTGAGCAGCTAAGTTTCCACCAACTAATGGGGTAATAGTTATTGGTATGATAGCTGATGTGCCATCGACAGCACTGATCATAACTTCGTCCAAAAGTGGATCCGGTAAAGTGACACCATCACCTTTATGGTTTTTTATTACGTCTAATTCTCCGTTAAGAGCGTAAGTCCACGCGCCTGACTCATCGATTGAGAATGTGCCGTATGTAGTGGTAAAGTCAGTTAGCACTTCAAACTTTTCTTGATCATAATTTGGATCGGTAATGGTTAGTGTACCTTCAACATCTCCAGCATTTATATTCACGAAAACATCAGGATTATAAACAGGCTCTTCACCTTCGGCAGGCTCAACATCAACGCCACCTGGTACTCCATCTATATCAGCATCGACTAATTGAGAACCTTTAATAGTAATCGTTACGATTTGTTCTGTGCCATCAAGTGAACGAACAATAAAAGTATCGTCTAATGTAGGCGGTTCGTTAGTCTCTTCAACATAGTTAAGCGCTGACACTTCGCTTATGCTGTGGTCGAGTTGGTAATTATAAAGACCCGTTTCGGAATTAAATGTCACACTGCCGTATGTGGCTGTTGGTGTTTGATCTGGTGCAAAGCCGGCTTCCGCAGGGTTGTCGTCACTTACGGTTACGGTTGACTCTACTTCTCCATCATCAAAAAATACAGAGAACAAGGTTGCCCCACCAAACTTCGCAGGTACATCAATGCCTTCAATCGTCACATTTACTTGTTGCGTTGTACCATCCGCGGTTGTGATGGTAAATGGTGATTCCGTTAAGGAAGGCACGGCAGAACTAACCAAAGCAATAACTTGCTCATTAGCTTGATTCAGCTCGTAGACCCATTCACCCGCTGCGTTTATTGAGAAAATACCGTATTGACCGGTAAAACTTTCTGGATAAACCAAGGATTCACCTGGATTCGCATCATTTACTTTTACCGTACCTGATGCGTCTGCTGCTTTTGTTGCTATGCCACTAAGATCACCTGAAATATCGGCTGGTGTGGGAGTGGTTTGCATATCGTCACTATCGCTGCCGCATGCGCTTAGTACGGCGACAACCGATAATGTTAGGAATTGTTTTTTCATTGTAGATTTCCTTAATTACGAACTTTTCGTGACGCCGAGTACTTTATGACACTCGACGTTTTCTGTTTGTTATGTTTGCTTAAAGGTCTCTGATAACTAAAATATTATCAGTAGTGACGTTTTGATAACGCGGCTCGCCTGAGGCCTTGACGGGATCACCATCTGAATTATTTGAAAAGCTTTCTTCAAAGTCAGGGGTGTCAAATCGTACGTCAGCATTTATATCAGTAAAGAATTTGATGTCATCGATTAGCAATGCGCCTGCGCCGCCATTGTCGGCGTCACTTCTGACATAAAACCTAGCTTCATCAAGACATTTGTAAAGTCTTGAACCTGCAACCGTTTGCGCGACAATTTCTTGTGTTGGATCATCCGGTATTGCGCCATGTGGTGAAGACGCTGCTTCGTCGTTAATGGATAAGGTTAAGTAGGTCAAACTTGTTGCATCGTTGAATCTCCAAGACATAACAAAGTCCATCCATTCACCTTTTATATGCATTTGGTCAAACACAACCTTTTCAGTAATAAACTGGTTGTTTTCATTTCTCGCATAGTCAGCAGCGCCATTTAGATAGCTTCCTCCAGGACTAATTTCAGCAGACCACATTTCAAAGGTGTCGTCAGGTTGCATGTAAAACTGAGCAACGCGGCGGTTATCACCACCACCGTTAACATTTCCATTCCATGCGGCACAGGTAAATCCTAAGTTGCCGTAAGTCAGCATATCTTCAGTCAATTTTGCTCTAAATGAGATTTTACCATCGCTCACATCGGATGGCGTAATGCCTCCATACAGAAAATCAATAGCAAACACGCTAGTTAAATCGGTTTCGCTTGGAATTTGAACCGCAAAGTTCAACGGCGCGCCCGTAACATTGACAGTAAACTCGACTTGTGTTCCGTCTGCTGTGTAAATTGTGAAGGTTTCTTGAGTAGAATCTTCCGGTGTAACAAGGGTCTGTAAATCAGGATGCCTTTTATCTACTTCGTATTGCCAACGGCCATCAGGTTGAATAGTAAAGGTACCAAATTGAGCAACAACCTCGAAGCCTGACTCATTAACATCTTTGAAAACAGACTGTTGGAAATTTTCATCATATACTTCAGCTTTACCAAAACCTAAGGTATCTGTTAACGAGACATTGGCAACCAAAGCGCCTCTTACCTGTGCTGGGCTATCTGCTGCAGTTCCATTTATGATGATGTTTAGGTCTGTCGTCGTGCCATCTAGCGAGGTGATAGTAAGGGTGTCGGTGAGTGATGAAGAAGGATTACCTTGCAATGCCATCACTTCTGATAAGCTTTCATCCAAGTCATAGGTCCATGCACCGTCATCAGCTTCGTTCATGGTAAACGTGCCGTAAGCAGCTTCGGGAACCAATGTGTAGTCAGGGTCTGCTTCGCCAAAATTAACGTCTGTAACGCCAATTACGCCTGACGCAGAACCGTGACCATAAGTGACAGTAACTTCAAATCCTTCGCCACTTGCGCCATCGAAACCTACTTGTGTAGCAAATTCATTATTAAAATCAGCGGGCACTTTTTTTGCTTCGCTATTGTCTAGATCACAACCAGAAAGGGCAACAATCACAGACAAAACTAGTATTTCTTTTTTCATTTCAATTGTCCTATAAATAATCTTTTCGTCTTATGTTTGCTTAAAAGCTGTAAGTAATATTTGCGGTATAAATGCGACCCGCGTAACGAATACGACTTATCGCTTTTTCATTGCCACCTATGTACTCATACTCTTGACGGTTATTAAGATTGAATGCTCTGACATTCACCCGTAATTTTTTGGTAATTCTATATGACGCAGCTAAATCTAAACGACCACCGGCGGTTTGAGTACGGGCGTCACTGCCCAAGAAGTTAGTGCTTCCACCAGCACTTAATAGTTTTTCATCTTGCCAATTGTAGGCTAAGCGAATACTAAATCCGTCGTTTTCGTAGTAGCCAATCAAGTTGCCTGAATAGGGCGCAATTCTCGTCATTGGCTGACCGCCGCCTTCATCTAAGTCAATTTTAGTGAAGTTAAATACGCCACCAAAACCGTTCCAAGGATAAGGCAAAAAGTCTAGTTTTTGCTGTATTGCTAATTCGTAACCGGTGACTTTAATCGGGATATCACTGTTGAAGGTTTCTCTAATAGTCACCCTACGATTCGAAATAATGTCACCTTGGTCAGTTTCAAACTCACCGATTTCTTGACACAAACCATCTGAAGAACCATCGTCGATTAGTTCAAGTGCACCAACCTCCCATTTTGCCTCGTCGCCAATTGGACATATCGTTTGAGTTTGAATTTGTCCTTCAATGTCTTTAACAAAAGCGCCAATAGAAATGGCTGAGCCTTCGCGGTTATACCAAGCTAGTGACAAATCATAGTTTTGAGAGGTGTAAGGTAGTACTTCTGCTTTCGCATTTTCTAGCCTTACGGTCGCTCTACCATTATCGTTTCTTGGGCTAGGGGTTTGAGATAAAAGATTAGGACGCACAAGCGCTTTTGAATACGCGGTTCTAAGCACAATATCATCGGTTAATTCAAATGCGGCGTTAAATGATGGCAAAGTATTGTCGTAGTCAGTTTCTACCAATACCGCGATACCTTTACCTTGATCATCAAAACCTTGACCAATAACATCGTTGGTTGTTTCGATGTAACGAAGGCCAGCATTACCAGAGTATGATATATCGCCTATTTCACCTTCAAATTTACCCATTATATACACAGCATTAATGGCTTGGTCTGCGGAAAAGTTGTTACGATAGAATTGATTTAAGCCAAACGCCGGTGATGTAGTGGCGTTTTCTAATTTAACAGGGAAGCCCGTTGGTGTCGCAATATCGTAATCTTCAACTGGTTCACCTGTTTCAGGGTCTAAAGGTTGCATACCATCTTGAACTAGAGGTGCGAGATTTCTTGAATCTAATACCGCCCAGCCTTCGCCTGTGCCGTAGTGGCCGTTATAGTCGCCGTTAAAATAAACAGTTTGATCGTCTGAAGATAATCTGTCTTTAAATATTACCTCTTTACTGAGCTGTGATAAATTAGCACCGCCACCACCTACACGTAAATCTTCAACTACCAAAGTCTCGCGAGAATGGCGCCCACCAAACTTAACACTGGTTAATAGGAATTTGTCGTTACCGATATCTACAAAACGTTTAAAATTAAGCTCAGCAGATTCAAATTCACGCGTTGGACGCACCACTCGGCCGTTTACATAATAATCTAAGGACTTACCGCCTATCTGAGCAATTTCACTGGCTCTTTGCTCACTTTGTTCTTGTCTTGCTGCAATCTCTTCTGGGGTGAGCAAGGCCAATTGCTCTGCTGTTAACACTTCAGGCTCAGCCGTGAAATAGCCCTCTGGGAAATCGTTTAAATCACCAGGGTTGATTTTTGGGTCTAAACGGCTACTAAAAGCAGTAAGCGGTATAGCTGACCAGCCATTTGCAAAACGTTTCCAAGAGTTGTCACCTAAATCGTATATAAGCTCTCCCGTTTCTGGGTCTAGTTGACTCAAAATACCATTCACATCGGAGTACAGATAGTCTTCAAAACCGCTGAGACTGGCTGATGCATTACTTAAGTTACCATTGCCTGTATTTATGACACCATTAATGCCAGTCGGTGCGAAGTTCAGTCTTTCTCCATTGTCTAAATCGGTATAATATTGATTTCTTCTTTTTCCGAGTGACGTACATCTAAACCAGTATTAATACCTTCACTGTCAGCCTCAGAAACACTCACGGTGCCATCGATTTGCCAATTGTCGGTTAGGTAGTCAGCATAGAGGAAAACACCTTTCGCTTCTTCTTTTGCTTGATGATAAACGGTTAGCAGGCGACCACGATACATTAGTAAATTCTGCATGAGTAATGGCATAAACAGGAATAGTTGCTAAATCTGGATGATGAATAGCTGCGTCATACTCGGGGTTTGCATTGTTAGTTAATTGAATCGGAGCGCCCAATGGAGTCACGCGTTGGGTGTCTAGGTTCCCATTATTATCGTCTCTGCCAATCGAAAATTGCACATCTTCCATATTACTTTCACCAAGATCACGTTTGGTAAAAAGAAAGTTAGCGCCTATTTTTAATGCGTCGAAGGGTCTGTATTCAATATTACCGGTAGCCGATATTCGATCGCCGCGAGAGTTTTCAGTTACTTGGCCTGCTTTACCTACGACTTTTATTATCGCAAGTGGGTCGTTTATACCGTACTGAGCTTTATAGGCATTTAAATCTTCGGCGCTGATAAAAGTCGTATTATTTACCGCGTTATTTTCGATTGTGTTTAACGCCGTATACTGCGTAAAGTTAGCTGTATCACGACGAAAGTTTTGTTCAGACGCTGCTACCTTAAATGCAATCCCTAATTTGTCTTTTATCAAGTGTTTTGATGCTGAAAGTTTAAACGTATTGTCAAAGTTATCAGCTAATTCTTCGTAACGGGTGCCCAAACTAACCGAATATCGACCATCTTTTTTGCTTAAGGCGCGTTGTAGCTTTTTGTCTATTACGCCACCTATTCCACCTTCTTGTATATCTGCAGTTGGTGCTTTGATGACTGTAACACCGTCAAATACACCGGCTTCAAATGCACCAAATGGATTTGAGTTACCCACAACACCCATACTACGGCTAGGAGTAGAGAATGATTGACCTTCGGCCGTGACTTTCGCATAGCCACCAGGAAGACCGCGCAAATTAATTTCGGAGTTTCTGGACCCATCTTCAGTATTTAGTTGGATGCCTGGAATAGCTTGCAAGGCTTCTCCTAAATCTAGAGCTGGTAAACTATCGATATCTTCTGCTGAAATGGCATCGACTATCGAGTCTGCTTCACGTTTTATGTTCAAGGCATTTTCTAAAGCACCGCGTACACCAGTTACTTCAATGACTTCTAGAGCATTTTCCTCATCAGTACTTGCTTGTGTACTTACTTCTTTATTACTTTCAATGGCAGTCTGGACTTCTTGGGCGATTAATGACGGTGCAAATAGCGTCATTAATATACCCGTTGAATAGCCGAGCAATTTCGACGGATGACTAATATTTAGTTTACTTCTTTTGATTTTTCCCATGAGCGACTCGCTTTTGAATAATAGTTACTGACTTTGTTATCTTGTAAACGATACGTTAACGCAATGAGCATCATATTGCAATAGCAGTCATTTTATTGCATCATTGTTAATAATAAGTGCAAAAAGACTCATATTGTTTGTGTTAAACGAGCTAAAACTGCCTTATTATATGGTTGAGATTTAAAATGATTGTTAATGACGTATGTAGTTTGGGTGGGTAAATAAAGAACTTTTGTAAAGGTCAACATATATTCTCTATCTCATTACTGAGCTAATTCATTTAGTTAGAACAATTTTTACTTGATCACAAATTTCGACACAAGGTTTAGGGCTTTCTACTAATCCTTTGGCAACTAAAATTAATATTAAATTGAATGAGGCATAAAAATGAACAAGCGAACGCAATGGCATGGCGCTGAAGGTTATAAATGGCAGGCGCATACTTTGGACATTTTTTGTCGCATTGCCGCATCTCATAATCTAACTAGAATACTACTGCAAGGGCTAATCAACACTTTTCAAAAAAAGGTATTGGTAGTCAGCAAAGTTTCCTCAAAGTGCACTTATAGGTTGTTTGTGTACTTGCTTACTGGGCTTTCACTGGCTTCGCTAAACCTTAACGCGCAAGTGAATTTAGAATCTCAAGTTAAAATTGCCGATAATGGATTATATTTTGATGGTGCTGATTTGGATTACGGAAATGTAGATGAGGCCGATACTGGAGAAAAATACGACTATTTCTTTGGACGGAGTATTTCAGCACATGGAGATTCTGTAAAAACATATAAGCACTTTGTTTTTATGACTTGGTATCGCGGCGGTAAAGATGACCGACACGTGATGCTAACCCGTTTAAATACTCTCACAGGGTCAACGGTAGATATTGAGTTTCCTCATCGTCATACCGGTTTCAGAGGTAACCCTTTAATTGGAGAGTCGCACAATACCATTGGGCTAGCTGTTAGCCCACTCAATGGCACTATTCATATGGTTTATGATATGCATGCCTATGACGATAATAACCACGATGGAAATTTTAAAGACGACTTTTTCCGCTATTCCTTCAGTATTGCTGGTGCTGCTGACTTAGCAGACGAAGAGTTTACGTTGGATAAATTTGTGAAAGACACAAGCGCTGTCAGTCAAGGAGATGATGATTATAAACACTTAACAATGACTGGCGATTTAGCCGATAAGGGTAATTTTGCTCGCTTAACCTATCCTAAGTTTTTTAAAACAAGCGATGGTACCTTGCTCCTTTATATGCGCTTAGGCGGTAATAATAATGGTGCTTATTTATTTAACCGCTATAACGCTGAAACACAAACATGGTCTACATTTACTAAATTTAATGAGAACAATCAAAAGACAAAAGGTAATGAGTACAACTGGGGCCTATATGGCAACATGAAATACCTGAATGGTAAGTTACGTGTTGGTTTCCAACAACGTAGCAGTGACAATGATGACAAATATAAGTACCAAAATGGTGTTTATTATGCGTATTCGGATCATCCAGAAGGTTTTGGCGAATGGTTTAACCATAAAGGTGAACAAATGACTTGGCCACTGGTTAACTCTGACGAAATAAAAGTATTTGAGCCAGGTGACTACATTAGTCATGAACAACCCAATTCAGTATATATTGTTCAGGATTTTGATTGGACGGTAACAGCACGCGGTGATATCCATATTATAAGCCTCGTACAAACCAACAGATCGTCATCTGAAGCGCAAGAATATGGCTTCGCAGATGTAACACCTGAAAAAGTATATATCCATTCGTATAAACCAGCAGGAGCTGATGAGTTTATCATCGATACTGAGTTTGTTGGTGCGACATCTATATATACCGCGGGTAATAACATTTATGTTATTGGCCTAAATAACGGCAAGCCATACGTTGAAGTAGCAAAAGGTGGTACAAATTCGTTTAGCCGAGTTTATGAACAGACCGATGGGCCATTATTTGCTCACGGTACCATTTATATTGACGACGGTAAGGTTTACTACTATCTAATGGAACGAGGCGAGGGCAATGCGTTGCCACTGTACCTACAAATTATTGACCTGGATATTCCAAAAGTCGAAGTGGCCTTTGAACAATCTGAAATGACCTTAGTAGAAGGTTATACAAGCTTATCGATTTCTGCACAAGCTTCTGTTCAAGATGATGATCGCAGCGTTGATAGCGTCGCTTTGTATATAGAGGATGAGCTTGTTTCAAGCCTTGATACCGCCCCTTTTTTTGGACTCAAAGTGAAACGGCTTTGCAAACATTAGCCATAGGTAGCTACGTTATAAAGGCGCTTGTTACTGATGATATTGGTGAAACATCAGAAGCGACTATGACAATCAACATAGTGGATGGATCACCAAACGTTGACTTTGTGGAGTCAAACATCACTTTGCTAGTTGGCTACGATACTGTAAATATAGAAGTAGATGCGAATACGCCTGATGACCTACGAACAATTTCAGAGCTCAGCCTTTATATAGACGACGTGCTTGTTGCTGCAGATAGCATTGCACCTTATAGTTGGTCAAATGAGAATGTTGGCTTGCAAAGTTTAGATGAAGGGGTTTATACCCTAAAAGCGACAGTCGTGGATAGTCAGGGGGACACCGCAGAGGCTTCAGCTACATTGTCAATTATCGACCCGATGCCAAACGTTGCATTCTCTCAAGATGGCTACCAAGTTATGGAAGACTACAGCAATTTTTCGTTGAGTGTTGATGCATCTACCCCCGTCGCTGACCGAACTATTGCGCAAGTTGAGTTGTATATAAATGACAACCTCATCCGCGTCGAGTCTGTTGCCCCATATCAATGGGGGCATACCAACGAATTGAGTAATGAATTACTCAATTTTCCAACGGGTAATCATACTATCAAAGCAATTGTAACCGACAGTGCGGGCTTATCTGTCGAAGCCCTCGCCGACTTTATCGTCCAAGAAACTATTTTGCCTCCAGTCGTTAATTTTAGTGCAGGAGCACAAACGATTGAAGAAGATTATGCTGAACTAACCATTGCCGTCAATGCATCTTCGCCAATGAATTCTCGTACGATTAAACATGTGACTTTGTTTATTAATAATACTGAAGTAGCGCAGCTTTCTGCTGGGCCTTACCAGTGGACAAAAGCAATGGCAGGTTTATCTTCTTTAGCAGTCGGTACGCATGACGTAAAAGTAATTGCAACTGACAGTCAGGACTTACAAGCCGAAGCGACAACTCAAATTATTGTTACTGCTAAAGCGACAACGCCTACTCCTGCGCCACCTAGTCCCGCAACACCATCAGCTTCATCGGGTGGCTCGCTTCCACCATTGTTGCTCGTAATGCTAGCATTGCTAGTAGTTATAAGAAGGTCACGCTAAAATCTAAGCGTAAATAGGATAAGCATCATTGGTCTTTTCTTTGATGCTTATCAATCCATGATTCAAGAGTCGCAATCGCTGGCTGGTGCCATATTTTATGGTTTTACTTAGCCAGCTCTTAGGCTGCGCATAAATGATGACTCACTAGGAACTTTTATTTTCGGTAAGGATTCAGTCACTAGCGCATTCATCATAAATTCAGGTAAATTGCCCGTGAGCTTGATGATTTTATCGTTTTGTTGGAAGAGGTATTGCGTGCTGTAAATGGGGTCGGTATCGGAGTGCATCAGCACTTCAAGCCGCAAACCTTCAATCTTAACGTTATTAACATTTATAACGGCTTCGCTAATAGATGAGATTTTAAAATCATTGATATTGGCTTGCGTGATTAATTGCTTTATTTGATTTAGTTCATTTGCCATCTCTAACTGCAAAGGGCTATCGCTCTCAACATCGGCTAATTTCGAGGTCAGAAACGGAGAGAACGGGTAAACCGAGATATCGACTACCGCAGTGTCGAAACGAGGATGTGTGTAACGCGTGATACTGCCAAGTAATGGGTCACGATAAACCGCTGACTGCAATTTAACAAAATCACCGATGCTATCAGGCACCTGTAGTTCGCTGCCATAATCGCTTGCACCAAGTACTTGGTATATTTGGTCCGCTTCCAAAATATAATTTTTTTCGATATGTTCAGCCCAATGGCTTAATATCGTCTTTGCCGTTTCATCAGCATGCTTTAGGCTAGTGGGTAAGCGCAGATTAAAGTCATCTATAGGAACTTGGCGCCAGCTCGTAGTGATTTCTAGTACAAGCTCGCCTTTTTGTGTGTCTTGGTCAATGTTAACAATTCCATTGCCTATGAGCACTTCATACTCAGAAACGCTAAGTGCATCTTCAATTAAAAGACTGCTAGGAAGGGAACTTACTAAAGACGAAAGTGCATCACCATCAAAGGTATTTAACTGACATTTAGCTTGTTTTGAATCTTGGCATTCACTTGCAAGCTCGTCACTAACATAAGCCGCATAAATAGGTATCTCAGATTTGGCATAAGCAGAGGTGATCCCAATAAGGAAACACAAACTGCCCGCAAGCAAGTAAGGCATAAGTTTTACATCCAGTGCATATAACCTCAAGGAGGTTAATTATTTTTCTTAAACTGTGGTTTTGCTGTCAATATTTTTAAAATATTCACACGAAACCTACGACAACATCAGTACTTCATAAGATATTCACTGAAGACAAAATGACAGATATTAGGGAGGGTGTCAATAAATTGACGCTTTTGTTAAAACACAAAAAAGGGCTGTTGAAGCAGAATATAAGCAACAATAGTGCTTTATTCTGCCCAAGATATAAGTTTTAAGAAGCTTCGCGCTTTATCTTTGTCACGGTCGACTGTATTTCACCATCAGCAAACTTAGAGGTAATTAATTGATTTTCTTCAACATCATCTACCGACTTGAGCAACTTATTGTCGCTTAGCGTAATGCTATAACCTCTAGACAGCGTTGCTAGTGGACTTACAGTATCGAGGAGTGCGCTCGTTTTACTTAAACTTTGTTTTTTTATTGCTAAGGACTGCTTCATCGCATTGAACAAGTCTTGGCTGCGTTCTGAATTAGTTAGTTGTGCGCGCTTAATACCTTCGAGCGGCGACACATATTGCATGTTTTTTGCGCTACTTTCAGCCTTGCTTGTTGCCTTAGCTAGGTGTATTTGCATCGCTTGTGCAAGGCGCTGTCTTAAGCTTTCTAATGTTGCTTTATGCTCTTTTAGCAACAATTGAGGGTGTTGTGATAGCAAACGTTGACGCAGATACAGCAAAGATTCTTGCTTTATTTTTATTTGCTTAGCAGGGTGTTGCTGCATCAGCCTCGCGTGTAAGTAATCAAACTGTTGATTGTTTTGATTCAATCTTTTACTAGGATGCTGAGTATGCAAGCGTTGGGTCAATGCCAGTGAATCACTGCGTTTTTGTTCCAAGGTGTCGTTGAGTGCGCGCATCAACATCCGCTTGCGTTCATTAAGGTTTTTTTCGAGTACTTGCTTGTCATCACTTAATAATTCGGCTGCCGCTGAGGGGGTTGCTGCGCGCACATCGGCAACAAAGTCAGCGATAGTGACGTCAACTTCATGCCCTACCGCAGATATTACAAGCAAATCAGAGGCGAAAATAGCCCGTGCAACAACTTCTTCATTAAACGACCATAAGTCTTCTAATGAGCCACCGCCGCGGCCTACCAGTAAAACATCAACTTCGGCGCGAGCATTAGCACGCTCTATTTGTTTGACTATACTTGCTGCTGCACCTTCGCCTTGCACCATACTGGGATATATAATGACTTCTATACTTGGGTTACGCCGCTGCAATACATGCAGAATATCATGTATTGCAGCACCCGTTGGTGACGTGACTACACCAATTTTATTGATTTGTGTTGGTAGGGCTTTTTTAACTTCGTGTGCAAACAAACCCTCAGCTAATAATTTTTGCTTGAGCGCTTCAAAGGCTTGTTTTAATTGTCCTATGCCCTCGGGCTCCATCGATACGGCAATCAGCTGATAATCGCCGCGGGCCTCATACAAACTAATGTTGGCTTTTACAATAACCTTGTCACCATGCTTCGGGATAAAGCCTAAACCTTGGTTAGCTCCTCTAAACATGGCCGTGCGCACCTGAGCCTTGTCATCCTTTAAGGTAAAATACCAATGCCCAGAGGCCGCTCTAGTAAAGTTTGATATTTCGCCGCTTACCCACACTTGCCCAATTTCGCTCTCGAGTACTTGTTTGGCGAATCGATTTAGCTTAGTTACACTGATGATTTTTATTTCTTGGGGAACGGCAAACATGCGTTTATTTATTACCTTTTCAGGGTTGGGTGAGCGAATAATCACATTATTAAACATTTTTATGAAACAATGCGCAAATGTAGTTTACCTGCATATGAAAAAATACTACAATCGCACCGCAATTAAGCCACTAGTATATAGGTAAAGTTGCATGTTACGTATCGATAAAGAAGCACTTACTTTTGACGATGTACTTTTAGTACCTGGTCATTCCGAAGTTCTGCCACACATGGCAAATCTCCAAACACGTCTTACCCGCGGCATCACCTTAAATATGCCCCTTATGTCTGCTGCTATGGACACGGTCACCGAAGCGCCACTTGCAATTGCCTTAGCTCAAGAAGGTGGCATTGGTTTTGTGCATAAAAACATGACCCCTGAAGCACAAGCTGAACACGTTCTACGGGTAAAAAAATACGAAAGCGGTGTGGTCATTGACCCTGTTACCGTGAGTGCCAGCGATACCATAGGCGCGACTATCGCCTTGAGCAAGCAAATGGGTTATTCGGGCTTCCCGGTTGTTGATGGTGAAAACAACCTTATTGGTATCGTCACCGGTCGTGATCTTCGCTTTGAAAACCGTTTAGAAGAGCCTGTTAGCAAAGTAATGACGAGTAAAGAAAAACTGGTCACGGTTACCGCCAATACAAGCCCAGATAAAGTCATGGATTTAATGCACCAATATCGCATAGAAAAGATTTTGGTGGTTGATGACAACTTCAAACTTTGTGGTCTTATCACCGTTAAAGATTTTCAAAAAGCCAAAAATAAACCAAATGCATGTAAAGACGCACAAGGCCGGTTTAGAGTAGGCGCTGCGGTAAGCGTAGGGCCGGGTACTGAAGAACGTATTAAAGGCTTAGTTGATGCCGGCGTAGATGTCTTGCTTATTGATACTTCGCATGGACATTCGCAAGGTGTTATCGAGCGCGTAAAGCAAGTACGTAAACAATATCCAAATTTGCAAATTATTGCAGGTAATGTTGCCACAGCAGAAGGTGCGTTAGCATTAGCTGAAGCAGGCGTAGACGCGGTCAAAGTAGGTATAGGCCCCGGTTCAATTTGTACAACGCGCATTGTTACAGGTTGCGGCGTACCCCAAATTACAGCAATTAGCGACGCGGTATCCGCGATTGATAAACTAGGGATACCGGTGATTGCTGATGGCGGTATACGTTTCTCAGGTGATATTGCAAAGGCACTCGCCGCTGGCGCAAGTTCTGTAATGGTTGGAAGCATGCTTGCAGGAACAGAGGAAGCACCGGGCGAAGTAGAGTTGTATCAAGGGCGTTACTATAAGTCATATAGAGGTATGGGCTCCTTAGGTGCCATGAATCAAAGCCATGGCTCATCAGATCGTTATTTTCAAACCATCAGCAATGCAGAGAAACTAGTGCCAGAAGGTATAGAGGGGCGTGTTGCTTATAAAGGTCCAATCTCTACTATCATTCATCAGCAGTTAGGTGGCTTGCGTTCTGCGATGGGCTTAACGGGGTGCGCGACGATAGATGAACTGCGCACCAAACCAAAATTTGTGAAAGTAACGGCAGCAGGCATGGGTGAGTCACATGTGCATGATGTCAGCATTACCAAGGAAGCGCCAAATTACCGATTAGGTTAGTGCTAATATTTCACTAGCTTACAACGAATTTTCTTAGCGTAATTTTTATTCCCTTTGTGCCTTTTAAGCACAAAGGTACTTTATTTTTAGGACACTTAATGTCGATTAATATTCATAGTCAAAAAATTCTAATTCTTGATTTCGGTTCGCAGTACACGCAATTAATAGCAAGGCGTGTGCGTGAAATAGGGGTGTATTGTGAACTATGGGCATGGGATGTTGACGAAAAATATATCCGAGAGTTTGCGCCCGATGGCATTATTTTATCTGGCGGTCCTGAGTCGGTAACCGAAGCTAATTCTCCAAGGGCCCCTCAGTACGTCTTTAATGCGGGTGTCCCAGTACTTGGTATTTGCTATGGTATGCAAACAATGGCGCATCAATTGGGTGGCAAAGTGCAAGGCTCAAGCTTACGAGAGTTTGGATATGCGCAAGTAGAGTTACCTCAAGTTAGCATAAGTCGTGCGACCTACTTATTTGACAAAATAGAAGATGAAATTAATCCTCAGGGAAATGCTTTGTTGGATGTTTGGATGAGTCACGGCGATAAAGTAATTGAAGTGCCAGATGGTTTTGAAACAATCGCTAAAACATCAAGTTGTCCTCACGCTGGAATGGTTAATCATGCCAAACGATTTTATGGGGTTCAGTTTCATCCAGAGGTAACACATACCAAGCAAGGCTTACGCATATTACAACAATTTGTGATGAAAATTTGCGCATGTGAAGCATTGTGGACGCCAGCGTCAATCATTGAAGATGCAATCGTTAGAATTAAACAGCAAGTAGGAGACGACGAAGTTATTCTCGGTTTGTCTGGCGGCGTCGATTCGTCGGTTACCGCGATGTTACTGCATCAGGCGATTGGCGATAAGTTGACCTGTGTATTTGTTGATAACGGCCTACTTCGTTTACACGAAGGCCAACAAGTAATGGACATGTTTGGCGACCACTTTGGCTTAAACATAATTAAGATAGAAGCTGAAAAACGCTTTTTAGATGCCCTTGAAGGGGAAACGGATCCTGAGAAAAAGCGCAAAATCATAGGTAATCAGTTTGTCTATGTATTTGATGAAGAAGCTAGCAAACTAAGTAATGCAAAATGGCTAGCGCAAGGCACCATTTACCCGGATGTTATCGAATCGGCCGGTTCAAAAACAGGCAAAGCTCATGTAATTAAGTCGCATCATAACGTGGGTGGCTTACCTGAACACATGAAAATGGGCTTAGTTGAGCCACTACGAGAACTATTTAAAGATGAAGTACGTAAAATTGGGCTTGAGTTAGGACTTCCTTACGACATGCTATACCGCCACCCATTCCCAGGACCTGGTTTAGGTGTGCGCGTGTTAGGCGAAATCAAAAAAGAGTATTGTGACTTACTCCGTAAAGCCGATGCCATTTTTATCGAAGAACTGCATAGTCATGAGCTTTACCATGGCGTAAGCCAAGCTTTACCGTGTTTTTACCCGTGCGTTCGGTTGGCGTAATGGGGGATATGCGTAAATATGATTGGGTGGTGTCTTTGCGAGCAGTTGAAACCATAGACTTCATGACCGCTCGTTGGGCACATCTACCGTATGAGTTTTTAGGCAAGGTGTCTAACCGAATCATTAACGAAGTTGATGGTATTTCTAGGGTGGTTTACGACATTTCAGGAAAACCACCTGCGACCATTGAATGGGAATAGTAAATAAAGCGTTTATAAAATAAATACTTTCCTAACAAAAACCATTGAATGTAATGCCAATAGCCAACCCTATTGGCATTTTTTATGGGAAATATTTATGTACTCATTCTTAAACTTGACTGTTTATGGGAGAGTTGGCTTGACGTGATCGAGCATTTTGTGAATACTTTGTTTTTTGTTGTAAGGCGTGAACATTTATTTCGTAGTACACGTAATTTAAAAGCACGTCATTAATGGATAAGCTCTACAAGGACTCAATAATATGCGGTTTTCCAAAATTCTTTTTATATCAATCATACTCCTATTAACTGGATGTAAATCCAGCCCTAAGTATATGAATACTAATGAGTTGGTACAAAAGGCTCCTAGCCTGGGTGTAATCACACTTGCTGCGCGTGATGGCTTAGATAGTCATCAGGAAACTCTCGAATCTTTTTATCAAGCGCGTGTTGAAAATGCCTTAAGAGATAAAGGGTTTTCGGTCGTTAATGCGGACCGCATATATGAAATCAAAGACACCTTAGTTGAAAACACTCAAGGACTCTACAATGAAAACACGGGGCAGTTAAACGAGGAGCTAGATACTAAACTATTTACTCAGGCCCTTAGTTCCTTTAGCGAAGAGGCTGGTGTTGATGCCTTTGTTTTTATCGGTGTTGACGTGGTTAGAGCAAACTTCGACAATAACTTTTTAACCGGGTATAAAGCCAAATGGTGGGGACAAGAAGAAGATTATCTTGAAGACGGTGTTGGTGCATCAGATGTGTTGGGGTCTCTTTTTGTCAACAAAACAGGGTATTTGCCTGGCGCCAGGTTTTATATTCGTTTCAGAGATAAAGAAAACACGCTATTATCATTAGGGGCCGGTGGTATCGAGTTGTTAGCAAGGTTTGACGAGAACGGTGAAGCCAAATACAAAGAGCCTAGTAAATTATTTGAGAATGAAGAAGAATTGCAAGAAGCATTAATTATTGCGCTTGACGATCTGGCCAGTCACAAGGCGAGTAAAAAATGAGGCTGTTGATTTGTATGCTGATGCTACTAAGTATCAGCGCCTGCAAAATGACCCCTGGAATACCGATTGACCCAAGAATTGATGATAAAACTAAGGTCTATGCTAATGAGGCAAAACTTTACAATAATCATGTCATTTATGTTTGGTTGCCACCCGCGAAAGCAGACAAATTTCTTCCGTATACTGAATCTTTTGACTTAGATGTGCAAAATTATGCGACGCAAAATGGGCTTAATAATTTACATTCGATGGCACAAGCGCACTTTAATGAAAGTGCAGGGGAAGTTGGCGGCTTATTCGAGAAGCGCAGCGGCCGTTTAAATGCTAAAAATTTAAACGCAGCACTTAATCTAACGATTGACAAAATACGAGCTGAGAAGGGTAGCGACAATGTCGTGGTTTTCTTAACTCCTTATGAAGAGTTAGTTAAGGTTATTGATGGTGCGCATATTTGGCATAATACCTATCAAAGCACTTGGGATCATTCGAGTAACTCACAAAAGAATCTACAGGCCATAAGTTTATTGGTCAACTACCATGCGTCTGAATCGTCTGCTGAAGGTTTAAGATTAGGATTAGATTTAGAAGACCCTCGATTTATTTCCGAGGGTAAGTATCGCTACTTAGTGGCACATATTTTTGACCCAATAACCAAGGCAAAAGTGACACAATAGAACGAAACAATGGGGTATAGCAGGCTAGCTTTAAGGTTTAGCCTGCTATATAAACCTGATTTGCATTCCTATACTAATGCGTTGTTGATGCCGATTATAGTCAATTAGAGAGTCGCCGTAGCCACTAAATAATTGTATCAACAAGTCATAGCGGGTATTAAAAGGGTAGGTCATGTTTACTTCAATGCCGCTGCGATTATCTTTTAAAGACAAGTTATTGCGCAGCCTGCTAAAAAATTCGAAATCCCCCAATTGCAAGCCAAAGCCCAGTTCAACTCTGCCATAATAATCATTAATATCAGGGTTATCGTCACCTAGAGGATCTAGTTCAGATGTTTTTGCATCTTCAGGTAAACGATACCAGGTGCGTAAATAATATGCAGTGTTCTCATCGCTAAACAAAGCTGTTGCCGTAATGCGGTTCCAACTGCGCGATTTAAGCCCTGATTGACCGTTGGACATATGGTTTAGCCCCACACGCAACAAATTAAATTTGTAACCAAGCAATGAAAGGTCACTATTGAATTGATAAAACACTTCAGGCTCATAGTTGGTTTCTCTAAATGGCTTGGATGTTTCATCGTTATACAATTGCCAAAATGAAACGGCAGTAAAGGCGAAATATACCCCCGAAACGTCATCTTTTTGCAACCATAGCGGTGTTTTTACGCTAATTTGGTACTTTGCTTCAAAGTCATCAATTTGTTCTGCACCAATGCCATCGAGGGTTACTGGATTTGGCTCTGAAGAAAAACTAAATGGCAGTAAATAATTTTGGCGATGTTGCACGAGTGAAAATAAATTCCGGTTAGCATCGCGTTCATTCTCAATTTTGATTGCTAACATCGATGCCTTGCTCACTTCCTTTACGACGGGTAGTGGCAGCAAACTATCTTGGTCGTAGCTTTCGGTGACAAGCGTTGTATCCTTATCATCTGGGTTTACTTGCGCGCTTTTGGGGGGTGTCAGCGCTTGTTTCATTATTTTGCGCATTTGCAAAAGATAAGGGAATACATAGTGCACTTAATACTATTGAAAATGCAAAACGAGGTAACAATCTTATCAAGGTACTGTCCTTGTGTATTAATTGAAAGTAGCCGCTTAGAAATACTGAAGAGCGACTAGAAAATACTTAGAATGATACCTGAAATAGCAAGGGAAGAATATCTTAAGTTAACGCTTTGCGTGGTAGTGGAATGAGCTTAAAAAGTCGCTTGCCTAATCAAAGCTCAACAACAAGCCCTTCACTCGCTCCCATAACCTGCGTAGTGCCACCACCCATTTCTATAATTAAATTGGCATGCTCTACAATGTCATCAACCATTGTGTCGCTGCGCTCTGGATCATGACTGTACAGTGCAAGTTGCTTTACATCAGCAGCTAAAGCTAATTTTATAGCCTCTTCAGCGACGGAATGTCCCCAGCCCGATTTTGCCGGCATGTCTTGAACAACATATTGAGCATCGTGTATTAAAAGATCGGCACCTTTTACAAAGGAAACAAAATCTAAAAAGTCAGTACTTTTTTTATACGGAGGGTAGAGTTCATTATCGGTAACATAGGCTACCTTTTTAGTACCCTCGGTAATGGTGTAGCAACTGCCGCCGCCTGGATGATTAATGGGCAAACGAGCAATTTTCGCAGAGCCGATGAGCCATTCGTTTTGTACATATTCTTCAATGACAATATCAGCCGAAATGGCCTCTTTCGGTACCGGAAAATAAGAACCAGTCATTTGCTGTAAGAAAGCATCTGTCTGCTTCATTTCAGTTAATCCGGGGTAACCGATATTTTTCTGCCAAGCATGTATATAGGCACAAAAAAGGGAAGCCTTGAATATGGTCCCAATGGTTGTGAGACAATAGAATATGAATGGGCGAATCAGTTTTTGCTAAGACTTTACCTAAGGAACGAATACCTGTTCCAGCATCTAATATAATATTGGTATCATCTGACAGCGCAACGTGCACACACGCAGTGTTACCCCCATAGCGCAGTGTGTCTGCGCCAGGGGTTGGGATAGAGCCGCGCACTCCATAAAAGTTTATGCGCACCAAATTGCCTTAACTGTTTGCACTATTTACTCGTGTCGAAAATATGTCTTAGTTATTTTTCGGCCATAAACGCAACAACATTATCAATTGGCAAGATTATTTTTTCTCCAGAAGCTCTATTTTTGTATTCGAGCGCTTTTTCATCGAGGTTTCGTTCCCCAATTATGATGCTGTGAGGAACGCCAATTAGCTCCATATCCGCAAACATGACACCAGGTCTTTCTTTGCGATCGTCAAACAATACCTCGATACCTGCGTCACACAAATCTTTATAAACTTTCTCAGCTACTTCTTTGACGCGGTGGGATTTGTGCATATTCATCGGGACTATGACCACTTTAAATGGGGCAATTGCCTCTGGCCAAATAATACCGTATTTATCGTTATTTTGCTCAATTGCGGCTGCCACAATACGCGAGACCCCAATACCGTAGCATCCCATTTGCAATACCTGATGCTTTCCTGTTTCGGTTAGCACGCCGCAATTCATTGCTTTTGAATACTTGTCACCAAGTTGGAAAATATGGCCAACTTCTATGCCTTTACGAATGACGATGGTACCACTGCCGCAAGGTGAGGGATCGCCCGCAACGACTTTGCGCAAATCGGCAATCGTGATTTCACCTAAGTCGCGTTGCCAATTGACACCAGTAAAGTGCGTGTTAGCTTCATTTGCACCACATACAAAATCGCTACAAACCGCAGCGCTTCTGTCTACCAATACTGGCATAGGGAGGTTTAAAGGCCCTAAGGTACCAAAACCACAGCCCACTAACTTAAGGACCTCACTTTCTTCTGCCATTTCCAATGGACTGGCAATCCAAGCGTGTTTTTCTGCTTTGATTTCATTTAGCTGATGATCGCCTCGAAGTATAATTGCAATAAATTCAGCTTCTACTTCTTCACTTGCTTTTACAATCAGCGTTTTTACGGTTTGTGTTGCGTCAATACTCAGAAGTTCAGACACTGCAGTAATTGTTTTCGCGTCGCCAGTATCTACTTTCTCAAGTGCTTGAGTGGCGTCACTTAGGCTCGATGTGCTTATTGCTTCAGCTAGTTCAACGTTAGCGGCATAGTTTGAAGCGTCACTAAAGGCGATATCGTCTTCGCCTGATTCTGCTAAGACATGAAACTCATGCGATACCGCACCGCCAATAGAACCAGAATCAGCGATAACGGGACGATATTCCAAGCCAATGCGGTCAAACACATTACAGTAAGCTTGATGCATCGTTTGATAAGTTGTATCGAGGCATTCGGGTGTTAAGTGAAAAGAGTAGGCGTCTTTCATAATAAACTCGCGTGAGCGCATAATACCAAAGCGCGGCCTTACTTCATCACGAAATTTGGTTTGTACCTGATATAGGTTTAACGGAAGTTGCTTGTAACTACTCACATCATTGCTTACTAAGCTGGTGATTACCTCTTCGTGAGTCGGGCCTAAAACGAAATCACGTTTGTGGCGGTCTTGGATGCGTAATAATTCAGGACCATACTCTTCCCAGCGGCCTGATTGCTGCCAAAGGTCTGCAGGCTGCACAACCGGCATGTTAATTTCTATTGAGCCCGCGCGTACCATTTCTTCATGTACAATTTTACTGACTTTATTTAACACTCTTAAGCCCGTAGGAAGCCAACTATAAAGCCCCGAAGCAAGTTTTCGCACCATGCCGGCACGCAACATAAGTTGGTGAGATATAACTTCAGCTTCGCTGGGAACTTCTTTTTGAGTCGCTAATAAATATTGAGTAGTACGCATAATGTAATGAATATAAGCCGTCTGTGATTAATGCGCAGAATATTAGCAGTGTGCAGGCGCAGACAAAAGCGAAAATGTGCACTTATATGATTTTTCCCCGGCTTTTATGCCTTTGCCGCAGAATAAATGTCGAGAAGCTCTATATAATTTTCGATGACTCGCCATTTTACTTCTATATCCCAAAGCTGGATAAAATAAATTTTGTCATCTACTTTATTTTTCTTGTAGGCAGGTCGAGGGTCTTGCGAGAGCAAGTTTTCAACGAGCTCAGGTAAGTCAGGATATTGCTTTTCGAAATAGCCAAGGGCTTGCTTTGCTTCCTTTGAATAGCTTATTTCTAGCAATGCGACTGGCTTATTTTGGGCATAGGCTGCCGAGGCATCGGGCACGCTATCCGCGTAGGGGATGTAGGGTTTTATATCGATGATCGGAGTGTTTGTGAGCAAATCAACACCACCTACTAACAGTTTGTTATTTTGTATACCTAGGTTTTTTACCACAGACATACCAATTGCGTTGGGGCGAAAGCTACTACGTGTAGCGAAAACACCAAGCTTTTTATTCCCTCCTAAACGTGGCGGTCTGACTTTAGCGCTATAACCTTTCGCCAAATTTTCATGAAATACAAACAGTAGCCAAAGATGAGAAAAGTCTTCAATGCCTTGTAAGGCTTGCGTTATATCTATTTCACCACTAAATACGATTTCACCTTTAGCGGGACTAAGAGATATTCCTTGCCGTGGAATTGAAAACTTTTGTGAGAAAGGTGTTAATATATGGCCAATTGATGTTAATGCATGGTTCATGTAATCACTCTTAATAAGGTCGGGTATGGGTAAGCTGCATAGTTCGCATTTCCTGATTTTTAATGGGCGCTTGTAAAATTATAGCCTATTAAGTATTCGCTTATTACTTGATATATTGATTTGTAGCCCCAAAAACAACATCTCGATACAAAGCTAATCTTGTGTAAGCAAGCGCACCTAACATATACTTGATAGGTGCAAACAACAATCATCTATAAATAAATGTGTAGTGTCCGTGACCTGTCGCAGCATATACATGGGCTAGATTTATAAAGGAAGTGTATGATTTCGGTGAAAAACCTGAGCAAGGTATTTGGTAAGCATCGCGCCGTGGATGATTTATCATTTGAAATATTGCCAGGAGATGTAGTGGGATTTTTAGGCCCCAATGGTGCTGGTAAATCGACAACCATGAAAATGTTGACAGGATTTTTAGCTCCTTCATCAGGTTCAGTTGAAGTAAATGGCTTAGCTTACACTAAAGCAAAAAGCGAAGCGGTAAACGCTAAACAGCAAATTGGCTATTTGCCCGAAGGCGCACCTGCCTATGGTGACATGACGGTCTATCAGTTTTTATATTTTATTGCCAAAGTAAGAAGAATCCCGCGAGCCGAGCGTAAACAAGCCATCGCAAAGGTCTGTACTGAGCTTGCCTTAGACGCTGTCATGAACAAAGCAATCGACATGCTTTCCAAAGGCTTTAAGCGCAGAGTTGGGATAGCTCAAGCGATTATCCACGATCCCAAAATCCTTATTCTAGATGAACCTACCGACGGTCTTGATCCAAATCAAAAGCATCAAGTTCGCGAGCTGATCCGTAAATTATCAGCCGACAAAATAGTTATCGTATCAACTCATATCCTTGAAGAAGTATCGGCAGTTTGTAATCGTGTCATCATTATTGCGGAAGGAAAAAAGCGTTTTGACGATACGCCAGAAGTCTTAAAGGCGCAATCTCCTTTGCACAATGCGGTAAGCTTAAAATTAAGCTACTTAAGTGACATCTCAGGATTGCTTGAGTTAGATGGCGTTGCTGACATGAAACACGACAGAAAGACCAACCTAGTGACCGTGTTTGCTGAGCCAGGACGACACATTCTTGAGCAAGTGACGGCGCATATTCAATCTCAGCATATGCCGGTTGATATGGTGTACCCAGAGCAAGTGCAACTTGACGAAGTGTTCAGAGAAATCACCACTGTTGAGCGTGCGGAGGCTACACAATGAGTGCTACCTTGACTATTTTTAAACGCGAGTTCGCAAGCTTTTTTGCCACGCCGGTCGCCTATATTTTTATCCTTATATTTTTGATTATGTCTGGTGTGTTTACCTTTATGTTTGGCGGTTTTTACGAACGTTCGCAAGCGGACTTACTCAGTTTTTTTGACTTTCACCCCTGGTTATATTTGTTTCTTGTGCCAGCAATTGCGATGCGCGCGTGGTCCGAAGAGCGAAATACCGGAAGTATTGAGTTACTCATGACCCTACCTATTACAACGATGCAAATCATGTTGGGTAAGTTTTTTGCAGCATGGACAATGCTAGGTCTATGTTTGTTGTTTACTTTCCCATTGTGGTTGACGGTCAATTATTTAGGAAATCCCGACAACGGCATTATTGCGGCGGCTTACCTTGGAAGCTGGTTAATGTCGGGGGCGTATTTAGCGGTCGGTATTTGCATGTCGGCTACCACGCGCAGTCAAATCGTCGCATTTATTTTAGCGATTGTTATTTGCTTTGTTTTTGTATTGGCAGGCTCGCCGGTGGTGATTGCTTTATTCCAATCTTGGGCGCCAAACAGTGTTATTGATGCCATTGCAGCGCTCAGCTTTTTAAGTCATTTTCAAAATATGGCAAAAGGGGTCGTGGTATTAAGTGATGTAGTATTTTATTGCGTGAGCATTACCGTATGGCTTTTTGCTGGTTACGTCATTATTGAAAAGAAGAAGGCTAATTGAGTATGAAGAATACTTTTTCTACCCTCGTATTATTAAGCCTCCTAATTGGCATTTTTTTAAGCGCGATGGTACTAAATAATCGTTATCTAAAAGATATCAGCGTTGATTTGACTGAGAATCAAATCTACTCGCTTTCACAAGGCAGCCAGCGCATTGCAAGTGAGCTAAAGCAAGACATAAACTTATATTTGTTTTTTTCACAAGACAATTCAAAAGGCATGACAGCCCTTCGTGACTATAAAATCCGTGTTGAGGCCTTGTTGCGTGAATACGTAAGATTAGCTGACGGTAAGATTACCCTCGAAGTCATAGATACCGAAGCTTTCTCTGAGGCTGAAGACCAAGCGGCTAGCTTTGGCTTAACGCCCGCTTCAGCTGGGGTCGGTGGCAGCACCGTTTATTTTGGGCTTGCCGGCACTAATGCCCTTGAAGATACCATGATTATCAGCTTCTTTGACCCAAGCAAAGAGACCTTCCTAGAATATGATATTAGTAGCTTATTGCATAAATTAAGCAGCCCTGAGCCGGTTAAGTTAACTATCGTCAGTGATTTGGAAATTGCTGGTGGACAAAACCCTTTGACTGGGGAAGTTACTGCCCCATATGCGTTGTATCAACAATTTCAAGAGATCTTTGACGTATCATTATTGAGTAGTTCTGATGAAGCCCTACCCGATGAAACACAAGTTTTAATGTTATGGCATCCGCAAAACATTAACGACGCCCTGCTTAGGCAAATTGATCAATATATCATGCAAGGTGGCAAATCCTTAGTGTTGATGGACGCCCATTACGAATCTGATCCAATGGCTCAGATGGGCTCGGTTGGTAGTAATAGCTCGGTATTGCCCTTGTTAGCCACTTATGGTGTTAGTTTTAATAGTGCTGAGGTTGTTTTAGACGCCCTCACGGGACTAGAAGTACGCGATGCAGAAGGCGGAATAGTTCGGCACATGGGCTTTTTGGGTCTTGGTAAAGAACAAATAAATAATGACGACATTGCTAGTGCAGATTTAGACAGTATCAATGGTGCATCATTCGGTAGCCTATCGTTAGCATCTAATAGTCAACTAACGCAAACTGCCTTACTCAGTTCTTCAGCAACTGCAGACCTGATTGAAACCCAAAAATATATGGCTACCCGAAATCCTGAAATATTGGCTGCAGATTTTGTTAGTGTAGATAAGCCATTTACGCTAGCGGCTAGGTACTCTGGGCCGGCCTCTTCACATTTCGCCGATAGTCCAGAGAATTCCAATTCCACATTAGTGAAAAATACCGATAATTTAAATATTGTTGTTATTGGGGATGCTGATATCGCAGCAAACCGCTTTTGGGTTCAACAAAGCAGTTTCTTTGGTCAAACTGTGTTCGATCAATTCGCAAATAATGGCGATTTTATACTCAACATCCTAGAAAATTTGAGTGGTAACGAAAATCTAATAGGCATAAGAGGGCGAGGTACCTTTACGCGTCCCTTTACTAAAAGTACAAGCGATACAAGTTGTCGCTGAAGAAAAGTTTAGAGAACAAGAAAAACGCTTAAAAGCACAGCTTGATGAAACAGAAGCCTTACTTGTTCAGCTACAAAGCCAATTAGACAGTGAGAGCGCAACGCAGGAACAAGAGGCCGCAATCGCGGCGTTTACCAAACAACGTGGCGAAATTAGAAAGTCTCTGCGCGAAGTCCAGTTTCAGCTGCAAAGAGATATTGATGAATTAGGTAACATACTTAAGTTAGTCAACATTGTGCTAATGCCTTTGCTAATTGTGCTCCTTCTGTTTTTACTTGCTAAACTTTTCAAAAAGAAAGCAAGTCAAAGCTTTTTCATTGACTATCAGTACTCAAGTGAGGAAGAGCCTTTACAGCAGTCAACGTCGACGCCTGCGCCAAAACCTAGATTGAGAGTTAGCCCTAAAGTACTAAACATAAGCAGCGATGCCAAACAAAATGTAGACGTGAGCGAAACTAAAGAACCACAAGACTCTGTGCAAGAGACGCTTAAATCGCCAGAGCCAGAGAGCTTAAGCGACAAAAGTGACGCTAATGAGAAACCCAAAGGCAAGAACAAAGACGCAGGTAAAGCAAAACCCGAAAGCAGTAAAAAGGATGACGTTGAGCATGTGATTCGTATTGAAGATCTTGGAATTGGAACTAAAGATTCTGATACCGATAATAGCGAAAGCGAAACGCCGTCCTCTGATAAAGAGGAAAAAAGTAAAGCTCCTAAAAGTAAAGCTCCTAAAGAAAGCGTTTGAAAAAGGCGACGCCTAAACTATTAGCGTGTTCGATATTTCTAAGTGGGATAGCCTCAGGATCTGGGACAAAGCGCAGCATCTTGGTAATGCTTGCCTCTCTAATAAGGTGAAACAAAGGATAAGGGGCGCGATTCGTATAATGACTGGTGGAGTTTGGCGCTTCGCCTTCAAACAGATACTCTGGATGAAAACTCGCCAATTGAAATTTACCTTCATATCCAAGATCTTCAAGCAGTGCCTGTGCAATATCCAAGGCATCTAAATAGTCGTAAAAATCAGCTAGGCCTTTACTCAGGGCAAGTATGCTAGTTTCGGTACTTGGGTTACTGTCTAAAAATTTACATTCATCAGCAAGCATCTTCAAAATTTCTTCGGTATCGCTATGTTCTGATACCACTAATCTAACTTTATCTTGTTGCCTTGGTACTTTGGCGAAAGGACAAAAGTTTTCAGCGATAACTACAGCATCTAACCACGCCCAGATTTTTGCTTCGACCAGTGAGCTAGGACTTTTCGTTTCTGAACTCATTATACTTTTGCATCACTTATGGTCTTATCTGCGCCGCTTTGATTACTTGATGAGTTAAATTCAACATAAGCCTCTAGCGTGTTTTCAATCAAGCTAGCCACCGTCATAGGACCAACGCCACCGGGCACAGGGGTTATCCAATCTGCTCGGTCTTTGGCTACGTCAAAATCTACATCACCTGTTAAACTGCCATCTTCTAATCGGTTAATGCCAACATCAATCACAATAGCACCAGGCTTAACCCATTCGCCAGGAATAAAGTTTGGTTTGCCGACGGCTACGACTAATAAATCTGCTCGGCGTACATGAGATGACAAATCTTTGGTAAATTTATGACAGGTAGTCACAGTACAACCAGCCAAAAGCAACTCAAGACCCATAGGGCGCCCTACAATATTAGACGCCCCTACAATAACAGCGTCTAACCCTTTTATTTTGCGTTTTGTGGCCTCAATCATAGTCATGATGCCTTTGGGTGTGCACGGACGCAAAGATGGCATACGCTGGGCCAAACGGCCAATGTTGTAGGGATGAAAGCCATCGACGTCTTTGCTTGGATGGATGCGCTCAAGTACTTCATCAGCGTTTAATCCTGCAGGTAAGGGCAGTTGTACCAAAATACCATCAATTTGCGGGTCAGAATTTAGCTTGTCGACTAATGCTAACAGTGTTTCTTGACTCGTTGTGGCGGGCAAGGTGAACTCCTTAGACACCAAGCCAACCTCGCTACAGGCCCGTGTTTTATTTGCTACGTATACTTGTGACGCTGGGTTAAGACCCACTAGTACAACAGCCAAGCCGGGTATTCTTTTATTTGCTTCTTTTAATATTTCTACGTGTGCAGCAACGTTGTTGCGTACTTGTTTTGCTATTTTCTTGCCATCGATGAGCTGGGCTGTCATTTATTTCTTCGCCAAAGGAGTCTAGTAACTAGGCATATAGTTTAAGTAAAAACCGAAGAGAAAACCAGAAATTGAGCTAATCTCATTCAATATAATGGGCGAATCGACAAGAACGCAGTTTGGGTTTATTTTGAACTTAGCCTGTCTAGATGCTGAAAAAAACATCAAGCAGTAAAAAATCACGTATTTATGCGAAAAAATGTTTGACCACAATGGGCATAGTCGGTAACATGCGCCCCCCGTAGAGATGAGCAATTTAGTTCGTTTTTACACTGTCGGTGAGTGGCGCAGCTTGGTAGCGCACTTGGTTTGGGTCCAAGGGGTCGTAGGTTCGAATCCTATCTCACCGACCATTCGCTTTTTGATTCGACGAGCGTCCGTAGCTCAGCTGGATAGAGCACCCGCCTTCTAAGCGGGTGGTCGCAGGTTCGAATCCTGCCGGACGCGCCATTTCATTGGCTCAAAAGGCAAATAAAAGTGACTTGCTAGACAAAAGTGAAAAAGAAACAGTGGTGGGCGTAGCTCAGTTGGTAGAGCTCTGGATTGTGATTCCAGCGGTCGTGGGTTCAAACCCCATCGTCCACCCCACTTTTTCTGCCTTATATTTGCGGCCTTTTGCCACAAACCTTCGGTGTAGTATTCAGTAGCACAGCAACAACAGTTTTGCGGGAGTGGTGGAATTGGTAGACACGCTGGATTTAGGTTCCAGTGCTTCACGGCGTGAGAGTTCAAGTCTCTCCTTCCGCACCATCTAAAGTTTATACATATCAAAAGAAATCTCGGTGAGTGGCGCAGCTTGGTAGCGCACTTGGTTTGGGTCCAAGGGGTCGTAGGTTCGAATCCTATCTCACCGACCATTTTTTTTATAAATCGTTAACTCAGCGCTCTCCGACGTCAACTAAGCGCTCTCCGACGTCAACCAAGCGCTCTCCGACGTCAACCAAGCGCTCTCCGACGTCAACCAAGCGCTCTCCCACGTCAACCAAGCGCTCTCCCTCGTCAACCAAGCGCTCTCCCTCGTCAACCAGGCGCTCTCCCTCGTCATCTCAGCGAAGGCTGAGATCTCCTAAAAACATCCCCAATTTCGCAATATATAGGTTTTTTTCACTTAAAGCCTTATAACTTCTCGACTATACGAAAATCACTCTGTATAATCTGGCGTCCTTTTTTTAAACTCATGCACCTTTTGAAGTTGTTTGGGTGCCATGCATAGGCGAAAATTTTTTCACTAACTTTTTCGTTATGATAGATAACACAAAAGCGCAAATAGCGCATAGTTGAGGTAGAAGAATGCAAGTGTCAGTCGAGACGACTCAAGGCTTAGAACGCCGTCTTACCATTACCGTTCCAGCAGAATCAGTAGATACTGCTGTTAAGTCGCGTTTACAACAATTAGCAAAAACACAACGTATTAACGGTTTTCGTCCAGGTAAGGTGCCAGTTAGCGTTATTAAAAAGCGTTTTGGTAGTGCAGTACGTCAAGAAGTTGCTGGCGATGTTATGCAACAGCATTTTTATCAGGCTATCATGCAAGAGAAAATTAATCCTGCAGGCATGCCTAACTTCGAATTAACCAAAGACGTAGATGGGGAAGCTCTTGAATTTGTAGCAACTTTTGAAATTTACCCTGAAGTTGAAGTTAAAGGTTTAGAAGAACTTAAAATCGACAAGCCCGTAGTAACGATTGGCGACAAAGATTTAAGCGAAATGATGAAAACCTTACAGCAGCAGCACGCTACTTTTAAAGAATGTAAGCGTAAAGCCAAAAAAGGCGATAAGGTCACTATCAGTTTCGTTGGTAGTATCGATGGCGAAGAGTTTGATGGTGGAAAAGCTGATGACTTCCCACTAGAACTTGGCAAAAGCCAAATGATACCTGGTTTTGAAGAGCCGCTAATTGGCGCTAAAACAGGCGATGAAGTGGTTGCTGAAGTGACTTTCCCAGAAGATTATCATGCTGAAGCACTAAAAGGTAAAGCGGCTAGCTTTGCGATTAAAGTTACGAAGGTTGAAGGCCTTAACTTGCCAAAAATTGACGAAGAGTTCGCTGAATTATTTGGTGTTAAAGAAGGCGGCGTAGAAGCGCTTGAAGCTGAAGTTAAGAAAAATATGCAGCGCGAACTAGACCAAACCTTGAAAACTAGCGTAAAAGAAGCTGTAATTGATGCCTTATTGGCCGATAACGAAGTTGACGTACCCAAAGCATTGCTAGATCAAGAAATCAACGCTTTACGTGAACAAGCGAAACAACGTTTTGAGCAGCAAGGTAATGGGCAAAATTTGCCAGAGTTGCCGGCGGACATGTTCACTGAAAACGCTAAACGTCGTGTTTCAGTAGGGCTGTTGATTGGACAAATCATCAAAGAAAATGATGTGAAAGTTGACCAAGCACGCGTTGACGCTTTGATCGAAACAACCGCTTCTGCATACGAAGATCCAAGTGAAGTGGTAGAGTATTACAAAAATAACCAAGAGTTATTGCAACAAATTCAAAATCTTGCCCTTGAAGAGCAAGCAATTGATACCATATTAGAAAAAGCAAAAGTCAAAGAAGTGAAAAAGTCGTTTGATGAAGTTATGAACAAAAAAGCGTAATTTTTTACGTATTTGTTGACTTGACAGCTTATCAACTGATTAAATGCTCGGACTTTCCGGGCATTTTTTTTAACTAAAAAGAGACAAAATGATAAATAATATTTCCGACCCGTCTAATGCACTCGTTCCTATGGTAATCGAACAAACCGCTCGTGGTGAGCGTTCGTTTGATATCTATTCTCGATTATTAAAAGAAAATGTCATATTTTTGGTAGGCCAAGTAGAAGATCACATGGCAAACCTTATTGTCGCGCAGATGCTGTTCTTAGAAGCAGAAAATCCAGAAAAAGACATTTTTCTTTATATAAACTCCCCAGGTGGTTCTGTTACTGCGGGCATGGCTATTTATGATACTATGAACTTCATCAAGCCAGACGTAAGTACGGTTTGTATTGGACAAGCGGCTAGCATGGGCGCATTTTTGTTGTCAGCAGGCGCAAAGGGCAAACGCTATGCACTGCCTAATGCACGTGTCATGATTCACCAACCTTTAGGTGGATTCCAAGGCCAGGCGTCTGATTTTGAAATACATGCAAAAGAAATTCTGTCTATTAAAGAGAAGATGAATCGTTTAATGGCAGAGCATACCGGTCAAAAATATGAGAAAGTGGCAAAAGACACTGACCGAGATAATTTTTTGAGTGCGAAAGAATCAGTTGACTACGGTTTAGTTGATAGTGTTTTAAATAGCCGTGCAGACGTTGGCAAATAATACCTAACGCCCTTATTACAAGGGCATTTGAAAAGTGGAAGGCAAAATTTATGAGTGATAATAGTACCAAAGAGGGTGACAACAAATTATTGTATTGTTCTTTCTGTGGTAAAAGTCAGCACGAAGTACGTAAACTTATTGCTGGTCCATCGGTTTTTATTTGTGATGAATGCGTCGAGCTATGCAACGATATTATTCGTGAAGAAATCAAAGAGATTTCTCCCAAGCAAAAAGCTGATGCATTACCTACACCTACAGAAATTCACGCCCACCTTGATGATTATGTTATAGGGCAAGAACATGCTAAGAAAGTCTTGTCGGTGGCGGTTTACAATCATTACAAACGACTCAAGAATGGTGACGTTCATGAGGGTGTTGAATTAGGCAAAAGTAATATCTTACTGATTGGACCGACGGGCAGTGGTAAAACACTATTAGCAGAAACGCTAGCGCGCCTGCTTGATGTGCCGTTTACAATGGCCGATGCTACCACCTTGACTGAAGCGGGTTATGTAGGTGAGGACGTCGAAAATATTATTCAGAAACTGCTGCAAAAATGCGATTACGATCCTGAAAAGGCGCAGCGCGGTATCGTGTACATTGATGAAATTGATAAAATATCACGTAAATCTGATAACCCTTCTATCACTCGTGATGTTTCTGGTGAGGGCGTGCAACAGGCCTTACTAAAACTCATTGAAGGTACCATTGCATCGGTTCCACCTCAGGGCGGACGAAAGCATCCACAGCAAGAGTTTTTACAGGTTGACACCTCCAAAATCTTATTTATCTGTGGTGGCGCATTTGCCGGCTTAGATAAAATAATTGAACAACGCAGTGCAAAAGGCACCGGCATAGGTTTTGGTGTTGAGGTAAAAGGCGATAAAGAAGCGAAAGGTTTATCGGCTTTGTTCAAAGACGTAGAGCCACAAGATTTAGTTAAATATGGTCTTATTCCTGAATTTATCGGACGTTTACCTGTTGTGACGAGTCTTGAAGAGTTAAGTGAAGACGCCTTGATTCAGATCCTTCAAGAGCCTAAAAATGCAATTACTAAACAGTATGGCGCGTTATTAGCTTTAGAAGGAGCCGAGTTAGAGTTTAGAGAAGACGCTTTAAGAGCGATCGCAAGTAAAGCTATGTCACGCAAAACAGGTGCAAGGGGTTTACGCTCTATTGTTGAAGCGGTGCTTTTAGATACTATGTATGACTTGCCCTCTAATCCGAATGTATCTAAGGTTGTCATTGATGAAGCGGTTATTAGAGGTGAGTCAGAGCCTTTATTAATCTATGAAAACGCAGATAAGAAGGCGGCTTCAGAATAATCTGGAAAGGGCCGAGCAGGCCCTTTTTACTTTTTTCACAATTCAACTTTAAACTTTAGCTGACAATCCCCATATACAACCACAAAGCAATTAGTTAAGAGAGAAAAATGACCACCAGTAGTGTACTCAAGAACATGCCCGTGTTGGCATTACGTGATGTAGTAGTGTATCCCCATATGGTAATCCCGTTGTTCGTTGGTCGTGAAAAGTCTATTCAGTGCTTAGAAGCGGCAATGGACAACGACAAGCGTGTTTTTTTGGTTGCTCAAACCGATGCCGGAATAGACGAACCTAGCACTTCTGATGTGTTTGAAGTCGGCACTGTTGCCACCATTCTACAACTGCTCAAACTGCCTGATGGCACTGTTAAAGTATTGGTCGAAGGTAATGTAAGAGGCAAGGTTGATAACTACGTAGATACCGAGCCATTTTTTGTGGCTGATGTGTCGACACTTAACGATGAGTTGCTAGATGACACTGAGCAGGAAGTGCTAGTGCGCTCTGCTGTCTCGCAATTTGAAGGCTATGTTAAGTTAAATAAAAAGATCCCGCCTGAAGTATTGACCTCTCTCAACGGTATTGAGGATGCTGCGCGTTTAGCCGACACCATGGCTGCGCACATGCCGCTTAAGTTAAATGAAAAACAAAAAGTCCTCGAGATGCAAAGCATTGTTGAGCGCATTGAGTTTTTAATGGCGCTGATGGAAGGTGAGATTGACTTATTGCAAGTCGAAAAGAAAATTCGCACGCGTGTCAAAAAGCAAATGGAAAAGAGTCAGCGCGAATATTATTTGAATGAGCAAATGAAAGCTATTCAAAAAGAATTGGGTGAGTTAGATGATGCACCTGATGAATTTGAAGCGCTGAATAAAAAAATCATTGCTGCCAAAATGCCTGACGAAGCAAAAGACAAAGCAACGGCTGAACTCAATAAATTAAAAATGATGTCACCAATGTCTGCAGAAGCGACTGTCGTGCGCTCGTACATAGAATGGTTGGTGTCAGTTCCGTGGTTCAAAAGAAGCGCGGTTAAACGCGATCTTCAACAAGCTGAGAAGGTCCTTGATAACGATCACTTCGGCTTAGAAAAAGTGAAAGAACGTATTTTAGAGTATTTGGCCGTTCAACAACGTGTTAAAAAATTAAAAGGACCGATTTTATGCTTAGTCGGCCCTCCCGGTGTTGGTAAAACGTCCTTAGGGCAGTCAGTTGCCAAAGCGACTGGGCGTAAGTATGTGCGTATGGCATTAGGTGGCGTTCGTGACGAAGCTGAAATACGCGGACATAGACGCACCTACATAGGTTCATTGCCAGGCAAGCTAATCCAAAAGATGTCAAAGGTTGGGGTGAAAAACCCACTCTTTTTATTAGACGAAATTGATAAAATGTCATCTGATATGCGCGGCGACCCATCTTCAGCGTTGCTAGAGGTACTTGACCCTGAGCAAAACTCATCTTTTAGCGACCACTACTTAGAAGTGGACTATGATTTGTCAGACGTCATGTTTGTGGCGACGTCAAACAGTATGAATATTCCTGATCCACTGCTTGATAGAATGGAAGTTATTCGTTTATCGGGTTATACCGAAGATGAGAAACTTAACATTGCCTTGCGTCATCTTATTGCTAAGCAAATGGAGCGCAACGGTCTTAAAAAGAACGAACTTAAAATTGAAGACTCGGCCATCATAGGCGTTATTCGTTACTACACTCGTGAAGCCGGCGTGAGAAGTTTGGAACGAGAAATTTCAAAAATTTGCCGTAAAGCTGTCAAAAATATCCTACTCAAAAAAGAGAAGGGTACCGTAGTGGTGAACCAAGACAACCTTAAAGAGTATTTAGGGGTACAGCGATTTGATTACGGTAAAGCGGATAAAAACAATCAAATTGGCCAAGTAACAGGACTTGCGTGGACGCAGGTTGGCGGCGACCTTCTAACGATTGAAACAAGTGCCGTTCCTGGAAAAGGAAAAACCACGGCAACCGGTTCACTAGGTGACGTTATGCAGGAGTCGATTAAAGCGGCCATGACCGTGGTGCGTTCGCGTGCAGAAAAACTTCGCATCAACGCTGACTTTCATGAGAAACGTGATATACACGTGCATGTTCCAGAAGGCGCCACGCCCAAAGACGGACCAAGTGCGGGCATAGGAATGTGCACGGCATTAGTGTCTTCTCTTACAGGTAACCCAGTGAAATGTGATGTTGCTATGACTGGTGAAATAACCCTTAGAGGTGAGGTGCTTGCGATTGGTGGTCTGAAAGAGAAATTACTAGCGGCCCATCGCGGAGGCATTAAGACGGTTATTATACCGATTGACAATGAGAGGGATTTAGAAGAAATTCCGGCAAATGTCATCGGTGATTTAAATATCCACCCAGTAAAATGGATTGATGAGGTCTTAGATATCGCATTAGAAAACCCAGTAGATAGCTTTAGTGTGGATACGAAGTCACAATAGGTTATTTAAATGCATTTTTTGTTATTTTTTTCAATAAGCTATTCACATTCATCTCAGTTGTGCTACCTTATTGGGGTAAGCGTTGAAAGCCCAAATATGCAAATATAAAGGGATGGCAGGCGGTTTCTTATTCATAATTATCGTTTTAAATCAAGTGGTAATTTACCTAGAGTAAATTACCATGACAAACTCTAGACGGGCTTTAACGATGTACTGCGCTATTCAAGGATTTAGAATAGCTTACCTCGTAAGTCTGTCGTTTTTTTTAAGTAATATAATAACAACGAAGGGGATCCCATAGTGAACAAATCTCAAATAACTGACCTAATCGCAGAACAAGCTGATATATCTAAAGCTGCTGCTGGCCGTGCATTAGATGCATTTACTGATTCAGTAACGGCGGCATTGAAAGATGGCGATCAGGTTGCGCTTGTTGGTTTCGGCACATTTGCTGTTCGTGACCGTGCAGCGCGCAGTGGCCGTAACCCACAAACTGGTGAGACTATCCAGATTGCAGCTGCTAAAGTACCTGCATTTAAAGCGGGTAAAGCACTTAAAGATGCGTGTAACTAATTAGTCAACAAACATCAAAAGTAGTATTTGAAAGGCGATGAGCGATCATCGTCTTTTTTTTGCAAGTTATTTATGACTTCGTGCAGGGTTTTCCTCGCGTATCGGGGCAAGGGTCGGTATAATCTAGCGTCGAAAAATTTAATCAATAAGTTAGTCATATATAGATTGTAAGGCTACTTCTACTTAACAAAAGGTTGTTGTTAAACATGTTACAAAATATTCGTGAGGGCATTCAAGGTCCTTGGGCGATCGGAATTGTCGCGCTTATAGTCGTTAGTTTTGTATTCACTGGCGTGGGAAGTTACATCTCTTCAAATAATACGAATGCCGTTGCAGTCGTAAATGGTGAAGAAATTGCAGCAGGTACCCTCGAAATTGCCTACAATAACGAACGTGCTCGTTTTGAAAGTCAATTTGGCGAAGCGGCTAACTCATTGTTTAATAGTGAAAGTTACGTAAATCAGTTCCGAAGCGATATACTAGAAAGACTGATTAATGACGAATTGGTCTCACAAAAAGCAGATGAACTTGGCTTGCGTGTAGGTGCCGCTGAGATTAAAAAATCCATTGCCACCTTGCCAGAGTTTCAAGTTGCTGGTGCATTTGATAACGCGATGTATTTAAGTGCGTTAGAACGTGCAGGCTATACACCTAGCGAATTTGCTGAGTATCTACGTGGCCAAATGACACGGCAACAATTGGTCCAAGCTATCAATGGTTCTAGTTTCAGTTTAGAGCATCAAGTAACGCAAATGCTCGCGCTTCAAAACCAAACACGCGACGTGAAAAGCTTGACGATAGATGTTGCCGCTTATCAAGATTCGATTGAGTTAAGCGAAGAAGAAATTCTTAATTACTACAACAACAACTTACCTGACTTTGATACCCAAGAACAAGTGAAACTCGCTTACGTTACTTTGTCTGTTGACGATCTAATGCCAAAGGTTTCGGTAAGTAGTGACGAAGTTGACGAATACTACGAACAAAATATTGCTTTATACACTAGTGAAGAAATCCGCAGAGTATCGCACATTTTGTTTGAAAGCAGCGAAGATGCTGACGCAGCGAAAGCTAAAGCAGAAGCTGTACTTGCTCAAGTTAAGTCAGGTGGCGATTTTGCGACCTTAGCCGAAGAAAATTCTGATGATATTGTGAGCGCAGAAGAAGGCGGTGATTTGGGTGAAATTAACCGCGCCGACTATGAAGGTGCGTTTGGCGATGCTGCCTTTGCACTTAACAACGCTGGCGATGTGTCAGATGTTGTAGAAACTGAATTTGGTTTCCATATCATTAAGCTGACTGAGTACACTGCACAAGAAGTTACGCCTTTAGAAGACGTGCGTGCTGAGATTGAGTCTGAAATACGCACGTCTAAAGCGACCGATGAGTTTTTTGTATTGCAACAAGAGATGGCTAGATTAGCGTTCGAAGAACCTGATTCCTTAGAAGCTGTCGCCGAAGCTACAAATAGACCTATTATCGAAACGGCATTTTTTGAGCGCAACAACCTACCGCCAGCGGTCAATTTTCCGCAAGTTGCTGACCTTGCTTTTTCAAGTGAGTTGATTGATCAATCAGTTAACAGTGATATTTTAGAGTTGCGGGATTCTTTAGTGATGGTGACAAGAGTCGCAGAACATAAACCACAAAGAACAAGAACGCTTGAAGAAGTGCAAGCTCAAATTGAAGTCGCGTTAAAAGCTGAAAAAGCGCAGGAACAAGCGCTTGTTTATGCACAAGATATACAAACAGCAATGTTCAATGGTGAAGATCTTAATGACTTGCTTGCTAAGCAGGATTTGTCTTGGGAAACACACACCGCATTAGCTAGATCATCTAACGAACTACCACCTGCTATGCTCGAAGCAAGTTTTGAGTTAGGACCTGTACAAGGCGCTAATAGTAAGGTTGTGACGCTAAACAACGGTAATGTTGGCGTGGTGCTATTAACCGCGGTGAATAACGATACTGCGTCTTCAGAGACTGATAGAGCGAATATAGAACAAGGCTTAAAGCGTTTGCAAGGCCAGCAAACCTATCAAAACTTTGTTGCAGCGCTTCGTGCGAATGCAGATGTGAAGATAGTAAGAAACTAATGCTAAGTGCTTAAAGAAGGGTATGATTAACTTCTCTTAAGCTATGAGTCTAAAAAACCGCATTCTCTATACTAGGTTTACATGCTTAGTTTGAAATGCGGTTTTTTGTTTTCTTTTTTAGCCAATATTATGTGGCGATGTTAGGCGCGGGTAATGGCCCAGATGAGGGCAAAAAAGCCAACAATAACGGCGCTTAGCACGGCGATATAGACAAACCCTTTGCGTCCATCTTCAAAAGAATAATTGTTGACGTGCAAATAAGTATACCAAATTACGCATAAGGCAAGAGGAAAGAGGAAAATATACTTAATCATGAAAAGGCTCTTTTAATATGTAATGAATAAAGTATACGCTCAAAGCTAAATTTGAGCTTAAAAAAAGGCCTTTGAATTTATTCAAAGGCCTTTATATCTTGTTAGAGGTCCCAAAAGGCTCTCTAGGTTAGGCCATAGCCTTAATTTGTGCGTTTAAACGTGACTTATGACGAGAAGCTTTATTCTTATGAATAAGACCCTTCGCAGCCATTCTATCAAGGATAGGCACTGCAGCAGCATAAGCACTTTGTGCTTCTTCTTTATTGCCTGCGTCAACAGCAGCAATAATTTTTTTGATGCAAGTACGAGTCATGGAGCGACGGCTTGCATTATGCTGGCGGCGCTTCTCAGCTTGAATTGCACGTTTCTTAGCAGACTTAATGTTAGCCAAGGTGTAACTCCTAAAATATTCATGTCAAAATTGAGGGTGCGGATTATCTAAGTTATCCGTCTATTTGTCAACGAATATAGAGGATAATTGCAAAAAAAACTCAACTAATCTTAAATGTCGTTATACTATCAACATATTCTGATTCACGAAAACCATCACAGTAAATGAAGCTACTATTTTGTCTTAGCCCAGATGGGCGCACCAAGCAACGAGCGGTGCATGGCTAAAAAACTAATTAAAGCAGGTGTTATCGTCAGCTCTATGACTTTACTGTCAAGAGTACTAGGCTTAATAAGGGATGTTGTTGTCGCAAATTTACTTGGCGCAAATTCAGGCGCTGACGTATTTTTCCTCGCGAATAAAATCCCTAATTTTTTACGTCGCTTATTTGCAGAAGGCGCATTTGCACAAGCATTTATTCCTGTACTAACCGAAGTGCAAGCGCAAAACGATCATGCTCGCTTAAAACAATTTATTGCTAATGTATCGGGCACTTTAGGTGCGATCGTTTTTTGTACGGCGATTATCGGTGTGCTTGCTTCGTCGGTTCTCGCGGCGGTGTTTGGGGCAGGTTGGTTTATTGATTATTTAAATGGGCAGCCGGGCGGTGAAAAGTATGAGCATGCAAGCATGCTTATTAAGATTACTTTTCCCTATATTTTCTTTATATCCTTAACGGGTTTTGCCGGTGCGATACTCAATACCTTGGGCAAATTTGCGGTGGCGGCGTTTACGCCCGTCTTGTTAAATATTTCTATAATTGCATGTGCATACTTTCTCGCCCCTTATTTATCATTAGGTGCATATGCCTTAGCATGGGGCGTGTTTATAGGCGGCGCGGTACAGTTGTTTTTTCAACTTCCTTTTCTATTCCGGGCAGGTTTACTCGTTAGGCCTAAATGGGGCTGGAAAGACCCTGGGGTGGTTAAAGTTCGCACCTTGATGATTCCTGCGCTTTTTGGCGTTTCAGTAAGTCAAATAAACCTTCTTCTCGATACCTTGATTGCCAGTTTTCTGCAAACAGGTTCAATTAGTTGGCTTTATTATTCTGACCGTTTACTTGAATTTCCCCTTGGTTTATTCGGAATAGCGATCGCCACCGTTATACTACCTGCCTTATCTAAAAACCATGTGACTAATGACAAACAAGCCTTCGCTAGAAACATCGACTGGGCCTTTCGTATTATTGCAATGTTAGGTATACCCGCTAGCGCAGCGCTTATCGTTTTAGCCATGCCATTGATGTTAGTTATATTTCAACGGGGTGCCTTCACCGTTGATACCGCCTATATGGCATCAGTCAGTTTAATTGCGTACGCAACAGGTCTATTCGGATTTATGCTAGTTAAAATCTTTGCGCCTGCCTTTTATTCTCGCCAAGACACGAAAACACCGGTCAAATATGGGATTATGACCATGGTCGCTAACATGGTATTTAACTTAATATTGGCCATCCCTTTCGGCTATGTGGGTTTGGCCATGGCAACAGCACTATCGGGTACGATGAACGCGGTTTTGTTGTATCGCAGACTGTCTTTTTTGGGCGTGTATAAGGTGCCAACCCAAACGTGGTGGTTTCTTGGGAAAATAACATTGGCAGCGCTGCTCATGACATCTGCGTTAGTGTATTACTCTACAAATGTAACTTGGATAGAGAGCACTTTTGTAAAGCGTCTTGAATACTTGTGTATTGCTATTGGGATAGGCGCACTGACTTATGGGCTTTCATTGCTGCTTCTTGGTATTCGTCCTCATCAGTTAATTGGTAAGGAAGTTAAAAAATAGCACTGAGTTATTCACAGCAGATGTGCAAAATAAGCTATCTTTCTGCCTTTAAAGCGTTGGTATTGAAGTGCTTGTCGTTTATAATCTTGCGCTTTGTTGTTTAAGTAAAGTTGTTTATTAGCGTGGAATTAATCAGAGGTTTACATAATATTCGTGCCCAGCATCATGGCTGTGTGCTTACTATTGGTAAATTCGATGGTGTTCACTTAGGCCATCAGGCGGTGCTACAAAGTGTTTTGGAAAAAGCTGAGTCGCTAAACTTACCTGCTGTGGTCATGGTGTTTGAGCCTCAACCTGAAGAGCTATTCGCTCCGCAAAACGCACCTGCTCGCTTGTCATTGTTAAGAGACAAGTATGTTGAGCTCGAAAAGCTAGGCGTGCATCGTCTTTTATGTGTGCGATTTTGCGCGGCTTTCTCGAGCATGTCACCGCAAACATTCATAAAAGACTTATTGGTGAATCAACTCGGGGTTAAATTTTTAGTCGTTGGTGATGATTTTCGCTTTGGTGTAGGTCGCAGCGGTGATTTTGATATGCTTGAGCAGCAAGGTCAGCAATTAGGATTTGATGTGGTGAGTACGCAAAGTTTCACTATGTTAGAAAACCGGATCAGTTCTACGGCGATTAGAACCGCTCTTAAAAACGGCGATTTTGCACTTGCCAAGGCGATGTTAGGACGGCCATTTTCGGTTGTGGGCAAAGTGGTGCATGGTGAGAAAAATGGCAGGAAAATAGGTTTTCCTACAGCCAATATTTTACTAATGCGTCACAAATCTCCGCTGAGTGGCGTTTTCGCAGTCAAAGTAAGTTATCGAGATAAGATATACAAAGGCGTTGCCAATGTAGGCCATAGGCCCACCCTAAACGGTACAAGAATGCAACTTGAAGCGCATTTGTTCGACTTTGTAGGCGATTTATACGCACAACACATCAGTGTTGAGTTTGTTAGCAAAATACGTGACGAAATAAAATTTATCGATTTTCAGGAATTGACAAAACAAATAAATAAAGACGCTGAGCAAGCCAAACGTTTGCTCGCCAATCAATGATTTAACGGAATACTATAATGACCGATTATAAAGCGACCCTTAACCTGCCAGATACTGCTTTTCCAATGCGTGGTAATTTGGCAAATCGCGAACCTGAAATGCTAAAGAAATGGGACAGCCAAGATCTTTACCAAAAAATTAGGCAGGCGAAAGCGGGTAATAAGCCTTTTATTCTGCACGATGGCCCCCCCTATGCTAACGGGGACATACATATTGGTCATGCAGTAAATAAAATTCTAAAAGACATTATTGTCAAATCAAAAACATTATCTGATTTTGACGCACCTTATGTGCCTGGATGGGACTGCCATGGTTTACCCATTGAATTAATGGTCGAAAAAAAGGTTGGCAAGCCTGGCAAGAAGGTGAGTGTAAGTGAATTTAGGGAAAAGTGTCGTCAATACGCCCAAAGACAAATAGAAGGGCAAAGCAAAGATTTTCAGCGCCTTGGTGTGCTCGGTAATTGGAAGCAGCCCTACAAGACGATGGATTTTTCGAGTGAAGCCAATATTATCAGAGCGCTATCTAAAATAGTTCAATCTGGCCACTTAGAAAAAGGTTTTAAGCCTGTCCATTGGTGTACCGATTGTGGTTCAGCCCTTGCTGAGGCGGAAGTTGAATATCAAGATAAAGTGTCACCAGCAATCGACGTTGCTTTTGCTGTGGTAGAAGCCGGCGCGATGGCTAGTGCTTTTGGAATAGAAGAATCTGAATTTGTCCGCATTCCAACGAAGGTAGTCATCTGGACAACTACGCCTTGGACCATTCCTGCAAACAGAGCAATCAGTTTACACCCAGAATTGGAATATGCCTTAGTGGATATGACCTTTGCGTCAGGTACTAAACGTTTAGTGCTCGCTGCAGACTTAGTTGATCAGTGTGCGAGTCGTTATGCTGCCGATTCATACGAAGTAGTGGCAAAATGTGAAGGCAGTGCGCTTGAAAACCAGCGCGTTAAGCATCCATTGTTAGATATTACCGTGCCCCTAATTTTAGGTCAGCATGTGACAACGGAATCCGGCACAGGCTGCGTACATACTGCGCCTGCCCATGGTGTGGACGATTTTATTGTAGGCAAACACTATGACATTGAAGTCTATAATCCAGTAGGACCCAATGGAGTCTATTTAGACGATACCCCTTTATTTGCAGGGCAACATGTATTTAAGGCTAATCAGTCCATCGTTGACGCACTCCAAGAAAATGATGCACTGGTGCTCAATGTTAAGTATGAACATAGTTATCCTCATTGTTGGCGTCATAAAACACCGATCATTTTTAGAGCCACTCCACAATGGTTCATCAGCATGGACAAAAAGGGCTTACGCAAAGCGTCTATTGAGCAAATAAAGCAAACCCAGTGGATTCCTGCATGGGGAGAGAATCGCATTACCTCAATGGTCGAAGGTAGGCCAGATTGGTGTATTTCACGCCAGCGTACGTGGGGGGTCCCCATTTGCTTATTTATTCATGTCGCGACAGGCGAAATTCATCCTAACTCTGAAGCTATTATGGAAACAGTGGCACAAGCTGTAGAAGAAAAAGGAATTCAAGCATGGTGGGATTTAAGCGATGAATCTTTGATTGGTGAAGACAGCAAAAATTATGTCAAGGTTACAGATACTTTAGATGTGTGGTTTGACTCCGGTGTAACCCATTATTTTGTGGTGGATAAACGCGAAGATATTCCGGCTTCTGCGGATTTATATTTAGAAGGTTCAGACCAACATCGCGGTTGGTTTATGTCTTCTTTGATTAGCTCTACCGCAATGCATGGCCATGCACCCTATAAGCAGGTATTGACCCATGGGTTTACGGTAGATGCAAACGGCAAAAAAATGTCAAAATCGGTTGGCAACGTTATTGCGCCCCAAGAAGTTACCAATAAATTGGGTGCAGATATTTTGCGCTTATGGGCAGCCTCAACTGATTACCGAGGAGAAATGACGGTAAGTAATGAAATTCTCAAGCGCTCTGCGGATGCATACCGACGTATTCGCAATACTTGCCGCTTTTTGCTGTCAAACTTAAACGGATTTGATCCCGCTACTGATTTAGTTGCCCCCCAAGATATGGTTGCCTTAGACGCATGGGCGGTAGCCAGAACAAGCCAAGTTCAAAAAGAAATTTTGGAAGCTTACGAACAGTATGACATGCTAATTGTATGTCAAAGTTTAATGCAGTTTTGTTCTATTGATATGGGTAGCTTTTACCTAGATATTATTAAAGACCGTCAATATACAGCTAAGTCTGACGGCCTTGCACGTAGGTCATGTCAAACTGCGCTTTATCATATAATGGAGTCTTTAGTTTGTTGGATGGCACCTATCATGAGCTTTACAGCACAAGAGTTATGGGAAGTCATGCCTGGTGAAAGAGACCAGTATGTATTCACTGGTAAGTGGTACGAAGGTTTGCCAAAGGTTGATAATAAGGGCTTAGATAACGAGTTTTGGCAACAAATAATGCTGGTTAAAGCTGACGTAAATAGTGCCTTAGAGAAAGCTAGAACAAGCAAGTTGATTGGTGGCTCATTAGAAGCGAAAGTGACATTATTTGTGAATTCAAGTACTGCCTCATTGTTAGCTAAGTTAGAAGATGAACTGCGCTTTGTACTTATTACGTCAGAAGCGCACGTGCAAGCATTGACGGAAAAGACAAGTGATGCCCTAGAAACACCAAATGCCGAGTTATTTGTTTTGGTAGAAAAGTCAGAGGCTCAAAAATGCACTCGCTGTTGGCATCATAAAGCTGAGGTTGGAAAGGATCCTAAACATCCAGAACTATGTAACAGATGTATTGAAAATGTAGATGGTAATGGAGAAGCACGACATTATGCGTGATTTAATTAAAAACACGGGGCTACGGTTTTTGTGGATTTCTGGTGTCATTATTGTATTAGATCAATGGAGTAAATACGCCGTTGTGAATGCGATGAGTTTGTATGACTCTATTCAGCTCACCGGTTTTTTTAATCTAACCTATGTGCACAATTATGGTGCTGCCTTTAGTTTTTTGTATGATGCAGGTGGATGGCAAGTTTATTTCCTCTCTGCTATTGCACTGATTGTCAGTGCCCTCATTCTATGGTGGTTACGCCAAGCTACACACGAGCAGTTTCTGCTCCCAGTGGCGTTTTCCTTTATTCTTGGTGGTGCTATAGGCAATGTTTACGATCGCATTGCACACGGCTATGTGATTGATTTCTTAGATTTCTACTACGGTAGTTATCACTGGCCAGCGTTTAATGTAGCAGACTCAGCCATATTTATAGGCGCGGCACTTTTAATTATTGATATGTTTAAAAATAAAGAGGCGCATAAAAGCAATGGCGAATGATAGCCCAACTAAAACAACAGATGCGAAGGTCATTGGTGATAGTAGCGAAGTTATTTTGCACTTTGACTTAACTTTAGAAGATGGCACCGCAGCTGATAGTACCAAAGTAAGTGGTAAACCCGCTAAAATGGTTATGGGAGACGGCAGTTTAACACCCAATTTTGAAGCCTGCCTACTCGGACTTAAAATCGATGACAAGAAGTCTTTTACCTTGGCGCCCGAAGACGCTTTTGGTATGCCTAATCCTGATAATATTTATCATGTAGACAGAACTAAATTTGGCGCTGACATGGAACTAAAAGAAGGCATGATAATGGGCTTTGCACAACCTGATGGTAGCGAACTACCTGGTATTATTCGAAGCATTGCAGGGCATTCTGTTACCGTCGATTTTAACCACCCATTAGCAGGACAAACCGTTGTTTTTGCGGTTGAAATCATTGACGTAAAATAAGAGGTATTTATGCAAATTCATTTAGCTAATCCAAGAGGTTTTTGCGCTGGTGTTGACCGCGCAATTACGATTGTAGAACGCGCTCTTGAAATTTTTGAACCGCCAATATATGTACGCCACGAAGTCGTGCACAATAAATTTGTGGTCGATGGTTTGAAGGAGCGAGGCGCAATATTTGTCGATGAGCTAAATGAAGTCCCCGATGACGCAATCGTGATTTTTTCAGCACACGGTGTATCGCAATCTGTTAGAAACAAAGCCACTGAAAGGGGATTAAAGGTCTTTGATGCGACTTGCCCCTTAGTGACCAAAGTGCACATGGAAGTAATGCGTGCCAGCAAAAAAGGGACTGAATGTGTCTTAATTGGACATCATGGCCATCCCGAAGTAGAAGGTACCATGGGTCAATATAGCAACCCTGAAGGCGGTATCTACCTAGTTGAGTCTATCGAGGATGTTGCAGCGCTAAGTGTTAATAACCCAGAAGAACTATACTACTGCAGTCAAACCACCTTATCAGTCGACGATACGGCAGAGGTTATTGACGCACTTCGTACAAAGTTTCCTAAAATAGATGGTCCTCGCAAAGATGATATTTGTTATGCCACACAAAATCGACAAGACGCTGTCAGAGATTTATCACAAGATTGTGACGTGCTATTTGTTGTTGGCGCACAAAACTCTTCAAACTCTAACCGACTCCGAGAACTTGCCGAGAAAATAGGTGCTAAGGCTTATTTAATTGCAGACAAAGATTGCATTAAAAAAGAGTGGTTAACGGATGTAAAACATGTTGGCGTAACCGCGGGTGCTTCAGCGCCTGAGGTGCTAGTTCAAGGTGTTGTTGATAAGTTAATCGCGTGGGGCGCCACAACAGCCCTTGAGCGTGAAGGACGACCTGAAAACGTTGAATTTGCAGTACCCAAAGAATTACGTATTAAACAAATATCCTAATCCATAGGGTTTAATTTTTTTTACTATAACTAGTACTAAGCTTATACCCTAATTTAATCAAACGTTTATCAAAAACCTACATTTTGCCTTTTGCAAAGTGCTTGTTTTTTGTACCTAAAATAACTGGTCTTATGGCCCGTTTCCATTCGAAATTAATACCTTACACTTATTCATAATAACCAAACATTGCGGAAATTCTGTAAGGTGTCGATATCCCTAATATACATTAATTTTAAATACGTCATGAGTAATAAAAATATCCGACATTTAAATAAGCTTTCACTGAGCACTCGTCAACGCGGGGTTGGCTTGATTGAGGTATTGATTACCCTTGTGATTTTAGCTGTAGGTCTACTTGGCGTTGCGTCATTACAGTTTATTGGGTCTTTTTCAAACAAAGAGGCCCTTGCACGCACGCAAGCGGTTTTAGTAACTGAGCAAATGACCGAACGCTTGCGCGCCAGTACGGTTGCTTCGAAAATAAGTGACGGTTTTGTGGTACACAATAATTACGTCGACAGTGACAACTACAATTTCAATAATTTATCTTGCACAGGCTCAACCCCTGCGTACGACTGCCATTGTCTAGAGATCCCCGCAGATATTCCAAATTGCCAAGAAAATGAATGTGTCGCCGCCGATTTAGCGGTATTTGATGCTTATCAAATGTCATGTTCGGTGGTTAGAGAAAATCCAAATGCAACGCTAGAAGTTACTTGTAGCGACACTGATACAAGTGACGCAGACGCTTGCACAGCCGGATCTATTCATAAAATCATGGTGAAATGGCCCGCAGCAAGTTGGCGAGATGACTTCAAAAAAGCCAATGTTAATTGCAATACAACTAGCTCTGCTGAATATGACTGTGTTGTAAAAGAGGTCGTACTTTGATGATGTACAACAATTTGAAACAAACTTTATACAAAAGCCAGAAACAAGCGGGCTTCTCGCTTGTTGAAATTATGATTGCTTTGGCACTGGGTTTGGTTATTTCTGCTGCCGTCGTCCAAATCATGATCAGTAACTCATTAACCGATAGGCTTAATCGTGCGGTTGCTAGCACCCAAGAAAGTGGTCGCTATATTGTAACTAGATTACGTTCAGAGCTACTAATGGTAGGGCTATATGATTCCTTGAGTCCCAACTTGAATACCAGTGTTGATATAGCAGAGGAAGAAGCCTTTGTTCGTAACCATCCTATTCCTATCCCTGGCGATTTTAATGACCGCGCGGCATTAGGCAGCATACAAGGAGCGGACGGCGAAAACGACACCTTAGTGGTTAGCTTGCAAGCGGCTCAAGACTGCCGAGGATTTAAGCTCGGCTATGATGACGATGAGGAATTTTATGTTGTTAACGAATACTTTGTCAGCGATGGAAAGTTGAAATGTCGGGGCTTTGATGGTCGCGTGGTACGGGGACAAAAAGCGCCTGTCGGACACAATGCACATGCCGCCTATACTATTTTAGATGACGTACTATCCTTTCAAGTTACCTATGGCATTGCAAACCCAAATAGTAATGATGGAGAAACTTTGCCTACTCGCTATATAGATGCTTCGGATTTAGCCGATGCCTATGACAACAATCAGCAAGTCGTCAGCCTACGCATGGCTATTGTGGTCAAGGGTGAAGGAGAGATTTCACTGGATAGGAGACTAAGTTTTAAACTGTTAAATGAGGATTCGATAACCGCGCCAGATTACGGTCTTTATAAGGCCTTTGAAACAACCGTCACACTCAGAAATATGCGTAATTTTGTAAGGGGAAGTGCATGAAAAATCAAACAGGTTTGGTCATGGTATTCGCGTTGTTGGTGTTGCTATCAATTACCATTTTAGGCGTTTCGTCGGTATCTAGCAGTCTTTTGCAAGGTAAAATGGCAAGCTCAATTGAACGCAAATCGGTTTCTTTTGATGCCGCAGAGGCGGCCATCGCTGGCGTTGTATTTGAGTCTGAAGATGAATCTATATTGGTAAATCCACTTCTCACCGATCCACTTTCAGAAGCAAGACAATTAGCTGCTATCAATTTAGATAACGAAACCTTGAGTTGTTTTGAAAATGGTCGCACCAACCGGGCAATTACGAGCGCGGGGTTAGGTTTTAACTCGCGCCATACAGCGACTGGTCGATATAGTGACAATCCGCCAGTAGACAGTTGGTCAAAGACCGCCTTTGTACGAGAGCAAGCATGCAGGGGCTCAAGCAATGTTATTGGCGGCAGCAATATCAATTGCCATGTATTCATAGTAAGAGGCTGTGGTCAAACGCAAGGCAGCAGCTATGTGGTAGCCAATACCCTAACCGCAGCGGTATTCGCACCAGCATCTAATTAACGAGGGTATTTCGATGAGCAGTAAAAAGTTTGGACTCTCAATTTCAGCATGTTTGCTGAGTTTTATGATTAGCTTCAGCGCCTTTGGCGATGATTTAGAAATCTATTTAGGTTCTAGCGACTCGGTGGTGACCTACAAACCAAACGTCCTTTTCATTATGGATACTTCAGGGAGTATGGGTGGTCGCGACGGTACCGATACAACTCGTATGCAAAAAGTGCAAGATGCGCTTAGAGATGCCCTCGGCGGTGCAACAAATATTAATGCAGGTCTAATGCGTTTTTCTGACTACGGTGGCCCCGTTTTATATCCAATCAAAGATATCGATGCGCCCGTTTCCCCAGAAATTATAATTCCTACTACTGATAGAACAGACGATGCCAGCGAAGTCAATGGTTCGATTAGTCTCAATCATAATACGATGCTAATGTCTCAAGGCATTGACACTGTATATTCTGGCTTTCGCTATCAGGATATCAATATTCCTCGTGGTGCTGTAATTACTAGCGCTGTTTTGCGTTTCACCTCAGGGGGATTAAATAACACTATTACAAATTTTAAAATTGCGGGTGAAGCAACCGGCAATGCAGCCACTTTTGGCTCAAATACAAACAACATTTCTTCTCGAGCTACGACTAGTAATGAAGTTATTTGGGATGATGATAACGCTTGGCCAAGTTGGGGTGAGCTTATAAACACGCCTGATATATCGCCAATCATTCAAGAAATCGTCAATCGCTCTGATTGGTGTGGTGGCAACAATCTTGCTTTAATCTTTGAATCAATCGATATGTTACCAGGCTCAAATCGCCAAGTATATTCAAGTGATGATGGCAGTAGTCGTTCTCCCCAACTAGTACTAACTTACGACGAAAGCACTGCAACCGGTTGTGTTCGAGATAAATTTATTTACCAAGTTGACGAACAAGACGACAATGCTGAAGAGCGTTGGGACGGCCGTCAGAGTACGGGTGATGAATTAACCTTTAGGTCGAATAATAATCGCTACGCGGCAGTGAGGTTTAAAAACCTTAATTTGCCACAAGGTGCAACGATACTAAATGCGTACTTAGAGTTTACTGCCTATCAAAACGGCACAAGTTCAGGTGCAAGAATGACCATTCAAGGGGCAAACCAAAATAGTCCTTCTGATTTTCGTTCCTATCCCAGGTACACCTTACGAGATACACCAAAAACGTCCGCCTCAGTGACATGGTCAAATATGCCTTCGTTTTATCGCAACGGCGTGTATCAGAGTCCTTCTGTTACCAATATTGTTCAAGAAATTGTGGATCGTTCTGGCTGGCAACCGGGCAATAAAATGATGTTTATCATGTCTGATTTTAACAGTGCCAGTAGAGGGGCTTATACTTATAGAGGCAAGAATTCAGGCGCGGTACGTTTAATTGTGGAATTTGAAGGTAACGCCACACCAGGGACGACCTCAACGGTCCGTCAACATCTAATAGGCAAGGTTGACGATTTAAGTGCCAACGGTTATACACCTATTGTTGATACCCTTTATGAAGCCACACTCTATTACGGTGGGCTTGATGTAGATTATGGACGCAAACGCGGCGAGAGCAATGTATCGAGTAATGTGCGCAGAGCGACACGTGTCAGTCATCGTTCATCTTATGTGGGCGGCGATCCTGTTAGACCCTCTGGCTGCGAAGAAGATAACTTAAGTAGTTCAGATTGCAGCGGAGAATATATACCCCTAGGGGCTACCTATATTTCTCCAATCGAAGATTTGCAATGCCAGACCAACAACCATATTGTTTTGCTGTCTGATGGAGAGGCAAACAACAACCACTCCGTGTCCAAAATACAATCATTATTAGGCCGTTCTTGTACCGGCAGTGGCGGCGAAAAGTGTGGTTTAGATTTGGCCAAAAGCATCAGTGATACGGGTGACTCGCCCATCGACGCGCGAGTAATAACACATACCATTGGTTTCTCTGCTAATTCACGAGCAAATAACTTCCTTAATCAAATTGCCTTGCAAAGCGGCGGTGGTTTTTATGAAGCAACCGATAGTGAACGGCTGCTGAGCGCTTTTGAAACTATCCTTAGGCAAGTCAAAGATATTAACTCGACTTTTGTCTCACCGGGCGTAGCGGTAAACCAATTAAACCGCCTCTCTCACCGAGATGAACTTTACTTTGCCTTATTTAAACCTGCTGAAGGTACTTTGTGGCCAGGCAACCTTAAAAAATATCGTATTGAAGGCGATAAGGTACTTGATAAAAATGGCAATAGCGCCGTTGATTCAGCGACCGGATTTTTCTCAGAAAATAGCCATAGTTATTGGTCAACTCTGGCTGATGGAAACGATGTGCGCGATGGTGGTGCCGTGAGTAAGCTTGATTTGGTGCGCAATATTTACTTCTTTGACGATTCCCCCGGTACTATTTTTACCAACTCGAAGGTACTTAATGAAGGCAACTCAAATATTAGTGAGCGCGACCTAGCGGTCGACACTTTGCCTGATTCTTCAACTTTACGCACTGAAATCTTGAAGTGGGCACGTGGTGTTGATGTGCTCGACGACGATGGTGACGGTTCAACCAGCGACGTACGTATGCAGATGGGTGACCCTATACATTCGCAACCGGTTATTGTTAACTATTCGGCCAATGATAGTGCGATATTTGTGGCAACTAATCACGGTTTCTTGCATTCCTTTGATGCAGAAGATGGTAGCGAAAACTTTGCTATCGCACCCAAAGAGTTACTAAGCAACTTGTATGACTTTTATAGAGATAGCTCTACGTTTAATCATAAATATGGCCTTGACGGGGACCTCGTTATTCGCAGTGTAGGTACCAAAACATATTTATATTTAGGCATGCGCCGCGGCGGAAATAATTACTATGTCTTTGATGTAACATCTAAAACGAACCCTAAATTAGTATTTACTATCAATGGCGGGGAAGGTGAATACGCAAACATGGGCCAAACATGGTCGCGACCGATTATCACAAAAGTGAAAATTGGCAATAGCATAAAAAATGTAATGATAATTGGTGGCGGATACGACGAATCCCAAGATGAAAAAGAAGTTCGCCTACCTGACTCTGTAGGAAACAGCGTTTATATGATAGATGCAGACAATGGCAGTTTACTGTGGTCTGCTGGGCTTAGTGATGCTGATTTAGTGTTAGATGACATGAAATACAGCATACCGGCGAGAATATCTGCGGTTGATAGAAACAAAGACGGTCTGGCTGATCACATGTATGTTGCCGATATGGGTGGTCAATTATTTAGGTTAGATATATATAACGGTGAAAGCCGCAGTAACTTAGTCCAAGGTGGTCTATTAGCCACGTTTGCAGGCGATACTGAAGAAGATAACCGTCGTTTCTACTACGGCCCTGATGTTTCTGAAATATTGCTAGGAGAAGAGCAATATTATGCGGTAGCAATTGGTTCTGGATTTAGGGCTGGGCCTTTAAATACCACAATTGATGATCAATTTTACTTGATAAAAGACACAGGTATTTTCAATACCGATAATCAAGGCAAGTTCCTGTTACCTGACACAGCGTACAGCGAAGATAGTTTATATGATGCTACTGATCATTTGTTAACCTCTAGCGATGAAACTGAGCGCGAACTTGCTAGTGAAGCCTTTCTTGATAAAAAAGGATGGCGTATTCGCTTAACCAATGGCGGTGAAAAGGTCTTAGCGTCACCATTGATATTAGACTACAAAGTATTTTTCACTACCTATTTACCGGCATCAGCCAGCGACAGCTTGTGTGCGCCGCCAACCGGCAACAGCAGAGCATATTTAGTTAATATGACAAACGGTAATGCGGTTTCTGATTTGAATCAAAATGCACAAAAGGAATCAAGCGACCGCTATGCACAACTTGCGCAAACAGGTATCGCGCCAGACACAAAAATTTTGATAGAGAATATCGTAAAGCCGGTGGTGTGTTTAGGTGCAGAATGTGTAGCGGCGGTGATTCAGTTAGATGAAGATGGCAATGAAATAGCCTGTGGTACTGATTTTGAATGCTTAGCACAAAATATTTATGGGCGTTTTGAGCGTGTCCAAAAAGATATTTGGAAGACGGAAATAGAAAAGCCCTAGTTGCAAATACTATTTAGTTTATATATTGACACTTTACCAAGGAATTACCCATGAGAATGAAACAAGAGAAAGGTTTCACCTTAATAGAATTGATGATAGTTGTCGCGATTATCGGTATTATCGCTGCGGTCGCGTATCCAAGTTATCAGGGCATGATTGCCAGTAGTGCCCGCGGCGCCGTGCAAGCTGATTTAATGGCCTTCGCTAGCGCTATGGAAAGACATAGTGCTTCTAATTTTAGCTATAAAGGTGCCGGTCCTTCGGGAGCTGATACTGGTGCTCCTGCTATTTTTAAAGCCTATTCACCCGCTTCTGAACCAGAAGAGAATAAAAGCTATACCTTATCGATAGACAGCGTAGATAACAATGGACAAAGCTATCTGCTAAAAGCGGTGCCAGTTAGCGGCTCTGTTGTCGCAGGTACTGGCAATTTGTATATTTATAGCGATGGTCGCAAGGGCTGGGATTTCGATGCCGATGGCACTCTAGAAAGCAGCGAGTTCTGCTGGGCCTGTTAAGCTTTTGTTGGCGCCTTTGCTAGCAAGTATCCAAAAACCTTCACATATTCACGCATCCTCAACTTACTACCTCAAGGATGAGGCTTCTGCTAACAAACGTTTGCTTTTATTGGCGTTTATTCTAATTAATATTGAAAAATGGCACAAAAATAGGTATACCTAGTGACGTTCGTTTCGATGTTTTTGGAGTCTGCATTCAGTTTGTTGCCTTCATAGCCGTCAGCGTCTAATAATCACACAAAAATAAACTCAGGGAAATGCCATGCAAAATAAACTATCTAGCGTATGTAGAGGTGTCCGTATTGGGCTCACAGCTACTGCCACAGCAAGTCTAATGTTCACCCTTCCAGCAATAGCACAAGATTCTGGCGCTGAAGAAAACGTCGAAAAGATCGCCGTAGTAGGTAGCCGCGCGGCGCCTCGTTCAGTGGGCGACTCGCCAGTACCAATTGATATTATCGGTGCTGAAGAATTATCAAAGTCGGGAAATACCGACATGCTTGAAATTCTAAAAGGAACTGTGCCTTCTTTGAACGTTCACGCAAACCCAATAAGTGACGCTGCCTCCTTAGTAAGACCAGCCAATTTACGAGGCCTTTCTGCAGATAGCACTTTGGTATTGCTAAACGGCAAACGCCGTCACCGCTCCTCAGTAATCGCCTTTTTAGGTGGTGGTATCAATGATGGTGCCCAAGGTCCAGATATCAGTGTCATTCCAAGCATAGCGCTTAAACAAGTCGAAGTATTGCGTGACGGTGCTGCTGCACAATATGGTTCTGATGCAATTGCGGGTGTAATTAACTTTGTATTAAAAGATAATAGTGATGGTGGCTCTATATCTGTTCGTAGTGGTGAATACTATGAAGGTGATGGTGCAACTACGCAAATTTCTGGCAATGTAGGCATGCCTTTTACAGATAATGGTTTTGCCAACTTGAGTTTTCAATATAAAAATGCTGATGCCACAAGTCGAAGTGTTCAACGCCCTGATGCTGCTGCTTTCGCTGCAGCGGGTTTAGATGTTGATAACCCTGCTCAGATATGGGGCGCACCAGAAGTTAAAGATGACATTACGCTTTTTGGTAACGTTGGCCTAGACTTGGGTAATGACAAAGAATTTTATATGTTTGGTAACTACTCTGAGCGCGACGTGAAAGGGGGATTTTATTATCGTAATCCAACAACCCGTCCAGGTGTATATGGCGGTATTGTCAGAAATGTAGATGGTTCTGCATCTTATCGTCCAGGGGATGACAACCCAACTGGCCAGGCAGCATGGGACGCAGCTCCAGCAACTATTCTAGTTGGTTCACTTGATGGTTTATCTCAGCAATTAAACTGCCCGGTGGTTGAAATCGGTGCCAATGGTCTACCAAACGCAACGGCTCTAGGTCAACTTTCTGCAGCGAATTGTTTTGCCCATAATCAGGCGATTCCTGAAGGGTTTACACCTAACTTTGGTGGCAATATTACCGATACTTCATTGACCATCGGAACCAAAGGTGAGTTTAATGGCGGTTTTGTTGACGGCTGGATGTATGATTTAAGCGGAGCAGTTGGACGCAGTGAATCGCAGTTCTTAATCTTCAATACACTCAACTCTTCCTTAGGTCCAGATACTCCACGTGATTTTTCACCAGGTAAATACATTCAGTTAGAAAAAACCTTTAACTTCGACATGGTTAAATTAGTAGATATTGGCTTAGATGATTTAGCTAATATAGCTGGTGGTCTTGAATGGCGCGAAGAAAGTTTTGAGATCATAGCAGGTGATGAAGCATCATTTGTCGCGGGTCCTTTGTTTGAGCAAGGCTTTAGTATTGGTTCAAATGGTTTCCCCGGGTTTAAGCCATCAGATCAAGGCGTGTCGACGCGCAGAAACTATGCAATTTATGGTGACGCTGAAGTGCCATTTAGTGAAGAGTTCTTAATGGGCTTGGCAGTGCGCTTCGAAGACTATGATTCATTTGGCTCTACGGCTAACTTTAAAATAAGTGGTCAGTATCACGCCACTGATGATTTATCTCTTCGTGGTTCATACAGTACTGGCTTTAGAGCGCCAACAGTAGGTCAGGCAAACGTAAGTAATGTACAAACTAACTTAAGCAGTGGCGTGTTGGTTGATTCAGCCTTACTTGCACCAACCAATCCTATTTCGGTTGAGTTAGGCGGTACCGAGCTTGAGCCAGAAGAATCTGTTAGTTATACCTTTGGTGCAGTGTACAGAGCCGGTGACGTTTTCGTAACTGTTGATTACTACAATATTCAGGTAGAAGATAGAATCTCTCAATCAGAGAAAATCAATTTAACAGATGCGAACAAAGCGACCCTCAAAGCCGCTGGTGTACCAAACGTTGATGGGCTTGCACAAGTAAGCTTCTTCACTAACGATTTTGATACAACAACGCAAGGTATTGATGTAGTAGCAAACTACTCGACTGAACTCATGGGCGGTAGTGCTAAATTTAGTTTGGCCTACAACTGGAATGAGACTGAAGTAGATAGATTCTCTGAAATTACCGGTGCCTTTAAAGTGAAACGTTTAGAAGAAGATTTACCAAACCATCGTGCAACCGCTACATGGGCGCAAAGTATGGATGATTTCTCCTTCTTTACACGGGTTAATTACTTTGGCGAGTACCAAGGTGTGCACGTTGACTTTGATGCAACAGCGATTACAGCAGATGCTGCGGTTACAGTTGATTTTGAAGCAAATTACTACTTGAACGATGCTATTACCTTGACTGCTGGTGCACAGAATATCTTTGATCAAGATGCAGAACGAATTGATATTCCTGCCGATGTTGGTATTCCGAACAACAACTGGGGTGGTGTATTTTATGAAACCTCTCCGTTTGGTATCAACGGTGGTTATTATTACGTTCAAGCTACCTATAACTTCTAGTAGCTGAGCTAATACTAAGGCATTCAACAGCATGAATGCCTTATAATTACAAAACCTTGTATTGCCGACGCTTTGGGTCCAATACAAGGTTTTTTTATGCTAAGCTTTTGCCCCAGCGATAACGAATAAATAGATCCTATGAACAATGCTCCACTCCCTCCCAAAGCCACTTTGTCTATAAAGAAAGCCCAGCTATACCTGCGCCAAAGGAACTATTTAGAAGCTCACAACTTACTTGAAACACTCATTCAACAGTATCCCGCTAGTGGTGAAGTGAACCTTTTGTTGGGCAATTTATATCTCAGCGTTGAGGACTTCGATAGTGCGATCACGCATTTGTCTCATGCTTGCCAATTGTTACCCAATAACTTCCATGCGCTTTTTAGTTTGATGGAAGCCTTTGAACAGGTAAATGCGCATCAAGATGTCAACACCGTTAACGATTTTATGCTAAAACAATTTCCTAAGACCCCTGAAGTACTATATAAAGCGGCTCAGTATTTTAGTGAAATTGGTCAGGTAAATGAGGCGAGTAAGTATTGCAGATTGTGTATAGCTGAGTGTGAAAGACAAACGGCTGATAAGCTTCTGCAGGCATACGCTTGGATGTTGTTGATTAAAGTTGATTCTAAAAGCCACAGCGCTGACACCATTGCGCGTTTACAGACGCTTCATACAAAAGATACTGAGAATAAAGAGCTTAGTATGCTCGTGAACTATGGTATGGGTGAAGTGTTTCATCAATTAAAGCAGGCCAGTAAAGCCTTTACCTGTTGGCAAATAGCCAACGATATTCAATATCGCTTGGCCGACTTCAAAACAAAAGACATGCGCCGTTTTTACGCGCAAATAATGGCTTCAGATAAAATTGCGCGCAAGGGCTTTGCTGCGCACCAGAGCCATAACAAGGATGTAAGTGACACTCTTGTTCCCATATTTATTGTTGGCTTGCCTAGAACGGGATCAACCTTACTCGAAACCATGCTTTGTGAACATAGTCAAATTGATACTGTGGGCGAAAGTACAATCGTGAGCGGACAAATAGCGACTTATTTAGCGCAATATTTTAAGGCTGATTATCCGACCTTTATGGAAGCGCTGTCTTTAGCGCCTGAAAATGGTGAAGAGCCTATACAACGTGCTCGCAAAATTTACTATCAGTCAATCGCAAAACGACAAATAACGGCACGCTATATCATTGATAAGCTTCCTGCTAATTTTCAATCGCTAGGACTCATAAAACGAATCTTTCCTAACGCTAAAATTATCCATATACAACGCGATTTTAATGATGTCGCCTTATCTATTTTTCGACATCATTTTGCTAGCAACGAACCTTACTTTTGTAACCTAGCAGAAACAAAGGCCTATAACGATTTGTATTCTATGCTGATGAAATATTGGCAAGATGTTTGGGCTGAGCAAATTTTTAGTTTAGATTATGAAGACTTGGTTACGCAGCCAAAAGAATCAATATCTGCCGTCTTAAATTATTGTGGCTTAGCGTTCGACGCTGCTTGTGTTGAAGAGCGTCAGCAAGATCCAAAGTCAGTAAAGCCGATAAAGACCTTAAGTGCAAATCAAGCACGTTTAGCTGTTACAAGCTCCCATGTTGGGCTTAGTAAGATGTATCATAGCTTGTTGGAAAAAGGCTTAAATGCTACTGCAATCTAAGTTCACGTTGCGTGTCCTTTCATGAATACCGTCACCATTATGATCAATACTGAGCCTTATACGCCCTTGCAGGCTGATATATAAGGAGCGCGCGAGCGTATTATCGTTTGTGGTTGGACATAAGATTAAACTAGCTGGCGATGCGTTATCCCCATTTTCGTAGAATTTGATGGGTGATCTTGGACCCTTTAATTTATGTGCTTGAAAAAGAGGATCGCTTGCTGCGAGCAGAGGCTCTTGCTCATCGCGAATATTGTTGTTATTCGTATCCACAAATACAATCAGTGGATTGCGCCAAAATCCTGAGCACTCGCTATAATTTTGTGAAGGGCATACTTTTGTGGTTTGGTAAGAGCTAATCGCATGATTTCTAGCAAAGCGCACGATGGCATTTATGTGGTTAAGATTGGCCGCAATTTTATGTGTATCAATAATGCGTTTTGCTTTTGGTGCTGCAACAAAAACCACGACGTAGAAAACAGCGATTGCGACAAGCAATTCAAGTAGGGTAACACCGCGCTGCGATAAGATATTGCTGGTCATAAGGATGCTGGTTTTCGCGTATTTTTAAGATGTAAACAACATACGCAAGATTCAAATGCAACGCCACTGTCTTAAAGGCTAGAATATTTCGTTAACTACAGCTTAAATCATCCCCGTTGGTGTCTTCAAATATATCATTGCCATCGCTATCGATACTAATTCTGACTCGCCCTTGGGCATTAATGTTTATAGAACGAGCCAGCGACTGGTCGCCACTTCGGGGACATACTTTAATACTGGCGCTTGCACTGGCCGCCCCTGAATCTAAAAACGCAACAACGGCGTTGGGACCTTGCATATTGTTGCCACTTGAAATTGCAGTAGAACTCATCAACAGAGGTTCGGAGCTATCGCGAGTATTGTTGCCATTATTATCAATGAAAACTATTTTTGCTTGATTCCAATTGGTGCTGCAAGTGGCAAAATTAGCGGAAGGGCATACGATAGCGGTGCTACTTTGATCAATTGCGGTATAACGGGCAAATTGTATAATGCCGCTGAGTTCATTTATTTCGGAGGTAGTGCGATTTTTTGCAATTATTTTTTGTACGTTAGGTGATACCACCGTCAATACAATCGCGACAACGGCAAGCGCAATCAGCATTTCTAGCAATGTCATGCCTCTTTGTCGCGCGCGTTTAAGCAACTTTGCGTCATTATTTCTTAACGCATTTGACATACTCGCACTAAATATCACTTCACTACTCCTAATCAATACAGGTAAACTATAAAACAAATGCGTGTAGGCATCGGTATGCCATGCTACAGACACTTGTGAAAACTCATACCTTGTTGCGTCTTTTGTTCGTGTTTAGAATTTCCCCAACTATTTAGTTATATCGACCATGTTAAAAATTAATCAACCGGAGCGTGTAATGACCAAACAAGCTATTATTGACGAAATGCGAGTAGTACCTAATATCAATCCTGATTTTGAGGTTAAACGTCGCGTTGATTTTATTAAACGCCAACTGCAGGCGTCGGGTCTATGCTCTTTAGTCTTAGGCATTAGCGGCGGTATCGATTCGTGCACACTTGGTCGCTTGGCCCAAATAGCGGTAGATGAGTTAAATGAAGGCTCAGGAAAATTCAGATTTATCGCCGTTAGACTTCCTTATGGTACCCAGCTTGATGAGGATGATGCGCAAGCAAGTATCGACTTCATTAGTCCTAGTGTCGCGGTAACAGCAAACGTCAAAAGTGGCGCCGATGCAATACATCAAGTGGCTCTTGATGCGCTACTTGAAGCTGAAAACTTTGATCGCAACGAAATTAGCGCAAGTCTTGATGATTTTGTTAAGGGAAATGCAAAAGCGCGCACACGTATGGCGATTCAATATGATATTGCAGGCTTAACCAAGGGCTTGGTCTTAGGGACAGATCATTCAGCAGAAAATATTACGGGATTTTATACGAAATTTGGCGATGGGGCCTGTGATTTAGCACCCTTATTTGGTTTGAGTAAACGTCAAGTCAGGCAAATTGCGAGTTACCTAGGTGCTCCTGAGAATGTTATAACGAAAGCGCCAACCGCTGACCTTGAAAGCCTTAAACCGCAATTGGCGGATGAAGTGTCACTTGGCTTGTCATATGATCAAATTGATGACTTTTTAGAGGGAAAGAGTCAAGATAGCTTAGCAGACGAACGTTTAATATCTATTTATCATAAAACACAACACAAACGTGTTCCTATTCCTACCATTTACGATGAAGAGTAAGCTAGCATGAAAAAAGTAGAAGCAATTATAAAACCCTTTAAACTTGATGATGTAAGAGAAGCACTAGCAGCAGCCGGTGTATCTGGTTTGACGATTACTGAGGTAAAAGGGTTTGGACGCCAAAAAGGCCATCAAGAATTGTATCGCGGCGCAGAATATCAGGTCGATTTTTTACCTAAAGTAAAAATAGAAGTCGTGGTCAATGACGAGATTGTCGACAGAGTAGTAGAGAGTATTATTGATGTCGCCAAGACTGGTAAAATTGGCGATGGGAAAATCTTCGTTTATGACGTTTTAAGAGCCGTCAGAATTCGGACCGGTGAGGAAGGAGAAGACTCCCTCAGTTAGCATTCAAGAGCGCAACAGCGAAGTGTCACTCCTTGGTCTTTGTTGCGCATGCAAGAATTTGTTCTCTTACGCGTTTGACTCCCTTCGTCAAACTCGTGCATGCGCACAATGCGTGCTATTGGACTAGTGCGTGTGGCCGCAGCCCCCAGCGCCATGCACATGTCCATGACTGAGTTCATCTTGAGTCGCTTCACGGACATCTTCAATACTGACATCAAACAGAAGTGTCATGCCGGATAGGGGATGATTTCCATCAACAGTCACAAATTCGTCGTCTTTATCAATAATAATGACAGATTGCTCGCCTTGATCCGTGGTCGCTCGAAAGCTCATACCTACTTCTACATCCATGCCTTCAAACATATTACTAGGCACTTCTTGCACTAGTTGGTCTTGTCTTTCTCCATAAGCCTTTTCTGGCCCAACGCTAATTTCAAACTTTTCGCCTTTTTGCTTGCCGTAAAGTGCTTCTTCAAGCCCTGCAATCATGTAATGTGAACCTTGGATAAAGGCCAATGGCTTTGATGACTCAGACTCATCAATGAGATCACCATTTTCAGTTTTAACAGAATAGTGAAGGGTGACGACGTGATTGTCAGCTATTTGCATAATTTTCCTTTTGGTAATGTTGATAATAGTTAGCTTGGATTTATGTGCTTACGATATTTAGTTATGCTTGTAAATTGTAAGGCATTGGCATTAAGTTTAGCGCAGTTCCGCACGCTTTTAAACGTACCTTAGTGCCAAGTTCTGTATCATTTGGCATGACTGCCAATAGTTTTAGGCTAATGCCGTGATCGCTTCGCTGCTTTGCACTGCGCACCACAACGCCGCCTCGGCGCCATGAGTCTCCTATCTGAACTTCTAGGTCGTCACCTGCATTTACCGCAATATTTTCTGATATTTCAGCACTCAGTAAAAAGCTTGCGCGTTTGTTTTTTCCTAAAAACTTGGTACGTGCGACGACTTCTTGGCCCATGTAGCAACCCTTATCAAAGTCGATTGCGTTAATACATTGAAAATTTAGCATTTGCGGTATAAATTGGCCAATGGTTGCTTGTTGAATATTAGCAATACCCGCTTCTATCTCAAGCATATTCCAAGAGTCACAAGCAATAAAATCCTCGTTGCCGCTAATGTCTCGTAGTTTTTGCTTACCTTTGTCAGTTAAATAAGCCAGGTAACGTAAACTCGTGTCATTAAAACAAATGGCTTGGCCAAACTCATTTTCCTGCGTACTCATTGGCGTCTCGCTCAATGATGGAAATAGTTCCTTTAATAAATTGATGTTCTTTTCACCAGCAATCCCCACCGGATGGAGATCATCACACATTGTAATTTCGACTTTCGAGAATACACCATACTTTTTTAATTGGGCTTCACTTTCTCGCGCCGCATCTTTATGCATACCTAACAAAAACGCGTCGTTAGTTTGGCTTACGACCATAGCGCTGAACATCTTGCCTTTAAAGTCACAATGAGCGGCGAGTCGCGCGCTGCCCATTTGAAGGTTTTTGGTGGCAATTGTTATTTGCCCATGCAGGTACTCAAAACGCTGCTCGCCGGCAATCTTGAGTATGCTCAGATCATCTAGTGATGCCATAAAAGAATGTAGCATTGCAGAATTGGACAAAGGGCGTGCTCCTGTAAAAAAATAATAGGCTGATAGCAATTCGTATAAGACTATTGGATCTATGGGCTTTCACATAAGTTTACAATAGCTTGCTATAGATTTACTGATTATAGCAACAATTATTAGAAGATCAGTTTTGTGGTGCTTGTCTTAGTGTTAAGCTTATGATCAGAATTGGAACCTAAAGGAATTGACTTTGCAAGCTAGTGCATTTGAACCAAAACGACTCGCACGTTTACGTTGGGCATGCAGACGAGGTATGCTCGAGTTAGATGTGTTGCTACTCCCCTTTGTTGATCAAGCTTTTGATACACTAAGCTTTGAACAGCAAGAAACCTTTGAACGCCTATTAACGTGTGATGACCCTGATTTGTTCGCTTGGTTTATGGGGCATCAGAAGTGTATGGACCCAGAATTGGCTGCGATTGTTGAAATTGTACTCAATCGCGTGAAAATTAAGGCAGAATAGCCTTATTGGGTGAGTGAGGTAAATGCCGATATCGATTGATTTGCGGGCATGCAAGCGTTTTGCTGGGCTTGTTGACGCCTTGCTGCTCCTTTGCTGTACATTCACTATGATATTATTTTCGCAAAAGTACGCATCGGTCACTATGAATATAACGTTGTTTGCGTTAGCGTGTGTTTGTGCCGTATTTTTTGCTAGCGAGCGGACAAAGATTTCTTTTTTATTGTTGCACGAAGGGCAAGTTAACAAGTGTCGCGGTGTGTTTGAAAAGAAAGATACTCAAAAGTTTGGCGAAAGCACCTACATTCTGAGCGAAGAACACTGCGTATATTCCGGACTCGGATGTTTCTTAGCATTTCAGCGAGAGCAGGCTCAGCAGTCTTGGTGGACTTTTTCTGGACCGAGCCTTAAATGGATATTCGTGCCGAAGTACCTGTTGGCGGCGACCCAATACAAAAGCCTGTGTAGACACCTTATTTGGCAAAGATCTTAATTAGTCTTAATACCTAGGCTGACAAAAGGCTGCAGCTAAATTAAGCTGGTATCAAGCAAAAGGCACGACATTACTTTACTGAGGTTTGCAGATATTATAACGCTCAATGGATATTAACATGCTCGGACTCTATGCAAAGGCGCTCACTCATCGCCCCTATCGCGGCAATGCTGAAAATGAGTCAAAACTAGCTTTGCACGATCAAATCGTACTCCCAAAGCTTCCTGAAATTGTGCGCGAACAACAAGTGAATATCGATGCCAATCATTGTTATCAGTACAATCGTTTAACCCAGTGGCAACCGAATTTGGCCGCGTTGGTGCACCCAAATTATATACAAACTCTGTCTTTAGCTATGCAGTTAAGGATGATGGTGGATAAACATTTTCCCTTCTCACCGATGGGGATGGTGCATCTTGCCAACCATATACAAGTGCTTAAATTACCCTCTCAACATACTCCATTATGCTTAAAAACAAGCTTTGGACAGGTTTATTATCATAAGAAAGGTTGGTTGTTTGAACTGCTTACCTCAGCAAGTTCTGCTTTAGCTGAAGACGATTCGAGGCCTTTTATTCGCGCTACTAGTTTTTATTTGGCGAGGGCAAGACACTCAACGCAGCCGTCAGAGGCTTGTCCAAATCCTCCTAAATGGTTACACCTTCTTGATGATAAAAGCTTGGGATCTGAACTTAGTCATGAAAATATGAGTTTTTCAAATGACATTGGGCGCAAATATGCTCGCATTTCTGGCGACTACAATCCAATTCATTTGCATCCTTTAAGTGCGAGAATTTTTGGCTTTAAAAAAGCGATTGCACATGGCATGTTTTCAAAAGCGTGGGTGCTATCTAAACTTGCCAAAACACATCACTTTTACAAAGGAGAATTTGAAGTCGACACTTTATTTAAACAGCCCATTGCCTTGCCAGCAGAAACGGAATTGAGCAGTGAATTGATAAATACGCATCAACTTATTTTGTCTTTACACTCACAACAATCTCGCAAAGGGCGCTGCTTCCTTAAAGGAGAAGTAAGGTTTTAAACGCGAAATTACATTTGGGCACTGACTAAGGCATATTATTTTTATTAATAATGGTTGGTCCTGAATTTTCTAGTAAATTTGGATAATCTAGGTTGTAGTGTAAACCACGGCTCTCTTTGCGTTGCATAGCGCAACTAACAATTAGTTTAGCGACACAAAGCAAGTTTCTCAGTTCAAGCATATTATTGCTTACTTTGAAGAAAGAATAGTATTCGTCGATTTCTTGTTCTAATAGAGTGATTCGACGCAAGGCCCGTTCTAATCGTTTATTTGAGCGTACAATGCCTACGTAATCCCACATGAATAAACGTAATTCGTGCCAATTATGCTGAATAATTACCGCTTCGTCAGAATCAATCACACGGCTTTCATCCCACGCTTGGATGGGTACAAAATCGTTGCTAGAGGGGTTTTTATTTTTATCTAGTAAGCCACTGGCAATAATGTGTTTAGCGCAAGCATGAGCAAATACAACACATTCAAGTAAGGAGTTACTTGCCATGCGGTTAGCTCCATGCAATCCAGTGTAGGCAACCTCTCCAATCGCATATACATTCTCGAGGTTTGTCCTTGCGTCAAGATTAGTAACAACTCCGCCACAACTATAGTGAGCCGCCGGTACAACAGGAATCGGTTGACGTGTAATGTCTATCCCTAAACTTCTGCATTTTCGGTAAATATTTGGGAAGTGCTTTACGATAAAGTCATTGGATTTATGGCTAATGTCTAAATACATGCAATCAGCACCAAGGCGCTTCATTTCAAAGTCAATCGCACGAGCAACAATGTCACGTGGCGCTAGGTCACCACGTTTGTCAAACTGATGCATAAACGGGGTGCCGTCACCGTGGCATAAAAAAGCGCCTTCGCCACGAAGCGCTTCGCTAATAAGAAAGTTGCCTGCTTCGGGGTGATACAAACAGGTTGGATGAAACTGGTTAAACTCCATATTGGCAATATCACAACCTGCGCGCCATGCCATAGCGATACCATCGCCACTGGAGACATCGGGATTAGAGGTATATTGATAGACTTTACTACCGCCTCCTGTTGCTAAGGCGACAAAGGTGGCGCGTATTGCTTCTACCTTTTCTTTGTTACGGTTCCACACATAAGCGCCAACACAATGCTTATCGTCTTTGTTGGTTTTGATTAAGTCGATGGCATTGTAGCGTTCAAATAGATGAATATTAGGGTGGTGTTTGACGCTATCGGAGAGTGTGCCTTGCACTGCTGCGCCCGTGGCGTCGGCCGCATGCAGAATACGGCGATGGGAATGCCCACCTTCGCGGGTCAAATGAAATTTAGTTTCTCCTAGCGCATTTTTTTCTTGATCAAAAGGTACACCCTTGCCAATTAACCACTGCATACTTTCTTTCGCGTTTTGTGCGGTAAATCTTACTACGTCTGGGTCACAAATCCCGGCGCCAGCTTTCAAAGTGTCTTGAATATGGTTTTCTATAGAGTCGTTATCGTCAAAAACTGCCGCGATGCCGCCTTGCGCGTAGCGGGTGCTTCCTTCATCAATATCGCTTTTGCTTAGAACAATGACATTGCAATGGTCAGCAATGTTTAAGGCAAGACTGAGGCCGGCAGCGCCGCTCCCAATGACTAATAAATCGCACTTATGTTCAACTTGTGCTTGGTTTGACGACGGTAGCGTATTGGGCATAGTAGTGAAAGAACTTCCTAAAATAGTTGGTCTCGTTAGTAGATAATACTAAATCTATTCAATAAAAATACTATCTTGAGACCTTTTTCTATATTAAATTTGGTAAAGTGCGAACTTAATCAAAAAGCTAGGGTCAATTAAAGGGTAATAGACCTTAGGAATGTGCCCGCCGCCATCATGGTAGTAGCTTACAGGAGATATGGCATTAATGAGCGAGCAAGTAACAGATCAAGCGTTAGTAAAACAAGTGCAAAGCGGCAACAAAAATGCATTTAATTTACTCGTGGTACGCCATCAAAATAAAGTCATGAATATAGTGGCTAGGTATGTCAAGAATTCGGGTGATGTGGCCGATGTGACGCAAGAAGCGTTTATAAAAGCGTACAGAGCACTACCAAATTTTAGAGGGGAAAGTGCGTTTTACACTTGGCTCTATAGAATTGCGGTAAATAGTGCGAAAAACTATTTAACTTCGCAAAGTCGAAAGCCGCCCGCAAGCGACGTTGACGCGCAAGAAGCAGACTTTTATGATGGTAGTGACGCATTAAAAGAAAATGCGTCACCCGAAAAAACATTATTGTCGCAAGAGTTACAAGCAAAATTATTTGGCGCGATAGATAATCTACCTGACGACTTACGCGCGGCAATTACCCTTCGAGAGATTGAAGGTTTGAGTTATGAAGAAATAGCCGGCGTAATGGAGTGCCCGGTGGGGACAGTTCGCTCTAGAATTTTTAGAGCAAGGGAAGCAATAGACAAGGTAATAGTACCGTTAATTGAAAATTGAACTTTGTTTTTACAACATTTTGTGTACACTAGAAAAGTAGTTGTTTTTGAGTGTGACAAAATAATTAAGCCTAATAATTTCATTGGCTTAGTTAACAAAAGCAAAAATTTAATACAACAAAATGAACAAAACACTAATTTGTTACTCGAAGAAGTGAGTTTGTCCAGGAAATTGGGTGTATGACACAAGATTATGAAAACCTATCGGCCATGGTCGATGGTGAAGCAACAACAAACGAGCAGGGCAATTTTGCTAAAGCAATCATTAACGATGATGCACTTAGTGCAAAATGGCGTAGTTATCATTTAACCCGCGATCTGCTGCGTAATGACATGTCATCTGATGTTAGCTTTGATATTAGCGACAGTGTTGCAAGAGCATTAGAAGATGAACTTGCGATAGTTGCGCCTAAGCCCGGTTGGCGCGAACTGCCTATCGTATCTGCGGTGTTACCGATTATGCGACAAAGTGGTCAACTCGCTATGGTTGCCTGTGTTACCGCCTTGGTTATATTTGGTGTCCAAACCTACAATAAACCTGAAGTCACAGACCCCTTTACAACGGCGGTGCCGATTTTAGGTCCACAGGGTGGTTTGGCACCGGTGAGTCTTCAAAGCGCGACAAACGCTCAACAAAGTCGTATGGACCAATTGCTAGAGCAAAGACGCCAAATCAATGCTTTGATACAAGACCACGTGCGTCAACAAAGATTACGAAACGTTAGCCCTGAAACTGTAAACAGCACTCCAGTAGATGCACAAGAGCAAGGCTTAGACGACAACGGTAACAACAAACAGTAAGTATTATGAAACCCACATCAATGCAAAAACAGCCGCCAATGACAGCCTCACTGGCGGCTGTTTTATTATTCACTTTGTTGTTTTCGAGCCTAACAAGTGCTTTCCAATCTCAAACTGACGTTGAAACAGAAAGCCCCAAAGACGAGCCTTCTTCAACCAGTGAGGCGAATACAGACGACGCTACAGTCCCTTCACTTGCCAATGATTTTGATGTGTTGTCTGCGTATGCGTGGATGAGGCGCCTCTCTGATACCATCAATGAACGTTCTTTTGAGCTTAGTTTTGTTGTTTCTAGCGCAGGACGAGAGACCATGCCGTATGTATGGCGAAATGCCGTGTTAGCAGATGGTAGCACGGCTGAGCAACTAAGCTTACTGAACGGGCCCGGTTTTGAACAAATTCGTATCAACAATAAAGTCAGTATTTTTGAACCCGGGTTTTCACCTTTAAGTATTCGGTCTAGCGCTATCGATGGACCTATACCAAAAGCATTTATCCATACTCCCGACATTTTAAATAATAGTTACGACATCTTATTGATGGGACGTAACCGAGTTTCTGGTAGAATGGCGCAGCAAATCAGGGTCATCAGTAAAGATAAATCACGATATCAGTATCATTTATGGCTCGATGAACAAACGGGCCTTTTGCTAAAGCAAAATATGTATGATTTAAAAGGGGCTTTGCTGGAGCAAATTCAAGTGACACAACTTAGTATTAGCGATGATGTATTAGATCATTTTGCTAATATTCAAGCTGATCAGTTGCCGCCCGTTGCAATCACTCAAAGCCCTAGAAACAAAGCATTGCCATGGGCATTGAGCTTTTTACCCGTAGGCATGCAGATTGTAAGTGAAAATTTACGACGTATTTCTGCGACAGGCCAACCCGCTGAATATATGATGGTCAGCGATGGTTTGGTTGATGTATCGATATACGTAATGAAGGCGACCGACGTTCAGCAAGAAGATGTTGCGCTCAATACTGAAGCAACGTCTATTGTATCGATTTCAAACGGTCGTATTCAGGTCACTGTCGTGGGCGAAATACCCCTGGAAACGGCGAGTAAAATGGCCAACTCTATCGTGTTGGTCAGCGACGTAACTACGAACAAATAGTGTAGGCAAGATGATTGAAGAAAGCGGTAGAGTCGTTGCTGTAGAAGGCAACTATGTGTGGATAGAGACTCAAGTGAAGACCACCTGCGCTGGCTGCAAAGCAAGTGATGCCTGTCCAACAAGCACGATTGCAAAAGCCTTCACGCCAAAGGCAAACCATGTCTATATGGAAGTACCTTGTGCCTTAAGCGTTGGTCAACAAGTCAAAATAGGTATCCACGAACAAGCGCTTTTGATGGCTTCAACGATGGTCTACATCATTCCTTTATTGCTGCTTATTGTTACCGCGGCTGGCACAATGCTTATTTTTCCTGATTTACATGAACTGATCGTTTTGGCCCTTGCCAGTTTAGCGGCGGCAGGCGGGTTTTGGTGGGCCTCAGCGTATACTAAACAAACGTGTAATAAACATAAATTTGCACCTGTGTTTTTGGGGGCGACAATCAATCCGGTCCTTACTCACAAACATGAAATCCCCATGCATAAGATTGATTCTTAAGGGCTAGACTTGGTAATTTTATGATGCACTCAGTCTAAGGGCCGTAATGCGTTATGTATTTTACTTATCTGCATAATCTAAATTCGAGATTATATTGTATCAAAATGCTTATAATGCGCTGCATTTGTCGCAATTTGCTTCACAAAACGGTAATATCCGCGTTCTTTCTAGTAGGTATGAATAATACAATTATCGTAAGCTGAAAAGAATTCGTATTTGTAACACTTTTTATGCGTTTGCCAATGGTTATAGCAACAAGCTGGCAGACAATCAGTATTTCGTCAATCTATTGCACTGTAAAGACTGCAGAAGGTAGATTTGACCATAGTAGGTAACTCTTTTTTTATGCAACTTAAGAATATTCGTAATTTCAGCATTATCGCGCATATCGACCATGGTAAATCGACCTTGTCTGACCGCTTAATACAAGAATGTGGTGGCTTGACTAGTCGTGAAATGGCGGCTCAAGTGCTCGATTCAATGGATATTGAAAGAGAGCGCGGTATCACAATCAAAGCACAAAGCGTAACGCTTTACTACGATGCTAAAGACGGTGAACGATATCAGTTAAACTTCATTGATACGCCAGGACATGTGGATTTTAGTTACGAAGTGTCTCGTTCACTGGCAGCATGTGAAGGCGCACTACTTGTTGTTGACGCTGGACAAGGGGTAGAAGCACAAACCTTGGCTAACTGTTACACCGCAATAGATTTAGATATGGAAGTTGTTCCCATTCTGAATAAAATTGATTTACCACAAGCTGAGCCAGATCGCGTCGCTGAAGAAATCGAAGATATCGTTGGTATTGATGCTGTTGATGCGGTGCGTTGTTCAGCGAAAACAGGCGTGGGTATTTACGATGTACTTGAAGTTATCGTAAAACAAATACCACCGCCGGTGGGTGACAAAGATGCTCCCCTTGAAGCCCTTATTATTGATTCTTGGTTTGATAATTATCAAGGGGTCGTTTCGCTTGTTCGTATCGTGAACGGTGAGCTACACGCTAAAGACAAGATTAAAATAATGTCTACTGGCGGCGTCCATCAAGCCGATAAAATAGGTGTTTTTACACCTAAACAAACTGAAATGCCTGTTCTTAGGACCGGTGAAGTTGGCTTTATCATTGCTGGCATTAAAGAAATACACGGTGCGCCTGTTGGTGACACTATTACTACCGCTAAAAATCCAGTCGCAAAAGCACTGCCTGGCTTTAAGAAAGTAAAACCGCAAGTCTATGCAGGTCTATTCCCAGTAAGTTCTGATGATTATGAAGACTTCAGAGATGCACTTTCAAAACTGAGTTTAAACGATGCTTCCCTTTTCTACGAACCGGAAAGTTCTACGGCATTGGGTTTTGGTTTTCGTATTGGTTTCCTTGGCATGTTGCACATGGAGATTATCCAAGAGCGCTTAGAGCGAGAATACGATCTCGATTTAATTACAACGGCGCCAACCGTGGTTTACGAAGTAAAAACGACGAAAGGCGAAGTTTATAAAGTCGATAGCCCATCAAAACTACCACCAGTTAACGATATCGAAGAAATTCGCGAACCTATCGTGACTGCAAACATTCTTGTGCCCCAAGAATATTTAGGTAATGTCATCACCTTATGTGTTGAGAAGCGCGGCATGCAAACATCAATGGTGTATCACGGCAAACAAGTCGCGGTGACCTACGATTTACCAATGGCGGAAGTTGTACTAGACTTCTTTGATAGGCTTAAATCCACCAGTCGTGGTTTTGCGTCCTTAGATTATAATTTTACACGCTTCCAATTGGCTGACATGTGTCGTCTCGATATCCTTATCAATAGCGAACGCGTTGATGCCTTAGCGATTATTACGCACAAAGACAACGCACCACATCGTGGTCGTGATTTAGTCGAGAAATTACGTGAGTTAATTCCACGCCAAATGTTCGACATTGCAATTCAAGCCGCGATTGGTAATCATATTATTGCTCGCAGTACTGTAAAACAATTGCGCAAAAACGTTATCGCCAAATGTTATGGCGGTGATATTAGCCGTAAAAAGAAACTGTTACAAAAACAGAAAGACGGTAAGAAGCGCATGAAACAAGTGGGTAATGTTGAATTACCCCAAGACGCATTTTTAGCCATACTTAAGGTAGACAATTAATGGCCACATATTTTTCTATTATTCTCGTACTCGTCAGCGCAATCACCGGCTTGGTTTGGTTGACATATGCGCTCTTTTTCGCGCCTAAAAAGGCAGCCTTAGTTGATGCCAATGGCAAAGAAATTAATGAAGTTGTGCCGGTTGACCATGAGATGCCAGCAGCCGTGGATTTTTGCAAGCAAATGTTCCCCATATTTTTTGGCGTCATGATTTTCAGATCCTTCATTTATGAACCCTTTCAAATACCGTCAGGTTCTATGTTTCCGACCCTTCTTGTTGGTGATTTTTTGTTGGTCGAAAAATTTGCTTATAGTTTAAAAGACCCAGTTACACGTACAGAGCTAGTTAATACGGGAGAGGTTAAGCGCGGTGATGTAGTGGTTTTTAAATATCCGCGTGACGAGAAGGTTGATTACATCAAGCGTGTCGTAGGCTTGCCAGGAGAAACCATACATTATCGTAGTAAACGTATTTTTATTCAGGGTGTTTGTGAAACAGAAAAACCTTGTCCTCCCGAACAAGCAGTTGACCTAAAATCTCTAGGATTTAGTAACGAAGCAGAGCACGGCGCGGCTCTTAAGATGTTCATGGAGTCTTTGGGCAACGTTGAACATAGAATATTGCAAAACCCTCGCAGAATTGAAGCAGCGAGCTCTCACGTTGTCCCTGAAGGCCATTATTTTGTGATGGGCGATAATCGAGACAGCTCAGCAGACAGCCGTGAATGGGGCTTTGTGCCTGAAAACAACATAGTAGGTAAAGCCGTCTTTATCTGGATAAGTTTTGAATTTGAACGTACATCTGACGATTTTCTGCCTTCCTTTGTACCCACGGGGATTCGCTTTGAGCGCATCGGTGCAATAAAATAAGATGCTAACTTTGCTTTCACCCAGCCAATCATTGCTAGTCGAGGTAGCGCTTGATTGACCCTTACATTAAATTAGTCAGGCAAATTGACTATAGGTTTGAAGATGTTGCCTTGTTACAGCAAGCGCTCACGCACAGAAGTGCAGCGAAAAAACACAATGAACGCTTAGAGTTTTTAGGGGATGCGGTGCTTGGTTTAGTTATTGCGCAGCGGGTATACGAGAAGTTTCCAAATTTACCAGAAGGTAAACTAACCAGAATGCGCTCTAACCTAGTGAAAGGAGAAACCTTAGCGAAGGTAGCGCGTGAGCTTACTTTAGGTGAACTCATTAAACTGGGCCCGGGCGAAATGAAAAGTGGTGGGCGTAGACGAGATTCAATATTAGCAGATGCTGTTGAAGCCGTTATTGGTGCTATTTATGTTGAAGCTGGGTTAGACGCAGCAACATGTACGATTGATAAGCTGTTTCATGAGCGCATTAAAGCGCTTGACCCCAATATCCAAATTAAAGACAGCAAAACGCAATTACAAGAATACTTGCAGAGCAAACAGTACGACCTGCCAGAATATAAAGTGATTGATATCAAAGGTAAGGACCATGCTCAAATTTTCACTGTCAAATGTGATGTTAGCGCCCTTAAGGTCCATAAAATAGGTGCCGGGAAAAGCCGACGCATCGCGGAGCAAGAAGCCGCAAAACAAATTTTGGAGAGTCTGGCCTTATGAATGAAACATATTGCGGCATGATTGCTATTGTAGGGCGTCCAAACGTGGGTAAATCAACGATTTTGAACCGCATATTAGGGCAAAAAATCAGTATTACATCGCGCAAACCACAAACTACGCGCCATCGTATAATGGGTATCGATACGCTTGATAATAAACAAGCAATATATGTAGACACACCCGGCCTACACGCAGAAGAGAAAAAAGCCATTAACAAGCTCATGAATAGGGCGGCGTCTAGTTCTCTTAATGATGTTTCGATGGTGCTTTTTGTCATTGAAGGCACGCGCTGGACTGATGACGACGAACTTGTGCTGAACAAAATAAAGCAATCAGGTCTGCCTTGTTGGTTGGTTGTGAACAAAATCGACATGGTGAGTGAACAAGGTAAATTGATGGACACCTTAAAAGAGCTTAACAGCAAGCACGATTTTGCGCACTTGTTACCTGTCTCTGCTAAACAAGGCAAACAGATCGACAATTTACGCCAGTTGATTTTTGATAATTTGCCTGCTTGTGAGTTTTATTATCCTGAAGATTTCGTTACAGACCGTTCTAGCCGCTTTATGGCCGCTGAAATTATTCGTGAAAAGCTAATGCGTTACACCGGTGATGAACTTCCTTATGCGGTAACCGTAGAAATAGAACAGTTTAAGCTTACGCCAAAAGGCGTTTATCATATCCATGGGCTTATTTTGGTTGACCGTGCTTCACAAAAACCCATGATTATTGGGAAAAATGGCTCCCATTTAAAAACAATGGGCGCTGAAGCACGTAAAGACATGGAAGCATTGTTCGACAATAAAGTGTTTCTAGAGCTTTGGGTCAAAGTTAAATCGGGCTGGGCGGATGATGAACGAGCCCTACGATCCTTAGGCTATGAAGAAGACTACCGGACGTAATAACTGGCTATTTGAGCTTACAAAATACGATAAAAAGATAAGTCGTTGTCGCATAGGGAGCGCATCATGAAACCATTGCAAGATTTTCGCAAAGAATACACCAAAGGCAGGCTTGATACTGATGTGCTCAGCACTAATCCCATGGACCTGTTTTCTCGCTGGTTAGAAGATGCCATTGCGGCAGATTTACCTGATCCCAACGCCATGACTGTGGCAACTGTTGATAGCAGCGGACAGCCGAGTCAGCGTATCGTGCTGCTTAAAGATGTGAGTGACGAAGGCTTTGTGTTTTATACCAATTTAGGCAGTCGTAAAGCACAAGAGCTCAAGCAAAACAATAAAGTGAGTTTGCATTTTCCGTGGTATTTTTTAGAGCGCCAGGTAAGAGTGTGCGGTATTGCAGAGCCATTATCACGTACAGCCGTTGCTAAATATTTTTTCTCTCGCCCAAAAGATAGCCAGCTTGGCGCTTGGGCAAGTAAACAAAGTAGCCCCATATCAACGCGCCAGCTGCTTGTTAGTCAATTTATGCAAATGAAGGAAAAATTTGCCAAAGGAGATATTCCTTTGCCTGATTTTTGGGGCGGATATTTAGTGAAGCCACAACAAATTGAGTTTTGGCAGGGCGGCGAGCATCGCCTTCACGACCGCTTTGAATATAATAAAGATGAACATGGACAATGGTCTAATCAGCGCTTAATGCCTTAGTGTATGAGGCAAATTCACTAGACCTGCCTGACTTCGTTATCAGCTAAGGCTTTTTCATGATTGACAGCCATTGCCACTTAGACTTACCAGCTTTCGACAGCAAGCTTTCGCAGGTAATTGAAAATGCTAAATCACTCGGTGTAGATAAATTTCTCGTACCGGGCTTGAGTATCAAGCAATTTCAGACCCTCCTAAATATAAAAGCAAAACATGCTGAAATAGATATTGCCCTTGGATGCCATCCTTACTTTTTAAAAGAACTTTCGCATAAAGCGTTTGAGAAAAGCATTGAAGAACTGACTGACCTTGCAAAGCAGCACTGCGATGACTATGTGGCTATAGGTGAGTGCGGCCTAGATGGATGCTTAGACATTTCATTTGTATATCAATATAAAGTGCTACAAGCACAAGTTGTCCTTGCACAATCGCTTAAAAAGCCGCTTATTCTTCACCATAGACAATCTCATAACGAATTAATAAGAATATTAAAGGCAACTAAATTTGAGTATGGGGGAGTGATACATGCTTTTAGCGGCAGTTACGAAACTGCGCAAACCTATATAGATCTTGGTTTTTCATTGGGAATAGGTGGCACGATTACTTATGCGCGAGCGGTAAAAACTCGCAATACCGTTCAACGCTTAGGTCTTGCGCATTTGCTTCTGGAAACTGACTCACCTGATATGCCGATATCGGGTTATCAAGGACAAGTAAATACCCCTGAGCGTCTCCCCTTAATCGCCAAGACCTTAGCTGATTTACTTGAAGAAACCTTGGATGAAGTCATCAGCAAAACCGATCGTAATTACCGCCGCGTGTTTATGCCCTTAGCTTAATAAATAAGATGTCGTGTGCCTATTGCGACATTCGCCTAGTTATAAAAGAGTTGTTAAGAAACTTCTTATGGGGTGTTTGTCATGATTTTTTACAGCAAACATTTTGTTTATTGTGAAAAATTCATAAGTAGTTGTAAATTAATAAAATAAAAAGTTGGCACAGCCATTGCTATACCCTCAGTACTAGGAACGTTTAGTCACTCCCGGCTAATGTTTGTTTAATCCTATTTATACTTGAAGGAAATTCACGATGTTAAAGAATATTTTATGTGGCGCTACCCTTTTATGTGCAGCTGGTTTTGCAAATGCAGCAAGTATCACTGTTAGCGAAGTTGTTACTATCGCAGATACTAACTTTCAAACTACTGTTAGCTTAGCTAAGTTTGATACCATGGGCGGTACTCGCGTACTAGACTCAGTCGCCTTTTCAATTGACGGCGAAATCATCGGTTCTGCTGAAGTTGAGAGTAGAGACGCACAAGCAGCGACTATCGTGACTAATTTATCTGCTGAGCTTATTCTTATTGATGCAATGATGAATCAATTGGTTGTGGCGATGCCAACAATCGTAAATACTTTCAGCGCAACAGCGTATGACGGTACCCTAGATTACGGCGGTACTTCAGGTTTTACCTTAAATAACATTACCGCGAGCACAACAGCAACTTCAGCGGCGTTTACTGATGCTGGCACCTTAGCGGCATTCACAGGCCCAGGTTCAACCTCATTCGTATTTGATGCAAACGCAACAAGCTCTGCAACAGGCGCTGGTAACTTGGTAACTGGTTTTACCACGCAAGCAGGTGGTCTGGTATCAGTAATCTATACTTACTCTGACATCACAGTGCCAGTATCGGCTCCTTCACACATTGCATTGATGGGCTTAGGTCTATTAGCATTTGCTGGCTTAAGAAAAGCGCGCAAATAAGCTTTATAGCAAGAACACACATTCAAAAAAATCACCGCTAAGCGGTGATTTTTTTTACTTCTTTTTTGTGTTTACCTTTATATCAGATCATCTTCGCTGTCGACCAAACGATAACTTTTACGCAGTTTATAAATCAAGCGTGTACTCAATGTTGCAGCAATAATACTGAGCACAATAATCAACAGACTCTGCAAAAGTTGGTTCTTGTTAAATGCTCTATGATGCTCTGTAATTGCTTGTTTATCTAGTACCAGCTTTAGGTAACCAATTACATTGCCTTCATATACAATATCTTCTACGAATACTAAGGGCTCTAAATCACTGTTTTTAAGGATGTCGACTACAGATAATCGATCATCTTGTTTCGCAAGACGTACGCCGAGTTCGTCGTATAGTACAGCACCTTTTACAAATATTCCTTGATTGACCACCTCTATATAGTGATCAAGCATCGTTTGGTCTTTTTGGGCCAAGGGCGCTGCCACAAGTCTAGCGGCTTGCACAGTTAGGCTACGCCCTAGTTGCTCGGACTCTACGCGGTACCAACTAGCTGCATTTTGTGTGTGCATCATATAAAGGTTAGCGCCAATCGCAACGAATAATATGAACAATATAAGCGTAGAAATACGCTTAAATATTGAGTAATTGTGATTGCTGCTACGAATATTCATGATAACAATAGGTGATGTTCTATTAAATTTGGGATGGGTCGACCATAGTGGAAAAGGCTTAATTTGCCAAGCATTTGTTGAAATCTTTAGTCTTACAAACCGCATATTTTAATCGTGTTTTTATAAAAATGGTCGATAAACACTAGTAGCTGTTTATTCTTGTTGAGAAAGTGCAATGTCAAAACTAATGTCGTCAATAGACCAACGAACACAGTTGGTGGGCGAAAACAGATTAGAATTACTTTTATTCAAATTGGGCACGCGCCATACTTTTGCCTTAAATGTATTTAAAGTGCGTGAGGTGATCACGGTGCCGGCGATGAACCAAATACCGGGTTCGCATTACAATTTAAAAGGAGTAACAAACTACCGTGGTAAGTCAATTCCCGTAATAGATTTGCGAGATGCGATTAAAATGCACAGTAATAATCCAGAGTATCAGCCTGAAAACGTCATCATCACTGAATATAACCGCAGTGTACAAGGTTTCTTAATTGGTCAAATCATGAATATTGTGAATACCTCCTGGAGTGATATTCAAGCGCCCCCGAGTTCTGTTGGGAAAAATAATTATTTAACTGCAATTACGCGCTATGACAACGGTGAAAACCAAGAATTAGTCGAAATTATAGATGTTGAAAAAGTCCTTTCTGAGATCGTACATTACGATACAACTATTTCTCCTGAAGCCTTAGATGAAAAAGTTAGCAATCAATTACGCGGGCAAAAAATTCTTGTTGTTGACGATTCTGCGACTGCAAGATGGCAAATACGCGAAACCCTAGCGCCTTTGGGCATTGAAATAATAGAAGAGAAAAATGGCTTGTTAGCTTTAAATCGCTTAAGGAGCTGGGCCGATAGCGGTAAAAAAGTAGAAGATGAAATTCTCATGATGTTTACTGATGCCGAAATGCCTGAAATGGACGGCTACAGACTAACCGCTGAGGTGAGAAGCGACGCGCGCATGGCGAATTTATTTGTTGCCTTAAATACATCCCTAAGCGGAAGCTTTAATGAAGCAATGGTAAAAAAAGTAGGATGTAATCGGTTTATTTCAAAGTTTCAACCTGATTTGTTGGTTGATGTATTGCAACAGCGCATGCGCGAGGTCATCAATAATAAAGAGAACTAAGTAAAATTTCCCACTAATTTACTTACCCGACTTGCTTATTCTGATAACATTATGAAAACTCTTTTTATAGAAAATCGAGCAATATCCAGTATTGCTCGACGCACAGAATTGCAACAGGGAACGCCTTCTTTTGAACAAACAAGCTCCAAAGCCAACTCAAACTCAAGCTAATATTCACTTTTCTACGCGTTACCTTCGCGAGCAACTGAGCAGGGGAAATACGTTAGCTATTCAGGCTGATACCCAATCGACTTTCCTTGAAGAGGAAAAGCTCGTTTCTTATATCGAACAAAAGTCGATTGATACAAATAATGTTGAAAAAATTGTCATCGTTGGTCAAGCCATCAATATTACAAGCTTAGAAAAAATGGTGAGCAAATATTTTGCAGATGCATCTTATGTATTAATACAAGCACATCACTTGAGCGATGAATTCCCACAACAGGCTGTAGAGCTCAGTATTTATGGTTCCAGTGCAAGTAATACGCACATAAGCGCAGCAGAAACTAGGCCTTCGTGTGTCGTCGCCAACGAAACGCTAAGGCAACTTGCCAATGATTTCTTTGTCGATGCGTTTAGGGTCACTAAAACGCGTTTAAGTACTCCTGGCTTGTTGGTCATGGATATGGATTCAACCATAATTAATATGGAGTGTATTGATGAAATCGCTGCTTTGGCTGGTGTAGGCGAAAAAGTGAGCGCGTTGACTGAACGAGCGATGCAAGGTGAATTAGATTTTAACCAAAGTCTATACGCACGGGTGGCTTGTTTAAAAGGAATCGAGCTTAACGAGCTCGACAAACTAAAGAGTCGATTACCCATAAACCCAGGCTTTGCTCGTACGATTGAAATCTTGCAAGCACATGGTTGGGTAACCTGCATTGCTTCTGGTGGTTTTACCTATTTTGCAAACTATCTAAAAGATAGCTTTGAGCTGAACTATGCCCATAGTAATGTATTGTCGGTTGAAAACAATGTGCTAGGCGGGTCTGTTGAAGGTGATATTGTTAATGGCGAGATGAAAAAACAGATCCTATTACAAAGAACACAAGAGCATAATTTTGATATGCAACAGACGATTGCGATTGGCGACGGCGCAAATGATTTATTGATGATGGAGGCCGCGGGAATAGGGGTTGCCTATAAAGCCAAAGCTAAAGTACAAATAGCAGCCGATGCCAACATTAATTATTGTGGCTTTGAAGGCTTACTATATTGTTTAGCGCCCTAAGGGCGATTTCAGCTTTATGTAAACGCTTTGCAAAAGCGGCCAAGTAGAAATGACGACTAAAAAGCCAATGCAATTTAGTCGTTTAGTTTGTTTTCTACATCATAACGGTACAGAACTTCAGAAGTAATGTCAGTTAAGAATAAAGCACCGGCGATGTCCCACATGCGCTCTTCAAAATAGGTAGCTTTATGAATTGCGTGTTGACTTAAATAGAGTAATTCATGCTCAATTTTTTCTAAGTCAGGCTTAAGGGCTTTATTTATCGTCACGCTAAAGGCAATGAATTCGCCATTTTGCTGAGCTTGTTTAATAAAACTTTGTTTCGCTCGGTGAGTCGACAATTCATATTGCCATTTGGCTCTTACGATATTTATAGACGGCTCGCTTTTGCTAGGCGTGGCGATATAAATTTCAGTTTTAATGGCTCGCGGATCAATCTTTAACACTTTCAAAGACTGATTTACGTAATCTTTTCCCACGTTATTGTCTTGGTATAGCCAAGCCAAGTTCACGAGCGCTAAGCTTTTGTCGTGATGTAAGAAATCCATCCATTTCGATCTCACTTGACTAACCGTTGCCATCGCAGGTAAGAAGCCTTGTTGTTTTTTCTCAACGTAAGCACAAAATTGCGGGCTGTTCTTTGAATGCAAGTTTCTAAGTGCAGACACAATTCCTGTTACCGGCTCTTCTACATCGACTTGTACAAGCTTGTCACCATTGTTGGTAATAAGCTGCATAAAGAAGTTTTCAGCCACGCTCATCTCGTCTAAAGAAACTGCCTGAACATGCAATACCTGTCTATCAATATTAATATGAACGACTCTATATTGGAGATTCTTTAACTCAAAATTTTGCGTGATTTGTTGTAAGCGCACAAAAGACAGTTCTACTTTACTGTTTAGTCGCTGAGTAAATGGCTCTTCTAGCTCAATTTTTAGTCCGCTTACCGATATATCTTCAGAAATACCACGAATGTATTGGCTGTTGCTTTTCAGCATGATCTGCGTTCGTAAAATATAACGCGCTTGCCTACGGGACTCTTCTTGTTTGTGCCTATATGATTTCACTAACATAGGCGGCTTGTTACGTGCGTGTCCAAAAGCCTTGAGCAACTTAATTTTATGCTTAAATATACGTTTGCTTTGATAACATTCTTGACCAGAACCACAGGTAATATCGGTAATACTAACCATATTACTAATCGCACTAAGCTGAGATTGTAGTCTCGGCGTCAAGGGTTTATTCAGGCGGTCAATTTTCTTGCTAACACCATCAGGAATCGACGTAGGTGAAAATGCGCCTGCCGGGTTGATGTCTGTACAAGTTACCTGATATACACGCCAGCTTACTTTTCTTGAGCCATAGCCGAGGAAGGTTGAAGCTAATTCGGGATATTGCTCCAGTTCTTCTTGGGTGGCTGAATAAAAATAGACTTTTTGGTCTTTAACATGGTTAAAGCAATAAATCGTCATTAGTGGATAGGCACTGCTGTCATGCAGCAACTGGTGTATCCTACTTGGATTGATTAAAAAGCCGATTAAATTATGGCCACGCTCATCAGTCCAATAGTCCAAAATATGTTTGTTGTGCGAATTCATCGACGCCATCGAAGCGCGATAAAAATCATGTTTATCACGAGTCACAAATACCGGAAGGGTAGGCGTGATATTAGCAAAGCTCTGTTCGTACACTTTGCTCGCCATCGACATTTCGACATTGTCTAAATTGACTTTGTAGCGATGCTTGTTGAGTTTAATCAAATCACTTACAAAGATATCAAAAGGACTATCGCCGTCGCTTTGTCTGTATAAGTGAATATTTGCTTTATCTGCTTGGCCACTTATTCTTACGACTTGATAAGAAATCGACTCACGACTCAGACCATGTTGTTTATTGACGCCTCTAAAGACAATCTGTAGTGGTTCAAACGCTTTGATTTTTTCAATCATCTTAGCGTCTTTTAACTTGATTCTAAGTCCCGACTCCGAGATGTCTAAGGTACTCGCTTGCGCGCTGCTTTTGTCTGCAAAGAAAACCTCGATGCCTACAACGTAGTTAAGACGCTCTTGTTTGCGGATAGGGAAATTGAGTAACTCTTGGCACGGAACAATGTAATTATCGTCAGGCAATACGAGTTCAGAACTAACGCTGCGTTTCTTTTGCGCGGCTAAAAACTGTTCTTTTTCTCTGTGCGCTTCTTCCAATACACCTTCATATACCCCAAAGGTATATTCGCCATAACGTTTTACCAGCTTTTCTAAACGCAGGATTCCGTTAATATTTAAGTAGTGAGCAATTCCATGATGATGGAACAAGCGGCATTCATCCTTTACGACAGTGCGTAAATCGATAGACCTTATACAAGGTTTTGCTAAGCGCTTTATTTCCATCTTCACCAAAAAGCGTAAATCAGGTGATACAGCTTTGGTCTGCCGTTCAAATTCGCTATTGAAGATGGGCTCGTTAACAAGTGGCGCAAGGCCCTGTATGACTTGCTTGTATGGAGACAAGTCTGGGCCATTGTCGGGTTTTCTACCCCCCAATGATTGCCCTTGGATGATTACGTTTTTGTGCATAGTTATAGGTATCGGAAACATCTCTTAATTTCTTTATAGCTATTTTAAAAATTTATTATTTTTATACTGTTGATCCTATCGGCTAGTTTAATTGAAGTTGGCATGTAGTATCATCATCTTTTTTCGAAAAAGGACTCATCTTTTATGGCAAAGGCGTCAAAAACCCAATTTGTTTGCACCGATTGCGGCCATAGCACAGCCAGGTGGCAAGGACAGTGTATCTGCGGTAGTTGGAATACGATGCAAGAAATGCGTATAAGCCCATCGTCAGGAGCAACATCCTCTGGGAAACGGGTTTTAGGGTATGCTGGCGGTCATAGTGCTGGTGCAAAAAAATAAATGACGTGGCCTCGGTTGATGCCCAAAAAAGCCCCAGTGGCATAGGGGAGCTTGACCGAGTGCTCAGTGGCGGTATCACAACAGGCTCGGTTAATATTATATCGGGTGACCCAGGTGCAGGCAAAACGACCCTTTTATCAGATCTTGTCGCAAAAATGTCCATGCGTATGTCATCGTTGTATTGCACAGCTGAAGAATCCTTATCGCAATTTAAGAATCGAGTTGAACGCTTAAAGCTTGAATACAACAATGATAATTTATTTTTGCTAAGTGAAACCAGCGTCGAAAGCATCATAGAGGAACTAGATAAGCATCAAATTAAGTTTGCGGTCATCGACTCTATACAAGCGGTAGTGACCGATGCTGCAAACGGTAGCCCAGGCTCGCCTTCTCAAGTAAAAACTGCAGCGCAAGCCCTAACTCAGTATTGTAAGCAAAACAACGTCACCATGTTTATTATTGCCCATGTGAATAAGAACAATGAAATAGCCGGCCCACAAACGCTGGTGCATATCGTCGACGCCTTACTTCATATCGACACTAACGATGGCCAGATTCGCACATTAAGAGCTAATAAGAACCGCTTTGGTGACGTAGATACTGTCGGTATTTTTCGTATGTGTGAGCGCGGCATGCTGAGCGTTGACAATCCCAGTGAAATTTTCTTATCGGGCTCTAGTACTCAATCTCCCGGCTCGACGATTACCTGCATTCGTAAGGGGAATCGTAATCTCCTATTGGAAATACAATGTTTAACGACTGACAACGAAGCTGAGTATCCTCAGCGAGTGTGTGTAGGTTTAAATATGAACCGCATAAAAATGCTAACCGGCGTATTGCGCAAACATACAAAAACGAAAATATTCCACGACACTTTCTTTAATATCGTGGGCGGCTTAAAAATTGATGAATCTGAAACCTGTATTGACCTTGCTTTGGTTGCTGCTTTACTGAGTAGCTTAAACGACTTCGTTATTCCTCGCACCAGTTGCATCATGGGAGAGTTAAGTTTAAATGGTGATGTACGTCCTATCGACAGTGGCGTACCTAGGGTGAAGGAGGCTGCGCAGCACGGCTTTACAGAAATTTATATTCCCCATCGAAACTACCATAAATCGATGGAAGGCCTCGGCGCAAAGGTAGTGCCGGTAAAGACCATTCATGAACTGATTGCTGTTATAAGTTAATAAGGCCATAGCAGGAGGGGGCAAAAAATGGCGTTTGATGACTTCTTTCAAACGCCGGTTTTTTTTAGTGCTGAAATAGCCTAAAGAGAATATCTTAAAGCATCTCTACTGCTAAAGCGGTAGCTTCTCCACCACCTATACATAAAGCCGCGACACCTTTTTTCAGACCTTGTTGTTTAAGCGCATGCAGGAGCGTAACAACGATGCGCGCACCTGATGCACCAATTGGGTGGCCTAAAGCACAAGCGCCACCTTTCAGGTTTACTTTTGCACTGTCTAGACCAAGCTTATTAATGGCAAGCATGGTGACCATTGCAAAGGCTTCATTTATTTCAAATAAGTCAACATCCTCTTTTGTCCAACCGGCTTTGCCTAGGACTTTTTCAATCGCACCAACAGGAGCGACGGTAAAGTCTTCCGGTTTTATTGCATTGGTCGCGTGAGCAACAATTCGCGCTAAAGGGTTAAGGCCAAGCGCTTTGGCTTTCGCTTCAGACATCACAAGTAAGGCCGCGGCACCATCAGAAATAGAACTTGAGTTCGCAGCGGTTACCGTTCCGTCTTTTTTAAAAGCAGGGCGTAGGCTTGGAATTTTATCAATACGCGCGTTCCCTGGGCCTTCGTCAGTATCGACGGTAATATCTCCTTTCCTAGATGAAACCGTTACTGGGCATATTTCATCGACAAAAGTACCATCGTTGATGGCAGTTTGTGCTTTGCTAAGCGAGGCAACCGCAAATTCATCCATTTGTTCGCGGGTGATGCTTTCGTCGTCCGCTGTATCCTGAGCAAAACAGCCCATTGCTTTGCCATCATAGGCATTTTCTAAGCCGTCCATCATCATGTGATCGAAAGTTTGGCCATGGCCCATGCGATACCCGGCGCGGGCTTTTGGTAATAAGTAAGGTGCACTGGACATATTTTCCATTCCGCCAGCAACGACTGCACTAGCGCTGTGGGCTTTAATTAGGTCAGACGCCAACATGATGGCTTTCATGCCCGAACCGCATACTTTATTGATGGTAGTCGCGCCAACACTCAAAGGTAGACCTGCGCCAAGGGTCGCTTGGCGTGCTGGAGCTTGGCCAAGACCTGCTGGCAAGACACAGCCCATGATGACCTCATCTATAGCATCAGCGGGAATACCATCAAGGGCTGCTTTTATTGCCACCGCACCTAAGGTTGGTGATGTCACTCCAGAAAGGGCACCCATGAAACCACCCATGGGGGTGCGTTTTGCTGCAACAATTACGACTGATTCACTCATGCTTTTATTCCTTACAATTATTTAAAAATTATTTTTTTAGTTAGCCAATATACAGTAACTAGCTAGTGTATATAGTATAGCGTGATTTTATTTTATGCGCTTACTGGCGGTCAATGTATAAATCCTATGCAGTGCGCTTATTCTAGGTTAAGGTAATCTAAACACTTGCTTGCTACAATGGTCTCAAAGACTAGACATTCAGTGACTAGCGACATAATCTAAGTGTACTAACGCGCGTTTCAAAATAGAGGGACCAATATGGAAAATAACGAAAATGAAGTAATGGCTTATTTAGAAAAATATGCAAGCGTATTCAATACAATGGCTCAAGAAATTTTGACTCGAAGTAAAAATGACAAAATCCCGGCCGCTGATCCTCAAAATTTATTTGATCCTCAAAAACTGCAAGGTTTTTTTAATAACAACGTAAAGCTTGATTCGAATAAGTTAATCGCGCAACAAATGCAGTATATGCAGCAACAAACTAACTTATGGCAACAAGCCTCTAAAGCAATGATGTCTCAAGAACTGGCAAAAGATACGCCCGCAAACACCTCAAAAGACAAGCGCTTTTCGCATCAAAACTGGCAAGAAAATCCTGTTTATAACTATATAAAAGAGTCTTATTTGCTCAATGCTGACATGCTCAATGGTATGGTTGACGCAATCGAATTTGCCGATGAAAAACAAAAAAATCAAGCTAAGTTTTACACGCGCCAATACGTGAATTCCTTATCTCCTTCTAATTTTGTTTTAACGAATCCAGAAGTGTGCGAAGAAATTCTAAAAACGAAAGGACAAAACCTTATTAAAGGTATGCAAAACTTTTTGGAAGATTTAGAGGATAGCCCACTAGAAGCTTTTAAGATGCGCCAGACCGACAGTGACGCGTTCACTTTGGGTGAAAATTTAGCGAATACACCGGGTAAAGTCGTTTTTGAAAACGAACTCATTCAATTGATTCATTATGAACCTATCAAGGCACGTCAATATGCGACGCCGGTCTTAATCACTCCTCCATTTATAAATAAATATTATGTACTTGACCTCGACCAAAAGAAATCTATGGTCAAAGGCCTACTTGAAAGCGGTTACGCGGTGTTTATGATTTCGTGGATAAACCCTGGGCCAGAATTAGCAGAGTATACATTTACCGATTACATGATTAAGGGGCCTTTAGTTGCAATTGAGCAAATTAAGACGATAAGCGGTCAACCACAAGTGAACTTAACCGGCTTCTGCGTAGGCGGCACACTATGCTCTACGTTGGTTGCCTATTTACGTGCGATTGGAGATGAATCGGTTGCGTCACTCACCTTACTAACAACGCTTTTAGATTTTAGTCAACCGGGCGAGGTGGGTAATTATTTCTCAGAAGATATGCTTCCTATGATTGAACAAAACGCTGACAATAAAGGGGTTTTTGATGGACGTATTATTGGCATGAGTTTTAGTTTATTGCGCGAAAACAGCCTGTTTTGGTCTTTCTTTATTGATAACTACCTAAAGGGTAAAGATCCCGCACCCTTCGATATTCTTTACTGGAATAGTGACTCAACTAATATTCCATCGGCTTGTTTCAAGCAATATTTACGAGCGACTTACTGGGAAGATCGATTGAAAGTGCCTGGTGGATTGACCGTCAACGGTGTAGGCATTGATCTAGGTAAGATTGACATTCCCACTTACTTCCTCTCTACCGTCGCTGACCACATAGTGTTGTGGAAAAGTGCATTCGAGGGTACCAAGCTAGTGAAGGGGCCAAGTCGCTTTGTGTTAGCAGGCTCCGGTCACTTGGCAGGCGTCATTAACCCAACCGTTGGAGGCAAGTATCCGCATTGGTTGAACGACCAACTCGCCGACACCCCTGAGCAATGGCTTGAAAATGCGACACAACAAGAGGGGTCATGGTGGCCTGACTGGCATAAGTGGTTACAAAATACTTCAGGCAAGAAAATTAAGTCACTAAAACCAGGCGCTGCTGACTCGCATCCGCCTCTAATGGATGCACCAGGTACTTACGTCATGAAACGTTTATAGCCTGCGCTTAGCGTTAATTTAGTTAAGTCAGTTGTGTTTCTTTTTATTTAGTCTATTCTTATGACCTTAGGTGCTGTAGCGACAGCACCTTTTTTTATGCTAATTTTAGTAGATTGAGGTTCATGTGAGAGTTATTAAGAAGTACCCAAATCGTCGTATGTACGATACTTCCCAGAGTAAATACGTAAATTTAGATTTTATTAAGACCTTAATAAACGACCGCCTTGATTTTACTATTATCGATTCTAAGACCGAAGCAGACATCACAAAATCTGTATTGCTACAAATTATCAGCGAATCAGAAGCGACAGGTGAGCAGTCTCTGTTAACCGATGTGCTCTTAAAACAGTTGATTCGTTTCTATGACAGCGACATGGAAGTTTTTGTTCGCCAATACCTTGAGCAGAGCATCGTGCAGTTTATTGAACAGCAAGATAAAGTCCAAGGAATGATGAAAAATATGGTAGACAACAGTCCAATTGGCCTATTTTCGCAAATGATGGAAAAAAATATGGCGGCTTGGAATGTCAATAAAAACTATAAAAAATAAAGCGAATTCAATGGCTTAGGGGTTTTCTTATGCATATTTCTTGTTCATTTTCAAAATAAATGTTGCAGTGCAACAAAAAAACACTTGATCTTCTGATTCAGTCAGCTATTATTCAGTTATACAAAATGTTGCACTGCAACAATACGCAGTAAAATGTTAACTGACTAGGAGCAAAAAATGTTGAATCAACTTTCTGAGCAAGTAAAAAAATCTGCACAACCGGCGAGTGACTTATTCGCAGCTAATGTAAAAGCTTTGCAGGAAGTAGCACAGCAATCAACTTCATTATTATCGGGTATGCTGTCTGACAGTATCAAACTAATAGAGTCAGTAGGTCAGCAAACCGAAATCAACGGTGTGGTTGCAGCGCAAAGCGTTTATGCAGAATCACTACGTGAGAGATTAAGCTCTACATCAAAAACGGCTTTATCAACCTTTGCACACGCAAGACAAGAGCTATCTGATGTGATGAAGAGCTCTCTCGAAACGTCTGAGACAAGTGCAACACCTGCAAAGAAAGCGGCACCTGCGAAAAAAGCACCTGTGAAAAAAGCACCTGTGAAAAAGACGGCTCCTAAAAAAGCAGCGCGTAAGAAAGCAGCGCCTAAGAAAGCGGAAACTGAAGTAAAAACCGCAGCAACAAACGCACCTGCGCCAAAAGCGAGTGAAGTTAAAGTAGACGAGACTAAAGCCGTTGAAAAAAAGGTGAGTAAGCCAGCTACTAAAACGACACGAGCAAAAACAGCAAGTGCAAAAAAAGCGTCAAAGCCAGTACCTACTTTAAGTGCTGACAACGTAAGAGCTACGCCTAAAGAAGAGGCAGCTAAAACAACTATTGATACACCTAATGCTTAAACCTTGAGTTAAGCCTTAGTTAACTATTTACTTTTAAATTAAACCGGAGATACATCATGTTAGATAAAATGAATGAGCAACTTAAAGAAACTATGAAGCCAGTAACTGAATTAGCTACTTTGAACATGGCAACTTTACAAGAACTAGCTGAAAAGCAAAATGCATTGTTTAGTACTTTGTTAAGCAGCGGCGTAGCGTTTGCAGAAACTGCTAGCCAGCAAAAAGACATCACTAGTCTTGCTGAAGCACAAAAAGCTTATTTAGAAACTTTGCAAGAAACTGTTAGTCAGGCCGCTAAAGATACTTATACTCTAGTATCTAGCACGCAAACTAAAGCGGGCGAAATGATGAAAGGTATTAGCGAAGAAATGGCTGCTAAAATGACAGCGGCTGCTACTGCTAAGTAATTTCTTTTGCAGTAAAATGCAATAAGCAATGAAACCATGACAAGCTTCAATCAAATGCGATAAGATTTTGTTTTTTGATTGAAGCTTTTTTGTATTAGATTATTTTGGAGTGATGATGAATTACCAAGCATACGATTATTTAGCAAGAAGCGGTCAGTTAATGAGCGAAGGATTTCGTCTTGTAAATGATGTGATATCACACCCCACAAATCCTTTTTCTTATACTTGGTCAGGCCGTATCGCAAGCGCCTCTCTACAATCTGCAATGCGTATTACACGGCGCTATGACAAGCTAGGTTTTGAAATAGACACTGTAGAGATTGATGGAAAGTCAGTTCCTGTCACCGAAGAAACGGTATTGGATAAACCTTTTTGTAAATTAATCCATTTCAATCGCAACGGCTTAATAGCAAAAGATAAAGTGTTGTTGGTCGCGCCCTTGTCGGGTCATCATGCAACCTTGCTAAAAGGCACCGTTGAAGCGCTGTTACCTGATCATGAAGTGTATATTACCGATTGGGCAGATGCTCGCGAAGTGCCCTTAGAAGCTGGGCCATTTTCATTCGATTGCTATGTTGGCTATTTGATTGATTTTCTTAATCATTTAGGTGACAACTCGCATATGATTGCGATCTGTCAACCCACAGTACAAGCATTAATTGCAACCGCAGTTATGGCTGAACAAAAGAACCCAAATATTCCAAAATCATTGACCCTTATGGCAGGGCCTTTAGATACGAGTAAAAATCCAACAAGGGTTAACGAATTTTCACGCGAACATCCCATGAGTTGGTTTAAAAATGTTGCGATTATGAAAGTGCCTATTGGCTATCCAGGCGAGGGCAGAGAAGTCTATCCAGGATTTATGCAACTTGGTGGCTTTATTTCTATGAACAAGCAAGCACATTTGAAAAAGCACCAAAAATATTTCCAAAACTTATTGTTCGGTGAAATTGAAGACGCTGATAGATTCCGCGCTTTTTATGACGAATATATGGCGGTGCTTGACATGCCAGCAGAATTTTATTTAGAAACGATTGAACGTGTGTTCAAAAACAATGAAATTGCTAATGGCACGATAGAGTATCAAGGCAAGCCAGTGAATTTTAGTGCGATCACCAATACGGCCCTGTTAACAGTAGAAGGTGCTGATGACGATATTTGTGGTATTGGACAAACGCAAGCAGCCCAAGATATTTGTAAGAACATCCCTAAAAATATGCGCAAACACCATGTGCAAACAGGGGCTGGTCATTACGGAATTTTCAGTGGCTCAATGTATCGTAAGAATATTCGCCCCATAGTGACCGCTTTCATAGACGATTACTCATAATCGTATCGGCATCCAAAAATGCAAAAAAGGGCTTACTATAAGCCCTTTTTTTGTATCTATCTGCGCATTAAATTTAATGCCATAGAATATCTTATTAATACATGTGTTGGCCGCCATTGATAGACAATGTAGACCCTGTAATAAAGCCTGAATCATCGTCAACCAAAAATGCGACACTGTTTGCGATATCTTCAGGCTTACCTAAACGCCCAACAGGAATCGTTTTAATAATTTTGACAAGAACCTCTTCTGGGACAGCGCGCACCATATCGGTGTCAACATAGCCTGGTGCAATTGCGTTCACTGTAATTCCTTTACCAGCACCTTCTAGTGCGAGTGCTTTGGTAAAGCCATGAATACCCGACTTAGCAGCAGCATAATTTACTTGGCCATATTGACCGGCTTGCCCATTTACAGAGCCAACATTAATTATACGACCAAATTGACGGCTACGCATGCCTTCGATTACGGCGCGGCAGGTATTAAAGCATGATGCCAAGTTCGTTTGGATTACCGCATCCCATTGCGCAAAGTCCATTCTATGCATGGTGCCATCGCGCGTGATGCCAGCGTTATTAACTAGTACATCAACCGGGCCATATTCTGATTCGATGTCGGCTATTGCTTTTGCGGTAGCGTCAAAATCTGAAACATCAAATTTAATCGCAGGTATGCCAGTACGCTCGGTAAACTCTTTAGCTTTTTGATCATTCCCGCCATAGTTGGCGATAACTTTATAGCCTTTATCGTGCAACTTCTTACAAATTGCTTCACCTATACCCCTTGTGCCACCTGTCACTAACGCTACTCTTTGCATTGTAATATCCTTTCTATTTTATTGTAGATTAATTAGATTTATCTATTGTGAATTTTATCGAAAAATGATGAATCCATCGTTAACATTATTAATACCTGCTAACCTTTTTATTGATAACACGTTTAACATTTAATTTATAGTACATTTAGTGGGCAATAATAATAATGATACTTTGGTCTGTTTCAAAACTCGATGAAATGCAACAACTTAAAAAGGGGAATAGCTGCGGTAGGTGGCCTTAGCGCAAAATGCGCTAAGGCCATAAGGGAAAGTCCTATAAAGTTTATCTAGCGGTCCATCCACCATCTAATATTATGTTTTGTCCGGTGATGTTTTTTGCGCCATCGGCAAGTAAGAAACTAGCCGTACTGGCAAGTTCTTCTATCTCGATAAACGCTTTTTTAGGCATGGGTGCTAGCATTATATTTTCTACGACTTCTGCCTCTGTCATTTTATTTTCTTTGGCCTGGTCTGCAATTTGCGCTTCAACTAAGGGGGTTTTGACATAAGCAGGACATAAATTATTAATAGTTATGTTTGCGTCTCCGGTTTCAAGTGCGACGGTTTTAGCAAAACCGACAAGCCCGTGCTTCGCTGCTACATAGGCTGACTTGAACGGCGATGCAACAACTGAATGAATGGAGCCTACATTGATTATTCTTCCATAATTCTGCGCGCGCATTTGGGGGAGTAGAGCTTGTGTAAGCATTGCCGGGCCAACGAGCATCACATTTATCAGAAGTTGCCATTTTTCAGGTGGGAAATCCTCAAGTTTGCTAACGTGTTGAATCCCTGCATTATTTATTAATACATCTATTTTCGTCCCTGCGAGAGTGTCGCTTAACTTGCTAATGGCGTTTATATCGGTCACGTTCAACTCTATTGCTTGTGCGGGCGCGCCAAGTCTTGAGATAAGTTCGCTCGCTTTTTGTGCAGCTTGCAAGTTTAGATCAGCAACGATGATGCGATGACCCTGCTTAGCTAAGTATTCACCGATACCTAAGCCGATACCGCTGGCACCGCCAGTAATCATGATGGTTTTTGAAGGGGTGTTAGCGTCCATTTTTTTCCTTTTATCTTGCTTTAAACGTAAATTTTATTGATTTAAATAATCTTGCAGGCTGAACACCATTTGGTGGACGGCACTTATCTGTTTACCTTGCTTGTTAAGGTAGTTTTCATCGGTATAACCCCACCAGTCCCAGCAAGCTTGGGGATTCATTGGCATTAAACTAGATTTTGCAGTTTGCGGATAAAGCACAAGCAGATTATTGCTTGCGGCCCATTCATTTAAACCGACATTTGTTGCATACTCTTGTCCAATATTATCGATTGACTGGTTGCATCCATGAAAACTGATGTGTACTTTGCATGTTTCACCTTTGGCGCACGCATTTGGTACATAAACAAAACCTTCTTCGTTCATGCCCGTGTTGTTTAATTCAGCCAGTGCTGATTGCTTGAACGTAATCAGTTTACCTTGTTGCTTGCTCTCCTCTTTACTGACCGCTGGCCTTAATGTCTCATCTTGACTCGTTGTTGCTATAAAAGAAAGCATCTCACCTGCCGCATCAAATCCGCATTTACCAATAAACGGCGAGCTCGCTTCATCACATGCGACGCCGGCATTGGTGGTAGGGAACAAATGTGCAAATGGCTTATCATTGATATAGCGTAGATTTTGCGTTTGTATCAGTTGTTGGTATTGAGCGTGTAGAGCGTCAGATACTTGGGCAATGATTTTCGTATCTAAAGTGCCATGAAGTATCCACACCTTATCGTTGATGAGCTGATTAATATTGTCACTCATCTTGCTTTTAATGTCGGTAATCGTTTCAGGGTATTGAGTAGGTGCTTTATTTACACATTCGCCAAGGGCTGTCATGATGGAGTTTCTAGCACAACCATATGGGCCCCCTGCAATAAGCCCAACACCAGAAACCAAATCAGGGTGTGATAAGTGAAATTGCGTTGCCATGTAAGCGCCAGATGACAAACCAGAAAGAGTAACTGTAGAAGTGTCTAGAGTAACTTTGTTGCCCTTTGTTTCAGTATCTACAGCGCAAGCGAGTGTTGCACTTAGAAGAAAACCGAACAGCGCGACGATGCTAAGGCTTGATTGTGCTTGTTTTGCGGTTTGCCTAAATTTCATCTTTTACTGTTCCTTTTTCGCTATCGGTTTGTCGTTTATAGGCAGTATCGTTGAATCTGCTAAAAATGCTTTGATGGTGCTGGCGTGTTTGACTATCCCTGCAACACCTTCTAAATGACCTAAATCGCCGGTTAAATACTCAAGCTGGGATTGTTGACCATTTTCCGCTAAGGTTTTATGAATTTTTTCTGCGTGATAAGGCATTAGCAATAAATCGGTTGTAGCTGGCAGCAATAAAACCTTTGCTTTTATCCGTTTTAAGCCATCTTCTAAAGTGCCTTGCATACCCGTCATGAAAAGTTGATTGGCGCGGACTAAGTATAAGAGATGGTTAGCATCCATCATCGCTGCGCGCTCGCCCGCTCGCCCTAACAGCCAATTCACTATGCTGGGTTTTGCGGTGATACTTTCTAATATATCACTTTGCATAGGGGAAAACTCAAGTTGTTCACCAACTTGATTAAAGAAGTTAGGGTGCAGTGCTGACTGCGTAATCATCGCTAGTGCGTGAGTTAAGCCCTTTATTGGCCATTGCGTTTTTGGTTTTGAATAGTAATCACCTTGGTGATAGTTTGGGTCTAGGGTAATGGGTACAGTCCATTGCTCTAAAAACGCACTTGTCCAAGCATCCGCGCTACCAGCGCCAATGACTGAAATAAGACGTTCGACCCAATCAGGGTAAGCGCTAGCCCACTCTATTGCTTGCATAGACCCCATTGAAGGACCTGCAACCGCATAAAGTTTGCTAATACCAAGGCTTTCAAGTACCGATTTCTGCACATTGACAAAATCGCGCATTGTGACCACGGGGAAACGTAAACCATAGGGTTTATTGGTATCTGGGTCGATACTCGCAGGTCCGGTGGTAATTACGTTTTCATCAAAGGCACTAATATTGACTAACGAATCGACACTAATCACAAAATACTTGTTGGTATCGATTGCTTTGTCAGGGCCTATGATCGCATCCCAATACCCGGGTTCTGCATCGTCAATGTGATATTTCCCGGCTGCATGGGAATTACCGGTAAAATAGTGGGTAATCAAAATCACATTAGACTTATCTCTATTTAGCTCCCCGTAACTTTCCCAGCCAACGCGCACATTCTTTATGGTTTTACCGCCAAAGGTCGTAAACTTATCTATGCGATGTGTTTGTTTTTCTACCATCATAAAACGATCATTTTCCTTTGCTAGCAGCATAGTACTTGAAAGTACAAACACCACCAATATTAGTAGTGCTATGCGCACAGACTTTAATGAATAAGAAGATTTACCATATATAGTAGCAAACATTTTTGTACTCTTTAGATTAAAACAGGATGAAAAGCGCAATGGCTAAGCTTAAGCCTATTAACGGTACGACAACCGTTAATGCAGCCATAGGACCATAAGCCGCTTGATGAGTTTCATTACATATGGCGCGAATTGTGGTCACTACGTAGCCATTGTGTGGCAATGAATCTAGCGCACCAGAGGAAATTGATACAATACGATGTAACTCATTAGGATCAACACCTTGCTCTAAGTAATAGGGGCCCACCTCGGGTAAGGCTATCGCTTGTCCGCCAGAAGCGCTGCCGGTTAAGCCCGCGATTACACTAACCGCTATTGCCGCGCCAACCAGTTCGTTTCCAGGAATTTGCGTCATCAATTCTACCGTTTCTTGAAAGGCTGTGGTAGTTTTTGCCACAGCTCCAAAGCCAACAACAGCCGCGGTGTTCCCAATTGCGACTAAGGCGCCGGTGGTGCCGAGGTTGATTGCTTCGCCAATATTTTGAAAATACTTATAATTGACGATCATTAAGGCAATAACTCCGCCTCCTAAAGCGGCAATAAGCGCATATTGAGCGTAGGCTTCGTGCAGAAAGAACGATATCAGCAACACTACTAGCAAAGGAACAAAGCCTGTTGCAGGGTGAGGTAGAGCGCGTTCTTTCACATCTGGGTCTTGGGCTTTACTTAAAAAGGTTTCACCGTTACTAACCGCTTTGTTAACCATTTTCTTTAACCACCAATAGCCAAATATAGCCATAAATATCGCGACGAACAAGCTCACTTCCCACGCCGCAAAAGGGGACGTGCCTAAAAATTTTATAGGGATCCAATTTTGAATTTCAGGTGAACCTGCAGACGTCATGGTAAAGGTAACTGAACCAAAGGCCATCGTCGCAGGAATGAAGCGTCGGGGTAAATTGGCGTCTTTAAACAAGCTCAATGCCATGGGATAGACAGAGAAAGCAACGACAAAAACCGAGACACCGCCATATGTTAATATTGCACAGGCAGCAACGACTGCAACAATCGCGTGTTTGTAGCCTAATTTAGCAATGATGGCCCGCGCGAGTGCATCAGCTGCGCCGGTGTCTTCCATAAATTTGCCAAAAATAGCACCTAGCAAAAACATAAAAAACCAAGAGGCTACAAAACCAGAAAAGCCGTTCATGTAGGTAACGACAAAGTTTGCCTCGCCAGTGAATACCAACATTTGGTTGCTTAATGCAACAATGAGGGCGCAAAGTGGGGCCGCGATAAACAAGTTAACGCCCCGTATGGTCAGGAATATTAGCAAGCCTAAGCCACCAACTAATCCAATTAAACTCAGCATAAATTCTATCCTAAACATTGATACGCACGACATTGTGCGAAACGTAATCTGTGACCGCAGACCGCCAGGATGGGACTAGTGTGAGCTAGTTAGCAACAAATTCCCATAGTACGATGGTACTAGTTATTTTACCTTGGGTTTACATTATATTTACATCCGACCGCACAGCCAGTTATTTAATGATTACTGTATTCACAATAGGAAATAACATGACAACTTACACACATTCAACAGCAAGCAGCCGTAAGGGCCAAACATCTTGCACGGTAGTGAAAAACTCAGGTTTTAAGTCTGGATTAATGAAAAGCATTCTAGCAAGCGCTGTGGCGCTAGCCTGCGGTGCAGGTACTTTACCTGCCTTCGCACAAGATGATAGCGATAATGAGAAAAAGGCGGGCTCTTTGGAAGTTATTAATGTTACCGCACGGCGTACTGTTGAGTCTTTACAAACAGTGCCCGTAGCACTTACCTCTATTGGCGAAGATGAATTACTTAGCAATGGTATTTCTGTGCTTACAGAATTACAGCAGTTTTCACCCAATACGACTCTACAAACAAGTAGAGGAACGAACAATACCTTAACCGCATTTATTCGAGGTATTGGTCAACAAGATCCATTATGGGGTTATGAGCCGGGTGTCGGTATCTATATTGATGATGTTTACATCGCTCGTCCTCAGGGCGCGGTATTAGATATCTTAGATGTAGAGAGAGTCGAGGTTTTACGTGGTCCACAAGGGACTTTGTATGGCAAAAACACAATTGGTGGCGCAGTAAAATACGTAACTAAAGAAATGTCAGGCGATACCACCTTCACTGCTAATGCGACCGTAGGTAGCTACGCGCAAAAAGACGTAAAAGTGACCGGGCAAATGCCGATCATTGAAGATAAATTATATGTGGGTGTGGGCTTTGCTAACTTAACCCGTGATGGTTTTGGTACTTATCTGCAATCTGCTATCCCTAATCAAGATTTAGAGAACTACAACAAAGACTTATGGTCTGCACGCATTAACCTTGAATACAGACCAAGTGAAGACTTGTTCATCAAGTTAGGTTGGGATAAAACCCAAGATGACTCTAACGCTAAAGGCGGTTATAGACTTCTACCTTCTTTACTGACCAATGCGCCAGTACCAGCTAATCGTTATGATTCTTATACTAGTCTTCCTACTACTAATGAAGTGCAGCTAGAAGGCTATAACTTAACGGTCCGCTATAATGTGTCTGAGGACCTTGAACTTAAATATGTAGCCTCTGATAGAGAAAGCTATTCTCCAACCAATATTGATTTTGACAATACTGCGCTCGATATCTTTGACGTACCTGCTGAATATCGCGATGAAAACCAAACTCATGAGATACAAGCGACTTATATTCAAGACAGCTATTCTGTCGTGGGTGGATTATATTATTATGACGGCGAGTCTTGCGGTAATTTCAACGCTATTTTAGGTGTGCTAGGTAGAGTCCTAGGAGCGAGTGGGTTAACGCGTGAAGTGGCTGGTTGCAACAACTCTAAGAGTTACGCTTTATACACACAAGGGTCTGTTGATTTAAGCGATAAGCTCTCTTTAACTTTGGGCGCACGCTATACTAATGAAGAAAAAACAGCGATTGTAAACAATGGTTTGATATTCGCAAATATCTATCCTAGTACTGGTTGGGTGCCAGGATTTACTCGACCAGAAGGTCAATTAGTACCTACCGTCCTTGGCACAGATAGTAATGGCGATGCGGTATTAGATGCACCTAAGTCTCAAAGCTGGAACCGTTTTACTCCTAGAGTAGGTATTGAGTATCAAATGGACACAGACACAATGTTTTATGCGTCTTACGGACAAGGCTTTAAGTCAGGTACATTTAACCCTCGTGCAGAAGGTAACGAAGCGGGTGTTGATCCAGAAGTGGTTGATTCGTTTGAAGTGGGCATGAAAAAAGATTGGTCAGAACAGCTTAGAACTAACGTGACTTACTTTACTTATGATCACAAAGATCGCCAATATATAGCAGTGGGTGATGCTGGTGATGGCACAACACTTAATCAAACGCTTCAAAATGCAGCAGAAACCGCGGGTGATGGTATAGAAGCAGAAATCACTTACGTAGCCAGTGACAATCTTACTTTCAATGTGGCCTTAGGGTACTTAGACTTTGAAATTAAGCGAAATGACAGTGTTCCGCCTCTGATTGGTTTGTCTAATACGCCAGAGTATACGGCGAACTTTGCGGCTAACTACTTTATGGAAACCGATTTTGGTAACTTCATATTTAATGCAAACTACTACTATCGTGATGACTACCTTTTGTTTGAAACATCTGAGCTATTGGCCCAAGATGGCTACGGCATGGTCAATTTAAGCGTAATGTGGGAAAGCTTAGATGGTGATTGGTATGCTAGCTTAAACGGTAAGAACTTAACTGACGAAGAGTATCTTGTAGGTGGCTATAACTTTGTTGGAGCACCAGATGACAACGGCGATTTAACGGCCGGTCTAGGTGGCGACACAACCTTAATTGGCTACTATGGCGATCCTAGAACGGTTCATCTAACTGTTGGTTATAGGTTCTAAACAAGACCTAAGTCAGTCTACTTGCACATGTGTTGTGTTACAGTAGAAATGATATACTACAGTGTTAAAGGTAAAACGCTAGTTAGCTTAGGTTAGCTAGCGTTTGTTTTTAATTAAGCCCGCAATGGATTTTAAATAAGCCGCTGTTTTTCATGCACGTCTTGTAAGGTATAAAAATGTACAAAGCACTTATTGCCGATGATCACCCCTTGTTTAGAAATGCCTTAAAGCAAGTATTGATTGCCCAGCCCATTCCTATGCAAGTGCAAGAATCACAAGATTTTCAAACGACTATTACCACCTTAAGTGATGATATAGACATAGATTTGCTCTTTTTAGATTTAAACATGCCTGGCAATCAAGGATTAGCCGGCATATCGACAATTAGATCGCAGTTTCCCAATACCCTAATTATCGTCGTATCTGCCGATGAGCAAGAACATACGATCACAAAGTGCGTGAAACTAGGCGCCAGTGCTTATATTCCAAAATCGGTTGATATGTCTGAAATTTCTGAAGCGGTGACCAAGGTACTTGAAGGGGAGCAGTGGCTTCCTAGTGGCTATCAATTAGCCCAACAAGCCCCTGCAGAAAAAGCCTTTTTTCAACAAGTGGAACAGCTTACTCCTCATCAACTCAAAGTCTTAGGATTAATTGCCGATGGCTTGCTCAACAAACAAATTGCCTACGAATTAAATATCTCTGAATCGACCGTAAAACAACATGCCTCTGCGGTATTGAAAAAGCTAGGTGTATACAATCGTACCCAAGCCGGGGTGATGTTTAATCAGAATATGCGTATTGATTAAAGTCACGGGCAACATATAAACATCTACAGCTTTACGCAACAGACTCTCAGTCAATTTTTTATAAGCAAGCCTAAATTAACGTCTTCAAGCGTTTTTGCAATAATCGTTTCAGTGGTGCTTGTTTGATGGGTTTAGGTAAATATTGCATATTGTGTTCATATGCGAGGGCCTGCAGGCTTTCGCCTCTATCGGCACTGCTCAGCACCGTATCAATTTTCTGGCCTAAATGTTGTTGAATGCTAAGGGCTGCGTCAATGCCGTTGTCGCCATCATCTAGGTGGTAATCAGCGATGATTAGATGCGGTGTGAAGTGACTATGTTGAACTAAATCTAGTGCGCTACTTTCATTAGTCGCAATTTCTACATTGGCTCCCCAGGTTTTTAGCAATGTGTGGAGTGCTGACGCAACTGAGCTATCGTTTTCTAATACAAGAATATTAACATTGGCCAAAAATAGCATTGCTTCTTCAGGCTTATCTTCTGGTTTTTTAATGACATTATTGACTGGTTTTTCTACGCTGGGTAATAGAATGGTGAAACGCGAGCCTTTTTTGGGAACTGACGCTAAGCTAACTTGGTAACCTAGTAATTGACTTATTTTCTCTACAATCGTTAGCCCTAAACCTAGACCCGTTTGGGTATTACCGGTGTCTACACGCTGAAATTCAGTAAACACATGCTGCTGGTATTCTTGAGCGATACCACTGCCTGTATCGACGACGTTTATTTCACAGAAATTGTCTTTTCTTCTTCTCACGCCAAGTAGTACTTTTCCGTTTGCCGTATATTTTATCGCGTTTGACAATAGGTTTTGAATGACTCGTGACAATAGGCGCCGGTCTGTTTTCACCCATAAGCTGGTTTTAACATAGTGCAATGAGAGGCCTTTATGCTCAGCTAGCAACGTAAAATCAGCAAGCAATGATGAGAAAAATTCATCAAGAGATAGGCTTTGCAGGTTTGGCTTAATCAGGTTGTTTTCAAGCTTGGTGATATCCACTAGCATGGCTAGCAAAGATTCCGCGTTGTCGAGACTATTGACGAGGTTATCTGCTAACTCCGCTTCGTTGCTAAGCACCCATCCTTCTTTTCTGTTTGGGTTGAATTTATCTTTTAGCATTGATGCAAACAAGCTAGCAGCATTCAGCGGTTGCATTAAGTCATGACTTGTCGCAGCCAAAAATTTCGTTTTACCAATATTTGCTTGTTCAGCATCGTTTTTTGCAAGTTGTAATTCGCGTGTGCGTTTTTCGACTCTGTTTTCTAGATGTGCCTTGGCGGCTTCTAACTGGTTTTGAATATGAATATATTCGGTAATATCGCTATAGCAAGTAATATATCCGCCGCCGGGCAGGGCATTGCCGGTAATTTCTGTGACTTTGTTGTGTAGTTGCGGACGCACTGTTTTATATGTTTTTCCTACCAACATGCTTTGCATGCGCTTGTTTATTTCAAGCTGAATATGTTGTTTGTCTTTATTATTGCCAAGCAAACCGCGACTAGCGTTAAATTGCAATACATCGAGTATTGGCTTACCGACTTGCAAATAGGCTTTGGGATAATCAAAGAGTGATTCGTAAATACTATTCCAAGCCACTAATTTCAAATTTGCATCAACCACACTTACGCCCAGGGGCAAATGCGTGATTGATGCTTGTAGAACTTCATAGTTGAATTGAAAATTTTTGCCGGCTTCTTGCACCAGTTCGCTTAATTGTTGTTTTGAGACGGACTCAGAATCTGCAATTGTACTGAGCAAAATACGTGTTGATGCGCTTCCCATGTGTGATGCTAGTAAACTTTCCGCTTTTGCCAAAACATTATAAGGCGCAACGTCGCTGGGATTAATGCCAACAAAAACTACCTGCTGTCGAAAGTCGCGGGCAATCTCGCTGGGCAAAATTTGATCGGTAAGCTTAAGTAACTCACCAAATAAAATCGTGTTTTGAAGTGAGCTTAGTGCCGTTGTTGCATAAGGGTTTTTGACTTTGTCGCCGGTAATCAGCGATACAATGCTTAGGATTAATGTGTTGATTGCAAAGGATATAAACAAAACAAACGCAATTGTTTGGCTGTCAATATCCACTAGTTTTTCTGAAAATGATATTTGTGTTTGCGACGAGATAGCGGGCAGTAACATGCCCACCACTATGGTGACAACACCCGCCATTATGCCAGCAAGTGCACCAAATTTATTCGCTCGGCGCCAATAAATGCCCAACAAAATGGCCGGGAAGGTTTGTGAAAGTAAAGATAGTGCGATAACGCCTGTTTGCACTAATGGCGTTTTTTGACTCACATGAAGATGATAGCCGTAAGCGATGCAAAGCATAATGAGAATGGTAAATTGACGAATTCTTAAGACCTGCTTACTTGACAGCTTTAATTGATTGTTTCGACCCTTGCCCTCCGATTTTTGAGCAAAAGCTCGCTTTAAATTACGCGTATTTACGCTAAGCAATAAAGGGGTGATTAAGCTATTTGCCACCATGTTTCCGAGTGCAAGTGTCGCTACAATGACCATACTACTGGCTGCTGCCAGCCCTCCAATAAAGGCGATTAAGGTGACAGGAATATTTTGTGCAGCAATTGGCATTGCTAGTACATAGCTGTCTGTAGTGACAACAGCATCAACCGTTTGGACTCCTTCAAGCGCGAATTGAGGGCTTTGAGCATCACCAAAAAAGACCATTGAACCAAGTGCAATGGGTAAGATAAAGAGCGACATACCCACTAGGTATAAAGGAAATAACCACCTTGCTTGATGAATTTCATCTTCGTGGCGGTTTTCTACAAAATTAACATGAAATTGTCTAGGTAAACAAAACATTGAGCACACGCCAAGTAATACATGGCTAACATAAACCCACACGGCAAAGGGCTTATTTATAATAGTGAGCGTTGGTTCGTAGGCTAAACTTTTTTGTGCTAAATCCACAAAGCCGTCAAAGACTCCATATACAACAAAGGCTCCAACAGTGAACAAACAAATGAGCTTAACCAAAGACTGTGCGGCAATCGTTAACATTAAACCTGCGTTTCGTTCAGTTAAGCTCATATTCCTGGCGCCAAACCAAATGGCAAATATGGCCATGCCAATAGTCACATATAGACTTATTGAGCTTGAACCATTATCAATACCACTAATCAGGAGGTTTAGCGCTGCGGTAATTGCGTCGAGTTGCAAAGCAATATAAGGAATAACACCAATAAAACATATGCAGGTTACGAGCACGGCAATGCTGTTTGAATGACTATATCGAATACTGATAAATTCAGCGATTGACGAAATATTATATTGCTTACAAATGGTGTTAACTCTAAGCAGAAGTTTATAGCCAAATAACATGACTAAAATAACCCCAAGGTAGGTTGGAATTAAAGGCCAACCAAACTGCACAGCTTGGGTTGTGGTGCCAAAAAATGCCCACGACGTGCAGTGAATACCAAGGGCGAGGGAATACACCGATTTAGGCAGCTTTTTTGCTCTGTTGCCAATGGTTGCAATAGCAAAAAGAAAGAGCATATATGCAATAGCAACACTAACTAATGTCCAGATTGAAAACATAATTGTGGACTCTGCCTATGAAATGTTTTGCTCCGAGGTGTTTAGCCTATTTTTTTGTATTTTAAGCGATGAGGTTCAACCACGTCTTGACCATAGGTTTCTTTTAACCATGCTTCATAGTCGTTGTAATTACCTTCATAGAAGTTAACTTTGCCTTCGTCACGATAATCGAGAATATGCGTTGCAACTCGGTCTAAAAACCAGCGGTCATGCGAAATAACCATAATACAACCTGGGAATTCAAGTATCGCGTTTTCTAGGGCGCGCAAGGTTTCAACATCAAGGTCGTTGGTTGGTTCATCGAGTAGCAGGGTATTGCCGCCCGCTTTTAGCAATTTAGCTAAATGCACACGATTGCGTTCACCACCCGATAAATCCTTAATGAATTTAGATTGATCAGTGCCTTTGAAGTTAAAGCGACTACAGTATGCACGGCTATTTATTTCAAAACGGCCTATACGGATAATATCTTGTCCGTCAGATATCTCCTGATAGACGGTTTTAGATTCGTCCATATGGTCTCTAAACTGATCAACACTGGCAATCTCAACAGTTTCACCTATATCAATGACACCTGAGTCTGGTTCTTCCATTTTGGTGATCATACGAAATAGCGTAGATTTACCCGCGCCATTAGGGCCGATAATGCCAACAATCGCTCCTTTAGGGACGGTAAAAGACATGTCATCGATTAATTGGCGATCGCCATATGCTTTGCTAAGGCCTTTGATTTCAATGACTTTGTCACCTAGTCGCTCGCCTGGTGGAATAAACAGCTCATTGGTTTCGTTGCGTTTTTGATAATCGCCGGTGCTGAGTTCTTCAAACCGAGCCATACGCGCTTTGCTTTTTGCATGGCGCCCTTTTGGATTAGTGCGTACCCATTCCAATTCTTGTTTGATGGACTTTTGGCGTGCATTTTCTGTACGATCTTCTTGTGCTAAGCGTGCTTCTTTTTGTTCTAACCAAGAAGAGTAGTTACCCTCCCATGGAATACCTTCACCACGGTCGAGCTCCAAAATCCATCCCGCCACGTTATCGAGGAAGTATCTATCATGGGTTATTGCAACCACAGTACCTTCGTAGTCGTGTAAGAAGCGCTCTAACCAAGCGACAGATTCTGCATCTAAGTGGTTGGTAGGCTCATCGAGTAGCAACATCTCAGGCTTTTCTAAGAGTAATTTGCACAAGGCTACGCGGCGCTGCTCTCCACCTGAAAGTGTTTTAACATCAGCATCCCATGGCGGCAATCGAAGGGCATTTGCTGCGCGTTCAAGGGCATTTTCGATGTTGTGACCATCTTTTGCTTGAATAATGGCTTCTAATTCACCTTGCTCTTTAGCAAGCGCGTCAAAGTCGGCGTCGGGTTCGGCATAAGCAGCATAGACTTGATCTATTCTCGCTAAGGCGTCCATCACATCGGCTACGGCAAGCTCGATGTTTCCGCGTACGTCTTTTGTTTCATCAAGCTTGGGTTCTTGGGGTAAGTAACCTATTTTTAAACCCGCTTGTGGCCTTGCCTCACCTTCAATATCGGTGTCGACACCAGCCATAATTTTGAGCAATGTTGATTTACCTGCGCCATTTAAGCCTAAAACGCCAATTTTTGCGCCATGGAAAAAGCTTAAGCTGATATTCTTGAGGATATGTCGATTCGGTGGGACGATCTTGCCCACTCTGTGCATACTGTAAACGTATTGAGCCATGTGTATTCGCTTCTCAGATAAATAAAAATAAACGCCAATAGTGTAATCTAGAATGCGTGCTTAAGTAAGGGAAAAAATCTTAAAAACTGTGCTACCCTAATTTTAAAACAACGAACTTTTCTTCGTTACATTCATCAACACTATAATCAGATAAAAATAAAAGATAAGGATACTTAGATATGCCAAGCATGACCCTCTCTCAAATCGCCAGCGCAATTGGTGGCGAAGTTAAAGGCGATGGCGATACCCTTATAACGCAAATGGGCAACCTTACTCACGCGCAAGCGCATCAACTGTCGTTTTTGTCGAACGCCAAGTTTGCTAAAGATCTCGCAAACACAAAGGCCGGTGGCGTTATATTGCGTGCCCAAGACGCAGAAAACTATAACAATAACGCGATTATCATGAACGACCCCTATGTTGGTTTTGCGAAAGCGGCACAATTACTCGACAGCACACCAGTTCAAGATAAAGGTATTGCCCAAAGCGCCGTTGTTCATGCAACAGCGCGCCTTGGCGAAAATGTCAGTATTGGTGAAGGGGCGGTTATTTCAGCCAATGCAATTATTAGTGACAACGCCATTGTCGGCCCAAATTGTTTTGTAGGTGAGCAAGCCGTGCTTGGTGCGGGTGTGAATTTACGCGCGAATGTGACGATTTATCACCGCGTAGAGTTGGCCGAAGATGTCTCTGTGCACAGTGGTACCGTAATTGGTTGCGATGGTTTTGGCTATGCTAATGAAAGAGGGAACTGGGTCAAAATCCCACAAACCGGTACTGTTCTTGTTGGTCAAGGCACAGAAATTGGCGCAAATTGTGCCATCGACCGAGGCGCAATTGGAGATACCAAAATTGGTATTAACTGCATAATAGACAATTTAGTTCATATCGCGCACAACGTTGAGATTGGTGATCATTCTTGTATCTGTGGTGCAACTGGCATCGCCGGAAGTGCAATCTTAGGTAAGTACGTTGTTGTTGCTGGGCAATGTGCAATCAATGGACACCTTACTATCGCCGATAAGGTACAAATAACTGGGCAAAGCATGGTCACAAAGAGTATTCGCGAGGCGGGTGTGTATTCATCGGGCATGCCGGCGGCGCCAAATAAAGACTGGCAACGTAATACAGTACAATTGCGTCAAATAGGGAAGTTGGTTGAACGCGTGAAAGCGCTCGAACAAGCCGCAAAAAATGCAAAGTAGGGGGCTCGCGCCAGGTGCGCCCTATAGACTTTACAAACAAGGTATTAGATATTCGTTTTATACTCTATACAAACGTGCCAAAAACGCTACAATACTTGCGTTTTTTAAAAGCACTTTTTTCCAATCTATATAGACTTTATGCGCCTAAGGGCGAACACAGGAGCCGCTATGCTATCACGCAGTATGAATATCGCCGATTTTGACCCAGAACTTTCAGTCGCAATGGAAGCTGAAAAGCGCCGTCAAGAACATCATATTGAGTTGATTGCTTCTGAAAACTATTGCAGTCCTCGTGTACTCGAAGCACAGGGTTCGCAACTAACCAATAAATACGCAGAAGGCTATCCAGGCAAGCGTTATTATGGTGGTTGTGAATACGTAGACGTTGCCGAGCAGTTAGCAATCGACCGTGCTAAAGAATTATTTGGCGCTGACTATGCAAACGTTCAGCCTCATTCTGGTTCACAGGCGAACACAGCAGTATTTATGGCACTGATTGAGGCAAACGATACCGTACTAGGCATGAGTTTGGCTGATGGTGGGCATTTGACACACGGTTCTCATGTGAATTTTTCGGGTAAAACGTATAACGCGGTTCAATACGGTTTGCACCCTGATACTGGTATAATTGATTACGATAAAGTTGAAGAACTTGCGCTTGAGCATAAGCCTAAGTTAATTATTGGTGGTTTTTCTGCGTACTCTGGTATTGTTGATTGGGCAAGGTTCAGAGAAATTGCTGACAAAGTAGGTGCTTACCTTTTAGTCGATATGGCTCACGTTGCAGGCTTAGTGGCTGCCGGTATTTACCCAAGTCCGATTCCTCACGCACATGTCGTTACTACTACTACGCATAAAACCTTAGCCGGTCCTCGTGGTGGTTTGATTTTATCAGCTTGCGGCGACGAAACGATTTATAAGAAACTAAACAGTTCAGTTTTTCCTGGCAACCAAGGTGGGCCTTTGTGTCACGTTATTGCAGCCAAAGCCGTTGCTTTTAAAGAAGCCCTTGAACCAGAATTTAAAAGCTATCAGCAGCAAGTCCTGAAAAATGCGAAAGCCATGTGTGCTGTTCTGCAGTCACGAGGCTATAAAGTGGTTTCAAATGGTACCGAAAACCACTTGTTCTTGCTTGACCTAATTGATAAAGACATTACTGGTAAAGATGCTGATGCAGCACTTGGCAGCGCCAACATTACCGTAAATAAAAACTCAGTGCCTAACGATCCGCGCTCACCTTTTGTTACCAGTGGTTTACGTATTGGTACGCCAGCTATAACTCGCCGTGGTTTCCAAGAAGCTGAAGCTGAGCAAGTAGCTAATTGGATATGCGACGTACTTGATAATATAGACGATAAAACAGTGATTGACAGAGTGCGCAGCCAAGTTGTCGCACTATGCGAACGTTTTCCAGTTTACGGTTAACAATGCGTTAAGCCTCATGCCACAAACTGTTGTGGCATGATGAATATGTTGTCTTAATTGAGTGAGCTGGAATATTCCGGCTCGTTTCATTTATTAAGGCATCATTTGAAAGGAGTGGAGTATATGTTTTGCCCGTTTTGTGCAGCCCAAGAAACCAAGGTCATTGACTCTCGCCTAGTCTCTGGTGGAGAACAAATTAGACGTCGCCGCCAGTGCATCGAATGCGCCGAACGCTTTACTACCTTTGAGTTCGCCGAGTTGGTGATGCCAAAAGTGATAAAACGTGACAACACTCGCGAACCTTTCAACGAAGATAAATTATCTGCTGGCCTCACTCGTGCCTTAGAAAAGCGTCCTGTGAGTACAGAGGCTATTGAGCAAACCATGAATAAAATTAAATCTGAACTTCGGGCAACAGGTGAGCGCGAAGTGAAAAGTGAATTTATTGGTGAACTCATCATGAAGGCGCTACGTAAACTTGATAAAGTCGCCTATGTTAGATTTGCGTCGGTTTATCGCTCCTTTGAAGATGTCAAAGAGTTTGGTGAAGAAATCGCCCGATTATCAGATGAATAAGGTGTAGTAAACCCTCGTTTTAACAAAGAGTCATTATGCCAAATTTAGCTGTTGAAAATCTGTTTAGCGATCTTGATAAGAAGATGATGTCGCGCGCTTTAGATTTGGCACAAAAAGGTATGTATTCTACGACGCCTAATCCTCGCGTTGGCTGCGTTATTATCAATCCCGCAGGCACTATTGTTGGTGAGGGCTTTCACCAAAAAGCAGGCGAGGCGCACGCTGAAGTTGCTGCCCTTAAACAAGCTCGCGAGAAAGCACAAGGGGCTTGTGTTTATGTAACACTCGAGCCATGCGCCCACTATGGTCGTACGCCGCCCTGCGCTCAAGCACTCATCGATGCAAAGGTGAAAAAGGTGATTGTTGCCTGCACCGATCCTAATCCACAAGTCAGCGCTAAAGGTATAGAAATGCTACGAACCGCTGGTATCGAAGTACTTGTAGGCTTGCTTGAAAAACAGGCGTTGGCATTAAACAAAGCCTTTATGTTTCGCATGCAGTACAAGCGTCCTTTTATTAGCGTTAAACTAGCCGCCAGTCTTGATGGTAAAACTGCCTTGAGTAATGGTGAAAGTAAGTGGATTACCAGTGCCCCAGCGCGCGGTGATGTTCAGTACCACCGCGCAAGTGCATGCGCAATCTTAAGCGGCGCAGACACCGTTATTGCAGACAATCCTCAATTGAACGTACGCGCAAACGAACTAAGTGATGAGGTAGCTGCGCAATTTGCATGGCGAGATAAACAACCTTTGCGAGTGCTTATTGACTCAAAAAATCGCTTGCAGGCCAATAAGTATCAACTTTTTCAAGATGGACAAGCGACCCTAGTCTATAATACTTCCTTTAATGATGCGCTGTCTTGTGACCACGATTGCGTTTCACAGCAACAAGTTTCTAGTAAGCAAATGGGAACAGATTTATTCGTGGATTTACACTGTTTGTTTGCGGATTTGGCAAAACGAGAAATAAATCACGTTTGGGTCGAAGCTGGCGCAAGCTTAAGCGGCGCGCTATTTGAAATGGGTCTAGTTGATGAGCTTATTTTATATCAAGCACCTAAAATACTTGGCAGTTCAGCAAGAGGCTTAACGAATATTCGGTCTAAAGATGTATTAAAAGATGCGATTCAAGGGAAAGTGCTCTCAGTCAAAACTGTTGGCCTAGATACCAAAACGATTATTGAATTTTCAGACAATTAACACAGGTATTTGCAACTATGTTTACTGGAATTATAGAAGCAGTAGGGACAATCTCAACCTTAAGAGATTTGGGCGACAATTATCGTTTAGTCGTTAAGACCGGTAAAATGGACATGAGTGATGTGCATTTAGGTGACAGTATTGCAACCAGCGGCGTTTGCTTAACTGTCGTTGATAAAGGTAGTGACTTTTACGCGGCTGATGTGTCGGCAGAAACGATTAAACTTACCGGCTTCGCCAACTATGGTGTAGGGCAAAAGGTCAACCTTGAGAAGGCTATGCGCACAGACAGCCGCTTTGGCGGTCATATCGTAAGTGGCCACGTTGATGGCGTGGGCAAAGTCGAGCGCATACTTGAACACAGTAATTACGTTGAAGTATGGGTAAAAGCTCCCGATGAATTAGCGAAATACATTGCACACAAAGGCTCGATTACGGTTGATGGGGTTAGTTTAACGGTGAATGAAGTCAATGGTGCTTCTTTTATGCTCTGGCTGATTCCTCATACCCTACAAGAAACAGTCATCGGCCATTACAAAACTGGGACACAGGTTAATTTAGAAGTAGATGTAATTGCCCGTTATTTAGAGCGCCTTTTGCTTGGTGATGAGGCTGCAAAAAAAGATAATCATCAAGACATTAGTATGTCCTTGCTAGCAGAACATGGTTATTTGAAGTAAGTTTGAATAGCACTTTAGACATTAATAAACACGCACACAAAAAGAGATTTTCATGGGATTACACACCACTGCAGAAATTATAGAAGATATTAAACAAGGGAAAATGGTCATATTGATGGACGACGAAGACCGTGAAAATGAAGGTGACCTTATTATGGCAGCCGAACATGTCACGCCTGAAGCCATTAATTTTATGGTGACCCATGCGCGCGGCCTGGTTTGTTTGCCGATGACACAAGAGCGTTGTAAACGCTTGAAATTGCCATTAATGGTCGACAATAACAGCGCTCAGTTTTCGACTAATTTTACGGTATCGATAGAAGCCGCTAAAGGCGTTACTACCGGTATTTCAGCGTCAGACCGCGCCAAAACGATACTTGCCGCCGTCAACCCAAATGCAAATAGTGAAGATATTGTACAACCGGGTCATATCTTTCCGCTTATTGCAAAAGAGGGCGGGGTGTTAAATAGAGCAGGGCATACTGAAGCAGGTGTTGACCTAGCGCGCTTAGCAGCTTGTGAACCAGCAGCAGTCATTGTTGAAATTTTAAACCCTGATGGCTCTATGGCAAGGCGTCCTGAGCTTGAAGTATTTGCAAAAGAGCATGATTTAAAAATTGGCACAATTGCCGATTTAATCGAGTACAGAAATTTAAATGAAACCACGATTGAAAAAGTGGCGACCTGTAAATTACCCACAGTACACGGAGAGTTCGATTTAATCACCTACAAAGACGTTATTGACGAGCAAATCCATTTTGTATTGCAAAAAGGACCGATAACAGAAAATAAACCTACTCTGGTAAGGGTGCATTTGCAAAACGTATTGAGCGATTTGCTCGATTCAACTCGAGCAATTAACCGCTCGATGCCACTGTCTGCAGCAATGGAGCGGATACAAGCCGAAGGTGGTGTGATTGTAGTTTTAGGTAAGCAAGAAGATCTTATTTCTCAAGTAAAACAATTTGAGGCCGAGGACAATGAACAGGTCGCAAAGGGTAAAACATGGGTAGGCTCTTCGCGAACAGTCGGTGTTGGTAGTCAAATTTTGGCAAGCTTAGGCATAAAGCAAATGCGTTTGTTAAGTAAACCCATTAAATATTCTGCATTGTCTGGCTATGGCCTAGAAGTAGTTGAATATATCCACGATTAAAGCCAAACAAACAGGCGATTAAAAAAAGGTTTTTTACTGCGGGTTTGTGCTACAATTCGCGCCGATTTTTACACAGGAGCAGATACAAATGAAAGTAATTGAAGGTAATGTTCGCGCAACAGGCAAGAAATTTGCCGTGTTAGTTTCTCGTTTCAATAGTTTTGTTGTTGAGAGTCTGCTTGATGGCGCGCTAGATACGCTTGAGCGTCATGGCGAAGTCAATCCTGATGACATCACGGTTATCCGCGTGCCAGGTGCTTATGAGTTGCCGATTGTAGCAAAAAAAGCAGCGGTTTCTGGCAAGTTTGATGGCATTATTGCCCTTGGTGCTGTTATCCGCGGCGGTACACCGCATTTTGATTTCGTCGCTGGAGAATGTAATAAAGGTTTAGCGCAAGTCTCTTTAGACGCTACCATCCCCTTAGCCTTTGGCGTACTTACCGTAGACACAATTGAGCAAGCGATTGAACGCTCTGGTACAAAAGCTGGCAATAAAGGTTCTGAAGCAGCACTTAGTGCACTTGAAATGGTCAACGTTTTAGCGGCTATTGACGAGGCGCTATAGTGAAACCAGCCCACAGGAAGCAAGCTCGAATACTCGCTCTTCAGGCACTTTATGCTTGGTTAATGAGTGGCAATGATATTAAGCAAATAGAGCTGAGTATCGCTACAACCAACGATATGAAGAAAGTTGATCTTGAATATATGCAAGCAATACTCAGCGGCGTTACTAAAGATGTTGAATCATTAGACAAGCTTTATAAGCCGTATCTTGGTCGTTTGCCTGAAGAGTTAGATCCGATTGAAAAATCGATAATGCGTTTAGCGACAATAGAGCTTACCGATAGACTCGATACCCCTTATAAAGTGGTTATCAATGAAGCCATAGAGCTGGCTAAACTATTTGGCGCCGAAGAAAGTCACAAATTCATAAATGGCGCCTTAGATAAAGCTGTTAAAACGCTTAGAAAAGAAGAAAGAAGTTAAGATTTGAATGAATTTAAACTGATTGATAAGTACTTTGCTAGGGATAGCTTTGTACGTAAAGACGTTACTGTAGGTATTGGCGACGATGCAGCCATCACACAGGTTCCCCCTAATCAAAGTCTTGCAACGACCACCGACACGCTTGTACAAGGCGTTCACTTTTTGCCCGATACCGCACCTGAGCATATTGCTCACAAGGCAGTTGCCTCTAACTTAAGTGATTTAGCCGCGATGGGTGCAGAACCTAGTTGGCTAAGCTTATCTCTAACCTTGCCTAGCTTAGACGAGGTTTGGCTGAGTCAATTTAGTCAAAAGATAAAAGAACTTTGTGCATATTTTTCAGTGCAATTGATTGGCGGCGATACGGTCAAAGGACCCTTGTCGGTATCGATAACAGCGCAAGGCTTTGTACCCCCTGAGAGTGTCTTAACGCGCAGCGGTGCCCAAAGTGGGGACTGGATTTTTGTTACTGGCACCCTAGGTGATGCGGGCGCTGGACTTGATATTTTATTAGATAAATTAAAATGCGAAGACCAAGAAGCCCGCGACTATTTAGTTTCGAGACATTTTTGTCCAACACCGCGAGTGTTAGCGGGCACTATTCTCAGAAGGTTAGCAAGCTCTTGTATTGATGTTTCCGACGGTTTATTACAAGATTTGATGCATGTTGCTAATGCATCGGGAACAGGCGTCATCGTCCATTTAGACAAGCTGCCTATTTCAGAGGAATTAGGCCGTAATGTGGGTGATTTGTACCAAGCTCTACATTATGCAAGTTCAGCCGGAGACGATTACGAACTGCTGTTTACCGTAAGCGAAGAACAAAGAAATAGTGTGCAAACTGCATTGGACAGTTATTCAATTCAGCATACCTGTATTGGTCAAATGACCGGTGCCACAGGAAAGTTAGATTTGAAGTTAAACGATGAACCCTTTGATTTTGGCTCTGCTGAATCACTTGGCTACTGTCACTTCTGACATACTTATGGAAAAATCTCTCAGAGCAAAAGTAAAGTTATACCATCCGATGCATTTTTTGGGTTTCGGTTTTGGCACTGGTTTGTCTCCCATCATGCCTGGTACGATGGGCTCGCTAGCGGCAATCCCACTACTGATCTTAATGAGCCCTTTAAGCATAATACCCTACTTGTTTATCACCTTTTTGGCAGCGCTTGTTGGGATTTCTATTTGCCAAAAGGTAAGCGACGACTTAGGCGTTCACGATCACGGTGCGATAGTGTGGGACGAAATTGCAGGCATGATGGTGGTATTTATAGCTATCCCTATTAGCTGGCATAGTCTATTGATTGGCTTTGTTCTGTTTAGGATATTTGATATCGCAAAACCATGGCCGATAAGTTTCTTAGATAAAAATGTTCATGGTGGCTGGGGTATTATGGTCGACGACTTAGTCGCAGGCGTAATGGCGCTGGTCTGTTTGCACGGCGTATATGCATTATTTACCTTGCTTGAAATAGTGATATAAAAATAAGACAGAAACGAAGGGAGAAGAATATCTCCCTTATTCGTTTTAGTTGATAAATTCGTTTACCGACGCGACAATACCATTGCCGTCAATCCCTAGCTCAGCATACATCTCTTCTTGCGTACCTTGCATAATAAATTCGTCGGGCAGACCGAGCGTTAAGACTTGCACCAATACTTTACTCGCTTGTAATGATTCCATTACTGCAGTGCCGGCACCGCCCATAATAGCACCATCTTCTATAGTCACAATTAGATCATGTTCTTTGCCGGCAAGGGCAACTGCGTCAGTATCGAGTGGTTTTACGAAGCGCATGTCGATAACCTTGGCATTCAAAATATTGGCTGCGGCCAGAGCATGAGGCAATAAGGTACCAAAGTTTAGAATCGCAATTTTGGGTTTGTCATCTGAACTTGGCTCATTTATATCGCGCATTACGCGACTTTTGCCAAGCTCAACTAGTGTCATCAATGATTCAGGCTCAAGTCCCATTCCTGCGCCTCTTGGATAACGCACCGATGCAGGTTGCTTTGCCATATGTCCGGTATAAAGCATGTTCCTGCACTCAACTTCGTCACTTGGTGTCATCACAATCATATTGGGAATACACCTTAAGAAACTGATATCAAAAGCACCTTGATGCGTAGGGCCATCAGCTCCAACTAGACCTGCACGGTCTACAGCGAACAACACGGGTAGATTTTGCAAAGCGACGTCATGAATTAGCTGGTCATAAGCTCGCTGCAAAAACGTAGAATAAATCGCGACAACCGCATTTTTGTTTTCTTTTGCCAGCCCCGCGGCTAGTGTCACACTGTGTTGCTCTGCGATGGCAACATCGATATATTGCTCAGGATAAAGTTGCGAAAACTTGACCATGCCTGAGCCTTCTCGCATGGCCGGCGTAATGGCGACTAACTCTGGGTCTACCTTGGCCATATCGCATAGCCAATTACCAAAAATAGCTGAAAAACTTGGCTTACTCGGTTTGGTGGCCGGAAACTTTTCAGTGGTATGGTCAAACTTTGGCACTGCATGCCATTTGATTGGGTCTTGCTCTGCTTGTTCGTAGCCTTTGCCTTTTTTCGTGACGATATGCAAAATTTTGGGACCTTTCATATTTCGCATATTAGATAAAGTGTCAACTAAGGCATCAACGTCATGTCCATCAATAGGTCCAAAGTAATTAAACCCGAGTTCTTCAAAAATAGTACCCGGTGCCACCATACCTTTTAAATGTTCTTCAGCCTTACTTGCTAACTCTTTAATCGGCGGGACGTTAGATAATATCTTTTTCCCGCTGTCTCTGATTGAGTTGAAAAAGTTACCAGTGAGCAAGCGCGCAAGGTGGCTATTTAAAGCCCCCACGTTTTCCGAGATCGACATTTCGTTGTCATTCAACACAATCGTAAGGTCTTTATTGATATCGCCACCGTGGTTTAAGGCTTCAAAGGCCATCCCCGCAGTAAGTGCGCCGTCACCAATGACAGCAACGACTTTACGTCCTTTATTTTCTTTTTCAGCCGCGATAGCCATGCCTAAGGCCGCACTTATTGAGGTTGAAGAATGACCAACAGCGAATGTGTCGTATTCACTTTCAGGTGGCCAAGGGAAGGGATGTAATCCGCCTTTTTGCCTAATGGTGGTCATACGATCACGTCTTCCGGTGAGAATTTTATGAGGATAGGCTTGATGACCTACATCCCAAATTAAGCGGTCAAAGGGGGTATTATAAACGTAATGCAATGCAACCGTCAGCTCGACAGTGCCTAAGCCTGATGCGAAATGTCCGCTACTTTGGCTTACGCTATTTAGTAAAAATCTGCGCAGCTCATTGGCGGTGGCACGAAGTGTCGATTTGGCTTGCTGCCTCAATTCGCTGGGAATATTTACTTTAGCTAAGTGAGGGTAATGATTAAGATCAAGGCTCATGTCGTTTAATTTCTTCTACTGTAATTGTATATAACCTGACCCTAAAAAGTTCGGGTAACCATAAAATCGGTAAAGGTTTCTAATTTATCGGTATTATAGGGCAAAGCGCGTAAGGCGTGTATTGCCAAATCGTGTTCTTTGTCTAATGCTTGTTTTGCGTTCTCTAACCCAAGCAAAGAAACAAAGGTTGACTTATTTGCGCCAGCATCTGAGCCTTGGGGCTTTCCTAAGGTTTGGGTATCAGCGGTTACATCTAAAATGTCATCTTGAATTTGAAAGGCAAGGCCAATATGCTCAGCAAAACTTAATAAGAGACTTTCATCTTGCGCTGTAATATCACAACTAAGTATACACGGTAGTGCGACACATACTTTTAAAAGTGCACCGGTTTTTAATACGTGGAGTTGCGTCAATTCGGTCAACGTTACGCTTTTGTCTGTTGAGGCCAAATCAATACTTTGTCCACCTACCATGCCCGCTGGGCCTGCAGCCTTACTTAGTGCGAGTATTAATTTGTGCTGTTTCGCGCTAACTTGCGCGTTAAAACTAGCACCAGCAAGTATTTGAAACGCCATGCTTTGCAACGCGTCACCAGCAAGAATGGCGGTTGCTTCGCCAAATTTTATATGACAAGTGGGATTGCCGCGGCGAAGGTCGTCATCGTCCATGGCTGGAAGATCATCATGTACTAGTGAATAGGCATGAATACATTCAACCGCAAGGGCTACCGGAATGAGGTCTTGTTTGTCGATACCCAATACTTCACCAACTAAACTGACCAACAACGGACGCATGCGCTTACCGCCATTTAAAAGTGCATACTCAATAGCGTCGCGCAATGAGGCCTCCACTATGTTTTGGTCTTTTACGAAGCTCGTAAAATACTCGGTCATGTGGCTCGAGGTATACTGGAGGTTACTCTCTAAGGAAGTTGGTATAGGCATAGGTACGGATACAGAAGCTTATTCGCTAAATTCAGTTAGGGTGTCTTGGTTATTTGTAGTGGTTAAGACTTTTACTTTTTGCTCAGCATCTTGGAGCAATTTTTGGGTATGTCTTGCCAACGTTACGCCGCGTTCAAACTGCTTTAAAGAGGCATCTAAGGGGATTTCGCCACGTTCCATTTCAAGCACAATCGCGTCTAGTTCTGCCATTGCCTGTTCAAACGATAATTCTTCTACTTTCATTTAGCTCTACTCCCAGATTCAAAGCTGTGAACCTTAACCGACAGGGCATGCAAATTCAATTGTTAGGTGAATAAAACCCGCAATTTTGCATAAAGATTGTAAATAAATTGCCGTTAACAAACACACAGAGAAAAAAGTAAGTTTGCAGTCGAGCCTGTTTATCGCAGTAGGCTATAACTTAAGGTCTTATCAAGTTTAGTATTATGACGCATTGTAGCGGGAGTGAATTGTGGATTTAGCAACTATTATTGGGTTTATTGGCGCAGTTGGTTTTGTCGTCATGGCGATGATATTAGGTGGTGACTTGGGTATGTTCTTCAACGTACCTTCCGTACTAATTGTATTTGGTGGATCTATTTTTGTTGTCCTCATGCAGTATCCCCTTTCCCAGTTTTTAGGTGCTGGTAAAGTAGCAGGCAAAGCATTTACCTTTAAGATTCAATCGCCTGAAGAATTGATAGAAAAAGTCGTTGAAATGGCTGATGCTGCTCGCAAAGGCGGATTTTTGGCCCTTGAAGAAGCGGAAATAGACAATTCCTTTATGCAAAAAGGTGTCGACATGCTAGTTGATGGCCACGATGTAGATGTTGTCCGTGAGACCATGGGTAAAGATATACGAAATACCACTGAACGCCACGATGCTGGATCTGTTATTTTTAAGTCTTTAGGTGATGTAGCACCTGCGATGGGAATGATAGGAACACTTGTTGGTTTGGTGGCAATGCTTTCAAACATGGATGATCCTAAGGCAATTGGCCCGGCTATGGCGGTTGCTTTGTTAACTACGCTTTATGGGGCGATGTTGGCGAACTTATTTTGTTTGCCAGTAGCGTTTAAATTGCAAGTTCGCTGTGTAGAAGAAAAGCTAAATCAGAGCTTAATTCTTGATGGTATTTTAGGTATTGCTGATGGCCAGAACCCGCGCGTAATTGAAGGTGTGTTGAAAGGATACATTGCTGAAGGCAAACGAGGTGGTGAAAAAGAGGAAGCGGCCTAATGGATGACGAATGCCCAAAATGTCCCCCCGAGGGACTGCCTGCGTGGATGGGAACCTTCGCTGATTTAATGTCCTTGCTCATGTGCTTTTTCGTATTGTTACTCTCATTTTCCGAGATGGATGTTAAAAAGTTTAAGCAAATAGCAGGTTCGATGAAGTTCGCCTTTGGCGTTCAAAATAAAATTGAGTTAAAAGATATTCCCAAAGGCACCAGTATTGTTGCACTTGAATTTAGACCGGGTAAACCAGATCCAACCCCGATTGAGACAGTACAACAGGTCACGCAAGATATCACCAAGCCTATGCTAAATTTCCAAGAAGGAGAGGAAGATTCCGCTGGCGGCAAACAGAAACAACAAGGCACTTTCAGAGGTGGTCAATCTCCCCAAACTGCTGATCAAATGGCGACAGCTGCGGCAGCGGCAGGTAAAAAAGAAGAAATTGAAGACAACAAGAAAAAAGTTGAAGAATTACTACAAAAAGAAATAAAAGATGGTGCGGTAGACGTTGAGAACTTGGGCCAGCAAATTGTTATTAGAATTAGAGAAAGCGGATCGTTTTCCGCAGGTTCAGCCTTTTTACAACCGCAATTTGTCCCTGTTATTCGCAAACTAGGCGAGCTGTTAAATGACATGCCAGGTAAAGTCGAAATTACCGGACACAGCGACAACGTCCAAATTACTAATGAACTATATCGTTCAAATTGGGACTTATCTGCACAGCGCGCAGTTGCAGTAGCTGAGGAATTAAGACGAGCTCGAGGTTTTGACGAAACGCGTATGAGAGTGATTGGCCGGGCTGCAACACAACCTATAAGTGAGGCCGATACCGACCGCGCGAGAGCACAAAACCGGCGGGTTGAAATTGCTGTACTTCAAGGCGAACCTAAATTTACAGACCCCGTTTCGGTATTAGAGCCTGATTAACAACAGGCTCTTCGATTTATACCGACAATTACAATTTAGTTTCTAGCTAGCGCACTGCGGTGCTCAGGCTTTCGCATCACAAGTTGTAAAGTACTAATCGCTCGCTCTAAAAAACCACCTTCACAATAGTTTAAATAATATTGCCACATTCTCATGAAGCGGTCATCGTAGCCATCTTCAGCAAGCGCTTGTTTTTGCGTCATAAACGCAACAAACCAATCGTTTAACGTCTGTGCGTAGTCCAAGCCAATATCTTGAGTATCGGCGATTGATAAGTCGGTGTCTTTTTTTAAGTGCTGATTAATAATCAACTGAGACGGCAAATATCCGCCTGGGAAAATATATTTTTGGATGAAGTCAACACTCTTTGAGTAGCTTTCATGTCTTCTGTCATCTATCGTAATTGACTGCAGTAGCATTAGGCCGTCAGGCTTTAAAAGTGACGAGCATTTATTGAAAAAGGTAGTCAAATAGCGCTTGCCGACAGCTTCAATCATTTCAATTGATACTAACTTGTCATATTGCCCCTCGAGCAAACGATAGTCCTTTTTGAGTAAGGTGATTTTGTCGCTCAATCCTTCATTATTTATCCACTGCTGAGCATAGGCATGTTGCTCTTCAGAAATGGTAGTGGTAGTTACTTTGCACCCATAATGTTTGGCTGCATGAATAGCCAAGCCGCCCCAGCCGGTCCCAATTTCTATTAAATGATCGCTGGGCTTAAGTTGCAGTTTTTCACAGATAGTGTGAAGCTTATGTTGTTGGGCCTGAGCCAAACTTGCATTTGAATCCGGATAAATCGCGGCAGAATACATCATAGAGCGGTCAAGAAACTTAGTATAAAGTTTATTACCTAAATCGTAGTGAGCTGAGATGTTTCGCTTCGCTTGTTCTGCAGAATTACGATTGGCAAAGTGACTGAGTTTCAAAGCGGGCATGCTAATCCACTTAAATCTTCTTTCCCATTCATCTAACATCGGTAAATTACGAGCAAAAATACGAATTACGTTTGTCAGGTTTGGGGTATCCCAAAGATTGTCCGAGAAGGTTTCGCCAGATGCAATACTGCCACCAAACAACAGTTTAGGATAGGCACTGGCGTCTAGGATATTGATATGCGCATGTAAATCATGCTCCTTGTTACCAAATTGACCTATTATCTGGCCGTTTTCGCTAAAGGTCATATAGCCCTGAGGCAGATGTTTTAATACACCTAAAAAGATCGAGCGACAGGCCTTTTCCCACATACTTGGTGTGATGGTGCTTTGCATTGTTTGATCAACTTGTGGCATTTATTTATTCCTTTACTTTAGGGGTGCGTATAAATGGGTACGCGCTTGAAAAATAATTTAAGAGCCTGCCAGTAAATTCCAACTACTGTTTTAATCGTCATACTAGGTATAGATAAGATCGAATTACGCAGTGTTTTTGAAGTCAAAGGCTGTTTTTGCATGTTGATTGCGGCTTCAAAATGCTTGGTTTCTTGGTAGCAACTCAAATGGAGTTTGAGGGTCTCGCTAGGTTGTTTGATGTCCCATTTGTATTGCATATCAATTGGATTGAAAGGAGAAACATGAAATTCCTTTGCGCAATCTTGTTGTTCTTCTAAATCTACTAAATAGCAATGACGTTTATTCCATGGTGTATTGCTGACCTCTGCCAGCAGATGTGTATATCGTTTGTCACTATTTCTTAGATAGTAAAAATTGACAGGACTAAAATACAAACCGAATGTTCTGACTTGTCCTAGCATATACACATCACCACTGAGAGCTACGTCACTTAAGCTGTTCATTTTTTCTAATACAGCAGTTTCAAGATCGCTGCTAGCGTCACCTAGGTAGTCACTCCTGGTGAAGTTAACTATCGAAAAGCCAGATTTATTTTTTGAAAAGCCAGAAACGCTAGTGGCAAGGGAGTCTAGTTCTTTTAATTTTATCCAAAACAGGTATATCTGATAATCGAAGATGTGTACTTTAGGCACAGAGCGCTTGTGGAATACTTTTCCCTTGTAAATGCCACTTTCTGCTATGTCGCCGGCGGTGCTTTTTATATAATTGCTCATAAACTAGCACCAAATCTATTCGCGACATCAAGCGCACTTCGTACGCCATCTTCGTGAAATCCGTTGTACCAATAAGCACCGCAAAAATGTAGCCCATTTTGACCGCAAATCTCCTCTCTTCGCTCTTGGGCAGCGACCATAGCGGGGCTAAATTGAGGATGTGCATAGTTGTATCTGCCGAGTATTTTACTAGGATCTCATCTCTTGGGTGTTGTTAAGCGTTACGCAAAAAGTCGTATCGCTTTGGATACGTTGCAATATGTTCATATTATAGGTGACACTCGCCGGCGCATTTGCCTCATTCTCGCTACCTCTAATAAGATAGTTCCAACTTGCCCAAGCGAGCTTTCTGTCAGGCAGAACCGAGGTGTCGGTGTGCAGAACTACATCGTTATCTGAATAAGGAATGGCGCCAAGTATATCGCTCAATTGCTTGGCATAGTCTTGACTAAAGCTCGCTAAATCAAGCATCTTAATGGCTTGGTCACTATGACAAGCAAATATAACTTCATCGAATTGATAGTTCTTGCCGTTGCTAATAAGCGTATAACCATCGCTTGTTTTGCTTACCTTTTGCACCGGGCTATTCAATAAAATTTTGTCTTTATAGCTTTGGGTCAATGGTGCTACGTAAGAATTTGAACCGTTGATTAGAGTGTGCCATTGTGGACGGTTAGTAATGTTCAGCAAACCATGATTATTAAAGAATTTAAGAAAAAATGCTAACGGAAAGTTAGCTGATGCCTCTAAGCTTGTCGACCATATGGCTGCGCACATAGGCAAAATATAGTTTTCAGTAAAGGCTTTGCTTAGCTTATGTTTTTCAATAAATGCGATTAAGCTTATGTTGTCAGTACTTTTTTTAGCTTCGATGTGAGCTTTACAGAGTTTGTTAAACTTAACGATATCAAGTGCCAGGCGATAAAATCGTGGCGACACAATATTTCGACGTTGGGCAAACAAGCTATTAATCGTGTTGCCATTATACTCCAAACCTGTTTTTTTATTTTTTACGCTAAAGCTCATTTCAGTCGCCTGTGTTGCGACTTCGAGTGTTTGCATTAGCTTGATAAAATTAGGGTAGGTCCAGTCGTTGTATACAATAAATCCAGTGTCAATGTTATAACTTCTTCCGTCTACATTGACTTCTTTTGTGGCCGTATGCCCGCCTATATAATCGTTGGCCTCAAAGACGCTGATATCCGCTTTTTTATTCACCAAGTATGCGCTGGTCATGCCTGCAATGCCGGTGCCAATAATCGCTACTTTCTTTGCTACTGCCTGTGTCATGAATTGGCCTATTTGCTGTCGTTATCTGAGGAAGACGCGTCGTTTTTGGCTGAATCGCGCATACTTAGGCACAGCTTACGTTGAAGTGCTTCGGGTAATAAATTGAGAAAACGAATGATGGCGCCAAATCTGCGAGGAAAATATACGCTCGATTTATTACTTAGAATGCCCTTAAGCATGTACTTCCCAGCTTCTTGTGCAGTAATCGCCATTGGCATAGGAAAATCATTTTTATCAGTTAGCGGCGTTTTCACAAACCCTGGCGATAAACTTTGTACTGAAATACCGCGACTCTTAAGGTCAACCTCAAAGCTTTTGCACGCATAATGAATGGCGGCTTTGCTGGCACCGTATGCTTGGCTACGCGTAAAGGGAAGCAACCTTGCCATGCTGTCGACAAACACCACTTTATTGCCTGCTTCTAAATTAGGTAACAGAGCGCTAATCACGTTAATTGACCCAAACACATTAATGTCAAACACGCGTCTGAACATATCTGGCTCTACATTATTAATATCCACGTATTCACATGTTCCTGCGTTGATAACAGCGATATCACACTTAACTTGTGCTAGGGCCTGTTTCGTGGCGTTTTGGTCTGTCGCATCAAACTGTAGCGTCGAGATATTACTCTTCTTTGCCAACGCTTCTAGTTTTTCATCATTCCTGCCGCAGGCAATAACTTGGTGGCCGTTTGTTGCTGCCTCGTTGGCTAACGCTTCGCCTAAACCAGAGGTGGCACCGGTAATAAGTATCGTCGCCATTATGATAAGCTCCTTTTAATTCTTTTTATGATTCGTCCAAGTAGTGGCACGTTTTCGTAAATCATTTGGCCTAAATCGAAGTAGTCTCTGTGGAAACTTATTTTGTCATTACGTATTTCCAGCAGGGTTATACCTTCTACCTTGATAATATTACCCTTATTCATCCTTGGAGTTTTGTATTCCATCGTCCATACAACGACGTATTCACCTGACTTCGTCGTCATTTTTGATTGAATGGTAAATTGGCAATGTTTCGCATTTTCTAGCAATTTAGAAAAATAAGCTTCAACTGCTGCTATGCCTTGATGTTTTCCTATTGGGTCAACAAATGACACGTCTTGGCTGTAGATGCTCGCAAGGTCCTCTGTGCGCATACTCGCTAAATCGGTATAAAAAGAAGTAAATTTATTTAAAATGTCCATGTATGTGAGTGCGCAAGTAGTTTTCTGAAGTTACTTAAATTTACGCTTAGACCTGTCTTCAGATCAGTAAATTAACTTTTTTTAATAGTGTGATACTGGTCGCAGTAAATTCTATCTATCTTTAATCTTTTTACCTAGAGAAGGAGTAACAACCTTACATAGACACAGTTTGTTGCTTTACTTGAATACTCTAGGCTAAGACACTATAAATGAAAACTCCACTTTTTCCCTTATCTTCACACATCTTACCGGGCGGTAGAATGGCGCTGCGTATTTTTGAGCCGCGCTACGTTCGCATGATTAAACAATCTTGTGCTAACCAATCACCTTTCGTTATTTGCATGGTAAACAGTGCGGGTAACAAAGCACTTAATACGCATATATTTGCGCTTGGAACGCGCTGCAGAGTAATCGATTTTGACATTCTTGAAGATGGGCTTTTAGGGGTCACCGTTGAGGGCCTCGATTTCGTAAATATAAGCGATATTGAAACTGAACATGATGAACTTCTTGTTGCTACTTGTTCGCCAAGCCCTAGCTGGCAATGCGAGCTTAAGCCAAGTGAATTAGACCCGATTGATAAGCGACTGCAAGAAATATTTGAAAGGTACCCCGACGTCAGTTCATTATATACAAATATGCCGTTTGATGACCCAATGTGGGTCATACATCGCTGGATAGAATTAATACCCGTTGGGGCAGAACAGAAGCAACATTTTTTATCTCAAAGAGATTGTAAGAAGGTTTTAAATTATTTGTCGCAATTGATTGACTAGCGCATCCCTGTACATAGAGGTAGATGAGCTTATTTCCCACGACTTAGGATGAACATTACATAACATTAACTTTATTTAACTATGTAATCATCAATCTTTGTCTATACTGGCAACATAATAACTAAAGCTTAAGACAAGGTAGATTGAAATGCTAATAGGAATTCCCGTAGATCAGCAACGAAATGAAACTCGCCAACCGAAAGATTGTGCAGCAGAGATGTCACGCTATCTGGATACCGTCGCAAAACAACGATGCAAAGCGTCATTCTCTAAAGTTTTTAGTTACTTTGCACCGCGTCTGCGCTCGTATGCTTTAAAGCAAATGGGTAACGAAGCTATTGCAATGGAGCTTGTACAAGACACAATGTCAAATGTATGGCAAAAAGCTCATTTATTTAATGCTGAAAAAGGCTCTCCATCAACATGGATATTCACAATCGCGCGGAATATTCGCTTTGACATGTTGCGTAAATTGCAAAATAGAAAAGAAGATGTGTGCTCAGACGACTTATGGCCAGTGTTATGTGAACAAACCGCTGACACAAAAGTTGCCCCATTAGATGAGCAAATAACGCTTGAGCAAGTCGGACACTATTTTAATGATTTACCCAAAAAACAGCAGCGCGTAATCGAGGCTATCTACATTGAAGGTAAATCACAACAAGAAGTTGCTGACGAGCTAGAAATACCGCTAGGGACCGTGAAGTCAAGAACGCGCCTTGCATTACAACGTTTAAAGGACATGTTAAAGGAACATGATTAAGTTTCATCCAAGTGACACTACATTAGTAAACTTCGCTGAAGGCGTTCTGCCTTCAGATAGTTCGTTGTTGGTGTCTGCACATTGTGATATGTGTCCATCTTGCCTCAACAAAACGCGGTCCTTTACCGATACGCTGGCTTCGCAGGTATTTTCAGACGATGATACGCATAGGACAATTTCTCGCGACTACGTGAGTATGTTCGAGTCTATTACACGCGACGACACGCTGGTCGACACTACTCTTACGCCCAATGATGTCTCTAAACTAGATCTTGAGGGGCGAAAATTTTTGCTTCCAGCGACACTCGCAAGATTCGCAAACCGCGTCGGTGAGTGGTCTCATTTAGTTGGTAAAATATGGCAGGCACCAGTTGAAATAGGGGGCGGTTCATTAGCGCAGTTAATATACATGGAAAAGGGCGGTAGTGTTCCCGAGCACACACACAAGGGAAACGAGCTAACCTTGGTGATAAACGGAGAGTTCAGTGACGGTGAGAGACGCTTTGCAAGCGGTGACTTTATAATTCTTAACCAGTCGCATACGCACACGCCGGTATCTGACGCTGATGAGGGTTGTTTGGTGTTTACGATTCTAGACAAGCCATTGCATTTTACTTCAGGCTGGGCCAAGTTAATTAATCCCTTGAGCCAGTTGTATTTTAAAGTAAACGTCAAATAGTAAGTAGCCATATTTCAATCAAAAAAAAGACGCATATAGCGTCTTTTTTTTAGCATTATCAGACTATTGAATAAACTCACTTTCTGGGTAATTCAAGCGCAATGTTTTGATGGCGTTATTCTTTAACTCGTCAAGTCCAAGTTCATTATAACTCGATACCATAATCTCTAACGCAGGCTGCACTTGTTCGGTATCAGGGAAGTATTCTAAGACGTATCTTCCTCTGTTCGCTGCTGCTACCCATGCCTCTCGGCGCATATAAAATCTTGCAACTTCAATTTCATATTTTGCTAGCCTGTTTTTTATATGCAACATACGCTGCTTTGCGTCAGCTGCATATTTAGAATCTGGATGCTTTTCGATGAGTCTGCGGAAATCTTCGAATGCTTCTTTCGATTTAGAGGGGTCTCTGTCAGAGCGGTCTACGCCCAAGATCTCTTGAAACAGATTACTATCTTGTTCCATATTTGTAACGCCGCGCATGTAAATTGCGTATTCAACGTCCGCATGGTTAGGATTTAATCGAATAAAACGGTCAATTGTCGCTAGGGTTTGTTCGACGTTTCCTGATTTATAGTAGGCATAAATCAAATCAAGCTGCACTTGATGTGACAAAGGGCCAAAGGGAAATTTTGAATCTATACTGCTCAAAAGTTCTGCGGCGGCAGAAAAATTGCCTACTTCCATACTTTGTTTAGCTTGCTTATACAAGGCGATTTCGCCTTGATTTTGAATCATTTTACGCTGATCTTCTTCTACGCTTGAACAGGCGCCGAGAGAAAGGGCAATCACTAGCGAGATTGCTGCCGTGAACGTATTTTTGCGCTTTATCATGTTTTTGAATTACTCATTTAAAGTGGTTTATTTGTATTAAATGACAGGATTATCATACTCTGTTCGCTGTCTTTTCTGTTATAGGTTAAGCAATTGTGCCAAAGGCTTGGTATACTTCGCTCCAATTTCTACTAATGATCCTGTTTATGAGTCAACAAGTCAATTTAATATCGCTATCTGCAACAGTTCCTGATGATCACTATGATACCAGACTAGACCAATCTATTGCGCGTTTGTTCCCAGAATATTCACGTTCAAAGTTAAAAGAGTGGATTTTAGCTGAATGTGTCAGCATTGATGGTGACATTGTGGTTACCCCACGTATAAAACTAAAAGGTGGAGAAGTCATTACGATCTCGGCCGAACAAGAGGTGCAGGTATTTAATGAAGCCCAAGCGATTGCCTTGGATATCGTTTATGAAGACGACGACATCCTCGTTATTAATAAGCCAGCAAACTTAGTTGTGCATCCTGGTGCCGGCAATCCATCAGGGACGATATTGAATGCATTGTTGAGCCACTATCCTGCCATTGAAAAAATTCCAAGGGCAGGCATTGTGCATCGTCTTGACAAAGATACAACGGGCTTAATGGTCGTTGCTAAAACCTTAAGCGCCCAAACGAGTTTAGTAAACCAACTACAAGCACGGGAAATGGGTCGTGAATACGAAGCCGTTGTACTTGGAAATATGATTGCTGGTGGCACGGTTGATGCGAACATTGGTCGCCATCAAACTAAACGTACACTAATGGGAGTGCGAGAAACAGGAAAACCAGCGGTCACGCATTATCGCGTAAAGCAAAAGTTTCGAGCGCACACGCATTTACGCTTAAAACTCGAAACCGGTCGTACTCATCAAATCAGAGTGCACATGACCCATATCAAGCATCCTATCGTCGGTGATATTCAATATGGTGGTAGGCCTAGATTACCTAAGCATGCCAGTGAAGCCTTTGTGACCATGTTGCGTGGCTTTAAGCGCCAAGCCTTGCATGCCATACAATTAAGTTTAACTCATCCGACTACGGGCGAAAGTATGACGTGGCATGCTCCATTGCCAGATGACTTTATTGCTTTGTTAGCGGCCATGAAAGCTGATTTAGCGCTTCATGATATGCCTGAACAATGGTAGTGGCGTAAATTGTTGTTCTTACCGCATGCCCCATTAGCGAACAATGTCTTTTGTTTTTGTACAAGCGTGCATGGTGGGGTAAGTGAAGGACCTTATAAATCCTTTAATTTAGGCATGCACGTTGGCGATAATAGTCATCGCGTTGCGACTAATCGAGCTTTATTAAAGTCGATAATTACGCAGCAAGTCAGCAATCGTCTCGATGATGACAAAACAGATATCGAGATTTCACTTGCACCTATCAAATGGCTACAGCAAACCCACTCGTCAATTTTGGCTAACTATGCAGACTTGCCTGATGTCACCGGCACGATAGATGCAAAAGACCCCGAAAATATCCCAAACACAAGTGTCGAATTGACAAGTGCACTAGCTTGTGACGGAGTATTTACAACAGATACCAATACACCGCTAGCGGTAATGACAGCTGATTGTTTACCGCTCGTTTTTGCCTGTACAAAGTCAGGAAAAATTGCTGCTGTACATGCTGGTTGGCGAGGACTTTTGAATGGCATCATAAGCAACACACTGCAGGAGTTTAGTCATAAATCAAGCCTTAGCGTGTGGATAGGACCTAGTATTTCCCAGGCAAATTTTGAAGTATCACAAGACCTTATCGAAAACTTTGGTAAATATAAAAATCAAATAAAACCAACTGGGCAAGTAGATAAATTCTTAGTCGATTTAGCCGCTATTGCGATTCAACAATTAAATGCACAGGGTGTTGTCAATATAGAGAAATCACCCGTGTGTAGCTACGCCAGTAATGACTGTTTTTCTCATCGAGCTGCTAATCACCAAGGTTCAATAAATACAGGACGGATGGCAACAGTTGTTGTTCGTATTTAACGCCCGCCACCCATCACCAAGTTTCTTAATTTCTTAACAATTACGCTTATAATTTCTTTAGTCACTTGAATTGCCAAGTCTTTATACCCACATATAAAGTAAGGAAATATAGGAGAGACCCTTATGCGTTTAGATAAATTTACCAGTAAATTCCAAATTGCGATTTCAGATGCGCAATCACTTGCGCTTGGTCGCGATAATCAGTATATCGAACCCATTCACTTGATGTCAGCGCTGCTGAACCAAGAGGGTACGAGCATTAGAGCATTGCTTGAGCATACCGGCATAAACCTAAATAGTTTACGCTCCTCTTTAAATGAAAGCGTAGATAAGCTACCAAAAATTCAAGGCCCTGATGCTGAAGTGCAACTCGGTCGTGATTCTATTCGCTTGTTGAATATGTGTGACAAAATAGCACAGCAGCGAAAAGACGATTATATTACGTCTGAAATTTTTGTTTTGGCGGCAATTGATGATACCGGCACGCTTGGCAAAATGCTGACGAAATTAGGCTTAAATAAAAAGAAAATTGAAGCGGCCATAGACCACGTGCGCAACGGACAAAAAGTCACAGACCAAAATGCTGAAGACGTTCGACAAGCGCTAGAAAAATATACCAGCGATCTAACTGAAAGGGCAGAACAAGGTAAGCTAGACCCTGTCATTGGCAGAGACGATGAAATTCGACGAACAATTCAAGTACTTCAGCGCAGAACGAAAAATAATCCCGTACTCATTGGGGAACCAGGGGTAGGTAAAACCGCTATTGCAGAGGGTTTAGCGCAGCGTATTATCAATGGTGAGGTACCTGAAGGACTGAAAGACAAACGCGTCTTATCGCTAGATATGGGGTCTTTGCTAGCAGGAGCAAAATACCGAGGAGAGTTTGAAGAACGGCTAAAATCAGTCTTAAATGAGCTTGCAAAAGAAGAGGGCCGCGTGATCCTTTTCATTGATGAATTGCACACCATGGTTGGCGCAGGAAAAGGTGAGGGAGCAATGGACGCAGGTAATATGTTAAAACCTGCGTTGGCAAGAGGTGAACTTCACTGTGTAGGCGCAACGACTCTTGATGAGTATCGCCAGTATATTGAGAAAGATGCCGCATTAGAGCGACGTTTTCAGAAAGTCTTAGTAGAACAACCTTCAGTTGAAGACACGATCGCTATTTTACGAGGTTTAAAAGAACGCTACGAGCTTCATCATGCTGTAGACATAACAGATCCGGCTATCGTTGCGGCGGCGAGTTTATCTAATCGTTATATTAGCGACCGCCAGCTCCCTGACAAAGCAATAGATTTAATAGATGAAGCCGCGTCTAGCATTCGTCTACAAATCGATTCTAAACCAGAAGAAATGGACAAGCTTGAACGTCGTATTATTCAGCTAAAACTTGAAGAGCAGGCTTTAGCCAAAGAAACTGATACTGCTAGCCACAAGCGCTTGGAAATTATTGAACTTGAGCGCGAGCAGGCAGAAATTAAATATGCTGAGCTTGAATTGGTCTGGAATAAAGAAAAAGATGCAATGCAGGGCACCCAGGGTATTAAAGCAGATTTAGAGCAAGCGAAACTCGATTTAGAAATTGCCCGACGGGCATCAGATTTGAGCCGAATGTCAGAGTTACAGTATGGAAAAATTCCAGCTCTTGAACAAAGGCTTGAACAAGCGGCAGAAAACGATATCGCTGAACATACCTTGTTAAAAAATAAAGTGACTGAAATTGAAATAGCTGACGTTCTCTCGCGCTGGACAGGCATACCGGTAAGCAAAATGTTAGACGGTGAAAAAAATAAGCTAGTTAACATGGAAGCGGCGATAGGAACGCGCGTTATTGGGCAGCAAGAGGCCGTTAGGGCTGTTTCTGATGCTATTAGACGCTCTCGTGCGGGTCTTGCAGATCCAGACAAGCCTATGGGGTCATTTTTATTCTTAGGCCCAACGGGCGTCGGGAAAACTGAGTTGTGTAAAGCATTAGCAAACTTCATGTTTGATACTGAAGAAGCGATGGTCAGAATAGATATGTCCGAGTTTATGGAGAAACATTCTGTTTCTAGACTGGTTGGTGCACCGCCGGGCTATGTTGGCTATGAGGAAGGTGGTTATTTAACCGAGGCTGTGCGACGCAAGCCTTACTCGGTGATATTGTTAGACGAAGTAGAAAAAGCGCATCCTGATGTGTTTAATATATTGTTGCAAGTATTAGATGATGGACGCTTAACTGACGGCCAAGGTCGTACGGTTAACTTCAAAAATACGGTTATCATCATGACCTCTAATTTAGGTTCAGACATTATTCAAGCGCAAAGCGGAGAAGAAAACTACCTACAGATGAAAAACAGTGTCATGGAAGTTGTAGGTAGTCATTTTAGGCCTGAATTTATTAACAGGGTTGATGACATCGTGGTCTTCCATCCATTGGGTAAAGAAGAAATTAAATCAATTGCAAAAATACAGCTGGCATCTTTACGTCAGCGCTTGCATGACATGGGTTACAAGTTAGAGGTCTCTGGTGCTGCACTTGATAATCTAGCGTTAGCAGGATTTGACCCAATCTATGGTGCGCGGCCGCTGAAAAGAGCAATACAAATGAAAATAGAGAATCCTTTGGCTCACGCGCTATTAGACGATAGTTTGTCAAGTAGTGACACGGTGACCATTGACTGCAATGAGCAAGGAGATTTTGTTATTAAATAGGTGGTCGTAAAAGTAGCTTAAATTCGTTTAAGCTACTTTTCTACTTTACCACAGTGTTTGCCGGCTACGATGCCGAAACAGCCTGTTCTAAGGTCCTATTCAGCTCCAAGGCTTCAGGCCGCTTTTTAAAGTCAGGAAAATCACTCAATAGCAATTTAAGTTCACGTCGGCTTTCTGAGTCTCTACCGAGCTTGTGCAGCGCGAATGCGACTCGATAACGCAAATCTGGGTCTTGCGCATTCATCGAAAAAGACTGCCTAAGCAGGCTTAATCCTTGTGTATATTCTCCGCGAAGTACCGTAATCCAACCTAGTGTGTCTAGTATGAATGGGTTATTTTGGACCATTTCATAGGCTTGTTGCGCAAAGTTGTAGGCGGCATCTATCTTCTCTTCAGTAACATATATGTTAGCTAAGTTATTTAGCACCATCGGTAAAGGGGTGTATTCTACTTGCCCAGAAATACTTACATAAGCATTTTTGGCTTTCACATATCTGTCTCTTGCAAAATAAAAATCGGCGAGTAGATGAATGGCAAAGGTATTTTTATCAGGGTCTCTGCCAAGGAAGTCAAATGTTTCTAGGAATTTCTCTTGTTTAAATCCTCGATTCGCAAGTTGATACGCTGCTATCAGTGCAGGAGCAAGCGTATTATTAACCCTTATAGCATTTAAATAGTGCCCAGCGGCCTCTTCATCTGCGCCTTGCGCCATCGCTAGGTCACCCTGCAATAATAATACATCAGGGTTATTTGGCGCTACAGTCCTCAACCAAGCTATTTTAGTTTCAGCCATGGCCATATCTTTTTTAACTAAGGCGAGTTTGGCTAAATTGCGGTTAATAAATAGATTTTCAGGGTTTATAGCATCAGCGCGCTGCAAGGTTTCTATTGCGCCATCGAGATCTGCATATTGTCCTTGGATGTCAGACAACGCAAACAGTGATTGCGAGTCATCTGTTAATAATCCGTACAACATACGAAGTTCTTTATGGGCTTCATCTTCTCTACCTAATTCAAATAATAAGCCGGCGCGTTGACGAATTAACTCGATGTTTGTTTTATCATCCTTGAGTAATTTTGTAACTCTTATAAGCGCATTGTCCAATTCGTTGGTGGCAATATAGAGTTTCACGAAAGCTTGGTCTATTTTAACATTGTAGCGGGTTAAGCTTTCAGCTTTACTTATGGCATCGAAAGCCCCTTCGTACTCTTTTAGGGACGTTAACACATTCGCGTAAAGCAAGAGTAAATCTACGTCATTTTCACGCTTTCCCATTAAAGCTAGGGTTGTTGTCTTAGCTAAATTAAGGCGATTAGTCAGGTAATAGATATGGCTCAAGTTAAAACTCGCGGCAAAATGTGTCGCTTCTTTTGCTAATATTTTTTCATATATTTCTTCGGCTTCTCTAAACTTGTTCTGTTTTTTAAGAATTGAAGCCTCTAGATTCAAAAAATCACTATTATCAGGATGTACGTCAAGTAAGCGTGTAACAATTCGCGTAGCTGCATCCAAGCGGTCGCTCTGAATAGCCAATACTGCTTGTTGCGCCATAACTGATAGTTGACTTGAGTTCAGGTTGTTTAAGTTTTCAAGGGCAAGATTTATTTTACCTCTAGAGGCCAGTAAATTTGATTCTGCTTGGACAAATATGACTGAATCTCCATGAGCCTCTCGGTTTCTTAAAATAAGTGAACTACACTTGTGATTAAGTTTTGTTTTGACATACGTCCCGCATAATCTGGCCACTAAATTAACATCACTGTCTATTTGCTTAGGAAATCGTTCAAGCGTGTTTGCGGCAGCTACAAACGCGCGTTCACGCTCGTATATGTCGGCAAGTAGTTTTGCTGCTTCAAAGTTAGTGGGATTTCTATTTACATATTGTTCTAGCTGTCCGCGTGCAATCTCAAGGTTATTGGCAGCATAATTTGCCATTGCACTTACAAAAAGAGTGTAATCTTGTTTTGCTAAATCTGAGGTGTCGATTAAGCTCAATTGGTTTACTAAGTCGTTCAATACCTCTTTTGACAAAGCTGCTTCACCAAGTTCACCCGCAATCCAACTGAGTAACAAGTTTGCCATTGGATCGTTGGGCGTTGTCTCTAGTGTTGTCATTAACATTGTTTTAGCCAGCTGATAGTCGCCTCGTTCAGCATAAGCACCAACCAATTCTCTTAAAATAACGGGGTGAGATTGAGCGATTTCTTGGCCTTTTTCTAACGCGTCTATTTTCTCATCTTGCATACCTAACTGTCCGTAATATAAGCCAAGCAATTCGTAGGTATTTGAATTTGCATTATCGATTGCCATAGATTCATCTAGCCTTCTTTTGGCTAAATCGTAGTTTTTGGTGGCAATGTAATAACGGCTGGCACTGTTTAGGACGTTGACGCTGGTAGGCGCTACATCATATGCAAGTTGGAAGTATTCTTCCGCTTTTAAGTATTCTTCTCGTTGTGCGTAAGTTCCTGCTTTTGCACTTCTTAAGAAGCCCTTTTTATTTGGCGATAACTGATTGTCGGGTATATCTAATATGCGACCAGTATCACCTAGTACCATTAATACTCGGATATATGATTCGAGAACCAAGTTTAGATCAGCACCTAAGGCTAAAGACTCTTCAAATTCAGATAATGAATCCAGGTAATAGCCAGATAAAGCCAAGGCTTCGGCCATTAACATTTTCGAGGGTAGGTGGTCTTCGTCCTTTTGTAAACTGCGTTTTAAATACAGGTAACTTTCATCAATATTTCCACTTTCATACGCAGTATAAGCTTTTTCGTAATCTGCATTTTCTTGCGCAATGGCGCAACTTGAGAGCAGTACAAACAATACGAGGGCAACACCTTTTAAACTCATAACACTTATCTCTTTGTATTAATTGTGGACAAAAAAAGCTGATTATATCAGCTCTTTTCTTTTTTTCGAAATAGCGCTTAGCTTTTTCTTCGATAAGCCATAAATGCTAGCATGGTCAACAACATACCTGCCGACGCTGGTGCACTTACTGGATTGGTATCAGGATCTTTTGGCTTAACAACCACGTTTAAACCACTAAGTTTGAAGGCATCGTTATCATCAGTCCAATTTGTTGTTGGGCTAAACGCTTTGCTAAACGCACCAACTAGCCAATGTTTTGAATAAACATCTGCATCGTGTACCGAAAAGTCTCTAGGAGATGATGACCCAACACCATATTGGTCAACTAAGTCCCAACCTTGGTGGAGTATATCACTCCAGTTACTATCGCTAGCAAAGCCAGTAAATTGAGTTGTGTCTGTATAGGCAAGAACTGATGAATCGAAATCATCCCAAACCCAGCCAACACCAAAGCCTGTAATTTTCACGGCATGATCGAAAGTAAGAAGCACCATATCGTTATCAATATCATGGTTCCTGCTGTTGTTATCATTTGTGTTATCAATAGCATGGTTAGGTTCATTATTTGTATGGTCCTCGTCTCGATTCGAAACGCCCAAGCCTGATGACCAGCTTTTTAGTTTCGCAGATTCGATGCAAGAATCGACATCATCGTTGTTTTTTCCGTAAACGGTACCGCAACCATCACCGGTAGAAGACCAAGCGCTAATTTGCACATTAATACCATTACTGTTTGTGACAGTTTGTACATGCCCAAAGTTGGTATTATTGATGCCCATTGAGCCAGAAAAATCCCATACTTGCCCACCAGCGAATGACGACATTGATGCTGCAGCTATCATTGACGCGAAAATTAACTTCTTGATCATAATTCGTAATACCCGAAATTTTATTTGTTAAGCATTTAGCGCATAATAATTTTGATTGTTAACGCCAAATGTACGATCTATTGATGGCAACGCTGCAAAATTTAAGCCACTTGTCCTAAGCTGCTGATATAGCGCTAGAAATAAACTTATTCCTTTTCAATAAAACGCCTTGGTGTAAAAGAAGCTGACACAAAGCTGAATAAATACTGAACACGACAACATATATTCGATTTTACTGTGAGCCAATTTTCTGAAAAGTATACAAAGTAAAAGGTATGTATAAGTATGTAACAAATTTGATATACTACGATCAACTATTTATGGAGTCATTATGAGCGAAACAAAATCTAAACCTCGTGGTATTTACTTATTACCTAATCTGTTAACCACGGCGGGACTTTTCTCTGGGTTTTACGCGGTTGTTATGTCAATGAATGGCCAGTTTGAAAACGCAGCGATAGCGATCTTCATTGCCATGATATTTGATGGCTTAGACGGGCGAGTCGCCAGAATTACAAATACTCAGTCTGACTTTGGTGCCGAATATGACTCAATGGCCGATATGCTGTCCTTTGGTGTCGCACCAGCATTAGTGGCATATAATTTTGGTTTGAGTGAATTAGGGAAGTTTGGATGGCTTGCTGCATTTATATATGTAGCGTGTGCTGCGCTGCGCTTGGCAAGGTTCAATACACAGGTGGGCACCGCTGATAAAAGCTATTTTCAAGGCTTAGCAAGCCCAGCAGCGGCTGCAGTGGTTTCAGGCATGGTTTGGGTGAGTATGGATTATGACATTAGCGGTCATGATTATGGGATCATAGTAGCAATTGTAACGGGATTGTCTGGCTTATTAATGGTAAGTAATTTTAAATATAATTCGTTTAAAGAGTTAAATTGGCATGGAAAAGTACCATTCGTAGCTTTATTACTAATAATGCTTATCTTCATTATTGTCGCGACAGCTCCTTCATTAGTATTATTTATTGTGTTTATCCTCTATTCTATTGCTGGGCCAATAAATACTTTTAGAACAGTTGATAAGGTAACCTTAGAAGATGTGGTTGGTGAGGCCGAAGAAGACGCTGATTTCTTAAAGACGAATGACGAAGAAAGTAAAAAACAAAGCGATATGAGTGACGAAAACGACGCTCAGGCTAAAAAATAAGCGTTAAACCTAAATAAATGCAATTTTTAGCAATTTTTGGTTGACCCCCTGATTTTATTATGTAGAATGCGCGCTCGCTTCAAGGACACATCGTTAGGCTTTGATTACAAAGGCTAACAAACGTATTTGAAGTGTCAATATTTATGCGTCATTGCGATGACGTTTTCGTAAAATGACTTGCAAAATTATTTGCAAAAAAGTTTACAAAAAGTGTTGACAAAATTTGCGAGTGACGTAGTATTCGCATCCCGCTTGAGGAGAGGCATAGTCCACCTCACAGCGAGTTAGCCGTCAGGCTAACAATGTTCTTTAACAATTAGTAGCAAGACAATCTGTGTAGGCACTCGTCAAGAGTGTCTGCGACAAAAATTTATTTGTAATTTCAGTATTTAATTGAAGAGTTTGATCATGGCTCAGATTGAACGCTGGCGGCAGGCCTAACACATGCAAGTCGAACGGTAACATTTCTAGCTTGCTAGAAGATGACGAGTGGCGGACGGGTGAGTAATACTTAGGGATCTGCCCTTTGGAGGGGGATAACCATTGGAAACGATGGCTAATACCGCATATTACCTACGGGTAAAAGGGGGCTTCGGCTCCCGCCAAAGGAGGAACCTAAGCGAGATTAGCTAGTTGGTGAGGTAAAGGCTCACCAAGGCGACGATCTCTAGCTGTTCTGAGAGGAAGATCAGCCACACTGGGACTGAGACACGGCCCAGACTCCTACGGGAGGCAGCAGTGGGGAATATTGCACAATGGGGAAACCCTGATGCAGCCATGCCGCGTGTGTGAAGAAGGCCTTCGGGTTGTAAAGCACTTTCAGTTGTGAGGAAAGGTGTGTGGTTAATACCCATATACTGTGACGTTAACAACAGAAGAAGCACCGGCTAACTCCGTGCCAGCAGCCGCGGTAATACGGAGGGTGCAAGCGTTAATCGGAATTACTGGGCGTAAAGCGCACGCAGGTGGTCATTTAAGCCAGAAGTGAAAGCCCCGCGCTCAACGTGGGAAGGCCTTTTGGAACTGAATGACTAGAGTCTTGGAGAGGGGAGTGGAATTCCAGGTGTAGCGGTGAAATGCGTAGATATCTGGAGGAACATCAGTGGCGAAGGCGACTCTCTGGCCAAAGACTGACACTCATGTGCGAAAGTGTGGGTAGCGAACAGGATTAGATACCCTGGTAGTCCACACCGTAAACGCTGTCTATTAGCTGTTTGTGGATTTAATCCGTGAGTAGCGAAGCTAACGCGATAAATAGACCGCCTGGGGAGTACGGCCGCAAGGTTAAAACTCAAATGAATTGACGGGGGCCCGCACAAGCGGTGGAGCATGTGGTTTAATTCGATGCAACGCGAAGAACCTTACCTACTCTTGACATACAGTGAACTTTCCAGAGATGGATTGGTGCCTTCGGGAACACTGATACAGGTGCTGCATGGCTGTCGTCAGCTCGTGTCGTGAGATGTTGGGTTAAGTCCCGCAACGAGCGCAACCCTTGTCCTTAGTTGCCAGCATTCAGTTGGGCACTTTAAGGAGACTGCCGGTGACAAACCGGAGGAAGGTGGGGACGACGTCAAGTCATCATGGCCCTTACGAGTAGGGCTACACACGTGCTACAATGGCGAGTACAAAGGGAAGCGAACCTGCGAGGGTAAGCGGACCCCTTAAAGCTCGTCGTAGTCCGGATTGGAGTCTGCAACTCGACTCCATGAAGTCGGAATCGCTAGTAATCGTAGGTCAGCATACTACGGTGAATACGTTCCCGGGCCTTGTACACACCGCCCGTCACACCATGGGAGTGGGTTGCAAAAGAAGTAGCTAGTCTAACCTTCGGGAGGACGGTTACCACTTTGTGATTCATGACTGGGGTGAAGTCGTAACAAGGTAACCCTAGGGGAACCTGGGGTTGGATCACCTCCTTACCAAAAGTCAACGATGTTTTTGACTGAGTGCTTACACAGATTATTTTGCTACTAAGAAAAGAAGAGAAACCATACCTTACCGGTTTGTTATCGAGTAATTGATAGACAAGACGGGGCTATAGCTCAGCTGGGAGAGCGCCTGCCTTGCACGCAGGAGGTCAGCAGTTCGATCCTGCTTAGCTCCACCATCTACTACAGACGAACAGCAGGCTTGTAGCTCAGCTGGTTAGAGCGCACCCCTGATAAGGGTGAGGTCGGCAGTTCAAGTCTGCCCAAGCCTACCAGTTTGGTAGCGTATATTTGGTATGGTAAGTAAACCTTAATGAATAAGGTCATGTTTGTAAAAACGAGAGATTATTCATTAGGGTTTTTTAAACTCTCAAAAGCAAAAAAGGGGTCAGTGTTACTTATTGACGTCGATTTTGTGAATAGAATGGCGAAGTGTAATTAACACTGACCCCATTTTAGCTCTTTAACAATTTGGAAAAGCTGATAAAAAAAGTAATCTATATTTAAAAGTAAGAGAAGTGATGAAAATTGCTTGTATGTACATGAAAGTGTGACATACGAAACGATTTTCTCAAGAGCTACTCTATCTGACAAAATGTAAATTCGTGCAAGTGCAAAGAAGACATAGAATGCTCACAGAGTATTGTATGCCCTCATTGCGCAAGATTTCCATTCACACAAGCGGTGAATGAAAATTTGCACGAACGATTAGCAAAACTTGTCACCATACGATTTAACGCGCTTTGAATTACAAAAGCGAAGCGTTAAATAAACACGATTTCCATGATACGGCGAGCTTAATAAAGAAGATAATGTGAACGCATTCTCCACTTTAGCGAGCGAATAACTGTTCAGCAGGGTTCCCCTGCGGTTAAGACAGTTATGGCGCCCACTTGCGTAAGCAAGTGCTTGTGGTAAAAAGCGCTTTATAAGGGTTGTATGATTAAGTGACTAAGCGTATACGGTGGATGCCTAGGCAGTTAGAGGCGATGAAGGACGTGTAAGTCTGCGATAAGCGTTGGGAAGCTGACAAAACGCGTTATACCCAACGATTTCCGAATGGGAAAACCCAGGTCTTAGGACCTATCGTTAAGTGAATTCATAGCTTAACGAAGCAAACGAGGGGAACTGAAACATCTAAGTACCCTTAGGAAGAGAAATCAAACGAGATTCCCCTAGTAGCGGCGAGCGAACGGGGAGCAGCCGAATCAGTATGATGTAGCAGAATGTGTTGGGAAGCACAACGATACAGGGTGATAGTCCCGTATGTGAAGCATCATATTGGTCATATTAAGTAGGTCGGGACACGTGTTATCCTGATTGAAGATGGGGGGACCATCCTCCAAGGCTAAATACTCCTAACTGACCGATAGTGAACCAGTACCGTGAGGGAAAGGCGAAAAGAACCCCTGTGAGGGGAGTGAAATAGAACCTGAAACCGTATACGTACAAGCAGTGGGAGCACCTTCGTGGTGTGACTGCGTACCTTTTGTATAATGGGTCAGCGACTTATATTTAGTAGCAAGATTAACCGTATAGGGGAGTCGTAGCGAAAGCGAGTGTTAACTGCGCGTTTAGTTGCTAGGTATAGACCCGAAACCCGGTGATCTAGCCATGGGCAGGTTGAAGGTTGAGTAACATCAACTGGAGGACCGAACTCACTGATGTTGAAAAATCAGGAGATGACTTGTGGCTGGGGGTGAAAGGCCAATCAAACCGGGAGATAGCTGGTTCTCCCCGAAATCTATTTAGGTAGAGCCTCGGACGAACACCATTGGGGGTAGAGCACTGTTAAGGCTAGGGGGTCATCCCGACTTACCAACCCTTTGCAAACTCCGAATACCGATGAGTGCTATCCGGGAGACACACGGCGGGTGCTAACGTCCGTCGTGAAGAGGGAAACAACCCAGACCGCCAGCTAAGGTCCCAAAATATTGCTAAGTGGGAAACGATGTGGGAAGGCTAAGACAGCTAGGAGGTTGGCTTAGAAGCAGCCACCCTTTAAAGAAAGCGTAATAGCTCACTAGTCGAGTCGGCCTGCGCGGAAGATGTAACGGGGCTAAGCAATATACCGAAGCTGCGGATTTGTCTTAGGACAAGTGGTAGGGGAGCGTTGTGTAAGTGGATGAAGGTGAGCTGTAAGGCTTGCTGGACATATCACAAGTGCGAATGCTGACATGAGTAACGATAATGGGGGTGAAAAACCCCCACGCCGGAAGACCAAGGTTTCCTGTCCCATGCTAATCAGGGCAGGGTAAGTCGGCCCCTAAGGCGAGGCAGAAATGCGTAGTCGATGGGAAACAGATTAATATTTCTGTACTTATATAGTGAGTGAAGGAGAGACGGAGAAGGCTAGGCAAGCATGGCGTTGGTTGTCCATGTGAAAGTGCGTAGGGCGTTTGATTAGGCAAATCCGGTCAAACATTAAACCTGAGACACGAGACGAGTGACTACGGTCGCGAAGTTGTTGATGCCCTGCTTCCAGGAAAATCTTCTAAGCGTATTGCTATATGAACCGTACCCCAAACCGACACAGGTGGTCAGGTAGAGAATACTAAGGCGCTTGAGAGAACTCGGGTGAAGGAACTCGGCAAAATAGTACCGTAACTTCGGGAGAAGGTACGCCCCTGTTTGTGATGAGCTTTACGCTCTAAGCGAATGGGGGCCGCAGTGACCAGGAGGCTGGGACTGTTTATTAAAAACACAGCACTGTGCTAAATCGAAAGATGACGTATACGGTGTGACACCTGCCCGGTGCCGGAAGGTTAATTGATGGGGTTAGATAGCACTTGTGTTGTCGAAGCTCTTGATCGAAGCCCCGGTAAACGGCGGCCGTAACTATAACGGTCCTAAGGTAGCGAAATTCCTTGTCGGGTAAGTTCCGACCTGCACGAATGGTGTAACCATGGCCTCGCTGTCTCCACCCGAGACTCAGTGAAATTGAAATTGCAGTGAAGATGCTGTGTACCCGCACCTAGACGGAAAGACCCCGTGAACCTTTACTACAGCTTGGCACTGAACATTGACCCTACATGTGTAGGATAGGTGGGAGACTATGAAACGTTGTCGCTAGATGACGTGGAGTCAACCTTGAAATACCACCCTTGTACGTTTGATGTTCTAACACGGGTCCCTTATCGGGATTGTGGACAGTGTCTGGTGGGTAGTTTGACTGGGGCGGTCTCCTCCCAAAGTGTAACGGAGGAGCACGAAGGTTGGCTAATCCTGGTCGGACATCAGGAGGTTAGTGCAATGGCATAAGCCAGCTTAACTGCGAGACAGACACGTCGAGCAGGTACGAAAGTAGGTCATAGTGATCCGGTGGTTCTGTATGGAAGGGCCATCGCTCAACGGATAAAAGGTACTCCGGGGATAACAGGCTGATACCGCCCAAGAGTTCATATCGACGGCGGTGTTTGGCACCTCGATGTCGGCTCATCACATCCTGGGGCTGAAGTCGGTCCCAAGGGTATGGCTGTTCGCCATTTAAAGTGGTACGCGAGCTGGGTTTAGAACGTCGTGAGACAGTTCGGTCCCTATCTGGTGTGGGCGTTGGATGATTGATGGGAGCTGCTCCTAGTACGAGAGGACCGGAGTGGACGAACCGCTGGTGTTCGGGTTGTGATGCCAATTGCATTGCCCGGTAGCTACGTTCGGAATCGATAACCGCTGAAAGCATCTAAGCGGGAAGCGAGCCCAAAGATGAGTCATCCCTAGCGATTTAATCGCTTTGAAGGGTTGTTGTAGACTACAACGTTGATAGGCAGGGTGTGGAAGCGTAGTAATGCGTTAAGCTAACCTGTACTAATTGCCCGTAAGGCTTAATCATACAACACCTTATCAAGTGCAAATATTTATTCACTGCTTTTGTGAATCAATATCTTGCGCAACCGATGTGTGCATGTTCCATGGGAACGGTAGGACATCATCGGTAGCTAATGTGTTGTTGTGACAAGTGACTAATCAAGATGTGAAATAGAGTAGCGTCTCTTACTTACTAAAATAGTAGATGTTAAGCACATGGTGACGATAACAAGTCGTCATTCCTGCGCAGGCAGGAACCTCCTTGGGCAACCGCGGAGTGTCAAACATCTATCCCATTACTTTTTTATATTCCTCACTGTTGAGGAGGTTCCCGCCTTCGCGGGAACGACGGTACTTCGTCGTAAATATGAAGTGTCGTAACAGCTTTTTCAAATGAAAGCGCGTTGTTTTGATAACGGCGTGCTAAGTCGGAGCCCCTCAATCAAGTTGAGGGCGCTTCGCGCTTTTTTGTCTGGCGACAATAGCGATACGGTACCACCTGATCCCATCTCGAACTCAGAAGTGAAACGTATTAGCGGCGATGGTAGTGTGGGGTTTCCCCATGTGAGAGTAGCACATCGCCAGACTCCCAATTAGAAAAACCCGCATAGCAAACGCTAGCGGGTTTTTTTACGCCTGCAGTTTGTGCAAAACCTCATTTTCAACGCAAATACCCTCGTATTCAACACAAAACCCCGCACATTCAACGAAGAAACGTCATTCCTGCGCAGGCAGGAACCCCCAACATTACACGGCAAAAGCCAAACATCTATGGGGTTTGCTAGGCTGTTGGGTAACCGTCGCCTAAAGACCGTCACCTAACTTAACATTCCAAGGCAGTAATTGCTCGATGTCAGGCTCAGGACATGTAAAGGCTTCGAGTAAATGGGTGATGTAATCGTAAGGCACAAGCCCATTGGCTTTGGCGCTCTCTACGATGGAATAGAGTATAGCGCTCGCTTTTGCACCGTTTGCAGTTTGTGAGAACAGCCAAGCTTTTCTGCCATTCACGAAGGGTTTTATTGAGCGCTCGGCGCGATTATTGTCGATGCTGAGGCGTCCATCAAGCGTATAGCGCTCAAGCTTTTCCCATTGATTTAAACAATATTGAATGGCGTCGCTTAAATCCGTTTGCCCTAACACTTGGCTTTTAGATTGAATGAGCCATGCTTTAAACTCATCAAGCAATGGCAGGCTTTGCTCTTGGCGAATGTGATAGCGCTCATCGATGGTTTTATCTTTGATGAGCGTCTCCACGCGGTATAGCTTTTTAATGTGGTTAATCGCCCAATTGATTTTGCCACTTTTGTTTTTGCCCATTGCTTTTTGCGCGTCAGTGAACTTGCGTCTAGCATGTGCCCAGCAGCCGATAATGGTCGCTTGTGTTTTATGATAACCAGGGTAGCCGTCAGCATGCATGTAGCCATTGTAACCGTCTAAGTAGTCCACTATTACTTGGCCGCCTCGACCACTGTTGTAATCAAACAGCACAATATTGGGAATATCGCTATCCACTATTTTACCGGCAGGCGAGTCCGCCCCGCAGCCATATAGCCACATGTAAGATTTTGCCTTATTATCGCCCACGACTTTGACAGTGGTGTCATCACTAAAGATAACCGGTTGCTCCAATAATATTCGCCGCATCATGTCGTATAAGATTTCGAAGATATTGCCACTTTTTATCATCCACTTTGACATGGTTTGCCGGCACAGCTCAATGCCATATTGGGCAAACATACTTTCTAACCGATAAAGCGGTAAGCCATATTGATATTTACTGGTAATGATTTGCGATATTAAGCTGGGTGTGGCATAGCCTTTAGGAATAATACTTGGCGGTACAGGGGCTTGTTTAATGCGATTGTGAGTGCCTTGTTGCTCGCACGCTTTACAAGCGTATTTCGGTCTTACATTCACAATCACTTTGATTTGGGCAGGGATAAACTCGATTTTTTCATTGGTGTCTTCACCAATTTGATGCAGCGGATGCTCACAGCAGTCGCAGAACTTATCTTCATCAGCGATATCATGAATAACGCGCTCACGAGGGATGTCATCGGCTATCTTCTCAGCTCGTTTTTTACGGCGAGTATAGGTGATTGTTTCGCTGTTATCGGCCCCAGCTTCGTCCGCTTGCTCAACAATCTCTTCTGCTTCGTTAAATAGCTCACCTTGCCCAGGGAAAGTATCACTGCTTTTGCCAAAGCGTTTTTGCTGCGCTAAGCGAAACATCTCAGTTAAACGCTGGTTCTTCGCATTTAATGCTTGGTTTTGCTCACGCAACTTAAGTACCATCTCTTGCAAGGCAGCGACGTCAGTAGGCAGTGTGTTCGGGGCTTTTTTCATGCCCTATATTTTACCTCAATGCTCTCCTAAATAACGGATTTTATGTAGATTAAATCGTGATCAATAAATTGTTTTTATGATCCTAAGTTATAAGCCCATGGATGTGTAATGAAGCGTGCTGTGCCCAATTACATCATAGCCTCCTAGCAGCCAAGTGAGCTGTTGTTCGCTTAACCTGAGGTGACTCATGTCGTTTAATTTAGGCCACTTAAACCGATTTTTTTGCAGCACTTTGTACCACATGGCAAAGCCCGTTTTATCCCAATAGACGATTTTGAGTTTGTCTTGTTTTTTATTGCAAAAGATAAACATCGCATCATCAAATGGTGACAACTCAAGCTCACATTCGATGATCACTAATAGGCCATTGATGCTTTTGCGGAAATCCACGAAGCCGGTGTGCAAATAAATATCGTTAGGCTCGACAAACATCTTCATGAAGCGAGGCCTTTAACGACTTCTGTTAACCAACTTGGCTCCGGTGAATGCAGCACGTTAATCACGACGCCTTGATATTGTAACGTGAGTTGAGGCGATGTCGCTGTCGACAGCGACTTATCTTTGGTCACTTTTACCCATGCCTTAGGATTGGGTTTGGACGACGGTTTTAGAATATCGCTTTTTCTGGCGTAAAACGTTTGCAGGTGGATCTTATGCTTGGCGCAATATTCGGGTGCTGTTAAGCCACTGGCTTTTTGGGCTTCTAACGTGGCTTTCCATTCTTTTTTGGTTTGGCGTTTTCTTCGCATGGTGTCCTCTATGAATTATCAAAGAGAACATTATGCGATGCTAAATCACTTGGCAGTAGACGGGGTTTGGGCTACGGTTACGCTGTTGGGGAGATCTTCGCCTGCGCGAAGATGACGGGAGTGGAGGCGGAGATGACGGGAGTGGAGGCGGAGATGACGGGAGTGAGGGCGGAGATGACGGGAGTGGAGGCGGAGATGACGGGAGTGGGGGCGGAGATGACGGGAGTGGGGGCGGAGATGACGGGAGTGGGGGCGGAGATGACGGGAGTGGGGGCGGTGATGACGGTGTCGTATGCGATGACGACGCTGGTGGGGGGCTGCAATGACGCGAGTAAGAATGGGATTAATGTAGGGTGCTTCTCGACGATGACGCTAAGGTTGCGTAAAATAAACGAAATCACTAAAGGGTGTTGAGGACTTATGGCTAAGCGAAAATATTGTAACAATTGTCATTATCCAACTAGCACTTGTGTTTGTGATGCAATCGAGAATATAGACCTACCTATTGAAATACTTGTGATTCAGCATAAGAATGAAGCTAAACACGCTAAAAGCACAATCAAGCTAGCTGTGTTGGTTACGCCTTCTATCGAAGTTATAAGCACTTCGAATGAAGAATACTTAATAAAGCGGATAAATCAATTAGATCCAGCAACAACGGTAGTACTTTATCCTACGCAAACTAGCCACGCCTTGGAAACGATAAACACTAAGCTAAATAAAATCTCAACGATGATCTTATTAGATGGTACTTGGAAGCAAGTTTACGGAATGTGGCGAAAATACCAAGTACTGAAGCAATTTAATTGTGTCCATTTTGATAATCCGCCAAAGCAACAATATGATATTAGAAGCTCAAACAAGAGTTACCAACTATCTAGCATTGAAGCATTGGCTCATGCCGTTAAACTTACTTGCGGCGTTAATCCTAGCTCCTATTACAAAGCACTTGAAAGACTCAAAGATAATTGGCTAAGCCATACTAACGGCGAACCTTCAAATAAGCGCTAGTTAATAATATGAGTTAGGGGTTGATGATGGATTAATCTCACCTGCCACCTCATCGGGGTCTACATCGTGTTCAATTAAGGTTTCACGCACATAGTTTATATGGTCCAACACGTCTTGATAATTATCTCCATACTCATATTTATTGACTTCTATAGCTTTAGGCATATATGTAAATGCAATTTTTAATGCGTGCAGTGATTCAGGTGTCATAAGTTGCTCATAGTTAATGTTATATAAATATAATACTCATAAACTAAGATAAACAGATCGCAAGTGTTAGGCTTATTTGACAAAAGCGAGCATAAGCTCGCTTTTGTCGCAGTGAAAATTAGCTAAGCTAATTTTCTTCTCAATAGAATAAAACCACCAATAAAAGTCGCAAAAATGCCAAATGTGGGAGCAGATACTTCCGTTATACGAATTCGCGCGACATTAAATCCACTAGCAGTGAAATCCGCTGCCAAGGCGTCTATAGTGGTTCCTGCAGGAGTTTGGCCACCAACTATACTCAAACCGCCTGCCAGCACCTGAAGTCCTTGATGAACACTAATAACGCTATTTTCAGCTTGACGACCTTGTGCACCCGCACCAATCAAAAACGGAGAGTCGTAGCCGATGTTTGCTTCTGTTCCTGCATCCCAAACCTGTGAACCCAATACCAGAATATCTAAACCAACAAAGTTACCCATCATATCAAAAAGAGAGTATTGGTCGGGCATCGCATTGCCAATAAAGGCATCGTTTGTAGGGATTAACATTGATAAAAAACTAAAATAGCCACTATCTACGTTGTTTATATTAAAAAATGCAGATGTTACTTCTCCAGGTTCAATAACCGGTGCACCTGCAAAACCTGCTGGTCCAAAAACAGCGCCATCCACGCCAGTAGACTCCATTGCGAATTGGGCTCTTATACCCGACATATCACCGCCTTCAGCCAAAGCCTGCACTGCACTTGAAGCCGTAGCACCAAGGTCAAAAGTATTGAATGTGCCATCATGGAAGCCGGTCCATACAGGAGTAAGGCTCAAGCCTCCTTCAGCAAACAAGTTACTCACTTCAATTTCAATTTCAGTTGCTTGTACGTTTTGTGCCATTGAAAAAAGCGCGATAGACGCGATAGCTAAGTTTTTATAACTACGTTTTATTAGTTTCACAGTATTTATCCCTACAATTTTAGTATTAGAATTTTGGTTACTATCGCGAAAATCGTTACAAGGTAACGGTTTACCGATGGCTTAATAATAAAAAAGAGTTATAACGAAATTATCACGCTCATGTGAAGAATGTGTACCGATTGTGCAAAAGCTTATTTTAATGATGCAAAAATGAGATCTAGCAAGAGCAAGGAAATCCTACTTGCTCATGCGCTAAGTTGAGACAGTCACTCGGGTGAGAGATTGTTTAAACGCTTTTCAAGTTGATAATAGTAAAGTGAGGGTATATTTCTGTAATAAATATTTTCACCTTCTATATAAGGATCTGGGCCATATTCTATTTTTATCGGTAGGTTTGCACTAACACCGATTATTCTGGCTAAAGGTCCATCTTTCATTCCGTTTAAAATGACTGGCTCATTACTATCATGGCCATTCTGAAAATATATTTGCATGTTCCAAATACTATTAAATGCAGCGTGAGATGGCTTCCAATAGCGTGCACCACCTCCCGCAAAAAGAGCATAAGTACGATCGCTGTTTAACGTAACATTCACTTTAATGGCATCGAAAAGATTTTGCTGATTAGCACCGCTATGTTGGTCGAGGACCGAGTGTTGGTCGACAATAGCATTTACATAAACACTTTTAGTCGCAAAAGTATTAAAAGATAAGGGATGTACAACATGGTTCTTCACATGGAGGTTTTCACTTAACACGTTGTGAACACCCCCATTTGCACAGAATAGTGGGCAAGTTTGTCACCGTCTGTGGTCACATTCTTAATGCTAAGGTTTGCCGCTTCTTCTAATAGTATGCCACTGTCAGCGTTAGTGACTCTTACATCGTCAACCCATCCATTATACAGGCGAGTTAAATAAATCCCGTTGAAGCCCTGTTCTAAATGATGTGCTATTCGCTTAGCAAAGGCAAAATTCATGCTGAAATGTTCAAATCCAATCTCACTTAAATGCTCCCAAGATGCTAAGTTTACTTTATGATCTTTTGTGATGTCATGCAGAAGTGGCGATCGTAACGTAACATTTTTACCATTAATTTTTACTATTTCAGTCTGTTGTCGAGCGATCGCAAGGTTTGTATTCTTCCAGTGGTGAGAACCAATGTTAGTCACTTTTTGAGCGTAAAGATCTTTTAAAATTTGGTCATTGATATCACCGGTGCCATTATACCATTGCAGTTCTATAATATCGCCAATGTTAAGTTTGCTAGAATCATTTACTACCAAAGACTTTTGCCCTTGTGTGCCTTTTAACGGTTTTGCAAGGGAAGCTATAGGTGTATCGTACCTATCAAGGTATTTTTTCACACGTACACCTTCAATTCTCGTCCAAAAGAAGCCCCCTGACCATGACCATTCAGTATAAGGAATATAAATATTATTCTTTTTCTCCTTTTGAATTTTATTGAGTTCAACTAAATATTCATTTAGTTCGTTCAACTCAGGTGCTTTTTCGTACATCAAAGGACGTGGAAAATAAAATTCAGTACCCGTTTTGCCGCTGCCAGCGCCCCGAATGATCAGGTTATTGCGATCAAAATATATAATTGAACTGATAATGTATCGACCTTCGTTAAATTGCAGAACAACAGGTGTAGTATCATCACGAAGCTCATCGAGTAACTTGATTAGTGCTTGACTGTCGTCTAAGCCGTCGTTTGCAATGATGCCATACTTGCTAACATCAATAAGCTTATGTCCTATACTGCTAGGTTGCTTTTCTCCATGATGATAGCCAGCATAAGAATAGTCAGGTAGGTAGGTTGTTTTTTGTAGCGCTTTGTCGCTAAGTATATTCGGTGTTTCAAATGTTTGTGAGTGTGCCGTTATTGTCAATAAACTAAGAACACTAGCACATAAAACGGATGACAAAGCGAACAAAATACGTGTCGATTTGAGACTCGCAACTGATTTTTTACTAGATGAAATAGGCATGCTTGCATCCTGTTTTATTAAAAACTTGTTTTGGGTTTAGCATAGTTACAGAACAGCTGACATGTTTCCATTGCCAACTGTGATTTAGGGTTAAGGGTTGATTTGAACGTAAACTCCTTTGATATTTTGCGTTCTAAATTCTATCGTGCTTGGTTTACCGTTCGACTCATACTCTATTTCGGCGTAGCCACTCCCCATTTCTATAATGCTACTTTTACTTGGTGTACCGTAGTTTTCAAGTAAGCGACCTTCGTCACCAATATTAAAAAAGTGCGCTCGTTCTTGATAGTCCAACACTCTGTTGCCATTTTTATCGAGGGCTTCTGCCTTTATTAACCAGCGATTACCTTCAATATGCTCTGCCGTTAGTCCAATACGGTCATACTTGCCGTGCTTACCAATCAAATAAGTGACCGTATGTTCGTCTTCGGCCACTCGATCTTCGTCATTAAAACCAATGACTTTTAAATCGTTTTCGCCATTATTGAAGGCGACTTTCCAAACCAAGCCACCAGCAGGCACTACACCTTTTTGTTTGTCTTTTTTACCTAAAGACTCGCCATTATGGAAAAGTTCGGCACTTTGGGTGTTGCAGTAAACCGTTACATCACGACCTTCTTTAGGGCCATTTCGATGTGTCCAAGTTTCAGACTCTATCTTACAAAAAGGGTCTTTTTTCCAATAGCTAGCAAATACCCAATACGCATCCTTAAAATTACCAGCTCTATCAACCAAGCCTTTTTGGTTCATATAGGGCAGTGGATTTGAGGGACGCAAGGGCGTGCCAAAGTCCTTAAATGCCCACTGTGCATTGCCAGCAAATCCGGCAAGGTTTTCAGAAACGTTTAAGTGCCAATCGAACAAATCAACAATGTAATTTTCATTCCAGTCGGTATCTTTAGCGACACTTTTTACAATCGCTTGGTTGACAGCTTCTTCAACTGATACTTGGGCGTCTACTAAGCCTTGCGCAGTGATAGGCGTTTCGGTATGACGCCCGACGTGGCTTGAACCACCATATTCCATATGCAAAAAGGCAGGGTATTTTTGCATGGCTTTTGTCAGAGCTTCTTCGTACTGATTATAAGACCCACCATACCAGCCGGCCCAAATAGAGGGAGAGAATGAATCTACAATATCAGCACCTGGATAATACTTACGAATACTGGTAAGGCGATATGGGTCCATCTCTTTTGTCATATCTTGAAGCTTTTGTAAGTAGGGATTGATGAGTGCAGTCTCGCCACCACCAGGAAAATCTTCCTCCCAATATATTTCATTACCCAATGACCAAAATATAATGCTTGGATGATTATAGTTTTGTTTTACCATCGCACTTAGTTGGTGCTCAGTGTTACGTTCCCATTCTTCACCGCCTTTACCACCTCTGCACCAAGGTAGTTCGTCCCATATTAGTAGTCCAAGTTCATTAGCGGCCTTATAGACTTCTGGATCTTGTGGGTAGTGTCCTAGGCGTACAAAGTTTGCACCCATGTCTTTTATCATCTGCATATCTTTGCGGTGTTGCTCGTTTGATAATGCCGCTCCTACACCAGCATGTTCTTCGTGGCGATGGGTGCCGCGGATTAAGAATGGTTTCCCGTTAAGAAAGAATCCTTGGTGAGGTTTCATTTCAAACCATCTATAGCCAATATTTTCAGTTTGCGTATGCACTAACCTGTCGTCTTGCAACATATCTACGCGCACTTTGTATAAATTGGGTGTGTCTGTTGACCACAACATTGGTGAATCAAGCTCAGGCAAATCTAATTCAACAGTATTACTCCCTGAACGCAAAGAAAGCGTTTTTTTACTCTGGTGTATTTTTTCATCACTAGGCGAAATAAGTGAGGCAACAATTGTATATTCGGTGCCACTATGTTCACTAATAATATCAGCTTTGATACTAGTTAAAGCGCTAGTTTCACTAACTTTAGGTGTGCTAACGGCAACGTAAGAAATATGATCTTTGGGTAAATGTTTTATCCATACGTCGCGAGTGATACCACCATAAAGAAAGAAATCAGATTTTTGAGACGGGATAAGGTTAGGGTTAAAGCGATTAGATACTCTGACCAAGATTTCATTGTCACCCTTATTTTTCATGTATTTTGAAATATCAAATTCAAAACCTATATAGCCACCTATGTGTTCACCGACCATATTGCCGTTGACATATACTTCGGTCTCGTAATTCGCGCCTTCGAAGTATATTTTTGTTGTCATGTTGTCTATGTTTTTCGGTGACGCCAGAGGTTTTTTATACCAACTGGCACTTCGTCGATAACCTGGTGCTGAGTCTACGGTATCGGTGGCGTTCCAAGTGTGGGGAATATGAATGCCTACCCACGCATCACTCTTTAGTGCGTCACTTGCTTTTGCATGATTTTCTTGCAGATATTGCCAGTCTTGGTTAAAAGGTAAGGTAATTGCGCTTGTATGTGGTGTAGACGCAGAGGCAAGGGTAAAACAACTTAACTGGATGCAAAATACGGCGAAGGCTGCGCCAATCCATTTTTGGGGCGTAAAAAAAGCATGTAATGCGATATTAGGTAATACTTTCATAAAGTTAATCCTAACAGCCAATAAACACTGGGGAGAAGAAAATTACAATAATGCCTAAAAGCATTACCGTGCCATCCAACCACCGTCGACCAACAATATATGTCCGTTAACATAATCTGAGGCTTTGCTAGATAAAAATATCGCAGCACCAACTAAATCATCAGGTTGTCCCCATTTCCCCGCAGGAATTCGCGCGGTGATACTCGCGTTTCGCTCTGGATCGTCTTGTAATTGCTGGGTATTGTCGGTCGCAAAGTAACCAGGAGCGATAGCATTAACCTGTATGTTGCTTGCGGCCCACTCATTTGCCAGTGCTTTAGTTAATTGGCCAACAGCACCTTTGCTAGCGGCATAGGCTGGGACGGTGATACCGCCAGAAAAAGTAAGCAATGAGGCAATATTAATGATTTTGCCGCTACCTTGCTCAAGCATCATCGTGCCCGCCGCACGGCAAAACTGGAAAACACCATTTAGATTAGTGTCAACAACCGCATTCCAGTCTTCATCGGTGGTTAAATGCGCAGGTGCTCTGCGGATAGTTCCTGCATTATTCACCAAGATATCGATACGGCCATACTTTTCTTTTACTTCTGAAAAGACGCGTTCAATGTTTTTACCATCACTCTGATCGCAAGCTAATGCAAGTGCTTGCCCGCCTATTTCTTCGATTAATTTAACTGTTTTAGCTAAATTTTGTTGCGATGTTGCTGTTAATACAACTGTTGCGCCAGCTTTAGCGAGTGAAACTGCAATAGCTTGGCCTAGTCCTCTACTTGCACCGGTTACTAAAGCAATTTGTCCGTTAAGGGTAAACATGTCTTGAATAAAATTGTTCATTCTAACGCTCTCTTTATTTATTAATCATTATGTTTAAATCGCTAGCGATTTGCGCGTTCGGTTATCTCTAAATTGTTTGGTGGTCTTTATTAATGTCTAAAACCATATGTTTGCTCAAACATATCAAAATAGAAGATTCTACAAGTCCAATGTTTGGTAATGTGGCATTACCAATTTTATTATAGTAACTATCCCATCATCACTTGTCTATGACAAATTTATAACAAAGCCATAACATGCATCTTGCCTTTACTTTTTTTAATTAAAAATTTGCATGATGAGGCATTCTATCATAACTTATATGTTGTCATACAAGTTAGCTTTCTTAATTGCGCTAATTTGCTTGTGATTATTAATTTAGAAAGCCAATGAAATCTTGACGGCGCAACTTATATTACTAGGAATCATAATTTATGAAGTTTTTATTAACACCCGACAAAAATAGCTATAAACGAATGACCAACGCTGAATTAGAAGAAGGCTTTGTGATCCCCAAGCTCTTTGTTGAAAACGAGATTACATTAACCTACACCGATGTTGACCGCGCTATTGTAGGTGGTGTTATGCCAACGGGTCCTAGTATTGATTTACCTACTCACAAAGAACTCGCAGCCGCTTATTTTTGTGAGCGTCGCGAAGTGGGGGTCATAAATATCGGCGCTGAAGGAGTGGTTAAGGTTGACGACGAAAGCTTTGAAATGGCAAATAAAGACAGCCTTTACATTGCGAAAGGGGCCAAAGAGGTAAGCTTTGCAAGCCTTGACGGTGCTAATCCGGCAAAGTTTTATTTTGTGAGTTACCCTGCACATACTTCATATACGACTAAGCTTGTTAAACAACAAGATGCCAATATTCTCTCCCTTGGGGAGCAAACTCAATCTAACAAACGTAAAATCTATCAATCATTATGTCCTTTAACCCTTAGCTCTTGTCAATTGGTTATGGGAATAACCGAAATTGATGCGGGCAATGTGTGGAATACGAAACCTCCCCATACTCATGCTCGGCGTACCGAAGTGTATATGTATTTTGACATGCCACAACAAGAACGCGTTTTTCATTTTATGGGCGAACCAAGTAATGTCCGAGCAGTTGTGATGCCTCCTGAAACTGCAATTGCATCGCCAAGCTGGTCAATTCACAGTGGTGTAGGCTCTAGCAATTATACCTTCATTTGGGCTATGGGCGGCGAGAACCAAGAGTTTGACGACATGGACCATTTAACCTTGGAAGATATCAAGTAGCGTATTGAGATCCTCCCAACATGGGTTTTAACTAACGACGATATTATTGATTAGTTTGTTAACATACTGTAAATTTTGAAGGTTGGCCTTACCAAAGTATGAAGCAGTAATAAGGTACGGTGCAGTAGATGTTTTTACCAGTAACAAGCCCTTTCATGCTATCGCTTCAAAGAGTGCATTATGACAAAAAATAATAATTTCAAACCTTGCCTACGCAATTTTCTAGTGTTTTTTATGACACTGGTATTGTTTGCATGCGCAAAGCAAGGTGACGACACAAAAGTACTACGTATCGCGCATGCACTAGACATTAATCATCCGGTACATATCGCAATGGAGTATATGCAAGAGCGCTTGGAGTTTCATTCTGGTGGTAAAATGTCTTTGCTCATTTATGCATCCGGCCAGCTTGGTTCTGAGCGTGAAACACTTGAACTACTGCAGATTGGAAGCTTACCAATGACCAAAGTTTCGGCAAGCTCGCTCGAGGCTTTTGTGCCTGAAATGAAAGTATTTAGTGTCCCTTATTTATTTTCGTCGTCAGATCATTTGTGGGATGTGCTACTTGGTGATATCGGCAAAGAGCTCTTAGAAGCTGGCGTGCCGTATTATTTCAGAGGGCTTGGTTATTATGATGCTGGCAGTCGTAGTTTTTACACCACCGACAAAGCCGTTACCAGCCCTGACGATTTATCCGGCATGAAAATCAGAGTGATGAACAGTCAATCTGCGGTCAATATGGTTAACACTATGGGCGGTTCTGCAACACCGGTGTCTTGGGGTGAATTATATACCGCTTTGCAACAGGGGGTAGTTGACGGCGCCGAGAATAACCCTCCAAGCTTCTTTTTATCAAAACATTACGAAGTCGCGCGCTATTACTTGTTAGATGAGCATACATCGATTCCTGATGTTCTGGTATTTAGTACACGTGTTTGGGATCAACTTTCTCAGCAAGAACAGGCTTGGTTGAGTATGGCCGCAGCTGACTCTGTAACTAAACAAAGACAACTATGGGAAGAAGCAACGCAACTTGCACTAGCAGAAGTGAAAAAAGCGGGTGTGAAAGTCATGCAAGCAGATAAGTCGAGCTTTGTAGAAAAGACACAATCACTGCGTTCGCAATACGAAGGCAGCGATATCGGTAAGTTGATTGAGCGTATTAACAGTGCCGATAATTCAGCGCAGGAGAATAACTAGTGGCTTACAACAAAATGGTATCTGTACTTGACAATATATTGCATAAAACACTCATTGTGCTTATGGCCTTGCTCTTAATTGATGTCTCATGGCAAGTAATGACACGTTTTTTACTCGCTAACCCAAGCTCTTTTACTGAAGAGTTAGCTAGGTTTTTACTTATATGGATAGGGCTGTTAGGCAGTGCACATGCCTATCGGCATAAAATGCATTTGGGGGTGGATATTGTTGTTAAATCATTAGCGCCTGCAATTGCTTCAATACTTGCAAAAATAGTTCAGCTAATAACGATTGCGTTTGCCGCATCAGTATTGGTCTATGGTGGCAGTAAATTGGCTTTGTTAGCGGTTCACCTAAATCAGAATTCACCTTCAATGCAAGTCAATATGGGCATAGTTTACATAGCATTGCCATTGAGCGGTGTGCTCCTGATTCTTTTTGCTATAGAGCACATGATAAATGATAAAGCGCTAGGGCAGGAAATAAATAACGAAGTAGTCAATATTGAACAGGAGAGAACTGTGATGGATTTAACCATTTGGATATTGCTCATTAGTTTCGTTGTGTTACTTGTCATTAATACACCAATCGCGATTGCGATTGCAATTTCAACTATATTAACCATGCTCTTTACCATGGATTCGGTTTCTGCCGTCACAACAGTTGCTCAGCGGATAGCCACTGGACTAGATAGTTTTGCCTTACTCGCCATTCCCTTCTTTATTTTATCGGGGTATTTGATGGGCCAAGGCGGAATTGCAAGGCGCTTGATTAACTTTGCCATGGTATTAGTAGGGCGCTTTTCTGGTGGCTTGGCCTTTGTAAATGTTATTGCTTGTGCCTTGTTTGGTTCTATATCTGGCAGTGCGGTTGCAGCTACATCAGCAATTGGTGGCTTTATGATCCCCGCTATGAACAAAGAAGGTTATGACAAAAGCTTCAATACTGCCGTCACCGTGACCGCTTCAACAACCGGCATGCTTATCCCTCCTAGTAATATATTAATTATCTTTTCACTGGCGAGTGGCGGAGTGTCGATAGCAGCATTATTTATGGCAGGTTATTTACCTGGCATTTTAGTCGCTTGTGGGCTAATGGTCATGTGTGCTTATTATGCGAAACGTAATAATTTGCCGAAAGGATTAAAGTATAGCTTTGCAGAGGGTGTACATCATTTGCTTGCAGCCATTCCTAGTTTGTTCTTAATTGTGGTGGTGATTGGCGGTATCATTGGGGGTTATTTCACACCTACTGAAGCGGGCGCCATTGCGGTTTTATATGCTTTATTACTTTCGGTAGGTGTCTACAAAGAAATTGCCTTTGCCGATTTACCCACCATATTTTTAAAGTCAGTCCAAACCACAGCGATTGTTATGTTGCTGATTGGCGCAAGTGCAGCGATGTCATGGATGTTGTCGTATGAGTTTATACCCCAACAGTTTACCCAATTTATTCTAACTTTATCTGAAAACCCGCTGATTATACTGCTGCTTATTAACATTATGCTGCTTGTTGTGGGCACGTTTATGGATATGACACCCGCGGTGCTTATTTTCACGCCAATCTTAATGCCGGTCATGCTTGAAATGGGCGTATCGCCCTTACATTTCGGTATTATGATGATATTAAACTTGTCAATTGGGTTGTGCACTCCGCCTGTGGGGAGCGTGTTATTTGTGGGTTGTAGCATTGGCAAAACGAGTATTGGTGAAGTAACTAAACCGTTGTTGCCTTTATACGCCGCTATGTTTGTCTGTTTGCTACTGGTAACCTTTATTCCTGCTATAAGTGAATGGTTGCCTAGATTGGTTGGTTTAATAGAGTAAGGCAAACTGCAAACGACGTATAGGTATATTGCATTAATGATACTCGGTGAACGTTGTTATGACGTCACCGAGTATATTTTTAGCCTTACGCTTTACCTTCTTTTGCCTCAGGTGCTGTACTATCAGTTTTAGGGGCGGTTTTTGAAACCGTTTTTGAATCGGCCTTGATTAAGCTCACTATCTTCCATTCTGGCTTGGGTTTTAGCTTCGTTAGGGTGTTAAATATCTCTACGTTTCCATCAGGTAAAATGGCGCAAAGTGGAATCAGTCGTTTGTCATATTCAGCCTGATAATCTGCGTAACTAAAGTTGTCTGAAAGCTTTGTGGTTTTTACTACAGCGCCTTTATTGACATAGTTAATCAGTCGACGATAAGTTGCGTCTTCATTAAATAATGTCAATTTTTTACTGTAGTCTTCAGAGACTTGGTGGCTTGGTCGTGCGGCTTGTTCATTATTGCTTAAGGCCAATACACTTCCTTTCCCTAAAGCATGCTCAAAATGAAAAGTGACCAAAGGATTGATTTGTTTATAAGGAGACATCACCAGCACTCTGCCAAATAACGACGTATCTAAATGTCGTGAAGCATGCTCTGATATGGGGTTGCCAAAATAGCTAGGAATGCCATCCATACGCGCTTGGCTAATGGTTTCCCAGTTCGTATCTGCCAAACAAACCGGAATTTTTTGATTTTGCAGTTCTTTTGCAAGCTCACGGCTAAATTGTCCGCCACCAAAAATTAATAAGCCGTTGGGTTCAGGAGACCTGATTTTGAGCCACTCGGCGACCTTTGCAGAGCTCAAGCTTTGAAATACCACGGTAACAATTATAACCAAAAATACCATGGGTACTAAAATTTCAACTTGCGCGTAATTTAATGCTTCTAGCTTTAACGAGAAGAGGGCTGATACTGCGGCCGCTACGATCCCCCTTGGTGCAATCCAGCTCAGTAAAGACAGTTCTTGCCAGCTTAACTTACTCCCTACAGAAGAAATCAGCACAGATACGGGCCTTGCCACAAACATTATGACGATCAATAAAATTGCCGCTTGCCAACCTAATTGCGATAACGAACTCACGTCGATACGTGAGGCAAGTAAAATAAATAGGCCAGAAATTAATAAAACACTTAAGGTTTCTTTAAATTCGAGTACATCATCAACATCAACGTCTTTCATGTTGGCTAGCCACATGCCCATAATGGTGACCGTAATTAAGCCTGATTCGTGGGCGAGCATATTTGATGCTGCAAATACGCCAAGCATAATAGTCAGTACTGCCGTGTTTAATAGGTAATGTGGAATAAGTTTGTGGCGCATAGCAAGCCCAAGCAGATATCCGCTGGCAGCACCAATAAGTGCACCAACGCCTACGGTTGTAATAAAAGCGAGCAGTGAGTGTTCTAATGCATTTTGAGAAGAAACGATATATTCAAATACGATGACAGCGAGTAAGGCACCAATTGGGTCAATTATAATCCCTTCCCAGCGCAGAATATTCGAAATCTTAGCACTTGGTCGCACAGTGCGCAGCATCGGAACAATCACTGTAGGGCCAGTTACCGTGATAAGTGCCGCAAAAAGAAAGGCAAGTTCCCACGATATTCCAATAGTATAATGTGTAATAGGGGCAACAATGGCAATGGTCACAATCGGCCCAATCGTGCATAAATTTCTCACCATCGACCCATGCCCACTTAACTCTTTAAAGCGCAGGGTTAATGCACCTTCAAATAAAATGATGGCGACGCACAAAGAAACCACGGGGAAAAGCAAGTCGCCAAAAAGCGTATCGGCATTTATTAAACCCGTTACAGGGCCTGCAATAATACCAACCATCAACAGTGGCAATATGGCCGGGACTTTTATTTTAAACGCGAACAGCTGGCACGCTATTGAAAAAAGTCCAACCAAGACAAGTGGAAGTGTTAGATCGCTCACGAATAGTCCTTTTCTTATTTGAATACAGGATACGAGTTGAAGTGGAATCGTAGTTTAGGTGTATTTGCGCCGCTATACAAACCATACGCTAACAAAATAGCATTTAGATGAATGTACTAAAGTCTTACTAGAATGTTTTTGTTACATGTCAGCACTATCTTTCATAGTAAATTCCTAATACAAGCCTATTTTTTTTGATCTCGATCAAGTAGTATTCACCCTCCAAAAATTTTAGTACATTAAGGTTTATTTTATGGGTGATAATGCCGAGTTTAAAGAAGTGTTTAACTGGTGGTATTTTTTAGGTATCGTCGGAGCGTTAGTGGCATTCCCTTTGCTGCACATAATAGCAGGATGGTACGTTTTCTTTTTCAGTAATTAAGTATCAAAGCCATAATAAGAAACACATAAAAGGATAAAGTGTGTCACAAGAACTAATCAAAAATGCGGTAACCACCATAGCTGATTACCCTAAGCCGGGCATCTTATTTCGTGATGTTACTAGCGTATTGCAAAATCATGAGGCTTTTCAAGCTTGTATTAATTTGCTGAAAGCCCAATACGGACATCTTAAATTTGATAAGGTCGTTGGCACAGAAGCCCGCGGTTTTTTATTTGGGGCGCCCTTAGCTCTAGAACTCGGTGTTGGCTTTGTGCCTGTACGTAAACCTAAAAAGTTGCCGCGTGAAGTTATCTCTGAGTCATATGAACTAGAGTATGGCACAGACGAACTAGAAATTCATAAAGACGCGATAAGCCCAGGTGATCGTGTTTTAATGATTGATGATTTACTCGCGACCGGCGGTACTATGGTAGCCACTGCAACCTTAATTCGGCGTTTAGGTGGTATTGTTGAGCATGCTGGATTTATTATTTCTTTACCGGACATTGGCGGCGAAGCAAAATTAAAAGCTGCTAATATTACGCCTTATTGTGTTTGCGAATTCGACGGAGACTAATTAGCCGATGAGCTATCAAGTTCTGGCAAGAAAATGGCGTCCACAGACGTTTTCTGAACTAGTGGGGCAACAACATGTTGTTGATGCCATAAGTAATGCTTTAGAAAACGATAAGCTACATCACGCTTACTTGTTTACAGGTACACGAGGTGTGGGTAAAACGACCATTGCGCGCATCTTTTCAAAAAGTCTTAACTGCGAAAAAGGCCAAAGTGCCAATCCTTGCGGCGTATGTAATACTTGCGTTGATATTAGCGATGGCAGGTACGTAGATTTGCTCGAAATTGATGCTGCGTCACGGACGAAAGTAGAAGATACCCGTGAACTTCTCGACAACGTGCAATACAGGCCAACCCGCGGTAAATACAAAGTGTACTTGATAGATGAAGTACATATGCTCTCTAAGCATAGCTTTAATGCTCTTTTGAAAACCCTCGAAGAACCGCCCGAACATGTAAAATTCTTGCTGGCGACGACCGATCCGCAAAAACTGCCAGTTACAGTGCTATCACGCTGCCTACAGTTTAGTTTAAAAGCCTTAACTACCGACCAAATTCAAGGCCATCTAGCCTATATTTTAGGGCAGGAACAAATTCAATATGAGAAAACAGCACTGGCCCAATTGGCACGTGCTGCTCAGGGCAGTATTCGTGATTCTTTAAGCCTTACCGACCAAGCTATTGCACAAGGTAATAACCAAGTCAGCTTAGCGGTTGTGTCCAATATGCTTGGACTACTTAACAAAAACCAAATTGTAAAACTGCTTAAGCACATTTGCGAACGAGACAGTAAAAACGCACTTGTGCAACTTGATGATATTTGCTCAAGTTCTCCTGACTATTTTCAGGTTTTATCACAGTTACTTGGGCTATTGCATCAAATTGCATTGACGCAAGTTGTGCCTGAAGTATGTAAACTAGACAGCGATTCTGCCAAAGGCATTTATACCTTAGCCAAAAGTATCTCTAAAGAGCATATTCAAATTCTTTACCAAATTGGCGTGAACGGAAAACGTGATTTACCACACGCACCTGATGCCCGTACTGGCTTACAAATGACCATATTGCGCATGTTGGCTTTTTCACCTGCGCAAACGATTGACTTAGATCTTGATAGCTTGGTAACCACGAATAACGATTTGCCTGCTTTTGAAACCTTGCCAGAACCTGCCTCAGAGCCGGTTGTTAAACCAAGTACCGAGAAAGTCGAATTAACTGCACCGCAAGAGATACCAGCAACAATACCTGCGCAAGAGCCTCCTGAACCAGCGATGGTTGAACTTGAGCCACAAAGTCCTGCAACTTCGCCAGCGCCAACAAGCCTAACAGACGAAGCTGAAGCACCGGTAGAGGCTGAAGCACCGGTAGAATCAGAAGCGCCTGCAGAATCAGAAGCTGAGCACATTACGCAGCAATCGATAACAACTGAAGATAAACCCCCAGAGCCGGTTGCACAAAGTGAGCCAATTGCCCCTCAAGCTGATGTGCCCAGCACGCAAGATACTGATTTAGTCCAAGACGAATCTTTTGCTCCCCCACAGTTTGATGACGAACAACCGCCGTTGCCGGACGAAGAACCGCCAATGTTTACCGATATGTTTGGTGATGAATTTGCAAACGAAGCGATGTATCAGCCTCAAGATGATGTTGTTCATCCCAGTAAAGCTGAAGAGCAAAAGCCAGCGCCTAGCGCGCAGCAATCGTCTGATCCACAGCAGGCTAGCAAAAGTACCTTCGAGCTATTAAAGGTTAGTCAGCAACTTAAAGAATATACCAAAGACAAAGAGGGAGATTCAGGCCCAAAAAAGTCTGAAGCTGACACCCAAGCCGCTCCAGCGGTTTCCCAATCGTTCACCTATAAATTGGGGCATCATTTTGCTCCATTTAACGGGCAGTTGGCGGCATTTTTGCCCAGTGGTGAAAAAGTAACACTTGCGCGTCAGGTCGATCAATGGAGCGAATTTGTTGACGCTACTGATATTCAGGCGCTTACGCGACAGTTGCTAATAAACGCTCGCTGCGAAACCTTGAGCAACCCTTTGGTTCTAACCTTAGCGAAAGAAAACCATCATATTAATGAAGAGCCTATTGTCGATAAAATAAAGACCACACTGTCTGAATTATTAGACGAAGAAATTGAAGTAGAAATCGCGTTTGATGATGTAGAAAATACACCTTTTCAGATCCAAAACAGTATAAACGATATGCGCATGCGACACGCACTGCACATGATAAGCGCAACGGATTCGATTCAAGAATTGATTAAAGCCTTTGATGCCAAAGTTGTTGAAGGCAGCGTTGAAGCAAGGTAATTAACCTTGTACAGTAATGAATATTCAAGCTTATAAAATAAAGAGAGGACATTATGTTTAAAGGCGGCATGGGTAATATGATGAAACAAGCCCAACAAATGCAAGCAAAAATGCAAAAGGCGCAAGAAGAACTCGCCACGCTAGAGGTCGTGGGTGAAGCCGGAGCGGGCATGGTAAAAGTCACCATGACTTGTAACCATAACGTACGCCGCGTTGATGTAGATGACGCGCTAGTAGGTGACGACAAAGAAATGCTAGAAGACTTGGTCGCCGCTGCCATCAATGATGCAGTACGCCGCGTACAAGAAACGACTCAAGAAAAAATGGGTGGCGTAACTGGCGGTATGGGTTTGCCAGCTGGCTTTAAGATGCCGTTTTAGTTTTAAGTTTAAATAAGAATGTTTTATTCTGAAACGCGTTCTTATAATGTGACGTAACAGTCTCTAAACACGCTGGCAGCTATGATGTAACTTTTGCAGCTAAATCCTTCAGTGCTCGTCTTAATTCAGCTAATTTTTCATTGAGTTTAGTGTTGAGCGGGACGTCAGTTAGCTTCAATTCATTTTCTAGTTCAATGGCGTATCTAGCCATATTGAATGCGCCAATATAGCTAAGTGCTGGACTAAGTGCATGTATAGCCGTCTTAACCGTGTCGAGTTCTGTTAAAGAGTTTATGCTTGTTTTTATTGGAGTGTTTTCATACATTTTAATGAACTCTTGTACTAACTCGTCATAGGCATCTTGATTATTCAGCAGCACATGTATGGCTCTTTCTTTATTTAATTCGAGCAATGAACGATTTAATTGGCCCTGCTCAGTGATTGATGTTTTTGCCTTAATGTCACTCAATGTAGCTTGTGCCGCGTGGTTTGGATTATGGCAAGTATCGACCAGCGTTTGATACAGAATTTGAGGGTTAATCGGTTTTCCCACGTGCGCATTCATGCCTGCGTCTAAACACTTTTTTACTTCCTCAAACAATACATGCGCTGTCATCGCCACGATAGGTGTGTCAATATTTAGGTCATTTCGTATTTTAATAGTCGCGGATATGCCGTCCAATACTGGCATTTGGATATCCATCAATACTATATCGATATCAGGCTGTTCACTTAGTATATTGATCGCATCTTGGCCGTTTTCAGCGATACTGACTTTTGCTTGAGTAACAGCTAAATAAGCGCTGGCGACCTTTCTGTTTATGCTTTTGTCGTCTACCAATAGTACGTGTAGATGGCGTAAATCAGGAGCCTGACTAGAAGTTAAATCTAGTTGCCTTGCATCGCTATGTGGTATCTTCTCATGCACAGTTTTAATGAGCTCTTCGGTATCTATAGGCTTTTCGAGAAACGCATCAATCCTGTAGGGCTGCGCCAAGCTTTGTAAACGGGGCAAGTCAAAATTTGACAGCATAATAATGCTGGGAGATAAAACCGCATTCTCTTTGTTTACGCTATCTTGACGTACACTCTCTTTACGTACCAGAGAGGCCACCTCTAGACCGTCCATGTCAGGCATTTGCCAATCTATTATGACTAAATCAAAAGGCCTTCCTTGCTGCAGAGCGTCTGAGAATATATCAATTCCTTCTTGTCCGTTTTGTGCCTCTACACTAATTACACTTAAGCGATTAAGCGATTTTTTAATGTACTCTCTATAAAACGCTGAATCGTCTATTACCAAGACTTTTAAAGTATTTTCCTCTGCCATTACGTCTTTAGAGACCAGCGCTTTAGTTTGTTCTGTAATATAGGTCGTAAAATAAAATGAAGTGCCCTTGTTGAGCTCACTTTCCACCCATATTTCACCGCCCATTAATTCAACGAGTTGTTTAGAAATAGCCAAACCCAGCCCGGTTCCACCGTATTTTCGCGTAATCGATTCATCTGCTTGCGAAAATGAATCGAATAAATCGACACCGCTACTCAAATCAATTCCCATGCCCGTATCTTTGACTTCAAAGGTCAATATGTCATGATTATTCTCGTTCTTGTGTGCGGCATATATGGTAATGCCGCCTGTTTGAGTAAATTTAACGGCATTACTCAATAAGTTAGATAGCACCTGCTCTAGGCGTAGCGGATCACCTATTACTTTCTTGGGTGTGCTGGGCGCAATAGCGTGGTTTAAAGATAAATTCTTTTCTTGTGCTTGCAGGCTAATAAGTCGCAGTGCCCTTGTAATTATTTCTTCGATATCAAACGGCCGGTTCGATATACTAAACTCCCCAGCTTCAATTTTAGAGTAGTCTAATACATCGTTTACCACACTAAGCAGGGTTTGAGAAGACTCGCTTATTTGCTCGAAATTAACTTTTTGATCCGCATCACGGCATGTTTTTAAAGCAAGATGGGTCAATCCCATTATCGCATTAATGGGTGTACGAATTTCATGGCTCATTCTAGCCAAAAACTGTGATTTTGCGTTTGCGGCTTTTTCTAAATCTTGCAGCGTTGAGGCAAGCTTTCGTTTTTGATAAAAGGTAACAAAAGCAAATATCGTGATCACAATAACGGCGCCAAATGAAATAGCCATAATCAGCATTTGATTTCGCTGTTGTTGCTCAATTAGTTGCTTTTCTAGGGTTAACGATTGAATGGTATTGTCTTTATTGGACACATCCAGTTTAACCTGATTGATTGCTAACAATTGCTGTTCATTGTTTTGTATTGATGCCAATAACATTTCATTGTATTGATTGCTGTAACTTAATGCTTGCTCCAATTCTCCGCTGGTCGCATAAATAATTGATAGTCTCTTTGTCGCTTTTAATTTCGTTGATATTGCACTTGTGTTGTCAATTTCATTAATTAACTGTTGATAATTGTCGATGCCATCATCGTATCGACCCAAGGCATACAGTATTTCTGCTTCCTCAAATATAATAGAGGGAATAACTACATTCACCGTTGAAAGGATAGCTGTTTGTTTAGCAAGTCGAATTGTTTCAAGAGCATCGAGGAGTTTGCCTTCTGCTCTTAAAACCTTTGATTGCATAAGAAGCACAAAGGACCTTAATGATGAATTATTAGGTTTGTCGGATTGTATTAAACCCGCCAAATAATATCTTGCTTGCTTCAGATTACCCTTCCAAATATATCCGTTTACGAGCTGAATTTGTGCGTGGGATATATCTTCATCTAAACCATGTTTGCTTGAAAAATCTAATAGTTGATGCCCATACTTCAATGTCTCTGTCACTTGTTCTCGCGCAACATACACATTTAGTATTGACCCCAGAACTTTGGCTTTTTGTTTCACATTTGCACTTGAATACAAAGACATTGCTTCATAGAGTATACCGAGAGCGTCTGTGTACTGATGAAGCATCATGAGCAATACACCTTCACGCCGCAAGGCCTCAGCATGTTGCAAGCGATTGCCAGAGGCAATGGCCAATTTCTTTGCTTTAGCTAAATTGACAGCAGCGGTGGGTCTATCACCTCGCACCAATTCATTGAAAGCGATTAAATTATATAAGTGACTTTGAAGGCTTGGCGACCCTAAAATAATTGAGTTATTTCTGGCTTGTTTGAATAAATTATCGGATTGATCAGGACTATTTATGATCAAGACTTCAATCTTATCTAACAATTCTTGCGCTTGAACTTGTGATGTCTCATCTGCAAATGCTTGCTCAATTGATAAGCATGCTAACAAACAGAAATAAAGTATGCGCAAACGAGCCATCCTTATTTGGATTTACTGATAACGTTGACCGCTTTCATTTGAGACATGTCTAATCTTTTCTTTAATGCTAACATATCACCGCCTAGAATTAATTCAATATCGGCTGGCTCAACGCCAAAGTCTTCTAAGGTTTGTCGAGGATTATCAATATACTTTTTAAGTAATGCGGGGTCTTGGTCTAGTGCGTTTGTTAATTCAACGAGTTTATCGCTCATTGTACTTCCTTTTTGTATAAGTTTAATCCATCGCTATTATCGGAGTCTTTAGCCAATTGTGCCAGTACTTTTTGATCCTGTTTTGGTAAACCAATACTGGGGATCACCAATGTCGACAAAGCCGTTAATTCTGCGTTGGCTAGCTCATGCAAGGCACAATATTCTATACGCGTGGCAAATAAGGCTGAGGTTTTTGCCTCATAAATAATCACTTGATGCTCTGGCGAGTAATCATGCTGTAGTTTATTCACCAGTAACTGCAGCGCATGCCTACAATCAAATTCTATTTTAGCCGTAACGTCGCCTACACAACCTATTTGCCAAATAATTTGAGTCATGTGTGGGTCAATTCGATAATGCCTTAGCAAGAATTGCGTAGCTTCGTAACTTTGGCAACCCCATGCCGCCGGGTCAATACCCAAATCGGCTACTAAACAATCTTCAGCTGAAATACCCGGTTCCATTTTTACCGAGTAACCTTTGTTTTTTAAATGCTCAATCGCTTGGTGAGATGGATCGACAAATACGCCCGGGTGCCCGTAAAAAGCGGCGCATACATTAAAGCCATCCACTACCTTTTTGACAACACGCTGCATCATTTCTTGATAGGTTATAGCACGGTCTTTTCCTTCCTCGTATAGGTCGGTCAGTTCTTCTGTATTCGGGTTTAAACTTTTAATAAAGTCTATACCAGGCTTGTTTGGAATCACCACATAGACAATATCTGCTTGTTTAATATGATTGCGCGTCACCAGGGTCATTTGACCTGAAACACTTATTCCGGTGCCCACAACAACAAGTGAACCCTTCTTCTTATCCATCATGTGTTGTTTATCATCTATAACATCGTGATTCATTAATTGAGTCTACTTGCTTTTTTGTATGTGTGTATAGAATTTAATTTAATTTGGTTTAGTTTGATTTGGGAGTGTAGGATAAACTAACACAATAGGCTAACCTTGATGCCAGCGGTATTTGCGAAGACCCATGGGTGTAATGAAAAGCCTGAGTTATTGGCTAACTGCTCACATGGAGAGTTCGAGCGTCGGCACTGCCGGGCAGCTATTTTGTTGTTACTGGGCTTGCGCACCTGTCCATGAACAGCGGAATGATATTTAAACTACACAGAGATGAAAACGGGCAATGGATAAGTATCCCATGGATAAATCTGCCTGGAGCACCAAAAACCTCATGGTATGTTGAGACTGGTGAGTTACTAATAAATACATATGGTGGAGGGAGTCTCCTTCTTTCTGTCGATGGTTCATTCAGAATGGCTGAATGCAGTAATGGTTGAGTAAGCGTTAATGACTAAGTTTACATATTATAGCTATTTGTCATTGTCTGTTGTGTCAATGTTTTTTGCTTTTGGAATCGGGTATGTTTACTTAACGCAGGAAAATAGTGGGTATCCTCTGAGAGACGCTTTAGTTGAGACGCAAGGATACGTAAGTTGGGTTGAAAAATACAAGTACGGTATCCGCTTTGGTTTGACTACCGCTGAGCATAAATTTGTTTACCCCTCTAAAGCGAATGGTCAAGGCGTTGTTTTAGACGCGCTGTTAAACTCTAAAGGAAAGCAGCTTCGATTTTCATATCTAGCCAGTGAACCTAAAGGCCCGTTATATAACGATGTGAAGTATTATTCTGTGTTCGAGTTGTTTGTGGACAATATTCCAATCAGAACGTACGAGCAAACAGAAAACGCTTGGAAAGGCGACAACAAGTTAATGCCGTTCATATTTGTTTTGTTTTTTGGTGGCAGCATCTACATTTACAGGAAGACTAAACGAGAATTCAAACCTTACTACTAAGATGAATTCGTGCGATTACTAATATCTATTGCAACATAGAACCAGAAAAACTAGCGACATTACCAAGGGCAATAGCCTGTTTAGTTCTTAAGCAACGGAAAATACGCTGAAGTTTGACCAAAACTTACCCGCACAACCAAACTTCGCATTACCTAAAATCTTATCGAAATAGAAATTAGCGGCCTATATGACGATTTTTTTCAATATGTCTGTTGCTGATACTACACCAACTAACAAGCCTTTTTGAGTCACGAATAAGCGATGTATACCTTCATTAATGATAATGTCAGATGCTTTTATCAGTGAGGCGTCAATATCAATTGATCTGACTGTCGGCGTCATAATTGAATTAACAGTACAATAATCGTTTGCTCTATCTTGAATGCGTTTAATTTCAGCAGGATCGATATCGCCTCCAAACGGGCCACAAAACTGACTAATCAGCTTTTTAACTTCAGCTTCAGACGGTTCATTACTTTCAAATCGAATTATGTCTGTTTGCGTAACCACACCAACCAATTCGTCGTCGGCAGCAATAACAGGGGCCCCTGACAGTTGGTGTTTAAGGAAAAATTGTGACAATCGACGAACAGACCAGCCCTCATAAACCGTTAGCACATCCTTGGTCATAACGTCTGACAACGACACTTGATTTAGGAACTCTTTAATTTCATGTTTAGCGTTGCTTTGTGCTTGCATGTATTTCTCCAATCTTGTTTTATGCGGTATCAAAGATAGTATTTAGAGTAAACCGCACGGGCATTTTAACTATTATCGTTCATGCCCCATAAATCAAGTAAAAAGAGCGAAAGTACCCATTAATAGTTACAAAAAAATAAATTTTCTTAGACAGAGTTTAGGCAAGTAAAAGGGCGATGAGATGAGCCAACACCCTATGTTCTAAATCTTCCTATCAAACCAGCTAAAGCTAAAATCACGAGTAAAAAGCTTCCTTGAAACGGTACTGCATTCGCAGAAAATTCAAATTCGCTATGCATAAATCCTGTGAAATTTGCTTGGGCTAACATTTCAGTAATAGTGCCTGCACTAGGAGTCGAAAATAAATCGAGAGTAACCGACACCGGCCCAATAATATCAAACACGTTCATCGTGTCGCTGCTTAAGCCGCTAACTGAAAAATTGATGGTAGGGTTGCCCATGTTAAAAGGCGATACAAATGTATAGGCACCGCCAGCGATATTGCCAGACAAATAGTTAGTACTCCCAGAGGTCATTGAAAATAACCCTCCAGTCACTGTTCCTAATGTGTCAGATATTATTTGTAAACTTATTGAGGCCCCGGTAGGGTTGAACAGTAATCCAGAATAACTATCTACTGTTCCATTGCTGACAGCATCTATTTGCGAGCCAGTTTGAGTGACATTTGTTGTCACGTTGTTTGAGTCGATACTTGCAATAATGATTGCAGCATTCGCTTTAGGTGAGATTAATAGCATAGTGCTTAAAACAAAAAATATGGCAGTAAAATTTCGTGATGTCATGACAGCCTCTAGTTCGTTAACGCATCGTAAATTTAAAGTAACACATTAAAGTTTGTAGTGGAAAGGGTAAACCTGTCTTTATAACCTGAGATATTCCCGCAATAAAATTGTTGGTTCCTGTTTCTATTATTAATCGTGTTTTATTGCAATTGTTTAGTGCATGCGCCAGTATAGCGATTTTCAACTTAAGCCAGTTTTGGATATAAATACGACATGTCATTCAGTCCTTTAATCGACGAGCTAATCACCGCGTTTAAATGCCTACCAGGCGTTGGCGCTAAAAGCGCCCAGCGCATGACCTTTACCTTACTAGAACGTAATAGAGGCGGTGCATTAAAGCTTAGTGAGGCATTGCACAATGCGATGGAACATATCAACAACTGTGAGCAGTGCAGAACCTTCACTGAAGCCCAGTTGTGTAATATCTGCAACAACCCAAGTAGAGCCGAATCCCAGCAAGTATGCATTGTTGAATCTCCACAAGATGTATTAGCTATTGAACAAACAGGGCAGTTTAAAGGTACTTATTTTGTGCTAATGGGGCATTTATCTCCCATAGACGGCATTGGCCCCAATGAAATTGGCCTTGATATTTTGCAGCAACATCTCAGCCAAGATAAAATAGAAGAAGTAATTTTAGCGACCAATCCTACGGTTGAAGGCGAAGCTACCGCCCATTACATTTCACAAATGTGCAAGAAGCACTCAATCCGCACAACTCGAATTGCGCATGGTGTGCCTGTCGGCGGTGAATTAGAATATATCGACGGCAATACCTTAACCCATGCTTTCAGTGGACGCCGAGAGTTTTAACCTTTCTTGAAAATTTATTCGTTTTCACTGTTGAATTTACACAAATAGCCCTCAAATCTACTCCACAACAAACTCACTCAATTTTAGATTTTAAGGAGTCCCTTGGTTATGGCTGAGACAGTCCAACACGAAACACATGGTTTTCAAACAGAAGTAAAGCAATTACTTCATTTGATGATCCACTCTTTGTACTCAAACAAAGAAATATTTTTGCGTGAACTTGTATCAAACGCTGCCGATGCGGCAGACAAGTTACGCTTTAAAGCATTATCAAACGCTGAATTGTTTGAAGGCGATGGGGACCTTCATGTCAAATTGAGTGTTGATGCTGATGCCGGTACCTTGACCGTATCAGACAACGGTATTGGTATGAGCAAAGAAGATGTGATCAAAAACCTAGGTACTATTGCCAAATCAGGTACCGCTGATTTCTTCGGAAAACTTTCAGGTGATGAAGCTAAAGACTCGCAGTTAATTGGTCAATTTGGTGTTGGTTTTTATTCTGCATTCATCGTTGCCGATAAAGTTACTGTAAATACCCGTGCCGCTGGTGCAAATAAAAATGAAGGTGTTCAGTGGGTTTCAGAAGGTGAAGGTGAGTTCGCCGTAGCTGATATTGAAAAAGAAGGTCGCGGTACTGAAATTATTCTTCATATTAAAGAAGAAGAAAAAGAGTTTTTAGATGACTGGCGTTTACGTTCAATCATTAAAAAATATTCAGACCATATAAGTATCCCAGTTGAGCTTTACAAAGAAGAAGTACCTGAAAGTGAAGGCCCTGATGGTGAAAAAATCCCAGCGCAACCAGGCAAATGGGAAGCTGTCAACAAAGCAACAGCTCTATGGACCCGCGAAAAGTCTGATGTTTCAGACGAAGAATATAATGAATTCTACAAGCATGTCTCAAATGACTATGCAGATCCATTAACGTGGTCGCACAACAAAGTAGAAGGTAAAACTGAATACACCAGCTTGCTATATATTCCGTCAAAAGCACCTTTTGATTTATGGAATCGTGAGCAAACTAATGGACTTAAATTGTACGTTCAACGCGTCTTTATTATGGACGATGCAGAACAATTCTTGCCAACGTATTTGCGCTTTGTAAAGGGCTTGCTTGATTCAAACGATCTACCGCTAAACGTGTCGCGTGAAATACTGCAAGACAACAAAATTACCCAAGCAATTCGCCAAGGTTGTACTAAGCGTATCTTAAGTATGCTTGAAAAAATGGCGAAAAATGACGCTGAGAAATATCAAGCATTTTACAATGAGTTTGGTAACGTGCTCAAAGAAGGCCCCGCAGAAGATTTTGCAAACAAAGAAAAAATCGCGGGTCTACTGCGTTTTGCTTCAACCCACAATGATGGTAACGAACAGACTGTATCGCTTGCGCAATACATTGAGCGTATGCAAGAAGGACAAGAAACTATTTACTACGTTACGGCCGATTCTTACGCAGCAGCACGCACTAGTCCTCATCTAGAAGTGTTCCGTAAAAAAGGTGTAGAAGTGCTATTGCTTGGTGAACGTATTGACGAATGGCTAATGTCACACCTCAATGAATTTGATGGTAAGACCCTTAAATCAGCAGCAAGCTCAAGCACCGATTTAAGCGACTTAGATGATGATGAAACTAAGAAGGCGAAAGAAGAAGCAGAGAAGGCGGTTGAAGGTGTTTTAAGCCGAATGAAAACAGCCTTAGGTGACAAAGTCGAAGATGTGAAATTCACTCATAGATTGACTGACTCACCGGCTTGTATCGTTGCCACCGATGACGGCATGACGACGCAAATGGCGAAGCTTATGCAAGCGGCCGGTCAGCCGGTGCCAGAGCCAAAATATAGCTTTGAACTTAACCCAGAACATCATCTAATTAAGATGGTCTCGGATGTACAAGACGAAGAGCAATTTGCGCAATGGACACAAGTGTTGTTTGACCAAGCGGCATTATCAGAGCAGGGTAGCTTGAAAGAGCCAGCTAGCTTTGTTAAAAATCTCAATGCGTTGCTGTCTAGTCTAGTGAAATAACTAGCCGCATAAAATGAAATTAAGCCAATGCAAGTTGATACTTTCATTGGCTTTTTTTATGCAGTTAGTTAATTAGTAGTAGGTGTTACAGAATAAATAGATACTTGCGGCTAAAGTCTGACCAATTTTGGTGAATAGCGCTTGTCTATGTAACGGCATACATGTAGAGTTTCGCACTGTAAAAATTTATTCTAAATCACTTATACGAATCACCCAAAAAGGTGGAGGAAAGTAATGCGCATAATTCTTCTTGGTGCCCCTGGTGCCGGCAAAGGAACGCAAGCTCAGTTTTTAATGAACAAGTTTGGGATCCCACAAATCTCTACAGGCGATATGCTTCGCAGTGCAATAAAAGCGGGGACTGATATGGGTCTTGCCGCTAAAAAAGTTATGGATGCAGGGCAGTTAGTTTCTGACGACATTATTATAGGTTTAGTAAAAGAGCGTATTGCGCAAGCTGATTGTGAAAACGGTTTTTTACTAGATGGTTTCCCGCGGACTATACCGCAGGCTGACGCTATGAAAGAAGCACAAGTAAAGATTGATAGCGTAATTGAATTTGATGTTCCTGACGACGTTATTGTAGAGCGTATGGGCGGAAGACGTGTACATCCCGCTTCGGGACGTGTATATCATGTTACTTACAACCCACCTAAAGTTGAAGGTAAAGACAACGAAACCGGTGATGATCTTGTTATTCGTGAAGACGACAAAGAAGCAACGGTAAGAGACCGCTTGGGTGTTTACCATCAGCAGACTAAACCCTTGGTCGAATATTATTCTAAAGCCGCAAGTGAAGGCTTGTGTGAATACTACAAATTAGATGGTACGCAATCTGTTGAAGCGGTAAGTGCGCAGTTATCGAGCTTGCTGAAGTAAGGCCATAACTTACAAAAAAGCCCCTGATGATTTGATATTATCAGGGGCTTTCTATTAAGGCATATCAGCTAAGGTGTATCAGCGTCAATCTTGCGCTGAGGTTAATCTTATCTTTCCCAGTCAAGCTCAAGCAACAGCTTTTCTTCGCCTTCGGGGCTGCCGCACATTTCGTCATAGGGTGTGTTTTGTTTTAGCCACACCTTCTCAAATTCTTGCCCTGCAACTTGCTCTTTTATATCGCGTATTGATTGAAAGTTTGCGCTATTGCGATAGTCATCTCGTAGTGGAGTGTCTATTGCTTTGTCACCAGTACCGGCTAGAAAAGTACCACCTTCAATAGATTCAATAAATAAATTCATAGGATGCCTCGGTATTGTTAATCCTATTATTTAAACTGTATTGCAGGATGCAAAGATCAAGATTGCCACCATTTATTTCTACAAACCATAAAGCCGGCATTTTCAAATACCTCTTTTAAGCGCTTTCTATCTTCTAAATTCAAAAAGTTACCTATCTCATATCGTTGACCGTTAGCACAAAGTGAAAAGCGTGGCAGCTCCCAATTGTTTTCTGATTCACTGTAAAATATATCAAGTTGAGAACGTTGTATTAACGCTAAGGTTTGTTTTTTACGATAACCTTGCTCTATATTCACAAGCTTAGCGTCAATACTGATAACTTGCTGTGTATGGGTATAAAGTGAAACTCTGTACATAAGGTAGGCAAAAAGACCCACTTCTAAACCTGCAAACGGAAGTACAAACCATGCGCCAATAAAAGTCCAACTTATTGCAATTATCATCACCACCAACACCATGATGACAATGACCCACTTGGTTTGTTTCCAGGTAGCAGAGCAGTTGGGTGAAAGCGTTATAATTGTATGCCCGTTATTTTCAGACGTTACTACCATATTTAGATACCTTGGGTATAATCTTCGCGTTGGTACAGAGCAATTAATCTTTTTACGCATATCGTTAGTAAACAGACCATGGTTTATGCGTCCCGTGGATCTAATTTAAAAGAGCAGCTGATACATTGTTAACGAAAACACAAAATTTATTCAAGCTATATCCATTTAAAAGTGGCGTCTTGGCGATATGGTTAGCTCTACTTCTTATCACCCAAAGTTATCTATTGATTAATGAGTATGGCGCTTTTTTATTGTTAGGCGTTATTGGGGCAATTTTTGCGAATGCCACAGGTGCGGGCGGTGGCGTAGTCTTTGTTCCTTTTTTCAATCAACTGTCGTTGTCTAGCGAAACCATTGTTGCGACGAGTTTTGCCATCCAATGCTTTGGAATGACAGCGGGCGCTGTTACATGGTTTAACCACTACAAAGGTTTGCAGTTACCTAACAATAAAGATCATCAGCAACAAGCCCAATGGCAAATGATGGGCAGGGGTCTTGGTATCTGCGTGCCTTTTTCAATTGCGGGTATCTGCTTAGCTCAGTACGTATTGGCGCAATACACCGCACAAGTGCAATCAGGACTGCACTTTTACTTTGGTTTGTTTTCTATTGTTTTAGCTTTGGCTATTTATGCGTCGATACCGTTTATGATTAATCAGCGAAATCGAAGAGTGTTCAGCTTTGTTGATGCACTGATGCTTATCGTAATCGCGTTTTTTGGTGGCATAATCACCGCTTGGTTGTCGGTTGGGGTTGGAGAGCTTGTAGCGGTTTACTTGATATTACGGGGCTTTAACATTAGCTTTGCAATTGCACTGGCGGTCATCCTATCAGCGTTTAGTGTTCAGGCCGCTATTGTTTATCATCTAAGTATCTCGCAGGCAATATATTGGCAAATTGTCATATTCGCTGGTGCTGGTGCCATTTTGGGAGGCATCATTGCTAAGCACGTAGTGTTATATTTTTCCGCGGTAAAACTCAAATTGTTCTTTGGTACTTGGGTGTTGATTATGGGGCTTGCCGGCTTGCCTATTTGGACTTAAAAAAGGCAAGTGCATAATGTCATCCGTAGTCCTTGCGAAGGCAAGGACTACATTAACTCTGTAATAAGTGCTATTAGTGCTAGTAGCACAAAGCCAATCACCATTCTTAATGTTAACGTTGCTGCACTTGCATCATTGTTTCTTTTCATAATTGGTAACATCGCTAAGGCAGACGCACCAGTTCTCTTCATTGTACTTGCCGCTAAACTCAAGCTTGAAAATACGCTTTGGCCTGCTGCTGGCATTACTTTTCGATATAAAAATTCAACATCTAGGTTGACTGATTTAAGCTCGGGCGGATAAAGGCCTTGCTTATTTAGCCACACAAAGGCAAGAGCAGAAAAGGCTAAGAGTTGTAGTTGCGTTAAAGTATGCGTGATGTCGTAAGGCTTATAGTCATTTTCCCACGGCAATAACTGGTAAAGGAATTCAGGATAGCTGCCTATTACGATACACAAGCTCGCTGCTATACCCATTGCAATTAGCATATTGGTAGGGGCTTCTTTAGGTCGTAATTTTGAGTCGTGGGCAAAAAAGGCGAAAAACGGGATTTTAATGCCCGCGTGGTGGAATACCCCAGCCGATGCGAATAACAGCATTAGCCATAAGTATTCATGACCCGCTTCAATCATTGCAGCCATTACCATACTTTTGCTCACAAAGCCGCTGAATAAGGGAAAGGCTGAAATAGACGCTGCGCCAACGATACAAAAAAGCGTGGTTTTAGGCATGGTTTTATGCAAACCGCCTAAGTTCGAACCGTTTACGTGACCCACGCGCGTGAGTACAGCACCCATGGTCATAAACAGCAATCCTTTAAAAATAACGTCATTAAAGGCATGAGCAACCGCACCATTCATCGCCAGTGCAGTACCAATGCCAATGCCACAAACCATAAACCCAAGTTGGTTGATGAGGCTATAGGCAAGGACTTTTCGAAGATCATTTTCAATTACTGCGTAGAAAATAGGGAAGCAGGTCATCGCAGCCCCTATATAAACGAGCAAAGCCTCGCCTTGAAAGGTCCGCGCTAGCATGTAAATAGCGACCTTTGTGGTAAAGGCTGACAAAAACACGGTGCCCACGGGGGTGGCCTCAGGATACGCATCTGTCAGCCAAGTATGTAAGAATGGAAAGGCTGCTTTTACGCCAAAAGCGAATAAGAACAAGTAAGAAGTGTAATCACTCAAGCCAATTTGGGTAATGCTAATACTCCCCGTTGCTTGATAATGCATGATCGCGGCGATTAATAGCGCAACTCCAGACAGTATTTGTATCATCAAATAGCGTATACCGGCCTGTGTAGCAGAGTTAGTGCGCCGAGCGAATATTAAGAATGCAGATGTTAAGGCTAAAAGTTCCCAAAAGACAAATACAGTCAAAAAATCACCCGCAAAAATAGCGCCTACCGCGCTACCGGCATAGGCTAAACCGGCCACAAATTGAACGCGGTCTTTCAAATGCATAGCATAAATTAGACAAATAAAGCAGGCTAAATGAAACAAGTAGGCAAACAATAGCGACAGCTCGTCTACTTTGACGATTTCTAGCGTAAACACATGCAACTGCATCGTAATTGGACTGGGATCAAGGCTAGTATATAAATAAAGTCCATTAATCAAGGGCACTAAAATTAAAGCGTAACGCCACTTCATTGGAATGACTAAGGCAACAGCAGCCGCTATAAAGAAAGGTAAGAAGGCAGGGATAGCATAACTCATCATTGCTTATCTCCAGTATCTTGTGAGCGGGTGACATCTGCTTCACCCACGGTTTTTTCATCTTCTCTTTTGTCATAATAATATTCATCACGCATCACAACATGGCGCATTAATTTAGCTATGACCACAAGCACAACGCAGGCGATAAAACCATATATGGCATAAAAGGCAGGAATTTCTTCGAATGACAAATAAATATGTCGGTGCACCACAAAATCAAGTGCGACCAAAACGGCGCACAGCACATAGAAAGAATAGATAATAATCTTAATGTTACGAGGTTTATCAAAAAAGGAGGCGTCGTTATTAGCATCATCAGCAGTAACGAGCGAATTGTCATTTGTCGCATCGCTAGATTGATTCAATGGTGTTGACTCATTTGTTTGCACTTATTGGCCTCCGTTATTCAGTTAATGTGAGTGAAAGTTGATAAAATACAGAGGGGTCAAAAAATAAATATAAGGTCATTGCTGTTGGAATTGCCATGCCTATTAAACACGCTTTAGGGGCTTCCTGAATTTGTTGATATGCTTTGTTTTGCAAAAAGAATGCACGCATTGGAATGCTCAGTAAATAATAGATGTTTAGAAGGGAGCTTAGCGCAAGCGCCGCTAATACCGACCAATAGATAAAGATGTTTTGTTCAAAGCCAAGCGTGCCTGACAATAAGTACCATTTGCTCCACATCCCACCAAAGAAAGGAATACCCAAAATACTCAAGGTGCCAATTGTAAATACGGCAAAGGTAAACGGCATTGCGCGGCCCATGCCATTCAAATCACTGACTGCTTTTTTGTGCATTGTCACCAATATTGCACCGGCTGCAAAAAAGAGCGCGATTTTTCCAAAGGCATGCATGGCAATGTGCATACTTGCACCTGTTACTGCATCTTTAGTCGCTAGCATGACACCTAGCACAATATAACTTAATTGGCTGACCGTTGAGTACGCAAGCCGTTCTTTTAAATTATCTTTTGTTAGGGCGATTAATGAGGCTGCAACAATGGTAATAATTGGAAACCAAATAAGAACTTGATTAGCGCCAGATTGCGTAATGAAATCAGTACCAAAGATAAACACAATGACTTTGACTATCGTAAATACGCCGGCTTTTACCACTGCAACTGCGTGCAATAGGGCACTTACTGGGGTTGGTGCAACCATCGCCGAAGGTAACCATTTATGCAAAGGCATTACACCCGCTTTACTGATACCCAATATAAACATCAGCAATAAAGGTAGCACCCATACTGGATCCAAACTTCCTTCTAAAATCCCACCTTGCACAAACTCTAAACTTCCGGCGATAAAATAAACACTGGTCATTGCGGGTAAGAAAAACAGGATTGACGACCCCATTAGAATAAGTATGTACTTACGGCCACCACGTTTGGCATCAGCTGTACCTGAATGAGTGACTAAAGGATAAGTAGAGAGCGTTAAAAATTCATAAAAGATAAAAAGAGTGAATAAGTTTTCAGCATAAGCAACCGCCATCACGCCCGTTATCGCAACAGCAAAAAGTGTAAAGAAGCGCGTTTGATGGCTCTCCTTGTGAGCTCGCATATAGCCGATTGCGTAAATAGACGTAGCAATCCATAAGCCACTCGCAATGAGCGCAAACATAATACCAAAGCTGTTTACTGCAAATGAGATAGACAAGCCTTCAATAGGCTCGGCAAGAATAAAGCCGGCTTGGCCAGCATCGTCTAAGTGAAGGTATAAGTATACATTAATAGCAAACAGCAAAGCGGCTGTCAGTAAGGTAGTGGCTTCGCGCGCATCGGGTACCTTATCTAGCTTTGAAATGACAACAGCACCAACAATGGGTACTAGCAAACTAGCGATCAGCCAATAGCTTAACTCAATCATAAATTCTTACATCCCTGCACTGGTTGAGGTTAATAGTGCTTTTGCGACAGCTTGCGCAGCTTCAAAAGGCAGGTCGGTATATAAGCCAAAATAAATGCAGGCGCCAGCGCCAATCCATAAGGCAATCGCCATGCTCACTGGAGCGCTGGCAACGCGAATATCGCCGCTCACAACGCTACGAATCACTACTTTGCGTTTGGAGTTAAAATACATGGCCTCTACAATTTTCCAAACATAAGCAACAGCCAATACCGAGCCAATCACAATCGCCGCTACGACAATGTATTTACCTTCCGAAATCGCCGCGGTAAGAAGATACCACTTGGTAACAAACCCTACTGTACCCGGCACACCAATTAAACTCAGCCCCGCTAAAACTATCGCCCCAAATGTCCAAGGCATACTGCCACCAAAACCACGTAATTCAGACAACGTTGTCGTATTAGCGCGATATAGCACCATACCCGCTCCCATAAATAAGGTTGACTTGATGATCGCATGATTGAATAAATGCATTACTGATGCAGTAAGGCCTGTTTCATTTAAGAGTGAAATACCAATCAATATATAGCCAATTTGTGCCACGCTCGAAAAGGCTAATAAACGTTTAAGTTCAATTTGTTGCCAAGCACGGTAAGAGCCATATATAACCCCAACACAGCCCAATACCAACATTATTTGCGGTAGCAATAATGCTTGCCAATATGCGATTGGATAAAGTTCAAACAATACGCGCAAAAGTGCGTATATACTTACTTTTGTTGCAGTTGCCGACAAGAAAATACTGACCACCGAGGGGGCGTAGCTGTATGCATTGGGTAACCAACTGTGCAGCGGGAATATGGCCGCTTTTAGGCCCAAACCTAGAACGATAAATATAAAGCCAGTCATGACTAATTGCATATCGCCAAAGGTATCAAAGCGCAGCGCTATATCGGTAATATTCAAACTTCCCGATGCCGCAAATAAAAAGCCAACGCCTATTAAAAAGAAGGTCGCGCCAATTGTGCCCAATACCAAATAAGAAAATGCCGCGGTTAGCGCTTTACGTGATTTACCCATGCTAATAAGTGCATAGCTTGAAAGCGAACTAATTTCTAAAAATACGAATAAATTGAAAATATCGCCGGTCAGTGCGATACCAAGTAAACCAAGTAAACAAAGTTGAAAGGCTGCGTAAAACAAGCCATAACTCTGTTTGTCAATTTCTTTGGGGACACTTTGATAAGCATACAAACTTGTAACTGTTGCCACGGCACTTACAATTAAGGCGATAAATGCATTAAGTGAATCGATTTTATATTCAATTCCCCACGGCGGTCGCCAACCTCCGAGTTCGTAAATGACGTGTTTGCCATCAATAACATCGAATAGAATAATCAATGACAACGCTAAGCAGGTCGCTGAAACGAGAAAAGTGATTAACCAGCTAAGCCGATGATTTTTAAAAAGAGCGGTAATGGGTGCGAATATGAGTGGAACAACCACTAAGAGAATTGTTAACTGCTCAGTCATTCTTGATTATCCATTTCGTTTATTTCATCTTCTTCAACACTGTTATAGGCTTCTTTTATACGAATAACCAATGCAAAACCTAGTGCTGTTGTGGCTACGCCAACGACAATGGCAGTTAGCATTAACACCTGTGGTAAAGGATTTGAATAGACTGTGTAATTGCTATCAACAATAGGTACTGTGCCGCCTGTCACTTTGCCTAAACTTACGTAAAACAAAATAACAGCGGTTTGAAACATAGCAAGGCCCGCAAGTTTTTTAATTAAATTAGAACGACTAATTAGGGTGTAGAGGCCCACCATCATCACGGCAATAATTAACCAATAATTTATATGACCAATCGCGTAATCTATCATTCGGGTGCTACTCGTCTAGAAAACGTGAAAAACAGCAAAATCATTACCGACGCAACTGTAATACCAACACCAAGCTCAATCACGATTATGCCAATATGTTGGCCTGTAAGAGGGTTGTCTGCTAGCACGCTGTAATTAAGGAAGTTACCGCCAAGAAACATCGACACGATACCAACACCGGCGTATAGCAAAACGCCAAAGCTTGCGCATATCTTTAGGGCTGTTTCGGGTATCACTTTTAGGGCTGCATCTAGACCATAGGTTAATGCATATAACAAAATAGATGTTGAAAAAATAACGCCAGCTTGAAATCCCCCTCCAGGACTATAGTCACCATGAAATTGCACATATAATGCGAACAATATGATCGTTGGCGATAGCCATTTTGTGACAACACGTAAAATCAGATCATTGATCATTCTGGTTCCCTCCGCGAGATTTGACATACAATTTGCGTCTATTGCCAAGCAGCATCAACACCCCAATTCCGGCGGTCAATACGACTGTGACTTCTCCTAGAGTGTCGAATCCTCTATAGCTTGCCAAAACAGCGGTGACTAAGTTTGGTACCCCGGTTTCAGCTTGGCCTTGCTCAATATAGCGAAGAGCTACTTGTTGGTTTGGCGCACTAGCGACATCGCCCAATTGTGCAATGTCATGGGTGCCGAAAATCAATAATCCGCCCATAACAACACAAATGATCAATGGACCCAAACGCTTCTTACCCGTACTTACTGCTTCATGACCATCTTTTATTGAAGCAAGAGTAACCAACATCAATACGGTTGAAATACCCGTGCCGACAGCAGCTTCAGTAAATGCCACATCGGGAGCATCGAGCACAACGAAAAGCCCCGCGACTAATAAACTGTACAAACTGAACATCATGGCCATGGCAAACAAGTGCTTGGTTTTTAATACAGCGAGGGCCATAACCAATAAAAACACTAATAAAACGAGATTGATTGTAAGACTCATTCTTTCTCCCTCTCTACGGCATTCACATGAACCTTCTGTTGATGGCGCAAGCCCCAGCGCCATGCATTATTTGCCAGTGCATAAGATGATGCTGGACTGGTAAAGGCTAGAAACAAAAATATCAGTGCGAGTTTCGCAATCGCGACATAGTCTGTTGATTGCAAACATAAACCCAACAAAATCAGAAAGGTGCAAAGGGTATCAGTGACACCCACGGCATGTAATCGCGCGTAAGTATCAGGTAGCTTAAGAATACCTATGCCGCCGATTAAGCCTAACAAGCACCCAAGACCAATTAGTGTAAAACTGCCAATGTCCAACAGCATATCCATTACTCTTTTTCCTCAAATTTTAATATGCCTTTGTTGTTCGCGAAGAATTTGCCGCGTTCAACTAAACGAAGCGCCGCTATAACACCTACGAAATTGAGTAATGAATATAAGAGAGAAATGTCGAGGAGGTCGTGTCGGCCACTATAAAATGCGTATAAAGCGACCAATAGAACTGCTTTGGTACCAAACATATTTACCGCGAGGATGCGGTCGAATATGCTAGGACCGAGCAGGGCGCGACAAACTGCTAGCGCCATTGTGATCATGATTGCTAGTCCGCACGCTAAAAAGTACATATTCATTTTATTTTTGCTTCCACTTGGGTGATTGAATAGCGTTTTGGCATAATATCGTACATATCGTTATTGGCTAAATCTTCCGCATTTTTTGCACTAATGGTATGTACCAAAAGGGTGTCGTCAGACAACGCTATACTAGAAGAACCCGGCGTTAGCGTAATAGCGTTTGCATATAAAACCTTGGCAACATCGTCTTTATACGGCATTGGGATGGTGACAAATGTCGACTCTACCGGGCGAAACCCAAGAATACGTAAGCTAACATCTATATTCGATTGTACGACTTTAATGAATAGTTTGAAGAGAAAGGAGATGAAGGACAGAGTAACAAAAAAGGTATAGCGTTCTTGGTCGATTTTGTGCATTCGCCCCGTAATCCACATCGTGAATACAACCGAAAATACACCAAACGCAAGCATAAGTGGCGCAAACATGCCAGATAAGAGTAGCCAAGTAAGCACTAAAGTAATAGCGAGTCGGACCTGATGATTCACCTAAAGCTCCTTTTTATTGTTTTTGTTATGGTGTAAGTATTATTAGTCGCACTATTAAATATTGGAAAAGAACAATCCTCAATATGTATTTAATCTAGCAACTTGTAAACATATTTACAATCAAACTCCTTTTTAAATCGTTAACAGGTAATCGCTAAACGCATTGACGCCCTTTAGTTGATGCAGGTTTTAAAGCGTCCTTTAACAATCAATGTTTGTCTGATTGTTGCGCCAATAGGCATAAAAAAAGGCGCAAATTCAATTTGCGCCTTTTCGTGTTTAGGGAAACACATTCATAGTTTGATTGACTTATTTATTCTCAATCAATTTGCCACCAATGTCGATTCTGCGGGGCTTTTGCGCCTCAGGTACAACACGCTCTAGGTCGATGTGCAACAAGCCATGATGCATATCAGCAGCAAGTACCTTCACGTTCTCGCCTAGTTGGAATTTGCGCTCGAAATTGCGTTCTGAAATCCCCTTATGGAGGTACTTTCTGCCATTTTCTTTGTCCGCATCTTCGTTGTCGTTGCTGTTACCTTGTTCAGCCTCTTTCGTGCCAGTTACCTTTAAGGTGTTTTCTTGCACTTCAATAACCACGTCTTCTTGAGAAAACCCAGCAATGGCCATAGTAATTCGGTATTTGTCTTCACCTAACAATTCAATATTGTATGGTGGGTAACTTTGTTGTTTTTCTTGGCCTTGTCTGTTTGCAGCATCAAGCATAGATGCTAAGTGATCAGAGCCAATAAATGAACGGTAAAGTGGTGATAAATCGATGGTTCTCATAGTCATATCCTTCCTATTAAGCAATATGTAAATTTGTTAAAACTCATCCCGACTATTCGGCGATGAGCGTTTGATAAACATGGCGTGTATTTGCTTTGTTTATCAGTGGCCCCTTTCGGCTGCCACAATACATATATAGGATTGACCAAATATTTTTCAATACATTTTTCAAAATTATTTTTAAAAAATTTATAAGTTTTTGAAAATACTATTTATTATGTCTTGATTTTAAAACAGCAATTGCATCTGACAAGGATAAATCGCTTGCTTGTAATAATACAATTAAATGGTAGAGCAAGTCAGCAGACTCGTTTTTAAGCTCCTCTAAATCTTGTACCGTCGCCGCCAGTGCGGTTTCTACGCCTTCTTCACCAACTTTTTGCGCAATGCGCTTTATACCACTAGCATATAAAGAAGCGGTATAACTTGATTCAGCGGGTGCATTTTTGCGAGAGGCAATTACCCCTTCCAACTCAGACAGAAAACAACTATCGGGCGTTGCAGCGTCATCCCAACAAGAGGTTGTCCCTTTGTGACACGTAGGTCCATTGGCATTTGCCAACACTAATAAACTATCTTTATCGCAGTCCGCGCTTATATCTACAAGGGAAAGCGTATTGTTTGAAGTTTCGCCCTTTGTCCATAAGCGTTGTTTACTGCGGCTAAAAAACGTGACCAAGCCTTTCTCAAAGCTCGTATTTACGGCGTCTTGATTCATATAGCCTAGCATAAGCACTTGGCCACTGCTGGCATCTTGTATTACGCACGGCAGCAAGCCATCCATTTTATCCCATGCGAGGTCTTGTAAATTAGTTGCTGTGACTTTCATGTACTGTCCTGTATTTTTTAAGCAGATTTAATGGATGACTACTGTCGTATTTCAATATCTTGACTCGCCAGATAAGCTTTAAGCTCGTCCATCGCAATGATATTTTTATGGAACACCGATGCAGCGAGTGCGCCGTCAACATTAGCTTGTTTAAACACATCTGCAAAATGCGCCATTGTGCCAGCGCCGCCCGATGCAATTAGCGGTACTTTGCATTTCTCGCGAACCTTAGCGAGTTGCTCGATATCGTATCCATTGCGCACGCCATCTTGGTTCATGCAGTTAAGTACAATTTCACCGGCACCGCGGCTTTGCACTTCCTCAATCCAATCGAGGGTTTGCCACTTCGTTTTTTGCGTACGGGTCTCATCACCAGTAAATTGATACACCTCGTAGGCTTTACTTTGTTCATTGTAGAAACTATCAATACCCACCACAACGCATTGTTGTCCGTAGGTATTGTATAAAGCAGTAATCAACTCAGGATGAGCCAGAGCAGGGCTGTTTACCGATATTTTATCAGCGCCCATGGCCAAAATACGCCCGGCGTCTTCAACCGTTTTAATGCCACCTGCGACGCAAAAAGGAATGTCTATTACTTGGGCGATTTTACTTACCCAGCTTTTATCAACAACCCGCTGGTCGCTCGAGGCGGTAATATCATAAAAGACGAGTTCATCAGCGCCAATTTCAGCATAGCGCTGGGCAAGGGGAACAATGTCACCTATGATTTCATGATTACGAAATTTTACCCCTTTGACCACCACACCGTCACGTACGTCTAAACAAGGAATTATGCGTCTTGCCAGCATGCGATTGCCTCCTTCAAACTAAACTTACCTTCTAGCAAGGAGCGCCCCAAAATCACGCCTTGAACGCGGGTTGGTTTTAGCGCGTTTATGTCGTCTAAACTGCCAATACCGCCAGATGCTTGCCATTGGATAGTTGGAAAGTCAGCAACTACTTCTTGATACAAGGCATTGTTAGCACCGCTTAAGGTACCATCTTTACTTATATCCGTGCACAAAACATGTTTTAAACCAACTTTTGCATAATGGGCAATCAAGGTTTCTATGCTCACGCCTGAATCTTTTTGCCAACCGTGTGTGGCAACAAACTTATTGCCGTTTTCATCAATATTGATATCTAAGGCTAGGACTATTTTTTCAGGACCAAACTCTTCAAACCATGAGGCAACAAGTGCTTGTTCGCTCACCGCCAGAGAGCCTATTACAACGCGATCAACGCCTGCATCAAGCAAGTCCACTACGTCTTGTTTAGTGCGCACACCGCCGCCTGCTTGAAAAGACATAAGGCCGGTTGCGACCATTGACTTAATTAATGGAATTTGACGTTTAGCAGGGTCTTTGGCACCGGTAAGGTCAACAATATGCAGTATTTTTGCGCCTTGCTCAGCGTAATTTTTTACGACCTCAACTGGGTCTAGTTCGTATTGCGTTTTTTTTGCGTAATCACCTTGGTACAAGCGAACGACTTTACCTTCAATCAAATCAATGGCGGGTATTAGCATGGGGCTTAAATCCTTGAAAAATTCTTTAATAATTGTGCGCCAGCATCTGATGAACGCTCTGGATGAAACTGTACACCAAAGAAATTATCTTTGTTGATAGCAGCTGAAAAGTCATCATGGTAATGACAAGTTGCTAGCGTATGTTCGTATTTTGCAACGGCGTAGCCATGTACGAAGTAAAAATGTGCGCCATCGTCTATGCCTGAAAATAGCGGGTTAGCTTTTACGCTATAAACTCTATTCCATCCCATGTGAGGCAAAGTCAATTGACCCACTTGCATTTTCGCCACACGACCCGGGATGAGCCCTAAACAAGGCGTGTCTTGCGCATTGCCTAAGTGATTTTCTTGGGAAGACGCGACCATCAATTGCATTCCTAAGCAAACGCCTAGTACCGGTTGCTCAAGGGATTGAATGCAGTTTTCGAGCTGTTTTCGTTTAATACTAGCCATTGCAGCAGGCGCACTGCCCACGCCGGGAAGTATCACGCGCTGCGCTCGACTAATTTCTTTCACGTCATCAGACACAATTGCTTCAATGCCTAAGCGCTGAACCGCAAACTTAACTGAGGAAATATTGGCACACCCGGTATCAATAATCACCAAAGAGGGGCTGACATTTACAGTGCTCCTTTAGAACTTGGCAATACGTCACCTTCTTTGTTAACTGCTTGGCGCAGCGCTCTACCAAACACTTTAAACAAGCTTTCTACTTGATGATGTGCGTTGCCTTCGGTGGTCGATAAGTGCAGCGACAGACCCATAGATTGTGCAATGGAGTAAAAGAAATGCGGAACCATTTCAGTTGCCATTTCACCTACCATTTCTCGGCTAAATTCTGCGTCAAACTTAAGGTGAGGACGGTTTGAAATATCAATTAAACACTCAGCTCGGCATTCATCCATGGGCAATGCAAAGCCAAAGCGGGCGATGCCACGTTTATTACCCAGCGCGGTCTTTAAGGCTTCGCCTAAGGCCAGTGCCGTATCTTCTACGCTATGATGATCGTCAATGTGTAAGTCACCAATCACTTTAACATTCAAGTAGATGCCAGCATGCGTCGCTATTTGATCCAGCATATGGTCAAAAAAGCCCATGCCCGTTGCGATATCTGATTTCTCTTGGCTATCTAAGTTAACGGCTACCTTAATTTTAGTTTCGGAGGTATTGCGCTCAACCTCAGCGGTACGAGCCTTCACCGTGAGCGCTTTTACAATGCTATTCCAGTTATTCGTTTTAGGGTGATATTTTATCCCTCGAATACCCATATTGTTGGCTAATTCAATATCGGTAAAGCGATCGCCAATAACATAGGAGGAGGTAAAATCAACTTTGCCCTGTTGCAAATAGTCTTTTACCAAACCCAGTCTTGGTTTGCGGCAACTGCAATTGTCATTATCAAAATGTGGGCAAATGAGGACGTCCTCAAATTCAATACCTTGGCTAGCAAACACCTGCATCATGGCATTGTGTGGTGCGTCAAAGCTATCTTGCGGGAAACTGTCGGTACCTAAACCATCTTGATTCGACACCATCACTAATTTAAAGCCTACTTTTTGAAGGGCAATTAGGCTAGGAATGACATTTGCTTCAAAGACGAGCTTTTCCAAGCTATCTAGCTGTTTGTCAACCGGTGGTTCTTCAACTAACGTTCCGTCTCGGTCTATGAATAATATGGCCTGTCGACTCATGATACTGCCTCTTAATTAGTGATGTTGCTGTCTTTGTATTGCTTAAAAAAGTTTCGATTAATGCTATTAACTGGGCGTTTTGCGCTGGCGTGCCTACGCTAATGCGCAAACAGTCATTTAGCATTACTTGCTTAGATTGATCGCGAATAAGTACATTGTGCTCAACTAAGTATTGCATTAGGGCTTTATTGTAACTGCTTTTGAATAAAACAAAATTACCACATTGGCTACCCACTAGGCTTATTTCTTCAATTTTGTTTAGTCTTTCACTTAATTGGCTTAACTGGCTACTCAAGCTTTCGACATTCGCCCGCATGCGTTCAATACCACTGTCGCTTAATGCTTGTGTTGCTATTTGCGCAACAGGATCTGGCACAGGATAGGGGGCGATGACTTTTAACAATATTTCTTTAACTTGTGGCGAACTCAGTACAAAACCACAGCGAATGCCGGCAAGCGCGAAGCCTTTAGACAAGGTACGCAAAATGACTAAATGTGGATATTTTGCTAACAAAGCGCTTTGGGTTTTAGCCGCACTAAATTCTATATAGGCTTCATCTAGCACCACAATTGCTTTATTTGCGTAGTTATCTAGTATGCTCAACAAATCTTCCTGAGCAATAGTGGTGCCGGTAGGATTGTTAGGAGAACACAAGAAGACCAATTTTACTTTACCCACAAAGCTATTAATTTTGTCTACATTGAGGCTAAAATCTTCATTCAGTAAAACTCTCTCTACGCCAACATTAAAGGTGTTTGCGCTTATTGCGTACATTCCGTAGGTAGGCGGGCAAATAAGCACACTTTCTTTTGCGCTCTGGCAAAACGCACGGATTAATAATTCAATGCCTTCGTCAGCGCCGCGCGTCACAACGATTTGATTGGGCGTCAAGCCAGCATAACGGGCGTAGCCTTCTAAAACGGACTGTGGTTGGCAATCTGGGTAGCGATTAAGTAATTCGCTATTGATATCATACTTCCCAGCTTCGGGTGATTCGTTAGCGTTAAGCCATACCCGTGTTTGTCCTTCACTGGCGGCGAATAAACGTCGCGCAGATTCATAAGGCGTAAGTTCTCGCACGTGCTCGGTGGTTAAGTCATCTAGCCAATCAGCCATTGTTGCTTTCCTTTCCAAGGGCCATGTTTAAGCGCAGTGCTACAGCGTTTGCGTGCGCATCGAGTCCTTCTGCATTGGCTAAATCAATAATCGCTTTACCGATAGAAGACAGCCCGTTTTGGGTTAATGTTTGCACGGTGTACCTGCGCATAAAATCAAGTAGCCCCAATGAGGAGTAGTTTCGGGCATAACCGTAAGTAGGTAAAACGTGATTAGTACCGCTGGCATAATCACCTGCAGACTCAGGTGAGAATTCACCCACAAAAATTGACCCAGCGTGTTTGACTTTGCTGGCCACATCACTCGCATTTTGGGTTTGAATAATCAAATGCTCAGCAGCGTAGCGATTGGCTACTTCAATCGACTGCGCTAATGAATTACTCACAATAAAGCGACTATTGGCAATTGATTTTTCAGCAATGCTGGCGCGGCTAAGCTTTGGCAATTGCATCAGCACTTGCTGCTGCACTTGTTTAATAAAATCGGCATCATCACAAATCACAAAGGCTTGAGAATCTGGGCCGTGTTCAGCTTGTGACAACAAGTCTGAGGCAACAAAGGCTGGGTTTGCGTGTTTGTCGGCAATAACCAATACTTCCGATGGACCCGCTGGCATATCAATGGCTGCTCCTGCAACATCTTGGCTAACCTGCTGCTTAGCTTCGGTAACAAAGCTGTTGCCCGGGCCAAATATCTTATCAGCTTTTGGAATAGATTTTGTCCCATAGGCCATTGCGCCTATCGCTTGAGCACCACCGCATAAATAAATATGTTCAATCCCGCATTTGTGCGCTGCATATAAAATCTCTGGTGCAACTTTCCCTTGGGGAGAGGGCGGCGTACATAAAATAGGAAGCTCACAACCTGCAACTTGTGCGCTCACCCCTAGCATTAACACAGTAGACGGTAGCGGCGCGCTTCCCCCAGGAATGTAGAGTCCTACAACCTCAAGAGCTACGTGCTTTTGCTCACATAAAACACCCGGTGATGTTTCTATTTGTATGTCTTTTGGCCGCTGCGCTTCATGAAATGCCTTTATATTTGAATAGGCCAAATCTATAGCGTCTATCACATCGCTACTTAAGTTTTGTTTGGCCTCTTCTATCAGCTCAGGGGTAAACGCAAAGCGCTTAACTCAGCTCGATCAAATTCTTTTGTATAATCGAGTACCGCTTGGTCACCATCAGTTTGGACACGCAATAATATTTTACTTACCGTGTCTTTTAGCAAAGCTGAATCGGCCAATGCGGGGCGCGCCAGCACGCCCGTTTGCATCGTCTCGCTTAATTCATTCCAAGTAATTGCTTGTGGTATGGTCATCGCATTAACCCATCATTTTCTCTATTGGCAATACCAAGATGGAACTACAGCCTAGGGCCTTTAGTTTTTCCATCGTTTCCCAAAATAAGGTTTCAGAACTCACTACATGAATGGCGACTCGCTCGTCTAAACCTGCAAGCGGCAATACCGTTGGATTTTCTGCTCCTGGAAGTAGTGACTTTACTTGCTCTAAATAATTTTTAGGGGCATGTAACATAATGTACTTACTTTCTTTGGCTTGCATCACACCATCAATACGAGGCAACAAACGTGTAATCAGCGCTTGTTTCGATGGGCTTAGCGCTTCAGACTTTTGGATTAATACCGCTTTTGAAACAAAAACTTCGTCTTCTTCGCGCAAACCGTTTGCTTCAAGCGTAGCGCCTGTAGAAACTAAATCGCAAATGGCATCAGCCACGCCAGCCCGCGGAGCTACTTCAACAGAACCGGTTAACATGACGGCTTTAGCACTTATGTTCTTTTCAGCAAAAAAGCGCTCTAACAAATAGGGGTAGGTAGTTGCTACTTTCTTACCGTTTAAGGAATCTACTGATTCATACACAAATTCGTTTGGCACCGCAATTGATAATCTGCATCCACCATAGTCTAAACGTCTAAGGGTTTTAAATTCATGGGCTTTATTAGAGGCTTTGCGTTCAAGCATTTTTTCTTCTAGCTCGTTTTCGCCAATAAAACCTAAATCAACAACGCCATCCATCACTAGGCCTGGAATATCGTCGTCACGCACGCGTAGCAAATCAATAGGCTGATTAGTACTGTGGGCAATAAGCAATCTATCTCGAATCTGTAGTTTAATTCCAATCGCTTTTAAAAGCGCAATGCTATCGTCACTTAAACGTCCCGATTTTTGGACCGCTATACGTAGTCTAGTGCTTTCGCTCATGTTGTTTCCTTTTCCTGTTAAGTTCGATGGTTGTTGCTGTAGTCAAAAATACGGTGAATCTCAAATTAGGCACAAATAACAAGCATATTAAAATGAAAAACCCCCGGAAGTTTCCTTCCGAGGGCTGCAAATAGTGTTTATCGCCGGTGGAAGGAAAACCATAACCTTCCACGCACATGCCTGAAAGCTTAGGTGCGTAAGTGGTGGTGATGCGATAAATTGGGTAAACGTTTCATGCTTTTCTCGTGTGGTTTTCAAAATTTTTAAAGGCTGTAGTTTTTGCAACGCTTTTGTGGGGCAAGATGTTATCCAAACATTCACCGTTAATCAATAGCAAAAGCGTAAAAAAAACCGCTAGGTGGCAATAATCTAGGTATTCTTTGCATATTCACGCTAACCCCAGTTAATAGTGCGCGATAGCGAAGTCAAAGCTTGATTTTTTCAACAGGTCTATATCGTTTACTGACCTTGGTTTGTAGCTTGTCTTTTGTAAAAAGTACAGGGCGCTCTTGATGTGCTACAAACATCTCCATTTGGTCGTTATAATGGGGAGATTCTTTGTCTTTTGTTGCTGAACCGTATTGATGAATTGCTTGTGAATTTACAAGCCCGTTTTTATCCCAACTCACCAGCATCATAAAGCCATCACCTGCGATATTTTTGATTTGGCCATTGTCATCCATTTCTTGACCATATACAGCGCGCAAAATATCAGGGCCTCCACTTATCGGTAAGTTCTTTTCGCCGTGAATAAGCCTAAATACATCACCCGCAGCAACCTTTGTATCGCCATAGTGTTGTTGTAATTTCGCAACGGCTTTGACAAAGGCTTGGCTAATCAAGGCGGGCTCTACTGGTTTACCTCTAGCTTTTTGCACAGGAGCCAAAGTCATTATGGCCAAAGCCGCTGTAGTATTGTCTTTGTGTGTTGATAAATCCCACTGCGTTAATTGCGCCAATGCCCTTTGTTCAAGAACAGTGTAATTTTGCTCATCTTGTCGTTTAATCCATGTATTCAGCGCCATTATTTGATACGAATCGGGGTGATAACTCAGGTTGTATTTAGTGGCTTTTAGTATTTTTTTCGAAATTTTTTCGTGGGGGCTTAACAGCGCTTCAATTTGCAGGGCGCGATTGGTCATTACGGTTTCGATTCCCATAGAGGCAGGAAATTGCGTTAAGCGAGGAGCATCAGGGCCATCAGTGGAATGCCACGGTGGGTTATTGGCATTATAAACCATGCCACTGCTTGGATTGAGGGTTTTAGGCATTGCTTTAAAGTTACGGTAATTCTGCCAAATGAGTTCAGAGCGATCCCCCGGTAGTATTTTGTCCCATTCCCAGCCTTCGATTCTGTCAGGAAACTTGGCGTTATAGTAGTGTGCTATGTTGCCGTCTTTATCGGCGTAGACAAAATTAATACTTGGCAGTGCGTTCATACGCAAAGCGTTTTCAAACTCGCTTTGCTTGCTAGCTTTGTTTAAGGCAAACATGGCTTCAAGGTTTCGAATTTCGCGCATTCCAGCCCAGCGCAGAGCAAACATACCGCGCTCGGTTTCCAAAACGGGTCCATGTTTTGAAACTTTTATTTCCTTTTCAAAGGTCCATCTAATTGGGCCGAAAAGCTTGACCAATATCTTAGCTGTTCTTTTCTCGAATGCCAGCCATTGCCCATCCAATAAGTATTCGTCTTCGTTTTGTGGGTTAATCACAAGATGATAGATATCCACAAGGTCTGGTTTGTTAACCGTATTAGCCCAACCTAGATGATTGTTGTGTCCATGAATAATGAGCGGGGCGCCAGGGAAGGTTGAGCCCACCATGTTCCAGCCTTCTTCGCTATGCAAACGCGCTTCATACCATGCTACCGGTCCGCTTAAAGGTTGATGACTATTTATTAATAAGTGACTTAAACCGTCTGCAGAACGCGTGGGTGATATTGCAATACCTTGGCTACCAATAGGCAAGTCTGGAAATAATGGCGAAGCAAGCGGCACTTGCTTAGGACTAAGCGCAGTTATGTTCGCGGATGTTGTGTTATGCGTTATTTTAGTATCAGCAAATTCGAGGGCTATTTCGGGATTGAGTAACTCACCTAACACTTTATCAAAGCCATAAAACATGGGGGATTTAAACGTAAAGCCAGCAACAACATCTTTATCGGTAACGGGGAGTAAATAAGGGCTGACTTTGTTTGGATGCTGGGCAGCAAAGGTATTTACTCCATCGGCATAAGCTTGGGCGATGCGTTTGATTTTTTCTGGCACTTGCGCTTGGTATGCGCTATCAACGGTTTCCCATACTCCCATAAATTGCACTAAAAAATCACTTTGTGACGCTTTTGGACCGACTTTGGCAGCTAGGCTACCGCGAGTAGCCAAAACGACCGATTGCAGAGTTTCAAAATCATCTTCACTTTGCACGTAGCCTAAGCCAAAAGCGGTGTCGACATCCTTTTTTCCGTAGACATGAGGAATACCCAAAGTATCACGCAGTATTTCTAGGTCATATTGCTGTGCTTTTGCCAGTAGCGGTTTTAAATCACCTACTTGGGGCATGCTTAGGTAGGCGACTACAAACGTAACAGTAGCTAACAAAGCCACAGTAGACAACGACCACACCAGTATTTTTCTTATCATTTTCAAGCCATTCACCATTAAAGATTTTTAAAGATAACACATATTTTAAAGCGGCTATACGACGCTAATAACCTTATACGCGATTTTTGTTCGACTTTAATTAACAAGTGTAAAGAAGTGTAAAGCTGAGTAAAGATTGCGAACTAAGCGCGTTTTATCGTCCCTTACCCTACATCAGTAAATAGCCGAATTCTCGGTTGTAAAAATGGAAATGGAATAGAAAAATGAGTGTAGTTCGTAAAGATGTGTGGGTTTATGCAAAGCTTGCGTTATTGTTCGCTGGAATATTAACGCTTAGTGCATGCGGTTCTGATGGAAGTGATGAAGACGCAGTGAGTTACGTCAGATTTTATAATGCCTCTTATGATGCGCCCAATATATTTTTAACCATAGATGAAGACATAGACTTAGATGACGACGATGAGTTTGAACGCACATTCACATCGGTTGCTTATCGTAGTATTGGTTCTAACATAAGCTTAGAGCCGCAAGATTATTTTTTTGAGCTTGCGTGGCAAGATGAAGAAAGTAGTTTACGGACTGATTTAAACATTCTTTTTGAAGATCAAATAAGCGCGCAGCAAGACGTAACGCAGTTTATTGTGATTAGTGAATCCATTCAAAACCCGCTTGTGAATGTTTATAGCATTCCGCTAATTGACGATGACCAATCAGAGCAAGACCAAGAAGATGATGTATTTAACCTTCGTGTACTTAACTTGCACACTGACATCACAAATATTGATGTGTATCTGTCAAATAGCGACGAAACCTTCAATGAAGCGGTGCTATTAGACAGCTTAGTGAGTAACGTCCTTTCTGATAATTTCAGGCTTGACGAAGACCAGTACAAGGTATATATCACCGAAGCGGGCAGCACTGACGTTCTGTTTACTTCTGATGAAATCAATTACGCCATTGGCGGGCAGTATTTAATCACGGTGCGAGAAAACTACAGTAATTTAGGCTCTCCTTTTGTGATTGACAATATCTCGAGCACCCGCGTAACACAATATAGCGCCCTTGAATCTAATGCTCGAATTTCATTTTATAACGGCCTTGATGAAAATGAACTTTTGCCAGACTACCAAGGCGAAGTAAACGCCCAAATCAGTGGCGTGACGAGTATTCCAGACGTTTCGGCATTGGCCTATGGTGAATTTAGTGAGGCCTATGATGTTGAAAGCGGTGATTACAGATTTACGCTTTTTAATTCAGCTAACAACACCGCACTTTTACAAAACAGAGTGTTAAGTCTGCCGCAAAATGCAAATCGTAGTATGTTTCTTTATTGGTCAGAAGAGGCGGTTGACGATGATGGTGACGGTGACATCGATGAAAATGGAGATGGGATAGTTGATGAGTTCCGTGCCGTGGTGTCAACCATACTGGTCGATAATAGTGAACGCGCGCGACTTTATGACAAAGAATTGGTGATGCTCAACCTAGCCTCATCTGACGAATTCTCGCTAGTCCGTTTCTACTTTGTTAAGTCAGATGAAATTATTGATACTGCAAGCAATACGCGCACCGTTGTTAACGGTCTAAGTAACAGCGTCATACTGCTTAACAATACCTATCAGGTGTTTGCCATCGCCACGATTGATAATAACGATATTATTTTGGACGAATTAAGCTTAACTCTGTCTGAAGATAGTGATGATTTGTTTGTGATTTTAGAACCATCCATAGTTAACAGCAGTGGCTATGCCTTGCGCACTGTGAGTCAAAGTGACCGCGAATCAATAAGCCTTATTGAGTAGAGATAAAATAATGCTCAATACACCGTGTAAACTCTTACTAATTGACGATGACAATACGCTTGCTTATGCATTGCAAAAGTACATCGCAACAGAGGCTTTCGAATTGTCATGGGTTCGCGGTGCTACTGATGGCTTGCAACTAGCTAGAGAGAGTTGCTTTGACTTGATTTTACTAAATGTAAGATTGCCTAAACTTGATGGCTTTGAGCTATTGCGAAAAATTCGCTTTAGCCATCTAACCCCTGTGTTATTGCTTAGTGAGCAAGAGGATGAATTTGAACGCGCCTATGGCAAGCAGTTAGGCGCTAACGATTATTTAGTTAAACCCTTTGCGTTACGAGAATTGATGTTACGTGTGCGCTTAGAAGTGAAAGCGAATAAGACTAAGCGAGGTAATTATCTTCGCTCCACGCTTAACTTAGGTCCTCTTGCCCTTGATACCGGCAACAAATCTGCTTCATTTGAACACTTAGTATTAGCACTGACGGATACTGAGTTCAAAATATTGGAGCAGCTAGTTATCCACCATGACCACATTGTTTCTAAACAAGACATCAGTCATGCGGTGTTTCAGCGGCCACTGCGTAAACATGATAGAAATATAGATATGCACATGAGTAATTTGCGCAAAAAGCTCGATATGCATGAGGCTGGCAAGGTGCTAAAAACCTTAAGAGGGAACGGTTACAAAATTGTGTGTTGACACAATTAGGGCTTTGTCTCTAGGTGCGTAAAACCGCCTAGCGACAAATATCATTTGGCGCAAATACAGACCACCCCGTTTTTTCGGCAAAAAGTTCAAGTGCTTGGGTTCCAAGCTTGCTATTACCAATAACATCTAAGCCGGGAGACCATACAGCGATGGAGGCCTTGCCAGGTGCGATGGCTAAAATACCGCCGCCAACGCCACTTTTCCCTGGTAAACCGACTCTAAACGCAAATTCCCCCGAGCCATCATAATGCCCGCACATCATCATGAGTGAGTTTATACGTTTTGCGCGATCGGCTGATACAACCGCAAGTCCCGTACTTGGGTTTACTCCACCGTTAGCTAAAAACAGGCCGGCACGCGCTAATTGCTGTGTCGACATTGCTATCGAACAATGATGAAAATATGTGCCTAATACCTCGTTAACAGGATGTATAAAGTGACCAAAAGACGACATGAAATAGGCTAGTGAAGCGTTCCTTGCGCCAGTATTGAGTTCTGATCTAGCTACTTTCTCATCAATTGCAATGCTTTGGTCGTCGGCGACAAAACGAATAAACTGTAATATTTCCGCAAGTGTTTCTTTTGGTTTATGACCTTGCATAACGAGATCAGCAATCGCGATTGCACCGGCATTGATAAACGGATTTCGCGGGCGACCATGTTCATGCTCAAGTTGCACAATCGAATTAAACGGATCACCTGAAGGTTCGCGACCTACACGCGTCCATACATTTTCCCCTAGCTTGCCAAGGGCTAAGGTAAGGGTGAATACTTTTGAAATACTTTGAATCGAAAACAAAGTCTGTGCACAACCCGCGTTATATACTTCACCGCTAGGCGTTACCACACTCATTGCGAATTGATTAGGGTCGACACACGCAAGTTGTGGGATGTATGCCGCGACTTCACCTTTGTCGGACCTCGCGAGCATTTGTGATGCGATGTCATCAATAATATCTTGCAAGCTTGACTCCTTTTGTAAGGTGAATAATAAAGATACATCTGCACATAGTGATTCGCTTTGTTTTAGCGCAACCAGTCAGTATTGCGAATAGGCAATGCTAACTTACAAGTACATCCAATTTAGCAAAGACAATACAATCACCCCAAAGGTAATTGATATGGGCGTTCCAATTTTTGCAAAGTCTGAAAATTTATAGTCGGATGCGCCAAAGACAATCAAATTTGTTTGATAACCATAAGGCGATATAAAGCTAGCGCTTGCCGCAAAGGCCACCGCTAGGGCAAATGGCATTATGGGGAGCTGCATCGCGGTAACGATACCATAAGCAAATGGAAACATCAGCGCTGCGGCCGCATTGTTAGTTACAAATTCAGTTAACAATACGGTCATCAGGTATACAACGATTAGTGCATATACAGGGTTCATGTCACCAATTATAGGGCTTAAGTAGCCTGTCGCTAAACTAATAACGCCTGAGTTTTCGAGCGCCGTGGCTAAGCTAAGCGCACCGACTATTACCAAAATCAGATTGATAGGTAGATTTCGTTTATACTCTTGAATCGCAGAAATGTTGGTAAGCACCAAGCTCGCGGCATAAAACAATAAGCCGGTGGCAAGAGGTACAATAGAAGATGCTGCCAATATGATAACCCCAAGAAATCCAAACAAAGTGAAGTTTTCTTGCCACGCTTTTAATTTGCGCGTTATTTTTTGTTCAGACACTATGAAAAAGTTTTTTGAGATATTGTCGCGGCGCTGAAAATCATTGCCGGTTGCTAGTAATAAAAAGTCACCCGCTTGTATCTTTAAATCGCCTAATTTGCCTGAAATTGCGGCTCCATCACGACGAATCGCTACGACTCCGGCGTCAAAAAGTGCCCTAAAGCCGACTTCTTTGAGTGTTTTATTACGAATGGTACTGCGGTTTGAAACGACAACTTCGGTCAGTTGCTCATCAAGTAAACCGTTGGCTTCCGCAAACATAGTAAGGCCTTTAATATGCCCAATACTATCAATTTTATTAACGTTGCCAGTAAAAATAAGCTTATCGTTTTCTTCAATTCTCATATCGGGTGTAACGGGCGTTATTACTTGCTTACGTCTAATTATTTCAATCAAAAATAGCTCGGGCAAGTTTCTCAGCTGGTTTTCTTCAATACTTTTCCCTACAAGTTCTGAGCCTGGTTCAACATCGGCCTCTAGTAAGTAGCTTTGGTATTGGGTTTTGTTTGCTTCAAACGTAGGCAGTAATCCTGATAGAAGAAATAATAACAGGCCACAGCCGAGTCCTGCGGTAATGCCGAATAAGGTAAAATCAAAAAAAGCAAAACCAGGGTGCCCGTGTTCAATCAAAAAACTGTCGACGATTAAATTTGTTGATGTGCCGATTAACGTAACCGTGCCGCCTAGAATCGCTGCATAACTCAAGGGTATTAAAAGCTTAGACGGTGGATGTACGCTATTGTGTTTAACCGGGCCAATTAGGCTAGCAACCACGGCTGTGTTGTTTAAAAGTGCTGATGACGTAAAGGTGAGGGCGAACATACGCCAAAAGCTTTTTGCATAGCTGCCGCTGGTGATTTGTCTGCCTAAGCGCACCACTAGCGTGGTTTTATCAATAGATTGGCTAACCAACAATAGTAAGACCAAGGTCACCAAACCCATATTGGTCGCATTTTCTAAAATATGAGATAGGTCTAATTGTTGCAGTAAGACCAATGCTAAGGTGCACGCAGCAAAAATACTAGAGGGTTTTTTGTTGCTAAATATCAGTGCCACTATGGTCGTTAAAAATACCAGCAATACTAGAATTTGGTCGAGGGTCATAGTTTCACTATTGTTGCATTAGGCTGAGAAAAATAAAAAAGAAGCTAAAAAGGAAATATTTTTAGCTTCTTGATTACACGTTAGTTAGTACGTTAGCAAAAAGTCATGGCTAATGCTAAGTAATTGCACTGCAATCACTTAGCACATCCTTAATTCTAGCTATTGCTAATATCAGTAACACCCCAATGCGGGAAGTGTTTTCTAACTAGCGCATTCATTTCAATTTCAAACTCAGAGTATTGTGTTGAGCCTGCTTTATCTTTATTCGCGCTTATGATCATGCCCGCACCCACAGTGCCATTAGTCATGCGATCGATAACAATAAATGCACCGGTTGCACGATTTTTGGTGTAAGGGTCACACGCAATATTTTGCGTAAGGCGAATATTACACACACCAATTTCATTTAAGTTTAAATGCAAAGCTTCGCTTTCTTTTAAGGTATTTACATCTATTTTATGATGTAGTTCTGATACCGTTCCACTTACCGTTTTGGTGGCAAACTTAAAGCTATATTGCTTGTTAGGTATAAGGGCTTCTTCTGCCATCCACACCATATGCGTACTAAAGCTACTCGCATTCAACGGCAGGTTATCATCTTTTACAATCATATCCCCGCGTGAAATATCGATTTCATCTTCAAGGGTTAAGGTAACCGCTTGTTGTGCAGTAGCACGCTCAATGTCACCATCAAAGGTGTAAATAGATTTAACCTTGGAGTTTTTACCTGATGGCAATACCGTGATGCTGTCACCCGGGGCAATGGTACCCGACACTATGGTGCCTGCAAAACCTCTAAAGTTTAGGTGAGGACGGCTTACATATTGTACCGGAAACCTAAAATCATCGTTGCGTTGATCAGATATTTCTATCGTTTCCAAGGTTTCCATTAGGGTAGGGCCAGTATACCAAGGCGTATGTTCACTCCGGTTTACTACGTTGTCACCTTCAAGGGCCGACATGGGTACAAAACGGATATCTGGAATATTAAGCTGCTTAGAAAACGCCAAGAAATCTTGCTTTATTTCTTGAAAAACGGTTTCACTAAATTCCATTAGGTCCATTTTATTGACCGCAACGATTGCATGCTTAATGCCTAATAAAGAGGCTAAGAATGAATGGCGTTTAGTTTGTGTTTTAATTCCCGCGCGCGCATCAACCATCAATATCGCGAGGTCACAGGTAGATGCACCGGTTACCATGTTGCGCGTATATTGCTCGTGTCCCGGTGTGTCAGCAATAATGAATTTGCGTTTGTCGGTACTAAAGTAGCGATAAGCAACATCGATTGTAATGCCTTGCTCACGTTCAGATTGCAAACCATCTACTAGTAAGGCGAGGTCAACTTTCTCGCCGGTCGTGCCGACTTTTTTACTGTCTTTTGTAATGGCGGCTAATTGATCTTCATAGATCATTTTCGAATCGTGTAATAGACGTCCAATAAGGGTACTTTTACCGTCATCAACGCTACCACAGGTTAAAAAGCGCATTAAATCTTTGCGTTCGTGGGCAGCTAAATATTCGTGTATGTCGGAGCGTAATAATTCGTTTTCGTTAAACATATTAACAACTTACCATGAAAAAAGGGTTCAAAATAGATTCTTTCTGATTGTAGCGAAGCGGGTTCGCGTCAGCATCAAAGGGCTTATCTGGGTCAAGCACGGTTACTTTTGCACCTGCAGCTAGCGCGACTGCGTGCGCTGCACCCGTATCCCACTCGCTGGTTGGCCCAACACGAGGATATAGATGAGCTTCACCTGTTGCTACCAAACAAAGTTTCAAAGAACTTCCCATCGCGACAAGATCTTTTTCACCATCAAGGGCGTCCATTATTTTGTTAATTTCAGGGCTTTGATGTGAACGGCTTCCCACCACTTTCCAAGTTTCACCGTGTTGATGCGCGGCGGCTTTTATGGGGCTTTTCTGGCCGTTGTCGATAACATAGGCGCCTTTGTTTTTAACGCCAACGTATGTCTTATTTAACACCGGCGCATGCACAACACCAAAGGTCGGTACGCCGTATTCAATAAGCGCAATATTGACCGTGAATTCGCCGTTTTTCTTGATAAATTCTTTGGTGCCATCAAGAGGGTCAACCAACCAGTAGCGCGTCCATGTTTTGCGCTCCTGCCAAGTGATGTCACTCGATTCTTCAGACAATATCGGTAAATCAGTTAGTGCAGTTAAGGCATCTACAATGTGATGATGCGCGGCTAAATCCGCTTCAGTCAGCGGGCTTGAGTCTGATTTATCATAGATGGTGAAGTCTTGGGCATAAATCTCAAGAATTTTTTCACCAGCGTCGACGGCGATTTTAGTTAGCGCATCAACACTTTGTTCGTTTAATTCAAAAGTACTCACTTCACATATCCTTTTGCTTTAAGGGCGTCATATAAACGCTCTACGGTTGCTTCGGCACTTTCGTCTTTGTAGGTCAAATGAATTTCGGGCGCTTCAGGAGCTTCATAAGCTGAATCTATGCCGGTAAAGTGTTTAATGTCGCCACTGCGAGCCTTTTGATATAAGCCTTTCGGGTCGCGCTTTTCGCATACTTCAATGGGGGTGTCGACAAACACTTCGATAAATTCACCTTCAGCTAAAAGAGAACGGCAGTAATTTCTGTCGGCTTTAAACGGTGAGATAAATGCGGTTAATACAATCATTCCAGCATCAACAAAAAGTTTACTGACTTCACTGATGCGGCGAATGTTTTCAACGCGCGCTTTGTCGTCAAAGCCCAAGTCGCCACATAAGCCATGGCGAACATTATCGCCGTCAAGCAAATAGGTTGAGTGGTCTGCTTCGTATAAGCGTTTTTCTAATAAATTGGCAATGGTTGATTTGCCAGAACCCGACAAACCAGTAAACCATATTACGCTTGGACGTTGTTCAAGTCTTGTTGAACGGTCTTCTTTACTAACGGTGCTTTTGTGCCATACGATATTGCTTGTCATTAGAAGTAACCCTCCATTTTTTTCTTCTCCATAGAGCCAGACGAATCATGGTCTATAACTCGCCCTTGACGCTCAGACGTTTTAGTCAGCAGCATTTCTTGAATGACTTCAGGCAGGGTGTCGGCTTCAGATTCAACAGCACCTGTTAAGGGGTAGCAACCTAAGGTTCTAAATCGTACAGATTTCATCATTGGTACTTCACCTTCTTCTAAAGGCATGCGCTCATCGTCAACCATAATGAGTGTACCGTCGCGGTCTACCACTGGACGTTTTTTTGCAAGATACAAAGACGGGATGTCGATGTTTTCAAGGTAAATATATTGCCAAATATCCAGCTCAGTCCAATTCGACATCGGGAATACGCGGATACTTTCGCCTTTATTAATTTGTGAATTATAAATATTCCACAGTTCAGGACGTTGATTTTTTGGATCCCAGCGATGGTTTTCATCTCTGAACGAATAAACTCGCTCTTTAGCGCGAGATTTTTCTTCGTCACGTCTAGCGCCACCGAAGGCAGCATCAAATTTATAGTGATCAAGCGCCTGTTTAAGGGCTGCGGTTTTCATAATGTCAGTATGTTTAGCGCTGCCTACTGAGAAAGGGCCTACGCCTTGATCAATACCTTCTTGATTGGTGTGTACTAGCAGGTTTAAGTTGTGCTTTTTGGCGACTTCATCTCTAAATGAAATCATTTCTTTAAACTTCCATGTGGTATCTACATGCAAAAGTGGAAATGGGATAGTGCCAGGTGCAAAGGCTTTACGGGCAAGATGCAATAGCACCGATGAATCTTTACCAACAGAATACAGCATGACTGGGTTGTCAAACTCAGCTGCAACTTCTCTGAAGATATGTATGCTCTCAGCCTCAAGTTGTTTGAGGTGGGTCATGGAGGGCAATTTTGCAGTCATATTTTACGCTACCTATAAGTTTGTTCAGGTTAGTTGAAATTGAAAAATAGAACGAGTACTAGGCACTATTTGCATCAACAGATTGTGCACAATCACTGTTGTATATTCTAATAACGAATAAGATTAGGAGAATAGCATAAGGAAACTTAGTTGATTATGACAAATAAGCATCTTTAATTACTATTTTATAACTAAATAGATGGTTTTGTTATAAGCCTGTTAATGCACAAGTAAACTATCTAGATAAAAGAAATGGTATACCTTGCTAAGGTGCATACTGATATACGCATTGATAAGTGGGTATGGCTATGTATTCGAAATACCGATGTTATTTGAACGCGAGAAACTAAATCAGCAGTGCCAGTCGCTCTTCTGCCCATACTCCGGCTTCGTCGTACGCACTCACGAGGTCGTCATACTCAACCTTCAAGATAGTGCAGGCTTTGTCTAGCTTAGTCCAATTACCATGCTCCATAATTTCGCATACTAAAATGACATTCGCTAACCAGCCTTTGTGCACTAACAAGGCTTCTTTTATGGTTTCTGATAAAGGCATGTTGCCAATGAGCTCTTCAATATTGGCGTCGAGCATCGCATCTATTAAAGACAGCATACCAACTAAAAAGGCAGAAGATTCTTTATCCTTTTTGTTTGATAACACCGCCAACTTTTCACTAAATTTAGCACGGTGCATCGACAATTTAATTAGCTCACTAGGTTTATCTTGGCCTAAAGAAGCTGCAAACAAGAGCATAACAAAGCGTTCTAACTCAACTTTGCCAAGCATAACGACAGCTTGGCGAATACTTTCGATCTTTTTACTGCGCTGAAAAAGCGGGGACTGCGTGTAGCGTAATACTTTAAATGAAAGACCCGCATCCATTTCTAGCAAAGCAGTTACGTGTTTTACATTGGGTTCGGGCTTAGTGACTTCGTTTAACAAATCTGACAGCAATGATTGTGCAGAAGACATACTGACGTTTTTCATTACCTCAGGCTTGCTAAAGAAAAAACCTTGAAATAAATCAAAACCCATCTGTGCATAGCGCGTGAACTCTTCATAGGACTCGACTTTTTCAGCGAGCAGAATAATGTGCGGATGCCTTATTTTAAGCTTTGAAATTTCCTTTAATTCTTCAGGGGAGGTGTTTAAGCAATCTACTTTTACGATTTTACAAATCGCATAGAAGGCCTCCCATGCGTCGCTGTGAATAAAATCATCAAGGGCAATTACATAGCCTTCCTCAGATAATTCTTTAAGTGCTTGGTAAATGTCAGCGGTGGGCTGTACTGTTTCGAGTACCTCTACAACCACTCGGCTTTTAGGAAGCAAACTAGGATAGGACTTTAATATTGAGTCTTCGGTAAAATTAATAAAGGCATATTTACCAGAAGAAATTTTGTCGAGGCCTAAGTCAAACTGTAGGCCTTCAATCATTTTGGAGGTGGCTTTTTCTTGATCAATATCAGGAAAAACGTTATCGGTACTGGTACGAAACAAGAGTTCGTATCCATAGACCTGTTTATTAACGTCTAAAATTGGTTGTCTTGCTGCGAAAAAAGCCATAAGCCCCTAAAAAAATTATGCGTTACTACCCTTGGTTATAACGCTCTGTAAATTGATCAAATAGCTTAGTGATTTCTTTATTTTTGTCTGGCATCGCTAAACTTGTAATGACTATAACGGCAGAAGCGACCAAAAACCCAGGGATTATTTCGTAAATATACGAAGATAATACTGTTCCTTGAGCATCAATTGGCACAAAAATCCAAATTAATACAGTGATTGTGCCTGCAAGCATGCCTGCTATTGCACCGGCTTTTGTCATTTTATCCCATAGTAAAGAGATGATAACTAGCGGCCCAAATGCCGCGCCAAATCCTGCCCAAGCATTACTGACCAGAGATAAAATCGTTTTATTTTCACCTAATGCCAAGCCAATAGCGGCTACGGCTACAACGATAACGCACAAACGCCCAACCAGCACTTGCTGGCTTTCACTCGCTTCTTTGTTAATAAAACATGCGTATACGTCGCGCGTAAGAGAACTAGAGGTCACTAATAGCTGAGACGAGATTGTACTCATAATCGCGGCTAATATGGCGGCCAATAAAAAACCACCAATTAAAGGATTAAATAGGAGTTGTGACAGCACAATGAAAATAGTTTCGGGATCGTCTAAGGGAATCGCATTACTGTTCATGTAAGCGAGACCAAAAACACCGGTCATTGCAGCGCCTATTAAGGCGACTATCATCCAAGTCATCCCAATTCTACGAGCAGTCGGAATATCTTTTACACTTCTTATCGCCATAAATCTGACGATAATATGAGGTTGGCCAAAGTAGCCTAAGCCCCAAGACAGGAGCGAGATTATAGCAACGATACTCAACATTTCACCTGTTGCTGCATCAATCATCAATGACAGTAAGTCGGGGTTTATCTCGCGCAAAGTATCAAGGGTATTGTTAATCCCACCAAGCTCAAAGACAACTACGCTTGGCACTAGTACAAGGGCTATAAACATAATGCACCCTTGCACGAAGTCGGTTATCGAAACGGCCATAAATCCGCCGAAGAAGGTATATGTAACTACTACCCCAGCAGTGATAAATATGCCAATTTGATAGCTCAGACCAAAAGAAGATTCAAATAACTTGCCGCCGGCAACTACGCCCGAGGAGGTGTAGAGCGTGAAAAACAAGATAATCACGATTGAGGCAATCACACGAAGCATTCGGCTTTTGTCTAAAAAACGATTTTCGAAGTAATCGGGAAGGGTAATTGAATCATTAGCGACTTCGGTAAACACACGCAGGCGGGGAGCAACAACTAAATAGTTAATCCATGCGCCAAGGGTCAAACCAAAAGCGATCCACAAAGAAGAAGCGCCCGATAGGTACATCGCGCCTGGCACGCCCATCAACATCCAACCACTCATATCTGATGCGCCTGCAGACAACGCAGTGACAGGGGCACTGAGTTTTCTGCCGCCTAACAGATAACCCGAGGCATTGTCTTCATTGGTTTTAAAAGCATATAAACCAATACCCAACATAATTAAAAAATAAATGCCTAACGAGATATAAGTGCCAAATTCCATAGATGCTACCTTCTTTTATTCTGTTTGTGCAAAATTACGCTAGCATAGTCTAACAGGATGAAGATAAAACTAAAGTATAGTCATCCAGTGACATCCATAAACTTAAGGCAATAAAAAAGCCTCTGGACCACCAAGAGGCTTTATTACGCAAAAGTGAAGGGCTTTAAGCCGAAAACGACATGGCTTGTTTTGCGCGTATTTCTAGTTGTTCTACATCGTCTTTATTTTCACCAATAACAATGATTTTGGCTGAATTAAGTAAAAAGGAAGCGCCTTGATAAGTGGCATTGCTAAAATGATCACCAAGGGTTTCGGTAATTGATTCAGGTACAACAAATAGTGATGTTAGGCCATGCTCGCCACGAATGATCAAGTGTAAGCTTTTTATTCTCGCTAAATAACAATAGTTTGCTGACACTACTTCGCCAAGATCAGCGGTCATCTGACCATTAAAGCTTGCCAGTTTGTCGTTAACCGCTGATGCATTGACTTGGGATACTTTCATCATCTCTGCATCCATATGGCTAAGATGAGCATAAATATCTGCGCTAAAATCACCTTTATTGTTTAACATTCCAAAGGTGAGTACCGATGCAAATATTACCGAAGCCGCCAGCGCTAAATACCATGGGCGCTTTTTGCTAGACGTTTTGTGTTCGTTCAGCGATTGCCTGAGTATTAGCTTGTCAGCTAGATTCTCGGGTACTGGAATTTGCATTGCTGCTTTAAGCTCATTTTCCATTTGGCGAACTTCATTCCAAAAGGCTTGTTTCTTTTTGTCTTTCGCTGCTGCTTCAATCACTTCAGGATCGGTGGTGAAAGGGTCGGCATAGATAGTTCTTCTAAAGGTTAAATCATCCATTTATCTGCTCCCCTGTACGCATTTGAGAGGTTAGTATTTCTTTCAATTGGTTTCTTGCTCTAAATAACCGTGTCATTACGGTGTTTTTGTTTAAATTAAGTTGCTCTGCAATTTCATCGCCGCTAAAGCCCATCAGTATTTGCAAGCTAAGAGGTTCTCTGTATTCATCACTCAGGCTCATGATGGCGTTGCGAACTTCTCGTTGTGCCAAGGTCTCTTCACTGTGTGCGAGGGGGTCTGCAATACTAACGTCTTCAATATCGACAGTATCAAACTGTTTACGCTCAAAGCGGCGCGCATTTTCGCGTCTCAAGATAGTAATTAGCCATGCTTTTGCAGCGCCTTCATCTTTTAGGGAGTCGAGCGATTTCCATGCGCGCAAGAAAGTTTCTTGCACAACATCTTCGGCAATCGACTTGTCTTTAATTAACCACACAGCATATCGGAAAATATCAGCGTGCAGTGCCCTAACCAAGGCTTCATATCGGTTTTGTTTTGTTTTCATGTCAGATAGGACCGAGGCATCTGCCGTTTTATTTCCCATTGGGGCAACTTTTTTAGTAAAGGGTGAATATGCGAGTCTCAAGAAAAAGGGAAAATCCCTTTTTCTTGTGTTTAGGGATACAGTGTTGCTAAGGCGTTTGTGCTCGTACTAGTTTGCGCTTTTTGCCTAAATTGACTAAGGCAGGTAATAATGTGTCTAAAATCGAGTTCTTCCTCATTTTCAGAAAAACGTTGCGCCTGTATCGAATTGTAAGCTTCAAGTGCCTGTGTCTCAGGTTGACTTGCTAAGCAGGCACTAACCGAATAGAAACGGTCACCGAACAACTGTTTAAGCCAAGTTTCAAAGGCTTCGTTTGTGCCTGTTAGCTTGCCTTGTTCAAGCAGGTTTTTAAGCTTCATAAACGCAGCTTCTTCATTCAGCAAAGGTCTGCTAACAGGAGTGCTTGAGGATTGCATTTTAGGCTTGTGTTTATTCATTAAGATGTAAACGAAAAAGGCAACCAAGCTAAGAATATTACTCGCAATGAGCAAATAATGAAGCCAGTTAAGACCGCTAGTCTGTGAACTGCTTACGCTGTCTATGAGTGCCTCGTTGTTTTGATTACTTGGTACTTGCTGCGCCGGTGGTGGCGCACTTTGTAAGGGCGTTTTTGCACTATTGGGTTTAGCGATAACTTCTATAGAACGGGCCGGCAAAATGGCAAATTCAGTTTGCCCGGTATTTACGTTAAACCATGGTATGCGTGCTTCGGGCATCACAAATTTACCCGCTTCTTCTGGAATAATGGCACTGTTAAAGACGCCTTGAGCAATTAGTCGGTTGTTGCGTTCGACGGTGGCTAGTTTTGCCTGCTCTGGATACACCTTAAAACTAGGGTGGTAGGGCAAATCAATCGATGGAAGTTGCTCTTTGGTTAAGCCAAGGGCGGTCAAGGTTATTGTTCGAGTCACCGGCTCACCCACGGCAAAGGGTTCGGTGTTGCCTTGCCACTGTTCAGCTATTTCGACGCGCTCACTGGGCAGCCAAGTATAGTTATAATTGTCAGGAATAGGACGAATATTTATGTCGATATCGGGTGCGCGGCGCGCAATGTTCTCGCTGCGACCAAAGTTTGCAAAACTGCGGCGCGAATTGGTTGGCACTTCAGCTTCAAACATAGGCCCTGATATAGTGAAGTCTCCACTTGCTTGGGGAATAATTGCGTATTTTCTTTCAATTATACGGTAGCGTACACCATCAATAATCTCTTGATAATCTTGATCTTCACCGATTTGTTCAACAATCGCACCTTCTAAGTCAGGTTGCGTCAGTTGTCCCCGTTGAATATCTCTAGATAGATGTATTTTTACCGTATATAAAATCTGTTGCTGTAAATAGATTTCTTGATTATCTATACTTGAGGTCACATAAAATTCGCGAGGTTGACCTCCTGCACTGTTATCTATTGGTAAAACACGTACGTTAAATTGCTTACTGCTTTTACCTTCTACGGTGAAACTAGGGATGGTAAATGTACCGGTTTGCTTGGGATACAAGTTGACAGTCCATGTCACGGTGCGCGACATGGCACCGTTGATTATTTGGGTTGATTGCGCAAAAGATGGCTGACTAACTCTGAAATTCTTTTGTAGGGCTGAAAAGTCGACAGCGTCTCGCGCTGCGCTACCCTCAGCAACAAGTGTCAATTGCATCGATTCATCTAATAGTACCGTATTGCGGTCAACGCTGGCGCTTAATTGTTGCACTTGCGCTTGCAATGGCGCTGTCAAAGCAAAGAAGATAAACAACAGTAATGCACTTATCACCAGCGTTTTTTGCTGTGGCAATGAATAATTGGACTGATTAACAATGGATTTCATACTAACTACCAATTTTCCTGTTCGGGTGGAGGAGGATTATTTTTTCGTTTATAGGCTTCTAACTGCATTTTCCGTTTCAACAAAAACGCTGGGTCGTCAGGTATTTTATTTAAAATCATCTGCATTCTTTGCAATTCTTCTTTTTGTTCAGGGCTAAGGTCATCCATGTTCACTTGGTTTGAAATTGCTGCTTGCTGCTCTTGCTCACTCGCTTCGTTTTCATCTGTTTCTGGGGCTTGCGCTTGCCCTGATTCTTGGTCTGTCGTGTCTTCAGGGTCACTCTCACCTTGTGTCTGCTCTTGTTCCTGTGCAGCCTGTTTTAAGGCTTCGTCTTGTTCGCTCTGACTATCGCCTTGTTGGCTTTGATTTTGTTCTGTATTCTCTTGGCTATCTTCTTGAGACTGTCCATCTTGTTGTTGTTGTGAGTCACTTTCTTGGGATTCGCCATTTTGCTCCTCACTTTGCTCCTCACTTTGCTCCTCACTTTGTTGAGAATCGCTATTTTGTGATTCATTTTGCTGTTGTTGGTCTTCATTACTTTGTGACGAATCTTGATTTGGGTTTTGTTGCCCCTCTTGCCCTTCTTGATTTTGTTGCTGCTGAAGTAAGTCCTCAACAAGCTTCTTATTCGCCGCAGCATTTTCATGGTCTTGGGCTACTTCAAGCGCTTGTTCATAGGCGTTGATGGCCTCTTCAAGTTTACCTTGTTTAGCTAGGGCATTGCCTTGGTTATAGAGATTATCAGCTACATTAGCCTGTTTGTTTTTGGCAAGATCTCCATATATAGAAGCGGCTTGTTCAAAGTCTCCGCTTTTATAAGCACTGGCAGCTCGCCATTCGTCGTCCTCAAAAAGTGCTTTAGCAGTATCGAAGTCTTGATTGTCAAAGGCAATTTTTCCTCGTTGATCAGCATTTTTAAACACTTTATCAAGCAAGTTTTCAGGGGATGAATCGGGATTCGCCGTCGTGATTGTTGGGGAGCTTGATGCAATGTCATTGGCCTGCGCTTGCTGAGCATAAGCCGGTTTTGCGCCGGCACCCACAACAAGATATAGGCTACTCACTATTGCGATACTCAATACACCTTTGCGAAAACTATAGGCGGCGATGGGTAGCAACAACAGTACTAAAAACGGTCCCATGTCTTTATAGGTATCGCCGCTGGTATTTTCCACTTCTTTGGATTGCTGTTGCTGCGCAAACTCAACTTTGCGTTTGATGGCTTCAATATCGCTATTATCACTCGCAAACAAATGATAAATGCCTTTGGTTCCCGACATTGCTTGCTCCATGTATCGCGTATTAATGCTGGGAACGACGATATTGCCAGTGTAGTCTTTTAACAGTTGGCCGTCGGTCATTGCAATTGGCGCACCTACTTCTGTACCAATTAACAGCGCCGATACATCAAACGCTGAACTGCTGATGAAATTACGTACTTCTCTTATTTCATCTTGGCGTATGCCATCGGTAATCCAATATATTTGGCCTTGCTGATATCCCGCGTTTTGAAGCAGTTCGCTTGCTTGACGAAGCCCGTTAAGCGCAACACTCCCTGCTGTTGGCATAATCTCTGGTGCCAAGACGGGTATTAATGTCTTTAAGTTATTCACATCATCAGTAAGCGGGCTCACCACAAATGCGTCACCAGCGTAAGCGATTAAACCAGTTTCACCTTCTTTGACTTCGTTGATTAAATCAATCGCTTTGAAGCGCGCGCGGGTTAAGCGGTTAGGAGAAAGATCTGTCGCTCGCATTGACATCGACATGTCCATTAAAATTACTTTGCCTGCTTGAGTTTGATATACCGCCTGGGGTAGTTTTTCCCAAGTAGGGCCAGAAATAGCGACAATACCCAGCGTTAAGGCAAGCATGGCTAGGTGAATAAACTTATTTGAGCTACGCAAACCTTTGCTCACAATCATTTTTTGATAGAGGTGGGCAGGTATAAGTTGTTGCCATACATTTTGGTCTTTACCAAACTTTAGCTTAAGTACATAAAAGAAAAGCAATATTGCTAAAGCCCATAGCCACTGCGGGCGAATAAACTGAAAATTATGGATGATATCGCTCATTCTTCAGCCCCCTGTACGCGCATTGATTGCGGTGTCCCTCGTGCGCCTTTGATTTTTCGGATAGCCATAGATAATAGCGGCCAAATAGCCATTAAGGCAGCAATAGCCAAACTTAACAATAATGGATAGTAAAAAAGTTCTTCGCGAGGTCGCAGAGTTTGGTCGCTGCCTTCTACGGGCTCAAGCAAATCGAGAAGGGCATATATTTGGGCGAGTTCCTCGGTACTTTTTGCGCGGAAATATTCCCCGCCCGTATCTTTTGCTATTTTTAGCAATGTACGCTCATCTAAGTCTGAGGATGGATTGACAATGCGCTGACCAAAAACACTATTTTGGATTTGTTGGTCAGAGCCCACCCCAATGGCGTAAATCGTGACTTCGTTTGACATCGCTAACGCTAGCGCTTGTTCGATGTTAATGTTACCCGCGGTGTTGCGGCCATCGGTCAATAATATTAAAACACGATTAGAACGCTCTTTATCTTTGAAGCGCTTAACTGCCAATCCAATCGCATCGCCAATGGCGGTGCTGTCGCCCACTAAACCAATCACACTTTCTTCTAAGAATTTTTTGACGATGTTACGGTCGAAGGTCAAAGGCGCTTGTAAATAGGCCGTGTCGCCAAATAAAATTAAGCCAATGCGGTCGCCCACTCGTCGGTCGATAAACTCATCCATAACCGATTTGACCATCTCTAAGCGGTCAACGCGCCTGCCCGTAACGACCATGTCTTGTTGACGCATACTCGTCGACAAATCAACCGCCAACATTAAATCACGACCTTCAGAGGGAATGGCAATGGGTTCGCCAAACCAAATAGGTCGGGCAGAGGCCACAACCAACGCGAGCCACGCTATGCTCATAATCAGAAGTTTAAAAAATGAGGCCCTAACCTTAGCCATTGCCGTGCCCGACACTTCACTTACATGGGGAAAGTACAAGGCCACTTGTGTGTTTTTTGCTTTTGCAGGTAGTAGCCACCTCACTAGCAAGGGAAGGGGAATAGCAAACAATATAGGCCACCAAACAAACTCAAACATGTTTGGCTCCTTGTGATTGCGAGCTTATACCAAGCACGTTTTGAGCTTCAAGACGCTTGTTTTGTGAACATGGGAAACTGTTTTGGACAAAGTCTTTCATCGCCTTAAGGATTAATATGTTTTGTTTTTCAATTTCATTGCTATCGTTTGCGTGATTTTCGTTCTCACTAGCGTTATTGCCGAGGTGATGCGCATTTGGCGCATACAAACGTGCTTGCAAGATATCAATTGCAGATGCGAATTCAGTTTTTTGCTTACCTTTATACAGGGCCAACAAAAAAGTGTGCCAAGGATCTCCATACAGCATTTTACTGTTTGACTCTGGTAAATAATGTGCACAAAGGTTTTTAACTATGACTTGGACTTTGTGAGCAATCTCAGCATAAGCGCTATTTTTGCTAATGTCATTAAACGCTTTTAGCGCCGCTAGTTTTGCTTTGCGACGCTGTTGATAGCGCCTAAGGCTGCTTATGCCCCATACGAGTAAGGCGATAAGTATTGCAATGGCTAGCCAATAACCCCATGCCAAAGGCCACATAGAGACCGCTTCGGGAGTGTTTATATCAGCAAGTTGGTCAAGTGGATTCATACAAATTCACCTAAAATCAAACCGGCTTTGTTCGCATTTAACTGTTGTTCAACCGGTACAGCTGCGCTTATTTGTCTGAGGGGCAAGCCTAAACTAGATAATTCGTCTTTCAATGCAGTAAATACACCGTTGCGTTTGCGTTTGTATTGCTCATGGACATTGTTGTCACCAAGCATGATGTGTTGTTCTTGCTGCCCATTTGACAATAGCACGTCTTGTATACCATTCAAATTTGGCAAAGCCTCTTCTATCGGATCAAACACCCGCAAAGGCCTTACTTCACAATGGCGATTTATTTTCCCTAACACAGCAAACGCACTTGAACTAAAATTACTAAAATCTGATATGACATACACCAGTGTGCCAGGCCGGGCGAGCATAGCTAACTTATTCATATTGTGCGTGCTAGCATCTACCGGTGGCAGCGGTAATGTTGTATGGTCAACGCTTTTTTTCAGATCCTTAAACGCGGTGTCGACGGTACTTTTCTGCATATCAACAAGTTGGTTTAACATCGACAATGCATGTTTAGCCGTAGATTTTGGTTTCCGTTCAATGTCACTTGTGTTTGAAACCGCCATACAGCCAATTTTATCTCCGCGTGAGAGGGCGCTAAAAGTGATCAGTGATGCGGCATGCAGGGCTTGCACAGATTTATACAAAAGCTGCGTACCAAAATGCATCGATGCTGACAAATCAACAAATACTAATACTGGTCGTTCACGCTCTTCTCTGTATAGTTTGGTATGGGTCTTTCCTGTGCGCGCAGTCACGCGCCAGTCAATACTGCGAATGTCGTCCCCAGGTTGGTAATGTCGCGCTTCATCAAATTCCATTCCGCGACCTTTAAAACGAGAGCTTAAGGCACCGGCCATTGCACTTTTAATCGTGCCGGTGGGGGCTAAGTTTAATTTTCGCGCGAGCGGGCGGTAACGAACCAATTCATCTAATTCGCAGTTAACGCCATTTGACAATAACGCGTTTAGCACGGCTTGCGGGTTTACCATAACGCCCAGTCACTCTCGTTTATATGTGATTTAACCACTTTCATATGCATGCTTTATTATAAGCTCAAGGTACAGGTACCATAGCCAATATCTTTTCAATGACATGATTAGCACTCACGCCTTGGGCCTGAGCATGGTAGCTGTATATAAGTCGATGTCTTAACACGTTGGGTAATACGGCTTGAATATCTTCAGGGCTCACAAAGTCACGCTTGTGTAACCATGCGTGAGCACGGGCGCATCGCTCAAGGGCAATGGTTGCACGTGGACTTGCACCAATTTCAATCCATTGAGCTAAGTCGGCGTCGTATTTTTCGGGCTGGCGTGTCGCCATAATAAGCTGCACTAGGTAAGTCTCAGCGGCTTCTGATACATGTAATTTTAAAATGTCTGCGCGTGCTTGGGCAATATTTTCTTGGCTTAATTTAGCATGAGAATCAAGCGGACTACTTTTTTCTATGTCACTGAGTGCTTCGCGTCTGGTTAGGGCCAATATTTTATGTTCAGTTTCAGCGTCTGGATAATCAATTTCAACATGCATTAAAAAACGGTCAAGTTGGGCTTCAGGTAAGGGGTAAGTGCCTTCTTGCTCCAAGGGGTTTTGCGTAGCCATGACTAAAAACAATGATGGCAACTGATAGGTTGTGCTGCCCACGGTTATTTGTCGTTCTGCCATTGCCTCTAATAATGCTGATTGCACTTTTGCAGGCGCACGGTTAATTTCATCTGCTAAAACGAGATTATGAAACAGCGGCCCTTTTTGAAAAACAAACATCCCAGTCTCAGGGCGATAGATATCAGTACCGGTTAAATCTGCAGGTAATAAGTCAGGGGTAAATTGTACGCGATGAAAATTTGCTTCGATGCCATCTGAAAGGGCATTGACCGCGCGGGTTTTGGCAAGTCCTGGAGGGCCTTCGACAAGTAGATGCCCATCAGCAAGTAGGGCTATCAAAATACTCTGGGTTAAGTGCCCTTGGCCTAATACTTGTGAATCTAAATGCTCAAGTAGTGCGGTAAATTGGTTGTGCATGTTTGTTTCCCAAATCAAGAATTTTATTTCGCCACTTTGATATAGGTCTATCTAAATATATCTCAAGCTATTATTTACAAAAAAGTAAAAAAACTATTATTATCAAACGCATAAAAGAGTGATTTTTGCTCAGAATGTAAACGCTTGGGTAAAATACAGAGTGTAGACCTTTATGCATTGTAAAAGTTTCAAATAAGGGCGTTGGCTGTAAGTTTGCTATTTGATATGAATTTTGCAACAATGCGTGTTAACTTCAGTGGTCAGACCAGAAGCTCTTCGAATCATTAGCGACAATTGATAAAGATGCTATGCTTTGTAATAGGCTGTGTACTTGATGAACTTGAAGTGAGCATGCTTGTCTATCAATTGATATTTACAGCTTACTCAAAGCCTTAGCTTGAAGCTAATACCGAAACGCGTAGTTAATGACACGATTTCTTAAATAATAGGAAGCAATATGTCCAACAAACAAATGTTGAAAACCCACAGTGGTGATCGGATCGCCATCGTTGCTGGTTTACGCACCCCATTTGCCAAAATGGCGACTTATTTTCATGGTGTGCCAGCGGTTGACCTCGCAAAGATGGTCGTAAACGAAATAATGATTAGTAACGACATCGACCCAGCTTGGATAGAGCAGGTTGTATATGGACAGGTAGTACAAATGCCCGAGGCCCCTAACATTGCTCGTGAAGTCGTACTGGGAACCGGAATGGGAGTACAAACTGACGCATATAGCGTATCAAGAGCCTGTGCTACAAGCTTTCAATCTACCGTCAATATTGCTGAATCAATGTTAGTAGGAAATATTGAAGTGGGCATCGCAGGGGGGCTGATTCTACTTCGGTTTCGCCTATAGGTGTTTCTAAAAATTTAGCTCGTGCTTTGGTCGACTTACAAAAAGCCAAAACCTTAGGCCAAAAGTTTTCCATATTTAAAAAATTAGGTGTAAAAGATTTACTGCCTGTTCCGCCTGCCGTAGCCGAATATTCTACCGGCCTGTCGATGGGACAAACTGCCGAACAAATGGCCAAGACTCACTCAATTTCCCGCGCCGACCAAGATGCTTTAGCTCATCGGTCACACTCATTGGCTAGTGAAAATTGGGAAAAAGGAAATTTAGATGGCGAAGTTATGACCGCATACGCACAACCTTATAAAGGTGCAATGTTACGTGATAACAATATTCGCTTTGACAGCAAACTAGAGAGCTACGCAAAACTACGCCCAGTCTTTGATAAAAAGTTTGGCACTGTAACCGCAGCTAACGCGACCCCGCTTACCGACGGAGCATCGGCGGTGATAATGATGACCGAAAGTCGAGCGAAAGCACTTGGATATAAACCCCTTGGTTATTTGAAAAGCTATGCCTTTGCAGCCATCGACGTATGGGAAGATATGCTAATGGGTCCTTCTTACGCTACACCAATCGCGCTAGAACGTGCAGGTATGAGCCTAGATGACCTGACCCTTATTGAAATGCACGAAGCCTTCGCGGCGCAAACACTTGCTAATATTAAAATGTTTGCAAGCGACAAGTTTGCCCAAGAAAAACTTGGCCGGAAAAAAGCGACAGGCACTATCGATATGGACAAGTTTAACGTTATGGGAAGTTCATTGGCTTACGGCCATCCGTTTGCCGCAACGGGCACGCGAATGATCACGCAAATGTTAAACGAATTAAACCGCCGTGGCGGTGGTACAGGCTTATTAACAGCGTGTGCGGCCGGTGGATTAGGCGCAGCTATGATAGTGGAGACAGAATAATGAGTGCTTTTACTTTAGAAAAACATGATGACGGCATCGCCATATTAACCATGGACGTACCTGGTGAGAGCATGAATACGCTAAAAGCAGATTTTGGCGAGGAAGTATCGGCTGTTTTAGATGAAATAGAAAATGACGCCAGCATTAAGGGCGTCGTGGTTGCCAGTGGCAAAAAAGATTCTTTCGTTGCTGGCGCTGATGTCAGTATGCTAGCGGCTTGTGAATCAAGTGACGATGCTGAAACCTTGTCAACGCAAGGCCAAGTGTTGTTTGATCGCATGGAAAAAATGACCAAAACCTTTGTTGCAGCAATACATGGGCCTGCTTTAGGTGGCGGATTAGAGCTCGCTTTGGCGTGTCACTACCGCATCTGTAGCGATAGCGACAAAACACAACTGGGCTTGCCTGAAGTTCAACTCGGGCTGTTGCCTGGTAGTGGCGGCACTCAGCGCTTGCCAGCATTGATTGGTGTGCAGCAAGCCATGAAAATGATGCTAACGGGCAGTCCTGCACGTGCAAAACAAGCGAAAAAGTATGGCATTGTTGATGAGTGCGTCCCTCAATCTATTTTAATGGATGTGGCAATTGAATACGCAGCTAAGCCAGCAAAAACGCGCAGTATTAAAAAGTCTATTACCAATAAAGTGCTTGAAGACACCTCGTTTGGGCGTAATATTTTGTTTAAAAAAGCTCGCCAACAAACCTTATCGAAAACCAAAGGTAATTACCCAGCGCCGATGCATATTATTGACTGTATCGAAGCCGGTTTGAGCGACAGTAAAAAAGGCTACGAAACCGAAGCAAAACTGTTTGGTAAGTTGGTTATGACACCTGAGTCAAAACAACTACGTGAGATATTTTTTGCCACTACCGAAATGAAGAAAGAAAGTGGTGTGGAAGGTGTAAAACCTGCAAAAATAAGTAAAGTCGGCGTATTAGGTGGTGGCTTGATGGGCGGCGGTATTGCCTTTGTGAGTGCAACGAAAGCAAAAGTGCCGGTGCGTATTAAAGACATCAACGAAAACGGCATTGCTGGCGCAATGAAATACAGCTATGACATTCTCAACAAAAAAGTGAAAAAGCGCTTTATGTTGTCAACAGTCATGCAGCAGCAAATGGCGATGATCACAGGCTGTCTTGATTATTCAGGATACAAAAGCGTGGATATGGTAATTGAAGCGGTGTTTGAAGATCTCGGTCTTAAACAGAAAATGGTCGCAGAAATAGAAGAGCATGCGCACAAAGAGACTATTTTTGCATCAAATACCTCGTCTATTCCCATTAGTGATATTGCGGCGAATGCCCAGCGCCCTGAAAATGTGGTTGGTCTGCATTATTTTTCACCGGTTGATAAAATGCCACTGGCAGAAGTCATCCCTCATGAAGGAACGTCAGAGCAAACGATTTCGACCACGGTTGACTTTGCGAAACGCCAAGGCAAAACACCCATTGTCGTTAAAGACGGGGCAGGCTTTTATGTTAATCGAATTTTAGCGCCTTACGTCAGCGAAGCCGGCTTTTTAGCCTTGGAAGGTCAGCCGATTGACGCGATTGACCGCGCGCTGGTTAAATTTGGTTTTCCGGTGGGGGCCTTTAAACTCCTTGACGAAGTAGGTATAGATGTTGGTACAAAAATTACGCCTATCCTAATGAAGCAATTTGGCGACCGTTTTAGTGCACCAGAGGCTTTTGATAAGCTACTTGAAAATGATCGTAAGGGTAAGAAAAATCGCTCAGGGTTTTATGATTATTCGGGGAAATCGCCGGGTAAAGAAGTTGATGAATCAATTTACAAACTGCTAGGCGTATCGCCTGAAAGCAAATATACCGACTCAACAGTGGTTGAACGCTGCGTTTTGCGCATGTTAAATGAAGCAGCCATGTGCTTAGAAGAGGGCGTAATTCGCAATGCCCGCGATGGCGATATTGGTGCTATATTTGGCATAGGCTTTCCTCCCTTCAAAGGCGGTCCATTTAGATATATGGATGAATTAGGAATGGAGCACTTAGTTGAACGTCTAGAGCATTATGCGTCAAGCTTAGGTGACAAATTTACACCAGCGGCAATTTTGGTGAAAATGAGAGATGAAAAGCAAACTTTTTATTAATACCAATACCTAAGTGTAATATCAAACGAAGGTCTTTTTAGCTATGCTTTGATTGAGCGCTGGTGAGCTTACCGGCGCTCAGAATGTCAGCCCTTTAAAGGCCTTTTTGTTTCGTAGAGAATTTACACTATTTGGTGATTTTTTTTACGTAAAATTAATATAGGTAAGTTACATGCTCATTATCGCAATTATGCTGAGTTTCATCGCGACAACGTTTTACTATTTAGTTGAGGTCACGCGCAATGGGATGGCTAAAAAACGCTGGCTAACTGCTGGGGTTATCTTCGGACCACTCGTATTTCCGATGTTTTATGCATCGCGTAAAAAGGCCATTCGTAAGGTCAGAGGCTATAACTTTTCATTTTTACGCGCATAAAGCATGCTTTTACGCGGGCCTATTGCTCGCGCACAATGACGTGTTCGAAATGCGGGAAGCTTGCCTCATGGGCGCAACATGTAAGTAATATTTGTCCGCGATTTGTCTCTTGTAGATTATCTAGCGCTTTTATTATTTCTTCTTTATTTAGTGAATTCAGCGCGTCTACCAACTCCTTGTAAGCCAAAATTGGATTTTTATCTTCAAAATGTAACCACGTGCGACTGGCTGTTTGGCTAATATCAGTTTCACGGGGCGTAACCTGCCTAACAAGCTCTTTAACTAATTCTTCAATCGTGACGGTTTCGTCTACAAGCATGCCTTGCGCTTGAGTGATTGCTAGTTGCATGCCTCGATGTATATCTTCAACACTGTGAGTTTGGGATACGGCATACATAGCAATGCCCGGATAACGACTAATCGGTTTATAACCAACGCCCAATTCATAGCCCATTTTCTGTTGCTGTCGCAAAACGTCAAAGAAAGTGTGCGCCAATAGCTTTTCTAGCACCAAAGAGCGTGCAGACAAAGTTAGTTTTAAGGGTTTACTGTTTGCTACTCTGGCTTCTTCTAAGTTGTTTAACAATGGAATATAGTGCCACACTAAACTCGCTTCTTTGCTTGATGCGCTGGTTTCATGTACGTGCTCACCAGAACGAATTTCGGGTGAATCGATACTTGGTTTGCTTACACTTCGCAACACCTGAAAACGCCCATTTAGTTGGCTGTAAAAACGTTTAGCAGAGGCCTGTTGCCAATTTCCAATAAGCAAGGTCTCTATAAAGTTGTATTTGAAATATTGCGTTTGTTGCGCATATATTTCTTCAACGGATACTTGCTTCAGCCCCAATAGCATCGCGCTTTGTTTTTTATCATCGACTTGATAAAACTCATTTAAGGAAGAGAAAAGCCGATTGATTGGACGCTGTTTGGGCTTGTTACTCATACTTAACAAGGTTTTTTGTAAATGCCGTTGGATTGTTTTTTTACTCGCTTTAAATTGGCGAATTTCGTTAATGAGCTCAATACATAACAGTAGTTGCCGCTCACTTAAACCACCAGTATGAATGCTAATGCCATGATGATGTGCATAGACCCTAAAATGGATGCTTGCAAGTTCAGTGTCAAAAAAGGCGGCCGCTAAATATTCGTTTAAACATGAAAGCCATACGCGCTTGGCGGCAAACTGACTAATTGAACCGAACATTTGAGGTTCGGTTATTGAGATATAACACTCCCCACGAGGTAATTTAAAGCGTAAATCTTGGTAAAATTTGAAACTGCATTGCATGCTTTGCAAATGCAATAGTTCATGAGGCGCTACCTGCTGGGTAACAAGCCGATATTGTCCTGCCATGTAGGGGTTTTGACGTGGCTTCGCAAAATGGACGACTGGTTTTTTTGGGTCACTCTCAGTGCACAAGTCATGTTCACTATACGGCGTGTCATAGTGTTCGCTTCGTTTATTTGTAGTTGCTAAGGGGGAAGCAAAATAAACGCGCACAAAGTCGCAGGTGAGCTGCATAAACAAGGTCGGCAATGATTTCCACGATTCTGAATTAAGCGTGGTATCTATCTCTATAGGCTTAACTTTCGAGTGGTTTTTGTTAGCTGTTAAGGCCTCGGTGTTATTAGCAGGAATAGGTGCTGCAAATAACTTGGGTAGGTCAATGGAATTGCCTGTTGTACTCATAAGTTGTGACAGCTCAATACAATCTTCGAGCAAGCTACTGCCTTTATTCAAATTAAGACTTAGGCTAAATTGCCCTGCTTTTTCACGAAATCGCCAAGGTTCAATTTTGTTTTGCTTGAGATAATCGATAAAGGCTTGCACATATTGATAAACCGTTTGTGCCGTTTGCGCGCCTTCTTCGGTGAGCACAATACTGATAACGATCTCATCACTTTGTTGGTCAATACTTTTATAGTAACTGTTTATATCACTTGCTAAATTGCGACACTTTAAAAGATGAAAAAGGCCGTTTTCATGTTTGCTCTCTAGCAAATGACAAAGCATGATATACAAAGAATTGCGGTGAGGACTTTCTATCTCATTATTTTTTACGATATAGCTAACGATGAGCTGATGACGTCCGTTGTTTATTTCGATTTGAATAAACTTATTGAGATGTGAGGGCAAATATACCGCAACGTCGTTAGTTTGCGCTTTGCTCTTGCTAGGTGCTTGTTCTTTCTCATTAGCGCAAGAAAAAGCGGCGTCAAGCGTGTAATGCAACTGCGTAATAAGTGTTTCATCAGCTTCTAGTAGTCCAATACAAATAGAAATGTGTTGACCCTGCATAATTTGCTGATGATATTTATGCAACAAAGCTTGGGTTTTTTGTGTATCTAAAGTCCCAAGCGTTGCGTTGTTTCCTGTACTAAAAACGCTAAAAGGGTGATTTTGATTGCAAGATGCTTTTTGAACACTTAGCAATTGCCTAACAGGATCTTTCGCTTGTGAATAAAACTCTGCATCAATAGCAATAATTTCTTTTTCTATTTCTTCGGCCAAAAACAGAGGCGCGCTCAGGCGGTCGATAAATATGTCAAAAGCATCGCTAAATCCATCTTGATCGCAATTCATTTGAAAATTAGTAGAAAGATCTTGCGTCCAGCCATTAACCTGACCATGATGGGCAAATAAATGATTGTCTAGAGCGTCTGCGTTTTTATACTTAGTACTGGCATTGAATAACATGTGTTCGTATAGGTGAGCAAAGCCTTTGGGAAAGTCGGTAGAATCAAAATGACCTTTATTCAAAGTGACAGAAACACACGCTTTTCGCGCGTTCTTATGAATTTCACTAGCTTGAATAAAGGCCAATTGTAAGCCGCTATTCAAGGTGTAGTATTTGTTCAAAAGTGTGGTGAAGCTGTGTGATTGCAATCGAAAACCCGTAAAAGATGTAATGTAATAGAAAACGCTTTTTGTCGTGTTGTTAAGAAAATAGTCTCAAGGTCGTTAACAAATTGACGTTAGTGATTCATAGTGCCAATTAATAGTTCCTGTGTTTTGGGCTATTTTGTCGTTACTTGACTATACATTAGAAAAGAAGCGATCAACACGATGATCTGTGCAAAGTGAACTGTATGTGTTTTTAAGCAATGACTATGCCAGTAGAATAGCGTAAACAAATTTATTTAAGTGGTAATAGAGTAATATGATTCTAATCATTATGCGACATGGCGAAGCCGAAGATTACAGAGAGCCAGACCATACTCGCGCGTTAACTGCATTTGGCCATAAACAATGTGAAAATGTGGGCAAATGGTTGGAGGAAAATTTGTCTTCTTTGAGTCGGCAAACAGACTGTCCAGTTAGTGATATTGATTTAGCCTTGGTGAGTCCCTATTTGCGTACGCAGCAGTCGTTTCGTGCTGTCGCAAAACATATTAAGGTACACGACCAAGTTACCATAGACACAATTACACCCCTTGGAAATGCGGTGCAAAGTGCTGATTTAATACATGCTTATGCGAGCGATTCAAATGCACCAAAATGTATTTTGATCGTGACCCACATGCCGTTAGTTAGCTTACTCGCAGACCGCGTATGTGCTGGATTTAATGCCTTATTCTTTGAAACAGCAGATGCCTTGCTTGTTGATTACAATAGCCATGATGCTATTGGTAAAAAGTTAGGAATGTTTCAGGGTGGCTTAATAAGTTAGTTACAAACCTGCGTGTTACAACGTTACAAGAGAATATTAAGTAAGGACTATGCAAAAATTAACACTGCCCATTACGCTACAGTTAGCGCTTAAACAACATGCAGCAGCGGCCGATATCGATGATGATGACGAGCTTAAAAGCATTATGCTCAGCTTGTCACAGCTCAATGAAAAGGTTGAAGCGGTCAAGCTTCAAGCCCGCTTGAAACGAGCCGGCAAACACTAACACCCGCTAGTTGTAATTAGGCCTGCTAATCCTCTTTGTCTGTCTCAGGGGATTTAAAGAATTCAGGAATTATCCGCACGGTTTTAATCATATTTTCAGACAATTCAACGATTTCAATTGGGTAGCCAGCTAAACGCAAACTCACCTGGGTTTCAGGTAATTCTTCTAAATATTCTAAAATCAAACCATTGAGTGTTTTCGGTCCGTTTATTGGAAATGCCCAATCTAGTTCTTTGTTGAGTTCTCTTATATTAGCACTGCCATCTACCAAAAAGCTGCCATCGGGTTGCTGAATCGCTTCTTTACTGTGATCTGGGGCATTTGAGGTGGTAAAGTCGCCAATGATTTCTTCCAATATATCTTCGAGGGTAACAAGCCCTTGTATATCGCCATATTCGTCGACTACCAAGCCGATACGCTCGCGCTCAGCTTGCATTTTGTACATCAACGAATGCAGCGGAGTAGAGTCGGGTGTAAAAAAGATTTCGCGTACCGCTCGCAGCATGGTTGCTTTTGTGAATTGGTCTTTAGCCAACAAGCGTAACGCGTCTCGAACATGCATAAAACCTACGGCATCGTCTATGCTATCACGATATAAAAGCACGCGTGTATGTTGCGAATGAGTGAGTTGTTTTTGAATTATTTTCCAGTCATCGTTTATGTCGATGGCGTAAATGTCACTGCGAGGTACCATAATATCTTCGGCGGTCACTTTTTCTAAGTCGAGGATACTGACCAGCATTTCTTGGTGCTTTTGTGGAATTAGGGCGCCGGCCTCATGCACTACCGTGCGCAGCTCTTCTTGGCTTAATGCGGTTTCAGCGCCATTGACAGGATTAATGCGCAATAACATCAAAACACCATTCGTAATTAAATTGATGAACTTAACCGCTGGCGTAAACAAAAACATCAAGGGAATGAGAATAAATGAACTGGGAAATGCAATTTTTTCAGGGTATAGCGCAGCGTAGGTTTTAGGAGTCACTTCTGCAAACACTAAAATTACAATGGTTAACACGGCTGTAGTTACAATAGGACCGTAAATAGGGCCATACCAACGCGTGAACACCTCTGTGGCAAGCACTGTCGCGGCTATGTTAACTAGGTTGTTACCAATCAGGATGAGGCCAATCAAACGATCCGGTCGAGCCAGCAAACTCTCTACTCGCTTAGCGCCAGCTAAGCCTTCATTCGCTAAATGCTTTAACCTATAGCGGTTTAAGCTCATCAAGCCGGTTTCTGAACTAGAAAAATAGGCCGACAACAAAATTAGAACACCCAGCAAAACAAGTAGGGTAGATGTTTCTAAAGGTAGCGTAGATGTTTCTAAAGTATCCAATCAATGGTTCCTAAAATATAAAGATAAGTAATCATGGTGGTTTAATGCGCTAATTAGGACAACAACACTTCTTTTACTAACCTACTACCGAAGTAAGCTAAAGTTAGTAGTAGCAGTCCAACGAAATTAAAAATAATCGTGATGCGCGCTTTTAAACCAATAAAGTGATGCAGCATAATACATGCAAAATAACAGCCAAGCGCAATGCTCGACAGGACTGTTTTGTGGGCGTAGCCATCTGCAAACATATTGGGGATAAACACAAAGCCACTAACCAAGGCACAAAATAGTAGTACGGTACCCACCGTCATTAATTGCACCAGTATACGCTCAACCGACAACAAGGGTGGCAAATGACCGCTAATCAAAATGCGGCTTTTTTGCTTCAGTTGATACTTGATATAGGCTAACTGACAAGCATAAAGCATGCTGATACTGAGTAAACCAAAGGCGACTAAAGATAACAGTATATGCACCACCATGCCTACCGACATGTTAACGCTTATTCCGGTGGTCGCCGGAAAAAACAAGTCAATTGATATAATAAAGGCAGAAACAAAGCAAACAACAGGTAGAAATAATAAATTCTTAATAAACTTGTTGGTAATAAACATGGTGAGCGTGACTAGCCATGCGAGCATCGTCGCGACAAAGGCTAGGCTAAGTTGTTCGCCACTGTGATTTTCTGTGGCAAGAATGAGTAAGCCTAAATGACTAGCAAGCGCAACCATCACCGCCGCCTGTGCATATTTACCTAAACTTAGCGTTTGCTTGAAAAATTGCTGCACATATAAAACACCAGCTACTAGGTAACATAGCAGCGCGAGCGCAAGTGCGAAGTGAGAAAGCGAAATGTTCATGAGCGCTTGACCTTAGGTCTGCCTTTCAAGTGTGAATTCCTTGTGCTTTATTGATAATACCAACATAGCGATTAAACTAACTAAGTGCAAATAAACGCTTTGCACACTCGCTACCTAGGCTTAATGTGTACAAAAACTGCAGTAATCTTTAAATAATGTTAACGCAATCGTTACCATCGTGTTTCGCTTATTGTATACTCTTTACCAAATTAGAAAATACTAAATTGATGATTTATGTTTCAGAATCTTACTGACCGCTTAGGTCAAACCCTAAAAAACATCAGTGGCAAAGGCCGTTTAACTGAAGATAACATTAAAGAGACACTGCGCGAAGTGCGCATGGCCTTGCTTGAGGCCGATGTTGCTTTAAGTGTTGTTAAAGACTTCATTGAAAATATAAAAACGCGCGCATTAGGCGTTGAGGTATCGAAAAGCCTGCAACCCGGACAGATGTTCATCAAAGTGGTGCAAGAAGAGCTTGAACTTGTATTAGGTGATGGCACCCAAGGCTTAAACCTCGCGGCAACACCGCCTGCAGTTATTATGATGGCAGGCTTACAAGGTGCGGGTAAAACCACCAGTGTGGGCAAACTTTCTAAATTTTTGACCGAGCGTGAAAAGAAAAAAGTCTTAGTGGTGAGTGCTGACGTTTATCGTCCCGCCGCAATAAAGCAACTACAAACCTTATCTGAAGAAGTCGGCGTAGAGTGCTTCCCTTCAAGCATTATGCAAAAGCCGGTAGATATTGTAAAAGCGGCAATTGATCACGCAAAAATGAAGTTCTTCGATGTGCTTATTGTTGATACCGCCGGTCGCTTAGCGGTCGACGAAAAGATGATGGAAGAAATCAAGCAGCTTCATAGTGCAGTGAAGCCCGTTGAAACCTTGTTCGTAGTTGATGCGATGACGGGGCAAGATGCGGCCAATACGGCCAAAGCATTTAACGAAGCCTTGCCGCTTACCGGTGTTATTTTAACTAAAGCTGATGGTGACGCCCGCGGTGGTGCTGCGCTTTCAGTCAAACAGGTTACCGGCAAACCGATTAAATTTTTGGGTATGGGCGAAAAACTAGATGCCTTAGAACCATTCCATCCTCAGCGTATTGCTTCACGCATACTGGGCATGGGTGATGTATTAAGTTTAATTGAAGAAGTCGAACGCAAAGTAGATAAAGAAGCCGCTCAGCGTGTTGCTAAAAAGATTCAAAAAGGCAAGGGCTTTGACTTACAAGACTTTAAAGAGCAATTAGCACAAATGCGCAACATGGGCGGCATGATGTCGCTTATGGACAAAATGCCCGGTATGGGCGGCATGAGCGCAAAGATAAAAGACCAAGCTAACGATAAGCAATTCACCCAAATGGAAGCCATCATCAACTCCATGACACCAGCAGAACGACAACGTCCAGAGGTGATCAAAGGCTCTCGCAAACGCCGTATAGCGGCGGGTTCGGGTTCACAAATTCAGGATGTTAACCGTCTTCTTAAGCAATTTACGCAAATGCAAAAAATGATGAAGAAAATGGGCGGCGGCAAAATGAAGAACATGATGCGCGGCATGGGCGGCATGATGGGAGGAGGCGGAATGCCGGGCGGTGGAATGCCTGGTGGTGGTTTACCGCCAGGAATGAAGCTTCCACCAGGCATGGGAAATTTTGGACGTAAAAAATAGACCAGCCCAATTAAAAACCTGATCTAATGACGTGCTAAACCACCAGTGTTTAGCACGTCGTAGTAGATTTAGCTTGCGATATGTAAATAATGTGGCCTTTTTCGTCAAACGCCAGCGACAGCATTTGTCCCTGTGAAAAGTCTATGTTTGTCTCATCATCCTTCGACAACAGCATATCTACCACTTCTTGTGACAATTTCAATAGATGCTTATTGCAGGTTAACAAATCTAAGCCATCTTCATTTTGCATGATGGTCGCGTAGCGTTGTTGATGGACAACGAGATCCGCTTGCCTTGCCAAGTAAACATTTTGCGCACGTTGATACTGTACTTGGCGCTCTTGTGTACGCGCAGGACTTGATAAGCTTTTGTTTTTCAATGCATTTTCATAGCGTTCTTGTACGCTTGCTAGCTGATCATCCAGTGGTGCAAGTTCATGTATTTCAACAGCCTGATACTCATTTAAGGCGAGAGACTGAAGCGGCATATTCACCGTATTTTTATTCATCATATGAATACTGATGACAATAAACGCCACAGCGAGGGTGCCAGTGAGCGCGCTAATTTGGGCAAAAGGTCGCAGGTTCATTTGCCACCAAGGTGTTTTAAGCGGTTTTTGAGTCGCAAGCTGCGTAAGCACTTGTTGTTTTACGTCACTAGGCGAGGTAAAACGCGCTTTGCGTTTTTCATACAAAGCGGCTAAAGCATCGTCATCGTGCTGATTGTTGTGCTCAGTCATACGCTTGCTCCAATAGAGTTTTAAGCTTACTTCTTGCATAACGTAAGCGGGTTTTAATGGTTTCTTGTTTACATTCGCTTATGTTGGCAATGTCGGCAAGGCTAAAGCCTTCCTGCTGCAAACAAAAGGCTTCGCGTTGTTCAAAGGTCAATGCCATTAGTGCTTGGTCAAATGACGACTGCAATTCTGCCTTGAGTAATGACGCATCAAGGTCTGGCTCGATATTAGCGATAAAGGCAGTGTGATCAGGACCGTCATAAGAAGTGTCTAGCGCTATCCAGCGATTCGTTTTTCTGAATTCATCAATGAGCGCGTTGCGTGCTAAGGTGAATAACCAAGCTTTGACACTGGTGGCGGTGTGAAAGCGATGGGGGTTCTCAATCACCTTAAGCCACGTTTTTTGTACTATATCTTTGGCCAGTGTTGGGTCGCTTAGGGTGACTAAGTAGTGATACATGTCGTCTGCGAAGGCGTCGTATAAGGCGGTGATTGCTTTTTTATCTTTATTCATGATGTAGTCTGCCATTACCTCTTCAGGTAATGGCACTTTACGCGATGAACTTGGCATCAATAATGATGGTAAAAAGCTAAACATATCCGCGAACTGTTCCTTATCTATGGCTCTATTCTTTGGCCAATGTGAAATCGAGTCTGACCTGCAAGCCTTCCATACCTACCGGTGAACCGCTCACCATTTTGGGCTGATAGCGCCATTTGCGCAAGGCTTGTTTAGCGGCCTTGTCAAATACCCGTCTAGGCTCAGATTCAATAACATTAACGTCAGTGACCTCACCGCTGCCCGATACACTAAACGATAACCTCACAAAACCCTCTATTCCATTATTCGCGGCGGCTGCGGGATAGCGGGGTCTATTCTTACTATTGGGCGAGGTTGTTGGTCAATGGCTTGCACATTAAAATCGACCATGCCCGTTTCGATACCAGGGATTTTTATCACATTAGTAAAGCTTGTATTGCTTGATGGTTCAAGCGGCATTTCAATCGGTGTTGTGGGTGCTTCTTGCATTACCGGTGGTGGCTTTAACCTTGTTATTTGAATGACTTTCTCTTCTGGAATATCAAGGATGGATGAAAATACCTTAATCGGCGTTACTTCTACAGGGCGCTGACCGTCTTGTTTAATTAAGGCCTGCATGCCGGCAAAAAGTGCAAAGGTGACAATAGCCCCTACTATTAGGCTTGCGACTATGCGTAAAAGTGAGGTTTTAGCGATATCAATTTGGCCAAAGCCCGCGTTTGCTGTGTTTTCTATAGTGTGCATGTGTTACTCCATTAGTGGTTTCATGGAAGTAACGTTTGGCAAAAAGAAAAGGGGTGAAATTTGTTTGTAATGAGTAAAACAGGCCTAAATACTTACTATTCAGTCTTTTTAGCTCAAGCCCTTATTATTCTTGCATTTGCAGGGGAAATACGTATAATTCGCGCACTCTTTTTCCCACGTAGCGGGGGAAGGGTTTTGTTAACGGTAACGCTACAACGAGTTTGAGGCATATATGGTTACTATTCGTTTACAGCGTGGTGGTGCGAAAAAGCGCCCATTTTATCAAGTGGTTGTTGCTGACAGCCGTCGTGCACGTAATGGCAAATTTATTGAAAACATTGGCTTTTTCAATCCAACTGCACAAGGTCAAGCTGAAAAGCTTCGTTTAGACCTTGAGCGTGTTGAGTATTGGGTTGGTCAAGGTGCAGGTTTGTCTGATCGTGTTACACGCTTGGTAAAAGACGCAAAAGCGGCTGCTTAATAGCAGCTCTTTTGTAGGTTTGGAGTAAAAATGAGTATCGCGTCTGACATTTTGATTATTGGTTCAATCGGCGCACCTTATGGTGTAAAAGGTTGGGTTAAAATCAACAGTTTTACTCAAAACAAAGACAGTATTTTTGATTATGCGCCTTGGAACATTAAGTTGGAACACGGCACTGATCAAACGATTAAAGTTGATCAATGGCGGTATCATGCCAAAAGTTTGGTTGCCAAACTTGAAGGCGTTGACGACCGCAATGCAGCTGAATTGATTAAAAATGCCCAAATTAGCATTGAATCTTCACAGCTACCTGATTTAGACAACGACTACTATTGGAAGGACCTAATAGGCATGCAAGTTGTAACCGACAAAGGTTACGAAATGGGTGTGGTCAAGGATATGTTTGAAACCGGTGCAAATGATGTCATGTTAGTAAAGGCAAAAATGAATGATGCATTTGGTCAAAAAGAACGTTTGTTGCCATTTTTACACGACAAAGTTGTGTTAAGTGTCAACAAAGATGGAAAGGTCATTACAGTAGACTGGGATCCAGCCTTCTAATGAGCGAAAGCACAGAAACAAAACAACGATTTAGCATCGTTACTTTGTTTCCCGAAATGTTTGATAATTTCTTTTCTCAAGGGGTTATTGGCAGAGCGGTAAAGCAGGGCTTAATAGAAGTGTCGATGTATAACCCTCGTGATTATACTTTCGATAAACACCGTACGGTCGATGATCGTCCATACGGCGGTGGACCTGGCATGTTGATGATGATGCAACCATTAACTGACGCAATTGTTAGTGCCAAAAAGGCAGCTAGCAAACAAGCAAAGGTGGTGTACTTATCACCCCAAGGGCGAAAGCTAGATTTTGACGGCGTACAAGCATTGGGTCAAAACACTGACTTAATATTGATAGCCGGAAGATACGAAGGCATTGACGAACGCATAATAGAAAGTTTGGTAGACGAAGAATGGTCTATTGGTGATTATGTGTTAAGTGGCGGTGAATTACCGGCCATGGTGTTGATGGATGCAGTGTCTAGGTTAATTCCTGATGTATTGGGACATAATCAATCTGCAGTAGAAGATTCTTTTACCAGTGGTTTGTTAGATTGTCCGCACTACACTAGGCCTGAAACCTACCAAGATAAAAGCGTGCCTAAGGTGTTGTTAAGTGGCGACCATGAAAAAATTAGGCAGTGGCGCTTAGAGGAGTCGTTAAAACGCACCCTACAAAGACGCCCTGATTTATTAAATAATCTAGCTCTGACTGAGGAGCAACAAGCGATACTGAAGAAATTCAACAAAGCTTGATGCAGCATATGACAGTTATTTCTAGGACGTGAGGATTCGATGGCTAAAGTCAATCAAAACATCATAAAGCAAATTGAGGAAGCACAACTCAAAACTGATTTACCAGAGTTCGGCCCTGGTGACACAGTAATTGTGCGCGTTAAAGTGAAAGAAGGTGACAAAGAGCGTTTGCAGGCATACGAAGGCGTATGTATCGCTAAACGTAACCGCGGTTTACACTCAGCTTTTACAGTTCGTAAGATTTCAAGCGGAGAAGGTGTAGAGCGTGTGTTCCAAACTCATAGCCCTGCTATAGATTCAATTGAAGTGAAGCGTCGCGGTGCCGTGCGCAGAGCTAAATTGTACTATCTACGTGAGCGTTCAGGTAAATCTGCACGTATCAAAGAAAACTTAATTAATTCTAATTTTACGTTACCGTTAACAACTAAATGTAAAAATAGCTACGTAAGTTACAAAAAAACCGCCATCTGGCGGTTTTTTTGTTTTTAAAATAAGTCTTAATAACAATATCCAAGAACAAACTAAGGCTTAATGTAAATCAATCCTGTTGTTCTAGCTCAATGCGATTACGGCCTTTCGATTTAGCAACATAAAGCAGATCGTCTGCACGTTTTAGTATATGCTCCAGTGGCTCATCGTTATTTAGGGTAACAATACCAAAACTCATAGTGATGTTGAGTTTTTCAGATGATAACTGCGTTTCTTTTAGTTTTTTGACCACCTTATCGATTACTGAAGGGGCGGTTGCTATCGGACAACGCGGCAAAACAATGACAAATTCTTCCCCGCCCCAACGACAAATCACGTCACTTTTGCGTAAGCTTTTTGTTAGTACGTCAGCGATACCCACCAATACATCGTCACCAATCTGATGACCATAGTTATCATTAACTTTTTTGAAATGATCAATGTCGGCAAAGCATAAACAAAATGGTGAGCGCGCTTGCTTCATCATTTCTAGCTCATATTCTAGCAGTTCGTATAAAAAACCGCGGTTATACAAGTTGGTGAGTTCATCTTTGTGGATCTGGTTTTGTAGTTTTTTACGTTGTCTAATTTGAATTGACTTCATACGCAATAAAACAAACATTAAAGGTATTGCGGTAAGTACAGTCATAAAAATGAAGGACAAGTCTTCGTGACCCGCAAAAGGCCTAAGCTCGGTTGCACCAGGTAATAAGGCATATAAAAGTGCTAGTTCACTGACTATCATAATACCAATGACATTGTTTACCCATCGCTTTTGAGACGAGTTTAGAGTGACAAAAGCGATGGCGGACCATAAAATTAACTGGACGCCGTAGTCTGTCCCTATCACATATGTGATGACGGCCACTCGAAAGGTCAGATCAAATAGACCGATATAAATTGCCGCTGAAAATTTTCCTTGCCGTGTTAGATAAGCGCTAAATGACCATAAAATAGCACCTAAGAGACTAAACAAGCTGAGACTATAAATAGACTCAATAGCAAACAAAACAAGCAAAACCAGGTTCGCGACAACAGCAGTAATACACGATAAGAAAATACCGAAATATTCTGCATATTTTTGTTTGTCGATGTTCTTAGGTGCAATGTTAATAAAACGATTGCAACTTACTAGCGCTCTCATAAAAGTTTGCTCTGAATGTTGTCTCGCCCTTGAGATTTAGCTTGATACATCAATGCGTCAACGCGCTGGAGTATTTCATCGAGCGTTTCGTTTCCATCGCTTTCAACAAGGCCGAAACTCATCGTAATAGCTAAATCACCGATTGTTGTAGTACTGATAACACTAGCAATTGCCTCGACCACACGTTCAGCGTTTTCTACCTTACTTTCTGGTAGGTAGATTAGAAATTCCTCCCCTCCCCAGCGACAAGCAGCGTCATGTTGCGCTAAGTAAAGTTTAAAGCAATTCGCTACTGCTTTTAGGACTTCGTCGCCCTTATCGTGGCCATGCTTATCATTGATGGATTTGAAATGATCGATGTCGGCCATGGCCAAGGTGAATGAACGCTTTTCACGTAGCGCAACTTCTAGTTGGTAACTTAAAAATGAGCTGAAAAAACGTCTGTTGTAGAGGTCGGTTAGGTTGTCACGATTAGCCAAGCGTTCTAATTTATTACGACGTGTGCTAAGTGATTTGCTCATGCTGGTCATGGCGACAACGAAAATTGTGCCACCAACGAATAAAAAGAATAATAACGAGTTGCTGTAAAATGAAACCTCAGTTGTGGCGGGGATAAAATATTGCAAGCTAATAAAGGTCACCAGTGCCAATATTGCGAAGTTTTGCCCCGTGTCTACTTTGACAGTGCTGTTTGTCGCAAACAGGCAGGCCAAAGGCCAAATAAGCATGTGAAAACCTGACTTGCTGCCAAATACGCCAGTATGAATGATGACAGAAACTAAGATAATTACAGTGATGAGCAAAACGGCTGTTTTAAATTGTGTTTTTAGAATTAATGTACAAATATATAAGAACACTAAAATACTCATCAGATTGAGCACGATGAGGGTAGGTAATTGAAGTGAATATGCCGTCCATAAAAGAAACGCAAAGCACCCGATAACACTTATTGAAAAGCTCAGCAAGCGCATATATTCGCGCTGTTCGTATACTTCCAAATTTTGGTAAACATCCAGCCAAGGCTGATACAGTGATTTTAACATTACATACTATTTAGTTTGTCGTTGACACTGCTTATCATTAAACGATCACAATAAGTAAAAAAGGTGCCATCAAGGTTTTTTTAACTGTGATTAGCGTATCGGCAAAAAGCCACTTTTATTTAAGACTTAATCACTGACAAATCATGCTAAAAAACATACAGGTGACCACAGCCCAAGCGATAGCTCGTAAAACAAAATTGATAAACATTTCGTTGCATGCAAAAACGATTTGTCATTGAGTGATATCGTCAAGCAATCTGTATACGCACTATTAGGTGGTTGAATATTAACCAAATTCAGACTAATCTACTTACTAGGCCGATATTATGTTGTTGAATAAATTCGTTTGTACAACCAAAGGTAATAATGATCATGCATACTGGCGCGGTACAAGAAAACAAAAAGAATGGCGAAGAAACTACGCAGCTTGCTGAAAGCAAAAACCTTTCTCGCTCGCGTCTTCGCGACAACACCGCGAAAACACGTTCTCATCATCAACAACAAGAAACGGTCAACAATAGTGTAAAGCTAAAACAATTAAAATCCCATCAAAGCAGCTTAAACAGCAGTTCATCAAAAAGCCACACCGCACAATTGCAAAAACAAGCAAATAAAGCCCAAGTTACTATCCAAAAAAAGGAAAACACGACAGGCTTACCCGATAACCTGAAATCAGGTATTGAAGGTTTGTCTGGGATGTCGTTAGATGGGGTTAAAGTACATCGCAATTCTTCAGAGCCGGCAAAGCTGCAGGCCCATGCTTTTGCACAAGGTAGTGACATCCACTTAGCTGCGAACCAAGAAAAACATCTTCCTCACGAGGCATGGCACGTTGTTCAACAAATGCAAGGGCGGGTAAAACCCACCGCACAAGCTAAAGGCAAGGTCAATATTAATAATGACAAAGGGCTAGAACAAGAAGCCGATATAATGAGTGAAAGAGCTTTGTCGCAAAACGCTATTCAACACGCTAACGGTGAAGTGTCAACTCAATTAAAGGCGGATGGCAGCAACCGTAATACTGTGGTGCAGCGAGTACTCGATAAAGGAAAAAAACGTCAGACCGATGAATCAATGAACTCTCTCAACGAGAGGACGATTATACTGCTCAGCAAAATCGCATCGATTACAATACAAGAGAAAGCCAAAGAACAGCAAGGGCAAGCAAAAGGCGAAGCATTAGCCGACAAATCTGATGAAGTACTATATGCACTTACGCATCCAACCGACGCCATCAAACAAAAAGCGGTTGAAGAATGTAAAAAAGCCGCAAAAAACGCATGGAAGGAAATGCCTGTTGAAGACAAGTTATATTTGTGTACTAATGCGACAGGTGCGTTATCTGAAAGTTTAGCTACCGTTGTAGTGAGCATTTCCAAAAATGTTGATTTAGGTGAACCCAAAAAGAAAAGCATACTTACTAGTATAAAAGGTAAAGTTAAGGGCGTGCGAGCGAGTAGTGTTGATTTTGGATTTAATCAAATAGTAAGCGAGGTTGACGGTCAAGACTTAGTCAATCTTTATCGACTTATGCGGGAAAAATCGAAAGCCCAAAAAGTATGGGAAGATGCTAACGAAAAAGTCAGAGCAGGCATAAAAAGTGTCTTAGCCTCGGCTGGTGCCAAGATTGGAGGGGCCATAGGAAGTTCTCAAGACTCATTTATGCAACTGAAATTGGCATCAGAAATACTACCTGAAAAAAATGAGATACACGCACTGTTTGAAAGTTTAAAAAACCAAGCAAAAGAAAACGAAGACGACAGCTATACAGAAGAGTTTCATCAATTAGGTGTTATCCTAGAATCAATACGCGGACCTCTTGGCTTTATTGCTGGAGATATGAATATGGAGGGCTTAGCGCATTGTAAAGAACAAGCGGCAAGGGGAATTGATAATCTGAAGCTTGCTCAATCCCGACGTAAATCTTCGTTTGTAAAGGTATTCACTAATATGTTTGGCGCCAAAGAAACCTTTACAGACAACTAGCGTTTCTGGCGCTAACTAAGTTCACCCCTTCCTTTTTAATAAGCTCAGGGTTTAGTCAATCAACGACTTTTTATGGTGCTTTCTAATCAATGGGTTTGCGTACATTTGTAGAAGTCTGATTCGTTGTGAGCCCTTTAAAGACTCAAGGCGTTTGCTTAAATAGGCTTCTGCTTTTCTCATACTGCTACTATGACTTTGCTCATCTGCATCTTGAGGTGAAAAGTCGAGCGACGGGTCTTGTACTTCTTTTTTCAGCAAATTGAGCGCGGCGGCGGATGTTGAGAAGGTCTGGTATCCGGCTAAAATCTCTGCATCAAGGTAGGCAGAAACAGCTTTAGCGTCGGTGCATTGTGCGTCGACTAGTTTGCCAAAATGTACGTTTACTCGGCCTTTTTCCCCAGTTACACCGCTTACAATGCTTTGCATATCTTCGTTGTCGGGTTTATCGTAGCTGCCATCTTGTGCTTGCTTGTCTAGCTCTTTTGCTTTGCTAATATCACAAGGGTCAAATTCATAAGATATAGATACCGGAATAATGCGCAAATCTGCCACATAATCAACAAAGCTAATCTCTTTAGGTTTATTTAACAGTAACATAGACACAATAGCGGGGTTGGTGACATCAATGCCATCTTTAGCGCGGCCCTCGCGTTGAGCTATCCAGATATGCTTGTTGCTATTTTTAAGCGAATAATAAATATATTCGCTCAATAATTTTGCCGCGGCGAGCTTTTCTCGTCGACCCGCGACTGAACGCTGTACTACAAAGCACTTATTTAAACGCAAGAGGTGCGCCACCCAGTCATTTTTTAGTAGGTTGTCACCTACCGCAATTCGAACGGTATCTTGACCATTAATATGCAATACCCAATTAACAAAAGCAGGATCTAAAGCAATATCTCTGTGATTACTTACAAACAAACAGGGTTTAGATAAATCGAGCGTTTCAAGGCCCGTAACAGTAAGTGCTGATGTCGTGGTTTTTATCATGCGTTCCATGTAGGGCTCAACCATGAGCTGAAAATCACGCAGCGTATTGGTCTTTTGAAACTTTTTCGCGACGAGATATTTAATGCCTGCACCTAACAAAGGCTTTGTGAATGTGGGCCATTTTGCAAATCGAAAGCCCACTAAAGTGCGGATAAAGGCTTCGTTATCGACGAGTTCCTCGAGTACTTTTGGTAAGTCGGAATCGTTATATGGTCTTATCTCGTCAAATTTAGACGGCATGATTGCTCTGTTACCTTTTGTTGCTTAAACGCTAATAGTTAATAGCCCGCTATTGTCCGACTTTTCTGCATCAGAGTAAACACTTTGGTCACTATCAGCAAAACTACCCACAAAGATTCTATTTATAATGTAGCGAAAAAGATGACAATTATGGTAGTGTTAAGCGCTTAAGTAAACATTCAAAAGCATGTACGAAGAGGGCTATGAACAGCTTGAATAATATTGGTTTATGTCTTTTATTCATATTGTACTTTTTCGTCAGTATTGCGCCGTCTATGGCGAAAGACAATCCTTTACGTAATGCTTCTCAGGGATCATCTGGACTGACTATTGCCGTGGCGAGTAATTTTCATTTTCCTTTGTCACACCTTATAGATAACTCGCCATATTGGTCATCGCAATCTATCCGTTTGGTGGTAGCTTCGAGCGGCACCCTATATGCGCAGCTTGTTAAAGGCGCACCCTTTGATTTATTCTTTAGTGCTGACGAAAAACGACCTTTAGCCCTCGTTAACGACGGTTTTGCTAGCAGTCTACAAAGTTATGCCAGAGGCAAACTTGTGCTATACCCTGCAAGCGACGCTCACAAAAAGGAATTGCTCGTTAACCGACAAGTTTTGTTGTCAGGGAAGTTGGCGATAGCCAATCCTAAACTTGCTCCTTTTGGTGCGGCTGCTAAGACCTTTATATCGAGCTTAAACAATAGTGAAAGCCTTACTAAGCAGCTCGTATTTGGGGCAAATGCGACACAGGCCTTTCAATTTGTGGATTCAGGCAATGCTGAACTTGGCTTGCTTGCTGAGTCAGTACTTATTCAAGCACAGCAAAATTTAAAAAATAACAAATATGCCCAATATTTAGTTATTCCCGCGCATCTTTACGAAGCAATTAATCAAACGGTGGTTATTGTGAGTGCGTCAAAACAACAAGCACAAGCGCAAAAGTTTGTAGATTATGTATTATCTAGCCAGTCTCAACATATGTTAAGTGAACTCGGCTATTTTCCCATTGGTGAAGCAAAACAATGAGCGCGTTAATTGATAGCTGGCCTGCCATTTGGTTAACTATAAAATTAGCAACAATAACGGTGTTGATACTGCTGTTTATTGGTTTACCCTTTGCGTGGTGGCTTGCACACTACCGAGGTAAACTAAAGGCTTTGATAGAGGCTTTAGTTGCTTTGCCTTTAGTATTGCCACCTACGGTCTTAGGGTTTTATTTACTTAGTGCGTTTTCACCTAATTCATTTTTAGGTGCTTTGTGGATTGACATTACCGGCGGACAATTTGTGTTTAGCTTTGGCGGCATTTTGTTTGGTTCGATAATCTATTCTTTACCTTTTGTTGTGCAACCTTTGCTAACCGCTTTTAGCCAGTTGGGTACTCACGTTTCATCAACTATTCGTACTTTGGGCATTACACCTTTGCGTGGTTTTCTCTTCGTCATTTTACCCATTATTAAACCAAGTCTTATTAGCGCCGCTACCTTAGGTTTCGCTCACACCTTGGGGGAGTTTGGTTTAATTTTAATGATAGGCGGTAACATCCCGGGTGAAACACAAGTTGTGTCTATTGCCTTATTTAATCAAGTGGAATCATTACAATACCAACAAGCGCATGCACTTTCGTTATTTCTACTGATTGTGAGCTTAGTCAGCCTGACTTTGTTATACAAATTTAATCGCCAAGCTCGCTTGGTTTCGGTGCGCTAATGAAAACGCAATTCGAGTTGGCGAGTGACTATGAATATTGAGCTAGAACACACCTTAGTACGTGAGAAGAATCCCGTTTTAGCGATAAAGGCAAATATCCGCATAGACAACGAAGACGCCATCGTGGGCGTATTTGGTCGCTCTGGGGCAGGTAAAACGAGCATCTTAAAAATCATCGCAGGTTTAATCCCGGGCGCTAATTGCAGCATTGAATGTGATGGCAAAACCTATGTTAACACCCGCGGGGAAGATAATCCCAGCGTGTTTCTTGGTGCCGATAGTCCTTTGTTTGAACATCTTAATGTGCACGAAAACCTTGCGCTAGTAGCGCGGCATAGTCGTAGCCGTTTGAAAGATTCATTTAGTGTTGATGAGCTTATTGCTATGTGTGAATTAGCGCCATTGTTAGAGCAGTTTCCTTGGCAGCTTTCTAGTGGTGAAAAGCAACGTGTTTGTTTTGCCAGAGCGATTCTAAGTGGCAAAAAAATATTACTCCTTGATGAGGCCTTTTCTGCACTGGATTGGACGACGCGCCAAGCGATGCATTTGCAGTTAAAGCGCTTGGTTACAGAGCATCACTACAGTGCAATTATGGTTAGCCACTCTCTTAAAGAGCTGAGCCTTTGTGTTAGTGAACTAATAAGCGTTGAACAGGGCGCAATGCGCAATCAAGCGCCAATCGACATCGCACTAGAATATCAATTGCAGTCGGCACAAGGTGCTGTTGAGCAAGACTTCTTTTCTGCTATTAGCGCCGAGTTTAGTCATATAGATGAGCAAGATGCTGCATTACAGGTCTGGAAGGTGGCAAATGCTGATATCACGAGCTGTGAGAAAAAAGGCGCTAAGCCACAAACATGCTTATGTGCATTCTACACTTTACGTAAAAGCAAGGAACTCAGCTGATGACAAAACGCCTAGTAAGCAAGCAGGCCTTGGGGGCGTTGCTCCAACCTTCAAAGAAAGCCGCACTTTTGTGATAGATGCGAATCAACTAAGCGTTTCACGCGATGAAAATCAGCAGTCAAGCATGGTGAATTACTTTCCGGTCGTCATTAACGATATTCGAGCACAAGGCACAGGGGTACTATTAAGTGCGACTTGGCATAAACAAACATTACGCGCAATGATTACACTTAAGTCACTAAAAACGCTTGATATCAAAGTGAATGATGCATTGTATTTTGTTTGCAAAGCCCTGTAGTGAATTGTTTTTAGTCGCTCTACTTTTTTGAAAAAGCTTGCGCAGACGCTTTCGTCAAAATCTGTTTTAAGGCTCGATTAGGCGTTGTTTATTTTGCCTACACTGTTATATTTAGTAAAAATAAAACACGCATACAATAATAATAAAATGGAGTGAGTGGCGATGCAACAAGCAAAATCCACCTGGGTAACACGTGCCCTCGACAAGGTTGAAGTAGTCGGAAATAAACTACCTGACCCCGCAATTATCTTTTTCTTATGTTTACTCATCGTTTGGGTACTTTCGGCTATTATGTCGCAGTTCACCTGGACGGCGCTGGATCCCCGTTCGGGCGAAGCTGTTGTTATCAACAACCTTCTCACTGGCGATTCATTGGCTGATTTTCTATCTAGAATGGTGACTATCTTTACGGGTTTCGCACCCCTTGGCGTTGTTTTAGTGGCGATGTTAGGTGTGGGTGTTGCAGAGCATTCGGGTTTTATTAGTGCAGGTTTAAAACGCATGCTCGACTGGACGCCGCGTAGCTTGTTAACGCCAATGGTAGTGTTAGTTGCCATTGTAAGCCACACTGCTACTGATGCCGGCTACGTGCTGGTGATTCCCTTGGCAGGAGTCATATTTTACGCCATGGGCCGACATCCTCTAGCAGGCATTGCAGCGGCCTTTGCAGGGGTAAGTGGTGGCTTTTGTGCAAACTTTATTCCCTCAGCCATTGACCCTCTATTACAGAGTTTTACGCAAGCCGCTGCGCAGATTTATGAACCGGGTATACAAATAAACCCATTAAACAATTGGTTTTTCAATTCATTCTCAACCTTACTCATCGTCAGCATCGCCTGGTATTTGACCGACAAAGTGATTGAACCGCGCTTAAAAGACGTAGAAGTAGACGGCGATTCAAGTGAAATTCCAAAGTTTGAAGAGCTCCAGCCTCATCAAGTTAAAGCCTTGAGAGTGTCTGCGGCCGTGATGGCTTTAGGGATTTTAGTGTTGGTGTTGGTATTAATACCCGAAACCTCCCCAATGCGTGATGCACAAGGTAACTTAACCTCGTTTAAAGCACCGATAATGCAGTCCATCGTGCCTATCATCTTTTTACTGTTTTTATTGCCTGGCGTGGTTTATGGCTATATGGCCGGTGTTTATACCAGCACCAAAGATATGATTAACAGTATGGTTAAAGCAATGAACGGCATGAGTTACTACATTGTAATGGCCTTTTTCTGTGCTTTGTTCATTGATGCTTTCGGCAAATCTAACTTGGGCGTTCTTTTGGCGATTGAAGGAGCGGGTGTATTACAAGCACTTAATTTACCCTCAATGGTAACCATTGTTGGCATTATCTTTTTAACTGCCTTTGTGAATCTATTTGTTGGTTCGTCCTCTGCAAAATGGGCATTGCTTGGCCCCATTTTTGTACCCATGTTAATGGAATTAGGAATATCGCCTGATTTAACGCAAATTGCGTATAGAATAGGGGACTCATCAAGCAATATTATTACCCCGCTTATGCCTTACTTCCCCTTAGTTGTTTTGTACTGCCAACGTTATGTGAAAGGCACCGGTATTGGCACACTATTGTCACTCATGCTGCCATTTAGTGTGTGCATTATTTTGGCTTGGACAGTATTTTTACTTATTTATTGGACCATTGGCATACCTTTAGGAATTCAATCTAGTTATATCTATCCAGCAGGCTAATTACACCTAGCCTTGCCCACTAAATAGTGCAAAGTAGGCACTTAATAAGCTAAAACTTGTTAAGTGCCTTTTTCTTTGACTTTTCTGCGCTTTTTACTTGCTCATTCCTAGCAAGTTTGTTACAAACATGAGACGCGTTAGGGGATAGGCGAAGGTACTTCTTGTAACGCATTGCTCGGGATCCACTTTAGTGACAGAAATCGTCTATACATACATTGTATTGTGTAGCACGCAAAATAATAATATTAGGTTTCTCTAGTCTGTTTATTAGTAAGTTTGTACTTGCTTTTATGTCTTATTCACAATCATTTTAAGAAAACACTCATGCAAAAAGATAGAGTTAACAACCTACACGTTTCATCAGAACAAGTATTAATCACTCCACAGCAACTTGCTGAGGAAATGCCGGTAACAGAAAAGGCACTGGCCTTTGTACAGTCATCACGCAACACCATTTCAGACATCATTCATGGGCGCGACCATCGTTTGCTTGTGGTTTGCGGACCATGTTCAATTCATGACGTAAAAGCAGCGAAAGAATATGCGCTGCGTTTAAAAGAATTACACGAATTATGCAAAGACACCTTATTTATAGTAATGCGTGTTTATTTTGAAAAGCCAAGAACAACCACCGGTTGGAAGGGCTTAATAAATGACCCGCACATCGATGATTCATTTGATATCGAAACGGGCTTGCGCAAAGGTCGCGATTTACTCAACTTTTTAGCCGAACTTGAAATACCCGTGGCTACCGAAGCCCTTGATCCAATTAGCCCACAATACTTAGGTGAATTTTTCAGTTGGGCTGCAATTGGTGCACGTACTTCTGAATCACAAACGCACCGTGAAATGGCGAGCGGCTTGTCGATGCCTGTGGGCTTCAAAAATGGTACTGACGGCAGCTTGAGTATTGCTATTAACGCGCTTCAGTCAGCCGCTTCAGGGCACAACTTCATGGGTATAAACCGCGAAGGCCAAGTGAGTATTATAAAAACCGAAGGAAACCCCGACGGTCACATAATATTGCGCGGTGGCAAGCAACCAAACTATGATTCTGTGTGTGTTGCCGATTGCGAGGAATCGTTAGTCTCAAATGGTGTTACTTCATCCTTGGTTGTAGATTGTAGTCACGCTAACTCAGCTAAAGACTATCGTCGCCAGCCTCTTGTGGCACAAAACGTTGTCAATCAAATTCTAGAGGGCAATCAGTCTATTATTGGCATTATGCTCGAGAGTCATCTTAACCCTGGCAACCAAAGTTCGAACGGTAAAAAGGTAGAAGAATTAGCCTATGGCGTTTCAATTACCGACGGTTGTATTAGTTGGGAAGAAACTCACGCACTTATTCATGCGACGCGCGATAAGTTGATTACGGTGTTACCGCTAAGACAGCAAAAGCGCGATTTAGCATAAGCTCTCGACACGTAAATGACTGAGCGAAAATCACCAAGCAGCGAATATAAGCGCGAGTTAGATGGGTATCGAGAGCAAATCGATGCCCTCGACTCGCAACTTGTTGATCTTTTGGCTGCGCGCCAAAAAGTGACACAAAAAGTAGGCAACTTAAAACGGGCTAACAGTTTGCCTATTTATGTACCCGAGCGCGAAGCGAGTTTAATTGCTAAACGCAGAGAGCAAGCGAAAAATGCCGGTGTGTCAGGTGACTTAGTTGAGGATGTGCTTCGCCGTGCCATGCGTGATTCCTATTATTCGCAGCACGCTAACTACGCTAAAACCAATGATGCTATTAGTAAAGTCGTTGTTGTGGGCGGAAAAGGGGCTTTAGGAAAAGTACTGGTTGGCTTATTTGAAAGCAGTGGTTATGCGGTCACTATTGTAGAAAAAGACAATTGGGATGCGCGTGAAACTCTGTTAGCAGACGCTGATTTAGTTGTACTTGCCGTGCCCATTAACCAAACGCTTTCGATTATTAAGGCGCTACCGACCTTGCCAGAAAACTGCATTTTGGCTGACGTTACCAGTGTTAAGCAAGCGCCCCTTGACGCTATGTTAGAAAAGCACAATGGCCCTGTGCTTGGTTTGCATCCCATGTTTGGACCAGATGCGCCGGGTATGATTAAACAGGTCGTTGTGGTGTGTGATGGTCGTAGCCCAAATGCCTATGCTTGGTTTATTGAGCAAATGCTGGTGTGGGGTGCGCAAATTCATCAGACTGAGGCCAAAGTACACGACAAAGCGATGGCTTTTATCCAGGTAATGCGCCATTTCAACACCTTTGTTTACGGGCAACATTTACAACAAGAAAACCCTAACTTAAGTGAGTTGATTGCCTTTAGTTCGCCTATTTATCGTTTAGAGTTAGCCATGGTGGGCAGGTTGTTTGCACAAGCACCTTCACTTTATGCTGACATCATATTTAACGACAGCGACAATATCGCTTTGCTTGAACGTTTTCATCAACGTTTTGGAGAAGCGGTCGAATTACTCAAAAGCCAAGATAAAGAAGCCTTTATTGCGTGCTTTAAAGACGTAGAGACATGGTTTGGTGAATACGCAAACCAATGTTTAAAAGACAGTAAACAAATGTTGTTAAAAGCCGATGATGGCCGTCTGTTGCGCAAAACGCCATAGTAAAGCAGTATAACGTTGAATGCTTTCGCAAAATAAGCGCGTAAGTTAAACACGCAAAATAAAAAAAAGCCCCAATTATTGGGGCTTTCTCATTCTGTTGTGTGCCAAGCGATTAGCTGAGTGCTTTGCTTGCCGCTATTCTTGTGGGGAAACTTCTTCTATTGGATAACAACCCAGCACTTTAAAGTAACGAGTCATGCCGCGTAGTTTTTCAAAAGCGGTTTGCATTGGACCATCTTCGATATTACCTTCTACGTCAACATAAAACATTTCTTCCCAAGGGTTACCATTAATTGGTCTCGATTCTAGCTTGGTCAGATTAATACCGTTTTCTTTTAACACCATCAGCGAATCGCAAAGTGCACCAGGGGACTGCACGGTAGACATAATCACCGTGGTTTTAGCTGGGACTTGCAAGGGTACCTTGATAGATTGGCTCGCAACCACAATAAAGCGGCTATGATTTTCTTTTTGGTTCGCTAGATTTGATTTAACTGATTTAAGCGCATAAAAACCACCGCTTTCTTCTGACCCAATTGCCGCTGCGTGGGGCGAGGCAAGTTCACTGACTATCATCATGGCATCGGAGGTGCTATCGCAGGTTTTAACTTCTACATTACCAAATTCAGCTAAAAAGTGACTACACTGTGCGAACACCTGTGGGTGAGCGTAAAGCGTCTTTATTTGCGCGTTTTCAACACTTTCATGGACCAGCAGAGCATGTCGAATCGGGTGAGTTAACTCACCTACAATGTTTAATCGTGTATGTTGTAATTGGTCATAAACCTCATTGATACTGCCAGAGCTGGTATTTTCGATTGGCAGCACTGCGTAGTCAGCTTCATGGGTTTCTACTTTTTCAATAATTTGTGCAAAACTCTTGCAGCCAATTTCAACAAGTTCACCAGGACGACGAGAAAAATATTTCTGCGTGGCTAAATAGCTATATGAGCCTTTCTTACCTAAAAATGCAACGCGATTTAGGGGTAAGCGCGAATCAGGATTTGCCCATTCATGCAACATTGACTGCTGTTGTAACACAGAGTCTTCTATAATGACTTGAAACAACTTGGTGATAAAGTGTGGGTCTAGACCAAAGTCTTTACCTTGTTTTATGAGTCTAAGGAGTAATTGTTCTTCACGAGATTTGTCGCGCACTGATATTTGATGTTTTACTTTTGTTTCAGCCACCTGAGCGGTTAGCTTTTGGCGAGCTGCAATTAGTGCAAGTAGCTCACTATCAGTTTTAGTTATTTGCTCTCGCAATGAGGCTAAGACATCTTTTGACACGAATATTCCCTGAAGTAGTAATGGACCTGAATAGCAATATAATAGGTCACTGGAAAAGGTGGGTGCAAAATGCATCTGCATGCTTTAACGAAAGCAAAGCCTGCCACCTTTAAATAAAACGGATAACCATCAGTGCAATGTAAAAAACGAAGGCATGACTGTCAATGACTTATTGGGATTAAGTTATACGATTATAGAAAAAACAGCGCTTATTCGCAAAATAAGCGCTGTATTAGCTAAAAATAGAAAAAAGGGGCCTTGGTTTTTTTTAATGTTTGTCTAATAGTCGGGCGAGGATCCCTCTGACTTCGTCGGGTTCAAATGGCTTGTCGCAAAGTGCGTTTACACCGGTTTGTTGAATGTTACTCATTTTTGCGCTGTCGCTAGCTTCAGAGGTAACCATAATAATGGGGATGTGAGTCGTTGCTGGATTAAATCGAATATATTCCGACAACTCACGGCCATCCATTTCAGGCATATTGTAATCGGTAACCACTAAATCAAATTCCATCTCTTTTAAGAAGCTAAGGGCATGAGCACCATTTTCTGCTTCGGTAATTTTTTCCATGCCCATGTTTTGCAATACTCGTTTAATGTGATGACGCGCCAAACGGCTATCGTCAACAATTAGTACGCGTACATTTTGAATATCAAAGACAGATAAATCTAGCTCTTCGCTATTTAACAATTGCAAACTAGCATTTAAGCCACGGTGTAAATGAATGGGCTCAAAAGGCTTGGGCAAAATAGCGGCAACACCCGATTGTTTAAATTTATCTAACTTAGTCAAGCTGGTTTCACTCGAGACCAACATAAAAGGGACACCCGAGGTTTCATCTCTATTTTTTAGATAGGTTAGTATGTCAAGCCCAGTGCCATCAGCTAAATACATGGCGCTTACAACTACATCTACGTTGTTGCGATTAATCGCCTCTTTTGCTTGTGCCACGTTTTTGACGATATCAACGCCATTGACATCTTCTTGACCCATTAAGCCTGAAATGATTTTCGCTTGAGTGTCTGAAGGCTCAATTAGCAAAATTTGTAAGTCTGAAATTGATAGTTGCATTTATCCTCTACTTTACCCATCAGGGTTTTCGTACGTTCGTTGTTGTGCACAGCTTTTAGAGGTTTGTTACGACTTTTGCGGCTTGGTGTTAACTATCCACCTGCCAATTTAACCTTTAAACCTTTCGCTTCAAGAAGCCCTTTGAGCTTCTCGCGCACGTCGCCTTGTATTTCAATGGTAAATTCTTTTACGCTACCACCACATCCACACTGCTTTTTTAATTCACTGCAAAGGGTTTTTAATTCGGGGGCTGTCATTTCGAGCCCTTCGATGGTGCTAACACCTTTGCCTTTTCTTCCTTTAGTAATACGCTTTAAACGCACAATTCCGTCGCCCTTGGGGGCTTGGGCAGTGCTTTGGGTATTATTGTTTTTTATTCGACCCACATCGCTCGAATACACTATGTTTGAATCTTTCATAAGGTAAACATCTCTTATAAGTCATTGTTATACAAAATAAGTGCCAATCTGCATTAGCGCAACTTATTTTGGGTAAATAGTAAATAAAAGTAAACCATTAGCTATTTTATTACGTTGAGTTTATACTTGCTTAATCTTAGTGAGAATTATTATCATTTGAAAGTGAAATTTAAGGGGAGTTTAAATAAATGCTTAATTTACGAAGCTTATTGTGTGTAGGACTTATATTTTCTGGGTCTTTTCAAGTGCTTGCGCAAGAAGTCAATGTATATTCGGGGCGCCAAGAAGCCTTAATAAAACCTTTACTTGATAAGTTTAGCGAGCAAAGCGGGATAAAAGTGAATTTAGTCACGGGTAAAGGCGATGCACTACTTAGTCGTATTAAAGCTGAAGGGCAGTTTTCGGCAGCCGATCTCATCTTAGTGGCAGACATTGGCCGTTTAGTGCGCGCTAAAGACATGGGGCTAACCCAAGCTATTGAAGCTAAAGGCGTGAGCGATGTAGCCGGTAAATATTGGGTCGAAGAAAATAATCAGTGGGTTGCGCTAACCAAACGTGCGCGTCCCATCATGGTAAAAAAGGAGCTTTTACTAAGGATCCCATCGAACATTTGAGCGACCTTACAGACAAACGTTTTGCCAACAGTATTTGTATTCGTTCTTCTAGCAATATTTACAATCAGTCTATGGTCTCTGCGTTAATCGAAATTTGGGGCGAAGCGAAAACCCTAGCATGGGCAAAAGGCTTGGTAGCCAATTTTGCCCGTTCGCCCAAAGGCGGCGATCGTGACCAGATTAAAGCGCTCGTTGCTGGCGAATGTACGGTTGCCATTGCCAATACCTACTATCTTGGCGGAATGCTAAGTAGCAAAGATGAAGAAACGAAAAACATTGCAGAGCAAGTTCAAGTGGTTTGGCATGACCAAGCCGAAGACGAAATGGGCGTACATGTGAATGTTTCAGGGGCGGCCATCGCAAAATTTGCTCCCAATAAAACCAACGCTGAAAAACTAATTGCTTACATGCTGACAGACGAAGCACAAAAATGGTATGCAGAAGTTAACCATGAATACCCTGTGATTGAAGGCGTTGCGTTAAGTGAGGCGCTAAGTGCTTTAGGTGATTTTAGTGGTCAAACGGTCGCCCTCAAAAAAGTAGGTGAAAACAACGCAAAAGCACTCATGTTGATGGATCAAGCCGGCTGGAAATAAACCGTTCTTGATATTTCTTTGAGCACCGGTGTTAGCCGGTGCTCGTTTACGCTTAGGTTAAAACGGGTTTGTTTTTATTCGCATGTTTGCAAAACTCAACTTATTGGATTTTAGTTTTCTTAAAATAAGTACGTGGTTAATTACTGGGCTTTTCGCGATCCCGCTTTTGGTCGTTTTTGCCAGCGTTTTTCAATTTGATATTGCCGTTTGGTCTCATCTTCTCAGTACGGTGATGGGAAGTTATGTCTTCAACAGCATCGTGCTTGCCTTGGGAGTAGGAATAGGCAGTGCAGTGGTAGGCACATATTTGGCGTGGTTGATGGTCAACTACCAATTTTTTGGTAAAGCCATGCTAAATTGGTTCATTCTTTTACCTTTAGCCATGCCTGCCTACATTATTGCGTATACTTACACCGGCATGCTCGAATTCTCAGGCCCATTGCAAAGCGCCTTGCGGGATTGGTTTGGTGCCAGTGCAAGTGCGCAAATGCTACCAGATATACGCAGTCTTGAAGGCGCGGTCGTAGTAATGGTTTTGGTGCTATACCCCTACGTTTATTTGCTAGCAAGAACGGCCTTTAGCGAACAATCCGCGCAATTCTCGTTGGTCTCGAAATTGGCTGGACTCAGTACATTTCAACATATAAAACAAGTTGCTTTACCACTAGCAAGGCCATCTATCATAACCGGCGCAGCCCTGGCAATGATGGAGGCCCTAGCTGATTATGGCACGGTAGCCTATTTTGGGATTTCTACCTTTACCACAGGTATTTACCGTACATGGTTTGGCATGGGTAACGCGGCAGCGGCAAGTCAATTGGCTACCTTCTTGTGTTTAGTGGTATTCGTGCTTTTGTGGATAGAAAAAAATAGCCGCAAGCATCATAGCCGCTACCAATCTCGCCAGGCCAGTGCAATAACCCCGAAAGCAACAAGCCCAGCAAAATCCCTTGGTTTATTTTTGCTGTGTGCTTTGCCTGCTGTATTGGGTTTTCTCATCCCTTTTATACAGCTGATGTGGTGGTCGCTACAGTACTTTGACCAAGCTGTTTTTATTGATTATTTGCCTTTGCTTTTCACTTCCTTGCAACTTGCGTTTATTAGTGCGTTGCTTATTACCGGCTTAGCGTTGAGCATCAGTTATTGTAAACGCCGATTTAGTAGCCGAAAAATTGCCCTTGCTAGTCAATTTGTGGGTTTGGGCTATGCGCTTCCTGGCGTGGTGATTGCCGTTGGCGTGGTGCAAGTTTCTGGGTTTACTGATATTAATATCAATCAATTTACCATGGCCGCTTTTGATTGGCGTCCAGGCTTATTGATTTCTGGCAGTATGGCCATATTAGTTTTTGCCTATGCGGTGCGTTATTTAAGCGTTGCTTTGCACAACACCGATACCGGTTTAGAACGTATTAAGCCAAATATAGACGAAGTATCGGCAAGTTTGGGGATGAGTAATTCTGCTACCCTGAAAAAAGTACATATACCCTTGTTGCGAGCAAGTTTGATTAGCGCCTTTATTTTAGTCTTTGTTGATGTCTTAAAAGAGTTACCAGCAACCCTTATTTTACGACCCTTTAACGTAAACACGTTGGCGGTAAAAACATTCGAACTGGCGTCAGACGAACGCCTGATAGACGCCGCCTTGCCAGCTGTGAGCATTGTGATAGCGGGCTTGCTACCTGTCATCTTTTTAACCATGAGCCTTGAGAAACGTAAAAAGTGAAAACAAAGCCCAATAAATTAGCCCTGTTGCAATTAGACAATGTGAGTATTGCCTATGGTACAGAATCGATTGTAAATGATGTCGATATTGCCATTGAGAAAGGCGATATTGCCTGTATTTTAGGCCCCTCAGGCAGCGGCAAAACCAGTTTGCTTCGCGCGATTGCTGGTTTTATACCTGTAAGCGGGGGAAGTATCACTATTAACCAACAAAGAGTGAGTGATGCAAAAGGCATCACGCCACCAAACCAGCGCTCAGTAGGGCTTGTGTTTCAAGATTTTGCCCTGTTCCCCCATTTAACCGTGCAGCAAAATATAGAATTTGGTTTAGGCAAGCTAACGAAAACTGAAAAACGCGCCACCGCCTTGCATTACATGCAAATAATGGAAATAGACAGCTTAGCAAATAAATATCCGGCTGACTTATCGGGCGGACAACAACAGCGCGTAGCAATTGCAAGAGCATTAGCGCCAAAACCAGATATCTTATTAATGGACGAAGCCTTCTCTAGCCTTGATCCAACCTTGCGTGAGCAAGTCGCCCGCGACGTTCGCGCCATCATTCAAAAGCTAGGCGTTACGGCAATACTCGTTACCCACGACCAACAAGAAGCCTTTGCCTTTGCTGACAAAATAGCGGTGCTTGCCATGCAGCGATTACAGCAGTTTTCGTCGGCCTACGATTTGTATCATGAACCGCAAAGTTTTTTTGTGGCAAAATTTATTGGAGAAGGGGCATTTATTGAAGGCAAAACAGTGCAAAAAGATAAAGGCTGGTTTGCTAATACTGCCCTTGGTTTGATGCGCCTTGAAGGCGAAGATTATAGCAACATGCCCGTAGTGAAAATATTGCTACGTCCTGATGACGTGCTGCATGACGATGCTAGCCCAACTAAAGCGATTATTGCAGAAAAGCATTTCAGAGGTGCCTATATTCGCTATCAGCTTACCTTACCCGGCTCCAATGAAAAAGTACTTTGCTTTGCGCCTAGCCATCATGATCATAGCATTGGCGAAACATTTGGTATCCGCGCTGAAGTAGAGCACGTGATCTGCTTTTAATAATAAGTATAAATTGTACAATTAATTCCTTTCATTCGTTTAGTCTGTTTCATCTTTAGTCTATAATACGGCGCTAAACTATGGGCCGAGCTTTTGCTGCCTGTACACCCAAATCAATATTACTAGGAAAGGTTGTATTAATGCGCACTGATTATTGCGGAAGAATAGACACAAAATATCTCGAACAAAGCGTTACTCTTTACGGTTGGGTTAATAAAACACGTGATTTAGGTGGCGTCGTATTTATCGACTTACGCGACCGTGAAGGTATTGTACAAGTTGTGGTTGACCCAGACACTGCTGAGGCTTTTGCCACTGCATCAACGGTACGCAATGAGTTTTGTTTGTCTATCACCGGCAGAGTGCGCGCACGTTCAGGTTCTCAAGTAAATAAAGACATGAGCACCGGCGCGATTGAAGTACTTGCCAAAGAAGTAACGATTATTAATAAAGCGCCCGCGCTGCCATTAGATTGGAATCAAGAAAACAGCGAAGAACAGCGTTTAAAATACCGCTATTTGGATTTGCGCCGTCCACTAATGACCAATCGCTTAGTCTTTCGTTCTAAAGTGACCGCTGCGGTACGTCGCTTTTTAGAAGACAACGATTTTTTAGATATCGAAACCCCGATCCTGACCAAAGCAACGCCCGAAGGCGCGCGCGATTATTTGGTGCCGAGTCGCACACACAAGGGTGAATTTTTTGCCTTGCCACAATCACCGCAATTGTTTAAACAGTTGCTAATGATGAGCGGCATGGATAAATACTATCAAATCGTTAAGTGTTTCCGTGACGAAGACTTGCGTGCAGACCGCCAACCTGAATTTACCCAAATCGATATTGAAACCTCATTTTTAGATGCAAACGGCGTGATGGAAGTCACCGAACGCTTGATTAAAAATCTCTTTGAAAAACTACTGCAGGTTGATTTAGGCGAATTTCCACACATGACCTACGCTGAGGCCATGCGCCGTTTTGGTAGTGATAAGCCTGATTTACGTAACCCACTTGAGTTAGTTGATGTGGCAAGTGCGTTAAAACACATCGAGTTTAAAGTATTTAGTGGCCCCGCTAATGACGAAAATGGCAGAGTAGCCACCATTTGCGTACCGGGCGGCGCTAAATTGTCGCGCAAACAAATAGACCAATACGCTGAATTTGTGGGTGTATATGGCGCTAAAGGCCTTGCGTGGATTAAAGTTAACGACCTTGCCAAAGGTGCTGAAGGTCTGCAAAGCCCAATTTTAAAATTCCTTGATAGCGCGGCTATCGATGAGATTTTAGAAGCCACCAATGCCAAAGATGGCGATATTCTTTTATTCGGCGCAGGTGACTACAACACCGTAACTGAAGCCTTAGGTGCGCTTCGCCTTAAATTGGGCGAAGACTTTGAATTATTAGAAGGTGAATGGAAACCACTTTGGGTGGTTGAATTCCCAATGTTTGAAGAAGCTGACGGGCGCTTATATGCCTTGCATCACCCGTTTACCGCCCCAAGCAATAGTGACGTACAAGCACTTAAAGATAATCCAAAAGCAGCCCTTTCAAATGCCTATGACATGGTCTTAAACGGCGTTGAATTAGGCGGTGGTTCGGTGCGTATTCACAACATGGAAATGCAATCGACTGTATTTGAACTGTTGGGTATTGAAGCCAAAGAAGCACAAGAGAAATTCGGCTTTTTACTTGAAGCCTTAAAATATGGTACGCCGCCTCATGCTGGTTTAGCGTTTGGCTTAGACCGTTTGGTCATGCTAATGGTGGGTGCTGATTCGATTCGTGATGTAATGGCCTTTCCTAAAACGAATACTGCGGCTTGCCCCCTAACAGACGCGCCTGGAATCGCTAATCCGCAGCAACTGAAAGAATTGGCGATCGCGACCTTAGTTGACGCAAGTAAAAAACACGAGAGCGAATAGTCGCAAGGCCCTCGTACTAGATGACTTTTAAGCGGCCAGAGTCAGTCTTGGTAGTGTTGTATAACGAGCATAAGCAGGTACTCGTTATACAGCGCTTAGACGACGCTAATTTTTGGCAGTCGGTCACCGGCACAATGGAAGCTAATGAAGCACCCATTCAAACGGCCCAGCGCGAAGTGCTTGAAGAAACCGGCATCGATTTACGCTTAGGTAGCAAAGAGAAAAACGGATTCTTACAGCATTTAATGGACTGTAGGCAAGTGAACCAATACATTATTCGACCGCAGTGGCGGTATCGCTATGAAGCCGGCGTGACGAAAAACTTCGAATATGTGTTTTGTGCCTGCGTACCTAGTAAGGCCAATATTATTCTGACCGAGCATAGCGCTTATGAATGGCTGTCTAAAACGGCAGCGATTGAAAAAGTATGGTCACCTAGCAATAAACAAGCGATTGCGCAGTTTGTTCCACAATAATGTTTTGCTTATGATGAGGTTTTTGTAATGTGTAAACTCGTGTCACCTTTAGCGGCATTTGCCGTAAATTCTAGGCTAAAACAAAAAATGTTGATTACATGCATGTAATTTTAGGGATTGACCCAGGCTCACGCATTACCGGTTATGGCCTAATTGGTGTAAAAGGCAATAAGACCGAATACCTAGGTAGCGGCTGTATAAAAGTAATGGACGATAACCTAGCCAAACGCCTCAAAAACGTATTTGACGGTGTGGGCGAAATCATCAAACAATTTCAACCTAGCGAATTTGCCATCGAGCAAGTGTTTATGGCCAAAAACCCAGATTCAGCGCTTAAACTAGGCCAAGCCCGCGGCGCGGCTATTGTGGCTGCCACCTTTGCGGATTTACCGGTGTTTGAATATTCAGCCCGACAAATTAAACAGTCGGTAGTAGGAAAGGGGAGCGCTGATAAAACGCAAGTACAGCACATGGTGACGCACATACTAAAATTAAACAAAACACCGCAAGCGGATGCAGCTGATGCACTAGCCGTGGCACTATGCCACCTGCACACGCAACAAAGTATGATTAAAATGGCCGGTAGTGCTACTAAAACAGTGCGCCGACGTTTACAATAAACACATAGCTAACATAAACGATAATAATAAGATAAAAACCCCATTATGATTGCGCAACTTACCGGTATTATTGTAGAAAAAATTCCACCCGAAATCGTATTAGACGTAGGTGGAGTAGGCTACGAAATTCAATTACCCATGACCAGTTTTTACCAATTACCTGAGGTCAGTCATCAAGTAACCTTATTTACGCATTTTGTTGTGCGTGAAGATGCGCAGTTATTGTTTGGTTTTGTAGACCGTTTAGAACGTAGCTTGTTTAGAGTGTTAATAAAAGCAAATGGCGTAGGTCCAAAATTAGCCTGCACGATATTGTCAGGAATGTCGGCCAATCAATTTGTGACCGCAGTAATGCACGAAGACATAAGCGCCTTGGTGAAAATGCCGGGTGTGGGAAAGAAAACCGCAGAGCGACTGGTGGTTGAACTAAAAGATAAACTTAGCGACTTAGATGCGCTGCCCAATTTAAGTATTCATAAACCCATTCAAAGCGGTAGCGCGGTTGAACCCTTACTGGCGCCCGAAGTAAGTGCGGTAGACGAAGCCATAGGCGCATTAATCGCCCTAGGTTATAAACGCAATCAGGCTGAAGCAACGGTCAGAAAAGTCGCAACAGATGATGCGAGCAGTGAGAAACTCATCAGAGATTCACTAAAATCAATGATGTGAATGTACTAAACATAAATTAAGCAACACAAAAAAACAAAGAACAAACGAGAAACCCTATGATTGAAGCCGACAGCATTTTACGACCCCAAGAGCAATCTGAAGATGTTGCGATTGACCGTGCAATACGTCCAAAAATGTTGGCGGATTATGTGGGCCAGCAGCCGGTCTGCGATCAAATGGAAATCTTTATCGAAGCGGCGCGTGAGCGCGAAGACGCACTTGATCACCTTCTTATTTTTGGGCCTCCAGGTTTGGGCAAAACAACACTTGCAAATATTGTGGCCAACGAGATGGGCGTTAATATAAAAACCACCTCGGGACCGGTGCTTGAAAAGGCCGGTGATTTAGCCGCCTTACTGACCAATTTAGAAGAAAATGACGTGTTGTTTATTGATGAAATTCATCGTTTAAGCCCGGTCGTAGAAGAAATCCTGTATCCGGCGATGGAAGATTATCAGCTTGATATTATGATTGGTGAGGGCCCAGCAGCCCGTTCAATTAAACTTGAATTACCTCCATTTACGCTCATTGGTGCAACCACTCGCGCAGGCTCACTTACCTCTCCACTTCGTGACCGATTTGGTATTACCCAGCGCCTTGAGTTTTATAAAGTGGCCGATTTAACCAATATTATTGTGCGCAGTGCAAAACATTTAAATATGGATATGCAAGAAGAAGGCGCCTTAGAAATTGCCAGGCGCTCGCGTGGTACGCCAAGAATAGCTAACCGTTTGCTCAGACGCGTACGAGATTATGCGCAGGTTAAAAACGACGGTATTGTGACCAGTGAAATAGCCGCTTTAGCGCTCAATATGCTTGACGTAGACAAGTTAGGCTTTGATTTAATGGACAGAAAGCTATTGCTCTCTATTATTGAAAAATTCAACGGTGGACCAGTAGGGCTTGAGAACGTAGCGGCGGCAATAGGCGAAGAAAAAGAAACCATAGAAGACGTGATTGAGCCTTTCCTTATCCAGCAAGGTTATTTACAGCGCACGCCTCGCGGCCGAGTGGCAACCGACAGCGCGTATTTACATTTAGGTTTTGATATTAAAAGTTAGGCAAAAAAAAGCCCGCACAATGTACGGGCTAAAAATGACTATTCAATGGAGGGAGTCCTTGATGAAAATATCAAATAAAGGCGTGCCTTGTTTGATACGGAGCGTATTATAGCGATAATTTCATCCTCGACAAGGCAATAAAATTTGAGTTTGAGATTAGTTAAAATAATGAGTGGCCTTGTTTCTATTTTTAATAACTTGTTGATAAATATGGTATTTATCAAATATTTAACAATTTTTCGTAAAAATTTACAAGTGAGTACATGAATAAATTTGATATACAATCCAGGGTGTATTACGAAGATACCGATGCAGGTGGCATTGTATATCACGCTAACTACTTGAAATATATGGAAAGGGCCCGAACTGAATGGGTTCGCTCCATTGGTATATCGCAGCAGAATTTATTGGAACAATCTTTGGGTTTTGTCGTCATAGACATGAGTATTGCGTTTAAGCAAGGCGCAAAGCTTGATGATGTGCTTGATATAAGCTGTGAAGTCATACAAAAAAAGGGTGCGAGTTTAACTTTCGCTCAAGAAATTAGAAAAAATAATATTTTATTGGTTAGTGCTGTTGTAAAAGTGGCGTGCGTAAACACCAAACGCGCTCGCCCCACAGCAATACCAAAAGTACTACTTAACGCAATTGATTAGGGAAATGCGCAGTGAATTCTGAGATGTCAGTGTTACATTTGTTTTTAGATGCTAGTTTTGTGGTTCAATTTATTATGTTGCTGTTGCTAACAGCGTCAATAGTAAGTTGGACATTTATCTTTCAGCGCGGCGCGGCACTTCGCAAAGCAAGCGACGAAGTAAAAGAATTTGAAGAGTCGTTTTGGTCAGGCGCAGATCTCAATCAACTCTATTCTGACTTAACCCAAAAAGAAGACTTAAGCGGTTGCTCGTTAATCTTTTGTTCTGGGTTTAAAGAATATGTACGTTTACGAAAGGCCTCAAGCGTTGTGCCTGAATCAATTACCGATGGTACATATCGTGCTATGCGAGTGGCGATGTCACGCGAGATTGATGACTTAGAACAACGCTTACCTTTTTTAGCCACTGTCGGTTCAATTTCACCTTATATCGGTTTATTAGGAACGGTTTGGGGGATCATGACAGCCTTTATCGCTTTGGGTCAGGTTAAACAAGCTACCTTACAAATGGTTGCGCCTGGTATTGCAGAAGCCCTTATTGCGACAGCAATTGGTTTGTTTGCAGCAATCCCAGCGGTAATCGCGTATAACCGTTTTAGCAACAAAGTTGAAAAGATTGAAAATCACTATGGCAATTTTATGGAAGAATTTTCTTCTATATTGCATCGCCAAAGCTTAGCCAACAGAAACTAATACTCGGAGAAATGAATGTATATTCGTAAACGCCGTAAACCTGTTTCTGAAATCAATGTGGTTCCCTACATTGACGTAATGCTGGTGCTACTGGTGATTTTCATGGCTACGGCTGCAGCTGTTACCCAAGGTGTAAAAGTTGATTTGCCAAAAGCCGAAGCCCAAACAATCGAAACCGAAGATGAAACGATGATGATCGTGTCGGTTGACCAAGCCGGTTTGTATTACCTAAATGTAGGTGATGAACCCACCGCACCTATGAGCGGTTTAGCGATTGCAGAACTGGTTAAAACGCGCCTTCAAGTGGCACCAACAACACCCGTAGTGGTTAATGGTGACGGCAACGTAAAATACGAAAAGGTGATTGACCTAATGGTGCTGTTGCAGCGCGCTGGCGTGCCATCTGTAGGGTTAATGACAGACCCAAATGAATCGTAGAATGATGGATATGAGTGTGCAAACAAGGGCTAGCTATGCCGCAGCAAGCTAGGCCCAATAATCCACCAAACGACAACGCGACTGAGCCTGCTGTGCAAGCACAACCCAGCGCGTTTAAAGAGTTAATGACGTCACCCTTGTTTAAATCGGTGGCCTTGCATACTGCGCTGCTTTCAGGGCTGCTGATCAGTTTTAATTTTTCAGCCAAGCCTTTAAAGTTTGTCGCGCCAGAATTTAGCGCGTCCGCACCTAAACCAGATATTGTGCAAGCTACCTTTATTGACAGCAATGTTATTGAACAAAAGAAGCGCGAAAAAGCGCAAGCAGAGGCGGCGGCGCGAAAACGTCAGCAAGAAATAAAGCGCAAAGAAGCTGAAAGACAAGAAAACTTGCGCAAAAAACGCGTAGAAGAAGCGCGTAAAAAGCGCGAAGCTGAGCAAGCAAAACAAGAGCTCGACCGCTTAGAACGCGAACAGCAAAAAGAACGCGCAATAGAGCAACAACGAAAAAAAGAAGCTGAAGAAAAAGCCAAGCAAGAAGCGCGGCAGCGAGCGCTAGAAGAGCAGCTCACTAAGCAGTTAGAAGAAGAGCAGGCAGCAATGTCACAAGCAAACCAAAAACGCATTATGAGTGAAGTCGAAAAATACCAAGCGTTGGTGCAGTCAAAGGTACAACAATATCTGCAAACCGACGGCGGTTTTATTGGCGAAACGTGTTTGGTAACTATACAATTGGCGCCCGACGGGTTAGTGCTGAGTGTAAATGCAGTATCAGGGAATACGGCACTTTGTCGTATTGCTGAGGCAGCGGTATTAAGAGCCGGAACATTGCCAATGTCAAAAGACCCTGAAGTGAGCAGCCGTTTTAGAAAATTTGAACTTGAAGTATCACCACAGAGATAATAACAGTATGAGAATAAATAAGTTGCCCACACGTATAATGAAACAAACAAGCGTGTTCGTAATTGTTGCAGTAATGACTATTGTTAGTCAGTTGGCTAATGCCCAATCCAATATGGTTCGCATTGTCATCACCGAGGGAATGAATAATGCGCGCCCAATCGCCATCGTGCCCTTCAAATGGACAGGCGAAACCATATTGCCCGAAAATTTATCAGACGTTATTTCAAATAACTTACAACGTAGCGGTAAGTTTAGCCCGGTAGCGATGTCGCAAATGCCGCAATTTCCGGCTTCAGATGATCAAATGGATTATGCTGCTTGGGCACAAAAAGGCATAGATACTGTGCTTGTGGGCAGCATAGCGCCAGCTGGAAACGACCAATACGTGGTAACCGTGCAATTGATTGACGTATTGCGCGCCCAACTAACGGGCGGCGAGGCTAAAAATTTGGTCAATGGCCAGCTTATGCTTACCAAAGACCACATCATTATGAGCCGCGAAAAAATCATTCAAGGCGAAGATTTTAGACAATATGCGCACATTATTAGTGATATCGCCTATGAGGCACTCACCGGTGAAAAAGGCGCGTTTTTGACTCGCATCGCTTACATTGTTGTGCGCGACCGCGAAACGAACCCACTTCCGTATCAGTTAGTGATTTCAGATTATGACGGTGCCAACGAAACGCGCCTGCTGTCTTCACCTGAGCCACTTATGTCGCCTTCATGGTCGCCAGACGGCAACAAGCTAACCTACGTGAGCTTTGAAGGTAAGCGCCCGCAAATCTTCGTTCAAGATATTTACACTACACAACGTACTCGGATTACCAATTACCCGGGCATTAATAGCTCGCCGGCATTTTCACCCGATGGCACTAAGCTTGTGATGGTATTGTCAAAAGATGGCAATCCAGAGATTTATGTGATGGATTTGGCAACAAGACAATTAGAAAGAATCACTCGTAATCGGGCTATAGATACTGAACCAGAATGGGCGCCTGACGGTAAAAGTATCATCTATACTTCAGAGCGAGGTGGTAAGCCACAAATTTATGAAGTCGATTTAAGGACAAAAAGGTCAAAAAGAATCACTTTTGACGGCGAAATGAACCTTGGAGCTGCAATTACTCCCGATAATTCGCATTTAGTAGTCGTAAATCGCACGCAAGGCGATTATCATATAGCTAGACAACATAGAGCCACTGGCGATATGCTTGTACTGACGAAAACGTTTTTAGACGAGTCACCCAGTATTTCACCTAATGGTAGTATGATTATTTACTCTACGCTCCATGAGGGTAAACAGGTGTTATCATTGGTGTCTTTAGATGGACGCTTTAAAGCGTTGTTACCGGCAACCGAAGGGGAAGTTAAATCACCCAGTTGGTCACCGTTTTTACTATAACCAGATATAAAGATATAATAACAGTTTTACATAATAGCTTTACATAATAAGGATTAAGCATGCTTACTAATAATAAATTTAGAACCCTGTTACTTGCGCTTACAGCAACTACGCTAATGGCTTGTAACTCAGGCCCAAGTGAAGAAGAAATTCAGGCCGAGAAAAACCGTGCTGCTGAAGTAGCACAACAGCAAGAAGAAAGCGCTCGCATTAAGAGAGAAGAAGAAGCGAAAGTACGTGCAGAAGCTGCCCGTGCTGAGAAAATGGAACTTGCTAGAAAAGAAGCTGCTGATCTTAAAGCATCACTACAAAATCAAAATACCGTGTATTTCGATTTTGACCGTTCAACTATCAAATCTGACTTCATTAGCGTACTTAAAAAGCATGCTGATTACCTAGTAGCTAACCCAAGCCAAACTATCGTGATTGAAGGTCATGGTGACCAACGTGGTACTCCTGAGTACAACATTGCGTTAGGTGAGCGTCGTGCTAAGTCTGTAGAAACTTACTTCAGAAACGAAGGCGTACGTGCATCACAAATTACGGTTGTATCATACGGCGAAGAGAAGCCTGCAGTTATGGGTACTTCTGAGTATGCATTCGCACAAAACCGTCGCGGTGTAGTGGTATACGAATAAGCGTAATGAACACTAAATTATTAATTAGTGTAAGTTGCATTTTTGCTACCGGGGTTTGCCTAGCGCAAGCCCCAGTAGTAGATGCACAAGACACCTCAACACAACAAACGCAGCCTCCTGCTACTTCAAGTGCTAGTGCGCTTGGCGTGTCAAGTGGCGGTATTACCTCTTTTGAGCTTGAACAGCGCCTTGCAACGATTGAACGCATTGTAGATTCGCGAACTGAATCACAGCAGCGCATGCAGTCGCAAGTAGACGAGCTTCAAGCAGATATCGATGACATGCGCGGTTCTATTGAATTGCACAATCATCAGCTCGAAAAACTCCTTGAAAGACAACGCGAACTTTTCTTAGAAATTGATCGCCGCTTTGAAAACATGGAAGATTCGACCAATCAATTTAGTAATGATCTTGCCAGAAGCAATGCTGCAGCAGTAGCGAATACTACGCCAGCAGTAAGTAATACCGCTGATGAGCAAAGCATGTATCAAGACGCAGTTAATTTGATTCTTAAAGAAAAAGACTACGAAAAAGCCATTCCCGCTTTTCAAAACTTTTTGGCGCAATTTCCTAACACCAGCTTGACGGCTAACGCCCACTACTGGTTAGGTCAGTTGCTTTATAATCAGCAAAACTATCCTGATGCAAAAGAACAGTTTAGTAATGTGGTTGACAGATTCCCAGATTCTCCCAAACGCAGTGACTCTGTTTTGAAATTAGGCTTGATTGAAAAGTCTATCGGGAACGAAAGCGCGGCAAATAAATTGTTTCAACAAGTTATAGCCGAATATCCAAACAGCACGCCAGCCCGTTTGGCCGCTCAATATTTGGGCAATTAATCGCTAGTTTTTTGTATCATTGTTTACTTTACATTCAATTATATAAATAAATAGTAAAAAAGGCATTTATAGGTTGCACCTTGTGCTGATTTAAGTATTATATGCGCCCGTTGCAGAGGTAAGTTACTCGCAACGGTTTACAATTTGCATGTAAGTTTGATTTTGTGGGTCGTTAGCTCAGCTGGTAGAGCAGTTGACTTTTAATCAATTGGTCGCTGGTTCGAATCCAGCACGACCCACCAATATCAAACAACCAAGTACACTTGAAAGGGTCGTTAGCTCAGCTGGTAGAGCAGTTGACTTTTAATCAATTGGTCGCTGGTTCGAATCCAGCACGACCCACCATTTCAAGATTGTTAGCTCTTAGCGCAAAACTTCTTAGTTATTCACAAATAAACTCAACTTGTACTAAAAACAACGCACATCAGTGTGACCTTTTGTTATTTGCTAGGTATAATACTTAGACGTTTCGATTATACACTTTATTAAACATGACTCTTGCTAACAGAATAGCGCCAGTAAATTACCCCTTTCCAAAAATGCCAGCGAAGTTGTCTGATATAGAAGAAGCTTCACTTGTTGCTGAGATCAAAGAATTACTCATTGCAAATAACGCCGTGCTGGTAGCCCATTACTACACTAGCCCCGTTATTCAAGCTTTAGCCGAAAGCAGCGGTGGTTGCGTGTCTGATTCATTAGAGATGGCGCGTTTTGGTCGTGACCACAAAGCACAAAACTTAGTGGTTGCTGGCGTGAGATTTATGGGCGAAACCGCTAAAATACTCAGCCCAGAAAAATCAGTGGTAATGCCTACGCTAGATGCTACTTGTTCGCTAGATTTAGGCTGCCCGGTAGAAGAGTTTAGCGCCTTTTGCGACCAACATCCTGATCGCGTAGTTGTGGTATATGCAAATACATCAGCTGCGGTTAAAGCGCGCGCCGATTGGGTGGTAACCTCAAGCATCGCCCTTGAAATTGTAGAGCACCTTGACAGCGAAGGTAAAAAAATAATTTGGGGGCCTGACCGCCACCTAGGTGCTTATATTCAAAAAGAAACGGGCGCCGATATGCTAATGTGGAATGGCGAATGTATAGTGCACGATGAGTTTTCGGCCAAAGCCTTATTAAAAGCGAAACATTTGCACCCCGAAGCAGCCATACTTGTGCATCCTGAATCACCGGCAAGTGTGGTTGAAATGGCCGATGCCGTTGGCTCGACCTCGCAGCTTATAAAAGCGGCCAGCGAATTACCCAACGAAAAGTTTATTGTGGCAACCGACAAAGGCATTTTTTACAAAATGCAGCAAATGGCCCCAAACAAGACCTTAATTGAAGCCCCAACAGCAGGTGAGGGCGCAACCTGCAGAAGTTGCGCTAACTGCCCATGGATGGCCATGAACGGCTTACAAGCCTTAAAAGAGGCACTAACAAATCCTCAAGGCAAAGAAATATTTGTAGAGCCAAGCCTAGCAACGCGCGCCATGGTGCCACTAAACAGAATGCTAGACTTTGCAGCACAACTTAAAATGCAAATAAAAGGCAATGCCTAACAACTAATATTGGTAAAAGCGTTAAAGATTAGGCAAACGAAGCCGCTTTGCCATTCTTTACTTGCAACCAACAAAGCTTTTGCCTACCATACGCGCCGCAGTCTGTTAAAGATTGCCCGCAACAAATTTCGGAGAGGTGGCTGAGTGGCTGAAGGCGCACGCCTGGAAAGTGTGTTTAGGGTTAAACCTAACGAGGGTTCGAATCCCTCTCTCTCCGCCAATTTAACCTTTTAAATCAATGTTTTAAAATTCACTTTTTCTTCTTTGGGATCATTTTGGGATCATTTAAAGAATATATAGTAGGGTTTTGTCTATTTCCTCGTTACACCAAAATACGAATTAGTGGTTTTTCAAAACCGTTCAATATATACCTAAGCTAGTAAGTCATTGTATTCTGTGGTGATGCTTGTAAGAGGGGAGGTAAGAGTAAGGAATTTAGTCTGAGCTTTGCAGCGAAGATTCCTTTTTATATCTTAAAAAGCCATTAAAATCAATAGGTAAACGTTAAATAGGTTTACCACATGCAGTCACTTAAATCCGCCAAAGCATTTTGTAAAAAACACAATATTAAAGGCTTAGACATTCGCTCTGCCTCCTCAATTCGCGCTCTTATTCGGTTTGATGGTACGTTGTATCGCATACCAATATCCGATGTCGATATCTCTCACTCTGGTTTGTTCAAAGCAGCTGAGAAAGTAAACGAATACAGAAATCTCGCAAAGTATAATTTCGCTGAGTTTGAATTGTTAACTAACGGCAGGAACAACATACATGATAAGTGTTTTGGCGAATATATTGAGTCCTTTTTGAATAGTAAGCGTTACAAGCTGGCATCGTGTACATATAAAAACTACCTAAAGAAAATTAATAAACACATATCTCCGAAGTTCGACAATTATTTAGTATCAAAAATAACGCCTCTTGCGATAGAGAAATGGGTGACGATAGATCTTTACTATTTAGGTGATAAAAGTATAAAAGAACTTTTGTCCTTGTTATCGCAAATCTTTGCTATAGCTATACTCGATGAAACAATAAAGACTAACCCTGTGGATTCCCTTAAATCATCGAAAACCATAAAACTGCGAGCTTCGCTAAGTCTGCCAGATCCATTTACCATTGCTGATATGGATTCAATAGCAACAACAGAGTCAAAATTTATATCTGAAAAGAACATGATACTCTTTAACTGTGCAGTTGGGTTGCGACTCAGCGAGTTAATGGCTTTGAGTTGGGAAGATATCGACTTTGAAAAGAATGTTATCTATGTTCAACGAGCAGTCGTGGAGCGTGATTACAAAACACCAAAAACAGCATCTAGCGTAAGGTCTGTAGATTTATTACCCAAAGCTCGTGAAGTGCTTTTACAACAGCTTTCACTTAGAGAACCACCAATATCTGAAGTGTCAGTAACTCAGCCTGATAATAGAAGTCAAAAAGTACAAGCGATTAGATTTGTATTTTTTGATTCTCGGAATGGGACGCCATTGTCACATGACAATCAATTTAGAAATACTACATATAAAAAGATAATCATCGAAAGCGGTGTTAGGTGGAGAGGGATTAATCAAACTCGGCATACATATGCAAGCCATCTTATTTCCGCAGGGTTACCATTGGCATGGGTTGCACGGCAAATGGGCCATGAGAGTATTAAGATGATTGAAAAGCATTACAGTAAGTGGTTGCCAACTAATAACGAAGCGTTGTTGCAACTAGCTGCAAGAGCCTTTTAGAATCTTACCTGCTAACCAGTTTAATTCTCCAGTGTATGGTCGTACATAGTTTTTTAACTCAAAGCGAGAATACTATGTACAACGAACACAATACCAGTCACCGAAACCTAACACATTCAGATTTTGATGAAGTGGTTGAACGACTCTATGAATCCATCGTGTTAAATCCTATCGGAAGCTACGATAATCAAGAGAACTTTATGCATAACGCAGGGGAACGCAAAGATCAGATTATCTATTACCTGAACAAGACACTGGCTATACCTCATCATGCTAAATTAGCAACAGCGCTTGCTGAAGCTTTGTTAGAGGACGACATTATTCGCTACTAATGAACTTACTTAACCTTGAGTACAAAAACTGAGGTTAATATGGAAAATAAGACAAAGAAACAAAACCTATTCACAAAAGTATATAAGAGAGCAAGTAAATCACCGTTTGACGATCATGGCACCATTTTATGGCTTGCATGTTGTTCAGAAACCGATAACGACGAAGTGCAGTTGAGTTATGAGCGCTATATATATCTTCATCGAAGTGCAAATGGTAAAATATGCGGTATAAGCGTGAGTAAGCAAATTCTAGGTGAAAACCCAGAGTTTGAGGACAATAGGTATATGACGGGAATTATGATGTACAGATTCTTATCACTTCATGTATCTGAAATATATGAATTTTGTGATGTATTTCGGGACCAGTTTATTGAGCTGTTTCTTATTCCGCCTCTGGAATATTTTACCGCTGCGGATAATTATTGGTCACAAGTAATAGCCGAAGCTGAAAGCAATTGTTAGCGAACCCTAGGGTTCGCTTTTTCTCTATATACTACATGAGAGAGACTAAAATAATATCTTTGTAATATTTGAAATAAGTGCATCAATAAAAAGATGCATTTAATACTTGACTGATATTTAACCATTCTATACTGTTACTGCATCAACTAAATGGTGCGGTTTATGCGTAAGCAAACAATTCTATTAAAAGACATTGCAGAAATTAAAGCAGGGCATCCATTTCGGGGAAGAATACTACCCGATAATGATGGCACGGCTCGCGCTATCCAATTAAAAGACGTCGATAAAGACGGGCTTATTATATGGGATAGTCTCGTTAAAACTGAGATAACCGGCAGGAAAGTACCTAATTGGCTTCAAAAAGGAGACATATTGTTTGCAGCCCGTGGCTTCCGTAATGTTGCAGCGTACATAGATACAGAGTTCAAAAATATAGTGTGTGCACAGCATTTCTTTCATATTCGTTTGCATACCAATAGCATATTACCAGAGTTCTTAGCTTGGCATCTAAACCAACATACATCACAAAAGCACTTCGCTAAGTATTCACAAGGTAGTGCTGTAGCGAGCATTCCAAGAGGCTTCTTGGCATCTACACCGCTAAGCGTACCTGATATAAACCAACAACAAACCGCAGTTTCATTTTACAATGCATGCATTAGAGAAAAACAGATACTTCAAACACTAATTAAAAATAGAGAATTACAAATGGAAGGTGTTGCCAAGCAACTACTTAGCAAACAATGAATGAATACTCGTAACTGCGTCTCGGCATAACTGCGTATCTACGATAATTAAAAATACTTTCCAATAATAAAAACATCGAGGACACAAGAATGAGTAAGCAAGATAGCCAAAGCAACCTAAACAATAACGACATGGTCAATCAAGACCAAATCAACAAAGCTGTTTGGAATGCTTGCGATACATTTCGCGGAACAGTGGACCCATCCATCTACAAAGACTTCATTTTGACTATGTTATTTTTAAAGTACATATCAGATGTTTATCAAGATGAATACGACGGCTTAGTAAAGCTCCATGGTGATAACCCAGAGCTAATTCACGCAATGATGGCAAAGCAACGTTTTGTATTACCTAAAGGCTCAAGTTTTTGGGATTTATATGAAGCGCGTCACGAGCCTGGAAACGGACAACGAATTGACCAAGCTTTGCACGCTATTGAAGAAGCAAATGGCGGTAAGCTTAAGAATGTGTTCCAAGACATCAGCTTTAACACTGACAAGCTAGGTCAAGAAAAGCAAAAGAACGATCTACTGCGGCACATATTAGAAGACTTTGGTAAAGAGATACTCAACTTACGCCCTAGCCGAGTTGGTTCATTGGATATCATTGGTAATGCCTATGAATTCCTCATAAAGAACTTCGCTGCTAGTAGTGGTAAATCGGCAGGAGAGTTCTATACCCCGCCAGAGGTATCAGACCTACTAGCGATAATTCTCGATCCTCAAGAAGGTGATCAAATTTGTGATCCAGCTTGCGGTTCAGGCTCGCTATTGATGAAGTGTGGTCGTATGGTTAGAAAGAACTTCAATGGCTCAAAAAAATACGCTTTATTTGGGCAAGAAGCTATAGGCTCTACTTGGGCCTTGGCTAAAATGAATATGTTCCTGCACGGTGAAGACAATCACCGAATAGAGTGGGGCGATACTATACGCCACCCTATGTTGCTCGATAAATCAGGCAAAGGCTTACTGCATTTTGATATTGTGACTGCAAACCCTCCTTTTAGTTTGGATAAGTGGGGTGTTGACGGCGCAGCCAATGATGAATTCGGACGGTTTCGAAGAGGTGTGCCACCCAAGACAAAAGGCGACTATGCATTCATCAGCCATATGATAGAAACCTTAAAACCAGGTTCGTCATCGCAGAAAGGCGGGCGAATGGGTGTTGTTGTTCCTCACGGCGTTCTATTCAGGGCTTCATCAGAAGGTAAGATACGTCAGCAACTTATTGAAGAGAACCTACTCGATGCTGTAATAGGCTTACCCGAGAAGCTATTTTTTGGTACTGGTATTCCTGCTGCAATATTGATCTTTAAGAAAAAGAAAACAGACAATAACGTAATGTTTATTGATGCTAGCCGCGAGTTTAAGTCAGGTAAGAATCAAAACCAACTAACACCAAACAACATCAAAGATATTTTTGATGCATACAAGCATCGGGAAACTAAAGAGAAATATGCATACCTAGCTAGCTTTGATGAAATCAAAGAGAATGATTTCAACCTTAATATTCCGCGTTATGTTGATACTTTTGTGGAAGAGGAAGAGATTGACTTGGTTGCAGTGCGAGATGAGCGTATTCATTTACAAAACGAACTAAAAACTTTGGAAGTTGAAATGGGTCGTTATCTTGAGGAGCTTGGCTATGGCTCGTAGTTTAAGCCCTGAGCAAATACCACTAGGTTGGAGTTACGGTTTGCTTGACAACATGGTTGAAAGGGTCAGTGGTCATACGCCCAATAAATCTCATCCAGAATATTGGAATGGTGGAATTAAATGGATTTCACTTTCTGATTCGTCTCGACTAGATAATGGATATATTTATGAAACTGATAAAGAGATTTCTGAACTGGGAATTAAAAATAGCTCAGCACAGATACATCCTGCCAAAACAGTAGTTCTTTCCAGAGACGCAGGTATTGGGAAAAGTGGCGTAATGGCGGAGCCTATGGCTGTGAGTCAGCACTTTATCGCATGGAAGTGTGACAACACTAAAAAAATGAATAGTTGGTATTTATATAACTGGCTTCAGTTACATAAGCGCGAATTCGAAAGGCAAGCAGTAGGTTCAACCATCAAAACAATAGGGTTGCCATACTTCAAAAAACTGACTATTGCCGCACCACCTTATCAAGAACAATGCAAAATAGCCGAAATCCTATCCACTTGGGATAAGGCGATCCGCAACACCAAGCGCCTAATTGAAAACAGCAAACAACAGAAAAAAGCCCTAATGCAACAACTGCTCACAGGCAAAAAGCGTTTGCTTGATGATTCAGGTAAGCAGTTTGAGGGCGAGTGGACAAAAGTCGAGTTGGGCAAGTTACTTGATTATAAACAACCTACACCATATTTAGTTAAGTCTACAGAATATTCAAAAGGGTACAGCACACCAGTATTGACTGCTGGAAAAACATTTATTCTCGGTTATACAAATGAGGACTTTGGAATATTTAATGAAAAGTTACCGGTTATAATATTTGATGATTTCACAACTGCCAGTAAGTTTGTAGACTTTTCTTTTAAGGCTAAATCTAGTGCAATGAAAATATTAGTAGCGAAAGATGGTATTTCGACTAAATATGTGTATGAGAGCATACAGATGCTGAATTATCCTGTCGGAGGCCACCAGCGACATTGGATTTCGATATTTTCGAATTTAGTTATAGGAATGCCTTGCAAAGAAGAGCAGAGAAAGATCGCGGCTGTTTTGAATAATTTGGATAGTGAAAATAAAATACTCAACAAACAACTCAAAGATCTTAAACAAGAGAAAAAAGCTCTAATGCAACAGTTATTAACCGGTAAACGTCGAGTAAAAGTAGATTAGAAGGATTTAAAACGATGAGTGACGTCAAAAAATTAGCTAGTGAATATTTGGTTTTTAAGCAGGGACAAGAAAGCTTACTCAATGAACTAGATTCTGTTGATGAGGGACTTGAAAAGATTAGGACTAAGCTATCTGACCTGAGTAACATAAAGAACCTTCACTTCTTAATGGGAGCTGGGGTTAGTTCAGATTCAATACCTGCAATGGCTCAATTGATAGATATAGTGCAAGAATGTGTAGATAGTGAACAGACAGCAACTACTTTATCCACATCTCCCAATGGTTTCACTCATGCTGACTTAAAAGAATTATTTCAATCAGCGAAAGATCATTCCCCTAATAATCTAGAGGATATATTAGGAACATTTTACTCTAAACGGGCTTTCCAGAACGGTACTGGTCAACAAGATGAATTAAATGATTTCTTGATAGAGTTAATAGAAACGCAGATCTACTATTCAATTAATATCGACTGCACCTCTGCTGCCGCTTCAAAATCGATGGGGCTATACAAGCAGCTTTATCAAAAACTATCATTAAGAAACAAGGATTTGGCGAGAGTTAATGTATTCACTACAAATAATGATCTACTAAGTGAGACAGCCCTCGGATACTTAAACATTAACTACAACAATGGTTTTAGTAGTGGTCTTTCTCGAACATTTAACCCAGCGCGGTTTTCATATACCTTTTCAAGGAAGATTGACTCAGGGATGGAGAAATATGAACCGCTAGAAAATATGGTTTACCTATATAAACTTCATGGTTCTATCAGCTGGATTGAATCTGAAGACAATTCATTTTTTAACATAAAAGAGGTTGACGTAAAACCGAATCTACCATCGAATGGAAAGAATGTACTGATTTATCCAACCCCTCTAAAACAAAACAAGAGTTTAGGTTCTCCATATTCGGACCTCATCAGAGAGTTCCAAAACAAGTTGTTACTTCAACATGGTGTACTAATCGTTATTGGTTATAGTTTTAGTGATGAACATATAAATAATGCAATTTACTCAGCTTTAGCATCAAACTCTAGTTTGAGTGTCATTGTATTTGGTAATTACCCAGATGAAAATTTAACCAAGCTTACTGATCGCCGTATTTATCAGATATCCGGAGAGATTGAACTGCCATCTGATGAAGGTGCTGCGCCAGAGACTGAGAAAATTCACTACTTCAATTATATTGTTAATAACCTAATACCTGATCTCGATAGGAATAAAGACAATGAAATCCTAAAAGAGTTTATCGACTCCCTTAAATCTACTAGAGGCAACTTATGACGATTGGAAAAATTACCTCAGTTAATTTTAATCAATTCAAAGTCAAAATATCCTCTGAAATAAGAGGGAATTCGGTTAACCAGGCTGGAGTAATATATTACTTTGGTAACATAGGTAGTTATCTAAAAACAACTAATTCTGTTGGAGAGCAACTAATCTGTGAAGTGATATCTATTTTTGACAGTGACCTTAAACTGAATGACGCCGTTTACGATATTGATAGTAACCGAGAGCTGCTTTTAAAACCAGTCGGTACAATCAGTCGGCAAGGTGGTTTTAGTCTCGGCGTTGGTATTTTTCCTAGTATTTATAGCGAGGTTAGCATAGTTACCTTTGAAGATATGGAGTTAATTTTACACACTCATAAAGATATAGACCTAAGCGACTGCGTACACCAGAGTTTTAACTTGGGTGAAAGTAAAAATCTAATAAATTACCCTATTGATATATCTATCAACTCGTTTTTTAACATTCATTCGGCAGTGCTTGGTAATTCGGGTAGCGGAAAATCCAATACTATTGCTCATATTATTCAAGAAATTCATAAAAAGAGAGAAAATTCAGCAATAGGTTCTCGGATTCTCATTTTTGACGTGAATGGGGAATATCAAAATGCATTTACCGACCATGAAAAGTGCCCGAATATAAACGTTAGAGTTCTAAAGCCGAATATGCTAGCTCCTGAAGTTGGGGTTGAACCATTCTATATGCCTCACTTTCTTATGAATATTGATGAGTGGTGTTCTTTTCTAATGGCAACCGACGCTACACAACGACCATTTTGGGATAAAGTGCTCCAAGAGAGTTATAAGTTTTATATGATTTCGACCCTTGAGGGTAACGATCGACAAAAGTTTATAAATTATTTACGCTTTAAAGTATGTAATTTGGTTCATATGCTTCTTTCCCAAGGTGATACTGATACAGCATTAGTAACAGCGGCTAGAAACGTTATTAATGGTATTTCAGAACAGATCGAGACGGATATAACTCTTAAAGAAGCGTGCAGAGTTGAAGGCATGACGCAAGATCTTCAGCTCCTTTATGACAGTTGTTCTATTTCATTTGGGAATAATAATAATCAACTAACAGCTGCAATAGCACAAGTGCGCAATAAGATTGACTATGAAGTCGCGCAAGAAGTCTTAAATATGCGAGCGAATGCCGAACAATATTTTGACTACAGATTCTTGAGGCAGGCTGCAAATTTAACTCTATTGGAAGAAGATGCCAGAGGCAATAGACGAGTTAGAGAGTATACTTCAACTATGATGACACGGTTGGATTTCTTTCTAGACAATCCTGACTGTTCATTTATGAAGTTTGGACCACCTAATACATCGAATGCTCACCAATATTTTGAGTGGCTTTGGCAAACTAATTCTGACATCCCTTCACAATCTAACATGCTAATTATTGATACTAGCGAACTCTCAAAAGACGCCTTAGAGACTCTCACGTCGGTAACATCTAGACTTCACTTCTCTTTCAGGAAGAAACTGAGGGGCAATGCAAGGCGCGAGAAACCAATTCACCTAGTGTTAGATGAGGCGCATCGTTACATCAAAAAAGATTCTAAATATCTACTACGTGAGAACATTTTTGAACAAATCGCTAGGGAAGGAAGAAAATATGCCCTTTACTTATTGGTATCTTCCCAGCGTCCTTCAGAATTATCTGAAACTGTTCTCTCTCAATGTTCAAACTTTATAATCCATAGAATTCAGAACGAAATAGATATGAAGTATGTCTATGCAATTCTTCCGTACTTTTCTGACGATTTTGCAAATAAGATAAAACAGTCTGTACCTGGAGAAGCAATCATATTCGGCAACTGTGTCTCAATGCCGCTGCACGTCAGAATCAAACAAGCATCACCAGAACCTAATAGTGAAAATTGTAAGGTTCATGAGGAATGGTTTAAACCCTTACCACCTGCCGCAATATTTTCACCTGTCCCGCAATCTCCGCAAGAACCAAGCGATGTTTCATTTTTAGTTGAAAATGATGAGTAGTTTTAGTTTGTTACGAACATTTCACCCCATAGGACAAGGAGCGTTTTATACAGAAAAACACTCAGGCTTCAATGTGGTTTATGATTGTGGTTCCATGCCATTGACTAATTATTCAAAGTCAGTTGTTAACGCAGCTTTTTCTAAAGAGGATGATATAGACGCTTTGTTTATTTCACACTTTGATTATGATCATGTTTCTGCAATTTCAACGCTCGTAAAATCAGTAAAATCATTCAAAACTGTAGTATTGCCTTTATTGGATGAGGAAGAAAGAAACCTATTAGTAAACATTAGTCGATTGCTTTCGTTGCGGCAATTAAGCCTGCTAAATAATCCGAGGCAGTTATTTGGTCCCGACACAAGAATAATATATATAAGGCCTGGTAACGTATTTGATGACAACGCTCAGACTGAACAGATTGTAAATTTGAACGACCGTTCGCCAAAAAACTTAGGAACAGAAGAGTTAGAAAGTCGGGTGACTTTAAACTTTGGAAATCAAAACAGTTGGGTTTTCGTACCTTATAACTTTAAACATACCTCAAGGCAAAAACAGTTGTTTCAAAAGCTTGGAAACGCCGGTTTTGACATTGATAAACTTCGCAATGACCCGAGTTACACATTAAATCAAATAAGCTCGCGAAACCAGCGTAGAAAGTTAAGGCAGATTTATTCTCAAATTGACGGAAATGTAAATGAGAACTCAATGTTGGTTTACTCAGGCCCTAGCGGTGGATGTCGAATAGTGCCTTTTCTTTGTGCACTTGGTGTGTGTTGTTCTTATGGATGCAAGAATGGAGTTTGTCCAAGTGAGCGGCCTGGTTGCATATACACTGGCGATACTGATCTAACAAAGCTTTCGCTTACTGAAGTTTACACAGAGTTTAAAACGTATGTGGGCACCTTGCAGTTGCCTCATCATGGTTCAAAGCATAGTTTTTCTTCAAGCTCATTGACTGGTTTCAAAAATCGACTCCTAGTACCTATTTCATATGGGTCAAAAAATCAATATGGTCATCCAGCAGCTGAAGTATTGAATATAATAGCCGATACTGGGAACTTCCCCTTATTTATAAATCAAACACCAAGCTCGAAAGTAGAGCATTCTATATTCGGAGTAGTCCTTGATGAGTAAGTCTGCAAACTTCAAAGAGGAGTTTGCATCAAAGCTCCCAGCGTTATCATTGCTTATTAAATTAGGATATAAGTTCATTGCTCCTAATGAATGTGAACAACTGCGTGGTATTCAGTTTGTGGGTGATAAAAAGTCCACTGCACAGGTAATGCTTATGCCGATTATGCGAGCATTCTTAGCCGAGCAATCGTTTCCTTTTGCAGGTAAGCAACATAAGCTTTCAGACGCTGCAATAGATAAAATCATGCATGAACTCAACCCTACTATGAACGAGGGATTACAAGGTGCAAATGAAAAGCTATACAACGCTATGTTGTATGGCATCAGTATCACTGAGTTTGTTGATGGTAAAAAGGCTTCACCTACCATTCAACTGATTGACTGGCAACAAACAGCCAATAACTACTTTCATGTTACCGAAGAGATGGTGGTACAGAATACAGAAGCAACCGGTAATAGACGGCCCGATATAGTATGTTTTGTGAATGGGCTACCATTAGTAGTTATTGAAGCTAAACGCCCCGATTCTATACATGAAGGTAAATCTACTTGCGCAGAAGCAATATCGCAACATATAAGAAACCAAGGTCTACAAGAAATACCACACTTGTATGCATACAGTCAGTTACTCTTGTCTGTTAACGGGTATGAAGGTTTATATGCTACTTGCGGCACGCCAGAGAAGTTTTGGGCAAAATGGAAAGAAGAAGAGTTTAGCGATGCCCATTTCACCAGAATAAAAAACCAAACATTAGAAACAAAAGAAACAGACAATTTGTTTGCACATCGTTCTGTTCAGGAAAAGAAAGAGTTTTTAGCGCTGATTGCAGCGGGTGATTTAACGGTTACGGATCAAGATAAACTCATTATCAGTCTATTAAGTCCCGATCGTCTTTTAGAGACGACACGGCTCTTTACTTTGTTTGATAAAAGCATTGGTAAAATAGTTGCGCGGTATCAACAAGTCTTTGGCATAAAAGCACTGATAGAAAGAATTAATACCTTTAATGATAATGGCGGCAGAGATGGCGGTGTTATTTGGCACACTACGGGTAGTGGTAAGTCATTCACTATGGTGCTTTTATCAAAGGTACTCATTTGGTTAAAAGAGCTTTCAAGCTGTCGCGTTATCATTGTAACCGACCGTGTGGATTTAGAAGATCAGCTTAGTAGTACCTTTGCATCAGGTGGGGTGTTAACCGACAGAGACCAAAAAGACTCAATGGCAACTTCGGGTAAACGCTTGGCTGAGCAAATTGGTAAAGGGAACGAGCGTGTTGTGTTCTCGATTATCAATAAGTTTGGTTCAGCGATGAAGTATAAGGAATGCTTCAATGACAGTCCCAATATAATTGTATTGGTTGATGAAGGGCACCGCAGTCAAAACGGCGAAAACAACATCAGAATGAAACAGATGTTACCGAAGGCTTCTTTTATTGCTTTTACTGGTACACCATTACTAAAAGACGACAAAACTGAAAACAAGTTTGGTAAGATTATTCATTTCTACACAATGCAACAAGCAGTAGAAGACAAAACAGTTACGCCATTATTGTATGAAGAACGAGTGCCTGAGCTGAATATTAATGATAAAGCAATTGACGCTTGGTTTGATCGCATTACCAGTGCATTAACCGACCAACAACGAAACGACCTTAAGAAGAAGTTTGCTCAAAAAGGTCAAATCTACCAGTCAGAAGGACGCATCGAACTCATTGCTCACGATATTTCTGATCACTTCCAAAACTTTCAGCAATTGGGATTAAAAGGGCAATTGGCTTGTGACTCGAAAGTGTCAGCTATCCGCTATAAGACAGCCTTAGATAAGATTGGCAAGGTAAAGTCGGTTGTGGCTATGTCTTCACCTGACACTCGTGAAGGACATCAGGTTGTCGACCAAGAAAGTAAAGATGTTGTGCAGAAGTGGTGGAAAGCCAATGTTGATAAAATGGATGAGAAGAAGTACACCAAGGCGATAATAAAAGACTTTGGCAGAGATGATGGTCCTGACATTATGATAGTGGTTGATAAGTTACTCACTGGCTTTGATGAACCTAAAAATACAGTCCTTTATATAGATAAACCACTAAAAGAACATAATCTTATTCAAGCTATCGCTCGCGTCAACCGGTTGCACACTAAAAAACAATTTGGTTACTTAATTGACTATAGGGGTATTCTCAAAGAACTAGATACCACTATTGAAAAATATCAAGATTTAGCAGAGCGCACGCAGGGCGGGTTTGACATAGACGATCTCAAAGGTCTGTATAACCGCATGGACACTGAATATAAGAAACTACCAGGCTTGCATGCCGATTTGTGGGCAATATTCGCAGATGTTAAGAATAAACAAGATGGTCCGGCACTACGGCAAACATTAGCACCAAAAGTCAATGACGTTGACGGAAAACTAGTTGATACCAACCTGAAAAAGCGGGAAGACTTTTACGCTTCCTTAACCGAGTTTTCTAACTGCATGAAAGTAGCGCTTCAATCAGCTACTTACTTTGAAGACAAGTCTTTGAACAACAAACGCGACCAATATAAACAAGACCTAAAAATGTTTGTTGGCTTGCGTAAACAAGTAAAAGAAGATGCAAACGAAACAATCAACTATGACGAATACGCAGAGGACATCAAAAGCCTATTAGACAAGCATATAGCGGGAGTTGAAGTTAAAGAACCAGAAGGCGCATACCTAGTAGGAAACCTTGGTAAAAACGTAAAACCTAAAGACATGTCAGATGATGAGGCAAGAAACCAAACAGATAAGATCACTGGCCGCATTACCAAGATGATTGAGCAAGACTTGGCAGATGACCCCTATGCACAAGAATACTTTTCGAAAATGCTTAAAAAAGCGATAGAAGACGCCAAGGCAATGTTTGATGCACCAGTGAAACAATACATTATGTTTGCTGACTTTGAGCAAAAGGTAAAAGAAAGAAAAGTACCCGATGCCCCAAGTGCGTTTTGTGATGATGAGGGTAATTTAAACAAGCATGCTCAAGCGTACTTCGGATTGTTCAAACATCTATTTGAAGAAGGGTTTAGGCAAGACAAGGGATTGGATACTTCTAAGCTTACAGAGTATGCCTTTCAAATAGATGAAGTGGTCAATAACGCTGTAGCCGAGTTCTCAATAAACCCTTCAGAGATTGAAAACTCAATCAGCATGAAGCTATTGCCATTATTGTTTGGTGACTTGGGAATAGACAAAGCGCAGCACTTTATTGAGGAAGTCCTAAAAATAACGCGTTTAGGTTTATCTAGGGGCGACTAGATAATGAGTAAAAGTTCGATCGCAACAGATATAAAAACTTTTGCCACCAACACCGGAGTGCTTCTCTATGGTGGTAAACATATTCCGTATGAAATTATTAGAAGAACTGTCAGTACAAAATCTAACAAGGTAGTTATTAAGGTGCACCCTGATCAAAGAGTCGTGGCAACAGCACCGGCCCACGCCTCTGACGAATCTATTGATAATGCCATAACTAAAAGAGCGCGATGGGTCTGGAATAATATTCAAGAGTTTGCTGCGCAAAATGAACATGTGTTACCTAAGCGTTACGTTAGTGGTGAAACACAATTTTATTTGGGTAAACGATATGTATTAAAGATACTTAGCGACCAAGACGAACAACAAGGAAAAGCAGGGCAAGTAAAGCTAACAAGAGGTAGGTTTGTTGTAACTTTACCAACAGCAACTAATGATCGAGGCGCGAGCACCAAATACCTTCTCGAACAGTGGTATACATACCGAGCTAAATATATCTTCAGAGAAAGATTAAATTACATGCTTCAAAAAGCCACTTGGGTAGAAGGGCTTCCTTCGTTTAGGGTTATGGCAATGAAAACTCAATGGGGCAGTTGTTCAACCAAAGGCAACCTTATGCTTAACCCCCACTTAGTTAAAGCACCCAAAGAATGCATCGACTACGTTATTTTGCATGAGCTTTGCCACATTGCTGAACACAACCACAGTGAGAAGTTCTGGCGCTTGTTGACGCAGGTGATGCCGGAGTGGAAGGGGATTAAGTCGCGATTGGGTGGTATGGCTGAGCAGTATTTGAATTCTTGATTGGACGATCACTCATAAATAACGATAAAGGACTTTATTGGCTTAGATAATCTAATTACTGCAGAGACCCCGTCGAATCAAGACTAGCAGTTGAAAACTGAATTTGAAATCTTACGCTATATATTGAGCTAAAGACGCCACCGATAGCCGTCATTTAACAGACTATAAAAACTGATTAAATTAACAATACGGAATGCCAATTCAATGGCATGCTATTGTGCAAACGAAGCATAATCTAGATTTAATTTTTATTTTTTCCTGTGCAAAAATAGTTGCATCATTCAAACAATGATAAAGCTAGGTTTGGCACAACATTGAAACAAAAGCCTAAAATAGCGCAATACACGTAGATACCGACATCACGCAGGAGTACTAAATTTTGAGTGTTTAAAGCCCATGTTGTTAACACTTCTATTTTTTGAGTGGAACAAAGGTATAGCCTAACGTCGGTATGACTTGTAAATCCTTTTCTTCATCATCAAATATTTATTATACAAAAGACTATCCTGTGCCTAATCAATAATCAACGGCATCTAGGGAGAATAGAGACATGTTTCGCAAATGCGAATAACATGCGTATTTTCATGGGTAATAGTAACCTTTGATTAGTGTTAACCAACTTGTTTAAGTGTCTTTGTTGTTCAGTTTACTTTGGAACCAATTTGTATTGCACGAGTGTTGTGATTAACCAAGAAGCTGTCGGTTAAATTACTGAGCGATTTTGTTACAATGATAACAACTGGTGGCTTTGTTTGCTTTTTGAGAGGTTGTTCCGAGCCAAAGTTGACCTTCATATGTTGAGATTGAACAGAACTAAGAAACTGATTACATATCCGAATATATTGAAAATCGAATTCCAACATCCCCACTTCAATAAAAAAAGACACCGTTCGTCTAAAGTACTGTCATAGTAAATTATATTTCATACGACGCAACATCCAACGTAGCTCAGATAATACCTAGGCTCAGAGCCGTTTTGCATGCTGTTGTTATTATGCATGCATAGTGAACACATAAAAAGTTGTAGAAATTGTAATCGAAAAAATAGTAAGCTATTGAAATTAAATAAGTATGTAGGCTATGTGAGATGGGATAGGGATAAACGGATAAACAGAAGTTTTTCGCTATGGTCAGGTCAATGTGAATGCGAATCATGATTGAATGATGGTTTAAATAATCTGGCTAGACTAATTTGTAATTGTAAAAGCAATAAAACTATGTATATTCGTTTGAGTATTATACTAGATAGCATCAACACCCCGCCTAAATTATTCTTAATAATACAATGTTTTAAATTAAAACTTTTAGACCCGCTCCTCAGACTCAAGCGGGTCGGCCAAATACAAGGACAAAATTAATATGGACATTTCATTTTTTAATAAGCACGCAACAATAATCAAGGTTGTAAGCATTTTTTTATCTCTACTGATTGTCGGCTGCAGTGATGATAAGTCGTCGGTTAGGCATGACGATGCGCCATTATCAAAAATAGTTTCTTTTGCGAATAGTAATAACAACCCATCGCCAAATTTATCAGATTACTTAAATGCAGGCGTTGTTGGTGTTACCGCCAATAATCTAGATACAGTGAACGAAAAGATAAAAAGTTTAACAGGAGAAGAAGTAGACACAGTAGATGAAATTAACAATATCGTAGCTTCTTTAAACGACAATATTGTTAATACCACCGTTATTTCAGGGACAGTCGGATACACTCCAATTACTGGTGCCAGAGTAATAATAAAGTCATCTTCCGGAATGCTAATTGGTGAAGGAGTAACCAAAAACGATGGTACCTATTCTATTGAAGTTAACGAGGGAGATATTGATGAGATTTATCAAATTAATGTTACTGATGGGTTTTTAAATGGAGTAAAGTTTTTAGACGAAGTTACGGCAATATATCTTGCATCAGAACCTAGAGATACAGCAAATGTTAATGCAATAACTTCTCTTGTAAGAAAACTTTCTACTCAAGCAAATGGAGAGCTTTCTTCTGATGCGCGAGCATTAGCAATCGAGAGGCTCTCTAGTTTAGGGATGATTACTGCAGATAGTTGGTCTGAGGTAACACCAATATCTGTAAATAAGATCCTATTATCTGATAGCGCTTACGGTGAAGGCTTAAACAATTGGATTGACCGTATTTCTGATGATATTACTGATGAACTTCTTGATAACTCATTTATGAATATTTTTCCACTGGCGCATGGGGGGATTTTTTCAATTAATGTGCCAGAAGTGATTAATATATTTCCTGGCGATACGTTAACTAGAATCTATTCTGGCAGAAGTTGCTGACCTTTCAGACTTGAATCAAATTGGTATTGAATACGCTATATCGATTGATTCAGCGCCAGACTGGGTAACAACTGAGGAATTTGATTTGATAGTGTCGCCGCCAGATTCTGTAACACCTTTAACTGTGAGTTTTCAGTTAACAGTAGAACCCAACAATGGAGTGGTAGGCAAATCTAAATTTTTAAAAATTAATGTGTTAGATGAAATTACTCTTTTAGAAGGTGTTTTAGATTCAAATGGTGGTCGCATAACAAATGAATGGAATGATATTTCAATATCTGTTGACGAAAACCTTTTAGATGACGCCTATACAATTCGTTACTTTGGTGGAATAAACCCAGAAGGCGAGCTAATACTAGATTTAGAAATTACGCCTAGCATATCTGATTACGAAGTTAGTCAGCTTATATTAAGAGAACCACCCGTTGATGTTTTGAAAAGAAACTATTTTGATAATAGTACACTCAACACAGAATTGAAAAGCTCTTTGTCATCTTTAAGCAATGTTAAAGTTGCTTCTACTTTAACAGACCCATCGAATAGCTGTGGTGGATCGTGGGATGATAGAAATGGTGATGGATTTGTTTTTGATTTTATTTGGTTGTCTAATTTCGCATTTTTTAACGATTCCAGGCACGTGCATGAACCTGTTGGTAAAAAGGATGGTATTTTTGAATCAATTGTTGGGAATATTGTAGAGGGAGCACTAGGTATAGGTGATGCGGATTTTGGCTTACCTCGATTACAAGATGGCACACTACCTGTTGCTTTTAAAGTAAAAAAAGTTACAAAGTGTGCATCAGCGCTTCGAAGCTCTCATAGTATGAATGAAGTGAATGGTAAAACACCGGTTATCTTTGTTCATGGATTTATACCTGATGGAAGTTTAGGGGGCGTTGATCAAAAGTCAGAATATTTTGGTAAATTTCCGAAGTTAATAGAAGAGCTTAGTATTTCTGGAGAACAATACGTTCCCTTTATTTTTCAATGGAAAACTAACGCTCGCTTGCAAGATGTTGCAACAGAATTAGGTGAAGCAATCGATTTAGTTACTAAAAAAACTGGACAAAAAGCACATATTGTTGCGCATTCATTTGGCGGAATATTAACTCGTACTCTGATACAAGGTTTAAGTACTAATTCTATATACAATAACGAATGGAATGAAGCCCGAATTGCAAGTGTGACAACTGTGGGTTCCCCACATTCAGGTATATTTTCAGAAGCACAAGATAACGTAGAATTTGATAATCTAGGACGCATGAGCTTTTCTGTTGGATTTCATGGTCTTCCAGGAGTTGTTTCTGGTGTATTCTGCAGAGCAATAAGTTGTTATCAATTGGGCAGTATTGCTGCAAAAAGTGATGAACCACCAGCTTATTGGGATGAGCAAAGACAGGGGGCTTATAAACAGGCAGTAGTTGCATCAAATCCTACTATTTACGGTTTACGGCAAGACCTTGGATACATTCCGTATATGTTACATAAGAAATTAAGTAGTTATCCCGACATACCAACCCAACAGTTGATAGGGCTAACGGGGTCACAGCGTTGTACATATTTAGAGTCGGACCCTGACAAATGTCAATTTACAATTACATTAAATGGCTCAGAATATATTGGCGATAGCTTGATTTCTGTAGACGGACAGCGTTTTGATCTTGCTCAGACAAATGAGGTGGGGTTTAACCTAAGTAATATAAATCTGAAATTAGACACCTACATAGAAGAGCATTTACTTGGCTTTAACAAGGAAATAGACGCTATTACCGAACACGACAATTTACCTTACTTGTTTTTAGGCACAAAATATTATCCTGAAATATATGATTTAGAGCGTGACGATACTTCAATTTTTAGGCCAGACATTGTTTCCTTTACACAAGAAAGTATTATGAGTGTTTTGAAATATACTACAGGCTATAATCATAGTGGCTCAAAATATAATCCTCGCGTTAAAAATTACTACGGCTCAGGTTTCGAAAATTTTTGGTCTAGTAGTCAACTTACAGAAATGACATTATCAAATTGTGTTAATGCGGCTATATGTAAACATGCCACTTGGCATTATGTTAAAAGGTTCCTAAGTTTACATGCTTCAAATGAAGAAGTTGTTTCAGAAGAAATTAGCTTATTTGGTGACGTGGAGTATATAAATAGTAATATTAGTCAAGCAAAAACTACAAATTCAACTACTACCCTAGACTCTACTATTGTTCCTTTCCCAGTTATGGTTGAAGCGTATACAGGTAGCGTTTTTAGTTATTTTAGTACCAACGTAAGGGACTTAATAAGTGACGATGGGTCATATGAATTAGTTGTACCGTATTACCCAGCAACGACCTACACTGTCATTGCGTACCCAGAAGGCGATACTTTAGCGCGTGTCGGTGCCTTTGTTAGAGCCTCAGCGAGCAAATTCCTTTCAACATTGGAAACTTTAGAAGAATCTACCCTTCGATTTCCAACTATTACGCTAGTAACCGATATTTATGAAGATGGTCAAATCAGAATTGATGTGACAAATGGCGTAAACGGCGAATTACTTAATAATTTTGATTTATCAATATTTAACACGTCCCAATCGCTTATTACCGAAGGTGCCAATGCCGATTCCGGCTATTTGACTTCTTTGGTTAAAGGTGACTTTACAATTAAAATAACTAAACAAGGATATAATGATGGTGAAGGTTATTGTTCAATAGAGCCCAATTCAATTACTACCTGTGTGATTAATATTGTACCTGATAGTATTTTGGCTCAAGGTGCTTTAACAGCCGTTCTTAGCTGGGGAGCAACACCATCAGATCTTGATAGCCATTTAGTTAAGAAAACCAATGAAGTTCAAAATTACCATATATATTACGGAAACCGTGGCAACGATGAGTCTAATTTGGATGTGGATGATACTAGTAGTTTTGGCCCAGAGACGATAACTATAAATAATATAGATAATGAAAGCGTATATACCTATTATATCCATAACTATTCAGGAGGCGGAAATGATGTGTTACCCAATTCTGAAGCAAAAGTTGAAATTAATTTTTCTGACGGACAGCGAACATTTTATGTTCCAAATTCTGAGGGCTTATACTGGAAAGTTTTTGAAATTATCAATGGCAGAATAATCCCATGCGTTTTGGAGTGTGTTACAACAGAGAGCGGAACGGTGACAAACACTATGATTAATGGACCTGTAAATGACAAGCAATTATTTGAAAATTGGTTTCCGAAGGACGATCAATATAAGAAATACTAACGCTACTTCATTTCTTACACCACAGTTGGCGTTTTGAACGTCAGCTGTGGCATAGAAAGACGTTTTGGACATTTTCATTGATGTTACTAGTTTCAGTGTTTGATTTTTTTGAACATTTTTATCAGTTTTATTATTGAGTTTATTTCGAGATTACGATAACTATAAAAATCAGGATCTTGACAAACTAACACTACACCTCAACAACAAAGATAGTTATAGATGACGCTCTTTTTTATAGATTCAGGAAAAACAGAAACTCACATCCATACAAAGGTAAGCGTCTAGTAAACCACATATTTCCAAGCTAAGTCCTACCCAGCATCATAAGACCTCAACTTTCAAACAGAGGTTTTTATGAAAAACGAACGACGAACCAAAGCGCAATGGCTAGACATATTTGAAGCGCAGTAGAAAAGTGGCTTAAGCATCAAATCTTTTTGCGAGCGCCACAACATTCACTTACAAACATTCCGCGCTAGAAAAAGCGATTGGCAACCACGCAGTAAAAAGCCAGGCTGCGCTTTGGTTAAGATTGAAAAGCCTAACGCCACCCAATCAAACGCGACGATTACTTGCCAATTCAAAGGCGTTGAACTCGCTTGCAATGACTCAGTCAACCCCCAGTGGTTTGCTGAATTGGTGAAGGCCCTTGCGCTATGGAGATGTTCGTTGAGCCTATACCTGACAAAAAGCTAACTGCCTTAAATAGTTACCCATAATTAATAGCGAACTGGGTCTTTATATATCTTCTTTGTTGGCAAGATTTTTCGCCAGTGCCCACTAGTCATAGTGACTAATAATTTGATGCATAAATGAACAATTAATGTCATTTAATATAAATATTTAAAACATAATCGAAATTTATTTAAATCTAATTATTATTTTAAGCTCGTTCTCAGTTTAAATCTAAAGAGAACATAAAATTATGAAATTATTACTCAAATGGGAAATTAAAGCGTCATTTACAATTACACCATCTCACAAGTTCTCTATTTCATTAAGTTAACTACGTGGGTTCACATCATCAATCAACTAAAAAAGGCCAACTCGCAGATGGCGAGCTTGATTTTGCCTGGTTGTTTAAAAATGGAGACGAAAGACTAGATATATCAACTGCAAAAATGATTATCAAAAACAACAATTACAAATATATCGCACCTCATGGCAAGTTAATTCGATTTACAAAACGTGCAGGTTCTGCCGTTGTCCGCATTGAACTGAAAGACTGCACGTCAAATGGAATAATAGCTTCTGCTGAAATTGCCCAGAAATATGCAAACATGAGCAGTGAAGAGTTGTTAGCAGAAAAACAGCGTCTTATTCAACCTAGCGAGTCTAAATCAACGTTCGCGTTTGTTTGTGCTGATTATAGTAAAAACGAAATGGTTGGTTTAAAGCCATCAACAATAAAAGGTTACAAAACATCATTGAATCGCTTAATTAGGCTATTTGGTCATTTATCGTTAGACGAGTTAAAACACAAGCATATTGAAGATTGGGTGGTTAAAAAACTAAGTAGTTCAAAACCAGGTTGCAAAACAATAGCACATACTCTGTGGATGCTTGAGCAAGTTCTTTCTCGCTCTAGAGTGTTGGGACTAAGCACAGCAATCGCGGGAACTATCGACTATAAGAAATTATACAAATTCGTTAGTAGATATAAAAAAGCCAATAGAACCGTAGATGATAGCAAAACACTCACTCTCAATGATATTAATTTGCTTAGTTCGCTATCTCACCAGACTCTAGTAAAACATAATTTACACGTTATCAGAGACGCCGCTATGTTGACGGCTACATCAGTTGCAGGGCGATCTGGAGAAGTGCGAGCAATTGCTTTGCAAGATATTTTAAAAGACGGATGCAGTTACCGAATTAATATTCAACGCGCAATCGTGTTGGAGGAATTCAAAACTCCAAAGGTCTTTGATGAGTGCATAAGCGAAATTGATGTATTCGATATTAGTGTTCCGTATTTAAATCGCTTGATTGATGACGCCAGCAACTATCCAAGTTCAAATGTGAATGTACTACTAGAAAATAACGGGTATGAATGTCAAACTGTTAATATGCTAGTGGTCAATCCATTTACTGGTTTACCCTATACAGAAAAAGAATATCGCGATGAACTCTATCGTTTACAAAAATTTGCCGGTATTGAGAATCCCGTGCCGCCAAAACAACTTCGTCATACAGCTGCTAAAGTATTCAAACAAGCAGGAATTGATGTTGCGGAATTTAGTAAACAACTTACTCACTCCAATGACAAAACAACAGAAAAATTTTATAGCGGTGTAACTCCTCGTAATAATTCAGCAGAAGTGGTAGCAATAATAAACACGAAAATGAACAAGCTATTGCCACTAGAAAGAAAACTACCGTTAATGGCCGTAAACAATATTGGAGAGTTTAACATAAGTAGTCAAAGAGTAACTAAATTGACACCTACTAAAACAAAGCCGTTGATTAATGTTAGTCCATATGAAATCGGCCAGATCTTAAGACCATTGGTACAGAAATCAAATACAGTTTAGCGAACTGTTTGAAATATTAAACAAGATGGGTTGCTTTCTTTCACCAGTAGCCCCCTAGGATTCTGCGGAAAAACCTGCAATTTGAGTATTTAGATTTGGTTCTAATGTAAGGTTTATACACAGAACCAATCAGTATTAACTTTTCTTTGTCGTTAAAACAGAGTGGATTATTCGCTGCTAAAAGTAATTCTGTTTAATAATAAGGTGGCACTCAAGTCTGCTGACAAAAGAGATTTTTTTGTTGGGAACAAATTGGGATCAAAATATATCGATTTGACTAATAAAAAACCCATATAAATCAAAGGTTAATTCAATTATATCAATAACTTAGTGTTCTGGGCGAGGGTTCGAATCCCTCTCTCTCCGCCAGATAATCGTTAAAGCCCGTTTTATAGGACGTTCCTGTATATTGTAGCAGGGACCGCCCCAAAGTCTTAAACGGGCATTTAACATCAGCAAAATGACCAGAACAATCTCACAAAAATATCTCACTATTCTAAAAGCCAGCTACGACTGGAGATTATAGAGCTTTGATTTCCCTTATATTTGAAAGCTTAACTGTCATCTAACCTTCATCTAAGTAACACACTTCAATAACTCGTTTGTAATAAAACACAAATATAGTAGCCGCGTTTTTAAGTCAGTAGTCCCCTGTAGCGATAAAAGGATGTATAACGTGATTCGAATTAATCAATTTTTAAAAACAGCTGCCTGCTTAGCCTTAGTTTTAGCTTTGTCAGCTTGTGAAGATGAAAAGACAATAGTAGAAGTTGTAGAAGTAGAAGTTCCAGTGATTGTTGAGGTTCCCGTCGAAGAGCCTGTGGCAGAACCTATCGAAAAATCTACAAATCAATTCAAAATAGGTTTATTGCCCGATACTCAAGGCGGCTTTGACAGCGAAGGACAAGGCCATGTATCAGTGCATCCAATGTCCGAATTACTGAAACATCAAGCAGCAGCCAATGTTGACATGGTTATCGCAGTGGGAGATTTAACTGACGGTGGCAGTGAAATTGAGTTTGCCGAGTGGCGTTCAGTTGCCGATTTGTATTCTCAACAGGGGATTGAGTTTTTACCCTTGATGGGAAATCACGAAACAAGTTACGCTTATACATATAACTGGATAAATAATATGAAGCATTTTATTCCAGAAGACGCCACTCATATGCCCAGTTTTGAGTGGGTAAACTACTATGTTGTACGAGAAAACGTGATCATATTTGCTTTAGCGTATTATAACCTGCCGGTTGCGTTTGACTGGATAAAAGAAACGGTTTTAGCTAACGAAGATAAGATTGATCATATAGTGGTAGCAAGCCATGACGGTTTGGTCGGAGCCAAATACGGTCAAACCATTGAACAAATTGTTGATGGTACTAAAGATGATTATTGGGTTTACGATGTGCAACCGCAGATAAGAGACTTTTTCTCTGAGTATGACGTGATATATGTACAAGGTCACGAGCATCAATATCAACGTTCGTTAATTAGCGCAAAAACAACATTAACTACCTATCCATCAAGTTCAACACCCACTGGTGGTAACTATCGCATGGATATGTACACTCAAATAATGACTGGAAACGCTTCTTATAAAGGATATGAGTTCCGCTTTGGTGAGCGCGATTTAGTTCAAATGATTGTTTCTCAGAAAAACCAAACCAATGCATCTACTGAGGATAGTGGTTTTGATGTCAATTCATCCATATTGACCTTCGAAAATGATCGTGTCGATTACCAATCATATTTTGCCACTCACAATGCTACGTCTAATCATGCAGACCAAGCATTTAACGCAGAATGGAAACTCATGGATAAATTTTCACGCACTACTAACCGATGTGAAATGATTGTTTATCCTAATGCTATTCATGACGAAACTCGCCCGGTATTGGTTTTACAACCTAACTACATCAGCAATGAGTGTTATGCTGATGATGGCTCATATGCTCGCTTGGCAGGCGGGACAAATGATACTTTTAATCGCACAGATACTCGCACCCGTGATTTGAGTTTCACGCCAGGCTTTACACGCTCTGAAAGCTTAAATGATTTGGTTCGCCTTGCTTATCAATGGTTATTCCAAGTCCACGAAAGGTGGTCTCCAAACTTAAATGCGGCCTATCGTGTAGTGCCTGATTACGACAATAACGAAATGATCATTCCAGAAACCACCATTGATTTAAAAGAACACGTAACATTAAGCTGGACAGCAGCGACAGACGCAACAAGCTCAGATATTTTAATTATTAGTGGAACGCAAAACCAAACCGGTATGTATCAAGATGATTACGGTCTAGAAAAAGACATTGAAGTTGATACTGGTCTTGCGTATTCCTTGTCGGGCCCCGATTTAGGTAGTTTAGAAGAAGGTGAAGGAAAACCTGCAGTTTCATTACCAGCAACGGCTACAAAGTCTTGGGATATTAACGATGCTGTCTCGGACCAGTATGTCGTAGAGTTCGTGGTACCTGAATCTGTCGATGTCACAACAGTACAACTCGCAACTAAATCCGATGTTTGGGCGGCTATTGCGCCTGCAGAGTGTGTTATTGAAGGGAGCTGGGACGATACCTATTTAGCCACACCGCCAACTCGTGAGACTGCATGTAGTGATTATCCGTTGGTTGGGTTTGATGCTAATTTGGGTAATCTTTGGTGGGTTGTTTTAAGCTCTGATGCAGAAATCGCATTAGTAGCAAAATAAAACTAACGAGATACCTAGTCAAGTAACTATGAAAAGCCAGCCACATCTTAAAGCTGGCTTTTTTTGATTGAAAGGTGCTTTAGGTTGGTAAGTCACTTTAGCAATCAATCGTCAGGGTGTATTTCGAAATTCCAAATCTATTAATAGCTGTTCACCATCTATGGCAAGTTGCAGTTGTCTTTAGACTCGCTCAGTTTATTGAAATGTCGAATTGTGTAAGTTTTGTATGACGTGTTGGTTTGCAATGTCATGCGAGGATAAGCTATTGGTGCAGGAATTGGGTGATTAGGATGCCACTGCTCCCACCATGTAATAGTGTGTATCTTTCACTCTTGCAGTGAAGGTAGTCTATCCCCCAAAGTTGAAGTCACGTTGAATAGTAAAATCGTTTGCGTATTGTTCTTTAATTGGTGCCCGCAAAGGTGGCAACTTTGTTGGTTGCGCAGACTTTGGGTACTTTTTATCTAAATGCCTTAGTATTTTGTGGATGTGGCAGGTCCGAGCGGTCACCGGACGCTGGGCCCACTGAAGAGCTACTCTAAATATTCACAGCTTTGTTGAAACAATGGATGATAACCTTAGCAAAAGTATTGGTGGATTTTTTTACTCGATTGATATACCTTTCACTCAGGCGCTAGCCTCACATGCACGCGAGTGGAAACCAGCACTTTTATTATCTAACGATAAACAAACTCTACAATTTGAATTTTACATAAACTGAATTTGGCTTGAAGATCAGCCTTAAACGCGTGTGGTATTGATTGTTGGCATTGTATGCCTCAAGCGTAGGATTTATTTATGAAAAATTTGAAGTCAGTTATTTACACGCTCCATACTCAGCTTTACCCATCCATAGAATCCCTAAAGAAGTCACACTTGTACGAGTTGATCGCGGCCTACAACGGTTCAAAAAGTTATGCGGCGTTTCAGAATACCTTTACACAACAGCCATTGCTGAATCACGATACAGAAGCTGTCAATCGTTTATGTTTTGATAGAGCGCTATCACTCGGCCTTAATGCGGCAGATGCTATGGTTGCTTGCAAAGCAATTGAAGTTTGTTTTAAGCCACGCATTCGAGCAGCGCTTCAATTTGAAAAGTTATACCAGTGGTACATAACCGACAGTGATGACCATACTAGCCCCCCAATAGAATACTTGGGCTCGCTTACTGAACTAGTAGAGTTTGGCTTGCCCGAAGCATACATACTATCGGTCATTATTTGTCGTGATGTTATTTATGAGTATTTTGAACACGGTGATAACAAACAAGGCAAATACTGGTTTGAAAAACGAGTTTCTGGGCAAAGTCTAAACGTGCTTCAATCTGAAGTCGCAGATAATTACTTTGAAGTTAAGGTGTATTTCGACCTATTAGAACTTCTAAAGGCAAAATCACATAGTTTTGTAATGCCAGCTCCATCTACTATCAAAAACGTTATTCAACGTTTTGGGGACGGAACTGATGATACATGGACCACTGCTTTCAATGACAATCCTGAGTTAGTTGTGCATGCTTTTTATGAACTTGAAAGCGAACATCTTCTTTCTGTTGATGAGACTAATGCTGCAGTCTTTCAGTACTGGCAGTCTGCCGCTGTTTTGTTACACCCAAATCAGTATGCTCTTGCAGAAAACATCGAAAAAAGTAAAACCACAGAAGAGAAGTGGTTTTGGCATCATATTGGTTTGACCCACAATATTGATATTACAAAAGACGATCTATATGCCATCAACGCCGACACTGGAGAGGACTATGATGATTATGGCCCCATGGACGTTGCAGGTTTTGAGGGAATTGCACTGCCTGAAATCACACCAGAAACTAGAAACGAGCTCGAACACTTTGTGATTAGCCTCACAAAATAGCGCTTTTGTACTCTGAAATAGCTGGCATTGACTATACCAGCTTAGATTTGACTGTGGCTTCATTAACACTAGGAAGTTCACCTATAGTCGATGATGATTGTTGACCTAAAATTGAGAATAATATCAATCAACGAATAAGGCTTTATATTATTGAAAGGCACCCAATAAAAAGACTCACGATGACGGTGGAATGTATCAGTTCTTACACAAAAGTAGCCCAAGTGCCCGCAAGTTATTCTACTTTTAATTTCGCAGCCAACTAATTATGTTAAACGCTGCTATCTTGAATTTACTGCTAACTTACCAGCAAACAAAGGCGAGTAGTAAATAGTTTTAATGCTTCTTATACTTAGTCTGTATTTCGCTAGGGTATCGCAGTTACAAGCTCGTCGCGTCGAGCGCGCCAAATGTCAATCAATAATGTCAAACATGGCAGGTAAGGAATGACTGATGTTAAATCCGATACACTAATTTTCTTTTTGTAGATAGCTTTTTATATGTCGAAGAGCAATGTTAGCGTCGTGGTCAGTTTGTGACAATTCAACTAGACGTTTACCCATTGTCGTCCTCAAGTAGTTACTAAGGTCTCCTTGTAACGCAATAAAATCGATTTCCGATCGACCATTGTGCCAATCGTCGGGAATATCAAATTTAAGACTCCTTACATCATCGAATAACTCGCTCCTGTCATTTTCGATAATCGTTTGCACTATTGAATTAACAATTAAACTGTCATACTCGCCATGAACTTTTACCGTCGAGTCGCTCCATATTTGATGTAGTGTTTCTCCTCTGTAATTAAATGATTTCAGTACTTCTGATGAGTAATTAGCTATTCGTTTTGAATCGCTATAAGTTGGGTTAATAAGCTGTATAGCCTGTTTCTTAAAAAAAATAGACTCTCGAGTGAAAATACTGTGAATACGCTTGAATTCATCATTCTTATTAGCGCCTGAAAAATCGAAATCGTGCACCTGTGAGTTTATGTACACAGTCCTTGTGTTGGGATTTTGGTCATAATCTTTATCAAACCATTCATGGGCGTACAAGTCCCCGCTACCTTCGTAGTATTCATCAATTTTCTTAAAAAATACGTCATCGAGAGTTCTAGTATAATTCATCGACACAATGTCTAGAATCGAGCGTGCTTGATCAAGCGTTAGACTTCTTTGGGAAGGGTTCAACGCTTCTCTCAATAGAGTAATTTCGTTAATCCACTCTTCGCGTTCTTGTTGCTGGGTGGGATAGATTTCTAGAACAAAAAAAACTACAAGAAAAATCGCTATCCCATGGTACTTTATGAAATCACTTAACATTGTATATATTCGTGTTTCTTTACCCGTATTAATCTCATTTCCTTGCATACTCGTTCCTTTTTGGTACTTATTGTTAACTTTAAAATATATCTGTACGCATAAACACAAACTCAGTGAGTATTGGCCTCCTCAAATTGTTTGACAATTGAGCAAGTTTTAAAAGCTGGGGTCGCTATTTAGTTATGCTTAATTTAAATATAATCAATGATTTATGTGGAATTTAAGAATGCCATACTAAGTTTTAACTCTAGTCTATAAAACTGACTTTGTTTACGGTTCACGCTACCCTTTTAAGCTAGCTATGATATTTCTTATCCCATGAGTCGTACCATTCAAAGTACTTTTCAGTTCCAAGCCTGCCCGATGCAATTAGTTCTTCTTTTTTACCATCGCTAAGGTCGAAATCAGTAGTACCAACTCCCAGAGAATCTATATAGATAGTTCGCCGCCAATCATCACTATGTAAATGGGTGTTTAGTTGCGCGTTAATCACTGTTTTTAAGAGATATTTAGTATAATCGAAAAAGCTATTTATTTTTTGGTGGGGAGGTTCAGCTTGATCCCTAAAAACTGAAATGAGTTCTTTCGGTTCGAGTCTGAATCCTAATGTTTGCTTATTAAAAACATAGGGAGTAATGGGTCTAACACTTTTCGCAATTCGTTTGTTCTCTCGTTTATAATATTCAGGGATAGAAGAATTACTTTTCGCAACATACTTTTGTCTGTCAAACAACTTGATAGGGAAGTTCATAAGTACACCACCATCTACATAAACATCTCCTCTAGTATTGCGTATCGAAGCGAAAAATAGTGGAATGGCCATCGACATTCTTGCTGCATCGGCTATGCACATTGTAGGTGTATGTTCATAAGAAAGCTTTTCGGAAAATCCTGTAGATAGATTGGTGGTCATGAAGTACATTGATTTGAATTTGTATTTAGATTTCAGTTTCTCAATATCTGCAAACGTAGACTCGCTATTGCCGGTCTTTTTTTGAATTATAGTTGCGATCCAACTTCGGAAAAAATCGCCCTTGTGCCAGCCATATTCATCAAGTAGCCTTTTTGTATCTCTGATTACAAAAAAGTCATCATCCATAAAGCGATTAAAATCTAATTTAGACATTACCTCTAAGGCTTCTTCGGAGTTGTAATTGAGTGCAAGAAGAACAGCATTAATTGCGCCAGCAGACGTCCCGCCAACTCGTTCTATTTTTGATAATATCTTTTTTTCTTCTAATACCTGCATCGCCCCAATATAAGCTATGCCTTTAACGCCACCGCCCTCCAAGCAAAGATTTTTGAATTTGTACATGGTGAGTCCTTATATACTAGAATATTCGTTATTCGTACGCACAGTAATTCTACATCTCGTTCCGTGTGATAATTTAAATATAGCAGAGGATATTTTTGTTGCCACTTTCGTTTCAGCTAACGAATCGTTTAAATTCTTTTTGGCATGCCGCTGAAGTTATTTATTAAGTGCGAAAATTATTTACCCCTTTGTTTACCAAACCCACAGCATCCATAATTAACATGACGACTCCCCAAATAGATCCAATAAACAATATTAAGAACCAGATTAAGGCTAATACGCTTATGATGATCGTACCTATAGCATCGGTGATGCTGACCAAGAAGCCTGGCACTAAAGCATATAAAAAACTTAAAACAATATTAACTAGAAATGAGCAAGCAAGCAGAATTAGGAATTTACGATAATCTTCAAAAAGCCTTTTTCTCCAAACACAATAATAACTGCGAATGTCGTTTTCAATAGCATTAAAATTCCAAGGGTTGCCAGTGCAGAGTCTCTTGGGAAATCAGCATACTCCGCCATATAAGCGATAGTGCCAAAAGGTATTGCCATTAGCAGAGATATCATAAATAAAAGTAACGCGACAGCACCAAAAAGAACGATAAATGAAACTATCAACATGACTACGAAAAAAATGAAATTACTAATTTTAGTGCTTGGAGTAAGTATTTTTTCAGTCACTAAACTACCCAGTTTAATAGTGGTCCATGAGTAAAAAACCAAACCGTCAATAAGTGCCAGTGATGAAATACCTAATCCTGGAGCCGGTAAATTTTCAGAAGTTGAAATAGGCAAAAAAGCAAGGTAACTAAGCTCCAAGCCTAAAATTAAAGCGAAACAAAACCAAGCGACATAATTGAGCAAGTTACGCACTGCATCCTCCAGAAAGTTTTGCTGGCAGCATCGTTATTTTTATTTTTCCTACAACTTGAGTTGGGTGAATTATAATCAATTTCGATAGATAGTATGTCTAATCGAATAATAACGCAAGAGACACTGCTCTGTATGAAGCAGGTAATCTATTGTTTATTAACTAAATCATTGTGCTCTGCTCCTTAATGGTGTTAGGATAGATTTAACATCGAATTGTCAAGAAAAATTTTTAATCCAATTAGAAAGTGGGGCGGTGTTGTGGAAATTATTGAGCAACAATTGACCCAGTGGATAAGCACAGTGTTATCGGGTATCGAAGATGATATCGGTAAAAAAGTACGTGTCAGTTGCGAACCTATTGAAATCGACAACTTACCTTGTGTCCATTGTTTATTAAAAGAGATTCTGCCCGCGCCTCCGAGCCAACGGGTGCACTCTGCGCCTTTAACGATTGCTTTAAAGTATTTGGTTTATGTTAGCGCTAAGAGTCAATCCTTGAGCAATAAGATCATTGAAGAGTTGATATTTTCAGCTATGGAAGATCAGAATTTAGAGCTTGAGTTACAGCCTATTTCAGACGGTTTTTGGCAGGCACTAAAGGTAACGCCACGACCTTGTTTTACCTTACTTGCTAAGCATCAAAGAGAAGTGAAAACAGTGGTTGCGGGTGCTGTATCCAAGCCTTTAGTTATGCACATTTCGCCACCGGTTTACCTTCGCGGACGTGTGGTGGTTATATTGAAGTCAGGAGCTATTCCTATTGAAGGTGCTTTGGTATCTCTTGGTAGTACAGGTATTTCAGTGATAAGCGACAAACAAGGCAAGTTCAATTTAGGTGCAGTACCAGCAAGTCCAAAACAAAAAACACTAATGGTTAATTATAAAAGTAGCTCGCAGCGTGTTGTAGTTTCTGTATCAGATTCGCCAGTCGAAGTTATCTTTAACACTGAGGAGATCTGACTATGGCGTCGACCTACAGCATTCCTGGAATTTATATCGAAGAGGTTTCAACAGGGCCAAAACCCATTGCTGCGGTTTCAACAACAACCTGTGCGTTTTTGGCTAAATCTCCCATTAAGAATGCATTCCTAAACACCCCCGTTGCTTGTAATAATTTTCATGAGTTTTGCAAAAAGTTCGTACCTGAAAATCGAAATGAGATAAAGGATTTTGCTTTATTGCATGCAGTATACGGTTTTTTCTTCAATGGTGGCAGTCGTTGCTACATTGTTAATATTGGCGATGGCACTGTTGCAGGCGATGCAGGAAAACGTACTGGTGTTCATAGCTTAGATGCCTTTGATGAGATTGCCTTAGTTGCAGCACCTGGTGCAAGCTCTATAAGTGAGTACAATGCATTAATTGATCATTGTGAGAAAATGAAAAATCGCTTCGCTATTTTAGATGGCCCAGCTACCTTTGAAGATGTGACTGAACTTACCACTGTAGGAATAGACGAGCCGGCAGGGGATGTTGAGTCTAAAAAAACCAAAAAAGGCGTTCGTCCCAAATCTACTTCGTTTGCTGCCGTTTATTCGCCACACATAGTAATGACATGCCCCTTTACCCATGAAAGAGTTACCGTGGCCCCTTCAGGACATATTGCCGGAATATATGCTAGAACTGATGTGGATCGTGGTGTGCACAAGGCTCCTGCAAATGTTGGCATTCGTGCTTGTTCTGGTTTAAGTCAACGAATCACAGCCAGTGAACAAGGGCAACTTAACGACAATTACGTAAACTGTATTCGGTATTTTCCTAGCGCTGGTATCCGTGTTTGGGGTGCACGAACGCTTTCAAATAATGATCCTGAATGGCGCTACATAAACGTACGTCGGCTATTTCTAATGATTGAAGAGTCAATTAAACGCGGCACAAATTGGGTGGTCTTTGAACCTAATAGTGTTCGTTTGTGGAAAACTGTTATACGAGATATTTCCGCGTTTTTGAAGTTGCAATGGCAAAGTGGAGCATTAGTAGGAGCTTCTCCTAGCGAGGCATATTTTGTTAAATGCGATGGTGAAAATAACCCTCAGGAGTCTATTGATGAGGGGCGGTTAATTGTAGAAATTGGTATAGCGCCTTCAAAGCCAGCTGAATTTATAGTTTTCCGTATTGGGCAATGGCAAGGCAGTGGGGACGCAGCTCAGGCTAGCGAAGAATAATGCATCAGTGATCAACCTAATGGAGATGAGTCATGGTGGAAGCAGATATATATCGTAATTATCATTTTGTTTTGTATTTGGGAAGTCAGCCTGCGGGCTATTTTACCCGTGTGACTGGTTTGGGCTTAAAAGTATCGTGTATAGAATATCGTGAAGGGGGCACGCCTAATGCGGTTCGAAAATTACCGGGCCAAACAAATATTTCCCCTATTACTCTAGAATGGGGGGTCACGGCTTCTCGCGCTATGTGGGATTGGTTAATGAGCGCAGCAAATGGAACCGTAGAGCGTAAAGAGGTCTCGGTAGTGATTATTGGCAATGATCCCAATGAAGAAAAGGTTCGATGGAATTTCGGAAATTCTTGGTTATGCGAATGGTCAGGAACCAACTTAGATTCGTCAGGTAATAGTGTTGCAATTGAAAGTATGGTTCTTCAAGCAGAATCTGTAGAGCGGGCGCCAGATGTTGCAGCTGCATCTGTTGAAGAATAAACTCGGTCAACTTTTAATGAGGGCAGGCAAGAGATTGTCACCCCCTGCTGAAGTGCCACGCAAGGAAAGTGTCCCTGATGAAGACCTCCTACCCCCAGCACATTGGCTTGCAATGGTTGCCCAAAAGGCTCCTCAGTGGTTAGAGGAAAGTCAACATCCCATGATAGCGCGTTATCGTTCGAGTCAACATCATCTAAAAGCTGCAGAACCTCACTTTGCACAAAATCGCTCCGCCTTAGCCCCTTTAACTCCTCAATCTAAGGCAGTTCCTGAAGAGAGAAATCAGCTTCAAAAAGATATGTTAAGTACAAACATTGCTTCTTATCAATCTGTTAGTGACTTAGCGAGGGATAAGGATGTTGGGCATAATAATAAAGATGCGGCGACAAATGAACAATCTAGCTCCAATAACGAGCACTTACAATTCCCTCTACATGTTGATCAAACTCAAACTGAAAATAATGAATTTCAGCATGTAGATAAATTACCTTCAATAAATAATAAAAAAAGTCGTCAAATAAACACTCGCACTGCTGTGCATTTAGGGCCTAATAAAGAGTCATCGCAAACAATCTTAAAAGTGAAGCCTCAAGAGCGCGCCTTTAAGGGGACTGATGAAGGTATAAAAATAACTAATTCTAAGTCTAAAGCCACTTTTAGCAAAAAAAAGATAGTTTTTCCTACACTGAGTCAAAATATTGATAGGGACTCATCTTCGCTCAAGCCTATACCTGAGAATTCTAAAATATTAGCACAGCCCCAATTAGCAAAAACACATGTATGGCCTAAGCACATATTAAGGTTTGCGAAAGCAGCCATTAACACCTCACTCAACAACAATTACAATAAAAAGAGTGTTGAACGAAAGATCCAAAAACAAGTTAAAAATAACGATGTCAATCGTACATTTGGCACTTTGGCACCAAATGAATATCAAGAAAAGCTGCAAAACAGCCAAATAGATATGCCTGTAGACCGGCAAATGTCTGGGCCTCATCCGCGCGGTTCTGAGCAAACTCAGCCCGGCATCAAGCAAGAGTACTTAACACTAACTTCGGATATTGAAATGTGGCCACCGCTCCCACAGGAAGGTTTCACATCGCCACAAAATTGGCCCAAACTTCCAAGCGAATGCGCAAACGCCAAACTCTTTGTTTCACCAAGGCCAAAACAATCAGCATTGCGCACTATTCACGCACAAAACGGATTTGAGCAGCGTCAAGACATAGAGCAAAGGGGACACTTATGGAACGAGTAGTGTTCATTGTAGAGGCAACCGGCGAGCAAATTCCATGTTTACTTAACCCCGAAAGCTTGGTTTTGCAACGCCAAAGTGGCATTGAAAAGCATCGTGTAAAAAGTGGTTTTTTGGCGTCTAAAACGCTTAGTGATGACCCGATTATGTTTACCGGTGGTGGCACAACACTGTTGACAGTAAACTTGTTGTTTGATGTTAACTTACCTGAAGCTCAAAAGGATTGCACTGACGTGCGACAGCTTACAGGGCCACTTTGGCAGCTTTCTGAAAATAATGTTGGTGTAAACGAACGAAAGTTTCCAGCACTGATGCGGTTTATTTGGGGAAAAGCGTTTAATTACCCTGGTGTTGTAAAAGAAATTGCTGAGCGCTTAGAATACTTTACGACGCAAGGAATACCTCAACGCTCATTTATTCGCTTGTCTATCCAGCGCGTAGCGGAAAATGCAGATGATTTGAGCGGTGGAACTATTACCCCACTACCGTTACCTGAAGATCTAAATATGGCACCTCCAACTCTGGGTGAAGATACTTTAATTCATACTACACGCGGCGCAGATGATGTACACAATAACGATGGCGATAGCGAGCGCTTAGATCAACTTGCATTTGAATATTTTGGCGCACCTGAACATTGGCGTTTACTTGCATGGATAAACGATATAGACAAGCCGTTAGATTGTCCTGCTGGTACCCAATTAAATATAGCTAGCCTTACGGATGTGTAATCATGATTCTTCCAGAAATTACCTTGATGCTAAATGGACAGCCCGTAGGAACTGAAATACGCAATGCCATTGAGCGAATTGAGGTTTTGCAACAGGCCAATTTACCCAGCCATTGTGAACTGCAATTAATATTCGACGAACTAATAGAATTTCCATGTGTACCTGGCAACAAGCTGGAAATACGAATTGTTGGATCTTCTGAAATACTATTTTCGGGGGATATCGTAGCTAAACGAACACAAGTGTACTCGAATGGCAACCGCGGTTTTGTTGTTCGCGCTTATGACTCGCTTCATTTATTGCGCAAGTCTCAACCGGTTCGCCAATTTGAATCAATGTCACTTGAGTCGGTTCTCAGCACAATACTTGCGGATTATGGAATAAGCCTAAAGTACAGTGGTGAACAAATAGAAATTGACCAGTTATTCCAGTGGTGTCAATCAGACTGGCGCTTATGTATAGAACAGTTGAATCGTTACGGACTACATTGTTTTTTGCATGGCACTCAGTTGTCTGTTTTTAATTTACTGCAAGGCGAAGATGAATACGTACTAAATTTTGGTGAAAACTTATTCTCCGTTATTGTTGAGGAAAGTGCTGAACCAGGATGTAGAGAAGTCTCTATCCAAAGTTGGAATTCTAGTACCGTTGATACTTTTCAGGCTAAACAATCCCAGGTAGAAACAAGCTTTACGGTGGCAGAGCATTTAGCGCCTGATAATTTCAATGCATCAGGCGAATTAATCATTACCAACGCCATCAGTACTTCTAAGAAAAGCGCGCTGGCCTTGGCAACTGCCACTTTATATAACAGACTTGCCAGTGAAGTTATTATTCAAGGGACTGCGCAAGGTGATCCTGCGTTAACTCCCAGTAAAAAGATAAAACTTAGTGGTGTTGAACCTGACTTGTGTCGCTCGTATGTGGTAACGCAAGCTAGGCACCTTATTAGCCGAGACGAAGGTTATATAACTGAATTTCATTCAATGCCTCCAACAATTTTACAACCAAGGCTCATTCATTCTGCACTTGCATTGGTCACTGATATTGATGATCCCGATAATGCGGGTCGAGTAACCGTCAGTTATCCCTGTTTAGGTGAACTAAGGTCGGGGTGGCTACCTTGTATCGCCGCCGGAGCAGGTGAGCAAAAAGGTTTAGTCGTCTTACCTGATGTAGGTGATCAAGTTTTGGTTATGTTTGCTGGCGGCGATGTTATTCAAGGTATCGTTTTAGGAGGCCTGTTCGGTCAGCACGCCTTGCACCAGCAACATTCGAACAACGGCGACAATAAAGTTTTTAACCTGACTACGAAAAATGGTCAAAAAGTAATTTTAGATGATAAACGCAATGCTGTGACATTGAAGAATCGAGACGGTAGTTTTATAGATTTAGCTCCAGGTAAAGTTACCTTGCATGCGAATGCAGAACTAGTAATTGAAGCACCAGGAGAAAGTCTAATATTTACAGCAAATACTGTGGATTTTAGACAAGAGTAATAACTATACAATTAAGGAGGGAGCATGCTTCATTGGTTGACAGAAAACGGCGCTCTGCATTGTTTGCATCCTGGTGCCGGTAGGGTAGATATTGCGCGAGGCTCTAATTTTGTTCGAGTAAACAAGAAGCGTGTTCACATAAAACCTAACGCTTTATCGCGAACAATTGCCGGTTGCAAACACCCTGCTAGTTCCAATAGCAAACCGTGTAGCTTGACCTTGTCGGTTGTTGAATCAGGGTATTCTGCATTTGTTACCATTGGCGGTAAACCAATTTGTTTGCAAAGTATTACTGGCATAACTGACAGTGTACCACCATCAATGTATAAGGTCAGTTATCCCGGCCAAGCCATGGTGAAGAGCACCTAATCTGGAGGGGAAAATATGAATAACAAGCGATACCTAGCGTTCAAGTTTGTTCATCCTGATTTTGACAGTAATGAAGGCCCTGAAGGTTTGGTAATTGATCAGCGAGATTGCATTGCAAGCGTGCAGGGGTCTGCTTCTATCCGTCAGTCGATACTTATGCTCTTGTCGACCCGACCAGGAGAAAGAGTGATGCGTCCAGACTACGGTACACATTTATATCGTTTGGTGTTTGCGCCTAATGACGCAACCACTGCAGGTCTAGCTATTCATTATATCAAGCGGGCGCTAAACAGATGGGAGCCGCGCATTGATATTTTATTACTAGATGCAAGTGCATCAAAACTAGCGGACGGGCAACTCGATATTAGTTTGGAATACAGAGAAAAGGCAAGCCGCGTGCAAGAACATTTATTATTAACTATTGATCTTATGGGGCAGGCAGAATAATGACACTTCGTTCGCTTAATTTAGACGACCGCCAATTTACTGATCTGATCCAAGAAGCAGTTGCGCATGCAGAACGATATTCCGGCTGGCGACCAAATAATGCAGGCGATCCAGGTATGATCCTGCTTGAGCTTTTTGCTCACTTAACGGAAACCATGATTTATCGAGTAAATCGCTTACCAGAAAAAGTATATATCGAATTATTAAGAATGATGGGGGTTGAACTTGGTGCACCCTGTGCCGCTACAACAAGACTTCTATTTTCTATTGATAAAGCGCGAAAAAGTGACCTAACTATTCCGCAAAATACAAGAGTTGCAGCAGGAGACAAGGGCCCTGAATTTATGACCCTTGATGACGCCACAATCACTGCAGGGGAAATGAAAATTGAAGCGTTGGCTATTAATGCCAAATGGGTAGATTACCAAACTATTGGCAAAGGAACAGGTAACCCGGGACAGGCATTTTCGTTACCCCACTCACCACTTATCGCCTCGGTACCCGACAGAATCGACTTAATAGTAGCGGTGGAATTAGGTGAAGGAGAAGCGCCCGGATCGGGTGAACATTACCGTCATAGTGATGGAAAGCCCTATCGCATTTGGCGAGAAGTAGAAAACTTTTCAGCAGTAAATACCAGTGAATGCGTATATCGGATTAGTAGAGTTGAGGGTGTTTTACATTTTGCGCCAACGCTGTCACATGGACAAAATGCGCAGCATGAAGCTGAACCATTGGCAGCGGTACCCGAAGTGGGACGTAAAATACTGGCGAGGTATCGTATTGGAGGCGGTATACAAGGTAATTTGGGCCCTCATTGTATTAATAAATTAATTGAGCCATTAAATGGTATTAATTTAACTGTAACCAACCCTAATCGCGCATTGGGAGGTAGCGACCAAGAAAGTTTACATAACGCCCTTATTCGAGGTCCGCTCGAGTTGCACTCGCTACAACGAGCCGTTACCGCACAAGACTTTGAACTGATAGCTATTAAACAATCAGGTTTGGTAAATCGAGCACATGCCTATACCAAGCGCGAACAATGGCAGTACGCAGCTCCAGGTACGGTTGAAGTTGTTTTGGTTCCTCAAGTGTCAGGCGAACAAGGTAGGATTACGCCCGATGTAATGTCGCAAAATCAAAATACTCAAGTAGCAGCGCAAATACAAAACACCTTGAAACAGCGCAAGCCGCTGGGCACTCAATGTATTGTTTCATGGTGTCGTTATAAAAGTGTCAAAGCGATTGTGAGTTTAACTGTGCATCGTGAAGAAAATCGAGAAGCTGTGAAAAGTAGAATATTAGAACGACTTTTCAACACAGTAACACCGCTTTCTAAAAGCAACACTCAATCAGCTTGGCCGTTTGGTAAGGCACTAGGGGCGTATGATATTTATCGTACACTTATCGCCGAGCCCGGCGTAAAAGCGGTAGAACCGGTTAGATTAGAAGTTAGTCACGTCCCTAATGAAGACGTGACTCATATTGATGCCGATCCTTGGCAAATCCATACTTGGTATGCGGCGGCTGGCGATGCATTGTTTCGAACTATCAATAATGCATTTGGTTGGGAGCGAATAAATCAATGGCCAGATGAAAAGGTCGTGTGTGCTAAAAGTTTCCCACGTGAAAATCGAATTGTTGCAGAAGTGGCTGGATTAGTCATTGCGCTTACACGCTCTACCTCAAGTAAAGAAAATACTTTGTACTTGTCTAGAAACTGCGGTGAAACATGGGTTCGTGTTCGCAAACCTGACTTTATTGTTAACGATGTGGCATGGATTGAGCGAAGCGGTCGTCCGAGCTTATTAATTGCAACTGAAAATGGCTTGTTTGAACAAAGTGTTTCATCAGGAGAGGAGTGGAAGTCGATTGTTGTGAATCCGCATAAACCCTCTCTTGCAATACGTTCAGTTGTAGTTGCGACCAATCAAGCGGGAACTAACTTTGTGGCGGTAGCAACCCCACCAGATAGCGGTGTTTTCCTATCTGTTGGGGCGCAAACAATATTTAAACAAATTGGATTAAAAGGTGAAATTGTTGCCGTTCTTAAAATTCAGTATTTGGATACGCTACGTTATTTATGGGCTGGCTTATCAGCGGTGGGAAATGACCCCGGAAAGGGTTGCTATCGTTGGCAGATGCAAGATTCAGGAGACTCTGCAGAAGGATGGAAGCCCTTCAATAATAATTGGACTGCAGGGGGATGCACTGCTATCGATTTTTCCGATAAACTCGTTTTCGCGGCCACCAAAAATTTAGGGGTTATGTCGCTTGATTGGCAAGGTGACAGTGCTACTTGGGTTCCAGCTAGTGTAAATTGCGGTTTACCCATGGCACAAATTAATCAATTTGAAACTGTTAGTGCCTTGGCAATCACGCCAAATACTATGGCTGATTCAGTGATGTTAGCAGCAGGACCGCAAGGTATTTATAGGCAAGTTTCTGGTGAATCTACTTTTCAATATTGTTCGCCGACGCATTTCAATGACCAAGTTACTTTGCCTGCTAATTGGTTGTTTTGTTCAGCAGAACACGAAGTAAAGGTCAATTATGATTAAATGGGAGCTTAAATAGGTGGAAGAATCTCGTATTAAAAAACTGTTGCCCTCAGTCATGCAAAGAACCGTGCATACGGACTCGGTCTTACAAGCAATGCTTAATATTATGGCAGGTTTTCACGCGCCTACTGAAGAACTGCTAAGTGAGCTTGATAAACGTTTTAATCCTACCACGGCACCCGACGAATTATTACCCATGCTTGCTCACTGGATGAATTTGCTACGTTTGTTTCAGTCAGGTACAAACAGCAACAAGGACAATCCTTGGTGCAATAGAACCTTACCAACTCAAGCGAAGCATTTAAGAGGCTTGATAGAAAATGCGACACGGATATCTCAGTGGCGTGGAACGCAATTTGGTATGTTGCAGATGTTGGAAATTGCCACAGGAGTAAAGGGCTTTGAAGTTGATGATGGTACCAATGGTGAAGCGAGTTGCCATAACAAGCCCTTTCATATCCATGTGACAGTGCCCATTGCGGCCGAACCATACAAGGAATTGATTGAGCGTATCGTTTGCCAAGAAAAGCCAGCATACACTACTTTAAGTATTTCGCTGTGTTCAACGCCAAAATAAATTGCTGAGCGAAATGCTCATACAAAAACTTAATGGGCTGCTTATAACAGCTTTTTTGCTAGACCATTCACATTATTTTTATTTTAGGAGATATCCATGGAAATCGTAAATATAACGCCAACGGGCGAAAAAATGACGTGCCGGGCAGGTGAAAAAACTAAATTCCAGTTTAGCTTGGTCAATACTTCTGGGCGCGCCTTGCGAGTTGGTTTAGATGTGCGTGTTGACGATGATTCTGGCGCTTGGTTGAGCATTGAGGGTTCTACTGAACGAGATCTTAGCGAAGGTGTTTCAACTACTGTCTTGGTAGAAATAAACCCGCCACAAAATTTGCTAAACCCAGATGATCCAGAAAAAGTTTATACCTTTCGACTACGTGCTTATGACGCACGTAATACCGAAATTGCAGAAGACAGCGCCACGGTTAGTGTTGTTGTAGGAGCTGGTAAAGAAGAAAAGAAACGATGTTTATGGTGTTGGATCGTTCCTGTTGTTGCAGTAGTGCTTATTATTATAGCTGTGGTTGTTTTTTGGCCTAGCGGCGGATACCCAGATTTAGTGGGCAAGAAGTACATAGATGAAGAGAGCAGTCTGCTGGAAAACAAATATGATATTACTTTATTTGAGGTGGTTAGCGAATTAAGCCCAGGACTAATTATTCATCAGTCACCTGAGCCAGGCGAGCCTATAACTGAAGTTGAAGGCAGCATTCCCTTCACGCTTACCATATCTGCCATATCTGTCACTGTACCCAATTTAGAAGGGAAATCGATTGCTGATGCGCAACTTGTGCTTGAAACCTTAGGGTTAGAAGTTGGCGAAATTCAAGAAGGACAAAACGCAAGCCGTAATAGCAGATCAATGTTGGTCATTAGGACTGATCCCATGAGCGACACTCAGGTGTTACCCGGTGCTAAAATAGACTTAGTTATACCATCACAAAGTGTCACAGTTCCTAGCCTAATCGGTTTTTCATATGCAGAAGCAAAATCTGCATTAGAAACGTTAGGCCTTCGCGTAAAGGCACAGTATGTGTCGACTGGTACCGCTGATTTAGGTGTAGTTATTAGCCACATACCAACAGTTGAAAGCAAAGCTAAAATAGGTGATTACGTTACATTGAAAGTGGAAAAAACAACTATTATTGTCCCCAATGTAGTGGGTAAATCACCTAGCGATGCGATTAAAGAACTGAAGAATCTTGGATTTGCAGTAAAGTCAGTCATTAAAGGAACATGGGTCAGCGCTAGTGACTATAAGGTAAAAGCGCAAAATCCATCCCGCGGCGCGAAACTTGAGGTTGGAAAAGTTGTTGAACTCACTTATCCCAACAAAAAAAGAAAATTCGGTTTCGTTGAGCTTGATGTTAGAAAATTTCAAGGGTTGAAAAAACCACAGTAAAAAATAATTGACCGAGAATTTATGCTTGATTGGAGTAGTTGGCATACAAAAAGTCGAAGTGGAAACAATACGTAAGCAAGTTACATCTTTGTAGGTGTACCAAAAACGAGTGAATGAAAGATGACGAAAAATCAAAAGATATTTCTGGTGATCTTGCTTGTGTTAGTGTCGTTGTACGTAATTGCACTAACGCTTGGATTTACGCAATCTTCTGCACAAGATAAGCAAGATCCAAAGGAGCACGCTTGGGCATCTGTCCTAAATGATGTCATGTCCAACTTTGCTCCTCGTCTAGAACTATCAAAGTTGACCTGTAACAATCAACCGGTAGCTAATTATTTCGTTTTAAATGCAAATAAATTGAGCTGTGATATTACGCTGGATCAGGGGTTAACCGGTGATAATGATTTTTGGAAAACAGATCTTGTGCTGTCAGCTAAAAACAAGGAAAAACCAGACGTTTATTTTTACGCAAAATACCCGGAGAAGAAAAAAACGTCCGATCCAGAAGCAGATGAAGATTGCTTGAAAGTAGCTGCCAACAAAGTACCTTCCGAATTTTGGTTAGCGATTGATATAAAGCCAGTTAATGCTAAAACCGCTAAAACAAAATGTTGGCTGAAATCTGATAGCAATGGCGTTATAGGATTAACTGTAACCGGTTCAACCACCCTCACTGTAGCTTGCCATGGCTGCACAGTTGAAAATAGAAAGAACATTCAGTTGCGATTAAAACAATAGTGAGAGAATGCTAAAAAGTACCTCCCCACCAATGAGCCGTTTGAATGGAATAAAGTCACGCCACACACAGATATCACTAAGGAATAAAAATGGGTGATGTGCTAGAAAAAGCCGATGAGTATTTGTGACCTTATCTTTGACACTTGTGGTGTGTGTTAGTGCGTGTTAAAACAAGGCCAAGGTTCAGGTACTTGGTCAGATATTGGTGTGATAAGCTGTCATTCGTTTAATATCATTACTCTAGACTCATTTTTGTATTGGCTTAATTATGAAAATCTCAAGAAACGCACCATGCCCATGTGGCAGTGGTAAAAAATATAAACGATGTTGCTTAAGCGCAAACACAGCTGATGCCCTAAACGATGAACTAGCTGCTATATTGGGCAATGAAGAGTTGGGCTCGTTAGATGAAGCACAGGCTATAGCAGACCAGTTTATGCACAACAAAAACCATCAAGGTGTTGATGAGTTCTTGGGTTTGTCGCCAGAGCAAATGCACTGCTTCTTGCACCAAGCGTTTGAGCCGTCGCCATGGTTTACTATTTCTAAACATCTATTGTCTGAGCCTTCTGCCCCAATTCTCACATTAGTGCAAGGCATTGCGTCTGCCATTGACGACAACGGCCTCAAAGCCACTGCAAAAGGAAACTTGCCGCAAAAGCTTTGTAAGTCATTGTTTGAAGAGTACAAGCAAGTTAATCCCTTTGATAAATTCTTCGATTATATGAAAATAAACAAAGAAGAAGATTTTTACGAATTAAATATAACGCGTTTACTCATGCAAGATGCTGGCTTATTGCGCAAAACGAAAGGGCGCTTTTATCTTACCGGGAAGTATCAGAAGGAAGCGCAGCAACATGGCTTTAAAACACTCTATCCAATACTATTTGAATATTACTGTAAAGGGTTCAATTGGGCATATTTGAGCAGGGGTGATGCGTTGCCATTTTTACAGCAATCATTTTTGTTTACCGTATTTATGCTCGACAAACTTGGACATAAATCAAAGTCGCTCTTTGACTATCAAACACTTTTTATTGATGCTTTCCCAATGGTGCTGACCGAAGTAGAGTGGGTTACAGATTATAGTGATGAAGAGTCTACAGTTCGCAGTAGCTATAGTCGCAGGGTGCAACAACAGTTTCTTTGGTTTATGGGATTGGCAAAAATAGAAGTTAACGATGGCTCTGCAATCAAACGCAGGTATTGGGAAGATGATAAATTTATGTTTATGCACAAATTGCCACTACTAAGTGAGCTAGTCCAATTTACGGTAAGGCCAGTTATGCAAACAAGTAGTCTTACGCGGCACTAAGCCGAATGAATTTATACAAGCCAGTAAAACAAAAGTCTTCGAACAACTAAAGTTTGCTGCTAGCTACTGTATAAGTATGACCGGTTAAATTGCTTGTAAACACAGGTTAGTCTAATACACTAGAGTTATTAGTTTAATTAACTAGGTTGTCAGTTATTTTTACATATACGTAAAGAACATTGTTGTATTGAGTTTCAAGTGTTTGAAAATTATACGTTAAATTATTTGGTGCACAAATTGCAAGCCCTATTACTAAAAAATATTCGTAATCATTAGAATAGAAGGTAGTAAAAATGAAGAAGTTATTTAGTGGAATTATCGTTGTTGCAACATTAATTTGTTTACCAGCAATCAGTCAGGCCGAAGTGATAACCTTTGGTACAAATACTGATATAGACAGGCTAGATTTGGCAGGCACGCAAACCGAAGATGGCTTTGATTATACTGCCATCGGTTTAGGCTGGGAAATTACTTCGGCAAGAGGTAATGGGCCTAGTGCACTAGTCACTTTTTTTAATGATGATGGATCACAAGTAGGCGATAATGTAGATATTGTTAGTAGTATAGGAAGCCTATTCACTTTCGATTCGGTCGATTTTAGAGGTCAGGGTGGAACAAACTCTGATACAGTAAAATTAATTGGTTTGCTTGGTATGTCTGAGCTTTTTACTATTGACATTGTAGCCACTGATTCGTTATTTCAAACTCGCATGGGTTCAATGGTCGATACAGGTGCAACGGGCCAAATTGACATGCTAAGAGTAGAAGTAACTAGTAGTGGAGGTTCAACAATGATACTTGATAACTTCACTTTTTCTACTGGCATAGTAGACGTAAATGCACCTCTTTCAGTTGCGTTTGTTGGTGTAGGCGCGTTTTTAATGCTTTCGCTAAAGCGTAAAGATAAGTAAAACTAAACAGGTTAGTAACAATATAAGGGTTTAAGAAAGCAACCCTTTAACTAAATCCACCTCAAGCGGTAAAAATAGTCAAAGGGTTAGATGGTTAAAAAGCTCGAATTGCACGTACTCTTTTTTTGCCGTTCTTACCAAGGTGGGTTTGATAGCCACTGTTTAAGTACTGTAACCAAGCGTTATTGCTGCCTGTTTGCGACGAACTCCAATAAAAGTCAAGACTAAAATTGGCTAAATGCGCTCTTTTTAAATGCAACTTGTTCAATTCATCTTTTGAAGGCAGAAACCAGTCATCGAAACCGTTTAACTCGTAGTTAGCGGCCGCCTGCGCGGCGTCATGAGTCGGTACACCTTGTTCTGGCTGAACATTGCAAGTATGCGCTAATATCGCCGCGGTATTCTGCGCGCCCCAGCCAATCGCCGTGGCAGAAGCGCCTGCAACCTTTTCTCCGTAACATCCCCACTGAAAACTGCCTTGGTCAACTGGCGCCGCTTCTAACCCATTTAAACCGCCATTTGAGACATAAAATACGACGCCGCCTGCTGGGCCGGTATCGCCAATTTGGTAGGTGATAGGTACTCCACAATCATTCGCGTAACTACCAGGGTAAGTATCATAATCTGCATCATCACAATCACCTTCAGCAGGCGTATAGCCATCCAAATCGATATCGGAATTTGCGAAGCGCGCTTCGTACGCCGCCAGACTTGCCTCTAATTGAGCTATACGACTAAATAATTCGTCATTATCAGCATTAATACCTTGTTCACCTTGTGGACCCGTTGCGCCATCAGCACCATTAACTCCGTCTCGACCAGCAGGACCTTGTGGCCCTTGAGGGCCTGCTGGTCCTTGTGGACCTTGGGGACCAGTGACACCTGTCAAACCGATTGGACCTTGTGGCCCGACTGCACCGTCGGTACCATCAACTCCATCGGCACCAGCAGTGCCTTGCGGTCCTTGTGGACCTTGGGGGCCGATCGCACCTGTCAAACCGATTGGACCTTGAGGACCGGTTGCGCCATCTGCGCCGTTAACACCTGCAGGACCTTCTGGTCCGGTCGCGCCTTGTGGACCCATCGGACCTGTTAAGCCTATTGGACCTTGAGCACCTTGCGGTCCCATTGCGCCATCAGCACCATTAACTCCATTTGCACCAGCGGGACCTTGCGGGCCTTGAGGACCCATTGCACCTGTCAAACCTCGTGGACCGGGTGTGAGTTCAATGGTATCAATTTGGCTTTGCAAGTTGCTGTCGGCGTCAACCCGTGCCGCAGTTTCAGCTGCTAGTTCTTCCACAGTTGCTTTTTTCCCAGAGGCTGCCCAAGCAGTTGGCGAGGCTAGTGCACTAATCAAAGTCAGTAAAAAGAGGTGTTTAATTTTCATATTCATGAGTGATTCCTTTTGTGTCGTTTATTGTTAAACGTAAAGTCAAAATACAAATTACTGTTTATCAATTTGTAGCTTGCCCTTCGTTTAAACCAACTAAGCCTTGTAAAATATAAAAGCCGGTTACTAATTTTTGCTTTTATAAAAAACAAGTCGCGTTTTCAGTATTGATACTAGGGGGAGTTGCTTTAAAGGGTTTGCACTTTTGACTCAATCATTTGCAATTTTGAATCAAATTGCTCGAATCAACCGGTATTAGTGGTTTTTTAGATGGACAGAGGGGGGATTGCCGGTGTGTTTTTTGAAACTTTTAGAAAAATAGGCAAGGGATTCAAAACCTACAGCATAGGCAATTTCACTAACCGACAGGCTGTTTTCTTGCAGCAAATTACTCGCATGATGAATACGAGTTTGATTAATAAACGCCTTTGGCGAGATATTTAAGTTGTCTTTGCACTTACGCGTTAAGGTTGCTTTGCTCATAAACATAGAGCTGGCCAAATCCTCAACCGAAAATTCGGGTTGACTTAGGTGTTTTATCACCTGTGCATGAAGGTCTTCAACAAACGGAGTGACCGTCGATATATTGGTGATTTCTGCACTTTGTTCAAAGCGAATTCGCTCTCGAATGGTTTTGCGGATATTGATTTGTGCGTTAACCCGCATAATTAATTCAGAGGTATCAAATGGTTTGGTTAGGTAGTCATCCGCGCCACACATAAACCCTTCAACTGTTTCTCGTTTGCTGGCTTTAGCGGTTAATAATATTACCGGAATAGTTTGTGTAGCCGGCGTACTTTTAAGTTTTTTGGTGAGTTCATAACCAGATAATATTGGCATCATCACGTCTGATACAATAAGATCTGGTAGCGCCTCGCACGCCAGTTCAAATCCCTCCTCGCCATTATGAGCCTGTATAATTTTATAGTTTGCCGATAATTGCAGGCTCATAAAATGTCTCAGCTCTGCGTTATCATCCACGATCAATAAGGTAGTTTGATCCTGTTGATTAGAATTCGCCGTTTGAGTGGGTGCAATGAAAGATGGACCTTGAGACTGAGATAGCGTGATAGGTTCGACTAGTTGTTCTTTAGCAAAATGCGCGTTTCCCTTTTTAAGTTGTATATTAAAGCAACAGCCGTGGTTTAATTTTGCGCTAACACTGACATAACCATGGTGTAGTTCAACTATTTCTTTCACCAACGACAATCCTATTCCAGTCCCTGGGGTTGAGTTTTGCTCTGACTCTTCACCTTGGTAGAAGCGCTCGAAAACCTTTTCTTCGGCCGATTCGCTAATGCCTTTGCCATTATCAATCACTTGAATAGTGACATCATCAGCTTCAATAAGCGTGTTTATCTTAATGTGGCTATTTTTACCGCTGTATTTGATCGCATTAGAAACTAAATTGGCGATGCATTTATCAATTTGATCAATATCGAAATATAAAAGAATAGGCTCTTCACAGTTTTCACAACTGATAGTTTGTCCTTCTTGTTCTGCCCAAGACTTAAATCGTTGTTGTATGTTTCTAACTAGCTTAGCAATGTCATACTCGCTTACTCTTAATGGCAACTTGCCAACTTCAAGCCGATTAATATCAAGAACTTGCCCCACTAGCGCTAACATTTTATTGGCATTATTTAGCGCTGTTGCTGTTAGTGTTCGAGAATTTTCGTTTATCGTGTTGGAGTATTCGTTTAGCAGTGATTCAAGTGGCCCGATGATGAGCGTAAGCGGTGTTCTAAATTCGTGAGACACGTTAGCAAAAAAGCGATCTTTTAACTGTTGCTGTTCATTGAGTTTTTGTACCTGTTCGCTGACCTCTTTGGTGCGCTCAGCGACGGTTTTCTCAAGGGCTCGATTTGACTCTTGCAGCGCGGCTAATCGCCATTTTTGCACAATCCAAGCGATAAAAACGAAGATAAATAGGCCAATAATAAAATAAATGGTGTAGGCGATATTAGTTAAATACCAAGGTGCAATTGCGCTTAAATGCAATTCGTTCGATGTGACTCTCGACCAAGCATCTTGCGCCTGCACTTCAAATGTATAATCGCCTGGCGAAATCAAGATGAAATCGTGGTAGGTTTCGTGCGACCAATTTGACCATTCACCAGCTTCGTTTTCATAAAGCAGCCGCGTACGGTATTTAATTGGGCTAGCTGAGCCGAAATCGGTGGACGCATAGTTTATTCGTATTGAATCCTTAGGGCTTAAGTGATTAATGTGCCTCCTAGCGGATTTACTTTCGCCGTCGCGCTGGTTAGCGTCTAGTGATCCCTTCATAAATTCTATCGGACGGTTGTGCATGCTGACAGAGCGGATATTTACAGGGGCGGAGGGCGGCAATTGATTAGCTTTTTTTATATCTACCCGGTAAATTTCGCCTTTGTCGCGCACAAACCATAAAATGTCTTGTTCGGTAACAAATAGATCATAAAACCCACCACTTTTTACGCTGTCAAAAATAGACGTGTATTCTTGCCACTGGTCATCTGACGTTGCTTCAAAATAGCCACTTTTACCATTCTTACGATACCAAATACGCTCTGGTAGTGTGTTATTACCCAGTTGCTGTCTAAGCTTATCAATATTTTGACTATCTGTTAGCCAATCATCAGCGATCATTGGAATATTTGCATCGATGAGTTGATTGTTGTTTTCCACAAGCAATTTACCGGCGCTACTGATGATGGTTCTACCGTCAATATTAAACAAATAAACGGGCCCTTTACCTAATCCATGGGAGCCATCATAAGTGCTGAGTATAGGTTTTGGCGACAATGCTTTCTCAACATTGTAAATCTTGCCGCTGTCTGAACCAAGCCACAGTGTATTTTGCGTATCGAGGTTTAGGCTCACTAAATTGTCACGCGTACCCAAATAAGGGGTAATGCGCCATTTATCATCGACAAATCGTAACAAAAAAGCCCCATCTGATGAGCTTGCAACAAACTCATTGCGGTTAGGTGTTGGCTTTATTATGCGACCGAGTCCTAGCTCTATCAGCTTGGATTCTTTAACTATCTGACTTGCCTGCGGATTTAACTCAAGCTGATATATACCGCCGAATCCGGGCTTAATCAAATTACCATTATGTTCCATTAAGTCTACGCTGCTGATAAAATTGTTGTTCATGGCCTTAAAAGTGGGTGCACCAAACGCTTTTGTGGATGGCATTAATTTAAACACGCCATTGCCAGAAGCGATGATACCTAGACTCGTATTTTTAAGACTTAGAATTTCAGTTGATGTTTTTCCGGCTTTAAATTGACTAATCACATGAGGCGGGCGCATCTTGATAATATTCGGAATACCCGCCAACCATATATTTCCTTGCTTATCTTCGGTAACGGAAAATATCGTGTCCATGCCAATACTGTCTTGTTCACGGTAGTTTCTAATAATATTGAATTGCTTATCGAGTATAAATAAGCCGTGATAGACCGAACCGATATAATAGAAACCGTCAGTGGATAAGATGGCATCGTATAACTCTATATCTGTCGCAAATGCGCTTGCGCTTTTTATTTGTTCTACGGTCTTACCATTGTGCACAAATATACCGTGGCGCTCGCTTACTATAAGTAGCGTGTCGGCAGTGGTCTTGATTATTTCTTTTACTACCACATCTTTAGGTAACTGCCCCGAGATTTTGCTATTAATAAAAACTAGATTTTCATTCTCAATAGCACTTGTAAGGCGGTAGATATTGTCTAGGTGAGTTGGTTTGTAATAAAAATGATTGTCGATTGAAAACACGTTTTGCCGGCCAGAGGCCATTGTGTTAACGGTAGTTAGCTCTTTTCCATCATAAAAAAAGCTATATTCACTAGAATTGAATAGAATACCGTGTGAGTTAGATGCACTTGACCATATGTCTCCAAACACCTTTTCTGCAAATGGGGAATGCTCAAGTAGGCTTGTGTAAGTTAATTGGCCTGTTTTTTCTAGTTGCAATTTTGCGATATCGTTTGTCGTTCCGATATACAGTTGATTATTCCACTGTGAAATGGAGCGCACAGGTGTGTCATGAGGAGTTTGGATATTTTGCCAATGTTCACCGTCGAACTGCAACATCCCTCTGGAATGCCCAACATAAATGAGTCCGTCATGGTCTTGATGCAAGGTCCAGTTCTGATTATGTCCGCCTAACGATTTAGAATTGTATACCGATGTTAAGGCTAAACCAACGTCACCATAAGATTCTTCAAATACTTGCTCACCATGGGCAAAAAAGCTAAATAAAACAAAATAGACAAGAATAGACTTTATATTCAACATTGGGATACTACAAATGTGATGTATAAGTAATCGATAATAATTCGCCTAAAGCATTCTCAAGAATAATCAAACGAATAGCTATTCAATACAGAAGAATATGAGTATAAGTCGAATTAACACCATATACCAGTCCTGGTAAAAGCAGGTGTATATGGAGGCAAATACGGAAATTAGCAGCATACCGACACCTGTCATAATAAATTAAGGAGATGTTGTAATTCTTTAAGTGTAGGACACATTAACACTATAGACTAGCCTCGGTGACCGCCCCAGCAAAGTCAAAATCTCTTTGGATGGTGAAATCGTCACACATAAGCGTTTGCTCTAAAAGCTCCACAACGTTTCCTTTCTTATTTTTCAATATTGCATTCTGCCCAAATGTCTTTGCAAGGTCAGTCAATGCAGCCTCATCATCATTAAAAATAAGATAGCTTTTTTCTCTCGGCCATTTCTCATTTTCATCTGTACCAAAGGCATCAAAAAAACACGCTAGTATTTTTGTTAATTGCTTCTAAAAACTGATAGTAAAGCCAGTTATGCAATCAAGTAGTCTTACGCGGCACTAAGCCGGATGACGTTTACGATCTATCCACGTTATGGGTTGAGCTAAACAGCTTTTTTAATAATGACAGTGATATGATTGCTGAATGGTTGCAAACGCCAATCCCCGCGCTTGAAAGCAACAAGCCAGAGGACTTGTTAGATACATCCTTTGGTAGGCAGCAAGTGAAGTTATGCTTAGAGGCAATGAAATTTGGTGATTTTGCTTGATACTATTTAAAGCTATTCAATCAAATTATGTTGATAAATGGCGTGACTTCAGCCAAACCAGTAGCTTTAAAAATGGCGCTCGATGGAATCACGCTGGGGTTCCCGCTTTGTACACAAGTAAGAACCCACAAAATGCGATGCTTGAAGTGGCAAACTACACACCGTCTCCTAAGATGGCAAACGCGCTATACACCTTGGTCGTCTTTCAGTTTCCTGAGCTTTCTTTGTATACAATAGAGCCCAGTGAGCTGCCTAAAGTGTGGTCTCACCCGTCACATAAAAAGAGCGTAAAGAACACGGGGACTAAATATCAGAATGTTGTATTAAACCTTTCTAGCATTGATTTAAACGAGATAAAGATACTTGATAAATTTAAGCCTATTTATTCAGATGCTATGTTTAAGTAGCGCCAGTATCACCCCGACATGGCGCTATGTTATTGCAGTGAGAAGCTTGTCGCGTCTAGCGCGCTAAATGCTAATCAACAAAGCCAATTGAAGCACTAAAGGAATGACTGATGTTAGCACCCAAACTCAAAAGCCACAAAGTGGCAGCGATGCTCTTTGGAATCTATTGCGTCGAAAAATGATTCTCGGGTTTGTTCTTGGCAGCACCCTCAAGATATTCGGTATTGGTACTCGTCCGATACCCAGTATATATATAAACTTTATCTTCAGGGTGCAATGTGCCTGAAGCTTTCTCAACCTTCACGTAATATTGCTTTTCTCCTTCGTGAACAGTGCGCATTTCAAAAGATGCGACATAATCGTCACTCCCAGAGTCACCATTACCTCTATCGGGGTCTGCAATAATCAATCGTGGTTTGGCACGATTGTTCGAAAAAGCACTTATCACTTTATAGTCATTGCCCTCATGCACATTCATTTCAAAAATAATTGGTAGATCTGACGCCTTGTAAATAACAAAATCGATTGGGCTATAATTAGCGATGTAACCCATTTCACTAAAATGCCGTTTATAAGAAGCATCATCTGAATCAAGTTTTTCACTAGGTTTTTCAGCGGGTTCTTCAGTGGGTTCATCTATATATTCAACCATGGCAACATAAATGGACTTTCCATTAGCAAACGCATCGGTCGCGGCCTTAAATATGAACTCTTGACTTTTTATAGCTGCTTCTATGCTATGCCCAGAATATTTGAGTCCGCTATCTTCAAATTGTTCACCCGCATATTCAACTGAAGCGTTACCGGCAGAATCGTATAATTCAGTCTTTATTTCGCCTTCGCTACTGTCTAATATCGCTAAGATTTCGTATGTTTTGCCTTGCTCTATTTTTATCTTTTTTTTGTAATGCAGTACATTAGCTTGATAGGTTTTTTCAAACACTATGTTAATTTCACCCTCATTGGCTGAATTTGTTATACCATCTTTTATTTCTTGTAGTTGACTACTCAACTGTGCCGTTTCGTTAGCTGACAGAGCACCTGGGAGAATTGATAAAATAATTGAGATGCAGCAGCTAGTAATTAAGAAGTAAATTTTTTTCATTGCATTGTGAAGGGTGAATACTAAACGTGTTTTTATCATAAACTAGAGTGAAATAAAGTTCAAAAAGTAGACACAAAAGCACAACTAGATTTAACAATCACCAAAACCGCCACCAAGGGTCTGCCGCTTTGGCTTTCATTTTTTGTTTTAAAATGTCACTTCTTTTTTGAATTACTTTATTCTTTTCATTAACGTAGTTAACGTATTCTTGATGATTATCTACATCACAAAGGAATGTCCATGCCCAATCTACAAATATCAAACCTTTGTTTTTAAACACTTGTGGTATTTCCAACAAGGCATCTGAAAACCAAATAGAGGATACAATTTTATCTTTTGAACATTCAATAAAAATCACTCCTGTTGTTTCACATCCATATGCATAAACTGACGGGCATACAATTTTGGCATTTCCATAACCTGTGACTACTTTATCGAATTTACACAGTTTACTGGATAAAAAAGTGTCAATTTCTGTGAAAGATATATTAAGGCTTTCAAGCTCTGCTTGGGCACTTTCTCTTGCATGGAGTTGTGCTAAAGTTGGGTCTGAAGATCGCGTGTAACTTTGTTCAATAGCATTAAAATGCTCTAAACAATACAATTTGTTTTGTTCAGGTATTAGTTCGATTTGGCTATGGTCGTCTTCATGAAAAAAAATTGTTTTCAAAAATAACTTCTCTAGTTTTAGTTGGCTTCTAAGTTCAAAAAGTTAAAAATACAGCAGTTACAAAGGCTAGTAAATAAGGTTAATCCCTCTCATAGCCTCGCACCTAAATGAATTGTAGACAAACTAAACATCTCTGGCTCACGTTTTTTTAAAGTAAAGCAATCACTTCGAACATTAGAGTATTAGCTGTATAAGACTTCTTCTGGAAAGCGCCCTTGAATGTTATATTTACCTTGTAAATTTTTACGTTTTATAAAATCGTAACGAAACGCAATCGCAGCAAAAAGTGCGGCTAGCAGCAGCCTCACCATTGCCCATAAATACTCATTACCACATCTAAAGTAAACGGATAGACTATGTCAAGATTTGCAAACCCAACTACTGTCGCTTGTCCAAAGTGCGACAGCTACTTTTATCGAAAAGTGCCGTTGTCAATTACAATGCATTACCATATTGAATTTTCAGATGGCGGCGTTCATTCTTTTCCTAAAAGCATATTGCCCGAATTAGGGCGCTGCGAGGCATGTCGATTTATAATTGAAGACTTAAACGCACTTACTGTTATTGACACGAATGATGATGAGCCTGACGAGCCATCATCAGCTTGGGGGCAAGCGAAAATATGGTTAAGAGACTTATTCAATATAGGTGGTTATCAATATGTTAGCGATTTTGAACGCAAGTATAAGTATTTACCTGAACCAGGTTATGAAGAATACGCAGAGCTATTTATCAATAGTACTAACGAGGATGATAAGCGCATGCGCGCAGCGGAGGCTTGCAGGGAGTTTCATCAGCTGTTTTGTTTAAGCCTTGAAGATCAAAGCACGATTTATCGTAGTGAAGGGTATCGGCCTCAAACAAAAGAAGAGCAAGCGCAGTATGAAGAAATGTATGATTACTTGCACGCGCATCCAATCGCGCCAATGCTTGATGAATACACCTTGTTGCGTGCTGACTTGTATCGACTAAACGCTAACTTTGCTTTAGCACTCGAGCAATACGCTTTAGTTACAGAAACTAAGTTTAATGATGTCGTTGAGCTAGGCAAAAAGTGGTGCAGCGAACAAGATAATTGTTTAAAGATTCTAGTGCGACGAGGGAGACACTAATCAAATGAAAGTCATTTTTTCGCACGGTAAAGAAAGCGGGCCTTGGGGCAGTAAAATAAAGCGCCTTGCCAGCACGGCAGAAGCACTTGGTTATTCGGTAGATAGTATTGATTACGCAGGCATTATGAACCCTGATGAGCGAGTTCATAAGCTTAATGATTATTTGGCAACTCAGTCACAGCCATTTGTATTGGTTGGCTCAAGTATGGGTGGTTATGTGTCTTTAGTTGCCGCGCAAAAACATTCGCCTGTAGGCGTATTTTTACTAGCACCTGCACTTTATATTGAAGGCTATTTACAGCAAGATTATAAAGCCGATATCAATAATCTAGAAATAATACACGGCTGGCTTGATGATGTGATCCCAGTTGAAAACTCAATACGCTATGCTCAGCTTTCAAAGGCTAGTTTGCATCTACTAAATGGAGATCATCGTTTGAATTCGTCAATTAACGATGTAGACAGGTTATTTAAAAGTTACCTAACAAACTTACTCACCCGCAATTAGGTAAGATGGGGCTAGCTAGACAAACGCTTATTTTTTAGTAGTATTGATGTTACTAAGCTGCAGGGTAAACCCCTAATGTTTGTTTTTGCACAGCATATTTATTGAAAAGGACGTCACTATGAATCAATGCAAACTTTGCCTTTTTCTCCTTATTTCACTTACCGTCTCGTTTTACAGCGCCAGCGCGAGTGCAACCAGCGCAGAATTTAAAAAACAAGCCAGTGTGTACGAGACGCTTTGTAGTTCTCTAGGCCGGCCTAATGTCGATTGCAATTGCGTTGCCAAATCTCATGCTACTTATGCGCATTTAAGCCCAAACCAGCGCTATGCTGATTACCTTGTTGAGTCTTACAAAGAACGCCTTGGTAAACCCAATCAAAAAGAAAAAGCGTTTGAACGCTATGCGAACGGCCGTCCAATGGGGCAGGTGCAAATTGAAATGTTTAACGCCTTTGATGAATACGAAAGTGCAGACCCTTTTTATGAAGAAGTAAAGGGCTGCGTTATTCCAAATACCGCCAAAGTATCTATTGCTCCTTTGCCATCTGCGCCTATATTTTCAGAAGTTTATGCTTATCGCGTAAGTAGCACCGGTACTGAGCGTTTAGAGCAGTGTCAGCTTGTAGAACTTGAACGTGTTTTAAGCGCAAACGAATTAGCTGCCTTACATTATGTATTTTACCGAGGGCTTGACGACGATGCATTAGAGCGTAAGACCGGCTCATCCAAAGAAGATGTAAACGCACTAGCACAACAGGCGCATCAGAAGCTCAAAAACTATGAACAAAATACATTAAATATTGGCAATTACTGTGCAGCCTTGTTGGCCGCTGAAGAGAATTCTTCTGGCAATATTATCAAAAGGTTTGTTCGCAATAACGAAGAAAGAGCCGGCCCTCCTTTAGGTTTAGAAGCGATTGACGTTTCAGGTAACAGACCAGAAGTGACCAATAAATTTGGCAACGAAGTCGCGCTTATGCAGGCTAAAGTCGACGAGATAAAAGCAAAAAATGCCAATCAGCCCAGTGTAAAAGAGCAAATTACAGCCAACAAAGACTACCAAAAAGCCCAAGCTTTAAAAAATACACCCGCCGCTAATGCCACCCAGGCCTTGTTGGGCAAAGGCTGTAAAGGAGCCGGCCATAGTGACGAATTTTGTTCATGCTTTGTTACTAGCTTTATAAGCGAAATAGGCGGGGAAGGCGGCGCAGCAGCGCTACCTGTGATCCAAGATGGTATTAACACGTCTGAAACCATGGCGTTGATGCAGTCCATTGACCAAAGTCGTTATATGCAAGACATGTTAAAGGCACAATCCATTTCAAACGAGTGCGAACAGTAAATAAGTACTTAGCCAACTTACTACTATTGCCACTTTCAACCTTCGCTCGCAAGCCCTTGCAAGCGAATACACCATTCATTATTTACCTAATCTCCTTAAAATATTTCTCGGATACAGCCAGATTTTTGCCCTTCCCAGAAATAACTTCTTATTTCTAAGTTAACAAGCCATAACAAAGCCTTTAAAACTATAAACCTAAAACCAAATAAAAACGATGGCTTAAGTTGTTTTTTACAAAATAGCAACAAAACAGTTGATCGTGGTTGAAAAAACTGGAATTATGCATACCTTGATCGGGCATATGCCCGCTTGGATAGCATATGCCCGTTTGGTTGGCATATGATTAGGTTGGCTTGAGGCGTGCAATAAGATTGCGGTTGAGTATTGATGTAATTGCATAATATTTTTAAACCAAATTTAGCTAAAAGTGAACATTTGGGGTCAGAGTCCTTTTTGCATGTGAGTTTGAATGATGGAACGTCGATCACGGTGAAAGCCTCGGGCGATTGTGAGCTTGAATACGGCGATGAAATTAGCCTGACTGCAAGTGAAGATAAAATGTTTTACTTTGACCAAGCCGGTTTAAATATCAGCGACAAAGTACCTAGTTATATTCAACTATTCTCATAAACATTCTCTTTAAGGAAACTGCAAATGTCTATTGCATTAAGTAACTCGTCGTTGGGCGAGTTATCTAAGCCCGTGCGAATTCCAAGCTATGACAGAGCTTCGCTTAGCAAGGGAATCGTTCATGTGGGTGTTGGAAATTTTCATAGAGCACACCAGGCTATTTACTTACACAATTTATTTGAAAAAGGTGAAGGCTTAGAGTGGGGCATATGTGGCGCAGGCGTTAAATCTTACGATAAAGTCATGCGTGATAAGTTAATCAAGCAAGACTTTCTTACTACTGTGGTAGAGCTAAACGAAGACAACATTACAGCGCAAGTTTGTGGCGCGATGATTGATTTTATCGACATTGATGCAGCGAAAATTATCGCTACTATGGCTGAACCATCAATAAAGATAGTGTCATTAACCATTACCGAAGGCGGTTATTATATTGACCCTGATACAGGTTCATTTGATAAGTCATCTAGCGAGATTCAGCATGACATTAAACACCCTGAGCAGCCACAAAGTGTGTTTGGAATTATCTTGCAAGCACTAAAACTAAGACGTGATAAGGGCTTAAAGGCGTTTACGCTAATGTCTTGTGACAATATTCCGCACAACGGCGATGTGGCTAAAAAAGCGGTAATTGGTTTAGCAAACGAAGTTGATGAAATTCTGTCTACTTGGATTGAACAAAACGTTAGCTTCCCTAACTCGATGGTTGACTGTATTGCGCCGGTGGTAACACCACAGCAAATAAAGCGAATTGAGACTTTGTTTGGTATTGTAGATAACGCGCCGGTTGTGTGTGAATCCTTTCGCCAATGGGTACTTGAAGATAAGTTTGTAAACGGACGGCCCGCACTTGAGAAAGTGGGTGTTCAGTTTGTTGAGAATGTTGCGCCTTACGAATTAATGAAGCTAAGAGTATTAAATGGTGGCCATGCTGCCTTGGCTTACGCATCTGGTTTGTTGAGTATTGAGTTTGTTCATGAAGCTATGCAAAACGACTTGGTCACACAATACCTTGAGAAACTGATTATTAGCGAGGTTATTCCTACTTTGCCAACTGCGCCTGGTATTGATCCGAATGACTATTTGCAGATCATCAAGCATAGGTTCTCAAACCCAGAAATAAAAGATACTATTGAGCGCTTGTATCAAGACGGTTCAAACCGTTTGCCTAAATTTATCTTGCCTACGATTGCAGACAATATCGAGCAAAACAAAGGCATTGACGGACTATCGTTGGTCATTGCCTTATGGTGTAAACTATGCGCAAGTACAACTGAGGAAGGTGCAGGTATCACTATTTTAGATGCTCAAAAGCAGGTACTTGCAGACAAGGCTAATGTTGCCGCAAATGATTCAAGTGCTTTTATTGGTATGCAAGAGGTATTTGGTAACTTGGGCCACAACGAGCGTTTTCAACAAGCCTTTGAGAAGTGGTTAGATATCATTGATAACAAAGGTATAGAGAAAACCTTAGCTATTTACATAGACGCTGATTAATTAAGGAGTGCGGCATTGAAGCCTGAAGATATTCAACTGGTCATTTTTGATTGCGATGGTGTGCTAATTAATAGCGAGATCCTAAGCAGGAGAGTGCTATTAGCGCTGTTAGAAAGCAAAGGTGTATCAGTAGATGAAGCTTATTTCAATGCCCACTTTTTAGGCCGTACATTTGAAAGTGTGACACAACAAGTATTAGACGATTTTTCTGTTGTGCTTGATGAGCAGTTTAGAGAGCAATTTCGTTTGTCGCTTTTTGATACATTTTCAAAAGAGCTTGAGCGGACTGAGGGAATTAAAGAGGTTTTGGACGAACTGAATAAACCGTGCTGCGTTGCGACCAGTAGCAGCCCGGCTAGAGTGACACATGCCCTTGGTGTTACTGATTTAGCAAGCTTTTTTGTTGAAAATATTTTTACCGCATCGCTTGTAAAAAACGGCAAACCAGCGCCTGACATATTTTTATATTCAGCTGAAAAAATGGGCTTTACACCTTCTCAGTGCTTGGTGATAGAAGATTCTATATCAGGTCTTAAGGCGGCATTAGCAGCCAATATGCAAGTCGTTCAATATAATGGCGCAGCGCATATGCAACATTTACAAGATAAAGCACTAATCGATGGCGTATCGGTAGTGTCATCGTGGACTGACTTTAAAACAAAACTTCCTTCTTTATTTAATTAACAAGGCAAAACATGAGCTTAGCTTCTAAAGAATCTAAAAAGCTAGATGATGCTGCCCGCGCTGGTTGGCTGTATTATGTAGCGGGTAAAACGCAAGATGAAATTGCGCAAAGTTTGAATGTATCTAGGCAAAGTGCCCAGCGCATGGTGGCTTTGTCGGTGAGTGAAGGTTTGATAAAAGTTAGGCTTGAACATCCTATCGCTAAGTGTATGGATTTATCTAATCAGTTAAAAGAAAAATACAATCTACGCGAATGCATAGTGGTCCCAAGTCCTGGTGGCGATAAACGTTCAACACTCGGCCTTGCTCAGGCTGGCGCGGCTGAAATTGAACGTCATTTAAAGGGGAGCGATCCTATTGTCATGGCTTTTGGAACAGGGCGCGTATTAAAATCATGTGTTGAAGAGCTTGGCTACTTTTCATGTGAACAGCACAAGATAGTGGCTTTGTTAGGCAATATTGCTAACGATGGTTCTGCTTCTGATTTCAACGTGGTTGTACAAATGGCGCAGCGTGTTAACGCTAAACACTATCCTATGCCACTGCCAGTGTTACCTAAAAGCAAAGCGGAAAAAGACCATCTACATTCTTTAGAACTCGTCTCACGCACAATAGGTATGGCTGAAAAGTCTGACGTGATTTTTGTTGGCATAGGGAATGTGGGACTAAATTCACCCATGCTAAATGATGGCTTTATTAGTGAAAAAGAAGCCAAGCAATTACTTGATTTAGGCGCTGTAGGTGAGGTGATTGGCTGGGTATATGATAAACACGGCCAGTTATTGGATTGCGACCTAAACCACAGAGTTGCTAGCACCAAGCTCAATGCCAATAAAAATAATTTGATTTATGGCATCGCGTCGGGCGAAGAGAAGGTGCCGGCCATTCATGGCGCTTTGCAATCAACCTTTATTAACTGTCTAATTACTAATGAGTATACGGCAGAATCCTTACTAAAACTTAAATAACACGGGGTATTTATGACTGAAAAAGCAGCTGTTTTTGGTGAAGCACTTTTTGATTTAATTGAGCAAAAAGATGGGACGATCCATCCTTTTATTGGAGGCTCTCCTTTTAACGTCGCTCGCAGCTTTGCCAAGCAAAATATAGATATCAGTTATTTATCGCCTATCTCAACGGATGAATATGGAAAGCGTATTTATAACTATGCGTTAAGCGAAAACATTCATTTGCCGGCAAATAATCGCTCTGATTTACCTACCTCGTTAGCGCTCATATACAAAGACGACAAAGGCCAGCCTGACTATCGCTTGTATCGTAAACATATCGCTGATTTAGATATAGATACAGCGCAGCTAATATCACTCATTTCAAATGACATTTCACTTTTCCATACAGGCTCATTGACTCTGGTACCAAGTATGGTGAATGTACTAAAACCATTATTCACTGAAATAAAATCTCGGGGAATAGTCCTTAGTTTAGATATCAACATGCGTAAAAATGTTGAGCTAGATGAAGCGAAATATATTGATGCTGTGCTTTCACTACTTCCCTTTGCCGACATAGTTAAAGTAAGTGATGAAGACTTGCTACTACTGGGCATTGATGCACCGCCTTTAGAGGGGGCTAAACAAATATTAAGCAAGCTTACCAACGGTATGGTCTTACTTACAAAAGGCGAGCTAGGAGCAACACTGCTAAGCAATGAAGTATCGATTACTAAACCTGTTTTTCAACCTTCTCAGTTTGTTGATGCGGTGGGTGCAGGAGATACCTTCTTCTCTGCGTTTTTGTCTTATCTATTAAGAGAGGGCCAAATTAAACAACCGTGGCAAGAAGACGTGCTAGCTAAGGCGCTAGAATATGGTTTGATGGCCGCAACCCTAAATGTTGAAAAAGATGGCTGCCAACCACCATCGAAAGAACAGGTGTACGAGGCACTAGAGTTGCAAAGAGGTCGTTCAAGAGACCCACTGTAGTTAAATGAGTGGTAGAAGTAAGGAGACCTATTAATTTCGAGCCAAATAGGTCTTTTATTTACAACTTCATTCTTCAGGAGGCTAGCTTACATATTATTGATTGGTAAAATCGCTTACACCTTTCTCTGTCCTTTGCACCGGTTTAATAGTGCCATCTTCGTTAAAGTATAAGTATTCAGCAGCACTATGACGTTGGCGGCCACATTGCGACGCTAATTCTAACCAACGATGATAAAAAAGTATCCACTGACCTTTATATTGAACGATTGAGTGGTGGTTATTGCTATTATGTTCTTGCTCCATAAACTGGCCTTTATATTCCCATGGTCCAGTAGGTGATGTAGACATGTAGTATGTTAGCACTCTGTTGTTTTCTGGCATGGTAAAATAATAGTATTGGCCACGTTTAAACACCCAAGGTCCTTCCATTTTGGGTTCGTAGCCGCCCATATCCATTTTGCTTAGCTCGCCTTTGGTGCTGCGCATATCGTCAGCCATTTTGATAACGTGGTAGTCTTTATTTGTTGCATGAACATATAAATACGCCTGACCATCATCATCTATAAACATAGCAGGGTCGTTAGAATAGGGCGTGCGCCAAAGTGGCTCGCCTATCATGTCTTTAAAGGGGCCTGTGGGGCTATCGCTTTCGGCGATACCAATGCCCATCCATTTAGTGCTGTTTTTGGGGTTAACTCTGTCTTTGTGACCGGTGCCTGCGGGAAAAACAAAATAATATTTACCATTTTTATAGGCAGCATCGGGCGCCCAAGCATAATTGTCTGCCCAACTTAGGTCATCAACAGAAAATATGGGGCCATGGGATTCCCAATTTTGTAAATCATTAGATGAAAACGCATACCAATCTTTCATCCAGAAATCTTCTTGGCATTCTTGATCATGAGACGTGTACACATACATTTTACCGTCTTTCCAAACATGAGCTGAAGGGTCAGCCGTTCTTAGGCCTTCACCAAAACGCAGGGGATTGCCATTAACTTGAATAAGGCTACTTGCGTCTTTTTTACTTGTGCCATTTTCTATAACACATCCTGCAACAAACAATGTAATTAAGGCAATACAAAACACTTTCTGTTGAATAATTGACATATCAAGCTCTCTTTATTTAGCCATATACTTCTTATTTACATGGATCTTCATCTATTAGCGGTCAAACGGAGTAAAAAAAAGGCATGTACCTAAGTAGCATGCCTCACTTCACACACGAAAACTTACATTTTGTATGAAACGCCTAGCATCCACTGGGTGCCAGTGATTTGCTCGGTAATTAAGCGCCCAACGCCGGGAGCCATATAATCACCAATCGTTTCATCCGTTAAGTTAATTCCATCTAAACTCACTTTCCATTGATCAGTTATTTGGTAACTTGCAGCGAAATCTAGAGACTTAGCGGGCTCTCTATAACGGATTTTATCGGTATTAGAATCATTTCTTGTGGTGTAGTCACCTCTGTAGGTATATGCCAAACGAGTGCTGAACGCGTCATCCTCGTAATAAACAGTAAAGTTGTATGTTTTATCAGATTGACCAGTTAGAGGGAGACCCGACCCATCAACCTTTGAATCAACAATAGTAAGGTTACTTATTACGCCTAGGTTTTGCATCCACTCTTGTGGTAAGAAGGTCAAGTTCTGTTGGTATTGAACTTCAAAACCATCAAGCGTAGCACCGCCACCATTTGTTCTTCTTGAAACCTGAAATTCGGCATCTATCAAGTCGTCAATTTGCGACCCTAATAAACTATTAGGAAGGCCTGTGTCTGCCCACAGCAAAGTCGTTGTTTCACTGGTTGGGAATGATTCAATATCTTTATCAAAATAGGCAACTGAGAGTAGGGCACCAGACTCAAAGTACCACTCTACCGCTAAATCAATATTGGTTGCTCTAAATGGTTCAATAAAAGGGTTACCATAACTTACCGCTGGGTCTCCAAAAATACTTACGCTTCCGCCTGGGTTTAGGTCTGTCAAATTTGGACGAGACATTACTTTTGCCCAGCTCGCTCTTAATACAACATCTTCAGTAATATCATAGGCTAAATTGAATGAAGGTAAGGTATCGCTATATGAGTGAGTAACATTGACCGTTTGACCACTATTAATACCCGTTGAATCTAAGTCAGTATCAACTTTTCGAACCCCCGCGTTACCTTTTAACTCGCTGTCACCAATGTCTAGTAAAAAATCTACTTGTACATACATGCCCATAACTGATTCTTCGACATCGCGAGTATCGCCAGCTCTAATGGCTGCTGGCCAACATGAGTTAGTTCTTAAATCAGCAATTGAATTAATATCACCAATAAAGAAGGTTTGGCCGCCATAGGTTTCTACAGAGCCCATTGAAGACGTGACTTCAGGAGTAACGCCACAAGCAACGTTGTCAACAGTGCCATCAAGAGCATCAGCTGAAGCGAAAGATCTATCTGCTCTGGTACCTTCTATTTGATAGCTGTAGTCACGATTTGAAATCCCAGCTTTAAGTGTAAAAGTGTCATTTAAATCATAAGCTAGGTCCAATTTCAAAGAATCTGACCCCGAAGAAGCTACATATACGCGGTCTCTAAACTCTGACAATTCCCAATTCGCTGGGTTAGCAGTATCAAAACTATAGCCAATTGTTGGCGATGTCATTGAGCTGAAATCGTAAGATACAGCCGACGTGTTGTCTGCGTAATTGATGAGTTTACGGTCATCATTTGAACTGTAGTGTTCAAAGATAATAGTTGATTCGCGATTATCTAGAATCAGAGGTGGCAGTTGATGCCATTCCTTTAATACGGAAATCGTCATTAAATTCATGTTCAACTTCAATGCTATATTGTTTGAAGTCTGATTCCCAGTCAGCAATAAATGCTTCTGAGCGTATATCAACTTCATCCATTGTTGCTGAAATAAGGGTGTTGTTTGCATCAATATTATAGGCAGCAACATCAGTTTGTTGCACACCTGTTGAGCCTGTTCTCGCAAGCGAGATGGCTTGCATGAAAGGTTCTTCACGATGAGACTCTAATACGGCAGAAAGTGCATCTACTGTGATTAATGTTCTGTCAGTAGGTCTAAACTGGAAGGAAGCAGTTAAGCCTGTGCGGTCTTGATCATGTGTTTTTTCTGCAACCCTGGGGAATCTTGGGTGCCAAGCTGATTTTACTTGATCAAAGTCGGCGTCGGTTGCGCATGCGCTACAACTGCCAAAATTATCGTCTTCCCAACGCCCAGTATCAGCGCCTTCATTTTGTACAAATCGTTGTGCAACTGAAAAAGATAGTAAGGCGCCAAAAGTGCCCTCATCATTTTGATAAGTAAATAAACCAGAGGTTCTTGGTTTTATCTCACCTGCTTGGTCGTTATAACTAAGTTGGCCGTTTAGCACGACGGTATTGTCAGCATAGTCAAAAGGGCGACCGGTATGCAAGTTAACGGTTGCGCCTAAAGAACCTTCTTCCAGTTCAGCTGATTGGCTTTTATACACATCTAATTGATTAAAAAGTTCAGATGCAAATACGTTGAAATCAAACGCTCTAGAGGTTCGTACGCCGCCTGAACCTGCTGCTAAGCTTTGGCCCATTGCATTGTTGATCATGACTCTGGTATAGGTACTTGATAAGCCTCGTACAGTTATTTCTCTACCTTCACCAGCTTCTTTTGTAATTGCGACGCCAGGTATGCGCTGCATTGATTCTGCTAAGTTGGTGTCTGGAAAGTCGGCGACATCTTCAGCCAAAATAGTATCGACCATACTGGTGCTGTTGCGTTTGTTATCTAACGCTTCTGCTAAACTACCACGATAACTGCCTTTTACATTGATGACTTCTACCGCTGAATCATTCTCTTGGGTTTCTTGTGCAAATGACATTGCGCTACCCATGACCGCTAAATTTGCAATGATGAGTGCTTGGCTTATTTTGTTAAATCGATACTTTTTTTGTTTAATGTGCATGTTATGTCCTTACTTTAAATATGTTTGTGTGTTTTTAATAACGATAACAGCCACTGATTTGCTACCGGTGGCAAATAAGTTAACAAAGTTGTCTACCGGTGGCAACAAAAAATTACAAAATATTCACAATAAATTTAATTCACCTTATTTTTACTGCTAATCATTTCACAGTAACGCAACTTATGTCTACGCTTTTTTTGAGTGTAAATTTCGCTTCAACCCCATATTCTATAGTCTATACAAGATGGCACGCTTCACTTTACACCACTATTTTAATATTAAATAAGAACTAATTTCTGAAACAATTAAATAACAATTTGACAACGTAAAAATAAAAGTGATATTGTTTGCTACCGGTGGCAATGAGAATTTATAAGCTAATCTTACAACTAACTTGGTAGGACTAAAATATGAAGCATTGGAAATTAAATGCTTTTGCTCTCGCAATTGCAGTGAATTATCCGGTTCATGCAATGCAAGCAGAAACTGAAAATGAAAAGAAAGAAGAAGAGGCTGTTGAAGTTATTGAAGTGACAGGAGTTCAATATAGTGATCAAAAAGCCCGCTTGCTTGAACGGGAGAAAAAACAATTTAGTTCGGTGGTCTCAACCGATGATTTGGGCAACTTTGTTGACCAAAACGTCGCTGAATCGCTTCGCCGTATGCCTGGTGTCACGCTGCAACGTTCAGAGGGCGAAGGCAAATTTGTTACCGTACGAGGGTTAGGCCCTGAATTTGTGTCTGTCAACATGAACGGTTCACAAATGGCAGGTATGGGTGATGAGCGTAAAATTGGGCTCGATGCGCTGACAGGTGATGCGCTAGGGTCAATTGAAGTATTTAAAACCTTAACACCAGATATGAACTTAAACTCTATTGGTGGTGCGGTAAACGTAAAAGCGATATCAGCTTATGAGCGTGGAAAAAATACTTTAAAACTAAAAGCGCAAAATTCTTATTCAGAGCTACGTGAGGCCAACTCTCCTAAATTTACCGTAGACGGCACCCAGTTTTTGTTTGATAAAAAGATTGGTTTAGGCTTTGTGTTATCGCGTGAAGACCGCAGCTCAGTTGTTAATGAACAACGTCACCATAGCTCAAACAACATGCAGTTTTACCAACAAGATTTTGGTCAGCCTGTATTTGAAGTTAACGAAAATGGCAGCGTAGGGAATGTCATTGATTATAGTGTTGATGATGTCGATAGAATTTTAGGTCCTCAAGAATACGAAATTCGCCAAGAGTTAGCTGATAGAACCCGAAATACGGCGGCCCTTAATATAGAATATAGGCCCAACGATGCAAACCAGTTCTACTTGCGTGGCAACTATGTTGACTATACCGATGAAGATGTCGCTTACCGCGAATTTTACCGTTTTACCTCTGGCGGCGGCAGCACCGGTGAAACGCTTTACGTTAATCCCCAGACCAAAGAATTTATCGTATCAGATGCGGATTTGCAGCACCAATTCTTCATTCAAACTTCAAAGAAAGAGACCACTACATTTAACTTCGGTGGTAAGCATCAATTAGGCGAAGCCTGGACTATAGAATACGATGTAACTAATTCTAAAGCGGTAGAGGATGGCACCGGAGACCGCCGCGTACAATTTAGAGAACGTGATTTAATCATTTATGGGCGCGGTAGTAGTGACCGTATTGATGCGCGTATATTGTCACAAGAAGACGTTTTAAATTATCGTACAGATTTGGGCATTATTAATCCAAGTTATTCAACGGATATCGATCCGAATAATAACAATGATATTTATGGAATTGGTTTAACAAAAACGCCAACTGCGACGAGTAACGCAACCAGTGGTGACATCAACAACCCCGCCAATATACAGTTTGACAATGTGTTCTTAGAAGGCAGTACACGCACCGATGAAATAAAAACATTTAACTTCGACGTGCAGTATGACTTTATCGATTCTGACTGGCTATATTACGTAAAAGCCGGTATCGCTGGCAGTAATCGTGACCATGTTACTGATAAGAATCGCTGGAGCTATGTGCCTGAAACTAGCTATTGTAATGAGGGTGATACAGTATGTACTAGCGCAATTGGTGCAAACCATGAAAATATTGTCAGTGATTTTGGTTTTGATGTAGCTATCCCCAAAAATAGTGATTTCCAATATCCATTTGTGAGCCAAGATGCGCTCAATTATTTAATTGATTCAATTGAATATACCAAAGACATCGCTACATCGGGCACTCAAGGTTACGTTAGTTTAGCCAATGACTATGAGTTAACCGAAGATACTCAAGAAGCTTATGTGATGGGCGAAATGGAGTTGGCAGAAAATGTCACCTTAATTACAGGTGTACGTTATGTTCAAACCGAATATGCATCAACAGGCTTTATGACCATTCGCAACGATGAATTTTCATTTGCAGGTTCTGCGGTTGATGTTTTCCAACCGCTCCCAGAAGCATCAATCAAGTACAGCGAGTTTTTCCCAAGCTTTCACTTACGTTACGAACCAACAGATGATTTGTTAGTACGTGGCGCAATTTGGACCAGTTATACGCGGCCTTCTTTCAGCCAAAGCCGTGCATTTGCGCGAATGGATGACCGTGTGTTTTTGTGTTCACCCGGAAGCACTGATGAAAACCCTGATTGCTATGATGACCCTGATGACTTTGCAAATTACTCAGCTTTGGATTTGCAAGATTATACTCTTGCCCCTGGCAACAGCATTGACATTGGTAACCCAAATCTTATTCCGATGACGGCGACTAACTATGATGCATCAATCAGTTGGTATCAATCTGAAGATCTCTTTATGGAAGCGGCTATCTTCTATAAGGATATTAAAGACTTTATCGTTGACGCCCGTGGCACAAGAGGCAGTTTTGATACCTTGCCAATATCATTGCCGATTGGTCAAGTGACTGAATTTATCATCCCGCAAGAACAAACCCTTGCAAACATCAACATGACACTAAACGGCGAATCAGCGAAGGTGTATGGGGTTGAATTAAGTTACAACCAATTTTTTGATTCGGGCTTCTTTATTCAAAGTAATGCGACCATTCAAACCAGTGAAGCCAAAATAGATCCCACTGTGCGTCAAGGCAGCATCGTTTTACCAGACCAAGCTGACACCACGGCCAACTTAACCCTTGGATGGGAAAATGATGATTTAAGTGTTCGTTTGATTGCTAACTACCGCTCTGACATTTTGGAAGAAATTGGTGCGTGTCCAGAAGGGGAAGAACTCAACAGCGCAGAAAACTGCCGAATTTGGTCTGATCAATATCAGTCTGGTCTTAAAACGCTAGATTTTAAGGCGATTTATGACGTCAGCAAAAACTTATCTGTTTACTTTGATGCAATCAACTTAACTGACAATGTTGACCTTAGATACTTTGAAGGTAACGAGTTAAGTGGTGGTAACGTCTTGTACCAGCGAGAAGAATACGGCCGTACGTTGCAAGTTGGCGTGAATTACAAATTCTATTAAGAAAAAACGCTTACTTATGCAAGCGACCTGCGCCTAGTGTAAAGCTAGGCGCTAGATAGAGGATTTATGATGAAATTTAAAATATCGTTTATAAGCACTATTGTTAGTGCATCACTGCTATTTGGCTGTGGTCTTGAAGTTGAAAAGAATGTAACAGAACCGCTGCCACCAGCGCTTTCAGGGCAGTTTGTAGATAGCCCAGTTAGTGGCCTTGAGTTTGATAGAAAAAATATTGATGACGAAGTCGTCGTAACAGGTACGACTGATGCTGACGGCAACTTTGAGTATCTTAGGGGCGACCGCATAATCTTTAAAATTGGTGACAATTTTAAATTGCCTGAAATATCACCTAAAAACTTTGTAACGCCGTTGAGTTTTTTTACTACCGACAATCCGGTTGCACCACAAGTGGCTAATTTAGCGCGTTTGTTGCAATCATTGGATGTAGATGGCGATCCGACAAATGGAATTGAAATTACGCCAGCGGCATCTTCAGTTGCGAATATGCCGTTAAATGACGGTGAAACGGTTGCTGAATTCTTTAATCGCTCACCAGAAGATTTTGCGGCTGCCATTGAGCCTTGGCTGGCCCAAGCTATTCCTGATCGCACTATGACATCCTTTGATGACGCGGTTGCACACTTTGTTAATACCTTAGAAAACGATTTTGGTGATGTATCGAGTGGCGCTTTTGATTTAAGTCTGTTTAGTGGAGAAGTCTTTAACCCCTTCATTGGAAATGCAGAAGTTATAGATCAAATTGTCACCTTTACGCCTGATGAGTTAGACGATAACGACCCAAATGCCGTTGCTGGCAAAAAAGGCACTTATAGCATTAGTGTAGATGGCACAGTAACACAAAGCGGCACTTATGAGTTTGTATTTGGACGCAGAGTGCTTGCTATGACCTATATGGATGGCGACACTAGTTCGACTAAATATCTTGTCTCTTTAGCGTTTGACACGCAATCTCAGGTATACAGTATTTGCGCCGCAGATGACAGCATGGGCGTGGCATCTATAGTTGCTAACTGTGATGCGGTAGATGAACGCAATGTTAATAAAGTCGCATTTTCAGAGACGGTCAAAGATGCACTGATTATCGATTTAGAGCAAGCAGCAGAAGAGCTGTCTATCGAATTAAAAGAAGATTTTAATACCGATACACAAAACTTCTTTTCTTCTAACCACAAACGCTTAAGCCAAGACTTATCTAGTGGTGCACTGTATTCAGTCATCAGCGGTTCACCAGAAATTGTAGATGGTCAATTTGAATTTAATGGCGATAGAATTTCTATTGGTAACACTACGCCTGGACGCACAACTACTGCCGCTGATACCACTGGCTCAGGAATTTATAACTTAAGTGAAGGTTTTACCATTTCCTTTGATGTCATTGCTGCAAGTGAAACCGGTAATTTTTACTTTTATGCTGACAACAATACGGCGTCGCAATCTCAGTCATTACATGGCGATATTTCGAAAATGGTACAAATTGATTTAGCTACCGGCGAGACAACAGAAGGTGGTTTGTTTACCTTAGGTGCTTCACTTCCTACTTTTACCGTAGGTGAGAGAGTGACATTTACCTACGAAGGTGACGCTTATGCAGGTTCGAGCAATTCATTTATTCAGTTTCGTGCGGCAGGTGGCTCTTTAATCACTATCGATAATTTAGTGATTGATACCGTAGCTAGCTCCACTGGCGAGCCTGACACACCAACAGAACCTACCGGTCCCAATGATTCAGACGTATCTGTTGATTTACCATTTTCATTTGATTTTAGCACCGTCACAGGCGATTTATTTGACTCAAGTACACTCGCTATTGATGGCTCAGTAGATGCAAGTGGTCAAGCAGATCCCATGTTCTTTAAAACAGGTGGTACCGTAGAAATTACCGACAATGGCCTTATGCTAAGTGGCGGTCGATTTACCATTGGTAATACAGAAACACTGTATGAAACTACGGCAGAAGAAACAGCGACTGTTGGCGTGTTTGATTTATCTAAACCTTACAATATTGTAATGGATATTATTCAAGTTCAAGAGCCAACAGCAGGCAAGAAGTTTCAAGTTTATATTGATAACAACACCTCAGGTAGTGCGAATTCGCAACATGGTGGGTCTTCTCGTATATACAACGAAGCCGCAAGCTCGGTGCCTCTTGGCACGCTAACTATCCCAGGTGAAATAGGCACAGCCAATTCGTTTATTCAGCTACGTACAGAAGGTGATTCTATTGTTGAATTTAACAACTTACGAATAGAGTACTTGAATCCCTTTGAAGCACCTACGTTTAGTTGTGACAACGCTGCAGACGAAGTTTACTATTGTGATGATTTTGCCGACGGTAATTTAGACGATTGGGATTTAGATGCAGGTTCTAATGATGGTGTATTTGATGTACTTGAATTAGCAAGCGGCAACAAAGTGATGAGATACACTGCAGGTAGCGAAGGTGGCGTACTGGCAACACTTAAAGATTCAGTGATGTCGAATGTACCTAGCGCGGATTATTTTGTTGAGATGAAAATTCGTCCTCGTCAAAATAGCACAACCAGAAATAAACAGTTGTATGTGTTAGGTCGTTATCAAGATGAAGACAACTGGTACGGTGCAGGTTTAAATCTACAAAATGCATCTACGTCTACTCAAGTCGAGGTTGCTGTTAACCTTGATGGTAGTTTGAGTCGTCCAGTGCAATCAAGAGTTCCTTTATTCTTAGGTGAAAAAGACGCAACTGAAGATGGTGTTTGGTATACCGTGCGCTATGAAGTCCTTGGCAGTGACATCAGCCTTTACCTTGATGGTGAAAAAATGGGTACCCACACCGATACTACATTGACTGCTAAAGGTTTGATTGGTCTATTTACTAACAATCGTTCTTTTGAAATCGATGATTTAAAAATAGGTGACGCAACAGTAAAGCCTGTTTTACTAAGCACTGATTTAACACAAAGCAACTGGACAGGTAGTGCTTTAGGCGACCAATTGGTATTTACTGTCAATGCTGTTCAAAAAGATGGCGTAACGCCTGACACCTTTATCGCAGAATCATCTGACGTTTCTGTTGCAACAGTTGAAGTTAACGGTAACACGGTAACCATCACGCCGCTTAAAGAGGGTACGGCAACACTCTATTTAAGCGCTGGTTCAGATGCTTCTGTTATCCGTCAAATTGACTTGGATATTGGGCCTGCATTTAATGAGTCATCAACACTGTATGGTGACTTAGCAACTAAAGTTGTACCTATTCCAGGTTCACAAGCACAGTACATTGATACAAGCATTATGCTTGAGTTTGATACTGCGCCAACCCTCGGTGTTTCTGGTGTGGTTAGAATATTTGATGTCACTACTGATGAAGTGGTTGATGAGATAAAAGTGTCTGGTGACACTACATCTTTAGGCCAAAGTGTAGCGCAAATTACGGGGAAAACTCGTGACTTGAATTATCGTCCATTTATGATTGAAGGTAATACACTAACAATCAAACCAGCAGACGGTGTACTAGAGTATAACAAGACTTACCGTATTGTTGTGGGTAACGATGTAGCGACGGGTACAGCTATTAATGGTGTTGATTTTGACGGCATCGGATCGGCTGCTAATTGGACCTTTACCACAAAAGAAGCAGCTCCAAGCACTACTGATATCACTGTTGATGATGACGGTTTTGCTGACTTTAGAACATTGCAAGGTGCATTAAACTATGCAATGACTGATAAAAATACCGCGATGACGATTACTGTTAAAGAGGGTGTTTACAATGAGCTGTTGTTTTTACGTAATAAAAATAACCTAACCATTCAAGGCGAAAGCCGCGAAAACACCATTGTTCAGTATGATAACTCTGAAGGCTTTAATGGTGGCTCTAGCTCGCGTGGTGTGTTCTTAGTTGAAAGTGCAGATAACTTAGTGCTAAATAACTTTACGCTGAAAAACACACATACACGCACGGGTTCTGGCGACCAAGCTGAAACTATCTACTTTAATAGTAGCTACCGATTAATCGCCAACAACATGAACTTTATCAGCGAGCAAGATACCTTGCTAATGAAGGGATACAACTGGTTCTATAATTCACTTATTGCCGGTAACGTTGATTTCATTTGGGGTTATAGCGTAGCGACCTTATTTGAAAATAGTGAAATTAGAAGTATAGGTGACTCTAAGAATGCGCCAAGTGATTCTAGTGGTGGCTACGTGCTACAGGCGCGTATTCAAGACCCATCTTATCCTGGCTTTGTATTTTTGAATAACGAGTTTACTTCTGGTCCTGGGCCTTTAGGTAATGGCGTACAAGACAATTCAACTTACATTGCACGTAGCGCAGGTGTGGGTGATTTATACGATAATATTGTATTGATTAATAACAAACTCGGGCCGCATATGATAAGCGAAGGTTGGCACATTTCGCCAATACCTAATCCTGTAAGCGCTGATGCAACCTCTGGCTGGCGCGAATATGGCAGCATGGACTTGCAAGGTAATCTACTGGACATAAGTGGTCGTGTTAGCAATGCTACAGCTGAAACTACACTAGCTAACGCACCGTATGCGACTCGTGCAGAAGTATTTGCTAGCTATAATGGTGGTCAGGGTTGGGATCCTCAACCCCTTGACGCTCCCGTTGTTGTTGACACTGAAGCTCAGGGCGATGGCGGCTTTGCTGGAGAATTAGGTGAAGTTACTGGTGGCGCTGGCGGCACGATTGTTACGGTTGACAATGGTTTAGACTTAATCGCAGCACTTGAAGAAGCTAAGACCAATTCAATGCCCGTTACCGTGTATATTGCAGGTACCATTACTGCAGCTAACTCAGGTGATACTAACCGCAGTATTCCGATTAAAGATATGCAAGACGTATCCATAATTGGTGTTGGTACTCAAGGTGAGTTTGCTGGGATTGGTCTGCAAATTGAACGTGCGAAAAATATCATTGTGCGTAACTTAAAAATCCATGAGGTTCCTGCCGGATTTGGCGATGCAATTGGTATCCAAAGCGATCAGGGGCAAGACGATACCATGCAAATTTGGATTGACCATAATGAACTTTATGGCTCATTAAATGTGGATAAAGACTTGTATGATGGCTTGATCGACTCGCGCTATAACGCGAGAAATATCACCATTTCATACAATCATATTCACAACCATCATAAAGGGATGTTGAATGGTTCAAGCGATGCAATAGAAGAGAAGGGTGACCGCTACATTACTTGGCATCATAACTATATTGCTAATTTGTCATCACGTGCACCGCTGTTTCGATTTGGTTATGCTCACATTTACAATAACTATTTCTATAATATTACGGGCTCAGCTATAAATACTCGTATGGGTGCGGAAATACTGATAGAAAACAACGTATTTGAGAACGTAAAAAACCCAGTTGTAACGATGGACTCAGCAGAACCGGGCTACTGGAATGTACGTGGTAACGAGTTTACTAACGTCACATATTCACCTGCAAATACCTTTGGCAGTGGCGAAAATTCACTAGAACTTGAAAATGGCCAATCTACCTCTTCTTATGAAGTCAGTTATGATTATCAAGATCACCTAATGGATACGGCTGATGTTAAGAACTACGTTTTAGCTAATGTGGGTGTAGGTATCATTGATCAAACTCAAGATGATATTCCAGAAATCGAGGGCGGTGGTGATGGTGGTGGTGGTGAAACGCCAGCGACAGGTTCTTTAACTGAAGATTTCTCAGCTGCTGATAGAGATACTTTCTTTAGTGCGGATTATCAATCATTGTCAACAGATGTCACAGCACCTCTTTATGTAAGAACCGGTGGTGGTGTTGACCCTGTAGATGGTCAATTGGTTATTGGTGGGTCAAGTGGTGGACGCTTTACTATTGGTGATATTGATGCCGCATTAGGCGTTAATACCGCCAATGAAGTAGCGCCTAATGGAACCTTAGATTTATCTGCTGGTGTGACTATTACCTTTACCCTTGTTGATATCGCGCTTGTGGATTCAACAGGAAGTGATAAATCCTTTATGGTCTACATTGATAATAATACGTCAAGCAGTTCAGCTTCAATTCATGGTGGCGATTCTAAGATTGTGATTGGTACCGTCTCTGAATTAATACCGCGTATTGGTGAGATGATTACTGTTGACACTGATTTAGGTACAGCTATGTCTTTCATTCAGATACGTTCTGAAAGCAATGTGCTAGCAACCATAGATGACCTAGTCATTACGCCAAAAGTGAATGGTTGGGCTGAAGATTTCTCAGCCGCAGACAGAGACACTTTCTTTAGCGCGGACTATAAATCTTTACCAGATGATAGCACTGCTCCTTTCTATACCAGAACGGGCGGTAATGTAGACCCTGTTAATGGCCAATTAGTCATTGGCGGCAGCAGTGGCGGACGCTTCACGATTGGTGATGCAGGAAGTGAAGATACTTCTGATTTAACATCACCTGAAGGCGTCTTGGATTTATCAAATGGGGCTACGGTTAGCTTTACTTTGATTGACGTTCAAGGGGATGAAAAAGGCTTCTTTGTATATATTGATAACAATACATCAAGCAGCGGTAAATCAATTCACGGTGGTTCTTCAAAAATTACTGTGGGTACTTTGTCTGAACTTACGCCTTTAATTGGTCAAACGATAACGGTAGATGTGCCTGTTGGCACAGCAACTTCGTTTATTCAATTAAGAACAGAAAGTAATATCACTGTGACGATAGATGATTTATTAATTACACCTAAATAAGTGGCAGGTAGACAAGTACAGTTAGCGTATTTTAGCTGTGCTTGCATCATATACAAAACGATAGGGGTGAAGCAGCGATGCATCATCCCTCTTTTATTTACGCAGTTATATCATGCGCGTTTTACTTAACCCGCTTTTGGATACATAATGAATATTAAAATAAGCCTTTCTCTACTAATAATAGCGCTATTACTAGTGCAACCCTGTTACGCAAGTACACTGTTTTTGGCAGGAGATTCAACCATGCAAGATGTAGATCCTTTGCGTGGTCCTGACTTTGGTTGGGGGCAGTTACTTCCTAAATTACTCAAAGAAGATTCAGGACTAAAAATAGATAACCGCGCAAAAGGGGGTCGTAGCACCAAAACCTTCATCAGTGAAAATCGCTGGCAAGACCTAATAAAGGACACCAAACCAGGCGACTGGGTAGTCATTCAATTTGGCCACAACGATGCGTCGTTTGAAAAACAAAAACGCTATACCGCGCCGGTTGATTATAAGAAGAACTTAATACAATTTGTAAATGACGTTAGGCAACGCCATGCCTTTCCAATTCTTGTTACACCAGTGATGCGTCGCTATTTCGATAACGAAGGAAAGCTAAAAGATGCACATGGAATTTATCCCAGCATTGTCCGCGATGTGGCAGCTAATATGGAGGTAGCACTGATTGACTTAATGCGCTCTAGCTCACAATTATTGCTTGAATATGGGCCCGGAAAATCCGCAGATTTATATATGAGCGTTAAACCAGGTGAACATCCCAGATTCCCAGAGGGAAAGACTGATAAAACGCACTTTTCAAAGTTTGGTGCGCTTGAAATAGCAAAACTGGTGGTAAATGAAGCAACGCAAAAACATGTTCAAGTCTTTACTTTGCATTTTAACAGTGAGTTGGCGCAACTAGCCCATAAAAACGATTAGTGTAGAGACCTTTGGCGCCGGGTCTTTTAATAACTATTTTTTAAATGCTTAGGATCGACGTCTCTTAAGTGTTTACTTAATTTATGCTGGTGTGTTCTTAACTCTTTTAAAACTAACTGGGCTACTTCTCTGGCGCCTAATTCATTAAAATGAGTGTCATCTCTTACCCCATTTGGATAATTGGGGTGAGTATTGGGTTTTATGTGCATAAATCTAATCGTTGAATCTGCATCGCCCAGTTGAGTGAGCCAATCGTGACTAATATTTTCCATATCGATAAACAACACGCTAGGGTTGGCTTTAGCAAGCTTTCTTACATTGTCGGCGTATGGATGGGTTCTTTTTAATGTACCGTCAGTGTCAAAATGGCGGCGAGAGACGGGCGATAATAGTATAGGATTGGCTTTTTTTGCCTTAACTTGGTCAATCATAAGTTGCAAGTTATTGCTGTATTGTTCAGGCGTTGTGTAGCGTTCTTTTTTACTTATTGACTGATCATTGTGACCAAATTGAATAAATACAAAATCATTCGCTTTTAAGTCATCTATGATTGTTTGCCACAATCCTTCTGATTGAAAAGTTTTTGTACTGCGGCCATTTTTGGCTAAATTAACAACTTTTATGTTATCGGCAAAAAAAGTTGCGAAGGGCACGCCCCAGCCGGTTTCAGGATAGTCTTTTGGATCTTTGATAGACATAGTTGAATCCCCAGCCATATAAATCGATATTTCATCCGCTGCGTTAGCTAAATTGGACATTAATAATAGACTAAGGGTTAAAACAACTATTTTTCTACGCATTTTCCGGTTGACTCCCGTTTGATTAAATAAGGTTTGACTTGCGTTGTTGATTCAGGCTTTGAAAAATTAGGATTAATACTACTCATGAGCTTGTTGGCAGCAGAGGTCGCCATTTCTTCTACAGGTCGTTTTATGGTCGTTAAAGACGGAATAATACGACTGGCAAATAAGTTATCATCAAAGCCAGCAACAGAAAGTTCATCCGGAATGGAAATATTCATGTCGCTTGCTACTTTGATCACGCCTGCCGCCATTTCATCATTGTTAGCAAAAATTGCGGTGGGGCGGTTTTCCATAGAAAGTATGGTTTTTGCCCATTCGATTCCACTTTGATAGGTATTTAAGCCTTCGACGATATGCTCGTCTAGCAATGTAATTTTTTTCTTTTCTAGTGCGGTAACGAAACCTTCTAAACGTTCTTGTGACGAAGTAAACTTTTGTGGGCCGGTGATCATCATAATGTTTTTATGCCCGAGTTCTACAAAGTGGTTTGCAATTTCGCTCATGGCTAGTCGGTCTTTAGACACTACGATCTTTTCTTTGCTGTCTAATTCAGATGAGGCAATTCTTACATAAGGAAATTCTCTATCTGCTAAGACGCGCGCCAATTTATTGCTTTCAGATACAGGCGGTAGAATAATAACGCCTTCAACCCCAGAGCGCTGGATAAACATTTCACAGTCTTGAATAAAATTTTCTTTATTCCATTGGCAAGGGTGGATAATTAGCTCGTAGCCAACGGCGTTGCATACATTTAATACACCCCGTTGCACTTGGTCGATATACAGAGCATCTGGATTGTCATAAATAATCCCTATTAAATAAGACCGTTTAGACGCTAAACCACGAGCTTGTTTGTCTGGTTGATAATTGTATTCTTTTATGACGCTCTGTACGCGCTCCAAAGTGGCTTTGCCCACCAAAGGTGAACCATTCAATACTCTAGATACTGTTCGTTTTGAAGTTTGCGCCAAACGAGCAATATCGTTGATGGTTATATTGGTTTTTTGCACAGCTAGTTCCCTTGTTTATTTTTATTGTTAATATACTACAACAAATTGAAAAACCTAGGTAATACTTCACTTACTTGAGGCACATAAGTGACTAGCATTAACACGGCAAACATAACAAAGTACAAAGGGATCATGGGTTTAATAATTTTGTGTATAGAGGTTTTGCCTACCGCACAGCTGACAAACAGTACGCTCCCCACAGGCGGCGATACTAGCCCTATAGATAAGTTAAGCACTAACATAATTCCAAATTGAATGGGTGACATACCCATTTCCATCGCTACCGGCATAAATATTGGTGTAAATATCAATACCGCAGGGGTCATATCAACGAAAGCGCCCACTACGATCAATATTAAATTGATCATCAATAATATAAGAATGGGGTTGTCGCTGAGCGTAAGGAAAAAGTCACTTATCGTTTGTGGTATATGAGCGTAGGATAAAAGCCACGACATGGCTGATGATGCACCAATAATTAACATCACGATGGCTGTTGTTTCGCAGGCTTTCAGTAAAATTTCGGGCAACTTGCTAAGCGGTATTTCTTTATAAATAAACACAGCCAGTACAAATGCGTAGAGCACTGCTACAGCGCCAGCTTCGGTTGCCGTAAATACGCCACCAATAATGCCACCAATAATAATAAATATTAAAAATAAAGACGGAAGGGCGGCGATAATTTTTTGTAATGCAATACCTATTGGTAATCTTGCTTGTATTGGATACTTATTCTTAATCGCAAAACCAGCACAAACTACCATTAGAGCAAGGCCCACTAAAATGCCGGGCAAATAGCCGGCTACAAATAAAGCGGCTACGGAAACACCACCGCTGGCAATTGCATATATTATCAGTATATTGCTGGGCGGTATAAGCATTCCGGTTGTTGCCGCTGAGGCTGTTACCGCTGCTGAGAAGTTTTCGTCATAACCGTGTTTTTTCATTTCAGGTATCATAAAACTGCCAATAGCCGAGGTTGCCGCCACGGCTGAACCTGAAATTGCGCCAAACAGCATGCAGGACATTACATTAACCAATGCTAAGCCACCCGGTAATGAACCTATCAGGGCCATGGCACAATCAATCAACCTTTTGGCGATGCCGCCTTGGCCCATAATTAAGCCAGATAGAATAAAAAAAGGTATGGCTAAAAGTGCAAAACTGTCTATACCACCAACGAGTTGTTGGGCAATGGTTGTCGTTGCGGGTGAAAAGTCTATATGCAACACAAATGCAGCCAAAGTGGCCAGTGCGATACAAATAGAAATAGGGACATTAAGGACCAATAGACCAAAAAACACACATAATAAAACAATTGCTGACATATCCACTATACTTCTCCTGTAAGTTTAATTAGGTGTATTAAATTGTTAATTGTATGCAAGCTTATTAAGCATCCAGATAAGGGCAAAACACTGTATACCCATGCTATTTGTATACCTAAAGTCGCTGATCTCTGTTCTAGCTCTAAGGTAAGCAATACTAATGAGAGTCCACCATAAACCAGTATTAGTAGGGCAAAAATAATGACCACTATTTCGTTTAGAATTTTGGCTATGCGCTGATTGTTTGGCTGTAGTTTAGTCACAAAAAGATCTAAGCCTAAATGTGCTCGCGTGAAATAAGCGTATGACGCACCCAATACCCCAATCCAAATTAGTAAGAATCTAGAAAGCTCTTCAGTGAAGGAGCTAGGCGTTTGTAGAATAAACCTAGAAAATACCTGCCAAGTCACCGTGAGCACGATGGCAAGCATCATGATAATGAGCAACTTCTGTATAATATTGTGAATGCCTTGAACGAGTGAATTTAGCATATGTATTACATCTCTTTTATTATTTGCATGGTGGCAGCGACAGGGGTATCAGCAAAAGACTGATGAAAGACCTCTACTTGGTCTTGAAACTTACTTTTGTCAGGGTAGATGACAGTGACACCTTCGGCTATTACGGCTTGCAATGCGTCGTCTGAGGCTTGTTGCCAAAGAGACTTTTGATACTCGACTGAATCTGCCATGGCTTGACTTAACCAGCCTTGTTGCTGCTCGGTTAAATCATCCCAAACGGGTAGACTGGCTAAAATAATGTCTGGTACAAAAGTATGCTCATCAAGAGTGTAATAGGGTGCAATTTCATAGTGGCGTGACAAATAATAACTTGGAGGGTTGTTTTCTGCGCCATCAACAACGCCTTGTTGGATTGCCGCGTATAATTCACCCCATGCGATAGGTGTGGCCGCGCCGCCTAGCGCTTGTACCATCGCTATAGCCGTTGGACTATTGAGTACTCTGATTTTTTTCCGTTTAAATCCGCAGGACTTTCAATAGCCGCGCCAGAAGTATAAAAGCTACGACTGCCGGCATCATAATAAGCCATGCCTTTTAATCTTGCAGATTCTGTTTTTTTCAATAAGCCTTGTCCTACAGGGCCATTTAGCACGCGCCAAAAATGTTCTCTGTTGCGCATTAAGTAGGGAATACTAAACACTTTCATTTCGGGAACAAAACCTTCAAGTGGGCTGGCTGATACTTTCGTCATCGACAAGCTACCAATTTGTAAAAGTTCGATCATTTCGCGTTCAGAGCCTAATTGACCGCCTGGATAAATAACCAATTCCATACTGCCATTTGAATATTCGTCTAAGCGTTCACCCATAAATACCATGGCTTTATGAACAACATGGCGCGTATCTAATGTATGGCCTAAGGTTAAGGTCAACGTTTCCTTCTTATCAGCACAGCTAAGCAGTAATGTGCTTAAAAAAAGAATAAATGCAAGTGGGTACTTTTTAGTTTTCATCACTTTTCCTATCGAGCCAGCCAGCCACCATCAACAGCTAAAATATGGCCGTTAACGTAATTACTCGCACTTGAACTTAAAAAGATTGTCGCTCCTACTAAATCTTCAGGCTCACCCCATTTTGCGGCAGGAATGCGGCTGACTATCTCTTTATTTCTGACTTCATCATCTTGCAAAGCTTGGGTATTGTCTGTGCGAAAATATCCCGGCGCAATCGCATTAACTTGAATGTTGTGGTGAGCCCATTCGTTTGCGAGTGCTTTTGTTAGGCCGGCAACAGCATGTTTACTCGCTGTATAAGCAGGCACAGTAATTCCACCTGTATAAGAGAGCATAGATGCTATATTGATAATTTTTCCCGCTTTGTGGGCGATCATATGAGGGGCTAGCGCTTGAGCCAATAGGAAACTAGCATCTAGGTTTACTTGCATAACTTTTTGCCATTGAGCATAGTCATAGTCAACAGCAGGACTCCGATAAATAGTACCGCCCACATTTACCAAAATATCGACGCCACCACTTTTTTCTAGTGCCATCTGTGCCAATGCTTTGACTGAGCTTGCATCACTTAAATCAGCGGCTAACTCAATGGCTTGACCATTTTGCTTTGCGATGAGTTCTAATGTTTCTGCACATCCGCCTTTTCTTGAGCTACTGCAGATAACGCTTGCACCGGCACTCGCTAGACCGAGAGCAATTTGTTGACCTAAGCCTCGGCTAGCACCTGTGATTAATGCTGTTTGTCCGTCTATTTTAAATAAGCTATTCATGTCTATTGTTTGCTCTTGTTGTTAATAATACGTTACTATTGTTTGCTACCGGTAGCAAAAAGTCAATTGTTTTGTTGCTACCGGTGGCATTTTAATGTAAAGTTTGTGAAAATATCGCATTGGAGATTGGAATGAAACAGTTAAACCGCGCGTTAATCAAAACGCAAAACTTCCCTACCAAAATTATGCAATTTGGTGAAGGAAACTTTCTCAGAGCTTTTGTTGATTGGCAAATCGATCACTTGAATAAACATACGGATTTAAACGCGGGGATAGCGATTATTCGCCCGATTGACTATGATCAATTGCCATTATTGAATACACAAGACGGTTTGTACAATTGTATTATTCGGGGCATCAACGAACAGGGCGAACCTACAGAAGAAATCACAGTAATTGAATCTGTGAACGAAGAAATTGCCATTTACAAAGATTTTGCAGCTTATTTGCGACTCGCTGAAAACCCCGATCTTCAATTTATTTTTTCAAATACGACAGAAGCCGGTATAGAATTTATTGATACCGACAAGCCCGATGACAAACCAGCCAAAGCCTTTCCTGCAAAATTAACGCAGTGGTTGCTTCATCGCTATCATTACTTCAGTGGAGACGCTAGCAAAGGCTTGATTATCATCCCTTGCGAGTTGATTGATTATAACGGTGATAAGTTAAAAGAAATCGTGCTTAAATATTGCGAACTTTGGTCACTTGAACAAGCCTTCGTTGACTGGGTAAATGAAGCCAATGATTTTTGTTCAACCCTAGTCGATCGCATTGTGACTGGGTACCCAAAAGACGAAATTGAGCAAATCCATTCAAAATTGGGCTACAAAGATAACTTTGTTGTAACCTCTGAATACTTCCATTTGTTTGTTATTCAGGGCCCCGAAAAATTATCAAAGATGCTGCGCCTTGAGCAATCAGACCTACATATAAAAGTTGTTGATGACATTTATCCATATAAACAGCGTAAAGTTGCTATTCTAAATGGTGCTCATACCGCGATGGTGCCAGTTGCACTGTTGTCTGGCATTAGCACTGTTGGTCAAGCAATGGATGATCAACTAATAGCTGAATTCGTTGAACAAGCCATTTTTAATGAAATTATTCCAACCTTGAATTTGCCTAAGGATGAGCTGAATACTTTTGCTAGAGATGTTATTAAACGCTTCCAAAATCCTTACATCAAGCATCATCTGATAGCAATTGCATTAAATAGTATGACTAAGTTTCAAACTCGAATATTGCCGCAATTGATCAAATTTGTTGAACAAAATAAGCAAATCCCCGCTTTGTTAAGCCTGGCACTGGCCGCCCAGATTTTGTTGTATAAGGGGCAGTTTAATGACTTAACATTTACCCTAACTGACGATGAAAAGTGGATGTCCTTGTTCTCCAAATTATGGCAGCAACATGATGCTGGAGATATATCAACTGAACAATTAGTCACTGAGATTTTAGCAGACAAGCAACATTGGGACACAAATTTGTTAGAGATCCCAGACATGCTAAGTACGGTGACAACTCATTTGCAATCAATTCTCGACAAGGGGATTGAGCAACGCATCGTCGTTTGTTTAGACAAAGGTGAAGTATAATGAAAGCATTTATTCAACTACACACGAGTGATAATGTCGTAATCGCTCTGAAAGATTTCAAAAAAGGCGAGACTCTCAGCGTCGGTGAAGACCAAATTGAGTGTCAAACAGATATAGACAAAGGTCACAAAATAGCAATTTGTGACATATCTGAAAAAGCTAACGTCATCAAATACGGTGCTCCAATTGGCTATGCACTTTCACCCATCTCATGTGGTGAATGGATACACACAGATAACATTAAAACGAATCTGAGTGACGAACTAGAATACGAGTACGCCCCAGAAGAAATATCTGTTTTTGCTCAAGAAGATGATTCACCAGAAGTACAAATATACCGACGCGAAAACGGCAATATAGGGATTAGAAACGAGCTTTGGATAATCCCAACGGTCGGTTGCGTAAACGGTATGGCGAAACACATGGCTGACCGTTTTTTAAAGCAGCATCCTGACTTAGGCATTGATGGCGTGCATGTATTTCCGCATCAATTTGGCTGCTCACAATTAGGTGATGATTTACAGACGACCCGTGTACTATTACAAAACATGGCGCGCCACCCAAATGCAGGCGGTGTATTGGTTGTTGGTTTAGGTTGCGAAAATAACCAAGTTTCAGAATTTAGATTAGGCATTCATAAAGAGACAGATGCTAATCGAGTCAAATTTTTGATAACCCAGCATGTTGAAGATGAAGTTGAAGCTGGCATTGAAATGCTCAATGAAATCTATCAAGTAATGAAAGAAGATAAACGCGAGCCAGGCAAGCTCTCGGAAGTTAAATTTGGACTTGAATGCGGCGGCAGTGACGGCCTCTCAGGCATAACTGCTAACCCAATGCTTGGCATGTTTTCAGACTACATTATTGCGCGCGGTGGTACCACGGTACTTACTGAAGTTCCTGAAATGTTTGGTGCTGAAACAATTCTCATGCGTCGTTGTAAAGACAAGAAAACCTTTGATGATTTAGTCGCCATGGTTAACGGTTTTAAGAGATATTACAAAGAACATAATCAGCCTATTTATGAAAATCCATCACCGGGTAACAAAAAAGGTGGCATTACAACCTTAGAAGATAAGTCCTTAGGCTGTACTCAAAAAGCGGGGCGTAGTCCTGTTCAAGCAGTACTAGACTACGGAGAAATAATATCGCAACCAGGCTTTAACTTACTAAATGCCCCAGGTAATGATGCAATCGCAACCAGTGCCCTAGCAGGTTGTGGTTGTCATATGGTGTTATTTACGACAGGTCGCGGTACTCCTTACGGTGGCTTTGTACCCACGCTTAAAATATCAACCAATTCAGAACTTGCAAATAAGAAAAAGCATTGGATAGATTTTGATGCAGGACGCTTAGTGGTCGATAGAGATTTACCCACCATTTTAGAAGAGTTTACTCAGTTGCTGGTTGATGCCTGCAGCGGCAAAGCGGTGAAAAACGAAATCAACGAGTTTAGAGAAGTCGCTATTTGGAAAAAAGGCGTCACGCTGTAGCGTCTTTAACAAAAGCAAGTGCTATTGGCAGATACAAAATGCTGCCAAATAGATAAAGCGAAACGCGCGCGGGTGAATACCTTTCCCGTCAAGCAATACAATAAAAGGGACGAAAGTACCCGTTTATGATTATTTATTAAAAAAACAATATTAGAGAGGGGTGCATACAATGAGCGCACTAACTATGAATCCAGATAGACTATTAGGCACAGAAGAAAAAGCAATCGATGTAGCAAGAGCCTTATATGAAGACATTAAGAACTTACCGATTATAAGCCCTCATGGTCACACTGATCCTAAATGGTTTAATGAGAACGATAACTTCAAAAATGCCACTGACTTGCTCATTAGGCCAGACCACTATGTGTTTAGAATGCTATACAGCCAAGGCTATACTTTAGAAGAACTAGGTATACCCCAGCACGGTGAGCTTGGCGATATTAATGCGTATCTTGATACTGACCCACAAGCAATCTGGCAGATATTTGCTGATAACTACTATTTGTTTGTGGGCACACCGTCAGGGTATTGGTTGGATTCGACCTTTAGTGAAGTATTTGGTTTTACTGAAAAGTTGAGCTCTAAAAATGCAAAACACTATTATGATGAAATAAACCGTCAACTGGCATCTGAAGAATTTAAGCCTCAATCCTTGATGGACCGTTTCAATATTGAGCTTATTTGTACTACCGAAGGTGCGCTTGATTCACTTCCTCATCATAGTGCTTTAAAAGGCAACAGATATGAGAAAAGAGTAATCACATCATTTAGACCCGACGATGTAGTGGATGCCAGTCGCGAGGATTTTACGCAAAACCTGCAAACACTAGCAAAACTAACTGATGAAGATACCACTGATTGGGAAGGCTACTTAAACGCGATAAGAAAACGCAGAAAGTATTTTATTGAAAATGGCAGAGCAACGGCAACTGACCATGGTCATCCAACAGCCCTCACTGCTGATTTATCGAAAGAAGATTGCCAAGCACTATTAACTAAATGCATAGACAATCAGGCCAGTGAACAAGAACAAGAGTTATTTAGAGCGCAGATGCTAACCGAGCTCGCAGGCATGAGTATTGAAGATGGATTGGTCATGCAAATTCACCCTGGCGCACATCGCAATCATAACAAACATGTATTTGATTATTTTGGCCGAGATAAGGGGGCCGATATTCCTAGCCAAACCGAATACGTGAATGCACTTAAGCCTATGCTCAATAAGCACGGCCATAATCCTAAGCTCAGTATTATCTTATTTACGCTAGACGAAACAACCTATAGTCGAGAACTTGCTCCACTAGCTGGGCATTATCCTTGTCTTAAGCTTGGGCCTGCTTGGTGGTTTCATGATAGTCCAGCAGGTATGCTCCGTTTTCGCCAGCAAACCACAGAAACCGCTGGGTTTTATAATACGGTAGGCTTTAATGACGACACTAGAGCATTTTTATCGATTCCTGCTAGACATGATGTAGCGCGCAGAGTTGACTGTAGATATTTATCCGAGCTTGTCATGAATAAGCAAATTAGCTTTGAAGAAGCGCAAACCATCGCTTATGAATTGACTTATGGTTTGGTTAAAAAAGCCTATAAATTAGCTTAGGGGAATAGTATGAATAGTTATCGTCACGTTGTTAATACCTTAGGATTAAGCGCAGCTTTTGCCCTAATGGGATGCACTCAATCTGCTCAGGAAAATCAACAGATCAAGCAAAGTACGCCTATTGCCACAGCTAGCATTAGCAATCCGTCGGACTATGACCGGCCAGGCAATATGCACTATTTTTCTTTTCATGACTTAGGTTTGTCAAAAAGTTTTGCGGGTCAGTTGTCAGTGCTGTCAAAAGGCACTGAATTATCGTCAGATATGTTTGATAGAGATTTCGATGGCAACGTCGATGGCGTGTTTGTGCATGTGCCCTTAAAAAGTGCTGAAACAATAAACCTCGAGTTCGTTGAAAAGCAAAGCGTTGATACTAACTCAATAAAACTAACGCAAGCTGAAATTGCGCATAAAATAAAAGGTGAATGGGTTGAGCACAGTAAATATCCAGATTCTGATAAACAAGAGTATGTGGGTGGAGAGTTTGTTAACGTTGATAGTCTTGTAGCGCCTTCTCAATACACCGACCACTCCAATTACATTAAGTATGAGGGCCCAGGTATTGAATCCGATCAAGTAGGCTATCGGATTTATTTAGATTGGCGCAACGGCTTCGATATTTTTGGGAAGTTAACTCGCCAGCCCGTATTGCAAAATGTGGGGCAAGACGGCTACCAGAGTTACCACGATAAGCAAGAGTGGGGAATGGATATCCTTAAAGTTGGCAACTCTTTAGGCGCAGGTGGCTTTGCTTTGTGGCATGATGAAAGCGTGCACTATATTAATAATGTTGGCCAACACAAAGCCACAATTGAAGCCAATAACAACCTGTATTCGGCTTTTACTATTGACTATATCGATTGGGAAAGTGAGCAAGGTAAACAGTCCTTTAGTTCAAGCTTAAGTATGCAAGCGTTTTCGCCATGGGTCGAAAACAAGTTAACTTTCACAAAAGACCCAAAGAAGATAGCTGTTGGCGTGGTTAAACATGCTGATACTGAGTTGCTGCAAGGTGATGTAAATATAACAGGCAAAGCTTATTCTTATTTCGCCAGTTGGGGACCACAAGCTTTAGACGGCAGCCCATTAGGCATGGCTGTCATGTTTAAAAAAGAAGACTTAGATAAACTAAGCGGTGATGACAACAATTACATTGCCGTATTGGAACCATCGGGGACTGATTCACCAAGTAGTAATAGTCCTTATGAGCTAACTTATTCTTTTGCGGCTTTTTGGGCACCACAAAGCGGCATTACTGACAAAGAAAGCTTTGAGGAAGTGCTTAAGCAACATGTACAAAACAAGACTGTTTTGCCAAGAGTCACGATTAAAAACAATCTAGCAATTAATGCAAAGAAGCAAGTCAAGACAAGTGAAGACGCCTTATTTTGGGCTAAGCAGCTTGCCGACAGTGAAATATTACGCAAGGGCGATACCTATGCTCATAACCACTGGGATGTGCATCGTAAGCGATTACCTAAATTTGAATATGACATTGTAGGCCTATACCCCTATTCACTATATAAATTATCATCAGCGACCGGTGAACAAAGCTACGCCAGTGCTATTTTTGATATTACGTCTACCTTTATTACATCTAAAGGCGGCATAGAGCGCTATACCTTTGACTCGTTTAATATCGATAGTGTTGCTCCGGGCCGTGCTGTGCTTGCTCTCTACAAAGAAACCGGTGAACAAAAATACAAATTAGCCGCAGATTTATTACGTAAACAACTTGCCAAGCAACCGACCACAAAAGAAGGTGCTTTTTGGCATAAACGTAAATATGATCATCAATTGTGGCTAGACGGTGTATATATGGGCCTGCCCTTTTTAGCTGAATATGAAGTTCAATTTAATAAGGGGAAGGGCTTAAAAACGGTCGTTAAAGAATTTGAATTAACTGAAAAATATTTAAAAGATCCTAAAACAGGTTTGTATTATCACGGATGGGACGAGGCCCGCCAACAAGACTGGGCCGATAAACAAAGCGGTTTATCACAAGAAGTGTGGGCTAGAGGTCTTGGTTGGTTTGCGATGGCTGTGGTTGATGTGCTCGACATTATTCCTGAAAATGAAAAAGAACTCAGGGCACCATTAATTAGGATTGCTAACGATTTAGTACAAACCCTTTTACGCTACCAAGACCAAGAATCTAAATTGTGGTGGCAAATAATGGATAAACCAGGTGCGACGGGTAACTACTTAGAGTCATCGGCTTCATCTATGTTTGTGTATTTTATGGCCCGCGCGCAAAGCCAAGGCTATTTGAACATCGACATTTCTGAGCAAGTTGTTTCAGCATATGAAAGTATGCTCAATACCTTTATTTTGCCTCATGCAGATGGCACTGTCAGTATGACGCATCAATGTTATGTCGCTGGATTGGGGTTTGGAAGAGATGGTAGTTATTACTATTACATGACCGAACCGGTATTTCGAAATGATCCTAAAGGCAATGCACCTTTTATTTTCGCTAGTATTGCAGTGGCAAACATGATTGAGGAGTTTGAATAGTATGAAACAACTATCAAGACGACAACTATTAAAGGCTATGGGGATAAGCGCTGCTAGTGCTGCGCTGTTGCCTATTAGTGGATGTTTTAGCGAAGAAAAAAATACAAAGCTTATCACCTTGGGATAAGGAAGAATCAGCTATCCGCGCTAGAATTATCGCGCCTAGTTTTCCTGACAATACAGTTAATATTGTTGATTTAGGTGCAAAACAAGGTGATGCTAATAATAATACTGAGGTGTTTAAAATAGCGATTGAAACGCTTTCCCAAAAAGGCGGCGGTAAATTAGTGGTTCCAAAAGGTAATTATTATACTGGGCCAATACACCTCAAATCCAATATCAATCTGCACATTGAGCAAGATGCAGTGCTGCACTTCATACCCAATCCAGAGCTTTATAAACCCTATGTTTTCACTCGTTGGGAAGGTATGGAGCTTATGGGGTTTTCACCTCTGATTTACGCCTTTGAAGAAACAAATATTGCCATAACAGGCAAAGGGATTATTGAAGGGGGCGGCAGCAATACAAACTGGTGGCCTTGGAAAGGAAAGTGGAAAAAGGACGATTGGGTAATAAGTGATGTAGAAAATCAAAAGCATACCCGAAACGCCTTAATGGAAATGGTAGAAGAAGGTGTTGCGGTAAATGAGCGCGTATTTGATGAAAATTATTTACGTCCACCACTCATCCAGCCATACCGCTGCACCAATGTACTAATTGAAGGGGTTGAAATTAAAAACTCTCCGTTTTGGTTAGTTAATCCTGTTTTGTGTAAAAACGTGACAGTAAAAGACGTGCATTGTGAAAGCTATGGGCCTAATTCAGATGGCTGTAATCCTGAGTCATGTACCGATGTGCTAATTGAAAATTGTGTTTTTGACACTGGGGATGATTGTATTGCGATTAAGTCGGGGCGAAATGCTGACGGAAGACGCATTGCACAGCCATGCTCAAACATTGTAATTGCCAATTGTCAGATGAAAGAGGGGCATGGTGGCGTAGTAATAGGCAGCGAGATATCTGGAGGAGTTAATAATTTATATGCTCGTGATTGCAGTATGAGCAGCCCAGAATTAGAACGGGGTATTAGGATTAAAACCAACTCGGTGCGCGGCGGCCATCTTTATAATCTTAATTACCGAGATATTGATATTGGACAGGTAAAAAATGCGGTTGTAATCAACTTTTATTATGAAGAAGGGGATGCAGGTAACTTCCCACCCAAGTTAGAAAACATTAATATCTCTGACTTACGCGTTAAAAAAGCTGAAAGGGCGTTTGTCCTTAGAGGTTTTGATCATACGCCCATTACTGGCGTAAATTTGAAAAATATCACAATCGACAATGCTCAAAAAGAAAGTATTATCGAGAATATAGACGGCTTTATGCAAGCCTCAGTGATGGTCAACGGTAAAGCAGTGAGAATATAATTCTCACTGCTACACTCCTGCTCCAGGTTATTACTACCTAGCAGCGAATTTACGGCTTTATATAGGCCTCTTTGTTGCATTGCTTTAAGACTTTTTTGGGGCTTGTATGGTACCAGGCATAACCCAACTGACGCTCCATAGAAATTTTATCAACACTTAAGTAGACCTTGCCGTCTCGGTCGCCAAAAAGCGCTACGCCGCTTGTCGCTGAAATAAATCTAGGCCATATAACGTCATCACTATTTCCATCAATTATTTCGCTTGGTCGGTCAGTGTGTCTTTGCCATACCTTTGCTGACATTTTGGTTTTATCTAGCCATTTGCAGGCGCGAACGATCATGCTATCTATACTGGGCGTCGTTGTTGTTAAGTCCATTAGTGCATCAACCATTTTCGCCGTTTCCATAGTAGCTAGGCTCGCCATCTCATATGCTCTCGCCGGTTGTAGCGAAAAATCAAGCGGGTGATGTTGTTGTCCCCATGCGCCATTGCCATCAGCAAGTTGTATTTGATCTCGCTCCAATCTCTTAATTAACAGTTCAAAGGATCTTGTTACTTTCGCTAGTAATTCAGCAGAAAGCTTATAATCTTCAGGATTATGCACTAAGTCGTCAAAAACTTTAAAAATAAGGCTTAAGGCATCATCGTTATAGGTCACTAAGTCATGATAACCGCCAACCAATGGGTAAACTTGTGGAAAGCCACCATTTGGGAATTGCGCATCAATTAAAAAGTCGATGGCACGGTGCAAAGCTTCAGAAATACGTTTTTCCCCATAAGCTTTAACCGCTGTTTTTAGCTGAAAGATTTGCAATATAGTGGCTTTATTGTCAATCGTAGAAACGTAACTGGGTTCGCTTGAGAAATGCTGAGCAACTTGTCTTTTTGATGTATAAAAGTCAGTGTTCTTAGACCAACCGCCGTTTGGGGCTTGCCACGATATCATGTTGTTTATTTCAGATAGAGGAATAACTTCGTTGTCTTTAACAGACTCCCAATAACGTTTGCTGTCATCTTTTTTGATTTTGTTTGCCACAATGGGTTCTTCGCGAGAGGCTGCAATCAGCTCTTTTCTCATATTAGCCCTGTCTTTTTCTTCAACTGTCTTATTTTTATCTAGGTATTTCTGCCACTCAGATAGGTTAAAATGATTTGGGTTGGCTTGTTTTACTGAATCTTCAAGACTTAAAAATTGTGGCTGCGTGACAATGCTTTGTGCAAACGAATGATTGAGAAAATCAACAATATACTGGCGCATGTTATCGACCCACGGATGAAACAACCAAAATGGGTGGGGTGTGTCTTCAATCATATGCACTTTAGAATAAGTTCCCAGTTCATCCAGTTGTTGGGTAAAAGAATCTCTGCCTGTATGAAAGCGTTCTTTCGACGAGTTGATAAACAATGTGGGGGGCGTGTTTTTGTCTACGTGTAAAATGGGCGAAACTTCTTCCCAAATTTTAGGGATTTGTGCAAAGCGCCCACCAAGCCATAAGGCTGCATAAGACGTCTTATTGGGATTGTCTTCAAATGAACGAGATTCCGCAGAGCTTAAATCAGGAACGCCATCGATATTAATCAAGCCTTGCACTTGGCCATACTTGCTTTGCTGCGTAGCAATGACCGTCGCTAAGTGCGCGCCAGAAGAAGCCCCACTAATGACAATCTTGTTTGGGTCAATGCCATATTCTTTGTGATGTGTTTGAAGCCATTTTATGGCGTCGCTAATATCTTCGAGTGCCGCTGGGTATAAAGCTTCTCTAGATAGGCGGTAATCTATTGTCACAGCCACAAAGTTTTGTGTGGCAAGGTAGGATGCAGTTTCATTGTGATGTGAACGATGGCCGGTCCGCCAAGCGCCGCCATGCACAAATACGACAACTGGTCGCAAATGTGCAGTTTGCTTAGGCAAGAATAAGTCAAGGTAAAGTTCAGAACTAGGGCTTCTTTTGTAAAGTATATTGTGGTGAGCCGTTACGCCATTATCTTGCGGATGCGTTTGCACAGGACTTATAAAAGGATATTGACCGCTTAACTTTTCAAACTGACTTTGTATGGTAAATGCATCTAGTTCGTCAGATTGGAGGGGTAGAAGTTGTCGTTTATGCGCGCAAGAAACGATGCATAAGATCACGCTAAGTATTAGCGTAATGCTCGCTGATTTAGTTATTTTCATTTATTGGATCCCAGCCATCTAGTAGCTTAACGATTGAAGAAAACTGACGCATTTGCTTTTCGGTTAACCTTCTTCGTGATTCTGTATTGTGTGCACCAGGCCCACTACTATTGTATTCATAAAATCTAGCATCAGCACCTTTGTATGTCATTCTTGAGCCATCTTTTGCCCAAGCGCCCATGTCGTGCCATGGATCTTTTTGAATGTGATCATCCATCCAAGTATTAATAAACAAAGTGTGACCAATTGCATTTGGATCGCCATAGCGACCATCTTTAAAGCTTGTAGTAGGGTGCCATGGTCTGCCGAGGCCAACACTGCCAGCCCTAACGTTTTTGTCTTTACTTAAGCGAGATTCAAGAAAAACAAAACCGGTAGCTTGCTTAATATTCGTACTTGGTGCGGTGATATAAGCGATAGTACCGCTTTTATCAGGACGGTCACGGGTATGAATAATAGATTGATAAAATAAGCTATTTCCCGCACCAAAAATAAAGTCTACATGCCCTGAGATATAGCTGTTTATAAATACCGAGCGCCCCGAATCAGCAAATAAGGTATCTTGAAAACCTTTTAAATGGACACGTTTAAATATCGCTTTGTCGCTGCCTTTATCAAGCATCAGTGCGACTGCCTGGCTATGTTTCTTTTTGTCTGGGTGATTTTTGGGCAGGCTGTCATTTTTTGGATAATCGAATGAATTTTCAATACTTAAATCTTGCGCGCTAAAATTCTTGGCTCTTACTATCAGCGTTGCGCTTAAACTTGTACCCCATGTATCTCTGTCCTGTGTTGTCACCTCAGGATATTCATTGTGATATCTAACAGGAATTTCTTGACCTGAAAAAGCATTAAAATGTAAGCGCGTTTTATTCGCGCCCGCGCCAAGTAATTGAATATTGCTCCTCTTAATAATAATTTTTTCATAAAAGTCACCAGCGGCTATTTTTATAATATAGGGCTCACCATCATTGCTAGGCGCATCATCGATAGCTTGTTTAATGCTCTTAAATGCATTCTCGTTTGCAGGATCAACAAGTGCATCATATTCCGTAGACTGCACAATTGAAGCTAATAAAATTCCAAAAAAGAAAAAGTGAGCATGTTATAAGCAACTATATTTGAAGAGATTGTAACATCTTAGCAATAAATGCTACCGGTGGCAATAAGCTGTTTTGTTTACTACTTAAAAAGAAATCAAATTTTCATTCAAAAAAATATTCACATTTTTAAAAACACTTCATTTTCTTTATATATGAGCAATTTTTAAGCAAAAGAAACCGAAAATCAAATGGCACGGAAAGTGTAAAACACCCGCTAAATAACAATGGGTTTAAATTGCGGCTCGAAAATTTCGATTCCTAAGTCAACAGGTGTAGTACGAATGAAAAAATACGTAGCATTAGCAGGAGCAGTCGCACTAGCGCTTGTAATCAATTCAGGCTTAAGCGGTCAGCCCGCTAAAGAAGAGCTTACTGAATATATTTTGCAAGGTGCAAAAAAAGCGACCATCTTAAAAGATGTTGAAAGTGTGGGCGGCGAGATTATTCACGAATACTCAGTCATCGAAGCTATTTCTGTGCGCTTATCAGCACATCAGTTAAGCGCGATTAAAAAACTAAATCCAATTATAAGGTCTTTTAAGGACCAAAGTATTGAAGTCGCCAGTGCTGTTCAAAGTTTTTCAAGCGACAATGTCACATTTGATTTAGAACGTAATATTATTCTTTGGAAAGGAATTAATTCTAGTAATAGTTTTATTACTATCGATTCACTCAGCTTAAATATGCCTAGTGATAACAAAAAAATAAAGTGGGTTAAGATAAATGGTCAAAGATTATCTGCAGAGTCAATTAGCTTAAACGATACGCTAGAATTGGCGGAAAACGAACAAGCTGAGTTTGGACCTGGACAAATAATTAAAGTTAAGATTAGGTTTGAAGAAGTAAATGATACTGTTCCGAGTAATTACCAAATTGCTTTTTCTGAAACGCTTGATGAAAGCTTTGCACAAACAAGTACAGAAACGATTGCAACTAATGACACAAGTGAAACGTCGAAGCCAATTGTAGATTCTGATGAGACAGACTTAGGTAAGGTTTCTGGAAAACTTAAGTTTTATGCACAAAGCAATGAAGTTGATTGGACGGTAGCGAATGTGAAAAGCTTCCCTCAAGCTTTATCACAAATAAAAGTGCTTTATCCATAGGGCAACAATGCGATAAGCACGTTGTCGATTAATGACACACCGGTTTCATTTGAACAAAGTGGTAGTGTACTGAGTTTATCTACTCCAGCAGATATTCAGGCAAATACACCAATAAAGGTCAAACTTGGTTTCGAGTCATTAGCATCAGTCTCTACTGATCTTTACGATTTAGAAGTAAACTTTGATAGTGGTGAAAAACAAAACGTTATTGTACCGCTTAAAACCTATGCACAAGGTCGCAATAGAGATACACACTTTCCAACGCTTGTACGCGCGGATGAAGCACATCAAATGGGCTTGACTGGCGAAGGTGTGACCGTTGCGATTTTAGATACAGGTTTAAGGTGGATAGAAGAAGTTGTATATAAAACAGGCAACACTACCAGAGAGATGACTAATGTCAGTATTGTTGATAGATACTTTCATAACGAGACATTAGTACTAAATGATGATGGGTTCTTAGTTGCCCCGGCAACTTTAGTCACAGATAACCCAGATGATGGAAACGGTCATGGTACTCATTTAACCAGTATTATTGCCAACTCAAGCCGCAGTATAGATGAAAACGGTAATGAAACCGGCGGTTTTAACGGTATTGCACCTGACGTTAACCTCGTATTGGTGAAAGCATTTGATACGCAGGGACAATCTAGTTACCTAGACATCATTAAGGCTGTTGAGTACGTAGTCGAAAACAAAGACAGGTTAAACATCCAAGTATTAAACCTCTCGTTTAGTGCGCTTCCTAGCTCATATTATTGGGACGATCCACTTAACCAAGCTCTAATGAGAGCATGGCAAGCGGGGATCACGGTTGTTGCGGCTGCTGGTAACTGCGGTCCAGATGCAATGACCATTGGCGTGCCAGGCAATACGCCATACGTAATTACCGTTGGGGCGATGTCAGACAACTACACTCCTGATAATTTAAATGATGATTTTGTGACTACCTTTTCAAGTGCAGGACCAACTTACGAAGGCTTTGTAAAGCCAGAGTTAGTTGCACCCGGTGGTCATATCCAGGGTTTAATTAGTGCAGGCTCACTTATTCGTACGTCGTTTCCGCTATATAATGAAAAAAATAACGAATATCACAACTACTACGAAATGTCAGGTTCATCACAATCAACAGCGGTTACCACCGGTATAGTTGCACTAATGCTGCAAGCAAACCCTAATTTATCGCCTGATGACATAAAATGCCGCCTGATCTCTACTGCTAGAGCTGCGACGAATGACAATGGTGATTTAGCCTTCAGTATATTTCAACAAGGCGCAGGATTAGTTGATGCGATGGCCGCAATCGAGAGTACCGAGACAGGTTGTAGTAACGCGGGGCTTTCTATTGCCAATGATTTATCGGGTGAAGAGCACTTTATTGGGCCAGCGCGAATCAACGAAGAAGATGGTAATTTCCATATTCCGGGTGTTGAAGGCTTAGCATGGTCTGGCGTATATACCGACTCGCAATTATGGCGCAATAGAACATTCGATTCAGACTCGCAACTTTGGCGCAACAGAACATTTGATGCAGACTCACAACTTTGGACGAGCTCTTTGTTTAACGCTGACTCCATTGCCAGAGAATGGGTTGACCACGAATAACAGGAAATATCTTTGAATAAAAACGGTGGAACATTTGTTTCGCCGTTTTTTTTTCAAAACGCTTTGTTTCTGGTCTATCCGCCTAGGTGTCGTAAAACGATTACTGAACTACTTTCTATTATTTTCAATTAAATTGTGACTTTTCGCCCCTTGTCTTTGTCTCTCTTATAACAATACGTTAACACAAAGGCAAAAACATGAAGATTGCGATACTTTCACGAAACAAAAAACTCTACTCCACTAAAAGACTACAAGATGCAGGTAGAGCGCGAGGTCATGAAGTTGATGTAATAGACACAATGCATTGCTATATGGACATCACAAGTAACCGTCCTGTGGTTAGGTTAAAAGGTAAAGAACTTCCGCAATACGATGCCGTTATTCCAAGAATAGGTGCGTCAGTATCATTTTATGGTACAGCTGTGGTTAGGCAGTTTGAAATGACCGGTAGCTTTTGTGTTAACGAATCGGTGGCGATTAGCCGTTCCCGCGATAAGCTTCGCTCAATGCAGTTGTTATCAAGAAAAGGGGTAGGCTTGCCACGAACAGGGTTTGCACACAGCCCAGATAACATCAAAGACCTGATTAAAAACGTAGGTGGCGCGCCGGTGGTGATAAAATTACTGGAAGGGACTCAAGGAATTGGGGTGGTGCTTGCCGAAACCGCTAAGGCTGCAGAGTCGGTGGTCGAAGCTTTTATGGGGCTTAAAGCCAACATTCTTATTCAAGAATTTATCAAAGAAGCGGGCGGTGCTGACATTCGTTGTTTTGTAGTTGGCGATAAAGTCGTGGCGGCCATGAAAAGACAAGGTGCAGAGGGTGAATTCCGTTCAAACTTGCATCGCGGCGGTAGTGCCGTGTTGGTTAAACTTAGCCCTAAAGAGCGCGCAACTGCAGTACAGGCTGCTAAAATTATGGGGCTGAATGTTTGTGGTGTAGATTTGCTTCGTTCTTCTAGAGGCCCGGTGGTAATGGAAGTGAATTCTTCACCTGGTCTTGAGGGTATTGAAACTGCAACCAAAAAGGATGTAGCTGGCTTGATTTTCGATTTTATTGAAAAGAACGCAAAACCCAATAAAACCAAAACGCAAGGCAATGGTTAAAAAGATAAAATAAATTGTGACTTTTCGTAAAAGCTTGTCGTCTACCTACAAAATCGCCAATAGTGGCGGCCATTGTTAAGGAAAAACGCAAATGAAAAAAACAATTGTTAGTATCAGTATAGCCATGATTTTACTTGGCGGGTGTGCATCAAGCCCGTCAATTAGTGAAAAAGATATCTTCGAACAATACCCAAATATCAGTCAAGCAAGTACGCTTATACAAAAAGCCAATGACGACAATTTAGCGTTTTTTGCACCAGAGCAAATGAAAGAAGCTCAGCGCGTTTATGAGGAAGCTTTAAAAGATGCTAAAGCGGGTAAAAGCGATGCTGCAAAACTTGCAAGCGAAGCGGTGGCTAGAGCAAAAGCAGCCCGAGTGCAAGCGGATAACGCAAAATATACTTTTGAGGAAGTCTTGCTCGCAAGAGAAAAAGCGCTTGTGGTAAATGCGGCGACTGTGTCTCCAGAAGAATTTGAAGAAGCTGAGCAAACCTTTGCTAAGGCCATAGCACAATTAGAGTTTGGTCAAGAAGCGAAAGCAAAACGTGATATCGAGGCGCTTAAAAATCAGTACTTAGCGATTGAATTAGCGGCCCTTAAAAAGAATATGCTAAGTTTCGCACAAAAATCGGTAGCGAACGCTGAAAAAGCCGATTTAGACGATGTTGCGCCAAGAACCGTTGCTAAAGCAAAAGATGAACTAAAGCTTGCTATGGACACCCTTGAAGCAAATAGAACCGATACCGCGAAGGCGAATATTCATTCAAACCGTGCGATATGGTTGATTAAGCAGGCCGAAGGTATTGCTGATATACACGCTTACTTTGAAAATGCTGACTTTGATGAAGAACAAAAAATATTGTGGTATCAAGACCAGTTAAGCACGGTGGTAGCACCTTTTAATGAAGACGTGCAGTTTAACAATACCAACAAAGAAGTAGTTGCGGGTTTGCGTCAACAAGCGTCAGTTTTGGTTAATAGCAATGCGTCGTTAAGTGCACAATTAGATTCGGCGCAAACACAAGTACAAAGCATAACTGCAGAGTCACAATCTCAGGCAAGCAGACTTGAGCGCGACAAGGCAGAAGCCTTAATGCAAGCGCAACTATTGCGTGAAAAAGAAATTGCAGCGAAAAAAGCAGACGATGCACGTTTTGCAGCAGTGCAATCAATGTTCTCTGAAGATGAAGCGACAGTTTATCGTCAACTAGACAACGTGTTGATTCGTGCGCAAGGTTTTTCATTCAAATCTGGTGGTAGCGAAATCGAATCTTCAAATTTTGTGATGCTTAACAAAATAACTGACGCAATTAAACGCTTCCCAAATGCAAGCGTTGTAGTGTCTGGTCATACTGACTCGACGGGCAGTGCTGAGCTAAACTTAGAACTGTCAAAAGCAAGAGCACAAGTGGTTGCTAACTTTATTACTCAGGTGAGCGACATTGAAAGTAGCCGTGTTACCTCAACGGGTTATGGAAAAGACAAGCCAGTTGCATCAAATGAAACTGCTGAAGGCCGAGCCGAAAACAGACGTGTTGAAATTTTGATTGTGAATAAGTAATGTATCTAAAGCGGCCTACTATGTAGGTCGCTTTTTTTTAGCCTATTTGGAGATTAAGATGAGTATCGATGAAGAGCAACTTAAAGCCCTTTGGCCCGATGATCCAGAACCTATTGACGACAAGCTTGCACTTAAAGCGGTTTTGCAAAAATCCGAAAAAGCGGTGGCGGTAAAAGACGTGGCGAGTCTTTTTGTTGGGTGGATTTGGGTTGTTCTTTTAGGCTTTGGCGCTTCAGCTTATTCAGCAAAAAGGCGTTTGGCGCTACACAAACAACAAAAACAAACAGCGGTCAACAAACCATCAAATAATGGATTATAGGAAAAATAATGAATATCAGCGCGTGGACTCAATCATTTAGTAATGCACTTTCTCGGTTTTGGACTGAAATTGCGGGGTTTTTACCCAATCTTATTGCCACTATTTTGGTGGTTGTCATTGGTCTTTATGTATCAAAGTTTGTTACCAAATGGATAGCAAAGCTTGTTGAGAAAGTAGGCTTTGACAAGTTATGCAAAAAGTTAGACATCGATAAAGGTCTGCAGGCACTTGGCTTTAAAGCAACGCCATCGCGCTTAATTGGCGCAATATTACATATTTTCTTTGTTCTGATCATATTAGTGGCGGCAGCCGACACCCTTGGCCTTGAAAGATTCTCGGCTATTTTAGATGAGTTTGTATTGTATCTACCGAAGATATTTGGTGCGATGCTAATCACCTTGGTGGGTCTATTTATTGCCGCGAAAGGTAAAGCGCAGGTTGAAACGTCACTCGAGAATTTTGGCGTAGAGTATGGTTCATCTGTGGGTAGAGTGCTTCAGGTGCTAGTGCTATTTATCACCTTTTCTTTGGTTGTGGGTCAATTGGAACTTGAGACTGAACTGCTCAATACCATTTTTACTGTGCTTATTGCTAGCTTAGGTGTAGCCTTAGCATTAGCTTTAGGCTTGGGCACAAAAAGTATTGCCAATAGCATAGTATCGGGCATTTATGCCCGGGAACAGTTACTCCCAGGGGACGAGATAAAGTTTGACGACTTTGTGGGTAATGTTGTGATGGTAAGCACCGTAAATACGCTCATTGAGAATAAAGATGGTGAGCAGTTAAGCATCCCAAATCAAGAGTTACTGACCAAGAAGTTCACCATTGTAAAGCTTGCTAAGCAAAAATAAGGGAATCAGACATGAAAGCCACAGAGCACGGTGTTGATCGTGTCTCTGATCGGCTGTCTCAAATGGAAGATGCTGAGTTGGTGCGTATCGCCCAACTCCAATTACCTTATGTGACAGCAGCCTATGAAGTGCTTTTTCATCGATATCATAAACCGCTAGTAAAGGTATGTTATCGATACCTACGTTCCATGGAAGAAGCTGAGGAAACGGTTAGCGATGCAATGTTTAACGTGTTTAACAATATTGTTAGGTTTGAACAACGCGCCAGTTTTAAAACGTGGGTATACAAAATCACCCATAATTTAGCCTTAACACGTTTACGCAAAAAGCAGCTTGATACCGTAGATATTGACGAAGCTTCTCATCTGCCCGCGCAAGAAGGCGGTGATATGATGAGTGAAGGTAAAGAAAAAATAGACAAATGGCTTGATTCACTTAATGTCGAAGACAGGTCTATTATCGTTTTTAGAGTGGTAGCCGGTTTAGAGTTTGCTGAAATTGCAGAGATTATTGGCCAAAAACTCAGTACCGTAAAAATGCGTTTTAAGCGGGCCTTAGATAAAGTAGAGCAAGCAAACGAGAGTTAAACATAGTACTTTTTATTATGCTTTTTCTACGATGCAGTTTTTAAGTTCAGTCGCGTAAAAAAGCTAACTATCCCATTTTATCGCTAACAAACACAGTGTGTATGCATGTTTTCGCTTTTTTTCATTAGTATGGAATAGTCAGCCTCGGTGCAAGAGCCATCCATGGCCCCATCTTCCCCAACTTTCATATCTGCAAGTATTCGTTACTCGTTACGAGCTAAGCTATATACATAGACGCAAGCTTCGTTCTAAAAGTCACAAAAAAATTGAAATATTTAACAGGAAATCAATTCCTTAAGGCACTAAAAGGGTAATCGACAAGGTCGCAATGAGATAAAACCTTAGTTCTCTAGCCTTAGTCTAAACTTACGTTTACAATAATAATCTATCGAAACGCTTGTAATTTCGTACTTTGTTTATTGTTTACTTAACATTTCCAATGGAATCAATACCTTGTCTATTCCAACTGTTCATAAAAACACGTCTTCTAATATTGTTATCGTTGGCGGTGGGGCGGGCGGCCTTGAATTGGCAATAAAATTAGGTCGCCATTATAAAAAAAGTAACAAAAAAGTCATTTTAGTTGATCAAAACCGGACACATATTTGGAAGCCCTTACTGCATGAAGTCGCTGCAGGCTCTTTAGATCCTGACATTGACGGCGTAGATTATTTGTCATTGGGTACTAAAAATGGTTTTGTATTTCATTTAGGCACGATGACCAAACTTGACAGAGAATTACGCAACATCACCCTGGCACCATTATTAGATGATGAGGGTAATCTTGTTTTAGATGCCCGTGACATCGAATATCAAAAACTCATCTTTGCGCTGGGCTCAGTCACTAATGACTTTGGCACCGAAGGCGCGAAAGAAAACTGCATCTTTTTAGATTCCCCGCGCAGCGCACAAAAATTTCATATTAAGTTACTTAACGAGTTTTTGAAGCTGCAGTCGGATCACAGTAATAATTCGCTAGAAATTGCGATTGTTGGTGCCGGTGCAACAGGTGTTGAATTGGCCGCTGAGCTATATAAAACGTCTGAATTACTGACGTCCTATGGTTATAATCATTTATCGAGCAATCGTTTAAAAGTGAGATTAATCGAAGCCGGTCCCAGGCTCTTACCAGCCTTACCTGAACGAATTGCCGAAAGCACCAAACACGAGCTGGAAAAGCTCGGCGTAGAGATAATGTTAAACACAGCAGTGTCGCAGGTAAGTAATGATGGTTTACACACCAAAGACGGTCGTTTTATTAGTAGCCGCATGTCTGTGTGGGCGGCAGGGATAAAAGCGCCCGACTTTTTAGCCAACATCGGTGGTCTTGAAACCAATAGAATTAACCAGCTTGTTGTTCAGCCGACCTTGGTCAGCGCGAGCGATGAAAACATTTATGCCATAGGTGATTGTGCACACTGTATATTGGCTGATGGCGCAAAAGTTCCGCCACGTGCACAATCCGCGCATCAAATGGCCAGTCATGTGTTTAAAAATCTAAAGCTACTCGACAACAACAAAACGCAAGTCGACTATGAATATATCGACTATGGCTCCTTAGTGTCACTTTCGACCTATTCTACCGTAGGCAGCCTAATGGGTAACTTAACCAAAGGGAGCATGTTTATTGAAGGCCGCTTAGCACGCATTGTTTATATTAGTTTATACAGGATGCACCAAGTGGTGATTTACGGGAAGCTCAAAACCCTGCTGTTTATGTTGGTAAACCGAATCAACCACAAATTACGTCCCAATTTAAAATTACATTAAACCAATATTTTAGTTGTTAATTCGATTTGCTAACACGAGGCTGGGCAATGAAATTATTTAATAAAAAGTATCATACACCTGGCACGAAGCCCGGCACATTGAATGTTAACGACAACAATAAAGTTTATAGCGTAAATCTCTATGACTACAATCAGGAGCATTTTGACGCCTTTGCCGATGTTGGTGTTGAAAAATGCAAAGATTTTATCCAAAGCAATTCTTCTACGTGGATACACGTACAAGGCGATCCTTCAAACAATACGATGAAGCAGCTTGCGAAAAGTTTTGGTATTCACGAATTGTATGTAGAGGATATTCTGAATGTTGGGCAGCGACCGAAAAGTGAAATTAACGACCAACAGATATTTCTCATTATGAGTTTGCCACTAAAACAAGATGGCAATGCGCATATCGAACAAGTTAGTTTGTTTCTCGCTCATAATACTCTTATTTCCTTTGTAACAGGCAGCACAAATCCTTTTAAAGCAGTAGTTGAACGCTTAGGTAAGAACATAGGTAAACTGCGTAAACAAAAAACCGACTACCTCATGTATGCCCTAATTGATACGGTGATTGATTTTGGTTTTCCCTTACTTGAAGCCTACTCCGATAAAATACAAGGGCTTGAAGATGAGTTGTTAGAAACTAAGAATGAACGTTTATTAGCAGAAATTCACCAACTTCGTCGTGAACTGCTGTTGATTCGACGACGTTTATGGCCGCAACGAGAAGTGGTCAATGAATTGTTGCGTGCAGACGATAATCCTTTGCTCTGTGAAACCACGCTTTTGCATCTTCGAGACTGTTACGACCACGTTATTTCAATCATGGAGATGCTAGAAACCTACCACGAAATGACATCGGGCCTAATGGAACTCTACCTCACGAGCGTTAGCCTTAAGCTCAACGATGTAATGAAGTTTTTAACGATATTTACGACTATTTTTATTCCACCTACGTTCATCGTTGGCCTTTATGGAATGAACTTTAGCAACAATGCGAGCCCCTTTAATATGCCCGAACTTTCGTGGAAATATGGCTATGTAATGGTCTTAGCTGTAATTGCCGTGACCATTAGCGCAATGTTGTACTTTTTTAGACGTAAAAAATGGATTTAAATAGAGTATAAAAGCGCCTAATTAGTATTCATTTCTGACGTAACTCGCTTTTAATGGCGTATTTATATCACTCGTCATCATGCCGGTATCTAATGACACGGTAAGGTCGTTTGTGGTCGATAGTTGTTGGTATTGCTCAGTTGTTAGCTTGGCATTAACCGCGTTAATTATTGGGTATGTATTTGCGACTTGTCCACCAATCGCCTGTACTTCTTCTACTACCTTTTCAAAGTTATTCGAATGAACAATATAGGACTGCGGCGCGTTGGAGGAAACACTGCGCTTCACTGCCATTTGCTCTGAAGGTTTTATATCACTAGATAGACCGCGGCTTTCATTTAATTCTAATTCAAATAATGAGCCGATTAACATCACACTACCTGCTAAAGCGCTGCCCGCTAAAATCGCACCAAATGTTGCGTTCATACTTAATTTACTCCATTTGCTTTGTGATTGATTATTTTCTTCATCACATTATTTTCGTTCTTATAGTATGTTTTGCATGAAGCTTGCCAACATTGTGCTTAATTTTATCTACATGATATTTAAAGGGAAAAAATAATAGCAAGGTGGAGACCGAAAAGTAGCTTAAATACGAACTTAAAAAATGAACGAAAAGTTTATTTGTTAATTCATTTTTTTATTCACTCTTTAAAACCACTACTGGTTAGCCACTAAATTATAAATTTTTTATAAGCTGGCATAGAACTTGTTGAAGTGTTTTTATTGTCGTTAAAAATAAAGCCAAATATGAAAAGTAAAACTAAGAATCTTGTCCATTTTTGCACCCAAAAACCGAAAATGGTTTACCTCATTTTACTGCTATTAGTGCTAGTGTTTAGCGCCCAAATACAACGCATCCAAATCGATACCGACCCAGAGAATATGCTAGATTCAGAGCATCCGGCTAGAGTATTTCATAATCAAGTGAAGTCTGACTTTACGATGTACGATGCTATTGTGGTTGGCCTTGTTAGCAATGATGAATCGGGTGTTTTTACGCCAAAGCTATTGACTGACATATATGACATCACAGAGACAATATTGTCAATTGAGGGTGTCGTTTCAGCGGATGTCATGTCCATTTCTACCGTAGATAACATCACCCAAGCAGGGCCGGGTACAATCAGGTTTGAATGGATGATGGATAAGCCGCCTCAAAGCCTTGAAGAGAGTGCTCAAATACAAGCTTCTTTGGCGCGACTGCCTTTGTTACAAGACACGATTGTGTCTACAAATGGCAAGGCAGCGGCTATTTATGTACCCATAGTAGATAAAAACCAGAGCTACAAAATTGCCGAGCAAATCCGCGATCAGGTCAAGCAATTAGACAGTCCTGCAAAGTGGTACATCACCGGTTTACCAGTTGCTGAAGACCAGTTTGGTTTCGAAATGTTCATTCAAATGGGGATATCAGCCCCTTTGGCCGGCCTTACTATATTCATCCTACTGTTTATCTTCTTCAGAAACATCCCGCTCATTATCGCCCCTATGATTGTTGCAATGTCGGCAGTGTTAATCACGATGGGCGCTTTAATAGGCATGGGGTATACCGTCCACATTATGTCGTCAATGATTGCTATTTTCTTGATGCCCATCGCGGTGGTTGACTCCGTGCATATTTTGTCTGAATTTAGCGACCGATATAAACCCGGCCAAGATTTACAGGCTACTATTGAAGAAGTGGTAGGGCACTTGTTTACGCCCATGCTATATACCTCAATTACCTCGTCTGTGGGCTTTTACTCGCTAATGCTAACGCCCATCCCCCCAGTTCAAATATTTGGTGCTTTTGTGGGTAGCGGCATATTGCTCGCGTTTGTTATTACCATCACTTTTATGCCTGCGTATTTGCGGCGGATGAATGTCGCTTCTCTTGAGAAACTTCAAGATGTCATGCATGACAGCCAAGGCGGCAGCAAAATTGCTCAATTTGCTAAATCATTAGGTGGCTTTGCGCTTAAATTCAAAGGCATGTTGATATTCGCTTTTGCGAGCATTTTTGTTGTATCGGTATGGGGAATCACGCAAATACAAATTAACGACAATCCCGTCAGGTGGTTTAAACAAAGCCATGAAATTAGAGTGGCCGATAAAGTACTTAACGAAAATTTTGCTGGCACCTACGACGCCTACATAGTGCTTAGTGCAAACGATTCATTGCAACCACTTGAAGAGCTTATGCAGCAGAATCTGCCTGATAGCTTACGCGGCTGGGTGAGCGAACAACAAGACGGCTTGGCAGGGCAGGCGCTTAATGAACAATATCAACAAGCCATTATCAATATTGACGATAAATTGTTCACGCAGCTAAGGGCCGATGAAGAGCGTTATTTATTGGGACTTATGGATGAGATAGAAAGTAGTTTGAGTCAATCCAAAGCTTTTCAATCTCCAGAGCTACTTCAATACATGGCGTCACTGCAAAGCTATTTGCAAGAATCGGGTTTAGTTGGTAAATCAAATTCACTTGCGGATGTAAGTAAAATCGTTAACCGTGAACTGCGTTCTGGCAATGATAGTGATTATCAAATACCTAATTCAACACAAGCTGTGGCACAAAGCTTGTTGCAATATCAGTCGTCACATCGCCCCGGTGATTTATGGCATTTTGTGACGCCAGATTATCAGCAATCACTCATTTGGCTGCAGTTAAGTTCGGGCGACAATCAAGACATGAGCAAAGTTATTTCGCTTGTTGATGACTACATAGCTAACAATAAATTGCCAGACAATATCAGTTTAGGCTGGGCGGGAAAGGCTTATATTAATGTGGTTTGGCAAGATAATATGGTCGCCGGTATGCTTGATAGCTTGGTGGGCGCCTTCATCATTGTATTTATCATGATGACGTTATTATTCCGCTCGGTCGTTTTTGGCTTATTAGCAATGTTGCCGTTGACCATTACGATTACCTTTATTTATGGTCTTATTGGCATCATCGGTAAAGATTATGATATGCCCATTGCGGTGCTGTCTGCCTTAACTTTGGGTTTATCGGTTGATTTTGCGATTCACTTTTTGGAGCGAGCCCGTGAGGTGTATAAAAACTGCCAAGACATCAAGCAAACCTTTGCGCTGATGTTTGACGAACCCGCTACAGCCATTACCCGTAATGCGCTTGTTATCGCACTTGGATTCACGCCGTTATTGTTTGCCCCGTTAGTACCCTATATTACGGTAGGTATCTTTTTAGCCAGTATTATGGCGATATCAGCCCTAGTAACATTATTAATTTTGCCTGCGGTGATGACCATGGGTAAACGTTATGTATTTAATTCAAAGGAATAAAACTATGTTAAAAGTAGCTTCTAAAATTATGTTTGCTTTGCTTGTGTGCGCGTCTTCTGCAGGCGCAATAGCGCAGGCAAACCTAAGTGAACAAGTGAATGTTAACGACATAGTGCAAAGAGCAGAGCGCGCAGCCTATTATAGTGGGCAAGATGGGCGCTCGGATGCACGTATGATGATTGTTGATGCGCAAGGAAGAAAGCAAATGCGTCAATTCACTATTTTGCGCAAAGATATTAAAGACAATGGTGATCAGCAAATGATGGTGTTTTTCTCACGACCGTCTGATGTCAAAGATATGGTATTTCGAGTTGAAAAACACGCTAGCCTAGAAACACCAGATGATCGCTGGCTATATTTACCAGCGTTGGATTTGGTTAAGCGAATTTCCTCTGGCGATAAACGTACTTCGTTCGTGGGTTCTCACTTTTTTTATGAAGACGTATCGGGCCGTGCAATTCTTGAAGACGACTTTGTCTTGCAGGAACAAAACGACAGTGATTACATTTTAAAGGCGACGCCAAAAGACCCAAGTAGTGTTGAGTTTGATTGGTACATCGTGACTATTAACAAGGCGACTATGCTGCCAATGCGAATAGATTTTTATACAAAAGACACTAACGTAAGGCGCGTAGAAGCGGTGCTTGTGGAAGAAATTCAAGGCTATCCTACCGTAGTACGTTCAAAGGTAAGTGACTTGCAAAGCGGTGCTTACACCTTGATGGAGTTTCGAAATATATCTTACGATATTGGCCTTGAGGACGACGTTTTTAGTGAGCGCAGTCTACGCAATCCACCTAGAAAATGGTTAAACTAATATGAAGCTAAGATTTATCGCCTTTGGGTTGTTGCTAATTACAGGGTCTGTCTATGCTCAAGATGAATGGGCTATGGACGAGTGGGAAGAAGTCAGTGAAGAGCCGGCCTCAGCCTTTTCTGGCTTTGGGGAAATTGCGCTTGGTGGACGGGTCTTTTCTGATGAGGCGATAAGTAGCGACAAAACGCTAGCGGATTTACGCGTGCAGCTTCAGTGGGATAAAGACTTTGAGGACTCAGGGCTAAAGTTTATTGCTGACCTCTATTACGACGGTGTGCTTGAAGAAACGCGCGTTCAACTGCGCGAACTCGCCTGGCAAGGTAACTTAGGCTTTCTTGAAAAGTGGGGAATGAACTGGGGCAAGAAAGTTGATCTAAAGGCCGGCCAGCAAGTGCTTACATGGGGTACTGGTGACTACGTTTTTTTAAATGACTTGTTTCCAAAAGACTTTCAGTCCTTTTTTGCGGGGCGCAATGATGATTATTTAAAAGCGCCGTCGCTTTCAGCAAAATTTTCTGGCTTCTTTGATTGGGCAAATATAGATTTGGTTATTACACCTGAGTTTACCCCTGATAATTATATAAACGGCGAATACTTTTCTTTCTTTTCGCCCTTTGCTCAAGAAAATGTTGCGCCGCGTTTTAGCGTAGACTCACCACTGCAACCAGAATCTCCTGAGTATGCTGTGCGCATATACAAAAACATTGCTGGCAGTGAATATGCCCTATACGGGTACAGAGGCTTTTATAAAACACCCTCTAGCTTTACTGAATTGGCAGAGCCTTGGTTTGCAGAATTATCTGTTTATGGAGCAAGCCTGATTAGGCCTTTTGCAAGTGGCTTGTTGAACGCAGAAGTGGCTTACTATTATTCCTTAGACGACAAACAAGGTACAAATCCATTAATACCAAATAGTCAAACGCGTTGGCTACTTGGCTATGAACAAGAATTGCTTAAAAACCTTAACTTAAGTGTGCAGTGGTATGCAGAGCAAAATCATGACTATGAAAAGTTGCAAAGTAATTCTTCCTATCCCGATTTAGAGCCCGAAAAATTGCGGGTAGTGTTAACACAACGCTTACGTTACCAAGCTATGCAACAAACGCTCACCCTTAATCTATTTAACTTTTATTCAACAAGCGATAAAGACGGCTACCTTAAATTGAGTGTTGATTATAGTCCGGTTGATGAATGGCAATTGTCTATTGGAGCAAATGCTTTTTATGGTGAAGAAAACTATACTTTTTTTGGGCAGTTTAAGGATGCGAGCAACCTTTTTGCACGATTCAAATACTATTATTAATAGGGTAAGATAATGCCCCTTAAAATAGACTATCAACAGAGACCCTAATGGCATCACCAAAAGTTCATAATAGTATTCGTCAATATCATCGCTGGTTAGGTTTCTTTTTAGCGGGGATCATTTCTATATATGCTATTAGCGGCGTATTACTCATATTTAGAAAGACAGATTTTCTTAAGTTTCCACAAACAGAAATACGTCAATTAGAGGCGGGGCTAGACGCGCAATCATTAAGTGCGCAACTGAGCTTAAAGGACTTTGCCGTGGAGTCTGAATCAGCACAGCGCATCAGCTTTAATACCGGGCATTACGACAAGCAAACGGGAAAAGTTACAACTTCCTATACTGATTATCCTATGCCTTTAGCAAAACTCGTAAAATTACATAAGGCTACTCATAAAAGCCCTTTGTTTTTTCTTAATATCTTTTTTGGCTTATCACTTTTATTTTTTGTCGTGTCGGCATTTTTCATGTACATGCCTAAGTTAGCTTTCTTTAAAAATGGCGTGAAAATTTCAATTGCGGGCGCCATTTTTGCGCTATTGGTAGTTATATTCGCATCTTAATGAGTGATTGCAATAATTTGCACTCTAGCCTTTCTTTGCTACCTTATTTGATACTATTCGCTCAACATAAAATCCAACTTATCCGTCATTCCCGCGGAGGCGGGAATCTACCAACGAATCCTTTAACTATCTGATTTTACTGTATTTAAAGGAGGTTTCCGCCTCCGCACGAATGACGTTTTGATGGTATTTACTCACCGAGATTAACGCTACGTTTGCTTCATTGCATATCGCAAGTCGATTTAGCCCGGTACTGGCTTGGATTTGTGCCCACAAACTTCTTAAAACACCGGCTAAAGTGACTGACATTTAAAAAACCTAACTCAAAAGTAACATAGGTTACTGAATAACCTTGATTCAATAAAACCTGCGCGCGTTTTATTCGTAGTTGCTGTTGAAAAATAGATGGGCTACAACTTAGTACTTGTTTAAATTTTTGAAAAAATTTGGTTCGGCTCATACAGGCAATTTTGCATAGGGTTTCTATATCTAGGGGCTTGTGCAGATTTTCTTCTATATAAGATATTGCTCTACTTAGGCCGTTTTTAGAAGGATCTATGCGGCTAAAATTTACAATCATTTCGCGCGTTTGATGGCGTAATAGCCTCGCCGTTAACTCTGAAACAGCAAGATCACTTAAAAAATGTCGGTCGGGGTGGTTTTCAGTAAATATATGGACAATTCGGCCTAACAAGGCTTGAGTCTCTTGACTGTGCGGGATGTGGATCATTTGTTCGCCATAGTGCCACTGGTCATATTCGTTGGGTAATGGCGCACTTTTATTCAGATGTTCAGCAACCTGATTTACCTTGTCTTTTGATATTTCAATGGCTAAGCAGGTGGTAGGCGTATGATGTTGTGCGTTAGGGAAATCAATTTCAACGCGCTGGTCAGGGGCTAAAATAAAGGACTCGTGCGGCAAAAACGCTTTGTGATAGTTTTCATCATCTAAATGCATTATTTTTTTGCCCGAAATCATACCACAGTAAAGCAGTTGATCAGATTGCAGCGCGACACGTTCGGCGCTTTCAAAGGTATCGTAAATACTCAGCTCAGCGTCAGAAGCTGCAAAACTAATTTTATTTTCGACCATAGTATAGGGCTGTTTACGCTGCTTTTGCACAAGTTCATTAATCACTTACTTTCCTCACTTTACCATCATAAAAGCCAATGGGTACTCAAAGACAAATTTTTAGCACTCACAGTCAAGTAGACTCAACAATTAACATTTATGTTGCATATGTCAAACAAAAAAACAACAAAGAGGCTAATATGATATATGAAAATCCAGGCACAAAAGGTGCTGTTGTAAACTTTAAGTCACAGTATGAAAACTACATTGGTGGTGAATGGATAGCTCCGGTAAAGGGTAAATATTTTGATAACCCAAGCCCTGTTAATGGGAATGCTTTTTGTAAAATTCCTCGCTCTAGTGCAGAAGATATAGATTTAGCGCTAGATGCAGCCCACAAGGCGAAAGACGCATGGGGGAAAACCTCAGTTGCAGAACGTTCAAATACACTGCTAAAAATAGCCGATGTAATGGAACAAAACATAGAGATGTTAGCTGTCGCTGAAACGTGGGATAACGGCAAAGCCGTGCGCGAAACGCTAAATGCGGATATTCCTTTGTGTATTGACCACTTTAGGTATTTTGCCGGTTGTTTGCGTGCCCAAGAAGGTACCATGGGAGAAATAGACGAACACACCGTTGCTTATCATTTTCATGAACCTTTAGGCGTAGTTGGTCAAATAATCCCATGGAACTTCCCACTACTAATGGCGGCATGGAAATTAGGACCGGCATTGGCAGCAGGAAATTGTGTGGTGCTTAAGCCTGCTGAGCAAACGCCAGCATCAATTCTTGTGTGGCTTGAATTGATTGGTCACTTGTTGCCAGCAGGCGTTTTAAATGTTGTTAACGGTTACGGTAAAGAAGCGGGTGAGGCACTTGCAACGAGTAAACGTATTGCCAAACTTGCCTTTACCGGTTCAACACCTGTAGGCCAGCACATATTGAAATGTGCCGCCGACAGTTTAATTCCCTCCACAGTTGAGCTAGGTGGTAAATCACCTAATGTTTATTTTGAGGATATATTTAATCACGATGATGATTACCTTAGTAAATGCGTAGAGGGCGCTGTACTTGCTTATTTCAATCAAGGCGAGGTTTGCACTTGTCCCTCACGTTTGCTTATCCAAGAAAGCATTTATGATAGGTTTATCGCGCTAGTTATAGAGCGAGCAAAATCAATCAAGCGCGGCAATCCTTTGGATGACGAAACTATGGTAGGCGCACAGGCCTCTCAACAACAGCACGACAAAATCTTAGATTACTTGGAAATTGGTAAAAAAGAAGGCGCTGAAGTTTTGCTTGGCGGTGAAATCGAATCCCTAGACGATGATTTAGCCAGTGGCTACTACATTAAACCAACCTTGTTAAAAGGGGATAATTCGATGCGCGTCTTCCAGGAAGAAATTTTTGGTCCGGTAGTCTCTACATGTACTTTTAAAGATGAAGCCGAAGCGCTTGCTATAGCCAACGATACTGACTTTGGTTTGGGCGCTGGCGTTTGGTCGCGCGATATGAATGTAGCGTATCGTATGGGGCGGGGTATTCAAGCTGGTCGGGTGTGGACAAACTGTTACCATTTATATCCAGCCCACGCCGCTTTTGGGGGTTATAAAAAATCTGGGGTAGGCCGCGAAACTCATAAACTCGCATTAGGGCATTATCAACAAACGAAGAACATGCTTGTGAGTTATGACGTTAATCCGCTAGGATTCTTTTAACGACACCTAAGGTTTTACGCAAACTGTCATGCTCGCGAAGGCGTAATGCGGTTCGGTTAAGCAAAAAACATCAAAAACGTCATTCCCGAGGCGGCGGGAACCTCGTTGGAACACAGTAAAATCAGATAGTTAAAGGATGTGTTGGTAGATTCTTGCCTTCGCAAGAACGACGCTTGTTAGGATTCGTGCTTAATCGTTCAGTATTACGCCGCCGCGGGAATGACGGATATGTTTGGATTTTATGTTGAACGTTGGCAAAGTAATGGTGGAACTGATATAAAGCACTGTGTAAACCGCCATTACCTTAAGGTCCGCCATGTATAACACTTTAATTTTTTTACTTATATTGAGCTTTTCAGGCGCAAGTATAGCCAAAGATGGAAGCAGTAATTGGTATTTAGGTGCTGGGCTAGGTAGTGCTAGTTTCAACGAAGGTAACTTTAGCGCTAGTGATACTTTGTTCTCTGTTTCTGGAGGCTACGTTGTTAATCAGCTTTTTTCGCTCGAAGCCAGCTACTTAGATCTTGGCAGCGTTTCTAGCCGCATATTACCTGATGACATATTAAGCCTATATCAGGATACTTTGTCGATAAGTGCGAGTGGTTTTGTTCTTAATGCTAAGTTTAGCTGGGAGCTTGCTGACGCGCTTGAACTTTCAGCTAAGGCTGGGATTTCCATTATCGACAACGACAAAAGATGGTTGGGTGGCACCGTTATTGACGAGACACTTGCGGATGATACTGGAGGCACCGAGGCAGAGCTTTTTCTTGGCTTACAAATTCGTTATCAAATCACTACGGCCTACTCAGTTGAACTGAATTGGGATAGATTTACAGTTGAAGATATAGATGTTGACGGAGTTTACGCTAAAGTTAACTATCACTTTTAGGCGCATGTTCTCTGGCCATATTTACGCATGTAAATATCTTCTAAAACATCCTCTTTTGCATTGGTGACCTTATTTAGCAGATTCTTGCATACGCATAATACTGTTCCCTTAACATAAAATTCAAACATATCCGTCATTCCCGCGGCGGCGAAATGCTGTTCGGTCAACATAAAATCCAAACATACCCGTCATTCCCGCGGCGGCGGGAATCTGCCAATACATCCTCTAACTATCTGATTTTACAGTGTTCCAAGGAGGTTCCCGCCTCCGCGGGAACGACGTTTTTGATGTTTTTTGCTTAAGCTAAGGGTGTTATTCCTGCGCGGGAAAGGCTAGATTTTCTTTGTGACTTTAGTTGCTAGCGAACATGGCAACAATATTGCTAACTCATCAATATGAACGCCAAAATAATTACGCTAGTATGAATCATTGTATAAAAATTTCTGCCATGCTTTTAGCCGTGGGCCTTGTTGCGTCATGCGGTGGTGGGGCTGGAGAGTCTGCGCCTGCTTCGCAAACGGTGCTTCCTCAACCAACTAAAACTCAGCATACGGTTAGTACTTCGCTCTCCACAGGGGGGCAAATATCTGCCAGCCAGGTAGTCGTTGAAGAAGGCGCTACGGCGCAGTTTACCCTTACGCCTAATACATACTATCAGATAGATAGCGTGAGTGGTTGTGGTGGTACTCTGGCGGGTGCAGACTATACAACGGCAGCGATTTCAGCGGATTGTACTGTCTCGGCAAGCTTTTTATACAATAATCAAGCCCCAAGCGTTACAACGCTAAATGAGCAAAGTGTTGATGAATTTGCAAACGTAACCCTATCAGCGACTGCCAATGATGTGGATGGCACAATCGCAAGCTATTTATGGACACAAACCAGTGGTATAAACGTTAATATCGCCAATCCTACTAGCCCTTCGGTTAGCTTTACGCTTCCTGCCATCAGCAAAAATGAAAGGCTTGAATTTGCCGTCACAGTAAGCGATAACGAAGGCGCTCAAGCAACAAGCAATAGCGTGCTTTTTGTGCAGCATACGCCAATTGTTGATAGCGAAGCCCCAGCAAACGTAGTATTGGTAGGTGCTAGCGCCTTGTCTACAAGTTCAATCAGTATTGAGTGGCTTGAGACAAGCGACAATATAATGCCTAGCGACGAGATAAAATATACCGTCTTCGTTGGCCAAAGCGCTGGTTTTGTCCCTAACGCACAGAGCAACAAGTTGAACCTTATTGGGCAGAGTAGTGCGAAGGTTGAAGGTCTTTTAGCAAATACGCTTTATTACCTTGTGGTTTCAGCCGAAGACGGCGACAACAATATTAGTTATTCGAATCAAATTAGTGTTAAGACCATGGCAAGTGAGCCTGTGGTCAATAATAGCCAAACTATCAAACAGCTTAATAGTGTTGTCGTTTCAAACAACCTTTTACAATACCAGCTTAATGATGGAGAGCTAGCACCTGCGGTAGGCGAAATTATCGTTTCGTCAAGTGACACTGGCTTATTGAGAAGAGTCACAAATGTGACCGTAAACGGCGACTCAGTGGAGGTAGAAACGGTCCCAGCCTCGTTAAATGAAATCTACACTGATGTTGATATTAATACTACGGTTAAGCTTATTGATATCCCCGATGTTACTGGTTCAACGGGTAATCAAGGCCAAGCATTATCTTTGAATAGCAATAAGCAAAACGCGCTGAATACTAAAAGCGCAAAACGAAGCTTATATTGGGATGCTAGCTCACTAATGCTATCGCAAAACACCATTGTCGAAAGTTCGTCTTCTACTACCACTAAAACCACAAGCGCAAATCAAAACCTAATAACTAACAAAAGCACGCAAACACAGTTAGCTAATGCTTTTGACCAAAGCCAAGTTATTAATGATAAATACCTTAGGCTTACAGGCCCGAGCCGAGTAGTATTCACCCCAAACCAAGAAAATATTTTTGATATTCAAGCTGAGGTGATTAACGATCCCAATAGCCAATTAGAACTTGTCGACTTCACTTTGATAAAAGTGGCGCACAATCGTTTACTTGCAGAAGAAGCTAATTTTAATGCCTCAGTGAGTGACGTCAGCCAAGATTCAAATACTCACGATAAAATCTTGCAGCTAACCTGGACACCCGCGCAAAGTGATATAGATGCAAGCACATCGCAGCCATATATAGCGACCTTTCGTGCCAAAGTTAGAGAAAAATCGTGTAGTGTTTCGTGCCTTAAAAGTACCGCGACCATCAATGTAAAAATACATGTTGCTAACTCCTCACTCCCAAATAGCAATGCAATTGCATTTGAAACTGCAGATGCCAACAGTAATCTTAGTATTGAAGGCGACGGCCAATATCGCTTTGAGCCAGAATTAAACATTGCTGCAAAAATTGAAGACGCCTCAATGAGCAAAGCTCATACTCGCTTAAGTGGATTTATGGACTTGCAAGTTGAGCTTAAGGTCGCAGCAACACAAGCCGGTGAAGTTACGGGTAGGAATGAATTTATTCGTAAATCTTTTACTAAAGTGTTGGTTATTGGCACAGTGCCTGTGGTTATGCATGGTAACTTTATACTCAGTGCTGACTACAACGCACAAGCTGCTGGCGCTCTAGAAATTACTCAAAATTTTGATATTGCTTATTATTTTGAGGCGGGCTTTGAGTATATCAACGGTAGTTGGACGCCCGTATATACAGGAACGCCAAATCTTAACTACACCTTAGCAAGTGGGGCAAAATCGGAGCTTTTTACAGAACTTACCTTAGTGCCAGAAATTCAGCTAAGTGTCTATGAGCTAAGTGCTGCCCATATTAAAATTGAACCAAGCGTGTACGGCGAGATGGCCCTTGAAGGTAGCTTTGTCGATGTAAACGATATACCTGCCAATGATGCAAGCTATACTAATGAAGACACCGGCAGTTATTATTTTAACAAACTTGCGGCTGGCCTTGGTACGGAACTAAAGCTTAACGCCGACTTTTCCGCTTTTGATAACTTACTTTTGCCATGGCCGCAAAATAGCGATGAACTTTTGTCCTTTACTGTGCTTGATACTGCGCAGCTATATGGCATCCCGGCCATCAGCATACAAGATAGCGTCGTTACAGATACTTCAAACAGCTGCGCGATAGCCGCTATTGCCCAAATCGCGGCTCCTTCAGTTTCTATCGCAGAACATCTAAACTTTAGTCCTTGGGAGGACCAAAGCATGACTTGGTCGCTTTCTTCAAACTTAGACAACAGCCTTGCGCAAAATAATGTGCAAGTTATCAACGAGGCAGGCCAATCACAAGCGCAAACATTGGCGCGCAGCCTGGCACAATACAATTTGCGCATGACCGGCTTTAGTGAATTAGGCGCATGGGCTAGGCAATCAAAAGCATTCAGTTTTACATTTACCGACAACAACAACGATTTATTGCCCGACTATTGGGCCAAGCAATATGATGTCACTAGCGCAACAAATGACAGCGACAACGACGGTGTAAATAACCTTGATGAATTTAAAAACTGTACATTGCCCACAAAGCCAGACAGCGATAATGACGGGATGCCCGATGGCTGGGAAATAGCAAATGCCTTAAATCCGGTTTTAAACGATGCTGACTTAGACAGTGACAATGACCAACGCAGCAATCTACAAGAATATCTTGATGACTCTAACCCTCAAGTAGAGGACCAAAATCAAGCGCCAGTAGTTGATGCAGGACAAGATCAAAGCGTAGGTGAATTAACTAGCGTTTCACTTAGCGCTACTGCAAACGATGGCGGTGCCATTGATAGCGTTGTTTGGGTGCAGATAGCAGGGCCCTTAGTCGGTCTATCTGCTAATCAATCACTGAGCACATCCTTTACTGCGCCTGACGTTGATGAAACGAGCACGCTGACTTTCGAATTTACCGCATTTGATAATAGCGCAGCGTCAAGTAGCGCCCACGTGAACGTTACAGTTAATCCGCTGGTTGTTCCGAATGTCGCGCCTTCAGCGAACGCTGGTGTTGATGTAAGTGTGCTAAGTGGACAAAGCGTTGCGCTTGACGCGAGTGATTCAGTCGATAGTGACGGTAGCATAGTGTCTTATGCTTGGGCTGTGCAAGAGCAACAAAGGCTCGCTATTAACGATTCAAATGCAATAACTACCCATTTTATCGCGCCTGAAGTGGTGGCAACTACGATTTATAAAATATTGCTAACGGTGGAAGATGATCAAGGCGCAACCGACACGAGCTTAATTCAAGTTGAAGTGAGCCCTAATCCCGACCTTCCTGCATTAAGTAAGGTTGCTTTGTCGCAATTAAGCGATACAGTCGTGATTTTTAGAGATAGTAATAGCGCAAACTTACACAGCACACTTGCACTGCGTTTTAGCGATGAGAGCCAAGACAGCCAAGAGAGTTCAAGCGTTTATCTTAGCTTTGAGCAAATGAACGCCGATAACAACGAAATTAACACAATCAATAGTCAATCCACACTTAATTGGTATATTGAGGACACGACCTTAGTTATTGAAAGCTCACTCTTTGCTGAGCGGCGCCTGCAATTTGATGATGCAAGTATTGATATTAATGACCTTGCCGAAGATTTGGCTAGCATCATCGATACTATCCCCGAAGCTAACTTTGTTGTAAGCGAAATCTATAAGCCGAAATCTTTAGTCACGGATTCTTTGAAGGGCTATTCGTTTACCATTTTAGCCAACTCTAAAAATACGCTTGTTGACTTTGTGAGCAGTACTCATGCGTTTATTTATGAGCAAGGGTCAAGTGATATTCAATCAAGCACTTGGTCATATGAAGCAAATGAACAGGGCGATAAACTACTGAGTTTAGAGTTTGATAACGATGATCCCGTACTCGACAATTATGCGTCTTTTAATACCTGGGACAGCCTTGGAGACGAGCTTATTGTCGATATTTCGGTGCTAGCAGAAATTGATAAGCCTATTGAAGATTTAAGTTTTAGTGACCCTAAGCTAGCAGCCTGCGTGCAAAGTACGGCGCTGCGCAATTTTTGGTTAAGCGTAGACGAACTCGATAGCCTAGACTGTAGTGACCACGATATAGCGAGCGCACAAGGGCTAAATCAATTACCAGAGCTGCGAACTCTAGATTTAAGCGGGAATGAATTGCTTGGTATCAACCTGTCTACGCTCAGCAAGTTAGAGACGCTTCATCTACATAACAACCAATTAATCAGTATCGACTTTAGTAATAATCCATTGTTGACTACGGCGACTTTGACTAATAACAATATGAGCAATGCGTCGATTGCATATTTAAGTGCAATTTCATGGATTGATAGCCTGACCTTTGACAGTAGCGTTGTTGTCCCTAATGGCAGTGATTTTGTCATGCTAGTCACCCTTGAAGCCGAGCAAGAGTTTAGTATCGTCGCCGATCCTAGTTTTGACTATGATTACTCAATCGACTGGGGCGACGGCACGCATACTTTTAATCATACTGAAAGTACATCGCATACTTATGCTGAAGCGGGGGCCTACCAAATTACGATAAGTGGTGAGTATCCGGCTTTTAGATTTTGTACTGACAATAGCGGCTGCGATAATTTCAAAATTGATATAATGCAGTGGGGCAGTAACGAATGGTTATCTATGGAAGCGGCGTTTTCTGGCCTTGAGAAATTTACTATTTTAGCCAGCGATACGCCAAACCTAAGCCAAGTCAATAATATAAGCTTTATGTTTTACAAAGCGACTAATTTTAACAGTGATATTAGCGCATGGGATGTAAGTTCGGTTACCGAGATGGTATTTACCTTTGGTTTGGCTTCAAGTTTTAATGGTGATATTAGCCAGTGGGACACAAGCAATGTAATGGACATGGGCGGCTTGTTTTACTTTGCCTCAAGTTTTAACACCGATATTAGCAATTGGAATACAAGTTCGGTTACCCGCATGCACTCTTTATTTGCCTTTGCTTCCAATTTTAATGGCGACATTAGCCAGTGGGATACAAGCTCGGTAAGCTACATGGCCACGATGTTTTTGGGGGCGAGTAGTTTTGATGGCAACCTAAGTCTTTGGGATGTAAGCGCGGTAGATAATATGAATAAAATGTTTTACGACGCCACCAGCATGAGCGGCAATTTGAGTAATTGGGCGGTAAAAAACAGCGTAAGTCACACTGATTTTACCCACGATGAGAGCTTATTAGTAGAGCCAATCTGGAAAAACTAGATAAGCCTTTTATGCTTTAATAATAGCGCGCTAAACATAATGGCAACGCCTATACTTAGCATATAGCTCTGTTCACCGCCAAATAAAAAGCCGATTGAATAAGCTGGCGTACAAATGGCTAAGGTGCTTATAAACACAAGCTTAGACTTGCCCAACAATAAATACAGTGGAAATACTAAGCTGTAAAAAAATAAGAAGCTCTTGTACAAGGTTTCTTCTAGTGGCAAGTTGACGATGGGAATGAGGCTTTCTTTTGCTAATGACAATAATCCCAATACTAACAACGAAAATACACCAATGCCTGAAAACATTGTGGATGACTTCAGGTATTTTTGTGATCTTAATTCGTCACAATGTGCAGCCATAGTAAAGGCGGTTTGCAATACCAAGAACAAGATGACGGGGTATAATATTGCAGTGAAAAGCGATTGTTGAAAAAACACTTCACTTAAATTAGCTGCGTATACAAATACAAAACACAACAAACTCAAAAACAAAATGCCAAAGGCCACAGCAAAGCTAGCTTTAGGGTTTTGGCTGTTTTTGAAGGCGCGATGAAACGTAATATCTAAGTAAGGTGAAAAAATAAAACCAATGGCTAAAGGAAGCAATGCGTGCACCCAATAGCCCTTCGCACTTATATCTATAGGGGCAAAGTCTTGGCTTAAAAAATGTGCAAACAATGCAATGGAGATGCCGTAAAAAACCAGCGCCCAAAGATTAATATAGCGTTTTGTAAAGTAGATCCCTAACGCTAGGCTCAGCGTCAACGGCAGCAGCGCTGCTTGCTCAATTACCATACTCAACCAGCCGATGAAAAAAAGTTGATAGGCGATAGTTACATAGGAAAAGCCAGCAATAGCAGACTTATGTTTACGCTCAAAGTTTTGTTGCTGTTGGGCGTTTTTAAAATAAAAACCCATTGCCATTGCGCCGCCTATATTAAATAGGGTGAATGCTGCAAGAGCTGGCCAGCCGTAATCGCGCATTAGTATTAATGGGAAAAACCCGCCAAGGCACCACAACCAAGAACAAGCTAGGTAAACGCTATTTTGTAGGGTATTAAGCAAGTTTAATTTCCTACCGGCCACATATGAAAGCTTACGGTTCCTGAACCTATGCGGCGGGTCGCTTTATTCTTATGGGTTCTAAATACTTTGATCGTCATGTCTATATTGAACTTCCCTCCAGCTTTTATTTTTTCTGAAAGCTCTTCTAAGTCCACTTGCGCTTTATACATGATTGCGTCAATTGTTGGCAGTAAAAAGCGGTAGTTTAAGCGTGTGCAAATCATGCGGTATTCACCTTTGCTCAGCATAAAAAGGTAGGAACCGGCTGCCAGTTCAGAATTACCTAAAATAGCACCACCCGCAATTGTGCCGTACCAATTTTGGTTTATACGCCGCTTTGGCAGTATTGCGTAATAATCGTCTTCTACAAAATTCATTTTAAGGCCACTTTTAAACACAAAGGGCATAAAGAAAAAGCTTAAGACCTTATTGAAGAAAGGGCTCTTGATCGACAAGCGATTAAAATATTTTTCGAGTTTGGGCGTAAGTGGTATTGGCATGGATTACCTAAAAAACGTCAGAAATATGATGGAATAAGACTGCACAGCTAAAATTTGAGCGTATCTTAACACTAGCGAGCACTTATGTTGAATACTTCTATCAAAATCTAAGGATCAGTCTTAAAAAAATAGCGCAAAACAATCAATGCTAATTTTTAATTGGCATTTTAACTTGTACTATTTTTTTAAAGTAGTATATTAGAAAAATCTAATATAAATGCTGATTGTTTACTATGCTTACAGAACTCCAAAAGTCAACAATGGCTGACAGTGCAGAAGCCGCTGAAGCATTGCTTAAATTGCTGGCAAATAAGTATCGCTTGCAAATTCTTTGCGCACTAGCCAGTGGCGAAAAAAGTGCAGGTGAACTTGAAAGTATTACAGATATATCGCAGTCAGCTATATCGCAACACCTCGCAAAACTGCGGGCTTCTGCGGTTGTTGTTGCTGACAAGCGTGGACAAATGGTGTTTTATAAATTAGCAAGTATTGAAGTAAACGCAATACTCTCAACTTTGTATCTTATTTATTGCAATAAATAAGGTACAACTAATATATGGTGCTCATAGACACTATGCTAGGAGAAATTAATGAAATTTGAAAATGTAAATGCAGGACAAGTGCAGCGTTGGTTAATTGATCAAGATGCAATTTTGGTTGACGTACGCGAACCAGCAGAATATGCAAATAAGCATATTCAAGGTGCAAGTTTATTGCCCTTGGGTAAAATATCCGTAAATGATTTGCCTTCTACCGACAAAAAAATTGTGATTTATTGTCAAAAAGGGGGACGTGGAAACTCCGCTTGCGTCAAACTTACTGACCAAGACGAAACTACCGTTGTATATAATTTAGAAGGTGGCATTGAAGCATGGCAACAAGCCGGCAATAGCGTTGTACAAGGTGCAAGCAATACACTTCCTCTAGATAGGCAAGTTCAATTAACCATCGGTACATTAAGCGTTCTAGGCAGTGCCGCAGCTTACTGGCTTAATCCGGCCTATATCATAGTGCCTGCTTTTCTTGGTTTGGGTTTAACCTTTGCTGGGCTGACAGGTAAATGCGGGCTAGCGCTAGTCATGGCAAAAATGCCTTGGAATCAAAAAGCAGCTTAGTTAATTCATCGCTTTATACAGGGCGCATACTTCAGGCATTTTGTTTGAGTGTGCGCCTTATTAGTGTGTGATTGCAACAGCTGCACTTCGCCTTTCCTCGCCTTACGTTATAACACCAAAGCAAATCGATATCCGTTATTTTATGGACCGCCAGTTTGTTTTTCTACTCATGTTTTGCGCCTATCGGGCGATAACCAATATATGAACAAACGACTCGCGTTAGCGATTGTTTGATTTGATTTTTTACATAGATAAATCTGATATCTACTACAATTAAATGAATTTGGCTTTTATTTTCAACATAAAGATGTATTTTATGTTTAAAATAATGGGCAATATTGCTGTATCGCACAATATTTCAATCATTGATGTCGGCACTAACTTGAGTTATGATGAAAAAAATCGTGACAATAGATGCAGCTTCTGTGAAAAAATCAAAGCAATTATTAAGGTCAATTGGCAAATGGATTCAAACGAGTAGAAGTGAAGTCATGGATCAACAAGAACTTGCTACCCGCGTCGGCGTAGGGCGCAATACTATTTCTGCCATTGAAAACGGCAAAACCGTGAGCTCTGAGTCATTGTTTCAGGTACTAGACCAGCTCGACTTAATTGACGACCTTCAAGAACTTATAGACAACAAGCTTGATCGTATTGGCCATAAACGTAGCCGCAAATCGCGTGCTGAGCAACCTAAGTCACAGGTGCTAAACAATGATTTCTAAAGCATATGTATTTATTGATGGATTAGATGAAAGACCGGTAATCTGTGGTCTTACTGAAATTAATGAAAACACAAGTACAGGTCGCTTTCGTTACGGAATGAGCTATTTAAAACGTCCTGATGCTTTTCCGCTTGATCCCATTAATTTACCGCTTACCAATGAAGAATTTGTAACGCGCTTTAATAAGGGCGTGTTTGGCGCACTGTCTGATGCTGGGGCAGACTCATGGGGGCGCCGTGTTATTTTATCATTGCATTCAACTAAACCTAGCAACCGCTTAGAATTTTTATTGGCCGGTTCGGGTATGGGTGTGGGTTCATTAATGTTTAGTTTGTCTCGTACCTTGTCAAAGCCAAAATATAGTAAAAACACCTTAGGTGATATGTCGGTATTGTTGAAAACGAAAGACGCAATTCTTGCCGACCAAGCTATTCCACCAGAAGCGAAAAGGGCGTTTGAATATGGTTCGAGCATGGGCGGCGCTAGACCTAAAACGACAGTGCAAGGCGGAAATACTTCCTATCTTGCAAAATTTAACCGTCCTGACGATATTATTAATGTCGTCAAAGTTGAACATGCGTCAATGCGTATGCTTAGTGAATTGCCTTGCCAAGTATCAAATACCCAAGTGATTGAAGCACCATTAGGGGACACCCTTTTAGTTGAACGATTTGATTTACGTAAAGGTAGACCTTGTTGTCATTTTTTAAGCGCCAATTCAATTTTTGGCGTAGCAAAAGTAGGTAATGCTATGATGCAAACTTCATACAGCTATGGCTATTTAGCTGAGTTTATTATGAAGTATGGCGCTGACCCAAAAGACGCACACGACCTTTATTACCGTATGGTGTTTAACGCCCTTATGGGTAATACCGATGATCATGCTCGCAATCACGCTTTCGTCTATGATTTCGAGAAAAAACATTGGCGTTTATCAAAAGCCTACGATGTACTTCCTATCAATAACGCAAAACAACACGGCATAGGTATTGGAGACGATGGCAGAAACGCCAGTATTGAAAATTTATTGAGTCAATCTACTCGCTTTGGTCTTAAACGATTTAAGGCCAATATTATTGTGCGAGAAGTGTATAAGCTGACACAAGAATGGCGCTACTATTTTGCTCTACATGGTGTAGGCGAGGGCGACATTGAACGTTTGCAAGGCATCATTCCGAGTATTCATAGCTAAGCTAGGGCCTGCTGATCACTCAATTCATCAAAAGGATTGGGTTTTACCGACGTATGCCGCATAATTAGGTCCTGATTTCACCCTCATTAGAAGCTAATCATTACGTGTTAACCCTATTATTTATCACCAACATCGCTGCGACTATCGCTTTTGCTATTTCAGGCGCATTAGTAGCCGCAAGACACCGTTTAGATTGGGTCGGCTTTGTGTTTATGGCCTGCATTACGGGGATTGGCGGTGGAACCTTGCGCGATACTATTTTAGACGTCCCAGTATTTTGGCTTGACGATTATCACACCATTATTGTGTGCAGTATCGCAGCGGTAGTCACCTACTTTGCAACCCAAAATATAAGCAAACGCTCAAAGGCACTGTTGTGGGCGGATGCACTGGGAATGGCTTTGTTTACCGTGTTAGGCGCACAAAAAGCCCTGGCACTAGGTACAAACATGCCCGTGGCTATCATCATGGGTGTGTTTAGCGCGTGTTTAGGCGGCATAATACGTGATGTCATTGTGAATGACGTACCTGTCGTCTTTCAAAGAGAAATATACATTACTGCCTCTTTGTTAGGTGCCATGACCTATGCAAGTATTGACGTATATAGTCCACTTGGTGAGGGGCTAGCCCTTATCCTTGGCGGCGCAGTTGCGTTTATCGTAAGAGCCTTAGCTATTACACAAGACTTGAGTATGCCTGCTCATAAAGGGCTCGACTAAGTACGCTATTGGTCGCAAATCTCTTCTGCTCCAATTAAGAACTTTCCTTTGAAGTTGTTCGTATAATCTCTAGAATCACACGCATAAACGTCATTCCTGCGGCGGCGGGAACCTCGTTGGAACACAGTAAAATCAGATAGTTAAAGGATGTATTGGCAGATTCCCGCCGCCGCGGGAATGACGGATATGTTTCGATTTTATGATAACCGAACAGCATTTCGCCGTCGCGAGCATGACGATTGGCGTACAACGCCTAGAAGAGCAGTCTTATGTCTTCGCAGGAAGGTTGATTTGGTTAATTACACATTAGGATTTGATATGAGAATGTTTTTGGTTTTATGTGCATCTGTTTTTATCTCTGGATGCTCTGTATTTGGAGATAATGGAGTTGAGGATGCGCCCTATACGGTATTGGCGTCAGACGATGAACTTAAGATAGAACTACGTCGCTATGAACCCATGATTCTGGTTTCTACTAAAATGGACAGCGACAGTGGCAACAGCGCATTTCGTAAATTATTTAAATATATTTCTGGGGCAAATCAAGGGAATACTGAAATAGCAATGACTGCACCAGTATTGATGGATACTAGTGACGCAAAGGGTCAAGAAATCGCGATGACGGCGCCGGTATTTATTGATGAAAGCTCAAATCAGCGCAGTATGTCGTTTGTTATGCCAAAAGACTTCACCTTGGCAAATACGCCCAAACCAACGGACTCCGAAGTATGGGTAAGTGAAGTGAAAGCTTTTAAAGTAGCGGCGATTGAGTTCAGTTGGACCTTAAGTGACGATAACGTAGAAAAGCACACAAAGATTTTAAAAGCATGGATAGCTGAAAATAACATAGAGCCAAAAGGAGAAGTCATTCAGGCGGCGTACAATGGCCCTTTCACATTACCCATGTATCGCAAAAACGAGGTCATGATAGAAGTTGAGTGAAGCTAGAATGCTGTTCTTTCAGTTTTTTCACTACGCTAGCGAGTGGTTCAGGCCGGCCAAAATAATATCCTTGCATAATATGGCAGCCGCTTTCAACGAGCAACTTGCCTTGCTCTTGTGTTTCTACTCCTTCTGCACACACGACTAAATTTAAATGTTTTGCCATTTCAATAATTGTTTTGGTGACTAGGGTACTGCGTCTAGAAATACCGATTTGGTCAACAAATTGTTTATCTATTTTCAGCGTGTCGATGTCTATTTGAGTTAAATAGCTTAGCGACGAGTAACCAGTACCGAAATCGTCAAGAGCAATAGAGCTTCCCATGAGTTTAATTTCTTCAATAACCCTATTAGCATTACTAAAGTTATCCAGGTAGGCTGACTCAGTTATTTCAAACTCAATTTGCTGGGGCAGAATGTTGTATTGCAACATTTGGTGCCTGATCATGCTAAGCAAATTTTTGTTTTTTAAGTCGTGCACGGATAGGTTTAAGGCTATTTTTATATTCTTTTGAATCGCAAATATACTACCTGCATCTTTACATACTTGATGAATTAACCACTCAGTGATTTGTGCTATCTTACCACTTTGTTCTGCGATAGGTATAAACTCACTTGGTGAAACAAAACCAAGTTCTTGGTTTGTCCACCTAGCGAGCGCTTCGTAGCCAATCGTCTTGCCATGAGTATCTACTTTGGGCTGGTAGCAAAGGGAAAATTCATTATTGCTAAGGCCTATACTCATTGCATTCGCAATTTTCAGCCGGCGGCGGCTGTTTTCAATCATATCCCGAGTAAACATCGTGTATCGGTTGCGGCCCTCGGCTTTGGCCCGATACATTGCAATGTCAGCATTTGCCATCAATTCGTTTAAGTTAAAATCGGCCACACTCGCTTTTGCAATGCCGATGCTGGTACCTACTTGCACATTCCAATGATCAATGTCGATGGGACGCGCAATTCCTTCAATAAACTGTGTTGCGGTATTTTTAATAAAATCTTCGTTTGGGTTGTCGTCAAGCATGACTAAAAATTCGTCACCGCCTATGCGCGCAACTTCAACGCCAGGGCCGACTATGTTAGTAATTCGATTAGCCACCATACATAGCAATCGGTCACCAATTTCATGGCCAAAAGAATCATTTACCATTTTAAAACCGTCAAGGTCAAAAAACATTAAGGTCACATCTGAACATGTGTGCTCAGCTTCGTCGATTGCCGCACGTAATTTAGACATGAAAAACTGACGGTTTGGCAGACCCGTTAGCGTGTCAAAGTTTGCAAGTTTTTCCATTTGTGCTTGTTGTGAAATCAGCAAAGTATTTTTTTGCTTATTTTTTTCAACTTCGGTATTAATTGCGCTCATCATGCTGTTTAAGCCATCCGTTACCATGGCGATTTCGCGCTTCCCTTTAATTTGTGCCACTAGACTATAATCTTGAGTATCTCTTATTTTTCCGGTAAATCGAGCTAATTGAAGGAGAGGTTTTAAAGCTTTATTTTGGAAAACAAAGATAACCACGATATTCAATAAAATGGTCAAGACTACCCAAGGAAGTATAGACCACAACAAGGTTTGTTTACTTTCGTAAAGAGGTCCACTTAAATCGTTACCGATAATTAAATATCCTAAAGACGATTGGATATCGCCAATACGTTTTTTCGCAAGTATGCTTCCAGTTGATTGGGTCATTCCTAAGGCGTTTTGCATGTATTTGTCAAAATCGAGATTTGAAATGGCGGCAATTTGTTCTGGACTCTTGTTGCGGATTAATGCATTGCCGAGGTAGGAACTTATTACTTGACCATTTTCATCGAAGACTGCTGCGAATTGCACATTGTCGTATTGCTCAAGTTGAAATAAGGTATTGTCTATAGAAAAATAATCTTCTTCTACGACACTTGGTATAAGGGCCACGGCAAGGTTTTCTGAAAGTCCATCGAGATCATTACTAGCAGCCTGTTGATACAAGCCTTGATATGCATTTATGGAAAACCACAATACAAGGCTACTCACCGCTAGAATAGATATAAGCGCTAAAACCGCAATTTCAGCGCGCAGACTTTTTATTATCATGAGGGCTCGGTTTGTCTCTAGTTAGTAACTGCTTAACTTCTTGTCTCCATAGAACTGATTTTATAATCAAAAATGGAGCTAACTAAGGTATCGACCACGTTTATGCAAACTAGATGTATGTTTGCGTATTTTGCATATACTTTATACTTTAGTATGGTGTAAGCGAACTAGCTCTAGCAATGCTTGTGCGGTAGCAGAAAGGGAATCTTGCCGACGCGTCACAACGCCTACTTTATGCACGATTTTTGGGCAGCTAAGATCACGCCAGTTAAGTCCCATTTCTAGCATTTGCTCTTTGCTTGTACTCGGTACTACGCTTAAGCCTAAACCCTTACTAACCATGCGCCCAATGCTAACAAGTTGATGTGATTCAAACATGGGTGTTAAGCTTAACTTTTCGTTAGCTAATGCTTTATCTATCAAGGTACGGGTACCCGCAGGACGCTGCAAACTGATATGGGGATACTGTAAAATATCGCTCCATTTCAATTTTTCCCTTTCTAACAATGGATGTTTGGGAGGTAAAATGGCGACAAATTTATCGTCATATAAGGGTTCAAAGCGCAATTCGGGAACATCAATGGGTTGAAAAGTGATCCCCAGTTCGCATTTTTTTCTCGCACCATATCAACAACACTTTCAGCAATAACGTCATGTACGGTGACGTTTATATCGGGGTAGTGATGATGATAGGTAGCCAAAATGTTAGGCAACAGATTACTCGCGTAGGTAGGCATGGCCGCGACTTCGAGTTTTCCGCGTAATAGTGCAAAATGATTACGTACGTCTTGTAGCGATTGCTCCCAATCGGATAAAAGGCGTTTTGCCACAGGGTAAAATGCTTTGCCTTCTGGGGTTAGCGAGACTGCGCGGGTGGTTCGTAGAAGTAGTTTGCCGCCTAAACTTTCTTCCAAATTTTTAATTGAGATACTCAAAGCGGGTTGCGATAAATGCAACTGTACTGCTGCTTCTGCAAAGCTGTGTGTGCGCGCTACTGTCGTAAAGGCCATTACTTGGTTGATAGGTATATTCATTCGCTTGAATTGCTCACCTAGTTGAGTTGATTAATAAATAAATGTTATCAATCTATTAAAAATTACAATTTGATTAATATAACGGCATCTTGCATGCTAAGCAAATACGTTAACTAACATAAAGGTGAGCACTGTGTCTGGATTTGACAAGGTAGTGACTAGTTATTCACAAGCCCTCGAGGGTTTGACGGATAATATGACCATCGTTGCCGGTGGTTTTGGGTTGTGTGGTATTCCTGAAAACTTAATTAAAGAAATTAAACGACGAGGCATAAAAGGCCTCACAATAGCGTCGAATAATGCGGGTGTAGATGGTGCTGGACTAGGTTTGTTATTAGAAGATAAGCAAATCAAAAAAATGATTGCATCTTATGTAGGTGAAAACGCGCTATTTGAACAGCAAATGATGAGCGGCGAGTTAGAAGTAGAACTCACTCCACAGGGAACGCTTGCTGAAAAAATGCGAGCCGGTGGTGCAGGCATTCCTGCTTTCTATACGGCTACCGGCTACGGTACCCCCGTAGGAGAAGGCAAAGAAGTACGCGAATTCAATGGCCGTCATTATATTTTAGAAGAAGCTATTGTGGGAGATTTCTCTATCGCAAAAGCATGGAAAGCTGACCGTTTTGGGAACTTAATGTTTCGTAAAACCGCCCGCAATTTTAACCCTATGGCTATTACCGCAGGCAAAATTGCAGTCGTCGAAGTCGAAGAGATTGTGGAAGTTGGTCAACTTGATCCAGACGAGATTCACTTGCCCGGTATTTACGTCAATCGCCTTATTCAAGGTACTTTCGAAAAAAGAATTGAACAACGCACTGTGCGCAGCGCCTAGGAGGATTTGAAATGGCTTTAACACGAGAACAACTCGCTAAACGCGTTGCACAAGAATTCCAAGATGGATTTTATGTAAATCTGGGTATTGGTATTCCAACCTTAGCAGCAAACTATATCCCAGAGGGTATGCAAGTAATGTTGCAATCAGAAAACGGTCTCTTAGGCATGGGCCAGTTTCCGACTGAGGAAGAAGTCGATGCTGATTTAATCAACGCGGGCAAGCAGACAGTAACAATGGTTACCGGCGCGTCTTTATTTTCATCGGCAGAATCATTTGCGATGATTAGAGGAGGTCACGTAGACCTTACCGTATTAGGAGCGTTTGAAGTAGATTGTCAAGGCAACATTGCTTCTTACATGATACCCGGTAAATTAATCAAGGGAATGGGCGGCGCGATGGATTTAGTGGCAGGCGCTGACAATATTATTGTTACCATGACTCATGCGTCAAAATCAGGCCAATCAAAGTTACTCAAAGAATGCACTTTACCCCTCACAGGAAAAGGCTGTATCAAGCGAGTATTAACTGACTTAGCATTGATGGATATTGAAGACGGTAGCTTTATTTTACGAGAGCGTGCGCCGGGTGTAAGCGTTGATGAAATCAAAAGTCTTACAGAAGGGAATCTCATCATCCCTGACACAGTGCCAGAAATGGTGTTTTAAGCTAACGTTTTGAGTAAGCTGTCTAAAACAATACTGTAAGGGGAGGGTAATTCCCTTTTATCTTAAGGGGCTATGCAGAAGCTTGGTCCCTTAAGATCTTAGTTAAATAATAACTGTTTTCGCTATTTATTCGTTTAATTAACGACTGGCGTTATGTACTTAAAATATAAGTTGTTGTAAATTAATGGTTTTTAACCTTGGTATGGACTATGCTTATTGAATGCGTAGACAGCGAATACTAAGGAAGCCAGATGCCAGTCATTTTAGAAGACAGACCGATTGAAACCGTCAAAGAAGAAGTCATTGACGTACTTGTTCATAATTACAGCCATGGGTATATTTCTAATGAGGCCTTTGAAAGAAGGCTCGATACTGTTATCGCGAGCACTTCACACCAACAAATGATGGATCAAATTGCTGATCTAGACGCTATCCCTAGCGACGAAATAAAGAAACAAAAAGAACAGACCTTCAGTGTTAATTATCATGATGATGTCGCAGAAGAATCAGAGACGATGATCACTATTTTAAGTGGAAGTGATCGTTCAGGACAGTGGGTCGTTCCCCGTACGATAAAAGTATTTAGTTTATTTGGGGGAGCTGATATTGATTTTACCGATGCGCGTTTTAATTCACCTAAGGTCAAAATACAGATTATGAGTATCTTTGGAGGCGTTAACATATTCGTACCCGAAAACGTTAATGTTGTCACTAAGGCTTTTTGTATACTCGGTGGAATCGATAATAAAGCACCATCTTTAGCATCCCGACAAGCACCTACGATCACAATAGAAGGCTTGATTCTATTTAGTGGTGTAGACATAAAGATAAAAACGACGATTAAAGAGAAATTTATTGCCTTTGCGAATCAAATGAAAGAAATGTTTGATTCGAAACCTAGATGATCCCGTATTTGGAAACCAGACTTCTTCAGTTTTAAGTAAGCAAGGAAGCAATTAGGTGGTTTGGAGCAACATGCGTTGCTCCATTTTTTTCACCAGTTGGCCAGGCATGCCGAACACAACAGCGGTTTCTTCTGATTCTGCAATGGTTGTCGCCCCTTTTTTATAGGCTTCATGCATTTCATCAGCGCCGTCATTTCCCATACCAGTAAGTTGCACGCAACATAGTTTTTAGCAACAATACAGTTCAAAGCACTGCTTACTAGTTTTGAGACACTAGGGTGCCATAAGTAATGAGGGTCTACTCTCGTAGGTTCAGCAAATAATTTGTTGCCTTGTTTGACAATGGTAATGTCACTATCACCTTGGGCGATGTAAATATGTCCCTTTTCCAGCGCTAGTTTTTGAGTTACTTCAACAACCTTGAGCTTACACATCGTATCTAGGCGCTGTGCGAATACTTTGGTAAATCGTCCTGGCATATGTTGAGCGATAACAATGGGCGTAGGAAAATTACTATCTAAGCTAGGCAGTATTGTCTGCAAACAATTTGGACCGCCGGTCGATACGCCAATCACGATTAATTCGTAGGCAGATTGACGAAATTGATGCAAACTCTTTTGTTGTAAAGTTGGAGAAGCCTTTCTTCTTTGTTCTCTTTGAATGGCGATATTACGTGACAATATTCCTGGTTTTATATTTGCCGCAGCAATGATTTTTTCAACCATTAGTGTTGATAATTCACCCATATTGTAGGTGAACTGCCCGTTAGGCTTTTGGATATAATCCACGGCGCCCAAGGCTAAGGCATCAAGAGAGGATTGAGCACCTTCTAGGGTCAAGGAAGAAACCATAACCACTGGCGTGGGGCACTCTAACATAATTTCTTTGAGGCATGAAAGGCCGTCCATCACAGGCATATTGATATCAAGTACAATAACGTCAGGTGAAAAATCGGGCAATACGCTCAGGCACTCTTTACCGTTGCAGGCTTGTGCAGTAATAAATCCTGCTTGCTCTAACAGATTCTTGTGAAACTTCCTCATAAGTGCAGAGTCATCAACGATAAGTACTTTACGGTTCATTCTTTCCTTTACGGGGTATCAAAGCTTTTATTTTTGTCTGTACTACATATCGTCAAATTGCCAAACTACTTTACTGATTCAGCTACTTATTTTGTTCACCGTTGTATATACATCCCTTGTCATCTCTGCGCAGAACTATTAACCTATATTAAAAAACACCAACCATAATTATCGTCCAACAATTAGTCACTTTCTGTCGCCGAAATGGGATTCGTGTTAGCGTTTTTCTTCCGCGTAAACAAGCTTTTTATACCCTTAAATATAAACCTAAAAAAGCGTCCAATATCATTACCAATAATATATAAGCTCGGCACTAAAATTAATGTCACTAAGGTAGCGTACATTACTGCAAAGCCTAACCCCACCGCCATGGGAATTACAAAGCCAGCTTGTAAGCTTGTTTCAAACATAATGGGCAATACACCAACAAAGGTTGTAATTGAGGTCAATGTAATCGCTCTAAAGCGAGCACAACCTGCTTCTATTACAGCGTCTTTTACACTATAGCCTTCTTTTCGCCGACTATTGACATAGTCGGTCATTACCAGTGAGTCATTAACAACAACACCTGCTGCTGCAATCAGCCCAAAGAAAGAAAATAGGCTGAGGTCTAGACCAAAAAACGCGTGCCCCCATATTGCGCCGGTAAAACTGAAGGGAATAACCGACATAATAATAAGGGGCTGGGCATAGCTTTTAAGTGGGATAGCAAGCAACAGATAAACAAAGGCTAGGCCGGTGACAAAGAACTGCATTTGCTCAATGTTTTGTGATTGCTGCTCTTCAATTTTACCACCAAGTTCTGTCTTAATAGAGGGAAACTCTTTTTGCATGTCTGGCAAAAGATTTTCTTTTATGTTCTCAACCACTTCACTTGGTTCAATGACTTCTTCGTCGATAGAGCCCCATACATAAACGCTTCTAAAGCCACCTTCGCGGCGAATATAACTGATGCCCGGGGATTCACTTAGCTCAACAACATCGCCCAGTAGCACTTCTTGACCAGACGGCGTTCTGATGACTGTATATTTAAGATCTGCAAAACGTTCTCTGGTTAATTGGGGATAGCGCACCATTACCCGCACTTCTTCACCGTTACGAAGGACTCTTTGTGCTTCACCACCGTAAAAGCTGGCACCTACTTGCCCTGCAACGCTAGATAAATCTAAGCCTAAATCATAGGCAACCGGCTTTAAGGTCATTTGCACTTCTTTACTGCTAGGATCAATGGTCGAACTTACGTCAAACACGCCTGTTTGGCCTTGCAGTTTATCAATTAAATAACGCCCAGCATCGTTTAAGGTTTCGATATCAGAACCAAAGATTAAATAGCCAAATTCGCCGTCATCGCCACCACCATTGAGATCATCTTGAATCGTAAATGACTTCATACCAGATATTTCGGGAATGCGTTCACGCCATCTGCGCGCTAGCTCAAAGGTATTAAAATGACGTAGTTCTTCGTCAACAAGGGGCGCCATAATACGTCCTTCATTGCGGCCACGGTTATATACCATAATATCGCGGACCATACCGCTGCCATATTCTTCTATTATTTCTTTTTCTACATCTAAAATGACTTGCTCAATGGTTTGCAGGGCCAAAATCGTATCGGTATCAGCAATCGTCTCGCTCATCTCTATGCTTATACTAGGGAAGTCGTGAGGTACAGAAGGCTCTGGTACAACGCGTACAATGTTATTTGACACGAGTTGCCCAGCAATAAACAGCATGACTATGAAGAAAAAGAAGGTAAGCCAGCGGTTGTCTGTGCAGCGTTTTATAAAGTTTTTATATGGGACATTTACAAAACCAAAAAAGCGCTTGTTAAATTTATGACGCCAACTGTCCTTTGATAACGGCTTAAAGGTCGAAGAGGCTATGTGTGCGGGTAATATCAATTTCGATTCAATCAACGAAAATGTTAAGCATAATATGACGACCGCTGATATATTGAAAAAGAAGTCGGCAGAAGGGCCTGAGCTAAACAGCACGGGAACAAACACCGCCATTGTGGTCAGGACACCAAAAGTGGCTGGCGTTGCTACGCGTTTTGCGCCCATCACAACATTGTGAACGCTATTGCCTTTGCCTTCAATTTCGGTGTAGGCGCTTTCCCCTATGACAATGGCATCATCAACCACAATCCCCAGCACCATAATAAAGGCAAATAGCGATAAAATATTAATTGTCACGCCAAGCATTGGCATTAAGGCCATTGCCCCTAAAAAGCAGATAGGTAGGCCAATCATTACCCAAAATGCGAGTTTAAAGCGCAAGAACAGGGCCAGCATAATAAAGACAAGTATGGCTCCTTGGGTAAGATTATTTAGCATCATGTCTAAGCGGCCGTTTAGGTAATAAGTAAAATCGACTACCGTTTTGATTTCTACGCCGTTAGGCAAGGATTTATTGCGGTCTTCTATGTAGGCTTTGACCGAGTTGGACACTGGAATAATATTTTGTGAACGGGTTGCATTCACCTGAATCGACATCGCATTTTTGCCGTTGAATTTAAAGTATCGTTCGCCTTCTTCAAAGCCATCCAAAATAGTTGCTACGTCTCTTAAGAGCACTCTTGAACCGCCAGAACCAATCTTTACGGGAATGTCAGCAAATTCTTCACCATTGTAAAACTGATTTTCTACGCGAACGGCGATGGTGCCGGTGTCGGTTTTAATTTGACCGGCAGAGTAATTGGCTGAGTAGCGACGAATCGCTTGCGTAACATCATTGATCGTTAAGCTATATTTGCGTAGCATTTCAGGTTTAATTTCAACCGCAATTTCATCCGCCGGTGCGTTGGCTGTAGCAATTTGAACATTAGATAAGGCGAGTAACTCATCTTCTACTTGCTGCGCCAGCGGTTTCAAATCGGTAAGTGGAATATCACCCACCAAGGAAAGTTCCAATACAGGCTGTTCAAATTGGGCTTGTGTTACATTGATTGGTTCCATGGCTGCTGGAAAGGTTGCCACGCCATCGATTCTGGCTTTTATTTTGTTGAGCACATCAGGTAAGTTTTCGTCAGGCTCTATTTCCATTGTGACCCGTGCGCCACCACGAAAAGTACGGCCAACGCTTTTCTTTATTTCTGGTAAGTCTTTTATGGCCTCTTCTATCTTTATCGTGATGGATTCTTCTATTTCTCGTGGCGAGGCACCAGGATAAGACACATAAGCGTTGATATAGTTAAATTCAATGCTCGGGAACATTTGTTTTTGAATCGTAATATAACTAAATACCCCCAGCAAAATTATCATAAACATCATTAGGTTTGAAGCAACGGCATTGCGAGCGAAATAACCGATTATGCCCCCACCACTAACGGAATAATTTTCTGTTGGCACCTGCGATTGATTGTTCATTTTTTTCGCTCCCTATCGCGCCGGACTTAAGGCTGAAGCAGCGATACCGGTACTTGACGAAGCTACCGCCCCTTTATCATCAATGATCTTAACTTCCATGCCTTTTTGCGGATATTCGGGCAAGTTTTTAACTAAACGGTCGCTTTCTTTTACACCACTGCTTATGTAAAAAAACGTTCCTTCTTCACGCAAAACTTCAACACGATGAGATTCAAGCAGATTGTCCTTGTCTACCAACCAAACCTTTCTTTTATTGACCAATGACTGAGGGATCTTAAATACGTCTTTAAGTACTTTACCGGCAAAACTTACTTCTACGTAGGTACCAAATTTAATGCTTGGCGCGCTACTTTTTACGCCATATGGGTCGTCAATTCGAATGACTAGGTGTTGCATGCGTGTGTTTTGGTCAACTACACCAATGTTACGGTGAACAATTCCCTCGCGTTGAACGTTCATGTTGCCTTTCGTACTAACCGTTGCGATGGTGTCAGCGAGACTATCTTTTACAAAGGGTGCGTCAAAACCAGCAATTGGAATCGTTACCTCGGCAGTTTCTATGTTATTGATGACCGCGACTTGCATGCCGGCACTAACGAATTGACCTGTACCAATGCTTCTTGAGACGATTAACGCATCATAAGGAGCACGTACTTCAGTTTTCGCTAAGTTACGTTTAGCAATTCGAAGGGATGCCTCAGCTGATTTTAACTGTGCTTGCGCGCTAATAACCTGTGGTTTGCGCAAATACAGATCGCTAACTTGAGTTTTTGGAAGATTACGCGCTTCTTGCTTGGCGACTTGTTGGCGTGCTAGCTCTTCAGTTAGGGTCGCTTGAGCAAGAGATATTTGCGCTTCGGCTTGCAATACTGCGGCTTCATAGGTGTCGGCCTCAATAGTGAACAAAACTTCACCGCGCTCTACAACACCACCAGCAACAAAATTTTTGTTCCAGCTGAGTACTTCACCACTGACTTGTGCTGACAGTTCGGTGCGTTCAAGAGGCATTAGCTCTCCAAAACTAGTGATGTTTACTTGATGGTCAATAGGAACCAAGGACTCTATGCTAACGACTGGTCTAGCATCAACCGGCTTTTTCTCTTCAGCTTCTTCGGCCACAGCCTTAATAAGACTCATCGCGCCTACCGCCACGATGATCATGGCGATGAATATTGCTATTTTGATGAATACAGGTCTCATGTTGTTCGGTCCCTTTAAGATTCGAATGAACTTTACTAAATTAGCTGCGATTGTACGCGCAATGTATGACTAAGATATGTGCCAAATGTAACGAAATATTTATTATCAACTGATTTATCGTCTGTATACGAAAAAGGCGTAGAAAATATCTACGCCTTTGATTAAATTTCGGTAACCCTTAGCCTAATAATTGGCGTTGCCAGGTGTCCTTGGGAAGGGGATGACATCACGCACATTTTGTACGCCGGTAACATAGGCAACTAAGCGTTCAAAGCCAAGACCAAAACCGGAGTGGGGGACTGTGCCATAGCGACGTAAGTCTCGATACCAAGCATAATCTTCGGCATCTAAATTCATTTCTTTTAAACGTTGGTCAAATACATCAAGTCGTTCTTCGCGTTGTGAACCACCAATGATTTCACCAATACCTGGTGCTAATACATCCATCGCAGCTACGGTTTTACCATCGTCATTTATACGCATATAAAAGGCTTTGATATCTTTCGGGTAGTTTTGCATGATGATAGGTGCGCCAACATGTTCTTCAGCCAAATAACGCTCATGTTCTGAAGATAAATCGACACCCCATTTTACTGGGTATTCGAATTTTTTGCCGCTATTAAGCAATATCTCAATGGCATCGGTATAGTCCATACGCACAAATTCAGATTGTGTTAGCGCGCTTAAGCGGTTGATAACGTTTTTATCGACACGTTGTTGAAAGAAGGCCATATCGTCTGCGCGCTCTTCGAGAACGGCTTTTACGACATACTTCAATAAGTCTTCTGCTAGTTGCGCAATATCGGATAAATCGGCAAAGGCAACCTCTGGCTCAATCATCCAAAACTCAGCAAGATGACGGCTGGTATTCGAGTTTTCTGCTCTAAATGTAGGTCCAAAGGTATAAACTTTAGACATCGCCGTACAGTAAGTTTCAACGTTTAGCTGTCCAGAAACCGTAAGAAAAGTTTCTTTTCCAAAAAAGTCTTGGCTGTAGTCAACCGCGCCTTTATCAGTTAAGGGCAAGTTTTGCATATCGAGTGTAGACACCCTAAACATTTCACCTGCGCCTTCAGTATCAGAGGCGGTTAGAATAGGCGTGCTTATCCACATATGGCCACGTTCATGAAAAAAGCGATGCACGGCTTGAGAAAGTGAATTACGTACTCGCGTCACAGCTCCAATCAGATTTGTTCGAGCACGCAGGTGTGCGTGTTCACGCAAATACTCTATGCTATGTCGCTTAGCGGCCATCGGATAAGTGTCTGGGTTTTCAACCCAACCTACAACTTGAATCTCACTTGCTTCTATTTCAAGCGCTTGCCCTTTACCTTCAGATTGCTTAATCACGCCGGTAGCAATAAGGGAACACCCAGTAGTTAATTTTAGGACGTCTTGATAATTACTAAGCGTATTTAAGGCAACCACTTGTACAGGATCAAAACAGCTACCATCATGCACGGCTACAAATGACAAACCGGCTTTAGAATCACGTTTTGTCCGTACCCATCCTTGCACGCTTATAGTACTACCTACCTCAAATTTACCAGCCAATACGTCGGCGACTGGGGCTTCACTCATGTTATTCTCCATTAATCCGCTCAAGCGATTGTTTTATTAGCCGAAAACCTGTGTAACAAAACAGTTCACAGCGAAATATTCATACTTGAGTAGTAAAGTTGCAATTGTTTATCTAATTGCCAATAGTATACTTGACTCAAACCTTGATGACACTACCGTAACAGGAATATGCTGAATAAAAATGGCAAAAAATCACAATTCAAATGAGCCTTTTGACGAAACGTCGCTAGAAATGCCGACACTATTCAAAGACAGACGAAAAATAAATCGTAAACAAGACACCTTTTATCAAATCGTGCTGGGCTTGAATATTGTTGCTTGGATATTTTTAATCGCGTCTTTAATTCTGTTTCATTATGCTCGCCCAGAGTTTATTGCGGGAGTGCAAAACTATTGGGGAATAGAAGGTCGAGAATTTTGGTCTAAAGAGCATTTAGGCGATTTGCTAAATTTACTTCAATTGTGTTTGTTAACGACTATTTTTACCATCGGCCTTCGTAGTCGTCGAAATCGCAGAAAACACGATAGATTTGGTGTTAATGTATTGATTTTATTAGTGATATCGGTAACTAGCTTGGTGACCTTATATCTAGCAGTGTAGCCTCTGTGTCTAATTGGATACATAGGCTATGTTGTTGAAAATTATCAATAATTCCTATTTTTCTTGCGAATATAAAAAACGTTCAAAGTTCACTGTCTTCAAAAGGAGACAGTCTTCCCGTAATAATCACTCCCGAAAAAGCTTAAGTCATTGATTATACTTAGTTATATATTAGTGGCATACATATTGTAATAGTCCTATTGAATACCTGATTCGTGGTTTTTATCTTGCTGCTTGAAACTACCTATCTCTTTAATCAAAAGAAAAGGACTACATTATGAACACATTCAAAAAGATAGCAGTAATAGGCTTAACTATCATTGCACTTCAAACAATTACTTCGTTAGCGGGCGTAAACGCTCAAGAAAGCTTGTTTGCCACCTTGGATACAAATCGCGATGGTCTACTTTCATTAAGAGAGGCGGCAGGACACTCTCAATTGCTTGAGAAATTTAATGAGATTGATCTCAATGAAGATGGCTATATTAGTATGGATGAACTAAGTTCTAGCGGATTAAGTGAGGGCTAATTAATCCTTGGTACTTAAGGTTTTGGTGGCTAGCCTGACGCAAATTGGGTTGGTCGCCCTTTTACTCTTTCGTAAACGAATAACAACTTGAACCTAAACGGTTTATTTGCAAAGCTAGCGTTAAAGGCAAACCACTTTGGCGAAATTTTGCAAGTCCGCTCACTCCGACAACTCATACTAGGCAGCTTTTTCGTTGCGCTAGTACCTCTTATTGCCTTGCTGTGGCAAAGTCAACGCGATTTTGATTCTATGAGTCAACTGAGCGCCACGAATACGACATATTTCGTGTTTATGACCAGTGAAATGCGCGAATTAGAGGCTTTAGCTAACGATGTGGAGCGCCTCGTTCGTCAGTATCAAGTTTTTCCTAGAGCGCAATTACAAGCACTTGCCGATACCGCGATAGCAAGCTATTCAAGTAAACTATCTTTTATTTGTGAGCAAATTAGTGATGTTAATCAGTGCAATCAGTTAGAACAAAGCCTATCCAATTTAGCTAACTATCCAAGCACTAATGACAACTTGCTACTAGATGCCCAGCTTGCAGATTTACGCCAATCTCAGCAAGTATTGCGCCGACAAGTACAGCAACTCATTAATCAAAGAATAAAGTCGCAACAAGTTTTTTTAGAAGAAGTACAGAGTAGACAAGGTTGGTCTACAGCCTTGTTGGTATTGCTATCCTTAGGATTAACGATAATTGCCACCCAACTTATTATTAAACCAATACGCAAATTGCAAAGTATCATCCGTAAAATAGCAAATAACGAAACGACCTTGCCTGAAGCAACACTAGAAGGTCCGCGAGAACTCATGGCCGTTGAGCGAGACCTATACTGGCTCAACGACCGCATCCAACAGTTAGAGAAAGTACGCACAGCGCTGCTTCGCCATGCCTCACATGAATTAAAAACACCCATGGCGAGTATTAAGGAGGGTTGCGAAATTCTAGACCAAGGTTTGGTGGGTGAGTTGACAACAGCGCAAAAAGAAGTGGTGAGCTTACTTAGTATGTCAACCGAACGACTAAACTTACTCATTGTTAAATTACTAGACTACAATGCCTTATTACAACAAGCAGAGCCTACATTTGAGAAGGTAAATGTGGGTGAATTGGTCAATGATTGCGTTGAGCAATATGCCTTATTGTTAAGCCAGAATAAGCAAAGCATTACACTTAATATTGCTGACAGCCATACTATTGTGAGCGATCCTGAGCTGCTGCGAAGGGCACTTGACAACTTAGTGTCAAACGCCATTGCACATGGCGACATCGAGAGTGAAATTATTATACGTTCACAGAGTCAAAGCAGTTATAGCTACATCGACGTACTTAATTCAGGACAGAAAATTTCTGAGTCTGCACGGGCAGAAATTTTTGAACCATTCAAGCGTGGTCAACGCACCAGAAACGATAAAGTAATAGGTGCCGGCTTAGGTTTATCTATTGTTAATGATTGTGCCCGACTGCTTGGGGGCGATGTGAGTATTATTGATGATACACTTGCAGATGTCTGTTTTAGAATTCGCCTGCCTAAGCGCACAAGTAAAGAGAATAAGCATTCAAGTTAATTAAGCCAACCATAGAACGAGTAAAAGAAACGTGAGCAAATGCATGTACTTACAGTTTAGCAAAGTAGGCCTAGTAATAGGCATAGTAGTGTTGCTTGGAGGGTGTGAAATCCTCAGCAAGCTAAATACACCATCAAAAACTGAAGTTGGTTTGAGCGGAAATTTTTGTGAAAACCAACAACAGCAAAATAGTTTTGCCGAGTTTTGTCGTGCAGAGCACTGGCTTCTTTATGCTATCGAGCATCAAAATGTGCAGTGGCAAGCACGCATGGAAATGATTAACGAACTTGATGAGCAGCCAACATCCATCATCAAAAAGATATTATTGAGTCAAGGCGAAGATACTCCATATCAGCATAGGTTACGTGCTCAAAACTGGATTACGAGTTTGGCAAGTAAATCACCAAAGTTGATGACAACACTATTGGAAAAGATTATTTATAAAAACAGTAAACAGTTGCTAGAATTTGAATCGGCAGTGACGGTGTTAAGCCGAGTGAATGAGCGACAGGCAAAAAGTATCCAAGCCTTGCAATTGCGCCTAAGCGAAAAAGAACAGGAACTGCAAATACAGACAGAGCAAGTAGAACAATTACTCAGAGTAGAGACAGACCTTTTAAAACAAAATAAGAATGAAAACCGGTGAGGGGAGGCATAATGGAAAAATTTCAGCAAGAGGCTCAGTCTCAGCCAGTTTACAGACCCAAGTTATTGCTAATTGATGATGACGAATGCTTGTTACGGTTAATGTCTATAAGGCTTGAGGGTGAAGGTTTTGATGTAACGAGTGTCAATAATGCCACGCATGCACTCAGGCTGACCTACCACAAATCTTTTGACGTCGTGCTGAGTGATTTACGCATGCCCGGCATGGATGGTTTGAGTTTGTTTGACGAGATTTTACAGAAACACCGCGACCTTCCGGTCATTTTAATGACCGCACATGGCACCATTAAAGACGCAGTTGCTGCCACGCAGCGCGGGGTTTATAGTTTTATAACCAAACCTGTTGACCACACAGAGTTACGTAAAACCCTAAATAAAGCGGTTGCACAAAACCGTCGCCAAGAAAAGATAGGGGATTGGTGCGCCGATATTATTACTCGCTCTCCCGACATGATAAGGCTATTGAAGCAAGCTGAGCAAATTGCAGATAAAAATGTCAGTGTGCTTATTTCAGGCGCCAGTGGCACCGGCAAGGAACTGCTCGCTAAAGCGATTCACAAAGCCAGTGATCGCAGCGACAAACCTTTTGTTGCTATTAATTGTTCTGCTTTACCTGAAGATTTACTCGAATCCGAGCTGTTTGGACACGTAAAAGGCGCTTACACCGGGGCCTTTCAAAATAACATTGGTCTTTTTAGAGAGGCCGATGGTGGTACCTTATTTTTAGATGAAATTGGCGACATGCCTCTTTCATTGCAAGTAAAGCTGCTGCGGGCATTGCAAGAACGAACCGTGCGTCCTGTGGGTTCAAGCCAAAGTATTGAGATAGACGTTAGGCTTATTTCGGCAACACACAAAAACTTGCAAAAGGCGATGGAAGTGAATGAGTTTAGGGAAGACTTATTTTATCGCTTAAATGTGGTTGATTTAGAAATTCCGCCACTTAAAGATAGGTTTGAAGATATTCCTATTTTAGCCGAACATTTACTTAAAATAAGCGCCATCAAGCATAATATCGACGTTTTAAAATTTGCCGATGATGCACTAACGCTACTGACTAAGTATGACTGGCCAGGAAACGTTCGCCAGTTAGTTAATGTGGTTGAGCGCTGCGTAGCCTTAACAAATTCACAGATTATTCCTGCAAGCTTGGTTGAGCAGGCATTATCACAAGAGAACAAGCATTGGCCAAGTCTGACCGAAGCTAGGGATTCATTTGAATATGAATACTTATGTCGTTTACTACAACTAACCGAAGGCAACGTGACTAGAGCGTCTGATCTTGCTGGCCGTAACCGCACTGACATGCATAAACTAATGAAGAAGCATGGTTTAATAGCGGGTGATTTTAGGCCAACGCAATAGAAGTACTAAGCCCTTAGTTAGCAGGTCGCTTCTATCCCTTTTGCAATCGCGTTAGTGAGTATACTTATATCTTCTGGTGTGCAAATAAAGGGTGGCATCACATACACCAATTTACCAAAGGGTCGTATCCATGCACCGTGTTGAATAAATACCTTTTGGATAGCGGCTACATCAACGGCTTGTTTTAGCTCTACAACACCAATTGCCCCAAGGGTTCTTACATCGGCGACCGCAGGGTGGTCTTTTAGTGGCAGTAGTTCGTCACTTAATTGCTTAAAGATAGCCTCTACTTGGTCTTCCCAATTTGAGCTAAGCAATAGGTCAATACTCGCATTAGCGACTGCGCAGGCTAGTGGGTTGCCCATAAACGTAGGTCCATGCATAAATACCCCTGGGCTTCCTTCACAGACACCTTGGGCAACATCATCGGTACAAAGGGTGGCGGCCAACGTCATGTAGCCTCCAGTAATGGCCTTACCTAAACACATTATATCTGGGGTAATATCAACATGATTGCAGGCAAATAACTTACCCGAACGCCCAAATCCTGTAGCGATTTCATCGCAAATGAGTAACACGTCGTACTGGTCGCAAAGTTTGCGACATGCTCTGAGGTATTCAGGATGGTAAAGGCGCATACCGCCAGCACCTTGTACAACGGGTTCTAAAATGAGTGCTGCGATATTGCCGTGTTCTTTTTCCAAAATATCGCGCATTGGCGCTATGTCATCTGGATTCCAACGTTGCTCAAAGCGTGTTTGCGGAGCCGGCGCAAAGTGATGTTCAATAAGACTATTTTTAAACAAAGAATGCATACCGTTGATTGGATCGCATACAGACATTGCTGCAAAAGTATCGCCATGATAGCCATTGCGCGGGGCAAGCAATTTATTTTTTTCAAGGCGGCCCTGACAAGCCCAATACTGCATAGCCATTTTGATGGCCACTTCTACCGCTACAGAGCCCGAGTCTGCAAGAAATACGCGGTTTAATCCTTCCGGGCTGATATCGATAAGTTTTCGGCATAAATCAACGGCAGGTTGATGAGTCAAACCACCAAACATAACGTGGGAGAAAGCATCTATTTGCTGCTTTGCGGCCGCATTTAACACAGGATGTTTGTAACCGTGTATAGCCGCCCACCAAGAAGACATCCCATCAACTATTTGTTCACCAGTGCTGAGCGTTAAACGCACGCCCTTAGCATCAACTACCTCATAGCACGGCAGGGGCGCATTCGCTGAGGTATAGGGATGCCATATATGGCGTTTATCAAATTCAATTGTACTTAGATGTGCACGATCTGAAAAATCTGGGGACATTGCGTTTCGCTCTGAATTGCTCAATATTTAACCTGTAGTGCAGGTGCGTTAATAATTTACGTTGACAAATATTACTCGGGTCATAGACTAGTGACAATTTAGTTAAGAGTAAACCTTTTTATGACCGCCATCGCCGAACACACAAGCACTGCAAATCCTGTTAAAAATAATAATAACGACATTCGTCACGACTGGTCGGTAGAAGAAGTGAACGCCTTGTTTGCTATGCCTTTTAACGATTTAATGTTTAAAGCACAATGCGTTCATCGAGAGTACTTTAATGCGAACTATGTGCAAGTTAGCACACTGTTGTCGATTAAAACGGGCGCTTGCCCTGAAGATTGCGCTTACTGTCCACAAAGTGCACGTTACGACACTGGGCTTGAAAAAGAACGCTTATTAGAAATAGAAAAAGTCATTGAACGAGCCAAAGAAGCGCGGGCGACCGGTTCTACGCGTTTTTGTATGGGTGCTGCTTGGCGCAATCCAAAAGAACGTGATATGCCCTATGTTATCGACATGGTCAAAGAGGTGAAAAAGCTAGGTCTTGAGACTTGCATGACCTTAGGCATGTTAAGCCGCGAACAAGCCTTAGCCCTCAAGCAAGCGGGGCTTGATTACTACAATCATAATTTGGATACTTCGCCTGAATACTACGGTGATATTATTACCACGCGTACCTATCAAGACCGCCTAACGACCCTAGAAAACGTCCGCGAATCAGGCATGAATGTTTGTTCAGGGGGCATTGTAGGTATGGGCGAGAGTGCTGAAGATAGGTCTGGGCTACTAATGCAATTAGCTAACCTGCCGCAACATCCTGAAAGTGTGCCAATCAACATGTTAGTGAAAGTTAAAGGTACGCCGCTAGATAAGGTGGAAGATCTTGATTCTTTCGAATTTATTCGAACCATTGCGGTAGCCCGTATTTTGATGCCTAAATCTTTTGTTCGTTTGTCAGCAGGGCGTGAAGCGATGAACGAACAAATGCAAGCTATGTGCTTTATGGCAGGAGCTAACTCTATTTTTTATGGCTGTAAGCTACTCACAACCTCTAATCCTGAAACCCATGAAGACGTGCAGCTATTTAGAAAACTAGGGATTAATTCAGAACATACACGCGCTTATTCAGACGAAGCGTATGAAGCTGCGTTGCACGAAGAAATAGAGCAAAATAGCGCGAGTGATTTATTTGTTGATGCCACGAAAACCTCGTTAAACAAATCCGTAAGCCAATAAAAATATGAGACTCACGATGTGTGCATGTTGTTTCTCACCTTCTACTTGGTAGCGACTAATGGCATTTGATTTTTTAACGAGTGAGTTACGCCGGCGCGAAGAATCGTCTTTACGCCGGGTAAGGTTACCTGTGGTAAGTAATAAAGACGGTATTATTGAAATCAATGGCCGTCATTACATTCAATTTGCCAGCAATGATTATTTGGGCTTGAGTCAGCATGAGCAAGTCTTGCAAAGCTACGTTGAAGGTTTGGCTGTATACGGCAGCGGTAGCGGTGCTTCATCTCTTGTGACCGGCTATAGCGCTGAACATAAAGCCCTTGAAGATGATTTGTGTGAGGTCTTAAATAAACCCGCTGCTATGTTATTTAGTAGCGGCTTTTCGGCAAACCAAGCGATTTGCCATGCTTTGTTTAACAATGCCCCACGTGACAAGTCGACGAGCGCAACTACCACAAGCGGTGGCCACATCATTGCAGACAAATATATGCACGCGTCTTTTATTCAAGGCGCGCTCGACACCGGCGCGCATATGGCTCGATATAAGCACAATGATATGCGCCATGCTGCTAATTTGATTGCTAAAGCGGGCCCAGATTCTTTGTTAGCTACCGAAGGCATTTTTAGTATGGACGGTGATGCGGGCAACATCGCCGAGTTGCAACAAATCATAGAAAAAAGCCATACAAGTAAAGCCGAGCGCCCATGGTTAATGATTGACGATGCCCATGCTATTGGTGTGCTGGGCACAAACGGTTTTGGTAGTGCTGATTGTGAGCATATTGATAGCAGCAAAATCGATATCATCATGGGCACTTTTGGTAAAGCCCTTGGTAACTCTGGCGCATTTGTCGCAGGCAGTGTTGAATTGATTGAGTACATGGTTAATCTGAGTAAGCACTATGTATACAGCACTGCTATTAGCCCTGCTCAAGCGCGGGCAATACGCACAGCACTTGCACTGGTCGAGCAAGGTGTAGAGCGCGAAAAGCTGCATCAAAATATCGCTTATTTTAGCGAGCAGGCAAAGCAAAAAGGGCTGCCAATCTTGGAATCAACAAGTGCAATTCAAGCTATCGTTATTGGTGATCCTGTAGATGCCCTTAACTGCAGTGAAAAACTTGCAGATTTGGGGTTATGGGTACCAGCCATTCGCACACCCACAGTGCCCAAAAATACTGACCGATTGCGCATCACCTTAAGCGCAGTCCATAGCATTAAAGATATAGATGCTTTGCTTGACGGCTTATGTTTATGCGTTCTACCTTTGTTGAAAAACACGGTTAGTAAGGCTAGCTGCCAATGACGCTGCTAAACTGTTCATTACCAGAGGCTGACGAAAACGTTTGTAGCACTAGCAGTGCACAAAAAACGGCTAATCAAAGTGTTGATAAAGTCCAAGTTGCTCGTGGGTTTGATAAAGCAGCAGCTCGCTATACTTCTTTGGCCGTTGTGCAACAAGAAATTGCGGACTATGGTTTAACAAAGTTGAATAATTGTATTGGCGCTCATTCTAAAGTCGATTTTTTGCTTGATATAGGTTGTGGCACAGCGTCGTCTTTTAAGGCTCAAAATCAAGTTGCAAAGCAGGTGATTGGGCTCGACATTTCACTAAATATGCTGCGCACAGCACGACAAGAAAATAAAGCAGTTCAAAGTAGCAATGCATCATTATATTTAACCAATGGCGACGCTGAATCATTACCCATACAATCGAGAAGTGTCGATATCGTATATTCATCAATGGCCCTGCAGTGGTGCGAATCTCCTGAACTAGTGCTTAAGGAAGTGCTCAGAGTATTAAAGCCGGGCGCAAAGGCTTTATTGGGTATATTAACGGGTGAATCCTTTGACGACTTACAACAAGCTTGGCAGCATTTTGCGCTTCCCAGTAGAGTAAATACTTTTCATGGTGCACAAACTTGGCTAAATGCAGCAAAGCAATTGCCCATCAGCATTAGTGCTACACATAAGCAATTTATCAGTCAGCATGACAGCGTGGTAGATATGTTGTCGTCAATCAAGCAAATTGGTGCAAACACACGGGTTAGTGCCAATGCTCAAGTAAGCACCTACATTTCTAAACAAGAGCTTCGGCATTTAACGCAGTTTATACGTGAAAAACATAACGCCAGCGCTCTTCTTCCTTTGTGTTATGACCTTCTGTTTTTAGAGATTAGCGTTTAAATAAGCCAACGATATCATTTACCCATCTAGAGGATAAAAAAATGCAAAGCATGCGTACCTACTTTGTTACCGGCACGGATACCGACGCAGGTAAAACGGTTGCTAGCGTGCTGTTACTTAAGTCCTTAAACAAAATTAGTGAACATACTCTTGGTATAAAACCAATTTCAGCAGGTTGCGAAATGACGCCGGAAGGCCTGCGCAATGATGACGCATTAAAATTACAAGCAGCCAGTGGAATAAAGGTCGATTACAATACGATAAACCCAATTAGCTACGAAGCCTATATAGCCCCGCATATTGCTGCCCAGCAGCAGTCAAAGCCTATTAGCATGGCGCAAGTACAAGACTGCCTTGATAAAGCCAGAATGCACAATCCTAGATGGTTGTTGGTTGAAGGCGCTGGAGGGTGGCGTTTACCACTTAATAATGAAGGTAGGTACTTTTCAGATTTTGCGCTGCAAAATCAACTCAAGGTTATTTTGGTCGTTGGCATGAAGTTGGGTTGCTTGAATCATGCAGTTCTCACTCACCAAGCGATCACCAGTGACGGCCTACAATGCGTTGGCTGGGTGGCAAATCAATTAAGTGGTGATATGTCTTGTTACCACGAAAATATCGCATCTTTGCGGGCACTGCTGCCGTGCCCGCAAATTGCTGAAATCCCGTATCAGCCTGCTGGAGTAAACGATATAAGCTTAAACGATAGCTTTTTAGAGGTATTCCGTTAGGTCTTGTTCACCGCTAAAGGCTATTTTTTCGTTTGAACTAAACACAAACGCGTTTAACGACCCTAGTAAACTTAGCTTATTGTCGCGGATTAAGAGGGCGCTTCCTTCACGTATTGCCAATACCGGTGTGCTGGGATTAAGTACACAAAACTCGGCTAAACGTTGGTCGCGTGTTTCGCCATGAAAATTAGGCGCAACATAATCAGTATAATGTGGGTTTAATTGTGCATTAACAAAGCGCAAAGCATCAAAAGAAGTTGGCTCAATAATGGGCATATCGTTGGTGGTGCGAATAGATAAGCCGCAAATGTTAGAACCCGCACTCCAACCTATATAAGGCGTACCTAGTTCAACTTTTCGTTTAATCGTATCGATTAAATCGTGTTCATATAAAAGATGCAGCAAATTAAAGGTATTGCCGCCGCCTATTAAAATAGCACTTGCTTCTTCTACAGCAGATTTAGGGTCGTCATATTCGTGAATTCCGCGAATATTCTTTTCTGGTATAGCAGCACGTACCATATCGGTATAGGCATCCCAGCCCACGGTGACGCCCGCGTATGGAATGAATAATAGATCACTTACCTCCTGCAAATGGGTATCGATCCAGTCTTTTGCATAAGCAAGATAGGCGTAATCACCGTAGCGTGAACTGCTTAACATTAGTACATTCATATTTGTTTTTTTCCTTTCCTTATTATGACTTGCATCAACAAGTATGCTTAATATTCCTAGTATAATACGAATATTGGATGGAAACACTTCTCCAATTTTAATTTGAGGACAGCGCTTATGATTAACACGACTAACAATCCTACTGACAATGATCTTCTTGATAAAGACGATCGCAAGGTTGATGCTCATAAGGTAAACGATAACAAGGTAATTCTTATTCTCAAAATAGTGATGGTAACAGGTTTACTTTTAATCATGTTGGGGATTTACTTTCATATGTATAGTGAAACCATAGAGGCGATGGGCGTTAAGGGAATTATTATCAGTGCTTGTTGCATTGCCGTAGGCATGATTATGTCGCTACCCACAAAAATGTACTTAACTTTTGTGCTGGTAAATCACGAACAAGAATTAGTAGACCAAGCCCGCAAAGAAAAGCGCGAAAAGAAAAGCGCGAAAAGGCAAAATACGGAAACTTAGTTTTATAGACCTTGATTGCGACACTTTTTAGGTATGCATGAGAGACAAATCTCTTGTATACTTTTGCTTACTCGAAGAATAATAAATGGATTGTAAACCGTGGCTAAATCTTCTCCCTCAGTATTATTTGTATGCTTAGGTAATATTTGCCGTTCTCCTACAGCTGAAGGTGTGTTTGCACATAAAGCCAAACTTCGTGGCTTTGATTTTCATATCGATTCAGCAGGCACAGCCGGTTTTCATAAGGGCGCAGCGCCCGACAAACGCTCGCAACAGGTGGCGAGCATACGCGGCTATGAGTTAAGCCGCCTAAAATGCCGACGCGTGATCGAGAACGATTTCGAAGAATTTGATTACATCATTGCCATGGACAATTCGAATGTCCGTGAGTTAAAACGCAAGTGTCCTGAAGAACTCCAACACAAAATCAGTTTGTTTATGTCTTATTGCGATTCTCCTTTTGATGAAGTACCTGACCCATATTATGGTAATGGAAAAGGCTTTGAAGTGGTACTCGATTTAATTGAACAAGCCGCCGATGGCTTTTTAAAAGCGCTTACGCAAAAACCAAAAGAAGTATAGTGTTTGCCTGTTTGGTTTAGGTATGCCGCTGCCTTAGTGCTTTTATCTGTCATCTACCTTTTGCCTGCTATATTGCAAGGCAATATGCAGGTGGAATGGTATATTCTGCTCAATATAAAATTACCTATCTTACTGACAGCATTCGCGGTTGGTGTTGCGATATCAGTTGCCTCTGCAGCCTTGCAGGTCAATTTAAATAACCCTTTGGCCGACCCTAGTATTATAGGTATTTCGAGTGGCGCGAGTTTAATGGCGGCAGTCTTTTTGGTATTTGTTAGTAGTTTGGGAGTCGTGCCTAACGAAACCCTTTATAAACATAGTATTTATTTACTTCCCATTTTATGTTTTTTAGGTGCTTGTATAAGCGGCTTTTTGATTTACCTATTGGCAAAGAAAATAGGGCAGTCGGTTGCTAGTTTTATTTTGGCAGGTATAGCTACCTCTACGCTGTTTAGTGCAATCGTTGGATGGATATATTTAATTGCGCCCCCGCATGCTTTGCAAAGTTTAACCTTTTGGCTAATGGGAAGTCTTCAGTATACAAACTATTATAGTATGGCCTTTGTATTTCCCGTGTTGGTATTTGGTCTGTGGATGCTGGCAAAAAACGCGCCCGCGCTAAATACTTTGTATTTAGGTGAACAAGCGGCCTTAACAGCGGGTGTTCAGGCTAAGTCTTTGCAAACGAAAGTGTTTGTCTATGTGGCTTTGTTGGTTGGTTTAAGCGTGTCTATAGCTGGGTCAATCGCGTTTTTAGGCTTGTTGGTGCCTCATGCTGTGCGCAGGCTTCATGGCTACGATAACAAAAAAGTATTTTTATTTTCAGGCTTACTTGGCGCAATCGTAATGACCATTTGCGCCATTTGTAATGAGTACTTATTCTCCTCAAGTGTGCCGCTTTCAATGTTGACCGCGAGCATTGGCGCGCCGATGTTTATCTATATTTTATTCAGCAAACGCTAAGGTGGCTCTTACTGCGAGGTCCCATTTTTTTAATAAACGTGCACGAATTTTATCACCTAACTCAGGTACAAATACCTTGTCGACAGTCTTCACTTTGGCAATATCATCTAAGGACGCGTATAGACCTACTTGCAAGCCAGCTAAAAATGCCGCACCTAAGGCGGTTGACTCCATGATTTTGGGTCGTTGTACTTCAACTTGTAAAATATCGCTTAAAAATTGACATAGCCAATCATTGGCAACCATGCCGCCGTCAACCCAAACATTGGTTGAGGGCATGCCGTCTTTTTGCATTGCTTGCTGCAACTCATGGGTTTGATAGCAGACCGCCTCAAGCGCGGCGCGGGCAAAGTGTGCCGGACCCGTTGCGCGTGTCATACCAAATAAGCTCGCGCGAGCCTTCGGATTCCAATGGGGCGCGCCCAAGCCGGCAAAGCCTGGAACTAAAAATACACCATGATCGTAATCGAGTGACTCAGCCAAAACTTGGCTTTGCTTTGCGTGCTGCAAAACACCTATACCGTCACGGAGCCACTGAATATTCGCGCCTGCAGTAAAAATTGCGCCCTCAAGGGCATAGGTCGTTTTACCTTTTAATCGATAACCAACAGTGGTGAGCAACTTGTGTTTTGACATCACCGCATTGTCGCCTGTGTTTAGTAAGGCAAAGCAGCCTGTACCGTAGGTACTTTTCAAATCCCCAGGGTCAAAACATGATTGTCCTACAAGGGCTGCCTGTTGGTCACCTGCAACGCCGGTAATCGGATACTCTTTTCCTAAAATATCGGCATGACTGCGGCCAAAGTCAGCGGCACTGTCGAGCACTTCTGGCAGCATATTGGCGGGAATATCAAATAAGTTAAGTAATTCATCATCCCACTGCTGCGTATGTATGTTGAATAAATTTGTCCGACTGGCGTTAGTGGCATCTGTAACATGCGACTTACCTTTGCTTAGCCGCCAAATGAGAAAGCTATCAACTGTGCCAAAGGCCAACTTCCCTTTGTTTGCTAGGCTACGCGCACCTTCTACTTCATCGAGTATCCATTTTATTTTACTGGCTGAAAAATAAGGGTCTAGCAACAAGCCTGTTTTAGCGTGCACCTTGTCTTGATGTTGTTTTATGGATTCACAAAACTGTGCGGTACGTCTGTCTTGCCAAACAATCGCAGGGTAAATAGCTTTGCCGCTTTCCTTGTTCCAAACGATGGTGGTTTCTCGTTGGTTGGTAATTCCGATGCAGGCAATATCAATACCTTTCTTTTGGCTTTGTTCAATAGCGGCTTTACAACTCTCTAGTGTGCTTGACCAGATTTCCTCAACATCGTGTTCTACCCAGCCATTGGCAGGATAGTGTTGGGTGAATTCTTGTTGAGAATTGGCGATTTGTTGGCCGTCAAGTGCAAATACAATAGCGCGGCTCGATGTAGTTCCTTGGTCAATGGATAAAATACCTACCTTGCTCATATTTCTTCTCTTATTTGTATGGATTGCAAACACATTGTTGTTATCAGGATCTTTGATGGCTTCACGTAAATTGCGGTTAATAAATGATGCCACAAATGATAGGCTTTATACTGTCATAGTTTGCATGTAGTATCCAACGCATACGAATATAATGATGGCCATTCAACGCTAAGAGGTTCACACTTTTAATGCTACTACGCGATACTAATATTAAAAAACTAGGCGAACATGAATTTGATGTGCTTATTTTAGGTGCGGGCATTAATGGCGCAGTGTCAGCCGCGAGTCTAGCGCGTAAAGGTCTAAAAGTCGCCCTTATCGATAAAGGTGACTTTGCAGGGCAAACCTCATCAAACTCATCTAATTTAGCTTGGGGTGGCATTAAGTATCTTGAGAACCACGAATATTTACTCGTTAATAAACTGTGTAAAAGTCGCAACCATTTAATGCGCAGTTATCCATCGACAGTTCAAGAAATTCGTTTTTTAACGACCCTACAAAATGGCTTTCGTTTTCCTGCTTGGTTTGTTTACGCAGGCACCTTAATTTACTGGTTAATGGGGCGATTTTTTACCCAAGGGCCTACTTTTTTGTCGACCGATAAAATTAAAGCATTTGAACCAGCAATAGATGTCAGTAATGCACAGGGGGGATTTGAATACTCAGATGCCTTTTTACACGACAACGACGCGCGTTTTGTCTTCAATTTTATTCGAAACTCAATGGACAATGGAGCGATTGTTGCCAACTACGTTGAAGCAGAAAAGAGTGTAAAAGTAGACGTTAACAACACTTCGGCTAACCCTAATGAATTTTGCTGGCATACCCAAGCTAAAGATCAAATTAGCGGAAAATCCTTCACCATAAAATCAAAAGCAATAGTGAATGCTTGTGGACCGATGGTTGACCAATATAACGCTGCTAATGAGCAAAAAACAGAGCACCAACATCTGTTTTCAAAAGGCGTGCACCTAATTGTAGAAAAACTAACAAAAGTAGATAAAGTGCTTGCCTTTTTTGCCTCAGACGGACGCTTGTTTTTTGTTATTCCCATGGGTAAGAAAACCTGCATTGGCACAACCGACGATAAAGTTGAAGATCCCAATACTCAGGTGACCGACGCTGACCGCGATTTTATTCTCGATAACGTAAACCAATTATTGGATTTACCCAAAGCGCTTACCTATGAAGACATTATTTCTGAGCGCTGCGGCGTAAGACCGTTAGCGGTAAAAGGCCAAGATGGCGACGCTGACTGGGTTGCCTTGTCGCGTAAACATGCGGTTGATGTAAACGAAGCAGATAAATACCTGAGTATTTTTGGCGGCAAACTAACCGATTGCATTAACGTGGGTGAAGAGATTAGCCAGATTGTTAAATCATTAGGGATTGATTTGCCTTATGAAGATGCTATTTGGTATGGTGAATCGAGCGATGAAATAAAAGCAGAGTTTGAATATCGAGCTAAACTGCTTGATCTTGATAGCATGACACCAGAATATTCTTCAGAAAAACTCACCACACGTTTATGGCGACGTTACGATATAAACGCACTACAAATTTTAGATGAGATTCAAAGAGATCCTGCACAAGCTGAACAACTGCTTGAAAACGCCGAATACCTGCGAGCTGAACTTCATTATGCCGCGCGTCGTGAAATGATCACTAAGTTAGAAGATTTTTTACGCCGACGTTCAAAAATAGAAATGGTACTTCGCAAGTGCGACATTATGCATACCAAAGGCATTGTAGAAGCTTGCCAAATACTGTTTGGTGACAAGGCACAAGAGCAACTTGAGCAATACTGTAAAGAGTGTCATGCTGACGAAAATGCGGTGACCTAAATGAACCCAGAAACGCAGCCAAAAAACCTTGATGGCCCATTGTTTGATTTGCAAGATGTAAGCTTTCAAGCAAGAGTCAATGCCGTTAATATGCAAATCACAAAGGGCGAATGCTGGCATATATTAGGACCAAACGGCGCTGGAAAGTCGAGTTTGTTATTACTTTTAGCTGGGGTTGAAACACCGTGTTCGGGTGAGCTTAACTTAAATGGCATGCCCTTATCAGAATATTCCCTAGCCCAACTAGCCAAAACCCGATGTTTTTTGCATCAGCAACAGCAAAGTGAATTTGATATACCGCTCAATCAACTTTTGAGTTTTTATACCCAATGTTCAACGCTTCCATCGTTAATTGACGATTACCTGCACATTAATTCATTTTTGCATAAACCTTTGTCGTCGCTGTCAGGCGGTCAACAGCAACGCTTTCATATTGCAAGAAATTTAGTTCAAATTTGGCCTGCGATTAAATCTGGACATGCAATTGTGCTACTTGATGAACCAATGGCACATTTAGACATAAAGCACCAAAGCGCGGTGATGGAGTTGTTAGGCTATGTTTGTGACTTAGGCAACACCCTCATTGTGACCAGTCATGATGTTAATATCAGTATGCGATACGCAAGCCATGTTGGATTGATGCATGATAATCGCTTAGCCTACAAAGGCCTCGCAAATGAGGTGTTGTCACTTAACAATCTTCAAAGCGTGTTTGAGCACAATTTTTCGCATATACAGGGCAATAAGCCTAATGAAACCTATATCTTAAGCGCAGCAAAATAATTTAATCAGTGAATGTCATCAGTTTTAGCCTTATACTTAACGGCTAACAAGAGATAAGCGCTAGCGTTTACCCTTTCATCAAACATCAGCCTAGAAAAGGAAGAATCAATAGTGAGTCAGTGGAGCATTGATAGTTGGCGCAACAAGCCAATATTACAACAACCGAATTATCAAGATAAAGCGTTAGTGAGTGAAGTAGAGAAAAAGCTAGCTAGTTATCCACCGTTGGTGTTCGCTGAAGAAACTCGTCAATTATATAAGCAATTAGGTGAGGTATCACAAGGCAAAGGCTTTTTACTGCAAGGTGGTGATTGCGCCGAATCGTTCGCAGAATTTAACGCGCCAAAAATAAGAGATACCTTCAAAGTTATTTTGCAAATGGCGATTGTAATGACTTTCGCTGGGCGTTGCCCCGTAACTAAAGTGGCCAGAATGGCAGGGCAGTATGCTAAACCTCGTTCAGCCGATACCGAGGTGATTGATGGCGTTGAGTTACCGAGCTATAGAGGTGATATTATCAATGATATTGCGTTTACGCCCGAAGCACGAGAGCCAGATCCAACTCGCTTACTAGACGCTTACCATCGCAGTGCATCAACGCTTAATTTATTACGTGCGTTTGCACAAGGCGGCCTTGCAGATTTGCATCAAGTGAACCGTTGGAATATGGCGTTTCTTGAAAACAATCCGCTTAAAAACCGTTATCAAGACATGGCAAAGCGTATTGAAGATACCCTTGCGTTTATGGACGTTATTGGGATTGATAGCAAAACAAATGCGGCCTTGCATGAAACAAGTTTGTTTACTTCTCACGAAGCCTTATTGCTGAACTATGAGCAAGCCCTTACACGCATAGATACACTTACCGGTTTACCCTACAATTGTTCTGCTCATATGCTTTGGATAGGCGAGAGAACACGCCAGCTAGACCACGCGCACGTTGAATTTTTTAGCGGGATCAACAACCCAATAGGCGTTAAGATTGGTCCAAGCATGCAAGAAGATGAGCTAATTAAGCTAATTGATGCCTTAAACCCAAATAATATACCCGGGCGCTTAACACTCATTACGCGCATGGGCGCTGACAAGCTAGCCAAGAATTTGCCTCGTCTATTGCGCCGAGTAAAACAAGAAGGACGCCATGTTGTATGGAGTTCAGACCCCATGCACGGCAATACGATCAAAGCCTCTAGCGGTTATAAAACACGTAATTTCGATGCCATCTTAAGCGAAATAAAGCAATTTTTTGATGCGCATAAAGCAGAAGGTACCCATGCCGGAGGCATTCATTTAGAAATGACAGGTCAACACGTAACCGAGTGCACCGGTGGAGCATATCAAATAAGCGATGACGACTTAGCTCAAGCCTACCAAACCCAATGCGACCCGCGCCTCAATGCCGACCAAGTCCTTGAAATGGCCTTTCTAGTTGCTGACCACCTGAAAAGATAAAAGCAAAAAGGGGGTCAGGTTCACTTAATCCCAAGGAGCCTTCAAACACGTTTCCGAACCCAAGGTTATAAACGTTTTTGATACCGCTAATTAGCGGCTCCTTTTTCCCAAAACTTAGCAATTCTATTGACGCTGTGATCACCATCAGCAACGTAAATAGCCACGGCATCGCCTATTGAAACAGGGTTATACTCGAGCATCCCTTGGTCTAGATACTCTGCGTAGCGGCAATAATAGTTGAAAACTATATAGTTAAAAGCTATATTGTTACTATGGAGATTTCTAAAACTGCTCAAAAACAATTGAGAAAGATGCAAAAGCAAGATGCTCTGCGGCTACTTAATGCTCTGAAGGAGTATGAAGCGTCTGGGAAAGGAGATGTCAAAAATCTACAAGGACGAAACGGATATCGGCTGCGAGTTGGTAACATGAGAGCAATCTTTGAAATAGTAAATGGGATAATTGTTTTACGGGCAGGTTATCGAGGTAGTATCTATTAAAGGTGATGTGATATGAATATTGAACATGAAAAATTAAGCGACGGTAGAATAGCAATATCGCCAAGTGACTTTGAAGATATACTTGATGTTCTTGCTTATGACGAAGCTAAGTCAGGTAGTGATGAAACTTTTCCTGTTGAGCTAGTTGAACGATTGATTGAAGGTGAAAGTCCTCTGCGCGTGTATCGCGAATTTCGGGGATTTACTCAAGTGCAAATTGCTCAAAAAGTTGGACTGACTCAAGCAACTATCGCTGAACTTGAAAAAGGTAAACAAAAGGGCTCTATTAACACATGGAAGACTTTAGCATCCGTTTTGAATGTAGACATAGATGATTTAGTTTGAAGATAGTAAAAAGGGGTCAGTGTTACATAACCGTCATTTATTCAAATGCCAGAAAGTAGCCAGAGCATTAAGTTGTATTCATATATATTGAATAATCCGACTGGGTAATTTGGCAAAAGGAATTAACGCGTTGAATTTGCGGGGCACATACTGATGCACATGGCTTATTATCTACGCTAGCCGAAAAGCCCTTAGCCGGACTTCACCAGCAGCGCTTAACATAACAATAGCTTGTCATTAAATGCATAAAAAGCCCTCGAGCAAATGAGTAAAGCGTTTGCTGCAGTAGAACACGCTTGGAATCGATTTGCTAATACCTTTGGGCAAGCTGATATTGTTGATTTTCCTTTTGGTGGTGGTTTCCCTTTTCTGCTGACGAGGTGGGAAAGGAAATATTCACAAATTCGTTCAAGAGCCAGAAAATGAGGTTTACATGTGATGGCAGTTATTAACAAAAAGATAAACGCTATTTGGTATGTAGCAATATTTGTTGTCATTATTTTTAGTGCTTGTTCACAGAGTAGCTCCTTATCTGACATTGATAAAACTAAAATTATTAATGAAAAGATACAGTCCGTTGAGAATAGTCTAATAAATGATGCAAGTATTATTGAGCGTGCATCAAAATACGTAAAAAGTAGTGAAACACCAGATTTTATATCACCATGGTTCATTGACCCTGACGATGAATTTTTTCTTATTCAGCCAAAAGACGAATTCGATATTCTCCGACTAGATTTGTCAAAAACGGTTTTCACACAGGTGAAGCGTGTAGAAGGTTATGAAGACCTTATATATTTCTCCGAAAAGTATTTCTTCGATAATGCGAATGAAATTATAGCTGAATCAGACGTTGTAGCATGTGAAAACAAAATAGATATTTGCGCTAAAATACATGAACAAATGATTGAAAAAGGCGTTACATCAATCTTTAAAAGCTTCGGGGATGATTGGACCATTGTTGGCTACTATGGCGATTGGGAATAAAAAGGGGGCAGGGTCACTTAATCCTTAGGTCTAGTCTTACTTAGTACAGGATTGTAAAATTTCTGCCGTGTTTTATATTGAAGAATTGGCGAACATCAATGGAATCAATATGGCAAGACACAGGAGAGTTGGCCCCAAAGACGTGCCCCAGCATGTCGTACAAAGAGGCAATAATCGCAAAATATGTTTTACGTGTGAGCAAGACTATATAGTTTACGTTAGCTGGTTAAAGCAATATAGCGCAAAATTTGATGTTGCTGTTCATGCATGGGTGCTAATGACAAATCATGTACATTTGTTATGTACGCCACAGTCTGAAAATTTAGGCGTGAGTCAAATGATGCAGTCTTTAGGCAGGCAGTATGTTCGCTATTTTAACGATAACTACAAGCGAACAGGGACACTATGGGAAGGACGATTTAAATCTTCACTTGTTTGCGATAAACGCTATTTACTCAGCGTTTATCGCTACATAGAATTAAACCCTGTTCGTGCGAAAATGGTTAACGATCCAGCGCAATACAAATGGTCAAGTTATCGAATTAATGCATTAGGAACACAATCTGACCTCTGTCAGCCGCATGACGTCTATTTACAATTAGAGCATACCTCAATTAAACGTCAGGATACTTATCGTTCGTTGTTTCAAGACGCGCTAACACAACCCTTGATAGATACAATACGAGCCTGTTCGAATAAAGAATTAGTGCTTGGTAATGACAAATTTAAACAAGAAATAGAAGCTTTGATTGGAGACAAACTAAAAACTGGGAAAATGGGAAGGCCTTCTAAAAAAAGTAACCCTGACCCCTTTTTTGCTCTTTCACTTGATTAAAGGGGTGAGCATTTTCTCTAATCCGTTGAGTTTTATTTCGTACATCAAGGCGAGTTGTTCGCCTAATTTGCCTTTTGGAAAGCCTTTTTTATGAAACCAGACTAAATAGGGTTCGGGTAGGTGAAGCAGTTTACTACCTTTGTATTTTCCAAAAGGCATTGCTGTGTTAACCGTTTCAATCAAATATGCTTGATTGTCGTTGGTTGGGTTGATTAAACGGTTATCGATGCTCATTTGTCGGCTGGTTTTTTGCGCTTGCTGGCTGTCATTAGAAGATAAATCGTAAGCGATATGGCGGACGTTGGGAAACCTATCACTATATACAAGAATCCAGTCGCAGGCGCGTCTGCAGTTGCTGCTGGTGCTGGCAGTAGTATATTGAGTATGCAAAAAATAACCACAAAGGGAAACACGACTAAAACTAGCCAAGCGTACTTTAATTTATTCATTTGTGAATTAAGGGCGAAAATAATCGCGAGTAAAAAACTCGGTAGCATGGTCAATACAAATAGCATGTTCTTCCTCTTTATTGTTGTTTTGGTTTTTGTTGTTGGGCATTCCATAAACGGCTATACAAGCCTTCTTTTGCCAATAAGTCTTCATGATTGCCTTGCTCAACGATATTACCTTCAGACATTACTATAATGATATCAGCATCCATAATGGTTGAAAGCCGATGGGCAACTACAAAACTTGTATGGCCCTTCGATATTTCTTGTAAGGCCCGCAAAATGGCTTGTTCTGACTGCGAATCTAAAGATGATGTGGCTTCATCAAAAACCATTATGGGTGGCCGTTTAAGTATAGTACGCGCGATAGAAACGCGTTGTTTTTCGCCGCCACTGAGTTTTAGCCCGCGCTCACCAACTTGAGTTTGTTCTTTGTCGGGCAATCGAGAGATAAATTCATCTAAATGCGCCAGTTTAATAGCTTGGGCAATTTCCTCTTCGCTTGCTTCTGGGCGTCCATATTTTATATTTTCATACAAGGTATCGTTAAATAGCACTGTATCTTGGGGAACAATCCCAATATGTTTACGCAACGAATCTTGGGTGACGTCACTGATTTTTTGATCATCAATATAAATCGCACCTTCGCTGGGGTCATAAAAACGAAAAAGTAGCTTCACTAAGGTCGATTTACCGGCACCACTTTCACCCACAACGGCAACCTTGGTGCCTGCTTTTATAGTAAACGATAGATCGTTAATTATTGCGCGCTTTTCATGATAGCGAAAGTTTACATGTTCAAAGCGAATTTCTCCTTTGCTGACGACCAAAGTATTGGCATCTTTTGAATCAACAATAAGGGGTGTTTGTTCTAACAAGGTGAATAGGTTTTCTATATTTGTGAGCGACCCTCTTATTTCTCGGTATACAAAACCTAAGAAATTAAGAGGCATGAATATTTGCATCGTAAAGGCATTAACCAATACAAAATCCCCAATGGTCATGTTTCCTTTACTTACTTCGATAGAGGCAAGCGCAAGCATGCTCGTCATTGCAATCGCAATAATGAAAGCTTGGCCACCATTTAAGGCAAATAAAGAAAGTCGATTTTTGCGCCGCGCGTTTTCCCAGTTTGCTAAACCAACATCGTAACGGTCAGCTTCGTATTTTTCATTGTTGAAATATTTTACTGTCTCAAAATTAAGCAGGCTATCGACTGCGCGGGTAGAAGAATTGTTGTCAGCTAGATTAAGCTCTTTAACATACTTGGTGCGCCAATCAGTTGCTTTTACTGAAAAGGTCACATAACTGACAACCGCGAGCACAATAACAAGCGCAAACGTAAACCCGTAGTTATAAAAAAGCACCGCGACCACCATCGATATTTCAAGCAGGGTGGGGACAATATTAAAGACCATAAAACGCATTAAAAAGCTAACGCCGCTGGTACCGCGTTCTATATCTCGAGACAATCCGCCTGTTTGGCGTGACAAATGAAAGTTTAAATCGAGTCTGTGCAGGTGGTTAAATACTTTTAAACCGATGCGGCGCATTGCACGCTCGGTCACGCGGCCAAACAAGGTATCGCGTATTTCACCAAATAGCACATTTGCTAAGCGCAGTGCGCCGTAAGCAACAATAAGCGAAAGCACAACGGCCAAAAGCGTTTCGCTAGTGCTCTCTATATTGAGGTTGTCGACAATATGTTTAAGGATAAACGGCAAGGCAACGCTGGCAAGTTTAGCGCCAATCAAGCAACTAATTGCCAACATAACTCTAGCTTTAAACTCGATTAAGAAAGGCCAAAGTTTTTTTAAGACACGCCAGTTAAAACTAGCTTCTTCATTAACAGGAAAACGAGGTGAACGCACTTAATATGCCTATACAATAAATACAACGAAGTTTACAAACGAGATGGGTCTAATATACATGATATGGCCTTAGTTTGAAGGCAAATATATTAGTCGGGTTTGCAATATTAGTGAGTGATTGAGGTGTTTTGTTTTAGACCGTCACTATTAGCTAAGTAATAGTGACGGCGCGAGCGTATAACTAAATAGCGTCTTCGGTTTTTTTGATCATAGCGAATAACTCATCTTTGAGTTTTAAGCGCTGTTTTTTTAAGGTTTCGAGGTACTCATCTTCTACGGGTGAGTTGTCTTGTTCGAGCTTATGTACTTCGCCTTCGACTTCATGGTAGTTATCGAACAACTTGCTAAAATGCGCATCGTTCATCTTTAAATGTCTAATTGTGTGGTGGTGATCAGGAAACTCATTTAACAGAGTATGTTTTTCAATTTGCATAATGCTTAATTCCTTTGTGGGTGTGATGTGTTTTATTTTTTTTAAATTAATAGAGGCCGAACAAACCGTTTTGCTTTGTACTCGGACCCTACTAACAGCTGTTTAGAAACTAGTGTTACTCGTAAACTCTAACTGCGAGAACATCTTGTTTCGCACCGTGTAAAACTGCGTTAGCAGTAGAGCCTAGTAACAGTTTGATGCCACTGCGACCATGCGTACCAATTACAATTAAATCTGCGTCTACACTGTCAGCGTATTGCTTTATTTCATCTGCCGCAGACCCAGCTTTCAAGTGAACCTTATCTTGGCTTATACCAAATTTATTAGCGATACTTTCAAGTTGCTTTCTGGCTTCTTCAATTCTGCCTGAATCATCGATGTCGGCGTAATCGATGCCGTAAAAATAAGGCTGAATATATAATGTTGGCAAGGTAACGTAGGCAAGCCTTAAGTTTTCAGGTGAGTCACAAACAGATAATGCCTTTTTAATTACGCTTTCATGCTCGGCGTTGATATCTATTGCAACAACGATATTTTTATAGTTACTCATAGCAAATACTCCGTATTACCAAGACTACATAAACATGGGATTGATTGAACACAGTTATATAATAGCAACAATGCTAGAAAAGTCATTGATATGGGTCAAGCTCCAACTGATATTTAACCTGAGTAGCAATCAAATGTGCAGTAAAGGTGCAAAAATCGAGGATGTATGGTGAACCTTATTATTCTATTTTATAGCCGACGCCATAAATCGAGTGAAGCAGACTGCCTGTTTGTTCATCGCTGGCAAGTTTGTGGCGTAAATTTTTCATATGGCTATCAATTGTGCGCGTGCTGACGATGCGGGAATCGTCGTAACATCTTGTCATTAGTTTGTCGCGAGAGTGCACAAAGCCCGGTTTAGAAATCAAGGTTTGTAATAATTTAAATTCGACCGGTGTTAACTCTATTTTTGTGTCATTGACACTACACACATGGCGCGCCATATCTATACTAATATTTTTGTATGAAAGTATATCTTGGCTTTGTTGGCTTGCTACATTTTGGTTTTTGCTACGCCTCAAAATTGCTTGTACTCTTGCAACTACTTCGCGCGAAGAAAAAGGCTTACAAACATAGTCATCGGCGCCAAAACCTAGGCCCATTAAGCGGTCTATTTCATCAATGCGCGCGGTTAACATCAATACGGGTAATTCGCTAAAAGCACGTATTTCTTTGCATATCGTTAAGCCGTCTTTATGTGGGAGCATTATGTCCAAAATTAGCAGGTCAAAATCTTGTTTCTTTACCGTCTCAACCACATGCAGGCCATCATGCATAATAGTGGTAGCAAACCCATCGGCTTGCAAAAATTCAGCTAATACACTGGCAATTTTGGGTTCATCTTCGACAATAAGAATGTGTTGTTTGTCTACGTTCATTAGGTGCTCGTTTTAGGAAAAGTAAGTAACATACATAAACCACCTAAGCTTGAAGGTGATGCTTCTATAGTGCCATGGTGGGCGGTCGTAATATTCTTAGCGATAGCTAAACCTAAGCCCGCACCTGATTCTCTGCGTGTGCGCGCAGCATCCATTCTGTATAGAGGATCAAACAAGCGTTCGCATTGGTCTATACTAACACTAGGTGCACTATCGCTGACTGAAAGTATAATGCTTGAGTCATCAGCTATTAGCTTAACTTCAATAATACCAGGCGAATCGGTATAGGAAATCGCATTCATCAGTAAATTAGAAATGAGTTGTTCCATGCGCTTTTCGTCAAAAGAAAAGTATATATTGGGCGCTATCTTGGTCTGTAATTCAATCCCTTGCTGCAAAGCGCGCTGAATAAAGGCATCAACGTTTTTGAGCAAACAGTCTGAAAAGTTATGCCTGACGAAAGTGTATTTCAGGCCACCTAAATCTGACAATGACAACTGATACAAATCATCGACTAAATGACATAGCCTATTGGACTCTTGTTCTAGAGATAGTAGATTCTCGTTATTAAAGGGGCGAATACCCGCTTTTAGCAAATCTATTTCACCAGAGAGCACGGTTAACGGTGTGCGTAGTTCGTGAGATATATCGGCAAACATTCTATTTTTAGCGCTGCGATTTTTATCCAAGGTTTGACTCAAACTATCTACATTTGCCATTAAGGTGCCTAATTCATCTTTGCGTGATGAATTAATTTCTTGGCCATATTTCCCCGCATTAAGGCTTGCAATTGCGTTTCTTAATTGATGGATAGGGACAAGTAATTTCCGCGCGAGCAACCAAGAAAGCGCGCCTGCTAATAGCACACAAAAAATAACTATGCTGATACTTGACCAAAATTGTTGACGTGCAAATAAGCCACTTAATTCTGAACTACCTTCAACAGTAGGCCAACTGCGTAACTCGCCAATTTTACGATTATTGCTGTAAAGTGGGACCACAAATAATGCACGTTCAATATCACTTTTATCAGTGCCTGAAATAAAGCTGCCGTTTTGGTCAAATACTGCGGTTGCGGGCCCACTAGCAAAACTTGGTCTTTGGCGCATATTTGGCGGTGGTGGCTCTGTTGGCCTGCCACGACGAGGTCCCTGCGAACCGTCCATCGGGTTCTGACCTTTCGGCGGTTTTCGAGTTTTAGGAAAGTCGTCAGGTCTGGGCCGCGGGCGACTACTTGCTATACCTGCTTGAGCAAGACTGTCTAAACCTTGCTCTTGTAACCATGTCCATTGCTGATCATTGCTTTCGTATTGTTCAACGAGTTGTTGAGATATGCTTTGCAAACGTGCGTTTTCCATGCCACTGATAAATTCAAGAAAGCCTTGTTGGAAGCTATAACGTGCTAAGCCCATCGCCAATAACAACATTGCAGCGGTTAAGGCTAGTAAGGTCAAAAAAAGTTTCGTAGATAATTTCATGAACTAAGTATAGCCAGAGCGATTCAAAGAGACTAGCGATAAGAAGCGAATACACTTAGAATCCTTCAAATCTGCACATTTCCTCTACTTTTTGATGTTAACTTTCTCCTACAGTTAAAAGGTCACAGATAGTCTGTGAGAACTGATTTGGAGAACATATACTATGAACGTTAAAAAAACATCCCTAATTTTAGTAAGTTTAGTCGCCACAAACTTATTGTTGAGCAATACGCTTCTTGCTAACTCTAAACAAGGCGACCGCAGAGGGCCGCCTAAAGAAGCCATTGAGGCATGCGCTGATAAGAGCGAAGGAGAGCAGGTGACTTTTACAACGCCGCATGGACATGAAGTGACAGGCACTTGTGTATTGATGCAGGAAGTAATGGTAGCAATGCCTGAAGACCATCCTCAGCGTGAGCAGCAGTAACAAGCGTTAAACCAAAGCTATAACATTGCATGTTAATGGCTAGGGTTTTTATCTAGGTCAGCTCAACTTATTGACGCTGGCCTAATTGTGTTGTCTCAATCAAAAATAAATGGATCTTTCTTTGCCTTAGTGCGAAGCCAATTTAAACTTGCCCGCACCGATTTTTTAGATAGTAATTTGCTGACTAACTTGTCTTTACCGGGGAAAGGGAGCAAGCTCAAACCTATCAGTATGGTAATAATGCCTTGGCCAGGCAAAACCAGCATTATTATTCCTGCGATTAATAAACAAAGACCAATAATCACTTTTACTAGCTCAACAGCAAGGGTAAAACCAGTTCGCATAAGCCTTCGTTCAGGATTAGGGTGCACCACTTTTTGTTTTGCGTCTGTTTTGTCTTTTCGTATAAAGTAGGTGCTTTCCATTCTCGCAATAACGTAGCCCATGAGTATGAGGTAGGCGAGTGATAAAAGACTTGTGCTTACCACAATGACAAGAATAACGGTCGTGCCTAGCGTCTCGCTTAAATAATTCGCAATGTTGTTGTAATATTCACTCAGCACGTTTAGTTTCCGTCATCTATTTAATATAAACTGTCCAAAAGGAGGTGCAATGCAAATATATAACGCAATATTTGACTGGATTTATCTCTACTGGATAAGCATCATTCTCGTTTTGCACACTGGCTTGTCCATAGTCGCATCATTACACATCCTGCTGTTCAAAGAAAATGAAAGAACCTCACTTGCTTGGATTGGTTTAGTCGTATTTTCACCAGTGTTGGGTAGCTTATTTTATTGGTTTTTTGGGATAAACCGAATTAAACGTTCGGCACAACGAATCTACCCTCAGACAATTAAAAAAGATCTTTTGCCACAACAGGTGCATCACAAGTTGCATCAGTTCCCTAGTCAATGGCAACGTGCAATGCATGCTGGCTATGCTATTCATCCCTTAAATTACCTTACTGCAAATGAAGTCGAGCCCCTAATCAATGGTGATAAGGCCTACCCAGCAATGATTGATGCAATCCGAAGCGCAAGGGATTATGTCTTATTGTCTAGCTATATCTTTGAATATGATTCTCTTGGACGTGAATTTGTAAATGCTTTAGTTGATGCCCATAAACGCGGCGTTCAGATTAAGGTTTTGCTTGACGGTATTGGGATCAGCTATAGCTGGAGAAAGTCAGATAGAGCATTGAAAAAACATGGCATCAATACAGCACGTTTTTTGCCCGCGATTTCACTTAGTAGCCTTCGTTTTATTAATTTGCGTAACCACCGTAAAATACTCTGTGTAGACAGCCAAGTTGCCTTTGTAGGCGGCATGAATATTAGTAAAAACAACTTGGTTGCTTCGGCAAAAAATCCGATAGATGATATCCACTTTAAGGTCACCGGCCCGGTCATAGATCAAATAATCCAAGTATTTATGGAGGATTGGTTTTTTGCTACAGGTGAGCTAATTCATTACCCAAATTATGTAACACAAACAGATAAACAAGTGGCGCAAAGCAAGGTAGTTGCCAGAGTTATTGAAGATGGGCCTGATGAAGATCATAACAAGATACGTTGGACACTCATAAATGCCTTGGCTTGCGCTCAAACAAGCGTGAAAATAATGACGCCATATTTCATACCGGATCAAACCCTAATGACTTCGCTACATGCGGCCGCTCTTCGTGGCGTTAGTGTGGAAATTATTATTCCTAAGCGCAGTAATGTACTTTTTGTGGATTGGGTAATGCAGGCAAACTTTCAACGCATCATCGAGCATGGTATCAAGATATATAAAAATGAACGGCCTTTTGACCACAGTAAAATGATGGTGATTGATGATATTTGGTCTTTTATAGGCTCAAGTAATTGGGATGCTAGAAGCCTAGAATTTAATTTCGAGATTAATTTGGAGTGCTTTGATAAGTCTTTAAACCATCAGTTGAGTGAGTTTTTCGAACACAAACGACAAAATGCAGATATGGTCCTTGCTCGTGATCTGAGTAAAATCCCCATGATATATAAGATTCGAAATAATCTATTTCGTTTGTTTTCACCGTACCTATGATTAACTCGCATAGTTTGCTCAATTGTCGCTGTGCAACCACTTCCATAGGCGTATTAAAAGGTATCAAGCTTTATGCTTAAAAACAGATACAGCGCAGTAGAATCACTCAAGATTATGGGCTGTTCGTCACAAACTAGCTTAGGTCCAAATATCGAAATATTGTTGTGGAATGTGTTTAAGTGCAAAAGAGTAGGGTGGCACAAAGATTTCAAAAGCATGTCAAAAAATAAGAATATAGTGATGCTTCAAGAAGCAATCACAAATTCCCCTTTTGATGCTGAATTTAAAAAGTCCACGCGGCACGAGTGGATTATGGCACGCAGCTTTAAAGACCTGCGTACTGAGCACGAAACAGGCGTCAAAACAGGCTCAACGGTAGCAAGTGATAAACACTATTTTTCGGCATCAACACACAGTGAACCCATTTCAAAAACAAAAAAAATGGTATTGGCTACACGCTATCCTTTGCTTCACAGTAAGCAGTCGCTATTGGTAGTAAACTCCCACATCATAAACTTCGTTAATTTTGAAAAGTTTAAAGCTAATGTAGATCAGGTGTTTGAGATCTTGCGTTATCATAGCGGTCCCACCTTATTGGCAGGCGATTTTAATACGTGGAATCTAAAAAGGCTTAATTATTTCAATGCGCGAGCGATGTCCCTCGGTCTTATTAAAGCAGACTTGTTTCGTAAACCAAGGTTGCAGCATTTGTTGAAACATTTGGACCATGTTTATTATAAAGGTTTGGTGCTTATAGATAGCGTGGTGCACTCAAATGTGCATTCGTCTGATCATTTTCCAATCAGTCTAACAATGGCTACGACGCCTGATGGAGAATAATAAAAAAGGGCGACAAACGCTTTTTACTGCTGCGTGAATCGCTTACTTTATATTTGCGAAGAATAGGGCGATGAGCCTGGCGGCATTATCTTTCATTGAGAATAAGTCAGGATCTTCTAAATACTCAACCACAATACCGCGCAAATATGCACTTATACCAATGGTGAGCAGCATAGAATCGGTATCGGATGGCAAAATACCTTGCTCTTTTGCCTTGTCAAAGTATTTAGATAAGGTTAGGTTTTTGAGCTTTTTCTTTTCGTTAAATCGCTCTTTGCTGTTAGTAAACTCGCCCGAATAGTCGCAGCGTAATAAAAAGAGCGTGAGTATTATTTGTTTCGCTTCATTAATTTCGATTTCAATAAGTATTTCAGTACAAACTTTTTCAAGTTGTATGATGGCATTGGACGTTACACCTTCTAACCCTTCGGTAATACTTTCAATAAAGGGCAGGTGCAAGTGGTCATGTAGTGCTTCAAAAATATCCTGCTTGCTTGTGAAGTGCCAATAGATTGCGCCTCGGGTTACCTTTGCGCTTTTTGCTATTTGCTCGAGTGTGGTCTTCGCAACGCCATGTTCGCTGAAGCATTCTATTGCTGCATCTAGGATAGCCTGTTTAGTCTGCTCAGCATTTTCTTTCGTTTTTCGCATGGTCGTTTACCGCTCTACCTACTACTTTCGTTATGTCGTTGTATTTTATGCACTATGTAAAGTACTTTTTTATCATAACCTTAAATTCGCCAATTGACAACATACATGCATGTATGTATATTCCCTTCATTAACTATATTTTACGCTAAGCCCTCGTTTTATTGAGGGTATTAAAGGTTGCTATCTATGAATTCTTTGAGTCGCTACGGTCTAGTCGCTTTGATTTCGATGTCTGTTTTTGCCTGCAATGATGCAAGTAATCAGCCATCGAACCAAATGCAACAGCCGCCGCAGACGGTATCTATTTTGACCCTGGAAGAACAAAAAATTGATATTTCTATGGATTTGCCAGGGCGCGTGACACCGTCTAAGCAGTCTCAAGTAAGGCCACAGGTCGATGGGGTTATTACAAAACGTTTTTTTGAAGAAGGGGCCCAAGTAGAACGAGGTCAGCAGCTTTATCAAATTGACGATGCGCGTTATAAAGCGGCGCTCAATAGCGCATTGGCTGACGTCGAAAGTGCGCTTGCTAATCAAAAAACGATGCAAGCGAAAACTACGCGATATAAAGATTTAGTCGCTAAAAATGCTATTAGTCAACAAGAGTATGACGATGTTATTGCGCAAAATGCGCAAGCCAACGCGAGTATTAGCGTGGCAGAAGCGAAGGTTCAAGTAGCAAGAGTTAATGTTGACTACACCAAAGTATATGCACCAATTGATGGACAAATTAGTCGTTCATTTGTGACCGAAGGTGCATTGGTAACAGGAAATCAAACCCAACAGTTGGCGACCATTACTCAGCTCGACCCAGTTTATATTGACATGCAAGAGTCAGGCGCGGCAATTTTAGAGTTACGCCGAGAAATGCAACAGCAGCGTTCCCTTAAAGTATCAGTGCTGGTAAATGAAGCGAGTGATGAGGTTTATTCTCAAAGCGGTCAGCTTAAATTCTCTGAGGTTACAATTGACCAGAGTACAGGCGCAGTTACCTTGCGAGCTATCATGCCAAACCCAGATGGTATTTTGTTACCAGGCCTATTTGTAAAGGCAAGAGTGCATATAGGCGAACGGAACGCCGTGTTGGTTCCCCAGCGCGCAACTATGCGCCAAGCCGATGGAAGCCTGACGGTTTATTTGCTTGATGCAGACAATCAGGTCGTTGCCCAAAAAATCAATCCATTTAAATCAATAGGTGCGAACTACGTAGTGACGGGCGTGTTAAATTCTGGTGATCGATTAATTGTCGCAGGGTATCAAAAGGTGAGGCCTGGCGCGTTGGTCAACCCTGTACCTTGGAAATCAAACTAGATAAGCGTATTTGTTGGTGAGCTTTGCAGTTTATGCACCCAATCAGACCTCAATTTTAGAATCACACTAGGACCCTAGTTTATGGCAAATTTTTTCATCGACCGCCCGGTTTTTGCATGGGTACTCGCCATTATTACGATGTTAGCAGGCTTGCTATCGATTAGCTTATTGCCTATTGAACAATATCCAAAGGTAGCACCACCAACGGTTTCTATTAGTGCAGCTTATCCTGGCGCCTCAGCCGAAACTATTGAAAACTCTGTCACTCAAGTCATTGAGCAAAGTTTGTCAGGTATAGACAATTTGCGCTATTTTTCAGCGAGTAGTGCCAACAATTCGATGTCGATTACCTTGAGTTTTGCCCCAGGCACTGATCCTGACATTGCTCAGGTACAAACACAAAATAAGGTGCAAGGGATAATATCGTTATTACCCCAGCAAGTTCAGCAGCAAGGGGTGACGGTAACCAAATCAAACGATTCATTTGCACTCGTTGTGGGTTTTTATTCAGACAACGAAGAGGTAAGTCAATTTGATTTAAGTGATTTACTGGTGTCTCAATTTAGAGATCCTATTTCACGTATTAACGGAGTGGGTAACGTTCTCGTATTTGGCTCGCAGCGTTCAATGCGAATTTGGCTAGACCCCGCAAAACTTTACAGCTTCAACCTTACCCCAGTGGATGTGAAAAACGCGGTAACGGTTCAAAATACCGATGTCTCTGCAGGGCAATTAGGTGGCATGCCTGCCATTGAAGGCCAGCAAATTAATGCGACTATTCAAGCTCAATCGCGCTTACAAACGGCGGCAGATTTTGAGCGCATTGTGCTTAGAGTGAACACTGACGGCTCGCAAGTGCGGGTGCGTGATGTCGCTCGAGTAGAGCTAGGTGCTGAGTCATACGATGTGATTGTTCGCTACAAACGTCGTCCTGCTTCGGGCATGGCTGTGAGTCTTGCCACGGGCGCCAATGCACTTGAGACTATCGAGCGTGTCAAAGAGAGGGTCGCTGAGTTACAAGGGATTTTACCTGATGGGGTACAAGTGGTTTATCCACTGGATTCATCGCCTTTTATTAAGTTATCTATACAATCGGTAGTACAAACTTTAATTGAAGCTGTAGTGTTGGTTTTTTTGGTGATGCTACTGTTTTTGCAAAACTGGCGGGCCACTTTAATTCCTACCATTGCTGTGCCGGTGGTATTGCTCGGTACTTTTGGGGTGTTGTATGCCTTTGGCTTCAGCATTAATGTACTTACCATGTTTGCCATGGTTTTGGCGATTGGCCTTTTGGTTGATGATGCAATTGTGGTCGTTGAAAATGTTGAACGCATCATGGAAGAGGAAGGTTTGCCACCAAAAGAAGCGACCAAAAAATCGATGTCACAAATTACGGGGGCGCTTATTGGAATTGCTGTAGTACTTTCTACGGTGTTTATTCCAATGGCCTTTTTCAGTGGTTCAGCTGGTGCGATCTATCGGCAATTCTCTATTACCATGGTGTCTGCGATGGCATTTTCGGTATTAGTCGCAATTGTTTTGTCTCCCTCGTTATGTGCAACATTATTAAAACAGCATGACCCAGATAAAGATCGCACAAAAGGGTTTATAGGGTGGTTTAACCGAAACTTCAATAAGGGTAGAGATGGCTATCAACGTGCTAGTAATCATATCGCACAACGCGTAAAGCGTTATTTGGTAGTGTATGGTGCCTTGCTTGGAGTAATGGTGATTGTTTTTATGCGTTTACCAAGCTCATTTTTACCGACCGAAGATCAAGGTAGCATTTTAATGCTTCTGAGTACGCCTCCTGGTGCCACCGCACAGCGCACACTCGAGTCTGTCAAACAGGCAGAAGATTTCTTTTTAGATACACATGAAGAAGTGACGTCTGATTTGTTCACGGTGGTAGGTTTTAGTTTTGCCGGACAAGCACAAAATGCAGCTATGGGCTTTGTCCATTTAGTTGATTGGGATGAGCGAGATGATTCAAGTAGTGCGTTTTCTATCGTTAACCAAGCTTATGGCGCATTCTCGCAAATCCAAGATGCGATTGCGTTTCCGATACTACCTCCGCCAATACGTGAACTAGGCAATGCTACCGGTTTTAATATGCAACTAGTAGACAGAACAGGCGCGGGGCATCAAGCACTCATGAATGCGCGCAATAAATTATTAGGTATGGCGGCGCAAAATCCAAAACTCGCGGGTGTAAGGCCTAATGGTTTGTCGGATGTTGCGCAATTTAAGATTGACATAGATAGCGAGAAGGCGTCAGCGTTGGGTATCCCTTTAAACGATATTAATAGCGCTTTACAAATTGCGTGGGGTTCGAGCTATGTAAACGACTTTGTCGATAACGGGCGTATCAAGCGTGTTTATATGCAAGCTGATGCCGAACATAGGATGACGCCTGAGGATTTAGAAAAGTGGTATGTGCGCAATGATAACGGCGATATGGTTGCGTTCAGCGCATTTGCAACCACGCATTGGACCTTTGGCTCACCCAAGCTAGAACGCTTTAACGGTATAGCCTCGGTTAATATTCAAGGCAACCCTGCACAAGGAGTATCTTCTGGTGAGGCGATGACTGAAATGGAGAATTTGGTTGCGCAGTTGTCAGGTGGTTTTGGTGTAGAATGGGCGGGCCTATCTTATGAAGAAAGAGAAGCCGGTTCACAATCGGGGCAACTTTACCTGATATCTTTGCTTGTCATATTTTTATGCTTAGCTGCCTTATATGAAAGTTGGTCAGTACCTATTGCTGTATTACTGGTGGTTCCTTTAGGGATTTTGGGGGCCGTGCTTGCTGCTTATTTATTTAATCTGCCTAACGATATTTACTTGCAGGTGGCTTTTTTAACTACTGTCGGGCTTGCTGCAAAAAATGCAATATTAATTGTAGAGTTTGCGAAAGACCAGACCGCAAAAGGCGTAGATATAATGACGGCGGTATCTACCGCCGCTAAACAGCGTTTTAGACCTATCATTATGACCTCTATGGCGTTTATTTTAGGGGTGACACCTTTGGCGATTTCAAATGGTGCCGGAGCTGCTTCACAAAATGCGATTGGGATTGCGGTGATTGGAGGAATGTTTGCAGCCACCTTTTTAGCAATATTCTTTGTACCTCTATTTTTCGTCATGGTTGAGAAATTTACCAAATAAGGAGTGAGCCGTAAGTTACCATTCTACTTACGGCTTCTCTAGTATGAGCTATTGCTGTCAATTAGTGACAATATCCGTAATTTTAACTTTAGCGAAACTCGCTTTCATCAAACTCTTCTACGAAAAGCCTTGCTTGGTTTCTTCCAGTAGTTTTCAACATGTATCATTATTGGTCATTCGGAGACAGCATTAAATGGTTTACCTGAAGACTAAGGCACTAAAAAATCAAGAGCATACTAATTCACTATTCAACGTTTCAGTTTGATTTAGTTGTCCCTGAGATAGAGCGTTTAATCAATTCTTTAACATCATTAACATCTTGTATCTGTCTAATCCAAAGTTTATGGTAAAAGACATAGATAGCGATTAGATCCGGCTCCTAGACTAAAATATGCTTTAGGAAGCCTAAAATCACTCATATATGCAATAAAATCCGTAATGTAATACCTATATTTTTGCAAAAGTTATCAAAATTAAAAATTTCTGAGCGAAAATGATTGACTTTGCTTGACTGTGGTTCACAAAGATGTAAAATTATCTTAACAAAATTTGACCACAGTGCGATTAGTACATCAATCACCGGAGTTAAACAAAAGATGGCAAGTAAAAAGAACGAATTCAAACATGTTAATTATAGTTGGGACGATGAGGTTGCCGACAAATTAACACCTATCGAAAATCTAGTGTACCGCTCAAACATATTAGGTGCTGACCAACGTATTACTAATACGGGGGAGGCAACACTTCTGCAAAATTAATGGAAACAGATCCTTTAACCGGCGAACAAGTTGAAGTACTTTGGGTTAAGGGGTCGGGTGGAGATTTAAGAACGGCAAAAGTAGAGAACTTCTCCTCTCTTTATCAAGGTAAGTTAAATTCACTAGACGCAACGTATCAAGCACGCGACGACAAAGGCTACAAACAGGCTGGTGAAGACGCAATGATTGGTATGTACAAACATTGTAATTTTTGCTTAAACCCAAGAGCATCCTCGATTGATACGCCCTTGCACTCAATGATTGCTGATAAGCACGTCGATCATTTGCATCCTAATGCCGTGATTGCAATTGCTTCTTGTAAGGATCAAGAAGCTCTTACTGAGAAAGTATGGGGTGGCAAAATGGCCTATGTTCCATGGATGCGTCCTGGCTGGGAAGCTGCGAAAGTTTGCGAAGATGCTTATGCTGCGAAACCAGATAGTGTCGGTATTTTACTTGGCCAGCATGGCCATACGAACTGGGAATCTGAAAGCAAAAGTTGTTATGAAACCTCATTATGGGTGATTGAAACTGCTGCTCGATATATTGAAGAGCACGACAAGGGAGAGCAAACCTTTGGTGGTGCGAAAGTTGATAGTTTATCAGATGAAGCGCGCACCGAACTGCTTGCCAAATTTTTACCCGTAGCTCGTGGGGTCTTGTCTAACAAAGTTAAATTTATCGCTACCGTGCAATCGGATGAAACAGCCTTACGTTTTGTGAACAGTGTTGATGCACCTCGTTTAGCAAAATTGGGTACTTCTTGCCCTGACCACTTTTTACGTACGAAAATCCAACCTCTCTATGTTGACTACAATCCTAAAGTTGACGATTTTGATGCTCTTGTTGAAAAGCTAAACGCAGGTATTGAACAATACCGCGTAGAATATGCTGAATATTACAATGCATGTAAACGCGATGATTCACCAGCAATGCGCGACCCAAGCCCAACGGTTATTTTAATCCCGGGTGTTGGTATCATTGGGTGGGGTAAGAATAAAAGCGAATCACGAGTAACCACTGAATTTTACAATTGTGCCATTGAAGTTATGCGAGGTGCAGAAGCAATTAGTGAATACACAGCGTTGCCACAACAAGAAGCATTCGACATTGAATACTGGGCATTAGAAGAAGCAAAACTGCAGCGCATGCCTAAAGAAGCACCACTTGCTCGTAATGTGGTTGTTGTTATTGGTGCCGGAGACGGCATAGGTAAAGAAACTGCTTTTAGAGTGGCCAAAGAAGGTGCTCATGTAGTGTGTGCAGATTTGCGCTATGAAGCCGCCCAAAAAACAGCAGACGAATTAAGTGAAATATATGGCCAAGGCATTGGTGTTGCTGGCACAGGTATTTCTGGTTGCGGCCCGGCAATTGCTCAGGAAGTAAATATTACCGATCGCTCAAGTGTTCAAAAAATGTTCGAACAAGTTACATTAGCCTATGGCGGTATCGACAACGTTATTGTGACCGCTGGCGTGTTTTTAGCGCCGGGACAAGCAGGTATGAGTGATGATCAAATGTTTGACATTAGCTTTGCAGTGAACGTTAAGGGCGGTTATATCGTGGGGACACAGGCCAATGAAATCTGGAAAGCCCAGGGTTTACAAGGTTCTCTAGTGCTAACCACTAGCGTTAACGCAGCGGTTGCCAAGAAAGGGTCTTTAGCCTACGACACCTCTAAAGCGGCCGCCAATCACCTGGTAAGAGAACTTGCCGTAGAGCTGTCTCCTTTAGTCAACGTTAATGGCTTGGCGCCAGCAACGGTAGTGAAAGGAAGCACGATGTTTCCGCGCGATAGAGTCCTGGCTTCTTTGAGTAAATATAATGTCGACTACTCAGACGCCGATTCAGACGATGAACTTCGCGACAAGCTAGCAAATTTTTATGCACAACGGACACTAACTAAACAGCCGATAACGCCAGCTGATCAAGCTGAAGCTGCTTATTTATTGGTTTCGGGGCAGTTAAGTAAGACAACCGGTCAAATAATAAGCGTAGACGGTGGTTTACACGAAGCGTTCTTGCGCTAAGTTAAAAAAGAATTAGGAAAAATTATGACTCAACGTATCGATAAAGGGCTAATTGCAGAAGAAAATGCAAAATTGGAAGCCTACTTACAAGAAGACTATCAGTCACTAGGTAATAAATTAGCCCGTGATGGCATCAATATTGATGAAATAACCAGCAAGGCTGAAACTTTTCAAATTGCTGTTCCTTCATGGGGAACTGGCACTGGTGGAACTCGGTTTGCGCGCTTCCCTGGTGAGGGTGAGCCTCGTAATATTTGGGAAAAATTAGAAGATAGTGCGGTAATCAATGATCTTTCACAATGTACAGAGCGCGTTTCACCTCACTTTCCGTGGGACAAAGTAGATGACTTTTCTGAACTTAAGCAAAGGTCTGATGATCTAGGGTTGAAATGGGATTCGATTAATTCAAACACATTTCAAGACCAAGCAGGACAAGAACATAGCTTTAAATATGGTAGCTTAAGCAACACTAGCGAAGCGTCTCGCGATTTAGCTATTCAGCATAACTTAGATTGTATTGAATGGGGTAAAGCCTTAGGTTCAAAGACGCTAACCGTATGGGTTGGTGATGGTTCAAATCACCCTGGTCAGCAACACTTTCAACATGCTTTTGAACGCTATTTAGAAAGCATGAAGAAAATCTATGCAGGCTTACCTTCAGACTGGGAACTACATATAGAGCACAAGATGTTTGAACCAGCGTTTTACTCAACAATTATTCAAGATTGGGGGAGTAATATATTGGCGGCCATGGAGTTAGGTCCGCAAGCTAAGTCATTAGTTGATTTAGGCCATCATGCACCGAATGTAAATATTGAAATGATTGTTTCTCGTTTAATTCAATTTAAAAAATTGGGCGGTTTCCACTTCAATGATTCTAAATATGGCGATGATGATTTAGACAGCGGTAGTTTGCATCCATATCAGCAATTCTTGATTTTTAATGAGTTAGTTGATGCTGAGTATCGTAAACAAGAAGGTTTTGGTCCGAACTACATGCTAGATCAATCACATAATGTGACCGACCCAATAGAAAGTCTCGTTAATTCAGCGGCTAGCGTGCAGCGCTCATATGTGTCAGCGCTGATTGTGGATCGCGAAAAGTTGTCTGAATATCAAACTAATAATGATGCACTTATGTGTAGCAATACACTTAAAAAAGCATTTACAACCGATGTTTCACCGATTCTTGAAATGGCACGTTTGCGCAAAGGTGGGGCAATAGACCCTATCGCTGTATATCGTAAATCTGGATATCGAGCGCAAGCTGGTGTTGAACGTCCAAATAGCGGTGGCAACGGTTCAGGTATCGTTTAAAAGTTTGTTCAGTATGTAATAGGCAGCAAAGAAGCATTTGTTTCTTTGCTGTTTTTGGATTGTATAAAAATAAAAATAGTAATATCGATCATTTTGTATTGAAGCACAAATTGTCGATATACCGGAGGTAAGATGTCGACAGCACAAGAATTTGAAACTAAACCCGTTAGCCCAGAACAATTGCAAGGTCCTAAAACTTTTGCAGCAAGCTACGCTGGCGAGCATGTTGCTGGAACAGAATTTGTCATAGGTGCTTTGTTTGTTGCTTGGGGGGTTGGCGCAGTCGACGTATTAATCGGCTTGTTATTTGGCAATTTATTGGCCGTATTAACGTGGGGATTAATTACTGCGCCTATTGCCACAGATACTAGACTAACCCTATACGCCTATTTAGAAAAAATTGCAGGTCCAGGTACAATTAAGTTGTACAGTGTTGTTAATGGTATTCTTTTTTGCGTGTTAGCCGGCGCAATGATAACGGTTTCAGCCTCTGCGGTAAGGATACTATTTGGGATTGAAGATCAAGTTGGATACTTCCCCAGTGATATGCGCTTTGTACTAGTCGTCTTGGGTGTAGGGGCTGTGGTTGTATACATGGCCGTTAAAGGGTTTAAAAAACTTGCGGCGTTTGCTGAGGTGTGTGCACCGTGGATGATTTTGATGTTTTTTGTTGGTGCGCTAGTGATGTTGCCTACCACCATTGCTGCTACAGCCGGTGTTGATGGAATCGCTAGTTTCGATGATTTTCTAAAAGTCGCCAGTGAATCTATTTGGAAAGATACCGACGGTGATATTGGTATTTGGCACGTTATTGCATTTGCGTGGGTCGCTAATCTAGCTATGCATGGAAGTTTAGGCGATATGACCTTATTGCGCTTCGCTCGTAGTCCCAAATACGGTTATTTTTCAGCATTAGGCATGTTTATCGGCCACTACATGGCTTGGGTCTGTGCAGGTATTATGGGAGCAGGAGCCGCTATTGTATTGAAGACCAGTATTACCGCTATTGACCCCGGTTCAGTCGCTTACACCGCATTGGGGGCTTCAGGTATTCTCGCCGTTATTATTGCCGGTTGGACTACATCTAATCCAACGATATATCGTGCAGGTTTGGCATTTAGCTCGTTAAATCATAAGTGGGGACGTACTAAGGTCACTATCGTCGTTGGTATTATTACGACTATTATTGCCTGTTCACCTTTTGTATTTTCTGGCTTACTTGGTTTTGTTGGCTATATGGGCTTGTTGCTTGCTCCTGTTGGTGCAATTATTGTAACCGAACATTGGCTGTTTCCAAAGCTTGGCTATACGCGTTATTGGTCGTTTTACAAAGGTAACACAACAAATGTTGCTGCGTTTGCAACGTGGATAGTTTCTATGATTGTTGGTATTGTCGTAGAGCAAACTGGCTTATTACATTTGTTTTTTATCTTAGTGCCTTTATGGATATTTTCGACAGTTATGTACATTGTTCTCGCTTCTTCAATGGGCGCTAAAGAGCATTTTGAGCAAGCCGAAATAGCGCAACGGACAGAGTTAGAACGTAAAGCTGCAGAAGCAAGCTTTTTAGCATCGTCGACTTCACAAGCAGCGACAAAAAATAACGCTTCCATGCTCACTCAGACCGCTCAATATATTTCATGGGCAGCGCTGGTCGCTTGTTTGTACATGGGCGTGATGTCTTATATTAATAAAGATATCGAAACGATTACGACTTGGTTAATAGTGCCGACTTTGATTTATTTCGTTACGGCAACTTATGCCTATTTAGCTAACGAAAATAAAGCATAACTAAAAAATATTTTGGAGCGCATATGAAACATTTATTAACTTCTTGTTTAGTTGTATTTTTGCTGGCAAGTTGTGCCGTTGTTAGCAAACCGCGCTCATATAATTTATTAGACCCAGAACTATCTCAATTTAGGAATATATATAACTACGGTAGTGCCCGCATGGTAGAAGACAAGTTAGAGCTGTCTTCTACGGGCAATTGGTTTTTTGTTACTAAAAAGACCTATAAGGATTTTATTCTAGAAGCTGAAATTTTAATGCCTGACGTTAAAGAATATAGTAATTCAGGGTTTATGTTCCGCGGACAAATTAAACCGAAAGGCGATGGTTTTGAAGCAGAAGGTTTGCAAGCAGAGGTAGATCCAAGCGATCGCAAATGGAGCGGGGGACTATATCATCAAGCGGGTCGAAAATGGTTGCATCCTTTGCATCCTACTCGTTCAGCACCTGATGAAGATTTTAAGCATAATTTTATCCCAGAATGGACGACTGAAATGGCCAATGCTTATCGCCATTTAGCGTGGAATAAGTATCGAATAGAAGCTATCGGCAGCGATATAAAAGTATACGTAAACGGTGTGCTGACATCACATATTATTGATACCAAGCACGCACAGGGCTTTATTGGTTTGCAGCATCACGGCAGTATAAAGCTAAAAAACACAGGTAAGACTGATAATTTGATTTATTTTCGCAATATCATGATTACTGAATTACAATAAGTGCTAGAGTTTGCTATTGATCAATAACAAGTATTTTACCTTGCATAAATTGATTGAGTAAGTCTTGCCATGCACTCACGTCCCAGTTGGTATTTTCTCCCATAAATATTGCTTTTTCTAAGTTGCTGATTACTTGTGAGAAGTCGCGGTTTTCGCGGTTTTGATGAGACAGGGCTAATAGATAAAAATATTCGGGATTAGTGTTTTGCTTGCTAGCAATTTTATTGAGCAAGTCGATTGCCCCATCAAGATCTAGAAGTGATTTATCATTTGCGGTTAGCTTTAATTCAATCGCTTTTAAGCTTGCTGCAATATGGTCTTTTTTGGCGGCAGAATCAAACCAAAACATGGCCTTCTTCTCATCACGTTCAACCCACGGACTGGAACTTAGTAATTTTCCCAATCTATATTCAGCGCGTGTAAGGCCGTAAGTACTTGCCAGACCAATCCAGTAAATTGCGTCTGAAATGTCAATTTGCTCTCTCAATAACATATAACCATATTCGTACATTGCACTTGGATGGCCCTGTTTGGCTAAAGATAAAAGGCGATTTGCAACTTCGTCTTCCTCCTGTTTTAGCCAAGGGAAATTTTGAAGCGCCATCGCAAACAGATATTGGTCATTAAGACTCGTCCCATCTTTTAAGCTTTTATAGCGACGTAATATATTGGCATATAAGGCTTCATCTTTTTGCACTAAGGTGAATTTGTCATAGACAGCTGCGCCCATAGATACTCTATGCACGAATTCAGTTGCTTGTGTTTGAAATGTTGGCTTTAAAGTAGGAAAGAGTGAATATTCATTAAGCAAAGTGGTAGCAAAGCCGGTTTTTTGTACCTCTGTAATATTACGTTTTGAACCATCAATAGCAACGTCATGATCAATGATCAAATAGGGCATTTTAGGCGTCGACATAGGTGAATAGAACGCGTCCAATTCTTCTTCTCCATCTTCGTCTACAAACTGACCAGCGCCGTTTTCTTCAAATGCTTCTTCATAATCATCTGCGTAATAACGCTTCTCTAGTTGGGCTTGACCTTCGAAGGTAATTTTAGTGTTAATTGTATTTGGATTAATTGCAGGGAAATAGGTTTTCTGGATAAGTGCCTTGCGCTGCTTACTATCGTTGTTGTTCAAAATGCCAGAGACAGTTAATCTTTGCTCATCGTTGAGTGTTGATAACAATTTAGCTAATGTTGTTTGTGCACTTTCTAAGCCATAATCTGCTGCCATTGATATGTAAATCAATGCGTTAAGCGGGTCTCTTTCAACGCCTAAGCCTTTGTGATACATATTACCAAGTTGATAATAGGCATGTGGATTCCCGATTTTCGCGGCTTCTAAATAACCTTGTCTGGCTAGCTTATACTCTCCAGCGGTATAATGTTTATCCGCTTTAAAAATATCTGCTGCCATAAGTGTTGTAGGCAAAAAAAGGCAAGCGATTGAAATGGATAATGAATGTCTAATTAATTTTTTCATAGTTATTTGTATGACTTCAAGTGATTGGTAATGAGTATATATGTAAAAATAAACGAAAAGGGATTATTTACTTGTTCTTTACACTACATTCGTCCTCTAGCGCCAGCTTCTATTGTTTTTTGTAAGAAGTACTCGTTACCATTGTAGTAAGACATTTTTGACCATGGTGCATTGTTTGTAGGCACATAGGTCGCCAATTCTTTCTTTACTTCTGCATAAGCAGGGTCATTTGCTAGATTCGTCCATTCATCTCTATCAACCTTATGATCATAGAGTTCTTCAGAACCATCTTCGTATTGAATGTAGCGATATCGCTGCGTTTTTATAGCGTGATTGTTAGCTCCGTATGTAGTGACGGCAACATGCTCCCATGGGGCGTTAGGGTTTACCAATAATGGGCTAAGGTCACGACCTTCGTTTTCTGGGTTTGCAGGAAGACCACACATTTTTACTAAAGTAGGGTATAAATCTAGTAAGCTGACCGGCTTATCGCTGACACTCTGCTTATTAGATTTAGGTGGCTTAATAATAAGCGGTGTGCGTGTTGCACGCTCCCACAAGGCCATTTTAGCAAATTTATCTTTCTCACCAATTTGATAGCCATGGTCACCCCACAAAACAACAGCAGTATTGTCTGCGTAGTCGCTCTTATCTAAAGCGTCAAGTACAATACCAATACAAGAATCTACGAATGAGACGCTGGCTAAATATCCCTGGACGGCGTTACGAAACTCGCCATTTTTAATTGCCCATTGCGTTGTTGGCATCATTGGGTGCTGAGCTATTTTTTTCGCTATTTCAGGAACATCCTCTAAGTCGTTTCTTAAATAGGGGGGTAAAATGAGATCTTTGGTCGGATGTAAGTCAAACCACTTTTTCGGCACATGCCAAGGTACGTGAGGCCTAATAAATCCGCATGCGGTAAAAAATGGCTTTTCGTGTTTTCTGGCGAGCTGTTCGGCTACCCAATTTGCAGCGTGATAATCTGGCATTTGCTCATCGCGCTCAGGAAATGGCCCCCAATCAGTGCTCGTTCTACTATCTTCCCAAGCCATGTGCTTGTCAGGATAGGGTCCAAAGCCAGGAGTTCTGCCACCGTATTCATCAAAGCTGCCTTTAACCACCTGTTGGTGAAATACTTTTCCTATTGCCGACGTGTAATAGCCGTGCTTTTTAAAATATTCACTCAGAAAAACCGTATGGGCTGTTTTGTCATGCGCGCTTCTAATGTCTTGGTCTTTAATATGCCCAGCCTGTGTGAAAACTCCGTTTTGATCACCTTTTGAACTAAGTAGGCTGTTCTTATGATCAAACAGTCTTAGCAGCCGATCCAAGTTCACCATGGTATTTAGTATAATAAAGCGGTAAGCCAAAGCAGGAGATTACCGCTAATGTCCCATCATATAAAAGGCCAATCTAGAACCCAAGCCACCTTGTTTCCAGAAGCATTAGACGACTTCGTCACGGATGAGAATCCAATACGCGTTATCGATGTCTTCGTTGATAGTTTAGATTTAGCGTCACTAGGGTTCGAAAAAGTCGAAACCAAAGCGACTGGCCGACCTTGCTATCATCCAGGCACAATGCTCAAACTTTATATTTATGGCTATTTGAATCGTATTCAGTCATCTCGCCGATTAGAAAAAGAAACCCATCGCAATGTAGAGCTAATGTGGTTACTTGAGCGTTTACAACCTGACTTCAAAACCATCGCAGACTTTAGAAAAGACAACGGTAAAGGTATTAAGAATTCATGTCGTCAGTTCGTGCAACTATGCCGAGAAATGAATATGTTTACCGATGCTGTTGTTGCCATTGATGGCAGCAAATTCAAAGCGGTGAATAACAAACAAAAAACCTATACACCAAAAAGAGCCAAGGACTTGATTGATAGATTCGATAAGAGCATTGCCCATTATCTAGCGGTTTTAGCGGACAAAGATAAGCAAGAAATCTCTGATGAAGATGTCACGGTCATGCATGAAAAAGTAGCATGGATGAAAAATAGGTTAGCAGAGTTGGCTGACATTGAAATACAAGTAAACGAGCATCCCGATAAACAGTTGTCAATGACTGACCCCGACTCAAGATTGATGAAGACCAGCAATACGGCAAGGCAAGCTTGCTACAACGTACAATCGGCGGTAGATAGTAAACACCACTTAATTATCAGCCACGAAGTGACCCAAACACCCGATAAAGGTCAGCTTCATGCGGTTGCCAGTAAAGTGCAAGAAACTCTAAAGACGAACAATATTACCTTCTTGGCTGATAAAGGATATTACAGCCGCGTTGATATTAAAAACGTACTGGATACAGGTGCTGAAATGCTAGTCCCTAAAAGCGATACAACAAACTTTGAAAAAGCAGGAATATTTGATAAAGCACTATTTGAATACAATAAAGAGACCGATGAGTATACTTGCCCCGCAGGTAACATACTGCCATACAGGCGCAGTACCATGGACAACGGTATGAAATTAAAGGTCTATGTTGACCATATCGCATGTAGAGATTGCAGTATCCGTAGTAAGTGTACTCGTTCTAAGATAGAGCCAAGAAAGATGAAACGGTGGGAGCATGAAGATACGATTGATGACATGCATACCAGACTTAAAGCAACAAAAAATGCCACTATAATCCGCAAACAAACAGTCGAACACCCATTTGGCACAATCAAAATGTGGATGGGGGCGACGCATTATCTTACCAAACGTCTAAAAAACGTGAGTACTGAAACCAGTCTTCATGTACTGGCCTATAATCTGAAGCGAATGATGACGATTAAAGGAACGATTGGATTGAGAGAGGCAATTAAGCAGTAGAAGGCTTAATTTATACTAAATTCCCCGCTATAGGTCACAAAATCACAAAAATAGACGCCACAGCCTGTTACCAATTATCATAATATAGAAAATCAGAAACATACCAAACTAACCATAAGAGTCGTTTACCATCACGAAAGAGTGAACATAGCACTCGAACTTACGGCAATTTATGAGTTTTTACACAGCCTGTGCCCATAGATGCCAGTTGTACTTGGCGCCAACCCAGTCATTATACTTGCTCTTGAAGGGCCACATAGTGGAGCGGGGGCATGTGCGTTGGTAAATAATGTACCTTGACTCGCTAATCGGTCTATATTCGGTGTTTTCGCATTCGGATGACCTTTCATTGCACCCACCCAATCGTTTAAGTCGTCAACGATTAACATTAATACGTTTGGGTATTGTTTTTTAATATCGGCCAAGCAAAAGCGCTGAGGATACATCGCTGCGGCTAAAGCGCCAACACCGCCTAAAATGAAATTTCTTCTATTTATCATAATTGTTAATTCGCTGTTGACTCAAAATTATTTGGTTTTTTGTGCAGATAAGCGTTTACAAGAACCAAAACTCAATTAGCTATTTCCCGGTGTTTGAACGAAAAAGTCAAAACACTTCATATTAAAGCATTAAGATACATTAATGTTTGACCAAATGTAAACGTAAAGATAACAGTGATAACAATAATTTTTAGATCATATTACGATTGGAAACTTCAAAGTGTTGCACGATATCGCACTCCTAATTGGCTAAGAAGAACTAGGCACTATCTTCTATGTTTCTTTGTACAGAGACTAATATTATTGTTGCCTTCACTTTTTGTAGATAAAATTACATGCGCATCATAACCGGTCAAAAAAATCATAATAAGTCTTTTGGTGTTGAGTTTATTCAGGTAACATAGTGTAAAATTGTTATCAACTTGTTCTCTAAATGTATATTTATGTTACGGATGATAACTGTCTTATTATTGCTAGATATAAACTGGAAATAACATGATATTAAAAAATACGAGTCGTAAAGTAGTCGGCGCAATAGCTAGTGTATTGCTGAGTCTAAGCGCAGCGGCAAGTTTTGCCGCTGATAAACCGAATATTATATTTATTCTTACCGATGACCTGGGATTTAACCAAATTGGTGCCTATGGCAACACGCCTATCAAAACACCTAATTTAGATAAAATGGCGAATAATGGTATTCGCTTTGATCAAGCTTACGCCGGTAACACTGTCTGTTCACCTTCTCGAGTATCTTTATTTACTGGCCGTGATGGTCGCTTCATGAGCAATAATTCGAATACTGTTGAATTAACGCATATGGATATTACGCTCGCCCACATATTAAAGTATGCAGACTACGATACAGCTTTGTTTGGTAAATATTCCATTGGCCAACAAATGGGTGTAACTGATCCTTTAGCAATGGGTTTTGATACCTGGTATGGCATGTACTCTATTTTAGAAGGACACCGCCAATACCCACAAATTATGTGGCGAGATGGCAGAAAAATAAGAATTACCGAAAATGAAGGGGGCCGAAAAGGTGCCTATGCACAAGAGTTATTTACTGAAGAAGCTATTAACTACATCAAGCAAGAGCGAGAAAACCCGTTCTTTGTGATGTTAACGTTTTCATCACCGCATGCAGAATTAGCCGTACCAGAAAAATACAGCAAACAGTATGAATTTTCAGAACAAGCTTATACTGGTATGAAAGGTGGAGTGCCAGCAGATAAATATGCTTCCTATTATCCTGAGCCTGTTGCTAAACCAAATGCAGTTCTAGCAGGCATGGTTACCGCATTAGATGATTATATCGGTCAAATAATGACGACTCTCGAAGAAGAGGGGCAACTTGAGAACACCTTAATAGTCTTCACATCTGACAATGGTCCTCACGACGAAGGTGGTGCGGATCCAGAATTTTTTGACGCAGCTGCACCATACAAAGGTCAAAAGCGTGATTTGTATGATGGCGGAATCCATGTACCAATGCTGCTGCAATGGCCTGCCAAAATTAAACAAAGTAGGGTAGATCAAACTCCGTGGTTGTTTGCTGATGTCTTGCCCACCTTTGCTGATATAGCGGGCGTTAATTTGAATATAGTGCCTCGTGTTCGCACTAATGGTGTTTCTATTGCAGGCCTGTTAAATGATGATCCCGAAAAGATGAAAGAGCGAATTTTATATTGGGAGTTTGCAAAACAAGTTGGCGACCCTAATTCAGGAGTAATCGGCGACACTTTCCAAGCGGCTAGAAAAGGTAGGTACAAAGCGGTTCGTTATACCGTCGAAGGTGAAATGCAGTTATACGATATTATTAAGGATCCTCAAGAGTCTAATAACCTTGCGTCTAAATATCCTGAAATAAATAAAATGTTCTTTGAACTATTTGAAAAATACAAAGATTAATTTTTTCGAAATTTACTTTCAATAATGCGTAAGCGCATAAAATTAAAAAGGTCTCAAGATGTTAACTCGATTAAATAAAGTCATGCTTTCAGTATCGGCCGCTCTTGCTATCGCGGGCTGCGGTGCTTCAGGCACGTTCGCTAATGAAAGCGCATGGCAAAAAGATAATGTAGCATTTTGTTCTGCTGCGCTAGATAAGGCAGAAGAGCAATTAAATGATTTTCGAAAAGCCTATACTAATCCTGCAAAGATCCCTACTTCTTTTAGTAACAACGAAGTTAAATTTACCAACCCGATGGGCTGGACGAGTGGATTTGTTGCCGGGAACTTTTGGTATATCTACGAGCATAGCAAAGATCCTAGTTGGTTAAAAACTGCCACTAAATGGACTAAAGCCCTCGAAAAAATGCAGTTCAATCGTAAAACCCATGACATCGGGTTCATCATGAACAATAGTTTTGGGAATGGCTTGCGTTTAGTTGGCGATAAGACCTATGAACCTATCCTGATAAGTTCAGCAAAAACGCTAATGGAGCGCTATAATCCTAAAATTGGCGCTACCTACTCTTGGAGCTGGGGCACGTGGGAATTCCCTGTAATTATTGATAATATGATGAACTTGGAATTACTTTTTAACGCCTCATTATTGACGGGTGATAAAAGTTATTACGAAGCAGCTGTAAGCCATGCGTCAGTTACTATGGAGCATCACTTTAGGCCCGATCATAGTTCGTACCATTTAGTTAATTACAGTCGTGATACTGGACTTCCGATTGGCAAACAAACCTTTCAAGGCATTGCGGATGACTCCTCTTGGTCAAGAGGCCAAGCGTGGGGTGCCTATGGTTATACGTCGGTGTATCGCTTCACTAAGGATGAGAAATTCCTAAAGCATGCTAAAAACATTGTCGATTATTTGTTAACTCATAAAAATATGCCTGAAGATTTGGTGCCGTATTTTGATTATGATGCACCCGATGACCCATCGGTGACTAACTATCGGGATTCGTCTGCCGCGTCTTTATTGGCCAGTGCTTTGTTGGAATTAGCTAACTATGTAGATGAAAAAGAAGCAAAACGTTATCAACAAGCCGCAATGAAAATGCTTCGAAGTTTATCTTCTGACGCATATTTAGCAAAGGAAGGAGAAAATGGTCACTTTTTGCTAAAGCAAGCAACAGGTAATTACCCTGCAGACTCAGAGCTAGATGCGTCACTTAATTACGGGGATTACTATTATTTGGAAGCCTTAACTCGTTGCAAGGCCCTTTAAATATAATAGTTTGCTACTTTTCATTATTCATCTAATAATAAGAACCCACTTTTCACAATAAAATGTGAAAGTGGGTTTTTTGTTGGTCCTTATTCTCATGTACTTTCAATCTCTCATTGTAGCTCTGAATGCAGACGCCATATTAGCGTCTTAAGCTTTACGAGTTGCATTATCTTTTGTAAAACACTAGTTTTTAAGGCTTATAGTATGTTTAGCTCAGAAGACTAATTGTGGCTTTATTGTTATCTTTGATTAGTTAATAAAGCGCTTGGCCTTTGATGCTGTTTTAATGTCAGTGCCGCCTTATGGAAAGGCAATTAGCGTTGCCAAGTAATTAATCTCAAAAGGCGAGTATTGGTGTGTTTAAACGCTAGGCAAAATTTTATGAAAGGCTATTGAGGCGGCAGGAATAAAAAAGCTCAAGAACGCTGCGATTATCGTTCTTGAGCTAGTCTTTTGAGAGGTAATTTTACTCCTCAATCACTCACACACGAGTTATTAGAAAGAGTAGTTAACACTTAGCTCATACACTTTACCGGTGTAATCAACACGAGCAACGGCTCTTTCATCAAATCCCCAATGTTCAACACGTTGTTCATCGGTCAGGTTGTAACCACGTACAAACACTTTGAGATCTTTATTCACTTTATAAGATGCTACGGCATCTAAACGCCCTGATGCTTTTTGTACACGAGGTAATAAACCTAGATATGTATTGGTTGCTCGCAATAACGAGTCATCTTTCCAATTATAAGCAACACGCACTGAGAAACCGTCATTTTCATAGTAGCCAACAACGTTGAATGATTCTGGAGCAACCTTATATAAGCGATTGATGTCATCATTTACGTCCTCATCTGAATCCTGATCGATGTAGGTATAGTTGAACACGCCACCAAAACCATTCCAAGGATAAGGTAGGAAGTCCAATTTTTGTTGGATAGCAAGTTCAACACCGTTCAATTGAATTTCAGCAGGCGCATTCAATCGTTGTCTTACGGTTACGTCGCGCGTTACCAATGCGCCATCGTCAGTTTCATGTAGTTCATTTTGCGTACACGTAAAGTCACCGGTGCCATCGCCTAAGTCAGAACGTGTAATATCACTACCTAAAATATCTGTAATGAGTGGGTTACCTTCAGGACAAACTTCAATGGCATTTCCAAAGAAATTAGAGATAGTCTTTCTAAATAATCCGACCGTAATAGCACTACCTTCACGGTTGTACCATTCGACTGATATATCGTAGTTTTTTGCATCATATGGCTCAACAAGCGCGCTAGGTAGTGTAACCGTTGCTGTTGTATCATTGCTTCTCAAGTCTGTTGATGGCGTCATGATACGTAAGTTTGGACGTACAATACCTTCGTAATAAGCCGCACGAACAATCACATCTTCGTGAACTTCAAAACTGATGTTCGCTGAAGGTAAGAAATGATCATAATCATGGTCAACGCTTGTGGGTATTAAAATATCACCTAATTCATTGTTTCTATCGCGCACTTGTCCATTAAAGGTGTTTTCGGTTTTGATATAGCGCCCACCAATATTACCTGTGTAGGGCACTGAACCGAGCTCACCTGAAAAATCTGCCATTAAGTACATCGCAAGAATATCTTGGTCGGCAGTAAACGTTGTTGGGTAGCGCTGCGGATGCGGGCCAACAAATCTTTCATAAAAACCTGAAGGGTCAGCAATAACTGCGCCATCAATATCTAATAAACCGTTTTGCAAATCTGCTGCGAATGCCGCGTTATCGACCGTTAACCAGCCGCCATCTACACCAAATGCACCTGGGTATTGACCGTTAAAGTAGCTTGATTGACCATCGGCCACGAGTGCGTTACCCACTAATGTTTCTTGGGAAATATTGGCTACATTTGCGCCGCCAGCGGTTATTTGCTGATCGCGGTTTTCGAGCACTTCTTGCGTGAATCGACCACCAAATTTAACACTATCAAGCCGTAAGGTCTTGCCTAAACCGATATCAGTATAACGCTGCGCATTAAACTCAGCGCTTGAGTATTCGCGTTTTGGTTCATCTACACGTCCGGTTAAACAAAAAGCTAGCTTTTTGTTGTCATTAGTTTCGTTACGATTTGAAACACAAGACGCACTCAAGCTAGTACTTGGCACCCAACCGCCTGCCCAGTTAATATCTTCCCAACCAGTTCCTGACGTCATTGCATTGGCCATATCGCCGCCTGCAGTATCGATTATTACGTCAACACCTGTCGGTATTACCGAGCCATTTACACCATTGACGCGTTGTGTGGGGCTATGGTGTCCTTGGATCCTAAAGTCTAAACCAACATTCATAAATTGGTTAGTCGATTCAGAGTGGGTTACTACACCATCAAACTTCCAGTCACCTACCAAATAATCACCATATAAGAACAAGCCTTTAGATTCTTCTAAGAAGGTAGTTTCGCGGTTGGTGATCTGATAACTACCATCTGTAATGCTAACTTTTGATACCCCATAAACATCATTTCCAGCGCTATTTACATCGTAGAGAAATGGCGCAGTGTCCATATCAGGTTCGATTTTATGAAACATGTCGTTATTGTTAGCGTTTCTAGAGTTCATACCTGAAAAATACCCGGCATCTTGTTTAGTTCCGCTATCAAGATTACGTTTCGTATATAAGATATGGGCCCCTAGCTTCATGTCGTCTATAGGTTTCCATTCAATATTCCCCGTAAAGGAAACGCGGTCACCATCACTATATTCGGTAACGTTACGCGATTGTGCAACGCCACGAACCTCTGCTTCGTCTGGGATGCCCCATTTTTCTTTGTACGCGCCTATAGTATCTGAATTCACACCACGAGTACCGCCTCTAGGATGCTCAAGGCCAAGTGTTTCGTAGTTTATGAAGTTTGCCGTGTCGCGGCGAAAAGTTTGACCTGAAGCGGCAAGTTTAAAAGCAACTGCTAATTTATCTTCTATGAGATGTTGCGTACCAGATGCTTTAAAGGACGGATCCCAATTTCCTGTCAATTCTTCATAACGTCCACCTAAACTTACGGTGTATTTGCCGCTTTTTTTAGATAATGCTTGTTGTAACTGTTTGTCAACAATACCTGCGATGCCTCCTGCTTGCATATCCGCAGTTGGGGTTTTAACTACAGTAACCCCATCGAAAATACCAGCCTCAAACGCCGAGAATGGATTTGCCGCACCTTCTGCACTAGCACTTCGACTAGGTGTTGCAAAGCTTTGACCAAATGCGGTGGTTTTAACAAATCCGCCACTTAAACCACGCAAGCTAATCTCAGATTGCCTGCCTTCGCCTGATCTTTCTAACTGCACGCCAGGGATTATTTGTAGCGCTTCACCTAAATCAAGTGCAGGAAGCGAATCTATATCAGTAGCTGAGATTGCATCAACAATTGAAGACGCGGAGCGTTTGACGTTAAGCGCGTTTTCTAAAGAAGCTCGTACCCCTGATACTTCAATGACTTCAAGGGTTTCTTCTTGTTCGTTGTTGTTCAACGCGTCATTAACTTGTTGAGCAATAACTGTTGGAGAACTGACCGCCATTAAAAGCGCAGCTGAGCCGGCTAGTATGACTTGGTTTTTTAATTTTTTAATTTTGTGTGTGTTGTTGTGTTGCATATGTGTTTCCTCGCCACCGGAATGTTAATATAAAAGGGACCGTGAGTACCTATAATTCAAATTTAACGTAAATGAATTGTTAATTAGAATAGCAGAATTAACAATACTATTAAAGCAATTATGGTCATTACCGGTCTTTTGTGGTTTTATTCTTACATGAATTTATTTTATATCACTGTATTTAATGAATAAAAAAATTAATTTTTATATTTTTTCATCAAAATATTTTTACATTTAGGTCTTGTTTTGAAGAGATTTAGTGCTCATATAAGCTTTTTTTGGAAGTTCAGCTTTATAAATGATTGAAAATGAAAAGTTATAAAGTGTTGCTTTGCAGGGTAAAACTTCATATGTTCAAGAGCAGACATACCGCCTATTGGTGAGCACTAAATCCATAGATTTCGCACATGTTTGTTAAATTTATGAAAATAGAATGAAAAGGCGTAAGTTCACTCATCGGCATCGTTTTGTGTTTGGCTTAGTTTATTTAAAGACACAATAACGAAATATTGGTCAAACGACTCTCATTGAGAGCCGTTAATCAGACGTACAGGTCCTAGCAAACCAGATGTTTGGAGAACACGAGACTCATCCTTTGTAAAGAAATTAAATCCAGTAAAAGTGACGCGCTCACTTTGAGGTGGTGGCAGATTGCTATTAAGCCAAGCAACCGTGTCTCCCGTCATACTGTAGCCACTGGTGTCTTCTAAGGCTTCATCTCCAATTAAGCGATTGACCCATGTATTGGTTATGACGATTTCCAATTGATTATTTCCCTCTTTGACAACCTTACTTATATCCAATGCAAAGGGCGGTTTCCACAAGGTGTCTAGCTTTTTACCGTTTATACTGACTTCTGCAATTTGTTGTACATTACCCAAATCAATATACAGTGATTTATTAGAAGTTACATCCTTGGCTGTAACGTTAAATATTTTGCGGTAAGTCGCTTTGCCAGAATAATGTTTAATATTTGTATCATCGGATTTGGTCCAATCAATTAGTTTATCGAAAATGACATTTTTAGGACCACCTAACTTAGTATCAAATTCTAGCTCCCAAGGGCCAGTAAGCTCTCTTCCTTCGTTTTGATAGATATTTTTTACCAATTGGGAATGTTGTCCATTGTAGCCAATATCCTTATTATCTCTTCTAATCATTATAAAGCGTCCAGCGTAAGGCTCTAGGGCTAACTCTGTGATCAAACGCTTGCCATCACGCCGGTAATTCTCTATTTTCTCGATGCTACCGTCATCAACGTTCCATATTTCAGCTTGTCCGTCACCATCTCTAAGATTGATGATAAGGTGTTTAAACTCGGGCTCGTCGTTATAAAAGTAATACAGGTCATTTTCACCAATTCTGCGCTTTGCAAAGAATTTTGCGGCCTTTCCATTTATTTTAAGGTCTACCTGATAGGCTAGTTTTTCTAAGCTTTGTTCTAGTGAAAAGCTACTCACTAAGCCTTTTTTATAGGGGCGAATGCTAGGAGTGCCATCTCCCCATAGTTCTTCTGCTATGCGTGTAAACTCTTCTTGCTTTGACCATTCACTAAAACCGATTACGCTTTTGGGTTTGTTCGCTATAACGGTAGCGCCCGCAGCAATCAGCGCCTGTACACGCTTTAAGGTTTTAAGATGTAAATAGTCAGTGCGATGTAATTGTAAAGCGCGGTAACGAGTACCCTCTGGTAATACTAACCAGCCATCTTTTACGCTAATTCGATTAATTAATACATCGGAGTTGGTGTAATCATAGCCAAAGCCATCAGGTACACCAGTGTTGTTCGCATTGCCGACACGGAGCGGCGCAACATCTCCCAAGTGAATAAGAAAGTCAGCATCAGGTACTCCTTGTTGCAACAAATAAGAACCACGCGCTAAGTACTCAAACCAAGCAACTCCGCCATTATCCCACCAGGTTTGTGTGCGGTCGATGTGCGACCCTATACTATCCATGGTCATGCCCGGTTTAATATGATTATTCGGCTGGTGAGCAAAACGATGAAACATAGTTTCGTTGATGCCACGAGCCCACATTTTGTCACCGTAATGTTTGTAGAAATAGGGGTGCCCATACCAATTTACGCCAACGGAGGTAAACGATTCAGCCGAGATAATTTTTTTACCATAGATATGACCAGAGGAGATGGCCGCAGATACACGACCATGATAAAGCGTATCTCTTACCCAAAACTCGCCCATTAGTCGGTCTGCTTCACCACCAGCGGCTAACTCGTCAAAAGGACCCCAGCCATAGGGTTCAATATAAGAATCTAAGCCATACTTGTTACTGAGTTTTGTGAACTCACCAAAATAGTTTTCAACCATTAAGTCTGATTGATGCTGACGAAACTCTTGCAGTATAGCGCCAGTATGTTCAGGTGATTCTATTACGCGACCCGTTAATGTTGGCAGCCATTTGATAATATCGTAACCAAATTTATCTTTGAATGATTGCGCTATGCCTTGCGTCCAGTTTTGTCCTCCTACCTCATAACTGTCAATTTCAGTCGTTTTAATAGAATCGATACCTTGAGCTTGTGCCTTTTTAACTAATTTGCCAACATATTGTTCAAAGTGAAACTGCAAAGCTTTGGGATCAAATTTATCAACTTCTAAACCTTCACCTTCAACAGTGGCTGGAACATTAAAGGCGCCTGTACTAGTATAACCAAAACGCAATACTCGCCACTTACCTATAGGTAAATGAATACCAGCTTCTGGTAGCTCACCTCGGTTTAGCACCAAAACGTCTTCGGCTCTAGTAATGGCTAGTGGATGTATTTGAGGCGTGAGGCTCAGTCGGCCGCGCTCCATGGAGTTCATTGATAACCAATGATCAAAGCGTGGCACCGACCATAAATCAAAGCGTTTTAATATAATGGGCTTATCGAATACAAAGCGGAAATATTTGGCGGTGTAACCATCTTGTTTATCACTGACTAATTGTGGGCTAAATGCCCACATTCTAGCGCCCGTTCTTGGGCGCCGGAGTTTGTCGACAACGGTCGTAAAATTAATACCATCATCTGAAATTTGTAAGGCGCCCTCACCATGGCGGGTAGGGGTTTCAATTTGAAGACTGCGTAAAGTACTTGGCTCATTAACTTCAACTTGCACCCAATATTCATTTTTATCGTTTTGCTTGAATTCAAATTCGGTATCCCAGTCATTGTCAGCTAAAACATTGGCGTTCAATGAAGCATCTGAACTTGAGAAGGTAGCGTTAGCAAAAGTGTTACTTTGATTGAATGTATTTTCGGGTAAAGCAATAACTGCAAGATCACGATATAAACCCTCGGCATAGCCCGGCTGTGGCAGCTCAACAATTTTCGCATTGTCTGTTATTTGCATCGCTTTTTCAGACCACGTAATACGTTTCATCGACATTTCGGGAGTAACCCAAGGGCCACCGCTTGATGTCCAACCGTCAGCATTATGTATACCAAATTCAATGTCGTTTTTATCAGCCTGGTCAGCGGCATGCACTAAGGTATCGTAAAACTCTTCACTGCCAAAACGTACAGGGCCTCTAGATGAGTATTGTCGACTTCGTCTATGCACATGAAAGAAGATTGCTCCACCTATACCTGCTTCACTCATCGCTTTGAAGTCTTCGCTAAACCCCGGTTTACTCAAGTTACCGTTCATGGCGTGCATCCATGTTTTAGGTAGGTAGTTTTTGGGCGGCTTTTGAAATTCTTTTTCTGATAAATTGCTAGCTTCACTAGCATTACCATAGGCTAATTGACTCATCAGGATAGTGGATAAGATAACAGCTAACCTAGCGTGTCTAATAAGGCTTTTCTTTTTCAACATTTTTTAGTTTCTCAATTTTTACTATTTTAAAAACTCGGCGCAATGATTTTGTATTTTTCTTGGGCTGCTTACCCTTAGTTTGCTCGCAATTCACCATCGTGCCAAAGGTATAAGCGTTGCGAAGCGCCTTTTTTAACATTAATAATTAACGCTTTGACTTCACCTTTAGGAGTTTTTACTGCCTTCATTTGTATTTTTGCGTTGCTTACGTTGAAATGGACTTTTTCTGCTTGCCAGGTTTGCCTTGTAGAAGAGCTACTAGACATTTTCTTAGCGATAGCAAAGACACTCTCACCGTTGCTATTAAGATAAGTTACAGCTGCTTTATCACCGTTATTTTTTAAGAGCGCAAAATTAAACACTTTGTTGACTTGCTCTCCTGTGGTGTCAATCAAGGTTCGATTCATTGTCCCTGGCATAGGATGCCCATGGGTCCATGTACCATCTTCGAACAATGCCATGCGCCACTCACGATAGTCTTTCCCTCTGGCTTCGTAAGCTGCCGCCGTTTGGCCATTTTCAAGAATTAAGGGCTTGGTGCCAAAGCTTGTTTCTCCAGCTTTCTCGGAGTCATATGCCAATGTGAATTTATTAGTGGCCTCAAGCGTCAGTGGCAGAGTTAAAGGCTCTTTGCTTGCATTGTAAAACGTACCATCGGTGGTATCTAAGGTCATATAATAAAGATTTAGGCGATTGTAATGGGTTTTGTCATGCTCCTCTTTAAAGTTGCAGGCATGCCAAAGTGATGTAATCGCAATTTCAGTATCTGATATTTTAAGTGGGTTGATGTAGTGGGTATCTACCGTAATAGGATCATCTTTTTGTGGAGTAGGCCATGTAATAACGACAGGTGGCTCAAAGCTTTGTGAGCCATTTTTCATTTTATAATATAACCACGGAGACTTATGTGTACCTGCTCGTGTAAAGAAGTAAATATCCCCATTAGCCATTTGATAGCTTTTAGTATATGAAGCAAATGGCGTGATATCGTTCTTCTCAATAAATGAACTTAAGTCATGTGGTTTAGCGGAAACAACATGCTTCATGCGTCCCCCTGCATGAGGCGTATCAATAGAGAGAGGGTTTAAACCATCTTCGCGCTCACCACCATGGCCGCCAAAAACGATGTGAATATAGCCTTGCTTATCTACTTCAATAATAGGGCGACCGTGGCTATCAATTTTTCTATCGTTTTTTGATAGCGTACTATGACCAGCTTTATATGGGCCGTCCCATTTATCTGTAATTAAATTGTAACTTGCTACATAAGGGTCGGTAAGGTGTCCCTGATAAGTTATATAAAGGCTATCACCCACCAATTGATGCCAGCCAGTATATGTGTTGCCTGGAAGGTTCTCGGTAAAATAGCCATCAGGAATTGCGGGGAGATTATCCGGTTCTTGCCATTTAGGACCTAAATTCTCCGGCGGTAAATCATAAATTTCATTAAATTTTTTACCCTTTACATAAGCATTATATATTGGCTGAAACTCGATGTATTGACCATACAAATACTGATCAATACGCCAACGCCAATATTCACTACTAAAAGCGCTTTTGTTTTGTTGCTCTTTTTGTAAGGCCTCAAAAGTTGCGTCAAAGTGTGCATGCTTAGTTATCAATGCGCTTCTTTTTTCAAAAAATGTTTTTTCGCTAAGTTCAGCATTTGCGGGAAGAATCAAGATTGAAGCAGAAATAATAGCCGCAATGCTGAGTTTAATTGTTTTTATCATTTTCTTTACCTATTCTTAGTGCTTAATTACTGGCACGAATCGACCATGTTCCTGCGGCCAGTTCTACCTTAAAATATTTTTCATCCTCACCAAGGAACTTTACTCCCGATAATTGTGTGCTTGCGTTACCTTTACTAAACACGCGTTTATCATTGATATGTACCGAGTCAATATCAAAATATTGCTTTGGTATGCCCACTATAGCAACCGTATTTTCAGGCGAGGTGAGCGAGATAATAATGCTCGAATCTGTGCGTTTAATTTCTGCATTAATATTACCTTGCACGCTTGGTACAGTCTGTTTTACCCATTTCATGTGAGCCATATTGGGAAGAAACTGATATGTTTTCCAAGCGACTGAAGTGGGTGATATGCCTGCAATATATTTGCTCAAAACGGTACTTGGTGCATTCCACGCATGATTATCAGTTCCGCCAGTGGGTAAGTATTCTGACAATGTTGAGCGTGCTGGATTATCTACTTGTTTGCTATAACGGGTTTGCATTCGCAAAAGCGCATCCTCATACCGGCCCGCTTCAGCCATGGCGTTGTAAACCATCCATTCAAAGTGAGGGCTGGCATAATGATTATTCACTAACACATTTTCTACAATTTGCGTGTGTTGTTCAGGTGTTGCCAAACCCACTAAAATCGCTAGGGCGTTGGCGCGGTCATCTTGAAATTTATTTGCGTTACTACTAATAAAGCCGTCTTGCCAAAAGTTATCTTGATACGCTTGCTTAAGCGCTAAAATTCGACTGTTATAAAAGCTCATATGGCGCTGTTCACCAAGTTCTTTAGCCATATCACGGGCTGACGTTAAGGCACTGTAATAAAGCGCATTTTGAATCGCTTCATAATCAATCGTGTCTTGCGGTCCCCAATCGGTCCAGCGCCAATCACCATTTCTAAACTCAACTAAACCATTTTCTTTTATTTGCCAAAGCGTTAAGTATTTATGAACAAAAGGGTAAGCATAAGCTAAGGTGTCTTTGTCTCCTGTATTGAAGTAATAATGCCAAATACCCTGCTCAATAAACTGAAGACTTTGCGCAGGTAGCTCTCTAAAACGACCGGGACCTAATCCTGCAAAAATACCAGAATCTGGATCACTAAATGCTAAGGTGACTTTAATTGCTTTTTTCATCAAATCGCGACCAGGTTGGTCCATTGAATAAAACAGATAACTTGCTTGGTCGGCAACATCACCTATCCATAAGCCGCGCTCTCGGTCTGGCGTATCCATGAAATTGTCGCGCGCACAAATGTATAAGGTATTTTCAGCCATTTGCCAAATTCGTTGAAACCATGGGTCACTTGCTTCGAAAGTCCCGGGAGTATCTCCTACACCTGTCCAGCGGTATTCTCAAACCATGCACTTTTACACCTCTTGGTATCGTAAACTCGATTACACTACCATTGGTCCAAGAATAAGATTCAAACTGTTGACGACCGGCTTTACTGGTATAGAAGGTTTCAATGGTGTTTAAGCGCATATTTGTTTTAATGTGAATATCAAGCCCAGCCTCGGCTTCAATATCAAAATAGGGCGTAAAGTTTTTATTAAAATCCAGTGCGCATTTGATTTTTTTACCATCAGCAATAAATGGAAATTTTGTAGAGGGATAATTCGTGCAATTTTCTAAGCCATGATCAGTTAATATGGGAATTTCACTTTCATACAAATCATAGAAAGGTGCTCGCGGAACAGCAATTGCACGTTTCGGATGCTCCCATAGCGAATCGTCATAGCCAGGTAAATACCAAGCGTTCTCAGCCCAATCACTCATGTCTTTTCTGGCATCATATTTTATATTCCAAGCCGCAACTCGGTAGGGTTTGCGTTTATCTAGATGTTGTATATAAGCGGGGTGACGTTTTACTTTCCATGATGTATCGCTTGCTATTAACGTTTTACCTGCTTGGGCTTGAAAGAAAAAACCACCATTGCCAGAGGATAAATGAGTCCCTTTCTCGCCATTAGAACCGTAATACCAAACCAAAGCGGCAATGGTATTATTCCCATTCTTTAGGTATTTAGATATGTCTACAGTGTCGTAATAACGATTACTTGCTACTGGAATATTATCAACACGTGGTCCTGGTTTGACAGGCGAGGGACCACCGGTATAACTGCCTTCAAATACGACTAATTCACCGTTTATCCATAACCAATATTTTGTATCGGCACTTATGTAAGCCAGGGTTGGCTGACTATCTAAGCCATCTACAGATACTTGGTGGCGAAATGCCATCCACGAATTGGGGATCATGGCATCTTTACCCCAGATCCAAGCGCCTTGCCATTTTTTCACAGATGCCTCGCTTAGACCGCTAGCTAATGCAATGGAAACAAAAGCAAGCAAGTAAAGACATTTCATTGTTTGATACATAAATTTACCTACTCTCTATTTTTTTCATAATGAACAAAGGGCGCTGTAATTAACGCCGATTGTTGTATACCAATCTTGTTCGCGCATTCTTCTACAATTCCACGGTTTTTAAAGGACTTAAGGTTACCGGCCCTAATAAACCTGAATTAACTAATGGGTCACCTTTATTAACAAATTTATAAGTGGTAAAAGTCATTCGATGGCCTTTTTCCCCAGACATAGGCAGAGGCTCGTTGTTGGTGTACCAAGTAGGCATAACGCTCACTGGCTTCCCATTGGCTTGCCAAAAGCCAGAAGTGTCAGGATAGCTTTCATCACTAATCATACGATTAGTCCATGAGCTGGCGACCTCAACACGAATATCATTTTTGCCTGGTGTTAAATAGTCAGTTACATCTAAGGTAAATGGAGCTATCCAAACAACGCCTGCTTCAACATTATTAATAAATACTTGTGCGCTATCATCGACTTGGCCTAAATCTAAAATAACCTTTTGTTTGCTGTCTAAGATAGCCTCCGATAAAACAAATGATTTTTGATAAATGCTAATCCCTGAATAGGCTTGAATGGCGGGGTCTGTATGGTCTTTAAAGTAGCTTAGCTGATTAAAAATGACCGATTTATCTAAGCCATATTGTTTGAGAAACGTGACCCTCCAGCTACCATCTAAAGTTTGCGTTTTAGGCATTGCATCAAACGAAACTGTTCTATTACGATCATCAATAAACAAGTTATAGTTTTCATTAGATTTACTAGACACGGTAAGTGCCATATTCTTGTTGTAGTTCACATCGATATCGAGTTCTTTGACAATGTCAGGACTAAGCGATTTCACACCTTGACTTGCTTGCTGAAATACAACAAAAGTTGATTCGTTAGGGTCTAAGCGGAAAGTAACCCGCGTTGTTGTGCCATCATCGCTAAAACTGGCTAACTTTTTAGTTTTACCTGTTCGGGCATTCCACAATTCAGGAATTTTGCCGTTTATTTCAAAGGTGGCATCAAATAGCTTGCGTTCGCCGGAGTCGTTATAAAGGAAATAAATATCTTGTAGGCTTGTCTTTCGATGGGCGTAATATAAATTGCTCATATTTGCCACTTTCAAATCGTAGTTAAGACCCTGTTTTTTATATAAATTGCTCCACTGTGCAGGGCTTTTTACGCTTAGGTGAGTATTTTCCTGTGACCAAATATAATCGACCATCTGTGAAAATTGCTGTTGTTGCTCTGCTGAGATATTTCTACCGGCTAGTTGCTTTATTGGTGTGCCTATTATCACGCCGCCTTGCTTTGCAAATTGATAGATTTTTTTAACCGAATCAAAATACAAGGTATCATTGTTGGTAAGTTTTAATACTTTATATTTCACTCCATGCGACAATTGGTAGCGCCCGTTTTTAAAGTCTAGATCTTGCAATTTTTCACGATTCAAACAATCGTAATTAATGTAACTTGGAATGTTTTTGCCATTGTGCCGACGGTCTGGACAAGTGGTAGGCGCAGCATCACCCACATACCATAAAACATCAGAAACGGGCTGACCTTGGCGTAACATAAACTGACCGCGACTAAGGTATGTCATCCAATCTTTTCCCGCAGTGGCAAACCATGGTTGTGTTGCATCGATATGCGCCCCCCATCGCTCCATCGTCATTCCTGGAACAACATGAGTATTTGCTTGATGGACAAAACGGTGGAAAACAAATTGGTTAATCCCAAGTGCCCAACTAAAATCACCATCATATTTCGCATAAGCTGGATTAAAGCGCCAATTAACTTCAGGTAAAGCGGTAAATGCTTCAGCACTGATCACATTTTTGTTGTAAATATGCCCGGCTGAAGTGCTAGATTGAATCATATAAATATTGCGCTTAAGCCAAAACTCTCCCATAGGAATGTCGGCTTTACTACCTGCATCTAGGTCGTTAAATGGGCCAATGCCATAAGGTTCAATATAGGTTTTAATACCATCTGCATTGGCAAGTTCGGTAAAATATTGATAATAGTTTTTAGTAATAAGTTGGTTATTTAAATCACGGATATCCCATAAAACAGATTCGGTTGTGGCGACATTGTCTACAAACTTGCCCGCAAACAAGGGTAAAAACCTTATCAAGTCATAATTATATTCGCGTTTAAATTTTTGCTCATAATCTTGAGTCCAGTTTTGACCACCAACTTCGTAGCTGTCTATTTCTAAACTATGCATTACGCCTGGTGCGACTTCGTTTACTTTATTTATAACGTTAGTTACATAGGCATCATAATGCGCTTTGAAGGCCTCGCGGCTATATTTATCGACTTCCAAGCCACGCCCTTCTGCAGTAGGGGGGATATTGGTCGTTCCTTTGGCAGTATAGCCAAAGCGCATTATTGTCCAATTGCCTAGGGGTAATGTCGTTGCTAACTGTCCGCTCTCAGATAATTTATCTGTTAGGTTGATAATGGTTTTAGGGTCGATAATATTTTTGTTACTAGGGGCAATGTTGTCAGGCATTTTGTTGTAATCAGTTCTAGTTGCTGACGTACGCCCTAAAAAATTTCCGATTTTGGGAATACTCGATAACCTTGCTTCATAGATGTTGAGTGTTTTATCTGCCACAATTCTGAAATGTTTGGCAGTTACGCCTTCAAAGGCGCCATCAAGCGCCCAGCGTATACGGCCCGGTCGGTTAACTTTTAAATCAACATGTTTTTTGAAGTTTTTACCATCGTTAGAGTATTGCAACTCGTACTTAATATGTTTGCCAAAACTTATATCCATACTGGCAAACCTGATCGTGACAGGCTTGTCGTAGGAAAATTGCAACCAAACCGCTTGCCCCTCGTTGGATTTTATCGACGATTTATTTATCACTTCTATATTTGAAACTACAGATATGTCAAAGTCAGGATCAGATGCGCTTATGCGCGGTGTTAATTGCGCATCAAGCAATTCGCTGTCCATAGATGGATAAGCTAGCACGGCAATATCTTGATAATAATCTAACATTGTCATTGGCTGACTTATTTGTAGATTAATCTTGCCACCGTTGTTTGCGTTACTTTGAACAATCGTTTCATTCCAAGTCACTTGTTTCATCGAATGTTCAGGGCTAACCCAAGGCCCGCCGCTTGAAGACCACCCATCACAATTATGTAAGCCAAAACTCAATCCTAAACGTTTCGACTCAAGCGCCATGTGGCCAATAAACTCGATGTGTTGCGGTGAGTTAAATAAAACCTCACCTTTTGGCATATTTAAGCCAATATTAAAAAGAATTGTGCCTCCTATGCCCGCATCTGCCATCGCTTCTAAATCTTTCGTTATGCCTTCTTTTGACATATTTGCATTCATCACGTGATACCAAGTCAATGGTTTGGTCTGGCTTGGAGGAGTTAGAAAAGCATCCTTCAGTGTTTCTGTCGTTAGAGTCGTATCGGTTTTCGCTTCATTTTCATGCCGTGAATCAACGACAATATTTTTACTAGCTTGGGGAGAAGCGGCAGGTTTATCAGTGCAACCTAACAACACAGCAATTGCGAAGATAAGCATTGAATAATTCAGTGGTGGTCTATACATCATGGTTTTAATTCTTATGATTTGGCTGCTTATACTCAGCAGAAGTTGAATTTATTTTTTACAAGGTGCATCGAGCAAATTAACTTATCAGCGGATCAGCTAAGCTAATCCGTTTTGCTATTTTGGCAATGTCAGACGCGGCTTTTATCTGGTTTTTATCTTTTGGAAAAAACTCTGCACCAATATAGCCCTTGTATCCCAGTTCACGGAGCTTGGTAAATACTCGGTCATAAACAACTTCACCTGTACCGGGTTGATTGCGACCCGGAGAATCAGCAAATTGGATGTAAGCAACCTGGTCAAACCCATTTTCTAGATGCGTGATTAAATTACCATTGCTGCGCTGCATATGAAAAAAATCCCAGTTGAGTTTGACGCTCGGCGAGTTTATCTCGCGACAAATACTAAGAGCGGGTTCATTTCCATACAAAAAATCACCTTTGTGATTGAATGGATTATACGGCTCAATTGTCGCCACCATGTTTTCGGCTTCTAGGCGAGGCACGGCTCGCTTTAAAACTCGTGTGTAATTGGCGACCATTTGCTCCATCGATAAGCCTTCAACTACTTTGTGACCCGTTAAATTAAAATTCGGGACCTTGAGTGTTTTGCCAGCCGCTATTGCCATTTCTAACCACTCTAGAAATTTTTCTTCATTTTGGGGATCTGCCATTGCAGGCGCATTAGGTGAATAGCTAGTGATACGTATGCCTTGTTCTTGCGCTCGTTGGGCAATAGATTCTGGGGTTTTTCCTCGTTTCGCTTGATACGGATTCCATATTTCAACTGCCGAAAAACCCAAGGCTTTTGCCGCATTTATACGATCTAAAAATGGCATGGGTCTAAACCATTGTTCGATATTGCAAGAGAAAGAACGTAGCCAGCGTTGTCGTTCAGGCAAGGGCATGATATCTGTTTCTAATTTTTCTATTGCGGCTGGCTTGGTACCTAAGCTTGAACATGCCGATAGCCCGGTAGCAGCTATGCCGGCGGCTGTTGAGCGTGTAATAAACTGTCGTCTATTCATTATAATTTTCCTACTTGCATTAATTTTGCTGCATAGTCAGCCGCACGAGCTGTTATCGCCATATAAGTGAGAGAGGGGTTTTGTGTGGCACAAGACGACATACAAGCGCCATCAGTAACAAACAAATTTTCTACATCATGGCTTTGTGCCCACTTATTCAAGACTGATGTTTTAGGGTTACTGCCCATACATGCGCCGCCCATTTCATGAGTTCGTCTGCCAAGGGTAAAGTGTTTTTCCAAATCAGCTTGTCTAATTTTTATGTTGCTACAACCGGCTACTTTCAACATTTCATTGATGTCGACGGCGGCTTGTTTGATCATTTTGCGTTCGTTATCACCAATTTGAGCGTCAATGTGTAATTGAGGAATGCCCCATTGATCTGTTTTTGTTGGATGTAAGCTGGCCTTATTGTCAAAATAAGGCAAAATTTCACCATACATTAAAGCCTTAAATTGCCAGGGCTTGGTTTGTTTAGCGGCATCTTTTACTTGTGCACCTATCCCAACAGATTTTGCTGATGTGCCAGCATTTGGCCTCGAACCTGCTGTTGCCTGGAAACCGTAGCCTCGAATAAAATCGACATCCTCAGTCTTATCGTGACGATAATTAGGAACGTAAGTAGCAATAGGGCGGCGTCCGTAGCTATATCTATCTTCAAGCCCTAAGACATCGGCTGTTGCAAAAACCCCCATAAAGTGGTCCATAATGTAGTGACCTACCGCACCACTTGAGTTTGCAATACCGTTGGGGAAGGTTTTTGATTTAGAATTAAGCAGTATTTGTACAGAGCCTAAAGCAGAAGCACATAAGAAAACGACGCGGGCTTTGTAGCTTCGCCGCGTTTTAGTTTTGGCGTCGATAACAGTAACCCCTGCTGCCTTGCCTGTGTTTTCATCGTAATCAACAGTCTCAGCAATAGCGTCTGTCACTATGTTTAGCTTACCCGTTTTCTTTGCGCTAGGGAGGGTGGCAGATAAGGAGCTAAAGTACGCGCCAAATACACAGCCCCGTTGACAATAGGCACGGGCTTGGCATTTACCGCGACCAAGTTGCACATGTTCTTTTGTCGGTTCGGTTAGGTTTGCTGAGCGACCAATAATCAAATGTCGGTCGCTATAATGCGCTGCCCATTTTTTTGCGATGTGCTTTTCGGCAGAACTCATTTCCCACGGCTTTTGAAACACGCCATCGGGCAACACATCTAAGCCATCTTTATTAGCCGATACGCCAATATAAGATTCTACGTAGTCGTACCAAGGCGCTAAATCGTCATAAGTAATTGGCCAAGCCACACCGTGCCCGTCTTTTGCGTTGGCAGCAAAATCTTTTGGCCCCCAACGTAAAACTTGTCGGCCCCAAGTAATAGAACGTCCACCTAATTGATAGCCTCGTGTCCACATAAATGGGCGTTCTTCAGGGTGGGAGTAGGGATGCTCTTTGTCATCAACAAAAAATTGAATAGAGTCTGACTTTAAAACGCCTTTTTTAGCTTTTAGTTGTTCGTAGCGGCCTTGCTCTGCTAGCTCCTCTGATGCTAAACCCATGTTGTCTAGCTGCCATGGTGCTTTCATATCATTATATTCTGGACTGGGGTGGTCTAAATGACGACCTCGTTCAATGACGAGTGTTTTGTAACCTTTTTCACAAAATTCTTTTGCGGCCCAACCACCAGTAATCCCTGAGCCAACAACGATGACATCATATTCATGCTTACTATTTATTTGGGTTTGTTGACTCATAGATAACCTCTGGTTTGAATTTCAATTAACTCTTTTTTACTGATGTCGCCACGATATCCGCCGGGAATTAATACAAACTCAGGGTTAGTAAGTTCTGAGTTGTAATACACGTGAAATATCATTTCTTTTAATTTACGATAACTTTTCGACAGTGGGGTGTTTTGCTTAGCAAAAGCGGTTTTGTCTAATTCCTCTACTAACGCTTGTCGGGCAGGTAAGGCTAGGTGGCTATAAGTTACTTGATAAGTAGCCTTCGCAATACTATCAACTTGGCTAAGAATATAGCGATACTGCTTTTTGCTTGTTTCGCCAGCCCATGTGACCATTAAGCCATCAAGCACCGAACTTACGTTGACATCGGTGGCTCCAGGCGTATCTGTTTTTGGCAACATGATCTCAGCGATGTCGGTTAAAATAGTCAGTTCCTTAGCGCTAAAAAATTGGCCTTTATCGACCACCTTATGTATTTGATTCTTACTATTGAAAATGCTCGCCAATAGCGGCGCAGATACGATATAAGCGGTTGCGCCGATAAAGACTCTTCGGCTTATTTTGATTTCATGCACAGTACTTCTCCAGAATAGTCATATTTAAAACATCATCCAATAGCCAAGCGCTAGCGCTTGTTATCAAGCTAATAGCCGCTTTGTAAAGAGGGGCAAAATATAAGGGGTCATTTGGATTAATTTGATTGGCAGGTTTATTACCCGAAATCATGGCGCGCACTAGATTTTCATTTTTGACCAATACATAAAAGAACACGGCGACTAGATGCACCCAGATTAGCGCCACTAAGATAGTAAAATTTAGCCCATGTAACTTCGTCATAGTATCCGACATCGATTTACTTACCGAATCAGACAATGCGCCACTAAAACCGAGATCATCATTGGCGTACATTCCCGAAATTACTTGAAAGCCAAAGAACAAAAACATTGCTATGACCATCCATGCACCAGCAGGATTGTGACCTGTAGAGTGGGAGGTATTTAAGTTTAGTGATGACTTGAGATAGGTAAGGGCCTTAAGTGGATTAACAACAAAATGCCGAAAACGCGCCGTCGAAGAACCGATAATTCCCCAAATAATTCTGAATACAAGTAGCGCAAATAAAGTATGACCTATTATTTCATGCGCCTTAATCATGCGATTTTCGATGGTCACCCAAGCGGCAATAACCAATAATACCAAGCTCCAATGAAATAAACGGATGGGGAGGTCCCACACTTTAATTTGTTTCATCGCTTATCTCCTTTGTACGCTATACAACACAATATTGTGATCGGCATATTGTGTTTTTATAGACGGTGTGACCAAACTAGCATCAGCAAATACTTTCTCTAGCTTAGGTAATTGCAGTAATGAGACTAATGTTTTGCTGCTTATCTTGGTATCTGTCAGCCTAAGTTCTTGCAATGCTTGCATAGATTTAAGCAGCGCCAATGAGTTATCGCTAATATGCGTGCTACTTAAATTCAAATCAGCAATAAGATCTTTCACTGGTGATAGTTGCGTTAACTTGTCATCAGTCATATTCGACGCTAGCTTATTAAAATCGATGCTTAATAATTCAGATGTACGGGCAATATAATGAATACGGTGACGGAATCTTTGCTGTAAATCTTCAACCTGCGTTTTATTTGGTGACCGTAAAGTATCGATTTTTTGCCAGTCTATATCGCTAAACTTGATGGCTTTAACCTTTGCTGGTGCATCGGGGAAATCCGCTTCGCTTAGCTGACCAGAACCACCTTTTGCTAACCACATTTCGATAAGCGCTAACTCTTGTTCAGTATGACGTTCGCGACCATAAGGGGGCATGGCTAGTCGGTCAGTGGCTGGTAAACTCATGCGCTTAACAATTAAGTTGTTTGCCCTACCTGTTAAGTCGGCGTCGCTACGGCCTGAAAATGTCAATTGGCGATAGCTGTCTAAACGTAAATGTCCCTTAGCTTTGTTGCTGTCGTGGCAAGCCACACAATACTTTTCAAAAACAGGGTCAATACGACTGTTATAAAATGAGTTCTCATGAGCTTCTAGCTTGGGGCTTAATTGCAATTTTTCTTTTATTTGTTGCATCCACTCAGGCTGACTGTTTACAAAGAGTATTAGCCATAAAAGGCTTAGCACACTCACTGCGCCAAAATAATATTTGGCGTTCTTTTGCTGTTGAGGTAGGGACGATTGATGATTCATTTATACAAGGATTACTGCAAAATTTGGGAAACAATATGGGCATGTTCAACGCCGGTTAATCGTTGATTTAAGCCCTGAAAGCGATAATTTAAATCATAATGATTAAAGCCTAGCTGGTATAAGATGGTGGCATGGAAATCAGCAATATCTACTTTATCTTTTACTACTTCATAACCGAGTTCGTCTGTTTCTCCGTGACTGTAGCCGCCTTTAACACCTGCGCCAGCCATCCACATGGTAAAGGCGTTGGGGTGATGATCTCGTCCTGCAAATGGGGCATCTTGGCCGCCTCTATTTTCGAGCATAGGTGTGCGTCCAAACTCTCCGCCCCAAATAACCAGGGTGTCTTCCAACATGCCTCTTTGCTTCAAATCTTCAAGTAGGGCGGCCATGGGTTGATCAGTGCCTTTACACAAATCAACAAACCCATGATGCAGTGAGCCGTTTTTTCCTGAACCATGGGAATCCCAACCGTAGTCGAACAGTTGTATAAAACGCACGCCTCGCTCAGCCAGACGTCTAGCAACTAGACAGTTATTAGCAAAACTGGCCTCGCCAGGTTTAGCCGCATAATTAGAGAGGGTTTGCGCAGATTCTTGTTTAATGTCAAAAGCATCTGACGCTTCAATTTGCATGCGATAAGCCATTTCGTATTGGGCAATACGGGTGAGAGTTTCTGGATCGCCAACGGCCTCGTAGCTTTGCTGATTCAGGTTTGCAATAGCATCTAAAACTCGGCGACGTAGGGGGCGGCTTACGTCTTTTGGATTACTCAAGTACAAAACGGGGTCACCTTGAGAGCGGCATTCCACGCCTTGATAAACACTGGGTAAATAACCCGAACCCCACAGTTGCTTCCCGCCATCAGGCGCGTTCATGCCCGATACCAATGAAACAAATCCGGGTAAGTTTTGATTCATTGTACCTAAACCATAAGTAGTCCATGCGCCAATAGAAGGTTTACCAGATAATGCAGAACCTGTATGCATAAGTAGTTGTGCAGGGGCATGGTTAAACTGATTGGTTTTCATAGACTTGATAAAACAAATATCGTCAACATGTTTCGCGAGGTGGGGCATCCTATCGGAAACCCACGCCCCGCTTTCTCCGTGTTGCTTAAACGGAAATTGCGGACCAAGCAATTTAGGCACCCCAGAAATAAACGCGAATTGTTTACCTTCCAAAAATTCTTTAGGAGTAAGCTTGCCATTGTATTTTTCTAACACTGGTTTGTAGTCAAACAGCTCTAGTTGACTTGGTGCGCCCACCATATGCATATAGATAACCCGTTTTGCTTTTGCTGGATATTGAGGTGGTAAAGGTGCCAGCGGCTCAGTCATGGGGCGAGAAAAATCAAGTTGTTGACCCGAAGCCTGAACCTGACTGGGAAACATTGAAGCTAAAAACGCACTGCCTAACAAACAACTCCCTTGGCTTAAAAATGTACGACGGGTTTGATCTTGTAATTGTGCATATTTCAAATGCTGTAATTCGGCAGCGGTTGCAAACGCTTTTTTGTGATTTCGTGTAAATAAATTTTTCATAAAATTACCGTTTGTTAGCGTGTTAAGGCATCGTCTAAATTCAAAATTACAGACGCCATTGCCGCCCAAGTGTTGTTAATCGTTGATTGCATTGGCGCGTCAGCTTGTGCAACATCTGCTTGAATATTCTTTAATGCTTGATGCAAACTATGTATTTCTTGCGCTCTAGGCTCTCTGGACACCACACGTATAAATCCATCAATTAATGCGCTGTGTTCATCTTTATTTTTTGCTTGTTGTTGCATCAACATACCTAAACTTTGCGCTGCCTCATGATAAACAGGATCGTTTAAGGTCACCAAAGCTTGTAATGGGGTGTTGGTGGGTAAGCGTCTTTGATGGCTAATTTCACGGGTTTCCATATCGAAAGTTAAAAAACTAGGATACATAAACGCACGTTTAACAAAGGTGTATATTGCTCGACGATATCGATTATCATCGTTGTCGTTAACCCAATCTTTAAACTTCACACCGGGATGACCCCATATACCATCTGGTTGAGGTGGCATATTAGGTTCTCCACCAATTCTGTGTTTTATTAATCCACTGGCGCTCAACGCTTGATCACGAATCATTTCTGCACTTAATCGTTGTCTGGGACCGCGAGCAAACAGTTCGTTACTTGGATCGCGTTCATATAACTGGGGGTCAACTTTACTGTCTTGTTGATAAGTTCGACTCATTACTATCAATTTCAGCAGTGCTTTAGTGTCCCATTGTAAATTTTCTTGGAATTCTACTGCCAACCAATCCAGCAATTTGGGATGGCTAGGTAGGCTTCCCGCGCTGCCAAAGTCTTCTAAGGTTTTAACAATACCGATACCAAATAGGCGATGCCACAAGCGGTTTACAGCTACCCTTGACGTTAAAGGTTGTTCTGGTTCAAAAAACCACTGGGCGAATCCTAGTCGTGTGGCCTGTTGCTTAAATGCAGGGAATATTTCTGGTGTACCTGGCGCTAATAGTTTATTTTCTTTTTCTAACATATTGCCGCGCTTAAAAGTGGCCATTGCGCGTTGATCCCACTTTTCTTGCTCGAACATGACCGGCATTTCATAGCCATCGATGCTATTCAATTGGCTTTTCAACTCAGCGTATTGTTTAAGATTTTCAGTCCGTTGTTGACTATTTGCATAAGCTGGCCATTGCGGATTGTTTGTTGCTTCTATGCGTATGCGGTGTATTCTTGCAGGCATGCCATCTGGCTGCATCATGCGCTGCATTTGCGAAATTTCGAACGCTAGCTTATCTCCTTGTGCAAGCCTGAGGGGGTGGCTTAACACCGCGGCGCTCCATCTCGGTAGATGTATACGATGCGCATACCAACCAACGCCGGCCCCTGTATCCAGCCCAGCACTGTCATCCGGCAGTTCATTTAATTTGCTTAATTGCTCATCCATCACTTCGGTTGAATGAGACATGTGAGTTTTGACCGCAAGTTGCTGTTTGCTGCCATCAGCCTTGATCAAGAATATTTTTAAGTCATCTATGTGGAATGACTTTTCTGGCGTATGTCGCGCTTTTTCTGGATTTTGAGGCACAGCGATAAAGCGTAAAGTATTGATTGTTTGTGTAGCCTCAAATGCTTGGCTACGTAAACTAAAAAATACCCTCGGTTCAAAACTACCCGACTCAAACATTTCGCCATCTTTAATAGTGTACTCTCTGACAGGCTGCTTTTTGGCTAACAATTGTTGTAAGTTAGCTTTAGCTATTTTGATGAGTTCTTTGTAGCGATAGTTAATTTTTTCACCCTTGGATTTGCGGGCAGCATTGTGGTCTTCTAGTTCTTTAATGTAAGTACGCAAACCTCGCGCTTCATCTGCCAACGCAGATTCGATCTTAATTTTCTCCCATGGGGTGTTTGATTTTTCCGTCTGCTGACTAAGCGTATACGCTTTATGCGCTTCATGACGACGAATTTCGTCTAATTCTTCTTGCAGCTCAAAGGCGAGTTGTTTTTGCATCTCGTTTTTAGCCACTTTGTACAGCGGTTTATAATCGCGGTAATCCGCATCTTTTGAAGTATTGAAAAAACTGAGTGACTGGTAATATTCATCGTGCTCGATAGGATCGTAAGGATGAGAATGACACTGCACGCAGTTCATTGTCATAGCGTTTAGTACAGACCAAGTAGTTGCACTTCGATCCATCACTGCTACCATACGGAATTCTTCATCGTCTGTTCCTCCCTCACTGTTTGCGGGTGTTTGACGGTGAAAACCTGTAGCTATAATCTGTTCTAAACTGCGCTGAGGCATAAGATCGCCAGCGAGTTGTTCAATCATAAAATCTTTATACGATTTATTGTTATTGAGTGCATTGATCACCCACTCTTTATAATGCCAAGTGTCTCGTTCTTCGTCTCGGGTAAATCCCCAACTGTCGGCATATCGGGCTAAGTCCATCCACATTGCTGCCCATCTTTCACCAAATCTAGGTGACGCTAGCAATCTGTCTACTTGCTTTTCGAAGGCCCTTGGGCTGTTGTCGCTTAAAAAGTTGTCGATTTCTTGCGGAGTAGGTGGTAAGCCAATCAAATCAAACGACACGCGTCTAAGTAGGGCATTTTTGTTAGCAACAGGTGCTAGGCTTAAGTTCTGTTGCTCTAAACGCGCTTGAATAAAATTATCAATTTGATTATGGATAACGGACTCGTTGTTCACCTTTGCAGCGGCGGTTTTTTCTGCTGGAATAAAGGCCCAATGTTCTTCCCATTGTGCGCCTTGTGCTATCCACGTTTTAAGTAAATGAATATCGTTAGCAGATAAAGCGGGTGCTTTATAAGGCATGCGAATGTTTGGGTCGCTAGATTCTACCCGAGCAATTAATTCTGAGGCATCTGGGTCACCAGGTACGATGGTGAGCCGACCTGAATGACCACGACCAAGCGCTTCTTCCCGATAAATAAAAGACACATCAGCTTGTTTACCAACACCACCGTGACAACCGGTACAGTTTTTGTTTAATATAGGCCGAATATCTTGATTAAAAGAAATCTTTTCAACATTTTGTTGAGTGATATCATCACTGCAAGCAGTGAGTAAACTCAATATTAATAGGCCAGTCCAAGGCGTAAAGTTAAGTGTCGGTTTCATCATAATTAACTGTGTTTTTTATTTCCATCATATATTTTGATAGGATTAAGCGTCATTTTTGCGCGATTGGTGTTGTCGATCGAAACGTACAATCCGACCCCATTTATTCCACTCGCTTATAAATAAATTACCTTGATGATCAAAAGTAATGCCGTGTGGCGCGGTAAAAATACCGTTTCGCCATTTTGCTGGTTGAGTGACATTGGTATTTATTTCGGTGTCGACTTCATTAGTGCCGAGCGTACTAACTATATTGCCTGATTTATCAAGTAAACTTACTCGACCGCCTATTTCTGCTACCGCTGCTAAATCGCCAAAAAAGTCTACCGCGCTTGGTCGTCTTAGATTGTTTGCATAGGTGCCAATCAACTGGCCGTCTAATTGCATATGCACTAAACGACCATTGTTGCGATCGGTACATATAAGGCGATTGGGTTGATAACGAGGATCAATATGAATTTTATGGCAGTTGTTAAACAGATACGGTGCATTTTGCCCGCCAAAACTTGTTAGATACTTACCTTCAGCTGAAAATTTATGGATGTAATCTAAACTGTAACCATCTACAACATACATATTGCCATCGCGATCAACATCAATGGCTGTTAGTTTAATTGGAGCAAGTTTTGGCTTATTTGGGTCAAGCTTATGATAGCGTTTGGGTATCAACTGGGTGGCATCCAGAGTAAATACAATATCGCCACTGAGAGTCATTTTCACTATTTCTTGGTGTTTCAAAGACGCGCCGTAGATATATTCGAGGCCGTTTTTATCTTGGTGTATTACGAAACCATGGAAGTCGTCGGGAGCATTCGGCACTTGACCTATTCGTTTCCCATCAGGTGAATAGATATGAACGCCACCTTTTTGTTGTGGGGTACTCATTAGACTCAGGTAAAAATTGCCGTTTTCAGCAATGTCTATTTCGCCATGGGATTTACCAATTGCGAATTGCCCATTACTTAACGACGTCCATTGAGACGATACTTGGTAATCATCAATTGAGCTATGGTCATGTTCTTCATGCGCTATGGCCATAGAGGCTTGTAGCGCAATTAAACTTGTGAATAAAAATGTGAAATATTGATTTACCTTCATGGGTTTACCTTAGGTCAACTTCGTCTACATCTTTTTACAGGAAGTAAAACTCATCACGTTGGTTATGTTTTTAGCACCGCTGTCGCTGCTACTAAGCGCGCCAGACTCACACTTAACGATTTGAATCGATGCAAAATAACAGAAAGAAAATAAAATAATTTCGGTTTTTATTTGCATATTGACTATAATAAAGTGAAAATGACGTAAAATGATTGTAAATGAATTTATTTATAATGTCATCGTTAAATGAGGGTTTTTAATAACTTGACATGTTTTTATCAACACTGTGAGTTGTAACTGTCTGAAAATATTGATTTTAATCGGATTGTAAGTTTAATTTTTGTTTTTTTAATTGTTAAAGAGTAAGTATGATTTTTAAAGTTTCGCAGACACTTGTTATCTCTCTAATTGGCTTGCAAATGGTTTTTGGTTTGAATGCTGTCGCCAATTCTCATACAAATACTGATAACAAGCTAAAACCAAACATTTTATGGTTAGTTTTAGAAGATATGAGTCCAATCATACCTGCTTATGGTGACACCACTATAACTACCCCCAATATAAGTTGGCTTGCAAGTGAAGGAGTCAAATACACAAATGTATATTCGACATCTGGCGTATGTGCCCCCAGTCGTGCAGGCTTAGCTTTAGGCATGTATCCTTCGTCTGTAGGTGCAAATCATATGCGTACCACTTCATATACTGACGTGACGGGTTTACCTAAGTACGCTGCCGTGCCGCCGCCAAAAGCTAAGATGCTCAGTCAATATATGCGTGATTTGGGCTATTACACGACCAATAACTATAAAACTGACTATCAATTTGAAGCACCAAGAAATGCATGGGACGAAAGCGGTATATATGCGCATTGGCGCAATCGTCCAGAAAATAAACCGTTTTTTGCGGTGGTGAATTTTACCACTACACATGAATCAGGTTTATTCGAACCATATGGTATTCGCGAAATAGAATCTAGACATTATTTTTCTGATGACGCGGCTCGTATTGCTAAGTTGTCACCTAGCCCACGTCAAAAAACTACAGAAGCACAGACGCCAATTCATGTTTCAAAAGATATAGATTTTCCTATTCCGCCGTATTTGCCAGATACCCCATTGGTTCGCCGAGACCTATGGAAAATGTATAACAATTTAGCCGAAACGGATCGTCAAATTGGCGCGGTGTTAGCACAATTAAAGCAAGACAAGCTATTAGATAAAACAATTATTTTTCTCTATTCCGATCATGGTGGGCCTCTTCCTCGGCAAAAACGCTTGGTCTATGATAGTGGTCTGAAAGTGCCGCTGATCATTCGATTTCCTGACCGCCGGCAAGCGGCTACAACAGATGATAAACTCGTGAGCTTCATCGATTTTGCTCCCACCACCATGAAGCTAGCAGGTATGGACACGCCTAGTCATATGCACGGGCAAGATTTTCTTCAAAATGGCCTAATTCAGCGTGAATATATCCACGCTGCAGCAGACCGATTTGATGGTTTCACCGATGTTATCAGAGCCGTAAAGAACAAGCGTTTTAAGTACATTCGCAATTATCGACCTGAACAAGCTTACTATTTGCCCGTTGCTTACAGAGAAAAGATACCAACAATGCAAGAGCTATTGCGACTACGAAATGCTGAAAAGCTCAGTCCTGCACAGGCGCAATGGTTTAGACCGTTTAAACAAAAAGATGAGTTGTTCGATACGCTCAATGACCCTTTTGAATTGAATAATTTAGCGAGTGATCCAGCGTTTAAGGAAGAGTTAACAACGCTCAGTAACGAAATGGATAGATGGTTGGCAGAAATAGGTGACAAGCCTAATATTTCTGAAAGAGAGCTAATTACAAAGCTTTGGCAGGGTAGTAAAACGCAGCCAAAAACGGCTAGGCCTATTATCAAAATAGAAAATGGTAAAGTCTCGCTCACAAGCGCAACGAAGGGCGCATCAATAAGTTACAAGCTAATCCAAAATAATTACGAACCCGTTGAATGGGAACAATACTCCCAAGCGTTTTCTGTGCCAAGTACAACGCAATTGAAAGTTGTTGCTCAACGAATTGGATATCAGGAAAGTGACTTACAACATCTTGTACTGATAAATAATAAAGTTCAATTATGAGCGTGCTCTAATTAAGCTTTTTGTATATTAAAAATTAAACGGAGTATTTATGTCATTTTGGCCAAAAGCAAGGCGTAAAATAGCAACATTAGGTGTTATTAGTGCTTTAAGCTTCATCGTTGCTTGCAATGCCCCAGAGACGGGTTCTATGTCAACTACTAATGACAACGTTCAAATGTTGGCCGCGCCTGTTGCTCTAAAAGTCGGTGAAGGATTTGAAAATCCCATCGGTTACTATGAAGCTGAGCCAAGGTTTTCTTGGAAGATTGACGCTAATACTGAAACGGATTTTCAAAGCGCATATCAAATCCAAGTGGCGTCAGCGGCCGGTGATTTTGCAAGCAAAAAAATGCTATGGGATAGCCAAAAAGTAGAATCTAAGCAAAGCGCTTGGGTTAGATACAAAGGTAAAGCCTTGTCTTCTCGCCAATCACTTGTTTGGCGTGTGCGTATTTGGGGAGAAAACGACAGGCCGTCGTCTTGGAGTGAGCCTCACTCACTTGAGTTAGGTTTGTTAGATAACCACGATTGGCAGGCTCAATGGATTGGACACCCAGATACAGAGTTAACGAAGCGCCCGTCACAAGAAACGTTAGCAACACCTCAGTATTTACACAAAGTATTTAACATTGAAGGCGAAGTGGTTAAAGCTCGTTTATATATAAGTGCTAAGGGTTTATTTAAGCCATTTATTAATGGTGCTGAAGTATCAAGCGAAGATGTAATGACGCCCGGTTGGACGCCTTATGCTAAGCGTATTGAGTCATTAACTTATGATCTTACCGACAGTCTACAGCAGGGCGACAATGCGATTGCGGCGAGTATCGCAGGAGGTTGGTATGCCGGTCGTGTATATAAATTTAAAGATAGAGACCATCAATTACCGGCTCGACTATTAGCTCAGTTAGAAATAACTTTTGCTGATGGACGCAAGCAAATCATAGTAAGTGACAAAAGTTGGTCAGCGACCTTAAATGGGCCCATTCGTTTTGCCAGCATTTACGATGGTGAACGCTATGATCAAAGCTTGGAAATGCCGGGTTGGACCAGTGCTAATTTTCATTTATCGGGCTGGTCACCAGTAATTGCTGAGCCACTCGACAAAAAGGTGCTTATTGCACCAAAGCGACACACCCCCATTCGTATCACTGAACAAATGCCGGTAAAAGATATTGTGAGTCATCAAGAGGGCGTCGTCGTTTTTGATTTTGGTCAAAACATGGTAGGTGTACCTAAACTAAATATCCCCGTTATTGCAGGCCAACAAATTAAAGTTCGCTATGCTGAAGCCCTGCATAAAGGCGAGTTTTATACTGACAACTACCGTAGTGCAGAATCGTCTAATTATTACCTACCTAATAAAACAGGGACAATTCAGTATCAGCCCACCTTCACTTATCATGGGTATCGCTACATAGAAATTTCTGGTTTTGATACAACGAAAACGCCTAATAAGCAGTGGGCAACAGCCATGATCCAGCATTCTGATATGGATATTCGTGCAAATTTTGAAAGCTCTCATCCGAAGTTAAATCAATTATCGAAAAATATCGTGTGGGGCATGAGAAGTAACTTTTTCGATATTCCACTTGATTGCCCCCAGCGTGATGAGCGCTTGGGTTGGACAGGAGACGCCCAAGTATTCGCAACGCCCTCTATGTATATGGCCGATGTTTATGGCTTTTGGTCGGCTTGGTTACAAAGCGTACGAGAAGAGCAAGGTCCTGACGGGAAAATACCGGTATATATTCCTTTTGTAGAATGGATTAATTTCGCGTCTTCTGGTTGGGGCGATGCAGTTACGATAATTCCTTGGGAACTTTATGTGGTGACAGGGGATGAAACAATATTATCTGATAACTTTGAGATGATGAAAGCATGGTTAAGCTATCACGAAAAGAAAAGTAAAAATTTAATTTCTACCATGACAACCTTTGGCGATTGGTTACAACCTTATCCAGAAAATTTAAAAGAAGGTGATAACGGTAATCGCGGCAATACAGATTTTAGTTTAATAGGGACAGCGTATTTCGCTCGCTCAGTAGAGTTAACCTTAAAGACAGCACAAGTACTAAATAAAAGTGAAGATATTGATAGATTAACTCAGTTGCACCAGCAAATTAAAGACGCCTTTATGCAGGAATTTTTTGACGAGCACTTAAGCCTTAAAAAAGAAAATGCGATTGCCACACAAACTACTTATTTACTTGGCCTAGCTTATGATTTGTTTCCAAATGAAAAGCGCGATATTGCCGTTGATAAACTGATTATGCTTATTGATAAAGCGGACTCTCATTTACGCACTGGCTTTTTAGGTACACCTTTATTAACACAAGTGCTACAAGACGCCGGTCGAAGTGATGTGATTTACGAGCTGTTGTTTAAAGAGTCATATCCGTCTTGGTTTTATTCAATCAACAATGGCGCGACAACTACCTGGGAACGGTGGAATTCTTACAGTATAGAAGATGGCTTTAATCCACAGGGAATGAACTCCTTAAATCACTACGCCTATGGCACCGTATCTCGTTGGTTCTATGAAGGCATTTTAGGGATTACACCAATTGAGCCAGGCTTCAAACATATCCGAATTGAACCTCAGTTTGGTGACAAATTGTCGCATGCAGAGGGTGGCTATATGACGCCTAATGGAGAAGTTTACGTTGAATGGAACATCAAAAATAAGCAGTTGAGCATGGGTATTAGTGTGCCAAAGAACAGTACTGCAGATTTAGTATTGCCAAAGGCAGTTGGCAATAGCTTGACCGTGAATGGCAAGAGTATATCTGACAACGCGTATAAGGATTTATCACCCGGAAACTATAGAATAAAAGCAACAATTGAGTGGGAGTAGTTCGGCTACTTTTCCAAAGCGTGTGTATGGCAATGAAGATCAACAGGAGTGGTTATGTTTACTTTACTAAATTTAAGTAACAGCAATAAAAATAGGGCAAGTAATAAAATTAAACTGGCAGCATCAGCCTTAATACTGACTTTTACCGTGGCCTGTACTAGCCCAAAAGAGGGGGTAGTTAAGCAAGCAGCATCGACTGAAAATAATAAGCCCGTGCCTAATGTTTTACTCATTTTGTCAGATGATCACGCATGGAATGATTATAGCTTTATGGGGCACGACATCGTTAAAACGCCTGCATTAGATGCACTTGCCGCACAGGGAGTCACCTTTAAGCGTGGTTACGTTCCAACCTCATTGTGCCGGCCTTCTTTAGCCACAATTGCGACAGGATACTATGCGTACCAACACGGTATTACTGGGAATGATCCATCACGTAAATTACCAGGCGGAAAGGGTGGCGAAGAATATGAGAAACAACGCGCGCAGATTATTGCCAAAATAGACCAAGTTGCCACATTGCCACAATTACTAAAAGCTAAAGGCTACGTATCGTTACAAACAGGTAAATGGTGGGAAGGTAGTTTTCAACGAGGTGGATTTGATCAAGGCATGACGCGAGGTTTTCCAAAAAAAGGCGGACGCCATGGTGATGATGGCTTGAAGATAGGCCGCGAAGGATTGACAAAAATCACCGATTTTATAGATGAAACAAGCGCTGCAGAAAAGCCCTTTTTTGTTTGGTATGCACCTTATATGCCCCATGCTCCGCATACACCACCAAAGCGTATTCTCGATAAATACGAAAATAAAGGTTTACCTATTTCTATTGCAAAATACTACGCCATGATTGAATGGTTTGATGAAACTAATGGCCAGTTATTTGACCACCTTGAGAAAAAAGGCCTGAAAGACAATACCCTAATTATTTACGTCTCAGACAACGGATGGGTAAGTAACCCAACACAAACTAACCGATTTTTACCACGTTCAAAGCAAAGCCCTGGCGAGAGCGGCGTTCGCACGCCCATTATGTTTTCGTTGCCAAGCCAACTTAAAGCACAAATGCGTCCTGAAGTGGTGAGTAGTATTGATATTGTTCCCACTATATTAGGTGCAGCAGGTTTAGAAATCCCTAAGGATTTACCAGGTGAAAATCTATTTTCCAACATGAAAAATGAAACACCAATAGAGCGCGACGCAATTTTTGGTGAAGGCTTTGCGCATGATATGGATGACCTTAACACGCCTGAATCTACCTTACTATATCGGTGGGTGATTGATGGAAAATGGAAATTAATTTTAAGTTACGATGGCAAAAATGTGAGTTACCAGAAATATCACAAAGATGTGTTGTCAGGGCCGCGTTTATACAACTTGCTTGAAGACGAACACGAGACTACTAATTTAGCTGATGTTCACCCTGAGTTAGTCGCTCGATTGTCTGAAAAGTTAAATAATTGGTATCCGGTAAATAAACGAAAAATATTGCAATAACGAGCATTTATAAAGTTTGCAATATTTAAAAACAGGCGAAGCACTAGTTAAAAGGCATTGCGCTAGATTAGTACTTCAAAATAAGTAGATTTAATTGTTTATGAGATATAAATAAGATGAATAAAATGGTTAATAAGTTTGCACTATGTTCAATTTTTACCGTGAGCGCTTTGCTCGGGGCGTGTACTAATCAGATTGGTTCTAACACGGGCACTGATATACAAAAGGTCGATTATTTCGCTGATGACGCCTTAGGCAATGCGCTGGCTATTGTTCAGCATCCCGCTGGTGTGCATCACAATGGTATCACTTACGTTTCGTATCAGGGGCCTTTAGAGGACCCTTATGTGGCATCCTATAATCACGATACTGGCCAGTGGATAGGCCCGATTAAAGCAGGTGTTAGCGAAATGGGCAAAGATCCATCTCGGTCTAAAATCGATAATCACGGTAAGCCGACCATGTTGATTGACGATCTTGGCTATATTCATATTTTTTTTGGTGGGCATGGTGGTACGCCTGAGCACGGAAAAAATCCGTTGGGTAATCATCATTACGGACGTAATAAACATGTGGTGACTACAAAGCCTGGTGACATCAGCCAGTGGGAAGAGTTAGATACTATTCCTGCTTTTGGTACTTACAACCAAGCGGTAAAAATGGACAATGGTGACATATATTTGTTTTATCGACATGGTGCCCACCGTAGTGATTGGGTTTATCAAAAGTCTACAGATCACGGCCGTAGCTTTGCTGCGCCAGTATCTTTTTAAAGCACAAAAAACGTGATGATATAAAAGCTGATGACAGTTGGTATGCTTGGGTAAGTAAAGGACATGGTGACGATATTATCATTTCTTATGATTATCATGTCTGTTGGAATAATGGTGCAGGTGTTAACGGTAGAGGTCATACAACAGAGCGTCATGATGCTTATTACATGGTTTTTGATACTAAACAAGGCATCTGGCGTAACGTTAAAAACGAAAACCTCAACATACCTGTTACTCGAGAAGTAGCCGACAATCAAACGCTTGTGGCAAGAACTGGCGATAACTGGACGTTCAATGGCTCAGCGCATTTAGATGCCAATGGCTACCCCCATATTGCGACGAACATAGGTAAAGACTTAGGATTAAAAACTGGCGGCCCTAAGCAAACTAGCTATTTTCGTTGGACAGGCAATGAATGGATAGGTGGTAATCCAGTCAATGTGCAATCACGCAAAGACAATACCGATACGCGTGGTGACTTTATCATTAATTCTCCAAACGACTTAACCTTCGTACTTGGCTATCAAGAACAAAACGATGGAATCATTGCTTACTTTAATAGTGTTGATGGCGGCGAGTCTTTTAGCAAAGGCAAAGAGCTATTGCGTCGCAAAAATGCAACTTGGGCGTTAACGGCCGTTATTGAAAACGCGCATCCAGACGCTCAGATTATCGTAGCAGAGAAACAAAAAGGAAGTGATTGGCGCAAAATATACCTACTAGGTGAAAATGGCCCAATAAAGCGTTTAAAACAAGATGTAAGTTTGTCTAAACAGTGATAATGCGCTTGAGGAAGCAGCGTTTCTGCTTCCTCAATTTTTCAGACAACGATATTTGAATGAGTTACGTCCATCATCAGCCAATGCAGGTAAAGAAATTTGTTTCAATCGCTAAATAATTTATTAAAAACTCTTATTCTATTTTTATTAGTCCCTAACTTACCGTATGCAAGTGAAATACAAAGTCCTAAACTCAGTTTGCAATTACATTCAGTAAAAGAACAGATATCTGAAGATTTTGAGTCAACACTAAAACAAATTGCTGATATGGGATTTGATGGTGTTGAATTTGCGGGTCACTATGGTTCTTTTAATGACGATCCAAAGGGCTTAAAAGAATATCTACTTAGTATTGGTTTGCAAACAAGTGGTGCGCATATTCCATTAAGCCACTTGCAAGGGGAGCAAGGAGAGAAAAATTTCGCTTTTTTTCAGATTATTGATGCTGAACTCGTTATTATTCCTTATGATGAACGCGTCAATAATGCTGATAAAATAGACGAGCTAATTGAAGAATTAACGAACACCGCAGAGCGTGCAAAACAATATGGCTTGAAGCTAGGGTACCATAACCACACTTTAGAGTTTGAAAGGTTCAAAAATGCAACGTTTTGGGATTACATAGCGCAACAAACACCATCAGATTTAGTTTTACAACTCGACGCTGGTTGGGCTAATTTTGCGAAGGTAGACCCAATTGAGTACATTAAGCGTTATCCAAACCGTACTCTTACTACACACTATAAAATAAGAACATATCAAGGAAAGCCTAGCGTAGTTTCGAGCAATGCAAAAGTCATATTAGGTGATAATAATTATGCTTGGAAAGACTTGATTAAAGCTAATATTGAATATGGTGGTACAAAGTGGATAGTTGTCGAACAAGAAGAATATCCAGAGCCTTTAACACCGCTACTATCAGTAAAAGCATCGCTACATGGCTTACAACAGATTTTACAAGAGATGCATGAAGAGTAAGGCCTAGCATAAAGCAGCGATTGCATGTATTTATGGTAAGCCTGTGTTTCCTTTTATATTTAAAAGCTTTAGGTCGCGAATAGTTGATATTGACGGTTAGGTAGCGAACACGATGGATTGCATCTTTAATGCCGCCAATAGGCACTTGAGAAGTACCTGAATCAAATTTTGTTTAAAACGGGAAAATGTCTATGTTAAAGATTAAGTATCTTGCAGTTTGTTTTACTATTGCGTCAGTAGGCTGTGCAAAGCCAAATAGTGCTTTGTTTGCTGACTCTAATACAGAGCAAAGACTAAACACTAAAAATAAAGATAATGATTCAATGATTACCGAATCATTTGAAAATGGTGCTTGGAATGCAGCCTCACCTAGAGGCTTTACCCCAGGCTTAGATCCCAACGTTGAAAAAAACTTTATGTTTAATCAGCTCCAGGGAGAGCATGCATTTAAACTAGAAAGTGAAGTTGTGCGCGAAGGAAAACACGCCGCTAAATTAATTTGGCATCATAAAAAACCTGCAGCTTACAATGGTGACAAAAACAAACTGGACAATGTTGACCGCAAAGCAATGTTTCACGGTTTCAAAACCACTAAAGTGAAAGGGGCTGAAGCTTGGTACGGATTTAGTTTTTATTTTCCTAGTGAAGGCACTAAAGATGAGCTAAACAACTGGTTGTTTTTTCAAATTCACGGTAGTGCTGATAAACGCTTAAATGAACATTCTCGTAATCCACCATTTAGCTTAACGCTGACAAAAGATGGCTTACGAGGAAATTGGAAATGGGACCCTCATGAGTTAAGTCCAACAAGGAATGGTGACGGTACCGAGTACTTTGAAATACCAGGTTCTAAGGCCGATTACCTTGATAGATGGGTTGATTTTGTTGTGCACGTGAAAGTAGACTATTCAGAGGAAAAAACGGGACTTATTGAGCTTTGGGTTGATACAAAAAAAGTGCTAAACAAACACAATATCCAATTTGCTTATAACGATGACAAAGGTATTTACCCCTCTTGGGGAATGTATTTTAATGGGGACTTAAGCGTGATGGAAAATGACCATTATTTATACCTTGATGCGATTAAAATGACGGATGATGTGAATGCCAGTTATGAGACTGTTGTTCCTATACCTTGATTTGTACTCAACCCGTCACTTGTTAAACTTTTCTTATATTTTCAAAACGCAAAGGTAGTTTACTACCTTTGCTCATAAACTCTTGTTATCGGACCTTTATCACCAATCAAATACATGCGCCGCCAATTACTGTTCTTTGGTTTCTCAGCCACTATAAACCGGGCATCAGGATGGGCATTTCGAATAAATGAACTTGCTGCAGAACCAGGGCTGTCTAGGTTACTTAAGGATTTTGGCCGTTTCTGTTCTTGTTCGTCTGGTGTGCCAAGATAATCACCAAATACTAACAATTCCTTTCCTTTAGTGAATGTCACTCCTGAGTCATCACTTTCCCACCAGCCGACGTGGGTTTTACCTGTCTTCGAGTCAATACCACTTAATAAAAAGCGAACGTTATCACCGTCAGTTAAAAAATCACCTCGTCCAATAGGTAGACCACTTTTAAATTTACCAAGCCATTTTTTACCGTCCCAAGTGAAATGTGAAGCATGTTTGGGGCCACCTATTTGCCAACCAATATCTTCGCCAATGTACGCGGCAATATGAGGGTTTCCTTGCTTATCCACTTTTGTTGAGCCGTTGAATGTCCATAAATCCTTGGTGTTAATAGCAAGGGCTTTTTCGTCAGCGAGCGCTTTAGAAATAGGCAGTACTAAAGGCTCGCCCTCAACATTGCTCCACATATTAGTTTTTGTATCAAATTTTGCAAAGTAAAGGTTTTTCCTTTCGGTTGAATGGCCGCCACGGTTATTACGTGGTGCGTCTCTATCCCAACAATAGTGATAGTCGAAACCAACGACTATTTCATCATTCAAGCCTTTAGAAGCATACGCATACCAACTATCGCTTCCGATATCGTCAGGGCGACGTTTGTATTGTAAAAATGAAACAGGCTTAGCAAACGTGCGGCCATTATCGCTTGATTTTTGATATACCCAGTTACTTCGGTGTGCGCCATGACGGTAAAACAAATAAATATCACCATTGTCCATCTTAATCACTTGATTATAAGTGCCGAATGGAGGGATGTTGTCTAGGTTTTCCCAACTGGAAATATCCAACGGATTTTTAGATACAGCATGTTTGTTTTCACCAGAATGCGTTCCTTGGCCGAGTGGATTTTTGCCATGTAGTGCTTCTACGCCGCCGTGACCACCATAGAATATATGAATAAAACCTGCTTTATCAATAATGAGTGTTGGCTTGCCGTGGCTGTCAATTTTTTTGTTCGGATCTTTACCCAAAACACTTGTACCAGCTTTATATGGGCCAATCCATTGTTCTTTGTAATGGTCGTATGCTGCTACATAAGGATCTTCCTGTGGGCCTTGGTATGCAACATAGGTGATACCATTAAAATGTTCCCCTGCGGGATGTTGAACGACGGCTACACCTTCTCCCCAGCCGTTTTCAGCAAAATAATCTTTTTCGACTTTGCTTAGCGCGTCATTTATACCCGCCGTATATAGTAATGCAAATAAACATATACAAAGTGAAACCTGTTTAATGATCATGACTTGTCCTTTTGCTTTTTTAGTGACTGTTTATTGTGATGTAGCACGTGTTCAACATACAATTAGAATGAATAATTCAAACTGACAGAGTATATACGTCCAGCGTAATCGAGACGTGCTATCGCTCTTTCGTCGTCACCAAAGTACTCATAGGTTTGTTCATTCATCAAGTTATAGGCTTTAAAGTATAGTTTAAAGTCTTTCGTTACTTTATAACTAGTTGCTAAATCTAAGCGACCGCCGGCTTTAACGGTGCGATCTTCAATACCATAATATGAACCGCCAGGGTATTGAACATCAAATTTGTCACGCCAGTTGTAGGCTAAACGAATGCTGATGCCATCATTTTCCCAATAGCCAATAATGTTATACGAACTAGGAGATACTTTGTAGAGTTCACTATCGCCTTCTAAGGTGGCATCTTGGTCGATATATGTGTAGTTAAAAACACCACCAAAACCGTTCCAAGGGTAGGGTAGGAAATCCAGTTTTTGTTGCACTGCAAATTCAGCTCCCGTTAACTTTATTTCTTCGTCGGAGTTAAAAGTACGGTTAACGGTAACGGAACGATTAATCTCTTCGTTTGTATCTGGATTTACAAACACTGTAGATTGGGTACAGTTATCAGGTAATTCGGAATCTACACCAATGAACTCGCCATAAAGTTCATCTAGGAAAGGGTATTCACCTAAGCTTGGACAATCTCTAGAAGTGTCGAACAAGCCGGTAATGTTTTTTCTGAATAAGCCCAAAGAAATTGCACTACCTTCTCGGTTATACCATTCAAATGACAAGTCATAGTTGTCGGCTGTGTATGGATTAACTTCAGCTTTAGGCAAGGTAATATTAATGGAAGAGTTCCCCTCACTAATATCAAGTGCTGGGTTTTGACTTCTTAAGTTAGGTCTAACTAATGACTTGTAGTATGAGGCACGAATTACAAAGTCTTCATGTAAATCAACCGCCAAGTTTATTGATGGTAAGGTACTACTATAATCATGACTGTAAGTAAATTCACTAGGAACACTTACGCCGTTAACTCGAGTAATAGAACGTCCGTCAAAATCATTGGCAGTTTTTTCATGACGAATACCTGCATTGCCAGTGTATGTTATATCGCCAATTTCACCTTCAAAGCTTGCCATAATATAGGCGGCGGTGATCCCTTGTTCAGCGGCAAAATTGTTCGTATAAAATTGTGGTAACTGAGTAGCAGCATTTAATCGATCATAGAAACCGCTCGGATCTGCAAACGCAAGGGCAACGGGATTATCGTCTGTTACCTGCGTTAAATCCGCCATACCGGTTTGTAATTGGCTGGTCACATATGGTGTATCTAGTGTTAGCCAACCGGTTGATGCATCGAAAGTCCCAGGCAATTTACCATCAAAAAAGGCGGTTTGTTGCGCTACAAGAATATCCGGACTAAAGAACATATTATCGATGTTCGCCACATTGACGCCAGGTGCCCCAATTTTTTGGTCACGATTTTGCAAATCTTCAATACTATGACGCAGACCAAATTTTATGGAGCCAATCGTTAGCATGTCGCCCAATTCAAACTCGGTAAAACGCTCCGCATTAAATTCGACTGCTTGCATTTTACGCGTAGGGTTATCTACACGCCCATCAATGTAATGGCCTATTCGAACGCCACCATTAGATGGATCCATAGACGTGACGCTTGCGCCAGAAGTCGTCGGGGCAGACCAATTTAAATTATTATAATTAAAATTATCCCATCCGGTAGCCGAAATCGCCATTTGATCCATAATACCTTGACCAGTATTAAAACTACCGTTAATACCTGTGCCCACTGAATTAATTGTCACTCTAGAATCAGCACCTGCAGCCACGTGATTAACCGATGCATTGTGATGCTCCATGTGACGGAAATCTAAACCGATATTCATAAACTGGTTCTCAGCTTCAGAGTAACTAAGCACACCATCAAACGTCCAATCATCTTTCACATAATCGCCGTATAACATTAGGCCCTTAGACGACTCTAAGAAAGTGGTTTTACGGTTAGTTACTTGCCAGCCACCGTCAGTAAAGTTAGCTTGACTAACCATATAAACAGGGTTGCCATCTTCATCATGCTTGTAGATAAATGGGGCAGTATCCATGTCGGGTTCAAAACCTGCATGGCGGTGATGTCTGTCACCTCTAGTGGGATTCAATCCGGCATTAAAGGCAGTATCTTCTTTGGTGCCTTCACCTAAATCACGCTCTGTATATAATACATGCGCACCCAATTTCAGGTCGTCGGTTGCTCTCCATTCAATGTTACCGGTAAACGAATGACGATCACCTTCACTGTATTCACTTACATTGCGACCACTTGCCACACCAAGCACATTGGCGTCGGCCGCCAAGCCATATTTTTCTTTGTAAGCGGCAATATTCTCAGACACAACACGGCCATCGTTAGTGGTTTCTTCAAATGAAGAATACTGAGTAAACTGTATGAGATCACGACGAAAAGTTTGGTCTGAGCCTGAGTATTTAAAGGCGACCGCTAACTTATCTTTAATTAGATGCTTAGTGGCAGATAATTTTATGGTTTTATCCCAATTACCCGTCAATTCTTCATATTGGCCACCTAAACTAACACCATATTGACCGTCTTTTTTCGATAATGCTTGTTGTAATTGTTTATCAACAATACCGGCCATACCGCCAGCTTGCATGTCAGCAGTTGGAGACTTAATGAGGGTTACGCCGTCAAATACACCGGCTTCAAACGCTGCAAAAGGGTTCGTACCACCTGTTGGTCCAGTACTTCTGCTTGGCGTTGCAAAACTTTGTCCGAATGCGGTTGTTTGCACAAAGCCACCCGACAAACCGCGTAAGCTAATTTCTGACGTACGGCCTTCATTTGACCGATCTAATTGTACGCCCGGCAAAGCTTGTAAGGCTTCACCAAAGTCTAGTGCAGGTAATGCATCAATATCGGTTGACGAAATTGCATCAACAATTGAAGAAGAACTTCTTTTCACATTCAATGCATTTTCAAGTGAACTTCTAACGCCAGTAACTTCAATTATCTCAGTCGTGTCTACTTCTGCATTTAGTGCAGAATTAATTTCTTGTGCGATAACACTAGGTGTGCACACTGCAAGTAATAAAGCAGCGGAACTCGTAAAAGTATATTTTTTGTTTAATTTACTTTGGGTAAATTGAGTGTTTTTCTGTTTCATTTGTATATTACCTTAAAGCTAAACCTTTCAAAGGTTTGTAAAAATATTTCTTTAGTTTGAAGGGAGGTTAATGGCTTGTTAAGGGCGTTAACATCATTCGCGCGTATATTGACTCAAAACTGGTCATTTGCAATCTATTTGTTATGCTGAGGTGTTATTTTTATGTTAAAGTGTTGTTATTTAACGTTTTATATTTTTTGATGATCCGCTAAAAACTCAGCCTTAGCTATGCCTTAGCTATGCCTTAGCTATGCCTTAGCTATGCATTTGAGCCAAAAGCTATAGGTATCTAAAATTTTGTGATTTAATGTGACTAGAATAGACTGGAGGATTCCATCCTTCGATGGAATGACCTAGGAAGTACCTGAAAAAAAGAGAGTCAACAACTGTAAATGGCATAAACCAGAGATTTCAAATTGTGTTGGGAATGACAAGCATTGGCAATTTGGCGAAACTCACATCGAGATAACGTTATTTTAAAAGAATCAATAAGCCGTCAAATATCGGCATTCTGTTAATATTATTTATTGTCATTTGAACTTACTGCCGTTGAATTACTTGCTAACTTAGGTTTGTTATAAAAAGAGGGCGAGTCAGGTGAGAAGTTTTCATCTAATAAAGTCTTTAAACGCTGCTCTACATCTTGATATTTTAATTGACCGGCGACATTTTCGAACGCTAGTGGACTATTTTTATGCAAGTATAATTCTGTAAATTGAACTGCTTGAGTATCAGCATTGCGCCATTCGGTATAACGCCATATTCCGTCCGTTACACTGACCCCCATTAGTTTTTTACCACGTGTAAATAAGCTATACGCGGCACTATCCCAAGGCATGTCCGGGTTATCCAATAAGCCTAAAAGGCTTTTACCATCCACTCGGGGTAGCGGTAAACCGGCTGCTGCAGCAATGGTTGGAAAAACATCTATGTTCTCAATTAAGGCGGTAGACGTCACACCCGCTTTTCGACCTTTATGGGCGGTTTCGCGGCTGATTATTAATGGCACACGGGTGTCGAGTTCCATATTAGTGTGTTTATTCCAAGCGCCATATTCACCTAGTTTATAACCATGATCACTCATAAAAACAATCATGGTATTTTCGCGAAGTTTAAGATCATCAAGCGTTTGCATCACTTTGCCCACTTGGGCATCCATATAACTAACTGAGGCGTAGTACGCATGAATTAAGGTTTTGGTTAACTCATCATTGGTATCGCCTTCTTTAGGAATACCTCCGTACATTCTCAACTCATTCCAATTAGTTAAAGCTAAGCGATACATGTTGTCGGGCTTTTTTCGATTCGGAACGGTAAATTGATCACGGTCGTATAGATCCCAATATCGTTTTGGGGCATTAAAAGGTAAGTGGGGTTTACTAAAACCAACGAACATTAAAAATTTTTCGTTTTTTAGTTTTTTCAAGGTTTCTATTGCAGCGTTAGCTACTTTGCCATCTTTATAAAAATCGTCGTCAACATTGCCTGCCTCATAGGCAAATTTTTTTTCCTTGTTACCCTTGATCGCATAGAAGTTATCTAATTTTTTTATGTGCGAAGTCCAGTTTTCCTGATCGTCAGTAACACTGTGATAAACTTTACCTATGCTAATAGTTTGGTAGCCATTATCTTTGAATAGCTGGGGCATAGATATAACGTTAGGCTGATTGGGACGTAAACGGCCAGCTCTATCTATGCTATATAGGCCGGTCGTTTCCGGGCGCAAACCAGTCATGATACTGACGCGCGACGGCCCACATATTGCCTGTTGTGCATATGCGTGAGTAAATTTTACGCCTTGCTTAGCTAAAGCATCAATATTTGGACTAATGACATGTTCACTGCCATAAGTACCGAGATCTACACGTAAATCGTCGATTAGAAAAACGACGATGTTAGGTCGTTCTTCTATTGCATGAGCATTAATTGAAATACATAAGAACAATAGTACTGCACCTACAACTGAAAATAGATATGTAAACTTTATCGGCATAATAGGCCTACAGTTGCTGAATATCATCACTCAATATTCATCCTTTCCACTTCGTCATTTCTGATGCGGCAAGTAATACAGCACCGGCACCATAAAATTGAGTCTCATGTTCTGCGACTGGATCAGGAGATTTACCTACCTGCTGCACCCAGTTAACCTTACCATTGGCTTGAGTTGCTTTTTCTAATGCTTGCCAGCCCTTTAATGCCGAGGTTTTGTATTTTTGGTCGCTAAGTATCCCATTGTTAACTCCCCATGCTAAGCCAAAGGTAATAAAACCTGTGCCGCTTGTTTCTGGTGTTTTCACTTTGTTAGGGTCGAGTAAAGAGGGTGACCAATAACCATTGGGGTTTTGTATGCTTTGTAAGGCGTCTGCGTAGCGTTTATATAGCGCTATGTATTTGTCACGGGAAGGGTGGTCTTTGGGTAAATCGTCGATGATTAACGGTAAACCAGCAAATACCCAGCCGTTACCGCGGCTCCAAAATACTGGCTTACCATTATCGCTTTTTTTCTCAAAATAACGACTGTCTCTAAAAAATAAGCCGTATTGTTCTGAAAATAAATAATCAACGGTGGCCCAATACTCATTGTCGGCGTAATTGAAATATTTATCATCGCCAGTAATGTTGCTCAATTTTAACCAAGTACGTGGCGCCATAAATAAGGCGTCAGACCAACACCATCGGTCTTGGCATGCTCCTTCAAAGCCTCGTCGTCGAGGTTCCTCTTCAATCATTTCTAAGCTAACGGTGGGCGGGTTAGCGAGTATTTTGTCAAACAGTTGCTGAGTTGGTCGGTACGCAGCTTGATTGCCTGTTTGTTCGCTTAACCATAAAAAAGTTTGCCCAATAGCATGATCATCACCATGTAAGGGGCGTTTTAACATTAATTGGTAGTCTTGTTCCTCGGCCATATTTTTAATATGAGCTAATGACGTTTGGTCGTTAACGGTTTCGACCCAGCGCGTCAGGCCCACGTAAAATGCGGCTTGGATCCAGCCTAAAGGGTTTGAAGAGCTATTGTGGTATCTCTTTGCTAAATAATCATAATTGTCATTTTCAATTTGTTCAATTTGCCACTGTGCGACATTTTGTCCGAGAACTTGAGCTGATTGTTGTATTTGTTGAGGTGCGCCTATTGCAACTTGTACTCCTGATGTACTAGGAACAGAATTACACCCGCTTCCAGCCATAGAGGTTAATATTGCTAAAGCACATATCGCTAATTTAGTTTTCATTGTTCAGTCCATAACATTAAAGTAATAAGAAAAATTAGAAAAGCCATTGAACAGCAAAGCAATAGCTTTCAAAAGTCTTAACTTGCGCGATGAATTTAATCAGTCCATTTAGCCATTTCTGATGCAGCTAATAACACAGCACCAACGCCATACAACTGCGAGTCTGTCTTTTTCACTGGGTCTGGTGATTTACCTACATGTTGAACCCAATTAACTCGGCCATTAGGTTCAACGGCTCGTTGTATAGCAGACCAACCTTTTTCTACAATCTGTTTCGATTCTTCATCATTCAAAATCCCGTTGTTAACACCCCAGGCTAAGCCAAATGTGATAAAACCTGTTCCGCTTACTTCGGGTGTTTTTACTTTGTTTGGATCCATTAAAGATGCGGGCCAATAACCGTCGTCAGTTTGCAGTTTAAGTAAGGCCGCCGCGTTTTTCTTGTAGAGCTCTATGTAACGAGGTTTGGATGGATGATTCTCAGGTAACTCGTCAATAATTAAAGGGATTGCGGCAAATACCCAACCATTGCCACGTCCCCAAAATACTGGTTCGCCATTATCACTTTTCATATCAAAGTAGCGGCTATCACGAAAGAACAAGCCATATTTGTCAGAAAACAAGTAGTCAGCACTCGCCCAGAACTCTTTATCTGCATAGTCAAAATATTTATCATCGCCAGTAATATTGGTCATCTGTAACCAAGCGCGTGGGGCCATAAATAAGGCATCTGCCCAGCACCAACGGAGTTGACAGTTACCTTCAAGATGCACTTTGCCCGAGCCCGAAGCCGTTTCGTCTAGCATTTCAAGACCAACTTGGGGCTTATTGGCTAATATCATATCGAAAACATCTTTAGTTGGCTTTATCGCATCTAGGTTATTGTTTTGCTCTGCTAACCACAGGTAAGTTTGTGCGATCGTATGGTCGTCAGCGTGATAGGGACGGTCCAATAACAATTCATAGTTTTCTCGTTGGGCAACTTTTTCCATAAAATCCAAGAAAGTTTGATTGTTCGATGTTTCGGTCCAGCGAGTCAAACCAATGTAAAAAGCAGCTTGAATCCAAAATTTTGCATTTTCAGATTTTGCTCTATGTGACTCAGGAATATAATTAAGACTACCTAATTGGTCAATTTGCCATTGAGCTGCGCTATTGGCTATGTCGTTTGCTGATTGACGAATGCTATTTGGTGACACGTTAGTGCTAGTGCTTGTTTGAGGCTTTTGCACGTTTTCTCTTGCTGTGTCTGATTTATCGTTGCCACAACCCGCGAGTAACAAACTAATTGTCAAAGGCAACACGGCAATAGTTTTATTAAATTTTTTCATAAGCTCTCTCTAATCCCTATAATTTTCCAGTTTTGATTTGTTTATCAGCGTAATCCACCGCGCGGGCAGCAAGCGCCATATAAGTAAGACTTGGGTTTTGTGTGCCGGCACTAGTCATGCAGGCGCCATCAGTAACAAACACATTAGGGACTTCATGCATTTGATTCCATTTATTTAATACACTCGTTTTTGGATCGTGTCCCATCCTTGCCGTCCCCATTTCATGAATACAGGCACCGACCAAAGTGTTTGAATTGCGGGTGCGAATGTCTGTGCAGCCTGCAGCCTTTAACATATCTACCGCGCATTTAACGCCGTGCTCACGCATTTTTATTTCATTTTCACGTAGTTTTGCGTCAAAAGTAATGATGGGCATGCCGTGCTTATCACGTTTGTCAAAATTCAAATACATACGATTGTCGTGGTAGGGAAGTATCTCGCCGAAACACTCCATATTAATTCGCCATTTCCCAGGGGTAAAAATCACTTCTTTTAAGTCTTTACCTATAGCACCATTGGCGTTGTTTGTTGTGCGTGATGCACCGCCTTGATAGCTAAAATTACGGATATAGTCTTTTTGCTTGCTTTGTTCATCGATATTTGTAAACGGAGGTATAAAGAAACCCTTGGGTTTGCGTCCTTTATAATATTCTTCTTCATGTCCTTCTAAAATACCAGAAGCTCCCATTCCATAATGATGGTCCATCATATTGTGACCGAGTTCGCCACTACTATTACCTAAACCGTTTGGAAATGCTTTTGAGCGACTATTTAATAATATTGCTGCTGTGCCTACCGTGCTGGCGTTACAGAAAATAATACGCGCGAAATAATCAGTTACTTTTCCAGTATTCGCATCTTTGACTCTTACACCAGTCGCTTTTTCTTGTTCTGCATCGTAGATTATTTCCATAACAATGGCGTCAGAGATTAGGTTTAGATTACCGGTACTTTTGGCCACAGGTAACGTTGCTGATTGGGTGCTAAAGTATGCACCAAAAGGGCATCCTCGTTTACATCTATTTCGTGCCATACATTGCCCACGTGTACCTAAATGAACCTCGGGATTATATTCACTTAAATTAGCCGTGCGACAGGGTGTCACAATACGTTCTGGGTATTTCTCTTTTACTGCTTCACGCAATGATTGTTCGACGCAGTTAAGTGGAAAAGGCGCAATAAATTTACCATCTGGCGCTTGTTTTAATCCCTCTGCTTGGCCCGCGATGCCAACAAAGGTTTCAACATAGTCGTACCAAGGTTCAATATCGGCATAACGAATAGGCCAATCAACCGCTATCCCTTCCTTTTTATTTGCTTCAAAATCGATATCGCTCCATCTTGGGCAATGTCTACCCCACATAACTGAGCGTCCACCTACGTGATGCCCGCGTATCCACGCAAAGGGTTCGTCTTCATCATAGGGATATTCGTCATCTTTATTGATAAAAGGCTTTACTTCTTCACTTACCCACCAATGCAGTTTACTTTGGTTAAAGTAGTGCTTTTGTTTCTCTTCTAAGCTCACTTTCCCCTGATTGGGTAAGTCCCATTTATCTAGATGTGCGGTCGGGTATTGCCCATGTTCAACCATGCGTCCGCGTTCTAACATTAGGGTTTTATACCCTTTTTTACATAATTCCATGGCGGCGTAACCACCCGAAATCCCAGAACCAATTACAATCGCGTCAAATGTTTTACTCATCTTATTCTGCCCATGCCTTACCACCCACTTCTGACACAGAAATACACGCAGTGTATGCACCAGGTATAGGTAGATAGTTTAAATACTTCTCTGCAATTTTTTCATTACTTAAATAGTAGGCAATGCTTTGTTGCTTTATATCGATATAGGCTTTGTAGCCCTTATTTACATCTTTGGATTGTTCAAGTTGATTTAACGCTGCTACCTGTTGTGCAACTGACTTTTTGTTAAACTTAAGTATAGATAAATGTTCAATCAATGCCTTAAATGAAGTCATAAACATCTTTTTATAATGGGGCGTAAATACTTTATCAAACATATTGTCCATGATTAGATGCACATCAACCTGCGACGCAGATGGTGAGTCGGTCTCGGGTAAAATCACATCGATAATTTGACTGATATTTCGAAGCTCCTCAGCGGAAAAAAATTGACCTTTTTCAAGTCCCCCTGAAGCATTGTTAGCGGAACTTGATAACAATGTTGCATTTAATGGCGAACAAATTGCTGTGCCGGTAATGGCGGCCACATATTTAAGTATGTCTCTTCTATTCATCGTTATTGTCCATATTTTGGTTCAGCTTGATGTCTAACGTTTATAAAGGAATCTCTTTGCTTCACTTGTGTCGTTCGTTGGTCTTCATATCTTTTGATGTACTGATCAACTTTGTGGCTTAATCTATTCACCACCTCTTGATGTTCCACCGATTCTATTAAATTGTATTTTTCTTGCGGGTCGCTTTCTAAATCAAACAACTGCTGATAGTCATTTTTGTAGAAATCAACATATTTCCATTTTTGGCTACGTATACCAACGGTTGGCGGTATAAATGACCGCTTTGGTTGGTACATATGTTCGAAGAAAAACTCATCTCGCCACTCCACGTTTTCAACTTTATTAAGTAATGGCGTTAAGCTGGCACCTTGATATGTTGATGGTGTTTTGAGGCCTGCAAAATCGACAACTGTTGACGCTATATCGATATTTAAGGCGATTTCACTTATTTCGCGCGTATGCGAAGCTTCGTTTCGAGGATCATAAATAATTAATGGAATGGCTAAGGATTCTTCCCAACCAAACCACTTTCCCGCTAGCTGGCGTTCATTTAGGTTATAACCATTGTCACCCATATAGATGATGATTGTGTTTTCGGCCATACCGCTTTCTTTTAGCTTTTGGTAAATCATGCCGACCGCTTTATCTACAGCACTTATTGCGCGGTAATAACGTTTTACCATTCTTTGATACTTTTGAGGTGTATCGTAACGCCATGTCCAGCGTTCACGTCCAATGGAATTTTGTAAAAATTCGGGCAAAGATTGAAATGTGGCGTCATCTGAAAATTTGGCAGGTGGTATCGTCACATCAGCATACATACTTTCAAATTCTTCAGGGTAGTGATACTGATCCTTTAAATCGACATCATGCGCATGAGGGTTCCAAAAGTTAACCGACATAGTCCAAGGTTGATTAGATGTTTTTGATTGCTCAATAAAATCCTTCGCTAATTCGGCTATGTAGTATGTTTGGGGCAGCGTTTTTCCTTCATATTGCTCTGTTTTCGATTGTAGAAGAGGTTTGAAAAAATCGAATCTGTCTTCGTTTTTACCGGAAATACCAATTTCGTATTTACCCACAAATGCAGAACGATAGCCGCCGCGTTTCAGCACAGCAGGATACATATTACTAGATTCTTCAATGCCTGTTTTAGGTCGCCCAAAAGTGAAATCGTGAGTACGTTCAGTTAAGCCAGTTAGTATGCTGATTCGGCTTGTGGCGCATATAGGTGTTGTGACAAAGGCCTTTGTAAACACGCTACCTTTGTTTGCCAATTCATCTAAATTAGGCGTTTTTATAATTGGATGATATTTACCTAATAAGTCGGCTCGATGATCATCGGCTAAAATAAATAGTATGTTGGGTTTGGTCGAGCTTGTATTTTGTGTAGCAGGGTTACTGGTGCACGCAACAATTGTGAGCATAGATGCTAATAACAATAAAAAAAGCGTTATTTTACGCTGGCAATTAATATGAAGATTTTTATAAACTTTACTTATGATATTCATTGTTTTGTCACCGATGCTCATTTAAAAACGACGGGCTAAACGCTTAGTTCGTCTGTGTATTGATGTATTCATCATAGCTATATCACCAATCCATATTACATGCATTTAACTATTTCGTTACAATAGCAGACATTATTGAGCAAATAAACTCATATTGAATCATTCTCTGCTTATTTATTTTGGTTTTGAGCCTATTAAATAATGTTTATTTTGCACGTAAGTGCAGATAACGCATAAATCTACAAAGTTATTTAATTTGAAATAAACGCATTATTTCTGTTTAACGCAATGCGCTAAGAAACCCTAAATACAGGCGGTTTCTGTTTGTTTTATGCCCGTAAACGCAATAGCTAGAGTGTTACCCCAAAAATTTAAATGTGTCATAGCAATAAAGTTTTGATTGAAAGTGCTTTAAATTAACCTGATTTGATAATAGACTGTTTGTGTGTTTTATTTGTTGCTAGATTGTTTCGTAATGTTAACTGCAAAGAATAATAAACATTACTGAAAGCTAAACAAGCCATAGGAAGAACGCTTGTTAATGTCGCTCCAGCTAATTGGTATTTTTAAAAGGCGATTAACCATGAAATATAGCATACTCATTACTTCGGTATTTACTGCACTCTTAGTCTTCACCTGCAGCAAATCTGCAAAAACAGCAGACAAACCAGCAATCATCCTACAAGCCGACTTTACTCATAGCGATAACAAAGTAGGGACCATATACGACTTTTTTGATGTCGCCGTTAGAACCGAAAGAGCATCGCATAACTCAAAACCCGCTGATTTTGGTCAAACGCCACAGGTGAATACTGTAAGAATGCTGGGTGGTTGGGCTTCTAAAGACATAAGTGCTGACGCATATAAATGGGATGGAGAAACCTATATTTATGACTTTGACAAAGTCACCAACAGAATCGATGCTTGGTTAAACAACGGATGGGATGTTTTTCAAATAGTATTAGATAACCCGCCATGGGCTTTCCAAAAAGGCTTAATGTTTGTAAGTGAGCCAAACGGGAAAGACTATTTACTAAAAGATGCTAATAGTGTTTATGGTAACGGCTTACCTCCCGCTGATGTTAACGCTTGGCATAAGTTTATCGCGGACTTAAGCCAACATTTAGTTAACACTTACGGGAAAGAAAAAGTGTTAACATGGCGTTTCCGCGTTGGCTCTGAAATAGATACACGACCACAGCATTGGGTTGGTACTCGACAACAGTTTTTTGCACACTACCAAAATACTGTTAGTGCGCTACGTAGCGTTTTACCAGCTGCAAAAGTAGGCGTGCATTTTAGAGAGTCGTCTTTTAAAGGTCGTTATGTAGATTATACTGGCAACACAGAAAATGCATACGCGCCGCACTTCATTGCATGGGCAAAAGCAAATAAAGTCCCTTATGATTTTGTCGCTATATCTTATTATCCACATATTCATAAACCCAATGAATTAGACATGCAACATGTTTATGAACATGATTTTGCGCCTATACAGCAACATCCTGATTGGAATACAAACGCTAGTTTAGAAATTCACGAATTTAAACTCATCTCAAAAATGCAACGAGCTGGTTTTGTCAGTGTAAGCACCTCACATGCTTCCTCATTTTTTGCCATGTTAACTAAGATGATGCTAAACAAAAACATTGCAGAAGTCTTTCAATGGGGAACTGGTCGTAATGGTAACTACGCCCCCGAAGCCTTAACTCAATATGCTTTGTTACCTATGGTTGGCAATGACCTGTATAACAATGAAGTTAAAGGCGAAGTTTCAAATAAGGGGAATCAAATTGATGGGATCTTTACTAAGCAGCCTCATAAAAATGCATACGATTTGCTCTTGTTCAACTTTAATAAACAAGTTTTATCTCATCAATCACCAGAACAAATAAAAGTATCGCTCAAAGTTCCGGTTCCAGTTTCTACGTCCTATAAATATCGTATTGGGACTATCGATAAGGATAATAATGCAGAAGAAATATTTATCGCGGCATATCCTAAAGCCAGGTTGTCGTCTAAAAAAGGCGGCTGGTGGGATGATAGTTTGCATTTTACCGCTTCTGGCACCAAGGGGCTTAAGCCTGAAGGAATGCAAGTATATTTAGACAAACAACACAAATATGATGAATCAAACATGATCATATGGAGTGATTGGCAAAGCGGACAAAGTTTACCAGGCGCAGAGAAATCACCAAGCAATATAGAAAAAGCATCAATCATTCATATCGAGTCTGAGATTGCTTCTTTTGCAGTACAAAAATTAGAAATACGCTTGTAGGTATTAACGTTCTTACAAGCTATTTATGTATTTTACTGACACAAAACTAGGTTAAATTTTGATGAAAAACACAATATTAATGACATTATTTTGTAGCTTCTTGTTGGCTTGTTCAACCGAGCATGCTAATCCTTATTCGGATAAAAGTTTGACTAGCCCTTCACAATTGTTGGTAGAGGGTATTGTGACGCCACTCAACGTACACAACTCAACACCAAGACTTTCTTGGCTATCAAATGTAGCTTCGCAAGGGGCTTATCAAGTCCAAGTCGCAAGTTCGGCTGATTTACTAGTGAGTGGAAATCCAAATTTATGGGATAGCGGTAAAGTAAGTGCAAGACAATCGGTAAATATCCCTTATCAAGGCAGAATACTCAAAAGTGGACAAACCGCATTTTGGCGAGTCAGAGTATGGAGCACAAATAATGAGTCTGCAAATGAATGGAGCCGTATCGAAAAATGGGAAATGGGCCTAGTTAATAAAAGTGATTGGCAAGCAAAGTGGATACAAGTCAAGCAACCGTTTATAAGTCAAGTTACCGAACCCTTAACTGAGTGGATGCTGTTTGCAGCTAATATACACGCAAGTGTTACTGATAAGTTATCCAAAAGCAAAGAACAAACGCAGCAGAGAGTCTTGCAACAATTGACTGCTCAACCTAGTGCTAGTTTATTTCGCCATACCTTTACGATACCTGTAGATAAAAAAGTGACAAAGGCTCGTTTACATAGCACCGCTGCAGGTTATTACGAGGTCTTTATTAATGGTGAAAAGGTTGATGAGCGTTTGGCCGATCCTGGGCAAACAGATTTTGACAAACGTATTTTGTATAACACAGACGATGTTTCACATTTAATATCGAATGGAAAAAATAACATTGGTGTGCACCTTGGCAGTGGCTGGTACGACGAAAATATCGCGTTTAGCAAATGGGACAATCCAGACGCCAAGCCAAATAGTCAGCCTTCTAAATCGTTATCATATGGCCAGCCAAAATTTATTGCCCAATTAGAACTGAGTTTTGCAGACGGCAGTAAGCAAGTTGTGGTGTCGGATGAAAATTGGCTGAGTCATCCATCGCCGGTTTTGAAAGAAGGTATTTTTTCTGGAGAATTTTATGACGCTAACAAAGCCATAAAGAAATGGGATGGTGCGAATCAAGTTAAAAATGATAGATTATGGAATTCAGTTGAAGCCTTAGCAAAATGGCCAACAAAAAGCCTTGAGCCGCAATTGCTGCCTCCTATTCGTGCGATTCAAAAAATGACGGCCAAAAAACTCTATCAACCAAAAGAAAAAGTGTGGGTATTGGATTTTGGACAAAACTTTACCGGCATCCCTACCGTGGATTTGCAAAAACTGGGTTTGAAACCCAATCAGGCTATTCATTTACGCTATGCTGAATGGGCAGATATTGACGGAAACATCAGTCAAAAATCAGGTGGTGGCGCGCCACTACTAAAGCAAGTGGATACGTATGTGGCTTCAAACAATCCAAGTGGAACATGGAGCCCTGCATTTACGTGGCATGGTTTTCGGTATCTAGAAATCACTGGTTTAGACGCAGCACCACAACTTGATGCAATTACTGCGCATTTGCTTAGAAGCGATGTGGCACGAGTGGGGCAATTTTCAAGCTCGAGTCCATTGATCAATCGTATCCATGATATGGCCTTATGGAGCTACGAGAGTAACTTAATGGCACTACCAATGGATTGCCCAATAAGAGAAAGAGCGGGGTGGACAGGAGATGCTCATGCTGCACTTATTACCGGCAATTACAATTTCAATATGCAGAATTTTTGGCAGAAGTATTTAGGCGACTTTAAAACCGCTCAATTTGTTGCCCCTGCGGTAGTCCCCGGAAAGCGCACTCATGGTGGCAATTTTGATTGGGCGGCAGCTGAAATAATGATTGCTTGGGAGAATTATCGTCACTACGGTGATTTACAAACACTGAAGGACCAATACGAAAGCATGTTGGAGTACATGCAAGCAGGTGAAGCTAGACTTGAGAATTCATTGTTGCGTATTGGCTACGGAGATTGGTGCGATCCAGTGCGTAAACCTGGCATGGGACGTAAACGCTGCAACCCACAATACACGTCACCTACAGCAACCAGCTCAGCCTTGTTTGCCCATACAGCAAACCTAATGTCAAAAATAGCGCTGTTGTTAAACAAATCAAATGAAGCAAAGCAATTTTCTGTGCTATTTGAGCGTATTGCTGCGCAATATCATAAAGAATTTTATAATCCTGAGACAGGCCACTACGGTAGCCAAACCGCTGATGCGATGGCTTTACAATTTGACATAACGCCTTTTGAATTACGCCAAAGTGTCGCTGACGGTTTGAATCAAGATGTAGTCAAAACTTGGAATGGTCATGGTTCTGTGGGAGCGCTAGGCCAAACCTATTTGTACAAGTCTTTAAGTGACTTTGGTTATGGAGATACCGCATTTAACATCTTTACCGCAGAAGGTTATCCCGGTTATAAATGGCAATTTGACAACTTAAATGCCACTACTTTATGGGAACGAAAAGGTGTAATTGACCCAAGTCTTGATCCTGAGCGTCGTAATTCGCCGGGTCGCTCTCTTAATCATCCTTTTCACAGTGGTTATGATGGGTGGTTTTATGAAGGCTTAGGGGGGATTCGTTTACTACAAGACAGTGTTGGATTTCAAGATTTTGAGCTTAGACCCATATTCGCAGCGGGGTTAGAGTCTGTTGATGTCTCGTACAGAACTGGCTACGGAACGATTGAAAGTCGCTGGTGGCGGGAAGGCAACAAAGTAATGTGGGAGTTTGTCGTCCCAAACAACACTACTGCCTTGGTCACCTTGCCTAATCGAGAAAGCAAACTATTTACCGCAGGACGCTATTCTTTAGTGTCACAGAATTAGTCGTTGAAAAGCCAAATTGGAATATGTAGCAAATGATAAAACATCTATTAATGCTTAGTTTATTGGGATTGGTTGCATGCATCAACGTCCCACATATCGTCGTCACATTTGAGTCGCCCAGTGACTTGTTGGTAGAAGGAAATAAGTTACCTATAAATGTCCATAATACAACACCAAGCTTGTCTTGGCGTGCAAATGTGACAAAGCAATATGCATATCAAATTCAAGTTGCGAGTAACTTAGGTCTTTTGCAAAGTGGTCAGGCTGATTTGTGGGATAGTGGCAAGATAGTATCGAGTCAGTCACGCAATATTGCCTATGAAGGTAAGCGTTTAAACACCAACGATACGGCCTATTGGCGAGTAAAAGTTTGGCAAACAAATGAGGATAAGTCGTCACAATGGAGCCAAACCGGTCAATGGCAGATGGGCTTGTTACTTAAGAGCGACTGGCAAGCTAAGTGGGTTCAAATTGCTAAGCCCCATTCTGTTAATAGTAATGCTGCGGTTAGCCAATGGGTAAACCTGGTAGGCACAGTAGAAAATGAAGATGGCAGTATTAGTAAACCTGCTATTGAACAACTCCACAAAATGCCTACAGCTGGTTTGTTCCGATACGAATTCTTAGTAAATAAAACCTTGGTGAGCGCAAAGTTACATAGCACTGCTGCTGGTTATTACGAGGTATTCATTAATGGTAAGCGAATAAAGGACCGTATTATGGATCCGGGCCAGACTGATTTTGATAAACGTATTTTATACAATACCGATCAAGTGACCGACTCTGTACGAATTGGCAACAATGTTATTGCGGTGCATTTAGGCAGTGGTTGGTACGATGAAGATATTGCCTTTAGCGGTTGGAAAGATCCCGATAGCACTGGAGGAAACAAAGCACGTAAAAGCTATTCATTTGGGCAACCCAGTTTTATTGCGCAATTGGAATTAGTGTTTAGTGATGGCAGTACTAAAATAGTTAGTTCAGATGAAAACTGGCTTACAAAAGCGTCGCCGGTGATTAAAGAGGGAATATTTTCTGGCGAGTTATTCGACGCCAATTATGCAATTGAAGGTTGGAAGCAAACAACAGCAGTAACGAACAACGAAAATACTGATAATCAATTATGGTCTGACTGGCAACCAGCAAAAGTATTAGAAACTTGGCCAACAAAACAATTAGAACCTCAATTATTGCCTCCTATTCGCCCTATAAAATCGATGCATGCTAAAAAAATATTTATGCCTAAGGAGAAGGTATGGGTGTTCGATTTTGGTCAAAACTTTACGGGTATCCCAAGTTTGCATCTGAGTAAATTAAAACTTAAGAAAGGCCAAGCGGTTTATCTTAGATTTGCAGAATGGGCCGATGCACAAGGGAATATCAGCCAATTAAGTGGCGGAGGTTGGGCCACAAATCTAAATGCGGTAGACGGTTATATTGCAAGCGATAACAATCAAGCTATATGGACACCCAGTTTTACCTGGCATGGATTTAGATATGTTGAAATAACGGGTTTAGAAGAAAAACCATCATTGGACGTTTTAAGTGCACAGTTAGTGCGCAGTGACGTAGCGCGTATTGGAAGATTTAGTAGTTCAGATCCACTACTTAATCGGATTCACCATACAGCATTGTGGAGTTACGAAAGTAACCTAATGAGTGTTCCTTTAGATTGCCCTATTCGCGAAAAAGCGGGGTGGACAGGTGATGCTCACGCTACCCTAATTACTGGGAATTATAACTTCAATATGGAGACTTTTTGGCCAAAATATTTAGGTGATTTTAAAACAGCCTTGAAAGTTGCGCCCACGGTTGTGCCGGGCAAACGCACAGGTGGCGGCAAAGTGGATTGGGCGGTCGCAGAAGTATTTATTGCATGGGAGCATTATCGTCACCATGGTAATATTCAAATATTAGAAGAGCAGTACCAAAGCTTGGTTGAATATATGGATTTTGGGCAACGCCAAATGACTGACTTTTTAATTCACAGCGGCTATGGTGATTGGTGCGACCCTGTTGCAACGCCAGGCACTCCAAGGGTTGGAGGGCGAGGCACGCCGCAATGGACCACAACTACCGTCACGAGCACTGCATTGTTTGCGCAGGCAGCTAATTACATGAGTAAAATCTCACATGTCTTGGGGAAGAACCAAGCGTCAGACCAATATCTAACCCTGTATGAAAATTTAAGCGAAGGCTTTCATAATGCATTATATGATCCAAAAACAGGCCACTACGGCAGCCAAACAGCTGATGCTATGGCGCTTAGGTTTGGCATTACGCCGGTGGAACTGAGACAAAGTGTGGCTGATGCCTTAAATAAAGATGTGCTGGATAAATGGGGGGGCATTCTTCGGTAGGCGCTTTAGGTCAAACATATCTGTATCTTGCGCTAAGTGATTATGGCTACGCTGATACGGCATTTAATATTTTTAAGGCAAAAGGTTACCCCGGTTTCTCTTATCTATTTGATGAACTAAATGGGACCACTTTATGGGAACGAAAAGGGGCTTTTGATCCAAGTAAAGGTCGCGGCCCCCTGCGCTCGCTAAACCACCCGTTTCATGGTGGTTATGATGGTTGGTTCTATGAAGGCTTAGGAGGTATTCGTCCATTAGATAACACAGTAGCATATCAAACTTTTGAACTTCGGCCGGTATTTCCGAAAAGTTTAGCATCAATAAATGTTGCTTACACGACGGGTTATGGTGAAATTAAAAGTAGATGGAAGAGGGTGGGAAACCAGATCACTTGGCAATTTACCATTCCTAATAATACGAATGCTTATGTGACTTTACCCGGTAAAAGTTCACAATTATATTCACCTGGCGACTACACCTTAGTGTACAAAGAATCAAACCAACAACATGATGATTAAGCCATCTAAGCTAACAAGTAAAATACCTTAGTCCAAGTGGAAAACCTGCTCGAGTGGATTGACTATCGGTGAGTTGTCGGGATTGGTGTGCATGATATCAGCCATGTATTCCCACCATTTTTTTACAATAGCTTGCAGTGGTAAATCATCCATTTTATGGTCATCTGCACGTTTAAGTACTGCAAATAGCTTGTTTGACTCTTTTTCATAAAATATAGAATAGTCCGATACGCCAGCTTGTTTTAGTGCGGTGGCGAGCTCTGGCCATATTTCATCGTGTCGCTTTTGGTATTCAATTTCGTGTCCAGGTAATAAGGTCATGACAAATGCTATTTTTTCCATCGTTTTTCCTTTAGTTGTGCTATTAAAATTTCAGGTTGAGTGGTAATTTGGTAAATGACTAATTATTAGGATAAGTCACGCTATCAGGAAAACGTCTTTGCTGATACCAAGAATGGTTAATATGCGCTAACCAAATTCCCAATTCTTTTTTAAGAAACTCCATTTGTTTTGGCTCAATGTCGTGCGTCTGAAGCATTGCCATTTGATACGGATCATCGATATTGTCAAACAGTGCAATAAGCTCACCTTCAGCGTTTATAGCGAAGGTATATCGGTCCGTTTTTAGGCCCAGTTCACCGTTTTTCCCGTAATATAAACTTGATTTACGCTCAGAGGGATAAATGTCAGGTGCTAACAAATGTTTACTGAAATCAGTCCCGTCTAATGATGCTGGTATAAAATCGTCTAGATTTAACAGTCCTAGAATTGTTGGCATTAAATCAGGTACGCTTATTAAGAGATCATTTACATTCTGCTTGATAGACATTGGATAATGTATAATTAAAGGAATACCCAATGATTCTTCATACACAACATTTTTAGTCATAAGCCCATGACTACCCATCATTTCACCGTGGTCAGAGGTAAATACAATCATCGTATTGTCAAGCAGATCTTGTTGCTCCAACACTGCTAAAACACGGCCAATTTCCCTATCAATTAAAGTAATCATTGAAAAGTAGTATCTAGCGAAAGGAGCGGCGACATCTAAATCAATATTGTCTCGATTGAGTAATGTGTTTATATCTACGTTTTTATAATATTGGTCATAAATTTTTTTATCAGTGTCTTTTATGTCACGGTAAGGACTGTGGGGAGGGTCCATAGTCCACAAGATACTAAAAGGACTTGAATCATCACGTTGTTGACGCGTATTTTTGATGTAGTCAATAATTACATTTGCTTGATCAACTGCTGAGTAACGCTTTGGGTAAAATGGTTGCCCCTCTGGTTTTGCACTGATGGCTTTGTCGTTGGTGTACACAATTGGATTGCTATGATTATGACCAATGGATTGATACCAATATTGAATACCATGCCTAGCGGGACCGGGAGGAATGTAAGAATCGTACTTTGTCCCCTTAAAAAAGTGTCCTCCTGGCGCTTCGCTTGTGCCCATATAGTTATTACTATCGTCAAACAGGGCTAAATTGTTGTGCCAATGCCCTTTACCTACTAAAGCCGTGTTATAACCAGCATTCGCTAAAGCTTCAGTGAAGCTTATAATATCAGTTCGCAAGCCCACGTTAGGCCTATCGATTCGTGTATTATTGCTAACCCCGTTATTATTTGGATATAAACCGGATAAAAACATACCCCTAAATGGGCTGCATAGTGGGTAGTTTGAAATTGCTTGGGTAAATACTAGGCCTGTATTGGCAAGATTATCAAGGTTTGGCGTAATAACATAGTCACCTTTAGTATTGAGCGCGCTTTTAAATTTTTCTTGTTGCCAAAAACCCATTGCCTCACGACGCATTTGATCTGCGACGATAACGATTAAATTTTGTTTCGTTGGATTGCCTGGCATTGTTTTATTTGGTTTCGAATCAGCATGTCCATTGGCGCTTACTAGTAAACCGCAACAAGAAACAACACAAAAATAATACTGCATTACTTTCATAACAAGAACCCACTTACTCGCTCAAATTAAGTCAAATTGTATAGTAAATGTTATTAAACACAATAAATTATTACAAGCTAAACAGATCCCTTATCAATTATTGTGGCTTAACTTGCTAATAAAATCAGAACGTTATTGTTTACGTTAAATTTTTTTGCCTATAAAAATATCAAAGAATGAATTAAATCATATTCGGTCGTCTTAGGTCTTTTGTGTTTAATCTAGGTGATGTATTATCTTTAATTAAGCTTATAAAAAGTTAAACGCTTTTTATTAAAAATTAAAAATTAAAATTGCTAGCTACTTATTGGATTCATCTATAAACAAGTATTAACCAAGACGAGTAGCGAGATTCAGTTTTATAAAATGATAGGTATATCGGATGAACTTAAAATTACAGTTACAAGCTATAGCAATTATTCTTGGGAGCGTTTTAGTTTTTTCTTGCTCTAACCCTCTTTTTGAGAGCGGTAAAAGCGAGAAGCTTAAGTTAAGGGCCTTGTTAATTGACGGACAGAACAACCACGTAATTTGGCCTAAAAGTACCGTTATGCTAAAACAATATTTAGAACAAACAGCTATGTTTCATGTAGATGTATATCGTACCAAGCCGACGTGGCGAGGCGAAGAACAATTATCCTATTTAGCTATGCATAATAATGAAAGTAATTATGCCGTAACTGAACCGATCAGCGATCCTTCATTTGCGCCCCCGTTCAAAGACTATGACCTTGTGATTTCTAACTTTGGTTTTAAAGCCGCAGCATGGCCAGAAGCAACGCAAAGGGATTTTGAACAATATTTACGAAATGGTGGCGGATTTGTTGCTATACATGCGGCCAACAATGCTTTTCCAGACTGGGATGAATATAACAAAATAGTCGGTTTGAGTGGTTGGGGAAAACGCGACGAAGCACACGGTCCTTATGTGTTTCACAATGATAAGGGTGAGTTGGTTAAAGATATGTCACCGGGTGCAGCAGGGACTCACGGGAAAAAACACGAATTTAAGATTACCCAGCGTATGGAACACCCAATTTTAGCAGGCCTACCAAAAGTATGGATGCATAGTAAAGATGAATGCTACGGTAAGTTAAGGGGCCCAGCCCTAAACTTGAATATTCTAGCTAGTGCTTTATGCCCTATCGAAGAAGGTGGTACTGGACGACACGAGCCTATGTTAATGACCGTTAATTATGCAAAAGGACGTGTTTTTCATACCACTCTTGGTCATGAGCAAAAATCGTTTGAAAGTGTTGGTTTTATTACTACTTTTCTGAGAGGAAGCGAGTGGGTTGCAACAGGAAGCGTGTCTATTCCCGTACCCGCAGATTTTCCAAATGAATATGCGTCATCAGCTAGGAAGTTCAAACTTGACGATGACGCAAACAATGAGTAGCAGATAAAAGCTGACTTAATTGTCAGCTCTACTTATTACTAAAGCACGCCATCTCCCTCTCGCATATGCGGTACCGCCGTTCTCGGGGATTTTACCGTTGGTTACGGCTTTAGAGGACACTTTAATTAGGTCGTTTGTCTTTAACGTAATGTCAGTCATTGTAAAGTAGGCTTCTTGGTAGTCTAGTGTTGTTTCTGGATTGGTAAACTCACCAATTATTTTGTCATTTACCGATACGGTATAGCTAGATTCACCATCAATTTCACTTAGCGTGACCAGAGTGAGTGTAAACGTGCCGGCTTCTTTGGCTTTTACACTGTATTGTGCGTGAGCATATCGATTACGATATTCAGTCTTAACTGCATTTATAGCAAGCGCATCCTCGGCCTTATGTCGGTAAAAGGGAATGGGGCCTGTATTGTCTATCTTGAAGTCACTTGTCGCATGTAAAATACGCATATAATCCTTAATCTCAAAAAGTTGTGTTTTTTGAGGTAAAGTAGTTGTAGTACTCAGCGTTTCAGGCTTATCTTTCCCTAGGGGTTGATAAGTTTTATTTTTCGTTAACAAAAGCTTGTCTAGCTCAAAGCCATCTTCGCGCATAGATACCATCAGTGTATGTACGCCTTTAGATGGAATATCGACATAGATAGTATTTGCTATGCCGCAATGATTACTTTTTGTGCGCTGCGCAGAAGACCATGTCCATGCGTGTTTACCTTTACAAAGTTGTAGGCGTTGCGAAGATTCTGGCCATTGTCCATTAATACCTAGATGTATTCCGTTGTCTTCACTTCCTGTGCTATAGGCCCTTGCCCATACGTAATATTTACCTGGCGTTTGGAAATAAACCGGGTAAGTTAACACCGCCATCGTCCCAGCTTGATTGGTGAAATTTTCAGACCTTACTAAGGCTTCATAGTGATTGCTGCGCGTATCAGGTAGAATTTCAATATAACGATCATTACTAGCGTCTTGATAGTGCGGTTTATCTGCATCAGGATATGCATGCTCAGGAGTGTCTTTCGAAAAAATCAACCAACGCCGCTTACCATCCAAGTGCTGCGAGGAAAAGTTTTCTGCTTCAATCACAACTAAGCCGTCTGATTCTTGGTGAGATGCTTGGTCAGAATGTGCCGCTCGTAAGTAGCTTGAAAATATCAAGGTTGTGCTGAATATTGCTAACTGAAAAAGCCTAAAATTCATCTCTTTTATCTCTCTAGTTATTGCTTAGAAGTGCTTCAATATCACTAGGGCTTGCATGTTTATTCCCATTGTTATTTGCGCCGGTGATCCACCAATAAATCATACCTGCATCGGAACAATCAAATTTATTACTCTGAAAAGGAACAACGCCATCTTTTTCAGCATAGGCCATCATTTCCCAAATAAATGCAATGCCTTCATTGTTATGTTGTTTAGCCCAATCCCAACTTTTGATTGGTGCTTGTAAACCGACATTTTGGTCTCCTATTTGATGCTCAATAACACCAAAATCTAAAATTTGTTGCCAAGTAAAATAATCACCACTGTTGTCATTAGCAGGGTGATGAGAAACAACGTGCACATATTGCCTCTTATCTATTTGAGCAGCCTCAAGTGCATAGCCAATAAGGTCGGGTTCTCCTGCTTCAATTATCCAAAGCGGGTTGTTGGAAGAGGATGCATTGATAGCGTCTATAAGGTCATTCGTTGCACCTGTTTGGTCGGTTCGACAGTTATAAAAATTACGTAAATTTTCAAACGGGCCAAATAAATTAATACCTTTTCTACTTAGTTCGTCTAACTTGTTTTGACGTCGCAATTCATTTTTTGCATCGATCTGAAATCGGCCTTTGTTTTTGAAAGGATCTAAATCACATGAATGGGAAAGATGCACAAGTCGTGATGACATGTCTGCTTTTTGTAACAACGCTAACATCACGGGCGTTGCTCCAATATCGTCAGGATCCGGAGAATTACCGTCAATGACCACAGCTAAACGTCCTTTGGGAGGCTTAATACCTTGTAAATATTGCTTATTTTCTTTCTTTGAGGAGAGTTTGACTGCATTAGTATGAGTACTTTGACTGCAAGATTGGCTCAACAATGCGCCTATGACAACGAAAGACATTAGGATTTTATTCATATTCTATTTTCCAAGGTTAGGGGTGTAGTGTTGTGCATATGCCGACCGGACTGATACCTAGCATATGAGATTTTCAAAATTAGACCTAATGCCTTAAAGCACTACTTAAACGCAATTCATAATTAAATTGTTTATTCAATAACTAAAAAGAGTTTATATTTGACTTATAATGAATTAACATGATTGTAAATGAAATTTAACAAGTTGACAAATAATCAATTTATTTATTGGAATAGAAATTATGAAATTATTAAAGAGTTGTACGTCTTTGCGTATACCTATTGCCATTTCGTGTTTGTTTATTGTAAGCGCATGCTCTGTTACTCCAAACAATATGGCCGAAGATCTGAAGACGACTAAGCAAATTGTCCACTCTGAAGCAATTGATAATGTATGGTCTGGACATCGCATTAAACCTTTCTTACTCACTCGAGGAGAACATCAGTTTGTTGCCTATTTTGATGCAAATCGTCAAATGACAGTTGCGCATCGTTACATAGGCAAGCCATGGCGCTATTATAAAGTTGACAGTCATTTAGGCTGGGATAGTCATAACTACGTCACAATGGAGTTAGATAAAGCCGGTCACTTGCATGTTATGGGTAATATGCATGGCGACCCTATTGAATATTTTAGAACTACAAAGCCTTATCAAGTAAGAAGCTTAGAACGAGTGAACAAAATGGTAGATGAGTCAGTTGAGAAGCGAATGACTTACCCAATATTTTTGCTCAATAAAGAGCGTGAGCTTATCGTTAAATACCGTGATGGAGGCAGTGGTAACGGTAACGAGATATATAATATTTATGATACTGACTCGCAATCTTGGTCGCAGCTTCATCAAAACCAATTTTTAAATGGTGAGGGCAAAATGAGTGGTTATTTCGAAGGTCCTGTTAGAGGTCCTGATGGCAACTTTCACTTGATTTGGGTATGGCGTAACACGCCAAATGCGGCTACTAACCATAGTTTATCTTATGCCAAGAGTAAAGACTTGCTTAACTGGACAGATTCAAACGGCGTGCCATTAACTCTTCCAATTACCTTGGATAAAACTGAAGTCATCGCACCTGTTCCAGCCTTTGGTGGAATGATAAACGGTAATGTCAAAATTGGCTTTGACCACAATGGAGCGCCAATAGTGACTTATCATAAATACGATGAGGACGGTAATACGCAAATTTATGTAACACGTAAACAAGGCAATCAATGGAAAAGCCAACAAATAAGCAATTGGGAAGACTTTCGTTGGGATTTCGGTGGACATGGCTCCTTAGGTAAGTTTCAAGTTAGACCTTATGCAGCAGAGATTTTGAATGAAAGTGAGCTTGGTGTAGAAGTCCGCAAAAAGGATGACATTATGCGCTTTGTTTTAGATAGCAAAACCTTAGAAACTCTGCGTGTTGAAAAGGCATATTTGTATCCCCCGCAAATTGCTAATATTAGTCAAGAATCTAATCGCTTAGTAAAAAGCTCTACAAACCTAACACTGGAGCAACACGTGTTTGAAGGAGTAGGGGATTTGAGTCCATCAGGTGGTGCTTACTTTTTGTCTTGGCTAAGTCAACCAGGAAACCGTGATCTTGCTCATGTGGTTATTTCTGCCCCCAGCGTGTTGTTACTTCATGAAAGTGAATAAGCACAATATGGGTTAAAGCATTTTTGTTATTGCATAAAAATAATGATAGATGACCTTAATTGCTTACGGTCATCTATCATTCACAATGTCACAGTTATTGTTCGCTTATCGTCATTTACTAGCGTGACGGTCTTAACTCATTTTTACTTTGTTTCGCCAGCTATCACGGTAATTTTCTAAATTAGTTAAACGTGTTGGTACAGCAGGCTTAAGGTCAATATTACTCAGTTCATTATTAGTCACTTTTTGCCAATCAATTAGTGAGGCACACCCTTGCACGGTCCCAGTATTATCTGCTGATAACCATACTGACTGTTGCGGGCGAAGTTGCGCAATGATTGAACACATCAGGGGATTTTGTAAAAATGCACCTTCTATATAGATATCACTTTTAGATTCTAATAAATCCAATTGAAAATCAATCATTAGTGCACAATATAAAGTGGCAGTTTCCGTCCCTTGGCTCGAATCTATTTCGCCAATAAAAGCCGGTTTATGACCACCAAATGGGCCACTGCCACCACTAAAATCGGGAATTGCCATCACAGAGTTGTCTATAAGATCTTGAAGAACGGCAGACTCGACAGGATCACCGAAAGCGCCGCCTAACATCGCACAAATTTTCTCAAATTCTCGGCCCCCCATAAAGCGGGCACAAGGAATAGGAGAAGACATAGCATCAACATTACCCAGCATATCTCGTTTAGCAGATAAACAAGATGTAGGTGTTCCAGAGCTCATTAGTACTGTCCATGTACCAGTCGATATCACCGTGAAAGGTTTATTTCCTTGTCGAATTTTATAGCGCAGAAAGCTAGCGTTGCTATCATGAATGCCTGCAAATACTTCGCACTCAGGACTCAGTCCAGTGATGTTTGCTATCGATGGACTAATTGCTCCAAGACTTTGCCACGCTGGGACAATTGGAGGAAACAAATCGAGCCAATTTAGATTTTTCACCATTTGTGAATAGTCATTTTTAAGCGGCGCCCATAAATCAGTGTGGCAACCTAATGATGTTACTTCTGTGCATCGTTTCCCTGTTAAACGCCACACCCAGTATTGCGGATACATGAGAATATCAGTACAGTTACCGAATTCTGTAGGAAAGTTTTTTTGAAGCCAAAATAATTGCCTGCCTAAGTTTAAACCCGCAGGGAGCTTTGGTGATAAACTCTCAGAGAAGTCTGGTTTTAGATCATCATACTCACTAGAACCAATACCTGAATATTCGTAATCGAGCACAGGAAGCACCAAACCGTTATTATCATTACTAGCGTCTCTATCAATAAGAGCAGCAGTGGCGCCGTGAGTGGTAACTGAAATAGCGGTAATTTCAAATTGGGCACTTAAACGTTGACATACTGAAACCATCCAGTCATAAATACCATCAACGTCAGCATGGGGGAATGGTCCTTTTGTTAGTATCTTATTTGATCTCGATTCACTAAATACCGATTTTCGGTCTTCATTTAGAAGGTGCAGTTTAACATTCGTTTTCCCAATATCGAGAATTAGGCTATGATACATTTTGATTTCCCATTTCTATTTTAATTGTCAAACCCACTAATTTGACCTTAGCTATTTACGTAAAACAATACTGCATATTTTGCTTGTTCATCAATGTTAATCATTACCTGATGCCTAACATTCAACTTAATATAATACCTTCGAATGACTGTATATGCAAATATATGATTAAAAGTGATTGCTTAATCATGGGTGTACATGTAATGGCCGTAAAATAGGGAGTTGATGCTAACTACTCACTATCATCGGCAATTAACACCTCAATGCCGTGTGATTCAAAAAAGTCAACTAGTTTTTCATCAATACCAGAGTCTGTCACTAATGTATCGACTTCGCTTAATGGGCATAAAATGAAATTACACCTTATCCCTATTTTGCTACTATCGGCCAATACAACTAATTTTTCTGTACGTTTCTTTAATTTTTGTTCAGATCTAATCAATAGTGGATCTGACTCCATAACGCCAAACTTTCCTATGCCCGGCGTACCCATAAACATCATGTCACCATGGTAATACTCAGAGCCATCATTTTCGTATGAACTTAATAATATACCTTGTTCTTTATATATTTCGCCGCTTGGTAAAGATATCCGGCTTATGCTATTTGTTGTTAAATAATTTGCTAACACGAAAGAGTTAGTCAAAATATTTAATTGCAAATCGTTAAGAAATTCGCCCATCATGTACGTTGAGCTACCTCCATTTATAATTATTGAGTCGCCATTTTTACACAGTTGTGCTGCCTTTTTTGCAATCTGTTTTTTAACTGCACTTTGGGTGTCTTTAGCATCATGGAAATTTGGACTGTTTAATACTTTTCTAGTAAAGGAGCTTTCAATTGATTCTGCTCCCCCTTGAATCTTCAAAAGTTTACCAATTTTGGAAAGTTTGTTTATGTCTCTTCTTACAGTGGCTTCTGACACCTGTAACTGCTGTGTTAATTTTTTAACGCTGACAAATTGTTGTTTAGTTAGCATTTCTCTTATTAACTGTTGTCTATGTTTTTCTAACATTAGCCTATTTCCTAAACTCAAATTATAGTTATTTTTCTAGCACTTTTTGCATAAAGTCTTCAATACTCTAAATTGACAAATAGTGCTTGTTACAATCATGTTAATAAATATACAGATATAGTCAATTTGAGTCAAAAAAGATATTTATGATTCATTTTAATTCACGGTGTTGACCAAGCTCATCACGTTTCGGACGGTGAATGTAATTTTTTATTAGAGAGTGAGACTGGTTTCTCTAATCTTAGGGAGAACCTGCAGCAGTGAGATTACAGCTTTTTTGAATATGTAGTTGGAAGAGCGCGTGGCCTATAGGAATAGGAACATTCCTTGACTATGGATACGGTTTTTGGCTAAACACTTCAGGTAGTTGAGACCATGTGGCTTCATACAATGTGGGTTATCTTTGTTTAATCGGTGATCGTACAGGCAATAAAGCATCGGGTGAGGATAGCCCGCTTTATTGCCACAATATGAATCCATATACAGTCAATGCTAGATTTATTGAAGGCCTTATCTCGCCATCCAGCCGCCATCTACTAATAGTGTATGTCCATTTACATAGTCGGAAGCTGATGAAGCAAGGAATACCGCTGCGCCAGCTAAATCCTCTGGGTTTCCCCAACGTCCTGCGGGTATGCGTGCAGATATCGCTGCATTGCGTTCTTCGTCCGCCCTCAATGCTTGGGTATTGTCTGTAGCAAAATAACCAGGTGCAATGGCATTGACGTTTAGCCCTTTTGCAGCCCATTCATTTGCCAATGCTTTGGTCAGTTGCATCACAGCGCCTTTTGAAGCACTATAAGCTGGAACGGTTATTCCTCCGGAGAAGCTTAAAAGCGATGCGATATTAATGATTTTTCCGCTACCGTTTTTGAGCATGTGTTTACCAATGCCCCTTGATAATCTAAACACACCATTGATGTTCGCTTCCATTACTAAATCCCAATCTTCGTCAGAAAAGTCCTCAGCAGGCGCTCGCCTTATGGTTCCAGCATTATTAACTAAGATGTCTACTTTGCCAAAGGCGGCAATAGCGTCATTAACAAGTTGTTTAACTTGTTCAGGTTTGTCTTGCTCACAGCCAAGTGCCTCGACTTTACCTTTACCGAGTTTTTCAATTTCAGCAACGGTATCTGCGACATTCTCTTTTTTTGATGCAACTGCTATTATATTTGCGCCAGCTTGTGCTAAACCAACAGCAATGCCTCTTCCTAAGCCTCTACTTGCACCGGTTACTAATGCAACTTTCCCATTAAGATCAAAAATATTACTCATAAAAACACTCCAGTTAAAATCATAATAGGTAAAATACAGTCATATTAGGTCTTAATCAAGCGGTAGAAGGTAATAATTTTAAGCAAGATGGTTCAATTTTTGGTGGGTAGTACTTGGTCAGAGACACCTTGCCCCGATAATTCTGAGCTTATATTGTTTGCACTTTCTGATACGCTTAACGTCGCAGTTAGCCGCTGTTATTGTTGTACCTACCTATCATTGAGGTGTTGAAACCATAATTACTTCAATCTCATGTTTAGCAAATAGCGCTAGAAACTGTGGTTCAACTTTGTCATCTGTTATTAAGATGTCTATTTTGTCTAAAGAGCATAAGATTAAAGAGCTCTTCTTTCCTATTTTGGTACTGTCGGCCAAAACGATGAGTTGGTCAGCTTGTTTGAGTAGCTTTTGCTCAGAAAGAACTAACATAGGGTCGGTTTCCATCAATCCGTATTCACCTATTGCGGGTGTACCCATGAACATTTTCGTACCGTGATAATTTGAAATACCATCGTTTTCAAATGAACTTAAAATGATACTTTGTTTTCGGTACAACTCTCCACCAGGAAGGGTTATTTGATTGTCTGAGTTGTCTGCTAATTCGCGCGCTAATGCAAATGAGTTTGTAAGTATATTTAAATGACGGCTTGCGAGTGCGTCTTTCATCATATAGGTGCTGCTGCCACCATTAATAATGATGGATTCGCCTTCTTCACACAAGGCAACTGCTTTTTGTGCTATTAATTCTTTTATATTCTTATTTTGCTCAGTATCAGCAAGGAATACAGATCCTTTAAGATGCCGGCGCTCGTGAGGTTGATACGACACTGTGTTTGATTGAGCGCCCCCTCTAATTTTAGTCAGTGCTTTTCGTTTCGACAATTTGGTAATGTCGCGGCGTATGGTTGCTTCAGAAGCTTTTAATTTGCTTGAGAGTATCGGAACAGATGCGTAGCCTAATTCAGCTAACAATTCTAATAGCAAATGATGTCGTTGTTTTTCAAGCATGTAATTGACCTTTTTAAGCCTATAGTTATATCTAAATATAATAACCTAGTTTGACAGGTAAAGACATGATATGAAAACTATTTTTACAGATTGATGTCAAAAATTGAACAAAAACGTCAACGAAGGTGTTCATTTCTGACTCGACGCTTTTTCGCTTTCGTACTCTTTTCGAAGACTCTCAATTTTATTTTCTGCTTTTTCGTATTCGTCGAAAGCACTTTTGCGGCTGTCGAATTTAAATACGCTTTTTATGGGACAAACTTCCGAACGAGTTATAATTTTATTAGCACCGCCGCCGCATACTTCGTAACTAGCCCCTTCAAATCGTGCTTGAAACGACGTTAAGAAAGATTGGCACCTAAACGCGGTGGTAACAAGATAATATTCTCTATTAGTGTTCATACTCACGCTAATAACATTATCTTCTAGCGCTCCCCAACCACTGATATTGCTTTGTCGAAAACAAGCGCGGCCATCTTGTTCTGTGCTTGCTCTGAGAACTTCATCAAAGCCTGGAAGATTTGGGGAGTGTATAGCACAAGCGGTAATCGTTGATATGACGCCGATTGATAACAAGCTCATTGTTAATTTTCTCATTGATTGACTCCTAGTAATAGAATGGTTTACACCACAAATGTAAGGCTAAAAAACGTATACCCAATAATTTTCCGTGTTCTTTATTGTTTAGATTATAGGATCTATATTTCTTTTCAAGTTAGGCACGCAATAAGGTTTTGGCTTGGGCATTGTTAAGCTTTTGTTAATCCATGATATAAATCATTTGATAAGTTAAACATAATTTAATATATTAAACAACGCGTGGTTTGGGTCGTCTTTTCGTTTGACTAGACTCAAACATAAGTAGAAGTAGATAGGAAAAAAATTCGTGTTTAATCAGAGCCTCATACAACATCGTATTGATTGTCATCATTTGTTTTGGAAAGAACGGGGTGATGACTATGATTGGCGTGTTGACGTTATTAATCGCACTTCGCTTGATGCGGTGAAAAGCCGTATAGTTCACCGCAAGCAACTGACCGGCATTTGTAGAGCTTTGTTAGTGCAAGCAGAACCTAATATTGATGACACCCAAAATTTAGTGCGCATTGCGCGTGCAAATGAATCTGTACTCGGCGTTGTCGCTTGTGTTGATATGTTCTCGGCAAATGCGTTGGCTACCGTTATTTCACTTTCAAAAAATTCAAGCGTAAAAGCAATTAGGGCTAGCCAACATAATACTAGCCAAAGCAATTGGTTAAATGCGCCTGAACTCCTACCTATATTTCATTGTTTAGAAATGTACGGTATTTGTTTTGAGGCCTTGGTAAAACCCCGTCACTTAGCGTCATTATTATTATTAAGTAAGCGTTTCCCTAAGCTAAGAATCGCTGTTGATCATATCGTCAAGCCTAACGTTATTATGCAAAATTTTGACACTTGGTCAGATAAAATGAAGCAACTTGCAGCGCAGCAAAATGTGTATTGCAAGCTTTCTGGTTTAGTTGCAGATGCACGTCATAATCTTGATGTTGATAGCATCGTTCCCTATATGAATCATGTCTATCATTGTTTTGGGCCTCATAGACTGCTGTGGGGAAGCGATTGGTCAACCGTTAATGTTGAAACAGATTATGAGCAATGGATTGAACTTACCGATGCATTTTTGTCGTCAATGGATGTTGAGGATAGGATGGCCGTTTGGTCTCGTGCGGCAACGACCTTTTATCGTTTAGCATAAATAATCAAATTTACATTGTTTGGAGCCTAGATTAATGCAAATGTGGTTCGATGGAGCGACATTTCTGTTTAACGAATATTCATACGAGTAAATTTTTCTTCAAATATTTAGCCTGCATATTTTGTGATTCAACATACATAAAATACATTTCATATTTATTTTAAAATATAAAAAACAATAAGTTAGACTTATACTCTTGCCTTTTAAAGCTTGTTTTCACTATTGTTATCTTTGTATTGCATATAAAATAATGTTTCAAATATGAATTTATTGCTTGTTTTTAACATAAAGATCACATTAATATATACGCTTCGAATATGGAGTATCTCGCTTAGGCAGAAGTTAAATAGAGCGATTTATAAGCTAAAATAAAACAAAATGTAAAAAAATTGCGTGTATTTCTATACATAATAATATATCGGCGTATGCTAATAGTAATAGAAAAGTGATTTAGCTAAAGCGCAAAATAAAAAAATATCGTTAGCTTTGTCACCAATACATGGTTTGGCTATATAACGTGCCACTGTCGACTTCATATCTTCGATATATTGACAGTGTTTGGCGCACATGAATTAGAAAGAGAAGATTATGTTTAAAAAAAATCAGGTTGGAAGCACATCACTTCAGGTCACTGAACTTGGGTTTGGTGCTGCTACCTTTGGCAATTTGTATCGCCGTATGACTGACGAAGATGCTCATTCGGCAATTAAAAAAGCCCTGGATATGGGGATAAACCAATTTGATACAGCACCTTTTTATGGTTTTGGTTTAAGTGAAAGAAGAGTTGGGGACGCATTACGTGAAATCCCTTCTGAAGACTATATTCTGTCGACCAAAGTAGGTCGCATAATGAAACCATGCGCTAAGGCAGAAGATAAACATGGCTTTTGTTCGCCAATGCCTTTTGAACCTGTTTATGATTATTCATACGACGGTGTTATGCGTTCCTTTGAAGATAGTTTACAGCGTTTAGGACTATCGAAAATCGATATTATTTATATGCATGATATTGGTGAAGTTACCCATGGCGAAGAGCACGATAAGCAATTTTCAATCGCTGTTGAAGGCGGTTTTAAAGCGATGGATGAATTACGTTCTCAAAAATTAGTGTCGGCTATTGGCCTTGGCGTTAACGAATACGAAGTGTGTGAACAAGCAATGGATCACATGTACTTTGATTGCTTTTTACTTGCCGGACGCTACACCTTATTAGAACAAAAAGCCTTGGAAACCTTTTTACCGCGCTGCGTAAAAGAAAATACTTCAATCATATTAGGTGGGCCCTATAACTCGGGTATTTTGGCAACAGGCGTGCGCAATGAAGGCGTAACCCCGCACTACAATTACGAACCGGCTTCACAAGATATCATCGACAGGGTCTTGAAAATCGAATCTTTGTGTGATCAATTTGACATTCCATTAGCTGCGGCTGCTCTGCAGTTTCCATTAGCGCATCCGGCGGTGGTTAGTACTATCCCAGGTTTAAGCTCAGCTCGTCGCGTGAGCAGCACGGTAGAGCAAATACAGCAAAATATTCCAAAAGACTTCTGGTTAGCAATGCAAGCTGCTGATTTGCTAGACGCAAAAGCGCCCATTCCGGCTTAAGGTGCAAGTGATGTTAAGAATAGATAGTCATCAGCATTTTTGGCAAATTGAACGAGGCGATTACGCTTGGTTAAGCCCTGATTTAGGCCTGTTATATCAAGATTTTCTGCCACAAGATATTCAAACTATTTTAGATGGGCAGTCGGTCACTAAAACCGTATTAGTTCAAGCAGCAGATACAATTGACGAAACGGAATTTATGCTTAGTTTGGCAGACAAGCATGAATTCATAGCAGGTGTTGTTGGCTGGGTTGATATGCAATCCCCGCAAGCAGCACAAGATATTAGCCGTTTAGCGAAGAACCCTTTCTTTAAAGGGATTCGCCCGATGCTACAAGATATAGAAGACCCTGATTGGATATTACAAGCGTCACTGGACGATTGCTTTAAAGCCTTAATCAAACATGACCTTGCATTTGACGCCTTGGTACTCCCCCAGCATTTAGACAACATAATGCTGTTAGCAGAACGATACCCGCAATTACGCATTGTGATAGATCATGGTGCGAAACCTAAGATTCCCCTCGGCCTAGAACATCCCGAGAATCTTGCATGGCGCAGAAAGATGCAATGTTTAGCAAAGTTCGACAATGTCTATTGTAAATTATCAGGCCTGCTTACAGAAGCCGGTGACGCTGTTAATTATTTGACGATAAGACCTTTTATGCAGCTGCTTTTAGACAGTTTTGGCCCGCTTAAATTGATGTGGGGTAGTGACTGGCCTGTTATTAATTTGGTCAGTGAATACCCTAGCTGGGTAGAAATGACGACAACATTCTTGGCTACCTTGCCAAAACAAGCACAGCAGTCAATTTGGGCTTCTACAGCCCAATCTTTTTACAAGCTTTAATAAAGTATAGGTTACAACTATGAGTAATAGATTCGAAGGTAAAACCGCGTTAATCACCGGTGCAGGCAGTGGTATTGGTAAAGAAACCGCCTTGAGAATGGCAAAAGAAGGCGCGCATGTGCTTGTGTTTGATATGAATGAAGAAGCGGCAGAATCCGTTTTGACCGAAATTAGAGAGCACGGCGCAGAGGGCGAAAAATACATTGGCGACATTTCAAATCATCAACAATGCCAAACGTTGGTCTCAGAAATACTGCAACAAAGATCAATTGATGTTTTAGTTAATAACGCCGGGATTGCACACATTGGCAACCTAGAGAAAACGTCAGAGGCTGACCTCGATAAGATTTATAATGTCAATGTGAAAGGCGTTTATAATCTGATGTCGGCCGTTGTGCCCGCGATGAAAGAAAAACAATACGGTGTTATTTTAAATCTGGCCTCTGTAGCGTCAAGTGTGGGCATTGCAGACCGCTTTGCGTATTCGATGAGCAAAGGCGCGGTGCTTACAATGACTTACTCAGTAGCTAAAGATTATATCAATGATGGTATTCGTTGCAATTGTATTGCTCCAGGGCGTGTCCACACACCCTTTGTTGATCAATTTCTTGAGAAAAACTATCCCGATAATCGTGATGAGATGTTTGAAAAGTTATCTAAGTCGCAGCCCATAGGACGTATGGGTGAGGTAGAGGAAATCGCCGCATTGATTTGTTTCTTATGTTCAGATGAAGCTGCATTTATTACAGGCACTAACGTGCCTGTAGACGGCGGATTTGTGACTTTAAATAACTAACATCCCGGTAAACAATCAATAGCTTGGACATAAAAATGACAACAAAAACAGCAAGTACAGTAAGCACAGACAATATACAGCAAGGTGGAAAGCATGAGCTTATCCCTAAAGTGTATTTGGTTTCTTTCATCTTAGTCACTATGTGTTTTCCACTATGGGGCTTTGCGAATGATATAACCAATCCTTTGGTTAAGGCCTTTTCTAAAATATTACAGATGAGCACTTCTGAAGGTACGCTAATACAGGTTGCTTTTTACAGCGGCTATGGTGCCATGGCAATTCCTGCCGCTTTATTTATCAAGAAGTTTAGTTATAAAGCAGGCCTTTTAACAGGTTTAGGTTTTTATGCCCTGGGTGCCTTTTTGTTTATACCTGCGGCAAACGTGCAATCATTTTTACCCTTTTTGTTAGCTTTTTTTGTGATGACCTGTGGTCTTTCATTTTTAGAAACAAGCGCAAACCCTTATATTTTGTCTATGGGACCCAAAGAGACTGCAACGCGGCGTCTTAACCTTGCCCAAGCTTTTAACCCATTAGGGTCTTTACTGGGGATGTTCGTTGCTACTCAGTTTATTATTCAAAAGTTAAATCCTGCATCTGACGCAGAGCGCCGCTTGCTAGCCGATACCGGAAGCGTTGAATCTTTACAACAATTAGCCGCAATTACAGCCAACGATTTAGAAGTCATTAGAAACCCGTATTTAGCCATAGGTGTTGTCGTATTCATTGTGTTGTTAATTATTGGCTTTAAAAAAATGCCAACAACTGAAGAACCTTCTACGTCATTAGATATAGGCGGTACGTTTAAGCGCTTATTGGCAAATCGCAACTATCGTGAAGGTGTGGTTGCGCAAATGTTTTATGTTGGCGCACAGATTATGTGTTGGACCTTTATCATCCATTATGGAACCGAAGTGCTAATGAAAACCGGTATGAGTGAGCAAGCTGCCGAGTCTCAGTCGCAAATATACAATATTTACGCCATGATTATTTTTTGCCTTAGTCGTTTTATCTGTACATTTTTGCTGAGATTTATTGACCCCGGTAAATTGCTAATGATCTTAGCTGCTTCAGGCATGCTTTTCACAACGGCGACAATATTTCTTGATGGCGTTGCGGGTATTTATGCCTTAATCGGTATTTCTGCGTGCATGTCTTTGATGTTTCCTACTATCTACGGAATAGCGCTTTCGGGTACTGGAGATGACGCGAAATTAGGTGCTGCAGGCTTAATTATGGCGATTGTTGGCGGAACTTTTTTACCAATGGCACAAGCGTCAATTATTGACATGCAAACCGTGTTTGACGGTTTCTCAGCTACTAAGGCTTCGTTTATTTTGCCGCTAATTTGCTTTGTCGTTATTGCTATATATGGAAAACGCTCTCAAAAAGTAGGTGAACAATGAGTACAAAACACTGTTTTGCATTGGACTTAAAAGACGACCCTAGCACGATTGAAGAGTACAAAAAGTACCATGCACCTGGGGGAGTTTGGCCCGAAATAATAGACAGTATTAAGTCTTCTGGCATTTTGAATATGGAAATATATTTAGTCGGCAATCGTCTATTTATGATCATGGAAGTGTCAGAGCAATTTTCTAGTCAAGCCAAAGAAGAGGCCGATTTACGCAATCCAAAAGTGCAAGAGTGGGAAGATTTAATGGCGACTTTTCAACAATCATTACCATGGGCTAAGCCAGGTCAAAAATGGCTGCCCATGCAACAAATATTTTCTTTAAAAGACTGATAAAAGGGGTAATTATGAAATTAATTCGATTTGGAGAAGCAGGCTCTGAAAAGCCAGGCGTAGTGGATAGCAATAATGTCATTAGAGACGTTTCGGCACATGTAGCCGACTTCAATCAAGCATTTTTTGCTGATAATGGCATAGCGAAACTACAAGAATTAGATTTGCAAAATTTACCTGAAGTAGATGGGAATGTGCGTATTGCTGAGCCAGTATCTCGTATTGGCAAGTTTATCTGTGTAGGTTTGAACTATGCTGACCATGCTGCAGAATCAGGTATGGATGTACCTTCTGAGCCTGTATTGTTTATGAAAGCGACTTCTTCTGTTATTGGTCCTAACGATACCGTAATGTTGCCTCCTGGTTCTGAAAAAAGTGACTGGGAAGTCGAGCTAGGCGTGGTTATTGGTAAAGAAGCTCGCTATGTATCTGAAGAAGATGCCATGGATTATGTGGCGGGTTTTGCTGTTATCAATGATTTGTCTGAGCGCGCTTATCAAATTGAAAAACAAGGCCAATGGTGCAAGGGTAAAGGCTGTGACACTTTTGGTCCTGTTGGCCCATATTTAGTGACGCCTGATGAGGTTGGTGACTTTAATGAACTTAATATTTGGTTAGAACTTAACGGTAAGCGTGTTCAAGATGGTAATACGAATACTATGGTTTATAAAGTGCCGTTTTTAGTCTCTTATATTAGTCAGTTTATGAGCTTACAGCCAGGTGACGTTATTAGCACGGGCACACCTCCTGGTGTTGGTTTGGGTATGAACCCGCCGCTTTATCTTAAAGAAGGAGATGTGATGCGTTTAGGTATCGATAAACTTGGTGAACAGCAGCAAAGTGTAGAACGATTCAAACGTGTTTAACGCTCAAATCAATACTACTAGATAAAGATTCAAAGGGTCGCGTCTATTCAAAACGCGATCCTTTGTTTGTTCTGGCGGATAAGGATATGCGTAAGCATCTATTAAGTGGATTGGAAATTATATTTGCTAAATGAGTCATTAAGCGATCGCGTGTTAAATTAAATGTAAAATACATTAATTAGTAATTGTTACTATTTTGTTGATTGACTTCAAAAGAACAAGCGGCTAATATCAGTGTATATTTATAAATAAAAATCATTTATTGAGTCGAGAAATGGTAGAAAAACAAAAATCAGACAAACGCCTGTTGCTATTGAATGAGAATGATAACGTTCTAGTCACAACGACAAAAATTGCGGCGGGTGAAGAAGTACAAGTTGAAGGTAGGCTTGTGCAGTTTTCGGCAGATATTGAAGTCGGCCACAAAATAGCCAGAGAAAATATCGCTCAGTTCGCCAAAATTATCAAGTATGGCGCGCCTATTGGCTCATCTACAACACCTATATCAATCGGTGAGCATGTACATACGCAGAATATGAAAAGTGACTACATTCCCAGCCACACCCGAGTAGGAAAAACAGGTTAAACTCATGATCCCACAATTATCAGGATATTTAAGAGACGATGGTAGTAAAGGTATTCGCAACGTAATACTTGTAGGCTACTTAGTCGAATGTGCACACCACGTTGCACGTAAAATCGTAAACCAAGCAGACAACGCCGATGTTCAACTAATTGGATTTCCCGGCTGCTACCCCAATGATTATTCATTATCGATGATGGAGCGTTTGTGCACCCACTCTAATGTAGCCGGCGTGTTACTCATCTCTTTAGGTTGTGAAGGTTTCAATAGAGAGAAGCTGAGTAACACTATAACCCAAAGCGGCCGCCCGGTAGAAACCTTGGTTATCCAAAAGTCAGGTGGCACGCTTAGTACTATTGAAGCAGGTATGAAAATTGTTAAAGCGCTCGAGCAACAAGCGCAACAAGTTAAACGTGTGCCAATGGAGATGAATGAGTTATCTGTAGGGACTATTTGTGGCGGTTCTGATGGTGCCAGTGGTATCACGGCAAACCCATCGGTAGGCCGTTGTTTTGACTTCTTAATCGAACAAAACGCAACCTGCATATTTGAAGAAACCGGCGAATTAATAGGTTGTGAGCACTTAATGGCTGATAGGGCGGCAACGCCAGCTTTAGGTGAACAAATAACCCAGTGTGTCGCAAAGGCTGAGAATTACTATACAGCCATGGGATATGGTAGTTTTGCGCCAGGCAATGCTGAAGGGGGCTTAACCACCCAAGAAGAAAAATCCATGGGTGCATACGCTAAGTCGGGTAGTTCCAAAATCAAAGGAATAATTAAACCAGGAGAGCGACCAGAAGCAGGCGGTGGTCTATTCTTGATGGATGTTGTACCTGATGGCGACCCCATGTTTGGCTTCCCGAATATCTCTGACAACGCTGAAATTGTCGAAATGGTTGCCTCTGGTTGTCATGTGATTTTATTCACGACTGGAAGAGGTTCAGTTGTTGGTTCGGCTATTTCACCAGTAATCAAAATCAGTTCTAACAGCACCACTTACAATAATTTGGTCGGTGATATGGATGTTAATGCTGGTGCAATTATGGATGGTGAAGCAAGTATCGACTCTGTAGGGCAGGAAATATTTGACTTAGTGGTCAATGTCAGCAAAGGCGCTCAATCAAAATCTGAGCAACTCGGACATCAAGAGTTTATCTTAACCTATAAACGCTTTGACCAAATGGGACCTTCGTGCATGCCGCACGGCTAAGGTTTATTTAGCTCTTAAAATGCCAAGTACGCCGGTACTTGGTATTTTAATTTCACTTAACCTCGATGCTAAGAATATCACAAAATAAAACGCTACACTTCAAGCCCATGTACACATCTTAATAAAGTAATCTCAGCTGTTTGAAGATGCTTTTCCAAGCTTTTTATAGTGCCAACCGTGTCATGTGTCACAAGATTTTGTAAAATCTCTATGTGTTCGTCTATGGCTACAGTAAACCTTTCTAACTCACCGGTTTTATCCCACTGATAATGATAGTGACAAACAAAAGAAACGATATTGTAAAACTGGTCAATAAATCGATTTTGGGTACAGTGCTTTATTTTGAAATGTAATTCTTTATCTAAATCGGGAAATTCTAAATACCGATTTTCGATATCCGCTCTTACCTCTTGGTGTTTTACGAGAAGCTCAGAGAGGTCCTGCCAAATAGGATCGCTTTTTGGGAGTTTTAACAGCTTAGTAATGGCGTTCATCTCGAGTAATTGACGAAATGAAATAAGTTCTCGGGCGAACTCTTCGTCAAACTTAACCATCTTCCAGCGACCACGGGGTATTTTTTCTATTAGGCCGTTATTAGAAAACTTAAGCAAAAACTCTCGAACAGTAATTGTTGTACAGCCTGATTGTTTGGCTAAACCTAATTCAGAAAACCTATCGCCGGGTAAAAGTTTTCCCATGTTAATGAGGTTGAGGAAGTACTTTTCAATCTGTTCGTCTTTCGTTGAGCTTTTATTTTCTATGTCGAAGTAATCATCTTTTGTCGGTTTACGTAAAACAATTTTGTTTGAACCTGAACGTTTAATTACCTCGCTTTCGCATAAGTGCTCAACACAAGCTCTTACGGTTGTGCGGCTAATATTGAGTATTTTTGTTAGCTCAATATCGTTTGCCATGACATCTTGACCTTCAGGCAACGCAACGATCATATCAAGAATCCGATTAATCGAACTTTTAATCAAATAAGTCTTCTCACTCAAGCACTTCTCCTTCTTTATTATTATGTTCTTATATAATGGGTACTTTTATACGAAATACTACATCATTTCTTTAGTATATCCGAAAATTTATACTATAAACGATGTTTTTTTACAAAACACACACCTATTGTCATAAATCTTTTCAATTACTTTACACTTATAATAGTTGACTTACGGCATGCTCGGCAGTAATCTGTGTATTCTATATATAAACACACATATATTTGTGGTGATAAGTGGCCATTACTCACAAATTACGTTCTCAAATTGGACATAACATGGATTTAACAATTACATTTTTAGCTAGACTATGGATCAGTATCTTTATAGTCGTTAGTGCGTCAGCATGCAGCAATAACATTGTTGAAGAGGGATCTGGGCTTAATGTTGATTCGCCGCGCCCTAACGTAGTTGTGATCCTCGCAGACGATATGCGAATAGGTTTAACTGGTTACGAAGGCCATCCTATTATCAAAACGCCAAATATTGACGAACTGGCGGCCAACGGCACGGTGTTTAGCTCTGGTTTTGCCACAAGTGCTGTTTGCACGCCAAGTCGCACAACTTTACTGAGCGGCTTATATGAGCGTCGACATGGAATAAACTTTAATTCTCAAAGTAGTATGACAGAAGCTGCTTATCAACAGACTTACCCGATGCAATTGAAACAGGCTGGCTATTTTGTAGGTTATGTAGGTAAAAATCACACACCTATTGGCATTAATGATAAGGGCGTGACCGGTTATAAAAGTGGGGTTATGGATAACAGTTTCGATTACTGGTATGCAAGTCATAAACACCTAGGTTTCTATCCAAAAGATAAAGCGCAACATGCAATCTTTAAAAATGCAGAATCTGATACACAAATTGAAATTATAGAAGAAGGCCTAGAAAACTTTATGGCACCAAATGAGGCTTTTCAGGCAGGTTATGACTTTTTAGATAGTCGCCCGCAAGATAAACCTTTTGCACTATTAATTAACTTTAACGTGCCACACGCAAACAGCACATTGTCGATGGAGCAGCGTGAAAGCTGACGTGAATTCTACCGTAAGTAGCGAACTTGCTAGGGCTTTGGTCATTTTTTCAGGTTTAATCATTTTTCCTGATTCGCCAGAAGAATATTTAGCGAAACAAGACTTATTTGAGTTTTTTGAAAAAATGCCCGCATCGTGGGACGAGTCGATAGTGGTATCAAGTGATATAAACCAACATATCGTTACTGCCCGAAGAAGCGGTGAAGATTGGTTTGTTGGGGCTGTAATTAATGAGCAGGGCGCTTCACTACCGCTGGATTTGAGCTTTCTTGAAGCCAAGCAACGCTACACTGCTAAAATATTCGCCGATGCGCCGGATGCGCATTATATCAATAATCGCGAAGCCTACGAAATTCGAAGCGTTGAGCTTAAAAAGGGTGATAAGCTAACAATGGACTTAGCCCCTGGAGGTGGACAAGCGATTTGGATAAGCCCGATTAAAACTGATAAGCGATAGGGCAGAAGCTTAAACAACACAAAGACATTTAGGCCAATAAGTTAAAATTGGCCTGAATATGACAAGCTAAGTTCTGATAAGCGCGCAGCGGCTTCACTTATGTGTTCTTGCGCCGCGTTTATGTTGACGTCTGATTGACTGTTTTTCAAAAAGGGAACGGTGAGGGTGCCAATAATATGCCCTGAATCGCCCGCAAAAATAGGATAGGAGATATCGTGCAAACCCTGAATAATAGGGCTTTTAACCTTAGCGTATCCACGTTCTTTTATTTCGAGTAAAGCGTCGACAAGTTGAGTTTTGTCAAGCTCAGCATAGACTTTCGATAGTTCACTTAAAGCCTTTGCTTGCTGTGTTGGCGACTTCCAAGCCAATAATACTTTCCCAGAGCCCGATTCGTGTAAATTCAGATGATGCCCCAAATGTACCGAAAACCCGACACTGCCAGGATTTTCAACTTTTGCCACAACCACCATACGATTTTGACTTTCAACGGCAATATGGCAGGATTGAAATATAGTCGCTGCAAGCTCCCTCATGATAGGATATGCCGCCTCAATCAGTGTGCCAACAGGTGGTACTCTTAGCCCTAAATCGAACAAGCGATTAGTAATATGATAGTAATCAGAGCCTTGGTTTTTACACAGGTAACCCATTTTTTCAAGCGCGGCTAACATACGATAAAGCTCACTTTTAGAGCGATTTAAAGTGTTAGATATTTGAACTAATGACATTGGCTTTTGCGCTTCAGCCAAAAGCTCTAAAATTTCAAAGCCTTTTTCCAATGCGGGCGCTGAATACTCTCTTTTTATTTTATTTTCTGCCATCTTTTTTCCGTTTTCAGCGTTATCACGTTATTTGCATTGCGTTTACTTTTCTACGTTGGGTCGTGCACTTAATGTTTAATTTTATATTACGAACACAGTTTTTGTAAGGCGAAACGCAATTTACATTGATAAAAACTCAACAAAAGTATTACACCACAATTGCAAGCACACTGCCCCTATAATTAACCCATTATCGCTAATGATAACCATGGTAGCCGTTTTTCTCTTTCAAGCATCTAACATCGGTGTTGCAGAGAGACAAAATGTTTTTAAGTTTGAATTGCCAGTGAGAACGCCTGTATAAGCAAATAATTGCGAGAGGACTAATTAATTATAAAAAGGTGTTTAACACTCAACGTCATAGAACAATCGAGCATTTGCAGATCATATTGATAATTGCAATCTTGATAGGATGGTTTAAAGTAATGCAGCTACCTTATTGCACGTTGTTAACTTTTAATTTATTTTTAGCCTGTTCAATGTCCCCATCATTATGAAAACGATCTCTATTATTTTGCTAAGTTTAATTGTATTAAGTTGTAAAAAAGATCCTAAGCCAACTGGTATTGGCGTGGATTATTGTCCTAATGTAAAGAAAGTCGACAAACCACCTATCAAGCCGGAAGATACTCATAAGTTTAAAAAATTAAAGCGTGAAAGCGACTCCACCATCTATGATAAACCTATGGAATTTAAGAAAGACACGCAAAGTTGTGAAATCCAAATGAAGAAGCTAAAAGATAAATCTGCTGTGAAACCATAGAGTGTTTCAAAAAACTGAAATTTTTAATAAAAGCCATTATAATTTCTAATTATTAATGTTAATGATTTAACTTAAAACTCATAACTATGCGACAATTGATTTGCCTATTACTACTTATCCAAATACTTCCTTCACAAGCTCAGGAAGCGACTTACTGCGTGACCTCGTTAAGCGAGTTGACAAGCGTGGTCAAGAAAAAAAGTAAAAAATCGTTGTCTTATCCGGAGTTTGGAAAAATAGGTCAGTACCTCACTGTAAAACTTGGTGTCGTAACATACTATTTAGAGTCTAAGCATGTAGACATAAAATATAATACAAATCGAAAAACCTTGACAGCCGTATGCGAAGGCGCAACAAATTGTATCCTAACAGGAAATCTTACTGCGCCCAACCGCCAGCCCAAAAAAGAGATAGCCACTTTATCCAGAGCCTCTGCACGTGATCTGCAATGCTATGCCGGCTATCTCAACCAACAAATAATGAGATTAAAATATAGTAGACCGACAGCTAATCTTAGTGTCAATAAAAAGAAGACTTCGCCATACAAAACTTCGGAGGTAAAGAAGGAGACACCTCAAACAACGTTAAAAGAAAAGGAAAAACTGTTGCTTGGGCTTGAAGAAAAGGTAATGCCTAAGCTAGATCATGAGGCTTCGTTTTTAGATTTTAAGACCAATGCGCTGAGGGAAATTACAGACTGTATAAATACTGTCAACGAGATTTTTAATACATTTAATAGCAAAGTAAAAGTGGGAGATAAGGCTAGCTTTCGGCGTGTATTTGTGTCTGTACAGCCTCTAGAAGAAGAGGCCAGGCAAAATGCTCGTATGGCGTTAACATATATAAAGAATGGACGCGACTATGCTATTAAGCATAAAGTGCAAGAAGCTGAATGGAACTCACTATACAACAATGCAGTGCTTCTCCTTAAAAGTAACAGCGAAGCAAGTAAACCCGCTACTCAATCTAGAATAGATAATATGAACGACACCGGTTTTGAGATGCTGTTAAAGTTAAAAGTAGCTAGACTAGAGGCTCTTGCCACAGGGGCTGAAAAGATAGGGAATTCTTTAACAAAGTAATCTAAATTGTCTAACTAAACTTTTTAGCTCATTAGAGTAACTTGGAGCTAAAAAGCTCATCTAATGTCTCCAATAATTATAAATACTGCTTTTCATCTATACTACCTGGTTTCTTAGATATTTAACTTTCAATTAAACTTCTAATTTCCGATTGCAAGAGATTAGGGTTTTGCTTGGCAAATTGTTTAATCGGAGCCAGAGAGATTGAAGTTTGGTAGTTCTGAAAGATTAGATTTAGATTATAGAGAGTCTGTTCTAAAATTTCGTTATCATCAAGGTTTTTTAAAATTTCAAAATGTTGATAAGTTAAATACCTGATTCTTGGAAAGTAAATGTCGGGATATCGGATTTCATCGCTCATGTTTTTTAGATTGATAAGCAGTTCAGACCTTTGACTATAAATATAGAGTTCACCAAGTTCAGATTCAGTTTCTAGTAAACTTTGATTTTTATGACCTTGTTCGATCAACTGCCAATATTTTTGAGCTGTTTTACTTGTAAAAAGATTATTAGAACCAATAGAACTCTTGATAATACGATAATCCTCGATAATTTCCTGAGCAAAAATGATATCCATCAACCAATCAGAGTAAAGAGGAGCTTTTGTTTCAATCAAGAAGCAGATGGGAGCTATTGATTGTCTAAGCTGACTTTGGTTTTGATAAAGTTTCTGGACAACAGAGAAAGCATATTCAACTAATTGATCATTAGTTTGATTCTTGATGAAATCAAAAAGCTCTACAACTGAACTATTTAAACTTTTGAGAGTGTAAGCATCAGGGAACTCAGCTTCTGAAGCTAAAGTTTCCAGTAAGTAAATAGTTTTTAATAAGTCCGAGCTATAAATTTCAGGATAAACTGAAAATGCTTGTTTAGTCATTAATTAACGTCTGAAAATATTATTTTAATTTCACAAAAACTCTACAAGTAACTTTACCAGCCAAAATTAATCTGATTTTTCCGGTATTTGCTCAAGATTAATTTCTTCTGCTAGAGAATCAAGTTTTTCCGGCTTCCATCCATCAGCTAAATTATTCCAAACTTGCTGACGTAATTTCAGCGGGCACACAGAAGTATAGGACAAATTAACGCTACCGACTAGTCTCTGTGGCAGCTTATCTAGGGCATCAAAAAATTGATTCTTTTGGTTCAATAAAACCATCTGAATTTGCACGAGAGTGATATCATAGCACCATTTATTCAGCAATCCTGCTGACACTTTAGAGCCTTTTATTATCCGTTTGTCTGTAATTACTAGATAAGGATCAGCAATGGAATCACAGTTTACAGAATTCACCTATGGGTATACGCTAACCGAAGAAATATCGAAAAAGTACAATTTTAGATCAGTACCAACTTTTCCAACACTAATTGAAGAAGGGAGAAATGATGGTTTGTAGATTGACAAGAAAGTATCATACTTCTACAAGTCGTATAAGGAAAGGTTGACCGGCAAGAGTGAGCCTAAACCGGACATACGTTTTCTAAATTTAAAGAAATTTTATTGTTCATTTTCACGAAAAATATTGAAGCCTTGACTGACCCTTGAGAGGCAGAAAGCGGACAGTTGTGACATCAATAATTGCTGTAAAAGAAGCGAAAGATCAAAAGCTTCAGCGGCATGAGTTTTCCTACATATCATCTCAACCTGAATGATTTTCTCATTGATATTGTTTGTTTTATAAACGATAGTACTTATTGAAAATATTTTCGCTGACCAAGGAAATCCATCCTATTAAGGAAGAATATGAAGCCTAAGCATCATACCAATAAATTTGTCGCTACCAGAGAATTTACCGATAGAGTCGGCCCGGTAGAATTGTTCATTGCCGCGGTTAAACAAACCCCTTCATTGGAAAAATGCGAGGTATTGAACTGGTATGGTGTGGGAGGCGAGGGAAAATCAGCCTTGCTACGTAAAATCATCAGCACAATTGATGAAATGAATCAGGACATTCATAGTGATCTCGACATAAATGTTGCGAGTGTCAACTTGGACGCACCTCAGTTCAGAGCAATTGAGCAAGCATTGTTGTCTATAAGGTTGCAACTCGGTCTGTCATTTGGCGCCTCGTTTCCTTGTTTTGATACTGGGTTTGCTCGTTATCATGTCAAAACCAATCCGCAAGTTGATATTAGAGATAAATTTCCTGAATTGTTTAAAGGTGAAAATACGCTGCTGAATGACACCATTGAACTTGTAAAAGACCTTATGGAAGATACCCCAGGAATAGGCTTTTTATATAAATACAGCGCAAGACTTTCAGCCCGACTCAAAGAATGGTACAAGCGGCGTGGTTGTGCGGTACTTAGAGGTATTGATACACTCGAAGCCGATGAACTGTTAGCTAAATTACCCGAATATCTCGGAGCTGACTTATACGATATTGTCGAGCGGCATCCAAACAAACGGATATTTGTCGGTTTTGATACGTATGAAGCGTTGTGGCGTGATACGAATACTACAGACCCATTAATGGGGGCCAGACATGATAGTTGGGTCAGATTACTTATTGAGTACTCACCCGGCGTGCTATATGCCATATTTGGTAGAGACATATTGCAATGGGAGGCACTGGATGCAGATTGGGGCTCATGCATTGATTGCCATCGATTAGGAGCATTATCTAATGAAGACAGTCACTTGTTTTTGTCAAAAGTCCCTATAGTTGACATTGAGATCCGTAATCGCATCGTCGACAGTGCAAAAGGACTGCCTTTTTACTTAGACTTACAAGTCCAGCAATATGAAAGGCTAATGGACAGTGGTAAGGTTGATATTGCATTATTTGGTGGCACGCACGCGGATATCTTGCAGCGTTTTTTAGACCACTTACCCACCAATGAGCAAACCATGGTGAGATTAGCTTCGTATCCTAATTCACTGTCTGAAGACATATTGATGCTCTTGTTCAAAGAGCATGGAGGTGGCATTAACAATTTAAATTGGAATTGGTTTACACGGCAATCGTTCATCTCCAAAGATGAAAGTGGCACCTATACAATGCATGCGTTAGTGAGAGAATATCTCCAAGCAATTGAAATTAAAGAGCGAACTAAAGTATGTGAAACGATTCATACAACCCTATTTAATGTTCATGATTCGACTCTTAACGCGATGTATCCTAGTGAACTAACTAAAATACACGAACTAGCGCTAGAACAAGCAGTCTACCACCGCTTAAGATTTCACTTTCATAGTTTCTATTCGTGGCTTTATACGAAATGTCAGGTATTTTCAGATGGCGCCAGAGCTAAGCTACTAGAGCGGATCTATTTGGGAGTAGTCTCCTTTAGTAGTTCTATTTCCGAGCTTAAAGACCCTCATAAATTGATCGAATTAAAATTTAGGGTGGCAGAACAAGTTAGTCAACAAGGCAGATATGAAACGGCAGAAAAACAGTTTCGGTCTATTTTGAAGGTTCAAAGACATTCTGAGATGTACGGTTATAATCATCCTCAAACACTCTTAACAAGAAGTAGTATCGCCTATCAACTTGGAAGGCAAGGACATTACTGGGAAGCAGAGAAGGAGTTTCGTGCTGTTTGGGAAATTCAAAAACAACTCGATGAACTCGGTGAATGCCATCCTGACACCCTAACCACTCGGCACAATCTAGCTCTCCAAATTGGATACCAAGGCCGCTTTCAAGAGGCTATGAATGAGTTTAAAGAAACTTGGGAAATTAGAAGAAGACCAGATGTGCTTGGAGAGCAACACGTTGCCACCCTAGGAACTAGGCATAATATTGCACAACAAATGGGCAATCTAGGACGCCATCAAGATGCGGAGAACGAGTTCCGCCTAATTTGGGAAACTCAAAGTCAGTCCAACGTTCAAGGAGAGAACCACCCAGACACCTTAACCACTAGAAATAACCTCGCCAATCAAATAGGCTATCAGGGCCGTTTCAAAGAGGCTGAGCAGGAATTTCGAGCGATCTGGGAAATTCAGCGACAGCCAAACATCTTAGGTGAATATCATCCATACACATTAATCGCCCGAATCAACCTTGCTCAACAAATTGGTAATCAAGGTCGCTATAATGATGCAGAGAAGGAATTTAGCTCAATTTTTAATATTCAAAGGAAGCCCGAAATTCTCGGAGAGCATCACCCAGACACTCTGTTGACTAGAGTTAACTTAGCCCTGCAAATTGGCCGTCAAGGACGGTATCAAGAAGCGGAGCAAGAACTGCGAGCAGTTTTTGAACTGCAAAGACTCCGATATGTGCTTGGTGAACACCACCCAAGTACACTGATTACACGTTCGCTTATTGCACAACAATTAAGCTCTCAAGGTCGGTATAAGGACGCAGAGGAAGAGTACCGAGCTGTGACGGAAATCAGGAGGCTGCCCGAAGCACTTGGGAATAGTCACCCTCGAACACTGATTTCATGGAATAATCTAGCAGTACAAATCGCCTTGCAAGGTCGCTATGCTGAAGCAGAAACTGAGTTTCGTGCCATTTGGGAGATTCAAAGACAACCTGATGTATTGGGTGAAGCGCATTCGAATAATCTTAGAACTGTTTTTTTTATTGCAAAAATGCTTCATAAGCAAGGGGAAGTCAAGGAGCGAGATGAATTGTTACTTGGGCTGGAGGAAAAGATACTTTCGCATTTTGATGATAAACACAAATGGATAATTGAATTAAGAACACTAGCAGAAGAAATTGATAAACAGTGAATATTCATTTCTTTGTTTTGAATACAAAACGAGACGGTTTAACAATGAAATTCAAACGGTAACATGTTACCAAATTGAAGTGTAAATATATGGGCGCTTCAGGCTCGTAATTGCTAATTCAGATAATTGCAACTGTTGCCACAGAATCTACTTAAGTATTCTGCCGCTTAACGACCGGTTTTGGATGTTTTTTGTCAGTCAACTATAGCAGCAATTTGCTAATTAAATGTCGAACTGTGCCTAAAATAAAACGGCCGTTATCTTGTGTAAGCTTCCATTGACGCCATTCGTCTTCAGTGAGCCTAAACCAGACAGTTGCGCGTTCAAAATGAATAGAAAGTTTTTGAAATGTCTGATCGGTTAATAATCTAACAATATGAAATCGAGAAAAAAGCAGACATTCACTACAAATCTTTAAACCTTCTGACGATATATTTTCCTAATTAGTTTTAATAGTACCAGTGAAGCATGTATTTTCATGATTCTTTCATATTTCCATCTGTTATTTGCAGTTGTTTTGCAAGTATCTCCCAGCCCGCCAAGCCTCCTTCAAAGCCTAATTGAGAAGCTAGCCCCTCAAGCGATTGCAATGCCTGAGCGTAGTTCGATTCTTTGGCGATAACATAAACAGAGCACCAAACTTCAACAGCTTCTTGCATTTCATTATTTTGAATATGAATATGTCCCATATTAAATAGAGTTGCACACAAACCTGCCTTATCGCCGATTTCCTGCATAATAGCGAGAGACTGTTTGAAGTAGTTTAGTGCGGTCTCGTATTCACTCCTTTCATAAGCATTTGCTGCCATATTATTGAGGGTGGCGCCTTCACCGGCCTTATCGCCGATTTCCTGCATAATAGCGAGAGACTGTTTAAGGTAATTGAGTGTGGTCTCATAGTCACCCCATGCAGCATAGATTTGCGAGATATTATTGAGGGTGTAGCCTTCAGCGGACTTATCGCCGATTTCCAGAAAAATAGCTAGAGACTGTTTGTAGTAGTTGAGTGCGGTCTCGCAGTCACCGCTTGCAAAAGCGTTAGTTCCCATATTAATGAGGGTGGTGCCTTCACCGGACTTATCGCCGATTTCCTGTCTTATAGCGAGAGACTGTTTGAGGTAGGTCAGTGCGGTCTCGTAGTCACCCCATGCGTCATAGATTTGCGAGATATTATTGTGGGCGTCGCCTTCACCGGACTTATCGCCGATTTCCTGTAAAATAGCGAGAGACTGTTTGAGGTAGTTGAGTGCGGTCTCATAGTCACCCTGTGCATGAGTAATAGTTCCCATGGTATTAAGGGTGTAGCCTTCACCGGACTTATCGCCGATTTCCTGTCTTATAGCGAGGGACTGTTTGACGTAGTTGAGTGCGGTCTCGTAGTCACCACGCGCCTTAAATATATGCGATATATTATTGAGGTTGCTGCCTTCACTGGACTTATCGCCGACTTCCTGAGCAATAGCGAGAGACTGTTTGAGGTAGTGCAGTGCGGTTTCGTAGTCACCACGCTCCTTAAATATTTGCGACATATTATTGAGATTGGTGCCTTCGCCAGATTTATCGCCGATTTCCTGTAGAATAGCGAGAGACCGTTTGAGATAGTAGAGTGTGGTCTCGTAGTCACCCCGTGCTTGGTAAATACCTGCAATGTTATTGATGGCAGCGCTTTCACCGACCTTATCACCGATTTCCTGAGCAATAGCGAGAGACTGTTTGAGGTAGTAGAGTGCGGTCTCGTAGTCACTCCTTGCGGTATAGATTTGAGAGATATTATTGAGGGTGTAGCCTTCACCGGACTTATCGCCGATTTCCAGAAAAATAGCTAGAGACTGTTTGTAGTAGTTGAGTGCAGCTTCATAACTACCAATACAATGATATTGTCTACCGATGTGACCTTGTGTCGCTGCTAGTATTATAGCTGAATGGGGTAGGCTCAGTGAAGGAAGAAGATAGTCATTTAGCAGACTGTAGTAGAGGCCCGCTCGGCTCAAACTGCCCGAGATTACATAAAGCAGTAAATGCTGTGCAGCGTCTGTTTCAGCGGCTTCTGTCAATGCATTATGGATAATCAAGGCTAAATCTAGGCGTTCCCTTTGCTCAAGCAGGTCATGATACAAATACAGAGCAGCGACTTTTCGTGTTTTAAGAGTTGTCTTCCAGCCCTGTTGCAGTAGGTAGTCTTTCACTAAAGGCGCAACCAAGTAATCAGTTACACCAAACTCACTATTATTAATGCGCTCTACCAGTGAGAAATTGGCTAATGCTTCGATGGCTTCAATATGCCCATCTTTCTCAGAAAGTGGAGGCATTACTTTGAGTGCGACAACACTTATCCCTTTCATTGGCACCTGGGTTGGATAGGCAAGTAAACGCGACAGCAAGGAGCGTTCTAGTTCACTCCGCTGGCTTAACACTTTGTCCAAGGCCATATCGGTTTGACTTTCATTTTTGGCCAGACTAAGGGTGGTTAAAAAGTCGTTAGTTTCGGCCAAGTCCATAGTTTTGGAGGCCTTGACAAAAAATTCAAAAGCGCGGAAGTTGCCACCTAACACTTCATACACTTCACGGCTTTTTCGTTGTTCCGTGAGTGTGGTTAGCAATCCCTTTTGACGGGCGAAAGCGATGAAGTCGCTGTAGGCGGGTTCTTCTAAATCATGATGCGTCTCTCCCTCCCATCCAGGTATACACCAGCGTGAGGTGAGGATGATACGTAGCCCCTGTGTCGTAAGTGTTTGCGCAACAGTTATCCAAAACTTTACATCATCAGTTAACTCTCGGCTTTGCGGGTCCTGAATAGATTCCAGATTATCCAAGAATAACACCACTTTGCCCTGATGCTGTGCTAGTAGATATTTGAGTAGCGTTTGCGCTTGTTGGGGGGCACTCAGTCGCGCTTTTCTGTCATCATATCGTTTTGCATGATCAGCTTCTAAGGCAAACTCTAAGTCAGTCACAAAGTCTGACCACTGGTTGCCTTCCCGTGCGGTGTAGGCAAACACTTCAAACTCTGCTTGCATTAACTGTTGGCAAAGTTTACCCGCGAGTGCAGTTTTCCCCATGCCGCCGGCTGCAGTTAACAGCAGTTGTTTTTGGGTGCCATCCAGTAAAGGGGGCGATAGCGTGTACAACTCCCGTTTACGGCCTAAAAACTGCTCAGGAAGGCTGATATTGTCCATGCTGTCATTAAAACTAATGACGTATTCTTTGGGTATAGGTTTGAAAGACCAATCGACTAATGGCTGCGATATTTCGTGGCTGATTAAACTGGGTAAGCACCATTGCTGTTTGGTAATAGCTGTGCGGATCGGGTTATTCTGCTGCTCACGGGTAACATAGCCACTGATATGTGTTTTGATGGCCCGACGTGCATCTTGAAGTGCCATGGCAACGGAATGTTTGTTGGCTATCTGTTGTAAAAATGTTACTGCAAATTCCAAACCCGCACTATCTAAAATAGATTCGCGCATCCCAATGACATGGGGTATACCTTTTTGTGCCAAACGAATACTCAGGCCGTTATTTAGCTCATGCGCGTCGAATTTACCACTCTCACAGGCAGACAATACAATGGCCTGAACGCGGGTATTGTTAAAGCATGCAACTAAATCATCTTCACTCACCCTTAAACTTTTAGCGAAGTGGTCTTCAAAGAGAAACTGACCCTGATAAATATTATCTACGGCATTGTGGCGTAAGGTTCCATGCCCGCTTAAATAGACTAGGTGCGGCTGATGTACTTGCAGTGCATGTTTGAAGCTCTCAAAGCGTCCGTCATCCGGACAGGTAAGCTTAACAAGTCCTTGGTCTTCCCAAGGAGTAACAGCCTGTAGGATATTGGCCTTTTCTTCTTCAATCTGTAAGCGCCCGTGCTCCCCTAAATCCATTGGCATAGCCGCAAACAACAGGATGCGCAAGGGGGTGCTTTCAACATCGGGCAGGCTCGGCGTCAGTGCCATAGCCAGTTGGCGTGATAGCGTAAAACGTTCTAAGCGCCCCAAAAAGCCAAGTTTAGGATGATGGAGTGTTTCCCATGCTAAATTCAGTATCTTAGGGTTATTGCTTTTAATAACGATATTTAGCGCGGTTTGCCCACTAGTTTTCTCTTGGTGTGTAAATTCTTCATCACAGCCTAATGCTTGCCACAAATTCTCCCCAATTGCCTTTAAAACATCATCTTCAACTATGGTAATTTTCGTCTGGTAAGCTTGTGCAAGTTGACGGGATTGTTCAATAAGGTCAGTATTATCTATAAGAAACTGTTGTTCTAAGGTAATTAGAAATATTGGGGTTTTCATAAGCGTCCTTGCTAACGTTGCTCTCGATTAATTGGGTGAGTGTCTGGCGGAGCCTGAGAGGTGTTTTTCTCATCTATCTCAAACTTGTGCAAACAAAACTCACATTCGATTTCTATAATGGTATCTTTCATGTCCTCAGTGAAGCGAATGTGCGGTTTGCGCTTACAGTTTGCGCAGTGGTAATAACGAGTTTCTAATGACATATTAATTCCCATAAAAAGTTACCAAACACGGCAACTGCAATTCCGAAAAAGGTAAGAAAGCTGGAAACAGCTAAAAGGCGAAATTTACGCTGTGCACAAAAGTGAAAATAGGCATTGATCGTAATTGCTCCTTTGGGTTTTTTAGGAAGGGGTTCAATAATTGGGTTAACTTTCACTTCATAATGTTGTGCGGGAAAGACGGCTATAAAACTGAGGACAAGCGCGAGTAACCAAGGAGTGAAAATGCTTAACAAAAGGCACATATCAGGTACAACTGAAATGGCGTTTACTGTTGCTACCACTACTTCTTTGACGGCCAATAATTTAAGGATACCAGCATATAAAGCGGGAATTGCTAATTGAAGTTTGATGAGTTCTAAAGCGAATTTATCTAAGCGTTCGGCTTGACCGGCGAGATCTTTATAAAAGCCTTCTTCTAAAACCTCGTCAGCTTTGGTTTTGATTGGCGCGTTGGCACTAATGCGCTTGGGAGAGGGATCTGACATCAACAAGTCCTTTGTGATTAAGCTTGCTTTGAGTTTATCTTTAAATCGTTAGCAAGTACAACCGCGTGACGGAATATCTCTCTATGTATTGGGCGTAAACGGCGGCTATCAGGAAAGCTGCTTTGCAACTTGGCTATGGCACCTAATCACACAAGGACTAACTACAGAAAATAGCTACGACCGCTTTCTTGGGCTAAACGTCCATTGACGCCATTCGTCCTCAGTGAGCCTTTTGCAGACAGTCAGATGAAATCATTGGGCGCATGTTAAAAAGTGTCAGACAAATTCTAATCTTCAAGAAATTAGAAACTTGACATCTCAACATTAAATAGCAAAACGGACGTTCTCACTATGGACTGTCATAGTAAGAATTGTACAACCCAAGTGAAAACAAGCCTTTAGGCGGCATGAAGCTTATCCTCAGTGTTAGTGCGTCAAGCAAAGCTTGATGCGTCTTGCAGGGTGAAAGTCCCTGTCGGGTAAGGTCTAGCCAACCACCTGTAGCGAGTCTTGCGCGTTGCGCGGAGTTTGAGAAAAGGAGATAGCTTTTCAGGTGTGAGGACACCATCAAACGAACAACCAATGTGAAGCGTAGACAGCGAATTGTATAGGGCATAGGGGATACGTGTCCTTGAAGTGCTGGTATTCGCTTCGATAATTGATTAAGTTCTGACTGACAAGGCCGGTAACACAGTCGAAGTCCACGTAAAGCAACCGCTATTGGTGAGGTTGTGGCGAGTCAGCGGAGTTATCAAGCCGTGGCATGTATAAAGAGATGTGTTAGGAACTTGAGAGAGTCAAGGTGGTTCCCTAGGGACGGGGTAGATAAGATAAGCTAAGTTGTTAGGCGATTCGATGACCCTTTGGCAGCCAGATCAGGCCATAGTAGTCTGAGCAGGGGATAGCCTTGTAAATAGCGAAGGAGCTGACAGTTATATGAGAATTGCAATAGATACATGCACCGGACATGTAGGGCTGGATAATACATGAAAGCTGCTTTGGAATTCGTTACATTCAGTCAATGCTGTGTTGGTGATGAAATATCACTTACTACAGGAGCGTAAGTTAATGTTTTTTGATTGGGCACGTAAAGGCAATGCCTGCACGAGTATATATAACTGAAAAGCCGGATGCGGTAGTTCCGCACGTCCGGATCTGTGTGGGGTCGGCCCAGTAATGGGTCGCTCTACCACGTTTTTTGTAGGGTATTGTTATATTAATCTACGTTTTGGTTTTTAATTTACTTATTTTAAAATAACGAGCGCGGTTACTATACAAGCATAATAACCGCAGAAAAAGTTGTGGGAATTATCATCGAAAAAGTAGTAAGCTATTGAAAATAATATGGTATGGAGATTTTAAGCGATGACTATAACCCGTTGTTACAATGCAATCTTCATAATAAGCTGTCGAGCATCTCATCGAAATTGGAGTTCTAAATGAGCGAAGAGCAAATAAATGAAGACGTTGAATACGAGGCAAGACTTCGTCGTCGTTTGAGGATTCTGCAAGAGCAATTCAAAGCAGGAAAAGTAAAAATTGCCGAAGGTCTCGATGTTGAAAAGAGTCTTCTCGCTGTGCGTGAAGGCCCCGATGGGGAGATTGATTTAAGCACCGTTGATGGCTTGGTTCGTTCTATGGCATTAGCTGTTACGGCAATGCACGATAGAGAAGAGTTAAAGAAAGAAGCATCACTAAGTGAAATACAAAATATGTACTTCAAGTTTATTGAGGACAATTTTGGGCAATTCTATGAAATGATGCTAAAGCAAAACCTCACGCCTCATGATGCTGGTCGAGCATTAACTCAAAATGAAAAGTCTATCGAAGGATTTACGGAAAACCTAGACGAGTTCCTGAATGTGATAGATCAATTTTGGGAGGATGTAGGCGAAATAGCTCATATTCATGTTGAAGATATGCATGGAAATATAAAGGGCATATTTGGCGGCGACCTATTCCCTTCGCATGATGAAAACATAGCATCTAAATGCGGAATATATGCAGATACAATTGTGTTGCCTGATCCATTTTTGCGTTCCAAACACATATTTGCAAATTATCCTAAAAAGGATCAAGCGTACTATTTCATCAAGCATGCGATGAATATCCTTCAGTATAAGGATTTAGCTTGTGCTGATGTAGAAACTCCTATCGTTGCAATTCTTCCAGATCAAGCAGCACTTCAAAAAGATGAGAGAGACTTTTTCCAGACCTTAGGCAAGCAAGATTCGTTAGTTCACGCAGGAAAATTGTTCAATCGAAAATTCGATTCTTTTGAAGAGCTTATAGGGTTTGCGCAAGAGCTTGATACTATAGAACGAGCTGTCGCTGAAGTTGGCGATAAAAGCAGGGTTTTATTTGATACTGAGTGGACAGGTGATATAGCTTCTCAATTAGCCCAAGCCTTGGAAAGCGACCATTACAAGCCATTTGTAGATTCACCAGGCATGCTTCTAGCCTTGCAATCTCTCGGTCGTATGAGTGTCAGCAATGAGCTGCTAGTTAAATCCCGACGATTAAATGGTTCTCCTATTATTGATGCTCCAACCTCTTGGCAGTACCTCGTTTGGAAAATGGAATATGATGCCGAGAAAGCTGAAAATGAGTTCCAGTCTGAGAATCTGCACGTTGTCAAAGGGTTAAGCGATCTGGCTAACGGCGAAATGCAATGGTTAGGAAACATTCCTCCGGAATCTCTAATTGAAATTCGAAAAGAAGGCGCGATGGAAGAGATTCGTACTATCCTTGGGCAAGGTGTCAATGAACTTATTGAAGCAAACCCATCTAACTTTCATCGTAGTCGTGATCAGATATTTGACAATATATATAATGCTTTTAGCCAACATCAAAAAAACATTGATGAATTAACCGCTAAAAAGTGGAAATTTGCAGGTAAGGATATTGGTTCTTGGTTGGTTGTTGGCTCCCTTGAAGTTACAGCGGCAATTACTGGTGTCCCTGTTTGGGGGATGGCAACTATTGCAGCTGACCAGGTTTTGGATGTACCTAAACTTAAAGATATACCGCAGTCCATTCGTGATTTAGCTAACGAAAACGAAAAAATAAAGAAATCACCTGTGGGCATGTTGTTCAATATAAACAAGAAAAATGCTTAACAAGTCAAAGCACTCGGACATAGTAAAGCTGTCACCTTTTTTTGTTCCAAAAAAGTCGGCAACTTCACCATGCCAGTGTTAGAGGCGTTAATGTCCGCTAACGAGGAAAACGACTCTCTATGCTATCTACGAAACCTTCAATTATTAACGTGATTTTTAATAACACAAAAATCAATTCTAAGTAATGCCATATTTTTGCCAACGGCCGCTTACTTGGGTACAACGGTCGTTTACAGATCATGCCTTCGCTACGTTTTTAAGGCACTGTGATACTTACAGCGAATATGACTACCCACGGCAATAAATCGGATGAACTCAATTTGATGTGCTGAACACGCAGAAAAAGTCTATTCTTCTTATTCAGTCATAGGATGTAGCGTTAAAAAGTAAAACAATCGATATCGAGGTGTAATTAAAATTATGGGTTGAGCACATAATTCAGCTACCTTACGAGCTATTTAAAATAAGTCCACTACTGAAGTCTTATACGTATTCTGTTGTGTGTGTCGGCTGTTCTTGCTATGTTTTAATCAACCATAACGATATGGATTTGTCATACTAATTCGCTAAAATGTCTATTATTCATTGTTGCGCCACATGCTCGTTGACGCAATTGCTTGATGGACCAGTGCGCGTTATTTAAATTAAACATAGCGTTTATTCATTCCTTTACTCAAGCAAGGAAACAAGCCAGATGTCAGACAACAAACAAAAAATTATTTACACCTATACCGACGAAGCGCCACTTTTGGCAACCGCCTCGCTTTTGCCTATTATTCGCAAGTTCACTGCCGCTGCCAACATCGACGTAGAATTAAGTGATATCTCGGTAGCGGCGCGAGTACTCGCAGAATTTCCGGAGTATTTGTCTGAAGAACAACGTGTGAGTGATAACTTGGCTGAGCTTGGTAAGCTTACCCAAGAACCCGATACCAACATTATTAAGTTACCTAACATTAGTGCGTCGGTACAACAGCTAAAAGCGTGTATCAAAGAATTACAGAGTAAAGGATACGCACTCCCTAACTTCCCTGACGATCCTAAAACTGACGAAGAAAAAGAATTAAGACAACGTTATGGTAAGAGTTTAGGTAGCTCGGTTAATCCTGTTTTGCGAGAAGGTAACTCAGATCGTCGTGCTCCTAAAGCAGTGAAAAACTTTGCTCGCAAACATCCACACTCAATGGGTGAGTGGAAACAGTGGTCTCGCACCCATGTTTCGCACATGCACAGCGGTGACTTTTACGATGGTGAACAGTCTATTGTCCTCGACAAAGCACGTACCGTTAGAATGGAACTGCTTGCTGATGATGGCAATACACAGGTATTAAAACCAGAAATTCCATTGTTAGATGGTGAAGTTATTGACTTGATGTTTATGAGTAAGAAAGCACTTTGCGATTTTTATGAGCAAGAAATGGAAGACTGCCGTGAGTCAGGTATTTTGTTTTCTCTACACGTAAAAGCAACAATGATGAAAGTTTCTCATCCTATCGTTTTTGGGCATGCGGTTAAGATTTATTACAAAGAAGCTTTTGAAAAACACGGTGCTTATTTTGATGAATTAGGCATTAACGTGAATAACGGCATGGCGAGTTTGTATGAAAAAATCGCCGAATTACCTGCTACTAAGCGTGAAGAAATTGAGCGAGACTTACATGCTTGTCAGGTTCACCGTCCGCGCTTAGCGATGGTAGACTCGTCTAAAGGTATCACTAACTTCCATTCTCCAAGCGATGTAATAGTGGACGCATCGATGCCTGCTATGATCCGCTCAGGCGGTAAAATGTGGGGTGCTGATGGTAAAACTTACGATTGTAAAGCCGTAATGCCTGAATCAACATTTGCGCGTATTTACCAAGAAATGATTAACTTTTGCAAATGGCACGGAAACTTTGACCCAACCACGATGGGCACCGTACCTAACGTAGGTCTGATGGCGCAAAAAGCTGAAGAATATGGTTCACACGATAAAACATTTGAGTCAGCAAATGCTGGAACTGCAAGAATAGTAGACATCGAAAGTGGCGAAGTGTTGTTAGAGCAGCGTGTGGAAAAAGGCGATATTTGGCGGATGTGTCAAACCAAGGACTTGCCGATTCAAGACTGGGTTAAGCTTGCTGTGCGTCGCGCACGCGAATCTAAAACGCCCGTCGTATTTTGGTTAGACCCATACAGACCGCACGAAAATGAACTGATCAAAAAAGTCGAAACTTACCTTAAAGATCACGATACTGAAGGGCTCGATATTCAAATTATGTCACAAGTACGCGCAATGCGTTACACATTAGAGCGTGTGGCGCGTGGTCTTGATACTATTTCAGCTACAGGTAATATCTTGAGAGATTACTTAACTGATTTGTTTCCTATATTAGAGTTGGGAACCAGTGCCAAAATGTTATCGGTTGTTCCACTAATGAAAGGCGGTGGTTTATTTGAAACAGGCGCTGGTGGTTCAGCACCTAAGCATGTTCAACAGTTACTTGAAGAAAACCACTTGCGTTGGGATTCGTTAGGAGAGTTCTTAGCCTTAGCTGTGTCTATCGAAGATTTAGGTTTAAAACACAAAAACACAAAAGCTAAAATTTTAGCCGATACCCTAGATGCGGCCACGGGACGTTTGTTAGAGAATGACAAATCGCCCTCTAGAGCAGTCGGGCAAATAGACAACAGAGGTAGTCACTTTTACCTAAGTTTGTACTGGGCTGAAGAACTCAGTAAACAAAGCGACGACGCTGATTTAGCTGCACAATTTAAACCCTTGTTTGAAAAGTTGAGCGCCAATGAACAAGCCATTGTTAAGGAGCTAAATGAGGTGCAGGGCAAATCGGTTGATGTTGGCGGTTACTATTTAGTTGATCCTGATTTATGCGCAAAAATAATGCGACCTAGCAATACCTTCAACAGTATATTAGACGCTTAAAAATAAGACACATTACTTTTCACATTTTTCTAAGGCACTGTGATTCTTGCAGCGAATATGACAACCCACCGTCACCCCTTCGAAGGAAGGGGCCTCCAACAAACCCTAGAAAACCAAAACAACAACCACCCAAAATCAATAAACCAAAAAACAAAAGCAATTGTGATTTTTGATATTCTGGCTACCGTTGTTCTAAAAACGTCACTAGATTCTTGACTCATTCAATTCGTTTAGCACATTCTCAATGAGCTGGTGTAGCAATCAAATTGTTTCTCCGCTTTAGTTGCTAATAGATACTAAATATTACATCTGTAAGCTTTCCCACCAATGACTGCAGAACCCTTAAATAAAACAGGTTCAGTTGTTTCAGTAATAACAACATAGTTTGCGTTCTCTTGACCAGCCTCATTTCTCAATCTAAGTTTGGCAAGTTCAAGTGAAGAAGCGAAGTCACCTTGAGCGGCTGCACCCTCTACATCCTTTATTAGGGAACAGTCTTCAGGTAAATGCAATGTTGAATCTAGCAAATGCACCGCGGCTCCACTATCTGATAACGTTGTGCATGAAAAAACCACTGAGGTGGCAAGAATTGGAAATAATTTTTTTAACATAGGAATCCTTATTTTTAACTAGGTATTAGTACTTTGTCGCGCTAAACAAAGCTTTGGGTTTTCGCTTACCATTTAATGTAGCGCCAATAAACGTTGATCTAACTATCAAATCATATAGCAGCAGGGATGTGCTGAGAGTAATTACAAAAATACTGACTAACTTTATTGTCCAGTGAAATGGCAGCTCAGCAAAGGCAGTCTGCAGCCAGACAACAATGGGTAGATGCACGAGATACAGCCAATACGAGGCATCGGCAACGTAGCGAACCAATCTGTTTGGACGAGATAGCCACTTTTTACTCAAGCCAATGCTTAGCGAAATGAGTGACCACATCATAAGCGCATAACTCAACATAAAAGAAGCCTTCAATAAAGTGTAATGCGGGTGCGAAAAATTGCTCTGAAAATAAGATAGATATATTGCCGCTGCAACGGAAAAAACACACAATAAAAGCTTCGCCAAAGTAATATTTGCAAAGGAATCTAAGGTCGCCACATCTCGTTCTAGCAACCAACCGAAAATAAAGAAGCCACCATAAATACAAAACAAGGGGATATGTGGTAGCAAAGATTTATCTGGCGTGTCCAATCCCCAGTGCTGCATAAACCACAAAGCAAGTGCTGTTGGGAACGCTATGAGCAACATCATCCAAAAGGAGCTACTTATTAAGTTGATGACGCGGTCAGCAAATTGTGTAAGTCGAGATTTTGTGGGAGGGTGAAGACTTATCAAAAACCTCAAAGCAATGACGCTAGTAGACACCAGCAAAAGGTAATATAGAAACCATAGGTGAGTGCCTATAAGTAGCCCTTGAGGAAGTTGGTGTAAGCTAGCAAATCCTGCTGTGAGTGCATCTACAATGTTTACGTCACCACGCATACTTTCAGCCCCCATTATCCATCCCGAAACTAATAGTGGCTTCAATACAAACCAAGCAGTCAGCAAAGGTATACCTACTCGTATCAAGCGCGATTGAATAAAAGGTTTAATTCCCTTTTTACGCACGGTCATGTGGCTGAAATATCCAGCAATAAGAAAGAATAAAGCCATACGAAAGGAATGACTGACCAAAACAAAGCTGGGTATAAGTTTGCTAGTAGAAATATCCATAACTGCCCAGCCAATAAAGATGGGCATGAAGGACAAAGCTGTGTGGAAGGCTATACCAAGTAGCAAGGCAAAACTTCTAACTGCGTCAAGGTAATCCAATCGTGGATCATATTGTAGAGACATGGTTTTGGCCTTTGGTTTAGGATGTTTTTTTAGAGTAGCTATAAGTTAACTCAACAATGAATCAAGTCTTTTATAGCGTACGTCGGTGACGTTAATAATATGATTTGAAGCAAGCCGGTTTAGTATAAACTGACTTCATCTAGCTCATAATCAAAATTTGATTTTTGTACACTAAATGCAACTATGCTTAAGCTATTGATAGTTTGCGTGTTGAGGCTGCTTTGCTCGGACCAATTGCGCTTGAGTGAATCAAAGGGAATTTTAAGCTCATGAAATTTGCCGTCATAAGGCGCCATTACAACAGATGAGTGATAATCAAAGTTATCTACTTCAGTGCTGTTTGCTGATATAGAAAGACTGCCACTATTTATTTTAACCACTATACGAATGCCCGTATATTCGCTCGCATCGATTGGTTTACCTTCACCGTCAAGTAATAAAACTGTGCTAGCCCAGCCAGGTTGGCCGCGTGGAGGTACAATTTCACCGCTTATTTTCATCAAGCCACTTTCAATACTGACATTGGTTTGCGTAGCGCCACCGACCATGGTGTCGTTCATAAATTGTCTCGGCAAACCAAGGCTATTGTTGGTATTGTTGCTAAAGTCATCTACTATGGATGTGTCAGAATCGGCTAATAAATTACCAGATATTGCCAAAAGAGATGCTGAACATAGCATTATTAGTATGCGTGAGGTGCTATTGCGGATCGTAGACAAGGGTACTTGCTGTTTCATGTATTTACTCCAAGTTTATAAAGGATAAATCACTGGAAATCGCTTTTGGCAATTGTAGTAATAAGTGGTTAATGCTTAAGTGCCCATCTCATGAAGTAAGGTGACAATAAAAGTAATAAATTTTATCTTGGTAACTATTTACAGTTATTTAGAAATAAGTTGTCACCTTTTATATTGGGGAGGCACTTATTGAATATTCGACCCTTGTGATAAGTATTGATGACTATTTTTAAACAGCAAAAAGCAATTAATAAGACAGAAGACGTCACCTTAGTTTTAACATCTCTAGGTGGCGATCGTGATGCGTTTTGTGAAATTGTGGCCCGTTATCAAAATTTATTGTGCTCTCTTGCCTTTGCGTCTATTGGTGACATAAAGCAAAGTGAAGACCTTGCTCAAGAAGTATTCATCGAAGCTTGGTTGAAGCTTGATACTCTGAGAGAGCCCGAGAAATTGAAATCTTGGTTGTGTGGTATTTTGCGATTTAAAATCAGTCACTATTTGAGAAAAGAAAAAAATCAACCAGCAAGAGACGCAGAAGACATTGAAGGACAAATATTGGCCGATTTTTCTACATTAGATTTAGAAAAAGCGACAATAGAACAACAGCAACAAGTCCTTCTTTGGAATACCTTAAGTAACATCGATATCACTTATCGAGAGCCCTTGATATTATTTTATCGTCAGCAACAGTCTGTTGAACTCGTTGCCGATGAACTCGATTTAACGATAGATACCGCCAAACAAAGATTATCTCGAGGAAGAAAACTCCTTAAACGAGCAATGTTAGGCTTTGTCGAAAATGCCTTAGACAAAACTAAGCCCGGTACCGCTTTTACTGCAGGTGTTGCACTAATTCTTACAGACATCACTAAATCAGCTTCGGCAGCGGCAATAGGTGCTAGCTCAATTAAAACAGCCACAACCTTTAAGTTAACTAGCTTATTAACTTTTGTGGCGTCTTTTTCAGGTTTTATCAGTGCATTGTTTGGTTTAAAAGCTAGCCTATATCAGTCAAGAACCGACAATGAACGAAAACTCAGTTACAAGGTAGTTGCAAGCTATATTGTGTTTGCGCTCATATGGGTCCTTAGTATTTTTAGTATAAAAAACATTGCCTTGAGTAATCCAGATAATGCATTGACCTATACCATAATGGCTCATGCCATTGTGTTCATATTTGTGCTTGGCTACTGTTGGCTTACCTTTGCCACTTTGCGCAGCATTAAAGAATTAAGAGCGCGAGAACGAATTTTTCAACCTGAAGCCTTTAGTCGTGAGGTTGACCAACAACACTCTAAAAAACGCGAATATAAAAGCGCATTGCGTGTATTTGGTATTCCATTGATACATTTCCAATTCGCTACGCCTGAGTATAACGAGCCGCCTGCAGTTGCTTGGATTGCTGGAGGTAGCAAGGCCTATGGCGTTATTTTCGCTTGGGGGCTTATTGCTGTAGCCCCAATTAGCGTTGGTGTTATTTCTATAGGTGTTGTTAGTATTGGAGCCGTTGGCATTGGCTTAGTTAGCTTCAGCGCGGTTGCGATTGGATTGTTGGCTTTTGGTGCCTCTGCAATCGGTTATAAAGCTTATGCATCGTTGTCATCTTTGGGCTGGGAAAGTGCTTTTAGTCATGGTTTCTCAGTCGCACATGACGCGGCTATTGGTGCCTATGCTTACGCCGCTGAGGTGAATAATGAAATAGCCTATGGGGTTTCTAAACTGTCATTGTTTAGTCAAGGTAGCCATTGGATTTCAGCGCTAATTGCATTATTTGTGATTACGCCTGCATACCTGCACTATAAAAGTGTGCGTAAAAGAATGAAGAAGGATAACAATCAGTGAATACGGGTCATAGCAAAGACGGTTTTAAAATTCGTGGAGCAGAAATGACGAGGATTGAAACCTTTGTCGATGCCGCGTTTGCCTTCGCTGTGACCTTGTTAGTTATAGGCGGGGGAGATACCATTCCTGATAATTATCAGGATTTCCTGCTGGCTTTAAAGCAGGTGCCTTCTTTTACCATGTGTTTTGCTAACATTGTATTTTTTGGTACGCGCATCATATCTGGAGCAGACGCTTTGGACTAGAAGATGGGCCCTCGACCTTTTTGTCACTCCTTCTCATTTTAGTCGTATTAGTTTTTGTCTATCCGCTTAAAGCCGTTTATGCAGGTGCATTCAATTTTATCCCTGGTTTTGATTCTAGGGAAGTATTTGCCCTTAACTCTGTTGATGATTTTAGCGGTTTGCTTGTCATCTTTGGCCTCGCATTCAGCTTGCTCTCTGGCATTATTGCCGCACTTAATTGGCATGCGTTTCGCCTTGCAGACGTGATTGGCCTCTCTAAACACGAGAAGTTTGATACCCAGACCGTTACCTTGCTGTGGTTTATAAACGCTTTGATTCCCCTAGGCTCTGTTGCCATAGCATTGTTAACAACAGGTGTTTTTTGGACCAAGGCTGCTAGCTTCTTTTATATTGCTTTTGCGCTCGTGCTGCCCGTTTTAAAAGTTTGGAGACAGCGCTTGCGGCTTAAAATCTATGTTAGATCTTAAGAATCAGTAATTTTATAAATACGCGGGTTCAAACTGTGGATAGAAGAAATGAAATATTCAATATTGCTTGGAGAGCATTAAAAAAATAAGTGGTGGACGCTACTGGGCTTGAACCACTCGCCTCATCTTTTGTAAAGAACGGCGATGCTTATGTACTTTGGAGAAGTGGTGGACGCTACTGGGCTTGAACCAGTGACCCTCGCCTTGTAAGGGCGATGCTCTCCCAACTGAGCTAAGCGTCCGGTAAATCTGAATTGTATGAAGAAAAAGTGGTGGACGCTACTGGGCTTGAACCAGTGACCCTCGCCTTGTAAGGGCGATGCTCTCCCAACTGAGCTAAGCGTCCGCTATTTTCTTCAAACTACCTGCTAATCTGCGACTCTGCGATTTCGCTGAGTGTTCTTAACAAGTGGAGCGGTATTATAGAGTTGCGCTTAAAAGTGTCAACCCGATTTTGATAAAAAAAGTGTGTTTGCGCAAAAATAACGCAATTTAGTGAAAATCTCAGCGTTTGCTGGGCCCAAATACAGACCGTTGACCAATAAAACGTCATACTGCAACTTAATGACAACGAACAAAATAAAAATATAGCTTAATGCTTTAGAAGCAACTAGCAACGCTGTAGAATACGCTAGCTTTTAAATTTAAGACAAGGTCACACATAAATATGTCGGTAGTTACTCGCTTTGCCCCTAGTCCAACGGGGTATTTACATGTAGGTGGTGCTCGCACTGCGCTTTATTCATGGCTATATGCCAAAAATCAAGGTGGTGAATTTGTGCTTCGCATCGAAGATACAGATTTAGAACGGTCTACAGACGAAGCTAAGCAGGCCATATTAGACGGTATGCAATGGTTAGGGCTAAGCCATGACAAAGGTCCTTATTATCAGACCGAGCGTTTTGACACCTACAATAAGTTCATCGATTTATTGCTAGAGCAGGGACACGCGTATAAGTGTTTTATGAGCAGTGAAGAGCTAGACGCTATTCGTGCAAAACAAGAAGAAAATGGAGAGAAACCTCGTTACCCAGGCACGTGGCGAAACCGAAGCGATCATCCTGAAGGCCAGCCCCACGTTATTCGTTTCAAAAATCCTCAAGAAGGTGATGTGGTCTTCAATGATCGTGTACGCGGTGAGATTAGAATATCAAACACCGAACTTGATGATTTAATTATTCGTCGTACCGATGGTGCACCTACCTATAATTTCTGCGTTGTAATTGACGACTGGGAAATGGGTATTACTCATGTAGTAAGAGGGGAGGACCACATTAATAATACGCCTCGTCAAATTAATATTCTAAAAGCCTTAGGCGCACCAGTTCCTGAATACGCGCATGTTAGTATGATTTTAGGGGACGATGGCAAAAAATTATCTAAACGTCATGGTGCGGTCAGCGTTATGCAATATCGTGACGATGGATATTTGCCCCAAGCCGTAGTGAATTACTTGGTTCGTTTAGGCTGGTCTCATGGAGATCAAGAAATATTTAGTCTTGACGAAATGATCAAGTTATTTAGTTTGGACAATATTAGTAAATCAGCAAGTGCGTTTAATACTGAAAAACTCGTTTGGCTCAACCAGCATTACATGAAAACATTGCCAGCAAGTGAAGTTGCCAGCTTCGCAGCTTGGCATTTTGGGGATCAAGGTATTGATATTGCCAATGGTCCATCACTTGAAGCGCTCATTCCTGTTCAGGCGGACCGTGTAGAGACTTTAAAAGAATTGGCGTCAGTTAGTCGTTATTTTTACGAAGACTTTACAGAGTTCGATCCAGGGGCTGCTAAAAAGCATTTGCGACCTGTTGTGAAAGACAACCTCATTGCGGTGCAATCAAAACTGGCTAATTTGTCGGTTTGGGATGCTAGCAATATTCAACAAGCGATAAACGATACGGCAACTGAACTTGAAGTTGGCATGGGTAAAATTGGTATGCCGTTAAGAGTTGCGGTAACAGGCGGAGGAAACTCTCCATCGCTCGATGTGACCTTAGCGCTGCTTACACAAGCACAAGTTGTACAAAGAATAGACAAGGCTGTCGACTTTATAAGCAATCGAGAAAATTCTTAAAAAAATCGTTGACATGACGGCGCTCGATGCCTAGAATGCGCCCCGCTGTCACACAAGTGTAGTGCCCAGTTTAGGTTTTAAGATTGGTACTGTGTGTTGACACATGGGGCCATAGCTCAGCTGGGAGAGCGCTTGCATGGCATGCAAGAGGTCGGCGGTTCGATCCCGCCTGGCTCCACCAAGGACTTATTGTGTCCCCTTCGTCTAGAGGCCTAGGACACCGCCCTTTCACGGCGGTAACAGGGGTTCGAATCCCCTAGGGGACGCCACTTTTTTGCTTGTGCAATAATTTGGCACCACTAGAACTTAACCATTACTAGGCTCACGGTTAAGTTAAAACGAACACTAGTAGTCATACTATTTTTCGTTTACAATTTGAAATGTTGCGTACCGGCAAGAACATCGTTTTTTGTCCCCTTCGTCTAGAGGCCTAGGACACCGCCCTTTCACGGCGGTAACAGGGGTTCGAATCCCCTAGGGGACGCCATTTTGAAAACAGAAAAACCAGCTTTTTTAAGCTGGTTTTTTTGTTTCTATACGTTTATTTTTTTGAGATATCTTCTTGTGTTTAGCGCGTTAAAAACTTAAGCTTTGATGTCAACTTTTGTTGTTGCCTATGCTTCACAGTTTTTAAAAAGGTCAGGTATATTTTGTTCGCTAGAACGCTTGTTTTCTCCATATTAATTTTTAGCAGTTTACTCTCGATGCCGATTGTAAAAGCGGGGCTCTCTACTGAACCCGGTATGGATATTGACGAGTTTATCGCCTCTGCATACACACCCACTTACGATTGCCCTAGCGCTGAAGTGAATACTGGTATAGACAAATTTCTAGAAGGGAATACGGGCGATCCTGATTTTGAATTAAGTACTCAGCAAATTCTGCAATTGACGAGTATGAAAACCCATGGCTTGATTTGTGCCAGTAAATTTGCTGAAGCGCAAGCAATGGTAAAGAAATTGCTCGATAACAAGGATGCCGACCGCAACGCTAAATACTACGCCTCTGCGATTTTTCAATACGGATTTGTTTTTGACGTGCAAGAAAAAAAAGAAGCTTGTGATTATTATTCGCTCGCTCGCGATTCTGCAAAAGACAAATATGTTGATGTTCACCTAAGTGCGAGTATGGGCTATATCTCTGAATGCATGAATTCGAGGTTAGATGAACGTTTGCTCTCAATGTATAAGTTGCTAGAGTCAATCGCCAAAATGGATAATCCAGCAGCGTTAGCTCATGCGTACAACCGAGTGGGTTATTTTTATGCGGTCTCGGGCCAACCGAGTTTGGCAGCTTACCAATATAAAAAGGCCTTTGATACCGCAGAAAATATTTATACCGATGAAAACTTAGTCACTCTGCTAGGCAACTTAATTACAGCCTTGCGAGCAAGTGATGATCATGAGGGTACTAAACGAGCCTTAGAAAAGTTTGCTTCTATTAATGCACGCAGCGGCACCGTGCAAACCAAGGTTTTATACCATGTTCATCTAGCAGGTTATTACGCGAGTACTAAAGATTATAAGAATTTAGCGAATGCGCTTGAAAGTTGGGAAGCAATAGGCGCGGGTAATAAAAACATTATCTACAATGGCTTTAAGAGTTGGTATGACGCTGTCTTATGTTATTCAAAAGAAGACCTGCAATGTTTGCGTGATTATCTTGAATCTGAAGCAGATGCCAGTGACACATATAAAAACTATTTTAATAACAGCAAACATTATCTGAAGTTTTTAGTTGATGCACATTTAATGGCACAAGACCTAGAAGGTGCGACGCTGGCACTTGAAAAATACGCTGACAAAATGCAGCAAATCATAAGAGTGACGCAGAACAATAACCGCGCTTTAGATCTCACTAGCCTTCATGATAAAATCATCAACTTAGAAGAAACCCTAAACGAGCAAAAACAAACCAAAAATCAAGTGATATGGGCTGCGGGTATAGCATTATTTGTGGCTCTGCTGATTGTACTGTGGTTTGTAAGACGAAAGTACATAGAGCATAAGTCTTACGATAACGCTACGGGAGTGCTTACCCATGAGGCCGTGATCAATAAACTAGCGCAATTACCTAAACCTAGGCCACAATGTACCAATGCATTAGCGATTTTTGACATGGCAAACTTCATCGAAGTTAATCCATCATTAGTCTCTATGAAAGGGGATGATGTGCTAGCTAAAATAGCGACTACCTTTAAAGGAATTACGCGTAGTTCAGATCTACTAGGCAAATTTGCACCTCATCAATTCATTTTATGTTTAGTCGATATTGAAGAAGAACCCGCGCAAGCGTTTTTTGAACGAGCCAAACAGGGCTTAGCGAGCACCTTTGCGAAGCACAATAAACAAGATGATATACGCGTTGATTCTAGTATGAGTATTTATTATAGCGCAGAGAGTTTCGACGATATTGATGAAATATTGAATAATATGGTGCTGTCTTTAAATATGCAGTCTGAGCAATAATTACCCCTTACGCAAATGGTCGTCTGGCGATCGAGATAATATTTTCATGAAAATTATATTGGCTCCTATGGAAGGAGTTGTCGACCATTTAATGCGAGACATGCTTACCAATGTTGGTGGTTATGATTTGTGTGTCACTGAATTTGTAAGAGTTGTAGCTACGCAACTCCCTCATCGCGTTTTTTATCGTTTGTGTCCAGAACTCCACAATGATGGCTACACCAGTACGGGAGTAAAAGTAAAAGTACAGTTACTCGGGCAAGACCCATACTGGTTGGCAAAAAACGCATTAACCGCCATTGAACTTGGTTCACACGGTGTTGATTTAAACTTTGGATGTCCAGCGAAAACCGTCAATAAATCAAAAGGGGGCGCTGTACTGTTGCAGTACCCTGAAACCTTATATGATATTGTTAAGGCCGTCAGAGATGCGGTTCCGAGTGAGCATGAGGTTAGCGCAAAGATACGTTTAGGCTTTGAAGATACTGCGCTGGCAATTGAAAATGCCCAAGCGATTGAAAGTGCAGGAGCCTCGTCACTTGCAATTCATGCACGCACCAAAACAGACGGTTATCGTCCGCCGGCTTACTGGCCTTGGATTGCAAAGATTAAAGCTAAAACGACGCTTCCTTTGATTGCTAATGGCGAAATATGGAGTCAACAAGACGCGAAATTGTGTATTGAACAAAGTCAGACCGGTGACATTATGCTGGGGCGCGGTGCGCTTGCACTGCCGAATTTAGCGGCCACCATAAAATATGGCAATACGCCTTATTCTTGGGACGAAGTTAAAGCGCTATTAGTTAAATATACCGCTTATGAAATTAAATCTGAAAAAGGCCTATACTTCCCCAACCGTATTAAACAGTGGTTTACCTATTTAAAAAGACAATACCCTGAAGCTGAAGACATGTTTATGCAGTTACGCCGAATGAAAGATGCTAATGAGATAGTGAAAACCTTACTTTCCTAAATATTTTTAAAATTTAATGCTTTGGTATTTGCGCTAATTGCAATTGCCTATTAGGATTAAGCTGCACAGCATTATTCCCATAATTATTATTTAAGCTTAACTATTTAGCAAGGAACGTAATGTATACAATATCTACACCTAAATTAGTGCTAGCCCTGTTGGTTTCGTCAGTATTTTTGAGCGCATGTAGCGACGACGATAGCAAAGAGCAAACTGCACGAGATAAAAAGAATCCTTTTCCCAGCACTTATCAACGTATTGAGTCTAAGCCCGTTGTGATCACTAATGTCACTATTTTGGACGGTCTAGGAAATAAAATCGAAGAGGGCGAAATACTACTTGAAGACGGTAAAATTTCCGAATTTGGTAGCGATGTTTCTGTACCACGAGATTCGATTGAAATTGATGGTACAGGTAAATGGTTAACACCGGGCATAATCGATAACCACAGTCATTTGGGCGTATATGCCTCACCCAGCACGCGTTCGCATTCAGACGGCAATGAAATGACTGGACCAGTAACCGCTGAAGTTTGGGCCGAGCATTCGATATGGCCGCAGGATCCCGGTTTTCAGCGAGCATTGGCAGGAGGGGTTACGGCCCTGCAAATCTTACCCGGTTCGGCTAACCTTTTTGGTGGCCGCAGTGTAACGGTAAAAAATCTACCTAACCGTACTATGCAAGACATGAAGTTTCCTGAAGCGCCCTATGGCATAAAGATGGCTTGTGGCGAAAACCCTAAGCGCGTTTATGGCAGTAAAGGCGGTCCAATGACGCGCATGGCGAATGTTGCTGGATACCGCAAAGCATGGATTGAAGCGCAAGGATATCAAAAGAAGTGGAATGAATACGAGGCCGCATTAGAAGATGGCGAAGGAGCGCAAGCGCCAGAACGTAATTTGCGACTTGAAACTTTAGCTGGTGTGCTGAACGGAGAAATTCTAGTACATATGCATTGTTACCGAGCCGACGAAATGGCGGTAATGATGGATGTCATGAAAGAATTCAACTATAAAATTGGTACCTTTCATCATGCCGTAGAAGCATACAAGATAGCCGATAAACTCGCTGAAAACGAAGTATGTTCTGCTATGTGGGCTGATTGGTGGGGCTTTAAAATGGAAGCGTACGACGGCATCCGTGAAAATGTTTCTATGGTACATAAGGCAAATGCCTGCGCAATTGTGCATTCAGACAGTGATTTGGGTATTCAGCGTCTAAACCAAGAAGCTGCTAAGGCATGGTCAGATGGGCGTAGAGCCGGATTAGACATTAGCCAAGCAGAGGCGTGGCAATGGCTTTCAGCAAACCCTGCTAAATCGTTGGGTATCTTTGAACACACCGGGTCAATCGAAGAAGGTAAAAATGCTGATGTCGTACTTTGGTCCGCTGATCCATTTTCGACCTATTCTCAAGCAGAAAAAGTCTTTATCGATGGCGCAATGGTCTACGACAGAAGCAATCCTGACAGCTGGCCGGTGAGTGATTTTGAAGTTGGTCAAATTGCACAAGGAGATGCCAAATGAAACAGTTATGTAAAGTAGTGAGTCGCCTTAATAAAAAATTCATGGTTAATCCTGCAGCTTTCACTAGTTTTCTGTGTCTTAGTGCATTATTTTTAAGCTCGCAAGCCCATGCTGAAAAACTAGCAATAACAGGAGCAAAAATTCATACCATGGCGAGCAAAGGTGTCATTGAACAAGGCACTGTATTGATTGACGACGGTAAGATTAAACAAGTACTCGATGGTATATCTGTACCTTCTGGTTATACCGAAATAGACGCCACTGGCAAGGTAGTCACGCCCGGTTTTATTGGTGCTTTAACTAGCTTAGGCTTGGTGGAAGTGAGCTCTTCTGCTGGGGTCAATGATTCGCGCGTTGATACTCATGAGGGCGGCCATGCTTTATCAAGTGTGGGCGCAGCCTTCGACGTCAAATATGCTATAAATACGGATTCAACATTGATTGACATTACTAGACTAGAAGGTTTTACCAGTGCTGCTACCGGCATTAGTTCAACTGGACAAGTGTTTAACGGGCAGGGCGCTTTTATTAGCTTATCTAAGTCGTTTGATTCACTCGTTCGTTCAGGCGCCTACATGCATGTTGATGCCGGAAGTGGCGGCGCTAATACTATTGGTGAAAGCCGCGCAGCCTTGTGGTTAGCGATTATGCAAAGTTTAGAAGAAGCGCAAGCCTTATCGGCTGAAACCTTGTCACCAGCAAAAGAATGGCATGCGATGATATCGCGCGCCGATGCTCAGGCACTTATTAAGGTTGTTAAAGGCGAGATGCCATTATTGCTAACAGTAAACAGAGCAAATGATATATTACAAGCACTAGCTCTCAAGGAGCGCTTTACTAATATTCAATTAGTATTGGTCAGTGCAAGTGACGCTTGGCGCGTTGCAAAACAAATTGCCCAAGCGAATGTCCCTGTTATTCTTGATCCAGAACACAACCTGCCGGGACAATTTGATCAGTTAGGTGCAACCATGGAAAACGCTGCAAGGCTAAATAAAGCCGGCGTAGAAATATCGATTGGTATCAACACTCACAATATTCGCCTTGCACCTCAACATGCAGGTAACGCGGTAGCTAACGGTTTACCTCATGATGTCGCCTTGGCCGCCTTGACCATTAACCCGGCTAAAATCTACGGCGTAGATAAATTGGTGGGGAGTTTAGAAGCAGGCAAACAGGCTGATCTTGTTGTTTGGTCAGGTGATCCACTAGAAGTAACTGAAGCGGCTGAGCACGTTTTTATTAACGGTGTTTCGATGAAAATGGAGTCGCGACAAACGAAATTGCGTGATCGTTACTTAAATAGAGATACGGCTAAACCAGTTACATACTCGCATTAAGTAGCTCAATATTGATATAGGCCCCAATACAATGTGAATTGTATTGGGGCTTTTTTTGGGCGAATTTAATAATGTTGGTACTTGCAGGCCAAGAATAGTAATGGTTTGCGAAAGGTTTGTTATTTTATTATTGCTTTTTTTCAGTTGTCAGGATCATTTACAAAGTAGAGCAGTGCCAATTCCTAAATCTCATAAGTAGCTGTAAATTAATAAAATAAAAAGTTGGCACAGCCATTGCTATACCCTCAGTACTAGGAACGTTTAGTCACTCCCGGCTAATGTTTGTTTAATCCTATTTATACTTGAAGGAAATTCACGATGTTAAAGAATATTTTATGTGGCGCTACCCTTTTATGTGCAGCTGGTTTTGCAAATGCAGCAAGTATCACTGTTAGCGAAGTTGTTACTATCGCAGATACTAACTTTCAAACTACTGTTAGCTTAGCTAAGTTTGATACCATGGGCGGTACTCGCGTACTAGACTCAGTCGCCTTTTCAATTGACGGCGAAATCATCGGTTCTGCTGAAGTTGAGAGTAGAGACGCACAAGCAGCGACTATCGTGACTAATTTATCTGCTGAGCTTATTCTTATTGATGCAATGATGAATCAATTGGTTGTGGCGATGCCTACAATCGTAAATACTTTCAGCGCAACAGCGTATGACGGTACTCTAGATTACGGCGGTACTTCAGGTTTTACCTTAAATAACATTACCGCGAGCACAACAGCAACTTCAGCAGCGTTTACTGATGCTGGCACCTTAGCGGCATTCACAGGCCCAGGTTCAACATCATTCGTATTTGATGCGAACGCAACTAGCTCTGCAACAGGCGCTGGTAACTTAGTAACTGGTTTTACTACCCAAGCAGGTGGTCTAGTATCAGTAATCTATAATTACTCTGACATCACAGTGCCAGTATCGGCTCCTTCACACATTGCATTGATGGGCTTAGGTCTATTAGCATTTGCTGGCTTAAGAAAAACGCGCAAATAAGCTTTATTGCAAGAACACACACGCAAAAAAAATCACCGCAAATGCGGTGATTTTTTTTGCGTGTAATATCACTCATTATGCTGATAGTACAAGCAAAGGTGTTTTAGGTATATTTTCGTATATTTAATGCAATCTATGCGTCTGTCGAAGTCGTCAGCATATTTTACATTGGCATCGCAATCCAGATAGCAACTTAGCTAAGTGCATGAAATAAAGTGTTTTTAAAAGTTGGCACAGCCATTGCAAAACCTTAGTTGTAGGAACGTTTAGTCACTCCCGGCTAAAGTTTGTTTAATCCTATTTATACTTTAAGGAAATTCACGATGTTAAAAAATATTTTATGTGGCGCCACCCTTTTATGTGCAGCTGGTTTTGCAAATGCAGCAAGTATCAGTGTTAGTCAACCGGTTGGTATTTCAGATACTAACTTTGAAACCTCAGTAAGCATAGCTAAGTTTGATACCATGGGCGGTACTCGCGTACTAGACTCAGTCGCTTTTTCAATTGCAGGCGAAATCATCGGTTCTGCTGAAGTCGAAAGTAGAGACGCACAACCAGCAACTATCGTAACTAATTTATCTGCTGAGCTTATCCTTCTCGATACAATGATGAACCAATTGGTTGTGGCGATGCCTACAATCGTAAATACCTTTAGTGCAACAGCGTATGACGGTACCCTAGATTACGGCGGTACTTCAGGTTTTACTTTAAACAATGTTACCGCGAGCACAACAGCGACTTCAGCGACGTTTACCGATGCTGGCACCTTAGCGGCATTTACAGGCCCAGGTTCAACGTCATTCGTATTTGATGCGAACGCAACAAGCTCTGCAACAGGCGCTGGTAACTTAGTAACAGGTTTCACCACGCAAGCAGGTGGTATCGTTTCAGTTATCTATAATTACACTGACATCACAGTGCCAGTATCGGCTCCTTCACACATTGCATTGATGGGCTTAGGTCTATTAGCATTTGCTGGCTTAAGAAAAGCGCGTAAATAAAGCTATCGCAAGAACACACACATTCTTTAAAATCACCGCACAAGCGGTGATTTTTTTGCGTGAAGTATAATGGGTTATTCCCCTATGCGTCGTTTTTGCGAAGGCATCATCCTGTTTGCTCAAACCAATCGTCTTTCTCCGTTCTTGCGAAGTCATAATAGTGTTTGCTCATACCAATCGTCTTTCTCCGTTCTTGCGAAGTCATAATACTGTTTGCTCAAACCAACCGTCTTTCCTGCGAAGGCATAATACTGTTCGCTTAAGCATTTTTTTGTAAGTGTTTCGACTTCTTGGTAGCGTATCTCCGCATGACATTGGTCTTCTTCTCTCTGGGGTTACTTCGCCGTTTTTCTCTTGGTAGAACAAAGTCCTTTAACACATTCGTTAGGTCTTTCATTCTCGCGGGAATGGTATGTAGGCTATTTGTTGTAGCGAGCATATAATAATCATATAAAACAATACGTAAGGCTGCTGTAAAGCTTATCCTTGTTGGTCTTATACCGACCTCCACTGCTGTCAGCGCTATCTCATGTCGCACTAAATTATAGGCGATTAACATGCCATATAGTTCTTGATAAACAAGGTCTTTTTTCTTACTTCGCAGTACCAATGCATTTTGAAGCATGGATACTTTGACTTCTCGATAACCCAGCTCAATTTCCCAACGTTCTTTGTATAACTCAATAATATCTTTGGCTGAATAATCTTCATGAGGCAGATTCGTGGCAAGTTTTACTTCTTTATCGCGACCTATATTAAAGGTGATAAGCCTCATACCCCAGTGCCTTGGCAGGGACTTATCCTTTCTCCTTGCACTGCTGAGGTCACGCTCAACATAAGCATCATTGGACGCATATTTTTGCTTAACCGTATACTTAAGGTTTTTTTGATAGGAGTTACCCAGAACCTCTGCTGTCCATTGTTCTCAATGTCAATCAACAGCTTTGCTGAGTGATAGAGCTTATCCATAAGTAATATGCTGTTGTCGGACACTTTTGATACCAGCTTTGCGGCATGACTCAACTCCGGCTCATTAAACTTGGAGGCTTGAGCATCTAGTATCAAATGATTCCGCACATTCATAAGACAGGTCAATTGCATGACAGGATAACCTGACTTAGCATCACTTTGATTGAGTACCGAGCCAAAGTGCTCCCTTAGTTCTGGTGTATCTTCGGTGCGAAGTGTCGTTCCATCAATCGATAAGACTTGCAAACCTTGCCAATTATCTTCCACATGGGTTTGCTTATTCCAGTGCTGTGCACTTAATTCAAATAGCGTTTTGACGGGTTGAAACCCTAGTCGCTGCCTTGCATTACTCAATGAGCTTCGTGCCGCCAACAAGTCATTATTAAGACCCTTTGAACTAAATGCTAAACGAGTCGCTACCTCTTGGATCGATTCCTGGCGTAAAAGTGACATACCGACAACCAGACGAAGTACCTGTTGCGGTGGTAATTTTCGTCGTCTTATGGAAACATTATCACTTAGTGAAAGTGCTTGTTCTAACCATTCAGTTGGGAGTGGCGCATTAAATACATTGATTTTGTTGTGAAGACATTCTTCAGAGAAAACTGTGGCAAGGCCTTGAGTGAGCATAATAATCAAACTAAGTTTTGAGTGCCCTTAGTTTGATCTCATTTTATGCCTAGTCAAGGTGCTTTGGCTACTATAAAAACTGACTGATCAATTCTTAAACGATCAGTATTATGCGAAGGCAGGAATCTCCACAATTACTCGCGAAGATGTCGGGTTCTATTGGGCTTGCTAGGCTTTTTAGGAGATCTTCGCCTGCGCGAAGATGACGGTTGGCGGAAGATGACGGTTTGTGAAGGACCACGGTTGGTGTAGGAAAGCGGTTGGTGTGGGACAGCGGTTGGTGTAGGACAGCGGTTGGTGTAGGACCGAGGTTTGTGAAGGACAGCGGTTGCTGTGGGACCACGGTTGGTGTGTTTGACTTTCTTAGCTTGAATCTTGTTGTGATTTAGATACTAATACTTAGGCCTCAATAAATTGTTGCTCTTACACACCCATTGCGAGTAATAATTTAGGGGCCATAAAGTCAACAATTAAGGGCTGGGCTTCTTTGGTTGGATGAATACCATCGTTTTGCATTAATTGAGGGTCTAACGCAATCTCTTGCAAGAAAAAGGGAATTAAAGGAATCTTTTGTTCTTTTGCGACATCATGAAATATATCATTAAATGCTTTTGTATATCTTGCACCATAATTCGTAGGAATTTGCATTTCCTGTATAATCACCTCAATATCCCTTGATTTAGCAAGCTCGACCATCGCGGTTAAATTTTGTTTGATTTTACGGGGGTTATGGCCTTGTAATGCATTATTTCCCCCCAACTCTATATATAAGTGAGTTGGCTTATGAAGAGTTAGTAATCTCGGAAGGCGAGCAAGACCGCCATCAGTGGTGTCACCACTAATCGCCGCATTGATTACTTTTATTGGGCTTTGGTCTTGTTGCCAATCTTGTGCTAACAAATGCACCCAACCTTGTTCAGCGCTAAGCCCATATGCTGCACTTAGACTATCACCTAGAACTAGCAGTCTATAGTCGCTGCTAGGATTTTGTGTCGTCTCAGTCTGATCTGAATAGGCAAAATTAGCGAATAAAAGACTAATTATTATAACCCACGCCTGGGTGCTGAAAAAGCTACTAACATTACTCACCGTTTTGCACATTGTTTTAATTGAAATGGTAAATGGCAAACGGTTCGTCAAAATTTTAAAGGAAGAATGTGTCACTATGAGTCAAGCCTCTTTGATGATCGAAACAAAAAATGTGATAAAGAAAGTATCTACGAACGAAGGCGAGTTACAGATCCTTCATCCTATTAGCTTTCAAGTTAAACCAGGAGAGAGTGTAGCAATTGTTGGGGCGTCTGGCTCAGGTAAATCTACTTTGTTAGGCTTGCTTGCCGGATTGGATGAGGTGAGTGGCGGTGAAATACTTTTAGACGGTCAGCCCTTACACCGTCTTGATGAAGAAAAGCGGGCGAGGCTGCGCGGAGAGAAGGTTGGTTTTATATTTCAAAGCTTTATGTTGGTACAAAGTCTAACGGCGCTTGAAAATATTATGCTGCCATCTGAAATCGCAGGCTTGCCTGATGCGAAAGCACGGGCAAATAAAATAATAAAGCAAGTCGGTTTAGAACATCGCGCACACCATTTCCCAAATCAATTGTCAGGCGGCGAGCAACAACGAGTTGCAATTGCCCGCGCATTTATCACCAATCCTAAAATACTTTTCGCCGATGAACCAACGGGTAACTTGGATTCTGTTAACTCTCAAAAAGTAGAAGATTTACTTTTTGCTTTAAATAAAGATTCAGATACCACATTGATACTAGTGACCCATGATGACAAGCTAGCAAAAAAGTGCGACCGTCAATTACAAATGACCGCGGGTGAATTAGTCGATAAAACGCCGCTTCTTAAAGTGGTGTCTGGAGATTAATCATGATGGCATTTAATTTGGCTTGGCGTTTATTTAAACACGAAGCAAGGCGCGGTGAACTGACCATTATATTGCTAGCGATTATTTTGTCTGTCGCCTCGGTTTTGTCTCTTTCCTTATTTTCTGAACGTCTTCAGCAAGCCCTAACCGATCGTAGTGCAGAGTTTATAGCAGCTGACAGTCAACTGCGATCACGCAAACCCGTTGACCCAGCGTGGATAGAAGAAGCAAGTCAATACAAACTAAAAACGGCGTTTCAGCTTTCTACCCGTTCTATGGTTTTTGCCGGCGACGAGTTGGCCTTGTCAGACTTACGCGCAGTAGATGGCGCGTATCCCTTAAAAGGGGCGGTGAAACTTAGCGATATTCCTTTTGGCAATGGTACTGACACCACGCAAAGCGTTCCTCCCGGGGAGGTGTGGGCGGATTCTCGCTTGCTGCAGGTGTTAGCTGTTAAAGTGGGGGATGTGGTAGAAGTTGGTGAAGCAAAATTAAAAGTAAGCCAAATATTAAGTGAAATTCCTGATGCTGGCTTTAGTGTGTTTAACACCGACCCCATTTTGTTGATGAATCAGCAAGACATAGCAGAAACCAAAATTACCGGGCCTGGTAGTCGGGTAAGTTACAAATATTATTTCACCGGCGATGCCAGTGATATCGAAGCTTACTACGACTGGCTTCGTCCGCAGATGAATAGAGAAATTCATCGCTGGACGAGTATTAAAGATGACCGCTCTCCTATTGGCAGGTCAATCGCTCGTGCTGAAGAATTCTTTTTGTTAGCGAGCCTGCTGGCTATTGTGCTCGCAGCAGTATCTATCGCGGTTGCCGCACAACGTTTTAGTCAACGCCACTATGACCCTGTCGCAATTATGAAAACACTCGGCGCGGGTAAATCAATGGTACGAACTATTTACCTTATTCAGATTTGTTTTATTACTTTATTAGGTATTGTGCTTGGTAGCATAGTTGGTTATTTGGTTCAGCAAGGGGTTGCGGTGGCAATACAAGATCAAGTCGAAGTGGCGGTCGACACTTGGTATTGGCGTCCCCTTGGAATCGCAGTATTTACTGGCGTGACCTGTGCATTGTTGTTTTCTATTTACCCGCTGTTGCAGCTTTTTTCCGTGCCACCGCTTAGGGTGCTGCGCAAAGATATTAGTTCTACAGTGTCATCAAAGTTTTTGCAATTTGCCTTTTCAGGCGGCGCAGTATTTATGCTCATGTGGGTATACAGCGGCAATCTGAAAATCAGTAGTATTTTGTTTTCAGGCGGGATTGTGCTTGTACTAAGTTTGCTAGCGATGACTCATTTACTGATCATTGTTGGTCGCAAACTGGGCAGCGGCAGCATGGGGGCATGGACACTCGCTTGGGCAAGAATAAGACGCAGGGCAATGGGTAATTCTGTTCAGTTGATTAGTTTCGCTATTACCATTATGTTGCTATTAGTGGTGTTGGTCATGCGAAACGATTTGGTTAAGCAATGGCGAGATCAATTACCAGAAGGCACGCCAAATTACTTTGTTGCCAATATAACCGAAAACCAAAAAGAAGGCTTAAAGGCGCATTTCAGCGCGAACAATGTTAGTTATGAGAACTTCTATCCCGTTGCCCGCGGACGCTTTGTTGCTATCAATGATGAAAAAGTACGCACAGAAATCACTAAAGAGGGCGAAGAAAGGTCCAACGAAGGGCGTCAAGGTTTAGGGCGCGAAGCGAACTTGAGTTGGAGTACCGAACTTCAAAATGGCAACGTGGTAGTAGAAGGGCAATGGCATGATAATTGGCAGGAAGGTGAAGCAGTCCCTTTGTCTATCGAAACCGAAATTGCCGACAGACTTGATATTGAATTGGGCGACATGCTGACTTTCAATGTAGGAAGCGAAGTCATTAGCGCTAAAGTTACCAGTATGCGAGAAGTCAATTGGCAGACCTTGCAACCAAACTTCTTTTTTGTGTTGCATCCAAAAGCGATGGAAAACTTTAGTGCGACTTATATTACGAGTTTTAGTTTAGACCAGTCGCGTAAAAAGGAAATAGCGCCGCTGATGGCACCTTTCGCAAGTGTGACTTTGTTTGACGTAGATGCGCGTATAAACCAAGTTCGTGAAATTATCGACCAAGTATCGCTGGCGGTAGAATTTATTTTGGTATTGGTATTAATAGCAGGATCGTTGGTACTTATAGCCCAAGTGCAAGCGAGCATGGATGAACGTTTAGAAGAGCTAGCCATATTGCGAACCCTAGGATTAAAAGGCCGTAGTATTCGATTTAGCGTAATTAATGAGTTTTTCATTATTGGCGCTGTCGCCGGCTTAATGGCTGCATTTGCGAACGAATTTAGTTTGTATTTATTGCAATCTATGGTCTTTCAAATGCCGTTCTCTTTGCACTATGAATATTGGATCATAGCGCCGCTCATTGGAGCTATTGTCGTGGGCTTACTTGGTGCTTTGAGTTGTTGGCGCTTGTTGTCCTTAAATACTGCTCACTTGTTACGAAAAATGGTGTAGCTCACTATTGTCGCAATGTAGTAAATGCTTGCGTGCTTTACGCAGCGCATTTACTATGTTGGACACTTGTAGTTATCAAGAGCATTACTAATTGAGCCTACTCACTCGCCAATTCACGATACTTTTTTGGATCCTGTTACTGAGCTTCTTAAGCGCCCCATGTGTTTATGCAAATACGCCTAAGGTTTTTCAGCGTAGTGTTGATGTTAGCAACGTTGATCAATTGCGCGCGGCACTTCAAAACGCTAACCAAAATCAGATACCAACCATCATTAACTTGGCTGATGGTCACTACCAGATTAGTGGCCAAAACTTAGCTATATTGACCGATCATTTAGTGTTGCGCTCTGCTTCTGGTATTCGTGAGAATGTGATTATTAGTGGCGAAGGGATGGATAAGGGGATTGGCGTACTCATTGATGTATCAGCTAATCATTTTAGCTTAATAGGCCTTACCTTAAAAAATGCGAGATGGCATCTTATTCAAGTACGGGCAGAAAAGGACGTTGATTTTTTTCATCTTGAAAACGCGGTATTACAAGATGCCGGTCAACAATTGCTCAAAGTGAGTGGCGGTAAAACCATACATCACGCAAACTCCGGTGTTATTAAGAATAGTTTGTTCGAATACACAGCAGGCATTGGTCCTGGCTGGTATATAGGCGGAATTGACGCACACAGGAGCGTCGATTGGTTAGTTTATAATAATACTTTTAAGAATATCGCAAGCCCTTCAGAGCAAGTTGCAGAGCACGCCATTCATTTTTGGCAAGATTCTAAAAATGTAAGGACCTTAAACAATCTCATCATCAACAGTGACCGAGGTATCGGCTATGGAATGCTTGATCAGGCGAATCAAAATGAAGGGGGTATTATAAGCCACAATGTGATTATTCAAACCTCAACTCAGCATCCTTTTTCTGATGTGGGTATTAGTCTTGAAAGTAGTCCAAACACGATTGTGTCTAGCAATATCATTTTCTCTACAAACCCCTATCCCAATGCTATCGAATATCGCTTTGAACGCACCAAAGGCGTCCTTATCAGCAAAAACATTAGCAACAAGGTGATTAAAGGACGAAACGGCGCATCGGCGGAACTGCATGAAAATGAGACCGGAGGAATATCGGGACAGGTGCTAGATAATATTCAATATCTTTTAAATAAACCCTAGCTCCTGAAACAAATAGCCCCTGAAACAAATAGCTCTAATTCATGCACTTCCTGCAGCATGGACTATAAATCTAAAGCGTTAAGGGCCTCTTCTAACGTGGGGTAGCTAAAATTAAAACCTGCTGCCATTAAGCGCTCAGGAAGCACTTTTTGTCCATATAAAACCAAGTCAGAGGATTCACCCATAAGCGTTTTAATGACTATTTTGGGTACTCTAAACATGCAAGGCCTGTCTAAACGTTTGGCTAACTTAATTGAGAAAAACGCATTGGTGTTGGGATTTGGCGCTGTTAGGTTATAAGGGCCGGTACATTTGTTGTTGCTGAGCATAAAGACTAAGGCTTTGACCATATCTTCAATATGTATCCAAGACATAAACTGTGTACCTTCGCCTATAGGGCCACCAAGGCCTAATCTAAAGGGCATGATCATTTTGGCTAAAGCCCCGCCGTCTTCATCTAAAACGATGCCTGTACGAACTATGCAAACACGTGTATTCGCATTCAAAGCGATGCTTTCCCATTTTTGACATAGAGTAGAAGAAAACTCCTCATGATAGTCGTCAAAATCTTCATTGATGGGGGTGTCACCCTGTCGACCGTAAATACCAATGGCAGAACCGCTAATGAAGACTTCTGGGGGCTTTTCGCTAGTATTGATGAGCTCTACAAGTTTGCTGGTAATGTCCCAACGAGACTCACAAATCACTTTCTTTTGATGCTCAGTCCAACGTTTGTCTGCAATCGGCTCACCGGCTAAATTAATCACAGCACAATAGTCATTTACGTGAGCAATATCTTCGATTGTAGTAGCGTCTACATTATCGCCTAAAAGCCGCTTTGCGCGAGACGGGTCACGGCTGATAACGGTTACTTTATATTTACCGTTCAGCTTTTTGACCAATTGCCGGCCAATAAGACCTGTTCCACCTGATATCAGGACCTGTTGCATAATCACTTATTCCTTAGTACACGAAAGTGCTAGTGATACCGAATCTGAAAAGCGCAAGGCATGGGGTTTATCTACTTCAGCTTCTGCAAAAGTTACCCATGGATGCTCAGCAGCAATCTCGAGCACGTCGGCGGTTAATTTTTCTAGTAGTGAAAAACGGTTGTCTTCAACCAAGCGTATGATAGCCTTAGTAATTGTTTTATAATTCAAAGCGTCTTGCATTTGATCTGAATCGGTTGCGCGTTTTGCGTCGTAGTTTATAACGATATTAATCACTACGTCTTGCTGATTCTTAATTTCATCGTCATTAATACCAATATAGGTACGTAGGCGAAGATTTTTTATGCGGATAGTGGCAAGATTTAGATTCATATAAAAATGTATTCCTTGTTGGTAATGCGCGAGAATATTCTGACATTAATAAGTGCTTTGAATATCTAAGGGCATAATGTCGTCGTTAAATAATCAGTCGTTAAATAAAATGGACCTAAAATGGATAACACGTCACCGGTTTTAAAAGCGTTTTTAATTATGTCCTCAGTGGTCATCATTTTAGCGGGTATTAAAGCCGCAAGTATAGTATTTGTACCTTTTTTACTGTCCATTTTTATTGCTATCGCGGTAAGCCCGTTAATTAACTGGTGCAGCCAATATAAAATACCCAGATGGCTGTCAGTTACCTTTGTAATACTCCTAATTGTCGTGATTGGATTTATGCTAGCTGGATTAATTACTCAATCACTAGCCGAATTTCGTGAAAACTTGCCCACTTACAAAGAGCAATTATCTGAAGAGTTTGCTTGGGTCGTGGCTAAACTGGCAATTATCAATATCCATATCGACCAAAATATCATTGCTTCATACCTTGATCCTGGCATGGCGATGACTATGGCAACAAACTTTATCACCGGCATGGGCACGGTGCTGTCGAACATATTTTTAATTTTGTTGACCGTTATTTTTATGCTGTTCGAAGCCGAAACAATGCCAAGACGAGTTCATATTGCATTTGCCGACCCTGATATGAAGTTGACTCATATCGACCGCTTTTTACAGTCAGTTAATCGGTACTTGGTAATTAAAATGCTGGTTAGTTTAGGTACCGGTTTATGCATAGGTGTTTGGCTATATTTCTTAGAAGTTGATCACTATATGTTATGGGCAGTGTTGTCTTTTATGCTCAATTTCATTCCAAATATTGGCTCTATTATCGCTGCGATCCCGGCTGTATTGATGGCCTTTGTTGAATTTGGCTTTGTCAAAGCAGGTTTAGCAGGCATGGGTTTTATTGTTGTTAATATGGTAATGGGTAATGTCATCGAGCCTAGGTTTTTAGGCAAAGGATTAGGCCTTTCAACCTTGGTTGTGTTTTTATCTTTAATCTTTTGGGGATGGTTATTAGGAACGGTTGGCATGTTGCTGTCGGTTCCCTTAACCATGGTAGTCAAAATTGGTTTGGAGTCTAGAGAAAGTACCAGATGGCTTGCTATTTTGCTCTCAGGAGATGACAACGACCTGCTAACTAGCCCTGAAAAACCAGCAGATGCACAATAGTATTTTTTGTGATGATGCTAAATGCCGAGTCTATTGCTTAGATGGTATGTTGCCACAGAAAAAACTACTAAACTAAGAAATTCTATTAGACAATATCGAAAACAAAATGCACATAGCGAAACTAGTTAATAAAGCGTATTGATACCAAAAATTAGTTTTGCTTACATCAACATTTACAATTGGATTTATATACTTATGAAAAAGTACTTAGCCCTTGTTGCTTCACTCGTTTTATTTGCTTGTTCAGAACCTGCTGAAAAAGTTCAAGAAGAGATTTCACCTTGGCAGGAAGGTATTCACTATACTGTGCTTGAACAAGAGGGGACACAAAGTCCGCAGGTTCAAGAATTTTTCTCTTTCTGGTGCCCTCATTGCTATAACTTTGAACCCTTTGTGGCTGCGTTAAAAGAACAATTAGACAGCGACGTGCAGTTTAGTAAAGTGCATGTGGATTTCATGGGTTTTACGTCACAAGAAATGCAACAACAAGCAAGTGCAGCAATGATTGTTGCCCGCCATATGGGCAAAGAAGCAAGCATCATCGAGGCTATCTTTGATCATATTCATGTTAAGCAACAACAGTTAAATAGTCTTGAAACGTTAAAAGCTATATTAGCTGCAAATCAGATTTCAGTCATCGATTATGAAAACGCACTAGAACAAAGTGATGTTCGTGAAAAAATCGAAGCTCACAACAATACATTTACGCAGTATCGTGGCGATATTAAAAGTGTGCCGACGTTTATCGTTAACGGGAAATATCAAGCGAAATTTGTGAAGGGAATGACAGTCGACGACATGCTAGCACTTATTGTTTGGCTAACTAAGCAATAATAAAAAAGGAATAGCAGCTGAAGTGCGCATAGTCTGTTTTGCAGTACTATGCGCTTATTTAATTATTTCTTAGGGTAGAACCTTTTTATACGGTTTTACCGTTACTTCTTTGTAAACTCCTGCAACGACGTATGGGTCAGCACCGGCCCAGCTTTGCGCATCCTCTAAACTTGCAAATTCTGCGACTACCAAAGAACCTGTAAACCCAGCTTCGCCTGGTTCTTCGCTGTCAATCGCAGGGGTGGGGCCTGCAACTAATAATCGCTCTTCACTATTGAGCTGTTTTAAACGCGCAATATGATCTGGACGGGCTTTTAAGCGAGCCTCTAGGCTGTTGTCGACATCTTCTGCGTAGATCATGTAGTACATTAGGACTTCCTTTATAATTGAGTGGCTGCTTTCATTTTAGCCACAAACTGACCAAGTTCTTTGTACATTGCGTCTTTATCCGCTAAATTTTTCTCGATTATGTTAACGGTTGCTGAGCCTGAAATAGCACCTGCCGCACCGGCCTCAATCGCTGATTTCACTTGCTCAGGCGTTGAGATACCAAAGCCAATAAGCGGCGGAGCAACTTTATACTTTTCGAGTTTTGCGACCAACTCTGATGCCGGTAATTCGACTGCTGTTTCAGCGCCTGTCACGCCAGAGCGGCCAAGAAGGTAAGTATAACCGCTGGATTTCTCCCCTATCTGCGATAAGGTTTCATCAGAAGCGTTAGGCGGTGCAATCAAAATTTGTTGAATACTGTTGTCTTGAGCGATGGCGATAAAACGGTTGGCTTCACGCAGGGGAACATCCGCGATAAGGATTGAATCTACACCAGCCTCAAAGGCTGATTTATAGAAGTTATCAATTCCTTTGGCTAGTACTAAGTTGCTATACAGTAACAGACCCACCGGTATGTCAGGAAATTCACTGCGTATTTGCGTTAAAATAGTAAAGCAATCACTAGGACGAATCCCTGAACCTAGGGCTCTGATACTTGCTTTTTGAATGGTTGGTCCATCTGCAATAGGGTCAGAGTAGGGAATACCTAATTCAAGCGCATCAGCGCCACTGTTAACGAGGGTGCGAATAATATCTAGTGAGGTTTCAATATCAGGGTCGCCCAACATCACGAAGGGCACAAATGCACCTTGCTTTTTACTCGCCAAGCTTTTGAACATTGCTTCATAACGACCTGTGTTTTGAGAAGTCTGCATTATAGGTCATCTCCTAATATCTTTGTTACATACTCGAGGTCTTTGTCGCCTCTCCCTGAAAGGTTTACCACAATAATCATTTCTTCTTCTGCTTCATCTGCCATATTAAGTGCATGAGCAAGGGCATGAGATGACTCCAAGGCTGGAATAATGCCTTCCTTTCTACACAACAGTTTGAATGCATTTAATGCCTCTGTATCGGTTACCGCGTAATATTCTGCGCGACCGGTTTGATGTAAATGTGCGTGTTGTGGTCCAACTGCAGGATAATCTAGCCCCGCACTAACTGAATAGGATTCTTCTATTTGGCCGTCACTGTCTTGCATGATAAAGGTAAAAGCACCATGTAAAATACCCTTTGTGCCGGTAACAATGGTGGCTCCATGTTCTTTAGTGTGCACGCCTTTGCCCGCAGGTTCGACACCAATGAGTCTAACGCTAGGTTCGTCAATAAAGTCTGCGAACATACCAATTGCGTTTGAACCGCCACCAACACATGCAACAACTGCGTCTGGCAGGCGACCTTCTTTTTCCATTATTTGCTCGCGCGTTTCTTCACCAATCATGCGATGGTATTCACGTACAATAGTAGGGAAGGGATGAGGACCCGCTGCTGTGCCCAACAAGTAATGGGCTGTTTGATAATTGGCTGACCAATCACGCATCGCTTCGTTTACGGCGTCTTTTAAAGTGCCTGAGCCAGAATCAACAGGAATCACTTCAGCTCCCATTAAGCGCATTCTAAATACGTTAGGTGACTGGCGTTCTACGTCTTTCGCGCCCATATAAATACGTGCTTTTAGTCCTAATAAGGCACACGCGAGGGCCGTGGCAACACCATGCTGGCCGGCGCCCGTTTCGGCAATGACTTCTGTTTTACCCATGCGCTTTGTGAGCAAAGCTTGACCTAAAACTTGATTGGTTTTGTGGGCGCCACCATGAAGTAAATCTTCGCGTTTTAAATACAGTTTTACCAAGGGGTTTGAGACTAGATTTCTGGTGAGCGTCATCGCAGTTGGACGACCAGCATAGTCTTTTAATAAATCCATAAACTCTTTTTGAAAGCTAGGGTCATCTTTAGCATCTAAAAAAGCTTGTTCTAATTGATCTAGTGCAGGAATAAGTAATTCGGGGACATACATGCCACCGAAATCACCAAACTTTGCGTCTAATTTGTTCATAGTTATTGTCTCTTTATGTGCTTTTATGCGCGTAATAACGCAAATAATTCGTTTAATTTTGTCTGCGTCTTATTGCCCGGGGCATCTTCAACGCCTGAATTTACATCTATAATTCCAACGCCTGTTTGGCTTGCTGCTTGTATATTTTGACTCGACACACCACCTGCTAATACAAGCGTAGATTTGTCGCTTACATTGTCTAACAGTCGCCAATCAAACGATTTACCTGTGCCCCCAGTTTGTTCGCCCACTTTGCAGTCAAGTAATATGCGTGATAACAAACCGGTATTGATATGCGTTTGCCATTGCTCTATCTCACTTGCAATAGAAGTCGCCTTATCCGAATCTACCGGAATTGCTTTGAATATTTCACATGTATCGGGCAACAAGCTTTTTAAGGCTTTCACGTAGGCTAGGTCTTCTTGACCATGCAGTTGCACTGCACATAAGGTTAACTTGTGTGCGTATTCGGCAACGAGTTCAACGGGGTGATTAACAAAAACACCGACAAAACGCTGTTTGACTAGCTGAACTATTTCACTTGCCGTTTCTATGCTTACGTATCGTTTAGAATTAGGCGCAAAAATAAGGCCCAAATAACTCACTGGAAATTGATTGACCAGTTTTGCTTGCTCAATACTTGTAGTTCCACATACTTTAACTTGCCCATAGACTAATTTAGATACCGCTAGTTCAAGATCTTTTTCTGCCATAAGGGCACTACCCACTAAAAAACCATCGACTAAGGGTGAAAGTCTTTTTATATCGGCATTAGTGTAAATGCCCGATTCAGAGATGATAACGCCATTAAATCGAGGATCATTTTTAATGACGGGCGCTAGTTTCTCAGTGGTTGCTAGGTCTGTTGAAAGATCGCGCAAATTCCTATTGTTTATGCCGATGATATTGGCACCAAGGGCTAATGCACGTTCAGTTTCTTGTGCATTGCTGACCTCGGTAAGTACATCCATTTTCAGCGCATGGGTAAGTGCTGCTAGATTTGAATATTGTTCGTCGCTTAAGACCGACAACATAAGCAAAACCGCATTCGCTCCTAAATATCGGCCTAAATAAACCTGATATTCATCAATAAAAAAGTCTTTATTAATGGTGGGTTGAGCTACTTTTTTACTCACATATTGGAGATATTCAAACTTGCCTTGAAAATACTTCTCATCAGTTAAGACTGAAAAACAAGCGGCTTCTTTTTCATAGGCTGTGCATATTTCATCAAGGTCGAAATTTTCTCGAATTAGGCCTTTTGAGGGCGACGCTTTTTTACATTCAAAAATGTAACTGGTGCCAGGCGCAGCGAGGGCATCAAAAAATGAATTACTGCTTGGCTCAATGGCATCTTTAAATTGCGCTAAAGGCATCAGCTCTTTTTTTATTTTAAGCTCGTCGCGCTTATCGGCCACGATTTTCTCTAAAACATTGGCCACTAGGCGTCTCCTTGGCTAATTTTCGCGGCGTGCGTGATTGTCTGCATTGGTTTTTGTTCGCTCATTGCTTGCATTACCGTATCAAAATGGTTTTTAAATGAAACTTGGGTGTTATGAAGCCACAATAAACTTGCTGCATTCATTGCAATAGCATGGGTGTGAGCCACTTCACCTTCACCCCTAAATACTTTAGTAATCGCCTCAACATTATATTCGGGCGTATCACCTTTAATTGTATCAAGCGGCAATTCGTTAATACCAAAATCACTGGGGGACAAGGTCATTTCTGTCAGCTTTCCATCATGAACATGAATCGCTTGAGTTGGGCCATGCAGCGCTATTTCATCAAGGCCTGAACCATGCACAACAAGCGCATTTTGATGACCAAGATTTAGCAAGGTTTGCGCATATATAGGTAATAAGCTGGGAGTATAAACGCCATATATGCCGTGCGTAGGATTAGCAGGGTTTGCAAGCGGTCCAAGGACGTTAAACAAAGTACGTGTCTTTAGTGCTAAACGTACTGGCATGGCATGTTTTACACCAGTATGATAGACCGGTGCCGCCAAGAAACAAATATTGGCTTGGTCTAGACATTTACGCGCGACTTCTGGGCTCATATCCAGCTTTAAACCAAAGCCAGCAAATAAATCTGAAGACCCTGATTTACTCGATACACTTCTGTTTCCATGCTTTGCCACTTTAATGCCACAACTAGCTGTAACAACTGCAGCCGCGCTTGAGATATTAATTGTGTTGTGTCCGTCGCCGCCGGTACCGACTAAGTCACTAAAGGGGTAGCTTGGCCTTTCAAAGGCCACGGCATTGTCGCGCATTGCCGCTGCTGCGCCTGCTATTTCGTCACTGGTTTCGCCTTTAAGCTTAAGGGCAATGAGCAAGGCGGTTAGCTCAACACTATCTAAATTGCCTTGCATAACGTCATTGAATATAGCGTAACTTTGACTTTGAGTTAGTGAATTATCTTGGTAAAGCGTTTCAAACATTTCAAAATAAGCTGTATTCATGCTAATGCCCTCGTGTGGATATCTTGGCAATAGGCTCGCTTACCAAATATTGCATTGCTTGTAACAAAAGTTGACTTCCTTGACTGGTTAACACCGATTCGGGATGAAATTGGAAGCCCAACATTTTATCATCTTCATGTAGTATGGCCATAGGTAAATCATCTATATGTGCAATGATCTGCAAACATTCGGGTACATCGACCGCAGCGAGAGAATGGTAGCGGGCGATTGCCATTGGCGAAGCGAGGCCCTGAAATATGGCTGCGAAATCATGCTGCATCATCGACGATTTGCCATGCATCACTTCAGGGGCGCGCGCTACTTTGCCGTTATAACTCTCGATGATAGCCTGATGACCTAAGCAAATTCCCAATACTGGATAGAGGCCTTTGGCTTGGTTTATGATACTGGGCATATTGCCTGCGCTACTTGGCGCGCCAGGACCAGGTGATAACATCAGTAACGTGGGCCCTTGTTTGCTGTATTCAGCTAAGGTCTGCATCACGGTTTCGGTTTTTACAGAATTTCTAAATACGCGTAAATTGACCCCTAATACTCGAAGCTCATCTACTAGGTTGTAAGTAAACGAATCCTCATTGTCGATAAGAACTAAATATAAATGCTTTAATTGCTCTGAATTCATTCTTTGTTACTCCCTACATCAGTCGCAGAATAACTGCGTTTAATCGCAGAAATAACAGCTTGCGCTTTTGCGGTGGTTTCGTCGGCCTCAGATTGCGGAACAGAATCATTCACCACACCAGCGCCAGCTTGCACATGGGCTAGATTATTTTGAACAAAAGCAGAACGAATAACAATACAGGTGTCAAAATCACCATTGCCATTAAAATAGCCAACGGCCCCCCCGTAGCTGCCGCGACGTTCTTTTTCGGTTTTGCGTATCAAGCTTGCGGCACTAATTTTTGGTGCGCCAATTAATGTACCCATATTCATACAGGCCTGGTAAGCGTGAAGGGCGTCTAAGTCATCACGCAATTCGCCGACCACTCTAGAAACTAAGTGCATAACGTGCGAATAGCGGTCGACCTTCAATAAATCTTTTACGTGGCGTGTACCGGGTTTACTTACTCTTGCAACATCGTTGCGCGCTAAGTCAACAAGCATAATATGTTCAGATTTCTCTTTGTGGTCTTGTTGTAAATCAAGCTCTAAGCGGCTATCTAAATCAACGTCAATCGACCCATCGCTTCGTTTGCCACGAGGCCTCGTCCCAGCAATGGGATAAATTTCTACATAGTTAGTTTGCGTTTCGTACTTAAGTGCAGATTCGGGCGAAGCCCCGAAGATAACGAAATTCTCGTCTTGCATATAAAACATATAAGGTGAAGGGTTGGTTAATTTCAATTGTTCATATGCCGCTAGCGGGTTTTCACATGGTAGCGTGAAGGTACGCGAAGGAACAACTTGAAAAATATCACCATCTAAGATGTTCTCTTTTAACGCAAGTACGTCTTTGCAGTAAGCTTCGTCTGATTTGTTAAGAACAACGTTAACGCTTTCATCTAAAGGTAAAATGGCGGGCGCCGTTTCCTCTTTTGGCAATTGACTTATTTGTCGAGTAATAACTTCTAAGCGTTTGTGTACTGAAAAATAATGATTGGCAACATCATCACCACTAAATACACTGCCAATTATTTGCGTATTTTGCGCTTGATGATCGACCAATATCAGCGTTTCTGCTAGGTAAAATAAATAGTCTGGGCAGGTATTGTTAGACGTGGGGACATCGGGTAAGTTCTCAAAGCCTGCGAGTAAATCATAAGCAAATACGCCCCCTAGAAATACTGCGTGAGGATGCTTACGCAAAGCATTTAATGACGATTGAATTGTACGTAATGCGTCAAAAACACTAGTATGTTTTAGCCGAGTATCTTCATCTAAATCATCTTCGGGAGATGTAAACGTGAGCTCTAAACTTGTGCTGCTTTGCTCACTTACATACTCACTAAGTAAATTGGCAATAAAAGGGAGCAAAGACTGGCCATTTTCCGACAAGTTATTGATGGTGACCTGCTTACCTTGGCACTCAATTCGTAGTGCCGCGTCAATCAGTAAGAGGCTTTTTAGGTTGTCTTTGCTATCTATCTCGGCAGATTCAAGCAATATAGAATGTTTGTTTGCAAGGGTATGGTAGGCTTTTAGTGGATTGGCAATATAAGGTGCCTCTACCATAATGCTTTCCACCGTCCCTGGTTTATCTCCTAAGTCCGACAAATTCATGATTTACTCTGTCCTTTAATGTATGTTTTGCGCCTAAGTAATGTGCCTGTCGGGCGATTAATGTTGTTTTGATTTAGTCAAAATTTGGCAACAAAAAAGGCCCAATAAATGGGCCTTGGATATGCGTACACGCACATGCAACCTGACCCTAAGTCTGGTTGTGCCACCACCAAATTGTGATAATGCTTGTGTTGTACATAATTTATCCGTTTATACTGGCTTAAATGTTCGGCTCATATAGCCTAACGCCACTCTCGTTTTGACAAGGCCTATAGGAGAAACCAAATCGAGCTTGATGTCAATAAGAAACATAAAAAAATACGCTTATTTATTGTTGACTAAGCTCTGATAAAAATTTCTTATTAGATCATAGAGCTAGCATTTATCCTCATATTAAGCGTATACAATCCCAAAAAAGGGGTCTAGTATTTGTCTATAGACGCGAATTACAGCCTATATGCAAGACAACAGGGATGAACTTTTGAAAATCGATTTACACAGTCATACGCACCACTCTGACGGCAAACTTAGCGTTTCTGAATTACTCGTTAGGGCAGAGCAGATGCAGGTTGACGTACTTGCGATCACTGATCATGACTGTGTTGACGGGATTGCACCGGCAATGGATATTTTGGCTAACAACTCACAAAAGCTGCGCTTGATTAGTGGAACTGAAATTTCTACTAAATGGCATGGTTTTGAAATTCACATATTAGGGCTTGAGGTTGATCACGAATGTGAAGTCTTTTTAACGCGCTTGGCTAGCCAACTAGCGAAACGCCAAATTAGGGCTGAAAAAATATGTGAGAAATTAGCCAAGTTAGGTATCACTGGTGTGTTATCTGATGCGCAAGACTTGGTTACCACAGGTTGTATTTCACGCGCGCACATTGCTCAAGTTCTCCTCGGTAGAGGCGTGTGTACTAATTTCCAGCAAGCATTTAGCCAGTATTTAGGCAAAAATAAGCGTGCCTATGTTGTACCCGAATGGATCAGTATAGAAGAAGCGGTAACTTGGATTCACGAAGCGGGGGGTAAAGCTGTTATTGCCCATCCATATCACTATGACATGACCAGTAAATGGCTTCGCCGTTTAAGTCACGAATTCAAAGCCTGCGGTGGCGATGCAATGGAAGTTCAACATCCTAACCTAGCTAAATCTAAACATGACCTCATGGTCGACATCGCACTAGAAGCTAATTTGATGGGCTCAGCGGGTTCAGATTTTCATGCCCCATCACGTTGGACCGAACTAGGTCGCAGGTTGGGGTTTTCAGAACAATTAAGACCGATTTGGAAAGATTTTAAAACGCCTCTTGATGCGAACGCTTAAAATACTTCAAAGCGGCTATACGCCAATAGTCTTAATGGTTTATGCGTGATACACTGGCGCCATAGCCACGTTGAGCTTTAGCCGAGTATTTTATGAGTCAGTTTTTTTACATCCATCCTGACAATCCCCAAGTCAGATTAATCAAACAAACTTGTGAGTTGATTAAGAAAGGAGAAGTGATCGTCTATCCCACCGATTCGGGCTATGCAATCGGCTGCCAGATGGAAAATAAAAAGGCGCTCGAGCAGATTTGTACTATTCGTGATATCCCTAAAGACCATAATTTTACCTTAATGTGCAGAGACATGTCTGAGCTTTCAATCTACGCACGTGTCAACAATACCGCATTTCGACAAATTAAAAACAATACACCTGGCCCGTATACCTTTATCTTAAAAGCAACTAAAGAAGTACCAAAGCGTTTACAGAATCCAAAACGTAAAACAATCGGTATTAGAGTGCCCGATAACGCTATAGCACTAGCAATACTAGAAGAACTGGGTGAGCCTTTGATGTCGACAACTTTAATTTTGGCCGACGCTGATATGGCTGAAACGGATCCAGAAGAAATCAGAGACAAGCTCGAAAAACGCTTAGGACTGATTATTCATGGTGGCTATTTAGGGGAGCAACCTACAACTGTCATTGATATGTCTGAAGATGAAACCACAGTTTTACGAGTTGGCAGTGGCGATCCATCACCTTTTGAGTAAGCTAGGTCAGCAATTTCTTAACGTGACTAGGTCAGAGTGCTAAGCCAATGAATGAACCTACAGCAGATTCCCCGATTGACTCCTCAGAAGAGCTAGTCGCCAAAGAAGAAGCTAAGCAAAGCCCTCAACAAATTACCCAACAACAGCCACTCGCATTAGCGTTTATAAATGGCGAAGCGCTTATTACTAAGCCTGAGGATTTATACATTCCGCCAGACGCGCTTGAGGTTATCCTCGATACCTTTGAGGGTCCTTTAGACTTACTTTTATACCTTATTCGCAAGCAGAAGTTTGATATTGTAGAGCTACCGGTATTGCAAGTGACGCAACAATACATGGAATACGTCGAAATTATGACCGATGTAAAACTCGAACTGGCGGGCGAGTATTTAGTCATGGCAGCGATGCTTGCAGAAATAAAATCGCGTTTGCTATTACCAAAACATGACGATGCCGAAGAAGATGAAGACGACCCACGTGCAGAATTGATCAGGCGTTTACGGGAATATGAGCAAATCAAAGTAGCCGCTCAAGCATTGGACGAAGCCCCGCGCATGCAACGAGATTTTTATATCGCTAATGCCGAAACAAGCGGCAATGTGTTGCCTATAAAACATATGCCTCAGGTGCAGTTGCAAGACTTAGTAGTGGCCTTTTATGAGGCAATGCAAAGGGCGAGTGCATTTGACCATCATCAAATCGAACGAGAGGCCTTGTCGACACGCGAACGAATGAGCATGATATTGCAAAAGCTTAATGCGTTGACCTATATTCCACTAAATAAGCTTCTCAATAGCGAAGAAGGAAAGGCGGGCGTTGTGGTTACTTTTATCGCAATTTTGGAGCTGGTAAAAGAATCCTTAATAGTTTTTGAGCAAGGTGAACCTTTTGGTAATCTTCATGTTAAACTAGGCGAATATGAGCAAGATTAATGACGCGCAATTAAAACAGTTGTTAGAGGCCGCTATTTTTGTAAATGAAAGCCCCTTGAGCATCGATAAAATGCGAAATACAATATTGAGTGAACTCGACGTTTCCTCGCGGCAACTAAACAAGGCCTTAAAGGAGCTTGAACTAGACTATGCGCCGCGCGGCATAAAACTCACGAAAGTCGCCAGTGGATATCGATTTCAATCTGACACGGGTCTTGGCCAGTTGTTGAGTAAATTATGGCAAGAAACTGTGCCAAAATATTCACGCGCCATGCTCGAAACCTTAGCGCTTATCGCCTACAAACAACCGATTACAAGAGGCGAAATCGAAGAGATACGAGGTGTTGCAGTAAGTAGTAACATCATTCGAGCTTTAACCGAGCGCCAATGGATTAAAGTGGTAGGGCATAAAGAAGTGCCGGGCAGACCTTCGCTATTAGCAACAACGCCTGTTTTTCTGGATTATTTTGCGCTTAGCTCGTTAAGTGAATTACCCTCCGCTGATACATTTACTGATAATATTGAAGCAGCAATTATGGCTTCAAACCAAGAAAATATAGAAATTGAAGACACAAATATTGATAAGCAAAGTACCCAAGGCGAGCTTCTACCCAATGAAGCTGAAAAGCAAGATGGACAGTCTGATCAAGCATCTACCAAGGCAAATATACACTAATGACCGATAACAACGCTGCATCTGAAAAACTGCAAAAAGTACTCGCAAACAATGGTTTGGGTTCTCGCCGTGAAATGGAGAGGTGGATTCAAGAGGGCCGTATCTCGATTAACGGTACTTTGGCGACATTAGGGGACAGGGTCGAGATTAGCGATCAAATTAGGGTAGATGGACATTTAATCGCCAGAACGCGTGAAAAATCGCCTTGCAGAGTATTGATGTACAATAAGCCTGAAGGCGAATTGTGTGCACGTGTTGACCCCGAAGGTAGGCCGACTGTTTTTGAACGTTTACCCAAATTGGTTGGCGAACGCTGGATAACTGTCGGTAGGCTCGATATCAACACTAGCGGCCTACTCTTGTTTACCAATGATGGTGAACTGGCCAACCGGCTTATGCACCCCAGTCATGAAGTTGAAAGAGAGTACGCAGTGCGTGTGTTTGGTGAAGTCACGCCGAAGATGCTTAGAATGCTGTCTCAAGGTATTGAGCTAGAAGACGGCATGGCAAAATTTAATACGATTCATGTGCGCCCGGGCGATCCTGAAAGTCACAATCATTGGTTTAATGTCACCTTATCTGAAGGACGTAATCGTGAGGTAAGGCGTTTGTGGGAATCCCAAGGTGTGCAGGTTAGTCGCTTAATTCGCGTTCGGTATGGTAATTTAGAATTGTTTAAACGCTTACCCCAAGGGGCTTGGGTTGAGCTAGACATACAAAATGTGAATGCGCTTCGTAAAATGGTGCAGTTGCCGGTAGAAACCGAAACAAAAGTGCATACGGCTGAAACACTCGATCACACGAAGTTGAGTCGGATGCGCCGCAGCGTAAGAAAGCATAAGCAAAATAAAGTAAGCGGTCAGCGCAATCGCCGAAACCAAAGTCAGAACCGTTAGTAATGTCAGTTATGGGCTTTGACGATTCAGTTGATGATTCGGTAATCATTGGACCTGGGCGTATCGCGCTTGGCGTTGAATATATGGGTGCAAATTATAGCGGTTGGCAGCGTCAACAAAGCGTTGATTCAGTCCAGACAAGGGTTGAGAAGGCTCTCGCTAATATTATAGGTCAGAAACTAGATATTACGTGCGCCGGGCGCACTGACAGAGGCGTGCATGCAACAGCGCAAGTAGTGCATTTCGACTCACCGGTTGCGAGGCCCTTGAAAGCTTACACGCGAGGTATTAACACCGCAATGCCACACGACGTGGCAATTACTTGGGCGAAGTCTGTAGATGATGATTTTCACGCAAGGTTTAGTGCGACTGCAAGGCGCTATCGTTATATTATTTATAATAATCCATTAAGATCGGGCGTATTTAATGCTGGCGTGACTCATGTCTATAAACCAATTGATGCCAATTTGATGCATCAAGCCGCGCAAGTTTTAGTGGGTAAAAATGACTTTACATCTTATCGGGCTTCTCACTGTCAAAGTAAAACGCCGGTTAGAACGGTTCACTATATTAAAGTATACCGAATGCAACAATTTGTTATTGTTGACATAAAAGCCAATGCATTTTTGCATCACATGGTAAGAAACATAGTGGGCGCTTTGCTAGACGTTGGAAGTGCTGAAAAACCCAGTGAATATATCGCAGAAGTACTTGCCCTTAAAGACAGGAAGCAAGCTTCTACGACAGCCAAACCCAATGGACTATATCTGGTGGAGGTTGATTACGATGAGCGTTTTGGCCTGCCAAAAAGTCCCCCTGGTCCTTTATTTCTGCCTGAAGACTAACAATATTTAGTAGAAAATCATGACCGGTCAGCGCCGTAGAAGGCTATTTTAACCAAGACTAGTTATTTTATACTACACTTTAGACCAGTTAAATATTTAGAAAATATGGATTTTGTGGTTTAATCCACGGATAAAAACATGCTAATGTGCTAAGTTATTAGCTTATAAAATGAAAGCATTTGCGAATCAAGATCGCTGCGCTCATTAAATATTCGTATTAAAACGAAAACAACAGGAATGCTTTATGAGTTGGATAGAAAAAATACTGCCGAGAACACAAGCTGGAACCAAAGGAAACGTACCTGAAGGTATCTGGACGAAGTGTAGCGCATGTAACGCAGTATTATATAAAACTGAATTAGAAAAACAGTTAGAAGTGTGTCCAAAGTGTGATCATCATATGCGTATTTCTGCGCGTGGACGCTTAAACGCATTCCTTGATGTAAAAGACAGAGAAGAGCTGGCGACTGACTTTGAACCACAAGATATATTGAAGTTTAAAGACTCGAAACGTTACAAAGACCGCATTACTGCGGCCCAAAAAGCGACCAACGAAAAAGACGCCTTAGTGGTAATGAAAGGCAAATTAAATGGCATGACGGTTGTTGTGGCCAGTTTTGAATTTGCATTCATGGGTGGTTCAATGGCGTCGGTCGTAGGCGCCAAATTTGTTGCAGGTGTGAATGCGGCAATCGAGAATAAATGTCCGTTTGTATGCTTTTCCACCAGTGGTGGTGCACGTATGCAAGAAGCTTTGTTGTCACTGATGCAAATGGCAAAAACAAGTGCTGCTTTAGCAAAATTAAGTCAGCAAGGTCTCCCTTATATTTCAGTGTTAACAGATCCCACAATGGGCGGTGTTTCGGCTAGTTTGGCTATGTTAGGTGACATCAACATTGGCGAACCTAAAGCGCTTATTGGTTTTGCGGGCCCACGCGTGATTGAGCAAACCGTGAGACAAAAGCTACCGCCGGGCTTTCAGCGCAGTGAATTTCTATTAGAAAAGGGTGCGATTGATATGATTGTTGATAGACGTAACATGCGCGATAAAATTTATAGCTTATTGTCTAAGTTACATCATATGCATTATAAAAAGAAAGCCGACCCTGTTATCGAATTACCTGCAGGCGAATAGAGCGCACGCGTGCAAACTTCAAAAACATTGAATGAGTGGCTTAGCTATATTGAGTCTGCTCATTCACAATCTATCGATATGGGCCTTGAAAGAGTGCTCAAGGTCTATAATAGAATTTCAATTGATTTTTCCTCGACTTGTGTCGTAACCGTTGCTGGCACCAATGGAAAAGGCACGACCTGTCGCTTTATAGAGCAAGCCTGTTTGCAAGGCGCATATAAAGTAGGCGTGTATGCTTCTCCTCATATTCAAAAATTTAATGAACGAATCCGCATTGATGGCCATGATGTAGATGACGCAACCTTGTGTGCGGCTTTTGCCGCGGTTCATAACGCCGCGCAAGGAAATAACGCCGCGCAAGGAAATGCTGTATCACGAAATAGCGCCGCACATAGTAATAACAAAGACGATGCTGACCCTATTTCACTAAGCTATTTTGAGTATGCAACACTATGTGCTTTATATATTTTTGCCCACGCAAAGCTCGATGTATGTATCTTGGAAGTAGGTTTAGGGGGCCGCTTAGACGCCACCAATATTGTTGATGCAAATATTGGTGTGATTACGAGCATTGGTCTTGATCATCAAAGTTATCTTGGCACTACCTTAGAAGCCATAGCTGGCGAAAAAGCAGGCATTATAAAACCTGCACAAAAAGTCGTTATTGGCTACAGTGATATGCAAGATAGCGTAGCATCTCAACTCGCCAAATATTCTAACGTTGCTTTATTTTGTAATAAAGATTTTGCAATACACAATAACGGTCTTACAAAAGAAAAAAAAGCCAAGGTCGAAGGCTGGATTAAACTCGGTGATAGTACACACACCTTTGCACTTGATGACGCCAAAATTCCTGCCCAAAATATTATGACTGCAATAGCGACCTTGCATTTTATCGCTGAATTTAAACAGCTTGCGTTACCTTTACTATTACCAACGAGTAAAATTCAACAATTAATCACTGCGGTTAGCGTACCGGGGCGATTTGAACAGCTTAGTCAGTCACCTCATATCATATTAGATGTTGCGCACAACGAAGATTCAGCGCTTTATTTAGTCTCACGTATGCAACAAAAGCACTATATTACTTGTCATATTGTTATTGGTATGTTGAAAGACAAGAACATAGAAGCCACTATTGACCACTTAGCGGCACTTAATGCAAAGTGGTATTGTGTGGATTTACCCAGTGAGCGGGGAGAAAAGGCGGAGCGACTAGCCGCGGCAGTAAAAAAGCATAAACAAGTTACGAATAAATTTGCGCAGGTACCACAAGCACTGAAATGTGCTGTTGAACAGTGCGCTACCCATGATATTATTTTAATCGTAGGGTCTTTTGTTCTTGCGTCTGAATGCATGCAGGCCTTATCATCTATTGAGCTGCAAAAACAATAATAAAATTAACAAGGTAAACGACATTCTATGACTAGTGCACTTCAAAATAGGTTAGTCGGAACCATCATTGTGGTGGCCCTAGTGGTTATATTAGTCCCCGAGTTTTTGGATGGTGAAAAACGCATAAACCAGCAAGAGTTCGTCGATGTGCCACCGGTCACAGAGGTAGTTCAAGTACAAAATGCTGAACCATTCGATACCAGCGAAGTGGAATCACAACTCAGTCAAGCAATAGAAGTTGTTGATGAAACCCCCGTTGATGCTGATCAACAAAGCCCAAATCAAAATAGCGAAGATAACACCAACAGCTTAAATGCAAACAACAAGGTCGTTCAACAAAAACCAGATCGTTCAAAAACGCAAAAAGTCACCAGCAGTGACGATCAAAAACAAGCAAAACAAACTGTTGGCGAAAGTGACGAATTAAATGACATAGAAATCAAAGATTCAGGTTGGGTTGTGCAACTTGGAAGTTTTAAACACGAAAAAAATGTCAAAGTACTGCTTAAAACACTTACCAATGCTGGTTATCGTGCTTATAGTCGCCCTGTAATGACGTCGGTAGGTGAGTTAACTAAAGTATTTGTTGGCCCAGAATTGGCCAAAGAGAAACTGGAGCTTGCCTTGCCACACCTACAAGAAATAACGGGATTAAAAGGCAAAATTACTGCATTTGAAGTCAGCGCTGGCTAGTTTAGCGGTCAAAGCTTTGCTATACTCGCGCTCAAAAATTACGGGTCGAAAATCGGCAGCGTAAAAACCTGTTACAGGATATAAAACAACCCATGAATTGGTTTGATTTTACGATTATCGGCATTATAGCGCTTTCATCAATTATTAGTTTAGTGCGTGGTTTTGTTAAAGAGGCCATTTCATTAGTTATCTGGGTAAGTGCATTTTTTGTATCGAGCACCTTTTACCCTCAGTTAGCACAACTACTTACCCAAATCGAAGAACCCATGCTACGAAATGCGTCAGCAATTGGTATTTTGTTTGTAGGCACCTTGATCGCGGGCGCACTTATTAATTATGTCATCTCTCAACTTGTTAAAGCCACTGGACTTGGCGGTACAGATCGTGCTTTGGGCATGGTCTTTGGAGCGCTAAGAGGCGTCCTTATTGTCAGCGCGCTTTTGTTTGCTATTGACACCTTTACTACATTTTCAGAGTCTCAATGGTGGAAATCGTCTTTGTTGGTGCCAGAATTTAAGATCGTAATAGAATGGTTTTTTGAATTTATGCAAGAGCGTTCGAGCTTTTTGTCAAAAGAATTAACGTAACTCAATCACGGGAAATTAAGTATGTGCGGCATTGTAGGTATTGTGGGAAAAGAAGCGGTCAATCAAGCTATTTATGATGCGCTTATTGTGTTGCAACACAGAGGCCAAGATGCAGCTGGCATAATGACCATTGAAAATAACATGTTTCATTTACGAAAAGACAACGGCTTGGTACGTGATGTCTTTCATACCCGTCATATGCGCAGACTAAGCGGGAATGTAGGTATTGGTCATTGTCGCTATCCTACTGCTGGCTCGTCTAGTTCTGCTGAAGCGCAGCCTTTTTATGTTAACTCACCCTTTGGTATCGCTTTTGCGCACAATGGTAATTTGACCAATGCCAATGAGTTACAAGAAGAAGTGTTTAGAGTTGCTCGCCGCCATATAAATACGAACTCTGATTCAGAGTTGTTATTGAATATATTTGCACATGCCTTAAGTGGCAATAGCGGTCTTGATCTTACTCCAGAGGATATCTTCAAGGCCGTTGAAATTTCCCATAGCAAAATTAAAGGAGCGTATGCGGTGGTGGCCGCTATTATTGGCTACGGCATGGTTGCCTTTAGAGACCCTAATGGTATTCGCCCCTTAGTTTTAGGAAAGCGCTCTACACTTTTAGGTGATGAGTATATGGTTGCCTCGGAAAGTGTTGCGCTAGATTCTGTTGGTTTTAAATTTGTACGTGATGTTGCACCAGGTGAAGCTATTTATGTCACCGAAGCCGGTGAATTGCATACTAAGTTGTGCGCGCCAAATGCAGAATGTCACCCTTGTATCTTTGAATTCGTTTATTTTGCTCGTCCTGACTCTTTCATTGATGGGATATCGGTATATGCATCCCGAGTAAACATGGGAAGAAAGTTAGGTGAAAAAATAAAACGCGAGTGGGGGGACTTAGATATCGATGTTGTTATTCCTATCCCAGAAACCTCTATGGATGTTGCGTTACAAATAGCGAACACCTTAGAAAAACCCTATAGACAAGGCTTTGTTAAGAACAGATACATTGGTAGAACTTTTATTATGCCAGGTCAAGTGCAGCGCAGAAAGTCTGTCAGGCGCAAACTCAATGCTATTAAGTCTGAGTTTACAGGCAAAAATGTATTGCTTGTAGATGATTCGATTGTACGCGGCACGACCTCTGAACAGATAATTGAAATGGCCAGAGAATCGGGTGCTAAAAAGGTCTATTTTGCATCTGCCGCGCCTGAAATACGTTTTCCCAATGTCTATGGTATTGATATGCCCTCAGCAAATGAATTAATTGCCTATGGGCGCGAAATACCGCAAATCTGTGAAAGTATCAAAGCCGATGGCTTAATTTTCCAAGAAATATCTGATTTAGTCGAAGCGGTGCGTGAAGAAAATGACAAAATAACTCGCTTTGAAACCTCTGTGTTTGATGGTAATTACGTAACCGGTGATATTGACCATCATTACCTCGAGCGAATTGATAAAGCCCGCGGCGAAGCGGCAAAAGGAAGCCCTACGGTACAAGCCGAACTCAGTAATCTTGAAATGCACAATATAGACGATTAATTTAGGCTAGGGACTAATCGATTTGTGAGCTAATCCGTAACAACTCCATTAATTGTAATCTTGTGAGGAAAATCATGTCTCAATTTATTAAATCTAAAGCCGCTGTCGCATGGGCAGCCAATCAACCTCTTAGCATTGAAGAAATTGATGTTATGTTGCCAAAAGCAGGCGAAGTATTAGTTAGAATAGTAGCAAGTGGCGTCTGTCATACAGACGCGTTCACCTTATCAGGAGAAGATCCAGAAGGTTTGTTCCCCGTTGTACTAGGCCATGAAGGCGGTGGTATTGTTGAACAAGTAGGTGAGGGCGTTAGCTCTGTTTCTGTTGGCGACCATGTTATTCCGCTATACACGCCTGAGTGCGGTGAGTGCAAGTTTTGCTTGTCGGGTAAGACCAATTTATGCCAAAAAATTCGTGAAACCCAAGGTAAGGGCTTAATGCCTGATGGCACGAGTCGATTCTATAAAGACGGTAAACCTTTGTATCATTATATGGGCTGCTCAACGTTTTCAGAATATACGGTTTTGCCTGAAATTTCTTTGGCTAAAGTGAATAAACAAGCAGCCCTTGACGAGGTTTGCTTGTTTGGCTGTGGCGTGACTACCGGCATTGGTGCGGTAATGAATACCGCTAAAGTGGAGGAGGGTGATACGGTCGCTATCTTTGGCCTTGGTGGTATTGGTTTGTCGGCGGTGATAGGCGCGGTTATGGCCAAAGCTAGTCGCATTATTGTTATCGATATTAATGAAAGTAAATTTGAATTAGCCCGAAAGTTAGGTGCCACTGACTGTATCAATCCGAAACAACACGATAAACCAATACAAGATGTGATAGTTGAGCTTACTGACGGAGGCGTTGATTACTCATTTGAATGTATTGGTAACGTCAATGTTATGCGCAGTGCTCTTGAGTGTTGTCATAAAGGTTGGGGTGAATCTGTTATTATCGGGGTTGCTGGCGCAGGGCAAGAAATAAGCACTAGACCTTTCCAATTGGTGACAGGTAGAGTGTGGCGTGGAACCGCTTTTGGCGGCGTTAAAGGACGCAGTGAACTTCCCGACTATGTTGAAAAGTACTTGAAAGGTGAAATCAAACTGGATGATTTCATTACTCATAATTTGTCTATTGAGCATATAAACGAAGCCTTTGATTTAATGCACGAAGGCAAAAGTATTCGCTCGGTAGTACACTTTGCAGATAGCCCTAAAGTGAGTCAGTAACATGGATAAGGCGTCTACAGATACATTGTCGCAGGTCTCTCAAACAGTTGTTTTTGATGGCACGCATAGCCAATACACGCATTACTCAAACGCAAACCATTGCACCATGCGTTTCGCAATCTATTTACCAGCGCAAGCTTCAGGCTTAAAAGCAGGAGAAACGCAAGCAAAGGTGCCCGTCATATATTGGTTGTCTGGCCTAAGCTGCACCGACGAAAATTTCATGCAAAAAGCCGGTGCCTTAAAAATGGCATCCTTGTTAGGAGTTGCCATTGTCGCTCCTGATACTAGTCCTAGAGGCGATGATGTTCCTGACGATGAAAATGGTGCGTATGATTTTGGATTAGGGGCGGGTTTCTACCTAAATGCCACGAAAGCGCCCTACGATCGTCATTACAATATGTATTCTTACCTGCTCGATGAATTAATTCCTTTAGTCGAGAATAGTTTTCCTGTGAGCAAGCGTAAATCGATTAGTGGTCATTCTATGGGTGGACACGGGGCCTTAACAATAGGACTCAAAAACCCTGAAACCTTTGCCTCTATTTCTGCATTTAGTCCAATATGTAATCCAATGGCATGTCCATGGGGTAAAAAAGCATTTACCGGATACTTAGGCAGTAATACTGAAGATTGGAAAACATATGATGCTAGTGAATTAATTGCAAACGCAAAAATTAAACCGGCCATATTGATTGACCAAGGAGGTGCTGATGACTTTCTGGAGACGCAGCTAATGCCCCAAAACTTAGTAAAGGCGGCTTTAAAAAATAACTATACAATCCAATTAAATATGCACCCAGGTTACGATCATAGCTACTTTTTTGTAAGCTCTTTTATTGATGAACATATTGCATTTCATGCGAGTCATTTAAAAGAAAAATAAAAAAGCAGCGCCCTTAATTAAGGGCGCTGCTTTGTTTATTGTTTGTGTTTTTCGTATTCGCTTAGGCGTACTGCGGCCCTAAACCAATACTCCATAATATGACAGAGCTAACCATCAATATGACCAGTAAGATCAAGCCGCAGGTTACCACTGAGCTTGAAAAGATAAAGCCTTTGTCTTCTGGAATATGCAACATAATCGGTACACCGGTATATAATAAGTAAACCGAGTAGGATATACCAATTAGCACAACACTCATAAGGAACCAAAGCTGCGGATAAAAAGCGGCAAAACCGGCCATGAACAAAGGTGTTGCTGTATAAGCTGCGATTTCTAATGATTGCGTATAACTCGGTGTTGCATCAAAGGATTTGGCTAATTCGTGTATTAGCACCGCTAAGGCAATCACACCAAAAACAAGACCAAAGTACATGGCAACTGACATGGCCAGGGCACTGGTTTGAGTTAGGCGTATGGTATCGGCGGTCACGCCTGCGCCAATGTCCCACCCTATATAAGCAGACGCATAATAAGCCATTACCGTTGGTATTAGGGCGATGATGAGAATATGACTTAAGGCTGAAAAATAACTTTCATGCTGTTTATCGATGCTTTTCCATTCTTCTTTGGGTTGAGTATAAATACCCCATAAATGGTTTAATATCACTATGCTTTGCTCCTAAATGAATCACTCGGATGTGAGTAGAATTACTATTTTGAAATACTTGGATGGACTCTAATTTAGGTGCGAGCGATATCCAAGAACACTACGTTAATTGAAGCGTCCGCAAGGGAAATTCAATTAACGAATGAACTATAAGATATTAACAAAGATTTAACAAGAGAATAAAAATTCTTGGCTAGGATCAACGAGTATTTTGTCGGCCATTGCTTCTCGGCCCAAGAGCATCATGTATGTCATTTCTGAGCGATCAGTGAGCGTTATTTTAATCGGCCATTTATGCTCGCCGATGGCCAGTGTAGTGTCGATAACGTAGCGGCGCTCAAGCGTAGCTGTGGAGCTTTTGACTTTGCGTCTCGCTTTCACTTTACTCGAATGGCGGGTAAGTTTAACCACATCATACACATCAGGATGAATATCAAAACTAATCCAAGCATCGCCATTCTTTTCATATTCTTCGACATTTTCGACATGTAAAGATGAGGTTGTCGCACCTGTGTCAACGCGCATCACCAAATTACTAATGCCTAAGTCGGGTAGATCGCACTTTTCCAATGCGCCTAAGACTATTTTTTCAGAGGAATTCTTCATATATACCTTTTTCCTAATAATACATTAGGTTTTAAATTTAAGGACCTTTGATTCACGGTCCAAGCACTGGCAAACTGCTTTCACCGGGTAATAAATTATCCTGTACCAATTCTAGATGCTCGGCTACTGAGTCTGGTTTTCGAAAATAAGCAATATGATAAATCGCTTCACCTTCTTGGGCTAAGGGAATATTTTGTTTGCCAATAACCACGCCTTCTTGCGGACTGAGTACTTGATCTCGTACATCACCAAATGGATCAGCAATCGTTGCCAGTACTTGTCCTTTTTCAACATGATCGCCAAGTTGAGCCACATGCATGACAAAACCAGATTCGTTGGCTCTTACCCAACCACTTTGGCGAGCAACAAACATCTTAATAGTGGGTCCTTGGCGTTGTGTTTTATTCAACATACCAATATGGCGCATAATATTGGTAATCCCTTTTACGCCTGCGCGAATTGAAAATTCATCGTAACGCAATGCTTGACCGGCTTCATACAGCACCATTTTCACGCCCATTTCGCTGGCAACTTGGCGCAAAGAGCCATCTCGTAGTTCTGCGTTTAGTAGGACCGGTAGACCAAAGGCTTTGGCTAGTGCCAACGTTTCTGGATCATCTAGATTTGCTCGTATTTGGGGCAGGTTGCTACGATGTATTGCGCCTGTGTGAAGGTCGATACCGACATCGCATTTTTCTACAATTTCATTTAAAAATAAATGTGCCATGCGTCCCGCTAATGAGCCTTTCTTACTGCCGGGGAAACAGCGGTTTAAATCACGTCTATCAGGCAAATAACGACTCTGATTAAGGACACCGTATACGTTTACCATTGGAACAGCAATAAGGGTACCGCGAAGCCGTTTTATGGAGCGACTTTTTAACAAGCGATTAATTATCTCTATGCCGTTTAATTCATCTCCATGAATCGCAGCACTGACAAACAAGGTGGGTCCATCACGTTTACCGCGTTGGACATGTACTGGAATTGCCATCGACACATCAGTATAAAGCGGCGGCATAACAAGTTGGATACGCTTGGTTTCGCCTGGCTTTATTTCTTGTCCGCCAATAATTATTTGTTTCATTTAGCCTTTTCCACGTGTTCGCGTATTGTTAGGTTTAGCATTCGCGAGAATATAATCAATGATCAATCCAGCGACGTCTTTTCCTGTCGCTTTTTCAATTCCTTCTAAGCCCGGAGACGAATTGACTTCCATCACCACAGGACCCGCATTTGAGCGCAAAATATCTACACCACACATGTTTAAGCCCATCGTTTTGGCTGCATCAACGGCGGTTTTTCTTTCAATTGGAGACAGCCTTACTAGACTAGCAGTGCCGCCGCGGTGTAAATTAGAACGAAATTCTCCTGGCGCCGCTTGGCGTTTCATTGCTGCTATCACCTTACCACCAACAACAAAACAGCGTATGTCCGAACCGCCGGCTTCTTTTATGTATTCTTGTACTAAAATACTCGCATTAAGACCCATAAAGGCTTCGATGATTGCCTCTGCGGTTTTACTGGTCTCAGCTAAAACGACACCAATTCCTTGGGTACCCTCAAGTAATTTAATAACCACAGGTGCGCCTCCAACGTTTTTAATCAAATCATCAATCTTATCAGGATGATTTGCAAAACCGGTACGAGGCATGCCTATGCCTTTGCGAGAGAGCAACTGCAATGAACGCAACTTATCTCGTGAACGACTTATCGCGACTGATTCATTGATGCTAAAGGTTCCCATCATTTCAAACTGACGAACAACCGAGGTGCCATAAAAAGTTACTGACGCGCCTATTCGTGGAATGACTGCATCATATAAAGGTAAGCGTTTGCCTTTATAGCGTACGCTAGGTTTACTACTGGTAATATCCATGTAGCAATGCATCGTGTCTACTACGTCAACTTGCACTCCTTTTGCTGTACCGGCCTCTTGAAGACGACGTGTAGAGTAAAGTTTAGGGTTGCGTGACAATATTGCAATGCGCATATAAGCTCCCGTGCTTGTTTTGCGTTTTTAGTTAGGCTGAATGTAGCGACCAGTGTAGTGTATCAACGTATAAACACCAACAATTACCACAGATTAATTCCCGATACTTACAAATCTTCCAGCATCTCTTGAATTGCCCGCTCTAACTGTTGGTCTTGGCCTTTATCAATAATGCCGGGTTGATTTTTCACCTCGATATTCGGAGTAGTCTGATTGTTTTCCAGCCATTCTCCTATTTTGTTTTTAGCGCTTATAGGTACAACACCCCAGTAACCGCCCGTGGGTAAACTTTCCCAACCAGCGAAACTGCAAGTGCCTGGCACAGGCATCCCCACTGATTTACCAAGTTTTAAATCACTAAAGCCTGACGCATAGCAATGACCATCACTATACATTGCTTCGTTGAATAAAGTGATGACAGGTTTTGTGTAGCGAGAGGTTGGTTCTCCACCAACGACTTTACCCTCAATTTCGTAGCTTAAAAACTTTTCACCTGTAAAAAACATGGCTAAGTCAGCAACTAAATCACCGCCGCGATTAAAGCGAGTATCTATAACCATAGCTTGCTTGTCGTAAAAACGCCCCATTATATCGTTATATATATTTCTGTAAGGCCCGTCACCCATACCGGGTATGTGAACATACCCTAGCTTACCATTACTTTTATCGAGCACTTCTTGCTCATTGATTCGAACAAAGCGCTTGTACAAAAGGTCAGATTGTTCATCTATAGAAATGGGTTTTACTGTTATATTTTTAACTTCACCGCTTTTAGTGTTGACGATCTCAAGTAATGTGAATTTATTTGTTTTTCGATTTAGTAGGCTAGCCCAGTCTATGTTTTCGCTGACTTTTTCTCCGTCTATTTTTGTAATAATTATACTAGCATCAAGGTTAAACTTAGCTTTGTCCAATGGGCCGCCTTTTAGCACCTCTGTTACTTTTATGCCATCGCCACGGTGCTTATAATCATGAAAAATGCCCAGCGAAGCGGTCTCGTCTATGGGATTAAGCGGCCCCCTAAACCCTGCACCTGAATGTGACACATTTAATTCACCAAGCATTTCACTGAGTAGTTCGGTGAATTCATAAGGATTACCTATGTGGGCAACTTTGGGTCGATACTCTGTGCGCATTTGAGGCCAATCAATGCCATGAAAAGTGGGTTCATAAAAAATCTTTGCGCTACGAAGCCATACGTGGTCGAAGGTGGTTTCTCTGAGGGCTTGTTGATCAATCACGACTTCAGCGTTGATTTCAATGGGCTCTGATTTGCCTTCATCAACCAGTAATTTGCTAATCTTTCCATCGCTCAGCAAGTAGAGCGTTTCTTTATTAGCGTCCCATTGTAAGCGACCATCACTCACATTTAAGCTAATGGCTTTAGCGGTTTCTTTGCTGCGAATATCGGTTTCCCACAAATCAAACTTATCTTCAAAACGTGACAAGTAATAGAGTTTGCTCGCGTCACTGCTCATCACTGCATCAGACAATATGGAAGAATGAATAGTTAGTTTAGCACTTCGGTCACGCAGGTCATCCCACTCAATCTCAATTGCTTCTATTTTCTTTTCAGCGACAGTGTCTTCATTAGTATCGGTATCAGTATCGCTTTGTGCTTCTTCTTCCATTTCTTCAATGGCCAGCATCAAGTCATAGTCGTCTTTACTGAGTGAAAATTTATCCCATTCATTTTGCTGCAAAAACATAGTGTAAACATCACTTTGAGAACGTCCGCTTGTGGCATAGCTACGCAAACCTTCTCGATTACTGAACCACATGATTTGCTTACCGTCATTAGCCCACTTAGGCGACGCATCATAATAGCCGCTTGGCACAATGACTTTCATGTTCTCGTTACCAGACGCATGTATTAGGGCAATGTCGGCGTTATTTAACAGTTTGTTATATTCGAACAATATCCACTGACTGTCGGGGCTCCAGCTAAACGTTTGTTCATAGGGAAGCATTTCTTCAGGAGCGATTAGCACCGTAGACCTATTGCTTTTTATATCTATCACTTTTAGTGTACGGCGGTTTTCGATATAAGCGAGTTTTTTACCGTCGGGTGATATCTTCGGTTGATAGTTATCAGCATCATTGCTAACCCATTTACTTTCTTTTAGTAAGGTAGCTGCGTAAAAGAAGGGTTCTTCATCGCGTACTTTTGATGTCTTAAAAATGCTCCATTTGTTATCCCGCATTGCCGCGTAAACTAAATAGTCACCTTGTGGAGAGAAACTAACAAATTTTTCTGCTGCTGCACTATTTGTAATTTGTTTGGTAAATGCACCATCGCTTGAACTGACAAAGACTTCGCCATGAGAAATAAATGCTATTTCTTTTCCATTGGGAGAAACCGCCATATCGCTGATGTCACCGTTTACACCAACTATCTCTTGCTGGTTATCTATGTCTTGCGTGCGGATGCTAAGGTAGACGGGTTTTGCTGCCTCACCCACGACCATGGTGTGTAATACGCCATGATAGCTAAATGCCAAAACGTCTTTGCCTTGACGTTCACCTTTTGATAAGAAACGAACAGGATGTAAGTCAAAATGTGTGAGTTGTTTGTTCTGACTTGGACGACCTAAGCTTAAGCTATGAATATTAAATGTGCCGCTTTGCTCACTTAAATAATATATATCTTTATCGTCGTTTGTATAGATAGGAGAGCGGTCTTCACCTGCAAAGGAGGTGATTTTTTTATGTTTTTCCGAATCAATATCATAAATCCAAATATCACGAGTAATTGATGAAACATGGTGTTTTCGCCATGGATTCTCTGCACCCTTGTTGTCATGGTAAATAAGCTGACTACCGCTGCTATTGACCTGCACATCTTCTGCCGTAATGCTGAACACTTGGTCAATACGGCCACCATTTACAGACACAGAATATAGCTCAGGGAGTCGTGCAGTCGGAAATTGACGATGTTCAGCCACATCCATTCTACTGGCTTTAAACAGTATCTTCTTGTTGTCTATGAAGGTATAGGGCTCTTCATCACTAGTGTGATAGCTTAAACGTGAAGCGTTACCGCCCCTGGCATCCATGACATATACGTCAAAGTTTCCAAATCGATTTGATGCAAACGCGATTTGTTCGCCATTTTGGCTCCACACCGCTTTGTAGTCGTGAGCTTTATGAAAGGTTAAACGAGTTGCCTGACCACCATCACTAGGCACGCGATATAAATCACCCTTATAAGTAAAAACAATGGTCTCACCATTTGGCGAAATTGCTGGGTAGCGTACCCATTGTGGTGTAATTGCTGAAGATACTTGTGCGTGAGTTGTGTAGCAGAATGATATCAATATCAGGATTGATAAAAATGTTTTCATTATTTCTCTTTTATTTTTAGGGGTCTTTTTATAGCTCTTTGGGTAAAAGCGATATTCTGACCTTGTTTAGTAAGAAGTATGAGTTAGTTAACTCGATAAGCCGATAATACATCGAATCACTTGGCTGCTCAAATATCGATGAACACGCATTTGTAAAATAATAGCTAACAACTGCTAAGACCACTGATATTTTTTGCTAACTATTAGCGTTTTTCACCAAATTAATAGAATGTCTAGGTTTTTGATTGAATTTCAGATTGTTAAGTGTATGAAAATTATAAAGAAATCTTTTTGGCATAGTCAATGCAATGTGTTTACACAATAACAATTAGCAGTGACTGTTACTAAAACGACTATAAAGCAAGCTCACTAAACGCTTATATAACTTTGGAATTTCTCATGGAAATAGATTTATTATTCAAACAACAAACCAAGCCTGCAATTCACAAATACTTGCCATTTGTTGGCTTATTGCTAATGACAACCTTACTTGGTGGCTGTGGACAAGCAGATGCACTCAGTGAGAATAAAGACAAGGAAAAAGCGGTGAAAGTGATTCCTGTGCCTGTCGAAGTAGGCACAACACTGCGCGGTAGTATTTCATCAAATTATGCGACAACTGCCGTGCTTGAGGCTAAAGAAGAGTCATTTGTGGTTGCCCGTGCTTCGGGAATTATTGAAGAGATTTTGGTCGAAGAAGGTGATTATGTGGTCAAAGGCCAAGTGCTCGCCAGATTAGAACCAAAACGTTACGAATTGAATTTGCAGCGCGCTAGTGCTGACATGCAAGGCATAGAAAAAGAACTAAGCAGAATCAATAAAGTGTATAGCAAAAACTTAGTTAGCGGCGATACCCACGATAAACTAATTGCCCAATATGAATCAGCGAAAGCGACGCTTGCACTAGCCCAGCTTGATTTAAAAGAAGCGACTATAATCGCGCCAATTAGTGGTTATATAGCGCAAAGAAATGCGAAAGTAGGTAACCTCACCGAGTCCTTCCAGCGCGAACGCATGTTTCATATTGTTCAGCAAAAAGAATTATATGGCATTGTACATTTGCCAGAACGAGAGTTGTCACGCGTGCACAAAGACCAAAAAGCTAGCTTATTGATAAGCGCAATGGACAACAAAAAAATTAATGCCTATGTAGAGCGTATTAGCCCTGTAATAGACGCAGCAACCGGTACCTTTAAAGTGACATTACGTGTACCGAATGAAGAAAACACCCTAAAAGCAGGTATGTTCACACAAGTTAATTTGAACTATGACACTCGCGATAATGCGACCTTAGTGCCGCGCAAAGCCTTACTTTCGCTAGATGATAATGTAAATGTGTTTGTGATTGATGAGCAAGGTATTGCGACGAAACAAACGATCATTACCGGCTATCAAGAAGGCAATTACGTAGAAGTGCTTGAAGGCCTTGAATCAGACCAAAAGGTAGTGATCACCGGCCACCAAAACTTAAAAGATAAAGCCCTCGTTAATATTGTAAACGGCTAATTAAGGACAATTCCCATGAATATTATTGAAGTGGCGGTTAAGCGCCCGGTTACCGTGTGGATGTTTACTTTAGCGATATTGCTGTTTGGCTTTGTTTCTTTATCGCGCCTATCGCTAAATTTATTACCCGAGCTTTCTTACCCAACTTTAACGGTGAGAACCGATTATATAGGCGCTGCACCTGGCGAAGTAGAACAACTAGTGACAAAACCAATTGAAGAGGTTGTTGGTGTTGTTAAAGGCGTTCGCAAAGTGGTATCTGCTTCAAAAGCTGAGCAATCAGACGTTGTACTCGAATTTGAATGGGGTACTGAAATGGATGTTGCCAGCCTTGAAGTTCGCGAGAAGTTAGATGTTTTGTACCTTCCTTTAGATGTAAAACGCCCCTTACTTTTAAAATTCAACCCAAGTCTTGACCCGATCATGCGCTACGGTTTGGGCGTTGATACAAACAAAAATGAAGCGTCGCAAAACGCGGGTGAAATTGCCAGTTTAGATGTTCAACAAATGAAGCGCTTGCGGACTTTTGCTGATGAAGACATTAAACGTAAACTTGAGTCAGTCGAAGGTGTCGCCTCGGTGCGCATTGGTGGCGGACTTGAAAATGAAGTGCAAGTGCTTATCAATCAAGAGCGCAGCAGCCAGCTTTCTATTTCGCTGGCAGAAATTATTAAACGCCTTAAAGACGAAAATGTGAATGCATCGGGTGGTCGTGTAGAAGAAGGGGCACAAGAATATTTAGTACGTACTATAAACCAATTCGAAAGCCTTGATGATATGCGTAATCTTTATATTGCAACCCGCGAAGGCAAGCATATTAGGTTAGGGGACATCGCAGAGGTAGTCGATACTTATAAAGAACGCAATTCAATCACTCGTTTTGATGGCTTTGAAGGCGTTGAAATAGCGATTTATAAAGAAGGTGACGCCAATACTGTGAATGTTGCTAAAGCCGTAAGCGACAGGTTAAACGAAATTAGCGATGCAATACCCGAAAACTATAAATTACAACAGGTATATGACCAATCTTTATTTATCGCAAGCGCCATTGATGAGGTTAAAAGCGCCGCTATGATAGGCGGTGTCTTGGCGATGTTTGTTTTATACTTCTTCTTAAAAAATATTTGGCCTACCTTAATTATCTCTATCTCCATACCGGTATCGATAATTGCGACCTTTAGTCTCATGTATAGCTATGACATAAGCCTAAATATCATGAGCTTAGGCGGTATTGCACTTGCGATTGGTTTGTTAGTTGATAACAGCATTGTTGTATTAGAAAACATTGACCGCCATAAAACGCAAAATCCTAATCCACTTGATGCTGCTGTAAAAGGGACGTCAGAGGTCTCGATGGCGATTGTGGCGTCAACACTTACTACCATGGCGGTATTTTTTCCGCTGGTTTTTGTAGAAGGGATAGCCGGACAGTTATTTAGTGACCAAGCCCTTACCGTGACGTTTGCCTTAGCGGTGTCTTTGGTCGTTGCTTTAACGCTTATTCCGATGTTAGCAGCGCGTGAAAAAGCGCGCAATGGTATCAATCATGACGTTAATAATAGCAAGCAGAGTTTGGATTTAGGTGAGCGCAGCGAAGCGTTTACACCACAAGGCAAATTGGCTAGGGTGCTTTTTTATCTTAAATGGCCATTTGCTTGGCTATTTAAAATTGTGTTCTACATGCTACCTTTTGCGATTACCGTCGTTATAACGGCAGTGTGTAGAGCAGGGGCTTGGGTCTTAAGTTATTTCTTTAAACCACTGCTTTGGGCTTTTGATAAGTTTTATCACTTTTTGGCAATGCGCTATGAACGTAGCTTAAACGCAGTAATGCGAGCACGATTATTGGTCATGGGGCTTATTATAGCGCTGTCTTTGTCGTCGCTTTTATTATTACCTAAATTAGGTGTAGAACTTATTCCACCGCTTTCGCAAGGCGAGTTTAATGTAGAAATAACCTTGCCCTCAGGCGCCCGCCTGGCAAATACCGATCGGATTATTGCTGATCTCGCTCGTTTTACGCAAACACTTGATGGGGTAAAACGTACTTATTCATTAGCGGGTACAGGTAGTTTAATGAATGCTTCTGCTGCCCAAGGCGGTGATCATTGGGGCAAGTTAAATGTGGTGATGAATGATAGCGCTACTGTCAATGATGTGGAAGACGTGAAAGCGGCAATGCGCGATTATTTATCCTCTCAAGCCGGCGTCCAAAGTAAGTTTGGCACACCTGAGTTGTTTAGTTTCTCTACTCCGCTGGCAATTCAATTGGCCGGATACGACTTAGCACAGCTTCAGCGCTACGGTGATTTACTCGCCAGTGAACTTGAAAAAAACACACGTTTTGCTGATGTAAAAAGCTCCCTTCAAAGTGGTAGCCCGGAATTAAAAATAGTGTTTGACCATGCAAAGCTGGCGCAACTTGGCTTAAATGCGCCTGACGTATCTCGCCTCATTGCTTCAAAAGTGGGCGGGGAGGTTGCGAGTAAGTTTAGTGTAGATGACCGCAAGGTGGATATTTTAGTGCGCAATCAAACCGAGCAACGCGATTCTATAAGTGATATTTCACGGCTTATTATTAATCCCGGCGCTATTCCCGCTATTCATTTAGCTGCCGTGGCAGACATCACAATGTCTATTGGGCCAAGTGAAATTTCAAGAGTTGGACAACAGCGCGTAGTCTTAATTAGTGCAAACTTGAACTATGGTGATTTAGGCGCTGCCGTCATTGATGCGCAAAAGGTAATTGAGCAAGTGAATCTTCCCATTAATTTAGGCGCTAGTGTTGCTGGCCAAAGTGAAGAAATGAACGCGAGTTTCGAGTCGTTATTACTAGCATTGGCCCTTGCCGTCTTTTTGGTCTACTTGGTAATGGCGTCGCAATTTGAATCATTACTGCATCCGTTTTTGATTCTATTTACGGTGCCAATGGCATGTGCCGGCTCCATTTACGGATTATTTTTGACTGGAACGAATGTCAGTGTTGTGGTTTTTATCGGCTTAATTATGCTCGCGGGTATTGTGGTTAATAATGCCATTGTGTTGATTGACCGAATTAATCAGTTGCGAGCCAATGGTACTGAAAAAAGCAGCGCAATTGTTGAAGCGGCGACTAGCCGATTAAGGCCTATTTTGATGACCACACTAACCACCGTACTTGGCCTGTTACCGATGGCGATTGGCTTAGGTGATGGTTCAGAAATACGCACACCAATGGCAATAACGGTTATCTTTGGACTTTTGTTTGCCACGCTTTTGACGTTGTTTCTCATTCCAATACTGTACAGTTTATTTGATGCAAAGCGATTTAAAACGCAGTACATGGAAACTAACCCAACGACAAAGCCCTCGCTAAGTAAGGAGCATGCCCATGGATAAGTTTGCACATGCTGGGGCTTTTCTTGCTTCATTTGCGTTACGCCGGCCAGTGACTATTTCTATGCTGTTTTTTTCTTTGTTACTACTTGGTTTAGGTGCTAGCCGTTATTTGCCCTTAGAAAAGTTTCCCGGTATTGATTTTCCTGAGTTATATGTACAAATACCGTATCAAGACGCGACGCCTGCAGAAATTGAAAAGATGATTACGCGTCCTGTAGAAGAAGCATTGGCGACAATGTCGGGGATTAAACGCATGCGCTCATTTTCTAATGAAAACAGCGCTGAGATAATGTTGCGATTTGATTGGGAAGCAAACATAAAAGCGAAAAGTGTAGAAGCGCGCGAGAAAATAGATGCGATACGACACTTGCTTCCTGACGATGTTGAACGCTTAATGGTGTTTAAGTTTAACCTCGCTGATATGCCTGTATTTCAGCTGCGCCTTTCAAGTGATCGCGATATTTCTAATAGTTACGATTTGCTAGAACGCACACTTAAGATGCCTATCGAACGGGTTGCTGGCGTCTCTAGAGTAGAACTTTATGGGGTTAACAAAAAGCAAATATCAATCCGCCTTGATCCCGACCGTATAGCTGCTTTACGCATAGATACTACGGATGTTTATCGGCAACTTCAAAATGCTAACTTTTCGATGACAGCTGGACAGTTTTTTGATTTGAACCAAAAAATTACGGTCAATCCAGTTGGGGAATATCAAAGCAAAGAGGATATTAGTAATTTAATTGTGGGTCGTAATATACGTTTGAGTGACATTGCCACTATTGAATTTGAAACCCCAAAGGCAACAGAAGCTCGCCATCTTGATCGCACCCACGCAATTGGTTTAAATATTTTCAGAGAATCAGACGCAAATTTAGTTGAGGTGTCTGAATCTGTCATGGCTGAAATTGAGAAGGCAAAAACCAGTAAAGCTTTTAACGGTATCAATGTCTATATTATGCAAGATGAAGCCAACAGCGTTACATCTTCACTGCAAGACTTGCTCAATACAGGTTTAATTGGTGCTGCGCTTTCAATCATCGTGCTTTATATGTTTTTGCGTAACTTAGCTACAACCTTGGTAGTCGTTTTGTCAGTGCCGTTTGCTATATGCATCACATTGGCGTGTATGTACTTTTTGGGATATACACTAAATATTCTTTCTCTTATGGGACTAATGCTAGCAGTAGGTATGCTTGTTGATAATGCGGTGGTCGTCACTGAAAGTATCTTTCAAGAGCGCGAAAAAAATAGCGATATCATTGCCGCTACCAAAAAGGGCGTGTCTTTGGTTAGTTTGGCGGTTATTGCCGGTACAGCAACAACCGCGATTGTGTTTTTGCCTAACATTGTTGGAGTAAAGGCAGAGCTCACTGTGTTTTTAGAGCATGTTGCTGTGTCTATTTGTATTTCTTTATTTGCTTCGTTATTGCTGGCACAAACCTTAATTCCTTTGTTAAGCACAAAATTGAAGATACAAAGAAAAGAAAAAGTACAAGCACAGAACAAAGCCTCTGCATTAAAAAGATTTTATGAAAACGTTTTACGATGGACTTTATCTAACCAAGGGAAAACATCGCTGATTGCGCTGGCGATTTTAGTGAGTACCTTAATTCCTCTAAACCTTTTAAAAAGCGACGATGACAACAACAATAACCAAGGCAGAATTTTCCTCAATTATCATATGCAAAGTAATTACAGCTTGGGAGAAGTTGAAAAGTCAGTCAATAAAATGGAGGAATATTTATACGCAAATCAAGAAAAATTCCATATAAAGCAAGTATATAGTTACTTTACTACTGGCTTTGCTGTGTCCACTTTAACGCTAGAAGATGACCTACCCATTTCAGTAGCACAATTGAAAAAAGAAATCAGTGATGGCTTACCCCCTTTGTTAGAGCGAAACCCTCATTTGAGTGGGAAGAGGGCTCGGGTGGGGGTGTAAGAATTAATTTATATGGACAATCTTCTGAAACCTTAATGGAAATTGCAGATCAAATTGTTCCAGTACTGGCGAGTATTGAAGGCTTAAGTGACGTTAAATCTGACGTAGATGCGCAAAATTATGAATTGCAAGTTACTGTTGACAGAGAGAAAGCATTTCGTTTTGGCCTCAGTACAAATGATGTCGCATCTATTGTAAGTACAGCGCTTCGCGGGACAAATTTACGAACGTTCAGAAATGGAAATGAGGGTGAAATTAATATTCGCTTACTTTATGACGAGTCTTTACAAGAAAGTATAGATAAATTAAAAAACGTAACGATTTTGCGTAATGGTAATCAAAACGTCACTCTAGATATGGTCGCCAACATGAGTATTAACCCTAGAATGTCTCAAATTCAAAGACGTTCTCGGCAAACCTCATTGGGACTAGGGGCAAACCTAAACGAAGATTTTACCATGAGTGAAGCGCGGGAGAGTATCGAGCTTATCATGGAAAACATCGCTTTGCCTTCAGGCTACACTTGGTCTTTAGATGGTAGCTTCCAGCGCCAAGACGAAGACGAAGCCATCATGCTCACTAATATGATCCTTGCCATTATTATGATTTATATCGTTATGGCGGCGCTGTTTGAATCACTGTTGTTACCTACTGCTGTATTGATTTCCTTAGTGTTTTCGTTTACCGGCGTTTTTTGGGCATTTTTAATCACCGGAAATGCCATGACGGTGATGGGCATGATTGGGATGCTGATACTAATGGGTATAGTGGTTAACAATGGTATTGTGTTAGTAGACCGCATTAATCAGCTAGCAGAATCAGGCATGAGTGTTCATCAAGCCATAATTGAGGGTTGTTTAACCCGTATAAGGCCTATTTTAATGACCGTATTAACCACTGTATTAGGGCTAATTCCACTGGCGGTTGGAGACGTTAGCATTGGCGGTGATGGCCCACCTTATTCACCGATGGCGATTGCAATTATTGGCGGTTTGTTGTTTAGTACGGTCACAAGTTTATTTTTAGTACCACTTGGTTACTTACTTTTACTTAAATTAAGGCGCAACACCATGGCGATGATAGCTGAGGCAACCGAATTTGTGACACGCTACATAATGCAAGCGAGGATTAAATTATGATTGAGGGAATATTAGGTCTTATTGGCGGTGTAGACCTTTTCTTGGTGTTTTTTGTCTTGATTATGGAGCTGCTATTTTGGCTAGTACTTTGGTGTATAGAACTTCTATTCGCACTTTTTGGTTGGCGTAAACCCCAGTTGGTGCCTAAACCCGTTTTTTGGCGCCCTAAGTCAAAATTAAAACAAAGTAAGCAGGCCTAATTCAAGAATAGACCGCGTGAAGTAATTTTATCAAGCTGTAATATATGGCTATGTTTTTTTTGGGTATGGGCAGATAGTAATGTAATTGGTTTAGCGCCAGCGGGTATATTGTACTTGGCAAGTAGAATTATACGGGAGTAACATTTGATGAAAAGGAAGCAGAACAATGAGCAGTATCTTCAACATATTTAAGAAAAAAGAACCGCAGCCTTCAGTTACAGAAAAATGGGAAGCACTTAAGCCTATACTAGCGCCATATAAACGCTTGGCTTGGATCCCTAATATAATAGAGCAACACTCCAGTCCTTTGGCTTCAAAATTTTCAGGTATCCCAGCGCTTTCAAAAGATGAAACGTGGCCTTGCTGCGCTAATTGCAACGAACCCATGCAATTATTCTTGCAGTTAAACGCTCAAGACCTCCCCGAATCAGAGAGAAATGTATTTGGTGGGGGGATACTTCAAACGTTTTATTGCACAAACTGGGAGAAAGAATGTGAAGTAAACTGTGAAGCCTATTTTCCATTTTCGAAAAGCAGTTTAGTAAGAATAGTTAATTATAAAGATGAAATTATCGCATCACCCAACAAAATCCCAGTTAAAGACGCCTTTGCAGAAAAACAAATAGTTGGATGGAAATCTAAAGAAGATTACCCAAACTGGATAGAGCTTGAAGATATTGGGCTAAGGTTGAATGATGATCAAAGTGAGTTACTTTGCGACATGGAGTACCCCCTCCCAGAAGATAAGCTGCTTGGTTGGCCATATTGGGTACAGGGTGTTGAATACCCTAATTGCCCAGAATGTGGAAAAGCGATGAAAGTCATTTTTCAAATAGATTCAGAGGATAATTTGCCCTATATGTTTGGAGATGTAGGTTGCTCGCATATTTCACAGTGCGAGGATCATAAAGATAAATTAGCAATTGCATGGGCATGCAGCTAACAAGCTATTAAAATTAGAATTTTTTTACTTTTATTTATTTTTTGCTAAAGTAATTGAAGTTTGTGCCGTTACCGTTATTGGGAAACGCTTTTTTCGCGTTGCTTAACAAATTTTGACTATGAAAGGAGAGAAGAAATGTACTTACCAACACAATTTCTTCCCATAAGAACAAGCAAGCCGAAGTTAGTAAAACGTGGTGAAGTCACCTTGGAAAAGGCTGAATCAAACCCAGATAGCACCAAGCAAGTGGCAAATGCACATGTAATCGTGTATGAAAAAAGAGAAGGGAAAGAACGACGCAAACGCCAGACTAAAGTTTTATTAGATACTCGTAGCGGAAGAGATAGACGTTACGATAGAGAAACGCCAAGTATAAACACCAAGGCATAATCCTCGATACCTAGCGCCTACACTACTGATCGATGAGTTAATGGCTAAGTCATCAACAATGTAGGCGTTGTAAATCACATAGTGATACAATTACTCCAAAATAAACACACTTCCAGTTGAGACTTATGGACGAACTGCTAGCGCCAATTCGACAGTTTTTACAATGCGAAACCCCACAAGCTTGGATAGACGAAGCTATTAAGCCTAAAAATTTACCAGTATTGCTTACAGATCACTTGATTTGCGAGCTTAAAGCCGCGCAAAGCGCGATGTTCTTAATTCGTAGATATGCGGTCGATGCAACTAGCGCGAAGGCTTTGTTGGATTGGTTAGCTCCGTATGAAAAGTTTACTTATCGTCACGAAGGCAAGTGGCAAGATCTAGCTAAATGTAAGCTCAATAAATCGATGATGGCGAAAACTGAAACTGCATATAGCCAAGATTTGATTGATAAAATGGTATTGTTGATTAAAGAAGAATTACATCATTTTTATCAAGTTTTAGAGATGATGGACTTGTATGGGGTAACTTACACTAATATTAGCTCGAGTCGCTATGCGAAAGGTCTGCTTAGCCATTGTAAAACCCATGAGCCCGATGCATTGATAGATAAATTAATTTGCGGCGCTTATATAGAGGCTCGTTCATGTGAACGTTTTGCTAAAATAGCGCCCCATTTAGATAGTAAGTTGGGGGAGTTTTACATCAGTTTACTGCGCTCAGAAGCTCGTCATTATCAAGACTATTTAAGCCTTGCTAGCCAAATAGCAGGCAAGGATATTTCAGATAAAGTTGCTTTTTTTGGTGCGAAGGAAGCTGAGTTGATCGTTAGCCCCGATGAAGACTTTAAGTTTCATAGTGGTTCGCCCGTTTTAGGGTAATACTTGCCTCCAGCCCGTCATCCTTGCGAAGGCAAGGACCTTCATAATTACACGCAAAGCTGTAAAGTTTTATTGGGTTTGTTAGCCTTTTTAGGAGATCATCGCCTGCGCGATGATGACGTTAACGACGGTGTTTATATTGAGCGCCAACAAAGAGATCATCGCCTGCGCGATGATGACGCGGACTTACTCTTGCGCTAATTCAACGACTTCGCTGCGTATAACCTGATTATCGATACTGTACTGGACGGTGAAGTTGCCTTTAAAAAGCTCTTTCCCGCGTCCTAGCGATAAACGATATAACAGATTTTGTGCTGAGTTGTATTCACCCATGGCAACTACGGTATCGGTTTTGTCAAAGATTTTAATACCCAGTTTAGTAATAGGGGGTTTGGTAAAACTAGGACGAACCAAAAACTCTTCTACACAAATTAAACTTTCAAATTTAGGTTTATCGCAATAGCGCGCGCCCAAGTAATTTTTATCAAGCGCAATTGGTAAGCTGATGATGCGTTTTAATTTATCAACTTCAGACTTCAATGCTTCTATTTCAGAGTTTTGTTGATTGCGTGCTTGCGCTAATAGTTTATCTTTTTGAAGCGATTCTTCTTGCGCCTCGGCTAAACGTTCACGTAAAGATTCAATGACTTTTTCTAGGGACGCAATTTTTGCTTCGGCCAGATTTAGGTCAATCTTTTCAGCATTACAGGTCTCTAGTTTTGCTACAGGCGCTTTTTCTGCAGGCGCTTTTTCTGCAGGAGCCTGACTTTGTGTCGTATTATCATTGTTTGATTCACAGGCTTGTGTTTGCAGGGTATTGCTACTTTGCAACAACTGCGCTTCGTCAAGTTTTTCTTGTAATAAGGCCTGCTCTTTTTCTGCGTCATTAAGCTCTCTATTCAATTGCTCAACTGTCATGACCAAGTTTCTTTCTTTTTGCAAAAGTCCCATCACATAGTCGTTATCGAAAGGATCTGGTTTTTCTTCTTCACTCTGGTTGAGAAATACGAATAAAGCGACGAGCACAAGAATGTTGGCAAGAATAAGAATGATGTATTTTTTGCTTAGATTAAACAAGCGGAATCCCTTTCGATGGCATATTTGATGATTATTTTTATAGCTTAATTATTCATCATTTCAGGTGTTTTTTAAACCCTTTTTTTAAGCAATAGCCTATTCAAACCATTAGTAAGAGAGTATAAGGCCTGAAAACGTATAAACTGAGGTAGTTCGAGTTCAAAATTGTCGTGTTTCAAGTGATAAGTTATTGGGCGTCGCAACTAAAATGCTGCCTTGTGAATACCAGTCTCCGAGTACTATTCGTTGCATCTGTAGCGGTTTTTCGTTGCGCTGCACGACAAAATGATGAATCTTAGGGCGATGGGTATGGCCATGAATAAATAAATCTACGTTATGATTCAACATGGCTGCTTCTACTTGTGACTGGGTCACATCCATAATGTCTTCACTAAGCTGCATTTGGTTGTTTTTACTTACTTGCCTTCCTTTTGATGCCAGTTTTTTCCGTAAACTAAGCGGTAGGGCTAACATTAACCTAGGCCACCACCAACCTCGCGCCTTTTTTCTAAATTTCATGTAGGCTAAGTCCCGTGTACATAGTTCGTCACCGTGGGAAATGAGGGTTTTGCGTCCATAAAGACTGATAACGAATTGTTCTGGTAGCAACTGCATATTACATTGCTTGGCGTAGGCATCTCTTATTGCAAAATCGCGATTACCGTGAATAAAGTAAACGGGTGTAACTTGGCTAAGCTTTGCGATTACCGCTGCCACCTGCTGACTAAAGGGGCTTTTGTCATCATCACCTATCCACACTTCGAACAAATCGCCCAAAATGTAAAGCGCATCAGCGTGAGGGGCTTCGTTTTCCATAAAGCTAAAAAAGCACTGGGCAATATCGTCTCGCTCAGCGCTTAAATGCAAATCTGAAATAAACAGGGTAGTGGACACTATGCTGCCTTTACCTGATTAATCGCTTTGAATGCTTGTTGCTATTCTTCGACAACACTTGCTGACTCAATAATTACGTCTTCTACAGGTACGTCGTCATGCATGCCAGCGCGGCCGGTATCAACACCTTTGATTTTTTCAACTACGTCCATGCCGTCAACTACTTCTGCAAACACGCAGTAGCCATAACCTTGAGCATTAGGGGCTTTAAAATCTAAAAAGTCGTTGTTATTTACATTGATGAAAAACTGACAAGTCGCTGAATGTGGATCGTTTGTACGGGCCATTGCTAGCGTGCCAATTTTATTGCTAAGACCATTGTCCGCTTCGTTTTCAATAGGATCTTTTGTCGCTTTTTGTTCTAGGCCAGACTCAAAACCGCCACCTTGGATCATAAAACTGCTGATTACACGATGAAAAATGGTGCCATCATAAAAACCTTCCTTTACGTACTCAAGGAAATTTGCTGTCGTATTAGGGGCTTCTTTTTCAAATAATTTAACTTTTATGTCACCAAAATTTGTTTTTAAAACAATCATGCACGTTGTCCTTTTATGAATATTATGAGTTATGGGGGTGAGAGCGACAAATAGTAGCCTATATGCATAGCAAAATGCTAGAATTGCGTGCATCTTTATCCACCTAATTACTATAAAAGCTTTCTACTATATGTTGCAGATATACAATACCTTATCCAAAGAAAAACAAGCCTTTGTTCCTTTAACTGAAAATAAAGTAGGCATTTACGTCTGTGGAATAACGGTATATGACCTTTGCCACATGGGTCACGCTCGTACTTACTTGAGCTTTGATATTGTGGTTAGATATTTGCGTCATCTCGGATACGACGTCAAGTACGTACGCAATATTACCGATGTCGACGATAAAATCATTCAGCGAGCGCAGAAAAATAACGAAAGTCCAAACGATTTAACTGCGCGCACAATCGCAGACATGCACAGCGATTTTGCAGCACTCAATTTACTTGAGCCTGATGTCGAACCACGCGTAACAACGCATATGCCTGAAATTATATCGGTCATTGAACGTTTAATAGAAAAAGGCTATGCCTATCAGTCTTCTTCAGGTGATGTTTTATTTAAAGTTTCCGCTTACAAAGACTATGGAAAACTAAGCAAACAAGACTTAAGTCAATTGGTTTCTGGGATCCGTGTGCAAACCACCAGTGACAAAGAAGACCCACTTGATTTTGTATTGTGGAAAGGCGTTAAAGAGGGCGAAATATCATGGCCTTCTCCTTGGGGCGAAGGGCGTCCAGGTTGGCATATTGAATGTTCAGCAATGAATCACAAGCATTTAGGCGCGCATTTTGATATCCACGGTGGTGGCTCTGATTTGATTTTCCCCCATCATGAAAATGAAGTGGCACAGTCTTGCTGCGCATTTGATACTGACTACGTCAATACGTGGATGCATGCCGGCATGGTGCAAATAGATAACGTGAAAATGTCTAAATCTTTAGATAACTTTTTTACGCTAAGAAGCGTGCTTGAAAAACACGACAGTGAGACGCTACGATTTTTCCTTATGTCTGCGCATTACCGCAGTCAGTTAAGCTATTCACAAGATAACATTGACCAAGCGCGTTCAAGTTTAGAGCGCTTATATACAGCACTGCGAGACCTTGAACCTAATCTTGAGGTTGATATATCTCACGGTGGCTATTTGGCTAAATTTGAAACGGCAATGAACGATGACTTCAATATGCCGGTTGCGGTTTCAGTCTTATTCGATATTGTGAAAGACTTAAACAAGCAAGACAGTGCAAGTCAAGAGGCAAAAGACTTAGCAGGCGTACTACGCAAATTAGGAGCGGTATTAGGTATTCTTGAGAGCAATCCGTCTGATTTCTTGCAAGGTGCCACTAGCGATGATTTTACGCAGCAAGTCGAAGATTTAATTGCCAAACGAATTGAGGCTAGGACCAATAAGGATTGGGCAGCGGCTGACGCCGTAAGAGATGAACTAGCCGCTTTAGGCGTTATACTCGAGGAAAGTAAAACAGGCACCAGTTGGCGTAAAGCTTAGCAAATTAAAGGCCTTGTGGGTAAGCAGAGATAGCTTGATTACACACAAGGTTTTTTTACGTGCGTTTTACATCCACTCGAATTTTAAGCTTTTGGCCAGGTTGTATATATTTTTTGCCTTGCAGCTTATTCCACTTAGTCAGTTCGCTTACCGTTACCTTAAACTTATCAGCAATGCGCGCCAATGAGTCTCCGTTTCTAACCGTGTAAACAAGGTTTCGCATCACCGGCGAATTCGCATCAGGCACCGGCACTTGATCAGTCCATACAACGATATTTGCGCCCACCTTAAGTGGGTCTGTAGGTGCCATTTTGTTCCATCTAGCTAACTCTCTCACGCCCACTTTATTTGCCATGGCGATGTCCCAAAGGGTGTCGCCAGTTTCAACCTTATGTTCGATTTTATGATTGGCTCGCTCAATGGATTGTGTTTTCTCAAGTCTTTGATCAACTGATAAACTATAGGCGTTTAGGTCCTTTAAGGACACCGGTATTAAGATGTAGTCATTGATATAAATTGTATTATTTCGAAGGTTGTTCACTTGTTTAATTACATCAATGCTCGTTGCGTATTTATTCGCGATGACACCTAAACTTTCCCCATTTTTAACTTGATGACGAACCCAATTTAAACGTTCTGTACTCGAGGTTTGTGCTAAGGCAGTGGTAAAGCCGTCGACTTTTTCAATGGGGATAATTAATTGATGGGGACCATCTGGATCTGTTGCCCAGCGATTATAGCCCGGATTAAGCGCTTGTAATTCAGCTATAGTCAGGTCAGCCATGCTTGCAGCAAGGGCTAAGTCAATCTGAGAGCCAACGTCGACTATGTCAATTACCGGAGCGTTCGGGATAGTTGGCCAATTAAAATTATATTTGTCTTGATGTTTAAGAATATCTGCCAGTGCCAACAGTTTTGGCACATATGCTCTGGTTTCTTTGGGTAAATCTAACGACCAAAAATCAGTAGCTTTGCCAGCTCTGCGGTTCTTTTTGATCGCTCTTTGTACACGGCCTTCACCGCTATTATAGGCTGCTAGAGCATGCAACCAATCACCGTCAAAAAATTCATTGAGATAACGCAAATATTTTATCGCACCTTCGGTCGAAGCAATGACGTCTCTGCGACCGTCATACCACCAAGTTTGTTTCATTCCAAAACGCTTTCCTGTTGAAGGGATAAATTGCCACATTCCTGATGCGCGACCATGGGAGTATGCAAATGGATCAAAAGCGCTTTCAACAATCGGGAGTAAAACCAACTCCAATGGCATGTTCTCGGCTTCTAAGCGTTCTACAATGTGATACAAAAAAGGACGAGCACGTTTAGACACGCGCTGCATGTATGCTGGATGACGCAAATACCAGTTTTTTTGTGCTTCTAGGCGCGGCTGATTTTCCACAATGGGTAAGCTAAATTGATATTGAATCTTTTCCCAAATATTATTCAGGGAATTAGGATCGACTGGATCGGGTTCTTCTAGTGCAATTTCAACTTCTTCTGTAGGGTGAATGACTTTTCTAACGCCATCTTCGCCTGTCTCGCACTCTGCGGAGTCGTGTTGTTTGTGCTTTGTCTCCATCATTGCAGGACAGGGTCTAATGTTGTCTATTTTTAGACTTTGATCTTCGATGCTCGATTCTAATCGCACCTGTGTATCTACTTCTGCAATTTTCTCGTTTTGCACAAGTTGGCAGGCACTGAGAGTGCATAAGAGACTAAGTGGCAGTAAAAACTTCATATTGTCCTTGTATAATTTATGATGCTGTAAAATGTTTTGTGTATAGGGCAAAGTCGCTTCGACATCTCAAAAGTTATCTTTTAGTTTGCGCAGAGCAGCAAAGGTATCAACATCTGTTGCACTGTTACAAGCCAGCGCACCTTGGCTGACAAGACTCTGTTTAACATCCGTTTTATGACAACGTAAAAACGGATTAATTTCACATTCTTTGCCAATTGTGCTCGGTAAGGTGATTTTATCTTGATTTCGTTGTTGCTTTACCCAAGTCGCGTGTGATGATAACGCTTTATTGTTTTGCTCGATACTCATTGCGAACGCCATATTAGCTTGCGTATATTCATGTGCACAATATACTTTAGTACTTGGTGCAAGTGCTGCAAGTTTTTGCAATGAGGGATAAAATACTTCGGGCGTACCTTCAAACATTCTTCCACACCCACCTGAAAATAATGTATCGCCGCAAAACAACAATTCTTGATTTACGTAAACAATATGGTCCAGAGTGTGACCTGGCGTTTCTTTGATCTCAAACTCGACAGGAAACTCAGGTAAGCTGATAGCGTCGTTTTCTTTTAAGGTGCGGGTTATGCCACTTATTTTAGGATTGTCCGGTCCATAAACTTCGACCAATGGGAATATTTTTTTAAGTTTCTCAATGCCACCGGTATGATCAAAATGATGATGCGTAATCAATATATAGTCGAGGCTGAGCTTACGTTCACGCAGAAAGGTTAGTACCGGCTCAGCATCTCCTGGGTCAACAACCAAAGAATGTGACTGTGTATGCAACGCCCATATATAATTGTCGGAAAAGGCTTTTATCGGTGTTATTGTAAAGCTCATGATATAGTCCATATAGTCAATAACTGTTGATATGATAGTATCATATTTGAATTTGATGGTTTAGTCCCAGACTTTGCTTTTATCTGGGAGCAAATAGTCTTGAGCAACAAGAGGTGTAAATGTTGATACGCTCAGCTCGCAGTAAAACAAAACCCGAATACCCAAAACAATGGCTTGAATTGAGCCAAGGAGAATTAGCGCGTGATGAGCTTGAAAAAGCCCTTGAGCCTATTGTAGAGCGTATTTTTGGTTACTACCTTGTTAAGGTCGGCAGCTTGAGTAGCCAGATAAAGTTGCCGACTTGCTCGATAAAAAACCAAGTTAGCTGCGCCCCTCATGCTAACAAACACAATCATTTGTGCGCGCAGTCTGCCAAATTACCGTTTAAGAATAATAGTATAGATGCGTTTATTGTGTTGGGTGAACTCGATTTTGCACAAGATCCGCATCAAATTATTCGTGAAATAGACCGCGCGATTACCAGTGACGGCCGTGTCGTTATTGCAGGCTTTAATCCTTTCAGTTTTGCGGGGGTGATTAAATATTTGCCTATTAATCGTAAAAATATATTACATAAAGGCCGCTTTTTTACCGCGGCTCGTATAAAAGATTGGCTTTCGCTATTAAATTTTGAAATTGTACAACAAGAGAATTTAGTCTATTCATCTTTGTTTATGCGCACCTTAAACAGTCAAAGTGCAATCCAGAAGTTCTGTAAGCGTTACCTGCCTTGGTTTTCTTCAATGTATATTATTGAAGCGAGGAAACGTGAAATTCCGCTTACAGGGATAAAACCTATGCACAAAACAAAGCGAAGCTTTAATCCAACGGGTGCGGTAGCGAGAAACGCCACCCAAAAGTTAGACAAAGCTTCGTAGCTGTTTCCCTACACTATTTTACTTAACCCGCATACCAGGCTTTGCGCCCTCATGAGGTTCTAAGATATATAAGTCTTCACCGCCTGGCCCTGCGGCAAGTACCATTCCTTCTGACATGCCAAAGCGCATCTTACGTGGAGCTAAATTAGCGACCATAACGGTATGTTTGCCAATCAGTTGCTCAGCTTTATAGGCAGACTTAATGCCCGCAAACACTTGACGTGTTTCACTGCCAATATCTAATTCAAGTCGCAGTAGCTTATCTGCTTTTTCAACGGCTTCAGCATGAACAATTTTTGCAATTCTAAAATCTACTTTTGCAAAGTCTTCGAAACTGATCATTTCAGCAATCGGCTCAACTTCATTTGCTTTGTTGTCTACTTTGTTTGCTTTGCTGTTATCTTTGGTGGCTTGCAAGTTTTCTTTAGAAGCCTCAACCATGGCGGCAACTTTGTCTGTATCAACGCGCTGAATCATGGCTTTAAACTTATTAATGTTATGACCAAGTTTAACCTCTTGGATTGCATCCCATGTAAACTCATCATTTAAAAAGCCTTGTGCATCAGCTGCTAACTTAGGCAGCACTGGCGACAAATAAATCATTAGTATTCTGAACAAATGAATTCCCATGGAGCATACATCATGGGTAAATGCTTGTTTGCTTTCATCTTTGATGGTGACCCAAGGGGCTTGGGCATCAATATATTGATTGGCTTTATCCGCTAAGGCCATTATCTCGCGTATCGCTTTATTGTATTGGCGGGCCTCAATGGACTCTGCAATACTTGCTTGCGCTTCTTGAAACTCGCTCAATAGGCTAGGGTTTTCGATGTTTGTTGATAGTTTACTATCAAATTTTTTGGTAATAAATCCGGCGCAGCGAGAGGCAATATTAACGACTTTATTGACTAGGTCCGAATTGACTTTAAGCGCAAAGTCTTCAAAGTTTAAGTCGATGTCAGTAACGTTGTCACCTAATTTACTGGCAAAGTAATAACGTAAATATTCAGGATTCAAATGCTCTAAATAAGTGCGGCCTTTTATAAACGTCCCTTTGGTTTTTGACATTTTTGCGCCATTAACGGTGACAAAACCGTGAATGTTCACGCCGGTTGGCTTTCGAAAGCCTGCACCTTCAAGCATTGCCGGCCAAAATAGGCAATGGAAGTAGGTAATGTCTTTGCCTATAAAATGGTAAAGTTCAGTATCGTTACCGTTTTCCCAAAATTCATTGAAGTCAATGCCATGTTGGTTTGCATAGTTTTTAAAACTAGCCATATAGCCAACCGGTGCGTCTACCCAAACATAAAAGAACTTACCTGGTGCGTTGGGGATCTCAAATCCGAAGTAGGGTGCATCGCGGCTAATATCCCATTGCTGCAGACCTTGTTCGAACCACTCTTCGAGTTTATTGGCCATTTCATTTTTAATTGCGCCAGAACGTATCCATTCCTTCAACATACCTTCGAATTTAGGCAGGTCAAAGAAATAATGTTCAGAATCTTTGAGAATAGGCGTTGCCCCCGATACGACCGAACGAGGGTCTTTTACCTCTGTTGGACTGTAGGTTGCCCCGCATGCATCGCAGTTGTCACCATTTTGATCTTCACTACCACATTTAGGGCAGGTTCCCTTAACGAAACGGTCGGGTAAAAACATCTCTTTTTCAGGATCAAACAACTGGCTGATAATACGTTTGGATATGTAACCGTTTTCGTTTAAACGATTATAAACGAGTTCACATAACTCTTTGTTTTCGTCAGAGTGTGTAATGTAGTAATTGTCGTAATCGACCAAAAAGTCTTTTAGATCTTGATGGTGCTCAGCGCGGGTCTGCTCAACTAATTCCTCGGGAGTTATGCCTAGTTCTTGTGCTTTTAACATAACCGGAGTGCCGTGTGCATCGTCAGCGCAGACGCTATAGCACTGATGGCCTCTTAGGCGCTGAAAACGCACCCATATGTCGGTTTGGATATGTTCTAATAAGTGACCTAAATGAATGAGATCCGTTTGCATACGGTAATGCACTTGTGACCAGTATGCGCCTAAGACTAGATTGCATAAAGTGTGGCGTCCTTGAGATAATTTCAAAATTGGGCTAAATGGTAGCCGAAACTCATATTATTTGCACCTTGAATTAGGCATAATCGACACTAAATTAGCTTAGGCAGGGTTATTTTTAGGGAAAGCGGGGATTGTGAATTTTTTTAAACGTAGTAATGCGGTTTCATCCGAAGAATTGTCAAGTTTAGTCGTGACGACGATTTGCAAATTATTTTCCTCAAGCAAGGCCGATTTGATTGCGGTGAAGCTTAAAGACAAAAATATTGATATATATTTCCCATTTTTGGTAGATGCGGTATGGGATACAATACAGTCTGAACTGACTCAGGTGCTTGGAAACGATTACAGCTATACCAAACACTACAACATTCCTATTTTTGCGGCGAAAAAGCCGCCGGTGCGAAATGTAAAAAACATTATCGCTGTTTCCTCAGGAAAAGGCGGAGTGGGGAAATCGGCTAGTGCACTTAATTTAGCGCTAGCCCTTCGTTGCCAAGGGGCACGCGTGGGTATTTTAGATGCAGATATCTACGGCCCATCAATCCCCATTATGCTGGGGACTGCGTCACAAAATGCGAATAGTGCTGATAACAAAACTATGTTGCCTATCGTTGCTCATGGTTTGGCGTCAAATTCTATTGGTTATTTAGTCAAAAATGACCATGCCTCTATTTGGCGCGGACCGATGGCAAGCAAAGCCCTTAATCAGTTGCTAACTGAGACTAAATGGCCAATGCTTGATTATTTAATTGTAGATATGCCGCCAGGAACCGGCGATATTCAATTAACGATGTGTCAACAGCTTCCGTTAACAGCCGCGGTTGTTGTTACTACACCTCAAGATATCGCACTTTCAGATGCTGCCAAAGGAATTGCCATGTTCGATAAACTCGATATCCCGGTGCTAGGAATTATTGAAAATATGAGTTATTTTGAATGTGGGCATTGTCATCATAAAACAGCCATATTTTCCCAATATGGAGCGCAAAAACTGAGTGAAAAATATGCTTTACCTCTGTTAGCACAAGTGCCTCTCGATCCTATTATTCGAGAGTTTGCCGATGCGGGGCGATCTTTACTTGATGAGCAAAGTGACCACGCTATTTCAACAATCTATAAGCAAGCAGCGATGGATCTTACGCGCAATTTATGCGAGGACCTTGCGGTATTGCCTGCGGCTGCAAATATGGCCACAAGTATAGAAATCACCAATTTGGACTAAGATACAAAGAGATTACTTGCAAGGGTGCTGTTCAAAAAGCATAATTCATGTGAAGTATTTAACCTGATATTGGTATTTCTGAGTACCGATGAAATCGGAATATCGTCCCATTCTAAGCATACCGTACTTTTTTAAGATGTTAGCTGCTTAGACCCGTCTTTAGACATTAAGAACACAAACTATAAGAAGTAATTAGCATGCGACTTTGCGATACAGATATAAAAGAATACATTGCCAAAGGTGAGATTGTTATTAGCCCCACACCTTCTGAAAACGCCATCAGTGGGGTAACGGTGGATGTGCGACTAGGCAGCAAGTTTAGAGTTTTTGAAGAGCATCAAGCGCCTTATATTGATTTGAGCGGTCCAAAAGAAACGGTCCAAGCAGCACTTGATATGGTAATGTCTGATGAAATAGAAATAGAGGACGATAAGTCCTTCTTTTTGCACCCTGGCGAACTTGCCATTGCAGTTACTCACGAGTCTATAACCTTGCCCGGTAATATGGTGGGGTGGCTTGACGGACGTTCTTCTTTAGCGCGCTTAGGTCTAATGGTCCATGTAACTGCGCATCGTATAGATCCTGGTTGGTCGGGCAATATTGTGCTTGAGTTCTATAATTCAGGGAAATTACCATTAGCACTCAAACCGAAAATGAAAATTGGTGCTTTGAGCTTTGAATTACTGTCTTCATATGCTGAAAAGCCATATAACTCAAGAAATGATGCAAAATATAAGGGACAAGACGGAGCCGTTGCGAGTCGAATAGGCTCTGATGATTAATATTCATTTTCAGCTCAGCGTAAAGGCAGGTGTAAATGTATGACTTAGTTGGTGATATACACGGTTTTGATGAGCCTTTTGTCGAGCTCCTAGAAAAGCTGGGTTATGCCAATATTGACGGGGTGTGGCAACATCCCACTCGGGTGCTAATTTCCTTAGGTGATTTGGTTGACCGTGGCCCTGGGCAAAAAAGTCGTTGATATTTTAAAGAACATGCAGCAGAACGGCAAAGCTATTGTGATTATGGGCAATCATGAGTTTTATGCCGTGGCTTGGCATTTAAAAGGTCCTGATGGGAAGCCTCTACGGCCGCATTCCGAGAAAAATTATAACGAACATCGCGCCTTTTTAGAGCAAGCTTCACAAGGTTCTCCTTGGTATATAGAGGCCATTAATTGGTTTAAAAGTTTACCTTTGTTTTTCGAAGACGAGCATCTTCGATGCATACATGCCGCCTGGCATGAGAAGCATCTAAACACCTTAAAAGCATACACTGATGACAAAGGGATAATTAAGTCCTCATTTTGGGAAGATCCCAGTATTGTTGATATTTCATTTTATAAGGCACTGGAGTATTGCATCAATGGTCCTAAGCTTAGGTTGCCAGAGGGTGCCTTTTTTATTGATTCAAATAATAGAAAACGGGTCAAAGTGCGCTTGAAGTGGTGGGATTTAGACCATCGTCCAACTTACAGAAACGCATGTACTTCAGTACCCGATCCAATGCAACTCCCTGATGAGCCTCTCGCATTGTCGTCTTTGCCTGTTATTCATGGTGACAAGCCTATTTTCTTTGGCCACTATTGGATGCAGGGAGAACCAAAACTGATGAAAGATAATATTGCGTGTTTAGATTGGTCGGTGGTTCAAGAAGCTGGATGTTTAGCGGCATACCGATTTGATGGCGAACAAAGCTTAGATGCTAAAAAACTTGTGTGGGTACGTTAGGGTATTTAGCAAATAAAATAGTGCAAATATTCAGCGCTTATCGTTGCTTTCTCAGAAAAAAGTAGATATTTAAACGGATATCCATATAATACGTCGCTCGGTCGGTGTGTGGCGCAGCTTGGTAGCGCACTTCGCTGGGGGTGAAGGGGTCGTAGGTTCGAATCCTATCACACCGACCAATCTTACAAATTCCTCTCAAATCAAAGATTAACATCACTAATGCTAAGCTAGCGCGTTTTGCGACGTTTTTTTTGTGTCTTAAATATCTGTCAGCGCATTCGTTACCTAGTGTCCTCATGCGAAAGTATGAATAACGGCGAATAACGGTATAACAAATAAAATTCAGTTTAAATCATTGGCCAGACACTAGGTTTTTTTACTAAATTAACTATCGGATTGGCCGATATCTTAAAAATGAAATGTTCTCAGCCAATCTTAGGACTTTATTTGTCTATTCGCGTTTTTGCTTTTTATTTACTCAAGTGGACTAGTATCGCCTCGCTTTTACTGGGCGCATCTTGTGTATTTGCGAATCAAAGCAGCTTTTTCACACCAACGTTTCAGCCCATCTATTTTAATAATATCGATCCTGAGGTTAGCCCAATCAATCCGGCTGTCAATGTAATCGAACAAGATTCTCAAGGCTTCATTTGGCTCGGTACCCAAGATGGCCTAGACAGATACGACGGCAAGACTTTTACCCATTACAATGTTGTACGAGATAGTGACAAATCATTATCAAGTAATTGGGTGTCAGATATATTTAATGACAGTGAAGGGCGCTTGTGGATTGCATCAATGGGCGGAGTTGATTTATTTATCCCAGAAAGCAATACCTTTGAACGTTTGGCTCTGCGAGAAGACTTTCCTAGTGATTTAGATGTTCTACAAATTGAAGAGCTCAAAAACGGCGAAATTTGGTTTGCGTCAAGACAAGGTGGCATCTACTCTTTTGACCCTCGCGACAATAAAATTCGAAATATTGAAATACCGCATACTGAAACAGAAGGAAAAAGTGATAAGTCAGCACGAATAGTGGTGACTGACAACGCAATTTATATTGCTAATAATCAAATAGGCATACTGCAATATCACATGATGACAAAAAGCTTTTCTCCTTTAGTCGAAATTAACGAACAATTACCCGATAAGCAGTTGACGAAACTTTACGCTAAAGATGATAGCGTTTTGTGGGGCTTGGTGCGCAATACTTCTCTTTTTAGTGTGAACATTAAAGGTAGCTGGAAGGTTGAAACTTATCCCGTTGTTGAACAGGTTTGTGGAAAAGTGTTGAACGATGTAATTAAGGATGACGACGGTATCTTATGGATTGGCACTGATACTGGTTTATGTGCTTACAACGCTAAATTGAATAAGGCCTTCTTATATCAAAAACAAGACGCTAACCGAGCAAGCCTAATTGAAAACCGCGTCGTAGGTCTTTTCCAGAGCAAGGATAACGTTATATGGGCAAGTACTATGGGAGGCGTAAGTCGCTGGAATGTTAAACAGAGACTCTTTAATCATTTGAAAAGCCACAAAGACGATCACTCTGTTATACAAAATGATGTGGTAACAAGTTTTGCCCACGATGTAACAAACTCTGTGCACTACATTGGCACTTTTGGCGGCGGTGTTAGTATCGTTGACTCTGCAAACAATACCATTGGTTTTATCAACTCATCAAATTACGAAATCATGAATGATGATCGCGTAATGGCCCTTGAGGTAGATGATAACCATAATCTTTGGATTGGTACATTAGAGTCGGGCATTTTCATCTTTAATCGGGAATCTCAAGATCTTAAGAGTTTAAAACGCAACAAAGAACAAAATAACAGTCTTAGCAGTAACGCGATTAGTAAAATTAGGCAACTCAGTTCTGGCGCGATGGCTATTGGTACCTTTGGTGGTGGACTCAATGTGCTGCTTTCAAGTGGTGAGTTCAAACACTTTAATAGCAGCATGAAGGCCGAAACCCAGTTGGGTAGTGACCTAGTATTAGATATTGTCGAAGATAAAGAAAGTCGCTTATGGGTCGCCACCTTAGGGGGGGCTTAAGTGCTATCAATCTTGAATCCAATACCTTAGAAAATTTCGCGCATGATGATGCCACACTGAGAAAAGCACTCAGCAATAGTATTTTTACATTGCAAGCTACCGAGGATTACCTTTGGATCGGCACCCAAGAAAACGGTGTAATTCGTTTGACTAAGGCCTCGCTCGATGCCGAATCACTTGAGGTAAAATACTTTGATGAAACATCTGGCCTTAAGAGCAAATCTATATACGGTATTTTGAGTGATGCCCCAGGCAATGTGTGGTTGAGCCACTCTAAAGGTCTTTCAAAAATCAGTGTGGAGAATGAAATTACTAATTTTTCAACATCACACGGTATTCAAGGTAAAGACTTTACCGCAGGCGCTTATTTAAAAGATGCACACGGTAACTTCTTTTTTGGTGGGGCAAATGGATTTAATGTTTTTGACCCGCAACATATTGACAAAACAAACTATAACGCGCCGTTACAACTTCACGCATTTTATAAGGCAAACAAGCCTATATCCATAGTCAATATGCTTAATGAGAACGGTGCGATTGAGCTAGAATACACAGATACTTTTATTAGCTTTAAGTTTTCTGTACTTGATTATACTGACTCTGCTAACAATACCATTGAATATACCCTTGAAGGTTTGTATACAGATATGATTGAGAACGATAATAATTTATTGGTTTCGTTTTCAACAATTCCGTCAGGAGAATACAAGCTTAGAGTGCGTGGCTTTAATGCTGATAAAATCGCGACGAGAAATGAAATTGTTGTTCCGGTTATTGTTCACCCTCCGCTGTGGCGAAGTCAATTGGCCTATTTGCTTTATGCCCTTATATTGTTACTCGTTATTTATTATTTTGCGACGCAATATAAACGTAAAATGAAGCGTCAAATTGAGTTTCAAAAAGAATTACAAAAGCAAGTGACTGAGCGCACCAACGAACTGATGTCAGTTAACCTTGAGTTAGAAGAGGCCGTTGAAACAACCAAACTTGCCAAAGAAAAAGCGGAACAAGCGGCGCAGGCAAAGTCTATCTTCCTTGCTACCATGAGTCATGAAATTCGCACGCCCATGAACAGTATTTTAGGCATGGGTGAGCTACTGTTGAATACAAGCCTCGATAGCATACAACGTAAATATGCGCAGACATCTCATCGCTCATCAGAAATGCTTCTAGAATTAATAAATGATGTATTAGATCATTCGAAAATGGAAGCGAATAAAGTATCGTTAGAAGAAATAGGCTTTGATTTTACAGCGACTGTTGAAGAAGCTGTTTTTCATCTTGCCAGTCGGGCGCATGAGAAAGGTTTAGTGATTGGTCTTCACATTGCTAAAGACAGTCCTAACCAAGTCTTTGGTGATCCGATTCGAGTACGTCAAATTGTCACCAATATAGTGGGTAATGCAATTAAATTTACGGAAACTGGTTTCGTTAAAATCAGTGTTAGCAATAAAGATGGGCAGCTTATTATTGCTATAAAAGATTCAGGTATAGGCATTGCCGACAACAAGTTAGACGATATTTTCAATCCATTTGAACAAGCCGAATCTGACACTACAAGGCGTTTTGGAGGTTCTGGCTTAGGTTTAAATATTACCAAAACCTTAGTCGAATTGATGGATGGGGATATCTCGGTTAGTTCTGAGAAATATAAAGGCACGCAGTTTACAGTGTCATTGCCTTTGCGCAATATCGCCATCGGCAATACAAACACCGAAAAAATAGAAGCAAGTCACTTTGTTGTGTGCATTACAAACCAAGTGGTGCTTGGAAATTGTACAAATGTACTAGACCGATGTGAACAGCCCTACGACATAATGCAAAGTTCAGCGCTTCAAGAGTGCGCAGATGAACAAAGTATTTTTGTTATTGATGAAAATAGTTATCACGAAATACAAAGCTCCGCGTTTTTCCAAGAAAACCAATCCCGGTTTATTCTTTGTTGCACTAATGCATCGATGATCCGCTATGACGCTTTAAAAGATATTCGTACGTTAACCTTACCCGTTACGAAAAAACAATTCATCAACGTGATGAATGAAAGTACCAGCCCTGATATTGCTGCAGATAAGCCAGACCAAAACCCTTTACATTTTGGTCAACATCATTATTTTGATGCCAAGGTACTGCTAGTTGAAGATGTGCGCACAAACCAAGAGGTCGCAAAAGGTATTTTGTCGCAGCTTGGCTGTGACATCGATATTGCCGACAACGGCATGATAGCTGTTCAAATGACGCACGAAACTCAATATGACTTAATCTTTATGGATTACCAAATGCCGGTTCTCGATGGTCTTGAGGCAAGTAAACTAATCAGGCAGCAAGGACATCATGGCAACGCACCGAAAATAGTTGCCTTGACAGCAGACTATAGCGACGGCAACAAAGCCAAGTGGGTCGCGGCAAAGGTTGATGGCTTTATGACTAAGCCATTTAGCGCTGCAGAAATGCTCAATACCTTAAAAACGTTTTTATCAACACACATCGTCAATAAAGAGGTTATTCCGTTGACGAATATCACGCCTGTGCCTGCGTCAATTGAAAAATCACATTGGCATTTTATTGATGAAACGGTAATCAAGTCACTGCGCGAGATAGAGCAAGCAACGGGTAACGACATGTTGTCGAAATTAGTGACAATCTTTATTGAAGACGCAGAAGAAAAGCTACCTGAAATGGAGGCTGCCATCAAAGAGGCAAATAATGCTGAACTAGCCAAAGTGGCTCATGCTTTTAAATCTATGGCAGGAAATGTCGGTGCCAGTCAAGTTTATGAAGTTTGTGCCCGCATAGAATCAAGAGCCCTTGCCAACAATAGTGCAGATATTGAGAGCGATTTCACTGCGTTTGAGGGCACTTTAAAAGACACGATTGCTGAGTTTACTGAATTATGTGGGGAGGCTGCGTGAAATATTCTCCTGAAGAACAAAATAGAATTTTGATTTGTGACGACGATCGTACTCATCTACTTATTTTAAAAGAAACCCTAGTCTCACAAGGCTATGATGTGCGACAAGCGGTCAACGGCAGAACTGGCCTTGGAACTTTTCACTAGTTTCATGCCACATATCGTACTTTTGGATGTAGGTATGCCAGTGTTAGACGGTTTTGAGGTGTGCACAAGAATTCGCGCAACTCCTACGGGCGCCAATATACCTATACTCATGATCACGGGCTCAGATGATCAACAGTCGATTGAAAAAGCCTTTGAAGTTGGTGCCACTGATTTTTTACCCAAGCCGATTAAATGGGCATTGATTCAGCATCGCGTAAAATACATGCTGCGCTCTTTCGAATTTCAGAAAAGCCTGCAAGCCCGAGAAAGTGAACTTAAGCATATCGCATATTATGACGCGCTAACTGATTTACCAAACCGACAATACTTTACCGATCAACTAAGTAAAGTGATCGCTCTGTCAAAGCGTCAACAAACAACAATGGCGGTGATGTTCATTGATTTGGATAGTTTTAAACGGGTAAATGACACATTGGGTCATCAATACGGTGACATCGTGCTAAAAGAAGTCGCTCACCGTTTAAGCAAGCAAACGCGTGAAAGCGATGTAGTCTGCCGTGCTGACAAAACGCACCTTGACTGTCAAGTTGCAAGATTAGGTGGTGACGAATTTACTCTATTGCTGAGCGATTGTGGAGGGGCTGATGAGGTTGTGCTTATAGCAAAGCGCATTCTTAGCGAGATTTCTGAAACGATTTTGGTAGGCCAGTATTCGTTAGTCGTTACCGCGAGTATTGGTATTTCTATTTATCCGGTGGATGGGGAGAATACACAAGATTTGTTAAAATTTTCAAATATGGCGATGTATGAGGCCAAAGAAAGTGGAAAAAATTGCTATAAACTCCATTCTAAAGAATTGAATGAACGTTCTATAAATCGACTAAAGCTTGAGGAATATATGCGTGAAGCTTTAGAACATAACAAGTTTGAATTGTTCTATCAGCCTCAAATTAATTTAACGTCAGGTAAAATAGAAGGCGCGGAAGCTCTTCTGCGCCTGCATCATGATGAAACGGGTATTATATCACCGCTTGAGTTTATTCCCGTTGCCGAAGATACAGGCCTAATAGTAGACATAGGTTATTGGGCCATCCAACAAGCATGTAATCAATTGGTCGAATGGCAAAATACGGCTGCTAATTCTATTTCCATTTCAGTTAATGTGTCAGTTAAACAAATAAACCAACCAAAATTTGTCAGTAGACTCGAAGAAATAATAAAAAAGAGCGGGGCTTCACCTCGGCTTCTGGACATCGAATTGACTGAAAGCATTATTATGAATAACCCAGAACAAAACATAAAAAAACTCAAGGAGATTAAAACCCTTGGCGTTGGCTTGTCTATTGATGATTTTGGTACTGGTTACTCTTCTCTTAGCTATTTAAAGAAATTTCCGATCGATACCTTAAAAATCGACCGTTCGTTTATTATTGGTATATGTGATAAAGCAAACAACGAAGATGCAGCCATTGTCCGCGCCATATCTGCCATGGCGCATGCTTTGCACCTTAATATTGTTGTAGAAGGTGTAGAAACAAAAGAACAGCTAGCATGTATTGGGAAGATTTGCGCTCATTCAGATACCTTTATTCAAGGTTATTATTATGCAAAACCGCTTCCTATCAATGTATTTTCAGAATTTGTGTTGACCCACCGCAGCAATACCGACGTTGATAAGGGCTTATTAAAATAGACATTGCTTTGTGTCCTTAATAAGATTTAAGCTTATGACTCTTATTGTATAAACTTACGAATTTTATCTTCGTTGATTGGAGTCTTTTTATGTCTACTAACGCAATATTCGACAAGTACAGCTGTTTTCGCGTTTCCATTGAAAATCATATTGCCCATATACAGCTTTGTCGCCCTGAAGCCTTAAATAGCATGAACATTGCGTTTTGGTCAGAGCTTCCTGAGCTTGTGCATCTAATCGATAATCAAGCTCATGGCCAGAGTGATTGTAATCTCGTCAACGGGAAAGCATTTTAGTGCAGGTATGGATTTGTCCGTATTTCAGAATATGGGGGCAAGCTTTAAAGCCGAGCCCGGGCGAAGGGAGAGAAAGCGCGCAGGCATATTCTGCAACTGCAAGAGACCTTTAGTGCACTCGAAAAAGCACGAATGCCGGTATTAGTTGCCACTCAAGGCGGTGTTATTGGCGGTGCGGTTGATATGGTAAGTGCCTGTGATATGCGTTATTGCAGCAAAGATGCTTTTTTCTGTATCAAAGAAACTGAAATTGGGATGACTGCGGATGTTGGTACTCTGCAAAGACTTCCGCATTTGATTCCTCAAGGCCTAGTTAGAGAGCTTGCGTATACGGGGCGAAATATGATGAGTGAAGAAGCAAAGTCCTGCGGCTTGGTGAATGAGGTATTTGAAGACCAAGAGACGATGCTAGCAGCGGTTTTTAAAATAGCCCAACGAATTGCTCAGCACTCACCCTTAGTGGTTGCAGGTTGCAAAGAAATGATTACCTACGCGCGCGACCACAATGTTAACGATAGTCTCAACTACATGGCGACTTGGCAAAGCGGCATGCTGCAAATGCCTGATGTAAGCGAAGCGATGTCGGCCGCAAAAGAGAAGCGAGCCCCTGTTTATGAAGATTTACTGCCACAAGACGACAAGCTACTTTGAAAGATTGTACTCAATGCGGTAAATGTTGCATAAAATATGGCAAGGGTGCACTTTTTGCGAGCCAACAAGAAATAGACCAATGGGAGTTGTTTGACCCTGACATATTTGCTTATGTTGCTAACAACGAAATATGGGTTGACCCAGAGACAGGCATAAAACTTGAGCGTTGTCCCTTTTTGGAAGCGATACCCGCTACCGTAGCGACTAACGCTATAAAATATAGTTGTGGTATTTATCAAAGTCGTCCTGAAGATTGCCGACAATACCCCAGCTTACTTTCAGAAATGGTTGCGGATGAATGCGAAATGATTGAAGTAGGGGACTTAGAAAACCCAAGATTAGCCCAAAAACATCTTTCCCGAATCATCAACGAAAACCGTTGATTGAACATTTAATATAAGCTTAGCCTTAAGGTGACTTAAGACCAAGGGTATTAACTGAAATTACTTTATAATGATGCTGCTTACCCTCGATTGCCGTTGTATCTACAAACTTCATTTCAGGCAAGGGTTGTCGTGGTGAATCGCTGTTATAAAGTGTTTGAAAAAGCGGGCGCCCTAGCATGTCAACTTCATTGTTTTGCACTTTGGTGAGAAATTTTCCGTCTCGTTCAATAATGAAATAAGCTAAGCCACTTTCAAGATCGGCCTCTGCCTGCCAAGTCAACACGCCATCTTTTACGATTAGATTACTTGGCGCTGGCGGTGGGGTATCATCAGCCACGAAGTTGTCTTTCATGTAACTCATCCAGGCCTCAGCGATTTTTTGGTTGGGTAGCCACACCGCTTTTAATTTATCTTCGTTATATTGAGCGGCAGGCACGGCTTGCGTCCCTAATAAGGGAGCTAGCCATGCGTCCTCTTTGGGCATAGCCCGCAGGGGTTCTCCTATATTTTTTGGTAAACGGGCTTCAAGAATGGTATTAAACCAAGGAATGGCAAGATAGCGCTGATTGCCATTTTGGTGTTCGGTGATTAAGTCATAAGAATGGGCAATAAGGCCACCTTTAGCTCTTATTGCATGAAAGACTGATTTGTTGCGCAGCCAAAGCCGAGTAAAGCGACTGCTGGTATCTGTTATACCTTCTTTGGCTCCTTGATTTAACATCATGGGAATTGTTAATGCTTCGGTGCTAAGGGGGAAGGCTCGTTCACTTTTTGGTTCTGAATCCGCTTCAATAACAATGGCACCTGACCTCATCCAAACAGCGGCAACACGTTCAGGATGAATAAAGCTCATTGCACCTACCCAATATGCACCGCCACTATGTCCCCATAAAGCCCAAGGTACTGCAGCTAATTCAGGATGGCCCGACTTCGCACCAAGGTCGCTTAAGGCTTTTAGAAACACAGCGTTCGACCCATTGCGTGGTTCGGCCCAGTTTTCACACTTTTCTCCTGAGGCCTGCTCATAGGCAGCGCTAATAAGCGCTGCATCATGTCTCTTGGCCAATGCCTGCCAATGCAAATCAAATGCACCTGTTAGTCCAGTATAGGCAGCCCCGCGGCCACAACCATGCTGGTGCACTATTACAGCACGTAAATGCGTAACGCTTGGTGGGATCCAAACCGTATAGTTTGCCGCAAAAATAAGTTCGCCCGGCTGTTCAGAACCCGGATAACGGACGTGGTAGTAGGGCGCTTTGTCAGAAACAGCTGTAAATGGAAATGGGAATGCTTGCGCGAACAGCTTAGTGTTAAAGAAGCCCAGCAAGACCAATAAAACTAAAAATTTAACACTCATGTTTGGCTGGCAATAAATATTGGATTTGAGTAAAACCATAAATCATCCCAAGGGTTTTTCACCGCTAACATCTTTGAGAGGTTCTAATTCATTGGTGTTGGTTCCTCTAACTCGAATATAGCTTGAAGTGCCTATAGCATCACCGCCAATGATGGCCTTAGGTGGCTTTTCGCTTCTATCCCAGCCAACACTGTACTGGCTATGAATATGGTGATCGCCCGCCAACCACGTTTTTTCTTCAGCAGGCGTCGATTCAGTGTGGCCTAGCGCCATAGTTGATGCGCTGAGGGCAAAAAATACACATGCTAGTTTTGTCAATTTCATTATAAGTCTTCTACAACGATAATGTGCAAAATCTCGGGTCCATGAGCGCCTTGTACTAGCACACCTTCAATATCTGTGGTGCCACTGACCCCTGATATTAAACACATATTTCGAGGCGTTTCTCCCTTTTTGGCTATTTCGTTGGCAATCAGCGCATAGTCATCCATATAATGAAGTACTTTTGACTTTGGGATAACCGCCATTAAATAAAGTGGTAGGAAATTTAACAATATCGGCATCTGGGGACTAGAGTGAACCACGAAGGAACCTGTTTCAGCTACGCCGTATTGTGCCCAGCATAAACCAACTGAGTTGTCTTCGCGGACGTCGATGTTAGTTTCAATACCCTCCCAATCAAGATTTTGTAGTTTCTCTGTGTCTTGGACTTTTAATGCCTTCGGCAACTTGTGTGTTTGCAAAAATTGGCTAACGACTGCGGGTAGCGCGTTAAGCGAGGGGATTTTTTGACAAGTAGTGCCAATGACTAAACCCTTGTCAATTCTGCTGATGAGCGCTTCGGTGGCATCTTCAGCGAGTAAGTCTGGTCGTGCAAATTGACTTTCGCTGAGTAAGGCTAAGGCCTCAGCTTCGATACTTTTTACATCTGCATTGACTACCGGTTTAGCCGCTTTTATTGCTTGAAATATCCTAGCTCGGCTTAAGTCACTTGTTTGCTTATTCATATGCTAGGCGCCTCTTTTCTTGTCTTTTTGTTGTTTTTTATATTGCTGCATGAAGGTTGTTGTTTCAGGTTCAATAAGGTCTCGGTTACGTGTCCAACCAGAGGTCATAGGCATAAATGAAATCCAGCCTTTGCGACTAAATACTTTCATAAAGAGCACTGAACAAGAACTAAAAAATTGAAACAATGCCGGTCTTTTTGCGACCTGAGAATACACATTTACAAAAAATCGATTGGTAAGCGGTTCGTAATTTTTTTCCCAAGATTGCGCGCGCAAAGAGCGTAATAGTTTTGGCAGTGGGATATTAACCGGACAGACTTCTTCGCAGCGGCCATTCATGGTGCATGCATGGGTTTGCTTGTTAGCCACCTCTAGACTGTTTAGATGCGGTGTAAGGACCGAGCCCATAGGACCTGGATAAACAGAGCCATAGGCGTGGCCGCCTATATGCTTATAAACCACACAATGATTCATACAAGCGCCACAACGAATACATCTGAGCATCTCCTCCATATCATCAGCAAGCATTTTAGTACGACCATTGTCGACTAACACGATGTGACATTCTTGCGGGCCATCCGCATCATTTTCACGTTTTGGTCCATTGTGAAAGGTGATGTATTGGGTTATTTCAGCGCCGGTTGCAGAGCGTGTAAGAAGCCTTAATAATGGCACCGCATGGGCCATAGATGGAACTAGCTTTTCAATTCCTGCGGTCACTATATGTACTTTAGGGGGTTGTAGTTAATTCAGCATTGCCTTCATTGGTTACGGTGCAGGTAGAACCGCTATCGGCAAGCAAAAAGTTGGAACCGCTAATACCAATATCTGAAGTCAGGAATTTAGTTCGTAAGTCACGCCGTGCACTGCCCACTAAATCTACAATTTCTTCTGAATAAGTAGGGTCTTTATGAAACTCCCTGAAAAGTTTGATAACGTCTTCTCTACTGCGATGCATTGCTGGCCAAACAATATGCGAGGGCGGGTCGCCTGCTAGTTGAATAATATGCTCAGCTAAGTCGGTTTCAATTCGCTCAATGTCAGAGTTGTCAAAGGCATGAGTAAGTCCTATTTCTTCACCTAACATCGACTTGCTACGCGTGACTTTTTTTGCCTCATGGGAACGGCAAATATCCATCACTATTTTAGAAGCTTCTTCTGCCGTACTTGCCCAGTGCACTATATTTCCTTGAGCTAGCGCATTTTTTTCAAACTCAGCCAAGTAATGATCCATATACTTGATCGTATGGTCTTTAATTTTCTGCCCTTGAGACCGGGCTTTATCGAAACCGGGAAAATCAATAAGCGCTTGCGCTCGTTTACTTTCAGCTTTGTCAGTGGTTCGCCTTATAATCGACTTTAAGTCTTTTTGAGCCAAGGCTTTGCTAACATTTTGTTTAAAATTTTCTGGCTTATGGTCTTGTTTACTTATTTGCATTTTTGGCTCCAATTATCTGCTCAGCCATGCCTGCAAGCACTTCTGCGGTATGTAAGGCGGTTATTTCCTTATGGCCTTCACGATTTAACTTGCCCGCCATATTCATTAAACAGCCCATATCGCCTCCTAACAAATAGTCAGCATTGGTCGCTAATATGTTTTCTGTCTTTTCTTGCACAATAGCATCTGAAATATCTGAATACTTAACGCAAAAAGTACCTCCAAAACCGCAACATTCTGAATGTCCATTAAGTGGCTTATGCTCTAAACCTTGTACTTTTTCTAACATCTTTCTAGGTTGCTCATACACACCTAGTGAACGATATCCTGAGCAGCTGTCATGATAAGTAAAAGTGCCATCTAGGGCGATATCGGTGGGTTCAAACTGACAAACATCAACTAAAAAGGATAACAGTTCGTGGGTGATACTAGCTAAATGTTGTGCGCGTGCTAGCCACTTGGGTTGGTCTTTCAGTACTTCTACAAAATTCTTTTTGATCATTGCAGCACAAGAGCCTGACGGCACAACAAGGTAGTCAAAATTTTCAAATTGCTCAATTGTTTTGTAGGCGATTTGCCGTGTGCCTTCGTCATCGCCGGAATTAAACGCTGGCTGACCACAACAAGACTGTAGCGATGGGACTTCAACTGTGCATCCGGCTTGTTCAAGCAAACTAAGAGAGGCAAAACCGATAGAAGGGCGCATGGTATTAACCAAACAAGTGACAAACAACCCAACACGCTTACTTGCGATATTTACGCATTCAATGCTGTCAGACTGTGGTTTATCAGCATTAATAATTTTAGGAGACATTTGAAAATCCTTTATAGGGTAAAAGATAACTGTGTATTCTAAATATAAAATGACACTTAGACTATCAATATACTATGCCTTTTTATTATTTCCACTACTCATTTAGTCTATGCTGTTAATCACTTGCTCCGCAAATTTTTGTTTTGTACACATAAAAGGGCGCTAAAACAAAGAAAATTAAAATTCGTACTCGATAGATAAGCGAAAAGTATGGTCTTTGCCTTTGTTTGACACTTCGGTAATAAAGCCAGCTTCCCACTTGATTTGTTCTTGCCCAACAAAGCGATGAACGCCCATCATGGCAGGTCCAATACCAAAAAAGTCTTCACCTGCATAAATCTCAATGGCGGGTTGAACTTGAGGCATAAAACGATACCGATACTTGGCGCGAAATTCTGTTTCAAATTCGCTAGTGAGATTCGCACCTTTTTCAAAAATTAAAAAGACATTTACTGTTAAACTCGTTTTTTCAAATTCTTTTTCAGAAATAATACCAACGCTCGCTTCGTAACTGTTGAGCAAGGTATTGCGCTCTACTTCAAATACAGCGCCCCAATCCGCCCAATATTGACCTTGTTGGGTAATCATCCAGCGCGCTTCAATTTCATAGGCACTGATGTCAAAGTCTTGTTCGCTATCACGCTCGGCAACAATATAGCCTTCTATAGCCAAGTCTTCGGCAATTGAGTAGCCCACACCGATTCGCTGAGCTAAGCGGTTAAACTCATCTGTTTGGCTCGACATTAAGCGCCACTCTACCTCGCGTTCATTGGCAACAACATAAGGATGATAGACTTTATCCACCACAATACCATCGGCAAAGCTAGGTAGGCTCATAAACACAACAACAAGTAAGAGTAAGAATTTGAAAGGCATTGTTTTGGTCATAATGACTCTCCAAATGCGCTTTGTTTAGCGCCAGCGGGTGGTTTTAATGGGTGCTTATAAAGGGATGCGCTTAACATCAAGACAAAACTGCCTATCAAAAAGATTCCATATAAGAGGCTCGGTGTAGCGTCATAGCCGGTCAGTGCTTTAAAAATAAAGCCATATTCAGATTCTTCGTTAAGCCAGTGAGAAAAGTTGCTCAGACTTTGGCTTCCAAAATGTATTAAGTCGATTTGGTGAGTGATATCAGCGACAAAACTGAACTGATTGGCAACAAACAAACTCCAAAGAACAAGCACCAAGGCCCAAAACGAAGACTGCCATAATTCATGAAGAATAAAACTGAAAAGAAAATAGAAGCTGACGCAAATACCTATACCGATTGCGCACCCTATGACCAATTCAACGAGTATGTCTGTATTGGCAAAGTAAATCGTAAAATAAAGTAAAAAAGAATTAATATGGATAACGAGCAATAAAAGGGTAGCGAGTCGAAGTAGTAGCGTTTTAAAGGAGATATCGGCAGCAAGCTGCGCAAACAAAAAGCAGATAAATGCGAGGGACGCAAAAATCATTTTCAACCATTCTATGCCAGTTCCTTCTGCTAGGTCACTTATATACTCGTATTGAAACAATACAACGATACTGAATAAGAAGGCGCTAGCGAATAAAACTGTGACTTGTAGCGGTCGTTCAATGAGGCGTTCATGCACGCATGACAAATACGCAAACATAATGAACATGGGTAATAAATCACGTAAAAATAGGACAACGGTATTAGTTAACATCTTTCTGTTCTCCTGTTGTTGCGACTATGATTCCTTTTGCAATATTAGGGTGGAACTCGCCAAAATAATGGTACTCGCCGGGCGCCAGTGGCCCTACGTATATGGTGGCGGTTTTGTTAGGGAAGAGAACTTTTTCGCGGTTTAAGTCAAAACTGTCAAACTCTTCAGGTTCGTCATCTAAGTTAATAATGCGTATCTTTATTTTTTTGTTTGCGGGTATATATAATATTTGTGGTGAAAATGTATTATTTTTGAGTTCAATCAGGTACTTTTTCTCTTGCGCAGAAAGGATGAAATGTGTACTCAAGACACTTAGAGCGACCATAAAACAAAATAGACTACGCATTAGTGCCACCATTTATAGGAATGCGCACCCTAACCATTAAGCCACCTAAATCTGATTTACCAAACAATAACGAGCCCTTATGCAAATTAATGATGTGTTTGGATATGGCTAAGCCTAAGCCAGAGCCCTTAATAGAGGTTTGATTGCTGGCGCGGAAAAAACGCTGCGTTAGTTTTTGCATATCTTGTTCACTCAATCCCTTACCTGAGTCCTCAACCAAGACCTCCATGTTGTTGTTCGTAACGCCTAGCGTTATAGAAATATGACACGCTTCACCGCCATATTTGTTTGCATTGCGTATAAGGTTTTCGAATAACACGTAGAGTGCAAACTCTGATGCAAATATATTGCAAGGACTCGCGACAAGGTCGATACTTTGCTGTGCATTTTCAATGCTTAAATAATTATTGGAGATGACTTCTTGTAGCACTTTTTCAACATCTACATCGCTTTTCTTAGTTTCAATGTTTTGTGAAGTAAACCGAAACAAGCCTATAATTTGCTCAATAACTTGGGCCATTCGCTCTACGTTTTGATTTAAGTCTGTGAAATCCTTAGTTTCTAAAGTGTTTTGTTTAAATGACTCCATCAAATTATTTGCAGCAATCGCTAATACGCTAATAGGGGTGCGCAACTCATGCGCGGCATTTGCAGACAATTGTTTTTCGAGCTCAAAGGATGATGACAAGCGGCTAAAAAGTTCATTTAGGCGATTGACCACCGGAACAAGTTCTTTGCTAGGTGTTTCTATATGCACACCAGATAAATCTTCACTGTGTTTGTTGCTTAATTCTTTAGACAAAAAACGTAAGGGTCGTAAGCTATTTCGAATAATATAGAAAATAATAAGCCCGATGATGGGGATTGACAATACAATAGGAACGAGCGTCGCTAATAATATTTCCTCAGTCACATTGCGACGATATTTGTCAGATTGGGCGACGGTTACATAGGTATCGCCATTACCTAAGGTGAATGTTCTCCAGCGTTGGCCGCTAAAGGCTTCTTCTGAAAACCCCTCTGTTTTAGAAATAACAACGCTTGGGCTGTTAGCTGAACGGGCAATAAGCTTTTGATCGCTCGAGTATATTTGAAAGGCTTTGTCGTCACTTAATACACTAACAGGCCTTTCTGCTAGTAATTGATTTGGCCTACTTTGGGCTTGGAGATGATTATTTAGGATAAAGCTTGCCAAGGTTTGCAGTTCTTTATCTAGAATATTGTTGAGTTGCTGTTGGCTGTTTCTGTAGCCGTGCATCGCTGCAATAAACGTAGCAATGGTGACCAATGAAATTATAAGCTTTATTAATTGGGATTGAATTGACAATTATTTTGCCCGCACAACGTAGCCTACGCCACGAATGGTTTTGATAAAGTCCGGTGGTAGCTTTTTACGCAAGTTACTAATATGTACTTCGATAGTGTTGCTGCTAATCTCATCTCCCCATTCATAGAGCTTGGTTTCAAACGAATATTTGGACTGTATACGGTCGATGTTTTCCATAAGAATACGCATGATCATAAACTCACGTCGTGACAAGCTGACGTTTTCATCTTTTATGCTAAATGAATTAGAGGCAACATCGATTGAAACATCTTTTACCTTTATCAACGAACTTGCATTATTGCCTTGCTTGCGCTCAATTACGCGTATGCGAGCGAGTAACTCTTCAATGGAAAAGGGTTTAGCCAAATAATCATCGGCACCTAGGTCTAAGCCCTTCACCTTATGTTCGACGCCGTCACGAGCAGTTAATATCAATACGCTAACCAAAGACTTACCTTGCTTTATTTGTTTCAACACATCAAGACCGTCTATGTCTGGAAGCCCTAAGTCTAATATGACTAGGTCAGCTATGTTTGCGTCTACGCTAAGCAAGGCATGTTTTCCATTATCAACATGATCCACCGCATACCCTTGATGATGCAACGATGCTTTTAACTCTCGTGCTAAAGGCAGGTCATCTTCCACTAACAAGATTCGCATTAACTATTTTTATCCATTCGTTTTATAAATTTATCCCATAATGCTTTCAAATTCGTTTCGTCTTATCGGGTTAACGAAATTTACAAGCAAGCTAGACCTGTATAATGTTTCACAAGAGTCGTATAGCTTGAACCTTACATCGTATATCTACCTAAGTCTAAAGCCTTTTTTGATAGTTTACGCAAATAAGCTTAAGAGAAGCTTAAGATATCCTTTCTTTGTCGCATAAATTTAGTAAATAATGTTTTTTTTAAAGGCTTGACCTTAGAGTAGACTCTAAGGTATATGCTATAGTTGAGTTGTTAATTTATAGGGGAAGGAAAGATGAAAATTAGCCAACTGGCAAAATTGTCGGGTCTTTCAACCCATACCTTGCGCTATTATGAAAAATTGGGAATTGTTAGTTCTAGTAGAAGTCGTGCTAATAATTACCGCGAATATTCAAAGGATGACCTTGCCACTGCTTTATTCATTAAGAGGTGCAAGCAAAGCGGGTTTAGTTTGCGCGACACGGCTAAATTAATTGAAATCAAAAAAGCAAAGGATGCTCATACTTGTGCAGAAGCAAAAGCCATTGCGCAGCAAAAAGTAGTCGATATCGCGCTGCAAATTGAACAGCTTGTTGAATTAAAAGAAACCTTGTCGCAGTTGGTCGATAATTGCTGTGGTGGAAATGAAAGTGCAAAGTTTTGTTCTATTATCTCAAAATTAGAAAACCACAGTTTGGCAGTGCACGATGCCAACAGTAAAACCGAAACACATAGTACTAAGTCAAATAACGAGGACAATAATGCTCTTGATAACTAATTTTATCGCTTTGTTTGTTGAGTCTGCGCCATATTTATTGCTGGGTATGCTAATAGCAGGGGTCATTCATCAGCTTTTGCCTAACAAATGGATTGAATCAACTTTGGGTTCAAAAAATGCAGTGGTAACAGCCGCGTTTGTAGGCGCGCCTTTGCCTTTGTGTTCTTGTTCGGTGATTCCGGTCGCTATGGGGATAAGGCGCAGCGGCGCAAGCAAAGCAAGTACCGCTAGTTTTTTAGTGTCAACGCCAGAAACCGGTATCGATTCTATTGGTATCACCTATGCGTTAATGGGGCTGCCAATGACAATAGCCAGACCAATTGCCGCTATTTTTTCAGCGATTGTAACGGGCTTTAGCATCGCAGTTTTTGGCACAACTGAGCAATCCAAAAATGACAAAAGCGTGCAGCCAACAAGTAGCTGCTGTCATTCTGCTAAAGCAATTGAGCCTGTAGTGGCTGAAAAAAATCATGTTGTGCTAGCGAACAAAAGAAAACTAAAAATATATGGGATAGCACAAAAGCAATTTTTGCTTATGGTTTTGGACAGCTACTGGTCGATTTTATGAAATGGCTATTAATCGGCTTATTTTTTGCAGCATTAGTATTGACCTACGTCCCTGAAAACTGGATGGCAAGTTATGGTTCAGGTCCATTGGCCATGTTACTCATGGTGCTTGTTTCAATCCCAATGTATATCTGTGCGACGGCATCAACACCTGTTGCTGTTGGTCTTATTATGGCGGGGATTTCACCTGGTGCAGCGTTGGTGTTTATGTTAACTGGTCCAGCGACAAACATTGCAACTTTAATGGTCATTAAGCAAGAGTTGGGTAGCCGTGAACTTGTTATCTACCTCATTTCTTTAATTGGAGCTGCTTTGCTTTCAGGTTGGGTGGTTGATGCAATTTTTAACTATTATGAGATTACAATGATCCTTAGTCATGGTGAACATTCTGACATGAGCAGCGCAATTCATCAATTTTCGGCGATTGTATTGGCCATACTTGTGACATGGCAAATAGTTAAAAAAGTGAAAACTAGGTTCTCAAACACAGACATTAAGAGTCGCGTTAATATATAACAAATTAAAGAATATAGGCGTAGATGGCAACGAAATGACAGGCTGCGCCTAATACCACACAAAAATGCCAAAGCGCATGGGAATAGTGTCGTGTTTTCAGTAGATAAAGCGGTATTCCTGCGCTATAGCACAAACCACCTATAAGCAACAAAGCAAATCCAGCCGCAGTTAACGATAAATATATAGGGTAAATTAACAATAAGGCTAACCAACCCATTAGTGCGTAGGTTGATATCGACAATTTAGGGTATTTATGACCAAAGTAGAGTTTGAAGAATATACCTAGCGCGGCGATTACCCATACCACGATTAATCCAATGTGGGCTAGTTGACTGCCCACACCTAAAACTAAAAAGGGTGTATATGAGCCCGCAATCAACAGATAAATAGCGATATGGTCAAGCTTTCTAAGGAGCACCTTTGTTTTGCTATTTGTGCTATAGTGATAAAGAGTAGAGCTTAAAAACATTAGCGCTAAGCTAATGCCGTATATCCAACCTACTAGATATTCTAGCGACGTATCCGCCTTCATCAACAAAGCGACAATGCCAACAAGCGCTAGTAAAAATCCGATACCATGTGTTAATGCATTTAGTCTTTCTTCACCACTTGAATATAAGTTGGCATCTAGCTCTTCGAGCGATTTTTTAGGGAGCATAAACTTTATAAATAATATTCAAAACGATAATAGAGCGCTAGTGTACACGTTTCAGCGTACACGTGTACACTTAAATTTATCGGTGATTTATTTATACTCATCTACAAAAAAGGCCGCTTAATTAGCGGCCTTTCAAAATGCATCGTGCAAAGTTTACTATTTTACTTCAACGCCTGCTGCCTGCTGGTCGGCATGATAGCTAGAACGCACCATAGGCCCACATGCGGCGTGACTAAAACCAATCTCTTTAGCATAGTCGCCTAAGGCGTCAAATTCTTCTGGTGGCACGTAACGCTTAACTGGAAAGTGATGTTTACTTGGTTGCAAATACTGACCTAAGGTAAGCATGTTAACGTCATGCGCACGTAAGTCATCGAGTACTTTTTGCATTTCGTCATTTTCTTCACCCATGCCCATCATTAAGCCTGATTTTGTAGGTACATGAGGATGTTGAGCTTTAAACTTTTTCAATAAGTCCAGAGACCACTGATAATTAGCGCCTGGTCTACATTCACGATACAAGCGCGGGATGGTTTCTAAATTGTGATTAAAGACATCAGGAACACCTGACTTAAATATTTCCAAAGCGCGGTCCATTCTTCCTCTGAAGTCGGGTACTAGCACCTCAATAGTTGTGCTGGGGCTATGCTCGCGTATGGCATTAATACAATCGACAAAATGCTGGGCACCGCCGTCGCGTAAATCATCACGGTCAACAGAGGTAATAACAACATATGAAAGTTTCATTTCTGCGATGGTTGTTGCCAGTTTTAAGGGTTCTTCAGCACTTGGTGGTAGAGGCTTTCCGTGGGCAACATCACAAAACGGACAGCGTCTTGTGCAAATATCGCCCAAGATCATAAAGGTCGCTGTTCCGTGATTAAAACACTCAGCAAGGTTGGGACAACTTGCTTCTTCACAAACAGAATGCAGTTTGTTTTTGCGTAAGGTCTTTTTGATATTATCAATACGATCAGTTCTAGCGGGTAATTTGACCTTTATCCAAGCCGGTTTACGAAGCATTTCAGCTTTTTCGGTCGGCATTATGGTAATAGGGATATGTTTTAACTTATCTTCGTCTCGAAGTTTAACGCCAGCTTGGGCGCGTGAATTACTCATCAAAACCTTCTTTATATAATAGGGGGCTTATATCTAATAACTTACAAAAATGTTTTACAACAAGCGCTTTGGCACTGCTGATATTAGCAGTTGCACCAAGACCAGCGCTATCAACCATTTCCAAACCAGCATATCCACAAGGGTTAATGCGTTGAAAAGGGGCTAAATCCATATTGACGTTAAACGCCAGTCCATGAAACGAACATCCTTTGCGAATTCGCAGTCCTACCGAGCATACTTTTTTCATCTACATATACACCCGGCGCATCTTTTTTTGCGTAAGCATGAACACCACTTTCCGCTAATGTTAACACGATACATTCTTCAAGGGCAGTCACTAGATGCCTAACACCTAACTTGCGACGCCTAATGTCCAGTAATATGTACATCATAAGTTGCCCAGGACCGTGATAGGTGACTTGACCACCTCTGTCTACGGGAATGACGGGAATGTCGCCTGGCATAAGAATATGTTCAGCCTTACCAGCTTGACCCTGAGTAAATACGGGTAAATGCTCTGCTAACCATATTTCGTCATGATCTTTGTTGTTGCGGGTATCAGTGTAAGCCTGCATCTTTTGCCAAATTGGCAAATATTCCTGCACACCTAAATCTCGAATAATAACCGGCAGCTCATTCACTTGGGTATTGGCACTCTCGCAAGTTGCATCTTCTAATTTTCGGGCAATTACATCATTCACGTTATTAGAGTACAACTCTGACAAGGTCTATTTTTGACAATTCGATATAAATAGATTCCATATGCTCTTTGCTCGTTACTTTTACGGATAACGATAAAGAATGAAAATTTCCTTTGCTGCTAGGCTTAACTTTAGGCGCGTAATCTCCGGGTGCCAATTCTTGAAGGCGAGAGACTACCTTAACTGGCAAATGCTCATGGGCCACACCCATCACCTTAAAGGTTTGCATGCACGGAAAATCGAGTAATTCGTCAAAATTCGTTTCCATTTTCTATTCCAGCCCTAACTGTAAGTTAATCCAATCCATTGCTTTGCTAAACATCCCGCCTTCTTGGACTTCTTCTAAGGTCACTAATGGATAGGTCGCTAAGGTTTCATCATCTAGGCTGATGGTAAGGACGCCAACCTCAGTGCCTTTATCAATTGGCGCTGATAATTGCTGCGTTAGTTCATAGCTGGCAACAAGTTGTTTGGCTTGGCCTCTTGGGATAGTCATGGCGGTTGAGCTATTAATGCCCAAGTTTACAGTTTCTTTATCACCCATGTAAATGCGGTTTGTTGCAAATACATGATTGGATTGGAAGGGTATAACTGATTCGTAAAAGCGAAAGCCATAGCGAAGTAATTTTTTATTTTCAGCTTTTCGTGCACGTTCACTATCTGTTCCCATAACAACAGATACTAAGCGCATATCGCCTTGGGTCGCTGACGTAATTAAACTGTAGCCGGCATCAGAGGTGTGCCCCGTTTTTATCCCATCCACATTCAAGCTTTTATCCCATAACAAACTATTGCGATTAAATTGTTTAATACCGTTGTAAGTAAATTCTTTTTCGCTATAAAGTTTGTACATGTCAGGTGTTTCTGCAATGAGGGCTGACGACAAGGTAGCCATATCTCTAGGTGATGTATAGTGGTCGGGATCGTGCAGTCCGTGAGCATTAACAAAGTTAGTGGCGGACATACCTAAACTTTGGGCATAGGCGTTCATCATGCTTGCAAAAGCAGATTCGCTACCTGCTATATGTTCCGCAATCGCGACACAGGCGTCATTACCCGATTGCACAACAATGCCTCTTAGCAAGTCACTTACCGCGACTTGTGTGCCAACTTCTATAAACATTTTTGAAGAGTCAGGGAACTTCTTTGCCCACGCTTTTTCTGAAATCGTGACCATGTCATTGATGCTAATGTTTCCTGCTTGTAACTCTTTGCCGACGACGTAAATGGTCATAATTTTCGTTAAACTAGCAGGCGCTAATCGTTGGTCGATATTTTTTTCTGCAATAATATGGCCGGTGTCATGATCAACTAACAGGAAACCTGCCGCATCTATTGAAGGAGGCGGTGGAATAACGATAGCGGCTTGAGCTACAAACCCGCTAAAAAAAACAAAGAAACTGAGTAAAACTTTAAAACGCATTATTAATCCTGATAGTAATCGCAACTTAATTTATGGTGCTGAAGAGTCAATACTTGGTATTAGCACTTACTCTGTCGGTATCGAAAAACTAGCCTGCTTGTATCGCTAGTTTTGTATGTAAGCTAACTGTACATATTTTACCTGCTTTACAAGTAATGTCGACATGCAAGTCGCTAACGGTAAAAGAAATAAGGGCTTATGGTGAGACTTCAACCGTAAAGGCTTGTTCAAAACCGATTTTCTTTAATTCTTTGATTATATTTTCGGCTTTTTGTTCATTTGCAAGTGGACCTAATTGTAATTTGTAAATATTGGCGATTTTGGGGATTAAATTAGGGACTTGTAAAAGGTTTGATAAGCCTGTTGCCAAATCCTTTGCTTTGTCACCATTTTCCATTGCCATCACTTGTACAAAAAAGCCAGGTGGAGATGCCATATCCGCAAAATCAGTCAGCGTATTTTGCGCGATGAGTGTTTCTTGTCTGTTAGGTATTGGATCTCGCTTGGCAATCAACTCGCCATCTTCATAGACATATAACTGCTTGTTATTGCCAATTGTTATGTCACCGTTTTCAGTAACATGCAGTATTTCGAGTTTAACGTCAGCCACACCCTCTTTATGGTAGCCTAACATTTTAGCTGCGCCATAAGACAAATCAATAACGCGTTTACCGTGAAAGGGTCCTCGGTCGTTAACTCTAACAATCGTCGATTTACCGTTTTTTAAGTTAGAAACGCGCACAAAAGAGGGCAAAGGCAGTGTTTTGTGTGCCGCGGTAAGGGCAAACATGTCAAATGTTTCCCCATTTGCGGTCTTGTGGCCGTGGAACTTCTCGCCATACCAAGACGCTTTACCTTCTTCTTCAAATCCTTCACCACTTTGCAAAGGGTAGTATTGTTTACCAAGAACAACATACGGACGTGCTGTCCATTTGTTATAGGGTTCAGGACTAGGGACGACCTGATTGTAGGTAATATCGCCGTAGTCAAAGCTAGGGGCGGTATCTTGGGCAATCTTATAGCGGCCCGTGGAGGTACTACTACAACCTCCAAGTAGCAGCAAACACAGGGCTGCAATGCCCGCTATGCCTCTAAATTGAAGTGCAGATATCATGGTTTTATTTTTAGCGCATCTCATTGTGGAGAGTATCCTTCACACATGGAAATTATTATTTCAATCTTTAGTCACATTTTTTATTACATGAGCTTACTTATACGCATGCAGTATGTGTTATCTGGATAATAACCGCTTTTGCGTACTAATTGCCATTAAAATTCCAAAACCGGCCATTAATGTCACCATTGAGGTGCCGCCGTAGCTAATTAATGGTAATGGAACTCCAACTACGGGTAGTAGTCCTGACACCATTCCCATGTTGACAAACACATATACGAAGAAGGTTAGTGTGATACTTCCGGCTAGCAATTTACTAAAAGTATCTTGCGCTCTGTTGGCAATATATAAACCACGTAAAATAATGCAAAGATACATGACTAAAAGGCCAACAATGCCCACTAAACCAAATTCTTCACTGTACACCGAGAAGATAAAGTCGGTATGCCTTTCTGGCAGAAACTCTAATTGCGACTGGGTGCCTTGCAACCATCCTTTTCCTTCAACGCCACCAGAGCCAATAGCAATTTTCGATTGAATAATATGATAACCCGAACCTAGGGGATCACTTTCAGGGTCGAGAAAAGTTATAACCCGTTGCTTTTGATAGTCTTTCATTAAGAAGAACCACATAATTGGTGCGAAGCAACCTGCTAGTAAACCGATAAATGATATTAGTCGCCATGTCATACCCGCTAAAAACAAAACAAAGATGCCGCTAGAAGAGACCAATAATGAGGTACCTAAATCAGGTTGTTTAGCGATAAGCAGTGTGGGTACTAATACTAGTAAAAAACCAACAAATATCTCATGAAGTCGCGCTGGAATACTGTGACGGCTGATATACCAAGCAACCATCATGGGCATAGCAAGCTTCATTATTTCAGAGGGTTGGAAACGGAATACCCCTAAGTCTAACCAGCGCTGGGCACCTTTACCCATCACGCCGAATAACAGCACGCCAAGCAACATTAAAATACCCGCTATGTAAAAATAGATCGAAACACGTTGGTATACTAGTAGTGGTATTTGCGCCAGCAGCGTCATGATAACCAAAGCGAGGCCCAAACGAACCAATTGACGGTATACCAAATCCCAGTCTTGTCCACCTGAAGAATAGATAGTCAGCAAACCAACGAGCATTAAGCAGACCAAAGATAGCAGTAGAAACCCGTCAATATGAAGGCGAGCCAGAAAACTTTGTTTATTGGTTGTGAAGTTCGTATTCTTCATGCAATTATTGACTGCTCTGTATTTGTTTGTCAGCGGTCACGGTTGAATTTTTTTCCTCGTCACTACTTTTTGCTTCGCTTTGTGCAAGTTCATTTGTATTAGCTTGGCTACGTTCATCAAAGTAATAATCCATTACTTGACGCGCTAGGGGGCTGCATTTGAACTTCCACCGCCAGCATTTTCTATTGCGATGGCTATACTAATTTGTGGGTCGTCATATGGAGCATAGCCAATATACATGGCGTTATCACGTAAATATTCGTTAACATCATCAGCTACATATTCTTCGTCTTGGGCTACAGAAAATAATTGTGCGGTGCCTGTTTTCCCCGCCGAGACATAACTTGTGCTTTTAAAGGCTGAGTGTGCTGTGCCATGGCTACGATTTACCGTACCGTAGAGTGCGTCTAGCACGATATCCCAGTTAGCTTCGTCTTTTATAATCATAGGAGGCTTTTGTTCTATCGGGACGTTTTCTACTTTCCCATTAACTAAATACCCTTTTAATAGTTTGGGGGTAAAACGTTTACCTCGATTAATAAGCACGTTAAGTGAATTTGCAATTTGAATTGGCGTCGCATTCCAATAGCTTTGCCCAATACCAACAGAGATAGTGTCTCCTATATACCAAGGCTCGTTAAATGTTGCACGTTTCCAGCCGCGACTCGGCAAAATTGCGCGTGATTCTTCATACAAATCTAGCCCGGTAAACTGACCAAAACCAAATTCTGTCATCCTTTCGTGAATGCGATCGATACCTAATTTGTAAGCAAGGTCGTAATAAAATGTATCACAAGATACTTCGACAGATTTTGTTACATCGACCGTACCGTGACCATATTTTTTCCAATCTCTCCAGACATGGGCGACATTGCGCAATTTGTATGTTCCCCGGTCTTTTATTTCTGTCTCAGGTGTAATCACCCCTTCCTCTAAGCCTATAAGCGCAAGATGCGGTTTAATTGTCGATGCGGGTGGATATCTACCTTGAGTCGCTCTATTTAGTAGCGGGCTATAGTTTGAATTCAGTAACTTGGAATATTCCGATTGGCTGATGCCATGTACAAACAAGTTTGGGTCGTAACTGGGGCTTGAGTAAAGCGCTAATACTCCACCTGTTTTTACATCGGTAATGACTACCGAGCCGCGACGGCCAGCGAGTTCTTCTTGCGCTTTTTTTTGTAATTCTATGTCGATGTTAAGGACTATATCTTTACCGGGTTCGGGCGGCTCAAAATTTAGTACTCTTATTATTCTGCCCTTGTTGTTTACTTCGACTTGTTGATAACCAACACGCCCGTGCAGCAGTTTTTCATGATATTTTTCAACCCCTTGCTTGCCTATGTCGTGGGTTGCTGCGTAATTCGCTTCTTCGCCTTTAGCTTTGAGTTTTGCAACGTCGCTTTTATTAATTCTAGAGACGTAGCCTAGCATGTGAGTAAGGGTGTCTTTAAACGGATAATAACGCGATAATCTTGCTTTTATATCGACACCCGCAAATTTATGTTGGTGGGCAGAGAAAAGCGCAACCTCTTCATGGGTTAATTGCTTTCGCAATGCAACGGGTTTGAAACGTCGCTGTCGTTTTCTGTCTCGCTGAAAACGTTCAATCTCAGCAGGCGTGATTGACATCAATGTGGTCAGTTCCGCTAAGGTTTGTGCCAAGTCATCAACTTCTTCTGGAACAATCTCCAAACTAAAAACAGCTTTGTTTTCAGCTAAAATAACTCCATTACGATCATAAATAAGTCCACGATTTGGCGCGACAGGTAATAACTTTATGCGGTTGCCATTAGATTGAGTTTGATAGTCAAGGTGCTTGTTGACTTGTAAATCGTAGAGGTTAATCAACAACAAAAGCATTAAAGCAATAACGAATAGCGCTGAAAAAAAGCTCGTCGTGAGAATAGATTAGCCTCAGCACTGTGATCACGTATTGTTTGCTTGGGTTTTGCCATTAACGCTTTATTCTCGATGATAAGGGTGATTTTGTGTTAGCGTCCAAGCACGATACAAGGCCTCGCTTACAATGACTCTGACGAGTGGGTGAGGCAGGGTCAATGGAGACAACGACCATAATTGGTCAGCAATATCTCTGCACTTATCCGATAGGCCCTCAGGACCACCTATTAGTAAACTTACGTTCCTACCGTCCATTTTCCACTGGTTAATTTGATTTGCTAGGGCAGGCGTATCCCAAGCCTTACCGCGTACTTCTAGGGCGATTACGTGATTACCTTTTGCAATCGCAGCAATGCACTTATCGCCTTCAATTTCTTTTACTTTGTCAAGGTTGACCGTTTTTGTACGCTTATGGGGACTAATCTCGCAAAAGCTCACAGAAAAGTCCTTGCCAAAGCGTTTCAGGTACTCACCACTACCTTCGACCACCCAAGAGGGCATTTTGTTCCCCACGGCAATAATTTGCACATTCACCGTACTATTGCCAGAGCTTTTCTAACTGATAAAAATCTCGGGTTTCATCTTGCATGACATGCAAGACCAATTCGCCTAGGTCGACTAAGACCCATTCACCTTCCGCTTTTCCTTCTACGCTTAAGGGTGCATGCTCAGCTGATTTACACTCTACAATAACGTTTTCGGCAATTGCCGAAACGTGACGTTTGGAGGTACCTGAGCATATAATGAGGGTGTCGGTTATGGTTGATTTGCCGGTTACATCAATGACGCTTATATTTCTTGCTTTCATGTCATCGACTTTATCGATAACAAAATCTGTAAACTCTTGTTGATTCAATACTTTTCCTACTTATTTAATATATAGCTTGTGCTGAGTAATGTAGCTAGCTATGGATTCAGGTACCCAATTGCTAATTACTCTGCCTGATTTAATTTGCTGCCTAACGAAACTAGACGACATTGGTAAATTATGATTATTGACAAACCAAAGCTTACCCTTGGCTGAATTGCTTATTATATCCTTAAAAGCGTAATAATTAATACATTCAGAATCATTTTCAGCCAAGGCTAATTTTGACAAAAGAAATAGCCGGGTCTGTTCATCCATCTCTGGCCCTACTATTGTGTCAAACTTTTCCGGTGATGTATAAAAATTATACAAGTTTGATGCCACACTTGCTTTTCTAGAAAAGTCAGTTAACGAATGCGTTTCTTTTGTCTCTGTTGGTCTGCGCATAACAACAATATGGGAATAGTCAAAAAGTGCTTGCCAACGCTCCCATAGGTGCAATGTTCTAAGCGAATCGAGTCCAATAATAAAGACGATTTTTTGCTCTGGATTGTGTTGTTTTATCTGCATCAGTGTGTCAATAGTATAGCTTGTTTCTGTTCGCTCAAATTCAAGTAAATCGAGGGTGAAACGGCTATCTAACTGACACAACAATTCACACATCGCAATACGATGATGAGCTGCGCTTACGTTTTTCTTAAATACAGGTACATTTGCTGGAAGTAAGGAAATGGTTGATAGTTGCATTAGGTCTGCAGTTTCTCGAAGCGGCAAAAAGTGACCATAGTGGGGCGGGTCAAAAGTACCGCCAAAAAATGCCTTAATATTTTCTCTTTGTGCGCCTTTATCCATTAACAAGGCTAAACTCTGGTAAATCTGTGGGGCTGAACAACAATGCCAAATGACTCAAAATTACATACGGCTTTGCAATATATTCAGACTTAAACATGATGTCTGCTTGACTCAACTCTTCGTTTATTTTGTGCATGTGTGCAAGCGTAAGTCGTGATATCGCAGCTTGATATAAACTTTGTTTACTTGCCCAAATACGTAATGATTTAAAATCAACGTGCCCAGTCATTGCTTGCATATCGAGTAACTTAGTTAGGGTTTGTGCTTCATTGACAATACTCCACAAAATCACGACTGGCTCAACACCTTCATCTTCTAACTGAATTAGCATCTTTACTGCTTTTTGCATGTCCCCACGCAAGATTTCATCGGTAAACTGGAAGCTTGAATAACGAGATTGTTGCACCATTACTTTTGCAATGTCGTTTTCTTCGATGAGGTGTTCAGAACCAAACTGTAGACTTAGTTTCTCAAGTTCTTGTCTACCGGCCATCACATTGCCTTCACTCAAATCGGCAATCATTGCAAGCGCCTGAGGGCTTATGCGAAGATTTTGCTTACTCGCGCGAAGCGATAACCATTTCTGCAATTGGTTGTGTTGCAAGTCATAAACATGAGTAAACCAACCTTCGTTAGCTAAAGCACTAAACCATTTCGTTTTTTGAACATCTTTGCCAGCTTTAGGGCCTTGAATCAGCAGGACTACATCATCGGATGCTAGTTTAGCGATTTCCAGAAATTGCTTTGCGCCAACAGCACCGGGTTTAGCTGAGGTCATGGTGAGTTCAATATATTGCTTATCAGCAAATAGTGACATGCTTTGCATTGCATCAATAAGATGAGCCCATTCAAAATCACTATCGAGGGTAAAGTTTTGACGCTCATCAAAACCGCTTTGCTTGGCTTTATGACGCACTGCATCAATGATGTCTAACTTTTGTTGCGGTTCATCACCAAACACCAAAATGAATGGGGGAAGGGAGTGCGCGTTAAGTTGGCGTTCAAAATCGTAAGCTTGTATTTGCACTTAGTTCCCTTTAACGCTGCTAAAAGGTGTCTTTTTACTTTTGTTTTTAGCTCTATCTACATCTATGACTGAACTATTGTATTGACTAGACAATAAACGTATTAAGCGGTCTGCTGACTCTTCTCGCAATTCAGTTAATACTAAATTTAACTCCCTAGATTTAGCTAATATTTGGTCAGGATCATCTTGGTATTCCCGTGACACCGTTAAGCTATTTTCAATGGGAAGTTTGTTTGGAAAAATCACTTGGTAGTTAACTGTGTATACTAAATCGTATTCGGCGACCTGGCCGGTGCTAAATACCGACAGTAACCTGCGCTCAAACTGCTCAGGCTGTAGTTGCACGACAACGGTTTTCTCAAGCATATCTTCAGCAATAATTTTGTCTGAATTTACCACACCGGTCAATTGATAGACCGGCAACCTTTTTTGTAACGCGCGCGATAAAGGCGAATATTGCAAGGGCGCCCTTATTGCTACATGGGTGAGACTTTCTGGCAGGGCTTGTGAGCCACGAAGCGAAAACCCACAAGCAGACAAGGCGCATATAAACGCGCCAGTCAACATTATCTGAAAGTATCTATGTAGTTGTTTATTCAAGCCTAGCACCTTAATTTGCGACTATATTAACAAGCTTTCCTGGTACTACAATCACTTTTCTTATTTGTTTGCCTTGAGTATAGGAACTCACATTTTCGTGTTCTAAAGCAAGTGCTTCTAATGCGGCTTTGTCGATATTGGCGGCGACCATTAATTTGGCTCTGAGTTTGCCATTAACTTGCACGACGATCAGTTTTTCATCTTCAACTAAGGCGCTTTGGTCGACTACAGGCCAAGCCGCAGTTTGCAATTCTCCATCACACTGCATCGCCGCGTATAAATCCTCACAGATATGAGGCGTTACAGGGTTGAGCATTTTAATCATGGCAACAATAGCTTCATGCATCAAGGCAAAGTCTGTCTTATCTTTCACTTCAAACTTTTGCAAATAATTGAGCAATTCCATTAATTTAGCTATTGCTGTATTAAAAGTTTGTCTGCGCAATATGTCATCACTGACTTTTTGAATACTTGTGTGTAATTCAAATCGAAGTGACTTCTGCTCTTTCGACAAATTCTTTGCTTCGTATTGCGCTAACTCTGCTTTAGCGTAGTCACTTTCAATGTGATCATTGGCTAAGCGATAAAAGCGACGCAAGAAACGGTTAGCACCTTCAACTGCTGATTCTGTCCACTCTAAATCTTGCTCTGGTGGCGCGGCAAACATAGTGTAAAGCCTAATCGTGTCGGCACCGTACAGATCGATAACAGCTTGGGGGTCAATGCCGTTGTTCTTTGATTTCGACATTTTGATCATGCCGGCATGTTCAACAGTTTCATTTGTTGCCGTCACATAGGCCTTCGTGATTCTACCCTTGTCGTCTTTTTCAATACTTAAATCTTCCGAAGCATGCCAAGTAATCTTACCGCTCTCATCTTTGGTGAAAAACGCGTTCGATAACACCATACCTTGGCACAGCAAGCGTTTAAATGGTTCGTCACTATCAACAAGCCCCTCATCACGCAATAACTTATGGAAAAAGCGTGAATATAGGAGATGAAGAATTGCGTGTTCAATGCCACCTATATATTGGTCAGCAGGCAACCAATAGTTTGCTTCCTTAGGGTCTAACATTGCGTCATTTGGTGCCGATGCATAGCGAGCGTAGTACCATGACGACTCCATAAAAGTATCAAAGGTATCTGTCTCACGCGTCATTTCAACACCGTTGTGAGTGGTTTTTGCCCACTCAGGGTCTGATTTGATAGGCGAGGTTACACCATCCATGACAACATCCGTGGGCAATACAACGGGTAAATCAGCTTCATTTACAGGATGAGAATTACCCTGTGCGTCGTTTACGATTGGAATAGGCGCGCCCCAGTAGCGTTGCCTTGAAACTCCCCAGTCTCGTAGGCGGTAATTGACAGTCTTTTTACCACGTCCTAGGCTCGCTAGTTTATCGGAAATGGCCTCAAAACCCTCTTCATAGCTAAGGCCTGTATATTCATTAGAATTGATTAGCGTGTTTTTTTCAGTGTAGGCCGCAGACTTTATGTTAGCGTCAGAATCTTCTTTCTTAAATTCAATGACCTGTATTATAGGAAGCTTGTACTTAGTCGCAAATTCCCAATCTCTTTGATCATGTGCGGGGACTGACATCACTGCGCCTGATCCATACCCCATTAAAACGAAGTTAGCTATCCAAATAGGTAATTTTTCACCGCTTAAAGGATGCACAGCATACAAGCCCGTGGACATTCCTTTCTTTTCCATCGTTGCCATTTCAGCTTCGGTGGTTTTAGTATTTTTGCATTCTTCAACAAAGGCTGCGATGTCGTTATTCGTCTTACTTATTTCTTGTGCAATCGGGTGACCTGCTGCAATCGCCAAATAAGTCGCGCCATAAAGCGTGTCAGGACGAGTCGTATATACCTCTAGCGCAGAAAGTCCGGCGCTCGGTGTGGCTAAATCAAAAGTAATATCGACACCTTCTGAACGACCAATCCAATTTCTCTGTGCTGTTTTTACCTGCGCTGGCCATTCGTCCAGTTTGTCGAGGTCGTCGAGTAGTTCGTCAGCATAATCAGTAATTTTAATAAACCATTGTGGGATTTCTTTTTGCTCAATCACTGCGCCAGAGCGCCATCCTTTGCCATCAATGACTTGCTCATTGGCTAACACGGTCTGATCAACAGGATCCCAGTTGACAGTCGCATTTTTTATACACTAAGCCTTTTTCAAACAAACGAGTAAAGAACCATTGTTCCCACTTGTAGTATTCTGGCTGACAGGTCGTGACTTCACGCCGCCAATCATAACCAAAACCAAGTGCTTGAAGTTGTTCTTTCATGTAATCAATGTTGCCCAATGTCCATTTTGAAGGGGCACTATTGTTATTTATTGCGGCATTTTCTGCAGGCAATCCAAAGGCATCCCAACCCATAGGTTGTAACACGTTTTTTCCTTGCATCCGCTGAAACCGGCTTACTACGTCACCAATGGTGTAGTTTCTTACGTGGCCCATATGCAGTCGACCACTAGGGTAAGGAAACATACATAAGCAATAAAATTTCTCTTGCTCGGGTTTAACGTCGACCTCAAACACTTTATTAGCGCGCCAATGCTGCTGCGCATTAGCTTCTATCGCTTTTGGATCGTATTGTTGTTGCGGTGAGGTTGAATTGGCTTCAGCGTTTGACATCGAATCAGAATTCTCTAGTGTTTATTTGATTATAGTAAAGCCCTATAGAATAGCCTGTAATACTAGCGGTGGACAAGACGTTAGTTGGTTAAAGTGTAGAAAAAATTGATATTTATTCTCAATCAGCAAGAGATTGATTTTTGCTTCTGTGACGAAGACAAAAATCCTGTACACTATTGCAGAAACAAATATAACAAAATTAGTCAAACCATCTTAGGATAACAAATACACTGTGACCGTCTTAACTCCTGCTGAAATGAACGCCGTTGCGCGGAAGAAACTTGCTTTATCAGCCCATCAACTTGATGTTGAAATCTCGTCTTCGATGATTTCTCAAGCGCTTGCCGAAGACACAAAAAGCACTTCACTCATTGGCCAAGAACGTGCCAAAAATGCGCTCTCTTTTGGTCTTGGTATTGACGTTCAAGGCTATAATTTATATGTGATGGGTGAACAGGCTAGCGGTCGTTATACCCTTGTAACTGAATATATAAAGGCGCAAAAAAGCCAAAGTTATCCGCTTTTAGATTGGTGTTATTTGAATAATCTTGAAGCCGAACGTGAGCCAATAGCCCTGTCTTTGCCTGCCGGAGACAGCAAACAACTGCTTGATGACATAGAAGTCCTAATCGATGAAATATTGGCCACATTTCCAGCGGTATTCGAAAACCCGGGGTTCCAGCGTAAACAAGCCGCTATAACGCGACATTTTGACCAAAAATATGATAGTGCGATCGATCAGGTTGAAAAGTTAGCACTTGAAAAGAGCGTCGCACTCATAGAAGACGGTAATAGTATCAGCTTTGCTCTTATCGTAGACGGAAAACCGTTGAATGATGGCGAATTTACAAGCAAAACAGACATCGACCGGCAGCATTTTTACGCTATTATTGACGAATTAGAAGTTCACTTAAGTGAAGCATTACTCGAACTGCCCATATGGCAACGAGAAAGCGCAGAACAAAAGAAGGTACTGCAGCAGGAAACCGTAGAACAGGGGATTCGCCCTTTACTTAAAGAACTTGAACGCAAATATGCACATAATATAGCGATCCTAAAATATTTCAGACAGCTAAAACATCATTTAATCGATATGGTAATCGAGACACTGTCTATTGATGAGAAAGAAGACAAAAGCGACGACTATGATAAACGCGCGCTTTTTATTGATACCTATCTACCCAATGTCCTTGTGGCCAATAAACCAAACGATAGTGCGCCCGTGGTTTACGAACCTAATCCAAGCTATCAGAATCTATTCGGTAAAATAGAATATACAAGTGTACAAGGCAGCGTTTATACCAATTATAGGATGATTACCGCAGGTGCACTGCACAAGGCTAACTCAGGTTATTTAATTTTAGATGCCGATAAAGTGCTTGATCATCCTCATGTATGGGAGTCATTAAAACTAGCGTTAAAATTTGGTCAGATAAGGTTGGAATTACCACATCAAGATGTAGGGATGGTCAATAATATTACACAAACACCTGAAGCAATTCCCTTGCAGGTTAAGGTCATATTGCTTGGCTCAAGAGATTTATACTATACCCTACAAGAATATGACCCTGAGTTTTCAGAATTGGTGCGGGTATTAGTCGACTTTGATCATGAAATAGACCTGAATCAAACGCATATAAACCATTTTGTTGCCCGTGTTTCAGAGCAAGCAGGCAAGATAGGCTTAGATGGGATCAGCAACGATGCGATAGCTATGCTGATTCGCTATAGCCTTCGTAAAGCTGAGCACCAAAGTAAATTAAGTGCAAAATTTGCCGAGGTCATTGAACTGCTCAACGAAGCGAAATATTTTTGTCAGCAAATTGGCGACACTGTCGTACAAAAACAGCATATACAATCGGCTCTTGACGCAAAAAAACACCGTTCGGGACGCGTAAGTGATTCTTTTTTACTCGATATTGAAGAAGGTCACGTACTCATTAGTACGCAAGGAAAGGCAGTCGGCACAATTAACGGTTTAACTGTGCTTGAAATTGGTGATACAGTTTTTGGTACTCCAGCGCGCGTGACGGCAACTGTTTATGCTGGTTCAAGTGGAGTGGTTGATATCGAAAGGGAAGTCGATTTAGGTCAGTCGATTCATTCAAAAGGAGTTTTGTTATTAACTGGCTACTTGGGCAATAAATACGCAAAATCTTTTCCACTAACCTTAAGTGCCAATATTGCGTTGGAACAATCTTATGGCTATATCGATGGCGATAGTGCGTCTTTAGCCGAACTCATTGCGCTTATTTCATCACTAACCGACATACCTTTACAGCAGGGGATTGCGATTACTGGTTCCATTAACCAGTTAGGTGAGGTGCAGGCGGTAGGCGGGATTAACGAAAAAATCGAAGGCTATTTTACACTTTGTGCTAAGCGTGGCTTAACCGGCGAGCAAGGCGTAATTATTCCGCAATCCAACCACGTCAATTTGATGCTCAGTGATGAGGTAAAGCAAGCGGTCAATGACGGTCTGTTTTCGGTCTATGCTGTTAGTGATGTAGATCAAGCGATATGCATTACCATGGGTCACAGCGCAGGCGAGTTAAACGCCCGCGGAAGCTATCCTAAAAATACTGTTCATCACGTTGCTATTTCGCGCTTATTTGCTATTTCAAACGTGGTCAATGGCGCACACGAAGAATAACAGGCTACTTTGGCGGCATCCGCAAGCCGCCATCTAAGCGAATAGTTTCACCGTTAATATAATTGTTGTCTGCAATATGCAGCACTAATTTAGCAAACTCTTCTGGCAACCCTAAACGCTTAGGGTGCTGAACGTTGCTTGCCAACGCGGTTTGTACATTTTCAGGCATAGCCAAAAGCATAGGGGTACCCATTATGCCCGGTGCGATAGTGTTGACACGAATTCCTACAGGCGCTAAATCTCTGGCCATTGGTAAACTTAAACCAATTAGACCTGCTTTACTGGCTGCATAGGCGGTTTGGCCAATTTGACCTTCATATCCCGCTACTGAAGCGGTATTAATAATTAGGCCTCTACCGTGGTCAGCGTTAATTGGCGTATTTTTAGCCATGGCTTGGGCAACTAATCGTGCTACGTTGAAGGAACCAACTAGATTGATTTCAATTACTTTTGAAAAATCCCCCAGAGGCATAGCTTCACCTTCGCGGTTGAGCGTGCGTTTTGCCGGAGCTACCCCTGCACAATTTACCAACAAACTGATTTCTTTGTCTTGATACTTAAGTAAGGCACGTTCCACGCTTTCGCTGGAGGTAACGTCGACGTGTTCAAAATAACATCTGTCTTTACTTAAGGCCTCAGCGATATCATTGCCATTATCTTTATTTAAATCAAAGATACAGACTTGCCAACCCGCTTCAATAAGCGCAGTGGCGGTTGCATGTCCTAAACCAGAACACGCACCAGTGACGATTGCGAAAGAGGGTGATGTGGGCATAAATATCCTATCTGCTGGTTGATTAAAAAAACTTATTTTTTGGGCAATTTTATGATGGGTTCTTTACTTGCTTTGTAAATCACCAAAACATGACCGATAGATTGAACTTTTACGGATTTTGTTTCTCCAACTATTGCATCCATAATGAGCGCTTTTTCCTCTCGGTCATCACTAGGTACCTTGACTTTAATGAGTTCATGGTGACCCAAGGCATTTTCTATTTCAGCTATAACGCCTTCTGTCAAGCCATTGCCACCTAATTGCACGACCGGTTTTAACGGATGTGCTAAGCCTTTTAGAAATTGCTTTTGTTTGTTTGTAAGTATCATGTTTTCGTTGCTTGCCTGTATTAATGCATTATTTACACTTGAATTTCATTATTCTACCTACACTTATACTTTATTGCGAACAGTGAAGTGATATATAGATAATATTTTTACAAGTGAGCAAGGCATTTTAGTGGGGATTTACTGTGCTTTAAAATTCTTTATCAGAGTATTGAACAAGATCTCGTTAATTAACGTAATTAAATATTAATGTAAGAAAGTATGTAGGACAATCAAACTTGTCATGAATATTAACAAATCGCTTTGCGTTAATAATAGGTAATTCTGAGTTTAAACAGGGCGTTATGTTTGTTTATTTGATAAGACAAGAAGTTCGTTCTTCATAATTTTGCTACATTTGGCTGGTAGTAACAGGCTATAAAGTATAGTAGTCTTAACAAATGTTGTTCGTTAAAGGCAACAAACTATTTTTTATTTTTATTTTAGAGGGTCATTGCGTTGAGCGACATGGCAAAAAATCTCATATTATGGTTAGTCATTGCAGTTGTGTTAATGATGGTGTTTCAAGGCTTTAATAGCCAAACAGCGCCGCAAGCACAAAAGGACTATATTTCTTTTCTAAAAGATGTTGAAGACGGCAACGTTACCGAGGTGCTAGTGGATGGCTCCAAAATTACCGGTAAGCTTCGCAACAACGACACTTTTACTACCTACATGCCCGTTTATGACGAAAAACTCATAGATTCGTTGCTGGCAAAAGAGGTGAGAGCATACGGAAAAGAACCGGAAGAGCGTTCGCTGTTAGCAACGATTTTTATTAATTGGTTCCCGATGTTACTTCTTATTGGTGTATGGATATTTTTCATGCGACAAATGCAGGGCGGCGGTGGCCGTGGGGCAATGTCCTTTGGTAAGAGCAAGGCGCGCTTACTGAGTGAAGACCAAATAAAAACTACCTTTGCTGATGTTGCTGGTTGTGATGAAGCTAAAGAAGATGTTTCAGAACTAGTAGACTTTTTACGAGATCCGACCAAGTTTCAAAAGTTAGGTGGGAAAATTCCAAAGGGTGTACTAATGGTAGGCCCACCGGGAACAGGTAAAACGCTGTTGGCAAAAGCCATAGCAGGCGAGGCGAAAGTGCCGTTTTTCACCATTTCAGGATCTGACTTTGTGGAAATGTTTGTTGGTGTAGGTGCCTCTCGCGTAAGAGACATGTTTGAGCAAGCGAAAAAGTCATCGCCTTGTATTATCTTTATTGATGAAATTGATGCCGTTGGTCGTAAGCGTGGCGCAGGCATGGGTGGCGGCAACGACGAACGTGAGCAAACACTTAACCAAATGCTTGTGGAAATGGATGGTTTTGAAGGGCACGAAGGAATTATTGTTATTGCGGCGACTAACCGCCCTGACGTCCTTGACCCCGCACTACTTCGTCCAGGAAGATTTGACCGTCAAGTAACGGTTGGTTTACCAGACATCAGAGGCCGTGAACAAATTCTAAAAGTCCACATGCGTAAAGTTCCGTTGGCAGACGATGTTGAAGCATCGGTTATTGCGCGGGGAACACCAGGCTTTTCAGGTGCTGATCTAGCCAACCTTGTTAACGAGGCCGCTTTATTTGCAGCACGTACGAACAGACGCGTAGTCTCTCAAGAAGAGTTTGATAAGGCCAAAGATAAAATCATGATGGGCTCGGAACGTAAGAGCATGGTCATGACGGAAGAAGAAAAAACCATGACGGCCTATCATGAAGCAGGGCACGCTATTGTTGGCCGTGTTGTACCTGAGCATGACCCTGTTTATAAAGTGTCAATCATACCGCGCGGTAGAGCACTTGGGGTGACCATGTATTTGCCAGAACAGGATCGTGTAAGCTATAACAAGCGTCATCTTGAATGTATGATTTCAAGCCTATACGGTGGTCGCTTAGCCGAAGAGATTATTTATGGCGAAGACATGGTAACGACGGGAGCGTCCAATGATATTGAACGGGCAACCGAAATTGCTAAGAAGATGGTAACTCAGTGGGGACTTTCTTCTAAACTTGGCGCCCAGCTTTATGTTGATGAAGATGCTGATCCGTTTTCAGGCAAGCCGAAAGGCAGCATGTCGGATGAAACCGCGAGAATCATTGACGCTGAAGTAAAAGATATTATCGATAGAAACTATCAACGAGCCGAAAAGATATTGCGTGACAATATCGATATCTTGCACGCAATGAAAGACGCTCTAATGAAATATGAGACTATCGATGCAAGACAGATTGATGACTTAATGGCTAGGCGTGAAGTTCGTCAACCAGCAGATTGGGATAAAAACGACAAAATCGATTCTGATAAGCCACCAACAGATGGTTCGTCAATCGATGTCGGTAAAGATGACAAGAAAGCTGATGATGGCGAAACCAGTAACGTGACATAAATACTTGTCATTAAGTAGGCAAATAAAAACACCGGTTTAGGCCGGTGTTTTTTTATTTTAATTAGCAACATTGGCTGCCAAGTTGGATTAATACTTATTTTTTTATCCTATCAGGTATAATCTCGCCCCCTATTATTAACTGGTGTTGGAAGCGTTTATGATGTTGTTTAAGGATCGTACAGTTATCTTTAACAGCCCCAAAGTGATGGGGATCCTCAACGTCACCCCTGATTCTTTTTCAGACGGCGGTAAGTTCTCTACGCTTACTAAGGCACTCGCGCAAGCGCAAAATATGGTTAAGCATGGTGCGACCTTCATTGACGTGGGTGGCGAGTCAACGCGCCCAGGTGCAACAGAAGTTAGTCTTGATGAAGAGCTTTCGCGCGTAATTCCTGTCATCGAAGCGATTGATAAAGAATTAGATGTCATTGTATCTATTGATACCAGTAAACCGCAGGTTATGGTTGAGGCCGTCAGCGCTGGCGCTAGATTAATCAACGATGTACGCGCTTTGCAACTTCCAAATGCACTTGAGACTGCGGCAACCTTGGCCAAAGAAAAAAAGATACCCACTTGTATAATGCATATGCAGGGTTCACCACAAACAATGCAGGATGCACCAACTTATAATTCTGTGGTCGATGAAGTAGTGGCCTTTTTTAGTGCTCAAATTGACCGTTTAATTAACGCTGGATTTAATTACAACCAAATAATGCTAGACCCAGGCTTTGGCTTTGGAAAAACACTTGATCATAATTATCAGTTACTAAAATCATTCATACAATTTACCCAATTTGACATGCCTGTGTTAGCGGGAATGTCACGTAAATCTATGATTGGTAATTTATTAAGCAAGGACGTCGACAAACGTTTATATGGTGATATCGCAGCAAATACGATTGCCGCAATGTCAGGCGCTAGTATTTTGCGTGTGCATGATGTAGAAGAAACTATGGATGCAGTAAAAATTGTCGATAAGACTAATAGTGTAAAATAGAGAAGGACTATTCATGACAAAAAGACAATATTTTGGAACCGATGGGATCCGTGGAAGAGTAGGTGAAAGCGTCATCAACCCAGAGTTTGTTACTAAATTGGGGTGGGCAGCAGGAAAAGTACTTGCTGGCCGGGGGACAAATAAAGTACTCATTGGTAAAGATACGCGAATAAGTGGTTACATGCTTGAGTCAGCTCTTGAAGCTGGTTTATCTGCCGCGGGCATCAATATAGGTCTGCTAGGTCCAATGCCAACGCCTGCAATTGCTTATCTAACCAAAACCTTTCGCTCTGAAGCAGGGATCGTTATTTCAGCGTCGCACAATCCCTATTATGATAATGGCATTAAGTTTTTCTCATCTACAGGACATAAACTAGACGACGACATTGAGCTTGCGATTGAAGCGCAAATGCAAGAACAGATGACTTGCGTTGAATCTGACAAACTCGGAAAAGCGACTCGAATCAAAGACGCTGCAGGTCGTTACATCGAATTTTGTAAAGGTACATTCCCATCTGACTTGTCGTTATCGGGACTAAAAATAGTGGTCGATTGTGCACACGGTGCTACTTATCATATTGCGCCCGATGTGCTGCGCGAGCTAGGCGCAAATGTTATAGAAATAGGTACGGCACCTGATGGTTTAAACATCAACCACAAAGTAGGGGCTACCTCCTTACGCGCAACCATAGACGCAGTAAAAAAACACAAGGCGGATATAGGCTTTGCGCTTGACGGTGATGGCGATCGTATCATGTTAGTTGACGAAGATGGTGAAGTCATTGATGGCGACCAGATCATTTATATTATTGCCCGTGACGCGTTGCGTGCAGGCAAATTAAGTGGTGGCGTAGTGGGTACAAAAATGTCTAATCTTGGCATGGAAGTCGCGCTAGAAAAATTAGGTATTCCGTTTGAAAGAGCCGACGTTGGTGATCGCTACGTGATGGAATTGCTAATGAAGAAAGATTGGTGCATTGGCGGCGAAAATTCTGGGCATGTGTTAAATCTTAATTACGCATCAACAGGTGATGGTATTGTTGCAGGCTTGCAGGTTATTGCTGCAATGTTACGTGCAAATATGACCTTAAGTGCACTTAACTCCGGTTTTACCAAATTTCCGCAAAAGCTAATCAACGTGAAATTTAAAGACAAAGGCGTTGACCCTTTGCTTAACCCTAAAGTCATTAATTCGGTTAAAAAGGCAGAGAAAGCAATGGGCGAGACTGGCCGTGTTTTATTAAGAAAAAGTGGGACAGAACCACTGATTCGTGTAATGGTAGAAGCTGAATCTGAAGAAGATTCGAACAAATGGGCGCAGTACATTACTGAAGAAGTAAAAAAAGCCGGGTAATTTAGGCTTTTTTGTCGCTTTGTCACTTGTATAATGTGCCTCGGTTAGTTAATATCAGCGCCGCTTTTATTGGTGGTGACTAAATTCGTTTTGTTTACACACAGGGAATAAAATATGAATAATTCGCGCAAGCCCATGGTAGCGGGTAATTGGAAGATGAATGGCTCTTTGGCCCTTCTTAAAACCTTTATAGAAGGTCTAACCGTTTCCTCTGGCCTAGACACTGTGTTGTGTGTTCCATCGCCATACCTATCAGCGGCAGGTAAGGGTGATTATATTTTAGGTGCCCAAGACTGTAGCCAGTTCGAATCAGGTGCTCACACCGGTGATATAGCGGTAGGTATGTTGACAGAGTTAGGTGTTGAATACGTAATCGTTGGTCACTCAGAAAGACGGCAAGATCACAGCGAAAGCAACCTTGTTGTAGCACAAAAAGTGCAGACAATATTGAAAGCAGGTTTAACGCCCATACTATGTGTAGGTGAGCCGCTGGAAGTAAGAGAAGCTGGCAACGTGAATGGTTTTGTTTACGACCAGTTAAATGCAGTTCATACCGTTTGTGGAAGTGCATTTTTAGATAATTGCGTGATAGCTTATGAGCCTATATGGGCAATAGGAACCGGAAAGACCGCTTCACCAGAGCAAGCGCAAGAAGTACACGAATTTATTCGTTCTGAAATAGTAAAGTGGAACGAAAATGCCGTTTCTACCCGTTTGTTATACGGTGGAAGCGTTAATGCGAGTAACGCAGAAGCGTTGTTCTCGAAACCAGATATTGATGGTGGCCTAATTGGTGGCGCCAGCTTAAAAATAAACGATTTTACCGCCATTTGTAACGCGGCAAAATAAAGGGAAAGTTATGGTATTATATGAAGTATTGTTAGTCGCCTATTTGATAGTGGCTATATTGTTAATTGGTTTCGTTTTATTGCAACAAGGTAAAGGCGCAGATATGGGCGCATCTTTTGGTGCTGGCGGGTCAAATACAATATTTGGCTCGAGCGGTTCAGGCAACTTCATGACCAGAACCACTGCGATTTTAGCTACTTTGTTCTTTACCATCAGCCTAATCATTGGTGGTATCACAGCAAGTAAAACCGAAGCGGTAGATGAGTTTCAAACCATAGACCCAGTAGTCACTGAGCAATTACCAGCAGCTTCAGATGAAAGTGAATTCCCTGTTGTTGTGGATGACGCGACACAAGCAGTAGAAGAAGCAAGCGAAGACGCTCCAAAGCCAGAAGACAAACCTTAACGAATACGCGGAAGTGGTGGAATTGGTAGACACGCCAGCTTGAGGGGCTGGTGGCCTAACGGCCGTGCGGGTTCAAGTCCCGCTTTCCGCACCAATTAAAAAAGGGGTCTAAAAAAGGGGTCAGTGTTACTTTGCAATCTATTTATTGCAAAGTAACACTGACCCCTTTTTTATTTTTTTAAATCACACCGTCACGCATTGCACTACACCGTCATCTTTGCGCAGGCAAAGACCTCCCAAAACAACCCCCAAGCATCAAAACTCAAACCAGCTCAAATTGTGCTCACTAGCCGAGTTATCCCACCGCAAAACACTATCGAGAACGAATACAATGCTGCACCACAAAAAATTAGCACTAAACATAAATGATTGAATTACCTTTATTTGATGTTACGCTTTTGTTATGTCCAAATTTTAGTAGTAACTATGTCAAACACCAAAAACAATAAAAGCACATGTCATAAGCTCGTTAATTCTGGTTTGTTGCCTGATCTTCCTACTCACGTGTTAGAGGGAGTTCAATATGAGGTTGTTATGGGATCTATAGCCTATGGCGTGAGCAATGATAGTTCTGATATGGATATCTATGGTTTTACTATACCACCTAAAGACATTGTTTTTCCTAGCTTACGCGGAGAAATTCTGGGCTTTGATGATTATGAGATTAAATTCTCACAATTTCAAAAACACCATATAAAAGATGAATCAGCCCTAGGTGGCAAAGGTAGGGTTTACGATATGACCATCTACTCTATTGTGAAGTATTTTCGATTATTAATGGAAAATAACCCCAATATTATAGACAGTCTTTATGTCGCTGATAACTGTGTACTTTACTCTACACCCATTGGTGAGCATATTAGGAATAACCGTAAGTTGTTTTTACACAAAGGGTGTTGGGCAAAGTTTAAAGGCTATGCTTACGGCCAAATGCATAAAATACGGACTAAACAGCCTGAGGGTAAACGTAAGCTATTAGTTGATGAGTTTGGTTATGATGTTAAATTTGCATACCATGTTGTCCGCTTATTAAATGAGGTAGAACAATTACTGATTGAGCAAACGCTTGATCTGACTAAAAACGCTGAACAGTTAAAAGCCATTCGACGCGGTGAATGGTCACTAGAGAAGCTAGAATCTTACTTTGAGAGAAAAGAAGCTGATTTGGAGTCATTTTACATAAATAGTAAATTGCCTGATACACCAAATGTTGATGCCGTTCGACGACTTTTAGTAGATTGCTTGGAACAGCACTTTGGTTCTCTGAGCAATCTAGTTCACCAAGATACCAAAGCAGATATTGCGTTAAATAAAATTAGTGAGATTTTAAACGATTATGAAAACAGACCCCAGAATTGATAATGAAGTTTTTTTAGAAATTCAACGATATCTTGCGCAAATCGAAACTGAACATAATGTAGTTATTATTCAGGCAATAGAAAGTGGAAGTCGTGCATGGGGTTTTCCTTCTCCAGATAGCGATTATGATGTCAGGTTTGTCTATGCACATGCTACTGATTGGTATCTTCAACTGGTTGAAGAAAAAGATGTGATAGAAATTCCAATTAGCGACGAATTGGATATTGCAGGTTGGGATCTTCGCAAGTCACTTAGACTGGCGAACAAAGGAAATGCTGTTATTCAAGAATGGATGAACTCTCCAATTATTTACAAGCAATCAAGCCGCTTTAATGAATTATTCGACTTGGTGAGTAGCGCATTCAACCCAATTAACGCTTACCATCATTATCGCTCAATGGCTAAAAAAGTTTTCACAGATATCCAATCTTCTGAAACCAAGAAACTTAAAAGGTTTTTCTATTTTGCGAGGGCTACTTTAAGTGCTAAATGGATTTTAGTAAAAGGTACAATGCCGAGTATCCTTTTCTCCGAACTGGTTGCTGAACTTGTGTTGGACAGATCTATTTTCCTTAGTATTGAATCACTAGTTGTGCAGAAGGCGAGTGAGTCGGAAGCATCTACTTTGCAAGTTCCATCCAATGTCTATCGAGTATTTACTGAAATGTATGAATCGCTAGAAGAGGGCCAGCAGTTAAACTCTAAAGAAAATCGATTTATTTCAAACAAAGACTTTAGTTCATTTCTTTATAACAGTAGTAATCAATAATGCAGCCTGAGGTACTGGAGTATTGTTTGAGCCATTTGTAAAAGCTTTTCCCAATTCAATAGATATACAAGTCGCTACTCTTGTTCAAGAAACAGATGTCAGTTTTGAAGAGCAGGCAAGTGCTTTATTAGGGCAAGTAAAGAACAACACAATAATTGTCGCGGAATCTTATTCGGGTCTAGTAGCACACGAACTAGGTAAGCTAGCGCCTGAATCTATCAAGCATATTGTTTTTGCAGCGAGCTTTTTAGAGCCACCTTCCATATTGGCAAAATTTGGTAATCTAGTGCCAAAAGCGATGCTAGATTATACTTTATATCCAAAGTCTATCGTGATGCAGGTTCTATTTGGTAAGTATAGCTCGCAATATTTGATGAGGCTTTTCGAACGAGCTATGGCAGACGTTTCACTAGACTTGTTAGAATTCAGAATAAAACAGCTCTGTAATCTAAATAAAGTCGAACACAGAAGTGATATTCCAGCGACCTATCTTCAGGCGGAGAATGATAGGTTGGTATCAAGTAAGGCAGTGGATGTTTTCAAAGATGTTTATACGCACCTCAATTACAAAACGGTGCAAGGTAGTCATTTTGTATTGCAAACTAATTCAAAAGACACTGCACGAGAAGTGCTAGCAATCTTAGTAGAAACGATTAATTAGGTTCAATCTGCTTTATTCTGCTTCTTAGCAATAGCCTGGCTCTCAACCTTTAATGGCTTGCCTTCGGGACAAAAATCTACCAAGAAATCATTCATGCTGGCAAATAGGTTTTCTTTCACTAGATAATAATGCACAAACTGACCTTTTTTCACAGAATCAATAAGGCCAGCATTAGACAAAATACCTAAGTGCTTCGACAAAGCGGGCTTACTCATCTCAAATTTTTCTGCTATTTCGCCAGCAGTCAGGCTGGCTTCAGACAAAAAAGCTAAGATTTTTCGGCGCACTGGTGAAGATAAAGCTTGAAAAACATTACTCATTGATTATATATTTAACTAAATAGTTAATTAACTAAATTTATCGTAGTGTGATACTAACCAATCTTTATGGAAAACACCATGACTCAATCAGGATCTAAAGGAATTGTTCCAAAGAGTACAAAGCGTCGTCGTAATATTCTAATTTTACTTGTTATAGGCACAGCGTCTCTCCTTATTAGGTTGCTCATGTCATATGAATTTGACCGAACAGCATTACTATATGTGGGTATTCCATTTTTAGTTGCCTTGGCCTTGCTATTTGTTATCGAAAAGCCGGAAAAACCTAGCTTACATCGCTATTATGGGCACATAGTCATGTGGTCTCTTATTGTCATGTTGGGTACGTCTATCGTTTTATTTGAAGGCTTTATATGTGTATTGATGTTTATGCCTATCTATTTTGCCATTATTCTTTTGATGTATCTGTTTCAATTATTAGCGCAATATCTCAATCATGCAGATAAGAGTAAGCACTATGCTCATGTAATACCGGTCTTAATATTTATGAGCGCGTTTGAAGGCGTGATCCCAAGTGCTAGTTTTAATAGAGAGTATTCTGTCACCCAAGAAATAGTGCTTGAATCTTCCGTTGAAGCTATAAAACACCAACTCACTCAACCGATGCAATTGAATGTCGAGCGTAATTGGTTGTTAAGTCTTTTTCCTATGCCTACGCGCATTGATGCAGAAACGCTTGTTGCGGGTGACAAGCACACAATCGACTTTATTTACCATCGTTGGTTTGTTACTAATACCCATAAAGGAAACATGACTTTAGAAATATCTGAGGTTAAGCCGGAGTGCATAAGAACGACATTCTTGGAAGATACGAGTTATATCGGTAATTACCTGCGTTTGAAAGGTACCGAGATCGACTTTACTCCAACACTAGACGGCGGCACAAAGGTGTCGCTTACCATTCATTATCATCGTTTTCTCGACCCTGCTTGGTACTTTGGCCCACTTCAGGAATATGCAATTGGGCAAACAGCTAGTTTGCTGTTAGATGAGTTGTTTACACCTAAGGTGGTTGTCGAAAGCTCAGGAGATAGCCGTGTATTCAAATGAGCGTATAGTTACAAATAAAGATAGCAATGCTGTGCACGGCAAAGTCCTTATATCGCCATCTAAAACACTCTGGATGGGGAGTATGTTTCTTATTGCTGTTATTGGCAGTTGGTATACTTTCTCAACTACTTCATTAATTGTATTTGTAGTAACAACGACAGTATCTCTGTGTTTAGGACATTCTTTGGGTATGCATCGCCGGCTCATTCACAAAAGCTATCAATGTCCTATTTGGCTTGAATATTTGTTTGTGCATTTAGGTGTCATAGTCGGATTGGCAGGGCCAATAGGTATGATAAAAACCCATGACCTGCGCGATTGGGCGCAACGACAAGAGGAGTGTCACGACTATTTTGGGCACAAGAAGCCCATATGGAAAGACTTCTTTTGGCAGGTCTTTTGCGATATCAAACTCACCCACCCACCATCCTTTAGTATTGAACAATCCGTTAGTAATGACAAAATCTATAAATTTATGGAAGCGTCTTGGATGCTCCAGCAATTGCCACTAGCGTTTATCCAATTTATATTGGGTGGAATCGATTGGGTGATTTGGGGAGTATGCGTAAGGGTATCGGTTTCTGTAATAGGGCATTGGTTAGTCGGTTATTTTGCGCATAACCATGGACCTCGCGATTGGCATGTCGAAAACGCCCATGTGCAAGGTTACAATGTTCCATTTGCTGCATTGCTTACTATGGGGGAGAGTTATCACAATAACCATCACGCTTTTCCTGGCTCTGCAAACTTGGCGCTAGAAAAAGGGCAGGTTGATATTGGCTGGTATGTATTGAAAGGTTTAGCTTCTATCGGGCTTGTTTGGAATTTAGTGTTGCCGCATCATTTGCCTGCGCGAGAAGAGTTGACAAGGCTTTATTAAATTCTGGGGTTTAGTTTAGTGTAGAAGGATGTTTTGGGAGGTGTTTGCCTGCGCAAACATGACAGGGAGAGGTGGCAAACATGACATGGCGGGGGGCGAACATGACAGTGAGGTGGCAAACATGACAAGGAGGAGGTGCTTAACTTGATATGCATCAGGTTTTTCTACAATAAATCGGGTTTCATCAATTTAAAGTGAACAATTAAATTCGAAAATAGGTATAAGTAATATTCGAAAAAACCTTCCTATTCTTTGTATGGAAACACGCTGATGTCAGACAATATTAACTATAAGCATTTGCATTATTTTTGGGTGGTTGCGACCGAAGGTAGCATCGCGCGAGCAGCGGAAAAACTGTTTATCACGCCGCAAACTATCAGTGGCCAACTTAGTATGCTTGAAGCGCGTATTGGTCAACCTTTATTTGACAGGATAGGGCGCAGACTGCGGCTTACAGAAACAGGTAGATTAGTGCTTCGTTATGCTGACGATATATTTGAATTAGGCCGCGAATTAGGCGATGTCTTGCGCGGTGCACCATTGGTTGGTAGCTCTGAATTTATCGTTAGTGCAGCCAGTGCCTTACCCAAGACCATTGTTTACAAGGTGCTAGAGCCGGCACTTTCTGTATCCTCAGATATTAGTTTGACCTGCAAAGAAGGCCCAGTCGAAGCGATTTTGGGCGAATTAGCCATACATGAAGTAGACATGGTACTAACAGATACGCCACTTACCAGCGCTTTTAGTATAAAAGCCTACAACCACTATTTGGGACAATCTACATTATCATTTTTTGCAGCACCTCAGGTCGCCGCTAGATTGGTAGGTGATTTTCCAGCATGTTTACAAGACGCGCCCATGTTGTTACCAACAAAACAATATGCAATAAGGCAGGCATTTGACAAATGGTGCACAAATAACAGTATTTTTCCAGCAATCCGCGGACAATACGATGATAGCGCATTAATGAAGTCCTTCGGTCAGGCTGGTTTTGGTGTGTTTTTTATGCCGAGTATTATTGAGCAAGAAGTCAAACAGGCTTTTGGACTAGAGGTTGTGGGGCGCAGTGAATCATTGAAGCAAAAGTTTTATGCTATTTCCTCGGAACGTAAAGTAACGCACCCTGCGGTCGCCGCAATTTGCGATGCTGCGCGCGATAAAATATTCAAATAACTTGACTATTTCAACCACTTATATTGACAAAATCTGCATTAAAGAGTTGGTATTACTACGCTAGCCATATATACTATGCGCGCAATTAAAAAGTGTATATAAACAATTTAAAGGATAGAGTGTGACTCCTATTACTAAAACTTTCCAGTATGGTCAACATACTGTCACCCTAGAGACTGGGGTAATCGCAAGACAAGCAACTGCAGCTGTAATGGCAAGCATGGACGACACAACCGTTTTGGTTACTGTTGTTGGTAAAAAAGATGCTAAAGCAGACCAAGATTTTTTCCCTTTAACGGTTAACTATCAAGAAAAGACGTATGCTGCTGGTAAAATTCCAGGTGGCTTCTTTAAACGTGAAGGCAGACCTTCAGAAAGCGAAACCTTAATCGCCCGTTTGATTGACCGTCCAATAAGACCACTATTCCCTGATGGTTTTAAAAATGAAGTTCAAATTATCATCACTGTTATTTCAGCTAACCCTGAAATACCTACAGATATTATTTCCTTAATCGGAACGTCTGCTGCGTTAGCAATTTCAGGCATGCCATTTAATGGCCCTGTAGGCGCTGCACGTGTTGGTTATATTAACAATGAATTTGTACTTAACACACGTACTTCTGAAACCGAAGATAGCCAATTAGATTTAGTTGTTGCCGGCACCGATAGTGCGGTACTTATGGTTGAATCTGAAGCAGATATTTTATCTGAAGAAGTTATGCTAGGTGCGGTTGTATACGGACACGAACAGTCTCAAACTGTTGTTAATGCGATAAAAGAATTCGCAACAGAAGTGAATACCGAGTCTTGGAACTGGGTTGCTCCTGAGCAAAACGTAGAGCTTAAAGAAAAAGTTAAAGCCATTGCTGAAGCTGGCATGACAGAAGCGTATCAGATTTCTGACAAGATGTTACGTAAAGATGCCGTAGACGCAGTGACTGCCAAAGCGATTGCAGAGTTAACCGAAAACGATGACACTGTTGATGCTAAAGAAGTATCTGAGTTAGCGCACGAAATAGAAAGTGACGTGGTACGTTCGCGTATTTTGGCTGGCGAAAAACGTATTGATGGTCGCGACCCTGAAACCATTCGTGGTTTGCATGTAGCTACGGGTTTACTTCCACGTGCACATGGTTCTGCTGTGTTTACGCGTGGAGAAACGCAAGCCCTAGTTGTTGCAACTATGGGTACTGAGCGCGATGCACAAATGATTGACGGCTTGTCAGGACTAAGCAACAGCCGCTTTATGTTACATTACAATTTCCCTCCATACAGCGTAGGTGAAACTGGCTTTGTCGGTTCTCCAAAACGTCGTGAGATTGGTCATGGTCGTTTGGCTAAACGCGGTATGCAAGCAGTTATGCCTTCTGCTGAAGACTTCCCGTACGTAGTGCGCGTTGTATCTGAAATTACTGAATCAAATGGTTCGTCTTCAATGGCTTCTGTTTGTGGTACTTCATTAGCATTAATGGACGCTGGTGTTCCTATTAAAGCATCCGTTGCTGGTATCGCGATGGGCCTAGTAAAATCTGACGATAACTTCGTAGTTTTGTCTGATATATTAGGCGACGAAGATCACTTAGGCGATATGGACTTTAAAGTAGCGGGTACGACTGAAGGTATCACTGCTTTACAAATGGATATCAAGATTGAAGGTATCACACAAGAAATTATGCAAAAAGCGCTTAAACAAGCTAAAGAAGCTCGTTTACATATCTTAAGCGTAATGGACCAAGCGATTGGTGGTCACCGTGAAGAAATGTCTGAATATGCACCTCGCATTTATACACTTAAGATCAATTCAGACAAAATTCGCGATGTTATTGGTAAAGGTGGTGCGGTTATTCGTTCAATCACCGAAGACACTGATACCAACATCGAGATTGAAGATGACGGTACTATCAAGATTTTCGCAACAGAAAAAACCAAAGCTGATGCAGCAATTGCTCGCATTGAGCAAGTGACTGCTGAACTTGAAGTAGGCAAAACTTACCACGGTAAAGTCATGCGTATTGTTGATTTTGGTGCCTTCGTTGAAGTATTACCGGGCAAAGAAGGCCTAGTACATATTTCTCAGATCGCCCATGAACGTGTTGCTAAAGTATCTGACTACTTAAAAGAAGGCCAAGCAGTTGACGTTAAAGTGATGGAAATAGACCGTCAAAACCGCGTTCGCTTGAGCATGAAAGAGTTATTAGAAAAACCTGCAGCGCCTGAAAGTGGCGACAGCGAGTAATCATAATGTGCTAGTTGGCATTCAACTGGCCAGATTATGAAAACGATGTAGCAAAAAAACCGTCTCTTTTAGGCGGTTTTTTTATTCGTTAAGCTAAACTTGAACTAACATTTTCCTAGTAACGTTTAACGTTAATAAACTTATATTTTAAGGAGACAAAGATGACTAACGACGAACAAATTCAACTTGAAGCAGCGACGTTTCGCAGATTTTTGGCGCATTTAGATAACAATAAACAGGTTCAAAATATTGATTTGATGATACTAGCGGACTTCTGCCGCAATTGTTTATCAAAATGGTACCTCAGCGAAGCCAAGGCGCGAAATATTCCTTTAAGCGATGATGAAGCTAGAGAGTATATATATAAAATGCCGTATTCTCAGTGGAAAGAAAATCATCAACTGCCAGCTACCCCCGAGCAAATGCGTGCCTTTGAAGAGATAAGTGCGAAGAAGCAAAAAAAGTAGGTGAATATTTTGGTTTTAGTAAGCTTTGTGGGTAAACTGTAGTAATGTTAAAAAGCGGTTTAGCTTCAATACGAGTAAATAATAAGAATCTAGAGGAAGCGCAAGCACGTGCCAAGAACACATATCTCAATAAGCAAGTTTAGTATCAACATCAAGCAAAATGTTCACGCGTTGACGATAGGTCTTTTATTGCTTGCTACCTCAGCTTGCTCAAGTCTAAAACCTGCAAGCCCATTTATGAGTGGGCTTTTGCTTGCTGAGCCAGCAATGGTGAGCCCGCGAACGCAGATGTCGGTCGCACGCTACACCGATACACTCTACAGAGCACAGCTTAACGAGCAGGAAAGGGCTGAGATGCTTTTTCAAAGAGGTATCGCATACGATTCTATGGGCCTAGTATCATTGGCCAGAAGTGACTATGCATCAGCATTAGCCCTGAATCCAGCGCTCGCTGATGCACACAATTCTCTTGGTGTTATTTATACTCAGGCTGGTATGCACATGATGGCCTATGAGGCCTTCGACTCTACTTTAGAAATCAAACCCGACTACGATTTTGCTCATTTAAATAGAGGAATCGCTCTTTATTATGGTGGCCGGTCACAGCTGGCGATTAACGATACACAACTTTATTTGGACAAAGACCCCACTGATCCTTTCCGCGTGTTATGGCACTACATTATTTATCGCGATAGTAAAACCGAAGCTGAAGCGAAAACGATGTTAAGCACAGCACGAGCCTTATTAGATGATGAAAATTGGGCCACCAGTTTGGTTGATTTTTACTTGGGTAATGTCGAAGAACGAGATGTTATCGCCACCTTAGTCAAGGGCGTGACAAGTCCTAGTCAATTAAACTATCGGCTTTGTGAAGCATACTTCTATTTAGGCAAATATAATGCATTAATGGAATATAACGTTAAAGCCGTGAATTACTTTAAGTTGGCACTATCAACAAATGTGTATGAGTACGTTGAACATAAATATGCGCGTATTGAATTAGATAGGTCGCAACAAGCGCAGTTCGAATCTATACGTGCGGAATAGCGCATATGGATAGAAAAATATTAGGGATAAACGCGAGAAGAGGGCTCAGACTTAGCATTGTATTTACAGCACTACTTTTTTCTGTTTTATTGCATTCCAGTAGCACGCATTATGCACCCTTATTGCATCATTATATATTACAAGATGATGCTCAAACGTCTTATGAAAGCCTTTGGCCTGCGGCTAAAGAAGGCTCTCAAACAGCACTCCAAACACTCGCAGAACTGTCTGCCCAAGGAAAAGACTTTTTTGGTTAGAAAAAGCGGCCTCTTTAAATAACCTGCACGCGCAGTTGGCGTTAGCTGACTTATCACAAGGCGATGATAAAATTTATTGGTGGCGTCAAGCGGCTACGAATGGACATGGTCCAAGTCAGTTCGAATTAGCCTTGCTGGTTGACTCTACAGAAGAGCGGATACGTTACTTAGAACAAGCTGCACTTAATGAACATGCACCGGCTATTATTGCTTTGAGTAAGTACTACTATGAAAACCTTGAGGTGACCAATGCAATAAGATGGTTGCGTAAAGCCGCCGATATTAACGCGAGTAGTTCGTTTAAATTAGCGCGAATGCTATGGCAACAAGGTTTAGAAGGCGAGGCACTAGATGCGTTTAAAAAAGCCTCACAGTCCCAAGCGGATGCCCAACGATATATCGATGCTATTCAAAATACATCTCGCCAAGGAATAATGTCGTTGGCGAATGCTAATATTGGAAAGAATCAGCAATGCGCGCAGCAAATTCAATTTGTGGCGGTCTCTTTAGACAGTGCCGTTCAAGCAAATAGTTTTATCGAGCAATTTGAAAAAGATCAACGTTTGCGTGCTTTGCCCATATGTATCCATCCTACGATTTGGTTAAAAACAGATGAACTTAGTTGCAAACTTGTTGAGGCGCGCAATGTTTGTGACTTAAGCAAGTTAAGCAAAGAACGCTTTATACCAAGCTATACTCACCTTGTTTTTTTCTTAGGAGAAGGTAAGGCATACGTGCAAAACGGGGCAATGTATCTTGATGAGGCAGATACTTATTCTGTGTTTGTACATGAACTTGCCCATTTTGTCGGATTTGTTGATGAATATGCAGTGTCAAGTTCTCTCGCCGAGCAGTACTGCTATCTCTCTCAGGCCCCTAACTTAATTGTCGCACAAGACGAAAATTTGCAAGAAAGTGAAAAGTATCTGTTGTGGCAGGTCTATCATAGAGAGCTTATCGCGCATGAGTTTGCGCTGGCAGAGCAGACTGAGGAAGTCAATCCGAACTTTATTCCTCCTTCGCTAGAAATTGGACCTTCTCGTACTTGTGCGTCTTTACAGATGAAAACCTATAAACCAACAAATACCTTAAGCTTTATGGAATATCATGACACGCAAAATATTCCGCCTATTTATTTATTGATGTGGCAGGACTTGCTTGAGCAAAAGCATGGCCGTATTGCGATAGCAGAAATATTCAAAGAAAACGCGCTCGCCCAAAATGAGCAAAGCGCAGCCTTATATTGGGAAAGTGTGTATTAGTATCTAATTGCTTGTCTTCTTAGGCTCGCTATAACTGCTCAGCTTTATACCTAAAATGTTCAACATACATGGCCGTTGCACCGCAGATAGACACAGGCATAACCATAAAGTTAATAACTGGAATAAATGAAAATACATTGACTAATATTCCAAAACTAAAGGCTCTTGATTTATCTTGTCGCAAAGAATCTCTCGTGAATCTAAATTCCGCTTTATGATTATCAAAAGGGTAATCAACATACTGAACTGACATCATCCAAGCGGTAAACAAAAACCACACTAGCTGACCAAAAACGGGCAAGAAAAAGAAAATAAGTAAAAAACCAATTGCACGAGGAATAAAATAGCCGAGTTTAGAAAACTCTCGACCCAATGCTCTGGGTGTATCTTTTAAGGCATCAAAAAGACCTTCATTACCCATTTGCTCACCCGTTAAATGGCGTTCAACTTTTTCACTTAATAGACCATTAAAGGGGGCTGCTATCCAATTTGCTAGTGTGCCAAAAATCAAAGCAAAGATAAGTAACACTGTAATAATTGCGATAGGCCATAATACATATTTTAAGCCGTCTTTAATAAACGACAACCACTCTGGTATTGCGTTTAAGATGTAACTAACGGATTGTTGAATATAATCAATTAAAAAATAAAATGCGGTGCAAAATAGAATAAGGTTGATAAAAAGTGGGACCAACACAAAGCGCTTTATGCCTTTTGTGCGGATGAGTTCAAACCCTTGAAAAAAATAACTAGCGCCGCTGCGCTGATTGTCACTATATGTTGCGTGGTTGTTCATTAAAACTCCTTAGATATAAGCTCTAGTATAGAGGCTTGAAACACACTCGACCACCCCGAATATAGGGCAATTTGTTACTAAGTTTTTCTAACTAACAAAAGACAAAGTATTCCTTTATGTTTGCCTTGCAAAAGTGGTTCAAGCTATGTGGATAAATTGCGCATTTTTTAAGGGGGAAATTGTCTATTTACCCTTTTCATTTATTGCCCTACACTAAGCAAATGCGCCTAAAAAAGATTCGCCTCGTCGGCTTTAAATCCTTTGTTGATCCCACCAATATTCCTTTCCCTGGGGATATGACTGCGGTTGTGGGTCCAAATGGCTGTGGTAAATCAAACGTTATTGATGCAGTTAGATGGGTATTAGGTGAATCCTCTGCAAAGAATTTGCGCGGAGACGCAATGACCGATGTCATTTTCAATGGCTCGAGCGCGCGTAAACCGGTGTCCCAATGTTCCGTAGAACTTGTTTTTGACAACACTTCTGGGCGAATACAAGGTGAGTTCGCGGCATACAATGAAATATCCGTGAAGCGTGTGGTAACTAAAGACGCTGTCTCTAGTTATTTTTTAAACAGTAGTAAATGTCGACGTAAAGATATTACTGACTTGTTTCTCGGCACAGGCTTAGGTCCTCGCAGTTACGCAATAATAGAACAAGGCATGATTTCAAAGTTAATTGAATCAAAGCCTCAAGAATTACGAGTATTTATTGAAGAAGCTGCTGGTATTTCTAAATACAAAGAACGGCGTAAAGAGACCCATACTCGAATAAAGCACACTAAAGAAAATCTAGATCGATTAGAGGATGTAAGGAAAGAATTAGGTGAGCAAATTGCAAAACTCAAACGACAAGCGCTTGCCGCCACGCGATACAAAGAGCTAAAACAACAAGAACGTCAACTTAAAGCAGAACTTGCTACATTAAAATGGCTGGTACAAAGTCGCATAATGGCCGACGCTCAAGATATTATTAGCGAAAAACAACAAGCGCTAGATAAACTATTGAGCAACCAACAAGGTGATGAATCGGGTCTACAAGCCCTCAAAAATCAGCAATCATTTTGTAAACAGTCTATTGATGATTTACAACAGCAAATTTTTGCCTTGGGTACTGAAATTACCAAACTTGAGCAATCGCAATTATTTGCTCAAAAACGTGCGAGTCAAATACAATCTGAGATAGAACAACTAAAACTCAACGAATCAAGCTTAAACCGAGAACTTACAAGTATTGCTGAAGAAATTGCTCGAGAAGAAGAAAAACGTATAAAACTTGAGCCCGAAAAAGAGTTGTTGCAAGAAAAACTATATGAACTAGAGGATAAAAAGCACGAGGCGGATGCTCAATTAGAAAAACAGTTAAGGCGTTTGAAAGAAAAAGAAGATGTCTATTACAGCAAGACGCAACTATTGCAGCAAAAACATGGGCAGATTCAACAAACCTTGAGTTTGCAAGAGCGAACACAAACACGCTTGAATGAGTTAAACGACGAGCTCAGCTCACTTCAAAACGATAACTTACTTACTGAACTTGATACATTAAGCGCACAAAGAAGTGACCTCGATAAACGTCTATCCGAAGCCCAAGTCGAATTACGTACAAGTACTACTGCTATACAAGAATTAACAAGTAAATGTGAAAAGGCGCGCGCAGAATATGAAAGCTCGAGAAACTTAAGCACCAATACACAAGCCAAGCTTGATGCATTAACTGCCTTACAAAGTGAAATTCATGATGAGCAAGCTGTTCCTAACGAGCGCGTTCAAAAACAGTTAAGTGAACTTTTGGATAAACAACAAGGCCAGGCGACTTGGCAATATTTCGAGATTCAAGAAGGCGCAGAAAAGATTTTCAATAGTGCTTTGCAAGATATTGACCCCGGTTCTATTATTGATGCGTCGATCGCCTCAAGTGACAATTGGCCGTCAGAATTATGGCCTCACTTTCAAAAGAGTCTTTTATTTAAGCAATCTTTTACAAAAGAAAAGGTGCCTGGCACGCTAGCAAACTTATTAAAAAACGAAGAAGTACCTCACATTTTCAACTCATATTTTGTTGCTACCGATTACAACGAGGTTTTTACCTTAATCGCGGGTTTAAATGAAAATGAAAGGGTGCTGGCACCCGACGGCTGTATTTTTACAGCAGATGCTTTTATTAAGCAAAAGCAAAGCGACAACAAAATACTCAGAGCAGCACAGATTAAAAAGCTTAGTGAAGAACTTACACTTCAGCAGGAAACATGCACGCTTCTCATGGCTAGCCTTGAGGAGCACGAAAGTGCATCTGAACAAGTTAAACGAAGTAATGAAGAGTTGCGTCACGCGCTAGATAAAATCAAGCAAGAACATCAGAAGGTAGAGATTAGCTACCAAAATGTGCTCTTTCAACATCAGCAAAGTGCCAAGCGCAGTGAAAGAATAAGCACCGAGATAGCACAACACGCCGAAAAACTAGATCAAGAAGCAATGTCATTGGAGTTACTGAGTGATGAGGTTGAGGATATTAGTATTGAGGTCATGCAGCTTGAAGAAGCAAAAAACCAAGCGCTAAAAGAATCGGAAAATGTGAGGTCTGGGCAACAACAATGGCATTCACAATATACTCAGCTGCAATCGACTTTGCACGAGCAATCTATGTTGATTCAACAGCTTCGTAACAGCTTGCAAATTTTACTAGAGCAAAAACGAAGTAAGCGTCAGCTAGTGGAAGATACTGTTGGTAAATTGGAATTATTGCAACTAGAGGCAGAAGATCTATTAATGCCCCAAGAGCAACAAGAAGAAAAATTACAATCAATGTTGGCTCAACAGCAAGATTTACGAAGTGTTCAGGCAGATAAACAAAGTGAATTGGCAGATATCGAGTCGCAAATAAGTGAATTAGAAAAAGGACAGCACGGTGTTGTTGCGCAAATGGACAGTATTAAATCGGTGATAGAGTCTCAACGGATCAGAGCAGAGAGCGCAAGTGTGAGAGCTTCATCATTTATTGAGCAACTCGCGCAATTAAAACAGTCATTAAAAGATATTGTTGAGTCTCTTGAGGAAGATAGTGATGAAAAGCAAACTCAAGATGAGCTAGACAGAGTGACAGCTAGTGTTCAGCGACTTGGCGCGGTAAATCTAGCGGCCGTTGACGAATACGAAGAGCAATCAAAACGTAAAGATCATTTGGATGCGCAAAATTTAGATTTAACCCAAGCGCTAGAGACCTTAGAAAATGCAATGCGCAAGATAGACAAAGAGACTCGCACTCGCTTTAAACATACCTTTGATCAAGTAAATTCTGATCTTAAGAGTTTGTTTCCTAAAGTTTTTGGTGGAGGTATGGCATACTTAGCACTAACCGATGATGATATGCTAGATACGGGCGTTACCATTATGGCGAGACCTCCAGGTAAGAAAAATAGTACAATTCATCTATTATCTGGTGGAGAAAAAGCGCTAACCGCATTATCATTAGTATTTGCAATATTTAGACTCAATCCTGCTCCATTTTGTTTGCTGGATGAAGTAGATGCGCCGTTAGATGATGCCAATGTTGGCCGTTTTTGTCGTCTTGTTTCTGAGATGTCTGAATCAGTACAATTTATATACATAACGCACAATAAAGTGGCAATGGAAATGGCAACGCATCTTACCGGTGTAACGATGGCGGAACCTGGTGTTTCAAGAATGGTGGCGGTTGACATGGAACAAGCACTGGCTATTGCTGAATAAAAGAATCATCCACCGTTCTTTTAAAATAAAGAAACAACGATTACAAGGGCAATAATGCAAAAAGAATTACAATTTACATTATCTATTATTGGCATCCTAATTATAGGTGGCGTACTTCTGCACGGCATGTGGACGATTCGCAAAAATTCTAAAAAGCAAAAGAAATCCCAATACGAATCTAGAAATTGGGAACCTAGCATTGAAGATGAAGGCTTTGATGACGACGAAACCTTGTACGATGATGTTGGTGTGAGTAAAGCTCGCGTTGTTGTGAGTGATCCAGAAGATGATGTTGATGTTGAAAAAATACCAATGCAAAAAGTCACAAAAGACGCGCACATAACATCATTTGATAAGTCGGTAACACGCGACAAACTATCGCGAGATGATCTTTCATTGTCTTTAGGTAATCAAGATGATGACGACGAAGCCATTGATGAAAGTTTATTTGCCTCAATCGATTCTTGGGATGGGCAGCAAAGTGATGCTGATTTTAAAGAAGGCAAAGAAAGCTCAGTACTCAATAGCAGTGATTTAGATAGGTCAGGAATGGCTAAAACACCTGCTGTGGATCCAGAAAAACACGATAGTGAAGTCCAGACAGCAAAAACAACACCAGAGACTGAAGTCGCGATTTCATCAAAGGCAAATCATAAACAGGCGGAGTCACCTATTTATTCAAATGTGGTGACCCAACCAAAACCAGAGTATACAAAATCGAGCGCGACAGGCAGCGAAGATGCATTTGGTCAACCTCCAGGGTTTTTACTTAAAAAAGAAGATGATGAAAGGAAGCTTAAAGAAAATACAATGAAAGTTTCCGCTCCTCAAGAAAGTGTTGAAAGTGAGAGTGAAAAGCATGAACAAAGCCCTGATTTTTCTTTGCATATGCAAGAAGGACCCAAAGTCACGCTCGATGACAACGCAGATAAACCGATTGAACGAGCTGAAAAAGAATTAAGTTTCGCTGAACAGGCTAAGCGATTTGTTCGGCGTAATCGCAAAACGGTGGCAGAAAAAATCCGTAAAGAGCCAGTGTTGCAAGACAAAGATGCGGCTGATCAAATGCGGATGGATTTCACCGATTCTGACACGAGCGTATCGCAAGACAACCACGCCTCTGAACCGAATCGTGAAAACGTACAAGCAGAAGCAAAAAGCGGCGTGAAAAAGGATAATGGCGAAACCGATGTGTTAGTGCTGAATGTGCGCGCTAACGATAACAATCCTATTAACGGCGCAAGTTTACTACCCATGTTATTGACTCTTGGTTTTAAGTTTGGTGAACATGATATATTTCATCGGCATGTGAATACCAATGGCAAAGGGCCTATCTTGTTTAGTTTAACCAATATGTTCAAACCAGGGGTTTTTGATATAGACAGTATTGAAAACTTTAGCACTCATGGGCTTTCTTTGTTCATGATGTTGCCTATTGAAGGTGACGCGCAACAGGTCTTTAATATGATGCACAATGCAGCGCGTAAATTGTCTGATGAATTTGATTGCCGCATATTAGATGGCAACAGAGTAGGCTTAAGCAAACAAAGCTTGCAACAATACATCGAACGAATTAGAGAGTTTGAACGTCGCCGCATGTCTAGCTAATATTCAATTGGAAAAGTGAATGATCCCCAGTTTTGATTCTCAAGCCTCGGCGAGTGCGTATCTCGACGATATAAAAGCCACTGTCGAAAACTATAATTATCAGTATTATGTGCTAGATGATCCTAGTGTTCCCGATATTGAATATGACCGCTTAATGCGCGAAATCATCGCCATCGAAAGCAGTTATCCAGCGCTTAAATCTACTGACTCTCCTAGTCAAAAAGTGGGCGGAGTTGCACTTGCGAAATTTGAGCAAATAGCGCACGAAATTCCTATGTTGTCTTTAGACAATGGTTTTAGCGATGAGGATTTAGCAGCATTTGAACAGCGAGTTAAAGACCGTTTGAATAGCAATGAGATAATTGAGTTTGCGTGCGAACCTAAATTAGATGGCTTAGCGGTAAGCATATTATATGAAGATGGAATTTTAAAGCAGGCAGCGACAAGGGGAGATGGTCAGGTTGGTGAAAATATAACAGCCAACGTTAAAACCATTGTGAATGTGCCTTTGAAACTGCGGGGCCAAGATTTGCCGCAACGTTTAGAAGTACGTGGCGAAGTATTTATGCCGAAGAAAGGCTTTGAAGCCTTAAATGAGCATCAGAAATCAACTGACAGCAAGGTGTTTGCGAATCCCAGAAATGCCGCTGCTGGCTCATTGCGCCAGCTTGATTCTAAAATTACAGCGTCGCGTCCGCTGCGTCTCTATGCATACTCCATCGGTGTTGTTGATGGTGGTGAAATAAGTGAAGCAAGCAGTCACAGTGAACGCCTAGCCTGTTTAGAAAAATTAGGCTTACCTTTATGTAAAGAAACAGAAGTCGTAAAGGGCTTTGACGCTTGTATCGAATATTTTAAGAAAATAGGCGATATGCGAGATAGTTTGAGTTACGACATTGATGGTGTTGTTTTCAAAGTAAACGACATAAACTTGCAAGAAAGACTTGGTTTCGTATCAAAAGCACCGCGCTGGGCAATGGCCCAAAAATTTCCTGCTCAAGAGGAAATGACGCGCTTAAAAGATGTTGAGTTTCAAGTAGGGCGAACAGGCGCAATTACTCCTGTTGCGCGTTTAGAGCCTGTGTTTGTAGGTGGCGTGACGGTGTCTAATGCGACTTTGCACAACCAAGATGAGATTAATCGTTTAGGGGTGCGTATAGGCGATACGGTTATTATAAGACGCGCCGGCGACGTGATTCCGCAAATCGTCTCTGTGGTGATGGATTTGCGTCCACAAACGGCTACTGAAATCGTGTTTCCTAGTAAATGTCCGGTATGCGATTCACACGTTGAGCGTATTGAAAACGAAGCGGTTATGCGATGCACTGGTGGTCTAATATGCGCAGCACAACGCAAACAGGCGATTAAGCACTTTGCATCACGCAAAGCTTTTGATATAGAAGGTTTGGGCGATAAAGTTGTTGAGCAATTGGTCGATGAAAAACTGATTCAAGACCCCGCTGATATATTCTCGCTTAAGCTTTCAGAGCTTGTCGCGCTTGAACGTTTTGCTGATAAATCAGCGGTCAATCTACTTAAGGCTATAGACGATTCAAAACGCACAACACTGGCTAAATTTCTATATTCTCTTGGCATTCGTGAAGTGGGTGAGTCCACTGCACGCAACTTAGCCCTGCATTTTCTGAGTCTAGATGCTTTGCTTAATGCCGATTTAGACGCCTTAAAAGAAGTTCAAGATGTAGGTGAAATTGTCGCCAATCATGTTTACGAGTTTTTACGCGAGCCCTTAAACCTAACTGTTTTAGATAAATTGATTGCTGCAGGTATAAACTGGCCAGCCATACAAGCACCCTCTAGTGATCAGCAGCCTTTATTGGGTAAAACTATCGTTTTAACGGGCACATTTTCAACCATGGGGCGAAGTGAAGCTAAGAGTAAACTTCAAGAACTTGGGGCCAAAGTATCTGGAAGTATTTCAGCAAAAACAGATCTACTGATTGCTGGTGAGAAAGCAGGCTCCAAGTTGACAAAAGCACAGGCTTTGGGGATAGAAACGTGGGACGAGGACGCGTTCATAAAATTTTTACAAGGTCTTGATTAAGATTAACTTAGGGAAAACGCTAATATAACGCGAAATTTGTAGTTAGGATTCTGGCTAACGTTAGTCTTCCCGTTTTGCCCGCTGGCGCTCTTCCCAAGCCTTTATGACTGACCAACGCCATACCCAATCTAAAGCAAAATAACCCACCGTGGCAGAAACTACTGAACAAATAAAGCAACCGAGCAAGAATGCTGGACCAAAGCTTGAAATCGATTGAGCGACCCAAACCCAGCTTAACTCAAATACAAAAGATGACATTTCAGTCCCAAGTACAGTACTCCCAATCAAATACGCGAGGTAAAATAAGGGTGGCATGGTAATAGGGTTACTTACCCAAACCGTGGCAACTGATAAGGGTAAATTTACACGCAGAGGGATGGCAGCGGCAGCAGCTAATACCATTTGAAAGGGGACGGGCCAAAAGGCGAAGAAAAGTCCTATTCCAAACGCTCCTTTTGCAGAGCGCCTATTCAATAGCCATAAATTAGGGTCGTGTAGCATTGTGCCAAACAATCCTATTATTTTGTGACTTTTCACCGTGTTGTGGTCTGGTGAAAATCGTCGAATAAATTTCTTTATTATACTCACGGCTATGTTCTCAGGTAACTGCTATGACAAAGCGTCAAAAAACCATGCTTGGTTTTATTTTGGTATTCCTTAGCAGTGCATTATGGCCTAGTTTACCGCAAATATCACTCATTGCGTGCGCTATTGTGGCGCTAATCTTCTGTTATGTATATAAGTTTTCGACCATAAGCCAAGGAATGTTAATGGGGTTCATATGGGCGAGTGCATGTGGATATTACTATTTGCATTGGCAAATAGACGATAGCTATCTGAATAAAAACATCGTGGTAGTCGGTAAAGTCTTAAGTTTACAAGCCCCACAAGAAGAATTTTTGCGAATTGCTAATACACAGCAAATGAATGATACCCAAGCGTCATCTGCTGTTAGTGAAAATAAGAATGAGTACAAGCCGCCACCTTCCATAAAATTTAACTTCTTGGTTGAGCAAATAGGTACTCAAAAATTATTTTTTCATGCAAAGGTGAGGTTATCATGGTATCAGCCAAACCTGCCTATTCAACAAGGCGATTTAATACGACTTTTTATTCGATTGAAGCCAGCAATAGGTTTAGCAAATCCCGACGGATTTAACTACCAAACTTGGTTAACAAGTAAAAACATATCTGCACTAGGCTATGTTAAACAAAGTCCAAGCAATCAATTTGTAAACCAAAATGCAAGCCTGCGACAAAAGCTTGTCAATGCCTTGATGTCCCACAATCTAGGTAACGGTAGATGGATTGCCGCCTTAAGTTATGGTGATAGGCGACAACTTTCACAAGAAGATTGGTCTTTAATGCAGCAAACGGGAACCGCCCATTTATTTGCGATATCGGGCATGCATCTGGGCTTAGTCTTTGTATTAGTGTTGGTATTGAGTAAAACGCTTCTGTTTCTTGTTGCTGTTCTTACTAAAGCACGTATTCAAAATAATATTAAGCCTTTTCTATTTTTATTTTCTTGTGCAATTAGTGCTGTTTACGCCTTTCTCGCCGGCTTTGAAGTCCCCGTGATGCGGGCATTTATTACACTGATACTATGGACTTTGTTAATGATATTGTCCCGATATTGGCGTTTAGTTGATGTATTACTATTACTACTATGTAGTTTCTTTGTATTGTTTCCTTTCGCTATTTTGGGAATTAGTTTTTGGTTTAGTCTTCTGGCGGTGCTGGCGATTGCTTTGTTCGTATGGCGTTTTTCTTTAGCATCAGATGCCCCATGGTACGACAAGCTTTTGTATACGATAAAGCTTCAATTCTTTTTAAGTATTATAACGCTACCTATGATTGCGCTGACATTTTCGTCGCTTCCTCTATTGGCCTTTTTTGCCAACCTTTTTATGATACCCATTGTGACTTTCGTGCTCGTGCCACTTTGCTTATTTGCAGCCATTTTTAGCCTGTTGAGCATTGACACACATGCCATTTATCAACTAATCGATCTCTTGTTTGAACTCACTTTCATGGTATTGCAACTGCTTGAAGGCACAAGTGCTAGCGTGATGGGAAATGACTGGCAAAGTAGTCCGATGATTAAACTAGGTATCACTTTTATCACCCACCCCGTTGTTATTGGCTTAATTTTATTGATGGTATTGCCGCCTTGGTATCGTAAGAAAAGCACTATTTTTGTTGTTTTATGTTTGTTTGCTTTACAACAATATTGGCTTATAGAAAGGCGAGATGTTGATGATCGCGCTGAGATATTTGTAATGGATGTAGGCCAAGGAAGTGCATTAATTGTTCGAGATAAAAAGGGGACACTGTTGCACGATACAGGAGGCTCCTTTGCTGGGTTTAGTATGGCCAATGCTGTTTTACTGCCTTTTTTTACCGCCAATGATGTGCAGTCTATTTCGTATTTACTATTAAGCCACTTAGATAACGACCATGCTGGCGGTGCAGACCTTATACAAAGCAAATTACGAGTAGAGAATGTTCTGTCACCCCAAAAGGGCTGCAATCGGCATGATTTTCTTCAAAGATTTCGGTCAGGAAAGGGTCGATTATTATCTTTTGACGCAGAAGTCCTTTGGCCTTTAAAGAGCGTTTCAGGTGATGAAAACGATCACAGTTGTGTCATAAAGCTAACGCGAGGCAATATCTCGATTTTGCTGACTGGCGATATAGAAAAATACAGTGAACTTGCATTGCTCAAGTTGTATGCAGGTACAAACAAGTTAGCAAGTACAATACTTATTGCCCCTCACCATGGCAGCAAAACATCTTCAAGTCTGGATTTTGTCAATGCGGTCGCGGCCAAATATGTTGTATTTTCGAGCGGCGCTAATAACCGCTGGGGCTTCCCCGTAGCGGAAGTTGTTAAGCTTTACGAAGCTACAAACGCTCATGTTTATATTACTGGAAAACAAGGCCAAATTCGCTTTACACTCAAGGAAAATAGCGTAAAAGTAAGTCGTTACCGAGAGAATGAATATAATAGATGGTATTTTAAAGTAAGGTGATATTCATCAATAAGTTAGCGCTTCAGCATAAAAAAAGTACACTAAGATATGCATCAAATTAGGTTGTTTTGTAATGTCATCAAATTCAGTCGATAAAAACTTATCAGCTAAAAGTAAAAAACAAAGTGCAAAAGACGAGAAGCGCGAATCGCGAGAAGTACTCCGTCGTTTTTTAGCGTATATAAAGCCGTTTAAGCTACTTTTCTGCGTTGCGATAGCCGGGATGATTGGCTATGCCGGTGTCGACACTTTTGTCTTTTCTGAAGTACGGCCACTGATTGACGAAAGTCTCAATATAGGTAATTACGATTATCTAAAAAACGCTGCACTATTTATTGTGCCTTTGTTCTTGTTACGCGGCATTTTTAACTTTATGGGTACCTACACTCTAGAGTATATAGGCACGCAAGTTGTGATGAAAATGCGCCAAGAATTGTTCGAAAAGTACATCCATTTACCCGTGGAATATCATGACCACAATTCATCAGGCAGCCTTATATCTAAGGTAACTTACGATACCGAACAGGTTCGAGGAGCTGCCGGCAAGGCTATGCTGACCTTAGTTCGTGATGGCATGTTTGTGCTAGGACTGCTTGTGGTTATGTTTATGTCGTCTTGGAAACTATCAGTTATCTTCTTACTGATTGGCCCAATTGTGGGTGTGATTGTCTCTGTTGTAAGCAAGCGATTTCGCAAAGTCAGTAATGCGATTCAACAGGCGATGGGCAATTTAACGGCAAGTGTAGAGCAAGCGGTAAAAGGGCATAAAGTCGTGCTAATGCATGATGGGCAGCAATTAGAAGCTGACAAGTTTGCACAAAGAAATAACTACAATCGCCTACAAAGCATGAAGCTGGTTACTGCGCAAATATTGAGTGTCTCTACCATTCAAATTATTGCGTCGGTTGCTTTGGCGTTCGTTTTATTCGCAGCTAGCCTACCAAGCATGGTAGAGGAACTTACCGTTGGTATTTTTATTAACGTATTAGTCTGCATGGTTATGTTGTTAAAGCCCTTAAAACAGCTCACCACTGTTAATACTGAATTCCAAAAAGGCATGGCTGCCTGCGCCAGTATTTTTAAAGTGCTAGATACAGAAAACGAAGTCGATACAGGAAAAGTCGTGCTATCGCGCGTAAAGGGCGAATTAAGCTTACAAAACGTCACCTTTACCTATCCAACGAAAAAACAAGCAGCGATTAAGAATGTCAGTTTTAACGTGAAACCGGGTCAAACGGTCGCGTTAGTTGGGCGTTCGGGAAGCGGAAAATCGACCTTATCAAATTTATTAACCCGCTTTTATTCGCCAGATTCTGGCCAAATTTTACTTGATGGACAAGATATTAGCGAAGTGACATTACGTAGTTTGCGCCAACAGTTTGCGCTTGTATCGCAACAAGTTATTTTATTTAACGATACTATCGCCAATAATATTGCCTACGGCAAAGAGGGTGAATTAAGTCGCGAAGATATTATTAAAGCAGCTGACATGGCTCATGTTACCGATTTTGTGAAGCAACAAAGTGAAGGCTTTGACACCTTAGTGGGCGAGAATGGCTTGATGCTTTCGGGCGGTCAGCGTCAACGAATTGCTATTGCCAGAGCTATTTTGGCCGATTCTCCCATTTTATTGTTAGATGAAGCAACCTCTGCGCTTGATACTGAGTCAGAGAAATTCATTCAACATCAATTAGACGAGCTACAAAAGTCACGTACAAGTATTGTGGTGGCGCATAGGCTGTCTACAATTGAAAATGCAGACTTAATTTTAGTTGTCGAAAATGGTGAGATAATTGAACAAGGAAGTCATCAAGACTTGCTAGCACAAGGTGGTACCTATGCGCAGCTACACGCACTGCAGTTTTCGGCTAAGTAAAAATGCGCAAAGTATGAGTGTATTTAAAGGTGCATAGTTCTTATGTTCAATAAGCTTCAAGAGGCTTGGTACAATAATTATCACTGGGTATGGTTGTTAGCGCCTATTACGCTATTGTTTTATCTGATTTCTGCGTGTAGACGTTTGCTTTTTAGACTGGGTGTTTTGGCGTCGAGTAAGGCCAATATAGCGGTCATCGTCGTTGGTAATATTGGTATTGGTGGTAATGGTAAAACACCTCTGGTACTTGCCTTGGTCAAGCAATTACGACGCCGCGGTTATTCGCCGGCAGTGCTCTCAAGAGGTTACGGGGGTATGCAATCTGAATTTCCGTATCTAGTGGGCACTAATGATCCCGCAAGCCTTGTTGGCGATGAGCCTGCACTAATTTTTCAGCGCGAAGATGTCACTACCGTGATAGACCCTAAACGAGCGCGCGGTGTTCAATATATAGAACAGAACACTTCTGCAGACGTCATCATTTGTGATGATGGTCTTCAGCATTACGCAATGGCGCGAGATCTTGAACTTTGTGTGCTTGATAAACGTGGTATAGGCAATGGTTATTTATTGCCCATGGGGCCGTTGCGAGAAGGAAAGTGGCGTTTGGCTACGGTAAATGCCATTATACAAAATATTGGCTTTGATCCTCAGATGTTAAAAGCAAGTGATGGTGTTAGCACCTTTGAGGCAAAGGCGTCGTTGCCACCATTTTATAACATGCGCCTAGAACCAAGTTCATGGGTGAACGTTAAAACAAAGCAAACGTTAGACTTAACTGAATTTAAAAGCGTTTTAGCAAACAATGAGCTTCCATTGATTGCGATAGCCGGAATTGGTGACCCTAAGCGTTTTTTTGATACACTCAGCGCCATGGACATTCAGACGCATGAAAATATCGCTAAGCCTGACCATCATGCTTTTAGTAAAAGTGATATTCCAAGCAGTGAAATGGTGCTAATGACTGAGAAAGATGCGATTAAATGTAGACATTTTGCGCACGAAAACACATGGTATTTGCGCATTGACGCGGATATCGACGATGAATTTTTTACGTTTATCGAGAATACCGTTAAAACAAAACTAGCACAAAACCACAAGGCCGACTAAAAAGTCGTGCAAATTGCTAAGGTCGATGTTAGCTTGCGTTCACGTTTTAAGTGACGATCACTACATAAAAAAGGAAATATATAAAATGGCATTCGATAAAAAGTTGTTGGAAATTATTGCCTGTCCCTCATGCAAGGGTGAACTTGTGTTAGCCACTTTAGGTGAAAATGATAAACCTGAGTTAGTGTGTAAATTTGATCGCCTCGCATACCAAATCAAGGATAACATTCCGGTATTATTAGAAGAAACGGCAAGGGAATTATCATTAGATGAAATAGAAAGTCTGCGCTAGTGCAGGGTGATTTTAGCCCGTTTCTTTCGTAGTTGCTTTTGCTATGTCTCGTGTATTAAATAATCAACTTTACTTTTTAGGTCCGTAATATGTCATTTATAGTCGTTATTCCTGCTCGTTTTGGATCTACTCGTTTTCCTGGTAAGCCGCTCGCACTGATTCAGGGTAAACCTATGATCCAACATGTGTATGAGCGCAGTTTATTGGCTGGAGCAGAGGATGTTATTGTTGCCACCGATGATAAACGTATTGGTGATGTTGTAGAAGCATTTAATGGTAAGGTTTGTTATACCAGTGACCAACATGAGTCGGGTACTGAACGTATCGCTGAAGTACTTACAAAAGAAGGTGTTGAAGCAAACACGATAGTGGTTAATGTGCAGGGAGATGAGCCCTTTATTCCGCCAGAAAATATTAAACAAGTCGCGGATAACTTGGCTAAAGAAACGAATATGCCTGCGATGCAAATGGCGACGCTTTGTTTTCCTATCAGCCATAAATCTGAGTTAGACAATCCCAATGTTGTGAAAGTCAACTTTGCTAAAAATGGTCGTGCTTTGTACTTTTCTCGAGCGCCTATTCCCTATGACCGTAACTGGGTACAAAACACACAAGTAATGCAAGAAAATGCCTATTATCGGCATGTTGGGATTTATGCCTACACGGCTTCTTTTATCCATCAATATATTGAGCTTAGTCCCAGCCATTACGAGAAGATAGAGTCGCTAGAGCAGTTACGCGTACTCTATCATGGCTATGATATTCATGTAGATATAGCAAAAGAAGCGCCTCCTCATGGTGTTGATACTCCCGAGGATTTGGCGCGTTTAAATAAGCAAGACTAGCTCCTTACGTTAATCTTGTTCAGCGCTTGGTACAGCCCATAAGTCATGTTCGTCAGCATGAATAATTTCGACCCATAAGCGCGTACCCGGTGTGAGTTCGTGCTCGTCATTAATGTGGATTACACCATCAATTTCAGGCGCTTCACCAAAACTACGGGCAACGGCACCTTCACTGGTGACTTCATCTACCATTACAAAATATTCGTTACCGATACGCGCTTGTAAACGTGCCGCACTGATTGCCGATTGTACTTGCATAAATCGTTGTAAACGGTCTTCTTTAACCGCTTCATCAATCGAGTCAGGCAACTGATTTGCCGCAGCGCCTTCGACGGGTGAGTACTTAAAGCAACCCACACGATCAAGCTGGGCCTCTTCTAAAAAGTCTAAAAGTTCTTCAAACTCTTCTTCTGTTTCACCCGGGAAACCCACAATAAACGTAGAGCGAATGACTAAATCAGGACAGATTTCACGCCATTTTTTAATTCGTTCAACGGTTCTATCTGCACTTCCAGGACGCTTCATTAAGCGCAATATGCGTTTGTTTGCATGTTGAAACGGAATATCTAAGTAAGGCAATATTTTACCATCAGCCATTAACGGGATAAGTGCATCAACATGAGGGTAGGGATAGACATAATGCAGGCGAACCCAAATATCAAGATCAGCTAGCTGCTCGCAAAGTTGTTGCATGTGGGTTTTAACCGGCATGCCGTCCCAAAAATCGGTTTTATGTTTTACGTCTACGCCATATGCACTGGTATCTTGAGATATGACTAATAGCTCGTTAACGCCAGCCGCTTTTAATCTTTTCGCTTCACTCAATACTTCACCTACTGGCCTTGAGACTAAATCACCGCGCATCGACGGGATAATACAAAAGGTACAGCGATGATTACAACCTTCAGAAATTTTCAAATACGCAAAGTGCCGAGGTGTTAACTTGATACCGTGGTCGGGAACCAAATGCAGAAACGGATTATGCGAGGGCTTGGGTAAAAATTGATGAACCTGATCAACTACGCTCTCATATGCATGGGGACCGGTGACTGCTAACACATTGGGGTGTACTTCTCTGATATCGTCTTCTTTTATGCCTAAACAGCCGGTTACAATTACTTTGCCATTTTCGGCCAGCGCTTCGCCAATAGTATCAAGTGATTCTTGTACCGCTGAATCTATAAATCCGCAGGTGTTCACAATGACCAAATCGGCATTGTCGTAATTGGGGACAACATCATAGCCTTCGGTTCTTAATTGCGTCAATATACGCTCTGAATCAACCAAATTTTTAGGACATCCAAGGCTAATAAAACCAATTCGACCATTGCTACTATTGTTATTCATAACGCTGGAGTTTAGGGTTTTGACCGGTATATCCATGGTCGTTGTTTGTTTTGGATTAAAGGTGTTTACTGTCATTTTAGGTGCCATTTTCTGATGACTAAAGCCATGAATAATTCGCGAATCAAGCTATAGCGATGTTGCTTTCTAGTAATTGCGCGGATAATACCCCAATGAAAAGAATAATGCATTTTTCTCGCTCAATTTAGGTAAATGAACATTTATGTTAATGAAAAAATACAAGAGGTAAATAAATAGTACTCTATTACATATAAAACTAATTAAATGCAAAAATATACCCTTGTATAACACTAAAACATAAGGTATCCCGTTTTCAGCCTTGATACTCGACCCTATATTCGTCATAATAATAGGTAGAACACTAATTAAAAAAATTAAGTGTTATTCGATTAGCAACTACTAAAGAGGAAATATGTCGATTATTGACAAAAAGAGAGTCGTTTTGAAGGTAGGGAGTGCATTAATTGCCCCCCAGAACAATGGCTGTAGTTCACATAACTTGTTAGCCATAGCGCAATTTATCGTTAAATGTCGTTCGCGCGGGCAACAGATTGTCTTAGTCTCGTCAGGTTCGGTGGCTGCTGGCCGCAAATGGTTCGGTAATAGCGAACCTTCGGTCGCACTTAAGCGAGCAATGGCTGCCGCTGGCCAAACTGATATGATGGAAGTATGGGATAGACTCTTTGACTTTCCATCGGCACAACTATTGTTAACCAATGACGATTTACGCAATAAAGAGCGTTTTGACAGTATTCGCGACACCATTGATGCATTGCTTGCGCACGATGTTCTGCCAATAGTAAACGAGAATGATACTGTAACATCTGACGACCGAAGAGTCGGCGATAATGACAATCTTGCTGCTATGGTTGCAACCTCAGTTGACGCTGACGCTTTCATAATGTTCACCGATGTTGATGGTTTATACGATAAAAACCCTCAAACACATGCTGATGCCAAAAAATAAAAACAGTCGATGAGATTGATGACAATATCTTCTCTATGGCAGGCGGGGCGACAAGTGCGCAGGGTACAGGTGGCATGTACACAAAAATAGAAGCTGCAGAAAAAGCAACAAGCCACGGTATCGATACCTATGTTGTAGATGGATTCGATCCGATATCGTTTGAACGATTGGCCGCGGGTGACAACCCAGGTACACACTTTCTAGCGCATACTAAGCCTCTATCTGCAGGCTTGCACTGGATGACCCATACAGTGAAAGAACGTGGCGAAATTATTGTAAGTGAGCCGCTTAACGATGCTGATGAATATCAAGAGGCTGTAACGAGTGATAGAATTATGTCTGTAAAAGGCGAATTTGGAGTAGGTGATACCATATTGCTACGCGATGACGAAGGGAATAAAATAGCAAAAGCGACTGCTAATTATAGTAGTTGTTTATTAAACTATTTGGCGGATCAAGATATTCGCAGTAAATTAGATAAAAATTCATCGTTATTGCACGATTCTATTATTTCAGATGAGCACATGGCGGTGCTGGAGAACTCATGAGCATCATAACTAGTTTGTCGCAAGAAGCGGCAAAGGCAGCTAAATCCCTAATAAGATTAGGCGAAGAACAAAAAAACACGATTTTGCGAGAAATGGCGAATGCATTAAGAGCACAAAGTAGTGCAATCTTAAGCGCCAACGAACAAGACATGAAGTCGGCACATCAAGACGGGTTAGATGACGCGATGCTTGATCGTCTATTATTAAACGAAGAACGCATCGAATCTATGGCTGAAGGTATTGAAGTCGTCGCAAGCCTGCCTGATCCAGTAGGACAAACGCGCGATATTACAACTCGGCCCAATGGTATTAAAATATCTAAGATGCGCATCCCTTTGGGCGTCGTTTGTATGATTTATGAAGCACGTCCAAATGTTACGGCAGACGCTGGAGCGCTTTGCTTTAAGTCAGGCAATGCAATTATTTTACGCGGCGGAAAAGAAGCACTGGCTTCGTCAAAAGCCATTGCTGAGATTATGCAGAGCGTATTGCGTGCGCACAGTCTGCCAGAAGCGATAATAACGGTTGTGCCTAACCCAGACCGTTCGTTAATGCTCGAGTTGATGAAACAAAAAGATTACATTGACGTCATCATTCCGCGCGGTGGCGAAGGGCTTATCAACTTTGTAAGCGAAAATAGCTTAGTTCCCGTTATCCAACATTACAAAGGCGTATGTCATCTATATGTTGATAAAGATGCCGATTTTGATAAAGCAATTAATTTGTTGTTGAATGGAAAGACACAACGAACCGGCGTATGTAATGCGCTAGAAGGCTTACTCGTTCATAAAGACATTGCCGCTGACTTCTTGCCTCAAGTGAGTGAAGTCTTAGCAAAAGCCGGCGTAAAAATAAATTGCTGCCGTGCAAGTTCAGGCTATTTTGATTCGCCAACTGTGCTAGATGATGATGACTTCGGTTACGAGTACTTAGGCCTAGAAATCGCGGTTAGAATCGTGAATGACGTTGAAGGTGCGATAGCGCACATTGACCGTTTTGGCAGCCACCATACTGAAGTCATTTGCACTGAAAATGAAGGAACAAGTACATTGTTCCAGCAATGTGTGGATTCGTCAGTGGTTATGGTAAACGCTTCGTCTCGTTTTTCTGATGGCAGCCAACTAGGCTTAGGCGCAGAAATAGGTATTGCGACCACTAAAATGCATGCTTATGGACCGATGGGCTTAGAATCATTGACCGCAGAAAAATATCTAGTCAATGGTAGTGGGCAAATAAGAGAATAGAGTTTTTTTAGATTAAAAGGGGCAATAATTATTGCCCCTTTTTCGTTTCTGTGTTTCTCGATATCTTCTATGCTATTGTTACGGGTAAATATAAAAATAAGAGGTTTATCATGTTAACTATAGCTTCCAAACATTTTTCTTTTAAGACCTTAAGCGCGCTTTTCATCGTGCCTAGTACTTTGCTTGCAATATTAACGCTTAACACTGCAGTCCTTGCCCATGGTGGAAATGAATTGTTGCAAGGTATAGTGCTAGACAGAAACGCTGAAGATAGAGCTCGAGACAAATTTAGACATCCAGTTCAAACCTTATCTTTTTTCCATGTTGAACCTGGTATGCAAGTGGCAGAAGCATTGCCCGGTGACGGCTGGTATACCAAAATATTGGCCAGCTATTTAGGCCAAGAAGGCGCGCTACATGGAATTAATTACAATGACAATATGTGGGCAATGTTTGGTTTTTTCAGCGAAGACCGAATCATTGAAATGTCAAAACGGACGGCAGAGTTTCCCGCGATGGTTGAGGGTTTTACCGACAATGGTATACACAGTAGTGGATTTACCTTTGCTACGGCGCCAAAATCTGCAAATGGAAAATTAGACCGCGTGCTATTTATACGTGCATTGCACAATCTAAATCGCTTTGAAGAAAAAGCAGGCACACTTACCCAAGCCCTAAAAGTTGCTCATGCGCTTTTGAAACCCGATGGACTTGTGGGTGTAGTGCAGCATCGTGCTCCTGAAGATGCTTCTGATGATTGGGCTGACGGAAGCGCTGGTTATTTGAAACAAAGCGCTGTAATTAAGGCTTTCGAAGATGCCGGTTTCGAATTATTAATGACAAGTGAAATTAACGCAAACCCAAAAGATAAGCCGACTAGTGATGATATTGTTTGGCGTTTACCGCCAAGCTTAAACGGCGTTGGTGATGATACTGATAAGCTTGCCAACATGAATGAAATAGGTGAAAGTGATCGAATGACCTTATTATTCAAAAAACAGGGTGCAATATTGAGCCACTAATCCCATTATTCACAGCAAGCAAGGCCAGCACGCAATGCTGGTCTTTTTGTTGTAATATACCCTCACTTTTAGTTTAGGTCTTAATTTAGTCAAACTTAACGATGCAGTTAAAATATCCACTCCATTATTATGATGAAGCCGGTCGCATGAAACCGCCAATATTTACATATCTTTTATTATTGTTTGTGTGTCGTGGTTTAGTTGTGCTAATTATCTCATTATCATTTAGAGAAGATAGTGAGCGCTTGTTGAGAGTATTTTATCCTTTGCCTTTTCATTTTTATCTCTCACTCGTACCGATATTGCCAGCCTTAATCGCCTTATATTTTGTGAGCAAACGCACCATACTGTGGGAAAAGGAACGCTTTTCATGGTTCAGGTGGTTACCTTGGTGCTTATATATGGCATTAATACTTGATGGACTAATTCAAATTTATACTTTAAAGGAAATAGATTTCCGTTTCTCAATGACGCATGGCATATCACTGCTAATTGTTAGCTGCGGCCTGCTATACATGAAGCAAAGTCATTACATGGCAAACCTAGTGACTGATTGGACATCGCCTTAAAATCTCGCTCATAGATAGCCTTGGCTTATTATTGAATTCTCAAAAAGAAGGAGTATCTATTTGTCGATACTGCAAAATAAGCGTGCTAAGCAATTTTGTTCCCGGTCCTGTTTCGTCAGGTTTAGGACACACCAAACATGCAGTATATTGTTTAAAGGCACTGCCATTTAAGCTTAATTGTACCAATTCGCCAGTTTTAATAAGCTCTGCCACCTCATGTGTGGGTAACCAGCAAAATCCTAAGTTTTGCTGCACTAGTTTAATAGCTGAATCAAAATGGCTAACCGTCCAGCGATGCTCTGATTTCAACCAGCCACTGGTCTCTTGAGGCTGTTTTCCAGAATCCTTTATGACTATTTGCAGATATTGCGCCAAAGTACTCGAATCAATATCTTGAGGGGTTACCGCTAAGGCGTGTTTCGGATGGCAAACCAATACAAATTCGACATTGCATAGGGGTTCACCTATAAAGCCTTTTGGCACTTCCATAAGAATGACTAGATCAGCCGATTTATTGATAACCGCCTCTTTACTGCCCGTTAATACCGTATCTAAAATGGTAATACGACTACCTCTACTACGTTCTAAAAAGCTTGCTAGAGCCTTAAACAGAGGTGCTCTTGGAAAAGCCATATCGATTGCCAAAATGATTTCTGGCTCCCAATCTTGCCGTATATTAAGGGCGAGTTGCTCTAACGATTCTACTTGTTGCGTCAAGTCACGAGAGCGTCTGAGCATAACTTCGCCGGCTTCGGTCAGCACTGCTTTACGTCCTTTAACTTCAAGCAATTGCACTCCAAGGGTAGCTTGAAGTTTAGAAACGGCATGATTTAAGGATGACTGACTTTTGTTAAGTGCATTGGCCGCTTGCACATAGCCGCCAAAATCCACAACTGCCTGTAGTATGCGCCATTGTTCAACAGTGCTTTTGGGACGATACACCTTGTTAATCCTTATTTTGCGATACTCAATAAAACTAAATTACAAAATAGTAACAGTACCAATGTAATCCGATACGCTCAGCATAGAGTATTCTAACTTACTATTTAATTAAAAAGTCTAAATATGAAATATGCGTCAATTTTGCCGTTCAGCGCTTTATTTGCATTGTTGCTGATAGCAACTCTCGTTAACTTCGAGCTTATTCCACCGGGTGCTGAATTACTTGAACTCATAAAGTCCTCCTATAGAGAGGATATTTACTGGGTAATATTTCTGATTATTTTACTTGAATCAATAATTTATATTGGCTTTTATTTTCCTGGTCAATTTTTTGCGGTGGTTATCGTTGTTGGTGCAAATCCTAGCACAAAAGATATCGCTTTACTTACGCTCGCGATGGTCGGGGCAGCAACCTTAGGAAGCATAATCAATTATTGTCTGGGGCGCTACAGTAAAAATAAAGAAGACAACGACCACAATCCCAGTAAATTATCGCGTTTGTTGCTAGCAATGATACATATCAACTCGCTTGCATTTTTTATGTTTGCGCAAGGAGCGCATCGAAAATCCATTAAGATTGTCGCCTTAGCGGGTTTATTTAATCTCCCTTATTATTTACTGCTAATTGCAGGAACGGCGGTATTGAGCGAGCAAGTGATGGCTATGGCCGAAAACACCTATATGTTATTTAGTGTCATCTCAATTTGGCTTGCCATTGCCTTGTTTTTAGATTTCAAAAAACACCGCTTGGCGCAGCAAAATTAGTGTTCCAGAGCTTAGTATGTTTAGATTTTACTAAGGTTTGAGAGGTCCTTGCTTTTGAATAATGTGGTTCGCTTACGCGTTTCACGCCAATCGTCATCGTCATGCTCGCGAAGGCGAGTATCTCCTCAAAAGCTTAGTTAATCCGATATAAGCCTGCGTTTTTGTGCGTGATTCTATAGATTCTTGCCTTCGCGATAACGACGCTTGTTAGGACTCGTGCTTGTGTGATCAGTATTATGCCTTCGCAAGGATGACTAAGAATGTGGTTTACTTGCTCTGAAAATGGCGCTCAGCGGCACATCGGAAATTTGTAATGCCAAGCGAAGAATAAGCGCAGAAAAATCGATAATTAAATTTTTACGATGTACGCTATCGCGCGACTGGCGGCGATTAAGCCAAAGCTTGCTGTTACGCCTACAAATGCGCCAAAGCCAGTACTACAATCCATTTTGCCTGCGCCTTGGCTGTTTTGTTTTTGTTGTGAAACATTACCATCGCTAGTAGGGTATTTTAATTGTTCAGTAGAATAGATACATTCTACACCAAAATTTCGTTTTGTATTTTGACTAAAGTGATGAAAGCGACGCAGTTGCGAGCGAACTTTGGCTAGCAGGGGATCTTGAATCGTTTTCGCCAAGTCGCCTTTGGTAATTAGTAATGGATCCCATTGTCCACCTGCACCACCAATACAAATAATCTTAATTTTATTGCGCTTACAATGCGCGATCATTGCGGCTTTTGCATTTACACTGTCGGCAGCATCAATAACCACATCAAATTCATTGTTAATATATTCGCTTACGTTATCTGGGGTTATGAAATCCTCGATAAGCTGAGTAACACACTCTGGATTGATTTCTTGAATTCTAGCCGCCATCACCTCAATTTTACTTTGATGCAGGGTAGAGCTTAAGGCATGAATTTGTCTATTTACATTGCTGATAGATATATCATCTAAGTCAATTAAACAGATATGCTGCACACCCGAACGGGCAAGTGCTTCAGCTACCCACGAACCAACACCACCAATACCGACAACACATACTTTTGCTTGTTGTAGACTCGCCAAGCCTTTTTCAGAGTATAAACGAGAAAGACCAGCGAAACGTTGTTGATATGACATAGGACCTCTTATCTTTCTAATTAATAGAAAGGTATTGTTAATTTATAGCAATATTCTTTCTCGATATTGCATGCTTTAATAATAAAACTAAATAGCTGGCGATAAAGTATGAACTAACAACGCTCTCATCGACAGTTTATGCACCATATACAAATACGAGGAAATCACAATGGGATTATTAGTAGAAGGTAAATGGCAAGACCAATGGTACGACACCAAAAAGTCTAATGGCAAATTTGTTCGTCAAGATTCTGCTTTTAGGCATACAATCTCAAGTGAGGTAGATGCGCCGTTTGCGCCAGAATCAAACCGTTATCATTTATATGTATCATTAGCTTGTCCGTGGGCCCATAGAACTTTGATTTTCCGAAAGTTAAAGGAGTTAGAATCGCATATTAGTGTATCAATTGTCAGCCCTAATATGCTGTCAAATGGCTGGGAATTTGGTCAGTACAAAGGGGCTACTGAGGATCATCTCTACGGTTTCGATTTTATGCACCAATTGTACACAAAAGATACACCAGAAATTAGTTCGCGGGTAACGGTGCCGGTGTTATGGGATAAAAAAACACACAAGATTGTGAATAACGAATCGGCGGATATTATTCGTATATTTAACAGCTCGTTTAATGAGCTTACGCAAAATCATGATGATTATTACCCTAAAAGCTTGCAGAGCACAATTGATGAAATTAATGGATTTGTTTATCCGAAGATAAACAACGGCGTGTATAAATCGGGTTTTGCAACGAGTCAAGGTGCATACGAAGAAGCAGTAAAAGCACTTTTTGATGCACTTGATAAGATAGAATCAATTCTCACAACAAAACGCTATTTGACGGGTAGCCAACTGACAGAAGCCGATTGGCGACTATTTACTACCCTTATTCGCTTTGACCCGGTATATGTGGGGCACTTTAAATGCAATTTAAAACGTATCGCGGATTATCCCGCAATGAGTGCTTATATGAGAGAGTTATACCAAATGCCGGGAATAGCCGACACGGTTAACTTTGATCATATTAAGCGCCACTATTATTTTAGCCACGACATGATCAACCCTACGCAAGTCGTGCCAGAAGGCCCACTTATGGATTTACAGGCACCACATAATCGAGACGCACTATAGTTGCACTACCGAAGTGATTGCGTAAATGGCAGCAAAGCCCAGAAAATATGAGAGGACAAGTAATGAAAACAACAAGCATAAAGCAGATTGTGCAAGGCATGCCGGCGTCTGATGGTGCGGGCGTCAAATTAAAAAGAGTACTAGGGCAACCTACACTAAAGCGACTAGATCCATTTTTGATGCTTGATGAATTTGGTTCCGAGGATGCAGAAGATTATATTGCTGGATTCCCAGCCCATCCTCATCGAGGTTTTCAAACGGTGACCTACATGTTAAGCGGTAAGATGGGGCACAAGGATTCTGTTGGGAACCAAGGCACAATTGAAGACGGTGGTTTACAATGGATGAATGCAGGCAAGGGGATTATTCATGAAGAAATGCCACAACAGACTGAGGGGAAAATGCGTGGTTTTCAACTGTGGGTAAATTTACCGGCAAGTGAAAAAATGTCTGAGCCCGGCTATCAAGATATTAAGAGTGACGCTATTTCTGAGTTAAAGCTCTCTGAGCACTCAAAGGCACGTATATTAGCTGGTGAACTATTTGGCGTTGTTGGTGCGGTAAACACTCAGGCCGTAAAACCGCAGTTCTATGATGTTCACATAAGTGCAAACGATGAGATTTCATTTCCAGTACACAATTCACACAATGGTTTTGTATACGTTTACGAAGGTGAATTAAGCGTTAGTGGTAAAGGCATCAGTAAAGGCCAACTTGCTGTGCTTGAGATGGCCGCTGAGCTACGCGTGACAACTAGTCAAAACACTCGTTTCATTTTTGTTAGCGGGCAACCCATTGGTGAACCCGTGGAGCAATACGGTCCTTTTGTGATGAACACTACAGAAGAAATTAAACAAGCACTTGCTGACTTTCAAGGAAATAGATTGGTAAGCTAGACAACAACGAGATAGACAGTGCAGCAAGGTGAGGTTGAGCAACTTCTATCTTCTTTCAGCTCTAAAAACTACAAAACATAAAAGTAAAAAGTACAAAACAATTTGCAAGCAAGGCATATCTTTTTTAGTATGACCCGCATCATTATTCCCAAGCCATTAAGAAAAATAAAATGACCTCAATTACGTGTTTTAAAGCCTATGACATTCGGGGTGAGCTTATCACCCAATTAAATGAAAATGTAGCGTATAGAGTAGGGCGTGCGTTTGCGCAAAACCTTAGTGCCAAAACTGTGGTGGTTGGGGCCGATGCACGAAAAACATCGCTTCCATTAAAGTTAGCGCTTAGTGCAGGTCTCATTGATGGTGGGGCCAAAGTATTCGACCTAGGAGCGGCGGGAACAGAAGAAATATATTTCGCGACCAAACATTTAGGCGTTGATGGTGGTATAGAAGTTACCGCAAGCCACAACCCAATCAATTATAATGGCATGAAGATGGTCAAGGCCGACTCAGTCCCCATTAGTGGAGACACCGGTCTGAATGCGATTAGAGAGCTCGCAGAAAGTTATGATGAAAAATTGGTGCATACACAATTAATGCACTATGCTGCCCATACTTTAGTTAGCGACGAAAGCTTTATTGAAGGTGGGCACTCAATAAAACAAAATCTATTACTTACAAGCAAGCAATATGAGCGCATAAGCTGCGTAAATGACTATGTGCTGCATTTAAATGAATACATAAATACTGCCAAGTTTACTCCTTTAAAGCTCGTGGTGAACTCAGGCAATGGCAGCGCTGGTCATATTGTTGATGCCATTGAGTTATTTTTTAAACACCAAAATGTGCCCGTAGAATTTATCAAAGTTCATCATAATCCAGACGGCAATTTCCCCAACGGCATCCCAAATCCTTTATTACCTGAAAATAGAGCCGATACCGCAAAAGCCGTAATTGAAAATAAAGCGAATATGGGAATAGCATGGGACGGTGATTTTGACCGCTGTTTCTTGTTTGATGAAACCGGTGCATTTATTGAAGGTTATTATATTGTAGGCTTACTAGCTCAAGCCTTCTTAGATAAGAATAAAGGCGCAAAAATAATTTACGACCCGCGGGTCTTTTGGAATACCGAAGATATTGTAAAAAGTGCCGGAGGTAAGCCAATCAAATCAAAAACCGGCCATGCATTTATCAAAGAACGTATGCGTAAAGAAGACGCGGTTTACGGCGGTGAGATGAGTGCACATCATTATTTTAGAGATTTTGCTTACTGTGATTCAGGCATGATCCCATGGCTATTAGTAGCTGAACTCCTATGTAATACAAAACAGACCTTGTCTTCTTTGGTGAAAGAACGCATAGCTAAATTTCCGTCTTCAGGCGAAATAAACTATCGTGTTGACGATGCCGGCGCAACTATTAAAAAGATTATTAAGCATTACGAGCAAAGCGCTAGCTTTATCGATAAAACCGATGGTATCGGCATGGAGTTTAAAGAATGGCGATTTAATTTGCGTAAGTCGAACACTGAACCAGTGATTCGATTGAACGTAGAAAGCCGAGAAAATCAGGCGTTAATGGAGGAAAAAACAAAAGAGCTCGCTGCGCTAATAAGTGCTTAGCTAGCGTATAAATCCATCAAAATGTGCGCACAACTTTGTGCGCACTTCATATATACGCCATCCACAAATGACACAAAACCACGATGGTTGTCAACATGACACGCATTTTTGTATAGTCAATTAGTATGTCTTTTTCTAGCGCTAAGACATATTTGTCGTACATCAAAATACCAATATAGCTCAGAGATAAAATACTTAAGAGCATTGTACCTGTGAGAAACACAAGCGCTAACCAAGCAATGATGCTTGGTAGCATTGATACGAAGAGTTGATGATTTGTGCGTCGGTTTTGAAGTGCATCTAAATAATGAATGCCCCCAAAAAAAGATAAAATTATTGCTGAATACTGAACAAAATGAAGATAGCCTAAATAAGCATCTATTAAGCCAATAAAAATAAACAGTGGAATGCCGATGAAGGGCAGCAAACCAGCAAAAGAAAGGTACTTGGCAGTATTTTGCATCTCGCATTCCCTATGAATTGTGTTTGCATGTTGCAATTAATTACAGAAAATAATGATAAAAAAATGGCGCCTAAGCGCCATTTTTCGTTTTCAAAGGCTTACTTTTTTATTGGCGTATAGTCACGCTTGCTCTTACCAGTATATAGCTGGCGAGGACGGCCAATTTTTTGGCCTGGCTGACTAAGCATTTCGTGCCAATGAGAAATCCAACCAACCGTTCTTGCAAGAGCGAAAATACAGGTAAACATATTTGTTGGGATACCAATCGCACTTAATACGATACCAGAGTAGAAATCAACATTCGGGAAAAGTTTCTTTTCAGCGAAGTAAGGGTCGCTAAGTGCGATTCTTTCTAGCTCCATTGCAACGTCAAGTAAAGGATTGTTCACGTTTAATTCAGATAATACTTCATGACAACTCTCTCGCATTACTGTTGCACGTGGGTCATGATTCTTATAAACCCTATGACCAAAACCCATAAGTCTAAATGGGTCATTTTTATCTTTTGCTCTAGCGATAAACTCTGGAATTCTGTCTACAGAACCGATTTCCTCGAGCATTTTCAGACAAGCTTCATTGGCACCACCATGAGCGGGACCCCATAAAGAAGCAACGCCAGCAGCAATACAGGCATATGGATTAGCGCCAGATGAGCCTGCTAAACGAACCGTTGAAGTTGATGCGTTTTGCTCGTGGTCAGCGTGTAAGATGAAGATTCTATCCATCGCGCGCTCTACCGCTTCACTGATTTTATAATCTTCAGCAGGTACAGAGAACATCATATTCAAAAAGTTAGCTGCATAACTTAAATCATTGCGTGGATACACAAAGGGTTGGCCAATATTGTATTTGTAACACATCGCTACTAGTGTTGGCATTTTCGCTATTAAGCGATGGGCCGAACGGACTCGCTGATCTGGGTCAGAAACGTCTAAATCACTATGATAGAAAGATGATAACGCGCCTACGGTGCCACATAACATTGCCATTGGATGCGCGTCGTTTCTAAAGCCGTGGAAAAACATATTGAGTTGTTCATGAACCATTGTATGGCGCGTGATAGTATCTCTAAAATCGGTATATTCTTGCGTTGTTGGTGTCGAGTCGTGTAGCAACATATGGCATACTTCTAGGTAGTTTGCATCTCTTGCTAAATCTTCAATAGAATAGCCTCTGTGAAGCAATATTCCTTTAGCGCCGTCAATAAAAGTAATTGACGACTCACACGAACCTGTTGCCATGAAACCGGGATCGAAAGTGAAATAGCCACTCGAACCTAATGTTCTTATATCTATTACAGATTGCCCTTCAGTACCATCCAAAATTGGGAATTCTATTTCTACTTCACCAGCTTTGAGGGTAGCGGTTTTGTTTGACATGAATAACTCTCCTAAGTTTTTTGTATCCGCTTAAACGGAAGAAGTGACCATAACGTTCATTTATTTTTAATTGCGGTTGGCCACATCGGTGCGAAAAGTGCGGATATTCTTAACTTAATAGACAAGTAAGTCAATTTAAATGCACATATGCCTAATATATATTCTAGTCTTATAATCTTTTAGTCTTATACGAAACGCTCATTTTCAATTTTGTTGCCGTTCAACATAAGTATAAACAAATGTTTACGTAAATAAGACTAGGACCCAAGTAAACATTGCTATTCACAGCTTAGGTTGATATATTCGAACCCGCTGAAAATCAAGGGATATTTGCTTATTAAGTGCGCATCTATCGTTTACAAAGCGTTTACACATATTGAAAAAGTTTAATGTGAGTTCGCTTAACCTTCAGCGCAATGACCGATACACTACAAGGGTAAGTCGCGTTCATTGCAACATCTAATAAAAACGCACCACTATAGAAATATAGGCATGATCAATCGTTCTTTGCGAACGGTTATTTAAACACACTGACATTTGCTTCAAATTACGCATTTTACTGAAAAGTGCTAAGGTAGAAGCTTAATGAATTATACAGGCTATTAATTGTGAAAAAGCAAAGACCAGTCAATCTAGATTTAACCACAATCAAATTACCTTCTGCCGGCAAGGCGTCTATTTTGCATCGAGTAACTGGCGTCGCCATGTTTTTCGCGCTGATATTCGTTGTGTGGGCATGGGCAACATCTTTGGATTCTGAAGCGGGATTCAATATGGTAGTAGACGTGCTAAACGGGCCGATTGGCTACGTGATAGCACTGGGAACTTTATCGGCGCTTTCATTTCATTTCATCGCTGGCATTCGCCATGTTGTTATGGATATGGGGCATTGGGAAGAATTGGAGTCGGGTAACACCAGCGCCAATGTTGCCATTGCCTTATGGATATTAGTCACCATCGTGTTAGGAGTCGTATTATGGTAATCAATCAAGCGTCTATCAAACGAAACGGCATACAAGATTATGTGTCTTTGCGCGCTTCTGCAGCAGTCATTTCTGCTTTCTCCATTTATATGGTGTATTTCTTTATTGCCACCCCTGAGATCACATTTACGGTATGGCAAGGTTTATTTCAATCGATATATATGAAAGCATTCACGCTTATCACCTTGCTCGCTATATTGATGCATGTTCGTATTGGTTTATGGCAGGTGTTAACTGACTATGTCAAACCACACAATGTCCGAATGATATTGCAATTTGTACTGAATTTAATGGCCCTCGCTTATGTAGTCGTTGGCTTATTCGTTTTATGGGGTGTTTAATATGACCTTACCTGTTCATGAATTTGATGCAGTAGTAATAGGTGCGGGTGGCGCTGGTATGCGTGCTGCACTTCAAATCTCTGAGTCAGGGCGTTCTTGCGCTTTGCTCTCAAAAGTGTTTCCAACTCGTTCACACACAGTATCTGCCCAAGGTGGTATTACGGTTGCTTTAGGTAATTCCCATGAAGATAATTGGGAATGGCACATGTACGATACTGTAAAAGGTTCTGATTACATCGGTGACCAAGAAGCAATTGAGTATATGTGTAAAACGGGCCCCGAAGCCATTATAGAAATGGAAAACATGGGTTTACCGTTCTCACGTACTGAAGAAGGGCGAGTATATCAGCGCCCATTTGGTGGCCAGTCGAAGAACTTTGGTGGTGAGCAAGCAGCACGTACTGCCGCCGCTGCCGACAGAACCGGTCATGCATTATTGCATTTGTTGTATCAGCAGAATGTAAAAAACAAAACAAAAGTATTTTCTGAATGGTATGCCTTGGATTTAGTTAAAAACCAGCAAGGTCAAATTGTTGGTTGTACGGCAATAGATATTGAAACTGGCGAAGTGGTCTATTTCAAGTCTAAAGCGGTTGTACTGGCAACAGGTGGTGCCGGTCGTATTTATGCTTCAACTACAAATGCTCACATAAACACTGGTGACGGTGTTGGCATGGCACTTCGTGCAGGTGCACCGTTACAAGATATGGAAATGTGGCAATTTCACCCTACGGGCATTGCCGGTGCGGGTACACTAGTGACAGAAGGTTGTCGCGGTGAGGGTGGTTATCTGCTAAATAAAGATGGCGAACGTTTCATGGAACGTTACGCACCAAACGCAAAAGACTTAGCTGGCCGTGACGTTGTTGCTCGCTCAATGATGACTGAAATCCGCGAAGGCCGAGGTTGTGAAGGACCTTGGGGAACGCACATTAAATTGAAATTGGACCACTTAGGGAAAGACGTATTAGAGTCGCGTCTGCCAGGTATTCTAGAGCTTTCTAGAACCTTTGCTCACGTTGATCCAGTAAAAGAACCTATTCCAGTGATACCAACATGCCACTATATGATGGGCGGTATACCGACCAATGTTGATGGCCAAGTTATTGGTATAGATAAAAATGGCAACGAGAAGCCTATGGATGGCTTATTTGCTTGTGGTGAGATTGCCTGTGTTTCAGTGCATGGCGCTAATCGCCTTGGTGGTAATTCACTATTAGACTTGGTTGTTTTTGGTCGCGCTACAGGACTGCATTTGGGCAAGAGCATAGACGACATCGAGATTAAATCTGACGCATCAAGCTCAGATTTGGAAGCGGCAATGGCTCGCTTTAATCGTTGGGAATCATCTGAAGCAGGAAAAGGCGAAGACCCGGTTCAAATCAAAAAAGATATGCAAAAATGTATGCAGCTCAATTTCTCTGTGTTTAGAGAAGGAGATGCTATGGCCGAGGGCCTTAAGGAATTGTCTGAAATTCGTGAGCGTTTACAAAATGCGCGCTTAGATGATAAGAGTAGCGATTTTAATACTGCACGTATTGAATGTTTAGAACTCGATAACCTTATGGAGACCGCATACAGTACCGCTGTTGCCGCTAACTTCAGAACGGAAAGCCGTGGAGCTCATAGCCGCTTCGATTTCCCTGAGCGAGACGATGACAATTGGTTATGTCACTCTGTTTACGTGCCTGATGGTGAAACGATGTTGAAACGTGATGTAAACATGGCACCGAAGCTTAGAGAGGCATTCCCTCCTAAAGCGCGTACATACTAATAGGAGTATTGAATATGCAATTACAATTTTCAATTTACCGTTACAACCCAGATGTAGATGATGCGCCTAAAATGGTTGATTACTCTCTTGAAGTAGAAGAGGGTCAAGATATGATGGTGCTTGATGCCCTTGTATCTCTGAAAGAAAAAGACGCTACATTGTCATTTCGTCGTTCGTGCCGTGAAGGTGTTTGTGGTTCAGATGGGATGAACATGAATGGTAAAAACGGCTTAGCATGTATCACGCCAATTTCATCTTTGGGTTCGGGTAAGATTGTTATACGTCCGCTACCTGGTTTACCAGTAGTAAGAGATCTTGTGGTCGACCTGACACAATTTTATACCCAATACGAGAAAATTAAACCTTTCTTAATAAATGACGATAAACAACCACCAGCACGTGAACATTTGCAAAGTCCTGAAGACCGCGCAAAACTGGATGGATTATACGAATGTATTTTGTGTGCATGTTGCTCGACTTCATGCCCATCGTTTTGGTGGAACCCTGATAAGTTTATAGGGCCTGCAGGTTTGTTACACGCTTATCGCTTTTTGATAGATAGTCGTGATACTGCAACCAATGAACGTCTTAACGACTTAGATGATGCTTTTAGCGTATTCAGATGCCACGGTATCATGAACTGCGTTAGTGTTTGCCCCAAAGGTTTAAACCCGACCAAAGCAATAGGACAAATTAAATCAATGTTATTACAACGTGCTGTTTGATCGATTTATACATTGAATAATATAGCTTGTTTTATGGACAATATTCGAATAGCTATCCAGTAATGGATAGCTATTTTTTTTATAAATTGAAAAAAAAACTAAGACATTGGTTATAGACGATTTATTTTAAAAACTACTTAGAATACAATACAAACAATTACACAAATCAAGGCTAAAAGATGCAAAATAGCGTGATGAAAGCATGGTGGGACTCTTCTCACATGGCGGGTTCGAATGCCGCATATGTTGAAGAGTTATATGAAACATATCTTGAAAACCCTCTTGATGTTCCTGAAAATTGGAAAAAGGTGTTTGACGACCTCCCTAAAGTAGAGGGTGTGACGGTTGAAGCCAACCATACAGACATTCGCGAAGAGTTTAAAAAGATGGCAGCGCTTGGTCCTGCGGCACGCATGGGGGCGAGTGCTCCAGCGTCAGCAGGTACTCCCGGCGACGAAAAGCAAGTTAAGGTGTTGCAGTTAATTAATGCATACCGCTTTCGAGGCCATCAACATGCGAACCTCGATCCACTTGGTTTGTGGAAGCAGGAGCGAGTGCGAGATTTAGAGTTGTCGCACCATAATCTGTCTGAATCAGATTTTGATAGTATATTCAGCTTAGGCTCATATGCTGTTGGTAAAGATAAAATGCCATTGGGCGATTTATTCAAATCCCTAAACCGAACTTACGGTGGTTCAATCGGTTCTGAATATATGCATATTACCGATACCGAACAAAAACGCTGGATTCAACAATATCTTGAATCGGTTGAAGCAAAACCGACTTTCGATCGTGATGCAAAAATAAAAATTCTTAAAGGTCTAATTGCCGCTGATGGTATGGAAAAATACTTGGGCAATAAATTTACGGGCGCAAAACGCTTCAGCCTTGAAGGTGGGGATGCACTAGTACCCATGTTAAAAGGCCTTATTTCTGAAGCGGGAGCTGCCGGTGCAAAGGAAGTCGTACTTGGCATGGCGCACCGCGGCCGTTTAAATGTTCTGGTCAATGTATTGGGCAAAAATCCCTCAGTACTTTTTGATGAATTTGCAGGCAAACATGATGACTCACTCGGCGCCGGAGATGTAAAATACCACGCTGGTTTTTCTTCTGACTTTGCAACGCCAGGCGGCGATGTGCATTTAGCGTTAGCCTTTAACCCGTCACACTTGGAAATCGTAAATCCGGTAGTGATGGGGTCTGTGCGAGCACGTTTAGCTCGCAGAGCTTGTTATGACGGTTCGGCAGTGTTGCCAATCACCATACATGGCGATTCTGCTATTGCCGGGCAAGGTGTTGTTCAAGAAACCTTCAATATGTCGCAAACGCGAGGTTTTTCAGTAGGCGGTACGGTTCGCATAGTTATCAATAACCAAGTTGGCTTTACAACCTCAAAAACTGAAGATACGCGTTCTACCCAATATTGTACTGACATTGCAAAAATGGTTCAGGCACCTATTTTCCATGTCAATGCCGATGATCCCGAAGCCGTTTCTTTTGTAACGAAACTTGCCTTAGATTATAGAAATAAATTTAAACGTGACGTTGTTATTGATTTAGTCTGTTATCGCCGTCATGGTCACAATGAAGCTGATGAGCCTAACGCGACTCAGCCATTGATGTATCAAAAAATCAAAAAGCACCCGGTTCCACGCCAAATTTATGCCGATCAGTTGATTGCTGAGGGCACTATTGAAAAACATGAAGTTGATAAACTCATTGCTGAATACCGTGCTGCATTAGATCACGGTGCTTGCGTGGTTGAAGAGTGGCGACCAATGACTGAACATTCGGTGGATTGGACACCTTATTTAGGTCATGATTGGGACGTAAGCTATGACGGTAGCGTAAGCAAAGAGCGTTTAGTTGAATTAGGTAAATCAATTACCAGTTTCCCAGAGTCACATAAGTTACATTCACGTGTTAACAAGTTATACAGTGACCGAGTCGCGATGATAAACGGCGAAAAACAAATTGATTGGGGAATGGCAGAAAATCTTGCATATGCAACCATACTCGACAACGGTAATGATATTCGCTTTACGGGACAAGATTCTGGCCGTGGAACTTTCTTCCATCGCCATGCTGTTTTACATAGTCAAACCGATGCTGCGGATTATATTCCTTTGCAACACCTACATTCGAAACAAGGTAGCATTGAAATTTATGATTCAGTATTATCTGAAGCGGCTGTTATGGCGTTTGAATATGGATTTGCGACTGCAGAGCCGGGTACACTTACAATCTGGGAAGCTCAGTTTGGTGACTTTGCGAATGGGGCACAAGTGGTATTTGATCAGTTTCTAAGCTCTGGTGAAGCCAAGTGGGGACGTTTGTGCGGACTGACGGTATTGCTTCCTCACGGTTACGAAGGGCAGGGGCCTGAACATAGTTCTGCACGATTAGAGCGTTTCTTGCAGTTGTGTGCTGATCATAACTGGCAAGTATGTGTGCCTTCTACCCCAGCGCAAGTGTATAATATGCTTCGCAGGCAGTCAGTGCGCCCAATGCGCAAACCGTTAATTGTTATGTCTCCGAAATCACTACTACGCCATCCGCTTGCTGTATCGAGTTTAGATGAATTATCTGCTGGCGTATTTCATAATGTAATTGACGAAGTCGATGACATTGACGCAAGTAAAGTCGACCGAGTTATTATGTGTTCTGGTAAAGTATATTATGACTTATTAGATCAAAGACGTGAAAATGAGTTAAACAACGTCGCTATTGTTAGAATTGAACAACTATATCCTTTCCCAAGCCAAGAGTTTGAATTACTTGCTGAGAAGTATGCACATGTGAAGGACTGGGTATGGTGTCAAGAAGAACCACAAAATCAAGGAGCGTGGTATTGTAGTCAGCATCATTTCTGGCTAAACATACCGACTGGCGCAACACTCACTTATACTGGACGTGATGCTTCTGCTTCGCCTGCAGTTGGTTATATATCCGTTCACAATCAGCAGCAAAAAGCACTGGTTGAAGACGCACTTAAAATTAAATAAGGAACCTGAAATGGCACATGAAATAAAAGTTCCCGTATTACCTGAATCAGTAGCTGATGCAACAATTGCAACTTGGCATGTACGAGCTGGCGATACGGTAACGCGCGATCAAAACCTGGTAGACATTGAAACTGATAAAGTGGTTTTAGAAGTTGTTTCTCCGGCAGATGGCGTACTTGGCGAGATATTATACGCCGAAGGTGAGACCGTTTTAGGAGAGCAAGTTATTGGAAGTGTTTCTGAAGGTGCAGTATCAAACACTGGTAATAGCGCATCTTCATCATCCTCTGAGAAAGCAGAGAGTTCAGAAGCATCGAGCACTGAAGCATCAAGTTCAAAAGCATCTAGCGCCGGCGCCTCAGGTGGGAAATCACTCGACATAAATGTACCGGTATTACCTGAATCTGTGGCAGATGCAAGTATTGCAACATGGCATGTACAACCAGGTGAAACCGTCTCAAGAGACCAAAACCTAGTTGACATTGAAACCGATAAAGTCGTGTTAGAAGTGGTTGCGCCAGAAGACGGTTCAATTAGCGAAATTCTCGCGCAAGAAGGTGAAACGGTTACCGCTGAGCAACTTATTGCAAAATTTGTAGCGGGCGCAAGTTCAAGTGAGGCCCCAAGCACAACTGAAGAAAAGAGCGAGCAATCGCAAGAAGGCGATAACGATGCCCTAAGCCCTTCAGTTCGCCGTTTGTTAGCTGAAAAAGATATTGACCCAGCAAGTGTTAAAGGCACTGGCAAAGGCGGTCGTATAACTAAAGAAGATGTAGAGCAACACTTAAAAGCAGGGTCTTCGGCCAGCGCTTCTGCGCCAAAAGCCAGTGCATCTGCAGAACCTGTTGTTGCATCAGGGGAACGCATTGAAAAACGCGTACCAATGACACGTTTGCGTAAAACGATTGCAACACGTTTGTTAGAAGCGAAAAACTCAACCGCTATGTTGACAACGTTTAACGAAGTCAATATGAAGCCTATTATGGATTTGCGCAAGCAATATCAAGAGAGCTTTGAAAAACGTCACGGTATTCGTTTAGGCTTTATGTCATTTTATGTTAAGGCAGTAACTGAGGCATTAAAACGTTTCCCAGAAGTGAATGCATCACTTGACGGCGATGACATCGTTTATCATAACTACTTTGATATTTCGATAGCAGTTTCAACCCCACGAGGCCTTGTGACTCCTGTATTAAAAGATACGGATACTTTAGGCATGGCGGGTGTTGAGAAGGGCATTCGCGAGCTTGCACTTAAAGGACGTGACGGCAAACTATCATTAGCCGAAATGCAAGGCGGTAATTTTACAATTACCAATGGTGGTGTATTTGGTTCGTTGTTATCAACGCCAATCATCAACCCGCCACAAAGTGCCATACTTGGTATGCACAAAATACAAGACCGTCCAATGGCGGTAAACGGTAAAGTAGAGATTTTACCAATGATGTATTTAGCCTTGTCATATGACCATAGAATTATCGATGGAAAAGAGTCTGTTGGATTCTTGGTTACTGTAAAAGAAATGCTTGAAGATCCAACGCGTCTAATCTTAGATGTTTAAAATTGTTATACACACGTAAATCGAGAGATGGGAAGTTGTTTTTTTACTTCTTCCTAGCGCGACTTTCGTAGTATAGCCAGTAAAATCGCCGGAAAAGCTATCATTTGTATGATATACTCCGGCGCTGTTCTAACCGGGGTTGTACTTCGCCAAGGCGGTATGAGCATCCTCATTCAATCAACACAATCGGATAAATAACCATGAATTTGCATGAATATCAGGGTAAACAGTTATTCAAAGAGTACGGTTTACCCGTTTCTGATGGATACGCTGCTGATACACCACAAGCGGCTGTTGAAGCTGCTAGCGCCATAGGCGGCGACATGTGGGTAGTTAAGTGTCAGGTACACGCTGGCGGCCGCGGTAAAGCGGGCGGCGTAAAACTAGTTAAGACCAAAGAAGAAATAAGAGCATTCGCTGAACATTGGCTTGGCAAGAACTTGGTTACTTACCAAACAGATGAGAAAGGCCAGCCTGTTACTCGCATTTTGGTAGAATCTTGTACTGATATCGCACAAGAGCTTTACTTAGGTGCTGTTGTAGACCGTACTTCACGTAAAATCGTGTTTATGGCATCAACTGAAGGCGGCGTTGAAATAGAGACTGTCGCTGAAGAGACTCCTGAGTTAATCCTAAAAGCTGAGATTGATCCGCTTGTTGGTGCTCAACCTTACCAAGCACGCGAAATCGCGTTCAAACTTGGTTTGAAAGGTGTTCAAGTTAAACAGTTTACCCAAATATTTATCGGCCTTGCCAAAATGTTTGAAGACCTAGACTTAGCCCTTATCGAAATTAATCCATTAGTTATCAAAGAAGATGGTAACTTGCACTGCCTTGACGCTAAATTAGCGGTAGACAGCAACGCAATGTATCGTCAGCCCAAAATTCGTGAAATGCACGATCCTTCGCAAGAAGATGCTCGTGAAGCACAAGCGGCACAGTGGGAACTAAACTATGTTGCGCTAGACGGTAACATCGGTTGTATGGTTAACGGTGCAGGCCTTGCGATGGGAACAATGGATATTGTTAAATTACACGGCGGCAACCCAGCTAACTTCCTAGATGTTGGCGGCGGTGCAACGAAAGAACGTGTAACAGAAGCATTCAAAATCATTCTGTCTGACAGCAACGTGAAAGCAGTACTTGTTAATATTTTTGGTGGCATCGTTCGTTGTGACATGATTGCTGAAGGTATTATTGGTGCAGTTGAAGAAGTTGGTGTAAATGTACCTGTAGTTGTGAGACTAGAAGGTAACAACGCTGAATTAGGCACTAAGAAGTTAGAAGAGTGTGAGCTAAACATTATTGCTGCGGCTAGTTTGAGCGATGCAGCTCAAAAAGTAGTTGATGCAGCTGGAGGTGCACAGTGAGCGTCTTAATTAATAAAGATACGAAAGTTATTTGCCAAGGTTTTACGGGCGGACAAGGTACTTTCCATTCAGAGCAAGCAATTGAGTACGGTACGCAAATGGTTGGCGGTGTTACGCCAGGCAAAGGCGGCACAACTCACCTTGGTTTACCTGTTTTTGATACCGTAGCAGATGCTGTTAAAGAAACAGGCGCTACTGCGTCAGTTATTTATGTACCTGCACCATTTTGTAAAGATTCAATCATTGAAGCTGCAGATGCTGGTATTGAGCTGATTGTTTGTATTACTGAAGGTATTCCAACTATCGACATGCTTTACGTAAAAGAGTATATCTCTGGTAAAGGCGTGCGCATGATTGGTCCTAACTGCCCAGGTGTTATTACGCCAGATGAATGTAAAATTGGTATTATGCCGGGCCACATTCATAAAGCGGGTAAAGTAGGTATTGTTTCACGTTCAGGTACATTAACCTATGAAGCGGTAAAACAGACTACTGATGAAGGCTTTGGCCAATCTACTTGCGTAGGTATTGGTGGTGATCCTATCCCAGGTTCTAACTTTATCGATATTCTAGAATTGTTCGAAAAAGATCCTGCTACCGAAGCAATCGTTATGATTGGTGAGATTGGCGGTAATGCAGAAGAAGAAGCTGCTGCCTACATCAAAGATCACGTTACAAAACCTGTCGTATCTTACATTGCTGGTGTAACTGCACCTGCTGGTAAGCGTATGGGCCATGCTGGCGCTATCATTGCTGGTGGTAAAGGTACAGCTGACGAAAAATTCAAAGCATTAGAAGCGGCAGGTGTTAAAACTGTACGTTCATTAGCTGAGATTGGTAAAGGTTTGCGTGAAATTACCGGTTGGTAATTTTTAAGCTAAACAATTAAAAAATCCGCCTTAATTGGCGGATTTTTTTTCTTAAATTTATGAGCTTATTTAGCAGCGTCGTTAGGGTTTAATATTCGAACTTCGCGTTGAGGGAAGGGTATTTCAATACCATTTTCGCGTAAGGTTTCGAATATGATCAACATTAAATCACCGCCAACACGGTTTTTGCCATCGTCTACCCCAATCATCCAAAACTCTACGAACATATTAATACCTGAATCGCCAAAGCTTTCAATTTCACAATCTGGTCTTTCCTCATAGGGGATATCATCACCGCTAATTACTTGTGGATGTTCTGCTACTGCGACTTTAATTAGCTCTACCATCGCGCGTATGTCTGTTGCGTAGGGGACCGAAAAGTCTACTTTATAGCGCTGTTTAGGATCTTTATGAGACCAGTTAACCAACAAGTTTGAAATAAACATTTCGTTAGGCACTAGAATATCTTTACCGTCGTAGGTCTCAAGTACTGCATAGCGCATTCTAAATTCGCGTACAAAGCCGGTTTGGCCATTGTCTAGTTCAACATAATCGCCAATGGTTAGCGATTTGTCCAAAAGTATGATGATTCCCGAGATAAAATTTGAGGCAATCGATTGCAAGCCTAAGCCTATTCCCACACCTAAAGCTCCACCGAAAACGGCTAGTGTTGTTAGGTTTATTCCCATCACATTTAGCAGTAATAACACGATGATACAAAAAAGTGTCACTTCAAATAACTTACTAAACACTTCTTTTGTGGGCACATCTAAGGCGGCCTGCTTTTTAATGATAGCTTTGCCAAAACTATTTGAAACTCGGCCCAACCAAAAAAGCAAAAGCCCAAAGATAAGAACCCTTAGAACACCATAAGCAGAAACGTTTACATTACCCGCTTCAATTGAAATATCGTCTAATATCATGATGAGATCGTCAAGCAGGTCGACTACTTGCAGAAATAAAATGGGCAAGCCAATCCATTTGAATAAGCGTCCTGCAAAGGGGCTTGTTACAAAGGTGTTGATAGCAGAGTAGAAAAACAATAGTACCGCGACGGCTAATATAAAGCGGATAAACCAATAATCATATTCTAAATGTAAAATCACTTGATAGGCGATTTTTATAAGAAATAGACCCAATAAAGGGGCCAAAATAATACCAATGTTAAAGGCAAGTTTTCTTAAAGGATGTGAGTGCTCGTCGGGCGCATCACTTAACATCCGTATATTCTTTTTTATATAAATTGCAGCTATATAAGCAAAAGCATATAAGCTGACCACAACAAACAATTGAATATAGGTATCAGGCTCTTGCAAAATGCTGACTATTAGTTGTTGAAGATTATGGATAGTTTCAGATAAATGGTTCATGAGGTAACATGGGTACTTTTATTATAGATTTGTATATACGGTACTAGATATTTCAAGCAAGGCATACTTATTTTAGTGAATACTAAGTCTTTAGAGGAAAGTAAATGAAGCAAACACGTAAGCAGGTTGTCATCGCTGGCGGAGGAACAGCAGGCTGGATGGCTGCCAATTTGTTGGCGATTAAATGGCAACATTTACCCATCAACATTACCTTAGTTGAATCACCAAATATTGGCATTATAGGTGTTGGCGAGGGTTCTACACCAAGCTTAAAACGTTTTTTTGAAATCCTAAATATTCCTGAAGAAACATGGATGCCAAAGTGTAATGCCACTTTTAAACTAAGCATTAGCTTTGCTGATTGGAGTCCGCAGTCTGGCGTAAAGAGTTACTCCCATCCATTTACTAGCCAAGTTGATACTTTTACTTATAAAGCCTTCAATATGAATTGCCGTACTCGCCGTTTAGGTCTTGATACTCACACCACACCTGGGGATTTTTTCTTAAACTCTGTATTAAGTCATCAAGGCAAGCTTCCGCATACACCAGAACATTTCCCCTTTAAAGTAGAATATGGCTACCATTTTGATTCCCATTTATTAGGAGAGTTTTTAGCAGAAAATGCGAAAACACTTGGGGTACACCGAATTCAGCAAAAAATTGAAAAGGTCACTACCGGCGAAAACGGCAATATTGAAGCACTTACATTAAGTGACAATACCGTCTTAAAAGGTGATTTCTTTATTGACTGTACTGGTTTTTCAGCCTTGTTAATTGGTAAAACACTCAATAGCCCCTTTGAGTCTTTTAGTGATAACCTATTCAATGATGCCGCAGTGGTATTTCCTACAAGTCCTTTAGACCCATTACCGCGTGAGACCAAAGCAACAGCCTTATCATCAGGATGGGCTTGGCAAATTCCACTTCGCAGCAGAACAGGTAATGGCTACGTTTATGCTAGCAAGTATTTATCAGCACAAGATGCTGAGAATGAATTAAGAGCGCATTTAGGCTTAAAACAGGACATTCAGGCACGTCATCTTAAAATGAGGGTTGGACAGCGTACTGAACACTGGCGCAAAAATTGTTTGGCCTTAGGTTTATCGCAAGGTTTTATAGAGCCTTTAGAAGCCACAGCGCTACATTTGGTGCAATTAAGCTGTGAAATTTTCGCTGATACTTTATTAGACTCTGTTGATTCGATGCCGAAAGACTGCGGTTGGACGACGAAAGGGCAACGCGAATTTAACGTTGATATTCATAATCGTTTTGAACGCGTGAGGGACTATATTGTGGCTCATTACAAATTAAACACGCGCAGTGATAGTCAATATTGGATTGATAATCGCGAAAACGAAAACTTGTCAGACACCTTAGTTAAGGTATTGGGTGCATGGTATCAAGGTCAGGATATGGAATCGGTCATCAATACGCTTGGTTTGGGGGATCATTTTAATAGCAATTCTTGGAATGCATTACTCGCCGGCTATGGGACCTTTCCTCCTTTAGCAAAACAACAACCCGGTAAAGGGGACTTATATAAAGAACAAAATATCGGCAGTTTTTTATCAAGATGTGCGATGAACTTTCCCGCCAGTTAACAAATAATTAACATTTCTACTTAATTCTATTCATTCACTTTGTATGTTGAAAACGCTTACATTCCGCGTGAAATATGAATTCTGGCTAGTTAATAGCTATGAATACGTATGCATGTGGATGTTAAAAAGTGTTGAAAAATGTAACATCTAATTAGATGGTTGAAGCTGTATGAAAAATTGTTGTTAATTTAAAGCATCACGAACAAGGCAAGTCTGTTGCTAAACAATTGCAGTTACTCAAGCACATTATTACATTCTAATTATATGAGACACACACATATGAACAAATTTAAACCCAATCTAATTACTAGTGCTTTAATCGCTAGTGGTTTGTTACTCGGGAGCACGACGTTATATGCTCAAGAGGCCGAGCAAGAAACGAACGAAGATGAGGCGGTCGAGATCATTGAAGTACGTGGTTTTTCTACGAGCTTAATCAAGTCACTCAACGCTAAGCGATTTAGCGATACAGTAACCGAGCAATTGTCGGCAGATGATTTGGGTGGCCTTCCCGATGTATCGATTGCTGATGCATTAACGCGCTTGCCTGGTATTTCAGCGGTTCGTACAGGTGGTCAAGCGGCAGAAATCAATATTCGCGGATTATCTGGTGATTTCGTATTTTCCACCTTAAATGGCCGCGAACAAGTTTCTACTAGTGGTAGTCGGTCTATAGAATTTGATCAATACCCCTCAGAGCTTATTTCTGCAGGAGCAGTATACAAATCTCCAAAAGCATCACTTATTGAAGGAGGTGTTGCAGGTTCGGTTGAGTTAAAAACTGTCGACCCGCTTTCTAATGCTGAAACACATACTTTTAATATGAACGTACGCGGTATGTTTAATGACAGGGCTGGTGAGGTGTCTGATGCCGAAGAATTTGGTCACAGAATTAGCTTTGGCTACCAAGGCAAGTTTTTTGATGAAACCTTAGGCTTTGCCGCAGGCTACGCGCGCCTATTTCAACCAAGTGTGTCAACCCAGTTTATAGGCCTATCGGCTAACCGTGAGAAAGACGTCGACAACCTTGCAGGCGATACTGAAAACATCAATCCTAATATTCCTTTAGCCGGCCAGTGTGGTGGCTGTGAAAAGATTGGTGAAGGCTTTGAAATGCAACATAAAGGCGGTGCTGAAACTCGCGACGGCTATATGCTAGCGCTTGAGTGGGCGCCAGTTGATAACTTTAAAATGAAAGCCGACGCCTTTTATTCCAAGTTCGATTCAGAAGCCTTTGCTCGCGGCTTTCGCGTCAAACTTGAAGCGCCTAATGTAGCCGTAAGCAATCCGGTGATTGTAGATAATACAGTAATAGGTGGTAGCTTTAGTCGCTCAACGGGTGGCAATACACGTGTAGAATTAGTCAATGATGATAACCAAGAATACAGTGAAATTCTAAACCTTGGTATTGGCGGTGAATGGCAAATAAGCGACAACTGGTCAATGGCATTTGATATCTCTAACTCATCAGCTGAACGTGATTTCAGAAATGGCTTATTGTGGTCATTAGTTGCAGAAGACGCGAATGCTACCAATCCACAACTAGATGAAAATATTGCAATCACCTATCAATTAAATGGCTTGGATCTTCCCGATCTTGGTTTCACTCAACAAAATGCCTTTGCTGACATTAATAGAGTGATGGTATCGAAGTACGGTATTTATCCATTCCAAAACACTGATGATTTAGACGCTTATAGACTAGATTTTACCTATGAGCTTGAAGATAACGACTACGTACGCTCTATTGAGTTTGGCATGCGTCATTCAGATAGAAAATACACTAACGATCGCTCAGTATATGAGTATGGAAGTGATTCAAACTTCTCACTATCTCAACCGCCTTTGCGTTTAACTGAAGATTTCACTGAAGTGGTAAACTGGGAAGGTAACTTTGGTTACTTCCCAAGCTATTTATCTATCGACTTAGATAAAGCCCTCAACGCTTGGTTCCCTTCAGGTATCCCGCAGCCACAGCAAACGTTTGGTCCTGGTGCGGCGCACGTGTTAAATCATGCTAATGGTGCTCCTTTAGGATCTGATACCTCTTGGTCAGTAGAGCAAAGCGGTGAAGTGTACGAAACCGTGACCTCTGCTTACGTTATGGCTAACTTGAGTTTTGAAATGGCGGATATGCCTGTTACCGGTAACGTCGGTGTACGTATGGTTGACACCAAACAAGCTTCTACTTTTCTACAACCTGTTGATGGCGACTTAGAGTTAGGTGCTGAACTGATAAGAGATGAAGCAGGATTAGTCACAGACCGTTACAGACGAGATATTTTAGAAGATACTTATACGGATTATTTACCATCGCTGAATTTGAACTTCCAAATTACAGATAATTCATATGTGCGCTTTGCAGCAGCCAAAGTAATGGGTAGAGCACCTATTAATCAGTTGTTTGCCAATACAGGTACAAATATCTTTATCCCGCAAGTTGAACGTGATATCGACACCGGTGAAATAGTTATTGGCGGTGAAGCGAAAATATCTGGACAAGCCAACAACAACCCATATTTACGTCCGTTTTATGCGAATCAATATGATATTTCTTATGAAAAATACTTCACAGAAACTGACGGAAACTTGTCTATTGCCTTTTTCTACAAGGACATTCGCTCATTTGTAGATGAAACCGATATTGACCCATATGATTTCAATGCCAATGGTATTAACGCTCCTGAAACCGTGCAAGCCCCTGTTGTTGAAGACGCAGACAGTGATATAACTACGCCATCTACGCCTGTACTTGATGCAAGTGGCAACCCTGTATTTGTTACCTTACCTTTGGTGAACGGTAACTATAGAACTGCAGTAAATAATGCCGAAGGTGGTTATATTCGCGGATTAGAAGTGTCGTATACACAAATATTTAGTTTCTTACCAGATTTTTGGTCAGGACTGGGTACGACATTAAGCTATTCACGCACCGACACTGAAATTGTGCGAGTTGCCGATCCTAACCGTGGTGTTTATTCCTCAGACTTACAAGGCTTATCGCCAACGGTTATCTCTACAACTTTGTTCTGGGATAGCGGTGATGGCTTTGAGACTCGCATTAATGCGCGATATCGCGACCCCTTTGTATCTAAACAAGTGGCGGTCAATTCACAAGTGGTTAATTTTGATGCTGAACTCGTAGTCGATTTCCAAGCGTCATATGACATTAGTGATAATTTGGGAATATTGTTCCAAGCAAATAACATCACCGACGAGCCTACCAAAAGCTACTTCGGGACTGAAGCTAACACTGGCACCATACAGTACTTCGGTACCCAGTACTACTTAGGGGTGACGTATTCATTATGAACACCTTAATTAATAAAAAGCGTGCTTTAAGGCAGGCAAATAAATCAGACAATATGACCAATAAAATAGTGGAGTTATCAACTATGGTTAATGTAAGAAAAGCGATAGGGGCTGCATTAGTTATATTCAGTGCCTTAGTACTTTCAGCTTGTGGTGGTGCTGGTTCTGAGGTTGATTCGGGTAAACTCTTAGTTGCCTGTGACATACCTTTAGTACCCAACGCAACAGGCGAATGTGTAGATCCACCACCGATTCAGTGCGACGCACCTACGGTACCAAACGCAGCAAACGACGCCTGTGTCGTTGGATTTAACTCATCTTTACCAGCGCCAGTATTTTTCCCTGGAGCTGACCAAGCGGTGCTGTATTACAACCGCATTGCGGTAGATGCTGACAACTCACCGGGTGATCCAGCGTACACCGGCTATAAGCTGCATACATGGAGTAACGATGCGTGTGATGCCTATGCAGATCCTGATACCGCTTGGGATTCAGGCCGAGTGCACGATGCCATTGACCCTGTTTACGGTGCTTATTGGATACTTGATCTAAAACCAGGTTATGCAGACACGCCGGGAGCATGTCATAATTTCATTATCCACATTGGGACAGATGATGCGGGTAAAGAAATGGGTGGCGGCGACTTCCAAGGTAGCTTGACCCAAGACGATCCTACCTTTGTACGTATGAATTTTACCTTCTCTGGTAATGATGTGATTTACGAATTCCCGATTGATTCTCTAGGAGAGCAGCCGGTATCAGTTGAAGGTGCTGCTGCACATTGGTTAGACCCTCAAACTATTTTATGGAATGTTGATGATGCGATTGTAGATACGGTTAAATTGCACTACTCACCAACAGCTGATATTGAAATTACGCTTGAAGATGGTGTATTGAACAGCACTACGGTCGAATTAACCGAAGTTGATTTGACTGACGAGCAAATTGCAATTGCACCTCATTTGAGCGGCATTACAGCGTTTGCGGGAGATTGGTCTGTTGATGATGCAAAAGCAGTATTGAAAACCCAAGCTATTTTAGGTGCTTACGATAGTGAAGGTAAATTAGTTGCTGCAACGCGCATGCAAAGTAGTAGTGTATTAGATGAGCTTTACACTAAAGGTGAAGCCGACGCAGACGAAGCAGCGCTTGGTCCGATTTATACTGATGCAGGCATTAGCGCCGCTGTTTGGGCGCCGACCGCGCAAAATGTTGCCTTAAAACTTTATAATACTGATAAAACACTGGCTACAAGCAATGCGATGACGCTCGACCCGGTGACTGGTATTTGGACTTACAACGGTAATATGAGTATGGATCGTCAGCTATATCGCTATGAAGTGACGGTTTATTCGCCAGTCAATGACGCGATAGAAGTATTAGACGTAACTGACCCTTATTCAGTTAGTTTATCGGTTAATGGTCGTTTCTCGCAGTTTGTTAACCTAAACGATGATGATTTGAAGCCTGACGGTTGGGATACGCATGATATTCCTACCATCGAGAACTTTGAAGATATGGTCATTTACGAAGGACATATTCGTAACTTTAGTATTCGCGATGAATCAACAAGTGCTGAAAATCGTGGTAAGTTCATGGCCTTTACGGAAAAAGACTCAGCGCCTATGCAGCATTTAAAAGCGTTGCAAGAGAAAGGCTTAACGCATTTCCATATGTTACCCGCTAACGACATTGCCACTATCAACGAAGATCCAGCTCGTACCATTGAATGGACCGACACTATCGCTGATTTCTGTGCCTTAGCGCCAGCAGCAGAAGTGTGTGGCGATGCTTCGCTTTTAGGAATGACCTTTGAAGAAGCCTATAACAGCTTTGATCCATTGCGTGATGCTCAAGCATTAACCAATCAAATTCGTAATTTCGATTTATATAATTGGGGTTATGATCCGAAGCACTTCAACACACCTGAAGGTAGCTATTCTTCAGACGCTGACTCGGTTGCTCGTATCAAAGAAATGCGCGCAATGAACCAATCACTGCACGAAATCGGCTTACGTGTTGCGCTTGATGTAGTGTACAACCACACGAATGCGTCAGGCCTGTTCCAAAACTCAGTGTTTGATAAAGTCGTCCCTGGTTATTACCACAGATATGCCATTGAAACCGGCGATATTATTCGTGAAACCTGCTGTGACGATACTGAGCCACGTAACCGTATGATGGAAAAGTTCATGGAAGATTCACTTCTTATGTGGGCTGAGCAATATAAGTTTGATTCCTTCCGTTTTGACATCATGAGTCAGGCATCTAAAACCACTATGGTTAATTTGTTTGAGTCGGTAAAAGCGGTAGACGAAGACACTTATTTCTATGGTGAAGGTTGGGGTAAAAACACTGCCGACTATGGGGATTTTGAAATTGCCAGTCAGTTCAATATGGCAGGCACCGAAATAGGTACCTTTAACGACCGTATTCGCGAAGCGGTTCGCCAAGGTGAAATTTTTGCTAGCGAAGCCAGTGACGCTGCGTTAAGTGCCCAAGACCGAGTGAAAATGAGTTTAGCCGGCACATTGTCAGACTATGTATTAAAAACATCTTCTGGTACCGATGCTGAAACGTCTACTTTAGGTGGTTATGCACAAGACCCAGCAGACATTATCAACTATGTGTCAAAGCATGATAATGAAACCTTATGGGATCAGTTCAACTATGTTTTACCGGCCGATATTAGCCTCGAACAACGCGTTCGCGCACAAAATATTGGTATTGGTATTCCGCTTATGTCACAAGGTATTCCATTCTTGCAAATGGGTGGAGACTTCCTTCGTTCGAAATCAATGGACAGAAATACCTATGATTCGGGTGACTGGTTTAACTACGTTGACTTCACCATGCAAACAAACAACTGGCATGTTGGGCTACCTTTAGCGCAAGACAACGAAGGCCGTTGGGACGAAATGCAGTCATTTATCTTCTCGCCAGAGCGCGCAGCTTCGATGAATGAAATTGAGTTTGCCTCTACTGTTTTCAAAGAGTTCTTAAGCATTCGTTCTACAAGTCCTTTGTTTAGACTAACAAATGCACAAGATATTAAAGACAGAATTGGCTTCCATAACTTAGGTGCTCGTCAGCAACAAGGCTTAATTGCCATGAGTATTGACGATGGTATAAATGCAGATGGTGTGGTGTTAGATGATTTAGACATGAACTATGACGCGCTTATGCTAGTTATCAACTCAGGCTACGAAGAAAAGTCAATTGAAGTACTTACTGCTGCTGGATTTGAACTTCACAATACCTTAGCAATGTCTGTTGACCCAGTTGTTCGTGGCGCAAGCTTTAGTGACACCTCTGATGAAGAAACAAGCAAAGGTACTTTTACTGTTCCTCCACTGACCATGGCCGTATTTGTGAAAAATCAAGGTACAGAGCGTGGATACGGTATGTCTGCAATAGCGACCGCCGGTGCACCAGATGTTGTGCCTTATGGCGATACAGTTGTTTACCTGCGTGGAAGTATTACAAGTTGGGATGCGATTAGCCCAATGGAATACAAAGGTAATGGCATTTATGAAATAACCACCGAAATGACAGCCGACACTGATTACTCGTTCAAGGTTGCGTCTGAAGATTGGGCGACCGTAAACTTAGGTAACTCAAGCGATGCAGTGGTGACCGAAGGCGAAGCGAAAACACTTGTTCAAGGTGACGATAACCTAAGTATTCGAGTAGCGACTAGTGCTAGCTATGTATTCTCACTTGATGCTAGTGACACCAGCAACCCAATGCTTACCGTTGTAAATGAAGAACCTTATGTAGGTAATCCTATCTTCATTCGTGGCGGCATGAATGGCTGGGGAACCGGTGATGAGTTGGTCTACCAAGGCGGTCGTATTTATACCAAGGCGATTGACTTAGATGCACAAGCTTACGAATTTAAGGTAGCTAACGACGGCTGGTCAATGCCTAATTTAGGTGGCGCGAGTGCCGACGATATAGACACAGTAGTGACGCTTGGAGAAAATCAGAACCTTGTTGAAGGCGGTGAAAACTTGAAGCTGAGCATCACCGAAGCAGGGTCGTATGTGTTTATCTTTGACACTGTTGACTTGTCGGCACCTGTTATCCGCGTTTTTGCCCAAGAGTTCTTTGGAGCAAATACGGTGTACATTCGCGGGACAATGAATGGCTGGGGCGAAGCTGACGCCCTAACTTATGACGGCAACGGCGGCTATTCGGTGAATATCACCTTAGATGGCAGTGATGTTGTATTTAAAGTTGCGACGGGCGATTGGTCTACTGTTAACTTAGGTGCCAATGGCGCTGAAAATGCCGCAGTAAACATTGGCGAAAGCAAGGTATTGTTTAAGGGAGAAAACCCCGACAACATGACAATTGCCGCACCTACAGCTGGTGACTATGAGTTCAAGGTCCTTGGGCCTGATGCAAATGCACCTACCTTAACGATTACACCTTTAGACTAATGTAGTCAGCAGAAGTATTTAGTTAATGCAAAAGCCGCTTCAAACGAAGCGGCTTTTTTAAAAAGCAAAAAGGGGGTCAGGGTCACTTAATCCTCCAAAAAGGGGGTCAGTGTCAGTTTCACTCAATCCTCTAAATCTTACTCCCGCACCAGCATCGTTAGCCCTCCCCAGTCAGATTTATCACACCCCGTCAGATTTATCACACTCCGTCATATTTGCCACCCCATGTCATATTTGCCACCCCCGTCATATTTGCGTAGGCAAATATCTCCTAAACCATCCCCTAAGTATAATGGGAGCACCTCAGACACGGCCCTTTTTTCAAACTTTAATACTGTAGACGAAAGAAAATGTTAGCCTTAATACAGCTATGGGAGATTCAGTTTGGCATACCCACCCAAACGGTTCAGATATAGGTAAATCTGATTGGTTCTTTTTGATAATGCAAAGGTCAATACAAGGATGGGTATTTTCATCTGGCAAAAAACTAGCTGCTTATGAATACTCTGGAGCATCCAATAACAAAGAATGGTATCGACAAAATTATAATTTTCGAGTGTCGGAACATTCGACTTTAAAATTTACTCGTCACGGCAACAATTATTGGACGAGCGAGACTGTTACTTTTAACAAAGGTCAATAAGGATATTTAAATGTTTCTCAACATATTTAAAAAAATAGCTCTGTTGAGTTTGTTTATGTTGTCACTATCTGTAAATAGTTCAACAACGCCATATGGAAATGATAAAAGTTCAGTTTTCAGATACCTAAACGAAGCTGAATTCATCGGCGTCGTTGTGAAAACTGGAGGGCCTTTAAATTGGAGCGAATTTGATCAAAAACTGACTGCATGGATTGACACAGAAATAAGTTACCAAGATAGAAGACGCCTTTGGTTAAAAAGCCGTAAAACACAACTTGATTCTTTTATAATACTAAAAAGTTTTACGGACAATTACAGTGTAGGTGATTTGATATATAGTCAATATCAAGGTAGCTTATCCTTTGACAAAGACATTGGAGAAACTACTGGGATTGTCTTATTTCGAGGTTTACTTAAAGATTCAAAGAAGGGTGTTTTACACGAAGAGTGCGGCTTTTTTTTCGAAGACCGTCTGTTAGCCGCGCTAAAAAATCAACCAATTAAAGATGGAGAACTTAAGCGCTATTTCTATGAGAATAAATTGCTACCTTGTATGAATGAATGAAGAATCGAAAAGCGAAAAGGGGGTCAGTGTCACTTCGAAAAGCGGTTCCCTCAGACACGTCACCCCTTTTTTGTTCGCAAATGATTTTACCAAGTAATATTTCCCAGAACTAGTGAGTGGTTATAGAGCAATGTTAAAATGAAAGGGGTAAATATAAAATATAGCGGTCGAGATTATGTGGTTTTAGCTTGGCTTATTAGCTCTATGTTTTTACTTCCATTGTTATAAGCAAAACCCAATTAAATCATAGTAGGATATAAACCTGTGGATATTCTTGATAAAACTTTTGAGTTACTTCGTGAAAACAAGAAGGCCGAAGCGTATTTTTTGTTAAAAAAAGCTGAAAAGCAAGGAGAAGTATGGGCTTTTTTGGAATTAGCATACTTGTTTGGGCAGGAGACATCGGAAGATTTTAAACAAGACTTTGAACAAGCTTATTTTTATTATTGTAAAGCAGCAGAAGAAACACAAGATGTGTATGCTTACAAAGTACTTGCGCATTATAACTATAAAGGTATTGGTATTAAAAAGAACCTGAGTAAAGCTATTGAATTTTGGAAGATAGCTAGCGCAAAAGGATGTATGGTTGCCGAACTCATGTTAGCTCGCTCTTACAGATATGGAAATGGAGCGGACAAAGATCTATTCAAAGCTAGAAATCACTACAACTTGGCTATAGCTAAAGGAAGTTATTTAGCTTTGAGAGAGCGCGGGAGTTTTGATATCAGAAATGGACGGATTATTAAAGGTACTGTCGATATCCTGAAAGGAATATATTTTATTGCTATTTTGACTTATAAAGACGTTTATAAAAATGGATGCGTTACTGATGAAAGGGTCTCAACATATTAGTCAAAACATGTGTCTAATACCATGTTCATAATAAAAGGATATGCCGAAATGAGTGATAATACGTTAGCCATAATTATTTTCCTTACATTATTAATTGTATTGAATACGTATGTGTCATTTTATATCGCGAAAATGGACGATTTAACTATGTTTCAGAAAACTGCACAGATAGTCTTAATTTGGTTGTTACCGATTTTTGGTGCATTGGGGTTATTTGCATTGAACAAAAATAACAATGCTGATACGTATTCAAGTAAACGCTCAAGTGCTGGTCATCATTTTAATGGGGGAGATGGTGGTGAATGAATAAGTGACCCTGACCCCTTTTTTGCTTTTTTTGCGCCCGCAAGCAATGCCCTGCGATAGTAGTGCCGTGCCAATGCGTTTTCGCCAATTGCTTCTAGTTGTTCTGCGGCTTGAATTGCATACAAACCGTTGTGGGGGAGGGCGTCAGCTAATATTTGTAGGCATTTCATTACCATTTTCGAGTTGTTTTGCTTGCGGTATTGGGCCAAGTTTTGTTCAATCATTTGCAACCAGTCTATGCGCTTATTAAAGTGCTGAAGTCCGAGTTCTTGAGCCTTATCACTGGGCAGGGGAAGTGTTAGGGGAATGTTTGTGCTTACAAAAGGGTATTCCGATTTTAGTTTCATGGCGTTCGCAAAACCAATATATTCTTCACTGGGCAAAACTAAGCGTTCAGGCCACGCTTTAGTAATCGGGATATTTTGCCAAGGACTAAAATACTGGCCTTTGGCAATGCCATTATAGAATGCTTCACTAATGACATAGTAGCCGCGCAAATTAGGATGCAGATGCTCTAACATGAGTTCGTTACCAATTATTTTATTGGGACTTTGCGCTTGCAAATAGGCATGCGCATCAACATAGCCTGCATCATATTGTTGCGCTAATGCCTTGATGATGTCATTCACTGCTTGAGGGGCTCTAAATTTTAATAAATCATGGGCAACTGCAAGCTCGTAATGTTTCGCGGCAAGGTCACCTGCACCGCGCTGTTCAAAGAGCTTTCCTAATTCAAAATGCAATAAGGCGGACTGACTGGTTGCTAACGTAGATGAAATTGACCCTAGCTCTTCAATTTTAAGACTTGCGGCTTTTGTACTTATTGTTTTTACCAGCGGTGCATATTTGGCTTCAACTTCAGCACTCTTAAGTGGTGCTTGGTCTTTATGATTACTCCCTATGCTTGAAATCAGCACCTTAATGCCTGCAGATTGATACTTCGCTAGTAAATCGCTCATATTCGTTTCAAATTGATATAAACCCGCATTGTAAACATCGCTATCAAAAGGAATACTCTGATTTTCGGCGACCTTGGCCATCATTGTCGTGCGCGCTGGCTTTTGTTGCTTATCTGAAGACGACCCTTGTAGTTGTGACAATGTCCATTGAAACAGCTGAAATAAGCGCATGTCTTTTAGCCATAACATGCTGCGAGTCAACCAAAAACTTGATGACGTACTGTAGTTTGAGCTGGCGCCCATAATTCCCAAAAACTCATTATGCCCTGCATAAATCAGCACCAAGTCGGGGTCTTGTGCAATGATGTCATCGGCTAAATCGAGCAAGGTGTGGCTATTGACCGCGGCCATGGCTGTATTGATTACCTCAACCTGATGGGCTGGCAGACTTTGACGCAAACGTTGCTCTAAAGTACCCGACAAAGAAGCCCCTAAACCATAAGGAAATCCAGCCGCCGTGCTACCACCTTGGATAAAAATACGAAGACCGTCGGTAGGTTTTTCGGCTAAAAAGAAATCAGTCTCCATGCTTACAGCAGGAGGATTTTTAGCAAAGGGAAAATAACGCTGCATCACATCAGGACGAGCGAGTAAATAATTTTGGTGCGCTGGGTTTTCTATAAATAGTGGCGTACTTTTACCAAAACCTGCTACCCGTAAAACAAGCTCTATTGCGACAAAAAAGAATAAGGGGATGGCAAGGGCAATAAGGTAAAAGGCAACTTTGTTGTGAGATTCTGCGCTTTTCTTATTTTTCATTTGATCAATACCCATTACCGCTTCCTAAAGTAAAAACTATTTGATTTGCTGCTTTATTTGCGCAGCTCTTGTATTGTTCGGTTCCATGGCTAGGATGGCATCTAGCCTTGCAATTGCCTCTTCCTTTTTACCTAATTTAAAATAGATTTCAGCCAAAGACAGTTGATAATTAGTATCAGCCGGAGCAAGGGCGACGGCATTGAGGCCATAGTACTGCGCTAAAGGAAGAAGATTTGCTTTTAGGTATAGTAAACTCGCCGCTCTTGCCACTTTAGGCTCTAAGGGGATGGCATCAAACAATAAGCCTGCAATATTCGCGGCTTTCGCTAATTGCTGGGTCTTTTGATAATACTCGAAAAGAGTTTGCTGAGTATTAATCCACGAATTACCGTCGATTCTATCAATAGCGATACGTGTTATCTCGTCGTTAGCGCTTGGTTTATTCACGCTTTGTTTATTATCTACAAAGGGGTAGTCAGAGGTAAGTTGTGCAATTTTGTAGTCAGCGTAAATTTCATCAACTTTTGTTAATGGGCTTAGCTGCCATGCCTGTTCGCGCGTAATTAAATATTCGCTTTTGGGTAAGGATGACTCTAGTAAGCCTTCGTAAAACGCTTCACTTAGCAGAAAATAACCACGATGATTGGGATGTAAATGTTCTAACATCAGGTTTTTACCAATCAATGGTGTGCCATTTTTATGCAGATAGGCATGTGCATCAATAAATTTTGCTTTATGTTTTGCTGCCGCGTTTTTAATAATCGTTGAAAACGCACTAGGTGCACGAAAACGCAACAAGTCATAATCTATCGCTTTTTGGTAGTAGCCATGTGCGCTAGTTACATCGCCTGATTGTTCGAACTTTTTTGCCATGGCATAAACATAGTCAGCATGGGCATGTTTGTTTGCAAGGGCAATATCGCTTGATGTAATTGCGCTTTTTTTGGCGTTGCTAATAAGCTTTTGACTTAAGACATCTAAATGCTCATTTTTAGTGGAAGAAAATGGAGCTTGGTCGCTTTCATTCGCCACTAAATTTGAAATTAAAACCGGAATTGAGGCTTTCTCAAAAATGCTTAATAGGCCATTGATGTTTTGCTCAAACTGCTCAATGCCAGCCTGATAAATTTCATCTTGATATTTAATCGCTTTATTTTTTGCTACTTGTGCCATTACTGTGCGTTGATTGTTTGTTGTGTGCCTTGTATCAGCGCTAAATATTTTGTAATAACTTACCTGAAGTAATTGAAATAAACGCAATTCTTTTATTGCTAAATAAACGATGTTCGCAAAATGACTGCCTTTACCCGCATAGACTGAGCCAACACCCATCACCCCTAAAAACTCATTATGGCCTGCATAAATAAGCACCGCATCAGGTTTAATGTCAGCGACTTCTCGGCTAATATCTAACAAGGCGTAAGTATTAATACTCGACATTGCCACCGAAATAATTTCGATGTTTTTTGAAGGGTGGCTTGCCTTTAAACGTTGTTTTAGCATGCCTGCAGGTGATGCAAATCTGCCATAAGGAAAGCCCGCCATAGTTGAGCCGCCCATGGTCACTATACGAAAAGTGTCAACAGCTTTAGCTTTTTTAAATAAATATGTGTCAGGTGCCACACTGGGCGTTTGCGCATTGGGCGCAAAGTAGCGTTTTATTAGCTTAGGATTAGGTTGCAGGTAGCCTTCGAATTGTTCTGATTTTATAAATAGCGGGTAGCTTTTGCCATAATTACCAGCGCGAAGCCCAAGTTCTAGCAACAGAAAAAGCACTATGGGGATACTAATTGCAATGATGTAAAAGATGGACTGTTTTAGTTTCATAGCGCTTTTTAATTATGTTGTAGTGGCTTTTATGACAAAACAAGGCTGTTACTACGACTTAGATTAGCATAGCTAGCAGTCGTGTGGCGACTTTGCATACCTATTCATTCGTAAAAAACACTAGAATTGGTTAACGTGCTGTTTACATGTAAAAAGTCATGTATTATTAGTGCTTTGTTATCGTCAAGTGTTTGGCCTTCGAATACGCTCGATGTTGGTATTACAGTACCAGTGGCCCTCAACGTAGTTATATTGGAATACATGGGAACTTCTTTACATCAGGCTTCTGCGCATCAGGTATCTTCACTTGAAAATAGTGACAACGCCGATGTTTATATATTAGGTATCTCAGCCTATTATCATGACAGCGCAGCCGCTATTTTAAAAAACGGCGAAATTATCGCTGCCAGCCAGCAAGAAAGGTATAGCCGCAAAAAGCACGACGCCAGTTTTCCTGAGCAGGCTATTAGCTTTTGTTTAGGCAAAGCAGGCATCGACATAGAGCAACTTAGTGCCGTCGTATTTTATGATAAACCCCTACTAAAATTTGAACGTTTGCTAGAGACTTATTTAGGCAATGCTCCTCGTGGCTATCGTTCGTTCGTAAAAGCGATGCCGGTCTGGTTGAAAGAAAAACTGTATTTAAAGAAAGTCTTAAAAGATGAATTAAAACAGCTTATCTATAATAACTATGCTTTACGTCAAAATGTTTCTAAAAGTCGCGCTAAAGACCTATTAAAAAAACAACTGACCTTGCCGCCATTGTTATTTTGCGAACACCACCAATCTCATGCCGCTGCCGCCTATTATCCTAGTCCTTTTACTGAGGCCGCTGTGGTGTGTTTAGATGGAGTAGGAGAGTGGGCCACCTCGTCTATCTGGCAGGCGAAAGACGGTGAAATCACGCTCTTAAAAGAAATTCAATTTCCACATTCTCTGGGTCTGCTTTATTCCTCTTTTACCCAGTATTGCGGCTTTAAAGTAAATTCAGGTGAATATAAATTAATGGGGCTAGCACCTTATGGTGAGCCTAAATACGTGGACCTTATTTACAAACATTTAATTCATTTACGTGATGACGGCAGCTTTACCCTTGATATGACTTACTTTGATTTTGCCAAGGGTAGTACCATGACAAACAAAGCTTTTCATCAGTTGTTTGGTGGCCCGGCTCATGAATATGATGCGCCAATGACACAAAAACAAATGGATTTAGCCAAATCCATACAAGTCGTAACCGAAGACATTGTATTGAAAATAGTAGATGTCGCGCATGAGTTAACTCAAAGTGAAAATTTGTGCTTGGCAGGTGGTGTGGCTTTAAATTGTGTGGCTAATGGTCGTATATTGCGCACAAGTAAATTCGCGCAGCTTTGGATCCAGCCGGCTGCGGGTGACGCAGGAAGTGCTTTGGGCGCAGCTTACCAAGCATGGCATCAATATTTTGAAAAGCCGAAAATCGCGCCATCAGGTCTCGGATTATCAGATTACATGCGTGGTAGCTATTTAGGAGACCGTTTTGAACAAGCGCAAGTAGAGGATGCCTGCAAGGCGCAATCGTTAACTTACCGCACGGTAAATGAAGCAAATTTGTATAACGATATCGCTGAGCTTTTGACTCAAGATAAAGTCGTAGGGTGGTTTCAAGATGCGATGGAGTTTGGCCCTAGAGCATTGGGTAATCGTTCTATTTTAGGCAACCCATGCAGTCAAACGATGCAAACGCAAATGAATTTGAAAATCAAACAACGAGAATCGTTCAGGCCCTTTGCACCAGCAGTGCTTGAAGAGGAGCTTTATGACTGGTTTGATATACGCACACCAAGCCCCTACATGCTTATTACAGCGCCGGTGCAAGAAAAGCACCGTTGCGAAGTCCCGCCTGAAAAAGGCTTGGCGCAATTGTCACAAATTCGAAGTAGACTCCCGGCTATCACCCATGTGGATTTTTCTGCGCGGGTGCAAAGTGTAAATAAGCAAGTTAACCCTAAATTTCATGCCTTAATAAGTGCCTTTAAAGCAAAAACGGAGGTAGGTGTGTTAATTAATACCTCGTTCAACGTTCGCGGCGAGCCGCCCGTGCGCACACCTGCTGATGCTATTCGTAGTTTTTTGGCAACAGAAATGGATGTATTAGTTATGCAAAATTGCGTCTTACTAAAAGAAGAGCAACCTAAGGCCGCTATCGACTTGGCTAAACAAACCCAATTTGAAAAAGACTAATGATATTACTGACTGAGATTATCTATCATGCATAAACTTAAACAATGGTTTAGTGACTTTATTATGCTTCCGCTCGTTGATATGCACGACGAAGATGCATTGAAAAGTTTTGCAATCAGCATGAGCATTGCATTTCCTGTGATTTTTATGGCTCTACTACCTTGGCTTTTTAATGCAACAATCCCTAAGTGGCCTGCTGCTTTGAGCCTTGTGTTGATGTTTTTCTATTTTCTAGCACCGCGTTTTTTATACTACCCGTATATTGTATGGATGTTGATAGCATCGGTTCTTGGTTTCATCAATACGCGCATTATTTTGGCCTTGGCCTACTATTGCTTAATTGTGCCCATCGGCCTTTTTATGCAGTGGCGCAAAGGCTTACAATACAAACATCATGTTGATGGCAAATCAGCTTGGGTCCTGCGTGATAAACAGGCAACAAAAGAGAACTTAAAGGAACCATTTTAATGATTGAATTCATACAAGACCTGTTTGCTTTTTTAAAAGTACGCAAAAAAATTTGGTTATTGCCCATTATTGTCATACTTGCCCTATTAGGCGCAGTCGTTGTTGCCACGCAGCAATCTTCATTAGCGACCTTCATTTATACTATATTTTAAGCTTTATTAGTTGGCCTATGCACTTTGCAGCATAAAGCTAAACAAGATAGCGCTACAGAATTACCACTATGAGTCTAAATAGAATAAACAAAGACAAACCTGACTTACCTATTAACACAATTGTGCCTCAACTGCTGAGCACAATAGGCGAAAACGACTGCATACTTTCTGCTCCCCCAGGCGCTGGCAAGTCAACCTATTTGCCACTTGCGTTGCTAGAATTAGCATGTTTTGCTAATAAACAAATATTGTTGTTACAACCAAGGCAAGTAGCGGTGCGTTCGATTGCGAACTTTTTGGCTTTGAGTTTAGGAGAAAAAGTAGGCCAAACTGTTGGCTATCAAATGCGCGGTGAATCGGCGATAAGTGCAAACACGCGCTTGTGCGTTATCACAGAAGGCTTGTTGATAAGCAAATTGCAAAATGATCCAATGCTTAGTGATGTGGGTCTTATCATTTTTGATGAGTTTCATGAGCGTAGTCTGCCTTCGGATATTTCACTAGGCTTGAGTTTAGAAGTACAAGGCGGCTTACGCGATGATTTGCGCATACTCGTGATGTCGGCAACCCTAAACATGCAGGCACTTAGCCAACTAATGCCCCAAGCAACACAACTGAAATGCGAAGGGCGCAGCTTTCCCATCAAATACCACTATAAGCCTGTGCCAAGTGTAGCGGTAAAGGGGGGCTTTTCTAATCCACAACTTCAGCTTATCAATACGATTGTTGATACGCTGAGCACCGCATATGAACTTGACGAGGGAAACATTCTGGTTTTTTTGCCGGGGGCCGCGATAATCAATAAAGTAAAAAGCGCAGCCGAAAGACTGCCTTTAGCAAATACCATTATTGCGCCGTTGTATGGTGCGCTTTCTCCAGCACGGCAAAAACAAGCAGTTGACGCACCGCCACCAGGACAGCGCAAAATAGTACTTGCAACTAACATAGCAGAGACTAGTTTAACCATTGATGGCGTGAATATTGTTATTGATAGCGGACGCGAAAAGGTACAACGTTTTGTGGTGCCCAGAAAACTCAATCAATTGAGTGAACAAATGATCTCAAAGGCCTCTAGTATTCAGCGAGCAGGGCGTGCTGGCCGCCAACAAGCCGGAATATGCTATAGATTATGGTCACAAGAACAACAGCAGTTTTTACAAGAAAATGCGCCCGCACAAATAACACAAGTCGATATTAGTCAAATGTTATTGACCCTATATGAGTGGGGGAGCGATTTTGAACAATTGCCCTTAATCGACAAGCCTAGTGCCGCGCAAATAGAGTATAGCGTTGAGTATTTGCGTCAATTAGACTTTATAAATGATGACAAGCAAATAACCGCACAAGGGAAGCAAGCAAGTCAATTTAATACTCATCCAAGTTTGGCAAAATTACTGTTACTAGCAAAGCAGCAGTCGAATGAAGAAGTCAAAGTGCTAAGTAGCCTAGTCGTCGCACTTATGGAAGGGAAGTCGTTGAGTTCACAAGCTAACAGCATCGATATTGTTGTTCAATGCCGTTATGCATTAGCACTACTTAGCGCAACAAAACAAACGCAAATTAGCACTCAGTTGGCAAAAGACCTCAATCGAATAACAAAACAATTAGGCCTTAAGAATAATTCTTCAGTGATATTGAACACGCTCATAAATCGAGAAGATTTAGCGGTCCTTGTTGGGGATATTTTATTGCCGGCTTTTCCCGACAAAGTTGCGTTAAAAAGAAATAACGGAGGCTATGTTTTAAGCAATGGCACCGGGGCTGAATTTTTGCAAAATGATGAAACTTTGATGCCGCAGTGGATCATTTGCACGCAAAATCAACTTAGCCGCAAAACAAATGCAGTGATACGCCAATACTGCGAGCTTTTGCCTGCGACAGTCGATGCGTATTTACAAAAAATGGCGCAAAGTTCTACTAAGCAGAGCTGGGATGAAGGTTTATCAAAAGTCGTTTGCAAACAGCTTAAGCATTTAGGAGCAATTGAGATCTCTAGTCAAGCATGTTCGTTTGAACCTGATGAAAATACAAGTGAACTCATTAAAGCGCAAATAAAGAAAAGAGGTTTATATCCTTTACTCGGTAAAGCCAATACATTGCTAGCTAGAATGGCCTTAGCAAAACAAATTGATGCTGAGTTTTTACAAGACTTTCCTGATGTTTCAGAAAATTCACTTCTTGCAAGCGCTGACACTTGGCTAGTGCCGTATTTACACAAGGTAACGACTTGGCAGCAATTGACTAAACTCAATTGGGGCGACATTGTCGCATCCACACTAAACTATCAACAGCAGCGCTACCTCAATGACTATTTTCCGACGCATTTTACTGCGCCAACAGGAAATAAACATAAACTAGACTATAGCCAGAGCGGCAAAGTCACCTTAGCAATTAGAGTGCAAGAACTCTATGGCTTAAACGAGCAAGTCACCGTGGGCAAAAACAAGCTTCCGCTTACGCTGTCACTGTTATCACCCGGCCACAAAGAAATTCAGAAAACCGCTGACCTCCCTAAGTTTTGGACCGGTAGCTATTTTGCGGTGCAAAAAGAAATGAAAGGACGCTATCCAAAACATTATTGGCCTGATGATCCTGCTTCAGCAAATGCGACGACTAAAACCAAAAAACGAATGGGAGAGAACTGAACTAGATATGTTCAAGCGGAAGTGCAGTAGAATACTTTATGCTTTCCATCGCAAAGCTTGAGGTAACATCTTGCAGGTCTATTCCGGCGATAAAACGTTTATAGAAGTGATCAAAACGGTGCATATCTGCAACCTGTACCTTTAATAAATAGTCATATTCGCCACTCATTCGATAAAACTCAGTGATCTCTGGAATAGAATCAGCATGTTTGGCAAACTTATCAAGCCATGCCTTATCATGCTTTGCTGCTTTGACTTGCACAAATACAGTCATAAATAGGCCCAGTTTTTCAGGACACAAAAGCGTAACTCGTTTTAGGATTACGCCTTTCTCTTCTAAAATTTGTATACGACGCCAGCAGGGCGACACACTTAAACCGACTTGGCTGGCAATATCCGCAACTGAGGAACTTGCGTCTTGTTGTAGGCAGCTAAGAATAGCTTTATCAGTACGATCTAATTTCATAAAAACACATAATGTTAGAAAATATTTCTAATACTTTACATTAACGTAGATTTTTTGGAAGAAAATACTGCGTTCACAATGTCATTATAAGCTCCTAACTCATCTACTTTCAGGAAACATAGGACGATGTTGTCAACAGCAAAATGCAAGACCAATAAATCAATGCTAGCGTCAAGTTCTTGCGCTAGTAACATATACGAGCTAGAGCCAAGTGACACGCAAATTGCTGGTGCCCCCACCATTTATCAGAACATTCTTGAAACCATTGGTAACACCCCCTTAGTTCAGTTGAATCGTCTAGCTAAACACTATTGTCTACAGGGAAATATACTCGCAAAGGTCGAATATTTTAATCCTGCTGGCTCCATCAAAGACAGGCCAGCAATGGCCATGATAGAATCCTTAATGGCATCAGACGTATTTAACCAGCACACTGAAATTATCGATGCCACTTCAGGTAATAATGGCGTTTCTTGCGCGTGGATTTGTGCGTACTATGATATACCCTTGACGATAGTCATCCCTGAACATATGAGTATTGAGCGTCGAAAAATGATCCATCATTTTGGTGCGAAAATCGTCACTACGCCAAAAGAGCTTGGCACTAAGGGGGCAATTGACAAAGCCAAAAAGCTTGTTACTCAACCATCCAAATGCCGTGATGCTTGATCAATTTAGTAATCACGCTAATCCGATCCAACATGCAAAAACGACCGCGCAAGAATTGCTATATGACACCCAAGGTAAAATAGATATATTAGTTGCGGGAGTAGGCACAGGTGGCACTATAACTGGCGTTGGGCGAGCTTTGAAACAATATAAATCAAGTATAGAGATAGTTGCTGTAGAACCAAGTACATGCCCAATGTTGTCTAAGGGAGTGAAAGGTCCCCATGCAATACAGGGTTTAAGCTCCGGCCATATCCCTGACATACTCGATCTTAAAATTATCGATAGAATTATTACAGTGAGTGACGAAGATGCGCTAAAACATGCTCGGCTGTTGGCGCTTAAAGAAAGCTTAGCGGTTGGTATTTCAAGTGGTGCAGCAATATGCGCAGCCATTCAACTTGCCGCTATGCCCGAAAATAGAAATAAGAATATTGTCGTTATATTGGCTGACACTGCAGAACGTTATTATAGTACTGTGCTATTCGAATATGCATCTGATTTCTAGAGACTATAAGCGGAATAAATACGCTTTTATATTTATACAATCAAAGAAAGTCTTTAATGCATACGTTTGCAACTGTTTTAACATCTCGTTAACGGTTATTCTATCCCTTAAGTTTATATAAAAACGACGATAAGGGTTAAGTTTTGAATCAACAACGTTTTCTTCGGCCAGCAAAAATTAGCTTGTGCATTTGCTTGTTCAGCGCTAGCTTACTGAGTTTATCTGCATGTGAACAAGCAACACATACCAAAGAAGAACAAGCAATCGACGCAAAACAAAAGGCGCAACACATGAGCACATCAAGCACTGCGCTGCATCATAAACAAGGGGAAGGAAAGCCGGTTATTTATCAGGTTTTTACGCGTTTGTTTGGAAATACAAACAGCACCAACAAACCTTGGGGTACTATTGAAGAAAATGGCGTTGGTAAATTTGCCGATTTTAACGACAAAGCCTTAGAGGGAATAAAAGAACTAGGTAGCTCTTATATTTGGTATACCGGTGTCGTGCACCATGCTGTGATTAATGATTATTCAAAATACGGTATTTCCTTGGATGATCCCGATGTTGTAAAAGGCCGCGCAGGCTCGCCTTATGCGGTTAAAGACTATTATGATGTTAATCCTGATCTCGCTATTGAGCCTCAAAACCGCCTCGCAGAATTTGAGGCTTTAATAGAACGCACGCACCAACACGACATGAAAGTACTAATAGACATCGTACCAAATCATGTTGCACGTAAATACGAATCTAAAAACTTACCTGAAGGGCAAAGCAACTTTGGTGCAAACGATGATACTGGCCAAGAATATGCTAAACATAATAATTTTTATTATATTCAAGGGCAGTCATTTGAAGTCCCCGACGGTGAAAATGGCTATCAACCCTTAGGCGGCGAAAATCACCCATTAGCCGATGGCAAATTTGACGAAAACCCAGCAAAGTGGACTGGCAATGGCTCGCGCGCTGCCAAACCAAATGCTAATGATTGGTATGAAACGGTTAAAGTAAACTACGGTGTTAAACCCGATGGTAGTTACGATTTCCCGCGCCTACCAGAACAGTACAATGATTTAGGTCACCAAGCCCATTATAAATTTTGGCAGCAGCATGCTGACCTACCTGACTCTTGGTATAAGTTTGAAGCCATCGCCCATTATTGGTTAGACAAAGGCGTAGATGGTTTTCGCTACGATATGGCTGAAATGGTTCCGGTGGAGTTTTGGTCATTTCTAAATTCATCGATTAAACACAAATACCCAGAAGCATTGTTGTTAGCAGAAGTCTATCAGCCTCATTTGTATAGAGATTATATTCACTTGGGCAAAATGGACTATCTGTACGATAAAGTCGAATTTTATGATGCGCTAAAACTTGTGATGCAAAACAAAGGTCCGGCATCCCCCTTAGCCAACATTCAAACTAATTTGGCCGATATTGAAGAGCATATGCTGCACTTTTTAGAAAACCATGACGAACAACGTATTGCTAGTCCTGACTTTGCTGGGGATGCAGAAAAAGGTAAACCTGCGCTGGTTGTCTCTGCCTTAATAAGTCGGTCGCCAACTATGTTGTATTTTGGTCAAGATGTAGGTGAAGATGGCAGCGAAGAAACTGGTTTTGGCGACCCAACTCGCACCACAATATTTGATTATGCAGGCGTGCCTGCCCATCAGCGATGGATGAATAACAAAGCCTTTGACGGCGGTAAGTTGAGTGAATCTGAAAAAAATCTGCGTCAATACTATATTGATGTGATGAATATTTCTGCCCATAGGCCAGAAATGCTGGGCGCTTATCAAAGCATTCATGCTGATAATTTAGGCCAACAAGGCGCATATTCTGAACAGCAATTTAGTTTTGTTCGTTATACAAATAACAGCGCTTTATTAGTTGCCAGTAATTTTAGCGACAAGCGTGTTGAGCTAGACCTTAAGATCCCCCAAGAGCTAGTTCAACAATGGCAATTAAAAGATGGCAGCTATGCGCTCACAGATTTACTAACAAAGGCTGAGAATTCGTTATTGTTAGTGCAAGGCGAAGGCAACTATTCTATTAGCTTAGCGCCAAACGAATCATCCATACTCGCACTTTCGTTTGGGCGAGGTGAATAATTGTGAAGACATTTATGCCATTTATACCGCAACGATGCTTTACACGTCTCATTAATATCATGTTTTTAGTACTGGTCTTTTCGCTACTTTTTGGCGCGAACGCCAAGGCCGAGCGCAGTTTTATTGATGCATCATTTAAAGACAATCGTGTTGAAATTCGCTTAAGCGATAGTCATTTGACTATCACCCCGCTAAACGAGGGCAGTGTGGAGGTATTTTACCAACCAACTGATCTGAAACAATTACCTTCTTTTGCATTACCCAAAGATCATGCTATCTATAAAGATGCAGAGTTAAGCAAGACTCAATCGGGCTATGCATTACGACTTGCTGACCTTATTGTTCATATAAACACTGCGCCTTTTGCACTGTCATACCATAATGACGCCGGGCTATTAACTGCTGAAGAAAGCGGCTTATTTGCTCACGAAACGATACGCGGATTTAGATTCAAACTAGCAAGTGACGAAGCGCTGCTAGGCGGCGGACAACGAGTATTGGGTATGGATAGACGCGGGCATAGAATGCCACTGTACAATCGCGCGCATTACGGTTACACCACCGAATCAAATCAAATGTATTTTTCGTTGCCAGCAGTAATGTCAAATAAACCTTATATTATTGCCTTTGATAATAGTGCAAATGGTTTTTTAGATATAGGTCATACACAGCAAGATGTTTTGCAGTTTGAAGCCGACGCAGGTCGCACATCCTACATTGTGAGTGCAGGTAAAAACCACTACGAATTAATTGAAAACTTTGTTAGTGCAACAGGTAAACAACCCCTACCACCGCGCTGGGCTTTAGGTAACTACGCTTCTCGTTTTGGTTATAAAAGCCAAGAGCAAGTTCTCAATACAATCGACATGTTCGAAAAACAAGACTTCCCTGTTGACGCTGTCGTGCTCGATTTATATTGGTTTGGTGCTGACATAAAAGGGCATATGGGGAATTTAGAATGGGACCTTGTAAATTGGCCTGAACCTGAAAAAATGATCAAGACCTTAAGTGACAAAGGCGTCAATACTATTATGATTACTGAGCCTTTCATTTTGTCATCTTCAAAGCAGTGGGATTCGGCAGTAAAGCATCAGGCCTTAGCTAAAAATCTAGCAGGTGAGCCCCGACGTTTTGACTTCTATTTTGGTAACACAGGACTTGTCGATGTATTTAACGAAAAAGCCCAAGACTGGTTTTGGCAATACTATCAAAAACTAAACGACCAAGGCGTGAGTGGTTGGTGGGGCGATTTAGGTGAACCCGAGGTACATCCCGCTGATACCATGCATCAATTTGGCAAGCAGCAAGTCACCGCCAATGAAATTCATAATGCTTATGGTCATAAATGGGCCGAAATGGTGTATAACAAACAGCGTGAAGCCTCCCCCCAAAGGCGACCTTTTATTATGATGAGAGCAGGCTTTTTGGGCTCACAACGCTACGGCATGATCCCCTGGACAGGTGATGTTGACCGTTCTTGGGGCGGCCTTAAACCGCAAGTAGAATTAGCGCTTCAAATGGGTATGTTTGGTCTTGGCTATATTCATTCAGATTTAGGTGGATTTGCTGGAGGGGAGGAATTTGACTCAGAGCTTTACATCAGATGGCTACAATACGGCGCATTTCAACCGGTATATAGACCCCACGCTCAAGATCATATTGCTCCCGAACCGGTTTTTCATGATCAACAAACCCAAGATATAACGCGAGAGTACATAAAGTTACGTTATCGATTATTGCCATACAATTATAGTTTAAGTATTAATAATTCGCTTAACGGCATTCCCATGATGCGCCCCTTGTTTTTAGACTATCCAAGTCAAGCCATTGAACGTACTGATGCTTATTTATGGGGAGATGCCTTTTTGATTGCGCCAGTTGTTGAAGCCGGACAAAGTGAAAAAACGCTCCTGTTGCCAGAGGGTGTGTGGTTTGACTATTGGCAACATACGCGCATTGACGGCGGTAAATTGCATACGCTTAAAGCGCCTCTTGAGACCTTGCCTGTACTTGTCAAAGCGGGGGCCTTTATCCCGAGTGTTGGCGATATGCAAAATACTAAAGCTTATTCTAGCAAGATTTTGCGAGTAGATTATTATGCCGATAAAAGCGTTAGTTCTGCTAAGTACACGCTTTATGAAGATGATGGCAAAGACCCTGAAAGTATCCGCAATAATCATATACAAACACTTAGCTTTACGAGTGAACATAAGCTTGTTTCAGATGGTGAAGAGCTCAATATCCTTGCTTTGGTAAATGGTGACTATGACCGAGCCCCTAAGGCTCGACAAATTAAAATGTATATTCACGGGATATCGAAAAAACCGCAACAGGTTTTTGTGGATTCAAAGCGGATTGCTTTAGTTAACGATTTAAGCGCATTTGAAAAAGGCGAGGGGGCTTATTATGACCAAGCTAATATGCGATTGATGGTAAATGGCACTTTGGTCAAAAAGTTGAGTATTAGCCTAAAATAAACAAGGCAAGGGCAAGCTAACAGATAGCCCCTTGCTTATTGCTTAACAAGTAAATCTGTGTGCTTTTCAAATTGCGTTGCTGTTTGCTTTATAAAGGCTTGTAGGCGGGCAAAGTCATTCTGGCTAATCCCGCCTTGAGGCGCTTTGCCACCTAACTTTCCAAGATCCACATGAGGATAATGTCCATAACCCGCTAATAGGCAATACCATGATATTGCCGGATAGAAGCTCTGCATGCCGCGTTCTTGCAAAATAGGCGTAATGTCTTTTTTCTGTTCCCACGCATCAAGTACGGCCTGTAAGTTCGCTGAAATATCGCTGATTTGCCGGCAATCTTGCCAGTACTGGCTAGAGGTTTTTCTATTCACTTTATAGTGACACACAATATAGTCACGAATACCTTCGTAACGTTGGCTTACCGCGTTATTGAAAGCGTGTTGGTCCTGGTCTTGATAATCGCCTTTTTTAAAGCAAGTTAAAAATAGTCCAATGGAATCCATGACTAAGTGAAGTGCAGTAGCTTCTAAAGGTTCTATAAAGCCTTGCGCGAGTCCAATCGCCATCACGTTATTTTTCCAAGCTTGTTTGACCTGGCCCACCTTCATCTTAATGTGGCGGGCTTTTACCCCTTCTGCTGGTGGTGTTTTGTTTTTGCATAAATGTTCACGCAGTTCATGCTCAGCAGCTTCAAAACTGGTGTATTGACTGCTAAATACGTAGCCATTACCGCTACGATGAGTTAGCGGGATATGCCAGGCCCACCCATATTTAAGCGCGGTGGCTTTGGTCTGCGCCAATAAGGGACTAGCTTCCTCACTTGGAATAGCCACCGCACTATCGTTAAACAGGTTGCCGGCAAAAGAAGTAAAGCCAACTTGTTGGTGTTGCTGCAACAAATAACTAGCAAAGCCAGAGGCGTCAATAAAAAAATCAGCTTCTATAACGCGCTTGTCTTCTAGTTGCATTTTTGTGACATTGCCATATTCATCGTCAACAGCGCTTATAAACTTTCCTTGAATATGTTCAATCCCAAGCTGCCGGCCTTTTTCTGCCAAAAATTGACCTAACTTGTTAGCGTCAAAATGATAAGCATAGTTAATAGGAATGTGTGCTTTGCCTTTGAGCGTTTTAGGTCCAAGACCTTGGCTACTAAGAAGATAGGCCAGAAAAAAATGATCAGGGTTCACTTCGACCTTGGCTCCAAAATGTTTAGCCATACAGTTTGCTAAAAATGGACCTGCAGTTTGACGATCAATAATTGAAGGAAAAGGGTGAAAATAACGGTTGTTATCAAGGTGCTCCGTCCAATCTACAAAACTAATGCCATTTTTATAGGTTGCATTACATTGTGGCATCCATTCACTTTCGGCAATATTAAGATTCTCAAAAAATCGCTTAAGATGAGGAGTTGAGCCCTCACCCACGCCAATGGTTCCAATAGTTGGACTTTCAACCAAGGTGATCGAAAAACCATCATTTTTAAGGGCATGTTGTAGTGCCGCCGCGGTCATCCAGCCCGCAGTGCCACCACCTAATATTGCAATCTTTTTCATAAACTACTTATAAGCCAATCATTTTGTTTAAGGCAATATACTTATTATTCGTCATTGTCTTGAGCACCACATGAGCGCCTAACGATGAGTTCTGGTTGCATCAAAATATCATCAACACTCTCATTTTTGATGAGTTTTAATAAGTTGCTCACTAATAATTTCCCCGCCAATACCGTATTTTGCTGAACCGTGGTAATAGTGGGTGTTGAATATCCACTTACTTGGATATTGTCATAGCCAACAACAGCAATGTCTTCGGGCACCCTTAACTCTTTTTCTCGAATTGCTCGAATAGCGCCAATAGCCATAAGATCTGATGCACAAACAATTGCATCGGGCTGTTTATCCTTGCTTAATGTATCAAGTATTTTGATAGCGGCTAAATAGCCGTCGGTCTCTGTCGAAATTGCATCAACTTGCATCAACATGGCGTCTTTCAAACCAACGTACTCAATGGCGCTGACGCAACCCAGATACCTTGCCTGTAGTTCAGGTGCACTGTCACCTGCTTCGCCAATAAAGGCAAAACTTCGATGGCCCAGAGTAAGTAAATGTTGAGTGATCATATAGCCACCCTGATAATTATCTGAACCAATAGAAATGCCCGGATGATTTTTGTCAGGCGCCCCCAGCGCAAGAAATGAGTCTCTTGGTCCTCGAGCTGTGAAAGTTTATATTCGTAATCAGTGTAGTTACCGTAACCTAATAATATGAGCCCATCGGCTTTGTTACTATCTTCGTATACGGCATGCCAGTCATCATTAAGGTTTTGAAAGGATACAAGCAAGTCATAGCCCGCGGCGGCGGTCGCTTTTGTGATACTGCCTAACATACTTATAAAAAACGGGTTTATTGAGCTGTCGTCAGAGGTTGGGTCATCAAACAATAATAGGGCGAGTGTTTTACTCTGTTGCTTGCGTAAGTTACTCGCGTTTTTGTCTACTTTGTAGTTTATTTCCTTGGCGATTTTTTTTATACGTTCACGGGTTTCAGGATTTACTAAAGGACTATCGCTCAATGCTCGAGACACTGTAGACTGGGAAACACCGGCCATATGGGCGATATCAAATGATGTTGCTTTACTTTTCATTGGCGTCTATATGTGGGTATTTATGCATGTTTTATACACTAGTGCGACTCGGTTGTTCAAGTCTTATGTTTTTCAGTAACATTTGCGAATAAGCTATTATGCTCATAGCAAGGGAGTGATATACTCAACGTTTATGCATAACATTACGAAAATAAGGAATGCCGATTTATGGCCGAGACAGACAGTCGTCCGACCAACTTTATTCGCCAAATAATTGAAAAAGATTTAGCCTCGGGTAAACATTCTCAAGTGGCAACACGTTTCCCACCTGAACCAAATGGCTACCTTCATATTGGCCACGCAAAATCTATTTGCTTAAATTTTGGCATTGCCGAAGATTATCAAGGCACCTGCAATTTACGTTTCGACGATACCAATCCTGAAAAAGAGAATATTGATTATGTAAACTCAATAAAAAATGACGTTTCATGGTTGGGTTTTTCGTGGAATAAAGACATTCGTTTTTCTTCAGACTACTTTGAACAACTGCACGGCTTTGCCGTAGAGCTAATCGAAAAGGGTTTAGCCTATGTTGACTTTAGTGACCACGAAGCAGTCAGAGAGATGCGCGGGACCTTAAAGCAACCAGGGACAAATAGCCCATACAGAGACACCAGCGTAGCAGAAAATCTACAACACTTCGAAAAAATGCGCTTAGGTGAATATCAAGAAGGGCAGTGCAGCTTGCGGGCAAAAATCGATATGGCATCGCCTTTTATGTGCATGCGCGATCCCATTATCTACCGTGTTAAATTTGCCCACCATCACCAAACCGGTGATAGTTGGTGCATTTATCCGATGTATGATTTTACACATTGCATTTCAGATGCTATTGAAGGCATCACGCATTCCTTATGTACTTTAGAGTTTCAAGATAATCGTCGTCTTTACGACTGGGTTATTGACAATATCACAATTGATTGCACACCCCATCAATATGAGTTTAGTCGCTTAAATCTAGAATATACCGTTTTAAGTAAACGTCGTTTAATTCAGTTGGTGAGCGAGAACTATGTTTCTGGTTGGGACGATCCGAGAATGCCAACCATTGCCGGTCTGCGACGTCGCGGTTATACCCCCGCGGCATTGCGTGAATTTTGTAAACGCATTGGTGTGACTAAAATGGACAACATGGTCGAAATGAGCATGTTAGAAGCCTGTATTCGTGAAGAATTAAATGAAAGTGCGCCTCGGCGCATGGCTGTGCTTGATCCAATAAAAGTGATTATCGAGAATTATCCTGAAGATAAGCTAGAAATGTTGACAGCGCCCAACCATCCGAATCATCCCGAGATGGGCATACGAGAGGTACCCTTCACGCGTGAGTTGTATATTGAAGCCGAAGATTTTAGAGAATCGGCCAATAAAAAATTCAAGCGTTTAGTGATTGGTAAAGAAGTGCGTTTGAGAAACGCCTACTTCCTAAAGGCTGAGCGTTTCGACGCAGACGAAAACGGGAAGGTAACTTGCGTTTATTGTTCTTATGACGATAGCACATTGGGCAAAGATCCAGAAGATGGACGCAAAGCCAAAGGTGTTATTCATTGGGTTAGTGTTAGCAAAGGCGTCGCCGCAGAAGTGCGTTTATATGACCGTTTGTTTAACGTGGCCAATCCTGGAGGAAGTGAAGAGTTTACCCAAAGTATTAATCCCAATTCGTTGGTAAAGAAACAAGGCTTTGTTGAACCGTCGCTTACTGAGGGTGAGCATGGTCAAGGGTTTCAGTTTGAACGAACTGGTTATTTTAGTGTTGATAGTGACAGTAGTCGTGATAATTTAATATTTAATCGCACTGTAGAGCTGCGTGATACGTGGGCCAAAATAGAGCATAAATAGCCACTAGATGAATTTAAGGCATAGATAAAAATGGTCACCTTGAAGGTGACCATTTTTGTTAGTGTGCTTTTTTGGGTTGGCAGTCTAAGGACTTACCAGTAATACCGCGGCTAATGTCAGACATTAAATAAACATAGCTGGGCATAATGTCTGCAGGTGTTTTCAGAGATTTTGGGTCTTCTGCTGGGTAGGCTTTGGAACGCATGTCTGTACGTGTTGCACCAGGATTAATACAATTAAAACGCACAAGGCTGTTTTTGTGTTCATCGGCAAGGACCTGCATCATTCCTTCTGTAGCAAATTTAGAGATTGCGTAAGTCCCCCAAAATGCTCGGCCTTCTCGCCCTACAGAAGAGCTTGTAAAGACAACTGAAGCCAATTTCGTACGCTTAAGAAGTGGCAACATGGCTTGAACTATTAGAAAATGACTTTTTACATTTGTTTGCATTACATCATCATATTCACTTTCTTTAATTTGACCAAAGGGACATAAACTACCCAATATACTTGCATTCAATAAGATGCCATCGAGCTTCTTATATTGGTCCTCGATTGTACTGGCTAGACCCTGATAGTCAGATGCCCGGGCCCCTTTTAAATCTAAGGGCACGATGGCTGGTTGTTGTATATTTATATCGCTTGTCTGCAAAGCCATTATCTCGTCATAAACAGCTTCGAGTTTTGCTACTGTTCTGCCCAACAAAATAACTTGTGCACCCGCTTTTGCGTAGGTCAGCGCCGCTTGTCTGCCAATTCCGGCACCTGCACCGGTAACTAAAATTGTTTTGTTTGCTAAACTTTTTTCGTGAATTTGAAATGCCAAATGTGGATATTGTTCAACCATGCTCACTTCTTCATTTATTAAACCGCTCGAATAGTACATCAGAATTTCGGTGAGCTAAAGTATTACAGCGTTTTACGGCGTTTGCGTCACAAATTTGCAAAACTTTATCACATTAGATTTACAAACACTTTGCAAAGTGGACACAAAGTCAATAATATAGACATAATATTAACTGGTCGTACAAGTTGTTTGGTACAAAAGCCTTCTTTCAACGTATGAAGTATCACTTTTACGACACAAATATCTACAAGCGATGTAGGGAGTTAGAATGAAAAAACTGTTAGTTAGTACAAGTATTTTAGCGGCACTAGGTTTATCTGGCTGTGGTGGCGAAACGATTGAAGATCTCCAAAGCGAAACGCAACAGCAAACAGCCGTTTCAAGAATTGTATTCGACCCAGCTAATGGCAATTTGAATATACCCAACGATTTACTTATGCTACCTGGAGACGACGGCTTTTTTGATTATACATTAAACATTCCGGTTGACGATCCAAGTGACTTTTCTGACCCACAAAACGCACTTAACGTGTTAGACGGTTGGTCAACGAACCATCCTTTTCAATTAAATGTTGAAGTCGCCACTGGCGTAAGTCTAGACGCTTCTACTTTATCTGCTGGTATTAGCATTTATGAAGCCACTCTCGGATTAGATTTGGCTGATGCAGATTGTAGAGCTGTTGCGATACCCAGTGCCGGCTGCAAGATGGGCGATAGGCTCACCTTTGGCGTTGATTATGTATTATCTTTAGCTGACGATGATTCAATTAACGTTGTACCGCTTAAACCATTAAAAGCGGCTCAAGGTTATATGCTGGTAATGACTGATAAACTGAAGGATTCTTCTGGGAAGAGTGTTCAAGGTTCTACAACTTGGGATTTAGTAAAACAGGATATTGCTACAAACCCATTGTCTTCTGCGTCGCAATTGCAACTACAGGGTCTGGTCAATACCTATATTGATAGCTTGGCAACTGTTGGTTTTACGCGTGAAGAAATAAGCTACGTTCAAGTCTTTACAACTCAATCAACCGACACGGTTTTATCTACAATTAAACAATTACAAATCGGTGAGTTTGCACAACGAATGGCGCTAGCGCCAGCTACTGCGCCCGCGGCGCTGCCAGCAATTAGTATTACAGCAATGGCTGACAGTGGCAATGCAATGGAGAAGCTTGGGGTTATCTCTAGTGCCGCTATCACTGAGGCAATTGCAGATGCGGTTGAAGATAGCGATGCACTCCAAGCAATTGAAAGCGCGATTAATGCTACGAACTTTGATTCGTTGACAACATGTAACGGGCTATTAGTTGCTGCTAGCGGTTCGTTTATGGCGTCAACAGGGCAAACCTTTGGCTCGCCTGCAGTAGATGGCGGCATTGATGCCTTAGCGCAAGGCGTAGGCCAAGGAGCATTACAGCAAGCAGGCCCACTATGTGCCGCAACCTTGTTTGAAGGCAATGTTTCTTTACCTTATTATTCGCCCGTACCTAGGCAAGACAACCCACTTGCTCCGGTTAACGAGTTTTGGGAATCAGCCTGTACTTCGGGCATTATTTTAGCCAACGCAGGCGATGCATTACAAGTAGCCACGCCAGGTCCAAATGCCGAAATGTGTCAGTTAGGTGGTTTGAATGATGTTCGTATCAATGATCAAAAAATAGACCCCGCGCGCAACTTAACTAAGTTTTCACCGATTCCACAAATGAAGGGTAGAGTAGATGGCGCCGAAACCTTAGATGTGCAAATGACGATTCCAAATCCGACAGTAGCAGGCGCATTAGGATTTCAAATTAGTATGCCTGATGGTGGCTGGCCAGTGGTTATGCTAGTCCATGGCATTACCTCTAAAAAAGAAGATATGTTGTCTATCTCAGGCAGCTTGGCCTTAGCTGGATTTGCCACGGTAGCCATTGACCAACCGATTCACGGTAGTCGCGGATTCGACCTTACTGGCAATGGGATCGACGATTTAAACGCTTCTTCGGTCAGTGCCACGCATTTCTTAAATCTTGGTAGTTTGCCAACAGCTCGTGATAATACCCGACAAGCGGTCGCTGATTTACTTGGGGTTCGTTTAGGCTTAAATGCGGTAATTGATATGACCGAAACGGGCATGGTAAATGTGAATAGTGGTGATGTTTCGGTTATGGGGGTGTCTTTAGGCGCCATTACTGGTGGAATGTTCGCGTCAGTAGCAAACACGCCATTTACAGGTGACCTCGCTCCGCTTTCACCAATGTACAGCGTACAAGCTGCTTCATTAGAATCTCCTGGTGGTGGCTTAGCAACATTTTTACTTGAATCGGCTAGCTTTGGTCCATTGGTGAAAGGCTCCTTATTGTCGCAAGCCTCACCTGAGTTTCAAGCAGCAATCATGGCCACGTATGGCACAACCGACATTACAGAAGCACAGTTAGTTGCACTAACCCAAGGCTTTTTAGCTGAGTTGAGCGCTGAACAAACAGCACAAATAAATGCTATTTTTGCTCAGTTTGCTTTTGCTGCGCAAACAGTGACCGATTCGTCAGATCCTGTAAACTATTTCACTACCCTTGGCCAAAACACGCCGGTTCATATGATGACGGTAGTAGGAGACGGTACTGATGCAAACAAGTCTGACCAGGTTATTCCGATTACCACTAGTTTGCCGCTGTCGGGTCAATTACCATTAGCGCAATTGATGCAACTTGAAGAAATCGTTGCAACTAAAATGCTAGAAAGTGGCATTAGCGGGATCGTTAAGTTTAATCAAGGTGTTCATGGTAGTAGTTTAAACCCTGTGCCAAACTCAGACGTAACGGTTGAAATGCAAACCCAAGTGGCAGGCTATTTGAAGTCGAAAGCGACGGTATTGCCAATTACTAACACAGATGTTATTCAATAATACTAAGCTACACGAAGAAACCCGTCTTTGAGGCGGGTTTTTTTGTGACTTTTTATTGATAAATGGAAGCGAGAAGGGCTTAAGGATTGGTCTAGCATGTATTGACGTAAAATTCCGGAACCTTAAACCCTTATAATTACCAGTCCCCAAAAATGCCTTCTTCATATATACTGTCGACCGCGTGCAGGAAATGAGAGAAAATGAAATCATTTTCTAGGTCTTTAATAAAGTCACCCCATATTTGTGGGTAGTAACATAAAATTATGGAGTATTTGTTTGAATTTTTTATTTGAATACGGTTTGTTTTTTGCCAAGGCAATCACAATTGTCGTCGCAATAATCGCTGTCTTGGTAGTGATTGTTTCATTAGCGGCCAAGCAGAAACCAGGAGGGAGCGGTAATCTAGAATTGGAATCTTTATCTGAAAGCTTTGACGAGCTCGAAACAATGGGTAAAGAAGCCTTGCTCAACAAAGATGAGTTAAAGCAATTTCACAAAGATGAAAAGAAGAAAAAAAGAAAAAAGATAAAGCTAGCGATAAAGACAAGGCTGATAAAACAAAACAAAATAACCTATTCGTGGTTGATTTTAATGGCTCTTCGATGGCCAAAGAAGTCGACACACTAAGAAAGGAAATCACTGCCATACTATGCATCGCTAAAGAAGGTGATGAAGTCTTAGTGAAAGTTGAAAGCGGCGGTGGAGTTGTGCATGGATACGGGCTTGCTGCATCGCAATTGAAACGTATTCGCGATAAAGGCATTAAACTGACCATTAGCATCGACAAAATTGCGGCAAGTGGAGGCTATATGATGGCCTGCGTTGCTGATAGAGTCATTGCAGCTCCATTTGCCATTGTAGGATCAATTGGTGTCATTGCGCAGTTACCCAACTTTAATAAGTTGCTGAAAAAGAATGATATTGATTTTGAACTACATACCGCAGGTCAGTTTAAAAGAACGCTTACCTTATTTGGGGAGAACTCAGATGAAGGACGTGAGAAGTTTCAAGCTGAACTTGAAGACGTGCATCAAATGTTTAAAACTTTCGTTGCCGAAAACAGACCAGATATCAATATTGATACTGTTGCAACCGGCGAATATTGGTATGGAACAAAAGCAAAAGAGTTAAACCTAGTCGACGATATTCAAACTTCTGATGACTTTTTAATGCAGGCGAATGAAGCGTTCAAAATGTTCACACTTAAATACGCAGCAAAGAAAACCTTTGCGCAGAAATTAGGGCTCGCTGTATCCCAAGGAATTGAGAATGGGTTATCTGCGGTCTTGACGAATGTGCGTAGTTGGCGCGTATAAGTAAAAACTTAAGATAAAGAAAAGCCGCTTGTAAAAGAAGCGGCTTTTTCGTTTACTGCATAACACTACAAAAGCGAAGGAGCTAAGCTATCGTGGGGCTTTGGCACCAGGATTTGCAGCTTGTATTTGTTGGGTATAAAAATCTTTCACTGAAAAACCTTTGTTGCTAGGTTTTTTGGCAGCTTTCTTAGCCGCTTTCTTTTCAGGTGCTTTAGTTGCTGTGGCTTTTTTGGCTGGCGCGGGTTTCGCTGGTGCAGACTCTGGTTTACTGTTAGCTAATTCAGCGGTCATTTCTTCCAATTGTGCTAAACGAACGTTTTTACCGCCATCAACGCTATACCAGCCGCCTTTTGATTCAATAGTCGGCGCTTTGCCATGTGCTTTGGTAAACGCTTGGGTAAAATTATCTATTACGGTATCTTTGTCTAGTTTGCTCATTGGTAAATATGCACCTTTACTTGTTTAAATAATGTTAATATTTAACAAGTTATACCTAAAATATATGAATTTGTCTAATTTCTTACTTAAAGGAGTGAAAATTGTTACTGAATGACCTCATCAATATCCTAGATACAGAACTAGGAAGTGCGAATATAAGTGATTATTGCCCCAATGGATTGCAGGTCGAAGGGCGCCAACAAGTAAATAAAATAGTGACCGGTGTGACTGCAAATTTGGCTTTGATAAAAAAAGCGATAGCAGTAAACGCAGATGCCATTTTAGTTCATCACGGTTATTTTTGGAAAGGTGAAAATCAAGCTATTGTGGGAATGAAAAAAAATCGTATTGCACATCTGCTGGCGAACGATATTAGTTTGCTTGCCTATCATTTGCCTCTCGATGTTCACCCTCATTTCGGCAACAACGCGCAACTAGGCTCCGTACTTAAAGTGAAAAATATTGAAGCGCTTGAAACAACTAAGCCTTATGGGATTATAATGGCCGGCCATTTAGAAAGCCCCATGACCCACAATGAGCTTAGTTTGTTACTAGAATCAAAGTTGCATCGGGCAAGCCTTAGTATAGGCAATAAGCAAGACATATCAACGATTGCATGGTGTACAGGAGGTGGTCAAAACTTTATCGATGATGTCGCAGGCAGACAACTCAATGGTAAAGCAATTGATGCATTTATTTCGGGCGAAATATCGGAACAAACAACACACAGTGCAATTGAGCAAAATATTGACTACTTTGCGGCGGGACATCATGCAACCGAGCGTTATGGCGTAAAAGCGTTGGGCGAATGGTTACAGCAAAATCAGTCAATAGATGTCGAATTTGTCGATATAGACAACCCAGCGTAAAAATATATGACTACACTATTAAAATGAATACTCCTCGTAGCAGTTTCGACGGTATTGTCGATAAATTTGACCAAAACATTTATGGCACCAGTAAAGGGCGCTTGCGGCATGAATTATTACTGCATTTTTTGTCATCAGCTATTGAATCTGCGCCAATGGATGTACTTGATTTAGGTGGAGGCAGCGGCGTCATGGCGCTTGAGTTTGCGAAAAGAGGTCATAGGGTAACCATTTTTGATATATCCAATGACATATTAACGACTGCAAGACAGCGTTTACATGAATACCCAAACACCCAGTTTGTGTTAGGCGACGTAAATGACATACAGGCGAGTATCAAAACTAAGTTTGACTTTGTCATTTGTCACGCGGTACTAGAATGGTTAAATGAACCCTTCGACGCATTAGATAAAATACCGCTATTGCTCGCACGGTCAGGGCGAGCTTCGTTGTCATTTTTCAATCATGATGCAAAAGTGTTTTCGAACTTGCTGTATGCAAATTTTGATTATGTAGAGAAAGGTTTGCCAGCAAAAAATACCGTCAGGTTGAATCCTCACAATGCGCAAAAGCCAACAGAGGTATTGGCGTATTTAGCGCAAAAAGAAGAAGTGGATATCTTACAAAGTAGGGGAATTAGGTGTTTTCACGATTACATTATGGATAAATCAAAGATTGAAACACAGTATCAGCAACTCTTAGAAATGGAAATTAAGTATAGCGATGCCGAGCCATACAAATGGCTCGGTAAATATTTTCATATTATGCTTCAAGCGCGTTGATTATGTCATTTTCAATTGCTTCGGGTTTCGTTGCTGTTGCATAACGTTTTTGCACACTACCGTCTTTAGCAACTAAAAATTTAGTGAAATTCCACTTAATTCTTTTACTTCCTAATATGCCAGGTGCACTCTTTTTTAAACTTACAAATATAGGATGTGTATTGTCGCCATTGACGTCGACTTTTGTCGATAAATCAAAGCTTACGCCAAAATTTAACTCGCAAAACTGTTCTATATCGGCGTCGCTACCAGGCTCTTGTCCACCAAATTGGTCACAAGGGAACGCTATAATTTCAAAACCTTTGTCTTTATGTTTCTGATAGAGCTCCTCTAAACCTTTGTATTGAGGCGTAAATCCGCATTTGCTAGCAGTATTGACAATGAGCACTACCTTTCCTGCATAGTCCCCTAAAGAAACGGTTTCGCCTTTGTTGTTGGTATAAGATAGGTTGTGTATTGAGTTAGTCATAGGCGCCAGATAAGCTATTTATATGTGCCACTAGAATAGCATTATAGAAAAACGCATGCATTAGCTGTTTGTCATAACGAACAAGTTTTGTAATTTACTGAAATCCAAATTGTGTCTTAATATGATCAAGTTTTATTTGGTTTTTCGGTGACAAAGAGACACTCGTGAGTTCTTTATATAAGGCATCAGCATGCAAGCCTTTAAATTCTTGTTTATGGGTTTGGGCCATGCATTGTAATAAGTTCAAGGAAAATGCTGGGATTCCGGGAAACAACTTATAAGACTTGAAAAAATAATTAATTGCTTCAAGAAACTCACCTTTCTTATAAAGCTTATTACCTTTGTCATTGCTTTGCAGTGCACGGTCTTTTTGTAGGTGATGGTTTTCTTCTATCGTGCTAATCATCTCTGCGCATATGTGCTTTTCTACGTGATTACTCTTGTGCATCAAGTAATCGTCGCATTCTTGCAATATTACGTTAGCTTTGTCGCTTTGACCAATGCCAAACCATACTTTGACAGCATCTATCATGGTACCCACTTGCAAATTAGTTTGAAGCGCAAATTCTCCAGATTTTTCCATCATTTTCTTGGCTCGGTCTTTATCGCCTTCAACGGTATATGCTAAGGCAAGCATATAATCCTTCTGCAATTGGGACTGACGGTCGTTTACCGTGCGCGCAGCTTTTCCGATAAGCTTACGGGCAGTCGACAAGTTTTCCTCCTTCTCTAGTCCTTTTGGCTCTGTATTATGTTTGTTGTGAGCGCTGTCTTCCTCTACCAGTGTTTCTGCCATTTGGATATGAAATCTCGCAAGTTCAAGTGCATATTCACTCATTCTGTCTTTTACACTTAGATTATTCTGGATCTTTTTTTCGAGTAGTACCTTTGCTTCGTCATTCTTTTTCTGCATCGTAAGTGCAAGCACTTTTAATCGTGTTGCTTGAATAGTTAATTCACTTTCTTTTATGTTATCAAGAATAATTTCTGCATCGTTGTATTGGGCTTTACCGATAGATACACTAGCTAACCACTCATAGGCTTTATCTTTAGTTAGGCTACGAGAGATTAGGTCGTTTAGCATCTTTTGGCACTGTTCCCATTGGCCAGTAAAAAATTCGCTTTTGATAAGCCCCCAATGTGCCCACAGTACATTCGACGATTTTTCCAGTATGCTAGAGTAGAGTGCAATGGCTTTAGGATACTGTTTTTCGATAAGCAGTAAACGCCCCTTGAGTTTTAGCAGATCGTTTGCAAAGCGTTTATTTGTATTTTGTTCAATCAATCTTGAAATGAGCTTAAGTGCTTCAGCGTTATTGTCTTGATTCATGTGTTGAAGAACCGGAAGTACCACTTTACGCAATTTGAGATAGTGCACTAAATTTACGCTGAAGCTTTTAATTGTGTAAGGCTTTATGAGAATAAAGTCAGGATGTAAGTCTAGGATCTGTCCTATCGTTTGAGGCGTGCCGTCAGAAGTGATAAAAACCAAACCGGTTGACGGTTTAAATAAATTACGATCGAGTAGGGTCGTGATCCATTCAACACCATTTTTACTTTGCCCTAGATGGTAATCCATCAATACAAGATCAAAATTATTGACGCGTAGTCCATTCTTTAATTCATTGCCATTGCTATAACTTGCGACATCAAAATGGTCTATGCCCATTAAATGACTGCGTAAATTAGTACGTGCGGTTGCGTTATCTTCTACAATGGCAACGCGCAAGGGTTTTACGAGTTGACCAGTATAGTGAGGGGCTGCAAGCATATTAATGAGAACCTTTAGCTAAAATAACGTCGGCGCTCGACTAAAAAAGCGCATGCGAAGAATATGAATCTATAAGGGTGTATCGGAAAATTACGATGATTTGTTAGGCAAAAATGCAATTATTGTTTTTCGCCATACTTTACAATAAACGTTAAAAACACTAACAGAAGATTTACAAGTCACCCCATCTTCATTTATAGTTTACGTTAACGTAAAGGTGAATGGTTGTCGATCAGGTCACTTAACCCAATAATTAACGTTTACTAACCAAGAGTGTTTACATGAATACAGTCGCCCAATTAATAAATGGCCATTTTGTAACATCGAAATCTTCTCAAGTTATCATGGTACAAAACCCAGCCACTAACGAAGATATTTCTAAAATCCCAGTCTCAACCCATAGTGATATGGACGCCGCCATTCAAAGCGCACAAATGGCGTTCACGACATGGAAGAAAGTACCTGTCTCAGAACGCGCAAGAGTGATGCTACGCTATCAGCATTTATTAAAAGAGCATCATGATGAAATTGCGACTATTTTATCAAAAGAAACCGGGAAAACTTTTGAAGATGCTAAAGGCGATGTGTGGCGGGGAATAGAAGTAGTAGAACAAGCCGCCAATGTGGCGTCGATGATGATGGGTGAAACGGTTGAAAATGTCGCCAAAAATATCGACACATATAGCATTATCCAACCTCTAGGAGTGTGTCTAGGTATCACGCCATTTAATTTCCCTGCGATGATTCCATTGTGGATGTTCCCGATGGCGATCGCTTGTGGCAATACATTTGTGTTGAAGCCTTCTGAGCAAGACCCTAATACGCCGATGAAATTAGCAGAGTTATTTATTGAAGCCGGCGCGCCAGCGGGTGTATTAAATATAGTGCATGGTGGCAAAGATGAGGTGAATTATTTGCTTGAACAAGAAGCAATAAAAGCGGTTTCTTTTGTTGGTAGTGTACCGGTTGGGCAACATATATACAGAACTGCAACGCAAAATATGAAAAGAGCACAGTGCTTTGCTGGTGCAAAAAACCATTCTGTCATTATGCCCGACGCCAACAAAGAGCAAGTCATTAATAATCTAGTTGGTGCCAGCGTAGGCGCAGCAGGACAAAGATGTATGGCCATTTCAGTAGCTGTATTTGTTGGCGAGAGTAAACAATGGATTGACGAGCTTGCAGAAAAAATTGGCGAAGTAAAGCCTGGTTTATGGAATGACGAGAAGGCGGGTTTTGGACCGCTAATTTCACCTCAAGCAAAAGCACGAGTTTTGTCACTCATCGACACTGGAAAACAAGAAGGGGCCACCTGTCTAGTTGATGGTTCTTCATTTAGCTTGGCCGGCTATGAGCAAGGTAATTGGGTTGGTCCTACTGTATTTAGCGATGTGACCACCGATATGCAAATTTACCAGCAAGAAATTTTTGGGCCTGTGTTATGTTGTATAAGCGTAGATACCTTGGCTGATGCTATAAAGCTAGTGAATGAAAATCCTTTCGGAAACGGTACATCGATATTCACCGCCAGTGGCGCTGCAGCAAGAAACTATCAAAGCAATGTTGAGGTAGGACAAGTGGGAATTAACGTGCCTATTCCGGTGCCGCTGCCGTTTTTCTCGTTTACAGGGTGGAAAAACTCTTTCTATGGTGATCTTCATGCCTATGGAAAACAGGCTGTCCGTTTTTATACTGAGACGAAAACAGTAACCGCTAGATGGTTTGATGATGAGAGTGTTCTTGGGCCAAACATGTCGATTAATTTACGTTAATTAATCTGATAATCAACAAAGTAAGGGTAAGCAATGAATTTTGAATTGACTGATGATCAAATTGCGTTTAGCCAGACCGCTAAGCAGTTTTCAGACCAAGAGTTAGCACCATATGCGGCAAAGTGGGATCGCGAACATTATTTTCCTGTGGAGGTGATTAGAAAAGCGGGAGAACTTGGTTTTTGTGGATTATACACACCACAAGACTCAGGTGGTTTGGGCTTATCTAGGTTAGATTCGTCGATTATATTTGAGCAACTTTCAATGGGATGCACTACGACCACCGCCATGCTCACTATACATAATATGGCTACATGGATGATTGCGAAATGGGGAAGCGTTGAGCTTAAAGCACAATGGATGGACGCGCTTGTGTCAGGCGAAAAATTAGCTAGTTATTGTTTAACAGAGCCCGGCAATGGGTCTGATGCAGCTAATATGAAAAGCAGTGCAAAACAGCAAGGGGATAATTTTGTATTAAATGGGGCTAAAGTCTTTATTTCAGGCGCAGGTGCTACTCAAGCACTTGTGGTTATGGCACGTACTGGCGGTGATGGTGCTGGTGGTGTTTCTGCTTTTTTTGTACCTGCAGACAGCAAAGGAATTGAATACGGAAAAGCTGAAGAGAAAATGGGCTGGAACGCACAGCCCACGCGCATGGTGAGTTTTGATAATGTCATTATTCCGAAGCATTTTCTATTAGGTGAGCTTGGTCAGGGCTTTAAGTTTGCTATGCAAGGACTTGATGGCGGGCGGATTAATATTGCTACATGTTCGATTGGTACCGCGCAACAAGCATTGAATACCGCCGCTGCCTATATGCAAGAGCGCGAGCAGTTTGGTAAGCCACTAAGTGCATTTCAAGCACTGCAGTTTAAACTTGCCGACATGGCGACAGAACTCGTAGCAGCAAGGCAGCTAGTGCGTTTGGCGGCAAGTAAACTGGATAATAATAATACTGACAAAAGCACCTATTGCGCGATGGCAAAACGCTTTGCTACTGATGTCGGCTTTGAGGTCTGTAACCAAGCGCTACAAATACATGGGGGTTATGGTTATATTAAAGAATATCCACTAGAGAGGCATGTACGAGATGTCCGAGTGCATCAAATTCTAGAAGGTACGAATGAAATCATGAGAGTGATTATCGCGCGTCGATTGCTTAGCGATTTACGTGAAGTCCTATAGGAGTGAAACGCGGGTGACAGATAAAATACGCACAACGATTCATGCTACGCAAGGTGAGTTCTCTATAGGCTGTATTAGCTTGCATAAGCCAAAAGCGCTAAATGCGCTTGACTTGGATATGGTGCAGGCGATTCAAAAACAATTGAAAAAATGGCGCAACGACCAAAACATTGGTGCCGTTTTTATTGACAGCGAGGGCGATAAAGCATTTTGTGCAGGAGGCGATATTGTGTCGATGTATCAAGCGATGCTTGAGCAAAAACAACAAGATCCTAATGCTTTACCGCCATTTATGGCACAATTTTTTGAACAAGAATACAGACTTGACTTTAGCATTCACAGTTTCCCTAAGCCCGTTATATGCTGGGGAAATGGCATTATTATGGGCGGAGGTTTGGGTATTTTTGCTGGCGCAAGCCATCGTATAGTTACTGAGTCTGCGCGGGTGGCTATGCCTGAAATTACGATAGGCTTGTTTCCTGATGTCGGCGCAAGTTACTTCCTGAATAAGATGCCTGCAGGTGTGGGTAAATTTTTGGGTCTAACGGGCGCGAGTATTAATGCTATAGACTGTGTTCGCATTGGACTGGCAAATGCCCATATTGCGCATGCCAAGAAAGCTTCTTTTCTTGATGCATTGCAATTGTTAACAAACATTAGTGAACAATCAATTAATGCGCTTATTCTTGATTTCCATAAAGCTGAATTGACATGTGAACCTTTCGTTAGTCTTGAAGGGAAGTTGAGTTCGATTATGGAAGCACTCGCTCCTTTGCAAACTATTGATGATGTATCACAGATAAATCAATTTCTAATTGCATTGCAGGCGCAATTCCCTGATGAAAAAATCGTCAGTAAAGCTATAGCAAGTTACAGCGAAGGGAGTCCAATAACAGCGCTGTTATTAATCGAGCAATTAAAGCGAGGGCATAACTTAAGTTTAGCTGAGTGTCTACAAATGGAGCTTAGCATGGCGTTTCAATGCAGTGTAGGGCGGGAGTTTCAAGAAGGCGTCAGAGCGCTTTTGATTGAAAAAGATAAGCTAGCAAAATGGACCTATAGAACGCACGAAGAAGTTCCGCCAGCGCTTATAAATGCGCATTTTACTTTCTTTGATGAACACGAAAGACCAAACCCACTACAATCATTAACCACCGAGTAAGGAGAAGACCGTGTCTAAAATCGCCTTTTATGGATTAGGAAACATGGGACTTGCGATGGCGAGTAATCTACTGAAAACTGAATATGATATACATGTTTACGATCTTGTTGCGAGTCAAATGGACAAAGCTGCTGAGCAAGGTGCAACAGCCGCTAAATCAGCAACTGACGCAGTTCGTAACGCAGATGTTGTGATTAGTATGTTGCCTGCCGGTAAGCACGTAAAGCAGTTGTATTCAGATATCATTAATGACGCCAAGCCAAATACGCTTTTTATTGACTGCAGTACTATAGATGCTAGCGATGCGAGAAGCCTACATAGGATGTTGGAAGAACAAGGTCATCGCTTTGTTGACGCGCCTGTTTCTGGTGGTGTTGCTGGCGCAAAGGCAGCGACACTTACCTTTATAATTGGTGGTCATGATAATGTGGTAAACCAAGCAATCGAGGTATTGCAGCATATGGGCAGCAATTGTTTTCACGCAGGTGAAGCAGGGGCAGGGCAAGTCGCAAAAATATGCAATAATATGTTACTGGCTATTTTAATGGCGGGCACTAGCGAAGCATTAAAATTGGCTATAGACAACGGGCTTGACCCTAAGGTAATGTCACAAATTATGCGCCAAAGCTCTGGCAATAATTGGACCTTAGAAAAGTATAATCCTGTGCCCAATGTAATGGAAAATGTCCCTTCTTCAAATGCCTACCAAGGTGGCTTTATGGTTGATTTGATGAACAAGGATTTGCATTTGGCGATGAGTGCCGCAGCAGCTAATCAGTCAGTGGTACCAATGGGTGCTATGGCAAAGTCGTTGTATCAATTGCATGCTCTTAAAGGAAATGGCGCTAAGGATTTTTCGTCCATTTATGAAGCGTACCTACAACAAGAATAGGTGTTTTTTAGCCCTATAAAATACTAGGATAATTTATTAATAAGGCCCTGTTTTTAGACCGCGATGGCATAATCAATGAGAATTATGGCTATGTTCACTCAATAGACAAGTTTAGCTTTGTTGAGGGGATATTCGATTTGGTAAAGCGTGCCAAGCAATTGCAGTACAAAGTGATTGTCGTAACGAATCAATCAGGCATCGGGCGCGGTTATTATACTGAAGAATGCTTTTTCAAATTAAATGAGTGGATGCTTAACTACTTTAGGCAGAAAAAAGCCGATATTGATAAGGTCTACTTTTGCCCTCATCACCCCAGCGAAGCGATTGGGTCATATAAGAAAGCATGCAATTGTCGTAAACCTTCTCCAGGCATGGCTTTGCGTGCGCAAAAAGAATTTGCGCTCGATCTCAAACAGTCAATCATGGTAGGTGACAAACCCTCAGATATGGCCTTTGCAGTCAATGCAAAAATCGCATATGCATTTTTGCTTGGCCAAAGTGTCTCTAAATTGCCGACTATTCAGTCACAAACGCATATTGAAAAAATCGATTCTTTAGATCAAGTTACTTTTCTTGAGTAATTTGTTTACTCTGCATTAAATCTTAAACAATTAAGTTTTTTATTCTACATTCAGATCTACTACATATATTATATTGAATATTTCTTAAGTGATTGAAATATATTGTTAATATTTTATTTCAGCAGCTAATTAAAAAACAATGGATAATTTGATTGTCTCGCGTTGATAACTTTTTCTTAATTAGATGTTGAACGATTAAGAAAAGTATTACATACTCTGTCGCATGTTGTTTACAAATAATTCACAAAATATCGCTGATGCAGTATCAACGGTATTTTCGGTTTCCCACTTCACAAGTTGATATACTATGAACACTACTTTAAAAAAGCCTACCTTGTCATTTTGGCAAATTTGGAACATGTGCTTTGGATTTTTGGGCATCCAGTATGGCTTTGGTCTACAGCAAGCAAATTTAAGTCCTATATTTACTTATCATGGCGCATCTTATGATGAACTGCCCATGCTTTGGCTAGCCGGTCCGGTAACCGGGCTACTTATACAACCCTTGATTGGTGCGCTAAGCGACCGTACATGGACTCGTTTTGGACGTCGCAAGCCCTTTTTCATGTGGGGTGCGTTAATAGGTAGTGCAGCCGTTATGTTCATGCCTTATGTTCCTGAACTATGGATGGTAGTAGGTTTGTTCTGGATTTTAGATGCGGCTATGAATACCGCGATGGAACCCTACCGTGCGATGGTTGGGGATATGGTAAATCGTCCTCAGCGTCCGTTTGCTTTTGCCTTACAAACATTCATGATTTCTACTGGACAAATATTAGCCAGCTTAATGCCCGTTATTATGTTAGCCGTGGGTGTATCGGCGGTAACTGATGGTACGCAAATCCCTGATATTGTTAAATTTTCTTTTGTCATTGGAGTTGTGGTTATTATTATCACGGCAATTTGGTCTTTTACAAAAACGCAAGAATACCCGCCTGAAAATATCGAAGCTTTCCAAGCTGAAAATAAAGGAAAGGTATTATCAAGCGTACTCCCTGATTTACTTTCTGCATTCAAAGAGATGCCTAAATCATTACGGCAATTGTGGTGGGTAAAATTAGTAACGTGGTTTGGGTTGCCGCTAATGTGGCAGTATTTATCATTATCTATTGCTTATCATGTGTATAACGCGCCTACACCTGATTCACCTGGATTTGCAGAAGGTACTGCCCAAGGCGGTACTGCTTTTGCGGTCATGCATATATCCACCCTTGTGATGTCGTTTTTTATTGCTAAAACAGTACACAGGTTTGGCGATAATCGCGTGTATGCCTTTTGTTTATTAGTGGGTGGCTTAGGCTTTTTGTCTATGCAACTGACCACAGATCTATATATGACGCTAGCATGTATGGCTTTAGTGGGTGTTGGTTGGGCTGGGGTCATTACTGTGCCATTTATTATGTGTGCGAATGTTGCACCAGCTTTAAGAATTGGGGTTTACATGGGGCTTTTAAATGCCATGATTTGCCTCCCTCAAATTATGGAAATGTTAAGTATTGGGTTAATTTATGACTCAGTATTGGGCGGTGATCCTCGCAATGCACTTGCTTTTTGTGGCCTATTATTCTTATTAGGTAGCGCCCTAGCACTTAGAATAAATACTAGTGCAGATAGCCTTGCCGGCGAAGCACGAGAAAATAAATCTGAGCAGGGAAAATAAAGAAATTATGAAATTAGCCAATATTGAAAGAAAGTGGTGGAAAGAAGCGGTTGTTTATCAAATTTATCCGCGCAGTTTTCAAGACTCAAACGGCGATGGTGTTGGGGATTTGCGTGGCATCATTAATCGGCTTGATTACATCAAGAGTTTGGGCATAGACGTTGTTTGGTTAAATCCATGCTATCGCTCTCCAAATGACGACAACGGCTATGACATTTCGGATTATCGTGAAATTATGGCCGAGTTTGGCACTATGGCTGATTTTGACGAATTGCTCGAAGGGATGCATCAACGTGGCATTAAGCTTGTTATGGATTTAGTGGTAAATCATTCAAGTGATGAGCACCAGTGGTTTAAGCAGTCGCGTTCTTCAAGAGACAATCCATACCGTGACTACTATCATTGGTGGCCTGCCGAAAAAGGCACACCTCCTGCTCGCTGGAGTTACTTTGATGTAAATGGTGATGCATGGAAGTATGATGAACAAACAGATGCTTATTATTTACATTACTTTTCCCAGAAACAGCCTGATTTAAATTGGGAAAACCCTAAAGTCAGAGAAGAAATTTATGACATGATGCACTTTTGGTTTGCAAAGGGTATTGATGGATTTCGAATGGATGTTATTACCTTTATTTCAAAGCACGAAAACTATCCAGAGTTTGAAGCCGTATATCAAGGTCAGAAAATGATTGATAAGTATGCACAAGGGCCTCGCTTACATGAATACTTGCACGAGATGAATCGTGAAGTGTTGAGTAAATACGACATTATGACCGTAGCCGAAGGTCCTGGTACGCACACCGATAACGTCTTAGATTTAGTTGATGAGTCACGCCAAGAACTGAATATGAATTATCACTTTGACCACGTTTCGATAGGTGTTTCAGACCGTGGTATTCTCAACGAAGACTTCCAGAATGTGGTGAAACTAAAAGAAGTGATGTCAGCATGGGATGCGGCATTGAGTACGAAAGGATGGAACACGGTATATTTTGGTAATCATGATTTTCCGCGCATGGTTTCTCGTTTCGCCAGTGATTTACCCGAATATAGAGCAAGCGCATCTAAAATGCTCAGTACTTATTTACTATCAATGCGTGGTACACCTTATTACTACATGGGTGATGAAATTGGCATGTCAAACATCAAGTTTGATAGGATTGACGACTATAATGACCTGATGACAATCAATTGGTATCATTTAACAGAACAAGAAGGTGGTGACACTGAAGCCCTGTTGGCTTCCCATAAAATAACAGGTAGAGATAATGCGCGTACACCAATGCAATGGGACGATACCACGAACGCTGGCTTTAGTTCTAATGCGCCATGGTTAAAAGTTAACCCTAATTATACAAAGGTAAATGTTGCCGAGCAGCAAAATAGGCCAGATTCGGAGCTTAATTATTTTCGTAAGTTGGTAGCGCTTCGCAAAGAGAATTTGACCCTAGTTTATGGTAGCTATGAGTTGCTTTATCCAGAGCATACCCAATTGTACGCTTATACCAGAAGCTTAGATGATAATAAATTATTAGTCTTACTTAACTTTTCTGACCAAGCACTAGAACAAAGCTTGTCAGATAATATTTGTTTAGGGGACGTACTAATAAATAATCTATCTACTTTTAGCTGTGAGGATAATAAAATTAGATTAGAGCCTTATCAAGCGATAATCTTTGATATCTCGGCGCAGTAAGTAACCTGAAGAGAATAGTGAAAATGGTAAAAACGTTTCTAGCACAGGCGGGTGTAATATGTCGGTAAGCCGAAAGCGAAATCTTACTTTAAAGGATGTAGCTTTTGCTCTAAATACATCTACAGCGACAATATCTAATGCCTTTAATCGTCCGGACCAGTTGTCAGTCAATAAACGAACGAAGATACTCGCTGCTTGTAAGGAACTGGGCTATGCTGGCCCCAACAAGGCTGCGCAAATTTTACGTAAGGGCAAGTCTAATATTATAGCTTTAGTGCTCGCCGATAATATTGAGTATATGGTGACAGATCCTGTTGCGAGCTCTTTTATTCAAGGTGTTACACGAGTCCTTAAGAAAAATGGCAAGCATTTATTGTTATATGCTGGTGATTCACAAAATATTCGTGACGTGATTGACTTTGTTGATTGTTTCATCTGTTACGGCTCGCCACGCAATGCCTCGTTAATTAGTCAAGTTAGTATACAAAGCAAGCCAGTTGTTACCGTTGATTTTAATCTAAAAGGCTCGCCGTCGGTGAATATTGACAACGATACCGCAGCCTATGAAATAGCAAAATCAGCCATAAAAAAGACAGACAGAGTCGCCATTATTGGCTTACGACTAATAGATGCGAATCACACTTGTCGCATATACGATGCTCCATTATTGGATATAGAACACTGCGTGACCCACAGACGTCTTGAAGGTTACTTTAAAGCGATTGAAGAGCTAGGTGTCGACTTAATAAGTGGCGCCATTTGGCATACGCCCGAGAATAAACATATGTATGCTAAACAAGCCGCACTAGAGGTACTTAATTCCCATCCCAAACCCACGGTAGTACTTTGTATGAGCGATTTAATTGCTATTGAAGTGTTGCAGTGTGCTAAGGATTTGAATATTAAAGTGCCTGAGGAATTACGCATTACCGGTTTCGACGGTATAGGCGAAGTAAAACGAGTAAGTCCTCATATCTCGACAGTGAGTCAATCAAGTGTAGAAAAAGGAGTTGTTGCGGCCACCATGTTAATCAATGGTGACACTAATAGTGTTGTACTCCCTTATGAGCTTCAAGCTGGAGGCACTATATAGGTGCCTCGATTAGTTACTTAAGATACTGCGTCTTGTGGCTAGTGACTTGTTGCAGCCGTTAGTTTTAGCAAATAGTCATCGTGCGGCATAAATTGGGCTAAAGGCTGATTCTTTGCATCGCGTATTTGTTCAAAGATGCGCAATAACTCTTCCTTTTTCAAGACCTTGGCGGCAGGGTGGTAGTCTTTAGGATAACTGCCTTGTCCCATCATGACTTGTAGCCACGAAGCGTCTCTGAAAATATCGTTATTATCATTGAACACCGCCGCAGTATCAGCAAAGGTTGCCATTTTGCTTGCCAATCGCTGCGGAATCTTCATATTACGCATATCGTTCCAGAAATCAGAATCATCACGTTCGGTTAAATGGTAATGCAATACAATAAAGTCTCTGATGGTTTCAAACTCTTGCTTAGACTCAGCGTTGTAAGCGTCAACGGTAGAGTCGTAAATGCCTTCATTTGGGAACATTTTGAGTAAACGAACTAAGCCCGACTGAATAAGGTGAATACTTGTTGATTCTAAGGGCTCTAAAAAGCCGCTAGATAGCCCTAAAGAAACCACGTTTTTATGCCATTGTTGCTCGGTTCTGCCGGTGCAAAAGCGTATTTTTCTAGGTTCATCTAATGCGGGTGAATCTAGATTAGACATCAAGGTTTCTTCAGCTTTACTCTCAGTCATATATTGGTCGCTGTAGACGATTCCATTGCCGTTTCTGGTCGTCAGTGGAATACGCCATTGCCAACCAACAGAGTGCGCAATACTGCGAGTGTAGGGAAGTGTTTTTTCAAAACGTTTGGTCGGCACTGCAAGGGCTGTATTGGCCGTTAAATAATGTGACCAGTCTTCATAGGCAACGCCCATTATTTGTTTGATCAGTAGCCCTCTAAATCCGGTGCAATCTATAAATAAATCGGCAAAAAGCTCGCTACCGTTATGTAACTTAAGCTTAGTGATAAAGCCGCTGGTGTCATCTATTGCTACTTTATCGATAATCCCTTCATGGCGAGTAACGCCCATTTTTTCAGCGAGCTTTCTTAAGTATTGGCCATATAAGGCGGAGTCGAAATGATAAGCATATTGCATTTCAAATATTGGGTTGGGGTTTTTTATTTTACCGACTTTGCCCGCTTTACAAGCAAGGTAATTTAAGTCGTAATCCCATAGAGAATAGGGTAGGCCTAATTCTTTGGCGCGTAGCCAATAATGTTGAAAATTACAAAAGCCCATATTGGTACCTGGGGCACCAAAAGTATGTAAATAGCTCTCTCCTTTTACACGCCAGTTTTCAAATTGAATTGCAAGCTTAATTGTGCCATTTGTTTCACGTAAAAAATCCTTTTCATCAATGCCCAAATATTTATTAAATACCTGTATGGGCGGGATAGTAGCTTCTCCAACACCAACAATACCAATATCTTCAGATTCGACGAGGGCAACATCAACTTCATTTCCTAATACTTTCTTTAACAGCGCCGCAGCCATCCAGCCCGCAGTACCGCCGCCAGCAATAAGCACTTTTCTAACTGCACTAGGGTGCTTACTATTAGCGTTTTCTTTTGTTTTCATTGTTGTATATCCCTGAAGTAATTGAGCTATTTAGGCAATATTCATATGTCAAATAATATCACTTTTGAAGACCCGAGTGTATCTTCGAAGTCTTAGCGTACTCATTAAAAAAGCCCCTTCAGTAAGTGCCGAAGGGGCTTGGTGTTAGCCTTACTTTACAACAACTCGATTTTAATAAAACGAGTAGTTAAAGTTAAGAATATAAGACGGTCCAAATTGACGACGCGTCGTTACGATCCCGTCAGCATTAATTGTTTCTTCGTCTTCGTCAGTTAGGTTAGTACCTTGTAGAGAAACACGTAGACCTTTTAAGTAATCATTGCTTGAATCAGCAAAATCATAGCTTATTTGAGCATCTACTAAGGTTACGCCATCTCTAGTTGCCCCAGCGATTTTGTTAGACCCACCGCGCTCATAGGTAGCAAACTCAGAACGGTCAGTAGCCGCGACTCTAAATTCAAAACCATTCATTTCGTAATATGCAGTCAGTGAGATAACCTCATCAGATTGGCCTGGAATCGCAGAGCCATCGTCAAGTGACGCGTTAATGCGTGTTGCAGATGCGGCAATACCAAACCCTTCAAGTGCATCAACATACATACCTAGCGGTAAATTAGCCGTTACTTCAAGACCACTTACTTTACCTTTGTTGCCATCTTCAAAGGAGTTGAAGATACCAAAGTCTGGTGGCGTAATTAGGTCACCAATTGCATAAGCATCACCCGTTGAACCATTGTAGGTACCGGCTTCATCAGCGATACGGTCATGGAAACCAGGGATGAAGTAGTTTGCACCACCGGCAGTCTCATCATTTGTGAAATCAATGAAACGAGCATTGTCACGAGTCCAGTTGGTTAGGTCTTTGTAGAACGCAGCGACAGAGATATAACCTTCACCATCAAAATAATGTTCGAAAGATAAATCGTAGTTATTCGATTCAAGCGGTTGTAGATGTGGGTTACCGGCTACTTTACTCCAAGGACTGTTGCCGCCATTAGGGTCAAGAATAAAATCGTTTGTCGCGGCGATCAAATCGATGTTTTGATCGAATTTAACAAAACCAGACACTTGCATTTGGTCAACACGCGCGCGGCTTATTGTTTTATGTGCTGCTGCGCGAACAAATGTGTTCTCTGCAACTTCAAGGCTTAGGTTTACGCTAGGAAGTATATGATTATAGTCTGCACCGTCAGTTAAAATACAATCTTGGTCGATTTGGCCGTTGTTATCATCATCACATACCGCGAAGTTTGCACCAACGATGCCGTTATAACCCGTTGAAGATTGGTCAGTTTGTACGTACTGAACACCAATATTACCGGTAAGTAACATGTCATTAATTTCGCTTTCAAAGTCACCTTTTACGTAAAGTGTAAGTACTTCTTCTTCAACAACATAAGTATCACCTAAACGGTCTGGTTCTAATAGACCTGCATCGTTCAAAGTATAGGTACCATCGTTATACGGTGCGAAGCCGTCATAAGCAACAACTTGACCCATGCCAGCCCAAGTTAAATCAGCTAAACCGTATACATAAGCAGAAGGAATGCTTGTAGAGAAAGGGTATGCACTAGATGTTGCAAAAAAGCCTTTATTGTCTTTGTCTTTATAACGGTCAGAATAATTTACACCAAAGGTAATATCGGTAAATAACTCACCGTCTAGAATACCGCGTGCTTCAAAACGTACGGTGGTTAGTTCTTCTGAGAAATCAGCGTAGTTTAAGAAACCATCTTGCGCGTTGTTATAATCAAAAGGAGTACCATTTGTTGTTAGTACGCCAGTGGTGAATTGATCCGCTAAGTTAGCTAAGCCGCCACCCCAGGTTTGTGGGCCAGTAAGTTGTAGCGCATTAGGATCTGCAAAAGCATCAAGGCCTGAACTATCGGTAAAGAAAACGCCTTCTCGACTCATTTGGAAGGTACGAGAACCTAACTGATCAGAAGTTAACGTACCTGAACGTGCTAAACCAGCATAAGATTCGCCACGAAGATCGCGTTTTGTGGATTCACTGCGAGCAGCATCAAGTTCTACCGTCCAGTTATCATTTACTGCGTATTCGATATTAAGACCAAATACCTGTAAATCACCGTCTTTCTGTAGAGGGTCAGTACGTAGAACTGGGTTGGCGCCTACTTGTGTTCCTGAGTTATTTACGCCGTCACCTGTAACATTAACTGCGTTAAAAGGTTCGATAAATCCGCGTAAAACACCTGAATCAGAATAGTCGATATTTAGCGCGTCAACAACGATATCTAAATCGTCTGTTGGACGAAATTGTAGGATTGCTGAGACTGTTTCGCGTTCAAGCTTTGTACTTATCGCTTGGGTGTCCAAACCAGAAGGGGTAACCAAGCCTGTATCAGGGTCAGTGTTGTAGCCCCAAACACCATATTTACGCTGATTATTAGGAGACTCTGTTGACGCAAGAGCAACCGCTAAACCAATGGTGTCATCAGCAAATTTCTCAACAAAAGAAAGAGAAAAACGCTTACCTTTATTATCAAACTCGGGGTTGTCAGCATCAGAACCACTTGATTCAAAACTACCATTGAAAGTTAAGGTTTCTTTCGCACTGAGTGGACGCACGGTCTGCAAATCTACAGTACCACCAATACCTTGAATGAGTAAGGTTGCATCAGAGGTTTTATAAATTGTTGCGCCGGTCATAATTTCCGACGGATACAAATCATATTCGACGCCACGGTTGTCACCGATACCAATTAATTCACGACCATTTAATGAGGTGCCGGTAAAATCTTCTTTAAAACCACGAACAGAAATCCCCGACGTTCTTCCGCCTACACGTTCGCCAGCTAGACCCGGTAAACGAGACAAAGATTCAGCTATTGAAGAGTCAGGCAGCTTACCAATATCTTCTGCCGAAATGGCTTCTACAATATTGCTGTTGTCTTGTTTGATGGCTTGAGCGCGTATCAGTGAACCGCGAATACCGCTTACCGCAATGACTTCTACATCTGCTTCTGCTTCGTTATTGTTAGGTGTTTGTGCAAAAACAGCTGTCGTGGTGAGTGCAGATGCTACCGCCAATGACAGCAAAGCAGGTTTAAAGAGTTGATTTTTTTTCATTTGTATAGCCTTTCTGTGTGCGTGGTTATAAAAAGTATGTTGCATTGTTGTTAATAATATTGAATCTAAAATTATTTGCAAGCATTTTCTTAAATGATTAAGAAATATTTAGTAAAACGTAGTTAACAGTATATTACATATAAGATTACGCACCTTAATTGATTTAGAGTGTATCGGCTGGCTTTGTTATTATGAAGAGGCTAAACGTAAATACGCTTAACTTTCGAGGTTCACGTTTTTTTAACAACAAAAGTGCAAGCAAGTAGGCAAGAGCAACAAGCTCGCACAAACAAAAGCCCGCACAAACAAAAGCCCGAGCTAAGTCACGGCTGATGCTAGGCTTTTGTAGATATGGAATTGGCCGCTCGTTAAGAGTAAAACAAAGCGGCCGGTTTATAGCGAATTTACTGACGAGAAGTTTATAGTAAGGAAGCTGTTTATTTGTCGCTAAAATCCTTCAAGTGCTTAATCGAACGGCTGAGTAAGTTAGTGTCTAAATCCACTAAAACTTTCGTTTGTGTCTCTATATTAGTCACTTCATAACTACCGTCTTTAGCTACTTTTGTCATAAGCGGGTACTTGACTACAATGACACTGTTGTCTTGCGTCGTCACCATCCATTGGCGGCTAGGGTTTTGTAATGCCTGGCCGGTTGAAAAGCGAATAGAGGGTGCTAAGCAACCAAACTCGCTTAATACTGTAGGAATAATGTCTTCATTACTAGAGACTTGTGTGGCGTCTACAAAGTTACTCCACAGCCTGAATGGAGCCATTTCATTTTCATTTTTACTCCGACCAATAACAAGCATATTAGTCGTGGGCACTAGGTTTTCGAGTTCAAGCGCATTGAGTTGTTCAGAACTAAGCACTGCTAGAAAGAAGCCACTATCGCTCGTTTTAAGTGTTTCCGTAAAATCAGCAAAATCTGCGGGACTATTTTGCGTTTCTGTATAATAGGCTGTGGTGGTGTCAAAGGCATGCAACAGTTCGCTTACAACCGGCGGAGAAGTTGTCATCGACATTAAATTGCTTGGAATACCGTACAGTAACTGACGTTCAAATTGTGCAGGATCATTTTCCAAGTTTAAATGAAAGGGGTTGGCTTCTAAGCCCGTTAATAAACCGGTATCGATTGCTTCTAAACTCGCTAAAACCAATAGCTTCTTAGTTTTGTCTACACTGCAATAGACTTGCTTTGGCGGGTAATTAAATCGACTTGCTTCACTGTTGTATTGCAATTCTTCTTGCTGTAAACGTTCTTGTAGGTCAATAAAACCATAGCGCGCCATTAAGGTTTTGGCCGTTGCAGGGTAGGAAAGGGGAAACATATTGTCTTGTTTTAGCACAGGTGTATACAAGCGGGCATCAGCCCAAACATGAATTGCATGACTGCTTACAAAACATAACACAAAGCCAACAATAACAAAGGGCGCAAACTTTATGCGCTGAAAACGGTTAATCCGCTTAAAAATAGCATTTGCGATAACAAGTTGAAACATCAGCCAAATAATAAACAGCAAAATTAAATAAAACCACTGCAACCATCCAAAAGCACTCATATGTCCTTGGGCTTCATTGCGCAGCAATTCGGCAGAACTAAAACTGATATGAAACCCAGTCTTGTTGTATAAAAGCGCATCAAAAGCTAACAAGGCCAAGCCCAACGCCGCAATAATTGACGCTGTTGCTTTTAATACATTTAGGTTGGTGACTTTGTAGCAAAGCGGTAAAATTAAAATGATAAAACCAAGAAAGGTAATAAAACTGGTATGTCCTAGCCAAGTGCTAATTAAATAGATAAAGCTTATTAAGGTATCGGGTATAGGTGATGAGAAAAGATATACCGAAGATATTGTCGTCGCCAAGACAATATTAGCCAATGCGAACCAATGTCCCCAACTAACCTGTTGGGTGATCTGTTTTCTACGTGGGGATTCATTGTAAATCATGATGCTGGACTATTTGCACTTTTTTCAAGGCGTCACAAAATTGATCTATCATTTTTGCTCGTATGTCTTCTCTTACTTGATGTTGGAAAATATTAGCTAATACATTGCCTAACACCATTATGGATAAATCACCTTTTGCTTTGTGGGTTTCTAAGGCTAAAAACACTTCTTGTGTTAGGGCGTCAAATTCTTCATTACTGTAACGCGATTGGATTGGCATTAATTTGTCCTATGATTTTTTATGAAAAACTCGTTACAATTACCGTATACAAAATATAAGTACAGTAATTCGAGTTATTGCAAAGTATAATGCTTGCATTAATTTTCACCAACTTTTTGTTTTCCCAGTGTATTTATTAAGCATTTAAGGGAAACTATCACTGTAAGGTTATCACATCATATATGAGTGCAAACGTAAATGAGTTTGTTGTCCATCAAATTAGTTTATCTGAAGAAGGTAAACTCATCTTTATTCCAAGACCAAGTTGTTTTGAGCTTTCTAGCCCAATAGTTGATCTTGCCACCGAATTGCATAGCAACTTTAACGCTAAGCCGAGTAAAGGTGTGGGCGGCTTTGCCAACGAACTAGACCCGACCATGCGCGAATTGATAGAGCAAATGATTAATAAGTCGATTGCTTTTCATGACTTTAGTGTACAAGCGAGTCAACACCTGATTAAAACGATAACTGACGAAGCAATGCTAGAGACTGGCTACGTCGTATTTAGTTTGTATAATTATTTAGCTACTGACTATTTACTTATTGCCATGCTCGATACAAAAGAATCTATGTCAGTGAATCAAGATCTGGATTTAGCTTCTAATAAGTTTTTAGAATTAAGCAAAATGCAAATCGCTGTGCGCATAGACCTCACACAATTAGATGTTAATCCTGGTGACGACCGGTATATCAGTTTCATCAAGGGTAGAATGGGACGCAAGGTCTCAGATTTTTTCATGAGCTTTATTGGTTGTGAAGAAAAAGTGGATACCAAAGCACAGAACAAACAATTTGTGCAGCATTTAGACAGCTATTTAGCAACCCAAGCACTTGATGCAAACGAAAAGCATGAACATCGTCAAAGCGTATCAAAATATTATAAAGAGAAAGCTGATTTAGGCGAAGATGTCGCTATTAAGGAACTCGATAGCATCTTACCTGCAATGTCAGAAGGCGAACACAGTTTCGCGCAGTACAATGCTGGTTTAGAGCAACCTCTTGAACCTAGCTTTCAAGCTGACAAATCTATGATCAACATCATGAATAAATTTTCAGGCGCGGGTGGCGGAATAAGCCTGAGTTTTGAACGTAAGCTACTCGGTCAGCGTGTGCATTATGATGTCAACACCGATACCTTAACGATAATGGGATTGCCACCAAATTTAAAAGATCAATTAACGAAAACAGCAAAAGGCGACAATAATTAATGAAGTTATTTGTCAACGACCTCACGGTAATGGACTTTTCTTACTTATGCCCGGAGCGGGGAATGGTTGGAGAAAGCTGGATTGTAGACGTGGTACTAGATGGTGGCCTTAACGACGAAAGCATGGTGCAAGATTTTGGCATTGTGAAAAAGCAACTCAAAAAAGTCATTGATGACTATGTAGATCACAAGCTTGTTGTGCCTGCTGATCATAAAAACACTAAGATTCATGCGCCGGCAAACGATGGGCGCATTTTAGTTGACTTCATGTTTGCTGCTGAGCTACCAATACAACTGTTTTGTCCGCCTGAAGCCTACGCTTTTGTGTATAGCCTTGAAGGACAAGCACCATTAATTACCAAAGAATCGCTCACGGCCTATTTAAAAGATGTTATTGCCACCCATCTGCCTGAAAACGTTCAAGACATTGAAATCGTCCTTCGAGAAGAGCATATTTCAACGCCATTTTATCATTATACGCATGGCCTCAAAAAGCATGATGGTAACTGTCAGCGCATTGCCCATGGGCATCGTTCAAAAATTCTCATTGATGAAGACGGAAAACCGTCTGAGAAATGGCAGCAATACTGGGCGAATAGGTGGTCTGATATTTACATTGGTAGTAACGAAGATATTGTAAACGCGAGTGATTTGAGCTTTTCCTTGCTCAATGATTCACCTGTGTACTGTTTCAAATATGAGGCGTCACAAGGTGAGTTTGAAATGGCGATTGCACAACAAGTATGTGAACTAATAGATCAGGATTCGACGGTCGAATGTTTGGCGCAATATATATTCGATCAAACACGAAAAGAAACAACAGCTGCGCTTAGCGTAAGAGCGTTTGAAGGCGTAGGCAAAGGAGCAATTGTTGGTGATTAAATTTGCAAACAGGTTCGTGAGTCTACTAATTTGTTTATGTATTTTCTCTAGTCATGCAGCGGGTTTAAACAGTCCAATCATACGTGGTGAGTTAACGCAAGGTAGTCTCTTGCGAGGGAAAGTGGCGGCCAATACCTTGGTAAAAGTAAACGATAGACAACTACAAGTCTCGCCACAGGGCGAGTTTGTTTTTGGTTTTGGTCGTGACGCTGGTTTAGAACAACGCTTATCTTGGAAATTAGCAAATGCTACACAATGGCAGACACGGGTTTTGTCATTGTCGAAACGAGAATATAAACTAGATAAAATTGAAGGTGTTGCACAAAAATATGTTAGCCCGCCAGCAGAGGTGCTTACACGCATACGTGAAGACAATAAGAAAATTGCGGCGGCAAGAGCGACAACGTCTTCTCATTTATACTTTAACGAAGCATTTATTCTTCCCGCACAAGGCCGCATTTCTGGTGTTTACGGGTCACAACGTATATTTAATGGTGAGCCTAAACGCCCTCATTACGGACTAGATATTGCAAATAAAACAGGCACACCAGTCGTTGCGCCGGCATCGGGTGTTGTTAGCTTGGCGCACAACGATATGTATTATTCTGGCGGCACCCTGATCATGGATCATGGCTTTGGGGTTTCATCTACCTTTATCCACCTGAGCAAATTACACGTCACTGAAGGGCAACTAGTTGAGCAAGGCGATATAATCGCCGAAATAGGGGCCACGGGTCGTGTCACCGGTCCTCATTTAGACTGGCGTATTAACTGGTTTAAAGAGCGACTTGACCCAGCCTTATTGCTAGAGCAATCAGCATTGCCAACTAATTAAAAGGCGCCATTAGCGGTGCTTCACAGGCCTAGCCATTGCATAAATAGCGCTTCGTTTTCAACCGCTATATCGCAGGTATCTGCTATCGCGTCTTGCACCTCAATGGTCAGGGTTAATAATCTGCCATCGCGCAAAACGTCAACAGGCAAGCAATCACCGAGCTTGGCCTGATTGAGGATGTGTAAAAAGCGTTTATCGTCACATTGCCACTTGTTTAAGGCAACTATAGTATCACCCACACACAATCCAGCGATACTAAGGGCTCGGCCTTCTTGAATTGAAAGCACCTTTAATTGTTTATCATTCATTGCAAGCAAGCCACCTAGGTCAACATTGGACTTTATCAAGGATGAGCGTGGACCGCCTTTGTCTTGAAAATGAGCCTGAGGGCGCATATTCATCTGTAGACCAATAGAATGCAGCAATGTAGGCAAGGGCAGGTCAATGGGACTTTGAGTGGCAAGATGTAAAAAGCTGCTTAGATCAATAGCAAATTCGCGCTGACAAATTTCTAAAATCACGTCGTCCGCGGTGCCTATTTGCGTTTTCCCATATTGTTGCCATAGGACTTGCATTAAATTATCAAGTGAAACCGTATTGTTAGACTGTTGGCGAAGCGTAATATCTAAGCACAGTGCGATGATGGCGCCTTTATTGTAATAGCTTACTATGTGATTGACTGAGCCAGCATCTTGTTTATAAAACTTCGTCCATGCATCGAAACTAGATTCACTCGCACTTTGTTTCAGTCGTCCTGGGTTTCGCAGCAAACGAGTAATCGCTTCATTAAGAATTTGCACATAATCTCGCGGCGCAATAACCTTGCTTCTAGCTAAACTAAGGTCGTCGTAAAATGAGGTAAATCCTTCATAAATCCAAAGTTGTGGCGTATAGACTTCCTCAAACAAATTAGGCTGGTGCATGACTTCTGGTTTTATTCGTTTTACATGCCAGGTATGAAATAATTCGTGGCTGCAAAGGCTTAAAAACTGTTGGTATTCTTTACTTATTTTGTCGGGCTCACCAATTACGGGAAGTTCAAAGCGACTATATTGAAGTACCGTGCTGGCCAAATGCTCTAAACCTCCAAAGCCGTTGTCACATACTAAGGTAATAAACCAGTATTCAGGGCACGGGAAATCACCAAATAAGCTAATGTGGTGTTCAATAATGGGACGAAGGTCTCGTTCAATTCGCGCTAAATCAAAATTATGGCTACCAGTAAAAACGAGATGAAAACGATATCCGAGAACTTCAAAGCAATGATCGTCAAATTGGCCAATAAGAAATGGATGGTCGATTAGATCAAAGTAATCATTTGCTACATACTCATTCTCTTGCGAATTATCTACTTTTAAAGATGTTGCTATCTCTGGCGCCAACAAAAGTGGTTGATGCTTAATGCAAACCTTATGTGAACAATACTCATAGCCTTTGGCGCATAAAAATACCGAAGTACCGTTGAAAAAGGCATATTGGTCATCGATAAAAGCACTGCGTACTGACAGGTCGAAAGCATAAATTTGATAGCTCAAACTTAACTGTTTTATATCACTACCATCTAGCTTGCTTATCTTCCATTCTTGTTTAGAGACTTGTTTGATGTCAATAGATGCTTGGGGGCTCTTCACACTATGCAGATTTCTAGCAAAATCTCTAATCATATAACTGCCTGGTATCCAGGCCGGTAGCGCGAGTACTAATTCCTTTGACGTATTTTCAAGCTCTATATGCATGCTAACTTCAAAAAGATGCTCTGCTGTGCTTAAAATCGAAAGTTCATATTCTATGTTGGCTAATTTTGATGAGGAGAGACTATTTGATGATGCAGGCATAAAGGCTCATTTGTAGATAATTTAGGACTAAAATATAGCATGCGATTGCATTTAATACATGGTTTGCAGCAAACTTCCTTGTGCTAAACTAACGCCAGTTGTAAACTCAAGGTAAATAAAGACCGCTAAATTTGTAAAGAGGCTAATAACGTGCGCGAAATCGAAAGACTTATTAATCATTATGGCGAAAGTCATCAAAACAAAACCAATATCGCGATTCATGCAATTGCGGTTCCCAGCATATTTTTTGTCACTATAGGTTTACTTTGGTCTATACCCGTGCCTGAGTTTATTGCTCAGTTTAATATTACCTTTGCCCACATATTTGCTATTCCAGCCTTATATTATTATTTTAAATTGTCAGGTCCAATTGGCGCTGCAATGACCTTACTTGTGTTATTGACCTTCGGCGGCATTAAATTATTGGTTGCAGCCGATATTAGTGTGTTATATTTTTCTATCGCGCTATTTGTAATAATGTGGATTTTGCAGTTTGTAGGTCATATCATCGAAGGAAAAAAACCTTCCTTTTTTGAAGACTTACGTTACTTATTAGTAGGTCCTGCTTGGTGGTGGGTACATTGGCTAAAAAGAATGAATATAAACTATTAGCCAGCGCTTGTTGGCACCGCTATTGTCCTCACACAAAGAGCGATGCCAACATTTTGTATCCTTAAGTTTGGTAATGGCTTGGGATTAATATGCTTAACCTAGCAAGGTTATCGTATCAAGCATCTCCATTGAAAGTGGATTTAACTTTTTGTCTTGTTGGTCTACGTTTGCGAAGGGGACTGACACCGGCAATGCGGATTTAACGCCTGCCATTACGCCCTTTTCACCTTTTAGCATTACTTGAACTGCATGAAAGCCTAACTTAGTTGCCAGTAATCTATCTTGCCAAACTGGTGAGCCACCGCGTTGCACGTGCCCAAGTGTTAATACCCTTACATCTATCCCAGTTTCTGAATGTAATGAATCTTGTAGAATATTTAAGCCGCCGGGCCATAAATTTTCTGTGATTACAATAATATGACTAGAATTAGCGCGATGTAAACGCCGTTTATTTATTTTGTCGAGGATATTAACTAGCTCTTCAGCAGACGATGTAAAAGTCTCAGGTAGGAGTACATGATCGGCACCGCTAGATATCGCAGAGTTTAATGCGATGAAGCCAGCTTCTCTTCCCATCACATCGACTAAAAATATACGTTCAAAAGATTCTGCAGTGTCACGCACTTTGTCAATGGATTCGACCGCTGTTTGTATCGCGGTATGATAGCCTATTGTGTAGTCGGTGCCGGCAATGTCGTTATCTATCGTGCCTGGACAGCCAATCACTGGCTTATCCCAAAATTGCTGAAGTCTTTCTGCGCCTTTAAAACTGCCATTTCCGCCAATAACGATAAGGCCATCTATGTCGTTATCATCAAGATTTTCCGCTGCTCTTTTTATATGCTTGTCTTGGTGAAACTTTTCACACCTTGCACTGTGTAGTACCGTCCCGCCTCGTTGTAGCAGGTTATATACGTCAATTGAGGTAAGCGTAGTGTAGTCTTGTTTGAGCAAGCCGATATAGCCCGACTTATATCCAACCACTTCTATATTGAGGCTTTGCGCAGTTAAACAGATTGATCTGATACATGCATTCATCCCTGGCGCATCTCCGCCCGACGTAAGCACAGCAATTTTCTTTATGGGCATTTGAAACCTTTAGTGTAGTTATTGTCGTAGTAAGGATAACAAATAAAATTGAAAGGAAAACAATTGCATGAAAAAATTTATCGTTTTGGCATTTGTGCTTTTGTTAGGCGGCTGTTCGACGAAGTTTGCTTACAATAATATTAATTGGCTAGTCTACTGGTACTTGGATGATTATATCGAGCTAAACAGCGAGCAAGAAGATATGTTCGACGCTATGTTAATCGATTGGATGCAGTGGCATCAACAGCATGAACTGCCTAAGTATGAGGCGCAGTTAGCCGACATCATTGCCGATATCAAAAACAAAAACATCTCAGCACAAAGCATTGCGTCGCACCGTGAGCGAGCCCGAGAACATTGGGTGCGGGCGCGGGCACATGTTGCCCCAGACTTGGTCAAACTTGGAAGCACTTTGTCGCAAGAGCAGATCATTTATTTGTTTGCCAACCTTGAAAAGGAAAATGTGGAAGACGAAGAAGAAATGGCGGAGATTAGCTCACTGAGCAAAGAAGAACGGGTTAAAAAATGGATAAAGCGGAATCAAAAAGGGATACGAAATTGGCTCGGTAATCTAAGTGATGAACAAAAAGAGTTTATTGCTACTTTTTATGACCGCTTTGAATCCACAGGCAGCCATTGGCTTGCGTACCGCCGAGCATATCAGCAACAATTAAGGCAAGTGTTTGCACGAGAAGGGCGCGGCGAATTGTTTGCAGAAACACTGCATGAGTTAATTGTCAATCCTGAACAATATAGACCCGAAGAATTTGTACAAATGCTTGAGTTAAATACGCAAGCTAGCACACAATATTTGATGGGCATCATGGAGATGGTATCTGATAAACAAACTGACCATTTACTTGAAGAAATTTCCGATCTTAAAGATGATGTTGTTAGCTTGCAAAAATAATATAATGAAAAACACTGACAAGATAGGGTAATCACCGGGGTAGCGCCTGTTAATACAGATACTATCGACAAAGAAAAGATGGATTACGCTAAGCTTAAGAAACTATGTCTTCAACTTCCTGACGCATACTTTTAAATTTGGCTTTGTGAACTGACTTTAAAGGCATATTGCTGATAAAACGATAGAGTTCCCTAGCTTCCATGATATGTTTTCCTTCGGGCTTATCTGTCTGTTGAATTAGCTTTACTAATGACTGTAATAAGTTAAGTGTTACGCCAATATTCAAAGGTGAAACTTTCTTTGCACTTGTAAATTCTTCGTATGCTTGGGCATATTCACCTTCGCTATACAGTGAAATACCTTTCTTATTAAACCTAATGTACTTTGACCTATTCACTTTAATTTTGTCTGATTCTGCTTGCGCCAGATACAAGATTGAACTATCTACTTTGTCAGGGTTAGACATAATGATTTTGGTTAATTTGGCAGCTTCTTCGTAATCTCCTAAATCGAGCATTATTTTTAAGCTATCTGCGGCCATTGCTACAGGGTATTCTGTAAAGTTTCGCTCTATCTCGATTTGACTTTCTTCTAGCGCTTTTTTTGATTCACTGGCTTTACCTTCGAGGTGAAGCATTCTGGCATGCACAATAGACTCAAAAATATCAAAATCAAAATCATCGGGCTGCGTTTTAATGCTATCGTCATTTTTCGCACGGTGCATCGCGACTAGGGAATCTTGCATAAATTTATTACGCAGGCTTTTACTCTCCGCGTTTTCAGCCATATCTAAAATGCTTCTAACATAACCGCATAAGTGATTCACGTTCTTGTGTACCGAACGCTGCGATAATTCAAAAATTGATTTTGCACTGTTCATAGCTAACTCAAAATCTTCATTCTCTCTTGCGATTTCGCACACTCTAAAATGTCTGTCAATTGACAATGGAGATAGAGAAAGCGCCTCTAATATAAATTTGAGTGCTTCAGGCTTTTTATTATTTTGTAAGTAAGCGTCGGCGATAATATCGTAAGCCTCTACATTGTGCATTGAACTGTCTATTGCATCTTTAGCTAGGTCTATGGCTTCGCTAAACTTTTTTTGCAACAACTTGGTTTTAGCTAGGGCGCACAAGGCCCATTGCACTTGTCGTTTCGAGAGTATTTGTTCGAGTAGTTTTTCGGCTTCAGCGTAGTCTTCAGTTTTCCAATAAAGTTCTACTAATAGTTGCATTAAATGATTCGCATACTGAGGTTCGGTTTGTAAAAAATGTTTACAGGTTTCTATGCTCAGCGTGTACTTTCCATGATCGATTTGGCTATATAGAGTCGCGAGAGTTAAGCGTCTCATAATGGCTCGCGTGATACGGGAATTCAATTGTGCTTGTGAAAACGGCTTTATAAGGTAGTCATCAGGTTGTTTTTCTATCGAACCTAAGACCATAGAGCGAGCGCTATCGCCGCTAATCATGATGAATATAGTTGATGGCCTAATATAGTGAAGTTTGCGTATTTCTTCTAGAAACTCAAAACCATTTTTACGATTGGTACCTAAATGCAAATCACATATGACAATATCATATTTGATTGCTTTACACGCTTTTACACCGGCCTCGGCCGACATTTCTGTGGTAATTTTGCTTGCACCCAAACTATTGAGTAATCCTCTCAATAACATCAAAAACGGGCGCCTGTCTTCAATAACTAAACAGCGTTTATCGGAATAATCTAGGGTTCTCATACTTTCCTTTGCCATATATTACTTTGGAATAATTACAGCTTTTGGCAATTAATGTAGGGGTAAATAAAATTGCGATTTCAACCTATATATTCATCGACGCTATCAAAAAAGACTTGAGTAAGTTTGTCAAACAGTCGATAGCTAAATATGCATTTATATTGCCCACTTCACTAAGGTTTGCCATGCAAATTTTATCGCACATTCAATCACTAGATAGGCTACTTAATAGTACCCTTAATAACAGTGGTCGCGAAACATCAACATTTGCTTGGTACCTGACTTTGCAAGCGGCAAATATAGAACAATATAATGCAAAAAATCAGGAGACTGTAGAGGATGATTTACCATACTTTGGTATAAATTTGCCTAGTGCTCCCAAAGCCACTTTGTACTTGCAGGAAGAGCAGCTAGATAAGCTTAATGCTCAAGGCGCGGCTTTGCACCATTGCCAAAAACCAGCTCTGTCTATTCAGTTCTATAACTGTTTACAACCGCAGAGTTTGCATTGGCAACAACAAGAGCAAGTTATTCCTTTTGATGTGGTAGAAAATGCATCAATATTTGCACAAAACGAACTTCGCCCAATAATCACTCCTGACTTTCCTGAGTCGCAAGTTGACGAAACGCTCGCTAAAGATAATTTTGTTGACGCTATTTTCAGTAGCGCTAAATACGCAAACCAATCCCAAGTTTAGAGCTTAGCAAACGCGCCAAAATAGAACGTTCAGGTGTTATTGTCATAGTCTTTCTAAACTGGTCATTTCACTTACTTTATGCTAGTCTTCGCCGCGCAATTTTGCCTTGGTTTTACGTTCCAACTAGCAAAGGAAAAAAGATGACAAAAACAAGCACAAATAATGATTTGTATTTAGTCTGTGCGCTATACAAATTCGTTAGTTTAGAAAATTACAAAGAAATGCGAGCGCCGCTGCGTGAGTTTATGGAAGCGCATGGTATCAGAGGGACCATATTGCTCGCCCATGAGGGATTAAATGGCACTGTGTCAGGCCCTAAAGACAGCATTGACAAACTCCTCTCTCACTTAAACGCCGATGAAAGAATTCGCCCTATATCGCATAAGTTTTCCTGGCATGAAAACCAGCCTTTTTATCGCACTAAGGTCAAACTCAAAAAAGAAATTGTTACGATGGGGGTAGATGGTATTGACCCGCTTAAGACCGTGGGTACTTATGTTGCACCAAAAGACTGGAATGCTTTGATATCTGATCCTGAGGTTACAGTAATTGATACTCGTAACGATTATGAAATCGAAATTGGCACATTCAAGCATGCCCGAAATCCAAATACTGATTCTTTTCGTGAATTTCCTGAGTATGTAGCAAAAGAGCTTCAGCCTGAAAAACATAAGAAAGTCGCTATGTTTTGTACGGGAGGAATACGTTGCGAAAAGTCCACAGCCTATTTAAAAGAGCAGGGCTTTGATGAGGTATATCACTTACAGGGAGGTATTTTACAATACTTAGAAGATGTCCCTGAATCAGAATCACTGTGGGAAGGCGATTGCTTTGTTTTTGATAATCGTGTTGCTGTTAATCATCAATTGGAAAAAAGCGTTTATGACCAATGCTATGGTTGTAGGCTACCTATCACTGAAGAAGATAAGCAAAGTGATAAATTTGAAGCTGGAGTTACATGTCCTGCCTGTTTTGGCAAGCACTCTGAGGAGCAATTAGCACGATTTAGAGAGCGTGAAAAACAGGTTAATCTTGCTAAAGCGCGCGCTCAAGAACATGTTGGTGCAGACGCTCGAGATATTATGAAAAGTAAACGGAATAAAAAGGCACAAGCTCAGCGAGCGCGCGCCCTCGCTAAAAACAGACAGGGCTAATATTGTGGTTTAAGGCTCTGATGTTGCTAACGATGTCGCATACAATGCTGTTCAATATATACATGTTAGTAACGAAGGGCCTTTGTAAAAGTAGTGAAATAAATTCAAATCAGTTTTCACTAGACTTTGCTTAAGGTAACAGAGTAAACTTTAGCAAAGCTTAAGGAAGTGGAACATAATATGACTGAATCTAAATCAGCAAGCGAAGACCTAAGTCCCGAGAAAATAGCAGAAATACGTAAAGAATTTGATTATTTTGATAGCGATAAAAATGGTCAGATTGATCTTCGTGAATTCATTGAAATGCTCACTATTTTATCACCTAAAACTAAAGCCAATCATGTGCAAGAAGGCTTTAATATGATTGACGATAACGGTGACGGGTATATCGATTTCGAAGAGTTTCTAGAGTGGTGGCAAGATTGCTGGTGGGAATATTAGTAGGCTTTGTTGGTTTTAAGGATAATCGCTACTCGTCTATTAGTAATCTAAAAAAGCCCAATCATAATTGGGCTTTTTGCATATCAAAATAGTGCTCAATCGAGCTTATTCGTCAGCGTCATCATTTGATATCTCTTGTCTCGCTTTTCGTTTTATAGGGACATTCCCTATATCAACAGAATCCATCGTATTTATGCGTTTTGTAGATGACGCTTTGTTAGCGGCTTTTTGTTTAGCTTTTGGCTTGGCTAGCACCTTAGCACTTTGCTTGCGCCTCGGTTTAAGGCCGTTAAACTTCGTTGTAATTCCGTCGAGGCTATCAAAACTTACGCTGTCTAAATAGTTTGCTTGAATGGCAAGAAAACTCTGCCAATCCTTTTTTCCTACCAGTGAAAAGGCTTTCCCTTGGCGTCCAGCACGTCCAGTGCGTCCAATACGGTGTATGTATTCTTCTGGAAATTTTGGTAAATCGTAATTAATCACTTGGGAAACATTGCTTATATCTAAGCCCCGAGCCCCAAGGTCGGTCGCGACTAAAATACTAAATTTACCTTTGCTAAAGTCTTGTAGAACTTGGCTACGCTGTTTTTGTAACAACTCGCCATTTAGCGCTGCTGTATTAAAGCCCAAATGGTTTAGCTCATCGCTAATTCGTTGAGTATCAGCGCGCGTTGCCGTAAAGATAATCGCTTGTTCTTGATTTACAATGTGCAAAATTTTCGATAGTTGCGCATCCTTTTGATCAACATTATCTGAAAAATAAAAGGTTTGACTGATATCTTGGTGTGGTTTATTTGCAGCGTCGACAACAATTTTCTGAGGATTTTTTAATAATTGTGTCGTCATCTCTTTTATTTGTGCTTGTTCAATAGTCGCTGAAAACATCATCGTTTGGCGCTTTCTATGGTCGGCTTGTTTATGAATGATATTTAATTGCTCACTAAAGCCTAATTCAAGCATGCGGTCAGCTTCATCAAGAATCAATAACTCTAAACCGTTCAAAAATAATTGCCGGTCTTTTAAATGATCGGCAATCCTGCCTGCTGTACCTACAATAATATGAGGGTTTCTTCTTAGTAATTTGGCTTGGTCGTTATAGTTTTCGCCACCAACGATTAAGTTCGCTTGTAAGGGGGTATTGGCAATTGTTTGGCGAACTACTCCGTAGACTTGTTTTGCCAGCTCTCTAGTGGGTGCGAGTATCAGTGCCCGCGGGTCTGCTTTAGTTAGAGCGCGCTGACTCAGCAATCGATGAGTCATGGGGATCACGAATGCCAAGGTTTTACCAGAGCCTGTTTTCGAGGCGGCAAGAATATCTTTATTTAGCAAGGCATGGGGAATGGCTTGTAATTGAATCGCTGTGGGCTCGCTCAGTTGAGCCGTTTCTAGGTTTTTGACAATTCTATGGTCAATAGGAAATTCAGAGAATAACAAAAATGCACGCCTTATAGAGTTATGAAGACTATATTATAGCGAGCATTGGGCCAAAAAGCCTAAGTATTCAGCTTTTTTGTTGTACACATTTAAGCTTACCACTTTTTCTTTGGCGCAAAAAGTGATTCAATTTCGGCACTTTCTTTTTCTTTCTCGGCCAACAATTGCTTGAGATTATTGTCTTTAACGTTCATCTCCAAATTGTTCAGCATGTTTTCTAGTTCTGGCCTACGAGTATTGGTGTAGTCACATTGTGGTTTGTGATTATTTAGCGCATTGATTGCTTTTTCAATGTATTGCCTAGCCGAACCCTGCATACTGTTGGCGACAGCGTCACTTGCTCGTTTGGCGAGAGTTTCTACGTTTACTCGCAGTTGCAAACTGGCTAAGGCTAACTCCTCTTGTGCAAATAACTTTGGCGTTATGTTCCCTTTTGCATATTCAGAACGAAGTATGATTCGAAGTTTTTTTACCGCTTGAATATACTTAATGATTACTTTATCGGTTTTAGGCAGGGTAAATGCATTCTGATCAGGTGCTGGTTTTTCAACATCTATTGCCTTAATCATTTTTTCTATATCTTCAATTTTGCTTTTTAATTCTGGCGTAGGGGAGTGCTCGGCTATTGCCGTCAATGCGGTCACTGAACGCTGACGCATAAGTGCAATCAATAGTTGAGAAACAGGCATTTGTAGGGCGGCGACGATAGACTCTTCCGTTTCGTCATATATCGTGCGTTGGCGACTAACTTCTTCTCGTTTCTCAGCGGCTTTGCGTTCATTAAATTGCTGAACTGCCGTAGCACCAATTCCGCAAACGATGAGAAAGGCAATAAGAATAATGATGATGGTATAAGTCATGGTCTTTATTAACTCTTGGTGTTAAGCAAGTACTGCATAATATTAAGGTAAATTGAGTTCAAAAACGCTGCCGCCTGTTAGCGCGTCATTTGATAATTTAATGGAGCCAGATTTGCCATCATTTTTATGTGTTTGGGCAATTAATCGCGCAAAAAACAAGCCTAGACCGGTACGGCCTTCTGAGATGCAAAAGTTGTTTAATTTAACCGTGGCCATTTCAAGCATACTTTGTGGATAACCTGGGCCATCGTCTTCAATTTTTATACGTAATTCACCATCAATATCTTTGGCACTTATTTTGATTTTCTTACACTCATAACGGATAGCGTTAATAAGTACATCATGAACCAACAAATAAACGAGTTCACGATCTAAATACCAGCTAAAATCTTCATCAACATCTATATCTACCTGCAATTCTTTTTGGCTGATATAGGCTCTGTTTGATTCCACAACTTCTTCAATAAGGTCAGTAATGAAACACTCGTCAATGTTGACAGGAAGCGCATCGAGTTCAGACCTGTATAGAGAAAGTACTTGCACAAGCACCGTGTTCATTCTATTGGCTTCGTAGTGTACGCCATTAATGCCCTCGCGCGCTTCAACGTTGTCGCTTGGGATCTGGGTTGACAATTGTTCTATAGATTGCATTAATAAACTTAAGGAATTCTTCATGTCATGAATAGCCACTGCTATCACCGATGAAAAATCAAGGCTTTCGCTTATATCATTGCTGGTAATTTGATCGTTTGCCAAGTTAATAGTGTCCATTTGAAGTTGCAGCCCTCATTTGAATCGCACTGCATAAGCATGCATTTTTAGTGAACAAATTAGATGCTTGAAAATATAATACAAATTTAATATGCAAAAAATGTATAGATTCGCTATTATTTATGCATAAAGTGATATTACTATATCGTCCAAAGTTGTATTCTACTTAGTAATATTTTCGCCTAATGTTATGAACAACTGTCACATCTTAGCTAGCCGCAATTAAGGGATTCAATGAAACTACAGCAATTGAGATACATCGTAGAAGTGCTAAACAATAATCTAAACGTATCTGCTACTGCCGAGAATTTATATACTTCTCAACCAGGTATAAGCAAGCAAGTACGTATGCTAGAAGATGAATTAGGTATTCAAATCTTTGGACGCAGTGGTAAACACCTTACCCATGTAACTGAAGCGGGAAAGGAAGTAATCAACATTTCGCGAGAGATCTTAGCTAAAGTAGAAAGTATAAAATCTGTTGCACGAGAACACACCTTGCCGGATCAAGGTAAACTAAATATTGCCACAACCCATACGCAAGCTCGTTATGCCTTGCCTGATGTAATTAAAGGCTTTATGGAAAAGTATCCAAAAGTTTCCTTACATATGCATCAAGGAACTCCATCACAAATCAGTGATTTAGCTGCTAAAGGAGAAGCGGATTTTGCCATAGCAACTGAATCTTTGCATTTATACAATGATCTAGTGATGTTGCCTTGTTACCACTGGAATAGGTCGGTCATTGTCAATAAAAGCCATCCCTTAGCGAAAAAATCGAATATCACTATTCAAGATATTGCTAAGTACTCTTTAGTCACCTATGTATTTGGTTTTACGGGCCGGTCTGAATTGGACAGGGCGTTTAGCGAAGCCGGTCTTGACCCTAAAATCGTCTTTACCGCGACCGATGCCGACGTAATTAAAACCTACGTTAGATTAGGCGTTGGCATTGGTGTAATTGCGTCAATGGCGGTTGATGTAAGCTTAGACAGTGATTTAGTGAAAATCGACGCAAGCCATTTATTTGATTACAGCACAACTAAAATCGGCTTTCGAAAGGGCTCATTTTTACGAAACTATATGTACGAGTTTATTGAACGTTTTGCCCCCCACCTAACAAAAGAAGTGGTTGAACGCGCAATGATGCAAAAGAATAACGATGATGTCGAAACAATGTTTAAAGATTTAACATTACCTGTAAAGTAAATCGATAAACGGCAGATTAATAGTTTAAGCGAAAAAGTCCCATTGCCAGAATGAAGATAGTGTCAGCTTTTTTTACAACTTTGCATTGTTCGTTTTTTTAGTTAATAATGTTCAAAGACATTGGCATTGAATACTTGCATAGGATTTGCTGTTTCAGTTGTAACTAGTTAGTTGCGATTGGTTCGCTAGCGCTAATGATTGTAATCACTATTAATTCATGAAGGACATCTCGATGTTAAATAAACTCCTATGTGGCGCGACGCTTTTGTGCGCGGCTAGTTTCTCTCAAGCGGCAACTATCGTCTTTTCGGATGTGGTCGATGAAACTACCACAAACTTTACTACCACGGTCGAACTAGCGAAATTCGATGACCTTGGCGGAACTCGCGTTCTCGATGCTGTTACTTTTTCTATTGACGGCGATATTTTTGGCATTGCCGAAGTCGAAAGCCGTGATGCAGAAGCAGCAACGATTTTAACTACGCTGTCGGCAGAACTTACACTTACCGATGCGTTGATGAATACCTTAGTTGTTACTGTGCCAACAGTGACCAATACCTTTGAAGCGAGTGCCTTTGATGGCTCTCTTGATTTTGATGGGACCTCTGGCTTCACCTTAGACAACCTGACTGCGAGCAAATATGAAGAGAAAACATTTGTTGATGCGCCTACCTTAGCCTTCTTTAGCGGCGGTGGTATGGCAAATTTTGTATTTGACGCCAATGCAACGAGTTCAGCGACTGGGGCCGGTAACTTAACCACAGGATTTAGTACTTCAGCAGGTGGTTTGGTGTCTGTGATGTATACTTATAGCGAATTTTCAATACCGGTTTCGGCGCCTACTGGAATTGCTATTATCGCTTTAGCATTGCTCGCTTTTGTTGGCGTAAGACGATTCAGTAAATAAGTATTTTATAAAATATCGATTTAAAAAAACGCCGTTTTAAACGGCGTTTTTTACATCTTTATTACTGGTTTAGGACAATACTTCGATTGGGCTACAGGCCTGTAGCTTGTAAACGGAAATTGAGCTCGATACGTGCGGTTTCGTTAGCACTCAATAATATTTACTGCTAGGCCGCCTCTGGCGGTTTCCTTATATTTCGTTTTCATATCATTACCTGTATCCCACATGGTTTTAATCACTTTATCTAAAGATACTTTTTGGTTTCCAGTCCCTCGTAGTGCGAGTCTAGACGCATTAATCGCTTTGACCGCACCCATTGCATTGCGCTCAATACAGGGCACCTGTACTAATCCTCCAACGGGATCACAGGTCAAACCCAAGTTATGTTCCATGCCAATTTCTGCAGCATTTTCGACTTCTTTTACCGAACCGCCAAGTATTTCGGTGAGCGCGCCAGCAGCCATAGAACAAGCAACGCCTACTTCACCTTGACAGCCAACCTCTGCACCAGAAATGGAGGCATTTTTTTTGTATAAAATGCCAATTGCCGCTGCGGTTAACAAAAAGCGACAAGCAGCATCGTCAGACAGTGGCCTAACAAATTTATCATAATAAGACATTACGGCTGGAATAATACCCGCTGCGCCATTAGTAGGTGCTGTGACTACTCGGCCACCTGCTGCGTTTTCTTCATTGACCGCAAGTGCAAACAAGTTTACCCAGTCCATGACAAGCATCGGATCGCTACTTTTTTCGTTTTCAAGAAGGGCTAATAAAGCGGGCGCACGTCTGTGTACTTTCAAGCCACCAGGCAAAATTCCTTCCGTTTGTTTGCCGTTTTCGATGCACTCTTGCATCACCTTCCAAATGTGAACTAATTGCTTTTTAACCTCGGCTTCAGGTAGTAGCATGGTTTCGTTCTTTAGCATTAGGCTACTTATACGGAAGCTATTTTCGTGGCATATTTGCATCAATTCATTGGCGGTTGAAAAAGGAAAGGGAGCATCCATCTGAGCTTGAGAGAACTTTTCATTTTTTTGTGCATCAAATTCTTCATCCTTAACTATGAATCCGCCACCGATTGAATAATAGGTAGCCGTTTTTACCAGCACCTTTTTGTTATACGCAAAAAAAGTCATACCGTTAGCATGCTTTGGCAGTGTCTTTCTGCGATGAAAAACAATCGCACCTTCTTTAGCAAAAGCAATTTTATGTTTTTGCATTACCGCCAAAGTTTGTGTTGATTCAACCTCGTTAAGCATGTTGTCGATTTGTTTAACGGGCACGGTTTCGGGTGAATAGCCAAGTAAACCCAGAATTACTGCCTTGCCAGTGCCGTGTCCTTTTCCTGTTTGGCCAAGTGAACCGTATAATTCGGTACTTATGTGGCTAATCGAATCAATTTGACCACTCTCACTTAGCGCTTGGCAGAAGTCAAGAGCGGCTCGCATAGGCCCGACCGTATGGGAGCTAGATGGGCCTATGCCCACTTTAAACATATCAAATACGCTGATCATAAATACCTCTATAGTTGTATATAAAGTGTTACACAAAAATCCAACAACACAAGTCAAAATTGCTAATCAAATAGATTAGAAATGTTAATGAACTGTTGTGATTGATATAAGCAATAAAGTCATGCTAACTAAAGGGGGAGGTGAGTTGTGATATGTTTTTGAAGTTGAGCGAGGATGCCCGCTGTTGCGCCCCAAATCATGCGATCTTCATAAGGAATAAAATAAACGGGGAAACTGGTTTTATGCTTATGCACGGTTTCAACATAATAGTGATTAGTATTCATTAGGTATTCTAAGGGAACACTAAATACATTAGCGACTTCATTTTCATCAATAATCAAGTCGCTATGAATATCGATTGGCCTTTCATAAATAGAGACAATCGGTAATACAGCAAAACCACTGATGGTTTTATACTCGCCTAAACGACCCAATAAACGCATATGTTTGCGGTCTAGCCCAATTTCTTCTTCTGCTTCGCGATAGGCTGTGTCTACTAAATCTATATCTGTTTTTTCAGCTTTACCGCCGGGGAAACTAATTTGTCCTGCGTGGTGACGTAAATGACTAGCGCGCTTAGTGAATAAAACATGTAACTTGTCATTTTGGGGGAATAAGCAAATAAGAACCGCAGCCGCGCGCTTTGCGACAAGCAGAGGATAATCCGCCCCTTGTTGCAAAGACCAAGGCCTATTGAAAGCTGAAAGAAAGTCAAATTCATTCATTTAACTAACATCCTCGTGATGATTAGTCGCCGCCATTGCTGTTTGTGGCTTAACGGGCAGTATGGGTAATATTTTAGCGACTTTATGCAAACTTTCAAAGTACTCATCTTCATCTTGAGAGTCTATAACAATGCCACCGCCAGCCCAGCAATATAATTGATTAGTTGTTTTGCCACTTTGCTGATGCTTTTTTGTTTGTCCAAGCAGGGTTCGGATGCATATGTTGGTATCAACATCTGAGCGAATACCAATATAACCAATCGTTCCGCAATATATGGCGCGCTTGTCGGGTTCAAGCTCTTGAATTATCTGCATAGCTCTTACCTTGGGAGCTCCTGTAATGGAACCACCGGGGAAAGCGCCTTTGATAAGATCATAAACACTTGCATCTGCTTTAAGTTTTCCTATCACGGTACTTACCATATGATGTACCGCTGGATAGCTTTCTAAGGCAAATAGCTTGGGTACTTCAACCGAATTGGCTTGGCAATGTTTACTTAAATCATTGCGCAATAAATCGACTATCATTAAGTTTTCAGCGCGATCTTTTTCGGCATTTAGCAGTTCTGCCGCCAGCGCTTTATCTTCATCGGGGCATTTACTGCGCTTTCGAGTCCCTTTAATAGGTTTGGTTTCAACAAATGAGTCTTTAACCTGTAAAAAACGCTCGGGAGATAAACTTAGCACTGCGCTTGAAGGCAGACGAACAAAGGCAGAAAAAGGCGCTTTGTTGAGTTCTCTTAATTGGCAGTACGCTGTCCATTCGCTACCTTGATAGGGCGCGCTAAATCGTTGTGCAAAATTAACTTGGTAGCAATCCCCAGCGCGCAGATAAGCATCAATTTTAGTAAATTTTTCGCAATATTCAGCTTTTGTCATATTTGATGCCCAAGGGGCTAAAAGAGCAAAGTCAGCTACTTTATTATTGTTGTTATTATTTTCGCTAATGATACTCAGTATGTTGTTGATATAGTGTGTGTCTATTGAAAATATTGAGAGTGTTTGCTCAAGATTATCGTAGATGACGCTTGAGTGATAAAAGCCTACGCTAATATCTGGGAGCGCATATTGTTGTGGATGGTCATCGCGTATTTTGTCAGAGGTTGTATTACCATCGTAACCAAAAACGCCAAGCGCACCTACTACGAATGGAAGTGTAATTTTATCGATCTCATCGTGTGCAAAAACGCTGCTAAATATCCCTTGTAACTTTGCTAAGTTTTGATAGGGGCAGTCACTATTAATAAGTTCCTCGCCGAATGTTAGGCCATCAATTGTATGCATCGCGGTTTCGTTTTCAGCGTGATAGCAATCACCCGCAAGCGTATGGTCTCCTCGCGTGAACTCATAGGTCAAACAAGGTGAATGGACGAAAATATCGTAGCGCCCATCCATGTGCGTTTGCTCGCAGCTATCGAGTAAAAAAGACCAAGGTTTATGTTCAAATACGGAGAAGAGCTCGAGTACTTGCGCTGGTTCAACATTCGACAATTTTTTGCTTAATAACTTAATAGTCAAAACTTCTCCGCGGCCAACTATTTACGCAACAAGGCGAATTTGTCCACACAAAATAGGCTTTAATAACGACGACCAAAGTCTAATTAGCAAAGCTTGGTGGATTATCTTATTGCGCGTAGTATACTTACATTTTTATACCTTAACCAACCCGCTTAACAAGCTTAGCAAGACTCAGCGTAGTTTGAAGATATGCAAATTATTATTTGGATAATTGCTTTGAATCTTACACCTGTTTGTAAAGCGTGCCTAATGCCAAGAGGAATTTATGACCGTTATTCGTCAACAAGACTTTATAGATAGTATTGAAGATGCCTTGCAGTTTATATCGTACTACCATCCATTAGACTATGTGAAAGCAGTAGAACAAGCATACAACAAAGAAGAAAGTAAGGCAGCGAAAGACGCAATGGCGCAAATACTGATAAATTCACGTATGTCAGCCCATGGTAAGCGCCCCCTTTGTCAAGACACAGGGATTGTCACTTGTTTTGTAAAAGTCGGTATGGAAGTAAGTTGGGATAAAACTGATCTTACGGTCCAGCAAATGGTTGATGAAGGCACAAGGCGCGTTTATATGAATGCCGACAACCCATTGCGAGCATCAATAGTAGCAGACCCTGCAGGCCAACGTAAAAACACCAAAGATAACACCCCAGCGGTGGTTCATTTAGATATGGTGATGGGCAATAAAGTGGAAGTGATGATAGCGGCTAAGGGCGGCGGTTCTGAAAATAAATCTAAAATGGTGATGTTAAATCCCAGTGATGATATTGCTGATTGGGTGGTAAAAACCTTGCCTACTATGGGCGCCGGTTGGTGTCCGCCAGGCATGCTAGGCATAGGCATTGGTGGCACAGCTGAAAAATCTGCCGTATTGGCCAAAGAAAGTTTAATGGACCCTGTTGATATGCAGGAGCTTATCGAACGAGGCCCGGTGACTACCGAAGAGAAGTTACGTGTTGATATCTATAACAAAGTGAATGCTTTAGGTATTGGCGCGCAAGGTCTAGGAGGCCTAACAACTGTTGTTGACGTTAAAATCATGTCAGTACCTACGCACGCGGCATCTAAACCTGTATCTATGATCCCAAATTGTGCTGCCACAAGGCATGCACATTTTACCCTTGATGGTAGCGGCCCCTACGAACAAAAACCACCCTCTTTAGAAGATTGGCCTGAAATCACTTGGGATGTGGGTGATGATGTACGTAGAGTAGACCTTAATACTGTTACAAAAGAAGATATTCAAGAGTGGAAGGTAGGCGAAACTGTTTTACTTAGCGGTAAGATGTTAACCGGTCGTGATGCCGCCCACAAACGCATTCAGTCTATGCTACAAAGCGGTGAAGGTATGCCTGAAGGCGTTGATTTAACCAATCGTTTTATCTATTACGTAGGGCCAGTAGATGCTGTTGGTGATGAAGCCGTTGGACCAGCAGGACCGACTACCGCAACCAGAATGGATAAGTTTACCGACATGATGCTTGAAGAAACTGGCCTAATCGGCATGATTGGGAAAGCGGAACGTGGGCCTGCAACTGTCGCCAGTATCGCTAAACACAAAGCCGTTTATTTAATGGCGGTTGGTGGTGCAGCTTATTTGGTGTCAAAAGCGATTAAAAAATCCAGAGTCGTTGCCTTTGAAGATTTAGGTATGGAAGCCATCTACGAATTTGACGTAGAAGATATGCCAGTCACTGTCGCTGTTGACAGCACCGGTGCTAACGCACACGAAACTGGCCCCGCAATTTGGAAGGTAAAAATTGCTGAAAATAGCAAAGCTTAAGATATGTGTTAGAGCGTGTATGCACAAGGAATGGCTTTGAATCTAGCACAGTGGGCGCAAAATCTTGATGAATCGATAGTCGCAATTAGCGCCTTGTCGTTAGCGATTTTGCTGCCCATTTTACTTTGGATTGTGTTGGCGCATATATATAACAAGCGTTTTGCTGAAGCATCATTAGCTTGGCACAATGAAAAAAATGACTTAGAAACCTCATTATCACTCATTACACAAGAACTTACGCTATCCAAAAGTCAGCAAGATTCACTTGTTCAACACTATGAGCGAGAAGTACATAAAACCACCCTCGATAGTCGTCGCTTGCAGCAAACTGTCACTGAGCAAGAACGTCAGTTGGGCAAGCTGTCACAACAGGCAAATGAACTTTTTGAGTTAAAAGAGCACTATGCCAAACTACAACATAACTTTGACAAGCTACAAGACAAGCACTCTGATTTACAAGCAAGTTATGAATCACAGCAAGCAGCAATAGCCCAAGAGCGCATTGGCTTTGATGAGAAATTTGCACTACTAAGCAGTGCTGAAAAACACCTTAATACCCAATTTGAAAACTTAGCGAATAAGATTTTTGAACAAAAATCTGAAAAGTTCACTAAGTCCAGCGAACAGGGTATAAATCATTTGTTGTCTCCTTTAAAGCAACAAATAGACGACTTTAAAAAGCAAATAAATGATCAGTATGTATCAGCAGGGCAGGAGCGAGCCTCGTTACGTACTGAGATTTTGGGCCTAAAAGAACTAAACTTGCAAATTACGCAAGAAGCGGCAGCCTTAACAAACGCATTGAAAGGAGACAATAAGCAGCAAGGAAACTGGGGCGAGGTTGTGCTTGCTAGGATCCTTGATGAATCGGGTCTGCGTGAAGGACATGAATACGAGATTCAAAAACACCTAGTTAGTGAACAAGGCAAACGCTACCGGCCTGATGTGGTTGTTCATTTACCCAATAAAAAAGATATTGTCATCGATTCGAAGGTGTCATTGATTGCTCACGAAAAAGTCGTCAACGCTGATACCGAAGAATTAAGAACAAAAGCACTCAAAGAACATATATTATCAATTAAAGGCCATATAAAAGGCTTGAGTAAAAAGGATTATCAAGACCTTGCGGGCGTTGAAACCCTAGATTACGTGCTGATGTTCGTGCCGGTTGAGTCGGCCTTTATGTCGGCAGTACAACACGAGCCTGAATTAGTAAAATTGGCCATGGACAATCAAATTATGCTGGTCAGCCCAACAAACCTATTGGTAGCGCTGCGCACGATCAATAACATTTGGCAATACGAGTATCAAAACCAACACGCTAAAAAGATTGCCGACAAAGCTAAAGGCATGTACGACAAGTTTGCCAATTTTGTGGATGATATGCAGCGCATTGGCAAAAATATGGACGCTTTAGAAAAAAGCTATGATGCCGCAATGAATAAATTAGCAACCGGCAGAGGCAATTTAGTGAGTCAAGCTGAGAGTTTCAAGTCATTGGGCGTGGCGCCTACAAAGCGCATCGATAAATCGTTGTTGCCGGTTGATCATAGTGACACAGAAAGCGTAGATTAAGCGTTTAGTCACTGCCTCGAAGACGTCTGTACTCATTGTTATCTATTTCAAAAGCAGATAGGAGTGTGTCGCGGGCGTGGCGGTTTAATGGGTCGTTGACGTTTTGTGCTATCTCAAACAATGCTTGCTTTAACGTCGAATTGGGTTTGACGGTGCCGGTGTGTAAGGTTGTTAAAATGGCGATGCGCGTTTCAAATGAATTGTCTTGACTTAAATAGCTAAAGGCTAAATTCTCGCGTTCTTCTGGTGCGCTAAATTTCAGAATGTTCTCAACTAAATTAGCAGTTTTACCTGATGTGTTTTCATTGATCAACATGCGTAAATCACTAACCACTCTTATTCTTTCGTCTTGGTTTAGTTGGTAGGGTTGCAAAAGGTCTAATGCATATGTTCGCGTCGCTTGCTGGCTATCATTGAACACAGCTATGTTTTTGACCGCATCAAGAACCTGCTTGTTTTTGAGACCTTGCCCCGAACCATAAACAAGGTCTAATAATCTATTATTAGCTGTAGGCGTACCTAGTGTTGACAGTTGATTAATAGCGTTGAAAATCAAATCGTCTTTTCCAGGCACATTGGCACCGCGAATAACGCTAAAAATATAATTCGGAAAATCATCTCCTTCAGCTAACAGTAAATAATCTAATATTTGTTGAAAGTTGTCAGGTGAGTTCTCAACGGCTTTTCGTAAAACGAGTAAAGCAGGTGCAAATTTGGCGATATCGCTGGTTTTATTGGTCGAGCTAGTTGGCGTTAAATCTAGCGCATTAATAAAGGCGATTATCTCCTCGATACTAGAATCTTCTGTAATGGGAAGATTAGTTTCTGTATTATCTTTTTGTTCACTCAAGTTATCTGCTGGCGAATTATTTGTTGATTTTTCGTCAATCACGCTAGCGTCGCTTACTTTTTGATTATGTAGTGCTTGAGCAGCGTCATCATTTCTAACGGGGTTTGGAGTGGGCGGGGCTGTTTGAACTGGAGGATTTTGTAAACTTAACCTATGTAAACGTTTTAAAGTTTTCTCGGTTCCTAACCAATAGCCGCTAGCAAACGCTGCCAGGGCGACTATTATGACAATAAAGAGAAGGGTATTTTTATTGCTCATTTCACTGAATAAGTAGTACTTATTTTTACATCCTTACTTAGCATCAGCATAACCGAACAGTATTTTTCTGTTGACAGCTGCACCGCTCGCGCTAAATGCTTTTCATGTACGTTTGTCCCCGATACCTCGTAATGGGCATGAATTTCAGTAAACACCCGAGGTGCTTCATCTGCCCTTTGGGCCTCTAATCTACACACGCAACTTTCAATACCTTGGCGTGCTTTACGCATAATTTCAACCACGTCGACCGATGAACAAGCGCCTACGCTTAGTAACACGGCTTGCATTGGAGATAAACCATCGCCGTTACCGTCAAGCTTGAGTGATTTGCCATCATCCATTAGGCCTTCAAAGGCCAGTCCATCTTCGCTTTGTTGCCAGCTTACCTCTGCTTTCATCAAGTACTCCTTAGCTTATTTATTTTCTTGGTTAAGATATAAACAGTTTTTCTCAATTCGAATCTTTTTCTGCTTATATAAGTTACCAATAGCTTTTTTGTAAGCAGCTTTACTCACTTTAAAACGTGAAAATATTTCATCAGGGCTACTTTTATCGGTTAGTGTCGACATGCCATCGTGCGCTAACAAGTCCTCTAAAATGGCTTCAGCTAGACTTAAACGAGCACTTTGGGTTTGTGCTTGTAAAGATAAATCCAGCTTGCCGTCTTCGCGTACCGACTTTATGTAGCCATCGATATAGTCGCCAATGTTAACGCTGGTGATTAAATCACTATTGAATAATAGGCCTTGAAACTTATCATTTACAATCGCTTTAAACCCGAGGGGGTCTTCGCATAAATAAGCAAAGATACAGGTTCATTCGCGCTAAGCTGCTGCTGATGCGCCTGCAAAAAGCGTTCAATCTTTGTGGTTGCAACAAGCTTGCCTAATCTGTCTTGTACTGCGCTCACAACATAACGGCTGCCTATATCAAGGTTAGTATGAAGTTGTCCTTCTGGCGCATATAAGTCTGGTTTGATGCCCCAATCAAAAAAACAGCCATGGGTACTAGCGCCAACCACAACCAGTGGTGCAAATTGATTTAACATTACCTTCGGGGTTTTTATAGAAGCTAAAAAGGAGCCGTCGGCTGCGGTATACACAAATACATCGAGGGCTTGGTCAATCTCATATTCAACCGAAGTATCTTTGAGCATGACAACTTGTTCACTTGAGGAACCGGGCATGAGTAGTTCGTATCCGAACGGAAAAACATCAACTACGTGGAGGCGATTAAATTGGCCAATTTTCAACATCTTGCTATGATACTCATCAAATAAAAGCGAGTATAACAAAGTCTATAGAGTTTAGAGAGTGAATCAATGAAACTAAATGCGGATATTGGCGAAAGTTATGGGAAATGGAGCCTAGGGGAAGACGCAGAAGTCATGCCCTTGATTGATCAGGCTAATATAGCCTGTGGCTATCATGCGGGCGATGCGCTAACGATGCAAGAAACTATAAGACTTGCCAAGGCCCATAATGTTGAAATTGGTGCCCATGTATCTTATCCCGATTTACAGGGCTTTGGGCGCCGGTCTATGCAACTAAGCGCGACAGAACTTATGGCCATGATCCAAGCTCAAATAGCAACGCTTGAAGGTTTAGCAAAGTGTCAAAATACAAAAGTTACTTATGTGAAACCTCATGGTGCGCTTTATAACGATATGATGAAAGATATCGACATATTCACGATCATTGTGAGGGCCCTAAGTACTTACCATATTTCACTGGATTTACTTATTCAGGCCTTACCCGATAACAGTAAATATAATGACATAGCCGCTGCCCACGGACTAAAGCTTAGGTTTGAAGCTTTTTCTGATAGAGCATATACCAAAGAAGGTTTACTGGTCAGTCGCACGAAAGAAAACGCTATGCTTAGCCAAGAAGATAGCCTAAAGCAAGTCGTTTCAATGATTGAAAACAGGCCGTTTTTAAGTGAAAGTAACACCGTACTTGAGCTCAATATTGATACAATTTGTGTGCATTCGGATAGTCCTTCAGCGCTTAATTTATGCCGCGAAATTAGGGCAATATTAAGTAAGAATAGTGATAATGAGTGAAGCGAATGATACATCCTAAACATGGTGTGGATAATAGCAATCATTATAAACTAAGTCCTTCTTTGTTGGCTTGAGCAAGTGGCTGAAGACTGCCTAATCATCAGGGTAGATAAAGACACAGTGGAAGACTTAGTGCTGCGCAACGAGATGATAAAAGATTATCTACTCGCGATTGAAAACAGTTTCCCTAAAAAAGTAGCGGGGCTAATTTTAGACAAGATTGTTTCGTACGACTCGTTGTTACTGCGCTTTGATGCACGGTTTATTAATTTGACTACATTAGTTAAGGAGTTGCGCAAGGTCGGCCTCAACTTAAACAATCAAAATGACACTACGAAGGACTTGCTTGAGCAGACAAACGGACGTGTGCACACTATTGATGTTTGTTATACATATGCAAGCGATAGCAAGCCTAACGATATTGAGCTTGTTGCCAGCACGACTGGCTTATCGATAGAATCCCTTATTGCCTTGCATCAAGAACCAGAGTATAAAGTTTTTGCCGTTGGGTTTATGCCACATTTTGCTTATCTTGGTGAAGTTCATGAAAAATTGCAGGTAGCCAGATTGGCACAACCTCGATTAAAAGTCCCGGCAGGGGCTATAGCAATAGCTGACAATCAAACGGCAATATATCCAAATGTTACGCCCGGGGGCTGGCACATTATTGGCTACACAGCGACCCAATTTAACCCAGAGCTCAGCATTGGGCCCAATGATACTGTTAAGTTCAACGCGGTAAACCTAGAGACATTTCAACAACAAGAGCAAAGCCCGCCATGTTCACCTTAGTCAAAAGTGGTCTGTTTACACAGTGGACTGATGCTGGTCGTAAAGGCGCGCAAATTAACGGTTATAGCCAGTCGGGCGCAATCGACTGGTTTAACTTTGAACTTGCCAATGCACTGTGCGGTAATCCCTTAGATTCGCCTGTACTTGAGGTCATGGGCGGGAATGTCGAACTGAAGCTCGATAGGCCCTGCGTGCTCAGTGTGACGGGTGCTCCTGTTAATCTTAGTATAAATGGCCGAGCGAAGAAAATGGATGGCGCTGTTAGATGCGTATTACAAGATCAAGATGTGTTGCAGATAGGTCAAGTGGAGACAGGTTTATTTAATTATATTGCCTTTTCTGCATCCTTCGACTTGCCGCTGTTTGCCAATTCCGTTTGTAAAGTGAAACGTGAAAGCCTTACTGCGTCGGCTAGTCGACATTGCTTTTTGGCGAACGGTACTTATTTTAAAGGCGAAACCAATAAAGCGCTGTCTAATGCGGGGGCGCGTTTATTTGAACAAAACGCACTTGATCAAGTAGATATTTCGCCAGCAATGAAGGCGCTACATCAAAAGCAAAAGGAGCCTTACAAGTCTATTCCTTTTACTTTTTGTTACCAAGCTGCGTCATTTTCTCCTATCGAACGCCAACGCTTTTTAGCGCATGATTACCAGCTTAGTCATGATTTAGACAAAATGGGTGTTCGTCTAAATGGACCAACTATCACATCTGCTACAAAACGCTTAACGTCTCAGGGCATGGTAAATGGCAGTATTCAAATATCTGGTGAAGGCAAGCCAATCGTCATGCGTAATGATAGGCAAACAATTGGAGGTTATCCTATTATTGGGACCGTCAATAGCGAAGGTTTAGCTATTTTGAGTCAAGCAACGCCCGGCCAAAGCTTGCGTTTTGTAGCAACTGACTTTGAGACTTCAGCAATTTGGTGTCAATTAATTGATATTCAGCTAAAACAAGTATTAAATAACACGCATAGCTTATTTGATAGTCAATAAGTACCCTAAGTTATAAAAGGTCACAAAAAGTTACAAGGCACACACAAATAAGGAAACAAGGGCAATGCAAGTATTTCTAAATGGACAATTCATTGACAAAGACAAAGCCGTCATTTCACCCATGGATAGAGGATTTTTATTTGGGGATGGCATTTATGAGGTGATCCCTTGTTATGATGCAAAGCCTGTTGGTCTTGCTTTACATACCGCCCGAATGAACAAAGGTCTGGCTGAAATTGGTATTGAATATCATGTTGATGAAGACGAGTGGCGAGACATCATAAGTACCTTAATTGCTCAATTTGATAGTCCATCTGTGAGTATTTATGTGCATGTAAGCAGGGGAGCTGACAGTAAACGTTTCCATGCTTTCCCAAAAAACCTCAGTCCAACGGTATTTGCTTACGGCTTTGAAATTGCTCCTTCACAAAAGGTCGACCGCAATACTGCCAAAAGTTATGAAGTTATTACCGCAGAAGATTTACGTTGGCAGCGCTGCCACATTAAATCGACCTCCTTACTAGGCAATGTTTTGCATTTTCAACAAGGACAAGATGCACAAAAAGATGAAGTGATTTTATTCAACAAGCAAAGAATGATAACCGAAGCTGCCGCTTGTAATGTGTTTGTGATTAAAGACGGCGTTATTATGACGCCAAAACTAGACCATCAACTATTGCCCGGCGTCACTCGAAATATCATATTGCAATCCTTAGCACTAGAAGGCGGTTTTGAGGTAAGCGAACAAGATATTAGTGTCGATGCTCTTAACGCTGCTGATGAAGTCTGGATAACATCATCAAGCAAAGAAATAGGCGCGGTAGTGAAAGTTGACGACAGGGTAGTAGGGGATGGAAAACCTGGACCTGTTTGGGAAAGGGCACAACTTGCTTACAATAAGCATAAGTTTAGCTTATAAGGCCCATCTCTAGTGAAATCGAAGAAGCGTTGGCTTTACGCTTCTTCGTCGCAGTTTTCGTCGTTACACTCGCCATAAAGATAGAGACTATGATTGATAAGACGCATGTTGTTATTTTTCGCGACTAGCTTTTGCCTTTCTTCGATAGTTTCATCTTCAAATTCTACTACCTTACCGCACTTTAAACAGACCAAATGGTCATGATGTTTTTTATGGCTTATCTCAAAGACAGACTTACCACCTTCAAAGTGATGACGATGCAAAATACCGGCATCATCAAACTGATTTAGTACGCGATATACAGTGGCTAGACCGATTTCTTCTTCCATATCAATCAAAATCTTGTATACATCTTCAGCGCTAATATGCTGATTTTTTGGATCTTGTAGAATTTCAAGAATCTTGATGCGAGGAAGGGTGACTTTTAGGCCAGCTTTTTTTAGTTCTTTGTTTTGGTCCATTTACTTTACAACCCCTTTTAATTTGCTGGGTATTATAGGGTAGTTTTAAAGTTTTTACAGCCTTTGCCGAAATAATATTAATAAAGTGTGACTATAAAGCGCAGGCTCAAAAATTCATTTAACAATAACTTTTCTGTAGGTAATTTACACAGTGCTAGCAAATCAAAAAATTCACTTAACCGTCGTAAATAAAATAGTGATTGGTTTCATTTCACTTTCTTTACTTTTGCTAGTAACAAGCGGCTTATCGTATCTTGGACTTAGTGATATTAAAGCATCTGCACAAAAAGTGGCATTTGAGCAAATGCCTATCCAACAGGCTGTATCTGAGGTAAACAACACAGTTTTAAATCTTGCTAGGCTGACCACAAATAGTTATTACGCTAATGACCGTGATGAACTTCTTAGTTTAAAAGCCGAGTTTGAAGATTTACAACAGCGTTACATCAACAAGACCACCGTTTTATCAGATCTTGTCGCTAACAAGCAAAGCCTAGCGTTGGCAATTGAGAATGGGCAAAGTTACTTAAACGCCAGCCAAGCGATGTTTGAGCTAAAGATAGCTAAACTAGAAACAGACAATTTGATTAATGAAGCTGGCTTGCAAGCGCTTAATCATACGGATGAAGCTAGTGCATTGATGCTTGATTTAAGTTACTTAGAATCAGATTCGCGGGATTTAGAAGCACTCGTTGGCATGACGACTAATATTGATAATAAATTAGGTGCAATGCTAGGGGTAATTAAAACACTCTTACGTGAGCTTGAAGGTGAAAAAGTAGACATACTAGCTGATGATCTAGATTTTAGTATAAGCAATATTATTGTCGATTTAGATTATGCTAAACGCCTAGCCGCGAATATTAACGATGACGGCATCATTGCTTCATTTGAAAACGAATTTGGGCTGGCTCAAAATGCATTGCAAGGAGATGATGGAGTTTATAGCCTTAAACGTAGCCAAATCGCGTTACAAGAACAAGCAAACGCGCAGCGTATATTGGCAAACGAGGCGATTAACAACGCTATTTTTGAACTTAAAAAACTCTCTACGAGCGCCAATAAAAACGCCTTAGATGGGCAAGAAAACATTTTATCTGCAGTGCAAAGCAACGTTGTAAAAAGTCTTTTGGCTTCGGTGTTTGGTATCATTGCTACAGTTAGCTTAGCCTTTATAGCGACAAGAAGTATTGCTAAACCCTTACGCACAATTAATAGCCGCTTATCGGTACTAAGTAGTGGTGATTTGCGCAAGACACTTAATGAGGACGGCAATGACGAATTTTCCCAATTAGCAAGAAACGTCAACACACTTATCGAATCCTTGCGTTCAATAATTGGTAGCATTAATGAAAAAGCAGATAATCTGCGACAAGTAACGATGAGTAGCATTAGCTTAGGTGATGAGTCTTTAGAAAAGGTTGGCCAACAACAATCGCAAATTGACCTTACGTCAGATAATACTTTAAAAGTTAAGCAAACTAGTATTTCAACATTAAAAGTAATAAAACAAGCTGATAACCAAATTGAAGAAGCCATTTTACAGAGTGATCGGGTGGTCGCGTTAGCTAGCCAAAGTGTAGCTCAAGTAAACGAACAAGCCATTCAGGCTAAAAAAAGCGAAGAGATAATAAATCGCCTTGGCGTCAATAGTCAGAAAATCGGTAGCATTCTAGACGTCATAAAAACAATTGCTGAGCAGACTAATTTACTCGCCCTTAATGCGGCGATTGAAGCGGCTCGTGCTGGTGAACAGGGAAGGGGCTTTGCTGTGGTTGCTGACGAAGTAAGAACACTCGCTACTCGAACTCATGATTCTACTGAAGAAATTGAAAAAATGATTGCCAATCTACAGGCCGATTCGTCTAAAGCCGTCTTGGCAATGAATGAAGGCATAGAACAAGTTCATAAGGGGGTTGAGATATCACAAGAAGTGACCTTGCAAGTTAATCAAATAAAATCAGTCATTGAAAGTTTAGCCCTGGTTAATACGAGCATCGTAAAAGATACACAAATGCAAGACAATCTGCTCGATGACGTTGTAACACGACTCAACACCATTGTTGAATTAAGCCATCAGAGCGCAAGCAGCACGCAACAATCAAATGATGCGACTCATAAAATTGAGGCCGAATTGGACGCCTTACGTGAGGCGGTAGGTCAGTTTAAACTTCAATAAGTGTTGTAAAACTCTTATTGTTCGTTACTTGCTGATTCGCCTGCATCGCTACTAGTTGGTAGGGTAGGTATATCTATTGGCTGAAAAAAATCACCTAACACATATTCAAGCGTACGATTTCTCATGTTTTTGAAGAAAGGTTCTTTCGCTGTCATTAAGCTTGTTTCTACAAGAGCACGATTTTCTTGATAGAGGCTCAACCGTTGTTCATATTCAGCAAGCGTGCGGTCCGCGAAATTCTCATTAAATTCCCCTTGCTTTAATAGTTCGATTGCCTGATTTTGCGTTTCTATTGCCTCTGAAAATTGATTATTCGCAGCATATGTAGCAGCCAAAGTATCAACATATATTGGGTTTTGACCGTGTACGGGGTCGTCAATTACCTCTTGGGCCAATGTAACTGCGTAATCACTTGGGGTAAAAGGATTTGTATCAAGCGTTGCTAAAAACCAAGCGGTGTTGTTTGTACTAACAGGGAAATTACGTTCACTTTCTTTTTCTAAGACTGTTTTACCGACACTGATCTTTTGTGGGCCTAAAAATCCGTTCGCGTAGATCATCGCTAGGGTTGTCGCTTCGAGTACTATCGGGTTTTTATTGTGCGCTTTTTCAAGAAGCCATAGCGTATTGCTGCTTGGTGCTAGGATATTTTCGCCCAGTGCGTAGAGTGACGCAAGTACGATATTTGCAGGCGCATAATTCTTGGCGACCAATCTGCTGATACCCTCTTCACTATCTTTTCTTAGTTGTTCGGCATCTGTGTTTAAATGCACCAAACTAAACATTAACAATTCAGTTGCGTTGCCTCTGTTTGGTACACGCCGCAGCCATTCAAATACCTTGGTTAAATTTTGTTCCTCTCCCTGTCGGGAGTAAGCCCAAATAATACGTTTTATGGCGACAACATTGCCTTCTTCAGCGGCACTTAAACAGCTTTCAAAGGCTTCATTTGGAGTTGCACTGCGTACTTTACTACATGCAACTAGGCGTTGATCAAACGCTTCAATGCTTGCTAATTGAGCTTCGGTGGCTTGGTTTGGGTCATTAAAATCGATACTAGTGTAGACTACTGCGACTATTGCAATAATGGCTACAGCGGCAATCTTCCACCCGCGCAAGGCCCGTTTTCTTACTTCAAGCTCGATAGTATCATTACTAATTGTCGTATCACTTTGAGTACTTTGATTCGGTATAGTACTGAGACGCTGTTCTTGCCCCTGCGTCTCATCGTCTGCTGCCGAGCTTGGAGAGTGGTCATTATTTGACATGTTTTGATATGGTCCTTGTAAAGCTTGTACTATCCGAGTTCTGCTAAGCACATCTCTTCGTGAATTTGCTTACACCATGCTTTGACACGCTGCTCTGTTAATTCAGGTTGTCTATCTTCATCAATGCCCAAACCAACAAAGTGGTCGTCATCAGCCATGCCTTTTGATGCTTCAAAATCATAGCCTTCTGAAGGCCACTGACCGATTAATATGGCACCCTTAGGTTCTACGATATCTCTTATCATGCCCATCGCATCAAGAAAATACTCTGCGTAGTCCTCTTGATCACCACAGCCAAAAATAGCGACTAATTTATCTTCGAAATCGATTTCTTCTAAATCCGGAAAAAAATCATCCCAATCGCATTGCGCTTCGCCATAATACCAGGTGGGAATTCCGAACAAGAGCAAGTCGTATTCTGCTATTTGTTCTTTAGTACTTTTCGCTATGTCTTTAACGTCAATGAGGTTTTTGCCAAGTTCTTTTTGGATCATCTTCGCGATATGTTCTGTATTGCCTGTATCGCTACCAAAAAATAAACCAACCGTTGCCATATAAATACTCCACTAATTTGCAAACAAACCGCTGCGTTTTTTTAAACGCCCGATCCTATATAAAATAATTGAATAATGCCTTTGGCGACAAATCCTAAGCATCCTAATCCCAATACGCCGTAAGCGACGAAACGGCCTACTTTGGGGACATCATTTTTTTGCATGACATCATGAATGGCATAAGCCATTAGCAAAAATAAGCCGGCAAGGGTAATGTTCAGTAATATTGATTCAATATGTTGATATGATTCAGCTGACATTCTTTATTTATTCACCAAAACTAAAGGAGGGCGGATATTAGCATAAAAGTGTTGAAAAAGAGAAAATTCAACGCTAAAAACACTTTACTCATCATTTGAGTAAATGCTTTGTTATTAAGCTGTTAACCACTTGTGGCTTTTCTGCATGTAACCAATGTCCAGCGCTTACTAATTTAGCTGTGGCTTTTGGAAACTGCGCTTTAATAGCGCTTTGATGCTCAGCTAATAAATAATCAGAATGCTCGCCTTTAATAAATAATACTTCTTCATCAAATACGACTTTATCGCCTAGGGTCCAGTCACTTAATAAGGCATAATCTCTAACTAATACGTGTAGATTGAATCGCCATTGCCAACGTTCGTCTTGTTCAAATAGACTTTTTAGTAAAAACGCTTGTGTGCTTGGTTCTTTGATAAACTTGGCGATATGTTGCTGTGCTTGTTTTCGAGATTCTATAGTATCAAGTGGAACCGATTGTAAACCCTTAATGACTTCTTGATGGCGTGGCTCATAAGCACAAGGAGCAATATCCAAAATAATCAATTTATCGATTAACGAAGGGAGTAGGTAGGCAATCCACATCGCCACCTTACCCCCTAGTGAATGTCCCACAATACTTGCCTTTTTGATGTTTAATTGATTCAAAGTAAGCAGGACTTGTTGTGCATAGCGTTCAAAATTAAAGGTTTGCGAATGAGGTGATAAGCCATGATCAGGAAGATCAATATTTATCACTTCAAATTGACCTTCTAAATGGCGTCTGATGCCGCTTAGGTTATCGCTACTACCAAACAAACCATGCAAAAGCACAACGACAGGTTTAGTCCTCTCGTTTATATCTGTAGCGCCGGACTGTGTGTAGTGTAATGATTTAAGCATGTTGCTCCTACATGTTGGGATAATTTGGCCCACCAGCTCCCTCAGGCACAACCCACTTGATGTTTTGCTGAGGCTCTTTTATGTCACAGGTTTTGCAATGCACACAGTTTTGCGCATTAATTTGAAAACGCTTGTCTCCGTTGGCTTCATCAACAACTTCATATACCCCAGCAGGACAGTATCGTTGTGCTGGCTCGTCGTATTTTTCCAAATTAACAGCAATAGGAATGGATGCATCAACAAGGTGTAAATGACAGGGCTGATCTTCTTCATGATTAGTATTTGACAAAAAAACTGATGACAACTTGTCAAAACTTAGCGCACCATCGGGTTTTGGATACTCGATTTTTGGCTTTTCAGATGCTAGCGCTAAAGATTCGTGGTCGGCTACGGGATCTTTAAACGTAAACGGTAATTTTCCAGCGAAGAAGTTTTGATCAATCGTGTTGTATGCGCCGCCAAAGAAAGTACCAAACTTGTGAATAGCAGAACCAAAATTGCGTGAGCTATACAATTCGTCATATAACCATGATGAATTGAGATTTTCTGTATATTCGATAGGGTCTTTCACAGCAAGCTTGTCATCGATTAATGGGAAGAGGGTCTGGGCTGCTAACAAGCCTGACTTCATTGCCGTATGGTTGCCTTTTATTTTTGCAAAATTTAACGTACCCGCATTACAACCAACCATTATTCCACCTGGGAAAGTCATTTTAGGTAAAGATTGCAGGCCGCCTTTGGCGATTGCACGTGCGCCATAACTGACCCGTGTGCCACCTTTTAGGGTGTTCGCTATTACGGGGTGGTGCTTCAAACGTTGAAACTCATCAAAAGGACTTAAGTGTGGATTTTGATAATTTAAATCGACAATAAGCCCAACAAAAACTTGGTTGTTTTGTGCGTGGTATAAATAGCTACCGCCAGTTGCATCATTTAGAGGCCATCCTGCGGTATGTACAACCAAACCTTCTTGGTGCTGGTCAGCAGGAATGTCCCATATTTCCTTGAACCCCAGTGCGTAGTGCTGAGGGCTTTGACCTTTGGCTAGGTCAAATTTTTCAATCAAGGATTTACCTAAATGACCTCGGCAACCCTCTGCGAATACGGTATATTTGGCAGTTAATAACATGCCCGGCATATAGGTATCTTTTTGTTCGCCGCTTTGTGAAACGCCCATGTCGCCTGTGATAATACCAGCCACGTTACCTTTATCATCAAAATGGACTTGTGCAGCCGCAAAGCCAGGGTAGATTTCTACACCAAGTGACTCTGCTTGTTCGCCTAACCAACGGCACATATTGGCCATACTCGCAATATAGTTGCCTTTATTGTGCATGGTTTTAGGGGTCATAAAATTAGGCAATTTTATGCTGCTTTGTTCGTTTTTCAGCAAGTAAATTTCGTCGTGAGTCACTTGGGTTTCAAGTGGTGCACCTAGTTCTTTCCAATTTTCAAACAATTCATCAAGGGCCCTTGTCTCAAAAACGGCACCAGATAAAATATGGGCACCTACTTCGGAACCTTTTTCAAGAACACATACGTTTAATTCTTGGTTGTTTTCGTTAGCAAGCTGTTTTAATTTTATCGCTGTCGTTAGGCCAGAAGGGCCGGCTCCTACGACAATGACATCAAATTCCATGACTTCTCTTTCCATGGGGCACTCCAATGGTCAAGTATAAAGGTTATAGTTCTATATTCGTTTATTAAATAATACTCAATACAAAAACACGCTAATATTTGTTTTTGATCTTTTAATGACCAAATGCGTGATTCAAGGTTGACGTTTACGTAAACTGTATATAGATTGCGCTATGCATCATGACTAGTAAACTTTTATTCGTAAATGTTTACCACTTAATCATATTTATTCAGGTGAGCCATCTCACCTCAGTATTAGTAATAATGCTATCATTAACTGATATTTAATGCTCGAAAATAGCTTAGGGGAAAGTATGAAAATCTTAGTAGCAATCAAACGTGCTATCGATTACAACGTAAAAGTACGTGTAAAGCCAGACAATAGCGACGTTGATTTGACCAATGTAAAAATGGCCATTAACCCATTTTGTGAAATTGCCGTGGAAGAAGCCATTCGGCTCAAAGAAAAAGGAATCGCAAGCGAAGTTGTTGTAGTGTCTATAGGTCCAAAAGCGGTTCAAGAACAAATAAGAACAGGTTTAGCACTAGGTGCAGACCGCGCCGTGCATATTGAAACTGAGGCCAAACTTGATTCTTTACAAATTGCAAAATTGCTTAAAACCGTAGTTGAAAAAGAATCACCTGATCTTGTGATTTTAGGTAAACAAGCGATTGACTCAGACAATAACCAGACCGGTCAAATGTTGGCCGCCCTCACCGGCATGCCGCAAGGCACTTTTGCCAGTGAAGTCAATGTTGCTGATGGAAAAGTAAAGGTAACACGCGAAATTGATGGCGGTTTACAAACCGTCGCACTAAGTTTGCCTGCTGTGGTGACGACAGATTTAAGATTGAACGAACCACGTTATGCGTCTTTACCCAATATAATGAAAGCAAAGCGAAAGCCCATTGACGTTATTAATGCTGATGAGCTAGGCGTAGATTTAACGTCTAAGGTAACACTTGTGAAAGTCATGCCGCCACAACAGCGTCAAGGTGGTGTGAAAGTAGCAGATATTGATGAGTTAGTAGAGAAATTAAGAAACGAAGCGAAGGTGATTTCATGAGTATTTTAGTGTATGCAGAACATGACAACACGTCATTAAAACCCGAAACTAACAAACTAGTGCACGCTGCAAGCGCAGCGGGTAGTGATATCACGGTATTAGTCGTAGGTGCAAACTGCTCGGCTGTTGCTGATGCGGCAGCAAAAATTAGTGGTGTGAGCAAGGTACTGCTAGCTGATAATGCGGTATATGAGCACCAACTGCCTGAAAATGTCGCTGACCTCGTTGTTGAATTGGCCGCCGATTATACTCATGTGTTTGCTGCAGCCACCACCACAGGCAAGAATTTTATGCCTAGAGTTGCTGCGCTGTTAGATGTAGCACAAATCTCAGACATTATTAAAGTGGAGTCAGCCGACACTTTTGTACGACCTATTTATGCAGGTAATGCGATTGCGACTGTTCAATCCTCTGATAGTACAAAAGTTGTGACGGTACGGGCTGCCGCTTTTGATGCTGCAGGCAATGAGGGTAGCGCTGATGTTGCTAGCGTTGATGCAGTGCATAGTGCTGATAAATCTTCATTTGTGTCTGAAGAGCTTACCGAATCTGAACGTCCAGAGTTAACCGCTGCTGAGGTCATTATTTCAGGTGGCAGAGGGATGCAAAACGGTGAAAATTTTGCGCTACTTAATGGTATTGCAGACAAGCTTGGAGCTGCTATTGGTGCATCCCGTGCAGCAGTCGATGCTGGCTTTGTACCAAACGATATGCAAGTTGGACAAACCGGTAAAATTGTTGCTCCTAATTTATACATTGCGGTTGGGATATCTGGTGCGATCCAACATTTAGCAGGTATGAAAGATTCGAAAGTTATCGTAGCTATCAATAAAGATGAAGAAGCACCTATCTTTCAAGTGGCAGACTATGGCCTTGTAGGCGACTTGTTTGTTGAGTTACCTAAACTAGAAGCTGCTTTATAAGCTTACATGTGCTTATTACATTTTTAGACGCGCTGTAGGCTTTTAGAATAGCGAAAGAAGCCGATTAGTTTGAAGTCACCTAAGTAAACTGGGTACTTCAAACTTGTCGGCTTTTTATTTAGTGCAACTAAAATCATTTGCTATTTTATAAGCAAATAAAATAGGCTGCTTATAGTGCGTGTTGCACGTATTGCGCTTAAGTAAAGCAAGATCCAATAATTTCAGCTTCTTCTTCACTATTAATTATGTGCAAGGACACTCTGAATATCTTCCCACGACAATCATGTTTGACCTTTTTCTGTAACAACTTTTGAGCACTTAATGAAAAATCATTTGCTGGTATACAAAGACTTCCACCAAAGTCGCCGTGATCTGATTTAAGTTTTTCGTAACAAGCCTGATTTGGAAGGGACTGAGCAAGAACCTGCTTTAGCCTTCTATTGGTATTATGAATGACGGGCAAGCCTATTGTGAGTAAAGTTTCAATCGCAGCATTGGCCATAACATAAGGCGCGATGCTTGGTGTGCCCCCCCAAAATCGCTTAGCGTCATTCGCAGCTTGATAGTGCAAAATATCAAATTCGAAAGGGTCTATGTGTGAAAACCAACCCAGCGGATCTGGTTCTAACGAAGCTAGTAATGATTCGCGTATATACATAAAACCCGCACCTGGACCACCGCATAGCCATTTTACACAAGACCCAAACACTGCATCAGCCTTCCATGCCTGCACATCGACAGGGACTATACCAACAGACTGCGCGATATCGACACAAGCAAAAGCTTCAAACTGCTTTGCAATTTTACATATTGCGCCTACTTCTGACTTAATCGACGTGTTTGAATGAACATGAGTCACCAAACAAGCTAAGACCTGGTTTTCCTCAAATGCAGAATACCAAAGGTCTAAATCGTTGGGATCGCCCTCTATCAAGTGTAAGCGTAAATTAAAGGTTTTTGCTAAGCCTGTTACCACAAAACCCATAGAAGCAAACGCGTCTTTGTGCATGAGTATTGTGGATTGATGCTTATGTGCTGGCAATTTTGCAATTGCCGTCAAAAAGGCGTAAAAGCCAGCTGACAGACTGACTTGTGGACACAGTAAATGAGCATCAGCATTTATTACCTTGCCTATATTGCTACAAAAGACATCTATTTGGTTTAGCCAATGCGGCCAAGCATCGCCCCCAAGACTTGACCAGCTTGATAGATATTCTACATCAATGGCCGTTTTTGCTGATTTAATCATCGGGCCTACTGAGTGAGATAGCGCGTAAATTCCCTCGGGCTTTTCAAATAATTGCTTGATATTCATGCTTGCTTACCATTATTTTTTGGGGGTGATAGAAGGACGGACTTTGCCATATTCTCCGCCCCATTTGTCGGTCATGGTATTTCGAATATCCCATAGTTCAGGGAAAAAGCGTTTCGCAGCTCCTTTTTGTAAAAGTTCAACCGGTCTGCCTTTTAAAGACTTTGAGCCTAAACCTATGGAGCGATGAATAAGAAAAAGGTGACGCCAACGAAACAACTGTAATTGCTCATCAAACTCAGTGAGCGCTTCAGCAACAGCATAGCGATGATCATGGCAATACTCTTCGTCGTAAATTTGTGCAATAGTAATCTTACCGTTTTCTAAATAATGTGCTTTGAAACTTGCCCATATGTCATCGGGCATGGTCAGCAGTGTTTTAAAACCGGGTGATTCTTGACCACTACCATTGCCTAATTGCAATCTTATTTGTTGGTATTCTTTAGGTGACATTGTCTCCAATACATCTAACTGATCAACCATCATACGCTGGAGTTTATGCACTCTAGAAAATAGGGAGATCACGCGGTGGTGTTTTTGTTGTTGCATATAGTCAAGAATATCAACCAAGGTAAAACAGATTAGTTTCATCCAAAGTTCTTCGACTTGATGTACTAACTGGAATTGCATTTCATCAGCGGTCGACAACTCACTAATTGGTTTTTGACAACTTAATAGCTTGTCGCATTGCAAATAGACACCGTAATCCAGCATCTCTGGGTTTTCTATCATTTTGTAGTATTTTTGTTTATCTAATCGATTCTTATTTTTAGTCTGATCAGTCATTTTCGAATTTACCTATTTATTGCACAATGAAGCTCTAATGATTTTGACTCTCACTGACAAGCATTCATCAATGTACATGATTTATGCGTAAAAGAGGTTCTTTTACAGTTGTTATCTACGCTATCTGATAAACACAAAATTAGCAAAAACCTTATTCAAATGAAGTCCAATTTAAGCGCTTTATATTTAGACGAAAAGTAGGGAGCACATACGCTTAACGGCTAACACTCGTATGGTTATTGGCTTCGTTAATTGTGCCACCTTTTAATAACGACGGTTTAAGTTAAATGCATTTTTAATGACCAAAGGTAGGGGCCTTTACATACAAATTATTTATATACTTAAGTTGAATAAATTAAAGCACCGATTGCAGTAATATGGTTAACCACTTCGCAAGACAAAAATCACTCAGCCTTTTATAAGTTGAATGAGGCGATTTAGTTAATAACAATGACAGGTTTCTTTATCCTATATTATTGAAAAACAAAGTAAATGTATTGGATTGGATGAGCGGGTAGATATGACTATGTAAAATTTTACACTTTCAGTGATGAAAGTGTGTAGCTTGCAAGCCTAGGCATTCAATTTAGCTGTTCTTTAGATATTGGTTGACAAATTGGCAATAACATCATAATGTTTTGTTCCTCTGATTGGTTCGTTCTGCAACCAAATAGGTCGCGATGAATTGTTGTTGGCCCAGTCAGTGACACACACAGGTTATGTTTAGCCTAAATTGATGTGTAATGGATAAGTTATGTTTAAATGGCAGTGAGTTATTTTTGATTGCTTTTTAACCGTCTAGTTTTATAAAAGCCTATCAAAAATAGCTGATGATTTTTAAATGACTACTTATCCATGGTAAATTGATTTACGCAAGGCCTGACTATTTCAAAAAATCGGCGCGCCATCTTCTGTCTTGAATAGAGGTATGCAATTTTCTAGTTTCAATATGCGCCAACACATTAGGAGTTATTCATGTCTAAACCTACTATCGGTTTCATCGGCCTTGGTTTAATGGGCGGCAATATGGTTGAGAACCTTCAAAAAAGAGGTTACGACCTAATTGTTATGGATCTTAGCAAAGATGCTGTTGCAGCATGTGTTGAAAGAGGCGCCAAATCGGCAAGCAGTGCCAAAGAATTAGCTGAAGGTGCTGATATTGTCATGTTATGTCTAACAACCTCAGCCATCGTTGAGAAAGTTATTTATGGCGACGATGGCATTCTTGCGGGAATTAAATCAGGTTCAACATTAATTGATTTTGGTACTTCTATTCCAGCTTCTACTCGTAAAATAGGCGCTGATTTAGCAAGCAAAGGCGTAGGCATGATTGATGCTCCTTTAGGTCGTACTCCAGCTCACGCTAAAGATGGCTTATTGAATATTATGGCTGCAGGCGATACAGAAACCTTTAATAAAGTTAAGCCTGTTCTTGATGACCAAGGTGAAAACGTATTCTATTTAGGTGCACTTGGTGCCGGCCATACAACCAAACTTATTAATAACTTTATGGGCATGACCACTGTTTGTGCGATGTCACAAGCTTTTGCTGTTGCCGATAAAGCCGGTGTAGACCGTCAACAACTGTTTGATATTATGTCAACAGGTCCTTCAAATTCACCGTTCATGCATTTTTGTAAAAACTACGCGGTAGATAATGTAAGCGATCTAGGTTTCTCAATTGCAAATGCAAATAAAGATCTTGGATACTTCTTACAAATGGTAAGTGATTTAGGGACAGAATCTAAAATTGCTGAAGGTTCTTCTGCTAATTTACAAGCAGCATTTGATGCCGGCATGGGCAATGGCAATGTACCTGAAATTTTTGATTACTATAAAAAATTAGAAAAATAGTCATTTGAGAATATATGTCACAGCGTAGTGACGGCCAATAATTTACCTTTTAGGAGTTAGAAAATGGAAAAGCAAAGTGAACATTTTATGTACGGTAGCGAAACCGAAATAGAAGACATCGGCAATGGTATGAAACGCCAAATGTTGGGTTTCAACGATGAGTTGATGGCTGTAAAAATTTGGTTTGCTCCTGGTGCAGAAGGCTATGTACACAAGCACCGTCACTCTCAAGTAACCTATGTTGAAGAAGGCGAATTCCACTTTATGATTGGTGGCGTTACTAAAGTCTTGAAAAAAGGTGACAGTTGTTTTATGCCTCAACAAGTTGAACATGGTTGTGTATGCCCAACAGGCGGCATATTAATAGACACCTTTAGTCCAGCTAGAGAAGACTTCATTTAGGTTCCCAATACCTTTCTATTGGCCTGCGCATATTCTATGCGTCAGGCCACTTTTAAATCCATTCCTTCAGTCTATTCGTATCCTTAGTTAGACTTCTACAGTTACTGTCTTTCTTGCGGGGCAAGAATCTAGTCTATTAAGCGTCAGTCTTCAGCTGCGTCTTTCTTACGAAGGCACAAATGACAAGGTGTGCGCGGCACTTTGCTAGTGTATACTCCGCTAAATTTTTTGAGTAATTAATCAATCCCTATTTATGACCAGCAAAACAAAAAAATTCATAATACCTCTTCTTATCATATTAATAACGGCGTTGGTGTTTTTCATCATGATTAGCATGAAACAAGAGCCGGAGAAAAAAGAGCTAGTAAGCAAAGCATTTCTAGTAGAGGCCAAAGATATTTTCACTGAAGATGTCGAGTTTTTGGTATACGCACAAGGTGCGGTTGTACCAAAGCATCAAACGATGTTGAGTACTCAGGTAAGCGGCCAGGTGGTTAAGGTCGCAGCTAACTTTAATGAAGGAGGTTTCTTTAAAAAAGGTGATGTCCTAGTCACGTTAGAAAGTGATGATTATAAAACCGATTTGTCTCTAGCAGAAGCTGACTTAGCGCGAGCGCAAGCAGCACTCGATGAAGAAATTGCACGGGCTAAAGTGGCTGAAAAAGAATGGAGTTCTATTAATTCAACTTCACCTACAGATCTTGCATTGCGTTTGCCACAACTGGCTCGAGAACAAGCGAATGTAAAAGCCTCGATGGCAAATTTAGAGAGGGCAAAGCGGAATTTACGTCGTACACAAATTAGAGCACCCTACGATGGTTTGGTAAAGTCTAGAAAAATAGATATTGGGCAGTTTGCACCGATAGGTTCACAAATTGGTGAAGTATATTCAACCGATATAGCACAGGTGCGACTACCCCTAACTGATAATGACATGGCATTCATTGCTAACTTAAACGAAGAACAACCGGCTGTTACATTGAGCGCCGATGTGGCAGGAAAGCGGCATTTCTGGCAAGGTAAGTTAGTACGAGATGAAGCTGTACTTGACGAAGCTAGGCGCGTCATATTTGGCGTGGTTGAAGTCCAAGACCCTTATAATCTAAAACAACAAAAACATCCAAGTTCGCTAAAATTTGGCCGTTTTGTTAGTGCAGCGATCAGTGGTTTGACCGCCAGTAATGTGGTTAAGTTGCCGCGCTATGTATTACGTCTTGATGGCACTGTATTAAGCGTCACAAAAGAAAACAAAATAAAAATAAACACGGTTCAAGTCATGCGCGCAGATGAGGATTTTGTATATATAAGTGACGGCTTAGATACAGAACATAAGGTTATTATGAGCGCCGTTTCTACACCATATAATGGCATGCCGGTTAGATTCACTGATGATGAGCCGAGTAAAGCAATCAATAGTGAAAATGAGCAAAATGGTGAGCTTATATATGAGTAATACAATAGACACAAAAAGCGGTCTAATCGCATGGTTTGCGCGCAACAGCGTCGCCGCAAATCTGCTCATGGTGAGCATCATTATTGGTGGCATATTTGGGATCGTAAAGGTCCAAAAACAAATATTTCCACAATTTGTGATTAATGTAGTCAGTATTCAAGTGCCATATTTGGGCGCAGCGCCACAGGAAGTAGAAGAGGGCGTTATCCTTCGTATTGAAGAAGCGATTAAAGATTTAGAGGGTATTAAAAAAATTACATCTGTTGCTCGTGAAGGGCTTGGTTCAGTTAGTGTTGAAGCACAAGAGGGTTATGATGTTCAAAACCTATTAGACGAAATTAAGGTGCAAGTTGACGCTATATCCACTTTCCCGCTAAATACCGAAAAGCCTGTTGTATATCGCATAAAAGCACAAACAGACGTGTTGTGGGTATCAGTATATGGTGATGTAACAGAGAGAGAGCTAAAAGAAGTCGCTACCAACATGCGTGAAGAAATGGCTAATCTAGATGGTATTTCTGACGTGACTGTATTTGGGGCACGTGATTTTGAAGTCTCGGTTGAAATTTCTGAGGTGCAATTACAAGCCTATAATTTAAGTTTTGATGATGTCGTTAACGCAATACGCCGTAGCTCAGTTGATATTCCGGGCGGCTCTATACGCTCTGAAAATGGAAACATACTACTTAGAGCTAAAGGACAAGCCTATACCGCTTGGGATTTTGCGCAAATTCCTCTCATAAATAGAAGCGATGGTACTCGTTTGTTAATAGGTGATATAGCCTCAATCAATGATGGTTTTGTTGAGGACAATAGTTTTGCTAAATTCGATGGCAAAACCGCAATGAGCATTCGCGTGCGTGCGGTGGGCGATCAAAATGCTTTGCAGATATCTAGGAATGTAAATGCGTATCTAGATAAAAAGCGCATTGAATTTCCCGACAATATAACGGCAGATTCGTGGGGAGATAGCTCATTTTATCTTGCTGACCGCTTAAATATGATGATAAAGAATATGCTGATGGGGGCGTTTCTAGTTTTTTGTGTACTATCAATATTTTTACGCATTAAAATCGCATTTTGGGTAATGGTGGGGCTGCCGGTTTGTTTTTTAGGGACGCTTATGTTTATGCCTTTGGAAGGCATTGCTGTTTCTATCAATTTGTTGAGCTTATTCGGATTTATACTGGTTTTGGGGATTGTGGTAGACGACGCGATCATAATGGGTGAGTCAGCATACTCTGAAATCAATAAGCACGGCCACAGCATCGATAACGTTATAAGAGGTGTAAAGCTGGTGGCCATGCCCGCAACTTTTGGGGTATTGACGACAATAGCTGCTTTTTCGCCGATGTTAATGGTTAGTGGCACCTTTGGTGTGATTTGGAAGACCATTGGTATGGTCGTCATATTGTGCCTGATTTTTTCTTTAGTCGAATCGAAATTAATCTTACCTGCCCACTTGGCGCACATGAAGTTAACACCCTACGATCCCAATTCAGCCAATTTTTTCCAGCGCCTGCGCTCAAGCATTAACAGCAAGCTAAACAATTTTATCCAACATCGCTACGCACCGTTTTTGGCTAAATGTGTGCGCAATAGATATACAACCTTGGTGTCATTTGTTGCGATGTTCGTATTGATCATTGGCTTGTTTATGGGTGGTTTTGTCAGGTTTGTGTTTTTTCCTACTATACCTTCTGATTTTATGATTGCTAACGTAGAGATGGAGGCCGGTTCGTCACTCAAGCAGCGTGACTTAGCGATCCAAGAATTAATGTTTTCGGCTGAACAAATGAATCAAAAGCTCATAGATGACACCGGAGCACCTGTCATTAAACATTATCTAGCCTTTGATGATGGGCCTTTATCAGGACGATTATTTATTGAACTTACCAAAGGGGAGACAAGAGACTTAAGTGACGCACAAATAAAAAATGTGTGGCGAGAGTATGTTAAAGAAATTCCTGGTGTACGTTCTTTAGATATTGGAAGCCCTGGTGGACCTGGTGGTGGTTCAGATCTCGAAATTGAATTTAGTTCAAGTAATATTGAGCAACTTAAAGCGATTAGTGCAGAGTTAAGCCAATATCTCGAGGCCTACACGGGCGTAACTGAAGTTAATGACTCGTTTAGCGGTGGCAGTGATGAAATTCAATTAGAGGTAAAACCACAGGCTGAAGCCTTAGGGATTAGCTTGTCGCAATTAGCGCAGCAAGTCAGGTACGGTTTTTATGGTGCAGAAGCACAGCGTATTCAGCGTGATGATGAAGAAATTCGTGTCATGGTTCGCTATCCAAAGGAAGAAAGAAATTCAGTTGGAAATTTAGAGAATATGCGGGTGAGAGCGCCAAATGGTGACGACGTTCCCTTTAATCAGGTAGCTAATGTGAAACTAGCTCAAGGTTACGCCAGTATTGTTAGGGTTGATGGGTCTCGGTCTATTACCGTAACAGGAAAGGTAAACAAAGATATTATTGATCCTGGGGAAGTGGCAAAAGACGTCATGACCAACATTGTGCCTCAAATGCTAGAAAAATATCCTGAGGTGACGACAAAACTACAGGGCGCCTCTCGCGAACAACAAGAGGCCACGACTTCTTTAGCGATAGGCTTCTTGTTTGCCTTGTTTGCGATTTACGGGCTTATGGCCATTCCACTTAAGTCGTATTCACAACCAATAATTATCATGTCGGTAATCCCATTTGGCTTAGTAGGGGCTGTAATCGGCCATATTATTTTGTTTAAAGCAGTAAGCGTTTTATCGATATGCGGCATTATTGCGCTGTCAGGCGTAGTGGTAAATGACTCGCTGATTATGGTTGACTTTGTTAACCGTGCACGCAAACAAGGACGTTCACTTATGGATGCGGTGTCTGCAGCAGGCACCGAACGTTTCAGAGCGATAATCCTAACTTCGCTAACTACCTTTATGGGACTCATGCCGATTGTTTTCGAACGTAGTCTGCAGGCGCAAGTTGTGATTCCCATGGCTATTTCTTTAGCCTTTGGCATTTTGTTTGCGACTGTTATTACCTTGCTTTTGGTGCCGTCTTTATATCTTATTCTTGATGATATAAAGACTGTTGTAAGGGGCAAAAATACATCAATTAACAAAGCAACTTTGGTTGATGGCGATGAGTTTTAACTTCGGTCAGGATATTCTGAATATGGACAAATTGATCTGTCTGTAACCCTCCCCTAAAATCAGAATAGCCTTAATAGAGTTTTCCATTTACAGTAAATCTAATGGAGAACGAAGATGAAAAAAACACGTTTTAGTGAAAGCCAAATAATCAATATTTTGAAAGAAGGCGAATCGGGCGCGATGAGCGTGCCTGATTTATGCCGATTACACGGCGTGGGGCAAAGTACCTATTACAACTGGAAGTCAAAATATGGCGGCATGCAGGCTTCTGACTTGAGTAAAATGCGCGAGTTAGAAGCTGAGAACGCAAAGCTTAAAAAGATGTTTGCCGATGTCAGTCTGCAAAACATGGCACTTAAGGACATTGTCGAAAAAAAGCTGTAAAGCCAGCGCAGCGCAAAGTATTAGCTGAATATGCAGTAGTTGAGTTTGGGTTAGGCGTTGTGTTGGCCTGTGATGCAGTTGGCATTAGCCGGTGTACTTACTATTATCAGCCTAAATTGGTCGATGATAATGAGATTATCGAGGCTGTTAGTGAGCTTGCGCAAAAGCACACCACTTATGGGTTTAAAAAGATCCATAAACGGCTACGTTTGATGGGTCATTGTTGGAACCATAAACGAGTTTATAGGATTTACTGTGGGCTCAAACTTAATTTACGACGCAAGGGTAAAAAGCGCTTACCTTCGCGTGACCCAGAGCCGTTAGTAGTGCCAAGTAAGCCTAATGAGTGTTGGTCGATGGATTTTATGAGCGACAATCTTTACGAAGGAAAATCGTTTCGCACGTTCAACGTGATTGACGATTACAACCGCGAGTCATTGGCGATTGAGATTGATTCTAGTTTGCCGTCAAAACGTATCATCAGAGTGTTAGATAGAATTGCCGCATATCGTGGCTATCCAAAGGCTCTGAGGCAAGACAACGGGCCAGAATTTATCTCTCACACACTTGAAATATGGGCTGAATGTCATGGTGTAAAACTTGATTTTATCAAGCCTAGAAAACCAACTCAAAATGCCTATATTGAACGATTCAACCGAACGTACCGAAACGAGGTGTTAGATTGTTACTTGTTTAAAAGCTTGACCGAAGTACGCGAAATAACAGATAGTTGGATGGTCGATTATAATTATGAACGACCCCATGAATCATTAAACGATTTACCGCCTAAAGAATATGAGCGGCTAGATCAGGAAAGCTCTCTTGAAGTTTGATCGATAAAAGGGAGGGTTACAGTAACGCACAAAAACTGTATTTTGCTGCACGTCGACGATTTTGTATTAAAGTAGCGCTTTTCTGAATCACGCTGTATCGCTAGTTTATAGCAGTAGCGAAGCCAAATAGTCCATATGAAGGTCGGATTTATGATCCAACCCTTGGCAGGTTTTTGCAGGCTGATCCGCATATTCAGGCTCAGCAGAATTCTCAGTCTTATAACAGGTACAGCTATGTTCTTAACAATCCTCTGAGTTATACAGACCCAAGTGGATATTTCTTTGATAAGCTTTTCAAAGGAATCAATAAATTACTAGGCGACTTTGCACCAATTGTTTCTATTGCACTTACCATATGGGCGCCATGGGGTACTGGTTTCTGGGCAAGCGTTGGAACAGGAGCAATTGCAGGGGGATTGCTACAGGTAGTTTGAGAGGTGCACTGACGGGCGCATTTACGGCAGGGGTATTCCATGGCATTGGCACTCATTTTGATGGGTTAGCGGATTCTGCTGGTGTCCTGTCAAGAGGAGCTAAAATTGGAAAAACCTTAGCACATGGTTTCGCAGGTGGTTTTAGCAGCATACTCAATGGTGGTAAGTTTGGACATGGCTTTGCTAGTGCAGGTTTTACCCAAGCGTTTGCTGGGGCAATTGATGGAATTGGGGGCCGTATTGGCAATGTTACATCGGGCAGTTATTTTGATACGATTAATCGTGTTAAAAGAATAGTTGCTGCCGCCGTGGTCGGCGGGACGGCGTCTTCGATAACAGGTGGCAAGTTTGCTAATGGAGCGATAACTGGCGCGTTTTCTCGTGGATTTAATGATGAAGAACATTTTCAACAAAAAAAGTCGTCGTGGGAAAAAGCTTGGATAAAGACAAAAAGTTGGTTTAAAGAGCTCGATTTTTATGGTGGCTTTGTCGTCAGAGGAGTTGCTTCTCCGTTGTGGGATGGGGACGTAATTCCATATATGGCCGAAGCTCACGCTGGCCTGACGATTGACCTTGATGTAGTTTACTCCAATTACGGACTAGTATCGGGGTTAGATGCAGAAATTGCAGGAGTAATGGGCGGTTCTTATAATGCAGATGGCTATGGTCTATCATTTGGCAGAGGGGTAGAGTTTGGATTAACATGGGTTGATGCACAATCTTTGGCAAATTCTCAAATGTTTAATACTGACACACCATTTGGAGGGTTAAGTGTCATAACATCTAGTCAAATAGATTCATTCCATGGAATACTAATTGGTGGACCAAGCGCGGGCTTTAGTTTTTCTGCTACTACTCAAGAAAGTTCTGGTGCAATAGGACATACTCTAAAACAGAGGCGGGAATGAAATTAAGAAATAAACTCAATTTTTTTGCAATTAGTTCAGCCATTTTGGCTATAGTATTCATATTAGGTGCAATAGAAAGGTACAGTGCTGGAATTATAAATAATAGTGTAAATGAGGGTTCGAGAATGACGCTGGGTGCTTTATTCTTTTTTTACGGGGCCTTATTACTCCTTATTTTGTCATTATGCTTGAGGTTCCTAAGCAAATTCAGAAAACGCTGAGCATGTATAAAAACATGGTGCATTTGATTTAGATTGCAGTTACTGCCGGTTTGAATGGAGAGTTTAGTAAATCTAGTGGGAAATTTGGTTTTTTGGCACAGGTGAAAAAGCAATATTAACTAAGACGACTGATAACCATGGTAATGTTATTGAGTGGTTTGATGGTAAAGTCCAATTGGCTGAATGGGGTAGTAGTGATGCAACGGTATCAGATAGCGAAACTCAAATAGTTCAGGCAGTCTTCGATGTAATATTTGGTACAAGGTTCGGTAGTCGCTGTAACCGATAGTAATGGTAATGTAGACACTCAATCGTTGAATGGCCCCTATGGTGAACAAATTCAGATAATTATAGAAAATGATTTGGCGAACTTTACCAATATGTTACCAACTGACCGAGGGTATACCGGCCATAAAATGATGAATGAGTTTGGTATAATCCATATGAACGTTCGGATCTATGCTCCAACGTTAGGTAGGTTTTGCAGGCAGACCCAATCATTCAACCACCCAAAAATAGCCAATCCTACAATCGCAATTCGTATGTATTTAATAATCCAATGAGCTATACGGATCCTAGCGGTTTTAGCGTTTGGACTAATGGAGCAGTAACGGCTGCTTTTCAATTTGCGATGAATAAATTTCTTTCAGATGGAGTAGCTTCAAATCAAAAGGGGCAGGGGCGACTAATGCGTAATCCAGAAACTAACGAGATGGAGATGATACCAAAAGGTATGCAGCCTATGTATAACGAGGATGGTTCGTTGCGGGTAGAATATGGCAGGATACAAATCATAACTAATGAAGCTGCACTGGCGTTGAGCACAGAATTTGTTGGGGGGCAAGCGGCATTGGAAGCTTGTTCTGCGCATCAGGAATGTATGCGCAATTTCGTGTCAATGAACCCTTCCTCGCCCAATAGCGCATCCCCTAAACCTCTAATTCCAGGAAGCTCTTCGCCATTTAGAATAACATTTACCGGCAATTCTTGGGTTCTTGCAACTTCAAATGCTGTCAAAATATTTGAGATCGGTGTACTGTACATGGCTCATGCGGAATACTGCGCGACAGATCCCGAGGTGGTTAAAACATGTTGAAGTCAGCAATACTAATTTCAGTCTTGTCAATTTTCGCTTGTACTACTTTATCATCGGTAAGCATTGAACATCATACTATCGAAGGTCTTCCAGTCGTCTTGGTTACGAATGATGCAAATATTTGCAATGAGTACGATTTAAGTGTTTTTAGAAAGATCCAAATTGAATATGGCCTGGTTTTTGCGAATTCGGCGCTACTGTGTAGATTTTCAGAAGTACAAGGAATATCTAGGGAAACGATTTTTTTAGCTATTGATCCCAAGAGTAAATGCGCTCTTGTGTATGATAGTCTTCATGAAATCAATTCAGACCCTTGTTCCAAGAGAAAATACAATCTAATGGGTAAATGTATTACTGAAGGTTGCACCAACTCATTAGTCCAAGTTTATGGCACTAAGAAGAATGAAGAATTGAAGATACTTCGGGACGGGGTTACTTTGGTAGAGTTTGACGGTCTTGACAACTTAGCCGACATTCCAGTCGAGCACAAGCTCGCAATGGCCATGATTAACAACTCGAAACTCACGATGAATAAAATACTTTCAAGCGAAAATTTCAATGTTAATTATACATATCAGGGTAAATATTCATTGGTTGAAATTGCAATTAAGACAGAAGAAGTTAGTATTTTAAAATATTTACTACAGAATAATGCTGATTTCTGCAGTGAATGTAGCTCAATGGTGGGATATTTGAGAAAGTCTCTAAGAGCTGGTTCAATTGAAACAAGTAAGGTATTACTTGAGTATGGAGTCAAGCCCGGTGACATTTGTGAACAGCTTTTTTCCCTGCATCAAAGGAATTAGCTAATTGCAAATAAAGTGTAACTATCCCAAAGTAGTTGAAAACTCACACTATAAGCATTCGATAACAATTTGGACGAAAAAGACCGGACCGTGCGCTATTAATTTGTACTCTACAAGCCATTTCGGCAACAGGTTTTAATACTTTATTCCTAAACTTCGTCCATGCACTATAGTCACTGGGATCGATATACTTTAACGGAATGTTAAACATATAAGAGTAACCTTTATAACTTTGGCTATTTCTAAGAGGTTGAATAATCGGAACTATATGAATAAAAACAACCTAAATGAACTGACCCTCAAAGCTGGATCATAAATCCTACCACCCATGTGGACCAATAGCCTCCTCTATCTCCTTAGACTTGCAAAAACAAAGGTTGTAGCAAACACTCAATCTGATGTTTTTGTATATACGATTTAAAAGCGTTGACCTTTTAAGACTCTTCAATAGTAGCACTTATTGATATATTTGACGCCTTGCGAATATTTCGAAAACTTGACAAATTGCGAAAATTGCGAATAATACAAGGTCTCTAGTATTATCCAATGATAGTGACTACAAATATAACTGAGTACGAACAGAATGAATGTATTACATACAAGCACATTACCAAGCACCGAAGAAGTTGCGTTAGCTCGCTTGAGTAGCCAAGAACTCTCTGCGGTTTTAGAAGCTAACGGCAATGCACAAGAATTCAGTGTGGTAGGCAAAGACGGCGAAAACCACCATGTCAAAATCCCTGGCAGCGCGGTTAAATTGATGATTGAGGTATTAACACAACTTGGTCAGGGGAATAGTGTCAATATAACCCCTATTCATGCTGAGTTGACTACACAAGAAGCCGCAGACTTATTGAATATGTCGCGGCCAACGCTAATAAAGCTACTCGATGGCCATGAAATACCACATCATCGCAAAGGAAATCGCCGTAAAATAGCCTTTGTTGATGTGATGAATTACAAGCATGATATTGACACTAAACGTCTTGAGGCCTTAGATGAGCTTTCCTCATTAGATCAAGAATTAGGCTTAGGGTACTGACATCGTATGTCGACGTATACAGTAATATTAGACGCCTGTGTGTTGTACCCCGCGCCATTAAGAAGTTATTTGCTGTACTTGGCACAAACGGGTTTATATCGAGCTCGATGGTCCAATCTTATCCACGATGAGTGGATACGCAATGCTATCAAAAACAATCCACACCTCCACCCACAGGCACTTGCGCGCACCCGCGCACTTATGGATAAACATGCGGCTTCCCCACTTGTATTAGGATTTGAGCAACTCATCAATAGTATTGACTTACCTGACAAAAATGATAGACATGTGGTTGCTGCGGCTATCGTTGGGCAAGCCGAGGGTATTATCACCTTTAACCTTAAAGACTTCCCTGATGAACCATTGGCAGAGTTTGGATTAAGCGCTATTCACCCTGATATCTTTTTATCTGATATGTTTGAGTTGAACCAAAGCGTTGTGGTAGGAGCTGCCCAAAAACATAGGCGAGGTTTACGAAATCCACCGATGACTGCGCAAGCCTATTTAGATTGCTTACAACGTCAAAAACTGCCACGTTTTGTGTCAAAGCTAAGTGAATTTTCCGCATTGTTGTGAGATAGCCATTCCTTTGGCTTACTATTAGGCCTAATCTGCGCGAGGATGAGTCTTGCTATACACACTATGAAGCTTTGCTTTACTCACATGTAAGTATAGTTGTGTCGTTGAAATACTTGCATGGCCCAGAAACTCTTGGACGTGGCGTATATCAGCGTCATTGTCGACCATATGCGTAGCCGCTGCATGACGATATTGGTGACAAGCCCCACTTTTATTAATATTCGCTTTTCGGATGTACTTTGACATCAACTCAGATAACAAACATGGCTTAAAACGAGTGCCTAATGAATTTATGAAAAACGCGTTGCCCGAACGCAGATTAGACAGCATTGGCCTGGCGTCTCGTAAATATTTGACTAACCACTTACCCGCTGTTTTGCCAAACGGCACGTAGCGGTCTTTTTTACCTTTACCCATTGTAATGCGCAATTGCCGCTGCGAAAAATCAACATCAAGTAAGTCCAAATTTACCAGTTCGCCACGACGTATACCTGAAGCATAAAAACATTCCACAATAGCCCTGTCACGTATACCTTTTATGGTGGTGTGAGGAATTTGCTTTAACACGCACAATACATCGTCATAACTTAAAATAGGTTTCGGTAGCGGTAAGCCTATGCTCGGCAATTCATATTTATCCACCTCACGATGGGAGATGATTGCGCGTTGTGTTAGGAATTTGAGAAACACCCTCACCGATGTTAGGCGGCAGCGGATGGTAGTTACTGCCAGTTTACTTTTCTTTTTAGAGTGCAGAGTATGTCTAATATATGCCATATACTGCTCAAACACGTCCACATTTACTTGTGTAATATTATCGATACCGGAGGTTTCAAGCCACGCTTGGAATATGCTTAAGTGCCGCCGTTTTAGAGCAATTGTATGAACGCTGTAGTCTTTGACCAATAAGCTGTTAAGGTAAAACGCAATACAATGGGCAATATCATTGGGGGATGGCTCAATATTCATGACGAAGTACCTCAACCATGTTAGGAAAGACCAAGGTGTTAATCGCATTTTGGGTAGCTAACCAAATGGTATAGCGCCGGCCGTTTCGACGAATATATTGCGCTAACCGTTTACCGAAGATCCCTGCAATTAAGCCTTTTTCGTCATATAAGGGGACAATTAGACATCCTCTTAGCTCTTCATGTCCGGAGGGGCGCAAAAGCCCATGGACTTCCAACGCACCTCTAACCGAGGCGCCCTCAAAAGTGCGTGATGAGGCAATATGCTGATGCAGTGTTCGGTCACAAAATCCTATCTTGTGATGGTTGATATCGCGTTTCGAAATACCCATGTTTTCTAAGCTCCTAACCACGGCTAGATTCTGGCAGAGTCTACTATGATAAAAATTGACTAACTGCTCTACAACATGCTCTTGAAAATCAGAAACAGAGAGTATTTCATGATTGTAATCAACGCATGAAATAACGACACGCGTGTTTGACATAGCGCCTATATTGACGGCTAAAGTATTTAATTGATCCATTTTAGTGTTCCTATAAGGTGATTGAGAATCCCTTTTGTAGAAGCACTATTTGAACCGTAATGGCATTACGGTATATTTTCGTCTTGGCTAGATACTACTAAACTGGTAGTTTAGAGGATTAGGAACGCTATTGGTCCATATGGGTGGTCGGATTTATGACCCGACGATTGATCGGGAATCCGTCCATTTATATGGATTAATAGTAGTCGTTTCGCTCCAAACCAGCAAGAATATAAGCGCTGGGACTAGCAAGATGTTAACTAATGCCAGTACGGTTAAAACCATAAATATTATTTGACCAATCTATTTGATGATTATTTGGTCCAATCTTCAATATTAAGCCCACTTACGCGTTCAAATTCTTTAGTATTGTTAGTGACTAAAACGCATCCTGCTGCAATAGCGTGGCCTGCAATTGCGTTATCATTAGCACCGATGGGTGTGCCGCTGTCACTTAGGTGCTTTTTTACTTTTGTTGTGGCGTCAACTGCTTCTTTATCCCATGGCAACACACTTTCAACCCGTGACATGAATTCATCCACAATCACACTGTGTTTAGGTGATGATTTTTTACCAATAGCGCCAAATCGCATCTCTGCATATGTAATAGCAGAAACAACAATTCGGTCTTTGGCTTCGACATGCTTTTGTAATATTGTCAATAGATGCAGAGGACGCTCACGCATAATGAAAGAACAAATGTTTGTATCTAACATGTATGTCTTTTTCAAAATGAAACCCTACCGTCGGTAACCACATCGGTGCGCTCATTCATAAAATCATCGTCAGCTTTATCAACTGAGGAAAAGGATGACCATGATTTTCGTCGAGGTGTTAATACGACTGAATCGCCATTACGAGTAATTTCGACTTCATTTATCCCCTCGAACTCTAATTCCTTTGGTATTCTAACCGCTTGGCTTTTACCGTTTGTAAATAATGATGCTGTTGCCATATCGTGTCACCTATGCATATGTCTTGTATATGTTAATGTATATGTTATTGTATATTCAATCATTAATATGTCAAGCATATACAAATAAGTGTCACTCAATTTTAAGGATGGGAGAATGGTATTTGACGACCGTATATGCATTTGCCTGTATTTTCGTCTTGGCTAGATACCGCTAAACTGGTAGTTTAGAACGATAGGAACGCTATTGGTCCATATGAATGATGAGATGAACACCTCTTGAAACGGCATCGTTCTTCGTTAAAAGATGTGCTAAAAATTAAGATTCGAAATTTAATTTAAAACAAGAGGTGTTCAACGTGAATATTACATTAATTGGTATCGATTTAGCAAAAAACGTTTTTCAAATCTGCGGTGTTAATCAAGCGGGTAAAGCGATGTTTAACAAACAAGTTAGGCGTCAAAAGGTACTAGAAACTATTCTGCGTTATCCTGATGCGGTCATCGCGATGGAAGCGTGCAGTGGCTCTAATTACTGGGGGCGTTTGTTTCAGGCGCATGGCTTCGAAGCCAAACTTATTCCGCCCCAACATGTGAAGCCTTTCGTTAAAGGCAATAAAAACGATAGAAATGATGCATTCGCTATTACAGAAGCCGCGATGCGACCCAACATGATATTCGTCTCCCCTCGCAGTATTGCGCAAACTGACCTCATTCAAGTGCATCGGGTGCGCGAACGGCATGTTAAAGCCCGCACCGCGTTAATCAATCAAATTAGAGGTTTTTTGAATGAGTTCGGTATAGTGTTTGCGGCAGGGAAAGAGAAACTGCAACTCGCTTTACCTGAATTATTGGTAAAGGAAGAAAGTGAGCTGACGCCTTCCGCAAACGATTTACTCACGCAATTAATGCAAGAATGGCGACGCATAGACGACACCATAAAAACACTTGAAAAAACGATAATGGTGCAAGGTAAAACATCACTCGACGCTGCCCGCCTTCAAGAAGTCAAAGGCATTGGTAAAATGACCTCTACGGCTGTGGTTGCATTTGCCGGTAATGCAAAACAATACAAAAACGCAAGACACTTTGCTGCGTGCTTAGGGCTTGTCCCCAAAGAGCATTCAAGCGGCGGTAAGCAAAAACATATTGGTGTCACTAAGCGTGGTAACGTGTATGTGAGGAAGTTACTGATACAAGGGGCTTGGTCTATTGTCAGAAATGTTGAAGGCAGCAATGACCGACTATCCATATGGGCAAAGCAGCTCATCATTAGACGCGGCAAACAAATAGCCGCAGTGGCACTGGCCAACAAACTTGCCCGCATAATATGGGCTCTGTTAACACAAGAAGCTGTTTATAACGACGCGCATGTTACGCAAATAGAAACCACGCCAGCATGAGAGTGACATAGTCACCACTGGCACTCACAATTTACCCATAAAAGGATATTCTCACCCCAAGACGCGACCTGAAAAATGGCATAACCGGTTAGACCGACCTTTGCAAAGCTGTACGCGCCCGAGAAGGCATCACTTCGCATGAACGATTAAGCAGCAAAGGAGCGGATCTCATTTAGGCCAGGCAAACATAATGCCATCAAATAGGCCGTATATACGGAAGCAGTCTTACTCAGGTTATGAAAGACGGTTGTGGTAAAGGGTACTGAATATAAGGTGTTACTAACATGAATTAACTAGAAAGTAACGCAAGGTTTAGCCGACTTCTGATAGTCTGTATTCGTCCGAGAGCAGAATAGCTCGCATGAACGATTAAGAAGCAGAAAGTCAGCATTTAGCTATAAAAACGACTTGCGGTGTGAGAGGTGTACATATATGGACGGATTTACGATCCGCATTAGCTGCTTGTAGATGCACTCAAAAGACTAGTAAGTGCTAGTAATGAAGTTGGATTTCGGTTGGCTATTGGCGATGCAAAGCACAGCGAAATGGCGTTTTACGAAAAAAACGACCGATCATTCCAAAATAGTGTGGTGATTAACGGCAACTCTGGTTGATGGCAATGTAAACTAAGGAAGATAATTCTTGGTTTGGTATTGTTTTGGAGTAAATGAGGTAATGCGCTTAAAAAGTCGTGCGAAAGAACTACTGTCTTCATAGCCTACGGTTGAAGCTAAGGATTTAATATTGACCTCGCCAAGCTCTAATAAACGCTTGGCCTGTTCAACCCTAATTGCTTGGATATATTCAACAGGGCGCATACCAACGCTCGCCTGAAAGCGCCTATTTAGGGTGCGCGGCACAAGATTAAAATGCCGACCTAAACTGGCTACGTTCATATTGGTCGCGAAGTTATCCTCTATATAATCTTGCACTTCACGTACTAGTGCATCGTGATGAGCTTTATATAAATTCACGTTTGCATATAAACTCTGCTTACGTCGTGATGCATCAATCACTTGTGTTTTTGCGACTTGCATTGCAATCTCACGACCGCAGTAGCGTTCAATTAATAGCAGGCCCAAATCATAAAATGCACTGCCGCCTGCAGCGCAAAATATATTCTCATCTTGGGTTACCAGTTTCGACTCGTTTAATTTTACCAATGGGTACGCGCTTTTAAACTTATTAGCGTAGCCCCAATGTGTCGTGGCTTCTTTATGATCTAGCAAGCCGCTGTTGGCAATTAAAAACGCGCCACTGCAATTGCTAGCAACATCGACTCCTTGCTTAGCAATGCGAATAATATGAGGGAGCAGCGCTTTTGTATTGTTTAATACTTTATCGATAGAATCGCCAATAGTGGGAATTAATAATAAATCACAATGGTTTATTTGGCTTAAGTCACAATGAGCCGCTATTTTGAGACGGTTGCTACACCATACATCTTGCTTATACAAGGTAGCGATTTGCACGTCAAAGCGCGGTTCTACTGGGGCGTTCACAAAGCGTTGCCAACTAACTCCAGTAAAAGAGAATAAATCTAAAGCGCCGGTTAAAGCGCTACCTAACACACCGTCAAAACCAACGATTACAACTTTTAAAGGCTTAAAGTATGGCATTTGTTTCCTTTTGTTCAATACGTTATTCGTGGCTGTTTTAGATAGCTATCATTGTCACTAATAGTTGTCACTTATCGCATTTATTATGTCATAAATGACAGTGTATGTGCTTGAAAAATTAAACTACCATGTAAACATCAAGTGTCGTGAACAAGCACGATAGCGTTGTATTTATATATTCGTTTGCAATTAATGTGTACAGCGAGCGTAAAATCACAAACGTTTAGATTACATTTACAAGGGACAAATTATGGCCGCAGACACCCTCATACACGATTTTGAATTACCGTTTCAGTTATACGATGTGCTAAATACCGAAAAACTATGCGAACACGAAAGATTTAGCGAGCATAACCGCGAGACCTTTGATGCAGTCATCGATACTGCAAATAAAATGGCGACTAACTTGTTTTTACCTCACAACCATATTGCTGATCAAAATGAACCTAAATTTGATGGCAAAAAAGTCACTATGATTGACGATGTAAAAATTGCCTTTGATGCGTTTCGAGAGTCCGGTTTTATAGCTGGAAGATATGCCTTTGAAGATGGTGGTATGCAGCTTCCTGAAACCGTAATGACGGCGGTTTCTGGCTATTTTATGGCCGCAAACCCATCCACTACCGCCTATCCATTTTTGACCGCGGCTGCCATCAATGTAATATCACATTTTGCGAGTGATGAACTTAAAGCCGCATTTATGCCGCGCATGTTAAGCGGTGATTTTACCGGGACGATGGCACTTACCGAGCCTCATGCAGGCTCATCATTGGCAGATATTCATACCACAGCAACGCTACAAGATGACGGCACTTATCGCATCAAAGGAAGCAAAATTTATATATCGGGTGGTGAACATGAACTGTCAGACAATATCGTGCATTTGGTCTTGGCTAAAATTCCTGGCGGGCCATTAGGGGTTAAGGGCATTTCTTTGTTTGTTGTGCCCAAGTTTCGACTCAATGATGATCAGTCAGTGGGTACGCGTAACGATGTTCAGCTAGCGGGTTTACTGCATAAACTGGGATACAGAGGAACTACCTCTACTGCACTTAGCTTTGGCGAAAATGATGACTGTCATGGCTATTTAATTGGCCAACCGCACTTTGGTTTACGCTATATGTTTATGATGATGAACGAAGCAAGAATTGGCGTTGGTTTTGGTGCAGCAATGATAGGGTACAGAGGCTACCAATATTCGCTTGATTATGCCAAAGACCGAACCCAAGGCAGAGTTGCGCCAAACAATAAACCAGAAGACCCAGCAGCGCCTATTATTATGCATGGTGACGTAAAGCGCATGCTGTTGGCACAAAAAGCCTACACGGAAGGTGGTATGAGTTTATGCTTGTATGGTTCTAATCTTATCGACCGAATAAACACTTGTAGTGATGAGCTTGAAAAACAATCTTTAACAGAGTTACTTGATTTGCTTACCCCCGTGTTAAAAGCCTGGCCTTCAGAGTTTGGTCCTAAGGCCAACGATTTAGGCATTCAGGTGCTTGGTGGTTCGGGCTATACGCGCGAATACTTCTCTGAACAATTTTGGCGTGACAACCGCTTAAACCCTATTCATGAAGGCACAAATGGTATTCAGGCGCTAGATTTGACTTGTCGCAAGCTGTGGCAAAATAAGGGACATGGACTAACGATCCTTAAGCGCGAATTAGAAAAAGACTTACAGGCTATTAGCACTGAGCAAAGCGCAGCTATGGCCAAAAAGCTAGGTCCATATTTGGGAGAGCTCCATGATGTAGTTTTGCATTTGAGAAAAGTAATGCAAAGCGAAAAAGCCATTACCCTAAGCGCAAATGCGCAGGCCCTAATGAATATATTTTCAACGATTGTGGTGAGTTGGATATGGATTAGGCAGGCCAGTGCAGCTGAAAAGTTGTTAGCACAAACAAATGATAGCCAAAAGCAAGACTTTTACAAAGGTAAAATTCAGGCGGCTAAATATTTTATATCATGGGAATTGCCCATCATTTCGCGCGACATACAAATATTGAAAGACAACGACGATGTATGTGCAAACGTAGAGTCAACTTGGTTTTAAGGAGATAAAAATGAAGAACAAACAATGGCGATTAAAAGCCCGTCCATTTGGAGAACCCAATAACGATACTTGGGAGTTTACAGAGACCGAAATCCCAACTATAGAAGATGGGCAACTTTTAGTGAAAGTAGAATATATTTCGCTAGACCCAGCCATGCGCGGCTGGCTAAATGACGCTAAGTCTTATATAGAACCGGTTCAAATTGGTGACGTTATGCGTGCAGGCACAATAGGGCGTGTGTTGCAGAGTAAGCACAGCGACTACAGTGAAGGTGATTACGTTTGTGGATACAGTGGCGTGCAAACTTATGGCGTTAGTGATGGTACAGGCTTGTACAAAGTGGACCCAAATTTAGCACCCCTGTCTTATTATTTGGGCGTGTTGGGTATGCCTGGCATGACCGGTTATTTTGGACTACTCAAAAGTGGCCAACCAAAAGCGGGTGAAACCGTTGTGGTTTCAGGTGCTGCTGGTGCAGTTGGCAGTTTGGTTGGACAAATTGCGCGAATAAAAGGGTGCCGTGTCGTGGGGATTGCAGGCGGGCAAGATAAATGCAAATTTTTGGTTGATGAGCTTGGTTTTGATGCTGCCATTGATTACAAAAACGAAAACGTGAAAAAAGCCCTTAGGCAAACTTGTCCAAATGGAGTTGATGTATTTTTTGACAATGTTGGCGGTGATATTTTAGATGATGTCCTCACTCAAATTAATCTTCGTGCACGCATCGTAATATGCGGAGCAATTAGCCAGTATAACAACACAACACCAGTAAAGGGCCCTTCAAATTATTTATCCCTGCTCGTCAATCGTGCCCGCATGGAAGGCATTGTTGTATTTGATAACGTGAAAGAATATCCCATCGCCATGAAAGACATTGGTGGCTGGATAAAGAGCGGCGAAATGAAGGTGAAAGATCATGTGGTTGAGGGTATAGAGAGCTTTCCAGACACTTTAATGATGTTATTTAAAGGTGAAAACTTCGGCAAACTTGTCATTAAGGTAGGGGAGTAAATACTGATGAAAGATTTATTTGATTTAAGCGGCAAAATTGCCTTGGTTACTGGCGCGAGTCGCGGCATTGGCGAATCGATAGCACGTTTATTGGCGAGTAAAGGAGCTCATGTTATTGTATCGAGTCGCAAGATTGAAGCCTGTCAAGCTGTTGCCGATAGCATCGTCGCAGATGGCGGAAAAGCAAGTGCAGTTGCCTGTCATGTTGGTGAAATGGCACAAATAGACGCCGCGTTTGCTCATATCAAAGAAACCTTTGGTCGCTTAGATATTTTGGTTAATAACGCGGCGGCAAATCCTTACTTTGGGCATATACTTGACACTGATTTGGCTGCCTACAGTAAAACTGTTGATGTCAATATTCGCGGGTATTTCTTTATGTCTGTTGCCGCAGGAAACATGATGAAAGAGCAGGGTGGCGGTGTTATTTTAAATACAGCGTCTGTCAATGGTATACGACCCGGTGATATGCAAGGTATTTATTCTATTTCTAAAGCCGCCGTTATCAGTATGACTCAATCATTTGCAAAAGAATGCGGTAGTCTGAATATTCGCGTTAACGCCTTACTGCCGGGGCTTACTGACACAAAGTTTGCGTCCGCCTTGACCACTAATGACAGTATATTAAAAACGGCTCTTAAAGTGATTCCGCTTGGCCGTGTTGCGCATCCTGACGAAATGGCTGGAACGGTGTTGTACTTAGTCTCTGATGCATCAAGTTATACGACTGGTGCTAGCGTCATTGTTGACGGCGGTATGTTGGCTTAGGCAAGCTCCTAAAAAAATAATTGACAATAAAAAAGCCAGCATTGAAATATCTTCAACTCGCTGGCTTTTATTATTCTTCTATTGAAATAGTGGCGTATTGAACGCTTATGTTACTTCAAGGTTAGTGCAATGGCCTTAGCAAGAGGCTCAACGTTATTGTGGTTTATGCCTGCTATATTTACCCTACTTGAGTCAACAAAATAAATACTGTGTTCGCTGCGCAAGGTTTGTACTTGCTCAGGGGGAATACACAAGTAAGAAAACATTCCTTTTTGCGTGTTGATAAAGCTAAAATCTTTATCAATATTTTGCTGCTTAAGATTACTCACTAGCATTTCGCGCAAGGTTGCCATTCTTACTCTCATGGCTTCTACTTCGTTTACCCATGTTTTATAGAGTACTTGGTTATTTAATATGATATCAACCAAAGCGCCGCCATATGAGGGAGGCATAGAGTATATACCCCGCGCAACAGACTGGATTTGCGACTGTGCTACGTTTTTCACCTTCTCATCTTTACACACGATGGCAGCTAGGCCAACTCGCTCTCTGTAAAGGCCAAAGTTTTTCGAGCATGAGGCTGCTACAATCACTTCGTCAACGCTCTCACAAAGTAATCTCAGACCGTATGTGTCTTCTTCTATGCCATCACCAAAGCCCTGATAAGCAATATCTACAAAGGGTAAGAAACCAACTTTAGCCGCAAGTGCTGCTACTGCTTGCCATTGTGCTTTGCTTAAATCAGCACCGGTAGGGTTATGGCAACAGCCATGTAGTAAAACCACATCGTTAGCACCAATGCCTGATAAACAATCCAGCATTTCATCAAATTTAATACTCGCGCTTTGTTTGTCAAAATAAGGATAGGTTTTAATATTTAAGCCAGCGTCACCAATTAACGGGATATGATTCGCCCAAGTAGGATCGCTTACCCAAACAGTGGTGTTTTTATCAACTCTCACCAGTAGTTCAGCTAAAATTCTTAATGCTCCACAGCCACCGGGGGCTTGAACCGCAGCAACTCTGTTGTTCGCCAAGACACTTGAATTTTCTCCTAGAAGCAGGTTCAACATGCCATTTATGTAACCCTGATTGCCTTGGGGAGTAATATACACTTTAGAGGTTTCACTGGCTAAAAGTAACTGCTGCGCTTGGGCAACAGAATCCAATATAGGCGTATTGCCTAGTTCGTCTTTGTACACACCAACACCCAAATCAATTTTATGTGGATTAGGGTCTTGTTTAAAAGCAGCTGACAAGCCAAGAATAGGGTCAGGAGAAAGCGCGGGTAGAGTTTCAAACACGAAGGGCAGTCCTTAAAATGACATTAACAAATAAGTATGCGCATTATGCCAATATTTAATCGGATTTACAGGAAAAAATAGCGTATACGTGAATAAAGATTATCTTTTTGGGTTAGGCCTTAATTGTGAACTGGTGGACCTTCGCACCGATGCGTTTACCTTGAGGAGAAAACGTTCTTTCTTCCCAATATACTTCTTGTCGCTGGTCGATTAGTAAAACTGTGCTAGAACGCGTTCCGTATTCTGGACTCGTAATGAAAATAGATGACAGTTTTTTTTCTAATTCGAGAGGAATACCAGTGTTAGGTAAATCTTCATCTTTAGCGGGAAGATTATTTCCCAAAAGCTCAAATAGGTGCTCATAGCTTAAATCGTCTGCTTGTTCGCAATACCTTGCTAACTCGCTTTTACCCATATCCAATTTGGGCCAAGGGCTGTCTAAGCTTGCATTTGAAAGACCATAGACACCTTCTTCTAACTCAAACGCGGTATTGTCAAAACTATTATAAACCTGAAGCTGACTAAGGTTGCCAAATAGCAAATTGTAACCGTTGTAATCAAAATGACTTTTTTGAAGTGTGGACAAATAATTGCTTTGACTCGTTGAGTTAGCCAAGTAATTTGTGACTAATTCGCCGCGACTAAGCGCATTTTCGCGCTCTTTCCCTGGCGCTCTTATATTGGTTAAGGCTGCGATATCACCTTGTTTATTAATGCCCATCCAAGTGCCGCCAGCACGCAGGTCTCTTCCTGCTAATATATTCTTATGATCAGACCAAAAATCAGCCGGCGATGTAGGGCGTTCATGAAATTCATCGCGATTTGCCGCGATGATAAGAGGGTAACGTGGGTGCAGCTTAACCGCTATAAATAGGATACACATCGTGGGGTAATCAGCTTAATATTTTCTGCTACGAACATTTCGGCCTATACCATAGTGAATTGTTATCATAACATCAAATAAAAAAAGCAGATTTGTATGCTAATATCCCTGCATTATGTAAAGAAGCGAATTTTAAAAAGTAAAATGGCTTTTTCGACTCGCAGACTAGGTGCCCAGGACTTACACACGTGAAAAAAATACGACAAGCTAGTAGATTGGTTCATGCCGACCGTAAATTAAATGAGCCACAATTTGGTGCTGTGCACGAGGCCAGTAATAACTCAGTGCTTTTTGATTTTGAAGATGTGGCCGATTTAGAAGCCGTATTCCAAGGTAAGCAAGCGGGGCACGTTTATTCACGCAGTTCATCGAGTTCTGCTGTTGCGTTACAAAACGTACTTGCGGAACTCGACGGTGGTATAGCCGCTACGGTCTTTGCAACAGGCATGGCGGCGATAAGTGCAACGATGCTTTCGTTATTAAGAGCAGGTGACCATATTGTTGTTAGCCAATATTTATTTGGAAACACGCGAAGCTTTTTTGATCACCTTCAACACTTTGCCATCCAAGTAACTTATGTTGATGTAAGTGACGCTACAAACGTTGAGAAAGCTATAAACACCAAGACAAAAATTGTGTTTACAGAGACCATTGCTAATCCAGGCACACAAATAGCTGATTTGTATAAAATCGGTGATTTATGCCAAGCACACCATTTGTTGTTTATTGTTGACAACACGATGTCTCCTTGTGTGATGCTTGATGCCAATTCAATTAAAGCTAATTTACTCACAACCTCGTTAACAAAGTATGTTGCTGGGCACGGTAATGTTTTGGGCGGTGCTCTTGTTGACTTAGGAAACTTTGATTGGACAAAATACAGTAATATTGATGACTTTTATAAAAGTGCTGACCCAGCTATGTGGGGCACGATACAGATTAGGAAAAAGGGCCTTCGAGATTTGGGAGGGACACTCGCGCCGCAATCTGCCCATTTAGTTTCTGTTGGACTTGAAACACTAGCAATGCGGATGCAAAAGACTAGCGATAATGCTTTGAAAATAGCTGCGTTTTTAGATAAAAACGATAGTATACAAGAGGTTAATTATCCAGGTTTAAAAAATCATGCCCAGCATAATTTAGCGACGCAGTTATTTACTGAGGACTGCGGATTTGGCGGCATTTTAAGTTTTGAAATTTCACCTTCAATTAATTTAAGAGGCTTTTTAAATCAGCTCAAATTGATTCTTAGGGCTACACATTTGGGAGACACCCGCACTTTAGCCTTGCCCGTCGCGAGCACTATATTTTACGAAAATGGTCCGCAAAAACGGGCTGAAATGGGCATTTCTGATACGTTAATCAGGTTGTCTGTAGGTATAGAAGATAGTCGTGATTTGATTGAGGATATAGCCCAAGCATTGATTCTTGCTAAAGCCTAAATGATTGGGTTAAGCAACACCTTAGATCTTGCTTAACCCAAATATCGCTATTGTGGTTTATTAAGTGCAGTGGCGACATCGGCCAAGAAGTCACTGTCTAAAGGTGCTACTTTGCTGCCGTAATGCGTAATCACCGAGCCATCTTTATTCATCAGGTATTTGTTAAAATTCCATTTAGGAGACTTTCCACCCGCTTCTTCCGCCAATTTGGCAAATAATGGGTCAGCGTCTTTCCCGCGTACCGACGTTAGTTCAAACATGGGGAAATTAATTCCATATTCTAGTTTACACACTTCAGCGACTTTACTCTCGTCGGCGTGTTCTTGTTTAAAATCATTTGATGGAAAACCAACCACCATAAGACCATCATCCTTGAAAGTAGAATACAACTCTTCAAGTGCCTCAAATTGCGGGGTGTAACCGCAATTACTCGCGGTATTAACAAATAAAACGGCTTTGCCGGCATAAGCTTCACACATATTGACAGTTTCTTGTGAATTCAGTTTACGCTTTACGTATTTAAGTACGTCGGGGCATTCACTAGCTTGAGTGACTGCTGAGGCAAGTAATAAACTTGCAAGGACTAATAATTTCATGATGTTTCCTATTGTTGTTCTGCAATGCCTGATGCTGTTTAAAACAGTTAATTCGGTTTTTTAGATCACTGTTTAGTCGCTATACATTCATATCAGAAAAAATTGCGTTGCCATAATACTTCTAAAATAGATTCTACTTTAATAAATTCCCTATTTACTGAATAATAGACTTAAGTAGTTTCCTTAGCATCACTTTACATCTTTAAAAGTATACTAGGTGGAATTAATACTGATTTGTTCTTTCATTCACATAACATAATAAAGACAGAGAATATGATAAAGAAATTTCAATACACAAGTATCTTTTTGTGTGCCAGTGCTGTTTTAGCGTGCAGCGCGACAGGCACTACAGCACCAGATAGCTCTCAAACTCAGCAAGTTGCACCATACGTTACGCAGACGGTATATCAAGATAAAAAACAAGTAAGTTCGTCAACACAAGCTGTTGAACTAAGTATGGAACAAATAATGTCTGATCCAGATTGGATAGGGCGACAACCACAATCCGCTTATTTTTCGCCAACTGGTGATAGCCTGCTTTACTATCGTAAGCGCGAAGGGTCGGTCGTTCGCGACTTATATAAGACAAATCCAGGCGAGGAAAATGGCAGCTTAGTAGCCGTCAAATCCTTACATGAGCTTCAATATGATGAAATCATAAATGACCACGATCATGATTTTACTGCTTGGATATTTGAAGGAAATATATTTGCGCAACAACGCGGCAGCACTGAAGTAAAACAGTTAACAAAAGATAGTGACAGCGCGCGCAATCTTCGTTATTTGAATAACGCTAGTGTATCGTTTCAAAAAGGCAACGGCTTTTACAGTGTAGATGTCAATACAGGCTTAAGTGCGCAAATATTTGAATGGAAATTTGCTGACGAAGAAAGCGCTGTTGAAGCACCGCTAGACTATATTGCAAAAGAACAACAAAAACTCATCAGATATGTGCAGGTAGAACGACAAAATCGCATCGACAGACACAATGATAAAAAACGCTTAAAGCAAGAAAATACTAGCCTAATGTCGAAGGTATTTTATTTTGACAAAGGCCACACTAATGTATTAGCAAGCATGTCACCAAATGGCAAATATGCGATCGTGGTCACCCGTGAAAATACACCGTCACGCGATGAAGGCGATATTATGCCAGACTATATAGAAGAAAATGGCCGTATTAAGGCGCAGTCGGTTCGTCAACGTGTTGCTGATGCCAAATCACAGTCACATTCGATTTTCTTTTTAGACCTTGAAAAAAACACCCAAAAAGAGTTGTCGTATAAAGCACTACCGGGTTACAACGAAGATGTACTTGCCGAGGTTAAGCGAGAAAATGCACAGGCACGCGGCGAAAGCTACATAAACAATCGCCTTCCACGAGATATTGGCTTGTTATTCGATTGGTATGCAACTGAGATGCCGGTTAAGTGGCATGACAGCAGTAGTCATGTTGCGCTAATGCTTGAGGCATGGGATAACAAGGACCGCTGGATTGTGAGTGTAGATGTACAAAAACCAATGTTTACAACTCAGCACAGAATGCATGACAACGCATGGATAAATTATCGTTTTAATCAGTTTGGTTGGTTTGATAAAAGTCTTACACTTTATTTACTAAGCGAACAAAGCGGTTACTCTCATCTGTATACCAAAGCACTTGATGGTGATTTAAAAGCGCTGACGCAGGGCCGATACCTTGTTGATGATGTCATATTAAGTCAAGACGATAAGTACTTTTATTATAAAGCAAACCAAAAACATCCTGGGATTTATGAAATCTACCGAATTAGTGCTACTGGCGGTGAACCTGAAGCATTAACAAAGCTAAATGGGATGACTGACTTTGTATTGAGTCCGAAAGAAGACAGACTATTGCTAACGCATTCAAGTTTGGCAATGCCACCAGAACTTTATGTAAAAGCTACGGATCCCGATAGCGAGCCTACACGCGTAACGAACACAGTAAGTGAAGCGTTTTTATCAATTGATTGGGTAGTACCGGCAATCGTTCCCATTGAGTCTAGCCATACTGATCAACCTATTTACTCACGCGTTTACACGCCAAAAGGTGACGAGCAAGGAGTGAAACGCAAAGCGGTCGTTTTTAACCATGGCGCTGGTTATTTACAAAACGCTCATTTGGGGTGGTCAGGCTATTTCAGAGAGTTTATGTTTCATAGCTTATTGGTATCCCAAGGCTATGTGGTACTCGACATGGACTACAGAGCGTCAGCGGGTTATGGACGCGATTGGCGTACTGCTATTTATCGAAACATGGGAACGCCTGAAGTCCAAGACTTAAAAGACGGCGTTAATTGGTTGGTTGAAAACCTTAATGTTGATGAAAATAGAATTGGTACTTATGGTGGCTCCTACGGTGGCTTTTTGACCTTTATGGCCTTATTCACAGAGCCTGATTTGTTTCAAGCGGGCGCTGCTTTACGCCCTGTTTCTGATTGGGCGCACTATAATTTGCCCTATACTTCAAATATTCTAAATACGCCTGACGTGGATCCCATCGCCTATGAAAGAAGCTCGCCAATCTATTTTGCAGAAGGGTTGAATAAGCCCTTGTTGATGAATGCCCCAATGGTTGACGACAACGTCTTTTTTGTCGATGTTGTGCGTTTGGTTCAGCGTTTGATTGAGCTAGAGAAAGAGGATTTTGAAACCGCAATTTATCCAGTTGAGCCGCACGGCTTTGTGCAACCGAGTTCTTGGTTGGATGAATACCGGCGCATTCACAAGTTATTCGAAACGCATTTGTGAGAACAAGGTTTAGCTTTAACAAGAAAAACAGCAACCATATTGGTTGCTGTTTTTGTTTTAAGCGCAATGAAAGTTAGATTTTATTAGTTTTGAATAGATGTAATCGAAATGCGCTAATAATGCCGATACTAAGCCCCAGTATCGCGCCATATAAGTGGGCATCAACCGCAACGCCAACTTCAATTAAGTCAGCCATAAAGTTTGAAGTGGCAAAAAATTGTTCATCAATTAGTTTAATTAGTAAGCCAAGTGCCAGTAAATAGCCAGTTTTACGTTGGTAATAGACATCAATCACAACACCCCAAGCGAAAATGCCATGCAAAACTCCAGACATACCCACATACCACTGTAAACTAGGAGAAAACAAAATTAGAAAGGCCGATGTTCCAAGCGCAATGCTTGCAAACACAAGTAAAAATGAACGAGCGCTAAAGTATTCGCTATGCAATAAGTAAAGTAGACCTAAGCCAAGCATATTAAACAGGTAGTGAACAAAATTATTATGCATAAAGTGCGCGCTTAGCCATTGCCACCAACTACCGCTGAGTGCTTGAGCACGATGGAATGACAGTGGTGAATCAACAACGCTAGTATCACTTAGAAACCCATACCAAATATACAGTCCAGTGCTTAGTAAGCACATTGCTGCATAGCTCAACGTCGTGTTTAGTGCTGGTTTATTGTTTGCGTTGGGCAATCGCTTATTACCTATTAGATAGAATTGTAAGTATTAGTTAGTCTTTTAAATCGGACAATGCTTGAGTACACTGAACAAAAGTGCAAACAGCGTCAAACGACTTTCACCACTTTATGAGACACGCCAATGATACATGAAATACTTGAAAACAATATACTCACAATTGTGATAGACCGAGTAGAAAAGAAAAATGCCTTAGTACCCAAAATGTATAATGATATGGCCGTTGCCATCGAAAATGCACCGTTAGCAAACGTAAAAGTCATTGTTATTAAAGGTGCTAAAGGGTGTTTTACTGCTGGTAATGACCTTAGCGAATTTTTAACGGCGGTTAAACATGATGGTTCAAGAGTTAATGAAAGCTACCGTTTTATGCTTGCGTTAATGAAGTGTCCATTGCCAGTGGTTGCACAAGTAGAAGGGCTAGCAATAGGTATAGGCTCTACTTTATTACTGCATTGTGATTTTGTTTTATGTCACGAAAATACTCGCTTTGCTATGCCTTTTATTAATTTAGGCTTGGTACCCGAATATGCCTCTAGTTATATTTTGCCGCGGGTTGCGGGACATTTAAAAGCCGCCGAACTATTAATGCTTGGCAACGCCTTCAGTGCGCAAGATGCAAAAGAATGTGGATTTGTAACATCAATCCATAGTGTAGATTTAGAAGCGGCAGTTAATGACCTTGCTCATGCTTTAGCATTAAAGCCATCAACGGCATTGCAACAGACCAAAGCATTACTCAAACACAACCAAAACGCAGTATCTGCGCATATAGATAAAGAATTAAAAATATTTATCGAAGCGATGCAAAGCGAAGCTGCAAATGAGGCCTTCACAGCCTTCTTAGAAAAACGAGCAATAAACTATAGTAAATTCAACTAATGCTTCACTGCTTCGAGCGAAAAAGGGCATATTGAAGTTAGGCAGTTAAGGAACTGTATTTGATACGCCTTTTACTTTCCATTCACCGCTTTCTTTTACCATCGACAAGGTTTTGAGCTCAAATATCTTATCGCCATTGTATTCGCCGGTGATTTTCATTTCAATTTCCGCTTTTTCTAAGCGTTCACTAAACAGCAGTGAGCCGCCTGATACTGGCTCGGTGACCATACTATCTAGGCGCAGACTAAATACCTGGCGCTGCACACTTTTATTTGTATGATAGCCTTTTAGAATACGTCCGTAGCGCTTAGTACTTAAATTTATCGCTTTGTCTAAGGTAGATTCATTGTAAATTGCGCGCATAAAAAGCACCGCCGTATATTGCGGAGTATCACTTCCCATCATGCCATATTTACCAGCTTTCACGACTTCTTTGTCTGAGCCACACGCTGCTAAAAAAAATACCACTAATAACAAGCCAGCTAAACGTTTCATAAAGTTCCTAAAATTTTTGTTACAACACTTTACTATCGGTAGCACATCAAAAAACTTAAACAAAAAAAAGAGCGCCAAAAGGGCGCTCTTATACTTTTAAAAATAGCGGATTTACAATGCTATTGTACTTCTTCTAAATCTGAGAAATCACCAGCAAAAAGTGGGCTGCTTAAATAACGCTCTGTGCCCGACGCTAATAAAACAACAATCATTTTATCTTTGTTCTCAGGACGGCTCGCAAAACGTTCAGCAGCAACTACGGCAGCACCAGATGAAATGCCGGCAAGTATGCCTTCTTCTTTCATCAAGCGTTGCGCCATAGCCATACAGTCTTCATTACTAACGCGCTCGACTTCGTCGACCATACTCAAATCTAAGTTTCCTGGAATAAATCCAGCGCCAATGCCTTGGATTTTGTGGGGTGCAGGAGTAAGCGCTTCGCCTGCTATTGCTTGAGTAATAACAGGTGAGTCTTCAGGCTCTACCGCGACCGAGGTAATGGTTTTGCCTTGTTTTTTCAAGAATCTAGAGGTACCTGTAATGGTGCCCCCGGTGCCAACACCAGCGATAAATACGTCAACCTTTCCATCAGTAGCTTCCCAAATTTCAGGACCCGTAGTTTGCTCATGGATTGCGGGGTTTGCCGGGTTATCAAATTGATTCATGGCGACATATTTATCAGGATTTTGTGCCATTAGTTCTTCAACTTTGGCGATTGCGCCTTTCATACCTTTTGGCGGCTCAGTTAATACCAAGTTTGCGCCAAGTGCTTTTAATAGTTTTCTACGCTCTAAACTCATGCTACTTGGCATAGTTAGGGTGATTTTATAACCTCGAGATGCTGCAACAAAAGCCAGCGCAATGCCCGTGTTGCCACTGGTTGCTTCAATGATTTCCTTGTCTTTTGTTAGCACACCAGATTTTTCTGCGTCCCAAATCATGTTCGCGCCAATACGACACTTCACACTAAAACTAGGATTGCGCGACTCAATTTTTGCATATACATTGCCAGAAACAACACGGTTAAGTTTTACCAAAGGCGTTTTACCGATGGCTAATGAATTGTCTTCAAATACATTCATTGTTGTGGATCCCCTATTTAAAATATGTATCACTAGTTTTTACTAGTGCCTATTAATAATTCTTACTATCGCTATGTAGTTAAACTACGTAAACTTTAAACCTTAATAAGATGACGCCTAAATGAAAATTATCAAAGTGCTTTTTGCTATATCATATTAGCAACTGACGCTTTTACCGTTTTTCTTTTTCGTACTAAGCAAAAGATAGCGGTATATTGGCGGTAATTCAAACTAACTAAACGGGAACGCTATGGGTTTTACAGGTACGAACGATTACATTGCGAGCAAACAACTTCAACTTGCCGTTAATGCAGCTATTACATTAGAAAAACCGCTGTTAATAAAAGGTGAGCCGGGCACAGGCAAAACGATGCTTGCAGAGCAGCTTGCCTTAGCGCTAGATACTGAGTTATTACAATGGCATATAAAATCTACAACCAAAGCACAGCAAGGCCTATATGAATATGACGCGGTGTCTCGTTTACGTGATTCGCAACTCGGTGATGAAAAAGTTAAAGACATTCGCAACTACATCGTAAAGGGTAAATTGTGGCAAGCGTTTACAGCAAATAAACGTCCTATCTTGCTCATTGATGAAATTGACAAAGCCGACATCGAATTTCCAAATGATTTATTGTTAGAACTCGATAAGATGGAATTTTTTGTGTATGAAACGCAAGAACGTATCGTTGCCAAGCAGCGTCCCATCGTTATAATTACCTCAAACAACGAAAAAGAACTTCCTGATGCATTTCTACGTCGTTGCTTTTTTCATTATATTGAGTTTCCTGATGCCGAGCAAATGCGTCAAATTGTAAATGTGCATTATCCCAATATTAAAAAAGAATTACTTGATCAAGCTCTCAACTCATTTTTCCAGATACGAGAAGTGGGTGGTTTGAAAAAACGTCCTTCAACGTCAGAGCTAATCGATTGGTTAAAACTATTGCTAGCTGATGACATTCCCGCGAATGTCTTGCATGATAACGATGCAAAAAACGCATTGCCGCCTCTGTATGGTGCGCTTCTTAAAAATGAGCAAGATATTCATTTGTTTGAAAAACTTATGTTTATGGCACGTCGCTAATGTTGATTGATTTCTTTTTTACACTGCGCAAGCATAAAGTAAAAACCAGTATCACTGAGTTTTTAGATTTAATGGCAGTATTAAAAAGCGAGCTGGTATATGCCGATATCAACGACTTTTATTTATTAAGCCGAACCGTGCTTATAAAAGACGAAAGCCAGTTTGATAAATACGACCAAGCCTTTGGTGAATATTTTAAGGGCGTACAAGCGATAAATTTGTTTGATCAAGAAATCCCTGATGAATGGCTAAGAAATGCAATTGAAAAATTTTTAAGTGACGAAGAAAAGAAAAAGATAGAGTCTTTGGGGGGCCTCGATAAACTAATGGAAACCCTTCAGGAACGTTTAAATGAGCAAGAAAAACGTCATGAAGGAGGCAACAAGTGGATAGGCACTGGAGGCACTTCGCCTTTCGGTGCAAACGGCTACAATCCAGAAGGCGTGAGAATAGGGCAAAAGGGAAACCGAAATAATTCTGCGGTCAAAGTATGGGACAAACGCAACTTTAAAAATTTGTCGAATGACGTTGATTTGGGAACGCGTAATATAAAAATTGCATTGCGGCGTTTACGTAAGTTCGCAAGAACGGGCGCCAGTGATGAACTTGATGTACATAATACCATTAGCTCTACGGCTAAAAACGCCGGCTATTTGGATATAAAAATGTCGCCACAGCGGCATAACACAATCAAATTGTTGTTGTTTTTTGACGTAGGTGGTTCGATGGACCCACACATAAAACAATGTGAAGAACTTTTCTCGGCGGCGCATACTGAGTTTAAACACATTGAATTTTTTACTTTCATAATTGTATTTACGACAGCGTATGGAAAGACAATAGTCGAAGAAACGACGAAGTAACTGATATCTATAGTATTATTCACAAGTACTCAAGTGATTATAAGGTGATTATCATTGGGGATGCCACCATGGGACCCTACGAAATAACCTATCCTGGTGGAAGTGTTGAGTTTTGGAACGAAGAACCCGGAAGTGTATGGATGCAGCGTTTGACCAATCATTTTGAATACACGATTTGGCTCAACCCACAGCCTAAGCAATATTGGCTATATCATGCGTCAATACAAATAATGAAAGACCTTGTGAAAGATAAGATGTATCCTTTGACCTTGGAAGGTTTAACTGACGGTATCAAGGCTTTACTAAAGAAATAAGTCGCGATATCGCCACATATTGTTAGGGTTTAACAGCACATTACCGTGAAAAGACTGAATAAATATATTAGCGACACTGGCTTTTGTTCTCGGCGCGAAGCTGATGCGCTAATTGAGAAAAAACAAGTAAAAGTAAACGGCGCATATCCAGAACTTGGTACTAAAATTGGTGAACATGACAAGGTCACGATAAACGGGCAATTAATTGCCCCTGTTGCAAGTAATAAGAGCGACCGTGTCTATCTTGCTTATAACAAACCGGTTGGGATAACGTGTACGACCGAGCGAAAAGTAAGTGGAAACATTATCGATGCAATTGGCTATAAACAGCGAATTTTCCCTATCGGGCGCCTCGATAAACCTTCTGAAGGTTTAATTCTACTAACGAATGATGGCGATATTGTTAATAAGATCTTACGCGCTGAAAACGCCCACGATAAACTCTATCGCGTTACAGTGAATAAACCTATTAGCCCTAAATTTATCGAAAATATGAGCAGTGGCGTCCCTATACTTAACACGGTTACTCTAGCGTGTCAGGTAAAACAAATAGGTAAACAAAGCTTTGAAATAGTCTTACAGCAAGGCCTCAACCGACAAATCCGTAGAATGTGCGAATATCTAAACTATGAAGTGACCAGTTTAATCCGTAAACGCATTATGCATATTGATTTAAAAGGCTTATCGCCCGGTCAATATCGGGAATTGACGGAACAAGAAATGCTCATCATGAATAAGGCTTTAAGTGATTCATCAAAAGTGGCAGTACAAGCCCCTGCGAATAATAATAGGGATGCAAACAGCACAAGGCGAAGCAAAGCTAAACTAACTTTATCTAAAACATCTAAGCTTAATAGCGCTAAAAAAATATGACTACGGTTGTACATAATGATAGCTTTTTGAAAGAATTTAAGGTGCTCGCAAGTCTGGCGTGGCCCTTACTTGTTGCGCAAGTTACGCAAACATTGATGGGTGTGTCTGACACCATTATGGCCGGACGTTACGACTCTGTTGATATGGCCGCGGTGGCCATAGGTTTTGGCCTAAGCCTACCGGTACTCATTTTTATGCAGGGGCTAATTTTGGGTTTGTCGCCCATCATTTCGCGCTATGATGGCGCTAAAAATAGTCATGATGTTGCTAACATTGTCTATCAAATGTTGTATTTATCACTCGCTATTTCGGGCCTCGTATTGTTGCTCCTGTTTTTTATACCCAACGTGATTTCCGCAATTGACATGCCCCCAGAATTGACTCAAAAAACCGGTGATTATCTTTTTTACGTATTGTTGTCTGCCCCTGCCTTTGGTGTTTATCAAACGCTACGAAATTATTGCGAGGGCTTATCTATTACCCTACCCACCATGGTAATAATGGGAACCGGACTGTTAGTGAATATTCCTGCAAACTATATTTTCATCAATGGCTTATTTGGCATGCCTGAGATGGGCGGGGCCGGTTGTGGCCTTGCTACAATGTTAGTCTTCTACACAATGGCTATCGTTACATTTGCTTATACTTTTTTTGCTAAAAAATTACAAAAGTATCGACTCTACGAAAAGTTTATTCCTGTTTCGTGGCCAGATATAAAGGAGTTGATACGCCTTGGTTTACCTATTGCCTTCACATTGTTATTTGAAGTCACTTTGTTCGCAATGGTGGCGGTACTGCTCGCGCCCTTAGGCGCATTAACAGTGGCAGCGCACCAGGTTGCGCTTAACGTATCGTCGTTAATTTTTATGTTGCCATTAAGTATTGGACTTGCATTGGCAATACGCATTGGGTACTTGATCGGAGAAGGGCGTAACGAGCATACTAAAAAAGCATATTGGGCAGGGATGTTATTGGCCGTGAGTACCGTTATGGTAACGGCAAGCACCATACTCACTTTCAATAGCGAAATTGCGAGTATTTATAGTAATGAAAAAAGGTGATCGTGGCGGCTTCGAGTTTGCTTATACTTGCGGCTTTGTTTCAATTCTCAGATGCGATTCAAGTGGTAAGCGCAAACGCCTTGCGCGGCTATAAAGATACCAAGGCAATGTTCATTATCAGTTTTGTGTCATATTGGTTAGTTGGGTTTCCCGTTGGTATTGTACTGGGTTTGAGTGACTTATTTGTAGCGCAAATGGGCGCTGCTGGGTTTTGGATTGGCTTTATCACCGGCTTAAGTGTGGCTGCTGTATTAATGTTCATGCGAGTAAAATTGATTCAAAAAAGAATGCTACTTAGCTAGGCACTCGGCTTTAGTTGCTTATATTGCTAAGAACAGGCAACTAACACTCATTAAAAGCAATAATCTTAAAACAAAGTTCGCTTTATCGGTATAATAAGGCCATCGTCCAATTTCAAAACAACAAGGGAAATAACAATGTTACTAAAAAATAAAATAATCATCGCTTTACTGGCTTCAACAATTGGCCTAGCTGCTTGTACTGAGTCTCAAAAGGAGTCTGCTGAAGAAAGCAAAGAAGAGGTGATGGAAATGGCTGAAGACGCAAAGAAAAATGCTGCTGACACGCTAGAAAGTGCTAAAAATAAAGCAAACGAACTGAAAGACGACGCAAGCGATAAAGCTGAAGAACTAGCTGACGACGCAGAAGAGTTAGCAGAAGAAGCTGAAGCGAAAGCTAAACAAATGAAAGAAGACGCTGCAGCAAAGATTAAAGCCGCATGTATTGCCACTAAAGAAAAACTAGGTCAAAGCACCGACGGTTGCTAAGCTAGTATTTCTTAATCAAAAAAGAGGACGTTAGTCCTCTTTTTTGTTGCATTATTTTAAACCCTCGATTTTTCGTCTTATCGCTATCATCAACATAGCACATAAAAATATGCCCGACATACTACCGCCACCCGAACTACTTTGAGGCGGTAGTGACTTGCGTCAAGCTAACCGTAACAGACTGTTGGGCTTGGGTAAAACCATCGCTCACCACAATTGTATAGCTCACGCTAGCACCGATGGTGGGCGTGGTAAAGGTCGCACTAGTACCGCTTATCGTTTGGCCATTAATACTAATGGTTAAGGCCTCATTTTCTGGGTCACTTGCGTTTACACTAATCGTAATAGATGCGCCACCGTTGGCATTGCTTGGCGCGTCTACGGCATTGATTATAGGTGATGGGTTGTTAAGTACATTTACTGTTACTGAGCCTGATGTTGAGTTGCCATTACTATCAGTTACGCTTAGGTCGTAGCTTAATTGCGTATCCGCTTCCACTTGCGGTGCTACTAATACGTATTCCCCATTCACTTCTACAACATTTGTGTTTGGACCTGCTGTTTGAGAAAACACAACCGTGACCGCGTCATCGTTAGGCTCATCAATGCTTAAAGGGATCGTCAGCGTTTGTGTTTCTGTTAGGTTGAAATTCGCTGAAGTCGTATTGCTGCCGCCTAGGCTGATCACTGGACTACCCTCAATTTGTACTTTGGTGAAGGAGTCACTACTTTCAAGCGACGTGAAGGGCTGTGATATTAATTGGCTGTTTACTTTAATATCTATTGGTCCTGCGGGCACACCTTCTAACGCTTGGATGCTAAACTCAAGGACTGTGTCACTTGTTTCCCCTGCAGCTTTGTCAACAAACCAAACAATTTCATTATTAATGATTTCGCCATTATTTGTGCTTGAAAAACCTGTAAATTGTGTGCCCACAGGCAAGGGTTGAATAATCTTGTAAGCGCGTTCCTCGTTAGTGGGGTTGCGCTTGACCCTAATATTTACAGTCGCAGTATCGCCTGCTTCTAAGCGTCTAGCCGTGCCGGTGACGACGACATCGTCATCGATTCTATTGATCTCAAAATTCAATAGTCCTAAATCGTCACTTCCTGAAGTACTGCCCATGCCAAAAGCAGCGAAGTAATCATCCCCACTACTAGCTAGCGCAAGGTCATAAATCAAGCGCATATCAAACGAACTTCCAGCTTCTAAACTTGTAGGAGCAATGGCTTGAAGACTATCGCCCGCTAACTGATCCTCGACAACCGCATAACGCATGTCAAAAGTGTCGGTGCCACTACGTGAACCTTCAAAATTTTGTACTGCAATAAAGTAGGTGCCTGCCGTGGGATAGTTTATTTGAATTTCTTCAATAGAAGTTCCAGACCGGCTTCTAGCTACTTCTTCTGTTAAACTAGGCAGATTATCGTCATCGGCGTCATAAAGCACAAATAAGTCTAAATCAGGGGCGCTTGAGGCTTTAATCTCTGCAATAAATCGTTTAGCGCCCTCGGGCACAACAACAGTGGTGATATTTACACCATCAGTTAGATTATCAAGATAGTCGTTAGGGGCGGTATCTTCTGTAATGGTTGTTGCCACTACCGTTGATTTAACTGGTTGATAAGCGGTCAATACAAAATTTTCAATACTGATTGCGTCAATATCTGTTATTAAAACCGAGTCGGTTTTTCGTCTCCCGTCAAGCTGTATGTCTAGTGGGAAATTACCTATAGAAGATAACACCGCTATGGGTACGCTAAGCTCTGGTAATCCTGGAGAAGTTATTTGGGCCAAGGCAAATGAATATTCTAGTTTCGACGCTTGAAAACTATTAATAGTAAAAGTGACTTGTTGGCTTTGTCCTTCTAATAGGGTAAATCTTTGCGGGCTTGCTTCTATCGTTAAGCCCTCAGAAATAGAGACAATGTCGATGTCAAATGTTGCATCAGTCGTTGCTGTGAAAGTTCTTGACCAAGTACACAAGCCTTGGCAGGCGTTATCAGTAATTGAAGGCAAATTAAGGCTTCTAGGATCGCCCGATCTTGAGGGGTTTGCGTTGCTGTAGTTGCTCGCAGTCTCAGACATAATCAAGGGGCTCGCTATCGCTTTATCAACCTGAATTCGGCCCGAACCCATATCAAAAAAGTCAGCGTTTGTAGTCGCATCTTCTTTTTTCATCGCCGTTGTCGCACTAAGTGCTAGGGCAGAGCGAATTTGGTCCGGTCCCCAAGATGGATTGACAGCTTTGACCAATGCAGCGGCCCCAGCAACATGAGGGCTAGACATTGATGTTCCATCTAATATGGCATAATCACTAGCCGCAGGTTCATGCCCATCATGGCCTAATTGTTCATCCGCGTATGCGGCGAAGATATTACTACCGGGCGCTGTCAGGGTCGGAGCAAGGATACTAATTTGTGTATTTGGGCCTCGTGATGAATAGTCCGCTATTGTATCTACTCTACTGGCATCAACGATTTGACTCGGTATTCCGGTTGTTATAGTCGCTCTGTGGTCTGTACCGCTTGCTAACCATGCTTTGAGTCGGTTGCCATCACTTGCATTTATATGAATACCGGGGATGACATATTGGTCATTTGCTAAAAAGGTTTCGCCGCCGTCAATATTCGCAAGCACATAACCACCAGCACCGCCATCTCTGACGTTCACAGCTTTTTGGATGCGGGCTATTTCACCACGATCACAAACCACTATTTGGCCTGCAAAAGTACCTTGAGGGAAGGGCTCTAAACATTGCGCAGAATCGCCACCAGGATCGTTCGGGTTAGAATAATCCCCTGCATAAACAATGGGTGCGGTTAAACTGCCTGAATTACTTTGGCCGATTATTAACGACAGGGCACTAGTCCCTCCTGAGAAATCTTTTAGTTCTTTGGAAAACACATTTTCGCGGCCATGTTCACTTGCCGCTACACTGCTGTACCAAGGAGCTGCTTTTTCAGACGTACTCACATCAGGCCCTGAGTTACCTGCCGATGCCGCCACAAAAATGCCGGCGTTGCGAGCAGATAAAAACGCCAGTTCAGCTGGGTCTTGCCATGGATCACCACCGCCGCTTATTGAATAATTAATAACGTCAACGTTGTCAGCAATTGCATCATCAATTGCTTTTAAGATTGCGCTGTCTAAACAATCAGCATAGGTATCTTCCATAACCGCCGTGCCACCATAGCAAACCTGATATGAAATTATATTAGCTCGTGGGGCGACGCCCGATATTTGCTCGAACGTAAAACCCGTTGGTGTGCCCGAACTACGCTCTTGCCCCTCGGCTGGGAAAACTTCATCAACGTTGCGCAGAATATTGCCTGCCGCAATACTAGCAACATGGCTACCATGGCCTCCGTAGTCTTCGCCATTGCGGGGTAAATTAGGGGGAAGATACTTGTATCGGCGTAGTCACCGGTAATATCGGTATAACTATACACACCAATAAGTTTGTTATTACACAAACTGCTAAAGTTAGTGGCGCAATCGCCTAAATAATTACCATCTCCGTTTGGATTGCTATGAACGTATCCATCACCAGACACTTCTGCAAATGAGGGGTGGTCTGTATTTACACCGGAGTCAAGAATCCCAATGACAACTCCTTCGCCGGCCGTTTGGGGTATCGCCCCAAATGCGTTGCCGTCCCACACTTTTGGTGCACCTACTAATACAGGTCCACGGTCAGTATATAGCTTGCGCTTTTGCTCTTTTTGAATTCGTTTAACGAGTGTGGATTGGGCTAGACTTTGTGCTTGTGATTGTGTCGCCCTAATTGCGATACCATTAATCGCAAACTTATAATTGGCGAGCACTTTAATATTCAACAAAGGTGCAAGGCCTTGTTTTAAAAATGCCTTCTGTTGGCGCTCGATTGCCTCAATTTGTTTATTAACAGCATAAAGTGGATCTCGACTCATTTTTGTCGATAGCAAGGGTTGTTGTCTGCTTAACTGATGTCGTTGTTGTTTATGGCTTAGCAGCTCGGCAATAGCATTTTCTTCTTGAGCAACGGGGAGTTCGTTGAATTCAACAATGTAAGTATATTTTGATGTTTTATCTAATGTGGGGTCGTAAATAAATTTAGGCTGGCCAGCATTGTTAATACTTACACCCAATTTTTGCTGGTTATTATTAAACTTGATAACTTGTGTTTTTTTATGAAAGGGCGGTTGCAGCTGACCATCGCCCACAGCAAATGCGGCTAAGCTAAATGAGACGCTGCATGAGGCAAAAATTGCTGCGAGGGTTAATTTGTTAAAGGTCATTAAGTATACCGCCTAAGTGTGTTAGCAATTTATAAATTTATGTTCGCGTGATTTGTTAGTTACCTTTAACTGATAACGCAATCTGCAGTCTGAACTACTTCCAGTAAATTTTGAGTCTAGTTATGCTCAAGCCCCAAATAGTATATATCGGTAAGCTATTTTGAAAGTGTAATTTGGATTAATTGTTTTTACTTAAATGTAGTGGAAATAGCACAAATATTTTACAAATAGGATGGTTATCCTAAGCTGTATGTCAAATAATGAGAAATCTCATGCTAAAACTTCCTCATTCATCCGATTTAGCAATACAGAAAGGCCAAACCTTGACTAATATAAAAGCATAGACTCATTGTGAGTAAAAGAGAAACCTTTGCGCCAATTAAGCGTATATTGAATGTAAAGGTGCACATATTTGGAAACTAGTTATGCAAAATCGAAATCATTTACACGGCATAAAGTCCACACATGAAGTAACAATTATTACTAATGGATTACTCGACATCCCAATGTTGCAGTTGCTTGATGAACAAGGCCAAGAAAAAAATAGTAAACAAACGCCTGCTATAGATAAAGCCGAAGCGCTGAAGATATTCAAAAGCATGTCATTTACTCGTTTGTTAGATGACCGCATGATTGGCGCTCAGCGCCAAGGACGGATTAGCTTTTATTTGGCTTGTCGCGGAGAAGAGGCGTCAATAGTTGCATCTACTGCGGCGCTAAGCAAAGACGACATGATTATGTCACAGTATCGTGAACAGGGTGCATTAGTCTATCGTGGCTACACGACAGACCAATTTATGAACCAAATGTTCAGCAATAAACTCGACCCAAATAAAGGTCGTCAAATGCCTATTCATTATGGTGATAAAACGCTTAATTTCATGACGGTATCATCACCTCTTGGTACCCAAATACCTCAAGCGGCAGGCTATGCCTATGGTCAAAAAATGGCAGGTACACCTGCCGTTACTATTTGTTACTTTGGTGAAGGGGCTGCATCTGAGGGCGATTTCCATGCTGGATTAAATATGGCGGCGGTACTAAAGTGTCCAACCATCTTTTTCTGCCGAAACAACGGTTATGCGATTTCCACCCCCTCAAATGAACAGTTTGCCGGTGATGGGATTGCCTCTCGTGGTATTGGCTATGGCGTGCCAACAATAAGAGTCGATGGAAACGACGTGTTAGCCGTATATGCCGCGACCCAAACTGCGCGTGAACTTGCCCTTGCAGAAAACACACCGGTGCTAATCGAGGCCATGACTTATCGACTCGCTGCACATAGTACATCTGATGATCCAAGCAGTTACCGAAGCAAAGACGAAGAAGAAAAGTGGCAGTTAAAAGACCCAATTACTCGCTTCAAACTTTGGCTTGAAGCTAAAAAATGGTATGACGAAAAAGAAATAAATGCTTATCTCGATAAAAGTCGCGAAGACATCCTTGAATCACTTAAACGAGCAGAAAAGGTAGAGGTAAATCCGCTCAAAGACATTGTTGAAGATGTTTACGATACGCCGCCATGGCATTTGCAAAAACAACTAAAAGAATTGGAAGCACATATTGCGAAGTATCCAAAAGATTATCCTAAAACGGCAGGGAGATAAGTAAATGGCGAAAATGAATCTACTACAAGCTATCAATAGCGCCCTTATCACAACAATGGAAGCCGATGAAAAAGTCATGGTCTTTGGAGAAGATGTGGGTCATTTTGGTGGCGTATTTAGAGCAACCTCTAATCTTCAGGAAAAGTTTGGTAAAGGTAGGTGTTTTAACACTCCCCTTACTGAGCAAGGAATTATCGGTTTTGCTAATGGGCTTGCTGCGCAAGGCTCAGTGCCGGTTGCCGAAATTCAGTTTGGCGATTATATTTTTCCCGCCTTTGACCAAATAGTCAATGAAACCGCAAAATGGCGATATCGCTCTGGTGGACAATTTAGTTGTGGCACGCTCACTATAAGAACTCCTTACGGCGGTGGCATTGCCGGAGGGCACTATCATTCACAGTCTCCAGAAGCCTTTTTCGCCCATGTACCGGGAATGAAAATAGTCATTCCGCGCAATCCAAAACAAGCAAAGGGGCTGCTCATCGCTAGTATCCGCGACGACAACCCTGTGCTGTTTATGGAACCGAAAAAATTGTATCGTGCTGCCGTAGGAGAGGTTCCTGAGGATGATTATGAATTACCGCTAGGTAAAGCCGAACTTGTCGCTTCAGGGAGCGATATTACGCTATTAGCATGGGGTGCGCAGGTTGAGGTAGTAGAAAAAGCGGCAGAAATGGCTAAAAAGGACGGTATCTCCTGCGAAATTATCGATTTGCAGAGCATATTACCTTGGGATGTAGAGACGGTTTGTGAATCAGTATACAAAACAGGGCGTTTATTGATAAACCATGAAGCGCCATTAACGGGTGGATTTGCAAGTGAAATAGCGGCTACGGTTCAGCAAGAGTGTTTCTTATATTTAGAAGCGCCAATTGCACGAGTGTGTGGTTTGGATACGCCTTATCCTTTAGCTCATGAAAAGGAATATATGCCAGACCACTTAAAGACGTATGAAGCCATTAAACGCACTCTAGACTACTAAGGTTGATAGCTATGAAAGATTTTATTTTACCCGATATTGGTGAAGGGATTGTTGAATGTGAACTACTAAAATGGCTTGTTAGTGAGGGCGATGCTGTTGTAGAAGATCAACCAATAGCTGAAGTGATGACTGATAAAGCGACGGTAGAAATACCCGCTATGCATAATGGTACGGTCGCTAAACTCTATTATAAAGAAGGTGATATTGCGAAAGTGCATGCGCCTTTGTTCGCGATGAAAGATAGCCAAACAGAAAACACAGATATGACGAATGTAGCTGATGAATCTGGGGGGCAAGCGCAGTTAAGCGAAGTGGATAACTCATCAGGACAAATCGAAGCATTTGTTTTACCTGATATTGGTGAAGGCATAGTAGAGTGCGAGATCATGCAATGGCATATTAGCGAAGGTGATGTGGTTAGCGAAGATCAAGTTGTGGTTGAAGTTATGACCGATAAGGCTGTAGTTGAAATCCCTGCAAAATATGATGGTCGCATTGTAAAACTGCATTACGCTAAAGGCGATATTGCCGGCGTTCACACTCCTTTGTTTGACCAATTAATAGGTGGCACGGCTTCTTCGATGCCGGCAGACACAACGAGGCAAAACAATCACAACGAAGCGCCTATGACCACTACAACAGCTAAGCCTAGCGCTGGCAGCAATCAAGGCACTGATAAGCTAGCCTCTATTAGCCATTACCAACAAGGTGAAAAACACACTCCTGTGCGTGAGGTAAATCGTGCGATCGCAAGTCCTGCGGTAAGGCGTTTAGCAAGAGAACACGATATTTCATTGAACGACGTGAATGCTTCAGGCGCCAAAGGCCGCGTTTTAAAAGGCGACGTTTTACAGGCGCTTGCAGGACATAAGAAAACTGAACCAACGCCAATAAATAGCCAAAACACGGTAGCGGCACCTAAAGCCCAAGATCGTGCAGAAAATAGCGATAGGGTAGAACCGATTAAGGGTATTCGCGCCGCCATGGCAAAACAAATGATGGCAAGTATGAGCACGATTCCTCATTTCACAGTTTCTGATGAATTGTGCATGGATAATCTAATCGCGCTGCGCGCTAGCCTTAAGCCCGTTTTTGAAGCTGAATCTGTAAAACTTAGCTTTTTACCTTTCTTTATTAAGGCTCTTTCGTTGGCGTTGAAAGCCTATCCAATCGTCAATAGTCGTTTAAATGAGGCTGGTACAGAGCTTACCTACTTAAGCTCCCACAATATCGGCGTAGCCGTTGACTCTAAAATTGGCTTGTTAGTACCAAACATCAAAAATGTTGAGTCGCTTTCTCTATTTGAAGTGGCGCAGCAATTAAATGGTATTATCGAAAGAGCACGTGTAGGTAAATTAAGCAATGCCGAGTTAAGCAATGGTTCAATTAGTATTTCTAATATAGGCACTATTGGTGGAATTACGGCAAGCCCTGTCATAAACAAGCCAAATGTTGCTATTGTCGCTTTAGGAAAAACCCAAAAGCTGCCACGCTTTAACGACAATGGCGAGGTCTATGCGAGCAATGTCATGATGGTAAATTGGGCGGGCGATCATCGCATAATAGATGGTGCAACGATGGTTAAGTTTAATAATTTGTGGATGGATTATTTGTGTCATCCAGAGAAAATGCTAGTACACTTAAAATAAGAAAGGTAATGGTCGCTCTTTGAGGGCGAGTTGTTAACGAGTACCCTAAGGTGCATAATCTTGCGCCTTAGCACTAGGTACTTATTTTTTTAGGAGTCTACTTTGCTAAGCTACCAACATGCATTTCATGCTGGCAATCATGCTGATGTTGTTAAGCATGTTACCATTTGCGCTTTATTACGAGCGCTTACGCAAAAACCCAAGCCCTTCTTTTATTTAGATACGCATGCTGGTAACGGCTGCTATGAAATACAAGGTCAAGTGCAGCAAGATGAGGTTGCAGCCTTTGCTTTTAGTCCAAAAGACGGGATGCCTGTGGCAATTGCTGACTATTTGGCGGTCATTGGTCCTTATCTTGAAAAGGGAAGTTATCCCGGTTCTCCGCTTGTTGCATCAGATTTATTTGCCTTAATGGCCGAAGAAAGAAAACAAGGCGACGACAGTGTAGAAAAGGCGAATTTACAGCTTTGCGAGTTACACCCAAGTGCTTTTGCTTCCTTAAGGCAGTGGATGTCATCTACGAATTTTCACTGTCATCAACGAGATGCTTTTGAATTACTCAATGCGCTAATGCCCCCTAAACCGAATAGAGGACTCGTTGTTATAGATCCGCCCTACGAACAAGCGGGTGAATATGAGCAAGTAGTTAATGCCATCACTAAAGCCCTAGGTAAATGGAGAAACGGTATATTTTGTATTTGGTATCCGTTGTTGTCTCCTCAGCGAATTGATAGGGTCACGCAGAACATTGTAGACACTCCCAAGCACGGTTTAAGTGAAAAAATGCGTAATTCATTCACACAGCTTGCGAGCGAATCTAATGTGGGTCTTGTTGATGTTCAATTTGCGCATCAAACACCTTGTGTTGAGATGGGAATGTACGGATCAGGCATACTCATCATTAATCCACCTTGGCAATTTGAAAGCCAATTACAGTCTATAGTCGCTTATTTACAAGAGCAATTGGTAAGCGACGAAAACAAGCTTTCTAATGTGACTACCTTAGTACCGTCACCCTAATAGTGCGCAGGTAAATGTGAAAGAATTAGGTCTCAAGCACTTTTATATACCCGACGATCAGTCGGTGTATCTGCTGTCGCACAAAGATGCAAAAAAACTAAAAGACTGGTTTGCGCTCTGTGAACGGCAACTAGAAAAACTCGGCTATTTTGGCGTTGAATTAATCGGTAAAGGAGCCTTTGGTTTTGCCTTCGCTGGCAAGTCCGCATTACGCGAAGAAAGGGTGTTTAAATTCTCAAAGGTAACCTTGCCGCAACACGTACAAGACCGCCTAGAAGAAGAAGCCTATATGCAAGGCCTACTAACACATCCGAACATTCCTAAAGTCATCGCCTTTCAAAAGATAAAACGTCAGTCAATATTAGCGATGAAACGAGCACCCGGAGAAGATTTAGAACAGTTTTCACTTAAGCATGGCCCCCTTCGTATTTCAACGATTATTAGTATATTAACGAGTCTCTGCGATGTTTTACTAAAGTTGCGAGAATTTTCGGAAAATGGCGCATTGAAACCCATCGTGCATGGTGACATTAAGCCTTCTAATATTGTGTGGGACGATTCAAGCCAAACACTCATGTTGATAGATTGGGGCTCGTCGGTGTTTGCGCAACTCGATAATGACGGCCAGCATGTTGGTAACAATGTGATGGACCTGATGTCCAGCGACATGCAACAAACTAATGCAAGATTAGGCGATGTGTATTTTATTGGTGATGATCAATTAAACGGTAAACTTTCTTCCCCGCGTTTTGATGAGCAAGGACTAGCATCAACTATTTATGCGCTCGCCTCAGGTCAGTCTTCTCGTTTTGGCCGCCACGTAATAAAAGCGACATCGCTAGGCTTACCGCAAGCGTTGGCCGAATGCCTTGACGCGATGCTAAGTGATGATCACGCCACACGCTTAAAAGGAGGCGATTATTTATTCAAAAATTATCACCACTTTACGCGCTTAGTAATAAAAGACGTCGAGGATAAGCGGGTATGTTTGCTACCTACTTGGATTAGTCAGTCGACCAAAGATATTGAAACGGTTGTGTACAGCTCGCGCAAGTCTTTTTTACGTGAACAAGCGGGATTTGACAACGCAAACTTAAATTACGTCGATGACGCGCAGTTTGACCGCTATTACAAAAATTATTTGCACGGCATGGGCGAAACAGAAAAAGCATTTATCTCAGCGGTAAGTCGACTTGGCAAGTACCCTGTTGTAGGTGGTTTAGCGATACGTTGGGAAGCGGCAGGGATATATGTGGATTCGTCGCTCAAATTGTATAATCCTTTAATGCAATATTCCTTCGACCGCAGTGTCGATAACATGATTACTTTAGCGCGCGCCATTGATGGCAAGGGCGTGTTTAAGTCTTGTATGTTTAATGCAAAAAACACCTTGCACGTAGAACGCAGGCATGAAAATGCGAAATTTATACCCAGTCAAAATATGCTCATTCCCTACGAGTTAAGCAAAGTGTCTATAGGTGAAGACCAATCACGTATGCATTCTTATTTTGAAGATGGTGAAGACCCTGATGAACTCTTAAAATTACCTGCCGATATGCTAGAACGACTGCATGAATTAAATCATATACACCATACGGGTTGTATTATTTTTGAAGCTTTGCCTAAGCATTTAAAAATCCATAGCTACTATACTTTGCTGGATCATTCACAAGAAGCCAAATTTAAAGCCTTGCTTGGACAAATTATTCAGCATATCCCAACGATAAAAGGCTTAGGTATATCGGGCTTTATGAAACTTCCTTACAAAGATACGCGGTTTTTTGATTTTCAACCGACCTTGGCAACGCGTTTCCACCCAAGAAATCCTTACGAGTCTTAAGACTTCATCATTGTTGTTGCCCGAAACGGTTCCTATCGCGCTGTTTACTCACTATACTTACGCCCTCAAATAATCGATTTAGGAGCTTATATGAGCACTGCACGTTTACAGGTGTTGTTTGAATTAGAAGAACTAGAACAAGGCCTATACCGTGGTAAAAGCTGGGATCTAGGATTTAGAGCACTTTACGGAGGGCAAGTCTTAGGACAGTCTGTTATTGCTGCTTATCGAAGCCTGCACGATGACCGACGTATTCACTCCTTTCATAGTTATTTTTTATTGCCTGGGGATGCGAGTAAAGCGGTTGTTTACGAAGTTGAAAATGTACGTGATGGTCGTAGTTTTTCGGCGCGTCGTGTTAAAGCTATTCAAAATGGGCGCACCATCTTTTATATGACGGCTTCTTTTCAAAAACCAGAAGAGGGCCTTGCTCATCAATTTAGTGATATGCCAAAAACACCTTCGCCTGAGAGTGTCGAGAAAGACATTCGTTTTTACGACGATAACTTTGATAAATTATCTTCTCGCATGAAAGAAGCCCTACCTTTTCACCGCCCTGTTGATATACGCACCATCGACGGCGCACATTCGTTTAAAGCGGTAAAAAGAGAGCCTAAAAGGCAATTATGGTTAAGAGGAAGCGATGAAACCTCATCTGATATTGCCTTGAATCAGGCATCCCTAGCGTACGCATCTGACTACCATTTTTTGAGTACAGCATTACAAGCTCATGGCCTTGCGGTTCAAGACAAAAGTTTGCGCCTAGCGACAATCGATCATGCGATGTGGTTTCATCACTCTTTTCGATTTGACGATTGGTTAATGTATGAAATGGAAAGTCCGTTCAGCGGCAACGGAAGAGCCCTCGTGCAAGGTAAAATATACAACAAAGAAGGGGTGTTGGTCGCTTCGTCAGTTCAAGAAGGGCTTTTGCGGCAAGTTAAAAAATAAACTTTCACTTGCCCTAATTAAAAAGGCCTGGAACAAAAAGTTCCAGGCTTAGGGGTGTGGCTCATTTAAGAGCCTTGCGCTAACTTTTACGTCCGATATTTAGCAGAGCTTAATTTAAATAACGATAATTAAAACTCTAAGAACGTCTTATCTTCCGCGGAATGTCCATATAGGGGGAGAAGTATTCATAAAAACCAAACTAGATATTTACTATACCGTATTTACTATTTAAAAATAAAGGGCTTTCTTACAAAAACATTTCATTACGTCTTCGTCAAGTAAGGTGCGGGTATTTATTGAGTATGCAGACATTACTAAATATCTATACATTTCAATAAGGTAGTTGTAAAACTCCTAGAATGCTTAGGCTACTTAGTAGCATTCTATCTACAGATATTGCACAACTTACCCACAGGTTTATCCACTACCATCGCTGAATTGTTGACAAAAAAACACTAAAAAAGCCCTAATTATTAGTGTTGCTGCTTTGATTTTATTAAAATCAGCGCGTCTTGAGGTGGTATTAAATATTCAGCACCTTCGTCAGTAATTACGACCATTTCTTCTACTGAAATAGTTTTTGGTTCTCCATTGTCCATTATCCAACTATGAAAACCATCAAAGGCGAAAGTCATGCCGGGTTTTAAAATCTTGTTTCCCTGCACCTTAGACGAGCTTAAACTTGGGCCTGAGTCATGTGCAACGTAACCAACCGGATGACCTGTACTCCACATAACAGGAATCGAGCCAGTATTGGTCATGACTTTTCGCTGAGCGAGGTCTACATCTTTGCCTGTGGCGCCGGGTTTCATTGCATTGAAGGCAGCTGCACGTCCTTGTTTAGCACTTTGCCAATAATGAGCTATATCTTTAGGAGGGCTTGTTTCATCGGCTCTGAGTACGTAGGCAAATCGTTGTATATCAGTCACCCATGTATCAAAAACGCGAATACCAAAATCAGTTTGTATCACATCACCTGCTTGAATAATCCGGTCGGTTGCGTGGCTGTGACCGCGGTCGGTGCCCGATACCACATTTGGATTTTGCGAAGGGGCCCAGCCATCAGTGACTCCATATTCCTGCATTTTTTGTTTTAAAAATCGTGCAAGCTCGGCATCGGTGGTTTTGCCAGGAATAACTTGTTTATAGGCTTCTATTTGCCATTGAGCCGTCAATTTAGCCGCTTCACGCATTATATCGACTTCTACTGGTAACTTAATTGCCAAATATTCTTGAATGAGTTGATTGGCGCTAATAAGCTTTTTTGTGCTTGTGTCTCCAAGGGCTTTTGCTAAGGCAATATATTGAGTGTAACTAATCCCATCTGCTTGGGGATCGTCTACCGACATATTAATTGCAATGTTTCCAAAGTTTTGTCGCTTAATAAAATCGCTTGCCACAACCAAGGCACTAGCTTCGCGTCCGACTTCTACCACCTTATCTAATAGCCCAATATCGGCCAAGGCGGTCGCCTCACCGATGGGTGAGAAGGCGATAGAAACAACGTTTTGAGCCTTTACGCTTTCGTTGTTATCTTTGTCGACATAAAACAAAAATACTGCTGTTTTGCCGGCATTCTCGCAGCCAACATGTTTAGCCATAGGATCATTGTTATTTTCTCTGCAAATGACCAGCCATGCATCAACCTCGGCCGTTTTCATCGCTTGCGGCAGAACCTGTTGCAGACGTTGTTTACGAATTTCAGGCCAAGGGCTGGGGCCCTTAAAATCCATCATACTATGGCTATAAGCACTCACGCCCAATGTTAATAAGAGTGTGATAAAGGTGCGCTTTATAACGCGATAATGGATACTATTGTTTTTCATCAAAATCACCTATTTAAAATTAACTCATTGATAACGGTATAAATAGTAAATCAAATCGCGCCAAACACAATGTTATCTTTTAATCCCAAATTTTGATGTTATTATTTAACAAAGCCATTGCTAAGGCATAGCTTTTCGACCATAACACCGCTTGGCTATTTCATTATCCTTAGCAAGTGAGTGTAATAATGATAATAAGAGGGCACTTATGCTTCATAAAACCTGGTTGGCATTTATTGTTAGTGCATTTATTGCGACCTGCATCAAAGTATTTATTACAGGTGATATGGGCGGCTTTGAAGAAGTAATGAATGCAGTTACCAGTATGGCACGCACCAGTGTTGATATAGCGCTGGGTCTAATTGGCTTACTTGCGTTTTGGTTGGGTATTTTTAAAGTCGCAGAGAATTCTGGACTGATTGCAAAATTCTCGCGCTTACTCGCTCCTTTACTCTGCCGAATCATGCCAGATATTCCAAGAGACCACCCGGCCCTTGGCAGTATAACAATGAATATGTCAGCCAACATTTTAGGTCTCGACAACGCCGCAACGCCTTTTGGTATAAAAGCCATGCAAGATATGCAAAGTCTCGCGCCTGTTAAAGATACCTTGACCAATTCACAGATATTGTTTTTAGTGCTCAATACCTCATCGGTCACTTTATTTCCCATCGCGGTTTTCCTTTATCGAGGAGAACAAGGCGCTGCCCAACCAACAGATGTATTTATTCCGATACTTCTTGCCACTAGTGCATCAACACTTGTGGGTTTATTTGTTACCTGCGCAGTTCAACGGATTAATTTATTCAATAAAGTAGTTATGGTGTATTTGGTTGGTGCGTTTAGCTTACTCGCCGCAGTAATGCTCTATTTTTCTAAGCTCGCTGCCGATCAACTGGCAAGTCAATCAAGTTTAGTCGCTAACTTTGCTCTTATGACCTTCATTGTTGCCGTCCTTATAATTGGTTGGCGCAAAGGGCAAAATACCTATGAGCAGTTTGTTGATGGCGCAAAACAAGGCTTTGAAGTCGCTATTTCGATTATTCCTTTTTTACTCGCAATGTTGTTTGCGATCGGCATGTTGCGAGCAAGTGGTGTAATGGAATTTGTAAGTGACCAGATAGCTTATTTGGTTGCTTTACTTGGTTTTGATACGCGCTTTGTTGATGCACTTCCAACGGCCATTATGAAACCCCTAAGTGGTTCTGGTGCCCGCGCGTTAATGATAGAAACTATGCAGTTTCATGGTGCTGACTCTTTTGCAGGGCGACTTGCATCAGTTATGCAAGGGTCGACTGAAACCACTTTTTATGTTTTGGCAGTATATTTAGGAGCGGTAGGTATTAAACATAGTCGATACGCGGTCGGTTGTTGTCTCGCCGCAGATCTTGCGGGTATTCTGGCATCCATTTTTGTTTCTTATTGGTTTTTTGGATAAAACTTAGGGTATAGGCATTTATGTTAAAAAAATTAAGCTGTTTTTAAGAAATATTGTGGTGTCGCTGTTTGCTATTTTTGTGACCTTTGCCATTCTCGATGCCTTGTGGTTAGGCTGGTTTGCGACATCGTGGTATCAAACAGAGATGCAATCATTGCTACGAAGTGAATATATCAGTTGGCCATGGGCGGTGTTTTACCTAATGTATGGCGGTGTTACTTTTGTTTTAACCATTGTCCCTAATAGAGAGAAGCCTTGGACTTATTCGGCAATAGACGGCGCTTTATTAGGATTGGCAAGTTACGGTGCATATAATTTAACCTGCTATAGCATTATAGAAGGCTTTAGCTTAAAAATAATGCTCATTGATTGGACTTGGGGGTATTTCTTAGTTCAGTATCCGCAACTGCCGGATGGTTTGGTTTTCAAAGCTTACGCAAAACGTAAGCTTAGCCAAGAACAGAGACGTCAATATTTTCCAGTAGTGTACAAAGCTGTATTAGGGGCAAGCCAACTAAGGTATTTGGATCATCGCCTTCAAGTTTCGTGAACAGGCTAATGCCTAAGCCTTCAGATTTAAAGCTACCGGCACAGTCATAAGGTTGTTCTCGTAGTAAGTAGTTTTCAATCTGGGTCTGCGTTAGTTGTCTAAAATGAACACGAAAAGTGTCGACAAGGGTCTGCACTTGCAAGCCTTTTTCATTATTAGGCGACATAAGGCATAAGCCGGTTAAAAACAAAACGCTTTGCCCACTAACTCCACTCAATTGTTTAACAGCATTCTTATGGTTACCAGGCTTGCCCAATATTTGCTGGCCTTGCGTAATCGCCACTTGGTCTGAGGCAATAATAATATGTTCAGGAAAGTGCGGGCGCAAAGCCGTTGCTTTTTGCTCGCTTAATCGACTGACCATGGCATGGGGAGTTTCGTTTGCTAAGCGTGCTTCATTTATATTGGGTGAGGCTTGAATGAATTCTAAGCCTAGCTGCCTTAGTAAAGTAGCCCTATATTTTGAAGACGAAGCAAGCAAAATAGGGGGATAAGATGTATTTGGAGAAGCCATATACGAGTTGAACCTATACTGAGAATGTATTACGTAGTCTATTGTACACTTGCGCATTTGTTTTAAGAACATAAGTCTTGCGTTAAAAACGCTTTGTTCAAATCGCAAGCTAAATACAATATCCACTCTATCCAATACAAAACGAGTATAGACTATCGGACGATTTGCTTTTAAAGCTTCACATAGTTAATTGAATTTCTAATGAAAAGCTTTGACTAAAGCGGTTTAAATCTATATCATGCGCGCGCTATGGCAAATGTGAAACTACCCAAAAAATTAGATCCCCACAAAAGTGCGCAAAAGCGGTCGAGTTATGACGGCGTATATTTTGCGAACGAAATGTTGAGATTTAGTTCTGCGGTGGTCGCAGTGCAAGCTGAAGTGCCAGTTAAAGTTGAGTTTTTAAAAGACGCGCAGAGTCTTACTTACTTTAGCGGCGAAATGCGTTCACAAGTTCAGCTGATTTGCCAGCGCTGTAACAATGTGTTTGACTACTCAGTACATACTGAGTTTTGTTTCACGCCCGTGCAGGGGACGGAACAAGCAGACGAGTTACCAGACGCATACGAACCGGTACAGGTCGATGACCACGGAGAGATCGATTTGTTCGAACTGCTAGAAGACGAGTTAATCTTGTCTTTACCGATTGTACCATTGCATTCTCAAGAGGAATGTCCGGTGAAAGCGGAAAATATGCAGTTTGGAGAAATAGAACCGGAACCATTGCGTGAAAACCCATTTGCGGTTTTAAAAGAACTTAAGCGAGATTAGGAGTAACCCATGGCGGTACAAAAAAGCAGAAGAACACGCTCTACGCGTGGAATGCGTCGTTCACATGACTCATTACCAGGCGCGACTTTGTCGGTAGATGCGACATCTGGTGAAACCCATCGTCGTCACCACGTGACAAAAGATGGTTTTTACAAAGGTGAAAAAGTGACGGCAGCTAAGTAAGCATAGGCTTATTTAAGTGAATGTCACTGTAGCAATTGATATCATGGGGGGCGATCGCGGCCCCCATGTTTTTTTGGATGCTATAAAAAGAATCCTCACTGATTTTGACGCTGTGTCTATTATTTTATGCGGCGACGAAAGCACCCTCAGTTCATTTACCTCGGCTTTAGCGCCATATTCATCGCGTGTAAGTTACGAAGTTTGCGAACAAATTGTCGAAATGACCGACAAACCTGCGTTAGCGATTAGGCAAAAAAAGCAATCGAGCATGCGCAAAGCATTAGACCTAACACAACAAGATATTGCCCAATCATGTGTAAGTGGCGGTAATACCGGCGCGTTAATGGCGATGGCTTATTATGTCTTAAAAACCATTCCGGGTATTTCTAGACCTGCGTTATGTACCTTACTACCTACACAAAATAGCAAGAAAGTATTGCTTTTAGATTTAGGCGCGTCGATTAACTACGACGCAGAAAACCTCTTTCAATACGCAGTGATGGGCTCTGTTTTAATGCAGCAGACCCAAGGTATACAATCACCTGCTGTAGCGCTGCTAAACGTGGGTGAAGAAGATATTAAGGGAAATAGCTTAGTAAAACACGCCGATAGTTTAATTCGAAACTGTGAATCTCTAAACTATGTCGGCTATGTAGAAGGGGATGATATTTTTGCCGGCGAAACGGATGTTGTTGTTACCGATGGATTTACCGGTAATGTCGCGCTCAAAGCCAGCGAAGGAATTGCGAAATACCTCCTAGAAGAAATCAAAACACTCTCAAAAGAAACTTTTTTTGCTCGTATTTTAAGCAAACTAGCACTGCCTCTCTTAAAAAGCCTATATCAGAGAATGAACCCCGACCAGTATAATGGCGCTAGTCTGTTAGGATTGCGATCTACGGTTATAAAGAGTCATGGAAATGCGTCATCTGATGCTTGCTACTACGCAATAGCACAAGCAATTAATGAAGCACAACAGGCTGTTCCGGAAAAAATAAAAACTAAAATAGAACAAGAGTTAATGGAGCACTAGTGACTATGTATTCCCGAATAATTGGCACGGGCAGTTATTTCCCAAATGATGTACGTAGTAATGCCGACCTTGAAATCATGGTCGACACCTCTGACAAATGGATTACTGATCGCACCGGTATTAAAGAACGCCGCCTGATAGGTGCTGATGAGACAGCAGCGACAATGGGCGCTGAGGCATCGATAAAAGCACTTGAAGCTGCGCAATTGTTGCCTAGCGATCTTGATATGATTGTGTGTGCAACCACAAGTGGGCGTTACGCGTTACCTAGTACAGCCTGCGAAATACAGAAAATTCTCAAAGTTGACAATATACCGGCCTTTGATATTGCAGCTGCCTGTGCAGGCTATTGTTATGCCCTGAGCGTAGCGGACCAATACATTAAAAGTGGCATGGCAAAGCGTATTTTGGTTATCGGTACAGATTGTTTAAGTCGCTTGATTGATCCAAAAGACCGCACCATGGTGATACTATTTGGCGATGGAGCAGGGGCAACTATTATTGAGGCCAGCGACGAGCCGGGTATTTTATCGACGCATATCAATGCGGCAGGGTCTTATTCTGACTTGTTAAAAGTGGGTAACCCAACGCGCGGCGATGAAGCGTCTGTGCATGAAAACTGGGGCTCAATGAAAGGTAATGAAGTATTCAAAGTCGCGGTTACCAAACTGAGTGAAATCGTAGAGCAAAGTCTGCAAGCGAACAACATGCAAAAATCGGATCTAGATTGGCTAGTGCCGCATCAAGCCAATTTCAGGATAATAAAAGCGACTGCGAAAAAGCTTGATATGTCACTTGATCAAGTCGTGTTAATATTAGAAAAATATGGCAATACTTCAGCTGCCACTGTTCCCACTGCGCTTGATATCGCTATTCGAGATGGTCGTATTAAACGTGGTCAAAATCTCTTGCTTGAGGCCTTTGGTGGCGGATTCGCCTGGGCTTCTGCACTGGTAAAATATTAAATAAAACAATAATTAAAGACGAGACCGAATAATGAGTAAATTAGCCTGTGTATTTCCTGGTCAAGGGAGTCAATCTGTTGGTATGTTGTCTGCACTTGCAGATAATTTTAAAGTGGTAGGAAACGTATTCGAAGAGGCCTCAGAAGCGCTTGGATATGACTTGTACAAAGTGAGTCAAACAGATGATGGACAGCTAAATCAAACGGAAATTACCCAGCCGGTACTATTGACCGCAAGTATTGCTTGTTTACAAGTGCTGCGCACAGAAAGTGAATTCACTCCCCAGTTTTATGCCGGACATAGTTTAGGGGAATATACTGCATTGGTAGCAAGTGATGTAATTGGTTTGGCAGCGGGTGTTAAACTAGTGCAAGCCCGTGGTCAATTTATGCAACAAGCAGTTGCGCCGGGAGAGGGCGCAATGTATGCCATTATTGGTCTTGATGATGAAAGCATCGCCGATATTTGTGCAAAAATTGCAGCTGAAACCAAACAAGTGGTGTCGCCTGTTAATTTCAATTCACCTGGACAAGTCGTTATTGCGGGTAATAAAAAAGCGGCAGACTTAGCTGCTGTGGCCCTAAAGGAAGCGGGGGCTAAAAGAGCATTACCACTTTCTGTCAGCGTGCCCTCGCACTGTGCCTTGATGAAAACCGCCAGCGAAAAATTAGAAGCCTTATTAAGCGCAATTCAATTTAAAGAACCGCAAGTGGCAATCGTAAATAATGTGGACGTAGCGGTGAGTAATAATGTTGCAGAGATAAAAAGTGCTTTAGTACGTCAATTGTATTTACCAGTACGCTGGACCGAGAGTATTCAATATCTCGTGAAACAAGGAGTTGACGAAGTGGTAGAAGTAGGGCCAGGAAAAGTATTAAGTGGTCTTATGAAACGCATAGACAAGAGTATTGCGACACGTAGCGTGAATAGTCCAAGCGATATTCTATAAAAATAAAACACTGTATATAAAGTAATCCGAGGGAAACTATGTTTGAACTAACTGGAAAGGTCGCATTAGTCACTGGCGCTAGCCGAGGCATTGGTAAAGCAATCGCCGAGCAACTCGCTAGTCTAGGTGCTACGGTTATTGGCACAGCAACAAGCGATAATGGCGCGAGCGCGATATCTGATTATTTAGGCGATTCGGGCCGCGGTATGCGCTTGAACGTTACAAATAACGAAGAACTGCTTGCAACCGTTGCCAACATTACTGAGACTTTTGGTAGTATTGATATCCTCATTAATAACGCCGGTATCACCCGCGACAATTTATTAATGCGGATGAAAGAGGATGAGTGGGATGATATTTTACAAACTAACTTAACCTCTGTGTTCAAATTATCTAAGGCCGTCATGCGCGGTATGATGAAAAAGAAAAACGGTAGAATTGTATCAATTGGTTCGGTAGTGGGTTCTACAGGCAACGGCGGCCAAGCGAATTATGCGGCAGCAAAAGCGGCTGTAATTGGTTTTAGTAAGTCAATGGCACGAGAAATTGCGTCGCGTGGAATTACGGTTAACGTAGTCGCCCCTGGTTTTATTGATACTGATATGACCAAAGGTCTGACCGATGACCAAAAAGCCGCCATTTTTAAAGATATTCCAGCAAACCGATTGGGACAACCAAGCGAGATTGCAGCAACAGTGGCGTTTTTATGTTCAGATGCCGCTGCTTATATCACCGGCGAGACCATCCATGTTAATGGTGGTATGCACATGGGATAGATCAATGTATGATTGGTTATCAGCAATAAAGACCGAAAATACAGTTGATAGAATTGAATTTTTAACCAATAATAAACAAACATGTGGTTTGACCACGGATTTTTTATTTGGTTAAGCTTGCATGGCGAGGATAAGGTCAATAGACTACCCACGCTAAATTTTTTAGGTATTTAAAGGAAACCTGTAATATGAGTAACATAGAAGAACGCGTAAGAAAAATCATTATCGAACAATTAGGCGTCAAAGAAGATGAAGTTAAATCTGAAGCTTCATTTGTAGATGATCTCGGTGCTGACTCACTAGACACAGTGGAATTGGTAATGGCTCTTGAAGAAGAGTTTGATACTGAAATCCCTGATGAAGAAGCGGAAAAGATCACAACAGTTCAATCTGCTATCGATTACATCAACGCTAATAACGACGCGTAAGACAGTTTTCGAAAAAACGGCTCTTTCGTGGGCCGTTTTTTTATTGCCTTAGCTTATGTGTAAACTAGGAGGCTATAGTGACTAAACGTCGCGTAGTTGTTACCGGTGTTGGCATGCTGACTCCGCTAGGGAATGACGTAGATTCTACGTGGTCAAATATTCTTGCAGGTAAAAGCGGTATCGATAAAGTAACGCTTTTCGACACCCAAGAATACAATACAAAAATCGCGGGTGAAGTCAAAGACTTCGCGGTTGAAGACTACATTCCAAAAAAAGAAGCAAAAAAAATGGATCGCTTCATACAATTGGGTATCGCAGCAGGCATTCAAGCCTTACGTGACTCTAATTTAATTGTAAGTGATGAAAATGCTGGCCGTGTAGGTGTTGCTATCGGTTCGGGCATTGGCGGTCTTCCCTTAATTGAAGAAAACCATAAAAAACTACTAAACAGTGGTCCGAAAAGGGTCTCACCGTTTTTTGTTCCCTCAACAATTACCAATATGATTTCTGGCTTTCTTTCTATAATGGAAGGCTTGAAAGGTCCAAATTTAAATGTGGTAACTGCTTGTACAACTGGTGTGCATAACATTGGTATTGCTGCGCGGACGATCGCTTATAACGATGCTGACGCCATGCTAGCAGGCGGTGCTGAAGCAACTATTACACCCTTAGCCTTTGCTGGATTTGGATCGGCTAGAGCCCTCTCTACGAACAATGACTCTCCTCAAAGCGCAAGTCGCCCTTGGGACAAAGACAGAGATGGTTTTGTTATGGGAGAAGGCGCGGGTGTGGTAATGCTCGAAGAGTATGAAGCGGCAAAAGCCCGAGGCGCGAAAATATATGCTGAAGTTGTTGGCTTTGGGATGAGTGGTGATGCATATCACATGACTTCGCCCCCTGCGGATGGCGCTGGTGCTGCACTAGCAATGGCAAACGCAATAAACGATGCACAAGTTCAAACGCCTTTGATTGGTTACATTAATGCTCACGGTACTTCTACACCTGCAGGCGACGTAGCTGAGGTTGCCGCTATAAAAAGCATTTTTGGTGAACACGCGTCCAAATTAAAAGTAAGCTCTACCAAATCAATGATTGGTCATTTATTAGGCGCTGCAGGTTCGGTTGAAGCAATCTTTACGATTTTGGCTTTACGTGACCAAATTGCGCCGCCAACGATTAATTTAGATAACCCAGGCGAAGGTTGTGATTTAGACTTTGTTGCTAATGGGGCATCTGCTTTTACGGCCGATTATGCCTTGTGTAATTCTTTTGGCTTTGGTGGCACTAACGGGTCGTTATTGTTTGCTCGCGAAAAATAGTACTCAAAGGCTCGTGATATGAGCTAATATTTGCTAAATTAAGTGAAGAAATTTAACCAATTGTCTTCACTTTTTTTTGTCTTCAAATCGCCAGGGAAACATGAAAAACACGCAACTATGAATATATTCATTGCAAGCTATTTATCTGAATCCGAGCACGTTATCGCGTCTTCAAATGCGAAAGCGGATTTGCTGCTTGCAAAATCAGATATACACCCTTTTCAGGCCAAAGACCTTAGTGGTATTTCTGTCAAAGACAGGTCGATGAACTACGGTGATGGATGTTTTACCACCATATACGCCCAAGAAAATAGTATTTTTTTATTGCCAGCCCACCTGCAAAGGTTACTTCGGGACTGTCACAAACTCGGCATTGAAATATGTACAGAGACTATACACCAGTGGTTGATTCTTGGCCTAAATACGATGGTACCAGAGTCTATTAATGCCTTTGCAATAAAAATTTTAGTTTCAAGGGGCATGGGTGGCCGAGGTTATGAGTTACCTCAATCGCCTAACACACAGATTGTAGTTAGTTTATTTCCGGTCTCCTCACTATCATTAGAAGACTTAAATAATGAAGAATATCGCTTTGTTGTTCGCCAGGCCAATATGCGCCTGTCTTCGCAAGTACTGTTGGCAGGAATTAAACACCTAAATCGCTTAGAACAAATTCTTGCCAAACGCGAGTTGCAAAATAGCAAGGTGGAGGATTTATTATTATGTGATCAAACAGGCAAATTGATTGAGGCAACCGCATCCAATATTTTTTATCGTAAAGAAGGTATTTGGTATACCCCCGACATGGGAAACTCAGGTGTTAACGGTGTTATGCGTGATGCCATCTTGTCTTTTATGCAAAAAGAAGGTCTGCAGTACCATATAAAGATAGCGCTTTTTAATGACTTATTCGACGCAGACGCGATCTTCTTATGCAATGCTATTAGATTTATCATTCCGGTATCGGCTATTGCTGCGGGTCATAAACAGTATCAATATGATGTTTCTACTCCAAGAGAACTATTAGTCAACTTATATGATTATTTGAGTGTTCATCATGTCGAAAAACTTAAAGACCTAAAATGAAAAAAGTAATCTTGCTTGTTCTCACCTTGATTATGCTGCTGAGTTTAACCTTGTTAGGCTTTATATGGCATAAAGTAAAGGATATAGAGTCAGTATCACTCCCTATAACAGAAACAACTGAGTATACCGTCGTAAAAGGGATGAGCTTGTACCAAGCGGTTGAGGGTTTACGTAAATACACCCCTATAGACCGGCTAGGCTTTAAACTATGGCTGCAATTTCATCCAGAGCAACAAAATATTCAATCGGGAACTTATGAGTTGCTCCCAAATATGAATTTTGTTGATGTTTTGAACATGTTTAATAGTGGCAAAGTGAAACAGTTAAACATCACTTTATTAGAGGGCCATACAATTTCACAATGGCTAACCAGTTTGTCATTAGCCAAAGGAGTAGACAATGATGTAAGTGATGCAGAGAGTCTATATGATCGTTTAGATATAAAATCATATCCCTTCTGCGCAAATGAGTATAAAAGTGTAGAAGGGTGCATGCTTCCAGATACCTACTTTTACACTCACGGAACCGCGAGCAGTGAAATCTTAAAACGTGCCTTACTGGCGATGCAAAAGTATCTTGCCAGTATATGGGAATCACGTTTTATAGACCTGCCTATTGACTCTCAATATGAGGCCTTAATTTTAGCGTCTATTATCGAAAAAGAAACCGCGATTGAATCAGAGCGCAGCGAAATAGCGGGTGTGTTTGTTAATCGACTTAATAATAATATGCGCTTACAAACTGACCCTACCGTAATTTATGGTATTGGTAAAAGTTATGATGGCAACATTACGCGCAAACACTTAACAACCCCGACACCATACAATACTTATGTTATTAAAGGTTTGCCAATAACGCCTATTGCAATGCCAAATAAAGCCTCTATTCGAGCTAGTTTATTTCCAGCATTAACCGATTCGCTTTACTTTGTGGCGACGGGAAATGGCGGGCATCAATTTTCTACAAACTTAGCAGATCATAACAAAGCAGTTCGCGAATATTTAGAACAACGAAAACTCAACTTGAGTAGCGAAAATAACCAGTAAGGACAATAATGAAGGCAGCGTTTATAGTTGTGGAAGGCCTAGAAGGTGCTGGTAAAAGCACCATCATTGAAACGCTTAAAGGATTCTTTACTGAGCGTGGCCATAGCGTAATATGTACGAGAGAGCCGGGGGAACTCCGATGGCTGAAGCCATAAGGGAATGCGTAAAGCATTCTTGGGACACTGAAGAGGTTACCCAAGAAACAGAATTATTATTGATGTATGCGGCTCGCAGCCAATTGGTGCACAACGTAATACAGCCTGCGTTAGCACAAAACACCTTTGTCATTGGTGATAGACATGATTTGTCATCGCTTGCATACCAAGGTGGAGGACGCCAAGTTCCGTTATCAAATTTACAACAGTTGAAAAAACTCACCTTAGGTGAGTTTAGTCCAGATTTCACATTGTATTTGGATATTGACCCAAGTATTGGTCTCCAAAGAGCAAGGGGGCGCGGGGAGTTAGACCGTATTGAGCAGGCGGGCTTAGCATTTTTTGAACGCGCAAGAGAAACCTACAAAGAGCAGGTCGCTCTGCTTGATAATGCTGTAACAATCAACGCTCACAATCAGCCAGAAAAAGTAAAAGCGGATGCATTAGGTGCATTACAGCACTGGTATTCCACAACAACAGGTGAAGCATAAATGTATCCTTGGCTAGTCCCCCTTTTTGAAAAACTGCAAGAACGTGTAAAAAATCAACAATTGCATCATGGTTTACTTTTTGTTGCTGACCAAGGTGCAGGCGAAAATAACGTTATCAATGGGCTCGCTAAGACCATATTATGCGTAAACAAAAATGCTTGTGGCGAATGTAAGTCATGCAAACTGTATATTGCCCATTCGCATCCCGACATGAAGCGAGTTGTTTCAGACAAGCCCAGCATTGGTGTAGATTTGATTCGACAAGTATCAGAATTCGTTACCTCTACTTCTCAGCTATTAGGCAATAAAGTAGTACTGATTGAAAACATAGAAAGTATGACCGAATCTGCGAGCAACTCCTTGCTTAAGACACTAGAAGAGCCCAATCAAAATACCTATATTCTATTAAGTACCACCAAGCCAAATGCGCTTTTAGCTACCATAACAAGTCGTTGTGAAAAAATTAGAATCGCTATTCCTAGTGCACTTGAAAGTTTAGATTGGTTAGCAAAGCAAACATCTAAAACGGTGACGTATGAAGGCTTAAAGGCATATGGCGGCTCGCCAATTGATTATTTAGCGTCATTGAATGAAGATACTAATACCTATGCCGCGTTTTGTGCGGATCTAGAACAATTAGCAGTAGGGGGTACCAGTGAACTTTTACTTGCTGAAAAGTGTAAAAATGAAGCTGAAACGATTCTTGCTTGGCTTTATCAAAAAGCAGTATTGCTTTATCAAAACAATCTTGAAAGTGCTGAATCGACCTCATCAACTAGCATCAGCCAAACTAAATTACAAATTGAAAAGTTGATTTTTGATTGTCAAAAGGCAAATAAAAAAATTGGTCAAGCAGGTATAAATAAAAGCCTCATACTTCAACAACTTTTTCAAAAATATAAAAGTTTATAATCATAAAGATATAAAGGGGACAGGGTGTTTGTTGATTCTCATTGCCATTTAGATAGACTAGATAAAAGTAAAGAAGCGCTTGATGAGGTAGTTGCACAAGCCTTACAAGCGAAGGTTCAACATATGCTTTGTGTTGCCGTATCCGTGAAAGAATTTGCAACAATGAAGCAAAGCGTTAGTCACTTTCCTCAGGTGTCCATGTCCTGTGGCGTTCATCCACTACATAGTGAAGATGTTTGTGACTATGACGATTTATTAACGCATGCGCGCTTGTCGGATGTTGTTGCCGTAGGTGAGACCGGGCTTGACTACTTTTATAGTCAAGATACGGCCAAGGTGCAACTAGACTCCTTTATAGATCATATTAAGGTAGCGAACGAAGTTAAAAAGCCCCTTATTATTCATACACGAAGTGCTCAAGAAGATACCCTTGAAGCCCTAAGAACACATTATGATAAAAATACGGGTGCTGTATTACACTGTTTTACAGAAAGCCTTGAAATGGCAATGGCAGCGATTGATATGGGTATATATATATCCATTTCGGGCATAGTTACCTTTAATTCAGCAAAAGATTTACAAGAAACAGTAAAACGCATTCCACTTGACAAATTGCTGATTGAAACCGACTCACCATGGTTGGCACCTGTGCCTTTTAGAGGTAAGAAAAATGAGCCTAAACATGTTGTTGAAGTTGCAAAATTTATTGCAAATTTAAGAGGTATCTCAGTAGAAGAATTAGCAAAGCAAACAACTGATAACTTTTACCGCTTGTTCACGCACGTAAAACGACAGGAGTAGTTTACACATGGAATTTCCAAGATGGCGCCAATCTCTCGCACGCTCACTTCACGTTCAGCGCAGCAAAGTTGAATCTAGGTTTTTTCAAGCCGCAAGCGTGTTAGGTTCTAGTACAAATGCATCTGACAATAAGCTATTCATAGAAAATCGTACATTAGTATTTAGAGGCTTCGCTGATAATAACAATGACATATTAGCGGTAACTGATTCGAGAAGTGAGAAAGTAGCGCAATGGAAAGAGCACCCACAAACTCAAATTTGCTGGTACTTTAGTAAGAGTCGCGAGCAATATCGTATTAGTGCGACAGTGATTTTGCTAGACGGGCAACACCTATTAAGTGCACAAGAGGCTGTAGACGATGTAACTGTTTACGCAAAATTACGCCACAAAGTATGGAATGATTTATCAGATAAGGCCAAGCACCAGTTTCTTTCGCCACGACCCAAACACCCAGTACAAGAAGCTAATAAAAACCTAGAGCACAAAGGCAATATTGACGATCTTAGCGGAATTCCAAGGAACTTTACCCTCATCTGTTTTGTAGCGAATTATGTTGATTACTTGAACTTAAGAACAGAGCCTCAGTTACGTGAAATTCACGAAAATCATCAAGGAATTTGGGATTATCAGACCGTTAACGCATAAAGTAGTTTCACTAACCCGTTGATTCTAATTAGCCTTATATTTTTTATCTATCTATTGCATAGCGTGGTTTTTAGCTACTAAAACCTGGCTGAACTACCGTTTAGGTCACTGATTTACGATATTATAATATAAGCCATTGATTAAAATGGCTTAATATTGCAAAAACTAAATCGACACATCTCTCATCTGCTTTAATGTAGATCCAAATTGGCTTCGCACAATTGGGTTAAATTCATATATACCCATAAAGTTAATGTGCGCCCAAGCGATAACCGAGCCAGTCGATATTGATTCAATGACATTCGCACGTTCATCATGTGAATCAAGAGACAAACAATAGTCAGACAAAAATAAGTAGTTCCATAGAATAATCATATTGCGTAACAAGGTATTACTGGCCATGACCAATTGAATCTCGTACTGCAGACCGACTTGTAACTTACCATTTCTTCCAAACAGTACTCTGTCAGCAAGTTTTTGACCTAACTCGACTCTGTTAAGCTGCTTCTGAATATTTTGCCTGAGCGCTTCATCGTCTACATAGTTTAAAATGAAGTGGGTCTTTAGCAAGCGCCCGAATTCTTTAAAGGCTTTATATAGAGTGTTGTCTCGCTCACTACTAGATAACATTTTTAACATTTGTGAAGCACTGCAGCGCTTCAACTTCATAGATGCCATAAGCCTCAATATATCATCCCAATTTTCCAATATAAGTTTCTTATTGATTTGCGTCTTCGGCGCTAATGGCGAATCAGAGTATTTGCTGGTTGTTTTAGACTCATAAGCATAAAGAGTCTGATGATGAACATTTTTAATGCGTGGTGCAAAAGACATGTCCATGAAATGCAAGCCTGCAAAAACAGCTTCAGTATAACGATGCGTGTCGGTGCTATGAAAGTGCTCCTCTATATCGTCTTGCATCAATGCATGTTTTGATGAAACTAACCCTTCAAGGACATAAGGCGCCTCGCGATCTGATGACGTTAAGACATTGACATGAAAAAATGACTGTTTTTCGTCAAGAAAACTATTAACGCTTATCCCTTGTTCTTTGCCGTAATATTTGTATGAATAATTTGCAAGCAGAGAGTTCACGTTAACCACGACTTTCTTACCATCGCTACTTGAATGTAATCTGCCATCATTTTCATTATAAATGGTGGGTAAGGAGAGAGATTGGATCGTTTTAACTAAAAGGTCATTTGCTCGTTGGAAGTTTTGAGTAGATATCCACGAATTTTCAGTATCTTTTAACGCTTTTTCTGAAAATAACTTACTTGCCCTAGCGAGCTCTGTATGACCCAGGTTTGTCCCTAAACTTAATATTGTGGCAAACAGTAAGCGCACGTCTACTTCAGATTTACCAGCACGTGGAAGACGATTACGAAAACAGCCTGAAAAATCAGTATGCCGGTTTATTTCGAACATGACATCTTGAAGCGTAATTGAGCGGGAAGCTCCCAATAGCGTGGGTATGTATTTTGCGATTGAAAATTCGGGGTCTGGATATTTGATCCGCCAAGTACCATCTTCTTTTGTCGAAAAATGTGAGTTTTCATTGTTGTTAATCCGCTTAATGACGTCCTCAAATTTTCTCGTTACGCTCTGACCAATGTCGGCGAGTACCGCTTTTCCGTCTGCAAACTTTTCAAGTGATGCTGCTGCCAACAGCCTTTTTCGATGATGACGCCACTCTTCGATACCAATCATATAACTTGGCGTTTGTCTGTAACGATATGAATAAGTTAACGTTAATGACTTGTCCTTTAGTCCTCTCGCCACACTCATGAATAGGAACGCCCGATATTTGTTTAATGGATTGATATCGTCTTCTTCATTCAGGTGAGCCAGTTCGATTTTACTTAAGAACGCAGTAGGTGAGTCTTCATCAATACTTTTTGGTTGGGATAAGTAGAAGGTTATGGCTTCCAACAGCCCTTGATCCTTGCTTTGCGTATCAAAGCTCATAGACTTAATAACCGGACCTAGTGTGCGCTGGAGTTTGATGCTGTTTTCAAACAGCGAGCGATAATAATCAGCATGTGTAGCTAGTTTAGTAATACTGTTCCCAACACGTTCAATATGCTTTTCAAAATCAGGGTTTTCGGCATTAAAAAAAGCACTTATTAATTGGTGTGCACGCTCGTTTCGTTCTTCAAAAGACAAATCCGCATCTTGGGTGATGGAATATACTAGCTCTAACACTCTCTTGGCATCTTTTGCACTATTTAGTACGTTTTGTTAGCCTCAAGTGTACTGACTCGTTGCTCGTCGCGTTTGGTCCGCTCATTACCTTTTGCTTTGTTTGTAAATTGTTTAACTACTTTCAAAATAGCATCTGCAGCAAAGTCATGGCGCTTATAAAACTGATCATAAATAAAAGACAAATAGTAAAGCGACTGTTTGTTGTCATTTTTCAATCGCCGGATTTCATCGTTGTTCCCTAAGTAGATCGCATCTGAAAAATGTTTAATCGCTTCGTCTGTGAGCCCCATTTTTTTGTAAACAGGTGATAGTTCAAAAAAGTGCACGCCAAACACCTGTAGTATTGCCGCATTTTGATTGAGGACCCTCTGGCCAAGGCCTTGATCGATTCTTTTTAGCTCTCTGATGCTATATAGATGCGATTGCGCAGAAAAAAACTGCAACAGCGACTTTTTCTTTTTGAGTGATAATGACTTTTCAATCAAATCAAGCATCCGTGCTTCATAAGAATGAAAAGCAGTCGAGATAATGTCAACAAACTGATTATATGATGGGATCTCGACGCGGCGCATCCAACAATACGAGACAAGTGCAAACAACATATCTTCTTTGTTCATGCGGATGGATACTAAGCTGTCTGCATGTGCTGCTAATAGTGCATTCGTGTTAGATGTCATCGCTTGCCAGTTGTATTGCGCAAGTATTTGTTTCTTTTGCCGAGAGGCAACTTCTGGCGAATACGTCGATAAATCAATAGTGCTTTTAAGTGATAATATTTTTGTTGCCCTTTTTATATCGGCGTCAATATAGCGACTTGTTTCAAAAAACCGTCCCTTTGCTTGAAAGTAGGCCTTTGACACTAAGTAACCCACCTTGGCAACGTCAGATTGCATTTTGTTCAATATCTTTTTAGTGTCGACATCTAAAGTGAAATAGCCAATAGTTGCTTCTTTCGTTAGTTTTGGTACGCTATCGAACGCTCGCTTTCTCGCTGAAGACAGTACTTTCATTTTCGCCATTTTATCATTCCTTTTAGTTATTAAAATCAACCTGTTAATTACGTTATCCCTAAAAAAGTGCAGTGTACACTGTTGTAATTTAATGAAATGGTAATTAAAACCGCAACATATATAACTGTATCGTCTTAATAAGCTAGTCATTTTCGTGTAGTGTACAACGATTAATATGTCATTAATTCTCGGATGTGCATCAGCAAAAATGTCGCCCACTAACGAACTCTACGCGCCTCTGATAAAGGCATTTGACCACTTTAATCGCGCATTATTTAATAACGAATTGCCGCCTGTCATTTTTACAGTCCAGCGTAAGAAGAACGTGATGGGGTTCTTCGCGGCAAAACGGTGGGGGAATGCGCAAGGTGAGCTCTGCAGTGAGTTAAGTATTAATCCTTCCTATTTTGCTTCGTCGAGAATAATAGAGGTTTTTCAGACCTTGGTTCATGAGATGGTGCATGCATGGCAATTTCATTTTGGTCTACCGAGCGAAGGTCATTACCATAATAAAGAGTGGGCGCAGAAGATGATGGATATAGGCTTGATGCCCTCAGATACCGGGGAGCCGGGTGGGGCGATTGTAGGACGCAATATGAGCGACTTTATTATGAAGCAGGGCGCGTTTATGCAAGCGGCTAACGAACTTCTAGATGACAAAACATTCAATTTACGCTGGGTTGACCGCTTAGCCTTACCTAAACTTCACGAGCCGATAATTGTTGAAAATCCAGTATTTAAACCAAATTCGCTAGTAGAACACTGCGCGCATGCAAGTGATATCATAAACGCAAACGTCATTTCACTGCAGGATGAAGCGCAGTTTGCATCATATGCATCTCAGCGCGAGGGCTTTTCGTCAATGCCGGATTTTTTAATCCCAGAAGTAGCAAAACGCCAAACACGATCAAAGTATGTGTGCCCTAGGTGTAGCACTAAAATTTATGGCAAAGCGTCACTAAATGTTATTTGCGGTGATTGCGAAATACCGTTCATAAAGGAATAACCGCTAATCAGGTTTAGCATGTTATCTCTAGCCACGAGTCTATTTGTTTTATTTTCATTTTGCATGCCACCAATAGTTTGGATTGTATGATCCAAACGTAGACATAATGATTTCATTTTCTTATACAATTCAAGTGTATACAATACACATAAATTAGAATTATAGCCTTACCACTCTTCAAGTGTGCTAAAACTATCAAGCTGCATCTGACCATACCATCTGCTGTATACATATTTTTCTTACATTTCGGTTTCAAACACTAAATGACAAATAAGTATTTTCTATAGGTTGATACAAGCGTCAATTTCATGCACAACATTCAGGGTTGAAGCTTTTTCCCAGAAGGTAGCAATGCGTTTTTACTTTTCTAAACACGCCTTAGGCTATGCAATTCCACTAATAGATGTAATAGATAAATTAGGCAGTATTCTGCGTACCCGCTTTGTCGATGATCAGTGATGACGACAGCATCTATTTAATATCGTTAAGGCTTTAATTGTGACCACAAAGCCTTCAAATCAAACTTTAATTTATTAAGATAAGCAATAACAGTGATATGTTATTGCGACTGAAAAGAAGATGACTTTGTTATGAAAGGATGCGTTACTTTAGTGAGGGAGAAATATGTAACCAGATTTAGACGAACTTTGAGCACGGCTACTATTTTTATAATGTATCTCTGAAAAGAGCAAGGCAGGGCGCCGAAAATATAAGCGCTCACGAAATTGGTGAATATGCCGCTGATTAATATAGTATAAGGTTTGAACAGCAATAGAAACTAGTGGACGTTAGTTTTCTCTGTACAATAGAAAAGAGACATTCACGTGGTACAACCGCTTTCCGATATTCATGGCGTTTGAAATTAACGGCCAACCTAGCGTCGAGTAACATTATGATGGACGGGTTTGTTAATTATCTTTTGTTTAAAAATTTCCCTATGTCTTTTCAAATACTATCTCAAAAATCGTATGATTGTTTGAAGACTCGGCCTTTATCTTTCCGCTATTAATTTCAATCACTGCTTTTGCAATTGTTAGCCCGAGCCCCGCGCCTTGACCATCTCTTTTGCGAGAAGGGTCTGTTCTATAAAATCGGTCAAAAAGTCTACTTATATGCGCTTTTGAAATCGTTTCACCATGGTTAATAACCGATATCGATACCTGTTCTGAGGTTTCTTTGGTTTCAATTACAATGTCGTTGTCAACTGGCGAATATCTGACCGCATTGGATATTAGGTTACTTAACGCTTGTCGAAACATCGTTTTATCACAATTAGCTGTAACGGTTGGGCCAATTAACTGTAGGCTTATATTTCTTTCATCAGCAAGGAGTTCGAAGTATTCTAGCAAGTCTTTAATTTCACTATTAACATCAATATTTTCTTTGTTTGGTTTTATTAAGCCATGCTCAGTTTGCGCAAGTAGTAACATGTCGCTGACCATTTTGGTCATACGTTCGAATTCTTCAAGATTAGAGTAGAGCATTTCTGTATATTGCTCGTTATTTCTAGGTCTGCTTAACATCACCTGAGTTTGAGTGGTTAAATTAGTAATGGGCGTGCGTAGTTCATGCGCTATATCGGCTGAGAAGAAAGACAAGCGAACAAAACCATCTTCGAGTTTTTGCAGCATAACATTGAACGAATCAACTAAAGTGAGTAGCTCCATTGGCACCTCTTCTGAACTGATCCTTGCGTCTAGATGGTCAGCTGATATTGTTTCTATTTTTCGGCTTAGTTTTCGCAGTGGAGAATGGCCTCTATATATGGCGAACCTAGCGGCTAAAATAGTGATCACGGCAGCACACAAGGTAATTAACCACAGCGTTTTCTTAAATTCATCCATATACGTCATATGGAATTCCATGTTAGACGCAACTATTACACTGAAATTGGTTTCGACATTATCTATTAAAATGGTTGCATTTAGTTTTGTCGCTCGGAACATATGCTGAGAATCTTTAAATAGCAGCAGATGCTCTGGTTTAACAGATGTATATGTCCGCGCATATTCTGGGTAGAAGCTAAAATCGACTTCTTTGCTGGTATAAAGTACGTCTCCCATTGCGCTCTCCACATGATAATAAACTCCATGATGCCCTGATACTGCATCTTCAAGTGTGTCTGCTGGAGATGTTTTTTGTAAGCCTGACTCCGCGAGTTGCTTATTAACAGCAACAAATACTTCGTTAAGTTCTCCAGCATCTTGTTCAGTAAAATGTTGCTCTATTGAACGCACCACAATCTCATGCATAATTGTTAAGCATACCACCACCGCAAAACCGACTAGTATCGTAGAGCGAAATGCAAGTGAGTTTGGGACGCGAAACACCTTATTCATTATCAGCCGCTGAAATTTTGTAGCCCATACCACGGATGGTTTGGATAAGTTTCACTGGAAAGTCATCATCGATTTTGGCGCGCAACCGGCGAATAGCAACATCAATAACATTGGTATCACTATCGAAATTGATATCCCATACTTGTGAAGCAATGAGAGAACGGGGTAATACTTCACCTTGTCGTCTAACCATAAGCTCTAACAATGTAAACTCTTTAGTGGTTAGGTTGATGGTTTTGCCCGCCCTTGTGGCAATACGAGAGGGAATATCTAGCTGTAAGTCGGCAATTGCGAGTATATTTGTGGGGGCTGCTATCGTGCGCCTTACTAAAGAGCGCACTCTTGCAAGGAGTTCAGCAAACGCAAAGGGTTTGACCAAATAGTCGTCCGCGCCTAATTCTAATCCCTTTACTTTATCCTTAACACTGTCTCTTGCGGTTAAAAACAGTACTGGCGTATGGTTACCGGCCTCCCTCAATGAACTCATTATCTTCCAACCATCTATATCAGGTAACATCACGTCCAGTATCACGAGTTCAAAGTTTCCCGTCATTGCTTTGTGATGACCATCAAGTCCATTTCTGACTAACTCAACAACAAACCCCGCCTCTGACAAGCCTTGTTTAATATAGTCGCCGGTTTTCACTTCGTCTTCTACCACTAGTATTTTCATGCTTGCTCCATTTGTATCCGCTATTTCTGTGCAACTCTTTGGAAAATATCGAGCGAATGCACAACTGACCGTAAACATCGGCTCATGCCGATAGTATAAAGGACTAATTTGTTGAATAAACATCAGATGACAGAAATGTAATCTATGTGTAATCGTCTTGTCAGGTTGAGTTGATATTATCTTGCAGTCGTTTGAATAACACGCTTTTTATTTGAAAAGTCGTCGTTTGTATTATGTGTCCTTACGCTATATTGAAGGTGTAGATTGCTTACTCGTTTCGTTCACATCAGTGTTGTTATCATATTGCTACTATCGCAAGGGGTAGAGGCGTTCGCTGTGTCTTCTGAAATGCCATGTATGCAGGAACATAATATGATGTCTGAAATGTCTATGAGTGGTTCTCATTTTGACAACATGGCAGTGGATGAAAATAGTGAAGACTGCTGTCCAAAGGACTGTTGTTGCCCGATGGGCTTACTCATCGTCGCCGTGCTAGTAGACAGCAGATTAAACGGTTTGCCTGACTATACCGCGATACCGTTTAAATCAATTGAGCCCTCAATTAAAAAAGCGTTTCTCCATCCGATACAGCGCCCTCCAAAAACTCCTCTCTACATATCATAACTTGCAGTCGCGACAAATATCGCGAGCTGCATTCGCTTATCGTTAAGATAAATAACCAAATCCAAATTATTAAACACACTTTTTCTTTTTTTGAGAGGAAAGATATATGAAATTTTCAATACTATTGCCCGTAAAGGCATCATTAATCGCTGCTGTTCTTCTAACAACGGCCTGTTCAGATGCCGCTAACAACAAGGCGACTGAACAAGGTGAATACATTTCCAAACCTGCCGCCATCGAGCTAACGGTTTACAAAAGCAGAACCTGTAACTGCTGCCAAAAATGGATTAATCATGCCGAAGACCATGGCTTTGATGTGAGTGCAAGAAACATTACGTTTATGTCGGACATAAAAGAGGACAGAGGGATAGCCCCAAATTATCGGTCTTGTCATACGGCAGAGTCAAATGATGGTTATGTGTTTGAAGGGCATGTACCGGCAAAGTACATCAAACAGTTCTTAGCCGACGTGCCAAAAGATAGCATAGGACTATCTGTCCCCGCCATGCCAGTCGGAACGCCAGGGATGGAGGTTGACGACCGCTTTATGCCATACCAAATATTGCTATTAAAAGAAGACGGAAGCTCATCGGTATATGCAGAAATTGCCAGTTATGAGGAGCAATTTTAATGAAATATCGTATCGCTTTTTTATCAACATTAATCATGCTGATGCTAAGTCATAACGTCTTTGCAAATAAAGCTGACACTCTAACACTAGAGGAAGCAATTACAGCAGCAATTAAGCAAGATCCATGGTTGAAGGGAAGTCAATATCGAGAAGACGCGTTACTCTCGAATAGTGTGTCTGCCTCTTCGCTTCCTGATCCTGTGGTATCGATTGGACTGGCGAACCTGCCAACAGATGGTTTTGCTTTTGATCAAGAACCAATGACACAACTGAAAGCAGGCGTATCGCAGATGTTTCCCCGCGGTGATAGTTTGGATATTAAGCGCAAACAACTTGAAGAACTCGCGAAGCAACACCCAATCATGCGCAAAGATCGAATCGCGAAAACAACATTGGCGGTTTCTCTTAAGTGGCTTGAGATTTATCGGGCTCAACAGACAATATCACTCATTGAACAAGACCGTGCTTTATTTGAACAGCTCGGCGACGTCGCCCAAGCGAGTTACTCGTCAGCGGTCGGCAAAGTAAGGCAACAAGATATCGTTCGCGCTCAGCTCGAGCTAACAAGGCTTGATGACCGACTGACTAAATTGCATTCCCAAAAAGAGCAAGCACTTGCTGAATTGCTTGAATGGTTATCAGATGATACGGCTTGGACATCTAATCAAATGCGATATAGGCAAATGGTTTCTCTACCTGCTGCAACGCCATCAATTAAACCTTTGTATGTAGATGCTGAACAAGCGCTAAACAGTCACGATGCGCAAAGCTTAGCCAATTTATTGGTGGCGCACCCTTATGTTTTGGCGATTGAGCAAAAAATAAGAGCCAGTAAAACAGGTATTGATTTAGCAAAGCAGCAATACAAGCCACAATGGGGTGTAAACGCAAGTTATGCATATAGAGCCGACGATCAGTTAGAACGTAGCCGAGCTGATTTTATCTCGGTGGGTATCTCATTTGACGTGCCCTTATTTACCAGCAACAAACAAGATCAGGACGTCTCCGCAGCGATTAGTCAAACTGAGGCGATAAAGACAGAAAAGAGATTAGCCATTAGATCGCTGCTATCTCAACTGCAATCTGCATATGCTGCTCACTTAAGGCTTTTGCAGCGCGAAACACTTTATCAAACGGATATTTTGGTTCAAATGAGCGAGCAAGCTGAGGCTTCTTTAACGGCATATACTAATGATGATGGTGATTTTGCTGAAGTAGTAAGAGCAAGAATAGCCGATCTGAATGCCAGAATTGACGCATTGAACATTGATATTGACTTACTCAAGTCGCGATCACAACTCAACTATTTTTTTAGCGATGGTCAAGACGTTACTCATCGCATTGGAGACAACTCATGAAAAATACAAGTACACTGGCCATTGGACTCATCGCTGGAGCGGTGCTAACTGCATTGACTTATACGTTTATCTTGCCCCATTCAGGCGATAGCGCAGCAAATGCCGACAATGCCGATAGCAACGCCCCCTTATATTGGGTCGCCCCTATGGATCCGAACTATAGAAGAGACGCACCCGGTAAATCACCAATGGGAATGGATCTTGTGCCGGTATATGATGATGGGGGCACGGATGAGAGTCCCGGCACTGTCACAATACATCCAAATGTAGAGAATAACTTAGGTGTACGAACGGCGTCTGTGGAGAGAAAAAGCTTACATGTGCCAATTAAAACGGTGGGTTATGTGCAATACAATGAAGACACACTTGTGCATATTCACCCACGTGTTGAAGGTTGGATAGACGAATTATATGTAAAAGCAGCTGGTGAATACGTTAAAAAAGGTGAGCCTTTATACGCGCTCTATTCACCCGAGTTAGTAAATGCGCAGGAGGAATTTCTGCTTGCTCGAAACCGCAATAACGCCAATCTACTGCAGGCTGCTACCTCTCGGCTTGAAGCGCTTCAAATGCCAGCTCAAGCGGTTAAGCAACTCAAGCAAACCGGTAAAGTTCAACAAACCATCACGTTTACCGCCCCTCAAACAGGCTTTGTCGATAATCTGAATATCAGACAAGGCTTTTATGTTAAACCTGGTGTGACGATATTATCTATTGGCGCGTTAGATGAAGTATGGGTGGATGCGGAGGTATTTGAACGTCAGTCGAACCAGATTGAGAAAGGCTTAGCGGTCACCATGACGCTTGAGTATTTGCCAGAAAAAGTGTGGGAGGGCGAAGTTGATTATGTTTACCCAACATTAGACAAAGACACAAGAACGCTAAAAGCGAGATTACGTTTTGACAATCCCGAGTATTTCTTGAAACCCAACATGTTTGCACAAGTCACCATCCATTCCGATCTGGATGATGAAAACCTTTTGGTGCCCACTGAAGCGGTTATTCGCACTGGAAAGCAAGACCGAGTGGTACTTGCTTTAGGTGAGGGGCGCTTTAAATCTATCGAAGTCAAGGTTGGCAATATCGTCAATGAATACACGGAGATTTTAAGCGGTCTAAGAGACGATGATGTAGTCGTCACTTCTGCTCAATTCTTATTAGATTCTGAAAGCAGCATTTCGTCTGATTTTAAACGAATGGAAGAGGCCGAATCCATGCCATCTAAGGTATGGACTACCGCAACTGTCAACAGTGTGATGGCAGAGCATAATATGGTGAATCTTGATCATGCGGCAATTGACGAATGGGATTGGCCTGAAATGACAATGGATTTTTTTGTTGACCAAGATTTGGACATTACCAAGTTAATGCCTGGCATGTCATTGCATTTACAAATTACAAAGACAGATTCAGGTGATTACTTAATTACACAAATCCATATTGTGGATGAAGACGGCAACATGATGCACATGGAAGGTATGGACGATATGGATGATATGGATGATACAGAGTCTATGGAAAATATGGAGAGTATGGATCATTCTGGTCACTCGATGGGCACAGACAATGCAGATAAAGAGATGGATCATTCAGGTCACGGAGGACAGTACTAATGATTGCAGCCATTATTAGGTGGTCTGTCACCAATCGATTTTTTGTATTGCTTATCACCATAATCATTGTTGGTGGAGGCTTGGTCGCTGTAAAAAACACACCAGTAGATGCACTACCTGATTTGTCAGATGTGCAAGTGATTATTAAAACAAGTTACCCTGGGCAGGCACCTCAAGTTGTTGAGGATCAAGTAACTTATCCTCTTACTACCGCGATGCTATCGGTGCCTGGTGCCAGAACCGTGAGAGGTTACTCATTTTTTGGTGACTCTTATGTCTACATCATTTTTGATGACGATACGGATTTGTACTGGGCACGAAGCCGCGTACTCGAATACTTATCCCAAGTTGCTCCTAATTTACCTGAAAATGCTAGGCCTCAACTAGGACCAGACGCTACGGGTGTGGGTTGGGTGTATCTTTATGCCTTAGTCGATAGAACGGGCCAACACGATATTAGTCAGTTGCGCAGTTTACAAGACTGGTTTTTAAAATTCGAGTTACAGACAGTTTCTGGCGTATCAGAAGTATCTTCGATAGGCGGGATGGTTAAGCAGTATCAGGTCAGAGTGGATCCTGAGAAGCTCAGAGCCTATGGCATACCCCTTTCTCATATTCAAATGGCCATTAAGCGCGGTAATCAAGAGGTTGGCGCATCGGTTATTGAGATGGCTGAAGCCGAATATATGGTTCGTGCTACCGGGTACATCGAAAATAAACGAGACATAGAGCTTATTCCCTTGGGCGTAAACAACAATGGCACGCCATTGTTGGTCAAAGATATTGCTGACGTGCAATTAGGACCACAAATGCGCCGTGGCATTGCTGAGTTAAATGGAGAAGGTGAAACTGTTGGTGGAATAGTTGTGATGCGTTATGGCGAAAACGCGCAAAAAACCATTGACGGGGTAAAAGCTAAGCTTGAGGAACTTAAAAAAGGTTTGCCAGACGGTATTGAAGTGGTGACAGTTTATGATAGGTCTGCATTGATTGAACGCGCAGTCAATAATCTTGGTTTCAAGTTATTGGAAGAGTTTGCTGTGGTTGCCGTCGTATGTATCGCCTTTTTATTTCATGTTCGTTCATCGCTAGTAGCAATTGTGAGTCTACCGGTTGGTATTCTCGTGGCGTTCATCGTCATGTATTTTCAAGGGATCAATGCCAACATCATGTCGCTAGGGGGGATTGCCATTGCTATTGGCGCGATGATTGACGGTGCCATAGTTATGATTGAAAACATGCACAAACACATGGAGCGAACGCCACTTACTAAAGAAAACCGATGGCAAATTGTGGTTGACTCGGCTGTGGAGGTTGGCCCGGCGTTATTTTTTAGCCTTCTTATTATTACAGTCAGCTTTGTCCCAGTGTTTACGCTAGAAGCGCAAGAAGGGCGGATGTTTTCCCCTTTAGCGTACACAAAAACCTATGCAATGGCGGCCTCCGCTGCACTTGCCATAACATTAGTACCCGTATTAATGGGGTATTTTATAAGAGGAAAAGTACTACCTGAGCATAAGAACCCTGTCAACAAGGGCTTGTCTTGGCTGTACATTCCATCGTTAAAAACCGTGCTGCGTTTTCCAAAGCTGACGCTTGTTGGCGCATTGGTTGTGCTAGTCATTGGTTTTTGGCCGGTCAATAAAATTGGCAGCGAATTTATTCCGCCGCTTGACGAAGGTGATTTAATGTATATGCCCACCACATATGCTGGCATATCCATCGGTAAAGCAAGGGAGTTGCTGCAACAAACTAATAAGCTTATTTATACCGTGCCCGAAGTAGAAACGGTGTTCGGTAAAGTGGGACGTGCGGAAACTGCCACCGATCCCGCGCCCTTGACGATGATTGAAACGTTCATACAATTAAAGCCCCACGATGAATGGCGTAAGGGGCTAACTACTGAAGATTTGATAAAAGAACTTGATAACCTAATTGACTTTCCAGGGCTCACAAATGCTTGGGTAATGCCTATTAAAACTAGGATTGATATGTTGGCCACCGGAATCAAAACACCGGTAGGTATAAAGATTGGAGGGCCGGAGCTTGGCGAAATACAAGCCATTGGCCAGCAAATCGAAACAATTCTTTCTGAAGTCAAAGGGACAGCCTCTGTTTATTCGGAACGAGTGGCAGGCGGGCGCTATGTAAAGGTTGACATACAGCGCGATAAAGCTGCGCGCTATGGCCTTAACATTGCAGATATTCAGTCAGTTGTATCCAGTGCCATTGGCGGTATGAATGTCACGCAAAGTGTTGAAGGGCTTGAGAGATATCCGGTCAACGTGCGCTATCCTCAATCATATCGCTCATCCCCACAAGCACTATCTTTATTGCCGATTGTAACACCGCAAGGAAAGCGTATTGCGCTTGCAGATGTAGCAGATGTGTACATAGAGGATGGCCCTCCCGGCATAAAAAGTGAAAATGCACGCCTAAATGGCTGGGTGTTTGTGGATATTGATGGCGTGGATATTGGCAGTTATGTGGTGTCAGCTCAGCAAGCCGTGAGTGAGCAGTTAGTATTGCCTGCTGGCTACTCCATAACGTGGTCTGGTCAATATGAGTATATGCAACGCGCCAAAGAAAAACTCACCTACGTTGTGCCACTGACGCTGGCCATTATTATCATTCTGTTGTACCTCAACTTTAGAAACATTACTGAAGTGGCCATTATCATGGGCACTTTGCCTTTGGCGATGGTTGGTAGCATTTGGTTAATGTATCTGGAGGGGTTCAACTTTTCGGTAGCCGTAGGGGTCGGTTTTATAGCACTCGCTGGCGTTGCAGTTGAAATAGGTGTGATCATGTTGGTCTACCTGAACCAGGAATATAACGCGCTAATTACGCGCTGCAAAGAACAAAATGTCATACCGAGCGATGAGCAATTAACAGAAGCTATATTGCACGGCGCAGGACTGCGCGTTAGGCCTGTCATGATGACGGCTTTAGCCATCATTCTTGGATTACTACCTATTTTATATGGAACAGGCACTGGGGCTGAGGTCATGAGTCGGATTGCCGCGCCAATGGTAGGCGGAATGATGAGTGCAGTGCTACTCACGCTACTTGTTTTACCCGCCATTTATCTGTTGTGGAAAAAAAGCAAATACACCAATTAGCTAAAAACATTTAACCCGTAACTTTACAAAAGAGAGATTAATACATGAAAAAATTTATCGTAACGCTTCTTATCACAATGAGCAGTCTGTCAGCGTTAGCGCATACTGGGATCACGTCTTCAATACCCAAAGATAATGCTATGTTAATGAAGAGCCCAGAGACCATTGCCGTGGCATTTGCTGACGAAGTTCGTTTGGTTAACTTATCTATATTGAACAGCAAAAGTGAAAAGGTTGATTTTGAATTCGCCCCCTCAATGGAGGCGAGTAAAACATTTAGCTATGACTTGCCCCAGTTAATGCCTAGCTCTTACAAAGCGTCATGGACAATTATGGGAGTAGACGGTCATAAGATGAAAGGAGACTTTTCATTTATGGTCCATGCTGCTGGCAACATGAAAGAGATGAAAAATAAAAAGATGGATCACAGCGACCATAGTAATCATTAAATAGGAATTCCCATGACATCAGGAATTTGGATAGGGCTGCTAGTACTCAACAAGTTTCTGGTGTATTTGGGGATAAGCGGAGCATTTAGCATTATTTGCGTGTATCTCTATATCCCGGCGGCTTCGCTTGAGAGTGTTGACAAAGCTGCAATGCGTTGGCGACAGGCTATATGCAAAGTCGCAATGGTATTGGTCATTATTGGTTTCATCGCTAATGTTGTCGATTTTTTTGTACAAACAGGCAACCTTGCAGAAAATGGTGTAAAAGGCATGTTCGACCCCATCATGCTCAACATGATGTGGGCTAGCTCTGTTGGTACATTGACGATGACTAGAGCAATCGCGTTCGGTCTATCTTTTGCACTTTTGACGCTGATATTAATTCGTCCATTATTTCTGACGAGCAAGTTAAACCAATGGATATTTGGCACACTAACATTGCTCGTCATTATTGGCTTGAGCACCTCATTTACGTTATCTGGACACACTAATGCACTCATATTTGGCAGCGTCTCGCTTATCACTCTGCATGTAGCTATGTCGTTTGCATGGTTAGGTGCGCTAATACCATTAGTGCGCGCGACTTACATATTTGAGGGGGAAGCATTGCATGTTGTCATGGAACGTTTTGGTCGATTTGCAGTTTGGGGCGTCGCTATTTTAGTGGCTGCCGCTGTATCTATGCTCATTCAGTTTGTACCTACATTAGAAAGCCTGTATTCAAGCCGCTATGGACAAGTTTTTATACTCAAAATAGCCTTGGTCTTATTGCTTCTCCTGTTTGCCGTGGCTCATAAGTTCGTATTGGTGCCACGCATATTGAGTCGAGAAGATGGCGCCGTCGCATTACGACGTTCCATCATGATTGAAACGTTTGTGGGTTTTTTAATTTTACTCGTTACTAGCGTGGTCACAACAGCGATGGGCCCGCCAATGCTAGCGAGTTAACTTGTTTAATTAAACAACATCTATCGAAGAGGAAACAAAAATGAAAAACACAATTCATCAGGGCCTTTTGGCATTTGTCGCCATTGTTGCTATGAGTCCGTTCGCTTTTTCGCATGACGGTGATACTCATAATGAAGCTATAGCATCTATGTTTACTGGGACTGAAACAACAGCTGCAAAAACTGTACTTGCCTTTCACAAAGCACTTGAAACCGGTGATGTTGAGACTGCTCGAAACCTGCTCGTTGATAACGTGCTGATTTTTGAAGGGCAAGGTGTTGAACGAAGCGCGAAAGAATATGCAAGCCATCATATGTTGTCAGACATTAAATACTTACAAGCCATGCAAATTGACCTAATTGAACACCATGTTCATGAGTACGATGGCATAGCAACCTCTTTTTCAAGAAGCCAATTGACTGGCACATATAAGGGAAAAAGCATTGATAGAGCAAGTAATGAAACTATCACGCTTATTAAACGAGATAGTCAATGGAAAATTTCACACATTCATTGGTCTAATTAAGCGTGCATTACACTCCCTTTTTAACGCAATTAAATTTATATAGCATTGTTTCTATTACATAATTGTAATCAAACGGTAATGCAATAGCCGATTTTTATTGATGTAGATCATGTTGAGATATCAGCTAAAAAGTAAGCTTACCATATGGGTTGTGAGCCTGTTCACAATTCAATCGCAACGTTAGTTGTCAGTATATTAACAAGGAAAAAACTATGAGAAATATCACTAAGCTACTCACGGTATTAACCGTATCTTTATTTTTGCTAGGCGGTTGTGCTAGCCAGGTGTATCACGATTACATCATGAGCGGACAAGTCGTCACAGCCAAAGGAAGCGAACTTGTTGTGTGTGTCGCAGATACTAACAATTTAGAACAAAACAAAGTGTATGACGTGTATCGAGCTGTATACGATGACAAAGTGATCACCGAAGGTGAGTCAGGCTACTCCAGAGAATACGTGGGTAAAGTGCGTTTGGGGAATACTAAGGATGTACACTTTGCTAACGCAACGATTGTGAGCGGTCAAGTCATGCCAAATGACATTGTAGAGTTCAACGCTAAATAAGTGCGTAGAGGCAGTATATCTAATGGAAAACGGCATGCTCTTAAACAGTGTTGCGATCATATCGACGTTGATTGTTGGTTGGGGCTTATTTAACAAACGCGTCAGATTGTCACCACAGTGGCGAGCAACTGTGACACCTCTTGCCTCCATCATTGGCAGTGGCTTTTTAATTGTTGCACCACTGCTTCATTCTGTTATGGGGAAATGGGCACTACTGGGGATCGTGTTGTTATCTGCTCTTGCATATTGTTTAGGGGGTGTCATTCGGCTTAACATCGCTCACGCTGAGCCGCATTTAGACGACCATCCTAATGGAGGCATTGCTAAAATAGAATATGTTGGACAGTGGTTTTTAGGGGCGGCGTATGCGATTTCAGTCGCCTTTTATATCAGTCTATTCGCATCATTTGTGTTTGAAAGAATAGGCGTTACTGATGATACCGTGATAAAGGTAGCTACCAGTCTGGCCTTACTATCTATTATGTTTATTGCGTGGCTAAGAGGAGCTAAAGGCCTTGAGGTGATTGAGCTCTATGCGGTCACTATCAAGTTAGCGATTATAGTGGGAGTGCTTGTTGCATTGCTGACATTTGACATGTCAAGTGGCGCGACATGGTTTCAGCATGAAGCGCTCAATGCTATCGGTCTTGTTGAAACCTTAAGTATCTTGGCGGGTATGTTGATGGTCACTCAAGGGTTTGAAACGGCAAGATTTATGGGCGCTGAGTATTCGGCTAATCAGCGCATAACGGCAGTAAAATATTCTCAAGGTATTGCGACCGTCATTTACTTGGTGTTTATTGGATTAACTTGCCCCTTATTCAATGTATACCCCATCGTTGAATTAAGTGAAACAACCATTAGCCAGACGCTTGGCCAAGCGATATGGATCCTACCGTTTTTACTTCTTATTGCAGCAACCACTAGTCAAATTAGTGCCGCTTTAGCAGACACAATTGGCGGCGGTGGCTTACTTAGAGAGCTGATAAAAGCGCGTCTTTCAACAAATGTCTATTACATGTTAATCATTGGCATCGCTATTGTACTTGTTTGGACCAGCAATGTGTTTGAGATCATAAACTTAGCAAGCAAAGGCTTTGCGCTCTATTACTTATCGCAAACGGTGCTTGCGACCTGTCTGTTGTCAGGACGAAAGCATAAAACACGGCGTGATTGGTTAACGTTAGCGGGGACAATTATATTGTCTGTGCTATTGGTGTTGGTCATTGTTTGGTCTATGCCGGCACCTCATAGCTAAAATATCACTTGACCTGTGAGCGACTCACAGGCCTATGCTTTTTTTAGCGAGTGAGGAACAGGTTTATTGTCAACCGGAGTATTTGAATAATGAGTATGCAAGTAAAGCAGTTAGCAGACGCATTTGGGATTAACAAGGATACGATTAGGTATTACACCCGAATAAATTTGTTACGACCATCTAGGTCAAGTGAAAATGGCTACAGGTTTTATCCTCTAGAGCAACAAAATCGTCTTAGATTCATACTGAGTGCTCGCGATTTAGGTTTTTCTATCGAGGATATCAAACAGATATTTTCCGAATCCGATAAAGGCAAAACGCCGTGCCCAACAGTCAGGGTGTTGATTGAGAAAAGACTGGCAGAAACTGAACAACGGTTTATTGAAATGGCTAAGTTACGAGACAAAATGCGCAACGCTGTAGATACATGGGATCAAAAACCAGACAAAGAGCCATGTGATAACGTGATTTGCCATTTAATTGAAGATGTCGATTTATCAAATATTGATAACGAACAGGCACAATAATGACTTTTATTAATGGGGAAACGCTATGAGTGATGAACAAACGAATAAAGACAACGAAGTCACGAAGTCGTGTTGTCATAAGCGAAATGATGCGTCCAAAGAACCTCAAGCAGATAGCAATACACGGTCGTCAAGCAACATCGATAGTGCTCAAGAAGCAACCACATATCATTTAATGATTGAAGGAGCGAGTTGCGCGAGTTGTGTCAGTAAAATTGAAAAGGCGCTGCGCGCGGTTAATGGCGTGACAAAAGCAGAAATGAATTTTGCACAACGAACAGTGAGTGTTACGGGTAAGGTGAAGGACGCAGCGCTTTTTACGGCGATTGAAATAGCGGGTTATCAAGCAAAAGTAGATACCAGCGACTCAGAACAAGAAGCCCTTGATGAAAAAGACAAGGCTGATTGGGCTTATTACAAAAAGCTCATGCGAGATATGACAATCGCGCTTTTATTAGGTGTACCGCTCATGATTTATGGGCTAGTGATAGGGGAAATGACGGTCAACACAACTAGTGAACGCCTAGTCTGGTTTGGCATTGGTCTGGCAACGTTAGCCGTGATGTATTTTTCTGGTAAGCATTTTTATGTGGGGGCCTACAACTCGCTAAAAAATCATTCAGCGAATATGGATACTCTCATCGCTTTAGGCACCGGCACGGCATGGCTATATTCCATGGTCGTGGTGGCCGTTCCAGAATTATTGCCAACAATGGCGCGTCACGTTTATTTTGAAGCAACAGCAATGATAATAGGATTAATCAACCTTGGCTTAGCATTAGAAATTAAAGCGAGGGGCAAAACATCTGAAGCAATTAAACGGTTGATTGGTCTTCAAGCCAAAACGGCACGTGTCGTTCGAGGAGGAAATGATGTCGATATACCGATAGAAGATGTGATGCTACAAGATTTTATCCGGGTTAGACCAGGCGAAAAAATTTCTGTCGACGGTGAAGTGGTGGAAGGTCACACCTCAATAGATGAGTCAATGTTAACTGGTGAGCCTATGCCAGTAGAAAAACAAGAAGGCGATAAGGTTGTTGCGGGCACCATTAATAAATCAGGTTCAATCGTATTTAAAGCCACTCGTGTTGGCAAAGACACTGCCTTAGCGCAAATTATCAATATGGTAAAAAAAGCACAAAACTCTAAACCACCGATCGGTCGTTTAGCGGATGCTATTTCCGCCTATTTTGTTCCCGTTATTATGATTATTGCGGTGCTTAGTGCGCTGGCGTGGCTGAATTTCGGTCCATCACCTGCTTTGGTTTTTGCCATCGTATCGGCGACTACGGTCTTGATAATCGCCTGTCCTTGCGCACTGGGTCTAGCGACGCCAATGTCGGTAATGGTAGGCGTGGGAAAAGCTGCCGAAGCCGGTGTATTAATTAGAAATGGTGAGGCGCTGCAAACAGCTTCGAAGATCACGACGATGATTTTAGATAAAACGGGCACCATCACAGAGGGAGAACCAAAGGTCACCGACGTGTTACTAACAAATGATTACTCGCGTGAAGAAGTTTTGATGCTAGCCGCGAGTATTGAGGCGGGCTCTGAACACCCTTTGGCGATGGCGATTGTCGACAGTGCCAAAGCGCAAGGAGTTGATGCCAAGAAAGTAGATGGCTTTCGTTCAATTGCAGGTAAAGGTGTACAGGCTTCATATGAAGGGAAAGCCCTATTATTTGGCAATGAAAAGCTGATGAAAGATAAAGATATTGCCATTGAGCAATATATAGAAAAAGCGCAAGAGTTTGCGCAAGAAGCCAAAACGCCAATGTACTTTGCCATAAACAATACTTTGGCCGCGATCATATCGGTTGCAGATCCCATTAAGAGCGATTCCATTGCCGCGATTGCGCGACTACAGAAAAATGGCATTCGGATTGTCATGCTCACTGGGGATAATCGATTAACCGCGCAAGCGATAGCACAAAAGGTCGGTATCAAGGAATTCGTGGCTGAAGTTATGCCAGAAGATAAAGCTAATAAAGTCGCAGAGCTGCAAGAAGAGGGTGAAATTGTGGGCATGACTGGCGACGGAATTAATGATGCGCCTGCCTTAGCTCACGCCAATGTCGGTTTTGCCATTGGTACTGGCACCGATGTGGCAATAGAAAGTGCCGACATAACGCTCATGCGCGGCTCACTGCATGGCTTAGCAGATGCTATCGCGGTAAGCAAAGCCACGCTAGCAAATATAAAACAGAACCTATTCGGGGCTTTCATCTACAACGTCGCAGGTGTGCCCATTGCCGCAGGCGTGTTATTCCCATTCTTTGGTGTGTTATTGAATCCCGTTATTGCAGGTGCGGCTATGGCCTTTTCATCACTGACCGTGGTTACCAATGCAAACCGTCTACGCCTATTTAAAGCTAAAAATCATTAAAAGGAGAAAATTATGTTGTGGGTAAATATTGCAGGGATGGGAGTTATCGCCCTGATCATATGGTGGTTTTGGCTTTACAAATCATCATCGGTCGAAATGAGTGATGGAGCGATAGAGGTATTGGTGAAGGATGGGGTGTATCAACCGGCAATTATCAAAGTACCCGCCAATCAAGCTTCAACGATTACATTTTTTAGAACTGATTCTTCGCCATGCTCTGAATCATTACATATACCTGATCTGGAGATTGCGGCAACACTGAGGTTGAATAAAAAAGTAGATATATCAATCCCAGCGATGCAACCAGGTCGACATGCATTTCATTGTCAGATGAAAATGTATACGGGTGAACTGATCGTAGAATGAAGGTTTGATGCTGTATCGGCCGAATATACAAGTACATTGCAGAACGCATATTTAATAAACAGAAACTTAAAGGAGACATTTTATGGACGGCGTTTTTTCATTCGTAATATTCGCGGGGCTTTTTTATCTCATGATGAGATATGGTTGCGGCGCGCATATGGCCCACGGTCACCACAAAGAACAAACATCTGAACAACCTGAACCCATTATTGATCCTGTGTGCAACAAGGTAGTGGAAATAGATAAAGGTTACGGGAAACTGCACGACGGTGAGTTATATCGCTTTTGTTCAAAAGAATGTCTAGAAAAGTTTGATGTAGACCCAGTTAAATACGTGACGAAAACGGTCGCCACTGGAGCGCTAAAATGACCCACAAACTATCATTAAGCGCATTTGGGCACGCAACTAGCTTATTCATAAGTATCAGCTTCACACTATGTGTTGTATTCGACCTTATTTTTCCAGAGCACGCGATGTATGAAGTGTGGTTAAAGTTATTACCGGGGTTTGAATGGATAAGTTGGCAGAGTTTTTTCTTGGGACTCGTTGAAAGCTATATGTATGGTTGGTTTATCGCGCTAATTTGGGTGCCACTTTATAATTTTTTTGGAAGCAAAGCGAAATAGCGGCTTTCGTGACTTGGTTATTTACTATTTAGAGATGAGTTTATGAACGAACCGGTAGCACACTCAGGTGTATGGATCCTAGCGCTTATTATGATAGTAGTGGCGTCTTGGTATCTTTATAAATATATGGCTCCTTCATCGTGGCACGAGTGGGCTGGTGCGGGAGTTGTGCAAGCGTTTATCATCGCCTTGTATGCAGAAATGTATGGCTTTCCTTTGACAATATATCTATTGGCACGCTTTGGAGGCGTCGACAGAACCGAGCTTAATGCAAATTTATGGTCGTCTCTTTTGGGGGTAGGAGAGACGGGCATGATGATAGCAATGGTCTTGGGATACATTTTATTATTTTTGGGTATAGGACTTTTCTTTCAAGGTTGGCGACAAGTATATAAAGCGCGACAAGAGAACAGATTAGTGACAGATGGCTTATATGCATTAGCGAGGCATCCTCAATACACCGGTTTGTTTATTGCGCTATTTGGCGAGGGGATTGTGCATTGGCCCACTGTATTTTCAGTCGGTCTTTTTCCAGTGATTATCTTTATTTACTATCGTTTGTCTTTACGTGAAGAAAAAAAGTGATTGCTGAATTTGAGGAGGAATATTGGGCCTACAAAGCACGAGTGCCAATGTTTATTCCGCGCATAGCGCAGTGGAAGTCTTTTGTTAAGCAAGCCAAAATGTAGCCGTTTGTTTTTAGTTTCCTCAAAAAAGAAGAAATTATCCTATTTTAGGATGACTTAGAGCAAAGAGTAGGGTGGCTTTGGTGAACTTAGCCTTAGCCATCTGTACTGGACGCTAACATGACGTTTATTTGATGGTGAGATTAGCTTATTTACAAGTAATCAGTTTGATACAAACTAATGAGTTTAATTTAACAGTAATATTTTTTAGCATAAAAATACCTTTGGAGGTTTTAATTATGAGTAATTTAGAACACAGAGTAGGCGTAAGCGAAGCTAACTTAGTGCTTCGTCACTTAAAGTTAACAAATACTGATGAGGCTAAAATAGTAGCCATCATCAATGACATCGATGCGACGTTTGGTGTTGACGCAGTCAGTTTCGAATCGAAAAAGCAAACACTACACGTTGGTTACGATGCTACTCATTGCGAGCTAGACGGGATAGAAAATATTATTAAAGCCCATGGCGCAGATATATCGCATGATTGGTGGTCAAACTTTAAAGAAGGGTACTACCAATTTGTGGATGAAAATATCCGAGACAATGCAAAACACAAACCTTGGAGTTGTCACAAACTGCCGCCAGGGAGTCGGAAGTAAAGATAAACTTGTTCGTTTATCGATTTTTGAATGTTCAGAGGCCTTTCGCATTATTGAAAAAAGAGGTAGTGGTGCTGTTAGCTTTTCAAAGTACTGGGGATATATGTGCTTGAAGTGATCCAACAAAACGAAGATTCGGGTCATAGCGTTTCTTCATTGCTATCAATTTTTCGGTGTGCTGACCAAAATATTCGATTACGGCAGACTCTTCCCCCATATCATAGTTTTGGTACGCGTAACCATTAAAGAAGGGGGTGAGTCGCTTGTAGGTATCTTGTACCCAGGCAGCTACAAGTTCCTTACCTTGATTTTGCTTAGTAAGTCCGGTAATGCTACAGATGAAGGACGCATTTCTGTGAATAAATGCTGTTTCATTAGTACCTTTGTCTTGTATCGCACCGCAAAGAGGATCTAGCATTATACCACCAGAATCATCAGGGCATTCCTTATAACACGCTAATAGTATGTCAATAAACTTATCCGTTAATTCACCCTGAATAATTCCATGTTGCCAATATAAACCCAAACCACTTTCGTAGTTGTTTGATTGACATTCGATATACTGTTTCCGGTCAATTGATACTGTCGCACCTTCCCGCCATGAAGATACTGTCTTTAAACGATGTGACCTTGATTCACTAAACCCCATGATAGAAATATTAGCTTTGTGAGGCACAGAGTGGGCAATATAGGCATATAAAAACTGTGACTTTGGTCCCTCTAAAACTGCATGACTATAGGCTTTTAAGATATTTTTGGCCTCACTAATTGGCCACTCTATGGTTCCTCCTTCAACAAACTCAGGAGCAGGGTGCAGTGCAAATTCTATACTGACTACGACACCAAATTGACCGCCGCCACAGCCACGCAGTGCCCAATAAAGGTCTGGATGTTGATGAGGCGTCACTTTTAATAACTTTCCATCAGCCATGATGACATCGAATCGTGTGACGTTGTCGCAACTTAGTCCGTGTTTGCGCGAGAGGAAGCCAATTCCGCCGCCTAGTGTTGCACCAATAACACCTACATCAGGGCAAGTACCTAGCGGTACTACTTTGTTTATGCGAGATAAAAAGTGGTCTAAATGTTTATTCTTAACACCCGCACCAACACTCACATGCCCCCCATCGGCGCTGAGTGATATTTCTTGGAAGTTTGCCATATCAAGAACGACGCCACCATCAACTATAGAGGCTCCTTTAATTCCGTGTCCGCCACCCTTTATTGATATCAGCAAAGAGAGTTTATTAGCAAATTTGATCACTTCTATAATGTCATGTATCGACTGCGGTGTAGCAATCATCATAGGGTATTTAGAAACAGCCTTATTGAAAACTCGCCTGCGTTTCTCATATTCCGCACTGCCGAAGGTATTGACTTCGCCTCTCATTTTTCGTTGCAAAAACAGAGTCCTGTCAGCTTGCACGATAGGCGGCTCTCTAGTTTTACTCATATGAGTGAAATGGCTTAGTTCATTGATGTCTTTTAACAAATTCCATGATCTTGTTCCAAATGATGTTCGGCTGACAGACATTAACAATTCTTTTAAATATTTAGCCACGAGTGCAGTTGGGATAAGCTTATTTTGATCGTGCATTTCGCGCAAAAAATCCGATAAAGGTAACACATCACTTGACGCTTGGCGTATTTCAGCCTGCATTGGGGTATCTACGTTTCCAGGAGCAACGCTTGTAAATACTGCGATATTTGCAGTGACTTCTTGTCGGAAGCAGTCTGTTAGCGTATTGATGCCAGCTTTACTAATGCAATATGCGGATGCCCCAGTCACTGGAGTGATAGGGTGGTCGCTTGTTAAAAAAAGTACTCGGCTACGATTAAATTTAATAATACACAATTGAGTAATTAGCAAGGGCATTTCAAGGTTGACCTTATGATTTTTTCGCCAATCATCTAAATTTAATGAAGATAGTTTAACAATGGGTGAAACTAATCCAGCGCAATGCACCAAATAATCGACTTGCTGATAGTTTTCAAGAAAACGCTTAACAGAAGCAAATGCTGCATTGTGATTAAAGTCGACTTGTCTAATGAGCAACCTGTCTTTATACCTGTTTTTAAGGGGTAGTAGATTGTCTTTGTTTCTGCAAAATGCGATGACCAATAATTGTGAGTATTCAAATAGCAATTCATTAGTTAACGCCAAACCAATTCCAGACCCTGCACCAGTGATCACTGCGATTTTTTTCATTATTTTGCCCTGACTACCTATTTTCTACACGAAATATATCAGCTCATTTCTTCGTCAAAGAAAAAAAGATATTTGCTAGATTTAGGGTAAAAAGCATAAGTAAACTTAATGTTGATTGAAATAAGTAACTGGTTTAATTACGAAAATGTAATCGAACTGTAATCTAATCGTTGTGAATGCTTGATCTAAATCAACTATATTTAATGCGCAATAAATAAGATGACCGCTATGTAAAAGCAAAATGAAATTAGTGTTTTGATGTGAAGGCGAATTTACTATTTTGTTTTTTATAACTTTCACTAACATTAGAAAACGCCTAGAACCAAGTTCTTGACGAATTTTCGCTAACATAAGGTAATTCGCTATGCGAACCAAAGAAAAAATAAGACTCGCAACGGCTCTTTTTGGTGCTCTTACTGTGCAGTCTTCTCTTTATGCAAATGAATCCAATGATCGTTTTGTCCTTGTTGGTTACGGCGATGTAAAGTACGAAAACACCGATGTCGCAAATACAAGTGCTTTCTCGGCACGTTTTGTTCCGATATTTTTATTTAGTTTAAATGACAAGATGCACGTGGAAGCTGAACTTGAAGTTGGCTTAAATGAAGATGGGGAAACAGAAACTGAGCTTGAATATGCAGATATCCATTACTTCTTAAACGACAACACGACCATTACAGCAGGCAAATTTTTACTGCCGTTTGGACAATTTAGTGCCAACTGGCATCCCAGTTGGATCAATCGCAGCATCTGGACGCCTGGCATATATGGTGCCCACGGCTCTAGCCAAGCAATGGATCCCATGTTGCCTATTTTAAGTGATGTCGGTGTGGCAGCACAGCAAGTTTACCAAGTAGGATCCGCAAAGGTGTTTTTCGATGTCTTTATGACAAATGGACCTCGTTCAGAAGCAGAACATGACGAAGAAGAAGTAGTGGAAGACGACCATAATATTGCGTTTGCTCGCTTGTTTTCGCCTACGACCACACTCGATCCAGATGTGGATGAGGATGAACATGGCGAAGCCTTCCCTGAAGTCGAGTTTGAGGCGACGAGTTCAGACAACAATAGTAATAAGGCGTTTGGCGGCCGAATCGCCGTAGCTTTTCTCCCGTCAATTGAAATAGGCACGTCTTACTATCAGGGCGCTTATGATGAAGGTGGACAGCTGGATATTAGGGCTAATGGTATCGACATCAATTTGATCAGTACACACGCAATTTTGCGAGGCGAGTACATTCGCACTGAAACCGACGCGTTTGTAGAGCGAGATCATGAGGATGTAATTGATTCGTTTTCTCGCAATGGTTGGTTTTTACAAGGAACATTTTTTGTAGGCCATCTATTCGAAGAGCTAGGGAGTACCGAAATTGTTATTGAACATGCGCAAACCAAAAAAGTAGAAGAAGCCGAGCGATGGATGGTCGGTATTAATTACTGGTTGGATCCGCGTTCAGTCATCAAAGTGGGTTACGAAGATACAGACGTTGCTGATGGCCCTGACGACAAACGTTTCGCCGTGCAATTTAGTTATGGCTTCTAGGAGGACTAATTATGAAACATCAATCTACCATTAACATATTTGTGTTGTTTACTTCTTTATTCGCATCGCTTCACGTGCACAGTAGTGAACCACTGTCAGGCGCCGAATTGATAAATAATAATTGTGCGCGATGCCATAACAGCCGTCCAATACAAGAGTTTTCCATGAGTGAATGGAAAGTCATTATGCCTCATATGCGAGAAAAAGGCCCACTTAACCGGAACAGAAGTCCAAGCCATTCTCAAATTTATGGAAATTGCTTCAACACCTGTGCAAGCACCGAAAGTTCTTGCGAGTGTCAATAATACCGTTGAGCCAAGAGAAGTTCTGACTCGCTATGGTTGCCAAGGGTGTCATCAGGTGCAAGGCGCAGGAGGCACCCTTGGCCCGTCACTCGATAATATTATCAGCGAAAAAGGAATAGCATTTTTTGAGCGTAAAGTTAAAGAGCCTCAATTTAATAACTCTGCGTCAGCGATGCCGAAAATGCCCATAACCGATGAAGAAATCGCAGCATTGGTAGTGTTTTTGTCGCCTCAATAACGTAGCGCCGTCAAAAAAATACAGATTCAGTATAAGCAAAATTCATTTTTAAACATAATCTGCTCAATTGAGTATCACTAAAGGAAATAAAATCATGAAAACAATAACTTCATTATTATTCGCCAGCGTTTTAGTCATTTCACCTATTTCTGCTGTCTATGCACACCAAAACGCGGACAAGCATGAAATGCCGATGATGAAAGACCAAATGATGAAAAAAATGCAAAGTCATATGGAAGATATGCGAGCAATGTTAGCCGCGGTTAAAAAAGAAACAGATCCTAACAAACGAGAAGCAATGTTGCATGAGCATGCTAAAAAAATGGAAGGCATGATGGGCATGATGAAATCGGGTGACAGCAAGGGTATGAACAACATGAAAGGCATGAAACATAAACATGATGATATGTCGGCTGAGGATAAAATGGCGATGATGGAAAAGCGCATGAGTATGATGATGGACATGATGGAGCAGATGATGGGGCACGCAGCGGAAAAAAGTAAACCAAAGCATCAGCATAAAAAAAATTAGTCGTTTTATAGCAGGATAGGTGCAACGCGCCTATCCAAAACACCATCATCGTTGGATAATATTATGAATAGATTCATTAAGTTTTTTGCAATTGCTGTCTTAGCAATAGGCTTAGTTAGTGGTTGTACTAGTCAGGTTTACCATGACTATGTAATGAGCGGCCAAGTAGTCTCTGTTTCCGACCGACAAGCAGTTATTTGTGTGTCTGATACAGATGGATTGAAAGAGCATCAAGTCTTTAACGTGTTTCGAACAGTGTATGACCCGGCCGCGATAGCGGAAGGTGAAAGTGCATATTCTCGGGAATATATTGGAAAAATAAGACTGGGAAAATCTAAGAATCAACATTTTGCTGAAGCAACTGTGTTAGATGGTGAGATTGTTCGTTATGACATGGTTGAATTTGATCGTGATTTTTAATCCTCACGTCATTCTTTGGCTGTCACGCGCTGAGCTTAGAATAAATTCTAAGGAATACAAGTGGGGTGCTAAACTCGCAACGATTGCATTTAGCGCCTTCTTTGCCTTATCTTGCTCGGCTGCGACTCAAGTCACGGAGTCGATGGAAGAAGCTGGAAAACCTGAGCAAGCATTGCATAAACAAATAGAACAAACAGCTCCTAAGTCAACCAGCGACGACTTTGCAGATATTCAAAAAGCCTTGCGAGCATTAGACAATTCTCTCGCGCCCACAACACAAAAAAACATAAGCAGGGAGGCATACAGTCAGCCATCTTCAACTTCTGGTGAACCTAGTAATACAATTAAAACAGCAATGGGCATGGGAAAAAATAGCATGACAATGATGTCTAAATCCAATCAGTCTTGCATGGGAATGATGTGCAAAATGAAGATGAAAAATAGCTCAATGATGGGTGTGCATCAAAAAATACCACCAGTGGTAACGGATACAAATACGTTAATTACATTACCTGGCAAAAGCGACGCATTACATTTGTATCATCTTGGAGAAGACTCGTTTTTTATGAACTTCAAAGACGCTCTGTTTCTATCAGATGAGCAATTAAATCAATTAGTAAATATTCAGGACAAATGGCAAACCTTTCAAGTAAGCCAGACTGAAAAGCGAAGCAGATTAGAGTCAAGCTTATGGACGCTTACCTCCAAAGGATTACCGAATTTTAGTGATATTAAAAGTACAATCTCTGCAATTGAAATTATAAACAGTGAGCTTCGTATCCAATTCATCGTGTTGGTCGGTGAGGCTGTGTCAGTTTTAACACCGTCGCAACTATCTCAAATTGAAGCCCTTTGGCACAAACAAAAAGGGCTTTCGCAATGAGATTTTCGTTGTTGCCTATATTTACCCTGAAATGTCGGTTTGTACTTTTAATCATGTTTACCTTGACGGTAATAGGTTTTTCTTCTCAGCCAATGGCGCTTCAACAAGCTGAGAACGAAGAACATGCTGGACATCATCCAAGCAAAGATGAAAAACCAACTAATGAGATCCCAAGCATTCAGCCAGGTATTGACGCTTCCAGTATGATGGGTCCTGGTATGGGCAAAGGAATGGACAAAATGATGGAGAAAATGGGAGCGCCCAAACCCAAAGATCTCTATCCCTCTTTAATGAGAATGCAGTCAGCTACGCCTGAGCAAACGACACTTCTCTTGAGTAAAGCGACTGAGCGAATGCGATTAGGCAACGAACAACTTTCTAATGGGTTTATGTGGTTGGCAGAGGCCTCACAGGCAGAAGATTATGCCCAAATGCAAATCGCGCTTGAAACGGTAAAAGAGGGAATTTCCCATTTTGATAGTGGTCTTGCGACTAAACGTGCGCTGCTAGATGGACAGGAGCCAAGACGCGTAGCCTTAACGTGGTTCAAAACTCAGATGGATATACTGCCCAGCATACCTGAAGACAAACAGACTATTATTTTGGGAATGACGCCCTTTCACACTTCTATTATGGTGATTTTATTGCTCTTTGCTGTTGTCATGATATACGTATATGGATTTAAAATGCGTAGAGCATCCGCGTTGCTTGCGCAACTCAAAAATAATGAAAACAATACTAAGGCTTCAGGCACAAGTCAAAAAAACAACACTGGCTTACCCACAAATACTGATACGCCAATAGTTGATGTAGAAACAGCGACACCCGTCCCAACTAATAATGGTGTAAACAGTGACTTATCAGCCTCAATACCTGTAAATTCTGCTGACTCAGGGATGCGACGAAATGTGTTTAGCGGTGAGATGAAAGTCACAGCGATATTCATTGAAACCCATGATGTTAAAACATTTCGCTTTGCTCATCCGAACAATGACCTCATTCCTTTCAGTTACGAGCCGGGTCAATTTGTCACTTTTTCGCTGCAAATTGATGGCGTCGATAAGTTAGTTAAACGTTCTTATACAATAGCTTCATCACCCACACAAACACATTATTTTGAAGTCACCATAAAACGTGAAGAGCATGGTGTGGTATCTCGTTTTTTGCATGACAATGTAAAAGTGGGGGATTCGCTTAAGGTCAAAGCGCCAGGTGGAAAATTCTTTTTTAATGGGAAAGGCGAAAACAGTGTCATGCTCATATCAGGCGGTGTCGGGATCACCCCTATGATGAGCGCAGTAAGATATTTAACCACGACTTGTTGGGACGGTGATATATATTTTCTGTTTTGCACACGTACTACGAAGGACTTTATTTTTGAACAGGAGTTAAGGTATTTACAGGCTCGTTATTCAAATTTGAAAGTACTTGTGAGTATGACGCAAGCAAAGGGGACATCATGGATGGGTCCACAGGGGCGTTTGACCTCTGGATTAATTCAAGATTTTGTGCCTGAAATTGAAGCAAAAACTGCCCATATCTGCGGACCGCCAGCCATGATGGAGGCCATGAAGGGGATCCTTTCTGGTTTAGGCGTGCCTGAGAGCCAAATAAAAACGGAGGCTTTTGGGCCTGCAACTCCTAAAAGTCTTAATAAACCTAACGTTACTCAGCCTGTGCTAGAAAAAGTGAGTGAAAAGCAAATCACCTTTAGTCTTTCTGGTAAACAAGCTCCGGTTAATGCAGATGAAACAATCTTAGATGTTGCTGATTCACTCGATATTGATATTGATAACTCTTGCCGTGCCGGCTCATGTGGAAGCTGCAAAGTAAAGCTCACTAAAGGAGCCGTAGAAATGGACGTTGATGACGGGTTAGAGCCGCAAGATAAAAAAGAAGGATATATACTAGCATGTCAGGCTATCCCAACGTCTGATGTTGAGGTCGAAGCTTAAATGAATACACATGAGCGAAATTTAGTCGGTAGCTTAGTCGCACTCATGATTTTACTTTGGCTAGGCTTTTTGTGGCATCGCTCTTCACAGTTTCCGGGTAGTCTAAGCGGTTTTGTTGTCGGAGCACTAGCCAGCATATTGATGCTGATCCCACTTTTATATATGTTCATAAAGCGAACAAAGTCCCTAAAAAAGAGCATCACAAAATTCATTCCTATGGCAACTCTGCTCAAAATCCATATTTACGCGGGTGTGCTAGGACCAATATTGGCGTTGATACATAGCGCGCACAGATTTGCTAGTCCCGTCGGTATAATACTTGTGTTGTTTATGATGGTAGTGGTTCTGAGCGGTTTTGTAGGCCGATATGTACTTGGTTTAATATCAACGAAAATGAAAGAAAAAAAGCGTCAATTAAACGAGTTTCAACACGCATTAAATGACTCAAAAAACAACTTGAGAGATGGCGTTAGTAATGCTCAGTATGAAGCGTTTACTAAACGCACTTCAGATATCCTTCCGTCCTTTAGTCTAAGCTTGCTCGGCGCTAGACAAGGTAAATCATTGCTAAAAGAAAAAGAGTTGCTGAAGATAGTGGATGCCATCTCAGACATCGAATATAGCATTATGATCCATAACACAGCAAAAACTTGGTTTTCTCGCTGGTTGAAGTTTCACATCTTTATTTCAATGACGCTATATTGTGTTCTGTTTATACATATAGCAAGTGAGGTTTATTTCGGGCTTAGGTGGCTATAATGAAATGGTTTGTCGGTGTATTAGCAATCATAGTCTTAGCGTTTGGCCTGAGTCATTTTTGGCACGAGCCTGAAGATTTATCCAAATTAGATTGGGAGCAGGCAATAAGCCCTGGCTCACTTAGTCAATCTCATTCCTTTATTGATAACGATTGTTTAAGTTGTCATACCCCAATTAAAGGGGTAGAGAGAGATAAATGTGTTGCTTGTCATGCGAATGATACGCATATTGTTGCGCGTCAACCAACCGCCTTCCATGCTGATATACAGGAGTGCACCAGTTGCCATATTGAGCATGAAGGTCTTAATGCCAATATCTCTAAGATGGATCATGGTGCGTTGGTTGATATTGGCTTTGACATGCTTCCAAATCTTGATATGCCTTTTGACGAGGACGCCACAACCATTGAACTTGTTACTTATTTGCTCGCGAATAAACAAAGACCTGAACCGCTCTTTGTTCACCCTGAAGTAACCAACAAAGAGGCTTTACTCAATTGTTTACAGTGTCATAGCAATGACGATAAACATTTTGGTTTGTTTGGAAACGACTGTGTGCAATGTCATAGCACAAATACATGGTCATTACCTAAATATACGCATCCTTCTAGTCAGTCACGTGATTGCAACCAATGCCATGAAGCACCGCCGAGCCATTACATGCAACATTTTAAGATGATTTCAGCAAAAGTAGCCGGCGAGCCTAAAGCAAAAGTAGAGGCATGTTACGCTTGCCATCAATCGACGACTTGGAATGATATTAAACGTGCTGGGTGGTATAAGCATCATTAGTGCATCCCTGAGCTCGGCCATTGTCTATATTACAATGCAGAAAAGTAAAAGTAATTCTACATGCTCGCAAAAACGTCGCTTGGCAAGGTCATTAATCATCATTTTGGCTTAGTTTTTGCTTATAAATAGATACAACTTCATTATTAAACTATCAAGTTCGATACAAACAATCAAGGAAATACAAAATGGTAAACTTAGATACCTCGTCAAATCTCATTATCCTTAACCAACCAAGTAAAACCGTAAACGATGCCTCAGAACGACAAGAATCGAAATGTTGTAACAAAGAAAAATTTGCTGAAAGTCTAGACGAAGCATTCCAGTCACTTTCGCCGCAAAAAAAGAACTAAGCGGCAAATATTGTCCGTTTGTGTCTCGGGCGTTTGTACGCTAATTCATAAGCTCTGACGGCATGATATATATATCGATTTTGTCCTAAGCAATAGCTGTCGAAAAGACGCCATTGCTTACTTTGGCATTTGAACCTGGGGTTTTGCGCCCATCCCCTCGAAATTAACCTTAGTCTAAATTTTTAAGCTTTTTTCTAACTCTAATTACCGTACTTCGACTAACTCCAACTGCTTCAGCCGTTTTATTAATACTAAATCCAGCTTCAGTAAACGAGGCAATCCTATCATGAGCCTCTAAATCAGGCTGACGACCGTGATAAAGTCCCTTTTGCTGTGCTTTTACAATACCTTCTTTTTGCTTACGTTCACGTTCTCGATATTCTTTATATGCACTGGCCGCTAATATTTCTAACAGCATATTATTAATAGCACTAAGTATTGATCTCATAAAATCATCACTTGGAAAACTGCCAAATGTTAAATGACTGGTTGGTAGATCTAAACTAACAACACTAATTCCTTTTTCATTTATTGAGGCTACAAGAGTTTTCCAATCATCAGGGCTTAGCCTTGTTAAACGATCGATTGATTCAACTAACAAAACATCACCGGACTCTGATTCATCCAATAAACGAATTAGCTCTGGTCTATCTAAAGAATTACCAGATTTATTTTCTATATAAAAAGAAGCAATTCGTTTGCTGAAGCCAGAAACGAATTTTTTTAATGAGCTTTTTGCTCTATTTGCATCTTGCTCAGAAGTTGATGCTCGTAAATATGCTCTTATGAACATTTTTGCCTAATTAGGTCTATTTAGATGGTGTCATATCATATAGGTTTATTTAAGTGGTGTCATTACGTAATTGCCTGTGATATATTAACAGTATCTTTAGGGTGTACTCATGTAGAACTGCATGTAATAACACTAATTTGGACTTTGATAATGAAAAAGGATAAACCATACATTGTTGTGGTTTAATATTGTTGTAACAACGGTAACTTTACTTATTTAATAGAAGAAAAAACAAAATCAATTAGCGATGTTTAAACTGGTATTCATTGATGGTCACTTTAATTAGATATAAAGTAAGTAAACAAAAAGTCAGTAAGGTAATTGATAACGTGTCTAAACGAACCATAAGTATGTTGGCTAAAGAACTGAGTGTAAATGTCGAAACAATTCGCTTTTATGAACGCAAAGGCTTAATTAAACAACCACCAAAGCCTATGCAGGGCTATAGACATTACCCGAAAGAAACGGTAAATAGAATACATTTTATCAAGCGTTCTCAAGAATTAGGTTTTACGCTAAATGAGATTGAAGGGTTACTTGCGTTAAACGATAGTCCATGTAGTAAAGTACAAGAATTAGCTAATAAAAAGCTGATCGCAGTACAAAAAAAGATGGCTGACTTGTTGTTGTTAAGAACACGCTTTGGAAGAACATTTAGGACAATGCCAAAATAATGATGACGATAGCCACTGCCCAATAATTGATTCGTTGCAACCGAAGTAAATGATTCACTTAACTACCATTTCCCACTAAAACAGCATATCCAATTTTACTTCTGCGCCTTAATTCAAGTTAGCTTATTCCCCGTATCTGTCGTAGCAGATTATCAAAGATAAATTTTTTATAAATCACCCTTGACTCCGTACTTAGGTACATGCAATACACTTGCATTATCACTTAATGAGGTATCTATATGAATCAAAAAGAATCAAACCTTCCAATGATAGGAGGCATCATAGCAGCATTAGGCGCAGGCGTATGCTGTGTAGGTCCTTTGCTCCTGTTATTACTTGGGGTAAGTGGCTCATGGATTGGTAATTTAACTGCATTTGAACCCTATAGGCCATTATTTATCGCATTTGTAGTGTTGTTGTTTGGTTACTCAGGTTGGAAAATTTACCGTCCTGTAGAAGAGTGTGAGCCGGGAACGGCCTGTGCAATTCCTAAGAAACAGCAACAACGAAAAGTCATTTTCTGGCTGAGCGCTATAGTTGCGACAATTTTAGTGACCAGTAATTATTGGATACTTTTGTTTGCTTAATATACAGATCAAGAAATTTATAACATTTTAAAATTTGGAGCTAATTATGAAAAAATTATTATTAACCGCACTGCTTTCACTTTCTAGTTTTGGTGCTTTTGCTGAAGTAAAAACAGTTACACTGGAAGTGCCAACGATGAACTGTGCGACATGTCCAATCACAGTTAAAAAGTCATTAGAAAATGTTGATGGCGTTGAAAATGCGAAAGTTACCTACAAGCCTAAGCTAGCTGTTGTTTCTTTTGATGACACTAAAACCAACATCAATGCATTAATTGCAGCGACTACCAACGCTGGCTACCCTTCAAATTTAAAAAGTGAAAATAAGTAATGTTTAGCCCCTTAGAACTAGTTACGCGTATCGGAGATAAAGCAGGCTCTATAGGTGCACTTGTTTCGGCAATGGGATGCGCCATGTGTTTTCCCGCGATAGCTAGTCTTGGTGCGGCAATTGGGATGGGATTTCTTAGTCAGTGGGAAGGGGTATTTATCAATACGTTGTTACCACTGTTTGCAGTATTAGCGCTGGCAATGAATATCTTAGGCTGGTTTAGCCATCGTCAATGGCACCGTAGTTTTATCGGTTCAATTGGCCCCATTTTGGTTTTACTCTCTTTATACCCTTGGTTCCAGTACGGGTGGAGTTCATACGTTACTTATACGGGGCTAGGACTAATGGTTGCTGTATCAATTTGGGACATGGTTTCTCCTGCGAATAAACGCTGTGATGATGAAACTTGTACCGCTTAACTTTTTAAGAGGAATAAAATATGTCAACGAATAGTTGTTGCTCGTCAAATGACATCCAGCCAGAACAATTACATGTAGCCATTATTGGTAGTGGTTCAGGGGCCTTTGCCAGTGCGATTAAAGCAGCAGAAGGCGGAGCAAGAGTTACTATCATTGAAGGAGCCGATGTAATCGGAGGTTGCTGTGTAAATGTCGGCTGTGTTCCTTCAAAAATATTGATCCGTGCTGCGCAATTAGCGCATCAGCAACGTACTAACCCGTTTGATGGTTTAGAAAATATTCAGCCACAACTTAGCCGCTCCTTATTAGCACATCAGCAAAACGCTCGCGTCGAAGAACTACGCGATGCTAAATATCAACGTATTTTAGAGAGTAATCCCGCGCTATCTTTACTTAAAGGTTATGCACGTTTTAAAAATCAAAATACCTTGCTAGTTCACAAGTCTGATGGTAGTGAAGAAGAGCTGGTTGCAGATCGCATTTTAATTGCAACAGGCTCTACACCAAGCATTCCGCCAATTAAGGGTTTAGTTGATACACCTTATTGGACATCAACAGAAGCCTTATTTGCAGAAGAGTTACCGAGTAGTCTAGTTGTCATCGGCTCCTCCGTTGTTGCTCTGGAAATTGCGCAAGCTTATGCCCGTTTAGGTAGCCGTGTGACAATTCTAGCCAGACATACCCTTTTATATGCTGAAGATCCGTTATTAGGTGAAAAACTGGCAGAGTGCTTTGAAAAAGAAGGTATTAGGGTACTTAATAATACGCAAGCAAGTCATGTTTCTTATGATAGCAATGGTTTTTCATTGGAAACTAACGAAGGAACATTAATCGCTGAAAAATTGCTTATCTCTACGGGTCGCCATGCAAATACTGGAAAGCTTGGTTTAGAAAATGTTGGTGTTGAAACAGATAAAAGTGGTGCCATTGTTGTTAATAGTATGATGGAAACATCAACAGCTAACATTTATGCCGCTGGAGATTGCTCCAATATGCCACAATTTGTTTATGTTGCTGCTGCTGCCGGAAGTAGGGCTGGAATTAATATGACAGGTGGAAATGCGCAACTCGACTTATCTACCATGCCTGCTGTTATATTCACCGACCCACAAGTTGCTACGGTAGGTCTAACCGAAGTACAAGCTTCAGCGGTAGGAATAAATACGATAAGTCGTGTACTTGATATGGAAAACGTACCAAGAGCTTTAGCAAATTTTGAAACGGATGGTTTTATCAAGTTGGTAGCTGAAGAATCCACGGGAAAACTGATAGGCGCACAAATTTTAGCCCATGAAGGCGGAGAACTGATTCAAAGTGCGGCTCTTGCTATTCATAATAAAATGACAGTCGAAGAATTGGCAGGTCAACTATTTCCGTATTTGACGATGGTTGAAGGATTGAAGTTATGCGCTCAAACCTTTAGCAAAGACGTTAAAGAGCTATCTTGCTGCGCAGGGTAATCATTTAACGGTAATGTACTTACAGAAATGTTAATGGAGTGCCAATTGATTGAATGTAATCAAGATATCTTAAGGCATTCCATTAACAACACAAATTGGAAGCATGCTAAATCATGATTAAATCTAAGGTTGAAAACATTCCTGTTGGTGAAGTCAGTTTTTTGACAGAGATACCTGACATCAATAAGTTCATTAGTAGTGATGATGATGCGTTGGATTTTCCTTTGAGTATTTCTCAACTGGCACTAGCTGCACAAACATCTGTCCATACGGTAAGAAATTATGTTCTTGAGAACTTAGTACACTGCGAAGAAAAAACTAAGTCAGGCCATTCACTTTACGGCTTATGTGCATTTGTTAATTTGCACCGCTATGGAGCCATTCCACTTGCGGCGTAATGGCGCCACCTAATTTGCGGTTAATGGCGCCACCCGATTTGCGGTTAATGGCGCCACTTTAGTCACCCTTTTTCCCCTCAAACTTCATTGTAAATAGCGTATCTTTGTGTCTACTTTTTAGACAAGGAGATGCGCATGGCAAACAAGAGGTTTGAAATGTATCAATATCGACAAATACTTGTTCGGATGCGAATGGGTGAATCTAATCGTGCTATTGCCCAAAGTGGCCTAATGGGCAGAAAAAAAGCGCAGAAGTTAAGAGAAACAGCACAGGCACAAGGCTGGCTAGATAAGCTGAAGCCACTACCCGATAATGCTGAATTAGCAACGGTGCTTAATGTGACGGTGCACACGCCATCGTCGAGTATGTCCAGTGTGTTACCGCATGCAGACAAGGTAAAAACATGGATGAAAAGTGGTGTACAAGCCACGACTATTCACCAACAACTTGCCCAAAACTATGGGTTTACCGGTAGCTACTGGTCTGTCATTCGTTACATTAATAGTGTTAAAGAGAAAGAACCAGGTAGTGTCTCAACTGTCATGGAGTTCGACCCAGCAGATGCCGTACAAGTTGACTTCGGCGCAGGTCCGCTGATGGTGGATACGCGCACCGGTGAGCTGCGTAAAACATGGGTGTTTGTGATGACGCTGGCGTGGAGTCGCCATATGTATGGCGAATTCATCTGGGACCAAAGTACCGCCACATGGTTATCGTGCCACCGCCGTGCCTTTGAATGGTTCAACGGTGTGCCAAAACGCGTGATAATAGACAACCCCAAATGCGCTATCACCAAAGCATGTTATCACGACCCTGACGTGCAACGGGCTTATGCGGAGTGTGCAAAAGGCTATGGTTTCTTAATTGCCCCTTGTCCAGTGCGCGATCCGCAAAAGAAAGGACGAGTTGAATCCAACGTTAAGTACATTAAAAATGCGTTTGTGCCGCTTCGGGAGTTTCGTAGCCTAAGCGATGCTAATGCACAGTTAAAAGAGTGGTTAGTCAGTGTGGCGGGCAACCGTAAGCACGGCACAACGCGCAAACATCCTTTAACGCAGTTCAAGGAAGTGGAGCAAGAGTTACTAAAACCCTTGCCTGACGTGCCGCCTGAAGAAGCGGTATGGGCACAAGCAAAAGTCCATGGCGATGGTCATGTGCAATTCGAGCATTGCCGCTACTCAGTGCCATATTTACTTATTCGCCAAACCGTGTGGATACGCGCTGGGGATGCCACGGTGCGTATTTACCAACAGCACGAACTCAAAGCCACTCATGGACGATTACGCCACCAAGGCGGGCGATCAACCGTGCCTGAGCACCAACCACCTGCGGCCCAAGCCTACAACATGCAAGATCCGCAATACTGTTTAACCCAAGCCAGAAAGGTTGGGGAATACTGCCATCTATTTATCGAAAGACTGTTTGCCAGTCGCGTACTGGATAACCTGCGTGCGGCGCAAGGCGTAGTTGGCTTCGCTAAACGTTATGGGCCTGTGCGCTTAGAAAGAGCCTGCTGCCGCGCTTTAACGTTCGACAATGTGCGCTACAGCGCCATTAAGCAAATACTGGAAAAAGGCTTAGATGAACTCCCCCATGAAACCAATGCCTTCGATAGTTTAAGCGACAGCTACACCGGCAAAGGCCGCTTCCATCGTGACCCCAACAAACTTATCCCCCATTAAAAACACAAGGAACAATGACCATGATTAACCCTATTCCAGAATTATCACCCTTACTTAAGCAACTGCGCCTATCAGGTATGACTGATTCATTGGCTCAGCGTAATCGCGAAGCCATTGAGCATCAGATGACATACCCTGAGTTTTTAGCCTTACTCGTGCAAGATGAAGTCGCCAGACGAGACCAAAAGAAATATGCCACACGGCTGCGCCGTGCAGGCTTTAAATGCAATAAAACCCTAGAGAGCTTCGACTTAACCACCAACCCCAATCTTAACCGTGCCTATGTGCAAGAGTTAGCAACATGCGGCTTCATTGATGAAAAAGTCCCTGTACTGATAGCAGGGCCATGCGGCACTGGTAAAAGTCATTTAGCCCAAGCGATTGGGCATTGCGCAGTGCAAAAAGGCGTTGACGTATTATTCTTTACGCAAGCGAAACTCCTAGCGAATCTGTATGCAGCACGAGCTACCAACAGCTATGAAAAGCGCTTCCAAACCTTAGCTAAAGTACCGCTACTTATTATTGATGACTTCGGCTTAAAGCCACTGAAATCGCCACAAGACGAGGACTTACATGACTTGATTGATGAGCGGTACGAACAAAGTGCCACCATCATTACCAGCAACTTAGACTTTACTGAATGGGGTGATGCCTTCCCAAATAAACTCCTTGGCTCAGCTACTCTCGACCGGCTTCGCCACAACGCATATCGATTAATATTAGAAGGAGAAAGTTATAGAAGATTAAGAGAAGAAAGCACCACTAAAAACAAACAAACTGGACTCGCTTCAAAAAGCGGTCAATAATCAACTTGTTTGAGGGCAAAAAGAGCACTTCTAGGTGGCTCCATTAGGCCGCAAATGGGTGGCGCCATTAGGGTGCAAATTGACAGCATTAAAGAGATTAAAGTTCATTCGAGCAGCAAGGGCGGCAGGTCTTCTTGTAGTTGATATCAAGCCATTACTAATGGCAATAGATGCAGGAGAAAGAAAAGTTCCTGAAGACATCCAAAAGCTGCTACTTACTAAAATCGAGCATAGAAAAGTATTTTTAAATCTAGTAACAAACCAAATTGAAGAGTTTTGCAATTAGAACAATTATAGAACAGTTCATGGCTCGACTAAAAACTTGTTAGCTTATCTGTTTTCTATCAATGTTAGCTTGTATATATCAAGCATATAGAATATCAACACCTCCAATTTTTAATGGCACTTTGATGCGCAGTACCTTTTGAATTAGAAATACAAACAGATGGCATTCTTTAACTTATTGATTCTACATCACTAAGTAAACCAGCTAAGTCGATTTCTTTGCGGTCTTTATTAAAGGCATATTCCCCATTTAGATTAATGTGTTGCCAAGCAACAGGTGAAAGCCGAGAAATAACATCAACCACATCTTGCCTACCGTTCCTCTCTTGGATTTGTAAAAATGCCGATAGTAACGCGGAATTATAATAAATAATGCAATTTGAAATGAGTCGAGCACAATCGTTCCATTGTGATACTTGGTAATCATTCCCCCCACGAAATTTATTGCCATTAACTGAAGTAATAGCACGTTTTAACTGATGGTATGCTTCACCTCTGTTCAAGGCTTGCTGGACGTAATGACGCAACGTTGAATTATCAACATACTCCAAAACATAAATAGATTTAATTAAACGGTCGTACTCATGCAATGCTGACAATCTTCGGCTCTTGCCGTTACTCAACTTTCTAATGATTGTGCTTTGAGTGGTGGTTTTACGACTCAATGAACAAACAATATGCTGAATATTGTCCCATTCTTCAGCAATTAGCTTATGATTAATATCTTTCTTTAATTGAATACGGCCTCCGTTCTCTTCAGTCACTTCAAATAGCTCAAAAAACACCTTTTTCATTTTCGCGTATCGAGGGGCGAATGTGTAACCAAAGAAATCTAATATAGCGAAGTTAACATTATTGGTACCATGCGTATCGGTCGATAAGGTATTAGGCTGTATATCTGAAGAGTTGTTATAGAGTAAGTCAAAAGCAAAGTGACCTTCATATTCGTTAGCGCCAATGACTTGCGTACTCACCGGAACATGATTAGAAACCAATGTTAATGCTGAAACACCTTTACCTTTGGAGAAGTACTTAGACGAATACCGAGCCTAAAACGTATTTATGCGACACTCAAATTTTTGACCATCAATGCTTGAAAACAACTGATTATCGTCCACATGGTAATAGGCAAATATTGGCAACGTGGCTATAGCATTAGAAACCTGATCATTAGACGTTTTGAGTGTTTCATATCTGACATAACTATCATCTACACTGCGTAATTTACCCATTGAACGGTCAGAGATATTCGCCATTTTATATAGGCCGTAATTGGTGCCGTTTGCCAATATACAGGCGATCAGATCTTCTTTATTTACTGGTGATTTTTCTTTAGTTGCTGATATGTGTGTAAATGAATTTAAGTAACCTGTCTTTTGATCAACAAACAACATGAGTTCAACGATACCCATGTGTTGAATTTGATTGTAGAGCGGGTTTTCAATTGTTTGTTGCCAACGGCTGTTAGGAATTGACCACTTGAGTTCGGCTTTGCCAGGAATAAACTCAACATACTTATTATCACCACTAAAGATATGCTCGCTTGCTTCCTTCAGCTTAACTTCTAATTGTTGGCTCTTATCTGCGAGTGTTTGGTTAATCGGTGTTGCCAGCTTATCAAGGCCAGTGTTTTCAATGATTGTCTCTTTTTGCTGCCATTCTTTAGGTTGTATAAGATCTGACGTTAAACTACGGTTATTAACGCTTTCTTTCACCGTTAAGCTATTACTGTGAAATAATTGTTCGGCTTTACGATAAAGGAAATACTCAAATCGATTAGCAATTAATTTGGTATTTTCTCCCTCTAAATACTCTCGGTCATGTTTAGGTACCACATCGATGTTAATGGTTTGGATAGCCTTTAATTCACTAAGTTCAGAATGTGCCATAACATACTGCTCATGGAGTTCATCCTTTAAATGAATGAACTCAATATCGATAGACATAAATAATGAGCGGATAAGTTTTTTAATTTTACTGGATTGTTTATCAATAAATTGCCATTCGTACTGACGGCCATCAAAGTCGTTATTATCTAAGTGATCACTTAACAGTTTAATACTGTCAGCAGGGATCAATTCAAAGGCTTTTTTACGTACATCACCAAAGCTTAAATCATCGTCCATATCGGTATCGATGAAGTACTTTAATAAACTACCAGCGGATTTTAATTTGGTTCTTACAATGGTTACATCTTCAACAATACGCTGCTTTGCATAGCCTTTAGCTGATTCGGTTAACTTCCTTACCAAGTAAATAAATGCAGCAACAAGATTGTCGTTAGTCTCTCGGTACCTGAAGAACAAGTAACAAACGAGATATAAAATAGTTTGGCTATCTGCGTGTCTTCTAAGCTTATAAACGGACTTGTGCTTTACCAGTGAAGCATAGTATTCAAGATTTTTAGGTGATAGCTCCAGTTCAGCAATCAGTGACTTAATTTCTGGATAAAGCGAGCGTATAATTTTATGCGTCTTCAGCTCTTGGGTGATTTGGCTCGTTGAAAAGTCCTTAGCCATTTTCTTTAACTTGGCTAAGTCAGTAAAGGTATTATTTGACTCAAGTAATTTAAGTAATGTTTTTCTGGTACCTGAAGACAAACTATCAAGCAGCACCATTTCAATTCGGTTACGCTCATTTGATAATACCGTAGAAATAGTGTCTTGCAGCGTTGTATAACCAGCTAGCGCTATTCTGTTTTGACCAAAATAAGCAATACATTCATCAAAAACATACCTTGGTTCAAGGTTGATTTTTACAACATCGTTAAGCCTTTTTAATAGCGGCTCTTTATCTAACTTGCTTTGGTATGCTGTAAACCCTGTATATTTTAATAACTTATTAATCAGCTTAGTTTTTGTTGTTGGTGATAAATCCTCAAGAGACATATCTTTATCGCTGAAATACTTGGATCTTACATAATCTAAATCATTACTGACTTGAGTAAATGAGAAATTAAATACTATTGGCCGTGACCTAAAGTAACCAAGCAGTAAGATAAAATACACTCTGGTTTCAATACGTCTTAATTCGTTGACGAGCCTTTGAGTTTCACTATCTAACGAAAAATAATCATCACGATCTTTACGGTTAAAATTGGGTAAGGCATAGAGTTCGTTGATTTCTGATTCGCTGAGAATTTGTATACGCTTGGTGTTTGATGAAGAAATAGTGGTAAGCCTTTCTTGTTATTTTTAATCAGCATACCTTAATCAATGAGGTTAATGTTTACCAGTCAACTGCTTAACATTACCATAAAGCCGATTTAAGCGACTAAAGTGGTAAACTTTTCATAAGATAGTTTACCACTGTGTATTATTACTTAAGAATACTAATGCCGATTTCGAGGGGATGGGCTAAATAATACAAACTGTGTTATTCAAGGGGTGAAGTCCAATGGTACGAAAAGTTACTCTAAGCGTGAAAATTCAAGCTAAGGTTAATTTCGAGGGGATGGGCGCAAAACCCCTTAAAGGTAGGTGATTGCTTTCTTAGGGTCGGAATTTGGTCTGAAATGAAGCTATCTGCAGTTGCTCCGGTCGATTCACGCACTAATTGTATTACTCTCTCATCACTTAGTTTCCCATATACTTTAGAAGCATGAATTTCACCACCTAATTGCTTCCAAGCAAAAGCAACACTGTAGATTGAATTTAGTGTCAGTGAATTGATTAGTGGATCGGTTGTGAAGTAAACGACCGAGGGGTTAATAGGGCGGTGACCGAGTGTGCCGCGAGCGCCAACAAACAAGACTAGGACGATTAATACAAAAGAGGCAAGCAAAGTCAGTCGAGGCTTCTCATTTCTTTTTTGTTGTTGTGATACGACAAGTAAACACTGTTCGTTATTGACAATGCGCGTTATTAGCTTCCATATAAACAATGAACTAATGACAAGCAAAACTGTGGTAATTAACACCGGCAATAAATGACCTTCCATTAACATGCCAAATACTTCTTTTGGATAAACTAAATATTCAATGAATAGGCGATTAGGGCGAAGGTCGTATTCGTTGATGAATTTGGGCGTTGCTAGTTCAAAAAACAATACTGAAACAGCACAAACGAAAAACCAAAGCCGTAAGACTGACAGCCAAATTTTGGCGAACTTGGAGTAGAGCATTAGAGAATGCAATAAAGCGGGTATGAACAGCAAATATGACAGCGTACTGATATCGATGCGCAAACCGTTGAGCAACACTAATACAGACGTTGATAAATTCTCGACTCTTTCATATTGCCAAACTAGAATACCAGCACGGAACAATGAGAGCATTGTGAGTATAAAAATAAATAAAAGTAAAAATGGTCTAAGTACTTTATATAGGGTGGTGGCTTTTGGCATGCATGTTCTATATGTTCAGTAAAATGGTTACTGATAATACAAAAGTGAACTTAAGAGAAACTGAAGAAAGCTATAAGATCGACTGAACTGTTTAATGATGATTTTTAACAAATCATCCGTAAACGATATTAGTATCAGTGACATTTGGGACACAGAATGTGCGTTATGAGTGAGCCTTTTTTATTACAATGTTTGTCGCAGTTGCAATAAGTGCCTCAACCATGATTTTTATTGACCACCACATTAACAACATTTGCGATGCAAGTTGCGAATTCAACCAATGTCTCAATAGTTCAACTAAACGCTCAGATGCGAATACAAAGTCCATGAACCGATAACTATTAGGATAATACCTCCAAACGCTTCAGCTCTTTTCCCAACTAAGGCGCCCAAGCCTCTTCCTAATAAGGCCCCAATAGTCACCATTAGAGAGGTTGCAAGACCTATCAATACGGAGGCTACAACAATATTTACATCCAAAAATGCAAACGTGACGCCCACTGTCATTGCGTCAATACTGGTACCCAACGCAGTTAACATTGTGGCAGCTAGTGCGCGATTTTTACCTAAAGAGCGAGAAGAAATCTCTGTTTCTTCAGCTTGGAAACTGACATATAACATATGCAGGCCCAGTGAAAACAACAGGATAAAAGCTATCCAATGGTCTACTTCCTGAACGTAAGAAGAGCCTGCCGAACCAATTGCCCAACCGATGATAGGAGTTATACCTTCAATGACACCAAATATTAGCCCCATTTTTAGTGCATTTAGAATACGTGGGTTTTTAAGTTGTGCTCCTTTGCTAATTGAAACGGCGAACGCATCACTAGACATAGCAAACGCGATCAAAATTAATGCAAAAATACTCATAAATAATGTTTCCTAAAACAGAGTATTAAATTCGTTATACTTAAGAAAAAGACAACAAGTGAATATCAAACCGTTTTAATATTAACGCCAGCACGTAAAGACAAAAAATTGACACTATTGAGCCAGCAAAAAGCGCCATCCAAAAACCTACTCGGTCTATCAAGAGAGGAAAAATCAAAAACAAAGGAAGCGAAGGTAGCACATACCAAAATGTGTATCGCATGTGACTAGCAATCTTTGCATTGGGTTGATTTTCTAAATAGAGCCAAATTATTGCCAAGATCGTGACAGTTGGTAATGCGACAAGCAATGCGCCGAACTTATCATTGCGCTTAGCGACTTCAGACACCGCTACAATTATTCCCGCTGTAACAAGATACTTTGTAATCAACCAACCCATATGTTGACCTTTTAAATTAAAACCGATTACCTATCGGTTTTTGTTCTGGCAGTATATACGCTTCATGAAAAATAGGAAAGGCACTTTATGTTCCTCGGTGAATTGGAAAAACAGGTGTTGCAATATTTGTGGACATCGCCTGGTGTTGACGTTAAACGCGTGCATGCTGAACTATCTAAACAACGTGATAGTTCTCTTAATACAGTGCAGAGTGCCCTTGAGCGCCTTTTTAAAAAAGGTCTATTGAGGCGCGAAAAGCAAGGGCACGCCTACTTGTATTTTGCACAGATTGAAAGAGGAGATTTAATTGCTAAGTTGATTGATAGTGTCGCCAGTGATTTCGTCTGTAAAGGTGAAAGCAGCATGGTCGCAGCTTTTTCATCCGTATCCAGTGAAATGGACGAAGCACAATTGGATCAATTAGAGAAATTAATCGAACTTCAACGAAAGCAATTAAAAAAAGGAACTAACAGTGCTGATAAGTGATGCTGCTGTCATCATGAACCTTATTACGATTGCATTGCTTGGATTTTTAGTGAGTGCACTTTTGTTGTCTGTAGCCTGGCAAATAGTAGGCAAATCTGTTGATGCTTACTCCGTTCAATCACAAAAAATGTTAATTTTGATATGGGTGTCAGGCCCATAGATTTTGGGTTTAATGACGATGCTTTTTTTTAGTCCACTTTTCGAGAACACAGCTATTTATAGGTGGGTTGATAGCGTAGCTCATTGGCATCACTTGTACGTTTTTCAGTTAGACAGTTGGCATGGAATCACCATTATTCTGTTTTCGTTGTTCAGCCTGGCACTAATAGTGATTAGAGGAGCAGGGCTATATAGACAAGGTAATGCGCTGTTAACGTTGAACCATTTTTCAAACAATGTGCATGGCTCAAAGAGCTATCCAGGCGTCCAAATCATTGATAGCGATATCCCTACTGCGTTTACATCAGGCTTCTTCCGCCCCCTTTGTTATGTATCAAAAGGGTTGATAGACAATCTTACCGATAACGAATTTAATATTGTTGTTAAGCACGAACTTGCCCACGCCCGCAATAAAGATCCCTTGTCAAAAATCTTGATTGCTTTTCTTTCAGCCTATTACCCAAAGAAATTGGCACAACGTTTTAATGCAAAGTATGCGCTGATAACTGAATTTATTGCAGACCAATCAACTGCAACGGTGCACGAAGCCGAGGATGTAGCAGCAACATTGGTAAAGGTTGCTAGGTTACAGAAAGCTTTTCCACAACGTCAATCAAACACTACTCTTAGTTATTTCGGATCACATGATATAACTCACCGAGTACAGCAACTATTAACACCCACAAAAAAATCGATACCCGTCATGGTACCCATCGCATTTATGTCGGTAATGCTATGTTTAACCATCTTCGCTGTGGATGCAACTCACCATTTAGTCGAATCTATCTTTACTCATTCATAAGGACTCCCCATGCAACGCTCGCTCACTTTTTTCACGACATTAAAACCGATTGCAGGTCGGTTTTTAAGCCAAGATGTTAGGCAGTTTGGACTGTATATTGTTGCTGTACTAACCATGTTCCCACTTTTCGTTAATGCACAAGAGGTAGAAGCAAAAGAAGCGTTGAATTTGTCTCAAGCGATCAGCTTTGCTTTAGCAGAGCACCCTGAAATGAGTGTGTTTGGACATCAGCGCAAGGCGCTTGATGCAAAAGTAAAACAGGCAGCTGTGCTACCAAGGCCTACAATCGACTTTACCATTGAGGATGCAATGGGTACAGGTACTCACAGTAATTTTGGCGCAGCACAAAGTACTTTGAGTATTGCATGGGTGCTTGAACAACGTGCAATTGAGAAACGTGTAGATGCGGCAGCGAATGCCGTTACGCAAATCGATTTTGACATTGAGATAAAGGCACTTGATATCTCTGCATATACGGCAAAGCTGTTTATTGAATCCTTGATATTAGAGCAGCGCTTACAACTTGCGGAACTGGCAGAACAACAGGCTGATAGTGCGCTATCTGCGATAAGACGTAGGGTTGAAGCAGGAAAAAGCTTGTCGATTGAACAATTGCAATCAAAAGCAGAGTTAGTGCGTCGAAGTCTGGAGGTAGAAGACTTGGAGCATGAGCTTGAGGCGAGTCGTTATCAGTTGGTGGCACAGTGGGGCGGTGAGGTTAATGATTATGTGCCTCAAGGTGAATTGCTTAATATCCCTGTCGTCAAAGATTTACCCTCGCAATTAGCAAAACTACAAGCTCATCCTGCAATTTTAGCGTTTGCTAACAAACAACGTGTTGCCCAGTCACAGATTGAGCTAGCACGCATTGAAGCGAGCCCCAAGTGGCAAGTATCAGCAGGCATAAGACGCTACGAAGCTACCGATGATTTCGGATTAGTCGCAGGTATCTCTATTCCGTTTGGCAATGACTCACGAAGCTTAGGCGAAGTACAAGTTATTCAAGCTCAGCAAGCCGAATATCAAAGCCAAGCTGATGTTTTGGCCAGAAAGCTCAACACGCAGCTGTTTGTGTTGCTGCAAAACATGAAACACAGCAAGCATGTTATTGATACGCTCACCGAGCAAGTGATCCCCTTGCTCGAAAAAGCAACCGAGGAGGCCAGTAAAGCATACGATATTGGTCGCCTCGGTTATTTAGAGTGGACGTCAATTCGACAAGAGTTACTCAGTACGAAAGCACAGTTACTGGATGCCTATCAGGCGATACATCTTCAACATATCGAAATTCAGCGCCTTACCGGCACAAGCCTTTCTAATTAAGTGAGAAACGAATGAATAACCGACTCTTTATTTTTTTATTTTTATGTCAGCTTGGAGCAGCAAGTGCAGTAGTGCCTAGCAGCGCTCTAGCTGAGTCTACTGAAACAGCTGTAGAGGTCGAGCCTGAGAAAGGCCCACATCGCGGAAGAATGCTGCGAGATGGCGACTTTGCCATTGAACTTTCCATCTTTGAAACAGGCGTTCCACCAGAGTTTAGGGTTTGGGTGACTAATGAAGAAAACCCCGTTCCTCCTGAGCAAGTGGAATTAAACATCAAATTAATTCGCTTAGGAGAGCAAATAGATGACATTAACTTCAAAGCGGAAGGCGATTATTTGCGTGGAGATACCGTTATTTATGAACCTCATTCTTTTGTGGTTTCTGTGGCCGCTCGTTATCAAGGAAAAACCTATACGTGGGAATATGACAATTTTGAAGGCCGCACGTTGATTGAATAAAAAGTAGCAGAAGCGATGGAGATTGATACGGAATTTGTCGGTGCAGCAACATTACATAAAACCATCAAAGTGTATGGCAAGCTTGTATTACCAGCTAATGCTAAGCGTCAAATCAAAGCGCGTTTTGAAGGGGAAATCAAACAAGTGCATGTTGCTCTTGGAGATGTTGTCAAAAAGGGACAATTGTTAATTACTATCGAAAGTAACGAGAGCTTACAATCTAATCAAATTAAAGCGCCAATCGCAGGGGTAATAACCGAGCAAAAAGCGAATACCGGCGAACAGTCGGGTCAGCGAGTGCTGCTTGAAATCACTCAGTCTAATAAATTGCTTGCAGAGCTTGCTGTATTCCCAATGGATGTGGCTTCCATAAGACAATCACCGCCCGTTACAGTTATGGTTAATGGTCACAATGCGACAATTGACACTGCTATCAGTGGTAATCGTCTAGGAATGAGAGATGATCAAGCTCGCCTATTTCTTGCAGACGTAGACAACTCTAGCGGGCAATTAACAGAAGGTATGTTCGTTTCCGCGCTAATAGAAATCGAAACTTTTGAGGTTCCCTTAGCCGTTAAGCGAGTTGGCCTTCAGGCTTTCAGAGACTTTACGGTAGTTTACGCCAAAGTAGGGGAGCAATACGAAGTCAGAATGTTGGAGCTAGGTCGTGAGGCTGGTGAATGGGTTGAGGTACTTAGCGGCATTGATGCCGGCACTGAATACGTCACCAACAATAGTTACATCATCAAAGCCGATATTGAAAAATCCGGCGCATCACACGACCACTAGGAGCGCCATATGTTAGATTTTATACTTCGCTTTTCCATTAAGCGCAGCATGCTTGTTATGGCGCTGGTTGTGGCAGTGTCAGCGCTTGGCTTATGGAATTTCACCAAGTTACCGATTGATGCTGTTCCAGACATTACCAACGTGCAGGTAATGATCAATACTGATGCGCCAGGTTATACGCCGCTGGAAGTTGAGCAGCGTATTTCATATCCGCTGGAAACCGCACTAGCAGGCTTGCCAAATTTAGAAGGCACTCGGTCAGTTTCTCTATACGGATTATCACAAGTCGTTGCCGTATTCAGTGACAACACCGATGTGTACTTTGCGCGTCAACTGGTAAATGAAAGACTCTCTGGTGCCAAATCAGAGCTACCCGTTGGCCTTGAGCCACAATTGGGTCCTATTGCCACCGGACTTGGCGAAATATTTATGTTTACTGTTGATGCTAAGCCTGGTGCGACAGATAAAGATGGAAACTTGAAAACGCCCATGGAGCTGCGCTCAGTACACGATTGGGTTATTCGCCCTCAGTTAATGCGTGTGCCGGGGGTGGTTGAGGTCAACCCGATTGGTGGTTTTGAGCGAGAGTTGGTTGTCGCCTTCGAGCCTGAAAAATTGCTGACATACGGCGTTACGCAAGCTGATTTAGTTAACGCTATTGAAAACAATAATATAAACCAAGGCGCCGGCTTTATCGAAAAGAGCGGTGCACAATGGTTGATTCGGATCCCAGGACAAATTGAAAACCTTGAAGCGCTTGCTAATACCGTAGTGAAAACTACAGACGGTGCGAGTGTGCGCATCAGTGATGTTGCAAGCGTGGTTGAAGGTCATGGACTTCGCACAGGTGCGGCAACGCAAGATGGCCGCGAAGTAGTGATGAGCACGGTGTTTATGTTGATTGGCGAGAACAGCCGAACAGTCGCATTTGCGGTTGGTGAGAAGCTCAAAGAAATCAATATGTCACTCCCAGAAGGTATCGTAGCCACGGCTGTTTACGATCGGACAAAGCTTGTTGACCAAACGCTTAACACCGTTAAGACCAACTTAGTCGAAGGTGCTTTGCTTGTCATCGTCATTTTGTTTTTATTGCTAGGAAACTTTAGAGCTGCGCTTTTAACTGCCTTGGTGATCCCCTTTGCTATGCTACTGACCATCACCGGCATGGTACAAACTAAGGTTAGTGCAAATTTAATGAGTTTAGGCGCACTCGATTTTGGTCTGCTTGTGGATGGCGCCATCATTATTGTTGAGAACTGCTTGCGTAGGTTAAGCCAAGCCAGTCCAAGTGGTCAACAATTAGCTTTAAAGCACCGATTGGAAATTGTCTTTACTGCAACGAAAGAAGTAATACGCCCTGCATTATTTGGCGTTTTTATTATCACCGCCGTATATCTACCTATTTTCGCGCTTGAAGGTGTGGAAGGGAAGATGTTTCACCCAATGGCACTGACTGTCGTTATCGCGTTGTTATGTGCCATGGTGTTATCCATTACATTTGTGCCTGCTGCAACTGCTTTGTTGTTTAAAAAACCGGTCAAAGAAAGACGTAATTTCATCATGATGGGAGCTACATTTCTTTACCGGCCTTCTCTTCAGTGGGTTATGAAGGCGAGATGGTTTGTTGTGCTTTTTGCTGTCGCGCTAGTGAGCATAATGAGTTACCAAGCCACCAAACTAGGCAGTGAATTTGTGCCCAATTTGGATGAAGGGGATATTGCAATGCACGCACTTCGCATTCCCGGTACATCTTTAAGCTAAGCAGTTGCCCTGCAAGAAAGTTTAGAAGCGCGCATTATGGAAATGCCTGAAGTTGAAAGAGTGTTCGCAAAAATAGGTACCGCCGATGTTGCTACAGACGCCGTTCCGCCCAGTGTTGCCGATAATTTCATTATTATGAAACCACGCGAGCAGTGGCCAAATCCAAAGAAAACAAAAGCGCAAATTGTTGAAGATCTGGCAGCATTGGTGGAACCCATTCCAGGTAATCGCTATGAATTCTTACAACCCATACAAATGCGCTTTAATGAGTTGTTGTCGGTGGTGAGAGCAGAATTAGCAATCAAAGTGTTCGGTGATGATTTTGAGATATTGGATTCGGTAGGCAATGATATCCAAAGTGCTATCGGCAGCGTAGAAGGTATTGCCGATATTCAGATGGAGCAAACTACAGGATTGCCTATGCTTACTATTGTTCCAAAGCTGGAAAAATTGGCACAATACGGTATTTCAAAAGCGTTGATTCAAGAACAGTTAGCAACGTCATTGGGCGGACGAGTAGCGGGTAAATTTTACGAAGGCGATGCTAGAGCAGATATTGTGGTCCGTTTGCAAGAGACTATGCGCAACGACGTTGATGCCCTGGATCGCTTACCTATTCACTTACCCGATGGGCACTATGTACCTTTGCAAGAATTAGCAAATATTGAGATGGTGTTAGGTGCAAATCAGGTTAACAGGGAGAATGGTAAACGCCGTGTTGTAGTAACAGCAAACGTTCGCGGTAGAGACCTAGGCAGTTTTGTTGCGGATATAAAAACGCAAATTCAGAGTAATGTAGACATTCCAGCAGGCTATTGGCTTGAGTATGGTGGCACGTATCAAAAATTACAATCGGCCTCACAGCGTCTATCTATAGTGGTTCCGGTTACACTAGTATTGATCCTTGGCTTGCTAATATTAGCGCTGGGCTCATTTAAAGATGCCATGATCATATTCACGGGCGTACCTCTTGCACTGACCGGCGGTATAGCGGCGTTAATGCTTAGAGATATTCCATTCTCAATATCAGCCGCGGTCGGTTTTATTGCACTGTCAGGCATAGCGATCCTGAATGGCTTGGTCATGGTTTCGTTTATTCGCGATCTGAGAAAACAAAATATGTCCCTAGAGCAGGCGATATTTGACGGCGCAATCACGCGTTTACGACCAGTTATTACGACTGCGCTCGTTGCTTCATTAGGATTTGTGCCCATGGCGCTAAACACCGGAATGGGCTCAGAAGTTCAGCGTCCATTAGCCTCGGTCGTTATCGGAGGCATCATATCCTCAACGCTATTGACACTATTTGTCATACCCGCCCTTTATCGAATATTACATAAAGACAACATACCAACCGAGGAAAAGGCGCCAGCTCATGCGAACTAGTATCAGACATATCTTCGCGCTGTTTTTAGGGCTGCTGTTGTTGAGTATATCACTAGGCGCTTTAGCGCATGGCGTTGATGACGATACCCGTTTGTTCTTGGAACAAAATACCGGGACGCAATTTTTCCCGTTTATTTATATCGGTGCCAAACACATGTTCACAGGCTATGATCACATTCTATTTTTGGTCGGCGTCATATTTTTCCTATACCGAAGCCGCGATGTATTGCTGTATGTCAGTATGTTTACGATAGGCCACAGCATTACCTTACTTTGGGGAGTGCTGGGTGATATACAAGTTAATCCCTATTTAATCGATGCCATTATTGGATTCTCGGTGGTGTACAAAGGCTTCGATAATTTGGGTGGGTTTAAACGTTTATTTGGCAAGCAGCCGAGCACTAAATTGGCGGTGCTTATATTTGGCTTGTTCCATGGCTTTGGTTTAGCAAGCAAATTGCAAGAATTTGAACTGCCTTCTGAGGGCCTAGTTGCCAATATGATTGCCTTTAATATTGGTGTCGAATTAGGACAATTCATGGCATTGGCCTTCATTGTTATCGCAATTAACTTCTGGCGAAAGCTCCCTTCATTCGAGCGTTTTTCAACGCTTACAAACACGATGTTAATGAGCGCTGGATTGATGCTGATGGGGCTTCAATTAACCGGTTGTTATTTATACTAATTTGAACGAGAGATTGAAATGACACAACATGTAGTAAGTACAAAAACATTAGTAAAGTCGACTATTTTCGCCACCATCATCGCAGCTGTGGTGTTTGTGTGTTTTATTCTGCCAGCAGAATACAACATCGATCCGACACATATCGGTCATAGACTAGGTTTAACCGCTCTAGCGCATCATGACGATGAATTAACAGACACAGGATCAAGCTCTGTCGCTACTGAACAGGGGCAGGAGGTGATTGAAGTAATCGTCCCTGCTGGGAAAGGCATTGAATACAAATTCCAGATGAGCCGGTACGATAAAATGACCTATGAATGGCTAACGGATGGCGAGCCACTCTATTTTGATTTGCACGGAGAGCCAGAAGGAGATACCACAGGTTATTTTGAAAGCTATGCAATAGCCACGTTAGCTGAAATGAAAGGCAGTTTTACGGCTCCTTTTGATGGCTCACATGGTTGGTATTGGAAGAATACGAGCGACCAGCCCGTTGCTATCCAATTAATTGCTGAAGGGCAATACACCGTTATTGGATTAAAACAGTAGATAATATATAGGACCGCAACATGAAAATTATTCTTCGTACATTAGCGCTTATTATATTTTTTGGACAAAGCGCAGCATTCGCTCACGAAGGGCACAATGACATTACACAGGAAACTGCGATAAATATTGCCATGAAGTCCGTGCAACAACTCACCTTTAAGGATTTTGGATATGAGGTAGGAAAGCTCGACAAAAGTTGGAAATCCTTATCAAAAGACGATGTTAAAATCAGCGACGTGTTGGACACAGGTTTTATTATCAGCGCTACTAATTCAACCACACAAAAAGTCATTTATTTTGAAATTGCGAAGAACGGCAAAGTTCTAGGAGTCAACGATGGCAATTAATGCATAAGCGCAATTGAGTAACTAACGATAAAGCAGTCGTTTAAACCTAGTTCAGACATGATCTGGCTAGTACCGAATCTACTTATGATTGGCGCAAGTGCTTAAGTCTTGTCTTTAGCAATCTAGGATTATTAAGTAACAAGAGTGGGCATCGACGTTATAAAGCGATGCCCTTTTATTTTTCAACTACTTTCTTTTTTCAACGATGATAAGTTGTGCAACCACTCTCGAATTTTCAGGTATTGATTCAAATGTAACGCTGAAAATAGCTTTGTTCGAATGTCTAGTTTTATGATGTCTACCGTTCTCAACTCTTCTTTTATATGCCGTATCCTTTTGATATAGCACCTCCCCATTATTCGCTATGACAGAAATCCTGACATTCCCATTCAGCTTTTTTGTGTGGGTGAGTGATTGTATTTCACCCCATACGTGCCAGATTTCTGCACGTTGATAAACATTCACATAGCGAATTGTTATTGTTTCATTTGGTAAGTTTACTATTTCAGTTTGTCTGGGGGAAGGGGAGGTGCTGCACGCCAAAACAGGCATCGTTAGGACTATTAAGAGTGCCCATCTTGTCAATGTATATGATTTTTTCATAATTTACTTTCCTTTCAAAAGATAAAGTAATTATTATTAAAAAGCCTCGCGCCTTGTCGACCCGAGGCTTCCTGACTACTTCATTTTTTTAGCATGCGCCATTCGGTACAGCACCGGTAGCACGATAAGGGTGAGTAAAGTCGATGAGACAATCCCGCCAATAACGACAGTAGCGAGCGGTCTTTGCACTTCAGCACCCGTTCCGACATTCAGCGCCATAGGAATAAAGCCTAAGCTAGCGACAAGCGCCGTCATCAACACAGGGCGAAGCCTAGTAATTGCTCCTTCTACAATCGATACAATTAAATCACCGTTCTCCTCTAATTGTTGCTTGATGAACGATAACATTACCAATCCATTGAGTACCGCAATGCCAGACAACGCGATAAAGCCCACGCCAGCGGATATGGAAAGCGGCATATCCCGAAACCACAGCGCAAACACCCCGCCTGTCAGCGCCAATGGCACACCTGTGAATATAATTAATGCATCGCGAAACGAGCCAAATACCACGACCAACAATACCAAGATTACAAACAAGGTGGCGGGCACCACCAATGATAAGCGTTGACTGGCACTTTCTAATTGCTCAAAAGTGCCGCCGTAGTCCAACCAATAACCTGCCGGTAAATCTACTTGCTGCGCTATTTGCAGCTTGGCGTCATTCACGAAACTACCGAGGTCACGCTCTCGCACGTTCGCTGTCACCACCACTCTGCGTTTTCCATTCTCACGACTAATTTGATTGGGAACAGAAGAAAAGCCTAAGTCAGCGACTTCAGACAAAGGCACAAAGTCCCCATCCGGTGTTGCAATTGGGATATTACCAATTGCATCTAAGTTACTCCGCGTGGCTTCATCAAAGCGCACCAGAAGCTCAAATCGTCGGTCACCCTCAAAGATTAGTCCCGCTGTATTACCGCCAATCGCTGACGATAGCCACTCTTGTAAATCTCTTATATCCAATCCATAGCGTGCCAATGCTATAGGTTTGGGATTGATAGTGAAAAGCGGAATATCGTCTACTTGTTCAATTCGCGCGTCAGCCACTCCTTCTATGGATTGCAGCACCTTGAGAATATCGTTTGCAGAACTGACGAGTGTATTTAAGTCATCGCCAAATATCTTTATCCCTAAATCAGAGCGCACGCCACTGATCAGCTCATTGAAGCGCATTTGGATTGGTTGCGTGAATTCGTAGTTATTGCCTGCAACACCTTGTAATTCCTGCTCAAGTGTTTCAACAAAGTCAGACTTCGATTGAGTTGGATCGGGCCATTCATCTCGCGGGTGTAACATCACAAAAGTATCAGTCACATTTGGTGGCATCGCGTCTGTAGCGACCTCTGCGGTGCCCGTTTTCGCGAACACGGTTTTCACTTGAGGATACGTCATTAGCTTTGCTTCAAGCGTTTTTTGCATCGCTACCGCTTGCTCAATACCTGTGCCAGGGATACGCATGGCATGCAGTGCAATATCGCCCTCATCAAGCTGAGGAATAAACTCCGTGCCTAATCTGGTCGCCAGTAAAACACTGACCACCACTAAAGACGCGGCACCTACTACCACAAACCACCTCAGTTTTAGGGCGACGTGTAAAACGGGTCGATAAAGAGACTTACCCGCCACGATAATAGGACTTTCTTTCTCACTCACTTTTCCATTCATGAACATGGCAACCGCTGCTGGCACAATCGTGATTGAGAAGAGCATCGCCGCTAATAGCGCCATGATGACTGTGGCCGCCATCGGGTGGAACATTTTACCTTCAACCCCCGTCAGGGAGAATAAGGGGATATACACCACGGTGATAATGAGCACACCAAACAAGCTGGGGCGTATTACCTCATTAGTGGCTTGGAAGACGAGTTCAAGACGGTCTTTCAATGGCAGCACCGTGCCAGTGCGTTTTTGCGACTCAGATAAGCGTCGTATACAGTTTTCAACAATAATGACGGCACCATCCACTATCAGGCCGAAATCCAGTGCTCCCAAACTCATCAAATTGGCAGACACACCATAATTGACCATACCTGTGATGGTGGCAAGCATGGCAAGTGGAATGACGGCAGCGGTTATTAAGGCTGCTCTTATATTACCCAGCAGCACAAATAGCACCACAATGACTAATAGTGCACCCTCTACGAGGTTTTTTTGTACGGTACTGATTGCTTTGTCGACAAGTTGGGTTCGGTCGTATACCGGGTCAATGATAATACCATCAGGTAGGCTAGATTGTATTTCAGCGACTTTTTGCGATACCGCTTGTGCGACTGCGCGAGAATTACCACCAACAATCATCATGGCAGTACCCAGAACAGTCTCTCGTCCCTCTTGCGTTGCTGCCCCTGTTCTTAGCTCTTTTCCAATCGCCACACTACCAATATCTTTAACCATGACAGGTATAGTATTCACCCGTTTAACCACCACGTTTTCGATATCGTAAATAGTTTGCAGTTGCCCCTGTGAGCGTATCAGTATTTGTTGCCCATTACGCTCGACAAATCCTGCTCCTTGATTGGCATTGTTGCGCTCTAAAGCTTGGTGGATATCTGGCAAACTTACACCAAAGTTAAGCATCTTAAGCGGCTCTGGATTAACGTGATATTGCTTTACATACCCGCCAATGGCATTAACCTCTGTCACTCCTTTTACGAGCGCAAGTTGTGGTTTGACAATCCAGTCATGTACTTCTCGCAGTGCCATGGAGTTGTAGGGTTCACCGTTTGCTTGGAGCGCATCAACTTGTGCGCGGATGGTATACATGAATATCTCACCTAGGCCTGTGGCGATAGGTCCCATTTCAGGCTCTAAGCCTTGCGGTAACTGACTCTTAATCGCCCCCAGTTTGGTGTTGATAAGATTACGCGCAAAATACAAGTCCGTCCCTTCATCAAATACCACCGTGACTTGTGACAGGCCATAGCGTGACAATGAGCGTGTATAGGAAAGGTTAGGTAAGCCTGCAAGCGCAGTCTCAACCACAAACGTAATGCGCTGCTCAGTTTCAAGGGGTGAATAACCTTTTGCTTGGGTGTTAATTTGCACCTGTACGTTGGTAATATCAGGAACGGCATCAATCGGCAATTTGTTGTAGCTATAAAAACCTGCCGCCATAACGAGGAAGGTCATCATTAGCACGAGTCCACGTCGTTGTATGGACAGTTTTAGTATTGATTCAATCATCTAGTTACCTCACATATAAAAGCGTGAGTAGAAAGTGCTGTTAGGCAATGGTGTATAGATAGATTAATGATCATGTCCAGCCTCCGATTTTTCCAAATCAGCTTTGAACAAAAAGCTATTGCTGACGACTACTGTATCCGACAATGACAGACCGCTTAGGACTTCGACGTTATTGCTATCTTGCTTACCCAATGTGACGGGGGCTGGGTGATATTCATCGCCTTCTTTCACAAAAACGACAGTTTTACCTTCGTATTCTTGTAGCGCAGCTTTAGGCACAAGCATATCGACATCAATCGTATTGATTGCGATATCACCTGTCAAAGCAGCACCAACCGGCCAATGTCCAGAAATGTTATTCACTTTTGCATAGGCAAGCACATAGGGTTGCTCTTCAGGAGACGGTAGGATGTGGCTAATGACACTTTCTACCTTGGCACCTGACAAGCTAAGCGTGACCGCTTGCTGCTCTGCGATTACACGTAATTGATTGGGAAAAATCTTTAGCTGTGCCCATACACCATCGTAATTGGCAATAGAGAATAACACCTGCCCGTTGGATAGCTCACCTTCATTCGCGTGTCTGGCAATCACCGTACCAGAAAACGGCGTGGTAACAGAGTAGCTCTTTAAGCTCTCATTAGATTCAATGATGGCAACTGTCGCGCCTTTTTTTACTTTGCTGCCCAAATTGGCATTAACCTGTGTAATGATGCCATCGAATCTAGCGCGAATATGACTAAGTGAAGCGGGGTCGGTGATCACATTTCCATAAACGGTTTTCGTAATGTTTAAAGTTCCACCTGACACCACTTCGGTAGTAACACCGACTTCATTTGCAATAGCTTGTGTCATGACGACAAATTCATCGTTATGTGTTTTTTCATCTCCGTGGTCATCTTCACCACTAAAGGCTACAAATGGTAGGAATAACGCCACTATTATCATGGCTTGTTTCATTGGGGAAAAGATAAAGTTAATCATTAATTGTCTATTCATTGCGTTTTACTCGGTGAAGAATGTAATAAAGAAGATGATGTCGATAAGGACATTGGCGTGGATGTTAGCGACTCGATGTCAGCTGCTCGCTGATGAGCTAGCCGAGCTGATTGAATGAGGGCTTGTTTAGCACTGAGTAGCTCTTGGCTCGTACTTACCCATTCAAGGAAGCTATAACGTCCATCAAGATAAGCCTGTTCTACTAGCGACGATGCCTCTTCAAGCGGCGGTATTATTGCACTTTGTAAGGTTTGTACATTGAGTAAAGCATTGTCCCGTGCCATCAATGCGGTATTAAGTTGGTGATAGAGCGTTAACCTTGCACCTTGCTGTTGTTGCTCCAACAGCCCCAACATTGCTTGTTGCTTTTCGAACTCGCCTAAATTTCGGTCGCCTGCAAATAATGGCATACTCACACCTGCCACAAAGGCCGTTTCATCAATACCGTTCATGCGACGAATACCCGCTGTCCAACTTAAATCAGCTTGATTAGCGGCTTGGCTTAGTCGCACTTGCGCTTCTTGCAGTCTCGTTTCTTGTGTATAAATATCGATATTGGGACTGTTAACCACTTGCTCAAATAAGACTGACAATGAAGGCGACGGTGATAAGGCAAACAAGTCACCTTCTACTTGATTAAAACGTGGGAATTGCTCCCCCCACATTATGGCTAAGCTTTTAATTAGGCCTTTCAATGTTTGCTCAGCGGTTAGTACATCGAGTCTGGCACGAGCCAGTGATGCACTTGCACGCTGCTGCTCAAAAGCTGGGGAGGCTCCGGCTTCGACGCGTTTCGTGACCGACTGATAGGTGTACATTGCTAAGGATTGGGCATCTTTATACGCATCAATCATGGCTTGTTGTGCTAATACATCAATGTAACGTCGCGTAACCTCAGCCAGAATATCCAAGGTGCGAATTTGCTTTTGTGCCTCAATCACCTGTGATTTGGCACTCGTAAATGAGGAGCGTGCACTTAACTTGTCGCCAAACTCGATGACGGATGACAGCGTGAGGGTGATTTCAGTGTCTTTTATCCCTGACACTTCCCCTGTTCCCAAAAAGTTTTCGAGCTCAATACCAGCCAGTAATTCTGGTTTAAGCGCAGCTGTTTTTAGCTCACCCTCTACTGCTTTTTGTTTAAAAGTGAATTCATGTAAGAAAGGTGCATTTGCTAAGGTGCGTTTTATGGCACTTTCTAAATTTATTTGTTTAACGTCACTGTTGTCTACTTGCGCTCGCGCAAGCGACCCGCCAACAGCGGCAACAGTGAATATTGCCCAAGCGCTAATGCGCATTGAGCATTTCAATGAGGAAAATATCATTGTTTACATCCTAATTTTTCAATAAGTATTACTCGCCATATGAATAGCGAACCAATGTGTTATAAAGTTAGGATGTAAATTTCGGGGGGCGCAATAAGCGGGTGACGGGCGCGTCTATTATTTTAGACAGATAGAAAAAGGCATGACCTTGGTTCAACGGATTATATCGCATACCAGTTGAGTCAGTCACCCATTGAGTGTGTGAGCCGTGGCAATGCCCACAGTGATGACAATCTGACGGGTTGTGGGCATTATCAGAAGTGGATTGTACGCTTGATGCCTTTTCATCTGACAATGAGACATCGTCCTTTTCATGCTCGTGAATTTCGGATAAATGCGTGACATCAACGGTATGAAAATCCAATGAACTGGCGACAGCAGTGAGCGACTGAAATAAAATCAGCATGATCACGATGTAACTTGTCATCTTATGTTTAGCCATTTAGCTAAAGCACTCCCGTTACTAAACGCATGAATAATAGCACGCTAAACCATTTGCACAAACATATGCACATTATTAATGCTCATCCTGTTCATCGCGGCAAGCTTCATCTGCAAATTCAAATTCAATCGTGGTGTGTACAAAATCAAATTTTGCCAACTCTTTGCGCAGCCGCTCTTTTAAAGCAGTAATGTTTTGAATAGAGATATCCTGCTTTAATTCAACATGCGCAGTCATCACATTGTGCTCACCGTCTAACGACCAGATATGAAAATGATGGATGTCTTTCACTTCATCACTGTCTGACAGAGTATTACGCACCTCATCCATTTGTTTCTTATCGGGCGTTGCTTGCAAAAACAATAGTAATGTTTCTTTTAAATTACGTATTACATTAAATAAAATGAAGAGGGTGAAACCGATTGATAGTATTGGGTCGAGTATTGCCCACGGTTTGAACATCAATACAATCGAGACGATTAATACAGCCACCCAACCAAGCACGTCTTCCAATAAATGCCAGTTAAGGATCTTCTCATTTAGGGTGCTGCCGCCGCTTAGTTTATAGGCCGCAAAACCGTTGACGGTGATGCCGAAAATTGAAAGCAGCAACATGCCTTCTACTTGTGGCATCTCGGGATTTGATAAACGAGGAATAGCTTCAAACAATATCCACACCGAGCCGGTAATTAAGACCAGCCCGTTTATCAATGCACCCAGCAGCGAAAAGCGCTTATAGCCATAGGAAAAGGTATTATTGGCCTCTTTATCACCGAGTTTGTTTAAGCCCCAAGCCGTACCTATCGATAGACTATCACCTAAATCGTGCACGGCATCTGCCATGATAGCGGTGCTGTTTGTTAGCCAGCCGCCAATAAACTCGATAATCGTAAACACCACATTCAGGAAAAATGCCCAGCCTATTCGATTGGAAGCGCCGTCACTGTCATTTGCATGGTTATGACTGTGCATAATCAATTTGCTCCAATATTTTTTGATTTTCATCGCTTATGGGTAGCGTTTTAAACGGGCTAACGTTTGCCCCGCCAGTGTTGCCTGTTGGAATAAAGCCAATGGCTGTTTTCGTTAATGCACCGATTAAACGAACAACCTGTCCTATGGTTTCTTTAGGATCGCGTAGCTTAATGCAGTGTTTGAGCATGTGAAAATGTGCTAAACAATGCAGGTAAGTCGAGTGTTGACCGATGACGTGAGCATCTTCTAAGTGATGAAATGCCGAATCATACTGCTTATTGTGAAGTGCTTTGGAATAGTCCTTAAGTTTACCTTCAACAAAAGACTTTGCCGCTTGATAATAGCTCATGATACGCCCTCAGAATTTGCATTGTCAGTTAGTGTTTGATTAGCGGCTAATTCACTTTTCGCATCTTTTAATATCATCCATGCCCCGCGCAGCACAATGACTGAAACAACCATACCGATAATTAAGTCTGGTAGACGGCTGTCAAGCCATAGCACCAATGCGCCAGCGAAAATAACGCCCATATTCGCAATCACATCATTCGCTGAAAAAATCCAACTTGCTCGCATGTGCACCTCACCATCTTTATGGCTGCGGATAATAAACAAACAAATTACATTGGCGACCAAGGCCACCGTGCCCATTCCTATCATAAGATGAGAGACCGGCTCACTTCCCATCACGGAGCGACGAATAATGTCGATTAGGATAATAGCGCCTAGCATTAATTGAAAATAACCACTCACTCTTGCCGCTTTGGCCTTGTGAATAATAGACTTTCCCACTGCATAAATACCAATCGCATATACAACGGCATCAGCCAGCATATCAAGCGAGTCAGCAATTAAAGCAGTGGAGTCAGCGAGCACGCCAACGCCAAGCTCAATTGCAAACATGACCGCATTAATCCCCAATAGCCAATACAAGACCTTTTTTTGGGATGCATCTTGGATTTCAACTTCGCAGCCGCAACCGCTCATGAAACAGTCCTCTTTCATACTTAATGAAACTAGTATAAAGTCTATACCCACTATAGAGTCAATTAACGAAAAGCGTTTTTTATGAAAATAGGCGAATTATCAAAAAAGAGCGGCTGTTCAATTCAAACCATCCGCTTTTATGAGCGAGAAAAACTCATTAGTCCTTGTCAGCGAACAGATAGTAATTACCGGCTTTATGATGCATCATCATTGAGCCGGTTGCGCTTCATACGTCAGTGCCGCTCACTTGACTTGACCTTGGCGGAAATTACACAGCTATTGGAAACTAAAGAGAGTCCTGAAACGAGCTGCGCAAGCATCAACAATTTGATACTCGACCACATGGTTGAGGTATCCCAGAAAATAGCTGAACTTAATGAGTTGAAGTCCACCCTTGCGGAAATGGTTGAGGCCTGCAATGACAATAATAAGGTGAAAGAATGCGGAGTGTTGCAACTATTAGAGGATTAGTATTTCGGTAAAATTTGCGCCCTGAGTAAATATGATGATGCTTTAAAAGTCGCTATGTGAAAAAGGGAACAGAACTTTTTTGGCTAAATTTTGACTATGTTCTATAACAATATATGTATCTTTCTGCCCAATGAAGCTATTTGATGATGACTTCTCAACGTTCGCTTTCTGCTGTAATTCAGCCATATTGAGGCCGAAAAGCCCGCTCCTTGCATTAAATACGTATTTGTAAATAGACAAGATAGAAGTCGCGTTGTGTCATCAGTAGTAGTCGAACTTAGAACATATTGCTTCTCAAAAAGATCAAAAAAAATCAAGAAATATCAAACATTATTACCTTCGACATCTGTATTACTTAAAAAGTAGAGCATCGACTATCTATTTCGATACTCTACGTCAGTGAGGTTAACTTTCAAACAGCTGAGCACAACATCCACGCCCCAGCTCCGATCATGAACAGATTTTCCGTGAGCGAAACAAACCCAAGCGGAACATCGCTATCTCCACCAACGCACGCGCACTTGAGCTCTCGTTTATCGATATACACTGCTTTAAATACTGATATTGCGCCCACCGTTCCAATGAAAAGGGACACAGGTCCTACAATAAATCCAGATATCGACGCTAGCATGCCAATACCGGCGAACGCCTCCGCAAACGGATAGACATAGGCATATCTGATGTTGCGCATGGCTAACAAATCATAGGTAATAAATGAATTTGAAAAGGTGTATAGGTCGCGCAATTTTTGAATGGCCAATATGGTCATACTATAGGCAACGAACAACTCAACGACATTTATTAAGTTAACGCCGGAGGTGTATGCAAAACTTGTGGCTAAGCTCATTAAAAAGGCGACTGCAAAAATGGCTAGTACGGGCGTATAGGTTGTGCCGGTTTGACCTGCCGGCTCCATGCCAAAATAATCTCTCAAATCGTCATAACCGCCAATTTTATTGTCGTCGATGAAAGTTTGAGGTGTCGTTTCAACATTATTTTTTTTCTTAAACTCGTCAGTTTCTTCTCGCGACTTCAATTTATGGTCTTCTACTTCAAAGCCTTTTCTTTCGAGAAGGTCTTTTGAGCGTAACCCATAAGGGCAAATATGCTCACTGGTGTGCATTCGATAAAGCGTTGCTGTTTTTTTCATCTTATCGTCCTTATATCAATCTAGTTAACTATTGATTATTGTCCACTAAATGCTGGGACAGCTCTTTTAGAGGCGTCATCGGCTGATGTCGCAATACCATTTTTTTCTATATCCTCAAGCAACCATTTCATTTCTTTAATTTCGCGCTCTTGCGCACTGATGATCTCGTTTGCCAATTTCTTAACGCGAGGGTCTTCGATGTTTGCTCTGCCGCTGGTTAATATGGCGATAGAGTGGTGCGGTATCATGGCTTTCATCCACGAGGAGTCTGCAACTGTCGTTTGAGAGCGAACCAAGAATAAGGATATGACAAAAACCACTGCACCACCCAATAATATCATTGTATTTTTTGCTTTTTTTCATACATGTTCAACATAAATAGCAACATAATAATCGCCATCATTGCGCCCATATATATCGCCATATATAAACGAGTTTCACTAAAGAAAACGTGGTCAAACGCAAAGGTGTTAAAATACATCATTAGCAGCATTGCTGCGGTTGAGGTGAAAATCATTGCAAAAAATTTAGTGTACTTGGTCATATTAGGTCCTATTAGGTCCTATTAGGTCCTATTTTATTACTTATTCATTGTTTTAAAAATTAATGATGCAGAACAGCTTACAAGCAAGAAACCTGTCATGGCTTCAATGCCTGCAAGAAGATATAGATGCCGTAATGGCTCAATTGGAGCCATTCCCAGTGTGGTGAGATTGATTAGCGAGAAATAAAAGATGTCGACAAAGGTGGCAACGGCTTCTCCATCAAAATCACCTAGCCCGAGCGTAATGGAAACTCTAAAGCTAATTGCAAACAACAGCGCCGCAGTTAACTGACTAATAGTTATTCCATACACGACGCCTAGTAGAGTTAAAAGCGGCGACAGTCTGGTGTTGTCCATCCACGCTCTGAGTTGTTGCAGCCAAAAATAGTGGCTGCCCGTAGCTAAACCGATGGTTACAAAAGCAATCAAAAGCTGAAGTATAACTTCCATTTTATTGTCTTCTCTATCCTCTTAAAACCAAAAACGCGCACCCAGAACAAGTCCAGTTTCGCTTATCGGTTCACCGGCGAGCTCTGCAACATCGGCGGTGTTGCCCAACGATTTGCTCCAATACATACCCACATAAGGGGCAAACTCTCGCGAGAATTCGTAACGGTAGCGAAGCCCTAATCGAATTGAATTGAAGCCTGATTGGCGATCAAACCGTTCAGACTCCGATAGGGAGGCGCTAATTGCTAAACGAGGCTGAAGATATGAGGTTTGTGTGACTCTTACTTCATATTCTGCTTCCATTGCAAAACTGATGTCGCCATCTTCATTTATCATTAACGAGTTATCCATTTCAAATTGGTAGGGTGCCAGGCCGTAAAGGCTTATTACCGCATAATTCTCCATATTAGATTCTGCTTGTTAATGTTCCTCGAGTTCCTAATCCTGCTTGCAACTCCCAGTAGGGCGCAATTAATTTACTAGCGAGTATCTCTGCTCGTTCAATGTCTGTTGGCTCACCATCATTTTGTTTGTTTTCACCTTCACTTTTGAAATAAAGGCGATATGTGTCACCACCGTACCAGCCAACCATATCCCATACCCCAATATTTTCATCTTCATCGGTGCGGGTATATTCGAAACGGTCAAACAGTATCGTACCAGTGTAATAATCAACAACAGGCTCTGGCCAATCAGATGGTGGTGTTTCTTGAGCATGTGCACCTGCAAGTAGGGCAGTCATGCTAGTCGCTGCAAGAGATAAAATAATAGTATTTACATTCTTCATAGTCATCTCCTAAGATACCGACACAATTCTGAACATACCTGCATCCATGTGATACAGCAGATGGCAATGGAATGCCCAATTTCCGGGTGCATCTGCGCTAATGAGTAGCGATACTTTTTCACTGGGCTTTAAGCTGATGGTGTGTTTTCTTGGCGGTGGATAATTGCCATTCTCCAGCTCCATCCACATACCGTGTAAATGGATAGGATGATTCATCATAGAGTCGTTTACCAAAATAAGCCGTATTCGTTCACCGTATCTAAAGTGTACAGGTTCTTTCACTTCGCTAAATTTAAGACCATCGAACGACCACATGTAACGCTCCATGTTGCCGGTTAAATGCAGCTCAATAGTCTGAGTTGGTTCGCGCTCATCTGGCCATGGTTCAGCACCTACTAAATCGCTATATAATAAAACCTTATGCTGAACGTCTTCTAGTCCAATGCCGGGCTCATCTAAACGGCTGGTCGGATTGCTTGCAATCATTGATGCCCCAACGCCATGACCCGAAGAATCGTGTTTGATGTCAATGCTGTCTATGGGCAGTGGTTTTTTACGTTGCGGCATATTCATCATTTCTGAATCGCCCATATCATTCATTTTTGACCTATCTGAATGCTTGCTCATGGATTTTGTTGAGCCGTTCTCATCCATATTTGGCATGCTATCCATGGAAGACATATCTCCCATTCCCATCGCTGCCATTCCGCGCTCTGGCATTTGGCGAAGTTCAGGAACAGATGCTTGAACGCCCAAATCAGTCGCTAATGTACCGCGAACATAACCACTTCTATCCATACTTTCAGCATAAAGCGTGTAGGTTGTGGCTCCTTTGGGTCTCACAATTACGTCGTAGGTTTCAGCAACGGCAATGCGAATTTCTTCGACAGTAACCGGTTTTACTGGCTGACCGTCTGCAGCAACGACAACCATCTCTAATCCAGGGATCCTGAAATCAAAGTAGGTCATAGCAGAACCGTTGATTAGTCTTAGCCGCACGCTTTCGTTTGGTTTGTACAAAGCCGTCCAGTTTGTTGAGGCGTCCCGCCCGTTCATGAGGTAAGTGTACGTTGAGGCGGTAACGTCTAAAATATCTCGTGGGTTCATGCGCATATCAGCCCACATCGCTCTCTCTTTTAGCGTATTTATGAAGCCGCGTTTTTTGATGTCGTTTACGGTGTCCTCAATGGTTCTTTGTTGATAGTTGTAATAACCTTCAGCGACTTTTAAATGTCTGAATACATCATGTGGGTTTTCGAAAGTCCAATCGCTAAGCAAAATGACGTGTTCTCTGTCGGCACCAATGTCACCATCTTTCGGATCTATAATGACTGGCCCCAAATGGCCGAGTTGCTCTTGCAAGCCTGAGTGGCTGTGATACCAATAAGTACCGTTTTGCTCAACATCAAATTGGTATCGAAACGTCGAGTTTGGCGCTATCCCAGGAAATGCGACTCCCGGCACACCGTCCATCGTGTAAGGTAAAATAAAGCCATGCCAATGTATGGACGTGCTATCGTTGAGTTGATTGGTCACATTAATGGTGACATTTTGGCCCTCTTTCAAACGTAATAATGGGCCCGGTGACGTGCCGTTTATAGTAATAGGCTGAGAAGTACCGCCTGCAATATGTTTGGCTTGTTTTGCAATCGTTAAATCGATGACCTCGCCACTAACGACGCTGTTACCAAAATTCATTGCCAAATTATTTTCATTTATGCTTTCTTTAGTATAGCCCTGAGGCATAGCCCATGGCGCTGACATTCGACTAGTTAATGCTAAACCGCCAGCGGTGTACACGGCATTTCTTAGAAATGTGCGCCGCTGATTTTGTTTTGTGTTATTCATTTACAACCTCACATTAATATCTACCGGACTTATATCTGACTTTTACATTATCGTAAATCCCGCTAAATAAAAGAAAAGCACCCAATAAAAGCCGCTATCTGACAAAGATGTAATGCAACGGTAATCTGCCTGTTATGAAGTTTGTATCTGCATCGTTTAAATTAATATGGCTGGCAGAATCATTAGTTAGCCTTCAGAACTTAAGGATATTTATGAAGATAGAAAGTATGCGCGACATACTGCACTGGACTGTAAAATTCCATGAGCAATTGGCGACATGTCTGAAACATTGCGCGCCGAGTCACTCAGAGCGTACAAAAATGGCAATGCAATACTTGCTCGCTCACGAACAGCATCTTGCGGCTTTGGTTAAAGCGTTTTCCGATAACGCTAAGTTTAGTGAATTGGAAACCTTGTTTATAGAATATTTGGAGAAAAACCCAATTTTCCTACACGACCATTGTGACGGTGATTTTGAGAATAAAACGGAATCTGAAATTGTTGCTAACGTGCTTGACCAGCATCAACAGGTAATAGACCTATACTCATACTTAAAAGAGCAGGCCATTATTCCTCATCATATAGAGCTTCTAAGCAACTTATTGAAGCTTGAAAATCAAGAAATAATATTAATGGCACAAGGCTTGAATCGTTTTCAAGATATGTAGCTTCGCTTTACGGACAAATGATGCCTCGTACTCCGTACAACATGATAATCAAGGACGTTAATAATGGCCGAACACGAACATTCAAATTATGACAAAGGCAGTTTGAGCTTAGCCGGCGCAATAGCAATGGGTACTGGCGTAATGATAGGCGCGGGCATTTTCGCACTGACCGGGCAAGTAGCTGAACTAGCTCGCGAGTGGTTCCCCTTTGCTTTTTTGGCTGCTGCCATCATATCTTCAGCGAGCGCGTATTCCTACGTTAAGCTATCTAACGCTTTCCCTTCGGCAGGCGGTATTGCTATGTTTTTAGAAAAAGCGTACGGGAAGGGCACAATAACCGCATGTTGTGCCTTATTGATGTACTTTTCTATGGTTATTAATCAAAGTTTAGTTGCGCGAACCTTTGGCAACTATGCTCTGCAACCTTTTGACATCGAGCCAGAGAGATGGATGGTACCTGCTCTTGGTGTTGCTTTACTAATTGCCGCGTTCTTGATTAATGTACTTGGAAACAAAATTATTCAGACGACGTCTTTTATCATGGGAATAGCCAAAGCAGTGGGGTTGCTGGTGTTAGCGGGCGGGGGTATTTACGTTGCTGATGCGGGTTTTACTAGCACTTTTGTTGTGCCTGCTGATACGAGCGTTAGTAACTTTATAGGCTCCGTGGCGTTGGCTATTTTGGCTTTCAAAGGCTTCACTACTATTACTAATAGCGGAGGCGAGATTGTTGATCCAAAGAAAAATGTGGGTCGAGCCATTATCATTTCAATATTCATCTGCTTTATAATCTACATGTTGGTAGCAGTAGCGGTTGGAACTAATTTATCGATAGATGAAATTGTGGTTGCAAAAGACTACGCGCTAGCTGAAGCGTCAAAGCCAGCATTCGGAAGAAGTGGCCTTTGGATCACGGTAGGCTTTGCTATTGTTGCTACAGTGTCGGGTGTTATTGCAAGTGTGTTTGCCGTTTCACGCATGCTAGCGATGTTGACTGATATGAAACTAGTCCCGCACAGTCACTTTGGCATGCCCGGCAGCGTGCAACAGCACACAGTTGTATACACTGTGGTAATCGCCATGTTACTAACAATTTTCTTTGATTTGAGCCGGATTGCATCGTTAGGCGCAATCTTTTATTTGCTCATGGACATAGCAATACATTGGGGCGTGTTTAAGCACTTGCGTAAAGAAGTTAACGCAAGTGCTGTAATCGTGTTAAGTGCAATAGCATTGGATATCGTGGTGCTAGGGGCATTTATTTGGATAAAGGCATCCTCTGATATATTGGTGATCTGGACTGCGATAATTGGCTTAGTGCTCATTGTAGGGGCTGAGAAGTTATACTTAAGCAAGTTTCGAACAGATTCATAATTTAAGATGATGCTCATTAATAGAGAACATCAAGATTAAAAAGTACTGGAATAGAATGTGTAATTAAAACTGATTTTCCAGGGGGGTAGTTATACTCCTGATATGTATCGCTATGTCTGATACTGTTCAGTATTGGACATTGGCTAGGCGGCAAGTTATATTGTAGATACACTAACTCAAGATTGCTCACGCTTTGGCCACGACTAAACCCACACCTTTGTTTCCAACCTATGCTGAACTGACTGAGTTGACTCTTAGCGACTATCCGCAGCTGTCTGAATACTTAGAGAATCAACCTAAATGGATGAAGCAACACTGGCACTGGGCAAAAGATTATCTGCTTTATATTGGTCGAAACAAATCTGAACACACGTACGTACGTTTTCGAAACGACATCGAAAAGTTTTTACTGTGGGTGTTTATGGTTAATATGCAGCCTGTTGACGATTTACGCAAAGCTGATATTTTGCGCTACATTGATTTTTGTGTCGCGCCGCCTGTTAAATGGATAAGCACTCAGTTACATGACAGATTTAGCGTAAACAACGGATTTTTTGCTTCAAACCTTAACTGGACACCATTTAGGCAAACGCCGCCAAAATATGATAAAGACAGAGTACTCGACCCCAAAAAATACAAACCGTCTCTACAGACCCTAGAATCAACATTTGTTGCGCTTAGTTCATTTTACCGACACCTGATAGATGAGGAAATTTGCTTTGGTAATCCCATCCCATTAGCGAAGCGTGATTGCAAGCACATGATAAAAGATAGCCAGGTAAAAACTATCAGCCGACTAACAGAGCACCAGTGGCAATATTTGCTCGATACCGCTGTTGAATTAGCGGATACAGACGCCCTTTTTGAACGAAATTTATTCATTATATCTACAATGAAAACCTTGTTTCTTCGGCTATCTGAACTTTCAGAAAGACAAGACTGGATACCCGTAATGAGCCATTTTTGGACGGATGAAGATAATAATTGGTGGTTTAAAGTCTATGGAAAAGGCAAGAAAATACGCGATATTACCGTACCGCAAAGTTATTTAAGTTACTTGAAGCGATATCGTGAGTGGCGTGGTCTTTCTTCGCTACCATCAAAGGGTGAGCAAACCTTATTGGTAGAGAAAGTTAGAGGCCGTGGTGGGTTAACGAGTCGACAGATAAGTAGGCTTGTACAGCAGGTATTTGATGCAGCATTTGACAAAATGAAGTCAGAAAAAGGGTTAGAAGCTGCACAGAAACTAAGTGAAGCGACGACACATTATCTGCGTCACACTGGTGCCAGTATGGAAATTGAAAGAGATCGTCCCCTGAAAGACCTGTCTGAAGATTTGGGACACTCAAGCAGTGCAACTACCGATACAGTTTATGTTCAGGTTGAACGAAAAAAACGTGCTTCATCTGGTAAAGATAGAAAAGTCGAGTAGCTAATGGGATCCAATACATGTTACATGTGCGACGCTTTAGCAACGACGAAAGAGCACATACCACCAAAAGCCATCTTTCCCAAACAGAAGGATTTGCTTGGGGAATTCAGCCTACGCAAAGAACTAATAACGGTGCCATCTTGTGAGGAACACAATAATAATAAAAGTAGAGACGATGAATATTTAGTATTTTGTCTATCTACCTGCTTTCACGGAAACGACATAAAGGAGCAACTGTTTAACACGAAGATTATGCGGGCAATTGAAAGGCGTCCTGACACGTATTCGAACTTTTTAGATAATTATCAACGTGTAATACTGAAACATCCAGATGGAAAAGTAGAACATACCGCCGCGTATTCAATCGACCTAAAACGTTTTGATAACGTGTTATCACATATAGCACGAGGCTTATATTACCATCACACTCAAACTAAATGGGAAGGACCAGCACTTGTCATGAGCAATGAATTACGTGATCTAAGCTCTAAAAATTCGGAAGAAATTAATGCAATTACTGATGATACTATTGAGCGAGTAAGTGCATTTTTATTTGATACAGAAAGTTATGGCCAAAATCCAGAAGTGTTCTCTTATAAAATTCATGACAGTAGGCCCAAGGGCTTCGTAATTCTGATGAAATTCTACTCGGCAATAACAGTAGCGGTAACGTTAGCTGAAAATAGTAAAATCAAATAATTTCGGCATATGAATTAGAGGCTTAGGCGAAATTATCGAAAATTAGTGACCTAAACGGTAGTTCAGCCAAACCTGCATGATAATTTTTCATCAAATCCACAACACTGATCTATATGGCGTATTAACGTCTATGAATATACATTAATCAAGCTTTACGGAAACACGATGATAAATACAAAAAATTTTAGAATAGTCTCTGTTATTGCTGCCATCATTATTGGTATTGCAATATGGTTTACGTTTTTTAGTCGGGTAGCGCCTCCTGATTTTAAACAGTATCCTGCAGGACCGGAGCGAAAAGCAGCATTTTTTGCGCATTTTAAACCTATTATAGATGACGTTAATCGCGAGATAAGGGCTGATCGCAGCAAAATCAGTGAGGTCTGCCAAGCTGACAGCAAAGCAAACACTCAGTTGTCTGACCTAGCGATAAAGTATCGGGTTGATAAGACCGATATTGAAGCGGAATCACTTTGCGCCGTGTTAATGCGACGCGCAGATGTAGTGCCTGCCTCATTAGCGTTAGCACAGGCAGCCAACGAAAGTGCTTGGGGCACGTCCCGCTTTGCTCAAGAAGGCAACAATTTTTTTGGGCAATGGTGCTTTGAAGTAGGCTGTGGCATTGTGCCAAACAGCCGTGACAAAGGTAAAGCGCATGAGGTGGCTGAATTTAAATCAGCCGCTGAGTCTGTTAAAAGTTACATGCTTAACTTGAATGGCCATGATGCTTATAAGCCACTACGAAAAATCCGTCATACTCTGAAAGCGAAAAATGAACAAGTAACAGGTATTGAGCTTAGCCATGGCCTGAACAAATATTCTGAAAGAGGCGAAGAATATGGTGTGGAATTGCGTCAAATGATTCGTTTCAACAAGTTGACTCAGTACGACTCGCCATCTTTATAATTTAATCCAATCAGAAGCTTAGCCAGACTACTCAATGTGAAAAGGTCGGGCTGAACGGTTAAGCTTTTCCTTGTAAAGTGTCAATTTACCCATTGACACTTTATCATTCATTAAGCTGAAATAGTTGTTACGTCTTTAGCAAAAAGGAAGGCGAGTTTTGCATGTATTAGTTCTGCACGGCTAGCGTAGTGTGTATTTCGCAAATGTGCTAATTGCTCGGGGCTTAGTTGCTCATCAAAATATATGACTCGGCAGGTATCAGCCTCAAGTAACTTACAGATTAAATCGAATTGAGAATGTTGACACGAAGATTGTATTTGCAAATACTCATGGTGTTGTTGCGAGAACACATATTGTTTACTGATATTGCAAATCCAACCGCCCCTCGTAGATGGCTGAACGCGAGTTGAAATAGGGAAATGAATGATGCCAGCATGATTACTCATGGCGTTATGTGTAGTAGGAGTAAAACTTGTATTCATATTCAAACCCTTATAAATCATTGCTGAGCGTTATTCGCTGATTAGTTTATTAGACTGCGCTCTCATTGTTTCCACAGTAGTTGTATAGGTAGTAGCTGTATACGCAGTAGCTTTATATACAGTACGTTTATACAGTGTATGGATATACAGTAGTACTGTATAAGATAAATTGCAATAACTATTTAAAGAAGTTTTTAATTTTTTGCTTTCTCAATACAAGTAAAATTAAGCCGAGCACAATGTAAATATAGGGCTGTAACTCGTTTGCTTTGATTGACCAAAGAAAATGCAATAGGCCAAGCACCAAGGCGATATAGACCCATCGATGCAATCGTCCCCATGATTTTCCCATTTTTCGTTTTACTGCTTCTAATGAAGTCAGCAGCAGCGCACTTAGTATTAGAAGCGCAGCAAAACCAACAGTAATGTAAGGCCTTTCAATTATTTCACTCGCAATGAGCGCCCACTCAAACTGCAATTCAAAAGCAATAAAGACAGAAAAATGAGCCAAGGCATACACCGCGCTATAGACACCGAGGGTTTTTCTTAGGCCTATAAGTTGGGCAAATTTAAGTGATTTGGCCGCTGGACTAACGCACAAGGACAAAAGCAAGAGATTGAGAGTACCTATGCCTGTGAAGTCTAGTAAATGTTGTACAGGGTCACCTACAAGCCCTCCTGTAAAGCCGAGAAACAGGGTATAACTCAACCACAAAAGCGAAGTTGCATGGATTAGGAGGCGAGTAGTAAAAATATACTTGGTGTTTACTCTTATCGGTCGGTCAACTAAGGCAGATTTCAACATAGTTATCTAATAGTATTTTCTTAAGTCCATATTCGAATACAAAGAGGCGACTTCGTCATAACCATTAAACATTTTTGTATCAATCCTATTTTGGTCAAACACACTACTGCCCATTATTCTTCGTTCTCTCGCTTGAGACCAACGTGGGTGATCTACTTTAGGATTTACATTTGCATAAAATCCGTATTCACTCGGGATCAGAATGTTCCAGCTGGTAGGAGGCTGTTTGTCTGTGAGGGTAATAGAGACTAATGATTTAATACTTTTAAAACCATATTTCCATGGCGTTACCAACCTGATTGGAGCACCATTTTGTGGCGGCAAGGTCTTTCCATACATGCCAACACTTAAAAAGCTTAAAGGATGCATCGCTTCGTCTAAGCGCAGGCCTTCTACATAGGGATAGTCTACACCTCCACCTACAAAGCGGCTGCGTTGACCGCGCATTTGCTCTGGCGCTTCAATCGTAGCAAAGGCAACATATTTTGCGTTGCTTAAAGGCTTCGCTTGAGCGATAATTTTACCTAACTCAAAACCAATCCAAGGAACGACCATAGACCAAGCTTCTACGCAACGTAAACGGTATATTCGTTCTTCTAATTGGAAACGAGAAAACAAATCATCGTAGTCCAAGGTGATAGGGTTTTCTACCAAGCCATTGATTTGTAACTTCCATGGATCAACCACGAATTCTTGAGCATGCTTTTTAGGATCGGATTTACCTGTGCCAAACTCATAAAAGTTATTGTAGCTAGTAGCAATAGATTCTGGCGTTTGCGTTAGTGCCTCTGACGTACTTTGCTTTTGATAGTCTAGGCCACGTTGTTCAAATATCTTTTCTTCTGACTTGAACCAATCTAGCGGACCGGCACTTGCCGATGCACTCAATAAGCCCGAGGCACCAATAAAGCCAAGCTTCTTTAAAAGATGACGACGCGAGTGGTAAACCGCTTCGTCAGTCACTTGGTTTTCAGATGTTTGAGAAGATTTTGTTGACTTAATTAGCATACTAAAGGCCTTTGTTTTTTTATATGACCGGGAAACTATGATAATTATTACGCCACATGAGCAATTTAGACCAGTTTTGTAGCATCAAACAAAACGATCGTGAAAGCATTGTTGGAACAAATATCCTTAGCGGTTTTCTCCAGCTCCATTAACTTTGGGCAAGAAAAGGGTAGAGTAAATTCTATTTGCAAACTCATCTGTCATACCTGAGATATAATCCGCAATAATACGAAGTTTTGCGTTTTCGTCTTCTGCTAGTAGCCATCTTTGACCTGTATTGCTTGGTAATAGTCTTAACGGATCACTGGCAAAAACTTCAAAAAGTGACATCACAATTTGTTGACCTTTATATTCAATTAACTGAATGTCAGGTTTTTTAATAACGTGCTTGAACACATAATATTTAAAAAGGTTAAGGCCGCGCTCAAACTCTTCGGGTAAACAAGCTTCATAATCGAGCAGGTCAGCTTCGAATATATTCTTTTTATCAATAAAAATAGCGGTAATAAAACAGTTTACCAAAGCGCCAATTGCGTTTTTTCGCCGATAAGGCTTATCGCTGAAAAGCGCATCTTCCAAAGATGTCATATTTTCAGACAACCAAGGCACATCTAAGCCAATAATCGCTTCTGTGACTTCTCCATGAAAACTGGCTAAGCTGACTGAATTCATTACTATCGCGTCTTCTAAATCATGGATTGCGTAAGCAATATCATCTGCCAGCTCCATAATTGAACAGTCAAATGACTTATGCAGGGTTTTAGCATGCTTGTTTTCAAAGCTTTCGTAGGTCATGAATTGGGTTTTATCACTAAGCGACAAGGGAGATAAAACCCAATCGAAAACTTCTCTGTCACAATCAAACAAAGACTTGGGAGGATGCCAATCACTTGCGCGTACACTTGAAAAACGGTCGCTCTTGTTTCCTACGCACAATGGATTTGTTAACACTGACATAAAATTAGGGTATTTGATAACCCCAAGTAAGCTTCGTCTGGCTAAATTCATGCCATCGTTTTCGGTGTAGGCTTCTAGTTTTGTTAATATTCTAAAGGTTTGTCCATTGCCTTCAAAGCCGCCATTGTCACTCATCATATAGTGCAGAGCAATTTCGCCACCGTGCCCAAAAGGCGGATGACCAATATCATGGGCTAAGCATATGGTTTCGATGAGGTGTTCATCTATATCAAGTTGCTTTGCTAATGTGGGATACTTTTGGCTTAATTGGGCGGCTATTCCTGTCCCAATTTGCGCAGCTTCAAGTGAATGGGTTAGGCGCGTACGATAAAAGTCACTTATGCCCACACCCATTACTTGGGTTTTTGCTTGTAAGCGCCGAAATGCAGCGCTATGCATAATGCGTGCTTTGTCGCGTTGATAGGCACTGCGGTGATCACCGTCGCGTTTCGCGACGCGGTCTCCAATTCTTGCTAATCCAAGCTTAATATCCATTTAATACATCAACCGTTTTTTTCGCGCATTGAAATTACAACACCCTGATTGTCCTTACCAATAGAATAAGGACTAATTGATATTTCTATTCCCTTAGTATCCTTAAATTCAATCACACTGTAATGAGATTTCCCCACCGTATTTACTTTATCTACTATAGCGTGAATATCATCCATTTTGAACTTTAACGACAGGTCATGAAATGGACGGTTTAGATCAAAATCCATAATATTGATAAAATTGCGGATAGGGCGGGTGTAACGTCTAATATTCAGTTCACCATCAAGGAAAAGCACAGCAAGGTCGGTGGCATTCAATAAGTTCTCTAAATCATTATTGGTTTCAGTTAATTCAACAATTTTTTGTTGATATTCTGAGTTAACCGTATAAAGTTCTTCGTTTACTGACTGCAATTCTTCGTTGGTAGATTGCAGCTCTTCATTCGCCGCCATTAACTCTTCATTAGAGGTTTGTAGTTCTTCGCTGGTTGAATCTAAGTCATCTAGGGCTTCACGATACATCCGCTGACATTCAACATAAGCGGTTTCTAACTCTATGATACGTTGCTGTGTTTGTTCATCGGGACTGTAAACATTTACGTCTGCATCATCCGAGTATTCGATGGCGGTGTCTCGTATAAAGCTCAATGCAATGTATTTTTCTGCTGATTCGTTATCCACAAACGAAAAGCAACTAATCGTATAATGTACATTGTCTTCTTTTAGAATACTTCGCATGAGTACTTTATTGCCCTCACGAATAACCTCGTGGGCTGCCGACAATACACTACTCACAATTTCAGAACGCACAATTTCAGAGACGTCGTTGGTTACTTCGCCTGGGCGTAATTTCTCGGTGAACAGCGATGTATCACCGTAGGAATAAACCACCTGCAATTTTGGATTGAGTACGAATGTGGGCGGCAAGTACGCTTCTTGAAGATGCTCAAGCCCCACCGTTTTAGATTTAGGCTTAACCATTTTTCGATTTATTCGATCCACAAATTGCGGAATAGTTTTAAGCTCATATCCGCTGCGGCGAAGCCCCGACCCAGACATTTGAGCCATAGGTATGCGCACATCACTTCTTTTTTGGTAAATACGGTTGCTAGAATCTACAGCAGGGAAATAGTTAGAGAATTTTCCTGGTGACTCTGAACTACCAAGGACTAAGAAGCCATTTTTAACAAGGGCGAAATGGAAAAATGCCATCGCTTTTTGTTGTGCTGGTTGCTGAAAGTAAATAAGTGCATTTCTACAACTTACCAAGTCCATGTTCGAGAAAGGTGGATCTTCAATCATATTGTGAATTGCGAAAACCACTTGGGTTCTCAGCTCTTTAGCGACTTGATAATCACCATCGGGAAGTTGATTAAAATATTGCGCTAGATATTCGCTGGGCAATTCATCTTGAATGCTCGAAGGATAAATGCCATTGCCTGCGTAATTAATTGATATTTGGTCTATATCACTGGCAAATACCTTAATCTCACGCACCAAATTTAACTCTTTACACACCACATCAAATAAGATTGCCAAGGAATAAGGCTCTTCACCGGTAGAACAACCTGCACACCAAACCCTAATAGCCTTGCCATTTTCGGCACTTTTCACGAGCGGAATAACCACTTCTTTTTTTAGCTTTTCCCACGTTTCAGTATCGCGGAAGAAGCGAGTTACCCCTATCAATAAATCTTGCTTTACTAATTCAATTTCTTCGGCGTTGCCTTGTATATATTCCCAATAATCACTCAAAGAAACCATATTGTTGATGCTAATACGATGTTTAATGCGCCTAGAAACCGTTGATTCTTTGTAGGCCTTGAAATCCAAGCCAGTTTTGTCTTGAATGAGGATCAATATTTTTCGTAGAACATCCGTGTTTTGCGATAAATGATATTTAAAGGTTTCTGATTCTGCGCTTGCCAATGGGTGAGAAACATAATTTTTAATGTATTGTGGCATTTCGTGGGTTAACAGGACAAAGTCCACAGCGCCGGTCCCAATAGCGTTTTGAGGCATACCATTAAATTGTGCTTCGGCAGGATCTTGGGCAATGACCAATGCCCCCATTTCTTTCATGGCAACGATACCGCGACAGCCGTCAGAACCTGTACCCGATAAAATAATGCCTATAAGTCCAATTTCAGCGTCTTTTGCCAAGTGGGTGAAGATCGCATTGATTGGCAAGCTTATTCTATTTTCTTTGGGTAATTCAGCGAGGACAATGACGCCATCTATGATGCGTAATAGCTTACCAGCAGGTACCAAAAAGACTTTGTTTGGAAGTATTTTTTGACCATTTTCCGCCTGAACAATATCCATTTTTGTGTATTTAGCAAGCAACTGGTCCATCATACTTTTGAAGTCAGGGGACAAATGTTGGATTACAATGTAGGCACAGCCTAAGTCGTCATCTACTGCATTGAAAAAGCTTTCAAGTGCTTCTAAACCTCCAGCTGAAACACCAATAGCAACTACGTGAGTCGGTAAGTGAGAGGGGGATTTTTCGTTTACTACGTCGGTCATGTATTCTTCCTTTGACTTTGGGTTGTTAAACGGTATTCCCACAGTCATATATTGAAAACGTTTTTACGTTTGTTTTTCGCTTTAGCTAAGGTATATATTTACTGCATAATTTAAATACTCTGACGGACCATATAGAATTTAAGCAAAACTGACAAGCCCTAAGTTAAGTACTTGTATAAACAAGCAATATTAGCTATACAAAAGTATAGTAACAGGACTTCTTATCGCAAGTATTGCTATATCAAAAAGAGTTATAGCGCTGTCAAACTCCTTGCTACTGCAGGAAAATATAGACCATTTATTTTTGTTTATATCCTTCAAAGAAATCATACATATCAGACAATGCCGGTTGTAATACTTCTTTATGCGGTAAAAAAACCAAACGAAAATAACAACCATCAGTCAAGTTAAATGCACTTCCATGCACCAGCAGTATTTTTTTCTCTTTTAATAGGTCTAAAATCAAATTCACATCACTACTAATATTAAATTTCTTAGCATCGACTTTAGCAAAGCAATACATAGCACCTTTAGGATTCACACAAGATATACCTGGAATTGCGTTAAGTCCGTTAACCGCAACGTTGCGCTGTGATACTAATCTGCCATTTCCATTGACCAAATCATTGATGCTTTGATACCCGCCTAAAGCCGTCTGAATAGCATTTTGACTAGGGACGTTTGAACACATTCGCATTGATGAAAGAATAGTTAAACCTTCTATGTAGCTTGTCGCAATTGCTTTGTTACCACTAACCAATAACCAGCCAGCGCGAAAACCTGCAACGCGATAGTTTTTAGATAGACCACTAAAGGTTACACAAAACAAATCAGGGGCGAGGGCGGCAATACAATTATGCTGGCTTTGATCGTATAGCACTTTGTCGTAAATTTCGTCGCTAAAAATAATAAGTTGATGTTTGCGTGCTAGTTCAACAATTTGAAGTAAAAGCTCTGTAGAATATACCGCTCCGGTAGGATTGTTGGGATTGATAAGCACAATCGCCTTGGTTCGCGGGCTTATTTTAGCGCTAATGTCCTGTATGTCTGGAAACCAATTAGCTTGCTCATCGCATCTGTAGTGCACGGCATTGCCAGAGGATAAGTTTACTGCAGCTGTCCATAAAGGATAATCAGGAGCTGGAATTAATACCTCATCACCACTGTCTAAAAGTGCCTGCATTGACATAGTGATTAGTTCGCTAACACCATTGCCTAAATAGACATCTTGGATCTTAATGTTTTCAATCCCTTTTTGCTGATAATACTGCATTACAGCGACTCTGGCGCTATAGATACCTTGGGCATCTGAGTAGCCCTGCGCGTTAGGTAATTGACGAATAACATCTTTCAAAATGTCGTCAGGTGCTTCAAAACCGAAAGGGGCAGGATTACCAATATTTAGTTTTAAGATTCGGTCTCCGGCTTCTTCCATACGATTGGCTTCAGCCAAAATAGGACCTCTAATGTCATAGCAGACGTTCTCTAGTTTTTTTGACTGTTTAATGTTTTGCATCGGGTTATTAACGCCTTCTTACGACCACTATTTAAGAAACTAAGCAGCTCGCTTAATGTCATATTTTTCAATATGCTAAGAGTAAACCAATGCCTTGCTTGTGTTAAGTAAAGTTTTGATACATTTTAGTGATTTTTGTACTTTTTATTTTGCGTTATACTCTGTAATTACTAATAAAAGGATGTCGAATGCCAGCTCCCTTAATTTGGCTTGGTGCCGCTGCGCTTGGTTTGTATAGCGCAAATCAAGCAAACACTGCTTATTTGAAACGAAAAAGAATTGTTGATGCGATGCCAGGCGAGAGTCAACATGTGATCGCACCGGTCAATGGTAGTATTGTTACGTGCGGTATTTATGGCGTATTGGACCATACCGGTATTTGGGTTGACGGCAACATTTACGAACTTGCAGGCAGTGGTTTAGTCAGATGTATATCACCAACACGTTTTATTGGTGACAGAAGCGGTAGTCAAATTTATGTAGCATGTGACGCAGATAACCAGCCTTTATTCGATACCGATGCGGTAAAGCGGGCTCAAATGCTGTTGTATACCAGTGTCGACTATCATCTACTCAGGCAAAATTGTCATAAATTTGTTGCAGAACTACTTGCCAGTAGGGATGTCGACGTGACCAGCTTTAGTGATCTAAATTCCTTCCTATATGATTTTTTTGCAAGGTCGATTCGTTGGAACTTGACTGAAATCAATTTTCGTTGAGTTTCTTTTGACCTAATTAGACAACTTGCATAGTATAGGTATTGAGAAGCTCTAAGCTTGAGCTTAAAATCGGTGATGTAGCTAAGTTGTATATATCCAATATTCATTACCTACCAATCAAGTAGTAAGATACTCTTAGGGAGATATGCATGTCTCAAAACGTTGAAAAAGTTGAACAAGTTGATGATACTAACGTTGAAACATTAGAAGAAAACGCTATTGAAAATAGTGGTATAGCACGTGTAATACCCGCCGCAACTATCGATAAATTTGCTTGTTTTAAATGGATTGCTCTGGCAATTAACGACTTTAAAAATGCAAAAGTCATCAGTATTTTTTACGGCATAATTTTTACCCTCATACCTATTGGTATTACCTTACTCATACAAGCATCTGAACTTTACCTCATTATTTTTCCAGCGATGATTTGCTTTATGTTACTTGGACCTTACCTGGCTGCAGGTTTGTACGACGTGTCATGGCAGTTCGAAAAAAAGAATAAACCTTCATTGCGTCATTCTTTAAAAGCTATGTCGAGAAATGCAGTAAACGAATGGGCTTTTGGTATCACGCTCATGGTTTTGATGATATTTTGGTTACGCGTAGCTAGTTTGATACATGCATTATACCCGTCTTACTTAGATCCGACCTTCGCTAATATATGGCCGTTTTTGATTTTAGGTACGATAGTAGGCGCCGGTTTCTCTGCGCTAGTCTTTTTCATAAGTGCCTTTACGCAACCTATTTTGTTGGAACGAAAGGTGGATTTAGCAACGGCTGTGCTAACGAGCATGAATGCTGTGTGGCGCAACAGAATGGCCATGTTCATTTGGGGTTGCGTAATTTTGTTCTCAGTGTTTTTAGGATTTGTTACCTTCTTTGCTGCCTTTATTGTGATTATGCCTATTTTAGGCTATGCAACTTGGCATGGATACATAGAAACAATTCAAACTAAGCGGGATCGTAAATTCGTATAAGGTTGACAAGCCATTATAAAAAAAGCGCCTAAAGGCGCTTTTTTTTGTTTTTATAAGCAGTGACAAATACTGCTGACTCTTTTAAAAGCGGTTACTAATCCACGCACTCTCGTAAGGTGCTAATGTAATATCCAAATGCTGTGAATGCAGTGGGGTCTGTGAAAGCAAGTCAAGCCACTCATCGGTACCAATTAAATTGATGTCAGATAAACGAATAACTTGAGATTCTTTAGAGATGTTTGAGATACAAAATATACTTTGTTTACGGTCGAGGCTTTGACGCCAATAGCCGAATACCTGTGGTCCAAGTTGCAAGGTGAATTGCGTTGCGTTTGGATGAAATGCGGCTTGTGTATTGCGGATTGCAATGAGTTGAGTCATCTGAGTCAAGACTTGATGATGCAATGAATTCGCATTATCAAGCTCTTGGACGAGACTCTCATATTGCCATCTATGTCGATTTATGGAGCGATTTTGGCCAGTATTGATAACCTTTTCATAATCGTTCGTCGTTCCCAATAATGAATGAATATACACCCCAGGAATACCTTCAAGACCTAACATGATGGTATGAGCGCATAAAAATCGTTCAAGTTGAAATTCATCAGGACCATTCATATCACCTTGTAAAGCATCTATTAGGGCGATGTTTATTTCATAAGGCTTTTGAATACCTTCAGTCCCTGTTCGCCATGATATTTTGCCACCGAATTTCTGCATGCAATCTACCAAACTGGCTATTTCATCATCACTGAGTAAGCCTTCTGCAGGACGCAAACCTATACCATCATGTGAGGCTATAAAATTGAAATAAAAGGTACCGTTTTGCGCAGGTGGCATACTCATCAGCCAGTTTTTTAAGTAACTGCAGTCACCACTAACTAAAGTGTTAAGTAATAAAGGCGGTAAGGAAAAATTATATATACCGTGAGCTTCGTTAGCATTACCTAAATAGGTTAAGTTTTCTTTATTGGGAATGTTTGTTTCGGTAATAAGTAATGTGTTTGGTGATGCATGCTCAATAAGTGTGCGCATTAACCTGACAACTTCATGAGTTTGCGGAAGATTAATACAATTAGTCGCATACTCCTTCCATAAAAACGCAATCGCATCCAATCGAAAAATGCGGGTTCCTTTGTCTAAATACAAACGAATAATATCTATAAATGCGAGTAAAACCTCGGGATTACGAAAATCAAAATCAACTTGGTCGTGACTAAAGGTGCACCAAACATGTTGTGTACCAGTAATGGTTTCAGTTGGTCGCAATAAGTCACTTGTGCGAGGGCGGGTAACTAGTGACGTGTCAACAGTCGGGTCAATCACAAAGAAAAAATCTTTGCCCGGCGATTGTTGCTTAATGAAATTCTCAAACCATACACTACGCGCACTACAGTGATTTACAACTAAATCAACCATAAGTCCAAAATCTTCCGAAATATTGAATACATCATCCCAATTTCCTAATGATTGATTTACCGTTGAGTAGTCAATAACAGAAAAACCATCATCAGAACTGTAAGGGAAAAAAGGGAGTATATGAACATGATTAATGGCACTAGAACAATATTTAGATAAAAAATGGTGCAGTGTTTGTAAAGGTGGTTTTTTCATACCTTCGGCTAGTTCAGCACTGGGCTCTATTATCGAATCACCATAGGTAATAAGCACAATATCTTTTTCCGACCACAAATTTGTATGTACTAGCGGTGTATGTATATCTTCCTCATGTGCAATTCGCATACTATTTAGTAAGCTTTTCGTGACGTCGTCGATATCTCCAACGAGAGGAATATCTTGATAAATAATATCTAGATGATGGCGTACTTTTTCTGTAACTGCGCTCAACTTGTCCATTTTTTTGCTACCTCGAAAACTCGTTGAAATCTTCTTCAACTGCAGATTTTAAACACTCAAGCACATCAGGTTTTGCGCTAACAACACGGTTCCAACTGGGAATAAAAGGAGTGTCCATAGGATTTTCAAGGAAAGATATTCCTGCTTTCATAATATTCTGAGCAAATAGTTCGACTGCTTTTTCTTCAGAGTGAATATCAAGTTTTAAACCATTCATAATCGCATCATTGTGATAGGTTTCTACAAAATCCAAGGCAATTCTAAAATAGGTTGCTTTAATCGTGCGAAAAGTCTCATTACTAAAAATGGTTCCCTGTGTAGCGAGTTTTCTAAATAATGCTTTGGTGATGTCTATCGACATTTTAGACAAACCACCTTGGTCATTATTCAAAGATAGATCTTGATGTTTGTGGTCATAGGTATGCGCTATATCAGATTGACATAAACGATTGTGAGAATAGTTCCTATGCATTTCAGACAACACACCAATCTCCAAGCCCCAATCACTGGGTATCCTTATGTCATTTAGTACGTCACGTCTGAATGAAAACTCACCCGCTAAGGGATAACGAAAACTGTCCATAAACTCTAAGTACTCATTGGCTCCAAGAGTATGCTTTAGCGCTCTTAGCAGCGGAGTTACAAGTAACCTAGATACGCGACCATTAATTTTGCCATCAGCGACACGAGCGTAAAAACCTTTACAGAATTCATAATTAAATTGTGGATTAGCTACCGGGTAGATAAGTCTGGCTAAAAGAGAGCGGTCGTATGTCAGAATGTCACAATCGTGCAAGGCAACGCTTTCTACCTTATTTGATGCGAGCACATAACCCATGCAATACCAAACATTGCGGCCTTTACCTAACTCTTTAGGGGCTAAGCCTAAACTTTGTAATTCTTCATCTAGGGCTTTGAGTCGTGGACCATCATTCCATAACACGCGATAGTGTTGTGGCAAACCTGAAAAAATTCAAGCGCATATTTAAACTGAGACTCAGAAGCTCTGTCTAAGCCAACAACAATTTGATCTAAATAGGGGACTTTTTTAATGTGTTCAATTGTTGCAGGAAAGGCCTTACCTTCTAGTTCTGAGAATAAGCTAGGTAAAATCAGTCCCATCGGTCTGTGTTTTGCAAACTCAACGAGTTCTTTTTCTAATGCCTCAACCGGCCTGTTCTCCAAGTTATGAAGCGTAGTTACTATACCATTTTGATAAAAATCAGCCATTTATATTCCTTTGGTTTATGTAGCAGGAATGAGTTGGTCCATAATTTCGCGCCACCCTTGTGGTCCTGTAGCCACACTTGTATAAACTTCTTGCGTACGTTCAAGTTTGGGGGGAGCATGGACAGGCGACGCAATTCTTACTGCTATGTCCGCCACTTCTAGCATATCTATATCGTTTCCACCGTCTCCTAAGGCGATGCTGCATACCTTGGTATCGGGATGTTGCCGTTTATATTCGTTTTGCAGCCATAGTAGCGCTTTACCTTTATTACTATCACCACAAATATGTAAAAAACGACCGCCAATAAGCGGTTTTGCACCAAGTTTTCTGGCGCTATTAATAAACTGTTGCTGTTCTAGTGCAGTTCCAAGCCATAGTAAAGGCTCCCCAAACTGTCGCTGTGAGGCTAACTCTGCGCTTTTTTCATCGAGTCCGGTTACGCTCGCAATGTCTTTTATGGACATATCAGAAAAACTTTTAAATTCGCCTTGGTGAGTCGGCCTTAATTTATTGATGAGTAGCTGCCAATGCTCTCGTTCTTGCGCAAAACACTTAAGCCAATAACCATCTTGGAACACAGTCCCTTTGGGTTGATGGGGCAAAAAATTCTCTGGTATATAAAGGGCTGCACCATTTTCTACAATTAGCGGTGTATCAAGCTCCATTTTACAAAGTAGCTTTTTGACCTCTGCAAAAGTTTTACTTGTGTTTGCCATAATGGGGATATTTTGTGCTTTAAACCTTTCTATGCAAGGTTTTGCCGCATCAAAACTATAGCTATAGTGATCAAGCAGAGTACCATCAAAGTCACTAAAAATAAGTATTTGTTTATTTGTCATTACGTGTACCGACCAGACTGTATTGCGCGTTTAGCATCTAAAGTAAACACAACATCACACTTTGCTGGCATCGTTTTCAGTGAATGTTCGGTTAAACGTTGATAATACTGAATAAACTGATAAATCTCACTATCTGACATTAACGCAACGGGTGGAGTCGATGAGGCGTCTAGTTTGCTGTTCTGCTTGATTCGTTCTGCTAATTTATGCTCTTGTTCACATCGCCAAGCATACACTTGGTCAAATGAAGGCGCCTTTAACATCACCAAATAGTCGATGGCAGAAAACACTCGAGCATAATCAATGGACAATACGTCATTGACATATTGTCGCCAAATACCACTACTGTCCTCAACTTCTTCAAGCTTATTGACCGGTTTGATCAATGCCGAACTAACTTGGCTTTGCAGTCCAACACACCAACCTTCTAGAATGATGACTTTTGGTTTCACTGTCGTTTTTTGCCAATCACCGATACTTTTGACATCATCAATTGACTTGTCAAAACTCGGTATCCTGCATTGTTCGCCTTCAACTAGTTTTTTCAATACGTCTTCAAGGAGCGAAATGTCATGCGTCCCGGGAACGCCTCGCGTCGCAAACAGGGGATGAATATTTGAGGCGAGCGCCTGTCTGGCCTGTTTCGATAAATAAAAGTCATCGATTGAAAAGCCAATGCTTGGCGTATCAAACGCTTTGTTGAGTAAACATAAAAGAAGATTCGTCAATGTGGATTTGCCCGATCCTTGGCATCCATTAATACCGACTATGATTGTTTTATTTGCACTAACTTGGTGCTCTATAATCTTATTGGCTAAAGGGATGAACCAACGTTGTGCAACTTCTTTATATTCAAGTGGCAAATTTTGCTCAAGCAAAAATTCATCGATTATGCTCTGTAGCTCAGCATTTAGTGCTTTATGTGCAGTCACATCTACCTCTTCAAAATAATAATAGTAAGCCCATACTCAAAGTAAACAAGACGATAGGACAGTTACACTATTCGCTTATTCAAATATGATGCCAATAAAGAGTCTGTGGCTTTGTTATTGCCGTTAAACCACTTTATTTCACACTTGCCACTAATACTGCGCGTTTTGGTGCAGGATAACCTTCAATGGTTAAAGACGAATTTTGTGGGTCTAAAAAGTCTACTAAGGAGTGATTTTGCATCCATTGTGTCGCGCGTTGTTCTTCAATGCTTGTAATATCAACATCTACACATTTGATATTAATAAAACCGACTCGTTGCATCCAAATCGTCAAGGCCTCAATTGATGGTAAATACCACACATTCCGCATTTGAGCGTAACGGTCCTTTGGCATTAATACGGTGTTTTCATCGCCATCAACAATGAGCGTCTCAAGCACCAATTGTCCGCCACTGCGCAGTTGGTCTTTTAGCTCTCGTAAAAATTTGATTGGATCATGACGATGATATAAAACGCCCATGGAAAAAACAGTATCAAAATGATTGCTTGGCTTTAGATCTTCAATACCAAGCGGTAAATAGTGGATATTTAGGTCTTTTATATAACGAGCAAAGCAGTGAAATTGGAAGAAGAAAAGGGGAGTAGGGTCTATACCAATCACTTGCGAAGCGCCTTCTTCTTTCATACGAAAAAGGTGGTAACCGCTGCCGCAGCCAACATCTAGTACCGCTTTATTGCTTAGGTCATTTATATGGGGGACAACTCTATCCCACTTCCAATCTGAACGCCATTCCGTATCGATGTCTATGCTGAAAAAAGAAAAGGGTCCTTTGCGCCATGGCATAAAGTTTTTAAGCACAGCCGTTGTTTTAGCAATTTCCCCTTGGCTTAAAGGCTCTTTACAATCTAAGTTAACGCGATTATCAACAGTTAAGTTGGCATCATCTATTCTAGGTAATTGCGTTAACTGATTTTGCCAGCGCTTAAGATCTTTTGCTGGTAGGGTGGACTCCCAATCGTTTAGTTTGGAGGCAAAGTCAGCAAGTAAAGGTTCAAGCCCCGTTTGCAGAATACTTTGAAAGAACGCGCTTTTCCATGACATGGTCTGCATCTTTTTTCCTTCACTATTTAATGGCGACTATCGAGACAAAGTTAAAATGTTGGTACCAAACGCAACTACTTGAAAACCCAGCTTGTTGGAGTCTATTTCTGTGTACATCAATTGAATCTAACTTCATTACATCTTCAAGAGCGCTGCGTTTTTGACTGATTTCTAAGTCTGAATATCCGTTTTCTCGCTTAAATGCATGGTGTAAATCTATTAATAAAGCGTTTAGTTGTTCTTCAGGAACATCTATTTTTTCACTTAAAACAAAAATACCGCCAGGATTTAACTGCTGATAAATTTTACTTATAATGCCTTGTCGTAATGCTGGCTCGATAAATTGAAGCGTAAAATTAATCACGGCCATGTCACAAGCTTTTAAGCTAACATCAACTAAATCACCTTGTTGCAATGTGATGTTGCTTGCGAAACTAAACCCATCAATATGTTGCTGACAACGTTCTAGCATCGCCTGAGAGTTATCGATCCCAATAATTTTTGCATTTTTTGACGCAGCACATTTTGCAATACTTAAGCTAACGTTACCCAACGAGCATCCTAAGTCATATATCAGTGGGTTTTGTCCGCACAATGTATCTGCTATTTTACCAATTCCTTCGATGATATTCTGATAACTAGGGACTGAGCGATTTATCATATCGGGAAAGACGTCAACCACTTGTTGATTAAAGCTGAATTTCCCCACAACATCTAATTCAGTTGCATAAATCGTATCTTGTGAATATGCTTGTTTCGATTTCTTCATATTATAAGTAAACTTAAGTTGTAAAAAAAGTCGCTCTTTGGCGTATACTGATTAACACAGCCTATTTGTTGCCAAGTACCTTACAGACAACATTACGGCAGACAACATTATGGTATCGCAGTTGTTGATGTTTTGTGTAATGTTTTGTGTAAAAATGAAAAATAGATAATAAAATTGCACTGTACTTTACTGACTTGCTAGTTAACAAAGAAAACATGTGTTGCTACAAAAAAAACTAGGAACCAAATAACTATGTTAAAGTTTTTAATTGCAGATGATCATCCGCTGCTTCGCGAAGCACTCATTAGCGCTCTGCAAACTGTCTACAAAGACGTTAAATATATAGAGTCTGACTCTTTTACGACAACGTTAAATCAACTTAGACGCCACCGCAATGTCAGTATTGTTTTGTTAGATTTAGTTATGCCCGGTTGTGATAACTACTACGGACTTTTACGTATCAGACAAAACTATCCCAATTTACCTATCGCCATCGTATCTGCTACCGATGATGCTGAAACTATAGCTGAAGCGATGGAGTTTGGCGCTACCGCGTACATCCCGAAAATACTGCCAAGAGCAGAAATAATAGAGGCCGTTACTAAAGTGCTAGCGGGCGAAAATTGGTTCCCACCCCATATGGCAGATGACATTGCAAAAGTGAGTGGTGATAAAGTAGAAATTGCAGAAAAGGTTCGCAAGCTCACACCGAAACAATTCAAAGTATTGAGACTTGTGAAGCAGGGATTAACGAACAAGGACATAGCACAACAGTTAAACGTCACCGAAGCCACGATTAAAGCGCACGTTAGTATGCTATTTAAAACCTTGGGCGTTAAGTCGCGGACGCAAATATTGGTCGCTATAGAAAAGCTAAGATTGGATTAAACCCTCTACATGGTAAAAACTATACACAATGGGCCGTTAATCGACTTACATCGCCACTTAGATGGCAACATTCGCTTGAAAACAATTATTGACCTAGCTGACAAACATGGCATTGTTTTACCCTCCACCGATGAAACTGAGCTTAAGTCGCATGTGTATATTCAAGATAAAACCTCTGATTTACTCGCGTTCCTCAAAAAAATTGATTTAGGTGTTTCGGTACTTGCTACGCTAGAAGATTGTGAGCGAGTGGCCTATGAAAATGTTGAGGATGCACTTTGTGAAGGCTTGGATCACGTTGAATTGAGGTTCTCACCTTACTACATGTCAAAAGCATATAATTTGCCCTTAGAAGGGGTTGTTGAAGCTGTAGTCACTGGCGTTAAGCGAGCCAACCAAGGCTTAGGTTTTAACGCAAAGCTTATTGGCATATTAAGTCGAACCTTTGGGGTAGAAAAATGCCAACAAGAACTACTCGCAATTTTGTCAGCCAAATCCAATATTGTGGCACTGGATTTAGCCGGTGATGAGGGCAATTTCCCAGCTAAATTATTTTCTCAACACTTTAAAAGTGCTCGCGACAATGGTCTTCAAATTACAGTTCATGCCGGAGAGGCAGCTGGTCCAAATAGCGTATGGGATGCAATCAATTTATTGGGCGCTTCGCGCATTGGCCATGGTGTTGCGGCAATTGAAGATAAATCCTTGCTTGACTATATGGCGAAACACAAAATTGGTATCGAAACCTGCATTCTATCAAATTACCAAACAGGCACATGGACCGATGTAAAAAACCATCCAGTAAAAACCTTTTTGAGAAATGACATAGAGGTTTGCCTAAATACCGATGATCCCGGAGTCTCGAATAATACACTTCAAAGCGAATATGACTTGGGCGCGTCGATATTGCATTTACAAGAAAAAGACATTGCGCGCTTAAAGGCAAACTCACTTTCCCAAGCATTTTTAAGCCCCGCAGAAAAAAACGCTATCAAGCTGAAACTCAATAGCGTTTAGACTCACTGTTCTCATAAACTTATGAGCATATGCTGTTTTAAGCCGCTTTTACCGCTCGTTTACGTTTTGGCTTTGCGACTTTCTTACTAGTTGCTGCAAGTAACTCTTGTGGGTCAAAGTCATCAACGTTTATGGTACGTAATCGACCCGCTTCAGTCTCTATCATCAAGTCTGCTTCTTGTTGGCTAACAATGTTAGCTTTTAGTGCTTGTTCAGCCAATAAGTCAAGCTGTGTCATTGGTAGTTTTTTACCTAAAGAGCTACAAATACTTTCAAAAATTGGCTCAACTTTCACAATATTTTCTAAGGTCTGTTCTAAATCACCTAGTAAACTGCCTTCAGTCCTTTCAATATATTGACCATCACCAAGGCGGTCACGAGCGCTCCCTGGCTTTTGCAAAATATGCGCAATTTCATGTTCATTTTTGTCACTTGGTTTGTCGTTTACTTTACCATACGGTTGCACGACAACGCGTAAAAATGCAGCAACGGGGAGAGAAGGGAAGTTACGAATAAAGTCATCTATCGCAATATCAATTTTACTTAAGCAATCCTGCATTGCCCAATGTAAAAATGGCAAGTCCTCTTTGATACGCCCTTGTTCGTCGTAACGTTTAAGTGTCGCAGACGCTAAGTATAAATAACTTAATACATCGCCAAGGCGGGCAGACAACCGTTCACGGCGTTTCAATGAACCGCCAAGTACGCCCATAGAGACATCGGTGAGTATAGCTAAATTAGAAGAATAGCCTTGCAAGCTTTTGTAGTAGGTCGCTGTTTCGTCTTTAAACGGTACTGAACTAAACCAGTTTCGAGACAACGAAAACCATAATGAACGCACGGTATTACTAACAGCAAAACCGATATGCCCAAACACCGCCTCGTCAAAGGTTTCTAGCTGCTCGGTTGAATCTTCAATTTGAGCTGCATATAACTCTTTCAACACGTAAGGGTGGCACCTCATCGCGCCTTGCCCAAATATCATCATATTTCGGGTAAGTATGTTGGCACCCTCAACAGTAATTGAAATAGGTACACCTTGATAAGCACGCCCTAAATAATTTGTTGGGCCTAAACAAATACCCTTGCCACCATGGACATCCATTGAATCGTTAACGATTTGACGCATTCTTTCGGTCAAATGGTATTTACAAATTGCTGAAATAACAGAAGGCTTTTGTCCCAAATCTACGCCCGCAGTTGAAAAGCTAGTGACCGCATCCATCAAGTAGGCATTGCCGCCAATTCGACCAAGCATTTCTTCAACGCCTTCCATCTGACCGATAGGTAAACGGAACTGGCGCCTAATACGCGAATACGCACCGGTTGCCAAAGCAAGCTGTTTTGCGCCACCTGCAGCAGAAGAGGGCAAGGTTATACAGCGCCCAACCGACAAGCATTCCATTAGCATTCGCCAACCTTTGCCCGCCATTTTCTCTCCACCAATGATATAGCTTAATGGTACAAACATGTTCGTGCCTTTAACTGGCCCATTGTGGAATGGCACATTTAATGGAAAGTGTCTGCGTCCTATCTCTAGTCCTTTCGTGTCTCGGGGAATTAACGCGCAGGTAATACCTAAATCTTTTGTTTCACCAAGTAGGCCGTCTGGATCTTCTAGTTTGAAGGCAAGACCAACGACTGTGGCCACGGGAGCCAAGGTGATATAGCGTTTTGAAAATGTCAGGTTCATACCCAACACTTCTTCGCCTTCAAATTCACCTTTGCAAATTACGCCGGTATCAGGAATAGCGCCAGCATCTGACCCTGCTTCAGGGCTGGTGAGGGCGAAACAAGGTATTTCGTCACCGGCTGCCAAACGTGGTAAATAGTAATCTTGTTGTTCTTTGGTGCCATAGTGTTGCAGAAGCTCACCAGGACCGAGAGAATTTGGAACCCCAACGGTAGACGATAATACTGCGCTAACGCCAGCAAGTTTTTGTAGAACGCGAGATTGGGCATAGGCTGAATACTCTAGCCCGCCATAACGTTTTTCAATGATCATGGCAAAAAATTTATGCTCTTTCAGGAAAGCCCATATTTCGTCCGGTAAATCTGCGTCGACATGGTTAATTTGCCATTCGTTAACCATGGCACAGACTTCATTACAAGGGCCATCTAAAAATGCTTGTTCTTCGCTACTAAGCCTTGGTCTTGAAATACCATGCAATTTTTGCCAATCAGGCTTACCGCTGAACAAATCACCATCCCACCAGACGGTTCCTGCGTCAATGGCTTCTTGCTCAGTACTTGAAAGCTCGGGCGTGACTGATTTGTAAAAGCCTAATAAGCGAGAAGAAAGTAATTCGAGGCGAAAAGGCCTATAGGCTAGCGGTACCGCTAGCAAAGCAAACAGTATCCATCCCAGTAAACCAATGCTACCAAATATGCTACCAATCAGCATAGTTACAGTAAGGATCGCTACTGACTTATGCAAATTGTAGCGCTGGTAAGCGACAATACCAAACACTGCTAAAAAAATTAAAAACCAAATTAAATCGGACATATCTTCTCCTGAGGTCAGACCAGAGGTCTTGAGCTTAGAAAGGTAACTCAATCACCCATAGTAAATCAAGTGCTAGTTGTTAACATAGCGTGATAAATATTAACAAATCTTTACGCTAATTACTTATACGTAGGATCGTTATTATAGTTTCATAGTGTAGATTACTTGGTTTACCTTCACAAAGGCCCCGAGAGAAGCTGCAGATAGCTAGTCTAAATAAGCAAATGTATCTAACTGCATATCGCCTTGTTCTTTTTCATTTTTAAACTGCTGAAGACGTACAAGGTTGTAGTTTAGGCTTGGCGCAAACCATGCGTAAGTCACGCGTGTACTCGATTCGCGGCCAATGAGGACTTTAATCGCGGTAATTTGACCATAAGGCAATGACAAATTATCGGTGTCAACAACCTCGAGGGTATATTGTCGTTTTTCGCCGCGATAGTTAATGAAATCGTATTGCAAACGTTTTATACCTTGAGCTAACTTTTTGGGGAAATCGACTCTAAACAGCTGATTATCAAACTCACCGTGCCATTCAAGTTCATCTTTATCCATAATAATTTTTTGTTTGGATTCATCAAATGTGATCGACAATGCCTTGTTTGGGCCGGTTCCAGTGCGCTTATAGTCGTAATTTAACGGTACTAAGTTACCTTCCTTGTTTATAAAGCGTGTTTTTTCATAACGCTTGTCAGACAAGAAAAATTTAGACACTTTGGACTCATAAGTCAGCTCATATTGGTTGTTGGATAATGGTTTTAATTCAAGAAGGGCACTTCCAACGTCTTTACCAGAACGAAAAGCAACGTAATTCGCACTGAAAGGTTTTAGTGCTTTGATGTCGTTGTTGTTGAGTGATGTGCTAACTGAGGTGGTGCTGGCAACTTGAAGTGATGTGAGGTTTTGGGGATTGGCTGCCCAAGATAAGCGACTCATCGCTAACATGAATAGAATAGCAACTGCGCTAATTTTGTTCCTCGTCATTTTGAAAACCCTTATTATTTATTTTTATTGTACATCCTGCTGATTTAGCATCTCGCAGTAAGGTAAAATCTAGTGCTCCATTAAACAATACTTGGTCTTGCTGAATACGTAAAGCTTCTTGACAAAACCACTTAACAGCAAGTGGATAAATCAACCACTCAGTTGCCGCTAACTTCGTTTGCAGACTAGCAGGTGTATCTTCATTTTTAATATCAATTACTGACTGTAAGACTACAGGACCGCCATCTAGTTCAGCGGTAACAAAGTGTACTGACGCTCCATGCTCTTTGTCTTTGTTTTCTATCGCTTTTTTATGGGTATTTAAGCCTGGATATTTTGGTAACAAGGAGGGGTGGATATTGAGGATCTTGCCGGCAAACTGCTCAACAAATTGTGCGCTCAGTATCCGCATAAAGCCGGCAAGAACAACTAAGTCAGGAGAGAAGGCCCTAATTTTTCTGGCAAGCTCCCCATCAAAGGTTTGTCGGTCATTGTAGTTTTTGTGTTCAAGTACCACACTTGGGATGTCAAACTTTCTGGCGCGTTCTAATGCATATACATCAGCGACGTTGGAAATTACGCCAACGACTTCGCCATTAATGTGTCCCGCTTTGCATTCGTCAATGATGGCTTGAAGGTTACTTCCTGAGCCCGAAACAAGCACAACAATTCGTTTACTTTCCAACGCTTTATGCATAAAAAAACCAGTAATTATTCTATAACGACAGATTCATCGCCAGTTTTTGTAATTAAATCGCCGATTACCCATGCATTCTCACCCGCCTTTTTCAAAAAGCTTAAGATTTCGTCTGCGTCTTCTTGATTTACCGCGAGTAATAAGCCAACACCGCAGTTAAATGTGCGGTACATCTCGTGGGTAGTCACATTACCTTTTTCTTGTAAAAAGCTAAAGATAGTAGGCCATTGCCATGAACTAGCGTCAATTCTGGCGGTAACACCAGCAGGTAAGACACGAGGAATGTTTTCCCAAAAACCGCCACCTGTAATATGCGAAATTGCATTTACATTATAGTTTTCAAGCAAGGCAAGAGTGTTTTTGACGTATATTCTGGTAGGTTCAAGTAAATGCTCAATTACTGGTTTGCCTTCTAATTCTGCTTGCACATCCACTTTCGCAACGTCAATAATCTTACGAATCAAAGAGTATCCATTCGAATGAGGTCCTGAAGAGCCTAGCGCAATAAGTACGTCGCCTTCTTTCACTTTGCTACCATCAATGACTTCGCCAGCTTCAACCACGCCAACGCAAAATCCAGCAACATCATAGTCGTTGCCATGATACATGCCAGGCATTTCAGCAGTTTCACCACCAATTAATGCGCAGTTTGACAGTTCGCAGCCTTTGCCTATGCCGGTAACCACTGCTGCTGCAGTGTCAACATCTAACTTACCCGTGGCATAGTAATCTAGGAAGAATAAAGGTTCTGCACCTTGCACAATTAGATCATTGACGCACATTGCGACCAAGTCGATACCAATCCCGTCATGTTGATTATTGTCCATGGCTAAGCGTAATTTTGTGCCTACGCCGTCAGTACCAGATACCAACAAGGGTTGCTTATATTTCTGTGGTAGCGAACATAATGCCCCGAAGCCGCCTAAACCACCCTTGACTTCTGGTCTATGGGTTGCTTTAGAAACAGACTTAATCCGTTCTACTAATTCATTTCCAGCGTCTATATCGACACCTGCATCTTTATAACTCAATGAATGGCTTGAATCTGACACGTATATTCCCTACCTTAAAATGGCTAACTAAAACGCGCGATATGTTACCAGTATGGCGCATTAAAGTGTATTGAAAACTTAACTAAAATTTTAATGCAAAACGAAGATAAATGTTCGACAATAGCGTTTTAGCTTTAGTCGTACTCAAAGAGGGTAGTTACCTGAGAAACTTAACCATTAATTGTTCATTGGAAGTGTCGCGCAGCAAAAAGCGGATCACCGCCTTTAGCTTGTTGTTGCTTTGTTTATTGAATATCGCTACTTTTTCGAGTGTCGCGGGCAATATTGAACATATCAACATAGGGCGAATTGCATTAGATGATCAATCTATGAATAGCCAGCAAGAAGCAGGAAAACAAGCTTTAGCGCAAGTTTTCATAAAGTTAAGTGGAAACAAAAATGTTGGACAAGAGCCCGAGATAGCTAAGGCAATTGATAATTATGAACAATTTTTGATCTCAAGCAGTTTTATACAGCAAAACAATGCTTTGCTTTTTGAAGCAAGCTTTAATCAAGCGAAGATAGAAAATCTACTTTTAGCTAGCGGACTAAGTGTTTGGGCTAGTTTGCGACCTTCGGCCATAATATGGTTAGCAATTGAAAACGAAAATCAGGATAAAATTCTGCTTACTCAACATTCAGCAAGCCAAATCATTAACGAAATTGATAGGCAAGCTTTTGCCCGTGGCGTAGAAGTGATTGCGCCAATGGGGGATTTGGAAGACGCAATGAATATCTCGGTTTATGACGTTTGGAACCAATTTATTTCAAAGCTTCAAGATCAAAGTTTGCGTTACGGTTCTGATTATTTAATTAGTGCTACCGTACAAACATACAACGGCGAAGACGCGCTGCTTGACCAACGCAGCAATGCTTCGTTTTTTAACCAAGACTCTGCACTATTAGACGATGAAAAAAACGGTGATGACGATACTCTGTCTGTTGAGCTTGGCGATGACTATGTAAATAATGAACTTGAAAACAATGATTTAACTAATATTACTGGCACCGACAACCCAGAGTTAGAAGATATTGCTTTACAACAAGTACAGGCGCCAAAAGAGAGAGTGCGCTTGGCTAATATTCCCGTACCAGAAGGTACCAGCCACAAACTAGACTATGTGATTACACAGGTGGATTATAACCTATCCAAGAAAGTAAACACCGGAAGAGTTTTTGGTGAAAGTGAAGACGACGTCATCCTCAAGTTAGTTGATATTTATGCTGACATGCTCGCTAAAGAGTATGCTTCAAATGCACGACTAGAAGGGCATGAAGAATCAATTGTTGTTAGTATTAGTGGTATTGATTCTTTAGAAGATTATGTCAATGTGCTGGCCTTAATGCGCTCCATTCCAGCCGTTGATGACGTACGTTTGCTTAAACAGGTCAACGACATTGCAATACTCTCGCTTGAACAGAAAATCTCGATTTCACAATTAAAATCCATACTCTCGCTTGATAGTCGATTGAGTAGCGAGTCACCAACCATCGATAGTGCTATATCGTTTAGGTGGCAGGGCGAATAAATGCAGTTAGTATTGCCAGTTTCCTTTCGAAAACAAGATAGTTTAGAAACCTTTGTTGAGGGAGAAAATGCTCAACTTATCAGCCATATTCAAGATGTATTAAATGACAAAGTCAGCTATCCAAGCACCTCACAACGTATTAGTGTAGTCAATGGTAGTCAGGGTTCAGGCAAATCACATCTATTATTGGCGACCTGCGAACATGCGGCCACTTTGGGCTTATCCCAACAATATTTGGATTTAGCGCAAATTATTAACATGCCACCTGAAATGTTACTTGGCTTAGTAAACAAAGACGTCGTTTGTATTGATAACCTTCAAGTCGTTAGTCAACAGGCAAAATGGCAAACCGCTGTTTTTGATCTAATCAATCAATTTATAGAGTTAGACGCCGTTTTGCTGTTGATTGCAACAAACAAAAGCATAGATGAGATAGAATATACTTTACCTGATTTACGCACGCGCCTGTCATGGGGAACGAATTTCACATTACAGATGCTCAGTGATGATGATAAACAACGGGCCTTAGAAAACCATTTAAAGGTATTGGGGATAAGCTATACTCATGATGCGGTTAGTTTTTTGCTAAATAGAATATCGCGTGACATGCATGACCTAAATGCAGCCATCTCGGCTTTGGATAAAGCAAGCCTAGCAAATAAACGTAAGATCACGATTCCGTTTATAAAGGCCACGCTCGCCATTTAAATCATACACATTATTTATATTTGTCGCTTTTGTGCTAATTAGAGCGCTTGGCGTCGTGTATTGCCGTGCTGTCTTTTTCTTCTTGTTCTTTCAGCTGTTTTGCAGTCAAGCTCTCTCTTAGTTTCTTAGCTGGGTTAATCAGTTTAGTAAGTGCAGCATTGCTAAACACATTTTGGTCTACCGGTGATATTTCTAAGTTCTCAAACCAACCCTGATTTGGGGTCATTAGAATAGGGCTCGGCAAATCGCGTAAGGCTGTGCGAATATTCCCTAATTCAGGATATACGCGACTAACCGCATATACGGTTCTGTCTTCTAAACTATCTTCACTTATTCTATTGCGTTGACCCCATACAACAAGTGCCTCATCGTCGGCTGTGCGCCCATCGATAATGGCAACATCTGCTTCAGCGTCTAAGCGATATAACATTAAGAAACGCTCAACGAGTGTTGCAAAATCTTCACGTTCATTTAAATAAGAGTAAAACGAAGCTGCTATATCAGGCTCGAAAAAGCCCTCTATATCAGTCCCCCGGTAAGCTCGTTGACTTGCGGTGGCCGTCTCATTATTAAATCTAACCTGGGCAAGCGCGTGCATTTCATCGGAGCGCAAGGGAAAATTATTTTTCAAGGTGACCGAACTAATCCTTGTGTAATTATCTTCAAAGAAGCGCAGCGGAGTAGTCGACCTCGCTATAAATGCCCATGCGTCAGGTGGGAAAAAATCATTTGCATGGCCAAGCTCATGATACATCAAATAAGAAATGCTAGCTTCTAGATCAGCAAAGTCACGGTTAACTCTGTTTTGTTTTTCAATTCTTGCTTTCGGATAATACTCATTATCTTTGGTATAGCGCCAATAAACGCTAAACTGAAGGTCACTACCAAAGTCTGAGCGGTAATCGGGTTGATCGTTTAAAGTATCCCTTTCGGCGGGCGACTGCCAAAAGTTGTTGGCATCCAAATAAATAGCGCCTGTTTTAACCCAGTAAAAGGAGGGCCTGACGTCGTAAGAAATAACGACGGCAGTTACTCCTCGCAATAAATTTAGAATATCAGGCCCGGCCGCTGAGTTCTGTAAATAGTCAGCGAAACGGTCTCCCATCCATTGATGAGATACTAAGGTTCGGTTTAACACATCTTCTACACTTGGCGTCACCGTACTCATGCCAAGCAAAGGTAATTCTTGAAACGTACATGTTGGTCTATTAGGGATATTGTTACCATATACGCAGCGTTCTAGCGCCGATTTAAACGGGCTATTAGAACGGTATGCATGCATATCTTCAGTTATTATTGTACTGTCAGTATAGAATAATCCACTTGTATCAAAGCTAACATTTTTTACGGTCACTAAGACCTCGTCAGACTCGCTCGTACCGTCGGTATACTTCACCTCAGCACGGTATAAAAGCACAGAATCTGCTACTACTGATGGGGCGTTAAAAAATAAATACGCATCTTGTTCTTCAACGTCTTGTGCCTGCGGGCCAGCAAGTTGTGTCCATGTTACACTCTCTATGCTTTGGTTTTCAGGTATCCCCACGTGCAGCGACACTTTAGAAAGTTCAGTAGCCGTGTGGTCAAGTCGCACTGAGGCTCGCGCTGACCCAGTGTCTGCAGAAAAATCCACGCTGTAAGTGTTCGCTTGAGATTCTCCCTGCATTTGTACGCTGACGCTTAGCGTATAGTTACCGCTTTGAGGAACATCAAACCCCACCGTTTGGCTATTTGCGGCGAGTATGGTGAGCGCAGGCCCACTTGTTTGTTCCCATCTAATTGACGCAATTTGCGCCTGTGCTTTAGGAATAACAGCGAAACCTGCGGCGCTTCCCGCTTGCACTTCTGAAGCACCATAAATCTCAACATTTGTGAAGTCGAATAAAGGGTCTAGGTCACCCGTTGATGGCGCTGGGGTAGTTGGCGGTAAGTTAGGACGCGATGAATCTGAACTGCCAGAACCTCCGCAAGCGCTCAATGTTATAGCAATAGCAAATGTAGCAAGTAGTTTACTTTTCATTGTCAGCAGCTCTCTCAAATGATGCTTTCTCGTGCTCCATCACTTTACTCAATTTAGGTAAGCCCGTTCCTAATTCCTGTCCTCGAAGTCTCGCAAACATTGCACACCCGACAAACATTAAAATGACAAAAATCATTTCAATGCTGGCGTACAACCAATATTCTGGTTCCACATACATCGTGGTGACACTGTGCATAAAATACCATAAAACAATGAAGCACGACCATGCATGAGTGTATGGTTTAGCCTTAATGATGCCGTGAAGCGGCAATAACAAAGGTAACAAAAAGATGAGAAATACAAAGGCTAAAGAATAATCCCGCGCGGTAGGAAGCGCTAAATACCAAATACACATCCACAAAAGTAAGCCTAGATGACCGCATAATGCTAGGTACCTGAAGGTGCGAACTTTAGGCGACATTGACCACGGGTTCATATCTACAGATTCATTGGAATGATTATTTTGCATTTCTTTTCCCATTTTTACGCGATAACACTATTATTCTACGCCTCGGATAATTTTTCAGCATGTCGAGCTAAACGTTCACCCATTTTAAGGCTTAAGACAATTTCATCTGAACTGAGTTCATCAGCTCCACTAATTTGTACACTAGACACGCCATAAGGACTACATCCGCTAGTTGTTGTATGTAATTCAGGTTCAGAATATGGCAAGCCAAGTATACACATACCATGGTGAAACAAAGGAAGCATCATCGATAAGAGAGTTGTTTCTTGCCCTCCATGCATACTCGCACTTGACGTAAATACGCAGGCAGGTTTATCGACAAGAGCACCTTTAAGCCAAACATCGCTTAAAGAATCAATGAAAAATTTCAGTTCAGAAGCCATGTTACCAAAATGCGTCGGGCTACCTAATGCCAATCCATCGCAGTCAATTAGATCTTGTTTGCTAACGTAAAGATCTCCTTGTTCAGGGATATCACGTGTTGATGTATTTGATGTTGTCAGGCAAATTTTTGGCACAGTGCGCAAAATGGCTTGTGCGCCTGCTTTTTCGATACCTGCGGCAATTTTGTTAGCTAGGTGTTTAGTTCGGCCATGTTTTGAGTAATAAAGTACTAGTATTTTAGTCATTAACTAATGCTTCTATATTCGCTAGTGGCCGACCTATTGCCGCCAATTCATTTTTTAATAGAATAGGGCGCTCTAATAACTTGGGGTATTCTGCAATTGCTTTTAGTATTTGTTCGTCGCTTGCATTTTTACTCAGACCTGCTGCAGCAAACTCGGCTTCTTTGGGTCTTATCATTTCGATTGCGCTGGTGATTGCATTATTCTCTTTTAACGCTTGATAAAGCGTTTTTATTTCATCAAGCTTAGGTGCTGTTTTCAAGTATTCAATAATGTCGAGGTCAATATTTTGTTCGACCAAATATGCCAACGCTTGGCGACTTTTGGAACATCTAGGGTTGTGATACAAAATGGGATTAGGCATTATTGTGATTCCTTATTTACTATAACGATATAAAAATAAATGGCGATTAAATCTAAAAAGATAACTTTGTTCATGCTTTGCTTTGTGGCGCTTGTTGCCTTTTGTGCAGGCTTATTTACCTACCAGTCATTCACTTACGATTTTAAAACGTTAAGCCAAGTAAAATACAAGCACTCGGACTTAAAGGGATCTGTTGTTATCGTCAATTATTTTGCAGAATGGTGCGCACCATGCTTACGAGAAATACCTGAACTCAATGAATTTTACCACCAAGCACCAGACAAGGTGAAACTATTTGCTGTTAGCTTTGATTCGCTTAGCCATGAAAAACTCGCCGAATTAAAATTAAAATACAATATAGAATTTCCACTTATTTCTGAGTTAGTAAACGATTTTTCTTTTGAAAAACCGCAATATTTACCTGCCACTTTTATCATTAAACCTTCAGGGGAACTCGCGGGCCAGTTGCTTGGTGAACAAAGTGCTAAAAGCTTACACGAAGTCATAGCCCATTATTAAATTTGCTCAATTGGCTTAAATACTTAAACTCATCATCGACGCTTGTGCCGCTCTAAATTGAGCAATACGACCTTTAATTCTTTGTTTCTCAAGCGTATCAGCTCCTACTTTGTTATACGCAAATTGCAGCTCATCGATTGCTAATGGATAAGCAGAAATTAAGGCATATATTTCTGCCTGCACCATGTGTGCTTCTTTTTTCATTTGGTTTTGATTGTAAGCATCATAGAGCAATTGATAGGCGATAAAATTCTCTTTATTTACTAACAGCAAATCTCGTAACATCTCGATAGCAGGCTCATAATTTTGGGCGCTAATGTAGGCATTCGCAAGATTGAGTGTTAACACCGAATTCTGCGGCTTATTTATCCAAAGCGGGTTGAGCAAAGACACCGCCTTTCGCGGATTGCCCTGTTTAATATGGATATCGGTCATCAAATCTAGGTAAAAAAGGTTTTCTGCATCAGCCGCGAGGAGTTTGTCTAGAACGGCCTTAGCATCAGCGTATTGTTCTTTTTCAAACAAACTAATGGCTAAGCCATAATGTGCTGCCGTCTTTTCAACCTTGTTACCGCTATCTAATTGGCTAGAAAATAAGGCTACGTTGCGTTCAGGCGAGCCCATATAACGTCCTTGAATTCGTGCCTTGGCCAAATGAAAATCGAGGCTTGGGGCTAATTTTTTACTTCCATAACTACGCGCACGCGTAGTTGTTTGGGAAACACGGTCTGCGGGAAGCGGGTGAGTCTGTAAGAAAGCGAGTTGGCTAGAACGACCTCTCGATTGTGCCAGTAGCTTATCAAAAAAATCAGGTGCACCTTGAGGGTCAAAACCAGCACGATATAAAATATTGATACCAATGTTGTCGGCTTCTTGTTCGTTGTTTCGAGTGAAATTTATTGTCGCTTGTTGCCCAGCAGCGGTTCCAGCTTGCATCGCGGCTATACCCGCTTCCGGATCGGCAATAGCGAGTAATAAGCCACCAATAAGGCTTGCAATTTGCAAAGGCGAATTACGCTTTTGCATCTGCGCTCGCCTAGCCAAGTGGCGCTGCGTAACGTGGGCTATTTCGTGGGCTAAAACAGACGCTAATTCGCTTTCAGTATCCGAGGCTGCCAACAGGCCCGAATGGATCCCAATATGACCGCCGTAAAATGCAAACGCATTTAAAACGGGATTGTTTATCATGAAAAACGTAAAAGGAAATTTGGTATTGTCAGCGTTGATCACCAAACGGTTGCCAATGCTTTGAATGTACTCTTGTAAAACGGGATCCTGCACAATGGGTGCTTGCCCGCGTAACTGACGCATAATAATGTCGCCAATCAGCTTTTCTTTGTCCAAGGTCAACGCATCTGATGCAACAACACCGATTTCAGGCAATTGGTTGCGGCTATTTTCAATTGATTGCGCAGTTGTCTGCGCTTGAGTAAGGGAAGTTGTAATCCCTAGCAATAACAAAATAAGCAATTTGTTATAAGCGTTTAATTTTTTACACAATAACTTCATCTAAATTAGTTACTTCCATCTTTGACTATATAATTTATACTATGTATAGACCGTTATTGGTCATCTTAGTTTCGTGTTAAGTCAATATAGCGTGAAAAACATTTCATCTCCATATCAAGAAGATAATTAATCGGTACGCATTTAAGGATAAACTCCATGTTAGATGTCTTTGGCAATTGGTATAGGCGCAAGTTTTCTGATCCCAATGCGCTTATGCTTTTGTTCTTTATTATTATTACAGTCGTTGTACTCTATGTTTTTGGTGGCCTAATAATGCCGGTGCTGGTGGCTGTCGTTATTGCTTATTTATTAGATGTACCAGTCACAAAAATGGAAAAAATGGGTACACGAAGATGGCTTGCAACTAGTTTCACCTTAGTTATCTTTTTCGTGCTGAGTTTCATATTGGCGATAAGCCTTATTCCTATAGTAACCAAACAAAGTATCAATCTGGTTAAAGAGATCCCATTGATTTGGGGGTCTGCACAAAACTGGCTGATGAGTCTGCCAGAGAAATATCCTTCACTCATAGAAGTAACCTATATTCAGTCGGCAATGGAGGGTGTAAATGAACGCCTAGTCTCATTTGGCGAACAAATCTTATCTGCTTCCTTCAGTTCTATAGGCAATTTAGCGGCTTTGCTCATTTATATAATTTTGGTTCCGCTAATGGTTTTTTTCATGCTAAATGATAAAAAAGCATTCATGCAGAGCATCTCTTCTATCCTGCCAAAAGAACGCCGACTCATTACCCAAGTAGGCGAAGAAATGAACACGCAAATCGCCAACTATATTCGTGGTAAGGTCATTGAGATTGTTATTGTAGGGGCGGTGAGTAGTATTGCGTTTAGTATTTTAGATTTACGCTTTGCCGTGTTACTCGGGGTTTTAGTAGGCTTTTCAGTCTTAATTCCTTTTATTGGGGCTGCTGTGATCACCATCCCCGTAGCGATTGTTGGTTTGTTTCAATTTGGTTTCACCTCAACGTTTGGCTATTTAATGATTGTATATTTTATTATTCAAGCATTAGACGGTAATGTATTAGTGCCAATACTGTTTTCAGAAGCGGTGAGTTTGCATCCACTCTACATCATTGTAGCGGTTCTATTGTTTGGCGGTTTATGGGGGTTTTGGGGGGTGTTTTTTGCTATTCCCTTGGCGACGTTAGTCAAAGCACTAATCACCGCTTGGTCAAATCCTGTGGGCGAAGATGACTAACAAGACCAGTTAAAAACCCAGAGCAAACACGATTGGCGCACTAACTCTGGGTTTTGAATTTACAGCTGCGCGAGCACAACTTCGTGATGATCTTTAGTTTTGAACTTGTCAAATACGTGAACAATTTTTCCCGACTCGTCAATTAAGAAACTGAGTCTGTGTATACCATCATACTCTTTGCCCATGCCTTGCTACCCTTGTTAAAAAATTATGACAAAAACCAATTCGGTTTTATAAAAACTATAGCTATAACAACGGGTTGAGTAAATTTATTTTTTTGCTGCACAGTAAATATATCAGTTGTCATAAATTTTTGTCAAATTATCTATAATAGCTGATTTTTCAGATGAGATTCTGTCATAAAAACCTAATTAATGTATCATCGAAAAACATTTCCTTAGATGTAAGTGGCAAATATCATCTAAAGTAAATACTAAACACATAGTTTAGAAAGAGGATTAGGCATCAAATATGAGAATCGGTGTAACAAATAGACGGCAAATTCCGCGTCAACGAACAAAAATAGAACTGCTACGTTACGTTGATCCTGAGAAGGTAAAACGCCTTCTCGGTAACGTTTTTGAATACAGTCTCCTAGCCAAACTGATTGATGTAGATCTTGTTGCACTAAATCAAGAAGCAGTTGTTCGTATGGGAGGGGGCGGTGTAAAGCCCCTGTACCTGCCTGACGAACACAAAAGTACAGTGCTTGGTGTAGTGGATAAGATGGAAAAATACAATCAAAAGCTAATATCGAATCCTCAATTAATGCGGGAGCTCTCTTTTTATCCGGCTCCTTTTGACCTGACTATTAGAAATGGATTTGAGAGAGACATGCCAAAATTTCAAGAAGGTTGGAGCAAGCAAACATCTTTAGAATCAACAATTCAGGTATATAATATCAGTGATTGCAAATGCAGATCTTGCTATAGACCGCCAGAAGAGCATCGAGCAGTGCTTCACCTTTACAAAGCAACTTTTAAGGGACATGTGTGGCGTATATCAGTTCCTATTCAGTACCTAATGAAAGGGTTCCCACTAAAACCTAAGGGCCACATGGGTTACTATCACAGCTTTGTAGTTCAGCATCCAGAATCCTATGTGCGTGAATGGATTAATAAAGCTGGCACACTCGAAGGACTTCCAGAAGAACCACGTTACAGTTATGTTGGTATTACATCCCGAAGTTGGTTGGTGAGAATGAAGGAACATATACACGGCATCGAATCAGGCAAAAATAAAACGTTTTACAACGCTTGGAGACAATTCGCAAAAGATGAGCGTGTAGATTTTATGTCAGAGCTAATAGTGGCTAATCAGTCTTACGTTGACATAATGGCTTGGGAAGAGGCTAGAGTCGATATTGAGATGGAAAAGGGTAGATCTCTCAATATGATTCCGGGTGGCTTCAAAGGTATACGCGAGTTACATAAGCTTGGCTGTCTGAATAAGGGAAGACCGTCGTTAAAAGAGCGAAGAGCATCAATTGAAGCAGCGGAACGTTTGAACCCAATGAAAGGTGTGCCGAATTTGCTTCTTTCAGAAATGTGGAAAGATGACGATTATGCAGCAAAAATAATTTGTGGAGCCGATGACCGTTTGACGGTCGAACAAGTTCGTACAGCTCGAGACCTCAATAGAATGGGTTTGCCAGTTGAAAAGATTGCGGAAAAAATTGGCGCTCTTAACGTGCTTCAGGTGCAAAGGCTCTTGGATGGACACACATACTCACGTATTCACTAATTTTTTCAAAATTGTGTAATAGCGCTTGAAATCTTGTTCTTCAAATCTCTCTAATTATTGAGTTAAATTTATTAGATTAAAAACTATCTGGTCAGTTCAAATTAGGCGTCCTAGCTTGCTTAACAGTCTCTTATATAACTTTAAGCGGGCATAGAGATTTGGAAGTTTTTAAAAAGTTGTACGTTTATAGTCGCATTCTTTGACAGGCAAGTTTACGGCAATTGCAGACATTCGCCAAATATTATTGAGGGGCTTTGGAAAAGTACTTAACAAGTTAGAGTATTGAGAACCTTTTAACATCAACATAACCCCCTTAGCAGAAAAGCGGACATTCTTCGAAGCACCCTTCTCAATAATTTATATTCAATACCACTAAAAATCACCGGTTAGGCCAGCTAATCCTTATGTTCAAAACGGTTTTGCAGGCTTTTGTTACTATGCCGTCACAGTAACAACAGAAAAAGTGGTAGTAATTATTATTAAAAAGTTGGTAAGGTATTTAAAATAATAAAGTATGGAGAGTCTAGTAAATGACAGTAACCCGTCGTTACTATGAAGTCTTCATAATAGAAGATAAGTGCCTTCTGAAGCATGAGTAACCTTCAAGAATTAATAAAAGATTTTGATTTTATAACTGAGATAGCATATGACTTGTCTCAGCAATTTGATGGTGTTCAAACTGAAGATAGAAAGAAGAAAATATCAACATACTATTTGGCGAAAGTTGTTCCAGAGTGCATGTCACTAGTAAGAGTTCTCCCAGGCTCAAGGTTCACTGATGCAGAAGAGCTATTCGATTTTCCATCTTTTTGCTCAATTTCTAGGAGCCTGATTGAAGCGGCTAACCTGCACTGGTATTACTGCATAGAGAGCATTGACAATGATGTCTCGAACTTTCGATTTTATCTTTACGATTTTCATGATAACAAATCTACAATGCAGATTTCGAAGTTTATTGGTGGCGAAGAGCAAGGCTTCGATTCGCTCCAAGAAAAGTGCGATGAGCTTAAACGTAAAATTAAAGAATGCGCTAAATTTAAATCCCTTTTGCCTGAGGTTCAAAGGCAGATCCTCAAAGGACGAAAGTGCTCGGATATGAATCAAACTGAAATATGCGAAAGTCGTGGTCTGGATGTGAATACGTTTAATGGTATTTACAAAATCCTATCTACTAATACTCACTCCACGCCTTCGGCGATAAGTGCCATAGTTCACTCTAGAATTCATGGCAAAGATTTACATGAGGCATTTGCAGGTCTAGTTCTTTCATATGTTGCTTCATATGTTGCAGATATGGTGAGAACAATTGGTGAAATATGGTGCTTAGAGTTCGCCAAAGATGAGTCTGAAGCAATAATAGGTTTATACTCTGAGGGCTTGAGTGAGAGCACATAACACATATGAGCCTCTGGCCTGTCAATGAAAAAAGATATCCCATTGATCACTTTTTCAAGATCAAGCTAAATTCTTTTATCGAACCTGATTACTTCGTCTGTCATGGTTGATGTTAGGCAAATTGCCTACGTCAAACACATATAGAGGCTCTTTATGTTGCACTTTTCAATTCCATCTGACGGGCAACGGCACTAGACATTCATCGGTTAACCTTCCTCTGTCCTATTCAAAACTAAGTGGCTATTGATTATTCCAGTTAGTGCGGGGCTCAGTGAAGGTGTAAGCAAATTCGAATAAAAGCTTTAGATTGCGCTACTTTGGCCTGTCTAATCAAACGCAAGTGGTTTAGGTCTATTGGTATCGTTATTGAAGCTGCTCACAGCAGAGGTTTGTGCAATAACTAGATACTCGCCGTTGTGCCAGTTAGACGCTATAGCTCATGCCAAAGAGCGACTTACCCATTTAAAAAACGCTCTTCATCAAACACCTGTTGGTTTTTCAACATAAAATACACACACCTTCCGATTTTATGAGCGAGTGCGGATAATGCTTTGGCTTTACTCATACGTTTTTGCAGTGTCGTGTCCAACGATAATAAAGTTTGATAAATTATAATAATGTTTGATATTTCTTAATATAGTTTCATAATTTTGTTCAGGTTTCATCGGTGAGTTTCAGTTTTTCGACTGGCAAGTCCCATCCAATAGCAGACTTACGCAATTCAATTTAGATTAGTTAAAATTTTTACAACAACCTAGATTGAAAGTTTCTAAACATATTGAGTTTCAACAAACTCCTCTCTGCAATATCATCGTTAGTGAGAAAAAGCGGACAGTCGTCCGCTTTCATTAATCAATATCAAATGGGCTGACTGCCCCTGCTGAATGCTGTCCAATCACGTGGGTATAAATTTGAGTTGTTCTCAAGTCGTTATGCCCCAGTAGCTCTTGCACTGTGCGAATATCAGCTCCGGCAATTAGTAGTTGAGTAGCAAAAGAATGCCTGAATGTATGGGCAGTTACATGCTTTGTAACACCCGACTTCTTAACCGCTAGTTTTAATGCCTTTGCCAAGGCAGTGCTGTGGAGATGATGTCGGCAGTAATATCCATCATAAGGATGTTCGCAACGGCTCGTGGATGGGAATAAGTATTGCCATTTGAACTCTTTCACAGCGTAGGGGTACTTTCGGGCTAGGCTCGGCGGTAAACTTGTCATTCCATTGCCTTCGGCAATATCCTTCATGTGTATGGCGCGTACTCTTTCTATCTGTGCTTTTAATGGCTCTATCAACTTCTTAGGTAACATTGTGGTGCGATCTTTGCCGCCTTTTCCTCGAAATACAAAGACAGTTTTAGCCTCTAAATCGATATCCTTAATGCGTAATTTTAGTAATTCCGTTTTGCGCAGTCCGCTGCCGTATAGCAATGAAAACATCAGTCTGTACTTGGGCGTCATTAATTCAATGACAGACAGCGCTTCTTTGTGTGAAAGCACGGTAGGAACCCGAGTAGGCGCTCTCGCTCTTACTGCATCAGGTAGCAGTGTTAACTCCCTATCGAAGATATGCTTATACATAAATACAATGGCGCACAACGCCAAGTTTTGAGTAGAGGAGGTAACTTGTCGATTAACCGCGAGGTGAGTCAGGAATTGGGTCACCTCTTGCTCACCAAGGTCTTTAGGGTGGCGTTTCTGATTGAACAAAATAAAACGCTTTATCCATAGAAGATAGGTTTTTTCGGTTTGAATTGAATAGTGCTTCGTTCTCATGACATGTCGAATACTTTCTAAAAATGGTGAATTAGCCATCATTGACTCCTTTTTAGTATGATGTGGTTACTGAAAATGCTCAGCAATCCACATCTTACAAAGATGGAAATAAAGCTACAGGCTATATAAGACAGGGGTTTAGCTTAATTTAATCACTGTTGTTACTATGAATTCATTGTAACAACAGTGATTTACGAACTTACTTGCTTTAGGCTATTGTTTTATATCGATTTATGAAGAAACAGTGTGTGCGGTTACTATGAATTCATAGTAACCGCAGAAAAAGTGGTGGAAATTATTATCAAAAAGAGGGTAAGCTATTGATAATAAATAAGTATGGAGAGTTTACAAAATGACTACAGCCCGTTGTTACTATGAAGTCTTCATAATAAGTTGTTAGCCATACGAATGAAGAATTTACTATTTTTTATTATTTTTTGCTTATACGGCTGTGATTCTGGAACTCTGTGGGAGCATCATCCCTATGAGGTTCACTGGATCGATGGCAATGTCACGCTAGCAAAGAGGTTTGACGATCAACCACATTCCGTAACTATCGGACGGGTACCGGCAAACGTCATTGCTGTCGGAATTAATGACCGTTACGTTGTAGCAAAGCAGAAAGAACCAGATGATGATCGGGTATTCTACTTCTATATAGATAGAGTAAAAGATAGTGGGTACGCGAACCTAGATGAGATTACGCAGGGACCAATGTCAGAAAAAACGTACCTAGACCTTAAAATAAAATACGGTTTCCCTGAATTTAGTAAGGAGTTCTAAGTGGCTAACAAGGTTGTCAAATTGACAGTTTTTCCGTCGCTCCTTTTTGTGCTTAGTAGCACAAACGGGCTCCTCCAAAACTGCAATTTACAACGGCGTTAGATTTCTAGAGGTGTTATTGGACTCACGTAATCCTATTACAATTGCGGCAATTATCATCCTTACCATTTTCCTTTTGGGAGCATGGGTTATTTTTCATTTGGATGAAAGTTACAAGGTTAAACTTTCAGAGTTAGCGTTGAATAAAGAATTATGGAAACAAACCCAGCCAATATCGTATCACTATACAAGTACTTATGGCTGTATGATGCTATTTTCATATAAGATTGAACATGAAAAAGGTCGTGATTTTGAGTTTCCGATTGGGCAAACACCTGCAAACGAATCGTTAAAAATTGACGATGTTTTTGCGCAAGCAGAAAAAGCGATTAGGCTGTCATATAGCGCAGAAGTTAAATATCACCCATACTTTGGCTTCCCTGAATTAATCGATGTTGATTGGGATAAGGATACTATTGATGACGAATGCTTTTTTAAGATTAGTGAATTCGAGGTTTCTGCTGCAACCGAAATCTAAATCGGGTAGCCAGAGGTTTCTAACCTCCAGCCCCCACAACACCCTGCATGCGGCTCCGCACAGGGCGTTTCACTTAGAATGATGAAGTGGAATCCAACCATCACGCAGCGAATAAAGCCCTTCAGATTTTAAGTAATCAAGCGATAATGCTTGATTGATCCCTGGAGATTTAGCGCTACGCCATGGCCCTTTGCTGGTAGTGCCACTCGCCACTGCGGCGTTTATATTTGCGCCCAACTTCAATAGCATACTTATTTTGGTGCGTGGTTTTCGCCACTGTCGCCAGTAGGCCATTCTTACTCTGCGCCTGATCCAATGATCTAGATCGACGCATCGTTGATAGCCACTCGCTATTCCAAAATAATTTATCCAGCCTCGTAAATATTGGCTGAGTTTATAAAGTTGGTAACGCATCGACACGCCCCAGTTGCGGTTCGTTAACCTTCTGACCTGTTGCTTAAACTTCAGCACGGTCTTGGGATGCCAATGAATGTGTCCTCCCTTGAATGTGAATCCAAGGAACTTGCTTTCATTGGTCTTAACGACGTGGCTTTTGACCGAGTTAACGATCAGTTTCAGGTGGTGACTCAGGAATCTGCTGATGCTGCCCAGCACGCGTTCACCCGCACGAGGTGACCTTACCAATATTGTGAAGTCATCCGCGTAGCGGGCAAACTTGTGACCTCGTTTCTCAAGTTCTTTGTCCAAAGGGTCGAGCATGATGTTCGCTAAAAGCGGCGATAAAGGACCGCCTTGAGGGACACCTTCTCGGCTTTCACTATAAAACTGGTTATCGATAACCCCAGCTCGCAAGTAGCGTTTAATCAATTTAAGCAATCGCTTATCCTTAACTTTATAGCCAAGGTAAGTCATGAGTAAATCGTGATCAACGCGGTCAAAGAACTTAGACAGATCGACATCAACTGCAAAACGGCGTCCCGTTTTAATAATGCCCTGTGCCTGTTTCACCGCTTGTTGCCCATTTCGCTCCGGCCTAAACCCAAAACTGTTGTCTGAGAAGGTTGGGTCGAAAATAGGCGTTAGCACTTGCGCAATTGCTTGTTGGATAACCCTGTCGATGACGGTAGGAATACCCAATTGGCGTTTACCGCCATCGGGTTTATCAATTTCCACGCGCCTAACAGGTGAAGGTTGGTATTGTTCTGAACGAAGCTCAGTCATAATACGTTTCCAATTACCCGCTTTTGCCCAAGTCGGGAAGTCATCAATGGACATACCATCAATGCCAGCGGCTCCCTTATTGGCTCGAACCCGTTTCCATGCAGACAGAATATTGTCTGCTTGAAGAGTACGTTCAAGTAAATCTACACCAAAGGCTGGCTGCTCATCAATACGCTGAGTCACGTCGCTACCGTTCGGCATTCGTGTGTTCAAGTTTAACAAGGCTCCTCCTTTATTCTATGTGTTTCGGCCTTCACCGTGTCCCAACCATTACGATGGGCATTTGGCTACTATGCCGTCTGCTGACTTCTGCTTAATCACCTTCAAGGTTGCCCCTAAAAGCGCTGTCGGTTTTCATCTTTTCGCTTTTACTAGTCGATGACGCTAGTAAACCTAGGCACTTATATACCAGAGCCTGACTGGTTATTTACCGATCGCTTGTTAAGCAGATCTCCCCAGATAAGGACGTGAACTTTCCCTGCACTGCTGCATCATTTACGGTGGCCGTTAAATCACATGGCTTCGATATCTTTGGCTATCTCGCCTCCAGCCTACGCCTCATATGATGTTCTTGTTCATCAGCTCGCAGTTTTGCGTCCGGCTTCCTTCAGACAATCCCTCGCGGTTTTGCCCTTGCCATTCGCTAGTAGTTAGCGTTTAATAACAATCAAGTTAAGTAAACGGTGACTTTCCTACAGAGGACTTTCACCTCATTAGTTCACGCCCATGCTGGGCGTACCAAAAACTTCAAGCGGACAAAAATAAAGAGCAATTTTCGCCGCTTAAGTGGGTGTTATGCATTGCAAAGCTGTGAGTTAAGATGAAATTTTTGCTACTTTTACTGAGCCCTTTTTTAGTTAGTTCCTGTGTTTTCCATAGTAGCTCAATTTCCAATATTGTCGAAACACCGAATATATTGTCTGAAAAAATTGAACGCAATTTATCGGTAGGAGATGACAGAGAAAAAATAGAGTTGTTTATGACCCGTGAAAACTGGGTGTTCGGTTTCGATAGATTTAACGATAGATATCAGGCACGAACTCAAACCGGTATGTCAACGTGTGAAAAACTATCAATTGTTCAAGAGAGTCTTTTTGACTGTGATTTGCAAATTTATATAGAGGTAGATTCAGATTATCGATTCATCAACTATAGCATTGTGCAGATTTTATCAGGCCTGTAAGATGCATAATCGGGTAGCCAGAGGTCTCTAACCTCCAGCCCCCACAACACCCTGCATGCGGCTCCGCACAGGGCGTTTCACTTAGGATGGTGAAGTGCGATCCAACCATCACGCAATGAATAAAGCCCTTCGGATTTTAAGTAATCAAGTGACAAAGCTTGATTAACTCCCGGAGTTTTAGCACTGCGCCATGGCCCTTTGCTAGTGATACCACAAGCAACTGCGGCCTGAACATGCACACCCAATCTTATTAAATTTCTCACTTTAGTACGCGGCTTTCGCCATTGTCGCCAGTAGGCCATTCGGACTCTGCGCCTGATCCAATGATCTAGATCTACGCATCGTTGATACCCACTAGCGATGCCAAAGTAGTTTATCCAACCACGTAAATATTGGCTGATTTTAAAAAGTTGATAATGCATCGACACGCCCCAATTGCGGTTCGTTAATCGTCTGACCTGTTGCTTAAATTTCAGCACTGTCTTCGGGTGCCAATGAATGCGGCCTCCCTTGAATGTGAACCCAAGGAATTTACTTTCACTGGTTTTAACGACGTGGCTTTTGACCGAGTTAACGATCAGTTTCAAGCGGTTGATCAGGAATCTGCTGATACTGCTCAGCACACGTTCGCCGGCACGGGGAGACTTTACCAAAATGGTGAAGTCATCCGCGTAGCGAGCAAACTTATGGCCTCGCTTCTCAAGCTCTTTGTCCAAAGGGTCGAGCATAATGTTCGCCAGAAGCGGCGATAAAGGCCCGCCTTGAGGAACACCTTCTCGGCTTTCACTATAGAACTGGTTATCGATAACCCCAGCTCGTAAGTAGTGTTTAATCAATTTAAGCAATCGCTTATCCTTCACTTTATAGCCAAGGTGGGTCATGAGTAAATCGTGGTCAACGCGGTCAAAGAACTTGGACAGATCGACATCCACAGCAAAACGGCGTCCCGTTTTAATGATGCCTTGTACCTGTTTCACTGCTTGTTGCCCATTTCGGTTTGGCCTAAACCCAAAACTGTTGTCTGAGAAGGTTGGGTCAAAAATGGGCGTTAACACTTGAGCAATAGCTTGTTGGATAACCCTGTCGACGACCGTGGGAATGCCTAATTGGCGTTTACCGCCATCGGGTTTATCAATTTCCACGCGTCTAACAGGTGAAGGTTGGTATTGTCCTGAGCGAAGCTCAGTCATAATACGTTTCCAGTTACCCTCTTTTGCCCAAGCGGGGAAGTCATCAATGGACATGCCATCAATGCCAGCGGCCCCTTTGTTGGCTCGGACTCGATTCCATGCAGCCATAATATTGGCTGATTGAAGTGCGAGTCCGAGTAGATCGGCACTAAAGGCTGGCTGTTCATCAATACGCTGAGTCACGTCATTACCGGTCGGCATTCGTGTGTTCAAGTTTAACAAGGCTCCTCCTTTATTCTATGTGTTCTGGCCTTCACCGTGTCCCAGCCATTACGATGGGCGTTTGGCTACTATGCCGTCTGCTGACTTCTGCTTAATCACTTGCAAGGTTGCCCCTGAAAGCGCTGTCGGTTTTCATCATATTCGCTCCTTTGAGTTGATGAGACCCAAAGACCAAGGCACTTGTATACCAGAGCCTAACTGGTGGTTTACCGATCGCTTGTTAAGCAGATCTCCCCAGATAAGAGCATGAACTTTCCCTGCACTGCTGCATCATTTACGGTGGCCGTTAAGTCACATGGCTTCGTCGTCTTGTGCCAACTCGCCTCCAGCCTACGCCTCATATGATGTTCTTGTTCATCAGCTCGCAGATTTGCGTCCGGCTTCCTTCAGACTATCCCTCGCGGTTTAGCCCTTGCCATTCGCTAGTAGTTATCGTTTAATAACCAATAAGTTAAGTAAACGGTGACTTTCCTACAGAGGACTTTCACCTCATTAGTTCATGCCCATGCTGGGCGTACAATCGGGTAGCCAGAGGTTTCTAACCTCCAGCCCCCACAACACCCTGCATGCGGCTCCGCACAGGGCGTTTCACTTAGAATGATGAAGTGGAATCCAACCATCACGCAGCGAATAAAGCCCTTCAGATTTTAAGTAATCAAGCGATAATGCTTGATTGATCCCTGGAGATTTAGCGCTACGCCATGGCCCTTTGCTGGTAGTGCCACTCGCCACTGCGGCGTTTATATTTGCGCCCAACTTCAATAGCATACTTATTTTGGTGCGTGGTTTTCGCCACTGTCGCCAGTAGGCCATTCTTACTCTGCGCCTGATCCAATGATCTAGATCGACGCATCGTTGATAGCCACTCGCTATTCCAAAATAATTTATCCAGCCTCGTAAATATTGGCTGAGTTTATAAAGTTGGTAACGCATCGACACGCCCCAGTTGCGGTTCGTTAACCTTCTGACCTGTTGCTTAAACTTCAGCACGGTCTTGGGATGCCAATGAATGTGTCCTCCCTTGAATGTGAATCCAAGGAACTTGCTTTCATTGGTCTTAACGACGTGGCTTTTGACCGAGTTAACGATCAGTTTCAGGTGGTGACTCAGGAATCTGCTGATGCTGCCCAGCACGCGTTCACCCGCACGAGGTGACCTTACCAATATTGTGAAGTCATCCGCGTAGCGGGCAAACTTGTGACCTCGTTTCTCAAGTTCTTTGTCCAAAGGGTCGAGCATGATGTTCGCTAAAAGCGGCGATAAAGGACCGCCTTGAGGGACACCTTCTCGGCTTTCACTATAAAACTGGTTATCGATAACCCCAGCTCGCAAGTAGCGTTTAATCAATTTAAGCAATCGCTTATCCTTAACTTTATAGCCAAGGTAAGTCATGAGTAAATCGTGATCAACGCGGTCAAAGAACTTAGACAGATCGACATCAACTGCAAAACGGCGTCCCGTTTTAATAATGCCCTGTGCCTGTTTCACCGCTTGTTGCCCATTTCGCTCCGGCCTAAACCCAAAACTGTTGTCTGAGAAGGTTGGGTCGAAAATAGGCGTTAGCACTTGCGCAATTGCTTGTTGGATAACCCTGTCGATGACGGTAGGAATACCCAATTGGCGTTTACCGCCATCGGGTTTATCAATTTCCACGCGCCTAACAGGTGAAGGTTGGTATTGTTCTGAACGAAGCTCAGTCATAATACGTTTCCAATTACCCGCTTTTGCCCAAGTCGGGAAGTCATCAATGGACATACCATCAATGCCAGCGGCTCCCTTATTGGCTCGAACCCGTTTCCATGCAGACAGAATATTGTCTGCTTGAAGAGTACGTTCAAGTAAATCTACACCAAAGGCTGGCTGCTCATCAATACGCTGAGTCACGTCGCTACCGTTCGGCATTCGTGTGTTCAAGTTTAACAAGGCTCCTCCTTTATTCTATGTGTTTCGGCCTTCACCGTGTCCCAACCATTACGATGGGCATTTGGCTACTATGCCGTCTGCTGACTTCTGCTTAATCACCTTCAAGGTTGCCCCTAAAAGCGCTGTCGGTTTTCATCTTTTCGCTTTTACTAGTCGATGACGCTAGTAAACCTAGGCACTTATATACCAGAGCCTGACTGGTTATTTACCGATCGCTTGTTAAGCAGATCTCCCCAGATAAGGACGTGAACTTTCCCTGCACTGCTGCATCATTTACGGTGGCCGTTAAATCACATGGCTTCGATATCTTTGGCTATCTCGCCTCCAGCCTACGCCTCATATGATGTTCTTGTTCATCAGCTCGCAGTTTTGCGTCCGGCTTCCTTCAGACAATCCCTCGCGGTTTTGCCCTTGCCATTCGCTAGTAGTTAGCGTTTAATAACAATCAAGTTAAGTAAACGGTGACTTTCCTACAGAGGACTTTCACCTCATTAGTTCACGCCCATGCTGGGCGTACCAAAACAATCAAGCGGATTTTGGCAAGAGCGGCCAAAACCGCTTATTGTAAGTGTTGAGGCTGTAGAATAAACCCCAAGTAAAAGTTGCATTAAAAAGTTGTACGATTAATATACAAAAAATAGGCGTGTACGTGAATTTCAGATAGGAAAGAGCATTGAACTTACAAAAAAACAACACAGAGCACGGCTTTATTTTTGCTTTTTAGTTATTCTACAGCCTCGTTAACTGCACAAGGAGGCTTAGTGCTTAAACTATACAAATTTTCAGATTCAAAGAAAGAATACTGGGAGACATGGGATAACGACGATGGCTCCCATACAGTTCACTGGGGTGAATTGGGCACAACTGGCGAAAGCAAGAATGTAAAAAACTCTCTTTTAAAAAAGCCGAAAAGGTAATCCAAAAAGAGATTGATAATAAAGTTAATGACGGGTTCTCACCTAGCGATGATGAGTATATATTGCTCGTTGAATATGCCGTTGATGGATTTGGAACATCTGAAGATTTGGATAAGCGTAACAGACTGATTGACAGATTGAATGAAACTTTAGGTTGGACTGGTTTGGGCCATTGCGATGGTGGCAGCATAGGAAGTGGAACCATGGAGGTATGCAACTATGTTGTCGATTTTGAAGTTGCTAAAAGAGTCATAGAAGCTGATCTCAAGGGAACAGAGTTTGAGAATTATACAAGAATCTATGATGAAGAAGCAGAGTAAAGTGCAGTTAACAAACGCATTAAAGTGGACGCCTAACAGTTGGCTGGCGCTCATTCTTCGCTAAGTTTAGCCAACTGTTATCCGCCATTTATGCGGAGCGTTTGAGTGTCCGCTAACGAGAAGATACTTAATTCACCAAACATTCAAGTATCTTCAATCAATAACCCTATTTGATCCAGCACTTAACAAATACTAAATCAATCTACCGATTTTTTAACGTCCGGTATCTTGTAGGTTATCTGCTAACTGTCCACCTACTAAACACAAGCCCACCTAGCTGCTTAAGGACAGATGGCGGATAATGGCAGAAGGACGGAACCGCGGTGGGTTGCTAGTGATGTGTAGCTATGGGGATTTCGGTTTGACATTGTAGACGTCTCAGTAGGCTGATTGTTTGTACTGATTTTTTATGCGTCATTTTGTCGTTTTTCTTCATTTTCCTTCGTCGTTTGGCGACTGTGATTTCTCATCGTTAATTGCTATATATGGCTTTTCCTATGTTTTAGCACAGCAGCACCCTTACCTAGGTAATTGGCAATTTAGTTTCTCATGTTAACACTTCCATTTGCCCTAATTCGGTGGTGCTCTAGGGCGATACACTGCACCAGTGAGACCTGTTATTGTCAGTGGTAAATGGCAGTCGCGGCACATAAACGGTGCTGATGGTTTGTCCGTTTCTTTCGTTATTTCTTCAGGCGCTGGCTCGGCTGCATCCAGTAATTGCCTTGATTGCTTGAGTTTAGCCTTGCTGCTTAACAGGCCATAATGCCTAATACGATGGAAGCCACTAGGCAATATGTGCAGCATAAATCGGCGAATGAACTCGTCAGTGCCGACTTTCATCAGCTTGTGCATGTTGTTACCTTTGCGTCGATAGTCCTTGTACTTGAAGTGAACATGTTCGTTGTCCATCTTTTGCAAACGACTATTGGCAATCGCGACTCGATGCGTATACCGAGAGAGATAAGCTAACACAGCTTTAGGGCCAGCGAAGGGGCGTTTTGCATACACGACCCATTCTCGATCTTGCTGCGCATGCGTCCATGATGGGAACTTATCTGGATTGTCGAAGCTGGCAGTATCTAGCAGTTTACCGAAGCACTGCAACTGTTTAGCTTCATACAACTCTCTCACACCTTGCATATACAACCGCCTAAACAGTCGTGATAACACCCTAACCGGTAGGAAGAAGCCTTTCTTTACATGACTTCCAACTGTGCTTATCGAGACTAATACCACCACCAGGCACGATACAATGCACATGGGGATGATGCGTCATTGCAGATCCCCATGTGTGCAACACCATGGTACTGCCGATATCCGCGCCCAGATGCTTAGGGTCTTTTGCAATGGTACTGAGCGTTTGCGACGCAGCACTAAAGAGTAAGTCATACATCTTCGCTTTGTTGTAAAACGCCAACTGCGCCACTTCTTCTGGCAGCGTAAATACTACATGGTAATACTCAACCGGCAGCAGTTGCGCTTGCCGAGCTTTAAGCCATCGCTTAGCCGCTGACGACTGGCACTTAGGACAATGCCTGTTTCGACAGGAGTTGTAAGCAATTAAGTCTGTTTCGCACTTATTGCAATGCAGCTCATGCCCACCTAACTGTGCCGTCCGGCAGCGCTCTATCGCTGACATCACTTTAAGTTGATTTAGGCTGAGATGACCTCGTTGTTTGGCTTTATACTGCGCACCATAAAACCGAAACACGTCTGCCACCTCAAGCGCAGGTCTTGATGATGGATTGTCCATAATCCATTACTCATTGTGACAGTGCATCAAGCGGACTGACAACCGTTTGCAACAATCTAGTTGCCACTTGCGTATAGGTCACCGTTGTTTCAAGGTTACTGTGGCCTAACAGTACTTGAATCACTCTAATATCGACTTTATCTTCCAACAAGTGAGTAGCGAAGCTGTGCCTGAGAGTATGCATAGAGACGCGTTTTTTAATGCCTGCCGCTTCAGCCGCCGCTTTACACCCTCGGCTAAGCTGTCGAGTCGACATATGGTCAATGGCTTGTTGGCCAGGGAAGAGCCAGCCGCCTTTTAACATCAAGTTGTTAGCATGCGCATATCGCCACCATTCTCTTAATTGTTTTAACAGCACGGGTGACAAAAGGGCGTTACGGTCTTTTTTGCCCTTGCCTTGCTCCACACGTATTAACATGCGTTTACTATCGATATCGGAGACCTTTAAATTGACGACTTCGGCAATTCGTAATCCAGCACCATAGGCAACCGACAACGCCGTTCTATACTTCACGCTGGTTGTCGCTATCATTAGTCGTTTTACTTCTTCAACGCTCAGCACATTTGGTAACTTGCGAGGCTCTGGCAAGGTACTGGTCTTGCGCATGACCTTTGGACGTTTGAGTGTATGGCAATACAACATCCTCAAGCCTTGCAAGGTGGCATTGATGGTGATGTTCGATGTGCCTGTTTCGGCCAACATGTATTGGAATTTTCTCAATTCTTCTGCGGTAGCGTCTTCTGGAGAACGCTGTAAAAACTGCGTCAGTTTCCTCAGTGCTCTTAAGTATTGCGTCTGTGTTTTCGGCATTAGTTTCCGCATGGTCATTTCTTCAATCATGCGTTGGCGAAGGGGAGAACCTATTTCATTTTGTGGTGACATGACATCACTCCTAAGTGAGTTCAGGGCGAAATTGCCCTTCATTCAGCTTAGAAGCGGAGAGATAAGTTTGATATACACGGTAAGTCTAATGCGGCAATACTACCGCGGAGCGGTTTAGTCCAACTGCCTCTAAGGGGACTTAATTCATCTAAACTGCTACGTTACCAACTGCCCATTTTGCCTGATCATGTAAGGCAGCCTAACGGCCATTGCGGTCATACGCACCCCAAATTATGCGAAAATCCATACTGCATTTTGTTTATTAGAATTGGAGCCTTTATAGGCACCTTAGGAGCTAAATGCTGACATTTTAAACTCATAAATTGAATAGTTAAGTAACAACTCAATATCATGTTAGGATATGTCAATTTAGTAAAGTATTTTGATTAGGGATGTCATGTCGGCTGAAAACTTGGTTGGTTTAATTACAGACTGTGGATGGGAAATATTCGAGAAAATAACGTCTAAAACGTTCTCAGGTGGAAATTTCTGTGTTCGCTACTTAGCTAGAAATGCGACAGGAAAACGAGCATTCGTTAAAGCGATGGATTTTAGTAGAGCATTTAAAGAAAAAGATAGGATAAAGGCTTTAAAGGATTTAACTACAGAATACCAGTTTGAAACTACCATACTTAATCTTTGTAAAGACGAAAATATGACTAAGGTTGTCGTTCCACTATCCTCTGGAACGCTCTTTCTCAATGATCAGGTCCCCCCACTTGATCAGGTCTATTTTATTGTTTTTGAAGAAGCTGAGTCTGACTTAAGGCAAGCTTTTATAAATACACCACCTAATGCTTGGTACAACTTCTTTAGAGCCATAAAACATGTTTGTATTGGGCTTGAGCAGCTTCATAGAGCACGTATTGCACATCTTGATATCAAGCCTTCAAATATCCTTAACTTCGATAACAATGTAAGCAAAGTAGCAGATCTGGGTCGAGTTATAGACGAGGCAGGTACATCTCCATTCGCCACAAGCTATTTCTCTGGCGACCCAAGGTATGCTCCAATAGAATACCACTTCCAAGTTCCCGTTTATGAATTTCAAGAAAGGTATTTGGCCGATTTGTATGGCGTTGGAAGCTTGATTTATCAAACATTCATGAATGTCCAAATCACAGCTGCACTCTTTGCAGATGCTATGCGGATATCCCAGAACATAAAGACGATGCCTTTCCATGTTGCATTACCGATTTTTGAAACAGTTTTCTACACTCTAATGGACAGGCTCCAACAAGAATGCAAACATCGTTTCAATGATCAAGTTGCGACATCGATAGTTTGCATAGTAACTGAAATGTGTCATCCAAATAATCAGCGGCGAGGAAACCCTAAAGCTAAGAGTTTAGGAACTAGAGTGAGTTTCCGTAGATACTCAAGCAAGGTCAATAGTATTCTATGCCAATTAAAAATTGGGGGGTATTTGTAATGTCTAATCAAGTTTTGTTGATGGACAATAGGCAGCTAATACCTCGTTGGCATACATCTCGCAAAGGAATGTCTCTTCAATTCCCGACTTTAGGTAAAACTTCTGTTGACCCTGAAGATTTTATTGATGATGAGTCATTGGCTGAAGCTCGCGAAGCTTGGCACGAAGAGCAAAACTACTTCACCGGAATGGAGTTATACACCGCACTATTAGTTAACAGCTTGTTTAATGATAGTGATTTCGACGAAACTCTAAATTTCTTACTTAGTATGGGTAACGCGCTCCCGAAAGGTGCTATCGACTTAATAGCACCGGATAATAAATATATAGATAAAGAGTTAAAATATTATACTTACGCGCCAGATCGAGTTCACAAAATTATTGCCAGGCTCAGAACTATCGTAAGAAAATTTCCTCATGATTATATGACTTGGAATGATATTGCTTTTTATTATACGGTCTTAGGCTTAGATAAAAAAGCGGCTGAGTCGATTGAAATAGCTTGGCTCTTATGTAACGGCCATCCTTATATCGCAAGGAGTTATAGTCGATTTCTTATTCATAAAGGTGAGCCTGAAAAAGCAATTTGGATATTAAAAAAGAGCGGTGGGCTTTATCATGACCCATTAATTACAAGTGCAGGACTTGCTATCGGAAATGCTTTTGACATACCAAGTGTGGATGTAGTTAAATCTAGGTCGTTACTTCAATATTTCAATGGATTTAAGCCCTTTACATCTGAACTTAATGCAACATTAGGAACTCTTGAATTTAATAATGGCAGAAAGAAGAAAGCAAAAGAATTTTTTCTCGTGCACTAGAGCTGCCTTCAGAGAATGCTCTATCTCAATATAAATGGTTGAGTTCGAAGTATGGGTTCTCAATAGATGAATCTGTATCTACAAATATATTGACTCCAGAGGGAAATGCAAACAGCCTGTATGTTGATGGAAAATTTCAGGAATGCCGTGATAAATTACTAGAGCTTTTTAGTTTCCAACCAATTTCTGATGGACCTATTGAAGATGCTGGCTACATGAGTATTGTTGGGCTCAATGATCCTGACTTCGTCATTTCTCTTTCAGAAACCAGAGTTCCTAAAACGCATATGTCGTTTGGTGAGTTAAATAATCTTATTGTTGCTAAGTTAATGAAAAACGACCTAGCAAGTGCGGAAGTTGATCTGAGGCTACTGGCACGAAAGGTTCAAAAAGACAAAGTTGCTTCGAAAGGTATATTTTTGGCTACATCTGGCTTTGTGATGTTCAAATTAGGCGAAGTTCAAGCTGGGAAAGATTTATATGACAAATCAATCAAACACTTTGAATCAATAAGGCAGCCACGTTCAGTTGCTCTCGCAGAGTACTTTTTGTCTGAAAACTTGAGATTAGTACATGACGCGGATTACCCTATCCTTAGGGAGAAAGTGAGCTCAAAAGCTAAAACTCTTAAGATGAAAGAACTAGAACTGAAAACAGAAGAGTAATTATTTCGAACTTAGAAAAAAACAACTTAACCGGTACTATTCACCACAGAGTTACAGATCGAACTCTTAATATGAAATGTTCAGTTAAAATTTAACGTAATACACTCAATCAACGCTAGAACAATTTAGCGTCTACGAGATTTGGTGCTCTCCTCTATAGACTTTATCAAGAGAGTGAGTCCGTCATGTGGATCAACCATTAAAATATCGCACAACTCAATAAATTCTACCAATTCAATCTTACGCCTAGCTTGCTCAATTTTCCCAAGTATAGAGTGATGCTTGCCCCACTTTTCCGAGACTTCTCGCAAAGAAAGTGACTGTTCCTCACGATGTGCTTTTAACCACAATCTGAGTTTGTCGTAATGTGAGGAGTAAACTGATGTTTTCATTGTCTCGATGATAGAGACAAAGTACACTGTCGCGAAATTCGAGACAGTAATCATAAAAAGAGATATTTTGCAAATGCCAAAGAAGCAATATGACATTGATATATTAACCTTTATCCGCTCACTTTCACTGGAAACGTTCACTGTTACGGATATAACGAGACAGCTTTTAGAGGTTCACGTAAAGATGTTCGACAAAAAGAAAAATGCTACACAATTTGTCTATCGCCACCTTAAATTTCTCGAGAAACAAGGAATCATTAAGACACTAACTAAAAATAATCAGAAAGCGATCGTTTTTTGTTGGTCAGTCCAAGGTGAGGATATTAATGGTTTGCAAAAACGCACCCATCTCGAAAATAAAAGTCACAAAAGTATCATCAATAAATTACAGGAGAAGATCCGTTTATATAAGGCAGAAATGCTGACAAATATTGGTGAAACCGAAGCCTATTCTGAATGGGTAAACGAGATGCCTGAGTTAGCAGACGACGTTAAGTTACATTACCAACACACCCGAGACCAAGCAAAGGTGATGCTAGGCAAAGTAAAAGGGTTTGAGCGCTTATTGGCTCAGTATGAAGCGCGTTTATGATCAATTTGAGAAATTGGCAGAGTGAAGCCATCGCAACTGCTTTAGAAAAATTTGAAGCTCTATATTCTCACTTTTTATGTCTCGCGACCCCGGGTGCTGGCAAAACGGTCATGGCATCTGCGCTTGCAGATATCCTTATCAAAAAAGACAAGGTCGATTTAGTATTATGTTTTTCGCCATCAACCGTAGTTGCAAATGACTTTAAAGTCGAACTCGAAGCTATAACAAAAAAGCGTTTCTGTGGTGGGCTCGGTGCAACCGGATCATCACTCACGTACCAAAGCATGAGGCATTTAGATGCGGCGTTTTGGACGTTGCTCGATACCTATAGGGTATTTGTGATTTTCGATGAAATTCATCATTGTGCGGGTACTGGCATCGAAAATGCGAATGCGTGGGGAGAACAAATCCTAATGAACATACAAGGAAAAGCTCACTATACAATCGCATTGACGGGAACGCCATGGAGAAGTGACACAATTCCTATCGCATTGGCCAACTATATTGGCGAGGATAATAGATTACAGGTAGATTATCGATATGACTTAACTCAAGCTATTAAAGATGGTGTATGCCGTTCTCCACACATTACTTTGTTCGACAATGAGCTTATAGACGTTATTGAAAATAATGAAAGAACCTCTTATTCATCAATTTCAGATTTTCTTATTGAAAGTGGCTTGTCTTATTCCGAACTTATCTTTCATGATGAAGTAATTCGCAAAATACTAAAGCATGGAATAATTCAGTTAAACAAAGAGCGCCAGAATTTTCATGATGCTGGAGGTCTCATAGTCGCAGCAACGACATCTCATGCAAAACATATCCAAATGCTTTTATCAGAATTAGGCGAATCCAGTGAGGTCGTGACATATCAGGAAGATGAACCTGAAAGCCTTATTCGCCGATTTAAGAGCGGCAGTCAAAAGTGGATTATATCTATTGGTATGATAAGCGAAGGAACAAACATACCTCGTTTAAGAGTTTGCTGTTATTTGTCTCTAGTTACAACAGAGCTTTATTTCAGGCAAGTATTAGGTCGTGTTTTAAGAGCGCAATATTCACCTGTTGAGATTGGTTATCTGATTATGCCTGCGCATCCTCGTCTACTAGAATATTCAAATCGGGTCGATGAAGAAGTGCCGCATTACGCAGTGATCAAATCATTAGGCAATAATGAAGATCGGAACTCAGAAGATTCTTATTTAGAAGAGGATAGTGACTTACCGCCCAAGAGCAACGAACTAGAAATGCCATCCACAGCTCTCTTAAATATTGAGATAGGAGAGGAGCCTTCTCAAGGGCCACTCACCTCATGGTATGATTCCACAATCGATTCTTTTGGTCGGTTTCAGCAAAAAGTTTTTATGTTATGAACCTCTAGCAGTATCTCTCCCTAATCCAGTGAGCATCAATCTATTATCAACCAATTAGTAACGAAAGAAAACGACCATTTGTTTTACATCCCCGTTGCATAATTCATTTCCAGCAAATTATCTTGTTTTTGTGTAAATAAACCCGTAAATTAAACTATGTAAATTAAACGTACGTTTTTTGGTGGGATTGCTGTGAAATTGGGATATGCAAGAGTCAGTACAGATGAACAATCTGACAATGCTCAATTAGATGCACTAAACGCCGCTGGGTGCGAGCGCATATATAGTGAGAAGTTTAGTGGCAAGTCAAAACAACGCCCTGAACTTGAACGTTTGATAGACTCGCTAAGAACTGGAGATACCGTCGTAGTGCAGCGCCTCGATCGATTAGGCCGCAGCCTAAAAGATCTCATTGAGTTATTGGATGGCTTTCAATCGCAACAGGTAAGCTTTATTAGCCTTAATGAGAATATTGACACTACAACGGCGGTTGGTGAGCTAGCGTTTCATATGATTGGGTCTATCGCGCAATTTGAACGTCGGTTGATTTCGGAAAGAACAAAAGCCGGTTTGAACGCAGCGCGAGCCAGAGGACGCAAAGGTGGCCGACGTGTAAAACTAACACCTTCAGATATAAAAAAGGCGCAAGCAATGTTGCTTGATCCTACCGTAACAAAAAGTGAGGTCGCTGCACATTTTGGCGTGAGCAGACCAACCTTAAATAAATCATTGAGCACAGCACCTCCACCACAAGAGCGCTCACTATTTGAAAAGTGAGCTGAACGACTTTTAAACGGTTAAGTTTTAGGGCAAGGTTGCTTAGCTTTAGAAAATAATAGCAATAACAATTATTTGGATTAGAAATATAGATGTTTGAACAAACTTTTAAAAATATTGACGACATACTTCACAAGGACGCTGGCTGTTCAAGCGAATTAGACTATACAGAACAAACTTCCTGGATGCTGTTTTTAAAGTATTTGGATGACTTAGAGTTTGCCAAGTCGCAAGAAGCTGAATTAATTGAGCAGGAATACAGCTACATCATTGACGAAGCGCACCGCTGGAGTAAGTGGGCAGCGCCTAAAAAAGCCGATGGTAGTTTTGATCATGACAACGCTTTAACCGGTGATGATTTAATGGAATATGTCGATGGCAAATTATTCCCATACCTCAAAGGCTTTAAGCAGCGAGCAGAAAGCCCCAACACTATTGAATATAAAATTGGTGAAATCTTTGGTGAAATAAAAAATAAAATTCAAAGTGGTTACTCGCTGCGAGATGCCCTTGAAAAAGTAGACGAACTCCAATTTCGTTCACAAGAAGCCAAGCACGAACTATCGCACCTGTATGAAGTGAAAATTAAAAACATGGGTAATGCTGGGCGCAACGGAGGCGAATACTACATAATGTCATCTTCATTTTTTACTAACGAATGCCACCTTCATAAAGCAGCTTAAACTGTTACCCAGCGCGACTAAGACTTTTCTCAAATACCTTGTTAAATTTCATGGCCTATATCTGCAAGTTCTGCAATTAACTTTGATAGATAACATTAAATCAAAACACCTAATTTCTCCCATAGAGATAATTGATTATCTAAAGGGATAATATGTCGCCATTTACTACCTACTATAGTAAAAATAACAATGGCGCACCCACCATTTATAAATTCTTCATCCGGTAGGTATATCGCTTTTAAATTTCCAGAACTAAACGAAAAATTAGGATCTAACCCCTCAAAGGCAAATCGGTCTAATAGCTTATTAATTTTTAGGTCCTTTTTTAGAATCTCCTGAACTGAACACCACCTATCTCCAATAGAAATTAAATAATTATCCTCAGGTGACGGCATAAGTATCAGTTGACTAGTAAAATCAGGAATAAGGTCGTTAGAAGAGAGTGATTCCAAAAACTTAATAAAGCACTCAGGTGTCTTATGCATAGTCATATTCATATACTCACTAAAGATTTTCTACTCATTCAAATACATCTCCGCCATGTCATCCAATTTGGCTTTTACTTCTTTCCAGTTTGGCATTACTTGGGTTAATAAGCGCCAGAAGCGCTCGCTGTGGTTGTGTTCAGCAATGTGGCAAAGCTCATGTAGTATTACGTAATCAATGCATTCTTTCGGTGCTTTAACAAGGTGAGGGTTGAGCATCAAGTTGCCTTTAGTTGAGCAACTTCCCCATTGCTTTTTCATTGCCATCACACGAAAAGAGGGAATGCCTGTTACCCAAGTGGCTTTCGGAAGTAATTCGGCTAGTCGCTCATGAAAAATTGCTTTTGCTTTGTGCTGATACCATTTGTCGATTAGCGGTTTAATTTTCACCAACCGATCATCAATATCTTTAGTGACTTCCTGCTTGATTGTTACATTCAATTTGCCACGGCTTAGCTTCACGTTAGGCACTTGCTCTGCATCATTGATGATCTTTAATACATAGCGCTTACCTAAGTAAAACTGTGTTTCACCACTCACGTAACGCTTAGGTAAAACCGTATCTTTTTGCTTAGCAAATTCATCAATGCTTTGCCAAATCCATCTGGCACGCTTATGCATGGCATCTTGAATAGCATCATCACTTGCATCATGTGGCACAGTAACCACAACACGCTGATCTGGATGAACCTTGATAATTACCTTGCGTGCTGTTTTTTTAGTATTTTCAGCAGGCTTGGTTTTACGAATAACATCATAGTGAATGGTGTCGTTACCATATGTAAAAACACCTCGTTCATTGGTTGTTGTTCTGCTTTCTTTTGGGCAAATAGCGGCAGCAACGGCTTGTTTACTCACTCTCGTTAGCCCCTTGCTAAGCCTAAGCGAGTGATCTTAAGCACTTCTTCAATCAGCTTTTGAGCGTTATCAAGGCCAAGATCAGCAAATAACAGCGGTAGCAACTTCATGTGTATGGCGTTTTCAATTTCAGCAGGGTTGATGGAATACTCAGCAACAGCGGTATTCACAACTTCATCGATGCTAAACGCCAACGCTACGAGTTTATCGTTATCTAAGGCTTTATCATTCAAGAACTCAGCATCAAATAGGTGCTTAAACAAACCAAAATAGGCTTGAGCATGTTTATTTAACTTGCCGGAGTCATCTACAAAGTCATTGGGAACATCAGCGACTTTGCGCTCTTTCACTTCTTGCTCAAAGTCAGCAAAAAGGATGTACTGCTTAACTGGCGCATCAAACATCGCTTTGGCATCTTCAATCGCCTTTTTCAGCATCTTAGAGAAATATTCCTGTGCATAAGGATCATCTGCTAAGTCTTGCTCAATCATCTTAGTGATTCGGCCTGTAATTTTGTCCGTTTGGTTACGAGCTTCGTCATCGCTCATATCCTGTGGCTTAACGTCTTTCCCTAAATTACCGACCAAGTACGCACCGTCAGGCTCTTTAACTTCAATACCTGCAATATGCTTGTCTAATAGACTTCGAATATCTTCTGCGTATTCGTCATAATTAATGGTTTCGTCAGCATCTTCACGCACTTGTTTTCGCAAATCGACAAAGGCTTTTAGCTCACGTTTGTACAAGTCACGTTTGCTATCGAATGACTTATCTTCAAAGTAGGTTGCTGACTGCAATGCTACTTTCATACAGTTTGAAAATGCGGTCAGTGCCGAATAAAAGTCATCACGCTTTTTAAGATTGGTATCAACAAGCTTACCATCGACTTCTTGCACCTTTGGCGCTAACGCTTGGCGAAGCGCTGGACCATCTTGCTTGTTTTTAATACCATCAAATATTGCCCATAAATCGCTATGCAGCCCCGGAAGCTTTTTGTATTCCGTGTCCATGCGGTTATACAAACCTTTTAGGTCATCTATATCAAAACCGCCTTGAGTTCGCTCAGCAAGGTCTTGATACTTTTCTATTGTGGTATCAAGCTCTTTTAAAATGCCTCGGTAATCGATTAAGTAACCAAACTGCTTTTTGCTGTGCAATCGGTTAACACGAGCAATGGCTTGAATTAGGTTGTGCTCTTTGAGTGGCTTGTCGATATAAAGTACGGTGTTCTTTGGCTCGTCAAAGCCCGTTAGCAGCTTATCCACCACAATCATAATGTCAGGGCCATCATCTCTGCCAAAGTCTTCAATAATGGCTTTGGTGTAGGCTTTTTCGTCCAATTTATTTACGTTAGCTTTCCACCAATTTTGCACAATGTCTTTGCTTTCCTGATCAACCGCCTCGTGACCCTCGCGAGTATCAGGAGCCGACATCGCTACAACCGATGTCACTGTGCCTATTTTATCCAATGCCTTCTTATAACGGATTGCAGAGGCTTTGGAATCACAAGCTAGTTGGCCTTTTAAGCCTTGTTGTTTAAAGTTCTGGAAGTGGTCGGCAATATCATAAGCAATCAGGTCAATGCGACCTTCGGTTTGGTATATCTGACCTTTTTGAGAAAACTTCTTCTTTAAATCCGTTTTTTGCTTGTCAGTAAGTTTACTGGTACTGCGTTCAAACCAAGCATCAATGGCTTTGTCATTAACGTTCAACTCTGGAATGCGTTCTTCGTATAACAGAGGGGTAACGGTTTTATCTTCAACCGCTTGCTGCATGGTGTAAGAGTGAATGATCTTACCGAATTTGTTTTCAGTCTTATCGTCTTTTAATAAGGGCGTACCCGTAAAGGCAATATAGGCCGCTTTAGGCAGCGTCTGCTGCATACGGATATTATTTTCACCGTTCTGGCTACGGTGGCCTTCATCCACTAAAACAATAATGTTTGGGCTATCGTTGTAACATTCTTTATATTTAATCGCTGAGCCAAACTTATTGATGATCGAGAAGATAACTCGCTCATTTCCTTTACCAATTTGTTCAGCTAAACGCTTACCAGTTGTCGCCATTGCATCTTTTTTATCTCGGTCAGTTAATACACCACCAGATGCAAAGGTTCTGCTGAGTTGATCTTCCAAGTCCACACGGTCTGTCACTATGATCACACGGCATTGCGCCAGCTCTTCAAGCCAAATAAGCGCTTTGGATAAAAACACCATAGTAAATGACTTACCACTGCCCGTGGTGTGCCAGATAACACCACCTTCACGAGCGCCAGTGTCATCTAAGGTGTTTATGCGCTCAATAAGTGCCTTTATGCCAAATACCTGTTGATATCGAGCGACAATCTTGCCTGCTTTTTTATCAAACAAGGTAAACAAGCGAGTCATATCCAATAGGCGCTCAGGACGGAGCAAGCTAACAATAAGCCTATCTTGATCGGTAACAGTTAAGTCACCAGCAGCAACCAAAGACAAGTAATCATCTTTCGCTTTGGCAGGACGATGATTAAACAGCTTATTTAATTGTTCATCGCTCAGTTTATGATTTTTTAACCTGACAAATTCCGCTTCAGGTATTTGCTCTTCTTTCCACTTCGCCCAGAACTTTTCAGGGGTGCCGCAAGTAGCATATAAACCTTCATGCCCATTTACTGCTAATAACAATTGGCTATAGGCATACAAGTGAGGAATTTCAGCCTGACCTTGATTCCGAATGTGCTGAGAAATCGCCTCTGCGTTGGTTGATTTACCTTCTTTATTCGAATCTGGGCGTTTCGCCTCGATAACCACTAATGGCAACCCATTCACAAAACACACTATATCTGGAATGCGATTACCAGTGCCTTCGGCATTTTGCACCACTAACTCTTCAGTAAAATGGAATTGGTTATTATCAATATTATGCCAATCAATGAGTTTAATGGTGGGAGAGGCTTTTTTGCCATCTATAAACTCAGTAACACTCACGCCATACATTAGCGCATTGTAAATTTTCTCATTTGCTGCTTTTAGCCCTAAGTTCATAGCTGGGTTCAGTTCATGCATGACTTTATCAATAGCAGCTTCTGATAATGTATGTTGCTTGCCTGCAAACGAAAACGTTTGTTTTGCTAAAAAAGCACGCATTACGGGCAATAAAATAACCTGATGAGTGCTTTTTTTCTCGCTTGCTAAGGTATTACCTCGTAACGCCTCGCATTCACTTGGTGGAATGAAGGTATAACCCAAGTTGGTTAACAATGTTAGTGCGGGTATTTTTGCGCTGAATTCTTCTTGGAAGCTAACAGAACCATTACTCATGAGTTAATTCCTTTTGTTTGAATGAATTCACAAACATGAGCCATGATTGCTTCTGTATTTAGCAAAAGGGTAATTACCGTCACAATTAAGGAAATCCAAAAAGATAGAGGTACTTTATCCCTAAAGAAGCCGAATTTTCTTTGTTCGTCTATCCAAGCAATTTGCTGTTCCCAAAAGAATTTATAGTGAGCAAACCAAGTTGCAAACATAATGTGACTTGACGCACAGCTATTGTTATATCGCTGTTCAATGTCATTAAGTTTGCTTGCTATATCTGGAGTTTTTGGGGATTGAGATTTAGCGTCCGACATTAAATGTTTGAGTTCATTGAACAGACCAGTTAATGCAATACCTTTTTCTTCGTATATCTCTTTATCCCCATTTTTCATAGAAATATAAAGTCCAATAAGTCCAAGTACTAAAAGCGTGCAAGACATGAATTTTGTCGAAAGGCTAGAGAACGCTAACGCATAAATACCAAAGGCCATTGAAAAAAAGCTAATTAAGCCGGGTAGTCTTTCTATCATTTCATAGCTAGCGAAATGAAGCTTAGCTGAGTAGCCAACATTATAAGCTGTTTCAGCAATGTGCTTTTTCAAGTTATTAATATCCATTTTTTCTCCTATTGAATCGGCACGTCAATTCTGTCTTTCGCCACTACCACACCGTTCTGAATGGCGTAACATTCAACAATATGCTCGCCATTAAAGTCAGTCTTTTCTTCTTTATTTCTAAAGCCTTTGTCGATCACAATATCGCCACGGATACAATCACGCCTCTCCGCTTCTGTACCCTGATTCAAAACTTTCCACTTTAATATGAAGTCTCCGGGCACATTGATATCAGCTACATAAAACTTCAATTTTTTCTTTGCTTGTAATTTTAATTTTTTAGCCAACATCGTTCTTAATAAAGCTTCTCTAAATCCATTCTGTGACACTTCGCATTCAAGAGTTAAGTTGTATCTGATGTCTACACTGTAATAATCCTCAATAAATTGCTCGGTATTTCTATAGTTGTAAGCTGAGGATTTACTCTCTTGAATTGCTGCGGCAGGGAATGGTCTTCCAAATATTTTTTTCCACTTTTTGTTAGCTGATGATGACTCACCAGCGTCTATAGCTTTTAACGAGTCTTCATATGCTATTTTCGCTTTTCGCTGAAAATTTGCTTTAACGTTTACTCTTTGGTTGCTGCCAAGTGCCAAATAATAGTCTTTAGTAGGTTCTTCAGATAAATATTTGAAAAAGTCTCTGCACATCCAGTCATAGAATGCTGTGGACCGATTATCGTAATAAGAAGAGGACTTCAGAAAATTATACGCTAGTGTATCGATAAGTAGACCGCCCATACCAACACCGCTTTTGTTTTTCCATGCTCTAGCCATTTTACAAAGCTTCCGTAGATTTTTATTCTTTTGATCTACAAACTCTTTCATAGCCTTTATTTCTTCACGAGGTTTGGTAACTTTCCAGTTACCACCACTGTACGTGTCAGGGTATTTAAAGCTGCCATCATCTTGCTCAAACACAGGTTGAACTTCGACCATAAAACCATTGTAGATAACTTGAACTACTAATCGGTCCTTTTTAACGGTAGTTCTAGGATACCTAGCGGAAATGGCATCTTTTGTATCATCTAACAACTTAGATTGTTTACCGTCTTTGTAATCATTCCATTTTGATGTTGGCATAATGTAAAGCATATCAAGATCTGAAATGCCTTTTATGCCAGTCCAGCGACCATATGAACCGACCTGTAAGCTATTTGCTGTTTTGGATTCGGTATCGCGAAATTTTTTATTTAACGCTGATGTTATTTCTTCGTACTTTGAAGTAATAGAAGCCGCATTATCAATTTTTAAATTTGCTAAAAAATCGGTAAACATTTCTGTTGTTGTCATTGATATTCCCTTATCTAAATCTTAACTCTGCGCTTGCCTGTTAAAAGCTGCTGCATCAACGCTTTTTTCTCTTGTTTTAAGTCAGCAAGCTGTTGCTCTAATAATTCTATTTCTTTGTCCGCGTTGCTAAGAACAGAGGCGATTTTTTGCTGTTCTGCTTTTTGGGTAAAGGTATTTTTACCTTCAATAGCTGTGTTTTAGAAAGGTTATATCTAGTTGCTCCCTGAGCTAGTATTGAGATAGAGCGCCTAACAAAGCTACTCCTCAGGACATGTTTCATAAATATGGGAGTCGCTTGCTCAAAAGAATGAAGTCTGAAACCAAAGCAAAATGAGTTTAAATAAACAGCTTCATTTGGCATATCGAGCATCACTGAAGACATACCTACTTCTTCAGGAGTTTCAGATGAAGTTGTAAAAAATATGTCGCCAAACTTAACTTCGTTTTGTCGTTCATTTTCGCTTATATTTACACGCTCCAAATGATTGATATCCACAGATGCGTTTTTAAAGATATTGATGTAGGGAACATATAGTTTGCCTGAACCAAAGTCGGATTTGGTTTTGCCTGTCAAGCTGGTAAATGTAGTGCCTAGCTTTTCAAGCTTAACTTCTTCCCACTCTCCCTCAAACGGTTTACCTGAATCATCAAGTAGGCGCTTTTTACCTGTGAGCAGTTGTTGCATGAGGGCTTTTTTCTGCTGTTTGCTATTGTCGATTAGGCGCTCGGTGGTGATAATCGCCTTATCCCAAGTGGATAGGATTTTGGCGATTTTGCGTTGTTCTGGAAGCGGTGGTATTGGGGCTGGAAGCTCCTGTATTTGTTTAGCCGACAAATTGGCTTGCTTTGTTCCTCCCGGAATTGCATATAAACGAGATAGAATGATTTCACTTCTCAACAAGTTTAGTAAAAAACCAGAGCTAGATTGGTGCTTTGGTACAAACTTAATGACTCGCTGATTTAACAATGAGTATGGGGCATCAGTTGGAATTTTGACTGTGAAACCATAATCCCTTTTACCCATCGTCCCAGTCATGGACATGACTAAATCATTTGGTTTAACGAGAAATCTCTCATAACCATCTTTAAACGATTCAGGTAAATAAATTGGGTTGCGGTCAAAACTCAGTGTATTTTGGTATAGATTACCCATCCTCAATAGCGGAATACCTGTTTTGGTAAAGTCTGCACTCTTAAATGCATAACCCATAACAGTATCAGCAAGATCACTAATAACCCCAAGTTTCCATCCATTAGGCACCATAACCCAACTCCTTTAAGTAGCCTTCCATCTCTAATTCGAGGGTTTGCAGCTCGCTTTTAAGCTGTACACGTTCAGTGCGCACTGCCACTAAATCAATTTCAGCTTCTTCTTCAAAAGTATCTACATAACGAGGGATGTTGAGGTTAAAGTCGTTTTCTTTGATTTCATCAAAACTGGCTAGATAGGCGTATTTATCAACGCTTTCACGAGCCTTGTAGGTGTCGATAACTTTTTGGATGTTGTCAGGTGTTAACTGGTTTTGGTTTTTACCTGATTTGAACTCGCGACTCGCATCAATAAACAATACGTTTTTGTCTGTTTTGTGCTTTTTAAATATCAAGATGGCGGCTGGAATGCCTGTGCCGAAGAACAGCTTTTCTGGCAGGCCAATCACAGTATCGAGCAAGTTTTCTTCAATCAGTTGTTGGCGGATTTTGCCTTCGCTTGATGCTCTAAATAACACACCATGCGGCACGACCACACCCATTCGGCCCGTTTCAGGTTTTAGCGTTTCAATCATATGACTAATAAACGCATAGTCACCTTTGGTTTTGGGTGGAATGCCTCGTCTAAAGCGCCCGTATGGGTCATTACTGGCATCATCATGCCCCCATTTATCTAATGAAAATGGCGGATTTGCAGTCACTACATCAAAGTGTAATAAACCTGTACCTTCTTTATCTAATAGTAATGGATTACGAATGGTGTCGCCCCATTCAATGCGGTGGTTGTCTTCACCGTGTAGGAACATGTTCATTTTGGCTAATGCCCAAGTTGAACCAATCGCTTCTTGCCCATATAGCGCATACTTCTTTGAGCCAGAATTTTTACGCACCATAGTTCCACATTTTAGAAGCAATGAGCCACTTCCTGTACATGGGTCGCATATTTGGTCGCCTTCAACTGGCTCTAAAACGGTTGCTAAAAGGGTTGAGACCTCAGGCGGGGTATAGTATTCGCCAGCGGTAGCGCCACTGCCAGCCGCAAAGTGTTTGATAAGGTATTCGTAGGCATTACCGATGATGTCTAAGCTGCCCACACGCTCTGAGCTTAGGTTTAAAATGTCTTTACCAAAATCTTCTAATAAGTGGCGCAGTAAGTCGTTCTTTTGTTTTTCTTGACCTAGGCGATCTGTGTTAAAGCTGATGTCTTGGAATACGTTTTTAAGCTTACTGCCGTTGGCTTCTTCTAGAGCGTGTAAAGCTTTATCAATACGCTCACCATTGCCTGCTTCATAGCGCTTTTCATATAAGTCCCAAAAGCTTGCGCCTTCTGGCAGTACAAAGCGCTGCTTCGACATCATGGCGTGAATAAGCTCTGGATTATCACCATATTGCGCAACTAATTTGTTGTATTCGTCTTTATACACATCAGAGATGTACTTTAAAAACAGCATGGTCAGGATGAAGTCTTTATAAGTATCGGCACTGATCACTCCTCGGAAGGTGTCACAAGCGGCCCATACCGCTTTGTTGATATCGTCCTGATTGATTTGGTTGGTTGTGGTCATATGTTTTAAGTCCTTATTATTAATTTTTAAATCTGTTTTGTTTTAGGCGTTCTTTCAAACGCATGAGCTTTCAAGTGCGTGAATAGCAATGGCTTCTAGTTGCTGCTGTCTATTTTCAATCAGCTTTTGTAATACTTTTTGCTCTCTCACACCGCAGCGATGCATTGCAGCGAGTTGTTTTTGCTTCTCTAATTTAAGTACCTTAATAGGCACATTCTCCAGCACTTGCCTGCGAATACTTAGGTACATTGAACCTTCAGCAGTCGCTTTGAAATAACGCTGTGCAGGTTGTTGGTTGAGTTGCCAGCATAAAAAATCTGGCACGACCACATCTTTAAACTCAGGCTTTAAACGCACCACAAAAAAGTGTGGTGAGCAGACTGTGCGCTCTAATACCTGTTCTACTAATACGCTGTAATGTCTTGCCCCTTTAGCGACAAATAACACATCGCCATTTTGTAACCAGTCGGGTTGTTTCTTCGTATTTAATACGGTTTCAACCATAGTGTATTGGTTGATTTCACCCGTTGCTTCGGTATCCCTTACTTGCACAACATTTACGTCACCATTGTCGTATTGCTTTACCGTGCCACGAAAAGGGTGGCCTAAGCGGATATCGGCAATATCACTCAGGCGCAGCTCTTCAGTAGCTTGGCGCATTTTTGCATTCATGAACGTTAAACCTTGGTTGTGTTCAGCAAACCGATTTCTCCAAAAAGTAAATAAACGCCAATGGGGTATGACCAACTGGCGTTACAAAATCGGAATTAATTTAATGAAAATTATTGTGGCTGACATTGTTGGTTAGGTCAATTTATTTTTGCAGTAATCAAATACTGCAATTTGTTGTTGACACCTCAAATGCTTATGCGTATATTTTGCAGTATTATAATGGAGCATTTAGTTTGAGTGGCAATTATCCCAAAGTTGTAAAACAAACTGTAAATTTAGGCAGCCTGCCTTACGTATCGAACGTTGATGAGGAAGGTCAACGCACTATCGCTTTTCATGAAGATCACATTATCGAGCGTTTCCCTAGAGTGTTATCGCTGGTTCGAATTCAGGACGCTCTCGAAATCAATTTATTCTTAGAGCACCGATATAAAGGGCTTTTTATGCCGCCTAAACGTGGCGGTAAAAAGAATCCTCTTGGTGGCGTGTCGCTTATTACTGTGCAGTCATTAGCAAATTCGATGAGTTTGTTTTTGCAATGGGTTGAGAAGAATAACGTGGACTGGCATGAGGTTTATGCCGTAAGTGACAGTGATAAAGCGAAATATTGGCTTCCTGTGTACCGCTATCGTAAGCACCTTATAGAACAAGTGATTGCAAAGGATATCGACCGAGATACAGCAAACCTATACATCAACCATGTTAGGCAGTTTTACGAATGGGCAAGAAAGCAACGCAGAATTGATAAAGTGCCATTCAAATATAAAACTAAGGTCATTAAGAAAAAGCGTAAAGATGGCGGTTTAGATTTGCTGTTTACCGACTACGGGAGTGAGGAAAAAGGCTTTACCATTACCACGACTGATTTGCTGATCCCTAAAAAGTATAAGCAAAAGAAATCAGGCGATGCAGGTTTATCACCTTACAGCCAAGATGAATTGAAGCTGCTCTATGCCAGTAAAGAATTGACAAAGCAAGGTGCTAAATTGCGAGTAGATTTAGCCGTGCAATGTGGCTTGCGTGCGGAAGAAATTGCCACTTTTACTGCCAGTCATGTTGTTGATCCTGCCTTGGATAATAAACCAATTTATTACTTAACCATAATCGGCAAGTACGATAAGGAACGCACGATACTGGTGTCAAAAGGCTTGATGACATCACTTTGGCAATATCGTAACGGCAAAGAACATCAAGATAGATTAGCTAAGTGGCAGCTTGAACATGGTAACTGTGATGATGCTCCTCTGTTTCTTAATCGCTCTGGTAATTTCATGTCTCGTAAATCTATCGGCAATGTGATCTCAAAAGTGCGTAAGGAATTAGCGCCATTCGGGAAAACACTAAAACGTGATTTTCATGATTTACGTTCAACTTTTGCGACAAACCTTGCTGGTTTCCTAATTCATAAGAATCTGCCCATTGGCTTTGTGCAATACAAGTTAATGCAGTTGATGGGCCATGCGGATTTTTCAACGACTCAGAAGTACATCAATTTCGCTCGTTCACTGACATTTGATAAGCAAATGGCGAGTTGGGTAGATAAATTGTTTGGTGAGTTTGTTGCTCCACTACAAGAAGATGCATTTCATGCTGAGCAATCTGGAGGTGCGGATGCTTGATACAGTGCTTGATTTGTCACAGTTGGAAGAGCAGCTAGGCAGTTGTTTAACGGACGAAAACTGTAAACGGATTAAACAACACATTGGCTTTCTAAAACGGCTTTTGCTGCGTTATACCGTGTTGCGAAGCCATTGCCAAAGTTTAATACAAGATGTTAACTCGCTATTTCATGATGATTACTGGCTTAAGTTAGAAATACAGGCACAACATATTGAACCAGCAGATGATGTGCTATTTAGGCGTTGCTTATTTCATTTTGCAACCGCATTAACCAAGGTCAATTCAAGACCAAGCACCGTTTTTGTTTTTGATACAAACATTGATTTATTGCATTGGTATCGGAAAAGTTTCCTCTTGGGGAAAGAGCTTAACGATGCCATAAGTGCATGGGATAAGCGCTCAACGCTTGCCAGAAGTACCACTCGCTGTGATGCTCAAAAGGCTCAAAAATGTTTGCAACTACTGTGTGAAGCTGCTCCTTCAGTCGCTGAGCAGCTTTGTGAGCATGGATTGCTATGGTTTAACTCAACCATGCACTTTAGACAGGTTTTTAACGAATACCCGATTAAAGATAAACACTGTGTACTTCAGTCGGCATTATTCTCGGTGCTTAGCGCATTTAAGCCAGATCATTTTCAAGTCGTAAGGGTCACTATTAACGATAAAACCATAGATGTTACTGATTTAAACGATATTGATCCACTTTTGGTTGAACAGCTTCAAGCGCTTGCTAATTCCGATAAATTTAAGGGAGAGCTAGAGCATGATGTTGTGTCAATGACTAGGCGTTTTATTGCTGTTGTGAGTAGCATTCGAATAGTCGCTGACAAGAATAAATGCGCTTTTGTTGATGAAGGGCTTGATGGCTTCAAGAAAGATGAATTTGCTTTGCTTAAAGAAGCTAAGACATTACTAAGAAGAGATCAATTCACTGAGTTGCTTATACTGCTAGAGCTGCACTTTGGGCATGAGATTCATCGCCATGATTACGTTGATCATTTGCTGCCTTTTAATTTTGAAAAGGAGAAGAAGTATCGACTAATTGATTATAGCGATGTTGCTTCTAAGTGCCCGGAGATCATGGCGGAAATTGAGCGAATACATAAATCAGAGACCGAGCTACTACCCGAAAAAAATTACGACATGGAAACGCTACACACTCGGTTTAGTAAGCTTAAACGTGTGATATTGAAATATATTACTCCAACGTTCAAAGACGAGCTTTCAAAAAATGGCGTTAGCTGCTTAGGCATGAAAAAGAACCGTATTCAAAAAGCGGTCTTTCAGCAGTTGCAAAGTGACGTAAAAGCTAAAGTGATTAGTGTGAGAAGTGGTACTTCTTACACGGAGGCTATACGTTGGCTGATGTCAATCACAGGTCAACAGGTAGTCGAAGCTTTTAAAATATCACTTAAGCGGCATCAGCGTCACGCTAGAAGAACAAAGATGGAAGACTTGTACAGTGATGACGAACTACGAGAATTGATTTTTTACATTGAAAAGGGAATCAAAGAAACAGATAACGTAAAGCAATTGCTAGCACTGTACTTTGCTCGAATCCAAGTAAAAAGCTGCTGGAATACGTCACCCATGACGGATATTGAATTGAGTGACATTGCCGATGTCGCATTACCTACTGCCAAGAAAAGCATTACTCTATTAATTCAAAAGCCAAGAAAAGGCTATGACATTGATACCTATTCTTTAGATGGTCGCACAGTAAACAGTGTAATGCGAGATATCGTGTACGTGAAAGATACGCTGACTCACGGATACCGTCACTTGGGTGATAAGCATACTCAAAATTATTTATTTATCTTCAAAGAAAAAACCAATGTAAGTCGTGTATTAGCTGGCAATATCATTGCTCATATCAAATCTATCTTGAACCGACTTGGTTGCACGGTTAATTATGACTCAATGCGAATTCGCAAGAATGGTGCAAATCACCTTTACCGTGAAGTAGCAAAGCAAATGCGTGCTTATGAATCAGCAAAACTTCACACCTTTGACACGTTCATCAAGCACTACCAACGAGTGAGTGAACAAAAAACACAACAGACATTGCACACGGCAGTAGATGTGATGCAGCGTTATTTCACAGGTCGAGAAATTGACCCGGAAATTAAGGTGTTAATGGTTGATGACGGTAGCACTCAGAAAACGCCCACTGGTGAGTGTGCATCGCAAGGAAACGATGCAGAAGCCTCACAATACGGTAAAGAACATCGGCATCTATCAAGCGGCAACAAAAATGGGTGGTGCAGTGACTTTTTGGCGTGTGTGTGGTGCAAGCACTTTAGAACAGTCGCTGATCCTGAGCATGTTTGGCAGTTGCTTAGCTATCGTGATTATGTGTTGGCAGATATATCGGCCAGTATTTCTGATATTGAAAATAATGAATTTCAGCAGGAAGCGGTTACGGCACTGCATCAGCGAGTTGATGACATATTAGAGCAAGTAGCAATTAAAAATCCGATGGCAGTGACTAAGGGAAAAGAGCTAATGGCAGAAAAAGGAATGCATCCGTTTTGGGCATTTGCAGTTACATCAGTTAAGACAGTGGGAGATATTTTATGACAGGAATTTCAACTGCTGTAGATGCTTGTTTAAAAATTGATGGTGTAATAAGCGTTAACCCATATACCTTAACAAGTGATGCAGAACTCACAACGTTAGTGCTTTGGCAATACATACGCTCTAATAAAAAACAGATCACATTGTTCGGGGATGATTCGTGGTACTCGCAAGGCAACAATTTATCCGTAACCTTTAATGGTGTTGGAGTTAAGTATCAATATCAACTTAAAGCCCTAACACTTGGTATGTATACGCAAGGTTCAGGACAAGGCATGGAGTCGCTCGCATGGAATACGATTAGTAAAAATATTGCTAACCTAAAGCGCTTTGCCAAGTGGCTTGAGCGTTACAGTATTGAGAGTTTTGATGACTTAGACAAACAGCCAGAATTGCGTTTGCGCAATATCATATTGGACTTGGTGCAAGCATCTGACTTGCAAAAACATTCATCCTTTGCCCAATCACTGTTAACTGCTATTTATTGGTTAAGACTTTATTCAGTGGTCAAAAACGAACAGTTTTACGATTTAATGAATGAATATTTTTTCCCATTTACCTTATTATCAAAGGACAGAAGAAATAAGCATTCAGTCATTCCGATTCAAATAATGAAACAAGTTCTCAAAGCAAGTGACGAGCATGTCAATGCCGCTGAGAAGATAATCGATAATTGGCACAGCCTGCAAACAAAACTAAATGAAGCCATCCCGCATTTACCTTCAGCAGAGTTTAAAAATTCTACTTATATTGACGGCTTAGACAGTGATGAAAATGCTGAACTGGATGAATATTACGAACTGATTAAAAATCTTCGCAGATATACCTTTGTACTTGTGATTAGTTATACAGGTATGCGTTACAGCGAGGCAATGGCGCTGAGTGAGGACTCTGCTATTGAACGAAACGGTAAATACTTTATCAAGACCTTGTTGTCTAAAACAACAGATGAAACTCAAAGCTTAGAATGGGTAACGAATGAAATCACTTATCGAGCAGTAAAACTACTTACAAGAGTTTGCTCTGTTTACCTTGAACGTGCAGCCTTGCTATTGGAGCATCACGGCGATTTACTTCCAATAAAGCGTAGCCTGAATTTAGAGTTTGGTCTGAGTAATCGAACTTTGTTTGGTGTGTCGCCCCATAAAAAATCCTGCGAGTTTTCATTAAATACTAAGTCTACTAAAAATGGCTTCAACAACATAAACAAAATGTTTTCGATAAGAGTTACTGACCACGATATTGCTGAGCTTGAGCGTATGGGGTGCAATTATCAATCGGTCAGCTCAAACCATAAAAAGTTTAAGAAGCCCTATAAAGAAGGCGATTTCTTTAATTTTACGGCCCATCAATTTAGACATACCTTTGCGTGGTTTATTGTTGCAAATCGCTTGGGTGATTTAGACGACATTAAGTATCAGTACAAGCATTTAGAGAACATGATGTCATTGGTTTACAGTCAACGGGGATATGATTCTATGGAGGAGTTAATTGGACTAACAGAAAGCTTCTCTGAGTTTATGATATCGCAAGCAATGGAAGATATGGTGAGCGCAGCGCAAGACGGCACGCTTGCAGGAAAAGGCGGACAAAATTTTATCGCCAAATTAACTGAGATACTGGCTGATGACCTGACCACCGGAAGTACCCCTCACTTTAAAAATATGGAAGAGTTGATCACGTTTGCTGCTAAGCATACCAACAACTTTAGAGGCGTGTCGCACGGATACTGTACTAAGGGGTCGGAATGTAAAGTTCGTAATGCAGCAGATCCAAGCCACTGTGTATGGTGCGATAGCTACATTGCAACACCTCGACATTTACCACACTGGCTGGTTGTTAAAAAGCGGTGTGAATCGCAATTAGCTGCATTTGAAAAATTTCCGTCAGAGATAAAGCAGCGATTAAAAGCCTTTAGTACGGCATTAAATGACAACCTTGAAGCCGCAAATATCATCATTGACCAGTTAACGATAAAAGTGAAGGAAGCCTAGTATGAGCGAATCAGTTGAGATCACAATGGCAGACAAAATTGATACGACCTTGTCTGAAATGGCAGCCAATAACGAAAAAATTAATGTTAGCCAAGTAGCGAAACGATTAGGAATTTCAAATTCTGCTATCTACAAGTTTAACCCTGAGAAAATCCCGGATATTCAGACCGCTCAAAAGCGTCAGAAAAATAAAGCAGAGGCTATTGCTGTTGGTACTGAAAATGAACAGCTTAAGAAAGAAGTTGAATCATTAAAAAAATCGAACCTTGATTATAAAGAGCTTGCAGAGGATTTGAGAACGCAAAATCAGTCATTGTGGGAGCACATTCAGCAGGTTTATAACATGTACGATGAGGTATTGGCTGAGCGTAATGGTTTTGCTGAAAGGCTAAAACACGGACTCTAAATTTACATAATTAAATTAACAACCATGAGGTATTTACTATGAGTAAAAACACAAAGAAGACATCCCAAAGTGTGGCATCTAAGGCAGCTAAAACATTAAACGCTCCTAATGCTTCTAAGACCGCCAAAAAATTAGCTGGTTCTGCTCTGTCGCAAAAAGGAACTAGCAAGCAAACAGGTGCTGATATGGAAGACTTCGCATCAAAGGTACTGCAAAGCGACAAGTACAGTAAAGATACAAAAGAACTTGCAGGATCAGTGTTATCACAATCCAATAAAAAGCGTTAGAAATAGTAACAAAACTGTATTTTCCCACCTCAATTTGCTGCTGTTTTTATAGTAAATCCCTAAAAAACTGTTACCACTCTTCAAGTCAATAAGTACGGGGTGGTAACAATTTTTTAATTGTCGAAAACGACATTATCATGACACCACGCCCCCTTATTCGCGCGATGATAGACGTGATAAAACCCCAAATAGGTGAGACCATTTACGATCCAGCAGCAGGCTCTGCCGGCTTTTTGTGTGAAACCTTTGATTACTTGCGTAAAGGCGGTGCTGATAAACGCCAACTGAAGTCCAGTGATTTAACGGTATTACAAGAAAGCACCTTTTACGCCAAAGAGAAAAAGTCACTGGCGTATGTTATCGCCATCATGAACATGATCTTACATGGTATTGAAGCGCCTAATGTCATTCACACCAATACGCTAGCTGAAAACCTGCAAGATATTACACCTAACAGGCAACACGACATTATTTTAGCTAACCCGCCCTTTGGTGGTAAAGAGCGCCCTGAGGTACAGCAAAACTTTCCTATTAAAACTAGCGAAACAGCCTTCTTATTTTTACAGCATTTTATCAAATCGCTTAAACCTGGTGGCCGCGCCGCCATAGTGATTAAAAACACCTTTTTGTCCAATACCGACAAAGCGGCTATTGCCTTGCGTAAAGAGCTGCTTGAAAATTGTAATTTACATACTGTTCTGGATTGCCCTGGCGGCACCTTTATTGGTGCCGGGGTTAAAACCGTGGTGTTGTTTTTCACCAAAGGCGAACCAACTCAAAGCACTTGGTTTTATAAGCTTAACGTCGGCCGTAACATGGGTAAAACTAACCCGCTCAATGATAACGACTTAGCTGACTTTGTTAAGTTACAGGCTAGCTATACAGATTCCGACAATTCATGGTCAGTAGCCTCTAGTGAACTGGATAACAGCACCTGGGATTTGTCGGTTAAAAATCCTAATTCTAAGGAGGAAGCACCCTTACGAGAGCCTAAAGCCATTATTGAGGAAATCATCGCGCTTAATAAAGAGAGTGAAGCGATTTTGGATGGTATTCGGAGGTTATTATAATGGGCTGGAAAACCGAGCGATTTGGGGATGTGTGTACTTTCGTGCGTGGCCCGTTCGGCGGGAGTTTGAAAAAATATATTTAAAGAAGATGGCTATGCTGTTTATGAACAGCAACATGCAATTTATGACCAGTTTACAGATATTCGATACTTCGTGGATGAAGAAAAGTTTTCGGAAATGTCACGATTTGAGTTGTTTTCTGGGGATTTAATAATGAGCTGTTCAGGAACCATGGGCAAAATAGCAATTGTTCCTTCTGGTATTCCGAGAGGGATAATAAACCAAGCGTTACTCAAGTTGACTCCAAAAGGTGATTTGTCCCCTAAATTCCTGAAGTTTTGGATGGAAAGTAGAAACTTTCAAGAGCAGATCGAATTTCTATCGCAAGGGGCTGCAATTAAAAATATGGCGTCGGTAAAAATTCTCAAAGAGATAAGAGTCCCAACGCCACCATTAGAAGAACAAAATCGCATTGTTGCCATTCTCGACAAAGTCTTTGCCGATATCGAAAAAGCCCGCGCTACCGCAGAGACAAACCTGAAAAACGCCCGTGAGCTGTTTGATAGCTATTTACAGCAAGTGTTTAGTCAGCGTGGTGAAGGATGGAAAACGTCTAAGCTGAAAGATATTACTTCCAAAATTGGCAGCGGAGCTACTCCCAGAGGAGGAAAAGAAGCATATAAAGACGTCGGCATGTCACTCATCAGAAGTATGAATGTTCATGACCGTGTTTTCAAAGAAAAAAACTTAGCGCTAATTGATGATGAGCAGGCAGCAAAGCTTGATAATGTTGAATTATTAGAGAATGATATTTTACTTAATATCACAGGTGCCTCTGTTGCACGATGTTGTATTATTCCCAAAGAAGTATTACCAGGTCGAGTCAATCAACATGTATCGATAATTAGAGTAGATAAGTCAATGATAGAACCAAGTTTGCTGTGTTTTTTACTAACCTCAAAATTTTATAAAGACAAGCTCTTAGGGATTGGTGAATATGGTTCAACGCGACAAGCAATAACAAAGGTTCAAATTGAAAACTTTGAAATTATTTTTCCTCAAAATTTAGATGAACAAAAGAGATTGTTGCAAGACTTGGAAGCGCTTGAATTAAAAATGCTAAAGCTTCAGGACATTTATATTAAAAAAAGCCAAAGCCTAGTCGAACTTAAAAGCTCCATCCTCCAAAAAGCCTTTACTGGCGAATTAACGAAAAGCAAAGGAATTGCCGCGTGACATTGACTCCAAAGAATAAAGCGAAACGCAACGAGGCCGATACCCGTGCCGATTTAATTGATCCTCAATTAATCAGTGAGGGCTGGGGCGAAGTAGAGAAAAGCTTTATTCGACGGGAAGTGATTTGCCCAGGACGCATACTCACTGGAGGAAAACGCAGCCAACCAGTAAACAGTGATTATGTATTGGTGTACAAAGGCCGCAAACTTGCAGCGGTTGAAGCAAAAAAAGAAGCATTAAGCTATACCGAAGGCGTGCGCCAAGCTAAAGATTATGCCGAGCGCCTACAATGTCGATTAGCTTATTCTACCAATGGTCATGACATCTACCAGATTGATATGCTTACAGGCGATGAAAAGTTAGTTGAGCGATACCTATCGCCTGAGGAACTCTGGTCACTTACTTTTGCTGAGCAAGACAAAGCCGCTCCTAATTTTAAAAAGATTTGGCGTGAACGGTTCGCCGCCGTGCCTTTTGAAGTTAAAGGCGATTGGCAACCTCGTTATTATCAAGAAAACGCCATTAACAATGCGCTTGAAGCCGTAGCCGAGGGTAAACAAAAGGTGTTGCTTACTCTGGCCACTGGCACAGGTAAAACCTGTATTGCCTTTCAAACAGCGTGGAAGCTATTCCAAAGCCGCTGGAGTTTAACTGCGCAAAAAAGTCCTGAACAAGCAAAACGCCGCCCACGCATTTTGTTTTTAGCTGACCGCAATATATTAGCTAATCAGGCATTTAATGATTTTGGCCCTTTTGGTGAAGACGCGCTTGTACGTATTAATCCAAATGAAATAAGGAAAAAAGGCGCTGTGCCGAAAAACGCTAGTGTGTTTTTCACTATCTTCCAAACCTTCATGAGTGGCCCAAAAGACGATGAGGGCAATGAAACGCCTTACTTCGGTGATTATCCGTCAGACTTTTTCGATTTAATTATAATAGATGAGTGTCACAGAGGTGGCGCTAATGATGAAGGTAACTGGCGCAGAATACTCACGCATTTTTCACCTGCGGTTCAGTTAGGCTTAACTGCCACACCAAAGCGCACAGATAATGTAGACACCTATAATTATTTTGGCGAACCAGTTTACAGCTACACACTTAAGCAAGGCATCAACGATGGTTTTTTAACTCCGTTTAAGGTTTATCCAACTGTGGGCACAATGGACGAATATGTGTATACCCCAGGGGATGGAGTAGTGGTGCGCGGCGAGCCTGAGCCTGGCAGAGTTTATACTGAGGGCGACTTCAATCGTATTATTACTATCCCAGAGCGTGAACAAAAGCGTGTTCATTATTGGATGGACTTATTTAAACCCAATGAAAAAACCATCGTCTTTTGTGCCACCCAAGAGCACGCTGGCATGGTGCGCGACTTTATCAATCAGTATGCTAGGCAAAAAGGTTGGACGACCAACACTAACTACTGTGTTCGAGTAACTGCCAATGACGGTGCAGCCGGTGAAAACGACCTAAAAACATTTCAAGATAACGAAAAGACCATCCCCACCATTCTCACCACATCACGTAAGCTTTCTACAGGTGTCGACGCCCGTAATGTGCGCAATATTGTTCTCATGCGCCCGTGCAATAACATGATTGAGTTTAAGCAGATCGTTGGCCGTGGCACCCGTATGTATGAAGGCAAAGATTACTTCACTATCTATGACTTTGTAAAAGCTCACCACAACTTTGCCGACCCCGAATGGGACGGTGAGCCATTGCCTCCAGAAAACATCTGTGAGGTCTGCGGTGAGACGCCATGTAGCTGCGTAAAAGTGCCTTGTGAAGTTTGTGGCTTCAGCCCTTGTACTTGCCTTAAAGAGCCTTGTGCTGATTGTGGAAGTGAGCCTTGTATATGTGAGCAACCACCTTGTGGTCTCTGCGGAGCCTCTCCCTGTGAATGCGAGCCTGTTGAATGTCTAGAATGCAACAACACGCCTTGTTCATGCGATAAATCGGAAAAAATTACGATTAAACTCAGTGATGGTAAAACGCGACAAATTAAACATATCTCGTCAGTAATGTACTGGTTTGGCGATAAGCCAATTACAGCTAAGGAATTTGTAGAACGACTCTTCTCAGACTTGCCACAGTTCTTCAAAGACGAAGACCAACTGCGAGAAATATGGAGCGACCCAACAACCCGAGAAAAGCTCCTTGAAAGCCTTGCAGAAGCCGGTTACGACGAAGACAAGCTCGACGGTATGAAAGAGTTAATAGATGCCCAGCAAAGCGACGTATACGACGTGCTGAGATACGTTGCATACGCAAGAGAAGCCATTAGCCGTGAAAATCGAGTGAGCACCACTAAACCTAAAATTAACACCGCCTTTGGTAATTACAAACAACAAGAATTTATCGCATTCGTTTTAGAAAAATACATAGAAGACGGCGCAGGTGAATTAGCCACCAGTAAAATGCGCAGTTTAATTGAATTGAAATATCACACTATTGGCGACGCCGTACAAGAGTTCGGTACTACAGGAGCCATTCGAGAGACCTTTATTGGGTTTCAAAAATACTTGTATGAGTAACAGTTAAAGGATTAAACGTATGAAAGTTTGCCAATTGCAAATTAACAATTTTCGAACAATTCAATCCGCCTTGCTCAAGTTTGATGGCCATACACTCCTTGTGGGAGGAAACAACATTGGCAAGTCTACTGTGTGCGAAGCCTTAGACTTAGTTTTGGGGCCTGACAGAATCAATCGATTTCCACCTGTAGAGGAATTTGATTTTTATAACGGTAGGTATATTGATGACGACGGACAACCAATCGAAATTGTAATTGAAGTTGTACTAATAGACTTATCCGAAGATGTTTTAAAACTATGTTCCAATCATCTTGAATATTGGAATACTACAGAAAAAGTACTCGTAGAAAACCTCGAAGATATTGACAATGCCGAACGTTGTTTACGTCTAAAAGTCATAGCGTCATATGATGCTGATGAAGATGAGTTTGAGGCCGCAAGTTACTTTTCACACAGTCCAGATTCTGATGAAGGGGAATACAAAAAGGTTTCTAGAGCTATAAAACGTATATTTGGATTCTTGTATTTAAGAACTATTCGTACTGGCAATAGGGCTTTGAGTCTAGAAAGAGGTTCGTTGCTCGATATTATTTTAAGAGAAACAAATAAACGAGGGGGGCTTTGGGAGTCTACATTGCAAAGGTTAACTTCTCTAGACCCGCCGATTGATGATGACCAGAATGATCTAAAGGAATTATTAAAGGACATTGAGAGTCGGCTTGGTAAATACATACCTTTGCAGGGCGAAGAGAGGAAAACGAGATTGCATGTTTCTAATTTAACCCGCGAACACTTAAGAAAAACGCTGGCCTTTTTTTTGGCAACGTCAAATAGTCAAATTCCAGTTCCTTTTCAAAAAGTAGGCACGGGAACGCTCAATACACTGGTTCTTGCATTACTCTCCTATATTGCTGACTTGAAAAAAAATAATGTAATTTTTGCTATGGAAGAACCAGAAATTGCTCTTCCACCTCATACACAAAGACGGATAGTCAATTATCTTTTGAATGACTCTTCCCAGTGTTTTGTTACAACGCACTCGCCTTATGTAATCGAAGGTTTTAAACCTAATCAGATAAAAATTCTCCAGAAAGATGAACAAAACCATCTTAGTGCAACACAAGTTCGTTTATCTGTTGGACTCAAGGCAAAAAGTTACCATCAAAATTTAAGACGAATATATGCAGAAGCGATGCTTTCTAAGATAGTGATTGTGGGTGAAGGTGTTACAGAGGTTGCCGTCCTCAAGCATGTAGCCGATAGAATGGAAGAGGAAGAACCATCTCGACTACCGTTAGATCTAGCTGGGGTAACCATTCTTTCAGCAGATACAGACAGTCAATTACTTCCACTAGGACAATTCTTTAAATCTTTGGGCATCCCTGCACTTGCATTTTGCGATAAAAATCCTCGAAAGTCAGAAGAGGATTGGGCTGCGATATCAGCAGAATATGAAATTGTCTGTGACATAAATTATGCCTCAATGGAAAAATTGCTGAATGATAGTATTTCTTCAAACGACAAATGGAGCTTTTTAGAGAGCCTTATCGATGACATCGAAGCTAATAGAGACAATAAGTTCACCATACCCGTTGATCGACCAAGTGATGACATTATTGATGTAAAAATTGCTCAAGTCTTAAAGAAAATGAAAGGCGAGGGAGGCGCGGCAAGGCTGTTGTCATTCTGTGAACTGAAAGATATACCCGAAGTAATAACAAATTTTTTGGGCTCAGTATATTGTAGGGTTCAAGAACAAGATGCAAATGACACTGAAGATGTGATTGGTCTGAATGAAGTTGAACCAATGCCTACGAATCATGTTATTAGTAACTAAGAGAATTTATTCAACCGATGAATATAAAAATATGTGAACAAAGACAACGTATCTTAGATGAAACTGGACATATTTTAGTGATTGGTGGGCCTGGTTCAGGGAAAACTACTATTGCTTTAAAAAAAGCTCTTCTGAAACTAGAAGGTGATGCTACAACTAATGATGTGCTCTTTCTTAGCTTTTCTAGAGCAGCAGTTGCTCGTATTTTGGACTCAGCAAAAGAATGGATTCCTAAACAACTTCTCTCTCGTATCGACGTGCAAACATTTCACTCTTTCTTTTGGGGTATTATAAAAACACATTCATATTTGTTAGGTTATCCTCGAAAGCTCTCTATCTTACTTCCGCATGATGAGGCAGCGATTAATAAAGGCATTCAAGTTAGTGATGAGAACGAATGGAGCCAATGGCTATTGGAGCGTGAGAGGCTGTTTTTGCAAGATGGCAAAATTCCTTTCGATTTATTTTCGAGTACGGTTGTCAGACTGATGTCTGGCGCTCGAGATATTAAAAAATTAGTATCTCTTAAATACCCACTGATAATTATTGATGAATCTCAAGACTCTGATGAACAGCAATGGCAATTCGTTAAATTGATGGCCGAATACTCTCAGGTTTTATGCTTAGCTGATTTGGAACAACAAATTTTTGACTTTAGGCCAGGAGTAAGTTCTGAGAGAGTAAATGAAATTCAAACTAATCTAACCCCATTATTTATAGATTTGGGTACTCAGAATAACAGAAGCCCTGACTCTGAGATTTTAGACTTTGGAAACGATCTACTGCGAGGTTTTGCAAAAAACAATCCTTATAACGGTATATCTCGGATCTCTTATCAAGAGAGAGCGGATATGCGCGATAGATCCATACGTCAAAGTATCGGAATTTTAAAGAGGATGGTAAAAAATTCCACAGGGAAAAATCCAGATAGCATAGCTATATTAGCTTCAAGTAATAGGGGGTTGCAGTAATTATAAAAGCCCTCAGGGGAAATGAAGACAACAGATACATTTCACACAAAGTTGCCTTTGATGAGACCAAGGCCTTACTATCGAGTCGATTAGTTGCTTTTTTACTCGAACCTAAGGACCAGAAAAACATTCACCAAGAAAAAGCAGAGTTTCTTCGTTTGTTGTCGGACATATCATTATCGAATGGTAGTGTCGGCGCTAGAAAAGATGCTTTAACTTGGTTGAAGTATAGAGATAGTTTAATAGATAATGGTAAATGCCGAAATATTCCACTAATTAGCGCGATATCAAAAGTTTTTGAAAACATTAATCAAGAGGCCTTTGAGGGTATACCCTCAAAGGATTGGCTAAAAGTAAGACATCTCTTGAGAGAAAGTGGGGATGTTCGTTTAAAACATGTTGAATATTCTGTTCAATATCTTATGGCGTTCAACAGAGGTAAAGCTATTTCGAATAGCTTAAGCGATTTGTGGCAAAGTTATGGTGCCTATGTAAATGCTCGAAAAGCTATTGATTCAGCGTTAATACAAGAACAACTACTGTCTGATGATAACGACATAAGGGGGCTTCATGTTATGACAATGCATAAGTCTAAAGGAAAGCAATTCGATGGTGTAATTATTTTTCACGAAGAAAATATTGCACCGTTAACAAGTTATAGAGATGAAGAGCCTTATTTAAAGAGTAAAAAATTATTACGAGTATCTGTTACTAGGGCATCAAAGCAAGTTTTATTTTTAACGGGCGCGATAACGCCCCCAGCAATATTAAGTAACTATCGTTTTTAGGATATTCGTTCTTTTAATATTCTCTTTATTTAGAGGGTAGCTAGTACATCTTAGAGGCAAAACCCTGCTTGCACCCAAGCAGAGCATATTGCTTGTATTGGGATACTATTTACTGTTCAAATAATCCAACACAACTTCATGGTGATTACTAGTTTTGAACTTGTTAAAGACATGTTCGAGGTTACCACATTCATCGATCAAAAAGGTTGTTCTCACAACGCCCATGTTTTCTCGACCCATGAACTTTTTGAGTTGCCAGACTCCATACTTTTCACAAACCTCGTGTTCTTCATCCGCTAGCAAAGTGAAGTTTAAATCTTGCTTGTTGATAAAGTTTGTTAATTTTTTTGGGGTGTCTGGACTTAAACCAAGCACTACAACGTTGTGCTTATCCAACTCTGTTTTATTGTCACGTAAGCCTTGCGCTTGAACCGTACAGCCTGGTGTCGAAGCGCGTGGGTAGAAGTATAAAAGTACCTTTTTACCGGCAAGATCTGATAGTGTCACAGGGTTATTGTCTTGGTCATTCAGGGTGAAATCTGGCGCTACTTGTCCTACTTCAATTGACATTGGTGTCATCCTTATTCTATTTACGGAGTGAATTATAAAGTGTTATTTGATACGACCTTTAAGCATTTTAATACGTTACGTTATACATTTTGATCGATAGTTTTATATCTTGCAATTAATTACACTAAACAGGACGTTTTTGTGAGAAATCCCCTTTGATAAGGTTATCTGCTCTCGCCTTGACAACTCTGTCCATAGCTTTCTCTCGCTGACTTTCGTGCAACATTCCCATGAGTTCTTGAACCATTTTTATATGGTTCGCTGCTTGTATAGCTAGCGCTTTTTCATGGCTTCTAGCGAGCTCTAGATATTCCTTTTTCTTCCTATTCGCTTGTGTCTTATCGCTTTTTAACTGTTTTACTTCAGCTTGTAAAATATCAATAGGCGATTGATTTGATTTATCTTGTGCCACGCGTGATTCAAGTGATTTATTCTTCACCATATCGCTGATATCATCATGCCTTCGCAATGCTCCAACGGAAAGCCCAGCTTCTTTTTCGACACTACTGTTATTGATTTTTAGCTTGCCTTCCCGGGCTTTTATCTTTAATTCCCGGTTTTCTGGCTTAGCCGATAATAGTCTTTCTAGGGCATTTATCAGCTTGTTTTTAGTTGCTTGTGTCACTATGCTTGCACTCCAAAAGGTATCAGCAATTTTTTTACTTCTTGTGGCAAATTAACCGGTTCATAGCTGATATCTAGGTCATTCATAATACGCTCAGCTGCCGTTATTTTGATATACGCCTCCGATGCAGACTGAGGCGTTAATTCATCGTGCTCAATGTCCCATAACATATGAATTTCGGCTTCTTTTCGTTTAGCCTCGGCAAAAACGGCATCAACAATGAAGTCATTCTTACAATCAACACACTCTAATAACTTGACTTGTGTACGCAGGCTACAAGCTGTTGAAGTGCAATAAACTCCTGGTGCGACGGCGTGAATGTGACGTTTTTGATCGAGAATTTGCTTTTTCCAATAGTTCAGAGAGAGCATGTCGTTGTCTACCTTATCTTTAAACATGTTGCGCTCAGCCTTCATCATGCTTTTTGCAAACTCTTTACCCTTGCCCCCTGCAACACGTTCTTTGTTTGCCAACTTACTAAAGATGTTTAAGTATACTTGCGCTTTTTGTTCGACTCTTTCTTCATCAATGGCATGCGCTAAATTTTGTTTTTGCTTTCTGAATTTTTGGAATTTACTTGCATTCTTAGCGTAGTGGCGAGTCATTGCCATCGAGACATGGCTGAATTGCTGCTTGAGTTGGGGGAAGTCGCAAAGCTCGAAACCAATGAGATAGTAAGCAAACGAACGGCGAAGCTGGTGACCGGAAAATGTATACTCGTCCCCAACATTAAATGAAAGATTAGGATCAGAAACCTTTAAGTCTATGACGTCATCATTAGTTAGCTTAAGCTTCTCTCCAGTGATGCTTTTAAACCAACTTGATAGGTGTCTTCCTAATTCCTTTTTGTTAAGAGCACAACAGCCTTGCTTAACCGAATGAAAAAAAGTATGGCTTTTAGGGTGGCGTTTTCTTAGTGGGGAATGTAGCGTTTGTAGTATCTCGTAAGCCTTTTTACCGACTTCTGTGGTGATGAACTCATCCTGCTTTGACTGAGATCCTTTCACGGTTTTAGAGAGATCAGCATGAATAATGTTAATCATTTGCCCAGATATGTTATCTGTTGTGCACCCATTTACAGTATGCAAGTGATATATTTCATCAGAGCGCATACCTGTGCGCGACATCAACGCCCAGAGACAACCACCATTTAGTTCTTTAAAGAACGATTGCGCCTCTGTGAGCCCGCTTACTACTTTGTTACAAATAGTAATTTTTCGGTTAGGGTGAAATTCGTTAATGTATTCTGTTTTGATTGCCGGTTTGTGCCTTTTGAGAAGTTCAAGAGTTAATTCTTGTGACGGGTTACTTAGCGCACGAAAAGCATCCTGAAAGGCTAATTTCCTTTCACCATCGCGTTGGTTTGCTGACGATAGATACCATTGAACTCGTCCACTTTTTAATTTTGCTTTATCGCTTACTATGTATTTAGCATATCCTTGATAGGATTTTTTATGGTATTCAGCAATGTAATTCGAAAGCATGCCAAGTTCGTTACGAATGGGATATAGATCGTTCACCAGTCTCTCTGATTGTTGAAGCCCAATATAGTAAAGGCGCTGTGGGATAACAGTGAATTGCTTATGATCTTTAAGTGTTAAGCCGAAATCCGAAGGGGTTAAGTAATGGGTAAGACTAACATTAAACGGTAATCGTGTTTTTTCCACGAACAATTTATTAAGTGTTGGATACGTTTGTTCTCGTTCGAAGTCCAAACAGGTCTCGCTGGTTAATACCCATGTTTCCAAGCGTTCAAAACTAAGAAATTCAAAGCTGTTGTGCCCTTCAGCAAGTAGTGCAACGGCGAATTTCTTTAATGCTCGGATCGTCTTCACAATAGTCGGAAAAGAGTAATATTTAGGAGAGATCCACATCATAATCAATGCCAGCGCTTTTAATTCATTGATTAGGTTACGCTCCAGCACCTTGCCATTGAGTAAGAAATCTAGGATGTCCATCTCGGTAGAATGTGGTGCAAAAAACGCATGGAGTTTTCGCCAGGCGTCGTTGTTCCGTACTTTTCCTAGCGACTCACCAGTGATATCAAAACCAATGTCTAACGCTTCAAACTGTTCCCAGTCTCTCGCTTTAATCACAGGCTCTAGAACCTCTTTCAAATAGTTTGTATAGCTTCCAACTTTACTTTGCGCTTTTACTATAATATTTTGTTGGTTAATCCTGTAATCAGCTAGCTTTATCATGAATGTCTCCAAATAGACGGAGCCTGATCTGTGGCCACGATCGCGTGTTCTAGTGATACTCTCTGGTGACGCCCATTTTTGTTAAATAATGACATTGCCGCTTCGTACACTTCCGTGCTTGCAGCATCAAGTGTTAGCTCAAAGGCGGCGATTCGTTCATGCACATACTCATGCGCGTTTGGGTAGTGGTTTACAGCCTCTTTGAGTACATCAATGAAAGAGATAAGTTTGTAGATGGATTGCGTCTCATCGACAGCTTTGGCTGATTGGCATTTAAAACACATGTCATATTCAGTGCAGGGTAGTTGGAGCTTCATGGCGTTATTGGTTTCGCGTTGAGTGCTTTTTCCATCTAGGAAACTTTGTTGCCCATCACAATGAATGCCATTTGGGTTTGTTCTAGCTTTTTCTTGTTCTAACTTATTTTTCCATTCGTCATGTGCCAGCATTTTAATGCCAAACTTGTCAGCGACCGACTTTTTCGCTTGTACAAAATCAGCACTTTCGTCCAATTGTCCTAACACTAGTATAGCTTGTGATAGGATGATTTTATTGAGCCGCGGATCACCATTTGCATAATGCGTATCAATGGTTTGAAGAAGGTTTTGTAGCAGGCTCTTCACACCGCTTACGCCACTATGAGAAAAGACTTCATTGCTGGTCATCTCTCGCCAGCGGCTTGATTGGAGCGATACAAAGTACTCATTTGTTTCAATTGACCAACCTTTAAGTGTATTTGCGCTGATGGGGCTAATTCCTTCCCAATCTCTAGGGGGCTTTTTATCACCGCCTCGTTTCAGCAGCAACCGCTCATATTTTTTTGCTTGTTTATCGGCTGACTCAGTGGCGAATTGTTCAATATCATTAATTAGTCTCTTGTCAGAAGCAGGTATTGAAAAATGACCGTGATCGCCATTTTTGTATTTGAACGACACTTTAATGTTGCCATTTTCATCTCTATTTGAATACGTAAGTGGCAATAAGATACTCTTGAGGGGTAATTCTGTGTAACACGATAAAATGCAATATGCGGTTTCCCTAGCGCCTCTAATGGCTCCAGATTTTGAGCACTGGCGAGTCACTTTACGTACGGTCACCCTGCCAAGCTCATTAGGCGCTTTGCTAAGCTCGCCAACACACTGTTTTCGATAGCTGTAAAATAATGCTTGTAACCATGGCACGCAGGATATGCGGGTCGGAGAAAGCAAGTTTAGCGTAACACAAAGATGTTTATTAATTTCCACCATATTGAATGAGCTGTTTTCTTCACCATGATTATTAACCGTGAACAGTAACACAGAGCCTTCTTCGCCACCTCCGTAGAGTGCTGAGAGTGTCTCAAGGGTTTTAATAAACTTCACGCCATCTCGCTTATCAACTTCGAAGCTTTGATTGGTCAATACAGCGTTCACCTCCTTGTTTGCACGTGCTTTAAAACTTGACACAGTAACTACTTGTAACTTTTTATCCCGCTCCTCAGTATGGATTGTTATTGGATGAGCGATACTTCGCACGTCGCTATCGTTGAGCGAGCTAAAAAAGCACATGAGGTGATAAGCAGCTCCCATTACCATATTAATCGCAGCGCTTGCTTTTACCAGTTTCCCATTTTTGCTCCAAGCAACTGTCTGGGTTTTGACGGATGTGTGAATTAAAACTACTTGCTTGAAGCCAGCTAAGTCAATAACGACAGGCAATTCTGAAGGTACTTCAACGTTTTCTTTTTTTGCCGCAATGAGCTGCGGGGCTAAGGTGAAAAATAATTCGCTTAACCTAGTGACCAGAAGCTTTTCTTCAGCGTCAGAATACCCCCTAAATGAAGTATTTTCATTGGCAAACTCTCTATGTTGGTTTACCCATGCTTCAGCGGGTAATCCGCACCATGACAGGGCCCTGCGAAGCATTGGAACTCTAGTGCTTGCTGTGCTTTCCTTAATCCCAATTTCATCTCCGTGGTTCATTTCCCATAGCTTCTTTGATGGTCTGTAAACTTTAATCAGATGGCGCAGTTCACCATCATTTCCTGCATATTTTAAATACCCAACCTCCGAAAAGGGGTCAGCGCACACAGCGTCACAAAAGACAATAAAGCTGCGTAAAACTTCGTAAATCGAAGTGACAGTTTGTGCTGAATTGCCATTTCCAACATATTTGTATGCATTTTTACTAAACTTTCTGACTAACGGGATGCGGCTGTATATTTTTTGATTTTTGCTGTCTGCTCCAAGATGTAACAGGTGTGATATATCAAGTTTTTCTACCTCCCTATTTTGGGACTCCTTGGAGGGAATTGAATAGCTTAGAGGAATAATATTTTTATTATTTCTGACATACTTAACCGTTTTTGAATTTCTTGCGAGTGGGCTCTTTGGCATGTATTCACCACTTATTGATTTTGTTATTTTTGCTTGCTGCAACACGTAATTGTTCATCCAATTTATTCATGAACTCAATGTATTTTTCGGTTATTGCAGTGCTCGAATGCCCCATCAGTGTTGCTAACTCGTCGAGTAGGTAATTATATGCAACCTGCCGTTCTTGAGACCTGTCCCTCAGCCAAAATGTAGCATAAGTAGAGCGAAGGTCATGGATTCGGTAATACCAGATAGAATCTATTGCTCTGAGATTTTTTCTTAGTACGCTAAAATATACTTCAAGAGTATTTTCAGTGTATGGCCGTCCTCTGTTAGAAACAAAAAGATAACAAACGCTGTCCTTTTCTTGATTAGAGTTGATGATGTTTTTTCCGCGAATCAAATTCTCTTGTCTTTGTTTACTTTCTTTGAATTGCTCTAGTTCTTCATAAAGAGCGAGCGGTAATTCAACCGTGCGCGGCTTACTGTTTTTGGTGTGTGTAAGTCGTACAGGAACAACATCTAGTTCACTGCAATCTTTATCACCAATAACTTGCGAAGGAAAGTGAGTGGCTTCATCAATCCTTAGTCCAGCCTCGATACAAAGTCTGAGCACAAGACGCACCGCCTTAGGTAACCTATCAATATGTTGATAGAATAGGTCTCTATGATTGAGCGACATTGGCTTCAATTTTTGATGGGCAGGCGTTTGGTCATTTTTGGGAAACATCTTCATAATGTTTGACATTTCATAGACCCGTTTTGCCCCTGACTTGGTATGAGCAAGTATGTCGTGCTGATTGTTACTTTGATATCTCTCAACCTTGTTGAAATGTGTTACAACATGCTCATCATCGTTTGTAAGATAACCGTACCTTTGCATCCACTTATAAAAGCAAATAACAGCACCTGTGTAACTTCTTGCTGTACTAAGCGAGTATGCCTCCTTTGCAGTAGCTCCTTGTTTAGCTCGACAGTTAGCTAAAAGGTGCTCTGCAAATCGCCACGGCGCACCTTCTTCTTCATACTCGGTTAGTGTTTTATAGGTTAACCGCTCAGCAGGTATCTCATTTCCATCCTGATCAACCTGAGAATAATGAGTAGAGTCTAAATACCGAGTGAAAGCTAGTAGAGCTTTGGCTATTGAACGTGTGTCACTAACGGCAGCTTCGCCGCGTAGCTTTGAAACGATATAAAGTGATTGTGGATAAACAACAGACCCATTGGGCGCAATAATTATGTCTGTTTTTTTAGAGCGAGATGCATAGTTTGATGGAGAAAGGTGAGAAGTATAAGAGATTTCACCAGATTCGATATCTGTGTGTTCTATAATTTTGAGCTTTGCTAATGTGTCTATTTCAATCGAGAGCAATTGATAGTCATCATAAATATCATTTTCGTGTTGCGTTTTTATCACAATTTAACCCTGTGTGTGTCCCCCATACACTATAGTTTATTTGTCATAAAAAACAATTAAGGTTTTCTGTCAATAAAAATAATCAGGGGTAAACTTTTTTAATCCCCACACACCAAAAGCATCGGCGATAGCGTGATCTTCGTCAGACAGCAAATCAAAATTTAGTGCTTCTTTTTCATGAAATTTTTGTAAACGTTTAACTGGGTCTGGACTGATCCCCACGACCGTGACGTTTTTCTGGTCGAGCTTATTCATACTGTCGCGTAAACCTTTTGCTTGTACGGTACAGCCCGGCGTAGAAGCTTTGGGATAAAAATAAACAAGCACTTTACTACCCTCTAAGCTTTGTAAACTAATTTCATCGTTGTTTTGGTTTTTTAACGTGAATTGAGGTGCGTCATCACCAGCTTTCAGTGTATTCATCATTTTCCTTAATTGGTTTGTGGCTAATTTTACCATGTAATCCCATCTTGTTGAGAAGGGCTTTAATATTTTCGTCAAATACGACTAAGTCGGTACTTTTGGGCGTCGTCAAAATCATTTTGCATTCTAGGATGTTCTGTTCTGACTCAACAACGGTTTTTTGCCTTATAGCACTTACTGACACGCCTAATTGTGCCAAGGCTTGCGTAACCTGATGCATGACGCCGCTGGCATCTCTACCTGAAAAAGACAAGCGCAGGACTTGTTCTATATTCTGTTTTTTATGGCCACTGGTACGTTTCATCATGCAAAGAAGATCATCGCGTACGCACAAGCTAGACATTTCAATCTCAAGCAGAGTTACCGCGTTTTGTTTGCCGCTGACAATTAATGTGAGTGAGAAATCGGTTCCATATTGGGCATGGCGACTATCTAGAATATTGCAGTTTTGTTGGCTAATACAAGCTGTGATATTGCTCAGTGCGCGTAGAGAGTTTTTGCCTATTATGGTAATAATTAACTGATGAGTCATGGGTAAAAGGTCCATAGATAGTAACAGACTGCTTCATAAAATTTCTGATCGCTATATTAGCAGTAATCATTTGATTGAAGAAATGTTCTATTTATTTTTTTATAAAGCATATATTTCGCCAGTTAATTCATAAAATAAGCGTGAAACCCTTGTTTTTAACCGTTCAGCAAACTACTATTGCGCTACAAAAAAAAGGGGAGATATCATGTTCCAAGGTAGTTACGTCGCGCTGGTTACGCCCATGTTCGATTCGGGTGAAACTGATTATGCGAGTTTGGCGCAATTAGTCGATTTTCACATAGAAAATAATACCCATGGTATTGTTGCAGTGGGTACCACAGGTGAGTCAGCTACTCTTCCTTTTAAAGAACATATAAAAGTCATTCAATTTATCGTTGACTGCGCTGCTGGTAGAATTCCAGTTATAGCGGGTTCAGGCGCAAATAGCACTGATGAAGCTGTGTTTTTAACTACGCAAATTGAAAAATTGGGTGTTGACGGATTTTTAAGTGTTGTTCCTTATTACAATAAACCTCAGCAAGCTGGTTTAGTCGCTCATTTTACCGCAGTAGCTAATGCGTCTGACTTACCTCTCATTTTATATAATGTTCCTTCTCGAACGGTACTTGATATGCAAACTAGTACTGTTGCTACGCTGGCATCTCACGCCAATATAGTGGGTATTAAAGATGCAACAGGAGATTTAAATCGTCTTCAAGAGATGAAATCAAGTTTGCCAGAGGATTTTTTACTATTTAGTGGTGACGACGCTACTGGATGTGCTTTTATGGAAAAGGGTGGTCACGGCGTCATTTCAGTAACGGCGAATATAGTACCTGCAAATATGTCAGCAATGTGTGTTCATTCAAAGGAAGGTCGTTTCAAAGAGGCTAAAAATATTGATGATCGCTTACAAGCGCTCCATCATGCATTGTTTATAGAACCCAACCCTGTTTTACCCAAGTGGGCCTTATATAAAATGGGTAAATTAGCTTCACCTTATTTACGATTACCTATGGTGTTACCTGAACTAAATCACCAAATAAGCATCGAACAAGAGTTAAAAGAATTAGGATTACTATAAAACCAAATGAAAAATTATTGTCTTATTATCATTTGCGCTGCGATAGCATTAAGCGCATGCTCAAGCCCAGGTTCGCGTGAGCGCACTTCTGGCGATTACAAATATATGGAAGCTAAGCAAAAAAGTGCAGATTTAAAGGTCCCAGAAGAATTAGATCGCCCTAAGCGTTCTAATCGTTACGACTTACCTAACTTGAATTCATCATCTACCAACAACGTGATCATTGGTGACGAAATTAGTATTGCTTCTCCGCGTTTAGTTTTGCCTCTTGTTACTGGTTCTCATGTCGAAGAAGGTATTGAAGGCGCAACGGTGATGTTTGATCAAGTTGACGACAGCACTAGTCTCGATAAAACCATTTGGGATAAAGTGTTAGCGTATTTAGAACAAAATAACATTGGTGTAGAAAGTTTCGATCGAGAAGCCAACGTGCTTTCGACAGATTGGGTTATTTCAGTGTCTGAATTAGACAGCAGTTGGTATGATCTTTCTAGCGAATATATAGAACAGGCGAAGAAATTTAAATTGACCTTAGATGTTGCGCCTCATGGCAGAACAGCGTCACTCAGCAATGAGATTATTGATTATATCGATGAAGACGGCAATGCATCGCTTGCATCAATGGATCCAATAAGCAAGCGCACTAACGAAGTTGAATTTTTAAACTATATTATAGAAGAATACGATTTCGGCGTGCGCTTAGCACGTTCAGAAAGAATTGCTAAAATCAGAGACGGTTTTAACAGTGAGCTTGGTTTTAACGCCGACGGCGATTCTGCTGTAATAATAGACGCGAGCTATAATGATGCGTGGCCAAGATTGCTTTTAGTCCTGCGAAAAATGGGCTTTGACGTGATCGACTTAGATCAATCCTCGGGTATTATGTTTGTCTCTTACAACGGTTCAGAAGATGGCTTTTGGAATAGTTTATTTACTAAGGAAGGATTACCCTTAAAAGAAGATAACTATCGCTTATTCGTTCAGCGTGCAGGCCAAAGAACAAGTCTAACGTTTAAAGACAACGATAACGTAGCATTTAACCCTAGACAACTAAGCGACATTTTCCCAGTTTTTAAAGACTACATGTCGTCCGATGATTTAGATATATAACAAACGCTCAACACTTTTATTGGAGTAAATATGCAAAAAGTCTCTGAATTGTATCGCGGTAAAGCGAAGACAGTATTTGTAACCGACGATCCTAATATGCTGATATTAGAATTTAGGGATGACACATCAGCCTTTGATGGGGAAAAAATAGAGCAACTTAGCCGTAAAGGTGAAGTGAATAATAAGTTTAATCACTATATTATGCAGCAACTAGAAAGTGCTGGCGTGAAAACGCAAGTAGAAGCGCTTATTAACGACAACGAAAGCTTAGTAAAAAAATTGAACATGATCCCAGTCGAATGCGTCGTAAGAAATTATGCCGCGGGCTCACTCTGCCGCAGACTGGGCGTAGAAGAAGGTCTTGCCTTGTCGCCACCTACCTTTGAATTTTTTCTGAAAAATGATGCCTTACACGACCCAATGATTAACGAATCTCATTGCGTTGCTTTTGGCTGGGCAAGTGAAGCACAAATTGCTCAGATGAAAGAATTAACATTTAAGGTAAACAGTATTTTAACGCCCTTGTTTGATAAAGGCGGCATGTTACTTGTTGATTTTAAACTTGAGTTTGGTGTTGATGCTGAGGGTAATATTGTTTTAGGGGACGAGTTCACACCCGATGGCTGTAGACTATGGGATAAAGAAAGCAAGAAGAAGCTAGATAAAGACCGCTTTAGGCAAGGCTTAGGTTCAGTTGTTGAGTCTTACATTGAGGTCGCGTCGCGCATTGGTTTGGATTTATAAGGCCAAAGATATTAGGCTTTAATATTCTATTTTTATCTTTATGTTACTACTGGCTACAGTACAACAAGAAAGAAATTCATCATCATCAATAAATGCGAGTGGCTCGATACGATATTCTACAGAGCCGCTCAACAATTTTGTTCTGCACACGCCACAAAAACCTTCTCGACAATTATAATTAACGTCAACCTCAGCTCGCTCCAAGGTTTCGAGTATAGTCTCGTTGTCCTCTGAGCGCAGGCTAACGTCTCCAATGTCTATTGAATTTTCTTGTGTTAAATTTTCACAACTAATATTATTTTTCACTAGAAGAGCAGTCCGACGCTTATTAAAATGCCAGACTTAACGCGACTTTATCGCAATTAGTCTGGCAAAATGAACCGGTGTTAAGTTAAAGATCAAAACCGCCAAAGTCATCAGCACTTACTTCCGCATCTATTTGCGATACTAAGTATGAGCTTACTTCCACTTCTTGTGGAGCAACTTGAACATTGTCTGAACTTAAATAGTTATTCATCCAGGGCAATGGGTTACTCTTACTTTCAAATTCTGTTTCCATGCCAATTGCTGCCATTCGCTGGTTAGCGATAAACTCGACATAATCACTCAGTATTTCTTCGTTTAATCCCAACATAGAACCATTTTTAAACAAATATTTTGCCCACTCTTTTTCTTGTCTAACGGCCGTTAAAAATATTTCGCGGGCTTCGTCAGCACACTCTGCGGCTATCGATTCCATTTCTGGGTCGTCTTTACCTTTGGTCCAAAGATTTAAAATATGCTGGGTACTGGTTAAGTGAATATTTTCATCGCGGGCAATTAGGCGAATAATTTTCGAATTGCCTTCCATTAATTCACGTTCAGCGAAGGCGAAAGTACAGGCAAATGAAACATAGAAACGAATTGCTTCTAGTGCATTTACTGAATTCATACATAAAAATAGCTTTTTCTTGAGTTCGCGAATATTGATAAGGTGAGTTTCGCCGTCAATATCAAAGCTACCTTCACCTTGCGTCTGGTAAAGTTGAGTAGCAAATATAAGGTCGTCATAATATTTTGAAATATCTGTTGCTCTTCGTTTAATTTCTTCGTTTACCACGATGTCGTCAAAGATCTCGCTTGGATCCGAAAATAAATTACGCAATATATGTGTATATGAACGAGAGTGAATCGTTTCAAAAAATGACCACGTTTCTACCCAAGTCTCTAGCTCTGGCAAAGATATAATTGGTAAAAACGCAATATTCGGTGACCTGCCTTGAACAGAATCAAGGAGTGTTTGATATTTTAAATTAGAAATAAAGATATGTTTCTCAGCGTCACTTAATTTGCTGAAATCTACTCTGTCTTTGCTGACATCAACTTCTTCAGGTCGCCAGAAAAAGGAGATTTGCTTTTCGATTAACTTTTCGAAAATAGGGTGCTTTTGTTGGTCATATCTAGCCACGTTAACCGAGTTACCGAAAAACATCGGCTCAATCATAGTGTCGATAGTTTTTTGATTAAAAGTAGTATATTTCATAATTGTTATATTTATGCCTAGTAAAAATTAAACCTTGATATTGATCATAGTACTTAGCGCTGATTCAAGGCCAAAAGTTGTGTCAATTTAAAATGCGTTAGCGTAAACCACCATTTACTCTAGCCTCTTCTATTCTCAATAAAAGCCTGCTGAAGCGATGGTTTACGACCAACATTGTAATAAAGCTTATATTTTGCAAGCGCCTCCTGCGCAATCATCGTCTTCTTCGATAATGACTTCTTTCGCCCGAGCTTTATTACTATCAAGTTCTTGTTCTGCATCAGATTTATCAGAAGCGCCATCGCGAGTGTTATGGTAATACAAAGTTTTTATGCCCAACTTGTAAGTGGTCAATAAGTCTTGAAGCAACACTTTCATTGGCACTTTTCCACCCTCGAATTTACCCGGGTCATAACTTGTATTTGCCGAAATAGTTTGGTCAATAAACTTCTGCATAATCGCAACTAATGCTAAATACCCATCATTAGAAGGGATGTCCCACAATAGCTCATATTTATCGCGCAATCTTTTGTATTCGGGCACTACTTGCTTAAGTACGCCATCTTTACTCTGCTTGATGCTGATGTGTCCACGCGGTGGCTCTATACCGTTTGTTGCATTTGAAATTTGTGACGAGGTTTCAGAGGGCATAAGTGCCGATAAGGTACTATTGCGTAGCCCATGTTCTACGATATCAGCGCGTAGGGCATCCCAATCATAGTGCAGAGGCTCATTACAAATCTTGTCTAAATCTTTTTTATAGGTGTCTATGGGTAACAAGCCTTGCGAATATGTCGTTTCATTAAACTTAGGACAGGCTCCTTTCTCTTTCGCAAGATTATTAGACGCTTTTAATAAATAATACTGAATTGCTTCAAATGTTCTATGTACGAGGCCATTTGCGCTAGAGTCTGAGTATTTAACGCCATTTTTAGCAAGATAATAGGCAAAATTTATAACACCTATGCCTAAAGTTCGTCTGCCCATGGTTGCGTTTAAAGCTGCGGGTACTGGATAATCTTGGTAGTCAAGCAGGCTGTCTAATGCACGTACCGACAAATCGGCCAACTCTTCCAAATCATCAAGGCTTTCAATGGCTCCAAGATTGAAGGCAGAAAGCGTACACAAAGCAATTTCCCCTTCAGGATCATTAACATGCTCTAATGGCTTTGTTGGTAAAGCAATTTCTAAACATAAGTTGCTTTGTCTAACAGGCGCGACCTTAGGATCAAAAGGACTGTGGGTATTGCAATGATCCACGTTTTGTAAATACATACGCCCAGTATTAGCGCGCTCTTGCATAAATTGCCCAAAAATATCAATCGCTTTAATGCGCTTTTTACGAATGCTATCGTCATTTTCATATTTTACGTATAAACGCTCAAATTCGTCTTGGTCGGCGAAGAATGCATCATATAATCCGGGCGTATCTGAAGGACTAAATAATGTAATGTACTCTCCCTTCAACATGCGGGTATACATCAATTTATTGCATTGCACACCATAATCGAGATGACGTACTCTGTTTTCTTCCACACCGCGGTTATTTTTTAGCACTAATAGTGATTCAATTTCTAAATGCCAGATTGGGTAGAATAGGGTTGCCGCTCCACCGCGCACACCACCTTGAGAACAGCTTTTAACTGCCGTTTGAAAGTATTTATAAAAAGGAATACATCCAGTATGAAAAGCCTCACCGCCGCGAATTGGGCTGCCTAAGGCTCTAATGCGACCAGCGTTAATACCGATTCCAGCTCGTTGACTAACGTATTTTACAATAGCGCTGGCGGTAGCGTTGATTGAATCTAAGCTGTCACCAGCCTCAATCAATACGCAGGAGCTAAATTGACGAGTAGGTGTTCTAACACCCGCCATAATTGGCGTCGGTAAAGATAGTTTAAACGTCGAAGCGGCATCATAAAAACGTTTAACGTAATCTAAGCGGACTTCTTTGTCATATTTTGCAAACAAACATGCGGCAACAAGTACATATAAGAATTGAGCACTTTCGTAAATATCGCCAGTTACGCGGTTTTGTACTAAATACTTGCCTTCTAGCTGTTTAACAGCGGCATAGCTAAAATTAAGGTCACGCGTGTGGTCAATAAACGCATTCATTTCATTAAATTCTTGCTCGCTATAGTCTTCAAGCAAATGCTTATCATATTTGCCCTTTTCAACCATTGATGTCACTTGCTTATATAAGTGCGGAGGTTCGTATTGGCCGTATGCTTTTTTGCGAAGATGGAAAATAGCCAACCGCGCTGATAAATATTGATAATCAGGCGTCTCAGGGGTGATTAAATCGGCCGCAGATTTAATCATTGTTTCATGAATTTCGGCCGTTTTAATACCATTATAAAATTGAATCTGCGCTTTTATTTCAACTTGGGAAACAGATACATCTTCTAGACCTTTAGCAGCCCAAGATACTACTTTGTGAATTTTCTCTAAATCGATCGGTTCTTGTGTACCATCGCGCTTTGTTACTAACAAATTGTTATTCATTATTTGGTGCTCTATAAATTTGTATTTCAGTTCATTAACGCACCTGAGGTATGCGCTAAAAGAAATTAGTAGTAGTAAGTAAAGTGAGAGGTGGCGATATAGATAAACATGGTGTTCAACAGCCTGCTCGCGTTGTTTGACCTATTTTTTATATTTTTTAATGACATAGGCCTCACTCACCAGACACAAGATAGTGTGTTAAAGGATGCTTTGCAATCACTATATGTAGTGTTTTGCGTCAAATTTTTGACGCGTCAAAAAAGGTTAGTGCAGGCTAACCTAAAAGGGCAAAAGAGACGCCTTCTTTTGCCGTTTCAAGTTTTATTTATAGATTATTTTTGAGGTGGAATATTTAGTTATAACGAAATAGCTTTTTAACACAAAGTAAAAAACCATAACAAAAATTAATCAATTCACCTGCTAGCTAAGCCCAGATGCAATTTACTAAAGCGGATTTTTACACACGACAAAATAATTAACGTCTACGTTTTTGTTTGATAGAAAATAACCTTGGGTTAATGGGTTAAAGTGCATGCCCGTCATATTAGTCACAGTAAGTGTGGTGTTTTCAATCATGCTAATGAGTTCGCTCGGGCGTATGAATTTACCATGATCATGCGTCCCTTTAGGCACCATTTTTAAGAGGTATTCAGCGGCAACGATGGCCAATGCGTAGGACTTTATATTTCTGTTGAGAGTAGAGAATATGACCACGCCACCAGGTTTGACTAACTGAGCACAAGCACTTACTACAGATGCAGGGTTTGGAACATGCTCAAGCATTTCAAGACAGACCACCACATCATACTCTTTGGCATGTGCTTGCGCCCAGTCTTCTGCGGTAGATAGAACATAGTCAACACTTATTCCACTTTCTAAGCGATGCAAGTTAGCAACATCCAAAGACGCTTTGGCCATATCGAGGCCGGTGACCTTAGCACCTTTTGCCGCAAGTGCTTCTGACAATATTCCGCCTCCACAACCAACATCGATGACCACTTTATCGAACAACGACTCTACTTGTTCTTCGATAAAATCAACACGCAGGGGGTTTATATCGTGAAGGGATTTAAATTCACCGTTTTCATCCCACCAACTACTGGCCAATTCAGAAAATTTTGCTAGCTCTTGTGTATCGACGTTACTCACGATATCGCTTCCTTAATCTGACTTATCAGACACTCAATTTATTGGTCTGTTGAATAATAATTGTACATCTATAGCTTTTTCGATGGCCTGATCCATAAAATATTTTGAATTGTCATCGAATTTAGCTATTTTCGAATGCTCTTCATGCTACAGTTTTGCCTTAACTAATGATACTATGCAACATGAAAAACGTGAATAATAACAAAGTAATCGCGTGCGCCAGAAACAAAGTCCATTTACATAATGAACAAGATCAGGCAGCAAACGAAATACATAAAAAAGGATCATGCAGTTTATGACTGACAATGCCAATGCAATTTCTTCAATCAATATCGAAGATGAGCTAAAAAACTCCTATTTAGATTATGCGATGAGCGTTATTGTGGGCCGTGCCCTACCTGACGTCCGAGATGGGCTAAAACCCGTTCATCGCCGCGTACTCTTTGCCATGAACGAGCTTAAGAACGACTTCAACAAGCCATACAAAAAATCAGCAAGGGTAGTAGGGGACGTTATCGGTAAATATCACCCCCATGGCGATAGTGCTGTGTACGATACAATTGTACGAATGGCGCAACCATTCTCTTTGCGCTACATGTTGGTTGATGGCCAAGGTAATTTTGGTTCTGTCGATGGCGATTCAGCAGCTGCAATGCGTTACACCGAAATAAGAATGGCGAAAATAGCGCACGAATTGCTTGCCGATTTAGATAAAGAAACCGTCAATTTTGTACCAAACTACGACGGACAAGAACATATTCCCGAAGTTTTGCCGACCAAAGTTCCCAACTTACTAGTTAATGGCTCATCAGGCATTGCTGTGGGCATGGCAACGAACATTCCACCGCACAATCTTACTGAGGTTGTCAACGGATGTATCGAACTTATCAAAAATCCAGACCTGACTATCGAAGAGCTTATTGAGTTTATCCCTGGCCCAGATTTTCCGACCGCCGCAATCATCAGTGGCCGACAAGGTATTATTAGTGCTTATAAAACTGGACGCGGCAAAATCTATTTGCGCGCCAAGGCTGAAATTGAACAAGAAGATAATGGCAAAGAAACCATTGTTGTACACGAGATTCCTTACCAGGTAAATAAGGCCCGTTTAATTGAAAAAATGGCCGAATTGGTAAAAGAAAAGAAAGTCGAAGGCATATCTGCCTTACGAGACGAATCAGACAAAGATGGTATGCGCATCGTCATTGAAGTTAAGCGCAACGAATCTGCTGAAGTGCTACTCAATAAACTGTATTCCTTAACCCAACTACAAACCGTATTTGGGATAAACATGGTTGCATTAGACAAAACGCAGCCTAAAGTGTTTAACCTCAAAGAAGTACTAGAATCATTTATATTACATAGGCGAGAAGTGGTTACCCGCCGCACAGTTTATGAACTTAAAAAGGCAAGAGACCGTGCACATATATTAGAAGGCTTAGCAATAGCCCTTGTTAATATAGACCCAATCATTGAATTGATTAAAGCGTCAAGTAGTCCTTCAGATGCTAAAAAAGCTTTAGTTAGCTTAGGATGGGATTTAGGCGATGTAGCCCAGATGCTCGAAAGGGCGGGCAATAATGCGGCTCGACCTGATTGGCTAGCTGATGAATACGGCATTCGCGATGGCAAATACTTCTTAACCGAAGAACAAGCGCAAGCCATCCTTGATTTACGTCTAAACAAATTAACTGGCCTTGAACACGATAAAATTCTTGAAGAATATCGTAACCTAATTGATTTTATTGCAGAATTATTAGAGATCCTTGGCAGTTCAATTCGCTTGATGGAAATTATTACCGAAGAACTTGAAAAAATTAGAGATGAATTTGGCGACGCGCGCCGAACTGAAATTACCGCTGCGAGCCATGACATCGATATTGAAGATCTGATTGAACGTGAAGAGGTTGTGGTTACTCTCTCCCACGAAGGCTACGTAAAATACCAAAAACTGTCCGATTATGAAGCTCAGCGTCGTGGTGGTAAGGGTAAATCAGCCACTAAGATGAAAGACGAAGATTTTATTGAAAAACTTCTCGTCGCCAATACCCATGATCACATACTTTGCTTCTCTACACGCGGACGCTTGTATTGGTTAAAAGTGTATCAATTACCCCTTGCAAGCAGAAATGCGCGCGGGCGACCCATAGTTAATATTTTACCATTAGAAGAAAACGAACGTATCACTGCGATACTCCCGATCCAAGAGTTTGAAGCAGGTAAATATGTCTTTATGGCGACCGCAAATGGCTCTGTGAAAAAGACTGAATTAATTCATTACTCTCGCCCACGTGCAAACGGCATAATTGCTGTTAATTTAAATGATGGTGACGAATTAATCGGAGTTGACCTTACCGATGGGTCTTCTGAAATCATGCTGTTTTCGAACGCGGGTAAAGTTGTTAGATTTGCAGAAGACCAAGTAAGACCGATGGGTAGAACCGCTACCGGTGTAAGAGGAATAAGAATTGCTGAAACTGAGAAAGTCGTATCTTTGATTATTCCAAACACCGAAGGCGACATATTAACCGCTACCGAAAACGGCTATGGTAAATGTACAGCTATTTCTGAATATCCAGCGAAAAGCCGTGCTACTAAAGGCGTAGTTTCAATTAAAGTATCAGATAGAAACGGCCAAGTTGTTGGCGCGGTACAAGTAAGCCAGACAGATGAAATGATGCTTATTAGTGATCGAGGTACGCTTGTGCGTACTCGTGTTTCTGAGGTCTCAAGAGTAGGGCGTAACACCCAAGGCGTTACCCTCATTCGTACAGTTGAAGGCGAGCATGTAGTCGGCCTACAACGTATTGATGAAATCATTGAAGACGAAACCGTCATTGAAACCGATGAAGATGGGAACGTGATTGAAGCAAATGATTCTAACGCGGCATTAGCTGACGATGACAATGCAGCGCCAACAGCGTCTGACGATGCTGATGACGAGGCAGACGACAGCGATGACGAAAAAGAATAATCGTCACGCGCAGTAAAACGGTGTACTAAAGTGCGTACCATGATTCACATTTAGTATGTAAGTAACAATTTGTTAGCACCAAGCAGCAAACACAAGATGTGCTTTGCTGCTTTTTTATGTTGAGAATTACATGAGTGTATTTAATTTTAGTGCTGGACCGGCAATGCTTCCAAAAGCGGTAATGGCGAAAGCACAGTCTGAGTTTGTTAATTGGAATGGCTCGGGTACGTCTGTGATGGAAGTCAGTCACCGAGGTAAGGCATTTATTGAAATCGCTGAAAAGTCAGAAGCTGATCTGCGGCGTTTGTTAAATATACCGGCTAACTACAAAGTTTTATTCATGCAAGGAGGAGGACGCGGTCAGTTCTTCTCAGTGCCGCTTAACTTGGCGAAAAGAGGTACACTTTCACAGCATTTGGTTTCGGGCCAGTGGTCAAAAAGTGCTGTCGCAGAAGCTGCAAAATACATGCAAACCCAAGTCCTTGCTGAAAATTACACAGAAAATGGAAAGACGTACGCCCCGCAAGAAACTTCATTTAGCGTCGATCAGCAAGCAGCTTACTTTCACTATTGTCCTAATGAGACCGTTGAAGGCATTGAAATTAACTGGGTACCAAAAACCGGCAGCGTTCCACTTGTTGCTGATATGTCGTCAAACATATTATCTAAACAACTCAATATTGCAGACTACGGCATTATTTATGCAGGAGCACAGAAAAATATCGGGCCATCAGGATTAGCCATCGTGATTGTACGTGAAGATTTAATTGGCCTTGAAAGAGACGATACCCCATCAATATTTAGTTATAAAGCGCAATCTAGCCATGACAGTATGTACAATACACCACCTACTTTTTCTTGGTATTTAGCCGGCCTTGTGTTTGAGTGGTTACTGGAAAACGGTGGTGTGAGTGCGATTGAAAAAATTAACAAAGTAAAAGCTGATAAGCTATATTCATGTATAGATAACAGCAAGTTTTATGTTAATCATGTGGCTGAGGCTAACCGCTCTAAAATGAATGTCACTTTTCATCTCAACGACCCCAAACTTGACAGCCTCTTTTTAGAGAAAGCTGAAGCACAAGGTTTACTAGCGCTCAAAGGCCATCGCGCAGTAGGTGGCATGAGGGCAAGCATATACAATGCAATGGAGCTTGAAGGTATCAATGCCTTGGTCTCGTTCATGCAAGATTTTGAACGCGTCAATGCTTAAGCGAAATTTAAATTTAAACTTAGGAAACTTATTACTTCAATGGATCAGTTAACGCTTTCCCCAGTAGCAAAAGTGTCGGGGCACATTCACTTACCTGGCAGCAAAAGTTTGTCTAATAGGGCTTTATTGCTTGCGGCATTAAGCAAAGGACAAACTACGCTTAGCAACTTACTCGACAGTGACGATATTCGTCATATGTTGAACGCCTTATCATCGCTAGGTGTGCAATTTGAGCTCAGTGAAAACAATACGCGCTGCGTAGTGCAAGGATTAGGGGTAAATTCACCCATTCAAAACACTTGTCACTCTTTTTAGGAAATGCAGGCACGGCGATGCGTCCACTGTGCGCAGCCTTGGCATTTTCAGATGTCGATTGCGTGCTAACCGGCGAACCTCGAATGGAAGAACGCCCCATTGGTGATCTAGCCAACGAGCTTATTCAAGCTGGTGCTGACATTACTTATCTAAAGAACGAAGGCTTTCCGCCTATAGCCATTAAGCGCGCAGATATCAGCCAAGATACATTTGAAATAGACGGCAGCGTATCCAGTCAGTTTTTAACAGCATTATTAATGGCCGCCCCTTTACTCGCAAAAGAAGTGAGTAGTAAAAAAGTGACTATTCATATCAAGGGAAGCTTAGTATCGAAACCCTATATTGATATTACTTTGGATTGTATGGCCAAATTTGGTGTTGAAGTCGAAAACGATGACTATCAGACCTTTGTAATAAATGAACAGAGCTACATTGCACCTGAGCACTTTCTAGTAGAAGGTGACGCATCCTCGGCTTCATACTTTTTGGCAGCAGGAGCAATTAAAGGAGGCGAGGTCCGTGTCTCTGGGATTGGGAGAAAGAGTATACAAGGTGATATAGGTTTCGCGGATGTACTTGAAAAAATGGGCGCAAAAGTAAGCTGGGAAGATGATAGCATTACGGTTAGCGCGGGTGAGTTAACTGCGGTCGATATGGATATGAATCATATACCTGATGCTGCTATGACCATCGCAACTAGTGCTTTATTCGCGAAAGGCACCACGACCATCAGAAACATTTACAATTGGCGAGTGAAAGAAACAGACCGTTTGTACGCGATGGCAACTGAATTACGAAAGGTTGGTGCAATAGTTACAGAAGGTGAGGATTTTATTGAAATCACGCCACCAGCAAAAATTCTGCATGCGCAAATAGATACTTATAATGACCATCGAATGGCGATGTGCTTTGCACTTGTTGCGCTTGATGACCGTTGTGGCGTGACGATAAACGATCCTAAATGTACAGCTAAAACCTTCCCTGATTTTTTTGAGAAATTCTCTCAAGTATGCCATTCATAGCACTTGACCCTATATCATTGTTATGCAAACACATTTGCATAACAATGAAAGGGGCGTATAATCCCGCGGTTTTCATTAGTGAGGAATCGTTTTGGTGCAAAAAGTTTCTGTAGTAACCGTAGATGGGCCAAGCGGCGCTGGCAAAGGTACATTAAGTAGCATGTTAGCGGAAGCATACAATTGGCATTTCCTTGACAGTGGCGCTATATACCGCGTGCTTGCTGTAGCAGCTATTCATCATGATATCGCCCTTGACGATGTTGACGCACTAAGCCCTCTTGCCACTGGTCTTGATGTGACATTTAAAATTACCAAAGAAGGCAATCGCGTAATTTTAGAAGGCGAAGATGTATCTGATGATATTCGCACAGAAGAAGTCGGCAGCGCTGCCTCACAAGTTGCCGCCATTCCCTTAGTAAGAGAAGCATTACTAAGACGGCAAAGAGCATTTGCCAACGAACCGGGCCTTATTGCCGATGGCCGAGATATGGGAACCGTTGTCTTCCCTGAAGCAATTGCGAAGATATTTTTAACGGCCAGTGCCGAAACCCGAGCACAGCGCCGATATGAACAGTTGAAAGCTATGGGTAGAGATGTTAAAATCTCGCGCCTTTTGGCGGATATACAAGCTAGAGATGAACGCGACCTCAACAGAAGTGTCGCACCTTTACTTGCCGCTGATGATGCATTAGAGATAGATTCTACTGCATTGGGTATAGAGCAAGTGTTTGAAAAAGCTAAAGAATTTATAGATTCTAAAATCTTTGGCCAAGACGAATAGTTGCATTTAGTTAACTGAATTTAGGATGAATTCGGTATATTTAATAACCCCGTCATTTCAGGATTGAATGGTCGGATTAACTTAGAATGTGAATATGACTGAAAATTTTGCAGACCTTTTTGAAGAAAGCCTACAACAGATAGAAACGCGTCCAGGCGCGATTGTTAGAGGTACCGTGGTATCAATTGATAAAGATATCGTACTTGTAGATGCTGGACTTAAGTCAGAAAGTGCCATACCAATCGAGCAGTTCAAAGCTGCTGACGGTTCTATCGAAGTAGCAGTTGGCGACAGTATTGATGTTGCGTTAGATGCTGTAGAAGACGGCTTCGGTGAAACTATTCTTTCTCGCGAAAAAGCTAAGCGTCATGAAGCTTGGGTTGAGCTTGAGAAAGCCTACGACGAGAAAGCAACTATCAAAGGTATCATTAACGGAAAAGTTAAAGGTGGCTTTACAGTTGAAGTGAACACAGTTCGCGCATTCTTACCTGGTTCGCTAGTAGATGTACGTCCAGTACGTGAAACTACGCACCTAGAAGGTAAAGAGTTAGAATTCAAAGTAATCAAGTTAGATGCTAAGCGTAACAACGTCGTTGTTTCACGTCGTGCAGTTATTGAAGCGGAAAGCAGTGCAGAACGCGATCAATTGCTATCTAACTTGGAAGAAGGTGATGAAGTTAAAGGTATCGTCAAAAACCTAACTGACTACGGAGCATTCGTAGACTTAGGTGGTGTAGACGGACTACTTCACATCACAGATATGGCTTGGAAACGCGTTAAGCATCCAAGCGAAATCGTTAACGTTGGTGACGAAATCAACGTTAAGGTACTTAAGTTTGACAAAGATAAGTCACGCGTTTCATTAGGTATGAAGCAAATGGGCAGCGATCCATGGCAAGAAATTGCACATCGTTACCCTGAAGGCGCGAAATTAAGTGGTGCGGTTACTAACCTAACTGACTACGGTTGTTTCGTTGAGATTGAAGACGGTGTTGAAGGTCTTGTTCACGTTTCAGAAATGGACTGGACAAACAAAAACATTCACCCATCTAAAGTCGTTAACCTTGGTGATGTTGTAAATGTGATGGTCCTAGAAATAGACGAAGAACGTCGTCGTATTTCATTAGGTCTTAAACAGTGCATCGACAATCCTTGGGAAACCTTCGCTAAGTCGCACGAAAAAGGCGACAAAGTGTCTGGTAAGATCAAGTCTATCACTGACTTTGGTATCTTTATCGGCCTAGACGGCGGTATAGACGGTCTTGTTCACTTATCTGACATTTCATGGCAGAAACAAGGTGAAGAAGCGGTACGTGATTACAAGAAAGGCGATGAGATTAGTGCTGTTGTACTACAAGTCGACCCAGAGCGTGAGCGTATCTCTCTTGGCGTGAAACAAATCGACGAAGATCCCTTCAATAAGTATCTGACAGATATAAAGAAAGGTGCTATTGTTAATGGAACTGTTATTGAGGCCGATGCTAAAGGTGTAACTGTAAACTTAGCAGAAGAAGTTGATGGTTATATTAGAATTGGTGACTTAGCACGTGAAAGAGTCGAAGACGCAAGTGACGTAGTGAAAGTGGGTGATACCATTGAAGCTAAATACACTGGTGTTGATCGTAAGAATCGCGTAATTACTTTGTCGGTTAAAGCAAAAGATCAAGCGGACGAGAAAGACGCCCTTGATAAAGTGAATAACCAACCGGAAGATGCTGGCTTTGCAAACGCAATGGCTGAAGCATTTAAAGCGGCAAAAGGCGAATAATTGCACTATTGTGGGCAACAGACATTGTTGCTCACATATCAATATGAAAGTACTTAATTCAGTACTTTCATATTGTTTCAACTCTCCACTCCCTAGGTTCCCAATACTCATTACCTTAACAGTTGTTTAATAATTGGAGTATTACCAGTGACCAAATCAGAACTAATTGAACGTTTATCTATTTATACCAAAGACTTGCAAGGCAAAGAACTTGAAGACGCGGTTAAAGAACTTTTAGAACAAATGGCCCAAACATTACAACGCGGCGATCGCATAGAGATTCGCGGCTTTGGTAGTTTTTCATTACATTATCGCGCCCCAAGAGTAGGTCGTAATCCTAAAACAGGTGAAACGGTTGAGCTTACGGGTAAACACGTACCGCACTTTAAAGCCGGTAAAGAGTTGCGCGATAGAGTAGATTTGTAGAAAATAGAGAGTATAAACTCTCAGCACTAGCTTTTGTGACAGCGTCATTGCCTATTGATTAAGAGCTAGTCACAATGACAAAACAACATAGGAAAGGTATGAAAGGAATTATCCTGCTTATTCTTGCAATCATTCTTATTATGATTGCTGTGGTTGTGGGCTTTAGAAATTCGGATGTGGTGACAATTAACTATTTAATTGCGCAACTGGACATGCGAATTTCTACATTTATGGTAGTGTGTATATTAATTGGATTTTTCCTAGGTTTTAGCACGATACTAACTAAATACTTAGCCTTAAAAGTACGTTTTGCTACTATGAAACGTCGCTTAGAAAAGCTAGCTATAAACAAGTCTGCCTAAATGCTTGAACTTCTCTTTTTATTACTGCCTGTTGCCGCCGCCTATGGTTGGGTGATGGGCAGAAATAGTTTACGCAGTGCTCAGCGTAAACAATCCTCTATACTCTCTAACCACTATTATAAAGGCTTGAATTTCTTACTATCAGATGAGCCTGATAAAGCGGTTGATACCCTAATAAAAATGATCAGCGTCAACAATGACACGATTGAGACCCATATCGCAATGGGTAATTTCTTTAGGCACCGAGGCGAATTAGACCGTGCCATTCGGGTGCATCAGAATTTAATAAGCCGAGATGAAATATCAAAAAAACAAGAAGCGCTTGCCCTTGTAGAGCTCGGCACCGATTATCTGCTGACCGGCTTTTTAGAACGCGCAGAAGGCGTGTTTATTCAACTGCTAGAAAATGAGCGGCACTTTGGAGTTGCGCAACAGAAGTTGTTTAGCATCTATCAAATTACCAAAGAATGGAATAAAGCCGTCGAGCTTGCTAGCCGTAGTTTAAAAATAACGCCAAATGATGATCATCTCTATTTATTACTATCACACTTTTACTGTGAACAAGCAGTCTCATTTATTGAAGAAAACAAACTAGACGACGCCCAAAACACGCTTAAAAAAGCAATAATGATAGAAGGTAAACAAATACGTGCTTGGCTCGAACTCGGAAAACTTGCCATAAAACAAGAGCAGTATGGCCAGGCAATGGACTATTTATCTGAAATACCTAAACGCGATCTTGATTGGTTGAGTGAAGCTATTCCGCACCTTGAAATTAGCGCCGCTAAAACAGACGGATGGGACAGACTAGAATTGATATTAGAGCCGTATTGGCAAAAATGTGCCTCATCATATATCGCCAAAGTCAATATCATCGCGCGAAAAGGCGAGATTGAACCTGCTGTTGATACCTTGTTAAAACAACTTAAAAATCATCCTACTATGCGCGGTTTTAAGTCTTTACTTTCACTTTACAGACAAATGCTAAGTGACGAACGCACGCAAACTAGCATAGATCATTTGAACGAGCTTATCGATAAACAAATCGCCCAACGACCAAAGTACAGATGCCAAAGCTGCGGATTTTCAGGCCGTCAACTTTATTGGCTATGTCCTTCATGTAAAAAATGGTCAGTAATTAAACCCATTAAAGGACTTGATGGAGAGTAAGATGTCTAATTGTTCTTCCCCTGTAATCGTCGCGCTAGACTTTGACGATATCAACACTGCAAAAAAACTAGTTACAAAATTATCTCCTTCTCAATGCTGCTTGAAGGTTGGAAAAGAGATGTTTACCTTATTTGGTCCTGATTGGGTGAAGTTCTTACGCGACGAAGGTTTTGATATCTTTTTGGATTTAAAATTTCATGATATCCCCAATACGGTCGCAAAAGCAGTAGCTGGCGCTGCGCAATTAGGGGTTTGGATGGTTAATGTTCATGCTAGTGGCGGCAGGGACATGATTGAAGCTGCAAAAGAAGCTTGTTTACTCGCTAAAACGCCACCATTGCTCACTGCCGTAACGGTGCTTACAAGTATGGATGAACGGCAATTTACGGGTGTTTACGAAAGTGGCAGTATTGCAGACAAAGTATTGAGCTTGGCTAAACTAGCCCAAAGTGCAGGCGCAGATGGCGTTGTTTGTTCTGCTCAAGAAGCGGTAGTATTGCGAAAAGAATTGCATCCTAATTTTAGTTTAGTGACGCCAGGTATTCGCCCTGAGGGAAGTAGTAGTGACGACCAAAAACGTATTATGACTCCAGTAAATGCAATAGCTGCAGGCGTTGATTATCTTGTCATCGGAAGACCCATTACCAAAGCAGCAGATCCATCGGCAGTTTTAGCACAAATTAACACGTCTTTAGGTCTTCAATAACCTTAGCTAGTTTACATACAGTGTTCGAATAAAAAAGGAGGCGCTACTTTCGAAGGCCTCCTAAATTTAATGTTGTTAAAACGACTCGGTTTTTATTTTTCGAGCGCTTCTAAAGCAGAGCAATATTTCAAATCTAATTTGCTTCCCAAAGCATCAACCACTGCTTTGTAGGTTACCAAACCTTTATGAACATTTAGACCATTTAATAAATGACTATCGTCTAACATCGCTTGTTTTAAGCCTTTATTCGCTAAGGCAAGACCGAAAGGTAGTGTCGCATTGTTTAAGGCCATTGTTGATGTTCTAGCAACACCGCCAGGCATATTGGCAACGCAATAGTGTACAACATCGTCAACAATATACACTGGATCTTGATGCGTCGTCGCTCTTGAGGTTTCAAAACATCCACCTTGATCTATTGCGACGTCGACTAAAACAGAACCCGGTTTCATGTTTTTGATATGTTCTTTGTTTAATAACTTTGGTGCAGCAGCACCAGGGATTAATACCGCACCAATAACCAAGTCTGCTCTTGACGAATAGTGTTCAATAGCGTCCTCTGTTGAATATACAGTCTTAATTTGTGAATTAAATATATCATCAAGCTCTCGTAGACGCGGCAATGATCTGTCAAGGAGCGTAACATCAGCGCCTAAACCAACAGCCATTTTAGCTGCATTCGTGCCTACAACACCGCCGCCAATGATAAGTACTTTACCAGAAGCAACGCCAGGTACGCCACCGAGTAGCGTACCACTGCCACCATGTGCTTTTTCTAGATAATGCGCGCCAGCTTGTACTGACATTCGTCCAGCAACCTCGCTCATAGGCGCAAGTAAGGGCAGTGCACCATAGCGGTCAGTCACTGTTTCATAGGCGATGCAACTCGCTTTCGATGCAACCAATAGTTCTGTTTGTACAGGATCAGGCGCTAAATGCAGGTAAGTATAAAGAATTTGTCCTTCACGTAGCATTTTGCATTCGTTTGGCTGTGGTTCTTTAACTTTGATGATCATTTCAGCTTTTGCAAAGATGGCTTCTGCAGACGCTATTATCGAAGCGCCAGCTTGTTCGTATAAATCATTGGTAAATCCAATGTCCGCACCAGCTTCAGTTTCAATCAATACAGTATGACCATTATTGACAAACTCTTTAACGGCCGCAGGGGTTAAACCCACTCTGTACTCATGGTTTTTTATTTCTTTTGGTACACCTACTATCATTGATATTTCCTAAGGTCATTCATTAAGCAATAATTCTAATATAAATCTAAAAAATAAAAATATCGAAGTTTTATCAAATTCAGCATATAATGCTGATATAACTCTTTTATGCAAAATATAATAATGTTAGTAAAAACGCCAAAACATATCGACAAAATTGACCGCCGTATTTTGGTTGAGTTGCAACGAGATGGAAAAATATCCAATGTGGAGCTTTCAAAAATAGTTGGCTTGAGTCCAAGCCCATGTCTAGAAAGGGTTAGGCGTTTAGAACAACAAGGATACATAGTTGGATATCAAGCCAAACTTGATCCAAATAAATTAGGGGCTGCAATGTTGGTGTTTGTAGAAATCACTTTAACAAAAACCTCTGTAGATATATTTGCCGAATTTTCTGCCGCAGTTCAAGAGCACGAAGATATTCAAGAATGTCACCTAGTATCAGGAAATTTTGACTTCCTCCTAAAAACTCGCGTTGCCGATATGGCTAACTACCGAAAATTATTAGGTGATACCTTACTGCGCTTGCCAGGGGTTAGCGAGTCTAGGACCTATGTAGTGATGGAAGAAGTAAAGCATACTTCTAACATAAAAATTAATTTAAAATAAGGATTTGGGCTGTTTCGCTTATGTGATTATGCTAATCTTAGAGCGCAATTATCAATCCAAAAATTCATCTATAAATTACCTGTTGAGAATATAATAATACCGATGGCACGATTATCTGGGGTACAGCGCGTTATGGAAGTGGGCATGATGGCATCATGCGCATTTGCTTTTTTCTTGTTGTTATCATTGGCGTATTTTGCGCCGAGCGATCCTGGCTGGAGCCAAGCGGGGATGCAAACCGAAGTACAAAACTTGATGGGACCTGTTGGTGCCTATTTTGCTGATGTCTTATTATTTACCTTTGGTATTACTGCTTACCTTGTTCCTTTTGCACTCGCGTTTGTTGGGTGGTTTATCTTTTTACACATCAAAAATCCTACCCAGCTTGATTTTTTAACGATTGCACTTCGTCTTGTTGGCGTAGTGTTGCTTGTTTTCGGGTTTACCGGCATCGCAAGTATCAATTTTGATGACTTCTATCGCGTATCCGCAGGTGGGGCGATGGGCGATATCATCAGTGAAGCTCTATTACCCTATTTTAATTTTGTGGGTACTGTTCTATTACTGTTGTGTTTTTTCCTAACAGGCTGCACATTGGCCACCGGTATATCGTGGTTTCAAGTGATAGACGCAATTGGTGCAAGTGTCATCTTTAGCGCCAAAAAAATCGTGACGCTACCCGCGAAAATGTCAGAATTATCGCTTCCTGATCTACGTATAAATAAAGCGCAAACAAAAGAACAAAAGAATGATGGTGACGACGACCTGCAGATCACCAGTTTACGCGCAGAACCACCGGTAACCAAAGATACAACAGTCAATAAAATAGAACCTAAATTTAGTATACCCGAAGACGTGTTACAGAACGTCTTAAACCCTAAACGAAAAGATGCCCCTAAAAAGGTTGAATCAACAAATTCAGCGCCGCTTGCAGATGACACTATTTTATCTAAACAACAGGGTAGGGCAGTAGCCGAGCCAACAGAAAGTAAGGCCTCAACAAGCACCGAAGCAACAACGCAAGGCGCTAATGCCCTTGCTTCAGGGACACCATTACCATCCTTTGACTTGTTGCAGCGAGCTGACAAAGTAGAAAACCCGATAAGCGAAGAAGAGCTACAAGGTATTGCGCGACTATTAGAAGCTAAACTTGCCGATTTTAACATTCAAGCAAATGTAGTCGACGTCTTGCCTGGACCTGTCATAACACGATTTGAATTGGATTTAGCGCCAGGCATAAAAGTAAGTAAAATTACAACATTGGCGAAGGATTTAGCACGGGCGATGTCGGCGATATCAGTTCGGGTAGTTGAGGTTATTCCTGGCAAGTCGGTAATTGGTTTAGAGTTACCGAACGAACATCGCGAAATGGTGCGTTTAAGTGAAGTGATAGGCTGTGAAGCCTTTCAGAATAATCCCTCACCTTTAACCATGGTATTGGGTGCCGATATTAGTGGAGAACCCGTCATCGTTGACCTTGGGAGCATGCCTCACCTATTGGTTGCGGGTACAACGGGCTCTGGTAAATCTGTCGGGGTTAACGTAATGATTTTAAGTTTACTCTATAAATCAACACCAGAAGACGTTCGTCTTATTATGATAGACCCCAAGATGTTAGAACTTTCTGTTTATGAAGGTATTCCACATTTGCTCACAGAAGTCGTGACCGATATGAAACAAGCTTCTAACGCATTACGCTGGTGTGTAGGCGAAATGGAACGTCGCTATCGACTAATGTCGGCGTTAGGTGTACGAAACTTAAAAGGCTACAATCTTAAGATTAAGAAAGCTAAGCAAGCGGGTCAACCCATACTCGATCCGCTATGGAAGTTTGAAGAAAGTATGGAAACTACTGCTCCTGAATTAGAAAAACTACCCTCAATTGTTGTGATCGTCGACGAATTTGCTGACATGATGATGATTGTAGGTAAAAAGGTTGAAGAACTGATTGCTAGAATTGCACAAAAGGCAAGGGCGGCAGGCATACACCTAATTTTGGCAACACAACGTCCTTCTGTCGATGTCATCACGGGCCTAATAAAAGCTAATATTCCGACTAGGATTGCTTTTCAGGTTTCAAGCAAAATTGATTCTAGAACGATTTTAGATCAGCAAGGCGCTGAATCTTTACTCGGAATGGGAGATATGCTGTACAATCCTCCCGGAACCAGTATTACAACTCGTGTACACGGTGCTTTTGTTGATGACCATGAAGTCCATGCGGTTGTTGCTGATTGGAAAGCCAGAGGCGAACCTGATTACATTGAAGAAATATTAAACGGAGATGCGGGCGGTGAGGTCTTATTACCTGGTGAACAATCAGAACAAAGTGGCGGTGACGAATATGATGCCGTTTATGACCATGCGTTGGAGTTTGTGACCGAAACTCGTAAAGTTTCAATATCTAGCATTCAACGTAAATTTCGAATCGGTTACAATCGCGCCGCAAGAATAGTTGAACAATTAGAACAAAATGGCGTCGTAAGTACGGCCGGACACAACGGCAATAGAGAGGTTTTAGCGCCTCCTCCACGCAAGGATTAAAGAATGAAATATGCGGTACGATGTTCGCTAGTAGCGCTCTGTAGCATCGCCCTTTCAAGCCAAGCAAATATGCTTGTGCAAGAAAGTCGTATTACAGAAAGAATGCAGACTGAGGCTGTGGCTGGAAGTGCTGCTGACAAAGCCGAACTGCGCGCGCTATTAGGCGACTTTACCAGCTTAAGCGCTAACTTTACCCAAACCATCAACGACATGCAGGGTGAAGAGTTGCAAGCCACTAGCGGTAAATTATTACTACAAAAACCACAAAAACTAAGATGGGAAATCACATCGCCAGACGAGTCACTGTTAATTGCTGATGGTAGTTCTGTGTTTAACGTAGACCCTTTTTTAGGCCAAGTTACCATTGTGGACCAAGCGCAATTAACAAAAAGTAATCCACTTATGTTGTTAATAAGCGATAAACAAGAACAATGGGATCAGGTCGTAGTAAATAAAGAAAATAAGACCTTCAACATCGTGTCTCTTCAGGCTGACTCCCCTATAAGCAAATTGCAACTTAGCTTTAGCGAAGAAAACAAATTACACTCTTTAGTATCAATCGACCGCCAACAGCAACAGAATAACTTGCAGTTTGATATGGTTAGATTGAACCAAGGCGTGAGCCAAAACGACTTTCGTTACACAGTTGAAGAAGGCTTTATTGTTGATGACCAACGCGCGTCTCCTATCAACTAATGTCCGCGCACCGTCCTCTCGCTGATTTATTAAGGCCAACAAACCTAGATGACTATGTTGGCCAAAAGCATTTATTAGGTGCAAGTGGCCCAATTCGGCAGTTGTGTGAACGAGAACAAATTTGCTCAATGATATTGTGGGGGCCGCCTGGGTGCGGTAAGACCTCACTTGTCAATTTGCTAAAAGAATATTGGCAACTTCCCATTTTGTACTTATCTGCAATAAACAGCGGTATAAAAGACATAAAGGCTTTAGTTTCAGACAACAAACATGACTTATTCAGCCAACAAAAAATAGTCTTTGTGGATGAAATTCATCGCTTTAATAAAGCCCAGCAAGATGCGTTTTTGCCCTATGTTGAAAATGGAGAAATAGTGTTAATCGGTGCGACTACCGAAAATCCAGCCTTCTCTATTAATTCAGCATTGCTATCTAGAATGCGTGTATTTACCTTAGAGGCTTTAGGCAATGAAGAGTTAAGCGATTTACTTGAGCGCACTTTCACCTATGTCAATAAGCAAAGAGAAATACAACAAAAAGCCCAAATTACCTGCCAAGCACCAGCCAAAACACTATTGATCAATGCCAGTGGTGGTGATGCCAGAAAACTGCTGAGTAATATTGAGGTTGCGCTTAGTATGTTAGCGCTCAATGACACGGTCTTAAACAAGGCCCTTGTTGAAACAGCATGCGGCGAGCAGGTAGGCAGTTTTGATAAGCAAGGAGATGCGTATTATGACATTTTGTCTGCATTTCATAAGTCGGTCAGAGGTTCATCTGTAGACGGCAGTTTGTTTTGGTTTGCGCGCTTAACCTTAGCCTCAACTGATATTGTACCAATTTGTCGTCGATTATTGGCCATCGCAAGCGAAGATATTGGCAACGCTGATCCCAAAGCCTTGCAAGTTTGTTTAAATGCCTGGGATGTGTACCATCGGGTAGGCAAGAGCGAAGGCGAGAGGGCGGTTGCACAAGCGGTAATCTACTGTGCTTTGGCTCCTAAAAGCAACGCTGTATATGACGCATTTAAAAAAGCCCAACGTTTAGCCAAAGAACATTCAAATGCGCCTGTTCCCCTGCATCTTAGAAATTCGACGAGTAAAATTACAAAAGACCTTGGCCACGGCGAAGGCTATCAATACGCGCATAATTATGAACACGCGTATACGCCACAACAATCATATTTGCCAGAAGAAGTCTCGTTGCGTAATATCTACCAGCCAAATGATCGTGGATTTGAAAAGCAACTTGCTCAAAAAATTGCCTTTCTAGCAGCGCTTGATAAAACCACTTAGAAGAGTTGAGTTATGTCTGTTATAAATACCTATTTAGTTATCGCCTGCGGTGGTGCAATTGGGGCCTGTTTACGGTATTTTTTAACTCAAGAGAGCATAAAGCTATTGGGTAAAGGCTTTCCCTTTGGTACTCTTGTAGTCAATGTAATTGGTTCTTTCGCCCTTGGCTGTTTGTATCTATGGTTAGAACAGGAACAGCGTGAAATATCTCAAAGTTTGAGACTATTTTTAGGTGTTGGCTTGCTTGGCGCATTAACCACTTTTTCAACATTTTCGTTTGATACTTTCCTGCTTTTGCAGCAAAGTGAATATATTAAAGCAATCATAAACGTAGTATTAAACCTTAGCCTGTGCATTTTAGGTGTATGGCTTGCGGTATTATTAGTAAAAGGATGAAATGATTCATGTTAGACCCACGCTTGCTAAGAAATAGCATCGATGAAACCGCCCAGAAGTTAGCTAGACGAGGCTTTACTTTAGATGTAGATGCCTACAATGAGCTTGAAGGAAAACGTAAGACCTTACAAATGTTAACAGAATCATTGCAAAATGAACGCACAGTGCGCTCAAAAGCAATAGGTAGGGCAAAAGCTTCAGGCCAAGACATTGCGCCTTTGTTGGCGGAAGTTAGTCAATTAGGAAGCGATTTAGAAGAGGCCAAATCAAGTCTGGATCAAATACAAAGTGCCCTCAATATATTTTATCAGGAGACGCCCAATATTCCTGCAAGCGAGGTGCCACAAGGCAAAGACGAAAGTGATAACCTCGAAATCAGTAAATGGGGAGAGCCAAAAGCCTTTGATTTTGAAGTGCGTGATCACGTTGATATAGCTGCATCACTTAATAATGGCTTAGATTTCGAGACGGCTGCAAAACTCTCTGGTAGTCGATTTGTGGTCATGAATGGTCAGATTGCCCGATTACACCGAGCCCTTGCCCAATTTATGCTAGATACCCATACCCAAGAACATGGCTATCACGAAGTATATGTGCCCTACTTAGTTAACTCAGATAGTTTGTATGGTACCGGTCAGTTACCTAAGTTTGGTGAAGATCTTTTTCATACAAAACCGGCAACAGAAGAAGGCCAGGGCATGTCACTTATTCCGACTGCCGAGGTCCCACTTACCAACATTGCCCGTGACCGAATCTTTAATACGAATGAACTCCCTTTAAAAATGACCGCACACACGCCGTGCTTTAGAAGTGAAGCGGGGTCATATGGCCGAGATACGCGTGGTTTAATTAGGCAGCATCAATTCGATAAAGTTGAAATGGTGCAATTAGTATTGCCAGAAGACAGCATGCAAGCGCTTGAAGAGCTTACAAACCATGCTGAAGTCATTCTGCAAAAACTCGATTTACCTTATCGTAAAGTACTATTGTGCACGGGCGATATGGGCTTTGGTGCATGTAAAACCTACGATCTAGAAGTATGGTTGCCGGCTCAAGACACTTACAGAGAAATCTCATCATGTTCAAATATGGGAGATTTTCAGGCAAGAAGAATGCAAGCCAGATATAAGTCAAATGAGATGAAAAAACCAGAATTGCTAAACACTTTAAATGGTTCTGGATTAGCTGTAGGCCGTACCTTAGTGGCGGTGCTAGAGAACTATCAACAAGCAGATGGCAGTGTAAGAGTCCCTGAGGTCTTAATTCCTTATATGAATGGCGTAACAAGCATTAGTCGTTAATATCAGCGCTAAACGCATAGTTAGAGACACTTGGCTGGTTTTGGTAAACCAGCCAGCTTTGTTGGTATTTTTGCGGGTCCTTTAGGAAATAAGCGATACAAATAACGACTATTTCCTTTATCTGGGCCGTATTCATTTTGCAATGCTTTGACAAGGGCGCGCATGGCGGGACTTGTGTCATATTGTTGATAAAAATCACGAACAAAACGCACAATTTGCCAACGTTCTTCATTCATCTCGAGTTCTTCGAGCTTTGCTATGTGCAGTGCTACCGTTTCGTTCCACTGAGCGCTATTTAGTAAATAACCTTCTTTGTCGGTATCTAATTTAATGCCATCAACAATAATGTAGTGATTGTTCATAAATTTATCCTTGGATGCTCAACACAGGGTGCTGGCTTGCACATATATTCACCCAATCTACATCTGATAATAAGACGATATTTTTGTTTATTGGTAGTCCACTTGCCTGCCAATCTTTCTCTAGCGCGTAAAAGTCATTGTGAGGATACAGTTGCACTAAGTTAAAAGCACTATATACACCATCTTGCATGAAGATGACTGGGACTGCGTCATTACAATACAATTCAACAGCCTTAGGCTTATTTACCAATAATTGAACAATCATTTAGAACACCAATACATGTGTAGCACGTTGACACAATTCCACAATTTGTGGATCTTCAAGCGTTTTTACATCAAAGCGTAAATTATCAATGGAAATACCGTTTGATACTATTGCGCTATGTTGCGCATATAGTAATTCAATATCAAATAAGGGGAAGGCGCTAAGCTTCTTATAAATGGATTTGTGTGAAATTGCTTGGCTATTTTGCTCAGAGACTAATTGAAAAACGCCATCATCAGCAAGCAAAAACACCACCGTAATCCCTAAATTACTTGCAGCAAGTGCAGCTTCCATTGCATCAATGCAAGCACTAGTAGAATAGGGCGCTTGAGTAGACTGTATCACTAGGTATGGTTCTTTGATGTTCATAATTGGATACTAATGCTATCGCCTGCTAAGGCCTCAAAATAGGCACTTAATCCTACTTGCTCAAATGGAAAATGTGAATTGGCTTGCTCTGCGACTGCCGCGGAAAGTTTATCGACGACGCCTCTTCGAGACGCTGCTGTAACGCACACATTTAATCGCACACCATGCTCTTTATGCAGCACGCACCAACGTCTGTGCACCTCAACTTCATCACCACTTGGCTGCAATAGCACAGAGGCGTTATGCACACCGCTTTGATAGAAAAACACCTGGGTAATAGTGTGGCCCTCAGATATCGCGGCATTACAAAAGTTAAGTGCGTTTTCAGCATTGCGATAGTCAAAAGGACTTTTACTTACCATAATTGTAAAATTAACGGGTGCACTCGTAGACATTAGCTAAATTACACTGCTTTAAAGAAATTGTTATCTATTATATACAAAAACGCCCCTAAAAAGGGGCGTTTTTTATAAGCTTGATTAAACAAAGCTGTTAGTCGTCAGTGGCACCTAACAGAGAAAGTATTGACAAGAAGATATTGTATATACTTAGGTAAAGGCCAACCGTCGCTCTAATATAGTTTGTTTCGCCGCCATGAATAATGCGGCTGGTGTCAAATAAGATAAACCCTGACATCACAAGAATAATTAAAGCATTTATCGCTAAACTTAATGCCGGCATAGCGAAAAAGAAATTAGCAATTATTGCTAATAACGCGACCACCATTCCTACCATCAAAAAGCCGCCCATAAAGCTGAAGTCTTTCTTAGAAATAAGAGCATATGCAGACAAGGCCAAAAACACAACAGCAGTGGCTCCAAGTGCCTGTCCAACTAAATGACCCATTCCAGCTGCGACATACATACTGAGTATTGGTCCTAGCGATCCACCCATCAATCCAGTAAATACGAACACCCAGAAAAGACCCGCAGCCGAATCAGCTTTTTTATTCACGATAAACATTGAAATAAATGCACCAATGAACATTGCCCAATAACCAACCATGCCAACATTTAGCATCGCTGTTATAGTCGCGGTTATTGCACTAAAGCCTAAGGTTAAGGCTAATAACATATAGGTATTGCGAAGCACCTTATTAATTTCTATCGCAGAACTTGCGCCAGCTCCAGAATACAAAGCACGTCTATCCATTTCTTTCTCCAGTCATCACAAAAATAATTTGAGTAAAACACTCACGTATTGTTAGTCTATATGTATGGTGTTTGGTTCACTTTTTCAAGATTTTTCGAACAAAACTTACAAAATAATGTACATTTTGACTAAAAAACCTGCGCTTAAACATTTTTTAGCGTTTTTTTTGCGATTAGGTCTTTACAAGTGCCTCATTCAAATTTAATATGCGCACCTCTTGGATAGCTGGCAGAGCTCGGTTTAATGCACCTGACTTGAAATCAGACGAACGGTCAAACGTTCCGGGGGTTCGAATCCCTCGCTATCCGCCAATTTAAAAAAACCGCTCTAGTAGCGGTTTTTTGCTTTCTAGCGTTTCATCTCATCTCAATTTCAATAATCACCCCAGAAACAAATCAACACATATGGTCACGACAAAGGTCTAATTTTCAGGAAAAATTATAGTTTATTTGAGTCAGTCGTTGTATATTACGTTGATTAAAACCTAGTGTAAGTTTGCACAGTCCAAATAAAGGTTAGAGAACAGTGATCAAAATTTTAGTTGTAGATGACCACGACCTAGTTAGGACAGGGATTGTACGTATATTAAAAGACGTCAAGGATTTTGAGGTTGTAGGAGAAGTAGGTTCTGGCGAGGAAGCGGTGGAACATTGCCGCAAAAAAAGCCCTGATATTGTGTTGATGGATATTACGATGCCAGGCATCGGTGGGCTTGAAGCTACCCGTAAAGTGGTGCGTATTTGCGATGATGCAAAAGTCATTTGTATTTCCATGCATAAAGATAATCCCTTCCCAACCAAAATTATGCAAGCTGGAGCACACGGCTTTATCACCAAAGACGCAGAGCCAGCAGAAATGATTAACGCGATATACAAAGTAAATTCAGGGCAAAAGTATGTGTCACCTGAAATCGCGCAATTGATTGCTCTAGGGCAACTTGATGGCAGCAGCGCTAATCCTTTTGATGATTTATCAGATCGTGAGCTCGAAATCACCATGATGCTTACGCGGGGTGTTAAAGTCACTGATATTGCCAAACACTTAAATATTAGTGCTAAAACAGTCAATACCTATCGCTATCGCATGTTTGAAAAATTAAAAGTAAGCTCCGATGTAGGATTAACCCATCTAGCTTTACGTCATAAAATAATCCAAACAAGTGCATAAATGGCTAGCAATCCATCTGGCGCCTTTGATTATCAGCAGTTTCTAAAACACCTTACGAGCGACCCCGGTGTATATCGTATGTACGATGTACGTGGGGACGTTATTTATGTGGGTAAAGCTAAAAACTTAAAGAAGCGAGTTACTAGCTATTTTCGTAAAACTGTTGATAGCGTAAAAACGCAAACGCTTGTGAAAAACATCGTCAATATGGACGTTACGATAGTATCGAGCGAAACCGAAGCATTTTTGCTCGAAAATAACTACATAAAAAAATATAGGCCACGTTATAACGTCGTTCTGCGAGATGACAAGTCCTACCCATTTATCTTAATTTCAGATCACCAGCACCCAAGGCTGAGTTTTCATCGTGGCCCCAAAAAGCGCAAAGGGGAATATTTTGGACCATACCCAAGTGCATGGTCGGTGCGTGAAAGTTTACGTTCGATGCAAAAAATATTTCCGGTTCGCCAATGTGAAGACAATTATTATCGCGCCCGGTCCAGGCCCTGCCTACAATATCAAATGAAGCGTTGCAGTGCGCCGTGCGTAGAAGGATATGTGAGTGACGAAGATTACCAAGAGCAGGTACAGTTAGCGGCGATGTTTTTAAAGGGCAAAAACACCCAAGTCATCGCAACTTTGGTTGGTCGTATGGAAGAAGCCAGCAATGAACTGAACTTTGAAGCTGCCGCTCGATATCGAGATCAGATTAGTGCATTGCGCAAAGTTCAAGAGCAACAATTTGTTGCAGGTACTCAACAAGAGCTAGACGTGTTTGGTTTAGCATTCAGGAACGGCATCGCGTGTATTTTTGGCATTTTTATTAGAGATAATCAAGTACTTGGAAGTAAATCATTTTTTCCTAAAGTACCCAAAGGTAGCAGTGAAAAAGAAGTACTAGAATCCTTTTTGCTGCAATTTTATTTGGCTGGAAACAAACTCATTCCCAAGCAAATCGTTTTACCCATCAAGTTTGACGACATGGCGACCGTAGAGATGGTGTTAAGCGAAGAAGCGAAATACAAAGTTCAGTTCTATGAAGGCGTGCGAGACGAGAAACGTAAATATTTACAAATAGCGAACAAAAACGCTGACAATTCACTCGAAACGCAACAAAATCAACAAAAATCTATGTTTGCTCGCTTTAATGATCTCGAAAAAATACTCGAATTAGATTCTCCGATTAAAAGAATGGAATGTTTCGACATATCCCATACGTCAGGCCAGCAGACGGTTGCTTCTTGCGTCGTCTTTGATAGAAACGGCCCCTTGAAGTCTGATTACAGAACCTTCAATATTGAAGGGATTACGCCGGGCGACGATTATGCCGCCATGGCACAAGCCATTAAGCGTCGATATAAGTCACCATCTAAAGACGCAAAACTTCCTGATTTACTCCTTATTGATGGCGGCAAAGGGCAACTAACACAAGCAGAAACACACTTTAAAGACTGGCCTGAAGATAAAAAGCCACTTATCGTAGGTGTGGCAAAAGGAACAAGCAGAAAACCGGGCCTTGAGACACTCATATATGCTTATTCTCATGACACCATCGCAGTTGACTTTGACTCACCGGGCCTGCATTTAGTGCAACATATTCGGGATGAATCACATCGTTTTGCAATCTCTGGGCACAGAGCCCGTCGTCAAAAAGCTAAAACGGCATCCCCCTTACAAGAAATTCCAGGTATTGGCCCTAAAAAACGCCAAGCGCTTTTAAAATATACTGGTGGTTTACATGGTTTAAAAAAAGCCAGTAAAGATGAAATAGCTAAGGTTCCCGGAATAAGTGTAGAGCTTGCCGATATGATTTATGATTATTTACATTCATAAGAAACTGAGTTCTGTTATTATAAATCCATTACTATGTAAGAAGAGAAAAACCTAAGTTGTGATTTGGACTATCCCCAACATTATTACTCTATTTAGAGTACTGCTAATCCCGGTATTTGTGACCGTTTATTTTCTCGAGTGGAAATGGGCGCATGAGGCAGGTGCCTTTATATTTTGGCTTGCTGCGATTACCGATTGGTTTGATGGTTATCTGGCACGCAAGCTTCAGCAGTCTAGTCCCTTTGGTGCCTTTTTAGACCCCGTTGCTGACAAACTCATCGTTGCCGCCGCATTATTGATGATTACGCATGAGTATGCTGACATATATATTACCGTACCGGCGATTGTCCTTCTTATGCGAGAAATTTATATTTCGGCTTTGCGAGAATGGATGTCGGAGATTGGCGCATCGAACTTAGTTAAAGTAAGCTTTATTGGCAAAGCGAAAACCATGACACAAATGTTAGCCCTAATTGGATTATTATCGGGTCTCGATTACTTTATGGGTTTTCCAATTTATTGGGTAGTGCTAGGCAAGATCTTACTTTATGTCGCAGCGGTCTTATCATTGTGGTCAATGGTGGTATACACCATAGCCGCATGGAAGAAATTATCTCAAGAAAAATAAGTACGTAAATTAAGCATTTTAAGGCGATTTGTTCAAAATTTGACTGAACAGTATTTTTTCGTAATATTTGCGGTTGACACTACTTAATTAGCATGTAAAATGCACCGCTCATTCCAGTGCGGGAATAGCTCAGTTGGTAGAGCGCGACCTTGCCAAGGTCGAGGTCGCGAGTTCGAATCTCGTTTCCCGCTCCAAATTCTATGGTAGATTTTTTGCCAAAGATGCATGGAATGAATGACGCTTGCTCTCCAAAGCGTTAGCAATGTTTTGCGGCGGAATGGCAGAATGGCTATGCAGCGGATTGCAAATCCGTGGATCTCGGTTCGACTCCGGGTTCCGCCTCCAGATTTCTGGAAAGCGTTAAACATCAAAACTTGCGTTGCCCGGGTGGTGAAATTGGTAGACACAAGGGATTTAAAATCCCTCGCCAGTAATGGTGTGCCGGTTCAAGTCCGGCCCCGGGCACCATTTCCTTTTAGGAAACAATTCACAATGAATTGACAAACTTCCTTTGTATATACAAAATATTATCTTCTTTTCTATATGTTTGGGTGCACATGCAAACCGATTCTTTAATCTCTGTAAGCGAATTCAAAGATTGGCAAGACAATGTTAAGACGTCACCTTTTAAAATTCTTAAAGTGCTTTACAAAAACGCCCACAATGGGCCTGCAAAGCTCCCAGAAATTAGTCTTAGACATCCCAACAGCTTCATTCCAAACGCTATCGGTTTCGACTTCCAAACCCAGTTTGCTGATGCGACTAGTCCAATCTCGAACACCATGTGTAGTCATACACAATTTAGCCAAGAATGTGATTCATTGGGTATCGAAAATTCAGATACGCTTGTTATTTACGATGATTTTGGAAATTTCTGCGCATCTAGAGTGTGGTTTATGTTCAAGGCCATGGGACATAAGCACGTTAAGATCTTAGACGGGGGATTGCCAGCGTATTTACAGGCCGCTCTGCCAACCAGTAATTCACTGGCGCAGCCTAAAGCAAATCATTCACCTTGTTATAAGGTAAGCCCTAATCAAAATTTTGAGTTTGTTGATGCTAATTACGTTTTAGACAATATTGCAACGCAAACTTCTTTGCTAGTGGATGCTAGAAGCAACAAGCGCTTTATGGGCTCTGAAGCTGAAGCAAAGCCCGAATTAAGAGCAGGGCACATACCTGGCTCTGTCAACGTACATTATTCGAGTCTGCAGGACGAGTATGGTCGTTTTTTGTCGAAAGCGGCACTTGCTCGTGCTCTCAGTGACTTCCCTGAAAAGCCCATAATATTCAGTTGTGGTAGTGGTGTTACCGCATGTATATTAGCCCAAGCAGCTGATTTATTAGGTCATCACAATCTAAAGGTTTATGACGGTTCTTGGTCAGAGTGGGGCGCTTGTACTCACTTTCCTATAGAGACATCACAAAATGAACCTTGATTATGGTGTTTGGCTTACGGTTGCACTTATGCATTTAGTCGCCGTTGCTAGCCCTGGCCCTGACTTTGCGGTTGTATTAAAACAATCGTTGCAAAAAGGCTTAAAGCCGGCCTTGTGGACTAGTGTTGGAATTGGCGTGGGTATATTATTACACGTTGTTTATTCTATTTTAGGCGTAAGTTTAGTAATCGCGACAACGCCTTGGCTTTATAAGACCTTGCTGTATGTAGCAGCTGCATACTTTTTGTGGATTGGCTATTCTGCCCTAAAAAGCAAAGCTAAAGCGCCTCAAAGCCAAATTAGCGACAATCAAGTCGACACAGCCTCAACTTGGTACAAGGCTTTTGGTCTAGGTTTTTTAACAAACGGCCTTAATCCTAAAGCGACCTTGTTTTTCCTCGCCCTGTTTACCGGCTATATTCCCGCCCAAGCGAGTATTGAAAGTAAAATGTTTTATGGTGCATACTTTGCGCTCTCTACGATGGCATGGTTTTGTTTTCTGTCATATATTAGCAACTACCCCAAAATACGTTACGCGTACCAAACCCATGGACATTGGTTCGACCGGGTAATGGGTATGGTACTGATCGCTATGGCAATAATGCTCCTTTGGTCATAGCCTGTTAGCATATAAGTTTGCTATAATCACTGCTCTGTAATTATCCAATTACGCCTTGTTGAATGAGTGTTATGCCAAAAAACAATATACCCGATCCTGACGATGATCCTGGTTCAAATCCGAATGAAAATATTCGAACTGCTGATTTCAAAGGCTTTGATGGCAGTTATGACTTTGATATAAAATCAATTTTTAAACGAGCTTATAACTTATCGACTAAAAATAATTGGCGACTTGTGCTCGCTCTTGCCTGCATTTGGGCCGTCACATTTACGATATACATGCTTTATCTTGATGCATTTGAGATCAACGACGTATCTCTACTTATTTCGCCTGATACGCCGTTAACACCTACACAACAGCTAATGATAGAGCTTAGCATGGCCTTCGCACTGGCACCTTTGTGGACGGGTGTGTCAATGCTCGCTATAGAGACCTTGCGCAAACGCTCTGTGCCCATTACTAGTATTTTTCAATACTACAAAATTTTACCGACGGTCGCTTTAGCGGCGATTTGCGTTGATATACTTTTTAAATTCGGTTTTGCTTTATTATTTATTCCTGGTTTTTATATTTTTGCAGTCACAAGTTTCACCCTCCCATTGATTGCCGATAAAAAGATGTCGCCCCTCACTGCGATTATGAACTCCATCAAGATGAGTAACGTATATCTTGGCAAGATGATGCAGCTGTTTTTGTTGTTTTTAGGTATGCTGGCGATCGTTGTTATTAGCCTGGGTTTTGCTTATTTATGGATAGCGCCATTTTATTTCAATGTGAAAGCCATTCTGTATCAAGACCTCTTCTGCGACGAAATAGCGCCAGCAAAAGATAATAATTCCCCAACAGATAGAGGCGTATTTAATGCATAAGTTTAAAATCATATCTATTGCGCTTGCGACGGTCATTATATTACTTCTTGGTATATTTTTTATGCAACCAGAACCAAGTATTGTAGAGGATATTCCTATCGTGGAATACGCTAGCGAACCGGTGCCCAATTTTAATGAATACGATCAAGTAAAAGAAAAAAACGCGCTTTTTTCTCTTATTTGGCGCCCGCAGTTGATGCGCAAAATGAGTACATAAGAACTATACGGCAATTTTTACAGGGGCTGCAGGCTAAACAACTTGCTGGCGAAAGCTTGTCAGAATATCAACAAGAAGAATTGGATTGGTTGATAGAGGAATACCGTGTAGATACAGAACAGTCAGTTGATGCCATGTATACTGAACTCTTTCGTAAGATAGACATCATTCCCAAAGAACTCGTGTTGGTCCAAACAGCAAATGAATCAGCATGGGGGACATCACGCTTTGCCACTAAAGGTTACAATTTTTTCGGATTGTGGTGTTTTAAGAAGGGATGTGGTTTTGTGCCTCGACAACGTAATGATGGTGCCGCACATGAGGTTGCGAAATTTGACGATTTATCAAGTGCGATGTATTCCTACATGCGTAATTTAAATCGTCATCCTGCCTACAAAGATATGCGCCTTATTCGTCAAAAATACCGGAATAGTCAAAAACCAATTACAGCATATTCTCTAGCAGAAGGACTCACTAAGTACTCTGAACGTGGAGAAGAATATGTCGATGAACTTCGGGACATGATCCGAATCAACCAGGAACTGATCAATCCATGAAAATGATGCAAATAAAGATGGCTAGCTTAATGTTAATGTCAACTTTGGCCTTAAGCCTTTCAAGCAATGTATACGCAGAAGAACTCCAAGTTGCTTATAAAACCTTTTATAGCCATGTGCGAAAATTGGATTCAGACGATACCAATGCTTTACAATTTGCTTTTGGTTTTATGAATATACACAGTAAAACCTTATGTGAGATCCAAAGCGCTAGAATTAGCACACAAAAACAGCAAATTCCTATACAGCTTACACCCGAGTATAGGTTTACATTACCATCAGAAAAAGCCTTACGTCTTGCAGATGCTATCGTCATCATGCAATTAAAAGAAGCGGCGAACATTTGTGATATTTCTGTACAGCTAGAAACAAAAGCTGAATATCTGCATGAAAGCTATGATCGTGACGAACTGCAAATGTTATATCAGCAATATACAGAATTTTTCGATAGTGTCGGCGGCTTCATGTCATTTATGATGCCGAAGGTCAGTGGCTTAACTTTTCAATTTGCTGATAAAGAGTTGCAACACGATCTGGACAACGGCATGAAAATAAGTAATGGAAGCTTAACAATAAGTGCAGATGAAATTGATAGCTTGAAGTTGATTAAGTTACCTAAGGCGCCCATGCGTATAACAGCGAAAACAACAAAATAATAGTTAACGGGACTATTTAGTCCCTTTGTCATTATTTTGTGGCGCCAACTCAGGTGCTATAGTGGGTTGTTCACCTGGGGCAATGTTTGCTGGGTCTTCACCGCGCTCCTCGAGTTCGTCTTTGACTTTGATATTCAATTGATATTGAATTTGTTCGGCAAGCCTATACACCGCATCTCGTCCTTCTTTAGACATTTCTTCAGCACGGTGGAATTCAAGCAAACCGACATCTCTTAATTGAGGCTCAATAAGTAAATCCGGCGGATCGCCACCTAAACGCGAGCGTGTGACTCTAGCTTGAAGTATTTCTAGCGAACTACTCATTACACTGACTATGCCTGGCGCTTGTTTTTTATTTGGTTTCGGGTCAGGGGAAAACCATTGTTTCATAAAACCACCGCTAGCATTACTCAAAAAGCGGTCTGTCTTTTGTTGATTAACCTCATGATCATGTTCAAAATTTTCAATCAACTGTGGCCTGAAATCAGCACTAAGATTGATGGCAATAACAAAGTCCGCACCTAACTGACGACATTGGTTTACCGGAACGGGATTAACTACAGCGCCATCGACCAACCATCTACCTGCATGCTCAATCGGTGGAAATAACGCTGGGATGGCACATGACGCTTGGATAGCATCGCTTATATCACCTTTGTTGAACACCACCTCTTTGCCAGAATACAAGTCGGTAGCCACTGCTGTGAATGGTAACTTCATCTCTTCAAATGTAGGAGCGCAAAATTCTTCTTTGTGCTTGGTAAATACTTTTTGTCCGCTGGCAATACCGCCTCGCCTAAAGCCCAGTCCTAATAAGCCAAACACTTGCCAGTCAGTAAGTGAATATGCCCATTCCTCTAACTCATCTAATTTACCGCTTGCGAATGCAGAGCCTACATATGCACCAATTGAACAACCGGCGACGACATCAATTTTAACCCCTAAATCCTCTAGGGCTCTGATGATTCCAATGTGCGCCCAACCTCTTGCTGCTCCTGCGCCTAACGCTAAGCCAATTTTCATGTTTACTCTACTTTAATTCTATTATTGAAACCAGATCGTCAATATCTTGAGATTCTGCTTTAGGCAGTTCAGGCGTATCAAATGCGATGTCGCCTTCACCATTTATTCGTGTTTGTACACTAAGGTCTGTAAAGTCAAACAAGGTCTGATCTAACATATGCGAAGGCACAATATTTTGCATTGCTTTAAACATAGATTCAATGCGTCCTGGGAAGCGTTTTTGCCAATCTTGCAACATTAACTTAATGTTTTTGCGTTGCAAATTTTCTTGCGATCCACAAAGATTACAAGGAATGATAGGAAAACAAAGCGTATCTGCGTATTTTTGAATATCCGCTTCAGTACAATAGGCAAGGGGACGAATAACAACATGCTCGCCATTGTCACTTACCAGTTTTGGTGGCATTGACTTTAATCTTCCACCATAAAACATATTTAAAAACATGGTTTCTAACATGTCATCACGATGATGACCTAATGCTATTTTCGTTGCTTCCAACTCTTTCGCTGTACGATACAAAATACCGCGGCGCAGTCGAGAGCACAGTGAACACGTGGTTTTGCCTTCAGGTATTTTGTCTTTGACGATTGAATAAGTATCTTCTTCAACAATCTTATATTCAATCCCTAAGCCATCTAAATAGTCAGGTAGAATGTGCTGCGGAAAACCAGGTTGCTTTTGATCGAGATTGACCGCTACTATGCTAAAAGAGATAGGGGCGATGCGTTTAAAATACATTAATACGTCGAGTAGCGTGTAACTATCCTTGCCGCCCGATAAACAGACCATGACCTTGTCACCGTCTTCAATCATATTAAAGTCAATGATTGCTTTACCGGTCTCGCGACGAATACGCTTTTGAAGCTTATTAAAATTGTATGTAGATTTGAGTTTAGCTGACATGAGCACTTCACAATAACGAAAAACCTGCTAAGTATACAGCAAGCTTATTCGTTATTGCATCACAATGTGGGGATATTTAGCCTACTGCGGTAAACGCAATATCATTTTCTGGAATACGTTGCTTTATTCCATCAAAATCAATAATGCTAATTAATTTACCGTCGACTTGGATTAGGTTTTCTTTTTGAAAGCGCGTTAACAAGCGAGAAATCGTTTCTACCGTTAAGCCTAAATAATTGCCAATTTCGTTTCTTGTCATCGACAGATTAAATTGTTTGGCTGAGTAGCCTCGTTCATCAAAACGCATCGATAAATGATTAATAAAATGCAATAAGCGTTCTTCAGCGCTGCGCTTACTCAATAACATAATTAAATTATGATCATGTTTAATTTCTGAACTCATAAAACGCATTATTTGTTGACGTAACTTAGGGTAATTACTCGAAACTTCTTCTAAGGTTTCATAAGGCAATTCGCATACCATGGCTGTTTCAAGTGCTTGGGTATAGCTTTGGTGAACTTCGTCTTTCAAGGCATCAAAGCCGATAATATCGCCAGGGAAATGGAAACCAGTAACTTGCTCAATGCCGTTTTTGTCACTTATGTAGGACTTAAATGAACCAGAACGTACCGCAAACAAAGAATGAAACTTATCGCCCGCATTAACCAACTTATCATGCTTTTGCAGAGGGCGTTTACGTTCAATAATATCATCGAGAGAATCTAACTCATGTTTATTTAAACTCACTGGAAGACACAAATGACTGAAAGTACAACTCTGACAATGTATTGATAACTCTTTATTTGACATGGGCTCTCTGCTGTTTTGCTATTCCAAGTTTGTTATACCTTGAAACAAATCGAAAATCAAAATTATTGCAAATAAAAACAATAAACTGGCAATCGTAAGTCGCGTCGCTTTGTGTTGCAATATCGGAATAAGGAAACTAGCTCCTAAACTGCTCGCAACCAAAGCGGGTAATGTGCCTAAACCAAAACAAAGCATGAACAATGCGCCTTGCACTAGGCTGCCACTGGCCAGTGACCATGTAAGTGCCGAGTAGACTAAACCACACGGTAACCAGCCCCAAATCATTCCGTAAAGTATGGTGTACCAAGGACTTTTAAATGGGATTAATTGCTTCGCAATTGGGGCTAAATGCTTCCATAGCTTAGCACCTGCCTTTTCGAAATAAATAAGACCTTTGTATATATCACTGATATAAAGAGCAAGTAGTAATAAAAATATAATGCTTAAACTTTGCAATATCAGTAAGCCTGTAACCACACTCGATGAGAAAAGGCTACCCAACCAACCCGTGAGTGCTCCAGCAATAGTGTATGAGAAAATACGCCCAGCGTTGTAGCTCAGAATATAGGGCGTGTGTGACGTGTTTTTAGGTACGGCAAAGGTAAACGCGCTTGCTATTGGTCCACACATGCCTATACAGTGGACTCCACCTGCGAGCCCAATAAGAAATGCCGAAAAGTAACTAAATTCAGACACTATTGTTTGCTTTCTTTGTCTGTTGTATTGTCTTCATTTGGTAGGTTATTCGCTTCTTTATTTTGTTTAATATCATCATCAAACAGTATGCTGTAACCTTGCCTTTCTAAATCATCAAACTGATTTGATTTAACTGCCCAAAAAAAGATGCCTATTGCGATACCAACAATTATTATCGCCAAAGGAATTAATACATAAATGATACTCATCACTGATACCTTGTTGTTACTTTTTATGTAGATGGATAACATAAAAAGCATGTTATTTATCATACCTTGTGTATTTACTACTTGGCTAGCTTAGCGCATTAAACGTGTTGAATTATATACCACAACAATCGAACTAAGCGACATACCTAAAGCCGCTTGCCATGGCGTTAGCCAACCAACAACTGCAAAAGGGAGAACCAAAAAATTGTAAGCTAAAGCCCAAGCAATATTTTGCTTTATTTTGGACTTTGTTCTCTTTGCCATGACTAGTAGGTCAACAACTGATTGTAATTTTGGATTTAGTAATACAATATCGGCCGCATTTTTAGCAAGGTCTGAAGCGTTGCCTACCGCAATGGATACGTCAGCTGCTGCCAATACGGGAGCATCATTGATACCATCACCCAGCATAACAACCCGTCGTTCTTTCGCCTGAAGTTTGCCGATGTAATTTAGTTTTGCCTGAGGGGTACTATCCCCAACAGCATTGTAAATGTTTAATTCCTCTGCAACTTTGTTGACATTAACTTGAGTATCGCCACTTAATATAGTGAGTTCATGACTGCCTAATTGACTGACAATACCAGAGGCGTCTTTGTGTACTGTGTCGCTAATCCAAAATGCGGCTATTAGGGTGTCACTTGTACTTAGTAACACATTCGCACCCTCAACTTGATTCATAGCACTTGCAGAATTCAAAGCGTTTATCATTGGCAGTATCATGGCTTGGCTACCCAAAAATAGTTGTTTATCGTCAAGCTTTACCGATATACCTTCACCTATTTTAACGGCGTATTCACTTAAGTTAAAATGTGTCGCACTGTAGGCTTGGTCATCACGCTGATGAATATATTGTTCAAACGCTTTTGCGATAGGGTGCTCTGATCTGGATTCTATGCTATTTACCATAGCCACAATATATGACGCTAGTTCGTGTTCTGGCACATCAAAAATGTCTTTTGAAGGGGGATTTATCCATTCTTTGTTAATTGAGAATTTGCCTTGGGTAAGTGTTCCCGTTTTATCAAAAATAATGTCGGTGGTTACAGTGAGTTGTTCAAGTGCATCAGCACGCTTTAGTAAAACGCCCATTTTATTTAATTTTGCCATCGCGCACGTTATCGCCGATGGCGTGGCTAAACCTAATGCGCAAGGGCAGGTCGCTACAAGCACAGATATAGTAATCCAAAAAGCATGATCGTTACCTTGAGCATACCAATAAAAATAGGTTAAGGCCGAAATTGCTAGAACCGCGAAAACAAAATAACGAGAAAGCTTATCTGCAGTGGCCGCAACTTTTGGTTTGCTCGCCATGGCCATTTCTTGTAAGCGAAGAATTTGATTCATCATTGCATATTTAACAGGAGCTTCAACACGCATTATGATGGAACTATGTTGATTTAAGGTCCCTGCATAAATGCGTTGCCCAATCGTCTTTGTAACGGGTTCAAACTCACCGGTTAACATCGACTCATCAAAGTAGCTCTGGCCTTCAATGATGTCGCCGTCGATGGGCACGGTTTCTCCTGCTTTAACAAGTACGATATCGTCTTTGACTAACTGTTTGGCAATTACGCTGGTAAATCCATCTTCGGATTGTTTTTGCGCGGTTACGGGGATCAGTTTGAGCATATTCGATGATATTAAGGATGCTTTATGACGTGATCTATGTTCTAAGTAGCGACTTATCGTTAAGAAGAAAATAAACATGCAAATAGATTCGAAATAAACCTCGCCACTACTTTTATTGACAGCTAATACACCAGCAATGTAAGTCGCCATAATGGCTATGGTCACAGGTACATCCATATTCACGGTTTTTGCCATCAGCGCTTTAAAAGCGCTTAAATAGAAGATGCTGCCAGAATACAATACGACGGGTGTCGTTAATAACAAGCCTACAGCATTAAAGTAGGCTACAGCATCTTCTTCAATATTCCCCAAAATATCGAAATATTGTCCCATGGCTAGCATCATCACCTGCATAGTCATAATACCGGCAAGGCCTAACTTTTTTAGATATGATTTTTGTTCTTTCTTGAATGATGCTTCGTGGACGTCTGGTTGAAAGGGAAGGGATTCATAGCCTATCGATTTTAGCCTAGTTAAAATACCCGATAATTTGACAACATCGTTATCCCAATTGATCACCGCTCGGCGAGCCGATACATTTACCGAAACTTGTTTGATACCCGCTAGTTTTGCTAGTTGTTTTTCAATTAACCAAGCACACGCTGCGCAAGTAATACCTTCTACAGTCAATTGAATTGATTTGTGTTTGCCTTCATCAAAAACAAACTCTTCTTGTAGCTCAGGCTCATCATATACAGCGAGTTGTGACATCGTATTATCTAGCGCTGTATCGCCTTTGGCCGCGGCTTCAGTTCTAAATTCGTAATAATTTTCTAAACCATTATCTACAATGGCTTGTGCCACAGCTTGGCAACCAGGGCAACACATATAATGAGTTGTAGATTGAAATGAAACGGGGAATGATTCACCCTCAGTATTGGGCAAACCACAGTGAAAGCAATGTCCCGGTGCGATATTGATGCTCATTAACTACTCTGCTCAACGATGTGAATTATTGCATAAAGGCCTAAATTTAAACGCCTATGGATTAAAATCAAATGCCGTAGCTTGAGGCAAACTTATTCTCTTTTGGACTTTCCAAGATTCGTCTAAAGGGGTTAATCGTAAACGCCACTTTCCTTCAATTGGATTTTCTTCATTACTGCGATAAATACCTGACGCATCGCGCGTAAGCAACACCTTAAAATCTTTATGTTCTTGGGTTACGTGAAAAAAATCTAATTGTAGTGCTTCACCCTCAGTGGGAGCGCCGCTTAAAAACTCAAGTGTTATTCCGTTAGACTTAATGTCTAATTTAGTACTGATATTTAATGCAATCGCATTTTCAATCTTATCAAGACGAGCATTTATGCTTTTTCCTTCCTTGTAATAATCGTCTACAACTAGACTATTGGTTCCGTCAGTCGCTAGTCTTATTACCTGAGATCCCACTATTAATGATGAAAGTGGTATACAAATTAAAAACCATGGCCAAAATTGTTTGTACCAAGGTTTGTCGTCTTGTTCTTGCATAGTTTTCCTATAAATTTATTAGGGTAAATACGTCTTAAGCAGGTTTATTGACTAAACATCCGGGCTCGTAGTGTAAATAAAAAAGCCTCGTAAAACGAGGCTTCTTTGTATTCATTTTACCGAATGTTTATGGCTTACTGTCACCTTAATTAGACAGGCTGTAAACATATGCAGCAACAACGTGAATTTTATTTTCACCCAATGTTTTCTTGAACGAAGGCATTACACCGTTACGACCGTAATTTAGGGTTTCGGTCACTGCTCGTTCACTGCCACCGTACAGCCAAATATTGTCAGTCAGATTAGGAGCACCAAGCATTTGGTTTCCTTTTCCGTCCATTCCATGACAAGCAGCACAAGCCATGAAACGCGCTTTACCGGCTGTTGCTAGACCATCGTCAACATCACGACCGCTTAAGCTCAAAGTGTAGGCTACAACTTCTTCAATGCCTTTTTCACCAAAAGGGGCTAACCATCCAGGCATCATGCCTTTGCGTCCTAACACCAAGGTTTCTTTAATCTTAGCGCCCGAACCACCGTACAACCAATCGTTGTCACGTAGGTTAGGGAAGCCTCCACGTTGCCCTGCACCATCTGAACCATGACACTGAGCACAATTTTGAATAAACAGACGCTTACCGACTTGAATTGCTTCTTCGTTTAACGCTAGCTCTTCAACAGGTGTTTTCGCGTATTCTTCAAAAATAGGGTCAAACTTCTCACGAGCGACTTTAACGCTTAATGCGTACTCGTTAAGACTATCTGCGGCGATATCTTTTTCAAGTTCAGCGCGCGACTCTTCTAAACTAAGTACGCCTTGATTAGAACTTTTCCAACCTAAGAATCCTGTAAAATCACCTAGTCCACCATAGGCAAATAGGTAAATGAACCCCCATACCATGGTCAAATAGAACATGTTGGTCCACCATTTAGGTAGTTGATTGTTAATCTCAACAATACCGTCAAACTCATGCCCCATATCGTCGCCTTCAGCAACGCCTGTTTTATTTGATAAGGTCCACACAAGCAGCCACCAACAGCCGATTATCGTGCCAAGACTTATCACACTTATCCATATTGTCCAAAACATAGTCATATCTTATGACTCCTGATCTTTTTTACTAAACTTATTGTCACTTTGCTTATCATCATCTTCAAAGATGATGTTGGCGGCGTCTTCAAACTTTTCTTTGTTTTTTGAATTAAATGCCCACCATACCGCGCCAAAAAACGCGACAAACACAACGACAGTGAAAATGCTTCCAATAATAGCTTGGTCCATCAGGTCACTCCTTATTTCAAGTGCGTGCCAAGAGACTGTAAATAAGCAATTAATGCTTCCATTTCGGTTTTACCTTCTACCGCAGCTTTTGCACCTGCAATATCTTCTTCGGTATAAGGAACACCTAGCATCTTATTGACTTCAAACTTCTTCGCTGTGTCTTTACCAGTTAACTTGTTTTCAGCTAACCAAGGATAACCAGGCATATTCGATTCAGGAACCACATTACGAGGATTCAACAAATGAACTCTATGCCATTCGTCACTGTAACGACCACCTACACGTGCTAAGTCAGGACCTGTTCTTTTAGAACCCCACAAGAAGGGGCGTTCCCAAACAGATTCACCCGCTACTGAGTAGTGTCCATAACGTTCAGTTTCAGATCTGAATGGACGAATCATTTGACTATGACAGCCAACACAACCTTCACGGATGTAAATGTCACGTCCTTCCATTTCAAGCGCAGTATAAGGACGTAAGCCTTTTACTGGCTCTAAAACCTGTTGTTGAAACATAAGTGGTAATATTTGAGCCATCGCGCCAAAGCTGATAGCGATCAAAATTAAAATAGTTAGCAGACCAACGTTCTTTTCAATTAACTCATGTGGATTTTTCATCGAGCAACTCCTACTGCAAGATCTGCATCTGTCGCGTTTTCTTCTGATTTTGGCGAAGCTATCGTTTTATAGCAGTTGTAAGCCATGATGAGCATACCTGCAACAACAAATAAACCACCGATAAAGCGCACAACATAGAAGGGTTTAGATGCTTCTAAGGACTCTACAAAAGAGTAGGTCAGTGTGCCATCAGCATTCACTGCACGCCACATCATGCCTTGTAATACACCACTCATCCACATTGCTACGATATATAGTACTACGCCAATAGTCGCCAGCCAGAAATGTATATTAATCAGTTTTGTACTGTACATTTTAGGTTGTGCAAACAATATTGGGACAAGGTGATAAATTGAACCGATTGATACCATTGCAACCCAACCTAATGCACCAGAGTGAACATGGCCTACAGTCCAGTCAGTGTAGTGAGATAATGCGTTTACCGTTTTGATTGCCATCATTGGGCCTTCAAAAGTAGACATACCATAGAATGACAAAGATACGATTAAGAAACGCAAGATAGGGTCAGTACGTAATTTATGCCATGCACCTGAAAGTGTCATGATACCGTTTATCATGCCGCCCCACGAAGGTACGAATAAGATAACTGACATTACCATGCCCAAAGACTGAGTCCAGTCAGGTAAAGCGGTATAGTGTAAGTGGTGAGGACCAGCCCAAATGTATAAAGAAATTAGCGCCCAAAAGTGAACAATAGATAAGCGATATGAATATACCGGACGACCTGCTTGCTTAGGAACAAAGTAATACATCATACCTAAGAAACCAGCGGTTAAGAAGAAGCCTACGGCATTGTGACCGTACCACCACTGCATCATTGCATCAACAGCACCGGCATAGAGCGAGTACGATTTAAACATTGATACCGGAACAACCATACTATTACCAATATGAAGCACCGCGACGGTAAGCATAAATGCACCCAAAAACCAATTCGCAACATAAATATGAGATGTTTTACGAACCGCTAGAGTACCAAAAAAGTTGATGATATATGCAACCCATACGAGTGTTATCAAAATATCAATTGGCCACTCCAACTCTGCGTATTCCTTACTAGAGGTGAATCCTAAAGGCAGGGTAATAACCGCAGACAAGATAACTGCCTGCCAACCCCAAAAGGTGAACGCAGCAAGTTTATCACTGAAGAGCCTAACATGGCAGGTACGCTGTACAATATAGTAACTGGTTGCAAATAATGCACAGCCACCAAATGCAAAAATAACCGCATTGGTGTGAAGAGGGCGTAAACGAGAGTAGGTTAACCATGGAATGTCAAAGTTAAGTGCCGGCGCAAACAATTGCGCTGCTATCAAAACTCCTACTGTCATCCCTATGATACCCCATACAACCGTCATGATTGTAAACTGCCTAACTACTTTATAATTGTAGTCAGGTTGAACTTGGCTTGTTTGACTCATGTTTGAAACTTCCGCGTCGAGTAATAGTGTAAACCTTAACTAAGTGTCCGATTAAGCTTAAATTTTCTCGCTACATATAGCTAGAGAAAAAAGATCAGGATTCCTGACACTAGTCGGGGTAGAATATTAATGTTTTTAAATACAAAAAGATAGCTAAGTTAACTAAGCATTGATCTTAGTCAATAAAGGAAACTTTACGGTGCACAAATTGTGAACAAAAAGCCAACAATAATTAAAATCCTAATCTTCGCAGGGCTAGTGCTGGCAGTGCTTTCAGGAATTAAGATAGCCAACGTTAACAAGTCATTAAATAAATTAGATCAATGCGAATTAAGCAATAACGTTTGTCATTTTGAACGTGATAGCTTTACCTTAGACATAGAATTTGAACGCCCACCCATTATTGAGGAAGAGATGTTTATCGATTTCTCATTTAGCGATGGGTACGCATTGCAAAAGGCTTGGATTGAGGGTGTTAATATGTTTATGGGTAGAACACCTGTAATTCAGGATAAAATAAGCGCCGGTGAGGTCGAAGCGCTTACTTTTTTAGGCAGTTGTACTGAACCGCGTATGCAGTGGCAAATGTTTGTAGAAATCAAAAACAACAAAACAGAACAAATTTACGTTTATTCTGTTTTGTTTACGACTAAAATCGAATAGTCGTTTTCCGCACAAGATCGTGAGCGTCAAAAAAGACTTATTAAGTTTGCGATTGAAGATAATTCGCTAAACCTAATCGCCTGATCAAGCCCAACTGTTGTTCTAACCAATAAGCGTGGTCCATCTCGGTATCATCTAATAGTACGAGTAACATATCGCGCGTAACATAGTCTTGTTCAAGTTCGCTAATGGCGATTACTTCTTTCAGTTTAGCTGCAACTTCATATTCAACCCGCAAATCGCTTTCTAACATGTCAGGTACTTCTGCGCCTATATTCAGGCCGGTACGCGTAACCATATCGGGCTTGCCACCTAAAAATAACATGCGTTCAATTAGCTTGGTGGCATGACCTTTTTCATCATCAAATTCATGATTAATACGTTCATATAATTTTGTTAAGCCCCAATCTAAATACATCTGAGAATGCACGAAATATTGGTCCATGGCGGCTAATTCATAACCAAGAAGGCTGTTTAGTCCTTCTATTACTTTTTGACTACCTTGCATAATATTCTCCTGTCAAGTTTAGGCTTCGACTTGCGTTTGCAAATAATTTTCGATGCCCATTTGTGCGATTTGATACTCTTGGGTTTCTAACCAATCAAAGTATTCTTCTTCATATTCTAATATGTGATTGAGCATATCGCGGCTTACGTAGTCTTGTTCTTGCTCGCAAATACTAATTGCCGCTTTTAATTTAGGAATTTGACTTAACTGAAACTTAGCGTCACAGGCAAGTGATTCTTGCGTGTTTTCGCCTATAAACAATTTTCCTAGCATTTGTAGGTTAGGTAAGCCTTCTAAAAATAATATCCTTTCGATTAGTTTGTCGGCTTGTTTCATGTCTTTAATTGACTTTTTATAGGCGCTTTCATTTAAGGCTTCTAAACCCCAGTTTTTATGCATTCTCGCATGTAGGAAGTATTGGTTGATAGAGGTCAGTTCAAAAGTAAGTATTTCATTTAGGGTTTTTAAAACAAGTGTAGAACCTTGCATAAGCAATTCCTTAGGTTACAAATCTATCATAAAAGCTTAGCACAAAAAGCGATAAAACAAAAAACTGAAGTTAATTTTTCTATATAATTCATGGGGATATAAAACTTAATCATTCTCATTTAGACTACAACCTATGCATATTTTATGACTTAGCTTGACCCTTTATTTCATTCAACATGGTGATACTCTCTTCAGCAAAACCCAAACCGGCGTCGGTGAAAAAGTTAAACACTCTGTCGACGCCTTTATTAAGCAATGGTTCGACTTCATCTTCATAGCGGGCAATAGCTGCGATTTGTCCTGTATATTTAGCGTGACGTAGTTGCGAGGTTATATTTGAGGAATCTTCTATCGAAGGTAGAGCAAGTAAAACAAGCTTAATATTGGAAAGATCTAAATTCTCCCATAAATCGATATTCTCTCCATCTCCAACAATGGTATTTTTTCCATCGGCTTTTAACTTATTGACTCTTTCTAGGTCAGCATCCATTCCCCACACGGCAGAGCCTAAGGTGTTGTCTAGTGCATTAAATGCACCTTTACCCACGCGTCCCATGCCTATGACAAGAATTTCTGCATCACGCATACAAGGATAGCGGTCTTCTTGCAATATTTTTCTTGATTGAAAACGTTTCAAGGTGTCTTTAACCCCCGCATAATGGGCATGTGAACGTTTGTAAAGTACGCTGGATATGACAAACGAAAATGAGACACTTAAGGCCATAATCACTAACCAATCATCGCCCAGCATTTTAGTACTTACCGCGACGGCTACTACAATTAAGCCAAATTCGCTGAAATTTGACAAAACTAAACTGGACAAATAAGAAGTACGAGCACGCAATCTTGTGCCAGCAAATAGTGCGAAGAACAAAAGATATTTAAGTGGCAATAAGAAGCTAAATAATAGCGCAATGAGCACCATTTCAATGTTTGGCAAGGCTGTTAGCCCTATTGTTAAGAAAAACCCTATCAAGAAAAGATCTTTAAATGCCAACAAGGATTTAGATAGTTCTGCAGCTTTAGTGCTTTTGGCAAGTAAGACACCAAATATTAACGCACCTAAATCACCTTTAACACCAACAAGATCAAATAAGAAATAACCGCCAAGTGCAAAAACTAAACCGCTCAATGGCAGCAGCTCTCCATGACCGGCTTCTTCTAATAACTTTCTAAGTATAGGCGCAAGCGGAATCAGCAAAAACAAAGCAAAAGCATATATGGATGGTAATTTGCCTGTAGCGGCGACTAAAAATAGGACAGCGAGAATATCTTGGACAATTAATATACCGATGGCGATTTTTCCGTGTCTCGTTTTACTTTCACCTGATTCTTCTAGTATTTTTACCACGCATACTGTTGAGCTAAAACTAAACGCAAAGCCGATTAGCGCTGCCTGCTGCATACTTAGTTCGCTCACATAAGGCAATGAAAGGTTTAGTAACAACAATACAACCAAACAAACGACTAAAACCCAGATAAGCGCATGGCTTATAGAACTTAACCAAATTTCCGTCTTACCAAGGTCTTTAACGTTGAGTTTTAGACCTATCGTGAACAACATAATTGTGATACCCAAGTTCGCGATAGTGCTTAGGCTATCGTTTAATGAGTATCCCATGCCATTTAGCACAAAACCTGCAACTAAATACCCTATAAGGGGTGGCATCTTTATTATCTTGCAGGCAAAACCAAAAATAAAAGCAATGAATAAAAGAATAAATTCCATAGAAAATGATCGGCTTATTGGTTGAATTTAATTTAAATGAATAGTTACTAACTTTTACTTCTTGTATTGCGTCATCAAAGCTTTCTTCATAATAGTGCTAATGGTAAAAGTCCATATTGATAAAAATCAATGCAATAACGAATATGTGTGTTCTGGACATTCTACCATAGGCATATGGCCAATATTTGGAATAATAACAGTGTTACATTCAAGGAGCTTTTCCCAGTATTTAGCCTCGCTTACCGGTAAGATTTTATCTTTTTCACCCCAAATCAACTGAATTTTCGCAGCATTAACCGTAACCGGACTTACAAAAAACTCTTCCGGATTGAAAAAATCTGCAAACATATGCTGGTATTGCGTTTTTTTCGACAAATAATTAGTTTGGGCAACATGTACTTTTACACATAAAGGCAAAAAAGGTGGGTCTTGCATCGCTAGTTTATAAAAGGCGAGAGAATCATTAAGTGTGCTGTGGCTAAAAGGATTATGATTAGCCTGTTTTAATTGCAGTGCAAAATCACTCCTTGCACCTGCAGGATCGATTAACACTAAGTTGTTAATCATTAATGATGCACGAACTTTCTCTTCAGCGTTGTTAGCATCGCTATTTGCACTTGCTAATATTGTCCCAATCATTCCCCCCATTGAATTTCCAACGATAATAAGAGGGGAGTCATGTAAGCCTAAATTTTTGAGTAAGCGTTTGACGTAATCAGCTTGATTAAAGGCACTGTAATTTTGTGTTTTGCAGTAGGGCACTTCACCGTGGCCCATAAGATCTGGAATGATAAGGTTAAAGTTTCGACTGGCGTATTTGGCAAAAGGCAACCAAATTGTCTTATCCGCACTAAAACCATGCAGCAATAACATGCAAGGCTTATCTTTTTGATTATTTGTATAATAGGCAAATACATCATCTGCACGCTTAATTTGCACATGCCTTAACTTTGCTAGGCGTGCTCTAAAAGTAGTATTCAATTCATATAAAATTCGCCCCATGGTGGATGACTTAGATATGAACAAACACCATAAAATGAGCAAGAGTAAAACGATGACTGTGACGAAGATAAAAACCATAAATTACCGTTTTATTAGATGATGTTTGTAGTTAAATGCCTTACATAGTCGACGAAAGGTGAAACTGAAACCCGGAAACATGGCAATGACTTTTCCTTTTGCATTTTGATACCAGCTTTCACAATTCCCGTAGGACCATACGGTTTTTGCCATTTCATGGTGGACCATGTTGCTATAGTTGTCTTCTGCGAGTTCCGTTGGCTCTATAGATACCGCGCCGTTTACAAGAACTTCTTCAACGCACCTCATGATATATCGCATTTGTGACTCTATCACGAAAATTGCGCTAGTATGACCAATACCCGTATTTGGTCCTGTGACAACAAAGAAATTTGGGAAATCAGGAATGCTCGTTCCTAAATAAGCCCTAGGGTAATCATTCCATCGTTTTTGCAGTATCGCATTGTTACTTCCTTTAACCTCGTAAGAGACCATCGAATCAATCGCATTGTAACCCGTAGCAAATATTACAACATCAATCTCGCAATTGCCTGACTTTTTAAAATTAATTCCTGTTTCATAAAAGTGGCAAACACCATCATACTCGTCATGGACAAAGCAATTCGATTTTTGTAACGCGGGGTAATATGTGTTCGATATGATTATTCTTTTACACCCAATAATGAATGGAGGTGTTAACGTTTCACGTAACGATTTGCTTGTCACCTGCTTTTTTAAGTGACGAAGTGCTGGTCTTGCAGCTACAAGCTCTAATAGGCGAGGGCTATACTTAAACGCTATTACGCGTAACTCTAGCAACCAATAAATAAAGCATCTGATGATGGCATAAATGGGTTTTAGGGCCATAAACTTTCTGAGGGCCTTTGGGATCTTCCAATCAGGTCGTGGTAGCACCCAGTGAGGCGTTCTTTGTACTACATGGAGGCTTTTTACTTTATCAATTATGGCGGGAATGATTTGTACTGCACTTGCTCCACTGCCTATTATCGCGACATTTTTATTATCCAAATCAACATTGTGTTGCCAATCATTGCTATGAAAATTAAACCCTATATAAGAGTCAAAATTTGAGAATGATGGCGTTGATGGTGAACTTAAGGGGCCTGTTGCATTTATTAACACTTTGCATTGCAATGTTTGCTGATTAGCAAGTGTTAGTTGCCAGCTATTTCCTTTCCAACTAGCACTACGCACCTGACATTGTAAGTGTATTTGTTTGTGTAAATCGTATTTATCTAGCAAAGAGCGAGTGTACTCTGCAAGCTCATCTTGCTTTGCGAATAAGTGTGACCAAGGAAAAGGATGCCCTGATAGACTATATAACGGCGACTGAACATCTACCGCGGCACCAGGATAGGTATTTTGTAACCAAGTTCCACCCGCGAAATCACGTCGTTCTAGCATCACAAAGTCATTAATCCCAAGCTTAAGCAGATTAATGGCTGCTGAAATCCCACCAAAGCCAGTACCAACGATAATAGCGCTATATTCGTGTTTGTCATCAAATACGTTTTCATTCTTAGCTGTCACTTCAGACATTTATCTACTTGGACCTAATTATTACGACTTATCAACAATACACTTTTAGCAGATGCTAATAAACCGCGACCTGACTAAAAAGCGTGCATAAATTAATTAAAGAAAATAACGAAGCGGTGCACCCGTTAATGCTAAAAGATTTATACATTATTTTTAAATGAATAGATTCGGTTTTAGTGTTTTCTTTATCAATCATTTAAGAAAGCGTCATCCATAAAACGCAGGAAAGGGGATTCAAACAATTAACGATTCATAGGAACACACAACAGCATGTGGACAAAACCTTAATAACATTTAATTTAACATAATATACATTATACGCTATTGTATAAATACAAGGATAAGTAAAGTGTATAATAATCAATAGTTTGTGTATTTCGGCTTATTTCCTGCTTTTTGAAATCGTTTATGTGATCATTTGTGAACAACAAAATGTACGAAATTTTTTGTCTTGTGATTAACTACTATTTTATCAAAACTTCTCATCACAAAAAGTCTTGCGGATTAGTTAAAAAAAGCTGGCGAGACGCCAGCTTAAAAACTTGATGTAACTTGATACAGATATTATTTATTGATCAAGCACAGTTACATGGCCTGTCGTCCAGCGTTCAAGTTGGTCTTCCCAATGTGAAACATCCCAGTTGAGTGTATGGCCTCTCGATATCGCTTTGCGTAAATAACGAGTAACTTTTGGAAAGTCTCTGTATTTGCCTTTTAGGTGCGATATTGCGACTAAATAACTGTATTCAGGATTGTTGCTTTGTGAGCTTTGTATGTCTTCTAGGATGGTTATCGCTTCAGCTTGATTTTGTAAGCTTTCGTCAGCTGCAAGGAGTTTTAGTTCAGCTAGTCTTAATGAAGCGAATGAATGAGATTTTTTAGCGGCGTTTTCGTACCAAAACATCGCTTTTTTCTCATCAGGTTCAACCCAAGGACTGGTTTGTAAAATCCTTGCTAAGGTGTATTGCGCCTTGCTGAGGCCAAATTGACTTGCTAATGATAAATAATTCACGGCTTTAAGAAGGTCTTTTTGCTCACGATATAAATGAAGACCATATTCATATTGTGCGTGCACATATCCTTCCTCCGCTGAACTTTTCAACAGCGAGATCGCTAATCCTTCGTCTTGGGGATACCATGGATAATAGATTAATAACATCGCACGCTCATAATTCGTTTGCGCGGTTTCTTCTTTACTTAAACGCTTATAATTACGTCTGACCCAATCATAAAGGTCTTTATTTTTGTGTCGTGCTTGACCGGTATCCCATTTAGCAATTCCTAAAAAGCCGCGATTAAAGAAGCTAATGCGTTCACCTTCAAAAGTTGGTGTAGGCAAGGTATACAGCGAATATTCGTATATTCCTGTATTGATATTGCCTGTTCTACCTTTTGTATATAGTTTCTCGATATTGCGTATTGAGCCATCGATAGCTACCTCATAATCGATAACAGCAAGATACGGTAGGTCAAGCGGATTTATTTTGTCTGGTTGCGAGCCTTGTATATCACCAAATTCATCAATGACGGCCGAACCATCATTTACTACTGAGTCAAAATCCAGATCAGCAAAGTCATCAAAACCATCGTCAAAGGTGTTACCAAAAGAGTTGTCAAAACTGTCATCATAATCAATATCAAGCTCAATTTCAGGCAAGCTATCAATACTTTCAATGCCAAATAGTTCATCAGTCCTGGACTGAGTATCAGGAGCTTTACCTGGTCCACCAAAGCTTACTTTTTTCCCAAGTGCTTGGGGCAACAATTTAGGAAGATATTTGTCGGCTATTTTTTGTTTACCATATTTGTTTTTAAAATCGCGCACCAACCTTTGTATCTCTGCCCTATCGCTTTCGTTTATATTTTTAACGAGCACATTAAATATTTTTTTAGCGTCACTAAATTCATACTCAGCCGCCAATGAAAACCAAAGCACGGCACTAAGGTAGTTTGGTTTTACACCAAGTCCTTTGTAGTAGATTGTACCTAACTGATAATATACGTGGGGGCTGCCAGTTTCGACTGCCGCCATATACGAACTGCGGGCTTTTTCAAAGTCCTTTTGCGTATAATATGCATCACCTTTAAATGCGTCAGTAGCAGAGGCATTGCCAATTAGTATCCCAGCAATGCAGATAGCTACCCCAATCTTTAAGCCTGCAACTGTTATAGATGATAGGAGTTTCATGTTTCCTTCCTTGATAGCGATATGGACACAAATTTAGATTATACATGTTTTATTAACAACAGCGATTATTATAAATAAAAAGATAGTTAAACCTAGCAAAGCGATTAGTTATAAAAGGCAGCTTCCCACATTCAAAAGAAACTTTTAGCTGTAGATAGAGTCATCTTTATAGCCCCGGTGCAAATGCTGCATCGTCCAACTCAGATTACGCTATTGAAAATTGAAGCTAGACCTTTAGAACTTCCTAAAAGAAATGATGCACGCTCCTCATACAGTTTGTTGGCAGCGTCATTGCTAGCGCACGCTTTAGTTATAGCTCTAGTCATTTTAATCGCGCCAATACAAAGCCGTAAAATAATAGACGATAAATCAAAACAAGCGGACCACCAGAACACAAAAATTATTAGTTACTTGTATACAGCGCCAAAAATAAAACCAGCCGCAATAGATATAGATGAACGTTTACAAGATGAAAAACCGCCTGCAGAACAAAGTAAAGATGAGGCAAAGCCACTACAACAAATATCAGCGCAGAAAGAGGAAAAAGTTGTAAATAGCGAAGCGCAAGAAAAAGAGGCTATAGAAACGCAGACATCAACTGATACAGCAGAAGAAACAACTACATTATTATCTGAAAGAAAGGAACAAGAAGCCTTAGCGCCGTTAAATACTGATCTACTAGGGGCAAAAGACCGCTACAGGCAACTCGTTACCAAGCATTTGCAAAGTTACAATGCCCAGTTTAGTCAACAACAAGCCACACGCCATCGACAATTGCAGACTTCGCCCATTATCGATACCGAAACAGCAATAGATACCCTTACCAAAGTCATCAAAAGGCCTCGAATAGATGTAGACTGTGGAGATGGCATTAAAAAGATCTTTGCAGGCATATCTATGCTAGGCAATGGTACTGTTAAATGCAGAGATAACGGTCAATTTCAAGATTATATCGACAATCGTATTCGAGGTGTGGGCCTAAATACGAAGGATGAGAATAGCGCTAACGATAACAAAGACAGGTAAACTCTTTAGCCAAAAAGCGCTACACTATTGACCAAAGCAAATCGCTAATAAGCAGTTTAACAACAAATAAGGACAATACATGAAAGTCTCATTTATTGGTTTAGGGGCCATGGGCTTCCCAATGGCGGGTCATTTAGCAAATGCAGGGCATGAGCTTAAGGTTTATAACCGCACCAAGAGTAAGTCAGCGCAATGGACAGAATCTTATAAAGGACAAAGTGCTGATAGTCCTCGTGAGGCAAGTCTCAATTCAGACGTCGTATTTTTGTGTGTAGGTAATGACGATGACGTAAAAAGCGTCGTTCTTGGTGAGCAAGGTGCACTTGCTGGCATGACAAAGGGAAGTTATTTAATCGACCACACAACGACTTCTGCAGAGCTCGCCCGTGAATTAGCTGATATTTGTGAACAACAGGGTATTCACTTTTTAGATGCCCCAGTTTCTGGCGGACAAGCAGGGGCTGAAAATGGGAAATTAACGGTTATGTTAGGTGGCAATAATGATGACTATCAAGCAATTACAAGTTTACTTGATTGTTATAGTCAAAAACATGAACTAATGGGGCCTGTAGGCTCGGGTCAATTAACCAAAATGGTCAATCAAATATGCATTGCGGGTATTGTGCAAGGTTTGTCTGAAGCATTACATTTTGCACAAAATGCTAACCTAGCCGTCGATAAAGTGATTGATGTCATTAGCAAAGGTGCCGCGCAAAGCTGGCAAATGGAAAACCGATGGGCAACTATGGTCAAAGGTGAATTCAATTTTGGCTTTGCTGTTGATTGGATGCGCAAAGACCTCAATATTGTGCTTAACGAAGCGCAGCGAAATAACAGTACCCTGCCTATTACTGCCCTTGTTGACCAGTTTTATGGACAAGTTCAAGCGCAAGGTGGAAGCCGCTTTGATACATCGAGCCTAATTAGCTTGCTCGATAAAAAATAATCTAGGTGTTCTGCGCAAGGATGCGATCTAAATGACCGGCAAAGGCTTTACGATCTCTTTGTGACATAGGCGCAGGCCCTTCGGTTTGTATACCACTTGAGCGCATAGTATCCATAAAGTCACGTGTTGTTAGTCGTGACTTTATGTTTTGTTTGTCGAGTATTTCTCCTCTGGGCGATAGTACGATTGCGTTTTTTTCAATAACTTCGGCGGCTAAGGGTATATCAGAACTTATCACCAAGTCGCCCTCTTCTGTGCGTTTTACAATTTCGTCGTCAGCCACGTCAAATCCCGATCCAACCTGAAAAAATTGAATAGCTGGGTTAACTGGAATTTTCATCGCATGGTTAGCGATTAATAGTAAAGTCACACCCGTTCGATTCGCAGCTTTGAATAGAATTTCTTTAATCACAACGGGGCAGGCGTCAGCATCAACAATAATCTTCATATCAATATCATGTCCATTTTTAGCTTTTGTAGATCATAATGGTAAGCTTGCTACTGAAATAATTGCAAACTATATCGATTGCAATTTTAAAAGCAACTATAAACGTTTGCTATTTATGACCTATCAATGCATACTCAGTCCATAAATGACTATTTAACGCTGTTAAAGGTAGAAATGATGGCAAGTCTAATCGCGGTCGAAACAAGCGATATCGTTAATTCAACGTCGATGTCGCAAGAGCAGCTAAGCCAATGTATGAGCGCACTAAAGCAGTGTTTAGCGTCGATTCACAAAGAACATAACATTGTGTATGAATTTTATCGCGGTGATGCGTTTCAAATTATGTACCCTAATGCCCTACTTTCTTTGCGTCACTTGCTTTTGCTTAAACTTTATATGCGCTCTTCTTTACCATTTCCAGTAGATATTACGCAATCCTTAGCGGTAGGTATTATTGACCGAGCAGTGACAAGCCTGCACGACAGAATGGACAGTGTTTTCGTCAACTCTGGAAGACAATTAGAAAGCGTAAACAAAGCTGAAATAGGTATTTATGACGAAGGCTTTACTCAAGCATCTCATTTAGCCTTAGCGTTTTTTAATCGCATTTTAACGGGTATATCCGCCAAGCAAGCCTTAGTTCTGTACTGGTATATTCAAGGTGATTTCCCTGAACATAAAAAAATCGCTTCACAACTTAATATGACACGGCAAAATGTTAATACCCATTTATTACGTGCCAACGCTGATTTAATAAAAGGTTTCATTCTTTATTTTGAGAAAACCATTGGGGAGCATGCGCTTTGATTTTATTTGCTTTGTTATTTTTAGCCCATATTACTGCTGATTTTTATTTACAGGCTCATTCTTGGATCATGGACAAAGTCGAACACAAAATTAGGTCCATTGGTTTGCTCAAGCACATGGGCGTCCATACTATATTAACGTCTATCGCTTTGTTTTTAGGTGGTGTCGATAATTCAGCTGATTTTGCAATAGCATTAGTTGTCATTATTTCGACTCACTACGCAATAGATGTTTGGAAAACCTATATGGGCTTTACCACTGTCTATTTTGTCATGGACCAACTCGCTCATTTATTGGTGTTAATTGCTGTCACTTTGTGGCTACAAGGAGTTAACGTTAGCATGATTCTAGACTTTATCGTGACTCATAGCACAGCCACCATGATAGCTACAGTCAGTGCATATCTGCTTGCTTACAAACCGCTGTCGATTTTAATACAGCTTTTGTTACGTCCTTACTTGCAACAGTTTGAGAATACTGACCAGGCAAACTCGGGCTTACAAACAGCTGGCGAGTACATAGGCGCTTTAGAGCGATTCTTAGTTATCACTTTTGTGTTGTTAGGTCAGTTTGGCGGGATAGGCTTTTTATTAGCGGCAAAAAGTGTATTTAGATTTGGCGATATGCGCCGCCAAACAGATAGAAAGCTCACCGAATATATTATGCTAGGCACGCTTTTGAGCTTTAGTTTTGCCTTAATAATAGGCCTTGTGCTTAAAAATGGCTTGGGCATCGCGTTTTAAAACGATATGCCCAAGCTCACTTTTTATTTCGTCTACACCGCTCAGAACAATACTTTACTTCCGCCCAATTGCGCTCCCATTTTTTGCGCCATGTGAAAGGCAAAGTGCATACAGGACAAATTTTAGTGGGTAAGTCAGACTTCTTCATTATTAGAAAGCTTCTCTAAAAAGAGTTCAGAATCCTCAAGCATATGCATAAGCTTAGTTTGGTCCATTTTCGACATTGTTCTATAAATCATGGCCATTCTTGGATTGTTTTCAAACTTTTCTTTATGTTTATTAATAAAATCCCAATACAGATAATTAAAGGGACAAGCTTGAGGACCGCTTTTTTCCTTAACGCTATATTTGCAATGGCTGCAATAATTAGACATTTTGTTAATGTATGCACCACTTGCTGCATAAGGCTTGCTCGATAATTTTCCGCCATCACTGTATAGGATCATGCCGCTTACATTAGGCAGTTCAACCCATTCATATGCGTCTCCATAAACGATTAGATACCATTCATTCACTTGCTCGGGGTCGAGTCCGGCTAATAGTGCAAAGTTACCAAGTACCATGAGTCTTTGAATATGGTGGGCATAAGCATGTTCTTTGGTTTGCTTTACGCATTGGCTCAAACAATTCATATCAGTCTTGCCCGTCCAATAAAATTCAGGCAAGGCTCTTTTCGCTTGTAAAAAGTTATCGGTTTTTAAGTCAGGCATAAAATGCCAATAAAAACCGCGCACATACTCTCGCCAGCCAAGGATTTGTCGAATAAAACCTTCAGCGGAATTAATGGGCGCATCGCCTTTATAGTAGGCTTCTTGGGCAGCAAGAATGACTTCTTCTGGGCCTAATAAGCCCGCGTTGATATAAAATGAAACATGAGAGTGAAACATCCACGCTTCATCTTGCACCATTGCGTCTTGATAGCGGCCAAAATTAACGAGTCGTTGCTCAATAAAGTTATCTAGCACGTCAAGTGCTTGGTTGCGCGTTACCGCATAATGGAAGTGCTTAATATCGCCAAAATGATGGTCAAATTCCTTCTCTACTAAGGCAATTACATCTTCGGTGATGTCATCTGGTTTAAAAACACAGGGCGATGGCGGTTTTATGTCTTTGGGTAATTTCTCGCGGTTATCTGCGTCATAGTTCCACTTGCCACCCACAGGCTGTTTATCATCCATTAGAATGTTAAACTGCTTCCTTCTTTCGCGGTAGAAAAATTCCATCCTGAGCTGTTTTTTACCTTCTGCCCAGTCGCTAAAATCTTCTTCTTTTGCCATGAAACGGTTATCGGGGGTGATTTTAACAGCTAAGTCTAAACGAGAAGACCACTGGCAGATGTCTTCATGCAAGCGGTATTCACCCGCTTTGGCAACAACAATGTCGCTAATATCATGGTTTTTTACATGCGCTTCAACCTGCTTAAATAATGAGCCTTGGTTATCGCCATCGGTGTATTTGGTGTAATAAAGCTTGTAGCCCTCACGTTTAAGTTCTTCCGCAAAATGGCGCATGGCACTAAATAAAAATGCAATCTTCGTTTTATGGTGCTTAACGTAACTTGCTTCTTCTTTTACCTCACATATCAGAACATGGTCATTTTGTTTGTCAATTTCAGCCAAAGAGGACATTGATAAACTAAGTTGGTCACCTAACAGCAAGCAAAGGCGCGGCATTATTCACTCTCCTCGTTTATTTAATAGTTGCATACGCATCTAAGGCGCGCTGTCTAGTTTCTTTAAGATCAACAATAGGTTCAGGGTAATCCTTGCCCAATACGATGCCAGCGTCTTTTAATACTTGTGAACTCGCTTCCCAAGGCTTATGGATAAACTTTTTTTCCAAGTCGCTAAGTTCAGGACAATACTTTTTGACATATTCTCCTTGTTTATCAAACTTTTCGCCCTGCAATATAGGATTAAATATTCTAAAATAAGGTGAGGCGTCGGCCCCAGAACCCGCTACCCATTGCCAACCCGCAGCATTACTTGCGGTGTCGGCGTCAAGTAGGCAGTCCCAAAACCAGCGCTCGCCTTCTCGCCAGTCTATTAACAGATTCTTGACTAAGTAGGAGGCGACTATCATGCGCACGCGATTGTGCATGTAGCCGGTTTGCCATAATTCACGCATACCAGCATCCACAATAGGTACGCCAGTTTTACCTTGTTGCCATGCGCGCAAGTGTTTAGCGTTTTGTACCCAAGGGAAGGCGTCAAATTTGCTATTGAAATTACGGTTTTGAATATCGTTAAAGTGAAACAGCAGGTAGTAAGAAAACTCCCGCCAGCCAAGTTCACTTAAGTAAACATACACGCCTTTTTTCTCTCTGCTACCATCAAAAGCATCGTGCACAGCATACCAGGCTTGGTTTGGGCTAAGTAAACCAAAATGCAAGTAAGGAGACAGCAATGATGTACCTTTTATAGATGGTACGTTGCGGTCTTCATCGTAATCTTCTATGGCTTCGTTAATAAAGCGAGCCAGTTTTTGCTGTGCGCCCTGCTCGCTCACATTCCACAGTTTTTTAATTTCACTGTCCCACTCAATTGTGGGCAATAGCGCTAAACTGTCTATTGATTGATAACCTTCGCAGTCTTGTATATTGGGCATTATATCGAAGATGGGTTTGCGCTCGGGATAGCGCGGGTGCTGGGCATTTAAACAACCGTTTTTATAATAGGGAGTAAATACTTTGTATGGCGTTTCATCCTTTTTAAGTACTTGCATGGGCTCCCATAATAAACTTCCATTTGTGCTATGGGCATCTATACCGTCGGACTTCAAACTTGTTTTTATTTTTGTATCACGCGCAATTGCCCAGGGTTCATACATTCTATTCCAATAAACATTGCTTACATCATGCTTAGAACATAAATCTTTAAGGATACTTTGTGGGTCACCTTTAGCAATAACAAGATGGCCGTCTAAGGACTCTTGTAGCGACTCCAGCGCGTGATGCAGCCACCATTTAGATGCTCCGCCAAGTTCGGCTTTGTTAGGCAAGGTCGTATCGTAAATGAATACAGGTAAAACATTGTCGTGTTTTGCCGCTTTTATTAACGCTGGGTTGTCTTTTACCCGTAGGTCTTGACGAAACCACATGATCGAGCGCGTCGGGTCGTTGCTTTTGTTTTCGTTTGAAGTAGGCATAGGTTTTATTGACTTGTTGTATGTTGCTTACACTTTTTGATAGTGATTTTTACTTATTTAAGAATGATATAGATCGCATAAAGTAAAAACTTAGTAAGATACTTTATATTAACGTTAATTAAGCTTACGTATGGACAAGAAGCAATACAAAATTGGCCTTCATTACTTTCGTCACGACCTAAGAATGTGTGATAACGACACGCTTTTCGATTTAATGGAACAATGCGAGGCAGTGGTTGCTGTTTATATATTTGACCCAAGCACCTTGGAGCAAAATCGCTTTGGGCATTGTCAACTAGGCAGGCATAGGCACACGTTTCTAGACCAAGGTTTGCTAGCATTAAAGCAGCAGTTATCGCAGCATAATATTGAGCTGCACATGTTTGAAGGGAAACCTGTAGAGCTCATGCAAACTTTAGTGCAATCATGGGACATAGACTGCATATCTTATAATGAGCACTACGGTTATAGCGAAACGAAAGATATTAGCTTAATGCAGCAAGCGCTTCCTCAGTGCTCATGGATTAAAGGGCTTAGCCATTATTTACTTAAGCACGATGAATTACCCTTTCCTCTCAGTGAAATGCCAGACGTGTTCTCCCCGTTTCGCCGGCGCGTAGAAAAAGACCTGCGCATTCGTTCAAGTCTTACTAAAGAGTTTGCTGACTTCAAACAACCATTGCATTTAGCGCCACTGAATAAATCTTTGGTGCAATATGTGCCAGCAAAAGTAGACAGTGACAACGGCTATGTAGGCGGCGAGTCTGAAGCAAAAGCACGAGTAAATGAGTATTTCTTTGAAAGTGATAGCATTGCAAGCTATAAAGAGACGCGAAATGGCTTAGATGGATGGGATTTCTCTAGCCGCTTATCTGCATATTTGACGATGGGCTTTATTTCACCCGCCTATGTGTTTACTAAACTCACCGAATATGAAAATACGCGAACCAAAAACGATTCAACTTATTGGTTATTTTTTGAGTTGTTATGGCGAGAATTTTTCCACCTACAAGCGAAAAAACAAGGGGTTTTATTTTTTAGATTTGGAGGTATTCAACAAAAGCCGCCCTCTAGCCACCATAACGACAATAAATTTACGCAATGGAAACAGGGACAAACGCCCTATCCTATTGTTAACGCAGCCATGAAGCAGATTGCAAGTACCGGCTTTATGTCAAACCGAGCAAGGCAGTTAGTGGCGAGTTGTTTTGTTCACGAGTTGAATTTAGATTGGCGCTATGGCGCGGCATATTTTGAAGAAATGCTTATAGATTATGACGTTGCCAGTAACTATGGTAATTGGCAATATTTGGCTGGCGTAGGCTCAGATCCTCGGGGCCATAGACAATTCAACCTTGATAAACAAAGCCAAATTTACGATCCCAATGGTGAGTTTGTGCAAAAGTGGGGCTAATAAAGCTACGCTACAAATGATACGAAGTGCGAAAGGTAGAATTTTCATCAATGGTAAAAAAGAGAATAAAGGTCGCCCTCTGGTGGGTTAAAAGAGATTTTCGCTTAAATGATAATGAGGCACTGTCTATTGCTTTATCGTCAAGCGGTGTCGTATTGCCGATGTATTTATTTGAACCATTGCTTTTAAACGGGCCCGACTGGGGCGTTTTTCATACCCAAGCGATACGAGCCGCGGGCGAATCACTAAGTAAAAACCTCAATCATTTTAATAGTAAACTTTTAGTATTTGACTCATCTCCAATTGAGGCGATTGAAGAAATAATGCATAGACTAGAGGCGACTGAATTTGAGCTTGCTGAGGTCTTCTCCCATGAAGAAACAGGTCTTACGCATACCTTTCAAAGAGACAAGGAATTTAAATGGTGGTGTGAAAACAACGCTATTGTATGGCACGAGTATACAAACAACGGCGTAATTAGAGGACCAATTGACAGAAATCATTGGGAAAAGCGTTTTTCAAACTACATGCTCAAAGAGCGGGTAAAATTTTATAAAGATAAGCTGTGTGTTAGTTTCCCCAATAAATTAAAAGCTATATTTTCAGATAGGTTTTACGAAACTTATGCAATTCAAAATGGCCCAAACCCTGCTGCTGAGAGCTCTGTTTCCCAATACATGGATGTTAGCGAGCGTTCAGGCAATCTGATACTAAGAGACTTTTTGAACAACAGAGGCAGAAAGTACAGAGGTGGTATTAGCAGTATGAATATAGCAACTAATGCCTGTTCTAGGTTGTCTGCTCATATTGCGTGGGGTTCGTTATCGCTGCGGACGGTGTTGCAAGAGTGTGACAATAGATTAAAAGAAATTGAGACTGAAAATACTATTAGTTCGAAACAATGGAGAATGAGTTTAGACAATTTCAGATCTAGGTTGTTTTGGCATGCGCATTTTGTTCAGAAACTCGAAAACCAAGTGGATATGGAGTTTCATGCGGTAAACAAAGCCTTTAGAGGCGGTTTACCTTATATTTATGCCGAAATTGCCCCTGATGAACACAAAAAACGACTAGATGCATGGTTGTATGGTCAAACTGGCTTTCCTGCTATCGATGCCGCGATGCGCTACTACCAAAAGTATGGCTGGCTTAACTTTCGTTCTCGCGCAATGATCACCAGTTTTGCTTGCAATGCTCTTAGGCTACCGTGGCAAACCGTTATGTACGAACTTTCAAAACTCATGAAAGATTACGTGCCGGGCATTCATGTATCGCAAGTACAAATGCAAGCGGGTGTTACCGGCATTAATATAATTAGAGTCTATTCGCCGCAAAAGCAACTGCAAGACCACGACCCAAAATGCAGTTTCGTTTACAAAATGATCCCCGAATTGCGGTCTTTAAAACCTGCGCAAATATTATCACTTTCAAATGAGTTCTTTTCATCTTCTTACGCCACACAAATTATCGATTTTAAGAGCGAATCACGAATCATGAAAGATGCACTCTATGAAATATCGAAATCTGAATATTGCACAAAAGAAGCCAAAGCGGTATTTATCAAGCATGGGTCAAGACGACGCAGCTTTTCTGCACGGCGTGGCAATGCGAAAAAGAAAAGTAAACTTGAGTCCTCTCAATTGAAATTGTTCTAGCCTTATTAAGCACTATTTCATTTCGTCACGACATTGTTCATCGGCAAACTCCAACTCTACTGTTGTATGTTCAAAATGATACTTTGCTAGTGAGCTTTGTATATTCTCTTTTAGCGACTGTATGTGCTCAACATTGACTTCCCCTTCTAAAACAAGATGCACAGTCATAACATTGCGTTCTCCGTCTAAAGACCAAATGTGAAAATGATGAAGGTCACTCACCTTATCGTTTGCAAGCAAGTCGTTTCTTATTTTTGACATTTGTTCTGCATCGGGCGTTGCCTGCAAAAATAGCATCAAGGTTTCTTTTAGGTTACGAAACACATTAAACAAAATAAACAAAGTAAAGCCAATGGACAAGATTGGATCTAAAATCGGCCAAGGCTTAAACATCAAAACGATGGATACAATAAATACGGCAACCCAACCGAGTACGTCTTCGAGTAAATGCCAATTAAGCACGCGCTCATTTAATGATGTTCCTTCACTTAGTTTATAAGCGGCAAAACCGTTTACTGCCATACCAAAAATAGATAAGGCTAACATCCCTTCTACTTGGGGCATTTCGGGCGCTGCCAAGCGCGGAATTGCTTCAAACAATATCCAAATAGAACCTACTATTAGCACTATTGAATTAATCAAAGCGCCCAGCAAAGAAAAGCGCTTATATCCATATGAGAAGGTTTGATTAGCGCCTTTATCGCTTAGCTTGTTCAACCCCCATGCAGTCCCAATCGACAAACTATCGCCTAAATCGTGCACGGCGTCAGCCATGATGGCGGTACTATTGGTTAGCCAACCACCAATAAATTCGATAATCGTGAATACCACATTTAAAAAGAACGCCCAGCCGATGCGTTTTGAAGCATCATCTGAATTCCCATGTGAGTGCGAGTGGCTATGTGAATGGCTATGTGAATGGCTATGTGAGTGCTTATGACTGTGCATGTCTAATCTTATCCAAGATTTCTTTATTTTTAGTTGAAATAGGCATGGGTTTGAACGGACTTACATTTGCGCCGCCTGTATTACCCTCGGGCAATAAACCAATAGCGGTTTTGGTAACCGCACCAATCAGCCTAAAAATTTGCCCGAATACTTCTTTAACGTCCTTGCGTTTAAATCCAAACTTAAGCATTTCATAATGCACTCGGGTATGGTGATATGTTGAATGCTGCCCAATTACATGAGCATCTTCTAGGGCTTTGAATCCCGACTCATCATCTTTGTCTGCAAATGACTTATGCGCTTCGCTTAGTTTTTGAACCACATACGGCCTTGCTGCTTGCGTGAAATTCATAAACCTTCTCCATTATATTTGCTGTTATTACGAAGTTCTTTCTTGGCATCTTTTCAGATTAAGAATGCCCCCGCGGAACTAGTAGAAAAATATGAAACCCTATCATCAAATCAGGCCAGCGAGTGTGAGATAAGTAAGCCGTTACGTCTACTAATATTACATCAATGTTGGCAATGACCTCAATTGCAGAAAAAAATCCAACTCGCTTACTGACTCATGTAATAAGTGTAACCTCTACACTTATTATCAAGTCAAGCGCATTTTGGTAAGCAACACTGGTTTCACCTATAGTTCTTCGGAATTTGAAAACAGTTTAAGTATGGTTATATGCTTGATCGACTTGGCTAAATTTTTGCAGGAATGTTCCAATAAGGCCACTAAAACTTATAATTTATGTTTACACCAATAAAATTGGGCCTCGGCAGACAACAAGACAACAGGTCTAATAATTCGAGCATGTAAATATTACACATCAAGTGAAGGAAGTCCTCGCAAAGTTTGAACGATCAGTAGTCAAAACTCTCGGCTATTAATTGGCACAAGGAGTCTAAAATGAAGAACACAGCAACGCTATATCGCATGCACACCAGTGGGCATATCTGCCCTTATGGTCTGCGTTCCAAAGACCTGCTTGAAAGAAAAGGCTATAAAGTAGAAGACCATAAATTGACGTCACGAGAAGAAACTGACAAGTTTAAAGAAAAACACGATGTTAAAACCACTCCGCAAGCTTTTATAGACGGCAAGCAGATTGGCGGTTATGACGACCTGAGAGATTACTTTGACATGGAGCCTGCTGGTCAAACCGGCACCACCTATACACCAGTATTGGCCATTTTTGCTGTCGCCTTTTTAATGAGTTTAGCCACCAGTTTTGCTTACACAGCGCAATTTATCTTAATAAACGTAATTGAATTGTTCGTTGCTTACAGCATGACCATATTAGCTATTCAAAAGTTACGCGATTTGTACACGTTTTCAAACTCATTTATTACCTACGACTTGCTAGCCATGCGCAATATCAGATATGCCTATATCTATCCGTTTGCGGAGGCGTTTGCTGGCATTGGGATGCTCGCGACAATATCAGGTTTTGTTGTTGGTCCTGTGTCCCTTTTTATAGGAACTGTAGGTGCTATATCAGTATTCAAAGCGGTTTACATCGAAAAAAGAGAGCTAAAGTGCGCTTGCGTAGGTGGTGATAGCAACGTGCCGCTTGGCTTTGTTTCACTGACAGAAAATTTATTTATGATTGGGGCGGGCGCCTGGATGTTGTATAAAGCTATAGGCGGTACCATCCAGAACTAAATTGCACAGCCGTTATCTGCTCAGCGGCTGTGCACTACAAATGCAGAAGAAAGGCCGGCAAACAAAACTGGCAGGATGGCATCGAGTTACGTGATGTTCTAACTCATTTGTGTATAACCCGAAAAACGTATTTTTGTTGATTGAAACCCAACCTTGCTCGGATCAAAATTTGCTTTAGGATAGGTCACATTTAAAGACTCAAGTGCGTCGCCATAAATAGTAAACTGCGGGCAACACAATTAGCGTTAATATTAATGCGCTAATCATTCCCCCAACCATGGGTGCTGCAATACGGCTCATCACTTCTGACCCGGTGCCGCTTGTATACATCACCGGCAACAAACCAAATATAATAGATGTTGACGTCATCATTACAGGTCGTATCCGCATTTCAGAACCTTCAATCACTGCGTTTTTTAAATCGTTTTGACTATAGTCTTTGCCCAAGGCCTCAAACTTGTTGTCTAAATAAGCCAGCATGATAATGCCAATCTCTACAGCCACTCCTGCTAGTGCAATAAAGCCCACTCCTACTGCTACCGAAAAGTTAAAGCTTTCAATATACAATAACCAAATACCACCAATTAAGGCGAAAGGAAGAGTAGCAATAATCATCAGTACCTGAGGAAAGCTACGAAAATTGGCATAAAGCAATATAACAATAATGGCGAGCGTAAGAGGCACTACATAAGTCAGTTTTGCTTTGGCGCGTTCCATGTATTCATATTGACCACTCCAGGTAATTGAGTAACCTGCTGGCAACGAAACTTGGTCACGAACAAGCGCAATCGCATTATCAACATAGTTTCCAATATCGACGTTTTCGATATCCACATAGACCCAGCCATTTGGTCTCGCATTTTCACTTTTAATCCCGGGCGGCCCGTCAATAATCGATATTTCAGCAATTTCACCCAATTGAATATGTGCGCCAGATGGCGTCACAAAAGGGAGTTTTTCAAGCTTTTCCGGTGAATCCCGATACGATTGTGGGAATCGTACTTGTATTGGATAGCGTTCAAGTCCCTCTACGCTTGTAGTGAGGTTTTTTCCACCCACTGCACTGGCAATAAATGATTGCACATCAGCAATGTTTAGTCCAAATCGGGCGGCCTCGGGGCGCTTGATGTCAATATTTATGTATCTGCCACCAACTACTCGCTCGGCGTAAACCGAGGCGGTGCCTTCTAATGTCGCCAACACTTGTTCTAACTCTTGTCCTATTTTTTGAATTTGTGCTAAATCAGGCCCGCCAATTTTAATACCTACTGGCGTTTTTATGCCCGTTGCCAGCATATCAATACGTGTCTTGATTGGCATTACCCACGCATTTGTTAGTCCAGGAAAATCGACTAAGCTATCTAATTCATCAATAAGCTTTGAGGTCGTTAGGGCTTCTCGCCACTGTGATTTGGGCTTTAGTTGAATAAAGGTTTCAATCATTGTAAGCGGCGCAGGATCGGTTGCTGTATCTGCTCTACCTACTTTTCCAAAGACTGTTTCTACTTCGGGCAAGGTTTTAATTAGCTTATTACTTTGCTGTAAAATATCTCGAGCTTCTCCTATCGATACCCCGGCATAGGTAGTTGGCATGTACATCAAATCGCCCTCATCTAATGGTGGTATAAATTCATTGCCAATTTTGTTGATTGGCCACAAACCAATCATCAGCACCACAAGCGAGAGTAAAACCGTTGTTTTGGGAAAGCTTAATACCGTGTTAAGTACTGGTCTGTAAATGTTAATCAATACGCGATTTATTGGGTTTTTTCGCTCAGGTAAAATCTTTCCACGAACAAGGTAGCCCATTAACACCGGCACTAGGGTAATTGCCAATATCGCGGCGCAGGCCATTGCGTAGGTTTTGGTGTAAGCAAGCGGCGAGAACATGCGACCTTCTTGCGCTTCTAAGGTAAAAACAGGAACAAAGCTAACCGTTATAATTAATAAACTGAAAAATAATGCGGGCCCTACTTCTGATGCTGACTTAGCCACTATCTCCCATCGGTTCTCGTTGGTAAGCGGTGTTCTTTCAATGTGCTTATGCATGTTTTCAACTAATACAATCGCTCCATCAATCATTGCGCCTATGGCGATGGCGATACCCCCTAAAGACATAATATTGGCGTTAATACCTTGGATATGCATGATGACAAACGCTGCTAAAATACCAATAGGTAGGCTGATGATGGCGACCAGTGAAGAGCGAAGATGAAACAAAAAGATAAGGCATATGAAGGCTACTACGCCAAATTCTGCGAGTAGCTTTTTGCTCAGATTATTAACCGAGCGCTCTATTAACGCAGAGCGGTCATACACGGTTGTGACTTCAACACCACTAGGTAGGCTGGCCTTGAGCGCATCTAATTTGGCTTTAACACCATTTATGGTGGCTTGGGCATTCTCACCAAAACGCATCACGACTATCCCGCCTACCGACTCTCCTTGTCCATTTAAATCAGCAAGTCCCCTTCGCATCTGCGGTCCTATTTCTACCTCTGCGATGTCTTTTATTATGAGGGGTGTAGCGCTAAGCCCTGCGTCCATTCCTATAGGTATGTTTTCTATATCTTGTTGGCTTGAGATGTAACCTGTCGTTCGAATCATGTACTCAGCTTCAGCCATTTCAACAACCGAGGCCCCGGTTTCTTGATTACCGCGCATAATCGCCATTTGCACGTGTGACAAGGGAATGTTGTAAGCTTGCAATTTAAGCGGATCAACTATCACTTGGTATTGTTTGACCATGCCGCCAACAGTGGCAACTTCAGACACGCCTTGCACGGTTTGTAGCTCATACTTTAAAAACCAATCTTGCAGGCTTCTCAAGTCTGCTATGTCATGCTGACCTGTTGGGTCCGTTAATGCATACATGTACACCCAACCAACCCCTGTAGCATCTGGTCCTAATTGCGGTTTAGCAGAAGGTGGAAGCGTTGGGATCACTTGAGAAAGATACTCTAGAACACGACTTCGCGCCCAGTATAAATCAGTGCTGTCATCAAAAATAATGTAAACGTAAGAGTCACCAAAGAAAGAGAATCCGCGCACCGTTTTGGCCCCAGGTACAGACAGCATGGCGCTTGTTAATGGATAGGTCACTTGATCCTCGACAACTTGTGGCGCTTGACCGGGGAAGGATGTTTTCACAATTACCTGTACATCTGAGAGGTCTGGGATTGCGTCAATGGGCGTATTTTTGACTGAATAAAATCCTGCGCCAATCAATATTAAGGTAGCTAACAGTACAAAAAAGCGATTATGGATTGACCAGTGAATAAGAGATGAGATCATGGCTGGCCACCGTTGTTATTCATACTATTGCTGCCATCCATATCCTCCATAAAATGTATGGTATTAATTTCGTACATTCCCGAAGCCGACTTAATAATTTCAACATGTACTTCTTGTCCCTGCTTAAAATCGTTAATATCGATTGTATCGCTGAGCATAAAGTTCATCGTCATGCCCATCATATTAAACTCATCTAAGGGGCCGTGAGTTAGGTTTATTAGGCGTTCATCTATTATTACTTCATTTACAGTCGCTTGAGTCCATGAGCTTATATCATCGTCTTGCTGGTTATTATATTCTTCCGTTGGCGCTTCCATACGCATAAAGTCAGAACTAATACTGCTTTCGGAATCGAGTAAGAACTGCGCAGAGCTAACCACTTCATCACCTTCTTTCACGCCGTTTAGTACTTCAAATACATCATCAAAAACACGTCCTAATGTAATATTAATCGATTTGTATCTGCCTTCCCCCAAAACTAGTACAACACGGTCTGCATCACCTGTTCTAATAACCGCCTGCTTAGGTACTGCGATTATATTATCTAGTATTGAATCATTACTTGATGCGGCATCAATTACGACATCGACATACATTCCTGGTTTAAGCGCTAAACTTGGGTTTTCAAGCCTAAGTCTTACTTTCATCGTGCGCGTATTGGTATTAATTGTGGGGTAAATATAGTCAATCGTGGCTGCCATCTTGCTTTGTGGTACATACGCATTGTGAATAATTGCGCTTTGGCCAAGCATGACCTTACTTGCGTCACGTGCAAATACCTCAGCATATACCCAAACCTGGTCTAAACTGGCAATCGCCAACATCGTCGTACTCGGCTTTACATAAAAGCCTTCTTGAATGTTTAATTCACTTACGTAACCGCTTTGAGGCGCATAATAAGTAATGCTGCGCTTTATTTTTCCTGACTTGCGGATGCTATCTATTAGGCTTTGAGGTGCATTTAAAGACAAAAGTCTCGATTGAGCCGCGCGGATCAACGCTTTGTTAGCTTGCTGTAAGGCGATTAATAGTTCTTCTTGGGCGTTAACAAGGTCGGGAGCATACAAGGAATACAAGGGTTCGCCTTGTTCAATATAGTCACCCTTGCTGCGCACGCTCAGCGTTTCTACTCAAGCTTCAACTCGCGGATGAATATGTACGATGTTATCTTGGGCGAACGCAATCTCTCCATAAGTTCGAATACTTGATTTGGGCGATATTTTTTCAATGTTAACAGTCTTCACGCCTAGGTTTTGCACTGTCACAGGGTCAATGCTAACAGCACCTACTTCGTCCTGAGCGCTATCAGTTTTGTACACTGGGACCAAATCCATGCCCATCGGAGATTTTCCAGGTTTATCGCGTTTAAAGTTTGGATCCATTGGGGCTACCCAATACAAAGGCTCATCGTTGCTTGCTTGTTCTTCATTATCTAAAGACGGGCTATGCAGCATACTTGGCCTTAATACATAAAGCATACTTACACCAATTATTAAGCCAATTGCGATACCCATGGCGAGTGCTTTTAAGCTAGTTTTAGTCATGGGTATTGTCCTTTTTGCTTATTAAATTTTCGGCAGCCCCAAACGCATTGACTGAAGATTGGGCGATTGAAGACTCTGGCGAAAAGTATTCAATGCTTGCTAATGCTTTGCGCTTTGATATGTCAATATTGAGCTGCGTTATTTGTGCATCAAGTTCGGCAATTTTTGCGCGCACAACTTCAGCAAAATCACCGCTGTCATTTGTGTAAGCATTTAGGGCAGCTTCAGATTGTTGTGACATTTTCACTAAGATATTATTTTCATAAATAGCAAAGCGCTCAGATAGCCCTAAATATTCTTGATAAGCACTGCTAAGACCGGCCATTAATTCACGCATAATAAGCAGTTTTTCAGTGCGTATTGCTTCGGTCATTAATTTTGCGCCCGCTAGATTGGCGTCTTGTCTCTTTTTCGAGAACAAAGGCACACTTATACTCGCGCCAATTGATATAAAGTCTGCACGGCTTTGCCCACTTGCAGCATCGTCTCTAAGCGCATAACTCGCATTTACGGCGTATTGTGGTTTAAATGCTTGTTCAGCCAATTCAATGTCGATACTTGATGCACGCACACGTTGCTCAGTCGCATCAATCAGAGGATGCGTTTCGATGAGTGGGTAAAGTGATTGCTCGTCAATATTTTCTCCTATTGCTGCAAGCACTTGGATGCTGGGGCTATTTATATCAGTTAATGAAGCCGGCATGATTGGCTGATTTATAAAACTAGCCCTGTATGTAGAAGTAGGCTTTGGTGAATTTAAAAATGTCGATAACTTAGATAGCGCCATGCGTTTTTTCGTATCTAAGGAAATCAATCTGTCATTGAGTCTTACAAGCTCAAGCTCAGCGCGAATAATGTCTTGTTGCCTGGCTTTTCCTGCTGAGGATGCATAACTGGCACTCACAATCTCACTTAATTTATCAAACAAAGGACGCGCTTCGTTTACCAAGTGATAACTTGCAGATGCCTCAAACGCGTCTAACCATAAATGAGTTGTTTGTAATATCACTTTTAGTCGCCGGTTATCTCGTAGAAAAGGCTGCTCACTTGCTGATAGCTTGAGCTTTTTTCTTCAAGCGCCGTTGAGTCACCCCTAGGGAACATTTGTGTTGCACCTACTTTGACTTGTGTCATTGGCTCTTGGTCAATAGCAAAGCCATCGGTCGGCAGATTTAGTAGCCCTAAACTAAATGTAGGATCAGGTAGCGCGCTGGCGCCCTCACTCAATACTTCAAGACGCGATTGCATCAACTGGCTTTTGACTAACCAGTCGTCATTTTTAAGGGCAAGTTCTTTTGCTTTTTGAAGCGTCAACACACTGTGCGTTTCATCCCTTACATCTTGAGCCAATATAGATGATGAAGAGGCAAGTAATAAACTAACAAACACTATTTTTGCGGATTTACTTAGCATCAAACAATAGCGGTTTTTAGTTCGTTTGTAAGACCTTACATATTTAGATAAATCTTTTAAATTACGCATTTAATTCACTCATAGAAAGCGGTGATAAAAAACACTAGCAAATAGAGGCCTCTAAGCTTTGATTAAGCGATAAAGCACCTATGCTGTGTTATAAAAAACATCGCTCGTTACAGCGATACTTTTAAGCTATGAGAAATTAGTAATTGGGGGACGTTTTGGTTGGTACAAAAAAGGGGCTATCGGGTTGATGAAATCAATAGTTAAAGACGCCAAGTTGCTCTTGATAACTTTGCTAAGGCTACTGTTAGTCACAAAAACACTGGCAGAAATAAAAGAACTGCATTGGCAATCACCATCACAACAAGTCAATGACGCAGTCATGTCACAGCAATCCATTTCGTTTGACGCAGTTTCTGTTGCAGCCGTTTGATGGCTCTGGGTTTGTACCATATCAGACATCATTTGTTGCGCCATGTGGTGTTCGCTAGAAGACATATCCATACCACATGCTTGCGTTTGTGGCGAAAACGCAAACGCGCCGCCAAGCTGAGACACCAGCAGAGCCGCGATTAAAAGCAAACTTTTTAAAAAAGAATATGATTTCATGGGTATGAGTATAAATTAAATTCTGCGCTTAGTCGATGGTGAACAATCAAGACATCAAATCCAGAATTAGCTACTTAGCTAAGCTCAAACCCTTAAATGATGAAGACCTAAGTGACTTTATTCATGAGCAATTAACCAAAGCCAAAATTCGTTATACGCTAGGAAAAAGCTCTAAACATCTTAAGCCGCCACCTAAAAGCTATTTATTCGTATAGACTTGCCGCATATAAAATTCTAGCAAACATATTCCAAGATGGTTCTCTCTGGAAAATCTATATTATTATTTTTATACGCGTACTCAATGCTTTCTATCCAATATGCCATTGCTTCTAAAAACGTTGCCAAATTATCATTCTCCCAATGAGAAGAATTAGTTTCATAATCCTCTTTAAAAGACTTTATGAACATTGCTAACTCTTCTTTTGTCTCGACTGTTTCAATTTGTTCGTATAATTCCGCCATTAATCTAGTCTCCCGTTTAGTTTTACTATTTTGCCACCATTTGGTGATGAATTTTTGGAAGAAAACTCTTTTAACAATGTTGTATTAGTAGCATGCCTTATATTTAATGGTTTACCAGCGAAATGAGATTTTACAATTCAGTACTAAGCAATAGTAGGCTCAAGAATTAAGTGACACTGACCCCTTTTTTAGGAATGCAGTTCCGATCAACACCAATGATATAGACTTGGAAAATTCCAGCGGTAAGCAAATGGAAGTATTAACGACGGAACTAACATCCCCCCTTACTCTTCGAGCGAATAGATTTCAGTTATATCTTTCAATATACCGTTTGTAAACCCATTCCTGCCGACAACACTTGATACAAAAGTTGCGCGTATTAAAACAAACTTACGATTCACAACTTTTAACTTTTCTTCTTTTATGTTAAAAAAATCTACCGTGACGCCGTACTCAGAAAGCCCTAGCTGCGCCGTTCTTTCATTCGGATACAAAATTGCAGTTTCGTTTTCTGTATTAATTTTAATGTACGACCTAATAATTATTTCTTTGCCTGTATAAGTTTCTGGCGTTGCAACTAAATGAGTCAGAGATACTAAGCAAGCAGCGTCTGGTGGACACCTTGAGGATGGGTATTCCGCCAAACACATCGAACTAAATAACAATAAAAATAGAATTAGTTTAATCTTCATTATCAATCCTTATATTTGTTTTGATGGTAGAAACCGCACTTTTTAACTGCGTCCCGACTGCCCATTTATCATGCTCATACTTTTTAATAATCCTTGGAAATACAAGCAACCCGCCCCCTTGAAGTCACATTTTTTAGGAGTTTAAATTTGGGGAGCAATTACCTCAAACATGACTTTGGGGTACAAATAGTCCTCATCAGTGTTATCTAGAATTCTGTAATACTCATCGTCTTCATCGAGAACGTCATAAACCTTATTGATGGTTAAACTTATCATTTCGCCTTCGTATTTACCTTGGATTAAGCTGCCATTTGGCAACTCATCCATATAAGGTTTTGTGGAAATGCATCGTACTTTTAATCCAGCCATGTTTTCACCTTAAATTCAACTTTGCCCACTCCATGTGCTTCATACCAATGAACCTCAGCTCTTCTTACATTTCCTGACGTCGTTACCACATTTGCATCGCCTGAACTCACCTTTGACTCTACTATACGATATCTCACCAAACAACCTACCCGTTAGAGAGGTTTTGCCCGGCTGTACTTCTCGCTCAAAGCCTTTTCCTACATATTAGGTCACGGTAGTGGCGCCTCGGTTGTCTTCGTTTGCTTGTAACGCATGCCATCTGCGCCGTATTTAAACGTAGGCGTGGTGCCGTTTTTAACGAGGGTCATGGGTTTATTGTGTTTGTTATAAACGGTTTGCTTTAAACCGTTAACGGTGAGCGTATTGATTCCGTTAATATTTCGTCAATTCTTCAATATAAACCACTATAGAGATTTTACAATTCTGTACTAAGCAATAGTAGTCCGCTTTTTCTGGGTTTTTCGCCAATGTCATTATAGACAGCGGTAATAGTGCTGCCTTTGGCGTCTTTTATGTAGTCAGGTGCGCCTGCACTGCCATTGTTAATTGCCCACTTGCCAATTTAAACAAGTCATCAAAAGTGTAGTTGCTATATTACGACTCTATATATTCCTGTTATGTTAATATCCTTCGTAAAACGGACATCCACGAACCATTTGTTTTCACCTACACTGAGCGTAAATGTCATTAAATTTTCATCAGTCAAGTCATACCTTAAAGTATTGTAGATTCGAATTTTCTCAGAAGAAGTATCAATAATATCGAAAAACGCACTAAATTCATCATAGAAATTTCTCTCATACCACCCAATATTTGCGCGTAAGAATGAGGCTTTTTGTTTTTTTAATGATAACCAAAAATCATATGCACGGTTGACTAGTATTAAATTTTTAGAATCATCATAATCTTCGAAAAACAAAAACTGTGGACTTGAATGACTCTGACAGTTTTCAATACCTCCCCAGTACCTTCCGAGTTTGACGACACCTCTTCCATCAATCACAAACTCATCAAAAAAACAGAGATTAGACGGGCCTTTTTTGATTTGGCCGAAAAACACTTCATCACACTTAAAGTATTCCGTTGTATTTGATGATTGAGGACTTGCTACAAGAGCAGAGAGTTCTTCTTTGCTTGCCTGCTCAATTTTACAGGTTAAATTTGAAGCGTTAGTCGTAAACGAAACAAAATATAAACTAAAAAATGCCAAAGTTAATTTGTTCATTGAAACAAACTCCAAAAACAGCGCTAAGCAAAATTGGTCTTAAGGATTAAGTGACACTGACCCCTTTTTTACTCGCCACAAAAATTTAACTCGTTTCTTTAGGTTCTTTTCTTGCCATGAGTTTTTTCTTACGGTCGTCTTCTTGCAACCATTTATTTAAAAAACGGATCTGCCCGTTTTTATAGGCTGCATAGGTTATGCGTAACGAGTTGGATATAATATCGTTATCAGTCCAACCGGTTTTCTCTACAATTTCTTTGTAGTTGTCCATCGCGTCAGGTGTAATGTACCCGCGTACCATTTTTTTACCCAAGGCTTTTTGACGTTCTCTAAAACGCTTTTGTTTTTCTGCGTTTGCGACTAATTTTTTATTTTTCATATCGGTTTTATTTGTGACTTATGCTGTTAGTGTAGATCAAAATTTAAATTATTTTCATCTTTTTAACTGTTCAGAGTTGTTTAGCGTACAAGTGTTCGCTAAATTAGCGGATAATGATAATGTTACAACAACTTAAAAAGAAAATACCATGACGATGAATAAAAGCAGTTTTACCCGCGAAGAATTACTATCTTGTAGTACAGGCGAGCTATTCGGTCCAGGCAACAGTCAATTACCTGCCCCTAACATGCTAATGATGGACAGAATTACCATCATAAGTGAAGACGGCGGTGAAAACGATAAAGGCTTTATAGAGGCCGAGTTAGATATTACGCCTGATTTATGGTTCTTTGATTGCCATTTCCCTGGAGACCCGGTTATGCCCGGTTGCTTAGGACTTGACGCCATGTGGCAATTAGTCGGCTTCTTTTTAGGATGGTCGGGCGGCCCTGGCAAAGGACGAGCGTTAGGCGTGGGTGAAGTTAAATTTACAGGGCAAATATTACCCACCGCTAAAAAAGTTACCTATAGAATCGATTTTAAACGTGTCATTAAACGTAAATTGTTTATGGGACTAGCAGATGGCTCGGTTGCGGTTGATGGTCGTGTGATATACACCGCTAAAGATTTGAAAGTGGGTCTGTTCCAAGATACTTCTGCTTTTTAATGCAGCGTGAAAAAAAACTTGTTTAAATCAAAAAGCCCGTCGTAATGACGGGCTTTTGTTTAATTGGGTTTTATTTACTATCTTAAACCAGCGTGCCTGTCTGCAAAGGCCTCTCGCCAGCCTCCTAGCCACTCTACTCTTGCATTTGATTCTTGAAATGGACAATTCTCTTTAGAACGACCGACAATACCGGCTTGATAACCTTTGGAATGTGCTCTGGTCAACTTATCTCTTTTTTGTCTTTTCATTAATAGCCTCTCTTGGTTAAATAAATAAAGTAGAGAACATTTATTGCGGGTAACATTACTGCTTGCAGTGACACTTTCTACTATCGTTTATGCAGTGTCAAAAAATTGCCTACTGTCATTCTTATCAATGACATAGGCCCACTTGTGCAATACCAAGTCCCTACAATTTATTAGTACACCCATGAGTTAGATAGTTCAACAATGTGAAGCGGGAAAAAGTGATTAAGTTATATAACTACTTGAAAAACCTAGGAGCTTTTTTTTGTAATATTTGGTGCTAATGAAAAGGTAAAATATGCAAAAAAGTAATTAAAAAAGCGCAAAGTCACGGTTAGAGGGACTTTGCGCTTATAAAGTTTATTTTAGGATGTACATCCTACGTTACACTGAAAGCATGATTTATTGAGTGTAAATGTTGCGTTTCCTGAACACACTTATGAGTAATAATCCCGCAATCGTCAAAAAACCAACACCTGCACCTTGTCTTTCGGCTAATGAAGAGTCTTCCTCAGATAAGTCACAATCGCTGGCCGCTTCACCTGTAGGCGTTAGTTTAACCGCTACAACGCTATCAACTAAAACTTCTTGCCCGTCAGAGTCTAGCAAGACTTCGCCTCTTAAATCACGGGCAGGTCTTTTTACTAAGGCATCAGCAATGATTTCGCCGCTGTCGTTAATGTCATTTGCGGCAACGATGTCCATGTCAGCATCACAACTTATTAGCGCATTCAAATTAGTAAAAGTGTCTTCTTCTATATTGTATATGAAGCCACTTCTTCTTCTTGTTCCTTGCGTGGCTTCTGACTCTGCTTCTCCTACTACAAGGTTTTGATTATTGATTGCTCTTGGAATTGTTGATGAATTTACAAAAAAACCATCTAAGAACTCAACTTCTTGCGTAGAACGATTATGAACGAACATAATTGTTTTAAACACACGTGATACAAGCTTAGATTGATAACCTACAACATATCCGTTGTTGTTAATACCTGTAGCTGTATTTGGCATTAAGTCTTCGTCTTCTATAATACGAATCGTTTCACCGTTTTCAAAAACTACCGCGGTGTTGGCATAGGTAGTAGATACAGGCGCCGAGCTTGCACCAACCGCAACGCCAGCATCGTTAATATCATTTGCTTCAGTTGAAAGGGCAATGGTTACATCGTCATCAGGCTCAAATACCAAGCCATAGTTTGTTTGGCTTAATACTTGTCCAGTTGAGTCTACCTGCCAAATTGATGCTCGACGATTTGTAAACTGAGAAAAACTGTCACTGGCTAAACGAATTCTGTATAAACATACATCAGCGGGTTCATCAAGAGGACGCTCATCGTCGTCCAAACACTGCTCTATTGATTCACTTAATAACGCTTGCGGACCAATGCTGGTGGTCCCTGCAACTTGCAAACCAGCATTTATTGCTTTGGCAGTGCTAACGCCGCCACCAGAAAGATCATCAGGTACTAACTCAGTAACCGTATCACCTACTTGAATAAAACCACGCAAATTAAAGTCATTAATCGTGTAAACAACTTCTACACCACCTTCAGTTGTATGATTAAGCTGTCTAAAAGGGCCTGCCATGGTGCCTACTATGTGAGTACCATTTTGTGAGCCAGCAATAGTCGTTCTTTGAGCAAAGGTAAAACCATTGGTACCATCAGTTTCTTGGTCTAACCCAAATACATAATCAACATCAGTTCCGTCAGTTTTATAGACTATTTGTGATGCTAGTTTTTGACCCGTCAAACTGTTGTTTGACGTTTGTGAATAAATATAACTACCAAGGACATTGTAATCTGTATCGTCAAAATCTCCCTGTGCAGCGCCGTCTGGATCATTCAATGTAAAAATAGATAGGTCTATTAATGACAGATCAATTGGGGGATTGAATGGGCTATTCAAGGTCACCAAGACCAAACCTGTATTATCAATTGCACTACCAAATTGATTTAATGACAAGTCCTCGGTTGGGAGCTCTTCAATTGTATATGGCGCGGCATTCGCCAAAAGCGGTAAACTGCTTAGCATTAACAAAGTTGTTATGCGGTTTAATTTCATGAAATTTCCTGTTACTACAAATTATTCTGTAATGATTCTAACTCTTCCCAACGTGCAAACGCCTTTTCTAATGCGTCCTCCGTCTGGGCAAGCTCGTCCAATATAGGTTGAGTTTTAGTTACGTCAAGACTATAAAAGCCTGGTTGACTAACTTCCAGTTGTAATTTTTCTAAGCTTTCTTCTAATACTTCCAATTGCTTGGGCAAATTTTCTAATTCGCGCTGATCTTTATATGATAACTTTTTAGCGCTAGCCTGAGTAGTCGATTGTGTCGATTTAGGCTTTTCTTTTATCTGCTTTTGCTTAGAAGCTTGCGCCGTGGCAGCAGCTTCTTCAGTGGCTTTACGGTTCACATACCAATCGTGTACATCCTGATAGCCACCAATAAATTGAGATATCTTCCCATCACCTTCAAAAAACAGGCTTGAGGTTACCACATTGTCGATAAATTCTCGGTCATGGCTCACTAATAAAAGCGTGCCTTGATAATCTACCAACAAGGACTCTAGTAATTCCAGCGTTTCGACATCGAGATCATTAGTTGGTTCATCTAAAATCAACAAATTACTTGGCTTGAGCATCAACTTCGCAAGCATTAAGCGATTTTTTTCACCGCCAGAAAGAGTCGACACTGGCGCATTAACGCGTTCAGGAGAAAACAAATAGTCTTGCAGGTAACTTATAACATGACGAGGCGAACCATTAACTTCAACTTCCCTTTTGCCATCAGCAATAACATCAATTAGCGGTTTATCCAATTCGAGCTGGTTTCTGTGCTGATCAAAGTAGGCAATTTCAAGATTAGCACCCCTGAATACTTCTCCACTTTGCGCTTCTAATTGTCCTAGCAGTAACTTAATTAACGTTGTTTTACCGCAACCATTTGGTCCAATAAAGGCAACTTTATCGCCTCTATTAATGAGTACATCAAGATGTTTGATAATTGGCTTACTGTCATACTGGTAATTTACGTCCTTAAGCTCAAAAACTCGTTTACCTGATTTAACGCCAACAGAACTGACTATATTTGCACTACCAAGCTGATTGCGCCTAGTTTTAAATTCTTCTCGTAAGGCTTTAAGTGCCCTTACTCTGCCTTCATTTCTGGTTCGTCGGGCTTTAATACCTTGACGTATCCAAACCTCTTCTTTCGCTAACTTCTTATCAAACTCGCGCGCATGAGTTTCTTGAATTTCCAAATCATGCGCTTTTTGTTCTAAGTATTTTTCATAATTACCCGGATAAGACGTAACGCAGCCGCGGTCAATATCCACTATGCGTGTCGCCATACTGCGAATAAACGCACGATCGTGGCTAATAAACACAATTGAGCCTTGAAAAGACATGAGTGTTTTTTCTAACCATTTCACCATATCAATATCTAAATGGTTGGTGGGTTCGTCTAGTAATAATACATCGGGTTGCGATACCAGCGCGCGGGCCAAAGCCGCTTTGCGACGCCAGCCGCCAGATAAGCCCTGTAAACTGGTTTCGCCGTCTAATCCAAGTTGCGTAAGCACATTACTAATGCGTTGTTCTGTTTGCCAGCCATTGTTAGCATCTAAGATTTCTTGTAAACGCTGTAACTCAGCTAAGGCACTTTCACTGCTATCTTCGCTAATTTTATGTATTTGTGCGTTGTAGGCTTTAATAACTTGGGCATCTTCGCTTAAACCTTCTGCTACATAATCAAACAAACTAATATCGTTGTTGGTAGGTGGGTCTTGCGCCAATCGAGCTATGTTTACGTGATTGGCACCAATGCGCTGCCCTTCATCTAGCTTAACTTCACCGCTTAATATTTTAAGCATGGTTGATTTGCCGCTACCATTACGCCCTACAATGCAAACCCTTTCCTTTTCATGCAGTACAAACTCGGCTTGGTCCAACAAAGGTGGTTGACCAAACAAAATACTGGCTTGCTTTAGTTGCAATAAACTCATTTTACAAAATCTCTTAATTGCGCCAGCGAGAATGGCCATCCCAGGTCATCATTAGCGCCAATAGCAATATCATTATTTTTCTTGATAACAGGAATACGCATTGCGTAAAGATGGTATAGCTCTGCGCTATCTCTGATGTTCACTTTTTCAAGCTCTACGGGGATATCTAATTGCGCTATCAAATCTTGCGCTTGTTCACACAAGCCGCATTGGGGGCCAGTATAAAGTGTTAGTTTCATGCGCTTAATACCCAGCAATGGTGAATTTTTTGATTGCGTTTAAAATCTTCATCGATGGTTTGGCGAGTAATATCTTCTAGGCTAAAGCCAAGCGCTTCTAGTGCCTGACTATCTATTTTAAAATTACGCAAGTTATTACTAAAAAATATCTTCCCGCCTGTTGCTAACATTGCTTTAGCATCTGTTAGCAAGGCAACATGATCCCTTTGCACATCCCAATCATTATCCATACGCTTTGAGTTTGAAAACGAAGGTGGGTCAATAAACATCATATCAAATTTTTGCGCCGTGTTTTGGCGACTCAACCACACTAAACAGTCAGCTTGTACGAACTCATAAGCACCGCTGAGATTATTAGCCGCAAAATTGTCTTTTGCCCACGCAATATAGGTGTTCGACATATCTACCGAGGTCACTGATTTTGCCCCATGCATGGCCGCATGCACTGAAACACTGCCGGTATAACAAAATAAGTTGAGGACATGTTTATTTCGGCACATTGATGCAAAGCGCTGACGAGTAATACGATGGTCAAGAAATAAACCAACATCTAAATAATCACTAGGATTGATCAAAAACTTAGCTTGATGCTCATGCACTTCTATACGTTTTTGTTTTGCATCTACCTTTTGATACTGTGCCTTGCCCTCTTGCTTTTTGCGCACTTTCAGCACAATGCGCTTTTTATCAACCTTAAGAATATGAGGTATATGCAAAAGCGCTTGCGCTAAACGTTCTTGTGCAATGCCCTCAGGAATCGTTTTAGGTGGCGCATATTCTTGCACAATGACCCAGTCGGCATATATATCTATAGCAAAGTTATAATTGGGTAAATCTGCATCATAAACGCGATAAGCGTTGGTGTCGGTGCGTTTTAACCATGACGATAAACGTTTAAGATTTTTACTTAGGCGGTTGCTAAACTCATCTTCATTGGGTTTTGCTTGAAATGCCTGCAAATTCTCTGCCGTTAACTGATAAAGCGCTAGTACCGTTTCAATTTTACCATTAAACAATTTAAAGCGTTTATGGGTTCTTAGTTTAAGCGCTTTTAATAACTGTTCATTTGAACTTAATAAGGCCACTTTCCAGTTGGCAAAATTTGCCTTTAAATGTGCACCAAATTGAGTATAGAGGGGCAATAAACCTACGTAGTCGTCAAGCCTTTCACCATAAGGTGGATTGCTCACTATATAGCCTTCGGTTTCTTTTACTTTAGCGTGCAAAGCATCACACTGCTTAAAGTCAATATAATCTACAACACCTGCGTTTTCGGCGTTGCTTACCGCGTAATCAAGTACGGAAGTGCTAATATCAAAGGCGTAAATTGGGCCTTCAGGCGTTTTTTGCGCAGCTAGTACTTCTGCTTTTACCGCTTCAAATTCACTTTTTTGATGTCCAAACCAGTTTCTAAAGCCCCATAATTGCCTATCAATGTTTGGTGCGATATTCGCAGCAATCATAGCGCCTTCAATTGCAATGGTGCCTGATCCGCACATCGGATCAAGTAAGGCTTTGCTGCTATCTTTGTGCCAACCGCTACGATATAGAATTGCCGCGGCTAATTGCTCTTTTAAAGGAGCATCGCCTGTTGCCTCTCTATAACCACGTTGATGCAAGCTTGTTCCCGACAAATCGATGCAAATGGCCACTGATTCTCTACGAAGACGCACATGAACTTGAAATTCTGGAAACTGCCTTTCAACGTTTGGTCTAGCTTGGCCATCTTCAACAAATGCATCAACAATGGCATCTTTTACTTTTAAGGCACCAAATTGTGTATTATTTATTGCCTTACTAACGCCAACAAATTGCACTGCAAAAGATGTATTTGCACTAAACTGCTGCGGCCAATCAACCTGTGCGGCAACTTTATAAAGCTCTTCTGCGTTGCTTGCTTTGCCTTCATTCATCACAATCAATACACGATTTGCTAAGCGCGAACACATGCAAATTTTATAAGCGTCTTTTAATTCAGCTTCAAAACTAACCTGGCCAGGTTGCACCCTCGCAAAAGCTTGTCTTTCATCATCTGGAATATTTAACATATCCGCAATTTCAAGCTTGAGTAATTCATCAAGCCCTTTTGCTGCTGTTACTATAAATTTATGCATTGATGAGTTCTTTTATTAGCGCTGGGCCTTGATATATAAAACTGGAGTAAACTTGTAACAAGCTCGCGCCAGAAGCGAAGCGTTCTTTTGCATCATCACAATTGCTAATGCCACCAACGCCTATGATGGGCATAGCGCCCTTAAGCGCGCTATGAAGATATTTGGTGATTTGGTTGCTTTGACTCGTCAGTATTGCGCCACTTAAACCACCCATTTCATTGGCGTGTTTGTGCCCTGCTACCGCGTCGCGTGCGAGTGTAGTATTGGTTGCAATAACGCCATCCATGCCTGTCTCAATCAACGCAGCGGCGATGTCTTGTATTTCAGTTTCACTGTTGTCAGGGGCGATTTTTACCGTTAATGGCACGTATTTACCGGTCGCTTGATGTAATTTATGTTGCTCTTGCTTCAGGTCATTGAGCAAAGCTTTTAATAAGTCGCCATATTGCAAATTGCGCAAGCCTGGGGTGTTTGGTGAAGATATGTTAATCGTAATATACGAGGCTAATTCGTATACTTTGCGCATACAAATTAAATAATCGTCAATCGCGTTTTCTTCAGGTGTATTTTTATTTTTGCCTATATTGATGCCAAGTACGCCCTTATAGCGACTCGCTTTTACTTGATCAACTAAATAGTCAACGCCTTTATTATTAAAGCCCATTCGGTTAATAATTGCGCCATGTTCTGGCAACCTAAACATACGCGGTTTGTCATTGCCAGCCTGCGCTTTAGGGGTTGTAGTACCCACTTCAATAAAGCCAAATCCCATAGCATCGAAGGCATCTATGCATTCGGCATTTTTGTCTAAACCCGCAGCAAGGCCAATAGGATTTTTAAACTGCAGTCCCATGCATTCGACAGGTTTACTATCAACATTTTGGGCATAAATATTTTTCAACAGATTATGTTGAGACCGCTTGAGAAATTCCATTGAAAAATCGTGACTCCATTCGGGATCACAACACATTAATGACTTTTGAACTATTGAATACACATTTATCCTAGCTATAAAAAAGCCCTGCAAGCAGGGCTGTCTACTTTTTCGAGCTATAGTTTAATGGTTTGCGCTGATACTTAACAGCATCAATTCACGTAAGGCGACAGAAAACTTAGCAAACTCGTGATTATCGGAGGTTTTGAACTCCGTCATCATATGCTGCCAACGAGATAATTTCTCACTGTTTGCGCTAACCCAATCACTAAGTATTTTATCGGCGTCTTTACTTTCTGGTGCCGAATGTAATAAAACCATCGTAATTGCTCGTTGCTGCCAATCTAGCTCTTCTCTATATGAAGCTCTAGCAAGAGCCTGCCAATGATTACTAACACTTTGCTGGATAATTTGGGTCAAGAACCAATGTAACTCAAATTGGTTACCAAGTTGATAATATACACGTGCCACTACATCCACAGGTCTATCTTCTAACTCTGCAATTTGGGCCAAATCAAGTACCGAGAACAAGTTACCTAAACACGCCACACGATAGGCAATTTCTTTAGGAACATTGTTCGACACTAAGTGAGCACAACGTTCGTCAACTTCTTTCACTTCCTCTTCAACCAAGTAAGACCTTAAGTTGGCACTAATTGTGGTAAAAGCAGGCTGGTACTTAGCAATGGCTTGTTCAATACCAATACTCTTCTCGCCATGGCGAATAAACCATCGCACAGTGCGCCTTAGCGTTCTTCTCATTCCATCTAAAATTTCAAGTTGCAATGCTGATGAAATTTCGTTATCCAGTGCTTCAACCTCTTCCCATAAATTCCCCATGTTAAATATCGCTTTAACAATGGAATACGCGTTACAAATATCAGTCACACTAGCACCGGTTTCTTCGTTAATTCTATGGACAAAATTTAAGCCCATGTCATTAATAATTTCATTGGTCAATTTAGTCGCAATGATTTCTGAACGAAGTGGATGCTCTTGCATCTCATTGGCATATTTTTCTCTAAGTACTTTAGGAAATGCATTAAGCAAATAGCGATTATAATATGGGTTGTTGGTAATCGATACGACTTTAAAATCTTCTTTGAGTACCATTTTTCCGTATGCGATCAAAACCGAAAGTTCAGGACGTGTTAGACCTTGGCCGGTAACCACACGGTCTGAAATTTCATCGTCAGAAGGAATAAACTCTAACTCACGATTTAGTGAACCATCTCGTTCAAGACCATGAATAAAACGCAATTGCTCTTTAAGTTGTTTTACGCCCATCATTTGAGTAATTGAGATGGACTGTGTTTGACGATAGCAATCTTGAATAACAATATCACCAACATCGTCGGTCATGTCATACAGCAAACTATTTCGCTGTTTAAGCGTTAAATCACCGTTGTTCATGATTGTATTTAACAATATTTTGATATTAACTTCGTTATCTGAACAATCTACCCCACCTACATTATCGATGAAATCAGTGTTTACTCGTCCGCCAGCTGCTGCATATTCTATGCGCCCCAGTTGAGTGAGCCCTAAATTGCCACCTTCACCAATAATCTTGGCCTTTACATCAGCGCCGTTAACACGCAGTGAATCATTAGCTCGGTCACCTACATCAGAATGTGATTCTTTTTGCTTTTCACATAAGTACCAATGCCACCGTTCCAAATCAAATCCACTGGCATTTTTAGCACATTGTGAATAAGCTCTACCGGAGACATGCTTTGTTGGCGTGTATTTAGCCACTTTTTCATTTCTGGGCTAAGCTTTATCGATTTATCGCTACGCTTGAAAACACCTCCGCCTTTGGAAATAAGGCTTTTATCGTAGTCGTCCCAATTTAAACTAGGATCATTGAACAAGCGTTGACGCTCTTTAAAGGTCGCAGCTGGATCTGGGTCTGGGTCGAAAAATATATGCATATGGTTAAATGCACAGACAATCTTAGTCTGCTCAGAGGCTAGCATTCCGTTACCAAAAACATCACCCGACATGTCGCCTATACCCACGCAAGTAAATGGCGTTGTTTGGCAATTGATACCAATTTCTCTGAAATGTCGTTTAACTGACTCCCATGCGCCTCGGGCAGTAATTCCCATTTTCTTGTGGTCGTAACCTACGCTTCCACCTGAAGCAAACGCGTCACCCAACCAAAATTTAAACTCTTGAGAGATACCGTTAGCGATATCTGAGAAAGTCGCGGTACCTTTATCTGCAGCAACAACTAAATATGGGTCGTCTTCATCCAAACGCACTACGTCCTTTGGCGGGACTACATTGCCGTCAATAATATTGTCGGTAATATCAAGTAAGCTTCGAATAAATATTTTGTAGCAGGCTTGTCCCTCTGCTTGAATCGCTTTACGATCACCGCCCACAGGCATTTTTTTACAAACGAAACCACCTTTAGCACCTACTGGCACGATAACCGTATTTTTTACTTGTTGCGCTTTAACAAGGCCTAGTACCTCAGTCCTGAAGTCTTCCATGCGATCAGACCAGCGCAAGCCCCCGCGCGCTACTTTACCACCGCGCAAGTGCACACCTTCAATTCTAGGTGAATACACAAAGATTTCAAACTTAGGCGCCGGCAAAGGCATATCGGGGATGAGTTCTGGTAACAACTTAAACGATATATAGGGCTTGTAAAAACCTGCTTCATTTTTTTGATAGAAGTTTGTTCGCAATGTTGCGTTTAATAGCTCTAAGTAACGTCTAATGATCCTATCATCATCAAGATTGGATACTGAGTCGAGCTTACTCAACACATTCGTTTTGATGCTTTCTACCTTCGTTTTATTACGACGAATACTTGGATTGAACTTTTGATTAAACAATTCAATCAATAACTTTGCAATTTCAGGGTAACTTGCCATCGTATTGGCAATATAGTCGATGCTAAAAGATGAACCGATTTGGCGCATATACTTTGCATAGGCACGTACAATGGTCACTCGCCTTCCGGTAATGCCTGCCCCTAAAATCAAACGGTTAAAACCGTCGTCCTCTAGATTTCCGTCCCAAGTTGAGGTGAAAGCTTTTTGGAAAAGCTCTTGCGACTTCTCCATGTCAAAATTTCCACTCGTCTTATAGATCATGGTGAAATCCATAATCCAACTAATTTCCCCTTTATCATTGCTGACTTTGTAAGGACTTTCATCAACGACCCTAAGTCCAAAGTTTTCAAGAATTGGCAACACATCCGACAAATGAATCGGTTCATTTTTGTGATAAAGCTTTAATTTAACGATATTGCTTTGTGCAATCTCTTCTTGTGGTCTATAAAACAAAATATCGAGCGCTTTTTCACGACTTAGCATTTCTACGCGCTGAATATCAACTAAGGCAGCACTCGGCAAATTTTGTTCTGCATAACTATGAGTGAAGGCACTGTTGTATTTTTGCACGATTGCCTTGCCCTGCTCTTCACCGTAGACAGATACTATTTTACTGTTTAACTTGTCTTGCCAAGTTTTAGTGAGTTCAATCAGGTTCTTTTCAATCTCGTTCACATCAAATTCCAAATTATTGTTGTCAACACGCACAATGTAATGCGTTCTTGCGTAAACTGACTCTGAAAAATAAGTATTAAACTCTACGTCACCCTTCGCTTTGAATGAGCGTCGTAACAATTCTTGAGTTTCTCTTCTTAATTGTGTGTTGTATCGTTCTCGAGGAACATACACCATACAAGAAATAAAGCGGCCAAATGCCTCTTTACGGACAAATATTTTAGACATACCTCTTTCTTGCATCTGAAAGATACCTAGAATGATTTGCGCTAATTCGTGATCGGGCGTTTGAATTAATTCATCTCGAGGATAAGTTTCTACGATATTCACAAAGGCTTTATAGGCATGAGTTCCCTTCTCAAAGCCAGATAACTCGCACATTCTTTCTATTTTTTCTCGCAACATTGGCAAATCAGTCGCACTAGAATTATAAAAAGAAGCAGAATACAAACCAAGGAAACGGTGCTCTCCACTTACATTACCCTTAGAGTCAAACTCTTTTATGCCAATATAATCCATATATGCAGGACGATGTACGCGCGACTTAGTATTCGTTTTAGTTAACATCAAAGGGTTGCTACTTAGCGCTTCATCTCTTGCACTGGCCGGTATATTTGACAATACTCTTTCGCGTGTACTTATGGAGTTTTTCATAAGACCTAAAGAGCTGTCGTCGACCGGGCGCCACCTGTGGTCTCCTTCAATCGCCTTTACATCATAATAGCGATAGCCCATCAGCGTGAAGTTATGGTCGTTTAGCCAATTAAGAAAAGTCTTTCCTTGGGATTTAACCGCAGCAGATGCCTTGCTTTTAGATTTATCAAAGTTTTTAGTAATGTCAGTGAGCTTAGCTCGCATAGGTTGCCAATCAGCAACTGAAAGAGACACTTCACTTACGACCGAATGCAATTCAAGGGTGAGTTCTTTTACAAACTCAGGGCGTGATTGGCGGTCTATTTCAATTAAAAATACCGTCTCTGAATTGTGTTTCGCGTCACGCTCTGACTGCTCGACAAAACCCGCAACGCTTCCATTTGCTTCTCGAGTGAAGTGCATAGGCGCATGTAAAATCAAATGTGCTGTGATATTTAAACGGTTAATGGCCATTCTTATTGAATCGACTAAAAACGGCATGTCATCGACAATAATTTGAATCACCGTATGCGACGATTGCCAACCATGTTTGGCTATTTCTGGGTTAAATACCTTAATACATGGTTCACTACCTTTTTTGCTTTGCAATAATTTCCAAAGGCTTAAAATTGCGCCGTAGAGGTCACTATCACTTCGACCATCGAGATCGTCAAACGACATAGTTTTTAGTAGGAGATTACCAAACTGAATAACCTTATTTGATTCTGATGCATCAACTTTATCGTTGATAAGAGAGAAAACTTGTTCTAACAGTACTGAATGCTGATGGTGCGTAACCGACATATTCGTATACTCGCCTTGATTAGTAAAAAATTAGTTGCAATAACATTTAATTATCGCCATTTTCCTAAAAATATTAATGCTTTACCAGCTATTATTAACGCAATTTTTACATTTTGCATACTCATTAGATGAAACTGCATAAAAAAAGGACCATATTGGTCCTTTTTTACATAATTACGCAAAATTATTTTTTATGAGAATTGAACCACAATAATCTTGCAATCGCTGGGAGTACAAGAATAGCGCCCAACATATTTACCAAAAACATGAAGGTAAGTAAGATCCCCATATCCATTTGGAATTTTAAACTTGAAAACACCCAAGTACTTACGCCAATAGCCAAGGTTATACCGGTAAATAGAACTGCACTACCTCGTTCTTTTAGCGCGGCCATGTAAGCTGATTGGACATCCAAGCCAGCTTTTAGGCGCTCAGACATAGTCGATAGGATGTAAATGCCATAATCTACGCCAATGCCAACACCTAGTGCGATAACAGGTAAGGTTGATACCGTTAGGCCTATTTCAAGGTAGGTCATTAAGGCTTGTGCCAGTACAGAGACCACATAAAGCGGTATGACTACGGCTAATGTTGCGCGAAGAGACCTGAAACTAATCAAACATAAGAGAATTACTGCGCCAAATACGTAATAGAGCATAGGATCTTGCGCGGCTTCCACTGCTTCATTGGTTGCAGCCATTACACCAACAGGCCCCGAAGCAAGTTTAAACTGCAAGTCATCACTCTCAAACTCTTGTCTAATTTCTTTTATTGCACTTACGACCTTGTTGATCGTTTCAGCCTTATGATCTTCCATAAACAAAATTACAGGCATAACAGAGCAATTTCGATTTAGTAAGCCCGACGAACTAGGCACACGAGAAACCGCTTGAACCATGGTCGATTGGTTACGTGGCAGCACCTGCCACTTAGGATTACCTTCGTTGTAGCCTGCGTTCACTTGTTTTGCAACGGACGCCAGTGAAATGCCAGATTGCACGCCTTCAATATTTTGCATTTTCCATTGAAATTCATCAATAGCAGTCATCACATCATGGCGAGTACAAGCCTCTGGCGTTGCCTCTACAATCACCGATATATAATCGACCGTGATTTCAAACTTGTCAGTAATTAAAAAGGTGTCTTGGTTATAGCGCGAATCTTCGTGCAGCGAAGGAGCCCCCGCATGCAGGTCACCTATTTTCAAGTCTTGCGATTGATATATGCCCCACGCAAATAACACACTGGTAATCGCGACTATAACGACCGAAGTCTTCAGTGACGCACAACGAGACACCAGCACCCAAAATCTAGAGTCCTTGGCTTCGCTCGAATATTTTTCCTTATGAGAATCAGATAGCTTCACATAGGACATAAGCACGGGCAGTAGCAATAAATTGGTAAGGATAATGACAGCTACACCCATACTCGCCGTTATGGCTAGCTCTTTGATAATGCCTATATCTATTACCAATAGGGTCATAAATCCAATAGTGTCAGAAAGCAGTGCAACTCCGCCAGGCACGAGCAATGACGAAAAGGCATGGCGCGCTGCTGCTTTTACTGACATCCCTTTGGCGGATTGTTTTCCTACAGCGTTTATCATTTGAACGCCATGACTCACCCCAATAGCAAAGACCAGAAACGGTACCAATATAGACATCGGATCCATACCAAAACCGAACAGGGTTAATAAGCCTAACTGCCAAACAACCGCTACAATCGAACACGCAAGTGGTAAAAAGGTGAGCACCAAAGACTTACAGAAAAAATAGACCATGATTGCTGTAATCGCGATAGCAATTGCGAAAAACATCACAACGTCTTTGGCACCGTCGGCAACATCACCAATCATTTTGGCAAAGCCAATGATGTGAATGCTTGTTTTGTCGTTTTCAAATTCAGTGCGTAATTGTTGCTCAAGTTTCCCTGCAATTTCAAGTGTGTCGAGAGCTTCCCCAGTCTCAGGGTTTATATCGAGCAACTGCGCAGTTACCATAGCGCAACGTGAGTCACTTGATACTTGACGTCCAACAATGCCGGCTTTATCGATATTTTTGCGAACTATTTGTAATGAAGCGGGGTTTGAAGAATCAAAATCTGCGGGTATAACAGGGCCGCCAGAAAAGCCACCTTCGACAATTTCGGTAAAACGAGTTGAGGGTGCAAATAGTGACACCACAAGAGAGCGATTCACGCCTTCAATAAAAAATAACTGATCATGCACATCTTTTAAGGTATCAAAGAAGTTTTGATTATAGATTGTTTGGTTTTTATCACATACCGACACTAAGATATTGTTCGCACCACCAAAGTTTTCTTTATGCTTGATATAGGTCTGCATATATTCGTGGTTGAGCGGTATATTTTTTGTAAAACCGGCATCTAACTTCAGTAAGGATGCTTGATAGGCCAGAAACACCGTCGATAGCAAAAACAAAATTACCACGACCATGCGGTTTTCGAAAACGAGTGCTTCTATTTTTTTAACAAATGGATTCATCTTATTCTTCTATTGCGACTGTTTGCAAACCGCCACCTGTAACCACGATCAAGCGGTTATTTGCAGCCATACCGGTTAAAATAGCATCTGAAAATTCGGTTTCAATTGCTGTTATTGCAATGTGTTGTTGACAACCTTCACTGTTAGCAGCTTGTAAATCTTGTGACTCGAGTTTAGATGGGTCAATGCGCAATACAATGCCATTATTACCAAGCACGTAAACCATGTCATTATCCTTAATAACAGCATTTAGTGAAGTCGTAAGGCAGGTAGGAATAAGTCGATAATCGTTATCGTCAATAACAAACATATTTCCGCGCAAACCTACCGCTAAGACTTGGTCGGGCGCAACGTTAGCAACATCAAAAAAGGAACCTTGATAATCAATATCTAGGCGCTCCCAAGTCATGCCCTTGTCTTTACTTATTGCTATCAAACCAGCCTCACCAGCGACATAGACAGAAGATTGACTTGATGATATTTGATTGAGGTGAGGCGAAATAAAGGAAAGTTCTTCTAAATAAAAAGCTTCATCCTCTTTAATGCTATTGAGATAGTCGTTGTCATCAGCAGAAAGCATACTAGGATGCCTTTCTATGGCCCAAGTGTCACCACCATCGACTGTGCGGTAAAATAAGCCATATGCGCCAACAGCGATACCTTCAGACTTATTAAAAAAATGCACACTCAACAATGGTCGATCCAAATCGGGATCGCTTTGCACTAGCGTCCAAGTTTCTCCCGCATCAAGGGATTTAATTATCGTCGCATCATGCCCCACGGCCCACACAAGTTCATCGATACTATAAACATTTGTTAGGGTAGCTTTGGTGGGCACAACAACTTGTGTAAAGTTTGCAATAGACAAATCATCGGGGCTCTTGTTTACAAGAACATGCCCTCGTTCACCTACAATTACACTCGATTTTGCAGTGGCCGCACCAAGCAATAATGACTCTTTAACCAAAGGAGCCATAAACGATTGCTCGTCTGATTGTGCTTGAACCAAGCTCATAGCGCCTGCTAACACTGCTGCAATGAATATCTGTTTTTTCACACTGTCTCACTTAAAATGAAAAAACGGTTGGCACTGCCAACCGTTTCTTCGATTAACGCTTGCCTTCACGTCTTAGCGCTTGGGGCGTAAACTCTCTATCATCAAGTTCAATGGTAAAGTCATACATCGACTCTTCATTATCTAAGCCTATGGCTAAATAGCGACGAGAATTTAAATCATGATATACGTCGAGTGTAGACCAATGCGTAGGTACATCATAATAATTTACACCATGTGCAATACCAACTCTATACAACTCGCCACGATTATCGTACATATCGGCTACTTGGATTTGCCAGCTATCTTCGTCAATGTAGAAAACACGCTTTTGATAAACATGACGAAACTCTTCTTTTAGATTAGCTTCTACGACCCAAACACGATGTTTTTCAAAGCGAGTTAATGCCGGATTTACATGACCGGTGTGAAGAATATCTTCGTAACTCACATTATTGCCATGAATAGCATAGTTGTTATATGCCACGTAAAGTTCACGTTTGCCAACTAATTTCCAGTCATATCTGTTAGGTGAGCCGTTAAACATGTCAAAATCATCAGTAGTACGTAAACCATCAGCCTGAGTACCTGGTGCATCGTATGCGATGTTAGGCGCACGACGAACACGTCGTTGCCCTGTATTATACGTCCATGCCTGACGTGGCTCTTTAATTTGATCTACCGTTTCATGCACCAAAAGTGCAGTACCAGCCAATCGCGCGGGTTTAGTTACCCTTTGCTTAAATTTAAATAAAATATTCTCTTCAGTCAACTGTGCTGCAGTCATACCGTTTTCTGCATATTTTATCATTAACTGCTCTTCAAAGCCGATTACGTTGTAATCGCCACCTGAAGTAACCGCCGCTTGACCGCCGTAACGCTGAACGGCTTGTCCACGGTAACGCAATGTATGGTTCCAAATCGCTTCAACACCACTTTGTGGAATTGGGAAAGGAATACCAATCGCCGCGCCCTGAAGACCGTTACCACCTTGAAGAAGTTCTGCATTCAATGCATTTTGCTTGGTTGCATCATAAACAAACTGAGGGTTTGAAGCCGTTCTTCGACTTTGATAAACAGGCATCTTGTAAGTGTCTGGATAAGTTTCAAATAACTTCTTTTGGCCATCGGTTAAAAAGTCACTATGTTCCTTATAATTAGCCGCAGTTATCGTAAACAATGGCTTATCGTCTGGGAACGGGTCTATGTGAAAGTCGCCAGGAGTATAGCCTGCAGGCGCCTTGGTGATACCACCATTCCACGCGGGAATGCTGCCATCTGCATTGCCAGCTTTTGTTGCACCCACGGGTGTTAAACTCTGACCTAGTTTTGCAGCCTCAGCTTCAGACACTTTTGCAAGTGCTGGCTGACTAGCTACTACTATCGCAATACTGCTTGCAATTAAAGCAAATTTTTTCATATATATAGGTCCTTAAATAGCGTATTTAATATTGAATGAAGCGAAATCACGGTCAGACAAAGCATTTGTTGTGCCTATGCCACCCCAAAATGCGCTATATGAAGCAGAAAATGACCATTTACTCAAATAGTCGAAAGTAAAACCTAAGTTTGCTGATTTTCTATCTTCTAAAAACAAGAACAATGGGTCAGGTGTTGTACCCTTAACGTCATGTGCGAATGTGGCGCGGGCTCGTAAATTCATGCCGGCAAACACGTTATTGAAGTCAGCTACAGCCAAAAGTCTATAACCCCATGCTCCTTGAGTGGAAAACGGATTTGTTTCAGGTCCATCCGACAAGCCAACATGCAAGCCTTCACGACTATTTCCGTTCAAAGGCTCAAGCGATGGCGTTCTAGACGTACCTGGCGAGTTTAAACGAATAACGTTTGGATCTGGGAAGTCCTCTACTCTTACATAACCAGCTTCGCCTAGTAATATGAAGTTATCGGTACCAAATCTAGGACCAAAAACATGTGACGCTGTCATTTGTACTTGCCACGTATCTGACAATAAAAAGCCATCAGCAGTCTCGCCCGGACCTACGTCTCGGCCAATGTTTTTCAACTGAGAAATGCCTTCCAAATCAGGGCGTAGTCCCGCGGCAGCGAGTTGCTCAGGCATTGCCGTATATAGTAACTCTACATCATCGATTTGTAAGGGTTCGTCTTGGCGATATGCAAACTCACCAGCAAGGGCAGTTTCACCAACGGTAGTGTTAAAGCTTATACCATAAAGTTTAATATCTTCTGGATATGAGAAACGCGTTTCGGTAAATGCGTTTAAATCTTGCAGGTTGTCGCGATCAATTGTGGTCGTCGCCAACATGGTCAAATCTCGACCTATGCTCGCTTGACTAAAATCAGACGTGATACCCAATACCAATGGACGTTGAGAATGATAGTTAATGTGGTAAAAACCAAACTCAGTTTCATTTAAGTCTGATGCGAACCACGAAAGTTTAAGACCGTATTGTCCTGAATCACTCGCGTCATCGTGAGCTGCATCACTGCGCGCACGCACCGCAACTTTGGTGGGATAGGCTAAATAAGCTTGAGCTGCATCGGCTTGTGAAATTTGGCCGCTCGCTAATCGAGTACCTAAGGTATTTAACTGCGTTAACAAAGTATCGGCATCAATATCAGGATTACCGGTAAAGCCCAATTGAATGTTGTTAAAAGAACCACCCTCACCAGCAAAATCGTTACCTGCAAAATAACTACCAGCAACAGGAAGTCTAGAACGTTCGTATTCGTACTGATAATAACCCTCAACACTAATAGTGTCGGTAAGGCCTATAGATGCGTAAACCATTCCCACAGGAATGAACACTTCTTTTAATTCTGACCCAGGCGCTCGTGCTCGGGTTACGTCAACAGGGTTAGTCGTATTGATACCATGCTGTATAAAGGTACTCTCACCCCAACTTACTACTTGATCACCTACTCTGATACTAACGGGCGCATCACCAACATAAAAGTCAGCGTAAGCAAAGAAATCTAACATTCTAATGTCGCTACATAATTCTTCACTCGCACTTGAATCGCGACATGGATCAACGGTAGTACCGGTAATTGGGTTGGCCCAATCACGATCAGAATCCGATAATGCGAAGTCGTAGAAGTAAAAGCCCCTTGCGAAGAATCCGTAGTCTCCATAACGAAGGTCTAGTTCATGCAAGCCTACAAACTGCGTTGAAAACGCTTTTCCCGGATCAAAACTTAAATTGCCTAAGTCGCCATTAGTCGAATAACCGCCGTCTGATAGTGCCCAAACATCCGCACTAGGATAAATGACATTAGTCGCTGCATCATAACCAGTCCAATCAAACTGAGGGTGGTTACTGTTACCGATTAAATCAAAATCACGATCTTCAACACGAATACTGGTAGCCAATGTAAAGTTAGAATCTAAATTTACTTCAAGGTCTCCAAAATTCCAATCAGCGGCATAAACGCTATTAGATGCTGCCGCAATTACAGTTGCGACACCCAGTGCTAAAGAGGTTTTTTTAAATGCGCTAGGCTTATTTGTCATGGGTTTACCTTCTCCAAATACATTCATTTACGTGTTCGTTAATAAAAAATTTACACGCTGTTTATTTTAACAAAATGATTACATCATTTGTGTTTAATCGCAAGAACTAATCGTACCAGTTGAATTATCTTTATGAAAAATATGACGTTTTCCCTATATCCAATTGAATTTCAATCGTTAAATATAGATTATTTTATTAACGATTTATACACTTGATACTCTTGAACTTGTTGTTTTGGTCAATTATTAATTCATAATTTCCTTGTAAACCCTTAGGCGATATGAATTTTTGCATGTGCTGTTTAGGAAGTCTGATTCTCAGCCCCTCACTACTCGTGACGATTAAATACTGGATCTGTTGGCGATACAAATCCTCACACTGCGCATAATTCATGCTGACAGAGAAATAGTGCTTTTTACCACCAAATTCGTTTTTCGTCATAAAGTACGATGTCTAAGCTTACTCAGGCAACAAGTGCCTTGCTCACTTTTTCAAACAAGTCCTTACTCAAGCCTTGTACACCATAAAGTCGTTGTAACTGCGCTTTCATCAATCGCTGATTTTCTTCGGCATAGTTAGCATATTGCATTAGCGGTGTTATTAACCGTGAGGCGACTTGGGGATTTATTTTATCCAATTGTACTAAATAATCAGTCAGATACTTATAACCTGAGCCATCAACTTGATGGAAACCAAGCGTATTGTAAAAAGCGAATGAACCGATTAAGGATCTCACTTTATTTGGATTTTTTATCGAAAATTGTTGGTGCGCTTGAAGCAAATCCAAATGCGCTAAAATATCTTTTTTGCTAGATTTCGCGTGCATGGCAAACCATTTGTCCATGACCACTGCGTCGCCACTATATTGCGCTTCAAAAGCTAACATGAGCGAATCAAAAACCTCCCCTTCAATCAACTGTGCGGCTTTCAGAGCGCCCAATCGGTCAGTCATGTTATTCGCATGAGAATACTGATACCGTATTAATGGAGTAGCAAGTCGAAGGTCAGCACTGGCAAGTAATTGTAAACAAGTGTTTTTAAGTGCTCTGTCATTTACTTGTTGTTTGTCATAGGCATAGCTAGCATCACTTTTAGTTAAATCTTTGTAGTGCGCTAGGCAAAATGACTGCAAGCTTCTTGCAAAAATGTTAAGGACCCGATTTCGAGCAAAGTGCAAGCGCAGTGGATCTACTTTATCTATGTGTGAACTTAATGCTTCTGTACTCGGGAAAGTAATTATTTGTGCCAGAACTTCAGGTGCCAAGCTTATTGTTTTGAGAGTATTTGACAAGGCATTGATGCCTTCTTCTACTTCTTGGGAGTCAGCAAATTCTGCACCATCAAAAAGTGAATACATTTGTTTAACTAGCATGATATAAGCTTTGTTAGCGGCTTCCCATTTTGCATAGTCATTAGTTGCATTTTCAATGATGACTACTAATTGCGCTAAGCTGTAGTGATATTCAATAATGACAGGCGCAGAAAAGTTCTGTAATAAAGACGGTGTTAACGAGTCATTTTCAACATCTAAGGTAAGACGTTTATTTGTGCCATCAATGATTAATGTATCATTTTTCAAACCGGTCTTAACTTTATTACCGTGTTCGTCAAAACACTCCATTTGAATGGGCACGTATAAGTCTTGTTTGCTGGCCTGATCAGCACTTGCCTTATTTATTTGGGTAAAGTTAAGCACTGTTTGATGTTTGCCTGCGGCTTCTTGTTCTACCTTTATCACTGGTGTTCCTGACTGCGAATACCAACGCTTAAAGTGAGTGAGATCTACACCATTAGCATCTTGCATTGCATTTACGAAATCATCGCAGGTAACCGCTTGCCCATCAAAACGAGCGAAGTATTCATCCATGCCTTTGCGGAAACCTTCTTTACCAAGCAAAGTATGAAGCATTCGAATAACTTCTGCGCCTTTGTCATAGACTGTAACGGTATAAAAATTATTCATTTCCATCACTTCATCGGGTCGAATAGGATGGCTCATTGGCCCAGCGTCCTCTGCAAACTGGTGCTCTCGCATCACATTCACTTGACTAATTCTCGTCACCAACTCACTATACATCTCGGCCGAGAACTGCTGATCTCGAAACACCGTCAAGCCTTCTTTTAAACTTAATTGAAACCAGTCCCTGCAGGTAACTCTATTGCCAGTCCAGTTATGAAAATATTCATGCGCTATTATTGATTCAATATTAAAATAGTCTTCATCAGTCGCCGTATCTGCATCGGCGAGCACATATTTGGAATTAAAAACATTTAAGCCCTTGTTTTCCATCGCCCCCATGTTGAAGAAATCGACCGCAACAACCATGTAAATATCAAGATCATATTCTAATCCATAAGTTTGTTCGTCCCATCGCATCGCTTTTTTTAAGGAATCTAGGGCATGTTGGCCCTGTCCTAAACGACCTTCGTCAACAAAAAGCTCTAACGACACTCTGCGCCCGCTTTGGGTCACAAAATGATCGCTCAATTTATCAAAATGGCCTGCAACTAAGGCAAATAAATAACAGGGCTTGGGAAATGGGTCTTGCCATACGCATGTCCTTTTGCCGTCCACCATTGCGGTATCTTTTATCAAATTACCATTACTCAGCAAATAAGTGTCGCTTTCTCGCGTTGAGTTAATAGTCACCGTGTAGGTCGCTAAAACATCTGGCCGGTCAAGAAAATACGTGATTTTGCGAAAACCTTCTGCTTCACATTGTGTACAGTAGGCATCATTAGAATAGTAGAGCCCTTCTAAACTAGTATTTTCATTAGGTTTTATCGTATTAACGATGGTAAGTGTGAATTCTCCTAAAGAAGACTTTAGTTCTAAACCGTTGTCCAGCAAGGAATAGTCGATGTCTTGTTTTAATTCTTGACCATCTAATGCGATGGATCTTAAGGACAAGTCTTCGCCATTTAAAAATAAGCACGTCGCATTTTCATCAAGTCGTTTTATCGTCAAGACACTGGTCACAGTAGTGCAATCAGGAGATAAATCAAAGCTTAAATCCACTGTCTCGATAGTATGGCTTGGCGGTAAATAATCGAGTCTTTTTTTACTCATTACAGTTGCTGTCATGTGTATAAATACCTCATTGAAAAGAGAAACGATGCCCACTACGACTGCATATTACTATCGTAGCGGGCTTGGTCTTATGCTTTGATTTCGACCTTTGGCGGGTCTAAACGCAATATTTTGATCCCCAAGTAGGCGTAAATGACAGCCAGTACTGGATTGATAAGATTGAAGAAGGCATAGAATATGTATTCAAATGCAGGTACACCAAGTACACCACTCATGTAAGCACCACAAGTGTTCCAAGGAATTAGTGGTGATGTTAGGGTACCGCCATCCTCCAAGCTTCTTGATAAATTAAGTTGATGAAGGTTACGCTTTTTAAATTCCTCTTTATACATTCTACCAGGCATAACAATGGCCATGTATTGATCAGCGGTAACTAGATTAGTCCCTATACAGGTTAAAATTGTACGGCTAATCATATCGCCAGCACTCGTTGCACCTTTAAGACAGGCTGAAACAATAGCTTTAAGTAACCCCATTCGTTCTAAAACAGCACCGAAGGACATGGCGCAAATGATTAACCAAATGGTATTTAACATACTTACCATCCCCCCGCGGGACAATAAAGAATTTAAGTCTTTATCAGGTGTCTCAAAAGTAACACCATTAAATAAAGCCGTCCATGTCACCATTAAACTCTTTACTGTTTCAATTTGCGATGTGCTAAAAATGGTTAGCACAAGGTCATTTAAACCATCATCTTGGATTAACGGAGTCATTGTGGCTATCACGTCTTGCTGGAAAATAAATGCCCAAATGGCACCTAGCGCAGCACCAATAGACACAGCTGGGAACGCGGGTGTTTTATTGGCTGCTAAAAAAAGCAATACAATCAATGGAATAAGCGTATACCAGGCAATCGTAAATTCATCTTGTAAAAGTGTTTGCATGCTCTGAATGCGTTCGACAGAATCTGTTACTTCTACGTTAAAACCCAATAAAACAAACAAAATGATGGCAATAAAAAAGCTAGGGATCGTGGTCCACATCATATATTTGATATGTTCAAATAGGTCAGTACCCGCGATTGCTGGCGCTAAGTTTGTGGTTTCAGATAAAGGAGATAATTTGTCACCAAAGTACGCGCCAGAAATTATCGCGCCTGCGGTAATCGGTAGAGATAAGTCCATACCGGTTGCCACACCAATAAGGGCAACACCGATGGTTGCAGCGGTAGTCCAACTACTGCCTATGCTAATCGCTACAACGGCACAAATAATACAAGTTGCCGCATAAAAGAAGGTTGGGCTCAACAGCGATAAGCCATAATAAATAAGTGTTGGCACAGTGCCCGCTAGCATCCAGGTACCAATTAGCGCACCCACCGCTAAAAGAATTAAACATGCCCCCAAAGACATCGAAATACCTTTGATCATCCCCTCTTCTATATCGGCCCATTTGTGTCCGTTTTTCAAGCCAATAATGGCCGCCAAAAACATACCCATTAAAAGAGCTATCTGATTTGGCCCATAAGAGGAATCGCTTCCATAAAGCATTACTGCACTGAACATCAAAATCACTAATACAATAATGGGGATTAGTGCGTCTAGCAGTGAAGGTTCTTTTATGTGTGAACTCATTTTATTTTCCATATTATTCGGTGCTTAACATCGACAGTTTTTCTTATTGTCTTAGTCGACTCACATGATGGAGCGATAAAACATCAAAGCGATGACTGCTGGGCATACAAATTTTACATAGACCGGCCAAATTTTCCAAAATAAACTGTGCTCCATGTTTTCACTGCCCTGCTTGAGTTCTTCAAGTATTTGGTCGCGACGCCAAACCCAACCCGCAAAGATACAAAGCACCAAGCCTAATAATGGTTGGCTATATACAGTAGTAAGCGTGATCACGAAACCAAACAAAGCATTGAAGTTAAGCACTATAATCGCGCTTAACGCAAAAACTAATATAGTGAGTAAAATAGTTGCCTTTTTACGTTTAATTCCTTTGTTGTCGACTAAGTACGCAACGGGTACCTCAAGCATTGAAATAGATGAGGTTAAAGCGGCTATTGTCATTAACATGAAAAATACAAAGGCGACAAAAGTACCAACATAGCCCATGGTCACAAACAGTGATGGTAGTACTTGAAAAATTAAGGTGTCACCAGAAATTAGCTTGCCATCATTGAATATTTCTACACCATTTGCCAATGCCACATACATGGCCGGAATAATCAACATCCCAGCAAGTACCGCTATTCCGATATCGACCAACGCAACCGAGGCACCTAATTTGGGCAAATTCTCATTCTTTTGAATGTATGAGCCATAAACCAACATTGTCCCTACCCCTAAGGACATAGAGAAAAAGGCTTGTCCCATTGCATCTATCATCAGCGCAGGATCTAATACGCGGTTGACATCAGGCACCAAGAACGCGCGCCATCCCTCTGCTGCACCATTTAGGGTGCTTACATAGGCAATTAAGAGTAAAATTAAGACCAATAAAGTAGGCATAAGCCTAACCGACCAGCGTTCTATACCGTTGCTCACTCCGCCTATTACCACGATGCAGGTGAACATTAAAAATACGGCAGTAAAAAGTAGATTACGAGAAATTGAGTTGTTGGTTAACCATGGAATGCTTAGCGTGCTAATATTTGCAACTGAGTCTATTAGATAAGAAATCATCCAACCAGCAACGATGCTATAAAACGCTAAAATGAGAATAACGGTAATAGCACCCACGCTTCCGGTTATGGTACCGCTAACGTTACCAGAAATCTTTTGCAGCGCGTCAATCATGTTGGTTTGTTTCGCGCGGCCAATAATTAACTCTGCCATTAACACCGGATAGGCTAATAAAAAAGCCATAACGAGATACATCACGACGAAGGCAGCTCCGCCATTTTCAGCAACTTTTGTTGGGAAACCCCAAATATTACCTAAGCCAACGGCAGATCCCGCAGCTGCCAAAATAAAACCTAGCCGCGAGGAAAATTGACCGCGTGCACTCATAACTACCTCTTTTATTATTTTTATTTTTTATGTTTTTGCTATGCTAACAAAAAGGCGCCTCGAAGGCGCCAATTTTATTGTGCTTGTTTGTTGCTGTTGTCAATTGCGTGGTTTAACGCGTAACTACCAGACTCGATAATATCAAAGGTGATATTAGCGGCTTCAGATAAAAACGGGTCAATTTCTTCAAGCGCCTCTGGCAAGTCACCCTCCAAAGATTCAACCACCGGTAGACCAAGTCTCTTCAGCCTTTCATTTACTCTCGCTAACTGCTTAGCTTCAGATTCTTTCTTCTCAGCAACGCGCTCTGACTCGACCAAGGAAATAAAGTTCTTATCTTTATTTTCATTATACTCGTCAATATCTGAAAAAATGTATTGGAACTCAGGGTCTGCTTTCGTTCTTTGCGTGTGCTTCGCGGTTAATTTTTCAATAATCGCAGAGTTGTCAGCAAGCACTTCATAGCTAGCTTTATCTATGCTGTCCCAAGGTAATGCAGTATCTTCGCTACTCTCACCCCATGTTTCTGGATCGATTGCTGAGGGATATAAGATATCGGGTTTAACGCCAAGGTGTTGCGTGCTGCCACCATTAATGCGATAAAACTTACCGGTTGTAAATTGTACTGCACCAATGGGGTTATCAAACATATCAAAAGCGCGTTCTAGAGAACGATGTTGTTGCACGGTCCCTTTCCCAAACGTTTGCTCGCCGATAATGATACCGCGTCCAAAATCTTGCATTGCAGCAGCAAAAATTTCACTTGCTGATGCGCTAAAGCGGTCAACCATCACGGTCAAAGGGCCATCATAATAAACAATGCCATCTCTATTTTTTTCGATATCAACTCTACCACTTTCATAACGAATCTGTACAACCGGTCCACGGTCGATAAATAAGCCACTTAGCGCAATTGCTTCAGGTAGACTACCACCGCCGTTACCGCGTAAATCAACGATAATACCTTCTACTTGCTCTTTTTCGAGATCTCTTATGAGCTTTATCACGTCGATGTGTAGCTTGTGATAAAACGATGGAATTTCAATAACACCTAACTTTTTACCCGCATTCGGACCATCATTGCCTATAAACACTTCTGCTTTAGCTTGGCGGTCTTCTAGTTTTACTTTGTCACGAGTAATCTCTATTTCGCTGATCTTTTTGCTGTCTGTTCCGCCTTTTTGAAGTTGCAAGCGCACAATTGATCCTTTTGGCCCTTTGATTAGGTCAACAACTTCATCTAAACGCCAGCCAACAACATCAACAAAGGCTTTTTCGTCTTCTTGGGCAACACCAATAATTTTATCTTGTGGTTTTATTTGCCCTGATTTGTCTGCTGGTCCGCCAGCAACTAAGCTCATAATAACGGTATGATCTTCTTCACTTCTCAATACCGCACCTATCCCTTCAAGTGATAAGTTCATATTCATTTGAAAGCGCTCAGTGTTGCGCGGAGACAAATAACTAGTATGCGCTTCAATACTTCTAGCGAAAGCGTTCATCAATGTTTGAAAAACATCTTCGCTGTTGGTCTGTGTTAAGCGACGAATTGCGCGTTTATATCGCTTCTCAAGGATATCTTTACTCTCTTCCCATGTTTTATCCGCTAACTTTAAATTAAGCGCGTCATACTTTACGCGTTGGCGCCATAACTCATTTAGTTCTGACTCAGAGTTAGCCCAATTTGCATCTTCACGATCATAAAAGAATTTGTCATTCTTCGCTTCAAAATCAAACTCATCACTTAACAAGGTAAGCGCGTATTCATAGCGTTCTTGTCGCCTTTCTAAATTTGATTGGTATATATCATACGCTAGCGTCAGGTCGCCCAATTTGATAGCTTCATCAAATTTGGTCGCATATTTTTCAAAGACTTTAACATCATCCGCTAAGAAAAAGTGTTTACTACTATCAAGGGAATCTAGATAACGATTGAAAATCTGTGTTGATAAATCATCATCAATTTTCACTTTTTTATAGTGCGCTCTTACAAATAAATCTGAAATGCGCCTAACGGATTTCGCATGTTGCTTTTCTTGCGTCAATTCTGGTAAAACTAAGACTTCACTCGAAACATCAGAGGCTTGTGTGGTAGCGGTACTGCTGTCCACAAAACTAGACGCATACGCCAAAGCAGAAAAAGTAATCGAACTAGCTAGGGCTAGGAAAATTGTTTTTTTCGCGAATGATGATAAAGCAAGTTTATTTGCTTGTTTTAATCGCATATTTAGAAACCCTCAAAAATTTTGGTTATTTTTTAACAGCCTTTTTTGAACTGAATAACTGTGATTGTTGAACTTTGACTGTCATCCCCGATTTTAGTTGCACCGAAATACCATCTTTAGCGATATCGGTAATAGTAACCGGCATTGGTTCTTTACCAAGTCTGACCAAGGCATCTGCACCTACTTGTATTTCTGCATCACTTATCTGTGTTGGTGGCTCAATGACCGGCCTAGTAGTTGGAGGCCTTTTCTTAGGTTTTTTATTGGCATTTGACTTGGTTTCCTTTCCAGCTCCGTCCCCACTATTAGCCTGTTTTTCGTCTGTCGTTTTGGTTTTCGCAAAGCCTTTGTGTTTTGTAGTTGGCTTTTTCGCAGACTTAGGATTATTTTCGCGGTATTTAGCGGCTTTTGCCTTACTTTCTTTTAACTGTTCGCTCGCGTGCTCTGCGTGCTGCTCTTCAACCGCTTCGCCTTCATTACCTTGCAAGTCAATGCGGGCTGTCCCAGCTTTAACCGCACCTAAGTAACGCCAGCTGCTCGTATAATGGCGTAGACTCATCCGCAACAGTCGTTTACTGACAAGCTCAGAGTCACCGATATCAGCCGCTATATCTTGAAATATCCCTATTTTCAGTGGCTTTACAGGCCCTTCCAAAAAAAGCATTTCGGGTATTTGCTACACAAAAAAGCCAAAGCTTCTTTTTGGTTTGTTAACTTTTCTTGTTCCATTGAATCCAATTACTTCTGTTTATTCGTCGTCGTTGTGGGCATCAGTATCCCAAGTATTCAACAAATGATCCACCCAATCGACTAAATCGTCAACCTCAATATCAGATAAATGCTTGTCTTGATGCCAATGTTCCCATACAAAACTTAATTTTTTCTCAAGTTCCTCTCGTGGAACATCGTCGTCTGACATGTCATAAACAAGGTGTAATACCTCGTTTAATTTATCACTTGCGGTATACGGATCATCATGAATATCATCCATATCTTGAGGAGTTGATAATATAGTATGAATATCTACAAAATGCTTCATTTTTAGCTAATCCAAGGTATCAATTAATATATCGACAATTTTCGAGAAACAATCAGCATCCTTTTGGTCAAAGCGCGAAACCAATGGACTATCGATATCAAGTACACCAATCAACTCGCCATTTCGTATAATAGGCACAACCAATTCTGAATTTGAATTTGCATCACACGCGATGTGGCCGTCAAAGTCATGGACGTTTTCGATAACTTGAATCGTTTGCGTGGCGATGGCAGTGCCACGAGACACCTTGACCAAATGGGATCCTTATACAAGCAGGCTGTCCCTGAAATGGTCCTAGTACCAATTCTTGACCTTCGCATAAATAAAATCCAGCCCAATTAAGATCCGGCAAGCCATTGAATATAATTGCACTAATATTCGCCATATTTGCAATCATGTTACTTTCACCTTTTGTAATCGCGGCAATTTGATTAATGACGATATTGTATTCATTTGCTGTATTGTTCGTTGCTGTTTTGTTCATTGCTGTATTGTTCATTGCTGTAAAATGACCTTCGCCCTTATTTAATTTTTTTATTAGCATAAAAAGCAATCACGCTCTGTACACTAGCTATTGTAATCAACTCGACCTTTGAAAATTTGGCTTAACTCAGCCAAATCATCGATTATATGTACGGGTTCGTGAATTTGTATTTGTTGTTTATCATGAACGCCGTAAGAAACCCCTATTCTGGGCATACCAATAGCTTGCGCCATTTGCATATCATAAATAGTATCGCCAACCATTACCGCCTGATGAGCTTGTATTTGCTGTCTCTCAAGTAATTTTAATAACATGTCGGGCGATGGTTTAGACATTGCCTCATCGGCGCAAATTGTATCGCTAAAGTAGATTGCTGAGGAAGTCGTATCTAGCGCACGCTGCAAGCCTCTTCTCGCTTTTCCCGTTGCCACATTTAACACGTAGCGTTTAGATAAATAGTCAAGGACTTGGTGAGCTCCATTGAATAAGCGACAAGCACTTTGGTCTTGCTCTATAAATATGTCTCTATAAAAACCTTGCACTTCTTTTGCTTTACTTTGGTTTATTTCAAACAATTGCTCAATAGCCGGCAACAGACTTATGCCGATAATATGCTCAACAGCCGCTTTAGTTGGCACAGGTAAGTTAGCGCAAATCGCCGCTTTTTGCATACATGACACAATTTTGGCGGCTGAGTCCATAATTGTCCCATCCCAATCAAAAATAATATGACTAACTTGGCTCAAATCTTTGCCAATCGATGTATTCATGCTGTTTTATTTCTCCGCTTGATGAGGTCTACAATTCCAGTACGTTTTTATGCGTTCTCTAATGCTTTCATCAGATGACTCAAATGTTTGTCATACGGAGCTTCAAACACGACTCTTTTCTCACTCAATGGGTGCACGAATTCAATTCGTTTAGCGTGTAAAAAAGTCTTTTACAGCCTAAGGTGCGCACATATTTTGTAAATTCCTCATCACCGTATTTGCTGTCATTAGCAATGCAATGGCCTGCAAACTGACAATGCACCCTAATTTGATGGGTTCTTCCGGTGATAGGTTTTGCTTCAACTAAACTCGCCTTGGCAAAATGTTTAATTAATACAAACTGAGTTTCACTTGGTTTACCATTTTCATCAGCAAACACCATGCGCTCACCACTTTGTAATTGATTTTTTTGCAAGCTCGCTTTTACCTTAGTACGCTTTTCAGGCCAATGTCCTTGCACCAATGCATGGTAGGTTTTGTCCATCTTCTTTTCGCGTAATTGCTCGTGAAGATGGCGTAGAGCTGAACGTTTTTTAGCTACAACAATACAACCAGAGGTATCTCGGTCTAAACGATGGACCAATTCTAAGTATTGGCTATTAGGACGCAATGCTCGCAGTGCTTCAATCAAACCATAGCTTAAACCACTGCCGCCATGCACGGCCATGCCCGAGGGCTTATTAATAACTAATAAGCGATCATCCTCATATATTATGGCATCTTGGATGTAGTCTAAGTTGTCGGTATTGATGTGCTTCGGAGCAAGTTCGTCCATTTTTACAGGAGGAATACGCAGATTGTCATTCAATTGTAATTTGTAATCAGGTTTAGCGCGCTTTTTATTAACACGCACCTCGCCTTTGCGTAAAATACGATAAATTTTACTTTTCGGCACCCCTTTCATTTTACTAATTAAATAGTTGTCGATTCGTTGAAGGTGGTTTTCTTCTTCAATGGTGACAAATTGTACTTTGTCGAAGCCATCAGCCATTAACAATCCTATATTTCAATGTGACCATGCCCTTCGCATATGACAATTATATGCTTATTTATCTAGGTCATGTAAAACTGTTGTGATAGTATCACGCATTGTGTAGAAACGCTCTACGAAAAGATGCATATTTATTAATAACATACGCACTTTCTGAGCTTTTACTCATGACATGCGAGATTAACGAAAGTGGGAATTCCCGTCGTTAAATGAGCCCGTAAGGCTCCACTCAATATTTACTAAGTCATGAGCGATTACCGAGCATAACAATTAAGGATTGATGTTCACGGTACCTACGCAAAAAGATGAATTTACTGTGTTTTCCCGACTAAAGTGTTAAGAAGTCATACACGCCAAGGGTAGAACACGCATTGAAACAATGCAGATAAAACAGCAAACAACAGGCAACGCCAAATGAAAAACCATTTGGTGATAACACAATTTAATAGACCGCCGTAGATTGAGTGATTGAAGTATTTAAGCACTCAGAAGTTGTAAGAAAAGAAAGAGTCAAGCAGAATTAACACCGAGTATATGTTTTAGGTTTTTGATTAATGTACACCGCTTGTGTACTTGTTCACCTCATGTAAAACTAAAAATTGCACTCCTGTTATAGCTTTAGAATGGCTAGGGACAATATAAGCACGAACGTTTTTACCGCTTATTGCCTGTCCTAAAAGCAATAATTCGATAGCTTATCTTATCTACGTTCTTACATATCAGGCACTAATAACACTGCACAGGCGTGAGTCTCTGCGTAAAAGCCTGTTTGCTGATAATTCTGTATAGACACAGAGCTATTACAATATGAAAAGAATGTTAATTAATGCAACTCAGCAAGAAGAGTTGCGCGTCGCCCTAGTAGATGGCCAAAAACTCTACGACCTCGATATAGAAAGCCCCGGACACGAACAAAAAAAAGCAAATATTTATAAAGGGACGATAACGCGAGTTGAACCCAGTCTTGAAGCCGCTTTTGTAGATTATGGCGCTGACCGCCACGGCTTCCTTCCCCTTAAAGAAATCGCCAAAACCTACTTTCCAAAAGACTATCGATACGACGGTCGCCCAAGCATTAAAGAAGTTATCAAAGAAGGCACAGAAGTCATTGTGCAAATCGACAAAGAAGAACGTGGCCAAAAAGGCGCTGCTTTGACGACATTTGTATCTTTAGCGGGTAGCTATTTAGTACTTATGCCAAACAATCCTCGCGCAGGCGGGATTTCTCGCAGGATAGAAGGCGATGAAAGAACCGATCTTAAATCAGCCCTAAGCGAATTAGATGTACCAAAAGGTATGGGGCTCATCGTCAGAACCGCGGGTGTTGGCAAATCACCTGAAGAGTTAAAATGGGACTTAGGTGTATTAATCCATCATTGGGAAGCTATTTCAGAGGCCGCTGAGAGTAAACCTGCGCCTTTCCTCATCCATCAAGAAAGTAACGTTATCGTGCGCGCTATACGCGATTACTTACGTCGCGATGTGGGTGAAATACTGATCGACGACAAAGAAGTATATGACAAAGCGCTAAAACATATTGAACTAGTGCGTCCTGATTTTGCTAACCGTGTAAAACAATACACCGGTGAAGTTCCACTGTTTTCGCATTATCAAATTGAAACCCAAATAGAATCAGCTTTTAATCGTGAAGTGCGTTTACCGTCAGGTGGTTCAATTGTAATAGACCCTACCGAAGCACTAACCTCTATTGATATCAACAGTGCAAGAGCAACGAAAGGTGGAGATATAGAAGAAACCGCCTATAACACTAACCTTGAAGCTGCTGATGAGATTGCACGTCAGTTACGCTTACGCGATTTAGGTGGCTTAGTTGTTATCGACTTTATTGATATGTCGCCGGTTAAACACCAACGTGAAGTTGAAAATAGAATGAAAGACGCAGTCAGAAGTGACCGTGCACGCATTCAACTAGGTAAAATATCTCGTTTTGGCTTATTAGAAATGTCTCGCCAACGTTTACGTCCATCACTTGGCGAATCTGCACATAATGTCTGCCCTCGCTGTGACGGCTATGGCACGATAAGAGGGATTGAGTCTTTAGGCTTGTCTGTTTTACGGATCATGGAAGAAGAATGTATTAAAGACAATACAGGCCAAATTGAAGCACAACTTCCAGTAACCGTTGCTACCTATTTGCTAAACGAGAAGCGCCCTTCTATTCAATTACTCGAATCTCGTCATGGCGTGAATTTAATCGTTATTCCAAATCCTAATTTAGAAACGCCTAAGTTCCAAATTTTACGTCGCCGTGAAGCTGAGGTTGTATCAGACCTAAGTTATAACGTTGATTTAGTGGAAGAAAAAGAAACCGCAGCAGATACGCCTGCGGCAAAAGTATCGAAACGTGAAGAACCTGTACTTCAAGGAATGTCGGCACCTGCGCAAGCACCAGCAGCAACACCTGATGCACCTGCTCCAGAGCCTAAAAGTACTGGTTTGCTCAGCAAGATTGGCGCATGGGTGGCAAACATTTTCAGCCCTCCTGAAGTTGAACCAAAAGAAGTTAAAAAGCCTGAGCAACGCAGAGGAACCCAAAACAAACGCAGAGGTCCGCGCTCAGATAATCGTAACGATAACAAAGGCGACAGAAATGATCGCAACAGGAATCGTAACAATAAACGCCCTAGACCTGGACCTAAAAGCGATAATACCGCCGAAAACGAAAAACAAACTCCGGCCGCCAATAAGCGCCATGACAATAGACCAAACCGAAAGCCAGCTAATAAAGCGGCTGGCGACAATGCAAAAGCCACTGAGACGGTTGCTAAAACAGAAACAAACGAAGATAGCAATGCAGATAAACCACAAAAGCAGGCGCGCAGAAAACCGCAGCAACGTCGTTCAAGACGACCTGCCCGCAATACTGTACGTGTGAGTGACGATGAGCTAGATACAAATAACAATACAACGGCCGCGCTTGCCACGACTACAGTTGAAAAAGTTGAAGGCCAAGCCAAAGCTGAAGCGCAAACAGCTGCTAGCTCTAATAAACAAGCGGAACAAGCAAATACTGACACTCAACAAACGCCTAAGGAAGTTGAAAAGCCAGTAAGCGATACACCTAAGGCGCAAGAAGAAAAAGCGCTACCTAAAGAAACTGCTGAAAAAGGTGAGTCTGCAGACGCACAAAACGAAGCTGATGATGATTCAGAAACCAAAGGCCGCGCGCGCAGACGCTCTGCTCGACATGTTCGTGCAGCTGGTCAAAAACGCAAGCAAAGTAACACTGAAGAGTCGCAACAAGTTGAACTAATGTTTGATGCTGAAGTGAGCAAAAACAAAGCTAATGAGCAAGCCAAAAAAGAAGAAGTAAGTGGCCAAGACAGCAGCGAGTCAACCCAAGATCAAGCTGAGAACAAAAAAGACGACAGTTCCGTTCAAACAGAAATTGATTTAGCTACAAACGATGAAAGCAAAGCTCAGGCCGATGCTTCGCCAGAAAAGCCTAAGGCAAAGCCAAGAAAGACGCGGGCAAAGGCAAGTACTGCGAAAAAAGCAAGTGAAGCGGCAGAGGATAGTCCTGAAGAAAGCACTAAGGCTAAAGAAGTATCTGAAACACCTGAAGCGAAAGAAGTATCTGAGACCCCTGAAGCTAAAGAAGGAGCTAATGAGGCCACTAGCGAAGATAGCAAGGCAGCAGTAGCAAAACAAGCTTCAAGTGATACAAGCGAAGAAGGTAAGGAAGAAGCTAAAGCAGCACCTAAAAAAGCAGCCGCTAAACCGAAAAAAGCGAGCGCAGCAAAAGCAAACGATACTGGCCTTAAATCGGCGCCCGTGAAAACAACAGCTAAACTCAACTTCACGTCAAGTCCCAATACTAATCCTAAATCGATAGAGACTGGTGATGGGGAAATCGCGTCGAAGGCGATGGCTGACGCTGATAGACGCGAATATATCGCGCCAGATAAATCAGCAGCACTAGCAAAAGCTAAAAATAGTGTCAGTGCACCAATGACTAAGCCCGGCAGTTAGCCGCGTAAACTCAAGATGTTAAAAAAGGGACCTTAGGTCCCTTTTTTGTTACTCACTAAATTTACTTTTTAGCTTTTGCCGATTTAGTTGTTTTCTTTGTTGCCTTAGTCGCTTTCGCAGGCTTTTTGCGTTTATCATCCACAACCCATTTCTTATCTTGATACCAAGCGGACCACCCAGTGGCTTTTTTGTTTGCATCTTCAGACATAACATACTGTTGTTTAGTTTTACGACTATAACGCACTATAGCAGGGTTACCATCTGGATCTTGATCAGGTGCATCGGCTAAATAGTAGAACTTAGGTGATATTCTATCTCTGAATCTCGCAAGTTCTTGCACTTGGGGCGCTCGCGTCTCACGTGAACGTGGAAAGGTTGAAGCTGCTAAGAAAATACCAGAAGCACCGTCTCTTAAGACAAAATGTGCGTCTGAATTTTCACACTCTAACTCAGGTAGGAACACCGGATCTTCTTTAGGTGGCGCGGCTTCTCCGTTTCTAAGCAGTTTACGCGTATTTTTACATTCTTCATTGCTGCAACCAAAGTACTTACCAAAACGGCCGTTCTTCAGTTCCATGTCGCTTTTACATTTATCACACTCAATAACAGGGCCATCATAACCTTTTATCTTAAAGGTGCCCTTTTCAATTTCGTAGCCCATACAAGTTGGTACGTTACCACAAACATGAAGCTTTCTATTTTCATCAACTAAGTAGCTATCCATTGCAGTTTCACAAACTGGGCAGCGTTTTTTAGCGCGTAAGGCTTCAGTCTCAAGTTCTTCTTCATCATCCACCTTAATAACTTCATCACCTGGCACGAGGTTCATAGTTTGCGTGCACTTCTCTTTGGGTGGTAGTGCATAACCAGAACACCCTAAAAATACTCCTGTACTGGCTGTTCTTAAATTCATATGACGACCACATTTGGGACAAGCTATATCCACTGGAACGGCTTGATTAGGTAACATTCCGCCTTCGTCTTGGCCTTTTTCTGCTAACGATAGTTTTTCCGAGAAATCGGAGTAAAAGTTATCCAGCACTTTTTTCCACTTTCGTTCACCGTGAGCAATGTCATCTAAACTCTGCTCCATGTTCGCGGTAAAATCGTAGCTAATAAGCTCAGCAAAGTTGTCAACAAGCCTATCGTTTACAATCTCTCCCATTTTCTCAGCATAGAAGCGCTTGGCATCAAGACGGACATAGCCCCTATCTTGAATCGTAGAAATAATACTCGCGTAAGTTGACGGCCGCCCTATTCCTCTTTTTTCTAGCTCTTTAACTAATGAGGCTTCATTAAAGCGTGCGATGGGCTTGGTAAAGTGTTGTTTCGGATCTATCGCGACACAAGTCAGTGCATCGCCCGCTTTTAGATCGGGTAATTCGGCTTCAGCATCACCTTTCTTTTTCAATTGCGTCATTACGCGTGTCCAACCATCAAACAACAGCACGCGACCTTTAGCAGATAACTCAAATTCAGCTGCCTTTACTTTCAAAGTGGTAGCATCATATTTGGCATTGGTCATTTGACAAGCTAGAAATTGACGCCAAATGAGCTCATAGAGCCGCTGAGCGTCTCTTTCCATTTCGGTAAGGCTAGTAGCAGTTACGACCACGTTCGACGGTCTAATTGCTTCATGAGCTTCTTGAGCGCCATCTTTACTACCATAACGAATAGGATTTTCTGGAATGTACTTTGCGCCAAACTTATTACTAATATAATCGCGACATGCGTTTACTGCCTCACCACTTAAATTAGTAGAGTCAGTTCTCATGTAAGTAATATGACCAGCTTCGTACAGTCGCTGGGCCATTGTCATGGTTTTCTTTACGCCAAAACCTAAACGGGTGCTTGCTGCTTGTTGCAGGGTTGACGTTATAAATGGCGCCGAAGGTTTACTTTGTGTCGGTTTTGATTCACGACTAAGTACTTCAAAATCGCCTTTTTCGAGCGTGCTAACCGCGCTCATTGCCTGATCTTCGTTTAGCGGTTTAAACGCTTTATCATTTTGTTTTGTGACTAACATGCGTAACTGCGCAGCGTCAGTCTTTATCTTTTTACTCGCTAAATCCGCATGGATATCCCAAAACTCGTCAGGAACAAAGGCTTTGATTTCACGTTCGCGTTCAACAACCAAACGCACAGCTACTGATTGCACGCGACCCGCTGATAAACCTCGAGCGACTTTCTTCCAAAGCAAAGGCGACAGCATAAAGCCTACGATGCGATCTAGGAAACGGCGAGCTTGCTGCGCATTAACACGATTGATATCAACAACACCCGGTTTTGAGAAGGCATCTTGAATGGCTGTTTGCGTAATTTCATTGAAGACTACGCGCTTAAATTCTTTATCTTTGCCATGCAGCAACTCCTGCAAATGCCATGCGATAGCTTCTCCCTCTCTATCCAAATCCGTTGCGAGATATATGGTATCAGCTTGCTTAGCCAGCTTTTTCAGTTCACTAACGACTTTTTCTTTGCCCTGCAAGATTTGGTAGTGAGCATTCCAATTTTGTTGCGGGTCCACGCCCATCCGATCAACGAGTTTTCGGTACTCGTACGTTTTAAGATAATCGGCTTTTGCGTCATCGTCCCACTCTTTTAATTCTTTCGCTGGTTTTTTAGGTTCAACTAAGCCAAGCGACTTAGTTGGTAAATCCCTTATGTGACCCACGCTCGACTTAACAATAAAATCTTTACCTAGATATTTATTTATCGTTTTCGCTTTAGCGGGTGATTCTACAATAACGAGTGATTTGCCCATTTATAATTAAAAACCTTGTAAAAATAGAGAATTGCAACTTAACTATTACGAACTTGTTGCATTGATAATGTTTGTTTTCTTTTTAAGATATATCTGCAAAGTGAATAGAAAACAAGGTGAACCGTATAAATATCTAAAACGAATTGTTAAAGCTATTGTTTTTATTGGGTTTTTCGTAAAAATTCATTGGCAAGTGTTTTTAAGTACGTATAATTCTGCGCCAACGACGCGACATAATAACATTATCGCGCGTATCAGCAACCCAGCAATATGGAGTACATTATATGAAAGCAGTTGAAGCCAATTTTGACGGTCTAGTCGGCCCTACCCATAACTATGCTGGACTGTCCTTTGGCAACGTCGCGTCAAAATCAAATGCCAATGCGTCAAGCAACCCCAAACAAGCCGCACTTCAAGGCTTACAGAAAATGAAGTCCTTAGCTGATATGGGAATGTTACAAGGTGTTCTTGCGCCACAAGAGCGGCCCGATGTGCACAGTTTACGTAGATTAGGCTTTGGCGGTAAAGATGAACAAGTACTTACGCGCGCTGCAAAAGAAGCACCTGCGGTGTTTTTAGCTGCATGTTCCGCATCAAGCATGTGGACTGCCAATGCCGCTACGGTATCCCCTAGTGCGGATTGTGCTGATGCTAAAGTAAATTTTACACCCGCTAATTTAACCAATAAATTTCATCGCTCAATCGAGCCGGCGGTCAGTGGCAATATTCTCAAAGCTATTTTTAAAGATGAAGCGCATTTTACTCATCATCAACATTTACCAGAAAACGACCATTTTGGTGATGAAGGCGCCGCTAACCATACTCGCTTTTGTCGTCAATATGATGAACAAGGGCTAGAGTTTTTCGTTTACGGGAAATATGCATTTGACGATAGCAAACCCATGCCAAAGAAGTACCCTGCTAGGCAAACACGTGAAGCGAGCCAAGCGATTGCCCGCTTGCATGGCCTACAAGAAAAACATGTTGTGTATGCACAACAAAATCCAGATGTTATTGACCAAGGCGTTTTTCACAATGACGTTATTGCAGTAGGCAATAAAAATGTCTTGTTTTATCATCAGCAAGCTTTTCTAGATACCGCAAAAGTGAAACAACAAATACTCGGAGCGTATGGCTTTGATGACTTTCATTTTATAGAAGCGCCCACATCACAAGTCAGTATACAAGATGCAGTGAGTAGCTATTTATTCAATACACAATTGATTAATTTACCTAACGACGAAATGGTTATTATTGCGCCAATGGAGTGCCAAAATAATCACGCCGTAAATGCTTATTTAGCTGAAGTAGTAGCGGCCAACAACCCAATTAAAAACGTACACTTTTTTGATGTAAAACAAAGTATGCAAAATGGCGGTGGTCCAGCATGTTTGCGATTGCGCGTAGTATTAACAGCGGCAGAGCAAAAGGCAGTAAATCAGCATGCGATAATGAATGATGCTTTGTTTGAGCGTTTAAATGAATGGGTCAATAAACATTACAGAGATGTGTTGAGCACTTCAGATTTAGCCGATCCTCAATTACTGAACGAATCTCGAAGCGCCCTAGATGAATTAACACAAATTATGCAATTAGGCAGTGTGTATCCTTTTCAAAAGTAAGCTTCTTCGTTCAGTAAAGCCGATGGCAGCAAATACTAAAAAGGGCTTTGATACGCATATCAAAGCCCTTTTTTCATCATTGTCACACTAGCGTTAGTTGCTGTCTGTACACACAGTGCTTGATCCAAATGGACTGCTAGGAGGTGGTGAAGCTTGTTCTGTTAAATCGGCCGCCGCAACACCCAATCCAAAGATTTGCGATTGCATCGATTCTGACCCTGCTGACTGACCAAAGACACTTAAAACGACCCGAGTCCAGTTACCAAATTGTTTAGGGTAGCGAACCTGAAGCGTTGCCTGACCAAACTCGTTAGTTCGTGACACGTTGTCCTTAAAGCTGACTGAGGCGACATTACCTGGAGTCAACAATTCGTCACCATTGGTGTCTTCAGTTGCGTCGAGGCGGCCATCTTTGTCAACGTCTTCACTGTTACATACTGCTGTCACCAAGGACGTACCATCGGGCATAACAGTTGTGTATATAGAATCAACTTCATTCCATACCCATGTGCCTTTAAAGTAGGAGCTAACACTTGTTGGCGTTACTGTGGCGGTTAATTCTGCATCAGAAACTGGGCGTCCTGAAGCATCAGTGACAAATACCGCAAACTCTTTTAAGTAAGTAGACGTATCAGGAATTTGAATGCTACTACCTGTACCCATACTGATATCAAATGCTCTATCACCCACGGTGAGTTCTGTACGACCAACAACGTTATCACTTTGCGCTTCTACTGTTACGCCATTATCACCACTAACCGCATTTGATGTATAAACACTAGAGGCGATGCCGTTACTGTCGGTAATCGCGTTGTTAGGCGAAATGCTTCCGCCAGATGCATCGGTGACTAATCTAAAATTAACGACTTTGCCCTTTACTAGATTTCCGCGCTCATCTCTGACCACTGCAGTGATAGTCGTCGTTTGTCCTTCTGGACCAATCAAATCAGGCGTTGCATCAACAAAAATACTATCCACAGTTGAGGCAACAAATTCGATGGCAGCTCTTGCAGTCACTTCATTGCCATCGTTGTCGATACCAATTGCTGAGATTGACGCAGGTCCGGCATAATCAGAGCTAATATTAATTGTCGCTAAACCATTTGCGTCAGTTGTTGTTTGATTTTCACCTGGCACACCATTTACACTAATAATGCCGCGTGAAGTGGTCACTTCTACTGAGCCATTAGCAAATGGCACATTATTTTTAAACCAGCGTAAACGCAAAGGATGGTCAAGGCTCACACCTAAACTCTGTGTAGGTAGCGAATCGAAACTAAAATCATCTTGCTGTATCACTAAGTTGAATGCCGTAGTGGTATTTAACGCACTCGCAGTAATAACCGACGTACCCGCTTGACTCGACGTAAAGTTTACAGTGACTTGGCCATTCGCTCCTGTCACAGGTGTTGGGTTGTCTATCGTGCCCAGTGATGCTGATAAGTTCACGGTTTGGTTAGCGATACCAAGGCCGTCTGAATCCGACAAAACAATAGTGATGGGAGACGTGTCATTAATAATAACCGAAGAGGCGCCATTGATATTTACTTCAGTACCAACCACATTTATTTGTAAAGACTGAGACAACCCTGCAGCGGTAGCTAAAACCGTGATCGTCCGATTTTGTTTATTGTTTTGGGTGGTAAGCGACGCTCTCGCGGTTCCGTCTTCACCGGTTTGCAAATCAATGCCTGATAAAGAAGCATTTTGATCTGCAGAGAAAGACACCGCAACGTTCGGCAACAGAATATTTTGTTCATTTTTAACTACGGCGATAAGTTCGATTTCATCTCCTCCACTTGACGCGAGCTGAACAGCATTCGCGTAAAGAGCAAGTGACGAAGGAATCGCTTGACGCGTACCTAAACTAGTAAATCCTAAGCTTACTGACGCTGAATTGTCGATACTAGCGGTAACCGTTCCACTTCCTGATAATTCACCAACGGTCATTTGTATTGTCGCAATACCATCGCTATTCGTTAGTCCAGTGCCTGTATCGTTATTGAAATTGGCAAGTTGGTCTTGACTCAATTGATAGGTCACGACCTGACCGGCAACGGGATTTCCACTGGCATCGAGTACCTGAGTGTTTACATTCAGCGGCACACCTTCGACTAACTGCGTTTGCTCGCTACCTTGAGGGTCAAGAATAGACATAGCAATCGTCATGTCGTCACTGGGTTGAGTAGGCGAATTTGGGTCTATCAAGCCTTCGTCTCGGCTAAGTGATTCGCCACCGCCGCCACACGCTGTTAAAAACAATAGCGATGCAAAAAATATAGATAGGAACTTAGCGGTTTTCATTTAATTACCCGTTTTAATAATGTTGGCTAAAGCAATTCACTGCACATTAAGCACAGTGTATAAAAAGATTTTTGATTTTGAGTTATACTTGGTAACCTTAGGTATCTAGACTAATAACCAAAAACAATAGGTCTTTGCATGTCAAATGATGTAAACAACAAGCTCACAACCACACAAAACATACTTCACCTCGCAAAAACAAATCTTACATTCCGTATATTTATCGGCATGATTTTAGGAATCGTTATAGGTTACTTTATACAAAGTTTATATGACGACAGTGGAGACCTTGTGATTGGGGTTGTAGACATGAATTTTTCCTTGAAAGGATTTTTTGTTGACGGCTTATTTGGGATTGGCGGCACCATTTTTATTAAGTCCTTAAAAATGTTAGTCGTGCCTTTAGTGTTTGTCAGTCTTGTTTGCGGTGTTAGCGGTTTATCTGACCCATCTAAAATGGGCCGCTTGGGCGGAAAATCTCTTATTTTATATGTCCTTACAACCTGTATTGCGGTGACATTCGCATTGATAGCGGCGCTTATAATGAAACCCGGCGTTGGCTTTGACCGTCCAGCTGAGGTGACTTATGTCCCTAACGAAGCCCCTAGCCTTGTGCAAGTTGTTACCGATATGTTTACCTCAAACCCGGTAGAGTCCTTGGCTGAGGGTAACATGCTGCAAATCATTATATTTTCTATTTTATTTGGTATTGCCATTACCAAAGCTGGAGAGCAAGGTAAAAAAATACAAAATGCCTTTGAAGCTACCAATGAAGTTATTATGCAAATCGTCAACATTGTGATGAATCTCGCTCCCTACGGCGTATTTTTCTTAATGGCGAAATTAGGCGCAACGATTGAGTTAGAAAATTTAGAAAACATCGGTAAATATTTCTTTTTGGTTCTGGCGGTATTGATACTCCATGCTCTGATAACCTTCCCTGTGCTACTAATATTTTTAGCTAGATTAAATCCACTTATGCTTTTTATGAAAGTAAAAGAGCTAGCCGTGTTTGCATTTAGCTCGTCAAGCAGCGCGGCCACCTTACCTATCACCATGGCGACTGCCCGTAAAAAGCTTGGTGTACAAAAATCTGTGGCTTCCTTTACCATACCGTTAGGTGCGACCATTAATATGGACGGTACTGCAATTATGCAAGGCATTGCGACGGTATTTATTGCCCAAGCATACGGTATTGACTTAAGTACGACGAGTTTATTGATGGTAGTAGTTACTGCCACACTCGCGTCTATCGGTACAGCGGGTGTACCAGGCGTGGGGCTAATCATGCTTGCAATGGTTTTACAGCAGGTCAACCTCCCTGTTGAAGGTATTGCACTTATAATCGGTATAGACAGGCTGCTAGATATGACCAGAACCGTCGTCAATGTTACCGGCGATTGCACAGTCGCATGTATTGTCGCAAAATCAGAAGATGAGCTAGATAAGGACGTTTATAACGATAGAAGTTTGTAGTTTTACATGCAATTTTGGAGTTGATGCATTCTGTGTCAATTGTCATCTTCGCGAAGGCGAAGATCTCCAAAACAGCCTAGCAAACCCAATAAAAGGAAACACCTAAACTAATGTAAATTAGCGGCGGGCTCAACCTTCGCCGCTTGTTTTGCCGGATATAGCGTCGCCACGATGGAAATACTTACCACCACCAAAGCGGTCGTGGCGACATCTAACCAGTGTAATTTCGAAGGTATAGAGCCGGTAAAATAGATATCCCCCGACAACACTTCAGCGCCCAATATAGATTCAATAAATACGATTATCTCGCTTAAATAAAGTGCGAGAATAACGCCAATGCAAGTGCCAATAAATGCACCCTTAAGGCCATGATAGAGCCCTTTTAAGATGAAGATCCCGGCAATATTGCCATTAGTCGCACCAATCGTTTTCAAAATCGCAATTTCTTTGCTTTTCTCTTTTACCGACATCACCAATGCCGATACAATATTGAAACAAGCAACGGCGATTACAAGTGCCAATACAATGTAAACAACGGTTCTTATTAACTGAATATCTTGGTATAAATGTCCGTTTGTCCGCGTCCAATCAGACATATAAATTGCTTGTGGAAAATCGTAACCATATTTTCTAACTAATTCATAAGCATCGAAAGGGTCTTTAAGTTTTATCTCAATATGCGTGACCTTGTCTTCAAGCCCCAGCAAGTTTGCTAAGTATGCTTGGTTTACAACGCCTATTTGGTTATTCAGTTCACCGCCAACAGATACCGAACCTACCACCTCTACCCAGGCCGAAGTCGGGGCCGCAAAGCTCAGGTCATGCGTGCTTGCGGGAAGCAAGAGTTGTATTTGATCCCCAATGGCAATACCTTGCTCTTCTACTATTGTTTTTCCGAGCAAAATGCCATTTGGCACCAGATTAAGTGAATCATATAAAGCTTTATTATTTGCCACTCGCGTAAATTTTTGTACGAAATAATTTTTATCCACCCCTACTACCGAGACGGCTTTCATTTTTTTCCCGATTTGTAACAATCCACTTGCCTTGTTGAGTAAAAAAACATCGCTTACTTTTTCATCTTGGGCAACTAAATCTACAAACTCTGGTGTTGGATAAATTCCGCGATTATCAATCGAAAATATTTCAGCGTGTGGAACAACATTTAATAATGAATGCTTAAGTTCATACTCAAATCCGTTCATTACGGAAAGCAGTAAAATAAGTACCGCGCATCCCAAGCCGATGCCAGCGGTTGACGAGGCTGAAACAAAGCTTATATATGCATCTTGTTTGTTCGGTTGACGCAGACGCTTGGCTATTTCAAAAACAAAATGACTCATGCATTAACCGTTTTATTTAGCGTGAAATTACCGTTAACTAAAGTCTCAGTGCGGTCCATCTTTTTAGCTAAAGCATGATCGTGCGTTACAATGATAAAGCTTGTGTTGTCAGATTGATTGATATCGTTAATCAAGCTTAATATTTCATCACTGGCGTCGTTGTCTAAATTACCGGTTGGTTCATCAGCCATAATAATGCTTGGCTTATTTATCATCGCCCGAGCGATTGCTACTCGCTGGCGTTCACCACCAGACATTTGATGCGGCTTGTGTGTTAAACGGTGAGATAAACCAACTCGATCTAGCAAGCTTTTCGCACTTGCATGTGCCTCTTTTTTATTCACACCTGCAATTAATTTCGGCATTGCGACATTTTCTGTCGCCGTAAATTCAGGCAATAGATGATGAAATTGATACACAAATCCTAACTCTGCATTGCGAAACGCGGCTTGTTGTTTTTTTGAAAGAGCAAGAAGGCTTTTATTCTTAAATAAAACGTCACCCGAGTTGGGAGAATCCAGTGTTCCTAAAATATGTAATAAGGTACTTTTACCCGAGCCGGAGGCACCTAAAATGGCCAGCGTTTCACCTGCGTATACATTAATATTAACTGAGTGCAAAATATCGACACTCGTATGTGCTTCAAGATAAGATTTGACAATATTTTTGCCAACTAATAAAGGGGAACTCATATGCTCAACAACAAGGAAAACGGTGGCTTTAGTGTACCTTTAATGAAGGCAGAGCCCAAGCAAATAATGGCTTGTGACATAAACTAATACGAGTGGGTGATAAGGAAATAACAACAATTTAGCTCTGGGGAAACTAAATGGCGGAGTGGACGGGACTCGAACCCGCGACCCCCGGCGTGACAGGCCGGTATTCTAACCAACTGAACTACCACTCCACATGGTATTTAGCGTCTTGACGATGCCAGCAGATACAATCTGCGCTTATGACGTCGCTTTCATTGATACATAGATGGCGGAGTGGACGGGACTCGAACCCGCGACCCCCGGCGTGACAGGCCGGTATTCTAACCAACTGAACTACCACTCCACACAATGTAAACATGTAAAATGTATCAATTTTTTTGAAGATGGCGGAGTGGACGGGACTCGAACCCGCGACCCCCGGCGTGACAGGCCGGTATTCTAACCAACTGAACTACCACTCCGCAATAACTTCAAAATAAGACTGCGTAGTTTTGCACGTGAATTAACTCATTAGTTTATACTAAAAATATTAAAGCCCTGCTCAACTGCGGCGCAGATAATACGGTGACAGCTTTGCGTAGTCAACTGCTTTTTGCAAACTATTAGCTTGTTGCCTATTTTTCGCACATCGTGTGTCGTTATTAGGTCAAAATATATGCGCTGACTGCGCCAATTTAACGACTGATTAAAATTAACTTAATACCCCAGACGTATTTTGCTTCTCTTTTTTGCTAAATCGCGCAGCCAAACGTCGTTTTAGTCTCAACATAATATGGTTATTTGGATGCTTGCGTTTGCTCACCAACAGTACAATAAATAAGCTACCAAAAATCAAGATGGTAACATTCACTAAAATCGCAAGCCAAAGCCAATCACTTTCTTTTGGTTCTTCTGGTAACGGTTGCGCTGGTATTTTTTCAAGCTTAAGCGTGTCGTCGACAATTGGTTCAACCACCTCTGGCTCTGGAAGTGCAGTCACAAAGGAATATTCCGGTATAGTCAAAATGACTTCCCTACCACTCACAGTCGTGGCATACATCGTCATATTTACTTTATATATACCATAGTCACTTTTTGTTACTAACAATTTATCGTGTACAAGGTTAGGCTCTGTCATCGAAAATTTAATGACTTCTCCACTCGGATGTCTGACCGAACCATCCACCACATAAGCACGTGGTTTAAGATGTTCTTCATCTATCGTTATATGGACAACGTGCTCATTTTGCTCTGGGCTGGCTTCTTCATGATGAATAGTGACAGGGCTTGCCAATAGCACAATATTTTCATTAACTTGTTCGCGCGTGAATAAGGGAGTTCTAACAGTAAAAATAGGTCGCCACTCCCCTTGTGTAATATCTAAATTAAATTCACCCGTAAATACACCGTCAGCCAGTTTTTCGTCAAACCCTAAGCCATTATCTTCAAACCGAGCTATCTGACGAGAGCCTAAACCAAAATTTGGGTAGACGGGATTATTGGTACTCACAAAATCAATCGATAAGGTAATTACGTCTCGAAATAGCGTTATATCTACGTCTGATCCTACGTTTTCCAAACGCGCGGTTTGTTTTAATGTTTCGCCAGCAAAAACAGCCTCAGGAATACTTTGTGCATGCAGTGTTATCCCCGCAATCACCATCACGCGGCTTTCAGGTAGAATATCACCAATTGCTTGCCATGGTCCTGGCATAGGATTTTTCAACAAGATCATATCGTAACGGTCAGTTTCAAACCATTGATAGCTATCATCATTGGTATCATTGTCTAAATATAACTTGCTACCATCAGGTCTCACCAATACAACAGGCGCACTGCCATATTCTCGAAAAAATACAATAGTAACTTCTTCTATATCGGCGTCGATACGGAATCTATTGTTGAGTATTTTGATGCTGTTTTGATACTTGGTGCCAATGGGAAGTACACCCACCAGCGATTTATTTAAGCGCTCAGTTGATGACGACGCAAAACTGCTAGGGCTCATGCTAAGTAGATAAACCACAAAAAAACCCATCCAAAGTACACGCAAAAGAACGGAAGTGCTATTTGCACTGCCGTTACTGGTATTGATTAATGTCTGAAGCTTAGTTAAAAATAATCTCTGTTTCACTACTAGCCAAATATAGCTTTTTCTCTAGCTATATCATCGGCAGTGGCTTGAATAATCTTTAAGGTAGGTTTTGTATTTAGTTTTTTAACGGTCTCTATGCCGTCGTTATTGTCTTCTTCGCTGCTCGCACCAAGCGACAAGCTAGTTTGGCCACCCGTCATGTATAGATAGACTTCAGCTAAAATTTCTGAATCCAGAAGAGCGCCGTGGTAGGTTCTGCGACTATTATCTACATTATAGAATCGACACAAGGCATCTAGATTGTTTTTCTGTCCAGGACGCATTCGACGAGCCATAACGAGAGTATCTAACACCTTACATATTGAGTGTGTGTTAGGTAAGTTTTGACCAGTGAGGGCAAATTCATGATCCATAAATCCAACGTCAAATGGCGCATTATGAATAATAAGTTCACTACCTTTGATAAAATCGATAAAGTCTTGAGCTATGTCTTTGAATAAAGGTTTGTCAGCGAGTTGCTCGTTTGTGATGCCGTGAACTTCTATTGCTTCCTGCTCAATTTCGCGCATTGGATTTATATAAACATGGTAAGTATTGCCGGTTAATTTGCGGTCAATTAACTCTACACAGCCAATTTCAATAATGCGATGTCCATCTTTAGGATTTATACCTGTGGTTTCAGTATCAAGTACAACTTTGCGGTCTACCATATTTTGTAAACACCTTTTCTAATAAATTCGTTATAACACCTATTCTATAACAGATTATTGATAAACACATTGCAATTAACAGGATTTTTTTGTAAAGTCCATAAGACATTCCTTATAACTCCGCATTTATGTAAACATGAAGCTAGTCATCAAAGATTTTATCGCACAAAACGGCGAAAGATTTTCACAGCTTTACGACGTTGAAAATATGGAAAATGGGCTCCCTCTGTTTTACCCCACGGCATACACAACCAGACAGCTTCGAATGGGGAAAATGCACAATACGCAAAAAGACGCGCTTCGAGCTATCAAAAAGTTGTACGACTGGACTGATCGAGAGAATCTTGACTTCGACAACATATTCCTGAGTAAAGCATTCTTAAAGCCACACCAAATCGCGTCCCTAGCTCAGTCCCTGAGAGCCAGTGACAAGGATGGTACTGCAATCACCGGGCTCAAATACAACAGCTACCTCTCCACTGTTGCAAACTATCTCGTTTGGTACGCCGCAGAAGTCATTACGGACTCGAACTCCCCGGCCATTTCAAGATCGATTGACAAGATGGGTGAAGCGATCAATGCACGTAAGGTACGCAAGGCAGGTTCTGAATCTAGAAAAAATCAGTCGATATTGGCGAAGAAGCTGTCAGAAGAAACAGAGCGAACACTTTTGAACCTATTTTACAACCCATTTATGGGTCTAATACAGCTCAACCAGCACGCTCCTCGCTTTCGCAATGTACTGGTCTTGCGCATCCTTTACGTGACCGGCATGCGCCTGGGTGAACTACTCGGCTTGCGATTGCAGGACTTCATTCCGGCATCAGGAGGCGAACCGGCTTATCTGGTCGTGCACCGTTATCATGATGACTCAAGGGACGACCGAGCAATACAACCTGTCGCTAAAACATCGGGGCGAAAACTCCCGATAGATCAGGATCTGGAAAGCGCTATTTCTGAGTATTTGAAAATGCGAGCCAATGTCCCAAATGCAGGCTTTAGCGACTATGACTTTCTACTAATCAATCATTTGCAGGGAATCCGACAAGGGAAAGCCATCAGTGAATCCAGTTTCCGGTCAGCACTGAACGTCTTACAAAAGAAATTCCCGTCTCTTAACGAGCTACACCCACACTTGTTAAGGCATGACTGGAATTACCGATTTTCCAACAAGGCAACCGCAATGGGCATGTCCGAAGTAGAAGAACGAGCCACCCGAGAGTATTTGATGGGTTGGGTCGAAGGGTCTGCGTCGGCCAGTCGCTACAACCGGCGTCATGTCCAGGAAAAGGCGTCGGAAATTGGCCTGCAAATCGCAAATGACACTGCAAGAAAAGACAAAGCATCAGGATAGACTCATGGATAACGATACCATTGATCAGGAACAGTTAGCGATCTTGAATGAGTTTGATCGATCTAATGAAGCTTTTCGACTTCCTCGCAAGTTTCGAATAACAGGCAATCGTCTTGAAGCTATCGGCATCGGATCAATCGATATATCTGGAATTAAATATAGTTTGTCTACTTCTCATTTTGAGTCTTTTGCTCAAGTGATTGCCAGGTTAGACGAATCATTTTCGATGAGCACGATATTTGGTCTGGTAAACGGGTTTAACAAGTATTTTACAAAACTTGGTAATGATGAAATTACAATTGAGGGGCTTTCACTCCTTCATGAAAAGTGCGTTAGTCATGAAGTAAATAGTGCACTTTTTGCCAACGTTAGAACACTCCTAAAGCACTGGCATCAATTGGCTCTGCCGGGTGTTGATGATGACATCATCGACTTTCTATTGCCGATTGAAGCCCCCAAACCCAAACGTCCTGCCGGTAGTAGGGTTAGATCGGATAACCCTGAGGAAGGCTGGTATACCGATCACGAGTACAATAATCTGGCCTCCTGCATTTGGTCGTCGTACGAATCGGGCGAGACATCACTCCACAAAACGACACTACTGTTGCTTTCTGCCCAGTATGGTCGACGCCCTGTCCAGATGGCACACCTGAAAACCGGCGACCTAAAAAGCGTGGGAGAAAGCTGTGGCGTTTCGGGCCGACGCATTGAATTTCCCGGTGCAAAAGACAAGAGCTCCGGTGGTTTTAGAGAATCCAAGATCGAAGTTCATCCCATGGGGGACGATCTATGGAGTCTCTGCCAACTTCAAGCGAATGATAGCGTTAACCGATTTCAAGAATGTTTGGGAAGAAAACTTAAAACAAGAGAGAAAAAATCCTTCCACTATTTCCACCTCTCGATTCTTTTAAGGAAAAAACACTCCTAAGAAAAATTGAAGAGGCTAACGAGGTAGCCACTCATGAGACGGATATACTGAATTCTGAAATACTCCATCAAACGCGAAACAGCGTATCTAATATAATAGGTGCAGGACCTGGTGGAGACCCCATTATATCGGAAAGAACGGGGCGTCCTCTTGTTCAATATGCCTACCGAAACCGGTTCACACGCGCCAGGCAACTGGCCCGCATGGGTGTCCCGAGGGCAACCTTGCAATACTGGATGGGGCATGAATCACCTGCTTCGCTGGACGCTTATTATGATGATCCCGCCGAACGTGCGAGGACCCTGAATGATCAAATAGCACCACTCTTGGCTCCCTTATCTCAAGCATTTCAAGGGACACTAAGGGACAAAGAAGCAGATGCCATCAGAGGTGATGACCCAACCAGTCGAATAGAAATGGATGGACGAAAAGAATCGGGCGTCGGAACCTGTGGAGAGCAAGGGTTTTGTGCAGCTTCAGTTCCTATCCCCTGCTACCGCTGCACCAAGTTTCAACCCTGGGTCTATGGTCCCCACGAGGAAGTGCTTGAACGCCTTTTAGAAAGGCAAAAGCTGGAAAACGAAGTCCCAAGAACAGGTCAAAGCCGACGATTACTTGTTCCTGTTCAGCTAGACAGGGATATTAAAGCCGTTAAAACGGTCATTGCGTTGTGCGAAAACCGCAAGATGATTCTTGAGGAGGAAGAGTGACAATGATTGTTCATTTTAAGCCTCAAGCCCAGCTATCGGCAGAAGCGAACCTTACAGAATTTATCACGTTTGCCCGCGATAAGATCAAACTGTGGGATAACCTTGAAAACTTTGAATGGGACTCCTTCAAGTTGGCCAACGCACTTCCGCAAAGTGAGGTTTCTAAAACTGACCGAAAAAAATCTTCATCCTTCCAAAGATGTTTTGGCACAACACCTAATGACCCCCGATTTTATCGACTTTGCCAAAGCTTACATACGTTATGATCAACAGAAAAAACAGACCAAAACATTCAAGCGCACCATTGCAGCGTTACAGTTACTAGAAGCATCACTTATTGAACTGGAAGATCAGGCAGATGTTACCCAAGTGTCTGATCGTCATCTGGACAAAGCAGTCGCACTTCTTAAAGAGGAAGGCTTTAAGGATCGCCAAGGCATTTCACTTGCTTTAAAACGGCTCGCTAGCGATTTAGGCACATGGCACATTGCAATTTCCAACACCAAATATTGGAAACATCCCTTCACCAGATCCGAATCCAATGAGAAAGTATTAAAGCGCGATACAGAATCATCGCAAAAACTGCCTGAAGACGACGCATTACTGGCCTTAGCCGAGATTTTTGCTAACGGATATACTACTGACCAAGATGACGAAGACATTTTCATCACCTGTACAACAGCCTTACTACTCAGCGCCCCAATGCGAATCAACGAGATACTGCATTTTCGGACCACTCCACTACGTTCTGAAGAAGATACTACAGGAAACGACCAACTCTACCTTTCTTATTGGGTGCCTAAAAATGGGAAATACGTGAAAAAAGAAGTCCCTGAGGTGATGGCTGATCACGCGCAAGCAGCCGTTCGGCGACTCGCAACAATTACGGAAGAGTCACGCAACCTGGCAAGACATTTTGAAAGTGGATCTGATCGATTCTATCGCCACAAAGACTGCCCTGACGTACCGGATGACCAGGAATTAACGCGAGACGAGGTAGTTAAGGCGCTGGGATTTAACGGTTCAGGATCAACCGAGGACTATGTGTTAAAACATACTGGCTCATACAGCTTAATTGGCTGGACCCTAAATTCATTATGGAAACTCGTACTGGCTGATCATCGTCAAAAAAATCCTCACTTTCCTTACCAAGTAGATCCCAGTTCAAACACTTCTGGTAAACCCCTGAAAATGTCAGAATCCCTTATGTGCTTTCGATACCAACAACTGTCCACTAGAAATAGAACCAGTCCTGTATTACTAGCTCCAATGAACCGAGACTTCTTTGCCAAACGACTGGACAGTAGAAATATGAAACGTGGCAATAAACTGGTGAATATGAGCTTTTTTCTTAAGCACGGTTATGATGGATTTAAATTGAAATCACACCAATTAAGGCACTTCTTAAACACTTTAGCCCAGGAAGCAGGCGTCGGCATTGATGCGATTACTGAATGGAGTACGAGGGCATCAAAGACACAATCCCGTACTTACATGCATCAAAGCGATGAGCGTAAGGCTCAAAAAACTTCAGAGAAGTTGGGCCTGATATCTAGTTTAAGTTTAGACCCTGTTACCGAGGAAGAGTACCGAGTGATGAAACACGGTCCCATCATCACGACACGGTATGGTATCTGCACCCATGATTACACGCTTACGCCCTGCAACAAACACGCAGACTGCCTGAATTGCTCGGAGTTACTGCTGTGTAAAGGCCATAAAAGATCGATCCAGGCGATCCAACAAGAACGCGATCGGGTGGCCGAAAATCTGGCCACTGCCCAATTGGACATTGATGCAGGAAAGCGTGTCGCCGGTCGTTGGCATGAGGCTCACTCTAAAACGATTATCCGGCTGGATCAGTTACTTGAAGTGATGACTGATCCAAGTGTGGAAGACGGTAGCGCAATCCAAATGAGAGGCAAGGATTTTACCCATGAGTCACGCATCATGAATCAAAAGGAAGAACAAACTCAATTAGTACAGAAGGATCAGCACTTGAGTTTTACCTACAGCGACGATATTGCAAACTGTCTGAAAATGCTTCAGGAGGAAACGAATGGCTAGCTCCATCCCAAACAAACAGCTAAAGAGAATTGCTGAAATGATCAGGGAATGGCCGATCAAGGACAAACTCACCTGGGAGGCGATATGCAATGCCTCCGAGGTGATCGTTAGCTACAGACCAACTCGACAGGCGCTTGCCAATAAACCGTTACTGGTCAATGCGTATAAAACGAGAAAGGCTGAAATCAAAGCAAAGCAGGATGCACTCTCCGGCGTAGCAAGGCCAAAGAGTATACCCGCTGCAATGGAGCAAATTCTCAAGCTCCGACAGGAGAACGAAAGACTCAAAAAGGAACTGGGGCTAATGGCAGAAACCGCCCAGCGTTTCATTCACAACGCCAGTCTGCATGGACTGACACGAGCGCAACTTATGAAGCCCCTGCCCGACATCGACAGGAAGGAGTAGCTATGGCCAATGGACAACAGAAAGCCCGAGCAAACCTTGATTCCTTTTGTGCTTGGATAGCCACGCAAAGCGATGAAGACTTCAAGCAAATCGTCCACCGGGGCCAGTTGAACCGTGGCGAGGTCGCCAAGGCGATAGGCATTGGCAAGAGTGCCTTACGACAAAATCCTGCGATTAAAGAGCGTCTGAACGCTCTGGAGAGCGAGCTACGCCAACGGGGTGTGTTACCCCCTCTGACGGGCGAAGCAGAAGCGCAGAAAAAAGCGCCGAAACGCTATGACCAGACAGAAAACCGAAGGGCTGTTGAGTCCAGACGACTTTCACAACTGGAGCAAGAAAACGTTGAACTGAAGGCTAAAGTGGCTGAATTAAAGGCACAATTGAAACGCTATGGCGAGTTATCAGAAGTGCTTATTGAATTCGGGGTTGCCCCGCAATGAATGAAGACTTCTTCCGTGTAACCAGTACCCAACATTTTAGCGCCAAGTACGCCATTTTCTCGGGCATACCGCTCAAATCAGACAGCTATCGTGTCAACAGCGGCAAGTACATTGTCAGTGTCAAATGCGAAACAGAATGTCTACCTGTGAAACCGGCCACCGGACAACAATGGCGTGTTAAAGGTTTGCGCAACCTGGAGACTATTGAGACCGGTAATTATGCGTTACAGCAACATACCTACGATTCTCCGGCTGAGATGGAATGCACCTTACCCGCTAATGGCGAGGCGCTCATTCGATTCATTGCCAGTGAGAAAGATTTCAAAGGGATCGGGGAAGCCAAGGCGCGGGCCTTGTGGGATGCTTTTGGCGCAGACCTGCATGAAATACTTCAGCAGGACACGGAAGCGCATCGTAACCGACTTATGGGCCATCTCAACCCGCAATCGGTGCAAAGCCTGTACGAAGGCTATGCCAAATACAAAAACCTCCCACACGCGAACTGGATGGCTTCCATTGGCATCCCGTTACGCATCCAGCAACGCATTCTTAAATACCATGATGAACAAACTGTCGAGGTGATCAGGGCCAATCCCTATGCCCTGATGGGATTCGGGATGAGTTTTGCAATTACAGACAGCATTGCCGAAAATCTAAAGGTGGAGAAAGCCGCTCCCGGCAGATTAGCCGCTGCGGTCGAATTCGCCATCCGCACCCAGGTGGAATCCGGTCACACCTACACCACACACCAGGCAATTAAGCCCATCGTGAGCAAGTTGCTGGGCGACTCCGAGTTAGCGGCACAAGCGCTTGCAAATGGTCACACTAATGCTCAATTCATTCTCAAGACAGAGACTGGCACCTACCATCCCACAGCTCAACTGATGATGGAGTCGGTGGTCACCAAACGGCTTAAAACTGGTTCCAGCTCGATTCAGTGCGATGATACGGTGTATGAGGCTATCAAGGAAGCGGTGCTGGAGCTATCTTACGATCTGACAGATCAGCAATTGGAAGCCGTTGAAACCTGTTTAACACACAGGGTTTCCTGTATTACCGGTGGGGCCGGTACGGGCAAAACGACAGTTTTGAGAACGGTGCTGAAAACCTACCATTCCCTTGGCTATGAACTTCATGCTGTTGCTCTGTCAGGCCGAGCGGCCATGCGGCTACATGAATCCATTGGCTTCTTTACCATGACCATAGCAAGGCTTTTGCGGGAAGAACCCATTGCCCCCTCAAAGGAAAACGCCAAGCACCTATTGGTTATTGATGAAGCCAGCATGATTGACCTCCCAACCATGTACCGGATCGTCACACACATCGACCCCTCTGTCAGAATCATTTTTTCCGGTGATCCTAATCAGCTCCCCTATAGGGTGCGGCAAAGTGCTTGCCGACATTGTTGAGTCAAGAGTTGTCCCAAATACGGCGCTCAACATTGTTAAGCGTCAGGAAGGCTCTACAGGAATACCGGAATACTCGGCCAGTATTAACCGAGGGGAAGTGCCGCCACTACTGACCATCGGAGCCATTACCTTTCACGAGACGCCCCCAGATCAGATCGTGTCCGTCTGTCATAGCCTCTATGCCATGTCGCCTGAAACCACGCAGATCGTCGGTTCCACAAGAGCCATGGTTGCGAACCTGAATCTACACTGCCAGAATTTCGTTAACCCCAATGGTAAGCGACTTCAATTCAGCTTGTATGGTGACGAATACTTTCTCGATCTGAGAGAGGGAGACCCGATTCTGTTCACCAAAAATAACTACAACATCGGCATCCAGAATGGTTCCCTTGGCATCCTTACATCGACAGAAAGCGACGCCAACGAAGAGGAATCGAGCTTTGGAACGGTAACACTGGATACGGGCGAGACCATAGCCATCACTGAAGATGTACTGGATTGCATGGAATTGGGCTACGCAATTACGCTGCACAAAGCACAGGGTTCTCAGTTCCCCCGCATCATCGTGGCTTTGCAGAAGGGGCGAATTACGGATCGGGCCTGGTTGTATACTGCGATTACCAGGGCTGAGTCTGAGGTGCATATTGTGGGGTCAGCGAAGGACTTTATCGGCATTATCAGAACAATCAGTAACGCCAATCGAAGAAACAGCTATCTGGAATGCCTGTTGAGGTAGGGATTCGGGGGTTGGCTTAATTCAGCACAAGATCCCCCTCATCGCCGGTCGCGACCCATCGGCTCCTCAGTGTGGATTGACAAAAATGTATCATACTTTGTGGGCGTTTCGACTGGCTTGATCGTCCAAGATAGCGGACATAGCGATTTATTGTGGTTTAGTCTCTTTGAGCGAATTGCAGCCGTTAGATCTTACTCAGCCGAACGGCTGCTTTGCCCAAGTAACCGGTCGTTTCATTTAAGGCAACAATTTGACAGTTAATGAGCAAATTGCTGCTTTGGTTGACTGGCAAAAAACATCCAAAAGCAGACATAGCACTTTAATTTCGCAATTCCTCTACTAATAGCCTACCTTCGCATGACATTTTGAATTAACACGTCATACAAAACTTACACAACTCAATATTTAAACAATCTGAGCTAGCCTAAAAGACAACTGTAACCAAGGAGTGGTAAAGATATTTTATTTTTCTTTTACTCCGGTTGGTAACACAGATAATGTTCAAGTATGAATAATGAAAACACCAAATTTCTAGAAACCATGCTATATGTTTAACTAATTTACCAATAGGATAGAAATACAGGCTAAAAGGGGAAGGAGTAACCATATGTTTTCATTTATGCGCAGTTATATGCTGTATGTGTTTTATTGGATATGTATCAAAGAAGCGGAAAGAGAGAACCGAAAACCTTCATCTGCTTCTGGATTCGGAGCTGTCGTTGTCGTTTTTAGTTATATTCCTTTTGGCATTTATGTATTTCTCCTAAACTTATTTCCAGAAAAAACATCTTATGTCTACGGTTATTTAAGGAATCTATTTGGTATATTTTCGAGCCATAAAGGTGAGGTCAGTGTAGGTATGCTTCTGGCCATATTACCTATCTCAATCGCTCTTTGCTACATTGTCTGCTGTTATCGAATCTCTTTCGAGGATATCCCTAAGAGACTAGAAAGGTATCAAGTGCTTAGCGAGTTTAGTTGGTTCAAGGTTCTAATTCCATATTTCATACCAGGAGTGTTTTTTTTGATATATTTGTTGTTTACATGAAGATGGCGTAGACGTTTAGAAAAAAACTGAGCGCAGTTACCTTCAGATATGGATATAACTAAGGCGGCTAGGGTGAGTGGCGACAATTCGGCGGCCGAATTAAGCCTTTAGAAGCCGCTTGTTTTGAATTCCTAATTACGTTGAAACATTTGATTAATAGACGAAAAATAGCCGACTTTCACTCCCATAAGAATACAAATTAGATGTCAATATGGGAAATACGAGGCATCTTGTATTTTAATTTTAGGAAAAATGACGTTTTATTTTATCTATACTCTGAAGCCTAGGCGTTGCCACATTGCACTAAACATGTTGTCGACTTGAGTCTCTAATACAAATCCATTTGATACCCATATAGAAATCTAACGTACCATATCATCACGTTAATAAACTCATCAATTCCATGATGAAAACGATAATGATAAAGAAGATGATGATAAAGGCAATGATAGCACAACGTCACGTCGCTCGGCTGTGCTTCTCGAAAGGCCCCGTGGCAGCGGCTTATGAACTCAAGGTGGACGCGGGAGAGGCGCGACGAGATGAAGCGCAAGTCGCTCTGGCGGCAAAATTCGATGCCCTGCACGAGTCTCTTGCATCGCTCCCACCAGTGCCCGTGCGTACGTACAATCCGACAAAGAGAAGCTGTATAAGCAGCAGTTCACTATTACTTTTGCTGGCGCGCTCCCTAGCATCCGCCCAGTCCTTTCTTCGAAAGAAGTTCCATTTTTGGCTTTTTGGTCCACCACCGCGAGGCATGTACATTCATGGACCGGTAGGGGTAGGAAAAAGCTTTCTAATGGATCTATTTTACGCGTCGGTTGCTGTTCCTGATGATGATTCTTGCTGTAATAATGACAACCACAAACACGCAAAAATTACCAAACGCCGTGTCCACTTTCATGAATTCATGCTAGACGTCCATCATCGAATCTTTGTCTACAAACAGAAGCACCCACGAGGTGATGCGATTCCCGTCGTTGCGCAACAATTGGCACAAGAGGCCCAACTCCTCTGTTTCGATGAATTTCAAGTGACAGAAATCGCCGATGCCATGATTTTGAAACGATTGTTTTCACTATTAATATCGGATTGGAATGTCGTGATGGTGGCCACCTCGAATCGAGCACCCGATACCTTGTATGAGAGAGGCATTAACCGATCCCTCTTTTTGCCATTCATCGACCTATTGAGACAGACGTCCGACATTATTTCCATGGAGGATTCCCAAAACGATTATCGGCTCGAAAATCGAGCAGATGGCCAATCCTATTTTTGGTCAAAAAAGGAGTTCAAGGCGATAATAAAATTAATCACAACTTCCAGGCTAAGTTGGAAAAAATATTTGGTGGCGCTGTATCTGGCATTGCATCCGGAACTGAGGGCGAGAGCATTCCTGTCCTCTTTGGTCGCACCGTCCAGGTCGCCCGATTGAATGACCGATGCGCCTGGTTTGACTTTTCCGATTTGTGCTACCAACCGCTCGGGGCAGCCGATTATATTTCCCTCTGCCGCCGATTTCCGGTCATCATCATGGAATGCGTTCCTCAACTGGACGCCAATCACCTCAACGAAGCGCGACGCTTCGTTACCCTCATTGACGCATGTTATGAATCTCGCACCCGCTTGGTACTCACGGCACAAGTCCCGCTCGACGAATTGTTTGTCGATTTTGAAGCGCAAGTCGAAAGCAGTGACGGAGATGAAGAATTGATTGTCAATGATAAGGGGGAAACTCGAGTTCCTTTGCGACGACCATGATTCGCACCAAAGAGGGAAAATATTATGAGTGGTCGGCGACGGGTCTAATTGGCGTGTCACTGGCACAATTATCGGCCGCAAATGACCTCGCCTTTTCCTTTCGGCGAGCCGCGTCCCGGTTGGTAGAAATGGGTGGAAAGGAATGGGGGCGGCAATGACGAGAGATATATACCGTACTTTCTAATTTGGAATGACCGAGGAACAACTGACAAGCCCTAATGTTTTTAGTCTATCTGTAGATCAAAGAAGGTTTGGTTCGACCCTTCTAATCCGATTGAATTTATCCACCCATCGACAATAGGGCTATATTGCCTCTCGAGTCTGCTCAGTAATTTCAAACTGAACAGGCCTACCAATTTTTGTTGAATCCGCTTTTAGAATAGAGAGCGGCTCGCGACGAATAGTCATTCCTAGCGCAATATCTCTCACACGCAAGGTCTGATGTTAAAATTGAAAGTTAGCACGACTACCGCAATCACATTGTTGATGCACTTAAGTAATGGCATAACGGCTCATAAACATTTGTAGCGTTTGCTCTTTGGCATGTTGGCGAACTTGATATGATGGTGCATCATCATTGCACAGCACGGTTGGCCAAAAAAGTGTCCCCTTTAGCAAACTGCCAATTTGCTCTGCGGCATAATCAACGTCGTCAATAGCGAACTTACCATCAGCTATGGCGGCCTTTAGCCAACGATGCAGAGTGGTTTCCTGCGCTCTCATGCGATCCATCTGATCTTTCATCTTGGCAGGAGAATAAAAGAAATGCCCCATTGCTAAGCGTGCGAGTGTAACAAAATCATGGTCGCACATCATGTTTGTCTCGGCTTCAATTAGCAAAGCCAACTGGCTTTCAATCGATTGATTTGGCGTATATTCGACCGATGCTCGCAACATGAACTGCTCCCACATTTCATGCAACAAACTTAATACTAGCGTTTCTTTGCTATCAAAATGGTTATACACCGTTCGCTTTGACACATTTGCTGTTTCAGCTAATTGGTCCATGCTAGTTGCCTGAACGCCTTGTTCTTTAAAGGTCTTCAGTGCTGCATTGAGTATGTCTTCGCGCTTCTGCTGGCTACGCGACTTCTTTACTTCGCTCATGTACTTCCTCCGATTACGTTTAATTTTACACTGCTCAGTTTACTTTACAATTTTTTTGATTATACTATACCGTATAGTTTACATTTTGGTGTTCCGTAAATTTGACACTGAATATCATTGTTATTAAAAAAGCTACTTTAAAAGAGATATCAACGTGCACAAAAACGTCTTCATTCGCACCAGTCTGCTGCTAGCAACCGCACTTTTCATTTCTGCCTGCAGCGACAGTAATTCCGAATCCACTAATGATGAAATCACGCCTGTATTGGTAAAAATGACGCCAGTACAAGCATTGAAAAATGAGCAACATTTTGAGTTTCCTGCAGAAGTTTCTGCGGTAAAAACCGTCGACATGCGTTTTGAGGTATCAGGAAGATTAATTGAAGAAAACCTTCGAGCTGGGAACGAAGTAAATAAAGGTGATGTGCTTGCTAAACTCGATCCAGAACCATTTCAACGGAGAGTGAAGGAGCAGGAGACAAGGTTTACTCAAGCCGATCGAGAATTAAAGAGAGTTCGCCAGTTAATAGAGAAGCAACTTGTTCCCCAATCTGCTTTAGACGATGCGCAAACCGCGTTTGAACTTGCTGAGATTGCGGTCAATAACGCCAAGCAAGATCTTGCCTATACTCAAATTTCAGCGCCATTTAAAGGGCAAATTGCACAACGTATCGTAGACAACAATAGTTACGTACAAGCGGGTGAAGTGATTGCGAGCATACAAGACCGCTCACAGGTGTACTTTAATATTCACGTTCCCGAGCGTTTATTCACGTTGTATGCGAGCCGTGACGGAGCAAAAGTGGAAGGCTCGATTTTAGCCCGACCAACTGACTGGGTAGATCTTTCCTATGTTGAGCATAGTGCTCAGCCAGATCCAGTGACTCAAACTTATAAAGTGGTCTTTAGCAAGTCAGCCGACCCTAGCAACCTAATCACGCCAGGTGCGCGAGCAAAAGTAAAAGTCCACTTAGATCAAGAAGGCAGCACTGATCAACTTATCATTCCCTACACTGCCTTACTGGCTGAACAAGATGACTTCTTTGTGTGGCGCTACAATCAAGAAACAAAGCAAGTCAACAAAGTAGCGGTTTCTGTTGTGAGTGTGCGCGGTGACTATGCCGGAATTGAAGGTGAACTATCTGAGGGAAACAAGGTTGTGTCTGCCGGTGTCAGTAAAATGCGTGAAGGCTTGCGCGTCTCAGAATACGTGGCGGAGTAAGCTTCATGGATATCGCAAAGTACGCTTTACGCTTCCCTGTTAATATCTGGCTGATTGTCGTTATTTGCTTGCTCGGTGGGCTTATTGCACTGAGCAATATTGGGCGACTAGAAGACCCCAGTTTCACTATCAAGCAAGTAAAAGTGATTACCTCTTTTCCAGGTGCAAGCGCAAAACAAGTCGAAGATGAAGTTACCGAATTACTCGAAACGACTATCCAACAAATGCCGCAACTATATCGCTTGAGTTCAGTATCCAGTCCGGGTACCTCAGATATCACAGTAGAGGTGCAGCCAAACTTTGATGGTGGTGAACTGCCACAAATATGGGATGAATTGCGCAAACGCCTGCGAGACGTTCAGAGCCAATTGCCACCAGGAGCACAAGACCCGGTTGTTTTTGATGACTTTGGTGAGGTGTTTGGACTTTATTACGCATTGACTGCCCCTGACTTTAGCGCCACTGAATTGCGGCACTTTGCTAAACAAATTCGCCGCGAGCTGTTGATGATTGACGGTGTTGCAAAAGTGCAAGTGAGTGGTGTGCGAGAAGAGCAAATTACCGTTTATATCGATACAAACCGCTTAGCGAGCTTGGGCTTGAGCTTTCCACAAATATCTCAATTGTTAACGGAAAACATCCGACCGTTTAACGGCGGTAGAGTACAATTAAATGGCAAAAAATTACGAGTGCTTGTGGATCAACCCTCCAGCCAGATCGAGGCTATTGAAAACCTGAGTCTTGTATTGGCAGGGACATCGCAGTCAATCAAGGTAAAAGATATCGCGACCTTAGCAGTTGAGCCAGCCGATATTCAAACAAACTATCTGCGTCACCAAGGTAATGAGGCAATCACCTTGGCTGTCTCTGCGCAAGACGGCGTTAATATCGTTGATGTCGGCCAACGAGTCAGACAGAAAATTGAGCTTATCCTCAGTAAGTTGCCGACAGGTATCGAGCTAGATGCGATTTATGATCAAGCAAAAATTGTTGATGAGTCGGTCGATGGATTCATTTTAAACTTAGTCATGTCAGTGGTTGTTGTGGTCCTAACTCTCTGGCTATTTATGGGTTGGCGTTCAGCACTCGTCGTAGGCACTACGCTAGTGGTCACGGTAATGGGAACCGTACTGATCATGTGGCTAATGGATTTAAGATTGCAGCGTATATCACTAGGCGCAATGGTCATTGCAATGGGTATGTTAGTTGACAATGCGATAGTGGTAGCCGAAGGCATGATGATGCAAATGAAGCAAGGCGCAAAACCACAACCTGCAGCAAGCTTTATTGTTAAAAGAACACAATGGCCTTTGCTTGGTGCAACCGTCATTGGCATAGCGGCATTTTCAGGTATTGGATTGTCGGATGACGCCACCGGCGAATTCTTATATTCACTTTTCGCCGTAGTGTTGATATCACTTATGCTCAGTTGGGTAATGGCAATTACCTTGGTACCGACGCTTGGCAAATTGGTTTTCAAAACAACACCTACGTCAGATCAGAACCAAAATGGCTCTCGTTTTCAAGACGGTTTCATATCAATTTTAAGAGGCTTCTTGCGTCATCGATGGCTAACGCTTTTTGGATTGTTATGCATCACTCTCGTTGCATTTATGAGTTTTGGCTTTGTGAAACAAGGCTTTTTTCCGCCATCCAATGCACCTTTGTTTTATATCCACTATTGGGGACAACAAAACGAAGATATTCGCAGCACTGAAAGCATCATGAAAAAAGTGGAACAGGAAGTGCTTTCTGAGCAAGGAGTGAAATCAATCACTAGTTTTATTGGCCGTGGTGCAGATAGATTTACCCTCACCTATGCGCCAGAGCCTGCCAATGAGAGCTACGCCATGATGCTGGTTCGGGCCAACGATAAAGATGAGATTGATACTATCATTGCTGATATGAAAGCTGCCCTTCCACAAGTGAGTCCTGACGCCAGTTTTTATTTTCAGCGCGTACAATTTGGCCCGGGCAGTGGCGCAAAAATCGGCATACGTTTCTCAGGCAATAACGGAGATGTACTCCGAGAACTCGCCAACAATGCAGTTGAAATCCTAGAAGCTGATGGTCAAATTCAAGAGGTTCGTCATAACTGGCGTGAGTTGGGTTTGAGTTTGAATACCCAATTTGATGACATTAACGCAGGTATTGCGGGCGTGAGTCGCGCTGATTTTCGTGACACCATCGAATACGCAACCACAGGTTTACAGCTTGGTAAGCTATACGATGAAGATTACGCTTACCCTATTCGTGCTAAAATGGCGAATGCTCAGCAGGACCCATTAGATGCGATTCGTAACAGCCAAGTTTGGAGCTTCTCAACAAAGCCGATATGTCCCATTTCGACAAGTATCTAAAGGCATTGAGTTAGAATCCGAAGAAGTACAAATCCATCGTCGCGACCGTGTCCCAACCATCACTATTTGGGCTGAGCCAGGCAGTGATGAGACCGCTGCAGACGCCTTAGCAAGAATATGGCAGCCCATTCAAGACATGCAATTACCCGATGGTTATAAGCTAGAGTGGGGCGGCGAGTATGAAAGTTCGGCAGACGCCCAGCAAGCGCTAGGTAAAGGCTTACCGGCAGGATTTTTAGTCATGTTCATCATATCGGTACTGCTATTTGGCAGAGCCAGACAGCCCCTCATTATCTGGGCCATTGTACCTATGGCAACTGTCGGTGTTGTTTCAGGTTTATTGTTAACTGACATGCCATTTGGCTTTATGTCGCTGCTCGGCTTTTTAAGTTTATTTGGCATGTTAATCAAGAATGCCATCGTTTTACTGGAAGAAATTGACTTACAAATCGAAGAAGATAAGCCCATTAAAGATGCCATTCTTGAGGCCTCAGCAAGTCGATTGCGACCTGTTACCTTGGCGGCCATTACGACCATATTAGGCATGGCTCCTCTGTTGTCTGATGCATTTTTCGCAGACATGTCTGTGACTATCATGGGTGGTTTGGCTTTTGCTACAGTATTAACGCTCATTGCTGTTCCTGTGATGTATAGTTTGCTGTATCGAGTGTCATTCAGAAAATAGCTCCGATGTTACGATCTTATTTCGACTTCAAAAAATAGTATTTGGGAGTGAATATTTAGGTTAGGAGCGCTACTGAATCGCGACGTGAGCATATCGACCGACCGCTTTCTGCCTCACAGGAGCCAGTCAAGGCTTCAATAATTATTATTAAAATGGATATTAAATTTTAGCGAAATTTTAAACCCGCTATGACGGCTTTTGGCTCACAGCTGCCTGTCAGATAACTTCTACCCAACGACTGCAAATGGCACAAAGGGATCGTTCAGCAACAGGATTTCGATGTTCTGGTTATGGCACAAACTTCTCCATCAGGCTTCACGCTGGCCCGACTGCTTTTGGCTCGAAAGGGATGGTCGAAGTATATCAATCATTAAAAATAGTATGATACTTTTTTGTAAAGTATGACACTTTATTGTCAGCCTACACTCAGCCTGTTGCCGCATGGGTATTCTAGCACATCGCTGGTCTGAAAATACCTGCTAGGGTGAATTGACGGGCGTCTTTTTGCCCGGCAAGAGGGCGCGGCGAGCGACCCTAAAATGTAAAGGTAACTATAAGAATTATAAAGGTTGTTTACATTAGTATGAGATTTTGTAGGCGTAAAGAAAGGATAAGATAGGTTAATACCTTGTATATACTGACTTTATATTCACTCACTCACTCGTTTACAAACGCGGAGAGTATATAGAAAATTACAATTTGTCGATTGCCTTGTTGGGTTGGTTTAAGCATAAAAAATATCTCTTTTTTTGGCATACCTTTTTTTGTATGGCAATAGTATACTCTGGCGGATACAAGCTGCCCATACTAATACAGAATTTGTTTAATATTTTTATTGGCAACGCGCTACAACGAATTTCCACAAAATAGTGAATACCCTGCATTATGAAAAAAGTAAATATTTATACCGATGGTTCTTGCTTAGGCAACCCTGGTCCTGGTGGTTGGGCCGCGCTATTAGAGTTCAAGCAACAAAATAAGGAACTTAGTGGCGGTTTTGCGCATACCACTAACAACCGTATGGAACTGCTTGCACCCATAAATGCACTAAAACAACTAAAAGAAAGCTGCCAGGTAAATATCTACACCGACAGCCAGTATGTAAAAAACGGCATCAATCAATGGATTCACAACTGGAAGAAAAAATGGTTGGCGAACTGCCAACAAAAAAGCGGTGAAAAATGCAGACTTATGGCAACAACTCGATAATGAGTGTGAACGCCATGAGATTCAGTGGCATTGGGTTAAAGCACACAATGGTCATGCTCAAAATGAACGTGTTGACGATTTAGCTCGAGAAGCTGCAGGTAAAAAAGGCCTCCCAATTGACGGTGGGTTTACAGAATAATGAACCCAAGCTTAATTCTAAAAGAAGAACGTGAAAAATCATTGCTACGTAAACATCCTTGGATATTTGAAGGAGCTATTGAACATGAAGTAGGCACGCCTAGATTGGGTGCTACTGTCGATATAATATCAAGCAAAGGTCAATGGTTAGCGAAAGCGGCCTACTCCCCACATTCACAAATAAGAGCGCGGGTATGGAGCTTTGATAAAGATACCATTATCGACAATACATTTTTTAAAAATAAACTGCTGCGCGCCTACCAAATTCGTCAACCATGGTTAGCACAAACACAAACTAACGCCTATCGCATAGTTGCTGGTGAGTCCGATGGTTTGCCCGGCATTACGATTGATGTCTATGATGATGTTGTGGTCATGCAGGTCTTAAGTGCGGGCGGGGAAAAACATAAATCCAAACTAGTACACGCTATTAAAGGTTTATTTCCAAAGGCCTGTATTCATGAACGCAGTGACGTTGAAGTGCGAAAAAAAGAAGGATTAGAACTGCTAGTACACACACATGTGGGTACATTACCAGATAAAGTCGTTATAACTGAAAACGAGGTAAAAATAGAGGTTGATTTAATCAATGGCCACAAAACAGGTTTCTATTTAGATCAGCGCCTTAATCGCAAAATTGCAGGAAGTTATTGTACAGATAAACGCGTTCTAAACTGTTTTAGTTATTCAGGTACCTTTGGTGTTTATGCAGCGCTGAACGGCGCGAAAGAAGTGATAAATGTGGATGTTTCGCAATCGGCTCTCGATACAGGTAAACGCAACTTAGCCTTAAATTTACAAGGCGAAAATCAGCACAATGTACGAGATATCAAAGCCGATGTTTTTGAGCATTTGCGCACTTATCAGCAATCTGGCGAAAAGTTTGATGTCATCATTATGGACCCGCCTAAGTTTATTGAAAATAAACGTCATTTAACTAAAGCTGCCCGAGGCTATAAAGACATTAATCGATTAGCCTGTGAATTATTAAATGAAGGTGGCCTGCTCATCACTTTTAGTTGTTCGGGCCTAATGCCTTCTGACTTATTTAATAAAGTTATCGCCGATGCCGCTCTTGATGCGAATACATGTTTAAGTATTGTACAACGTCTACATCAAGATTATGACCATATGGTGGCTAGCTACTTCCCTGAGGGGTATTACTTGAAAGGACTCGTTTGTGTAAAAAACACTCCGATGTAAGGGTGCTTGCATCATTCCCGCCGAGGCGTAATGCTGTTCGTTTAACATACAATACGAACATATCCGTCATTCCCGCGGCGGCGTAATGCTGTTCATTTAACATACAATACGAACATATCCGTCATTCCCGCGGCGGCGGGAATCTGCCAATACATCCTTTAACTATCTGATTTTACAGTGTTCCAAGGAGGTTCCCGTCTCCGCAGGAATGACGTTTTTGATGTTTTTTTGCTTAAACGATTAGGTGTTTGCGAGTGCTTAATTCATCTCGCTAATTTCGGCGCCTACTAAGCACGCTTCATCACTCATTTCATCGCATCTAATGACTTTTGCTTTTGCGACTAAGGAGGCTATCTGCTCATTGCTAGATTCAATAGTAACTTCTAATAGTGCGCCCAGTTCTATGTTTTTTGCTTGCAATTCAATCGAAAGGCCTGTCGCACTGATATCTCTGCATACTGCATTAGTGCTTTGATTTGAAGCTGCATCTATTACATTGACGAGGCATGGCGAATTCACCATCATTCTATAGAAATTTCTTTTGTCGTCGTAACCTAACATGAATACTCCTGAATAAACCCTTTGTTATCTTACTTTTATATGACTTACGTTATACGCTGTCAACTACTGTTTTCAAGTTCTTGCAACTTAATCGAAATTCTTTTTAGCGAAATTGGATACTTTGTTCCTAGCTGTTGAGCGAAAAGTGAAATTCGAAATTCTTCAATCATCTCGCTTACGATGTATAAGTCATCACTTTTGCGTAGTTGTTTCTCCAACTGCGTTTTAGTCTGTTCAAAAAGCCGCACCGCCTTGTCAATTTCTAACTGGTTCATGCGGTCACGGCTAGCATCTACTTTCAACTTTTCACAGCGATGTAATAAACCTTTAAGGTAGCGGTTCCAATCAACTAACTTGGCTAAACCATATTCAAATACAAACCCTTTAAAGACGAGTTGCGATAGATGCTGTTTAATGTGCCCAACATGAGCAACTAAATTTAATGGAATAGAACCTTTACAGTGCTTTTGAATTTGATTTGCTATTGCCAAGCCTGTTTCAACCTGCGTGGCAATCTCTAGTGCTTTGTCATTCAGTGCCATGCGCACCTTGTCTTCCGCTTTCTTGTACCCTTGTTGGCTGCGGATCTGAGTGGCACCACCAAATTCTTGTAGCAAATCATTTATAGAAGCATCAATAATGTCATCAATCAGCATCTGTATTTGGCCAAAAGGGTTAAAATACAGACTTAATTTCGCCTTATTCGGTAGTTTCTCTTGTAAATACTTCATTGGCGACGGTACATTGTTTTTTATCAATTTAATCAGCCCCAATTGATGAGACAACTTGGCCTCTTGAGCACTGGTAAATAATTTAATGTCTATACGCTTGCCGCTAGCACTTAGTCCTGGAAACGCTTTAACTTCAAAACCACTTTGGGATTGCGTATAAACTTCAGGTAAAGCCTCGATATCTAGACTCGTAATATCCTGCTTTTCAATATCACTGGTCACTACTTTATCAATGGTATCTTGCAAGCGCTCACGCAATTGTTCTTTAAGTGCTGGCAAGGATTTGCTGACTGCAATTTGATGGCCCTTGCTATCGACAACCTTAAAGTTCATTGTAAGGTGCGTATCTAAATCTTCACTTGAAAAGTCGTCACTCGACAGCTGTATTCCTGACATACGAAACAATTTCAACGCAAAGGCTTGGGTGATACTTTGAATATTGCCTTGCTTGTCCATAAGCGCTAAATCATGCATACATGCATTGGCATAATCAGGTGCAGGAACAAAGTTTCGCCTTAAGCGTTTAGGTAAAGATTTGATGAGGGCAACAAGCAGTTCATGGCGCAAACCCGGTACCAACCAATCAAATCCAATATTCTGTACTTGATTGAGCAACTCAATGGGAATGACCACCACCACGCCATCCACATCTTTATTCGGTTCAAACTGATACTCCAGTGGCAATACCAACGAGCCTTGTTGCCACGTATCGGGGAAAGACTCTTCGGTGATATCACTAGCATCACGTTTTAACAATTGATGTTTTTCAAAGTTAAGTAAGTCAGGCGTTTGCTGACTCGCTTTGCGCCACCATTTAGTAAAGCTAACTTCGCTACAAACATTGGCATTCACTCGTTCGTCATAAAATGCGACAAGGTCTTCTTCATCAGCCAATATGTCACGACGGCGTGTTTTCTTTTCAAGGAGCTGGATATCCTCAATTAAGCTCTGATTTTCACGTAAAAAAGCATAGTTTAATTTGCTTTCACCTTGCACCAAAGCATGCCGAATAAACAATTCTCGGCTATGTACTGGATCAATCGAGGAATAGTTAACCAAGCGTCTTGACACAATTGGCAGCCCAAAAAGTAAGGCATTCATATACGCCATAACGGCGCCGCGCTTTTTACTCCAATGGGCTTCAACATAATTTTTTTTAAGTAAATGCTGAGCTATGGGCTCTATCCATTGCATTTCTACGCGCGCAACTTGACGAGCGTAAAGCGTGGTTGTTTCGACTAGCTCACCTGCCATAATCCATTTTGGTTGGGTTTTGAACAAGGCTGAACCTGGGAAAATCTTAAACTTACTGTTGCGCGCACCCAAATATTCGTGATTGAGATCTTTTAGCCCTAATTGCGACAATAGGCCAATAGCCATCGCGGTATGAATTTTTTGGTAGTCAGCTTCAATCTTGTTTAAATTGAGGCCAACTGATACCAACATGTGCTTAACTTGATGCGTAATGTCTTGCCATTCACGCATGCGCTGATAATGAATAAAGTGCTGCAAACACCATTTACGCAATTGATTTTGCGTCAATTCTTTTTGTTGCTGTTTAAAGTTCTGGTAAAGATTTAACAGACTAATCAAATCAGAATTTTTATCTTTAAATTCACTGTGAGCTTCGTCTGCTTTTTGTTGTTTATCGTGAGGCCGTTCACGCGGGTCTTGAACGCTTAGGCCCGCGGTAATCACCATAACCTCGTAAACACAATCAGTTTGCCCTGCCGCTAAAAGCATGCGTGCATATTTAGGATCAAGTGGGAAACGCGCCATTTTGCGACCTACTTCGCTTAAGCGTAATCGTCGTTGCTTAAAATTAACCGCTTGTAACTCTTGTAACAAACGTATGCCGTCGGTAATGAATTTTTCTTGTGGCGCTTGGATAAAGTCAAATGCTTGGATCTCACCTAGCCCCAAATTTAACATCTGCAAAATAACGCTACTTAGATGCGTACGCGTAATTTCAGGATCAGTGAATTCAGGTCTCGATAAAAAATCTTGCTCGCTGTAAAGGCGAATACATATACCTTCAGAAGTCCTGCCGCATCGCCCTGCGCGTTGTTTAGCAGATGCTTGTGAAATAGCTTCAATAGGCAAGCGCTGGACTTTAAGTCGGTGGCTATATCGAGACATTCGCACCAAACCGGTATCAATAACATATTTAATGCCTGGCACCGTCAAGGATGTTTCAGCGACATTGGTAGACAAAACAATGCGTCGCCTGCCTTGGGGATGAAATATCTTTTGTTGATCACTGGCACTTAAGCGCGCATAAAGAGGAATAACTTCAGTATGTTTATATTGCTTCTTTTGCAGAAATTGCTGAGTCTCGCGGATTTCTCGCTCACTGCTCAAAAAGACCAGAATATCACCTCGATCATGAGCGAATAATTCATCTACCGCTAATGCTATCGCTTCGGTTTGATCTTGCGCTTGTTGTTGCTCAATATAATCTCGATATTGAATGTCTACCGCAAAACTTCGTCCACTCACTTCCACCACAGGCGCATCATTAAAATGCTTTGAGAACCGCAAAGGATCTATAGTGGCTGATGTGATGATGACTTTTAAATCGGGTCTTTTGGGCAAAATACGCTTTATATAGCCCAATAAAAAGTCAATATTTAAGCTGCGTTCGTGTGCCTCATCAATAATGATCGTATCGTATTGAAGTAGTAATTTGTCTTGCTGAATTTCAGCCAGCAACATTCCATCGGTCAGTAATTTAAGTAAACTAATATCAGATACTTGATCTGAAAAGCGAACTTTACAACCAACAAGGTCGCCTACTTTTGTTTGTAGTTCTTCAGCAATTCTAGAGGCAACACTGCGCGCCGCCAAACGCCTTGGCTGGGTATGCGCAATCGCACCTCTCACGCCGCGCCCTAATTCCATGCACATTTTAGGTAACTGAGTCGTTTTACCTGAGCCCGTTTCACCGGCAACAATCACTACTTGATGCTTGCTAATTAGCGCTTTGATATCTTCCTTTTTATCTGAGACAGGCAAAGAAGGATATTCTATGTGCAAGTTTATATCGGCACGTGAGCTTAACTTTGTTTTTGCTGCGTTTAGCCTCGTATTCCAAGATTCTAAAGCTTGTGTTTGTTTTTCTTTGTCAGCTATTTTTTGTGCATTCAACAAATTACGCTTAAGGTGAAAGGCGTCTTTAATACTGCACGTCGACAGCTCATCCAATTTATTTTTTAAATCAATCATTTAATCTTTGTAAATTTTCACCGTTAGCTTACCTTGAGTATCAATACTCGCTCTGTACATTCCTGGCGTGTTAAAAGGCATCGCAATGTTGCCTTTACTATCAATGGCTATCACCCCGCCGCTGCCTTCCTGTGCATTTAATACATCAAATAAAACCGTATCGGCTGCTTCATTTAAGGCTACGCCTTGATACTTTACTCTGGCACAAATATCAGAAGCGACATTATGGCGAATGAAATATTCACCATGACCAGTTGCCGATACCGCACAAGATTGATTGTCTGCGTATGTCCCAGCCCCGATAATAGGTGAATCTCCTACTCGGCCAAATCTTTTTGCGGTCATCCCGCCGGTCGATGTACCCGCAACAAGGTTGCCTTGCGCATCTAAAACTACAGCACCTACAGTGCCAAATTTATAGTCTTGAAAAGCAATTAGGTCTTTGGTGGTCACCCTAGCTGCAGTGGGTTCATTTTCACTATCTATTTTTTGCTTCGCCTTTTGCAAGGCCTCAAACCTGCGCGTTGAATTAAAATAGCTATTATCAACAGTTTCTAGGCCATGCATCACAGAGAATGCTTCTGCACCAGTAGAGGTCAGCATCACGTGTGGTGATTTCTGCATTACTAATAACGCAGACAAGATGGGATTTTTAATCGTCGTTATACCCGCAACTGCACCAGCCTGTTTTTCTTTGCCATGCATGATGGAGGCATCTAACTCATGTTTTGCATCATAGGTATATACTGCGCCAATACCGGCGTTAAAAAGCGGTGAATTTTCCATCAAGGTAATGGCTGCGGTAACCGCTTCAGTGCCGTCTTTACCCGCTAAGAGTTGTTGGTGGCCCTTTTTAACCGCTTCACTCAACAACGCAATATAGGCCGCTTCGGTTTCTGGACTCATGTTCGACTTTAATATTGTCCCTGCTCCGCCATGAATCGCAATGGCTACTGTTGCCTCAGTCTTGTCAGAATGTACCGGTGGCGCGGCACTCAGTGTAGGTATTATCGCAGTGCAAAATAGCAAACTGATCAACTGTCTTGTTCTAAACAAAAAACGGATATTTTTTGTCTTTACAGATGTTGATGATTTAATGTGAAGTGTTGAATGGCTGGGTGTCGAGATCATGCGCTAATCCTCTTATTCTAATTAAGCACGCAGAATAAGAGGATTAGTCAAAAATGTCCAATGTCTTACAGCGATTTACGTAATTGTCCAATGATTTACGTAAATTAACTTACAAATGTTGATTTAAAGCTAGCGCCTAGCAGCTATAGCTTGCCATTTATTCAACTCAAGTTGAGGCGCGACTGAATTAAGCACCTGATGCTTAAACGCGTCGAAAGTCGAGTATTCAAATTCGTGGCAACTGGTCAACTCATTGTAAATGAGGCGTAGCTTTCGCATTGAAAAAAACGGTGCAATCCTATGTTCGACCGCCATAATGCCAGTATCATTGGGGCCGTACTCACCGAAAAAATCACTATTGGGTAGTATCGATTCTCTCATGGTATATCTCCTTATTGTTTTTTACATAATAATAGAAATTTACCCTCATGGTTTATCGCTTAAAAGCATATAAAAAGATTTTTAAGAACAAAAAGATTGTTGTAATTGGCAAGCTTATAACCCCTGCTACGCCCTAGCCTGCGTCAAATATTTGACGTGAGCTTTACATAAATAAATAGTCTATTGAGTATAAAAAAAGAAAAATTTAAGAATAACTATATGAGTTAATGACTTAGTGAGGAAGTGGATTTTAAGCGCTTGTTTTTAAAGTATTATTAAATTGATAAAAGAGATTCAATATCGCCAGTATATTTCTGTCAACTTGATACAAAGCATTTTTTCTAAGCTGAGATGCTAATATAAGAAAAAAGCTCAGTAATCGGCAAATAGATAACACTTAATAGCCGTGGACAAATACCTCTTATTATGAACGAACCTAGCATTCTTTGGCACGATTATGAAACATTTGGCGTTAACCCGCGAGTGGACTTCCCAGTGCAATTTGCGGCTATTCGCACTAACCTTGACTTAGAAATCATAGACAATCACATCAATATAAACTGGCTTTGTAAGATGCCCTTTGATTATTTGCCTCACCCGATGGCTTGCTTAGTCACCGGAATAACACCAGCATATAGTCTTGCAAAAGGAAGCTCTGAACCTAGCTTTGCAAAAAAATATACGCCCAAATGTCAACTCCCAATACCTGCGTCGCTGGTTATAACAGCATGCGCTTTGATGAAGAAGTGACGCGCCACATGTTATTTAGAAATCTATTCCCCGTGTATGAAAGAGAATTTGCCCAACAATACTCGCGCTGGGATATCATTGATTTGCTACGTGCTTGTTATGCACTGCGTCCAGAAGGCATTGAATGGCCAAGATATGATGATGGAAAACCATGCTTTACATTAGAAGCACTTAGTAAAGCTAACGAAATAGGACATGAAGCTGCCCATGACGCACTAAGTGATGTACATGCAACAATTGGCTTAGCCAAACTCATCAAAAACAAACAGGTAAAACTTTATGAGTATTACTGGCAATTGCGCAATAAGCATAAAGTCCTCGAGCTCTTGCAGCAGTACCAAAAAAATGTATTTGTCTTTGTTAGCGGCTTTATTTCGGGTCACCAGGGGGCATGCACACTCATTATGCCTGTGTGCGCACACCCCTTAAACAATAACGCGGTGCTCTGTATTGACTTAAGCCGTCCCGTCGATGCCTTTGCACAAAACGACAGTGAAATATTGCAGCAGGCGCTATTTTCAAGCACCCCCTCGTCAGATGGTGAAATAGTTGAAAAACCGAGAATGTATTCAATCTCTGCTAATAAGTGCCCTTTTATTGCTCCTATGAAAACCCTAGGCCGTGATAGAGCATTGGAGCTAAACATCGATATCGATGGCGCAGTTAAACGCTTTAAACAATTATCAACCCTCCCTTTTTTAGGTGAGTTATGCAAACAGGTTTTTAGTGACACCAAGCCAAAACCAATTCCTAGCAATGTTGACGAGCAATTGTATAGTAGCGAATTTCCTTCGCCTGCCGATACTACTCTTATGAAAACCATTAGAGACGCACTTCCAGAGCAGTTAGAAGGATATAGCGGCAAGTTTGAAAGTCATATTTTAAATCAAGTGTTTTTCCGATACCGCGCGCGCAATTTTCCGAACTTATTAAATGAAGAAGAAATTAAGCGTTGGCAGCAACACATTGAAGATAGACTGACTCGAAGTAACAAGACCGAGTGCTTATCTTTAACTGAATATTTCGCGAGTATTGATGAATTAAGTCAGCAATATCAACAATATCCAGAGAAAATGAAGATATTAAACTCGTTAAGGCAGTATGCATTGCAATTAACGACAATTTAATATTTTACAAGCCTCTTGATAATAAAGAAGCAAGGTGTATATGAAGGGCATTGAGTTCAGGTTGACCGAAAACGAACGCGAGGTCATCGTCAAGCTAGATCCACTACTTATTGAAGGTTGCATTGAGGCAAAAACACTTTTCCAAGCGTTTAACCTGTCGCCTTTTGCTGGCTATTATTTAGAAGAAGCCAAGGTTTTTGATGCGTGTGAAAGCTTAGACAGAGCAAAAGATGCAAATGAAATGTCGCCAATTATCGCTACTATTGCTAGCGTAAAAAATGCAGAAGTAGAAGTAAGCATTAATGGGGATAAAATGTCTGCAGAGCTTACCTTAATATCCCCGTTCATGGGCCAAATGCCAACACTCAAAGATATCTACACCTTTCTTGAGCGCAGTGAAGTTAGAAAAGGAATTAGTCACAAACGTATCAGCAAACTTATCGAAAATGCGTCTCAAGCGAAAGGTGGACTCAAGTTTACCCGTATAATTGCAAAAGGATTACCTCCTCGTAGCGGCAAAGACTCTTACATAAAATCTTTGTTCCCTAATGCCTTAGAGCGAGTGTTAACACCTAAATATAGCGCAGACAAAAAAATAGACATGCGCGACTATGGCGATATTTTATGTGTTCAAATGCATCAGGCCTTTGCGCGTAGAATGCCACCTACCAATGGACGAAAAGGTTTCACTGTTACCGGCGATGTTCTTCCTGCAGAACAAGGAAAGTGGCGTAAAATACATCATGGCAAACAAGCATACATTGATGACAAAGATGAAAACCTTGTCCTAGCTAAAATTACAGGCTTACCTAAAGTAAATAGCAAAAAAATCGACATTGATGATGTTTTTACCACAAAAGGCGTGAACGTTGCTACAGGCAACATCGACTTTCAAGGTTCGGTTATTGTTAATGGTGATATCACTGAAAAAATGCGCCTTGTTGCCAGTGGCGATATCACAATCGACGGCTTCGTTGAATCGGCCTACATAAAAGCGGGAGGTGATATTGTTGTATTGCAAGGTGCTAGTGGAAAATTGCAACACAACGATTGTCAGTTTGATGCGGGAGGCAATGTATATATTGGGCATGCGCAAGGCGTCAGTATACAAGCTGGAAATGATTTGATTGTCGACAAACAACTCGCCTATTCACATATAAGATGTGCTGGAAACTTAACTGTTGGCAAAATAAATCAGCCAATGGGAAAACTATTTGCTAGCACCATTTTTTGTGCCAAAACGATTAAGGCAGGCTATGTGGGTGCCGTCTCAGGCAGTGGCTTGCTGATAGATTATAGTGATGATTACAACACTATGATGGAAAAACACGAAAAATTAATCGCACATTACGATGATCTCGCATCAAAAAACGCGGACCATGAAATAAAAATCGCCAATATCAATAACCGAAAACCCGGTCAGGAATTAGAAGATAAAATGGCTCTTATGACTAAAGAGCTAGAACTCGAAAGAGTGTTCATTAATTGGCTTCGTTTAAACGTAGAAGAATCCAAGCAAAAATTAGACGCTTTTAATGCGCATGCAAAGGTAATCGCGACAAAAAAGTCTATCCAGGTGTTTCGATAAAACTGAATAAAAAGCAATGGGTCGCAAAAAAAGAATATGGTAAGTGTAAAATCATCCTAGACGGCAAAGATTGGGCCTACGTCCCACTTTGATAAGCTAAGCTTACGAGCACTCTACCCCTCACCATTTAATATTTTCATAAAATGGCCGATAACATGCTATCGAGCATGCAACGCGGACGTTAGCAAAGTAATGTCTGTTCATTTATCATTAAAGTAGAGTTAAATCATTAATGAAAGGCGTATCTTTATTTCCCAATGACAGCAAAACACAGCTATTAGTTGCTGTAGACCCTCTTTTGTTTAAAGGCTTTTTTGACATAGCAAGCTTTACTTCCTTTGTCGCAACATCGCCATACCGACACTACGTGCTTTCAAAAGACAGTATATTAGCCTTAAGCGATGAAGTGATGCTTGCCACTAGCGAGGGCCAAAATGACATTATTGAAAGCGTTATTGGTTCAATTGAACAAGCAAAGGTTGAAATTACCGTGGCGGAAGATAAGATGTCAGCTACTCTCTCTTTTACCAAAAAATCAGAGTCTGGTATACCCGATGTCAACACACTGTTAGCGCAGATACACGAAAAAGGTATAGTAAAAGGCTTAAGTCGCAAACGCGTACGAAACTTTTTACAACTTGCAATGGACAGTGAGATAGGTGCCAAAATATCTGAAGTCATCGCCAAAGGCCTTCCCCCTAAAGATGGCAAAGATTCATCTGTAAAACCCCTCGTTGCGAATGCATTTGAACGCGTTTTATCACCTAAAAAACTGCTGGGTGATAAAACAGATATGCATGAGTTAGTTAATATTTTATGTGTGGCAGCAGGGACAATAGTCGCCAAACGAATGCCTCCGACCCGGGGGCGTTCAGGCGTGACCGTTACCGGAGACATATTGCATGCTGTACGCGGTAAAATTAAATCCATCATACTGGGCGCGAACACCGCAATATCGCAAAAAAATGAAAGTGTTATTTTCGCCACTATGGATGGGCAAGCAAAATTTGACAACGGCATTATGTCTGTTGACGATACCTATATCGTCGAAAAAGATGTAAATCTAGGTACGGGCAATATCAAATACGGCGGTGCAGTGATAGTGAATGGCGATGTCACTGAAAGCATGGAGATTATTGCACAAGGTGATATCACCATTAACGGCTTTGTAGAATCGGCGTATATACGTTCAGCTGGCGATATTATTATTACACAGGGTGCCACAGGAAAAATGCATGATGAAGATTGCCAGCTAATTGCGGGCGGCAATATTTTTATACAGCATGCGCAAGGTTTAGATATTGTCGCGGGCAAAAATGTCAATGTAGCTAAGCAATTAGCATATTCGCGCGTAAGAGCAAAAGGCAGTATCACGGTAGGAAGTATTGACCATCCTATGGGTAACTTGTTTGCGAGTACACTATTTTGTAGTGCTACCGTTCAAGCCGGGACAATCGGCGCTGTTTCAGGCAGTGCAATGATGGTTAATTTCAGTGATGGCTATAATTTATTATCTAGTCGTAGTGACGCTCTAAACGAATTATTAACGCAGTTATCAAGCAACAATAGCAACCACGAGACTAAAGTTTCCGAGATTAACAGTGCACAGATCCCTTCAGCCTTGAAAGCAAAATTAGCCGCCCTTAACAACGAAGTAGAAGCAGAGCGATTGTTACTGGCATGGTTGCGCGGGGCGCAAGAAGAATTACAAGCACGTAAGCTTGAATTTGAAACAAAAGCACGTGTCATAGCGAATAAAGAGCTATTCCCTGGTGTGAGTATCAAATTAAATAAAAAAATATGGCGCGGGGAGCGCGAGCATAAACGTTGCCGTGTAATATTTGAAGATGGCAAATGGCTACATGATCCAATGGTGTAGTTGCCGCGTGGCCTGCCTATTTACGTCGGCAACTAAGTAAGGCATCTGTTATTTTGTTTAACAGCCTTGCAAACTAATTTAATAAATTCGACTGCTTATTCTTTCCTAGCGCCTTAAATTGCGGCGCTTGTACTCTAGTGCTGATACCTCAGTGAATCCAAACCGCACCCTTTACGTTTACGTGAGCTTGACTTTACGTAAACGTAAAGTAATATTACGCCATTATGTATAACAATGTTTAATGAGTTGTAAAAGATATGTCAGTACAAACCTTCAGCATAGGCGAATTAGCTAAGTGTTTCGATATTACCCCGCGCTCTATTCGTTTTTATGAAGAACAGAATCTTTTAAAACCGGAACGACGAAGCCAAAGCAGAATTTATTACGTAAAGGATAAAGTTCGGCTGAAACTCATACTTCGAGGCAAACGATTAGGTTTTTCATTAGCTGAAATCAGTACATTATTTGAACTCTATGATACTAACCCCAATTCAGCAGCACAATTAGAAAGAATGCTGCAACTGACAAAAACAAAACGTGCAGTTCTAGAACAACAACTTAATGATATTCAAATGTTAATGAATGAACTTGATGAAGTTGAATCTCGCTGCGAAGAAGAACTTAACGACCTAAAAAGAGGTGTTGCATGATTACCGCGCCCTATCCCAGCTTAAATTTTGGACTTGGTGATGACATTGATATGCTAAGAGAGCATGTTTACAATTTTGCACAAAATGAAATTGCACCATTGGCTGAAAAAGCAGACCATGACAATCAATTCCCAAACCAACTATGGCCTAAACTCGGTGAAATGGGCCTGTTGGGCGTAACAGTTAGTGAGGAATTTGGCGGTTCAGACATGGGCTATTTGGCTCACACTGTCGCTATGGAGGAAATTAGTAGAGCCTCTGCGGGTATTGGTCTTAGCTACGGTGCCCATTCTAACCTATGTGTTAACCAGCTTGCGAAAAACGGTAATCAGGCACAAAAAGAAAAATATTTAGCAAAGCTTGTGAGTGGCGAACACATTGGTGCGCTAGCCATGAGTGAACCCAATGCTGGCTCTGATGTTGTAAGCATGAAACTTCGCGCTGATAAAAAAGGTGATAAATACATTTTAAATGGCAACAAAATGTGGATCACCAATGGTCCAGATGCGAATACCTTTATCATCTATGCTAAAACCGATACCTCAGCAGGCTCAAAGGGCATTACCGCCTTTATCGTTGAAAAAGATACCCCAGGATTCAGCCAAGCACAAAAACTCGACAAATTGGGTATGCGTTCGTCAAATACCTGTGAATTAGTATTTGAAGACGCAGAAGTCCCAGAAGAAAATATTCTTGGTACTGTTGGCGGCGGCGTTCGCGTGCTAATGAGCGGATTAGATTATGAACGCTTAGTATTGTCTGGCGGGCCACTTGGGATCATGCAAGCGACCATGGATGCTGTAGTTCCCTACATCCACGACCGCAAACAATTTGGGCAATCCATTGGCGAATTTCAATTAATTCAAGGCAAAGTTGCGGATATGTATACGCAAATGAATGCGGCTCGCGCCTATGTTTACACAGTTGCGAAAAGTTGTGACCGCGGAGAAACTACGCGCAAAGACGCAGCAGGCGCAATCCTCTATTCAGCCGAATTAGCCACTAAGATGGCGCTAGATTCTATCCAGCTTTTAGGCGGCAATGGTTATATTAATGAGTATCCCACAGGACGTTTATTGCGTGATGCAAAACTGTATGAAATTGGTGCTGGTACATCAGAAATAAGACGTATGCTCATTGGCAGAGAGCTCTTTCAAGAATCTAAATAAAGGAGTCTTTACGTGCCTATTATTCAATCATTAATAAATACTAAAAGCGACGACTTTGCCAAAAATCGTGAACATATGTTGCTGCAGGTAAACGATTTACGTCAAAAAGTCGCTGATATTATGCTAGGGGGTGGCGAAGCCTCAAGAGAAAGGCATGTTTCCAGAGGCAAACTTCTTCCAAGAGAGCGCATTGAGGCCTTAATTGATAGAAATTCGAGCTTCTTGGAGATAGCCCAATTTGCAGCTTGGGAAGTCTATGATGATAATGTTCCTTGTGCCGGTGTGATTGCTGGCATCGGCAAAGTTCATGGCATCGAATGCATGATTGTAGCGAATGATGCTACCGTGAAAGGCGGCACGTATTATCCATTAACAGTGAAAAAGCACTTACGTGCTCAAACGATTGCGCAAGAAAATAATTTACCCTGCATCTACTTGGTAGATTCAGGTGGTGCTAACCTGCCACGTCAGGACGAAGTATTCCCAGACAAAGAACACTTCGGACGCATATTTTTCAATCAAGCGAATATGTCTGCCCAAAACATTCCGCAAATTGCAGTTGTTATGGGTTCGTGTACAGCAGGCGGTGCATACGTACCGGCAATGGCTGACGAATCGATTATTGTGCGAGAACAAGGAACGATATTTTTAGGCGGTCCTCCTCTTGTTAAAGCGGCAACTGGTGAAGTTGTTACCGCCGAAGAGTTAGGCGGTGGCGATGTGCATTGTCGAACTTCAGGGGTGGTTGATCATCTTGCAAATAACGATCAACACGCGTTGAGCATCGCCCGAGATGCCGTCGCGCGACTTAACAAACAGCATCCGCAATCCTTACAACGCCGACCAAGTGTGCCTCCTCGCTACGCCGTTGACGAAATTTACGGGATAATTCCCAAAGATAGCAAACAAACCTATGACGTCCGAGAAATCATTGCTCGAATAGTAGATGACAGCGATTTTCATGAATTTAAGGCACTTTATGGGACCACCCTTGTCTGCGGTTTTGCGCGCATCGAAGGTTTCGAAGTCGGCATATTAGGCAATAATGGCATTTTATTCGGCGAAAGCGCGCAAAAAGGTGCTCATTTCATCGAACTTTGTTGCCAACGTAATATTCCTTTGCTGTTTTTACAAAATATTACCGGCTTTATGGTTGGTAAACAATACGAATCAGGTGGTATTGCTAAACACGGCGCCAAAATGGTTACAGCGGTTGCCTGTGCACAAGTGCCTAAGTTGACGGTCCTTATAGGCGGAAGCTTTGGTGCCGGCAACTACGGTATGTGCGGTAGAGCGTACGATCCTCGCTTCTTATTTATGTGGCCGAACGCGCGCATTTCAGTAATGGGCGGCGAACAAGCTGCCGGCGTGCTAGCACAAGTAAAAGAAGGACAAGCACATCGCAACGGCGAGACTTTAAGTAAAGAAGCAATTGACGCTATTAAAAAACCGGTTGTTGACACCTACGAGCGTCAAGGACATCCCTATTATGCCTCAGCAAGATTGTGGGATGATGGCGTTATTGACCCTGCAGATACACGTAAAGTACTCGGTCTTGCACTTAGCGCTGCGAATAATAAAAGTGTAAACGCTACTAAATTTGGTATTTTTAGAATGTAAACAGTGCGCTAAATAGCAAGTTTAGGCGATATTTATGCCAACAAAAATTTAATGAGATTAGTGACATGAGCCAGGTAGAATTAAGTATAGAAAGTGCCATTGCAACGGTTACGCTTAACCGCCCCGAAGTGCATAATGCCTTTAACGAAGAGGTTATCTCTCGATTAATAGAATGCTTTGAAAGAATAGAGAACGACGATAGTGTTCGCGTCATGATATTGCAATCTACAGGGAAATCGTTCAGCGCTGGCGCCGATCTGAATTGGATGAAAAAAATGGCATCCTACAGCGAGGCAGAAAATTTAGCTGATGCGCAGCAATTAGCCCTAATGCTATCGAAACTTTACAATTTGCCTATACCGACTATTGCAAAAATTCAAGGAAGCGCATTTGGCGGCGCAGTAGGTTTAGTAGCTTGTTGTGATATCGCCATAGCAAGTCTAATGAGTAAATTTTGTTTGAGTGAAGTGAAACTCGGCTTAATTCCAGCAACGATATCACCCTATGTAATTAATGCAGTTGGCCCGCGTATTGCGAAACGCTTATTTATGACGGCAGATGTAATATCAGCGCGGCGTGCTAGGCGAATTGGCTTGGTGAGTGAAACCGTTAGCGAAGACCAACTTGACGCTGAGATCGCGAATATTGCTTCTAGTCTGTTAAAGAACGGACCTGTGGCAGTTTCATTAGCAAAAGCATTAGTTGATCAGGTCGCTTACCAGCCTATCAATGAGGCCTTACTACAATCTACAAGCAAACAGATAGCTGCTGTGCGCGTTTCTGCTGAAGGCCAAAGAAGGACTTAGTGCCTTTCTTGAAAAACGACCAGCCAATTGGATAGACACACATGATTAAAAAAATCCTTATCGCCAATCGCGGTGAAATTGCGTGCAGAGTAATGAAAAGTGCACGTAAACTCGGTATAGCAACGGTTGCTGTTTATTCACATGCTGATACCAACGCACAGCATGTAAAAATGGCCGACGAAGCAGTAAGCCTGGGCGAAGCTCCCGCGAGTAAAAGTTACCTAAATGGTGACCTCATTATTGAAAAAGCCAAAGCGCTTGGTGTTGACGCAGTACATCCAGGTTATGGATTTTTGTCGGAGAATGCGGATTTTGCTGACAAATGCCAGCAGAATAACATCATTTTCATAGGGCCAAAGTCAGCAGCCATTCGAGCTATGGGCTCAAAGTCTGCAGCCAAGACAATAATGGAAGCTGCCAAGGTGCCGCTAGTGCCTGGGTACCACGGAGATAATCAAGACGAAGCATTTTTGCATGAACAAGCGAATAGTATGGGCTATCCAGTATTGCTTAAAGCTGCGGCCGGTGGCGGCGGTAAAGGTATGCGCCAAGTATCCAAAGAGCAAGAGTTTACTGAAGCTTTGCATGCAGCCAAGCGAGAAGCAATGAACAGCTTTGGCGATGATATTATGCTGGTAGAGAAATATCTTACAGAACCTCGCCACGTCGAAATTCAAGTTTTTTGTGATAATCACGGCAATGGCGTGTATTTGTTTGAAAGAGACTGTTCTGTGCAGCGCCGACATCAAAAAATTATCGAAGAAGCGCCAGCGCCAGGCATGACTCAAGATCTTCGAAAACAAATGGGTGAAGCAGCTTTAAAAGCAGCATTTGCTATTGATTACACCGGTGCGGGCACAGTCGAGTTCTTACTCGATAAAGACGGCTCTTTTTACTTCATGGAAATGAACACTCGTCTTCAAGTAGAACATCCTGTAACCGAATTTATTACCGGTGAAGATTTAGTAGAGTGGCAAATAGCGGTTGCCAACAACCTTGTGTTACCAAAACAACAGAGCGAGTTGAGCATCAACGGACACGCCTTTGAAGCCCGGATTTATGCTGAGGACCCTGACAACGAATTCTTGCCATCCACAGGGCTTATAGAAGCTTTAATTGAACCTAAAACAAGCCAACACGTGCGCATTGATTCAGGCGTTGTTGCGCAAGACCAAGTGTCAATTTATTACGACCCAATGATCGCCAAGCTTGTAGTATGGGCTGAAACAAGAGACCAAGCACTAGCTTTGCTACTGCAGAGTCTAAAGCAATATATGATTTGCGGTGTAACCACAAACATTCCCTATCTAGTGAAAGTAGCAAATAGCGCCCCCTTTAGAGATGCCATTCTGACCACCGATTTTATTGAGCGCCATGCAAGTATAATTGCTGACACACCTAGCAACATAGGCAATGACGAAAACGAGCTTGATACAAACACAATCATTGCCATTTGTGCGATGTTAAGCGTGGAAAATGACCAGCCTGAAAACGGCAGTGGGCAAGGTACACACATTGTTGATTATCCTGGTTTTCGTTTAAATCATCATCGTAAGGAAACGCTAAACTTCAGCCTATTTGATAAAGAATACCAATATGTACAAAGCCATTTAAGTGAATCTACTTGGTCAGTGTGCATCAATCAACAAGATTACATTTACAGTGCTAGCAAAAGCGCAGGCAAATTGAAGGTTGAGACTGCCTCTCATATAGCGAGATATCAAATCTTTGAGAATAATGATACCGCATGGTTACTGGACCACACTGGTTTACTCAAAGTGAACAAGCCAATCCTCGATTTAGGTACCCAAGGTGAACAAGTTCATGCAGGTGACATCCTAGCGCCGATGAATGGCACCGTCGTTGCCATGAATGTAAAAGAAGGCCAAATTGTCGCTAAAAATGACCTATTGGTCATGGTAGAAGCGATGAAGATGGAACACAGTTTACGCGCTCCATTTGACGCAAAGGTAGCATCTTGTTTTGTTGATGCTGGTGACTTAGTCGATGGCGGTCAAGTACTTATAAGCTTAGTCGCCGAGACGGACGAAGAAAAATAGTATTCAATACCTATATTGAGAGAAATATGCACGAAAATTATCCTCAACAAGTGAATATCGTTGAAGTTGGTCCCAGAGATGGGCTTCAAAATGAAAAACAAGCTCTGAGTGTGACTGATAAAGTCGAATTAATCGATAGTCTAAGCACAACTGGGCTAAAACATATTGAATCAGGCAGTTTTGTGTCCCCTAAATGGGTCCCTCAAATGGCCAACTCGGATCAAGTCTTGGCCAACATTTCGCGTAAAAAAGGCATAATTTATAGTGCATTGACACCTAACTTGAAAGGCTATGAAGGAGCAAAAGCGGCTAAGGCTGACACCGTGGCTATTTTTGCAAGTGCGTCTGAAGCCTTTTCAATGAAAAACATCAATTGTGATATCGCGACTAGCATTGAACGCTTTAGTGACGTAATTGCTCAAGCACACAAAGACGATATTCCTGTACGTGGTTATGTATCTTGTGTTTTAGGCTGTCCATATGAAGGTGAAGTATCGCCGCAAGCGGTACTAGAGGTCAGCCAAACCTTACTGGACTTAGGCTGCTACGAAGTATCTCTTGGCGATACCATTGGTGTTGGCACTGCACTTAAAACCCAAAAGCTTTTAGCGTTATTGATGTCACAGATACCCAGTGATAAATTAGCTTTGCACTGCCACGACACCTACGGACAAGCATTAACAAACGTATTAATCGGGCTACAAGAAGGCGTTAGCACCTTTGATTCTTCTATTTCAGGGCTAGGTGGATGCCCATATGCAGCTGGCGCTTCAGGCAATTTAGCAACAGAAGACTTAGTTTATATGCTAAACAATATGGGCATAGCAACGGGCATAGACTTAGCTAAACTGGTAAAAGTTGGCGATAAGATAAGTACTCGCCTAAATCGTAGCAGTCAGTCCAAAGTAGGACTTGCATTAATGAGTCAATGTCGTTAACACATTGACTCGGTTTACTTTTCTTTTTTTACTTTAACGCTGTACGCCAAGCCGAGTACAAGGGCTACGAACATCACGAAAAGCGATATATTTACGCTGTAAAAAGATAGAAATGAATACAACAAGCCCGCTGTTAAAATAAATACGCCAACAACCGTGTTGCTAGTGGCCACAAATTGGGTCCGCTCATGTCCATTGGCGATGTCTACAATATATATTTTCCTACCTGTTCTCACGCCGTTGTGCCCTACGCCCAAGAGAAAAAATAAAGTAATAATTATCCACGACTCATCCAACAGTTCACTAAAACCTAGACTAACGATGATCAAACTGGCAGCAGCAATAATTGCGATAGCCGCGCCCACCCGCATACAGTGTAAGGCGCTTCTATCAGCTAGCTTACCCCAAATATAAGAAGTCAAGGTACCGGCGAGAGCCTGGGAAATAATCAAAAATGACAATATAGAAATAGCGCCACCGCTATAAGCTAAAGTGAACAGTGGAGCAAGTAACGCAGAATGCGATAATAAGCTTCGCATGACAATAAAATCTCTTAATGATTTATCTTTTAGAATCATGGTAAAAAGCGCCGGGCCGTTCTTGTCTTCGTTGCTCTTCTCGTCTGGCGCATCGACACAGGTCTTTAAAGGCCACAAAATAAAAATACAAAAACACTGTGCAGCCAATGCAAGTGCGGCAATTGCGAGCAACTTGTCACTCCCCATCTGGTTGCCAATGCTATCAATGTACCAAGCCGTGAAAGCGACGAACATGGCAATAAAACTAGAAATACTAGAGGCCGCGCCCACTAAACGCCCTCTTGCGCCTTTTTCTATATGTACTCCTTGAATGTCTTTCATGGTTAAGGAACATAAAGCACGACTAATACTCCATAGCGCCAAGCATAATACGATCACCACACCCGCTAGCATCCCTGATAAAAAGAAACCCGCTAATAACATCAAAAGGCTGCACAGCAATTGAGAAAACGCACCTAATCGCCACGCTCTGTGACGGTGCGGATAACGGCTAAGAAGCGATGCAAACAAAATTTGAGGAAGAAGCGCACCTGATTCACGTATCGGGACAAGCAAAGAAGTCAAAAACACAGGGGCACCAGCAAGATTTAATAAAGCCGGTAAGGTTGTTTTCGGAGATAAAAGTAAATCACTTACTTTGCTGGCAATTGAAGAAAGACCGATGCGTCTTGGGTTATTTATCACGTTTGTTCTCTTGATACTTTGGCTTATTATTACTGTCAATTTTTAGAAAAGGTTTTGATTTATATCAAGCAATACATGAAATCGCGACTTAAGTAGTTATTGCTCTATAGAAAAAAGTGACTTAGTATGGAGATACGTTAATAAGAAGTTAATGAAAATAAATTATGGAAAAACCTAATAATCGTTATATTAGTAATCTTACACGTGACACATACGCATTAGTCCTTGCCGGTGGAAGAGGTTCGAGACTGTATGAACTGACCAACTGGCGAGCGAAACCAGGCTTATATTTTGGCGGTAAATTTAGAATCATCGATTTTCCTCTCTCAAACTGCATCAACTCTGGCATTCGTAATATAGGCGTACTTACGCAATACAAATCTCATAGTCTTATTAGACATCTCGTGCGCGGATGGGGACATTTTAAGAAAGAATTAGGCGAGTCGGTCGAAGTACTGCCTGCCTCACAACGTTTTTCGGAAGACTGGTACCAAGGCACCGCTGACGCGGTTTATCAAAACATTGATATCATACGTGACGAGTTACCCAAGTATGTCATGATTTTGTCGGGCGACCACATTTACAAAATGGACTATGGCCCCATGTTGGCGCAACACGTTGAATCGGGTGCCAGAATGACAGTAAGTTGTATGTCAGTGCCCATCGAACAAGCCAGGGGCGCCTTTGGCGTAATTGGGGTTGACGAGAATAATCAGGTGACTGGTTTTATCGAAAAGCCCAGCGATCCTGCGCCATTGCTTGATGACCCTAATTCCTGCCTAGCTTCTATGGGAAATTACGTATTTGATACTGAATTTCTATTTGAACAACTAGAACTTGATTCTAAAAATGAAAATTCCGACCATGATTTTGGGAAAGATATTATCCCGAGCATCATCGACAATCACCGAGTATGTGCCTTTGACTTTATGAAAAGTGCCAAAAATGACTCTTACTGGCGTGATGTAGGGACTCTAGATAGTTTTTGGGAAGCAAATATGGAGTTAGTGGCGCCTATTCCTGAACTAAACCTCTACGATAAATTATGGCCAATTTGGACTTATCAAGAGCAACTTCCCCCTGCTAAATTTGTATGGGAACAAGATGACCGACGTGGTGAAGCACTCAATTCACTTGTTTCGGGTGGTTGTATTATATCTGGGGCAACTGTGCGCCGAAGCGTATGCTTTTCTAATGTCAAAGTCATGTCTTACTCTAGCGTAGAAGAATCAGTGTTGTTACCCGAGGTCGAGGTTGCGCAAAGCTGTATTATCAAAAAAGCGATTATTGATCGTGGCGCCATCGTGCCAGAAAATATGCACATTGGGGTAAATCACGATGATGACCGAGCACGTGGTTTCAGAGTATCTGAAAAAGGCGTAGTGCTAGTAACAAGAGAAATGCTCGCGGCACTTAAAAAGTCATAAATATGGGCTTTATTCTTGCAACGTCTTAATTGACTCTGCAATAAGCTCTGCCACTTCGAGTGGATATTCTAAGGGAAACATGTGTTTCCCTTTTTTACTTTCTATATGCCTGATATGCGGATTCGCTCGCAAAAAGGGCTTGCGCAATGTTGGTACACAAACATCGGTGTGCTTACCAGTAATGAGTACGCCTGGAATCTTAAGTTTACCTGCAAAACTAGGCAAATTATGCGGAATAGTGCGAAAAATATTTGCTTCAGTGTCAACATCAAAACTCAAATGTAGATGATCCTCATGTAATTTTGTGACCGATTTCACGTAGTCTTTTATGCAGTCAGGATCAAAATCTTTAAATAAAGCTTTCTTTGCAAAGTAATGATGTAAGTCATGTTCAGCATGCCACTTCCTATTCCTTAGCACGGTTATACCCGCAGGGGTGATTTTGTTGATCAAGCGATTGCCTTTTGCGAATCTAAAAATATAGCGAGCTAAACCCGTAATTAAAGGAGGGTCGAGCATGATAAGGCCGGAAAATAAATCTGGCCTTAAACAGGCACTCATGTAACTAACTACCGCGCCAAACGAATGCCCTACTGCCACCACTTTGTTGTGGCTTCCTTTGTTTTGTTCCACAAACTCAATCATCTCTGCTACTTGATTCTCCCAATTATCGTTTAACGGGTAGCGCGGATTGTGAGCCATTTTATCAATCGCAATAATCTCAAATTCATTGGGTAAATTATCAAATAGTTTCTTGTACGAACCCGCAGGAAAACCATTAGCATGTGCAAAATGAACTAAAGTACTTTGTGTTGTCGTCATACTTGCCCTATGTCTTATTGTTTGCGATAAATAGTGAAGGAGTGCAATTAAACCAGCGTTTAAAAGCGCGACGAAAATTAGCGATATCGACAAATCCCAAGGTACTTGCGGTTTGTGTCACTGAGTAGCCATAAATCAATAAACATTCTTTTGCGACCGCAGCTTGGTGCTCATCGAGCATCTTTTTGAAGTTTGTTCCTTCGTTTTTCAAGTATCTATGCAAACTTCTTGGACTCACGTTCAAAGACGAAGAAACATCTTCCAAACAAGGCCTAGAAGACTGATATTGCATCAAACATTGCTGTACTTTGCCACTAAAACTCGCATACTGCAGCCATTTTTCAAGTTCTTGTTCACATGCTTTTTCTGCTTGAATAAAGCTTAGTTTGTCGACGTTCGGTATTTTTAGGCGCAAACTTAGCTTATTAAAAGCAATACCACAGTAGCCATGGTTGAACTCAATATTTTTAACCGTTGAGTAATTATACTTTTCTACATAGCTAGGTGCTTCATAATCAAAAAATATTCTGGATATCGATAAACTCGGTACTGATTGCAAAAGAGCAGAAAAGATATTAAGCACGGCACCAGTAACAGCCTCAATCACAAAGCGGTGTAATTCATCCTGCCAATGCACGTCTTTCGCAAGGACAACAAGTTCATCCTCTATCTCCACTATACTAATTTCAATAAAAGGAATTCGAATGACTAAATAACGTTGCACAAACTTAATCATTTGTTCAATGCTTTCGCAATTTAGTAGCGCCAAACCAAAGGTTCCATGATGGGCAATTTGTAATTTTTTACCAACAGTCAGGCCCAAATGCGCCCTACTCTGATGAGAAAGCGCGACTTGCAATAGTTGGTCAAACTGTAAAGGGCTTATCTTAGTATCTGAAGAATATAAATTGGATTTAGTAATGCCCTGGACGGCTAACCAATCATCAATCGGGAAATCGAGATCTTGCAGTGCCTCTATTAAATGGCCTAAATAGTAAAGCGGGATATATTGCATCGTTGCAAGTTCATTACTCAGAATTGTTTGATAGCAAAATATACGTCTTTTTCTGCCAAATGGCAATAAATGACTCATTTTTGACACCACATGTGCTCACGCGATATTAAAAAAGCGCTCACAATGATCATATTGTCATAAGGAGTTCGTTGTATGTTGCACTACTTAAAATTTTTCCATTATTACTTCATTGTCTTACTTGCTTGCACCTGCTTATTGTTTGCTGATTATTTTATTTTAATCGGCTTTGCTGTGTTTGCAGGAATATATGTCATTGGTGATGCACTTTTAGGCGATGATTTAAGTACACCCACACTTTCTAACAAATCGGTCATTAATGTAATGCTGTACGGGTCTGTTCCCTTAAGCATCATTGTATTGAGCATAGCAGCGTGGCTAGTAAGCCCATATGAATGGCCAATCATGCAATCATTATCGCAATTTATTGCTTATGATTTTGCGCAGGCGAAAGCAAACACTAGCATGGTAGAACTAGGTGTCGCAGTTGTATTTTGTGGTCTAATGTTAAGTGGAATAACAACCGTTGTTGGTCACGAATTAGTCCACCGTGTTGGCAGTAAGCGGGATGTTTGTCTAGGTCGTTGGTTAATGAGCCTTACATTAGACGCAAACTTTTCTATTGAGCATGTTTATCATCACCATGCAAAAGTTGCGACGCTAGCCGATCCTGTTACCGCTCCGCGCGGCCGCAATGTCTACGCGCACATACTCTATGCAATAATGGGTACCAACGTCTCAGCGTGGAAAATAGAAAAGACGCGCCTTAGCCGAAAAAAATCTACTATATTTAGCCCACACAATAGAGTCATTAGAGGTTGGCTAATGTCAATTTTCTATCTGCTTGTTGTTGGTATTCTCGCAGGATGGCAAGCCACATTGTTTTTAGCCGCTATTGGTTTAACGGGAAAGTGTATTCTTGAGATAGTAAATTACATGGAACACTACGGGATCGTGCGAGATCCTCGTCAGCCAGTCAAACCCAAACACTCTTGGAATTCTAATCGAAAAATTTCAAATTGGGCAATGTTTAACCTGCCGAGGCATTCTCACCATCATGCCCAAGGCGCAGTACCTTTTGAAAAATTACAGCCAATGCCTGAAGCCCCGATGATGATAAGCGGTTATATTTCAACAATCGCGATTGCCCTAATCCCGCCGCTATGGTTTTCACTCATGAAGCCAAAATTAGCTTATTGGGATGCATACTTTGCCAATGCAGAAGAGTTGGCGATTTTAGAGAAACAAAAACAAGAGCGCAAGCAAGGTCCACTCGTTGCATTATTTTATTAATTAAGGCGGAAAAAAATAATAAGCCCACTTGTTTTATAGACAGTGGGCTTTTCATTGTAAGTAAATACTCGACCTAATTAGCTTATGCTTTTGCTTGGCGCGACTCCGCTTCTGCCCAATCTTTTTCTATCTTAGTTGAGGACCAATAAAACGTTAGAATAGATAATACATACGGCACCACTAAAAGCGTTAACGCGAGTTTAAGCCCCTGAGCCTCACCCATCGTTTCTGTAAACATTTGGCTTAAATAACCAACCAACGTCGGTCCTCCGCCTAAGGCTATAATATTTAGCACAAAGAAAAACAAAGCTGTAGACATGGCTCTGGCGTTCACTGGGGCAAGCGTTTGCGCAATAGCGAAACATGGGCCTAAGTACATACCACTGGTAAATAAGAGCACGGTAAGAAATGCAATCGAAAGCCAGCCATTGCCGACATAAAGCGATATCATAAAGCACGGCACCCCAATAATCATCGCATAGGTTGGCAATAGTGCATAACCCCGTCGATTTACGCTACCCCATTTATCTGCAATAACGCCACCTAACCAAACACCTAGCGCATACGCAGTACCATTCACAATACCAAAGGCTATTAATAGATGACCAATATTAATATCGCTATGAATACGAACATAAAAATCAATGATCCAGGTAGAAATCGCATAATTACCAAAAGACCCAAAGGAAATACCTAAACACATTCCCCACCATGTAGGTATTTTTAACAAGGTTTTTAGCGCTTGTGAAAAACGCATACTAGCCGTTGATCCGCTAGGGGCTATGGCACGAGTAGGATCCTTGACGGTCAACTTCATTAGGATAGCAAGCGCTATACCCGGCACGCCTACTGCAATCATTACTGAGCGCCAATCTGTTTGCCCGCCAGATAAAAAAAACGCCGCAGCAAAATAGGCAGCCATAATGCCAAATGGTATCCCTAAAGAATATATTGCTAAGGCTTTAGCACGTTCTGTAGGGTTATAAAGATCGGATATCATTGAGTGTGATGGTGGACTACCACCTGCCTCACCAATCCCCACGCCCACTCTCGCGATGGCTAATTGTGTAAAATTACTAGCAAAGCCAGAAAGCGCTGTAAATCCGCTCCAAACGGTAAGTGAAATAGTCACAATATTCACGCGACTGTAACGGTCGGCTAACCAAGCAATAGGAATACCCACCACCGTATACAGTAGCGCAAAGGCAAAGCCTTTCAATAAGCCTAAATGAAAATCACTCAAGCCCAAATCTTGTTTAATAAAAGGAGATAAAATTCCTAAGATCTGGCGATCAATAAAATTGAACGCGTATACTAAGGTAAGTATTAGTAGCACATATCGTCTATATGCGACCGAGGGTTCATTTGCGCTACTAATATCCTTATTTCTTTCCACAAGATTCTCACTTTTGTTTTTATTACAATGTCCCTCATTTGTTAATGAAATACAAATTTATGTGAATTATTTGTGAATATACAATTAACTAATGGACAAATGAGGCATATAGCACTTGCGCAAGCATCGTATTTAATCAACAATACAACTACTCCGACCAGATGAAAGTCCATATGCATATCGATCACTATTTAAATTTATGTAAGCAGCATGCCTCTCTTCCAAACCAGTCCTATACGCTTTCAAGCGAATGGTCACAAGGACGCACTGTATATGGCGGTATTTCAGCTGGCATGCTCTATTGTGCGGCTAAGTCTCACGTTGAATCTGGCCGCTTATTGCGCTCTATGTCCACCAATTTTGTCGGTCCATTATTAGCGAAAGCGGCATTTACGATATCCGTTGAAATTATTCGTAGTGGTAAAAATGTCAGCCAAATTCAAGCACGCGCCATTCAAGATGGCAAAGTGTGTGTCTTGAGTCAATTCTGTTTTGCTCAGGGAAGAAAGTCAAAAGTGGCAGTAGAAAACAATGAAAAGCACGATATGACAACGCCATCAAAAGCCAAATTCATTCCACAAATACCGAAGGTTACGCCAAAGTTTTTAAGACATTTTGACTTGTCCATCGAAGATGGTGGTCTGCCGTTTTTAGGAAGTAAGAAAAGCCACTACTTTGGTTGGATGCGCTACACGTCGCCACCTGAAATAATGTCAGAAGCCCATCTCATAAGTATAATAGACGCGTGGCCACCTACCGTTTTGCAAATGTTAAGACTGCCCGCGCCGGCGAGCACTGTCAGTTGGAACCTAGAATTGGTCTATCCGCACAAAGAAATTTTACCCACTGATTGGTTTGCTTACAAAGCACACACTCGTCAAGCGGCCGATGGTTATGGTCATACCGAAGCCAGTGTATGGGATGCACATGGTGAGCTCGTCGCTATTAGTCGACAGACGGTGGCCGTTTTTGACTAGCATGTTTATACTTAGATTAAAGCCTATGAGTGCGCTGGCTCAGATGACAGCATATTGAAAATGCTTGCTAAAGACTCATATTCTTCATGACACGCTTCTTCAACTTTCTCTAAGTCCTCATAGTCTAGTTGCAAACTAGTGTATAAAAACTCTGGAATATGGGCATCTGGCGTATAGTAGTCCGGATAAGTATTAACCACGGCAAGTGCATATGCCAACTGCATTATTTGTGACTCAATGGTTACCGCAGGAGCGTCATCGTGATGTTGCATCGCGATAGTTGATACCAATGCGTCAGGGATTAACCACTGTTGCAATAGCGACGCTGATACTTCTGCGTAAGAAAAGCCCAATACACTTTCTTGGCTCTGACGAGGCAGTACATCAACCTTCAAATGACTACACAAGCGCGCATGTTCGGGACTAACTCGCAGTACGGCAAGTTCACCAACATTATGTAGCAAACCGCTCGTATACAAACGCGCAACATCTTTTTCTTTGCAGCGCTTAGACAAATTTGCCCCATATAGGCCACATAAAATACTTTGCTTCCAAAAACTATTTACATCGATATATTTTTGATGCTCTTTCGTTAACATCTTACTCATTCCAAACGCTAGCGCAAATTCGTAAACAGATTTTGCACCTATCACCTGAATCGCTTTATCTAGCGATTCAATTTTACGTTCAAATCGAAAGATAGGGCTATTTGCATATTTTAATAAATGTACCGCTAAGCCAGGATCCGCAGACACGACTTTGGCAATATCTTTCATAGTGGAATCATCGCTATCAAATAGGATACGAAGTTGATTTGCGGTGCTTGGCACGGCAAATAATTCATTTGCACGTTGTGCGTATTCAATTGCGTTCATATTCGGACTATTACTCCAATCATCTTTAGCGCCATGTATGTTTAGTCGTGCGCATAAACTTACTAATAGGTATATCTTATGTTTTCGGCAATCTCATGACTTTCGGTAGTTTTTTTTAGCTTTTATTGGTCAGCAAGCCACGGCTCGCTTATAATATTGCCTTATCATTTCAGACAACATCTTATCTCTGCTTTTCGCTGAGCAACTCAAATTAACATGTTGTATGCATCTTTAGGATAATAAATAAATGCGCATATTATTTGTTGGTTTTGTTTGGCCCGAGCCAACATCCTCGGCCGCCGGTCAAAACATACTGAGTTATATAGAAACGGCGCGAGAAAACCAATGGGAAGTCAGCTTTTGCAGTGCTGCACAAAAAACCGAACACTGTTTTGACTTATCTAGCATAGGCGTAAGTACATTTGACATAAGCCTTAATTGCAGTAGTTTTGATCTGCAAGTATCAGAGATTTCACCAACGGTGGTTATCTTTGATCGCTATTTGAGCTTTGAACAATTTGCTTGGCGCGTAAAACAAAGTGTTCCATCCGCCCTTTTGGTCTTAGATGCTGAGGATTTGCATTGCCTGAGAATTGCTAGGCATAAGCTGCTAAAGCGCGACGAAAAAAAGCAGTCAACTAAGACATTTATGCGTAGTAAGGATATACAAAAACCTGAAAATATTGATTTGCTATATAGTGATACCGCGCTTCGAGAAATTGCGTGCGTGATGCAAGCTGATCTCACTTGCGTGCTTTCAAACTTTGAAAAAGATCTACTCATCAATGAGTTTCAGGTACCCGCTAATCAAGTTGCTCATTTGGCGTTTATATTGTCATGTGCAAGCAAAGCTAAAGTAGAACTAAAACGCCAATATTCGCAAAAACAGGATTTTGTATTTATAGGTAATTATCGCCACGCACCCAATTATCATGCACTTAAAATCCTTGCAGAACAATGCTGGCCAAAAATTTACCAGCAGCTTCGACAAAGCTATCCAGATATAGCCTGTCATGTATATGGAGCCTATATGCCCGGCAAAGTGAAGCAACTAGAAAATAAGAAACAAGGCTTAATCGTGCATGGTTTTGCAAGCAATCAGTTTAGCGTAATTAACCAGGCAAGAGTCATGCTAGCACCAATTACCTTTGGGGCCGGCGTAAAAGGAAAACTGCTTGATGCAATGCAATGTGCAACGCCGTCAATAACGACAATGCTTGGACAAGAAGGAATAACTGACATGCCTTGGCCCGGCATCGTGGTAAATAGTACTGATGAATTTATAGATGCTGCAGTAAACTTATATCAAGACGAGAAGAAGTGGCAAATATGTGTAGATAACGCAGATAGTATTTTACATCAGCAATACCAACGAAAATACAATCAATCAGCTTTCATCCATACGCTTGAATCGAAATTAGCAAGTTTAGATAAAGATAGACAAGGCAATTTCTTACAAAAAATGTTAAACCATCATCAGTTTCAATCAAGTAAATACATGAGCCAATGGATTGAAGCAAAAAATAAATAGGCAGCGATGTCCTTCATTGTTTTAACTGATAAAGGAACTTAATTCGTTTAATAATTTGTTGAACGCCGTCGCGACGTCCTTCGCTAAAGTAATTCGACAGACCGATTTCATGCAAATAGGCTGTAAAATCAAAGCTTTCGAGCTCGTCTCGTGAAAGCGCGTTTACCTTTTCTATAATTAACGCCAAGATTCCTCGAATGACTTTGCTTTGTGAACTACCTCGCAAGCCTTGATAACTTTCTTGCTTATTGCTTAAAGACAGCCATACCTTAGCCTCACAGCCGCCAATTTCAGTGCTCGCATCACATTGCTCTTGCGCTAACATAGGCAGTTTTTTACTATTTAGTAGTAGCAGTCTATGTTTTGCACTCCAATCTCTTGCCTGTGCAATAGCGTCGCCAATAAGCTTATTGTCATTCGCTACAGGCTGATTGGCTGCATCGCTTATTGGGTCTTTAGTTCCTTGCGTCAATAAGTCGAACAATTCGTATATCGCCGCCACGAACATATCTATATCATTGGCGTTTGTATAGCAGCCTATAGACAGTCGCGCGCAGCCTTCTATACCAATACTCTGCATTAGAGGCATTGCGCAATGATGACCGGCCCTAAGCGCAATGCCTTTGGTGCTTAAGAAACTTGCAATGTCATTGGCGTGAATTACTGGAGAGTAAAAGGACACTATAGCGATAGATGGGAATACACCCTTTGTTTGCTCACGAGCACCTATATTGCCCAAAATAACAATTTGCTTAGTTTCAATTAAGGGATATAGCTTTTCTAAGACGTAAGCCACCAATGCTTGTTCATGACTTTCGATTTTCGAAATGTTCTTGCGCAGGAATTTTGCGGCGCTCGCCATACCGATTGCCCCGGCTATGTTAGGCGTTCCGGCTTCAAACTTGGTGGGTGCATCCTGTAGTTCGAAATGCTCCCATGTAACCGAACGGATCATTTCTCCTCCTAACTTACTTGGCGACAATTTTTCAAGCCAAGTTTTTTTGCCATAAAGTGCACCAATCCCGGTGCCCGCGTACATCTTGTGGCCACTAATGGCATAAAAATCACAGCCTATTTTAGCTACGTCTATCTTGATGTGGGCGGCAGCTTGAGTACCATCGATCACACTAAGGACACCAACAGATGCGGCTTTCTCGCACAATAATGCAATAGGGTTAACATTTCCTAGTGCATTTGATACGTGCGCGATTGCCAATATCGCTACATTCTCATTAATATTTTTTATCGCAATATTGAAAAGGTCTTGGTCAAAACTGGCGCTTTTACCAAGCGATATTTTTTTCAATGTGAAATTATGTTTTTTGGCAAAGCTTTGCCAAGGAAGCAAGTTTGCATGATGTTCACTTTCAAAAAGTAGGATCTCTTTGCCATGCAAATCTTGAATATTGAGGCCGTTCGCAATTAAGTTAATGGCGTCTGTGGCACCACTGGTAAATACTATTTCAGAGGCATTATTAGCCCCTAAAAAATAACGAATCTCTTGTCTTGCTTCTTCATATTTGTTTGATGCTTTACGAGCGCTCTGGTATGCGCCACGATGAACATTCGCGTTATAGCAATCATAATATTCTTGCATGTCTTGCAAGCACGCATTTAACCTGTGGCTTGTCGCCGCGCTATCTAAATAAACTTCGTTGCGTTGAGTAAAAAAGGGAAATAATCCCCTAAAAGACGACATATTTTGATCTTACCTTATGTTTTCAACTGTATTAATTAGCCGTAGCGAGCTGAGCTTTGTTACAATACATCAATCCAGTAATCACATCGCCTTATACGGAATTCGTTTTGACAACTCTTCAAATTGTGTGTTTAGCAGTATATCTCATGGGCGCTTTCTTCATTGCCTCAAAAACTGATTTTAAACGATTACTAAACCAGAGAAAATGGCAACACATTATATTTGGATCTGCGGTCGCTGTGCTATTTTTGTGGGCATTTCGCGTCAGCATTTACGATGGCCTCGTTATTCACTTTTTATGGTTAACTACCCTAACCCTTGTGTTGGGTTTCCGCTGGGCGGTTATCGTCGGCACAACGGTACTGCTCATTTCTACCGCCATTGGAAATGAGCACTGGAGCATGATTGGCGTTAATGGTCTCATTGGCGTCTTACTACCCATTATTATTACTTACGCGATATTTGCTTTTTCATTTCACCGCTTGCCTCGCCACCTGTTTATTTACATTTTTTTATGTGCGTTTTTCCCCGGTGCAATCAGTATAGGCGCTAAAATGCTTGCGATGAGTGGCTACTATTATCTTGAAGGTGTTTATGCTTGGGATATTATTATGGACAACTATACCAAGATGACTATATTGATGATGTTCCCAGAAGCCTTCTTCAATGGCTTTAGCATTACCTGTTTGGTCATTTACAAACCTGATTTAGTGCACACCTATCACGACAAGTTTTATATAGAAGGTAAGTGAACAAAACTCACTTACCTTCTAATCAAGTTCCTAAAACAAGATATCGTGTAACTCAGACAATTCTGTTTTACCCGACATTATTTCTTCTTTAGTTAAGCCTGATAACTCATGTGGGAATACCAACCATTGATCGCTTTCATGTACAAAGTAATCGGGTACTAAAGATGACTCGGTTTTGTTATTTGCAGGCTTGTAATAAGGTGTTGCAATACGGATTTCTTTGGGCGCGTTTAATCTCATTAAAGTATGAATTTGATTGATGAGGGCTTCTATACTTCGACCCGAATCAAATACATCATCGACGATCAAAAGTTTATCACCTGCGTTCGCATTTTCGACCAAATAATGTAGACCATGTACTTTGATTTCTTTGGATTGCTGATTAATGCCGTAATAAGAGGAGGTACGCACAGCGATGTGATCAGTGGGCGCATTTTTATATTCGAAAAACTCTTGTACGGCTATCCCAATGGGTGCTCCACCGCGCCAAATACCAACAATAAAGTCCGGTCTGAAACCGTCTTCATAAACCTGTGAGGCAACTTTAAAAGAGTCCACTAACAATGATGATGAATTGATATAAACTTTGCTCACCTTACTTCCCTAATTTTCTGGCCACATTTTACTCATTGCGGTCTATTTAATATATGATTGAATGATAGCAATTATTCGCTGCGTAAGCTATTTGCGGGCGTAATTGATTGCGCTTTATACGCAGGATACCAACTCGCTAATAAACACAATAGAATAGAGCCGAGAGAGATGAATCCAAGCTGTGTTGCTTGAATATCAATGGGAAGGCCTTGTCCGTTTTCACCAAAAGCTAAAGTAGATCCCACTAAGCGCAAGATGTCGTTAAGCCACCAGCATCCGGCTAAGCCTAACAGTAAACCCGCTACTATCCCTTTTAAGCCGTTAAATATGCCATTAAGTAAAAAGATTTTCATTATATCGTGGGGCATCATGCCTTGGGTTTGTAAAATCGCGATATCGGCTTTTTTCTCGGATACTACCATAACCAGCGCCGACACCACGTTAAATGAAGCTACCGCAATTACCAACAATAGCATCAAAGACATCATGTTTTTTTCCATCTTAACCGCATCAAATAGAGGCCCTTGTCGCTCTCGCCAACTTTTAGATTTTATATTGTTTTCGGTCAAATAATTCACAATCGGTAAATAATCAAAGGCATCATTAAGATACAAACGCAGCATTTGAATATCTTCAGTTTTTTTACGCGATAAGCGCGCAAAATCGTCTAAATGTATGAAAATGACTTTATCGTCCATCTCTGAATTCACATCAAAAATAAAAGAAATAGTCACCATACGCTGACTTGGGATGCGTCCTAGGGGAGAATAAACACTCGCATCGGTGCTGATCAATCTAAGTTGCTGACCTAAATTCACATCCAAACTTGATGCTAATATACGGCTAATACCAACGTTAAAACTGCCCGAGACCAAGTTATCCCACTTACCTGCCACTATATTATTTGCAACAATGGAGTAGGGTTTTGCTGCCTGAGTTTGCGTACCTTGCAAAAACAAGCCCGACACTTTACTACGTGACTGTACAATCACCTCACTCTCGCCATAGGGGATTTTTGCCAACACTTTATCTGATAGGGGCAAAGGCAATTCAAGCTCGGTGCTAGTAGAAGCAACTATGTGGGGTAAAATGCCCAAAATCCGCTTTTTAAGCTGACCTTCTAAGCCATTCATCACCGACAAAACGACAATAAGTGAGGCAATACCCAGCGCGATACCAATGATTGAGAATCGATTTATAAAAGCGACAAAACTCTGTTTAGTGCCTGATTGGGAGAAACGAAACGCAATAAAAGCAGAAATTGACATCTAATATAGCTAGCCTAAGCAAAAGTGGGTGTTATTTGCCGCTAAGTTTACTATTATTTACCCCATACTGTATATGATCCCATTGGGTGAAAATACGTTTATATCACCTCATAATATGTGCGTGGTGAAATACTATTATATGTCTAGACTGCTATAAAACGCATAATGACTATTTACATCGCCTGCCGCTAAGGCTCATGAGTAAAGGAATCGCCCTTGTCTTCTTTAGACACAAAAAAAGAACAATTTTCAGCTTTTTATTTAATAGCGCATCCAGTTAAGGCTAATGTGATAGATATCGGGCCAGAACAAATCGCTCAAAGCAATGCAGAATTTGAACAAAATATGCCATATGCTTTTCGAATAGCGGGAGAGATGGCCGAGATCCAATCTCAAACATTGAAGCCCTTACGTGGATTGGGCGATAAAATGGAAGATTTGGTGGCTTACTTGCAATTTCAAGCCAAGAAAATTGATTTGATGATGTCATATATTTTGCAACAGCAAGACGAAGAAGAATACCGCGCAAATGCCGTTAAATTTGGTGGTGGCGGATGTATTATTGCGCACAATGATGATGTGCCCCTTGGTGAGACAAAAGCGATTAAATTGTTTTTAGAAACCGAGTCGGCTGCTATTTACGCCTATGGAGAAGCCATAGAAAGTGTAAAACAAGGAGACGAATATCACGTAAGTTATGTGTTTACGCATATACGGGCGCAAGATCAAGAATTACTCGTGCGCGCAAGTTTGCACCTGCAGACCCATGCCCTTAGAGCGGTGCACGCAAATCAGGAATAATTCTTTGTTGTTTACTGCATCTTCCCTACTTACAGAAATAAAGAGTACGTTTTAAGACATGTCATCACTTATACAACCGCGTCTACCAAAAACCAAGCAAGAACGCGCAATTACCGATCGCATCAAATGGTCTAGCTTAAGCGGAAGCGCTAAATCTCTCGCCCTTGCAAAAGCAGCGCAAGCACACAATGGTCCATTGATCGTAGTCACCACTGATACGGCACAAGCCTATCAACTAGAAAAGGAAATTCGCTTTTTTAGTGATGACAAATCCTTAAGCGTTAATTTATTTCCGCATTGGGAAACCCTTCCCTACGATCACTTTTCGCCGCATCAAGATATTGTATCGAAACGATTAGAAACCCTTTACTTGTTAAGTAAAAAACAAGCCGGTGTTTATCTAATACCAGTAAGTACCCTATTACAAAGGCTCGCACCTGTTACTTATGTTGGTCAGCATTTGCTGTATTTGGAGAAAGGACAAACACTTGACCCAACAGAGTTTAGACGCAACCTTGAAAAAGCAGGTTACTTGCATGTTGGCCAAGTCATGTCACACAGTGAATTTAGTGTTCGAGGCTCAATCATTGATTTATTTCCGATGGGCAGTGACAAGCCTTATAGAATCGATTTGTTTGACGATGAAATAGACTCAATGCGCTATTTTGACCCATCTACCCAACGTAGTTTAGATGAAGTTAACGCAATACGTTTGTTACCGGCAAGAGAATTTCCTACCGATAAAAACGCGATAAGCGGTTTTAGAACGCGCTATTTAGATCAGTTCACACAAACAGCAAATAATGATCAAGAATCAATATTGTATCAGGTCAGCAAAGGCACAATGCCCGGCGGGATTGAGTATTACCTCCCTTTATTTTTTGAACAAACCGCTAGCTTATTTGATTATTTACATGAAGATACCCTACTCGCCTTTGCTGATGATATTGTTGGTGCGAGCAAGCAGTTTTGGACTGATTTACAAAACCGCTATGAACAATATCAGTATAATTTGGCGCGACCTCTGCTGCCACCTGAGCAGATATTCTTAAGCCAAGAAGAATTAAACGCGCACTTAAAACAATGGCCCAGCGCAAAAATTAGCGCAGAAGTAAGTCCTAAATCAGCCAGTAACGTGCCTTTCTTTACTCAAGCGCTGAACAACATAGGAATCGATACCCTTGCCACAAACCCGTATTCGGCTATTCAAGCTGAAGTAAAACAAGCGAAAAGCCAAAAGAAGAAGGTAATCTTTGTTGCCGAATCAACGGGGCATAAAGAAAGCTTAATAAACATCCTCAGCAAAGCATCAATTGCGGTGGAAGCTGCTGCGTCCTTTGCAGAGGCGATGGCGAATAGACAAACACTTAGTATTGTAGTTGGTCAACTTGAAGATAGCTTTGACTGCAACGATAAAGCTAATCCGCTACTTCTAATTACTGAAAAGCAACTACTCGGGCACAAAGTAAGCCGCAAAAACAAACGCAGTAAAAGCAAATCGATAGATGAAAGCGCGATTATCAGAAACCTTGCTGAACTGTCTGAAGGTTCGCCTGTTGTGCATCTAGAACACGGTGTAGGACGTTTTCTAGGTTTACAAACCTTAGATGCTGGCGGTGTAACCACCGAGTATTTGAGTATTGAATATGCTAAAAATGCCAAGTTATATGTGCCTGTATCCTCGTTGCATCTTATTAGCCGCTACAGTGGTGGAGAGGCTGAAAACGCTCCCCTTCATCATTTAGGTAACGATACGTGGTCAAAAGCGCGTCAAAAAGCCGCTGAAAAAGTACGCGATGTTGCAGCGCATCTTTTAGATATTTACGCGAAGCGCGCAGCGAAACCCGGATTTGCTTACCCAATTGATTGGTTTGAGTACAAGCGCTTTGCTGATAGCTTTCCTTTTGCCGAAACGCCCGATCAAGAATCCGCGATAAACGCGGTGCTACAAGACATGGGTGGCAAAAATGCGATGGACCGACTCGTGTGTGGAGATGTTGGATTTGGTAAAACAGAGGTGGCTATGCGTGCAGCATACATTTGTGCAATGCATGGCAAACAAGTAGCGATACTCGTACCAACAACCCTGCTCGCTCAACAGCATTTTGAAAATTTTAAAAATAGGTTTTCTCAATTTCCCTTCGAAATTGAGGTAATGTCGCGTTTTGTGAGCCAAAAAGACCAAAAGCTGGTTATGCAAGGACTTCAAGAAGGCAGAATTGACATTGTGGTTGGCACCCATAAATTGCTCCAAAAAGACGTCAAATACAAAGACCTTGGTCTTGTCATTATTGATGAAGAACATCGTTTTGGTGTTCGTCAAAAAGAGCAATTTAAAGCCATGCGAGCTGATGTCGATATTTTAACCTTAACCGCTACACCCATCCCGCGTACGCTTAATATGGCGCTAAGCGGAATGCGCGATCTGTCAATTATTGCGACACCTCCAGCCAAAAGACTTGCGGTGAAGACCTTTGTGCAACAGCGCCATACTGAAATCATTCGTGAAGCAATCATGCGTGAAATATTACGTGGTGGCCAAGTATACTTTTTGCATAATGAAGTAAAAACGATAGAGAAAACGGCAGCGGAAATTGCAGAAATAGTCCCTGAAGCGCGTATTGCTATCGGTCATGGACAAATGCGAGAGCGCGAGCTTGAGAACGTCATGAATGACTTTTATCATCAACGTTATAACGTGCTTGTCTGCTCAACCATTATCGAAACAGGTATTGATGTCGCAACAGCTAACACGATTATAATCGACCGCGCGGATCATTTAGGCCTGGCACAGCTGCACCAGTTGCGTGGTCGAGTTGGACGTTCACACCACCAAGCGTACGCTTATTTGCTAACGCCTCACCCTAGACGGATGACCAAAGACGCCAGCAAACGCCTTGAAGCTATCGCATCATTAGAAGATTTAGGTGCCGGGTTTGCTCTTGCAACACATGATCTGGAAATTAGAGGTGCTGGCGAATTATTGGGCGATGACCAATCGGGGCAAATTAATGCGGTTGGTTTTAATTTATATATGGAAATGCTAGAAAAGGCGGTTGAAGCACTCAAAGAAGGCAGAGAGCCAAGTTTAAATGACACACTCGGAAAACAGACCGAAGTTGACTTACGCACACCCGCCCTATTACCTGAAGACTATATTGGTGACGTTAATATGCGCTTATCGATGTACAAAAAGCTTGCTAACTGCGATGATATGGACGAGATTGATAATTTACAAATTGAGTTGATTGACCGCTTTGGTTTGCTTCCGCAAGCTGCAAAGAATCTTGTGCAACAAACAGCCATTAAATTGTCAGCCGCGAGATTAGGCATTAATAAAATTGAAGCGAACGATCTTGGTGGTACTATCGAATTTGACCAAACGGCAAAAGTGGATCCAGCGGCATTAATTAAATTGGTACAAAGCAAACCGTCTCAATTCAGGTTTGATGGTCCGACAAAAATACGTTTTATGCGCAAAACACCGGCAAATAATGAAAGATTAGACTATACCGCAAAGCTTATAGAAACATTGGCCAAGAGCTGTTATGCGTAACTTAAAAAGATGGATAAAAATGATAAAGCAACGAAAAATAATTGTGACCATATTTGCATTTTTAATCGCGAGTTCTTTTGGGGTAAATGCACAAAGTGCCGACGAGCAAACATGGTGGTTCAATGTTGAACTTATCATTTTCAAACGCGCTTTATTGCCTACAAACACAGAAAATTTTGAGCAAGCACGCTTTGATATTGACACTGCTAACACAAGTAATTTCCTTTATTTGGCCGCCTTAAAAGAAGCACAAGGCGATACCTACTTACGAGGCTATTTGCCACAATGCAGCAAACCCTCACAAATTGAAGATAAATTCGACGCATCAGTGGACTTTGAATATCAAGCCAAAAACACGCTACGCTTTGCCGAGCAAACGCCAAGTCCTGAAACAGCGCTTGGCGAGCTTGACGGTCAGTCCCCCGATGAAATTGTATCGAATCTAAGCTTGCTCAAAAGCTTAAGCAAAGGTTTTGAAGACTTTTCAGCACAACAGCTAGCAAATAAACGAATCTCTGATGAGTTTGAAAGTTCCACTGTTAATCCTGACAATTCTAGTACTGAGATTAATAGCGAGGCTATAGCTTCGATAGAAAGGCAAATCGAGAACATCAATAAACAAATACAAGATATTGCCGAAAGTGAAGTTTCACTACTATGCATTAAAAATGAGGAATCTGCGCCACCCTTAACAGCATTTGGCTTAGAAAAGATAGGGCCGCGCTTATTTGCAAGCAACAGTGACTTTAATGCGCACATACAAATATTGACGCCAGAAGAGTTAATCTTGGATGATTATGCCCAAAAGGTTTTTCGGCAACGCGATATTAGCCCGCTGTTGTATACCGCATGGAGACAAGAAGTTGAGTTTGGTAGTGAGAACGCCGAGTTTGTTCGCGTTCGTGCAGGACAATTGCTTGAGACTAAGCAACAACAAGCTTATGAAGATTGGTTAAGAACTTATCAAGCTCTAAGTGAAGCTAGTGAAGAGGAAGACCAGAACCTATTTTTTGAGCGTTTGAAAACAGCGCTTAACGAAAAGCAGGATGTTGATTGGTTAGGCCATCACTTAATGATGAATAAGACGGATGAAAGCACAATTTCTGCGCAAAAGCAGTACGAGCTAGACGGCAAAATAAAAGTCTATTTGGATTATGTAAATCAAGTTCCGTACCTTCATATAGACAACGAATTCAATCATTACTCGCTCAATCTTGACGCAAACGGCAATAGTGAACTGACTTCTTATCCTCTTAAACAAAAACGAAGAGTGATAAGTAAACAAATACATTATTTTGATCATCCCGCATTTGGCATTATTGTGCGCTTGGAGCGATTTACGCCGCCCCAACCCGATATCGCCAATGAAAGTGCGCAATAACAGAACATATTGAATAAGGCAGGCTTACTTGAAGATTTACACTAAACAAGGCGATAAAGGCACCACAGCGGTCTTCACCAGTACCGTAACTAGAATAGACAAAGACGATATATTGCTTGACTGTTATGGCACGCTTGATGAACTCAATTCTTACTTGGGTTTGTGTATCGCTAATATGGATGGTGTAAAACTCAAAGCAGAGCAAGAAGATCTCTTAAATTGTCAAAAACAAATTTTTTCGATAGGTTTTGCGCTATCAGATAGTGATAAACTGCAGGCGAGCAGTGTGGAGGGATTAGAAGTCTCAATAGACAGACTAGAAGCACTTTTAAGCCCGCAAACAAGCTTTATATTACCTGGAGGTAGTGGTATTTCTGCTCATTTACATGTAGCCAGAACGATTGCAAGGCGCGCAGAGAGGCAACTTGTCAATGCATCAAAACACTATGATGTAAGTGCTATTGCGCTTGCCTATATAAACCGTTTATCAGACTACTTATTTGTTGTGGCGCGATATTGTAACGCGGAAGCAGGAATGAAAGACATTAAGGTCTAGATACCACCCTTAAATATAATAATAATAATAAGGTACATACACATGAAAGTCGTTAAATGGAGTTTACTGAGTCTTAGCGTAGTATTAATTATGCTGGCCATCATTGCTTATATTGGCCTACGAGCTAGTTTGCCAGAATTGTCAGCGACCATCCAAACCAAAGCAGTGTCCTTACCCGCAAGCTTGTCAAGAGATAGCATTGGAACCGCGGTGATAAACGCCAAAAACGAATATGATGCAGCCTTCGCCCTTGGCTATGCCCATGCTCAAGATCGCTTGTTCCAAATGGACTTATTACGTAGGCAGTCAGCAGGTGAATTATCACAAATTGTTGGACGCCGCGCTCTCGACTTAGATAAGAAACACCGCTTTCATCAATTTAGACAGCGCGCAGACAATGTTTTTGCAAAGCTTCCAAAACATGAACAAGATCTATTGCAATCGTATACCAAAGGGGTAAATCTGGCAGCCGAATCATTCGCCATTAAACCCTTAGAATATATCCTTACCGGCACTGAGTTTTCACCTTGGACACCTGCGGACAGTTTGCTTGCTAGCTACAGTATGTACATTGATTTGCAATTAGCACAAACAGAAATTGATTTTAGGCTGACTGTGGTCTCTAGGCTTTTTGGAGACACAATGTTTGATTTTTTTACCTTACCCAGTAACTACCAATCGGCTATTGATTATAGTGTTATAAAAACACAGTCAGTTGAAATTCCTAATGCGCCAGTGCCAAGAAATACGAATGAAAGCGCTGCACTCTACAACTATGACTCAGTCAAAGAGCAGCCCGACTATGGTAGTAATAATTGGGCAGTATCTGGTAACTTAACGCCGTCTCAAAGCGCGATGCTGAGCAATGATATGCACCTCAGTCTGCGCGTCCCCGCCATTTGGTATCGTGCACAACTTAACTACTTAAGCGAAAAGCAAGAGGTGTCGGTAACAGGCGTAACATTGCCAGGAACTCCGGCGATAATTGTTGGTTCTAACGGTAAGGTTGCATGGGGTTTTACTAATTCAAACGTCGACAATGTCGACTGGATCGTGCTAAATGACGACACCGAAACCAAACTTGTTACCGAAAACATCATGACGCCTGAAGGCAGTGAAAGCTTTAGTTTTCAAATGAGTAAATATGGACCCGTTCGTGAATTTGAAGGTCAGCGTTATGCGCTAAAGTGGGTTGCGCATCAAGCTTATGCCGTGAATATTCGCGTCGCTGACATGGCAAAAATGTCCAATATTGACGAAGCGCTAGCATTGGCGAAAACCGTGCGCATCCCCGTACAAAATATGGTAATAGCAGATAGTGAAGGAAAGATCGCATGGCAATTGACTGGCGCAATGTCAGAACGCATGCCTCTTGGCCGCAAAGCAATATTAGAATCCCAATACGATAATCGCTGGGAACAAGCTCAGTTCTCACCTGCTAGCTTTTTAAATCCTCAAAACGATCGTGTATGGAGTGCTAATGCACGCGTTATCAGTACCAAAGACTTAGCTCAATTTGGTGATGGCGGATATGCCTTGGGCGCGCGTCAAAAACAAATAGTGTCGCTTTTGATGCAGCAAGAGATGTTCACCGAGCAAGACTTTTACGACATCCAGCTCAATAATGATGCGCTATTTTTAATGCCGTGGCACAATATTCTATTAGAGGCGTTAAGCAATAGTCCACAAAAGTACGCAACAGACATCGATTACCTTAAAAATTGGGGCGCATGTGCTTGCCCTGAATCGGTAGGCTATACGTTGGTGCGACGTTTTAGAAGTGCAGTAATCAACCAATTGCTCGCTCCGGTTAATGATGCATTGAAAGAATATGATTTATCGACTTCATATATATTACGCAGTATTGAGCCAGCCATATGGACACTATTACAAAAACAGCCTCAAGACTGGCTACCTGCAAATGTAAGTGACTATACTTCTTTATTGATAAATGTGTATGACAATACGAAAACACGTCTTATAGAGCAGCACAGCGTTAGTGATAGCAATCTTCGCGATCTAGCATGGGGAAAAGTAAACACACTACAAGTTAAGCACCCTTTTGCATCTTCGGTAGGACCATTTAGCAGTTTTCTTAATATGGACGAGGTTGCAGGGTTTGGTGACAGCTATTTGCCTGCAGTTCAATCGAATAGTTTTGGCGCATCTCAACGATTAATTGTAAGACCGGGCAATGAAGATCAGGCGATTCTTACTATTCCAGGTGGGCAATCAGGCCATTTTATGTCGCGCTTTTATCGGACAGGTTTTGAACAATACGCAACTCAAGAAAATACTCCCTTATTGCCACAAGCGATTGAGCATGAAATTGTATTTTCACCTTAATGTCTGGTGCTCAATATTATAAAGGGGTTTACTTAACGAGACCGTTAAGGCATTTGGGTTTCTAGCGCATTTTCGGCTAAAACAAAGTTCTTCCACTGGCGTCTAGCTTCAAGTTCTGCGTTTCCTTCGTAGCCGCTAGACTCGAGTTCTTCGGTTACTTTACGAACTAATTCGTCGCGCTGTTTGACTAGCTTTATTGATTGTTTGTGTAAGTCTTCAAATGCTGGATAGTCCGCATAGACCTTGTCAACATCTTCAAACTCTAGGAATGCACGCTCAAACGCCGCTTGATAATTTGTCTTCATGCCGACAAAAGCTAAATATTTAAGCCCTTGTTCACCGCTTATAAGAGCAAGTTCATTGTCGGCTAATTCAACTTCTTCGCCAGCCGCTAAAAGCGTCTGTTGCCAAATACGTAGACCTTCTTCATCATTATTTGCCGCCGCTTCTGCTAAGGCTTGCTTAACATCGCTGGCATTTAATAATTCAGCAAGGCTGAGTAAAGGTGTGTTTTGAGCGTCCACGGGTCCATATGAGGAAGAGGCTTCCTCATATACTTTGTTGCTTTGTGATGTGTCTGCTGTTTGTTCAGCGCATCCACACACTAAAAAAGCACACAAAAACATTGGGCGCTTTAGTAACAACCTAAGTTCACCCATTGGCCATCCTATTTTGCAGCAGGAATATTCTCTACCCTACTCTTCAATTTTTGTCCTGGACGGAAGGTAACAACACGCCGCGCCTTAATCGGAATGTCTTCACCCGTTTTAGGGTTCCTTCCAGGACGTTCGTTTTTGGTCCGAAGATCAAAATTACCAAAGCCAGACAGTTTTACCTGCTCGCCAGATTCCAAACATTTCTTGATTTCTTCAAAAAATAACTCAACAAGATCTTTCGCTTCTTTTTTGTTTAGGCCTAGTTTTTCAAATAAATGTTCGGCCATATCTGCTTTGGTTAACGCCATAAATATTAATCTCTCAATGCTGCACTAAAATTGTCTCGCAAATGTCTAACTACTTTATCGACAGTATCTTGAATTTCTTGATCTTCCATTGTTTTTTCTACACTTTGTAACCAAATGGACAAGGCTAAACTTTTCTCACCTTCGTTTATTCCATCTCCGGTGTACACGTCAAACAAGTTTATGCCAACGAGTGCAGTTATTCCAATTTTTTCTATACTTTTTAGTAATTTACCTGTTTCAACAGCCTCTGAGACGGTAATTGCCAAGTCTCGTCTAATTGCCGGAAACTTAGATATAACGCGGGCTGCAGGCAAACTTCTTTGTTCAATGTCAGTTACATTTAATTCGAAGGCAAAAGTACGTCCATTTAGGCCCAAACGCTTCTCAAATTGAGGATGGATAGCACCAATCACACCAATTTCTTTTCCATCAACTCTGATTGAAGCACACTGACCAGGGTGAAAAATATTTTTTTGCGAAGCGACAAATTCTGCCTTTATTTTACCAGCAGACATACTTAATATTTCTTCAACTAATGCTTTTGCATCAAAAAAGTCTCGTGGCTTGTTGGCAATCGACCAATGTTCAAAAGCAGTATTTCCAGAAATTACGGCTGACAATTTAGCAACTTGTTCAACACCATTTTCAGCGTCTTCTTTTGCAGAAAACACCAAACCAGACTCAAAAAGAGCAAGATTTTGTTGCTGACGTTTTTGATTGTAAGACAAGGCTTGTAGCAAACCGGGCAATAAACTCACTCGCATAACCGACATGTCAGCACTAATTGGATGTTCTAACGTAAGGGTGTTGGCGTCAGGAAACAATAAGCTTTGCTTTTTTGGGTCAACAAAAGAATACGTTACCGCTTCTTGGCAACCTTTAGCACATAACAATGCTTTGAAATCATTAATGCCAATGATTTTTTCTTGCTGATAGGACATTTTAAGGCGCGCTAAAGGCGCAGCATTGGCGATATTATTGTAACCATATACCCTCGCCACCTCTTCAATGAGGTCTTCTTCAATAGCGATATCGAATCGGTAAGAAGGTGCACTAACTTTCCATCCGGCTTCGACCACGGCGACCTTCATGCCTAAACGGTTTAAGATATCGGTCACCCTGTGGCCTTCAATACTTGCGCCTAATACTTTAGCTAAACGTTTTTCTCTTAGTACCACTTGATTGCGCTGGGGAAGATCTTTTTTACTTTCTGCCACCGTGATAGGGCCAGCCTGCCCACCTACAATCTCAAGTAATAATTGCGTTGCCCTTTCTAAGGCTGATTTTTGTAAATCAGGATCCACACCACGCTCGTAACGATGTGATGCATCTGTATGCAAACCATATTGTCTTGCCTTTCCTAAAATGGAATCGGGACTGAAAAATGCCGACTCAAGGAAAATATTACGAGTCTGTGTTTGCACACCAGAATCTAAACCACCAAAAATACCGGCCATCGCCAGTGCTTTTTCTTCATCGGCAATCACTAGGGTATTTTCTAAGAGCGTGACTTCGTTGCCATCGAGTAAATTTAGTTTTTCTTCTTTTGTAGCGTCACGAACAATCACATCGCCAACGAGTTTATCGTTGTCAAAGGCATGCATTGGATGACCCATTTCTAAGAGCACGTAGTTAGTCACGTCAACAACAGGGTCTATTGAGCGTACACCACTGCGTCTTAGCTTCTCTTGTAGCCATAATGGAGAGGCAAGCGTTAAATCAACATTCTCGATGATGCGTCCTAAGTAACGTGGACAAGCTTGTGGATTAGCAAGCACAATACCGCGCGCAGCATCGCTGGTAATGTCAGACGCAGTGACTTTGATGCTCTTAACGTCAAGTTGGTTGAGCACACCTACTTCTCGCGCTATGCCTTTTATGCCTAAGCAATCAGCACGGTTTGGCGTAAGATCAATCTCAATAATATTGTCGTCTAGGTCAAGGTAGCTACGGAAATCTTCACCAATTGTAGCGCTTGATGGTAGTTCGAGTATGCCTGAGTGATCATCTCCCATGCCTAGTTCAGAAAAGCTACAAAGCATGCCATGCGAGGCTTGCCCACGTAATTTTGCTTTTTTAATTTTAAAATCGCCCGGTAGCACTGCGCCTACCACGGCAACCGCAACCTTTATGCCTATGCGGCAGTTTGGCGCGCCGCAAACGATGTCAAGCAACTCACCGCTACCAACATCTACCTTGGTCACTTGAAGTTTATCGGCGTCAGGATGACGGCCACATTCAACAACCTCGCCTACCACTACACCACTAAAATCACCCGCAACAGGCTCAACACCATCAACTTCAAGACCAGCCATGCTAAGTTGTTCACAAAGCGTATTTGTATCTATTTTGGGACTGACCCACTCTCTTAACCAAGATTCACTAAATTTCATCTGACACCCTAATTATGCAAACTGTTTCAAGAAACGTACGTCATTTTCAAAAAATGCACGTAAATCGTTCACGCCATAGCGCAGCATTGTTAAGCGCTCAACGCCCATTCCAAATGCAAAGCCAGTAAACTCTTCAGGATCAATGTTTACTGCGCGCAAGACATTAGGGTGAACCATTCCACAGCCAAGAACTTCTAACCACTTACCATCTTTGCTCATAACATCAACTTCAGCGGAAGGTTCAGTAAATGGGAAGTAGGAGGGCCTAAATCGAATTTGTAAATCTTCTTCAAAAAAGTGGTGTAAGAAATCGTGCAATATGCCTTTAAGTTCAGCAAAGCTTACATTTTTATCAACCATCAAGCCTTCAACTTGATGAAACATCGGCGTATGGGTTTGATCATAATCGTTACGATATACACGGCCAGGGGAAATAATACGCAAAGGCGGTTTCTCGTTTTCCATGGTACGAATTTGCACACCCGACGTTTGGGTACGTAACATTAAGTTAGGGTTAAAATAAAAGGTGTCGTGATCTGCTCTTGCAGGATGGTTCTTAGGAATGTTTAGAGCATCGAAATTGTGAAAACCATCTTCAATTTCAGGCCCCTGCTTAACAGCAAAACCTAATTCACCAAAAAAGCCTTCGATACGCGCAATTGTGCGACTCACTGGATGTAAGTTACCCATTTCAACACTACGACCTGGCAAGCTAACATCAATGGATTCTCCAGCAAGCTTGGCATTTAGCTCAGCTTCTTTTAGACCTTGAATTTTTGCATTGATTAGCCCCTGCACTTCTTGCTTGGCGACATTTATTTTTTGACCTGCCGCAGGGCGCTCTTCAGCACTTAGTGCGCCAAGGCCCTTCATTAATTCGGTAACCTTACCTTTTTTGCCCATAAAGGCGACTCGCACTGCGTCTAGTTCAACGGGCGTGTTTGCCCCTTCAACTGCTTGGCGTGCTTCTTCGATGATTGCTGCTAGCTCCATTGTAACCTCTTTATCGAGCATGACTTTTGTTGTGACCAAAGTAACGAGCTCGGCACACACAAAACGATGACATTTCTGTAAAGGGGTATTTTACACAAGTTTGCGTAGATTTATGTATAAAATGTTGTTAATTCACACAATTAATGCGTATTTACAGCATCTTATCTTGAAGAATTTGATGAAAATTGCATGTGCTTAAGAGAATAAGAAGAGTTTAGGCATCAATAGGATTTATACGCCTAATTTTAAAACCAAAAAAGCGAGCTTCCTGCTCGCTTTTTCGAAAAGAACTTAAACCGTTATCGCGCTTTGTAACGCTAATAACTTGGTTAAATGGATTACGCTAATGCGCCTTTTGCTGCATCAACAAGTGCAGTAAATGCTGCCTTGTCATGAACAGCGATGTCTGCAAGTATCTTACGATCGATTTCAATAGACGCTTTTTTCAAACCGTTAATGAAACGAGAATATGATAAACCATTTTGACGTGATGCTGCATTGATACGAGCAATCCAAAGCTGGCGGAACTGACGCTTACGTTGACGTCTGTCGCGGTATGCATATTGTCCTGCTTTAGTTACTGCTTGGACCGCTACGCGATATACGCGTGAACGAGCACCATAGTAACCTTTAGCTTGCTTTAATACTTTTTTGTGACGTGCGCGTGCTACGACGCCGCGTTTTACTCTAGCCATTTTTCAGTCTCCTAAGTGCTAAGTTATACGTACGGCAACATACGTTGGATAAGAGCGTGATCGTTCTTATGAACGAGTGTCTTAGTACGTAGATGGCGTTTACGCTTAGTACTCTTCTTTGTCAAAATGTGACGCAAATGAGACTGCTTGCTTTTAAAGCGACCTGAACCCGTTTTCTTAAAACGTTTTGCAGCTCCGCTGTTTGATTTCATTTTAGGCATTGCTAAAACTCCGCATTGTTGTGACTCATCGACATAAATAGTGTCGTTAACATGAGCTGTTAATATATGCAGCAAGGTGTCAGTAGTTGTGCAGACTAAAGAACTTGTAGACCTATACTACTTCTTGGTTGGTGCAAGAACCATGATCATTTGACGACCTTCAACACGATGTGGGAAGGATTCACAAATTGCGATATCTTCCAAATCAGTTTTCACTCGTTTCAATAAATCGATGCCAATTTCTTGGTGGGCCATTTCACGTCCACGAAAACGTATAGTGACTTTGGCCTTGTCTCCACCTTCTAAAAAGCGACGCAGGTTGCGCAGTTTTACCTGGTAATCGCCTTCATCAGTCCCAGGACGAAATTTAATCTCCTTGACCTGAATTTGCTTCTGTTTCTTCTTTTGCTCTTTTTGGGCTTTGCTCTTTTCGAACAAAAACTTCCCGTAGTCCATAATTTTACAGACCGGAGGAGCAGCATTAGGGCTAACTTCTACTAAATCCAAAGACGCTTCGGTTGCTAATGTCATAGCTTCGTCAATCGTGACGATACCGGCGGCTTCACCGTCGGCTAAAACTAAACGTACTTCATTTACTGTTATTTCTTCGTTAATGCGGGACTTATCGCCCTGAGATTTATTGCTAACGCCTTTAATTTGTTATTCCTCCAAGAATATTTAAATATAGCGAATGTACATAAGTGCTTGGTTTTCAAGCTTTTAATGTCGAAAACCTATGCCTCGACAACATTCGCACCGCATATTATACCGATTCTACGCGCTTGTGCTATTTAATTTTTTACTTTTCACGTCATCTGCTAATAAAAGAGCAAAATCTGCTACCGACATCACGCCTAAATCATCACCTTTGCGTGTACGCACTGCTACCATACCTGACTCTTTTTCTTTTTCACCTATAACAAGCATGTACGGTACTTTTTTAAGAGTATGTTCTCTTATTTTAAAACCAATTTTTTCATTTCGTAAATCAGCTTTAACTCTAAAACCTGCTGCGAATAATTCGTCAACCACTTTAGTTACTGCTTCAGATTGCGAGTCTGTAATATTTGACACAATCACTTGCGTAGGCGCTAACCATGTTGGGAAGGCACCCGTATATTCTTCTGTAAGAATACCAATAAAACGCTCTAGTGAGCCAAGTATTGCGCGATGTATCATGACAGGCGTTTTACGCTCGCCGTCTTCATCAACATAAGTTGAGCCTAAACGCGCCGGCATAGAGAAATCAAGCTGAACAGTACCACATTGCCATGCTCTATCTAAGCAGTCATACAATGTGAATTCTATTTTCGGGCCGTAAAACGCACCTTCGCCGGGCAAGTAGTCAAATTCTATACCATTTTGCGTCAAGGCTTCAGCCAAAGTTTTCTCTGACTTATCCCAAATTTCGTCACTACCTACTCGCTTTTCAGGACGTGTAGATAATTTCACGGCAATTTTCTCAAAACCAAAAGTAGCGTAGGTTTCGTACACCATTTTTATACAATCGCTTACTTCGCCTAAGATTTGGTCTTCAGTACAAAAAATATGTGCGTCATCTTGAGTAAATCCGCGCACCCGCATTAGGCCATGCAATGCACCCGATGGCTCGTTTCTATGACAACAGCCAAACTCAGCCATTTTAAGGGCAAATCACGATACGATTTAAGACCCTGATTAAAGATTTGCACGTGGCCTGGGCAATTCATTGGCTTGATTGCATATTCACGTTTTTCAGATTCAGTCGTGAACATGTTTTCGGCGTATTTATCCCAATGTCCTGATTTTTCCCAAAGGCTGCGGTCCATCATCAATGGGGCTTTTACTTCATCGTATGCATATTCGCGTAATTTTTTACGAATAAAGGCTTCAAGCTCTGTATAAATAGTCCAACCATCGTTGTGCCAAAAGACCATGCCAGGCGCTTCTTCTTGCCAATGCCACAAATTAAGTGATTTACCCAGTTTACGGTGGTCACGTTTTTCGGCTTCTTCTAAACGATTTAAGTAAGCTTTTAATTGTTTTTTATCTGGCCATGCTGTGCCGTATACACGCTGCAACATTTTATTGTCACTATTGCCGCGCCAATATGCACCCGCCACTTTCATTAATTTAAAGTGCTGACAAAAACGCATGTTAGGTACGTGCGGGCCACGACACATATCGATATATTCTTCATGATGATACAAAGCTGGGTTGTCACTTTGGGCTATATTTTCATCAAGAATTTCTATTTTATAGCTTTCGCCTCTATCAACAAAAGTATCGCGCGCCTGTTGCCATGTGCCGACTTTCTTTACTACATCATAATTGGTTTTGGCCAACTGAAGCATACGCTTTTCAAGCGCCACAAGGGCTTCTTCATTCAATGGCTCTTCTAAATCAACATCGTAGTAAAAGCCGTTATCGATGGTAGGCCCAATTGCCATTTTTACGTCAGGATAAAGCTGCTTTATCGCATGACCCAGCAAATGCGCACATGAGTGTCTTAGGATCTCAAGTCCTTCATCATCTCTGGCAGTAATAATTTGTAATTTAGCGTCATTCTCAATTAGGTCACAGGCATCAACCAATGTGCCGTCAACACGACCTGCAATGGTTGCTTTACCAAGCCCTGGGCCAATATCATTGGCAACATCTAAAACTGAAACAGCATTATCGAATGAACGTTGACTTCCGTCGGGGAGTGTAATTACGGGCATATTATTCCTTCCAGTGGTGACACCTACCAAGCGCCACTTGCATTTTTAACGATTAAGATACAAAACTATCAACTCAAACCCGTAGATCGCTTTTACACATATTTACGAGTCGAATAAATTAAGCGGCAGATTATAAAGCCATGCGCGGTTAACATGCAATCAATGGCCGGCACTTATTCGACCTATTCGTGCAATTAATAAAACTTTAGGCTAGCAAAAGATAAAAATTAAGCTAATTGTGACCCAAAGCGAAGTAGGAAGAGTTTATAAAGACATGAGTTTTTGTGATAAATAGATAAGCACAATGCATAAAAGTTACGTCAAATTAATCTACATTACATCCCTTGCAATCCTAAGTTGCCTGCTATTTGCTTGTGGCGAGCATAAACGAATAGCTAATGATTTAGCTGACTACAGCGAACGTTTACAAAGCTATACTGGTATTGAAATTGCGCCCACTAACAAAGTTATTGTTTTAGGTGCTCCAAGCAAAGCAAGTCTTAAGCTTGAAGTAAACAGCCTTAGTATAAATTTACGCGAATTTTATGCATTTAACGCTTGCTCACTTAACCAGCTTGTTGCCCAGCGCAATACCGCTCTTGGAAAAATGCAATTACCTTCTAGCCGTTTTGCCTATGAGAGTGAGTTAATTGTAGAGCTCGCTAAATGCCAGCAACTAAGCCAAGGTGAAAAGCCTGAATTGGTCGCTAAACTTAGCGAATGGGCTGAGATCAAAAAACAGCAGCTACCTTACGCATGGTCTAACTTGCTAAGTCAATCTAACGAAACTTATCGTCATTTTACTGCAAGCAGTGGCTATATAAGTGGAAGTAGCAGCGACGCTTTTCAAGCAACTAAACAGGCGTTGACCTTTTTATTAAAGAGTAAAAACCTAAACAACCACCCTGTCGACATTTCAGCGTTGGAGCTACATTTACAACAACTTGACAATGCGCCCCTGCTTTCAAGAATATGGCGTACGCAAATTCTTTTGCAACAAGAACTTGATAGTATATCTACCCTGCTAGCGAGTTATTTAAACAGTAATTCATGCAGCGATATTAAAGAAGAAGAAAGCATAGAAATAATGCGCAATATCTTTCGGATATTTTTTGCTGAGCGTATTCAACCTGTGGCGGCTGAATTGAACAAGTATTATTACCAACTATCTCCGCTAATAGAGCAGATAATAGCGAGCCCTGAATTACCACAGGCATTTAAAGATTACTTATTTATGCACAACACGACAAATTTCCAAGCGTATACAGGCGCGATGCAAAGTCATATTAAATTATGGCAGCAGATATTTGGACGTTGTGACGCTTAGTAAATAATTAATAAGCACTAAAGTGATCTAAGCTAAGTGTTTATACTTTCAAAAATGATGCTAAGAGTGACTGACTAAAGCTCAAGTTGCATGCTATGATTTTGTTACTTAAGGCAATAAGACATCAACTATGTACGACATACCTACTATCGATTTACGCAACAAAGTGTCAGAAACCGAATGGCAAACCCGTGTTGAGTTGGCCGCATGTTATCGCTTAATGGTGATGCATGGTTGGGATGATCTGATTCATACCCACGTTTCGGCGCGTATCCCAGACACTGAGGACTTGCTCATTAATGCTTTTGGATTGGCCTTTGAAGAAGTAACAGCTTCAAACTTAGTTAAAATAGATGTAGACGGAAATATTTTAGATCCTGAGTGTCCATTTGATATAAACCCAGCCGGTTTTACCATTCATAGTGCTGTGCATCATGCAAGGCCAAGCGATCAATGTGCACTGCATTTACATAACCCCGATGCCATCGCAGTTGCTAGCACTAAAGAGGGTTTACTGCCTTACAGCCAATATTCTGCCTTTGCTTTAGCAAGTATGAGTTATCATCAATATGAAGGGCTAGCCGTTGAGAGTGATGAAATAAAACGATTACAAGATGACCTTGGAAACGCCAATTTTATGCTTCTGCGCAATCACGGCGCTCTTACCATGGGCAAAACCATTGGTGATGCCTTTATGCATATGTACGACCTTTTAATGGCCTGCGAGATTCAAGTAAAGCTCCAACACAGTAACAGCGACATTTTTAAAGTGAACCAAAAGATAATCGACGGTATTAAAGCGCAAGCTGACATTGTTCACACAGGTCAAAGCGGCGGCCAAAAAGCTTGGCCGGCGATGATGCGCAGAGTAAAGCGCGCGTATCCAGATTTTGACGTCTAGACCATTTATTTACAAACCCTAACCATATAAGAACTTTTTATGAAAATAACCCATGTAGAAATTTTCGATATTCATTGCCCTGAGCGCCCACCTTGGAATCCGATATTCGTAAGAATTCATACCGATGAGGGCATTCACGGCGTGGGTGAAGCAGGCCTAGCCTATGATTGGGGTCATAGTGCAGCAGCGGCGATGATTAAAGAAATTGCTGAAGCAGTACTTATTGGCTTTGACCCTTTTAAAACAGAATTATTGTGGTCTCGTATGCTACGCGAGAGTTTTTGGGGCTTAGGCGGCGGGCCTGTTCTTTATTCAGCGATGAGCGCAATTGATACCGCCTTATGGGATATCAAAGGCAAAGCACTTAACGTGCCGGTGTATCAATTATTGGGCGGTAAAACAAACGACGATTTACGGACCTATGCAAGTCAACTTCAGTTTGACTGGAGCCAAGACTGTATAAAAATGCTTTCCCCTGATGATTACAAACGCGCTGCTGCAAAAGCAATGAGCGAGGGCTATGACGCAGTTAAAGTAGACCCCATTGTATATGATGCTAACGGCGACTCGAGTTTTGATAGAACCAAGTTATTTACGCCTGCACAAATGAAATTATTTGGTGATCGTTTGCGGGCAATTCGCGAGGAGGTTGGCGACAATGTTGACATCATCTTTGAAGCCCACTCTTTAATGGGCTGCGCGTCGGCAATTCAAATGGGCAAGATAGTAGAAGAAGTCGGTTGCATGATGTTTGAAGAGCCCGTTAATTACTTAAACTCAGCAGTGCACAAAAAAGTCGCTGAAAATGTAAATGTGCCCATTGCAGGTGGCGAGCGCCTTTATCATCGCTGGGACGTACGCCCCTATTTTGAAGACCAATCAATTGACGTGCTACAACCTGATGTAGGCCTTTGCGGCGGTTTTACTGAAGCGAAAAAGGTCTGTGACTATGCCGATGTTTACGACATTCGTATTCAAGCCCATGTTTGTGGTGGCCCTGTAGCAACCGCCGCGGCATTGCAATTAGAAGCAGCCATCCCTAACTTTTTAATACACGAACACCACACTTATGCCATAAAGCATTGGAACCGCGAATTATGCATACAAGATTACCAGCCGGTAAACGGCAAGTTTAAGGTGCCTGATTTACCCGGCATAGGTATTGAGTTGAATGACGAGATTGTGAAGCGTTCGCCAATGGTTACCGTTAAAAAATAGCAGACTTAACTCTTGTTTCACGTCTATAAGTGTTAGGAAAATCCGTAGAGGTCTTTTGCATTAGTGTAAAAGACCTTATTTAAAGGTAAATTGAGCTTTTTCGCGCACGCAAACATAGTTTTCCAATACGCATCGTAAGAGCAACTAAAGGTGGTAAGAGGAAAGTTACTTGCTAGCATCATTCTGTCGTGACCAAACATTGCCTCAATGCTTTTTAAAACAGCGCAAACATGCTGGCTGTCATATTCTCTTGATTGCATTTCAAAACCTGAACATTTCACCCTGCATTGAGGCAAGTTAGCAAAGCGTCGCATGTTATCTTGCCAAGCGCTAAATTGATCACCTTGTTGAAATGGAGGAAAGCCTGCGTGATTTATGACGAGTTTCAAATTAGGTAATGCCGCAACGACATTTAACACTGAATCCACTAATTTTTGATGCAAAAAATCAATTTGAATTTCGACGATTTTCGACGAAGTTTGCAAAAATTCAAAGTTCAGCAATATATTGCCTTTTCTAGTTGAAAAAACGTTTATTTCGTCGAAAATATATCGTATACCAACAAAGGAATCGTAATTTATTAAGTTAGAAAGCTGAATTTTAAAAGCATCTACATGAGAAAACACATCGATAAAAGCAATACTTTTAAATTGCATATTTGTTTGCTTTGAGTAGATTTCTGATTCTAAAAACGCGAGTTCTTCACTTGGTTTTTGATTATTAAAACCGGCTTCAATATGCACAGCGCCCTGTAAAACAAACTCAGAGGAAAGCAGCAAATCTTTGGGCGAAAAATCACGATTTATTTTTTCTTTGTCGGGCCAAAACGGAGGGCGATTTGAATCTAGCCAAGCATAATCACCTTTAGCTAAATCGAAAAAATGAACATGAGGGTCAATTATTTTTTGCATATTTTATACTGCCCTATGCGGTTGTATAACCGCCATCGATAGCCTGCAAACTGCCTGTAATAAAGGAGGCTTCGTCAGATGCTAAGAACAATGCCATTGCCGCAACGTCTTCTGGTTGCCCTATTCTCCCTAAAGGTTGCAATGCCGCTTCTTCTGCATGAATACTATTTACATCTGCTCCTGTGCGTTCGCAATAGGCATTAATCGCTTTATGATACAACGGCGTTTCGATTGTGCCCGGACACAATGTGTTGGCGCGAATATTATAGCTGGCGTAATCAAGTGCGGTGGTTTTTGCCATAGATGCAAGCGCATGTTTACTTAAATTATAAATAAACGAGTTTGGCTTGGCGATTGTTGATTGGTCAGAGCCTATATATAAAACAACACCTTGTTTTTGCTTTTTCATCACCGGCAACACGGCTTGCGTTATTAAATAAGCACCTTTTACATTCAAATCGAATACCTTAGCAAAATCAGCTTCAGTGGTATCTTCAATCGTTGCTGAAAAATGCATCCCGGCGTTAGAGATTAATACGTCGATTGAACCTGCGTTGGCAATACGTTTTACACAGGCCTGCACTTGTTCACTTTTTGTCACATCACAATAATGATACTGCCCTTCCTGACCCTCGGTAATATCTAAGTTATGAACAGTGTAGTTTGCTTGAGCAAAACGTTTAGCGATAGCCAAACCAATACCAGAAGATGCGCCTGTAATAATAAGCGTTTTTTTCATGCTAAAATGTACGTATAAATTTTGGATAAGCGAATATTAGCACGATTCAATAAGAATCGCTTTTTAGTCTAACTATGCTTTGATGCAGTTGGCGATGAGTTTAAATGTGTATTGATAAATTGCAAATAAAGCCTATTAACTATTTTTATTTCACCATGCCAATGTAGACCACTTTGCCATTTCGCAATGATATTATGTAGTCTTTACCTTTGATGGTATACAGCAAGTCTTCACTTTTAACCATGTTGGCCCCGGAAGTGACATCGGTAAATTTAGGTTGTCCGCAATATGAGATAACTTCTAGTTTACTGGTATCAAAAGAAATCCAGCCACCTTTGCATTTAACATTACTCACTTTAGTTGCATCTATTGCAAATGACGTAACGCTGAATAAGACAAGAAAGACAACGATAATTTTCATATAAAAATTCCTTTTTGTAAGGCTATCGTTTTAGTTTAGAATAATTTAGTCAGTACTGTCTATGTACTATTAGAACGGAAAAATCGTTGAAGCTTATGTAGCTTCCAAACCCTGCTTTAGCACAATACTTTTTAGCTTGTCCGCAAGCCAATGCTTAGCTATCCTGCGCAGTTAGATTGGCTCAAACTTGCTCTTACACATTTCAATGATTAACAAACAAATGCTATCTAAAATCGACCATCGCCTATACAGCCTCAGTCATCACCGCGACGGCGGTAACCTCCAACTAATTAAAATATCCTTCGATAAAAATCGGTTTTATTTTATTGAAATAACCTTAAGTATGCAGGATAAGATCAGGTTTTCAACGAACGTGACCCCTTGAAATCACCTTGAAATCAACGGTCTTCTTCCCACATTTCTTGTTTGGTTTTTTCAATCTTAGATCTGGGCCACTCTTCCAAAGTTACTTTTTCAATTCGCTGATCTTGATTGGGTCGATTTTGAGCGCTTCTGGGAGTGTTTACTATCTTGTCTACTACCTCAATACCATCTATGACCTCGCCAAAAACAGTGTAGAGACCGTTAAGTTTGGGATAATCTTGATGCATTATAAAGAACTGACTCCCAGCACTGTTTACATCTTCGGTTCGAGCCATGCTTAAAATTCCGCGTGTGTGAGGTATTTCACTAAACTCAGCGTCAAGTCTAGTATCACTGCCTTTATGGCCATGACCACCCATGCCGTCATCACTGGGATCATCATTTTTTGTATTTGGATCGCCACCTTGGATCATAAAACTAGGAATGACCCTGTGAAATAAGGTATCAGTATAAAAACCGCTTTTGCTGTGTTCAATGAAGTTTTTGACATGCTCTGGGCTAGTTTCTGGAAAGAAGCGAAGCGTGATATCACCTCTATTAGTGTGTAAAACAATAACTGTCTCTTTTGGGCCTGCATTTTCACACGCTGTGATTATGAATACTGAGACTATTAGTAACAATAGTGTTGAGTAGCGCAGTTTTTTTTGTATTTTGAGGTGCATTACAAAACCTTATGTAATTACAGTATAAAGAATTCACTTTTAAACGTGACAGAAAAGCATGTAATTTTCAAGTAAGACCTTATTGTTTTGTGTTCGCAGTATTAGGAGAATTTGCTGTATCTTGTAAAAAGTTCATCTTTAAATCGCTAGGTAATGTAAACACAAATCGTTTCAACGCCACCATTTTTTGGTAGGGACCGTTTGCACAAGAGGGCTATGAGCAGGTTACGCTTCAACATCAAAAATATGTCAATATTAAATAAAAAATTATAAGGTGGGTGGTGGTTTGCAGATGGTCTGCATGGGCATTTTGGGGAATTTTCACATTAGGCCAAAAATCGCTACAGCCCGCTAAAGATTTGGTGCGTCTACCCAGACTCGAACTGGGGACCTCTACCATGTCAAGGTAGCGCTCTAACCAACTGAGCTATAGGCGCACTTTATTTGTTTTGATTAATAGGTATTTATAAAATTACCTTGGGCTTAATCAATCCGTGTAAGCGGCGCGTATAATAACGACCATGAGTCCTCTGCGCAAGTGCTTTTTTACGATTTACGTTTTAAGTTAATCGCTTTTACAAATTGCGCAGGGCTGCTATGTTCAACAACGTTTAAAAATTGTTCAGCTAAGCGATCTGACTCCTTCATCACCCGGTTCCAATAGGCAATACGTTCTTGTGCTGGCATTTCAGTAAAGTCTTTTCTGTCAGGGATTTTTCCGTAAGGCAATTTAGCTACAAATTCTTCACTTGGTGCCATCAACAAAACATTATCGTAACTGTCAGGATGACAACAGCGTGACTTAATTGACTTATCAAACCAACCTGGTGTGGGTGTTTTGTAAAAATGAGGATACAACACAAGTTCGGGCGTGTTTATCTTCATATCAAAATGATAATCAATGATCCCGCCATCGCGAAACATTCCGTTTGCCACGCCTGATATATTTTTTACGCCTTCAATAATCGCCGGAATCGAGCCTGAGGCCATTAAACTATCTAGGAAATTTTCTTGGCTAAGGGTCGCTCGTTCTGTTTTCATAGGGACTTTTTCTGAAAAGGTTAAGCCACCTGAGTTCGAAGAAAAATAACGCGAGTAAAGCTTTTTCTAACTTTTTACGTGATATAGCGTTGCGACCTGCGGCCAAAGCGAGGCCCGCAAACTGTTTTGGCTTTGATTCAAAAGCAGTTAAACCATGACACCTTGCCACCACTATATGAATTGACTTGTCAGCACTAGTTAAAACTTCATGAACGCCATTTTCACCCATCATATATTCGAGAACATCAACGCCCTTATCGGTAATTTCTTTTACTGAGGGTTTTTCGGAATATACGGTATTGCTGTAGCGTTGTGCCAAACGAGCAATTGCTGCAGCGGGATCTTTTTGCGCAAAACAAGCGGACCGAAAAGCACCTACTGAGCTGCCAATGATGTCTACATGCTTTGTTGACTTGTGCATAAAATCATTAAAAATGACTTTATCAAGGCCGGTTAATACAAACCACTTAGGCCCGCCGCTAGCGCCTAAAACGGCGCTAAACATCTCAGGTGTTATTCCTTCTGACTGTATCCTTGCCAAGGCAGACTTGCCCGCATAAAAAGAAAGAGCTTCCATGTTTTATATGTTCTTATTGTTTTACTATTTTTGTAGTATGTAAATTATTTAGTTTAATTTCAAATAATAACGTCGAATACAAGCTAATAAGCGCTAAGCAATGCTATTTGCGTGTATATTAAACAAAGGATATTTGCTATAGTTTTCATTAGCTTAGTGAGTAACTCAGTACTAACACACAAGGTTATCCACAGTTTTAGTGGATAAACCCTCATTATGCAATGAATGGAGAATGTATATGGCTAAACAAACCTTAAAAGTACTTAACGAAACATTTGCCATCCATAGTCTCGATGCCGACAGTAGCATTCCCGCCAAAGTACTTAATTGTCCTTTGTTTTTTATAGGAAAAACACTTGATGAGCTCTCAATTGTTGTGCCGCAATCGCTAACAATTGGTGCTCTTGAAACCGATTTTGATTGGCGTGTATTGGAAGTGCTTGGCCCCTTAAACTTATCCCTAGTCGGTATTATGGCCGAAATTTCAAACGTACTGGCCAAAGCCAAAGTCAGCATATTTGTTATTTCTACTTTCGAGACTGACTTTATACTGGTTAAAAATGAGCAGCTATCAAGCGCTCAAGAAGCCTTAACACGTAACGGATACAAAATTACTAAATAACACCCGTCTTAAACCTATCAGTGCAAGAGCGAAAAAAGGAAGGTAACTGAACAATGATAACGATGTATGGCATACCCAATTGCGACACCATCAAAAAAGCAAAAAAATGGCTAAACGCCAATCAAGTTGACTTTGATTTTCATGATTATAAAAAAGCAGGTGTTGATCCTAGCTTTCTTAAAGACGCTATTTCGGCGGCCGGTATTGATGTTGTCGTCAACAAACGCGGTACCACATTTCGAAAACTAAGCGAGCAAGAAAAAGCCGAGCTTACAAACAATAATATAGACCAAGTTATCTCTTTGTTATGCGAAAATCCTTCCATGATTAAACGCCCTATTTTGCGCAAACAAGACCATTCAAATAACCCCTCATTTTTAGTCGGCTTTAACGAAACCACCTATCAGGAATTTATTAATGCTGCTTGATGTCATTGCTGTTACCAAAGAATTAGTTAGTCGAAAGTCAGTCACGCCTGAAGATGCTGGTTGTCAGGTTTATCTTAAACAAGCATTGGCCGAACTTGGTTTTGTCAATGAAACCATGGTATTTGCGGACACTACTAATCTATGGGCAAGAAGAGGTAATGCTAGCCCGGTGTTTTGTTTTGCAGGACATACTGACGTGGTCCCAACAGGTCCAAAAGAAAACTGGAAATATGACCCTTTCGAACCGACCGAAGAAAACGGATTTTTATATGGTCGAGGCACAGCCGACATGAAAGCATCGATTGCTGCCATGCTAGTTGCTACCCAAAAATTTGTCCGTGACCATCCAGATCACAAAGGCTCAATCGCTTATTTAATTACCAGTGACGAAGAAGGTCCATTTATAAATGGCACCACCAAAGTCATCGACGCATTAGAAGCGCGCCAAGAAAAAATAGATTATTGTATCGTAGGTGAACCTTCAAGTACCGAGCGCACCGGCGACGTTATTAAAAATGGTAGACGAGGCTCACTCACCGCCGATGTCAAAGTAATTGGTGTACAAGGGCATGTGGCCTACCCGCATTTAGTTGACAACCCCATTCACTCAATCGGCCCGGTCATTAGTGATTTGGTTAACACAAAATGGGATGAAGGCAATGCGTTTTTCCCTGCAACTAGCATGCAAATTTCAAACATCAGTGGTGGAACAGGGGCAACAAACGTAGTACCAGGACACGCAGACTTCATTTTTAATTTTCGTTATTCGACCGAAGTTACTGCCGAAGAACTACAACAGCAGGTCTATGCCATCCTTGATAAACACAAACTCAAGTACGAAGTTAAATGGACCTTTAACGGATTGCCATTTTTAACTGAACCTGGCACCTTAGTTGATGCTTGCATAAAAAGTATTTCTACAAGCACTGGGATAGAGGCCACTTTATCAACTGCTGGCGGCACTTCCGATGGGCGCTTTATCGCACCCACAGGTGCCCAAGTAGTCGAGCTTGGTCCTGAAAACAACACCATACATAAGGTAGATGAATGCGTTAATATTCAAAACGTAAAAGACCTTGAAAAAATCTATTACCACATTATGGTCGAATTACTAAGCTAAATATTACAAGGGGATACACGCTGTGCATCAAAGCAGTTCTCATTCTATGGAAGTGATGGGCCTTAGCGAAGCCCATCTTTCCCCTATCAATACTGAACATGCTTTGCATATAGATGTCATTGCACCATTTTTCAACATGCAAAAAGCAGCGGCTGTCGATGGTATTGATTTACAAGTATGTTCTAGCTTTCGTAGTTTTGAAAAACAGCTGTCTATCTGGAATCGCAAGTGGCAAGGTGATTTACCTTTAAACACGCTAGACGGTAAAACACTGCTTGCAAATACGCTTAGCAACAACGAGAAAATACATGCCATCATGTTATGGTCGGCACTGCCAGGGGCAAGCCGTCATCATTGGGGCAGCGATTTTGACGTATTTGATCAAAGAAAAGTTGAAGCGAGTGGCCATAATCTATGTTTAGTACCAAGTGAATATGAGAACTCAGGCCCTTGTGCGGACTTATCACTATGGATTAAAAATCATGCTAGTGAATATGGGTTTTATTTACCTTACGCAAAATACGTTGGGGGCGTTGCAGAAGAGCCTTGGCACATGTCACATCATCAAACAGCGTATAAAATTCAACAACAGTTTGCCATCGAACAATTGTATGCACAGCTTGAGCAGGCTGATATACTAGGCAAAGCTTCAATTTTGAAGCAGCTTCCCGCTCTCGTTAAGCGCTACACCTTTAACGAAGGGATAAAACTAGCATAGGAAAAGCACATCATGGAACTTAGTACACCATGGATTATCGTCATTGTTGTTGTCGTATTTGCCGTGATTATTAGTAATATCATGCTGCTTAAAAGAAGCAATAAAGCATTCACCTTTCCCGACAACTATGAAAAAAAGAAAGAAAATAAAAAACCAGAAGATGACGACGACTCTTCTGGCTTAATTTAAACTAAAGCGCCAATAACGATACTAAGAGACTACTTTAGACGAATCGTACCGCGGTGCCGCTAATGCTGACCATCAACATGCTGCCATTTTGCCCTACGACTTCATAATCTAAATCTACGCCTACAATGGCATTTGCGCCAAGCAGCTCGGCTTCACGTCTAATTTCATCGAATGCGACTTTACGGGCTTTAGTTAGTTCGGCCTCGTAGGCACCAGAACGGCCACCAACGATATCGCGTATTGAGGCGAAAAGGTCTTTAAATAAATTGGCGCCCATGATCGCCTCACCAATTACAACGCCATGATATTCCTGTATATTTTTACCTTCTATACTATTGGTTGTGGTAATAATCATTTACATATCCTTAATTTTTTTATTAATCGCTTCTTGCAAGCTCTTAACTTGCAATTCCTTATCGCTTTGCGAATAAGGAACACTCTCACCTTGCCCCCAAATAGGACCCGGCCACGTAGCATCATACTCAAATCTGGCCACATGGTGTATGTGTAATTGTTTCACAATGTTTCCTAGGCAAGCGATATTTAATTTATCTGGAGCATGACGCTCACGCAAAACCGCACTCAGCAAGTTTGAGGCTTTTAGCACATCAATTTGCTGTTCTATTGAAAGATCGTCAATCTCACTAAGCCCATCAATTTGAGGAATAAGAATTAACCAAGGATAACGACTATCATGGCTTAGTCGAACTTGGCTTATGCCCAGTTCAGTAATAAACGAAGAATCAGCATTTAAACGCGCATCTAACTTAAAGTTCATAAGGGATCACCGTTAATAGCGCACGCTGGCCTATTGCTACTTTTGCATTAGGAAACACAATCGCCTCACCTTCATGTTGCGCTATATACTGAGTACCTGTTTCACTTGCGAGAACTTCGCCTTTTTTGAAACCTTCAAAATTAACAGTATCATCGTCGAAATGTAGCGAAAAATCGTCATAATGCTTGTTAATCACCTGATTAACTGTGTATATTTCTATTGGACAATCCGCATAATCGGCGAAGATAGGCGCTTTTTCGCTAATTAAGGAGATTAGGCTACGCTTTAAATCTACAAATTTACGCATATCATTTTGACCAAAGGGCATTACCTTTCCTAGCTCCACTGTGAAGGCATGAGCATCATGATTTCGCGATGAGTAATAGCTAAATGTGGTTGTGGGCGACTGTGACAACAAAATAGTGTTTACACCACACGCTGATAGAATGGCAAGCTGAGATTTTGAATGCGCTTTACCATGCAAAAACGGATAAACGGCAAATTTCTCATTTTTGGAAGGTCTTATAGCCGTATGCAAATCATAATGAATCCGCTCTGCGGCCTCGCTCGCCCCAGTAAAGAAGTCATCTATCTTATCCATTATGATTCGTGCTCGAACACCTTCAAGGCTATCAGAGCTCGACTCACGGCTAAATAATCTGTTGAGGTTTTCTTCGACAAAGCGCTCTGAAATTTCCATCGATGCTAAGTTTCCAAAAATGAAAAGAACGCGATGTAGACTGCGAATTTCTTCATTCAATAAGGCGTGCACCAACTCATTGCAAATTTCGATCGGCGCAGTTTCGTTTCCATGCACACCACACGACAAAACTATACTTTTTGCTTCTGCGTCTGTTTCGTCTAGATTGAAACCTATTATACCATCGCTTAATAAGCTCACCCGAGCGCCATTTTGCAAGCTATATTCATAGGGGGAAGAAAGTGTATGTCCCAATGAAAATGCAAGGTAGTCTACACTGATTTTTTGAAGGATGTGCTGACGACTGATACTGTCGCTTGGTATTTTATTAGTGGAAGAATCTATAACCATAACTATCTCTGTATTTGCCTATATTCAATAGGCAAGATGGTAACAGATTTACATTATTTTTTTCGACTGCTCTTCGATGATATAGTTGAAATTGCCCACGTTTAACATTTCAAGATATTTATTAAAAGGCACTGCTTGGGAGAACAAGAACCCTTGGCCTTTATTAATACCCATTGCTTGTAGCAAGGCAAGTTGTTCCATGGTTTCTATGCCTTCAGCATAGGTGTCACAGCCTTTAGCATCACATATCAGTTTAGTCGCCGCAACGATCGCGCTATTGACCGGGGAATTGTTGAGTTCAAGAACAAAGGTCTTATCGATTTTGATAGCACTTAAATTTAGGTCTCGAATAAAACTCAAATTAGAATAGCCTTTACCAAAATCATCCATCGAAATTGAAATTCCCATCTTGCCAATATCAATCAATTGTCGCTTGACCAACAATGAGTTTGATAGTGCGACATCTTCAGTCAATTCAATTTCTAACAAATGAGGCGCTACTTCATATTTGCTTAACAATAGCGTAAGCGCTTGAACAAGCTGCGGATCATACAACTGCATAGGTGAAAGATTGACCGAAATCTTAACAAAATGGCCGTTTGCATTCATTTTAGCAATGGCATTAATTGCTTTTTCAAGGGTCCAATATCCAAGTTCGTTCATCATGTTATAAGACTCAGCCGCTTGCAATAAAGTGCCAGGAAAAACGATCCCATCAAGGGGATGATTCCATCGCAGCAAACATTCACCACCAATAATACTGAAATCATTTAAATCAACTTTCGGCTGATAGTATAATTCTAGCTCTTCTCGATTGAGCGCTCTGCGTAAGTCTGCTTTTAAGGTCAAGCCCCTGCCAGAACTTTCTCTGGTATCATCATTTACTAAGGTAAAATTTTCGTGGCGGTTTGACTTAGAGCGCTTTAGTGCGGATTCAGCAAGTGAAATGATACTGTTGATATTTGTTTCTGGATTTTTGCGAATGGCCGCACCCACATTAAAATCAGCAATGAAGGCCGTACCACCAACTGACATTGGGGTTTTAAAATGATTGTAGAGTCGAGCATGCTCATTACGCAAAGATTGCTCGCTCACTGAATTAGTGAATACAACCCCAAAAATATCGCCACTAACGCGCCCTACCGCCATTGCATCTACAAATATTGCGTTTATTTGATTTACGATTTTAAGCAACAACTCGTCACCAGATTTATGCCCAAAGGCAGCAGACACGTCAGAAAATCGCATAACGTCAAGTAGCATCAAACTAAAATATTCTTCACGATTAGAAATCTGATCGATTATTTCAATAAAATGATAACGGTTTGGAATTTCATTTAAGTGTTTGATCGGGTTTACAGTCATATGGAAATCATAATCCTAAGCGTCTCTAACGAATGGCACAAGGTGCTTTATATTAACGTTATCGTAGAATTTCGATTTACCTTTACAAAAAAAGCCGGATTAACCGGCTTTTATTTGAGATAGAACACATTACTCGTGTAACTTGTAAATTTATACCTTACACACGTCTAACTTCCATATCCTCTCTACATAATCTTGTACAGATCTATCTGAAGTAAACTTGCCCATTTTAGCGGTATTCAAAATCGCCATTTTGGCCCACACTGCCTTATCTTTATAAGCTTTATCTAGTGCTTCGTTTGCTTCACTATAGGAGGCAAAATCGGCCAAAACAAGATAGGGATCGCCACCGTCTAACAAGCTAAATTTCAGACTTGAAAGCGCACCAGGCTGCCCTGGGGTAAAATAATCAGAGTCAAGCCAATCTAACACGGCTTTTATTTCTTTATTTTGATAATAATAATCGTAAGGCTTATAACCGGCTTCGTTGATAGCCGTCACTTCTTCAACAGTATTTCCGAAGATGAAGATATTGTCGTCACCCACCTCTTCGGCAATTTCAATATTCGCACCGTCTAAGGTACCAATAGTAACTGCGCCATTGAGTGCCAACTTCATATTACCTGTACCCGACGCTTCTTTACCAGCAGTTGAAATCTGTTGCGAAACATCAGCAGCAGGAATCATTTTTTCAGCAAGAGAAACGCGGTAATTCGGTAAAAATACAATTTTGATCTTGTTGTTTACGCGACTATCATTGTTAATCTTATCTGCCACCTTGTTGATAGCATAAATGATCGTTTTCGCTAGCGCATAGCCTGGCGCTGCTTTCGCACCGAAAATGAACACGCGTGGATGCATATCGTAGTCAGGATTTTCAAGTAAACGTCGGTACAATGCCATGATATGTATCAAGTTTAAGTGCTGGCGTTTGTATTCATGTAAGCGTTTAATTTGTACATCGAATATCGCCTTAGTATCAACAACTATCCCTGTTATCTCTTTGATTTCTTTAGCTAAGGCTTCTTTATTCTTCTGCTTCACTTTCATGAATTGATTTTGAAAAGTTTTATTATCTGCAAGATCAGTCAAGTCATCTAACTGCGTCAAATTAAGCGGCCACTGATCACCTATTTTCTTGGTAATCAGTTCTGATAAGAGTGGATTACAAGCTTTCAACCAGCGTCTTGGCGTCACACCATTAGTCACGTTTGTGAGTTTGCCTGGATAAAGTTGGTCAAACTCAGGGAATAAATTCTCTTTTACTAACTTAGAATGAATTTCAGCAACCCCGTTAACCGCAAAAGAGCCAATTACAGACATATTGCCCATGCGTACCATTTTCTCACCAGCTTCTTCAATGATCGACAATTTCGCTTTCATTGCATTATCGCCTGGCCATTTCTTTTCAACTTCTTGCATAAAGCGATGGTTGATTTCGTAGATAATTTCAATATGGCGTGGCAATATTTTTTCAATCATACGCACAGGCCATTTTTCTAATGCTTCTGGCAATAATGTATGGTTGGTGTAAGCAAAGGTCTTCGTAGAAATTGCCCAAGCACTATCCCAATCAAGTTCTGCTCGGTCGACCAAAATACGCATCAATTCTGGAATAGCGATTGCTGGGTGCGTATCGTTTAATTGAATCACAACCTGATCGGAGAAACGGCTCCAATCATCGCCGTGGGCGCGCTTGTAACGACGGATAATATCTTTCAATGAACAAGCACTAAAAAAGTATTGCTGAATTAAGCGGAGTTCTTTGCCTGCTTCGGTCTCATCATTTGGATATAAGACCTTCGAAATAGTTTCTGCTTGAATGTTTTCGCGCTGAGCATCCACATACCCGCCCGCATTGAACACATCCCAATTAAAATAATCGGATGATTGGCTTTCCCATAAACGTAATACGTTTACCGTGTCGCCACCGTAACCTACAACAGGAATATCCCAAGGAACCCCTTTGACGATTGAAGCAGGATGCCATTCTTTTTGAATATTACCTTGCTTACCATATTTCGTCTCAACATAGCCATATAAAGGCACTTCTTGTGTTGATTCTGGACGGCAAATTTCCCAAGGATTGCCATAATCGCGCCAACTATCAGGGCGCTCGATTTGTGCACCTTTCTTTATTTCTTGTTTAAACAAACCGTGTTCATAATGGATACCATACCCGATAGCGGGAAGCTGCATAGTCGCGAGAGAATCGATAAAACAAGCTGCAAGGCGACCTAAACCACCATTACCGAGCGCCATATCAGGCTCTTCTTCAAGCACATCGGTAATATCTATACCCAGCTCTTTTAACGCAGCATCGGCAGTTTCAAACAAACCAAAGTTATGCATATTGTTCGACAATAAGCGGCCCATTAAAAACTCAGCTGAAAAATAATGTACAGCGCGCGTATCGTTCATGTAGTGCGTTTTTTGCGTGGTACGTAAACGGTTGAGCACTAGCTCTTGAATTGCTGCACTTGTGGCTTTATACCAAGCGTGATTATCTGCTTTATTCTCGTCAGTCCCTAATGTTGAATGCAGGTGTGAAATTACTGACTGTTTAAAAGCGTTTTTATCTAAGTGGGGATTGTAAGAATTATCTTTGTTAGCACTTGCTTTTGTACTAGTGGATCTTGCTTTTTTAGCTTTTGGTTTTGCTACAGAAGGCGCTTTTGTATCAGCACTATCATTGGTATTTTTTGACTTACTCATGTTTAACCTTTTGGTTAGTGAACTTGCCGTAATTTTATTACAGCAAGCTCATTAACTCTATGGCTAAAAAGGCCAAACATACGTATGTATGTTAATATTCCGTTAATTTTTAAGACCGTTTTGAAATAAGGCCAGTCAAACAATCAAATTTTAACGATTTATTAACATCATCATTACCAGAACGTAACAAATCGCCATTTAAATGACTTTTGCTACTAGTTCCTCAGCTTCTTTTATAATCTTGCTTAAATGGCTTTCATCTTTAAAGCTTTCTGCATATATTTTATACACATCTTCGGTGCCTGATGGACGCGCCGCAAACCATCCATTTTCAGTACTCACTTTAACGCCACCAATAGCGGCATTATTGCCAGGTGCATGGGTTTGAATGTTGGTAATTTCTTCATCAGCCATGGTGCTGGCGACAATATCGTCTACTTTCAAAGAAGAAAGCTTCTGTTTTTGCGCCAGGCTCGCAGCAACATCAATTCGTTTATAACTAGGGTTTCCAAACATTTCAGTTAGACCTTGGTAATGTTGTCCAGGATCTTTGCCCGTTACTGCTGTTATCTCTGCGGCTAATAAACTAAGAATAAAACCATCTTTATCAGTAGCCCAAGTGTCGCCGTTACGTCGCAAAAAGATACCACCCGCAGATTCTTCACCGGCAAACGCAATTGATTTGTTGGATAAGCCCTCAACAAACCATTTGAATCCTACTGGCATCTCTAATAAGTTGCGTCCTAATTTATTAACTACTCTGTCAATCATGCTGCTTGAAACTAAGGTTTTACCAATACCCAAGTCTGCAGACCATTGCGGACGATGCTCACACAGGTAATTGATGGCCACTGCCAAATAATGGTTGGGATTCATTAAGCCACTAGATTTACAAACGATACCATGACGATCAAAATCAGGATCGTTCCCAAAGGCAATATCAAATTGGTCTTTTAGTTTTATTAAACCCGACATCGCATAAGCAGATGAACAATCCATTCTGATTTTGCCATCTCTATCACAGGGCATAAAAGCAAAACGCTGATCAATAGACGTATTCACAACATTGATATCAATTCCGTAATGCTCGCTAATCATATCCCAGTAATGAATGCCAGAACCACCCAAAGGGTCGGTACCTAAAGATAATTTGGCATCGGCAATTGCTTGCATATCAATCACTTCAGACAGTTGCGAAATATAGTCTGTAGCATAATTTATGCTCGTTACTTTACCTGAAGCCATTGCTTTAGCGTAAGTGAAGCGTTTAATCGCGACATCATTTTTAATAATGTCATTTGCTCTATTTTGTACTTGAGTTGTTACCTCGCCTTCTGCTGGTCCACCGTGAGTTTGATTATATTTAAAGCCGCCGTCGGTAGGCGGGTTATGTGACGGGGTTATAACAACACCGTCGGCAAAATCTGAGCTACGGCCTCTGTTATAATTAACAATCGCATGAGATATAACGGGCGTAGGAGTATAGCCATTATTTTCTTGAATGACTAAAGACACATCATTTGCACTCAATACTTCAATGGCAGTAATTAGCGCAGGCTCTGACAGAGCATGAGTATCTTTACCAATAAAAAGCGGGCCAGTAATATTATTAGCAACGCGAAATTCAGCCAATGCTTGGCAAATTGCGGCAATGTGGATGTCATTAAAGCTACTTTTAGAGGAGCTGCCTCTGTGACCCGAGGTACCAAAGCTTACTGCTTGAGTCGGATCATTAACGTCTGGGTGCAGGCTATAATATTCACTGGTTAGTTTTGCAACATTGGTAAGATCTTGCTGCTGAGCTTGTTTTCCTGCATTTGAATGCACTGACATTACTATTCTCCGTTATCTACTTAATTTGATTGCTTTCTTATAATGGCATCCAAACGCACGAATTGGTATGGATAAGTTAACACATTACGTCCTTTGTCTTGCTAATACACATTGCTAGGCATATAGCCTATACTCGAGTATACAATCTCATAATCTAGTCACAATATGCTAGGTTATGATACTTTTACTATCATACAATAACGATAAATAAGCGACCATGCGATCAGACATTGAAAACTGTATTTCACAAATAAGCCGCATCATCAAAGGTAAAGAAGAGCAAATTGAATTATCGTTAATTTGTTTGCTCGCTCGTGGCCATTTATTGCTTGAAGATCTCCCAGGTATGGGCAAAACAACCTTGTCTCAAGCCTTGGCAAATGTATTAGGTCTAGACTTTTCAAGAATACAGTTTACGTCAGATTTATTACCCGCGGATATTTTAGGCGTAAATATTTTCGAACAAAGCTCACAAACCTTCCGCTTTCACGCTGGTCCTATATTTAATCAGTTAATATTAGCGGATGAAATTAATCGCGCAAGTCCTAAAACGCAAAGCGCCTTACTAGAAGCTATGGCTGAACGTCAAATCACCATTGACGGCGTAAGCCGAGATTTACCAACGCCCTTTTTTGTTATCGCCAGTCAAAACCCGCTAAATCAATCGGGTACTCATCCTTTACCTGAGTCACAGTTAGACCGCTTCAATATGCAGTTGTCCTTAGGCTACCCAGATTTTGACTCAGAAAAAAGTATGCTTTTAGATGGTGACGAGCGCCCAATATTAAAAACCATTGTTGACCTTGAACAACTCGCGCTAATGCAATCCAAAAATTGATTCGGTAAGTGTGAGCAATGCTGTGGTTAATTATATATTAAACCTAGTCACGCACACGCGTGAATCTAGTGACTTCCCAAATGCCATTTCACCCCGAGGTACAAAAGCCTTATTTCGGAGTGCACAAGCTGCGGCATTTGTTAAAAGAAGAGATTTTGTCACCCCTGAAGATGTGCAATTTGTCTTACCAGCGGTATTTGAGCACAGACTACGTGGTCAACTAATATCACCTACAGCAACCACTTACTGTGACCATTTATTACAGCAAGTAGACCCTCTTGCCGCTTAGGCTCTTTCTAAAAGAATGAAGCTCATTACGCAAAAATGGCAACAACTTATAAATTGGACCTTGGCTAAACGAGATCGTTGGTTACAAAAACGTATCCCCAGTAAAAATGTAATAAAACTAAACATCAACAATACTTTTATTCTACCTTCCACTTTTGGTTGGTCTTGTATTGGCATCGTTATTTGCCTCTTTGTTTTAGGGACAAACTTTCAAAATAACATTATTTTACTGCTGTGTTATTTCTTGCTCGCAATGGTCTTACTCGCCGTTTTCCATAGTTTCTTTTATTTTGTGCAACACGAATTTAGATTTTTAGACATATCGTCTGATTTTGAAAACAGGCAAGCCTATCTGCCAATACAAATAAACTCGACACAAACATACGGCGGTGGCGTTCTCACTTTCAGTATCGATAACAAACAAGTTCGTCACATACAACAAGAACAAAAGTCACACACATTTAAAATGCCCCTACCCCAGTATAAAAGAGGATTTCATGCTTGCCCAAAAGTTAAAATTGTTGCGACCTATGGCTTTGGTCTATTTACTTGTTGGACTTATTTAAGCCCAAAACTCGATTTCTATATATATCCAGCCATGAGAAAATCAGCTATGCCGGTTTTTCGGGCCAACACTGATGCCAAACTAGCGCATTCAAGTGATTCTCAATATGTTATTTCTGATGACTTACAAGGTATTCGAGCATACCAAGTTACCGACCCAATCCATCATGTTAGTTGGAAGCACGTTGCCAAAGGCCAGGGAATGCAAACAAAGGACTTCAATGAAAATAAAGGAGTATCCGGTTGGCTTAGGTTAGAAGACTTGTCGGATCTCGATATAGAAGTCGCATTACAATGCATTTGTTATCAGGCGCAACAGTTAGATAGAGACCGTGTTCAATTTGGCCTAGACTTAGGGAGTACTAAAATTTTACCCCAAGAAGGTGAATCGCATTTACATGATTGCTTAATCCAACTCGCTCTTTACCAGGGTGTAGAAAAAAATAAAACTGATCACAGCAGTTCAACGTCAAACCAGAAAACGTCGGCAGTTGCCAAGCTTGTTAGCAAATTTGCGGGCAATAAAGTATGAGAAAGAATAAATCCTTAAACTTGGCCAACAAATCAATTTACACTAGTTTGTTAGTCGTGTTTTGCATGGTATTGGTAACTCTGTCAGAACCCCTAATGGGCTGGGTGTGGGTACTTTGCGCCTGTGCCGTGGTTATTGCGTATATTCGAATTGTGTACAATCTACCAAGTGTAAGAAATGTCACGTTAAATTTGCTCGCCATATTTTGTATGGCCCTATTGATATATCTTTCCTCTAGTTTTGGTTTGGTTGCCACAATGGTTAACTTGTTAGTGGTTGCAGCGTGTTTGAAGCTTATTAATTTAGATCGCCGCGCTGACTATCATTTAGTGCTTATTGTGCTATTTTTCCTTATTGCTTGTGGGTTTATCTTTCATCAAAGTATCTATTTTGTAGCCTATTACTTTGCGTGCTTAATGATATTGTTTGTTACGGCCTTTATGGTGAATAAAGGTAAACTTGATATGCCTGATAGCATTATGCAAAGTATCAAGATGATGTTGCAAGCCATACCCATCACCTTAATTTTATTTGTAGTTACTCCACGATTACCTCCATTTTGGCAAACAAAAGTAGAGACCAATACACAAACCGGATTGTCAGAACAAATAACACCTGGTGATATCGCAAATTTAGCACAATCCTCTGAGCTCGTTTTTAGAGCGGAATTTGATAGTCAAGTGCCTAGCCCTGAGCAACGCTATTGGCGTTCTATTGTGCTAGATTATTTTGACGGTAAAACGTGGAAGATAAGTGGTAAAAATACTGCATACTTGCCTGATTCATCATTACTCGAACGTGCTAAAACCGACACAAGTCCTCAGCTTTTCAATTATCGCTATTTAGTCATTGCTCAGCCAAACAATACCCGCTGGCTCTATTCTTTAGATATTCCTGTCATCGAAGAAAACATGGGTTCAAGCCCTATCCATATAAATCGCCAGTATCAGCTATTTCAAGCTAGTGTAGCTACAAATCCTTCACTATATATTGTGCGTTCTTTTACTCAGTATCCGTTACAAAACTTCACCCCAGAAAGCGACTTTGCCCGTTATTTACAAGTTCCTTTGGAACATAACTTACGGACTCAAGATTGGGTGGCCGAAAATATTACTGAAACGATGGGATTTTCTGAGAAAATTGCTATTCTCAATGCTTATTTTACTAATAATCCATTTCGCTATACTTTAAAGCCACCACTAATGTTGTCTTCACCTATTGATGCATTTCTGTTTGAAAAACAACAAGGCTTTTGTTCACATTATGCTGCAGCCTTTACTTATATGTTGCGCTTAGCAGGTATTCCAGCTCGAATGGTAGCGGGTTATCAAGGAGGTGAAGAACAAGGAGATAAGATAGTCACGGTTCGTCAATTTGATGCCCATGCATGGGTAGAGGCTTATCACAAGGATGAGGGATGGATACGTTATGATCCCACAGCATTAGTTGCACCAAACAGAACACTATCGGGCCTATTCTCGGCCTTAAGTGAAAACGAAAATGCTATTTTTGACGAAGAAATGAATGGCTTTTTTAATATGCCGGTATTTTCAGGTATCCGTGAAACCTTAGATATTATCGATCATAATTGGAGTCAATTCGTTTTAGAGTTTAATAATGATGCACAAGGGAACCTAATTACCGATATATTTGGTGAATTGAGTAAAAAGAATTTACTCACGTTTTTGCTCATTTCGCTGGCGATCATTGCGATATTTCTTGCCAGCCTTTTCGTACCCTATAAAAAATGGTTTTCAATTAAACAAAAATCTACCCTTGATAAAATATTCAAATTACTGAAAAAGAAAGGATTGGAACGACGTAACCATGAGTCCCTCTTACAGTTTTATGAACGAATAAAAGACGGGCTGCCTGAAGAGATGAAGATAAACCTTCAAAAGTACGTTGAAAAATACTACGAACATGAGTATCGGCCTACTACGACCATAGCAGAACAAGAATTGATTCTTTTATATAAAAAGGTAGTCGCTAGTAAGTAATACACACCGGAAGATGCATGAAAATAGAAGTAAAAGCTACCTTGTGCTCCACACAAGCACAAGGTAACAACACACTTTCAGTCCACAACAGCGTGGACTGACACACACACATAATTGTATATACAATTTCAGTGCCAACAATTAATATTGTTATATATCAACACTTTAAAAACAATCCAGCATAACTGAATAATTAATTATTACTTTTTATGCACTGCTTTAGCGCAGATAAGCTTCATCAAGATGCAAGTGTCAAATATTTAGCTATCGTGTATTTCGTGTATAAAACCTGTGCCCGATTTATTCGATTAGCTAAAAACTAAAAAAAAGCCAATCTCTCGATTGGCTCTTTATACAGTCTTGGCTCAATAAATGGCCTTAGGCCATTATTAAATCAAACTTACTTTTTCGCTTCTGCTTTACGGGCTTTAACTTCTTCAATGACCTTTTCAGATACATTGGCCGGACAAGGGCTGTAGTGAGAGAACTCCATAGAGAACTGACCACGACCAGAAGTCATTGTACGTAAGGTTCCGATATAACCAAACATTTCAGAAAGTGGAACGTCAGCTTTAACACGTACGCCTGTTACACCCGCTTCTTGGTCTTTAATCATGCCACGACGACGGTTTAAGTCACCGATAACATCACCAACATGATCGTCTGGCGTAAACACGTCAACTTTCATGATTGGTTCAATCAACTGAGGTCCTGCTTTAGGAATTGATTGACGGAACGCACCTTTAGCTGCGATTTCAAAGGCTACTGCTGAAGAGTCAACGGCGTGGAAACCACCGTCGTACAATTCAACTTCAACGTCTAATACTGGGAAGCCAGCAAGTACGCCTTCGTTCATCATGCCTTTAAAACCCTTCTCGATAGCTGGGAAGAATTCTTTTGGTACGTTACCACCGACAACCACTGAGTTGAAGGTAAAACCACTATTTGGCTCACCAGGACGGATTCTATAGTCGATTTTACCAAATTGACCAGAACCACCTGATTGTTTCTTATGCGTGTATGAATCTTCAATCGCTTGAGTGATGGTTTCGCGATATGCAACCTGAGGTTGACCAACTGCTAACTCTACGCCATAAGTACGCTTAAGGATATCTACTTTGATATCTAAGTGAAGCTCACCCATTCCTTTAAGAATGGTCTCACCAGAATCTTCGTCTGTTTCAACTTGGAAAGAAGGATCTTCAGCAACCATTTTACCAATTGCGATACCCATTTTTTCCGTAGACCCTTTATCTTTAGGAGCAACAGCGATAGATATTACCGGCTCAGGGAAGATCATTGGCTCTAGCGTACATTCGTGCTTCGGATCACACAAGGTGTGACCAGTTTGCACGTTCTTCATACCCACGATAGCGATGATGTCACCCGCTTTACATGTGCTAAGCTCAGTACGGTCGTTAGCATGCATTTCTACCATGCGTCCAATACGTTCAGTTTTACCTGTCGCTGAGTTCAGGATGGTATCGCCTTTATTCAAGGTACCAGAGTAAACGCGGATAAAGGTCAAGGCACCGAAACGGTCATCCATGATTTTAAACGCTAAAGCGCGGAAAGGTTCATCAACTGCAACTACTGCATGCTCACCTGTAGGCTCACCTGTCTCTGGGTCTGTTAACTCTTGTGGATCAACTTCAGTTGGGCTTGGCAAATAATCTACAACAGCGTCAAGTACATTTTGAACACCTTTGTTTTTAAACGCAGAACCGCAATAAGTTGGGAAGAAGTCTAGTTTACGAGTACCGTTACGGATACAACGCTTAAGGTCTGCAATAGAAGGCTCTTCACCGTCCATATACGCCATCATTAGATCATCGTCTTGCTCAACAGCAGTCTCAACTAGCATTTCACGGTACTCAGCTGCTTTTTCTTTTAGATCATCAGGTACGTCAGTAACTTCAAAGTTTTCTGGAAGACCAGTGTCATCCCAGATATATGCTTTTTGTTCTAGAACATCAACAATACCTACGAAGTCCTCTTCGATTCCTATAGGCAAAGCCATAACCAATGGGTTAGCACCTAAAACATCTTTAACTTGCTTAACAACGCGATAAAAATCAGCGCCCATACGGTCAAGTTTGTTTACGAAGATGATACGAGCAACTTCAGATTCGTTAGCATAACGCCAGTTGGTTTCTGATTGTGGCTCAACACCGCCAGAACCACAGAATACACCCACGCCGCCATCAAGTACTTTCAAAGAACGGTATACTTCAACAGTGAAGTCAACGTGCCCAGGAGTATCGATGATGTTCATGCGATGGTCTTTCCAGAAACAGGTAGTCGCAGCAGACTGGATAGTAATACCGCGCTCAGCTTCTTGTTCCATGAAGTCGGTGGTTGATTCACCGTCGTGTACTTCACCGGTCTTATGAATTTTACCGGTAAGTTTTAAGATTCGTTCTGTCGTAGTCGTTTTACCCGCGTCTACGTGAGCAAAAATACCAATATTTCTATAATGACTAAGTTCTGACATGCTTCCCACTTTAATTGGTTCGTTAAAAATTTCGGGCGAATTATATAGATCTTTGCGCACTATTTACACCACTTTGTATCTTATTTTTTCGATTCAGGTGGTTTAAACACAAATAATCAGTATTAATACAGAAATTTTTATCAATTATTTTAGAAGTTTACGAGCCTTAGTCTTTGTTTTCATTGTAAGAATTGAGCATTTGCGAGTTTACAATAACCGCGACAGTTACTTCATCACGATTGTGATATAAATGTTTGGCTTTAATCACAATTTGGCCATAGCGATCACTTAATTCATTGTGTAGACGCTTTAAAATTGGGTCGACCACTTTAAAGCGTTTATTCATCGGAAGTTTTAAATTAAAAATACTCGCATTAGCTCGTCCTGTTGACAACCACGACAGCATTAAATCACCCACTCGCGTAGGTTGTTCAATCATATCGCATACTAACCAATCTACGTTTCCTTGTTGTGGTTGATATAAGAAACCGTCTTCACTGTAGTATTCGACAAGCCCCGTCTCCATTAAATTTTCAGCAATTGCGCCGTGGTCAACCGCTTCCACTACGATTTTTCGTTTGATTAATTGGAAACTCCAACCACCCGGACAAGCACCTAAATCACAGGCCCTCATCCCAGCACAAAATAGGCTTTCTGCCTGTTTTGGATTAAAAAAGCTATTAATCGCCTCTTCTAATTTTAAAGTTGAGCGACTTGGGGCTGCACTTGGCATTTTTAGTCTTTGTATACCTAAAGGATAGCTACTGCGATCCATTGGAAGACTCAGCGCTACAATACAACTTGCGCTATCTTCGAAGAATAAGTGCAAAATAGCGTTTTGTGTTGATGATTTTTTATGTAAATAAGCTGCTTGGCGTAATTTGTTTCGCAGTGGCACGGTGAACTTTTTGCAAAATTTAGCTAACTGCTTGCCTTCTTCTGAGTCTGGATATTCAACAAATACATCTGAAAACATCGGTAAGTGATGGCTTGCAAGCAATGACGTTATCGCGCTTATCCTGTCATCACTCTCAAATGAAAGCTCATCAATAATAATGAGTTTTTGCCGAGCAAAAACTAAATCATCAAATTTAGGTAATTTACTATTTAGCGACAAAAGCTTATCAGCAGAGCCACTAAGTTGGGGAATACAAAATCGAAGAAAGGCACTATTTTTATGCATTTTTGCATAGCCATACAAACTTAGCTTAGCTAGCTTTTGCTCGAGTTCTGCGACTAGGTCTGATTCATAACCGCCACGACAATAAAACAGTAAATCCATAATTATTTTACTTTCCCGATGCTTTACTTTGCTGAACATTGCCTGAAGTTACCTTGAGCGCTGACCACACGAAAGCAAACCAAGCAATGATAAAAACCAGCCCACCTATAGGTGTAAAGTAGGCAAACAGGCTTATTTTAGTAAGGGCTAAAAGGTATAAGCTACCAGAAAAAAGAATAGTCCCTATCAAAAAGGAGGTGTTGACGATACGTGCAAATGCCACAAACTCTTTGTTAAGGAAACATAAAATACTATACATGATCAGCGCCAAACCGTGATACATCTGATATTTAGCCCCTGTTTGTACGATCCCTAATTGATATTCGTCAAGTTGCGATTTTAGCCCATGTGCAGCAAACGCACCAATAATTACACTCAACATGCACAACAATGCACCTATTGCCAACCATCCCCCTAACCTTTTAATATTCTTTTGATACTCAACTTGAGAATTTACCACTTTATTTCTCTCTTCTTTTGTCATGGGCTTTTACTGGCATTATTCACTTACTTGCGACAACATCCAGTCACTAAATACTTTTATTTTTTGTTGCTCAGCTTTAGATTCTTTACAAACCAGGTAATGGCTAAATTTCGATTCAATCTTTTCATTAAAGGGGCAAATCAAACGACCACTTTCAATTTCAGGTTTTGCTAACACTGTATCTGACAGTGCTATACCTTGCCCATTACAAGCAGCTTGTAACACCAGCATAGTATGACTGAAAATTGGCCCTTGGTTTACGTTGATATTATTTATTCCAAAATGGCTAAGCCAGTTTTTCCATGCAACGCGGGTATTGTCATGCAACAAAGTATGGGCGGCTAAATTTTTTAGTTCCACTAAAGGTTTGCCTTTTCGCAATAATAAGGGTGAGCACATTGGCGTTAGATATTCACCTAACAATTTAGTACTCAATAAGCCCGACCAGTTGCCCTTGCCATAAAATACGGCAATATCAACCGAGTCATCCAAGAAACCGTCATCAGCGTCGACCGCTTTAATGCGTACATCGATATCGCTATGGCTTGCTGAGAATTTATGTAATCGGGGAACCAACCATTGACTGGCAAAACTCGGTGGGGTTGCAATGGTAATAGCCCCTTTTGCGCCCATCGCCATAAGCCTTTGTGTAGCCTCTTGCATATGCTGAAAAACATCGCGTAAATCGTGATAATACGCTTGTCCCTCTTCTGTCAATAACAAAGCTCTATTTCTGCGGTGAAATAACTTAATAGATAAGAAATTTTCAAGGCTTTTTATTTGATGGCTTACCGCTGCTTGAGTAACAAAAAGTTCATCAGCGGCATTAGTGAAACTAAGGTGCCTAGCAGCAGACTCAAATGCTTTGAGCGAGTTTAATGGAGGCAATCGTATGGGCATAAAAGCATATCTCTGACGCAAGGGCCAATAGATTAGTTTTATTCATGCAAAAAATCAATTTTTGTCGTTTATCTTTTTCCGATTCGCGCCGTAATATTCAGGGTGCAACGAATATTTATTGTTTTAATTCAGTATGTTAAATACAGTAAATTAAGTTGTAGCATAACACTTATTAATTTAAACAAAATTTATACAAAGGAAACACAAATGCCCCTAACAATGGCTAGTTTAGCATTAGTTGCCAGCTTCTCTAACATAAGTGCGCTTAGCACAGAGACCAACGCAGTATTACCCAGTAAGATAACCACCTTTAGCAAAGATGAAATTGTTAAGATACTTGAAGAAAAGCAACAAGAAAACTTACGTTTGGAAGGATTTGAATTACATCTTCATTATTCTGACATTAATAAGAATACGCGTTTAGTGAAAACCAACAGCAAAAGCCAAATGCGTGACTTAGTAATGACGCCTAAAACAGAAATTAGCGCCGATGAGTAAGCGCTAATGGTGGCAGTAAATGATAGAAGGTAAATACTAGCCTTCCTGCCACCATTTTTCATCTTCCTGTACTGTAAATAACATTTCAGCTTTACTAATAAGTAATTCAGCATATTGCTTTTGTACATCATCACTAGCAGGATTGCTTAAAATACTATCTGCTTTCATATGCCAAGACATCGAAAAATGTTTAATCGCCGATCTTGCCGTCGTTGCCACCGACAATGGTAGTGCGTCAGCAGGCAAATTACCGCTAATCACCCAATAAAAATTCTTTTTTGTATCTTTAATTTTCCAAACAGCCACATTCGGTGCTAAGTATCGACTTTCTTGCGGTACAACTGATTCAAACAATATGCCTTGTTCCGCTAAATATTTGTTGGCGCGCTGAAACTGTTCTTTTACACACGCACTTAACTGTTCTTGATTAGTTATTTCATCTGTCATATTCGTTTCACTATTTATTCTGTATTTAAATTATTGTGTATTATTAATCAACGTAGTTGTCTTGTTAATTTTCTTCTGCGTTAACACTTGTTCTAAACCCATTGAGCGAGTATCTCAATGGGGTGTTTTGGTCTATATTGTTCAAATCTTTTTACCTGGCTGCGACAAGAATAGCCGGTTACAACTATTTGTTCAGGAACTTGATCGATAATCGCCACAGCGCTTTCAGACTTAGCGCCTGACAAGCTAGCATGACTAGACCAACTTAATTCATAAATACCTTTTGAATTATTCACATGTTCCAACTCATGGCCATAAGTACCGGCCATTCCACAACAACCTACACTGGTAATTTTAAGTGTTAACCCAAAACGAGCAAAGATGGCCTGCCAACTTGCTTCTGTTTCTGGCACGGCTGTTTTTTCTGAGCAATGAGCCAGTAACTTATAAACAATTTGCTCTTGATTCTTGTTATTTTGTTGTTCGAGGCGCTCAGAAACGGATGACAAATCTAAGCTAGCTAACCATTCACTAATCGTTTTTACATTAAAACTAGCGCTTTCAATGCCTAAAATTTTAGCATATTCGTCTCTGTAACAAAGTACCAGTGACGCATCAGCCCCTACCATTGGAATATTCAACTTCGCAATTTGACTAAGGAAAGTGGCGGTCTTTTGTACGGTTTTTTCAAACTTTGCAAGGAAACCCTTAACATGTTGCGGCTTGCCGTTAGGCGAAAATGGCAGCAATACAGGTATTTTACCTACACCTTTAATGAATATTATCAGCTTTTCAACGACTTCAGCGTCATAAAAGGAAGTAAAAGGATCTTGAACGATTAATACATGCTTACTTCTTTTCTTTTCGCTCATATCTTGCAGTATCTTTAGTTCATCCTGCGTTTTGATAACCAAGGCCTGCCCTTTTGCACGCTCATAGATGTTAGGAGAAGAAAGCGCTGGAGTATCGACATAACCTATGCCTTTGCGCAATAGCCATTCACTTAGCGGGAATTGCACGAGGCTATTCATTAGTCTAGGTGCTTTCGCCATTAACGGTGCTAAGGTCTCTACATTTGCGACGAAATAGTCTTTTAGTGGACGCATGTAACGAGTGTAATAAATCGCTAAAAATTTAGCTCTAAAGTCGGGCACATCTACGCCCACTGGGCACTGGCTAGAACACGACTTACACGCTAAACAGCCATTCATTGCGTCAAACACTTCGTGGTTAAAGTCATCTTCGCGAGTAGACTTCGGCAATAATTTTTTCAACTTTTGGTTTTTAAAGCTTCCAGGGGCGATAGTTTCTGCGTTTACACCTTGCTGGCTTAGTTGTAACAACCATTCTCGAATTAATCCTGCGCGCCCTTTTGGACTATGGCGGCGGTCTTTGGTTATTTTACTCGAAGGACACATAGGCGAACTTGTATCATAGTTAAAACACAATCCGTTTCCATTACAACTCATCGCTGGTTCAAACGCTTCCTTAAAGGCAATGGGTATCTGGCGATCATATGTGGCGCGCTTTGTGTCGCTAACTTTAACCAGTTCGTGATTTGATTCGTAGGGTGTACAAATCTTACCAGGGTTCATTTGATTATTCGGATCAAAGGCTTTTTTAATTTTTCTGAGTTCGGCATAAAGGGATTCGCCAAAAAATGCAGGAGCAAATTCACTACGATAGCCTTTTCCATGTTCGCCCCACATTAAGCCGCCATATTTAGCAACCAAGGCGACAACCTCATGCGATATAGTATTCACAAGTTGCTCTTGAACAGGGTCGCACATATCTAAGGCTGGACGCACGTGCAACACGCCGGCATCTACATGGCCAAACATGCCGTAATCTAAATTATGGCTATCCAGCAGTGCTCTAAATTCCATAATAAAGTCTGCAAGGTGCTCAGGAGGGACTGCGGTATCTTCGGTAAATGCAATCGGCTTCTTACTGCCTTTTGTCTTGCCTAATAAGCCAACGGCCTTTTTACGCATGCCATAGATTTTTTGAATATCACTTCTTGTAGACGTTATTTGATAGCCAATCACCCCATTTTGATTATTGTTTTGAATTTCTGCGTCTAAGCGCTGGCAAAGGCTAGTAATCTTCTCATCTATTTCTGACTTGTCATCGCTGTTATATTCCACCATATTTAAGCCATCCATAAGCTTATCGGGAACATCACTAATAAGGCCAGAAACGCTATGCCAAACAATATCAGCACGAGCGAGATTTAATACTTTATTGTCAACCGTTTCGACCGACGTTGCATTTGCCGCTATCATGCTTGGCGCATGCCTAAGCGCGGATTCAAATTTATCGTATTTTATATTCACCAGCGTGGTGTATTTAGGGATTTTATTTATGTGTAACTTTGCTTCGGCAATAAACCCTAATGAGCCTTCAGCTCCAGCTATTAGGCGGCCTGCATCAACAAGCTGCTGCGCTTCGTCATAAGCATGTTCGAGATCATACCCCGTGAGAAAACGGTTTAAGCGTGGAAACTTCGCAATAATTTCCTCACGCTTTTCAACGCAAGTATTCAGTAATTGCCGATAAATCTGGCCTAGTGTGTCGTCTTGTTTAGCAATGTCTTGCGCTTTAGCTACACTAATCGCTTGGGTTGAAAGTACATCACCGCTAGGTAGAACGGTCTCTAAGGCGAGCAAATGATCACTTGTTTTACCGTAAACTAAGGAGCCTTGACCCGATGCATCTGTGCTAATCATGCCGCCTATGGTTGCGCGATTACTAGTTGACAGATCAGGCGCGAAGAAAAAGCCATGGGGCCTAAGGTAATCGTTCAATGCGTCTTTAACAACACCAGACTCGACGCGTACCCATTGTTCGTCTAAATTAAGCTCTAGTATATGATTCATGTGGCGTGAAGTGTCTACCACGATGCCAGGCGTCAATGATTGCCCATTTGTACCCGTGCCACCACCTCTTGCACTAAAAGTCACTTCGGGCATATCAGCAGCTAGTTTGGCAACAATTTGTAAGTCACTAATATTCTTTGGGAGTACAACAGCTTGCGGCAGTTGTTGATAAATAGAATTATCGGTTGCAACGGCGAGCCTACTACCGTAGTTGCATTCGATGTCACCAATATATCCGGCCTTTGACAGCGCATCTATATATTTACGAGTACTATTATTTAAGGTGTTTTTTAGGGAAAGTTGGGGTAATACGTTCAACAAGCAGCTCCTTTTTAAGCATGCACAGTATACCTACTGGACGTGAAGTACTCTATATCAAATGTGCTAAATGTAAAAAATAGTAATGCTCAGGGGCACAATAATATTTACGCTTCCAAATTAAAGGGCATTTCCAAAATATGAGACTAGTTTTTAAAGTAATTCAGTGGCTTGCCGATAAATATATGATATATAACAATAAGTTAACAAATTTTATGTTATACTACAGTCTAGCAATAAGAGGTAAAACATGACAAAACTATTAAAATCATTATTTAAACGTAGACATCCGGTAACTACTGTTGCCTACATGGGCCGAAAAAACTTTGAAAAATCAATGGATTGCAAAGTTATGAAGCGCAAGAAATTAGAAAAACTTGCTGAACAAGAATCTCATCAATAAGGCACAACGCTGCATTCGCTTGACGATTAAAGACAGCTAAAGAACAGGTTAAAACCTTATCTTCTAAGACCTTAAGTTAACATTTTTCTTGAAACAACAAAAAAGCCACTGTCAAAGTGGCTTTTTTGTGCACGATAATATTAACTACTTATGTTGTTCAGCTAAATACAACCATGTTTCAACAACCGTATCTGGATTTAACGATACGCTATCGATCCCTTGATCAACCAGCCAAGCCGCAAAGTCAGGATGGTCAGAAGGTCCCTGTCCACAAATGCCAACGTATTTACCTCTAGCCTTAGCAGCTTTTATTGCCATAGACAATAACGCTTTTACAGCTTCGTTGCGTTCATCAAACAGATGCGCAATTAAACCAGAATCCCTGTCTAGGCCCAAGGTTAGTTGAGTCAGATCATTCGATCCAATCGAAAATCCATCAAAGATATCAAGGAATTGGTCGGCTAACAGTGCGTTGGAAGGAAGTTCACACATCATAATCACGCGTAAGCCATTTTCACCTTTCACAAGCCCTTGCTCTGCTAGCAAGTCAATCACTTGTTGCCCTTCTTCTAAGGTTCTTACAAAGGGGATCATAATTTCAACATTGGTCAATCCCATGTCATTACGAACCCGCTTAATTGCCTCGCACTCAAGCGCAAAACAATCTCTGAAGCTTTCTGAAACGTATCGACTCGCGCCTCTGAAACCAAGCATTGGATTTTCTTCATCGGGCTCGTATTGATAACCACCCACTAAGTTGAAGTACTCATTAGATTTGAAATCTGACATTCGCACAATGACTTTCTTCGGCGAGAAAGCAGCACCGATTGAAGAGATGCCTTCTACCAGTTTTTGAATATAGTATTCAACCGGTGAGGCATAACCAGCAATCATATCATCAATTTCCTCTTTTACGTCCGAAGGTTGTTCGTTGTAATTCAGTAAGGCTTTTGGATGTACCCCAATCATGCGGTTTATTATGAATTCGAGTCTTGCCAAACCAACACCTTCACTGGGCAAACGCCCAAAATCAAAGGCACGATCAGGATTGCCAACGTTCATCATAATTTTGAGTGGTAAATCAGGCATTGCATCGATTCTAGATGTGGTTACATCAAAATCAAGTAGCTGGCCATAGATGTATCCTGTATCCCCTTCTGCACATGAGACAGTGACTTCATCACCCGTCGCAATCACATCGGTCGCATTAGTACATCCAACTACCGCTGGAATACCCATTTCACGTGCAATTATCGCAGCATGACAAGTACGCCCACCGCGGTTGGTAACTATTGCTGAGGCTTTTTTCATGATGGGCTCCCAATCAGGGTCCGTCATGTCGGTCACCAAAACGTCACCAATTTCTATCTTATCCATTTCGGCAATAGAACCAAGCACTTTGGCTTTACCTGCACCAATTTTGTGACCTATCGCGCGACCTTCACAGACTAATTTCGCGTTGCCATTTAATTGGTAGCGTTCTATTACTTGTATATCTTCACGGCTTCTTACTGTTTCAGGTCGTGCCTGAACAATATATAGCTTGCCGTCAGTGCCGTCTTTTGCCCATTCGATATCCATAGCACGGCCATAATGCTTCTCAATCACCATCGCTTGTTTAGCTAGTTCCATGACTTCATCGTCATTAATCGAGAATTGGCTACTGTCTGATTTTTCAATATCAACGATGTCGACTTGTTTACCATGCTCAACATCTTCAGAGTAGATCATTTTGGTCAACTTACTACCAATATTGCGGCGTAAAACAGCGGATTTTCCGGCGGCCAAAGTAGGCTTATGAACATAAAATTCATCGGGGTTCACAGCACCTTGTACAACCATTTCACCTAAACCATAAGAGCTGGTAATAAAGACCACATCTTCAAAACCTGACTCGGTATCAATCGTAAACATAACGCCCGACGCAGATAAATCACTCCTGACCATCCGCTGCACACCAGCAGAGAGCGCGACGCCTTTATGGTCGTAACCTTGGTGAACACGATAAGAAATTGCGCGATCGTTAAATAGTGACGCAAATACGTGCTTCATTGCCACCAATACAGACTCGTAGCCTTTTACGTTTAAGAAGGTTTCTTGCTGCCCTGCAAATGAGGCATCGGGCATATCTTCTGCGGTGGCTGAGGAGCGCACAGCAAACGAGGCTTCGTCACCCGCGTCAGCGACCAATGTTGTAAAAGCTTCTTTAATTGCAGCTTCAAGTTCAGGCTGAAATGGCGTGTCGATGATCCATTGCCTAATTTGACTACCTGCTTGTGCTAAGGCGTTAACATCATCAACGTCAAGCTCATCAAGTAGTGTGTATATTTTAGATTCAACCCCACTTTTTTCTAAAAACTGGTTAAATGCGTATGACGTTGTTGCGAACCCGCCAGGTACTTGAACACCTGCGTTTGATAAATTTGATATCATTTCACCAAGAGAGGCATTTTTGCCTCCCACTCTATGCACATCATCCATGCCTAATTCTTGATACCAAAGGACATATTCTTGCACTGTTTGGGCCTCCCGCAAAGCTCATATTTTGTTAGTGACAACCATGTAGTCATCAAATGTGTAGGTTTTCAATATCTATTACAAAACGCATAAGTATGCTAGCGTTGTAAGATGTGGATTGTAAGTGTGCTTTCATATGAAAGTAAAATTTATTTTTTTCTGTAATTAAATTACAACATTGTTAAGGAATTGTTGTGCGCACAGCATTTTATATATCAGACGGTACCGCCATAACTTCAGAGGTTTTTGGGCATGCATTGCTATCTTTGTTTCCCGTTGAGTTTGAACATATCACCATCCCTTTTGTTGAAACAGAACAACATGCTTTAGAAGTCATAAGTCAAATAAAACGCGCCTATAAAAGCACCGGTCATCGCCCGCTTGTTTTTTATACGATGGTAAATATAGACATTGGTCGAATCATTAGTAATTCACCGGGCATCAATTACAATTTTCTTAACCAGTTTGTCGCCCCATTAGAAAAAGTCATTGGCGTGCCTTCAAAACCCGAAAAACATCGTACCCATTCGATACATGAAAAAACCTACGACATCCGAATTGAAGCGGTAAATTATGCACTTGCGAATGATGATGGTTCCAATTTAAAAGACTATCAAGAAGCGGATATTATTTTAGTGGGTGTATCGCGCTCAGGCAAAACACCCACCAGTTTATATTTAGCGCTGCAGTACGGGATTAAAGCGGCAAATTATCCTTTTACAGAAGAAGATATGGGAGACATTTTAAAACTTCCACCCATATTGCGACGCTTTAAAGACAAGCTGTTTGGTCTTACCATTGCTGCCGATAGACTGCACGCAATCAGATCTGAAAGACGGGCTAACAGCCGCTATGCATCAATGCCTCAATGTAGAATGGAATTGCGAGAGGTTGAGAATTTGTATAGAAAAGAGAAGATACCTTTTATTAATAGTACAAAATACTCAGTAGAAGAAATCTCTGCTAAAATTTTGGCAATTACGGGGCTTAAACGTAAAAAATATTAAGCTGGCAACACGGGCCGTGTTATACCTTAGCGCCCGTTGTTTTGTTTGCTCGCCCCTCTTCTTTAGCTTTTTGCGCCCTTATTTTACGGACTTCTTTTGGGTCGGCAATTAACGGACGATAGATCTCTATTCTATCCCCATCCTTAAGCTGAGTGTCTAATTTTGTCGCCTTGTACCAAATACCGACCTTATTGATGCTTAAATCAATGTCACTATGTAACTGCAGTATTCCCGATTGTTCTATTGCGGATTGTACTGTGGTTTTGAGCGGTACATGGATACTCAGCAGCGTTTGTTTATCGGGAAGTGCGTAGGTTATTTCAATTTTAATGCTTGAATCTGACATTATCGATACACCTGCTTTGCTCGTTCGGTAAAAGCTTTAACCATATTATTTGTAACGGATCGAAATACTTTGCCAAAGGCCATGTCGACCAATTTGCTAGAGAAAGTAAAGTCTAAATTAAGCTCTATTTTACAAGCATCTTCTGATAAAGGCGTAAAAGTCCAGCCGCCACTTAAATCCTGAAACGGGCCTTGAGCCAAATTCATTTCAATTTTGCGATCGGTAACCAATCTGTTGCTGGTAACAAGCATTTGCTCAATGCCCGCTTTGACCAATACCATTTTGGCTTCCATATGATGTTCACTAACCGACAACACTTCACTGCGTCGGCAACCAGGCAAAAAATCTTGATACGCGGCAACATCATTGACGAGTCTATACATGTGACTGGCACTATAAGGCACCAATGCATTTTTATTTATTTTTGGCATGCTTCAACTTATAACTACTTTATACTTTCTTTATAAAGACTAAGGGCTATTAGAGAAAATTCAACGTACAAGCAACAATTAACTGCGTTGAATAAGTGCTTAGCTCATTAGATAAGGCTAATAATCTTGGCAATTTAAGCAATGAATATATTCCCCTCGATGAGATAACAGGTATAATACACGGATGAAAAAGAAACAATCAAATAATTCCACTATCGCCTTAAATAAAAAAGCCCGCCATGACTATCATTTGATCAGTAAGTTTGAGGCCGGTTTAACCTTGCAAGGTTGGGAAGTAAAAAGTATCAGAGCCGGTAAAGCCAATATTACCGACTCCTATGTTTTCATCAAAAATGGTGAAGCCTTTGTCTCGAACATTAGTATTCAAGCCCTTACGCAGGCTTCTTCTCACGTCATTTCTGAACCTACTCGCGTGCGAAAATTATTATTAAATAAACGCGAGATTGAAGAACTAATGGGTGGTTTAGACAGGCAAGGTTTAACAATTGTCGCGACCGCTATGTATTGGAAAGCTTGCTGGGTGAAACTCGAAATTTATCTTGCTCGCGGTAAACAAGAACATGACAAACGTGATGCCATTAAAGACCGAGATTGGTCTCGTCAAAAAGAACGGATCATGAAAAACGCTTAAAATTCAAACATATGTTACTAGTACACAAGCAATGTGTTTTTTATTAAGTAGTAACTGTGCTATTATCTATACTACATCGGGGCTGCTCTGGATTCGACAGGATTCAATGATGCTTGAGGTGCATGCAGAGGTGCGGTTTGCCTCTTTAAAAAGCCGCAAAAAAATAGTCGCAAACGACGAAAACTACGCACTAGCAGCTTAATACCCTGCATAGAGCCTTCTTGCCCTAGCTTTTGCCAGTAAGACGGGGAGTTCAAGGAGTCAAACCCAAACAGGCTCGTGTGGAAGCTTACACCTGATAGCTGAAGCACTAAAACTAAATCAGGTATGTGGTTAAGTAGCGTGTTTGTTCGCAGCTTGATTACGAGAATAAAGACAAACTAAGCATGTAGTGCCAATGGTTGACGCTTTCTGGACGCGGGTTCAATTCCCGCCAGCTCCACCAAATTTTAAAGCCCTAATAAGTCCTCACCGGCCATTAGGGCTTTTTAATACTCTGCAATTTGACTTTCAGGTGTTGCGGGTTAGTGCGGGTTCGCCCCTACTGGCACTTATACAGCTTCAAACAAACTCTTTCTTAAGCAACAGGCCTCATACACCCCACAGAAACATTGACGATTGTTTTTTCATAATCTCTACTTTGAATGCTTTGTCGCTCGGCTTAGTGGCCATGCCATAACATACATGCAAAGGGATTAAATGCTCTTCTCTTGGGTGGCAAAATCTCGCTCCCGGCGCGGATGACCAATGCACTAGTCGTTTCTTTCTTGCCTCTTCTAACAGCACCTCATCGCTTATTGTTTCCCTTAACCACTCATCAAAAACGATGTTCATTGCTCGAGATTCCTGTGACTCTGGACTGAAAAATGCCCGCATATTGTGGAAGGAAAACCCGGAGCCAATGACCAGCAAATTATCCCAGTCAAGTGACTGCAGAGCCTCACCTATTTGAATATGGAGGCTTGGATCAAGATCGTGCACCAAGGACAACTGCACACAAGGTATGTTAGCATCGGGATACATGATTTTAAGTGGCACATACAAGCCATGATCAAACCCCCTCTGCTCATCTTGCACTGCGTCGATACCGTTTTCTTTAAGTACCTTCACAACACCATTTGCCAACGCTGGTTCACCCGATGCAGGATATTGAATCTCATAAGCTTCTTTTGGAAACCCACCATAGTCGTAAATAATTCCAGGATTTATTCCTGAAGTCACAGTAGGCAAACGCGCCTCCCAATGAGCACTGATCACTAGTATCGCGCTGGGTTTATCTATTACCGAGGCAATCTCTTTTAGCGTCTCGACCATTTCATAATGATCTGGATCTCCCAACAAAGGCATGGGGCCACCACCATGAGAAATGTAGGCAATATTTCGTTTCATTTTCATGTTAACTCCAGATATTTTTAAATCGCTGGACCTACGGGAACAATACCAGTGGGATTAAGCGCCTTTATCGAGTAGTAACCTGCTTTTATGTGCTCTATATTCACTGTGCTTTGAATACCTTCCATCGCCAAAATACGATGCATGTAATTATGGAGTTTAGGCATCTCTTTAATCATGTTTTGATTACACTTGAACAGCCCATGGTAAGCCACATCAAATCGAATTAAGGTGACAAACAAACGAATATCCGACTCAGTGAATGCGTCACCAAATAGAAATTTACGTCCATCTGCTAATCTTTCTTCCAGAGAATCGAGCGCATTGAATACTTTTTCAAAGGCTTCTTCGTAAGCTTCTTGTGTCGATGCAAAACCAGCTTGATATACACCATTATTAAGATCGGAATAGATATATGCATTTAGTGAATCAATCTCTGATACCCATTCACTGGGAACCAAATCAGGGCCTATATCTTTGAGATCGGCAAAGGCTTTATTAAACATTCGAACAATATCTGCCGACTCATTGTTAACAATGGTTTTTGTTTTTTTATCCCACAAAACAGGAACGGTTGCTCGACCGGTGAAATCTGGCGCTACCTGAGTATACAATTCATGCATATAAGTCGCCCCATTCAGGCCATCACTATCACATCCGTGGAAATCACCAAACTGCCATCCTTGTTCCGTCAACTTGGGGTTAACCACAGAAACCGAAATAATATCTTCCAGCCCCTTTAAAGCTCTCGCCATTAATGTGCGGCTTGCCCAAGGGCAAATATAAGCAACGTACAAGTGATACCGACCTGCTTCCGCTTTAAAACCACCTTCACCCGTGATACCGGGCGAGCCATCTGATGTAATCCAATGTCGAAACGACGATGTTTGTCGTATAAAGCGACCTTTTTCGTCTTTGTTCTGAACCGGCTGCCAGTTCTCTTGCCAAACGCCATTAACTAACATTGGTAAATACCTCATTAAAATGGCCTTCCTGCTACTCAGGAAGGCATTATCGGTTGAACATTAAGCCACTTGTTTTAGATGCGATGGCTCATTGACAGAAGCACGGCCAACCACATTCTTTGCTATCGCATTATCAACCGAAAAGCTTCCTGCACCTTGAATAGTTAATGCTACGGTTGCAGCAAACAATGCAAGAGCGTATTCATAGCCGTTATTTGTCAAGAAAAGCCCATGCTCAAAGTGGACACTAAAAATAGCCACCAACATAGTAAATGCGCTCACGACTGCAGCAGGCCTGGTTAACAAACCAAGTACCAAAGCCAGGCCACCGTAAAATTCTGCACTGCCTGCCAAGAGGGCCATCAAATACCCTGGCTCTAACCCGATACTTGCCATCCACTGACCAGTACCTTCAAGGCCATAACCACCGAACCAGCCAAATAATTTCTGTGCACCATGAGCAGCCAGGATAATCCCAACAGGTACTCTTAAAGCTAATGCTGCAAGGCCTGCATCTGATTTCAATATATTGTGTATAGTTTGCTTGTTCATCGTGAAATTCCTCTCTAAGTCATAAGTGAAGACTGACCGCGCTGACCGCCTCAGTCAGGTTGATATCTATACTACTAACAACATATTGATGAATAAATAAGGATATTATGGAATAATTATCAACATAATGTTTGCAATATAGGATTTATCCATGGACCGCTTAGACACGATGAAAGCGTTTGCCGCCGTGGCAGACCTTGGTAGCTTTACCAAAGCCGCTGAGAAACTAGAGACCTCAAATCAACTAGTGAGCAAATATGTATCTCAGCTAGAAGAGCAACTAGGTGTGAGATTGTTTAACCGAACAACTCGGCGAGTTCACTTAACCCAGGAAGGTGAACAGTGCTTACAGCATGCAATGCACATTCTGGAGAGTCTTCATGATATGGAAAGCCACTTTGGTGAACTTCAAAGTACTGCCAAGGGGCTTCTACAAATAAGTGCACCAGTCTCCTTTTCAACATTACACCTTGCGCCACTTATCCGGGATTTCAAACAAGAGTACCCGGAAGTCGGCGTTAACCTTGAATTAAGTGATCGTAAAGTGGATGTCATCGAAGATGGGTTTGATGTCGCACTGAGAATTGGGCACTTAAAAAGTTCATCTTTGATTGCAAAAAAAATAGCGCCTGTCAGATTAGTACTCTGCGCAGCTCCCTCGTATATTGAAAAATACGGGGCTCCGACCCACCCAGAGGAATTGAATAGTTCGCACTTTCTACGTTACAGCTACATGGATTACTCTGTATCCGAAAATCCTTTAATGAAAGTTTTGCGTGCTAATTCGAATACAAATCAATCAGGCTTGACCGCAAACAATGGTGAGATATTGATGGCAGCCGCTATTGCTGGTGAGGGCTATATTCTGCAACCAACATTTATCGTGGGAGAAGCACTGAAGCAAGGCAAGCTAAAAACCATGCTTAATGACATTGAACTGGAAACGATGGGCTTATACGCCGTCTATCCTCATCGAAAACTTCTGGCGCCAAAGCTTCGGGCCTTTCTCGACTTTTTAGGCACTTATTTTGGAGAACCACCTTATTGGGATGATTATTGATTAAAGCGGACTACCGAGCGGCATTAAAGGAAATTAAAAGTGATCTGCCTTCCGAAAACAAGCACTTGTCAACCGAGTTTCTGCTAGCGTCTGACAAAATGGATTCCGAAACTCCTGCGTAAGCACTAGCCCGCATCAGTATTTAAAAGCTTTTGAGACACTAAATCGATTGCTATCGCGGGAACCAAACCCGCGTCCCGCCCCACCACCACATTGATAAACGAGGACGCTTTTTAGCGTCCTTTTTTGTGGCTGCAATATCCCTTTAAAGGTGGCAATACTTTAGTAACTATAATCGTTCATTCGAGCGAAGCGAACCAAAAACAAGAATAGATGTATTGGTTGTGGTCGCGTATTGATGCAATAGAAGCCTGAATAAAATAAGCAATACGCTAGCTAATGTATTATGCTTTCGAACGCTATTTGCGTTGACAGATATTAACTTTATCTTAGAATATCAGCTTTAATCGATTCTGCTATCTACTAGATTATCTTTTCAGAGTGCACTCTTTCACATTAACCTTAAGGTAACACTATGACGCTCTCTATTTTAGCCATACTAAGTGGCTTTATTTTATTGGTTTGGAGCGCTGACCGTTTTGTAGATGGAGCGGCTGCTACCGCTAAGCATTTGGGAATGCCTTCATTACTAATAGGTATGGTGATTGTTGGCTTTGGCACTTCTGCGCCTGAAATGGTTGTTTCGGCAATGGCAGCATTAGACGGTAACCCGGATTTAGCATTAGGAAATGCAATTGGTTCAAACATCGTCAATACCGGATTAATACTTGGTGTGACCGCGCTGATTACGCCAATTATGGTGCAATCTAAAATAGTCCGAAAAGAGATCCCCTTATTACTGTTTATAGGCTTGCTGCTAGGTTACTTTCTCTGGGATGATGCCCTAGCGCGTTTTGAAGCTGTACTTCTTTTAGTCGGATTTTTTGTGTTAATTGGCTGGAGTATCTTTTCTGCCATGAAGGCAAAAGGAGACGCATTAGAAAATGATACGGAACAGGAATTGAACGCGAAAGCCATGCCTATTAAAACAGCCATTTTTTGGTTAGTGCTTGGTCTTACTTTGTTAATTATAAGTTCTCGGATACTGGTTTGGGGCGCAGTTAGTATTGCTCATGTGCTTGGCGTAAGCGACTTGATCATAGGTCTAACTATAGTTGCGCTAGGAACTTCATTACCTGAGCTTGCAGCCTCTATTATCGCAGTCCGCAAAGGTGAGCATGATATTGCCATTGGCAATGTAGTGGGTTCAAACATGTTTAATCTGTTGGCGGTAACAGGAATTGCAGGTGTTATATCGCCCATGCAAAACCTGTCCTCAGATGTTTTATCTCGCGACTGGTTAGTGATGATGGGCATGACAGTAGCATTACTGATTACTGCATATGGATTTAGACGAGCAGGCCGTATTAATCGATTTGAAGGTGCTTTTTTGATAGTTGCTTTTTGCGCATACAATGCTTGGCTGGTCTCATCTGTACTCGGGTAATGTGATAACGATCTTGTAATATACAAATAATCGGCTCACAAAATTTCGATTATTAGAACGCAACAGCTTAAAAAATACTAAATGTCACTGAGTTCATCTTCTGTCTGCTCAAGTAAATACTTTTGCTCAAACTCCAAGGGTTCTAGAGGCCGGCTAAAGTAGTAACCTTGTAACAATATGTCGCCATTAAGCATTAGCCACTCGACCTGCGCTTGTGTTTCTACGCCTTCGGCCACCGTTGTTAAGCCTAAGTTATTAGACAGTTGCATAATTGAACGTACTAAATTCTCGTCTTGTTTATCAACAGTAATGTCGTTAATAAAAGAGCGGTCAATTTTTAATTTATCTACGGGTAAATCTTTTAAATGGCTAAGTGACGAGTAACCAGTGCCAAAATCATCAAGGGAAAAGGTAATTCCCATTTTCTTCATGTTGAGGATTTTCTTGACCGTATCGGCCATGTTGTTTAGCGCCACGCTTTCAGTGATTTCTAATTCGATGCAGGTTGGCGATACTTTGTATTTTTTAAGTACTTTGGACAAGGTTTCAATAAAGTCGTTTCGAGCGAGTTGTTTAGCGCTTATATTTATCGCCACTTTAAAGCCATTAGGCATAATTCCACGTTTTTGAATATCAGCGATATACTCACAAATTTTGTTTAATATACGCTCGCCCACATCTACTATCAGCGCACTTTCTTCTAAGAAGGGAATAAACTCGTCAGGGCTGATGATATCATCCCCTCTTCGCCATCTCATAAGCGCCTCTGCCCCACATATTTCTTGCGTTGTTGAATCAATAACGGGCTGCAAGACAAAGTAAAACTCGTCTCTGAACATGGCTTTCATAATGTCACGTTCAAGCTTTAATAATTCAGCCGCTTGGGTTGCCATTTCATCTTTGAACATGGTGACGCAATTGCGCCCTGCTCTTTTGATTCATACATCGCGGTATCAGCATATTGAAGAATCTCATCAGCATTTAGCTGATTCTTTTTAAATACAATGACCCCAACGCTGGCTGACAAGGCATAACTATGTAGACCTATTTCAATTTCTTTGTTGATACAGCTACGTAGCCTTTCGCCCAATACTTCTGCGCCATTTTTGGCAATATTAATATCGCTCGATACGTTTTCTTCTATACATAAGAATTCATCAGCACCTAAACGAGCTATTAAATCAGAAAAAGCAAATTCCTTACGTAATCTACGCGCCAGTTTTACAATTAACTGGTCTCCTACCGAGTGACTCAAGGTATCGTTAATTCGTTTAAATTGGTCAAGGTCGGCAATCGCCGCTATGCCATATAATTCATCATCACAGTTATCTTCGCTAAGTATTTCGTAGACTTTATTTCTATTTGGCAAGGAAGTAAGCGGGTCGAAGTAAGCAAGAGATTCAATTTTTTCTTCGGCAGTTATCCGCTTGGTGACGTCAGAGGCCGTCACTAGAATACTATGCCCTTCAGGAGTTTTGAATTTAACAAAGGACATTTCCATATGACAAGAAGCACGATTCGCATTTTTCACCTGCACAATTTTGTCATACTGTCGTTTACTTGAAGAAATAAACTCCGTTATAGACTGCATCATGTTTGGATCGACGGGTTCAATAACGTCCTTAGCACTTCTGCCTTTTAATTCGTAAATTGAATAGCCGTAAAATGTTGCCGTGGCTTTATTGGCAAAAACGAAATTAAGATTATTGTCGAGCGAAAATATGAGCGCTGGCGCCGTGTCTAGAATTAAACGAAAACGCTGGCTTCGCTCGGTTAATAGTACCTGTCCACTGGATATTCGAGACAACATATCGTTTGCAGCATTGATGATTAAGCTGAATTCGTTTTTTTCGTGCCCTACTAACTGACTAATTTTTTGCGTTGCAATAGATTTAGTATTCACCCGTTGTAAGCGTTTAGAAAGCCTGATAAGGGGTGAAGCCAACGAATAATGGTATAAAACACCTAATGCAACCGTCAGTAACATATAGCCAAAAACGGCGATACCAAAGGCTCTAATGGCTCGATCATATACCCCCGACAACGCGATATGGTTATCAACAATAATTACCATTTGACCATAGGCTTCGTCTCGACTAGGAGACATCATTTCGCCCGATAATGGGACAATGTCTTTTGAAAAGTTTTCGACAACTAGAGAAAGTACGGGGTTGTAGGAAGTATTGAGATGAACGTTGTCACCGAGTGTTTCTTGCCTAGAAAAATCAGCCATGACGTTATCGTTGTCATCTATGATAGCCACATAACTAAAATAATCGAAGTAAGACAGGCCATTAATGACTTGCTCTGCCATTCTTGGTTCGAGAAGATAAACTGCGTCACTAGCGGAACCTTTTGCAGAGGTCACTATTGAGGCGATTGTGTTTTTAACTTCAGCTTCACGCTCTCTAAAGTCAAATATTGTTTGTACAAAAGCCATCAATAAACCAAGACATACCAGTAAAACTAGCGACCGGACACCTAAGGTAAATGAAAGTTTTCTATTTAGTTTCATAATAACCAATAAAGAATACTATTGGTAAACATCATATATGATGTACTGATCATATTCCAACCTTATGCGCGCAATAAGTTTAATATAGGAATTTAAACGAGTATTTTTGATAAAAATTTAGCAGCTTTGATAACTTGTTGTATGATATCGACAATAGTAAAAAATATGCTATCGAGAATAAGGAAACAGTGAATGTCGGTTGATCCGAAAGATAAAGATTTTGCACCCATTAACGTCGAATTTAATGACCGAATCCCTATGGGGGAAACCGTAAGTCAAATACTAAAAGTACCGTTACAGAGAGCAAAAACAGTAGTGCCCTAAACAATTTAGTACTAGTCCTGGCGCTAATCGCATGCGGTGCGTCTGGCTATTTATTTAGTCTTAACATGCAAAACGAAACGCTATTACAAGAAAATGAAAAGCGCATAAAAACCTTAGAGGATAGGCTTTCTGCTACGGGTGAAGAAATGGGTAATTCAACCGTAGAGCTGCAAGTGAAAGTAGGTGAATTGTCAGCCCGGGCTGAAGAGCTTTGGGAGCAGATGGATAAGCTTTGGGCCTCTGCATGGCGGCGCAACCAACAAGAAATTAAAACCTTAGAGGCTAACTTTAAAAATTTAACGCAAGACACCAACAGACTTGTAAAAGAAATAGATAGCAAAGTGGCTGAGAATAAATCAACTGTCGCCAACTTGCGTCCACGCATCGATGGCGTGAATACTAAAATCAATGCACAAGCCAATGAATTACTCGCTATCACCGTAAAACAAGACGAATATCAACAAAGTCAGGCTAAGCAAAGTGCGACACTGCGCGAGATGACAGAAAAACTTATCTTGCTTGAAAAACGAAATACAACATTGTTGCAAAAGCTACAGCAATTAGAAAAGAAACTAGACGAAGTGGCAAAAAAGTCTGTTTAAGTAAATTTAGACATTACATTTGCCTTTTAAGCAGATACAAAAAAAGCATCCAATGGATGCTTTTTTTATGTCTAACTTCGCTGCTTAGCGACGTAGGCCTAAACGCTTGATAAGTTCTAAATAACGCTGAGCGTTTTTACGCTTTAAGTAATCAAGAAGTTTTCTACGTTGGCTTACCATTCTCAAAAGTCCACGACGTGAATGGTGGTCTTTCTTATGGTCAGCAAAGTGGCCTTGTAATTTATTGATGTTGTGAGTAAGCAAAGCAACTTGTACTTCAGGTGAACCTGTATCGCCTTCTTTAACGCCGTAATCGGCAACAATGCTTGCTATTTCTGCTGTAGTTAGTGACATAATTTCTCCAAAAAAGAATGTGAAACGAGTCCAATCACTAATTCAGACTCGCGTAAAGAGCGCGTAGTATATACATTATTAGCTACAGCGCAAGTGCTTATTGGTATTTATCAATTAAGCAATATATAAAATTTAGTACACCACCACACGTTTTGGTTGTAGCATTTTCGCCTCGTCGACGGTGGCCACTCCTAAAAAGCGATTATTGCTCTTTTGATAGACCCTATATATCTGCTCTGACGGCCATTGTTGGTCAATATTTGACGCTGCATCAATCGCCCTACCTTGCTGAAAATATAGTGTATCTTGCTCGCTAAGCGCCATTATTGGTAAGGACTGTATAGGCGTATCCATTGGCAAGAGTAACTTGTCAATGGCATCAAAGTTTTGCGCTAGCGTGTTGTTAGTTGTTTCGTTTTCACTTATTGCAGTCTGCGGGTTACTCTCTGCGAACACTTTATCTAGCTCATCAAAACTTATCATTTGTGAAGCCTTATAATGTGCGACTTCGGTTCTTCGCAGCACGCTTACATGAGCACCGCATTCAAGCATTTGTCCGAGGTCATCAATAAGCGAACGAATATAAGTTCCTTTAGAGCAACTCACATTTAAAGATAGCTCGTCGCCTTTTAAGCCAAGCCATTCAATACTGTAAATAGTAATATCGCGAGCTGGTCTGTCAATCGTAATGCCTTGACGCGCATAAAAATACAGGGGCTTTCCCTCATGCTTTAATGCGGAAAACATCGACGGAACTTGTTTGATATGTCCAACAAAATGCGTGATAGCCGCTTTTATCTGAGCTTCGGCCACGTTAACAGGTCTGGTTTCAACCACCTCGCCATCAGCGTCTGATGTGTCGGTTCGCTGGCCTAGTTTAGCAGTAACAAAATAGCTTTTATCAGCGTCAAGCAAAAACTGGGAGAACTTCGTTGCCTCACCTAAGCAAACAGGTAGTAGGCCTGTCGCTAAGGGATCAAGTGCTCCAGTATGCCCTGCTTTTGCCGCTTTATAGATTCTTTTAACGCGCTGTACCACATGATTCGACGACACCTCTTGTGGTTTATCTACAAGTAAAATCCCATTAATGAGGCGTCCTTTACGTTTTCTAGCCATCAATTAGTCTTTATCAGTAGTTGCATCGCTGTCGCTTGCATCATCAGTAGGATCATCAACATGCTTTGCTTTGTCTGATGCAACCGCCTTGTTCACCAAAGCAGAAATTCTGGCACCTTCTTCAATCGAGCTGTCCTTGAAGAAATGTACTGCAGGCACATTACGCATTCTTATACGACGGCCGAGCAGTCCACGTACAAAGCTTCTAGCTTCATTTAGCTTCTCAAAATCTTCGTTTATTTTCTCTGCGCTATTGCTATAAAAGGTAACAAAGATTTTAGCATGGGCAAGATCTCGCGATACTTCTACGCCCGATACAGTAATCATGCCTACTTGCGGCTCACGATGTTTAAACTCATGTTGAAGAATACTAGCGACTTCTTTATGAATTTGTTGACCTACACGGTCTGTTCTAGAAAATTCTCTAGCCATTATTTTTCCTTACACTAATCTCTACGCTTGTTTGAAAGAGCACAGTGACAAAAACGGAGGCGCTTGGCCTCCGTCCTACCTACTTAGCTTTACGAGCGTCTATAATTCGCGTTTCACTTCGACGATTTCAAATACTTCTATTTGATCGCCTACTTTTACATCATTATAGTTTTTCACGCCTATACCACATTCAATGCCTTTTTTGACGTCTTGTACATCGTCTTTAAATCTACGCAAGGACTCAAGCTCCCCTTCGTAAATCACTACGTTGTCACGTAGAACACGAATCGGATTATTACGTTTAATTACGCCTTCTGTCACCATACAGCCGGCAATTGCGCCGATTTTCGGTGATTTAAATACGTCACGGACCTCTGCGAGACCAATAATTTGTTGTTTAAATTCTGGTGCTAGCATACCGGTCATCGCTTGCTTAACTTCATCTATTAGTTCATAGATGATGCTGTAATAACGAAGGTCGATTTCTTCCGCTTCAATCATTTTGCGTGATGTTGCGTCAGCACGTACGTTAAAGCCAACAACAATCGCTGACGATGCAGCCGCTAAACTCGCGTCAGTTTCGGTGATACCACCAACACCGCTACCGACGATGTTTACTTTCACTTCATCGGTAGACAATCTAGTCAAACTGTCGGCAATTGCTTCGATTGAGCCTTGAACGTCGGCTTTAAGCACGATATTCAACTCACTGACATCACCACTTTCCATGTTAGCAAACATATTTTCTAGCTTAGCTTTTTGCTGCTTAGCTAATTTCAACTCACGTTGCTTAGTATGACGTTTGCCGGCAACTTCACGTGCTTTACGCTCATCTTGCACAACTAATGCGCTTTCACCGGCAATAGGAACACCAGATAAACCCAGTACTTCTACCGGCGTTGATGGACCAGCTTCTTGAATTTCTTTACCTGATTCATCGCGCATAGCACGTACACGACCATACTCTTCACCGCACAGTAGTATATCACCCGGCTTCAAAAGACCTTCTTGAACCAGCACTGAGGCTACCGGACCACGGCCTTTATCAAGGCGTGATTCAATCACGATACCGCGTGCTGGACCCTCTTTAATTGCTTGTAAATCAAGCACTTCAGCTTGTAAACTAATCGCCTCAAGTAAGTCATCGACGCCCATACCGGTTTTTGCCGATACGCTTACGAATTGATAATCACCGCCCCACTCTTCAGATATAACTTCTACCTGCGATAGTTCGGTTTTTACGCGGTCTGGATCGGCTGACTCTTTATCCATTTTGTTGACCGCGACAATCATTGGTACACCTGCCGCTTTAGAATGCTGTATCGCTTCTTTGGTTTGAGGCATAACACCATCATCTGCAGCAACAACTAACACAACAATATCTGTTGCCGTTGCACCACGTGCACGCATTGCGGTAAATGCGGCGTGACCAGGTGTATCTAAAAAGGCAATTCGACCATTATCTGTTTCAACGCTGTAGGCACCGATGTGCTGGGTAATTCCACCCGCTTCGCCATCAGCAACCTTCGCACGACGAATATAATCGAGTAAAGATGTTTTACCATGGTCAACGTGGCCCATGATGGTAACCACAGGCGCTCTGGATTCGCTCTTGCCACCTGATGAGTTAGCAATCAATTCTTCTTCGAGTGCATTTTCGTTAACCACTTCATATTTATGGCCCATTTCTTCAATCACTAAAACGGCTGTTTCTTGATCAAGTACTTGGTTGATTGTTGCCATCTCACCCATTTTCATCATGGTTTTAATGACTTCAGTGCCTTTAACCGCCATTCTGCTAGCCAAATCACCAACGGTGATGGTTTCACCTAATTTTACAATTTTTTCTACAGGCATAACGGGTTTGTTGAAGCTATGTTTAAGATCTTCACCGGCATTTCTCTTCGACTTCTTACGACGACGTCCGCCTCGTTCAATCTGTGCATCTTCTTCGTCTTCTGCTTCTTGAGCATAACGGTTTGAATGCAAGTGAACTTCTTTAGCCTCGTCTTTTTTACGACGCTCTTCTTCTTCTTTCCAGCGACGCTCGTTTTCTTCCGCTAACTTGCGTGCATCTTCTGCAGCTTGTTTCGCTTCTTTTTCGAGCTTCTTCTGAGTTTCTTCTTCTTGCTGTTTCTTAATACGCTCTTCTTCTGCTCTTGCTTGCGCTTGAGCCGCGCGTTCTTCATCAGTTAAGTTTGAATCAGCAGCTTTGCGTTCTTCGGCTTCTTTCTTGGCTTTTTCAGCACGAGCCGCTCTTTCAGCGTCTTGTTGCTTGCGTGCTTCAGCCGCTTTTTTGGCTTTTTCAAGCGCTTCTGCTTTAGCGCTTTCAGCTGCTTGTCTCTCTTGTTCTTGGCGCGCTTCTTCTTCAGCTTTGCGCTGCGCTTCTTCTTGCGCTAAGCGCTCTAAATCAGCCTCTGAACGTTTAACGTAAGTGCGTTTCTTACGCACTTCAACTTTAACTGCTCTCGATTTACCAAGGCTAATTGTGCTAGTTGTCTTTCGCTGCAGGGTCATTTTTTTAGGTGCTGATGCGCCGTCACCGCCATGCTGCTTACTTAAAAAGTCGAGCAACTTCTGCTTTTTCTTCTTCAGTCACGCCGTCGGAAACAGATTTTTCAATGCCTGCGTCTTTAAATTGCTTTAATAATCGGTCAACAGTCGTGCTTATATCACTTGCTAACTTTTCTATGGAAACTTCTGCCATATCGAATAATTCTCCTATTGACCTATTCTTCGTTAAACCAAACGAGGTTTCTCGCCGCCATGATGAGTTCGCCCGCTTTCTCTTCGGTTAACTCTTCAATGTCGCTTATTTCGTCGGTACCTTGTTCAGCTAACAGCTCTAGGTTTGTAATACCACGGCTTGCTAGTATGTATGCAACATGCTTATCCATGCCGGCTAGATCAAGCAATTCTTGCTGTGGTTCTGCCGACTCTAGCGATTCTTCATTCGCTAGTGCGCGGGTCGTTAAAGTTGCTTTTGCGCGATTACGTAGTTCTTCTACTAATTCTTCGTCTAAGCCTTCTATTTCAAGTAATTCACTTACCGGAACATAGGCAATTTCTTCAAGACTGGTAAAACCTTCTTCAACTAACACTAGCGCAAAATCTTCGTCAATCTCTAAGCCTTCAGTAAATACCGAAAGTACTTTTTGATTTTCTGCTTCATGCTTGGTATTGAGGTCTTCAACCGTCATTACGTTTAGCTCCCACTCGGTTAGCTGACTTGCTAAACGAATGTTTTGGCCGTTACGACCAATGGCTTGTGCTAAGTTGTCGGGTTCGACAGCTATGTCCATTGATTTAGCGTCTTCGTCAACGACGATTGACGCCACTTCTGCTGGTGCCATAGCATTTATAACGAAAGAGGCTGGGTTATCATCCCAAAGCACTATATCAACACGTTCTCCGCCTAACTCACTTGAAACAGCTTGAACGCGTGAACCTCGCATCCCTACGCATGCGCCTACTGGATCTAAACGTTTGTCGTTCGTTTTCACAGCAATTTTAGCGCGAGCACCTGGATCGCGAGCTGCCGCCATAATTTCTAAGGTTTCTTCTGCAATCTCTGGCACTTCTAGTCTAAATAGTTCAACTAGCATGTCAGGGTGCGTACGGCTAATAAATAGCTGTGCACCGCGCGCTTCTGGCTTAATTACGTATAACAATCCACGTACACGATCGCCCGGTCTAAAGGTTTCTCTTGGTAACATATCTTCTCTGAAGATCACGCCTTCTGCATTATTTCCTAAATCAATAATAACGTTGTCGCGGTTTACCTTCTTGACCGTACCGGTAACCAATTCGCCTACTTTACTTTCATATTCAGCTATCATTTGCGCACGTTCCGCTTCACGTACTTTTTGAACAATAACTTGTTTCGCGGTTTGCGTTGTAATTCGGTCAAACGAAATAGACTCGATTTGTTCTTCAACAAAACCACCTAGTTCAATATCAGGTTCATCAACTTGTGCTGCTGACAAGGTGATTTCCGCGAACGGGTTTTCTTGAACAACATCATCAGCAACGACCATCCAACGACGGAAAGTATCAAAATCACCCGTGTCACGGTCGATTGACACGCGCACTTCTATGTTGCCTTCGTTTTTCTTTTTAGTGGCACTTGCTAATGCAAATTCCAAAGCTTCAAAGATTTTTTCTCTGGGTACTTGCTTTTCATTTGAAACTGCTTCTGCTACTAGTAGTATTTCTTTGCTCATTTTCGCCTCATCGCTCTGTTCAGAGCATAATAAGTTTAATCAAATTCTGGAACTAAATTGGCCTTTAATACATTGTCATAAGCCAGTTCAAACTTTTGGTTGTCAACGACTATCGTAAAACCACGGTCATCACAACTTTCTAATACACCCTTAAAATTACGCCTATCGTCTTGTGGCATCTGCAATTTCACGGTAATGGTTTGGGCAATTTGCTGACGATAATGGTCAGGTTTAAATAGAGGTCGGTCCATGCCCGGCGACGATACCTCTAAGTTATATTCAGTCGAAATAGGATCTTCTACATCCAATACTGCGCTCACTTGACGACTTACATCGGCGCAATCGTCAACCTCAACTCCGTCTTCAGAGTCAATATATATTCTTAATGTCGAATGTTTGCCAGCACGAACAAATTCCACACCGACCAATTCGAAACCAACAGCTTCTACTGCTGGCGTTAACATTTCTGTTAGTTTTATTTCAAGTTGTGACAATCCCAACTCCATTTACACATATAAAAAAAGGGCATATAGCCCATTAAGCGTTGATTTTTAGCAATCAACAAATACAAAAAAGCCCCGAACAAGCGGAGCTATCACCTAAATTCGTATTACCACGAACACATTATTTATCCAATAATGGGTAAGTGGTAGAGACCTGAACCTGCGTTAGACCACGCTAAGTATCACGACCGCTTGCACTAACGTTACTTTGTAATGAATTCTTACAGGCAAATTAAGGCAATTGCCTACCTGTACATTCAGGGAGTTCGTTAATTTTCGGGGATTATACTAGTACCGCGACAATATCGCAAACCTTAATAAAAACTAAGTGCTTATAAATAAGCATATAAAAGCGAAATAAACGATAAGCCCGTTTAAAAGCTAAAATGCATAATACATCTTGTTAGGGTCTTTTACTTCAAGCGTTGCTTCTAGCAAGCGAACATCCCCTAAAAAGCGCTATTAGCCATGTGCGGCAAACACTGGCCTGTTGTAAACACTATAAGTGCCTTTTAAGACAAAATTAAAAGTACGCAGCACTGCGCAAGAAAATAACAAATTGAGCTCTTGTGCTGGGATAAGGACCAAGTTAATTAGATATAGACTTTACTGGCGTGAATTTTGCAGATGAATTTGGCAAATATCTGCAAATAAAAGCTATCGCGATACAATGGCGTCGTGATCTCACTGAAACAAAAAAGCTTCGTATGAGTCAACAATACAAACAAGGTTAATAGATAAATGGTAAATACAAAAGGTGATTTAAAAATTAATGGCGAGCAATCATTGTTTAGCGCCCTTGCTAAGTTGCGTCAGATATTATCGCTTTTATTCATTTTACTTTTCACTGGCGAGGCCCTTTCGTTCAATAGCCTTGATTTTAGATATTCAAATAGTAGCGAAAAAACCCGCATTGTTTTTGAATTTCAAGACATCGTTCGATTTGAACATAAGACAAGTGATGATAAATCAACTCTCACGCTTTCAATCTATCATGACAATAAGCTATCACGTATAGATAGCACGATCTTTAATGCTGTAAACTCTGAATTCATCAAAACTATCACTTACCATGACGCCAAAACGACAGAATACGCTGATATTGTTTTTGACCTCCAAAAACAACCTGAAGTGAATATTTTCTATTTGAAACCGATTGAGAATAAAGGATTTCGGATAATAGTAGATTTAATAAAAAGGTCTCGCTTTACTATTTTACTCGACCCGGGGCATGGCGGTGTGGACTTAGGTTCGACCCGCGCGAACACTTTCGAAAAAGACATAAACTTGCATCTTGCTAACTATTTACAAAGCAAGTTATCTGCCTTAGACGGGGTTGAGGTTTTGCTAACACGTAACGACGACCGCTTTTTATATCCCCATGAACGCCCCTCTACACACGATCAAATAGCCGATTTATTTATATCACTACACGGCGATGCAATGAATGCTGGTCAAGATACTAAGGTGTCAGTATGGGTTTATCAAGACGCGTCATCATCAAGCGAGCTTGGACAAGTGTTGGTCAAAAACGAGTCCGAAGCTATTCTTCTAGGGAATGTAGCGGATTTAATCAATAATGTAGACCAACAAGAAAACCTGTCAGCGCAGGCATTAGCTCAAATATACAAGCCCAACACTAAATCCAGTAAGCGATTTGCCAATCTATTGACACGCGAACTAAACAAACGATTAGCTTTTGACGTGGCGTCTCCACAATCAGCTAAGCTTGTGATTCTGGCTAGTACGTCATTGCCTAGCATTCTTCTGAATATAGATAATTTGCATCATTATGAGCAAAGCAGCCAGCAAGAAGACGAAGACCCAAGGGACAACAAAGACAGCTTGCAATATCAGTTATATGAAGCAATCGTCGCGAGCATGAGTGCTTTTAGAAACGGAATCTAAATAAGGCGTTTCTAGCGAGCTCAAACTCGCTTGGTTGTTTGCAACATAAAGGTCTTGTATTCAAGGGTGGTAAATTGTCTATCTAATAAAACCATACCAATAATTGTTGTTAGCATCATGGTAACAGCAAAGCCGTATCCGTAAAACATAGGGCCTAAATTGATACTCAAATGCGCTAGTGCAAAGTTAAGCATGGCCATAAAAATAGTCAAAGCAAGCGCTTCATAACGCTTATCGAGATAATACATTACGTTTAAGATTGCCATCACAACCACTTGTAAACTCACGCCTACAATATCAACATATAATAGGTGTAAATAACTGACGTCAATGCCAAGTAAAATAAGTATGTCTTTCGCGAAGAATAACAATAATACACACGTTATACCCTGAACCTTAAAAATGTAATATATACTCGCCTGACATGCTTCGGTCATATCATTTTTTAAAGTCACTATTTTTTTATAGCTTGCGCCTTTTCTAACGGCTGCATAAAAATTAAGGCATTTATCAGCGAAGTCTGTTTCCATCTTTAACATGAATACCGCCATGCCCGGAACGATCGCTAAATAAGCAATAAAGATCGGCACGTCGTAAATATATGAAGCTTTAAAAAAATCGATGACTCTGTGTGATGTTTCGTCACGAAACCAGAACACAAACTTATCTAGCCACACCCCTAAATTATAGAAAAACCCACAAAAAAGTAAGGAATAAAACGTAGATTTACGATTTAAAAACTCGAACAACACCAAGGTTTTTGGAGGAAAACCGCGCACAATTGAAAAAATAAAAATGAAGGTTAGTATCGCTTGACAAGCAGTGAAAATAAGCATCAAACCAAATAAGGAGTCAGGATTGATAAGGAAGGTCAGTAATACCATCAGCAAATAGCTCGCCATGATGGTAAAGAATATTTGGTAATACTCTTTCATACCACTCAAAAAAATAATCGCCAGCCACTGATTGCATAAAAGTAGAAATGACATAAGAATGGTAATCTTTGTTGGCATGCTGATAGTGGGTGCAAACAAAAGTAAACTGACCGCCACGATAGCGCCAATAACCGTCGTAACCAACATTGCACCAAATAAATTTGCAACGATGCGTTTTTCTTGTTCAGCAAAGATTAAATCTGAAATAAATCGAGTCAGCAATAGCTGAAACAGGCCGCTAATAATTAGGGAACCAGCCATCAAATAAGTGACTATGACTAGAAATTGAATAATCACATCTGCTGATGTACGCATACTGACACTAATCATACCAATACATAAAAGCGCGAGTATCGAAATGACCCAAGGCCCAGAGCCAATAATGCCAGCTAGTCCATAGGCCTCAACAACGGAAAGTAATGAGCGTTTGTTAAGTATTTTTTTTAGTTCAAAGCCTATGCCCGCCATGTTTGGCCTCCTCATAAAGCTTTCGATACGCATTGAACATATCTTTTTCTTCGTAGTAAGTAGTAACGCGGCGACGGCCATTGTCACCGTACTGGCGCCATTTCACAGGGTCAGATAACAATGTTTTTAAAGCCATTGCTTTTTCATTGGGATTAGCAATAGGAACAATTATGCCAGCAGGACCTATGGCTTTATCTTCGTCGTTAGCGCCAATCAACATTTCACTACAAGCACCAACATCAGTCGCAACACACGGCACGCCAGCAGCAAATGCCTCAAGCAATACTAGTGGCTGTGCTTCACTTATCGAACTTAAAATTACTACGCCTAATTCAGGTAAAATTTCAGCAACATTTTGATTTCCCGTGAACTCAATATTGCGCTGTAAGTTAAGACTTTGCACCAATAGTTCACACTCTTGGACATATTTTGGGTCTTCCTCTCGCGGCCCAATCACAAGCCCTTTAATAGTGGGAAAATCTTCAACTAAAGAAAATATAGTCCGAATAAATGTTTTAATATCTTTGATGGGCACAACTCTGCCAATTAACCCAACCACCAATGGAGGCGTTTGTTTTCTGCACTCAAGTGCCTGGTCAAATCGGCGCGTCTTGATACCATTCACGATCACTTGGGTGCGTTGGTCAGGTGCGCCATCTAAAATTTGTTTTTGCTGATAACCACCAAATAAAGAAATGATGTGTTGGGATTGGTGATAGGCTGACAAACCAAGTTGTTCAAAAAAACGAATCCACATTTTTCTGGTATTTTCTATGTCTCGATGAATAGAATGGTCTATCTCACTGTGGCTGTCGCGTATCCATGGCGCTTGTGCCAAATCAATCTTGCGCTCTTTAGTATAAATACCATGTTCGCTAATAATTAAATTACGTTCTTTTCGTTGTTTAGCCAAGGCCCCCAAAAAACCAGCATATCCCGTAGAAATACTATGAAATAATCTAGCATTGGGTAGCTTTCTTGAAATTTCTGCTAATAAGAATATAGGTTGATAAATATTGCGGAATGTCCAAAAATAATCAACAAAAGACTTGTCAACAGCAGTACTTGCGTAGCGCTCCAACAGCACATCCCACGAGGCTTCACTTTTAAAGAAATCATCCAAAGTGAAGCCGCCTTGCACACCTAACTCATTTGAAATCTGCTTAAGTACAGCAGAACTAATGGGGTCTTTGCTGTCGTCGAAATAAGTTAAGAATTCATTCCAGATTTCTGCATTCGACTTGTCTTTAATTAAAGCTCTTCGTTTTTTGCTTTTGCTGTCCAGTGGTTCTAATAAGTAATATTCATCAAAACCAACAACGTTTTCGGGAAACTCATAAAGCTTTTTTGATAAGCGTCGGGGCTTCCACCCAAAAATACAATATAAAAAGTATACTCAGGCAATCCATTTATAAGTTGATGAATCCAGCTTGATACTCCACCTTTTACATATGGATACGTGCCTTCGAGTAACAAGCATACATCTACCGTATCGATAGAAGTCTTAATTTCGCTTGTATTATTTATTTCATCACTCTTGAATTTAATCATGACCAGTAGGCCTTAATCTGCGAAAACTTGTCTGAGTTGGTGTCGGAAATATGACTTAAGTAATTTTTCATTAGGTCATAGCGGCCGGCGTCAAATGCCGCTTCAGCTAAATATGGGGCAACTTGATTTTTATGTATGCCCATAGCAATACATCTTGAGAAGACTTTTATCGCATCAATCGAGTTACCTCGCGCCGTTAGCACACGTCCCAGCAATAGTCTTGCGGCAGTGGTTGGTTTTAATCTTTCGGCTTTAATAAGATAATTTTGCGCATTTTTTAAATACAACTGACGCGCGGCATGTGAGGCAATACCTAAATAGCACAATTCCCAGTATTGTTCTGCAATGGTAAGCGCGTCTACGTGATTATTGTTTTCGTTGAAGCGTTTTTGCGTGTCTACCAGATTTTGATTGATGTCTGTTTCCATTTTTTCAAGCGCAGAAAACGCGAGTAAACGTACATCGTCTGACGCATCGCTTATGGCAATCTTTAGGACCGGTATAGACGCTTTTGCTGGCAGGTGAATTGCTGCTTGTACAACCTGTTGACGTTGATAAACATCATAGTGATGAAGCAAAATACTGTTCATCGAGCCGCCACTATATTGAAACAATGAAAACTCACCAGGCGTGTCGGGTAAGTCAATAGTCTCGGTAATATCCCAAGTGACTGGCTGCGTATATTTAGGCAGGTAGAGTGCCAGAATAATCGCAAAAACACTCCCTAGCGGACCCAAAATAGGAAGAAAAAAGTTGAATATAAAAAAGAAGAAAAGATATCGATATTGATAATGTTCATCAATATATTGTGAAGGTAAGGATAAATAACAAGCTAAACTGATAAACAAAGAAGTGAATAAATGCAAAATAAACAAACATGGCCAGTAATATTCAAAATCTGGCGCATAAAAATAGACTACGGCAATCGCACTTTGCAAAAGTAGAAACAAAATGGCAGCGATTAATTTCAATTTATGCTCCCAAATCTTTTAGTAACTCTTGTATTCGGTCCCAATTTTGATGCAGTGATAAGGGCCCGAGAATATCAATATTCTTGCTATGTTGACCTAACTGACTTTCTAGTATTTTCTCTAAGCGCAACACATATGCTTGGGCGTCAACTAATTCAGTTAAAGGTAATAGCACCGCGAGTGCGGGCATCGCCTCACCTCCATATGTATTGTGTTGACAATTCCAGTACACGTCTGCGCCGCGGCGGTAATCAACCGCGTGTTTCAAGGACATTTCGTATTTACCTGAATGGTCAATACAAATAATAATTGAGCTATCGGTACCAAACTGCTCCATATTTTCTAGCGCGCGAGCAAGATATTGCCTAAACAAGCTTCCTTGGCTTGGCGCGAGACTAGGCGTTGAAGATTCGGGTGAAATCAAATCAGCCGCGTAATTCGCAAGCACCGACATTAACGCAATATTGATTTTAGTGAGCATGAAAAACTTCACTTTCTCGGCCAAAATAACCGCTTGAAGCTGGCCGTTAGTGTCGGTCAAAGGAATGCATAACTGATAACGTGATTGATGCTCTTCGGGCGTAACCGCTTTTGCAATTGACGCTAACTTTTTCGTTTTTAGCATATCTAAGAGCATAGGATCATTTGCATCATATGCATGCTGATTACCAAGTTTAGATAAGGGTTTGGGAACAATACAATTATTCTCAACTTTGTATATGCCAGCGAGTTCTACCCCGCCGGTGTCTCTAAAAATATCCAAAAAAGGATCGGCAAGATTCGCTAGCTCATAATTAGGGTGTTTAGCGGCTATCAGTTGCAATGCTTGCATACTTGACCGTAGATTAACCGTGTCAGATGCGATTTTTTGCTCTAGTTGATCGTGAGAAACTTTTAGTAGGTGGTAGTTTTGAGTAAAGCTATTAAGCTTTCTGGCCATGTAATCATGGTTTAATTTATATTTTTCGGTGTTCTTGTACCACAAATCATGAAATTCACCAGCGCACATAGCACACAAACAAATACCAACCGCGCTCGATAAAGAAAACTGCAAACTATCAAACAACACTTCGCTCATTAACAAAAAGCCAAGCACTGTGACTAGTGCACAAACAAAGCCCTTTGCAAAACCATAGCGAAGTGCAATCAAAAGTGGCCCCAGGACCGGCCACAAAAATACAGACTGCGAAGCTTGAAGTGAACTAGATTCTTCTATCATATACCAAACAAGCAAAGACAAAGCCGCTACAACAAGCGTTTCTAGCCAGGCAAATTTATTTATTTTATAACCAAATAAACGTTGTTGAATATTTTGCACGAATCACCTAATAAAAATATGCGAAGTTGACTAGCTATTTAAGTGATAAACCGTCTATTATATTTTCAATCACTTTGTGACCTGCCGCAGAGACACTTTCACGTCCCCATCCAGCACGACTACCCGACGACTTCCAAAGAGTTTCGCCACTGCTTGCAGAAATTAATTCAAGAGTGATACCAACGGCTGGCTCACCATCTAAACCGGTTTTATAGTGCCATTCTTGTATAGTGCCCGTGAGAACATAGTCGTAAGTTTGATTTGCTAACCACTCTTGGGCTTGTTTACGCTTGGCATTTTCATCTAGCATTGATGCAAGATCTGTTGCTTCATTTGCCGGATACATATCGCTATTAACACCGAGCTTAAACATAATAGAGCTTAAAATTTGTTCAGCTTGTTGTCCTGCCATGGGCGTTGTTGAGTGATTGATTATAGGCATAATTACCCAGCGTGCGTTCTTATCAACGCCCGGGCTTTCGCTTGTTTGATAACTTGCGCATGATGCAAGCATTAGCACTGCACAAACAATTAATAATCTTTGCATTGTAAACACCCTATTCATTTTTTATACCTACATAATTTATAAGCCATACGTATAGCCTAAAGAAAAATTTAAATATTCATCGCCAAAGCGGTCTGAGCTTTGCCAGTCAACTTTAAAATACAATTCGTCATCACCAAACAAACTTGCTCCTAGCCCTGCACTTATGTTCAAGTCGAATTCTTTAATACTGTTGTTATAACCAAGTGAGGTATCTAGCCAATAATTTGGTGAAGGCAGTGTTTTCCCGGGCGTACCGGGCTCGCCATAACTTAACCTTTGACCAATACTAAGACGCTGAAAACTCTTTTTCGTAAAATCGTCCACTCGATAGGAATTAAACCTTCGGTTCGTAAAATAACGATTGAAGGTAGCTAAATCATTGTCACTGTGCGAGTAGCCTTGCAAATTTATATCGGCATAAACTTGAAAAGCTGGAATATCGAAAAGAAGTTGTTCTGTGGCGCGAATGTTGAGGGACCAGCCTTGTGCAATATCTTCATCAAAGCGGGTAGATAACTTTCTAACTGCCGCTGATACACTTACATGCTCGCGGGCTGTTGGCAGGAACAAAAGATCAAAGCCTACGCGGTCTTCCTTACCTGCAATGTGCATAAGTCGGCTTTGTGTATTGGGCATATTTATGCCAGCGTGGAGCTTTGCTGACAAATAATCATTAAGCATCCAATCATATTCGCCTGACAAGCCAAATCGCTCTTTCGCTATTCCATCAGCGTAGTCAAGCTTTAGTTGCCATGAACTATCTTCTAGTTGACGCAAATAAGATACTTTCAATCCAGTTTCGTCGAGTTGCTCGTACGACAAACCACGGCCTGCCAAGACCATTTGTTTTTTATAGCCTTGCACTCGATAGTTTCCGTATTTATGCGGAGCATAGTATTCAAGATCCAGGCGGTTCTCATTCCACGTTGAATTTCGACTTTTTCTAATGCCTATACTATGAGTTTTTACAGGATGTTGCTGCACATGCAACTTGCGCAACAAGCTCTGATCGTTTTCTGAAATATGAGAATTGCCCAGATTTGACTCGCCCAATTGCCAAGCAATATAGTGTCTGCCGGCTTCCTGATTTGCTACGTATTTATCAGCAATGGGCAGATTGTTTGGTTTATCTAACAAACGTTTTACGTTTGTAATGTCCTTTGTTTGCAACGCCAAGGACAACTGTTGCCAATCAGGCAGTTGAAATTCAGCGAAGGCTTTTTGTTCTTGCCAGAAAAGGATCTTATATGCTTGGTTGTCACGCAGGTTTTGGGCATAAAGTTCAGATATCGCCACTTCGCCGCGTCTATCCATAGCGCTTTGGGTCACCATGTGTTTCGCCACAGCAGGACTAATAAATGTGTCAATTAACGAACGGTAACTGAGTTCGCCACTTGGAGTTACTTGCAATACTTGGCTTTGATGGGCTAACAGGTATCTGCGAATCAAATGTGCTTTAGGCTTATTACCCGTGCGGTCAAGTAAACTTGCGTAATTGAGTAACACAGAGACTGTGCTTTTTTGTGCATCCAGTGTGATTTGCGCTGGTTTATTCAGCTTCCCAGATAGACTTGGGTCTGCCGAGAGGACTTTCTGATACCACAACAAGGCATCTTGGCTTTCCCCTAAGTAGTCACTCATACTCGCCATAGCTAACCAGCTTTCGGGCTTGTCAGTATTATAGCGTTTAAAATGTGCATAAAGATTACGTAAAAAAGTGTCTTCTTTATTGTCGAGTGCAAACCATATCAGATTATTAAGAACGAGCGTATTTTCGGGGTCAATGGCTAGCAGTTGCAATAATGTTTGCCGCGCTTTATCACCTTGTTGCTTACTTTCATAATATTTTGCCTGCCACATCAAAATGCTGGTATTTTGGGCGTATTTTGGATTATCTAGCGTAGAAGCGATTAAGTTATCTATCAAATCAACGTCATTATTTTTAAATGCATAGCTAAGTAGCTGCATGTGCAAGTGTTCGTCTTGATACTCATTGTATAAAGCCAGTATTTCTTCGACGTTTGTGCTATCAACTGGCAACAATAAACGCATATATCGGTACAGATCAAAAGCTTCACTGTTGGTGTTTCTGAGACGTTTGAATGCTTGTAAGGCTAAGCTTCGCTCGCCGTTGTCATAGGCAAGGCGTGAAAAAAGTTCGAGGAACTCTTCAGGGCCCTTAGACCAATTTGAGACATTTTTTAGTCCGTCAAATGCCAGTTTAATATTATCTAACATGACATAAGCATGAGCCATTCGATAAGCTTGTTTGTAACTTAAGTTTTGTTGCTTCGCCAATTTCCCCAAGGTAGCAACCACTAAGTCATGCTTGTCGGCATAACTATACAAGCGACCTAATTCACCTAATAGAACCGGATGTTTAGGCTGGTCGTTGAGCACAGCTAAGACTTGTTCAGTCGCCTCTGGGCTTCCTAAACCTTTCTCAATTGCATCAATCCATGGCTTATATTCATCTTCTGCAAGCCAATGGTTTTGTCCTAACAGCACATACAAGCTGGCTTCAGTGCCAATGTCACCCAATGCTCTGGACTCGCTAATCCCTTTACGAACAGCTTCTTGTGTTGGATTAAGTGCAATACTTTGTAAACTGCTGCGCTGAGCTAGTAATATTTCACCAAGCCAACTATATATTTTATTAAGCTGCAAATAACCATCTGCGCTCGGTTTTAGTTCAAGCGCTTTATTTTGATACTTTGCTGCTCGAGGCAAATTATTAGCAGCAAGAGAAAGAGTCGATGCATATTCATAGTTAGCCGCATTCGGCTGCATCGCAATAAGTGCATCAGTAAACGACAAGGCAAAATCCAAATAAGCACTTTTCTCAGCGTATTGGGCTGCCGTCATTAAAAACTCAGCGTCGTTAAGTAAGTCACCATGGTATGTTTCTAAAAAATCACCTATTTCTTTACTCTGGTTCGCGTTTGATAAAATGGCTAAATATTGTTTTGCGTTTGCAAGCGTTTGTTCTTTTGCAAATAAAGTTTTTGCAAAATATTGCGCTTGGCTAAGAAGATTAGATTCAAGAGCGAGAGAAATTAGCGTAGTAAATGAAGCCTCACCTGAAAGTGCGGCATGAGGAGTTAGCAAATTTAAGGAGATATCAGGGCGTGCCAAACTGCGCGCTTGGTTGGCTAAAACAAGCGCTGTTTTTAAATCAAGTTGATACGATAGCGTTGCTTGAAAATATGCTAGCTTTTCAAGGACGACATTATTTAAGCTGCCATCGAGCGCATTATTGTGTTTACTTAGCGTATCAATATATAAGGCGACTACCTCATTTTTGTGTTGATATTTAGGATTCGCTAACACCTTATCTAGCAAGTCAATCGCTTCTGAAAACTCAGCTTTCGCGGCATAGTTTTTTGCCATGCTAAGGTCTATTTCTAATGACGCTTCATCTTGCATATGCAGTGCTTTCAAAAAAGCTAAGGAAATATCAGCAGTAGATGACTCCTCAATAAGATCAAGTAAGGCTTGATTGTTGGGAAATAAGATACTCAATCCTAATATCGATACCAACGCCAAGGCGAGTATGGTATTTACCGAGAATAAGCGTTTTGTCTCTTGCGATTTCAAGATGACACCCCGCTATTAGCCGTTGTGGCGTCCTTACAAGTTACTGTGCCACTTATTTCCCCGGAAAATTTACTCTTAATTATAAGTAAGTTTGCCGTCGTTCTAGTGAGACTAACTGGCATAGTGGCATCAACTTCACATAACTCTGCTTTTTGCTCTTTTCCGATTTGAATAATCAGTTCTAGAGGAACGTGCGATGCAATCGCCCACGTGATCGAAGCGCGTCCAAGCTGCCAATTTAGCACTTTTCCATTTGCGCTTTGCATGTATGTACCATGAGGCATCGTTTTTTGAGTGTCAAATACCGTCTTTTTATTTAGTAAACTTACGTATTTACCGTCTTGTTCTTCGTTAAAGCCCACTACTTGCATGGTATTTGGGAAACCTAATTCATGGGGTAGTCTGACATTTTTTATTGACTGACTCGATATTTGCCACTGACCGGTTAAGGTTTTAGCCACGCCAGAATCATATAAGACACGGGCTCTATCTACATATTCACTAAGGTACATTGGATGAATCGACTGCGTGTACGCCCACTCATAAATACTCTCTAATGCCTTAACTGACACAGGATATTGACCTGAATACATATGATAATAAATGCTAATGGGTTTTAACCTGCGCGGACTCTCTAACAAGTCAAAGGTTTCGATAACGCGTGAAAATCCGTCATAGTGTTCTGTCCACAAGTTGGTGTACAAATTTTCATTGATGATAGGTGCATAGACTTGTACCGCCTTCGGATACCAAACAATTGAAGGATAAACCTGGGTCAAGGGTTGATTACCATTTACGACATAGGTACTCGCCCCATTTATATTTCCTAAATTATTTTGTTCCGCTAACTCAAGAATTTCCTCTGTAGGGTTAGCTAATCCAGTCCACAGTATTAATTTTGCCTTTTTACCTTCAGGCGCTAAGGACGTATTGATGTAATCTATCGAGCCAACTATTTCTTTGTTGTAGTCGAGTTCGTAACCTTGAATTTCTAAATGTAAGCCGTATAAAGAATCTTCAACTTCATTTTTACGCCAAAAAAACGGGTGACTATAGGAATGCGAAGCTAATTCAACATTAGGTAACTCAAAAATAGAACGGGCAATATTTTCTAAGGCTTCACTTTCTTGCGAGTGCATGCCACCGCTATAAATTTCACCCTGGATAATCGAAATAGTATGCGGCATTTTATAGCGGCTAAATACTTTATCTCGCAGTACTTCAGCAGTATAAGGATTACCTATGAACGAACTCTTACTTGGAAAACCATCTCCATCAACATAGCTAAGTAGGATTCTTCGACCAGACTCTGTTGTCGCATCTATCACCGGAATAGCGGGAAGCTTTAAGGTTTTTTGAATCAGTTTGAAAGGGTCTAGCAACCATACGTCTTTTTCATTCGCGAGCAATCTTACTGGAAAAGGCCTTAATGCCGCTCCGCCCCAAGTTGATGTAAATACATAAGCAGTTTGTGTGGCATCTGCATCTTCAAATACGACCTCGACTTGGTTCTCTGTTTTTGTGTTACTCCAGCTATCTGATGGCTCAAAGTGGCTAAAGTGTGCTTTTTAAAGCTGTTTGTCCACTGCTGCCCTTTGACTTGTGAAAGGGGTGCGTTTATCAAGCCCCTCTCTTCAATTCCTAGCAAAGCTTGTATTTTAGGACTATCAGGAAACCCTCCTAAAAATAACATCGGCACATTGTTATAAGCTCGGTGAATCAATTGCTCAATGTCAGGAAATTTTTGATAGTCGTCAACCTCAAGCCATAAAGTGACAGCCGCATAAAGGTTCAAATCGACATTTTTGAAATCAAACGCATTTATGTCGTGGCACTGTGGAATATATCCGAGGTATTCAATTTGCATCGAGAGCATACGATGGCAAGAAGATGCGCGTTTTGATTCCCGCTTACTATTGTAAAAACCCAGCACCTTTCTGGCAGTTGGGATAATCGTGCTAACCCCCACCTCATATAACATGCCATCACTTATATAAGGCGTATAGCCCTTATTTAGTAAGGTTTTTGCAGCCTCGATTTGTGCTGGTTTAGCACTAGCAGGCACGTAGTCAATAACAATGACCTCTATACCTAGCGCTTTAATTTTGTTTAAGGTATTTTCTAACCATAAAGAATCTGAATCCTTTACCTTGATATAGCTGTCGGTAAGCGGTAAATACGCATGATGCATGGATTCAGCAACAACAGCATAAGGCTTTGTGCTTAGTTTACTAACAAGGTCAAACCCGCGATTCAGGATCAGTTTAGCGTGATCATTTGAAGGTGCAGGCAAGCGCTGAATAGTGTTAATGATGTCAAGCAGATGCTGTTGCTGTAGCGCGCTATCAGCTATAGCCTTAGGAAGCAGTTGGTAGCTATCTAAAGTATCTAAGAATATACCATCAAACCCTCTTTTTAAAAGTGCCTTCGCGCGAGTATACAAGTGACTTTGCCAATCACCTGACCCTAGATCCATGACTTTACTTTGCCAAGCCTCATTAATAAGCAGAACGTCATCTGATAAATCGTCCGGGAGGGTTTCGCTGCCAAACTCACCCACACTTAAATAAGCGAAGACTAAGGTATCACTTTGTTTAATCGTTTGTATTTGTCTGTCAGAGACTAATTGGGGCGTGAGTACGACACGATCAAAATTGACAAGATCATTGAGTCCTTCAACCTTATTGTAGTAGAAAGATATGGACTTTGTTTCTTTTATGGCTTGCTCTAGGCGATCATGTTGACTCTGGGCAAAGCTATTGTGAGTTATAGCAAGCGTAATAATCAAGATCGACTGTGACAGCCGACAACAGGCGGCTTTAGCAATAAAAAGAACAACGTTTTGAATGCTTGTTAAACAATTCACTGAGTAAATTTATCCGTTAAAAAATGATCATGGATTCCTATGCATTCCTTTATCGGCAATTTACATCGATTACTTAGCTTATTGAATTAGTTAAAAAGATAGCCTATTTCACGGCAATCACGCGTGTGCTTAGACTATGAAATAATTGCTAAGGTGCTTATTAGATTCATAAATAGTGGGCGAAAAAAACCACGCTAATTATGCGTGGTTTTTAATGTGGTTGCGGGAGCAGGATTTGAACCTACGACCTTCGGGTTATGAGCCCGACGAGCTACCAGACTGCTCCATCCCGCGCTTGAATTCTGGTGCGTTAGAAGTATCTCTCTTCAACGTGGGGCGTATTATACATACGAAAGTTCAGTATGCAACTGCTAAAATAATTATTTTTTCTAGATGCCTAAACTTTACACAAATCCTCGATATTAGCTCGATTTATGAACGAAAAAGCTCCATTTTTGTGGCCAACTCGAAATCAAGCTCGCTTATTCCATCCACATCATGAGTAACCAAGTCAATAACGACCTTATTATAAACATTTGACCATTCAGGGTGATGTTTTAGTTTTTCAGCCCAAATAGCAATTTGTGACATCCAACCAAAAGCACGAATAAAGCTTTTGAATGTAAAGGTCTTATGTAGCTTATCGCTTTTTATAACCCACTTGTCTTCTCCTGCTTTTTCGTTTAATAACTGCAAATGTTGTTCAATTTCACTGTCACTTAGCTTAGTCGCCATGCTTTGCTCCTATTTCTATGTTTGATGTTGAGTCTAACTTGGTGTTTTAAACTACGAAGCTAGTTTTTAATCACTAAGGTTAAAAACGTGCCGATTAAGGCCGGTTTCTCGCGCCCTTCAATAATAACTTTGCCTTCAAACTTATATAGTTCACCTAAGCCTTTTCTTTCAATATCTACTAGGGTGAACATATATTTAATTTTGTCATTTACTCTAACCGCTTCAATAAAGCGTAGATTTTCCATCCCGTAGTTTATCATAGTTGTGGTTTTCGGATTAAGCTCTATTGATTGTGCAAACATTTGTGGCATTAGCGATAGAGTTAAAAAGCCGTGAGCTACTGTTGTTTTATATGGACTAAACTTTTTACATTTCTCCACATCTAGGTGAATCCATTGATGATCACCCGTTGCATCAGCAAAGTCTTGGATTTGTTGCTGGTTAATGCAATGAAATTGTGGGCTCTCGTGTGAACTTCCTATGCTTAATTGCGTAATATCCATGATATCGCCTTATTAGTTATTGTAATCAAAATGTATTTTTACTATTAATTTGATTTATACATCAACTTTACTATAATGTTAATTACTTATTAATTACCATGATAGTTTACCTAGGAATTTGTTTTTATGAACCTGCATCGAATCGATCTTAATTTATTTGCTGTATTTGACGCCATTTATACTGCAGGTAGCCTAACTAAAGCAGCAGATGTTTTATGTATTACGCAGCCTGCGGTCAGTAATTCCTTAGCTCGTTTACGTGATATGTTAAACGACCCCCTATTTGTGAGAACCGGTCATTCAATGACGCCAACGCCCGTCGCACAAAACATCATTGTTCCTGCCCGTGAAGCCCTAGGTTTATTGCGTAAAAGTGTACAACAAAGCCATATATTTGAGCCTGAAACCTCGACAAAAGCTTTTAACTTTGCCAGTCGTGATTTGCTAGAGGTGAGCATTATGCCAAGGCTCTTGGCTAGATTGCAGCACCTTGCCCCAAACATCACATTGACGAATTATGAGGTAGGCCGTGAACACATCGTATCGTCGATGGCCAGCGGCAATCTAGATTTCTATGCTGACGCATCTACCTTCACCGACATACATTTGAAAAAACAAGTCATCGCCACTGACCGGCTCGTGGTGCTTGCTAGGAAAAATCATCCTGTTGTCAAAAACGAAATGACAATGGATGATTTTCTAAAACTGGGGCATATTCATGTTTCACAACGACGTACTGGCGCAGGCCCAATCGATATTGCGCTCGATAAACTAGGAAAAAAACGTCATATCGTTATGCGTGGCCAGCATTTTTTGACGGTTCCAAGTGCAATTTCAAAATCAGATCTCATTGGCTGTATCCCTTATCACTTAGCAAAGCATTATGATTTAGCAATGTATGAGTTACCTTTTGAATCACCACGAATAGAATATTATTTGTATTGGCATTTAAGTGCCGATCATGATGCCGCTCACAAATGGATGCGAGAACAAATTGCAGAAGTCGCCAAAGCTTATAATCCTACCTGATGTAGTCCCTTGTCTAGTGTAGTTATGGATTAATATACCTAATTATGAATAGTAGGCACACTCTTTCGCTATTTAAAGGTATCTTGAGTAAACCATAAACAAAATAGATAGGTTTACCATGAACTTAAAAAATATATTATTTGCGTCATCATTTATTGCTGCCACAAGTTTTGTAGCGCTTCCAGCTCATGCGAGTATCGAAGACGCGCTTGCAAATATTTGTAACATTGTTAAAGCCAATGACAAAGGCGAACTTCGCAAAAAAATGAAGAACGTACAAAAAAGTTATAGACTTCGTTTAGGTGATTACTATGAAGGCATCCAATGTGATGGTAATAGCTTGATCAGGTTTGCATTGATAAGTGATGCGGTAGATGCTGGCACCCTTTTAGTAAAAAAATTACCTAAATCTAAGCTAAGAGAACCCGAGGAAGATGGCATTGCGCTTACCGCTTGGATTGAATCCAAAGGCTTTTCTGACTCACCTATCGCCGCAGAAGTGAGCGAAAAAATCTAATTAACCCATTGTTTTATGCGCCGCAGGTACTACTGTGCGCGCTTAAAATAGTGTCCAATCAATACTTTTATGCGCAGTAAATGCGCGGTAGCACGCTAATGTTAAAATTATCTAAAATCCTTGTAGCAACCACAATCTTAAGTAGTCTTAGTATGCTTTCTCAGAGCGCAAATGCGGCTATTGAAGATGAACTAGCAAATATTTGCAACATTGTTAAAGCAAATGACAAGTCTGAATTACGCAAAAAATTGAAGGGGGTTCAAAGCAACTTCAATCTTCGATTATCAGACTACTACGATGGAATAACATGCGACGGCAACAGCCTTATAAGAACGGCTCTGCTAAGTGATGCAGCTGATACTGGTGTTTTTTTGGTGAAAAAGTTATCAAAATCGAAACTAAATGAACCAGAATATGACGGTATGTTGCTGTCAGCATGGATTGAAGCAAAAGGATTGTCGAACTCACTTATTGCAAGCGAAGTAAAAAGTAGAGCTTCCTGATTGCTGAGAACTCAGCATGCTTGCTAGGGAATATTGAGCAAAAATAAAAAGGTGAACAAATGTTCACCTTTTTTAGTTTTTGTCAGCTAACAAAGTAGCACGCTTAGCCTACTTTGAACAACTCAACGTCCATGTTCATCAAGTTATCAGAACCTGAATGTATCGCTGATACTAACGAACGGGTGCGCGTCAACATGCGATCAAAGTAAAATTTAGCGGTATGAATTTTTGCTTCATAAAATGCGATTTCTTCGCTGCCTTCATCTAATTTACGCTGCGCCACGACCGCCATTTGCAACCAAAAATAAGCAACCGTTATGTAGCCTGCATACATTAAATAATCTACCGACGCAGCGCCTAACTCATCAGGATTTTTTGCTGCCACTTGGCCAATGTCTTTAGTCATTTGTAGCCATTCATCTACGTGAGAATCAATTGCATTGATCCATGTGGTAAATTGAGATTCACTTCTTACTTTGGCGCAGTATTCTTTTATTTCCTTGGTGAATATATTCAATAACTCACCATTTGACCCCATGATTTTGCGCGCTAACAAATCAATCGCTTGAATACCGGTTGTGCCTTCATACATCGTGCAAATACGTGTATCACGGGCTAATTGCTCCATACCCCATTCAGCGATGTAGCCATGGCCTCCATAAACCTGCATACCATAACTCGTTGCTTCCTGTGCTGTTTCTGTCAAAAAGGCCTTAACAATAGGGGTTAACAGCGCTAATTTTGATTCGGCAAGTTTCTTTTCATCTTCATCATGACTGTAACTGCTAATGTCGACGAGCTGCATGCAATAGATTGCTAAGGCCCTATTGCCTTCAGCTAGAGATTTTTGAGTGAGCAACATACGGCGTACATCAGGGTGAACAATAATAGGATCTGCCGGCATATCAGGGTTTTTAGCGCCAGTCATTGCACGAAACTGTGTACGGTCTTGCGCGTAGCTGAGTGCACCTTGAAAAGCTGCTTCAATTGCTGACAAGCCTTCTACTCCAGTACCAATGCGGGCAACATTCATAAATGTGAACATGCAATTTAAGCCACGATTAGGCTGACCAATTAAATGCGCCTTTGCCGCATCAAAGTTCATGACGCAGGTTGCACTGCCTTTAATGCCCATTTTGTGTTCAAGTGAACCACATTTGACGGTGTTACGCTCGCCGACCTCTCCGTTCTCGTCGAGGTTGTACTTAGGCACAATAAATAATGAGATTCCGCGTGTGCCTGCGGGCGCATCGGGAAGCCTTGCTAAAACGATATGAATAATATTCTCTGACATATCGTGCTCACCTGCTGAAATAAATATTTTTGTGCCGGTGAGACGATAAGTGCCATCGTCATTTGGTTCAGCTTTACATTTCAGCATACCTAAGTCCGAGCCACAATGCGGCTCAGTTAAACACATAGTACCAGTCCAAGAGCCCTCTATTAACTTGTACAAAAACATGTCTTGCTGTTCTTTCGTACCATGGCTTTTTAGTGTTTCCATACACCCTTGGCTTAAACCTGGGTACATCGCCCAAGAGTGATTTGCACCTGAAAACCATTCAGCCATTGAGGTTGCTAGTGAATAAGGTAGCGCTTGTCCTCCAAACTCTTCTGGGTGTGCCATCGATGGCCACCCGCCTTCAACATAGGTTGCGTAAGCTTCTTTAAAACCATCAGGCGTGGTGACAACACCATCATCTATTTTACACCCCTGCTGATCGCCAATCGCATTTATCGGTGCCAATACATTTTCAGCAAATTTGCCCGCTTCGTTATAAATAGCCTTGACAAGATCTTCGCTGACCTCGTCAAAACCAAGCTTTTGATAGTGTGCTTGCATATCTAGAAGCTCGTGAGTAATGAACATTGTGTCTCGCTGGGGAGCTTTATAATTTTGCATTTGTATACCTATATCATTAATTTATTATGTTGATTATGCTTTGTAAGCTGAGAATTTCTGGCCTTTCTGGACAAGTTCTAACAAAAGTGGCGATGGCGTGAACCAATGCTTGCCATATTCACCTAAGGAATCGTGATAATGCTGCATACGCGCCAAAACGTGGTCTAATCCAATTTCGTCAGCATATTGCATGGGGCCCCCTCGATATACTGGGAAGCCATAGCCGTAAACGTAAATCACATCAATATCACTTGACCGCTGCGCTATGCCCTCAGCCAGAATGTTTGCACCTTCATTTATTAGCGGATAAATACACCGTTCAATAATTTCCTCATCGCTAATTTCACGTTGCGCTATGCCTAGTTCTTTTGCTCGGCGCTTGGCAATGTCCATGACACTAGGATCTGGGATTGGAGTACGACTCCCCTGCTCGTACAAATATACGCCTTTGCCTACTTTAAGTCCGACTCTGCCGGCTTCGACTAACTCATCAGACACGGTGCAGTAGGATGGGTCATGGCTAATAAACTCTTGGCGAGATTGCCTCACAAAGTAACCTATATCTAAACCAGCCATATCACCCATTGTGAACGGACCCATCGGTAGGCCAAAATCATAGATAACCTTATCAATTTGCTCAGGGCTTGCGCCTTCAAGCATTAAACGGCCCGCTTCACGCCCATATACCTCAATCATGCGGTTACCGACAAAGCCAAAGCAAACGCCTACAAGAACACCCACTTTCTTGATTGTTTTAGCTAGCTTCATTGACGTTTTTATCACATCATCTGCGGTTTTCGCTCCTTGCACTATTTCAAGCAGCTTCATTACATTGGCTGGCGAGAAAAAGTGCAGTCCAATTACATCTTGTGGCCTAGAAACGCACTCTGCAATTTCGTCTGAGATCTAATGTAGACGTGTTACTGGCTAAAATAGCGCCAGGCTTGCACACTTTATCAAGTGCTTGGAAAACTTGTTTCTTAACCGACATTTTCTCAAAGACCGCTTCTATTACGAGGTCTACATCACAAAGGTCGTCATAGCTAGTTGTGCCGCTAAGTAGCGACATTCTTTGCTCAACTTGCTGCTGACTTAACTTACCTTTTTTCGCTGAATTTTCGTAATTACGACGAATTAAGGCTAAGCCTTTGTCCAAAGCAGCTTGCTCTAACTCTAGTAACACAACAGGAATTCCTGCATTGGCAAAGTTCATAGCAATGCCACCACCCATAGTGCCGGCCCCTATAATCGCGACCTTTTCTATCGCGCGGACCGGTGTATCTTTTGCTATTTGGGGAAGTGCACTTGCCGCACGTTCAGCAAAAAAGAAATGCTGTTGTGCTCTCGCTTGCGGTGTTGCCATACACTCCATAAACAATTCACCTTCGCGTTTCAGTCCTGCCTCAAAAGGGAGTTGAAAGGCTGCTTGCACCGCATCGATACATTTTTGTGGTGCGAAGAAGCCACGGGATTTCGCCTTCACCATTGCCGATGTTTGCACACAAAGTTCTTCAATCTCTTTACTAGGCGATAATGCGATTTTACTTGTGGCTGGAATCGTTTTACCAATGGCATCTTTAGCCGTTTGTATCGCTTCCGGTAATAGTTCATTAGCCGCAACGATGTTAACAAACAGCTCGTTGATGCTTTTCACTGGCGTGGGTGCTCCCGTTACAATCATTTGCAATGCTTTTTGTGCTGCAATCAGGCGCGGCAACCGCTGCGTGCCACCGGCTCCTGGTAAAATGCCCAAATGAACCTCTGGTAGCCCCACGCGATTGTGCTCGCTTGTTACCCGATAGTGACATGCTAAGGCTAATTCAAGTCCTCCACCAAAGGCACCACCGTTTAGGGCCGCGACAACCGGTTTGCTGCTATTTTCGATGACCGCCAAAACCTCAGGCAACATCGGTGATAAATCACCACCAGAGAATTCAGTTATATCAGCGCCAGCGCTGAACAAGGCAAGTTCACTGGTAATAACAATCGCCTCGACCGTAGTATTTTCTAGCGCAGCGGTCATTGCGTCAATAAGCCCTATCCTTAGTGCTTTTGATAAGGCGTTTACTGGCTTATTTGCCATACTAATTACGCAAATGTTTTCATTTATTACGTGATTAACCACATTCATTTTCATCACCGTTGTGTTTTGAGCATTATTAAATTGATAGCAAAAGACTAAAACAAGTCGGCAATATCCACTAATTTATTGCTGTTATACTCCTGAATAAGCAAGTTTGATTATGCGTAGAATAATCTGATTAAATGACCGCAGCGCTTATTAAAGTTTATTGATTTTTGTGATTGGCACATTTTTATAAAGCACGCCATGATGTTAACATTATGTAAACTAAACAATCAGATGGTTGCGAACATATGGAGATTCTAAAAACCCCTGAATCCTGCTTTGAAAATTTACCCGGATACAGTTTTCAAGCTAACTATCAAGACGTAGGCGATACGCATGCCTTATTAATGCATTACGTTGACTACGGTCCTAAAACTGGCCCGATTATATTGATGCTGCATGGCGAGCCAAGTTGGAGTTATCTATATCGAAATATGATAAACGAAGCGGCAGCAACCGGTTATAGAGTTATCGCACCTGACCTAATTGGTTTTGGCAAATCAGACAAGTACGCCGACCCTGGCGCCTATACCTACAAAAACCATCTAAATTGGTTGGGCCGCTTAATTAGCAAACTAGACTTACATGACATTCATTTAATTTGCCAAGATTGGGGTGGACTACTAGGTTTGCGTCTTGTTGCTCAAGCGCCTGGTCAATATGCCGCTGTTGTAGCTGCCAACACTATGTTACCAACCGGTGAGCAAACACCCTCCAAAGCATTTTTAGCGTGGCAAGCATATTCTCAAACCAGCGAACGTTTTGACATTGGCGCAATCATTCAAAATGCAACCCACAAAGATATCATTGACGAGGTCATTGCTGCTTACAACGCGCCCTTTGTAAATGATCGTTTCAAAGCAGCAGCGCGCAGCTTTCCAATGTTAGTTCCAACAACTGAAGATGATCCTGAAGCTATAAATAATCGGGGCGCTTGGGAGGTCTTAGCAGAATTCAAGAAACCATTTTTAACTGTATTTAGTGACAATGATCCCATTACGCGTGGCGGCGAAAAAATATTTCAGCGCAAAATCCCTGGTTGCAAAGGTCAGCAACATACGATTATAAAAAATGGTGGTCACTTTTTACAAGAAGATTGTTCGCATGAACTAATTACCTTAGCAATTAACTGTTTTAAAGAGTAAATATATGGATAAATTATTAGATTTTAGTAAGCAAACAGCCATCATTACCGGTGCTTCTTCAGGCTTTGGTCGGGCTCTGGCAATCGCTTTGAACGCACGAGGATGTAGATTAGTTTTAAGCGATGTAAACGAACAAGGTTTGTCTGAGACCAAATCTATGCTTAGCGCGCCCCAAGATTGTGTCACCCTTACCCTTGACGTAGCGCTAGAAGAAAGCGCCCAGAGCATGGTTGCAGCCGCGCTTAAACATTTTGGAGAGCTTACCATCGCAGTTAATAATGCTGGGATAGCCCATAAACAAGCTGCTCTGCACCAAATGACCAACGACATTTTTGATCGTCAATTTGATATTAACGTGAAAGGTGTTGCATTTGGTATGAAGCATCAAGTCCAAGCGATGCTCAAACAAGGCCATGGCCATATACTTAATATTAGTTCTTTAGCTGGGCTTGGTGGCACACCAAAAGGAGCTGCCTACAGTGCTGCAAAGCATGCCGTGGTTGGCTTAACTCGCACAGGTGCTGTTGAATATGGTCGCTATAATGTGCGCTGCAATGCTATCTGCCCCTTCTTTAGCCCAACCGATATTATGAATATAGAGGGCTTGCATTCAGAAGCTGAAAAACAAAAGCTGGGAATGGGTAGCCCAATGAAGCGTATCAGCACCGTAGATGAGATTGTTAATGTTATGATTCTTATATTGTCGCCTGGCAATACTTATATGAATGGACAAACAATAGCCATTGATGGCGGTGTGACCGCATGGTAGAGACTCAAAAACACGAGTAATTTGTCCGTTGCAAGGCTTAATTTCGTGATTCCACATTTTTTTATCAATAGCAAACATTTTGTTTGCTATTGATACACAGAAATAAACATCATAAATACATAGACTTAACTTTTATCCGTATAAAGCCCAATACGCCGGTATTGCTTGCGTATCTTTTCACCACCTCTTTCTTTTGTATATTTAATCCCAAGACAACAACCAAGTTCGGGAAAGTATCATGTTGAAAAAATTACTTGTACCTACTTTAGCGATTGCATGTTGCTGTTTCTCAAACTTGGCGAACGCTCAGGTCGAAGAAGCATTAGCAAACATCTGCGCAATTGTGAAAGCAGACGACAAAAGCGAATTACGTAAAAAAATGAGACGAGTGCAATCGGATTACTCCGTAAAACTCAAAGATTACTATGGCGCCGTTACCTGTGGTGGCAACAGTTTGATTCGAGTTGCATTACTTAACGAGTCGACTAAAACAGGTACATTGTTGGTTAAAAAGATGCCAAAAAAGCTTTTAACCACGCCAGAGAAAGACGGAAAAACATTACTAACGTGGATTAACGAGCAAGGCTATGGCGAATCAGATATAGCGTTAGTAGTAAAGGACAGAATGTAAGCTCTTATCACCTTGTTGATAACCAGTTCAACATGGTAGGCAAAGGAGACTTTGCCATTTCGTGACCTCCTCCCCGGGGGTCACTTTTTTTGCTTGTAATTCGTGCTTTTGCACCAGCCGAAAGTTTTTTTAAGGCACTAAAATCACTTTGCCTTTTACCGCCCTTGAGGTAACTTTTTGTATCGCGCCTACCGCATTTTCAAGTGCGAAGGTCTCGTCTATAACGACCTTAACTTTACCTTCGGTGTACCAAGCTATCAGTTCTTTCATATTCATCATAAAATCTTGTGGCTGATGCTGGGTAAACGAACCCCAAAATACACCAACAAGCGAAAACCCTTTAACAAGTGCTAGATTTACCGCAAACTTAGGTATCTCGCCACCGGCAAATCCAACGACCAACAAGCGCCCTGCCCATGCCATTAACCTTGAGCAAGTATGGAACATGTCTGCGCCTACACATTCATAAACTACATCTACACCCTTCCCCTTAGTTAAGGCTTTTACTGTCTCCTTGAGGTCTTGTTCGGTGTAGTTAATTGTTATGTCAGCGCCATTTTGCTTTGCAACCTCACATTTTTCGTCACTTGAGCAAACTGCGATAACCTTCGCTCCCAAAATTTTACCAATCTGCACGGCGGCTAAACCAGTACCGCCTGCGGCGCCTGTTACTAAGAGTGTTTCGCCTTCACGCAATAGGGCACGCTGTTTTAATGCGTGATGCGCAGTCGCATGAGCCGTGACTAGGCCAGCCGCTTCTGATATTGGAATTGAATCAGGGATGGGCATAACTTGATTACATGGTATAGCTACTTTTTCGGCATAGCCGCCCAATTGACAAATACCGATTACCTTCATCCCTACTTTTAAATACGGGACGCCTTCTCCAATTTCACTGATTATCCCCGCCACCTCGCTACCCGGAATAAAGGGAAGCTCAGGTTTCATTTGATAAAGCCCTTGTACAAGTAAGCTATCAGGGAAATTAACGCCAGATGCTTCAACATCAACTACAACTTGTCCTTTCCCAGCGCTAGGTGTGGGAACTTCTTCGTAAGTTAAATCAGCTATTGGCCCAAATGCATTACATAAAATCGCTTTCATACTTAGCCCTTTTTTAGTGCTTGTTTGTTGTGACCCACCACCAAGTTTTTTCCTAATTGCATCATATGTACTTGATCTGGCCCGTCTGCTAACCTAATTGTGCGCGCATATGCCAGCGTAGCAGATAAGGTCGTATCTTGCGACGTGCCTGCTGCACCATGGATCTGAATCGATTCATCAATGACTTCGCATGCCATTTTCGGTGCGACTATTTTAATTGCGGCAATAATATTTTTAGCTACTTTATTACCGTATTTATCCATATTATCAGCCGCTTTTAGCGTCAACAGTCGTGCTTGTTCTATTTTGCAATACATCTGAGAAATACTTTCGCGAACCGACTGCTGTTTACTTAAGGCTTGCCCAAATGCAATACGTTGCTCTACTCTTTCGCACGCCATATCGAGGGCTCGCTGAGCGCAGCCAATCAAGCGCATGCAATGATGGATGCGGCCAGGGCCGAGTCTACCTTGCGCTACTTCAAAACCTCTTCCTTCTCCTAAGATAAGATTTTCTTTGGGTACTTTCACATTTTCAAATAAGACTTCAGCATGACCAATGGGTTCATCTAAATACCCCATTGCAGACATTGCTCTTACAATCGTCACGCCCGGTGTATCCATTGCCACCAATATTTGTGATTGTTGGGCATGACGAGCTGCACTTGGATCGGTTTTACCCATCACGATCATTATTTTACAATTATTATTCATCGCGCCACTGGTATACCACTTACGTCCATTTATTTCATAGTGATCGCCCTTGTCTTTAATACTGGTTTCAATATTGGTCGCATCAGAAGAAGCAACGGCCGGCTCGGTCATCGCAAATGCAGAGCGTATTTCGCCATCTAATAAGGGCTTTAGCCATGTTTCTTTTTGCGCTTGGGTGCCATATTTTGCGAGGACTTCCATATTTCCCGTGTCAGGTGCACTACAGTTAAAGACCTCGGAGCTCCATAACACTCTGCCCATTAATTCGCATAGTGGAGCATACTCAAGGTTACTTAGCCCCGCACCGTACGGTAGATATTCTTTGGGCAAAAAAAGGTTCCATAAGCCCTGTTCTTTTGCCTTTGCCTTTAAAGACTCCATTAGTTCTGGCGTTTGCCAACGGTCGCTATTGTTCGCCACTAAATCATGATATCTATCTTCAATTGGGTATATTTCTTGGTCCATAAATGCAGATAGTTTATCCATTAAAGCTTGGACTTTGGGACTATGGTCAAAATTCATTATTTTCTCCTTGCCACACATTAGCTATAGGTTATTTTCGCTATATGTTTTGGCGTATCTAAATGAGGAACATTATTGAAACTATTTAATTGAAAATTTTGTTTGTTAAAGTAAAACTGACTCACACTGGTATTTTTTATTTGCAAGTTAAAGGCAATCGCTTGTTCTACAGAGGTATTAAGAAGTGCCATCAAAAATACGGCCATAGCGCCGCCAGAACTCACGACTAATGCGTTTTTGTGACTGCCTTGACGAATAAATTCAGCGCCTTTTTTTACACGCTCGCAAAATTGTAACCAGGTTTCGCCGCCACTCAGTATTAATTCATCTTGTGACCACGCTAACATGGCACTTTTTAATACCTTATACCATTCACTCCGAGGAGATGATGGTGCCGGTTTACGGTCTGGATGTGCAGCTAAAAAAGCCGCGACAATGGTTTCAAAGTTAAACTCATTCCAGCAATTATCCGTTATAATTTTATTTTCTTGCCCAGACCTAAGAATGCCCATTGCGGTTTGTTTGTGCCTTAGCATATCACCAGTAACAACTATATCGAATGATTGCCCACGCTCGGCAAAATAGTCCCCGAGTAAAGCAGCCTGTTGATGCCCTAAATCACTTAATTTGTCGTAGTCTTTTGCCCCAAAAGAAGCCTGTGCATGACGTACCAAATACATTTGCGCCATTGTTTTGCCTGTCGAGTATTGTTATTGGAAGGTTAATAGGTTTATGAGTATAAGAGTAATTGATTATGTTGATATAGTCTTATTAGTTGAAAATATAGCGCTTGCTAGTCTGCAGTAGAAAGTCACTATTCATTAATATAGATCAAGTAAATATAACTAAAACGCTGGTAAAGTAAGCTCCATCAATAGTTTTGAGCTAAATATATGAGCGTTGCTGAGTTTTTTGACAAAAAAATATTAAATAAATACAACACGACTGGACCGCGTTATACCTCATATCCAACCGCGGTCGCCTTTTCGTCTGAATTTACCGATAGCGATTTTACACGTAGTATCTCATGTGTTAACAGTGAGGGGAAAAATCCTTCGCTTTCACTCTACCTGCATATCCCCTTTTGTCATTCTCTTTGTTATTACTGTGGCTGCAATAAAATTGTGACGCGAAATGAAGATAAAGTTGCGCAATATTTATCTTATTTGAAAAAAGAAATTCGAACACGAGCCAGTAAGTTTGATGGCTTTGTTGTTAATAACGTGCATTTTGGCGGAGGTACACCAAGCTTCTTAAGCGCACGGCAACTAGACGATTTACTGCAAGAAGCCCGTCAACACTTTAACTTTTCCAACGATATAGAACAAAGCATCGAAGTAGATCCTAGGCGAATAAGCTTAGATTACGTCAACGAACTCTATGCAGTTGGTTTTAATAGGCTGAGCATAGGGGTGCAAGATGTCAATAAATCGGTTCAAGAAAAAATAAACCGTGTTCAAAGTACCACCTTTATACGAGAACTCATTGCAAGAGCAAAAGTGGTTGGCTTTGCCTCAGTCAATATAGATTTAATTTATGGGCTCCCTGGACAAGATGAGTCAAGCTTAGAAAAAACATTGATTGAAGTTGAACGCATGGACCCAGACAGGATTTCCTTGTTCAGCTATGCTCACATGCCAAACTTATTCCCGGCCCAACGCAAAATTAAAGAGCAATGGATGCCTTGTGCCGATCTAAAGTTCTCTCTTTTTAGACAAGCCATTAATACTTTATGTAATTTAGGTTATGAATTTATTGGCATGGACCATTTTGCTAAACAAACTGATGAACTTAGCATTGCAGCAAAAGAGCGCAGTTTGGGTAGAAATTTCCAAGGATATACAACAGACCAAGCAGATTGCTTATTAGGTTTAGGCGTGTCGTCTATTAGTAGTTTAGGTACCGCCTATGCACAAAACGTTAAAAGCTTAGGGGACTATTATCGCGCCATTGACGGTAAACAGCCGCTCATTGAAAAAGGTATCAGTCTTAGCCAAGATGACGTGATTCATCGCGGGCTTATCAATCAATTGATGTGCAATTTTTTTGTCGACAAAAAAGCCTTTGAAAAAAAGTATCATATTCACTTCGATAGTTTCTTTGCAGATAATTTAGCACAACTACAGCCTTTTGAAGACGACAATCTAATCACCAACGACGAAACGAGTATTACTATTCATGCAAGAGGTCGATTGTTAGTGCGTAACATTTGTATGAGTTTTGATCAATATATTGAGTCACCCGCACATCTGCGTCGATACAGTCGCGTCATCTAAATGTAAAAAGCCGGTAAATATTGCAATTATTTACCGGCACATCCTTACTCAACGTTATAAGTAGGCTATATGGGTGAGCCCGGTGGCAATGCTTTTATCTTAAGTGACATCGGCCAAACACCATGTTCCCAATAGTGTTCAACATGCTTAAGCAATACTTTATTGGCTAACTTATTGTCGTACTTATCCAACCATTTTTGATAGTCCATCACTGTTTTTTGCATCTCTAATTTCACATCGCCACTCAATTCACTGTCGTTTAATGTGTCAAAAAAGACAGATAGTGCAATAAGCTTGATGCGTTGCGTAAGTACGTCTTTGTCGTTGTTTTTAATTAAGCGTGTAAACAGGAGTTCACTGACTTTCTGCACTGAAGGAATGTTATCATCGCTTGCATGCTGAAAGGCTAAGCGATTAAGACGTTCGCCTTGGAGTAAAATAGTAAGCGAATAGGCCGAAATTGATTCAGCAGCGCTAATAGGATCAAAGGCAATCCCCATTCTACTGGGCATACTTTCTCTTGAACGTGTACTGCCATAGGCTTTTGGTGGTATTAGTTCAATAATACGATTAGGTAGGCGCAAATAATCGGCGCCCGCACTCTCTAACATAAGGTCGAGTGCTTCGGACTGCTTTTCACCATCCACAAAACTCACCGGCGTCGGCTTTGTATTTTGTTTGACTGCATAGGTATAGTTCACACCAGAAATTTGCTTAACTAATGCATCGAGTTGATAACGATGAGCATAATACAAGGGAACAAGTCTTCTCTCTAAGTCAGAAAAATTCTCATTTAGCGGTAAATTAGCGCTGCCAAAATTATCCAGTGCAAAACGGCGAAGCTCAGTGACACGTTTAAACTCATCAATAGGGCTACTGCCATTGTCCCATAAATGTCCATTTGCAGAAGCGCGTTTTGGCGTTCTAGCATCTGGATCTGATTTGTATAAATAGCCTTTAGCAATCGCGCCATTTACTAAACTGCTCAGCATATCGGTTTCATCAAGGTTTTGCGCAAAATCTTGGTAACCATAGGCAATCGTGTATTTATCCCATTCTCCAATGCCATCCGCGTAGGCATTAGAAATATCTATAGTATTGTTTTTTAATTCAATTAAAGGATGAGGATAGTCCATTACCGAAGCGCGATCATTTTCACTAGCAGCAAAATTATGTGCTATGCCCAGGGTATGACCAACTTCGTGTGCAGAAAGTTGTTTGATTCTATTTAGCGCTAGTTCAAGTTCTTTGCTTGTGTCATGCACTTGGCCTTGTTCAAGCTCCACATAGGGTGCAGTAAAACCGGTTGCAATTAAATAATCTTGTCTAACTCTCAAGCTACCTAATGTGACATGTCCTTTAATAATCTCTCCTGTCCGTGGGTCAATGACAGAACTACCGTACGACCAACCACGAGTTGCCCTGTGCACCCACTGGATAACGTTGTAGTTAACATCCATTGGGTCTGCATCATCGGGTAATACTTTTACTTGGAAAGCATTAATATAGCCTGCCGCTTCAAATGCTTGATTCCACCACAAAGCACCTTCTTTAAGCGCACTCATCACTGGCTCTGGTATACCGGGGTCTAAATAATAAACAATTGGCTCAAGGGCTTCGCTTTTATCTGCGTTTGGGTTCACTTTGCTTAGGCGGTGGCGTGGAATAAAACGTTGTTCCATGGGAGCTTCAATTGGGACGGAATAATCGATATAGCTATGCTTCCAAAACCCAGAATAAGGGTGAAAGGCCCGTACCTGATAGCCGTCATCGGGCAAAGCAATGAAGGAATGATGCAAATGCACACTCACACTTTTTGCATCAGGCGTGACGTCTTTGATGTATTGTCCTTTTGGAGAGCCACCAAAAGTCACCAAAGCTTCAAGTTCGGTGTTGTTTTCAAAGGATTTTGTGCGTGCTAAGTAAATACCAGAACGCGTTTTATCAAGGCTATAGGCGCCCTGATTACTCGTACTTAAACGTTCTGAAATACCGTGAATATCAGATTGTAAAAAGTGTGTGTAATCAATGGCGAAACTTTCGTTTGTTTCATCACTAATTTCAAAACCCGCGATAACTGAGTCAGCAAACGCTTCGTCTATACTTTTTTTCTCAGCTGCGTTATTGCTGTTTGCACGATATTGCGTATTGATTTGTTTTAACAGTATTTTATTGCCAAAACGTTCAAACTTAACCAGTCTAGTTTGCCCTAACTGACCTCGATCCAAACCAATATCGTTTGAGCCAATCCCTTGTGGCAGACTGCTCTGAAAGATGAAGGCATCGGCCAATTGGTCTTTGTCTATGCGTAAATAAACAGTGTCTTTTGTGGCATCATGTAAAACATCTATCATCCCTGACATCACAGTTTTATTTGCCATAAACTCTTCCGGTTCTTGGGACAAAATGCTTGTGGTATAAGTACTTAACAATACAAAAGCGACTACACTCAAAATGCGCATCAAAAATGACTCCTTATTTATGTTAATCAATTGATCTGAATCACAGAACGTTTTATTCAATGACGTATACTAAAATTCTAATATTACGTAGTAAATACATCAACGATACTTGTTAGGTCTGCAGATCACAACCACGGAAGTTCTTCGAGGCAAAACAAGGCTAATCGCGCATCTTTGTCACATAAGGTAAAAGGTGCACTAAATTTTTTAATGGACCACAGTTAAATGGACCAAATAAAATGATACACGAAGCACAATTTTCGCCAACGCCAATACGAGCTCAAATGACGAAACCGGTAATTAAGTTAATGCTTGATTGCACAACCGTAATCCAATTAGGCGACAAACCTATTTTTGGTGTCGATATAACAATTAATGAAACTCTACGTTCTCTAGCGGGCAAAATAATCTTGCCAGGTGTTATCCTTGGGTGGGTTAACTACTTAGATATAAGCAAATTCGCGTGCATTACACCTGATAATCGTTACCTTGAAGCTAACAACTACTTATATACGGCACATAATCAAATAGTGGTCTCAAAAGCGATTAAAATTCACGAAATTGATGAAAATATGGCAAAAAGTAAGTACATACTGAGTTTCTCAGAAGTTGCCTAATCGCTGCTTTTAGCCTCATTTTCGTCAAAAGTTTCACTTAATTTAGACTCTATGCCGCTTACTCTATTTGCAGCATTTAATACCGTTTTCGTAAAGCGTTCTATGCTTGTAAAAATGTTAACTCGTGTTTCAGCGCGCGTCACGCCCGTATATAAAAGTTGTCTATTCAAAAAATCGCTATCCAAATGAGGAAGAAGGATATCTACGCTTTCAAACTCTGAGCCTTGTGTTTTATGGATAGTCATTGCGTAGTTCGTGCTAAAGGCGGGAAGATTATAAACTGGAAAAGCTTTGAGTTTATTTTCTACGCTAAAGTAGGCAACAACTTGTTTGTCTTTACCTTCCCAAATAATCCCAACATCTCCATTGAACAACGATAACTGATAATCGTTATGCAAAACCATAATAGGTTTACATTTATAAAGTCCATTGGGGTTAACCCACGCATAGTGGTTTTGTAATTGTGCTTCTATTTGATGATTTAGCGCATCACTGCCAAAAATAGACTGGCGAAAAGGCGTCAGTAAGGCATATTTGCTCAAGGCATCAAATGCGTCCTCGGGTGTTACTGCAGTTAATAAGCCTGTTAAATTAGGAATTACATGTTGTTCAACCACATCCTTTAACACTGACGTTAAGACTCCAAGAGTGTGGGGTTGTGAGGAGAATAAAGGAAGAATATTAACATCACTATATGCTTCAGCATGTTTCACAGTAGTGTTATCAAGCGTCTTGGTCATGTCATCAGGAAGACAAGCATACGATAAGGCTTCATCTACCTTGCCATTAAGGATTGCGTTAGCAAAGGCATCTATTTGCACACTATTGCGCCGACTTCCCAATAGTCGATTTACCGCACCTTTAGCGTAAGGTGATTCGTTCACAAGTGTGTCTAAAGCAAACTCTGTACAAGAAGATAATACTGGAAAAGCTTTGCAAAGTGAGTGCCAATGAGCATTACTAAATTGCCCAAAAGGATGCCTAACTAAGTCCGCAAGTAAACAACCGGTTTCTACAGAGGGCAATTGATTTGGATCGCCTACCAACACAACTTGTGCATCTGCTGATACTGATTCGATTAGCTTGTTCATCAGACTAATATCAATCATCGAGGTTTCATCAATAATTAACAGTTTTGCTTTCATTGGTCGTTGTGCTGAGTAGGCACTGATACCGGTTGTTGGATTCGTTTTTAGTAGCCGATTGATTGTTTTAGGTTGTAGTTTTCGCAATTGCTCGCATGTCGCATAGAGTTGCGGGATTTTTGCTAAGATATCAAGTTCTTTTGCCAAGGACCTAGCCATTCTGTTGGCCGCTTTGCCCGTTGGCGCAGCCATTTCAATAGCGCTAATATCCACCTCATTAACAATGCTTATCAAGATCACTAAACGACTAATGGTATAGGTTTTGCCCGTACCAGCTCCACCAGTAATAATAGAAAAGGGTAAGCTAAGTGCATTAAGTACGGCAATTTGCTGTAAATCTGCTTTTTCGTTAGCAAACACCGGCAAGGGAAATAACAAAGACATCGTATCATTTAGTACTTGCTGTTTGTTATCTCGCTTATTTTGCCATTTCAATACATGCTCACGGTCAAGGCTTGCGGCAATATAACGGCACAAGTTATTTTCGTAGTGCCAGTAGCGCTTGCTATATAATCGTCCTTTCTCTAGCACAATATAGGCATTTGTGGGCAATGCTTGAATTAATTGTAGGATGTTTTTTTGTAAAAGCGCTAATTCAGAAAAGAGATACGTCGTCCTAACAGAAGAAGTATCATCTATAGCCACTTGACTGTTTTCTACATCTTGCTCACTAGACCAGTATTCTGCACTAGCAAGGGTGTCTAGTGCCAAGCAAACACTCCCCTTGCGTTGAGCTTCTGACAAAGCTAGCAATATGTGAAAGACCTCTTCACTTGCTTGCTGACTTAGGGCAGCGAGCTTTTCATTTTCATCGTGTTGAGCTACATAGTGCTGATGGCTATAAATAATTTGGCGTGCAAAAAAGTAGTCAATTGCTTCGATGCCCGCTAAGGCTTTTTGACACTCAGCACTGCTTTTGTATGGGATACCCTCGACTAATGAAAAAATACTCATAGTTGCGTATCCTCAGCAGCGCTTTGTTCTTCAAGTAGAGAATCCGCAAACAACTGGTGTAAACGTAGTAAGAGAGTTTGATCAATCATCTCAAAAAATACCCCGTTCGCGTAAGGTAGTCCTTGTTCAGACCGTTGAACATCTCCTTGCATGCCTCTTAAGTATAAATAACATACGCCTCCAAAGTGTTTTTTGTAATCGTAATCAGCTAGGTTTGCTTGTAAATATCGATGCAGTGCAACACTGTAAATCAAATACTGAATATCGTAGTTGTGATGGACTATATCTTGAGCCAGAACGTCAGGATGATATTCATCAGCACGGTCGCCTAGATAATTAGATTTGTAGTCAGCAACGAAATACTGACCATCATACTCAAAAATCAAATCGATAAACCCATGCATAGCGCCTTCTATTAACTCCTGATTCAGCTTTAGTGGCGGCCAGCTTAAGGCACTAAACTTAGTCCTTAGTTGTTTGCGATAGTCACCGACTATGTTTGCCATTTGTGTAATATTGGTCGCTTTGATTGGAAAATAAAACTCAGCTTCTTTTAAGGTGCTTGATTTTGCTAAATCATGTAGGCGCAGAAAAGTGCTATCACTGCGCATTAAAATTGGGCTTGTAAGTATTTTTTCAAACCATAGACTCAATTGCGCTTCATCAATCTTATGCTGATTGATGGTGTGCGTATTGAGCTCACTTAAGGCCTCTGCAATATTAGCTCGACTAAAATCGATGTATTCCAAAATATCATGTAGCAGCGTTCCTGCGTCGGGGCCTTTCGGGAAGGTATAGCAATACTCATCACTTGTTTGAGTAGACAGGTCAAGGGCCATTGACTCAAGCCCAGCATCGATTTGTACTACACCTGCCGAAACACCTGCTCTTGCCCGATTTGTGGCTTCTTCAGCGTCTCTCTCAAAGTGCATACTAGCATCGCCGTTTTCTCCCATATTGTTAGAAAATTGTTGGACATAGACGCTATTTTCAAATTTGTTCGACAGCTTGCTAAACGATGTTACTTGCCAACGCCTGTTTACCGTCGTGTTAAACTGCAAGAATTCAGTGTCGGGTAAGTTCTCAATGGGAATTTCATTTTCAATAGCAAGTGGCACGTCAGCCATCGTTAAAAAGATGTGCTCAGCAATATCAGATAGGTTTTGCGCAATGTTATTTAGTGTAGTTCTGCCGGTGTCATCATTCTCTTCATTTGCATCCACTGGCGTATTTAATGCCCTTGTAAGTGCGCTAGAATTACAAGTAACCGCACTAAAGACACCTAAATAGCAGCGCAAAATAGGACGAGTCAATGAAACATAAAGTAAACGCATATCTTCTGCTTGGGACTCTGCAATGATCGACTCTTTTGCTTTAGCGCTCATGCCTAACTCAGCAATACTATTGTTATTGTCTGAATAGTAAACGGCCACATGCTTTGGTGTTCGCGTATTCACGTAATTCGCGAAGGGTAAAAATACAATAGGATATTCAAGTCCCTTTGACTTATGCTGCGTAATAATTTTGATTAATTTTTGGTCGCTCTCTAAACGCAGTTCATTGGCTTGAGTTTGATTTTTCCCCGTAATCTCTTTATGTAGATGATAAATGAGCTGTAGTGGTGATGTTTCAGTTATGGATGCTTCAGCGAGTAACTCAGCGATATGCATGTAGTTTGTAAGTTGTCGTTCGTAATCACTGCTATTTAGTGTTGATTTTTGAATCAGCGTTAAGAGTAAAGCATGCACTCCTTTTTGTTGCCATAAAAGCAGGTATTCGCCTAGGCTTTTATAGGTATATTCCCATGCAGGATGCTCATCATTTAACAATAGTTCTTTGGGATCTAGTTTTAGATCTGGACTCATCTCTACAAGCCCTGTACTAATTGCTCGTCGAACGTTATCCCTACTTGCTTGATGCACAGCTTGTAAAAGCCATAATATGTGTAAGGCTTGTTGCGATTGAAACAAAGGCGACCGTTCACCTAAAAAGACACTTGCTATACCATGCGTCGCAAGTACCTTTTTAACTTTCGCTACTTGCTTGTGCCCTCTTACCAAAATTGCGATATCTTCACTTTTCACCAGGCGCGTTTCGCCCTTTTGTTCAATGTACACATCAGCAAGTAGTCGCTTTATTTCATGCGCTATCCAATTGAGTATCTCATCAATTTGAATATCGCTGGCGGTATCGTATTTTTGCTTCCTTTTGGCGTTGGGTTTAACTTCCCTTGCCGCGTTTGCACAGATGAAAGAAAATGCCGCATTGCCCTGTAAGGGATTGTTGTCAATTAAATTAAGCGCACTTTCTAAGACTTTCTTAGGTGACTCAATAATGGGATAGTGGATATTAGTATCAAATAGAGGCTTTGCTTGCTCTTCTAAAGGTGCACCGTGGAAAATACGATTGTAGGCAGCAATCACCGCTTTACTTGAGCGATAATTAACATCCATACCAAATGGACTCTCTACCTTGTCTTTTGCTCTCATATAGGTATGAATGTCGCCCCCACGAAAAGAATATATAGCTTGTTTAGGGTCGCCAATCATTAATAGGAGGCGCGCTTTATCTTCTTTTGGGTACAAGTGTTCTAGTATTTCATATTGATGTTTATCGGTATCTTGAAACTCATCAACTAATGCTGCGGGATATTCTTGCTGTAGGCTTTCAATCAGTGCCTTGCCATCGTCGTTCATGGCATTGGCTACACCTTGAATTTGGTCGTCAAAACCAATAACGCTGTAGCTTTGTTTATGTTGTTCAACTTTTTCTTTTAAGGTCTTTACTATACTGTATACCAACTCATAAAAAGGGACGCTTTTAATACTCTCTTTTAGACTTGTTTTGGCTGGTGCCATTATCCCTACATCTTTAATCCCTAAAAGTAGCGCTTTTCCATCGAGCAAAAGCGAATGCTCCTCGCTCATACCGCTTTCTAGATAATTTTTGATTCTTGCATCACTAATCAATTTTTTAAAAGCATCATTTAAGAGTCTGTCATCGATTTTTTTACTGTCATCACGTGTGTAAGTACCAAGAGCAAGCCATCGTTCAATAAGCTCTTCGCCCTCTGCCAAGGGGATTAATTCTTCTTGTTGTACCCATTCGATCGCCGCATCAATTAAAGCTTCATTGGCTTTATGACCCGTTTTAGTGCCTTTGATAAGAATTGCTCGTTGTGCATCAAGCTCTAGCGCTAGCCTAGCCCTTGCCGCTTTATGCTTTTCCCAACACGCATTAAACTGAGCCACCGCCTCTTGCTTAAGCGAACTTACGCTATGGACTTTCAATGCACCTGCTTGGTCTATGGCATTTCGAAAATGCTTCATAAAGTTGACAGGATCGTGTAGCGATTCATTTTCTAATAGCAGATATTGATCTGGTGAGGTACGCAAACTCCTGATGATATCACTTAGATAAGCGAGTTTTATGCCGTCAAAATCACTTAGCAGTTCAGCATGTTGCGGCAAGGACATACTTAGACCAAAGCGCCCTATTATTCGTTGGCAAAAACCGTTAATCGTATAAATTGAGGCTAAATCAAGCTCTAATTGGGCGAGTTTGAGTAAATGAAGGGTTTCTTGCGCGCCAACCTTAGCTTGCAAAGACAAAGAGCAATCGCAAGGCGCCCTATCAAAATCATTAATTAATGTATCGATGAAAGACGCAATTCTTGCTTTGATTTCTTCGGTGGCTGCCTCTGTGAACGTCATCACCAAGATTTGTTGCACAGACAATTTCTTTTCAACCAGCAAGCGCACGTAAATCCGAGTAATATTGTGGGTTTTACCCGTCCCTGCGCTCGCCTCAATCATATGGCGCCCGCTTAAATCGATGCTTAGGGGATTGAGTATGTCATAGTCTTTCATATCCATTCCCCTCCATCGTTACGGTCTCGTTGTTGCTTAAGTCCCAAGCGCTTAAATCAATATCTTTTGTATTTTCGAAGTGCTGACGCATATCACCAAAACAATCAAAATATACTTGTAGGTTGTCAATCGTAAATGCGGGCATTTCACCCAGCAAAAACGCAAATTCATTGTTAGGGAAAAAGTTAGGTCCGCTCTCGGGTGGATGAGGGCAAGCCGCCCATTTAGCCATTAAAGACTTTGACTCAAAAGCCTCTTTCGCCGATGCAAACTCTAGTATTTCTTCTGCTAAAGACAAATCAATCAACATTGGCGCTTCAACAGCGCGTTGATAAACCTTGACCAAGGTCGCTAATGCTTTACGAGGATTCGCTTGTGGAGCTAACGTTAACCTGCACACGCCTATCGATTTGCCCGCTCCTCCTTCAACAAAATGCATACCTGCGCCAAAACGAGGTAGAGTATTTACTTCATCTTCTGCATTCTTTTTTAGATCGCTCGCTTGCATATCCTCATTTTCATAGGCCACAAAGCTATTCTCATTTAACACACTCTGGGATTGCAAAAACTCACTATATTCTTCATCTTCTTGTACATGAATAAGGAGTATCAGATAGTGCAACCACAGTTCAAGCAAGTGGCGTAATGATGGTGGGTTTGGGTTAAGTTTAATCTGGCGAATACCCTCATTCAAATCATAATAAAAATCATAGTCTATGTTGCAGTCATCAAGGTTTATTTTCCCTTTAGCTCGGCGTTTGTTTTCGTTGCTCGGTAAACTAGCCTGCAATGCTAGCGTATCAAAAAACGCCGCATTCAAGTCGTCTTTTATGCCAATTAAAAATGGTAAGTTCCCTGATAGCAACCATGTTTCTCGCGTTTTCAACCATGACGCTAATACCCTTTCTATTTTCTCTTTATTGGCACTATCAACAGCTAACACTCCCTTGCCTTCGCTGTGCGCCTGTAACATAGAAAGTATGTCAGCGCGCAAACTGTATTGATTCAATCCGTCAATGCTGTAGTTTGGTTCGTAATCTCTTACTTCAGGTGAATCAATATACAAATTGAGCTGGTTTTTTGCGTAAAAACGTAAACTTGCTTTCAAGCACTTGATAATGTCTTGGCTTGTAATAAAGGGACTTAGCTCTGCAGGTGGGAGGCTACTGCGTTTTTCAATTCTTCGCGGGGGCGCGCCGTTTTGCACAGCAGTCAAACAACCGTACCAAGCACAATCATAACTTCCTTTATAGCCTTGTTTGGGCACAAAGCTGGCACTACTAAATGGATGAAGGGCATGTTCAATAATAGGCAAAGAGGCTTTAGAAAAGTGTTGATGGCAATAATCAAGCAACATCTTTATGACTAATGAAGGCTCTCTAATATTATTATTTTTTATGTGCCTGTGCTGAAAACTGAGATGTAAATAATGCCTTGCCGATACCAATGACTCAAGAAACAAATAACGGTCATCTCCTCTTCGAGACCGATCACCACGGCGACTACTAGTAGCTTGCATTAAGTCGATTTCAACGGGGTTATCTTGGCGAGGGAAATCACTTTGATTTAAGCCTAATATAGCAATGACCTTAAATGGAATGCTACGCATCGGCAACATAGAACAAAAGGTAATGTTACCAGAGTAAAACTGTGATCTGACCTCGGGTATACTCAAAACACTTTTTAAAGCTTCTTTTATTATGGGAAGTTCGATGCAGTCGTGATACTTGGCAAGCATGACGTTTTGTTCAATAGTAGAGATAGCATCAATCAAAAGCTTATGCGCAAAGTTATCGGTCTCGTCTTTTTGTAAATAGCTTTCGCATACAAATAGCAGGTTTTCAGTCCATTTTTCAATCGTTTGTGGCGGCTTTAATAATTGGCTGACGTGCTGTAGTGCTTCTAACGCTTGCAAAAAACGACCAAAGATCAGGGTAACCTGCCCTTCAAGATAAGAAATGGGGGCAAAACCGTCAACTAATGCATCATTCAGCGTATTAATCATGCCAACCAATAGCCGAGAAAGCCCCCAATCCCAAGTGTGCATATCGTCATCTATATGCGTACCAATCTCTTGCGATAGATGCGCTGCATTTTTACCCCAATCAATACCTGCATCTTTTAACCAATTAGCACACATATCAATATCTGAAGGTGATAACGCGAATTTGTTGGCAAGTGCTGGCAAAGACAATAAATCAACAATATCGCCTGCATCAAAACGGGTCATCGGTAGCGACAGCAATTGTAAGAATGCCACAATGTATGCTTGTGATTCAATAGGTTGCCGATCACTTATACTCACCGGTAGATTCAACTTAGCATCACAACTTTGCGTAAATATAGAACGAATATAAGGGGAGTAGCTTTCAATACTCGGACACATAACTAATATATCTTTGGGTTGTAAGTCAGGTATTTGAGTGAACTTATCCAACAATATGTCTTTTAGCACTTGTAATTCACGCACTTCACTATGGCATGCATGGATAGCGATACTCGCATCAAACTCTATCGTTCTGTTGTTGCTAACGCCACTCAAAATATCTTGTTGTAATTGACCAAGCAAATGAAGGCTGCCATTGTTGTTTGCACCTTGTTCTTGGGCACTAATATCAAAGGCCGCTATTTCTTGATGGGTCATTTGAGCGAGTAAATTGTTTAAATCGCGACCTTGTGCGCCTAAGTTTCTAAGTAGAGGGTGCACTTGGTCTTCATCTAAAGACTGCGCCATGGCTTGTTTTCGTTGTAACTTTGCAATCGCCACATCAGATTGAGAGTCTCCCCAATAATTTACGCAAGGGTTTAACTGGAACATATGGACGTTTGTATATTGGCTAATTGCGTCAAAAAAAGTCAGATAAATTGGCGATAAACTGTTGATTGAAAAAATATAGATGTCGTTAGGCAAAATATGCTGACGTGAGGACAATGCCGCAATAGCCTTATTTTGAAGACTCACAGGATGCTCGTGCGTCCACTCAAGCAATTGATTCCAAAACCATAACTGCCATTTTTGGAAATGTTGATAACGGGGAGAATCAAAATGTTGACTTTGCTGTTGTTCCCATGCAAGCAGCCAATCGGGTCTAAACACAAGATACTGCTCGAATAAGTCAGCGAGTTCTCGTGCAAAGCTAAACATGCGCCGGTGTTTATCTATTGAAGTGTCAGCATGACGCCAATAAAGACGCAATTGAGCATAAAAGTCACATTGTTTGCACGCGTCGCTTTGCACTAATTCGTATATTTTCCATGTAAGCACATCACGTTTGTACGGGCTTTTTTGGGGTATATTCTCTGCGCCAACCAAGTCTCGACACAAATCCCATATATACCGTGTAGGCATTGGGCAATCAATATTCATTGATACCCCAAGGTGGTCACACAATTGCATATTTAACCAGTGCTGCATGCCCGGGTTTGGCACCAGTACCTTGGTAGGACTGAGGATGTTTTTAGGCCGTACTTTAACTACTTCGGCCAGCAGTATCGCTAAATCTTCTAAACGGTTTGAGGGATATAAATAAAGCAATTTCTACTCTCTTATGAACACACGTGGCGTCGAAAAAATTCCATTTTGAACAAAAATGAAGGGGCCTATAGCCCCCTCATTTAGTGGTTCATATACTAGCAAATTTACTAATCAATCCACACTACTTTATCGGTGTGTTGGTCGACAATAACCGATTTGAATTTCTCTTCAATAATGTGCCGTTTTACCTTAAGGGTTGGGGTTAACAAGTCATTTTCTATAGACCACTCTTCTTTAAATACGACAATCCGGTCTAGTCGTTGATGACTCTCCAACGTTGCATTGACTTCCCCTAAGGTGTCTTGAAGTGTTTGGGTTACCAAATCTTTCGAATGCTTGCGAGCCTCTTCCGACAAAACCAGCAAAGCAATTGGTTGTGGCAGGCTCGTGCCCGTCACGCATACTTGCTCAACAACGGAGTTTTCCATTATTTTCGCTTCAATGGGTGCGGGGGTAACGTATTTGCCTTTTTCTGTTTTAAATATGTCTTTAAGACGTCCGGTGATGTAGATAAACCCTTCGTTATCCATAACGCCCTTATCACCAGTGCGCAAATATTCATCATTTGTGAACACCCCAGAGGTTTTTTCTGGGTCCTTATAGTATCCAATCATATTACAAGGAGATTTAACCTGTATTTCACCATCATCTGCAATACGGATGCTCACGCCAGGATAAGCCGAACCTATGGCGCCAATCTTATCGGTTCTGAAAGGTACACTGCTGGTTCCATAGGCAGAGTTTTCGGTCATTCCCCAACCTTCAGATATGTCTATTCCTATTTTATGAAACCACTCTATGGTTGCCGGTGCTAATGGCGCCGAACCCGAGGCCCATAAACGCGCAGACCCCAAACCCATTTCATCGCGTATTTTATACGCAACTTTTTTGCCAACAAAAGGAATGTTCAGCAAGAAGTTCAGCTTCTTCTGTGGAATTTTGGCGAGAACACCCATTTGAAACTTCGTCCATAACCTCGGAACAGAAATAAACAAGGTCGGTTGGCACGCCTTCACATCACGAGTAAAGGTCTCAAGCGACTCTACAAAGTGCAATGTCATTCCCGAATAGAAGCTTGCTAACTCAATCAACACTCGCTCTGTAATATGTGCTAAAGGAAGATAACTCATCGCTCTGTCTTGATCACAAACACTTAAAGCATGCAGTGAATTTTGGGCGGCCCAGCAAATAGTTTGGTAAGTATGCACAACCCCTTTGGGTTGTCCCGTGCTGCCTGAGGTATAAATAATTGTCATGATATCGTTTAGATCAGGTATCGGACTTTTATCCAAGGGCGCTATATCTATAAACTCTGACCATTTTACCTTTGCTTCGATTGAGTCGTAGGGAAGTCCAACTGTCACTAGTTCCTCTGTCGTAGCTTCTTTCGCAGCGCTGTTGTCATCAAGCTTTCCAATAAACATCATAGGACACTCGGCATGCGCTAACACAAACTTAATAGTCTCAGTGCCTGCTGTGGAAAAAATAGGCACCGACACATGGCCTGCAAGCATGATGGCAATATCAGTGATAATCCACTCTGCTGTATTTTTACCCAAAATGGCAATACGCGTACCCTTTGGATAGCGATAGCTGTTGATGCGCGCGGCTAATTTACGCGCTAAGTTCATGGTTTCGCCCCATGTGAAGATACGCTCTTCTCCATTTACAGGTTGGATCATGAACTTTTCATCGGGTTTTTCGGCTTCTCGTTGATAGAGCATTGCCAATGGTGAAACAAGGTCTGTCGTTATTTCTACGGTGTTATCTAATGGCATACAAAGTCCCAATAATATTTTACATAATTTTTACATACGAATTATAATGCGTTATTGAGCAGATTTAACAACAGTTTTTTACAAAAGAAATCATTAACTTTAATCGATGAATGAATATTTAGCGATTTTGATCTTTTATATTGTCTAAATAACGAACGTTGTCTGAGCGAAATTCCGGTAAATTTTCATACCACTTTTTGTGTATTTGTTCAGCAATATGCTCATAAGGCAGTGGTCTGGTGAAATAATAGCCTTGAACATACTGACACTTTTGTTTTTGAAAATAACGCAATTGCTCGATAGTCTCTATGCCCTCTGCCACCGTATCTAGTTGTAATAAATTGGTCATCATTAACGTTGACTCCATGATAGATTCAGTACCTTTATTGTTAACAACATCTTGCACAAAAGAACGATCTATTTTCAGCACATCTAGCGGGAAGTCTTTAATGTACTTAAGTGATGAGTAACCTGTTCCAAAATCATCTAACGAAATTTTAAAGCCCAGCGAACGCATTTCGTGCATATAATCAATGGTTGTTTTGTCATTACTGACTAACAAGCCTTCGGTAATTTCGAATCGCAGACAACTGCTTGGTAGTTGATACTTTTGCAACCAGCCTAATATCGTTTCGAAATCAGGTCGTTTGGCAAATTGTTTTGCAGATAAATTGATTGCCACATAGCCCGTAAAACCACCTTTGTACCAGGTAGCCAAATCGATAATAGCAGTATTAATAGCGTGCATGGTCATGTCAACAATACAGCCGACCTGCTCAGCAATGGGGATAAACTGCTCTGGAGAAACATACGTACCGTTGTCGTACCAGCGCATCAACATTTCAAAGCCAGCGGTTTCGCCTGTTTCTATATCGACGATCGCTTGATAGTAATTCTCAAATTCTTTTTGAGATGCAGCCGCTTTTAACCTATTTTGCAATATTGTGTTGGATTGCAACTCAGTGTTCATCGATTCCGTAAAATGAATATATTTATTTTTGCCTTCTTGCTTTGCGCTGTACATTGCAATATCAGCATTTCTCAGCAGATGCTGGGCGTCGGTTGCATCGTTAGGATACATAGCAATCCCTATGCTTGCAGATACGCTAACGGCTTGCTTACTGATGGTAATAGGAAGCTCAATTATTTGCAGCAATTCTGAGACAATCACATTGACATCTTGTACATCTGAAATTTCTTCTAATACAACCACAAACTCATCTCCTCCGAGACGAGCAACACTGTCTTGCTCTCTGAATTTTTCACGCAAACGATTGGCAATTTCAGATAAAACCGCATCACCTGCAAGATGACCAAAACTATCATTGATTGGTTTAAAGCCGTCTAAATCAATAAATAAGGTTGCCAATTGGGTTTTGTGACGCCTGGCAAAATGAATGGATTGCTTAAGGCGTTCTAGCAGCAAAGTCCGGTTTATTAGGCCTGTAAGCACATCGTAGTTAGCGAGTTTTTGTAATTCTTTTTGCGCACTAATTTGATCTGTAATATCGGTGGCTATTATTAAATAGTAGTCAATAACCGAGGGATCATCTTTCATTGCTATGGCATTAAAATCGGTGAGCAAGGTGAGCTTTTTACCCTGTAAATCAATGCTGAATTCACTCTTCCAATGCTGTCCTGCTTGCATTTTAGCTAATTGCTTTAAGGTCCTATGATAGGCCTCTTGGTATTCAAAACTATTAGAATTTTGGTCTTTTTCAAAGCCAAACGCTTTTTGCAAGGCTGGATTGGTAGCAATCAACTCTCGGTTTTCGTTAAAAATTAAGACCCAATCCCGCGTGTGCTTAAATGCGTTGCCAAACAACTTAAGCTTTTCTTGCGAAACCAAAGAACTCGTCAAGTTGGTGTACGTTCCTTTCACATTAACATCGCCGCTTTCAGACTTCACGATGCTTCCCACATCGCGATAGAAGAAAGTCTTGCCATTACGCGCCTGCATCCTGTAGCTAATATCGAGGGCTTCTATCTTACCTTGCATAAAAGCAGACCATTGGCTTTCAAACTGCCCTTTGTCGCTCTTGTGAATAAGGGCAATGTAGTCATCTAGGGGCATAGTATCGGTGATGTTTCGCGTTTGCGCATTTTCGCGCAACAATTCCACTATGCGTTCGCCGCGCACTAAATTGCTATTTGCGTCCCACTCCCAAATATTCGCATTGGAAGCGACTAAAGCGTCTTTTAAGCGTTTGTTATATACCGACACTTGCTTATTTGCCGTTTTGATAATCTTTTGTGTACGACGCTGGCCGTAGTAAAAATAGCTAAACAAAAGGCAGAGTATTATTGCATAGCAAAAATAGGCAAAAGGAGATGCAAAAAGCGGATAGGCTACATTAATATTCAAAGAGGCTATGGCTAATGGAGATGTGGTATTTGCTCTAAAAATTTCAATTTTGTGTTCACCTGGCGATAACAAGGGCAAAGATATCTTATTACTTTCGGTACTAGGGTAATTTATTATTTCACCACCACTATTAATGCGATATTGATATCGCGTTCTTGCAAAAACATCAAAATTAAGCGACGAAAAATACAAGGTGATGCCCACATCTTCAGCATCTAAATTTATCGTCCGCCCGTTTAAACTGGCTAAAGGCAGCGCTAAGTCGCGAGTACTGAGAGTAACTTCAGTTATAGTAGTAGCCGCTTGAGTCAGTCTGTTGGCTCGTTTTATGTCTTGTGGATTAAATATCGTAAAACCTAAATTCCCACCGTACAGCATGCGACCATCCGACAATAAAAAGTTTGCACCTTCATTAAATTCTGAAGAAGCCAAACCATTGATAAAGCCCAATGACTGGGTTGTCATTGTTTGTGTATCAAGTACATGGATACCTGAGTTTGAAGAGAACCACAAATCGTCTTGCTCATCAAACATGATGCCGTAGATTAAGTTGGTGGGTAAAAATCTATTAAGGCTGAAACTCTCAATAACCTTAAAACTATCGCCGTCTAATTTATACATGCCGTGCCCAGGATAACTAACCCAGACCTCACCATTTTTAGCTCGCAACCAATTTCCAGGGAAGATAAAGTGTGAATTTACAGAATCTATCCCATGTATTTTTGTTAACGCTAAGGTCTCTACATCAATTGCCCACACACTCTTGGCTACCGATAATATTACGCTATTCGTTTTTTTATCCATTCCTAAGAACGTGTTTGCAGTTAAAAAGGAGACATCAAAAGGAGCTAAATCAATTGTCTTAACCGCTTGCGTTGACAAATCGATCACATATAAACCATCACTTGATATCAGCATAAGTTCGGATTGGTTTATAAATTGAATTCCATAAGAGAATTGGTTAAATAGTTGTAAAATCTCATCACTTAAATAAGCTAAATCAGCATACTTGTTGGCCTTTACATCAAACTTCCGAATACCCGCCCCGGTCCTTAACCACAAAAAGTCTCTGTCGACTGCGGTGATGCTATAAATATCAGATTCGGTGTACTGTGCGAAACCAAAATGTTGACGCAAGTATTGCGTAATTTCACCACTGTCTAGTAAGTATTTATTGAGTCCGTTTGCAGTAGCAACGTAGACGGTATTTGCATCATATTGATAGGTCGCATACACCTTATTATGTGATAACGAATGTTCAGCTTTTGTAAAAACTGAATTGTAAACATTGGTAAAAAGTAAACTAGTTGGTGACCAATACATTGCCCCGCTGCTATTGGTCCCCATCCAAATATTGTGGTGACGGTCACTGGCAATACTCTTTACATCCAAAGAAGATAGCACTTCTAAGTTTTTACGCGGCTGAAATAAATAGTCAAATTCAAAACTACTCAAATCTAAAGTGTAGACACCAATATCAGTTGCAACGTAGGCCTTATCTTCTGGCGTAGCAACGATATCCCAAATATTTCGGTTTTCGTTGATTATTTGAAGCTGAGGTATAGGCCAAGCATCATTAAACACTTTGTCAATCTCGCCTAGTGCATAATAGTAAAGGCCCTCAACAGTGCCTACAAGTAGGGTTTTAGCATCGAATGAATGCAAATATTTTACATTTTTCTTATCAGAATCGACGTTCAAACTCTCAAACAAGTCAATATTTGTGTTTGTAGATAATTGATGCGCAATAAGTCCACTTACCGACCCCACATACAAGATATCGTTGAACAAGTATATTGAACGAATTCCATTGCCTATGGCCTTATCATCGTCTGGAAGCTCATATACTAAGGTGTTTTCTTTGGTTTTGACATTGTGTTCGTATACGCCTTCGCTTAACGGCACAAGAAGATTACCATTTGGCAGCTCAATCATATCCTCAGCGTACTGAAACCACTGCTCATTATCAGCATAAGATTTAGCCAATACCGTAGTCACGGTCTGCGTATTTGTGTCTAAACTTACAATACCTAAATTTACTGTACTTAAATAAAGTAGACCACTACTATGTTCCAAAATATGAAAAACACTATTCGCGTTTAAGGCTGAGTTTTTGCCCAGCACGGGGAGTACTTTCACGCCATCAAATCGATTTAGACCTTCATCGGTTCCAATCCATACAAAGCCTTGTTTATCAACAACAATATCGTTAATGGTATCTTGGTTCAGACCGTTGTTTGTATCTAAATACGACAAACGAGGAGCGGTAACAGCTGGCTTTGCATCCTTGGCGTAAGCATGAGGTAAAAACGCAAAGCACGACAGCAAAATGCTAAGCCCAACTATAACTAGCGGCTTACTATATATTGCGCATATATTACTTATAAAATTCAAACACTTACCCCGAAAAACAAAACTACGTTAAGCGCTCTTTGCGGCTTATTTACAAAGCGCATTTAAGTTGTTAACACCTAGTGTATAGTTTGTCGGGACTTAAGTCATTGTACAATTAATGGCAGCATTGACAATTCCGCTGAGTTTTTTCCATTTTGCCTACGCCAGGATTAAAAGAGTTTGTGGGATCAAGTTGCTTGTAAAATTGTTTTAATGGGCCTTCAGCTTCGTAGAGGTGGCCAACATTGTGCTCAGCGGGATATTTTGCCCCCCTTGCATCTAGCAAGGTTAACATTTGTTTTTTCAGAACTATCGCATCTACCCCCTTTTTAAGCACATAATCTTGATGAAAAACATGACAGAAAAAGTGACCATAATATAATTTTTTATCGATCTGTTGTTCAATTTCAGCTGGCAGATGTTCAAACCAGTTTTGTTCATTGCGAGGTACGGCGATATCAAGAGAAAGAATGTCTCCCAGTTGGTTGGCATGCATAGTTTGATAGCGCACTGCTGCTCCTGCAGCTGCAAATCGATGCAAATAAGCTCTTTTAGCTTCATTTTCACTACATTCAAAGAAATTACCTGTATTTGATTTACTAAAGTAGTCGCTGAGGATTTGGCGTCCCTTAGCAATAGCAGCATCACTTAGCTTGAGCGTTAGGTGATGTTCGTACAACGCCCTGTATTTTAGCATTCTATCGGGCAAATGCTGCGAAAAAGCACGACTTGAAAACTGCATAATTTTGTCGGTAAGGTAATTTGGCAACCAAGAAACACGATTAAAAATACTATCTACCCTGCCCTTTAACGCAAACATTTTTGGTAGTCGTTGGGTTCCCAAATACAGTACGCTTAGGAAAGTGTCTTTACCGTACTTTTCAGCTACATCGAAAATATCACGATGCATGTATTCCCCAACGTCAGGTAGTTCGTCTAATTCGCTCAACAATTTACGACGAATTTCATAAAGCTCTCGGGTATCGTTTGTGCCTATGTAAAAGCTAGCTTCTGTTTGAGCGACTGGGTGACTATCGACTCTCACCGCAAAAACAGCCAACTTACCTGCGCAACCACTGCTTTCGTATAAACGCCTCGGATCTGCGTTAAAGCGGCTAGGAGTATCAGCATCAACATCTTTGATGCGCGCCTGATAAGATTCATCACTTGCTTGCCGTGAACCTTGTGTTAGTTTTTCCTTGCTAAAATTTCCGCTGCTTAAGTTGTTAACAATTTCATCTGGAGTATCCCCTAAATAAATTCCCAGATGATTAACAAGGTACAAACGGCCATGTTCATCAACTTTTGCAAACACAGATAACTCAGTATACGCAGGGCCTCGTTTTACTAAAGCTCCCCCTGAATTATTGGCAATTCCACCTACAATAGAGGCACCTAAACAAGAAGATCCAATCACAGAGTGAGGTGCTCTTTTAATTGCAGCAAGTGATTGCTCTAATTTATGTAAGGTAGCGCCTGGCATGCTAATGACTTGTTCACCTTCATTAACTAAATAAAGCGCGTCCAGAGCGAGTGTGTTGATCACCACCACTGGGCGGTCGTAATCATTACCACTTGGCGTTGACCCTTCGGTTAGTCCAGTATTCGCGGCCTGCATTACAATGATCAGATTATGTTCCACCGACACTTTAATGACTTCCCATAAATCAATCAGCGATTGTGGAAACAGCACCGCCAAAGCACTACCACCACCGGAACGCCAGCCTTTTCGATAGTGTGCGTTCTTTTTTGGATCAGCACTTATATTCACGCTTCCCAGTATAGTTTCAAAGCTTCTCAATAAGGCCGCTTCATCAAATGATGATGGGGCTTGAGACTGGCTTACGCCTGTTTCAAACTCAATATCAAACTCACTACAATGAACTACAGTCTTATCTGCGTTCTTTGACATATTTTTTATGTTTACATCGCTATTTTGTGAATGATGAGTATTAATTAAGCCTTCATTTGTTTCACTATCAATACCGGACGCATCGCTTTTAATTTCGTTCATTTGTATTCCTACCTAAAGTAAAATGTGGAAGCATAGTAATGTTTAGGACAACATATCGGTAAAACCAAATCCATAGAGTGCGAGCACCGCAATAATACCTGCAAAAACCACATAATAAATAGTTGGTAATATTGTTTTACGCAGAGTTGCTCCTTCTTGACCAAGCAATCCAACCGTTGCCGACGCCGCCACGACATTATGAATCGCTATCATATTACCTGCGGCCGCACCCACCGCCTGCGCTGCAATGGTAATGGAGGGCGCAATGTTCAAACTCATTGCCGCTTCATATTGGAATTGGCTGAACATCATATTTGATACCGTATTTGACCCGGCAATAAATGCACCCAGGGCGCCTATTGTTGCACTGACCATAGGAAAACCAGCGCCAAACACGCCTGCGAATAATGCTGCACCCGAGACTGGCATACTTGGTATATCAGACAAATTCACACCCGAATTAATAAAGATACGCACCATAGGTATTGTAAATATCAATACAAAGCCAGCTCCTAATATTGTCTTACTTGACTCCTGAAAAACAGCACTTAATGCTAGCGTCGACTTTTTCGTCTGCACCAGCGCTGCAATTAGGGCACAAACCATTAATATTCCACCAGGTAGATACAATGGCGAAAAACCTGCGCTTATACCCGCCTCACCTAAAATTGACGAGAAAGATAAAGTAAAGTCCGTTAATAGGGTTTTAAACTCAACAAAAACTCGCGAACAAACGAGCAATAATGCGACAAGTAAATATGGTACCCATGCAAGCAGTGGTGACATTTTCTCTGCGCTTAGTGAAGCTGCCCCATCGGTCTCTTGATTAAGGGATAACTGGCCTAACCAAGAGGCAGGCCATTCACTTGACGCAGGAAAATCCCAAGTTTTTTTAGGAATTAAAAAGCCGTGTTTTGCGGCGGTCACAACAACGGCCATGCTAACTAAGCCGCCCATTAATGACGGAAACTCTGGCCCTAAAAAGATACCGGTAAGTGCGTAAGGGATCGTGAATGAAAGCCCAGCAAACAAAGCAAAAGGAGCTATAGCAAAGCCTTCTTTCCAGCTTTTATTGCTACCAAAAAACCGAGTCAACATAATAACCATGAACAAAGGTAAAAATGTACCTATCAAACCATGCATTAAGGCAACCTGAGAAGTAATCAATTGCATAAACGCTTCCCAGCTGCTGCCGTTTGCAATTAATAGTTCGCTTATAGCTGGCGCATCAAGCCCTTTGTTAACACCTATCACAATTGGCGTACCCACGGCGCCAAAACTAACTGGCGTACTTTGAATCATCATCCCCATTAACACCGCTGCTAGCGCTGGAAAACCGATGGCTACCAGCAAAGGAGCGGCTATTGCAGCAGGTGTACCAAAACCAGATGCACCTTCAATGAAAGTACCAAAACACCAAGCAATAATGATTGCTTGTACACGGCGGTCTGGCGACACTTGTGTAAAACCACCACGAATAATTTTTATAGCACCGGTATGTTTTAAGGTATTTAATAAAAATATTGCCCCAAATACTATCCACAATACCGATACGGTAATTACCAATCCTTGCAAGCCTGATGCAAGTACGCGATTAACTGTCATATCCCAAGCAAATATCCCTAATCCTGCCGTCAACGCTAACACTATTGGCATTGCGCGTTTGGCAGACCATTGCAGCCCAAGCAACAATATGCCAGTTAAGACAATTGGAAATAAGGCAAGTAGCCCATAGCTCAGTTCATTCACAATCTTTTCCTCTTTTTCGATCACATTTTGTTGATTAATTGCCCTAACACTTGCAAATGAATTGTTAATGCTAGACTGACGTCTACTGTAGCTAGCTTTAATTTATTGATATATATACACTATTGAACTTCATTTTTTCTTTTTATTACATAATCATGTTGTTAAAAAGGAAATATCAACTAGGTAGACAAACAAATGATTAAAGCAGATGACGTCCTTTTATTCGTCCAAGTAGTTGAAAATGGGTCATTTTCTAAAGTAGCTGAGTTACTTTCATTGACCAATTCTGTGGTCAGTAAGCGTATTACTAGGTTAGAAGAAAGCCTCAACGTGCAACTATTGTATCGAACTACCCGCAAATTAAGTCTAACAGACGCGGGGCGCTTGCTATACGGCAAAGGAAAGCTGGCAAAATCTGCTATGCAAGATGCGACCAATGTCGTAAATGGATATGGTGACGAAGTTCGTGGAACGATAAAAATTACCATGCCTGTCGTGTCTGCTAACTTGTTATTAAGTAAAGCGCTTGCTGAATTTTGTACAATATATCCTAAAGTAAATGTCAATTTACAAGTAAATAATCGCGTTGTCGATTTAATTGAAGAAGGCTACGATTTGGCAATCCGTACAGCTCATTTAGAAGATTCAAGTTTAGTGGCACGACGCCTCGTTGATTCGCAGTGGGTTGTGTGCGCCTCACCTGAATATTTAAAAGCCAATGGAACACCGCTACATCCAAGTGAACTGCATGGACATGAATGCTTATTATATAAATATGATGGCGCAGGTACTGATACTTGGATTTTTGCAGACAAGGGGCAAGAGCAACAGGTTCAAGTTAAAGGACGGTTTAATACAAATAGTTTACATGCTATCGCTGCCGCAGCCTCAGCGCATCTAGGTATAGCCTTCTTACCTCAAGCACTGGTCTTTGAAGATATAAAAAACGGAAGGTTAAAACCAATATTAGAGAGCTACGCAAGTAAAATGTTGGGGATTTATGCGGTATATCCAAATTGCCGTCAACCTGATAAAAAAATCAAACTGGTCATAGAACATTTACGTAAGGCATTTGTAAAACAAGAGTCATATTTTCATTAAAGATAGCGACATAAAGACTGAGTTTTTTGTTCAAATTGATATGATAAAGAGCATTTAAAGTGCAATTCTGGGTGCGCTGATTTCTTTTCTTTTAATAGACATACGTGGCGCCAAGCTATATAAATCGCCATTTAAGCCCACTAGTGATTTCTCTACCCCATGCTTTTTGGCGACTTCAGAACAGGCTAATAAATGCTTTGGTTCACCATGCACCGGGACTATACATTTTGGTCGTACCCAGTCGAATAATTGCCCTAAATCGTCTTCATTCGGGTGACCAGACGCGTGGATTGTGTAATCACAATTTGCCGATTCGATAACATTTATGTCTCGTTGTGTTAGAAGGCTTGTTAATCGTTTGACGGCATTTTCATTTCCGGGAATAACAATACTGCTAAAAATAACGGTGTCATCTTTGTCTAAATCACAATCTCGGTGAGTATTCATTGCAAGTTTATATAAACCTGCTCTTGGTTCTCCCTGACTGCCTGTCGCCACAATCAGTACTTCATGTTTTGGAAGGTAGCCAATATGTCTGCGGGGAGTAATTTTAAATTCTTCAGGCCAAAATCCTGTGCTCCTAGCAATACTAACCATATTCTCAAGTGCTGGGCCGAGTAAACACATATATCTATTGCTTGCCTGTGCGATTTTAGCCAGTGTGATGAGCCTAGCAATATTGCTAGCAAAGCAAGTCACCACTACCCGCCCCTTTGCACGGCTAATAATACTACCTAAGCCATATTCGCAGTCTTTTTCTGATACCGAGTGTCCTGGGCGATTAGCATTAGTAGAATCACAGACCATTGCACTTATGTTTTTACTTGCTAAATTTTTATATAACTGTTTATTGAAACGTTTACCCACCACCGGACTGTTATCTATTTTCCAGTCTCCAGTATGCAATACTCTCGCAACGGGCGTGGTGATTAAAAGTGCATTGGCTTCAGGAATAGAATGGGTAGTGGGTATCCATTCTATCGTAAATGGGCCAATATCGAGTACATCTCCTGGGCTCACGACAACAATAGGCAGGTCGTAAGGTACTTCTGCTTTGTAGGCTTTACGCCTTAATACTTCCGCGGTGAAGGCAGTGGTGTAAATTGGACATTGCAGCTGCTCCCATTGGCTTACTACTGCACCGAGATGATCCTCGTGAGCATGCGTTAAAATCATGCCACATAAGGCGTCCCGACGGTTGGCAATAAAGGAGATATCGGCACTCACCATATTATGGCGAGCTACGCCGCTATGTTCATCTTGTTCACGCAGCAGCGGCACGTCAAAAGTAACGCCGCAATCGACCATCAGCCACTGTCGACTGTGGCCATATAGGTTTACATTCATGCCTATTTCGCCCGTTCCGCCTAAGGGTAGAAACCACAGATCATGTTCAGTTGGTAAATATTTCAAGGGAACAACCTTTTGCAGTGTTTGCCTATGGCAATAAATAAAGATGAAACGCACTAGTTAGCAATACATTAAGTTGCCATGGAGTTGTGCAATCACAGCCCGATATTAATCAAATTGTATCACAGGACTTTTCTTATTAAGCCTTCAGATACAACCTTCTACGCGGCCTAGCGAATTTACGTTCATTAACTAGTAAGACCAAGTTCATTAACAAAATTTAATCTAAATCAGCCCTTTGGTGCTAATCCATTCAAAAAAAAACGAGGTAGAAAATATCCGGAAGTTTCATCATTTAAATAATAAGGAAAAAACCATGAAATTATTAAAGGCAGTTCCAGTTGTTATGTTAAGCGGCTTGTTACTTGCGGGTTGTGGTAACGATCTTGACGATCCACCTGTTAACGTAAATACTCCACCACTTGTACCCGCAGAGTTTGCTAATGTGAGAGTCGTACACGCCTCACCTGACGCGCCTTTAGTTGATGTATTTTCAGGCACTACTGCAGTTGCGTCAATGCAAGATGTTGATTATCAAATGGCGTCTGGCTTATTAAATTTAGATGCAGGCACGTATACGTTCAGAGTTGAGGCAGAAACGCCGGCAGGTAATGTTGAGGTACTAAACGTGCCAGCAACGCTAAGTGATGATACGGTTTACAATGTGCTCGCCGTTGGCGACGTTGCTGATTTAGAGGCATTACTGGTAACAAGTCCAAAGGCTGATATTGGTGACGGTAACATTAGAGTACAAGTGGTACATGGCGCGCCTGAAGCGCCTATGGTTGATGTGTATGTAACTGCCCCAAATACAGCAATTGACGCAGAACAAGCCCTTGCTACTTTATCGTTCAAAGAGTTTACGCCACAAGTTGAAGTGCCCGCTGGCGACTATCAGGTACGCATCACTGTAGCTGGGACAACAACGGTAGTGTACGACTCTGGCAGCCTATCATTAGGAGCAGGCGCAGACTTTTTGGTAACAGCAACTGAAAATGTTGCAACCGGTCCTTCACCGGTTGCTTTACTTGTGGCTGATGGCACAGCTTCAGCTGTCATTTATGACGTGAACACGAAAGCAAACGTTCGCGCTATCCACGGCATTGCCGATGCTCCCGCGGTTGATGTTTTCGCAGTTGTACCCGACGCAGACGATATATTATTGTTTGACGGCGCTCCCTTCAAAGGAGTAACACCTTACATCGAGGTCGCTGGCGGAGACTATATCCTGGATGTCGTTGCTGACGCAGATAATAGCATCGTGGCAATAGATGACGCAGCGATTAGCATAATGAACGCAATGCGTTACACGGCCTTGGCTAACAACACCTTAGCATCAGCAGATCTAGACCTGATTGTAGATGACCGACGTGCCTTAGCGACAGCCGCACAAGTGAGAATATTTCATGCTTCGCAAGCTACTGGGCCAGTCGACATTTACGTAACTGCTGATGGAATGATTGACAACGTAGAACCTGCTTTTGCGGGAGTTGAATATATGACCGCTGCCTTGGCAGAAACAGGCTACGTGCAATTAGCGCCAGGCAGCTATCACGTAACGGTAACCGCTAATGGCTCAAAAGAGGCAGCTATTGCAACCGGTGAATTAAACCTGATGGCAGGTGGTATATATACTGCCCTAGCGGTTGACGGCGATACAACCGACATGGGTCCACAGCTTATCCTTGCTGATGACTTTGTGGTGCCACGTAGAGCTCAGTAAAAACAAATCAAGATTAAACAACTGACACATCTGTTGTTATACTTCAAAAACGCCTCAATTTATTGCAAACTGAGGCGTTTTTTATCACTTAAGATGATACTGTATTGTCATGCAACGAAATCTCACACTCGACATCATTCGCACTTTAGCCATCGTATTGATGGTAATCTTCCATTTCATTTACGACCTAACTTTTTTTGGCTATGCGAGCTGGGATATTCCAGATGGAAGCGGCTGGCGAGAGTTTCGCTGGATCATCATTAGTTTGTTTTTTATTTGCTTAGGCATATCGCTAAGCTTTGTGCACAAGTCATCCTTTAAAGCTAGAAAGTTTTTAAAACGACTTGGACAAATTAGTCTTGCTGCTTTGTCAATTTCAGTGGTTACCTATATTGCTATCCCCAAAAATTGGATTTTCTTTGGCGTATTACACTTTTTAGCTCTTGCTAGTTGCATCGTCGTGTTTTTTGTTAGGTTGCCAAAAGTTTGCTTGTTAATATCGATTTGTTTTTTAAGTGTTGGTGCGATGCAGATATTGCCAAGTCGCTGGCCCTTTGATTTGTTTTTCGATAACTTGCCACGATACACAAACGATTACGTCGCCTTATTCCCATGGTTAGGTATGGTATTTCTAGGTGTAGTTATTGCCCATTCAACTTGGTTCTTAGCTGATCCTTGTTTAAAACACATCGATCAAAACAAAGTATCGACAAGATATTTAGTTTGGCCCGGACAGCATAGCTTGAGTATTTATTTGTTGCATCAACCCATTTTGATGGGCTTGGTTTATTTGAGCACAAAAATCTAAACAACTTACTTTGTGCATCTTATCTACCATTCTTTATATGGAAGGCTTTTAGCTTGCAATTGAATAAACTTAATATCAATTTTATTGTCTGCATTTCGCAGCAACACCTCAAAGCCTAGATGGTCACTTGTTTTCTGTAGGTTGTTAATTAATAAGGCTTTACTTGCTCCGTAAACATAAAGCATCTGTGTATCAACCGAATTTTGTTTTATCACTTGCATCGACACATATTGACTATATACGCGCATGAAAGATTGCATTTGGGCGACTTGCGCTGGTGTGAATTGAGAGAAGCTAAGCACATATTCAGTGTGTGAGTTTGTATCGCGTTGACTTGTTAATGCTGCCTTATAAACAGACATATTGTTACTTGACGAGCTGTAAGCACATGCATCGTTTTTAATACAACAAACAAAGGAAGCGACACATACAATAATGTTTATATAGTTCATTCAGGACTTAGCCTTAAAGATAAATTGTAGGCAAAAAAGTAGCTAAAAAAGCGCACTCATCTTTGTATATTAACCGACTATATGAGTCAATACTATATACCTGCATTTACTTTAATTTAGAGAAGCTTGCCCAAACACCAAATGACGTTTAACATCCACTGGTCAATTGCCATTCATCTAACACGGCGATTTCATTTACACGAAGTTTGCTTAACCACAAATCATTGCCTTTTAATACATATTCGCCGCTTAACTGCGTTAGAGGCTTTTGACCAAGATGCCTGGCGATAGCCCGTCCCAACACTTCATCAAAGGAACGTGGGTATAAACGAACTAAGGTTTGTTGTGGAGCATATAAATCCATAAGAGCTTGTTCTTGGGGCGTCTTATAGCCACTGGCAAGTCTTACTATCTGGCTATGCTGTCTGTTTTTATGAGAAATAACCGTTAAATGATTTTGCTTCACCGCCCCTACATCAATGCCGATGCAAGAATGCATATATTCCAAAATTTGTTTGGTGCTTGAGCTTGGAAATTGTAAAGACCGGTCAACCCCCTTCAAAGAAGACAGTTGACGCAAGCGCTCTGAGATTTGTGCTGAATTTACCTTAACTTCGCCTCTTTTCGTTGCTTGAAAAATAGCATTAGCATCAATCTCAATTGGTGCTACTTGCTCTATTTCAGCTATATCATCAGTATTTTCATGTATTTTAGGCGCATTTAGTGCCAAAGGTGAAGATCGTCGATCTTGCTCAACTTTGCTTGAAGGTGGAGGCGGCAATTCGATATCTACAAATGCCATTTGATAAACTTGTGGCTCATTAATAGCTACGTAGGCTTGTTGTTTTGCCTGCACTTCTTTAAGTTCTGCATCTTGTTTCACTTCAACAAAGTAAAACACATCTAACATTATAGTGAGCAGCAACACTAAAAGCGTCGCTGCACCATACATTAAAGATTGACGCGTCATAGTCATAACGATTAGTTAGACAAGCTGCTTAACGCTGCCAATTCCATTTTTTGGGCAAGATCGCGCAATATCGCTTGTTGCTGCATTCGCTTTTGTTGCTGAGTATTTATTTGCACATTTTGCACACTTTGCTCACTTTGCACACTTTGTGCACTTTGCTCACTGCTATCTGTAATGGTTGAACTGATCTCAGCCTGAATGGATTTTACTTGCGTTTCTTTTGCGATTTTTTTAGCAGATTTCACGGGCTCATCAATAGCCTTATTATTTATCAATAAAGGTGATAAACCGGTGACAACCGTTTCTAAAGTAGCCACATCACTTTCTAAGTTATTCACTCTGTCTACTAATATTTTATTTTCATCAGAGGTTAGTTTCGCGAGTTTAGATACCGTCGCCCATTCTTCATTTAGCTTAGTGTTGATACTAGCTTCGCTAGCTACTGCGTCATTATTTTTCAATTGACTTAGCTCTTCGGCAGTATAGCTAGCCGCTTTGTGTAGCATGGTTTTGACGGTCTTTGTTTGCAATGCTAAGTAGGCAATTGCAACAATACTGACAATAATAAAAAGTGTCTTCATATTTTAGCCCTATATATTTGACGTGGCTTTGCATGGTTAGGCGTAATACTTGAGTGCGAAGTCACGCCTTGTTTGGCGAGTAATATTGCCAGCCATGCTCGAAGTGCAGTCGAGCTTGGCAAACCTACTACCGTGGTCATAAATGCCATTGAAAATTGTGTGGTTAATATCGTAATTATTTTGTTTACATTTTGTGGGGTTAAGCTTTGTTCTGCCAATGCACCTATCCCCAAACTGATCCCCAATAAGGTAAATGTTAAAGCCAAAGTAGAAATACCGTTGGCAGCTTGTGAGCCCACCTGTGCCCAAAAAACAGTCTTTTGTTTTTTACTCACTTTCATGATGGCGTATACTGAAACGATAACTAAGCTCGCAAACAAAACACTAAACGTGACCCCAAAGTAGCGTTCCATCCATGCAATAATATCGCTGATTTCCATTTTTGTGATAAAGCTAATAAGGGCGAATATAATCGCCAAACTACCTATAATCGTGCCAATAGTATTGCTGACTAATTTCGCTTGGTTCACAGGACTAGATGCTTGTTGCTCGCCTAAAGATAAGTCTTTTTGTGCGCTCATTTTCGAAAACTCATGCTTGTATTTAGCACCGCATCAGTAGTGATATTGACTTCATTTAACCAATGCTCACTGGCGCTTTGTTTGTTCTCTGCACCGGCATGTACTAAAAACGTGAGTTCATATTCGTTAAAGGCTTTTTGCACAAACATAGACGATGAAGACATTAAACGTTCATCGCGCATGACCATACGTTCCATGTCAGTCAACTGACGCTGGCGTTTTTTTAGCTGCGCTTGACGTTGCTGAAGATCTAAAGTGGGTGAAAGTATATCTTCTATAAGTGCTGCACGCTCTCTTTCGAGGTTTTGCAGGCTCAAGGTGTTTGTACTCGTTTTTGATGCTGCACTTGCCAAACCGCTACTAAGCACCGTCAAAGTAATAAGCGCAGCGCTAAAGACACATACGCTTTTAGTGAATGCGCGAGTAGATGTCATATTTTTTAAAGTTAACATGCGTATTCCTTATAGAAAAAGTGAAACTGAATTTGCTGGCGTGGTGAATTGCTCTGCACTGGCCGCATCTGCTTCTTGCGCGACGCTAATCGCAAACTCGAGTGACTGGGCATCAAGAGCAACAATCTTGGCCATATAACTTAGCATTAAGGCTTCTTGGTCTAGAAGTGACTGCTCTGACGACGCTTGCATAAGCAATTGGCGCATATACTCTTGCGTGCTCACTTCAACTCCATCAACGGTAGCCGCTAAGTTTGCTTTATGGGCATTAATCGCCGCTTTTAATTGCTCTATTTTTTGTAAGTTACTGGCAAACTCTTGTGCGTATGGACTTTGTTCGTTGTAGCCATCCTGCAATAAAGTTTCATCAACCTGCTGCATCACCTTTTCCATGCGGGCTCGCGCGGCTTCTTGGCTTAATTTAAGCTGAAAAGCAGCACTATTTGCTTGCTGACTTGATTGCTTATATAACTTAGCTAAGACTGCCTGGTACACATCCATTTTGTCTTCAAGCTGAGATTGACGTAATTGTTGCCCTGCATGCATCAAATCAAGAAAGGCTGATTTAAGTTGAATAAGGTCTACTTTTTCATCAACCATAGTGTCATCGCTAGCGTCTGCAATTAAGGCTTTTAACGCTTTAATTTGCTCACTCTTTGCGCTTATCTGCTTTTCTATGTTAAATAACTCAAGGGCCATCGGAGACATTCTAAAATCTTGTTGTATTCTTTTTTCTATTAGATTCGCTGGGAGCTCAACTAAAGCATCGGCTGACACCGGTTGCCAATTTCCCTTAGTCGTTTCGCTGGCATAGGCATTTGCACTGAGCAAAACACATACACTGATACTAGCTACGAATAGACGACATTTATTTGCGAAAAGCAGCGAATTGTTATTTTGTTTATTCATAATTAATCCTAATCAATTGACCATTTGCGCTGGCGAGTAATTTCAGCGCGCAAGGTAGGGTTGATATTTAAGGAGAGCAGTTGGTGATGTGATAGCGAATGCGTGTTCACTAAAACATAGGCTGTATCCACAAAAGAACTGTAGTCTGCAAAGAGTAAGTCTTGCTGAGGAAAAGAAGATCTAAACGTCTCTAGCGTGTTGCGTGCAGAGTCCATATCGCCTGCTTTAACATAACTAACAAAAGCTAAAGCCGTAAACTGCATTGCCGTTTCAACATCAGGATGTTGGGGAGAATACTGAATATCAGAGACACAGTGCTGCGCCGAATGTGCAAGCGAGAGATATTGGCTGAGTGTAGGATTCGTATTCGCCCTTTGCTGCGACTGCACTTGTTCTGTACATTTTGTATCAATGCGTTCAAGTACACTTATTTGCGTGTTTAATTCGCTAACACTCGCAGGCGTAACCGTTGTGCTGCAACCACTGACTAAAACAAAAGCGCTGAGGATTAATGTTTTTAGCGTATAGCGCTTAAGGTTAGCCAATAAAGTCGTCATTAAGCTAATCGGGGTTTGTGAAAAAATAAAATTCATCGCCATCTCCTAAATGTGCTTACACTTAGGTATAAAACGATTTGGCTTCTTTTTTATCTAGTAGTAACAATTTTTGCAAAGATCTTTTGCAATTAATGGATCTAGCAAGCACCAATAAGTATCGGTGACTATTTTCAATTGCCTTAACAGCATCATGCCAAATGTCTTATCAGCTACTATACTGCATAAATTATAACCAACTAGTGATAAAGACTTTGACTACGATCAATATTAACTTCCGCGATTAAAGTAGGCTAAGCTTTTAAAGGCTATTAAAAAGCGTAGATATAATATTAGGATTTACACTACTAAATGTAAGATAACTAATTTATCTAAACAAGCTTGTCATAGTTCAAAATTCCATAAATTGAGGATTAAATAATGGCGACTATCACCTTTCATGGCGGCGCGCAGGAAGTCACAGGCTCATGCCATATGCTTGAATCATCAAGTTTTGGGCGTATTTTACTGGATTGTGGAATGCATCAAGGCGGACATGGAGTCGACCGTATTCAAAAAGAATCTTTTGATTTTTCCCCTTCTACGGTGGATGCTGTTGTTTTGTCACATGCTCATCTTGATCATAGTGGTTTGCTTCCAAAACTCGTCAACCAAGGTTTTACTGGAAAAATTTATTGTACTAAGGCAACGGCTGGTTTGCTTGACGTCATGCTAAAAGACTCAGCAAATATTTATTTAGGTGACTTAGAAAAAGAAAACCTGCGAAGAGCAAGAAGAGGCAAAGCACCTCTTCCCCGTGAATACACAGAAGAAGATGTTGAAGAAGCGCTAAATTTGTGTCGTGGAATTGACTATAAAAAGAAGCAAGAGGTGTTGAGGGGCTTGCACGTGCAATTTCAAGATGCTGGGCATATATTAGGTAGTGCAATTGTAGAGCTTTTTATCGATGAACATCACAGCCAAAAGAAACTTGTATTTTCAGGTGATTTAGGGAATAAAAATGCTGTGTTGATGAAAGACCCTACTGTTATCAAAGAAGCTGACGTGGTGCTCATGGAAAGCACATATGGCGATCGAAACCATAAGAAAATTGAAGATACCTTAGAGCAATTGCGTGAAATTATAAGAGACACACAAGCGCGAGGGGGCAATATTATGATCCCCGCGTTTGCGGTTGGGCGTACACAAGAAATTTTGTTCTATTTAGGTATTTTGCATAAAGAAGGTTTATTGCAAAATTGGCAAGTCGCACTTGATAGCCCAATGGCAATTGAAGTGACGCGGGTATACGACCAATGGTTTTGTTCATTAGACCAAATAGAAATACAAGGGGCTAGCCCCTCGTCTAAATCTATATTAAAAGATTTTATTCCTAATCTATATTTGTCGGTCTCAACCGATGAATCAATTGCTATTAACCGTATTAAAAAAGGCGCAATTATCATTGCAGGAAGCGGAATGTGCACAGGGGGAAGAATTCGTCATCATTTTAAACAACGTATTTGGGATGACCGAAATACAATTATCTTTTGTGGATATCAGGCAAACGGTACCTTAGGGCGTTTATTAGTTGACGGTAAAAAGCATATAAAAATGTTTAGTGATGAATTTGTTGTACGCGCCCAAATAGAGACATTGGGCGGCTTTTCGGCTCATGCTGGGCAAGCAGAATTAATTGAATGGTTGCAAGGTTTTAAAAATAAGCCAAGTGTTGCACTGGTGCACGGCGAGCCCAAAGCAATAGATGCTTTGGCTAACCGTATATGGGAATTGTTGCATATTAAAGTAACCCCCCCCAACTTGGCGACACTATGGTTTTTTGATTAAGTGTCCTGTTGGCTTATTATAACTTTTGTTTAACTTGATTTGATAAGAAGAAAATGAATGAATAATGTTAGCCGCTTAAAGTTAGACGTTTTAAAAGCTCATAAACCGAACGCTTATGAATTTTCTATAGCTTTGTCTGCACTAAACCCAGCTTGGAATATCAAACTTGAACTTGTTGAAATAGATGAAAGCACAGAGTCTATCTACTTAGACATTACCGGCGAGCATGTGAATTTTGACCAAATACAATCCAAATTGAACGAGCTGGGAGCAACCATACATAGCATTGACGTAGTAGAAGTCTATGGCAAGAGCTAAGTATAATGGGAGGCTTACCAAATGTTAACTAAATGGCTTGAACTCATCCGTTTGAGCCAGTCTCAGTCAATTATTCGTCGATATTTTATTGTCAATGGATTTGATGGGGCACTTACCATGTTCGGTTTAATTCTTGGCTTTTTATTGAGTTCAAATATTCAAGTGCCAAGTGTTATTAACGTTTGTTTAGGAGCGGCAATCGCTCTTAGTGTGTCAGGAGTAAGTAGCGCTTATGTGAGTGAGCGAGCTGAACGTAAATTTTTGTTACGAAAGCTCGAAGACGCCATGCTAACTGATTTAAGTAACTCTTCTCACGCTCACGCGGCAAGCTTTGTGCCCATTGTTGTGGCATTGGTAAACGGTTTAGCTCCTTTGTTTATTTCTTTTTTGATTATGCTGCCTCTTTGGTTAAATAACGCAGGCTTTGTGTGGATAAGCGCTCCTTTGCACGCAAGTCTTGGGATTGCAGGACTATTATTATTTGCTTTAGGTGCTGTTCTTAGCAGTATTGCAGGTATTCCTTGGTACCTTAGTGGACTAAAAACCTTAGTGATTGGATTTTCAACAGCATTTCTAATTTATCTTTTTGTCGGTGGCCAGTAATGCAAGATAATGATCGAAAAAAGGATTGGCACTGCATAGGTGTAGAAGAATGTCTAAACGCATTGAGTTCAAATGCCAAGGGATTGTCTACATCTTCGGCTTCTCAAGCTGCTGCTAAATATGGACCAAACCTACTTCCAGAAGCTAAACCAAGAAGCATAGTGATGCTTTTTTCAGACAGTTTAAAGAAATTATGACCATCATCCTTATGATTGCTGTAGTTATTTCAGCTGCTTTAGGTGAGTTTACCGACGCTATAATTATCTTAGTTATTCTTTTTTTAAACGCGGCGTTAAGTACTTTTCAAGAATTTAGGGCACAACAAGCATTGTTAGCCTTAAAAAAATTGGCAAGCCCTCAAGTAAAAGTAAAACGTGACAATTCTATTTATCAATTACCTACCGAATGCTTAGTTCCGGGAGATATTGTTTTATTGGAACAAGGTGACATTGTACCTGCTGATATGCGTCTTATTAATGTACAAGGATTGCAGATAGATGAGTCTGCCCTAACGGGTGAGTCGGTGGCTGTCACTAAACAAGTTGAGTCAATAAAAACAGCAAAGCTACCTTTGGGTGACAAAACAAATCTTGTTTTTAAAAGCAGTATAGTGGTATTGGGGAAAGCAATCGGTGTTGTAACTGCTACAGGCATACAAACAGAAATAGGCCACATTGCTAATTTACTTACCGAAGAAAAACAAGCCAAAACCCCATTGCAAATCCGGTTGAGTGTATTTAGTAAATACCTCGTCATTGCTATTTTATGTGTTTGTACCGTGGTATTTTTTGCAGGCATTGCCCAAGGGCAAGCCTTTTTCTTGATGGTGTTAACATCATTAAGCTTAGCTGTAGCCGCGGTGCCTGAAGCGCTACCTGCTGTTATTACCATTTCCTTGGCTATTGGCGCAAGCAAGCTTCTTAAGCAGCAAGCATTGATCAGAAACTTGCCGGCAGTTGAAACTCTTGGTGCAGTTACCTTTATTTGTACTGATAAAACGGGTACTTTGACTGAAAATAAAATGGTCGCTAACCAAATATTTGATGGAACAGAATGCTTTGACAAGTTATCTGAGGACCATTATTTGCTCGGTGTAGGTTTGGCAATTAGCAATGATGTTGAAATTAACAAAGAACAAACTGTAGGCGAAGCGACGGAAATTGCACTTTTTAATATTGCTCATATTAATCATTTTGAAAAATCAACATTATTAGCTGATTTTGCATTAGTAGATGTACTACCTTTTGATAGTGATCGTAAAAAAATGACGACAATCCATGCTCATCAACAAGGGTTTGTTTCGTTTACTAAAGGCGCACCTGAACGCATTATAGCTAGTTGCAAGGGTGCAGAGTATGGTGCCAATAAGAGTGATTTTAACCAACCTCGTTTGCTCCACAAAGTCGATGAGTTATCTTCGCAAGGGAACCGAGTTTTAGCGCTAGCGATGCGACGGTTTGACATGAGACCTAAAAGTAATGACATTGAGAGTATTGAGGAAGACCTGACCTTTTTAGGACTTGTTGCTATTTCTGACCCGCTACGAAGTGAGGTCCCAGATGCAGTTAATCAATGTATTAGTGCCGGTATAAGGCCGGTTATGATTACTGGTGACCACAAAGGAACCGCTATTGCGATTGCCAAACAGCTAGGGCTAGGAAACGGCGATATCGTTTCTATCAATGGTGATGAATTACAAAGTTTATCAGATGCTGACTTTGCTGCAAAAGTTATTAAAACAAATGTATATACGCGTGTGTCTCCTGAACAAAAATTGAGAATTGTAAGAGCTTTGCAAGAGCAATCACATTTCGTGGCGATGACGGGTGATGGAGTTAACGACGCACCCGCTTTACAACATGCAAATATCGGCGTGGCGATGGGTAAAAAGGGAACTGATGTTGCTAGAGGCGCAGCAGATATGATTTTACTCAATGACGACTTTTCAACCATCGTCAAAGCAGTTGCGGCTGGTCGTAGAATTTACGACAACATTCGTAAATTTATAAAATATACAATGAGTTCGAATTCAGGCGAAATTTGGACACTGCTAATGGCACCAATACTAGGCATGCCAATCCCTTTACTACCAATCCATATTTTATGGATAAATTTGGTTACAGACGGCCTTCCTGGTTTAGCGTTTAGCGCCGAACCGGCTGAAAAAAACATCATGCAAAAAGCCCCTCGAAAACAAAACGAAAGCATATTTGCACATGGTATGTGGCAGCATATTCTTTGGGTGGGATTACTGGTTGGGGCTTTGTGTTTAGGCACCTTGCAATGGGCGCTTAGCCATGAGCTCGCGTATTGGCAAACAATGGTATTTTGTGTGTTGGTGTTTGCACAGTTGTTTCATAGCTTAGCCGTACGCTCCGATACCGAATCATTTTTTACCCAGGGTTTGTTTTCTAATGTGTACCTTTTGGCCGCTGTACTTCTTAGTGCTGCTTTACAGCTAGCCCTAGTTTACACTCCTATTTTTAACGATCTATTCAGTACTCAAGCTTTGCCGCTCTCTCATTTGTTTCTGTGCGTAGCAATTGCTTCGATGGTATTTTTTGCGGTAGAAATAGAAAAACTGCTGATTAGGCGCCAACTGATCTATTCATCGCATAATTGGCTTACAACTTAAAAAAGAATTTAGTTTGTCTAAGTCTTAATTATGAACTGAAATGTAGCATATTGTGTTTATTTAGGTATTTTATTATTTTTGCCGATTTTCTTGTTAGAAATGCAGTTCAATTAAGTAAAACATTTCTACAAATTAATCGTTATTACGCATTCCGCTTTTTAATGAAATTAAATATTGTAAGAACGAAATACGCTTATTTGGACAGGGTCAATTCATGGCTTAAAAGTATCACCTTGTTTTGTTTTTGTGTTTGGCCTATCCAGGTTTGTATATCGGCAATAGTATGTGCCTTGCCTTGCTCGTGTAAGCGCTGCATATAGCTGTTTAATGAACTTAAATCTGCCGCATCACTCGGGTTTGCAAAAGCAAGTAATGTATAGCGACGGGTTTGGCTTTGATTTGTGGGTAGGGGAATTTCCCACAGCTGCGATGATGCCTTCGGGGAAAAAAGTTCGCTGTCCTGCTTAAGTTGTTTTTCGGCAAAATCACCCAGAACATCGAAGCTTAGTTCAATAATCGCTTTTGTGTCACTGAGTAACCATAAACTAGCGATTTGTTTATCACTTAAGAGAAAAAGCTGACAAAGGTGCGTTAAGTTTACGGCATTGACCTGCCCTATTTTAGTTACTCGAGTTTCGTCTATTAAGCTTGGGACTGCATTTGCACAACTGCTTTTGTTCTCTGACAATAACGCAATGAGTGCAAATACGACCGGTTGTGAACTAACTATACGACTGCCTTCTACCTCGCTTTCAGTTGTAATTAGCGTAACTATAACACTGATAGCAAACACTACCACTAGTAAGGCAGAAGCAATGATCAAGTAAGGCTTGTTAGCTTTTTGAGCTTTGTTTGTTGGTTCTGTTAATGACGGCGCAATACTATCGGCTTCAATCAACACAGGCTCATTGTCAAAGTCCGACTGTTTTATATTTACTTCAGTTGCAACTTGGTTTTCGCCTTCACTATTTAAATCAAGGGGGAAACCGGCAGATTAAACACAGAACATATATGCGAAATGTCGCTCACACTTTTTATTGGGGTTAGCTTTATAGCTGCATCAGGCAAAGGCTCGCGTAAATTTTGTTGTGGCGCAAGAAAACACAGCTGTTTACCTTCTGACCGCCACTGTGCAATCTGACTAGTTGCAAGCAAACATTTTTTAGCGAGCGAATCGATGGGTAAAATAGCAAAAGAAAGTGTGTCGATACACCCTGTCGCAATAAATATTAGGTCGTTTTTTTGCTCATCTTGCTGGGAATCATCTTGTCGGTGCATTGCCAAGCAATCATTTTCGAATAAATAATGCGCTAAAAAGACAGCTAATTGCCAACTTATTCCTTTATCTATATCACCTGACAAATTCACTCGGTAGGCCTTGCCACCAAATAAGCGCGTTATTATGCCTTGGGGTTTTTCAACAAAGGCCTGATACTCGCTATTAATACCCGCAACTTGTGAGGTACTACAAATAGTGGCAACAGAACTAAGCTCATCACTTTTAAGCGCAGTAATAGACTGCACCTCTACCAAGCCTTTGGTAGTTGCTATGTATACTTGAGCACGTCGTCGATTAAACGCCTGTCTATTCGATGACTTACCTTCTTCTAACACCGCAAATCCGAATGTAGTGGTTATTTAGCAACACTAATACCTTATGTATGTTGTCAATTGTCAATCGTTAAGCCGAGGTTAAATATAAATGACTTTCATCGTTCACGATAGTGCTAACAATGACATCATTGGCTTTTACAATGCCTTGATACTTAGTGGGGTTTATTTTTGAAAGGCTTATCACCTGTATCTGTTGTGCTAATTCACAATGTAAATACATCAATGATTGATCCTGACCTTCAAAGGCATTTTCTAATGTTAGTACAATATATACGTCGGTTGTTATCGCTTCACTTTCTTGAATCAACTTAATCTCAAAACCATTACCCTTACGAGTATAATTAAAAATGTTGCTGGCTGCGCGATCTGGTGAACTACTTGCCGCAATTTGGCTTTGACTCTGCATGGGGCTTAGTGTTGCTAAGACTTGTTTGTACCGGCGAAAATCACTTAAAGAGCCGTTTATCTTGAGCATAAGCGCTTTGCTTGTTTGGCAATTAGGCGTCAATATGGCATCTACAATGCTTTGCATACTAACTCGCTGACGGTCGCTTTTATCAGAGTTTGCGTTTGGCGCATCAATATCATGCACTAAAAGTAAGCCTTGAAGTTGCTTGTTCACGATAAAAGCACGCTGCGTAAAATTCATATTAATTGGCATCCTGTAAATAAAGACGGGTAAACTCACTGCTAAATATGAAACGGTCAGCCCTATAATTCGCATCTGACTGCTGAGTATTTTTTTTAATTGCGCTAAGCAATTGTTTAATCAATTTATTCAGATCAAATAAATGTTCAGCACAGCGCGTATATTCATGCTCGTCAAGCATGCTTTTCGAAGTAAAACCATCACGATTAATCTTTTTATAGGCTAGCTGAGATTGATTGATGAGCTCTTTAAACCAAGGATAGCTAAGTTGCCACTGAGCAAGCCTAGCTTGACCGAATTCCAGCGATAAGCAGTCATTTCCATCCAACAAGGCACTAAAATCTTCAAAATACATTTTGTATTTAGGCAACGAAGGCATGAGTTTTAGTAAGATTAAACAAGCCTGAGCCGGTGCCCTAGGCAACAATATATGCACTATTGCTAACAAAGTCTGCTGATTACCCGCCATTAGTCCAATACTTGCCTTATAGATCTGCAAGTAATCTTGTTCGAATAAAGCGTTAAATTTATCTGTGGCAATATTCGTATATTGCTGTGTGCGGGTGCGTTGAATTAGTTTATGTTGAACACTAGCAAAGGATTGAAAACGCAACCAAGTTAAAGAAAGTGGCACCATGAACTTAGGATAGGTCGCTGCCAACTCAATTAATTCTGAGGCCTGTTTATTTAATGCTTTGGGAGCTTGGCTTAAGGATTTGATATCAATACTATGCTCATTTGCATAAGCCGAACTCACTTCAAACAGATTTTGCGCAAAGGCGATATCGTTATCACTACCTAAGTCTGTATCAGATTGCGCGTATCGGTGATGCAAACTTGTATCGGTAATCGCAAGGGCCTGCTGATAGGACAAACAGTCCTTTAACACACTAGAAAATTTGGCATATCCCTCTTGCTCATTGTGCGAAAGCCAAAACTGAAGAATACTACCGTCGTTCACTATGCTATTGCCATCGCTATATTGGCCCTGAAAAAAGGTCTGCATCATACGATATCTTAGTTGCAATTTAGCGGGAGGTAAGTTGTCTCCTAGATAGGCATAGATTTGTTTTTGTAAGTGACTCGAAAATTCGCTTATGGCGTTGTGCCCTTTTCCCAGCAAGGTTTGCTCTGCACCAAGTAGTAGATCTGGGATCACGCACACCAACCACTCCATAAAACAAGCCAGAATATTTGCTCTTGATGCATGTATTTTAAAACTATGATCATAAATATTGAGTGATATTCCGGGACTTGAAGACTGCGCTGAATCACCGCTACTATCGATGTCATTCGCTGCGTTGCTTGAACCACAGAGAGTTAGTGATATTGCGGCTAAATTCTGGTCTACCGTCGCACTAAGCGCGTCTTCAAAATAAGCCCTAAATGTAGATGATGAGTGACACTGCCTTATCCAAAAGTAATTCAAAAGCGCTTGCTGAATAGAAGCACTACTGTGGCCTTTGGATTGTAAAAATATGATTGACCACAGCAGATGACTAAGTTCATAACAAAGCTTACTGTAGTGTCGACAGACTAAGTGCTGGGCCAAGCTATCTACGCTTTTGCTCGTAAACTTAGGACTCCCATTTTTATCGCTTACTTCTCGCAGTAAGTCAAAATCACTTTTTAATTGCTCACTTAGACCGTAATTAACGATTGACGATTCAGCGTATTGACCTAGTGCATGCATATTCAACTGCCATTCTCTTTGCTGGCGTCTTTATCAACAATACTAATAGCATCGTTGATTGCGGTTGCTTGGGCGGCATATCGTATATTTTGGGTGTCGTAGTCACTTAATTGGAAGGTGTATTGAGCGTAGCGAATCTCACAAGGTAAAAATAGCGGGACCTCTCCTAGCAGTGCTTGTGAATCAAGTACGAGTTCAGCGCGTTTATCTTTTGAATCAATTGGTGATACGCTCGAATACTCACCTAACAGCAAATTACAAACTGCAACATATCGCGACTTTTCACTGCTTTTTGATGATTTTATAGCGTTGTCACCAGGAAGTTTTCCGATTTCACAAATATGCATTTTTTCCAAAACACTATCAAAAACAAGACAGCACTTAAGTTGCGTACAGACTAAATTAGTCCGCGTAGCGAGAGAATTGTCGGGCCAAAGCTCATTTAATGTTTGTTTATCTAGTAAGGTCATTGGCTTAATATTGACCGCTAATTGTAAAATTGTTTCTTGTTCATTTAATGACAAATCTAAACGTGTTGACAATAAATCATCACTTCCGCCTAGTTGCAAAGTATCCTCATTGTGCAACTTGTAGGGTTGATGAGCCTTAATCAAGGTTTTGTTGATATAGCTACCATTCTTACTACTATCGACCCAAACAAAACCTGAAGCTTGTTTTTGTAAATAACCGTGGCGTCCTATTCTAGATATCGCTTTATGATTGAGGTAAAAAACGCCATCCTCGTTACTTATCCAGGTATCACTGTCATTAGCAGGTCGTCGCCCGATATGTACCGTTTTGTTAGCGCAAATCATCAGGCTAGTGGGGTCTTTGTCACTTGTAATTACCACCGCATAACAAGTTTGTGCGGCCTCCTTCTTGACCTGCTTAATCAGTTTGCCAATTGCTTTACTCTGTTTTTTTAATGATGTCTCACTGCGGATAAGCTCATGTGCGTGATACAACAGGCGTAAGGCATCAATAGGTTGCTGCTGGCGATAATGACTCATGGCATGCGCCAACTGGCTACGTACTTTTTGCTCATTATCAGATAAGGACTTAGACGCGCTTTCAAGTGCTTCGATTGCCTTGACTAGTTTATTGGCTTTTTTATTCGCCGTGTTTGCATGCAGCGCCTTACTAACAAACAATTTACTGGTATTAATGTCACCTGCGTCAAAATAAAGTTTAGCTTTGGTGGCTAATTGCTCTGACTCTTTTTGTAAACTTCGCCAATATGAATATTGAGACGCCCACTTCGTACGCAAACCATAGGGAGTAAAAGACGCTCTTTCATAGGTTCTCAGCCATCTATCTGCGTCTCGCTTTTTAGCGCAAGCAAGTAAATAGCGCTGCAGATATTGCCTACGAATAAACAAAGCAATAAAGACAAGAAAACATAATATAATAAAGGTTCTTGTAATTATCGAAGGAACATAAGGCTGGCCCTCACGTTTGATTGAAAAATGCATATTGGCGCGTTTATCATTAGCATGCTTAGCTTGAGTTGTTTGCCTATAATGTATTGCGCTAGGCACCTGCTGCTTGTTAAAAAAGGTCGCTAGCATTTGCTTTACTTGGCTGGCGCTCATAGAACTTCGTAGCGTATACTCACTAGATGTTAGTGGAAAATAACGATTTATAAATAGGTAAGATGTCGAGGATTCATTTAACACCAGTTGTGTGTTTTGATTATTCGCTAAAACCAGTGTTGTTAATCCATTTAATTCATCAAACAAAAAGTCTTCAAAGTGCAGTGTAAACTGTTGCTGAGGCACAATGGCACTTAGCTTGCGTGCAACAACCATCCCCATATCTTGCCCTAATGCAAAAAGACTGCTTTGACTGGGTTGTTCAAGCATACGTAAACTATCAGACAACAATACTTGCAATGATAAGGGGTCAAGCAAACGTAGATATAGCGTTAAATTATCCTTATCTCCACCAAATGCATACAAGGCGACCAAATGAACATTTGGCGCAGTATTACTTGTAGTGTTCATTAATTGTGTAATATCACTTTGGCCGCATAAATACCGCTCACACGAGCCCAATACTTTTTCAGGCTCAATTACTGTTTCTGCGCTACGCGCAAGGCTCATTGCTAGGCCATTTTCAATGTGAGCGTAATCTGCATTTAGTCTTTGTAAAGCGCTTGATAGCTTTTGTGTGAAAATAATGGGTGGCGAATCTAGTGTTGATTTAGGTAGCAGGTCAGCCTGCTCACTTTGCGTCACTGCATCTTCTATCGACTCAGGTACCAGCATGATTTGCCAATTACGCGCGAAGACCTTGGTGTTTATTAACAAGCTAAATCCAATTACTATTATAAGTTTAAAAAGCCCAATAAATGTTCTTTGGGGTATTGGAAGCTTAATGTCATGCCTAATCATTAATTATCTCGAGCAAGCGGAATCCTGTGGTCGGCGTTTTTGCGTTTTTTAATAACCTTTTCAGGGGCTGTTGGGAAATTTCACTCTGCTGACTTAACCATGAACCTCCAGCAACAATCGCCTGGTCACAGCGCTGTATAAGTACGCCATCTGCGCTTTTTTCCTGCCAACAGCTATCTAGCCATTCTTGTACATTACCTAAACTATGATACATGCCATCTTGTTTCAGGCCAACTGCATCAACAGGCATAGTAACACCCGTATATTGTCTGGCAAGCTTGTGCTCACAGTTTTTACAATGTATCGCCACACCCTTGCTAATTTGCGCTTGAATATTGGGATGCAATGCCAACCATTGATTTCTACTTGGAAGTGAGAAGAGTTTGTTAGTCTTGTTATTTAGCCAAGGAATGAATTGCTCTGTCACTTCGTACCAATCAATGTTGACCTTGGGATAATTGCTTTTTTCAGCAAACGCTAAGGACTTAATTGCGCTAGTAGAAAATTGTTTTTTGTGTTTGCACGCACCTTCTTCAACACACATAGCATAAAACGCATTGCTGACTTCAGTTGTCATCACTTTGGCATTGGGGAGCGTGTCCATAATTCGCCATTCAATTTTTAGTTCTTGACTAGGCTTTGAGATACTCTGAGTATTCTCGGAGCTGTTGGTGAAAGTCGTATTTGCGAAACGGTTGACGGCGCCTTTTAATAAATACGCGCCGTGACTCACTGAAAAATTAACTTCACTAAAATGCTGTGTAAATTCTGCATCCGTCGCTGAACGTGCTTGTTTTGCAGCCATTTCTTCGGTAGCAAGTAAACCTTCTGAATTTTCTTGCAAGCTTTGCTTCGATAATTCCTGACTAATCTCTTGTTTTCCATTAAGTGCGGCCTCCTTCCCCTCTTTTAAGAGGGTAGAGCTTTCTTTTTGTGTAAATGACTCATACGGACTCGGTACCGTAAACCAATAAACTAAAACAATCACGATGGCTAACAAAGGGAGTATATATTTAAACAAAAAGCCTTTGGGCACAGGAAACGAAGATTTTAGGGAAGACGGCGTTTTTCGAGTTGTTATTGCAATCGTTTGATTAACTTCCGGAGCACTAATTTGTTGCAGTATTCGTGATTTACATATGTTTGCGTCAGGACGGCTACTTGGATCTGGGGATAGTAGTTCAGTGATGAGACGACCTGCCCACTCAGGTGCTATGTTTTCAAGATCCCCTGCTATGGTAGTTTGTCCCCTCTGCTGACTAGTTTCAGCCTCGTCCAATACAAATTTACCTGTTAACAATCGATACCACAAAAGGCCCAAGGAATACATGTCACTTTTTGCCGTAATTGTCCTAGATTGTACATTTTGTTCCAAGATCGCTCGTTTATGTTCAGGGCTAGCATAATCTAACGTCCCGCTCATATATTGATTTGCGTCGTCAATACACGTAATCGATAAGCTTGAAAACTGGCTTGCGAAAGGACTATTTTCAAGAATAAATGCGCTACCAAAATCTGCTAGCAAGGCATTATTTTTTTCATCTAATAAAATATTATGCGGCTTTATATCTAGGTGTAGCACCCCTTTAGAGTGCAGTGCTTGCAAAGCATCAATCACTTGATTAACCATATGCAAACTTGTCACAAAACTTAAGCGTTGCTGATGCAAGGCCAACAAGTCGTTAAGGCTATGGGGATAATGTGGCATCACTAAAAAGGGTCTTTCGCTAGCTTCTTCTGGTGGCTCGAGTTTTTGATGATTACTAGGAGCATCATTGATCAGCCCAAAATGGACAACGTCGACGATATTTGCATGGGCCGAAAAAGCCTGTAATAGCTTCGCCTGATTGATAAAGGCGCTTACCTGTGTGTTTAAACAGCTGCCAGCATAAAGCTTGAGCACTTGCTGTTTATGCGCGAGCTCATCTTGTACTAGATACAAATGACTAGTTGCCGTGGTGTTGAGAAGCTTCACCACGCTATATTGGTCAATGCGTTGACCTTGAATGTAAAAATCTATAGTCGACATTTGTTGATGTTTGTAAATACCTTCGCATATGGCGTCAATAATCAGCCATTTTCTTCACATAAACCGGTAATGAGCTTTTATGCAGGTTTTACACCAACAAAGTAATTAGTTAAGAAAATCATATGCCAAAAAAGCACTTTTATTGGATTTTCTATGCTTTTGATGGGATATTCGCCGGGGGAAAGGAGAGGATTAGCGTAAACCGGCTAAACTAATTTTATTAGTCGCTGGGGGAGCATTAAAAACTTGATTCCCATTTTGCTACTAAGGATTGTTTTATTGCTTGGTTTTTCAGAATATTCTCTTCTTCGCTTACGTTTATCAAAGTAGCCTTCGTTTGACTAGCAGATGAATGTAGTGACATTGATGAAGAGAGGGGTTTAGACCTTGCACGTAATACATTATGCATTCGCAAGTTTACAAGACGCTGCCTTTGGTCATCTAAGTCCGTCAAAGATTCTTGTGCGTTAAGCAAAGTCTCGTTTGTTTTGATGGATTGCCCAGCTTTGGTCGACGTACTTGCCGTAAGTTGTGGGTCTAATGCAAAAAGGATAAACAATAATATAAGACCTGCAGTACCCAAGTAAGTAAGTAGCTTGCGTTTTTTGGCACGTTTGCTATTAGCAGACAGTTCTGGACCTTGCTTGTAATCAACAGGTCGCTTATCGACAATTTTCTGGTAAGTAGTTCGAGTAGGTTGTGGGTGAGCAGCCCTTTCACTGTAGCTATAATTCATTTTTTTTGTTCTCATTATTTATTTGGCTAAGAGAAGCTTGCCATTGAGGTGACAGTTTAGTTAAGCGCATCTGTCGTCCTGAAAATTTTGTTTGTATCGCTAATAGTTGATTGAAAGATATTTGAGGACTAACCGCGACGATAAACTCGTTGCTTGCTGAAAGCTCACTAAAATCAACCAAGTTGCCTTGAGTCGTAAAAAACTGTTCATTCCAATAGAGTAAAATGCTGTCTTGTTTTGCTGCTGCGGCCGTTTGCAAATGATCTTCTTGCGAATGGCCTTGAGAGCTCTCAATTGTTAGCTCTATTTGTTCTGAAATATCGACAGCTTCATTACGTGTTTGTGTGCTTGTGGCCGCCAATTCGGCTTCCTGATTTTTATCTTCATTCGGTAAGGTAAGCGATACCAAGGCAATAATGAGGAGAGCAAAAAACGCCATCGATAAGCCCAAGGCTACTTCGGTCATTGCTTGAGTAGAGGTATCTTGCATATTAGTAATGTCGTTGACGCTGTGCATTGCTATATCTCGCTATGGCGTGCCCTACAGTCTCACGCATGGTTTATAAGTATCGAAAACACATCTTTTAAAACTAAGTCTCAAATATGGCAATTGTCACTTTTATTTGTATACTCAATGCCGTCAACTTAGTATGCTAAAAAACAAGCTAGGCATATTTTGAGGCTTTATTGATGCCATGTGCCCTTATGTCGATATGCCTAATTTGGAGTATGAAACGATTAAACGGATTTTTGCTCGCCTTATGAATAAAAGTCCTAAACTAGTTCTAAAAAGACGCTTCTTAGTGCACAAAGGTGCATTTTTCACTTGACTATAACGGATATAAAAATGATAAACCGTAGTAGTTCTTACCCAGTAAAACCCTCCTATATGCCGTTTAAGCCTGTAAGCCTACTCACCATTTTTTGCTTAATATCGCTCTGTTTGAGTGCTGTAGTACATATTGCTCAAGCTAAACAATAAAAGCATTCTCCCTTAAGTTTGGTAGGCGAGGTGAGAACGCCAACGATGCTATTAACCGGAGAAGCGGACTACCGCACACCCATTAGTGAATCTGAACAATATTATCAAGCCTTAAAGCTTGCTGGCGTGCCCACCGCAATGGTACGTATACCTGATTCTGGACATTCTATAGCGGCAAAACCAACTCGCCTGATTCAAAAAGTAGGCAACATTTTGGCTTGGTTTGAACGTTATAAGAACAAACCACAAGCGTAAAATAAAACATATCTAATGGGCCGAAGAAACCCTCTTAGGCCCTACTTTTTTACGACATGCCACAGTACTTTTATATAACAATTTTCGTCAATTTTTATGTCTCTTTTACCCATGACATACACTGTAATTTAATACAAGTAAATCTAGCCCAAGTAAATAACAAAACGCCCCATCCTTTACATTTCATTTACATAATCTACTTTTACGATTAGAGCAATCGCTTTTTTTGTATATCACTAACATTATAAACTCCATATACTGCGAGGCAGTGCTCTAGGTTAACGACCTAAAGACGAAATTTGTAAAGTATAGGCAGGGATCACAACCAAGCCTATTGCCATATACAATTATTTTACATTAACTCACAATGTTAAGGACACTTTGTCATGACAAAACAACTATTTTCGCTAAGTAAGTTAGCTGCCATTACCTGCATTTGTTTAACGGCAAGTAGCACTTTTGTACTCGCCCAAGAAATTTCAAAACCAAAAGGGGCGACTGGCAGTGGCCCTAGCAAAATGGGGCAAGCTAAATCAAACCAATTTTGGTGGCCGGATCAACTCGATCTTAGTTCACTAAGAGATCAAGACCAACGCTCTAATCCGCATGGCCCCGACTTTGATTATGCAAAAGCATTCTCAAAGCTTGATTTGGACGCCGCAAAAAAAGATATCGATACCCTACTCACTACATCACAAGATTGGTGGCCCTCTGATTTTGGTAACTACGGGCCCTTTTTTATTCGCATGACTTGGCATAGTGCAGGCACTTACAGAACCTTAGATGGTCGCGGTGGAGCAGGCGGTGGACAACAGCGCTTCGAGCCTTTAAATAGCTGGCCCGACAACGGTAATTTAGATAAAGCCAGACGTCTACTATGGCCAATCAAACAAAAATACGGTGAAGCTTTATCTTGGTCTGACTTAATGGTGCTTGCGGGTAATGTCGCACTTGAAAATATGGGCTTTGAAACCTATGGCTTCGCAGGCGGACGGGCCGATGATTGGGAACCTGATTTAGTATACTGGGGACCTGAAATTGAAATGCTCGCCAGCGACCGTGAAGATAAAGATGGAAAATTAGAACGTCCTTTAGGCGCCACTCACATGGGCCTGATTTATGTAAACCCAGAAGGACCCAGAGGTGTCCCAGACCCTTTAGGTTCAGCTAAAAATATTAGGGTTGCCTTCTCGCGCATGGCGATGAACGACGAAGAAACCTTAGCCTTAATAGCAGGAGGTCATACATTTGGAAAAATGCATGGTGCGCACAAACCAGCAGATTGCTTATCAGCAGAGCCTGCTGCCGCAGGCATTGAAGAACAAGGATTGGGTTGGAAGAATAAATGCGGTAAAGGTCACTCTGAAGATACCGTTACCAGCGGACTGGAGGGTGCGTGGACGCAAGCGCCAACTCGCTGGACTTCGTTGTATTTAACAAACCTACTGGATTTTGAATGGAAACAAACAAGAAGCCCGGCAGGCGCGATCCAATGGATACCCACCGACGAATCTTTGCACAAAGTAGTCCCTGATGCACATGTTGAAGGCAAGTTTAATCCCCCGGTGATGACAACCGCTGATTTGGCCTTAAAGTTTGACCCTGAATATCGTAAAATTGCTGAACGCTTCCGCGCAGATCCAAAAGAGTATCAACTCGCTTTTGCAAAAGCATGGTATAAACTGACGCATCGAGACATGGGACCAAGTAGAAACTTTTTAGGCGATGACGTCCCCAAAGAAGTCATGATTTGGCAAGATCCCATCGATGCAGAAACCCAGTCTGATATCGATGATGATGCAATTGAAGCTTTGAAAAGTAAGATATTAGATTCAGACCTTAGCGTATCTGAATTAGTTAGAGTGGCATGGGCTTCAGCTGCAAGCTATCGAAATACAGATATGCGTGGCGGCGCAAATGGTGCTCGCGTTGCCCTACTCCCGCAAAAGGAATGGGCAGTCAACAACCCAGATGAGTTAGAGAAAGTATTGAAGGTATTAAGAGAAATCCAAAAAGACGCATCTAGCGGTTTCTTTAATAGCGATAAAGTATCTCTTGCTGATCTTATCGTGTTAGGTGGCGCTGCCGCTATCGAGAAAGCAGCAAAAGATGCAGGTCTGGATATAAGCGTACCGTTTAATGCCGGGCGCGGTGATGCAACACAAGAGCAGACCGACATTAACGCTTTTGATTTGTTGAAATTATCATCTGATGGTTTCAGAAACTACTACAACGCTGAAGAAAGCTATAAATCACCGACCGAAAGTTTAGTGGACCAAGCCGATAAGCTCGGCCTAAGTGTTGCTGAAATGACTGTGTTAGTGGGTGGTATGCGGTCACTAAATGCAAACCACGGGGGAATACAGCACGGCATTTTCACCGATAAACCAGGCACATTAAACAATGACTACTTTGTCAATCTACTTGATATGTCAACAGTTTGGAAGAAAGCAGACCAAGCTGGTTTATACGAAGGCTTAGATAGAAAAACAGGTGAAAGTAAATGGACCGCTACCTCTGTTGACTTAATCTTTGGCTCTAACTCAGAATTGAGAGCCGTTGCTGAGGTATATGCCTACGACAATGCTCAACAAAAGTTTGCACAAGACTTTGTAAAAGCGTGGGTAAAAGTGATGAACGCTGATAGATAAAGCGAGTACCCGATAATGCGGCTTGCCTAAACAGTAAGCCGCATATTCCTGCAACATAAGTTCAGCCAATCATAGTTTACGTATATTGTCTTTACTGTCTCTATCAATAAAGCGTACAAAGGGGTCAACGCCTATGTATGCAGGTTCAACACCCTCGTCAACTCCCTTATCGACATTAATTACTAAGGTATTTTCCCCATCAAGCAATCGATGCTTTTGACGGTATAAAATGCGTGTATTGCTATCAAAATCATCCGGATCATCACTAAAAACGACGATATCAACGAAATCATCGAAAGGTACTTTTTGTTCATTCCCTTTACCGTCAGCAATCAAGCGTGATGTATTTATATTAAGTGAAATTTCAGACTTCTCGGCTTGCCAATTAGCATCTTCTAGTTTGATATTATATAAATTGATCTGCTTAAACTGTTGCTCAATAGAATTATGGTCTTGTTGTGCTGCCACCTCTTTTATTGCCCCTAGTAAATCTAAGGTGGTGGCACGGCGTCCATCGCTAAATTTAAAGGTATCGACAAGGCTTTTTACAGCAGTATTTATTTTGTCAGCGCCCACTCTATCTGCGATTGCCATCATCACAACCGAGCCTTTATTATAATGAATATAGGCTTGGTTTTCGGCTCGCATCAAAGGCATTTCTTCTAAATACTCGTTTGCTCGACCGCGTAAATAGGTATCTAATTCGTAGGTTAAAAATTTACGCATTTTGCTTTCACCATACTTTTTCAACATCAACTGTAAGGCAGCATATTGGGATAGTGTCTCTGACAATACCGCACTTCCCTGCACATTGGCTGCATCTAATTGATGACCAAACCATTGGTGAGCAACTTCATGAGCGGTAATATAATAAACAGAGTCAATTTCATCGCTATTTCGCAAATCGCTAATAAAGCCGATACGTTCAGAGTACGGCACGGTATTGGCAAAACTTTGTGCAAACTGCCGATAACCAGGAAATTCAATGATTCGTAATTGTTTGTGCTGGTAAGGACCAAAGGCTTGACTAAAGAAATCAATAGAATCTTGGGTTGATTCAATCATTCTATCGACATTCCACGCATGGTCTTTGTGATAATAAACCGCTATCTCAACACCATTGTGAGGGAGCGTTTTGACTTTTAGTCGCCCCGACATGATGTTATAGAAATTAATCATGGGCGAGTCCATCTCATATACGAAGTAATTTCTATCGCCCTCTGCCCAATAATCTTTCAAATAACCAGGTGCAATAGCAATTTGGTCGGAACTTGTCGAGAGCGTCGCCTTAAAGTCAATCATGGCCACATGTTCGCCAAAAAAGCTCTCGTAATATCGGCTTTCATCTTCCAGTTTATAGGCGCGTTGAGGAGGCGGTAAATCTTGATTTCGACGATCATGTTGATCAGTCAGGTAACTCGCCTTACTTACACCAAAATACGGGAAAAGCGCATAATTGTCTATAAATGTGCCGTTTTGCAGCAAAGTAACGTCTTCATCACGGTCTTTAAAGCCCATATGTTTGCGCGCAATTCGCATCACTATCTCGACTTTTTCGTTTGCTGCCAATGGCGTATCAAACGACATCCACGCTGTTTTGAAGGTGTTGTTATAGTCACTAATTTTTGCGCCCTCAATTTCAACAGCACTGTATCTAGGGTAATTTATTAAAAAGCGTTGCAGGGGTTCTTTCTCTTTGTTGGTCAAGGTCAATTTTGCAACAAGCTCAAGCTTTCTGCGTTCAGGAAATATCGCAACGTTAAGGTCAACGGCAGTTACCGTTGGAATAGGATCTTCACTATATTGGTCGTAGGTTTTTTCATAATCAGCACGAATTTGTTTTAGCTCCTTTGCGCTTACAAACTCATTTGTTACTTTTGTGTTGTAGTGAATAACAGTCCCTAAACTGATAAAAGCAACGGTGCCAAATACAACCGCTGTTTGTCCGCGCCGACCAAGGCCATAGCCAATTGAGTAAATTCGGGACTTTATATTTGTATCAGCCCCTCGTTGCCACAGTGCATAACTAAATGCCGATAAAACTAAAGCAAATGCTCCCCAATAAGCCATATAATAGTGCTGGGTTTGCATAAGCCAGCCGTAGCCATTCATATCTGAATACTGCAATATTGGCGCAGCACTATAGTTAAACATGTTGTGCTCAATACCAATTTGATTAAATGCTAAGGAAACAAAGAAATACCCGACAAAAATCAGCATGCCTACATATTTATTAGGACTTATTGCTTGGATGAAGAAAGCCAGTATAACCAAGTAAATTTGCGGCAAAACCGTGAAGTAGAGCAAGCTGACAAAATACTGATAGAAATCGAAATTTAGATAACCTTTACTGAGCTGATTAGCAAGCGTAGCGACCATACCCACGAGCATTAAACTGACAATAATCAAACAAACCGCAAAAAGTTTAGACGACCAAAAGATAAAGTTATGCACGGGCATGCTATCAATAATGTCACCCATTCCATTTGTGCGTTCACGCCAAACGACTTCTGCGCTATAAAATGTAATCACAATAACAACCGCTAAAGAAAAGGCAGCTTGAATGAGTTCGACCATATATTGTGTTAACGGCCAGTTGCTAGTGCCAAATGCACCTTGCGGACTCACAAACTCTTTGACAATAATGACCGCCGCGATAAGCAACAACACAACAAAACCTGGGCTTAAAATGACTTGTTTAATTTCAAACATAACACGCGTTTTAAATTGGCTAAGCCCAGCCCCTAATCTATATTTGTAGCGAATATTATTGTCTAGCGCTTGGGTAAAGCCATAGCTTTTTTTCACTCTATTTTCTTTTCTGGAGTATAATTTAAGCGGTGACATCACCCGTCCTAAACCAAATAAAATCGCGATACTAATACTAAGCCAAAGCAAGCGGTTGATCAGAATATTGCCAGATAAACTTAACAGTTCAGTGTTCTTTTGCACCGGCGACCAATAGCGCGTAGCGTCCATAAAAGCGCGTATACCGAAAGGATCCCCAATAGCTAGCATATCTCGTTGACTGGGGTCATTGAATATAGCCCCTGACGCACCGTGTAATACAAACAACGCTAAAGCGAATAAATACACAGCCATCATATTTCTAAACCGTAAGGCGGCGGCATAAAAAATAGCGGAAAGAATAAATGTAGTAGGGATTGTGAAGTATAAATAAGGAAGTAGATAAGCCAAAACATTGATACTGCCTAAACGTTCAGAATCAAGCCAAGGCATTAAACTACCAACAAATAGACCCAAAGGGACCATGAGCGAAACGGTGAGCACCATTAGATAGGCACCAATAAATCGACCACCTTGGTAGGCAAATGGTGCAATAGGTTTCGTATAGAGAATTTCACTCATTCCCATGGCGTCATTTCGCACTGCAGTACTCGCAACAAAATTGACCACCAAGAACATCGCAAAGATACCAAAAATGAGCATGATTTGCGCGGTCGAGAATGTGCCGTTTGCATGCACATTGCCGCCGCTGGCCACTTGAATTTGTTCTACGGCTATCACTAAAAAAGGTAATAGAAAAAAAATAAGGCTAGTCACTATAAATGACGGCTGTTTTGAAAAATAGCGCCACTCAAAACAGAGCATATTTACAAACATCATTGACTGTCCTTATATGTGCGTGCTGTTAGCTTCGCTTGACTTATTGTGCGCTTGCGACATTTCTTCGCCAGATTGGTTTTCTAAAGTATTGTCTCTTTGCCGCTTTAATACATTGAAGTATGCGTCTTCGAGGGTTGCCGGCGCTGATTCGAAGCCCTCAGGTGCACTTTTGGACATGACATGCAAAACGGTACGTCCAGCAAATAAACGTTTTGATATAACATCGTACTTGTCTTCATAGGCTTCCATTTCTTCGGGCAGTATCGTCTTGCGCCATACTTTACCTTGTAGCGAATTAGTCACTTCCACAGGATTACCCTGCAATAAAATTTTGCCTCCACCTAAAATAGCCATATTAGGACAAAGTTCAGACACATCGTCTACGATGTGCGTCGATAAAATAATGACTTTATCTTTACCTAAACTAACCAACAAATTATGAAAGCGGTTTCGCTCTTCTGGATCAAGCCCCGCAGTGGGTTCATCAACAATCAATAAGTCTGGGTCGCCCAGCAAGGCTTGTGCAATGCCAAAACGCTGCCTCATCCCCCCTGAAAAAGAACTAACTGCATTTTTCCGATGGGCAAACAAATTAGTGTGGGCGAGTAGACCTTCTACCGCTTCGTGTCGTTCACTTTTTAGCGTAATACCTTTTAAAATGGCTAAGTGATCGAGCAAGTCATACGCACTAATACGAGGATAAACACCAAATTCTTGCGGTAAATAACCCAAGCGTCGACGCAATTCATTAGACTGCTCTATCACGTCGATGTCGTCAAACTTGATAAGGCCATCATCAGGTTGTTGCAAAGTTGCTATCGTTCGCATTAGTGTAGATTTACCTGCGCCATTAGGCCCTAACAAGCCAAACAAGCCTTTGGGGATATTAAGTGATACGCCATCTAAGGCTTTAATGCCATTTGAGTAGGTTTTATTCACATCGGTGATAGTGAGCATAGAATTTCCAAGAATAAGGCCAGTCACAAAAAGCGTTTTTTAAACGCCCTACTTATAAGCTCTAAGGTAACAATGCAAAGAAGGAATGGAAAGTAGCATTATGCCTAGAAGTGTTTCGAAATGTGTTTGCTTTTGCATCTAAAGTCACATTGCTTAGCTTATTTAGCGGGCAATGTACTTAATCGGTCATTTCTCCACGCAACGCTCTACCCATATCGTGCCGCATTTGCGCTAAGTTAAGGTCATTTTTACTTAATAAATAATGTAATTTCGCCAAGGCAGCTTCAGGCGTGATGTCTTTACCTGAAACAACACCGGTTTCCTCAACGTATTTGCCGTTAGCATAGCCCGACATATCAACCGTACCGCGAATACACTGTGTACAATTAACCACAATAATACCTTGTTGAGTAGCTCGTTCAATTTGCGCCAATAGCTGTGGATTTTGTGGTGCATTACCCACACCATAGCTCAGTAAAATAAGCGCATTTACGGGTTGTTGAACAATGTTTGTAAGCACGGTGCTACTAATACCGGGATACAAACTTAACATCCCTACTGGTTGGCTCTTAATAGGGCTTACGACTAATTCAGATCCAATATTTTTTAATTTAGGGATACGGGTATTAACTTCTATATTTATACCCGCGGTCAACAAATGCGGGAAGTTAGGTGAGCCAAAAGCATCAAAACCATCAGCGTCTACTTTACGCGCACGGTTGCCGCGAAACAATTTGTTGTTGAAAAATAAGGTCACCTCACCAATAGGATAATTTGCCGCGATGTACAGGGCATTTAAGAGGTTGGCTTGGCCATCAGAGCGAAGCTGTGCTAGCGGTATTTGCGAGCCTGTAATAATAACCGGCTTTTGCAAACCTTCAAGCATAAAGCTCAATGCTGAACTAGTGTAGGCCATAGTGTCTGTGCCATGCAATATGATAAAGCCGTCGTATTTTGCATAATTGTTTGCAATATCTTGGGCGATTGTCTGCCAGTCAGCTGGCACCATGTCACTCGAATCGAGTAAATTATCGTATTCATGGATAGTAAAATCAGGCATTTCGCTGCGGTGGAACTCGGGCATCTTTGCCAGGGTCTCGCTCAAATAGCCGGCAGCGGGCACGAAGCCCTTAGCAGAGGGTTTCATGCCAATGGTACCGCCAGTATAGGCAATGTAGATGTGCTTTTTTATGTTCATAAATGTCATACCTCGCAGATAAGGTGAGCGATGCTACTTAACAAAAAGCGTCTTCATGGCTTGTAGACTTGCTTCATCAGCTTTATTTACCGGACCTAAATTAACCCATTTAGCCAACACAGATTCGGGACTTATTTCACTTTCACCTTGTAGTTTTGAGGCCATTATCTTCAATTGTAACTCTTGCCGAGACGATTCTTCCCCAATCGGCATTTCAACAAAGGGAACATTTAACAGAATGCTTGCCACTTGGCATAAAGCAAGTCTGTCTAAATTAGTGAGCAATTCGTGCTCTGAAACTTTTCCTGTTACCCAAGTTTTATACTTGCCAAGTAGATTCTCATAGGCTTCAGGTAACTCTTGACTGCTGTAATTTTCTAAGAAGGTAAATAGTTCACTTAAAGCCGATGCCTCTCTCACTTCTCGTAACGTAAGCGACGTTTGTTCATAAACATCATCCAATTTGCTCAACTTACCTTGTACTTTCGCCGAATTTCCTTCGTCAGTTTCATTAGCGATAGCGAGTAACTTTGCTCGCTCTTGCTCATAAAATTGTAAATCACTTAGGGATTTGGCCGATTTCACCTTTGTGATAATGCCATTTATCTCTTTATCAATGGCAGCATACTCAGCTTGTTGCGCATCACGCTTTTCGTTAATACTTCTGTGATACCTATTGAACAATGCATCATTCGCTTGTCTAAATGCTTGCCATAATGCATTGTCAGTGTTTTTACCTGCAAAACCTATTTGCTTCCATTTTTGTTGTAGGGACTTTGCTTTTTCAATCGCATCTAACAAGGCCTCGTCATCTGTAGATTCTTGGTCTAACTTTTGCGCTTGATTCACTAAATTTTGTTTTTGGGTAGCATTTTGCTGCTGGGCCTCTGAAATTACTGCACTAAGAGGCTTAAGAACGCGACTAAACTCACGTTTAACCTTGTTGACAAGAGGCTTTTCTAGCTCTCCTACCGCACTGAATTTTGATTTCAAGGCACCCATTTTTGATGCCAATTCAGAAGCTGGTAAATTCGCATCTAAGGCTTTCGCTTCTTCGATTATAGCGAGCGCCTTTTGATAATTTTGCTCGCGCTGTCTTTCTAATTCAGCAAAAAAAGCCCTGCAAGGTACAAATGCTTTTTCTATAAAAACATCAAAGGCTTTATTGTCGGCTTCGTCTTCAGCGGTATGAAGCTGGCCTAAACTATTCCATTGTTGACGCAACTCTTTAACGCTATGGGCACGTTCAAACGGGTCTTCAAACTGGCTATTGGCTAAGGTCTCGGCTTGCTTTAACAATGCAGGTTTGCGAGGTTGTGCAATGTATGCCTGCCAATCTTGGAGTTTACTCACTTCCTCATTGGTGTCTTCAAACGCTTTTTGCAAACGCATTGATGCATTTTCTGAGACTGATTGATAAAGCTTTTGCACCTGATGAAACATCGCCATGGCGGCCTTAAACTTACCATCTTTTATCATTCTATTGATGGCTTTAAGTTTACTTTCACATTTCGCTTCTAATTGACGGTAATACTCATTCAAGTGCTTCACTAAGCGATTTGCAGTGCTTAACACATGCGAAAATTCTTGCGATGTTTGCTGCGGCAACAAGCCTTTAGCCTCAGTTTTCAATGTAGAGAAGGCATTCTTGAGATCATCGATTTGCGCTTTGAGTGCTACGATTTCCTGTTTAGATACTGTCGATGGTTTCGACGCCGAAACGGGATTTTTGTCTTTATTTGCTAATGAGGATTCAATTTCTGTTTGTTCAGAACTTTCTTGTGCTATCGCGCTACCATCTTGATAGTTGCTGACAATATCATTGAGTGTTTCGATTATGCTTCGACCTTTTTGCGCAAACGCACGCACATCAAACACACTCGATAACTGTTTTTGCTGTTGTCTGATAGTGTTATTCAAGCGTTCAATATGATGCGCATGCGCTTGTGTCTGTGCACGCTGCTTTACGCCATCAAGTTCATCACTTGCATCGCTCAATGCCGAGGATAAAATTTTCACCTCTGCATCAATATTATTGCTAATACTGTCGCTATTTTCTACTGTGTGAACCTGCGCTAATAAGTCAATTTGATTTTGAACTTGTGCGCACCTCTCTTGGATTTCGCTAATATCGTTGGTCGTTTGCTTCAACAACAATTGCGCTTTATGAGTCTCTTCTAGCTTACTCAACTTTTGCTGAACATCTACTTTAAGACCCAAGTATTTTTCTGTTAATGTCGCTTGTGATAATTCGTCTAGGTAATGAAAATCGGCCTTAACTTGGTCAAATTCGTTGCTAAGTTGCTCGTATTGGTGACTAAGGTGTTCATAGTCTTGGGCGTCTTTTAAGGCAAGAAGCCTAGAATTGATCATCGTAACTTGTTGCTTTATTTTGATTGGTTTTTCGACAATCATGCTCAACTTAGTTAACTTGTCATCAATCCTTTTGGCTACATTTTCGCTTTCAGTCGATTTACCTAGCCTGCTTAATAGTTTCGCATCATCAACTCTTTCAACAATCTCTAGTTGCTGAGACTCACTTGCATGTTCTAAGAAAAAACGGCGAAGATGATTGCTATTGTTCAAAGAGAATAAAATCTCTATGCATAAACTGTCGTGAGCTTGTAGGCGTTTACTAGAAAATAACAATTGCTCAAGCAAAGGTTTGTTCTTACTTTCACTTACATAAGTCTTAAACAAGTCCTCTGACACTGCGTTAGCGTCTTCAAGAAGTGTTTGACACATATGTTGCGCTTGCTTCTTAATACGCGTTGAAGCCGATGATTCAGACGACTTCATCCATAAGGAAAAAGAGTTAAGTTTATGAAGAGCGGCGAGTGAAACCTCATCATTAGCGTCGTTAAAGGCAAGTTCATGTAAAATTCGTTTGTCTTTTTCTGCTTTCGCGTTTAATTTTTCAATGCTTGCAATTCGTTTATCGGGGTCATTGCTTTTATAATTTGGGGAAAATAACTGACTAAAAATCATCCTGTTTGAACCGCGCTATATTTGTTTCGTTAGATTGTGCTTGTTTAAGCTCTTGTTGTAATTGTTGACGTGATTTCATGACGATATTGCCGTCTTTTCCAACAGTCATATGCTGATCAGATTGCTCTACCTTTGCTTGGTAAAGCAACACCGCCTGCATAACTGTCTCACGTTGTTCATTGCTTAACTCGTTGCCATCAAGCCATTTGCCAGTTTCTATTGCTTGTTTAAATTTGTTATAAACGTCTTCAGTCATCATCGCTAAAAGCTGTTCAACCTGCATGGGGTCCCCTTATCCTAAAAAAAGATTTACAATAGCGCGTGATACTAGAGGATATGTCAGCTATGCGCATTCGTGTACAACTCAACTTCGTTTGGCGAGCGTAATCCTTACTCGATTTACCGCATACCAAATAAAACCAATCGTCGTCACGCCTATCGAAGCATTGTACATCATAATGCCCTTTTCACCTGCAGGGAAATCACCTAAAAACACAAAATAACACCCTATGATGAAAAGCAACATTGCCAGCATTGATTGATTTTGGATTTTCTGTAATTTTTTATACCTTTGCATAGACAGTTTACGTCTAATGTCATCAGCGCTGGCTTGACCAAATTCGTAGTCACAATGTGAGCAACTTTTCGCTTTGTCTGAGATTGCTTTATTACAAGCGGGGCAATTTACAATAGCCATACTATTTTTCCAAATTTAATAACAGAGACAAGCGCTTTGCTAGCTATAATAGGCAGCTATATGGCTACCCATAATTGTAGAAGCATTTGCCTTATTTATTTACTCTGCTCCAGTACTCTTTAATTGAGTCTTTCATTTCTTTACGAAGCAACAAGATACCTATTAAGTTAGGTAAGGTCATAACAACTATAGCAACGGCCGAAAGCGTCCAAACTAAGGTGGTATCTGAAACAGCCGCCCATAAGAAACCAAATACGTAAACAACACGATAAGGCATTACCGAGCTAGGCCCTAACAAATAAGTCATGGCTCGGTCACCATAGTATGACCAAGCGATTGCGGTCGAAAAAGCAAACAATAGCAGACCAATAGATACAATATACTGGCCGTAGCTACCAAAAAATCCTTTGGTAAAAGCGAGCGTGGTGAGTGTTGCTGAGTGAATCAATGATTTACCTTGTACGATAATATTGTCGCGCTTAATACTACCGTCAACAATGACCAATGTGCCGCTAAACAAATCTTCTAACGAGCCTACGTGGTAGCTTACTTCTTCAGCAAAAGAACGCGCATTAATTAAAGTGAATCCGCCTGTTACTGCGACACCATTGACTACCCGAATCTCTCCATTAAAGGGCTCTACGTTAGTGCCGTCAAGTTTGTTTAAGTACTTAAACACATTGCTAGCATCTTCGCTATCGTCTTGCGATAGTTCACCTTGCACGTAATACATATCAGAGCGTTCAAATACGTTTTCATGTTTCTCGCTCCACACGCCTGAGCTTAAAATCACAAGCCCAGTAATCGTACAAATAATAATGGTGTCGATGAAAGGCTCTAATATAGAAACCATGCCTTCAGATACGGGCTCGTCTGTTTTTGCAGCAGCATGGGCAATAGGGGCTGAACCTTGGCCTGCTTCGTTAGAGAACAATCCGCGGTTTACGCCACGGTTAAAAGCATATGCAAATGTTGCACCCAAAAAACCGCCAGCGGCAGCTGAACCGGTAAAGGCATCAGTAAAAATTGAAACGAAAGCAGGGCCAACATTTTCAATATTAGCAAAAATAACCGCAAACGCACCGATTAAGTATATAAGAGCCATAAGCGGCACTACTTTAGACGTCACTGCGGCTATGCGAGTAATACCACCTAATATTACCAAACCAAGTAAAACAGCTAATACACTACCTACTAACCAAGGCTCAAAACCAAAAGTAGCTTCCATCGTAATCGCAATACTATTACTTTGCGGTAAATTACCTGTACCAAATGAGCTAATGACCGTCGCGATGGCAAACACAACAGCCAACCATTTCATATTGAGGCGCTTATCCATATAGTACATAGGGCCACCTGAATAAGTACCATCAGCAGTTTTATCCCGGTACTTGTGCGACAGTGTGACCTCAACAAACTTTGTCGTCATGCCAAAAAACGCTGTCGCCCACATCCAAAACAAAGCTGCAGGACCACCTAAAAATATAGCCAGTGCCACACCACCAATGTTACCCGTCCCGACAGTACCTGACAGCGCCGTGGTCAACGATTGAAAATGTGTGGTGTCACCAGGTGCATCTTTTTTATCAAGTTTTCCTGATACGACTTTCCAAGCGTGCTTAAAGTAGCGTATTTGAGGGAATTTTAAATATATCGTAAAAAAAGCACCTGTTCCTAATAATACATAAGGGAACCAACTGGCGGATCCTAAAAAGCTATCTAGAAGTTTAAAAAAATCGTGTAATACATCCACTTTGGTTTTCCTTTTTATTATTTGCGTAGCGAAATTAAGGTTACGCTTATTGTTTTTATACTAACATTTTCAGTTGTCGTACTTTTTATTTTAATTTTTTTACTACCGCAGTAATTGCTACTAGCACGTCTTCGCCCAATTGACAGCATCGCGGTATTGACCAGCCAAAACTCGGGTCTGGAAGATTCGCATTGTCTTTAAAAGGCATTTCAAGCGTATAAGCAAGGCAGTCGAATTTATGCCCTACTGCGTTACTGGCTACTGTTAGGTTTGCTTTTCCTGGTTCGTCTTTATCATAACCGTGAGTATCTTGAAACTCAGGGCTTACTGCTAACAAAGCCTGTTTAAAAGTGTCTTCGAGCATCTTTAGACGCTCACTGTAGTTAGGCAGACCTTCACTACCTGCAACAAAATTATATGGTAGAGCTTCATCACCATGCACGTCTAAATACATATCAACACCGGTTTGCGACATTTTGTTGAGCACGTGAAAGACCTCGGGGCTTTTGTCCGCGCTTGGTGACTGCCATTCTCTGTTTAAATTTACACCTAATGCATTTGTACGTAAATGACCTCTTGCTCCACCATCGGGATTCATGTTCGGTACGATATAAAATATACAATTCTGTAAAAGCGATTTAGCTACGCCATCATCTTCATCTAGTAAACGATCGAGCAATCCTTCCACAAGCCATTGCGCCATGGTTTCACCAGGATGTTGGCGTGCTGTTATCCAGACTTTATGCTTGGCAACAGAAGCTGCTTCAAGTTCGCTATCGTTGACATCAGGCTCACCAATAACGAGTAAATTTATTTCTCTTCCATCAATGGTGTGACCAAGTAACTCGTGACGACAATCAAAACTCATTTGCGCATTGGCGATTAAATCTAAGTGTCGCTCGTAACTGTAGGGTGCAAAATATGCGAAGTAGACGCTGTCATACTCAGGAGTAAATTCAATAACAAGCTGATCACCTGTAAACTGAGTATCTACTCTAAACCATGTTTCTCGATCGTAAGATGCCACTGCTTGATAATCTTTCCAACCATCCGGATAAGCCGATTTAGCGAGATCATTAATGTGTAATTTGTGCTCAACAAAAGGTGTAGAATGCAGTTTAAAGTGAAACCATTGATAATAATCTGATTGATTGTCTTTGTTTATGGCAAGGTGAATGTCACTAGGCGACGCTAGCGACAATACTTTTATATTACCACTGTCGAATTGACTGTTGATAAACATAGGCTGGTCCATTCATTGTTATTATTCTTTGAGTGCATCTTAGCAAACAATATAGAATTGCAAAACCTGAAATAAAAAAAGCCACTTGATTTAACCAAGCGGCTTTTATTGCTGCTGTTTATGCACTCATAGTTAGCTTAAGGCAAAATAGGCACTGTTAACTCAGCCATGTCGTTAACCACGTGCATCACCTGGCAACTATAGCCAAATTCATTATCGTACCAAACGTATAAAGTCGCACGGTTTTCAGCAACAATTGTTGCTTGCGAATCAACAATTGCTGGCGCCCGCGTGCCGACTAAATCAGTAGAAACGATTTCAGTAGATGCAGTGTAGTCAATTTGACGTTGTAAATCGCTGAACAAAGAAGTGTTACGCAAAAACGTGTTTACACTCTCCTTATCCGTACTGCTTTTTAAATTCAAATTTAGAATCGCCATTGACACGTTTGGCGTGGGCACACGAATCGCGTTTCCTGTTAATTTCCCTTCTAATTGCGGGTAAGCTTTGGAAACTGCTTTTGCTGCGCCTGTTTCAGTAATCACCATATTCAAAGAGGCAGCTCGTCCTCTTCTCTCAGCTTTGTGATAATTATCAATCAGGTTTTGGTCATTGGTAAACGAATGCACAGTCTCAACATGACCACTCGCAATACCATATTCTTCATCCAAGGCTTTTAGCACCGGCGTTATAGCATTTGTGGTACAACTCGCTGCAGACAAAATCTTGTCACTTGCCAAAATATCGTGATGATTAACGCCATGTACGATGTTCTTTATGGCACCCTTACCAGGGGCAGTAAGCAACACTTTGGCCGCACCTTTAGCTAATAGATGTTGTGACAAGCCCTCTTCGTCACGCCACATACCTGTATTATCGACGATGATCGCGTTATTTATACCATATTTTGTATAATCTACTTCGCTAGGATGATTTGCATAAATGACTTGAATAAATGAGCCATTCGCTTTTATTGCTTTGCGCTCTTCGTCTATTGTGATGCTGCCATTGAAAGGACCATGTACTGAATCGCGGCGTAATAAGCTTGCGCGTTTGGCTAAATCACCATCTTTACCGCCGCGTACTACAATAGCTTTTAAACGTAATTTGTTTGCTTTTCCTTGACGTTCTATCATCAACCTTGCTAATAAACGTCCAATCCTACCAAAACCATACAGGACAACATCTCTAGGTTCATGTTCATCTAATTTGTCAACCACGGGGCTAAGTTTAGCGCGCAAAAACTCATGCAAATCCTTGCTTTCAAGTGTGTCTTTCGCGTAGTTAAATTCATAAGCTAATTTACCAATATCGATTTGGCATGGTGCTAAGTTCATCTCGCTTATTGCTTCTAAAATAGGCCAACTCTCGCGCAGGCGAAGTTTAACACCTTCAAATTGGCGAACGCTGCGATGCGCTTTTATGAGATCAATCACGCTTGCATTTAATAATGTACGTCCATATACCAAAATTTCTATTGCGCTGTTGCGATACAAACGACCTACGATTGGCAGCATTTTTTCGGCATATTCCTGCCTTTCTTGCCAACTCGACTGTAACTCTTGTTCAAACTGCTGATTCATCTACTTCACCTTTTGCTTATTGCGGTAACTAAAATGGAGCCCGCGCGCATTCTAAGCAATGTTTACAAAAATTCCAAATTGGTGAAAACTTTCAGATTATGGCAATTTGAGTGGATATGGCGCAATAGTTTTGTAATTCGTTGACAATAACGAATATAACTAGGCTCTGTGCAGCTGATTAATCTCGTCACTGCCGCAATATTCGCAAAATAGGCAAGCGTATTTCGTAATTAAATTACATGAAAAAAGACGCGATATACAACTAAGGTCGTTATTAGCTGACTAAGTACAAACGACGCGCGCACTATATTACAACTTAGAAGCAGCGCCTAGTCTGCGCTTATTTATTGCGAATTCTGCTTTGTAAGCGCTGTGCACTCCCCCAAGCTAAATGGTATTTTTGATGCTCAGGCTTATCTGTCCGTGAATAAGTATGGGCGCCAAAAAAATCTCTTTGCCCTTGGAGTAAATTAGCCGGGAGCACATTGCAACGAAATGAATCATAGTAGTTAAGTGCGCTACTTAAGGCTGGGGTTGGAACACCCGCAAGCGTAGCATTGGCAACCGTTCGTCGCCAATTGCTTTGATAATCTTTTATTTGTCTAGCAAAAAAGGGGTCTAACAATAGATTTTCTAAATGTTCGTTATTTTCATAGGCATGGCTTATTGACTGTAAGAAAATCGCGCGGATGATACAACCGGCTCGCCAAATTTTAGCAATCTTGGCAAAATCTAGTGTCCAATGATGTTCTTTTGCTGCAATAGCCATTAACTGAAAACCTTGCGCATAAGCACAGATCTTCGCACAGTAAAGGGCATCATGAAGTTGTTGAATAATGAGATGCTTGTCAATCTCACCTTTATTCGTCCCTTTAAGTTCATCTAACAATGCGATATCAGGTTTCGCTAAAACACTGCTCGCTTGGACTCTTTGTTCCTTAAAGGCTGACAAACTTCTCGCAAAAACAGCTTGTACAATTGTTTGTGCGGGGCTGCCTACCTGCAGTGCACTTACCGCTGTCCATAAGCCTGTTCCTTTTTGACCGGCCTTATCAAGAATAACATCAACCAGCGCTTGATCTGCGTTTTCAGGATCTTTTTGCGCAAGTACTTCAGCGCTTATTTCCATTAAATAACTGTCTAGTACACCTTCATTCCAAGTAGTAAATACTTGGCTGACTTCTTGTGCACTCATACCTAACATTTCGCGCATCACATGATAGACTTCGCAGATTAATTGCATATCCGCATATTCAATTCCATTGTGAACCATTTTGACATAATGTCCTGCGCCGGCAGGCCCAATATAGGTCGTGCATGGTTCGCCTTGCGTTACCGGTTTGCCTATCTCATAGTCTTCGATAGGTCTTCCCGTCACTGGGTCGACTTTAGCAGCCATCGCATTGAACAATGGCGCCACACGTGTCCAGGCATATGGATCGCCGCTAGGCATAAGTGAAGGCCCAAAGCGAGCACCTTCTTCGCCGCCCGACACTGCTGTAGAAAAAAATATGAATTTACCTTTATAAAGCGTTTCACGCTCGACCGAATCGGTCCATAAACTATTACCGGTGTCTACCACAATGTCATCTGCTTGTATGCCAGCATCAATAAGATGTGAACAAACGTGATCAACCGGCTCGCCGGCGGGTACCGAAACAATGATAGTGTGTGGCGATTTTATCTGAGCAAGTAACTCGGTATAAGAAGTACATCCGATGAGTCTTGCACTTGCTGTTTTATTTTCGAGAGCATCTTGGGATAAAGCTTCATCTACTTTGCCTTGATCTAAATCGAAACACGCCACTTTGTAATGATTGTCAGCCAAATTTAAGGCCAAATTTTTGCCCATGACGCCAAGGCCTATAAATCCCACATCACATAATGCATTTGAAGAAGCAGTCATAAGGCTATTCTCTTTATTAGTTTTTTAGTTTTTTAGTTTTTTTAGTTTTTTGTAAATTCGCATGGACCTCGCTTGCATGATGAACAGAGGGTCAATTGGAAAGTGTACATAGCTTTTAACATCCACAACAGCTGTATTCAATTGGCATTCCCAATCGCTATTTTTTTGTAGAATGGGTAAATTAAACTCACGATTTTTATCTAAACTATTAATACAAAATAACCACTCTTGCTGCTCAAAGCCCATACCTTCAACGATTTCTCCGACCACATGCAATGCAAAACAGTGATGCTCATGATTCACCCAATCGATATCAGATTTGTGACTACCATCGCGCCGATACCAATCCGCACTTTTCACATTTTGTTTATTGTCATACAGATCGTCAGCGAAATTCATTTGCTGTAACAGCGGGTTCGTATTTCTAAGTGCAATGACATATTTGCAAAAATCTAAAAACGCCTGTTTACGCGAGTCTAGCGTCCAATCATACCAATTGATATTGTTGTCTTGGCAATAAGCATTATTGTTTCCGTTTTGGGTTCGACTTAATTCATCACCACCTAATATGTGTGGTGTTCCTTGACTCAATACCAAGGTAGCAAAAAGATTTCTTTTTTGTAGTTCTCGTATGTTTAAAATAGCGCCATTTTTGGTCGGGCCTTCTACTCCATAATTGGCGCTTAAATTATGATTGTGCCCATCACGGTTTTCTTCAAGATTAGCTTCGTTGTGTTTGTACTCGTAGCTCACAGTGTCGTGAAGCGTGAAACCGTCGTGGTATGTCACATTATTTACACTTGCATGCATTGGCCTGACGTTTTTTCTAAATATATCTCGAGACCCCATCATGCGAGTGGCAAACTGCCCTTTTAAACCCTTATCACCACGCCAAAATCCGCGTACAACATCTCTAAATTTATCGTTTACTTCTAGCCAATAATTAGGATATTGCCCCAACTGGTAGCCGCCAGGTCCAATATCCCAAGGCTCAGCTAGCATTACTGCATTTTTAAGAATGGGGTCTTGGCGTAAAATTTTAAAAAAGGTCGCGTTACTTTTAAAATCGTAGACTTCACGGCCTACAATACTGGCTAAGTCAAATCTAAAGCCACTAACACCCATCTCACTTACCCAGTAACGCAAGGCATCAATGAGCATTGCCATCACGAAGGTATCAGAGACTTTCAAAGTATTTCCGCAACCTGAATAATTAATGTATTGGGGAATATCTGATTCGTCATTCTGTTCAATCAAATAAGCATGAGATTCAAACAAAGCTTTAAAGCTCAACACAGGCCCGTCATAGCCACTCTCACAGGTGTGGTTGAAAACGACGTCTAAAATGACTTCTATGCCTGCATCTCGGTAACTCTGGATCATCTCTTTACATTCAGCTAGTGCATCAGAGACTGCATATCTCGGCTCTGGGGCAAAAAAGTTTACTGGATTATAGCCCCAATAATTAGTAAGTCCCTTGTCAGTAATGAAGGGTTCTGGCATGAATGCCATTAAGGGTAAAAATTGTACGCTGCTCACACCTAAGGCTTTTAAATGGCTAATAATGGCTGGATGACAGGCGCCTAAATATTTTCCCTTTATCGCATCGGGTACTTCTGGATGACGCGCGGTTAAGCCTTTTATATGGGTTTCATATATCACTCGATGCTCGGGTTTTATATTCAGGGGCATAAGTTGATTGTTAGATCTATCCACTATATGTGCTTTTGGAACTAAAGCATGTGAGTCTCCCTGGTATAAACTCGCCTTCCATTGCAATGGCCGATTTAAAGACCTCGCATAAGGGTCAATCAAGAGTTTGTTTACGCTCGAGTCAGGATGAGTTTGCCTGTTTTTCTTAGGCCGGATGCGAATACCGTAAAGGTGTTCATGGTGCACCTTGCTTATCATCCCGCACCATTTTGATTGGTTTCGTTGTTGCAACGCTATTTGTGCTAATACTTCCTCGTTTTTATTAAACAAGCAAATAAACACCTCTTCTGCATCGGGTGCATAAATTGCAAAATTACACCCTTGTTCGCCTAAAGTAGCACCTAGTTGATCAAAGTTTCCGGGAAGTAGTTCAAATGATCCTGCCTGATCATTTCTTTCAATATTCGACAGTAGAGACTGCTGACTCATTCTATTATGACACTCTATTGTAATTGTTGATTAAGACGCACTAAATTTAAAAAACACGGTTGCTAAAGGCGGTACAACAATTTCTATACTGTCAGTTAAACCATGAGATGCAATCGCATTACTTTTGATCGTTTTTTTGGTTTTATATCCACTACCGCCAAATTTTTGATCATCAGTATTTAACACTAACTTATAAGTTCCTGAGTGTGGCACACCTATACGAAAACGTTCATGAACTAGCGGTGTAAAATTGGTAACCACAACAATTGTTTCATTTTTCTTGCCACTAAAACGAGCAAAAGAAAACACAGACTGATCACTATTATGTAAATCTAACCATCTGAAACCGGCATGGTCATGATCAAGTGCATGCAAGCACTTTTCTTTGACATAAAGTTTATTCAGTGCCTTATATAAACTATTGATACCTTGATGAGGGTTGTTTTGCTTTTCGTCTAAACAATGCCAATCGAGTGAGCTATCATGATTCCATTCTGTGTATTGCCCAAATTCATTGCCCATAAATTGAAGTTTTTTACCCGGATGGCCAAACATAAATCCATAATAGGCACGCAAGTTAGCAAATTTCTGCCATTCATCTCCCGGCATTTTTTGAAGCATCGAACCTTTACCGTGCACAACCTCATCGTGGGATATGGGAAGCACGAAGTTTTCGTCGTAGGCGTATACCATTGAAAAAGATAATTCAGAATGATGATATCTGCGATATGCAGGATCTTTGGCTATATAGTGCAACGAATCGTGCATCCAGCCCATATTCCACTTGAAACCGAAACCTAAACCACCACCAGATACCGGTTTAGACACGCCCGCAAATGACGTAGATTCTTCTGCTATGGTGATGGCGTTAGGGAACTTCTCATACACCGCCGTATTCATCCATTGCAGCAGACTGATTGCTTCATAGTTATGATTGCCGCCATCCACATTGGGGATCCATTCACCATCATTGCGTGAATAGTCTAAATACAACATAGATGCTACCGCATCTACTCTTATGCCATCGACTTTGAATTTGTCAAACCAAAACAAAGCATTTGCAACCAAAAACTGGCGCACTGTGTCCTTGCCGAAATCATAAATACATGAATTCCAATCTGGATGCCAACCTTTGCGAGGGTCTTCGTATTCGTAGATATGCGAACCATCAAAACGCGCCAAACCGTGACCATCTTCCGGAAAATGTGCAGGCACCCAATCTACAATCACGCCAATATTTTTTGGTGACACTTGTCAACGAAGTACTTAAAATCATCGGGCGTTCCAAAACGACTAGTTGGTGCAAATAAGCCGACAGGTTGATAGCCCCAAGAACCATCAAAGGGAAATTCAGAAACAGGCAATACTTCTATGTGCGTATAAGCCATTTCTTTCACATAAGCGACTAGGTCTTCCGCGAGGTCTCTGTAACTTAAATATGTTTTATTGTCATCACCTGGACGTTTCCACGAACCTAAATGTACCTCGTAAATGCTCATAGGCGCATGATAAGGGTTCGTTTTAGAAGCATGCCATTTAGCGTCTTTCCACTGGTAAGCGTTATGATCGTAGACCACAGATGAATGCGAAGGATATTGGTGTTGACTAAATCCGAGTGGATCAGATTTGTCAGGTAATTGATTGCCGTGCGCGTCTTTTATCGAATATTTATACAATGCCCCAGCTTGTAAGTTTGGCATAAATAATACCCAATAACCCATATCGGTTTTTTGCATTGGGTGGCTAACTTTATTCCAATAGTTAAAATCACCAATAAGCGATACCGCACTTGCGTTCGGCGCAAAAACAGCAAAACGCACGCCGTCAATACCGCATTGTGATGTAAATAACTGTGCACCTGCTTGTTCATACAAGTTTGCCGGTGCATGATCAATAAAATGCACGGCACTATATGCCTCGTCAGAAAACTGGTACGGATCAGTGTAAATATATTCTCCATCCACAGTACTCGCAACGACTTCATATGGCCTATACTTGGCTGCATTTCCTGATAGGCTTAGGGTAAATAAACCCAATTTAGATTTTTTCAAATCACCAATTTTTTGCTTGCTGCGAATATCCCGAATAAATAGCGCTGAAGCCTGTTCAAACCAAATGCTTACTAATGCATTCTGACCTTTATTGATCCACCCTAATTGTGTGAATGGGTGTGGGCAGCGCCCTTCTACAAGTTGTTGCTCAAAATGCATTTAAAACCTCATTATTATGATTATGTTGTCTACTAAATTCACCTAAGCACTTTGGCTAAGGCTTCTAATTATTTACTCGCTAGTCGTCTACGCTCACTAATCTGGTTAGCAAGAGCCTTAACTTCAGGCTTATCGAAAATATCTTCTAAATTATGGCTCAGTTTTCGACGCCAATTTGGATATTCACTGTAGGTACCAGGGATATTAACAGGTTTATCCATCTGCAACCAATCTTCTAATTGTAGACTAAGTAACGCACTGGACCCAGTTGCCATATGATTTTGCATGCCAAAATTAAGTTGCGTTGTCATTCCCACATGGTGTACATCATGACTAATCGAATTTGTAATCGATCCATGTCCGTGTAAGGTATCGAGTATATGCTGTTTATTTTCGTGACGGGTGTCGTACAAGGTACCTAGTACTTCGTCATCAGGATATAAACCAACCTCTTTACCCAACGCTAAGTCATCGCAATGCCAATAGCCTATTAAAGTAGGCATATCATGTGTAGTTAATGTTGCCATCGATTGCTCAGGATAATGGGCAGGTGAAAAGAATCCACCATCTTTTGCCTGTTCAAAAAAGAATACGCGATATGAGTACATTCCATTTGCATGTAATTTTTCGCGAATGGAATCAGGCACAGTACCTAAATCTTCACCGATGACTAAACTTTTATTGCGCACACTTTCAAGAGCTAATATAGCAAGTAAATCGTCGACAGGATAATTGACGTAAGCGCCGTCACTTGCGTGATCATCTTTGTGCACCCACCACAACCTAAGTAAGGCCATCACATGATCGATTCTGAGCGCACCCGATGCGTGCATATTTGAAGAAAATAAATCGATAATCGGTTGATATTGTTGTTCTACTAAAACGTTAGGATCCATTGGCGGCAAGCCCCATTTTTGTCCTAGAGGCCCAAGTATGTCAGGCGGTGCTCCCACACTTACATCGGTACAATAAAGCTCTTTATTGCCCCAAATTTCGGCGCCACCTTCACTTACACCTACAGCCAAGTCTCGATAGAGTCCAATTTCCATACCGGCATCGGTGGCGGCTTTGCTTGCCTGTTCAAACTGTAAGGCAGCATGCCATTGTAAAAACAGATAAAACTCAACGAGTTTCTTTTCGCGTTTCGCAAACGCGACAACCTCTGGTAAATCTGCACTTTGATATTCTTGTGGGAACGCAGGCCAGCCCCAACATTCTTTTCCTTCTTGTTTTAGAGTATTTTGTAAAGCCTCAAAAACAGCCAAGTTTTGTAAGCTTTCGCCCCCGTTCTCAATAAAGGTCTTGAACGCATCTCGTTGAGCACTTTTTTTAGTTAGATATTTTTTGCGATATTCGACAAAGACGAGTTCTAAGGCTTTGTGCTTTATGTCAGCTACGCCTGCATAATCTACAAAAGCGGTTTCACGCAAGGCGGCAAGCTTTTGTTCAATTTCATTCTCTTGCATCCATGCTTGCACAGTTTGAGATTGAAAGCCCTCAATACACGTAGCATCAATGTAAAGATAGTTTAACCAGCGACGTGAGCTAGGCCCATAGGGGCTGCAAATATCGGGATTTGCTGGGTATAAAGAATGGATGGGATTGAGGCCAATAAAGTCTGCTCCTAAAGCGGCAGACTCTTTTACTAAATTGCTTAAATCCGTAAAGTCCCCTATTCCCCAATTTTTTTCGCTGCGCAAACAATAAAGTTGCACACTCAAACCCCATATCTTTTTACCCTGCTCAATTGATTTGGGTATATAGCAGCTTTTCGGAGCCACAATAAAACGACATTTGGCAAGACCTTTTCTGCCCAAAAGCAATTGCAATTCGTGGTAACCGAGAGCTTTACTTTTACCAGCGTAAATTTCTTTTTGAACATCCTTTGGCAATTCAACCGCATACTCTTGCCATTCAAGCCCATCAATTTCTTGTGAGGCAACTAAAACAGTGTCAACTGGTAGAAACTTATGCACAACTGCCTTGCCTGATTCTAAACTGAATTTTAGCGTATGCATTTTTGCCGCGTTGTTTATGGGCGTATGCACGCTAATGATGAGTTTTTCGCCAATGCGCACGACGATCACTGGTGACAGTGGATTTAACCAATATTCAGCGGCTTGCGCTTCAAGCTGTTGGGCAAGTACTTTTTCGTCATCTAATTGATAACCCATCGCCTGCAATAGTTTTTCTTGATTTTCGCGTTTGATGGTTGCTGGCTTGCCCCATGCGTCTACAAAATTTGAGCCTATTCCTCTTTGCTCAATTAAATAGTCAACTAGTTGTGTCATTGTGTAAGATTCCTGGGTGATAATTGTTTGCATGGGAAAGATTGATACCTTATACCCACAGCCAAGGTTAGTTAAATAAAAGTCGTACCATTTTTGCATTATTCACCAAAGTGTCAGAATTCTAAACTGAATACGAATGCATAAGCAACAAGACGAGTATTATTTGTAATAAAACAACAGATGATAATATTATTTTGCTTTATTGCAAAATATTGTGCATAATTTTCGTAATTTAATTACAAAACAAAACTAGAGGGCGTTATGACTACCAAACTAGGTATTAATGGCTTTGGCCGAATTGGCCGCTTAGTGATGCGTGCTGCCATTGCACGAGGCGATTTTGAAGTTGTTGCAATCAATGACCTGTTAGACATTGATTATATTGCTTACATGCTAAAGTATGATTCTACTCATGGCCGCTTTGACGGTTCCGTTGAGGTGAAAGATGGAAACTTAATCGTTAACGGTAAAACAGTGCGCGTAACCAGTGAGCGCGACCCAGCTGATTTGGCGTGGAATGATGTTAATGTTGATGTAGTAATCGAAGCAACGGGTCTATTTTTGACAGAAGAAACTGCACAAAAACACATAGACGCTGGCGCCAAAAAAGTGGTTTTATCCGCACCAAGCAAAGACCATACGCCAATGTTCGTTATGGGCGTAAATCATAATGAATATGCAGGTCAAGCTATTGTATCAAATGCATCGTGTACAACTAACTGCTTAGCACCCATTGCTAAAGTGCTGAATGATAATTTTGGCATCGTTGATGGATTAATGACAACGGTACATGCAACAACCGCCACACAAAAAACGGTGGATGGCCCATCGCTTAAAGATTGGCGCGGTGGACGTGGAGCTCTGCAAAACATCATTCCATCATCTACTGGTGCAGCAAAGGCAGTGGGCAAAGTAATCCCTGCACTTAATGGAAAACTTACTGGCATGGCATTTCGAGTGCCGACAGCCGATGTTTCAGTCGTTGACTTAACGGTTAATTTAGCCAAGCCGGCGAGTTACGAAACAATCTGCGCGACCATGAAAGCCGCCGCACAAGGCGAATTAAAAGGAGTGTTAGGATACACAGAAGACGCGGTAGTCTCGAATGACTTTATTGGTGACACCCAATCTTCTATTTTTGACGCAACGGCTGGTATCGCACTTACCGATACATTTGTTAAAGTAGTTTCGTGGTATGACAATGAAATGGGCTATTCCCATCGTGTCTTAGATTTAGTGGCGCACATTTCGAAATAAAATAATATTGTATTAAGAAATAAACTCTTATAAGAAAAAGCGACTTGTGTCGCTTTTTTTGTTTTTATTTTTGATAACATAGACGTCTTACTAAACAATCTTGATAATGCAGTCGTCGTTTTTGTATATATAGCTTTACAACGACGTTAAGGGATTAAAAAATATGCTCACAAACACATCCAAATATTCACGCTTTTTAGAAAAATTACAAAACACCTTACCCGAAACACAAAGCGTGACAATCGAGAACTCTGCGGCAAAAGGCTTATTATTAAACGTCAGCAATAAGCACGCTTCTCTTACCCTAAGCCTTTTTGGGGGCCACGTTCTTTCGTTCATCAACAAAGCAGACAATAGAGAACGCTTATGGTTGAGTAAAGCCGCTATTTTTGACAGGAAGACTCCCATTCGAGGAGGCATTCCTATTTGTTGGCCGTGGTTCTCTGAGCATCCCAGCCACAGTGATTATCCCAGCCACGGTTATGCTAGAACGCAAATGTTTGTACTCGATAAAGTCGAAGAAAATACAGACGATGCTGAGGTGATAGAAACTAAGCTCACATTATCGCTTCTGGAGCCAAGTCAGTTTGATTACTCAGATATCACGATGAAACTAGTCATTACGGTTGCTGAAAGCCTCACAGTCAGCATAATTAGTATAAATGCAGGTGAGACCCCTTGTGACCTCAGTCAAGCCTTGCATACGTATTTACTTGTTGAGGATATAAGCTCAACTCAATTGCTAGGTGTCAATACGCCATATGATGATAAGCTAAGTGCTAAAGCTAAGCTTTGCGCCCCTCTCACCTACAAATTTTCGAGCGAAGTCGATAGAATTCATCACTTTGCACATGCCGACTATACTAAAGCTCAAACTATTGAACTATTAAAAACAAGCCAAGACAGTACGGCACAAACAAGACAAGAGCGATTGCAAAAACTAATACAGTCAGGACATGATTCAACCGTGGTATGGAATCCATGGCGCGAAAAATCCAGCAGTATGAAAGACATGGAAGCGGATGCGTATTCGACTATGTTATGTATTGAAGCCGCAAATACTCGTAATGCGGAACAAAAATTAATACTGGAACCTGGGCATATCCACAAACTTTCACAGACAATCTATTAGGGCCTAATGAACTACCCGGCGACATCGCGTCGCTCTGAGCGCGGGGTTTTCTCAATATATTTAGATATAACAATATGAAAAAAAACCGACATGTGAAATGTCGGTTTTTGATTGGTGCAGTTAATGGTAGTTAGATAGCAACGGCTTTTTTGGCCAGTTCAGTCAATATGTCCCATTGTTTATTTTCTATAGCGTCATTTGGTGCAACCCAAGAGCCACCAACGCAACGCACGTTAGGCAAGGCTAAATATTCTAAGTAATTATCTGGACCAATGCCGCCCGTTGGACAAAATACTATATTAGGGAATGGACCACCAATAGATTTAAGTGCCTTTACGCCACCGGCCGCTTCTGCTGGAAAGAACTTAAGATGGTCATACCCAGCATCTTTCGCTTTCATTAGGTCTGAAATGTTAGAAATACCTGGGATTAAAGGAATGCTTCCTTCTAATCCGGCTTTCAGCAAGTCTGCGGTAAGGCCTGGGCTAATAGCAAATTTTGCACCCGCATCTGTTACCGCTTTTAATTGATCTCTATTGGTTACTGTTCCAGCGCCTACATAGGCCTCTGGTAGCTCTCTCGCAATCGTTTCGATAACTTCTAAAGCAGCCTTTGTGCGCAATGTGACTTCAAGAACATTGATCCCTCCATCCATCAGAGCCTTGGCAATAGGTACTGCATCTTCTACTCTTTCGATTACAAGTACGGGTACCACGGGTCCCTGACTAAATACATCCGCTGAAGTGATTTTCCAATTATTCATCATCGTTTATTCTCTGAGTGTGTTGTGTAAGGTAAGCCAAAGCTCCTAACAAGCCATGGTCTGGTTCATTGATTAAATATGTCGGGATATCTTGTACGTAATGTGCAAAATCACCCTTTGCTTCAAATCTTTCCCTAAATTCGCTATTTAAGAAGTAGTCACCAAGATGACTTGTGACGCCACCACCAATAAAGATGCCGCCAGTGGTACATAAATTTAAAGCTAAATTGCCGGCAAAACTGCCCATTACTCGACAAAATTGTTTTATGGCTAAGGCTGCCATTTCATCATTCCCTTCTAAACCGGCAGAAGTCACTTGCGATGGACTAGATAAGGTAATTTGTTTTTGGTGATGTTGACATAATGCGTGATAAATATTTACTATCCCTCTGCCCGACAACACCTCTTCTGCAGAAGCTCTGCCTAATTTTTTATGTAAATATTGCCAGACGATAATATCGGTATCATCGGTAGGTGCAAAATCTACATGTCCTCCTTCACCATCTAATGTGTGCCAGCCATTGGCCACCCATGTTAGATGCTCAACTCCCAAACCCGTACCAGGGCCGAACACAGCAATATTACCGTGTTCTTTGGCATGCCCACCACCGATTTGAATAACTTGTTTGTGGCTTAAGGTCGGCAATGAATGAGCAACTGCAGTAAAATCGTTAATGACATAAAGCTGGTCAAGTGACAGCTGTGCTTTTAATGCCGTTTTAGAAAATACCCATGAGTGATTAGTCATCTTCACCATGTCATTATTCACGGGACAAGCAATCGCTATGCACCCTGCGCTAAAAGTGGCTTCTATATTGTTTTTCTGGAAATGTAAAATCGCATCGCCGATGGTATCGAAGTCGGCACACAAGTATTTTTCAATTTTCGCAATTCTGCCGTTTTCTAAAAGCGCTAACCTTATGTTAGTTCCGCCTACATCGGCAACAAATCGATGAGCCATATTACAAAGTTCCTGAGTCTAAGCGATCTTGCTCAACAAAGAGTGAACATGCACCTTCTTCAGAGCCGGTTAAGGTTGAACGCATGCCAGCAAACAATTCACGCCCCATGCCCTGATGACTTTGAGTCAAATCGATGCTAGCTTGTTTCCTAGCGGCTAAATCAGCCTCGTCTACATGCAAGGTCAATTCACCCGTTGCAGTATCGATTTCAATCATATCACCTGTGTTTACTTTTCCTATCGCGCCACCTTTGAAGGCCTCAGGTGTTAAGTGAATCGCCGCAGGCACTTTACCTGACGCACCAGACATACGTCCATCGGTCACCAGTGCAACTTTAAAACCTTTGTCTTGCAGCACACCTAGAGGTGGTGTAAGACGATGTAATTCAGGCATACCAATTGCTGCGGGCCCTTGAAAACGCACCACAACAATGCAGTCTTTATCTAAATCGCCTGCTTTAAAAGCGGCGTCTAAGGCATATTGGTCCTCAAATACAACAGCGGGCGCTTTTATTTTGCAATGCGGTTCACGCAGCGCAGAGGTCTTCATTACCGCTCGTCCAAGATTGCCAGACAATACAGATAGGCCACCGTCAGGTTTAAAGGGTTGCTCAATATCTGCTAAGACTTGTTTATCAAAGGATTCACTAACACCGTCTACCCAAGTCAACTCGCCATCATTTAAGCGTGGCTCTTTAGTATATTGTGCTAAGCCTTTGCCACAGATAGTAGTCACATCATCGTGCAGTAAACCTTTGTCTAACAACTGTTTAAACAACAGCGACATTCCGCCGGCAGCCGTGAAGTGGTTAATATCAGCAGAACCATTCGGGTATATTCGTGTAATTAAAGGCGTTGCGCTAGACAAGTCAGCAAAATCATCCCAGTTAACAATCAATCCAGCAGCACGCGCAACAGCAACAAGGTGCATTGTGTGGTTTGTAGAACCGCCAGTGGCTAACAAAGCAACAATACCGTTTACCATTGCTTTGGCGTCAACAATATGCCCAATCGGAGTGTAATTGTCGCCTAAGTCAGTTAAGCGTGTGACTTGTCTGGCAGCCGCTTTGGTTAGTGCATCTCGTAATTCGGTACCCGGATTAACAAACGACGAGCCTGGTAGATGCAATCCCATCACCTCTACAACCAGTTGGTTACTATTTGCGGTGCCGTAAAAAGTACAGGTCCCCGCAGAGTGATATGATTGAGACTCCGCTTCTAAAAGCGCATCACGGCCAACTTTCCCTTGTGCAAATTCTTGACGAACACGTGCTTTTTCTTTATTCGGTAAACCTGAAGGCATTGGTCCGGCAGGCACAAAAACCGTTGGTAAGTGGCCAAAACTCAAGCCCCCTAACAGTAATCCGGGTACGATTTTATCACAGATTCCAAGCATCAACGCGCCGTCAAACATATTATGAGATAAACCGATGGCGGTGCCCATCGCAATATTGTCTCGGCTCATTAAACTCAATTCCATGCCAGCATTACCTTGCGTAACACCGTCGCACATAGCGGGAACACCACCGGCAAATTGGGCGACACTACCCACTTCAGAAATTGCTTTCTTTAAAATTTCTGGGTAATTTTCATAAGGTTGATGCGCACTCAACATGTCATTGTAAGAAGATACAATCGCAATATTGGCTTTTGTCATACTGCGTAAATCTGCTTTATCTTCTTTACCACAAGCGGCAAAACCATGTGCTAAGTTACCGCACGAAAGCTCCCCTCTGAGTGGTCCCTGACGGCGTGCACGATCAATTTTTGCGAGATACGCCGCTCTTGATACTTTGCTACGTTCAATAATGCGATTGGTTACGTCTTCTATGATGCTATTCATTTTAAAAAATCCTTATGGTGCCCACATTAACTCAACGTTTGTATGCTTACAAACAGCGGTTATGGGCTTTTCTAATTCACTATAGTTTGCCAACGCGTCTTCTAGCACGGCTTTTTTCTTTTCGCCAGTCAGATGTAAGAATACGTGTTTGGCTGCGACTATTTTTGCTAAAGACATCGATATTCGCTGATATGGTGCAGTTGTAGGTTGTGTAGCAATTGCGCTCAAATCACGAGTTAGATTTAAGCCTTCTTTGATTTGCGCTGAGCACGGGAACAAAGACGCAGTATGTCCATCTTCGCCCATCCCTAAAATCAATACATCTATTTGTGCATCGAGTTTATCTAAACGTTTACTAATCTCGAGCTCGGCATCACTTGCGTTTTGGTCTTTGGTCAGCAAGCTAATAAATTCGGCCTTGGCCGCTTTATTTTGCAGTAAATTTGTACGTACTAAATTTTCATTACTATCGGGATGTTTGCTGTCTAACCAACGGTCATCCACTAACGTGACACTGACTTTTTCCCAATCTACATCAGCATTGGACAAGGCCAAAAACAATGGCTTTGGCGTTGACCCACCGCTTACGGCTAAAGATGCTTTGCCTTTCGTCGCAATAGCGTCATTTAAGACCTCAACAATAGCTTGGGCAAAGACCTTGTTAAGTTCGTCAGTACTAGTGAATTGATTCATTATAAGTGCCATAACTATATCCTACTTCTTTTTCACTTTACTTTCATACCAACTACGGTCTTCGCGCGCTAGCAAGCCGATAGACGAGACGGGTCCCCATGTGCCTGCTTGATAAGGCTCTGGGGTTTCGCTATTGTTGTTCCATGCAGCTATAATGGAATCTGCCCATGTCCACGCTTGCTCTACTTCATCACGGCGCACGAATAGTGCTTGATTTCCAATCATAACTTCAAGCAGAAGTTTTTCATATGCATCGGCAATCCTGCGATCCCCAAACTCCTCTGAGAAACTTAAATCGAGCTTACTTTTTTGTAAATCCATTGAACCTGAACTCGTTAATCCAGGTATTTTATTCATTACGGTAACCTCAACGCCTTCTTCAGGTTGTAATCGAATAACCAATTTGTTTGCTGGAAGATCTGCAAAACTGTCACTAAATAAATTATGCGGTTGGCGTTTGAAGTAAATGACAATTTCACTTACTTTTTTCGGTAAACGTTTTCCAGTGCGCAGATAAAAAGGAACTCCAGCCCAGCGCCAGTTATCTATTTCGGCCTTTATCGCGACAAAGGTCTCTGTTCTGCTTTTTTCGTTGGCATCGGGTTCTTCTAAATATCCGGGAACTTCTTTTCCTGCAACAAAGCCTGAGCTATATTGCCCGCGAACAGTTTTTTGACTAACGTTACTAGCATTAATGGGTCTTAACGCTTTCAACACTTTGAGTTTTTCATCCCGAATACTGTCGGCGTCAAGTGTGGTGGGAGGTTCCATCGCAATCAATGACAATATTTGCAACAAATGATTTTGTACCATATCTCGCATTTGACCTGCATCATCAAAATAGCCCCAACGCCCTTCTATTCCGACTGACTCAGCTACACTCACTTGTACGTGGTCGATACAATTGTGATCCCAATTTGTCGCAAAAATTGAATTGGCAAAGCGAAGCGCAATCAAATTTAGTACGGTCTCTTTACCAAGGTAATGATCGATACGATAAATTTGTTTCTCTTGAAAGAACTCAGCAACTTGATTGTTGATAACTTCAGACGAAGCAAAATCATGCCCAATTGGTTTTTCTAGCACTACGCGCACGCTTTCATCAATGACACCAGCTGCGTCCATACCTTTGCATATATCCCCAAATATTGACGGGGGTGTTGCAAAATAACAAACCATTACACGATCTTTGTCTACATGCTCACACAACTTTTTATAATCGTCATGAACAGTCATTGAAATGGTCGCATAGTCAAGACGTTTAACAAAACGCTTCCAAGTGGTTTCGCAAATTTCTTCGCCCAAGAATTCCACAATATTCTCACGCACAGTTTTTACGTATTTAGGGGTAGTTAGTGTGTGGCGTGCAACACCAATAATTTTTGTGCCCTCGTGAAGAAGATTCGCTTTATCGAGTTGGTATAATGAAGGAAGTAATTTGCGTCTAGCCAAATCACCTAAAGTACCAAACAAGACAAAATCAACCGGTTCATATTTCTTTTCTAAAACCATTTTTCGCCTCAAATTTGTTAAACACTGTGCTATTTTTTCACAATGTTTTTAAGAATAAGTATATAACTCGTAGTAAACTACAAATGTAGTAAAATTACAAATTAATTTATATAACATCCTGTTGTGTAATTTGCGCTAAATATAGCCTTCCAGTGACGCACACCATCTTACAAAGAGCCCACTTTAAATATAAATTTCAACCACTTAAAATAAAATTAATTTAAATAAAAAGACCTGTTTATTTTTAAAACTGTGACTTTGCTTATCAAAGAATTGTTAAAACTTTCAGTTTTTTCGTCAAAAAGTTACAACAAAAATGACAAATCCAGAATTTAACTCTATTATATATACTTTCATTAACGATATGTTGCACAACGATGAATGTATTAGAAAAAATATCAAGTGACATGGCGGACTTCAGTAAGTCCGAAAAAAAGGTCGCTGAGGTTATTCTCGCTAATCCGCAATCGGCTATCCATTCAAGTATAGCTACTTTAGCAAAGTTAGCGAATGTAAGTGAACCAACCGTCAACCGTTTTTGCCGTCGCCTCGATACTAAAGGTTACCCTGACTTTAAACTGCACTTGGCGCAAAGTTTGGCAAACGGCACACCTTATGTTAATCGCCACGTAGACGAATTTGACAGTCCAAGCGAATACACTAACAAGATTTTCGAGTCGACGATGGCCTCTCTTGAAGTTGCACGACAATCTATAGACATAGCAATGGTAAATCGTGTGGTTGACTTACTTACTCAAGCCCGAAAAATTTCATTTTTTGGCCTTGGGGCGTCTTCGTCAGTTGCCCATGACGCGGTTAATAAATTTTTTCGTTTCAATGTTCCCGTTATTTATTTTGAAGACATATTAATGCAACGCATGAGTTGTATGAATAGTAGCGAAGGTGATGTTGTTATCTTTATTTCGCATACAGGGCGCACTAAAAGCCTTGTTGACGTTGCCCATATCGCCCGCAGCAACGATGCAACCGTGATTGGAATAACAAGCGCTGATACGCCCTTAGCTAGAGAGTGCAATTATGTTTTATCACTCGCGGTACCCGAAGATACTGACTTATATATGCCGATGGCGTCTCGTATTGCCCAATTGACCTTAATTGATGTACTTGCTACTGGCTTTACGCTACGAAGAGGAAATAAATTCAGAGAAAACTTAAAACGAGTAAAAGATACCTTACGTGGTTCTAGGTATGTAAAAGACAACAATGACGCAAATTAAGGTCTAACGACCGCGCAAACCTAAATACTAAATTTAAACCATAAGAGAGAAAAAACGATGTCTCGAAGAACGAAAATATTGGCTACTCTAGGGCCGGCAACCGACACCACTGAAATGATAGAAGCCATCGTCAAAGCTGGTGCAAACGTAGTGCGTATGAATTTTTCCCATGGCAGTGCAGAAGACCACATTGAACGTGCACAGCGAGTTCGCAACGTAGCCAAGAAACTGGGCGTTTATGTTGGCATACTAGGTGACTTGCAAGGCCCTAAAATTCGCGTTTCACGTTTCGTTAATGATTCGGTAATTTTGAAGATGGGCCAAGACTTCATACTAGATGCCGAATTAGGAAAGTTTGACGGTGACGAAAAATCTGTTGGTATCGATTATAAAGCCTTACCCGACGATGTACGCACAGACGATATCTTGTTACTTGATGATGGGCGCATCCAACTAAAAGTAAGCCGTGTAGAAGGACGCAAAGTACATACTGTTGTTACTGTTGCTGGCAAATTATCAAATAATAAAGGTATTAACAGATTAGGTGGTGGCTTATCAGCAGAAGCCTTAACAGAAAAAGATAAAGAAGATATTAAAACCGCAGCCAAAATGGATGTAGATTATTTAGCGATCTCATTCCCTCGTTCAGGTGCGGATTTAGATTATGCCCGCAGTCTCGCTGAGGCAGCTGGTTGTTATGCCAAAATATGTGCAAAAGTTGAACGTGCTGAAACCGTCGCTTCTGACGCCGCTATTGATGACATCATAAGTGCCTCTGATGCTGTAATGGTAGCGCGCGGTGATCTTGGTGTGGAAATTGGCGATGCCGAGCTTGTCGGGGTTCAGAAAAAACTTATTGCTCGTTCTCGCCAACTAAATAAAGTGGTTATTACCGCCACACAAATGATGGAATCAATGATAGAAAGTCCAATGCCAACAAGGGCTGAAGTCATGGATGTAGCAAATGCTGTACTAGATGGCACTGATGCGGTAATGCTATCAGCTGAAACGGCGGCAGGTAAGTTCCCGGTAGAAACGGTTGAGGCCATGGCGCGCGTGTGCGAAGGTGCTGAAACGCATACTAGTGTTAAAGTGTCAAAACACAGAATTGACGAACATTTTAATGATGTTAGTGAAACAATTGCGTTGTCAGCAGTATATGCAGCAAATCACTTACCGAGCATCAAAGCAATCGTAGGCTTAACTGAGAGCGGCACAACACCCAGACTAATGTCCAGAATTACTACAGGCTTGCCCATAATAGCGATGTCTAGACATGCACATACGCTTAATATAATGGCCTTATATCGTGGTGTTAAGCCCGTTTATTTTGATTCTACTGATTGCTTACCTGGATTTTTAACCAAAGAAGTTGTTGATGTATTAAGAGACAATAAAATGTTAAACGTTGGCGACAAATTCATTTTAACTTATGGCGATCAAATGGAAACAGTTGGCGCGACAAATGTATGTAAAGTCGTAACGGTGTCTTAAGATTACTAGATTTCTTGCATTAATATACCCTCCTAAATACATGCCTATCAATAATTGATGGGCATGTATTAAACAAAATAATTATCTTTTTCCCTCCTTTTTCGTATATCTTACTAATAATTCACACCTATTTTAGATAGAGGTAATACGATGAATACACATGCAAAATATGATCTAATTGTGTTTGGCAGTACCGGCTTTACAGGCAGACTTGTTGCTGAATATTTAGATAACAACTATGGCGCTGACCACCAGCAAAAAATTTCCTGGGCGATGGCTGGACGCAATCAGACCAAGCTTGAGCAGGTTCGTAACGAAATGAACATATCAAACGATATCGACCTCATTGTGGCTGATAGCGATGATGAAACAAGCATGCAATCATTAGTTACGCAATGTAAAGTCGTTTTGACAACTGTCGGCCCATATCAAATTTATGGTGAAAAGCTCTTAAAAGCCTGTGTTGAAGCCGGTACTGGCTACGTAGATTTATGCGGAGAGCCTGCTTGGATGCACCAAATGATTGCTAAGTATAAAGACAGGGCAGCACAAACCGGCGCGGTGATTATATTCTCCTGTGGTTTTGACTCTATTCCCTTTGACCTTGGCGTTTTCCATTTGCAAGAACATGTTAAACGCGTTGCTGGTAGCCCGCTGAACTATGTGAAAGGACGTGTTAGAAAAATGCAAGGCACTTTTTCAGGTGGCACAGCAGCAAGCTTAAAAGAGACAATGAAGGCCGCAAAGCAAGACAAAAGTGTACTACAAGCGCTTATTAATCCATATTCCCTGGCTACATCTGAGGTGTTATGCGAACAACCTAGAGGTGATAAACCCTACTTTGACGAAGCATTGCAATCATGGGCAGCGCCCTTTGTTATGGCCGCCATTAATACTAAAAACGTGCACCGTTCTAACTACTTGCTTAACTATGCTTACGGTAAAGACTTTAAGTACGACGAAATGATGCTAACCGGCCCCGGAGAGAAAGGAGAAGCGATTGCAAATCACGTAGCCAACGATAAATCATTGGGCGGCGACGGTGGTCCAAAACCCGGTGAAGGCCCGAGTAAAGAAGAGCGTGAAAATGGATTTTATGACCTATTGTTTATTGGCACACATGAAAACGGTGAGACTTATAGTGCAAGCGTAGCCGCTTATTTAGATCCAGGATATGGTTCAACCTCAAAAATGATAAGCGAAAGCGCAATCGCGCTTAGCCAGCATAAAAGTAGCTTAACGGGAGGTTTTTACACCAGTGCGCCTGCGCTAGGTAATGCACTAATCCAAAGGCTTGAGAAAAATGCAGGCTTAGTGTTTAACCTAGAATCGTAGGTAAAATAGCAAAGGCTTGTATCTGCAAGCCTTTGCTGACTATTGCGCTCACGCTTGCCTTACTTCCAATAGTCGACAAACTCGCTACTGTCGCGAGCTTGGCGAGGCATCAATTTTAAAGGTGTTGTTCCTAGGTACAAAAACCCCAAAATCTCATCTTCATCTTTACACTCTAATGCGCGCTTTACATCATCATTTTGCGCATACCATCCTGTTCGCCAAATACCTTGAAATCCTTGTGCTAATGCCGCCATTTGCATAGCATGGACAGCACATGCCGTAGACGCTATTTGTTCGACTCTGGGGACTTTTTCGTCTTCTGTATAGTCACATATGGCGACAATAACCATTGGGGCACGCAGAGGTAATTGAGGAGCGCGCTCAATCGTTGTTTGTTCACTGCCCTTGTTGATAGCGGCTCGTTCAAATATATCCCCGAGTTTACTCAAGCCGTCATCGGTACAAACAATAAAGCGCCACGGTGCAAGACATTTATGGTCTGGCGCACACAAGGCTGCCTGAATGATATTATCTAATGCCTTACCACTTGGGGCAGGAGCTTGAAGTCTTGGTTGTGAACGTCGATTAAGCAATAATTCTAGTGCCTGCATGTATTATCCTTTTATGTATTAACGCTATGATTTGTGTACGCAAGTATAGCTTGCATAGTTCGCATAGTTTGCATAGTTTGCTTCAATTGCTTATGGTGATTCGTGTTAGTAGATAATTATTGAACGCTTATCACGCAAGCTTATTTTAAACGCTGTTAATTAATGTAAAAGAACGCGTACAAACTGCCGATACTTATAAATATAATAGTATCAGGAATCTAAAAGCGATGGCGAGTAGCTTACACAATATATTTCACAAACAGCAGAACAAGGTAAAGTACTCTCACCAAAAATCGGCCCTGTTAGTTGTGTTTGCAAACGGCGATCATAAAGCCATGGCAACAGTGATAAATGCATGGCTTAGCGATAATAAAAATAAACGATAGGCTCAAGGCCACGATAATATTGTCAGCGTTTACTCAAATTCTGTAGTGTAAAGGCAATGAAAATGGCAAATAAGCAATACAAATAGTAACAACTTATTACAATTTAACACTGTGTATCTTACATCGCTTTTTAGTAGACTGGGATATAGAAATAATCAAAAGGTTTATATTAATGTCAGGAAAAAGTAGTTTCACCAAATCGTTATTTGTCGGAATTTGGAATGGGCTTAACTTCGGTCGCCGTTTGGTACTGAATATTTTATTTTTAATTATTATCATTGCAGTTGTTATTGGGATCTCAAACTCTGGATCTCATGCCCCCAAAATAAATAACAGTAGCGCACTAGTGTTAAACCTAACGGGTAACTTGGTAATTCAAAAAACGTGGGTAGACCCCGCTGAAGCTTTTCTTTCTCAAGCCTTCGGTCAAGGCCAAGAAAATCCTGAAATATTGGTCAGAGAGCTCACAAACGCCATTGACAACGCTGCACAAGACAATCGCATTAAAGCCATCGTTCTGCAATTAGACCGTTTTGGTGGCGGTGGCATGGACAAACTGAAAGAAGTTGGAGAAGCCTTAGCAAGCTTTAAAGAGTCAGGAAAACCCATTTATGCGGTGGGTGATTACTTTGGACGCGCACAATATTACCTTGCTAGCCATGCTGATAACGTCTACATACACCCTATGGGCGCGTTGCTTATGGAAGGTTATACTCGCTACGGTACTTATTTCGCACAAGCTCTAGAAAAATTAAAAGTGTCGACTCACGTGTTTAAAGTTGGCAAGTTCAAATCGGCAGTAGAACCCTACCTTCGCAACGATATGTCGCCTGAAGCCAAACTCGCTAACGAAGCATGGTTAAACGAATTATGGAGTATGTTTAAAGAAGACGTTGCCGGTTATCGCGGTTTTGATGAAGCAAACTTTGACGAAACCTTTGCTGATCTACTCAGTAAATTTGAAGCTGTTGAAGGTGACTTCGCCCAATACGCTTTATCTAATAATTGGGTTGACGGTTTACGCACACGCGCGCAATTTAGAAGCGAAATGATTGATTTAATCGGAGCTGATGAAGAAGACGAGAGTTTCAATCAAATTAGCTATCAAGCCTATTCGAAAATGCTCAAGCCTAGCTTCCCTCTTCCAAGCACAGGCGGGAATAAAGTAGCGGTTGTAGTTGCTAAGGGTAATATTTTAGATGGCGAGCAAGACCCAGGCGCAATCGGTGGCGACAGTACTGCAAAACTACTAAGAAAAGCGCGTTTTGACGACAATGTAAAAGCTGTAGTTTTACAAGTCGACTCAGGTGGTGGTAGTGCCTTTGCTTCAGAAGTCATTCGCCAAGAAGTTGAACTGTTAAAAGCCGCTGGTAAGCCTGTGATTGCCTCAATGAGCAGTGTTGCTGCCTCAGGTGGCTATTGGATTTCAGTCAGCGCTGATAGAATATTTGCTGAACCAAGTACCATTACCGGTTCAATAGGTATTTTTGGTATGCTAGCGACCTTCGAAAACTCGTTTAATTATTTAGGCGTAAATAGTGATGGCGTAGCAACAACAGAATTAGACGGTATTTCTGTAGAGCGCCCCCTTTCAGAAGGTTATAAATCATTATTACAACTGAACATAGAACGCGGCTATAAGCGTTTTATATCACTAGTCGCAGAAGAGCGCGGCATGACGCTTGAAGAAGTCGATAACGTAGCCCAAGGACGTGTATGGGTAGGCACTCAAGCATTAGAGCTAGGGCTAGTAGACGAACTTGGCGGTTTAGAAGAAGCGGTGACCTATGCGGCTAATATGGCGAAACTAGACGATTATAAAAAGATTTATATCGAACGTCAGTTGAGCGAGGACGAACAAATGTGGGCTAATTTACTTAATAACGCAAGTTCACTAATGTCAGGCTTGAACATAAAATACGAACCAAGTCCTTTACTTAAATTAGCTGAAAAAGTAGATGCGCAAACTAAGTTTCTTACCCAATTGAATGACCCGATGGCAGCCTATGTACTTTGTATAGAATGTACCTTGGTCGACTAAGTTAGCGAACAATTAGATTGAATTTCCCCTGCAAAGAGTCTACTTTAGGTAGGCTCTTTTTTTAGTTTATGAACGACATGACACTCAGTGATAGCTTGCAAAACCAGGCACAAGAACGCCTTAATAGCCTCTATAAAAATGCACTAGAAAACCCAATACTCAGCGAATTTAACGCATTGTTCAAACAACCAGAACTTAGCTTTAAACAACGCGGCAAAGCAGCCGGAAGTGCGCTAATTAATCAAAACGTGATTAAACTTAATCCGACCCTTTTTGAAAAAAATAAAGCGTATTTTTTAAGTCATGTAATTGCGCATGAACTCGCACACATATTGGTGTATCAATTATATGGACGTCGCGTAAAACCGCATGGTCTAGAGTGGAAAAAAATGATGTGTGAAGTGTTTAACTTGCCGCCCAAGGTTACCCACACTCTTGATGTTAGCCACGTAAAAATGCGTAGTGTTATGTATCAGTGTCGCTGTCAACGGGTTGCGCTTTCTATGATCAGGCACAATAGGATCACTAACAAAAAGCAATCTTATATTTGTAAAAAATGTAAGCAGGAGCTTCAGGAGATTACGCTATAACAATGCTAATGCGAGTATGCAAGAGGTTTTAAAAAAGATTATTGGTAAAGGCCTTGTCTAATTCTTTAAAGGCGGTTCGCAATAATACAGCAAGTTCCTTGAAATTGGGCTTTGCGCTTGGGCGTTGCAGTTGGCAGCCTTGAACTTGCATTTTGGCGTAAATCTCTTTGTACCAAGTACTAATATGTATTGGCAATTCTTGCTGACTTCTATGCCCTAGCCACAACAAACCTTGGATTGGCATACTTAAAAAGAAAATCCCCATTGTGATGGACTGTGCTAATGCTTCAAAACCCAAATAATGCAGCTGTATTGCGACCACGAAAACGGCGATACCTGGCATGACTTTCATACCAAACTTAGTAGCAGCAATTATCCTACATTCGGGAAACAATGCATATAATTGCTTTTGCATTGGCCAGATCCTCATGTATTCTTGGCCTGATTTAAAGTAACTAACAATTTGGTTCATTGGTATGTATTCAAAAATAATAAAAATTTACACGATTAAGAATAGCACAATATCTTGATTTTAGGGTATTTGAAACTGCCTTGTCCTCATATTTATGTATTTTTTAAGGTACACAAGGGCCACAACGCAATGAGAATTAATGCACAAACCTTGCGTTTTGTATAGTAGAATTATTTGTAGTATAGCGCATTGAAATAAGGCGCTTAGTCCTCATATCCTCAAGGACTAAAACCAGAAAACACGACACGACTAAACGAGTTTAGTAGTAGATAAACGCAAAGCTTTAACTTGGAGAAATGAATGGCCAATACACGACACGTGCCTTTACTAATTTTGGGCTCAGGTCCAGCGGGCTATACAGCAGCAGTTTATGCTGCACGCGCTAACCTTAAACCAGTCTTGCTAACAGGTAGTCAACAAGGTGGGCAACTTACAACAACAACGGAAGTTGAAAACTGGCCTGGTGACGCCAATGATCTAACCGGTCCTGACTTAATGGTGCGCATGCAACAACATGCTGAAAAATTTGATACCGAAATCATTTTCGATCACATAATCAAAACCGATTTCAGCCAAAAACCTTATCGACTTATTTCCGAAAATGGCGAGTATACCTGTGATGCTCTGATCATATGTACGGGCGCATCAGCCAAATATTTAGGCTTAGCGAGTGAAGAAGCCTTTATGGGCCGTGGCGTAAGCGCTTGTGCAACCTGTGATGGCTTCTTTTACCGCAATCAAAAAGTCGTCGTTGTTGGCGGTGGTAATACTGCTGTTGAAGAGGCTTTATATTTGTCGAATATTGCATCTGAAGTGCATGTCATTCATAGACGCGACACCTTCCGAAGCGAAAAAATATTGGCTTCTCGTTTATTAGATAAAGCAAAAAATGGTAACGTGGTTTTGCATCTTAATAAAACCTTAGAAGAGGTTGTTGGAGACGACGCAGGCGTTACCGGTGTTAGAGTCAAAGACACGCAAAGCAATGAAATCACTGATATTGAAGCGATGGGCTGTTTTATTGCGATTGGTCATTCACCAAACACTGGCATTTTTGAAGGTGAGCTTGAGATGAAAGACGGCTATATTGTTGTAAACAGTGGTTTGCATGGAAACGCGACACAAACTAGCGTACCCGGTGTGTTTGCAGCTGGAGATGTTAGCGATCATGTATATCGTCAAGCCATTACATCAGCCGGCACCGGGTGTATGGCGGCTCTTGATGCTGAAAAATATCTCGACGCCCTTGAGAAATAGCGCTCAATCTATCAAAGGAAACGTGTATGCTTGAGTTATTTAAACTTAATCAAACACTTTCCTTTCCTTCAGTAGATTTCGCCCTTGATGATCCCAACGGCTTACTTGCTTTTGGTGGAGATTTATCGACAGAAAGACTTGTAGCCGCATATAAACAAGGGATCTTTCCTTGGTACAATAATGAGGAACCAATTTTATGGTGGTCGCCCTCTCCTCGTGCCATTATTTATGCCCAAGCGTTTAAAGCAAATAAAAGCCTAAGAAAAAGCATTCGCAAGTATGGTTATACGGCCAGCCTCAATAAATCATTCAACAACGTTATTGAAAAATGTGCATCAGTTAAACGAGAGCACAAAAAAAACGCAAAGCAAGACGAAGATTCAGATACAGAGAGATCAAACATGGATCACCAATGAAATGATAAGCGCGTATAAAAACCTGCACAAACAAGGTTATGCGCACTCTGTAGAAATCACGAACCAACAAGGTGAATTAGTCGGCGGTTTGTATGGCGTTGTAGTCAACGGCATTTTTTGTGGCGAATCCATGTTTCACTTACAAAGCGATGCCAGTAAAAGTGCTTTTTTAGCACTATCGCAACATATGGTCAAACACAACATGTCAATAATTGATTGTCAATTGGTCAACCCGCATTTGCAAAGCTTAGGTTGCATTGCTATTGAGCGCGACGACTTTATGCATATACTGCAACAACATCCAACGCGAGTCGATTGTTGGCAGCCACAAACACTCAAACTCTTGTGAGAAAATCATGTCTATAGTCATTGATACTCAGCCGACTATTTTATCCAATCGCATCAGACTAGGTTTTGTGTTTTGAAGTTTGGCGTTACTCAAGCCTTTCCATGCAGTTACCTAGCAAACCGAGAGGAACAATTGCTCGTGTGCATGGAAGAGGTAGATACCTTAGCTACCCACTATCCCTTATTAATAAAAGCTGGATTTAGACGTAGTGGTGAGCAGCTCTATCGCCCACATTGCAAATCTTGTTCTGCTTGTCAGTCGCTAAGAGTGCTAAGCGCAGAATTTGTTCCGAGTCGCAGCCAAAAACGAGTATTGGCAAAAAACGCTAACATCAGCATTAAAGTATTAGAGGGAGAGCGTGATGATTATTACCCATTGTATGAAAAATACATAAGCGTTGCACACCGCGACGGATCGATGTATCCCCCTAGCTATGACCAATATAGAAGTTTTATTCATTGCCATTGGCAATCGCCAATGTTCATTGAAGGAAGAATTGATGGACGCCTAGTAGGCGTTGCAGTTACCGATAAAGTGCATGCAGGCTTGTCAGCCTTGTATACATTTTTTGATCCCGATTTACACAAACATTCTCTTGGCACCTATTTCATTTTGCAACAAATTAAAATGTGTCAACAGATGCAATTAGATCATTTATATCTAGGCTATCAAATAGATGAATGCACGAAAATGAACTACAAGAACAAATTTTACCCCCATGAACGTTTCCAGCAAAACAAATGGGTCTTGTACCGCCGACAAATCGCGTGTAAATAAAGTAAATGAAGATCACAAGCCACTAATTTCAGTGGCTAGCACATCAAGAATTAACGACAATTAACACAGGAAAAACTTTACTATCGCAGCAAATTCGCGTATGGTTCGCGCGTTATTATTTAAGCGCCTGTGTTTTAGCAAAATTTTTAGTCAATAAAAACGCCCTAGTAGCACGGTAATCAGTAGCGTGTTCACTCAATCATGCGCTTAAATCTACAAAAGTAAATATTATATTATAAACCGAGGTTACCCACTTAGATGGCAAAAGAAGATTGTATTGAAATGGAAGGTACTGTGCAGGACACACTTCCTAACACCATGTTTCGCGTTGAATTAGAAAATGGTCATGTTGTTACCGCACATATATCCGGAAAAATGCGCAAAAACTATATTCGCATATTGACTGGCGATAAAGTTACCGTAGAAATGACACCTTACGACCTCAGTAAAGGCCGCATTATTTATCGTGCGCGCTAAATATTAGGCGAAAAGTGCTGCAAGGCGAACCCCCTTTTTGCAAACAATGCCTAAAGATAACGCCGTTTGCTGGTATTAAATAAATTCAAAAAAAAACGCTGCCTTATCGACAGCGTTTTTTTTGCGTTTTACTTTTATTAAACCTCTTCGCTTTTGGTTTTCTCAATTGTCTTGTAAGTAAAAGTAAGTTTTTTATTCTTAATTCCTACTTTAACTTCACCACCATTTGCCAGCGTACCAAAGAGTAATTCAGAGGCCAATTCACGTTTTAATTCTTCTTGAATTAGACGAGCCATAGGCCTAGCTCCCATTGATTTGTCATAGCCCTTCTCAGCCATGTACTCACGTGCTTTTTGCGTCACTTCTAAAGAAACACCTTTGGCATCAAGTTGTGCTTGTAATTCGATGATAAATTTATCGACTACTTGCATAATGACTTCTTCACTTAAGTGGTTAAACCAAACAATACTATCTAAGCGGTTTCTAAACTCGGGAGAGAAAGTCTTGTTGATTTCTGACATCGCATCGTGGCTATTGTCTTGTTGCTTAAAGCCGATGGAGTTGCGCACAGTGGCTTGTACACCGGCGTTTGTTGTCATTACTAAAACAACATTTCTAAAGTCAACCTTGCGACCGTTATTGTCGGTTAACGTACCGTGATCCATCACTTGTAGTAAGATGTTATAGATATCACTATGCGCTTTTTCCATCTCATCTAATAGCACTACACAATAAGGGTTTTTTATCACCGCATCTGTCAGTAGTCCACCTTGGTCATAACCGACATATCCTGGTGGTGCACCAATTAGACGACTGACTGCGTGGCGCTCCATATATTCAGACATATCAAAACGAACCAAGTCTACACCCATTATTTTTGCGAGCTGCTGGGTTACTTCGGTTTTACCCACGCCCGTTGGGCCTGCAAACAAGAAGTTTCCGATGGGTTTAGTTTCATTGCCTAAGCCTGAACGCGACAATTGAATTGCTGACGACATTTGCTCTATCGCTTCGTCCTGACCAAATACCACCAATTTCAAGTTGCGACTGAGGTTTTTCAGTACATCTTTATCAGAAGCAGAAACCGACTTCTCTGGGATTCTGGCAATTTTCGAGATAATCATCTCAATGTCAGATACGTTAATCGTCTTTTTGCGCTTTGACGCGGGTAACAAACGTTGGCTTGCCCCTGCTTCATCAATGACATCGATAGCCTTGTCTGGCAATTGACGTTCATTAATGTATTTAGCAGACAGCTCAGCCGCCGCCTGTAACGCTTTTTGAGTGAATTTGACGCTATGGTGCTCTTCATATCTGGATTTCAAACCCATCAATATTTTAGTCGTATCACTCACGCTAGGCTCCACTACGTCAATTTTTTGGAAGCGACGAGCAAGTGCGCGATCTTTTTCAAATATACCTTGATACTCTTTATAGGTGGTTGAGCCCATGCAACGCAGCTCGCCACTACTTAATTTAGGTTTAAGTAAGTTCGAGGCATCCATGACTCCGCCTGATGCCGCTCCAGCGCCTATAATGGTATGTATTTCGTCTATAAACAAAATCGCATTGTGATCCTTGCTAAGTTCTTTCAAAATACCTTTTAGGCGTTTTTCAAAGTCACCGCGATATTTCGTACCAGCAAGTAAGCCACCTAAGTCCAAAGAATAAATAGTGCTGTCACAAATAACATCTGGGACGTCTTTATTTACTATTCTAAAGGCCAAACCTTCGGCAATGGCGGTTTTACCAACCCCAGCCTCACCTACCAATAAAGGATTGTTCTTGCGCCGCCTACATAAAATTTGAATACTGCGTTCAACTTCAGAGTCACGACCAATAAGAGGATCGATCTTGCCTTCTTGAGCGGCAATATTTAGATTGCTGGCATACTTCGCCAACATCGATTGATTCTCTTCGCTTTCGCCGCCTACGCCTTCTTCGTTTATGTCTTCAGATGGCGTGTCTTCATCAGGGTTTTTACTAACCCCATGAGAAATATAATTCACAACATCTAAGCGCGTAACATCAGCTTTTTTCAAGATGTAAACGGCTTGAGACTCTTGTTCACTAAAAATAGCAACAAGCACATTGGCGCCTGTGACTTCCCCTTTTCCTGAAGACTGGACATGAAATACAGCACGCTGCAATACGCGCTGAAAGCCCAATGTTGGTTGGGTTTCACGGTCTGGTGTATCACCTTCACCTAATAACGGTGTTGTTTCATTGACGAAATCGGTTAGTTCATTGCGCAACAAGTCTATTTTAGCACCACAGGCTTTCAAGGCCTCACTGGCAGCTGGATTGTCGAGTAACATCAACAATAGATGTTCGACCGTCATAAACTCATGACGTTGCTGACGCGCAAAAACAAAGGCTTCGTTGAGCGTTTGTTCTAAATCTTTATTTAACATATCTACCCCTATTGCGCTGGTTCCATCGTACACATCAATGGATGTTGATGTTTACGAGCATATTGATTCACTTGCATGACTTTTGTTTCTGCAATCTCTGCAGTATATATGCCACAAACTGCTTTTCCGTGATAATGCACGGTTAACATTGTTTGATTCGCCTTTTCTAAGTCCATCGAAAAAAACGTAGTGAGCACTTCGACCACAAAATCCATCGGCGTATAGTCATCATTATTAAGCATTACTTTATACATCGGCGGAGGCGATGTTTTCTTTCGTTGAATCTCGAGCTGTTTCTCTCGCTCTATATTTATAATATCTTTACTCATAATTACTTATAATTGAAAAGTGTGGCATAAGACCACCATTTTAGTTAAATATTTGGATTTATTTGTTTTATTCGTCGATAAAACCGATATTAACTTGACAAAATCCGGTTTTCCTTACTACTCTACACCGTGAGTGGTAATTTAGCTGCATACCACTTTTGATTCCAGAGATCATCTTACCCCATGTTGAATGATTAATGGAGACTAATAGTCAAGAATTCAAGGATATAGGAAGTAGTACAATGGCAGTTGGTAAAGTAAAGTGGTTTAATAATGCAAAAGGGTTCGGTTTTATCGTACCTGAAGATGGCGGGGACGACATCTTTGCACATTATTCAACCATTCAGATGGATGGGTATCGGTCCCTTAAAGCCGGCCAAGAAGTGACCTATGAAGTACAGCAAGGACCTAAAGGTCTACATGCTGAGAACATTGGCTTGCCTGACAATGAAGAGCCAGAAAGATAAGCCCCTCGTTGTATCTCGCTACCATGTTAAATAGCGTTGCAAACAAAAAAAGCAGATTTAGATCTGCTTTTTTTGTGCCATCGATTTTTACCAACTAGCGTGTAGACCAAGCGTAACAAGTCCAAATCTAACTAAATCATGCTAATTTAATACTAATGAACAATAAATCTAACAACGCAAATAAAGCCTCGCCATCTAAAATAAGCGCTAAGCTAACACAATCACACGTGAATAAACGTCGTAAACGAGCATCAGAGTCAAAAAAAATTATATTATTCAACAAGCCTTTCAATGTTTTATGCCAATTTACTGACGAGAACAACAGAAGCACACTAAAAGATTATATCAATGTAGCCAATGTTTATGCCGCAGGGCGGCTTGATTATGACAGCGAAGGCTTATTGGTATTAACTAATGATGGTGCGCTAGCAAGCAAAATTACTTCGCCCAAGCACAAAACAAGCAAAACGTATTGGGTGCAGGTTGAAGGTAGCCCTGATCAAAAAGCACTCGACGCACTGGCAAAAGGCGTTGAGCTAAAAGACGGCTTCAGTGCTCCTGCCAAAGTCGCTAAAATGGCGCCACCAAATGTGTGGCCCCGCACACCACCAATTCGAGAACGTAAACACATTCCCACTACTTGGCTAAGCATTACGATAGAAGAAGGTAGAAACAGACAAGTAAGGCGAATGACGGCGCACATTGGCCATCCCACTCTCCGCTTAATTCGGTATAGAGTTGGAAGTTGGACTATTGATGGTATCGATAATGGAAGTTTCGTGACACTTAAATGACATTTACGCGTCATTTTATGGGTGTTTTGTAGGCGAATACCTAATTCAATGTATCTTTTTGATTTTTAATACGATTATTATTTGATTTAAGTTAACAGCAGGTGATTTCTCCTGTAGACTCGACGCCATAATAAAGTAGACCAGATAGTTAATGCCGATTCTGAGTAAGCCAGATTGATGAAACCTTATGCTAACATTGCTGAATTAATTGCCTCATTGGAATCTGAACTTGCGTCCATTGAACATACAATTAGTGTGTTAAAACAAGCACCTAAAAGCATTAACGAACAGATTATTTTTAAATATATCGATACTTGCAGTACCGGTAAAACAAAAGATTTCGTTAGGTCACTTGACATAAAGTCTGAACGAGGCACTTTGTTTTCATCAGGCGATGTGAGTAAATTAATTAAGGATGGCGCCGATGATATTTCGCCTGATTTACTTAAAGTAGCGAGAAAAGTGAGTAATTTGAAAAAGAAACACAGCAAATTCTAGTAATTAGTTCTATACTAGACAAAAGTTGCTTTTTTAAGTAGCCAATAAGATCAAATGTCCGGTTTGTAATGGTGATAGCAAATCGGAATTATATTTTTTCACCAAATATGAAGAGAGTGTTATGAGTAAAGGTACAGTTAAGTGGTTCAATGCAGATAAAGGTTTCGGATTTATTACACCAGAAGACGGTAGTAAAGATCTGTTTGTTCATCATTCAGAAATTCAAGCTGGTGGTGGATATGCTACATTGAATGACGGCCAAGCGGTTGAATTTGAAGTAGGCCAAGGCCAAAAAGGTCCTTGTGCAAATAAAGTTGTTCCTGTGTAAATACTAGGTTCTGCTTCGACAGCTAAAGGCTCAGCGCCTTTGGCTGTCGTATATACCCTCTCAACCTTAATCAGCACCTCCCTTAAAATTCAACACATCCTAAACGCCTTTTGTTAATCAAAAACAAGCGTAGAAAAATAAACAACCCCCATCAATCAGAAAAATCCCCTATTTCGTTAATTTATGCGACTAAAATTGACACCCAAATAAGTGCATCCATGTATGACTAAAGAAAGGAGTTTTGATATACTCTGTTGGATATTCATGTGATGAAAAATCAAGACTAACCTATCCGATAAATTTTATGTCGAGTTCGTAAACTAAACTATGCAAAACATCGTTTCTCATTTAGCAAAATCACCCAAGGAAACCAAAGTCATTGTTGGTATGTCTGGTGGTGTAGACTCTTCTGTTTCAGCCTTACTCTTGCAGCAGCAAGGTTTCGAGGTTGAGGGCTTATTCATGAAAAACTGGGAAGAAGATGACAATGACGAATATTGTGCAGCCGCCGAAGATTTAGCTGACGCGCAAGCGGTCGCTGATAAACTAGGTATTTATTTACATAAAATCAACTTTGCTGCTGAATATTGGGACCGCGTTTTTGAATATTTCTTAGAAGAATATAAGGCTGGTAGAACACCTAATCCTGATATTATGTGTAACAAAGAAATAAAGTTTAAAGCCTTCTTGGAATTTGCAGCTGAAGATTTAGGCGCTGATTATATAGCGACAGGTCATTATACTCAGCGGAGACTTGTCAACCAGAAATGGCAAATGATCCGAGGCGCTGATGACAACAAAGATCAGAGTTATTTTTTATATACTTTAAGCCACGAACATATCGCAAAAACACTCTTTCCAATTGGTCACTTACCCAAGCCAGAGGTTCGCGAAATAGCCAAAGAATATGGTTTGCTTACGCATAATAAAAAAGACAGTACAGGCATTTGTTTTATTGGCGAACGTAAATTTAGCGATTTTTTGTCACAATACTTACCTGCGACACCGGGCATCATTGAAACGATTGATGGCGATGAGATAGGAAAACACAATGGGCTCATGTACCATACTTTAGGTCAGCGCAAAGGTTTGTTGATAGGCGGCAAGAAAGAATACGGTGAAGAACCTTGGTATGTGGTTGAAAAGGACATTGCACGAAACGTATTGATAGTCGCTCAAGGAAGCGATAATGCTAGCCTATACTCGATTGGACTAATTGCTACTCAATTACACTTTGTTGACCGAGTTGGGCCCAGCAAAAGAACCAAGTTGACGGTGAAGACCCGATATAGACAAAAAGATATTCCATGTGAATTTATTCCCAATGGCGATGGCACCGCAAAAGTCATGTTTATGACTCCACAAAAAGCGGTGACTCCTGGCCAATCAGCGGTATTTTACGCAAACGATGTGTGTTTAGGTGGCGGTATTATTGACGGCTATATTAAAACAGACGAGAAAAACCAAGAACAACTTAAGCGCGCCTAAGCAATTATGACTACACAATATTTAGAACAGCATTTAGCCTTGGCTGGCGTTTGTCAGAGCGCTACTTTAGTACAAAGTATCGCTCGTAAGGGTGAAGCCGACGCTACAGCCGTAGAAGCAAGTTTATCGAGTATACTCGTTACGTCCCCTGACAATACCCAGCAGGTATATGGTTCACTGCAAAATTTAAAAGTGGGCTTTACAACCTTAGTCAGTCAAATCGACTCAGACAACAAATTAAAAGACGCCGAGTTAACCCGCTATATTGCCTCTATATTGAGTCTAGAGCGCAAATTAAGCCGCCATCCTAAAGCCTTAAATGAACTCGGCGAGCGTATATCTCACGTACAACGCCAAGTCGCTCACTTAGCATTCGAAAACGCTCAAATAACCACTAACTTAGCGTCGATTTATACCGACATTGTGAGCCCGCTTGCACCCAAAATACAAGTAGCTGGAAATCCTCAGAATTTGAGTATAGAAAGCAACCAACACAAAATTAGGGCACTTCTATTAGCCGGTGTAAGATCAGCTGTTCTGTGGCGACAGTTAGGAGGTAAACGTCGGCAAATATTATTCAATAGAAAAGCCCTAATAAATAGTGCCAAAAGTGCGCTAAGAGCAATGTAATACACTCAGATTTAAAGCTTGGAGACGATGATGTTCATCACGCAATACTTCAAGTATTAACACAAACATTTAATTTAATAGGTAACATGATGGACTTATCTGCACTCTCTGCCCTTTCACCCGTTGACGGCCGCTACGGCAACAAAAGCGAAGCTCTTAGACCCTATTTTAGCGAATACGGATTGATTAAACATCGCGTATTAGTTGAGGTTCGTTGGTTACAAACCCTCGCTGATTGTAACGAAATTACCGAAGTGCCTGCACTTTCAGAAGAGGCAAACAAATTACTCAATGATATCGTTGAGCACTTTTGTGAAGCAGATGCCCAGCAGATAAAAGACATTGAAAGCACAACTAATCATGACGTCAAAGCGGTCGAATACTTTTTAAAAGAGAAAGTAAGTGCACTTGCAGAACTACAACAGATAAACGAATTTATTCACTTTGCCTGTACCTCTGAAGATATAAATAACCTGTCTCATGCTTTAATGCTAAAAGGCGGTTTACACGACGTAGTTTTACCCTATTGTCGCCAATTAATTGATGGATTGAAAAAACTAGCCAAGGAATACCGTAGTATTCCAATGATGGCTCGAACACATGGACAACCAGCTTCACCAACGACCATGGGTAAAGAAATGGCAAATGTCGCTGTTCGTCTTGAACGTCAGTATGCACAGATACTCGCAGTTCCTATGTTAGGCAAACTCAATGGCGCGGTGGGCAACTATAATGCACATTTAAGTGCCTACCCCAATACTGACTGGCACGCCCTGTCAGCGCAATTTGTCACCTCACTGGGCCTAAGCCATAACGCCTTTACGACACAAATTGAGCCCCATGACTATATCGCGGAACTCTATGATGCGGTCGCTAGGTTTAACACTATCATCATTGATTTTGACCGCGATATATGGGGTTACATAGCCCTTGGGCATTTCAAGCAACGCACAATAGCCGGTGAAATTGGCTCATCAACAATGCCGCACAAAGTAAACCCTATCGACTTTGAAAACTCTGAAGGCAACTTAGGCATAGCCAATGCCATATTCTCACATTTGGCGGCAAAACTTCCTGTTAGCAGATGGCAACGAGACTTAACTGATTCAACTGTATTACGCAATTTGGGCGTGGGTTTTGGTTACGCGCTCATCGCCTATCAAGCAACGCTAAAAGGAATAAGCAAACTGCAAGTTAACGAAGCGAGTCTGCGCGAAGAATTAGACAATAACTGGGAACTGTTAGCAGAGCCTATTCAAACCGTTATGCGTCGCTACGGCATCGAAAAGCCTTATGAAAAACTCAAAGAACTCACGCGTGGTAAAAAAGTAAATGCACAAGTTATGTCAGAGTTCATCGACGGCTTAGCCTTACCTGAAGAGGTTAAGCAATCACTAAAATTAATGACACCTGAGAACTATATTGGTGATGCGATAAAACTAGTAGATGAACTACTTGCACTAGACGCGAACTAAGGGAAAACGGTCCTAAAGTTCAGTTGTGCAAAATAAGCATTTTTAGCACGATATAAACATACAATAATCACATGATTCAAGGATGAACATGTTGACTTCAAATACGCCACCAACGGTGGGAATAAAACAACATTTACGCCAACGTGAGCATATCATGTTGCGTATTTGTCAAGCCTTGATTGTCGTCATTGTATTGCAATCTGGGAAACTAGTCGCTGCATCACTATATTATCCCTTTGCGCTAAGCTCGCAAAGTTTGCAGTACCACGTCCTAAATATGCTCATACATTTAAGCTGCTTTTTCATAGTTTTGCTCTTACTTAAGAAGAAGGCGGTAACCCGTGCAAAAATCATACTCTTGCTTGGCTTTTTAAGCTATATCCTAACAGCATGCTACCTTTGGCACTATGATGTAAATTTACAGTATTACTTTTTGCTGTCTATGTTCATATGCTGCTACATTTTTGACCGTTATGAAATGCCAGCCCTTGTGGCAGCAATTACGCTATGTTTAAGTGCCTTCGTTTTTACGCAATCCCCCCAGATTGTTAGTACACACGATACAAACTTAACGTTAAGGCAAGCAAAAGGTGAAATAGAGTATTTAACAAATATTGCCCAGATTAACGCTCTTGTTTTTGCCCTTGCCTGTTTAATTTGCGCATTATTCATTCGCCGTATTTTGGCCAATAATTGGCAACAACTTCAGCATTATGAAAAAACGCAATCACGAATATTAAGTAAGTTATTTCCACCGGAATTAGTTCCGCCACTACTAACCTCGTTTAACGGCGCACAACAGACTCGATTAGGCAAAACAGTAATGCCTGATACTACAAACAAAATGCAAAGCAACTTTTCAATGGGTGTCATATTTGTTGACGTGGTAGATTTCACTCAACTTGTGTGTCAAAGCAAAGCCGCACCATTACACTGGAAATCTATTTACAGCTTATTCTCTGCCTTTGATGAAGCGATAGGTGCATTAGACGTAAAGCGCATAAAAACCAATGGTGACCAATATATCGTGCTGGTTGGCTTTCAAAGCCGAGGTGTTGAAAACAAGTCAATTGTGAAACAAATCATTGAGGTTGCAAGCGCTCTGCATTCTGTCTCTGCGCTGAATTTACGTATAGGCGCGGCCTTTGGTCCTGTGACGTGTGGTGTGTTTGACCATAACAACCCAAATTTTGATATTTGGGGAGAGACAGTTATCCGCGCTGCTCGCTTAGAAAAAGTAGCGCAAGCTAATCAAATACTAGTAGATGAAGCCACGTTTAGCTTAAGTCCAAGAGGAACACCATTCGCTAAGGCCCAGAAATATAGCTTAAAAGGGTTGGGGGAACAAAATGTGTATGCATTACAAAGTGAGAAGTTTAAAACCTAGCTTTAAGTCCTGTATTGTCCAAAATCGTATGTAAAATTAGCGCTTAACCACAAATTACGGCCAATTTTTATGACCAATTAGTAATAGCTACTGTAAAAATGCTGCGGTTTCGTATAAAATCGCGACCCAAATTCGCATGTTTTTTCGTTTAGCTGTACTTTTTATTCATATTAAGATGAAAACGAGCACAACAAGCGGCCTCTTTTTCAATTTTCTTTAGGATTTTTAATGACTACTGAACCATCCAAGATCATATATACCATTACTGACGAAGCCCCTGCATTAGCAACCCAATCATTGTTGCCAATAATACAAGCATTTACTGCGTCTTCCGGTATTGATATTGAGACACGTGACATTTCTTTAGCGGGACGTATTATTGCTAATTTCCCAAGTTATTTGACAGAAGAACAACGCATAGGCGACGCACTAGCTGAATTAGGTGATCTAGCTAAAACCCCTGAAGCAAATATTATAAAGCTTCCAAACATCAGCGCATCTGTCCCTCAACTGCAAGCCGCAATTAAAGAACTTCAAGCTAAAGGTTATGCACTACCGAATTACCCTGAGCAAGCCACCACTGCTGAAGAGAAAAAAATTAAAGAAACTTACGCAAAAGTACTTGGCTCTGCAGTAAATCCAGTATTGCGCGAAGGTAATTCAGATCGCCGCGCTCCAAGCTCAGTTAAGCAATATGCAAAGACTAACCCGCATTCAATGGGTGCTTGGACAGCAGACTCTAAATCTCATGTTTCACACATGGATGACGGCGATTTTTATGGTAGTGAGTTATCGACAACCGTTAACGATGCGCAAGAAGTGCGTATAGAGTTTGTTCATGCTAACGGCGATGTATCGGTATTAAAAGAAAAAGTTTCACTACTCGACCAAGAAGTGATTGACGCATCAGTTATGAGTAGCGCTGCCCTTAAAAGCTTTTTCGAGAAAGAAATTAACTTAGCAAAAGAACAAGATGTACTTTTATCATTGCATTTGAAAGCAACGATGATGAAAGTATCTGACCCTGTAATGTTTGGACAAGCAGTTGAAGTTTTTTATAAAGACGTATTTGCCAAACATGGTGAGACCTTCGCTGAAATTGGCGTTGATCTTAAAAACGGTTTAGGCGATGTTTACGCTAAAATAGCAAACTTACCCGCCGAACAAAAAGCCGAAATCGAAGCCGACATTCAAGCGGTTTACGCACAACGTCCCGAAATGGCAATGGTAGATTCTGACCGTGGAATTACCAACCTACATGTACCAAGTGACGTTATTATTGACGCTTCAATGCCAGCGGCGATACGCGCTTCTGGTCAAATGTGGGGACCTGACGGTCGTCAAAAAGATACTAAATTCATGATCCCCGATCGTAATTATGCTGGTGTATTTGCTAGTGTTATCGAGTTTTGTAAGAAAAACGGTGCATTTGATCCAACAACCATGGGGACGGTTCCAAATGTTGGCCTAATGGCACAAAAAGCGGAAGAATATGGCTCGCATGATAAAACCTTTATTTTAGATGCTAAAGGCACGGTAAGAGTTGTCAATACAGCTGGTGATACTTTACTCGAGCATAATGTTGAAGAAGGTGATATTTGGAGAATGTGCCAGGCAAAAGATGCACCAATCCAAGATTGGGTTAAACTTGCCGTTACTCGCGCTCGTGCAACTAATGTACCTGCCATTTTCTGGTTAGATGAAAATCGTGCTCATGACGCGCAAATGATCAAAAAGGTCAATACATATCTAAAAGACCACGATACTAATGGTTTAGACATCCAAATTATGAGCCCTGTTGATGCAACCGAATATACCCTTGCTCGTTGCGCGAAAGGACAAGACACTATTTCTGTGACCGGCAACGTATTGCGCGACTATTTGACCGACTTATTCCCCATATTGGAATTAGGTACAAGTGCAAAAATGCTATCAATAGTCCCGCTAATGAACGGCGGTGGCTTGTTTGAAACTGGCGCTGGAGGTTCGGCTCCTAAACATGTTCAACAGTTTGAAAAAGAAAACCATCTACGTTGGGATTCTCTTGGCGAGTTCCTTGCACTTGCTGCGTCTTTAGAGCACTTAAGCGTGACCACTGGCAATGCTAAAGCGAAGGTATTAGCTGATACCTTAGACCAAGCAACAGCGAAGTTTTTACAAGAGAACAAATCACCCTCACGTCGTGTAAATGAATTAGATAATCGCGGTTCGCATTTTTACTTAGCGCTTTACTGGGCACAAGCACTTGGTGAGCAAAGCGCTGACTCACAACTTCACATGCAGTTTGCGCCTGTGGCAGCAAACATGACTGACAATGAGGCAGCAATAGTAGGTGAATTAAACGGTGCTCAAGGTGTACCAGTGGATATCAAAGGCTATTACTTTGCTGATGACAAACTAGCAGCAGAAGCTATGCGTCCAAGTGCAACGCTTAATGCACTGCTAGCAAATGTCTAAATCATAATAAATAAGCATTTAAAAAGGCTAAGTGAGAAATCACTTAGCCTTTTTTATTACGGCACTTTTATTAATCTATTTTCAATTCTTCAAACGACTTTACTAAGTCATCTACAGCTTTCATTTGTTGTAAATAAGGCTCTAATTGGTCAAGCGGCAAGGCACAAGGACCATCACACTTTGCATTTTCAGGATCGGGATGGGACTCAATAAATAGACCCGCTATTCCTAAAGCCATACCACTTCTTGCCAATTGCGCTGCTTGTTTACGTCGTCCATCAGCAGAGTCACTGCGTCCGCCGGGTTTTTGTAGCGCATGCGTAGCATCAAATATTACCGGTGCCATAGGTTTCATCAGGTCCATTCCAAGCATATCAACGACTAGATTGTTATAACCATAGCAACTTCCCCGTTCACACAAAATAATGTTTTGATTACCCGCTTCGTCAAATTTATTAATGATATGTGCCATTTCATGGGGTGCCAAAAACTGTGGTTTTTTAACATTAATCACCGCTTGTGTTTTTGCCATCGCAACAACTAAATCAGTTTGACGTGCCAAAAATGCGGGCAATTGAATAACATCAACGACCTCTGCAACAGGGGCTGCTTGATGCGGTTCGTGCACGTCAGTAATAATAGGGACATTAAATTCTCGCTTAATACGCTCGAAAATACGTAAGCCCTCTTCCATGCCTGGCCCGCGATAAGAACTCACCGAAGATCTATTTGCCTTATCGAAAGAGGCTTTAAATACATAAGGTATCCCCAATTTTGTGGTGATCTCGGTGTAGGTCTCAGCAATTTTCATCGCGAGGTCTTCAGATTCCAATACGTTCATACCACCAAATAAAACGAATGGCTTATCGTTGGCAACGGTTAACTCTTTTATCTTTACTTGGTCAATTTTAAGCATTGTGTTTACCTCTGGATTTAATAACTTCGACTATTTTTTGCACTTTTCAAATGCAATACCTGACCCCACGTTGTTGCCTATCCAACCAATCCTCGTAGGGTATCTGATAAAAACTGTATATACGCATTTGTATCTTGGACCGCACCTTTTACCTTTATATGATCAGCAAATCCTAAACGAGCCGTGACGAGCAACCAAAATACTGCACTGATCGCGCCAGCAACGCGCCACATGTTATTCTTAGCCCATTTAAGCGCGAAAGTTATAGAGAGTAGATAGAAGACAAATCCGGCTAATTTTGATGATGCCCAGCCATTCACAAAAGGATAGAGTTGAAGTGGATTCACATAAGCCAAGTAAATGAAGGTCAATACAAACAAGGTGTATAGAATATGTGGGCCTATTTTTAATAGTTTGTTTGTGCCCGCGTCCGAATTCTTCATCAAAGAAATCAAGTTAATTAAAAAAAAGATAAAGGTCAACGCGATAATAGTAAGGTGTAAGTGTTTGATAATTGTGTACATAGTTATTTCTCTTTTTTATTTTGAATGTAATTGTGTCGCTATTTGTTGTTTCTCACGCAGCTTTGTAAATTGATAGCTTCTAAGTTGTTAGTGTTTTTCTACCAGTATTAGACTCGCCATTGTCCCATCGTAATTCGTTCAATTTCATTAATATCTCGTTTTGATTGCACTGAACTAAAGCCAGCATCACGAAATAAACTTTGCACTGCGCTTGCCTGTCCTTGCCCATGTTCTATCGCCAAAAAGCCTTTGTTATTTAAAAAAGCGATAGATTGAGTGATAATCTTGCGAATATCGTCCAAGCCATCTTTCCCAGACACTAAGGCGCTTAATGGTTCAAAGCGCAAGTCACCGTGCTTAAGATAATCACTATCAGCTTCTACGTAGGGTGGATTACTGACGATAAGATCAAAAGTATGCTCAAGCTTGGCACAATCTAGGGCACTAAACCAATTACTTTGTAAAAAAGCGACGTCTACATTATTTAAACGCGCGTTCTCTTTTGCTAGTTCAACCGCCCCTTCAATTTTATCGAGTCCTAGCACTTGCCAATCAGGTTTCTCTTTTGCCAGCGCCAGCGCAACAACACCTGTTCCCGTACCCAAATCTAGCACGTTGGCTGTATTACTTAGAGGCAAATCAAGGGCCGCTTCAATTAAGGTTTCAGTATCCTGGCGCGGGATTAAAGTACAATCAGAAACTTTTAAGGTGAGTGTCCAAAATTCTTGAGTCCCTAAAATGAACGCGATAGGTTGCCCCATCAAACGTTGTTTTAAACAATTTATATATGCTTGTATCTGCGTTTCACTCAATTTTTCAGAAACGAGACTCGCCCCGTAAGTCATAATCCAAGCGTGACTCTTGTGACTTATATGGCTAAACAATAGGCGCGCTTCTAGTTTAGGAGACTGAAAACACAAGCCTTCTTGTGTCGCAATCTGTCGTTCACTCCAGCGCAAAACTTCGTCAATAGTACGCGCTGGAATATTGGCTAGTTCCGTATTCGTGTCTAACTGCTTATCTTGCATGGTGCATTAACTATTATCCTTGATAATCAGCTGTAGTAAAACCGACATGCAGTGGTAACGAGCATTAATCACTGGCTAATGCTGCGAGCAAATCTGCTTGATGTTCTTGGCGAATAGGATCTAATAAGGCGCCTAAGTCCCCAGCAATAACATCATCTAGTTTATATAAGGTCAAATTAATACGGTGGTCAGACACTCGTCCTTGCGGGAAATTATAGGTACGAATACGTTCAGAACGATCTCCACTACCTACCAAGCTTTTACGCGTACTGGCTTCTTCTTCATCACGCTTTTCTTTTTCTATATTGTTCAATCTGGCTTGTAAGACTGACATCGCCCGTGCTCTATTTTTATGCTGCGAACGTTCATCTTGGCATTCAACAACCACGCCGGTTGGAATATGCGTTAAACGAATCGCTGAATCGGTTTTATTCACGTGCTGACCACCCGCACCTGAAGCTCGATAGGTGTCAACACGTAAATCAGCAGGATTAATTTCAATCGCTTCTGATTCTGGCACCACAGGGAGCACGGCAACGGTACATGCAGAAGTATGGATGCGTCCTTGTGACTCTGTTTCAGGAACACGTTGTACACGATGGCCACCTGATTCAAATTTCAGAATTCCATATGGACCATTCCCCGTTATTTGCGCAATGATTTCTTTGTAGCCACCGTGCTCGCCTTCATTTGCACTCATTACTTCTAAACGCCAACCTTGCGTTTCAGCGTAACGGGAATACATCCTAAACATATCGCCGGCAAAAATCGCCGCTTCGTCGCCACCTGCTCCCGCACGGATTTCTAAAAAGCAATCATTGTCATCATTGGGATCTTTTGGTAACAACAGAATTTGCAAATCTGTTTCAAGTTGTTCACTGTTTTTCTTGGCTTCTTTTAATTCTTCTTGCGCCATCTCACGCATTTCTGCATCTTCTTCTTGAATCATCTCAAGCGCAGAAGCAATATCGGCCTGGGCACCTTGAAAAGCATTGAACTGTTTTACAACTTCTTCAAGCTGAGAATACTCTTTAGATAAGGCTCTAAATTTTTCTTGGTCGTTAATTATACTAGGCTCACCCAATAGGGCTTGTACTTCTTCAAAACGTTCAACTAGAGATTCTAGTTTTTGTACTACCGAGTCTTTCATGTGTTTCCTTTATATGGCCAAGTCTTACGATTAGGACCTGCCTTAATATGCTAGGTGAGACATGCTAAAAACGCACAAGCACCTTAATTTATCTTATTTTTTATCTTCGCCAAATATATCTTCAAACAGCGACAACGCGCTCTCTTTGGGATTGGCTATCGCTTTTTGCATAGCTTTAGTTGGCGCATGCATCATGGCTTGCGACAACTTATAACTTAATTCTTGTAGCACTTTTTCAGGGCTTTCGCCTTGTGCTAGTTTGATTAACGCTTTTTCTTCTAATCCGCGCCTCGTTTGTTCAGCGTCGTCTCTGTAGGTTTTAATTAAGTCAATTTTTTTGTGTTGTTTTTGCCATAACAGTAACTCAGCAACGTGGTACTCAATAATTGTGTTAGCCTCGTTTGCCGCTTGTTCACGATTAGCCACATTCTGTTGCACAATGTGTTGTAAATCGTCTACTGTGTACAAGTATACATCATCTATCTCAGAAACTTGGTCTTCAATATCACGCGGCACCGCTAAATCAATCATCAACATAGGTTTGTACTTTCGTTCTTTTAAGGCACTTGCTACAGTCCCCTGCCCTAAGATAGGCAATGCGCTTGCGGTTGAACTGATCACTATGTCTGCTTTTGATAAACGTTCTGGAATTTCACTAATGGTAATCGCCTCAGAATCTACAAGCAGTGAATCAGCTAACAACTGTGCATTTGCAAGGGTGCGGTTGGCGACCGTGACTTTCTTTAAACTAAACATCGCTAAATGCTTGGCGACCAACTCAATTGTCTCACCAGCCCCTATCAATAAAACGTGGCTCTTTGCTAAATTTGAGAATATTTGTTTCGCCAGTTGCACGGCGGCATAGGCAACAGAAACCGCATTTGCACCAATATCTGTTTGCGACCTTACCTTTTTTGCCACCGCAAAAGTATTTTGAAATATCTTTTCGAAATGACCATTGACGGTCCCCACATGCTTTGCTTCTGAAAAGGCTTGTTTAACTTGCCCTAAAATTTGCGGTTCGCCCAAAATCAATGAATTTAGGCCACAAGCAACCTGCATTAAATGCCGGATGGCGTGTTCGTTTTCATGAACGTACAAGTACTGACTCAGGTCTGCAAGTTCAACCTTGTGAACTTCAGCTAACCACGCGCCAAGATCAGCTGCATTTACCTGCTCACTATTTGCAAAAACTTCGGTACGATTACATGTTGACAAAATAACCAACTCTGCCTGTTTCACGCGCAGGGCATAATTTTTCAAGGCACCAGCAAGCGAAGTGGGCGTAAAGGCGACCTTTTCACGCATCGCCACCGGTGCAGTTTGGTGATTTATGCCAATGGCAATAAAACTCATGTAATGTCGATTCAACTAGGGTTATTAATCAGCGGCGTATTGTAGTCAAAAGTAGCTCACATTTAAAGAAATACACATTAAGGTTAGAAAAAAAGCCAATATTCTTGTATGTTTGCATACAAATACATAAGGCTAATCAGCAAAAAGACTCACACACATGAAATATCAGACTCAATTTGCATATCGCTGTTTGCAAGTGATCGTTACTCTATTTTTCAGCTGTTTCTTACTATCTTGCGCCACAAAGCCGAATTTGGAGACCCAAGCGCTAATTAATTTGAACAACAATTTAGCCCAACTAACAAAGTGGAAGCTAAAAGGAAAAATTGCTTGGATAACCGATAAAGAACGCAAAAGCGCCTATATCAATTGGCAACAAAATGATGCATTGATGCAATTTGCATTGACCAATGTTCTGGGGATAAACCTAGCTAATTTAGAATATGACGGCATCATGGCTACACTCCAGGCTGACGGCAAAAGTTATTATGACAGCTCCCCATCAGCCTTAATTTATCAGGTAAGCGGTTGGCAAGTCCCCTTAGAGCAGCTTAGTAGTTGGATAAAAGGAGCGGCAACTAGCGAGGGAAGAAACGCGATGCTAGGCCAAGTAAATGGAACACGGCAAGAAAGAGGGGAAAATCAGGAAATAACCCGCTACGAGAATGGCCTCATCAAACAGATAAAAGCCACATGTAATCAATGTGATCAATGGACAATTAACTACACACAGTATAACAATGTCAGTATTAACAATATCGAATACCAATTACCGGAACAAATAAATATGTTCAACTCTGCATATCAAGCGACGATTAAAATAAGAATTAGTGAATGGAGTCAATAAGCTAATGGTCCTTGATAAAATAGAATGGTGGCCAAGCCCTGCCAAACTAAACTTATTCTTACATGTTTGTGGTCGTCAAGCGAATGGATATCATGAATTGCAAACCCTCTTCCAATTACTCGACTTTGGGGACGAAATAGGGATAGAAGTCACGTCAACGGGCACTATTGAGCTAATGAACAATATCGAAGGGGTCTTGCCACAAGACAACCTTGTTTATAAAGCGGCTCAATTACTCTTAGATTATCGCCCACAAAAAAACTTAGGCGTAAATATCTCCTTAAAAAAACGTATTCCTATGGGAGGGGGACTGGGCGGTGGGTCATCTAACGCAGCAAGTGTTTTGGTTGCCCTAAATTTCATGTGGCATTGCCAACTCACCACGACTAGCTTACTAGCCTTAGCCAAAACGCTAGGAGCGGATGTCCCAGTATTCGTTAACGGTCATTCTGCATTTGCTGAAGGCATTGGTGAAAAATTACAAAACACGCAAATTACACCAAGCTATTATCTTGTGGCGACTCCTAATGTGCACATTTCGACACAAGCCGTTTTTAGGCATTCAGATTTGCCTCGAAACACAGCTAGAATGATTATGCAAGACTATAAGTTTGACTTAACGCAAAATGATTGTGAGAAATTAGTCTGTAATCTGCAACCTGAGGTTGCAAATTTACTTAACAGATTGCTACACTACGCCCCGTCTAGAATGACAGGAACTGGGGCAAGCGTTTTTGCCAAGTTTGACAGTATTGAAGCTGCAAATGAAGTAGTTCCTTGTTTACCCAACGGAGTAACAGCCTTTGTCGCCAAAGGCGTTGACGTATCACCACTACATAACAAGTTAGCTGAAATGCAGTTATCTGCAGCAAATTTGCATGTGGTATAATACAAGCAACAAATAATTGGGGTATAGCCAAGTTGGTAAGGCAGCGGGTTTTGATCCCGCCATTCGTAGGTTCAAGTCCTGCTACCCCAGCCAATACAACTAACATGCACCGAGGAATCACTTGTGCCTGATATGAAGCTTTTTGCAGGAAATGCCGTTCCTGAACTCGCCCAGAAAGTCGCCGAGCGTTTGTATACTAAATTAGGAAATCTTACTTGTGGCCGTTTTAGTGACGGTGAGATTAGCGTTGAAATTCACGAGAATGTGCGTGGGTCTGACGTATTTATTATTCAATCTACCTGCGCACCTACAAACGATAACCTTATGGAGCTTATCGTGATGATTGATGCCTTCAGGCGTGCATCAGCCGGTCGCATAACTGCGGTAATCCCTTATTTTGGCTATGCTCGACAAGACCGCCGTGTACGTTCTGCACGTGTGCCGATTACGGCCAAAGTTGTTGCTGACTTTTTGTCAAATGTAGGTGTTGACAGAGTATTGACTGTTGACTTACACGCTGAACAAATTCAAGGCTTCTTTGATGTTCCTGTAGATAATGCTTTCGGCACACCAATTCTTTTAGATGACATGTTCCAAAGAGATTTCGATGCTCCGGTGGTTGTATCTCCTGATATCGGCGGCGTGGTGCGTGCTCGTGCCACGGCAAAGTTGCTCAACGACGCTGACCTAGCCATCATCGATAAACGTCGTCCTAAAGCTAATGTAGCCCAAGTGATGAATATTATCGGTGACGTCAAAAATCGTGATTGCATCATCGTAGATGATATGATCGATACCGGTGGTACGCTTGCAAAAGCAGCTGAAGCGCTAAAAGCACATGGCGCTAAACGTGTTTATGCTTACGCAACACATGCTGTATTTTCAGGTAACGCCGCTAAGAACTTACAGGATTCTGTGATTGACGAAATAATCGTCACCGATAGTATCCCCTTGCCTGACGCGATAAGAAAAATTAAGAAAGTAAAACAACTTACGCTGTCCGAAATGTTAGCGGAAACGATTCGCCGGATAAGTAATGAAGAATCTATTTCGGCAATGTTCGAGTACTAGATTTAATAAAACACCAAAACGGGCTTATTTAATACATAAGCCTTTTTTGTTTCCACTACTATAATACATGCTTGACATTGTCTTAGTCTTGTTTCGACCTATTGGAACTTAACGCGATAATCGCAGACTAAAAGAATAGCTTCCCATTTGCGCTTGCATAGGCAGTGATTTTTATCTCCATTTATTGAGGCTTGAAAATGCTAATTAGGAAATATTCATTCAACGCTGTAGTAAAAAGTGTCGTATTGCTGCCTTTTGTTGCCCTAAGCTTGAGTGCGTGCAACAGTAATGAGGATGACGCTAACGACAAAGCAGTAGCAGGTAAAAGTGAAACAAGTAAGATGCAAGTTGTGCAAGAAAATGCTACAAAAATTGAAGAGTCTAAAACGATGACACTAACAGGGCAAATCACTTTCCAACAGTTTGAAGGTGGCTTTTATGGGTTTATTGCAAATAACGGCGATAAGTACATGCCATCTGGCCTTAAGAGCGAATACCGTAAGAATGGTCTAATCGTCGAAATGAAGGTTGAACCAATGGAAGGTATAGCGAGCACACAACAGTTTGGTAAATTAGTGAAAATACTTGAAATTAGGGTCATTGATGCGTCAAAAGTAAGCGATATAAATCAAACTTACTAAATAATCTTACTTTTGATGAATTTCACATTGTACAGGCGCATGTGCAATGATAATATACGCCGCCGTTTTAGAACGAGCGGCGTTTTTATTTTTGTGCACTATTCGAGCTAAAGTTAATAGTCGCGATAAAAGTAACAACAACAATCATGTAGTTTTTGGTCGCAAAAAACTACCCACTTAATCGTATTAATTACATATTCGTAATTTTACAAACCTTGGAGACATATAATGTCTGATGCAATATTTAGTTTGGATGCTACAGTCCGTACAGATTTAGGGAAAGGTGCGAGCCGCCGCCTACGTCACACAGGCAAAGTACCAGCCATCATTTACGGCGGCGGCAAAGAGCCGGTTTCGCTAACACTTGAACACAATAAAGTATTACAAGCTCAAGAATTTGAAGCGTTTTACTCACACGTATTAACCATCAACATCGATGGCAAGAAAGAAGAAGCGCTAGTGAAAGACATGCAGCGTCACCCTTACAAGCCTAAAGTAACGCATATCGATTTTGTACGCATTGTTGCTGGTGAATTACTAACAACAAACGTACCACTTCACTTCATCAATGAAGATAAAGCTGATGCAATAAAGTTAGAAGGTGGTCACGCAGAACATCAAATGAACGAAATTGAAGTAACTTGTTTACCAAAAGATTTACCAGAGTTCATTGAAGTCGACGTTGCTAACCTAGCTTTAGATGAAACACTTCACCTTTCTGATATCACTTTACCTAAAGGTGTTGAATCAGTTGAATTAGCTAAAGGCGAAGATCATGATTTAGCCGTTGTTACGATTAAACAATCTAGAGGTTCGGTTGTTGAAAGTGAAGACGAGCCAGAAGCAGAAAGTGATGATGGAGCCACCAAGGAATAATCGGTGTCGACAATTCGTCTAATTGTGGGCCTGGGTAATCCAGGTCCAGAATATAAAGATACCCGCCACAACGCAGGTGCACAATTTGTAGAAAACTTAGCGTCGAGCTTTAATATAAGCCTAAAACTCGACGCTAAGTTTTTTGGTTTTACTGGTCGCGGCACCATCGCAGGCCAAGATGTACGTTTGCTCATTCCAACAACCTTTATGAATTTAAGTGGTAAGTCGGTTGCTGCGATTTGTCAGTTTTATAAAATACAAGTCGATGAAATATTAGTCGCCTATGACGAGTTAGATTTTGACCCTGGTATTGCCAAATTGAAAATCGGCGGTAGCTCTAGCCAAAATGGCATTAAAGATATTGTTAGCGCCCTTGGCAAACAACGCGATTTTTTAAGACTGCGTATTGGTATTGGCCACCCAGGACATCGAAGTAAAGTCACCAATTACGTATTATCAAAAGCACCGCCTGCAGATTTTGCTCGGATTGAAGACGCCATTGACGAAGCGATGCGCTGTATACCAATTCTTTATGAGCAAGATTTAAGCAAAGCACAACAACGCCTACACAGTTTTAAAGCAGAATAATAGTTCGGCGCAAGTGGGTAGACAAAATTTTATTAAACAGAGGTAGTTATGGGTTTTAAATGCGGCATTGTAGGTTTACCGAACGTGGGTAAATCAACCCTTTTCAATGCATTAACAAAAGCAGGAATAGAAGCGGCCAACTTCCCATTCTGTACCATTGAACCAAATACCGGTGTAGTGCCTGTTCCGGACCCTCGACTAGCACAATTAGCCGAAATCGTAAACCCGCAGCGTGTTATCCCAACCACAATGGAATTTGTCGATATTGCTGGCTTAGTGGCAGGCGCATCTAAAGGTGAAGGCTTAGGCAATAAATTTTTAGCCAACATACGTGAAACCGATGCTATCGGGCACGTTGTGCGTTGTTTTGACGATGAGAATATTGTTCATGTGGCAGGTAAGGTTAATCCACAAGAAGATATTGACGTTATCAACACTGAATTAGGACTCGCTGACTTAGAGACCACTGAAAAAGCCATATTTCGGGTAGCGAAAAGAGCTAAAAGTGGCGAGAGTGACGCAAAAGCTGAGTTAAAAGTGCTTGAGAAGTTACTACCTCATCTAAACGAAGGCGGACTATTGCGTTCTTTAGACCTCACAAAAGAAGAACATGCAGCCATATCTTACATGAACTTCCTAACCTTAAAACCAACCATGTATATCGCCAATGTTAGTGAAGATGGTTTTGAAAACAATCCTTACTTAGAGCAAGTAAAAGCCATTGCCGAAAAAGAAAATGCGGTTGTTGTTAGCGTTTGTGCTTCAATAGAATCGGATATTGCCGAACTAGACGAAGAAGAAAAACAAGAGTTTATGGAAGAACTGGGCTTAAGTGAGCCTGGTTTAAATCGCGTAATACGCGCAGGATATGGATTGCTAACGCTACAAACCTATTTTACCGCAGGTGTTAAAGAAGTACGTGCATGGACCTTTCCAGAAGGTTCTACTGCGCCTCAAGCAGCCGGTAAAATCCATACTGATTTTGAAAAAGGCTTTATTCGAGCAGAAATCGTCGGCTTTGATGATTACGTAGCGAATAAAGGTGAATCCGGTGCAAAAGAAGCAGGAAAATGGCGCTTAGAAGGCAAAGAATATGTTGTCAAAGACGGCGACGTTATTCATTTCCGATTTAACGTATAGAGCTGTAAAGCCAAATAAACCAATAAAGGGAAGCATTTAGCTTCCCTTTTTTTATTAAGCAGTCCATACTAAAAATCAGTGTTTAGAGCTTATAGTAAGCATTAATTCACACTCCACTTCAGCAATATTTACTATTTATAATCCATATTCCCAATTTACACATACTACTATCATGATGAAATTAACCATAAGTTTTGTGGGTCTACTTAGCACATAAAACTGTTTGCGGACATTATGAAAACACCTATATCCGACATGCTACCTTTACTACCCGGTGAAACGGCCTTGCCCAAAGCGCCCGCTGTGGTGTTAGACGACGGCACAAACTGTATTCCTCAACATTATTTGAGCTATCAACATACCAAGCAATCTGTCGAAGCGATAATTGCTGAAATAGACTTTGACCCCAAATACATTTTGTTTGTTGACGAAGATAACGCGAGTATTTTTATTCAGGTAGGTATTATAGGCAAAGACAATTACCAATCATTTGACGAGCAACAGTCTGAAAAAATTGTCTATGGAAGACGCTGGCGAGTTGAGCCACAATTGCCGTCATCTGAAATTATACAAACCGCGTTCCTAGCGCTTGTGAAAGCTAGAGAACATGAAATTAGAGAGTTATTCAAATACAAAACAATAAACACTGGTGACACCAGCGTTGTTACTAAATCCAATACAACAAGTCCTTTTAGTTGTCACCACGACTTGCCTTTAATTGCGATGTCTCAAGCAACAAATACCAATGGTCCGCAAACAATATTAAACAAAGAAAGTCTGCAGTTGTGTTGCACTCACATTCGCTATGACCATGCTCGTTTTATTTTGCAAGATGTCAGTGAATTGGCAAATGGGCAATTACTGTTGGCCCTATGTATTGCGCCAGACAAGCGCACACAACTACCGGAATTGCTTAGTTTGGGCGCAAACAACACAAGCCCCAAAATTGCCAGCCATATACTCATAGACAGCGCAACAGAAGACAATCTTATGTATGGTTTAATGGATTTTGTGTTACAGCTGAGTAATCGCTTCGCTGAGGAGCACTTCAGGTTTAAAGGTTTTGCACGTTTTTCGCGCAAGCAAAGCATTCAAAAGATTTCAGTTTTATCTGCAAGAACAAGAGTTACAAATCCACATAAGCATGATGCAGATTTTGTGAACGCTTTTGCCAATGCAAATTATGAAACTGACACCACAAGAGTGCCAAAAATACGTGCTGGAAAGTTGGGCAATAAAATAAAGGCACAATTAAATAAATTTGACATCAAATACGGCATTTTGCCTAAAAATGAGGACTAAGACCCAAAAATACGCTTTTTGTTGGTTAGTTTGTAGTCAACCGTTCATTTTTGCTATTTTTTTGGCAAAAAACGGTTGACGCTTAGAGTTCTACTAAGCATAATACGCGCCACTCAGAAACAGAGTAATTAATGGCTAAGTAGCTCAGCTGGTTAGAGCACATCACTCATAATGATGGGGTCGCAGGTTCGAGTCCCGCCTTAGCCACCATTTTTTCTGTTAGAGTACCGTGCGGGAGTGGTGGAATTGGTAGACACGCTGGATTTAGGTTCCAGTGCTTCACGGCGTGAGAGTTCAAGTCTCTCCTTCCGCACCATTGCTGGGGTATAGCCAAGTTGGTAAGGCAACGGGTTTTGATCCCGTCATTCGTTGGTTCGAGTCCAGCTACCCCAGCCACATTTTTCCAAATTAATAAGTCTTTGTGACTTATTTTTTTTGGGGTATAGCCAAGTTGGTAAGGCAACGGGTTTTGATCCCGTCATTCGTTGGTTCGAGTCCAGCTACCCCAGCCATATTATGAACGCCGGTTTTTAGCCGGCGTTTTTCATTTCTACACATCAACTTGCAAACTATCGGTCCTGCAAAATCAGCGAAATCAGAAACATCTCAAAGGCAAAAACTGCTTTTTTGCTCTGTTTTACCATTTAGCATGGTGAATCATCTAAAAATCTTGCACAATACAGTGAACTAACCAGAACAATAACTAAAATTAGTTGCCTTATCCTATGAATGAAATAACTGCGTGGTTTACTCAAAATATCCTTCTTCCAATGCAAAGCGCAATAAGCAAAGTTGTTGGTGTTGCTAATTACTGGTTGTGGGGGGATCAATCTACCTATGGCGTGCTAATATTTCTGCTAGTAATAGCCGGTGTTTGGTTTAGTTGGCGTTTGAAGTTTATTCAGATCTTCGATTTTAAACATATGTTTTCAATCATGCGCAAAAGCACCAAATCTGATGCTTCAGGTATTAGTTCGTTTCAAGCGCTGTGTACAAGTTTGTCAGCTCGTGTGGGAACAGGAAACTTAGCGGGCGTCGCGGTTGCTATTTCATTAGGCGGTTCTGGCGCCGTATTTTGGATGTGGGTTATCGCGCTTTTAGGCATGGCAACAGGCTACGCAGAAAGCGTACTAGGCCAAGTATATAAAATAAGAGATTCTAACGGTCAATATCGCGGCGGGCCTGCTTATTACATCCAACAAGGTATACAAAACAAAGCATTTGCTTGGCTTTTTGCCCTCTGTTTATTCCTTGGTTATGGTTTTGTTTTTAGCGCCGTACAAGCCAATACTATTACTGACGCATTAAACAACAGCTACAACCTACCTACCCTTTATTCTGGTATCGGTATTATTGTGTTAGCCGCGCTAATTGTGGTGGGCGGACTCAGAGCCATCGCCCGCTTTGCTGAATACGTTGTGCCCTTCATGGGTATCGCCTACGTTGCGGTAGCCTTGGTAATCACAATTATCAATATACAATTACTCCCCACGGTGCTTTACGACATCGTAAGTAGCGCTTTTGGTTTTCAAGAGGCTGGTGCAGGCGCGTTAGCCGCCGCCATTAAAAATGGTATTCAACGAGGACTTTACTCAAACGAAGCGGGATCAGGTAGCGTACCTCATGCTGCCGCAGCGGCAACGCCTGAACCGAACCATCCGGCCTCACAAGGCTATGTGCAAATGTTGGGCGTATTCATCGATACGATGATTTTATGTACCTGCACGGCTTTTATTATTTTACTGGGTACACAAACTGGCATTGGTGAAATGGAAGGTATACGACTTACTCAAACAGCGATGGAAACGCATTTAGGCGGCGCTGGTAGTGACTTTGTATCAGCCGCAATTTGTTTCTTTGCATTTACCTCTGTAGTGGCGAACTATGCCTATGGTGAAAGTAACTTGCATATGTTTAAGCTCGACAATAAATTTGGCCGACGCTTTTACACTACTGGGTACTTAGTGATGATTTTATGGGGTTCGGTAGCATCATTACCCGTAGTTTGGGCTATGGCAGACATGGCCTTGGGCTTGATGACTTTGGTTAATGTTATTGCCATTTTTATCTTAACACCAACCATCGTTGCGGTAACGAACGATTACAAAGCCAAACGAAAGGCGAACAAAAAGATATTGTTCGACCGCAGTGATTGCCTAATTCAAGGTGAGTTAGAGGAAAAAGACATTTGGCAAAGTAAAAACTAAGCGCGCGGGTTTACCAAAAGCTTGTCATTAAACCCGCTAAGATGGCAATGCATAGCAATGGGAATATCCACTTTGATAATTTGGCCGTGCTTTCATCACTCATGCGCTTACCTGATTTCTCTAGTAAAGGAATAAGAATCACTAAAGTTAAAAACAACACACCTAGTATTACAAAAACTGACATTTCTTCCCCTTCTTTCATTAACTTATGTAAAATGATATACGATTTATACGACTTCTACACTATTGAGTTCAACTTCCAACCCTACAAATCCACCTGTATTTGATACACTAGCATGAATCCCAACCCTGTCGTTATTGCGGGGGCAAGAATCTGCTTTTAGACGATGCGACCTTTGTGATGGTAGAGGGGGTAGGAGATATATGCCTGCGCAAATATGACGGGGAGGAGGACGAATATGACGGGAAGGAGGACGAATATGATGGGGAGAAGGCCAAATAAAGTCTTAGTCGCTTAATCCCATCGCATATTTTAGGGCCTTGTGCTTTAGAGGGCCGGCTTTATCTGCCAAAGTTAGTCCAAACTGGCGCGCCAGCTTTATCGGCAACAATGAACTTGAAAACGTCTGATAGATGGCGTCCATACTCGACATCATCAATAAATTTGCTATTTTGCGTTTCGCTTCGTATTGCTTAATAAGCAACTTAGGGTCATTTATCCCATGTTCTGAAATTAATTCTAAAATGGCCGCGGCATCTTTAAAACCTAAATTAACCCCCTGTCCCGCTAAAGGGTTAATGGTATGAGCGGCGTCACCTGCAATTAGCGCCTTGCCTTGTCCATATCGATGCGCATGCATTCTTGTCAACCCAAAGCCTGCGACTTGCAAAATTTCAAACTCGCCAATTAAGTCAGGAAATTCTTTGTATATCGATGCTTTGAGTTCATCAAATGGGGCATTCTGAATCCAATCACTTTGCTGCGCACCGTGATACCAAATCAAACAAGCATAATTGTCGTGCATCGGCAGCAAAGCTCTGGGGCCTGTAGTAAAAAATGCCTGCCATGTTTCATCACTTACTTTGTTGACTGTTTTAATCAATACCGCATTGGCTTTTTGTGCGTACTGCCAACCACTGCTTGGTATACCTGCCGCAGTCCTAACTTGCGATTGTGCGCCGTCAGCCCCAAAAATAAGCTGGCTATGAATTTCATCGCCATTACTTAATGAAACGCGGCCCGCTTCAACATCAATATCGATAATTGATTGCTGATGTATGCATGCAACATTATCAGCCACTTGCGCATTAATTTCGTCGTATAAAGAAAGCTGCAAGAGCCTATTTTCAACAAAATAACCTAGTAAAGGTCGCTCAATCTCTTGCGCGGTAAATCGTGTGAGGCCTTTTTTATCTATTGTATTACCGCTAACTTTAAGATTTTCACCATCCCACACACTTAGTGTGTCGTAAGCGCGACTACGCATTTTTTGAACGAATTTCCAAGCACCTAAGTTCGACAACAACTCAACAGTGTGCATATTTAAAGCCGACAAACGAATATCAGGGGCTTGCTCAGGAGAAAATGGAACAAGTTCATCCTTCTCAATTAGCGCAACACTATAACCCTGTTTAGCTAAGCCTAAAGCTAAGGTAGCGCCAATCATACCGCCGCCCACCACGCAGCAATCAACATTTTTATTAGGCATATTTTTATTTCACTGTTTTCAAGTAGAGCAATTTCTTTGGGTCTAGTATGCCACAGCCTTTATGCCATTTGTATGTTCTAAATCAACGCTTTTGTAACCTTCGATATTAAGGAAAGCCCAAGTATTTCAATGACCGTAAATTGCGCCTTTTTTGTTTAAACGGCTACGAAATAGTTTTAGATGTAAAACCCGTAATGACTGGCGTTGTGCCGTAAATGCAGGTAAAATACCCGGCCATTTAAAGTGGTGGCTTTGAGAATAAAAAGAACAAAATATCAGCAAGGGCGTACGTAAACAATATAACAGTATTATCGTTAGCCTCATATTAAACGACAACACAAAGCGACCTGTTAACCTATTTGATGAAGTGAAATGAGCAAAAAATTATTTATTAAAACCTGGGGTTGCCAAATGAACGAGTATGACTCGGAGAAAATGGCTGACCTATTAGATTCAACACATGGTTTCACGATGGCTGAAGAAGCCGAGGAAGCAGATGTGATATTGCTCAACACCTGTTCTATTCGTGAAAAAGCCCAAGAGAAGGTATTCCACCAGTTGGGCCGTTGGAAACATCTTAAAAATGACAAACCCGAATTAATCATCGGCGTGGGTGGCTGCGTAGCCTCTCAAGAAGGGGCTGAAATTCGTAAACGCGCACCTTTTGTTGATATCGTCTTTGGCCCTCAAACGCTGCATCGTTTGCCTGAAATGATTGGGCAAATACAAGGCGGACAGCGCTCTGTTGTTGATGTTAGCTTTCCTGAAATAGAAAAATTTGACCGTCTGCCAGAGCCTCGCGCAGAAGGCCCTACGGCCTTTGTATCAATTATGGAAGGCTGTTCTAAGTATTGCAGCTTTTGCGTTGTGCCCTATACCCGAGGTGAAGAAGTTAGTCGGCCTGTAGACGACGTGCTTTTAGAAGTAGCTCAATTAGCAGCGCAAGGTGTTCGTGAGGTTAATTTACTTGGCCAAAACGTAAACGCTTATCGTGGCGACCATTTTGATGGAAGCGTTTGCCGTTTTGCGGAGTTGTTAGAACTTGTAGCAAGTATTGATGGTATCGACCGCATACGATATACCACCTCTCATCCGGTCGAGTTTACTGACGATATTGTAGATGCTTATGCCAATATTCCTGAGTTAGTGGATCACCTTCATTTGCCTGTGCAATCAGGAAGCGATCGCATTTTAAATTTAATGAAACGTGGCCACACTGCAATTGAATACAAGTCAACCATTCGTAAACTCAAAAAAATACGCCCTAACCTAGCCATGTCTTCTGACTTTATTATTGGCTTCCCAGGGGAAACAAATGACGACTTTGAAGCAACCATGGATTTAATTAACTATGTTGGTTACGACATGAGTTTTAGCTTTATCTATAGCGCAAGGCCCGGGACACCCGCAGCCGATGCCATTGATGACGTGCCTGAAAGTGAGAAAAAACAACGCCTACAAATATTACAACAGCGTATTAATCAAAACGCACAACAGATTGCACGCAACATGCTTGATACAACGCAACGTATCTTGGTAGAAGGCCCTTCTAAGAAAGACCCAAATGAGCTCACCGGACGTACTGAAAATAATCGCGTAGTGAATTTTGTGGGCAGCCCAGATATGATTGGCGAGTTTGTTGATGTAAAAATAACGTCAGTATTTAGTAATTCTTTGCGCGGAGAAGTCAGCTTGCGAGAGGCTGATATGGGGCTGCGTATTGCAGTATCACCACAAAGTATTATCGCTAAACAACCCACACCGGATAAGAACGGTGTTATTCAAATAATGCCCGCGTAAGTTCAAGCCAAGACAGCGGTCATCATTAAGGAAACTCATTGAGCAAAATAGTTAGTAATAAATTAGTACTTGAACCACAAGACAGCAAACGCTTGTCAAGTTTGTGTGGCCCATTTGACGATAACCTGAAACAAATAGAAAGACGTTTGGGTGTTGAAATAAATTATCGTAACAATGAATTCAGTGTCCATGGCGATCCACAGCAGGCTAATGGCGCCAGTGAATTATTAAAACTACTTTATATTGAAACTCAGCCTGTTCGTGGTAGCGTGCCTAATTTAGAGCCCAATCAGGTTCATTTAGCTATTCAAGAAGCAAAATGTTTAGAACGAGCTGAAGCCGGAGACTACGGTAAAGAAGTTCACATAAAAACGAAACGGGGTGTTGTTAAACCAAGAAACCCCAACCAATCTAAATATGTCAGTAATGTGCTGAGTCACGATATCACCTTTGGCGTAGGCCCTGCCGGTACCGGTAAGACTTACTTGGCGGTAGCGTGTGCTGTAGATGCCTTGGAAAGGCAAGAAATAAGACGTATTCTACTAACGCGCCCTGCAGTTGAAGCAGGTGAAAAACTTGGCTTCTTACCAGGTGACTTGTCACAAAAAGTCGATCCTTATCTACGCCCTCTTTACGATGCATTATTTGAAATGTTAGGTTTTGAAAAAGTAGAGAAGTTGATCGAACGCAATGTGATAGAAGTCGCTCCACTGGCCTACATGCGTGGTAGGACGCTGAACGATGCATTTATTATTCTTGATGAATCTCAAAATACCAGTGTAGAACAAATGAAAATGTTCTTAACGCGTATTGGTTTTAATTCTAAAGCCGTCATTACCGGTGACATTACGCAAGTAGATTTACCTAGAGGAACGCGTTCTGGCTTGCGCCATGCCATCGACGTATTAGGAGATGTTAATGATATCAGCTTTAATTTCTTCGTGGCTTCAGATGTGGTGCGCCATCCCGTCGTAGCTAGGATCGTACAAGCATACGAAGACTATGAATCAGCGCAAGATGCACTAAAAGCTAAAAAGCGCCAAGAACAAGAAAATATGCAAAAGCAAAATAACAGTGCGTCCAGCGACGATGCTTAAGTACTATTTACATTGTTCAGAGCACAAATATGCCTAAAGAATTATCGCTTGATATACAAATTGCTGATGATCTAGCACAAGATTTGCGCACAAGTCTGCCGACAAAAGAAAATTTCTCCTTTTGGCTAGCAAAAGCTTTAGATGTAGCAAACAAACAAAGCGATGTTCAGAAAAACGAACTGCCAGCTGAAATAGGTCTTCGAATAGTATCTTTAGCAGAGTCTCGCATGCTCAACGCACAGTATCGAGGTAAAGACAAAGCAACTAATGTACTTTCATTTGAAAGCGACCTACCTGAATTTGTACCTAGTGGCTTTTTAGGAGACTTGGTCGTTTGCGCCGATATTGTTCAACAAGAGGCAACACAACAACAAAAATCGTTAACAGACCATTGGGCGCATTTATGCATCCATGGTACCTTGCATTTGTTAGGCTTTGACCATATTGACGATATAGACGCTGACGAAATGGAAGCTTTAGAAATTAAAATATTAGCCCAATTAGGTATTGACGACCCTTATCAAATTAGTTGAGTATAGTATTTGAGTAATCACCGTGTTGAAGATGACTTGTTTCCTACTTAAACATTTCTGTATGCGCAATAAGATCTGAACATAAACACTACTTTTAAACATGAATATAAAGATGCGAATAAAATAATGAGCGAAGATAGCCCCCACTCTAGCAACGGTTCTGCTAACAAAAGCTGGTTAAACAAGTTAATGACCAACTTTAAAGGAGAACCGCAAAACAAAGAAGAGTTATCAGATCTCATCTCTGATGCGGAAACCCGTGAAGTCATCGATCCGCAAACCAAAGAGATGATTGAAGGCGTAATGGGCGTAAGTGAAATTAAAGTCCGCGAAATAATGATACCCCGAGCACAAATGATCACGATTGACATTGAGCAATCGGTTGATCAATTTCTCCCCTTGGTGCTTGACTCTGCGCATTCGCGCTTTCCTGTTATCAGCGAAGATAAAGACCATATCGAAGGGATTCTGCTAGCAAAAGATTTACTGACTTACGCCTTTAATGACGAAAAAAGCTTTGTTTTAAAAGACGTCATTCGCGAAGCGGTAATCGTCCCTGAAAGTAAACGCGTTGATGTGCTTTTAAAAGAGTTTAGACAGCAGCGATATCACATGGCGATTGTTGTGGATGAATATGGTGGCGTGTCGGGCTTAGTCACCATTGAAGATATATTGGAACTCATCGTAGGTGAGATTGAAGATGAGTATGATGACGAAGTAGATGAAAATGACTACATTCGACCACTGAACAAATCGACCTATTCAGTCAAAGCATTAACCCCTGTCGATGATTTTAATAAATTTTTCGAATCATCGTACAATTCTGATGATTCAGATACTATTGGCGGTGTGGTGCTTCGCGCATTTGGTCATATGCCAGAAACCGGTGAAAAAGTTGAAATTGACAATATACAGTTTGAAGTTACCACCTCTGACAAACGCCGTTTGCTTCAATTAAAGGTGTATTTGCCCGATTTGGAGTCCTAATCTGAGCACTTTTGTTGTCAATCTTTTACTGACTTTATTAGGAGCGAGTTTAGTATTCGCTTTTGCTCCTTTTGATCAATGGTACTTAGTGTTTCTTGTGCTACCAATCGCCTTTTATTTGCTTGCCTATAAAACTAGCACACCTTTTAAAAGCGCTTGGTTCTTTGGACTCGGATATTTTGGCGCGGGTATCTCTTGGGTGCATGTTAGCATCGCAGAATTTGGCGGTGTCCCCTTAATTGTCTCGCTTGCTTTAATGCTGCTCTTATGTGGTTACTTAGCGCTTTTCCCTGCCCTCGTTTTCTCTTTTCTGTCTCGTTATTTTAACGTTTCGTCCTGGCCTTTAAGTCTACCTTTCGTTTGGCTTGTTTTGGAATGGTTCCGTGCCCGAATTTTAACCGGATTTCCGTGGTTATCTATTGCTTATTCGCAGTCAAATAGCTTTTTAAGTGCATGGTATCCGATTATTGGTGAAATTGGCTTGAGTGCGCTTATTGTATTAGTTTGTGTAAGTTTGATTGTGGGCTTCGTTCAAAAAAAATACCTCTATGCGGTCCTTCCTATCACGGTTTTACTAATCAGTTCTGCTCTTTTCAATCGTATTGATTGGACACATCCTACAGGAGAGCAAAAAAGTGTTGCATTGGTACAAGGCAATATCGCGCAATCGATGCGTTTTGATCCTGAAAAAGACCAAATGGCAATAGACAAATATGTCGCGATGACAGAATCTTTATGGGGCAAAGACATCATTGTTTGGCCTGAGGCGGCGATTCCCAAGCTTGAATCACTTGTACAAGTATTTTTAAAGACCTTGGACGTAAAAGCAACGCAGCACAACACAGGGCTTATTACTGGCGTCATCAATTACAACTTAGAAACTAATATTGCCTATAATTCATTGCTCGCTTTAGGTATTGATGAAAAAACGAATACTGAAACTTACCAAATTAATCATAATAAACGCTATTCAAAACATCATTTGCTACCCATTGGCGAATTTGTTCCATTTGAATCGGTGCTAAGAAACCTAGCGCCTATTTTTAACTTGCCGATGTCCTCTTTTAGTCGCGGTGATTATGTACAAGCTAACTTAGTTGCTGGCAATACCCATTTAGCGCCCGCTATCTGCTTTGAAATAGCATTTCCTAAACAAATTGCAGCAAACCTCAGTTCAAAATCACAGGCAATAATTACCGTAAGTAATGACGCTTGGTTTGGCGATTCCCATGGTCCACATCAACATTTGCAGATAGCTCAAGTGCGAGCAAAAGAATTTGGCATACCCGTATTACGCGCCACTAATAACGGTGTGACCGCAATTATCAATCATAAAGGCCAGATCCAGAGCCAACTTCCTCAATTTAAAGCCTTGGTGTTAGAAGACAGCATCAGCTTGGTTTCTGGTGAAACGCCCTACAGACGCTTTGGTGACTGGCCTATATGGATACTATTGCTAATTAGTTTTGCCTTAGCAACTCGGGTAAGAGCTAAATTCAGCCCTGTCCCGACCACTGAAAAATAAAAATGGGATACACTATTGCGCATTAGAAGCGCCATGTTTTTGTCGATAAAAAAGAGAATACAGTGAAGATTTTCAATAACATTAACCGCAATAGTATAAAAGGCGATATCTTAGGTGGTTTAACAGCCGCGATCGTTTCATTACCATTAGCATTAGCGTTTGGCGTCGCCTCAGGTGCAGGACCAGAAGCTGGTTTATATGGCGCAATTATTATCGGTTTCTTTGCTGCACTTTTCGGTGGCACACCTACCCTAATATCTGAACCCACCGGGCCAATGACGGTTATCATGGCTGCGGTTGTGACGGCTATGTTAGCGCGCTACCCTGAAACAGGTCTTGCAATGGCATTTACTGTAGTCATGATAGCGGGTCTCACGCAGATACTTTTTGGCATGCTTAAGTTGGGTAAATATATTACCTTAATGCCCTACAGCGTCATCAGTGGTTTCATGTCTGGGATAGGATGTATCCTTATTATTATGCAGTTTGCACCCGCTATAGGTGCTAGTTCCCCTAGTGGCGGTGTTACAGGTGCCATTTTTGATGTAGGTGAAACACTGTCTCAGTTTAGCCTAACCGAGGCTTCAATGGCCTTAGCAACATTGCTGCTGATATTTTTTACTCCACGAAAGATAAAACAATGGATACCGCCTCAGCTTATCGCTTTGGTGCTTATTTCTGTTATTTCGGTTTACTTTATTACAGATCCAAATATCAAGCGCATAGGCGAAATTGATGTAAGTCTTCCCTCTCTTGTATTCCCTACCTTTAGCCGCGAACTTATCCAAACCATGATACTAGATGGTATTGTGCTAGGTATGCTGGGCTGTATTGACTCAATGCTTACCTCTGTCATTGCTGATAACTTGACTCGCAGTGAACACAAATCAGATAAAGAACTCATTGGTCAAGGTATGGGTAACTTATTTTCTGGTTTATTTGGTGGTTTGCCAGGTGCAGGGGCAACAATGGGCACGGTAGTAAATATCCAAACAGGCGCCAAATCTGCGCTATCAGGTTTAACGAGAGTGGCAATATTGGTGGTTGCCGTCTTTGGCGCTTCTTCCCTCATTTCCCTCATTCCCATTGCTGTTTTGTCGGGCATTGCGATAAAAGTGGGGATAGATATCTTAGACTGGAGCTTCATAAAACGTGCACATAAAGTATCTAAACAAACGAGTATAATTATGTATGCGGTTTTGCTGCTTACTGTCTTTGTGGATTTGGTTGTGGCTGTAGGTATCGGCGTATTTATTGCGAATATCATAACGATTGAAAAGCTCAGCACCTCTCAAGCAAAAAATATAAAAGCGATTAGTGATGTTGACGGGCGCTTGCCACTTAACGAAGAACAACAAGCTTTATTGAATAAAGCACAAGGCCAACTACTTTATTTCTATTTAAGCGGTACGATGATATTTGGTGTATCAAAAGCACTTTCGCGCGAACTTGGGAGCTTAGGCGATCATCATGCTCTAGTTGTTGATTTAAGTGATGTCTCATTTCTAGACGATACAATTGCCTTGACGATTGAAAATTTGGTGAAAGATGCGCAAAGCTTAGACAAGCAAATCGTGATGCTAGTAAAGAACCCACTAAGTAAAGAAAAACTCATGAGAATTGGTTTTGAGACTATGCTTAATGATGCTGATTTTGTTCATGATAGAACGCAAGCCCTAGAGCTTGCGCACAAGAAATTAATTGATGGCGGCTATTTATAGTCTACTTGAATAATTTCATATTCAACGACACCTGCAGGCGTTTTTATGGTCGCGACATCGTCAAGTTCTTTGCCAATTAGGCCACGAGCGATAGGCGAATTGACCGATATTCTGCCACTTTTCAAATCGGCTTCATCATCACCCACAATCTGGTATTGGATTTCTTCATCAGTATCTACATTGACTAAATGCACGGTAGTACCAAAAATGACTTTTCCGTTGTTTGGGATTTTGGTCACATCTATGATTTGCGCAGCTGAAAGTTTGCCTTCAATATCTTGAATACGACCTTCACAGAAGCTTTGCTGCTCGCGCGCCGCATGGTATTCAGCATTTTCTTTTAAGTCGCCGTGTTCTCTGGCTTCAGCGATAGATTTTATGATCTTTGGTCTTACTTTGGACTTTAGTTCGTTTAATTCATCACGCAATTTTTGCGCACCTAAAAGTGTCATTGGATAGGTAGTAGCCATTCTTATTCTCTTATCATGGTAAAAGTTGAAACGTCGACTTTATAATTATAACTGAGATCAATACTCAGCAACAAAGTATGAGGATAAACACAGGTATCAAGGCGAATAAACTCAACGCTAAAATAGAAAACGAACGCTTAAAGCGTTCGTTTTAATTATATAATAATCCATTAGTATAAAACAATCAGACTATTGTGTGTAGGCTTTTAGGCTTCAATTTGCTTATGTAACTCTTGAATCGAATTAACATTCTTATAAGCATCAGCTTGTTTCGACTGCATTGTTGCAAAGGCCGCATTTAAGGTAGTTGTGTACGCAACCTTATTTAATAGTGCTTCGCTACGTATATACACCGAGTCGGTTATCGCTTGACGCCCTTCGGTTGTGTTAACAATATACGTATAAGCACCATTTTTAATCGCATCAACAATGTTTGGACGACCCTCAAGCAACTTATTAACAACACTACAAGGATATCCGCCTTCGTTGATAAACTTAGCAGTACCGCTTGTTGCTTCGAGCGTAAAGCCATTTTCAATAATCACTTTAGCTAGTGCTAACACTCTATGTTTATCGTTATTTCTTACGGATACAAGCACCTTACCTGCATGTGGTAGCGGAGAACTCGCTCCTAAACCGGCTTTTGCATAGGCTTCTTCGAAGTTAACGCCAATTCCCATAACCTCGCCTGTAGAACGCATCTCTGGGCCTAAAAGCGGGTCTACACCTTGGAACTTAGCAAATGGCAACACAACTTCTTTGACCGAATAAAACGGCGGGATGGTTTCTTTAACAATCCCCTGACTCGCTAAAGACGTACCGGCCATTACTCTAGCTGCAATTTTAGCTAACGGAATGCCTGTGGCTTTTGAAACAAACGGAACCGTTCGCGCTGCACGAGGGTTTACTTCAATGATGTAAACCTCGTTATCTTTAATCGCAAACTGGGTATTCATCAAACCAACGACCCCAAGCTCCAAGGCCATATCTTTGACTTGCTTACGCATTATGTCTTGAATATCTTTTGACAAGGTATAGGGCGGTAAACTACAAGCCGAATCGCCAGAATGCACACCGGCTTGTTCAATATGTTCCATGATACCGCCGATGACGACGAGTTCGCCGTCACAAATCGCATCTACGTCGACTTCAATTGCGTCATCAAGAAATCTATCAAGCAACACTGGCGAATCATTAGACACTTTCACCGCTTCGTTTAGATAGCGCTTTAAGTCTTTTAGGTCATAAACTATTTCCATGGCACGGCCACCTAACACATAGGAAGGTCTAACCACCAGAGGAAAACCAATCACTTTGGCATTTTCAAGTGCTTCTTCCATATTGCTAACAGTGGCGTTCGCAGGTTGTTTTAAACCTAATTTATTCACCATTTGCTGGAAACGCTCTCTGTCTTCAGCACGGTCAATTGCATCAGGCGAAGTACCAATAATATTGACGCCATTTTCTTTTAGCGCACGAGCAAGCTTCAACGGTGTTTGACCGCCATACTGCACGATGACACCTTCAGGTTTTTCTATGCGACAAATTTCAAGTACATCTTCAAGGGTAACCGGTTCAAAATACAGACGGTCCGAGGTATCGTAATCCGTTGAGACTGTTTCTGGATTACAGTTTACCATGATGGTTTCGTAGCCATCTTCGCGTAAAGCTAAGGCTGCATGAACACAGCAGTAGTCAAATTCAATGCCTTGTCCAATACGGTTTGGTCCGCCACCTATTACCATAATTTTAGGTTTGTCAGACGGTAGTGCTTCACACTCTTCATCGTAACTAGAATACATATAGGCAGTAGACGTAGAAAACTCAGCAGCACAAGTATCAACACGCTTGTAAACAGGTAATATGTCCATCTTAACGCGGTTGTCGCGCACGTCACCTTCACTAACGGCGGTTAATTCAGCAATACGCGCATCTGCAAAACCTTTGCGCTTTAATGCTCTCATGTAGTCTTTATCAATACCGGTCAAACCTAGGCTTTCAATTTTTGCTTCTTGTTTAACAATATCTTCTAGCTGCACTAAGTACCACGGGTCAATATTGGTAAGTTTAAATACTTCCTCCACCGACATGCCCAATCTGAAGGCGTCGCCAATATACCAAATACGTTCAGCACCAGGCTCACGCAATTCAAATACAATTTGATTTTTCGCTTCAGGGTCGTTTAAATCAACGATAGGATTCAATCCTGTTGCACCAACTTCTAGGCCGCGCAACGCTTTTTGCAAAGACTCCTGTTGATTCCGACCTATCGCCATCACTTCGCCCACCGACTTCATCTGCGTCGTTAAACGGTCGTTAGCGCCGGCAAATTTTTCGAAATTGAAACGGGGGATTTTGGTGACGACATAATCAATTGACGGCTCAAATGATGCCGGGGTTTTTCCACCAGTGATATCGTTCGCAAGCTCGTCAAGAGTGTATCCAACCGCCAGTTTTGCGGCTATTTTAGCGATTGGGAATCCAGTCGCTTTTGACGCTAAAGCAGACGATCTTGATACCCTCGGGTTCATCTCGATAATGACCATTCGACCCGTTTTAGGGTCGATACCAAACTGTACGTTTGAACCACCTGTTTCAACACCAATCTCGCGAAGTACTGCAATTGCAGCGTTTCGCATAATTTGAAATTCTTTGTCGGTTAAGGTTTGAGCGGGAGCAACGGTGATTGAGTCACCTGTATGAACCCCCATAGGATCGAAATTCTCAATCGTACAAATAATAATGCAGTTGTCAGCAGAATCACGAACAACTTCCATTTCGTATTCTTTCCAGCCGATTAAGGACTCATCGATGAGTAATTCTGAGGTTGGAGACAAATCCAAACCGCGAGTACAAATTTCATTGAATTCGTCAATGTTATAGGCAATACCGCCGCCGCTACCACCCATGGTAAAAGAAGGGCGAATAATGCACGGAAAACCGATTCTGGTGACTACATCATGAGCTTGAGCGAGACTGTGTGCAATCTCGGCGCGAGGACATTCAAGGTTAATTGATTTCATTGCCTTGTCGAAGCGTTCACGGTCTTCGGCTTTGTCGATAGCATCTGCATTAGCGCCGATGAGTTCAACATTAAATTCTTCAAGAACACCATGCTTGTTCAGATCTAGAGCACAGTTTAGTGCAGTCTGGCCACCCATGGTGGGCAAAATAACGTCAGGGCGTTCTTTGGCAATAATGTTACGTACAACTTCCCAATGAATAGGTTCGATATACGTTGCATCGGCCATTTCTGGGTCAGTCATGATGGTCGCTGGATTGGAGTTAACCAATATGACGCGATAACCTTCTTCACGCAAGGCCTTGCACGCTTGTGCTCCAGAGTAATCGAACTCACAGGCTTGCCCTATAACAATAGGGCCAGCGCCAAGTATCAAAATACTTTTGATGTCGGTACGTTTTGGCATAGTAAAGCTTCCTATTGTTTCGCTTGTTTGATTAGGTCTATAAAGTGGTCAAATAACAATGCGGCATCACACGGACCTGGACTCGCTTCAGGATGTCCTTGGAAACCGAAGGCCGGTGCATTTTTAAGCGCAATACCTTGCAAAGATTGATCAAACAGTGAAACGTGACTTATATCGATGTTTTCGGGTAAAGATTCTTGATTGACGGCAAATCCATGGTTTTGGCTAGTGATCATCACGCGTTTATGCTCGATATCTTTTACTGGGTGGTTGGCACCGTGGTGGCCAAATTTCATTTTCTCTGTGCTGGCACCTGCTGCTAATGCTAGTAATTGGTGGCCTAAACAAATGCCAAACATAGGGATTTGTTTTTCAATGAAGGTTTTGATGGCGCTTATTGCATAATCGCATGGTTCAGGATCGCCCGGTCCATTGGATAAAAAGATGCCATCAGGTTTTAGCGCTAAAGCCTCTTCACTTGTTGTCTGTGCGGGAACTACCGTTAATCTGCAACCGCGGTCAACCAGCATTCTTAAAATATTATGTTTTGCACCGAAATCATAGGCGACGACATGAAAAGGTAAGTCGCTTGCGTTAGTATCATAACCGCTGTTTAGATGCCAGATACCGTCGGTGAAAGTATATGCATCTTTACAGCTTACCGTTTTCGCCAAATCCATGCCTTTTATACCAGCAAAGCCTTTCGCTTTGTCTAATGCTTTGGCGATTACATCATCAATTTCAGCTTCATTAGTAAGCGTTGTAATGCATCCATTTTGAGCACCTTTGTCGCGCAAAACGCGTGTTAGGCGCCGTGTATCAATATCCGCAATACCAATAATATTATTTTCAACTAAATATTCAGATAAGGTTTTTTCACTTCTAAAATTGCTTGCATACATAGGCAAATCTCGTATAACAAGCCCTTTTGCCCAAATATTATTAGACTCCACGTCTTCAGTATTAACGCCGGTATTACCAATATGAGGATAAGTTAAGGTGATGATTTGTTCAGCGTACGAAGGGTCGGTAAGAATTTCTTGATAGCCGGTCATCGAGGTGTTGAAAACAACCTCACCAACACTACTACCAGTTGCGCCAATTGCAGTTCCTTTAAACACAGAACCGTCGGCGAGTACTAACAGGGCAGAAACAGCCAAGTCAACCTCCTAAAAAGTAGAGATAGCTAGGGTTTGTTACAAAAACGCAACAAACTTGCAGTTAAGTGATGTTTTACCTAAAAAACACACTACATGTCTCTGCCAAAATAGAAACATTAAAAGTGAGCAATTACCAAGATACATCCAGTAAATTAGCACTTACCGTCTCTTTTATAGCCATTTTCAAAGGACGAAAATCACTTTATTTTGGCAAATTCCACGTAGTATATAGAACAAACTTATTCAGGTCTATAAGTTTTAAAAAACTAACTAAAAAGACCTAAAACAAGGCTAATATCAATTATTCACCAACAAAGCCCCAAAAACAGCTGTTTTCTTAGCTTTATGGAGCCCATAAATAAGATCTATTTATCTAAATTTAATACTTCTTGCATTGAATACAAACCAGGCTCTTGGTCTTTCACCCATAGAGCTGCTGTTAGCGCGCCATTCGCAAAGGTTAAGCGATTACTCGCTTTGTGTGTAATTTCAATGCGTTCACCTAAAGTAGCAAAAAGCGCGGTGTGTTCGCCCACAATATCGCCTGCGCGTACTGTTGCAAAGCCAATTGTTTGAGAATCTCTTTCCCCAGTATCGCCTTGACGTCCATATACCGCACAAGAGGCTAAGTCTCTACCAAGAGTATCAGCAATGCGTTCACCAATAGCCATCGCAGTGCCAGAAGGCGCGTCTTTTTTGAAGCGATGATGTGCTTCGCTTATTTCAATATCTGCATTATTGCCCATCACTTTTGCCGCTGTACTTACCAGACTAAGCATCACGTTTACGCCAACACTATAGTTGGCTGCAAACACGATGGGGATCTTTTTAGCGGCTTCATCTATCGACGCCAACTGCGCTGAATCTAGGCCAGTTGTTCCTATGATAAGCGCTTTATTATGCTTAACGGCGTAATCAAGGTTACTTTGTAATGCTTCAGGTAGCGTGAAGTCGATTAATACATCGGCAGTATTGGCAAGTCTGTCTTCAAGAACGGAAATATTTATATATTGCTTGTTGATTCCTGCTAACTCACCGGCATCAATTCCTGCAAATGATGAGCCTTTGCGAACGCTTGCAAAACCAAGTGCAACTTCAGCATGTTGATAGGCAGCATCAATCAATACTCGCCCCATTCTACCATTTGCTCCAAACACCCCTACTTTAATCACGCGGATTCCTTCTGATTTAAACTGTAAACACGACAATCTAAGTGTATCTTGTAATGATTGCTTATTAATATATTGTGCCATCAAATTCTGTTACTAGCAAAAGCAAGCATACCTTTATTTACTATGCCTATTTAATTTTCGCTACAACAAGGTTTATACTAAAAAAAATCAAGTATTTATATGCAAAAGGAAAGCTATGACAACGCAAAAAGTATGGGATCTACCCGTCAGGATCTGTCATTGGGGATTAGTGGCTATCATTATTTTTCAATATCTAAGCGCTGAAGTATTAGATGAAAATGTATTAGCAAATACCATGCAATGGCATTTTTACGCCGGTTATACATGTATTGCAATCATCATTTTTCGGCTAAGCTGGGGAGTGTTTGGCACGTACTACGCGAAGTTTAGTCAGTTTATGGTTTCACCTTTAGCAAGCCTTGCCTACCTGCGCGAAACGCAATCAACTAGTCATTATATAGGCCATAATCCTGCGGGCGCTTATTCTGTTGTTGTGCTATTGACCTTAATCCTTACGCAAGCCTTTAGTGGCTTATTCATTAGCGACGAGATTTTCAACGATGGGCCATATTATGGTGTGTTAGGGGACAGTGCGCAGGATATCGCGAATTACTTGCATCACAATGTTTACCTAGTTTTATTTGCGTTCATTGCTTTGCATATTGGCGCAATTTTGTATTACAAACTTAGGCACAAACAAGCTTTAACAAGTGCTATGATCACAGGGAAAAAAGAAGTTCTTGAAAAAACTGACCCTCAAGAAAGCTTCCCCTGGATAGGGCTGCTTATCAGCCTTTTGATCACCGCAATTGCTATGTACTTATTGCTTGACGTATTTGCAGTTGAAGCGAGCGACGATTACTACGGATATTAGGCACTGCTGGCAATGCCTAATATCGTTAAAAAAGCGTAGTGTTGAGTATTTAGTCTTGCTTATATTTGTCGTGACACGCTTTGCAAGTGGCGCCTAAGGCGCCAATACCTTTGCGATATTCGCCTTCTTCTTCGTTTGCGACGAGGGCTTCTAGTTTAACAGCGGCGTCGACCAAATCATTTATCTTGCTCGTAAAATCAGCATGTTCTTTCCATATGTCAGCTTTCGCTTCAGTATCTAATGAATAAGCGCTGGTATCTAAGTTGAAATAATCGTGCATCATCTCGCCCAAAAACGCGATTCGGTTTGCGTTTATAGCAATAACATCGGCGTCCATTGGTATATTTCCTTTCGCCATCGCGCCTAGCGGCCCCATATTACTGCGCACTAATTGCAATAAGGATTTCCTGAACGTAATTGCACTACTTGCTTGTTTCTCACTTGTCGCAGTCTTGACTTCATGGTCGTTGGCAACAGCCTTTGGCGGCGCTGACAAAGATACCAATGCACAACTTGCAGCAAATAATACCAGTGATGTTTTTTTCATAATATATCCTTTATGTTTACTGAAATTAATTCAAGCTTATTATACTTAACGAAAATAAAACGCCCTTAGACCACTTGTCTCAATGCAAAGTGCCTAATCGATTTATGAACACCTTCTACTGTACTTAAATTAGCAGCGTTGATGAAGCTTTTTCTTATCCTCATTAGTTGTGATTATATCTTAAAAAAACCCAACAATAAATGCTGGGCTTTTAGTGATGTGCTAATTTTATTAAGCTTAATTAGAATTGGTTAAATCGTCAAAAAACTTCTTCACGCCATCGAAAAATCCTTTTTCTTTAGGTCTATGTTTGGCTGCTTGGCCATTAATAGAAACTTCAAATTCTTGCAATAGCTCTTTTTGCTTTGATGACAGGTTGACCGGCGTTTCAATAACGACTTTGCATATTAAATCACCAACACTGCCACTTCTGACTGATTTGACGCCTTTTCCTCGTAACCTAAACATTTTCCCAGTTTGTGTTTCTGGCGTAATTTTAAGCTTCACTTTACCATCTAAGGTGGGCACTTGAATTTCACCACCTAGCGCCGCCGTTGTAAAACCTAAGGGCACTTCGCAGTATAAATTGTTATTGTCACGGGTAAATATATCGTGATCACGCACATTTACTTGAACGTAAAGATCACCTGGAGGAGCACCATTTTCGCCTGCTTCGCCTTCGCCAGATAATCGAATTCGATCACCTGTGTCGACACCCGCAGGGACTTTAACTGAAAGCGTTTTGGTTTTCTCAACTCGGCCTTGTCCACGGCAAGGAGAGCACGGATCGGATATTATTTTACCTTTGCCCGAACAGGTTGGGCAGGTCTGTTGAACCGCAAAGAATCCTTGGCGCATCTGCACTTGGCCATTCCCTTTACAGGTTGGGCATGTAGTGGGCGACGAGCCTTTCTTAGCACCTGATCCGTCACAGGTATCACATTCAACCAAAGTGGGAACACGAATTTCAACATCTTTACCGCGTACAGCTTCTTCAAGAGAAAGTTCTAGGTTATAACGTAAATCAGAGCCTTGGCGCGCGCGCGAACGTCCGCCTCCACCACGGCCACCGCCGAAGATATCACCAAATACATCCCCGAAGATATCACCAAAGTCGGCAGCACCTGCACCGCCGCCGCGGTTTGGATCAACACCGGCATGACCATATTGATCGTAGGCTGCACGTTTTTGAGTATCGGTCAGTATTTCATATGCTTCTTGAATCTCTTTAAACTTTTCTTCAAGCGCTTTATCACCTTGCGTACGATCTGGGTGATATTTCATTGCCAACTTCTTGTAGGCCTTTTTGATATCACGTGCGTCGGTACCTTTACTTACCCCTAGCACCTCATAATAGTCTCTCTTAGACATAAACCACCCATTAAAACTTATTTGTGTATTGCTGTAAGCACGCTATCTGGCGCACTTATAAACAGTATTTCATTTATTTTCGCTACCCAAAAAGGCAGAGTACTTTCGTAATAAAGGCGCAACACTCTTGCGAGGTCGCGCCTGATGATGGCAGCAAGTTATATTCAACAACTTGCGCCATGGTGTATTACGACAATATTACTTTTTATCGTCTTTTACTTCTTCAAACTCAGCGTCAACAACATCGTCGCCAGCGTTATTTGCGCCCTGCTCTGGTGCTTCTCCACCTTGAGCTTGTGCGCCTTCAGCCTGAGCTTTAGCTTGCGCGATTTCCATTAATGGCGCAGACGCTTCCATTAATGCTGTAGTTTTCGCTTCAATGGCTTCTTTGTCTTCGCCTTTGCGAGCTGTTTCTAGCTCATCAAGAGCGGCTTCAATTTTAGCCTTATCGTCAGCACCGATAGCATCACCGGCTTCTTCAAGCTGCGTACGCGTACCGTGTATCATGCCATCAGCTTGGTTACGTGCTTGCACTAGCTGCTCAAACTTCGCGTCAGCATCTTTGTTCGCTTCGGCGTCTTGTACCATTTGGTTGATTTCATCTTCACTTAAACCAGAAGACGCTTTAATCGTTATCTTCTGCTCTTTTCCGGTGTCTTTATCTTTCGCAGACACATGCAAGATGCCATCAGCGTCAATGTCAAAAGTAACTTCAATTTGAGGTGCGCCGCGCTGTGCAGGGCGTATCCCTTCTAAATTAAACTGACCTAGTGACTTGTTGCCTTGCGCTTGCTTACGCTCACCTTGAAGTACATGAACCGTTACCGCAGACTGATTATCTTCAGCCGTTGAGAAGGTTTGTGACTTTTTGGTAGGGACCGTGGTATTTTTCTCGATAAGGGCTGTCATCACACCGCCCATTGTTTCGATACCCAATGATAATGGCGTTACGTCCAATAACAATACGTCAGTTACGTCACCGGCCAATACACCACCTTGAATTGCTGCACCTACCGCAACTGCTTCATCAGGGTTAACGTCTTTACGCGGTTCTTTACCAAAGAACTCAGTCACATATTTTTGTACCAGTGGCATACGCGTTTGACCGCCCACTAATATAATGTCATTAATTTCACCGACACTAAGGTCAGCATCAGCAAGCGCCTGTTTTAGCGGTGCTAAAGATTTCTTAACTAAATCTTCAACTAATGACTCTAATTTTGCACGTGTTACTTTGATTGCTAAATGTTTAGGGCCTGACGCGTCAGCAGTAATATAAGGAAGGTTAACTTCCGTTTGCTGTGCAGAAGACAATTCAATCTTCGCTTTCTCACCGGCTTCTTTCAAACGCTGCATAGCCAATGGATCTTTTCGTAAATCAAAGCCTTGGTCTTTCTTAAACTCTTCTACGAGGTAAGTAATCATACGATTATCGAAATCTTCACCACCTAGGTGCGTATCACCATTGGTAGAAAGCACTTCAAAAGTATGTTCACCATCAACTACGTCGATTTCAATAATCGAAATATCAAAGGTACCACCACCAAGGTCATAAACCGCTATAGTATTGTTGCCTTTGTTTTTATCCATACCGTAAGCAAGTGCTGCCGCGGTAGGCTCATTGATTATGCGCTTAACTTCAAGACCCGCAATACGGCCTGCGTCTTTTGTCGCTTGACGTTGTGAATCGTTGAAGTAAGCAGGAACAGTTATAACTGCACCAGTCACTTCTTCACCTAAATAATCTTCTGCAGTCTTTTTCATTTTTTTCAAGACTTCAGCAGAAATTTGAGGTGGTGCCATTTTTTGGCCATTCGCTTCAACCCATGCATCGCCATTGTCCGCTTTCATTATTTTAAACGGCATAATATCAATGTCGCGCTGCACTTCTTTGTCTTCAAATCTACGACCAATTAAACGCTTAATCGCAAATAAGGTGTTTGCTGGGTTGGTTACCGCTTGACGTTTTGCAGGCTGACCTACTAAGGTCTCCCCATCTTTCGTATATGCAATGACTGATGGCGTTGTACGCTCACCTTCAGCATTTTCGATAACTTTTGCATTTTTACCATCTAGTACTGCTAAACAAGAGTTAGTTGTACCTAGATCTATACCAATAATTTTACCCATATCATGTCTCCAAATTCTTTTGTTGCTACACTTTTGATGATTATAAAGTGGGGCTAGTAACCCTATTTTCAATAGGTGATTAAATAAATTTTTTACTTTTTTCTGTTTTGTTTCACTAAATTAGGATGAAACAAGTGTTTCGCCGATGACTCTGTTCTGTCACCGTACTAAGTAAGGTTAGATTGCTAGCAATCTAGGTCTTTACGCTTGCGTGTCAACAGAGTTTGTGCCGCCGCGAGAAACCATTACCATTGCCGGTCTAAGCAGGCGTCCATTTAAGGAGTAACCTTTTTGCATTACCGCCATAATTGTGTTGGCTGGCAATTCATCATTTTCTTGCATTGACATCGCTTGATGTTTTTCTGGATTGAAAGTTTCACCTTGGGGATCAATCAGTTCTAGACCAAATTTCTCAAAGGTTGTCATAAACGCTTTTTGCGTTAACTCTATTCCTTCCAATAAAGGTTTTATGGCTTCATTTTCTGCATCAGCGGCTTGTGTGGCTCTTTCTAGGTTGTCGACGACCGATAACAGCTCACCGGCAAACTTCTCTAGCGCGTATTTTCTTGCTTTGTCGACTTCCTGTTCAGCTCTGCGTCGTGCATTCTCACCGTCAGCTTTTGCCCGCAACACACTATCTTTTTGCTCTTCAATTTTAGCTTCAGCAGCAGTCAGTTTCGCTTCTAACTCATCTGCATATATTTTCCAATCAAAACCTTGGGCCTCTAGTGCCTCATCAGATTCTACTGATTGAGCATCGCCTTCTACAGGACTCGCGTTTTCATTTTGAACAGCATTAATAGGTTCGTCTGCCGGCTGTTGAGTTTCTTTATCAGAAGCATTTTCTTGCGTCATTGGGCGCTCCGCTTTTTAACGTTGAATATGGTGAACACTGTCACCTTGATTAAGTCATAGTTGCTATAGTGGGGGCAGAATTGATGGCTTCAAGCCAAAATTTGTAAATTTATTCTATTTTTTTACTAGGCTAAGAGACTGTGTTCACCTGATATTTTTAGCTCACTTTTGTTTAATTAAGTAAATTATACTTGCAACACCAATAGCGTTACGTATACCTTACCTAAAAGAGGTGTTTAGGTTCACAAAATATATGCGTTATAAAACCGTTGGATTAATTGGCAAACCCGGCCATTCAGGCACTCATGCTAGTTTGACAGTGCTGGTTGAAGAGTTGATACAACGCGGCTGCACTATTTTGATAGAACAGCGCATTATAGATTCTATAGACAATAAATCTTTGCTGGTTTGCTCCATGCAAGACATAGGTAAGCGCGCCGACTTAGCGATCGTTGTCGGTGGTGACGGGTATATGCTAGGTGCCGCTCGTGTGTTAGCTGGTTATCCTATAGATGTCGTGGGTGTAAATCGAGGAAATTTAGGTTTCTTAACCGATATAAACCCAGAAGACATTAGTCGCCAATTAGATAAAATATTCGCAGACCAAGGCCATCGCGAAGAACGCTTTTTACTCGAAGCTCAAGTGCATAGTAACAACAAACTCAAAAGTACCCATGTCGCTATCAATGAAATCGTTTTACACCATAGTAAAGTGGCGCATATGATGGAGTTTGAACTATACGTAGGAAATGACTTTGTTTTTAGTCAGCGTTCTGATGGTCTTATTGTAGCAACGCCTACCGGTTCTACAGCCTATTCATTGTCAGGTGGCGGACCTATTTTAGTCCCGCATTTAGACGCTATTACACTCGTTCCAATGTTTCCGCATAGTTTGACTAGCCGCCCCATTGTAATTGATGCCAATTCCCCCTTAATGCTTAAAATTTCAAATAAAAATTCAGACAATGTACAAATTAGTTGTGATAGTCATGTGGTGATTAGTTTAGCGCCGGGTGACGAAGTCCACATAAAGAAAAGTCCCAACTTACTAAGCTTGGTGCATCCGCCTGAATATTCGTATTTTAATGTGCTTAGAACCAAATTAAATTGGGGTAGCAAACTCTTTTAATGCAAAACTGATCTTTACACCCGCATAACTACTGTATATATTATCAGTATAGTTACCATAATGATGAATATTAGCAGGCAGGTAGAGTTATGTTGGTTCATATTGCAATTAAAAATTTAGCGATTGTAAAAAAAGTGGATTTGGCGCTTGGTCAAGGCCTAACAGCAATTACGGGTGAAACCGGCGCAGGAAAATCTATAGCCTTAGATGCGCTCGGGCTATGCCTTGGTGACAGAGCCGAATCAAATATGGTCCGAGACCATGCTGACAAAGCAGAAGTTGTCGCTCATTTCGATATTGCCAAGGTGAAAAGCGCTCGTGAATTCTTAAACGAACATGAATTATTACAAGATGATAATCCTGATGAATGTTTTATCCGTCGAGTGATTAACCCTGAAGGACGCTCAAAAGCTTTCGTAAATGGTATCCCCGTAAATTTAAGCCAACTTAAACTACTTGGTAGTAAATTAGCCTTCATTCATTCACAGCACGCTCACTATCAATTCTTAAAACCTGAGTTTCAGAGAAAAGTACTAGATCAATACGCACAACATCCAGACTTGCTTGCTGAAGTAGCCAATGCATATAAAACCTATCACCAGACTCATAAACAATTAAAACAACTCGAGGCAGAACAACAACAGCGCATTGATCGTAGTCAATTACTCGCTTATCAAGTCAAAGAGCTTGATGACTTTAGTATTGGTGAAGATGAATTCGCCACACTCGAAAGTGACTTTAAAAAGTTAAGCAATACACAAGAGCTCATAGACAGTACTGATTTTGCAATTCATACCTTAAAAGAAAGTGATGAAGCTAATGCATTATCGTTATTGCACCAAAGCATAAAATCCTTAAGTAAAATCGCGCATTTTGATGAAAGTTTAAATGAGACTATTGAAAGCTTACAGAGCGCGCTTATTCAAGCAGAAGACGCAAGCGAAGAGTTAGAACTCTACAAAAGCCGAATAGAATCTGACCCTGAGCAATTGCTCGCAATAGAACAACGCTACTCAGAATGTATAGACCTTTCACGCAAGCACCAAGTTCGTCCTGAAAATCTATATGAAATGCACTTATCCTTAGCTGATGAATATAAGACCCTACTTGACCAAGAAGACAACCTAAGTACGCTTAAGAGTTTGGTTAGTAGCCATCTTGATGAGTATAAAGTAGCCAGCGAGGCTCTCTCAAAATCTCGTTTAGAGGCGGCTGCCCTATTATCTCAGGAAATACAAACATCTGTCAGAGAGATGAACCTACCTCACGCTGTGGTAGAACTAAGATTACATCAAGATGCTAATACCCTACCAAGCGCATTAGGTAGCGACGTTGTGCAAATATATTTGTCAGTAAATCCGGGGCAAGCACTCGATTTATTAGATAAAGTTGTTTCAGGTGGGGAATTATCTCGTATTGGCTTGGCGCTTCAAGTCATCTCCTCAAAAGATACGCTTATTCCAACAATGGTCTTTGATGAGGTTGACACCGGCATAAGCGGCCCCACGGCATCTTTAGTTGGAAAGCTACTGAGGCGTTTAGGCGAAAAAGCACAGGTAATGTGCGTGACCCATCTTCCCCAAGTAGCCGCGCAGGCCCACAATCAACTATTTGTCAGCAAGGTTACTGATGGTCATACGACTGAAACAAATCTGCTTAAGTTAACCAAGCAAGAGCGTATTAACGAAATCGCAAGATTACTTGCAGGCGATGAATTGACCGATACAGCAATTGCGAATGCGAAAGATTTACTCAAGCTATAAGGCGCTATTTTAAATTCGAACCATTTAGCACTTGAATGGTCATACGCAGGTAAGGTAGGATGCCTGCGCTCAATTTATTATAGGTTAAACATGAAATCAGCTTACATAGCCATTATATTAGTGGCCACATTGCTCACATCGGCGTGTTCCGATTGGATATTCCGAATTGATGTACCTCAAGGTAACTTCCTTGAACAAAAAGACGTCGATAAGTTACGTATAGAAATGACCAAGGAACAAGTGCAATTTGTGCTCGGAAATCCTGTGGTTGAAGATAGTTTTAGCACCGATACTTGGTATTACGTCTATGATATGAAACGAGGTATGAGTAAACGTGGTGACGATATTCGTAAAGAGCTTATTTTGACTTTCGTTGACGGCAAATTATCCACTATGAAAGGCGATTTTAAAAAGCCTGAAGAATTTGATATCCCCTTAGAAGTATAAGTAAGCCCTAGACTGATACGACAGAATCCCTATGAAATTGCGCCGTATACTATTTGTTAAGGCGCAATCTTACCTAAAAGTTCACTTGCCTCTTCCTGTTGTTCATTGCTGCCTAGACGCACAACTTCATCTAATAACTCTTTAGCGGCGTCAAAGTCTTCCATATCTAAATAAACGAGCGCTAAGTCTAAATTACTTGCTTGGTCCGATTCAACATCCGACGCAGCATCGGCCACTATCCTATGTTGATTAGGGATATCTTGGTCCAATGCGTCATCAAGATTGAGTTCTATATCAACGTCGCTGACTTTTGCTGCCGCTTCACTCTCATCCAAAAGATCATCAACGTCTAGGAAATCAAAACCATTAGTGTCTTTTGTTTCGCTTGGAGAGGTATCTGTCATTAGTGCTTCTAAATCTAGACCGGCGTCTTTTAATGTGTCTTTTTCTTTAGCGACCAATTTGGGCGCGGCGGCGTCATCGTCTTTTATCGCGAAATCGTTCAACATATCTTCAAAATTGGCGTCATCCAAACCTTTCATGATTTCATCATCTAAGGCAAGTGCAGAGGGCTCTGTAGCATTATTCGTTTCATCTGCTGGGGCCTTACTAGACTCTTCTTCATCGAGCCAATTATCTAGACCTTGCAAGCCTGCTAACACATCGTCATCAGAATCATCTAACAAGTCGAGCGTATCGTCTTCTTGTTCACTACTGTCTTTGAGATTAAGTTCATCTTTAGGTGCATAATCACTCTCAACAAAACCCATGTCAAGCTTGTCAAGGTCATCATCTTCATCACCGCTACCATCAAGGGTGAAACTAGGAATATCATCTAACAAGTCATCTGTATCACGAATTGCGCTAGTCGCTCTATCTTGTGTCGATGTCGATTGTGACTTTGTATGAGCAATGAAATCTGTTACGTCAGTAATATCATCATCAAAATCGTCTTTAGTATCGTCCAACTCACTAAGCAAGTTATCAAGTTCGTCAGATTCGTCACTTTCGCTTTCCAGCTCGTTCAATAGCTCATCAGCGAGAGTTGATACTTGATCGTTTTCTAAACCCATATCTAGGTCAAGAAGTTTGTCTAAAGCATCGTCGTCTCCAATGGAATCTAGCATTGCATTCAATTCTTCAGCGCTATCTGAGGAGCCGGATTCATCAGCACTCATATCACTAGCTTTTTGTGATGACTGAGCGCGTTCAATCGAGCTCTCTATTTGTCCATCTTTCTGGTCACTCTTAGCGATTCCATTTGCGCCACTATCTAATTCGTTTAGAATTTCGTCGGCCATTCGACTAATGGTTTCATCTTTCTTAACAATCTGGTTTTCGATTTGACCAATAGTATTTTCGTCAATTTCACCATTTTCGTCTAAATCGATACCCGTTGGAAGGCCCGAAGAATCGTCTTCTTCACGTATCGCGTTCGCTTTTGCCACACTCGGGCTAGTGGGTTTGCTGACGGGTGCAGTACTTTCTTCACTGTCTGGTTCTAATTCGTCATCTAAGTCCGATAAGTCTAAAAGTGAGTCATCGTCATCAAGAGTTATACCTTCTTCATCATCTAGCGAAATGCCATCATCATCAACGAGCGATATAGCATCGTCATCAAGGTCAAAATCTTCATTTTCTTTATTTTTCCCAACGTGAATATCCGAGACTTCAGTAGGTGAATCTGGAACCAACATGTCATCTATGCTTTCTAGTTCAGAATCCATTTCCGCATCTGTTAACGCATTTACCAAATCATCATCTTCTAGGGCATCTGAGAGGATATCGTCATCATCAACCTTGTCGTCACCAGATAGCGCTGCCATTAAGTCTTCGGAGTCTTGATCAAGCTCATCATTGACTTCGCCAATGACTAGTTCGTCGTCAACAATATCTTTAGAAACTGGGGGAGCTCGCTTGTTTGCGCTTGTGGCTGTGGCTGAGCCTGTCCTGCTGGCTTTCTTAGCAGAAATATCGCCAACCCGACAATTAGTAACAAAGTCACTACAGACATGATAATCACTAGCGCAATGGGAGAACTTAAGATACTAAGAATAGACTCCGATTCTTTTTCTACACGCCTTTGCTCGGCGTCTTTGACCAAGGTAATTAGTTCGTTAAGTTGTGCAACTTGTTGATCAATTTGGGTTTGTAATTCAACCTCAACTTTCTGGGTCAGGTTGCGGTTATTTTCGTCAATTTGGAGAAGCTTATCACCGAGTTTCTTATTTTCCTCAAGAAGGCTTTGGACTGAATTTATTGACGCGGCAACCTGATTTTTAAGCTGTAAAAACTGTTGCTGTTGCTGGTCTCGCAAACCATTGAGTTGAGTTTGTAGCTCGCTCGATGTTTTCGATAGGTCGTCTTGATTAACGAGGGCCACTTCTGGCTTCAAATTATCGCTGCTTGACGCCGTAGCATCGCTTGTGAGCTCACCGCCGGTTGGCGTAGTTCCAATCCCCATAGCACGTTCGTCAGCATCTGCCTTTGCTCGTGCACGCGCGGGATCGATTCGGGCAATAAATCTATCGCTGGGCAACTGAAGTGTTGCGCCATTTACCATGGTATTAAAATTACCGTTATCGAAGGCTTGAGGGTTTAACTCATAAATGGCCAACATAGTTTGATAAACGGTAAATCTTTCGTCTTTCTTGTAGCGACTTGCAATTTGCCACAATGTGTCACCGGCATCTATTGGCCCATACACCACACCAGAATAGACCTGCGCGTTGTCGCGCGCGCCCTGAATCTGGCTACTTTGCGCATTCACTTGGGGTATGCATAACATTAATAAAGCGATCAAAAACGCCACAGCAAGCATGCTTGCGTGCAGTTTAGTCACATCTATACCAAACAGCTTTTTAACATTACCCATATATATCAAGTCGATGTCGCCCTAGTGAAAATTCTAAAATTCCTTAATGTATCGGCCAATGAACTAATTTATTTATAAATAATCTCGGATTAATACCTCAGCAATTTGCACGCTGTTGGTCGCAGCCCCTTTACGAATGTTATCAGAAACCACCCACATATTAATTCCATGAGGATGAGAAATATCATTTCTTACTCTTCCCACATGTACGGCATCATTGCCGCTAGCCGAGCTAACTTGGGTCGGGAACTCTTCTCTTTTTTGATAAAGCTTAATACCAGGCGCCTGTTCCAACAACGACTTAACATGCTCCGCATCGGTTTGTTGCCTCGTTTCAATATGAATGGATTCACCGTGGCCATAGAATACCGGCACTCTAACAGCAGTTGGATTAACTAAAATATCATCATCGCCTAAGATTTTACGCGTTTCCCACACCATTTTCATTTCTTCTTTGGTGTAATCGTTATCCATAAAGACATCTATTTGTGGAATAGCGTTAAACGCGATTTGTCTTGAAAACTCATCCCCTGTGACAGGTTTTGCATTCAACAACTCGGCGGTTTGACGAGCCAGTCCTTCCATAGCGCTTTTACCCGCGCCAGAAACTGATTGATAGGTACACACATTGATACGGTCAATACCAACAGCATCATAAATAGGTTTAAGCGCAACCACCATTTGAATAGTCGAGCAGTTAGGGTTTGCAATGATATTGCGGTTTCTAAAATCAGCTAATGCTTGAGGATTCACTTCAGGCACGACTAGCGGGATGTCAGGTTCGTATCGGTATTGGGAGGTGTTATCAATTACCACACAGCCAGCCTCGGCCGCGATTGGGGCATATTTTTCTGAAACAGAACCGCCTGCAGAGAAAAAACCAATGTGGACTTGCGACCAATCAAATTCATCAGCATCAAGTACAGTGATTTTTTTACCCTTAAAATCGATTTCTCCACCAGCAGAGCGTGCGCTCGCAAGCGGGTATAACGTATCAATTGGAAAATCTCGCTCAGCGAGTATATCCATCATTGTCTGACCAACCAGACCTGTTGCACCTAATATTGCAACATTATAAGCTTGAGACATCTTTTATCATCCTATTTTGTCTATTGTAGTGTTGTGCTGTCGTTAGAAATGATAAACCCAATCCCATGCAGTAATTCGTTGATTTTAGTATGAGTGGCATTAAGTGTTAACGCACTGAATTCTCTACGAATTGGGTATTCTTGCCTTAGTTTAGCAAACGAGGTGAATTGTGCCATGTGACGGCGGAAAACTCTATCATCATTTTTTATATCATAGACTAAATGGCAAAGTTTTCTACAAAGTGCTTGTACATCTTCAGGATTGTTAGGATTTATAGCAACGATAGCCTCGTCAATTTCTGCTGTAAGCTGTATATCAGGTGCCGGCAATAAAGCTTGTAGATTCAAGCTCTGTGCTAGCCCTTCGCGCTTACACAATTGCTCATATAACATTACGGTCCCACGTGCTTTCCCATCTAAGGTGTGACCCGCAATATGCGCACTCGCTAAACGTAAGTGAGGTATTAATGATGTATTGATATGCGGTTCGTTTTCCCATACATCAAGCACCACATTTACGCTGTTACGATTTTGTTTCTCATCAGCTTTAAATTGTGCAAGTAAAGCCAGGTTATCAATTACCTCACCTCTTCCTGCATTAATAATATACTGCTCACTATTCAAGCCAGCAAGGACTTGTTCGTCAAAAAGATGGTAAGAAGGAAAGTCTTTATGGCTATTGAGTGGTGCATGAACACAAATAATATCAGCTTGTAAGATTTCAGCAAACTCAGCATACGAAATTGTGCTTTTCGTTTGCAAGGCTGCTTGTTGGGGAGGATCATAAATGAGTACTTCTGCCCCCAGGGCGCGTACCGCTTTTGCCACGTGGCTTCCCACATTACCATGGCCAACGATACCAACGCGTTTATTCACAATTAAAAATTCATCTTGCTGTGCTAAATGCAGTAAAGCGCATACCACATATTGGGCAACGGCCTGGGCATTGCATCCCCCAGCGGCATACCAACTAATATTACGTGCCTCCAAGGCCTGGATATCAAAATGGTCATAGCCTGCAGTCGCTGTCGCGATAAATTTTACATTCGGCATTTTTGCTAATAAAGCGTCATCAACCTTAGTTGTAGACCTAACCAGTAAGCAGTCGACTTCGGGTAAATAAGCTGCTATTTGAGCATCTAATTCAGTACTTCTGTCTTTTTCGTTTAATGCGCCAGCAGAAAAGGTTTTCACCCTACCCAAGGGGCGAAAACATTCTTCCCAATAGGGCATGGCTTGGTCAGCTAAAATGTTCATTAATACCTAATAAGGTTTATAATATGCTGAATGCATAACATGCATTTAGGCCTTTTAAAGTTTGTAATCTGGACACATTCTGTCAAGTTTACGTAATATGCCTGGCCATGCTATTTTTCCGCCGGCGGCTTTTGTGACCTGTGATGCTTGCGCTCGTATTCCCGCCAAAATATCATTGCTAATGCTTACTAAGGGTTCGCCGCTAGCTTGTGCTAACAATTGAATTTCACACGCTCTTTGCAGTATAAACATGGCCAAAAAAGTATCGGCGATGCTGTCTGCACAAGTCAAAAGCCCATGATTTCTAAGGATCATAAAATTAGTCTTACCTAAGTCAGCGACCAATCTAACTTTCTCTTCTGGGTTTAGGGCGACACCTTCGTAGTCATGGTAACTTAGCGAGGCTAATGGAAACAAAGATTGCTGCGAATAAGGACGTAATCCGGCTTCTTGAACTGAAACAGCAACACCTTGTGTTGTATGCAAATGCATCACACATTGAGCATCTTCCCGCGCTTCATGAACTGCGCTATGAATAACAAAGCCCGCAGGGTTAATATCGTATTCACTCTCCATCACCTTGTTGCCCTGCAAATCAACTTTTACCAGACTAGATGCGCTAATTTCCTCGAACAACATGCCATAAGGATTGATAAGAAAGTGATGTTCGGGGCCTGGCACTCTTGCTGATATATGCGTAAAGACTAAATCATCCCATCCATAATGAGCAACCATCCTATAACAAGCCGCCAAATCTACTCGAGCTTGCCATTCTTGTTCTGAAACTTGTGACTTTATATCCATAAGATAATCCCTAGTAAATGTTGTAGGCTGAATAAGCTCAATAGTGGCGTTGTATAAGCAGCTACATTAAAGAATTTGACCTTATATAAAATCATAAAGGGTTGGCAACTGCCAACCCTTTATTCAATTATACCGACATCAAATGATGTTTAGGCTGTAAAGCGCTTGAATACTAAACTTGCATTAGTACCACCAAAACCAAAACTATTCGACATTACTACGTTTAGCGTAGCTTCAGTAGGCTTGGTAATAATGTTTAGCCCTTTTGCCGCTTCATCTAGTTCATCAATATTTATTGATGGACATATAAAGCCCCCTTCTAACATGAGCAATGAGAATATGGCTTCATGCACACCTGCCGCACCCAAGGAATGACCGGTAAGTGACTTAGTTGCACTAATCGCAGGGCAATTGTCGCCAAATAAGGCTTGAATCGCTTCTAGCTCTTTTACATCACCCACTGGTGTTGATGTACCGTGGGTATTTAGATAGTCCAGTGGCTCATCAAGATCTTTAAGTGCTTGGCGCATACAACGTATCGCACCTTCACCGCTTGGGGCAACCATGTCGTAGCCATCAGATGTTGCGCCATAGCCAACGATCTCAGCATAAATCTTGGCGCCGCGAGCAAGTGCATGCTCCAACTCTTCGACCACCACCATGCCACCACCACCGGCACTTACAAAACCATCTCGATTAGCGTCGTATGTGCGTGAAGCAACAGAAGGATTATCGTTATACTTCGTCGACAAGGCGCCCATGGCGTCAAACTGGCCCGACAAAGACCAATGCAGCTCTTCACCGCCGCCGGCAAAGACCATTTTTTGCTTGCCTAATTGAATCATTTCAAGCGCATTGCCAATGCAATGGGCGCTCGTTGCACACGCTGAGGAAATAGAATAGTTCACACCTTTAATTTTAAAAGGCGTTGCCAAGCAAGCCGAGACAGTGCTCCCCATACAACGGGTAACCATATAAGGACCTACTCTTTTGACCCCTTTGCTGCGCATAATATCAGCTGAATTAACTTGGTTTTCAGAGCTAGCGCCACCAGAGCCGGCAATAATACCAACTTCTTCATTTGAATATTGCTCTTCACTAAGTCCTGCATCTTCAATCGCTTGTTGCATTGACAGATAGGCATAACTTGCCGCATCTCCCATGAAACGGAGTGCTTTTCGATCTATCTTTTCTTTAAGATCAATCTTTACGTCACCCCAAACTTGGCTGCGCAATCCCGCATCCGCAAACTGTTGGGAAAACGTAATACCCGATTTACCATGGCGTAATGATTCTCGCACTTCATCTGCATTGTTGCCAATACTTGATACTATACCTAAGCCAGTAATTACCGCTCGTTTCATTTTTCACCTTTGTCATTATCAATTATTATTTTAAATTAATCTTGCGCTCACGATATTTGTATCGACATGCACTATAATGCTTGTTTTAAATAGTGTCATTTGAGTGCAAAGACACGCATGATTCATTACACATCGCTATATGTTACCGAGTTTAGATTTAAAACTGGTCTGCTCTTTAGCATATAATGTGTCATAAAGTCGCTTTTTTTAACAGAGGTTTTACTTCTTAAGGCATTGAAACTTAGTTTTTTGCTTTTATTTTTCGTTTTAAACCACCGCAGGCACTAACTTGATCAAAATTTCATCGGCTAATATCTCCCTTAACGAAAACAATACACCCAGCTCACAAGATTATGGTGATGTTTATTTTTCTGTAGTAAACGGTGCTCAAGAAACAGACTATGTCTTTATCGCTGGTAATGAACTAATGGACAAATGGCTAGCGCATCAAACGCCGTCTTTTTGCATTGGTGAAACTGGCTTTGGTACGGGGTTAAATTTCTTTAGAACGGTGCAATGGTTTACGTTATTTCGTCAGCAACACCCTTCTCACCCGCTCATCAACTTGGTATTTATTTCCACAGAAAAACACCCTCTGAACAAAGCCGATGCTAGCGCCGTCATTGAGCAATGGCAAGACCAAGATTTCTTATCGCCTCTAAACCCAAGTGACAGCGGAATAAGCACTATTTTAGATGAGTGGCTAGCTCATTACCCGATTGCATTAGCCGGCCTTCATAGACGCCATTTTTGTGTTAGCAGTAATGACACGACTGCGGCCATTACACTCGACATTCACTATGGCGACGCCACAACATCATTTTCGAATATTCAAAAAAGCCCCCAAGGTCTTATTGATGCCTGGTTTTTAGATGGCTTTGCCCCTAGTAAAAACAATAGTATGTGGACGACTGAACTCTATAGCGAACTTGCGCAGTTGAGTAAAAACGGCGCAAGTTTTGCGACCTTCACGGCAGCGGGTGCAGTTAAAAGAGGCTTGCGAGCAGTAGGCTTTGAGGTCAAAAAACGTAAAGGCTTTGGACGTAAACGTGAAATGCTGGTAGGTACTTTTGACCTTCAAACACGCTTATCAGATTTACATTCGCAAAATATGCTAACTAATAGCCAAAATAATGAGCTACCGTCTCGCAGTAAAAAGCTCGATAAAAACCAGGCGCCCTATTTTTTACGCAATAGCCTTAGTTCTTATCATAAGGGTGATGAAATCACCATTGTTGGTAACGGGATTGCCGGCGCATTGTTAGCCCTTAAACTCACCCAACGTAAAAAACTAGTAAAGCTTATTTGGCAAGGAGAAATGCCGAGTGATTGCGCATCAGGAAACCCAATAGGCGGTTTTTATCCGCAACTAAATGCGCAAAATAATGCAGCAAGCCAAATTCAGCTACACAGCTTTTTATACGCACACGCGTTTTACACTGCGCTAAATAAGCAACAGCCCTTTGAGCATGAGTGGTGCGGTGCGCTGCAAGTGGCATTTAACGACAATACGCAAACTCGTTTGCAAAAACTACATGATAGTGCCTTGTGGCCAAATTCAGTCGCACAAATTATAAGCCCGGCGCAGGCGTCGACTATCGCGAATATAGATATTCCCTATACTTGTTTGCATATGCCAAACGCAGGATGGATAGCACCACCGAGTTTAGTAAAAAGTTGCTTAGCGATCGCTCAAGAATCGGGCCTTTTGGCTATACAAAATGAGACACAGTTACTTAAATACGAGTGCATTGACAGTAATAAAACCCGGCTTCACCTTAAAGCAAAAGGTGCTGCAAGTGAGCATGTACAAGAAACAAAGTCTTTGGTGCTCGCTTTAGGAAGTTCTCTAGCATCATTTACAAAAGATACTGTGCCCTTGCGCTTAACACGCGGCCAAGTTGAAATGCTAAGCACAAAAGACGCAAAAGAGCAGCCATACGGATTTTCTGATTTACGCACCTTACTGTGTCACAAAGGCTATTTCACCCCAGCAGTAGATGGCTTTCATGCCATGGGCTCAACTTACATCAAAAATGATGAGCAATGTGATGTACGTGACATTGATACGCAAGCTAACTTCGCTATGCATACACAGTCTATGTACAAAGCAAATTGGCAACCTGCACTTATTCAGGCAAAAGATCAGAGAGAAAATTTTGCAAGGGCTGCAATACGTTGTTCATCTCCCGATCATTTGCCGGTCGTTGGCGCAATGCCAAACGCTTTACAATTTGATGAATTAGCTGATTTGTATAAAGCGCTTCCACCAACGCATTATCCCGTTCCCAGTAATGATCAAAACGTTTTTGTGTTAGGTGGATTGGGCTCACGAGGCCTAACGACGGCCCCGCTGATGGCAGAGGTATTGGTGAGTCAAATGCTTGGAGAGGCCATGCCATTAACGAAGGATTTACTTGATGCACTGCAGACAAACCGCTTTTTGGTTCGTGCTCTTATTCGCCGCATGCCTTTATAATTGAGGTAACTTACTCTGCCCCATAGGCTGCATATTGGGGCTGTATTTGCTGAGCGACAAAGCGCGGAACCAAAATGCTTGCGCTTGAAACAACTCTATTACTTCCTAATTCAATAATACGAGCATTAATAAATACACCATCGGCTTTTTCAATCATCGTTGCTGACATGACGTGGTTTACAATTTTGTTATTAGCAAGCTGCATGATGTCTCGAGAAAAAGCCAAATCCCCTTTGCTACTGACTTTAATGGCTGGCATCAATTTAAAATCAACAACGTTTAAGCCAAATTGTTGAATCTCAGAAATCGAATATTCAGCCATTTGATTTCCTAAAATCGTTGTGTTTTGTAAGCTATAATCTAGTTTTACAAAAGAAGTCACGCCAATTCTTGCATGAGCATTTAAACCGTTTGCATTTTTAACGAGATCCATTGCTAACTGGCCAGCATAGTCTTGTACGCTTTTATAGGTAAAGCGCGGCATAAAACGCTGAACTGGGGCCATAGGAAGACTAGGTGCATATGAATCAGACTGGGAATCGCGCGTGGTGACATCCCCTTTATAGGAACTGAGGTCAATGGCCGCGTTACTGCGTTTTTGTTTGTCGTGCGCTTGACCAGAAATGCCACCATTGGCTAGGCCACCCGGCGGTATCTCGCCTGCTAATGCATATTGTTCATTGAGCAAATCGGCAATAGTCTGCGGTGGCTGATATCCTGCCATAAACATCTTTCCAGCAGCACAGCCGCTTAGTACAAATACCGTTACACATAGGCTAAAAAACCTAACATTCATTTTGCGACCATTTCGCCACAATGCATATAAAGTCATTTTACTCACCTCTTATAATGCGCACGCCATCTACAATTTCGTTTTGCTTAGATGAACCACTAGGAAGCAAGGCATCCACAATGTAAAATGGCACGAAGGATTGAGCACTGGCGACAATGACATTTGACTCCATGCCTAACATCCGCGCATTCACAATATAACCACCTTGATGTTTAGTCATAGTGCCCGTTAGAACGTACTGAATAGGCGTGGTGTTTTTAAGATCAAGAAAGTCTCTAGACATTACGAAATCGCCAGTATCGGTAACACGAATAAATTGCGTGGCCTTAAATTCAACAACCGGCATTCTGAACTTATGAAATTCATGGGCAAAAGATTCAGCCATTTGCTGACCAAGTAAATTAGTTTGCTTTAAGTCACTATCAATCAAGGAGAAGTGTGTAACGGCAACCGGCGTGCGCTCACTCACATATTCCATATTCGAAACTAAGTCTTGCGCCATATTGCGCACATAATCACCAATATGTTTGGTCAACGGCATACTTTTATAAGAACCGTGGCTAGACGACATGATGGGCGGCTTTACAATTGACCCAAAGGCATCCACGCTGCCATCGCTTTGTGCTGTAAAATCAGTTGAGCTAGAAGGCAGCGCACTAGAATCGATATCAACAATGCCTCTTGCTTGAGCTGGCGAATTATGACTCGCCTCACCCATGTCAGTAGCACTATCTTGCTCATTCGTAGATGAGGCAAATAGTTGCTCAACAGACGGCAAAGAACTGCACCCGGCAAGCAAAACTAGTGGTATAAATAGCGTGCATAATTTCATTTCTTACTCCAAATTTGTTGATAGTGTGCTGGACTTCTCAGTGCGGTATAACTGTCCGTTGCGCAGTGTTATTTGTTCAGTTTCCCAAAAAAGATCTGCTGGGAAGAAGCTTGTAGCGGCGGCGATCACATCTTTGTTACGCACATTAATAATGCGGGCATTCACCATGGCGCCATTTTGCTGAGGCGTTATAGTACCGGTAATGTAATAGTCGACATTTTGCAGTTGCGACAAATGCGCAAGATCCCTTGAAAGCGCCCTGTCATAAGAATCTGTCATAATAATAGAGTTACTTGCTTTGTAGTCTTGGGCAACATAGCCCCGCCTTACCGCTTCAGTAATCAAGCCTTGTTCTAACTGATGTCCTAGCAGCATTAGTGGGCCTTGCTCATTTAAATTAATTTGCATAGAAGTAACAGGCACAAAGCCTGCAACTGCATAACGGTATTGACGATCTGCTTGCATACCTGAAAAAAGCTCTTGTGCTAAGCGAAAGGTATAAAGTTCGGAATTACCTAGCGTTTGCGGCGCTTTAGGTTTAACAACAGGGGTTTGTGACAACAAATTGGCGCAGCCAGATAAGCTAGAAATGAGAATGATGCAAATGATGCAAAGTACGATGGTGCCAACACTGTTAACGACATTTTTCATGTGCAAAACCTAAAATAACTAATAATAGTTACCAGGTAAGCAAAATTGATTCCAACATCGCTATTTTTTAGTTTGGCCTACAGATTAAGAAATAAGTTATTTACCATTATAAGCACATCCTTTGCATCTTGAGGACTAAGTTCTTGATTTGCGATTGCCTCGTCAATAGAGGTTTTGAGCATATGTTGTGTTTGCATTTGCCATTGCTCAAGACTTAGCCCGGCATTATCTGGCACCGCCAAAGCTCGCATCAGTTTAGCAGCAACCACTGAGAAGTGACCATGAATATAGCTAGCAACAAATAACTCATGTTCGCTATTAGAATCGATATAACTATCGAGCTTGGCTTCAATATCGTCAAGGTATTGGGTAAACCCTTTACGTAGTTCATTGCTATCAGTCAATATCTATCTCCTCTGTTAGCTTTGGCGAACAAAATATAAGACCTGGTCTCGGTAGCCAGTAATCACCGAGATAGGCCCTGCCATATCAGCGTCTAATTGACTGTCTCCTGAATCAGAAATCAAACCTTTGTCTGAGAGTTGTTGTAATTTCGCTTTTGTCGCAACTAAGAGTATGTTCTGTTTCGTAATTTGCTTTATAAAAGCGGGTGATAACTGCTGATTCCCTCGGCCCAAAATATGCCCTTGACCACCAATGACTGTTGCCACTAATTTTGTTGCTTTATTGTTGGTTAAATTAAGAAGGTCACTGGCGTTAAGATCGCTCGCAATAAGCTGCATGTCTTTTACAAGGTCGACACCCAATAGTGTATTTGGTAGACCTGCCCTTTGCATAATGGCATCAACCGTACTGCCTGATCCCATCGCAAACAAAGTATCTGGGTGGTCTTGCATTATTTCAATGACGTAATCACTGATATCATCAAGGAGTAGTTCATCAGACTCCTTACCTCCCATTTTAACCGCTTGTATGTAGGCAAGTTCACTTGGCACCTTCATTTCGCCAAAGTGTTTAGACATTACTTTTCCCTCACGAAAAAGTGCCTCATCAATGTCTCTTACCTCGGCCTCATGCAAGGAAACTAACTCACCCTTAATGACTTTATATAGAACAAGGCCTGCCGCTTTTGGCGTAATCGCATAAACACCACTATGAATCTTGCAGCCCGCAGGTATCCCTAGCACAGGAATGGCCAAATTGATGCTACTGCATACATTTCGAGCGGTTCCATCACCACCGGCAAAAAGAATTAAATCAACTTTTTCAGTAAGTAATTTTGTGGCTAAGTCGTGCGTGTCGTGAGCTTCGGTTTGCTCACTTGTTTGATGAATAAGCTTGACCTCAAATCCTAAGTCTTTCGCGATATTTTCGCCCATGTCACCGCTAGCAGTATATACAATAAGCTCATCTTTACAGTCTATGCACTGTGTCAGCGCGATGTGGCACTTTTCCATTGCCTGTTGTCTAGCACCATTTGCTAGCGCTTTTTGTCTAATCTCGGCACCATCACTGCCTTTTAAAGCAAGCGCACCACCAATACCTGCATATGGATTAACAATCAGTCCCAATTTGAAGCGTCTTCCGAGTTTACTAATCATAGAGAGGTATTTCCGATAGCGAGGCGTTTATCATTTATGCTAATGGTATCGGTCGCATAGTAAACATGAAGCGCATCTACAAAAAGTGCCGCTCGGCTTGGAAAGCCATGGACAATATAATCAAGCAATTGCTGATAAACCCTTCCCTTAAAATGTTGTTCTTGTTTGAGTAAGGCCGAGTGCGACGCACTGCTTTGTGCATTTAGATTGTCAATGCTTACTCGAAAAGGAATATCACACGCAAGCGAAAAGGCCCATTCGATCGCTTGAGGTTTAATTTCAACCAGCCCAAATGCGTGTTGCTCCTCTATACTTCTGCCGTCAGGAGAATACCAATAACCATAGTCTACTTGCTGGCGTCTTTGAGGCCCGGCAATACACCAGTGCGCAATTTCATGCAGGGCACTTGAGAAGTAATCATCACGATAATAAATTACATGGCGCCTGTTTTCATCGCTTGAAGGCTCATAAAGAGGCTCAAGCGCTTGGCCTTGTAAATGGGTATTGTACTTTTCACCAAAACACTGAGCAAATAGGTATTGAAGATCTATATCATTGCGCGGTGTTAGTTGTGCGTCATTAAAAGTGGATTGACTTGCATGAATCATTCAGTAATGTATATCTCTTAGCTAAAGTTTAGGGTTAATTTACAGCGAAGTGATTATAACTGATGCTATGATGAAGCTCACGTTAGAATACACTTCATTTACAGAATTTTTAGATGACAGATATTATTACAAGCAAATTTGCAGACGACCCAAAATACGCGTGGTTACATCCAAATCCTTTTGTTCGCTCATGGGAGATAGATGCGTCTCACATTGATCATTACCAGCATACCAATAACTTGGCCTATTTGGCGCGTTTAGAACAATTAGCATGGGAACATTCTGCCGATATTGGTTTGCGATTTTCAGACTATCAAACGCATGACCGCGCGATGGTGATAGTTAAACATGAATTAAACTATCATTTGCCATCTCATCTTAACGATAGCTTGTTATGTGCAACTTGGATAAACCATTGTGATCAAAAATATCGTTTAAGCCGCAAGTTCCAATATATACACGCAGGTTCTGCAAAGACGATTTTTACTGCAACGACACATTTTGTGTGCGTAAGTTTATCTAGTGGCGCACCTAAAAAAATGCCTGCTATATTTAAAGAAGTATATGGCAACATTGCCTTATCGCCTTAAGCTAGGTAGATTGTTCGTATCTAATAAATTTACGCCAAGGGAGTGCAGTTGTTGTGAAGTTAATAAAATGGCTAAGCATTTTACTTTCTGTGTCTTTGGGCGCTAATTTTTTCTTTATTTACACTTGGTATAGTATTACTCCAACAAACAATACCCCAAGCAGTTCAGCGCAAAAAACAAGAGAAGTACCAAGCAGTGAGGAATGGCACAAGCAAGGTCAAGGTCTAAAAACAGACAAAGATGAAACCAATACTCGACCTAGTGGATCACCAGTATTCACCAATATAGATGACCCAACATTATCACAGCAACAATATTATGAATGGCTAGAAAACCTAGCAAAAGCCAAAGAGTTTGAAAAACTAGAATTTGAACTACGTGAATATTTGCGGCGCTACCCACAAGATACAAACGCAATAATACTCGAAGCAAAAGCCTACTATCACAACAAGCCACTGAATACCGCATTGGTGCATTATCATGGGCTATTGTCTAAACCCCTTTCTGAAGAACAACTCCACGATATTGAAAAACTAATCGCCGTTAATACCACGCGTATTATTCAACAATTTAGTGCGGACGGAGCTTGGGATATGTTGGCTGCCTTTTTAGAGCCCTTGGTTCAAGTAGCGCCGACTAACCGGCAATATTTAATGGCTCTTGCCCGTGCTTATGGAATGCAAACTCAGTTTAGTCTGATGGAAGATATCTTGGCTACATTCCCTAGTGACGATATTCGTTCTATGAGACTGCGCGACAATGTTGCTGCTAGATTAAATAACACTGTTGTAGATGAGCCCTTGGTGTCATTGGCTGAGCAAAGCAAGGAAATTGACGAATCCCCCCAGCGACGCCCTGATGTACTCTTGCACCAACAACGCGGTCAATTTATTAGCAAAGTTCGTATAATAAATACTTCAGTGCGTTTGTTAGTTGATACGGGAGCATCAACCACCGCCTTAAGTGATGTAAAATTCAGTGATATTGATCCCGATGACGTTGAATTTTTAGGTCTATTCAACGTAAATACAGCAGGAGGTTCGATAGAAGCGCCAATTTATAAAGTAAAAAGCATGGATTTGGGCCAACAGACCTTATTGAACACAAGTGTCCTTATCCTTCCTAGTGAAAATCTTGGTCAATATGATGGCCTACTCGGCATGAATGTGTTGAGTCAGTTTGATTTACGCTATGACGCCACGAGTGAAACGATGCGCATGTACAAAAAACGCTGATAGCATTCACACCAACGTTTTTTGTTTGCTTAGGTTTATATCGTTGCGCAGAGCCTTGTACCCTGATCGATGGCACGCTTTGCATCAAGTTCTGACGCCACATCGGCTCCGCCAATTAAATGATAAGGCAGATTCAAACCATTACTTAACTCGCGTAAAGGTTCTTGGCCGGCACAAATAATTACATTGTCGACGTCTAATACTTGCGCTTCGCCGTTAACGTCAATATGCAAACCTTCATCATCGATGCGGCGATATGTAACGCCTGCTATGAGTTTAACGCCTTTCATCATTAAACCGGCTCGATGCGCCCACCCTGTTGTTTTGCCTAAGCCAGCACCAACCTTAGTTGTCTTACGTTGTAACAAGTAAATCTGTCGCGGTGAGGGTTCAGGCAATGGCTGCATACCTTCAACGCCACCTCGTGACTCAAAACTCATGTCTATACCCCATTCCTTCATAAACGCGGGAATATTAGTTGAGGTCGACACAGCACCATGAGATAAAAATTCACTCGTATCAAAACCAATACCGCCTGCGCCTATGACCGCGACTTTGTTGCCAACCGGTTTTTTATATTTTAATACGTCAATGTAGGACAATACTTTAGGATGGTCGATACCTTCAATATCAACCTGACGCGGCTTAATACCGGTTGCCAATATAACCTCATCGAAGCCACCCTGATTTAACATCTCGGCGTCTACCTTCGTGTTCAACTGTATGTTGACGCCTAACAATGCCAGTTGTACCGAAAAGTAACGAATAGTTTCGTAAAACTCCTCTTTACCGGGTACTTGCTTGGCAATATTAAATTGTCCGCCTATTTCTTTGTCAGCATCAAATAAGGTAACACTATGCCCTCTTTCAGCACAGGTTTTTGCGGCGGCTAAACCTGCAGGCCCAGCGCCTACCACAGCGATCTTTTTAATTTTATCAGCTGCCACAATATTCAATTCAGTTTCATGGCATGCGCGAGGATTTACCAAGCAGCTTGTCATTTTTCCTTCAAAAACATGATCCAAGCACGCTTGATTACAGCCGATACAGGTATTAATTTGGCTTGATTTATTGTGCTTTGCTTTATTAACAAATTCAGGATCAGCTAAAAAGGGGCGTGCCATTGACACCATATCGGCGTCCCCTCTAGCTAACACTTCTTCGGCTACTTCAGGCGTATTTATACGATTAGAGGTAATCACTGGGATGTTCAATGCTTTTCTGAATTTCGCCGTTACCCATGTGAAAGCTGCTCGCGGAACTTTGGTTGCAATGGTTGGAATTCGCGCTTCATGCCATCCAATACCAGTATTTATGATACTTGCACCAGCTTTCTCTATTTCAAGACCAAGTTCAACGACTTCATCATAACTTGAGCCCCCTTCAACTAAATCAAGCATTGAAAGCCGATAAATAATAATGAAGTGCTCGCCAACTGCCTCGCGCACGCGCCTCACAACTTCAATCGGCAATTTAATCCGGTTTTTGTATTCTCCGCCCCACTCATCATCACGCTTGTTAGTGCGACTAGCAATAAACTGATTTAGAAAATATCCTTCAGACCCCATTATCTCAACACCATCATAGCCAGCGCGCTGAGCTTGTTTTGCCGTAAAGATGAAGTCATTAATTTGTTTTGCAATGCCTTCTTCGTCTAAGGCTTTAGGCACGAAGGGGTTAATAGGGGCTTGAATCGCTGAGGGGGCAACTAATTTTTTGCTGTAGGCGTAACGCCCTGTGTGCAAAATTTGCATACAAATTTTGCTACCGGCCTTATGCACTGCATCAGTGACCACCTTGTGGTTTTCGACAGCTTGGTCACTATCTAAGCGACACGTAACATCATGCGTAGCACCTTCATCATTGGGACCAATTCCACCTGTTACAATCAGCCCGACACCGCCCGCTGCGCGTTCAGAGAAAAAAGCCGCCATTCTCTCGTGACCGTTCGGTAACTCTTCTAATCCGGTATGCATCGAGCCCATAACCACACGATTTTTTAATTGGGTAAAGCCCAAATCCAAAGGTCGGAAAAGGTGAACGTAAGGCGTATCTATTTTAGGCGAACTAGCAGATGTTGATGAAGTTGTTGTCATTTTGCTTTAATCCTCAATAAAATCCGAAAAGAAGTAAAAAAAGAAGTATTGATATCTACGCATTAGAATAATACGAGGGGAACTAATAATATGGTGGTGAACCAATAATGCCTTAATCGACTAAATTTTTGGGTACATCTTCACGAAGTTTCAGCCAAATTTTTCCGCTTTCGACACCATATTTACGTACGACTGAAACCACCCGATCAGGCTCATTTTTGTCTAGCACTTCAAGTAGTCGTTCGTAGTAATCTTTGGCTATATTACGCGCACATTCGTGATTGAAAAAGAATCCTCCGACACGCGCGTAAATTCCCTTAAACCCATTCATCATTAGGACATATACTGGATTATTAGACGCAAAGGCTAAATCATGATGCATTTGATAATCATGCTGTGAAAAGGCATTGCCATCTTGCTCTACATCCTTATAACGCTCAATAATTTCGCGGCTTTTTTCAGGAGATTGACGAAATGCGGCCCTTATAAATACGGCGCTAAGATTGGTTCGAGCAGAAAGTAGGTTATCGAGTAATTCTGGTTGCCCATCTTGATCAAGACGAGCGAGCGTTTCAAGTATATTTAGTCCGCATGTTTCCCAATAATTATTAATTTTCGTCGGTTTACCATGTTGAATAGTGAGCCAGCCATCTCTCGCTAATCGCTGCAGAACTTCACGTAATGTTGTGCGAGTAACGCCTATCAGTTCAGATAACTCGCGTTCAGCTGGTAGTATCGTACCTGGTGGAAAGCGACCGCTCCATATCGATTCAACAATATACTCTTCAGCAAATCCTGCGGGACTTTGGGATTTATAAATCATGCGTACAACTAGAATGTTAAAATTATATTAACTGATTGTACCAGATGAACTCCACAAGAAAAGCATTATTACTAGCTTATACGCTTTTAACACTTTTTTACGCTACTTTAGTCGGTAAATTGTCCCAAGCACCTGTGATAATAGCGCAGCTAGACAAGCTTGAGGGATTTCTATCTGTCTAATTAGTAAACATTTTGTTTGAACTTCCGATACACAGACAGTATTCAATCATTAATGAAGAAGCTTAATGACCATACGGCAAATGGCAACGTATTTCGGGCTCGTCGATTCAACGCAATTGTTATACGATTTTGACCTAATAAATCATCATATCGAAATACCAGGTTCAGCAATGCCAATGGGACATTAACCTATTCATAGATTCAGAAGATAAGCTGAAAAAACGGCTGTTTATCCGTTTTTTTATCGGTACAATACATTGGTACACCAATATTCATAAGGGCAAGCTACATGCAATTTATTTATCATTTTAGCCAACAGCGAATATCTTGGGCTTTACTAGCTCTTTCAGCTTTTGGGCTATTGATAAGCGCTTTATATTTTCAGCACGCATTGGATTTGCAGCCTTGTACAAAGTGTATTTATCAGCGAACTGCTGTGATTGGTCTACTATTAGCTGGCATCCTACCTTTGTTGTACAACCATATCATTACGCGCATTGTTGCCTATGGGATATGGGCCTACAGTGCAATCGAAGGGCTGATTGTTGCTAGAGCCCATTTAGACGTTATTTTTGCTGAGAACCCTTTTGCCAATATTTGTGAAATTTTTCCCAATTTTCCTGCATTTATGCCTCTGCATGAATGGCTGCCAGCGATTTTTGCTGCCACCGGTCAATGTGATGATAATACTTGGCAGTTTGCTGGTATGGGAATGGCTAGTTGGATGCAGATCATTTTTAGCATTTATATCGCTGTGCTTGTTGTTGTATTAGTGGCCAATGTTTGGTGTGGCATCATCAAAACCAAGAATACCTAACAAGCCCAAGGTAAGCTTAGCTCACAACGGACGCTCGAAACGCTGACTATTCTGCAGAATCGAGCGGCCAGCTCACGATATAATCTTCAAAATCATTTAAATCAACATTCGCCTCGTTCACCACTCTATTTCTGACTGTTATACCAAGTTGATGCATTTTCGACTTCTTACCTTTATTGAGCAAGGGATGCCAATGCGCAAGCCCCTTTCCTTCGTGCAAACGCCGATAACTGCACGATGGTGGCATAAAAAAAATGTTCGCTAAATTCTCTTTAGTAAGCGTGACACAATCGGGCACAAGTGCTGTGCGTTTATCATACTGAGTGCACCCGCAGGTCTTATCATTGAGTAAGTAACAAGCAATATTCGTATAAAGAATTTCTTCATCTGGCTGAATATGGTCGGTAGATTGAAATTCACTTTCATGACCTTCATCGTCGATAAACTTATGTAAACAACAGCGAGCGCAGCCATCACAAATAGCTTCCCATTCTGGCCGAGACATTTCATCCAAAGATTTTTCTCGCCAAAACTCAGACGAAATTAAGGCTTTTGTGTAGGGTGACTGGGTTTTAGAATTACTCATAATGATATTAGGGTCATTTACTCTTTGTTTGCACGAAGGGCCAGTTTATTAGCCTCCAAATGTTCCTCCAACAGACTTTTTACCTTCGGAGGCAGTTGCAGATAATAACCCTCGTTTTGTAACTTATCGCTAAACTTTTGTCGGCTAATACCAGCAATATGTTCGCGCTTAGCAAGGGGGATTGTCATCACAAATTTAGGCACGCCAAACTGTTTCATTAATTGTGCAGGCACCCTTGAGAAGTCATCTCGCTTCTCTACATATAAAAAAGTGTCTATTTTTTTAGGTGATTTATAAACTGCGCTTAATTTCATGATGCCTCGCGATTAATGCCGTAACGTTAACACCATCAATGGTTTTATTTCCACGCATATATTGACTAAATAATTGACCACGCCAGCCAGTTAAGAGATCAGGTCGAAGACTTTGTACTTCAAGTTCATCAAAGTCAAACCAACACCATTTTAAAAGCTGATTCATTTGCTTTTTGCTTGCCAGTACACTTGCCGGTACATCTTGCTCTTGTGCGACTTCTTCAATCATACTTTTAAGTACCGCTAAACACGCCTTATAACCGCTAAATTCAATCAAACGTTGTATTCTTGGAGGATAATCTTCGCTGCTTGCGCTGTTCACCTTTTGACAAATAGCAAGTAATGGCTCTTTGTACAAACGTGCTTGTTTTGAATATAAGTTGTGACAATCAAACAATGCTTGCTGTGTTTGCGGTAATTTTGTCGCAATTTCAAATAGTGCGGCCTCTTTAATAACAAAATTAACAGATGTATTTTCAGCACGGGCTATGTTCAAGCGCCATTGGCCTAACTCCTTTAAGGCAAGCAGTTGTTTACCTCTCAGTTTCCAATTATTTTTGAAGTTGTAGTAGGCAATTTCACTAGGAAATGTCATTGCTTTTTTAAGGCCTAAATGATGAACTTCATCAAAAACCCATTGTGTTTGTCCCTTTGCTTCAGTCGCTGCAAAAATATGTTCATACAATGCCATTAGATGAGTGACATCAGCACTTGCGTATGCGCATTGCGCTTCGCTTAACGGGCGTTTTATCCAATCGGTCCTTGATTCACCTTTATCTACACTGATCTCAAATAATTTTTCGACGAGGTTTGCATAGCCAACTGACACACCTAAGCCTAAAACACTTGCGGCAAATTGGGTATCAAATATGGGTGTTGGAATAACGTTTAAATGATGCCAAAGCGCTTCTAAGTCTTCAGAGCATGCGTGTGCAACTTTAGTGATTGTACTATTGCTTAAAATCGCAGCAAATGCAGACAAGTCTTTTACGCTGATAGGGTCGATTAACGCAACTTGATGTTTGTCAAACACTTGTATCAGGCCTAATAGAGGCGTTAAGGTCTGCGTGCGTACAAATTCGGTATCGATAGCCAATACCGGTTGAGATAAATACTCTGCACACAAAGCATCCAACTGCTCTTGAGTGTCTACATACAAATATTGATACGTTTTATTATATGGATGCAAATTGGCTCGCTCTTAATCTATTAGTAGCTTGAAATATAAGGGCGTATTTATGTTTTACTAAGTACGATATAGTCATTTATCACGTAACTCGCGACGTAAAATTTTGCCTACATTCGTTTTCGGTAACTCATCTGTGAATTCTATCATCTTCGGTACTTTATAGCCGGTCAAAAGCGACTTACAGTGATTATATACGTCATCTTTAGTAAGGTCAGGGTCTTTTTTGACCACGAATAGCTTGACTACTTCGCCCGATACCTCGTGCGCTACGCCTACCGCTGCGGCCTCTAAAATGCCATTGTGCATTGCGGCGACTTCTTCAATCTCATTAGGGAACACGTTGAATCCAGACACAAGAATCATATCTTTTTTGCGATCCACTATGTAAAGAAATCCTTTTTCGTCTATTTTGGCGATGTCACCGGTGGCAAGCCAGCCATCCTTTAGTACTTCATTAGTGGCCTCTTCTCGACCTAAGTAGCCAAGCATGACTTGAGGCCCTTTAACATAGAGTTCCCCTGAATCGCCAATCGCCACTTCTTCGCCATTATCATCCAATATCTTCACATCAGTAGAGGGAACGGGTAAACCAATCGACCCTTTATATTCTTTTGAGCCAAATGGGTTTACTGAGACGACAGGCGAGCATTCAGTAAGACCATAGCCTTCAATGAGTACTTTACCTGTTACCTTATGCCATTTTTCGGCCACAGCTTGTTGTACAGCCATACCGCCACCTAAGCCAAATAAGAAATGTTTAAAATTCAATTCAGCAAATCCAGGCGTATTTAGCAGGCCGTTAAATAGCGTGTTCACGCCCGTAATCACAGCAAAGGGATACTTTTTTAATTCGGCGACAAAACCTTGCATATCCCGTGGATTGGTAATTAACAAATTTGGGCAACCGAATTTAAAAAAGGTAAGACAATTGCTAGTTAGGGCAAATATATGATACAGCGGTAATGCAGTGACAACCATAGCACCGGGAGTTAGCGCTACGTCTAAGTTACCAGCTACCTGCTCTAAGTTTGCAACCATATTGCGATGGCTTAACATTGCCCCTTTAGATACTCCAGTTGTACCACCCGTATACTGCAGAAAAGCAATATCGCTTCCGCTAACCTGCGGTCTCGCGTAGTCAATATTTTTCCCTAGCGCCAATACTTCATTAAATTTTAAAGTACCTTGCAGACCGTGTGGTGGCACCATTTTTTTGATATGTTTAACGGCGAAGTTTACTACCCATTTTTTGGGCGCGGGTAACATGTCGCCTAAGGACGTTAATACGACATTTTTAACGTGTGTATTGCTAAGCACTTTATCGAGCGTTTCAGCAAAGTTTTCAAGAATAACGATGGTTTTTACATTAGCATCGCGAAGCTGATGTTCTAACTCTCGTGGCGTATATAAAGGATTTACGTTCACTACCGTCATACCAGCACGTAATATACCGAACAATGCAATAGGGTATTGCAGCAAATTCGGCATCATTATAGCAACAGAGTCGCCTTTTTCAAGGCCGGAGTTTTGTAGATACGCCGCGAATTGGGATGACAATGAATCAAGATCACCAAACGACAACTGGTGTCCCATATTAATAAATGCGGTTTTATCTTTATATTTATTTACCGCTTGTTCAAAAATCTCTAATAAAGAAGGGACCACATCAGCGTCAATTTCGCACGATACACCCTCATCGTACTGCGCTACCCAGATTTTTTCCATGCTATGAATGTTCCTGCAGTGAATATCCATCTAATACTAATGTACCTGCTATTAAAAAGAAACCACGATTATGTCAAAGCAAAGAAAATCAGTGCTTAAAAAAGAATTTAGTGTATTTATTGATGGATTCTGCGACTTCATTGGGTGAATCAAGATGCACATGATGTCCACCTTCAAAAATGTCCGTTGGCACATTTTCAAAAAACCTTTTGCGCAAATCAATGGCTCGTTTGACTTTCTCAAAGCCATTTTTGCCCAAAATTAGCGCCCTATCACACTTTATATTAGCGAGCACCGAACAAGCTTGCTCTTCGGTCATCCTAAAAGGAGAAACCGTACGCAGTCTTTTATCAGTGCGCCAGGTAAGCTTTCCCTGCGCTGACGTGTTTACATTTCTAGATAAAATTTGTCTTGCATGCGCGGCGCTCAAGTCACTTACCGCGCAGCGCGCTTTCACCACCGTCTCAAAACTTGCTGGGTGTTTAATTTCCTTATTTGCCTTTTCTCTACTTGCAAAGCAGTTTGTTAGTTGTTGAGTGGTTGTCGAAGCATCTTGAGATAAGGGGCCGCAGGATTCGATCGCGATAAATCCACGTAAAGCGGTCGGTTGGGTCGCGCTATAAATACTGCTAACGATTGCACCTAAAGAATGACCCACCAATACAAACTGCGTCAAAGCCAGTCTGTTTACTAATTGATGAATATCGTAAGAGAAGTCACTTAAATGATAGTGTGCGTCTATGCTTCTATGCTCAGACTTTCCATGACCCGCTAAGTCAATCGCAATACACTGATATGGTTCAAGCAGGGGTATGAGAAGCTCGAAGCTCGCTGCGTTGTCTAAATACCCATGCAAGAGTATCAGCGTTGGCGACTCGCGCTCAATCGTTTCTCTATTACATAAAGCGGCCAAGGTCGTATGTCCCAAAGCCACTTTCACCTCATAAAGCACTAGCTAACCTTACTGCTTAACTGTAGGTTTTCCAGTTTGTTGTCCATCTCGCGGGTTTGCTCGCATTCTATTTTGGCTTGAACTTGCGCTTTCTCGACTACTACTAGGTTGCCTGCTTCCTACAGTACCCCCTTGGCTGTGACCGTTATAGCGTTCAATTCTCAAACGACTACGCCTTTGTTTCATCATCCACGGATCGTACCACGGGTTGAAAAAATTTCGATGAAAAGCTGAACGGTAAGAAAAGGGAGAAAATGCAAATGCATCCAATTCGACTCTCACGTCACTGGTTTCTTTCCACATATAGTAGCCCATAGCATTCAGTGTGGGATAGATGTACTCTTGCTCACCAATAATACCCATTTGGCTCTCACTAACTTCACCTACTACGGTAATTAAACGCCCTTCTTCAAAGACTAAGGGATCTACAAAACCTTCCACAACTGCTTTAAATCGCCCCGCACTTGGCATACCCGTTTTAGGTTTTCCGTAACTATTCTCTGGGAAAAATACAACCTCAATCTCAGAGACTTCTTTTTTGTTGACTACAGAAACAATTTTTCCGCCCCAGCGCGCTTTACCGCCGCTTGCAGCTTGTGGCTTATTCGAATCAGAAGACGGTCCCACAGCGATGATATCGCTTTTAACATCTTCGTAAGCGACCAGAGATGTGTTGTCTGCCACATCAATTTGATCTGGCACGACCGTACATGCCGCAATACTCGTGAGCGCGGCTAATAGCGTGCACATTTTAATCGTTCTTAAAACTTTCATTATTCACCCTCAAATGTGTGTCTATACAGGTAAGACCAGCTAAACCTTGTTAAGTTCCTATTAAGCTTATCTTCCGTTACACCCTGTCAACATTTAAGCATACAAATCAACGCCCATCAAACGACGCAGGGCTTCGCGTTTGTTTTCGGTATCAATCGCGGTGTATGCCTGTAAACCATTTTGCGCACTGTTACTTAGTTCAGCGTATTTATTTGCGCGGTCAAAGAGATTTTCCGCCTGAGAAAAACTGACAGAATCCCCTATTTTTATGAATTCGCCCTCAATCGGTAATTGTTTCGCGACAGGCGGATTGACCGCCTTCGTATCTCTTGGGGGTACTTGTTGGCTTGTCGATTCCGTTTGTTTATTGACGAAAAGTGACTGTGTCATCGGATATATTGTCGCCACTACCGTATGCTCCCCATGGCCGGCAATACTAGAGTACATTCAAACAACATAGCAGTGCCCCTATCTTTTATTCGGCAATTTTTGCCAGGTAACCGTATCTCGTACGTACACCGGTTCAATATTTTCTGCGCTTATGCTACTTTTTGTCGCTAGCGCATGTACTGCAAAAGGTAGCATAAATTTCGCATTTGGGTAATGTACTTTTAGTGTCATGGCTTTTAAATCATCGGCAAATAAATCAGAGTACGTCACATAGCCTGTTCCCGCCAAGCCAATTGGTGCTGGAGATGCTTGAGATGCCTTTAAGGTGTTCAAATAGCTAAGCGCGTCGTTTGGCGACATGACACTTTCCACACCTTGCACAATGGCTCGTCCATCGATAATTTTGTAATGCCCCAAATAGACTTCTTGCATCCGCGCATCAATCAGAACAAGATGTTCTTCAATACCCGTTTGTGCGTAGACCTGTTGCGCCATTGTGGCTAAGGTAGACACTTGAACAACGCCAAGCTCTGCACCAAAAGCAAGACCTTGCACTGTACTAGCCGCGATCCGTACACCGGTAAAACTGCCCGGACCACAGCCATATGCGATAGCAGATAAGTCTTTTGCGCTTAGTGAACTTCTACGCAAAAGCTTATCAATCATAGGCAGTATTTGTTGGCTATGCTGTTGTGGGCAAATATCGAAGATCGCGTCTATGTGATCATCCTCACAAGCGCCACCTCTAAATGGTGAGGTATCATCTTGCACTGCGACGTCAAGTCCTTCATCATTAGTTGTGACGGCACCTAGCAATGCAACGCTGCACGCCTCGGTAGCGGTATCAATTGCCAATATTTTCATATATAAATCTCGTTGAGTAGTATCTACTTGTACGTTGTATAAGTGATTTTAGATGCTCACATCGATGACAAAAATGCCTTTACGGTATTTAAATCTCGAGTTTTACGCATATTTGGCAAACTGGCCAAAAACGTGCTCGCATAAGGTTTTGTGACTAGTCTATTATCGCAAATAACTAATACGCCGCGGTCTTCAAAATCTCGAATTAGTCGCCCTGCGCCTTGTTTTAATGCAATCACCGCTTGTGGTATTTGAATATCAAAAAAAGGTTTACCCCCTTGTTTTTGACAGTCATCAAGTCTTGCTTTAAGCAGTGGATCATCAGGTGATGCAAAGGGTAATTTGTCTATCATTACACACAAAAGATCATCGCCTTTTACATCAACCCCTTCCCAAAACGCCCCTGTTGCAAATAATACACTTTGTGGCTTTGCTAGATAATCCTCTAAAATTGCGGCTTTGGAACGTTCGCCTTGAACATAAATAGGATTATCAATTTTTTCTTTCACCATCGCTGATACTTCACGCATCATGTAGTGGCTAGTAAATAAAATAAAACTTCGCCCTTTCGCCGCTTCTATTAAGCTAATCGCCGTCTCGACTAAGGCGTCTTTAATTTTTTTACTGCTTGGCTCTGGCAAATACCGAGGCACGCATAAGATTGCTTGTTTTTGATAATCAAAAGGGCTATCTAAGCAAAGCGTGTCGGCGTCGTGTAAACCCATCAGTTTCTGAAAATGCGCAAACTTACCATCAATCGCTAAGGTCGCAGACGTAAAGACCCAACTCGCCTCACGTTCATCCATTACTTTTGTAAACTGTTTAGCGATGCTCAAGGGAGTTAAATGCAAAGTTAAATGATATTTGCTTGTTTCAAACCACAGACTAAGATCTTTATGATCGGTGAAGGTAAATAGCCGTAACCGTTCGCTATTCGTGCTTATTTTTTCAAGTAGTGCGTCTAAATCTTTGTCACGGCCGTCATGTAATTTGCCAACTTCAAGCAAATTGGCTAAGTAGCCTAACAGCTCGTTGACTTGATCTGCAACGGGAACCCGTTTCATGGCGCTTAACCACTCGCCACGCTCACTGTCTGCAGGAAATTGCATGCGTAGATCCGATACCGCATATTGACATTTTTCAGCAAACTCTGAGAGTTGATTTGCGTCTTTAACACTCACCTTTTGTATTTTTACTAAATCTTTAAGTTGGTCATTTAGTTGTCTTGTTGAAAAATTCTCCCCAAAGTACTCGCTGGCGATGTCTGGCACTAAATGCGCTTCATCGAAAATAATACTATCAGCGGCGGGGATCAGTTCGCCAAAACCCTGCTCTTTTAGTGCAAGGTCTGCAAAGAAAAGGTGGTGGTTAACGATTACGACGTCTGCCTGCATTGCCTTTTGCCGTGCTTTAACTAAAAAGCACTCATCATAATAAGAGCAATCTTTACCTAAGCAGTTGTCTATGGTCGAGGTAACCATAGGCAGTACTTTTGCGTCTTCTTTTAAGTTTTTAAGATCTGCCATATCTCCGGTTTTGGTGCCCAAAGACCATTTTTGGACCATTCTAAATTCTTGCAAGGTTTCTTTCTCAAACCCACGCTGGGACATCTCATTGAGTTTTATGCGGTGCAAACATAAATAGTTGCTGCGACCTTTCAATAGGGCTGTGTCTTTTTGTTTATTGATGAGTGTTTTGACGAGCGGCAAATCACGTTTAAACAATTGCTCTTGGAGGTTTTTTGTTCCTGTAGAAATGATTACTTTTTGCTGGCTTTGTATGGCAGGCACTAAATAAGCAAAGGTTTTCCCTGTGCCAGTGCCGGCCTCAGCAATCAGGGCCGTTTTAGTGGCAAGCGCTTGCTCAATTGCTACCGACAAATCGAGCTGCTGCTGTCTTACTTGATAACCATTTAGCACCCCTGCAAGCGGGCCTTCATTGGCAAAAAATTCACGAACTCTATTTGTCATTATCTGAACAAGACTTTCTCTTGTTTAAACCAGTACACACAAAACGCCAGTAAAGCGCCAGCAAGTATGACTGATGAACCAAAAATACCAATAAGTTGCACGTAATCCATCGTACCTTTAACCAGTTCTTTAATTGCTAAGGCAACATTGGCAAGGGGGATCCATGCCCAAATACCTTTTAACTCAATGCCGGGAATAAGTGTAACTAAAATGGGAATAAACATCATGATCATCAACGGACTCATATATCCTTGCGCTTCTTTAAAGGAGCGAGCGTAAATAGATAAAGCAAGTAACAACGATGAAAACGTAGCCACTACAGGAATGAGCATCAAAAATACCAGAATATAATCAAACCAATCTATGGTAGATATGAATTCGACGATGGGCCCCAATGGCATTTGAATACTAGCGATTACCGCCCAAATCCCCATACTCAGCACGGTGATAAGTGCAGATGTAATCCCTGCGGTCGCGATGGTCATAAATTTAGCAAGTACGATGCTATGGCGATCAACTGGAGAAAGCAATAAGGTTTCTAATGTGCCTCTTTCTTTCTCGCCGGCGCCAATGTCTGCGGCGGGTAACATGGCCCCCTGCAAACATAAAATAAACATGAAATAAGGAATAAGCCCGCCAAAAACCGCTCCGGTTTGTTCTCGAGCATCAGCTAAATTGACCTTTTCAATCACGATAGGGTCGAGCATTGCATTTTGAATATCTTCGCTAATATCATAACTAGCAAATGCATTACGTTGATTCAGTATTTCAATGTCGTCAGTGATATCCTGGATGCGCGAGCGGACGCTATTTAATTGCGCGTCATTTAACAACAGCTTCAAAGTAATTTGTCCGCTCTGGTCAATATTATTGCTGTAATTACTGGGTATTTGCAGCACAAAATCAAGCTCAGCACGATTAATCAGTTGTGCAACGAAGTCTTTGTCGTCTAAATTTCCGTCAATCTCTTTAAGGGTTAAACTATCAACATTTTCTAGGGCCGCGACTAAATCTGGGGCGTACTCTGCGCCGCTAACGGCAAACGAAAGCGTTTTCGTTTGTGATTCAGTCATAGCTTTGCCTGTAAAGTAAATCATGCCACCAAAAATTAGGGGAAACACAAGCAAAGGTAAAGCAATCATAAAGAATAGGGTTTTGCGGTCACGCAGGAGTTCTAATATTTCTTTTCTAAAAATTAACCACATTAGCTTTTGCTCCTATGCAACGTTTTCATAAAGGCTTCATGAAGATTATTGGGTGAAAGCGCAACAAAATCAGCTAAAGAGCCATCAAAAGTCGTCAAGCCATGGTCAATAACCGTAACATGATCACATAACTCGGTAACTTCATCTAAATGATGAGTTGAAAATATCACCGGGATACCTTTCGCCTTTAAATCTCGAATAAAATCAATCACCGTTTTGGCGGCCATAATATCGAGCCCGGTTGTGGGTTCATCAAGTACCACTACATCAGGAGAGTGCACGACCGCACGCGCAATAGATGTTTTTTGCTTCATGCCAGTTGAATAATTTTCACTGCGGCGGTCCAAAAATGTGTGCATGTCTAGTTGCTCAGCAATTTCATTTATTCTTGTCTTAATTGCATCTTCACTCATCCCGTTTAAACGCCCAAAATATTCAATATTTTCGCGTCCGCTCAAACGACCATATAAACCTGTTGAGCCCGACAAAAACCCGATTTTTTTACGTGCTAATACCGGTGACTTAACAACATCCACATCATCAATCATAATGCTTCCCTTGTCTGGCTGCAAAGCCGTGGATAGCATCCTCAACGTTGTCGTTTTCCCTGCTCCATTTGGCCCCAACAAGGCTAATACCTGACCTGTTTCACAACGCAAGCTAACATCTTTCACTGAATGGAAAAATCGCCCTTCTAAGCGAGGATCTTTTTTGTCCTGTTCACTTAGCTTTTTAGGATTTTCTACTTTAAACTTTTTTGCGAGGTCTTTTATAACTATCATTCAAGCCTTCCGTGTTCGCTGTTTCAATGTGCAATTGTGCTAATACATGCCAAGGCAAAACACTGTTTATGCAAATAATCCCGCAATATTATGTGATGCGACGCATTTATGCGAGGGATTATCGAAAAACTGTCGCGATTAATTTGTTTCGCAATGTGTCAATTTGCTTTTTGCTCTTGTTTACCTGCGGTTTTATCAACATAATACTTAAAAAAAGGAAATCCAATGCAAGACTACGATGACACCCCCTCGCTTAAGGTGACCAATCCCTTTCAAGCAGCAAGCGAAATTTTTTATAAACCCAAAGCCGTATTTGAAGCACTCAGTGTGCGTGACAATTGGTCATGGATACCGTTTTTACTGTTGGCCATAATTCTGTTCTTACCGCCCTATTTGTATTTTGGTATTGTTAATTTCGACTGGTGGCTTGATACCGCCATCATGCCTTCACTAGAAAATCTATCACCTGCTGAGCAAGAGAACCGTTTGGCAATACATGGTGGTCAAGTGCAAACCCAACTCACCAATGCAATAGCGCCAGCGATTAGCATCATTATTTTAAGTGCAATAAAAGCATTATATTTAACACTGATGACCAAAAACGACGAAAAAAGTATACATGGTTTTACGGATTGGTACGGCGCAGTGCTTTGGATAGCTATGCCAGTATTGGTGAGTGCATTGGTTGCCTTACTCTTGTTAACCTTTCAAGAACCCGGTGCACAAATTTCATCAGCAATTATCGCTCCTTTGTCACTGGCCTTTCTTTTTGGCACTGACATGTCTTCACCATGGTTTAGCTTAATGAGCATACTCAGTATAGATAGCTTTTGGATGATCTTTTTAGCCTACGTTTGCCTTAGAACCTGGACCCAATTTAGTCAAGTTCGTGCCATCATTATTGCCTTAATTCCGGCGCTATTTACTTGGTCGTTAACCGTAGCAACCGCAATGATTATGCAATCTCAAGCCGTATAAAGATGCACTATCTACCTTTTATGCCTAATGCGTGTTTTTGACGTTTAGGCATAAAATAATCTGCGTTATGGTAAAAGTCTGTAGATTGTTCACAATGCGCCCACCCGGGGATGCCCAAAATAGGTAGTGGCAACCAAGGCCGTTTGGATTTCAATATTTGCTTGTCAATTAAATGTTCACGTATAAGTTGGTCACATTGCGCATAAAAGCGCGGGTCTCGCTTTGACATACCCTGTAAATTCTGAAAATCCGCATCACTTAATTCAATAACGCTTACCTTTGCGGTTAAACCGATAAATGGCGTCAATAACATTTCCCATAATGCGTGTCCAAAAACGAGTGGAATTATGCTCGAATGCCATTTTTTCGCTCCTGCAACAAAAACCTCTTGCCATTGGTGCTCTTTAATTTGGGTGTTGATCACAGGGCAAGATGTAAACAAAATAAGTCCACATTCATCAAAATGGGTAAGCCTATCGCGCACCGGTGTGCGTTTTTTGCGCTCGCGGTTAACGCAATCTCTTGCATATGCGTTTTATTGAGGAAGCGCTTGGTTTTAGGAAACTGTGTCCATATGAGTCCGTTGAAAAAGTCATGCCAGTTGCGTCTGGTAGGTACCTCCTTTGACTCGTATATGATTTCTTCATAATAACGTTTATCGGTAGCGAATAGTGCCGAATCGGTGAAGGTCACGTCTATATTGTTGGTTAATCGTTGCGCTATTTCGTTTAAACAATCTGCGTTAGTTAAATTTTCATATATCTTAAGTTCGTTTGCAGCAACTGATTCACCTCTCATGCCTGCTAGCTTTGCTGTAAAATCCTCAGGTCCATGATCGGAATACTTTCTCAACCCAGTGGATTCGATAAACGCTAGCAGATCATTAAATGGCGGCGTTAACGTCAAGGCCCCTAAACAATCTAGGGCAGAAATAGATGGGTGTAAACTTGTGTCATCTTTTAGATCGCTTATACTCATGGTGAGATTTGCATTCCTTATTTATGCAGACATAATTTTCGACATTCTAGGATATAACAATGAATAAAAACCCGATATCGTTATCTTCAAAAATTAAGCTTTTTACCAAGACATTGTCCGCTTCACCTTTTAACATCGCGCTGGCCGTGTCAGCCCTTATTGGTTTAGGTGCATGTGCTGACGAACAATCTACCACCACCCCTGCGGTGCCAATGGCAAGCAACTTTGAACAAGTATACAACGAAGTCAGTGAAAGCGAATTAATTGAACACATAAGTGTTTTAGCAAGCGACGAATTTGGTGGTCGTGCACCAGCCAGCGAAGGCGAAAAGCTAACACTTGACTATTTGAGCACGCAATTAAAAGCGGTTGGCTTTACACCCGGCAATGGCGACAGCTTCTATCAACAAGTTGATTTGATGCAAATAACAGCTTCCCCAAAAATGACCTTAACGATGGGTGAAAATTCGTTTCAGTATAAAGAAAATATGGTCGCAGGCTCCAAACGGGAAGTAGGCGAAATAAATGTGAACGACTCCGACATTGTGTTTTTAGGTTATGGCGTAAACGCACCCGAATATGACTGGAATGATTATGATCAAGTAGACGTAAAAGGCAAAACGGTAATTGTATTGGTAAACGATCCTGGCTTTGCCAATCCTGACGGTGACAAGTTTGAAGGCGAAACGATGACCTATTATGGTCGTTGGAGTTACAAATATGAAGAAGCGAGTCGCCAAGGGGCTGAAGCCGTATTTATTGTTCACGAAACGGCGCCCGCTTCTTATGGATGGTCGGTTGTTGCGAATAGTTGGAGTGGTCCTCAATACGGCTTAGTATCGAGTGATGCAGGGGCTAGCAGAGTCGCTGTTGAGGGATGGCTTTCTTACGACGCAGCGGTCAAGGTTTTTGCAGAATCGGGGCTTGATTTTGAGGCAGAAAAAGCCAATGCTTTACAAGGTCCTTACGCAAAAGCGTTAACGAGCAAAGCCTCTATTAGTGTAAAAAACACTATCAAAAAGTCGAAAAGCTACAATGTTTTTGCGACCTTGCCAGGTTCACAAAGCCCCGATGAGCACATCATTTATACTGCCCATTGGGATCACCTTGGTACAGATCCTGAAAAAGAAGGTGATGGCATTTACAATGGTGCGCACGACAATGCAACTGGGGTCGCGGCGATTTTATCAATGGCCAAAGCATTTGCCTCATTAGATCATGCGCCCAAAAGATCAGTCAGCATGCTTATCGTGACCGCCGAAGAACAAGGCTTATTGGGATCAAAGTATTATGCAGAAAACCCAATTGTGCCTTTAGCTAAAACGGTAGCCAATATTAATATGGACGCGATGAATGTATTAGGACAAACCAAAGATGTATCGGTTATTGGGATGGGTAAATCTGAATTGGAAAACTATTTAAAGAAAGCGGCCAACAAACAGGGACGTATTCTTACCCAAGAAGGACGTCCACAGGCCGGTTACTACTATCGCTCTGATCACTTCAGCTTTGCCAAGTTTGGCGTCCCTGCACTTTACGCCAAAGGTGGTGAACAACCGATTGACGAAGAAACAGCAAACTATCGCAAGCGCATGAATGTGATTGTAACGGGCTGTTATCATCAGGTATGTGATCAATTCCGCGAGAGTTGGAATGTGAAGGGCATAGTTGAAGATACGCAGTTACTGTTCGATGTTGGCTATCAGCTTGCTAACACAGAAAGCTGGCCAAAATGGAATAAAACTAGTGAGTTCCAACGACCTTAAGCTGTTCGTTTATTAAGCGAAAAGTACAAAAAACCGCTGGCATAACACCCAGCGGTTTTTTCATATAACAAATAAACACTTGCAATTTTCTTGTATCATGGCAAATTCACGCACTGGACGTTGATTTTCAGTAAAATAATAATAATAGTAAATGGCTTTAGCCTATTTCCTGCGTGCCAAGGTACGTTTGACTGATAAGTTCAAACATTGTGTACCAAGTAATGAACGACAGAAATTTTAACTCTCTCTTTTAATTAATAACGTAAGGCAAGCCTTTTTATGTGTGGTATTTTCGGTATCTTAGATATCAAAACTGACGCTAGTGAGCTAAGACCAAAAGCGCTAGAACTAGCAAAATTATTGCGCCATCGTGGTCCTGATTGGTCAGGTATTTGGCAAGACGAACATGCAATACTCTGCCATGAACGTTTGGCGATTGTAGATGTTGATACGGGCGCTCAGCCGCTAATCAGTGACAACGGTAATCAAATACTTGCTGTCAATGGTGAAATATATAATCACAAAGAACTCGCCGCAAGTGAGTGCAAAGACTATTCCTTTGCTACAAAATCTGACTGTGAAGTAATTTTGCCTTTGTATCAGAAATATGGCGTTAATTTTATCGACAAGCTTGAAGGCATGTTCGCCTTCATTTTGTATGACAAAAGCAGTGGTGATTATTTAATCGCTCGCGACCATATTGGAATAATCCCCTTATATACCGGTTTTGATGAATTCGGCAATTTTTATGTAGCGTCTGAAATGAAAGCCCTCGTGCCTATATGTAAAACGGTACAAGAGTTTCCTGCGGGTCACTACATGCTAAATGGCAATCTCGTTAAATACTACGAGCGCGATTGGATGGATTACGAAAACGTAAAAGACAATCAAACTGATTTGACCGATTTAAAACATGCTTTTGAAAAAGCGGTTAAGTCGCATTTGATGTCTGATGTGCCATATGCGGTGTTATTATCCGGTGGTTTGGATTCGTCGCTGGTTTCTGCTGTCGCAGCTCGCTATGTAGCAAAACGCATAGAAGATGGCGACCAAAGCGATGCTTGGTGGCCCCGCCTTCACAGTTTTGCTGTAGGCTTGAAAGGCGCCCCAGATTTAATCGCCGCGAAGAAAGTTGCAGATATGATAGGTACTGTTCATCACGAAATACATTTTACCATTCAGGAAGGTCTGGATGCGATTCGCGATGTTATTTATCACCTTGAAACTTTTGATACTACGACCATCCGCGCAGCAACCCCAATGTATTTAATGACTCGCAAGATTAAGGCAATGGGTATTAAAATGGTATTGTCGGGTGAAGGTGCCGATGAAATCTTTGGTGGTTATTTATATTTCCATAAAGCACCAAATGCAAAAGAATTTCATGAAGAAACAGTGCGTAAATTAGACCGTCTACATATGTTTGACTGTGCCCGCGCGAATAAAGCAACATCGGCTTGGGGCGTTGAAACTCGCGTTCCTTTCTTAGACAAAAACTTTATTGATGTGGCGATGCGTTTAAATCCAAAAGATAAAATGTGTGTTGATGGTCGCATGGAGAAGTGGATATTACGTAAGTCTTTTGATGACGAGACTTACTTGCCAGCTGAAGTTTTATGGCGACAAAAAGAACAGTTTGGTGATGGTGTTGGCTACTCATGGATCGATTCCATTCGCGAATACGTTGATACAGAGGTTTCTGACCAGCAACTAGCAACAGCTAACTTCAGATTCCCTATTAACACACCAGATACGAAAGAAGGCTATCATTATCGTACGATTTTTGAACAGTTCTTCCCGCAAGAAAGTGCCGCGAAATGCGTGCCTGGTGGAAAGTCTATAGCCTGTTCTACTGTAGAAGCTTTGGAGTGGGATGCAAGTTTCAAAGAAATGGCAGACCCTTCTGGACGTTCAATGAAATCGGTTCACTCAGGTGAGTTTAAAGAATAGTTGATCTTAGAAGAAAAAGGCGCGAGTGTGAAAAAACACATTCGCGCCTTTTTTATTTCTATTTGTTGAGTCGCTTTTCAATCGGCTAATTTTGAATAGGAAAATACCAGTATTCAGGCTTGCCAATGGGCGTTAACGGGGGTAATAAAGGATTAGCTAAGCGAAAATTCAATGAATTTTTAATATCGAGTTTTTCAAGACTTTCACCATAATGTTCCATAAATAACTTCTCATAGCTACCGTCCTCGACCGCTCTTTGTAAACCTGTCTCTATCAGCTTTGCAAGCGTCAGATTTTGTTTGTTAGTGAAAAAGTACAAAGCACTAGGATAATAAAAAGAAATACCTTCACGTAAGCTCATTTGAGTAGAATGTTTATTCCCCAGTTCGTGAAACACCTCTATCACTGAGCGCGGGAAAAAATCAGCTAAGCGGTTATTCATCACCTCGGTTGCGTCAATATAATCTCTTGCTGTAACCACATTAAAGCCATTTGCTTGCAAAATTTTAGTATCAGGCCAGGCAATACCCTGAACTGGCGAATAAGCGATGAGATCGGCCATTTCGGTAATCGACGCTTTTAGAAACGGGCTTTTTTGTGAGCCAAAAACACGCGCCAGCCAATTAGCCCGCGCGTAATTGGTATACGAATTGGCCGCAATTGTTGCTCTCGTTGTACATCCGTCATAGACCACACTACATTGACATCGAGATTTTCTTCCAGCCTTTTTAAAGCCTTCGCTTGGGGCATGGGCTTTATTGATGTTTTTAAAACATAACGTACTGAGGTTTTTTGAAGTGCCAGCTCTAATAAAGCCAATGGGTAATCATAGCGAACGTCATTTTCTACCTCAGACTTTGGATAGGTAATTGTCCATACTGCGCCAAGAGCCTGATGAGGTAACAATACAGCCAAAACCAAGCTAATGCTAAAAACCATTTTCAAACGATTTATCAACATGTTTATTCAACCCCTATGTATTTATGTACTTGGACACTTAAGCGCCAATTTCGTTTGATACAGGTTTGAATGGCCAATTCAGTAGCCCTACTTTGCTGGCTAATCGGCTGTAAATAAACCAAAGGCGATTTATTGTCTCTTACGCCTATCGCGTTATCCTGCACAAGACCTTCAGCTTTTAACAACGCGTCTAACTCATCGACGTGTTTTTGCATGGCAACAGGGTGTTTTATTTCATTCGCTCTGTGCATCGCTTGAGACAAAATAGGCATTCCCGCTTTCATGTTTATTTTTGGCGAAACCGTGACCCAAGTACTCTTATGACATTGTATTTGGTAGGTTCCGCTAGTTTCAATTTGCGTTGAGTATCCGTCTGCGTATGCTAACTCGGTGAATTCTCTAAGGTCAAACATACATGGTTCACCGCCTGTAATCACAATGTGCTTAGCGGTGTAGCCTTGTTGTTGCAAGAGTGAAAGTAAGGTTTTGCTTTCACTTGTGAAGTATGTGGGCGCATCCGCGTTTTTAATAAAAATTTGCGTAGCCGAAACTTCGTTTTTAGGTAACACGTCCCAAGTATGTTTGGTATCACACCAAGGACATCCAACAGGGCATCCTTGCAAACGCACAAATATCGACGGCGTTCCCGTATACGAACCTTCACCTTGAATTGTTTCAAAAATTTCGTTCACCAACAATGTGGTCATAAACCCGCAGTCCCTAATATTCTTCAAATAAAAACGAATAAGCATTGGGATTTTAGCACCGATGACATAAAATCTGCACTGAAAAAACAAATGAGTATAAATATGAGTAGTAAAAAGGTCGTAATTATTTATTCAGGCGGTATGGATTCTTATACTGTGATGCACGTGGCTGCGCACCAAGGTTATGAAGTGCATGCGGTATCCTTCGACTACGGTCAGCGCCACAACAAAGAATTAGTTTATGCTAGAAACGTTACCCGTAAGTATAATATACCGCACAAAGTCGTTGATATATCGAGCATTAATCAATTAATTGCTGGTTCTTCATTAACCTCTGACATCGATGTACCCGAGGGTCACTATGAAGAAGACTCGATGAAACAAACCGTGGTGCCAAATCGCAACATGATTTTATTATCCCTCGCCGTTGGCTATGCGGTTTCAATTAATGCTGAAGCCGTTTATTTTGGCGCACATTCAGGTGACCATGCTATATACCCAGATTGTCGCACGGCTTTTGTTGATGCAATGAACGAAGTTTGCAAAATAGCAAACTACGAGGCTATTGAAGTGCGTGCCCCTTTTTTAAAAAAGGATAAAATAGATATTTTAGCTGAGGGCTTAGCGCTGGGTTTAGATTACGCCGAAACATGGACATGTTATAACGGACGAGAAAAGGCCTGTGGAAAATGTGGTGCTTGCCAAGAAAGACTTGAAGCATTTGCGCGAAACAACGCGACTGACCCACTTAGTTATGAGTAAATCACTTTACTCATAACTAATATTGCTTATTAATCGAGCGAAGCCGCGCTTATTTTTGGCTCTCAGAAACGAAATATTCAATTTCTTTGATGCAATGACGCAAGACTGGGTTTAAGCGGGTATTCTTGCCGTTCATCACAAATAATTCATGTTTAAAATTAAACATACTGCCTTTGGCGATAGGCACAAGCCCAGTCGCCGCGCCTTGTTCTTTGGCTATGTAGTCTGGCAATAAGCCCACATATTCGCCTGTCATAATCGCGGCCATGCACATTTCAAATGAATCTGAGAAGGTTTGAATAGACAAACGTTTGTTTGTATCAATGTAGTTTGATGACGACAAACCACTAATACCTATTGCAGGGTAGTCTTCAATATTCACGTTCTCTGGTAAGGCATCAACCTCTCTAAACTTAGCAAGAGGGTGTGTTGGCGCACAATATAAGCGTCCCGCACAACTTACTCCTACGCTATGAAAGGTCACAGACTCAGGTTTGACCATATCGTAGGTTGATAAAACCAAGTGACATTCACCCGACAACGCAACATGTTCAACCTCGTTATACAAACGGGTCTGAATATTCACGTGAATATCATCAAACTTTTTCATTGTGCTTTTTACAGCCTTACTCACAGCAAGTTGTATTGACGTGGCTAAGCCTGACATTAGTACTATAGTAATATGCCCTGAATAGTCGTCGTGCAGCGATTTAAGGTTAAATACAAAATTATCAAAGGCGTTAAAAATGCGTTTGGTCTCTTGGAAAACCACTTCACCTTCTTTAGTCATTTGAAAGCCACCGCGCCCGCGGTGACAAAGCACCAAATCAAGGCGCTCCTCTAGCTTCTTAATCGCAGCGCTGATATTGGGCCGCTGCATCCGCAATACAGGCTCAGCAGCGGTAAACCCATTACACGATGCAACTGCATAAAACACCCTTAGCAATTTAATATCGGATTCTTGCAAACGGTTTAACATGAAAATACCTCAATAGAGTCAGCAGACTCGAGTATCAATACAGATACCCAAGCCCATACATATAATATTACTTAGTTATCGTTTCGTATAACTAAAACTTTACATGTATTTGTCTCTATTTGTATTGCTTCATGACAACCTAACAATTTCCTTGCGCAGCGCTTCCACTTCATCGCGCATAGAAGCTGCCTTCTCAAACTCTAAGTCTCGGGCAAAGCCAAACATTTCTTTTTCCATCACAGCCACTTTTTCCATCATCTGTTTAAGGCTTAATTGTTTGCTTGCAGATTGTTGATCAGATACTTTTCTCAATCTGACTTGGCCCGCTGCTGGATGGGCCGTACTATCACCTAAATCCATAATATCGGTGATGGGCTTGTTGAGAGATTTCGGCGTAATGTTATTCGCAATATTATGCGCTTCTTGTTTTTTACGCCGTCGCTCTGTTTCATCAATCGCTTTTCGCATAGACTTCGTAATTTTGTCAGCATACAAAATCGCACGTCCATTAAGATGCCTAGCAGCTCTTCCTATCGTTTGTATGAGTGATTTTTCTGCCCTTAAAAACCCTTCTTTGTCGGCATCTAAAATCGCCACCAATGACACTTCAGGCATATCAAGCCCTTCACGAAGAAGGTTGATACCTACAATCACGTCAAATTTACCAATCCTAAGATCACGGATGATTTCAATTCGCTCTACGGTGTCGATATCAGAATGCAAATAACGCACACGTACGCCATGTTCACTCAAATATTCAGTAAGGTCCTCAGACATGCGCTTGGTCAAGGTAGTAATCAACACGCGTTCGTTTAATGCTACCCGTTTGTTTATCTCGCTAAGCACATCATCAACTTGAGTGGCTACAGGCCTCACTTCAATTTCAGGGTCAAGTAAGCCCGTGGGCCTAACGACCTGCTCTACAACATCGCCTTCGCATTTATTTAGCTCAAAATCCCCTGGCGTTGCTGACACATAAATTGTTTGCGGTGATATATGTTCGAACTCTTCAAACCTAAGTGGCCTGTTGTCGAGCGCAGATGGTAGTCGAAAACCATACTCAACCAAGGTTTCTTTGCGTGACCTATCGCCCTTATACATGGCGCCAATCTGCGAGACCGTAACGTGAGATTCATCAATAAATAACAAGCCATCAGCCGGAAAATAATCAAGCAAAGTGGGGGGCGGTTCGCCTGGCGCTCTACCAGATAAATAACGTGAGTAGTTTTCAATACCTGAGCAATAACCTAGTTCTAGCATCATTTCGATATCAAACTGCGTCCGCTGGGATATACGCTGTTCTTCTAATAACTTATGGTTGTCTTTTAAATGACCTTGGCGTTCTTTAAGCTCTGTTTTTATATGGTCTATTGCACTGAGAATTTTTTCCCGTGGAGTCACGTAATGGGTTTTTGGGAAAACCGTCGTGCGCACCACATTCTTTTCTACCGACCCTGTGAGCGGATCAAATAAACTTAGCTTTTCAATTTCTTCGTCGAACAGCTCGATTCTAACCGCTTGTTTTTCGGAGTCGGCGGGGAAAATATCAATAACATCGCCGCGCACACGAAAAGTCCCTCGTTCAAAAGAGATGTCGTTGCGTTTATATTGTAATTCGGCTAATCGACGTAAAATGTCGCGTTGATCCATCATGTCACCTACGCGCAGATGCAACAACATTTTCATATAACTTTTAGGATCGCCCAAACCGTAAATGGCAGAAACAGAGGCAATAATAACAACATCACGCCGTTCCATTAGCGCTTTAGTCGCCGACAAGCGCATTTGTTCAATATGATCGTTTATCGAGGCGTCTTTTTCTATGAATGTATCGGTGCTGGGGACATACGCTTCAGGTTGATAATAATCATAGTAAGAAACAAAGTACTCTACGGCGTTATTCGGGAAAAACTCCTTCATCTCACCATATAACTGTGCCGCAAGCGTTTTGTTGTGCGCCATAATCAATGTAGGGCGCTGCACTTCGCTAATGATATTTGCCATGGTAAATGTTTTACCTGAACCTGTTACTCCCAAAAGCGTCTGGCCCGCTAAACCGCTTTCTAAACCTTCAACCAAGCTTGCAATGGCTTTTGGTTGATCACCAGCTGGTGAATATTTAGATACCAGATTGAAGCCTTTTGACATTTTTCACCCTTGTTGTATTTGTTGCCTATCAAGACGCAACTTCTTAATGTGCTAATAAAATGTTGAAAGCAGATAGTCGTCAGTATTATGAAAACTAAGCTAATGTGCACTTTTTCTTTTGACGCACCACTTCTCGGTTAAACCATAAATACGAAATAAGTGCAGCAAAGACGTTCGCGACAACACAGCCCCAAAATAGCCCTTCTAAACCGTAATAGTAACTTCCAATCCAAGTGATGGGTACGTAGCAAACGAACAAGCGGATTACACTCAAGCACAAAGCAGCGAGCGGTTTATGCATGGCATTAAAAGAACTATTAGTGAGTATAATAACACCCTGCAAGCCATAACCTATGGGCACAATCAGCAAAAATAAAGTGATTTGTTGAGCAACACTTTGTTCTTCGGCAAATACCGAAGCTATGTAAGGCGCGAGCAATGCTAATAATCCAAAGACAATAAATTGCCACACCATCACAAATCGTGTGCATATTTTATAAGCAGCGAAGATACGACTGAATTGATTAGCACCAAAATTTTGGCTTATCAATGGTGGTAAAGACATAGACATTGCTAACACTACAATACATGCTATCGATTCTATTCTGTTTCCTACCCCCCAAGCGGCAACGGCCTTTGCGCCATAGCCTGAAACTAATTTAGTCACAATTGCAGCTGAGATAGGGGTGAGCATATTCGCGCCAGCCGCCGGTAATCCTATAGTAAGTACGCCTTTAGCTGCGAGTATAAACTCAGTCCACGTCAAAACACGTGGCTCCATGAGCCCTCGTTTCACTGCAAGTAGATAGATAATCCAAACAACACAAACGGCCCATGCTATACAAGTCGCAATGGCGGCCCCTTTTATGCCCAAAGCAGGAAAGCCAAAGTAGCCAAAAATCAAAATAGGATCAAGCGCTGCATTTATCGCGCCTCCAACAGCCATGATAAAGCTAGGTGTTTTTGTATCTCCTGCCACCCTTAACACTGCATTCCCTACCATTGGAATGGCTAAAAATACACCGGCTAAATACCATACAGACATATAGTCATAAATTAATGGGAGCAATTCAGGCCCAGCTCCCATTAGCGTAAAAATGAAATCAATTGAGAAATAACCGCCGATACAAAGTATGCCGACCAAAAGGACGACGAGCATGAGTGCACCCGTGGCGAGTACTTTTGCTCTTGAACCCTCACCACTTCCCAGATATCGTCCAATTACCGCGGATGTGCCTATTCCCAGACCAATATTTAAACTGATCACAGTAAAGGTAACAGGAAAAGTAAAGCTGATGGCAGCCAATTCATTCGTTCCAATGAGGCTGACAAAAAAAGTATCGACAATAGAAAAGGTCATCAACATGATCATGCCGAGTATCATCGGCACAGTCATATTAACTAAGGTTGCCTTTATATCACCCTGCAACATGTCGTTTTTAGTAGAAACAGATTTAGTAGAAGACACCAAAATACTTGAGTAGATTAAATCGACATACAGTTTGCCCCATCCATTCGCGTAAAAATAGCAGTTTTTTGACTAATGTTAATGAAATTGCACCTTGCAGTACTCGAAACGACTTATTGTTCATTTAATATACAACTATACTATAGTATAATTGTTGGCTCAGAAACCGTGAAAATCACGCCAAAAAAATGACTCCCTGAATTTCAACCGCTTGTCAATAAATTTAACACACAGGGCGTATATTTTTAGTCTTAGATAAGACGACTAGCTTACCCACAGGCAATAAATACTTATAAGCTATTGTATTTATTATTATATTTACTAAATATCAGTATTATTCACTTTTTACGTTGACAATATTTGCTAAATAACGGTTATTTTATTCTTTAACTGTCAACAGACTTATCCACAGAAAATGTTGATAACTGGCTGTGTCGTAATAATGGCGCGAAGTACGTCGTTTTTTGACTTTTTATATGTAAGTTACCACTAACCTTGTGAACCATTTCATTATGTTGGAAGGCACTAAAGCACTGTTCATACAGACAGTGATCAAACATTTTTTTATTCTTTTTTGATATATCAAAACAAATTATGTCGGTTTTCGGGAATAGTTTTATTTTTCAACAGTTTCCGTTCAAAATTCGATATTTTTAAGATTTAGTTGTATCGAAACCCAATTTTCCATTTTCTATGATTTTAATAAAATAAGCTTATTTTAAAAAAAAGAACAAAACTTTGTTGACAGTAAACCCCAGTATCTTTAATATCCGCATCCGTTAAAAGACAGGTCCCCCTTAGCTCAGCTGGTTAGAGCGACGGACTGTTAATCCGCAGGTCCCCCGTTCGAGTCGGGGAGGGGGAGCCACTTTTAGCTGTTGTAAGACGCTTTTTAAAGCGTGCATGATTCCCCCTTAGCTCAGCTGGTTAGAGCGACGGACTGTTAATCCGCAGGTCCCCCGTTCGAGTCGGGGAGGGGGAGCCATCTTCTTTTCAAAAACCTTGATACACATCCGTACAATCTCTTTGACATAAATCAACGTCAAAAGGCAATCCCATACATTTTCTGTGTTGTTTAATGCGCAGTAAAAAGCGATAATTACGAACTTAATTCAAATGCTTCTTCGTAGCTGTAAAACAAAAATCAAAATTGCTAATTATCAGAATGAGCTTTGGTAACATTAACACATGATAATTTTACTTATTTATCGATAGAAACTGGGCGAGCGCAACCCTGAGATGACAGACTTACTATTATTGTTGCTTGGAACTGTATTGGTGAACAATTTCGTTCTTGTCCAATTTTTGGGGCTGTGCCCATTTATGGGCGTCTCAGGCAAACTTGAAACCGCTATTGGTATGTCTATGGCGACCACTTTTGTGCTAACTCTTGCTTCTTTGTCTAGCTATTTAGTTGAAACCTACATTCTAGTGCCTCTGGGTATTGGCTATTTACGCACACTCAGCTTTATTTTAGTTATCGCGGTAGTGGTCCAATTTACGGAAATGGTTGTGCGTAAAACAAGCCCTACCCTTTATCGCCTATTGGGCATTTTTCTTCCTCTTATCACAACCAACTGCGCGGTTTTAGGCGTCGCATTGCTCAACACTACTAAACAACACAATTTTTTAGAATCAATAGTGTATGGCTTTGGCGCCGCTGCCGGTTTCTCATTCGTATTAATTCTTTTTGGCGCAATGCGTGAACGTTTAGCTGCGGCCGATGTGCCCACCCCGTTTAAAGGCGCATCAATAGCAATGATAACTGCAGGTTTGATGTCGTTAGCGTTTATGGGTTTTTCAGGGTTAGTTAAATGATCGATACCGTAACAGCCCTACTTCTAGTTGGTTTGATAGCGCTGATACTTGGTGCAGGGCTTGGCTATGCATCCATTAAATTCAAAGTAGAAAGCGACCCCCTTGTAGAACAAATTGACGCCATCTTACCGCAAACCCAATGCGGTCAGTGCGGATACCCTGGCTGTCGTCCATACGCTGAAGCGATTGCCAATGGCGATGAAATCAACAAATGTCCGCCAGGTGGTGAGTCTACAATTAAAGATCTTTCAGAATTAATGGGCGTCGAAGCTAAACCACTAGATGCTGCCCATGGTGTAGAAGATGTGAAGAAAGTCGCATTTATTCGTGAAGACGAATGCATAGGTTGCACAAAGTGCATACAAGCGTGTCCCGTTGACGCCATTGTAGGCGCTGCAAAGCAAATGCACACTGTAATTATAGATGAGTGTACGGGATGTGATTTATGTGTAGAGCCTTGTCCGGTAGATTGTATTGATATGCTGCCTTTGCTTCAAAGCACAAACAATTGGAAATGGGATTTTAGCAAAACCCAAGTTGGTGATATACCAGTGAGACAGATATCATGAGTAAGTTTGCCGATTTTGACGCAGTGTTAGAAAGATTGTCGATTGGCGAGCTATGGGATTTTCATGGCGGCGTGCATCCTGAACAAGAAAAATCATTGTCAAACCAAGAGGTGATTAAAAATTTACCGTTGCCAGACCACATCTACATTCCAATCAAGCAACATATTGGGGTAGAGGGTAAAGTCATAGTTGAGGTAGGCGACAAAGTCTTAAAAGGACAAGCCCTAACCGCAAGTGAAAATCCATTTTGTGTGCCGGTTCATGCATCTTCATCGGGCACTGTTAGCTTTATTGGTGAACATTGTGCAGCTCATCCTTCTGGATTACCAGAAATGACCGTAGGCATTGAGTTAGATGGCAAAGATGAGGCCATACAGACCCAAGGGATAAGCAATTATAGCAGCGCTGACAAGCATGAAATTATCAGTGCGATTTGCAACGCTGGGATTAGTGGTTTAGGAGGCGCAGGTTTTCCCACCCACATAAAATCAAACAATGTAAAACCCTTAGAGTTTTTAATTATTAATGGTATTGAGTGCGAACCTTATATATCGGCCGATGATCGCCTAATGCGCGAGCATGCTTGGCAAATCAGGCAAGGCATAGACATTCTTTATCATCTATTAAAACCCAAGCATGTCATTATTGCGATTGAAAACAACAAACCAGAAGCCCTAGAAACCATGTCGATTGCTTGTCAGCAGCAAAGCAATTATCAGGTTGTTAGTGTACCGACTAAATACCCTGCAGGTGGTGAAAAACAATTAATTCAGGTGCTAACCTCAAGAGAAGTACCCAGTGATGGCCTACCCATTGATATTGGCTGTATTATGTACAATGTTGGGACTTGTTTCGCCATTGCTGATGCCGTAATTGAAGGCAAAGCGCTTACCGAACGCGTTGTGACTATTACCGGAAGAGCGATGGGTAAAGCGCAAAACGTATGGGCCAAAATTGGGACGCCTGTCAGTCACCTATTAGCCGCTGGTGACTATGATGCTAGTAAGCAAACTTATCCACGTATTATTATGGGTGGTCCCATGATGGGCTTTACCTTGGCTTCATCTAAAATCCCAATAGTCAAAATCACAAATTGTATTTTAGCACCTGCCACTAAAGAACTTCCCACTGTAGAAGACGAACGCGCGTGTATACGTTGCTCAGCATGCGCAGATGCCTGCCCTGCCACCTTATTGCCTCAGCAATTATATTGGTACAGTAAAGCAAAAGACTACGAACAGGCCCAAGATTACGATTTATTTGATTGCATAGAATGCGGGGCCTGCGCCTATGTTTGTCCAAGTGAAATACCCTTAGTTCACTATTACCGACAAGCAAAAAGTGATATCAGGCAGCAATTGCACGAAAAAGAACAAGCAGAGAAAGCTCGTCTTCGGTTTGAAGCGCGCAAAGAAAGACTTGAACGTGAAAAGTTTGAACGAGAAGAAAAGCATCGTTTAGCCGCTGAAGCAAGAAACAAAGCATTACAAAAAGACGGTGGTGGTGCAAAAGATAAAATCGCTGCAGCGCTGGCGCGTGCCAAAGCTAAAAAAGCTGCACAACAAAAAGCGCAGAACAGCGAAGGCAATCAGCCTATAAATTCCAAGGCATCTGAACCAGCAACAAAGCACGCTGAGAAGGAGCAAAAAGACAGTAGCTCAGCAGCAGTACAAGAACAAAGGCCTGCAAAAATTGAGGCGATTGAAAATACAAGTGAAGACCCGGTAAAAGATGAAGAAGCCCGCCTAGCACTGGAGAAGAAGAAACGAGTGGCTGCGACGATCGCTAAAGCAAAAGCGCGCAAAAAGGCTGCCGCGCTGGCTGAGAAAAACAAACAAAGCGACAAGCCCAAAGACCTTAGCGATACTGCAAATAACGAAAGCGACAGCACAAAAAGTAGTGACACATTGCAATATCAAATACCCCTAGAAGAAAACAAACAAAGTGAGCCTAAAGAATGACCCAGTTGCACGTAGCCAGCTCACCACATCACCACAATCAGCGCGACACCGGGGCGGTGATGCGCATGGTGATATACGCAGCGATACCCGGTATTGCCATGCAAACTTATATGTTTGGTTATGGCGTTTTAGTACAACTTGCTTTGGCCATTGTTACCGCGGTGGTGACCGAGGTACTTATTTTAGAGTTACGTAACAAAAATGCGGAACGCGCTTTTAAAGACTACAGCGCATTATTATGCGGCCTATTATTGGCCATAAGTATTCCACCACTAGCGCCATGGTGGGTAATTGTCATTGGTACATTTTTCTCAATTGCAATTGTTAAGCAGCTTTATGGTGGCCTTGGTTATAATTTATTTAACCCTGCAATGGCAGGTTACGTGATGCTACTCATCTCCTTTCCAGTGCAAATGACAGCGTGGATGCCACCGCTTAGTTTAACCGTACAAAATATCGGCCTTTGGGACACTATTCACACAGTGTTCACCGGATATACCGCAAGTGGCTACAGTATTGCGCAGTTACAAGTCACCGTTGACGGTGCGACCATGGCAACACCACTTGATCATATCAAAGTCGCACTGAGTGAAGGTTACATCGTCTCAGAGGGGCTCAATGACAAACTTTTCCACGGCAGTATGGCCAGTGGCTGGGGCGCAGTGGCTATCACCTATCTCTTAGGTGGCTTGGTGTTGATTAAAACGCGCATCATAAATTGGCATATTCCGGCCAGCATGATTGTCAGCGCCATGCTTGTTAGTGGCGTGTTATTTGTATTTGACCCTAGCACACACGCATCACCTTGGTTTCATTTTGTAAATGGTAGTTTGATTTTAGGGGCGTTTTTTATAGCTACCGACCCTGTCTCAGCGTCTACAACAAATAAGGGCAGAATAGTATTTGGCGCCGCGATAGGCTTTTGGATTATTGTTATACGAACTTGGGGAGGATACCCTGACGCAGTAGCCTTTGCGGTAATCCTGATGAACATGGCGGTCCCCCTGATTGATTACTATACCAAACCTCGCACATACGGACATAAAGTAAAAGCCAAGAGAGTAGCTAAAGCCTCGCCAGTTGCTTCATCCAAAGAAGGTGAACAATGAGAAAACTCATCCAAAAAAATGGACTCATATTGGCCGCATTTGCCTTCGTAACCACAGGTGTTATTGCTCTAACTTACGCCTTTACCGAAGATAGAATAGAGCAAGCAAAAGAGCGGCAATTACTTACGACCCTGAATCAAGTTGTCGCGCCATCACTACATGACAATGAATTACATACTGACTGTATTAGAATAGAAGCAAGCGACTTATTGGGCGGTAAGCCGCAGCGTGTTTTCAGGTCAAGACTTGATGATAAAAACACAGCCTTAATTATAGAAACAACTGCACCTGATGGTTATAGCGGCACTGTCGACTTAGTTGTCGCCATAGATACCAATGAAACCGTGCTAGCTGCCCGCGTGGTCGACCATAAGGAAACACCAGGCTTAGGTGATAAAATTGAACTACGCATCAGTGATTGGATATTAAGTTTTAATAATGTTGTATACAACGAGCAACGAGACAGCCGATGGGCCGTGCAAAAAGACGGAGGCCAATTTGATCAATTTACAGGCGCAACCATTACGCCTCGTGCGGTGGTAAAAGCAATCAAAAACGCAGCCAAATATGGCCAACAAAATATGCAGTTCCTTTTTGAATCACCGGCGAATTGCAAGCCAAACCAAGATGCTTCAGACATTGACATAGTGCCTGCTTTGCCCGAGGTATTAACCAATGAATAACGAATACAAAGAACTCACACTACAAGGCTTGTGGAAGAATAATCCTGCGATTGTTCAGTTACTCGGTCTTTGTCCATTATTAGCCGTTACCGGTACCCTGGTAAACGGTTTAAGTTTAGGCTTAGCAACAACTTTGGTGTTGTTAGGGTCAAACGTTACGGTATCGTTGGTTCGAAATATTGTCCCCAATGAAATTAGGATACCTATTTTTGTTATGGTTATTGCATCATTTGTGACCGTGATTGAATTGTTGATGCATGCTTTTACCTTTGGTCTTTATCAAGTACTTGGCATATTTATTCCCCTGATCGTGACTAATTGCGCCATTATTGGTAGAGCCGAAGCTTATGCTTCAAAGAATGCGGTAAAATTTGCCGCTTTTGATGGGCTAATGATGGGAACTGGCTTTACTCTCATTTTGATGTTGCTCGGTGCTATGCGCGAAATATTAGGGCTTGGCACCCTATTTTCAGGTGCAGAGCTATTATTGGGCGATTGGGCAAAGAATATGACCATTGTAGTTTACGAGACAGATGCTAACTTTTTACTTGCCATATTGCCACCTGGTGCGTTTTTGGGACTAGGTTTTATAATCGCTGCCAAAAATATTATTGATCAAGCGATTAAAGCACGAAGCCAAAGCAAAGAGAAAAAGATCGTACAGCGTGCACGCGTAACGGGCACAGATATATAAGCTATGAATAAAACAAAACGATACGAAATATTAAGTCGCCTAAGAGACGCAAACCCGCACCCCACAACCGAGCTAAATTACTCAAGCCCTTTTGAGCTGCTCATTGCGGTGATTTTGTCTGCCCAAGCTACCGATGTTGGTGTAAATAAAGCAACTGACAAGCTCTACCCTGTCGCCAACACACCAGAAGCAATATATGCCCTAGGCTTAGATGGTCTAAAACATTACATCAAAACAATTGGCCTATTTAATTCTAAAGCCAAAAACGTGATTGAAACCTGCCGCATACTGATTGAGAAACACAACAGTATTGTACCTGAAAGCCGAGAAGCACTCGAAGCACTCCCCGGCGTTGGGCGAAAAACAGCTAATGTGGTATTAAACACCGCGTTTGGCTGGCCGACGATTGCTGTGGACACGCATATTTATCGAGTGTCTAATCGGACAAAACTCGCCATGGGTAAAACTGTAGAAAAGGTGGAAGAAAAGCTACTTAAAGTCGTACCCAAAGAATTTAAAGTCGATGTGCATCACTGGCTTATTTTACACGGACGCTATACTTGTATTGCCCGCAAACCACGCTGCGGCTCATGTATGATTGAAGACTTGTGTGAGTTTAAGGATAAAACAGAATAGCCCTAGGTCTGTTTTGCGCATGATTCCGATCATAGTTTTCAAAGCAACTTTTCGCCATTTATTGAGTTGTTTGCTGCTTTAGTTGACTGACAATAAACATCCAAAAGGAGACATAGCTACGCTTTTGATTTCCTTAACCCAGTCATTACCTCTAAACACAAACCTTTATAAATCAGTCTGAATATCGGTCAACGGGTTTCGTGTGATTTCCTATATTGAGTAGGAGTCATATCCATATATTGCCGAAAAGCTTTATAAAAAGAAGACTTTGAGTTGAAACCAATATCGTATGCTATATCCAAGATTGAGTCACTGGTGCAGATCAGCAATTGCTCTGCTTCGCTTATTCTAGCGCGATTAATAAAATCGAAAAACGTCGTATTCAACTGCTGAGACAAGGTTTGTGAAACATACTGAGAAGGCTCTGAAAGGTGCTTTGAAAGCTTAGGCAAATTCAATGCAGAATCAAAATGGACTTTGTCTTCATTAACGGCTACAGACAGCTTAGTTGATATCCTATACAGATCTTCTTGGCTTAATGCTGAACGTTCGTAAGGCTTCTTGCTTGCTTGGTCGTCAAGTGTATCTAATTTATTTTGTACTTCTTCAAACCCCGGTCTTTGCTTTACACCATAATACCCTACCAGCCAAACGACTATCGCTAACAATACCAATATGCCGGTTTCAGATACGCCATAATCAAGCAATTGATCTTCAAACGCTAAAACGACCAAGGCATACGCCCAAGTGAAAACAATAAGAATTGAAGCAATAACAATCCAGTTTAAATTACGCCCTGTTTTATCTGCATAGACCAACTTTATTCGTTCCCGATGTTTTACTGTGCGACGTAAACTACTGATAAGGTAGATGCAACTAAGAACACACCAACTGAGTATACTGATAAAAAACAAAATCGATAACAAGCTTAACCACCAAGAATTTAGTGGCTCGGACGAGAAAAACATTTGTTTGAAAGTTTCTTCCGGCAGGGTGATGACAGCAAGACCAAGCAGCAATGCGAAAGGCACTGGTGCAAAGTGCTTTAGCATTGTGTTATTCCAGCACCACGGTTTGATGCTTATAAGCGCATCGTGATACAAGAAAAACGCAGGAATAAAGAGAAAAAATATGCTTGGCACCAAACCCACATAAAGCTGAATAAATACCGGAGATAAATTAAAAACAATAGGCCCAGCAGAAAAGAAAACCAAACAAATCAGCACAAGTTTTAACGGACCTGAGGGCTGACCTTTAGGGAGTAAGAATAACGAAAAGCATGCTATTGATATAGCGATAGACGAAATGAAAATATCAAACACGATGGGCAGAAATCAACCTGTTGCATTAAAAATGTCAAAAAAAACGTCCTTCCTAACTAGCTCGGACGATTTATACCTACTTCACTACTATGATAGCGACCTGACTATAATTTAACTTTCAAGTATTAGCAATTAGGTGACTCATGAATTCAGAAATAAATATTACCGCAAAGAAAAACACTCAGTTAATGCGCTACGGCGCTGTCTCGCTATTCACTATGCCTCTTTGCTACGTGTCTATGTTTGTCGTTTTTGGTCTTGTGCTAAACATCCCACAGACGGACGTACTCAATGAAAAAATTGTTTATATAGCAGAAAATCAGGGCGTCATTAGTATTGCCTATATTATGGGATATCTGGTTTTTGGGACCCTGTTACTTATTTCGGTTCAAGCTAGCCATGTCATGCTCACAAAAGATATTCTCACTAAAAACGCGCGTTACACGCTCAATACAGCAAGTGCATTTGGTTTTATTTGGGTGGTACTTATGATGTGCGCCGGAATGATTGCACTCGCTGGAATGAACACCATGGTCAGTATATATTCTCAAGACCAACAACATGCTGAGATCGTTTATTATGTTTACGCAACAGTTGTCAACGCATTAGGAGGTGGAATTGAGTTAGTAGGCGGATTATGGGTATTTCTACTGAGTATTGCAGGGCTCAAGACTCAGCAACTTGGTAAAGGGTTATGTGTATTTGGAATAATAGTTGGTATGCTAGGAATACTCACTATTTATCAAAGTTTGCCAGAGTTCAAGGAAGCATTTGGTTTAAGCCAAATAGTTTGGTTTATTTGGATGGGCTTTGTAATGTTTCGCAAGAAATTCACGCTAGAAAATTTGTAGACAAGCTAGTTGCTTTTTATCGTTAATTTATCTGGCTCTAACTTTATGATGAACTAGCAGTGGGCTTGGGAGCACTTATTTAAAGTTGTTATCTTTTTCTCTCATATGACCTCTCCTACCGTCAACTTATCTAAAAGTAAAGTTCGCTGTAAATGAGAAGTTTGTTCAGCAGTACGCGAAAAGCAACGTCCGCTTACTGCACCAGACTTGACCGATTGATGAAGGTCGCAAGCCATCCAATGGCAAACAGTCGGATTCAAAACACCAATTATAAACAAGATTTGGAGATTGCAAGATTGAAACGATCTCTATGAATCACACAGCTTGTATTATTACACTCCTCATTTTTGTAGTTTGACATAATAAAAAACCAATACATGTTGCTACATTGGTTCTGTTAATTCCTAAAATATTGGCGACTGTTTTAATGTAGAAGGCGCATCAGTAGAAAAACCTTTGCAAATAAATAAGCACGTAAAATACTTTCTTACAATATCGTTCTACAAGTTGCTTTAGTAATCTCGTATCATTTTACGACATCGTTGCAGTCGTTTGTCTATTGCCCATGCAGTTTATTCACGGTTAATAGTAATAGCGTTATGCTAAAACCGATAAAGATAGAGGCAAACCTATGATCAAATACGTCATTTTTATATTTTTCATTAGTAGTTTATTTAGCACAGTTGCTGCGGATACAAGATACAAATCGCTAAGTGCGGATAGTAAACATCCCGAATTTTATAAAGGTTGGAGCTGTTATACAGCAAGCGATGCTCAAGTACGTAAAAAGCAAGTCACAGACGGTATTCTCCCCTACATGGTGTTTGAAGGTGAAACTAAGCCTGTAAGTGTTGCAACGCGCATGAATATGTCTAAAACTCCGGCTTTTTCTGTCGCGGTAATTCATAATGGAAAGCTTGACTGGAGCCAAGCTTGGGGCAAATTACAAGAAGATGGCGGCAATGCTGATTGCGATAGCCTCTTTCAAGCGGGGTCACTCGCCAAACCAGTAACGCTAATGGCTGCACTGCGGATGAAAGCGTCAGGATTAGTTGATTTTGATCAGGATATCGAAACTTACTTTTCATCTTATCGTCTACCTGAGGGTCAGCAAAGCAAATCTAATCCTATAACACTACGTAATTTGCTCTCACATTCAGCTGGTATTGTGCGTGGTGGATATGCTGGCTACGCAAACAATGAAGCAATGCCAACAGATGAACAGATTGTGCGCGGTGAAGCACCGAGCAACTCGCGAAAAGTAGAAGTAGTGAATAAACCCGGCGAGTCGCTCGCTTATTCAGGTGGTGGATATACTTTAATTGAAATTGCTCTACAGGATGAGCTGAATAGACCTTTTGAGCTAATAATGCGCGATTGGCTGCTTGCTCCGATTGGCATGAAGCAAGCAGATTTTACTGTGCCTTTGCCCTTGTCTAAACATTCTCACACCGCTCGCGGGCATGAAATAGATGGCAGCGTTATTGCTGGCGGCTGGAACAACTATCCCGAACAGGCTGCTGCGGGTTTGTGGGCAACGGCCACGGACTTGGCTATGTTTTTGTTGGAGTTGCACAAGGGCTATCATGGTAAAAGCGATGTATTTACTCAGGCTAGTATCGAAGACGTACTATCGACTCCTATCGATAACCACGCTTACGGTTTCAGGTTAATTAACGATGGCAATGGACAAGTCTTTATGACTCATTATGGTGGCACTGTGGGGTACAGAGCAGGAATTACTCTGAACTTGAGAACTGGCAATGGGGCAGTGTTTTTAGCTAACTCTGACAATGGTTCAAGCCTGGGTGAAGAGTTCTTCAGCGCAGTCGCTCGAGCCTATGAATGGCCCGTGTTCCGAGAGAAAATCATCAAGCGCGTTAAGCATTCCCCCGAATTCTTAAAATCACTTACAGGAACTTATAATTTTCCAACACAGGGCTGGGAAGTATCAGTAGTTCAACAGCAGGAATCGTTGCAATTTGTATTTCCGGCAGGAAATCGCCTCCCGCTTACTATGGTTGGCATTGAAGGAAGTGAACATCAGTTTGCGCATGAAACCGGTGTTATCGCTCGCTTTTATGACGAAGGTGAGGGTTTAAAGGTGCATTTATTTGGACAAACTGGGCAACGCCATGTCAGTGTTAGTAGCGATTCCAACTAGATATTTATACTTGATGTGTTGCTATATATGCTGGTCTTGTGCGCAATCGCTCGATATAAGCTGAAACCTTGGTGCTTGCTATGAGCGTGCCAAACATGACTGCCAGTTTTGAATTGCGTCCGGATTTATTGCTAAACGATGCTTATGCCAATTCTTTTAAGAGCATTTAAATAGGGAACGTTTAGCTGTTGACCCTAGTGTTTGTTTACTTTGTACAAGTATATTGATGCACTGAAACGCGTTATAAAATGAAATTGTAATCAGTAGATGAAATGTCTCATTGTTTAACAGGCTGTTGCCAATAACCAGACAACCAAGCACTCGAATCGAGTGTTTGCATTATTATTAGCGACTGCTTTTATAATGGCAAGTCCGGTAAGCTTGAAATAACGGCCAATTGTACTTGATGAAAAAATCTATGAATTTTCAACGACCGCTTCATGCCTCTAAACTGACTGTCATTTGAACCCTTCTCTACTTTTGCCAGTTACACAAAACAGTTAATTCGAATACATAAAATGAAACATCTATTTTCCTTATACTAGGGCTGGCCTACGATTGCTGTGGACACGCATATTTACCGTGTATCCAATCGTACTAAGCTAGCCATGGGTAAAACCGTTGAGAAAGTCGAAGAAAAGCTAATTAAAGTTGCCCCTGCAGAATTTAAAGTTGATGTTCACCACTGGCTTATTTTGCATGGGCGATATACTTGTGTTGCGCGAAAGCCCCGCTGTGGCTCTTGTATTATTGAAGATCTTTGTGAGTTTAAGGATAAGACTGAGTAGCTAGTTGCCTGTAACGAGCGATTTGATACTACCGCAAAAAAGCGGACGAAATAAAATCGAATAACTTTTTAATTGACGCAAATTATTGATTTTCAACGTATATTATTGAACAACATTCAAATTACTGGACTTTGGTTTTACTAGTTTATCTAAACCTCGTAGCTTCGCTAAAAATCAAGACCCTCTCCGTAGGCTATGAAATTGTTCATATAATATGTTGGATAGGCTCTAAAACATGTTTAGTTGCTGTGGCCTAGCAATTGGTATTAGACCACAACACAAAGAAAAGACATATTGTTTAGTTATTTTGTTCTTTGGGACAAAATATTTCTTCAATGCTTTGCCCAAAGGTCTCTGCAAGAGCAAAAGCAAGAGTTAAAGAAGGATCATGTTTTCCTGTTTCTATAGCGTTCACGGCTTGACGTGACACTCCTAACTTTTCAGCAAGATCTGCTTGAGACCATCTATTTTCTGCACGAAGTACCCGTAACCTATTCTTCATGGGTGTCGCTCGATAGTTTAATAGACAATACTACACCAAAGATGACTGCTATTGCTGGCAACATAAAGGCTGGGCTAATAGTCGGCACCTCAACCATTTCTGAGAGCAAGCCATAAGCCATTCCCGCACAACCAACAACACCTACAGCCCAAAGCAAACTTTCACCCATTACTCTCTGGATGTATTCATCCAATGACCTATAATGATTTACCACCAGCCGCAATAAAAACATCACAGGAATTACAGGGGACATTGCGAGGAATCCAGTACTGTATATAGACAAATTATTGGTCTCATTCATTACTACTGATATCGCTAAAACCACTAAAAACATCGCTATATGCAACATAAATTTGACTAGAAACGTCTTTTCCTTTTTATCTAATACATTACTCATATTTGGCACTCCTGAGGTTACCTTGTTCTCTTAATTAGTTTTGATTGTGTCAATACATCTCGACACAATGTAAGGTAAACATTACACAAAACAATTGATAAGTCAAGCAAACCTGACAATAAGATGTGTTTGACTTACATTACTGAATTATTGAAAAGCTATTTTTAAGAGAACCTAATGACTACAAGTCAAGCGTCAGCATTAAAATGAAAGTGCTCTCTGGCCTACTGGGAGAGGACGAAATGTTATTGAGCACAAAGCGTAAACCTAAAATGTTTAAAGTAAATCGCATCCTACTTAAATTATCTTTTGGCTGGCCCACAATAGCCGTAGACAAGCATATTTACCGCGTTTCCAACCGTACTAAGCTCGCCATGGGCAAAACCGTCGACAACGTTGAACAAAAACTCCTTAAAGTCGTGCCAAAAGAATTCAAGCTTGATGTGCACCACTGGCTTATCTTACATGGTCGTTATGTATGTACTGCGCGTAAACCAAAGTGTGGTGCATGTATGATTGAAGACTTGTGTGAATTTAAAGAGAAGACTGAATAGATATACCTTGATTAGTGCCAATTGTTGACATTGGCACTACGTATTTTCACGTTCAATCAAGGTTTATTAAATGCGAGTGAACTTCATTTCCTGGTAAACCAGAGATGAAACTTTTTCGTCTACTTCAAAGGTAATTATTTCACCTTGCGTTGGCTTAAGAGTAACTCGAACTTTATCTTGTTTATCAAACCCCGTAGCAATTGAATTCATAACTCCCCAGCTCACTAATATTTGGTCAGTATCCAACAACTCGATTGAAATTGTGCCTAAATGTGGGTGGCGATACTCTCCAAGGTATGCTTGTTTAGGTAATGTTAAATTCATCTTGCGCCCTGCTATTTTTAGCTTTTGTTTATGGAGAATATTATCAACGTCTGCAAGTTTCTGATTGAGAGCCTCAAAGCGCTTTTCTACTTTACTTTCGATATGCTCTTCATTTAATAATTTTCCATATACATAATCAGCGATAATACTGGTAAGCCTAGAACTTAAGAAATCTTCGTTATTGATAACCACCAACCCTAGCTTTTTATCTGGCATAAACGACAAATGTGCATGTGTTCCCGAAAATCCGCCGAAGTGATGTAGCATATTTTGCTCTTTATACTCACCTGTATACCAACCCCATGCATAGCCACTTCGCTTAAAGTCCATAAACATCGCTTCAACAGCTACTTGCTGTTGCTGGGATTTTAAAACTACACTTGCTGGAAAAACCTGTTTACCGTTTAATTTACCCTGATTTAATTGAACGATTAGAAACTTTGCAATATCATTCGAGCTTGCATACATTCCACCTGCGGCATGCATATTAGAATCGTGTTTTTCCAATGGCAGAGGTTTTGGTAAAGATGGAACCATTAACGAATAAGGTTTAGCTACAGATATTCTTTGTCTATCTAAAAAGGATCGCGTTGCCGAAGTGTGAGTTAATTCGAGCGGCTCAAATACCTGTTTACGCAATCGCTCTTGCCATTTATCTGCGAAATAACTATCAGCAAAAATACTATAAATATTGTACCCAACATTAGAATATTTAAAGCCTCCAATTCCGTGCGGTTCACTTTGTGAATACTCATAAACTAATGTTCGAAGACTTTCACTAACATATTCTCCACTATATGCTGTAGCCAATACAAGAGGATAATTATCAATAGCGCTCGTATGAGTCAGTAAATGATGCATGCCTACCGCTTTATTATCTATTCCTTTAAACTCAACATCAGGAAACATATCCGATAACTTTAAGTCAGATGGTAACTTTTTATTTTCAATGTCAAGCAAGGTATTGAAAGCAGTAAAAGGTTTAGTAACTGAAGCAATATAATACGGTGTATCCCCCGTAACCTTTATATTGTTAGTAATATCTGCATATCCAATATGCGCCTGAAATACTACTTCCCCTCCTTGAACTACAGCGATAGATGTTCCACTTGGAAGCTTTGTAAGCTGTTTGGATTTTTCTACATTTTCCAGCAGTGAACTAAAGTCATATGCTTTGGCAGCTAAATTACCTGAAAATGTTATAGAAAGCCCTAATATACCCATTAAGGTATATTTAAAAAAAATTGTATTTTCATTACTATCCTTATACTTTGATTTTTAGAACCATACAGCAAAACACCTGCCAATAGATAAACCCATGAAAATTAAAAAGAAAAAATCAATCCAATAGTTAACAAAGAGTTAATTTGACAATTTATTCGCCAATTCAACCAAAAGGTTATTAAAAAATAGTAACTCTTTATCTATTTTCATTATCTTTTGGCTGGCCTACGATTGCTGTGGACACGCATATATACCGAGTTAGCAATCGTACTAAGCTCGCAATGAGTAAAACTGTTGAGAAAGTTGAAGAGAAACTTTTGAAAGTTATACCTACCGAATTTTAAGTCGATGTACATCATTGGTTAATACTTCACGGTCGCTATACTTGTGTAGCCCGCAAACCACGCTGTGGTTCTTGCATTATTGAGGATTTGTGTGAGTTTAAAGATAAAATAGAATAGTGATACCGAAGAATACTCTTACAAAGTGCACGCTTAAGGTTTATATCACCAGCAAAAAAACTATAGACGGTTAGTAAGATGCTTTACTACATCTCTTGATTTATGCAAAACCCCGATAATAATAGGTTTATCACCACAATCTAGGTAAAACACTAAATGCTCGTTAGCCCTGACAAAGTAAACATCAGGTAAGTTTGTTGAATATTTTTTCGAAACTACCCTTTTAGTTCCGAGCTTTTCAAACTGGGCTTGCAGCTCCTTCCGGTAAACACTAAGTTGTTTAGCTCCCCATTTCCTTAAGGTATACCGAGCAATCTCGCGCAAATCTTGTTCAGCGTCTTTTGATAGCCTATAGTTCGGAATGTTTTTCAACGATTCAATTCTTCATCAAAAATTGAATCTATTGTATACTCAGAAATATCACCAGAGATGGCTTTTTCAACTCTCTTCGATAACAAAACTTCAAGCCTTTCAAATGCCTCTTGCTCCTCTTTAGTAGGAAGGGCGCATTCTAAAACATAATTCTTTATGCTTTTGCCTTGAATGGCAGCAGCAGCTTTTAAAAACTGGTGTTGTTCCGACGTGATATCGATAGATAAGCGCATAAATTGTGCCTGTAGCTAAAATATACTAGTAAGAATAGTTTGCGAGCAACATTTTGTCAATTTGTGCAAAGTTGAATTATGCTTTTAAGCTTGGCTATTTTAAAACCAAACTTTAAGACTATAAAAGGCTTTTCTTGGGGGGATGAGTTTTGTTGGTGTTTTCGTTCAGTTACCGTTTCACATTTTAGCGAAAACGAAAAATATATTGACGTACTATTCTTTGATTTGGCTCGTTAGACTTGGCATCCTAGCCTACTTGGTCGCATTTATTTCAATATTAATATTTGGTGACTGGGCAATTAACGTAAAATCCCCATTTGCGCTAATTGACAGCTTTTGAGACAAAAACACATTGTCTAGAAATACTAATGGATAGAATTTTTAAAGATATGAGAAATGCGCTACAAGTATGTTGATGCCTTAAAGGACACTTATTTCCTTTTCAGACCCCAAACAGCCATAAAGGTAAATTTTTATCAACATAATATTTAATGCAATTTATCTTCATATTCTTTTGGCTGGTCTACCATAGCTGTAGACTCGCATATTTACCGCGTTTCCAACCGTACTAAGCTTGCCATGGGTAAGAATGTTGACAAGGTTGAAGAAAAACTTCTTAAGGTGGTTCCTGCTGAGTTCAAAGTCGATGTGCATCACTGGCTTATTTTGCACGGGCGATATACTTGCATCGCTCGCAAGCCAAGATGTGGTTCATGCATAATTGAAGATTTATGCGAATTTAAAGATAAACCAGAGTAATAATTTTGGCCCCTGTAATCAGAGGTTTATTTCCAACACGCTTTTGACAGGTTTAGTAGCGATAAAGTGTGTTGGCAATAAGGATTGCAATGAATGGTGGAATCCTTTGCTAAAGATAGGAATAAACTGTTATCTTATAGACAAAGACTCAGATAATTGATGGAAGATTGCTTAGAATGGATGCTTTTAAATTAGTTGTTTTGATATCCTCACTCTTATTAACAGCGTGCAGCTCTACTTCTCCATCAAATAAAAATATTACTAGCTACGAGGCAGAAGGAAATCTCAAATCGCTCAATCAAGTAGGTTGTGTTTCAGTAGATAAATTGTCAAATAATATGAATCCCGTGGATATTTTTATTGGTTTGAGTAAATGCTTAACGATAGAAAATTATAATAATGCTGCTCAATTGTATTATGCGGGCATGACATATGGCTACTTCGACACTCTCAGGGTATCTGATAAAACCGCTCATCAGGCAATTTCTGTGCTTCGGTTTAACATTTTTAGCTCGCTAACTCAAAAAACGCTAGAAAATTTACAGGGCGCCTTAAAAGCGTTAACTGAAGACAACACTAAGCTATGCAAAAACCTTGAAACTATAGGAGCACCTGCATACAAACCTACTTATATGATCCAACATGGTATTGGAGCTTTTACAGGGAAAACCGACAATGACGGCTTGGTAGAAGCGTTTGATGCCGAAACATCTTGGAAGGACTCTTTAGCGACTATTGCAAATTGCTCAGAGCAAGCTACACAACTTATCAAAGTAAATACTTATTTTGAAAAAGAACAACAAGTTTGGTTTAAATCACATTGGGGTGACAAGCTGGTAAAGGAAGCTGATCCTAAAACATTCAGGCCGTTAAGCGGTGGTTGGGGAGCTGACGCAAGTAATGTCTTTTACACGGACGTTCTGGTTGGAGAAGCGAACCCTGAAACGTTCCAAGTTATTGATTTTAATACGGGTAAAGATAGCTCAAATGTATATCGTTCTGGAAAAAAGTGTGACATCTGCGATGCTGAGACTTATGAATCGCTAGGCGACAAATGGTACAGAGACAAAAACCATGTTTTTAGCAGATCGACGATACTTAAAGATGCTGACCCAGCAACGTTTGTAGTGTTGAGTGACTGGTTTGCAAAGGATAAAAAATTCGCATACGAAAACTCGATGAAAATAATTGGCGCTGATGCCGAGTCTTTTACTCTGAAGAAATGTGGGATCAGCAAAGTGAGTGCTGAAGATAAGAACCGTTGTTACTTGGGAAGCGAAGCCGTTCCATGTGACTGCGCAACTTACAATAGTGATAGATTTCCATTTTCTTTTCAGCCAATTCCTGACTCTCATGCTCACGTAAGGATGATAGATCAAAATAAATACTACCTTGATAAAGTTGGGGGTAAGAAAATAAAGGCATCCTTAAATGGCTTCGTCCCATCCGGTTTACATAATGTTGAATACTCTTGCAAAAGTAATGACCGAAAAAAGACCAAACACTTAACAACTCAGTTTAACTTTGTTGAAGGAAGAGTATATTTAATAAAGGACGCTAAAAATCAGAAAGATTTGTGCGACAGTGAAATCAAACCTACCACTTGGTTTAAAGGTCAAAACTCTGAGTTACAAATATCTATTAAATATAAAACCCCTCAAAATCGTAATGAAAGAGAACTATGGGCTGTAACAATAGAACTGCCTACTTCCGAAATAGAAGCTAGACTAATTTGTCGGCGAGTAACCAAGAAAACCATGTATGAAAATGTGCGAAGTATCAAGTTTACGCCAATAAAAGGACACTTTTATGAAGGTAAAGGTTATTGGAATGATTCAAATAAAACCTGTGACATCAGATTAATAGATGCCAGTTTAGATAAAGAAGTTTTATAAAATTTATGGCTCATTGAGTAATCTTAGGTAACCTATCCAATGAAAAACATATTGAAGAAAACTTCTATGATTTTGAATCAACCTGGACTAGAGAGAATGTAGCACGACGACTTGCCATATTTAAACAAGCAAGCAAGTTTTGTATAAGACAATGTAAATCAAAAACAGACTTTGCCATGAAAGCAAAATTCAATCTTATTTGATTACTAAAATCTGATTCTTTAGTCATGAATCTTATTCTCTTATTCAAACCATAAAATATCCGCAATAACTTTCGAAAGCTATTGCCGACAATAGATAGGCATTACACATCATGCAAGGAACTATTTGTAACATGATTTAAATTCATAAAGTTCTATGCCGCCTCAAAGTTGCAGACATTCATCGCTACTCACTATTTTTGCTAACTTCGCATAATTTAAAGTATCTCTAATAGAGCAAAACAGCTCGAGAGGTTCAGCCATTGATCTTCTCGAAACTAGCTGCTGAATACAAATTATTCAGAGAATATTGAGTCCAAAGAAGTCTTTAACATCAAAAAGTACTTTTTCTGTTTTATCTCTAGAGATTCGGCTTCCTTCTGCTAAAACATTTAACAAATGAGCCTTATCATTTAAAAATTTTGCTCTTCTCTCTCTTATTGGTCTGAGCATGTCCAGCAAACACTCTTCTAGTACTTTTTTCGTTGTACCGTCACCAAGGCCTCCATATTGATAGTGCTCTTTCAGTTGGCTGATATAGTCCTTATCTGGATGAAAGGCATCAAGATAGGTAAACACAACATTTCCTTCGACATTGCCGGGATCTTCGACCCTTACATGATTAGGGTCTGTATACATCGATTTTACAGCTGCGGAGATCTCTTTTTCGGTAGACCCAAGATTAATGGCGTTACCCATCGACTTAGACATCTTGTTTTTCCCATCTGTGCTGGGTAAACGTGATGCATTACCTAATAAAGGTCTACACTCCTTCAATACAATACGTCCTGCTAGTGAGTTAACCTTTCTCACTATTTCATTAGTTTGTTCAATCATTGGTAATTGGTCATCACCAACAGGAACTAAAGATGCGCTAAACCCAGTGATATCAGCAGCTTGCGATATAGGGTATGTTAGAAAACCAGCTGGGATAGATCGCTCAAATCCTTTGTTTTGGATTTCACTTTTGACTGTTGGATTTCGCTCTAAGCGACTAATAGTTACTAGGTTGCTGTAGTACATAGTCAACTCTGCAAGAGCGGGTAGTTGTGATTGAAGGCAAATATTTGTTTTAGAAGGGTCGATACCAACAGCTAGGTAGTCTGCAACGACATTTAAAATGTTGGATGATACTTTTTTGGGATTATGAGCATTATCAGTAAGACCTTGCATATCAGCAACAAGAATCGTTTGCTCATGAATTTCCTGTAAAGCGACACGCTGCTTTAAAGAACCGACAAAATGACCAAGATGCAAAGGGCCTGTAGCCCTATCACCGGTTAAAATAATTTCACGTTTATCAGTATGTTGCTTTGTTTTCATGGGTATATCTCCTAGTTAAACAGATCGCTACTGGAGATAAAAAGAAATTACAGTCTTAGCTACCTTCCAGCAGCTTAAGAATGTAAGAATTCCGTGCCGCTCTAATTAGAGCGCCACCAGAAGAAGAATGTAGGCGTTGAAATGTATCTCATTCAGATAAACTAACAACAATCCTTTTGAAACTCAACTATCAAGAGTAACTTAGCAATAAAAAAAGCTTGTGCAAAAACACAGCCTTTAGAGAAGCTAATCGATACAGGCTAAGCAATCTCAATCATAAAATCTACACATATTAGTATATATAGCTTGTGTATATAGCAAGGGGTAATAGATTTATTGTTAATTCTTTAGACGAAAGTAAGCTGGTAGAATAATGTGTATTCAAATTACTACGCATTGCCCACTCTTGGCAATGTCCGCTTCAATTTTTTTGTCGCTTAATACATACCACCTATCCTTTTTCGTGTGATTTTGACTTGGTTCCCAAAGTACACAAACAATCCTAATTGACCAAACAATTGGAACACCTGCTTCTATTGCATCAAATCCATATTTGTTAATTTTCAACTACACTCCTAAGAAACATAACGCCGCCGGCAAGCGGCAATTTTGGAGTTGTTTTTTTGTGGCAGTGTATCGCCCGCCACAAAAAAGCAACGGAAAATTGCTCGCTGTGCACGGCTTTGTTATGACTATTTTTGATAACCACATATAAGCAAATGATCATCCAGTTCCGTTAGCGGTAGTTTACCCAACCTATTAATATCCGATAAAAATGCTTGATAAGTAGAATCATCAAGACACTTGGCTCCGCTAACTGGATTTCGCTTGAGCTCATACTTAGCGCACTTTATCGCAAAGATTTCTTTCAGATAGAACGGCCCATGGACACAGCAGTCTTTAGTATGATCGCCTTGCACTCCATCCTCGGGGAAGAAGACATTACTCAAAAACTTCTCTTTGCCTATGAAAGAAAATTTAATCGCTATTCCATGCTTGCCTACCAAATTTAACACTTCTGTCCACTTGGTATTATTCATCAGTGAAGACGAGTAGGTAGCAATGAGCTTGTTTATTCTACGTTCGTAGTCATTCATCTGGGTAGTCATGACACCTTGCCAAAATCCGCTTCATGCTTGTTAGGTGACATTTAGCCACTTACTATTTTTTAACTTATGAGTTGCTATCGTAATTGCTATTGAACCAACAGCGAAAAACCAATTGGAAGACAAAGTATTATCAGAAAACAATTCACCTACCAGTGTTAACGAAAACAGAAGAAATAGCCATTCAAAGCTTTGCAATAGCAGCTTAATTAAAGAGTATTGAAATGGTTCTTCAGACTTTATCGATATATAAACAACCGTTCCCAACCCAAGTGCAATTAACAAAAGCTGACTCCATAATGATGGCTCAGGATTTTTAGCGTTGAGCCCTGTCATAGTAAAAATCGAAAAACCAATTGCAAAACATGATATGTGTAAAAGTAGGGCTAAAAACAACCTAAAATATTCATTCATCCTTGATGGCACCTAACACTTTGCATAAGCGGTTTGGCAGCGCTTTTCTGACAAATCCGTCATGCATTTAGGTTTCATTTACAACCTCATATGCTACTTCAAAAGATTTAGGTAAATCTTTTGAAGAAACATTCATCAAAACACCTGTTTTAGAAAATGAGCATTCAACAGACTCGTTATTCCCCAAATATATTATTCGCTCTGAACTCCACGGGCCTAATTCAGTTTCAATTAGTTTAATCTGCTGCGCGTCGTTAATACTCAGTATTTTCTTATTAAAATCGATATTGGGAAGTTTACTTCTGACAAGGTCAATATCAACGTTCTTTCTGTCTTTCACTAACCTTTTTAGTAATTCGTCCTTCATTTCCAGAATTCCAATAGTTACAGATGAGCCACTTACACGTTTTATTCCCACCTCACACGAACTATCTATATTAACTTTAAACAGAACAGTTTCATTCGATAATCTCGTGCTACAACTAGATAAAATAAATGAGCATAAGATTAAGACGAGAACAAATTTCAACATGAAAACTAACGCCCAGTTAATAAGTAAACCAAAGCGGGCGAGCGATTTGCACCGCAAATGGCATGACGAATTTTGTGAATCTTAATTTGGCGTTTTGTTAGGTGCACTTATCTGTACTTAGCCAAACCATAGCAATATAAACTGGCTTGCCATTAATTTTTCTTATTGTAAATTTCTCATAACTAGCTGAGGTTATACGTTCACATCTTGATTTTAGCGCCGCATTAATTTTAATTACAAGATTAGATGCCATTAATGCCTCTTGAAATGGATTCCTTAAAGCTTTGACTTTGGGATTGTGCATATTACCCGCTGAACTCAATGCTTCGTTGTGTAATCTAGGGTAGTTTGTTTTTAGAAAGTCATGAATTTCCTTTTGAAAAAAGACATCATCTTCATTAGGAAACACCCGAAAATGCTTGAGCCAAATCTCTTTTGGAACGCTTTGAATTGAAGTTAAAAGTGGTTCACCTTCACGATGTATGCCTGAAATAGTTGCCCAGCCATGTTCGCTTAAATATACATCCCAACCTGATTCATCACCAAATACAACGGGCGATATTATGAGAAATATAATTAGCAGGACTCTCGACATTCTCTGTCCACCTAAAAATTATTATGAAGACCGCATAGTAACTACTAGATAGTTTCATTTAACAAAACCTCCATACTCATTTAATTTCAATAGCTTACTATTTTTTTGATTACAATTTCTACAATTTTTTTTGCGATTGCTTTCACAGTCCTTCAGACGATTGGTTAATCCTGCATGGCCGGTATATCTGTTTTGCCCAAAAACCACTTTGTGGCTCACGCATCACGTGCGCTTCACTGAGTCCGTCGTAACGACGAGCAGTATGATATTCGTAGGTAGGCAATATCGACTCTACTGCGGGTTTATTAAAACAGGCCGGTTCAAAATGTCCATTAACGTTGCTCAAAAATCAACTTAGGATTTGATTGCCTAAACGTTTCATCCATGAACTTGTGAATAGTTGACTCAAAGTCAGGATGCTCTCTCACACCGTTATACACCGGTGAATTAGGCAGCAAGGGTTTTATTCCGCTGTCATATACGGACAAATAATTGAGGTGTTTGCTGAAACTATTAAAGCGTTGCTCTGCCCCCTGTTGTTCGGTTAAATACCAGAATAATTGACAATTCCAACTCATCTGAGCGACTAAATTAGTAGCACAATAGTTACCCGTAGTTAGCGTCACGCTGGGCAGCAACACATTGATAAGTTGATCATTTTGTCCTTGCTCTTTGAGAATAGCCAGATACAGCAAAGCGCCAATAGGATCATCAATCATAGCTTTTTCAAGTAAGTGCTCTGTTGGATTTGTTATCTCATACTTTTCAATAAATAATTCTGTACTACCGTTAAACAATCCCCAATAAATATCTAAGTTCGCTTGTTGACTATCGTCAATTATTTGTTGCAATTTGGCTTTTTGCGTATGTGTCAATAGACCATAATCTCGCATTTGCATAAGCAATAATGCATTGGCAAAATCATAATTAATCTGACTTGGATTATTGCGAATGTTTTGCTGCATAAACGACAAAGCGTCATCAATTCGGTCAGAATAAATCAATATTGCTGTTTCAACCGCCCGCAAGCTTGCGGTGAGCTCACCCTTATAATTGACAAACAAGCGCAAACTTTTCTCAAAATCATGCTCGCCAGTAAAATAGACTAAAAGTTGTGATACAAGTAGTGATGTTGTATTTGGAAATTTAATTTCCATATCCTTAAGCAATGCTTTAGCTTCGTCCATGCGCCCTTGTGCAACAAGTAAGTCAATTAAGTTTCGATAGTTGATTGCACTTTGAGGGTTGGTACGCAGCACCGCCAAGCGCTGTTCTATTGCCTGATCAATATTTTCTAAAATAAGAAGGTAAACGTTTTGGATAATTGGGTCATTTGGTGCAAGCTTGTAAGCGCGTTTATTCAATGCAAGATAAGCTTTGATTTGGTATTTACTAGCGGCATAATTTGCTAACACGAGATATTTTAACGCAAAATTAGGCCCTGCCAGTAATTGCCAAAATAGACTTTCTTGTTCTGCAGCAATGGTTGCGTAATCAATGCCGCCGTATTCACCCGCCAAGTCATAGGTCAAAGATAGCTGGGCCATAGCGAGATAAAACTGCTGATCCAGTTCAATAGCTTGTTTGAGTGCCTCGGCAGATTGCTGTAATGACTTTGAGGTACGCTGATAAGCCAGCTCCCGTCCTTGAATAAATAACTCATAGGCTTGTGGGTTTGTGGTCATGCCGGCTTCATATTCTACTTGTTCGGGTAACAGATTCAATTTGAGAGCTTGCGTAATAGCAAAGGTCAACTCATCTTGTAGTACGAAAATACTGTCAAGGGTGCGGTCATAGGTTTGTGACCAAACATGCGCGCCAGTTGTCACTTCAATTAGCTGCGCGGTAATACGCAATTTGTCTTTATCTTTGCGCACGCTACCTTCGAGTACATAGTTAACATTCAGTTTACGACCTATTTCACGAATATCGGTGTTGCTGTCTTTAAAGTTAAAGGATGAAGTACGAGAAATCACTACTAACTGCTCTAAACGCGCTAATGAATTAAGAATTTCCTCGGCAATGCCATCGCCAAAATAGCCTTGCGACTTATCGGGGCTCATATCTTCAAAAGGCAATACGGCAATCGAACGTTCTAAACTGTCATCGAGACTTGGGGGAAATAGCTTTCCATAAGCGATAAAGCCTAGTGCTAATACCAAAGCTACGATTAATAAATAATTAATTTTACTGCCGGTATGCGCACGAATCGACTCGTCGACATCTACTGCATGAGTGCGTTTTAAGCCTTGAGGGGTAAGTTCAAAGGCCCAGGCAAAAATGCACACAAAAGGAAAGGCAATTGCTAGGATAACGGTAGTAATGGTGCTGAATAAAATAGGCAGGTGCAATGACGGTGAAACCACCGCAACAATTTGCAAAATTATCCAGCAAGTTACCAAATAGACACTGGCAACCTTAAATACATTGCGGCGTTTTAACTCAGTAAAAAATGTCATGCATCCAGCTCATTATTTTTATGCAATAACCATAATGGATTACCCGCAACAGTGCAATTGATGTACGAATTAATTCATAGTTTACATCAAGTGGTTGTTCAACAGGCGCTGATTAAGCTTGATCACCTCCTTCAAAGAATGAAAAAAGCTAAATGGATAAATTTGAACTTTGACGTTTTATACGATATCTTTTTGGCTAAAAATAATGAGCAGGACGCATGACCCTTTTTACTGAGTTAAAACGACGCAACGTGTTTAAAGTTGCCAGTGTTTATTTGGTAACCTCCTGGGTTATCTTGCAAATTATTGCAGTGGTTTCACCTGCCTTACATCTGCCTACTTTGTTTAGCACTATTATCACCGTCATTCTGGCAATTGCTTTCCCTTTTGTCTGTATTTTTGCTTGGGCCTTTGAGCTCACACCTGAAGGGCTTAAACGCACCCATGAAGTGGATATCAACGAGTCGATTCATGAACGAACAGGCAGTAAACTCACTTATTTACTAGCCTTTGCGTTAGTTTTGGCTTTAGGCTTTATCTCCTATCAAAACTGGTATGTACGTTCAGCCGATGACGGTTTAGAGCGTTCCATTGCGGTGTTGCCATTTGAAGATATGAGCCCAGATAAATCTCAAGCTTACTTTGGTGATGGCATAGCGGAGGAGATTTTAAATTCACTGGCGCGTTTAAATCAATTGGTCGTTATAGCCCGTACCTCATCGTTTAACTTTAAAGACAGTAACATCGATATCCGCGAGATAGGACAAAAACTGAATGTTAACTATGTACTGGAAGGCAGCGTACGAAAAGACAAAAATCAATTGCGGATCACCGCCCAATTGATTGAAGTGGCCAGCGGCGCGCATATCTGGTCACAAACCTACGATCGCACATTAGACAGTATTTTTGCGGTACAAGATGAGCTAACTTACGCCATCACGCAGGCGCTGAAACTCAACTTATTGCCCGAGCAGCTTGAGCATGAAGCCGGCATGACAAGCAACCCACAAGCCTACGAGTTGTTTATTCAAGGCAGAGAATCTGCCTACCAGCGCAGTTCGGAATCTTTACAACAAGCCGCTGACACTTTGCACCAAGCGATTGAGCTCGATCCGCAGTTTCACTTAGCTAAGGCGCAACTGTTTATGGTGTATGCACTTGCGTCAGACTATGGTGGCTTTGCCGAGCAATTGCGTCAGTCAGAAAAAGAAAGTTTGTTTTGGGAGTTAATGACCGCACCAGACTTTCCACTTAAAACATTAGTAATGGCAAAGCGAGCTGAGAGTAGCAATAAATTCGCAATAAGTGAGGTGCTTTACCAACAGGCTTATGAAGAAGCACCCAGTGACCCACTCATCCAAAACATGAGCACACTAGTGCTGAATAAACTCCAAGAGCAGATTCAGCGCCGAGAACAGATACTTAAAACGAATCCACAAAGCCAAGTAAATATGTCCAACTTGGTGTTTTTGTATTTAGTCACTGAACAGCCACAGCGGGCCAAACAGCTTTTATCGTCAATGAATACGATATTTCCCGATAATTCATTAAACTTCACTAGCAAACTTTTTTTACTTACGCCTATCAACAAGATATTCAAGCAACTTTAGCGCTAATTAACGGCTACCGCGGAGAGCCTAATGCAGACTATAGACGGGCAAAATCCTCAATTAATATATTGAGCGGCAATATTAATACCGCTCTAGATTACATGAGTGAAGAATTACGCCAATCGCCAGAAATTTCAGAGCAATTTTTAAATGCCTATTTATTATTACTTCATTTAGATACTCGCGGAAAATTAAATGAGCAACAGCGCCTTCGTTATCAACAGTTACCGATAAACGAGTCTACCCAAAGCAAATTACTAGCATTTTATAGATTAGAATTAGGTGACGAAACATTGTATGAACAACAGAATCAATTAACAGATGTGACTGCTGATGAGTTTTTTAAGCGTGTTGATCTTAGTCAGAGTGAGCCTTTTTCTTATGCTGCAATTAAAAAACGCGAAGGAGACGATAGCTATGCCCAGAGCTTAGAATCTTTAAATGCGTATATTGTTTCTACATGTTAACAAACCCAAAATAAGCTTAGCTGGTTTTGTGCAGGGGGGATGTATTTAGCTAACGATGTTTCTTTATTGCAAACCCAGAGTATATTTAATCGCCAACCACTCCTTGATATAAACTTGATAGGGATTGAGAGCTTTCTTTTAAGCTCACCCACCTATTATGGAATGAGCCAACACCAAGATTTTAAGACGCTTGCCAATGCTTTTTGGACAAGACCTTTCGAAAATGGAATCCGGATTTAGTAACCGAAAAACCATAAAAACAAACACACTCTTTGATGAAGAAAATAAGCTAAATAAAACGATTTCGCCCTATCATCAAATATTGCTTTCTGTATTATTGCTGTATTACACATCAATATAATCGCCTAGGAAAAACATGTACGAAGTCGTATTTTTAGACAAAGCCACACTCGCTGACAATATCACAATCCCCCGCCCAAATTTTGGCCATAATTGGACGAATTATGCTAAAACCAATAGTGCTCAAATACTTGAACGCTGCTGTAATGCCAATATTGTTGTAACTAACAAAGTTGCTTTCGATGAAACATTATTGGCTAAACTGCCAAAACTTAAACATATTGCCATAGCCGCGACAGGGACAAATTGTGTCGATTTGAAAGCGGCTTGCAAGCACGGTGTCACGGTAAGTAACGTGCCAGGTTATGCGACTCGTTCGGCAAGTGAGCATGTTATTGCCATGATACTGAGTCTGCGCAGAAATTTAGCTGCTTTTAAAAGCGATATCGAAAATGGTAAATGGCAAGAATGCGAACAATTTTGTTTTTACAACGATCCTATTTTAGATCTTGCCAATAGCACGCTTGGCCTAATTGGCACCGGTGCAATCGCTCAGCAAGTGGCTCATGTAGGCAAAGCGCTGGGCATGCAGGTAATTTATCATAGCGTAAGCGGGCGCAAAGATTTTGCTTCAGAACGCTTAGTTTCACTTGAAACACTTTTAGAAACATCTGACGTAATAAGTTTGCATTGTCCACTCACACCAAAGACCGAAAACTTAATTGATGAAAAGCAAATTGCCTTAATGCGCAAACATGCAATTATTATTAACACCGCGCGCGGTTCAGTAGTTAACCTTGAAGCGATATATCAAGCTTTGTTGAACAAAGATATCGCCGGAGCGGGTATTGATGTTGCCCCCATAGAACCGCCACCTGCGGATGCCACGGTGATGCGTTTAAACCAATTGCACAACTGTATTGTCACCCCGCATACCGCATGGGCTAGCGAACAAGCTTCACAAGTATTAATGAATCAAGTCGTTGCCAATATTGAAGCATTTGTGAATGACGAGGCGGTAAACATAGTCAATTAGGCAATAAATATGAAACAACATAAGGTCAATGGCATAGGTGACGCGAATGCGCAGCTAAAGGTCTACATGGGTAATAAGCCTGACTACTTGTTCGCGAACGAGGCTTTGCGAAAAGGACAAAGCATAATTGCGCTGCAGAAGAACGAAATATATGACTGTGGACAGCGCTGCGGCAATGGCTGGCGAAAAGTCTTTAACGTTTATGCCAAACTGATATTCGCATGGGACAAGCAGGACCTAGTAAGTACACATAAAGCTGATTCTTGGCAAGCTTATCGTGACCAATATCTGCTACAACAAAACAGCAATACAGCACTTATATTCTCGCCACCACAAATAGGTAAGACTCGCACTATCCATATTATTATGGGCAGAACTTATGCGAAAAGTTTAATTGCTTCGGGGGATTTGGGTAAAGAAACTGACATTGAATTCATCAATGATGAGTTTGCCATTAGTCACAGCAGTAATATTATCGTTTGTCCTTACTTTGATTATAGGCAGTTGTCTAACGCAAAGATTATCTATTTAATTGATATACTCAATACCTTAAGACCAATAGGTAAATAGCTTGCTACTCGCAAAGCGATTGTTTTCAAAACCCTTTGCTTAAGTAGATTTACTCATACGAATAATAACCCGGCGATTTCTATCTCTTTCAATAGAGTTGTCGTTAGGTGCAACATGGCGCTTTTCGCCATGTCCTGTTACTTCAATGCGCTGGCTATCCACGCCCATGCTGGCAAAGTAATCTTTAATCTCGTTAGCTCGTTTAATAGACAGTTGCTCATTGAGCCACGGGCCACCGTAAGCGTCTGAATAACCGTCAACCAGCACTAGTTCCAGAGCTAAATCTTCTTTTAAGTATTCACCAATCATGTCTAGGCGACGCTGTGAATACTGGGTTAACTCTGCGCTATTTTTCTTGTATGCAAGTACGGTGTAAGAAATATCTTCAAAGTTAAACGGTAATAAGTTAGCAATACAGCGACTAAAATCTTCGTATTGATTCTTAAAATTACTCGCGTTTAAAGACACTGCAACCGAATCATTGTTGTTTAGCCAATCTCGATAATGAATCGTTGGCCAAAAGCCCTTTTCCAATTCAGTTAACATTTGCCATGCTGTCTCTTGAGGTAAGTCAGCATCATATTGCTTGCGTAAATCCATACTACCAATTTTTCGCTGCTGGGCTCCGCGCATCCATTTCGGCGGCATAGAATAAACATCGGCAACATCATAGCGACTTGGTAGTCTCAACATATCAAGGGAAAATTCTAAATTGAGTTGCTTTGATGCTTCGGTCATAAAAGAAGCTATACCGTATCCTGGAATGGGATGGGTGAGTTCACAAACCAAACGCGTTTGCTTGCTTACCATCCAAGATGACGATTCAACATCGACCGAATAGTTACGAATGTTAGCATGTGCATTTGCCATCAAACACCCGCTCACCAGCACACTGCAAAGTGTATATACTAGAAAGCTAATTGGCGTTGTTGTGCGAGGCAGTTTTTGCATATGCGCTACTCTATTGCTGTTACTTACTTATAAAAAAATTTCGTTTATCGTCAGTCTTTGACAAATACTTTGATAACAAGCTAATTATCGGCTTTTTGCCCGAAAAGTTTAGCCTTCAATGCTTAACTACTGCATACTAAGTCGTATAACTTGGCGTAGCCTATTTTAATAGTGCAAGCCATTACACTGACGTATTTTTGTAAGTGAATTGAATGACACCATTAGTAAAACGTTTCAGAGGGTACTTCCCCGTAATTATTGATGTAGAAACGGCCGGCTTTAATGCCCAGACCGATGCAATGCTCGAAATTGCAGCCATTACGCTAAAGCTAAATGGAGAAGGTTTTCTTGAGCCCGACACTTGTTTTCACGAGCATGTCGTGCCTTTTGAAGGCGCAAACATCGAGCAAGCTGCCATTGACTTTAATGGAATAGATCCCTTTTGTGCCTTACGCGGTGCCAAAGAAGAAAAAGAAGTCATGAAGGCGCTATGTAATCATGTTCGAAAGGCGCAAAAAGCAGCAGATTGTCAGCGTAGCGTGATTGTTGCTCACAATGCGACTTTTGATCAAAGCTTTGTAAACGCAGCAATTGCCCGCCAAAGCATTAAACGCACACCCTTTCACCCCTTTGTGTCGTTTGACACCACAACACTTGCTGCTCTGACTTTAGGTCAGACCGTCTTGGTGAAGGCTTGTGAAGCTGCCAAAATAGAATTTAAACAATCAGAAGCCCACAGTGCCTTGTACGACACACAAAAAACAGCTGAATTATTTTGTTATATGGTCAACCGCTATCAAGAATTAGGAGGGTGGCCGCTAGCGTAAAGCAAGCACAGGGTGATAAAAAAAAACTTGCCTTTGTTGCAAATAACAATTATTATCATTTGCAACAGTATTAGTGTAACGTTGCTTTGTTAGCAAGCGTATTTTTTAGAGAGCCATATATGTTCGTATGTTTATGTCACGGTATCACCGACAAACAAATTGAAGATGTTGTTATCAATCAAGGTGTTGGTAACATGCGTGAACTAAAAGCCGCGCTAGGCGTGGGCTCTCAGTGCGGTAGTTGTATCAATATGGCACAAGATATCATCGATACAACCATTATTGACGACAGTTTGTTTAAAGATGTTGGTTAACGCAAAACATTTATAAAAAAAGGCGATAGATGCAAATCTATCGCCTTTTTTAATGCCTAGTTATTAAGCAAGTGTCGTTTATTTGCTTTTAGTCTTTGCTGCAGACTCTTGAATAAGTGTTTGTAACTCGCCTTGCTGGTACATTTCCATGATAATGTCACAACCGCCTACAAGCTCGCCATCTACCCATAATTGTGGGAATGTTGGCCAATCTGCGTATTTTGGTAGTTCTGCACGAATATCAGGGTTTTGTAGAATATCTACGTAAGCAAATTGTTCATTGCAGCTCATCAACGCCTGTGATGCCTGAGAAGAAAAACCACATGATGGTAACTTAGGTGATCCCTTCATATACAGAAGAATCGGATTTTCACTTATTTGCTCTTTAATTTTATCGACAGTACTTTTTTCTGCTTCACTCATAATTGACGCCTTCACCTTATAGTTTTGAATATGTTTAGATATGCGGACGATTCTACCTAAATCAATACTGTTTAGCACCCACAATTCTGTATATAATCAAATGCTATACAAAATAAAAAACAAAACTGATCTGCTTAGCCTTTAATTGAGAATTAACTTGTAGAAGAAGTTATGATTGGGCTTTAAAATAAAAAGTTCATCCTCATATCTACCAAGACAAATACATGAAACGGAGAAAAACCATGGCTTTTGAACTACCCGCGTTACCTTATGAAAAAACAGCATTAGAACCACATATTTCTGCTGAAACCTTAGATTTCCACCACGGAAAACACCATGCAACTTACGTAACTAAGTTAAACGGCCTTATTGAAGGTACCGATTTAGCAAGCAAATCTTTAGAAGAAATCGTAAAAAGCAGTGACGGTGGCGTATTTAATAATGCAGCTCAAATCTGGAACCACACTTTTTATTGGAACAGCTTAAGCCCAAATGGTGGCGGTGAGCCAAGTGGCGCACTAGCAGACGCAATCAATGCCAAATGGGGCTCGTTTGCTGATTTTAAAGCGGCATTTAACGATAAAGCAGTAAACAACTTTGGTTCAAGCTGGACTTGGTTAATTAAAGCAGCTGACGGTAGCCTAGACATCGTTAATACCAGCAACGCTGGCACACCTATTACTACTGATGGCGTTACACCGCTACTTACCGTAGATTTATGGGAACACGCTTACTACATTGATTACCGCAATGTACGTCCAAATTATCTTGAAGGCTTTTGGGCTCTAGCCAACTGGCAGTTCGCTTCTGATAATTTCGCAAGCTAATTAAACTTCGCAATTAAATAAGCAAAAGGCGCTTCATAGCGCCTTTTTTATTGGGTAAAATTTGTACTTGCTTGGCTTTATTCTGCCCTAGCACACACCAAGGCAATCATACTTGTATCAGGAGAGATTGCAGTGCGGCTAATACCCTTTGCGCACTCAGGTTGCTTGATTTTAATTGCTTGCCAGCGGTCAAGTGGTCTTATTTTATCTCCTTTCATCATAAATTTTCCTTGCCAAAGTGTTTCACCATCTGAGGTAATGACGTGACCTAAAGGACTAACTGAAAAATATTCGCTATTTTTTGGCATACGTACAACTTGAATTATCTTTTTGGTCTTTGTGTTGTATGCATTTAAATAGTTGCCGTCGGTATTACTTGTATACAAAAACCAATCGGTTTTTTCAAATCGATATAAGCTAGCACCTATGTTTTTATCGATAACTTCAACTGCAGCATCTGATGCTAGTGCATTGACTCGCTGAAGCGTATTGGGCTCACCCAATACAAATAAAAGCACTTCTTTGTTGTCTAGCCAAGCATGGTAGCCAACCGGCTCTACTAAAGGCGCTAAGTGCGCAATTGCTTTACCTTGCATATTTATGCGCCATAGCTCTTGTTTGCCTAAGTCATTGACCCTAATAACCGACATATCGGGCGTTTCAGGATAAGGCGTAGGAGAATATTCACTTGTGTCTGACTGACTAATATTTTTTGCTTTCCCTAAGGAAAAATCAAAAACCCATGTATCCATTTGCACAGGTGTTTCGTCGACTTCTTTTGCATGCTCTTGAGTTTCTTCGCTAACAGCAGCGATGACGTCTACATTTATCATTACATTATCTTTTGGCACCGCTTGCGTATAAAAAAGACGGTTATTGTCAAAAAAATAAGGCTGGTTGGTATATTGATTATTGTCGCTTATTCTTACTAACTCAGTGATAGGATCTTTTTCCCACAAGTTAAGCTTAGCTACCCATATATCGCTGGCATCTTGCGCATTGGCACGTATGGGTGCAAACAGAGCAAAAATGATTGTCAAACAAGCAAGCTGTCCTAGAAAATACTTCCGCTTACTATTAAGCCCTAATTGCTTTGCTGATTCTCTCATTATTGAATTGTCCTCGTTTTTGAATAGCTCTGATAGCATATTAACACAAGCAGCATGAGGCCAGCTAATAAGGCCATAAAAGCAGAAAAAACAAAACTTGTCTTAGCACCAATGCCATCATTCCATAAATAACCGGCTATATAACTACCTACCGCACTGCCTACGCCAAAGCATATCGACACATAAATAGCCTGTGCTCTACTTTGAAATTGAGCTGAAAAATGATGCGTTAAAAAATAAACCGAAGCTACATGACTCAGACCAAAACTAAAGGCATGCAGTATTTGGCATAGAATAATAACAACACCAATATGCGCAAAATACGCTAATCCAATCCATCGCACGCTGGTAAGTAAAATACTTAAGGCCAGTAACTTCATCACATCAAAATGTTTAATCAACTTGACCGCATAAATAAAGATTACGATTTCAGCAAGTACACCCGTTGCGATAAATGCGCCAGTACTTAAACCACTATACTGCAAATCCTTCATGTACAACGCGAAAAAATTGTAATAGCTACCAAAACTGACTTGTAGCGAAGTATTGGCAAGCATAAATACAACAAAGATAAGACTGTATGCTTGTTTCCAGTCGCCCCCAGTGTGTGTGGATGATTGCTTATTTTTTTGCGGGTTAACAATGAGTAGACTACTGACATAAATAAGCAATAGACTCAACCAACTCACAATAGCGACAACACTTGGCCCGTATACATCAATTAAGCTGCCGGCCAATAGGCTACACACAATAAAACCGATGCTTCCCCATAGCCTTAGTTTCCCGTATCCACCGCGACTATTCGTTGTCGCGCTAAGGGTAACCACTTCTAACTGTGGCAATACAGCAGTCCAAAACATCATCATCAAGCAAAATGTAAGCGTGAGTAACCAATATCCTTCAACCACAAATATGGCACTAAATACAGCAAAAGAAAGTAGACAACCAAAGCGTAGGATTTCACCAACTGTGCCGTTTTTATCGGCCTGGTTTGCCCAAAGGTTAGGTCCTAGGATACGAAAAATAGCCGTCATCGCAAGCATACTGCCTATTTGCGCAGAACTAAAACCTCGGTCGTCTAAGAAAAGGCCAACGTAAGGAAGAAAAATACCCAGTTGGCCAAAATAGAAAAAATAAGTGACAGCAAGAAAAACGCGATTACTGCGGCTGTCTATTGCAACGCTGCGCTTAGGTCCGAATAGTAGCTGTGTAAAAGTATTCACGCCATATTACGGGCGAGATGCTGGAATAACAGGCGTAATCGATTCGACTCCAGCATTTTGACCGCGATGCCTTAATAGATGATCCATCAATACGATGGCTAACATGGCCTCTGCAATGGGAACTGCGCGGATACCAACGCAGGGATCATGACGACCTTTGGTGATAATCTCTGCGCTATCACCTTTGATATCTACCGTTCTTCCCGAAATACTAATGCTAGAAGTCGGTTTTAATGCCATATGAACTAGTATCTCTTGCCCAGTACTTATACCGCCCAAAACGCCGCCAGCGTGATTGGTATAAAATCCTTCAGGTGAAATTTCATCACGATGATCGGTACCTTTTTGCGTAACAACATCAAAGCCATCCCCAACTTCAACTCCTTTCACCGCGTTGATACCCATCATCGCATGCGCGATGTCAGCATCTAGGCGGTCAAAAACAGGTTCGCCTAAGCCTACTGGTACGTTTGTCGCTGATACTGAAACGCGAGCCCCAACTGAATTGCCTTCTTTTTTCAAATCACGCATATATTGCTCAAGAGCATCAAGCTTATCTACGTCTGGGCAAAAGAAGGGGTTGGTATTTGTGATTGCATGGTCTACTTTTTCTATCGCCACTGGACCAATTTGTGAAATATAACCGCGTATTTCAACGCCATATACTTGTTTGAGGTACTTTTTAGCGATTCCGCCTGCAGCAACTCTAACCGCGGTCTCACGCGCAGAAGAACGTCCGCCTCCTCGATAATCACGCATACCAAACTTCTGCTGGTAGGTGTAGTCAGCGTGACCGGGTCGAAAACTATCTTTAATTTTTGAGTAATCTTGGCTACGTTGGTCTGTATTATTTATCAATAAACCAATACTTGAGCCGGTCGTTTTTCCTTCAAACACACCAGAAAGTATTTTCACCTCGTCAGCTTCGCGACGCGCTGTGGTAAATTTGGATGTTCCAGGTTTTCTTCTATCTAGATCGCCTTGCAGATCTTCTTCATTAAGTTCTAAGCCCGGAGGACAACCATCTACAACGCCACCAATGGCTAAACCGTGACTTTCACCAAAGGTCGTCACGCTAAACAATTTACCGAAGGTATTTCCTGACATCGAGCTTTTTCCTTTCTAATAAGTTGGGTTTTCTATTTAATATGCTTAGTGCTTTATTGCGTTTTATCTAATAAAGACATTTGTGAGAGTAAAGCGCTTTTTTGAATAGCAAAAATGCCACTTCCGCCCAAGGAAAGTTCGCACCAATTAACACTAAATTCACCAAAGCGCTGGGTAAAATTGACTTCAGAATTGCCAACTTCTACAAATAGCCATGCGTCATCAGACATATAATTAGCAGCTTGTTTAAGTAACGCGAGTGTTAAATCTAATCCGTCGCAACCCGATGCTAGTGCCGACTCTGGTTCGTGCATATATTCTCGTGGCAAATCTTGCATGTCCTCCTCGTCGACGTAAGGAGGATTTACGACAATAAGATCGTAAGTTTGCTGAGCTAAACTTGAAAACAAATCTGACTGCATTGGAAATACGCGATCTTCTAGTTGATATTGCTGAATATTGATAGATGCGACATCGAGCGCATCGGCGTCAATGTCAACGGCATCAACTTGAGCATGTTCAAATTTGTGAGCTAAAGCAATAGCAATACAAGCGCTACCTGTGCACATATCTAATATAGTCGCCGGTTCGCTCGATTCAGCTAAATAGCCGGCAAACCGATTTTCAATCAACTCTGCAAATGGAGAGCGCGGGATAAGAACGCGTTCATCTACATAAAATGGCATTCCAGCAAACCACGCTTGATTGCACAAATACGGTAAGGGAGTGGCTTCTTCACATCGCGCTTTTATCCAACTAAAAATAAGTGGCTTTTCAGCGTCGGTCACTTGGCAACCATAAAATACTTGCTGTTCTTGTCCACTTAGGTCAAGTGGCAATGATAAGGCGGTGAATAAAAGACGATGCGCCTCTTGCCACGCGTTCTCGGTGCCATGGCCATAGTAAATATCATGCTGATTAAATTCAGAAATTGCGAAACGAATATAGTCAATAATAGTGTTAAGTGATTTTAAGATACTCTCTTGTTTGTCGAAGCGAGAAATATCATCAAGGGCGCTATTTTGCTGTGCTTGTTTCACTTGTTCATCTGCATGCATGAATGATTAACTACTTAATTAGGCTATTTATGGACTGATTTGATGGGTATAATATCGAAAAATCACTCAACATGCTGTTAAAAATACCATCATGAGCAAAAAAAACGACGAGTCTTTGGATTTCTCAGCGCTGTTTAAAGATGCAACGCCGGTAAATCATGATAGATACATTTTGAGTAAAGACGAAGGTGCAATAAAGCGGCAAAAAGAAAAAGCGCAAAAGCTCGCGAAAAAACGAGCAAGCGCACAAGGTTTAGGGGGCCTGAGCGACAACTTGAGCGCCAGCGGACATCTTTCAACAAAGGCTTATATACAGAATGCGGCAACAATCGCACTATCTGATACCTTCGAAGCGCATTGGCCGCAAGGCAAAGCAATAAAATATTTTAGAGCTGAAGATTCATCTAAAGTAGATAATACAGGCCTAGAAACACTAGCTTATCGTCCAAAAGACATACTAAAGAAGCTGTCAATGGGCCATTACCCGCCCGACATTGAAGTCGATTTGCACGGCCTAACAAGCAAGCAAGCAAAAGCGGAAATGCTTGCCGTTATTTTTGAAGCAAAAAAACGTCATTTTGCCTGTGTCAGTATTTTGCATGGACATGGCACAGGCACACTAAAACGTAAAATACCTAATTGGTTAGTGCAACATCCCGATGTAGCAGCGTTTGTGCAAGCCCCGCGCGCCTTTGGCGGCAAAGCAGGACTTTTAGTGCTTATTGGTATTGATTTTCAAGCTTTTAAGCCAGACTAAGCTTGTTTATCTGTATTAACAACTCGCTAAATAAAACTGCTAAGTATCTCGCAAAAGATTAAAGGTCTTCGTTCACGTTATGCAGAAACAAATATACATAGTATGCACATATTGCAACAACCACGAAAATACCAAATAAAGAACCCCAAGCAACTGGATCAGAAAGTAGTAAGTCCCACATAATATTCACCTTTTTTTACTATATTAAACAAGTTTGTTTTGATGAATAAATTGTAGTTCAGTTTGCATTTCAAACGCTGATCTCGATCAATGTTTTAGGGTGATAATAGGCCAAAGAGGAGTAAAGCTTAATCTAGATCAATATTTTGCCTAGATCTTAACTAAACAAACGCATAAACCAACCTTTATCCAAGTCCTCCTCGCAGCTTCTAAGTTGACTGGCATAACGCAAGGAACGCTCATGCACTTTGTTAGCCACAGATTGCAACCACGTTTTATTGTTATAACTTTTGCGTTTATATCCGCCCCATCCTTCGTGATAGTTGAGGTATTGCAATTTCGCATCCCATTTTGAAACACCATTAATTTTATGGGTTTTACTAATAAACCAGCCCATAAAGTCTAACGCATCCTCAAAGTCGTCACGATCAGCAAAGCTTTTGCCTGTCTCGCGTTGATAGTCAGACCATGTAGGCGTTTTTGCTTGAGCGTAACCATATGCACTACTGACTCGCCCCCAAGGAATAAGTCCAAACAGCACATAATCTCGAGGCGGTTTGGCGTCGTGGCGAAATGAGCTTTCTTGGTACATCATTGCCATTGGCACATGTATAGGTACGCCCCATTTTTCGCGCATATCGGCAGCGGCATCATACCAATCATCTTTTTCTTCAAAAATTCGACACAAATTCTCACGTTCAGAGGGCGGCGTTGTGCTGCAAGCTCCAATAAATAGTGTGCTCAATAAGACAAGTAAAAAAAAATGCATTTTTTTTAACAACATGTGGAACTATTTTAATCCTTAAGGCTCTTACTATCGTGTGTGTTAAAATGTTTTCCCTAAGTGTGTATTGCCTGACGTGTTTGCGTCAGGCTTTTTTTTGTCTGCACCTTAGGTATTTTAGCACTTGAGGTTGGGATCACCCGCTACTCGCTTAGTAAAATAATCATTTACGAACTGGGAAAAGTCTTTCTCGTCTTGTGCTTCAATCTCTTTTCTTGCTTCAATAGAACTCAGTGCTTGGGCGACAAAATCTTCTTTACTTATCTTCATATACGACATCTTCTGAGCATTATCTTTGTATTCTTTAGCTAGCTCTAAACCCAATACACTATTGTCTATTTCGTTATCTAACAAAGTTTGAAGCCATTTTCCGGAAGGTGTTGCACTAGGATCTAAGAATTTTAGTTCTTGCTGCTTTACCGCTTTTACATGAACATCACTTTGTTTGGCTTGATCCAGTAGCGTCGCCACTTTCACTAAATCTTGTGTGAGCGAAAGCCCCCAGTCTTTTAGTGATACCGCTTTGCCATTATCATTAAGCATTAAGCCCGGTTCACGCCCTTTTTCAACAACATCAGTGATATTCTGTTGGCTAATGTTTATCTTTTCTTCATCAAATTTTGCTGATGGCATTAGCAAACAATAAACCAAGAACACATCCAAAAAGTGGAATTGTGATTTATCAATGCCAACTGGAGAATACGGATTTACATCCAATGAGCGCACTTCTAAGTAACTTACACCGCGGTCTTCCAAAGCATTGGTTGGCATCTCTAATGATTTCGCAACCTGTTTAGGCCGTATTGGCGAATACAATTCATTTTCTATCTGCAGCACGTTGTCGTTTAGCTGTTGCCAGCCTTTTTTATCGTCACTACTTAAATGTGCGTATGCTGGTGCTTTTTGGCCGATGGCGCTGCGTAAACTGCTTACATAAGTGCTCAGGTCGTTGTAGCAAATTTTTAAATTTGACTGCGCACTGCTTGTATAGCCTAAATCACTCATGCGAAGCGATGTAGCGTATGGCATATAAAGCGTACCTTTGCCTACTTTATCGAACTTATGGCCAACACTTTGCTTATGCGAAATGAACGAACTACACAAAGCGGGTGATGCGCCGTATAAATACGGAATTACCCAAGCGAGGCGTTTAAAATTACGAATCAAAGCAAAATAATGGGCAGATTGTGTATTTTTGTCCCACGTTTCACCATGAAGTTCACACCAAAGTTGCCAAAACTCATCAGGCAGCGAGAAATTAAAATGCACACCAGAAATCACCTGCATCATACTACCATAGCGATTATGCAACCCTTCCCTATATACTTCCTTCATGCGTGCTATATTTGAACTGCCATACTGCGCAATGGGAATGTTTGTTTCACTACTAATAAAACAAGGCATACTCATTGGCCATAAATACTGCTCACCGATAGATTCATAAGTAAATTTATGGATATCGACTAGCTGCGCAAGACTTGTTTCTACCTTACTTTCAGGTGGCGTAATAAATTCAAGCAAGGCTTCAGAAAAATCTGTAGTGATGTATTCATGGGTCAATGCCGCTCCTAGAACCTCTGGATGAGGATTAGTGGCGATGGTACCATTCTCATTGACTCTTAACGTTTCTCGTTCAACACCGTGCTTGATATCGCGTAAAGTCTGCATAAACGTAGGCGTTGATACCGCCGCCAATGCCTGGTCAAAATTCATTTGATTTATCGTCAAATTCTTATTCTCTGTATTTTATGTAAATAATCCTGCATGCAAAGTACGACCATGCATGGCCTGCGTAAAACCTTTGTTCATAACGCGTATTTTTGTTTCCTAATTTCAAGTACCCAAGCTACATACTGCGATAATCTCATCTTTGTAATTAGCTATCTTTCACCTTAATGATAATATAGGCGCTTCTTAAGAATCAAAGCCCTATGATGGATAAAAACATGCCATTTGTAAAAGGCTAATTATATCTTTATGCTTCTTAAATATAATAAGAATTATAGATATTTAACTGCTACTGCCGTTAATATGATACACGAGTACAAAACAAGCATCCATGAAGGTTGACTGCAAACCTTATTGGTTAGAAACTTGTGCCGCATGTAGCGGATATACAGAGTAAAAGGAAAGTAAATCAATGAGCAATAAGCAAAATCTGGTTGATATCGAATTCGCAACTTCACAACTTGGCGGAAATTCAGAACTACTATCAAGAATGTTGGGAAAGTTTTGTGATGAATTTAGTACTACACCACAACATGTTATTGACGCTCTAGCTAAAGGCGATAAGCACGAAGCCAAGATGAAAGTCCACACAACCAAAGGCTTATCTGGCAATCTCGGTTTAATAGCATTATTTGAATGCAGTAAGGTATTAGACCAACAAATCCGTGACGATAATATTGATGATAGTCAACTGGATGCCTTTGCCCATACCATGGCCGAAACCATTGCCTGTGTGAAAAGTTTAGATTTAACCCAATCTGCACCAACTGTATATACTACAGCCACTGCACAAAGCAGTAGCGAAGGATCAGCGTCTGAAAAAGCCGCTTTCATAAAGCGCTTAGAGCGCAATGAATTTATTGATGATGATACTTTGTACGCTTATATTGATGCACTCCCTTTTAATGAAGATGAAAAGAAGACCCTGCAAACTTTGGTTGAAGAGCTGCAATATGCGAAAGCTATTGAAATGATTAATGGAGTCTCTTGAACGCGCTATTGATTATCAAATGCTAGCCTTTTCAAATTCTCACTGAGTCAAAGTATCATGCATCAAGTTATACCAATTGTTTATGAACACAACGATTTTGTGGTCGTAAATAAACCATGCGATGTGCCAATGCATGATCCTGAAATAGGTATTTGCCAATTGTTAATGAAGCAATTATCTCTTTCCCAATTGTTTTTGGTTCATCGCTTAGATTCAGCTACCAGTGGTTGTTTACTACTTGCTAAAAACAAGCAAGCAGCCAGTATACTCAGTGCACAATTTGCCAACAGAGAAATTGAAAAGTATTACCTTGCGATTAGCGATGCAAAGCCTAAAAAGAAACAAGGCAAGTTAGCAGGAGATATGAAAAAAACGCGCGGAGGTAGCTACAAATTAGGCCAAAGTGAAAACGCACAAGCGACTGCGGTTACATTTTTCTTTAGTGAAGCCATTGATGAAATCGGTAGATTGTTTTACCTTAAACCGATAACAGGAAAGACACATCAACTTCGTGTTGCTTTAAAATCCATAGGTAGCACTATTTTAGGGGATAAACGCTATAAAGGCAGTATCGCCGATAGGTTATACCTGCATAGTTATCAACTTCATTTTAACTATGCCAATAACGAATTTTCGCTAGCGTGCTTGCCTCAAAGTGGTGACTATTTCACAGAAAAAATACTAAATAACCTTAAGTCAGTGAAAGATTTTGCTTGGCCCAAATATAAAACGCCTAGTAAGGTGTCTGTTACAACGAGCAAAAAATAAGGTAATACATCATGAAGCTAGCCATCGTTGGTCAGGGTGCAATAGGCAGTCTCTTCGCCTACTATTTTCGTGCGTTGCGCCCCACATTATTAGTTAGATCCCATGAAAAAAAAGCGAAAACTATTGTCGACAGCAATGGCAAAGAGAACTTGCTCAACCTACCAATACAAAATATAGAAGCCCCTTTTGAAGAGGCTAACGACTATTTTGATTGTTTGCTAATTGCCGTAAAGGGCTACCAGCTTGCGCCATTAATTACGCAAATAAAACCTTGGTTAAGCGATAAAACCCGGCTTATTCTTATTCAAAATGGAATGGGAGGAGGAGAGCTATTAGCACAGGCGTTTCCGGATAATCTGATTTATACAGGCATTACTACTGACGCTGTATTTGCGAGTTCTAGTACACAATACCAAATAACGGCACTAGGACGCGTAGACCTTGGACCTTATATTAAAGCAAACACGACAGATCAAAAAACCCTTAGCAAACTAGAGAGCAAAGTAATTAGCGATGCAGAAAAGCGCTGGATTGATGTATTTTTAAGTTATCATCCTAATGCATTTTACCACGTGGATATTGCCAATGCGCTATATACAAAGCTAGCAATTAACGCAGTCATCAATCCGTTAACCGCTATATTGCAAGTCAAAAACGGTGAACTAGTTGATTACCCCAACAAAGTAAGCGAATTGAAACAGGAAGTATTCGCGGTATATGACGCTGCAAATATTTCGCTAAAACCGAAAGCATTGTCTTTAGCAATAGATTTAGTGATTGATGCAACGTCAGAAAATTGGTCGTCTATGTACCAAGATGTAAAACACAAAAGAGTGACCGAAAACGAGACCCTTTTAGGCTATTTGCGTTCATTAGCTAAAGCTAATCAAGTGAACATACCTATGATTGATAAACTCTATGAACAAATAGCTAACATAGACCGCACACTGCTTTAAAGATTATGTAGCGGGAAACTTCGCTAACACTTTTCGTGTGACAATAAAAAAGCTCGTATATTACGAGCTTTTTTGGCATTTGAGCTTACCGAACTATCATTCAGCCAGCGGGCGCATATGCGGGAACAAGATAACATCTTTGATAGTCGCGCAGTCTGCAAATAGCATTACTAAGCGGTCAATACCAATCCCTTCGCCCGCGGTGGGCGCCATACCATATTCTAGGGCAGTGATATAATCATCATCAAAATGCATTGCCTCGTCGTCACCTGCGTCTTTCTCTTGCACCTGTTTTTGGAAGCGTGCTGCTTGGTCAGCTGAGTCGTTTAGCTCAGAAAAACCATTGGCTAATTCACGCCCACCAACAAAAAACTCAAAGCGGTCGGTAACGAAAGGATTGTCGTCATTTCTACGCGCCAGTGGCGACACTTCCCATGGATATTCAGTAATAAAAGTAGGTTGATCGAGTTTCTCTTCTGCAGTGGCTTCAAATATTTCGCACAAGTACTTACCCGCTCCCCAAATACCGTCCACTTCTGGCTCTTTAATATGCAGTTGTTTTGCCATTAATTTCATTTCAGCCAAGTGATTTTCAGGATCCTTAATGGCTTGTGCGTTCGCTTCTGGCCAATACTTTAATATTGCGTCAGCCATACTTAAGCGTTCAAATGCTTGAGCGAAATCATATTCCTTCACTTCAAGCACTTCACCTTGGGCATCGCGAATATGATTTTTAAGCTTGGTGCTTCCCAATACATTTTGCGCAAGTTCGCGTAACATCTCTTCTGTCAAATTCATCAAGTCTTTGTAATCTGCATAGGCTTGATAAAACTCTAACATGGTGAACTCTGGATTATGTCGGGTCGATAAGCCTTCATTTCTGAAATTGCGGTTAATTTCAAAAACGCGCTCAAAACCGCCAACTACCAAACGCTTAAGATAAAGTTCTGGCGCAATACGTAAATACATATCAATATCTAATGCATTATGGTGGGTAACAAAAGGTTTTGCCGTTGCACCGCCAGGAATGACTTGTAGCATCGGCGTTTCGACTTCCATGAAATTCCTGTCAGTCAAGAAACGACGTATACCATTTACAATCTCGCTGCGTATTCTAAATGTATTGCGCGTGTCGGGGCTAACGATGAGATCAACATAACGCTGACGATACTTTGTTTCTTGATCGGCTAGGCCATGAAACTTCTCAGGTAAAGGGCGCAAAGACTTAGTGAGCAGTTGAAAGTGTTCCATATTGACATATAAATCACCCTTGCCTGATTTATGCAGAGCACCACTTACCCCAATAATATCGCCAACATCCAAGGTGCCGTACTTTTCTTTTATAATATTCTGAGCTTGCTTGTCAGCATAGGACTGAACTCGTCCGCTCATATCTTGTAGCAACAAAAACGGCCCGCGCTTAGCCATTATGCGACCGGCAACAGTTACAATATTGGCTTGTTCGGCTAAAGTCTCTTTGTCCAATTCACCAAATTCATTTTGTAAGTCTTGCGCATAGTGCTCGCGCTTAAACTGATTTGGATAGCCATTTGACGCGCAGTTTTCGCGAATTTTGTCTAGTTTAGCTCTGCGTTCTGCAATCAATTTGTTTTCGTCTTGCTGCTCAATAGTCATCTATGTTCCGTTACTGTTTATATTGTCTTAAAAGGTATAACACTGCTTATTCTTACCAAAAAATTAAATACCAGATTGTAAGCTAGCGATAATAAACTTATTTAAATCGCCGTCTAGTACTGCTTGGGTATTTCGCGTTTCTACGCCGGTTCGCAAATCTTTTATACGGGAGTCATCAAGCACGTATGAACGAATCTGACTGCCCCAGCCTATATCAGACTTTGTGTCTTCCATGGCTTGCTTTTCTTCGTTTTGTTTTTTCATTTCCAGCTCATATAATTTTGCTTTGAGCTGTTTCATTGCTTGGTCTTTATTTTTGTGTTGCGAGCGATCATTTTGACATTGCACCACCGTATTAGTCGGTAAATGCGTTATTCTCACCGCTGAATCTGTTCGGTTTACATGTTGACCACCAGCGCCCGAGGCACGATAGGTATCAATGCGTAAGTCCGCAGGGTTCATATCAATATCGATGTCATCGTTAATCTCGGGATAGGCAAAAGCAGATGCAAAAGAAGTATGGCGTCTGCTACCTGAATCAAAGGGTGACTTTCTAACTAGTCGATGCACACCCGTTTCAGTGCGCAGCCAGCCGTATGCGTATTCGCCCGTAAATTTGATTGTTGCGCTTTTGATACCAGCTACATCGCCATCCGAGACTTCTATAAGTTCGGTTTTAAAGCCTTGTTCTTCGCCCCAGCGCAGATACATGCGTAGCAACATATTGGCCCAATCTTGCGCCTCGGTTCCACCGCTCCCTGACTGAATATCGATATAGCCATCATTAGGGTCATTAGGACCTGAAAACATACGCCTAAATTCAAGCTTTTCAAGCTCGCTAATCAAGCTTTGTAACTCTTGCTGCGCTTCGTCAAAGGTTTCTTGGTCTTCTGCTTCTACCGCTAATTCAAGTAAACCTTCAACATCCTGGGTACCTTGCTCAAGGTTTTGAATTGTATTGACAACAAGCTCCAAAGCAACCTTCTCTTTCCCTAAGGATTGAGCCTGTTCAGGGTTGTTCCAAATATCGGGATTTTCGAGTTCTCGAGAGACTTCTTCTAGTCGTTCCACTTTAGTATCGTAGTCAAAGATACCCCCTAAGCGACTCTGCGCGGGTACGAATATCGGCTAGGGCATTATTTATTGGATTTACTTCAAACATGCAACTCTTTCGATTAATAAATTAATGGCGGAAGTGTACCCAAAATCCCACCATTTTAACAGGTGTATATCTATATTTGCCTACACAAACGCTTGTTTGTGTAGGCTTTCTATATACGGCTGAGGTCCGTTAGGCGTTTTTGAGAGCGGTGGTAAAAGCAACAGCTTGCTGGCCCAAGCTATGTAGCTTTTTAAGTGTGGCTTCGTCAACGACTTTTCCTTGGTCGTCAATTAGTTCACTTACCTTAGAAATAGCTTGTTGTGTTGGGTGTACATGCATCCCAATGTTCCCCAAAAGCATTCTTAATGGCACTAAACCACGCAATCCGCCTATGGCGCCCGGTGAAGCTGCCATTAACGTCGCTGTTTTGCCCTTAAAGGCGGCGAGTGGTTTTTCACCCTCTTCCATCCGTGATGCCCAATCAATCGCATTTTTAAGCGCGGCGCTAAAGCTACTGTTGTACTCTGGTGTTGCTATCAAAAAGCCATCATGCTGCATCATTAATGTTTTTAGCTTTTTGGCTCCTTCAGGAATACCTGATTCAGCTTCATCGTCTTCACTGAATAAGGGGGCTTTGAAGTCATTTAGATGGACAACTGTTACCTCAGCACCCGCTGCTTTTGCTCCATCAGCGGCAGCAACAACGATGCTTTGATTAAACGAATCTTGACGAAGGCTGCCACTAAAGGCCAATAATTTACACATAAGCTTCCTTAAATAAATGAACGTAACAAATAAAATGTTGATACTGCTATCTTGTTACGCTTAAAACGCTATTTTGTTCATCTACAGTATGTATCAACTACATTTTTTGCATGGTTTCAATACCAAGTAAGTCAAGGCAGAGCTTTAATGTATTGGCAGTCACCGCACATAAGCTAAGTCGTGTGTGCTTACTTTGAGCGCTTACATCTTCTTTTAAAATTGGGCATGCTTCGTAAAAACGCATAAACAATGAGGCAAGTTCATACAAATAGGTGCAAAGCACATGTGGCGTTGCTTCTTTTGCCACTAGCTCTAGCGCGTTTTGACACTGCAACAAATGCAAACATAGCGCCTTCTCTACATCGTGCTCAATGACGATGTTAGCGGTATTCTCATTTTCGCCTTGGACCATGCCTGTGCGCGGATCAAAATTCGCTTTTTCAAAAATACTTTGAATACGGGTGTAGGCATATTGCAAATAAGGTGCTGTATTGCCTTCAAAACTGAGCATCGCGTCCCAATCAAAGACGTAGTCCGTGGTTCTATTTTTACTTAAATCAGCGTATTTAACTGCACCAATACCAAGTTTAGTCTTCATTTCTGCCAGTCTTTCGCTCGATATGGCTGGCTTACCTTCGGCAACTAGTTTGTCTGAGCGGTCTTGAGCAAGTTTTTCAGCCCTTTCAATTGATTCATTCAATAAATCAATTAACTTAACCGTCCCGCCGCTACGCGTTTTGAAAGGCTTATTGTCTTTGCCTAACATCATGCCAAATGGGCAATGTTGATAAGACTCCTCTTCACCAATAAAATCAGCTTTGCGAGCAACAATTTCAGTTTGTTTAAAGTGTAGGGCTTGTCTGGCATCGGTAAAAATAAGGGTACGGTCAGCGTGCAACTGTGTGCTGCGATAACGAATTGCCGCCAAATCGGTGGTCGAATACAGATAACCACCACCTGATTTTTGCACGATATACACCGCAGGTTTACCATTTTTATCGGCTAACTCATGTAAGAATACGACTTGAGCGCCAGCGTCTTCTTGCGCTATCCCTTTGTCCTTCAATATACTTACAACGTTAGCTAGGTCTTTATTGTAGGCGCTCTCACCCATAACATCGTCTCGTGTTAGCGACACACCTAAGATTTTATAAATATATTCTGAATGACTAATAGAAACGTCAATAAAGTTTTGCCATAAGTCTAAACATGCTTTATCGCCGCCTTGCAGCTTCACTACATAAGCTCTCGCTACATCGGCAAAGCCTTCTTCGTTGTCAAAACGTACCTTTGCTTCACGGTAAAAATCTTCCAAATCACTCAGTGCTGTTTCAGCCACTTGGTTTTGCGCCAACTTATCTTGAAGATGCGCTAATAACATTCCAAACTGTGTGCCCCAATCGCCCATATGATTTTGACGAATGACTTTATGCCCTAAAAACTCCAAACATTTTACAACAGCATCACCAATAATCGTCGAGCGTAAATGCCCAACGTGCATTTCTTTGGCTAGATTGGGCGCTGAGTAGTCCACTACAACCTTTTGTTGGCTTTGCGCTTCTATGCCTAGTCGCTCATCGTTGGCAAGCCCTTTGAGTTGCTCTGATAGCCATTGGCGACTCAAATGAATATTGATAAAACCGGGGCCAGCAACTTCAATCTTGTCTGCAATGTCACCAAGGTCAACAACTTCTATAATTTGCTGAGCAATTTCTCTAGGATTTAATTTTAGTTTTTTAGCCAAGGCCATAGCGCCATTAAACTGGTATTCGCCAAAGCCTTGTTTTGCGCTTTTCGCCACAGGAACCGGGGCATCATTATGGCCCATTTGACTTAAGGCTTGCGTAAAACGATTGACTAATAATTGTTGTATGTTCATGTCTAGAAAAATGCCTTATAAAAAATACTAAGTGTGTCTTAACAATTTGCCTGCGCGTTAACGCTACTGTTCGCGTGTTGCTGTGAATTTAATATCTGGATAGCGTTCTTGTGCCAGCGATAAATTAACCATGGTAGGTGCGATATAAGTTAAGTTATCGCCACCATCAACGGCTAAATTCACCTCAGTTTTTCGTCTAAACTCATCCAATTTTTTAGGGTCACCATAGACCCATCGTGCGGTACTAACATTCACATGCTCGTATAATGCATCAACGTTATACTCAGCTTTAAGCCGCGCTACAACAACATCAAACTGCAATACACCAACCGCACCAACAATTAAATCATTATTGATCAAAGGGCGAAATACTTGCACTGCGCCTTCTTCAGAAAGCTGAATGAGCCCTTTTAGCAATTGCTTTTGTTTTAGAGGATCACGCAAACGAATGCGTTTAAATAACTCAGGTGCAAAATTAGGAATCCCGGTAAATGTGTATTTAGCGCCGCTGGTAAAGGTATCACCAATACGCATGGAGCCATGGTTATGCAAACCAATAATATCACCCGCATATGCCTCTTCGAGTAAAGCGCGATCGCCGGCCAAAAAGGTAAGCGCATCTGACACTCTTACATCTTTGCCGATGCGGCTGTGATGCATTTTCATGCCTTTTTCGTACTTACCCGATACGATACGACAAAAAGCAATACGGTCCCGATGTTTAGGATCCATGTTGGCTTGAATTTTAAATACAAAACCGCTGAAGCTAGGCTCTTTTGCGGCAACGAAGGTATCTATGTCGGTTTGTCTGCCTAGAGGCGGCGGAGCCCATTCAACTAGGCCGTCAAGCATATGATCCACACCAAAATTACCCAATGCTGTGCCAAAAAACACAGGGCTTAGTTCGCCCTTCAAAAAGGCATCGTGATCAAAATCGTGAGAAGCGCCCTGCACTAACTCAAGCATTTCTCTGAGTTCTTCGGCGTAAATACCTATGGCTTCATCTAGTAAAGGATTATGTAAGCCTTTAATAATTCGTGTTTCTTGAATGGTGTGACCTTGGCCTGTTTTATAAAGAATCGTTTCATCGCGTAATAAATGATAAACGCCTTTAAATTCTTTACCCATACCGATGGGCCAGGTTATTGGCGCGCATTTTATTTTGAGTATGTCTTCAACTTCATCGAGTAAATCAATAGGGTCACGGGTGTCGCGATCTAGTTTGTTCATGAAAGTAATAATGGGTGTATCGCGAAGCCGAGTGACTTCCATCAGCTTAATTGTGCGCGCTTCTACACCTTTTGCCGCATCTATCACCATCAAACATGAATCAACAGCGGTGAGCGTGCGGTAGGTGTCTTCAGAAAAGTCTTCGTGCCCAGGGGTATCGAGCAAATTAACTAAATGGTCACCGTATGGAAACTGCATCACCGAGGTGGTTACCGATATCCCTCTTTCTTTTTCCATTTCCATCCAATCAGACTTAGCATGCTGACCTGATTTTTTTCCTTTTACAGTACCCGCTACCTGCAACGCGTTTCCGAACAACAAGACTTTTTCTGTAATTGTGGTTTTACCAGCATCGGGGTGACTTATAATGGCAAACGTTCTTCGTTTGTTTATTTCACTATCTAAAAGACTTTCACTCATACAAAATTAACCTTTTTACACCCTTGGTGGCAATTCACAATTTAGACGTTTGACCTATGCGTCAATTTAGCGGGGTATTCTATCGAAATCCAGACTATTTTGCTTAGCTAAATTTGGCTTATTTGTTTTTACAGTGAACATGAACATGCGCTAACTTACAGTTGTCTACACATCACTAGAGCATCGTCGAAGGTGTTATTAGCTAGGGTGTAATAATCTTTGCGGATACAGACAAGTTCAAAACCACACTTTTTGTATAAACCTTGTGCTTTTTCATTAGTTTGTGCAACTTCGAGTAAAATGCGATCGCCGCCTTTTTTGCTTGCTGATTGGATGACATATTCAAGCAAATTAAAGGCAATTTTCCCTCTTTGATGATCCTGGTCTACACAAATATCTTCAATTTCAAATTCGCCCAGTACTTCTGATACCAGAACATAAGCAAGGCATTTTTCATTGCTCATCACAATAATTGAATTGGGCATGCATAAAGCCTTTTGGAAGGTTGCAAACTTCCAAGGCGTTGAACGGTGACTACAGAAAATTGTGTAGGCGCTTTGATGCAGACTCGGTATATCTGCCGCGGCCATAAACGAAAGCGTCGTCATTCACTTAGCTGACAAAAGGTCGAATATTCTGCCAGATTAACTTTTTAAGTGCAGCTTCATTGGCGTAACTTGTTGCAGGCAGATGCAGTATTTTATTTTCATCATCAAATCTTGGGACACTTTCGTCAAACACACAGGCATCGTTTGTAATTTTTAGTAAATTACAAAGGTCGTTTAACCAAGACTGCTCAGCTAAATCAATCTGTTTGACTGCTTCGTATAGATTTATGCCAAGTGCATGAAGCTGCGCTTGCTGTTGGGGCGATAACTGAGGCGAGTTAGTCAGAGAAGGTTCAGGCATAATGTTGACTTCCCTTAAAGCGATAGTTTCAAATAAAAATTGGCAGGGGTGGAGGGACTCGAACCCCCAGCCATCGGTTTTGGAGACCGCTGTTCTACCAATTGGAACTACACCCCTATGCTCGGCACGCATTATAACCAGCCCGGAAAATAAATAAAGTGATTTATTTTATATCTTGCTCGAGACCAATAGATCTAGACCAGAGTTCATAGGTGAAACTAACTAAACTGCTTGTTTCTTGTACTTTATCGAAGACTTCTTGCATTGTTTTGTTGGCTAAATGTGCATAGCATTCACACAACGCGATAATTTCATTGTGGGTTAATTGGTTAATTGCACAGCAGCTCGCGATATCAAAATATCGACATCCCAAACCCGCATACTCCCAATCAAAAACAGGGCCATGTGGGTAACTAATATGCTCTATGTGTAAATCGTTATGGCAAAGTACAAAGTCATCTCGATACTTGTCTAAATAACTTGTCCATTGTACTTTTTCTGACTGATACTGTTGCTTAATTCGTGCATTCTTAACGTGTATTTTTTCCAATAGATCGCCCAATGTTCATCTAGAGCAATTAAGGGGGCTGAAATAAATGAGCTGTGCACGTTGTAAAGAATTTCAGCAAACAATTCGGCTTTGTTTAGCTGGCTTTGATGATCTTGTAGCAATGTTTCGTTTGTGGGCACCTCAATCCATTCTTCGCAATAAGCGCTAGCATCTTCGCTTAAGAATAAGGGCGTGGGTGCTAAACCTAGAATCGCTAATTCTTCTTGCATTTTAAAAACTTGTTGGCGGTCGATTGGCAAAGATTGATTTTCACTAAACACTTTAAATAACAATGAACTATGTCCGTCGTAAACTTTATAATTACGATTTATAGCGCCACTTGCAATTCGTTTGACCTCAAAACTAGGGGCATCGATCTCAAGCAGTTCATAGCGTTTCAAGGTATTGAGGATGAGCATTCCATCTGCTGATTTTTTTAAATCCGCAATGTTCATGTTTGCCTCCTGCTTCGATATACATCAAACCAATGAAACAAACCCCTTACCGCAAGGCAAATATAAATAAACATCAACAGCATGCTTAAATATAAGGCTTTATCATAGAGGAGAAAAACACTACTTAGATTTATGAAACTCCAGTAGTACCAGTTTTCAAGTTTTTTTATTACTGTTAAATAGGTCGTAATTAGGGAGAACACCGATATGCCAATATCCAACAAAACTAAGTCGTAATTAATAAATTGTTTTGCGAACAGATATACCAAAGTACTTATGCTCAGCCCCACTAAAATCGTCATTATATGCTCTGACCAGCGCATTCGAGTGATAAACACTTTTTGCTTGCCTGAACGGCCCCACGTAATAAAACCGTAAACCGCCATCGCCATATAGTATACGTTTAGCAGCATCTGAAACATTAAGGTAACGTCCCAATAAACATAAGCATATAAGGCTGTGCTTATGAAACCTGCCGGCCAGCACCAAATAGATTCTTCAGCAGCTAGCCAAACATAAGCAATAGCAAAGGCAACAGCAAATATTTCACCAATACTTTGCTGTTGCCATTGGTTTGCTAAAAGCTCCCAGATCGACAAGCGTTAAGCCAAGTTCATATTAGTAGCGTTTAGAAATTTACACACAAACACAGCTTGGCCTACTTGTTCAAAGCTCGCCTTCATCTCGATTTGCATAATATTCATTAAATAGCTGTATTCACCGCTAACTAGGGTCGATGTGTGACTCGTCCTAACCAATAGATTTGGATTAGTATTCAAACTATCAATAAAATCTTTGATATACGGAATATAGTCTTGGTGCAAAGGGTATAGTGATATTTCTACGGCTAATTGCATGATTATTCCCATTCATAGCTAAAACTTATACCAAGCTGTCGTACCTGACCAAATTGAAAATAGGGTCCAAAGGTACTGTAGCCATCACGAGGGTCATTTGGGAAACTCCCAAAACCGCGTGTTACGATTTGTTCGTCGGTAATATTTTTGACCCATAATTTTACTGAATATAAGTGCTCACCTTGTGAATGCCAGCTAAGTTCAGTATTCAATACAACCGTGGAGGGGGAACGTACGTCGTGATTCACTCCCAATCTGTACTTGTCCTTTATATCTACGTCAAAAAACCATATAAGGTTTGACGAAATTTGCCAAGTAGAACTTGCGTAAGCCGTATATTTTGGCGCATGAGCTTGTTGTTGCACTTCAACAAAGTCACCATTTAGTTTAGTGTAGCCGCCAAAAGTGGCGTCCAAATAACCAAGGTTTGTTTGCAAGTACCAGTTCTCGAGTAGATCCCAAGTAGCCGATAGCTCTATCCCTTTGTTAATGCCAGTATTAGCATTGCCTTTTGCATCAGCAAATGAAGAAGCCCCACTACCATCGATAGCGAATAGAACTGAGTCATCTACTTGGGCATCGTCTCGGTCCATATAGAAAAAGGTTAAGTTGAGATTTGCGATATCATCAAAAGCCGCACCTTTTATACCAAGCTCATAATTTACATTGTATTCAGGGTCAAAAATTCGGTTATCTGCGCTAAGACGCTCATCTATATTAAAACCACCCGCCTTGTAGCCGCGTGAAACACTAGCAAACAACAAATTATTTGCTAATTTATAGTCTAAGGCTAAGGATGCAGCGACCAATGTATCGTTAATAGTCGTGAGTCCTTGGTAATCCTCAAAATCCGCTTCGAATTTTTCAATTCGCGCAGCGCTTGTCAATCTCGTTTTTTCGTTCAAAGCAAACACATACTGACCAAAAACAGAACGGTTTGTCGGTTTATAGTCAAGTAGGTAATCATCTGTTAAATAGGTATTTTGGCGAACTAAATCTTCGCTGTGCTGAGTGATATTAGCCCCGAGTAAGTAACTATTTTCACCCGCCTTTACTGTACTAGCAAATTTGAAATCGACACCCACACGGCTAATAGAACGGTCATACAAATCAATAGATGAATATCCGTCAGGGTGAATGCCAACAAAGGTCCAATCTTCATCAAATCCGTATTTTGTATCGACACTCAATGAGTAAGCTGTCAATTGCAGTTTATGTTTATCTAATCGATAGCTGTATTTTACGCTTCCTGCAATAGCATCGAGCTTATCAAAGCCAGGTTGGTCCGAAAGCGTCACTGTATTGTCGAGCGAGAAAGCGTCATAGCCATTGTCTATATCAAATTTATAGACATTGACCGCTAAGTCACTTTTGTCATTCAAACTTATATTAGTCACTAATGTTGCTGTGGTTTCGTCGATTCCATTGGTGTTGTCGCGGTTTAAAAAGTCATTGCGAACAAAACCGTCACTTTGCACCTTTTGTGCGGAAAAACGCGCATTTATGTTGTCGCTAAGGGCGCCTGAGACCGTTGCGCCAAGTTGTGATTCATTGTATTGACCATAGCTAGCATCAAACTTCGCATAGGTATCTGTGGTTGGCGTATTGCTAACCAATTTAACGATACCACCCATACTATTAATACCGCTGGAAACGGACTGTGGCCCTGACAACACCTCTACTTGCCTTAAGTCATAAAGTGTTGCTAAACCGCCAATACCCGAAATATCAATATCATCGAGTAATATCCCAATAGACGGGTTTACTGGCTCAGCAAACTGCGAGCGCTCCCCTATTCCTCTAATTTGAATAAATTTACCACGCGATGCACCGCTCGAAAAATTTACGTTTGGCATGACACCGAGCAAGTCCTGCAGATGACGCGCTTGTCGCGCTTCAATTAAGGCTTGGTTTAATACATTGACGCTTGCCGGCAGTTGGGACAAATCTCGTTGTGATAAGTCCGCGGTCACTACTATCCGCTCAACAGATTGCAATTCTTCTTCACTAGGGTTGGTATTAGTAGTTTGTGCGTTGGCAAGGTTACAAGCAATAATCGCTGTGAAAAGCGAGCTGAGCTTAAACAAAGCGGGGAAATTAGGTATTGGTGATAGTGTAGAACTTTTAAGTTTTTGATTCATGTTTGGATCTCTTCAAAAAAAACGAAAAGAACCGGCAATCGTGGCATTTAGAAGGTAATTAGTTGACCATTCCTACGCCGGTACTAACCGGATCAGGTAACTAAGGGTTTTCAATTTAGAATCTCAGCGAATAAACGCACCCCTTGGCTCACGCAAAATGACGTAATACGAACAATGTGCTTAAATGTCACACGTTTTTACAACAACGACCTTTGCGCGCATAGGATAGCAAGAACTTAACGATAATCAAGATATTATCTATAGTTTTTGCGAGGGCTTTGTGAGTTAAAACGATAATAATAGGCAATATCAATGAATGAATTAAAGAGTGTATTGCATTGAGATTACCTTGTAGGCCGACTTTAGTTTATCATTAGCTAATCACCGAAAAGTAGTAATTACGCACTTCTCTAATCTATGAATAACGAAAGCGTAAACTGAACGAGAGTAAACGACACTTGAATGCTAAATCTACACGAGTTTGAGACATGGCTAAGCACAAAAAGTAGCGGCTTACATCATCGCCAATTTTTGCTGTTAGATTTACCTTTAACGCAAAGTATAGTGATTCTAGAAGCAATTATTGCGCACTTTGATTGCACATCGCTAATGACGAATACCTTAGACATAGCCAAAACGCAAAAGATTAAACTCAGCCGCTACCAAGACTATTTAGGCCATCAATCATCAGCGCTTATTTTCGACGCGTTATCGGGCTTTAACCTAAACGCTTTATACGCTGGTGCTGGCATGGTTAGCCACAAGGGTTTAGTTGTCATTTTATTGCCACAGAATAAGGAATCTAATCGGCAAGCTTCAGCACTAAAGTATAACTACGGAAATGAAGTACGAAGTGACTACTTCACGCCGTTTTTTGTTCGACTAAGCAAGCTATATAATGCGGCTTACGTTAATGAAGTTGTGATGGAACTGCCCTCAAGTGAAATTAACGCAGCTTTAGGTTCAGTAGCTAATCGAGAAATAAAAAATAACGAACACGCAACTTTTTGTGCAGGCGAATTGTTAGGCCAAGAAACTAAGAGCATGAAACCTGCGCTGACGCTTTCTTCAATGCAGTTAGAAATATATGAAAAAATTACTACTCGCCTTGGTGAATCTCGCAGCAACAACATACCGTTAAAACAAAATAGGCGTATTGATGTTATCTTAGGTGCACGAGGCCGCGGTAAATCAACATTGTTGGCTGCAATTGCGCACAAGTTGCTAAGCACTTTATCAGCTGAAGCGAAGCCGATAACACTCGTTGCTTGCTCACTCAGCAAACAGCAACTAAATACATTTTATAAGGTTTTAGATAGTTTTCACGTTATTGACGGTGCGCTTGAGGCGCAAGAAAACGTAAGCAGTCCGATAACTGTAAAATATTATGCGCCTGATGAAATTATTAATCAGGCACCTAAAAACGCGCTAGTATTGATTGACGAAGTTGCCTCAATTGCGCCTGCCCTACTTAAGCAGATATGCGCTTTTTTTCCTCATTGTGTTCTTACTGGCACCAGCAATGGTTATGAAGGGAGTGGAAAAGGCTTTGTTCAGCGACTACTGCCGTTTTTAACTCAAAACTACGCTACCGAAGTTTATCAACTTACCGAGGCCTTTAGGTGGTTGCCTGGGGATTATATCGAAGGCTGTTTAAATCACGTTTTAGGCCTTTTACCGGTAGGCTCATTCAAGCAAACTAGTGAGCTTAAGCGCAGTGCTTTAAGCAGTATTCAACATGAAATAGTCACCAAAAAAGAGTTAATTTCTGACGTTCATCTTTACCAACAAGTATTTGCTTTGTTAAACGAAGCTCATTACCAAACAACCCCAAATGATATTGTACGCACGCTGGACGCTGAAGAGTGTGAAATCGCAATTTCTTACCACTGCACAAAAAATAAAAGCCCATTAGGTAGTCGTATCATTATTGCAGTTGCGATTCTTTTTACGGAAGGTGGCAAAACCCTTGAGCCTGTTGCTCAAGACGTAAGTATGGGTAAACGCCGCGTACAAGGGCATTTAAGTCCTCAGGCACTCTCCTTGTTTCTTTATTCGACAATTCCATGCTGTTTGCGGTATTTGAGAGTAAATAGAATAGCTGTACTGAGTGAATTCAGAAAGCAAGAGCTTGGAAGTAAATTACTTTCCTTTTGTATGGCCCATGGCAAAAGCAAAAATTATGACTACCTGAGTGTTTCTTTTGGTTATACACCAGCGCTCTATCAGTTTTGGCAAAAAAATCGTTTTGTATTAGCGAAATATGGACACCGCATAGATACCGCAAGTGGCACTGCTAGCGTGTTAATGCTAAAGCAAATAAACGACACTAAAAAAATTGATAACACATACCTGCAATTGAGGTTGGCCATAGAACAACAGTATCTTTTTAGGCATGATAAACGCCTTAGTGAAATATACTCACAATTATTTATGCAAAATAGCTTAATGCCTCGTCAGTCAGAAGTAGTATCAAACGCTAATCTGTATTTAGCCTTACAAAATTACCTAGACGAGGCAATTGATATAGAAAAAGTGTTGCCAATATTATGTTCACTAACAAATGATGCCAAATCACAATCTAAAGATGGTGTTAAGCAAGAACTACATGATCAATTAATGGCATATACGATGAAAGGCCAGCACAAACATAAAAAGCAAGTACTCTCCTTTAATATACGTAAGCTCCTCAAACGAATAATAGACGGTGAAGCCTAAATATTAGACAAAAAAAACCGCCGATAACGGCGGTTTTTTGTATTTGCAAATAAAGAAGTTATATCTTTATTCCACGATTTTCAGCTTTCTGTTTTATGTAAGGTATCCATGCTGACGCATTTCTACGCATAGTCGAATCCTTCCTAGCTTCTGTAGCGTGCTCGAAGGCCTTGCGGTAATTACCCACATAAAAATTCGCCTCCATTAACGAGAAATGAACTTTACCTTCATCATCTGTGCCGTTTTCAATGGACTTATTAAGTGCTGTAATAGCACCTTTATAATCTTCGGCAGTTAGCAACAGTACACCTTGCTTACGATAATAATCAGCATCACCACTTTTTACAGCAGCTTGACCATAAACTTTGGCCGCTTCTTTATATTCGCGGGCTAGTTGTAATGAATTAGCCATACTCGCTAAATCTGTCGCTTCGCTCTCAAGCATACCAGAATCAATATACTTTCTTTGAAGTACCGCAGACTTGTAAGGTACATCACTTGAGCCATACAACTGAACTAAGGCCTTGAACTCAGACTTCTTGGTCAAGTATCCTTGTTTATATGCAAGAGAAAATGTGGCTAGCGCCTTTTCATAATCTTCTGTAAGCATATAAAAGAAACCTAACTGAGACCACCAGTTCTTTTCACCAGGAAACAACTCAACTAAAATTTCAGCTACAGCAACTGCGCCGTCATAGTTTTTCATTTCATGGTAAGCATTAATTTTTAATGCATAAGGGTTTTTATTAGGCTCAGGATAAGTAGCAATTGCTTTATCCGCAATGGTTAACACCTTATCGTAAGCTTTCATTTCTGTATAAGCTTTTGCCATACGTGTGTAGACGTCACCGTCTTCTTTACACGTAAAATCCATCCACTTATTATAGTACTTGATAGCTTTTTCGTACTGTTCTTCCTGGATTGAAAAATCGGCAACTAGCTTAAGTAAGTCAGCTTGATCCTTATCGTTCAAAACACCTAAATCTACGGCTTCAGTTAGACGTCTTAAGGCTTCTTCTTCCTTGTTATCTTCAGAAACAAGCAGTTGTCCCAAGAACTTATTAACCGTTGCAATATCAAAAGGCTCTTTTGCCTCTATCTCACGCAACATTGTTATCGCTTCTTGAACACGCGACTTTTCTTCTAACTCTTCATTGAGGTAGGTTTCATAGGCTTTTTGAAGCTTTTTACCTGCACGCTCACCTAGTAGTTGCGTTTTAGCTTGCTCGTAGCCAGGGCACGCAACCGGCAATGATTGTTGTGCGAATGAAACACTCGAATAAGAGCCAACCAAAACCGCACCAGCTGTAATCAAAATTTTATTCAATTTTTTCATATTAGCCTCCACCAAGGGTGAAATCTAAGCGAACTTGTAAACCAGGTTGTCTTTGAGCTACGCCATCAACAACTTTAGGTCTGTACTTCCACTTGCTCAAAGCACGTTTCGCTTCTCTATCGAAAATACGCTTAGGATCGGCATCAAGGACTTCTACGTCTTCCACACCGCCTACTTCGTTAATTGTAAACGATAGCTGTACCCAGCCTTCTTTACCGTCACGAGCAGCTTCTGGCGGATACTTTGGATCAATACGTACGATCGGCGTTGCATCACCGTCACGCATCATGGCACCAATACCACCGATACTAACACCAACACTGCCTGTATCAACGCCAGGTATGTTTAAGCTGAAACCGTTAGCATCAGGCTCAGCTGCATCAGGTTCAACCATCTCTACTTTTGGCGGCTCTTTAGGCGGCGGAGGTGGAGGTGGTGGTCTACGAACCCGTGTAGTAAGGTTTTCGTCTGGTTCAGACATGATTATGTCGATCACAGGAGGCGGCTCAACTGGCTTACCGGGCGTACCTGTATTTTCGACTAACTTTGCCATAACAACAAACAGCGCAAACGCAATCACGCCGCCCAGTAATATCGAAGCAATAAATCTAATCATTATGACCCCCTAACCGCTATCGCAACTGTATCAACACCAGCTTGCTTGACTTGGTCCATTACTTTTATGACCACGCCATGTTTAGCTTTAACATCAGCTTGTATGTAAACAGCATCAGTTGGCTGTTCTAACAAAAGCTTTTCGATGTTTGGCTTGACTGCTTCAAGAGAAATTTCACGGCGGTCTATCCATACATTTCCATCTTCAGTTATTGCTATAAAGATGTTTGCATTTTTAAACTTTTGTGCCGTTAGCCCCTCTGGCTTATTTACTTCAATACCAGCTTGCTTCACAAAAACGGTGGTAACAATAAAGAATATAAGCATGATAAACACGATATCGAGCATCGGTGTCATATCAATCGCTGCATCTTCTTCTTCTTCTCTAACTTTACGTCCCATAACAACCTCGTTTAATGATGTGGCATGCTATCGACTAGCTGGTCTCTTAGGTTTTTCGCTTTCGCTTCTAAGCGAGAACTAAAAAACAAACCAGATAATGCAGCAACCATTCCCGCCATTGTAGGGATAGTTGCCATCGATATACCTGCTGCCATCAATCTAGGGTTACCAGTACCTTGAGTAGACATGGTTTCAAAAACACCAATCATACCCGTAACGGTACCTAACAACCCTATTAGAGGGCACATAGCTACTAAAGTTCTGAGAATTAACAATCTAGCTGTTAATCCATCAGAGGCCTGTGAAATCCAAGCGTCACGAATTCTATGCGCATACCAAGAGGTAGTGTCAGTTCGTGCATCCCAATCAGCAATAATTTTCTTTCTTACTGTTGGAAAAACTGACGTCAAATACCAATAACGCTCTACCATTAATACCCACATTAAAAAGAGCGCGCCGGCGACGAAATACAACACGTCACCACCGGTAGCGATGAATTCCCTGACAGATTCCCATAATCCGACTAGGAATAACATATTATACTTTCTCCGACTCAGCGTGAGACGCAATTACACCAGCCGTTTGCTCATCAAGAATGTGAACAATAGACTTAGCGCGACCGGCTACAACACTGTGCATTAGGATAAGAGGTAATGCAGCGATAATCCCTTGAGCAGTTGTTACAAGTGCCATTGAGATAGAACCCGCCATAATACGAGGGTCACCTGTACCGAACAAGGTAATTTGTTGGAAGGTAGCGATCATACCAAGTACTGTACCTAATAGACCAAGTAGTGGTGCTATTGCGGCAAATATTTTAATGATATTGATACCAGACTCTACGCTTGGTAACTCTTTCAAGATTGCTTCATCAAGCTTGAGTTCTAAGGTTTCAACATCGGCGTTTTTGTTTGCATTGTATACCGTTAAAATACGGCCTAATGGGTTTGTATTAGATGGATTGTCGATATTGTTTAATTGGCTTCTCATTTTTCCACCAACCGCAGTTAGCTGAATGATTTTGAACAAACCAATTAACAAACCAATAATAAGCATTACAGTTATAATGTAACCAACTATACCACCTGCGTGATAACGCTCTTCAAGAGTTGCTTTTTGTTTGAACAAGTTCAATATAGCGCCACGAGAAGGATCGACAAAAGTCGCAACGAAACCTGAATCGGCTTCTAATAAATCCTGCGTTGAGGCAACCTGAAAGCCTTCTGGTTGACGACCTAGAGGACGGATGGTTTTAGTCTCTTCGTCATAAACCAAGTAACCTTGTTCACCAATCAAGTTAAACGTACCGATACGCAGTACTTCTTGAGTAGTAGAACCACCCGTAAGGTCAACTACATCGGCGCTAAACTTAGCAATTTGGCCTGATTCAGTCATTTCAGTCTGTAAAGAAATCCACAGTTCTTCTAATTCACGAATATTTGGAAGGCCTTTAGAGTCTTGAGACATTTCTTGCAGAAACGCTTCACGACCAGGGTACTGAGCGCTTACAATTGAAGTAGAAATGGTTCCGTAAGCATCAGCAGACGCCTGACGAACAACACCAAACATTTCACCTAATGTACCTGAGGCTTGGTCTAATTCTTCTTCTTTTGAAACGATGGTTTGTTCGTTTTCAGCAAACTTCGCCTGTAAACGATCTCCACGTTGCTCTTCAGCACGAAGTTGGCCTTGAGCGTTACGCAATAAAGCTTGTTTATCAGCGCGTTCGCTCATAAATTCAGCTTCACGTTCTTGATTAATACGTGCTTCAGATACACGGTCTTTTTTAACTTGTTCTAGTAGATCTTGCAAACTTGCAGGAGCTTGTGCACTGGCCATACTCGCCATCAAAGCTAAAGAAGCAGTTGCAATAAATGCTTTTATTGTTGTTTTCATTAACCTTACTCCGCTGCTTTGATTGGTAATTTGATAAGGTCTTCAGGTACTAAGCCCTGAGCCATACGTGTTGCTTGAATTACAGAATCAAGATATTCGCCACCTAATTCTTCCCAAGCACGTTTCTCATTATCCCAAACCCAAGCAGTTTGTTGGTCAAGTGTAAGTGCTAGCAATGCTGTTCTGCCTAAGTTGAAGAATTCAACCGACACGTCTTGGCCGCCAACATTGATTTTACCTTCATAAGATTGAATACGGTTACCATATTCGTTCTCAATTGAATAGGCATCAAGTACCTGACGGAATTGCTCAGAAACCGTTACACTTGAATTACCCATGATGTCACGTAAACGCCCTACGCGATCTAAGCGTTCTTCTTTATTGATTGGCACATCTAAATTGATGAAATTCTCTAGACTGTCAATCATGCGCCCCATAAGCGGTACAATATTTTGCTTAGTTTCTTCGATCGAATCGATTTGGCGTTGCAATGAATCAATGACGCGTTGCTGGTCAGCAACTAAGCGAGCAAGGTAGTCATTGTAAATTTTTAAGTTTTCGGTTTGGTCGATAACAGCGCGATAATCCACTAGCAACTCTTGCGATTGCTCAAAAAGACTATTGATCTTTTCTTGAGACTTAGCAGCAGCCACGTGAATTTTACGCTCTTCCTTTTGCACTTCTTCTAGCGGACCAGCAAAGGTCATACTTGTCGAAGCAAGCGCTAATGCACCTACGACGCAAGCCGCGATTTGAGTTCTCTTGCTCATTTTGGACATATTCCCAACCATTAAAATCTGTAGTTAAAGTCACTAGGTGACCTAATAGGTTTATAGTTATTGATAAATGTGCCCTGACCAAAGTCGGGCACGCTCATAAATACTCACAGGATGTTACATAAATGTCAAGAATCTCGATGCGCTAAAATGAAAAAATAGTCATGAAAATTGCCTTGATTTTTTAGCAAATTTAATAATCAGTAATATTTCATTAACATAATTCACCACAAACGACTGTTATAACAAGGCTTTAAAAGACAAATCAGACCAGATAAAAAGCAATTTGCAGTACAAGCCCCCTAAAATAGCACTCATAGTAATAATCTCTAGAATTTACAATTGGGCCTAGTAAAACGCGCTTTATTGCTTGTAATACCTACAAATATGTAACAATAGAAGTTAAAAAATATTTTGAATATGCCGATAAAAACGTTTATGGATGGGATAAAAACGGGATGTACATGAAACTAGATGCTGATATTCATAATTATTACGAACATTTGGTGCTTGAACACATTACAGAACTAGGGCTTGAAAAAATAAAAGACAATAATTACTTGGCTGACTTAACATGCCTCGCACTAAATCAATTGAGTCCGCGCTATATTCGCTATGAAGTAGACATGGCATTTTATTTACCCAATTCTGAACGACAACAAATGCGAATGAATGTGCTAAACGCCATTCAAGCTGGAGTCGAATATCTCGATGGGCTTAAGGTTGTTGTTGATGGTGGCAAACTCCAGCCACATCCCGGCACATGAGTCCCTTAGTACGGCTGCTCCCTTCCGGGCCTGACCGGGTTCCCAAGTTATCATTGCGAGAGGACCAGAGTTTACCATAGGTATGCTCAGCATCTTCGCCAAGCGATGCGCATTATGCCGAGATCATTGTTGTTATGCAAGTAACAACAATGAAATTGTCAGTGATTATTAAGCAATTGTATAAAAGGTGTTCGAGTCCTCTGTCAATTGCTTTTTGAAAAGCAGAGATCTACTATTAACTAAAACGCGCTGCTGCGATCGCATTAGCGACCTGTTGAGTCGGCAAATCCTGCTGTTGCGCTTGCGCGAGTAGCGACGATACGGTGTCCCCTATTTTTTTCACTTCTGCAAGTAATTTTTCATCACTACCATCGTCAAGGGTTTGGTGATGTATATCGATAATCCCACCTGCATTAATAACGTAATCGGGCACGTAGGTAATATTTCTATGCTTAAGTGCAAGGTCCATTGCACTGGTAGACAATTGATTGTTTGCTGCGCCAGCAATAATTTTAGCTTTGAATGCGTCAATCGTATTTTTATTGATAGCAGCGCCTAGTGCGCAAGGAGCAAATACGTCAACGTCGAGACTATGTATGGTCTTGTTATCTACTATTGTTGCACCATATTCTTTATGGGCGATGAGTAAATTTTCTTCATATATGTCTGATACAAAAATCTTTGCACCCGCTTGGTGTAAATGCTTTGCCAAACGCAATCCAACATGCCCTACCCCTTGAATGGCAACCGTTTTGCCTTGTAGGTCAGAACCAAAAACGTGTTTTACCGCTGCTTCAATACCACAAAAAACACCCAAAGAAGTAGACGGCGCTGGATTTCCATCAGGTTTATTGCCGTCAATACTGTAGCGTGCTTTGTTGCCTGAAGCATACTTTGTTTGACTTGCCATTTGATTGATGTCTTGTACGCTAATGCCAGAGTCTTCGGCAATAATGTATCGACCATTGAAGCTGTCAACAAATCGACCCATAGCCTGCATTAGCTCAGTCGATTTATGTTCACGCGGGTTACCGATAATAACCGCTTTACCACCTCCTTGGGGTAAATTGGCCATCGCGGCTTTGTACGACATCCCAGCGGAAAGCCTAAGCACGTCAGTCAATGCCTCGTCACTATTGGCATAGGGCCACATCCTACAGCCCCCAAGGCTTGGACCTAGCTTAGTATTGTGTACAGCAATAATCGCTTTTAAGCCGGTTTTTTTATCATGATGAAAAGCAACTTGCTCATGATTATCAAATTCAATATGTTCAAACAAAGCCATTGGAAATCTCAGTTTTTTTATTGTTGTGGTTTTACCATGGTGTAGGCAAATTGCCTACCGCTACATAATAAATAGTAGCTGAAATATTTAAGGATAAGTGTTGCTATTGTATTGGCTTGACGCCATATAGATAAAAAGAATAGAGATTTGTTTACCAATTATAGGACATTCATCCTATACTCAAGTTCTATTTAGTAAACTTATAATGAAACACCGCTTGTACCTAAGCCCATTATTTTTTTATAGAAAGACATTATTATTATGAAACTAGACAAATTTGATCGCGAAATTCTTCGTGTAATGCAACGTGACGCAACTGTGTCGATGGCAGAGTTGAGTCAATATGTGGGCTTGTCGCATACACCTTGTTGGCGTCGCGTTAAACGCATGGAAGCTGACGGTATTATTCGCCAAAAAGTGACTTTACTTGATGCAAAAAAATTAAATTTAGGCGTCTCCGTATTCATTTATGTCACTCTAAAGAATCATGATGGTGATTCTTTGACTAAATTCGAAAATGCCGTGCAAGAGATAGATGAAGTTATTGAATGCCATACAACCAGTGGTGACAAGGACTATCTATTAAAGGTTATTGTCCAAAGTATTGAAGAATATGAGCAGTTACTAAAGTCAAAGTTAACAAGTTTACCTTTGGTAGACCACCTAAGTTCAACCTTTGCCCTGAAGCAGGTCAAAAATACCACAGCCCTGCCCATCTAACTCAAATAAAAAGTATTATTTTGGCGCATCTGATTGATTTTCAGGTGCCGCTTTTATAAAAGCATCAAGTGCTTGGCAATTTTTATATACTTTTTCTATCGTCGGGTAAGGAGTCATATCAACCTTGAATCTATGCGCATTATATACTTGCGGAACTAAACAGATATCTGCAAGCGTTACCTCATAACCATATGCGTACTTACTAGCCCGCGTACTTAATCGTTTCTCAAGCGCTTCGAAGCCAGCCGAAATGATATCGCGAGACCACGCAGCAACCGCATCGTTATCTGCACCAAAATCACTTTTAAGCTTATTTAGCACTCGTAAATTAGTCACCGGCTGTATATCGCAAGCAATATCTTGGGCAAGCATCCGAACTCTTGCCCTGTCAGTAGCATGTTGCGGTAAAAAAGCTATATCAGTTGGATACTTTTCGTCCAAAAATTCAATAATCGCCATTGACTGATTAAGCGTTAGGTCCATATCTTCATCAATCAATGTAGGTACCAACATTGCTGGATTTAAGCGCTTGTAAGCATCACTTTTTTGTTCCCCTCCATTGTTTACTAAGTGGACGGGAATATACTCGTATTCGAGCTGCTTCAAGTTTAGTGCGATCCGCACTCTATAGGTTGCTGAAGAGCGCCAATAACCGTGCAATTTAAAGTTCATATAAAAATAACCTCGAATCAAAAAGTATGCAGGTCATTGACTCAGTGCCTGCAAATTACTGCATCTTAGCTGAATGCTTACTTATACCATACTCTCGCAGTTTATTGGCAATCGCGGTATGACTTAGGCCCAACTTTCTTGCAAGTTGACGCGTACTCGGGTAAGACGGATACAAGCGTTTTAGCATATCTCGCTCAAACTTTTTCACCTCTTGCTCAAGCGTGCCATCGAAGTTTTCGTCAATATAAGTAACGCTGGCGCTGCAGTTAGGTACTTGTATTGCTTCTTTAGTAATTTCTTTCCCTTCTATGAGTGTTATCGCGCGATACAATGCGTTTTTTAATTGGCGAATGTTTCCAGGCCAAGGATAAGCTTCCAAGTACTCAATACAAGGTTTACTTAATTTAGGCGCTTGGATACCCAGCTTTTTGCTGTGTTGTAGTACTAATTTATTCGCCAACGGCACTATATCCGCTTTTCTCTCACGCAATGACGGAACAACCAAGCCTAAAACATTCAAGCGATAATATAAGTCTTCTCTAAATGTGCCATCTTGGACACATTGCGACAAATCCTTACAGGTTGTGCAAATGATACGGCAATCTATATATTTGACGCGACTGTCACCTAATTGATGGTAGGTACCATATTCCAACACCCTGAGCAATTTAGCTTGTAAGGTTGCAGACATTTCTGACACTTCATCAAATAATATTGTGCCCCCTACCGCCTGTTCAAACAAACCTGCTTTTGCACTAGCGCTGTCAAAGGTGTCTTTTGCGTAGCCAAATAACTCAGTTTCGGCTGCGTCATCGGGCAAAGATGCACAATTAAGCGTAACAAATTCGCCATCACAGCGTCGGCTGTTGTCATGACATGCTTTTGCGAGTTGCTCCTTGCCAGTGCCTGTATCACCGGTAATCAAAATATTGCCGTCAAGTTCTGACATTCTTTTAGCTTCGCGTAGCACTTTTTTCATCGCAGCAGAATGCGCTTCAAAGTTGTCAAAACTGCCAGAGTAGGTTTTTTTAAACGCATTTATTTGAGCGCCTAAACGCACCTCCGATTTAAGCATAACTACTGAGCCTGCGAGTACGTTTTTATCGCTATCGGGAATGATGACAGGTAGCAAATCAGCAATATAGTCTTGTTGAATAAATTGCACCTTGTGTGTTTGCGTTTCTACCTTTTTACCGTGTAACCATTTGCTTACGTTAAATCCCTCAATCAAGTCATCAATATTGAGTTCTCTTATTTGTTCAGGTTTCATCTCTAAAGTGGATGCAACAACCTCATTGTAAAGAATAATTTTGCCGTTGGCGTCGGTAGAAAACACTGGGTCGGGAAGGGTCTCGAGCAGCGCGCGCAACTGATTTCTCTCACGTTGAATGGGCATAAATGGCGTGGTACGCACGTCATCAATACCATCCACACGTCGTAGCTTTGGCATCAAATCTTGAAAATCTGCAAACTCAATAGTGGGAAAATCCAAGAATAACTTGCCCAACTCATCTATTTCTATGCCACGCAAGTCAATGTCGTAATCATTCAACACATCTAACACATCTTGCGTGATCCCCATTCTATCTGTACAACTGATTTCTAAACGCATGTGTGGTAATTCCTCGCCGCCGTGTAAACTAAATGTAACTCGTATGTTTTTATTTACGGCTATCGTGAACGGCAGATCAAGAAAAGGACCTTAAAAGGCCCTTTATTACTAAAATTTAATGTTTTTTATATTATTGCCAGCGGCAAACACAAACAACAAGCTGTTCACGCACAGCGCTCACTTAAGCGCTATTTTTGGGTGGGAATTTGGGCTCAAATAACCCAAGTTCTTTTGCTTGTTGAACCACTGCCATTAAATCAGTATTAGCTAAATCATCGAGGTCGTCAGCATTTTGCAAGACATAATAAATCGGTTGCATAATATCAATCCGATAGGGTGTACGCATTGCCTCTAATGGTGTTAAGGGCTGACGGATTGGCTTTTCAGATTCAAGTGCATAGCGTGTTTCACCTGGAGAGGACAAAATCCCTCCTCCGTATATTCTAAGGCCCTCAGATGTATTGAGTAGACCAAACTCTACCGTGAACCAGTATAGTCTTGCTAAGAACACGCGATCTTCTTTACTGGCTGCTAAACCCAGTTTACCGTAAGTATGCGTAAAATTAGCAAATGCTGGGTTTGTTAATAAAGGACAATGTCCGAATATTTCGTGAAAAATATCGGGTTCTTGCAAGTAGTCAAACTCCTCTTCGCTACGAATAAACGTTGCCACAGGAAATTGTTTGTTGGCCAAAAGCGTGAAGAACTCGGTAAAATTAATGAGTGCTGGTACTTGCGCCGTTCGCCAACCGGTGGTTTCGGTCAACACTTTGTCAATATCCTTAAGCTGGGGAATTTCATCTGCGGTCATACCCAACAAATCAACGCCTTTGAAATATTGCTTACATGCTCGGCCATCTAAAAGTTTTATCTGACGCTCGTAAAGCCGCTTCCAGCGGTTATTCTCTTCGTCAGACCAGTGAATAATACCGTTTTCATCTGCTTGTTTTGATACATATTTGGACTGTTTAGACATAATATACAACTAAAAATTAAACACACTTAATAATAATCAAATAACTATATTAAGGTTAGATTTGCTCACAAAAGAGACAAGTCGCAAACTGGTTTGACCACGGGTTTTCGTAAACTATTTATTACAAAACGACATTATCTTAAACAATAAAAAACCACCTCTAGCTGTTAAAGGTGGCTGATAGATGGGAGATGTATACTTACTGTGGTTGATACTCTTGCGCGGTAATCCAAGCTTTACTATTACAAACGGTTTAATTCTCGGTTTAGCTGAAACTCTTTTGAAGTTACATAACTTTCAAGCTTTCTCAATTTATTCTCAACAGACTCATAACGTTGTTTGATATCCATAAAGGCCTGGCGAGGAGGTAAACCGGCTTGCCATACTTTTGACTTTACCTCAACCTTATGGCTTTCAGATGAACTATTTCTATATCCTTTGCCACGATAATCGCTCTGAGTACCACCACTAAGGCCATCAACATATGCTTTGGAGTTGTGCTCGTTCGTACCCGACTTAGCGACCGATTTTTCTTCTAAAATAAACCATAGTGCGACATAAGTAACTAGGACAAAAGGCCCTGCGAGAAGCAAAAAAGCCGTAACCGTTAATATTCTTACTAACCACGTTTCTATGCCAAAATAATCTGCAAGCCCTGCACAAACTCCTGCAATTTTGCCTTCACGTTTTATTCTGTATAGTTCGCCGTGTTTCATGCTCTACTCCTCCAGTCAGGTGACTCAGCATCAAGAATACTTTCTAAGGTTTGTATTCTTTCGCTCATTGATTCAGCTCTCTGCGCTAGGTTTTGAAGCGACCTAAGCTCTGTTTCAGATAAGCCTTGGCTGACTTGTTTTTTACTACGGTAGTGTAAGATAAGCCAGATAGGAGCAACAAAGACCATAAAAACAATCAATGTTACACCGGTTAATATAAAAAATTCTTCCACCGCTATTCTCCTTATTTTTCTTTACAGCGTTAATCCACTAGGCGATAACTACGGGCTAAGCAAAGCTGTACTCTGCTTGCCCTGTTCTAGCCTTAAACTTAGTGCGACCAACGGTCAGACTGTTTAGATTAACTTACGCTTTCTTCGCTTTTTTGACTTCTGATACGCTCGCTGATTTAGCTTTACCAGAACTCATTTTTTGCTTAAGAGCAGCAAGTTCATCATCAATCTTAGTGTCTGTCTCTAGGTTGGCAAACTCGTCTTTTAGAGAACGACTACCTATATCATAGGCTTCAACCTGCGATTCTAAGTCATCAATTTTTCGTTCAAATTGCTCAAAGCGCCCCATTGCGTCATCAACGGTACTAGAATCCAAACGCTTTTTCACTTCTAAACGTGAACTTACTGTCTTTTGACGCATGATAATGGTCTTTTGACGACTTTTAGCATCTGCAAGTTTCTCTTGAAGCTGTCCTGTCTCTGTTTGCAATTTCGCTAACTCGCTTTCAATTAAACCAAGCTCGTTGTTCAAGGTAACAGCAGCATCTGCTGCTTTTTTCTTCTCTTGAAGCGCCGCTCTTGCTAAATCTTCGCGTTCTTTGTTAATTGCTAGTTCTGCTTTCGCTTCCCAATCTGCCGCTTCCCTTTCGTATTTGCTAATCTGATGCACAACATCTTTTTTGTTAGCAATTGTTTTAGCTGATGCTGAACGCACTTCAACTAAGGTGTCTTCCATTTCCTGAATGATTAAGCGAACCATTTTCTCTGGATCTTCGGCTTTATCAAGTATTGAGTTGATATTCGAATTGATGATATCAGTAAAACGTGAAAAAATTCCCATGGTTTAATACCCCTGTGGTTGGTGCTAAAATTAGCGATTCGTGATAATTCACAATTTTGTTTAGGTTCTTTACTTACCAGAACTATATTCAATATGCTTGCCAACTCGTCAAACCACGCTAAGCGACTGTTTTAATTAAAGTTAAATCTTTTTTCAATTTCATAAGTAATTGTTTTCATTTTAAAGTACACTAAGTTTTAGTGATTTTGACCAAAATAATTAGAGTTAGCTATGAGTATGTTCAAACAAAATGATAATCTGATAGGCCAAGCCAATAGTTTTCTAGAAATACTTGAACAAACCTCACAAGTTGCGCCCTTAGATAAACCGGTACTGGTGATAGGCGAGCGCGGGACGGGTAAAGAGCTTATCGCTGCGCGTCTGCACTTTTTATCCAAGCGCTGGGAACAAAATTACGTAAAACTCAATTGCGCTGCATTAAACGACAATTTGCTTGAATCAGAACTGTTTGGTTACGAAGCTGGCGCATTTACCGGTGCCAGTAAACGCCGTGAAGGCCGTTTTGAATATGCTCATGAAGGCACCCTCTTTTTAGACGAACTAGCAAACACTTCTGCCTTAGTGCAAGAAAAACTCCTAAGAGTTATAGAATACGGTGAATTTGAACGTGTAGGTGGTACGCGTACAGTGAAAGTTGATGTAAGACTCATTGCGGCAACAAACGAAGATTTACCTACACTCGCCGATGCAGGGGAATTTAGAGCTGATTTATTGGACCGCCTAGCCTTTGACGTTATTACAATACCGCCCCTGCGCGAACGCCAAGCTGATATTATGATGCTCGCCGAACACTTTGCCATTAACATGGCGCGCGAACTAAAACTCGAATTATTCGAGGGTTTCACCAAAAAAGCCCGTGATTTATTAATGGACTATAGCTGGCCAGGTAATATTCGAGAACTAAAAAATGTCGTTGAACGCGCTGTTTACAGAACGCCGCCAAATGTCCCGGTCCACGATATCGTGCTCAACCCATTTGAATCCAAGTATCGACCACAGCAGCGAACCAAAGCAAAAGCAAATGCGGTAACACAAACACCTAACCCAGATACCCCCGCTACGATGCCGAGTAGCGCGCCAATAAACGATGCTGAAGATGCGACCGCACTTTTTGGTGGTGTTTCAGAGCCGAGTGGTTTTGAGTTCCCAATGGATTTGAAAAAAGCATCGCAAGATTACGAAATTAGTATGTTGAAACAAGCATTAGAAGATTCACAATATAATCAGAAAAAGACTGCAGAAAAGTTATCACTGACATATCATCAATTACGAGGTTATTTAAAAAAGTACAATTTATTAGAAAGCACCGAGTCAGCCTAATGCAAATTGAGCGTCGTTTACACATTCATTTTCTTTACCAAACCAGTGTGAAGCTGGTCATTGGTTTAACAAGCTTGTTAATACTTTCCGCTTGCCAGAAAGCACATCAAATAAACGAAAATGCAATAACCTATTGCTCAGAAAGTAATCCTGCGTTTTTTAATCCCCAACTCGATACATCAAGCACCACCGCTGATGCCTCTGCCCATCAGATTTACGACCGCTTGCTTGAATTTAATCCAGCGAACGGCCGCATTGAACCAGGCCTTGCTAGTAGTTGGCTAGTAAGTGACGATGGCCTAACGTATACCTTCCAATTAAGGCGGAAAGTAGCCTTTCACAATACGGCCTATTTTACACCAACACGAACCTTAAACGCCGACGACGTTATTTTTAGTATCGACCGATGGCGGGTTCAAGCGCATCCATATCACAATGTAGGTAGCGGTAATTATCCCTACTTTGATAGCCTAGGCCTTAACCAAACAATCAAAGATGTAAAGCGGATCAATGGTTACAGAGTAGAAATTACCTTGTTTAAACCTGACAGTTCGTTTTTGGCAAATTTAGCTACCGACTTTGCTGTCATTTTGTCAGCTGAATATGGCATGCAACTATTGGCGCAAGGAAAACCAAGTCAGATAGACCACTATCCTATTGGCACTGGGCCATATAAATTTTCAGCCTTTAAGTTAAATCAATATATTCGTTACATGCGCCATTCTGATTATTTTGCACCTACTACCGGAGCACAACATCTTATCTTTGATATTACCGCAAAATCCTCGCTCCGGATGGCCAAGCTCATTACCGGAGAATGTGATGCTGTTGCCTTTCCGTCACAAAGTGATCTTGCTGTCATTACTGACCGAGAAGACTTAGTTTTGTTAGAAAAGCCCGGCTTGAATATTGGATTTTGGGCATTTAATACCAGTAAAGCTCCCTTTGACAATCCAAAGGTTCGTCGCGCCTTAGCGCTTGCCGTAGACAAAACATCCATATTAGATGCTGTCTATTTAGGTCAAGCGACTCGCGCCAAAAGTATTGTCCCTTCGGCGTCATGGGCCTATCAAAGTGATTCTCGTGAATTAGGATATAACCCGGTTCGCGCAAGAGAGTTATTAGATGAGGCAGGCCTACCGTATAATTTTTCTATGGATATTTGGGCAATGCCCGTGCAAAGAGCCTATAACCCGAACGCAATGAAAATGGCGCAAATGATAAAAAGTTACTTGAACGAAGTTGGTATTACGCTCAATATAATTAGTTACGACTGGAATATATTTAGGGAAAACCTGACACTCGGTAAACACGACAGCGTGCTAATTGGCTGGAATGCCGACAATGGAGACCCTGATAACTTTTACAGACCCCTTCTCACCTGCGACGCCATTCCGTCGGGGACCAACAGAGCAATGTGGTGTAACCAACAATACGATGATCTTATTCAGCAAGCCTTAAGAACCGACAACTTTGAAACTCGTAAACAACTCTACAAAGCAGCGAACGACCTCTTGTTTGAACAAATGCCCTTAATGCCCATCGCTCATGCTTTTCAGTATCAGGCAGTAAGAAGCAACATTCGCGGAATGGAAATCAATCCTTTTGGTGGCATCCGTTTTGACGACGTCGAGCGTGTGCCATGATCAAATTATTTATTCGTTATATCAACCTTATGGTACTTACTATTTTAGCCTTGGTTGTGCTTTCATTTTTGCTACCCTATTTTTTTCCTGGGGATTTGCTTACGAATATTTCGGGTATTACCCCTGAAACATTAGAACAACGCCTTGCTCTAGAGGCGGCGTTTAAGCTCGATGAAAGTATATTTGCGCAATTTACACTGTATATAGAGAATTTACTTAGTGGAAACTGGGGCGTTAGTAGTGTATCTCAATTGAATTTGTTTGATGAAGTCGCGTCTGCTTTACCAGCAACACTAGAGTTAATGATATACGCACTATTAGTGGCGACATTTGTGGGTATCCCAGTCGGCTTTCTTTTTGGCTTAAAACATCACAGCCCTATCGATTTTGGCGTGGTTACCTTTAGCATTGTTGGTTATTCTTTTCCTGTGTTTTGGTTGGCCCTCGTATTTATCACCATTTTTTGTTTGCAATTGGGGTGGCTACCTATAAGCGGACGTATAAATCTGCTATTTGAAGTTCAGCATTTCACCGGCTTTGTATTTATTGATATTTTTCTTTCTGATATTGAAAATAAAGCGGACGCCCTGACCGACGCAATGAGACACGCAATACTACCTACCTTGTCTATCAGTATTGTAACGACGGCCTTGTTTATTCGCTTTACCCGCAGATCTATTATGGATGTAATGCAAAAAGGCTACATTATTGCAGCAAAATCTAGAGGGTTTACGCAATGGCAGATATTCATAAAGCATAGTTTTAAGAATGCTTTGATTCCTATATTACCGATACTCGCCTTACAAATATCAACTTTGATGACAAATGCCATGATTGTTGAAACGATTTTTTCATGGCCAGGAATAGGAAACTGGTTAATTCAAGCAATATATCAGCAAGATTACCCTGCAATTCGAGCGGGTATGCTTGTGGTGGCCTTGTTTGTACTAACCTTAACCATTACGATAGAGTTTATCACTCGCGCTATTGACCCAACGAAGGACGAAACAGCCCGTGCAGCGGTTTGACCTATACCAAGAAGAATATCATCCTTCACCACTAGAAAATGTTTGGCTGGAGTTTAAACGCAGTCATTTAGCTGTGTTTGGATTAGCATTCATAATGCTATTTTTATTAATTACAGTTTTTGTTCCCGTACTCGCGCCCTTTGACCCTGATTTACAAAATACCAATACTATTTCGTTACCGCCTTCTTGGGAGGCCAGTGGTTCAATTTCTCATTTGCTCGGAACTGACGCCTTAGGCCGTGATGTTTTTTCTCGCTTGCTTTATGGTGCTCGCGTTACCTTTGGAAGTAGTTTACTAATCGTTACAATAGCCATGCTGATTGGAGTGGGTGTTGGTGCTTTAGCAGGCCTATTAAGTGGTGTGCGATCCAGCGTAGTGAATCATTTATTTGATTCTATAATGTCTATTCCTACCTTGCTTATCGCTATCGTGATTGTAGCCATTATGGGTACGGGCCTGTACAACACGATGTTCGCCATTACCCTTGCCTTAATCCCTCAGTTTATTCACCAAACACGCAGTTTTGTGAAGGCAGAGCTAAGCAAAGACTATATCTTATTGGACAAACTCGATGGAGCTGGCCCAGTCAGAATATTTTTTAAGTCTATACTCCCCGGCATGTTTGAACTAATTGTTGTGCAAGCGACCATTGCCTTATCTATCGCTATCATCGATATTTCAGCCTTGGGGTTTTTATCTTTAGGAGCACAAAACCCGCGCATTGAACTAGGTCAAATGTTGTCTCAAAGCCTCGATACCGCCTATGTCGCACCGTGGCTTGTTGCCTTACCAGGTATCGTTATCTTTACCATGGTGCTGTCAGTCAACATTGTTGGCGAAGGCCTGCGTAGTGCGCTTCGAAATAGGTTTAAGCACTAATGGCTTTACTTGATATTAAAAACCTTTCGCTTTATATAGACTTAGGCACCGAAACTGTTAAAGCCTTAGAAAAGGTTAGTTTCACCTTGCACGAGAAGGAGATTAAGGCTTTAGTAGGTGAGTCAGGCTCTGGTAAAACGCTGGTAGTTAAAGCAATTATTGGTGCCTTACCTGATTTTTGGCGAATTAAAGCCGACCGCTTGACCTATAAAGGTCAAGATTTATTAAACATGTCTTACGAGCAGCGCAGGCAAATAATGCGGCGCGAAATAGCGGTGGTGTTTCAAGAGCCAACCTCATCTCTTGATCCCTCTGTCAGGCTAGGTAATCAGATAGAAGAAAGTATACCGCCTGAATTTATAAAAAAAGGCTGGTTTTGGCAGCGCAATAAACATCGGAAAGAAATAGCAATTGGTTTGTTGCACAAAGTGGGGATAAAAGATCATGACAGGTGGATGGCTTGTTTTCCGCATCAACTTCCCACCGACATTAGCCAAAAAATCATGATTGCGATGGCCTTAGCGTCAGAACCCAGCATTTTAATCGCCGATGATTCTACCCGAGGTATGGAAAGTACTACCAAAACACAAGTACTCAGGTTGCTTCTAAAACTAAATAAAACCAAAAATTTATCGATTTTGTTTGTGAGCCATGATTTGCTCGCCATCACCAGCATAGCCGATACCATGACGGTGCTTTACTGCGGCCAAACCGTTGAGTCAGGCAAAGTAAAGTCCTTGTTAAAACGTCCTTTACATCCTTACACCAAAGCCTTGCTTGATAGCGCGCCTAGCTTTCAACTCAGCTTAGCGAGTAAATCTCCTTTAAAAGCCCTTGGCGGCACTATTCCGAGTTTACAAAATTTGCCTGCAGGTTGCCGTTTAGGGCCAAGGTGCCCAAATGCGCGTAAAGAATGTGTACAGGTGCCAGCAATGCGAAGCATTCAAGAACACCATTATAGTTGTCACTACCCTCTTCATTTGCCCAAAACCGGCAAGAAAAAACCAAAGGATGAAAAAGCAACCTTCCAAGAACAAGAAAAATTTAAGCTGAGTAACCCTGCCCACGAAGAGGATGAAATTGATGACTAAAATACTCAGCGTTAAAGACTTGTGCTACCTATACAAGAGCAAAACGCAGCTATTTAAGCCTGAACGCACCTTTCAACTAGGCCCGATTAGTTTTGATATGGTCAAAGGGGAAACGATTGCCATTATTGGCAACAACGGCTCGGGTAAAAGCCTTACCGCCAAAGCCTTGGCTGGGGCCATTAAACCCTCATCGGGTAGCATAAACTTTATTCAAGACAATGAAGAAAATGAGCCCAAACCCTTACACCCTATTCGCATGATCCTTCAGCATAGTAGTAGCTCAATGAACCCTGCATTGTCAGTAGGGAGAGTATTACACAACACCTTAAAATTAAATTCGAGCCTAGATGAAGCCGCTCGCCAAGAGAAAATTGAAGACACCTTACGATTAGTCGGCCTGCTAAGAGACCACTTTTATTATTATCCGCACATGATGTCTGACGGCCAGCAGCAAAGGGCCGCCCTTGCCCGAGCATTATTGCTCGACCCTAAAATAATTGTGGCGGATGAACCTTTTGCCGCGTTAGACCCATCAGTACGCTCACAAACCGTAAACCTTATTTTAAAGCTCCAACATGAACTTGGCTTAGGCTTTGTGTTTATTTCTCATAATATTGGAATAGTACGTCACGTTAGTGACAGAGTACTGGTAATGGATAAAGGGCAAATCATCGAACAAGGGAAAACGGAAGACGTGTTTTCTGAGCCAAAAGAGCCCTTAACACAAAAATTGATACAATCGCATTTCAATTTGGTTGAGCGACATTTGAGTATGGTTTAGTTGGTTGGCGAGTCTACCTTTTGAGCGAGCAATGCTACTAACGATTTAAAAAGACATCTACTGTTTTGCGTAGTCAATCTGATAAAGGGTGTTACTCGTTTTTTAGGCAATAAAAAAGCCGGGTCACTCCAAGTGTTCCCAGCCTTTATTATTTGACGTCTTTGCAACGCATTTAAACGTTTAAATGCGAATTTAGTAGCTAACTGTAATGATATAAGTACCTGTATACGCACCGTCAGAAACAGAGCTGGCTAGAGCGTCAATTGTCAACTCTCCACCTACTTTAAAGCTTACTGCACCTGAGGCATCGGTTAACAGATTTGTACCGTTAATTGTATCACCATCGTTACCACCACCAACAATCGTCATGTCAGCATAATCTATATCTAAGTCGAATTTAGAATCTGACGGAACTGCTGGACTAGTCAATTCAGTAGTATCTGCTGGGTCGTCTATACGTAGGTTCGTAAATGGAGCAGCATTGGTGATACTATATTCTCCAGGCGCGCCTGCTACAATGGCTGAAACAACAGACGATATTGTACCCTCGACGTCGCCAACACCAGTACCACCTTGTGTTCCTGCACCTTGTGTTACAGTGCCTTGAGCGATCAATTCAGCAGCGGTACCATCAGCCTTTATTCTAATACCCGCGCCACTTGCTTGGGTGGGTGTTTCTTCTAAAGATGCATCACCATCTGTTCCATCTGTAATGGTTTGTGTAGCACGAATAGTACCAAATGAAAGTGCCGACACTTCAGCCAAATCAAAGGCGTTTTGAATAGTAACTGTTGCTGTTGACGTTTGATTTTCTGCTGCGTTCACAGCGCCTGCAAGTAACAATGTAGCAATAGCTGATAATTTAAAAATTGTATTAGTTTTCATAATTTTTCCTTAAAGCTTAGTACTGTACAGTTACAGTGTAAGTGCCAGTATAATCACCGTCAGGCATTTCAGTAGCTGCTGCATTCATTTCTAAACGGCCACCTATAAGTACCCCAACAGAACCTGTCGCATCGGTTAGCAAGTTACTACCAGTTACTGCATCACCATCGTTACCGCCACCTTTAACCGACATATCTTCATGCTCAATAGTTACGGTGAATTTTGAAGTTGCAGGAGCCGCTGGATTAGTAAGCTCAATCTCACTGCCCGCCGCTGCTGGCTCATTAATAGTCAAATTAGTAAATGGTGCCGCGTTTGCGATTAAATATTCACCAGGGGTACCAGCAACGAGCTCACTAATAGCTGATGCTACATCTGTAGCACTCGATACTACCGCAGCTGAAATACTGTTAGCGGTGCCATCACTTTTGACGGTGTATACGGCCTCGGTTGATACTGTACCAGTATTGCTGCCGGTAAGGTCTAAGTTTTGTGTTGCTCTAATAGTACCAAAACTAAGTGCTGACACTTCGCTTAGGTCAAATGCATTCTGCACCGTGACCGTCGCGGTTGAAGTTGTGGACTCTGATGCAGTAGACATAGCTGAGCATGTGATCAAAGCTGATGATGCTACTAAAGTTAATAGTTTATTGCGTTTAAACATTGGATAATCTCCGAATTTTGTCGTTCATCTATGACACAGCTACAAGATAACTCTCGACTACTCTGTCTAACTGACTAAACACTGCTGCTCCGAAGAACTGCCTGCTAAATAGCCTTCAAAAGTATTATCGGAGTTATCCAAAGAACCTTGAGGATTATTTGCAAAAATTCGCCTTTACAGAACAATGCTATTTTCGTCTAAGATTGTATCGGCAAACTCACCGCTTCCTTTATAAACAATTTTCAAACGCCCAGAAACCTTATCTAGCTTGTGATGCATGGGGATTGTGAGCTTCATAACTTCTTGCTCGTGAAAAAGATTTACGCCATTTAGAAAGGCGACCGCTTTCTCTTCATTGTTGCTTATATGATAAACCGTAAAGTCTCCATACACTGACGTTGGCGTTCTTTTGCTAACTTCAAGTTTCAATGTTTGCTTACCTTTTGTATCTGTATTAAACGCCATGGATGATATTGAAACCTCTCTATCGGGCTCTTGGGTTCTTAAAATCACCGGGATCGTATAACTAAGCAACAAATGTAGTTTCATTGAAATACCTTCACTTGTTTCATTTTCCGTCGAGCCATTGGTCAAATCCGGAGGAAGAGCAATGAATTTAAGATGTGAGCGATATTCCGGCATTGACATGTCGCCTCTTCGTCTTGCCATAATCTTTATTTTTTGACTCTCACCCGGCTGCAAAGTGACCCGGCGGGGAGAAAAACGTAAGTATTTTTCTGCAATGGCAAAATTTTCCATTTCTCCTTCGGTCAGTAAGGTATAACCACCTTGTATATTTTGGCGCTGGTTTATCCATTCAAGTTTATAGCTCCTTACTTGATTGGAGGTATTTAGTAATATAACTTCTTGGGTTCTGTCTCTGGCATCAAAAGCAATGCGAGATGGCGTTACTAATAGGCTAGCAAAAGATTGCAAACTCATTATTGACAGTAATATACATATTGCTAATTTCATTTCATTTTTCCTGAGTTAAAAATTAATGGTGATTCTAATTTGGGATTCATAGCTTGCCTGTTCGAAGTTTCGACTCCCCGAACCAGAGGTGGTAATTGTTCCGCCAACTCTAATTGTGGCTTCACCTGTTGCATCAGCTCTAGCCGTTTGATCAAAACTATTGACCGAGAATACAAAGGTCTCAATAAAAGCGCGGCCTGGATTCATAGACGGGTTAGTGACACTTATTTCTACGGGCAAGGCGCTGTTGCTAGGCAAACCTGATATGCTAAACACACCAAAATTACCTGGCGTTATTACTCTAAAGTTACTGTCCACCGAAAGGTTACCGAAAATATCTACGGACAAACTTCCAGGATTATCATTGTTCACGACGGCAACGGTACCGAAAGATATAGGGACATCTTCAACAATTTGTGCAGAGGCCGCACTTGAGACTAGTAGTAAAATGACCAAACAAATAAGTTTCATTAGTTTAATCTCTCACCGTCAAACTGACTTACAGTACAATAGCCACTATCTGCTCTGATAAATTCACATTCAGTTTGTGCTTCGAGTTTGCTGGCATAGGGACCAAAGCGCAAACTATAAAAGTCTCTGCCATTTACGTTTACCATTTTCACCAAGGTTTCTTTGTTACACAAACGATTTGCATATTTTTCTTGGAATGTCTTTTGACCTACATCTACGCTATTGAGCTTGCTATATGATGCTAGGTGAATCGCAAAACCTGAACCAATCGTAGCTTGACTGCCAGCGCTACATCTATCCTCTGCGTCTGGACTACTAAACTTAGTCCTATTTATTGGCTCTGGTACGACGACGATATTATCTGAACTAAACTTATTGTCTGTTTGGCTAATGCTATCTTCTTTAAGATTTTTGCTTAATGTACTTGACAGTTGGGGCGCTTTTCCGACGCTAACAGCCTGATCATTATAGGATACGTTTTGAGTAGAAAACTTATTACTTGGATTACTTTTATTGGCCGACGCGTTGCTATTGCCATCATTTCTAAACATTACGCCACTGTTACTTAAAGCTTGTGATTCGTCAGACAAATCAAATTCGGTTAAAAACATATTGGGGGAATCTTCTGCCTTAGTTATATTCAGGATTTTAGGAACTGAGCTATTGGCTGTGTCCAATGCATTTAAAACATAAGTTAATTCACTTTCCAGTGCGATCACTTTAGTTAGGCTGGGTTTTATCTCTTCCCATTCTTCTATATATTTCGTAATAAGACGCTGCTTTTTATCAAACTCATACTTATCTATTGAGCCGCCTGTGCCCTTTTCAGAATAGCTTGGGTTCTCGCTCTCTGAGTCATCACTGTTCCACATCGAATTTGTTAAGCTGCAAGCGCTTATACTTAGTATTAATATAAGGGCAAATAAGTTTTTGATGATGTGCATAGCAAATCCTAATAGTGTTTAGTTGTATAACATTGACTTCAAGCTATTTGTCAATTAACACGCGACCTAATAAACGGCACGTGCATCCTGGACTTCTTACATTGTAAAAATGCAAAATTCAGACCAGTCTGCTAAATACTTTAATGATTTGAGATGTATTGATATTTCGTGGGTTCGCAAGTTAGGCCTAACGATATGGCTTCGCTACAGGCTAGCTCTGCATCTTCAGAATTAGGATAGAATCCAGTTGTAAGTAAGGTTTGTTTCTGATATTCGACTGTGCTCAAAGGTAAATTTGCATCTGCCAACACGCTATTATTTAAGGTCAAGTAGAGACTTAGCCCAGCGTTTGATTTAAATGGCGCAATGACTGCCAAATATCCATCAAGCTTTGTTTTTTCCGTCAAAATAATATCGTCAATTAAGATTAGATCAGAGTCTGAACCTATTTCCACTTTTATAGGCGTGTGCTCTTTAAGATGTTTGCGCGTTAAGAACTTTTCATCGACTTCCAAGGTGTATGTGCCCGCAAAAATACCAGAGAATAAGAAATATCCATCATACTCAGAATTAACTTGCGCTTTTACAGCGCCCTTAGCGTCAACGAGATTAATGGTTGCCCTTGCGATAGGCTGTATACCACGGGCGCCATCTTGAAAGAGTAAGCCTTCAAGCTCTGAGGTCATAGCTACTGGAAAATCTAGTTTGTCAGCAACACCTTTACGAAAGCGTATACTTACGCCATCTATTAAAGGTTGTAAGAAAGGATTAGGCAGGGTTTCTTGGTCAATGACAATATCAGACAGTTTCTGATCAGGAATTCCCACTAAGGTGGCTATTCCATTTTCATCGGTTACCCCTCTAGCAAGTGCCTGTTTAAGTTCAACTTTAACATTCGGAATAACCATTTCGCCGGGGTCAATTTTTGCGTTTAAGTTTTTATCTAGAAAAACTCTTACTGATAAACTGCCTGTTTCAGCGATTTCTCGTTCAGTGATGTAAGTGTCACCATATATTAAAGGTTGGGCGCTGATGCTGAAACTAGCATTAAGACCAAAATCCCAACTACTCAAATCAGAGTAACCGGCCCTAGCATATAGTTTAAAATTATCGTGACGCCAACCAAACAGAAGACTTGATACGATATCTTCAGTCAAGTAGTTGTAGTCTATATCAAACTTGAAGCGATAATGGTTAGAAATATTCCAGCTGGAGGCTAGCTGCAAAGATTGTAAGCCTTTATTTTCATTGTCAGAGAGACCGTAGCTCGCCGTCAAACGGCTAAATACAGGACCTATAGCCTTCTGTACTGTGAGTGCCCCTCTAAGTTCGTCTATATTCTCTTCACTGAAAAATTCGAACTCTCTGTTTATATATTCAATTCTATTGAATATGCCAAAACCAGCCTGAGAATAGCCAATAGAATTGTTGGCACTTAAATTAGTAAAGCTCAAATTATCGTCGTAACGCACTTCATTGTTGTAGCTTAATCTATATTTATCTAGCAATGATATCGCACCTGAACTACGAAGCTGCAAAGAATGCGAATCCAACTTGGCATTATTCTGCGAATTTCTACTTGAATAGCTATAAGTACCACTCACCCTATGTTTTCCGATAGAAGTTCTAAGTCCTAAGCTAGTCGTTTGTTGATTAGAGTCGTTGATGTTAAAGGTACCATTTATCGCAACTTTGTTTGCGACAATTGAGTTTGCACTTAAGGTATATTGGCTTTGACTAAAGTCCCCACCAAAATCGGTTTGAAAGCCAAACCCAAGTAACACATTTGGGATAATTGTAGAACGAATATCAGTTGAAAAATTATACCCGGCGTCAAAAGCAGCAGTCTCTTTTTGTGTATTAAAGACCGACTCACCGCTTTGAGATAATGAAGCGGCATAAACCAAACCTGAATTTTGTAAAAATGATTTATCTATAGTTTGCTCTTTGTACTCTTTTAGTATTTGTCCTTCTGGACCATATTTAATTATCTCGAAAGTATTATCGCCAAAATTGAGAGGCACATCTAAAAATTCATATTGTCCAGTCTCTACAGCAAACTCTTGTCCAATTAAAACGCCATTTTGATAGAGTTCCACATCCCATCCCACCTGCAATACCCCTGAAATATTGGTAAATTGAATGTCGAGATTATTATTTTGAGTGGCATTGGTAATGGCTACGCCTCGTGATTGGTTTCGGCTAAAACCTTGTCTTACTGGCCTGATGTCACCCACTTCAATTTTACTTGCATTTAAAAAGCCTAGTAAGTCTGAAGAAGTAGACACTTTACTAAGGTTAACCCTAGCATTGGATAAGGGGTCGGTATCTGTTCCTGACAGAAATAAATTTGCATGCACAAGGGCTACATCTCTTGCCGCTATCAGACCATAACCACCGCTAGCGGTTTCATTTACGTCTCTGTAATTAGCTTGCAACGAAAAATCGAATATTTGAGGCGACAACAGACCGTAGCCTCGAAATAACTCAGGATGAATTGCTTCGTTGCGTCCACGTTGTGATATAGTTTTACCACGTCTTGCTAAATTTTGTTCAAAAGGAATCGGTTCTGAGGATTTTAAAGATATTTCGAGTAAGTTGAACTTGTACTCATGCACTAGGCCAAACCAGTCTCGTAGATAATCCTCACTCACATATAAAATATCGTCAATAAACATTACTTTTTTTGGATCTAGGGCCAGAAGTTCGCCCTTTAGTGTCAAATACGGTTTGTTTAGGTCGTCAAGATTTAAAGCAAAAGTATACTCTCGCTTAATGAACCAGCCCTCATAGCTTCTCTGTGAAGGATTTTCTTCAATAGCGAACTGGATTGTTTCCATATAAGCATTAAAATCAAACATTAGTCCAGTTTCTTCAGCTAAAACGAAAATGTCACCTAACTTATATCGCTTTATATTAAGACTGAATACTAACTCTTCTCCAACTTCAAAGCGCCCAGCAACTAAGCTGTCGGGGTTTGATGTAAATTCAATTTCGGACGAATTATTATTCGACGATACTTGTGCATATGAATTTGGAGTACAAACAAGCGCTACAATAATAAATGCAGTAAGCGTTAAAAGGAATGTATTTTTTGCTAGTTGATAGAACGCCATTTCACTATGTGTTTAGTTAGAACATACATAATGAAAGCAATTTTTGTTCCACATACTGAGAATGTATAGAGGAAAGTATATAGCGAGGATACTAGCTAGCCGTTAATGCCCGCCTAGCTAGCACCTAACAATTTTTATTACCCCACCAGCGCCAAAAGTATCCCTGCGGCAACCGCGCTCCCCAATACACCGGCAACGTTTGGCCCCATGGCATGCATGAGCAAGAAGTTATGCGGGTTTGCCTCAAGGCCTACTTTGTTGACCACACGAGCAGCCATTGGCACAGCAGATACGCCTGCAGCCCCTATTAATGGGTTAATGGTTTCTTTACTAAGCTTATTCATTAGTTTCGCCATTAATACGCCTGCAGCGGTGCCAATTGAAAAGGCTACTGCGCCTAGCGCCAAAATTCCGAGGGTTTCTGGCGTCAAAAAAGCTTCTGACGACAATTTAGAGCCAACGGCTAAACCTAAGAAGATGGTTACGGTATTAATTAAAGAGTTTTGCGCGGTGTAGCTTAAACGCTCTACAACGCCACTTTCTTTTAACAGATTACCGAAGCAAAACATGCCTACTAAGGGTGTCGCGCTTGGTAAGAAGATAAGCGTCAACATTAATACCGCAATAGGAAATATAATCTTTTCACGCTGCGAAACTACACGTAGCTGCTTCATTTCTAACTTGCGTTCTTCAGGGGAGGTAAGCGCCTTCATAATAGGCGGTTGAATAATGGGTACTAGTGCCATATACGAGTAAGCTGCTACTGCAATCGCGCCTAATAATTCAGGCGCTAATTTAGATGCCAAAAAGATAGCGGTTGGACCATCAGCACCGCCAATGATAGCAATGGCTGAAGCATCTTGTAGCGTAAATTCAAACCAAGGCAGGCCGTTTAATAACACCGCGCCAAACAGGGTCGCAAAAATCCCGAACTGAGCGGCTGCACCAAGCAGTAACATTCTGGGGTTGGCAATTAGGGCGCCAAAGTCAGTCATTGCGCCCACACCCATAAAGATAAGTAGCGGGAATACACCAGTATCGACCCCAATATAATAGATGTAATGCAATAAACCGCTGGCCTCACTAAAGCCAGCTAAAGGAATGTTTGTTAGCACCGCGCCAAAACCTATTGGTAATAACAATAGTGGCTCAAACTTTTTAACAATAGCAAGATATAGTAAGCCTAAACCTACCAACATCATGATAATTTGGCCTAACTCAAAGTGCGGTATTGCCGTGCTTTGCCATAAAATTTCTAACTTTTCCATACTAGCCTACCAACATCATTGTTTGGCCTACTTGCACGGCATCGCCTTCTTTAACACTGATTTGCGCAACTGAACCGCTAACGGTGCTGCGTACTTCAGTTTCCATTTTCATGGCTTCAAGTATAAGAATTACATCGCCTTCTTCAATCGGCTGACCGTCTTCAACGATGACTTTAAAAATATTACCCGACAACGGCGCTTTAATTTCGGTGTAGTTTGCACTGTGCGAATTTGTTTGTGCCGCTGAATGCGACACTTCATTCGTTGGCGTTGATAAGCTCACAGGTGCTACGTGGGTTAGTTCACCGCCCTTGCCTACTTCAACATGATATACCTTGCCATCAACACGTACGGCATAACTTGCAGCATCGTCAGCGAAAGGCTCAGACTCTTGTGCATTTACTTCTTGCGGGGCACTGGCAGGTGCTGGCTCGAAAGCAGAAGGATTATCTCGGTTTTCAATAAACTTAAGGCCAACCTGCGGAAACAAAGCATAGGTTAATACGTCATCTATGCTATCGCTCGCTAAACGAAGGTCTTTTTCTTTGGCAATCGCCAATAAGCCTTCTTCTAACTCTTGCATCTCGTCATCAATATTATCTGCTGGTCGGCAAGTAGTTGGTTCAGCGCCATCTAAAACGCGTGCTTGTAACTCTTTGTTCACCGGTGCAGCAGTTGCGCCATATTCGCCTTTTAATACGCCTGCAGTCTCTTTCGAGATAGATTTGTAGCGTTCACCATTTAGTACGTTTATGACTGCTTGTGTACCTACAATTTGTGAGGTAGGGGTAACAAGAGGAACAAAACCTAAGTCTTCGCGTACGCGGGGGATTTCAAGCAATACTTCATCAAACTTGTCTTCAGCGCCTTGTTCTTTTAACTGGCTTTCCATGTTGGTTAACATGCCGCCAGGAACTTGTGCGGTTAATATGCGTGCATCAACGCCTTTAAGGCTACCTTCAAATTGCGCATATTTAGCTCGTACACCCCTAAAATAGGCGGCGGCTTCAGCCATAATGGTTTTGTCTAGTCCTGTATCACGCTCAGTGCCTTCAACAATGGCCGCAATAGTTTCAGTCGCGCTATGACCATAAGTCATACTCATTGGGCTGATTGCGGTATCAAGCATGTCAATGCCAGCATCGATCGCTTTTTGATAAGTGGCTGTGCTAAGCCCAGTGGTTGCATGACACTGCATGGCAATGGGCACCTTCACAGTAGATTTTAGCTCGGTAACTAATTCTTCACAGTCATAAGGTTTTAGCAAACCGGCCATGTCTTTGATGCAAATAGAATCAACGCCTAAGTCTTCTAGCTTTTTGGCCATATCAAGCCAAAATTGTAGTGTATGCACTGGGCTTATAGTGTAAGCCAATGTACCTTGAGCATGAGCGCCAACATCTTTGGTCGCTTTTACAGCGGTAGTCAGGTTACGCACATCGTTCATGGCGTCAAAAATTCTAAACACGTCTACGCCATTTTTGTGCGCACGCTCAACAAATTTGATGACCACATCGTCAGCATAATGACGATAACCTAATAGGTTTTGACCTCGTAACAGCATTTGCTGTTTTGTATTAGGCATCGCTTTTTTAATGGCGCGAATACGCTCCCATGGATCTTCGCCTAAATAGCGAATACAGGCATCGAAGGTGGCGCCGCCCCAGCTTTCCATAGACCAATACCCTACTTTGTCCATTGCCGCAGCAATGGGTAACATATCGTCTAAGCGTAAACGAGTGGCTAATATTGACTGATGAGCATCACGAAATGCGAGCTCAGTGATTTTCAACTTTGTAGACATATAAACGGTCCCTATCTTGTAATTTATTCTTTCTTAATGTTACACGGCTTTTTAATTGTTACCGTTTTACTTCGCTGAGTTACGTCTATGCGTATTTACAGCTGCGGTAATCGCCTTAACAATGTTTGGGTCTACTGTCGTTGGAGTTGAATTGTTTTTATTATTCTGACTATATTTAGGTCCGCTATTTTTGTGTGCGGCAACAGGTGCTTGTGGGAAAACTCTAGCAAACCAAGCAATTGAATGTACTCCACCAATAAGTAAGGTCAAAAAAGCAAACACTACGCTCATACCTACACCCATCAATATTCCAGCTTCTGCTAATTGCTCTGACATCATCTCACTTTTTCCTCTTTCTAAAGAACGTTGTCTTCAGTACACCTTGGTAGAGTATTTAAATACCATGGCAAGTATGAAAAAACAACGTCAATCCCTAATAAACATGCGATTAATCAAGTTTTTTATGCATTTTTTCCATTAATTGCGCAGCTTTTATTCGTTTTAACGAATGGTTAACAAAATCGCAACCAAACCTGCGTCAAAAAACAGACACAAAAAAACCACCGTTGGGTGGTTTCGTTGTTAAGTGGCGCGTGCGGAAGGATTCGAACCTCCGACCGCCTGGTTCGTAGCCAGGTACTCTATCCAGCTGAGCTACGCACGCGCAAAAGCGGTAGCAAAGTAAAGCCTTACAATTTTTGTAAATACACACTTTTGAAAAATAACTCAGAATGTATTTAGAAAAATTGGCGCGTGCGGAAGGATTCGAACCTCCGACCGCCTGGTTCGTAGCCAGGTACTCTATCCAGCTGAGCTACGCACGCGCAATCTTCTAACAACACAATGGCGGAGAGAGAGGGATTCGAACCCTCGATAGGGCTATAAACCCTATACTCCCTTAGCAGGGGAGCGCCTTCAGCCACTCGGCCACCTCTCCAAATTGTGGAGCGCAAGTTTACTGATACAGCAACGTAAGTCAATGCTTTTTTAGCTAGAAAATATCAATCGATACAATTTTAACCAATTCAGTAAAAATATTGCGCCCTCAACGCAAAAGCTCGGTAAATACCGAGCTTTTTCTTAAATTTTATTATTAACTGTCGGCGACGTTTCCGTTACCCTTTTCTGCTTGGATGCGCATATAAATTTCTTCGCGATGAACCGACACATCTTTAGGTGCATTTACGCCTATGCGCACTTGATTACCTTTAACGCCTAAAACAGTCACTGTAACGTTGTCACCAACCATGAGAGTTTCGCCAACACGACGAGTAAGAATTAGCATATATCACTCCTATTTTATAAACCGTTGAGGTTAATAACACATTTACCTTCAACATTTAGTGCACTTGTGTGCATACATTCCAATGTAGCTGCTTCTATATTTGCAAACCGCAAATTTACATTAGGCTTAACGTGAACACTACACTACAGTGTATGCTCAGTATAAAGCAAGGTGTAAAATTTCGCTAATATTTATGCAAACTTTTAAAGCATATCAGGAAGTTAGCTGTAAACAACGCTTGCTAAGCTCCCGTATCTTTATTTTTTAACCGTTCAAAACCTTACTCAGCCATGCCTCTACAGAAGACAAAGCGGCATCTAAAGACTCTGTTTGACTTCCACCGGCTTGGGCCATATCAGGACGACCACCACCTTTACCACCGACTTGTTCGGCCAAAAAGCTGACTAATTTACCCGCATGTACCTTATTGGTCAGATCTTTTGTTACGCCAGTAATTAAGTTAACTTTCCCGTTCGCTTCAAGGCCTAAGACAATAACACCAGACTTCATTTGAACTTTTAAATCATCCATCATGCCGCGTAGAGCTTTAGGCTCTGCGTTACTCAGTTTATTAACGAGTAACTTCACGCCATTTACATCTATTGCATCTTTTACCAAGTCTTTCGATTGTTGCCCCGACAATTGTTGCTTAAGTTGTGCTAATTCTTTGTCACTTTGTTTTAACTGAGAAATTAGCGCTTGAGTCTTTTTCACAACACTCGCTTTGTCAGATTTCACTAAATTCGCAATTGCGAACAAAGTGTCAGCATCCTTGTGCAGATAGTCTAGTGCGGCTTGGCCGGTAATAGCTTCTATGCGACGCACTCCAGATGAAATACCGCTTTCTGATACGATTTTAAACAAACCAATATCACCTGTACGATTAACATGGACCCCACCGCAAAGTTCAGTAGAAAAATCGCCCATTTGAACTACACGTACTTCATCATCATACTTTTCGCCAAATAAAGCCATCGCACCGGCTTCTTTTGCTTCTTCAAGTCCCATTAACTGGGTGCTGAGAGCATGATTCATTCTTACTTGTTGGTTAACACTATTCTCAATTTCAACAAGAAGCTCGGCCGAAATCCCCTCAAAATGCGAGAAATCAAAACGTAATTTTTCAGCGTCTACCAAAGAGCCTTTCTGCGTAACGTGCTCTCCTAAAATATTGCGAAGTGCAGCGTGCAGCAAGTGCGTTGCGCTATGGTTTAACTTAATCGCTTCTCGTCTATCTTGATTAACGTTTAATTCAACAGTATCTCCTACGGCTAATTCCGTCTTCAGATCAACCTTGTGCACAAAAGCGGCACCTACTTTTTGAGTATCAAGAACATCTGCAATGGTATCTTTAAAGCCTAAGGTACCTGAGTCCCCTACTTGACCGCCAGATTCTGCATAAAATGGCGTAGAATCCACAACCACCAATGCTTCTCCTGTAGCACTTTCTACCGGCTTTTGATCAACCAGTATGGCTTTAACTTCTGCGTGAGCACTCAGTTCTGTGTAGCCGGTAAACGCAGTTTCATGCTCTAGTTTTATAATATTGTTATAGTCAGCGCTAAACTTACTCGCCGATTGCGCCAATGACTTTTGTGCCTGCATGGCTTTTTCAAAACCGGCTTCGTCAATAGTAAAATCTTGTTCGCGGGCTACGTCGTTAGTTAAGTCGGCTGGAAATCCATAGGTGTCGTAGAGTTTAAAAACAAGTTCGCCGGGTACCACTTTGCTTGTAAGTTTGGCAAGTGAATCATTTAAAATTCCCATGCCTCGCTCTAATGTACTAGAAAATTGCTCTTCTTCCGCTTTGAGAACTTTCTCGACCATAATTTGCTGTTGTGCAAGTTCAGGGAAAGCTTCTCCCATTTGTGTAACCAACTCAGCAACCAACTTATAGAAGAAGACATCTTTTGCACCCAATTTGTTGCCGTGTCGGACAGCACGTCTAATAATGCGGCGAAGGACATAACCGCGGCCTTCGTTAGATGGGATAACACCATCACACACTAAAAAAGCACAAGAACGGATGTGATCGGCAATAACCCGCAAAGATTTACTTTCTAAATCGCTTGTACCAACGATCAATGCTGCTGATTTAATAAGTGCTTGGAATAAATCAATTTCATAGTTGCTATGCACATCTTGTAAAATAGCCGATATCCGCTCCAAGCCCATGCCAGTGTCGATTGATGGTTTAGGTAATGGTTCCATATCACCGTTTGCTTGGCGATTAAATTGCATAAAGACCAAATTCCATATTTCTATAAAACGATCGCCATCTTCTTCTGGTGTCCCCGGAGGACCACCCCAAATATGTTCGCCGTGATCATAAAATATCTCAGAACATGGCCCGCATGGTCCTGTATCACCCATTGACCAAAAGTTGTCTGAAGTTGCAATTTTAATTATGCGTTCTTTGGGTACACCAATTTCTTTTTCCCAAATTTCGAATGCCTCATCGTCGGTGTGATAAACCGTAACAAGCAACTTATCTTTATCAAGACCAAGTTCGCCTGTTAAAAACTCCCACGAGAAATGAATCGCTTCTTTTTTAAAGTAATCACCAAAACTAAAGTTACCCAGCATTTCAAAGAAGGTATGGTGACGTGCAGTATAACCAACGTTTTCTAAGTCATTATGTTTACCACCGGCACGTACGCAGCGCTGCGACGAAGTTGCGCGTGTATAGTTGCGTTGCTCAGTACCTAAAAACACGTCTTTAAACTGATTCATACCCGCATTTGTAAACAATAAGGTTGGGTCATCAATCGGTACTAAGGAAGATGTGGCCACTTCTTGATGTTGTTTGTCTACGAAGAAATCTAGAAAAGCGCGACGAATTTGAGCGGTAGAGCGTGTCATTTAAGTTCCTATAGTTTACGCGTTACTTGGCTTACGCAATCAGCTTTGGCGCTATTGCAAGCTTGCTAACGAGAATGAATATACTGAGTATATAGTTTCCTGATTTAGGTATTGTCGCTTCAGCACTTAACATTGCTGAAACTTTAATCCCTACTTAGCCGCGAACAATATCATTATTGCTTTGTAAAATTAAGTCTATAGGGCGGGTTTAAGCGGGTTTTATTTCAAAAAGTGTATGCATTAGTCAAAAGCTGCATTAATCTGCTCTTGCTCAAAGCCTCTATATTGTAAAAAGCGCATTTGCTTTTGCTTGCTAGCAAAGTCATCGGGCATATTTGTGCCAAATCGTTTCGTTCTCACTTTACTCGCCAGGTCATACCAATCATAATCATCACAATAAATGCAGGCCTTAACATCAGCGCCCTCGATATTGTGTTGCTTTAAGGATTGGCGAATATTTTGCGGTCCTTTGCCTTTATTAAACGAAGAACGTACAAAGGATTCAAGGTACCGTTGGTCTGACTGCAGTCGTCGGTCAATGAATAGTTGCAATTGTTGCTCACATAAACGTGGGTCAAATTCTTTGGCGGCAAGCTTTTGCAATACTTCATATTGGCTATGCTCTCTTCTCGTAAGCATTCGGGTAATAGCATGGTTTATGATCTTTGCTTGGTCTTCACTCATATTGTTATTGCACTAGCTTATTTAAAAAAAGAGTATGTTATTTTACCCATGAATTGGCATTGGACAAGTATTGATAGTATCGATGCACTTTGCTCAGATGACGCAAAGAACACTTTGAGCGCTCAATTTGCAGCCTTACAGGATCCAAGTGGTAGCACGAGCCCATTTTTGCGCCCTGCATTTTTACGGGCCTTAGAAAAAAGTCAAAGTGTTGGTCAAAATAGTGGTTGGCAAGTTAGTCATATTGTTGTGCGTAACCAAGACGATTCGCTGATAGCATTTTTGCCTGCCTACATAAAAACACATTCTTATGGCGAGTACGTATTTGATCATAGCTGGGCACATGCCTACCAAGAACACGGCTTAGCTTATTACCCTAAACTCATTATCGCCGTGCCATTTACGCCCGTTACGGGCCCTAGGCTTTTAGTTAGCAAAGAACATAGTATTGACGAAATATGCAAATACATCGCGACGATAAAAGAAGATATAATGTCGCGCTTGTCAATTTCCTCAATTCATTTTTTATTCGCGAACAAAGAAAGCTCAGAGGCATTGCGCAAACATGGTTTTCACCAGCGCCTGTCAGTTCAATTCAATTGGCAAAACGCAAATTACTCGCACGTCGACGATTTTATGGCGAGCTTAACGGCGCGACGTCGCCGTTCAATTCGTAAAGAGCGTGCAGGCATTGCCAAACAAGGGGTCAGGTTAAAGCGTATTGTGGGTGACAATATTAGCCCTAATGACATGGCATTTTTCTACCGTTGCTATCAACAAACCTATTTAAAGCGCAGTGGCCACACCGGTTATTTAAATGCTGCTTTTTTTCAAAGCATACTTGAAAATATGTCCCAAAATTTATTGTTGGTCATTGCTGAGCAAGTTCCGCAAATTGATGGCGAGAAAACCCCCATCGCGGCTGCCCTTTTCTTTTACGACAAGGATGGGCTTTATGGCCGTTATTGGGGAGCATTGTCTGAGGTGTCAGGATTGCATTTTGAAGCCTGCTACTATCAAGGGATAGAATTTTGTATTGAACAAAAGATTCCTGTATTCAACCCAGGTACCCAAGGCGAACATAAAATATTACGTGGTTTTGCGCCCACATTGTGTTTCTCAAACCACAGTATGCGCGAACAAGCTTTTGATTCGGCCGTCTCAGATTTTTTACACAGAGAAACACCGCATATTATTGATTACGCAGAGAAATCTGCTGCTTTACTGCCATTTAAAGAAAATGGCGCAGAAAATTAAAGTGTAACAAGCCTTTTCAGAAGGGGCTTTTGGGCCAGTGCATGCTTTTATGTAGTGACATAACTGGTTATAGTACTGCGCGCAAAATATAGCGTATGACAACAGCATAAAAAGGATAAGTCGGCTTAACCGACAGCAAAACGTAAACGACAGAAACAATAACCTGACTCCAAGGAACATTATGAAAAACTCAGTATTGGCACTAGCAGTATGTGGCGCCCTAGCCCTTAGTGCATGTAGCGATAACAAAGAAGCATCGGTCGAACCTGCAAAGCAAGCAATGTCTGAATCCCTAACTAGCGCAGAATTAGGTAGCTTTGGTATAGATTTAAGCGCCCGTAATACAGAGGTAAAACCTGGCGATGATTTCTTTATGTACGCAAGCGGTACATGGTATGACAACTATGTAATGCCAGCAGATAAAACTAGCTATGGCGCATTTGCGGTATTGGCAGAACGCAGCGAAGACCGAGTTAAAGCGATTATCGAAGACTTAGCGACTAAAACAGACTTAAGCGATAACGAAAAGCTTATTTCTGACTATTATAATTCATATATGGACCTTGAAAGCATAAACCAAAAAGGCATTTCACCCCTACAACCAATGCTAGATGACATTGCGGCAATTGAAAACGTAAAACAATTAACCGCGGCCTTTGGTAACAATTGGTTAACTAACGCTAATGCACCCATTGGAGCAGGCTTAGGCTTTAACCGAAAAGATCCTAATCAGTATCAGTTGACTGTAGGTGTTGGAGGCTTAGGCTTACCAGACCGTTCATACTACTTAGAAGAAAATGAACGATTCGCTAATATTCTAGCCGAGTACAAAAATAACATCGTTAAGATGTTGAGCTTTGCTGGTGTTGATGACCCCGAGGCGGCTGCTAGTAAAATTATTGCACTAGAAACCAACATTGCCGAAGCGCAATAGCCGCGCGAAAAGCGCCGTAATCGCGATTTAACGCTTAATCAAATTGACCGTAAAGCCTTAGCTGTTGAATATCCAGGTTTTGATTGGGATACGTACATAGACACGCTTGGATATCAGGCAAACAACTTAAATATCTCACAGCCAGAGCCTATCAACGACGTTATCACCATCATTAACAATACAGATCTTGATATTTGGAAGTTATATTTAAAATATCATCTTGTCGCCAGCAATGCTGACATGTTGTCTGAAGATATCTACAACACTTATTTTGAATTCTATGGCAAGGTTCTTAGCGGTCAACAAGAACCTCGTCCGCGTTGGAAACGTGCGGTTAGTTCAATGGCCGGGACGCAGTCTTTAGGCTTTGCCATTGGTAAAGTTTTTGTTGAACGTCACTTTCCTAAAAGTTCGAAAGAACAAATGAATGAATTGGTTGAAAACTTGCGCGTTGCTCTTGGGCAACGCATCGAAAACCTTGATTGGATGGGTGAGGAAACCAAGAAAAATGCTCAACAAAAACTTGAGGCATTTGTTCCTAAAATTGGATACCCAGACGAATGGCAATCATTTGACGGACTAGAAATGAGCAGCGATGATTTGCTCGCTAATACGATAGCCATGCGCAAATTTTTCAAGAAACAAGATCTTGAAGATGAACTTGAACCAACAAATCGCAAAGATTGGTTTATGACTCCACAGCGCGTTAATGCTTATTACAATTCATCGTTTAATGAAATTGTTTTTCCAGCAGCGATACTACAACCACCATTTTTTGATCCTAATGCTGATCCAGCGGTTAATTACGGCGCAATTGGTGCGGTTATTGGACATGAAATGGGCCATGGCTTTGACGACCAAGGTTCGAAGTCAGACGCAATGGGTGTTCAGCGCAATTGGTGGACAGACCAAGACAGAGCCGCATTTGAAGCAAAAACTGAAAAATTGATTGCACAATACAGCGCCTATGAAGCGTTAGAAGGTCAGTTTGTAAACGGTGCAAACAGTTTAGGTGAAAACATTGGCGATGTGGGTGGCTTGGCGATGGCATATCACGCCTACCAGTTGAGCTTAGATGGAAAAGAAGCCCCTGTAATTGATGGCTTAACCGGTGACCAACGCTTCTTCTTAGCGTGGGCGCAAGTATGGCGCGTTAAATACACCGAAGAGTCGTTATTAACTAGGCTAAAAGGTGGTACCCATGCACCGGGTCGCTTCAGAACCCTTGCTCCGCGTAACCATGATGCTTGGTATAAAGCTTTTGACGTACAGCCTGGTGATGCCTTATACCTGCCACCAGAAGAGCGCGTGCGTATTTGGTAATGAAACTTAGGGGAGTGCCCATGTAACTGCCTTCCCTTCGTCTTTCGTGCTCATTCATAATACCGTTCAGGTAAGCAAAAAACATCATTACGTCATTCCCGCGAAGGCGGGAACCTCCTTGGAACGCAGTAAAATCAGATAGTTAAAGGATATATCGGCAGATTCCCGCCTTCGCGGGAATGACGGATATGTTTGGGTTTGCTAGGCTGTTTGGGAGATCTTCGCCTTCGCGAAGATGACGTGTGTGGGGGCGATGATGGCGTGTGTATTTGGGAGGATGAAGATGCTGTAGTCGACAGAAAGCTACGCTTTTCGCCAAACAAGCAAGAGGTTGTTTGCTGGCATATTGAGCACTTCAGTTAAACGTAGTGAAGGCACCCACTGTTCAAGCTCTTCTATTCCTCGGTATCCTCCACGCCCGCTTTCTATCAGTTTTTGATGGAAATCAGCATTACTTTGACTGCTAAATTCACCTTTGATAGTAAAAGGACCATATTGGCAAAACACACCGTTTTTAGGCAAATGTAAAGCGATACTTTCCATCATCGATTGTACTTGGTCTTTTAGCATGATGTGCGCCGTATTAGCGCTAAATACACCATCCAAATCTAACTTAGGCCAAGGATCCTTAGGAAAACTTAAGCTCAACGGACGATGCAAGTTACCGCTAGGATAATCATCTATCCATGCATTAATCCCCTCATGATACTCTCGTTGATCAGCGCAATGCCATTCAAGGTGAGGTAAATTATGAGCAAAATATACCGCATGCTGGCCGGTGCCTGAGCCTATTTCTAATACCCTCTGCGTATTTGCAAAATACTTACGCAGTTGATCGAGTATAAATGGCTTGTTGTTTTCACAAGCTTGGCTAAACGGTTTCTCATCCATAACTATGGCCTTAGCGTAGTGTTATTCGTAATCTAGTCTTGTAGGTTAGGCATCAGCCATTTTTCAGCTTTATCAATTGTCCATTGCTTACGATTGGCATAATCTTCAAGTTGATCCTGCTGAATTTTAGCCACCGCAAAATAGCGACAGTCAGGATGAGAAAAATAAAAGCCAGATACTGAAGCTCCCGGCCACATCGCATATGATTCAGTTAACTTCATGCCAATGCTATTTTCAACATCCAGTAAGTCCCATATAACCTGCTTTTCGGTATGTTCTGGACAAGCGGCATATCCTGGCGCGGGTCGAATACCTTGGTATTTTTCAGCAATTAAGCCTTCGTTGTCTAGGGTTTCGTCCTTTGCATAAGCCCATAAACTAATACGGACTTGCTGGTGGAGATACTCAGCAAAAGCTTCTGCTAATCTATCAGCGATAGCTTTGACCATAATTGAATTATAGTCATCACCTTCTTGCTCGTAAGCTTTGGCTAATTCGTCTTCACCAATCCCAGCGGTGACGGCAAACGCACCGGTATAATCAACAATATTGCTCGGGCTGTCATCAATATACTTTGGCGCAATAAAGTCACTCAGACAATAATTAAAGCCTTTTGGTTTTTGTGTTTGTTGGCGCAAATGCTCAGCTGTGGCCAGCACTTTTCCAGCATTCTCTGGGTCATATATCTCGATGCTTTCATTAATACTATTGGCAGGAAAAATCCCCACTCGCCCTTTGGCAAGCAAGCTGTTATCAGCAGCTAGCTTGTCGAGTAAAGCGTTAGCTTCTGCGAAAATTGTTTTAGCTTGTTCACCAACCACTTCATCGTTGAGAATGCGTGGATATTTACCCGCCAAGGACCATGTTAGGAAAAATGGTGTCCAATCTATATATTCACGCAATGTTGAAATGTCGACCTCAACGGTTTTCACTCCCAAAAATGAGGGTTTAACGGGCGTATAATTCTGCCAGTCACAAGTAAAGCGATTCGCCCTTGCCTCAGCGAACGAAATAGCCTTGGTACGGGGTCGCTTTTTAGCATGTTGTTCACGCACTTTGACATAATCTGCTTCTACGCCTGCAACAAATTCAGCTTTCGAATGGGCAGAGATAAGTTTTTGCACCACCCCAACCGCACGACTTGCGTTAGGCACATAGACAACGGCATTGTCATAGTTTTGCTCTATTTTTACAGCCGTATGAGCTTTTGAAGTCGTCGCCCCACCTATCAATAAAGGCAAGTCCAACTTAAGACGTTGCATCTCTTTAGCAACATGCACCATTTCATCAAGCGAAGGTGTAATTAGGCCAGACAAGCCAATCACATCTGCTTTTTCATCAATTGCCGTTTGAATAATTTTCGCAGCAGGCACCATTACGCCCAAATCGACTACATCAAAATTATTACATTGCAGCACAACGCCCACAATATTCTTACCAATGTCGTGCACATCACCTTTTACAGTGGCCATAATAATTTTGCCGTTGGGTCGTGCATCGCCAGACTTTTCTTTCTCAATAAAGGGCTGTAAATAGGCCACCGCTTTTTTCATCACGCGCGCCGATTTAACCACTTGAGGTAAAAACATCTTGCCTTCACCAAATAAATCGCCAACCACATTCATGCCATCCATGAGCGGGCCTTCTATCACTTCTAGAGGTTTATTTGCCTCTTGTCGTGCTTGCTCTGTATCCGCTTCAATAAATTCAGTGATGCCTTTAATCAAGGCGTGCTCTAAACGCTTATTCGTGGGAAGCTCTCGCCATGCCAAGTCTTCTTTAGCAGCGACTTTTCCACCACCTTGGTACTTAGGTGCAAGCTCTAATAGTCTATCGGTGCCATCTGCGCGCCTGTTTAAAATAACGTCTTCAACTGCCTCACGTAGCTCCAATGGTATTTGATCGTACACTTCTAGCTGGCCAGCATTTACAATGCCCATATCCATTCCAGCGCGTATCGCGTAATACAAGAATACCGAGTGCATCGCTTCGCGCACTGGGTTATTTCCTCTGAATGAAAACGAAATATTAGATAAACCGCCAGAAACATGACAATGGGAAAGTTCGCTTCGAATGCGCCGCGTAGCTTCAATAAAATCTACAGCATAGTTGTCGTGCTCTTCGATTCCGGTGGCTACGGCAAAGATATTCGGGTCAAAAATAATGTCTTCAGGAGCAAAACCAACTTGTTCTACTAAAATATCGTAGCTACGTTTGCAAATTTCAAATTTTCGTTCACAGGTATCTGCTTGGCCGCTTTCGTCAAAGGCCATTACGACCGTAGCCGCGCCATAACGCTTAATTTTTTTTGCCTGTTCAATAAAAGGTGCTTCGCCCTCTTTTAAGCTGATTGAGTTAACAATGGCCTTGCCTTGAACACATTTTAGTCCCGCTTCAATTACCGACCATTTTGATGAATCAATCATAATTGGGACTCGCGAAATATCAGGCTCTGATGCGATTAAGTTCAAAAATCTAACCATAGCGGCTTGTGAATCAAGCATGGCTTCATCCATGTTGATATCAATGATTTGCGCACCATTTTCTACCTGCTGACGCGCAACATCTAAGGCCGCTTCAAAGTCTTCTGACATTATCAGCCTTTTAAATGCCGCTGAACCGGTCACGTTGGTGCGTTCACCTACGTTAATAAAACTTGAAAATTCTGCGCTCACGTTATTTCCTGTATTGCTATCGTAAAAGTATCGAGTGTAACTAACATGCCATAGGCTTAATGAGTAAACGGCTCAAGCCCAGATAAACGCATTTTTACTTCAACGTTTATTGGTGCACGTGGCGTTTTTTCGGCAACTGCTTGTGCAATTGCTTGAATGTGTTCAGGCGTGCTACCGCAGCAACCGCCCACAATATTGACTAAACCGCTTTGTGCCCACTCTTGTATATGCTCAGCCATATCTGGCGCACTTAAGTCATATTCACCAAATTCATTGGGTAGGCCAGCATTTGGATGCGCCGAGACTAAACATTCACTCACTCTTGAAAGTTCAGCCACATATTGACGCAGTAAGTCGGGCCCCAGTGCACAATTTAATCCAAATGAAATTGGCTTTATATGGCGCAGTGAATTATAAAAAGCTTCAGTGGTTTGGCCTGACAGAGTGCGACCCGATGCATCGGTAATCGTCCCCGAAATCATGACCGGTAAACTATAGCCAATTTCGTCAAAAACTTCTTCAACAGCGAAAGCTGCTGCTTTTGCATTAAGCGTATCAAAAATTGTCTCGAGCATAATAAAGTCCACCTTCCCTTTTATAAGTGCATGGGTGGCTTCTTTATAATTAATCACTAGCTCATCAAAACTCACATTGCGTGAAGCTGGGTCGTTCACATCTGGTGAAATTGAGGCTGTTCTGCTGGTTGGGCCAAGTACACCGGCAACAAAACGAGGTTTATCGGGCGTCTGCAAGCTCACTTCATCAGCCGCTTCGCGCGCCAAAGTGGCCGCGGCAATATTAATTTCAGCAACGTGATCTTGCATGTCGTAATCGGCCATAGAGATAGCGTTGGCATTAAAGGTATTGGTCTCTAGGATGTCAGCCCCATGTTGCAAATATGCCAAATGAATCTTCTTAATCATAGCCGGCTGCGTCAGCGACAACAAATCATTATTGCCTTTTAGGTCACTATGCCAATTTGCAAAAGCATCGCCTCGGTAATCTTCTTCTTCAAGTTCGAGCGCTTGTATCATCGTTCCCATAGCGCCATCAAGGACAAGTATCCGTTCTTTGGCGATACGCTTGAATAAATCGGTTTTATGCACGATTTCACTTTCTTGACTGCGCTTTTTAGCTTGTTCGCTACTCACTTTGTTTCCTACTATTTTACTATTCGTTTAAAAGATGCTCAGCATACGGTAAAGGTAAAAAACCAAACACATAAACCAAATTGACTACGCCTCATCCGACAATAAATTTAAATCATAAGGAGTGGTTTGGTACACGTAATAGTTTAACCAATTTGTAAGCAATAAGTTGCCGTGGGACTTCCAGCGCATTCTTATTTCTTTGTCAGGATCATCGTTTTGATAATAATTACGTGGCACTTGTGCCGGTATACCACCCGCTTGGTCGCGCTTAAACTCCTGGTCTAAAGTACTAGCATCGTATTCAGGATGACCTGTGACAAAAACCATGCGTTTGTCATTAGTAGCTGCAATATAAACACCTGCTTCGGGTGATTCAGCTAGTATTTCTAACTTTTCTATTTTTTTGTAGTCTTCACTTTTAATCTGGGCGACACGAGAATGCGGGGCCCAAAACTCAGGATCAAATCCGCGTACAAGCTCATTTTGTTCATTCAAAACTTTGTGACTAAATACACCTGAAAGTTTGTTTGGGAGTAAAATCTTGTCCGTATTAAAAAAGTGATACATTGCCGCATGCGCAGCCCAACATAAATAAAACGTAGACTGCACGTTTCGTTTCGCCCAGTCCATCAATTCACACATTTTCGGCCAATAGTTCACATCTTCGTAAGATAAATTACCTAAGGGCGCACCCGTTACAATTAGGCCATCGTACTTTTTATGCTTAATTTCACTGAATAAATGATAAAAAGCATTCATATGCGACAGCGGTGTGTTTTTAGGCGCAGTTTCGTCGATGCGAATCAAGTCGATATTAATTTGCAGTGGCGTGTTAGACAACAGACGCAATATTTGTAATTCAGTCTCTATTTTGTTGGGCATTAAATTTAAGATGCCAATTTGCATAGGACGAATATTTTGACTTGTTGCACGTGCATCATCCATAGCGAAGATGTTTTCACTCAGGAGTTCTTCAAGCGCAGGTAACTCAGCGGGCAATGTAATGGGCATAAAACCTCTAGTCTTCTTCGATAAATAGCGATGACATATATCGCGATACTGCCTATCTAAACTTCTATGATTGTTTAGCTTTGCAGTTGATCCTGTAAGCATATTGTGGCGATTAACATAGAAATGTCAACTAATTTACGTCTAGACGTCTAAACGTTTATTTACAAGCGAGCTTCAGAGGATTTTGTATAGCGTACACGAAGTTGCACTTTTGACTGATTAAAGCGTTACTATTTAAGAGATTGCAGGGACTAATCTGAGGTTTTTTCGGGTCTTTGTAAGGCAACTAATACTTCTACCTCGGCTCTTGGCAATTGGCTAGCTTCCATTATATCTTCAATACTTGCACCCTCTTTGACTAATTGGCTTGCGCGACTATAGCGTTTAAGCTCAGGGTCTTCTCGTTGCAATAATTCCGTTTTATTTTCAAGGCTTACAACTCGCTTTGCTAGCTCATTAATAGGCTCGATGATTTTAGCCATAGCATTTGAAATACTGGTTTTAGTGATAGCTTCAACATCACTTGCCATGGTGGTCTTTACTTTATCACTTGCTTGTAAGACCAAGGCACTAACAAGGGGAGATTCTGTATTTGCAGTGTCTTCGGTATCGCCTAATTGAATTGTTTCTGTATCACCAAGTAATTCGGTAATCGTGCTGGCTTGACGCTGGTTTAATTTATACAAATCATTGATCAGCTTAATGGATTGATTTAAGCGTGAATTGATTTTTCTTGCATATAAGGTGAGCGCAATAATCAGTATAAATAATAAGAGGGAAAAAATTAAGAGCGTATTCAGCGTAAAAAAGGCTGTCATGAAAATCCTAGTATGTTGCGCATCAAATTAGTTATAGCACCATATATAGCAAATTAAGATATAGCAAATCAAGATTCAGTAAACGCTATTTCTAATCACGTGTATTTCTAATAATTGCACTTACTAAAAACTAAGTGCTAAACCTGCATCTAGCACTTAGTTAAGTTAGCGGTCTTATCAACACTAAGTAAGATTTAGTTTTGAGTGCTGACTGCTTGTGTCTTTTCTCCATGATTAGCTTTGGGCTCTGTGCTTTCTCCTACAACTAGTCTAGAAAAACTCACACTAGCATAGTCACCATTGGCTTTATCTTCTGCCCAATTCCCTGTGCCTAAGCAACCTGCATACCAAAACCCTTCAGCGTCGCTTGTGCTGCATTGATTGTAGGCGCCGGCTTTAAAATAATTCCAATCCAAAGTATAACCATATGGGTGGTCATGTTTATCTAATTGACCATAAGCATTCACTGCGTTTGCTAAATTAATTTTGTACTCTATCGTTTCATGGCCTTCGGCCTCAAACGTTAAGTACATAACATCCTCATGTACATTCACCACGTAACTGAAATTTTCTCCTAACGCGATCCCGTTTTCGCCCGGTTCGGCTGGATTTTCCCAAGTATTGCCCCACACCGGATAAGCGATATCCATGCGCTTCGGATCGTCTTTAGGTAAATTGCGTTCGTAGGTCCAAAATACGGAGCCTTTTTCATGATCTGGCCATTTTTTATAATATATTTTTAATGGCTCGTTGCCCCATCCAAAACCTGATACTTTTTTATCCCACTTTGTCGCGTGAATTTGGCCAACGACAACTGCAAATGCAGGTGCTTTCTCAGGGTGTTTTGCGCGCAGCGCCACATGATCGACTTTAAGGGTGGCTTCCATTTTTCCACCTACTCGAGCAAATTTTCTATTAATAGGATTGCTCAGTACGGTAAAGTTATTCTTTGGTGACTGTGTTTTTACACGAGTCTTTGAGCCGCGCAACATATGGCGCAACTCGCTGCGTGTGTTGGTCGAATTTGCCGTTGTTAGTGCTTTATTAGGGGCCGTAAAAACCATGTTGCCTTGCTCATCTAAATAGAAAAAGTCAGGGTGTTCATAGTCTTGAATCTCTTTTACCGACACCGAATCGGGTTTTGAATCATCGTTATCATCGGTAGGTAGGGTAATATTCCATTCGCTAAGGTCGAATTTATCGGCGGGAACATCCTTCGCTTGGACGCCTATTGCAGCCGTTAACAATAAAACACTAGCGATGGCCTTAGTACTGGTAAATTGCATACATATCTCTTCACTATTTCGTTGCGGACTATTAAACATGTTAATAGATATGATGAACATAATAACAAAAGGTTCACAGGTATTACTGTACCAGTTACTAAGCTTTTGTTGCAACAAGAAGAAATATATTAAGGATTAGTGCCCTACTGCATAAGCACACTTGCGTGCATTACAACATTACATCATCCCATTCGTCATCACTGAGTAATTTGTTTAAATCAACTAATATTAGTAATTCGTCGCCGCGGTTGCTAACGCCCTGAATAAACTTAGCGCTTTCTTCGGTACCAACATTAGGTGCACTGTCAATTTCAGAAGAACGCAGATAAACCACCTCAGCAACACTGTCAACTAAAATACCAACCACATGTTCATCTGATTCGATAATGACAATACGGGAGTTGTCGGTAATTTCTGTTGGCGGTAAACCAAAGCGTGCGCGAGTGTCTATAACCGTCACTACATTGCCACGTAAATTTATGATACCGAGCACGTAATTAGGTGCACCCGGCACCGGCGCAATCTCAGTATGACGCAAAACCTCTTGTACTTGCATTACGTTAATACCGTAGGTTTCTTCATCTAATCGATATGTAACCCATTGAAGAACCTGATCGTTTGGATCTAGTGTTGTGGCTGTGGTTCTTTCTTCTGACATTCGCTTTGCTCCGCTATATCTCAATCAATGTAAACAAAAATGATCACACCTTTGTTTTTGTATTTTGAATGTAAAGTGTACTTGTTATCTTAGTTAAGCACTTCTTTTACCATGTGTGCGCCATCTATCAATGCGCACATTCTTTCTTTTAACAATCCAGCTAACCAAGTACGCACAGATGGATGTTCACGCCATTTGACATCATCTTTAACCAAATCCACTGTACTACTAATACTGTTGCAACAAAGTACGTAAGGGGACTTGCCCAATTGTACGGCAAATTTATATTCGCTCGCCTCGCCAACATAGTTAGACGTAGTTGGTGTCAGCCATGGTCCGGCATCAATGCAGGTAAACTTTTCTTTACCTTTAATAAAGATGCCCTTACACCAACTAGGCTGTTGCGCCATAGATGATATTTTTGTCAATTTGTGAATACCACCTAACTCAACTAAAGGAATGGCAATAGTCACATTCGCTATTTCACACAAAAGCACTTGAAAGCGATTGTCTAAACTTTCTTTTAACGCTATCGAAATGTCTCGCGTTTTGCTATTTGCGCTTGTCTCTATTGTATTAATGTCGGCATTTGCTTTATTAACTTTATCAATACTTACGCTTTTTTCGAGAAGCTCTTTCTGCGTATCGACTATTTCACAGCTAGGCTCAACAGCAGCCATGGTTAGGCTATGATTAGCCTTTACGATTAGACGCTCTGCTTGGCTAATTTTGCTTTGAATACTGTCGTCAAATAATGCAAAGTCGTTATCTTGATTTAAGTTTAATGCTGGCTGAATCTTAGGCCTTTGCGCACGACTCGTCTTAGTCTCTGGCGTAGAGACTTGCGTCGCTTCTGGTGAAATTAAATCTTCTAAATAGCAACGCAATGCTTTATTGGCTGGAAAATCTCTCACTTTGGCAGTATTAGTCATATTTAAGCAAGGCTCCGACTAATTTTTCATAGGCAAAGCTACCTTTCGCGTTTGGTGAAACGATGTTGATAGGTAGCCCTTGAGCACTTGCATCTCTAAATTTTGTATCAACAGGAATATAGCCTCGCCACAACTTGTCTGCGTATACCTTTCGCATCACAGCAAAAGACCGTAAACAGGCATTCACGCGGCGATCAAATAAGGTCGGTACAATTAAGCTAACGAGGTCAGGAGATAAGCTATTGCGCATTTGCGAAATAGTACTGAGCATTTTATTTAAACCATGCATTGCAAGGTGTTCAGTTTGCGTGGGAATCACTACTATGTCGGCAGCGACTAGCGCATTGACCATCAAAATCCCCAACACAGGTTGGCAGTCGATAATGACATAGTCGTATTTTTTACCTGCAGCTTTTATCCCTGCATGTGTTTTTAAATGCTCAACGACTTTCTTAACAATCAAACCTTTGCCTGCTTGGTTTGATAGCGCGCTGTCTAGTGTTGCTAAGGCCATGTGTGCAGGTAGTAAATCGATTTTCTTTATACCGCTATTTAGAACAGCATCACTCAATAACTCATTAAGCATGTGAGGATGTTGACTAAGGGCAAATAAGTCATAGATACTGAGTGCAAGTTGGTCGCTGTCAATTCCTAAGTAGTGTGTTAATGATGCATGAGGATCAAGGTCAATAAGCAATACATTGTATGACATAGCAGCAAGACTTCCCGCAATCGAAATTGCACTGGTTGTTTTACCTACACCACCTTTTTGGTTGACTACTGTCCAGACTTTCATGCAATGGGCTCTCTAGTACCAATGTGAATTGAACGAGTGCCGCCTAATAGGATTAGCAGCACGCTTAATGATATCAAGCGTAACGCTTGAGTAAGCTGGGAATGTCCAAAATAAGCGCAATACCACCATCTGAAGTAATTGTTGCTCCAGCCATTCCGGGAGTACCCTGCAGCAAAGCATCTAATGGCTTTATCACCACTTCTTCTTGGCCAATTAACGAATCCACCACAAAGCCCACTTGTTGTGTTCCAATTTGCACAACAACAACATGACCGCGAGTGCGATCTTCGCAAGGAAGATGCGGATTTAGCCAATCATTTAAGTAAAACAGGGGAATCGCTTTCGAACGTACGATCATTGTTAATTGATTATCAACAGTATTTGTTTTGCTTACATCCATATTGATAATTTCATTAACCGATCCCAACGGTAAAGCAAAAGTTTGCTGCCCCACCACAATCATTAAGGTAGGCAATATAGCAAGGGTTAAAGGGACTTTTATTTCTAAAGTAGTACCAGCACCTAATGCAGAATTAATGTTCACCGTACCATTTAATTGGTTTATTTTGGTTTTCACTACATCCATACCTACACCGCGACCTGAAATATCACTTATTTCAGTTTTCGTAGAAAAGCCCGGTGCAAATATTAAATTAAAGGCTTCAACATCAGACATGCGCGCAGCCGAGTCGGCATCTAGTACGCCGCGACTAATCGCGATTTCTTTTAATTTTTCTGCGTCCATGCCTTTACCGTCATCGGCAATGGTCAATAGAATATGATCACCCTCTTGGGATGCGGCTAGCTTCACTGTTCCCATCCGTGACTTGCCGTTTGCTTCACGTTCGTCAGGCATCTCAATACCATGGTCAACAGAGTTTCTGACCAAATGGACCAGTGGATCAGCAAGTGCTTCTACTAGGTTTTTATCTAAATCAGTATCTTCGCCTTCAAGCACTAACGAAATTTCTTTTTTAAGCGTTCGCGCAAGATCTCGAACAACTCTAGGGAAGCGACCAAATACTTTCTTAATTGGTTGCATCCGGGTTTTCATCACCGCACCCTGTAAATCGCCAGTCACCACGTCTAAATTCGCTATTGCTTTTGACATGCTTTCGTCAGCAAGATTTATCCCTAGGCTCAGTAAGCGATTTCGTACTAAAACAAGCTCACCTACCATATTCATGATTTGATCTAAGCGCTTGGTATCTACTCTCACTGTTGTTTCAGCTTGTGGCGCAGAAGGTTTTGCGTCAGTTTTTTTAGTACTTCCTGGTTTAGCTGGACTTGGCGCTTTTGCGAGTGGCGCAGAGTTGCTTTGTGCTGGCTTTTGAGCCGGCGCTGCTGTTTTGTCGCTAACAGCTTCTTCTTTAGGCGCTGGCGTACTTTTCGCGGGAGTTTCATTAGCGACAGAAGGCGCTTTACCTTTGCCGTGCAGGTTATCGAGCAAAGCTTCAAATTCATCGTCACTAATTTCATCATCATTGTCAGTACTTTTAGGCGATTCAGTCTTTTGCGCAGCTGCAGGTGTTTGTGCTTTAAAGCTACCTTGGCCATGGAGTTCATCAAGCAAGGCTTCAAACTCATCGTCGCTAATTTCATCACTAGACGACTCTGAAGAGGTATTATTTGAGGTTTGGTCTGGCGTGTTTGCTGTCGCTGACGATGGTCCGGCGCTGCCATGCAGCTCATCTAATAGTGCCTCAAACTCATCTTCACTTATTTCATCGATACTGTCGGATTTGTTATTTGATTGAGGAGCGGCTTCAACAGTTAAGTCATCATTTACTGTATCATCTACTTCAACTGCTTGTGCTTCACTGACCTCATCTGCGCTATTTTCGAAGATGGATTCGCCTTCTTGTTCAGGCTTGCTCAGTTTATGCAATATCTCGATTAAGCTTGCTGGTGCAGCTTCTAATGGTTCGCGGGCCTTAACACGTTCAAACATGTCAACCACCACATCGGTGGCCTGCAAAATCACATCCATCAATTCTGGATTGAGTGTACGTTGGCCATTTCGCATTATGTCAAATACGTTTTCAGCGCCATGACATATTTCTACTAGCTCAGTTAGCGCCAGAAATCCTGCACCACCCTTAACAGTGTGATAGCCACGGAAAATCGCATTTAGCAATTCTCCATCTTCTGGATTATTTTCTAATTCAACCAACTGCTCTTGTAGTTGTTCAAGTATTTCTCCGGCTTCCACCAAGAAATCTTGCATTATGTCTTCGTCGACTTCAAACGACATTCGTCTGCTCCCCTAAAACCCTAAGCTCGACAACAAATCATCAACGTCGTCTTGGTTATTAACCACATCGTCACGCTTTGTTGCATCAATAATTGGCCCTTCGGCTTTCACTTTATCGCCAGATTTGCACGTTGTTTTAGATTTATCTTTTTGTTGCTCTTCGCCGCCAAAACTAGCAAGCATTTCAATAAGGTGGTCTTCTACTTCTTTGACTAAATCGATAACACGACGAATAACCTGACCAGTTAAATCTTGGAAACCTTGCGCCATTAATACTTCAGTTAACATTCCGTTTAAGGCCAGCGAATCATCTGTCGCGTCCTCTAACAACTGATCTAATGTTAAGCATAATTGTTTGAATTCACCCAGTTCTATTTGGCGACTCATTAATTTTCGCCATTCGGGCATAATGCTCGCTAAACGCCCATTAAGTTGGTCGGCTATAGACATACTCCGTTCTACAGCATCCATGGTTGAATTAGCGGCTTTTTCGGTCTGTTCAATTACGTATTCTAAGCGTGATCTCGCATCAGGCATCTCGTTAGTCATTAAGCCGTTGATGCGATCATCTAGTTGGAAAGTAGATAGTGAATTGTGAAGTTGGCGAGTTAGCTTACCAACTTCAGAAAATAGCTCAGGTGATTCTTGCAACGTAATTGTATGAATAATTTCGTTAACTGATTCTATATCATCAGATTCTAGATGCTGTACTAATAATCTAGCCTGTTCAATTGTTATAAGCGCTTGTTTTTTCGACGTGTTTTCCGTCATAGTGGTCACCTAAAAAATGGAATTACCCTAAACGCTCAAATATTTTATCGAGCTTTTCCTTTAGTGTTCCCGCTGTAAATGGTTTTACCACATAACCGTTTACGCCGGCCTGCGCAGCTGCAACTATCTGCTCTTTCTTCGCTTCTGCCGTTACCATTAATACAGGTAAATGTTTAAGCTTATCATCAGCTCTAATAGCTCGCAGAAGGTCAATACCTTGCATACCAGGCATATTCCAGTCGGTCACAACGAAGTCAAAATCGCCTTGCACCAACATCGGTAACGCGGTGTTGCCATCGTCAGCTTCTTGTATGTTGGTAAAACCCAAGTCTTTCAACAAGTTTTTAATTATCCGACGCATAGTTGAAAAGTCGTCAACTACGAGGATTTTCATATTCTTATCCAAAACTACCTCCGAAATGGATGCTAACTATTAAAAAATATATTTTCATTGTTCGATTCGCCATGATTGCATTTTCGATTTAAGTTTAATCATCGCTTGCGAATGAATTTGACTTACTCTTGATTCGCTTACTTCAAGTACTTCGCCAATTTCACGCAGGTTTAACTCTTCGTCATAGTACAGCGACAGAACGATAGCTTCTCGCTCCGGTAGAGTTGTTATCGCTTTGGCCAATGCCTTTTGAAACGAACCTTGAACCATGTCTTCATAGGGTTTATCGGCACCTTTTGATTCTTCGGTAGTTAAAACATCTTCACTAACACCTAAATCTTCAATTCCCACCAATTTGCCGGCGTTAACCTCGCCCAACATTTGATGATAATCTTTCAATGAAACTTCTAACACCTTTGCCACTTCAACATCTCGGGCGTCTCGACCGGTGTCACGCTCTACGATATTTACCGCTTCGGTAATAGCACGAGAGTTTTTGTGTACCGACCTTGGCGTCCAATCGCCTTTGCGAATTTCGTCAAGCATTGCGCCGCGTATTCTAATCCCTGCAAAGGTCTCGAAACTTGCACCTTTGGTGCCGTCAAAGTTTCGCGCCGCCTCTAGCAGCCCAATCATGCCTGATTGAATAAGATCATCGACTAACACACTTGCGGGCAGTCTTGCTAACAAATGGTGGGCAATGCGTTTTACCAAGGGTGCATGTTTTTCAACCAGTTGGTTTTTGTCTATTTGCTGTTGATATCCAGTCACTTTTGTACTCACTTTGTTTACCTACTCATGCAATGACACAAGGTTCTCTAAGAAAAATTCCAAATGTCCACCTGCCTGATTTGGAATCGGCCAACTACACATATCCTCTGCTAGCTTATTGATTGCTTTAGCAGCAGGCGAGCTAGGAAATGCATCTACAATTACGGTTTGTTTACGTACTGACTTACGCACGTTTTCATCAAAGGGGACGATGGCATTTAACTCCATCGCTACATCCAAGAAACGGCTTGTTACTTTCGATAACTTATTGAAAAGATCGCGCCCTTCTCGTTCGCTTCTCACCATATTTGCCACGACTTTGAACTTAAAAACGCCGTGCTCTCGGTTTAAAATTTTGATAAGTGCATAAGCATCGGTAAGCGACGTTGGTTCGTCGCACACAACAATAACAACGTCTTGGGCAGCTCTTGAGAAACTCACTACCATGTCTGAAATACCCGCTGCGGTGTCAATAATTAGCATATCAATGGGCGTTCGTAGCTCACCAAAGGCGCGAATCAAACCAGCATGTTCGTGGCTCGACAATTCAGTCATCGATTTTGTGCCCGATGTTGCCGGTGCTATTTTGACGCCATATGGACCGGTAACTAAAATTTCATCGAGGGTACAATCGCCATTTAATACGTGTGAAAGGTTTCGCTCTACTCGCAAACCCAGCATGACATCAACATTGGCTAAGCCTAAGTCAGCGTCAAGCACCATGACTTTTTTACCCATTTTGGCTGCCGCAATAGCGGTATTGAGTGTAATGCTCGTTTTACCTACTCCGCCTTTGCCACCGGTAACCGCTACTACTTTTATTTGTTTACTTTGATTTTGCCGGCGTAAACTGCTGGCCTGATCTTCGGTTATGCTATCCATCATAATGCACCTACATCTGCGGCTACTGCCGATGACATTTCGCCGTTGCCATAGCGTTGAAAGAGCTTGGCGGCGATAAGTGTTAAATTCGCTGAGTCAGCTAGCTTTATATCCTCAGGTACGCGCTGTCCGTCGGTAACATAGCTTAGTGATAAATCGTTCTCTATGATGACGCTGAGCGCCTCACCCATGCTGTAACATTCATCTAGCTTGGTAAAAATACAGCCACTGATTTTAGTCGACTTATATGCTTTTACTGTTTGATTCAGTACCTGGTATTGTGACCCTGCGGGTAATACCAAAAACTTTCTAATATCGACGTTAATGTTTTGTTCGTAATCGTTTAATTGGTCTATTAAGCGCGCATCGCGTTGACTAAAGCCGGCGGTATCAATAAGGACTAATTTTTTGTTGCGCATCTGATACAAAATATCGTTTAGCTCGTGCGAGTTGTGCGCTTTTTTGACTGCACAGCCAATGATTTTTCCGTAGGTTGCGAGTTGTTCGAAAGCGGCTATCCTGTATGTATCTATGGTCACCAAAGCGACTTGCTCAGGGCCAAATTTTTGCGCATATTTTGCTGCAAGTTTAGCTAATGTTGTGGTTTTACCTGTGCCTGTTGGCCCGACTAAGGCGACTACGCCGGTTTGGCTTAGGATGTCGTTGCCACCCACGTGCAATCTATTTGATAATAAGTTGAGGATGTATTTCCAACCTTCTTTCTCATCAATTTGATACGGTAAAAATTCGATAAACTGTTTCGCAAGATCCTGACTAACGCCCATTTTGATGACTTTTTCATGCAGATAATGATGCACGGGGTTATGACGCTTTTTGCGTTCGTCAGCTAGTTCTGAAACTTGAAACTTCAGTACATTTTTGATGGATTCTAATTCTGCTTTGATGCTGTCTAACTGCGCCGGCTCAAGCACACTTGGTGGCGGCACTAAACCCGCAGCTTGCCCCGCACCATGTTCGCTAGCCTGTCCAGGCGCAGTGCTTGCTTGTTGTTCATTTGGCGATGCACTAAACTCGGGTTCAACGAAGGCTGGCGATCTGAAGATACGTTCGTCGGCTCTTGGTTCTGGATCTCGCCCGTAATCAGCTTGTTGTGAATAATGTAGTGGCTGCGGCGTATGCTGGCGAGCTTGATGATCAATAGAGTTAACTTTTACTTCTTGATGCGGTGCACTAGCCGAAGATTGCTTCTCTAAGAACGCTTCTATGCTGTCTGGGCCAATATCCCCAATGATTTCATGCAGCCTATTAGGCACTTGTTTAGAGTGAGCTGTTTGAGGCGGCGTGTGTTGTTGGGCTGGCGCTACGTTATGCTCACGTTGGCCTGCCTGATTAACTTGCCCACTTGCCGCGCTTGCCGTTGCCGCTTGTGCTCGGTTATTTGTTGCCACGGGGGCAGAAACAGGGTCAATTGCCGCGACTAACTCAACGCCATTTGCCACTTTTTTATTAGACATAATAACCGCGTCGCCACCAAGCTCATCTTTTACTTGTTTAAGGGCGTCACGCATATCTTTGCCAAAAAATCGTCTAATTTTCATGTTTTCCTCGAATGTGTCTTAAAAGCTAAATTGGCGTCAGTTTATTGACCGACGGATGACACTATTTTAATTTGTTTGTCTTCTGGAATTTCCTGGTAAGACAATACATGTAAGCCCGAAACTGCCTGTTTCAAAAACTTAGATAGTACGGGTCTTAGCATCCCTGACGTTAATAACACGCTGGGTTCGCCGGCGAGTTCTTGTTGCGAACTGGCCTCTGATAAAGACTGCTGAAGTTTCTCAGCTAAGCTGGGTTCAATTCCTGCGCCATCATCACCACCTGCTTGCAATGACTTATGCAACATCTGTTCCAATTCAGGAGCTAATGTAATAACAGGGACTTCTTGCTCACCATTGGCTATTTCTTGCACAATCAAGCGCTTAAGTGCAATACGTAATGCTGAAACCAGTACGTCAGGGTCTTGCGTTTTTGGTCCGTATTCTGAAAGCGTTTGCACTATGGTACGCATGTCTCTAATCGGCACCCCTTCGCTTAGTAAGGTTTGCAAGACTTTAACAACCAAGCTCAACGACAGCACATCAGGGACAAGCCCTTCAACTAATTTAGGGTGCGTTTTCTCAAGCATATCGAGCAATTGCTGAACTTCTTCATGACCTAATAATTGATGTGCATGATTGGTCAGTAATTGACTAAGATGAGTTGCAATAACCGTTGGTGCATTGACCACGGTATACCCTAAGGTTTGCGCATGTTCACGCTGCGAGGCTTTAATCCACACAGCTTCAAGGCCAAATGCAGGGTCTTTTGTTACCGTGCCTTCTAAGGCGCCAAAGACTTGACCAGGGTTAATTGCCAATTCGCTGTCATGGCTTATTTGAGAATCACCAACACTCACACCAAGCATGGAGATATTGTAAGCATTTGGTGAAAAATCTAGATTGTCACGGATGTGCACTGGCGGCACCAAAAAGCCAAGTTCTTGTGAAAGCTTTTTACGTACGCCTTTGATTCGACTGAGTAGCTCACCGCCTTGAGATTTATCGACCATAGGAATAAGTCTATAGCCAACTTCAAGCCCAATAATATCCACCGGCTGCACATCGTCCCAACTCAATTCTTTTACTTCAGCCATAGCATTGGTTGTTTCTGGCAGTTTTTCTAAATTCGCAGCTTCTTCGCTCAACTTTTTCTTCTGTTGATCGCGATAAAAAGCATAACCGCCCACTACTGCAGAAAAAGTTAAAAATGCAAAGTGCGGCATACCCGGGACAACACCCATGATAAACAGAATAACTGAAGTAATATAAAGGGCTTTACGATTCGCTAATTGTTCACGTACTTCTTCGCCCATAATTTGACTGTCGTTTTCACGAGTCACAATAATGGCGGTAGCCACTGATAATAATAAAGACGGAATTTGTGCCACCAAACCATCACCAATGGTTAATACCGTGTACACTTCCATGGCGTCGTTAAAGCCAAGTGAATGCTGATACATGCCAATAAATAGGCCACCTACTATGTTAATCAACATAATGAAAAGCCCAGCAATCGCATCACCTTTTACAAATTTTGACGCACCGTCCATTGAGCCGTAAAAATCAGCTTCTGACGTGATTTCTTCGCGTCTTTTACGTGCTTGATCAGAGTCGATATAACCTGCGTTTAGGTCAGCATCAATCGCCATTTGCTTACCCGGCATCGCATCAAGCGTAAAACGTGCACTTACTTCTGATATGCGCCCGGCACCCGCGGTTACGACTTTAAAGTTGATGATTAACAAAATAGCAAAAACGACAACGCCCACTACATAATTTCCGCCAATTACCACTTCACCGAATGCTTGAATGACTTTTCCAGCGGCGTCGCCTCCGTTATGTCCTTCAAGCAATACTACGCGAGTAGAGGCTACATTCAGCGCTAAGCGCAAAACAGTAGCCACGAGCAATACAAGGGGAAATATGCCAAAGTCTACAGGACGTGCAGTAAACACACAGACCAAAATAATGACAAGCGACAACGCAATATTAAAACTAAACAGAGTGTCGAGCAAAATAGAGGGCATGGGCAAAATCACCATTCCCATAAGTGCAAGAACCACGATGGGTGCACCTAAACCACTGAGAACGTGCTTTATGCTATTTTGATTTACTTTTTGAAATACTTGGGCTAATTGCATACAACAAATTTTTGACATATTAAGTGTAGTTACAAGGTGTATTACAACTCTTGTGCCAACTCTTTATGTTGACTAAACTTATTCTGCAATGAAGCCCAATTGAAGAAGGCTTATCCCGCTTATCGCCTAAGCTCTGGCGGGATCGTAAAGTCTTTCTTAAGCGCTCTAGGACGTTTTCCTTTGCCTGATTTATACGCCTTCAACTGATAGACATACGCTAGAATTTGCGCGACCGCCATAAATAGTTTTTGAGGAACCTCGTGGTTTACCTCGGTAGAATAATAAATAGCACGAGCTAGCGCAGGCGATTCGATAATGGGTACGTCATGAGCTTTACCAATTTTACGAATATGCATCGCTAATTCGTCTAGACCTTTAGCAACCATAACTGGTGCGCGATTACCAAATTGATCATATTGAATCGCAACAGAGTAATGAGTCGGGTTGGTTACAATCACATCGGCATTAGGCACATCTTGCATCATTCTGTTGGCCGATGCTTGATACTGAATACGACGAACTCGTTGCTTGACCATAGGGTCACCTTCCGCATTTTTTCGTTCGTCTTTAATTTCTTGCATGGTCATTTTCATTTCATCATTATGCTTAAAACTTTGATACGGCACGTCGATTAAAGCGATAGGTATCATGGCGCAGCACAATAATAAAAACGCCCATTCAATCATATCTAAAGCATGGAATATGTTCATGGGATAGAGTTCTATATCCAAATGAAGCGCTTCATCCTTAAAAATTTGCATGGCAGCATAGGCCATTGAAGAAATCACTAGCACCTTACCAATACCTTTCAATAGCTCTACAATAGCATTGAGACCAAACATGCGTTTAAAGCCCTGCAATGGACTCAGACGATTTCCTTTTGGCGCAGCAGAGCTCCACGTAAAGTTAAAACCTCCCAATGCAATTGAACCATAAATACCGCCAATCATCGCAATAACCATAAAGGTAATGAGTGGCCAGGTGCTTTGGGACACCGAACTTTCTAAAATTTGAAACATATGCTTTGTATCATAGGTTTCATCGCGAGAAAGGGTAAAAGCCCGCTCGTAGATGTCATACATTGCTTTAGCGATTGATTTGCCAACACCAATTAAAGCCAGTGCGCTGACGACTAATAGCATAGTGGTTGCTAATTCTTTGGAACGTGCTATTTGGCCCTTTTTTCGAGCATCCTCGAGTTTTTTGGGCGTGGGTTCCTCGGTTTTTTCAAAGGAATCGTCTTTTTCAGCCATGCCAGCATATTCCTATAATCATAAGTAAAAGCATTAACATGCTCGTACCAAATCACACATTAAGGTTTGCGCGCGCAGCCACTGCTGTTCAAAATGGTAAGCTTGGTTGGCCAAGGTCAACCAAATAATAAACAAGCCAGTAAGCTGGGCGATAGCAAAACCAATACTAAATATATTCAATTGCGGAGACGCTTTTGTCATAACACCAAAGGCGAGGTTCACAATCAATAGGCTCACAATCGGCGCAAGTGCGATTGTCACTGCTGAAATAAACATCCAGCCAGCCCAAAGCGCCACTTGTTCAAATTGCTCTGGGGTAAACCATGCGTCGTTTATGGGAAAAGCATCAAAGCTAACTACCAACATCTCTATCATGAAAAGGTGGCCGTCAAAGGTCCAAAAGAGCAGAGTCGCTAAGATTAGATAAAACTGACCGACTGCAGGCACGTTAATACCATTGATAGGGTCGACAATAGAGGCAAAGCCTAAACCCGTTTGCATCGCGATGATTTGGCCTGCCAGTACAAAGGTATTAATCACCATCATTGATATAAAGCCAATCATAATGCCAATCGTGAGTTGCTTGAAAATTTCAATAAAGGCGCCAAGCGAGACTAAATTTTCCATTGGTACCGGCGGGATCATAGGTACGATCATGGCCGTTAACAATATTGCAAGTAAGTTACGAATTGGCGTAGGAATGGTTTGCGCGCTTAAGCCCACCATAGATATAAACAGGCCCGATATGCGCATAAATGCAAGCATATAGTCACTAATTACATCAATAATGTCAGCGCTTAATACGTCCATTTTACCCAATCACTGAAGGAATACTGTTAACGAGCTCGAAGGTATAATCCATCATTTTCTGGACCATCCAACTACCTAGGAAACTAAGCGCCAATAAGGTCACAATAAGACGCGGTAAAAAGCTCATAGTTTGTTCGTTGATTGATGTAGCGGCCTGAAATACAGCAACAACCAAACCAATTAAAAGTCCTGGAATGATGATTGCCGATACCAACATAATGATAATAAACATAGCATCGCGCAAGATCTCAACAAAAGCTTCTGGACTCATGTCACACTCCCATGCCAAAACTGGTGGCAAGAGTGCCAAAAATCAGATTCCAACCATCGACCAAGACAAATAACATGAGCTTAAATGGCAATGACACAATCATGGGTGAGAGCATCATCATACCCATTGCCATCAAGATAGACGCCACCACTAAGTCGAGAATAAGAAAGGGGATAAACAGCATGAAGCCAATCTGAAAGGCGGTTTTTAACTCGCTAGTTACAAAGGCCGGAATAAGCACGGTAATAGGTACTTGGTCAGGTTCATCAAATTGTCCTTCGTAACCGCCAATGCGAATAAAGGTTTCTAAATCGGTAATTCGCGTTTGGCTAAGCATAAATTCACGCATGGGCAATTTGGCTTGCTCAAAGGCTTCTAGCGAGGTCATTTCTTCACTCAAATAAGGCTGAAGAGCTTGTTCATTTACCTTTTCAAATACCGGCGCCATAATAAACATGGAAAGAAATAAGCTAACACCAATTAAGATTTGGTTGGATGGTGACTGTTGTAAGCCAATTGCCTGACGTAAAATCGACAGCACGACGATGATACGTGTGAAAGACGTCATCATCATGATAGCCGCGGGTATCAAGCTAAGCGCTGTCATTATAAACAGCGCTTGCAGCGTCATTGAGTAATCTTGGCTACCATCTGGATTAGTGGTTACGGTTACCGCTTCTATGCCAGATTGCTGTGCATTCACCTGGCTACTAATGAGCAATAACACTAATAGCGAAGCGCTAGAAAGCAGTGCTTTATTTTTTGAAATAAGCTTGTATGCTCGCTGCATGAGTGTGGAGTATATAGACATCATTGATAAACTAGTCATGGTCAACTCCCTTTTTTGCTTGCTGGTTGGCGTCTTTGTTTCCTTTGTTGCCCACTAATCCTTGTGCCATTGCTTGCACAAGTTTTTGCTGAAAGTTGCCTTTGCCGCTTAAATTAGCAGATGCTGCCGAAGCTTTGTTTTCTTTTTGAATTGGGTTTTCTAGTTTAGCGAGGTGATTAATATTGTGCGCAGTAATGCCCAAAAGGTGTTGTTCATCGCCCACTTCTATGACCATGACTTTTTCTTTTGTGCCGGCCATCATGCTAGCGACTACGCGCATTTGACCACCGCCCGTTTGAGCGACATTAAACCGACGCATTATAAATGCGAGCGCAAAAATAATGGCGACCACCACTAAAAGCGACAGAAAAACATTCAGTATTGAACTGGCTGACGTCAGACTAGGGCTAGCTGGCGCTGTTGTTGCCGCTTGCAGTCCGCCTGCGTATGAAAAAAGCAATAAGCTTGAAAGGCCCGCCAAGACTGCGCTTGGCGAGTATTTTTTATTTAAGTTTTTTAATTCTCTCGACTTGACTAATAACATCCGTTAACCGTATACCAAATTTATCGTTAATCACTACTACCTCTCCATGAGCAATCAACGTGCCATTTACTAAAACATCTAGTGGTTCACCGGCAACTCGGTCTAATTCAACAACCGAACCTTGGTTCAATTGCAGTAAATTACGGATACTTATATTGGTTCTGCCCACTTCCATAGAAATAGTCACTGGGATATCGAGGATCGTATCCAGTTTCTTTTCATCATTTAAGGGGGCTGAATCATCAGTTAATTCATCAAGGCCTGCAGCCTGCGCTTCTGCATCAGCAATAAGTTGGTCGGGATCTACTGACTCACCGCCCTCACCTTCCGCTTCTGCCTGCTCAGCCATGGCTGCTTCCCAATCATCTAAGCCTTCGCCTTCAGTCTCTTCACTCATGGCTATCTCCTCTGTAAAACGTTTATTAAATCTTCTTCAAGTACCTGTAATTCTGAGTCGCTGTCAATCACTTTCCCGCCTTTGGTAAAGAGCATCAGTTCAGATTTAACAGAATTTGGTCTAGGTATCTTATCGGTAATTTTTAGGGCTACATTGTCGCGTGAGCGACCAAGTTTGGCCCTGAATGAGGGTAAGTCCTCTATCGAAATCGTCACAACATCGGGCATGTTAATCGGAATGATATCGCCCTCTTTGTAATTCATCAGCTTATCAAGGCTAACAACCAAATCTAAGAAGTGCGTTGTTAATTCGACCTTAACGTCCATGATTTCATCACGTAGCGCCTTACTCCATCTAAAGTCGGTGTCTTCTTTGTCATTTTGCACACCGGCATCTAGCATATCTCTTATAGGTTCGAGCATTGAGTAAGGCAATGAAATATGAAAATCACCGCCACCGCCATCAAGTTCAATATGAAAAGAACTAATAACAACGACTTCGCTTGGACTCACTATATTGGCCATCGCGGGATTTACTTCAGAGTCTAAGTATTCAAATGAAACATCCATTACCGGCGCCCAGGCTTCTTTGTAGTCCTCGAAGATGAGCTTAAGTAGCATTTGAATAATGCGCCGTTCGGTAGGCGTAAATTCACGCCCTTCAATTTTTGCATGATAGCGACCATCACCACCAAAAAGTTATCAACCATGATAAACACTAAACGTGCTTCCATGGTAATGAGCCCTGTGCCTTTAAGCGGTCTAAATCGCACCATGTTCAAGCTAGTGGGAACAAACAATGTATGAATATACTCACCAAACTTTATCATTTGGATGCCATTTATCGACACCTCAGCACTACGGCGCATCATATTGAATAAACTAACCCGCATGTGCCGAGCAAAGCGCTCATTAACAATCTCGAGCGTTGGCATGCGTCCGCGCACGATACGGTCTTGAGAAGAAAAGTCGTATTCGAGCGCTGAGCCGTCGTGCTCAATCTCCTCGACTTCCTCTTCTTCAACATCATCAACACCATGCAATAAGGCATCAATTTCATCTTGTGATAATAAATCGCTCACGTATTCACCTAATATGGTTAGGGTTGCGGGTCATCATTGGTCCTTATTGGATCACAAATCCGGTAAATAATACTTGTTCCACCACGGGGCTTTTCTCAAGACTCGTCATTGTTTGTCTCACCTGTGTGGTGGCTTTGTTACGTAATTCTGTTTTGCCTACGTCGGTCACTAAATCGTCAGCGTTTGAAGCACTAAAGACGCGTAATAAACTACCTTCAATCATGGGGATATGACGTTTAGCCAACTCTTCATTATTTTGCCCTCTTACCATAAGCTGTACTTCTATTTGTACTATGCGCTCTCTTGATAATCCTGGTGCGTTAAACAGAAATGGTCTAGGCATACCAACATATATCGCAACATTTTCAGCAGGACCTTCACTTTCGCCTGACTCACTGCTATTAGTGCTTTCTTCTGCAACAGCTTCAACGGGGTCATCTCCCATAAATAAGAAGAAGTAAGCTGCTCCGCCACCGCCGGCCAATAACACCACAGCTATGATGATAATAAGCATCAGCTTAGATTTTTTCTTTGGGGCTGCATCCCCTTGTAGTTCTTCACCAGCCATGTTGACTTTCCTATTTCATGTAAACGTTATGTTGAATTTAAAACTGCTGTGTTATGCCTATTTAGGCAAAATAATCAATGCCACCTATTGCGCCATTTGATATTCGTTGTTCTAGCATCGATACATTATTTACGTCACTATCATCTACTTGACTACCATCATCCAAGCGCTGATCTGTTGTCGATGCAAGCCCGTTATTCCCATCGCTGCCATCATCTTGCTGCGACCCAGATTGGCCATCTTGCTCAACACTCGATTGACCTAACTCAATACCTTGATCTTGTAACATTTCTCGCAATCTGGGTACTGCTTGGTCGAGTGCTTCTTTAGCTGCTTGGGATTGCACATTAAAATTAACTTGCGCCACGTCACCGCTTAAATTTATTTTAATATTTATGCCACCTAAATCAGGTGGGTCTAATCTAATTTCAGCTGTTGCACTTTTCGCATTTACCATCCATCTGACTTTCTCAGCAAGTTGCGCCTGCCCTTCTTGTTTAAAAATATTGATTGCTTTATCGGCGTTTGCCTGTGCATTCATCTGGTTTTGTATACCGTTAGCAAGTTTCGTACCTTCCATATGCGAGAAGTTAATTTCTTTTGCTAATTGATTGTCTGTAATGCCTAGAACCTGCGCCTGTTGCTGGCTGGCGGAATAATTTACAGCATTAGCTAAATTCAAAACGGCAGTAAACTGACTCACCGCGGCGTCAATTTTTGGTTGTTTTGAGGCACTTTCTTCGCCAGAAATTTGGGCCATGGCTTCAGCGACAATCGCCTTTAAGTCGAGCGCGGGTTCACGCCCTTGGGAGAGTTGTTGTTTAAATTCTTTTAAACCACTTTGTAGCGCCGCGATAAATTCGTTGCCTTTAGCTTCACCACTAATTTCTGACGCCACGCTTTGAATACGTTGTGTCAAATTTTCTAGCGCGGCACTAGATTGCGAATCGCTTAAGTCGGTAAGATTGACTAATGCATTACTCGCCGCCTCAGGCTTTTTACCTTCTGTTGTACTTGGTACACTTGAACTCTGTTTTGTTGGGATATCAAGTGGAACTTCTTTGCTGTTTGATTGGCTCGTGAGTATATCTTTGGTTAACAAAGTCTCACTACTCTCAAGTGTTTCGCTAGTGGCGTCACCGGGCTGCGCAAAGATATCTCCAATGACATTGTTTGCAATGCTTGTAACACCTGCTTTAAGACCAATATCGGCTTGTATTTTAGTACTTTCAGTAGTACCGCCTGTGAGGGTATGGGTATTTTTATCCGCTGGTGTTGAAAGTAGCAAGGTCTTTAGCAAGGCAATATCAGCCTGTGAAGTATCGCTGTTTTCAATTGCCGCTTCGTCTTTGTTAAGCGTGGTAAGTTGCTCCGCTAAATCACCAATAATACTATCAATGTCAGCCAATTGACTTGGTTTTACATTTTCATTGGCGTTTTCAATTGCTTGCTTTGCCTCTATCAATAATTGCAAATCATCACGGCCTATCGCGATTGTTATGGTGTCGGATAGTTCGCCATCATTGAATTGATCTTCCCTATTGGGCGCAGCTATTTCGATATTAATCAGTGGCTCTTTATCTACTAGCTCACCTGATAGTTTATCAATCTTATTGAGCAAAGCTTTCATGGCTTCTAAATCTGTTTCAGACAAAGAAGGTGCCATTGAGCTTAAGAGGCCTTCTTCAACATTCGCCGCCGCTTCATTAGCTTCTACATATTCATTTATTGGCGCATCATTACTAGTAAAATCGGCCACTGTAGTAACAAAATCGATATAATCAAAACCTTCTTCGCTTTTTGCGCCTTTTGCTAGGTAAGCTTCTGCGAGCGGCTCATCGCCGTTAGTAGTGTCAATATTTTGCGCTTCAATATTGGTATTGTGCTGTGTATCGAGGCTTGGTTCATTGCTATCTATCGGTTTAGTAGCATGCGAATTAGTATAATTAACATCGGGGCTATTCGGTTTTTCGGTATTAATTGTTGCTGGACTATCAGAAGCATCGCGCTGGGCTGGACGAGCATTATCGACCCGATCGTTATTAGCGCGTGCTTCATCAGCTTGCGCTCTTTTATCTTGAAGTTGTTGATTAAAGTCTGTCCGTGCTTGGCTTTGCTTATCACGTAAACTTAACGCTTCGTCCCTGCGCTCTTGCGCGTCAGCTTTATGGCTTTGGTCTTGGGCTGAAGTTGCTTGATTTTTATTTGGTGAGTTTGGCTCAGCGGCGCTTCGAGCATCGTCAATATGCGCTTTTACCCGCTCACGAGGTTGCTCAAAAACTCGAATGGCCTCGGTTTGACGCAAAAATTCATTGCTAAACGATTGCCGAGTTTCATTTTGTACACTCAACGCGCTCGCACTTAAGGCAAACGGCAAGCCCGAGGCGGCAGTTTGTGTTTTTGTACTGGCAATTTGTTGCATGTTTTGTTGCGCTACTTGTTGCACCATAGATTACAATTCCTGTTATATTTAATCTGTAAGTGTATGTTTAAAAATGATTTTAAAACCAATTTGGACTATACAGCAGAGTCATTACAGGAAGTGTTTTGCATTTTGTGTACCAAGTTATAGATGAGGTACTAGTTGCGAGGATTTACTGAATTGAGGTCCTTTAGGCTGGTGTATTGTTTTTTAGCGCCTGCAAACTGAGAAAATAAATGTAGGTGTGCTTTTTTAGAAAATGTATCACTACGATGTTCATATTGCCTTATCCAATCTATAAGCATCGGTAGATTAGCATCTTGCGCTTTTTTAGACTCATATTTATGCGCTTCCCATGGTCGCGCTTTTGCATTTTCCACACAAACTTCTACAGGTAAGTTAAGAAAAATGAGCTCAGACGCATCGCCAATGAGCAGTTGTAACAAATCTGAATAACATCCTTCTATTACCCAGTTTTCATTTTGCTTAATGAAAAGTTCTATATGTTTGTGTGATTGTTCTATGGGCATTCTTTGTGGTGGCATAGAGGGAAGCCAAGCAATCGTATCTAAATCCATATGCGCAATGTTATTTTCTTTCGCCATGCTAGATGCGAGGGTCGACTTACCTGAGCCAGAATTGCCGAAAATAAGCACTTTCATTGTTACTTCCTTTTGCGTACATCAGGTTAAACTATAAGCTGCAAATATGGCACTTTCATGCCGCAGGCGAGCCATGCTAATCTCTTAAAGACAATTGAGGAGAGAGTGTAGCGCTTCGCAGAAAAAACGCCAACTGCATGTATAGTTGTTGACTAATGTTTTTGAAGTTGTCGTTAATTAGCTTGTCACTTTATTTAAGACATTACTGCACTTGTGTTAGCTTTGATTTTACCGCAAAATATTAGGCTTTATTGTCGGCCCTTAGTTCAACAGGATAGAACAACTGCCTCCTAAGCGGTAAATAGGGGTTCGAGTCCCTTAGGGCCGGCCACGCACATTTTGCTGGCGCAAACTGAATCGCCACTGATACCGTAGACATATTTCCTCTCAAAAAGTAAAAGAATGCTAAAAAGTGTCATAAGCAATATCCCCAATAGTGTAGAGATGATGCTGGGCGTAAGTACCCGCCCCTTGTACCGCAAAATACAAAAATACGATCTAAGGTTCCACTAGGAAATTAACTCTGACCCCTTATTCACTCACCTAGTAAACCCAATAAACCTTGCACGAAGCCACGTAAGTGATTAATGTATGAACAAATAACAATAAGGGACATACCATGAAAAACTATATAAAAACCTTCGTTACCCTTTTACTTTTGTTTAGCATTCATCATACGGCAAATGCGGAAATCATCAGTATTGACGTAAACGCGACCGCCTCAGGTGGTTATTTCGATTATTCTAGCGAAGAAACATTCGGGGTTGACGTTAGTCGCAACATTATAGACCAAGAAGTCGGTAGCCGGCAGCAAGGCTCAGCTGGTAGTTTTGACAGTACCTCGTTTATTGACGACACGACCATTTTATTTAAAAACGGCAATGGTGCATATGGTGAATTTGCAAGGTCTTCCTCAAGCACCACTGTAGATATTACTTTTCAAAACAATAGCAGCGACACCATACGCCCAGTACTTGACTCACAGATTCTAGCAGCAGGCATGGGTTTTTACTTAACGGATTGCTCGGCGGATAACCTGCGAAACTGCGGCTCGCGCGACCAAGTTGACTTCACATTCCTTGATATTACGAGTCGCGTTGGCGATTTAAATCCTATCGCAGAAACCGAGTTTAACTTTAAAATCGTATCTGAAGGCTTAACCTTGTACGCGTTAACCGGCAAGGTGTCGCTTATAGCGGGTGAAAGTGGCGGCCCTAATACTATTGTTCGTCAGTTTAGTAGCGTTGAAGGTTTTTTGAATAACTTTCGCGAAACATCGTCACCAGGTAATCAAACTCAAATTAGCTACGATTGGGATGTGACCGACTTTGAAGTGGTTTTCCCTACCGACTTGCTGCCAGGTGATAGCACCAGTGTGCAGTACATTACTGAAGTGTCGACATTTAGTAATACTACCTGTAGAGAAAATGACCTAGTGGCCTGCACAGTAGCTTATGGTGCGTTTGGCGACCCGATTGGTCGTGGAGGTTCGGCGCCGCCCGACTCTAGCCCTATTGGTGGTTTCAACGCAGGCTTGTATACAATGGCCGCTTCTTTTGACGACGGCGTAGTGCGTTATCGCGCCTTAAGTGGACCTGGTGTTTCAGCTACTCCTGCACCTATTCCTGTTCCGGCGCCTAGCACCTTGGTCTTGCTTGTAATGGGAGTAATATTTGTAGCTATGCGCAACAAACGCTAATGACGTCACTAAAGCGATGACTAAGCAACCAAAAGAGCAACCATCAAGCTGGACGTATAGAGCGTTTATAAGCTATAGCCATAAAGACAAAGCCACTGCAAAGTGGCTCCACTCTAGCCTAGAGAAGTATCGCTTACCCAAAAATCTTGTAGGCAAACAAACCTCACTGTGCAAAGTACCTGCCCGCCTTACGCCTATTTTTCGTGATCAAGACGAGCTACCTGCCAGTGGAAGCTTAGGGCTTGAGTTGAACGATGCGTTAACAAAATCCTTGTTTTTAATTGTCATTTGCTCTCCCGCTGCGGCTCAATCTAAATGGGTTAATGAAGAGATTCGCCAATTTAAAACAGAATATGGCGACAAACGCGTGTTAGCGCTAATTGTAGCAGGCGAGCCCAATGCGGTACTTCCCGAGCAGGAATGCTTTGCGCCGGCGCTAAAATATATTGTTAACGCAAAAGGTGAAATTACAGACCAATTGAGTGAGCCGATTGCCGCAGACATACGCAAACAAGCTGATGGCAAACGGCTAGCGCAGCTTAAGTTGATTAGTGGATTAACCGGACTAAAGCTCGATGATTTAGTGCAGCGAGATGCCACTCGACGAATGCGCACGCTTATACAAATAAGTGCCGCGTCATTTACGGCATCGGTTTTTGCAATAGCCCTAGCAATTTATGCTAACGACCGAAGAATAGATGCCAATACCCAACGTATAATTGCTGAGCAGGAGGCTGCTAACACACTTGCCGTGTCTGATTTTTTGGTCGACCTTTTTGCCAGCGCCAATTCCAGCCAGCAAAACCCGAATGATATAACCGCACGCTCTATTCTTGATAGCGGCGCAAAACGAATAACGGAAGAACTTAAAGGACAGCCATTGGTGCAAAGCCGTCTTTCTGGTACGATTGCACTAGCTTTCAATAACTTAGGCTTATTCGATGAAGCCATTCATGTGGTAGATTCTACCGCGGCAGTATCAGGAATAGCACTCGCCAAGGCATATCAAATTAAAGCTGAAGCATTATTTAGAAAAGGAGATTTTACCCGCGCGTTGGAAGTCGTTAAATATGCACAAGATTTATCAACGCTCGAAGCGCCGCATAAATACGGCAATGATGATTTAAAAACTCGCGCCACTATTGCACGTATTAAAGGCAATATTCACTATCAGCTTGGGCAGCATCAACAAGCCTTAATGGCTTACAGTAGTGCATTAGATGTACTTGAAAGTATGCCTGAGGTTGACAAGCTTGCAGTTGCTAAGGTTCTTCAAACTAAGGCCTTAGTGTTATCTGACATGGGGCAACTAGAGGTTGCTATTGAAGACCTCGACACGGCAATGAAAATGGCTTTAGACAGTGTTGACAGCTCAAATATGATAATAGGTTCTATATCGCTAGCACAGGCACAGGTAAATTATTTAAGCGGGGACCTAGTGCAAGCAAAAGAACAAATCAACATAGCTACGGCTAACATGGGACGCATATTAGATAGTGACAACCCTTACCTCGCTGATGCCATATCAATGAAAGGCCAAATTCTGCACGCTCTAGGTGATTTAGATGAAGCCGATGCCGCCCTAACTGAAGCCGTCGAGATTTACACCAAAGCCTACGGCGGCCGACATCATCTTAGCGGTATAGCTGAAGTTTACTTAGCGCTAATTGCAGGTGATAGAAAGGATCTTGCGGCATCCCTTGCCCATTTTGACGAAGCCAAACTGCACTATGATGAAGGCTATGGTCAACTCCATGCAAATCATGGTGACTTATTGGTAAATAGAGCCAGTGTACTGGCGTCGATGGGCGAGCTTGAGCGGGCTAAAGTGGATTGTGCAGACGGTATGGTTATTCTCAATGATACGCTTGGTGCAGATGCGGCTTTTACGCAGCAGCTCCAAGCTGTGTGTGATGATATTTATGTGAAGTGATTTTGCTTAAACAACCTGGTAATAGTTTGTTTATAAGGCATGCTATCTGCGCCCTATTTAAAAGCAGACGCAGTTCCATAGGCATCAACCACCCTGGCAATAATCATTCTTTGCCGCCACTAGCTGCTAAAACTGCAAAATATATAAATCTGTCTCCTTTAGTGAAGAGGTCTTACTGTTAGTTAATTTCTTATAGGGGTATATCCCCATTTTCGATGTTGAAAAATTACTCAATACTTGATCACGTCAAACCAAAAGGGTGATTTATGAAATTTATTAATAAGAAAAAACTAGTATCAATCGCAGTTGCATGTGCATTTGCGTCAAGCACTGCTCAGGCAAAAACATTCGATCAAACTCTAGCTGATAACTTAGCTGATGCACCATTAGAGCTTCAGCAAGTTATTGTAACATTTGAAGGTGATGGTCCTGTGGCCCAATCGCAATTAGATGCTCTGAATACTCTAGGCATAACGGGTGGAGTGAGTCTTCGCAATGTACCTATTGTTGGTGTGCTAGCCAACAAAACACAAGTAGAAGCAATTTACCAACGTGACGACGTGGTGTCAGTTTGGAATAATGACCCATTAGTATTTGAAAACTATGAATCAACACAAATTACTGGGGTTCAGTCGCTACGCGATGATCAAAGCATTAGGCTCAACGGCATTCCTGTTTCAGGCAGAGGGATTGGCGTTGTAGTAAACGATTCGGGCGTTGACGGAACACATTCCGATATTTCGTATCCTGATCATGTTGTTCAAAACGTTTTGGCGCAGGTTAACCTAAACTCATTTAGCGGTATTCTTCCAATCACATACCAAGAAAACGTAGCCAACACCGATATTGGCGGTGGTCATGGTACACACGTAGCCGGTACTGTCGGCGGAAATGGCGCGCAAAGCAGAGGTAAACATGCAGGTGTTGCGCCTGGCGCAGATATTATCGGGTATGGTTCTGGTGCAGGGCTATTTATTTTAGATACGATTGGTGGTTTCGACTATGCACTCACGCATCAGTTTGATTATAACATTCGTGTGATATCTAATTCATTTGGTAACACTGGTGACGTAGGGACTGATTTCAATCCTGATGACCCGACTAACGTAGTCACCAAAAAGCTAGCAGATCGCGGTATTATCACTGTTTTCTCTGCGGGAAATTCAGGTCCTGGCGAGTCCACTATTACCGGTAACTTTAAAAAAGCGCCTTGGGTTATAACTGTGGCTGCAGGCGATAAAGACGGTAAGCTCGCAGATTTTAGCTCCAGAGGCGTTGATGGCAAAGGTGCTAACGTAGTGGTAGATGGAGAAGTATTTGCATGGGAAGATCGCCCAACGATTACCGCGCCTGGTGTTGATGTGATTTCAGCACGCGCATCCACATCTAGCCTAGGTGGTCTTAGTGCGACCGATGACGCAGAATTAATCGAAGCTCAAAATTTGCCGTTTTATACGGTTTCAAGTGGGACATCTATGGCGGCGCCCCACGCGTCGGGTATCGTCGCACTCATGCTTGAAGCTGATCCAACCCTTGGGTGGAAAGACGTAAAACGCATTCTTCAGAAAACAGCAACACCGATGGCAGGTAAAAGTGCTTGGGAAGTAGGTGCTGGTTACGTAAACGCTCATGCAGCGGTCAAGGCTGTCCTAGATGGAGAAGAAAGCTTTGGCGACACAGTTAAATTAAATCGAGAGTTTAATGGCTTTGCGAATGTGAGCGAGGGAGATAGTTTCACGTTGACAACAAACTATCTACCCGTAGGAGAGCCTGAAGTACAAACATTTACTGTTGGAGGAGACGTTTCGCTTGTATTAGCAAGTGCCTCAATAGAAACTGCCACAGCCTTTGTGTTAGAGGACCCTTCTGGCAATCGCTATGGTTCAGGTATTGGATTACCCGTATTAGGTTCTGCGGTTGGTACATCAGCTCCCGGCATGGCAGGCGAATGGAAACTGTATAGCAGTGGTATCGGCAGCATAAGCGGTGTATCAGTAGACCCTCTAGGTGTGACTAACGGGGTTGGTGTGCCTAGTAGTACAGACGTGAACATTCGCTTTATAGAAACTGATGGATTTTCGGGAATTGATGATGCAAACGGCCATCCTGCACAGTCATTCATAGAATATGTGGTTGCAAATGAGCTTATGGACGCGCGTACAAATGGTTTTGTACCTAATGCAAATCTTAGACGTGATGAGCTCGCAGATACCTTAAGTTTGTCCGCTAATACTCGACAAGCTCTGAATGGGAACACAAAAAGCTTTTTAGACGCCAATGCAAACTTCTCTGCTGCTATTAATAGTGTAACGACTGGTGGCTCAGTGTTATCAGACAGAGCAATGCAGCATGCTCCATTGATGATAAGCAATGGTGAAGTTTTTGGTAGTTCTCAAGCGGTAAGCAAAGAAGAGATGGCTTACTCTCTAGTTCAAGCGCTAGGACTCGAAGCCAGTGCGAATAGCTTTAATCAAGATAAAGTAATCGCAGTAGTCTTTGGCCAAGCGATTGAAGTTGAAGATACTGAGAGTATTGCTCCTGAGCTTCGCGGTTATGTGCAGCAAGCGTTGGCACTTGGTATTATGCAGGTTGAAGTGGTTGTTGAGCAGGGGCCGTTTGATTTAGAGCCAAGCTTTAAAGCATTTTTTAACCCTAATAATAAAGTAAGTCGAGGTGAAGCAGCATTGTTTGTTACTCAGTTTAAAAACCTTACTTCAAATTAGTATATTACTCTAGCAGGCCGGCTTTGCCGGCCAATCTAATCAACTCTGCCGAGCTATTCAAGTTAAGTTTCTTATAAATATTACTTCGATGGTTTTCGGCAGTTTTTAAACTCATATTTAGCAACTCTCCTATATTTTTACTGGTATTACCGGCTGCGACTAAAAAGAACACTTCTCGTTCACGTCGCGTAAGCGCATTGAGCGGATTAATATGGCTTCGTTTAAAAGCCTCATCTTTTTGGTCAACATTCGTTGGGAAGAACATTTTACCTGCAGCCACTTTTTTCACTGCGTCAATTAACACATCTCCAGATGACTCTTTAAGTACATATCCTTTTGCGCCAGCATCTTGCATAGCTTCTATATATTCAACTTCATTATGCATCGATAATACCAATATCTTTGCGTTTGGACGCTGAGCAAGAATTTTATCGATGGCCACTAAACCGCTCATCCGAGGCATCGATATGTCCATTAGAATAAGATCTGGGTTAAGTTTGATAGTCTGCTCAACTAACTGAATGCCATCATCGCATTCTCCAATAACAGTAATGCTATCGCTGTTGTTAAGCAATTGAGAAACACCTTGCCTCATAATTACATGGTCGTCGGCAAGCAAAACCTTAATCGTCATAGTGGCACCAATACTATGATTCGTGTACCTTCATTAGGCGCCGAATCTATTTCAAACTTTGCGTCAAAGGCTTTAGCTCTATCACTTATGCTCACTAGTCCTATACCCTTCTTAAGTAGTTTTTTATCGAATCCTTTACCATTATCAAGTATCTCAAGTCTAATTAAGTTTCGATGTGATTTTAATGTTAGCATTACCTCACTAGCTTGACTATGTTTAGCGATGTTAACTAAAGACTCCTGAGCAATTCTGAAAATCAGTATTCTAATTTCCTCTGAAAAGCTATCTGAAATGTTAATTTGGCATTCGTATTCAATATCATTCGGCGTCAGCAAATTTCGACACAACCATTGAAGCGCAGGTTTTAGACCTAGGTCGCTTAAAATTGTAGGACTCATTAATCGAGAGAGTTGGCGAACATCGTTAAGCGCCATTTCAGCAAGCCCGTGTAATTCGTCTAATTCAGGAGATTGTGCGGCAAGTGTTTGTAGTCTTCTTGTGAGTCCAGTCAATAGTTGTCCAACACCATCATGTAAATCACGTGATAACTTGGCCTTTTCGGACTCTTGCTGTGCCCAAAGGCGTTTAGCTAAATCGCGCAAAAGAGCCTGATCTTCGTCTAACCTTAGCTTCAAGGAATGTTGAAGTCGGCGAATTTCTCCTAGTTGCTCCTCATTATTATTCAAAATAAGCCTGCCTGTAGTCTCTTGCTTGTTTTTCGTCTAGTTGTGACATCCACTGAATAAGTAACTGCTGCTGTTTTGCTTCTTCGCCATCTATCACCGTGTAATAAAGATGATTTCGCCAAAAGTCGGAGCTTAAGGCTAGCTGTTGTTTTAGACTTTGTTTACTTTGAGCATCGCCATTTTTTGCCTTAATATATAACCATCGTAAATGAGTATGGTAATACTGAGGTTCGACTAAGGCGCTAGCTTTTTGCATTAAATCGCTATCGACTGGCAAAGCAAAACGCTCTTGTATATCTAGCAATATCTTGAGCTTTGTAATGACAGGGATATTGTTATTTTCAATAAACCCAGTAAAAGATAAATCAGGTCGATAATCGTCAAGCGATTCTTGCATATGATGGTTTAATGCGATTGCAAGCCACTCAAAAACAGCTTGCTGCTCGGCGCTTTCCGATACCATGTTTGGCTCTACAATTGCCAAAGTATCTTGAAGGCAAGCCCAATTCGCCGTATTCAAACACATTTCCCCTTGCCAAAGGTTGACCTCAATTAACGCGCGTGTGTCAGTCGCTTTTTGTGCTAATGATTGTGCTAATGTGCTTTGTTCTTGAGCGTCAGCTAATTTACCATTGATAAAATGCAAATTACTCAACAGTAAATGACTATACATTTTTTCTTGTTCTTGCTCTGTAGTTATCAATTGATTGGCAGCGATCAAGTGCCGACTTGCTGAAAGCGTATCGGCTCTCGCGATACTAAGCTGTGCTAAATTTTGAATAGTTCTTATGAGGTGTGTGGCGTCGCCATTTCGCTCAAAAATCGTCTTGGCTTGTTTCCAATATATTTCAGCCAGTGAAAAATCTCCGGTCAAAAAATGTATGTACGCAACGTTACTCATGCTTTCAGGTTTTAGAGCTTCATCGTTAACTTGAACACGAATATCAAGGCCACGATTATATTCTTGCAAAGCCAACTCGTATAAGCCTTGTTCTTCATATAAAAAGCCTAAGGTGTCATGAATATGCGCTTCTTCTGCTAAGTTTCCTGTGTTTTGCTGCAGGCTAATAGCCTCTATTAGCGCTTTTTCTGCCTTTTCATACTCACCTAAGATTGATGCGGCTATGGCTAAGTTAGCAAGCGTTTTTGCTCGTTCTACAGGTTCTAATTCAGTCGTTCTTATTGTCAAAGCATCATTGAAATAAGAACTAGCAGTCTTATTTTCTGCCAATCGCAAATAGGCAATACCAAAGGCATTAAGCACTAGACCTTCACCTTTTCGATTTTTGGCACTACGAAACGCTATTAATGCTTTTGTCAGCGAGTTGTCTATCGCAAATTGAATATCGCCATTGATAATCTGCAATCGCGCTAGCTCAAACCACAGTTGCCCATCGTTGGGGCGCAAAGCTATTGCCTGTTTGTAATCTTCCATGGCTTCTTGCGACTGGTTAGCCCACTGATAAATATCAGCGCGCGCTATTAAAAGCTCGGGTCTATTGGGAAAGTTACTAACTAGCGCTTCAATTGCGCTTTGAGCCAATGACAGATCATCTTCTATATAGGCGCGCTGTAACTGTGCTTGTAATCGCCAATAGTCATCTAAATTGGGTAGTGAATTTAAGGTTTCTAGCGCGTTTTGAGCACTGGCAAAATCGCCCTCATTCAGCGCCGCGTTCGCTTTAGCGAGCCAAGCACCGGGATAATCTGGATTGCTCTCAAGCAACGCTTCAATAGTTTGACGCTCAGTGAGGTCTTCTTTGTTCTGAATACTGTTGTTTAACGCTTCAACAAATTGCACGCGATCAAAGGACATCGGCGTTTCTAGTTTTTTGAAGAGCGTACTTATGATACTGATAGAAAATTCGTCAAGATCTTCAGCTAAGCTTTCTACATTTGCTGATTTTGTAATTGTGAAAAGCTGACTATCGCTAGGCATTCTAATGACACTAGCTCGAAGAAGAAATGTGTCGTTATTCGTCTCAGACGCATCGATAATAAGGATAGTATCTGCACCTAGTTGAACGGCTAAATCGACCCGATCGTCTTTATTTTCCAGGGGCGCTAACGCCAAATTATGTATTAATTGTTTACTTGCCTGTTTAGGGATCAAGACAAGGTCTGGATGTGTTGACAAAGGGTATCTTATCAGTGTCTCAATGGTAGATAACAAAGGATAATTTGGATCAGAGATTAGCATTAATTGCAGAGGCTTTTTGGAATCAACCTGCGTCGTCGCTGTATCTGTTCGATTAACCAATGACAAAATACTGAATATAATAAGTACAGCAATGCCCAAAGCCAGTAATGGTATTGAATAAGCACCAGACTTTGGGCTTATCCTAGAAATGGCATCTTCTATACTGAGTCTTTGCGATGGATAATGGCTAGTCAGCGCCTTTATAAAACGATTTTTATGAATTTTCCAAAGCAGGTCTTTTACCGAGTAGGGCTTGAGTTTTACCGAGTCAAGCATGTCTTTAAAGACCATCCCAACACTGTAAATATCTGTTTTCTCGCCAGCTTTCCCACTCTGAATCACTTCAGGCGCCGAATAATACTTATGTCCACTTGTTTGATTTTGATTATCTGCTGCTTGACCAATCCCAAAGTCGATGACGATCAAGTTATCATTTTTATCAATTAATATATTATCTGGTTTTAAATCGCCATGTTTAATCTCTGCAATATGGCAAGCATTTACAGCGTCTAGAAGCTGATGTTGCCACTGCTTGAATAAAGCTTTTGAAATTCCTTTTTCAAGACGTTCGTAAAGAGGCTCACCATCCACATACTCCATCGTGAAAAAGGCGTCACTATCATCTGAAAACACATCATGAACACGGATGATATTAGCGTGCTGTAACTGCCGCGCAAGCAATACCTCATTTCTAATCGTTTGCATTTTATCTGCAGCGGTAGCTGCGCCGGGAATTAGCTTTAACGCTATATCAATTTCAAGAATACGATCGTATGCACTATAGACTGACGCTTGACTACCCGAGCCAAGCGCACTTTTTATTACAAAGCGGTCAGCTAACATATCACCAGAGGCAAGTTTGCCAGGAGATGTTAGAATTTCCGTTTCATAGGTGTTTATTTCAGAAGGATCATCATTTTGCCTATTCAAAGGCTACTCCAGACTACTTAAAAGATATTATTATTATGTGTCTGGAGATAATACTACACCAAAAAAAATAACTTGCTCGAAAATAGCCTTAACTAATCAATCTTAACTTCTGCTCTATCGAATGATACAAGAGTCTTAAGGATAATTGATGAGCAAGTGATTCGACAAAAGCAATATCTGTCTGTGTAAAGTAGCGGCGACCTTCAATTGAATCAGCATATAACACGCCAATAGCCTGTTCATCTACACAGACTGGTACACACACTGCAGCTTGGATCCCGTTACGAATAACGCTACTTCGTTTTGAAAAATGAGGATCGGCGACGAGGTTGCCAATGGCCTTAGTAGTATTTTCTTCTACTGCACGCTGGATGATAGTTCGGCTGCCGGTAAAGCTATCTGCCTCCATCCATGGCTCATGGCCAATATTAATTTGAAACTCTTGGACATTCTCAAAGAGGACTAAAGCCGCTCGTTCACAATTTAAAGACTGTGTTAAACACTCCCTGGCTAGATGCACAAGAGCAAGGCTACTTTCACATTGGTCCAGCTGCGACTGATAGCGATACAGTTGTCGTTCTCGCCAAATTCGTTGACTATCTAAGCGAATAATTGATTCACTCTCTACAGGTCTTAACTGGCAAGAAACAGGCCCAATATTGAGGCTTTGTTCTTCACATATAAGCATATGTGCAACTTTTTTCCCGTTTTGAAAGCAACCCGTCGTACTTGTATCCTCAAGTTGCCACTGATTATTTGACACACCTAAAGTAGCATGACGCCTAGACACTTGAGGATGAACAATGACCACATCTGATTGCTCGTCTCGGCCTACATAATACTTTCTATTTTCATAAAGTATGTGTTCAGCGACTGTGCCGTTAGGCTGTGAGACGGCAATCTGTAAAGGCATGGTGATAGTCCTAATATGAGTGCAAACTACAAAATTCTTAGACTGTATCTAAGCGTGTAAAGTAAAGCTAATAACTCGCCTTTGGTATTAGTAATATCACCACTAGAGCGCCACACATCGGCAATATCGCTGCCAGTTGCATTTTCTAAAACGGCAATAAGGCTGTCGGCGTGATTAAGTGCTTCAGCATAATCAACACTCGTTAAAGCAAAGTTAAGGTTTCCCATATTTGTATCTATTATTGATTGTAATGGGAGACTTATACTGCCTCTATTATTATTAATTGTTTGACTGATTTTGTTTGCTTTATCACTTATGACCGCGCTTGCGGCTCTATTATCGAGTAAAATAATAAAATCTGAGAATCGGCCAGTACTGCCCCTTGCTCTAAAACTTCCAGAGGAGGTTAATGTCGTAATATCTTCAAATGCACCACCGTCGTGAGAAGTGAATAACTTCCATGGTACACTTGGCGTGTAGTGAATTGCTTTAGTATATAGTTCTATAGTCGCTACGCCTTCAAAGGCAAAGCCTTTATCCGTTTTAGGCGATACTGACACAATTACTGGAAAACCAGATACCGCGGATGTCAGCGTTGATGGTAAACGGTTCAATATCGTTAAGTCGGTAGGATCTAAAAGCTCAGCACTTATCACCAGGTTATCAGCGTTAAGGCCCACGGCATTATTAAATTCAAGCGTCAAATCTACTTCGATTGCTGAGCTTAACGAAAGTTTTGCTTTTAATTGGTTGTTATCGATTGCAATAGTCGCTGGTGAGATAACTTGAGAATGCGTAATACTGCTTATCATCAAGCTTAAAAATATAAAGCTTATTTGTATAAGTCTTGGTACGGTTAATTTCATTTCTTCACCTTGTTTATTCAGTTTCAACTGGTCACCCTTTGAACAAAACTTAACATACTATGCACTCTGCTCAAAGGGGAATATTCAGGTCTTAGTTAAAATATTGTGTAAACAACCTAGATGCCAAGACGGCATAATGTGCTCGTGTTACAACCGAATCGGGTGAAAACGATGCTGTCAAGGTTGGGCTAATATCAAAAGGACCTTGAGAAATGCCAAAGTCTACATTCACTAAAGACAACATAATGGCAACTTGAACATGTCCACGCAATTCAGCCGGGATGTCGTCTTGGTCAGACAGTAAAATTTGCGCGCCTTTATAGTCGACCACTATATCTGAGTTAGGGTCAAAACTTTCAGCCACTTCTTGCAAGCCCAACAATTGCACCATTGCATAAGCGATATCTAGTTTATTCATTTTAGCATTTGGTTTAGCTTGACCGTCAACAGGCAATAATATTGGAGCTTGTGTTCTAAAGTTATCTTTTAGCGCACCGCCGCTTACCATCGCGGACTCTATAAATGGCTTATCAAAACTTGATAACCTGTCAAAACTTGGTTTGATATCATTCAGTAAATCACGATATTGTCTAACTGCTCCTCCCATCACCGCATATTTAGCGAACTCTTTGCGTCTTAGTGCTCTATCTGGATAAAAACCGCGACTATGCAACGAATCCATTAGGCGTTCACTTATTGCAAATTCAATAGCATTTTGCTGAGGATGCCCTTCAATGTCATCAATACCTTCGTAACCACCACTTTCTTCAAACGACACAGTAACATCTAGAATTTCTGGCAAACCAGGGCCATTGGTGACTCCTAACACATCAGCTTCGACACCAGAAAGCGAAGTAAGTCCATAGGCGTAAACTCCCCAGGTACCTGGCATTGCCGGAGCGGCAGCACGTGTTCCAGTTGTTAGCACTGGCGTCGTAAGATTACCAAAATACTCTGTGCCGTCTGGTGCAACAAGTACTAGCTTTACGAGGTTAGTCGATGTATCCGCTGCTGCTTTAACTAAAACTTCATTTTCACCAACTTCAAAAGTAGCCACTTCTGGCTCGCCAACCGGTGCGTATAAAATTTCAAAGTTTTCAGTTCTGTCACTCGCCGAGACCAAGGCACTTGCGCTAAAGGATTTGTCTTCTAAATTATTAACCGTCATTCGATGATCTACATCAAAATCCAAAGCTGCGGCAACGGCAGAGCGCGCATTTACGTAACCTGCACCTACCTCCCAACGCTCAAACCCTGGCATATTTGTAGCGGTATCTTGTAAGATTTTTTTGATTGTAAGGTTATCTAACGTTGGATTTGCCTCTAACATTAAGGCGATAATACCTGATATGTGCGGAGTTGCCATTGATGTGCCAGAGATCATTGTGTAAAAAGGTAGATATTCAGTCTCAATAGCGTCAATGTCGGCATCTGCGCCATTTGCTGCGAGGTTTGTAGATGCACGTGTTGAAATAATATCAACACCTGGTGCCACAATTGACACCTCATTCTTATAAGTCCACTCGCTACCATCTGGCATTGTGAAATCACCAGTCTCTGATTTTAAACCTCGAGAAGAAAAGCCTGCAAGACGGCCGAACTTATCACCTGCTCCTACTGAAATTCCCCAAGGAATTTGTGCATAAGGGTTGTGAGTATCTTCACCTGAGCCAGAGTTGCCTGCAGCAAAAACACTAATTATACCCAATTTATGCGCTTTATAAGTCGCTAAAGAAACTGGACCGAGTGGCTCATATTTACCACTTGAGCCCCATGAATTACTAATGACTTTTATTGGATTTTCGTAGCTATAAACGTTACTGATTGCAAAATCAAATCCACCGATAGTATCCAATAGCAGCACCGCGCCGCCAGAACCATATCCGATTAGGTCGGCATCAGGGGCTGCGCCCTTATATTTATTGTTTGATAAATCGCCACTGCCAGAAATTGTGCCGGCTACGTGAGTACCATGGCCTGAATTAAGGTCGGTATTGATTTGACCAGTAAGTACGATTCCATCCGTCACGCCGGTTAAACTAAACGCAGAGGCATGAGTCAAAGCTTGCACATTCTCTACAACCGTGTCACCAAAAAATACATCTTGGTGAGAAGCGTCAATACCTGAATCAATGACCATAACAGTCGTGCCTTTACCAGTAAATTCGACACCATTTCTGTTTGCAAAGTCTGCGCCTTGAAGGTCTGCTACACCGGTGATTTCTCTGGCATCAGCGTTATAGAATTCCATTTGACGGTTGGCAAATACAGAGCGAACGCCGTCAATTTGAGCAATACTTTCTATTTGTGCTTTGGTCGCTACAACACCTATGATGGGTAGATTTTCAAATTGCACAGCTTCGCTGATACCTATGTTTAACAACTGCTGTAATTGTGTTTCTCTTAAAGGTTCAAGTTGTTCATAAGTAACGACTGCCATAGTGACATCCGAAACAGATAGCGCACTAAGTTGCTCACTCATTTGGCTACCAATATAGGCATCAGCAAGAATTTCGGCTGATGGTGTGGCTAGCATAGCTGACGCTATAACAGAAAAGGCAAAATTTTTCATGGGAATCTCCGGTTATGCCGCTGTAAAGTAATATTAATTTTAGATTGCGGCTGATTACGGAGTTATCATGACTGTTTATTTTTTAAACTCATATAGGGGTTTCTACCCAAATGATTATAAAAACCGAAAAGTAAGTAAGGAAAAAAATTGAAAAAATAGCGCTAGCAGGTTGAGACAGCTAGCGCTTGATAGATTTACTCTTCTTTAGGCTTTAGGCTTACTCTTACTTCTCTTGCATCAAAACTTTCTCTCAATGATGGTCTAGTACCTTTGCCCGTTTCGATATATACAATGCTTTCAATCTCACTACGCTCAGAGCCGCCAATAAAAACCCCAGCACGAAGTTGATTATCAGGGTAGTGAGTAGTTTGACATGTAAGCAGACCACAGTTTGTCACGCGGTTGTAACGCTTTGTCAGACTGATATTTGATGCTGGTTCAGAGCGTTCCTTATCAACAAGCGTTTCTCGATCAACGACTATAAACCAATCAAATCCATTTAACAGCGTAACTTCAGCGGCTCGCAACATGGCAAAATCTAAAGCTTTTTGTTTGTCTGAACCTTTTGCTTTGAAATGCACTCGATATTGAGTTTCACTTAACTTAGTCTCGTTGTAGCCAAAACCGTCATTTTTTGCTTGGCGGTAATCGGGCTGACTACTGCAGCCGCTTATCACGATGAAAGAAAGAATGAATAAAAAATAGTATTTCATAATATTACTCCAATTATTGTTTGTTAATGTACCAATCATTTGCAATCGCTTTTTCTTCTTCCGCTCTATTGAGCGGCGCTGAGTCAATAAGCTTATCTAGTGTTTGTTCTAGGGCTTTATCTGAACTAGCGGTTTGATATTCGCCAACTGTACCGCTTTTTCCATTGGTCCACTGTTGAGCTTCTATTTGCCAATCTTTATTTTGTGTTTTACACGCAATTATCGTGGCATTGTGCTCACTATAATCGACATCTGCTTGTCGGCAATATCGAGACTGTTTATCGATAAAGGTTAATCGTGGCGTTACGCTAACAACTGTATCGCTGAAGGTATCACCTGTTTGCTGCCCATCTAACGCCTGCACTATTGAAGCCCATTGTGTCATTTTTTGCTCGGTGGCAGTCGGTAATTGCAAGAAACTAACAACCGCAACAATTGCGACGCTTGCAGCTAATGATAGTGGCATTTTCCAAGTGCGCGAATTTGCAAGTCGCTGCGTGAATGACACAACATTATTAGAAGAATGAATTTGTTCAGATTGACTTCCTTGTTCACCAAGCAGCTTCATTATCGATTCGGGTACGGGTGCTTTTGTCGCACTTTCAGCTGCCTTTGTGACTAAAAAATCTACTTCTGCTAGTACCGCTAATTTATCAGATAGTGTTTCATCAAATGCAATTGCCTCACGCACCTCATGCATTTCTTCGGTGCTAAGCTCGCCGTCTAAAAAGGCTGATAACTTTTCATCACTTATTGTCATTATCCTGCCTCCAATGATAGATTAAGAATCCGAGACAGTTTAGTCCTTGCTCGCGCTAGACGACTCATAATGGTACCCACCGGGACAGATAAAATTTGCGATGCATCGGCGTAACTCATTCCTTGTACAGCGACCAACGCTAATGTTTCGCGCTGCTCCAAGGGTAGTTTCCCCATTGAACTGGTGACTTGTTCAAGCGTAATTTTATTATGTAATTCCATATCACCGTCGTCACGCTCTAACTGTTGCAGTTCTGGTTTTTCAGTTGCATTAACACGAGTCTTAGCGGCTCTGAACTCATCAATCCAGGCATTACGGCAGACTCTAAACGCCCAGGCAAGAACAGCAACATCTTCCGGTATTGACTTGCTAAGCAGTTTTTCAATAGTGGTTTGCGCTAAATCATCCGCATCATGCATATTCCCAGTGAGTGAAAATGCAAATTTGCGAAGAGCGGGTAAAATTTCAGTTAATTCTTGCTTCATTTCAATTCTTTCTTTATGAGTACTTGTAAAAGGATAACGGACAGCAAAAAGCTTTATTCCATTTAATTGGAATTTTTTTTAGTGGTTCGTCATTCATAAGAGCATTATCATTTATAATAAGATATCGAGCGAGGTAAGCGTGAACAAATTTATTATTTCAGGAATAACTATTTTATGCTTAAGCCCAAGTACTTTTGGGCAAGTTGCGGCAGTTAGAAATAGTGTGCAAAGTATTCCATCTATTTCTGACAATATTGTAAAACCACTAAGCAATATTGTTGATGACCTGCCTAAAGACTCACTAGAACAACTAAATAAACCAAAGACTGACATTCTCAAACTGTTACCCGAACAAACGGCGCTAGCGCTTCCACAAACCATACTGTCTATTGACGGAAAAGCGTTAGTGCAAGAAGCGATAGATGAAGATGGGAACTTAGTCGTTGAGCAAGAATGGATTTTTACAGGCGCTAAAAGTGACGAGCAGTATTTTAGGCAGGATGATATAGAGATTGTTGATGTGAAAAGGATGCCCGCGCTTGATTTGTGGATATTCAGAATCAAAGTAAATGCAGAATTAGACAGGCTAGACAAGCTAAAAAGTAACCTTCCTGAAAATTTACGCCAACAGATTGGCCGGCATCATGTATACCTCGCGCAGCATGGCAACGAAAAACCAAGTCAATCTTTAGGGCTAACTGTGCACAAAAATGTATGTGAACTACCTGTAAAAATAGGCATGGTTGACACCGCCGTTGCGTCTGATCATAAAATATTTGAACATGTTAATTTTTCACAAAAGTCATTTATACAAGCGAACGCTTTGACTACCAATATACACGGTACTGCTGTTGCTGGATTGATTGCTGAAAATTTAAGTGCTAGAAGCGATTTATTTAATGCTGCCGTTTTTTATACACGTAACAGTGTAAGTGAGGGGGCAACATTATTTTCACTTATTGAGGCCTTAAACTATTTAGCTACTCAGCAGGTTGATGTTGTCAATTTAAGTTTAGCAGGCCCAGAAAATCCCGTGCTGCATCAAATAATACAACAGCTTAATGACAAACAAATCCAAGTGGTCGCTGCAGCTGGTAATCAAGGACCTTCTGCACAAGCGGTTTTTCCTGCTGCGTATGATGAAGTACTAGCGATAAGCGCTATTGATGAAGAACAAAAGATCTATCGTTGGGCAAATCAGGGGAATTATATAGATTTTGCCGCTTTTGGGGTGTCGGTGAACACAGCTCATCCAAATATGTTGGCGCATCGTCAAACAGGAACGTCAATGGCAGCGCCTAAAGTTTCCGCGCAGTACGCATGTCATTTTGCACAAACAAAGTCTAAAGAGCATTCTCTTCGAAAATTAATAGATATAGCGGTTGATATAGGAAAACCGGGAAAAGACCCGGTATTTGGCTGGGGCGTACTTTAAAATTGGACGCGAAAACCTATTTCAGCGAGCGCTTCGTTATAATTAACTTCTGCGATGTTAGACTCAAGGTCACCATATTCTGTGCTCATTACCAAATCAAAGTCTTTTAACAACGTGTAATTCATAGCCAATTTTATAGTTTGGCGAGCATCTTCCCGCTCAAATTTAGTTTCTTCCACTTCTGAATATTGTCTACGCTCTATTTCGTAGGTCATTTTTAACGCCAAAGGCTTTGAAAATAATTGGACTGGATGGGTATATCCTAATTCAAGGCCGATACCAGAAAAATCAAACTGACGAGAATTCGTGTTTTGGTTTTGATATTTTAAACCAAACTGTAAAAACGATTGGCTATTCATAAACCAGAAGAAGTCTCCTCGAGTAGAAAGTCCGCTACTATCGCGTGTTTTAAGCTCTACTTGTTCAAACTCAGTTTCAGTGCTATCTATGCTTAACCGATAATATGCCTTGTCTAAAATGATATTAGATACAGATATTCCCGTTTGACGGTAGTTCAAAAAGTTTTCACTGCCTAAGTTCGCACTTGCAAGATAATGATGAGCACCTAATGTAGCCACAGAGGTTTTTTGGCTAAAGTTTAGACCTAAAGTTGTTGTTGCTAAATCAAAGTCCGAGAATTCACTGTAACGAGTGGTGCTATGCGAAACAAAACCGGAGGTCGTTGTTTTATCAGTAATTTTATATTCTGCTTTTAATTTAGCCGATAACTTTACAGCTTGGTCTGACGCTTCGGTATTACTGTCAATTTCTGATACATTGACGTTACTGTCATATTTTGTACCCGCATACACTTCAGCTGTTAGTAAAAGTTTTTTGTCGGGTTCGTTATTTTCTGTAGTGGTTGCTGCATTTACACTAGATAAGTAAAAAACACTTACCACTAGGACAACTGCTATCTTAAATAAAATAATCATATTGAATCTGCCTTTCAAGAATACTTGTTAAAATGAGAGGAGTAGAGAAAAATTACGGCTATCAGGAATTGCTGATAACCGCATTTTCTTTGTGGTCGTTAGAGTCCAATAACACCGCTGATATTGTTGGAGACGCTGTTTTCGACGGTGTTAGTGACGGTCGTTTCTATTTGATTTTCAATAGTATTTGACAGTTGATTTGACACTTCCTGTGTCACGGTACTTTCGGTAGCCGTTTCAATAGACTGAGCCACTGATCCATCGAGTGTCTGATTGACTTCGCTGACGTTTAGCGCATCGAATTCTAGCGAATCAAGAGAAGCCTGGTCTGCGATGCCAACTGTTTCTTCAAGCTGAATGAGATTTGCATCTACTAAATCAGAGGCTGAACTTGTTAGTGTCGCTACGTTTTCTGATTGCAGTGATAATGAGCTCTTTAGGGTATTTAGACTGTCGACGGCAGCATTAGCTTCATCACCTGAGAGCAAATTCTTCTCTTCGACTAGAGCACTGTCATTTTCACTACTTTCATCATCAGTATTAGTACCAGACTCTTCATCTGTTTCGTTTCCGCTACCGATATTTGCTTGAGATCCAAGACTCGAATCCGTACTTGTATTAGATGAAGTACCTGCCGAAGTTTCACCTGATACTTGAGAATCACCAATATCATCGTTACCTGCTGATGCCTCTGTCTCAGAGAAACTAGATGTCGTAGTAGATGATTCTGCCGAATCAGCCTTATTCACTTCTGATTTCGTTTCTGCTGTAAAAGAACTAGAAACTGAGGTTTCGACTGTTTGCGCCATCACAAGCTGTGATGCCATGCTAAGACCAAATAAAACTGCTAAATGATATGTTTTCATCCGTTTATCTCCTGTGTTTTTTCGTAAAGGACACTAGGTTGACGGATGACCCATATTAATTATTCCAATTTTTGTAAATCTTTATGATATCTCATACCCTGCCTTTCATTTTGCTAACAATTTACACATTTGCTGACGTGCTCGATGGTGTTTTAAATTTCAGTGTTTTTCTAGGTCATATAGCGCGTCAACTATCTTGACCGGTAACACTGATTAAAGATAAATCCATTACTGAGCGCTATTCGATATACCAAGAAAAAACATTGTGACTAGTTCAGATTGTTTTTTAGTCATTAACCAAAACTTTTTAATTACACCCCCCTCGCAACATTTACGCGCGCACTGGCGTAGTAACATTAGCTGTCATTTTATGGCTCAATAGTATTGTTTAGACTAAATCTCTTGGCTACAAAACGCCCAACGTTGCTAACAAATTTTTCACAAATATGGGCGCAGGTCAGAATTCCTTCTTATATTTTGCGTTAATTTGGGTTTAATTCGTGGTGTTTGTTGTGTATTCTTGGGTACATAGACGTCAATATTCGTAGTATTTGGAAGGGACTTAACTTTTTTGGAAGCGCTTACATCAGGTGGTTTATGAGATTTATAATAAAAACGTTAACTAGTTACTTTTTTTACATTGATAGTTATTGTTTATGTTCCAACAGCCAATGCTAATGACAAATCACAACAAGTGGATTTGGTTTATAGCAAATTAGTTTCGTCTTTGCCTACCCAAGGTACTTTGATGATGCGTCCGTATTCTGAAAATTTGAATGCATATGGAGATAATCAAAAAAGTAAATTTAATACTAAAAGCGATGCTATTGGGGGAGTTGCGCTTGAGGTCGATGTACGAAAAGGCAAAAACACGTGGGATGCAGGCGTAGTAAGCCCACTAGCGACTGAGATAAAAAAAGGAGACACAATTTACATAACACTCTTTGTTAAAGCTCTCACTCTTCCAAAGGAAAAGGAGTCTACAATGATAACTAATGTTGGCATTCAAAGAGCAAGTGAGCCATATGATTCAATATTAGCCAAAGATCTTGTGCTCACGCAGCAATGGCAAACTTACTCTATCGCAACAAAATCAAGAAAGAATTTTGATGCTGGCGAAGCACAATTAAGCATTCAGTTAGCAAGCGATAATCATAAAATTGCCTTCGGCCCCGCTTTCGTTATCAATTTAGGGCAAGACGTAGACTATGACAATCTACCTTACTTATATAAAAAGCTGTAGTTAACAATTAATTGACATTTATTTAGGAAATTAATAACTTGTCGTGGTGAAAACATAAAAAAGTGTCACAAAAGAGCGCAAGCATCGAGTCCATTAGTTTTAAACTGAAGCGTCCATGCTTTTTTTTACAACTCGATTTGTAAGCGCTTACATGAATGAATAATTTACGTATTAAAAGCAAACGTCAATTAAACATTCAGAAAAGCAAATAATCCGCAAAGTAAGTAGGCAAAACTATTTAAATAAAAACAATACAAGGTATGAATCAAAACATGAATATACGAAAATTGTCGGTTAAACAAGCAGGCGTTTTTATTGCGACGAGTTCAGTCATAGTGCTCGCGGCATGCAACAGCACTCAAATAACAAGCACCAATGCTCGTGTGCATGAGCTTTCAGATACTATTAAATATAATCAAGTAGGTTATTACCCAAACGCTAGCAAAATAAAAATTGTGCCTAGCCTTGAAAAGGTGAATGTAAAAGTAATTGATAACAACGGTAAAACTGTCTTAGAGTCAGAATCCTCTGCCCCTCAGTATTGGCCCTATTCCGGCGAAAGTGTTGTCAAGCTTGATTTAAGCTCCATTAAATCAATAGGAACTTACTTTCTTAAAATAGATGACTCTGCTCAAGCAATTACTTTTGAAGTAACGAGTGATCCATATAGTGACATGCATAAAGAAGGGTTGAGAGCATATTATATCAATAGAGCCGGTATAGAATTATTACCCAATAACGCGGGTGATTTTGCTAGGCCGATGGGTCATCCTGATACCGAAGTATTTATACATGAGTCTGCGTCAAGCGAAGAAAGACCAAGCAACTCAGTTATTTCCTCTCCTAAAGGTTGGTATGATGCAGGTGACTACAACAAGTATATCGTCAATTCAGGGATTTCTACTTATACATTGCTGCTAGCATACGACCACTTTACAGACTCATATAAGAAAAAGTCTCTCAACATTCCTGAGTCAAATAATAATATTCCTGATATTTTAGACGAAATAGCATGGAATGTTGAGTGGATGAGCACCATGCAAGACCCAAACGATGGCGGAGTCTATCACAAACTCACAACATTAAACTTTTCCCCCATAATGATGCCGCATGAAGGCAATGAACCGCGATATGTGGTACAAAAAACAACTTCTGCAGCGTTAAACTTTTCAGCCGTCATGGCTTACGCTAGTCGAATTTATAGTGATGTGAAACCTGATATAGCCAAGTCGTATTTGGTACAAGCGATTGATGCCTATACTTGGGCGATACAAAACCCAAATATATATTATCAACAACCTGATGATGTAAAAACGGGGGAGTATGGTGATAACGACGTGACTGACGAGTTTGCGTGGGCGTCAGCCGAGCTATTTATAGCCACTTCTGAAGGTCAGTTTTTAGATAATTTTGAAAAATTTTCATCAACACCACAAACCCCATCTTGGGCGCAATCTAGTGCACTACCTTACATATCACTTTTAACGAATGCCAAAGCAATGCTTAGCGATACGCAATACTCTCAATATAAAAAACGCCTATTAAACCTTGCTAATGACTTGGTAAATCAACATACAAATTCTGCATATGCTGTTGCTATGTCTTCTGATGATTTTGTGTGGGGTAGTAATGGCGTAGCGATGAATAAAGCTTTAGTGCTTTGGCAAGCATACAGACTAGACTCACACAACGACTACAAAGTTGCCGCAGAAGGCTTAGTTAACTATGTACTTGGCGCAAATCCTACCGGATACAGCTTCGTAACTGGCTTTGGAAAGTTTCCGCCAATGCATCCACATCACCGCCAATCAGAAGCTGACAATGTTGTTAAGCCTGTACCTGGTTTTTTAATTGGTGGTCCTCATAGCGGACAACAAGATAGCTGCGATTACCCTTCTAACTTAGCGGCGCAATCGTTTTTAGATGATTGGTGTAGCTACAGTACAAATGAAGTAACCATCAATTGGAACGCGCCATTTGTATATTCTCTTGCCCAAATGCATGACTTGCATAAAGATTAGATGCTAGTGCAAAGATAATAACTGCTAATTTCTAGCAGTTATTATCTATTCGATCCTAAGATATTTTTGACCGAATCCCTCTCTACAATTTTAGGCGAAAAGTGATTTATTAGTTTCCCTACATTCTTTTTGTATACACGCTGTAAAACACAGCGCGCTGCCATTTCACCCATACTACGAATTGGATGTTCAATTGTTGTAAGTTTGGGATAGGTATATCGAGAAAATACGACGTCATCAAAACCAAATATCGACAAATCGTCGGGTAAATTCATGCCTTTTTCCCTGGCTGATGCCATTACTGCTGTTGCCATCTCATCATTTGCACACAAAATTGCTGTGAAGGGAATATCGGATTCATAAAAATAGTTAAATGCTTCTGCGCCCCCTCTTGGAGGTAGTCGCCCTCAAATATTCGTGCTTGCTCAATGTTGATACCGTTATCAAGCAAGGCTTGTTTGTAACCTTTCAAACGCATCATAGCATCGTTTTTATTTGCGGGGCCTGACACATAAACAATTTCTCTGTGGCCTTTATCGATAAGATATTGGGTAGCGAGATATTGACCCTGTTCGTTATCTACATCAATGCAGTTATCAGCAATTTCATCAATGTATCGATTAACAATAACAACCGGTATATCACCGTTACATAATTCTATTAAATATTCATCGCTAAGGGCTTCTACTTGAATAATTAATGCGTCACAATTTCTACTTATTAAAAATTGAATACCATCTTTTTCGTGTGTTTGATCACTTGCCGTAGCGATAATATGTTTATCATATTTTCGGCATTCTATTTCAATCGCCGCCATCATGTTAGTGAAGAAAAAACCTTGTAATTCACTCACTAACACACCAACACAATCTGACCGACTGGAAGCTAAAGATTTTGCCACTGAATTAGGTTTATAGTTGAGATCAAGCATTGCTCGCTCTACTTTTTCACGCGTTTTTTGTTTGACGGCAGAACTGTGGTTAATTACTCTTGAAACGGTTGCAAGCGATACCCCTGCTAAGTTTGCAACCTCATAAATTGTTGCCATAGATTTTTCTCTAATGGTTAATTTCCACGTGCTCATCTTGATTCTACACAAGAAATATTATCGACCGCGATCTGAAAGCGGTTTCATAGTAAAGAGCTTAAGGTATATTTGCAAATGGATACCGGCATTTCCTAAGAATAATTGCACAGAATATAAATGCCCTAACGTTAGGGCCAAATATAGGTCGTGCTGATAATTCACTAATGACTATAACTCCACGTACTCAAAATAATCAAAGTCAGCGGCTAACGCTTGACCAGTCAGGTCTTGACAGGCCATACCAACAAATGCACCAGTGAAATTTGAGCCGTCACCGCCACCTGCTTCATCAGAGACAATACTCTGATCAAGGTTAACAGGTAAAGATGTCCATGTTTGTTCATCTGAAGAAAACTCAAATTGCAGAGTATGATGGTCAACCAATGCTCGAATAAACAATGTGTTTGTATTTGCTAAGATAAATCTAGAATCGGTTTTGCCAATCTCTAATTCACCTTCTCGAAGTGGGTAAGTTAACGCTTGAGATGTGTCACCCAGGCAACTCATAATATCTATAAAACGATTTCCTTGATCATCAATTGAAACGTAACAATAATGGAATTTGTGACAGTTGTAATACACAACCAGCCCAGCCATTTGTTGAAAACTAGTGGGATAAAATTCCATTGAAGTTTGTGCTCGGTATTTAAACGCCTGCTGTCTGCGAGCAACTAAAGCATGTTCATAAAGGCTACCTATTGACTCTCGACCAATTAATCGTAAAAAGCCTGGCCTTGCAGTTAAATCCATTAGCCTTTCGGGATAAGGAGTACGCAACCATTGAAAAACAATCGGTAATGTATTGTCGTCAAAATCATAGCGAATAGGCTCTTTAGGCCATGGATACTCTTTCAGTGAAGGAGCCGGTACTTCATAACTGGGTAAACCGTCAGTAATGGCTCCTTCAACCCGCAGCCAATCATCATCTGTCCAATAGGTTTTTTGTATGCCAGTTTCTCGGCCTAATGGGCATCTTCTTTCACCAGCTAGCGGCCGACCACACAAATGTACTAAGTATGTTTGCCCATCAGTCGTTTCAACTAAATCTCCGTGTCCTGAGCGTTGTAAGCGTAAATGTTGGTTGTCTTTTGCAGTTAACAAATATCCATACGGATCCACTTCATATGGACCATCAATGCGCTTTGATCGTGCCATTGTCATAGCATGCGTATAAAACGTGCCCCCTTCTGCTGTCAGTAAATAGTAATATCCGTTTCTTTTAAACAAATGTGGCGCTTCTGTGAGGCCTAAACTCGTACCTTTAAATATGTTTTTGACTTCACCAATGAGCTTTTGCTGCTTTGGGCAATATTCTTGCAGCAGTATTCCACCAAATTGATTATGTTTATGGCGATGATCCCATACCATGTTAACAAACCACATCTTTTTATCATCATCATGAAACAAGGACGGGTCAAAACCACTAGAGTTCATATAAATTGGATCAGACCAAGTTCCATCAATAGTTTCACAACTAGTATAATAATTATGGGCATCTTTAAAGTTACCTTGAAATCGCTTCACGTCAGTATAAATAAGATGAAATCGACCATTGCTGTAACTTAAACAAGGCGCCCATATTCCGCATGAATCTGGCGCACCACGCATATCAAGCAAAGCTTCTCTATCCAGAGGACGTTTAACAAGTTGCCAATTTTTCAAATCTTTAGAATGGTGTATTTGCACACCCGGATACCATTCAAATGTAGAGGTAGCAATATAATAATCATCCCCTACTGCAACGATACTTGGATCAGGGTTAAAGCCCGGTAAAATTGGGTTTTGAATCATTGGTTGTGTCATTAGCATTTATTCCAAAAATAAGTACTGGGCACTAACAAAGCGCTGCGTGAATCGCGGTGGTTTTTTACTAAGATTAACTAGCTTTACAATGTTGATTAATAAACTCAGCATGTGTAGGCATACTATCAGCGCACCTGTCTATTACAGCGCTTATTTTTAGTAAATGTTCATGTAATCGACTCGACTCCCTCGCATCAGGTAAAGGATGGCAACCCTTGGCGTGGAAGTTTTGTCCTTCCATCACAGCTAACCAACTTGGGATACCAAACAACTCTTCATTGTCTCTAAAAATATGTCCACTACTGCGATATAGGTCTAGTTTACTTTGCAGAAAATCGGGAATTGGCATATTTTGACAGTAGGTCCAAAATTCAGAATCGGTGCGTTGATTAAGCTTGTAGTGAAGTATGAGAAAGTCGCGAATACGTTCATATTCCCATTTAGACTCGTCGTTAAAGCGGTTAACAATCGCGTCATTGAAATCTTTATCTGGAAATAAGCTAATTAGCCTAGCAATGGCTGATTGAATTAAATGAATACTGGTACTTTCCAACGGTTCCATAAAGCCACCTGACAAACCAATGGCAAGACAATTTTTGTTCCACGTTTTTTTACGCCTACCCGTTTGGAATTTTAAAACTTTAGGCTCAGCAAGTAACTCCCCATCAAGGTTATTAAGCAAAATTGAAGTGGCTTCATCAACACTCATGTATTGGCTACTAAATACGTGTCCGTTTCCGGTCCTATGTTGCAATGGTATACGCCATTGCCAGCCTGCCTTTCTCGCTGTTGAGCGCGTATAAGGTAAAGGTGCTTCATTTGCTGCGCAAGGCGCTGCTACTGCGCGGTCACACGGTAGCCAATGCGTCCAGTCTTCATATCCAGTATTTAAAGCCCCTTCTATTAACAAGCCTCTAAATCCTGAGCAATCAATAAAAAAGTCAGCGTGATATTGAAGAGGTTCTGCCATATCACCCGATACATTTTCCATCATGACTGAATCAATATAACCGGTATCTTGATTTACTTGAACGGAGCTAATTTTACCTTCTATCCTTTCCACGCCCCGACTTTCTGCAAACTTCCGCAAAAACTTAGCATACAAGCCAGAATCAAATTGAAACGCATAATTAAGTGACGCCATGGGAGAGTTTTGAATATTTACGGGCCGACTAAAACGCTCTTTTTTTGCGGCAATAATAGCTAATGAATAATCTGAAAGCTTAGTTTCAATACCTTCATTTCTGAGTTTTAGCCAATAGTGATGAAACGGTATATTATCGGCCATAGGCGAGCCATACACGCCAAATGGATGAATATAACTGTCACCAAGTTTACCCCAGTCTTTAAATTCAATACCTAACTTAAATGTGCCTTTTGTTTCGCGTACAAACTCGTTTTCATCAATGCCTAGCAATTGATTGAAGGTACGAATAAAAGGAATGGTTGCTTCACCCACCCCTACTGTACCAATCTCTTGTGACTCAATAAGTCTTATTTTACGGCCTTTGCTAGCAAAGTTTTTCGCTAAAGCCGCTGCCACCATCCAGCCCGCGGTTCCACCACCGACAATTAGAATATCGCGGACTTGATTATCATTTTTTGATGCGTTCATAAATCTAACTACCTATTGTTTCTTCTCACACAATGTTGACGCAAATATTGTGCATGAGTGGGTGCGCGACTACTTATATCTTTAATGGTTTCAATAATGTTGCTTATTGCATTTATGCTTCTTTCATTACTAGCAGGTGGCATATCCAATAACACGTCATAATTTTTTGGATGCATCCCTAGGCCGAGCAATAACGACACCCATGTTGAACTAGAAAATGTTTCTCTTTCATAAAAGGGTATTCGCCCGCAGTCCTCAAATAAACTAAATTTTTGTGTAAGTGATTCGGGCAATGTCACCGTTTGCATGGCTTGCCAAAATGAACTGCATTGTTTATTGGCTTGTTTTGCTGGTATAGCAAAATGTGCCCCGTGATAATCCAAAATACGCGCATATTCTTCGCTACATAAATTATTATATTCATCGCGACTAAAGTTCTCTGCAGACATGCCTAACGATGTATCAGGAAATAAATCAATTAAGCGTAATACCGCAGATTGTACCAGATGAAAATCGCTCACAGCCAGTCTGTCTAAACTGCCCGCAGCACTTCCCATAGATATACAATTTCCGCTAAAAAATTGCTTTCTGCGTCCAATTCTCTGTTTTTGTATGCGGCATTCACCAAGGATATTTGTATCTTTGAGATAGTTAACTTCAAATTCTCTTAGTGCTTGATCATCATTTATATATTTACTTGAGAAGAAGAACTCTTTTACCGTTCCATTTTGTAGTACAAAACTGCGTTCCCAACCATTATTATGTAATGACATGTTTGTCGATGCTTGTAATTGTAAATCTAGTTCTGTTTTACAAGTCACAAAACGATCACATGGTAAATATTCACTCCAATCTTCAAAATCAACGTTTAGTGCCTTGCCAATTAACTCACCATCGTTGGTGCAATCAATAAATATTTCAGATCTTACTTTGTTGCCATCGCTTAAACTTATTTGTTCAATATGTGTAGAAGCTTGACCATTGTCATTTTCAATAGATTTCAGTTTTACATTTTCTATATTACTAGAAATAAACTTTACACCTAGCTTAGTTGCATAATCCTGCATACCTTTGGCATAGGAGATTGCATCAACGTGCATTGCATAGCTAAAAGGTAATGCTGAGTGCATTGGGTCAGGTTTTGTAAACTTGCCGTCTCGCGCCATGACTGCAGGTAATGAGAAACAGGTAAAATCATAGTTTTTATTGCTCTGGCGAAGTTTGGTCAGGTGATGAACAAAAGCACTTGAATCAATCATACTTCCATAACTACTCAACGAGTGATAAAAAGAGGAATGCTTATTTTTTGTATTATTGTTTGATGCTCCACTACATGACCAATTTTTATATTGCGATGCCAATTTATAGGTTGCGCTGGTCACCGCCATCATCTGATGCTCTTTTAAACCCAAAAAACGATGAAAATAATGAAGCGCACTAAGTGATGCTTCACCATAAACTGATCTATCTTCCTGCTCAGTATTTACCGCTATAATATTTACATTTTGCCGCATAAATTTGCGGCTGAGCGCGGCCGCGACTGTCGCTACATGCAGGCTCTTGCCCAAAATACAAATGTTTTGAATAGGACGTCGATCATGCTTTGTCACTTAAGTATCTCTTCCACATAAGCTCATACTAGCTGGAGGCGGAGTTTGACTAAGGCTGATATCGCAATGCTTAGCTAAACTTGTAGCATGATCATTCATACCGGCTACTGCATAAGAGATATTACTTTTGAGCTGTTTAAAGAACTTATCAACTTTTTCTTGAGGTTGAGAATCAACATTCCAATCGTAATGGCTAGGTATCACCCCCTGCCCCAGATAAACAGCTAACCAACTTGCCTTTAAAAATAAGCCTTCTGTATATTGTACAACGTGCCCACGTTCTCTAAATAATGACATTTTATGATGTAGTCCATCTGGTAGTTTCATCGTGCGTACGTCATTCCAAAAATCAGTGTCGTTTCGCCTTGTGGCATTATAATGTAGCACTAAAAAATCGCGTAAACGTTCAAACTCTAAGCTCATCATGCGATTGTATTCTGTGCTTTTTACTTCATCACAACTTTTGTCGGGGAAAAACTCTAACAGTTTCATAATACCTAGTTGAATAAGATGAATACTCGTACTTTCTAAGGGTTCTAAAAACCCGCCTGATAAACCAATTGCCACGCAGTTTTTATTCCATGCTTTTTTACGCCTTCCGGTGGTGAAACGTAGAAAGTTTGGATCACCTGTCGGTTTTGCATCTAGGCCTTGAAGTAAGACATCTAATGCAGTCGCATCATCCATATATGAACTAGAATAAATATGACCATTACCCACTCTATTTTGAAGCGGGATACGCCACTGCCATCCAGCATCACGAGCAGTGGCTTTAGTGTAAGGTAAAGGCGCACTAATTGTTTCACAAGGAATTGCAATAGCACGGTCACAAGGTAGCCAATGCCGCCAATCATCGTAACCGGTTTTAAGCGTTTGCTCGATTAGCAATCCTCTAAAACCAGAGCAATCAATAAATAGGTCGCCTTCAATTGTCTGGCCACTTTCTAAGGTCACAGACGATATGAATCCCGTTTTTTCATCTTGCTTTACATGTTTCACTAATCCTTCAGTACGGACCACACCTTTTTCTTCAGAGTATTCTCGCAAAAACTTGGCAAAAAGGCCTGCATCCAAATGAAAAGCATAAGAAAACGTAGATAAAATAGATTGCTCATCAGTACTTGGGTAATCAAATTTGCCCAATTTTGATGCAACGACAGGCAGTGAATAATCTCCAATATCTGTCTTGTCACCGGCTTGTCGCTGTTTCACCCAGTAATGATGAAAATCCACGCCATTAATACTTTGTCCGAAATCGCCAAATGGGTGCAAATAGCTTTCGCCTACTTGTCCCCAGTTGATAAATTCAATGCCCGTTTTGTAAGTTGCATTTGTACGCCGCATGAACTCTTGCTCATCAATACCAAGACGCTTTATAAAAAACCGCAAATGAGGAAGGGTCGCTTCACCAACACCCACTGTGCCAATTTGCTCTGACTCAACTAGTGATATAGAAACTTGTGTTTTGTCTAATAATGATGAAAGTGCCGCGGCAGTCATCCAACCGGCTGTTCCTCCGCCAACTATCACTATTTTTTTGATGGAATTACTTTGCATAAACTTCTTATTCTGGACTCTTAGGTAATTATGCAGCCAAAAACAAATAAGCTGTAGGTGCAATAAACATAGCACCTACAGCTAGGTTTGAGAAGGGAGTGTTTAGAATCGACCTCTCATTATTAATGAGAATCTTCGGTCATTGGTAAATGACGATCTGACAACAGTTGTCCCTTCTTGATTAACTTGCATCCGAGTATTGGACTCAGACTTGGTTAGATTTTGCCCTTGAATACCCACTTCTATATTGTCTGTAATGCTATAAAAAGCAGAGCCGTCAAGCTGTCCGCGTGCCTCGTTAAAAATAGGTACGCCCAAGTTAGTCTGACGAATAGTCAATAAATAGTCTGAACGATAGTTATAAGCTAAACGAGCAGAAATAACATCATCCTCATACAAACCAACAATGTTGTAAGTCGTTTCAGACAGGCCTTGCAGTGGCAAGTTATCAAAGGGTAAGGCAGCTCGAGCAACATCATCATCTCCACCTGATTGTACCGGTCGAGTGTTTTGATTTGGCACGCCACTTTCACTTAAGAAAGTAGCATTAAACTGCAGGCCTAAGTTGCTAAATAAACCTGGCAGTTCATCGAAGAATTGTTGATAACCAATTTCCAATCCTTGTAACTTTCCACTACCAATATTAATTGTGGTGCTGACTTCAACAGGCAGTGTTGCCCCATTGTTGGTCACCTGTTGTGTAAACGTATCGTTAGCAAAGAAGCCATCAATATCCTTTTGGAATATGCCTACTGTTAATGAATCTCCTTCATCGAAGTACCATTCTAGTGAAAGGTCAAGGTCGATAGACTCCATCGGGTCTAAGAAAGGGTTACCACTACGACGCTGAATTTCGTCTATTACCACAGGCGACATAGCGTCATCAGGGTCAACATCACGCGTTAATGAGGTGTAATTGTAGTTATATCTTAAATTTCCGGTATCTGCGAAGGCAACCGATTTAGATGCAGCAAATCTAATAAGTAAGTCATCACCTAATAAGTATTTGAGGTTAAGGCTGGGTAGTACAGTATTGTAACTATTGTCCGTTGACCTAGTAAAACTTGTATCGTTAAAAAACGCTGCTTCATCTGGCGTTAAGATTATGTTGTCCGACAATTGTGCTGGGAAGTTTTCACCACCATCCACTGATGTATCAACTTTTACATATCTTAAGCCAACGTTACCTGATAAACGAGACTCGCCACCAAAATTTAACTTAGCATAAAAAGCGGTATTCTCTTCTACCACTCGATTTAATTCACCGGGTAAGTAGATTGAACCATCTTCTACGCCGCCTCTTGTGCCCAAACTTGGGAATCCAAAACTAGATAAGTTTTCTAAGAAGGCGTCATAGCTTTGAACTGCATCAAATGAAACAAATAAGCTGTTAACCGGGTTACCCGCATTCCCATTATGGAAGCCAGGATAGCCAAATTGTTCAAAACCTGGACTAGCAACTGTTTCACCTGTTGGCATAAATGCGGTATCGCCATTCCACGATGGCTGAATTCTGTCTCCATTAAAGTCAACCCAGCCGCCAGACCATTCTGCAGATAAGTTTTGCCAGTTATATGTTGACCAACGCGTTGTTTGGTCACGCTCTGCATAACGAGCACCTACCTCAATTGAGTCTAGCATCTCATGCTCTAGTTCATAATCCACGTCAAATTGGTATGCACTTTGGTCGCCTTCAGATTCTTCTACGTGATCCATTGCGGCGCGATGGAAAAAGTTTTTAGGATCTGAAAAAAACTCAGCATCGCTTACACCAGAACCTGCAGGTGCTCTGAAGCCAACTACTGGCGTATCTCCAGATGCCCCCACTTCTAGATCGATACCGCCAAATCGAGGAATTATGCCACCAAATATTGATAAGTCGACGACGTCAGTTGTGGCATCAACAAATTGAACGTCAAATTCAAGTGTTAAACGGTCTGTTGGCTTATAAGCAACGTTGAAGGTAAATTCTTCTAATTGTTCATCACTTGAACTTTTACGAGTCTGCGGACCCAAACCATCTTGAATCCCCTGAAGCGTGCCCCCGGTAAATGACTCGTCTCCAAACGTAACGTCATCGCCTAAACTTGAGTAAGCTTGATCATCAGAAAAGAAAGCGTGCTCTGACCATCTAGTTCCTGAGTCTGAAAGTATATATTCAAAAGTAGACACAAAGGTTTCGTCTGTATTTTGATACTGCAAAGTAAAGGATGCAGCTTCACGTTCTCGATCGGTCGTGGTTGAGCGTACACCGGCGTTTATTGGCGTCCATCGGTCTTGGCCAACACCTGCAGCATCAGCGACTAAATTATGCTGTCCAAGCTCTGCACCATCGGCTCTAAATGTCAGGTCTACCGAGCTATAACTAACTAGTACACCTACCTCACCACCTGAAACGTCGAATACATCCGAATATAAACCAGAAAAGCCATAAGTTGGTTCTTTTGATAGATTCCCCTCACTAGCTTGCAATTCAAAATTAAGAATTCGAGATGAAGAATCAAAAGGTTTCCGAGTATTTAAGTTAATGGTACCTGCAATACCACCTTCAATCATATCTGCGGTTTGGTTTTTGAAAATTTCAACACTGCCTAGTAACTGAGGCGATATATCATCAAAACCTAAGCCATTTGAAGAATCGGCTGCTACGCTGTCGCGTCCGTTAATACCGGTGCGAGTTTGAGGAAGGCCTCGAAGTGTAGCGTCACTGCCTTCTGTTGAGAAATGGTCAGGATCATCTGGTGCTGCAAAACGTTCAATAGTAATACCCGGTACACGTTGCAAAGCTTCAACTACACTGGCATCAGGAAGCGCCCCTAAGTCTGTAGCAGAAATTGCGTCAAGGAAAGTATCAGCATTACGTTTAAGTTCTTGGGCAGCAGTCAAACTTTGTCGTTGCCCTCTAACATTAATAACCTCTGTAGGCTCTTCTTCAGCTGCTTGTTCTGCTGCCTCCTGAGAGTAAACATATAGAGGAGTTTGCGCCATTGCTGCACTTATACCCACCGCTACCATAGTTTTTTTGAATCGCATCCATTGGGGATGTTGTTGCTCGAAGGCTATATTTTGTTTGCTCTTTTTCATTCGACTTCCTTTAACGTGTGTTCTTTGTATGTGCTAACTTCTTGAAAGAACCAAGAACCGATAACGTATTAATAATCTTTTATAGAATTACGTTCTTTTTAGTTCTCGATCGTATGAAATATCGACTGTACACCCTAATCACAAATCGAAATTTCAACTATTACTCAACTCAAGTTTTTGGCTGCTCTGCAATGTTAATATAACGTTAACTAACTAATAGACTCATTGCGAAAAAGCGTTTAAACCTTACAATTTTTAACAAATGGTAGCGCTTACATATCAAATGGTAGCGCTTACATTACATATTATTAACATTCGCTGTGGGACTTTACAAGCAAAATAAAGGAAGTTAGTTCATAAATTTATAAGCTTTTTATTATTTATAATCTACTTAGTGAGCAATTTTGAATCTAAATACTCAATGAAACATGCACTTATGGGATTTTTTAATATATTAATTTTCTAAGTTTTGAAAATAAGCACTTTTATGGACTGCTATCTAATTGTTCATTTCAGACTTTTTTATCTGCCTATAAAAGATTGCTTTTGTTAAACAATGTAACGGCGAAATCAACACTTTCACTAGCAATTACTTTATGTTGGAAACAACACACTACAAAAAAACACGTTTATTTCAATACTTGACTAATTTAGTGGGATAAATACTTGACCATTTTAGTGGGGTATGAAACCATTCACTCCTGTTTTTGTAAAGGGAATACTATGAAGCTTACATCTAGAGGCCGGTATGCGGTAACTGCTATGCTCGATTTAGCCTTCCATTGTAAAAATGGTCCTGTATCATTAGCCGCGATTTCTAAGCGCCAAGATATTTCTTTGTCGTATTTAGAGCAGTTATTTGCGCAATTAAGACGCACTAAGCTTGTCGCAAGCGTGCGTGGTCCGGGCGGAGGCTACACTTTAAATAGAAAGCCTGAGATGTTGTCGGTAGGCGAAATAATAGAAGCCGTTAACGAAAGTGTTGATGCCACTAAATGTAACGGTAAATCAGACTGCCAAGCCGGTGAGAAATGCATAACACATAGCCTGTGGCAAAACCTAAGCGACCGTATTAGTGATTTTTTAAATCAAATTTCACTGCAAGAATTAATGCAAAAGCGCGACGTAAAACAAGTTGTTGGCCGCCAAAACTGTTTAAACACGACTTCGACCGACAGCAACATAAATATATTACAAATGCTTGGCACTAGCGAGAACTCGCTACCATAAAGCATTAATCATTGTCACTTGTCTTTGCAAGTGAGCAGGCTACCAAAACTGTAATCTGCATAAATGTAGGGCAAAAACGAAATTAGCGGTAATCACATCAAGCGTGTTTACCTCGCCAAATTAACGAAAGCGAATAGTGGGATCAAAAAATGAGTGAACAGATTGAACAAGCACTAGATAGAAAATATGAGGCTGGTTTTTATTCTGAAATTGAGTCGGATACTTTTGAAAGCGGTTTAAACGAATCCATTATACGACGTATCTCCGAGATGAAAAAAGAACCACAGTGGATGCTCGACTGGCGTTTAAAGGCCTACCAAACATTTTTAAAAATGGAAGAACCAGAGTGGGCGCATGTGCACTACCCTGAAATAGATTTTCAGGCAATCTCTTATTATTCGGCGCCAAAAAGCATGGCAGACAAACCTCAGTCACTCGACGAGGTTGACCCAGAGCTGCTACGTACCTACGAAAAATTAGGTATTCCACTACATGAGCAAGAGATGCTTGCGGGTGTGGCAATGGACGTCGTATTTGATTCAGTATCAGTCGTCACGACTTTTAGAGAAAAATTAGAAGAAGCAGGCGTGATATTTTGCTCTATTTCTGAAGCTGTGCACAGATTCCCAGACCTCGTCAAAAAACACCTTGGCTCAGTTGTGCCAAGAGCAGACAATTATTATGCCGCACTCAATAGCGCAGTTTTCACCGATGGCTCTTTTGTTTACATTCCAAAAGGCGTGCGTTGCCCAATGGAGTTGTCGACTTATTTCCGTATCAATGAAATGAATACCGGCCAATTTGAGCGCACACTCATTGTGGCCGAAGAAGGCAGTCATGTAAGCTATTTAGAAGGCTGTACTGCGCCGCAGCGTGATGAAAATCAATTGCATGCGGCAGTGGTCGAGTTGGTAGCAATGGATGATGCAACAATCAAATATTCTACCGTGCAAAATTGGTATCCAGGTGATGAAAACGGCAAAGGCGGTATTTATAACTTTGTGACCAAACGCGGTATCTGCCACACCAATGCAAAAATTTCGTGGACGCAAGTTGAAACCGGCTCTGCGGTAACCTGGAAGTATCCAAGCTGTATTTTAAAAGGTGACAACAGCGTAGGCGAGTTTTACTCAGTCGCCCTTACCCGCGGTATGCAACAGGCCGACACTGGCACCAAAATGATTCATTTAGGTAAAAACACCCGCTCTACCATTATTTCTAAAGGGATCTCAGCAGGTAAAAGTAATAATGCTTATCGCGGGTTGGTCAAAATGGGACCGAAAGCCGATGGTGCACGTAACTTTACCGAGTGTGACTCATTACTAATTGGTGATAAGTGCGGCGCACATACCTTCCCATATATTGAAAGCCGTAATCCAAGCGCGATTGTTGAGCATGAAGCAACAACGTCTAAAGTCAGCGATGAGCAACTGTTTTTGTGTCAACAACGCGGGCTTAATCCTGAAAAAGCAGTCTCGATGATTGTGAATGGATTTTGTAAAGAAGTATTCAAAGAACTGCCGATGGAGTTTGCCGTCGAAGCAGGTAAATTGCTAGAAATTAGCTTAGAAGGATCAGTAGGATAATTATGCTTAACATTAAAAACTTACACGCAAGAGTAGAAGACAAAACCATTTTAAAAGGCTTAAACCTAGAGGTTAACCCCGGCGAAGTGCATGCCATTATGGGCCCAAATGGCGCAGGTAAAAGCACCTTAGGTTATGTTTTGTCTGGTCGCGATGGCTATGAAGTTGAGCAAGGTGAAGTCCTTTTTAACGACAAAGACCTATTTGAAATGGATATTGAAGAGCGTGCCAGTAACGGTTTATTTTTAGCTTTTCAATATCCAGTCGAGATTCCTGGCGTAAGCAATATGGAGTTTATGAAAGAGTCGGTAAATGCCACGCGTGAGCAGCGCGGTGAAGAACCACTTTCGGCCACTGAGTTTTTGAAAATGGCAAAAGAAGCCTGCAAGCAAGTGCAACTGCCTTTAGACTTTTTAAAGCGTGGTGTTAACGAAGGTTTCTCTGGCGGCGAAAAAAAGCGTAACGAAATTATGCAGATGATTTTGTTAAAGCCCTCGCTTTGTATTTTGGATGAGTCTGATTCTGGTTTGGATATCGATGCCTTAAAAGTTGTTGCCAACGGTGTTAATAGTCAGCGTGATCCAAAGCGTAGCTTTATCATCATCACTCATTATCAGCGCTTGTTGGACTTCATTAAACCTGATTTTGTACACATTCTTGCCAACGGTAAAATAGTCAAAAGCGGTGATGCATCTCTTGCACTTAAAGTGGAAGAAGAAGGCTACGCTTTCTTAGGTGAAGAGTTTGAAGGGGTAAGCGCATGAGCCAATGGCTAAGTAAGGTCATTGATGATGCCAAAGGTGTTAACGATTTTCTTGCACCTATGCGTCAGCAGGCCCTTGTAAAGTTAGAAACTGACGGCTGGCCCAAAGCCCGTAGTGAAGAATGGCGCTTTACGCCGCTATCGTCAATTAAAGATCGCGTATCTAATTCAAGCGAAAAAGATGCAAACGTCCGTGAGTATGAAGTTGAGCAAATCGCTGGTCTAGACCCTATTGACCTTGTGTTTGTTGACGGTATGTTGCGCACAGATATTAGCGAGCTGGCCCTGCCGAAAGGTTTACGTATTCACTCAATGAGTGATGCGCCAGCCGATGCACAAGAAAAAATTGCGGCCCTCTTTGGGCATATTAAACCAAGCCGTCATGTCTTTGGCTTGGTCAATGATGCGTTATGTGAACAAGGTGTCTATATCGCACTTGATGACAACTGTGAAGTTGATACTCCCTTACGAGTTATCAATATTGCCGCACAAGATTGCGACGCGCATACGCGCGTGCTAGTAAATGTTGGCAAAAACAGCCGGCTGAAAGTCATTGAACATGGCACGGGATCATCAAATAGTTTTACTACCGCATTTGCAGAGTACGTAATTGGTGAAGAAGCAACGCTAGAACATTATCGCTTTGCCTTTTTTACAGGTGCAGCAAAGCAAGTTGGCGGCAGTCATTTTAGCTTACAAGCACGCGCTAATTTAAACAGCACCTTTGTGTCTTACGGTAGCGAGTTATCGCGCGTAGACGTAGATATTATTCATGCAGGTCAGCATGCACATGCCAAGATGAATGCAATTTATTTGCTGGCTGAAGGCGAGTTGTTTGATATGCACTCGACCATTGAGCATGCGGTGCCAAACGGCACAACTAAAGAAAACGCACGCGGCATCATTGGTGACAGAGCGCGAGCCGTATTTAGTGGTCGTATTCATATTCACCGAGATGCGCAAAAAACCTTGGCTGAGCTTAACAACCGTAACTTGTTATTATCGCGCCGCGCCCTCATTAATACGAAACCAGAACTAGAAATTTATGCTGACGATGTACAATGTGCACATGGTGCAACTGTAGCTGAAATAGAAGAAAAAGCCCTGTACTACCTAATGAGCCGCGGAATTAAACGCTCTAAAGCACTCGTTATGTTAAACTTTGGCTTTATCCAAGAATTAGTTAATGCCATTAATAATGAGCCAATTAAACAGTGGCTACTACCCATGTTGAACGAGCGTTTTAGCAACATGGAGGTCAAATGAGTTTTGACGTAAATGCTGTTCGTGCTCAATTTCCTGTGTTGCAAAGAGAAATTAACGGCAAGCCATTGGTATATTTAGATAACGCGGCAACTACGCAAAAGCCGCAAGCTGTAATTGATGCCTTAATTGAGTATTACACGCAGTATAATTCTAATGTGCATCGCGGTGCACACCAATTGGCTGATGAAGCAACACGCGGCTACGAGAAGGCACGCGACACAGTAGCGAGCTTTATTAATGCCGAGCATCGCGAAGAAGTAATTTGGACCAGCGGTACCACTGAGGCAATCAATTTAGTCGCCAATGGCGTTGGGCAACTGTTTAAAGCAGGTGACGAAATTATTGTTACTGAACTTGAGCATCACGCTAACTTAGTAACATGGCAGCAAGCTTGTAAACGTAGCGGTGCCACATTAAAAGTATGTCCCATTTTTGATAGCGGTGAACTAGATATATCAGCGTTTGATTCACTGTTGAGCGACAAAACTCGGTTAGTCGCCCTGCCCCATGTATCTAATGCACTGGGTACAGTTAATCCGATAAAAGAGATTTGTAAAAAAGCTAAGCAATATGGCGCATGGGTATTGGTTGATGGTGCTCAAGGGATTGCTCACGGTAATGTTGATGTGCAGGCCATTGGCTGCGACTTTTACGCATTTTCTGGACACAAATTATTTGGTCCCACAGGTGTTGGTGTGTTGTGGGGACGAAAAGCGCTATTAGAAACATGGCCAGTATGGCAGACCGGCGGTGAAATGATTAGCGAGGTGGATTATCAGAGTGCAACTTGGGGTGCTCTACCTAACAGACTAGAAGCAGGCACGCCAAACATTGCTGGCGTCATTGGTTTAGGCGCCGCCGTTAAGTGGCTGTCGAGTCTCGATATTGAGGCCATGCAGGCGCACGAACAAGATTTGCTAGCCTACGCAAGCAAACTCGCTCAAGACATTGACGGGATGGAAATTGTAGGCACGGCACCCAATAAAGTGGGCGTGATGAGTTTTAAATTAGGCAATGCTCATCCTGCCGACATTGGTTTTATTTTAGATAAACAAGGTGTGGCGATACGTACTGGAGACAATTGTGCGCAACCGCTAATGAAGCGTTTAGCACTGCCCGGCACGGCGCGAGCGTCTTTTTCTATTTACAATACTTTTGAGGACATTGACCGGCTGTTTGAAGCACTCAAAAAAGCCAAAACAATGTTGATGTAGGAGCAGTTATGACTGTTGAAACTTTTGTACCCAATAAACAAACGATTACGCTTACCGATAGCGCGATAAAGCATTTTGAAAGTAAGCAAAAGGCGCAGCCTGAGAAAATCATTCGCTTTTCGACTAAGGTAAGTGGCTGTACTGGTTATGCTTATGTACTGGACCTTGTTGATAGCACTAAAGATGGCGATGAAGTAATTAAGTTCAGCGACTCCTTAAGCATTGCTATTGCCGAAAAGGCGCAAGAGTTGTTGCGTAATACTGAAATTGACTATGTGAAAGAAGGCGTAAACGGCCTGATTAAATACAACAATCCGAATGTGGTAAACGAGTGCGGCTGCGGTGAAAGCTTTAACGTAGGGTAGTAAACATATAATGCAACAGAAAATGGTTGTCACGGAAAGTGACTGCAAAGCGCGCTTAGTTCCTGTAGGCACACCAAAAATTATCCCTGAAGGTGAGTTTGTCACGATTACGCAAGACTTAGGCGGAAACTTCACCATTACGTGGCGCGGCAACATGTATCGCATCGACGGTACCGATGCACAAGCCATTGGCAGAAAGTCTTTGACGCTGTCATTTGAGCCACCAGCCGACGGCAATATAGATAAAGACCAAGTGTGGGAAGCATTAGAGTCGGTTTACGACCCTGAAATACCAATTAACTTGGTGTCGCTAGGGCTTATCTATAAGGTAGACATAGATAACAGCGAGAAGTGCGTTAATATCGACATGACACTCACCGCACCAGCTTGCGGAATGGGGCCGGTGTTAGTGGGTGATGTCGAATATCGAGTTGCTATGGTACCGCATGTTGAAAGCGTGAAGGTCAACCTCGTGTTCGATCCACCTTGGTCGCGCGACAAGATGAGTGAAGAAGCCCAGCTAGAAGCGGGTGTATTTTTTAAGTTGCTGTATACTGGCGCAAGCACCAAAACACCCGCATTGTAAATCATAGGAATAAACACAAAAATGCAATTACCAAGTAGCGAAGAAATCGTTGACGATCTAGCGTTTTTTGATGATTGGGAACAACGCTATCAGTACATTATTGACTTAGGCAAGCAAATACCCGGCCTTAGCGAAGAAGCCCGTACACCCGATAAAATAGTCAAAGGTTGCCAAAGCAATGTTTGGTTAGATTACCATTTACAAGGCGATAGATTCGAGTTTGACGTAGACAGTGACGCGGTTATCGTACAAGGTTTATTAGTGCTAGTGCTAAGTGCCTACAATGAAAAAACCGCTAAAGAAATAGTCGATTTTGATATCGACAATTACTTTAAAGAATTAGATTTAGAAAATCACATCACGCCAACCCGCGGAAATGGCCTACGCGCAATAGTCGGCAAGATTAGACAAATAGCGAGTGCTTCGTTAACGTCGAACTAAGATGAATTTCGTATTGAGTTTGTTTTGTAGCGGCGATGAGTACCGCCGCTACGTATTTTCTTTACTGCTTTGAGCGTGCGCGACGCATTAGCAAGAGTGCGCCAGGTATTAACAACAACAATGCGCTAGGCGCTGGCACTGATGTAATTGCAAAACCAGTCAATACATCGCCGTTTCCAATGTTACCGATAAAACTAGCTTGGCCATCTTGAAGGTTAATGTTGTAAAGCCCCGATATACCCGCAACATTCAGTAGTGCGTAGGCCATATTAGGACCACCTATGCCATCAATCGGTCCAGAGAATATATCTAAACCAGCCATATTACTTACGTCAAATCCGAGTGCTCCGACTGTGGCCAAGGTACCTGCGTTATTGGCTAGCGTTACTAAAGTGTCGGTACCTGAATCAATAGCATATTGTAGCGTGCTGCCACCTAAGTTAGCGGTAAAGCTATTGGTATATGCATTGGCTACTATTGATGGGTCTATTCCTTCACTTACATCCCCTGCTCCGTAAAACACGTTGTTCACTAAAGTTGTGCCGCCATCGTTTGGATTAAAAACGATGTTTAAATCAGTTTCAGTTACCAGTCTCATTCTGTCTATCGTTGGATTCCAATCGATATCTAGTGCATTAGTGTTAGTGGGATCATCCGCCAAAGTGTTATCAAATGCAGTCAGTGCGCCGCTCGTTTTATCAATAGTAAAATAAGCATTGCTGGCGTTGCTGTATGCAATTAAATCGCCGGTAGCAGGTCTAAAGTCAATAGCGGAAATTTGCTGCATTCCATCACCAATCTGGACAGAGTTTGTAGCGTTGGGGTTTGTCACATCAAATGAAACAAGATTACTGCCATTTTCGTTTAAGGCGTAGCCAAATAGTGCACTTGACGCCTGTCCACTAATACTAAGTAACATTGCAGATAGTAAAAGCAATTGCGATTTACGACCAATTATATTTTTGTTAAACATGTGTATTCCTTTTTTAGTTTATGCGCCTACAAGGTCAAAATGAACATTGTCACTTGTAGAAAACGCTCTTTTTTGTTGTTACTTTTTGTTGAGTATCGTAAACCGCTAGCTGCGACTTTCATCACAGCTCTAACCGTTGTTTTCTTTCATAAAATGCTTAAGACTTAAAAAAACAAGACCTTTTAGAGTCATTACTCTTACAACAAAACGCCCAAGTAGAATCATTGGATGCAACATTTTTTCACTTTTTACAAAAATATTTTTGACACAGTATGATTTGGCTATTTGGTGGCAATTAAAACCATTTTATCCAATCATAAATCAGCCTAAACTTGAGAATGAAGACGAATCAAGTTGTGATAAACGTGATGCATTCTATCTAGCGCTTCCCTTTCTATATGTTTGCTACTTACTAATCCTTGTATGCTTTGGTCTAGCTCAAACAAAATCTCGCGTGCGTGGGCGTCACTTACCATGCTCTGCATCCACGTAATTGCGGACAAACGAGTGCCTTTTGTTACCGGCGTTACTTTATGTAAACTGCTCGAGGGATATAGCACAGCGTCACCCGCTTTTGCGCGCACTCTTTGTTCACCATACTGGGTTTTAATGACCAACTCACCGCCTTCATACTCGTCTAAATGAGATAAAAACAAAGTCATAGACATATCTGAACGCAGCACATCATTGCTGTTTGGTATGCGCATAATCGCTGCATCAACATGAAAGCCATAGGTTTCACCGTCGCTATAACGATTGAAACACGGTGGGAAAATGCGATGAGGAAGTGCCGCTGAAATCAGAGTTGAATTGCTTCCAAACTTGGCTAAAAGCTGATGGCTCAATTGTTGCACTTGTATATCTGAATTGTCAGCTTGCCCGTTATTTTTCACTGAAGAAGCCATTCCCATGGCGGTTTCTTTACCGTCTTTAAAGGGTACTTGACTGAGCTCCTTCCTAAATGCTGCGACTTCACCTGCTGACAAAAGTTGCTCAATCAGTACCATTACTATTCTTCCTTATTTATTATTGCTAACTAAAATTCGTAGGTTAACGTGGCACGAACTGAGCGCGCGTCACCTAAATACATAAAAGCACCTGATCTGTATGCCGCGGTCCAGTATTCAGTATCGGTGACGTTACCGACATTTAGGCGCAGCGTCGTACTGTCAGACACACTATAATTTGCGAATAAATTTACAACCTGATAGCTCGGTACAACAATACTATAGCGGTTATTGTCGGCATCATAAGACGCCGCTGTGTCTGGCTGGCCTCCGAACATCTCGCCTTTGAACGTGTAATCGCCGCCAAACGCAAATTTTTCATTTAATTGATAGCGCAACTGAAAATATGCACTGTCGCCAGCAAAATTACTGAGCTCAAGACCAATGTTTGCTTCGCTGATTGATTCGAGTACTTCTGAGCTCATTTTAGCCGCGCTCACTTGTACACTTAACTTGTCAGTGATATTACCATTCATAGCAAACTCAATACCTTCGACCCTATTTTTACCCGTATTTAACGTACCTAAGGTGGAATATGCATCCCCAACACTTTCCATTACATCGTATTTGGTTAATTGAAACCACGCTGCTGCGATAAATAGTTTTTCGTCTAGCACTGACCATTTTGTGCCAAACTCAAGGTTTTTCACGGTTTCAGGATCAGCCAAGGATGCTTGCTCAGGATCACCACATAAACCACCGTAGCCGCAATTAGCGCCCAAGTCAGACTCTCCACCATTGATGTTTGTGGCGGTTGAATAGGTCGCATAGATATTGGCGTCTTCCATCAGGCTATACACGAGCCCAATATGTCCATTGTAAACATTGTCTTTATAAGCGTAGTCCAAAGCGTCGCCTCTACTTAGCACATCGTTACTATAATCAATTCGGTCTTGCCTAAGACCTAAAAAGACTTGCCAATCATCGCTAAGTGTCATGGTATCCATCGCATAAACGGCTACGGTGGTCGCTGAAAATAGCGCGTCAGAGGCCCCTCTCGTAACGTCACGCCCAATAATATTTTGAGGATCAGCGAATAAGTCACCAACACCATCAAGTAAACAATAACTTTCGCTTACGCCCCGCCGGCCCTCGGTTAAACAGTTTCTAGGGTTATTGTAGCTAATATCGTAAACACCGTTATCTACATTTTCATCGCTTACTTCTAAGCCAAATAATAAATTGTGTTCAATGCCACCGGTATTGATATCCCAAAACAAATTAAATTGCGTCGCAAAATAGTCAACATCTTGCCAACCTTGATGAGTGCTTAACACGATAGTGTCTGCGTTAGGTGCGCTTGCATCGGTTTCTGCTCGGGTCGTCCCGCGCGCACCAGTGGAAAGGTAGGCATTGTTGGTTTTACCAAAGCGGGTAGCATTATAGAACTTGAGCTTTGGACTGATGTCATATTCACTTCTCAGCGTTAACGCAAAAACTTCTGAGTCTAAGAAGTCTTCATTTTGCGCATAAACAGGAATATTCTCGACGGGCTCGCGCGTGGCTGAATCAAAATAAGAACCTAAATCAGGCGTATCTTTCGCTTGTAGATAATATGCGTCAGCATACACGCTGAGGTCATCAGCATTATCGTATAAACCTGACAGCAAGGCACCCTCTCTACTGCGTGCAATGCTAGTGCGATTAGGAGCATCTTCTTGTGTACTCAACAGGTTTATGCGCGTAGCAAAATTTGTTGCAATGGGCGTGTTGTAGTCAAACACCATGCGATAATGCTCGTCTGTACCGATTGATGCATCTACTCGACCAAAATTATAAGCGGTAGATGCTTTTTTAGTAATACTGTTAACGGCACCGCCAGAAGAACCTCTGCCGGCGAATGTTGAGCTAGGGCCCTTCGTAATTTCAACTTGTTCGGTTGCAAAACTTTCTCGGGTTGTCATACCTGGATCACGTAAGCCATCAACAAACACGTCTGAACGTGCTTCATGGCCACGTATTATGTAGCGATCACCAAAGGCATTGCCATTTTCCCCCGTGCCAAGGGTAACACCTGCTTGCGCGGCTAGGATCTCTTTAAGATCGGACTTTCCTGATTCTTCTATTTGGTCTTTGGTTAATACCGTGATCGTTTGCGGTGTGTCTAGTAGTTCGCCAATGCGACGAATGTCACCAGATTCTTTTACACTGTAGATAGAATTGCGGACACCATGGACCTTAATGAGTTCTACAGCTTCGCTGTCGCAATTCTTGCTATCTCCTTCGCATGTTGAGTCTAGTTTATTGGCAAAAGCTGGTGTGTGTGAAAAAGCAAGTGCTGCGAGAATAGAACCTGATCCTAATTTGTTAAATGTGCTGTTTTTTACAGGCATTGTTTATTTTATCCCTTAGTTGAGTTAACGATTCAGGCAAAATACTAATGCAAACTTTTTTAAATGTAAACCTTAATGATAATTATTCTTATTTGCATAAAGGTGATATCTGGAACTTTACAATTAACGGATTTTAGAAACAATACGGTAGTTGACTTGTCTAGCCTTGATACTACAAAGCCAAACTACCTTAAAATGTGGGCTAGGAGGTGCAAGCCCTCGAAAAATCAATTGGCAATGAGATACTCCTAAATAGAGATTAATTAACTAAATCCATCACCATTGCATTTTTATAATATTGCTTTGTGCGCCAAGGGATTCTACCAATAATACTTTTTCATGTGAGGGGTGAACATCAAAGCTAAGCCGAAAGCGGTTTTGCCCCGTTGATGCACATTCTGGCTCAGTCTCCGCCCCTAGCGAACTTAAGGCCAGCATACACAACTGGGCCTCTCGACCTTGGTTCTTTGAGAAATACAATGTGTCGTTAATAGCTTTGAAATTATGCAGACTGGGTGACGTTAACTGTGTTAGAGCGCGCATTTTTTGCCACTTATCATTTTTGTTCTCTAACAGCCAAGCCATACCTTTTATATCAACACCCACTGCGCGCATGGAATTTTCGTCAATTGCTTGGAATGCGGCAAAACCTGAAATGACAGCGCGGCGCTCATTTGTTTGTGTGTCATACAAAATAATAGATGGTAAATTTTCTGACATACTGGTCAGGTAGATATGCCTGTTATTACTATGCCAGCTTGGGTTGTCAACGCGTTCAAGCGCGTTTGTTAAAAATACGGGGTTTGAAGAAACAGCCTCAGTACTTAATAAAAATAAGCGCCCATCGGCTATCCCTGCTAACTTACTAGCATCAGCAGAAACCGCTATAGCACTGAGTTGAAAAGTACCCTCAAGCTTGCCTAAAGTGTCTATTTGGCCGTTGGCGTTAAACTTATTAAACACAAGCTCTTTATCAAGCAATGAAACATACACTAGGGCACTTTTAGAGAAATTGTCGTCTTTACTTTTGTCATGCAAATAGCGAGGAAAGTCTTCTGCACCTGAAAGCTTAAACAATCTCCCGCTTTCAATAATCGGCTCGCTCGATATGCTATTGAGTTTACCATCAATAGATTGATTTTTAGCCGCAATTCTTGCCTTCAATAGCGCAAGGGGTGTTTCTTGAATATCGAGGAAATTGCCGTTATGTTGGCGCAGAATATAGCAGCGTTCACCACAACTATTAAACACATCTAAGCTATTTGGCGGCAGGCTTGGAGAATGTTCGAAATAATCCGTGTTCAATATGTAGCGACTATTTTGCCCAAAAAAACTACTTAAAATAATCGCTTGATCATTTGTTTGCCATGCTAGTTTGCTCGCCTGAAACGGCAACACTTTATTGACTAACATACTGCCTGTTTGCTTTTCTAAAACCAATAACGATACTTGTTGTTTACCTACTTCTCGTAAAATAGCAAGCTTGCTGCCATCGTGAGACTGTTTCGCAAAGTAATCGCCACGACCCGCAACATTCGGATTGGAAATCGCTTTTAAACTATCGTTTTCAATCGAATATTCATAGATGCTATGTTGACGGTTTGGCCGCATCTCGTGTGACAGTATCAAACCGGATTGGTCGTGGGTCCATTCAATAACAAACTTGTCTGCTAGTTGTGGATTGTTGAGTGTTTTTACATCAAGTATGTCGCCAAACTCGTCAAATTCAGCAATATGCATGCTTTGTTCATTGTCGCTATGCCTATTAAAGGCTAAACGCTTGCCATTTTTTGACCATGCTCCATTGCTATAGTTTGCATCATCCCAACTTAAACGCTGCACTAAGCCGCTGTTTAAATACTTAAGGTAGAGTTGTTGTGGGCTGTTTCTAGCATCGCGATGCAAAAAGGCAAGCTTATTTTGTGCTTGGTGAAAGTCTGCATAAATCTCAGAACCTGGAAGCGAAGTTAATAAGGTCACACTCACATCGCTACTGTGATTTTTGGGGGATTTTGTTGAAAGCGTCTTAGAAAAAAGTTGAGGCCAAATTGCATGCAAACTTGCCCCTAGTAACAACAATATGATGAACAGTAGTAAAGCCCTGCGGAGAAATCGACGGCCTTGTTTCGTAGGTTCCGCGTTTTTTTCAATCTCTACAGGAGCTAACCATCTATACCCTTGCCGAGGTAGCGTTTTAACAAAACGAGGCGCTTTCGCATCATCGTTAAAAATATCGCGGAGCTTTTTAATCGCAACCCTAATGGCTTCATCGCTGACTGGCCTGCCTGCCCATACCGCATCTTGTACTTGTTGGCGGGTCACTACATTGCCGTAATTTGAGACGAGTAAAAGCAATAAATTAAACTGTTGTGGTTCTACTTTTATGTGTTCGTTTTGGTAGCTCAGCCGCTCACTTAAACTATTTAATCTATATTCACCGAAAATATATACATGCTTTTTTTGATTATTATTGACCATAAAACAGTGACTTATAATTAGTTAACGTTTGTTAACATCGTATTGTTGCACAGCTTTACTATATATCACAAAACTTTCGTTGGCTTTTGCTAAGGCAAAGCTTAGAACTAATAAGGTCAATTATAAAACTAACTAAGGAAAGACCATTGTGACCTGTATTTTTAATTTTATAGCATTGCGCCTAGCAACTATGCTGGGTAAAAAAGTAGCTATATTTGCTTTATGCCTAATAAGCTTTTCAGCCAATATCGCGTTTGCGCAATCTCCAACTCAAACCGATGCACTCACTAAATTAGATTCAAACATTCAAGACATTATAAAGAAATATAACATCCCTTCTGTTGCCTTTGCCGTGTTCGTTGATGGGCAACCTACACATATGCAAGCTTATGGCATGGCCAATAAAGAGGCGCATAGTAAAGCAGAACTGTCTACCCAATACCGCATTGCATCAATTAGTAAAATGATAGTTAGCATTGCCATTATGCAATTAGTTGAAGCCGGTGAACTAAATCTTGATGATAATATTTCTGATTTACTACCGGATTTAGCTTTTAAAAATAAGTGGGCAGCTAGTCACCCCTTACAGCTAAAACACGTGCTTGAAAGTACCACGGGATGGGATGGAATATCGTTGCAAGAGTTTGCTTACAATAATCAGCCCCCTCTTGATCTAACAGCGACCTTAAATGTAAATCCTAACAATAGGGAATCAAGGTGGCCACCCGGCACGCGTCATGCTTATAGTAATGCGGCAGCTACAGTCGCTGCGCTAATTGTTGAAAAGAAAACAGGTCAGAGCTTTTATAGTTATGTACAGCAACATATTTTTACGCCTTTAGAAATGAAAAGCGCAAGCTATTCAGAACCGCATGAAAATAGCGCTGTAGGTTATAAAAACGGTAAGGCGGTCGTACATAAAAACATTCTGTTTAGACCTTCAGGCGCTTTAGTAATGAGCTTGGAAGACATGGCTAGATTAACCACGTTGTTTATAAATCGTGGGCGTGTAAAAGATAGCGGCGATGTATTTCTGCAACCTAGTACAATTAAAAGAATGGAGTATTCACATACAAGCAATGTAGGCGAGTTTGCTGCAGGTTATGGCTTATTTAACTATGCGCGTTATTACGATGGTGTTCGTTATCGAGGCCATGATGGTTCCCTACCAGGTTGGTTGTCAGAACTTTCCTATTCGCCAAAGCACAAGGTTGGTTTTGTGGTATTACAAAACAGCGAAAATGGACGCGCTTTTCGCGAAATTGTGACAGCTATTAGCACGCATTTAGCCGAAGGTTTTAATACACAAACTCCAAACACTGCAGATGTTTCCACGCAGTGGGAAAATATGTCAGGCTACTACCGCTACCAAAACCCGCGCTTGCAAAAACGCTTTTTTGTTGAACGCTTAGTTTCAGCATATCGTCTACAGATAAAAGGGAATAGTGCTGTTTTCACTAGCGTCTTTCCGCCAGGGTGGAAGCGTCAACTAAGCTATCAGGGCAATGATACTTGGCAAAATGAGAAAGGTGAGGAAGTACTTAAGTTAGGTGAAGATCCCATCGCCGAAAAAGTAATCCATTATGGTGATAGAGTATTTGTGCCAATTTCAGCAATCAACGCATGGCTAGATAAAACCGTATTGCTAATTTGGGGCATATTATTGTTGACCATGATTTTACATAGTCTATTTTGGCCAATTCAATATTTACGCGGCAAGTTTAGCAACCCAGATGATGCCTTGTCTGCAACTCGCGCCGTGCGTTTTCGTTTGAAGCTTTCGCTCGCGTGTTGGAGTGTTGTCTTGTTTTTACTCTTTTTGGGCTTAGGGATGGCATCGCCAATCGAAAGGCTTGGGCATATTGGCTTTTATTCATTAGCTTTGTGGCTAACATCGTTACTGATGTTTATTGCAACAGTGTGGGCAATTTACTCTGTATTTATTGCACGCAAATTTAGGCTTCCGCGGTTTTTGTATATTTGTAGTGTGGTATATCTGCTTGTTCAAGCAGTGGTAGTTGTTTACTTGTTGTATTTCGGCGTAATTGGAATTAGGTCTTGGACTTAGAGGTAGCTAGGTTTTCTGCTTGCTCGTTGGGTTGCGATTTCGTCAAATAGCTTTTGCTCGAGCTTGTTTTCTGCGGCTTGGGCATGGCGCTTTTTTACGCCTATTAAATGCACAATAGCTTTGTGCTTTTGTTGTTGTGCTAACCACTGGCGTTTGCGCTGGTCAGCAACCAATACCGATTGGTTTATCACGTGAACTTGTTGTTCACAGGCTTTGTCTAATTGCGATATAAACTGGTGATATTGGTTCATTGATTTTGCGCCAATTCCCTTCGCGGCTTTCACGCGAATGCCATGCAGGTAGTCGAGTTTATAGCGTTCAAGGCCTGACAGTTTTTGTTGGTTGGCTTGCAGATGCGCGTTTGCTTCTTGATATTGCCGTGCAAAGTGTTGCTCTCTTTTAAGTTCAACCTCGGCAACTAACATAAGTTGCTTGATGCTGCTCAACGAGCACCTCTATTAGCGCCCGAAGCCGACTCGATTCCAGAGGCCAAGGTGCTGACGGTCTCGAGTGTAGTGTCCATATCAACAATCTGTTTTACGCTTTGTTGCAAAAAGGCCGCAATCGCCGGCGCTGCCGATATTGATAAATCAATATTTGGATCGCTTCCTCGCGCATAAGCGCCAATGTTGATCAGATCTTTGTTTTGTTGATAGGTTGAATATACCCGCTTAATTGAACGCGCTTGCTTGTCGTGCTGCTCACTTACCACTTGTGGCATAACCCTCGAAATTGATGACTCTACGTCAATTGCAGGGTAATGACCTGAATCCGCCAACTCTCGTGACAATACAATATGGCCATCTAGAATTGCGCGGGCTGCATCAGCTATCGGGTCTTGTAAGTCATCGCCCTCAGTTAGCACCGTATAAAAAGCCGTAATTGACCCTTGCAATGCAGTGCCGTTTCCTGCCCTTTCAACTAGCGCTGGTAACTTGGCAAAAACAGAAGGTGGATAGCCTTTGGTTGCGGGAGGTTCGCCAATTGCCAAGGCAATCTCACGCTGGGCCATGGCATAACGCGTCAAAGAATCAACCAGCAGCAATACATTTTTGCCTTGGTCTCTAAAATATTCAGCAATGGTAACCGCGGTTTCACTGCCTTTTAGTCTCATTAATGGTGAAGTATCTGCAGGAGCAGCAACCACTACTGCTTTTTTCCGCTCTTCACTGGTCAGTATATCGTCTATAAATTCTTTAACTTCTCGTCCACGTTCCCCAATTAAACCAACCACAACAACATCGGCTGTAGTGCCTCGCGTCATCATTCCTAAAAGAACACTTTTACCCACACCACTACCAGCAAATAAGCCCATTCGCTGACCTTTACCAACGGTAATCATGGCGTTGATGGCGCGTACACCAACATCTAGATGAGTGTTGACAGCTTTGCGAGTAAGCGGATTGATTGGCGCTGGATGTGTTGACACTCGGTGCGTCGTGTTAATAGGACCTAAACCATCAAGCGGTGCGCCGTTTGCGTCAATTACGCGTCCTAACATCGCTTCGCCAACAGCTAAACCGGCATCACTTGAAATAGGCTCTACAAATGAACCTGGCACAATACCTTTAATCGATTCTGTAGGCATGAGATAAGTAATCTCACCGGCAAAACCCACAACTTCCGCTTCAACTCTACCTTGCAGTGTTTGCACCAAGGCTCTGCCACCCACCGGTATTTGGCAACCTACAGCTTCAAGCGTTAAGCCGACCCCGCGGACCAATTTGCCCGCACTGACCGACTGACTTGTATAAACGGTTTCGTTAATGGCTCTAATTTTTTCAGCGAGTGCGAGGGTCATCAGCTAGACCTTGATTGAGTAGTAATTGGGAGAAAACTTGTTCGCTTCTGCGCTCAATTGAAACGTCCACAGCATTGTTGGTGGTATTTATCTGGCATCCACCGCGCGCTAATTCTGGTGATTCTATTAATTGCCAACCCGAGTCACTTATATGTTGTTCACCAAAGTGCTCGTTTACAATAGCAATGTCTTCGGGGTTTAGGGTGATTTGATAACGGGCTTCATTTAAAGGAAGGGTTTTAATTCCCTGAGCAATCGCGCTCACTATAATGTCAGGGTTTTGTTGTACGTCGGTCTTGATAACGGCTTTTGCTAAACTTGTGGCTAATATCACCAGTTCATTTTTTACGTCATCGTTAATTTGTTCTGCTGGGGCTTTTAGGTTGTCGATTAATGCTGACAACACAGATAATTGTTCAGCAATCTTATCTTTCGCTTCTGCTAAGCCCTCGGCAAGTCCTTGCTCTTTGCCTTCTATATTACCCTGTTCTTTACCTGCTTCTAAACCTTCTGCCTGGCCTTTTGCAAAGCCTTCTTCATGACCACTAACAAGCCCTTCTTGATAAGCTGCCGCTCTAATCGCTTCAATTTCTTGTGCGGTTAACGGTTTTACCTCTTCTTCTTGCTCAGGTGCTTCAAACTTCCAGCGGTTTCTTGGTCGATTCAGCGCATCGGTTTTGGTATCCAATTTGGCTTGCTCGTCATCTACTGAAGGCAAGTTCCATAATTGGGCTTCGTCAAAGCTTGAATCTCTGCTATCGGACATAGTGCTGCTTTTTCATCCTATTGCTACTTATAAAGCGAATGCTTATACAAACTCTTCGCCGCCAGACCCACCCAGCACAACTTCGCCTGCATCAGCTAAACGCCGGGCAATGGATAGTACTTCTTTTTGTGCAGTTTCTACTTCACTAAGTCTAACTGGTCCCATTGCTTCAATATCATCAATGAGCATTTCTGCTGCTCGTTTGGACATGTTACCGGTGATTTTGTCACGTAAGTTATCATCAGCACCTTTGATGGCTCGCATTAATGTTTCTTGCTGAACTTCACGTAAAATCGCTTGAATTCCGCGGTCATCAACATCAATAAGGTTGTCAAATACAAACATCAAGTCTTGAATTTGCTGACTCATTTCTTCGTCTTGTTCTCTGATGGCTTCCATCAGTTGACCTTCTATATTGGTGTCTAAGTAGTTCATAATATTTGCCGCGGACTTCATGCCGCCCATTTTGGCAGCTTGAGCACCCGCTTGACCCGCAAATTGTTTCTCCATGATTTCATTTAATTCTTGCAGTGCTGCAGGCTGAACTTCTTCTAAGTTAGCAACACGCATTAGCAAGTCTAATCTGACTTTTTCTGGGAACTGGGCCAATATTTCAGCAGATTGCTCTGGCTCTAAATATGACATAACAATCGTTTGGATCTGGGGATGCTCATTGCGGATAATATTGGCAACTTGCTTTGAATCCATCCATTTAAGTGATTCGAGTCCTTTGGCACCTGAACCCGCCAATATTTGGTCAAGTAAATGGGCGGCCTTGTCTTCGCCAAGCGCCGAAACCAATGCTCGACGAACAAAATCTTCACTCTTAAAGCCAATGGTTGAGTAGTTTTGGATTTCTTCAATAAAGTGCTTATGCACCGCTGAAATTTTGTTCTGCGTCATGTCGTCCATTGCAGCCATTGCAGAACCCAATACTTGTACTTGTTTGGGCTCCAAAAATTTCAATATTTGTGCAGCATCATCTTCAGACAAACTGAGCAATAAAATAGACGCTTTTTCGATACCGTCTAATTTACCAACGTCGTATTCTGGAATTTCTTGTTTTTCTAATTCGTTTTCAGCCATGATTTTTCCTATTCGTCTTCAAGCAACCATCCGCGCACAACTTGTGCCGATAGTTCAGGTTCATTTGCAACCAAAGCGCGTACTGCTTTTAAGACATCTTCATCTCGGTGTAAATTAGGTAACATTAGCGATCCATCGGGTGAGAAGCCTACTTTCGCTTCGTCAAAGTCATCACTTAAGACATCCATCGCCTCGTTGCCTAAATCTAAATCTGAATCATCAATATCGTTATCAACAAAACCGCCATCTGGGAAGATAAGTTTTTTCAGCATTGGCCGCACTACTGCCAAGATAAGCACGATAATGACGCTGGCACCCAAGAACAACTTGAAAATCGACATAAACCACGGTTGTTCCCATATCGCTGGCTCTTTTATCGAACTAACATCAATGCGATTAAAAGGAATACTAACCACTTCAAGTGAGTCACCACGCGTAACGTCAAAGCCCACGCCGCCTTGTAGTAAGCGTCTTATATTGAGCAATTCTTGTTGCGATAAGGGCGTTGAAACGACCGCCCCTTCAGCGTCTACAGTATTCATGTGGTCAACGGCGACAGAAACGCTTAAACGGCGAATAATGCCAGTTTGATTTTTAGTATGGCTAATAGTGGTATCTAGTTCGTAATTACGCGTAGATTCTTTGCTGCTATTGCCAGGCACGGGAGTTGCGTTAACCCCGCCGCTGGCCTCTTCAGGTATATTTGCATCGGCTGGAGGCTGGTTAGTTAACGCTCCAGGCACGCCCGCAATAACACCACCAACAGAGTTTTGTTCGGATATCATTTCACTGCGTACCGCTGGCATGTCGGGGTTATAGCGACGCTGAGTTTGTTCAACAGAGGTAAAATCCATACTGACGTCTGCCGTTGCGGTATAATTATCTCTGCCAAGAACGGGTATTAAAATGGAATCTATTTTTTCCAAGTATTGCATTTCGCGGGTTCTTTCAACCTCATATTCTTTTCTTGCTCGAGAGCTCACAGAATCTGCAGAACCTGAATTTAATAACCTGCCGTTGCTATCGGTTACCGTCACCCTAGACGGGTCAATTCCCTGCACCGCAGAAGCAACTATATCGACGATAGAATCTACTTCTTCACCCGACAAATAAGCGCCTTTTCGCGCAGTCACCACCACAGTTGCACTTGCTTTCGATTCGCGTCTTGCAAACACGTTTTCTTTAGGAATAGCCAATAACACGTTAGTCTTTGCGACTGAATCCATAGTCTCAATGGTACGTGCTATTTGTTGCTCACGAGCATGCTTTAAACGTTCCATTTCAACGCGTTGGCTTACACCAAAGCCCATGTCTTTCATGATAATGTCGGTACCCGCGCTACTTTCATTGCTAATACCTTGACGAACCATACCTAATTTAACGTCTTTAAACTGACTGTCTAAAACATATATGGTATTGCCTTCAATCTTGTACTGTATTTGGTTTAGGTCAAGATGATCCAGAGTTTCAATCATCTCTTGCGGCGGCATTTGCACTAAAGGACGGTAAGTAGGTTCTTTGGACCAAATAAAGATAAATATGGCGATGGCCACACAGATAACAATAGTTACTATCATTGTTACTTGGCGGATGGTTTCTGGATTAGTTAATGTATCGAGCAGCTGAGTTTTGCCTGCTGGGGCCATTTCTGTCGATTCATTGTCATCTTGAACCGTTAAATCTGTGCTTGTCGCTTCAGCCATGTGCGTAACTTCCTATTATACCGGCATGTTCATTATTGTTTTATATGCTTCAAGTAACTTGTTGCGCACCTGCACGGTCGCTTCAAAGGCAATGGATGATTTCTCTTTAGCTACCATTACGTCTACTAAGCTTAAATTTGGATCGCCCATATCAAAACGGGTCTGTACTGAACGAGATTCACTTTGCATCCCATTAACATTGTCGATGGCCTGACCTAACATGTCAGCAAATTGACCCGCTCCGGGACTTTTTTCAATGCGCGTTAAAGTGTCTGACGACCCTGTAATTTGAGACGCCATCGCCTGCATTTCTTGGTATAGGGCGTTTGCTTTGATGTCCATACGTAAACCTCTTAATATTTTGAAAGGTCACAATAACGAAATATCGTTGTATTTATGACTCTTTTGCGCTGTATGCAGTAAGTTAAGCAAAGACAATGCCAAGGTGAGATTTACATGGCAAGTTATCGTAATTGGCGGCAATTATTAGCCAACAAAGAAACTAAGAGGTATTTTTGAACAAAAAAAACCGCCCATAGGGTGGGCGGCAATAGGTTCGACATCCTGTCTGACTGCTTACAAAAAACGGGAGGGTTCTTCATACTTTGTCTTTTTACCTGTCTTTCGGTTTACGCCTTCGGCGTTACAAAAAGTTGCTAATACCAAGTAAAACGAACTAAATTCTTGGGCGCGAGTTAGTAATTTGACTATCTCGCAGCGACACATCTTATGATGGAAGATCTATGCCACTTTCGCGCATTTTCGCTAATTTATAGCGTAGCGTACGCGGGCTAATACCGAGCTTTTCTGCAACGTCTTTGCGTTTGCCGTTGTAGGTCTGCAAGGCATCCAAAATTATTTGATGTTCTTGCAAGCGCAATTCTGAACCCAGTAAACTTTTATCGTCGTCGAGATTATTTACTTGAGGATTAAATGACTGACCAGAGTCAAAAATTTGTTGACTATCTGGCTCTATCAACAAATCGCTGCTGTCAATTACCTGACCATTGGTCAAAATAAGTGCCCGTTGAATGACGTTTTCTAGCTCACGCACATTCCCAGGCCAAGTGTGCGTTGTTAATTTATGTACTGCACTGGCAGTAAATTCAGGTACTGTTGTAGCAACTTTACCTTTTATGTTCACCAAATGATGGCTTAACAAATGCTTCGCTAACGGCATAATATCGCCAACACGCTGATGTAATGGCAGCCAAGTAATAGGGAATACATTTAAGCGGTAGTATAAATCTTCTCTAAATTTACCTTGGGCAACCGCTTCTTTTAAATCTCGGTTACTTGTTGCTACAACGCGTACGTCAAGTGAAATAGTTTTTCGGCCACCTAAGCGCTCTACTTCTCTCTCTTGTAATACACGTAACAGTTTTGCTTGCAATGACAAATCCATTTCTGTTATTTCGTCTAGTAAAATGGTGCCTTGTTGGGCTTGCTCAAACTTGCCCGGACAGGCTTGAATAGCGCCGGTAAAAGCCCCTTTTTCATAACCAAACAAGGTCGCTTCTAACATGTTTTCAGGAATTGCAGCGCAGTTGATAGCCACAAAAGGCGCATCTCGGCGGCTTGATTGGTCATGTATAAAGCGAGACAAAACCTCTTTACCCGAGCCGCTTGGACCTAGCACCATCACGGTAGCATCAGACGCTGCAACTTTACTGGCTAAATTGAGTAAGTTAATACTCGATTCGTCACCGGCTATTGGCGTGCGTGACTCTACTTTTTGTGCAGGCGCATAACGACCAATCAAATTTAATAAAACTTGCGGCGCAAAAGGCTTAGAAAGATAGTCAGTCGCACCATCTCGCATAGCTTGAATCGCGTCGTTCACATTAGCGTAAGCGGTCATCAATACGAAAGGTAAATTAGGGTATTTATTTTTCACACTCTTTAATAAAGACAAACCATTCATGCCTTCCATTTGAATATCACTGACCACTAAATCAAACTGACTTTCGGTAAGTTTAACCATTGCACTTTGTGCACTTTCAACCGGAGTTACTTGGTATCCGCCCAATAATAAAGTGTCTACTAAGGCTTCTCTTAGCCCGTGATCGTCTTCGACTATCAGTATTTTGGTTTTACTCATGGGGCACTCCTGTTGATTTATTTTGGCTTGCTAATGCTGCACTAGCAAATGATGGAAGTTCTGATTTATTGGGCTTATGCGTTGGAATATACAAAGAAAAATAAGCACCGCCGTGTTCATTATTACCGCATTTAACAAAGCCCTTATGAGACTTTGCTACCGTGTTTACAACTGCAAGTCCTAAGCCTGTACCTTGGGACTTTGTGGTGTAAAAGGGTTCGAACAAATGATTGATGTCTTTAGATGCTAAGCCCTTGCCGTTATCTGCAACGGTAAATACACAATATTCTTGTTGGTCCGAATTCTCGATAGTTTGGCTCAACCAGATTTGCGCTTGGTCAGCACCGCTTGCATTACTAATATCTGTATTTGATGCATTCTTTTGCTGCTCTAAAGCCTGCATTGCGTTTGAAATAAGGTTTGTGATAGCGCCAGTAATGGCCGTTAAATTACCCAGCACCTGGGGAGTTTGTTGAAGCATATCGGCGTTTTGATGAGTGCAACTTAAGCTTGGCTCAGCTCTACTGTCGTTGACATTATGTACCAATACATTTGCTTGTCTTAGCTGTGCTTCGGTCTGCGCTAGCGACTGTTCCATTATGTCTCGCGCACCTAGTGTTGAAACAATTTGTTGATCGGAGCTTTTCGCAAATAACAGCATATCGTTAACTTGGGATTCGAGCTCTCTGAGCCTAAGCGTCAACTTTTCACTAAACCGTGATGCCATTTCATTTTGCAAAGGCATTGCTTTTAAGTTTTCTGCATATAAAAGTGCTGAGGATAAAGGCGTTCGTACTTGATGAGCTAATGAAGCAACCATTTTACCAAGCGAAGATAAACGTTGCATATGCCCGACTCTACTTTGTAATTCGCGGGTTTCGGTAAGGTCGGTAATCACGATTAATTGACCTTTTTCTTCGGTCAATGGGGATATATCAATTTTTACTTTTTTGCCATTGGTCATAGAAACTTCATGGCCATCATCTTCTTTAGGTGCAAAAACGCGACTTATTACATCTCGCCATGCTTCGCCTACTATTGGTTCACCTAAAAGATTAATTGCTTGTTGGTTAGCAAGCGAAACGACGCCTTTTTTGTCTAAGACCAAAACACCGGCTGGCATAATAGAAAGCAGGTGTGAAAAACGTTGATGGTTGTCTGGGGTTTGTTCTTTATTATTTTGCTTGGCGTCAACTTGATTGCGCAATACCGCAAGTTTTACCGGCGCAGAAGTGAGAGTGTCGCTTTTGCGATGCTCACCTGTATTTAATCTAACTTCATTTTTTGGAACAGATACCAACATAAAAAAACCAGTGCGTTGTACTTCAATACACTGGCTAATGCATGGCTCATGCCAAAATTAAACTGTTTTATATCAATGGTTTATGTAATTTCACTATGTCAATTTACTGACAAGCTGTTCAAATTATTGACCATCTGCTTTTTCAGCACGTGCAATTTCATATTTACGCATTTTTTCTACAAGCGTGGTCCTGCGCATCCCTAATTGGTCTGCAGCCCTTGCTACCACCCAATCTTGTTGGTCTAAGGCTTGTTTGATCATATTTATTTCTAAATCTGACAAATATTCTTTTAGATTAACACCATCGGCGGGCAAGTTTGCGTCAACAGAATTCGTGTCGGGTTGCGCATCAGATATCAGCTGACTTGTGCCCTCATACTTAAACATGGCGGTAATTGCGTCACGCTCTTGTTGCTCATTCACGCTAATATCGCTTTCATTTTCGTTTTCAGTATTTGGTTGACCGTTTTCATCAAACTGATATTTATGCGGTAAATGATGAATATCTACGACCTGAGATGGGTGCAAAATAGACAAGCGCTCTACTAAGTTAGACAACTCTCTGACGTTACCAGGCCAGCGGTGACGCATTAACGACGACATTGCTTGCTGCGTAAAACGTACTGGCGATTGTTTGTTGTTTTCTAAGCGTGTGACTAATTCTTGTAGCAACAAGGGAATGTCTTGAGCACGTTCGCGTAAGGCCGGCGTTTCAATTGGAAATACGTTTAAACGATAGTATAAATCTTCTCTAAAACCACCTTCTAAAATCATTTCTTCTAAGTTTCTGTGGGTAGCGGCAATAATTCTGACATCGCATTTTATAGTTTTAGCGCCACCAACGCGTTCAAAAATTCGCTCTTGTAATACGCGTAATAACTTAACTTGCATCTGCAGCGGCATATCACCAATTTCATCTAAGAATAAGGTTCCGCCTTCGGCTAATTCAAAGCGTCCTTTACGCGCACTAATGGCACCGGTAAACGCGCCCTTTTCATGACCAAACAGCTCACTTTCAAGTAAGTCCCCTGGGATTGCTCCGCAATTTACTGGTACAAAAGGGCCTTTTTGGCGTTTAGACATATAATGAATATTACGCGCTACTACTTCTTTGCCTGTACCTGACTCACCTAAAATTAATACATTTGCTTCTACTGGGGCAACTTGTTCGATGAGTTCACGTACGTCCGTTATCCCTTTACTGTTGCCTACCAAGCTACGAAACAGTTTGGTTTTACCGGTAACTAATGACGAAAGTGGACGGTTCGCTTTATGGTAGTCGACGCTTTTATCAAGGAGCTCTTGTAAGCTTGGATAGGTAATGGGTTCATACAACGAACCTATCAAGTTTTTAAACTCTCGCTCACCGCTTAACTGAAAGCCGATATTAATAAAGGGGCTTTCTGGAAATTTCTCAATCACGTCTTCAGCGACTTCGGGGACTTCACCATCTATCAAAATAGCAGTCCAAGAGTTACTGCCAGCGATCACTTCTAGGCATTCGCTGTACTCACAAATATGTGTATTTTCGCCAAGAAAAGTCAAAATGATTTGTAGATTATGTTTGCGGGTTTGACTGTCGCTAACAACAAGAATTTCGCTCATACTGCCCCATTTTTATTTTATTTGATGCATAGGTTTTAGAATCAACACCTTTAATACTATCTAAAAGTGGGATCGATAACAGCAAAAATGTGTAAATAGCCCAAGAAAAAGGCTGTTTCCTATGAAATAATTAACAAAATGAGAACATTGGACTGCCATAATGGCCTTAACAATCAATCATAAGCAATTAAAAGTGTGTGTTTTTATGGCCTTAATTCACACCAAAGTCATTAACAAAAACTAAACTTGCTAAGCAAGAAAAGCGTATTGTTGACGATACTTTTGCCTTGAGGTGATTAATTGCAAAAGTAAGCCCTTAGGCCTCCATCAAGGCCTTAAGTTTATCTTCAGTGTGCCAAGGTCCTAATAGCTCAAAATCAAAAGGTGGGCGATTCATAAGCAAACCTCTATTTTCAAGACTATCGAGCATGCTTAGTGAAGGATTTTCTTGGCTAGATGCTTTTGTAAATCCAATATACTGCTTGAACATATAAGCACGTACATCAGGTTTTGCAGGGATGCGTTGAATAATACGATGGTTTATTACGGCGACTGAAAGCGACTCATATTCATTTTTGTGAACTGACGATTCAGTGCTTTTTACATTTGTCTCTTTGTTCATGCTTGAAGTATATAAAGCGCCCTCTTCTTGCTTCATGTTAGCCTTTGTTTCATTATACAAACGCACATTATTAAGGCCACTATCACTAAATCTCGGCTTGGCGATGATAAGTGAATATTTGCCAATGTCTTGACCGCGAGACTGAACGAAGTGGCAAAATTCTTCGTCACTAAATACGGCGTCTAGACCTTTATAAACATCTTCAACACTTTCTTTATTAAGCAAACCTGGGCAGTACATTAAACACAATGACTTAGCTGCTTCATCTTGCTTTACAGCAAACTCTTCAAGTGACTCAAAGCAATTAAAAAGCAAAGCAATAGCTTGCTCGTGCCCATTAAGCTGATGGTTAGCGTTCAGGCTTGCGACATACTTAGCGGCGTCTTCATAGTCTGAAACGATTATCACCAAAGGCGATAATGCCGGCCTTTCGTGAAAAGTGCTATCGAGCGTGCTTAAATCTTTGTGCAAACTAATCGCCTTGTTAGGTGTACTTTCTAGATAGCGATTGATACGAATAAAGGTATCGTTGTCTGCACAAACACAGCTAACGATTGGACAAGTGGCAATCAAAAAAGCCTCACGTTTTTCGCCAAAGGCTTCAGCGGTGTCGATTAAACTAAACTGCTTGTTCAACATATCTTGGGCGTCGTGTAAAAACACTCGCCAGTTTTTCAATAAACGCTGACTCGCTTGTAGTGCGAGTGTTTCATCAGACTGCAAATTAGCCTTACTTAAGGCAGCATTTAAGTAATTTATACTATTAAAGAAGTAATAAAAGAATAAAGACTTGCCTTTACGTTTTGCTGCCATCAATAATGCGCTAAATTCGTCAATTAAACTGACCACATCAGCTTTCGTATGCAAGGGCGTATCAGACAATATTTTTAATGACGCAAACTGCTTAGTCAATAATTTGCTTTGATAAGCCTTCGCTAACATGGCGTTTAGGTCTGAATGCAGCGACATAAAGCAATCTTCAAAAGCTAAGATAGTACTGTGTTTCTGTTGTGCATCAGTCATTACCAATACGTCGTCGGGATCAAGTGGTAATGTTCCTTCAATAAAAACACCATCAGACAAATTATAGCACTCTACCCTTGCTTTAGTTGGACCAATGTCTTGTAGCAATTGCTCGATTATCATGCGCGAAATATTAAATTCGGTTTTGGTAAAGACCCAATCTTGACGATTGCCCTTTACGCGCATATCGGCGGCATGTACGCTTTTGTAATCGTAAATTTGTTTTCCATTTTCATAGTAACCCGAAGCGCTACTGTGATGTTTTGATTGGTCAGCAAAACCTAAATCCACCCCAATTAAATACAATTGCTCAAAGCCTAACGATAAAAAGAAGCTCATCGCCATATTCGTCACGGTAGGATAGGCGTGATCTAAACAATGAAAGCTATCAGGGGGAAACATAGCTAATAGTGCATGGCTAGAAGACTCACCCGATTTAAAAGCTATTAATACATTTTTGTACAAACTACTTGTGTCAGGGTGTATTCCGTTTACGCTAAGCAAGGTTATTTTCTTTAAATAAGCGCGGTCATTAATACGTGATGCCCAATCAAAGTTAGCTCTATTTTGTTCAACCTCACCATGAAAATCTGGCGTGATGCCGTTTTTGTATAATGCTTGCAAAGCAGTACCACAACTAACCACAATCACTCTTTCACGATGCTCTTTAATAAGACTGATGCTCTTATCTAAAGACGGACCATTTCCTATAAAAAATACCGGTGTTTGTTTGTGGGCATGCCCAAGGTACTGACTTGGATTGAAACGTAAGGCGGGCACTTTATTCTGTAGCGCCCTGATCGTATGTGCAATGCCATAAGCTACATGGTCAAAATTTTCACCCATGGCAAAAATCACCTGCAATTGCTGGCGCACTTCGCTCATTACTTGGTGCAACATTGGATTGTGATAAGCTTGCATGATGAAGGTTTCGTTCAACAAATGCGGTCCTAAGCCTAAAAACTGTGACATTAAGTCTTTAAACAAACGCGAGCTAGCCTCGCCAATATTTATGTAGAGTTTATATTCACCTTCGTTGACTTGGGCAAAAATAGGCGACCAATCAATCGCATGTAAGGCCGCGTAAAAAAAGTCTGGATTAGGCTCACAAATGATTAAGTTCTGAATATGATGTTTCTTATTGAGGCTCTCAAGCATGTAGCCATTGCCAAGTCCAAATACCATCAAAGCTTTTACCTTACTTGGTAACTCACCTTGTTGCTCTTCATTTTCACGCAAAAGCATATCAGCTTGTCTGATAAAAGTGTTGTGTAGATAGTGCCTCAACTTGTCACCGGCATAACCAAAAACCAGTCCGTCTAAGTTGGGATAGTGAATAAAGTGTTCACTCAATGCTTGGGCTTCTATACGTGGCTGGGTGCTGGAATAAAAGCTTCCATGCTCGGTATTGAGCATATTAATGACATCTGCTTTGGCGTTATAAACTGTTTCCCAGCACCTCGGCGTATAAGACGCAAAGGAGGCATGTATATCTGGGAAATATTCAGCAAATAAAGCCATATTGCTTTTAAATAATTCAGCCTGTTCGCTTGTAGCTGCGTACGAAGATGCAGGACTTGCTGAAAATACGTTTAGGTGATGAAACTGATGTCCTTTTTGATTAGCTTGAATTTGAACCGCCGAACGCCCCCATTTACCTTGTTGAATTGCGGCCACAACTTGCATAAAAATAGGTAAATTAATATGTTTATAGAACAACATATTGCGAGCACCAAGAGCCTGATTTAACTCAGCTATTTCATCAAACATCTGAGCGATATCACTGCCAATGCGAAAGAAAATCTGAAGCTGAACTTGGGCTGCTTTTTCTAACAACGAAGCCCAATCAAAGACGCTTAACGAGCATCTAAATATTTCCCAATCGGGCTCGTAAATAACAAGATATTTTAATCCGCTTGTATTAAGTTCAGTGGAGTCACTTGCATTCATTTTCACAGTGTTTGCATCTGCGTCATTTTCGCTTTGGTTTGAAAAGCGTTTATTTAGAAGCTGCGAAAGATGTGATGCTTTACCTAAGCCCAACAATACCAGTGTATCAATTGGTGATTGCTGACACTTTGCTTGTACTTGTTTGGCGTAATTCTGCCTACTGGCTAAATCAAATTTACCCGCATTATTTGCTTGCATTTGTATGCCAGCATCAGGCGAAACCGCATCTAATAAAGCACTATTATATGCCCACGCAGACGCCTGCGTTTGAATATTAGCGTCAACATTTACGCCATAGAGGCTAATACCTGACTGAAAATCGACAATATTAACTGCATCGTCTTTATCAACAAATACGCTTAATCGGTCAAAAGGTAGTTGCGGTATAATCTGACCAACGCTAGGTACATAGTGATTGAATGCAGCTATATTTTTGTCGCGTAAGGCATGGATTGTTGTTGCAAGATTGTGCTCAGCCTGACGTTGCCTATCTTCGTCAGCATCTAGGTGTAGCCTAATGTCATTTAGCATAGTGTTAAATTAAACTTGGTGATATTTCTTTATGGCTTTAGATGCTTTGCTGACTTTTCCTAATTCAATTTTGCTAACGCTTCGCAGAGCATTAACTGACTCAATAATCTTGTCATTTGACTTAAGTTCGTAGGCGGCAAAACATCTTCGTGTATGTTCGTCCATTGTAGTAAGCAAGGACTCTACCAAGTTCGCACGTTTGTCGATAATTTTTTGGAGGGCAAGGTCATCGATAGGATTGGATTGCAACAAATCGTCAAGCGCTTGATTTAGACTCGCTAATTCAAGTGAGGTCAATGGATGCTGTATATCAGGGAGTATACTCAAGGCAAAATCCTATCGAGGGCAGTAAAACGTCGTCACTTTACGGACTAAGCGTTTGTTGCTTTTGTTGTGACATGTCATAAGCTTCTTTTTTCGCCTGCTCAGGGATCGCGGCCCACGCGTCCTTGATGGGCGAAAACAAGCCAATAACCTCATCTATAATAGCGATGCCGTTATCGACATTGACCTCGGTCAGCTTGTCTATCATGTAGTTATAAAGATTGAACAAACCATGGGCAAACTCACCTCCCACATCTATATTCAAGGTATCGCGCAAGTTCATAAAAATAGCAGTAGCTTTAGAAATATTATCAGAACGACCTTTTAAATCATTGCGACTCATACTACCTTTTGCATAGGCCAATTTATCAATTGCACCTTGCATTAACATTAAGGTTAATCGATGCGGATCTGCGCTAGCAACATCTTGCTTTAAGCTGCCTTTTTTATAGGCATTAATTCCTTTCAATGACATAATTCTAGTTTCCTAATGCGGCAAATAATGCACTACCGGTGCGCTGAAGTCTGGCAACGGTAGTATCTAAGTTCAAATATCTGTCTCGAAGCGTTTGCTCGTAACTTATCATTCTAATTTCAAATCGTTCACGGTCAGTACTTACGACATCTTGTAAGTCGCTAATGGAGTCTTCGCGCGTGCTTAAAATGCCTGATGATTTGGTAAATTGTTCTGCAAATTCGAGCAACCTTGTGGCAATCCCCGACTCTGAATTAAAAAGTTTATCGATGTCATCAAAATCATCGTTTAAGGCATTTTCTAGACGGTCTGTGCCTGACCCTAAACCAAAGTCACCAGTCCCTATTTCAAGTTTGCCATCAGAGGTTAATTCAATACCCAATGCAAACAAACTACCAATCGCTGAATCAGCTACGTTACTACCCAGTATATTGGCAAAACCTGAACGAATACCACGAACGGTAGAATCCCCTGCAAGCACGCCATCTTCTTCTAAGGCTGATGAACCATAGCGGGTAAGTGTGTCAAGGTCGTCGCTGAGTTCATTAAACTTATCAACAAACTCATTTATTTTTTCTTCAAGATTTTCTGCGTCAAAACCAATGATTAATTTGGACGCGATTGCATCACCATTGGCGTCTTTGTCAGACAACTCTTTTACATCAAAACGTACACTCTGAATGGTGTCTTCAAATTTATTAGTATCGCTTTGCACTTCAATACCATCAACGCTGGCGATGGCATTTTTTGCTGAATTATTTGGCTCGATACTTAAATTACTAGCGGCGCCGAACGATGTTTCGGTGGTTAATTTGGCAAAATCAGCGACATCATTAGTATTGACAATCTGTAAGTCGTTGCCATCCCCCGTAACATCTGAAGTGAAGACGAGTTTAGCGCCGCCCCCTGTCGTACCGGTATTAATGATATTGGCCTGTACACCAAAATTATTTTCATCGTTGTTAATTAATTCACGCAATTCAGCCAGCGTTGTGCCAGCTTCTACGGAAATTGAAAATTCATTGTCTGTACCATCTATTTTAAAGGTAAGGTCTGCGGTGCCTGCGCTTAATACAGAGTCACTTGAACTGGCGAAACCACCGGCATCGGCGCGTGCGGTTTCAATTCGGCTACCTTGGGCGAGTTGCGTTACCGCGATTTCATAGGTACCTGGTAGTGCTGCATTTGTTGGGTTTGCTGAAAGAACGTCGTTTTCTTCAGAGGGATTTTCAATCGTCGGTTCACGACCGCTAAGGTTCCCTTCGGTCTGTAAATCTTTAATAATATCTTCAAATTCGCCAATTTTTGACTTTACTCTACCAATTGCCGAAATTTCATTTTGTAAGGTTTCGTCACGAGCATCCAATCGTTGAGTTTTGGAGCCGCGTTCCGCTTCCAAAAGCTGCCCAACTAATGATTCTAAATCTAAACCTGAGCCTACGCCCAATGATTGAATACTCATACTTTACCTCATATTTAAGCCTGCTTATCCAAAACTAATCCTAGGGAGGATATGGAGCCAGACTCTAATTCGCTAATTCGCTCTGCAAACTTTAGTACTTCCTCGGAAGGAATTTGCCGTATTACATTGCCACTTTGTTTGTCAGTCACAATAATAATGGGCCTATCAGCACTTGATTCACTATTTACTTCAAGACTGAATGAAAGTTCTGTGCCATTTGTTTGCAACAACTCACTAATGTTGCTTAATGACTCAGAAAAGCTAACACTTTTCTCATTGAATAGATCATCGGCATTTTGGGAAATAACTTTACGTTTATTCTCGCTTCGAAGTGCCTCATTATCGGCTAAATGACTAAGTGATTTTTCAGCGTTTTTAACTTGCTGAATAATGTGGCTATTTTCACTTTTTGAGAACTGACTGACACCACTAGATAACCCGACCATACTACTGGTATCAAAGGTTTTCTCATTAATGACAGAGGCGCTTTCTTTGGCAATATTCTGCCCAATTTTGGTATTAACTATATCCATAATTACCTCTCGTTAAAAGGGAGGAGCGGTTGCACCAAAACAACTGGTGAACCGCCCGTTCAACGCAACTTTTTATGGGGTAAAAAAACAAGCTTTTTACATGCTTATTAACCGAGTAAAGACAAAGCAGTTTGTGGTCTATTTGAGGCCTGACTAAGCACTGCAATGGACGCTTGTTGTAGAATTTGGTTTTTAGTTAGATTCGCCGTTTCAGCAGCAAAATCAGTATCCATGATCCGTGACCGTGCACTTGATAGATTTTCGTTTACATTACTTAAATTACGAATAGAAGATTGGAATCGGTTCTCAGCAGAGCCCAAATCGGCACGGACGCCTCCTATTGCAGAAAGCGCGGCATCAATAGTGGCAACAGCTGCAGATGCATTCGCCGTTGTTGACACCGACAATGCGGCTAAACCTAAGCCCGTAGCACTGAAGCCTGCTGTTGCAATACTGCCTGCAGATAAATTGACTGAGATATTTTGACCGCTATTTGCGCCAACTAAGAACTTGGCCGAATATGACCCATCGAACAAATCTATTCCGTTATACTGAGTATCGGTCGCAATGCGTGACACTTCGTTTTTAAGGGCCGAAACTTCAGCGTTAAGCGCATTTCTATCGGCGGCAGAATTAATCCCGTTTTGAGATTGAATAGCAAGTTGGCGAATTCTTTGAAGGTTGCTGGTCGTCTCACCTAAAGCGCCTTCAGCGGTTTGCGTCATCGAGATAGCATCATTTGCGTTTCTAACTGCTTGGCCTAAACCATCAATTTGCGCCGTCAATCGTTGTGAAATTTGAAGTCCCGCGGCGTCATCACTCGCTGAATTTATGCGAAATCCAGACGATAAACGTTCATAAGACTTATCTAGTGCGTTTGTAGAGTCGAATAATTGACGCTGTGCATTAAGCGCAGATACATTAGTATTAACAAATATAGACATTACTACCTCCATAAAAAACAAGAATATGAGAGAGCGCACACGCAGGAGCTCATCTTGTTTCTACTTTTCTTTAATGTTGATATAAGTTCACTAGGCTTACATCAACAACCTCATATTTGGCTCTGCAATTAAAAACCGCATTACCCCTCAACTAAAGGTATCGACGCCGTCTTGACTTTCTTTAGGCCTTTTTAAAGATTTTTTTATTTTAGCTATAAATTATCTATAACAGATTGTTTTTCGGGCATAATTTTTACGCCCCACCCTAGCGTGAAATGCTATTCTGTGGCGCTAATTGATGGAAAAACACGAATTAGGGGCGCAAGATGCCCAAGCCTGAGAGTTGAAATTAAAGATAGCGGCAAATAAAGGACCCATTCTAGGACAGATTTTGCCAGTTAGCAGTCATACGTAAATAGTAAGAACAATAAAAAGTCGCCACGTTTTTGTTGCAGGTCATAAGACTGGGCATTGAACTCATTGAAATGAGTTAGATTTAAAATGACATAAAAGTTGGCATAAAGTCTGCAAACCCAAAAGTAATTAGCAAGACCGAAACGAAAACACTATTTCTTAGCAATAAAGATGTTACTTATTTTATTTGCGTAGATAAAAAAAGCCGAACCGTGGGGCGGTTCGGCCAAATTGCTCACGTTAGGAGTTGGAGCAAAGTTTTAGTCGACTGGCAAGATTGTAGAACATGAAAGTACTGGCCTCTCAACCGCACTTCTACACTCTCAGTTTTGTTAGTCGGCATTTTACCTTTTTAAAATTAACCTTGTAATAAACTTAAAGCTGCTTGCGGGCGCTGGTTGGCCTGCGATAAAACAGTTGTACTTGCCTGCTGAATTATTTGTAGTCGTGTCAAACTAGAGGTTTCTGCAGCAAAATCAGTGTCGCGAATACGACTACGTGCAGCTGATACATTTTCTGACACATTAGTTAAGTTTCGAATAGTGGATTGAAATCTATTTTGAATCGCACCTAAATCAGCCCGTTTATCATCTACCGCTTGTATTGCCGTATCTATTGCCAGTAACGCAGCTGATGCCGCTGAAGGCGTAGATACCGACAAGGAAATACCGGGAAACAAGCCAGAAGTCCCAAAACCTGCCGGCTGAGAAACATTAATGCTAATGGTTTGCCCTGAATTCGCACCGACCAAAAACTTAGCCGAATAGTTGCCGCTTAGTACATCCACGCCGGCAAATTGTGTCGTTTCTGCTACGCGGCTTATTTCTGTTTTTAAGGCCGACACTTCTTTTTGTAAAGCATTTCTATCGGCCGCTGAATTAATACCGTTTTGAGATTGAATCGCCAATACTCTAATGCGTTGCAGTGCTGTCGTTGATTCTTGCAATGCACCCTCAACCGTTTGCGCCAGCGAAATGCCATCGTTAGCGTTTCGAACCGCTTGATCAAGCCCCATAATTTGTGACGTCATGCGGTCAGAAATCTGCAGGCCCGCAGCGTCATCTTTGGCACTATTGATCCTAAAGCCCGACGATAGGCGCTCAAAGGTAGTATCCAAATTATTGGTAGTATCATTTAAATAGCGTCTCGTACTGAGAGACGATATGTTGGTATTGACGAATAAAGACATTGTAAATCTCCTAACGATTTAGTTATGCGCCGTTTTTATATTTTTTTTCGGCAATTTATCAATTTGCGTACCAGAGCCTAATTATTGGCACGCTACATGCTTAAATATTATTGTGTCAGTTTGCTACTTTTAGTAGTTGCTTTACTGATAAATGCACAAGTCTCTTCACTAGAGATTTGCAGCATGTAAGTTGTAACAGAGCGAAAGCTCATTGCTGACTGGTAGGTATAATGTTCCAGACCTCATACCTCACACTACCTCCTGGCGTTGTACTTGTCAGTTGGCAGTTCAGCTTTCATATATCTGTTACGCCCTTCTCTTCTTATCTGCATGCTTTTTTAAGCAAACTTATCCCGCAAGACAAACGCTCGCAAAGCATGAATAATCATAAAAGGTGTTACTAGAGGGGTATTGGATTGCTAAAATACAAGCAAATTGACAATACTCTCAACATTTCCTAACGCTACGTCTCTTACTGACGCTTAACGGTTGCTAGCCATTTATACTAAGGGCTTAGCGCACTTCTTAAATCTTGCTGTCACTTTCTTGACGAGTGTTTGGCGGGCCGTTTTAGCCTCTTATGCAAGGAGTGCTTGTAGCAGGCTAACATTCTTATGTGTTGAGTTGTTTTATTTGCTCTGCTTGAAATAGTTATCGTACAGACACGCGAAAAGCTTTAGGACTATCGCTAAAGAAATATAAAATGAAGGGAAAATAAGCGGCCAGGGCTATAAAATTATATACCTGGCCAGTCGCTCTTAGGTTTGAGAGTGAGCGGACTCTCTGCTGTTTGGCAAGGGAAAGCTAGTGTACTACCTCCTGGCTTCATTCCCCAAACAGTAGGGTCTCAGAAGGAGCTACTAGATTAACCTAATAACTGCAACGCCGATTGTGGACGCTGATTAGCCTGCGACAGTACCGTAGTACTTGCTTGCTGGATAATCTGATTACGCGTTAAGTTCGCTGTTTCTGTTGCAAAATCTGTGTCCAAGATTTGTGAACGTGCAGAAGACATGTTCTCAGAGATATTCGATAAGTTACGAATAGTTGATTGAAAACGGTTAGTCAATGCACCTAGGTCGGCTCTAGCGCCACCAATTGCAGATAATGCAGTATCAATTAACGCTAACGCTGCAGAAGCACCTGAAGCTGATGATACAGACAATGTATCAATAGCTAGGCCTGTTGCAGAAAAGCCTGCTAAACCATTACCTGGAGCACTTAGGCCAATAGAAATAGTCTGTCCGCTGTTAGCACCAACAAGGAATGTTGCTGAAAATCCACCGGTAAGAATATCTGTTTTATTAAACTGGGTATCTGTTGAAATTCTAGAAATTTCAGTTTTAAGCGCAGACACTTCTTTTTGAAGCGCATCACGGTCAGCTTGTGAATTGATACCGTTTTGTGATTGCGATGCTAACTGACGTATACGTTGAAGCGAGCTAGTAGTTTCACCTAGTGCACCTTCAGCGGTTTGGGCTAATGAAATTGCGTCGTTCGCATTATTAACAGCTTGATTTAGTCCGTTTATTTGACTTGTCATGCGGTCAGTGATTTGCAAACCTGCAGCATCGTCTGAAGCGCGGTTTATTCTGAAACCAGAAGATAACCTTTCAAACGACTGATCTAATGAATTAGATGAATTGAATAGTTGACGCTGGGCGTTTAGCGCCGATACGTTTGTATTTACGAACATAGACATATAGTCTCTCCTACACTCTCAGTCCAGCAGTGGCTGGCAAGCCGGACTTAACTCCGGTGATTTAGTTTCATTTGTAGAACATACAAATCGTATTTAACAAACTTGTATGTACTGGCTCTCTCGTAAATGGTTATCGACAAGGGCAAAATTCCCTTTAGTTTAATTTAGAAAAAAACACTCGAGTGAAAGTAAATGCGGCAATAAATTGCCGGCCTTAAAAAATGAACACAAAAAAAAGTGAATAAAGTTAAGCAGAACGAATAAGAAATGACCGTTTTTTAAGAAAAAGAACTTTTTTAAAAAATATGTCAAAGAAAAATAAAAAAGCCCAATTTCGATAAATTGGGCTTACGATATATGCGACAAAAAGCCGTCACCAAGGCAGTAACACGCAGGTGAGTTTAAATATAATTAAATAACGACAGGTTAGCGACACGAGGAAAAGACGCAAAAGCGGCCTCTAGAGCTGTTTCTTGTTTAGCGAATTCAGAGGATGCATAGGCATAATCAACGTCTTCAATCGCAGAGCGTGCTTTACTATTTGCAATTTCTGCATCAAGTTGTGAGCTTTTGACTGACTCAGCGATATTTAATCTTGCACCAACAGAGGAGTTTTCTCGCGCCATTTTACTTAAGCCATTATCTATACCGACTAGCGTGTCATCGACAATGGCAGAAAACTGCTGCTGATTTAAGCTCGTATCGTTCAGCGCAACAAACATATTGTGTAAGGTCTCAGCCAAATTCGTTTTTTGCGGTCGATTTAAATCAAGTACAAAACTGTCACCGGCACCAGCTTGCATGGTTAATTCGGCACCGTTATAGCTAATAACTTCCCCATTAGTAAAAGGGATGGTTTCAGTAATAAGCCCGGTTCCTACATTAGTAACCTGAATTTCATTCGCCGATACAAAGTCAAATCGATATTGATTGTTAGCTGGGACAGCTGGATCAAACTGTGCTTTGTGAAAATTATCAAAGGTCCCTTGATTCTTTATCGTATAGTCATCAAAGGAAACACCGCTAACATCAGAAAAGGAAAAGTTCAAACGCGCTTGCACATCTTCAAATAAGGTTTTGCCTGAAGTCGTGCTCTGAATTGTCACGCTATCTGATAACTGGACAACGTTAGTGCCGTTATCACCCACAAACTTAATATGATTGTCAGTTGCCGTTGGATTAAATTCGAAGGCTTGGTTTGAGGCTTGGTAACCCGCAAAAATATATTCTCCGCTAGCATTTTGCGTGTTCATTAAATCAATCACTTGATTGCGTAACTGCTCAATTTCAGAACCTAAGGCTTCTTTATCGGCGGCTGATAATATGCCATTGCCAGATTGCACCGTTAACACCCGAGCTCTATTTACCACATCATTAATACTACGTAAGCTAGTCTCTTGAATCTCTAATGAGTTAGTGACCAAATCATTGTTGCGGTTATATTGCGTAATTTTGTCAAGCTCTTCGGTCAAACGAATGACCTGCGACGCACCCACAGGGTCATCTGAAGGTCTTAGCAGCTTTTTCCCGCTGGCCAGTTGCGTTTGAATGTCAGACAACTGCCCTTGGCTTGAGTTAATCGAGCGGAAGTTTTTATCAAAAATTAAATTGGTTGTTACTCTCATGATTTATCCTAATGCTATCGTGCAACTTGCAAAATAGTGTCAAACATTTGTTGTGCTGTGGTAAGAATTCTAGCGGCTGCGGCATATGATTGCTGGAATTGAATTAAGTTTGCCGCTTCTTCATCAAGACTCACGCCCGAGGTAGACTCAAACCAATCAGAAGACTGGGTCTGCATTACTTTGGCGGCTTCTAAATCTATTTTTCCACCCGCGGCGGCACTACCGACCTGCCCGACCAATGACGCATACGCCTCATTAAAAGTGCCCTTATTGCCTAACTCGGTATTGCTTAAGCGTACAAAATCGCTTTGTTGCATGGCGGCCATTTCAACCGCGTTACGATTATCATTTAAGCCGTTGGTGTTGTATTGAAGAGTAAACTCATCGCCCACAGTCGGATTGCCTTGCAATGAAAAATCGTAGCCGGGGTAATCATTTAAAGCGGCAAATTCTGACGGCCAAGCCGGTACGCCACTTTCTTTTGCCTGGGCCAATAGGTTGTTAAGGTCACTTGCACTTGTCACAGAACTAATAATGTTGTCATCGCTATCAAGTACGTCGTAGGCATCGCTTGATGTAAACACAACTTTAACCGGAGCACCAAAGCTTGGCGACGGCGATTGTGCGGCAGTTTGCAAACCAAAGGCACCATTGAACGCAGACGCATTTGGATCGCCAAAGCTTAAATCAACAACCGAGTTACTTATTGTTGTGCTTATTAGTTGTGCATCACCTAAATTATTAATGCTTGTCTCTACTCTTAAAGGTTTAGCAAAAGCCAAGTCTTCAGAGCGTGTTGTGGCAAGTTTTAAATTCGCGGCAGCCACTCGGGTTGGTTGAATTAAAAAAGCATCTCCCTCGTTATACGCAGAAGCATTCGCAAATTCCAACTCAATTCCGCCAATGGTCGCGTTAAAGGTGCCTGGCTGTGCGGTAACAGTTAAAGTTTGTGTAATGGGGTTATTTTGGCTGTCCAGCTCTGGTTGACCGTCGGTTTTCACCGCGGCCACTTCTATATCAAATGTTGCCGGAGACCCACTAGGTGTGCTTAGCACGGTAATTTTGTAGTCGTTATTAGTAATATCACCGCTAGCGCCTTCTCGCACGCGACCATTCACACCAAGCGTTAAATCAGAATTACTAGGGTAGTTTATGCCTCTAAATTCAGCGATTTGAAATAGGTTAGAGCCAAGCGTTTGATCCAGGTCCATACCTTGACGGTTTTGAGTATTCAGCGTATCCGCTAACACTGTCGCCAATTTACCTAAATCACGTTGAGCAGGTTCGAGCACTTGTTCACGGTAGCGATATACACCGCCTAAAGCCCCACCTAAGTTTTGCTCTAACACGTTAATGGTCGTGTTTCGTTTTGGCGGTGCATAATTGGTTTGCAGCTTTAGATCTCGGTTTGTATAGTCGGGCTCACCACCAACAGCAAACACATTAAATGCGCCGTCAGCTAATACTAAGGATTCACCGCTTTTTAAATTAACGACCACACCCGTACCGTCATTGGATCCAGTGCGTACATCAATCGCAACGAGTTCTGATAATTCTAAAATAGCTTGGTCGCGCTGATTTAGCAATTGAGCGGGAGTATCTACATTAGTGTTCCCTGAGGCCACCTGTATTGCTTCATTTAAATTGCCGATTTGTTCGACCAACGCATTAGCTGTTTTAACCGTGTTTTGAATTGTCAACTCGGTTTCTTCTTCTTTAGCCCGCATAAACTCACCCAACTGATTCACACGGTTGAGCATGCCTTGGGCTTCGCCAATCACCGCGTCACGCGATGGCATGTTAGTTGGGTCGTCAGTCGCCGTTTGCAATGCCCCAAAAAAGCGGGTCATCGATGCAGAAATACTGTTTGCTTCAGACGCCAATACATTATCTAGGCTTTCTACGCGGTCGTTGAAAGCTTGATGTTCGCCTACGGCACTGGTGTCTCGGCGAAGTTGATTTTGCGCGAAGACGTCAAGTACTCTGTCGGTAAAACCAAAATCAACACCGCCCTCCAGGCGTGATGTAAACTCTGTACGTTCACGCACATAGCCCTCAGAATTAATATTGGCGATGTTATTACTGGTAGTGGCGAGTAATTTATTACTTGCGTTTAAACCCGATGTTGCCATGGTGAATAAATCGGCATTCCTAATCATTGTATTGCCTCTGCTTGCGCAAAAATAACGACGCTGAAAACGTACTTAATAAAGTAGGTGTTTACGCGGGTCTGTATAAAAGAATTAAGGGAGTAAGCCATTTAGCAGCTCCCCGTTATAAACCGACATCACTTTTTCAGCATAGCTAGGATCGGTCGCATAACCCGCTTGCTGTAACTCTGTGAAATACTCTTGAGGTGATTGGGCATTTTCTAAAGCTCGCTCATAGCGCGGACTCGATTGTACAAAGTTTATGTAGTCGTTAAGTGAATCTGTGAAATCACTATAGCTTCTGAAGCTAGCACGCTGTTTTTCTGGCACGTTGTTAACATATTCCAGCGTATCTACGACGGCTTTATTGCCATCCCAACGATTGTCAGCCTTTATCCCGAAAAGGTTATGCGAGCTATTGCCGTCTTGTTGATGGATGACAAACTTACCCCATCCCGTCTCGACCGCGGCTTGCGCAAGCAAGGCTTTAGGGTCAATATTTAATTTCTCTGCAGCTTCAATGGCTTTAGGATAAAGTTGTTCAACAAATTCTTGAGGGGAAGCAAACGCCGCTTGTTTGTTAAGTGGGTTAGCACTTGTCTTATCGCCGCTTTGCGTGCCTTCAGTTTGTTTCAATATCGAAAGTTCTGGCCTTTCTGGCATAGTAAAATGATTGGCGGGGCGAACGGCACTGGCAGGCATAACACCATTATTAATACTCATTTGCTGGATAATAACGTCAGCTAAGCCAATATTACCGTTTGTCGATAAATCGTTGGCCAGTTGTTGGTCATGCATATTGCGATAAAACTTTACTTGGTCTGAATTAAATGGGCTGTCTTTGTCAGCTAAGGCATCTTGCGCTTGGCGCATTGACTTTAAAAGCATTTGCACAAATATTGCTTCAAATTGCTTTGCCGCTTCTTCTAATGCGCCTTTATCACCGTTTTTACCGGCATTACGTAGTGTGTCCAGACTATTCAAATCATGCACCGAACGTGACATTTCAAGTTGTGATTTAGTGTCTACTGGAAAATCCATAATCTACCCTAGTTCTCGCTATCGCCATGAAACTGTTTTAAGTCACGATTAAATGACAATTAACTCGCCTTGCAATGCGCCGGCTTGGCGCAATGCTTCTAGTATTGCCATCAAATCGCCAGGTGCAGCACCAATTTGATTGACCGCTCTTACTAGTTCATCAAGACTTACGCCGGGTTCAAATTTAAACATTCGGCTATCATCAAGTTGTACATCTACTATAGATTGTTCGACGCCTGCGGTGTCTCCATTGCCAAAAGCATTGGGCTGGACTATCAGAGGATCTTCGGTAATGGTAACGGTTAGCCCACCATGGGTAATCGCAGCAGCTCGTAACCTAACCTCTTGACCAATCACAATCGTTCCGGTGCGGCTATTAATGACAACTCGTGCAGGGCCCACGGCTGGCGTAAATTCAAAGTTCTCAATGGTTGCCAAAAAACCAACGCGCTGGCCTACATCACGCGGCGCACTTACGCGCACAGAGGCGGCATCAATAGGAGTTGCAATAGCATAGCCGTTTGCGGGATCTGCGCCTAAACGCTCATTGATTTCATCAGCTAAGGCTTGCGCAGTAGAAAAGTCAGGATTATTGAGGTTAAAGGTCAAATAGTCATTTTGCATTAAACCGTGGGGAACAGTGCGTTCGACTACCGCACCATTGGCAATAGTGCCGACGGTAGGCGTATTATTTACAATGCGCGAGCCATCATTGCCCTGGGCACCAAATCCTGACACCACTAAACTACCCTGAGCAACAGCATAGACTTCACCATCGAGTCCGCGCATAAAGGTTTGCAATAATGTGCCGCCTTGCAGGCTACTAGCCTCGCCAATAGAAGACACCGTAATATCAATGGTTTGACCCGGCTTTGTAAATGCGGGTAGCTCAGCGTGAATGGCCACCGCGGCCACATTTTTAATCTTGGGCTTTACATTGCTATCTAAACTAATGCCAAAATTACTTAACATGGTGCGAAAAGATTGTTCGGTAAAAGGAGAGGTCTCACCCGTACCCGGTAAACCCACCACTAAACCATACCCCACTAATTGGTTAGAACGTACGCCTTGTACACTCGCTAAGTCTTTGATCCGCTGCGCGGCACCTAACTGTGCGCAATAGGCAAGAAGCACAATAGCGACTGATAAATTTGCAATACATTTGAGTAAAAACTTAAAACAAGCATGCATCATAATGGCCACCATGTTGAAGAGAAGAACTTAGTTAACCAGCCTTTTTCTTGGGATCTGGCAAAACTGCCTGTACCACTATATTGAATGCGCGCATTGGCAATTTTTGTGGATTGAATTTCGTTAGTTGGTGTCACATCAGCTGGTCGTATTACGCCAGTTAAGCGAATATATTCATCACCGTTATTTAGGGTGAGCCATTTTTCGCCTCGTATTATTAAGTTTTGATTGGGTAGCACTTCAACGACGGTAACCGAGATGCTGCCTTGCAGACTATTACTTTGGCTAGCTTGTGCGTCTCCGCTAAATTCATTTGAACCGTCGATACCAAGTTGGATAGCTTCACTGCCAATACGAATAGCATTGCCACCTAAGCCCATAATAGGATTGAGATCTACCGTACTTTCTTTAGATGAACTTGAACCTGCACTTTTACTTGCATTGGTATTCTCTTGTAAGGTGACTGAGATGATATCGCCCACGCGTCTTGCTTTTACATCTGAATACAAGCTATTGGCCATGGCAGCAGAAAATAAGCTTCCACTAGTCGCAATTTCATCGCGTGTTACCACCGGTACTGATGGTGCATAAAACGGGTCGTTCGCGGCAACATTTTGTTCGCTGGTTGCGTTGCAACCACTTAGCATAGCAAACGCTAGCACCATCAATAAGGCTGAAACTACAGGGCGACTAAACCATTGCTTAAGTCCTCGATAAATAGCCATATAAAACCTCGTTAAGCTAGTACTATAAAAAGACGAAAATATGTGCAAGTTCGAATATATATTCATTAAAGTTGCTGAATCACTTGGCCTAGCATTTGGTCAACCGATGAGATCACTTTTGAGTTCATTTCATATAAACGCTGACTTTCAATTAGATTCACTAATTCTTCGGTAACATTCACGTTTGATGTTTCTAGCGAACCTTGAGACAAACTACCGATACCTTCTAAGCCTGGTACACCTTGGATAGGGGCGCCCGATGCACCTGTTTCAACATATAAATTTTGTCCAATAGGTTGCAAACCAACAGGGTTGATAAAGTCAGTAATATTTATTTGGCCTAACACCTGAGGTTCAGCTTGACCTTTCAATTGCGCTGAGACTTCGCCGTCTTGAGAAATAGTGATTTGCTGGGCATCAGCTGGCAAAGTAATGACCGGCTGCAAAACAAAACCAGAACCAGGCGTTACCATTTGACCTTGATCATTTAAGGTAAACTGGCCATTACGCGTGTATGACTGACTGCCATCAGGCATTTGGATTTCAAAAAAGCCGCGACCTTGTATAGACAAATCAAGCGCATTTTCGGTAGTCAACAAGTTGCCTTGAGTATGTGTTTTTTGAGTAGCAACAACTTTAGAGCCCGCTCCTAGCATTAAACCAGAGGGTAGTTCAGTGTCGGCAGAAGAGCGGCCGCCTGGCTGATTAATATTTTGATAAAGCAAATCTTCAAACACTGCACGGTCTTTCTTAAAACCGACCGTACTGGCGTTCGCTAAGTTGTTTGATACTACCGACACATCTGTTTGAGCTGCGTCTAAACCTGTTTTACTTATCCATAGAGCTGGATGCATAACCTTAACCTCCGCGAATGTAACATTCGCATTATCTTATTAAATAATTCGAAGCAGCATGTTGCCACTTGTTGCTAAGCTGTCGGCTTTGCGCATTAATTTAACCTGCATTTCGTAGTGACGTTGCAATGAAATCATATTGACCATTTCGTCCACAGCGTTCACATTTGAACCTTCGAGCATTCCGCCTTTTACACTAACCGCTAGATCTTGTTGCGCGATCTCGCCGTTTTTTAAATCAAACAAGCCATCTTCACGGCGTTTGATTTGATCAATAGGTGGATTGACTAATTTTAATCGCCCTACTTCTTCTATTGCATTTTCAGGCGCGCCTTGTAAACGAGCAGAAATAGTGCCGTCTCCGGCAATCGTAATATTATTGATGGGAATGGGTAAAAAGATTGGGCCGTTGTCGCCCATCATTAGATTGCCTTTGGGGTCACGCAAGGAGCCGTCAGCACCAATGGTTAAACTACCTGAGCGCGTGAAGGCCTCTTCTCCTAAATCAGTTTGTACACTAAACCAACCTTCGCCTTGTACCGCGATATCTAAATCACGGTCAGTGGTGATCATGGGACCACCTTCGTAGTTATTACTTGGGCTTTCAGTCATACTAAAAACACGAGACGCAAATCCATCACCAAATGCAGGCATTGCACGTGCTTGTTCAAGCTGGGCCTTAAAACCGTTGGTTTGAGCATTGGCTAAATTATTGGCGCGCACACCGGTTGCCATCAAATCTTGTTTGGCGCCACTTGCTGCGATATAAAGAAATTTATCCATGTTATTGCCCTGCCCTGTTGTGCTAGTTATCGCACATTAGTCAAACCTTGCTAGAAGCAAAGTATGTACTTCGTGAATCTATAACGAAGTTTTTGCAAGTAACATGCCAATAAGGATGATGCACACCAAGAAGAAATAAAACATTGTTTTATATGGTGTTTTTAGGATATTTCCGGAGAAAAGCGTGACTTAGTTGATGTCATTTACTTGCCACTGCCATGTGGCAAGTGTAGGCAAATGTTGGCCATTTGCGGCATTGCTATGCCAAAGCAAACCCCAACATAGTGAAACCGTTTTGATGTGGACAAAAATAAGCTAGCGCTAAACACCTTGGTGCTTTGCGCTAGCCTTTATATACTATCGAATATTCAATATTGTTTGGTTAAGTTGGTTATTTACTTCCAGGGCTCGCGAATTTGCTTGAAAGTTTCTTTGAGCAATAATCATGTCAATTAATTCAGTCGTCAAATTAACGTTAGCCTGTTCTAGGGCCGACGAATTAATGTCACCGAAAGTACCCGTGGTTGCTTCGCCAGCTAGTGCTTCTCCCGACAGAATACTCTCTTTCCATTGAGTAGAGCTTTGTTGCGTTAAGCCTTGCTCGTTCGAAAAGCGTGCTAAAGCAACTCTAACAATAGGTTCAGATGTACCGTTTGAGAATGTCGCTCTCACCAAACCGTCAGGAGAAATATCGATCCCCGTTAGTCGTCCAACCGGTAAACCGTCTTGCTCAAGTGATGTCACCTCAAAAGCTGACGCGAACTGAGTTGGTTCATTTGGGTTAGCCCCCTGTGAGTCTAAATTAAAATCAACCGAGATTTGTTGAGTTGCATCAGAACCATTCGCTAGAATTGTTCCGCCTAATGCGACTGTTTGAAATTTACTGTCGGGTTGCGGTAAACCATCAGCTGATTCAATCCCGACAAAATCACCGCCGTCGCTAAATCTAATTTTAGCCACCGCTACACCATTGCCGGTGTTAGTACCTAAAGAATTAATCGCCGTTGCTGCATCAGGAGCGGTGCCATCAGAGTTGGTGGCATCAATTAATTGGTCGTCAATCGCGGTTGCCACATACCATTCATTTACAGAAGCCGGGTCATTATCTTTCAAAAAGAAATAGGTCATTACATGACTATCGCCGAGTGAATCATAAACAGTAACCGAGGTTGCCGAGTTATAAGTAAGCGGATCGCTTGGATCAAAGTCTGCAGCAGGTTTAGCCTGGTCACCCGCAGGTAGATTGAAGCGTACGTCAACTTCAGTTGTTTGTTGCGGTGAGCCTGACGAATCTGGAATACGTACTGGTTCTGTTGTACTTAGAGCCACAGATGCTGAAGTACCATCGGGGTTAACAGGGAAACCTAATAAATTGTCGCCATTTGAATTGACCACAAAATTATCTGAATCCAATTTAAACTGACCGGCACGCGTAAAAGAAAAATCGCGGGAAGTAATTTCAGGTACCGTGGCAAAAAAGCCGTTGCCGGTAATCGCTAAATCGAGCGCGTTGTTGGTAAAAGACAAACTACCTTGAGAAAACTGTTGCGAGACCTCTTGGGTTAATACACCGTCACCCACTTTGGTTTTACCCGATGCGAGCAATGATGCTGCATATACATCACCAAATTCGGCGCGAGACTCTTTAAAGCCAACCGTGTTTACGTTGGCTATATTATTTGCGGTGGTATCTAAGTCTTTTTGTGACGCTGATACGCCGCTCAATGCAATATTAAATGACATACTCTACTCCTATGAATTTCCGATCTGAATGACGTCGTCAAGTTTTATACTGACATCACCATCTAAATTAAGTACTACACCCGCTCCTGATCCTGACAAGCTTACGCTGTCGACATGGCGGTTAATGGCTGTGGGTAATGCAGTTTGCTCACCAAAAACACTGCCTTGGACGGTCACTGCGTAATTGCCAGGTGGCATTAAATTGCCGGCACTGTCAGTTCCATCCCATTTGAATTCGATATTACCCGCAGCTTGCGTACCTACATCAATGGTTCTAATGACTTCGCCACTGGCATTTTGAATACTGATTTGAGTATCTTGAGAAGTCTGTTCATTGATGATGACGCCTGACATACCGTCACCTTGATTAGGCATGTGCCCAACGTTGCCTGCGACCAATACACTTTGCCCGATTAAGCTTGAGGCCTGCAATGCTTGGTTACTCGTCATTGACGATGCAAAACTGGCAAACTTCTCGTTGAGTTGCGATATACCATCTGCGGTGGTAAATGAGGTCATTTGCGCCACAAGCTGGTCGTTTTCAACCGGTTTGGTTGGGTCTTGATTAGCCAACTGCTCGGTTAAAAGCGCGAAGAAATCCTCTTGCTTTAACTGTTGTTCAGTGCCATCAGCAACGGGAATCGCCTTTTCTGTTTCCCAGTAAAGGTCTGTTTTTAAACCGTTTTGTGCTAGTAAATCCATCGGTATTTCCTCAAGCTACGTTGCCAAGCAATTTATTTTGGCGGTTTACGCAGCGGTAGTAATGCTATTATTGTTGACCTAATTGTAGAACACGACGAAATATACGCTTGGTGGTGTCAGCCACCTGCACATTAGTCTCGTAGGCTTTTGAGGCCGATAGCATATCTGCCATCTCTTCAACAATGTTTACGTTTGGTTTATATATGTATCCATTCTCGTCGGCCATTGGGTTGCCTGGCGCATACTCAACTTGCAAAGGTTTTTGGCTCTCTACAATGCCTAATACGTTAACACCAACACCTTTTGTTTGATCCTGAGAAGCTTGGTCTAGGGCAGCAGCAAATACAGGGTGGCGAGCTTTGTAAGTCTCGTTGTAACTGCTACTGACACTGTTGGCGTTTGCAATATTACTCGCGGTAGTGTTCAAGCGGACAGTTTCTGCCGCCATACCAGTACCCGAAATATCCATAATATTAAATAAGCTCATAACTATTAACCTCCACTGCTAAGTGCTTTTTTCATGCCTTGAAACTTGCCATTCAACAACATCAAGCTAGCTTCGTAGCGCATGCCGGTTTCAAGAAAAGCGTTTCGTTCAACCTGACTGTCAACGTTATTGCCGTCGCCTGTATCGGGTTGGGTTGGAATTCTAAAATCGAGCTCTAGATTCATGCGGCTACCACCTGACATGTGCTGCTCGTGAGTTTTGACCATAGATGAATTAGTCATAGTGGCTTGTGCTGATTTCATTGCTTTGTTGAAATCAAGAACTTTAGCCTTGTAGCCTGGGGTATTGGCATTGGCCAAGTTACCCGAAATGACTTCCATACGCTGGGTGCGTACTTGTAGTGCCTGATGATGCACACCGACTAATTTATCTAAACTTATGGCCATAAACGTTTACCTATGTGGTTACTGTTGCTCGTAGCGGATGTTTGCGTAAGCCATGTGGCAATACATTGTTCTGTTCATCCAAAATACGGCAGGTTCACAAACACTCAGCAAGTGCTGTGCCAACAATAGCTAAATAAGAATGGATTATTTAATGGTTACCAGAAATTGATAACTTATAATGACCTAAAAAGCGCTTAAAGCTTTGTGTAGTAAAGGCCTGTGGTATGTGATTGCATCTTAAAAATATTTTCTGCTCCGGTAATAGATTCTGCAGCACCTAAAACCAGCGATCCATTTTGAGGTAAACAAGCGGCAAACTTTTTCAGTATTTCACTTTTTTATTGCCGTCAAAATAAATCAAAACGTTACGGCAAAATACAATGTCGAAATTCCCCAAACAGGAGTAATCGCTCAATAAGTTAAAACGTTTAAAGCTAACCAATTGCTTAATTTCTTTCTTTATTTGCAGCGAAGTACTCTCTTGAGCACTAACTAATGGGGAGAAATAAGTTTCTTTATAATGCTTTTCGAGACCTCGGTTTAACGCCAATGCATCGTAAATTCCGGCAGTGGACGCGGCAATCATTTTACTCGAAAAATCAGTAGCAATGATCTCTACACCATTATTAAATGCGTTAGGATGGCTACGTTTATATTCAGCAATTGTCATGGCAATAGAGTACGGCTCTTGCCCTGAGGCACAAGCGCTACTCCATATACGAAGTTTTCTTTGTTGCTTATCTAGTTGGGGTAAAATAGTGTGACTAAGCAAGTTGAAAGGATATGAGTCTCTAAACCAAAACGTCTCATTAGTAGTCATTAACTCAAGACATTGTTCACTTAAAACATGTTGACGCATACTAATTACATGCTTTAAAAAGAGATCAAAATCAGTGTATTGATGATTACGTGCTAGCGCAGATAAGCGACTTTTGACTAAATATTGACGATTTTCTCCCAACACTATCCCTAGCTTTTGATGCAGAAAGCTTGCAAAATCTCTATATACTGAGGGCGACAAAGAAAATTCGAAATTAGTCAAAAAAATGTCCTACGGCTTTAAATCTGTAAGTAGCCATTTTTGCACTGCACCGGTAAGTTCGTCAGGATGGAACTTAGCAATAAAATCATCAGCGCCAACTTTTGTTATCATCGCTTGATTAAATACACCACTGAGTGATGTATGCAAGATAACTTGTAAACGATGCAACTCAGGGGTATTTTTAATCTCTGCTGTAAGCGTATAACCATCCATTTCAGGCATTTCAATGTCTGAAACTAGCAAGCCAACTTTATCGGTAACATCTCCGGTTTCAGCAGCAATTTCTTTCAACCGAACAAGCGCCTCTAAACCGTTTTTCGCTACTTCTATAGGTAAACCCAGTGTTGAAAGCGCTTTTTTGACTTGATTTCGTGCAACCGAAGAATCGTCTGCAATGAAAATAATTTTCTCTTCATTGCCAATTATGTTGACATTATCGGTGATATCACTGCTAACATCGGTATTTAGTGGAGAAATCTCATTGAGTATTTTTTCTACATCCAAAATTTCTATTAGTTCGTTTTCAACTTCTGTTACCGCGGTTAAATAACTAGCATGCCCTGCTCCTTTAGGAGGAGGCATTATGGCATCCCAGTTGGTATTAATAATGCGTTCAACCGAGCCGACTAAAAAGCCCTGCACTGAGCGATTATATTCAGCGATAATAATAAAGGCGTCGGACACGTTTTCTATTGGTGCTCCACCAGTCGCCATCGATAAGTCGATAACTGAAATCGTTTGTCCACGAATATGCGCGATCCCTCTTACAATTGCATGTAACTTAGGAATTGAGGTTAAAGGAGGACATTGCAATACTTCTCGCACTTTGAATACATTTATACCGAAACGCTGCTTTGAATTTAATCGAAACAGCAAAAGCTCCAAACGATTCTGACCGACCAACTGCGTGCGCTGATTTACCGAATCCATAATACTTGACATGCGAACCCCCGTTTTAGGCATGATTGTTGCGTTAGCTAGCCTTACGCAACTTTAGATAGTGTGTGCGCCAAAGTTATGGCGTCTGTGTCGCAAGTCACCTTTCACACTTAACAGCAAAAGGTACAATTTTATGCTAGCAAACAAATATACAAGGGTATCGGCCATTATCAGGATAGTCTTTACGTGTTTTTTAATTATGTCTACATGTATATTTTCACTTGTCGCGCAAGCGCAAATTAGTGACTATGCACTAGCACAAAATCACAAGGTTGAATTACACAATCCAAGGCAGAGTCTAGAAAGCCAAGTATATGCTTTTATAGAAGACAAGCTTTCACAAGATGGTTACCTCGAAAATAATGACGATCTAAAAATAAAAGTAAGAGAAATAGATGAGCGTATCAATATTCCTTTCTGCGATAGTCCTTTTGAATTTTCAACAAACACCAACCCTCAACAACAATCAAACATGTCAATAAAGGTGAGCTGTAACAATACCAACTGGTATTTATTTATGCATGCCAGCGTAGCGCTTATTCAAAAGGTGGTCGTTAGTAGCGAAAACCTCAGTCCTGGGACTCTACTTAGCCACGCAAATCTAGAACTTGTTGAAATGGATAAGAATAAACTGCGAGGTACTACCTTTAATAATATTGAGGACATAGTTGGAGCAAGAATTAAGCGCCGAACGCGTTCAGGAAATATTATTGGGGACCGCATGCTGTGTTTTATTTGTAAAGGCGACCGTGTCACTATTGCTGCGGTTAGTGCCGGACTTTCAATTAAGGTTTATGGTGTGGCAGAAGAAGATGGTGTTTTAGGTGATACTATTCAAGTTCGCAATATTTCATCCGATAAATTAGTATTCGCAAAAATTGCGAGTACCTCGCTGGTAGAAATCAATATTTGAAGCAACATACATTTATTGATAAACACTAAAGCATGGTACGAAGATTGCAGAGGGCGCTACGGAACACCATTTTTAAGGCGCTTATCTGTAAATGCAATAAATGTGTGACAACAAACAGTAAAGATGTACTAATAACACAGTAGTGATAGAGTATAGGAAATACCCAGCCGATAGGTTGTTTGAAGTTTTTTTTAGAAAGTGACATTTTTTTGTCATTTAGCATTAAAGAAAATAAAAAGCCGGTCGATACCCTTTACAGAGGTAATCTTAGTGGTAGGAATTTATGTCAATAAATAATGTAAACAATACGAACAAACCACAACTAGACGCGTCTAAAGTTGCTCAGCAACAAGTACAAAACCAGTCTAGTGGTGCAGCGAGCCAAGCAGCTGATAGCAAGTCTGCCGTGCCAGCTAAAACTGATTCGGTGTCTTTGACTCAATCTGCACAGCAGTTAACTAATGTGCAGAAAAAAGGCTCAGAAGCGCCTGTCAATCAAGAAAAAGTAGATCGCTTGAAGAAAGCTATTAACGACGGGGAATATAAAATCAACCCTGAAGTATTAGCGAAGAAAATAGCGGTTCTAGAATCTCAAATTCTTGGTATAAAGGCGTAAACGATTATGAAAACAAGTCTTGAAAATGCAATATCGAGCCAACTGGCCTTTCTTCGAGACTTAAAGGCCCTGCTCGAGCAAGAGTTGCACTTAATCAGCTCCAGAGAGCCTGAGACCTTGATGCAATTGCTTCAGGATAAGCAGGATTTACTCGATAAAATTGAGTCACAAGACTCCGCAGTCGATACGCTGTATAAGCGTAGGCTTCAGAGCGCTGAAATTCCAGAGGTCTGCGAAAGCCTGCTGCAAGACTGCAAACAAGTGCTGTTTGAATGCAAGTACTTAACGCAAATAAACGCAAAGTCGGTTGAACAAGGCCAACTTAGATTAGTTCATCTACGTAATTTTATGATGGAACTAAGAGCAAAAGAATCTATGACCTATGACCGTTCGGGAAGAACCAACGGCGACAGTTCATCAAAAGGCATTTCTGCCTAAGCTGAACAACACCCAATTAATTAAAAAAGCGCTTAGGCGCTTTTTTTGTGCTTTTTTACCTATCCTATTTACGGATTATCAATTTTAGGACAAAAAAACGAACCCTTCAGTTAGGTCCGTTTGCATGTAGGCTTAGTTTAGACTTTAGTAATAACTAATTTTACGGATTCTTTTGGGCTGAGCCGTCGATAAATAGATGTTGTGCACTACTTGCATATCGAGCTCTAACTCGGTTGCGTAAGTGTCATCACCCACAGGATAGGTTTTAACCACTCTAGCTCCCCTTATTACGCCCTCAACTGACGATTTCAATTGATTATTGGTTAACACAAGGTTAGCCAACTCTTGCTCACCGTCAACTTTTTGGCCATAAACTTGCTCTGCAAGTTCGCGATAAGCATCAAGTTTCGATGCCTTTATTGCCATTAAACGCTTAGATGAAACATCTAAGCCAATTTGTGCGGTAATCGGCGCATAGCCTACTGCATTTAATACCGGATAACTTTCCGGTTCGATTGTTTCCCACTCAACATGTTTAGTAATTAAGCTATCACATGCGGTTAAACAAAGGCTCAGTGCAATGAAACTGGCGCGTATTAATAGTTTTTTGTTTACGTTAAATACGGTGGAATTGGGCTTTTGTGCTGATTCAATCATATGCGCTTCCAATTAAATATTCTCTTATTACTGAAGTGTTAGCAAAGCCTGTGCCATATAATAAATAATCTGAAATATGGCATTAGCCTCAGATTTGCAGAGTATAGCTTTTACGCCAGCGCCCTATTTTCCGACAACTCAGCGTTTTTTTAACCATTTGGCTTCAGAATTTAGTGGCACATATCTTGAATAGATTTTGCATATAAGAAAGCGAGTCAAAATGAAATGCGGAATAAATTTGCCGTGTAGATATTCGTTTAGTTAATTTAGTGGAAAACACATGCAAAAACAAAGTTTAGGCTTAATGATAGTTAGCTTGGTTTGCCTGCTTCATTATTCACCAATGGCTCACGCCGCTTGGTTTAGTGCAACGGGCCAAGCAGTAGTGATCAACGGCGACAAAAATAACGCGCGCAAAGAAGCAACCGAAGAAGCGATTAAGCAAGCGCTCTTATTTGCTGGCGCGTCTGTTAGAAGCGTCCAACAAATGACGAACGGTCTTCTTATGGATGACCAGTTGGAAATACGTGCCACCGGAGAGGTCAATACAATTGAGTTAATTGACGAAGTTTATGAAGACGGCATTGTTTCAGTATCGATACGCGCTGACATATTTGCACAAGACGCCTCCTGCAGTGCCGCCGACTATACTAAAAAACTATCAACGACCTACTTTCCTATTCGTTTTACAGCCCAAGCGAGTGATGGTCAAGTGCAAGCAATTGGCGAAGTTAGTGCCCTAAAATTCAAAGATATGATGGACAAATTGACGCCCACCATGACGGTGTCACACATTGAACCTTACGTATTTGAATGGCAAAAGAGCGACGTTTCAAAGCATGCCCAATCATTGGCAAATAAAACGAACACCCAGTACGTGGTAACCCTTGTCTTGGACGATATCTCTGTTGAACGTTTTGAGGCGTCGGCATTTAACCCATTTAAAGGTAGCAGTAGCGTACGCAGCTTTGATTTTACTTTATCATTAATAAATGGCGCGACCGGCGAGCTTTTGTATTCGCAGCAATATAAAAGCGTTACCCCATGGCACTATGATTTTACTAAAGCAGTTGATGTTTCATCGCAGTCTTTTTGGCGCAGTCAATATGGCCATAACGCACAAAAGTTACTGCAAAAAAGTATTACTGATTTAGAAGAATTTGCGATCTGCCAGCCCACCATGGGGCGCGTACTAGCAGTAGCCAACAATCAGCTACAAATAAACTTGGGCCGCACTCATCAAGTACAAGCGGGTGATCAATTGACCTTGTTTAATGTGAAGCAAATTACAGATACCTTTGGACAGCAATACAGACAATTTGAACTTTATCCAACGAAGTTAATTGTGCGTCAAGTCTTTAGTGATACCGCTACAGTAGAAGCGATTGACCGTTCATTACTTGGCAATGTTCAGCCCAATGACTATGTATCACGACAATAGCATCATTGTGATAATGCAAAGCTTGGCTCAGCGTTAAACCGTCGTTAGCTCGCTAGTGATAGCAACTTTTGAACAGTGTTGTGATTTCTCGCGGTTGTGGGCACGCCCAAAGCCTTTTCAGCTTTCGCCGCTAACTTTGACCTGCCGATGCCCTTAGGTGCATACAAGTAAAATACAGATCCTTTTAGTTGGTATTGTTCAGACTCCGCACACAATGATGCTAAAAGCTCAGTATTGGCAGATTTGGGCACTGATGCTGCAAAGAAATAATGCAGAAACTTACCCTCTGTGACGCTAAAAGGACAGTCATTGACGGCCTTTGTAAACGCAGAAAAAGTTAAGGCTAATACTTTTATGTCATAACCCTGCTTCGCATAAATCTCAGTTGCAATAGCTTCTTCAAGGGCCACGGATGACAAAGTTGAGTTTAAAACTACATTTCCGCTCTGAATATAAGTCTTAACCCCCTGGCAATCCAACGCATTTAAAAGCACTACCAGATCCTTCATTGCTAGGAGGTTTTTGCCCGATACATTAATTCCTCTTAGTAAAACGATATATTTTGTCATTAATGTAATTCACTATTCTTGTTAGAAGAACCCATTTCGGGGTGAGACCGCTGTGCCAATTAAATGCCTAGCACCATTGACTCAAACGTCGAATTATTATTTAACCGATTAGCAACATCCATAAGCATATATACCATAACGCAAATATTCATGAACTATTATCAATAGATTACACCTAAACTGAAGACAAATTGAGTAAATTTTGTATGGCAATATTACCGATTTCATTTCTGGCATAATGCGACAAATCATACTGTCAAAATTTATGATCAATGCACTTGTGTTTTCGTATAAGATACACAACATTAGACGAGTTACAAACACAGTTTACTACTCTATTTTATGTTTAAAGGAGAAGGTTATGAATGAAGTAGATGATGACGACATCTCTTTTATGGCCCAAATGCACGATGTAAAGCCCATCGCTAAAGTTAACAAAGCCGCGATTGAAACGCGCCATGGCGAGACGCTTAGTCAGCGACTAAAAAGAGAAGCTCTCGAAAAACAGGTTGCGTTAGACGATAACGGCTTAAGTGTTGACAACGTGACTCCTGTTGACCCTCATGATTTCTTGGCATATAAAAAAGATGGTGTACAAGAAGGCGTGTTTAAAAACCTTCGCTTGGGTAAATATCAAATTGATTCTAGATTGTCCTTACAAAGGATGAAGTTTGAAGACGCCCGGTTAACACTTTTTAATACTATTTGCGATTGTCATGAGCGCGGCATACGCACCTTGTTAGTTGATCATGGACTAGGCCTGCACTCAAAACCCTTTCCCGGGTTTATGAAAAGTTACGTAAACCACTGGTTATCTGAAATTGACGCGGTTATTGCTTACCATACTGCGCTGAAGCAACATGGTGGTTTGGGAAGCGTTTATGTTTTACTTAAAAAACATCCTAACCAAAAACAGATCAACCGCGAAATACATCAAAAACGAAGCTAATAGGACATTAGCCTAAAGGAGATTTTTATGAAAACAACAGCAATCGCATTCGCCAGTCTATTATTGTCAGCATGCGCGACACTGCCAGGGCCTACCCAAGAGAAAGAAGCTGACTATGGGGAATTCCCTGAAAATTATCAAGAAATTACCAGAGACTATCTTATGGCTGAGTTACGCGATCCGTCAACTATTCAAATCAACGACATGTCATCACCGATAAAGCGATGGATTGGTGATAAACTCACCGGCATTAATTACGGCTATTTAGTATGTGTAGAAGTTGATTCAAAGAACTTGCTCGGAAACCTTACAGGTATGAGGAACGACGCGGTATTGATTAGAAACGGTGTTGTTGTTGATTACGTTAAAGACGGTGAGCAAATAAGTGGCATGAAGTTGTGTGACTAACTAATTATATGCACGATACACAATCTATCAATCAACAGCGACAAGACTTATCAAGCTTCGATGAAATTTGGGTATTTGGTTATGGCTCGTTAATTTATAAAGTCGATTTTCCATACATCGATAAGCAGTCCTCCACTATTTCTGGATGGGAGCGACGCTTTTGGATGCTAAGCCACGATCACAGGGGCACGCCAGAAAATCCTGGTATTGTCTTAACCCTTACACCTACGCCAAACGCAACCTGCTTTGGCGTTGCTTATAGGATAACGGAAGCTGAGTTTGAACACCTAGACCACCGCGAAAAAAATGGCTATTTAAGAGAGACTATCGACATTCAGTTAAGCAGTGGCCGAAGTGTTAAAGGACTCGTATACATTGGTGATGAAAGCAGCGATGTCTATTTAGGCCCTACCCCAATAGCACAACTGGCCGAGCATATTTTTAATAGTAAAGGGCCAAGCGGTGAGAACGCAGAATATGTTTACCAAATGGCCAATGCACTCAGAGAACATGAAGTCGAAGACGAACATGTATTTAATATCGAGAAACATTTACTAAACAGACGCGATTGCTAAGCAAAATCTAAACTTCCACCGCTTTAGATATAATTGCTTGACGCTAACAAGTTTATATTTAGCGCGCATGCGCGCGCTAATCTATAAACAAACGTGCATTTCTAAACATACGCATCCACGGGCTATCTTCTTGCCACTTAGGATCTGCCCACGAATTCGTTACCGCTCGAAATACGCGCTCTGGGTGCGGCATCATAATTGTTGCACGACCATCTTTACTGGTAAGCCCTGTAATACCCTCTACAGAACCATTAGGGTTTGCTGGGTATTGCTCAGTTACTTTGCCGTAGTTATCAACAAAACGCATCGCGACCAAATCATGTTTGGCGAGTTTTGCGAGTTGTTTCTTCTTCGCAAACTCAGCGCGCCCTTCACCATGCGATACCGCGATAGGCATACGCGAACCTTCCATACCTTGTAAAAAGATTGAGGGGCTTTTCTGAATTTCAACCATTGCGGCTCTAGCTTCAAAGCGCGCTGATTCATTTTGCACAAAATGCGCCCAATGCTTCGCACCTGGGATCAACGATTTCAGATTCGAAAGCATTTGACAGCCATTACATACGCCTAAACTAAAAGTCTCTTCATTAGCAAAATATTCACTAAAAGTGTCACGTAAATAGGCATTATAAAGTATCGATTTAGCCCAGCCCTCTCCCGCACCTAAAACATCACCATACGAAAAACCACCACAGGCAACTAAGCCCTTAAAGTCGCTTAACTTCTTACGTTTTGCGAGTAAGTCACTCATGTGGACGTCAATAGCGTCAAAGCCAGCACGATTAAACGCCGCTGCCATTTCAACATGAGAGTTTACTCCCTGTTCGCGCAAAATAGCGACTTTGGGTTTACTGCCTTTTTTGATATACGGCGCTGAAACGTCTTCATTTACATCAAAACTCAATTGTGAATGCAAGCCTGGATTTTGATTATCAGCTTTTGCTTCATGCTCTTGTTTGGCACATTCTGGATTATCTCGTAATGACTGCATCGCGAAGGTTGTGCTTGCCCATGCCAAGCGATAATGAGTGCGAGTATTTTCTAATACCGTATCACCATGATGGGTGAAACGAATATTGTCATCGGCTGTTACCTTGCCTATTTGATGCGTACAATCTTTTAATGCGAAGCTGTCGAGTATTTTATTCACGGCAGCTAAATCGACATTGGCAACTTGAATAACAACACCAATCTCTTCACTGAATAAGGTTTTGGCAACATTCATCGTGCTCGCATGGGCACTGGCCGCGACTAAATTGGTAAGATCAATATCAAGGCCAGCATTACCTGCAAAGGCCATTTCCACCAAGGTAGTAAACAAGCCGCCGTCAGACACATCGTGATAGGCTTGAATAAGCGATTTATCGCCGAGCGACTGAATGGCGTTGAACAAATTAAGCAAATCGCTAGCGTCATCTACATCGGGTACTTCATGCCCCAAGGCATTGTAGACTTGTGCCAAACAGGACCCGCCCATGCGTGCCTTGCCTTTGCCTAAATCAATTAACAATAAAGATGAGTCAATATTAATAGTTAATTCTGGCGTTAGTGTTTTGCGTACATCTTGCACCGCACCAAAGCCCGTAATGACAAGAGACAATGGCGAAGTAACCGCTTTATCTTCGCTGTGTTCACCATTCTCTTCAGTCCATGCCGTGCGCATTGACATTGAATCTTTACCAACAGGAATCGCTAAACCCAAAGCAGGGCATAATTCTTCACCGACAGCTTTTACGGCTTCATATAAACCCGCATCTTCACCTGGGTGATTGGCTGGGGCCATCCAATTCGCTGAGAGTTTTATGCGTTTAATATCGCCAATATTTGCCGCAGCAATATTGGTTAATGATTCAGCAACGGCTAAACGGGCTGCTGCACCGTGATTTAATAATGCAACCGGCGTACGTTCGCCCATTGCCATCGCCTCTCCATAATAAGAGTCAAAAGAACTTGTTGTTACCGCCACATCAGCTACCGGAACTTGCCAAGGGCCGACCATTTGATCGCGCGCCACCATGCCCGTTACACTTCTGTCACCAATGGTAATAAGAAAGGTCTTTTCAGCAATGGTAGGGAGAGCTAATAAGCGCGCAGCAGCATCTTCAATATCGATATTTTGCGCATCAAAGTCATCGCCTTTGGCAGTAGTACGTTTAACATCTCTATGCATTTTAGGGGGTTTACCTAAAAGCACATCAAGGGGCATATCAATGGGTTTGTTACCAAATTTTCTATCGCTTAGGGTTAAGTGTTGCTCAACAGTGGCATGCCCTACTACCTTAAATGGCGTGCGTTCACGTTCACATATTTCAGTAAACAAACTTAGGTTTTCAGGCGCGACCGATAATACGTAACGTTCTTGAGATTCGTTACACCAAATTTCTAAAGGTGACATCCCCGACTCATCACATGGGACTTCTCTTAATTCAAATACGCCGCCGCGACCCGCATCGTTAACGAGTTCTGGAAAGGCGTTAGAAAGACCACCTGCGCCAACATCATGGATAAACTGAATAGGATTGTTGTCGCCCAACTGCCAACAGCGGTCTATGACTTCTTGGCATCTGCGTTCCATTTCTGGGTTTTCGCGCTGTACTGACGCAAAGTCTAAATCTTGGTTACTTTGGCCCGAGGCTACTGAAGAGGCTGCGCCGCCGCCAAGACCAATATTCATCGCCGGACCACCCAGTGCAATTAATTTAGCACCCTTTGTGATTTCGCCTTTTTCAATATGGCTGCGTTTAATGTTACCTAAGCCACCGGCTAACATAATGGGTTTGTGATAGCCTCGGACTTCAATGCCGTTAAAGCTATCTACTTGCTGTTCGTAAGTTCTAAAGTATCCGAGGATATTTGGGCGTCCAAACTCATTGTTAAAAGCAGCAGCACCTAGTGGTCCTTTGGTCATTATTTCAAGAGCATCAACAATTCGACTGGGTTTGCCGTAAGCCTGTTCCCACGCCTGTCCTTGATTAGGAAGATTCAAATTCGACACGCTAAATCCAACTAAACCCGCTTTGGGTTTTGAGCCTCTTCCGGTAGCACCTTCATCTCTGATTTCACCGCCAGAGCCGGTTGCCGCGCCTGGAAAGGGTGAAATGGCGGTTGGGTGATTGTGGGTCTCTACCTTCATCAATATATCAATTGGCTCATGATGGTAGCTGTATTCATGGGTGATAGGATCAGCGTAGAAACGTCCTGCAGTGAAACCATCCATCACCGCTGCGTTGTCTTTGTACGCTGAGGATACAAATTCTGGTGTGGTTTCAAAGGTGTTCTTAATCATTTTAAATAATGATTTTTCTTGATCAACATTGTCAATCGTCCAGTCAGCATTGAAGATTTTATGACGACAATGCTCTGAATTGGCTTGGGCAAACATATATAATTCAACATCGTGAGGATTGCGGCCCAACTTTTCAAAACTACTTTGTAAATAGTCAATTTCATCTTCAGCCAAGGCTAAACCTAATAGCTTATTGGCGTCTTCGAGTGCTTTTCTGCCTTCACCTAACACATCTACCGCCTGTAAGGGCTTTGCTTCGGTCTGGATAAAGAGTCTAGATGCATCTTGTTGGTTGGCTAAAACCATCTCGGTCATACGGTCATGGATTAGGTCTTCAATTAATGCTTGATGGGCGCTTAGGTTTTTACCCCAAAATTTGTATTCGACACCACGTTCAATCCTGTTTATGGCGGTTAATCCGCAATTGTGCGCGATATTGGTAGCTTTGCTTGACCAAGGGGAAATAGTGCCAGCACGAGGACTAATCACGATGCTTAAATTTTCGGGCTTTGCATGCTCAGTGGTTTTTGCTTTAGGTCCGTAAGTCAGCAAGCTTTGTAGCGTTTGCTCTTGCTCTTTGTTAAGCGCTTCATTGGTATCAACAAAGTGGACGTAGTATGCGCTGATATCGCTGACTTTCACCCCTTTTTGAGAAAGCTCTTGTAAAAGCTTTTGTTTGTTAAAATCAGATAGCATAGAAGAGCCAAACAGATTGAGCATAGGGAGTATCCACTTAGTTAGAATGAGCGTAATAATGGCTTATACTTGAATGCTAAGCGTATTTTTGTAAACGTGCTATAGCTAAGTATAAAAGCATGCGCGAGTATAGAGGAAACAGAGTGATTTGATAAGGCTTTTGGACCGCAGATTTTAGGTTTGGCCTTACTTTTTTTCATGTTTAAGTAGATAAACATTGTAGAATTAGTCATTATCTCAACACAATATTAATGATTCTTCATCTAAGACAACGAAACAAGGCTATCACTGAGTATATGAACTTAAAGCAAAAAACAGATAAGAACGGCCTAGCCAAGCAATTGGGCGCTTACAATTTGTTTTTAAAAATAAGTCTGTTGGCTTTATCAATTTTATTGCTGACAAGTTGCCAACCCTACAAAAATGACTCTGAACTGGCAAGAATACTCAATGATGGTGTAATCAAGGTGGGCTCAATTTACGGGCGAACTACCTACTACAATGGCCCCGTTACTCAAGAAGGATTTGAATATGAGCTGGTAAAAGGTTTTGCCGAATTTCTTGATGTGAAACTTGAAGTCTATCCATATTATTCATACGCCGAATTGATTGAGCAACTAGACAGCAAGCGCGTTGATTTATTAGCCGCCAATATCACAATGACCGATGCTCGCCAGCAAGCCTACAAATTTGGTCCTGCCTATCAAAGCTTAAACTTCGAATTGGTTTATCAAAAAGGCCAAGACAGACCCAGAGATTTGACAGATATTGAAGGTGATTTAACTATCATCGCGAATGATCTTTACCGTGAACCAATGCAAGAAAAAGCAAGCGAGATGGCAGGCTTCAATTGGCAAGAAACCAGCGATAAAGATATTGAAGAATTACTCGAGATGGTGGCCAACGGCGAGCTTGACTATACTATATCAGACTCTAATATTTTGGCTGTTGCCAGACGCCGATACCCTAACTTAGGCATCGGTTTTTCTATTACAGACACTTTAAAATTAGGCTGGATGCTAAACAGAGATACCGACGATTCGGTGCGTGCTGCTCTTTTGGAGTATTTCGGCGACTTACAATCCAATGGAAAGCTCGCCGCCCTAGAAGACAAGTACTTTGGACATATTCGCAGTTTTGATTTTGTTGATACACGTGCTTTTATGCGCGCTGTAGCAGTCAAACTCCCTAAATACAAAGAAATGTTTGAAGCTCACGCGAATGATCTTGATTGGCGCTTGCTCGCCGCAATGGCCTACCAAGAAAGTCATTGGAACCCAAATGCGGTGTCGCCAACAGGGGTTAAAGGCATGATGATGCTAACACGGGCCACCGCTTCTGATATGGGTATTGAAACGCGAACGGACGCACAGCAAAGTATCAGCGGCGGCGCACGCTACTTTGCCAGTTTACTAAAAAGAATACCGGCCCGCATTCAACATCCTGATCGCGAGTGGATGGCACTGGCAGCCTATAACATTGGCTTAGGACATTTAGAAGATGCACGCCGTATTACGCAAGGTCAAGGGTATAACCCTGATCTTTGGATAGATGTAAAAAAGCATCTACCCTTGCTACGCCAAAAGAAATTTTATAAATATACTCGCTATGGCTATGCGCGCGGCAATGAGGCGGTAAATTATGTGGAGAATATTCGCCGCTATTATGATAGTCTCTTATACTTAGAGCAAAATCAGAATATACCTACAGACAATAGTGTAGAACCTGACAGCACGTTTGACGACCCTAGCGATACACAAGCCCCGATCTTAGAAGTAGAAAGCGACCAAGATAGCGCCACGCCAGCACCTTCAACCGAATAAATAAGCAAGCGAACTGCTTATGTAAACCATTGTTTTAATAGCATTTTTATTAATGTAAATTTATACTTACAGGTAAGTAGCGATTGATTATTGAACCTTTGTGTTGAAAACTGTCAAAAAACCTACATAAAAGTGTCACGAAGTTGGTGCATAACTTGCTTAGTATATTGATTAGTACAAAGAAGTAAGCAAGCGAGTGAACAAACATTCGCATGTAAAGAGAACCAAAACGGTATCTCGTACTTATATACAGGTAGAACATAATCCTATAAATAAGGGAACTCTACAGACAAATAGATAAATAAAACAAAGCATTAGAAAGCGTACGACATAAGATTCGCTTTTTGGAGTAAACAAATGAGAAGAAATAATAGTATGAATAAAAATAGACGATTAAAAAATAATAACCAACGCAGAGTATTACTAAAGAAGTTACATCATAGAGTGTTGATAAGACGTAAACAATTTGACGGCAATGAGCTTAATCAAGAGTTTCAAGAAGCCTGCTAAATCCATGGCCCGGGCTCTTTAAAGCAGCCAGCAGGGCAAGCGACAGTGACGTAGTTCCTCGTAGTAATTACACAAATTAAATCTTAAGCCATTATCTTGCGCGCTTACTTATGCGACGCAAGCTAGTGCTACCGCGCATGTTATCGGTGTGACTCAAGCTACTGGCGCGACGCAAGCTTTTCGGCTTTAATTTGTGCCCTTCGTTGTTTAAAAAAAGAGGACAATTGCTGGCTACACACATCCCCCAGTACCCCAGATACTAACGCCATTTTATGATTCAAGGTGTCGTGTTGAACAATATTCATGACCGAGCCCGCTGCACCTGTCTTAGCATCATGGGCTCCAAAGACAAGCTGTTTAATTCGGCTATGCACGAGCAGGCCTGCGCACATACTGCAGGGCTCAAGCGTGACGTAAATAGTCGCACCATTTAATCGGTAATTACCTAGGGCTTTCGCCGCAGACCTAATGGCAATCATTTCGGCGTGCAAAGAAGGATCGTTGTCAGTGATACAGCGATTATACCCTTCACCTATAATTTTATTATCGAGCACTACAACAGCGCCTACGGGGACCTCGCCAATCTTTTCTGCTAACATGGCTTGCTCGAGTGCTTTTTGCATAAAATATTCATGCTCGGATATGTCGGTTTCGAATGGCTTTATCATGTGACTATGGTTTTAAAGACCTTTTGCAATTGGTTTTATTGACTAAGTTACTCACTAATTTAACCAAATAATGGTCGTATCTATCATGTTAACATGAAATATATCAGGTGGGTTTATAAATACACCTATATTTTCAATGACTTATATATATGGCAATAATCTTGCTAAACTATTAGCAACGGACATTGAGAAAACCTAGTAATGCACAAGTATAAAAAAACTAGGTCTTTCTTCATCATGTATTTTATTAGATTTTGTAGGAGAAAAAAATGGATATTACGGCTATCGCAATTGTTGGCATCATTTGTTACGGCATTGTTAGTTTGAGTAAAAACCGCTCGCCGGGAAAGCAAAACAAAGCGCTTGAAAATCAACTTCGCGAAGAACATGAGCAAATGCAAAAAGAACTCCACATAATGGCTGAACGTTTAGCGGTGCTTGAGAAAATCGTCACTGACGAAAAATACCAACTTAAGCGTGAGTTTGACGCCTTATAAAAACCCAAAACGCGCTATTAAATTGATTAAGCGCCATTCAATAGATAATTTTCAATACGTTCAACCCTTCTGGGTTTGCCTGATATTACCACAACATCATGCGACTCTATTAAGTAGCTACCAGACGGGTTTTCATGTTCTTTTGCATTCCTGCGTATTGAAATTAGTTTCACTCTCTTTTGAGAAATGCCTAACTGGTCGATGGTTTTACCCACGGCAAAAGCATTGTCAGTCATAACCACCGCATGCATAAATTCTAGTTTGTCGGAGGTTTCATAATTGATTTCAGTCGTCTCGCCAGGGAAAAATCCATGCATATGCTCGTAGCCCTGTTTTCGTTCATTGCGAATACGCTTGAGTATGCGCGACATAGGGATGCCAGAATAGTGTAGCACCTGAGAAATCAACATAAGGCTACCCTCTTGCATTTCAGGTACCACATGCGATGCACCGGCATCAAATAACTCTTGTGAATTGCGGTCTTTGCGCGTTCTTACCAAAATAGCTAGTTTAGGGTTGATTGCTTTGACAGTGTTAATTACTCTTAAGGCTTTCGCATGCTCATCGAAGGTGATAATGACCGATGTAGCTTGTTCTATATTCGCGGTATTGAGAATATCTTTTTGTGAGCCATCACCAAACAGTACTTGTTCACCGGCGGTGCGACTTTCTTGAACCCGGATAGGATCTATATCTATCGCTTGAAAAGATAAGGCTTCAAGTTTAAGCATGCGTGCAATTGACTGACCCACTCGCCCAAAGCCTAAAATGATAACATGATTGTTCAGCGCTTCAGATTTAGGGGTGTTTGCGCTAAGTGCTAAGTTGCCATGCTTGTTGCCCGTAATAGTGCGAGAGAAATAATCACTTTTATCTATTAACCATGGCGTAATTGCCATACTAAATAAGCCCATACACATCAAAATACTAGAGAGTTCTTTTGAAATCAGTTGGTTCTCAAGTGCTAGTGCAATAATAACAAAACTAAACTCCCCCATTTGCGCCAACTTAAAACCTGCCGCCCAACCATCTTGTGCTTTTTCTTGTGTTAGCCAAGCTGACAACCTAACAACGGCGGCCTTTATAACAACTAACACAATGATACCCAGTAGGATAATGTGCAATTGGCTCATTAGAACGTTTAATTCGAGCTTCATGCCAACACTAACGAAGAAAATGCCCATTAGTATGTCACGAAATGGTCGAATATCAGATTCAAGTTGATGCCTATATTGGGATTCGCTCAACATCATACCTGCTAAAAATGCGCCTAAGGCCATCGATAGGCCAAACGCATAGGTGGCACCAGCGGCTAACAAAGCAATCAGTATTGTGCTCAATACAAAAAGTTCGTCTGTCTTCGTTTTGGCAATTTCATTAAAAATACGAGGAAGTAACCACTTCCCTATTGATAGCAGCGCCACGACAACAACGACTCCTTTGACCAATGCGATTAAAATCGCACTGCCTATACTGGTGTCTGATGTCGCATTAAGTAAAGGAATAATAATGAGTAGTGGCACCACTGCAAGATCTTGAAACAACAAGATACTGACCGCGAGTTGCGAGCGTTGTGTATTTAACTTTCCCTGTTCATCAATGGTCTTAATGACGATCGCGGTTGACGACAAAGCAATACTTGCCCCCACTATTACAGCAGCGGTAATAGATTGCCCTAAAAGTAAACCAATGAGGGCAATAAGCCCAGTGGTAAGGCACATTTGTGCCGTACCAACGCCAAATACTAGCCGCCTCATTGCCACCATACGGGCCAAACTAAACTCTAAACCCAAACTAAACAAAAGAAAAACAATGCCTACCTCTGCGGCAAGGTGCATATCATCGGGATTTGTAAATAATTCAAGTAACTCTGGGCCAGTTAAAACGCCAGCGACCAAATATGCCAAAATAGGTGGTAATGACATTCGTTTGAAAAACCACACCAATAGTACGGCTATAGCCATTAACGAAATGATGCTGATAAAAGTATGGTCCAAAGTAAACGCCTTACAGTAAAGTCATGAGTTTTGCTATCACCCCAACAAATATACACGATGGCACATAAATTGCTATCAGCTAATCGTAATACTAGACGTTTTAAAAGCAATCTCTTTTGAAACACGCCAAGGTGAATTTCACCAACGTTAGGCATTACGGGACGTAATCAGTATTCTTAAGTATTTTAGACCTAAGAAGTCACAGGACTAAATACTATCGATTATGCAAGCCGTAGTAAATATATGCCAAGTTTTTGACGAAAAATTGGAGTTAAATATGGATATCAGTAGCATATCTCAAGATGCAAGTACAAAGGCCTTAGCCGACATAAATTTAGACGACAGCGCCGTATTAACTATGGCAGAGTCTGCATACATCATGCGTACGATGTTGTCGTCCATAGATTTAGAGCAGCTAAGCCACGATTATTTTGCTATTTTAGCGGAAAAACTCCCTTGCAACGCCCTAAAGTTAGCATTTGCAGATCAGATATTACGTACTGGTAAATACAAAGCGAATGCTCGCATCATGAAAATATCCATTTACTATGGTCACCCTTTTGGTACTCCTCAGCATGCACAGTTAGCGTATTCATTTTCGAAAGTATTATCGCCCGTTCAGCGCAAACTACTCTCAGAAATGCACAGCATTTTTGCAATGAGCTTACGCCATGCTTTGGAGTACTATCGTATAAGCCAACTGGCAACTAAAGATATGCTGACCGGCCTTGGCAACCGCACAAGCTATGACGAAGCCATTAGCAAGTTAATAAGCATCAGCAAGCGAAATCAGGAAAGCTTTGGCTTACTAGTGTTCGATTTAGACAATTTTAAAATGGTCAATGACCGCTTTGGACACCAAGAGGGTGACGAAGTGCTTGTCAGTTTTGGCGAAATCTTAAATAATTGCCTTCGTGACTCGGATCACGCTTTTAGATTTGGTGGCGATGAATTTTGTTGTTTACTCATAGACAGCGATGCAAAAGCAAATAAGCGTGTGGCTGATAGAATAAATAAAGCTATTGCTGCGCACCCAGCTTTTGCACAACATGGCGTATCGAGTAGTGTTGGCGCAACTTCTTTCGTTTATACAGACGATGCAAAGAGTTTATTTGAGCGCGCTGACAGCGCGCTATACAAAGCAAAACAAGCGGGCAAAAATAGGTTTATGGCTGCCTAGCTTGACAAAATATCCAAGGTTTCTTGCATATCAGCTAGCTGTTTGTTGAGTTTCTCGATATTTACTTCTAAGTCATCTATTCTTTGCAATGCTTGTGCTAACGCACCTGCATTTGCTTGGCTTTCATTGCCCATATTGGCATTACTGTCACTATTCTCACTGTGGATGGATACGTCATTGGTCTGACTTAAATCAAGCTCACCACAAAATAAATGCGCATATCGAGATTCTCTCTTACCCGCCTCTCGGTTTAATTTTACAAGCAGTTTGTCACCATGAAAATCGCTAAGTTGAACCAAAGTAGCTTCGACTTCATTCACATTATCAAACTCAGCCAAACGATTCGTTCTGCTGCGCAACTCCCCCGGTGTTTGCGGGCCTCGAAGTAACAAGACACAAATAATGGCTAATTGCTTATCAGTAAACTGTAAGCTGTTAAATTCAGTGTTACAGAAACGATGTTTGTACTTGGTAACCCGACTGCCACTGCTTTGATGTTCAAACAATAGATTTTTTGCGCGCAACTCATCAAGTACGTTTTGCACTTCTGTTTCTGTCAATTGCATGATTGGTTCACGGCTACTTTTTTGATTACAGCCCAAGGTTAAGGCATTTAGCGATAATGGATATTGATCCGGTGTGGTAATTTCTTTTTCCATAAGCACACCAATTACGCGTGCTTGTAGTGCTGTTAATTGAACTAACATAGCTTACCTCTTGTGTTGAAGCGCAATACAATAGTGATGCATTGTTGCCTATTTACTAATTTCTTTTTACTAATGCTACTTTTACTGACCTTTCTTTATGATTTGTATTTAGCTTGTCTGCATTTTGACAAGTCTTGATGCTTGGCAATACAGCAACCGCCAATACATGGCCATTTTTGACAAACACTGGGGTTCTTAAACGCGCCAAGGGCGATACGTGCCACTCTTGGTACCATGCTTTTAGTTTTTTCGTTGGGCGCTTAGGGTTGCTTTTAAAGCTCATATTACTGGCCGCAAATCTGCACTCTACGCCAGTTTCTGGCAATGAAAAGATCTCTGAGAGCATCTTGTCTCTTTCAATATCAGCAGCTACATCTAGGCGCTGTAAAGCGAGGCCTGCATGTAAATTTATATGAGAAGCTTTGTTCCAATCAATAGCGATCGTTTGTAACTGCTCGTCGACTAAGTCAGCGTAACTAAAAGTTAGCCCATGCAATTTGTCTTTAAAGCGCTCTATTGCAAGACCTGAAAGCTCAACGTAACCTGAGTTTGTAGATGAATTTGCTAAGCCAATAATGTCGTTTAATTGAGCGCTAGAGGGTTTGCGCGAAAAATAAGTATCAAGCCAATAACGAACAAAAAATCTTTGTGTTGCTAAGGAATGGGTGCGTAGCAAAACAGTTGAAACTTTATGCTCTTCACAAAGCAGTGTAGCTGCCAATAAGCGCATATATTCGGTGTTGGTTTGTTGCGCTTGCGCGCAATTATCAGCGCTTCTAGAAATCGTCTTATCAATCGCAGGCCAACGTGCTTTTAGCAAAGGTATAATCTGATTACGCAAAAAGTTACGATCGTAATGATTATCTTGATTAGATTCGTCTTCTATCCAGCTAAGCCCATTTTGCTCGGCATAATTCTCTAAATCTTGCCGACTAAGTGATAAGAAGGGACGTAAATAAGCATTTCCTGACGCATTAATGTGAAACTTAGGCATAGCTGATAGGCCTTCAATACCAGCGCCTCGCTTTAATTGTAGTAAAAAAGTTTCGGCTTGATCATTTTGATGCTGGGCTAACAATACGAGCTTAGTTTTGCTTGCATAATCATCTAAGGCTAGATACCGCGCATCTCGCGCTTGCGCCTCAAGACTTTGTTGAGCTTGTTTCTTTAAGTTAAGCGAATAAGCATGAAAAGGAATATTTCGGGCTTCACATTCTTGCTGGCAATGATTTAACCAGTATTCTGCGTTTGCACTAAGTCCGTGATTAATATGACAGGCACTTAAGGGAATGTTTTCTGCCTTACATAACTTATCGGCTGCATCAAGTAATACACTTGAATCTAATCCGCCGCTATAGGCCACACAGAGTTCTTTTATCTTATGTGTTGGCTGTGGACTCAAACCGTCTGTATTTTTGCTTGTATCAATTAAGCAAAAGGCCTCGGCAGTATTCTGCCAAGGCACTTTTTAATTCATCAATAACACTCAAGCTCAAGTTCAGCAATAACCAAAAGACATAAGTCTGTCGTATCGCTCTTGCATAAGTGTTGCTTCATTTAAACTTTGCAACTGTGCTAACTGCTGTTTGATCGTTGCCTTTAAATTAGCCGCCATGCTTTTGTAATCGCGATGCGCGCCACCTAAGGGTTCGTCTACGATCGTATTAATAAGACCCAACTCTTTTATTTGTGGTGCGGTGACGCCCATTGCCTCGGCGGCAATAGGTGCTTTTTCTGCACTTTTCCACAAAATTGATGCACAACCTTCTGGCGAAATTACAGAGTAAGTTGAATACTGCAACATATTGACTCTGTCCCCTACCCCAATTGCAAGTGCACCACCTGAGCCACCTTCACCAATAACGGTACATATAATTGGAACAGTCAATTCTGCCATGACTTTTAGGTTAGTCGCGATAGCTTCACTTTGCCCACGTTCTTCAGCACCAACGCCTGGGTACGCACCCGGTGTATCGATAAAGGTCAAAATAGGCAAATTAAATCGTTCAGCCATGCGCATTAAACGCAGTGCTTTACGATAGCCTTCAGGTTTAGGCATGCCAAAATTACGTTTAATTTTCTCTTGCGTATCTCGTCCTTTTTGATGGCCAATAACCATAACAGGAATGCCATCTAACTTAGCTAAGCCACCAATAATGGCTTTGTCGTCAGCATAATTACGATCGCCCGCTAATTCATCAAAATCGGTAAGCATGTTGTCGATATAGTCTTGCGTATAAGGGCGCATAGGATGGCGGGCAACTTGTGATATTTGCCAAGCCCCTAAGTTATCAAAAATTTTACGCGTGCGTTCACCGTTTTTTTCGCGTAATTTCGCAATTTCTTCTTCTATACCCACGTCGAAATCGCCGCCTTGATTAACAATGCGTAATTCTTCTATTTTGGCTTCCAGCTCGGCAATAGGTTGCTCGAAATCAAGAAAATGTAAGCCCATGTTTTATAATCCATTTTATTATTTTGCTAGTATTTTACACACTAGACTCATTAGGGTTAATCGCTTTTTTAGCGTCTTGTCTTTTTACGACAAACACGATTTACGTTTGGTTCAACTAAACGCCAAGTTTACATTAGCATCACCTAACATGTGGTTTAGTTCAACTACCAATTCGTCTTCAAGCTTTAAAGACCAATTTACACCTGTTTGCAATTCAAGCGCGACATCTGGATGTTCAACCTGCAGATGTAAAGGGCAAGTGCCACCCTTATATTTATGCAGTATATCTTGTAATTTAGAGACTGACGAGACTGTGCATTGCTCTGCCAGTAAATTAATAGTCAAACGCTTCGCAAATCGGTTGCGCGCTTCTATCAATGTCATTACTTCTGTAATGCTCATTGTAGTGCTATCGTTGTATCTATCAAAGCTGACCTGTCCTTTAATCCAAATAAGATTATCGACCGTCAATATATCTTCATAGCGTTCAAATACCTCTGGACTCACGCGCATCTCCATACGAGCTGACTTGTCGTCCAATGTTACCAAAGCCCAGCGACGCCCTTGCTTGTTTGTTAACACGCGGGTTGCATAAATTAAGCCCGCTGTTGTCGTGTAAACGTCGCGCTGTTGTGGCACCAAGTCTTTCACTACGCAATCAGTATAGTGTTTGCACTCATCAATATACTGGCTCATGGGATGTCCGGTCAAGTATAGACCTAAGGTTTCCTTTTCGCCATCTAACCAAACACGTTCGGGCCACGGTGGTACTTGTTGAAAACTGTTCTGGCTTTGCTCTTGAGTAAAATCTTCCATGCCGAACATGTCAGTTTGCCCCGCCAATGCGGCTTTAGCATTTTGCGATGCAGCACTCATCGCATCTTTTAAACTCGCGGTAAGCGCCGCACGGTGCGGCCCAAGTTTATCAAGGGCACCTGCCATGATGAGTTTTTCAAGTACCCGTTTGTTAATCTTTTTAAGGTCGACCTTGGCACAAAAATCAAACAAGTCATCAAATTCACCTTGGCTTTCACGGGCTTGAATAATTGCTTCAACAGGGCCTTCACCAACGCCTTTAATAGCGCCTATACCATAGACAATCGCGCCGTCTTGATTAACCGTGAACTTATGTTTGCCACTGTTTAAATCTGGTGGTAATACCTCAATCCCCATATTGCTACATTCGTCGATTAAGGTAACCACTTTCTCGGTATTATCCATATCCGCAGATAGTACCGCCGCCATGAATTCTGACGGATAATGAGCTTTAAGCCATAAGGTCTGGTATGACACAAGAGCGTATGCTGCAGAGTGTGATTTGTTAAAACCATAGCCTGCAAATTTCTCAACCAAATCGAAGATTTTCATAGCAAGGTCAGGGTCAATATTATTATCTATTGCACCTTGTTTGAAGAAAGAGCGTTGTTTCTCCATTTCTTCTAATTTCTTCTTACCCATTGCACGACGCAATAAATCAGCGCCACCTAGCGAGTAGCCAGACATGACTTGCGCTATTTGCATGACCTGCTCTTGGTACAAAATAATACCGTAAGTGGGCTCTAGTATCCCTTCTAAACACTCATGCTGATAGGTTGCATCAGGGTAGGATACGGCTTCACGCCCGTGTTTACGGTCAATGAAGTTGTCTACCATCCCAGACTGCAATGGACCGGGGCGAAACAAGGCCACAAGTGCGATGATTTCTTCAAAAACGTCTGGCTCAAGACGCTTGATCAGGTCTTTCATGCCGCGAGATTCAAGTTGAAAGACAGCGGTTGTTTCAGCGCGTTTTAGTAAGGCAAAGGATTTTCTGTCTTCCAGCGGAATAGTCGTGATATCAATATCAATGCCCTTGACCGCTTTTACCATATCAATTGCGTTTTGAATGATGGTTAGTGTACGCAGTCCTAAGAAATCAAACTTAACCAAACCTGCCGTTTCAACATCATTCTTATCAAATTGAGTGACTGGATTGCCGCCTGTGTCATCACAATAAAGGGGGGAGAAATCAGTAATTGTTGTGGGAGATATAACCACACCACCGGCATGTTTACCGGCGTTGCGGGTAACCCCTTCTAGTATACGAGCCATATCAATAAGGTCTTTCACTTCCTCATCTTGCTCATAGATTTCAGGTAGTCTTGGCTCGACTTCGAAGGCTTTTTCGAGGGTCATGCCTGGATCGCCCGGGATCATCTTTGAAATGCGATCGACAAAGCCATAAGGGTGACTCATGACTCTTCCTACATCGCGAATTACCGCTTTAGCAGCCATGGTACCAAAGGTGATAATTTGCGATACCGCATCTCGGCCGTATATATCTGCAACGTGATCAATAACCTCATCGCGTCTGTCCATGCAAAAATCGATATCAAAGTCGGGCATCGATACCCGTTCAGGGTTTAAGAATCGCTCAAATAGCAAATCAAACTCAAGGGGATCAAGGTCGGTAATATCAAGGGCATATGCAACCAAAGAGCCGGCACCTGAACCACGACCCGGTCCCACGGGAATATTATTATCTTTACTCCACTGAATAAATTCCATAACGATTAAGAAATAACCCGGAAAGCCCATTTGGTTAATTACTTTGAGTTCTATTGCTAAGCGTTCATCATACTCTGGGCGTTTTTCATTGCGCTCAGTTTCATCTGGGAATAAGAACGCCAAGCGACGCTCTAAGCCTTTTTCTGACTCTTTAACAAGGAATTCTTCTACGGTCATTTCACCGGTTGGGAAATTGGGCAAAAAGTACTTACCTAAGGTAAGCTCAACGTTACAACGTTTTGCAATTTCTACACTGTTTTCAATCGCCTCTGGGATATCTGAGAAAAGTGCCGTCATTTCTTCTGGGGTGCGTAAGTATTGCTGATCGGTATAACGTTTTACTCGTCGATTATCATCTAGGGTGAATCCTTCGCTGATGCATACTCTTACTTCGTGTGCTTCAAAGTTTTCAGCCTTTAAAAAACGCACATTATTGGTGGCCACTACCGGTAGGGAATGTTTCGCCGCGAGTGCCACCGCTTCTTCAATATAAGCATTTTGGCCTATATGACCAGTGCGTTGTAGTTCAATATAGAAGCGGTCTGGAAAGTGGGTTTTATAAAACTCGAGAACATTTTCAATAATTGGGGTTTTACCAGACGCAATCGCGATACCTAAGTCACCATCCATTGCTCCAGAAAGAACAATCACGCCCTCACTGTATTTAGCAAGGATCTCTTGAGTGACAACCACTTTATGTTGAATATGCCCCTGCAAATAAGCATCAGAAATACAATTTGTGATATTTCGATACCCAGTTTCATTCATAGCAAGTAAACCAATTTGGACGATTTGGCTGTCTTTGCTATCGGCTCTAGAGGCTGATTTGTTTGTACTTAAGGATTCATTCAGTAGCCATATATCACAGCCAACAATAGGCTTAATACCTTTTTTCATCGCAGATGAATAAAACTTCACCAAGCCACACATGTTCATCAAATCGGTTAAGGCAACACTATGACTCCCAGCTTCTGCGCTAGCATCTAGAATAGGGTTTACCTTATTTAGGCCGTCTTGCATTGAAAAGTCGCTGTGCAGACGTAAATGTACAAAATTTGATGTCACGTGGGTGTTTGCTCCGTTTGCGTTAACCAACTATAGCATTGCTTTGAATATTCTACCTTTTGCAGCCGCAAGCTGAACCGGTTTAAAGCTAAATCTATGTTCTTTAATAGGACCATATTCTTCAAGCGCCTGCATATGGTGCTTAGTAGGATAGCCCTTATGGCCTGCAAAGCCATACTGGGGAAAGGATTTATCTAATAATTGCATTTCTCTGTCGCGGGTCACTTTTGCTAAAATCGAAGCCGCCGAAATTTCAGCATGAGACAAGTCACCTTTTACAATCGCTTCACTTTTGTACAGCCAATTAGGACAACGATTGCCATCCACGCGCACAAATTCTGGTTGAATGTGCAAGCCCTCAACCGCTCTTGTCATCGCCAGCATCGTTGCCTGCAAAATATTGATGTCATCAATCTCTTTTGGGCTTGCTCGACCAATTGACCAACTCAATGCTTTTTGTTGGATAATATCAAAGAGAAACTCGCGTTTTTTTTCACTCAACTTCTTTGAATCGGAAAGCCCTTCGATGGGATTTTTAGGGTCAAGGATAACCGCTGCGGTTACCACGTCTCCAACTAGAGGTCCTCGTCCTACTTCATCCACGCCGGCAATCAATGAGTAAGACGGCGCACCTGTTGTCATATCAGACTGACTCATGTTGGTCGCCTCGACGAATTAATTGTAAGACCGCATTTGCTGACTGCTTGTCTGCATCACATTTAAGACTTTTATGAATTTGAGTAAATCGTTCTAGTATTTGCGCGTTTACGCTTGAGTCCTGACGCCACACACGATAAAGCTCATTCGCTAAGTTCGTAGGGTTAACGTCTTCTTGCAAAAATTCAGGGACGAGTCGCTCATTTGCCAAAATATTCGGCAAAGCAAAGTAATCAGGCTTGTACATGCGTTTCATCATCATGTGGGTCAATCCCGACATAATATAGGCAACCACCATAGGACGCTTGCATAACATGGCCTCAAGTGCCGCGGTACCCGAGGCTAATAAAACTGCGTCGGCGGCAATCATAACGTCTCTGGCGGCGGCGTCAGTGACAATAATATCTTGTTGATAGTCTTTTTCACTGAGTATTTGCTCAATTTGGGCGCGGCGTTCGCTATTTACCGCTGGAATAATCGCCCGTAAATCGGGCTCTTTTATCTTTAATTTTTCAAAGCTAGCTAAGAAAATACCGAGCAGTGATGCTATTTCTCGTGCTCTGGAGCCAGGTAATAGCGCCAGAATTGGGCCATTACAAAAGCGTTCACTTAAGTGTAGCGTTTTTTGTGCCGCCTGTTGGTCTACCACTAGCGGGACATCGTCAGCCATAGTGTGGCCTACAAACTGAAATGCTACTTGATACTTCTCATAAATCGCTTTTTCGAAAGGAAATACACCTAAAACTAAATTGGTCGCTGCTGCTATTTTGTGAATACGTTTCTCTCGCCACGCCCAAATAGTAGGACTAACATAGTGCACGGTGGGAATGCCTGCTTTCTTAAGTGCACTTTCGACCCGTAAGTTGAAATCGGGTGCATCAACACCAATAAAGACGTCGGGAGGATTTGCTACAAAATGGGCTACTATCGTTTTGCGAATATGTAACAAACGCGGTAGGTGTTTAACAACCTCTACCAAGCCCATAACCGACAACTCGTTCATATCAAACAAGCAGCGCATGCCGAGCTCTTTTAGGGCGCTTGACCCAATACCTTCTATCTCACAATCAGGATGTTGGGCGAGGATTTGCTTTAACATTCCCAAGGCGAGAATTGCGCCGGAGGTTTCGCCAACAATAAGCCCTATTTTTAATGGTTTTGTCGTGGTCATTGTGATTGGCATTAACTCAAGATTGAAGGTAGTGTGCGTGCTAAGATGCAACTACCTTACAAAGAAAATATCATCAATCGCTAAGCGAGTTAATCACTTAACGAATAATGCCTCTGTTAGGCTTACTCAAGAAGTCTATCAGTGTTTTTAAAGCTGGCTCAGATTCACCAAGGCCACGAATAAGGTAAAGCGCTTCGTCATAGGTATTGCCTTGGCGATAAAGAATTTTATAGGCCTTTTTAACCAGACTGATTGCTTCAGGAGAAAAGCCTCTGCGTTTTAAACCTTCGCTGTTTATTCCTTGCGGGATGTGCTTTAAGCCACTGACCATAACATAAGGCGGGATGTCTTTTAAGATGATAGCACCACCACCAGTAAAAGCATGTGAACCAATATGGCAAAATTGATGTACCGCTGTGGTACCACCTAAAATAACAAAATCACCAATGTGGACGTGCCCTGCAACGGTTGCCCCATTTGCCAATACGTTATCACTTCCGACCATGCAATCATGTGCCAAATGCGTATTTGCCATGAACAAGTTACGGTTGCCAATTTTGGTTAGGAGTTTATCTTGCACGGTTCCTCTGTGAATAGAGCAAAACTCTCGAAAGATATTGTCATCTCCAACTTCAAGATATGTTTCTTCACCAGCGTACTTTTTGTCTTGGCAATCTTCACCAATGGAAGTAAATTGGAAAAACTGGTTATTTTTACCAATTTTTGAATGCCCTTTCACTACCACGTGACTTTTTAAAACACAGCCCTCATCTATTTCTACATTGTCACCAATATAGCAAAAGGGGCCAATTTCAACATTGTCCGCAATCTTTGCATTTTCAGAAACAACTGAAGAAGGATGTATCCTCATTTAAAATCCCTCATTGCACACATAAACTCTGCTACACAAACGCTTTGACCGTCAACCGAGGCAATGCCTTCAAACTTCCAAATACCACGACGCTCTTTAATTAAATTCACGTCAATATCGAGTTTATCACCAGGCACAACAGGTGCTTTAAATCGGGCTTTGTCTATGCCAGCATATAAATAGAGTTTGTCACTGTTGCCCATGGTTTTGAATCCCAGAATACCGGCAGCTTGGGCCATCGCTTCGAGAATTAAAACACCTGGGAAGATAGGTTCGCCAGGGAAATGCCCTAAAAAACACTGTTCGTTAATGCTGATATTTTTGTAGGCTTTAATTGATTTACCAAGCTCGTAATCACTAACGCGATCTATTAATAAGAACGGATAGCGGTGCGGCAGCAAAGTCATAATTTCTTTAATTTCGATTGTATTTAGCGCGTTTGCCAAGGAAGTCTCCTAATTATTATTCGGCATATCATTGCCTATTTGGCTCTTAATTCTATTGTACATAGTATTAAGTATATTCTTAAAGCTTATTACTACAACTCTTTGTTGTATAAGATAAGCCTTTGTGAGCCAAAAACAAATCAGACCAACATAAGTTGGCCTGATTTGTTTTACTTTATTGTCATTTTGCTCATTTAACGAGCAACATGCCTTTTAGTTTGCTTTACCAACTTGGTCTAATACCTGCTGTGAGATATCAAATTTAGGGTCGCTGAAAGGCACTGCACTAGCATTTAATACCATATCGTATTTTTCTTTAGCAGCGATGGCATTGATTGCTTGTTGAATGAGTGCGAACAATTTTCTGCGCTCTTCTTCAGTACGACGCTGCATATTCTGTTGTAGAGGCTGGCGCTTCTCTTGTAACTGCTGACCAATACCATTGACTTCATTTTCAAGTTTTTTGATTTGATCTGCGCTCATTGTTGCTTTTTCACGCTGTAATTTTTCAATCAAAAAATTGCCGTCTGCACTCAAGCGTTGGACTTCTTGGATTTGCTCTGCAAACTCACTGTTAATGTTTTGTTCAATAAGCGCTACCTGCGGCAATGCCTGTAAAACTTGGGCTACATCAACAACCGCAAACTTCTGCTCTGCGTTAGCTGCACTAGATATTGTTGCTAGAGTGAATAACGCTGCTAACGACAAACCTTTAATAAAACTTTTCAATGTAAAACTCCTATACGCTTATGTTTTGTTCATTTATGTATTATATCGTGGATTATACCTTGCTTAGAAGGTTGATCCAATGTTGAATGTGAAGAATTTAGCATCGTCACCTTCACGTTCTTTCAAAGCTCTTGAGAAACTAAATACCATGGGGCCCATGGGCGATATCCACTGTACCGACAATCCGGCTGAGCTGCGGTATTGTTTCCAATCACTATAATCACCTAGTAGATCACTTCCTTGGCTTAGTGTTAAGTCTTTATAAAGGTCGTACTGGAACTCTGTGTCCCAAACGTTACCTACATCATAAAACAGGCTAGTCCTAACCGAGTTATCAAACTCTTCACCAACAAAAGGCGTAGGGACAATTAACTCAAAGCCACCAAGGGCCATGGCATTCCCGCCCAAGCTTCGCGAAGAAAGTGCAATTGTGTCATTCTCAGGATTGCCTAAAATTGGCACACCTGTAGGGCTTGTTATAACCGTGCTGCTAACGCGCTGTAATCCACGAGGACCTACTGTGTTGTTTTCAAAGCCACGTAAAGTGTCTGCACCACCGGCTGTAAAGTTCTCGTTAAACGGTAATATTTGCTCTGTGCCATTTTCACTACCATAGCCATTACCGTAACCTAAACGCAAGCGCGCGAGCACCGTCCATCGTTGGTCCCTAGTCAGTGGGAAATACCACTTGGCATCTGAGGTGAATTTAAAGTAATTTACTTCAGAGTTTGGCGTTGTGATGCTCAAAGATGCACGTTGTGACGAGCCAGCACTTGGAAACAAACCGCGGTTAAGAGTGTTTCGCGACCACGATACAGAACCAAGTAAACTGTCATAATTGATTGGCGCATCAGGGTCACCAGGATCAGCGAACTGCTCATAGAAACGCGTTGTTTGAACATATGGGGTATTATTCGCGCCTAGCTCTACGCTTGAATATGTAACACCAAAACTAATTCGGTTTACTTCGTTTATAGGGTAACCAAGGGTTGCTCCAATTGACCAACGCTTGCTGCTATATTGAATTAGACCAAAATCTTCGCCATCAAATTCACTGTAACCAATGTTGGCGCCTAAACTTATGCCATCAATCGTAAAATATGGGTCTAAATAAGTTAACTGCGCACTCTTTTGGTAAGAGACTGTATTAACACTAATACCGACGCGCTTACCACTGCCAAGAAAGTTATCTTGTTGAATACCAGCTTGAAGACTAAGCTTAGTTGCATCACCATAGCCGATTCCGGCATTAAATGAACCCGAAGCCTGTTCTTTTACATTGAACTCAACATCTACCTTATCGTCTTCACCGGGGATGCGAATCGTTTCAAACTCAACTTCTTCCATATAAGTAAGACGTGACAGCTGAGCTTTAGATGTTTCTAAGGCTTGGTTTGCCAACCAACTACCTTCCATTTGTACCACACTTTGACGCAATACGTTGTCAGCGGTAACTTGGTTACCATTGAATGTAATTCGGCGTACATAAATGCGTTTACCTGGGTCTACGCGAAGGGTTAACTTAACCGTTTTGTCTTCTTCATTAATTTCAGGAATGGTAGTTACTGTAGGGTAGGCGTAGCCAAATCGACCTAAGTATTTTGATATAAATTCTTCGGTATAGGTCACTTCACCTTGATTATACAAATCACCTTTACGTAACGGCAACAAACGCGAAATAAAATCTTCATAGCCAAGTAAGTCACCTGACAACTCTACTTCAGAGATATTGTATTGTTCACCTTCTTTGACGTTAAGTGTGACATAGATACCGTCTTTTTCTGGCGTCATTGACACTTGTGTAGAGCTAATATTAAATTGTAAATAACCGCGGTCTTTATAGTAACTTTCGATGGTTTCCATATCGCCCGACAGCGTTTGCTGCTGATAGCGAGTTTCTGACAAGAAGTCCCACCAAGGCGCGTTGAACTTAAGCTCCATCTGCTTGAAAAGTTCATCATCTTCAAATATTTCGTTACCTACAATATTTATTTGACGAATTTTAGCAGCGTCACCCTCTTCAAATAAAAGTTTTACATCAACTCGATTACGTGGCAGCGGCGTGACGATAGCAGTAACAGTAGCATTGTATTTACCAATGCTGTAGAAGAAGTCTTTAAGGCCGTTTTCAATTGACGTTATTACAGTACGGTCTAGGGGCTCACCAATACGAATATTTGACGAGTCCAAACTCTCTTGAAGCTGTTCGTCTTTTATGTCGTCATTACCATCAAACACAATATTACTAATGGTTGGACGTTCCGACACCGAGACAATGAGTACATTACCATCACGATAGACTTCAACACTCTCAAAGTGAGTAGAGGAATAGAGCGATCTGATTAACTGGGTAATACGGAAGCTATTGAGTGTATCACCACGCTGCACAGGTAAATACGTGAGTGCGGCGCCTAAGGCGACCCTCTGCAACCCTTCAACACGGATATCTTCCACGACAAACTCATTTGATGCTTGCGCCATCACTTGAGAGGAACTGGCTAATAAGGCCGCTGCTAGAACTAGTTTATTACACTTCATCAACTATAAAATTTCCAAGATATTGCTTGTCAGACGTTATTGTTTGTTTAGCATTTAATGTGTCTGTCAGATATTCATTAAATATTGCGTAGTATGTCATTGAAAATAGCGGTAGCCATTACACCGAACAAAATTACGCCACCTACTTTTAAACCTACTTCCTGAACAGCCTCCGACACCGGCTTTCCAGTTATCCACTCGACAGTGAAATACAATAAATGACCGCCATCTAATATAGGCAATGGCAAAAGATTAATGATACCAAGATTTACGCTAATAAGCGCTAAAAATCCCAGAAATGGCACCAATCCGTAGCTCGCATGCGCACCTGCGCCTTGGGCGATTGAAATAGGGCCACTTAAACTTTTTACCGATAAATCACCCGTAACCAATTTACCTAACATTTCAACGGTTACTGTCATCAGACGCCAGGTACTTTTAGTACCGCTTACTAAGGCGTCTATTGGGCCTTCTTTTGTTTCAACAATGTATTCTGGTGGCCACGCTTGTGTAAACGGAACGACCCCTAAATAGCCTTGTTCTGCGTTATCAGGCTTTTGACCCAAGACAACACTGATATTTAGCAAGGCGCCGTCACGAAGGAGTTCAAGGTCAACTTCTTGATTAGGTCGCGCTTCAATATACTGGACTATTTGTCCCCAATTTGTCATTGGAGTTCCATCTATTTTCATTATTTCATCATTTGCACTTAAGCCAAATTGTTCAGCGGGCGTGTTGGGCCCTATCGAGCCCAGTGTTTTAGTAGGCTGTGGAGAAAATGGCGTAAAGCCTAAGGCTGCAAATAAATCTGTAGATTCTGGATCAAGAGTCCAACCATTAATAGGAAGTGTTTTCTCAAGAGTCAGTCCATTTTGTGTTTTTATGGTTAGAGGCATACTTTCATCGCCACTATAACTGACCATTTCAATACTGACTTCTTGCCAATCAGTAACTTCTCGGTTACCTACCTTTATTATTTCGTCATTAGCTTCAAGTCCTGCTTGTGCCGCAAAGGTGTTTGCTTGCACATCTCCTACAATAGTTTTTGAAGTCTGCGAACCAATCATACCAACGAGCATCAACGCGAAAATGGCAAACAAAAAATTTACAAAAGGACCGGCCGCAACGATAGCCATACGCTGACCAACAGGCTTTAAATCAAAACAGACGTCCAAGTCTTGGGAACTCACTTGGTCTACCCTACCGTCAAGCATGCGCACGTAACCACCTAAAGGAATAGCCGCTACGATCACTTCCATGCCACTGGAGGTGGTGCGTTTAAACAAAGGCTTACCAAAGCCTATAGAATATTTAAGTATTTTTACCTTGCACAACTTCGCAACAATGTAATGCCCCCACTCATGCACTGCCACCAAAATACTCAAGGCCAGTACGAAGGATGCAATATTAAATAAAATCGATGTCATTAACTTAATTCCTTAACTAGCTGACGTGCAATTATGCGACTTGAACGATCATGTTCTAAAATACTGTCAATACAGTTAAGTTGTGGCATAGCTTGCTTTTGTAAGGTCATATCATTGACAACATTAATCTGTGAAAAGTTTACTTGACCGCGTAGAAAAGCATCTACAGCAATTTCATTCGCCGCATTTAAAGCCGTGGTAGCTGCTTGCCCTTGTTTAGCGGCATCTATAGCTAAATAAAGGTTTGGATATCGCTCTTTGCATGGTTGGGTAAAACTAAAATCAGCGAGGCTAGAAAAGTCCAAGTGTGCGACCCCTGATTCAATGCGTTCTGGGTACGCCAATCCATGCGCAATAGGTGTGCGCATGTCAGGGTTACCCATTTGTGCAATGACTGAACCGTCAACGTACTGCACCATCGAATGAATGGTACTTTGTGGATGAATAACGACGTGGATATCTTCTTCTTTAAAACCAAACAGCCATTTCGCTTCAATAAACTCCAAGCCTTTGTTCATCATAGACGCTGAGTCTACTGATATTTTTTGGCCCATGGACCAATTTGGATGTGCGCAAGCTTGTTGCGGTGTGACATCACAAAATTTGTCCAACGCTAACTCTCTAAAGGGGCCACCGCTGCCGGTTAGGAGTAAATGCGCAATACCACTAGCCTCTTTATTTCCGTAAATAAAGTCGGTGGGTAAACACTGAAATATAGCATTGTGCTCACTGTCTATGGGAAGCAATTGGGCGTTGTGGGTATTTACCGCATCGATAAACAATTCACCTGACATGACCAAGGCTTCTTTGTTGGCAAGTAAGATGCGCTTTCCGGCTTTTACCGCTGCGAGAGTCGGCAATAAGCCTGCCGCACCAACAATTGCGGACATAACACAGTCAACTTCAGGGGCACTTGCAACATCGATTAAAGATTGAGGAGAATGTAGTAACTTAGTATTGGCAATATTGCTCCCTAACATTTCAGTCAGTGTATTGACCGCTGCTTTATCTGGGACGACTGCATACTTGGGCTTAAATAATTGGATTTGTTCGGCAAGTTTGTTTAACTGACGCATACCAGTGATGGCAAACACCGAAAATTTATCGGGATGGCGAGCAATCACATCTAAGGTAGAGGTGCCAATAGATCCGGTTGCACCCAAAATACAAACTTGTTGAGGAAATTGCATTTACGTTTAGGCCATCCACACTACATAACAAAAAGCGAACACTGGAAACGCTGCCGTTAAACTGTCGATACGATCCATAATACCGCCGTGGCCAGGAAGCAGTTTGCCACTGTCTTTTATGCCTGCACAGCGCTTAAACATACTTTCGTTAAGGTCGCCTAAGGCCGATACACCCACGGTGATACCACCGATTAATAGATGTAACCAAATACGAGAAGGTTCGACTTGATAATGTAATGCGGCAAAGGCAATAATCGCAAATGAGGCCATCACACCTCCGAATAAACCTTCCATTGTTTTACCTGGGGATACATTAGGTCTTAATTTGTGCTTACCAAACTTGACGCCCACAAAGTAAGCGCCTATGTCTGCCGCCCACACAATACCAAGGACATAAAATAACAATGAAGCACCATAAAACTCGTCTATTTCGTACAAACTCGTGCGTAGACTCACAATTGCAACCCATGTGGGGATCAGGGTAAGAACACCAAAAATACATCGGATCCCGCGGCTGTTTTTCCAAAAGCTACTATAACGAGGATATGCCAAAATCATAAACAAAGAGAGTAACCACCACAGGGCAGCTAGTTGTAATATGAAAAAATAAAAGCCGTTTAACTCACTTTGTACCCATATTTCTGTGGCATCAACACTCAAAATCATGACTAACAGCAATGCGCCAATAAATATGGTAAACCAGCCTTTTAGCATACGCTCGGTAATGCCTGACATATTGGCCCATTCGTATGCGCCTAGTAACATTATGCCCGCAACCACATATTTAAAAGCTTCGGTTGGTAAGAATAAAATAGCAATTAATGCGAGGGGCGCAAGTATCAGAGCCGTAAGAAATCGTTGTTTTAACATATGACGTTCCCGGTGTCGTCTTGCGTCATAATTTGTGCACCTGTCAATCCAAATCGACGCTGACGGTTAGCAAAGTCTGCAATAGCAAGGTTAAAGACCTCTTCATTGAAATCGGGCCACAGTACATCGCTAAAATAAAATTCTGCATAGGCACATTGCCATAATAAGAAATTACTCACACGATGATCACCACCGGTACGAATTAGCAAGTCAAGTTCGGGCAAAGTGCCGGTGCTTACGTGCTGATTGAATAGGTCTTCGGTTATATCGTTTAGGCTTAATTGTTGTTGTTCTACTTTTTGCGCTATACGTTTGGTGGCATCAATTATATCCCATCGACCACCGTAGTTAGCGGCGATGTTTAGCGTAAGCGATTTATTATTGGCAGTAAGCGCTTCAGCTTTGCGAATTTTTTCTTGTAGATTTTTATCAAACGCCGCAATGTCGCCAATGACTTTTAAACGAATATCGTTATTATTTAACTTTTTAACTTCTGAGCGCAACACCATAGAGAACAATTTCATCAGCACGCTGACTTCTTCTTGCGGACGTTGCCAGTTCTCACTACTGAAGGCAAACAAAGTTAGTGATTCTATGCCCTGTTTGCGCGCGAAACGCACAGAGGCTCGAACAGCATCAACACCTGCTTTATGCCCAAAAGTGCGAAGCTTACCTTTTTGCTGCGCCCAGCGCCCGTTGCCATCCATAATGATAGCCACGTGGCGAGGTACTTTGTCAATCATGTGTGTACTAGCACCTGATTCACTATCTAGCGCGCTCAACTCACTATACTTCCATCAGTTCTTTTTCTTTGTCAGCTAAAATGCCGTCAATAGTTTTCACAAATTGATTGGTCAAAGATTGAATATTTTCTTCGCCAGCTCTTGCTTCATCTTCACTAATTTCTTTTTCTTTAAGCAAATCTTTGATATCGCTATTGGCGTCGCGTCTAATATTGCGAACCGCAACACGACCTAGTTCAACTTCATTGCGCACCACTTTAATCAAATCTTTACGACGCTCTTCTGTTAGCGGTGGTAAAGGAATGCGAATAGCTGCACCAGCACTCATAGGGTTAAGACCAAGATCAGACTGCATAATGGCTTTTTCTACTGCTTGTATGGCACTTTTATCAAACACAGACAGCGCTAGTGTTCGGCTGTCTTCAGCCACAATGTTAGCCAATTGCTTTAGCGGTGTATCGGCACCGTAATATGACACTACGATACTGTCTAGTAGGCTTGGATGGGCGCGCCCAGTGCGGATTTTAGCAAGTTGCGTTTTTAACGCAGCCACACTTTTTTCCATTCGGTCTTGGGCATCTAGTTCTATCTCATCAATCATATGTAACAACCTTTACTGATTATTTTTTATTCTATGCGTGTTTATATTTGGTCACGCGTTGGCATTGGAACTTACTCGCTGCGAAGTAATTGGCGAAGAATATAAATGCCATCTACCTTTTTGTAATCCCTAGCCAGTCTCTTATATTAACATTATTTTTACGCACTTGTATGCGCACGATCGTGTAGGCAGTAAAATAAAGCTCGCTTATTATACTGCGTCGCCAGATTCAACGTGACTAATAAGTGTGCCTTCAGTCTCTCCTAACACCACACGTTTTAAGCAACCTGCTTTGGTCATGTTGAAAACACGAATTGGAATGCTGTGGTCTCTAGCTAAGGTAAAGGCCGCTAAATCCATAACTTTTAATTCTTTATCTAACACTTCGTTGTAACTCAAGTGAGGATATAAGATTGCCTCTGGATTTTTTGCAGGGTCACTATCATAAACACCATCCACTTTAGTCGCTTTTAAAACTACGTCAGCTTCTATCTCTATGCCACGTAAACACGCCGCTGAATCGGTCGTAAAAAATGGATTCCCGGTGCCTGCCGAAAAAATAACGACTCTGCCAGATTTCAGCATTTTTATTGCATCAGTCCAATTGTACGAATCACATACACCATTTAAGGGAATGGCAGACATTAGTTTCGCATTTACAAAAGCACGATGCAGAGCATCACGCATTGCAAGACCGTTCATCACAGTAGCAAGCATACCCATATGGTCACCTACAACGCGATTCATACCGGCTTTAGCCAAACCTTCACCTCTAAAGAGATTGCCGCCACCAATGACGAGGCCAACTTCAATACCTAGCTCTACTAATTCTTTAATTTCTTCAGCCATACGGTCAAGAAACTTTGGATCAATACCAAAACTTTCCTCTCCCATTAGGGCTTCACCACTTAATTTTAATAGGATTCGACGATATGCGGGTTTTGGGCTAACACTCATGCGCAGTAATTTCCTTTAGTTATAAAAAAGCACCTCGTTTGAGGTGCTCAATAGTGTATATGAAGAGGCTGTTTTACAAAAGTATGTTTTGGTAAAACTTACGCTTTTTTAGCCGCTTCCATTTGTGCAGCAACTTCTGCAGCAAAATCTTCAGTTTTCTTCTCGATGCCTTCGCCAACTTCAAAACGTACGAAGTTGATCACGTCTGCATTTTTGCTCTTTAATAGAGCGCCAACGTTCATTGAAGGATCTTTAACGAAAGGCTGACCAGTTAAGCTAACTTCACCGGTAAACTTCTTCATACGACCTGAAACCATTTTCTCAGCGATCTCTGCAGGCTTGCCTGACTGGATTGCGATTTCAAGTTGAATTTCTTTTTCTTTCGCTACAACATCTTCAGGCACATCAGTAGGCTTAACAAACTGTGGGTTTGAAGCTGCAACATGCATTGCGATGTCTTTTGCTAGTTCTTCGTCACCGCCATTTAATATAGCGATTACACCAATGCGTCCGCTGTGCACGTATGCACCAAGGTTATCACCTTCAACCGTGATTACGCGGCGTGGTGAAATGTTTTCGCCAATCTTAGCAACAAGTGTGTCGCGCGCTGTAGATATAGCAACGCCATCAAGCTCAGCTGCGTTAAGTGAGTCGATGTCATTTAAGCCATTAGCAGCAGCAACTGCTAATATTTTGTTACCAAATGCTAAGAAGCCGTCATCACGTGCAACGAAATCAGTTTCACAGTTAATTTCAAGCATCGTTGCTTTACCGTCAGCTACCTGCGTTAAGATAACGCCTTCTGCTGCAATACGGCCCGCTTTTTTAGCTGCTTTCGCTTGACCAGATTTACGCATATTTTCAATTGCTAATTCTACGTCGCCGTCAGTCTCAACAAGTGCTTTTTTACAATCTAACATGCCGGCGCCTGTGCGCTCGCGCAATTCTTTTACCAGTGCTGCTGTCACTGCCATTGTCTTATTCCTCAAAAATGTATTTTTTGCTGTGCTTATAAAAGCAATTTTTAAAAAAGGAGACTAGCGTCTCCTTTCAAAATGTATTACTAAGCTATTGTTTATGCTTCGTCAGCTACAAACTCATCGCTAGCAACTTGTGCGTCTTGGTTTTTACCTTGCATAACCGCTTCTGCAGCTGCATTGGTATATAACTGAATCGCTCTGATTGCATCGTCATTACCCGGTACGATGTAATCTACGCCGTCAGGGTTAGAGTTTGTATCTACAACGGCAACTACTGGAATACCTAAGTTACGAGCTTCGGTAATTGCAATGTGCTCGTGGTCAGCATCGATAACAAAAATAACGTCAGGCAAGCCGCCCATGTTTTTGATACCGCCTAAGCTGTTTTCAAGCTTGGCCATTTCACGTTGAAGTAACAAAACTTCTTTTTTAGTTAGTTTATCAAAAGTACCGTCAGCTGCTTGTGACTCAAGATCTTTTAAACGGTTGATTGACTGACGTACTGTTTTCCAGTTAGTCAACATGCCGCCTAACCAACGTTTGTTCACGTAGTATTGACCGCATTTTAATGCAGATTCTTTTACCGCTTCGCCCGCTGCACGCTTTGTGCCTACGAACAAAATTTTACCTTTGCGACCCGCAACGCTTGATAAAAAGCTAAGTGCGTCGTTGAATAAAGGTACGGTTTTTTCTAAGTTGATGATATGTACTTTGTTACGTGCGCCGAAAATGAACTGAGCCATTTTTGGATTCCAGTAACGAGTTTGGTGACCAAAGTGAACACCGGCGTTTAGCATGTCACGCATTGAAACGGTTGCCATAATATTAATTCCTAATTGTAGGGGTTATGCCTCCACATTTCCCTATTCCCGATCGTTAATGACAAATTGCGAGTTAACACGTTTAGTCATTGCAGACACCCCGGAAACAGTGTCGAAATGTGTGTGAATTTTTAGTTATTCACTGCCCGAACAGCTTATTTTTCATTTGTGAGAAATGAACCATTCGAAAACAGCGCGCGCTTTATATCATTTATGGGAGTGTAATACAAATTATTGTTGTCTTTAAGGTGAAAAAAACTGCCTTCTTTATGATACTCCTCGGGTTTTAAAAATGGGATTGTATGCTGGCCTTGACTGTATGATAATAGTGGGGATATTTTCAAAATAGGTAAATAAGCTTTGGCAGCCACAATAAAAACAGCAGACGAAATAGAAAAAATGCGCGTTGCAGGTAAACTCGCAAGTGAAGTATTAAATATGATTGGTGAATACGTGGTAAAAGGCGTAACCACCGAACAGCTAAACCAACTATGTCACAACTATATTGTCGATGTACAAGGTGGTATACCCGCTCCTTTGAATTATGGTAACCCCCCTTTTCCTAAATCTGTTTGTACATCTGTAAATAATGTCATTTGTCATGGCATTCCTGGTGACAAAAAACTGAAAGACGGCGATATCGTGAATATCGACGTAACGGTAATTAAAGACGGTTATCACGGTGATACTTCAAAAATGTTTGTGGTAGGCAAGCCCAGTATTTTAGCCGAACGACTAATTAGGGTAACCCAAGAATGTTTATACAAAGGCATTGAGTTAGTTAAACCCGGTGCACGTCTTGGAGATATTGGTCATGTTATTCAAACCCATGCCCACAAACACAATTACTCAGTTGTGCAAGAATACTGCGGACATGGGATAGGAGCAACTTTCCACGAAGATCCTCAAGTTGTCCATTATGGCGTGGCAAATACTGGTGAAGAATTAGTAGCCGGCATGTGTTTTACCATAGAGCCTATGATCAATGCGGGCAAACGCCACTCAAAAATATTGCCCGATAAATGGACGGTTGTAACCAAAGACAGGAGCTTAAGTGCGCAGTGGGAGCACACATTGCTCGTAACAGATACAGGCGTAGAAATTTTGACCCATCGTGATGAAGAAACTATTCCAAGAATAATCAATCATAGCTAAGCGCTATGGGTAAATTGTAAACGTCAAATTAAGGGTCGCATGTGCAAAGTCTAGAAATGATTGTCGAGCAGCTTCAAAATATTAAGTCGGTGAGCGACATTAGCGAATTTAAAGCATGCGTAAAAGAAAGCTTTTTATGGCTTGAAAATAACTTTAATTCGATACATGTTGATGAACTCGTCGTAGAACGCGCTCGTTTCACTGATGCTCTGTTACGCAAGGCCTGGCAACTTCAAGAGTTACATACGGTAAAATCGTTAAGTTTGTGCGCTGTGGGTGGCTATGGCCGAGGTCAAATGCAGCCCTATTCTGATATTGATTTACTCATTTTGAGTGAAAAAACCTTGAGTAAAGAGACCCAAGAAAAAGTATCGGTATTTATCACCTTTTTATGGGACATCAAATTAGAAGTAGGCCAATCAGTTCGTACCGTAAAGGAAACCGTCTCATTAGCGAGAGATGATATCACCATTGCTACTAACCTTGTTGAAGCTCGGCTTTTGTGTGGTTGCGATCAAACCTTCGACAAACTCATCAGCAAAATAAACCATCCCAAAATATGGTCTAGTAAAGACTTCTTTTTAGCTAAGTTAGATGAACAAAAGCAAAGGCACGCAAAGTTTAATGACACCTCTTATAATCTAGAACCTAATATTAAAGAAAACCCTGGTTGTCTTCGCGATATCCAAAATATTGGCTGGGTAGCCAAAAAGCATTTTCAAGAATATGACGGCTTAACCTTAATTGGCCATGGCTATTTTAACGAACTAGAACACGCTGAGCTAATAGAATGCAGAAGTAACTTGTGGCAAATCCGATTCGCGCTCCACTTGGTATCAAAGCGTAGCGAAAATCGCCTATTGTTTGACTATCAGCCCGATGTAGCACGTTTACTTGGGTTTGGTGATGGCAAACAAGGCGTTGAAAAGATGATGAAGCACTTGTTTAGGATCGTACGCAGAGTAAGTGAACTCAACAGCATGCTAATGCTTAGGTTCAAACAAGATATTTTGAACCTAAAAGTAAAACGGTGTACGCCCGTATCAGATGATTTTTGTATCAAAGACAATTTAATTTCTCCGTTACACGATAAAGCCTTTGCGTCACCACTTAAAATACTTGAGTTTCTTGGACTCGTTGCCTGTCATCCCGAAATTGAAGGCTTAGATGCTGACTGCTTGCAGCAATTACGTAATGCTAGAAGGACCTTTCAGTCTGCTTACTACCATCAAATTCCTGAATGCAGAGACTACTTTGTCACGCTAATTTCAAATCCTGAATTTTTTGATTTAGCTTGGGACATTATGTATCAACATGGTGTATTGCAATCATACTTACCAGAGTGGGATCGCATTGTAGGAATGATGCAGTTTGACCTTTTTCATGCATACACGGTAGATGAACATACCCATAGGCTGGTTAAACACGTACGTCAGTATTATACCAAACCAGCCGAGTTTCCGCGTTGTAGCCGTATCGTTAACAACTTAGAAAACCCACAACTGATTTTTATCGCCGCTATTTTCCATGATATCGCCAAAGGCCGCGGCGGCGATCACAGTATATTGGGTGAAAAAGATGTTTATATTTTTTGTGAACAACATAATATTTCAGCTAAAAATAGCGCAATCATCGCATGGTTGGTTAAACACCACTTGTTGATGTCGGTTGTCGCGCAACGCAGAGATATATACGACCCAGACGTAATACGCGATTTTGCCGCGATTGTAAAAAGCCAAGAACAACTTGATTTGCTATATGTCCTAACCCTAGCAGATATTAGAGCGACCAATAATAATTTGTGGAACGATTGGAAAGCATCCTTATTACGTGAACTCTATTTATTGACCCAAAAAGCCCTTGATAACGGTTTACAATGTCAAATGACATTAAACGATAGAATAGAAGATTATAAAGCTAAAGCGATCGCCTTACTTGAAAAACGAGACGTAGACTTAGCGGCTTGTAAGCACATCTGGCAATATTATAGCCAAGATTACTTCGCCCGATTTAGCCCTACACAAATAGCGTGGCATACCCAATGCATCGTAGAAGCAGGCGTGTTGGCTGATGATGAATTTCTCGTAGCGGCCTCAAACGAAACATCAAAAGGCGGCACTGAACTGCTGATTTATTGTAAAGATCGCCCCGCTTTGTTTGCGCAAATTGCCTCTGTTATTGATAGCCGCAACTGCACCATTCACGACGCCCAAATATCGGTCACCACGGGGGGCTATGTTTTTGATAGCATGATAGTCCTTGATCATGAAAACAAGCGCATCAGTAATGAGCAACAAGTCAATAATTTTGTAAACGCAATTAAGCAGCAACTTTCTCGTCCGGGGCGTTCACATTTAAATTCAAGAAAGATGTCGCGACGCATGAAACAACTAGACGTGCCCACTAAGGTGAGGTTCTATTCGAGTCAAGAAGACACAACGCTCATCGAGCTTGAAGCACTTGATGCGCCAGGTCTTTTAGCCCGCATTGGTCATTTATTTGTAGACACTAATTTAGTATTGAAGATGGCAAAAATCACCACAATCGGTGAACGTGCAGAGGATGTGTTTATTGTTAGCAATAGTGAAGGAAAAGCGCTAACCCAAGAACAGCAAGTGCTGGTTAAAAATTTAATCATCAGCAAACTTGATCAGCCGGAAGTACTCACCCCCTTATAAATTGGTAGTGATGCTTCCGAGCAAAGCCACTTAAACACAATTCAAATTGAGAAGGCCTTGTTAATGTCGATAAACCAAGCTGCAAATCAGGTTAATATACGAATTCGTGTTCGCTATAGTGAATGTGACGCGCAGCAGGTCGTCTTTAATGCCCGATATGCTGATTATGCAGACTTAGCTGCTACAGAATATATGCGGGCACTGATTGGTGAGCACCAAAAATTATTAAGCGCGGGATACGATACCCAAGTCGTTAGTTTACACATAGATTGGTTTACATCAGCCACTTTCGATGATGTATTAAACTTGGGCGTATATGTATCACACATCGGCAATACTTCTTTTCAACTGACCACCGATTGCACACGAATTAACAGCAATGGTGATGCAGAGAACATCGCTATTATGAAAACAACGTACGTGATCGTGGATACAAAACGCTACGCAAAGTCCAAGATACCTAACTTGCTACTAGAAAATTTCTCGCGCTCTTTTTCAGTACTCGTTGATCAAGCGGGATAGTTTTTTTATCGACTCTTATCGCCAACATAGCGCTTAACATAAAGCCTGTTAGTCAATGAGCTTTTCGGCGATTGCTTTTACCCACGGCACGACTTCTTCTTCAGGTGTGAGGGTTTCAAGCGCATCGACTTCAAACATTTCAGCCACCGGCTTACCTTGGAGCTCGCTTAATAAGTCGAAGAACTGCCGCCCACCACCGCAAAAACTTTCACCGTAGCTACTATCGCCAAGTGCAACCACCGCAAAGGGTTTTGAATCCATTAACGGAAACGTATCTGCTAAATCACTGTGAAACAATTCTAAATTGGGTGGCACATCACCCTGGCCAGTAGTAGAAGTAATGACCAGTACCGACTCTGCGTCAATAAAGTCTGAAAGCTCAGGATCAGTAAATACCTCACTTTCAATCCCTTGTGCTCCTAACATATCATGAACTTCTTCAGCCACGTGTTGCGCATTACCATACACAGAACCTGCAAAAATACTTATGCTACTCATTGTTTTCCTCTACGGTTAATAATATTGACGGCAATGCTTATCTACATAGCAACAGCCCTCTAGTATATAGGGTGTTTTACCCCACATTCAAGGATAGCTATAGCTTAATCATGATTTGAGATCAGCGCATTATCAAAAATCGAAAATGCGGGGCGTAAATCATCATCAATGGAAGTAGAAAAGCGCATATGTTCACCACTAGTGGGATGGTCAAAGGCTAGTCCTGTGGCCACTAATGCGAGTCTATTTAATTGCAAGTGCATACGCGCAAACTGATTTTGTTTGCCATCGCCATGTGTAGTATCGCCAATGATGGGGTGGCGAATATGTGCCATATGACGTCGCAACTGGTGTTTTCGCCCAGTTTGAGGGTGCAGCCTAATAGCGCTGTAACGTGCCGTATTATAGCGGCCAAGTGGGATATTTAATTCAGCAGTATCAAGCAGTGTTATTTGTGAAACAGCCGTTTGAGCATCTTTATTTTTATTTGCTTTCATGTCCGTCATTTTATCGTGCATTTCTTTTAACGCATAATCGATAACTTGTGACTCGGTGTAACCTCGCACAATTGCCGTATATTCTTTTTGCACGCGGCGCTGTGCAAAACGTTCAGCGAGTTCTCGGGCACTTGCTTTATTCAGCGCCAGCACCATCAAACCAGAGGTTGGCTTATCAAGACGATGAACAACAAACACATGCTGCTGAATTTGGTCGCGCAAGAGCTGGATTAGAAAAGCAGTTTCATGCCTGTCAATTTCACTTCGATGCACCAATAAACCAGAGGGTTTGTGCACAACAACAATGTCTTCGTCTTGATACTTTATGGACAACAAAATTGTAGATCCCCGTTAATTTTTGCCCCAGTACTTAGAATACACTATCAGGACGACCCTAGCCAAAATAGGGCAGTTTGCCAAAAGAAAGTGAAGAACTGCCCTTAGAAAAGCTGAAACAGGTGCAAGGGCTCTTAAGAACATGTTTTAACAAGGAACTCTTGTGAATAGTAAGAATTTAATCACATTAACATCGTAAATTAATAAATTTTCTTTAAAATTACTTTAGACCCATTTTCACTTCCTGTCATGAACATTAAAAATGGTTCACTTGGTTCGCGAAGTTGGCTTGTCGCTTTGGGAGTCGATGGAAACCAATGTGGTCCTATCTCATCATCGCTGACTAAGCTTTCTGTGAAACTTGCACCCAAGTTAGTAGACGAAAGAACAGCCAAGCTTGTGTTTTGATTTGCCCATCCATCTTCTACACTGCTATTAGGGTCCAATAATTTCTCGGCAACCACATATAAATTGCTTTCGGCTGAAGCATATAGGCTTTGCTTGTATAGTCCGTCAGCTATTTTTGTGCTTATCCAATAGCCGTTCTGTGGCCTTGATAGCCAAGAACTCCAATCTTTATTTACCATATCGTATTTAATAAATGCGAGTATTGGTGTGTCGGTGCTCGGTAATATATTGATGCTAACTGAGCGGTAGTCAAAGCGAAGATCTAGAGCATTTGGTTCGCCTTCGATTAAGGCGTAATTGTCAATTGTCGCGGGGCTAGCTAAGTATTCACCGTCGCTGTCATACCAAGTTTCTCCGTTATCAGAAGAGTTAAAATAAGCGATCCCAAAACCTACTCCATTGCCGGGAATAACTGGATCATTAGCACTTCTTTCATGAATGAGAGCAGCAAGATGTAGCTTGCCATCCTTTGAAATGGCTAGTTGCGCAAAATAATGGATATAGCGATTAACAAAATCGTCCTCATGCTCTCTAGAACGTAAAATCAGTTTCTTCATGGCCACCTCGCCATCCACAATCTTCAGGAGATCATACGACCAGGGATGTTCTTGCAAGACATTATAGCCGTCTCTTATCACAACAAAAATTTCATCGTCATTATTGATTACTGCAGAAGGATAGGTGTAGCCGTTGCCTATACTGCGTTCTTGTGACCAGTTATTTAGTTTTTCACCATCAGAATTAAACTTATATTTTAACGCTGTGTTGTGACTACCATAGAATAGATGGAAGTTACCTTGGCTATCCTTAAGGATAGTCGCGCCCCCGTGGTCATCACCTGCTTCCCCGATAGTCACTTTTTTGACTATAGCTAGGTCTGTTTTGCGTATTTTAGTCAACACAACGTGCTCTTTATCTTCAATAAACTCTAAAAAGCTAGCGTAAATATAGTTATCATCGTTCAAGATCTTATTTGAAAGCTCATAAGCAGTTGCTCTGCGACTTCCTTGCTCAGTAAGTACTACTGAGCTCGCTATTTCAGGGTTCAGTGGATTCGCATCGCTTAGTAGTGGTGTTTTAACTGGGTTTTCTAAATCACACCCAAATAATAGTAAAAAGAATGTAATGAGAACTATTTTTTTCATATGTGCTCTTGGCTACGTCTGGTTATTTACAACCCATTGGTTAGAAAAAAGACCGTCATCAATTAGCTTAAAACGCTCTTTAAAAAGCTTTAAATAATCATTCAAATCGGCTAATCGTGCAGTTTTATTGACGGCGCTTTGTGTACGTCTAGGGCAATGCAAATACCGTGCAAAAACAAAATGTTTTAGATGAATTTAATAGATAAGCGGTTTGCGAGGCAGAACAAGATCACTATAAATTGAATTTTTAGCCGGTTACATAAGCGGATTGGGAAACAATATAGGTGTGTCCTAAATGACAAATAACTTTATTATCCTTTTTTCCATGATTGGAAATCCGCGAAATTACGCCAGCATAGGCTTGACCAAGGCAAGCATAGAAACAAAATTAAAAAGGAGGCTTTGGAAGATAACTTCAGGGTTGAGTTGTTAGTTGAGGAAATTTAATATGCTCTTGCCCTGAATACACAATCAAAGGTATGACAAGGGTTTCGTATTTGACATATAATAACAATAATGTTTTTCATTCCTATTAGGTTTTTTTATTTAAATGGCATCATCCCCAACGATCTCTACCTTAAGCGAATTTTTGCTGCAGGCGCAAACGCAATACGAAGTCTTTGATTTAGGTCGTGGTATTCGACCATTACCTAAGCAAACTTTTTTTGAATGGGAAAATCAGCAAGCCCCCTGCGCCTTTCCACGTCAAGATCATGCGTGGTTTTGTATTGTATTTTGGAATAAAAACCTTAATCAAGAACATTATATGTGGTTTATCAAGTTACCCCTTGATGAAAAGGGTCTAATAATGAGCGCCTCTCTAAGCCAGTTTTTAGAGATTATTGTAAAAGCCTTAGGTAAAGAATTAGAACATACCAGTGATAGTCAAGCCCAGCTCCCCGAAAACCCCTTTGTGTTTAAGCCTAGTCAACAACAATTAGCTGACTGCAATGCGCACATTCGCAGAGTCTTAAGCCTAGATCTTCGTCCTCAGTCTGACGCCCATGCTTATTTGCATGCGCCTAACAGCGTCAAGAACGAGCAAGCTTGGGCGCAATTAAGTGTGCAGGACATTGCAGACTTTGTTATTTACCCAAAAGCCAGTAGCGAAGACAAAAGTGATATGCAATCGCTTATTGCTGCTAATTTACAAAGCTATGCTACGCCTGTTTTACACTGTTTATTTGCTAGTTTGGAGTCAGTCGAAATAAACGACACGCTTTGCCAAGCACTCATAAACTTCCATGAGTCGAGCGATGATTCGAATTTAGCTGCGCTTTGTTTGCGCGCAATGAGCTTTAAAGCGCCTTCCCAGGGCCAAGAATATATACTTAGCTTGATAGAGCAAGATGACAAATGTGATCTAGAAACTTGCGTAGTGATTAGTGGCCGCTACTGGCAACTGTTAAGCGATGAAAAACGCTTGCATAAATTTATGCATAAGGTCGCTGTATTAGACCCTAGTCACAATTTATTCAAGGGTCTATACGCTGACTTAGTTAAAGTACCTTACACAAGAAAAACCTGCCTAGATTTTATTCGCAGTACAGAGCGCACAGAAGAAGTCGCAAAGGCGATAGGTTCACTATTTTCTTAATATGCATGACGACCAAGTCTAGGAAGTAAATCCAGTGGAATTATCAAACTTAATTATTTTAATGATACTTGTCTTGTTTGGCGTGCAATTTTGGCGCTTACGGGCCATTGCCGAACACACAGTAAGCTATGCTAATCAATATTGTAAAAAACACCAATTGCAATACATTAGTTTAGCTCGCACAGGCACACGGTTTAAAGCCCACAAAGGGAAACTAGATTGGCAATTAAGCTATCAAATGGAGTTTAGTAGTGACGGTCAAACAGAATACCACGGAACAATTGTAACTCATGGAAAACAGGTGATTAGCGTCGATTTACCCGCGTACAGAGTGGTTGAGGAAAATAGTGGATATATTGAGTAATATTTATTTGACTTCATAAACGAGGAAAGGCAGACGCTAGCGTCTGCCTTGATAATTTTGAGCATCCTTCTCAGCTGTCCTTGGCTAAAATTTCATCCCGAAAAAATCCTTTACACCCCTTTCCATTTTAATCCCGCTAATCCTAAGCAGGCAACACATCTTGTGTAGGTCCCTTATTCCTTTGTCCATTGCGCTTTCACGCCTAGGTTCATCCATACAACCCAGATTCACTATCCATATGTTGTCCAGTTTAATCCTTTACTTTGCAATCCATTAACACAACATCCTGTCGTGGTCTTAACCTTCTTCCTGAAGTTCCCTTAAGACAGGTATAGAATACGTAATGGCGATGAGTTTTAGTAAAGTATTTTTGACAAAATTTTAGTGAGATTTAAGAGAGCAAATTTGATCTTTCTGTAAGATCTTGTTTTATTTGGGATTTATAGTTTGCGAGGATAAAAATCTTCAGTTTTAAGGCTGTATTACTCACAATTTTGTAAGATATCTCTTACAAAACTGCGAGTAAAAAAGGAAGAGTGTATTTTGATCAGTTATCACGAGGCCTAAACATTACTTTGCCTTTAATATTACCAACGGCAATTTCTTCAACGTGCTTAAAACCACCATCTTCAAAGAAAGAAATACATTTAGGTAGCGTAACAAGTACACCGACTCCTTCAGATGACTCGTCTTCTAATAATAAACCTAATACCGCGCTCATCAATACGTGCCCTAAACCTATATCTTGATAGTCAGGATGAACACCAATTAGCGAGAGCATATGATAATTTTTGGCTGGCATCTTTTCGCGTACTTTTTCTTCCTTAACAATCATTTGTTTAGTACCAAAATAACCCGCTGTCAGTAACATCTTTAAACGCCAGTGCCAAAACTTACCAGAGCCAAATGCGGTATCGGGCAAAGTTAAACAAGTCACCGCTAATAGCCGTTTGTTTTCGTATAAGCCTATTAAGGATTGGGATGCATTCCAATATGTATTTATTTCTTCTCGGATCGCGCTGCGTAATCTCGCCTCATAGCCCTCTTTGTTAACTTGAAAAATATCAGTGAACAAAGGGTCATCAAAATATGCGTTATATAAAATTGACGCGGCTACTTTTAGATCATCGGCCCCTAAATAGGACGCTTTCACGTTTTGCAAATCTGGCTTGTAATGGGTCACAGTCATATACCTACTCTCTTTTCCCTTTTCTGGAGAAAGAAACATTCATATCGGCTAGATAAAATGTTTCTCTCTTTTGAGTTTCAGTCGAGAGTGTAAACGAATTGCACGCGCATTAACATTTTTTTTACATGCCAGAATAATAACAACGCTAAGGCAATGCCTCAGACGAGAATCAAAGCAAGTAATTGCTGCTTAAATAGCGTCTAATGCGGTTTGACCAAATCCGATTAATTCGCCATTAACAAAAAGGATGGGGGTACATTCGTCTTTGGTGGTTATACCGTCACCTTCAGTACGCTGAGTTCGATAAAACAGGACTCTATGTTCTTTATCATTTTTTACGATGAGCTCGTCAAAATCAGGGGTGCCCATGCTTCTGCGTACCGACGCAATTGAAGTGCCAACTGACAATTCGCTGATCATTTTACGATTTTCTTTTTCAATCTTACTCCACGAAACGTGATTGCTGCCATTGTCGTAGTCGTCATCAATTGAAATAACGCAACCTGAAAGTAAAACGCCTGATAGTGCAATTGCTAGTAAACCCTTTTTCATTACAAACCTCTTAGTAAATATTGTTCTTAATAATAGTGTGTGCGCTTAAAATATAAGGCAACGATTCAAGTATAAACAATAATTAGACCAACATTAAAATAACCATATAATTCATACGCTTAGCTTGTAATCGCCATGAAAACCAAATTATACTTGTGTAAAGTAGACGAATTATTTAACAATATGGCTAATTATTCGTTTAAATCATTAATGAGAACCTATGCAAACTCAAGAAGTGATACAAGTATGTTTAGCCTTAGTGAAAGCAGGTAAAAAACCAAGCATCGCATTAGTAAAAACCAGGCTAAGCAACAAAGTGAAACTAGCCACTATTGTTAAGGGGATACAGCAATTTCAAATCAATCAAGAGTTGGGCTTGAACCAAGAAAGTGTAGAAATATCAGAAGCGAATGAAAAATTAGCTCATGAAACACAATCAGCAAACACCAACTGTGCCTGTGAACAGAAAATTGCCCAGCTAGAACTTGCAATTGCCTCTATGAGCAAACAACTTAAAGACTTACAAATACAGGTGCAGGCTTTAGGTTAAGTAAAAAAGCGCTTAGATTGGGCGCGAGCTCTCGAACAGGCTCTTTCCCGACCTTCTCTAGCATAACTGCGCCACTGCTTAACATCACCGACAATATATAATCTTCTTCGTCAGTAAGACCAAAAAACAAAGTCTCGGCTTGTTTTAAGCGCCTTTTCATTAATACATGAGCAATAAGATTTTTTTGTAGGCGGTCGAAGTCTTGTTCATTCCAGGCCTGAATGATTGAAAGTCCGCCATCTTCTGTGGAAGCGTTTAGATCGTGAGAATAATAACGACCAAAAAGCAATTGTAATTCCAGAGGTATCCTTACTTCTAAGGCCTCTTCTAAATTACTTAAGCTAGCTGGTTCACTGCGTAATACGGGTAGCCATGAGACTTCATCACCGTCTTGCTTGCGCGTATTGGCGTTGACTTGAAAACACGGGCTTGGCCATTCATTGTCGTAGTATGTCAGTAAACCCATATTGTCTTGGGACGAATGGTCGATATAACTATTGATAAATGCATCGAAAGCTTGGTTAAAAGCCCTTGTTTGTTCTTGTTGAGATGACATGGACTTATGTTCCTATGAACTTGCTCACCACCAGCGGCGTTTTTTGTTATTATAATCACAACTATAATGATTGTCATGTGCGTATAACTTGATTAAAACGCAAATGTATACAGGAGATAAGAGTGGATGCACTAGTACTGGGGAAAGCGGTAGAATATGCGCAGCATTACGATGCTAGTTTACTACAAGCCGTACCTCGAAGTTTAAGCCGAGACAGCATTAAATTACCTAAGGTACTACCCTTCACCGGGACAGATACGTGGAATGCTTATGAGTTGTCGTGGTTAAACAATAAAGGTAAGCCAATGGTGGCCATTTTACAGTGTGATGTTCCCATCGATTCTGAGAATTTAATTGAATCAAAGTCCTTCAAACTGTATTTAAATAGTTTTAATCAAACCCAGTTTGCGTCGACAGCGGCAGTTAGCGAGATTCTACACAAAGATTTGTCAGCCTGTGCAGGTAAGCCAGTAAGGCTTAGTATTATCGCTGCTAGTGACTTTGCCCAACAGCAAATAGGCGACCTCCCTAGCCAAGAAAACCCAACATTTCCCACCTGTTTGATTGACGATATAGATATCAGTATTGACAACTATGACTTGTCTTCACATCAGCTTGAGACCAGCGGCGAAGGCGTAAACGAAACGCTGGTTAGTCATCTATTGAAATCAAATTGCCTGATTACCAACCAACCGGATTGGGGTAGCGTGCAAATACGATATTCAGGTTCCCAAATTGATCACGAAAGTCTACTTCGATATTTGATTTCCTTTCGCCAACATAACGAGTTTCATGAACAATGCGTAGAACGTATATTTTATGATATTTTGACAACATGTAATCCCGAAAAACTGAGCGTTTATGCGAGATACACCAGACGCGGTGGTTTAGATATCAATCCATTTCGATCAAACTTTGAAAGTCCTTATGCGAATATACGTTTAGCAAGACAATAATGCGCCGAGCCCGTCTATATTTGCGGGCAACCATGAAGATGAACAGGACACACAAATGAGTGAATTGTCACCCAAGCAAAAACTGATGATAGCTCGGCAACAGCTCGATAAACTGTCGATTTTTATTGCGGGCTTGGCTGACTTTTTTCGGGGAACGAGTCCGGTAATCGATGCGGAGTTTCAACAGATAAAAACACTCCTAAGCGGCAAACCCGATTACGACAAAGCAGTTGAACTAGCAACCGGCTTAAATGCAAAACTGAAAAAAGAAAGTAAGTTTATGCAACAAAAGAATGCCGATACCCTTTTACAAATCCAAGGAGCTTTGCGTAATTTAACTGGGCTTGATGTCATTGACTCTGAAGTCAAACAGGAAATAAAACAATTTATAAGCAGCTTGGTGCCTAGCGAAGGAGGCAAAGACTCGCCACTTGGTCAGTTTGAAAAGGCGCTCACTTTGTTCAAAAAAGCCTTGAACAATAATTTGGTGATGAGTAAACAAAAAGACAGCGATGAGCTTCAACAGATACATCAACAAATTACCCAAGAAATACGAGAACTCATTGCGCCCTTCTATCATCAAAATACGAACGATAAGACCTTAGTTGAAATAAACCAAAAATTAAACGATGGACTTGGCCAAAAAGAATTATTGCAATGCTGTTTAATAGTGATTCGTTTTGTTATTAAAGACGTGCTGCGCGAAGCCTCTTCAGCCACTAAGCTAATAAACAATATTCACAAATCTTTAGTGCAAATCAATCAAGGTATACACACAACAATAAACAAGTCCAAAAGCCGATTGCAAACACGTCATCAAGAAACTACCGCGATGAAAGCGCAAATATTAGTAATGGAAAATGCCATATCAAGCAGCGAAAATATCGTCAACTTAAAGAAACAAAGTAGTGAATACCTTGCCAAATTGCAGAATTCTCTTGATATGAGTGAGCAACAAGACCGCGGCGAACAACAAAAAGTAATCGCATTGTTGCAATCAATGCAAAAACGTTTGTATGAGCTTGAAAGTCAAAGTGATACTTATAAACAAAAACTAATAGAACAGCGTATCAATGCTATGACTGATACGCTGACCAAATTACCCAATAGAATCGCCTATGAAGAAAAGGTGAACAATGAATGGCGCAGGTTGAGAAACGAGAAACAAGTCGTTTACCTTGCTATTTTTGACATTGACAATTTCAAGCAGATTAATGATAAGTACGGACATTCTGTTGGCGACAAGACATTGCAAATTATTGCTAATCACATCCGAAAATTGATTGATAAAAACGATTTTTTGGTACGTTGGGGCGGCGAAGAGTTTGTTGCATTACTTTATGATCAAGACCTCAATACTAGCTTTGCGAAAGTAGAAGCGCTGCGTGAAAAAATTGCCTCGCTCCCATTTATGTTTAAAGGCGCTCGCGTTAGTGTAACCATCAGTATTGGCCTGAGTGAGTTTGGTACTCAGTCAACAATTGAGGAGGCGTTTGAGGCCGCTGACAATTTATTATTTAGCGCGAAAAATAATGGCCGAAATCAAACCTGCATACGAGGCTAATCGCATATATCAAATATGCGCTACATCTATAAAAATGCTTAAGGTGAAAAGAAGCTTAAGCGAAATCGACAGTACACAAAAGGATCCTAAATGACCAAAACTATACAACTAAATCCCGTTGGTTGGATGTCACAATTGTCACAACTCGAAATGAATTTACTAGAACAATCAACGACCGATGACATGTATCAAATCTTCAGAAACTGTTGTTTAGCGGTGCTAAACGCCGGCATTGAGCAAGATGACGCAGAAATGCTATTTGAAACTTATAAAGACTTTGAAGTGAGATTGGTGAGAAAAGAGCGAGGTGTAAAGATAGAACTAGTTAATCCACCACAAAGCGCTTTTGTTGACGGAAAATTGATTGTAGGAGTGCACGAACATATCTTTTCTGTACTGCGCGATATGCTCTACATGAGCAGTAAACACAATGCACAGTTCGATTCCACAATGCATCGCATTCGCACACCAATAGAGGCAAATATTACCACTCATGTGGTGTTTGACATGCTTCGCCATGCAGATGCATTGGGGGGAGTTGAGCCTGCGAAGATGATAGTTTGTTGGGGTGGTCACTCGATTGTGACCGAAGAATATAAGTACACCAAAGAAGTTGGTTATGAACTTGGCTTACGCGCAATGAATATATGCACCGGTTGCGGCCCAGGGGCGATGAAAGGACCAATGAAGGGAGCTGCTATTGGCCATGCCAAACAGCGCGTTAAAAGCGGCCGCTACTTGGGCATTACAGAACCCAGTATTATCGCAGCAGAGCCGCCCAATGCGATTGTAAACGAATTAATCATTATGCCAGACATAGAAAAACGCTTAGAGGCGTTTGTGAGAATATCCCAAGGGATAGTTGTGTTTCCTGGTGGTGTTGGCACTGCAGAAGAACTCCTATACTTGCTTGGAATTCTGCTTGACGAAAAGAATAAAGGCCAAAAAATTCCACTCATTCTCACCGGTCCGGCAAGTCGTAAAGCCTATTTTGAGGCGATAGACGATTTTGTTGGTGCAACCTTAGGCAAAGAGGGACAAAGTAAATATAGTATCGTTACTGGAAATGCGCGCGAAGTAGCAAGTGCCATGAGCGCTGCACAAAAAGATGTACTGGCTTATAGGCGTGAGATGGGGGATTCTTATAACTTCAACTGGACCCTACATATACCCGAAGACTTCCAAAAGCCCTTCATTCCAAGCCATGAATCAATGAAAGCGCTAGACTTAAGCGCCAGTCAGCCCATTTCATCTTTGGCGGCAAATTTACGCAAGTGTTTTTCAGGGATTGTAGCAGGTAACGTAAAATCTGAAGGGATCGAACAAATTAAGAAACACGGACGATTTGAACTAAACGGTGACGCGGCCTTAATGCAAAAAATGGATAAATTACTGGCATCCTTTGTTGAGCAAGGTCGAATGAAGCTAAATGGTGCTCCTTATGAACCTTGTTATACAATCAAGGTATAAACACTAACAACGCCCATCATCTTTGGTATAGCCCTTTGTGAGGCTATACCAGCTTCACTATTGCTTCTTAATATTCTGTGCCGCCATACATACTGGCAAGATCATCTAAATCGCTTAAGGTGTAATCAAATCCGCGCCCATCAGATTCATAACTAACTTTTACCGTGTTTGATTTAGTGTAGAGTTTAGCCTTAACACTATGCTTTTCCCAATGTTGTAGTTCGTTTATAAAACGGTTGGCGTGGATATGGCTTTGAAACTGGTAACGAATATCGCTGATCATCGGGTTGTGTAAATCTCATGTGTTGGGCTTAGCAATGTTGTATGCTTTCTTTAACTTTCGCCAATTCTGTACCAAAAGCCAAGTTTTAGAAAGTCATTTTCTTATGTAGTCTTTGTTGTTGTGCGTTGTAGCACGCACTCAATCAAATACTTTATAAGGAAATACAAAATGAAATTACCAAATTGGATCATGCTATGCGTTTTACTTGTTGGCGCGATGGGTCAATACTCAATAAACGCGGTCGCTAATACAAGTAGCATTGAACAAGATGTCACTACACTAGACACTCTAAGCACGCTCTCAAGAGCCAATGCACCGAGTGAATCGATAAGCATGCTAAATATAAATAGTGCTAGTGCAGAAGAGCTTTCAAACCTACCGGGAATTGGTGCAAAAAAAGCCATAGCGATCATAGAATATCGTGAGCTCAATGGCCAGTTCACATCTGTCGAAGAATTGGTGAACGTAAAGGGTATTGGGCCTAAGATGCTAGCAAAACTAGACGGTTACATTTCCATCTAAATTCTGCGTACAAAAAAGCTCGTGTAAAACGAGCTTTTCCTCTGCAAAGACATAACTACGACATTGTGTTCTAGCTAAACTTTTCTTTCAAATAATCAGTAAATTCTTGCCCTAGTTCGGGGTGACGCATGGCAAACTCAATATTGGCTTTCATATAGCCAAGTTTGCTACCACAGTCATGGCTCTTGCCTTTCATGTAATATGCATCAACTTGTTCATGCTCCATCAACATATCGATTGAATCAGTTAGTTGAATTTCGCCGCCAGCGCCAGGGGCCGTTTTTGCAAGCAAGTCCCAGATCTTTTCAGACAAAACATAGCGCCCTACTACGGCCAAATCAGAGGGTGCATCTTCAAGATCAGGCTTTTCAACCATTTTATGAATTTTTGCAGACTCTCCAGGGGCTAAAGATTTGCCTTCTAAATCAACGATACCAAATTTAGATACATCTTCTTGCGGCACTTGTTCAACCATTACTTGGCTAACGCGACTGGTATTAAATTTAGCCACCATATCCGCTAGATTATCTTTTTTCAGACTACTGGTAGCGTCGTCAATAATGACATCAGGTAAAACAACGGCAAAAGGGTTATCGCCAACTAAAGGTAGCGCGCACATAATCGCATGCCCTAAACCATTGGCCACGCCTTGACGCACATGCATGATGGTGACGTCTTTCGGACATATCTGCTGGACCGCTTCTAAAAGTTGACGTTTAACACGTTTTTCAAGCGTAGCTTCAAGCTCAAAGGAAGTATCAAAATGGTTTTCGATACTATTTTTACTGGCGTGAGTAACTAAAATAATCTCTTTTAATCCAGCTTGCACACACTCGTTGACCACGTATTGAATAAGTGGTTTATCAACAACCGGCAGCATTTCTTTGGGTATGGCTTTAGTGGCCGGTAACATTCTAGTACCAAGACCAGCAACGGGAATAACTGCTTTTTTAACCTGACTCATGTAAAGTTTCCTACTTTAACAAATTTAAAAATACGATATGCGAAGACAAATATCATCTAAACTTAAGCGATACTGATAGTAACACCAATCTACTTACTCTATCGACATACCACGACCAATAGCGTAGTAATGCAATCCGTATTCCGATACTGTCGAAGGCTCGAATAAATTACGGCCATCAAAAATAACGGCATCACTAATAGTGCTTTTGATTAAATCAAAATCAGGGGCTCTGAAGGCTTGCCATTCAGTACAAATCACAAGGCAACTTGCATTATTTAGAGTTGCCTCTTTTGTGCCCATAAGCACTAAATCAGCGCGTGAACCATAAATTCTTTGTGTCTCTTCCATGGCTTCAGGGTCGAAGGCTTGTACCTTTGCGCCCTTTTCCCATAATTTTTCCATAAGCACTCGTGAAGACGCTTCACGCATATCGTCAGTATTGGGCTTAAACGATAAGCCCCAAAGTGCAATGGTTTTGCCACTCACGTCATTGTTGTAATGGCGCATAATATAATCAAACAATTTTTCTTTTTGACGATAGTTTACAGCTTCGACAGCTTGCAGTACTTTTGCATCATAACCAACCGCTGTCGCACTACGAATGAGCGCTTGCACATCTTTGGGGAAACAAGAACCACCATACCCACAGCCTGGATAGATAAACTGGTAGCCAATACGTGGGTCACTACCAATGCCTTTACGTACGTTTTCGATATCGGCACCAAATTTTTCGGCCAAGTTTGACATCTCGTTCATGAATGAGATTTTTGTTGCCAACATGCAATTTGCAGCATACTTAGTAAGCTCAGCACTACGCACATCCATAACGATAATTTTGTCGTGATTCCGGTTAAATGGTGCGTAGAGCTCGCGAAGTTTCTTTTCTGAACGCGCGCTAGTTGTCCCTAAAATAATGCGGTCAGGCCGCATACAATCGTTTACCGCAGCACCTTCTTTTAAAAACTCGGGGTTTGAAACAACGTCGAAAGATACTTCTTTACCGTTCGCCTTTAGTACTTCATTTACTTTGGCGGTGACTCTATCAGCAGTACCTACCGGCACGGTAGATTTGTTGATGATAATTTTATGCGATTGCATATTTTCAGCAATGGTAGACGCAACGGCTAACACGTATTTAAGATCAGCTGAACCGTCTTCATCGGGAGGTGTGCCTACCGCAATAAAAATTACGTCACCGTGCATGATACCTTCGGCTGCATTTGTCGTGAATAACACCCTGCCGGATTCGTAGTTAGAATTAACTAAGGGAGTAAGACCTGGTTCATAAATGGGAATAATACCCTTTTTAAGATTGTCGACCTTAGTTTGGTCAACATCTACACAGACTACTTCGTGGCCTACTTCTGCTAACACAGCAGCTTGCACTAGGCCTACATAGCCTATGCCGAAAACGGTTACTTTCATTTATTTGGGGTCCTTTGGTAAATATAGGAAACTAATCCGCAAAACAATAGCACAAATGACGTAAACGCTCTATTGCTTAAAGTCCATTTTTTTATACAAATAGATACATAACTATACCTGAGGCTGCGGCTTCGTCTAGTTTGAATGCTTACTATTTTATAACGTTCAAGACAGGCTTTTTACTTTTACTTTCGGTATCACTTTTTGCATTTCGTTGCGCCCAAACCAAGTCACAAATACCGTCAGTTGGATTAAAGCCGGTTGGAGCATCTAGCAATATTTGACGAATTAGCTCGTGATCAAAGTTATGACAGGCAACATCGAGGGTGTCTAGAATGACAGATAAATCATCCCAGTTTAACATTGCTTCATTTGCGGTAAGAATACGCTCGTGAAAAGTTTCAAGTACATTATCACCAATCAGTAGTTCTTCAAATAATTTTTCTCCCGGGCGCAAGCCCGTGCATTCAATTGCGATATCACCATTTGGATTGTTTTTGTCTTTTATCTCTAAGCCAGAAAGCCTAACCATTTTAGTAGCGAGATCTTTAATCCGAACGGATTCTCCCATATCTAACACAAATACGTCACCGCCCTTACCCATCGCGCCGGCTTGAATAACTAATTGAGCAGCTTCTGGGATTGTCATGAAATAGCGCGTAATGTCTTCATGCGTTAGTGTGATTGGACCGCCTTCTTTTATTTGCCTTCTGAACAATGGCACAACGGAGCCAGATGACCCTAAGACGTTACCAAAGCGAACCATACAAAATCTCGTTCCGGTATTTATTTTAGCTTTATCGAGCGCTTGCAGAACGAGTTCGGCCATACGCTTACTCGCTCCCATAATGTTGGTGGGTCTTACGGCTTTGTCTGTGGAAATGAGAACAAAGGTTTCTACGTTTGAGTTTATAGCTGCCTTCGCTGAATAGTAGGTACCAAACACGTTATTACGCACGCCTTCGACCACGTTATGCTCGACGAGCGGAACGTGTTTGTAGGCTGCGGCATGATAGACGGTGTGTACGCCAAAGGCTTTCATGACGTTTTCAACGCGATTAATACGCTGAACTGAACCCATGATTGGATATAACTTTGTTTTTAAACCGTTTTTAAAAATATATTCTGAAAGTTCTTTTTCTATTTGATACAGACCAAATTCAGAAAGCTCAAAAAGTACTAATTTTACCGGTTTGTACTTTAAAATTTGACGACATAGCTCAGAGCCAATAGAACCACCAGCGCCCGATACCATGACGGTCTTTGCGGTAATGTGCTGAGCCATTAGTTGGGGGATTGGGTTGACGGGCTCTCGCCCTAACAAATCTTCAATTTCGACGTCTACAATTTCGTTACCGTTTGCATTTCCTTCAATAACGTCTTTTATACCAGGCATCGTTTGTACCTGCACCGACATATATTCCAATTGGGAAATTATTTGATTCCGTCTAGAGCGGCTAGCACTTGGCAGAGCTAGCAGTACTTTCTTTACTTTCCCCTCAGAAATTAGCGGGCTTAAGTCATTAAAACTTATGACCGGTATACCTTGGATGACAGAACCATGTTTTGTTGGATCATCGTCTATAAAGGTACTCACATAATATTCTGGACCTGTGGTTAGGCCGTTGGCAAGTTGCCTCCCGGCAGAACCAGCGCCATATACAACAACAGGCTGTTTATTCGAGCCAGCAAACTGCGATATTAATGCACGAACCACCAACCTTGCTCCACCTACTGAAAGTAAGATCAAAAAAGCATAAATTAACGGCATGGTTCGAGGAATGGGGATTGTTGAGAAAAAAGCGATAAGGACAACAGCGGCAGTGGATAGAAATGAACCAGCAACTATAGCCCAAACAGCTTTAGAGCTCATATAGCGAAGTACCGCACGGTACAAGCCTAATCTGACGAAAATTATAATACTGAGTGGTAAAATAGCGAACAAAACCAACCAATAATGAAAGACAGTAATTGGGTGGATGCTATCTAAACGAATAAATAACGCTATCCAATAAGATAAAAATATAAAAACCGCATCGACAACTAGCGTAAGTATTCTCTTCGTTTTTCTTGAAGAGTTCAAAATATTAATCAATGGATTAGCTGTCAACTTTTTACCTTCAGTCGGCGGATGATTGTCATTCAAATCTTTATTCCTGTTATTGATAGAAAACTTCCCTGTCCTATGTATTATATGCCTTGGTTCAAAAAACACAAGAATACAGTCCTTAACATCATCGTTAAGGAATTACACTGTCATGCCCAGAAAGAAATTGCTATAAGCAAAGAATCGATGACGACATACAATAATGCAGGACGCGTTCTCTTTCGCAATGAAATATATGCTTTAACAACCTGAAAATTCAGTGTGCACTTTATTTGTCATTTAATATAGAGAAAAGATATTGGAAATTACTCAATACTAGCCGCAGTTAAAACTTCGTCAATTGATCTACAAGTCAACTTAAGCTCTTCCTGCGTCAATGTTGGATGAACTAAAAACATCAAACTTGTTTCTCCCAATTCTTTGGCATTTTTTAATCGTTCTTTCGGTCTATAACCAGTACCATCGAATGCTTTTTCTAAATAAACCTCTGAACACGAACCAGAGAAACATGGGACACCTTTCGCACTAATTGCATTCATAATCCGGTCGCGGTCCCATCCTTCCTTTAAGTAAGTTAGCTCAATAAATACATAACACTTATATGCTGCGTGTACGCAGCCAGTAACACGAGTACATGACAAGTCACACCCACCACATTGAACTTTGGGAACACGCAGCGCCTTATGTTTTTGACATGCGAGCCAAATTGCATTTGCATTTTCATTACGTATTTTTGTCCACTCATCCATTCGCCTAAGCTGTATACGCCCGATAGCTGCTTGCATTTCCGTCATCCGCCAATTGGTCCCAAATGAATCATGTAACCAACGGAAACCCGGAGGATGTTCTTTGTTATATATCGATTCCCATGATTTACCATGATCCTTATATGACCACATGAAATCCCAGTATTGCTTGGAGTTTGTAGTTACCATGCCACCCTCGCCGCCAGTAGTCATTATTTTATCTTGGCAGAAACTCCATGCGCCTATATGACCAATAGTTCCAACTGAACGACCTTTGTATTTTGCTCCATGAGCTTGTGCACAATCCTCTATTACGAAAAAACCGTGCTCTTCAGACAGTTTCATAATGGCATCCATCTCTGCAGGCAGTCCAGCAAGATGAACAACTATTACCGCTTTAGTTTGAGGTGTTAGCACAGCAGCAATTGATTCCGCTGTTATATTTTGAGAGTTGCGATCAACGTCAGCAAATACAGGTTTTGCGCCAGATGTAACGATACTTGATGCTGAGGCTAAAAATGTTCTAGGGGTGGTAATTACTTCATCACCTATTCCGACGTTCAATGCTTTTAAAGCAACATCGAGCGCCAATGTACCATTACCTAGTGCTATCGCGTACTCGGCATTGCACCACGCTGCAAACTCTTTTTCAAAATCACGACCTTCAGTGCCTGTCCAATAATTTACTTTATTGGACAATATCACTTCAGAAACAGCATTTGCTTCTTCTTGTGTAAAGCTTGGCCAAGGGGAGAATGGGGTGTTTAACATATGTTAGTACTCAAAAAAGCCTTTTTTTGTTTTACGTCCTAAATGATTCGCCCGAACCATTTTTCTTAATAGCGGATGAGCTCTATATTTTGAATCGCCGGTCTCAGAGTAGAGTGTATCCATAATAGAGAGGTTAACATCATTACCAATTAAATCAGCAAGCGCTAACGGTCCCATTGGATGATGTGCTCCGAACTTCATTGCTTTATCAATATCGACAGCAGTTGCCACCCCCTCAGCAAGAATACAAACAGCTTCGTTTATCATGGGTATTAACATTCTATTTACTACAAAGCCCGGCGCCTCCTGCACAATAACAGGTGACTTACCTAAACCTTTAGTAAAAAGCATAAGCTTATTGATAACGTCAACAGATGTTTCATGTCCTACAACAATTTCTACGAGTTCCATTAATGGCGCAGGGTTGAAGAAGTGGAGACCAACGACATTCTGGGCATTGGGTAATGCACTTGCAAAAGCAGTTATCGACAAGGAAGAAGTATTGGATGCGACAATTGCCGAGAGTTCAACATGATTAGCAATCTCATTAAAAACGACCATTTTCGCAGCAAAGTCTTCAGCAATCGCTTCGATTACCAAGTCAGAATTCTGTACATCAATAAATTGTGTACTACAGTAAATTTTTTTCAAAGCGTTTCGGGCGCAAGTTTCTTCTATTTTACTTTTATTAACCAATCGCCTTAAGTTTTTTTCACATACCGCTTTTGATGACACAGCTTTACTATCAGCCCTTGCAATTAGGTTTATTTTTGTCACTTCGTCAGACAAGCAAAGAACCTGCATAATGCCAGTTGACATGGTTCCTGTACCAATAATTGAGATTTCCATCAGTCTATAATATCTTTCAGTTTTTTTGCTGGGTTACCGGCAAATATAGTTCGCTCAGGAATGCTCTTAGTAAGAACTCCACCCATACCAAGCATCGATCCTTCTTCAATGTCAATGCCTTGCCTTATTGTAGCACCAGTGCCCACTTCAACTAAATTATTTAAATTAACGTTCCCTGATATTGCTGCCATAGGGGCTACAGTGACAAAGTCTCCAAATATACATTCATGTCCAATACTCACATTGAGGTTTAAAATATTGTGTGCCCCTAAGTGGATATCCACTGTTAAGATGCAACCAGCGCAAACTATCGTTCCCTCAGATAAAGTTACAGTGTTTGAATAACGAACACTTGGATGAATTAAAGTTGCAAACGAAGGCTGGCCTATTGAACACATTTTATCCAACACTTTACGGCGCACTCTAGGTGATCCAATAGCTATGATGAACTCACAGCCATCATAATTCACCCAATCAGCAATACTACCAATTACCTTTACGCCCTGTATAACGTTGTTTTGCGCCTCAATTGAATCGTCTAATACTCCAATAACTCGCCGGTTACAGTCACTAGCCAACCAAATAACTTCTTTCGCGAAACCACCACCACCGATCACTATTAGATCTTTCACTATTTATCGTCTCCCTTAAAATGTGACATTGTTACCTCTCCTTCTGCACTGATACCTTCGCGTACAAATACTTTTTTAATTGTAAGCAATAAAATCCTAATATCGAGCCAGAAACTTTGATTTTCAACATACCATACATCGAGCTTAAATTTTTCTTTCCAACTAATAGCGTTTCGGCCATTTACTTGCGCCCATCCAGTGATTCCAGGGCGGACATTGTGTCGCTTTGACTGCTCAGCGTTATAAAGTGGCAAGTACTGAACCAACAAAGGACGAGGGCCTACGAGACTCATGTCACCTTTTAGTACATTAATTAATCCAGGCAATTCATCTAAACTTGTCGTTCGTAAAAAAGCACCAAACCTTGTCATTCGCTTACTGTCGGGAAGATCATTTCCTTCCTCGTCTTTTCTATCGATCATAGTTCTAAATTTCAGCATTTTAAATAATTGTTCATTCAATCCCGGTCTGGTTTGTATAAATAAAATTGGTGAACCCAACTTAATTCGAATCAACATTGAAACGATAACTATAACAGGGAACAAACAAAAAATAGCAATTAAAGATACTATGAAATCAAAAGCCCGTTTCATTGATTTACCTCTGTAACCCAAGCCACCCATTTGTCAGCCAAGACGTGGCGGTCAAATTCTCGCTCAGCCAACGCGAGAGCATTTTGCCCCATAACAGGTAGTCCAACTCTATTGTTGTTAGCATGTTCCAATGCATCAGCAAACGCTGTGGCATTCTCTGGTTCAATTGTATATCCGCAATTATTGTCCTGAATCATTCCAGCCAACCACCCAGGGTAATTATTTAAAACAGGTAATCCGGCTGAAATATAATCAAAAAACTTATTTGGAGACGTTCCATAATAAAAAGCAGGAATATTTGTTAGTAACTGCAAACCAATATCAGCACCTTTCATTAATTCAGCTAATTTATGCTTATTTACTGGCTCATGAAATATTACATTATCTAAACTTTCATCCCGAGCTCTTTGTTGAAGGCTTTCTTTTAACTTTCCTTGGCCAACAAGCACTAACTTTATGCTGTTGAGTCTTCGCTTTTTGAGTTCAACTGCAGCGTCTAAAAGAGCATCTAAACCGTTAGCTATTCCGTGTGTGCCAGCAAATATGGCCATTAAGTCAGAATCTAATACGCCATCAGGGCGCCACGATGTTGTTTGCCCAGAAAAGATATTTAAATCACAGCCGTTTGGCACAAGCTCAATTTTATGTTTTTTTATGCCTCTTTTTTTAATACCATCCACAATTCCGGGCGACAATCCTATGCAACGGTTTGCAGAATGGTAGGAGCACCACTCCAAAAATGACAATCCCGCCAACACTAATGGATTTTTGATAACTCCCATTTCTTTTGGTAGTTCAGGCCATAAATCACGTACTTCAAATACGAACGGTTTGTTGCGAAGCCATCGAGCAAATATACCTGGAATTCCAGCAGTTAAAGGTGTGGTCGTGGCAAAAACCACATCATATTTATAACTTAATGCAATACCAATACTCTTCACAGCAAATCTTAAAAATACACCAGCTCGTTTTAGAAACCCGTCTGTGTTGGCGTAAGCTAAATCAAATTCAATTATAGCTATACCGTCTACAACTCCTTCACGACGGCCTTTCGTGAATTCTCTTGTTAATCCCGTTTTTCCTCCACCATAACTGCCACAAACCATAGTAACTTTGTGGCCATGATTTAGGAGGCGCTTTGCCATCTCGTAGGACCGAATACCTATAGAACCACTTGGAGTTGAAAAGTGTTGATGAAAATATAGCACATGCATAATTAAAATATTATTTCCGTAGTAATTTTTCCAGCCTCGATTATTTCTAATTCGAGTACCTGAATTTCAGTTTCTCTATAGTAGTAGCGAGATTCAAAGCCACTTGTAAGGTCTATCCTTTTAAACTCTGAATCTGCATAAAATACGATTGTACAAAATTTACTGATCAGTTTATTACCGTTAAGCTCCCAAGTAGCCGGCGCCAATCTGAATCGAACAATAGCTGAACTATTGAAGCCAGTTAGCATGTCATTAATAATTAACTTGTTCGCCTGCAACTCGATAGAACGGGTATGCTTGCAACCAAATCTATCTTTGTAGCCAGCCATAAACGTTTGCTTATCAGTTGTGTGATCTAACCCTTCTTTTATGCTGCTCTTTAACCAGTCCCCCAGCAAGAAACGACTTAATCGGGGCATCTGTTCATGATTATCAAATGCTACTGTATTATGACTTTTCGAACCACCATAATAATCTATATATTTTTGCCCTGCGTTGTAACTAAAAGTACCGCCATCTCTCAAAACATTGACGCTATTCAGCCAAAGGTCAATATGCAATGCATCGCATTGGCTTGGTCTAAACTTAAATTTAGGATAATTCAAATAAAGTTCAGCTTTATTGTTAGCTAAATATGCATAACCTCCATCACTAAAGTCTTTAGCATTTTTCGAGTCAATGAACTTTTCGGGTATGTCTAATTGAAGCCATTGCAATGGTAAATTAAAACTTCCCGCTCCTTTATAAGCTAAGCTCTTATCAAACAAAACAGTTGCGAGCTGCGTGCTTGGTCTAAAGTCGCGATAATCAGTGTCGGTCAAAGGAATTAATCGAGCGCCATCGTTCGCCCCCAAATTTGGCGCGTCGCCACTGTCAATATTGGTAAAATAGAACATCCAATTTGCAGCAGCTTTAAGTTTAGAATAGAGCCTTTCTGAAAAAGGCGTTAGACCATGCTTTTGCCTCCAAACCTCAGCTAAACTGTATGTATCTAACATGACTCTGTGATAGGTAACCGAGTATTGACTAAAACTACCATCTGTTTCAATTAGTCTACTCGCCCTATTCTCAAGCCATCGGCATCCTTTAGCTTGCATGATTTTACCATATTCGTCACCATTTAAAGCAAGCAACGAACCTCCAATATAGAGCGCAGCAGCTTCGGATGTCCCATGGTTATTATCTTGGGCAACGGCATACATAAGAGTTGGGGATATACGCTTTAGATGCGCTTTTACTAAGCTAAGTAATGCTTCGCTCGAATTCTTAGTTTGTTCGAGTAACAAAGCAGCCAATGCCAAGTGCATGACTCTTATTGATGCTTCTTGCCCACACTTCCAGTTTACTCCATTATAACTTGCGTTAAGTTCTGCCCAATCCCTTAGCCAAGTATTCAACTTATCTAATGCATGCTCTTCGCCACATTTAGCTAATTGTGCGAAGCAAATTAACCAATCAAATCGGGAAGCCTCCCATACGCCTTTTATATCCCCTAACTGCTCATTAAAATCAGGAATTAAATACCAAGGTTTATTGTGCGGGGCGAATTTACTATTGAAACAACTCTGGTGCCAATTGGGGATAGTTGCATCACATACGCTTTTACCAAAATAACTATGTTTATCGACCCATTGTAAATTGCATTTGTAGTTTACTAACTCCCCCGAATAAGCTGTAAAAAAATCACCCGGTTCTATATTACTAGTTATAGTTTTTACTTTGTTCAACCCAGTCTTAATACCGAATTGATAAAAGAAAACTCGCAGAAGGTTTGGTATGCCTAGTGCGAGTGCTGTTTTTACTTTAACAACGATCATTTCTGTAGACGCAACTGCTCAGCTATATCAATAGTAACCTTTGCTATTTCAAACAGTTCATTTGCAGGAATCGGTGCGTCAGTGCCATTTTTTACTGAATCAATGAAAGCTGCGGAGCAGCCTGTTTGCCCTTTATCTTGTTTCCATAAATTAAACTTTTTAAAGCCTTTCCAGTTAAAACCTTTTAATTTAATAAAGTTATCTAGTTGTAAAGTGCCGCCAGCAGCGAATACTTCAATTCGCTCTTTAGGAAAACTTGCGGCTCCATTTGCCAAATACTGAATTGTGCCAAATGAGCCGTCTGCAAAGCCTAAAATAATAGCTGCTTTGTCCTCCGTCACTTCAAGCGTATCAGAATCACCCATTCTGCGAGCTTGAACCGAAACAATTTCACTGTCAGCTAAATAGCGCATTAAGTCAATAAAGTGACAAGCTTCACCTATAATACGACCACCGCCTAAGCTGTTATCTTGTGTCCAATGATCTGCGGGGATGCTACCTGCATTCATCGTCATAATAAATGATTTAGGTTCTTTAATAGGAACCAACAAGGCTTTTATTTTTTGTATTTGAGGTGAAAAACGTCTGTTAAAGCCTACCATTAGTTTTGGTGGTTTCTCCGTTTTAACAGCTTGGCTATAGGCAGCTTCTACATCAGTAAGTTCTTCGTGCGAGATTGCCAATGGTTTTTCAACAAACACGTTCTTACCAGCTTTAAGTGCTTGTTGCACAAAATAAGCGTGGCTATTATGCCGAGTTACTATAGCAATAGTATTAATATTCGGATTATCAATCATTTTTTGAGTATCTGTGGTAGCTTCAGCAAAACCAGCTTTACTACCATGAATTACACCATTAACGCCTCCTGATGTAGCAATACTATGAAACTGGGCTCCAGCCTTTTTAAATGCTGGTATTAACATACGAGACGCGTAATTTCCCGCACCAATAAATCCAACAACCGGTTCATTTGGCTGATAAACTGGCAAGTCAGTTAACTTTATTGTTTTTTCATGACGGGCAACAACATCTGACTCATACTGCAATAATATTCCCAATGCGCTCTTATCGGTTGTGAGTAAATCATAGGCGTCACTGGCATTTTCAAACTTAAAACGGTGAGTAATTAACGGTTTAACATTAATCTGGCCACCTGACATCATATCCAATATTGCTTCAAAATTACGTTGTTCTGTCCAACGAACAAAAGCGAGAGGGTAATCATTACCTTGTTCTTCGTAACTCGGATCGTAACGGCCGGGACCGTAGGAACATGAAACTTGAAACGTTAGTTCTTTTTCATAAAAGTCGGCGCGATTAAGCTCTAACCCAATTACACCCACTAATATAATGCGCCCACGTTTACGACTCATTCTTGCAGCTTGGGTAACAGGATCGTTTGATTTAGTTGAAGCAGTAATTATTACGCCATCAGCGCCATTACCGCGGCTAAATGCAATACCTGCAGCAACGGGGTCTTCCCCAGTACCGGGGTTACAAGTTTCAGCACCAAACTGTTTAGCTAGGTCTAGTTTTGATTGGTCAAAGTCGATTGCTAATACACGGCAACCTTGTGCCCTCAGCATTTGAACTGTGAGTAAGCCTATTAAGCCTACTCCAGTTACGACGAAACACTCACCCATCGTAGGTTTTGCTAAACGTATTCCTTGCAACCCAATACTTGCTAAAACTGTAAAAGAAGCTTCTTCATCCGTCACGTTATTAGGAATTACCGCACATAGATTTTTAGGAACACGAACTACATCTGCGTGAGGTCCGTTTGACACGACTCTTTGCCCAACCTTAAATGTATCGGAATCTTTACCAACAAAAGAAATAACCCCCACATTACAATAACCTAGAGGCAGAGGCTGGCTAAGCTTAGACTTTACTGCATCTATTGTAGTCAATAAGCCTTCAGTTTTTACCTTTTCCAGCACCATGTTTACTTTGTCAGGTTGCTGGCGCGCTTTATCAACAAAATTTGCTTTACCAAAATCGACCAACATTCTTTCTGTACCAGCTGAAATTAATGTAGTAGATGTATTAATGAGAAGGTGACCGTTTTTGCTATTTGGCACTGGTGCTTCAATTAATAATGAGTCCCCGCTCGACATATCCTGTAATATTTGTTTCAATTTTTTCTCTTTTTAATTCAGTAAAACGAAGTTTATTTAATCTTTGCTACTAGCGCGTTTAGTTCCCGCTTGAAAATCTTGCCGTCGCCGAGCGGGTAAAGCTTCACAAAATCAGGACGTTCAACTGCGTCGCTGGCCAATACTTCAGAGTTAAAATAATCGGCTTCATGAATACTAACGCTATTTCCGTCTGTAAGCGTTGAACGTACATAAATAGTGCGACTGTTGAATAGTTTCCAACTATGCTGACATCCATTCCAAAAATAAACATTTGACAATGCCTTACAAGTTTCTTTTAATTCATTTAATTTCTCCGTATTAAAACTCGGATCACCAATACAAATAACTAAAGCAATATCAGTATTCTGTTTAAGAAGCTCTTGACAGTTTTCAACAATAAAATTTAGTCCGTAAAGGTCTTTACCATTTTCTTCTATAAATCGCCAAGCACTTGTTACTATCAACACATCTTTGTCAGTTAAAAAACGCCTTAATGCATTTGGAACTGATTTCTTCGCTATTAACTTTTCTTCATTAGTAGGAGGTAAAAATGGTGAAATAACATTAAGATTACTAAAGTTAGAATCATAGTTTTTGAAAAGGTGCTGACTTACTAAATCAATTCGTTTGCACTTTTTCAGCAAAATTCTTTTAAGATTAAAAGCTATCGAACTTTTGAAAAATCTCGAGTGATTATGATCTACTAATATAGTATTTTTTATGTTTGCAGTTAAAAAAAGAATTATTAGGAGTGGCATTGACATAGTGTTTACTATTATCTGATCGTACCGTTTTAAGATTAAAAAACAACTAACACTAAGCAATTGCGATTTTTTATTAGGAAATAAGCTAACTAAACATCCTTCTCTCTGCAGTTTAGCCTTAAGCCTTAGAACGTAAACTGTGACTCCCCCAATAGGTGGGGGTACTCTACCTACGATAAGAACTCTCGTTTTTTTCTTTTCCATTTTTTATCCTAATCCTTTTTTATCGAATATCGTTTTAAACCTAAGACTGGTTTTTCCAAGCATTTCCATGATAACGATGCAAATGCAAGAGTAAAAATAAGCATAAGTATAAAGTTAGAGAATTCACTTAAACTAGATTTAACCAACAGTAAATTTACAAAGACCATGTGATATATGTATGTTCCATACGAAATATCATTACCCTTTAATATATTCTGGAGCTTTGAAGTGTATGAATATGCGCCAGATAATGTCAGAACTCCCAAAAATATAGAACTAACTGGATTAGTATAATTCCCTGTAGTCGAAAACCCCAAAACTTCAAGTAAAATGGCATTAAAAATAAAGAAAATTAAAACATGGAAGAATCTATTTGCTAGATATTTTTCCACGATAAAAATATTTTTATAAAGAATTACACCTATGAAAAACAAATAAAAGTAAGGAACAATGGTAACACCCAAAACTTTTACTAGAAATCCTGTTTCAATTTGCTTTAATTGAATAAAAATTAAATAAACTATAATAAATAATATTAAACAAATTATTTGTAAATAATGCGCCCAGCGTCTGTTTTGAAAAAAAGAAAAAAGCAAAGGGAGTAGTATATAAAACTGCAGCTCAATAGGAATAGTCCATAAACTTCCATTTATTACACCTACTCCAAACGGGCGAATAAACTCAGGATTATAAACTTGCAAAATACTTGCTTGAGCGACCAACCATGTTGTGAGTTCAGCAGCACTTGGTTGGGCTTCGAACAATACTAAAACAATAAATGTAGAAATAACGAGACACCCCCACAATGCTGGGAAAATTCTAAAAATGCGATTAGTTATGTATCCTCCAAGTGATTTACTCCTATCAAACGATGAAGCTATCAAGAAACCGCTAATAACGAAAAAAATAGGAACACCAGGAAAATATGAAAGAACCTGTTTTAGCCAATAAAGTTGCTCAACCTTGAAATGTTCTATTCCATGTACAAACGTAACTTGAAGTGCAGCAAGGAAGCGGATTAAATCAAAATTATTAGCTCTAAATTCAAAATTTTTCAAAATAAACCCTTTCATTAATAACACAACTACCGCTTTTCGACGAAAACCTCAAAACATGAGCAATTGCCAAAAATATAATGTTATATTTTATTGACAGAAGATGGTGACTTGCCATGCCGTCTATAAGAACAATTAAAAATATCATCGCCGCAAATGAGTACTTTGGTTCTTGCGTATCAAAAAATTTCACTGCGCTTGAACTAAAACCATAAATCAAAGACGTTAAAATAATAAAAGTAGGCACAGTACCAGACTCTCCCAAAAGCATCAGATACATATTATGAACCCCTTGAGGATTCCCGAGAGCATCGGAGATGTAATCCATTTTGTGTAACATTCCCATACCTTGACCTATATAGGGGCTTTCGACAAATTCATTAAATCCAAATTCCCAGAGTAAAGTTCTTGATGTTGTTGTAGTCGTATTTACTTGACCTGTAAAAATAATTTCAGCAACTTGATTCAGTCGTTGTGCTTGAATACTTGTAAAGCCAATATTAACTAGACCATCAACATCCATATTGATTAAAAAACTAATTATTGAGATTGAAGAAATAACGATTAATATAAATGAATACTTACTTTTACCCAATACACTATGGGCTATGAATATAGCCCCCATGATAAAAATTGCCGTTTTCGAGAAACTTGCTAAAACGCCTATAATGGCGATTATAAGACCTACTATAAAACGTATTTCCTTTGTCTGCCTGTAAAGGTATAACAATAAAGCAATAGTGAAACAGCTAACGACACCTGCCTCATTTGAATTAGCAAACAGACCAAAACCTCTTGTAAGTTCTAGCGGAGGAAACAATAAATATTGGCGATAGATTAAGCTAAACGGCACCAAAATACATGCAAAAACTAAAATTATCGCTAGAATTCTAAAATAAGTTAACAGCTGAAACGGAAAATACGAACTTAAACCTGTAACAAACAGAAAAAACACTATTACGGAAGACAAGTAGGATAGAAGTAGATTTAATGTAGCAAGATTTGCTGAATGACTTACAAAGATACTTGAGAAAATCGAAATAACGACATATGTTATAAGACCAAATACAAATACAACTGATGCTGGATGCATTATCATTTTCTTTCTACGAATTACTAATAATATTAAAATAGTAATTAAAATTGGATATATAAAAACACTAGCCACTTGAGGAATACCAAATGTCATGTAAACAACACCGTTTACATTTAACATGAAGAGAAATGTTAACCCCAGATAAAGAGAAGCAATTGTTTTATCCATTGAGAAACTTAAAAAACGTCAGATATTCTGCATCTGTTGAACAACTCCACTCAAAGAACTCTTTTTTATTTGTATCGAATTCTATAATTGATGATGCAAGTTCATTTATGAATCCGGGTTCACCGGGTTTGCTGTTTATTACATATCCTAAAGCGCTTCGCTCAATTAAGTCTTTATATTGTGCGAGAACTGGTGACACGATCGATGGAGTGCCACATTTTAATGATTCAAGGACCACGTTTGGAGAACCTTCCCAATTTGAAGGCAATATAAGCGCCCTTGCTTTAGCGATATAATCATGAATATCTATGGTAGGTTGAAAAACAAAGACCTTTCCAGATAATTCGTTTGAATAAATAAAATCAGTAATAAAAGTTTCTAGACTGCCGCTGCCAAATAAATAAAGCTTTGTACTAATGTTGTTTCTATTGACTGCAATTTTAAATGCTTCCAATAATGCAGGGATATTCTTTTGTTCCGTAAACCGGCCTACAAAGATAAAATAGTTGTCTCTTATGGTAACAGCTTTGCCACTCAGGTTTATGCTTACGGGGTTGTGTAGGGTCTTGACCTTCTCTTCTTGAACTCTATAAAAACAAATAATATCGCTTTTCATTTGATCATTCTGTGCGATTATAAAATCTGCTTTCTCATATAAATACCGATAAATCGCCCGCAAAATAAAATTCGTATTTTGATGAGTTTTGTTAGGGTTGTTGGGTTCTCGGCAAACAAATTTCGTATTCTCAGAAACATTCAAAAACTTCGCTATTAAAACTGCGAAATTTAGCCTTGATGTATTAGAGAAAATAACTTTAGGTTTCTTTTCGCCTATGATTTTTTTTATGTCCCAAATTGCCCAACGAGCAGACGCATTAGTTGTCACGAACACAGGAATATTAGGATTTAATAATGCTCTTAGCGGGCCACTAGCATCAAGCACAACCATTGCTACTTTAATATTATTTAAATAAAGCAAGTTTGATATGTTGATAGAAACTTTTTCAGCGCCACCAAAATTAAACGTTGGACTCACAATTAAGACGTCAGGATTCATAGTAATGTCTTTTCCAATTTAAATAATTTAATGATGCCCACACTCCATCAATTAATCGAAGATCACCAGACTCAATCTGTTTAAACTGTTGATATAATGCGTTTTGGTCAAATAAAGGTTCAACCTGTTCTGCACGGCTTATCAATTCTCGGCACCAAACGTTGAGCTCATCCCTCATCCACTGACCTATAGGTGCTGCAAACCCCTTTTTCTTGCGATAAATTAGGTCTTTTGGTATGAACTCCTCCAATAGCGACTTAAGGATTCGTTTTTCACCAAAACGACCTCGTACGTCGAGTTTGTATTCTGTTGGTAAATTTATTGCAAAATTAATAACTTCTCGTGATAAAAATGGAGCTCGGGACTCTAAGCCATATTTCATTGTTGAGCGATCCACCTTAACTAAAACATCGTCTGGCATGTATGATTTAATATCTACCAACGATAAAGACTCAAAATCTTTTAGATCGGAAGAGCGAGTTTCGTAACAAAACTTTTTATCATCATTTTTTATGGGGCGTTGAGTAGTCGTATATTTGCGGACGCTTATATTATAGAAGTTTTCTAGGTCAAATCCATAATTCAAATAATCACTAAACCTTGCAGAGAAATTTTCTTCGAAAAAAGGTAAAGAACATTTAAGCAGTGGTTTTAAATGTAAATAATTAATTAATTTATATTTTTGATAACGTTTTTGTGCCAATCGATAACGACCGTATCCGGTAAAAATTTCGTCTGCACCATCTCCAGAAAGAGCAACTTTGTATTTTTTCGAAGAAAACTCGCTCAACAAAATTGAAGGAAACACTGATGGATCGCAAATCGGTTCGTCAAAAATTCTAGGTAGTTTATCAACTAATCCTAAGGCATCATCCCCAGTAAATTTATGAACATTAAGGCTGACATCAAGCTTATCAGCGACCATTTGAGCAAAAGGCGATTCGTCATATTGGGGGTCTTCAAAACCAATACAAAAAGATTCAATATCTTGATTCCTAATTTGAGCAGCAATAGCCGTAATTAAGGATGAATCTACCCCCCTGATAGAAAAGTACAAACTGGTACGTCGGAATCAAGCATAAGTTCGACAGAATCAAACAACAGACCCTCTAATTTAGATTTTGCTTTTTCAAATGGAAGTTGAGATTTTTTTTCTGAAATTGCTTTTCTAACCTTCTATTTTGAATTGTAGACATCGTCATACTTTTTAAATCAACAATTGCGTAGGAATCCGGTAATAATTTTTTTACATTTGTTACGGGTGTTTTTTCTCCGGCGCAGTATCCCATGTTGAGATAATCCTTTAAATTACTGTTAGTCTGTAATTTACCAAAATAGCTATAAAGAGGCTTCAATTCGGATGAAAATGCAAATCCAGTTTCATGCTCAAAGATGTATAACGGTTTTTCACCACATAAGTCACGAGCTAAATAAACCTTTTTATCTAAGTAGCTGTGATAAGCAAGCGCATACATGCCTTCAATTTTTTCAATCACCTCATTGAATGGGAAATATTGTAAAAGTTGTAAAAGCACTTCCGTATCTGAGGTCGATAGAAAGTCCACATTGAAATCCCGTATTAGCTCTTCTCTTAACTCCTTAAAATTATATATTTCCCCGTTAAAAACTAACATGCCCTTTTCAACCAGCATTGGTTGATTTGCCCTCTCGTTCAAATCGTGAATGGATAATCTTACATGACCGAAGAGTGTTTGGTCACTTTGAACAAAACCAGTATGGTCAGGTCCTCTGTGTTCTATTGAACATAAAGCAGTCTCAAAACTTTCAATGTTGAACTTGTTGCTAGCCTCGATGATTCCAAAAATACCACACATTACAAATACACTCTTTTATAGGTTTTATAAACAACAAATGCCAATACAATTTCACATGTCAGCACAATACTAAGAATCACAATCAGAATAAACACAACATCGGTCGAGTCGCGTATGAAAAGTAATGCAAATACTATAAGTAACAATCTTAAAAGATTAAAAAACAAATCCCATCGCGGTTTGTTTAATCTATGAAGTAACGAACTCACCAGACCAACCGAACATATAATTGACATAATGAAAAAAGAAATAATAGCCGCATTAATCCAAGCAACGGGGACCAATAACAAATCTGAAGCATACTCCAAGTAGCCCTCTATGAAATAGTTTGTTGTCGCACCTATAAATGACATCACAAGTATAAATAACAAAATAAGCTTCAGTTGAAATACAGTTATTAAATTCTGAGAAGTATAACTTAGCCAAAATGGCCTCAAAACCGCAAAAACCAATGTTATTAAAGCAACTGGGGCTAAAGACCATCCGACCCCAGCAACGACATTAGAGTTAGACTGGAGGGTGAAAAAAAACACTGTTGAATTCATGCACAGTGTATAAACAAATGCAGATGACATAACAATTAGGCCATAGACGCTCAAACTAGATATTTTATTGAAATTACTTTTTAATTTAGCACTGTCCAATGAAAATTTATAGTTCTGTTCTGTTAACAAAATGAATGTTAAGGCAGGAAAAGCATACAAAAATAGCAACCCAAATGAAAGGTTTACGTCAAACATCACGAAACTCAAAATATAAAACAATCTAAGCAACATAAAAATCAGATTAATATTGTCATATTTAGTAAAATTCAAATCAACCTGAGCTTTCACTCGTATTGTTAACCAATAGTTATAAATCACCGCAGTGAATATTGCGGTAGATATATGTTCATAGTTTAAACTGAAAGAATAAAAAATGAGTTGCATTAAAAGAATCACAACAAAAGCAATCAAACAAAGTACAAATTTCGCAAAAATAACGCTATCGAGCAAACTAATCTTTTTATTACTTGTCTCTCTTACGACTGAAATGTTTAAACCAAAATCAAACAAAATTGTCAGTATAGAGAATAATGAAAATGATAATACATACTTGCTAAATTCATCTGTACCTTCAGTTGCTCCAAAATATAACGCAAATAAAAGCACGCTCAAATTCATGAGCCCTACAATAAAAATACTGCGAACAACTTTAATAAGTTTTGAAATAAACATCTATGGCCGTAAAAATAGAAAACACCTGAAGATAAATTGTAAACTTTGCAGAAAAAACTATGCTTCGCAAATCACTACTTTTTATTCATTAAGTACTCTTTTGTAAGTAAAAATATAGTAGCAATCATCGCTCCAATAAACGTCAATAAAATAACTATAATAGCTCTTGCTGGGGACGCTTTTTCTTCTGGAAGATAGGCAGGATCGATTGTTTCAAACATAAACTCTTTACGCACATTCGCTAACATTAGAGTCTTAGTCTGTTCCTCAATTAAAGAAAACAGCATTTCTTTTACGTCAGATAATGAAGTTTCCTCTAACTGCTGATATAAAAAAGCAATGCTACTCTTAGCGTCTTTAAGCTCTCGTTCCCTCATTGTTTCGTTCAAATCCTCCACCAACAAATCTATCCAAACCTTTGCCAAAAAAGGGGAATAAAATTCAATAGAAAGAGTTATAAACCCAGTTTCTTCGTTTGTACTAATCGACATAATCTCATTGAATGCTTCACTGGCTTCTATATTAGATGGCTTTATCGTTAACGGGGGATTGACTTCTCTAACCCATGTACCAGTTTCGAAATTGTAGACGTTCTCATCAAACACCAAAGTATCTTTTGCTAAGTTCCATGATTTTGCAGCCATTAATGGTACCAATAATTCATGCTTCTCTATAAATGTGGACAAAAACTTTTTTGATTTAACTATTTCAATGGCTAAACCGGTTGAATTTGCTCCCCCACTTGATAAGTTTACTCCCGCTAACGCGGCTAGACCGCCAAGTTGACCAGGTAGCTCAAAACCGCCCTCAGAAGAACTTGGTGCTAACAACACACTACTTTTATATGTGTTAGCTAAGGATAAAGAATAAAAGATCCCAATTACAGCAAATAATATTGAAAAACATAAAATTATATATTTTCCTTGCCAGATAACAACAACAAACTCCCTTACTGTAGTATTTTCCATTTTGTTATGAAAGCTGTTTGAATCGTTTTGAAAGCGTTCCGTCATAATTTATAAATCTTCTTTTTAAATGCGTAAATACGTTATTTCTTAAACAAAAATGTGTCTAGCTAAAATACCTATCGTGGCCAATGCCTCAGCGTTCTGATAAATAGTCTACATAAGACACTGCTACAAAGAAATATTATCATAATTGGCGATATCTCTTGGCACTACGGTTGTATACTCAGGCCCTAGCAAACGTTCACTACAACGAGAAAAACAAAAGTCGTTTTCAGGTACAGGACCTATATAAAACTTAGACTCGTCACCATATTACCTAACATCGCCAGCTAATGTGGACGTTGTCACTAGTCTATGAAAAATGATTGTTACTCAAATTATTATGATTGGGCGAGAGAGTATCAAATTAAGTCGTGATATAGAAAATCTAACGAAATTTTTCTCCTAACCCCCTAACTTTTTCCTATACACTTTTTGAAGTCGTTTATTTGAATTAAATTACGAATGCGTTTACGTGGTAACTGAAATAGTTAAATAGATGAAATAGCAGCTAAAGCTACCGCCGTCTGGTAAATAATCTGAGTAACACCTTGCCACACCGCAATATTGTCATAATTAGTAACATCTCTCGGCACAACGATTGTGTCCCCTGGTTCTAACAACTGATCACGCGAACCACTAAACCAAAAATTCTCGTCTGGTACAAATACAGATCCGTTTGCCCTTACTATATAAATATTAGAACCATCGCCATACTCTCTAACACCTCCAGCAAGTTGTATATAATCGTCAATCGATAATTCGCTATCATAACGATGAGTCGCTGATACAAATACCTCACCGATAATAGATATTGCTGGTGTAACATCAGGAATTGTTAATGTATCACCATCTTTTAAAACAATGTCAGCACCCTGCTTACCATCTAGAATTGCGTCAAAGTCGATAACCATTCTTCCCAAAGGAACTGTATTCGTTAAGTCATTCAAAACTTGAGTGGCCGTTTGATAGTCCACTGTTTTTGTGTATTGGCTATTGCTAAGAGTGTTATTAGCGAGTTGTTGTCTTAAATCTTCAACCGCTTTATCGATGTTTTTACTTTCCTTTTCAGCAAGCTCTTTACGTGTAAATACCGCAGCGTTAGTGCTAGCGCGGTTCGTTAAGCCACCGGCACGTTGGATTACATTCGAAAGGGTTTCCCCACTTTTAATTTGGTATGTTCCAGGGAACATAACTTCGCCTTTTAACTGTATATTGTTGCTTTCATACCACTGAGGAATTCTCACAACACTCAACACATCTTTGGATTGAAGTTGTATTTGTTGATTTTCCGGAAGCAATAGTTGACTCAATAGATTTACTCGTTTGTGAGCAACGTCTAGTTTACCATTAGATACTTTTACACTTGTAATTTCTGCACTTTCTAAATGGGCGGATTCTGTCAAACCACCAGCGGCATCTATCAAATTGCTCAGTGAAGATTCATTTGATAGCGGGTAAATACCTGGGTACCTAACTTCCCCCATAATTTCAACAAGCTGGACAGGCTGGTTATCAGACGCCTCGCTTTTTAATTTAGCAATTATTGGGGATAACAACTCTTTTCTTGAAAAGCTTTTTCCACTTGGTCGAGTAAAACTTTCGGAAGTAAAACGCTCGCTTTCAATTTTCTGCAAGTAATTTGCTTGGTTCGTTTTAATATCATCTTGTGAACGTTGCAAATTTCCGTCGACTACCTTACCGGCGACTCCCTTAGCAACATCTTCGACGACTTTATTGAAAAATACTAATTGATCAAATGCTTTTAATTTAAGGTCAAACTCACCTGACAACACGTCTAATGGTTTAAATTGCACAACGCTAGAGTTTTCATTTAAGGGTCCTTTACGTACTACAAGTGCGTAATTTAAATCAGTGTTTGAATAAAGCTTATCTTCAGTAACTATATCTGAAAGCGCTAAACCAGTATTCGCGACGACATTGGGCATATTAATGGCCCCTGAGACTAAAATCGCATTGGTAAACTCAAGGCTAGATTCAGGTACGCGTAAAAAGTCACCATTAAATAACTTCTTTTTAGTCGCGCTTCTATCATTTGCGTTAATAGTAAAAATTGACAAGCCTCTAGCGGGGTCTTTTCTTACTAATTGTAAAGAACTAGCATCCCCTTTAGGAAGAAGCCCGCCAGCTAATCTTAGCAAATCATCGACTGTTTCGCCCTTGGCGATTTCATAAATTGCAGGTCGTCTTACTTCTCCATCTACAGAGACTATACTTTTAACAGTTGGCACAAAAAGCACATCTCCTTGCTCTAAGCGAATATCATTGCTGGTATCACCTCGAACAATTAAATCGTATAAATCAAAATTAGCAACCGTCTTCCCGCCGCGTTTAAGCTCAATATTGCGTAATGACCCAATTTCGTTTACGCCACCACTATTAATAAGTGCGGTGGTAACGGTAGACAAACCGCTTATTACCAAAGGTCCTGGGCGATAAACTTCACCCACAAGAAATACTTGAATGGTTCGAATTTCCCCCATAGAAACGAAGGATGAAACGCCTATTTTTTGTTGTTTATACTTTTCGTTGACGAGTTCTTTTAATTCTTGAAAGCTAGTCCCAACAACTTTTAGCGGACCGAGGTCTGGTAAGTCTATATTTCCTTCGTTATTTACTATCAGCTCATAATCACCTGTTTCTTTGCCAAAAAGCTGTAATTTTACAGAGTCGCCAGGACCAATAATATAATTTGATGGAACGGGAACATTTGCGCTTGGTTTAACGGCCTCTGTTCTGCCTTCAAAAATATCATAACCAAATGGAACTAATTCCTGCGTACTTTGTGTGACAACACTTTGTTTTGACAGTGCTTCTGAAATGATCTCGTTGTCTACTTCTCGTTCAACAAATTCGGGCTCTGAAACCTTTGTTTCAGTTTGATTGCCTGAGGACATCGAATCTAGCATCGATATATCAAAGCCCATCTGTCTGGCCAACTGCTCTTGCTGGGCTCTAGGCAAATTTTTGAACTGTTGAATTTGTGCTGGTGATGGTACGAATGATTGCGCATTCACGCTACTTGAATAGCTGACGGCACACGTAAGAAGTAGAACAAAACAGAAACTAATTTTTTTCATAAGACCTAATTAAAATGAACTTATATTTTCAACAACAAACTTTACCTTCGAATACTAAAAAGTATGCTCGCCTAAAACGAGGATTCTACCGAAGTCATCCAATAAAGTCACATAGAATAACAATTAAAAACAGATACTTCATTTTAAAATTGGAGCGAAAGAGACTTAAAAAGATAAATAACCACTCGATAGATCAAAGAAGTATGAACCTTAATCCCTCAACAATTTTTCCATTATTGCTGTTCCGCGCTCAATAGAACTAGTAGCCCTAGTACTAAGCACCCGTTCTAAATGCTTCGGGGCAACACCATAGCCTGGGCGAATAGACCGTACATTTTCTTTGGTAAATGCTTCACCCTCGGCAATATCTTTTACCGCATACAATGATCGCCGAAAAACAACATTGCCTTTTTCACCATCCTTGCGTTCATAATTTACCTTGCCTTTCGCTTGCCAAGCAACTTTACTGTCGCTGCACAATTGTTTAAGTTCAGGCTCTTCTAACGAAAAACTATCATCAGGCCCCCCTGCACTTCTATCTAAGGTCACATGTTTTTCAATCAAACAAGCACCTAGAGCAACAGATGTTATCGCTGTTGTGTTATCAATCGTATGATCAGATAAGCCTGTCAACACACCAAATCTAGCCGCCATATCGGGAATAGTCGCTAAATTATAATCGCTCGGCTCAGCAGGGTAAGCACTTACACAATGAAGCACTACAAGTTCCGTGCATCCGGCTCCTCTTGCAGTATCTATCGCCTCTTGAATCTCAAGCTCGTTTGCCATTCCCGTTGATATTATCATTGGCTTTTTTGTACTTGCAGCATAAGCAATAAGCGGCAAATCAATGGCCTCAAAAGAAGCAATTTTATAAGCTGGCGCACCTAAGTCCTCTAGTAAATCAACCGCAGTATTATCAAACGGTGAACTAAATATCGTAATACCTAATTCCTTCGCTCTAGCAAACAATGGCTTGTGCCAATCCCATGGCATATGTGCTTCTGCATACAAATCATATAAGGTCCGGCCATCCCACAGCCCGCCCTTGATTTTGAAGTCATCTTTGTCACAATTAATTGTTAACGTATCTTGGGTGTAGGTCTGGAGCTTAATAGCATCAGCACCGCAGTGCTTCGCCATTTCGAGTATTTTAAATGCCCTATTGATATCACCATTATGATTTGCCGATAATTCGGCAATAATATATGGCGGGAAATTAGGGCCAATTTTTCTTTCGTCAATTGTTATAAAGTTTTTCATGTTCAGCACTTCTCAATTTTAATTTTGTACTTACAGCCATTTACGTAAAAATATGCAGGGTATCTTTCAGGGTCGCAAACACGAATCTGATTAAACTGTTCGCTGATCGTTTTATTTATATCTAGCTGACTGTCCATTGGTGTACGCTTTCTTAAATAGTTCGCTTGCGACTCGTTTTGTGGTGTTGGTTGAACATTCGCGATATTTTCACATGCCCACGACATTAACTTTAGCTCGGCTTCAAATAATTTTTGGTTTATTTCGTCATATAACTCATTGCCGTCAAAAGCTATCTTAACTTTCCGCCATATAGCACCTGAGTCGACCGCATCCTGGGCTTCAAGCAATGAAAGTGTTATTTCGTTATCACCTCGTAAAATCGCCCATATATGCGGACTCCACCCTCTATCTTTCGGCAAGTCACCCGCATGTAATACCAGCGAATGTCTAAATTTCGCTCGGTGTTTCGCATCAACTATTTCACTGCACGACACCAAAAAGAGTAAATCTCCCTGTTCTTTAACATCGTTAATGCTCGTTAATATGTTTATCGAATATTTGTGCTCATTATCTTCCTTCCAAGAAAGCAATGATGAGTAAACTGGGTGTGCCTCATCAGAACAAATTACCGTTACTTTTAACATCAAGACCCTACCCTCTCTATTTGTTCGACCACACGCTCGCAGCCTAGTCCATCGCACAAAGCTTGATTATTACGACGAAACACAAGCCAATTTTTGATTATTTCATTTAGGCTTGGCAGTAAATTTTGTTTAAGGTCATTAATGGCAACAACCTTCGCTGCGTTTTGTGCCCCAAGTGCAGCAGCAATATCGTTCTGATTTTCAGCCAAGGGCACAACAATAGAAGGTATTCCCAAGCAAGCTCGTTCCCATGAACTAGAGCCAGGAGCACCAATCGCTATGCTATAATCCAGCATAAACGACGCCATATCTTCAACAAAATCTATGTGTTTCACCCACTCAGTATGTTTATGTGCGAATGCTTTGACCGAAGAATAATGCGGAGCTCTTTTGCTTAATAAAACGGTCGTTTTTATATGCAGACGTGATTCTAGTAATATTTCTAAAACCTTAAGGCTTGCATTAGGCTTGTCAATTCCGCCCATAGTTATCAGCAGTTGGTGCTTAGGATTTTCATGTTCTTTTTGCGCTTTCCTTACTTGACTAAAACCCGGTTTTAGCAATGCATATTTGCTACCAGTAAGGGCAATACAATTTGATATTGATGTGTATTCGTCAGGCCGTCTATTTAAGGTTTGGTCGAGTACAATATCTGCGCAATGTTCACGCACAAGATCATCTATAACCACTAGCTTGCAGTTTAGTTTATGTTTGACTTGTTGTTCCCAGCTTTTGCCAATAGCGTAGTGATCGATAACAAGCAATTCGGCTTTATTAATTTCGCTCAAAAAATCATCGCAGTCTTCTTGTTCTGAAACTTGAAGCCAAGCTTTATAATCATTAGTGCCATTTGGCTGCACGCTTCTATTAGGCGTATTTAGTAAAACTAAAGTAAAACCTTTCGCTAAAATATACTCGTTTAAATCTGAGGCTTGCGCACGTGTCACAAAAACAACCTGATGATTTTTGGCACGAAGCGCATCAGCTAACACCAAACATCGCATTACATGACCACTGCCAATATGTTCTGACGCATCTACTCGAAATACGACTCGCATTATAAAGCCTTGAACAGGGCTTCTGCGAGTTCCCAGTCTTCTATCGTATCGATGTCTTGCACTCTTTTACGTGGAAGTACTACCGCTTTGGCGCGATTGCTGAAAAAGGGCCTATTATCTAAAAAGGCTTTTGCTGTGCCCCAATAAAACTGTCCCGCATCATGATAAGCCTCTTCTAAGTCTTGTGAACGGGTATTTAGGTGTTCGGGTTGGAACATTTCTACCGTGTTATTGGCCTTTAGCTTTATAGCCCTTTGTATAGGAAAAGCAAAGGTAGTTGCGCTAAACGCGTAATCAAAATCGCCAGAGAGAAGTTCATCAAGTCCTTTTTTAATGTAATCTGCGCTGATAAAAGGTGCTGTTGCGTAAATGCAGCAAACTTGCTTTGCTTGCCATCCATTTTGATTACCAAAATTAACAGCATGTTTAATGACATCTATGGTTGTTGCATAATCATCAGAAATATCGGCGGGGCGAGTAAAAGGAACTTCTGCTCCGCATTTTATAGCAATATCAGCGATTTTTTGGTCATCGGTTGACACAATTACCTTGTCAAAACATCCAGATGACAAAGCTGCATCAATAGGATAAGCAATCATGGGTTTGCCATGGAATAACTTGATGTTTTTATGTGGAATACGCTTGCTTCCGCCTCTGGCGGGTATGATGGCTACGTTCATATTTGGCCGTTAACGATCGCACTAAGTTTATTTATAACCTCATCTTGTTGAAGATGTGTCATCCCATGAAACAAAGGTAATGAAATAGCCGTATCATAATAGTGTTCAGATTCAGGAAAGTCCCCCTTTTGAAAACCCTTTTTCTGATAATAAGGTTGCAGATGAACTGGAATATAATGCAGGTTTACGCCTATTCCGTTTTCTCTGAGCGCATCAAACACCTCTCTGTGGGTTTTGTCGATTTCATTGAGTTTTAAGCGAATGATATAAAGGTGCAAGCCCGAATAAGTGTTATCCAATTGATAGGGTAAAACTATAGGCAAATTAGCAAGCTTTTGATTGTAGCGTTTCGCCAATGCATGCCGAGCAGCAACAAATTCATGCAAGCGCTGCATTTGAGAAATACCCAAAGCCGCCTGTAACTCGGTCATTCGATAATTTAGACCTAAGTCTATTTGCTCATAATACCATGGGCCATGTGAGGTGTTTTCCATCATTGACTCGTCGCGCGTAATACCATGGCTCCGATATAGCGCTAATTTATTTGCGAGCGTTTCATTATTGGTAAGCGCTGCCCCGCCTTCGGCTGTGGTGACTATTTTAACAGGATGAAAACTAAAAACGGATATATCGCTGTATTCACAAGCCCCTATTGCTTTATCATGATAACGTCCGCCAATGGCGTGAGAAGCATCTTCAATAACTCTAAAATTATATTCATTTGCAAGTTTAGCGATAGCCGCCATATCGCAGGGTTGCCCTGCCAAATGAACGGCAACGAGTACTTTTGGTAAACGATTGCTTTTCTTTGCCAAGCGTAACTTTTGTTCTAATGCTTTGGGGCATAGATTATAACTTTTAGGGTCTATATCAACAAAATCAACGCTAGCGCCGCAGTACAATCCGCAGTTTGCAGACGCAACAAAAGTGACCGGGCTTGTCCATAAAATATCCCCTTCCCCTAAACCCAGTGCCAAACATGCAATATGCAAAGCAGAGGTAGCGCTATTTACAGCAACTGCATAGCTTGCACCTGTAGCGTCGATCAGTGTTTTTTCAAAAGCAGGCACCAAGGGACCTTGCGTCAAAAAATCTGAACTTAATGCAGTAATAACGCTGTCTATATCTTCTTGGGTTATGTCTTGCTTGCCATAAGGTATCATTTCTATTCTCTACACTGTAAACGAAGGGTCTACATGCTTGACTACTAATTCTCGTAAACTATCTACGCTTTCCCATTCGGTATTAGTACCAGAGTTATATTTGAACCCAAAGGGCACTTTTTGCGCTTTATGATGGGCCATAAATTCAGCTTCACTATACATGTACGAAACCGACGGTAAAATAGCGTATTTATCACCTAAATCAATGGTATTTATTGAATCGGTATCGGTAAGCATTTCTTCATGCAGTTTTTCACCGGGCCTAATGCCAACAACTTCAATTTGACACTCAGGCGCAACGGCCTTCGCCACGTCCAATATTTTATAAGATGGAATTTTGGGAATAAATATTTCCCCACCCAAATGATTGCCAATGGCAAACATAACGAGATCAACACCGTCTTGCAACGATATATTAAATCTTGTCATATCTTCGTGCGTGATTGGCAACAACCCATCTTTGCGCTTATTTAAAAAGAATGGAATAACAGAGCCTCGCGAGCCCATCACATTACCGTAGCGTACTACGCTAAATTTAATATCCTTTGACCCTTTTATGTTGTTAGCCGCTGCAAACAACTTGTCAGACGCAAGTTTTGTAGCGCCATAAAGGTTGACCGGTGCACATGCCTTATCAGTAGATAGCGCCACTACATTTTTTACACCGCATTCAAGTGCGGCATGGATGACATTTTCTGCACCGGCTATATTTGTCTTGATACATTCAGTTGGATTATATTCTGCGGTATCCACTTGCTTAATAGCAGCGGCATGAATGACCACATCTACGCCTTCACAGGCACGCTTGATGCGCTCGCTATCACGCACGTCACCAATAAAAAATCGCAATTGAGGAAAACTCGCTTGAGGGTAGCGCAGGCGCAACTCTGATTGTTTGAGTTCATCGCGCGAGAAAATGATAATCTTTTTTACTTTTGGGTAACGTTCTAAAATTGTTTTAATAAACTGTTTCCCAAATGACCCGGTTCCGCCAGTGATTAAGACAGCTTTGTTATTCAACATTCTTTTTAATCCGTAATCTGCTTAAGCTTAAGTAGATAATTGTGTATTTGATAAGTGACAATAAAAAAACGGTCACGCTTGCTAACGAAACCCAAAGCAATAATCAAGCCAAATTAAGTGTTTGTCGCAAAAAAACCTCGTAAAAACAAAGCCCCAAAGCTTCTTTGTATTGATTCTAAAATACGGTTAAGTAAACAACACATGATGAAAAGAACTTAACAAAATGTCGAAGTATGGTGATATTTTCGTCAAATGATTATCGAATGCGAACAAACTTGCACCCGCGCCCAATTCAAAGGCATAATGCAGAACAAGCAAATTTTATAAAACACCTTAGAAAAACAACAAAAACAAAGGAAGCTGTATGCAAAGCACTACCCCTGATCCCCATCAACTAGCACGAACCAAAGATACGCGATTTTTTGGTCACCCCATTGGCCTCTCAACACTTGCATTAACCGAAATGTGGGAACGCATGAGTTATTACGGCATGCGTGCACTGTTGGTATTGTTTATGGTCGCCACCCTGCAAGAAGGCGGACTAGGCCTAACTGTCGCCTCAGCGGGGGCAATTTATGGCCTCTATACCGGTGCTGTTTATTTCTTTGGCTTGCCTGGTGGCTGGATTGCTGACCGTTTAATAGGTGGTCAAAAGGCGGTTTTCTATGGCGGCATTGTTATTATGGCTGGCCACATTATCTTGGCCATTCCTAGCGATTGGAGCTTTTTCATCGGTCTTATTTTCGTCGTATTAGGTACCGGTTTATTAAAGCCAAATATTGGCGCAATGGTCGGCGAGCTATACACCAAAGAAGATTCACGCCGCGATAGTGCTTATACACTGTACTACATGGGAATCAATATTGGCTCTGTTATTGGCTACATGATTTGTGGCTACTTACAAGTTAACTACGGTTACCACTATGCCTTTGGTGCAGCCGCCATCGGCATGGGCATTGGTTTAATACAATACAAGCTAAGTGCTAAACATATTATGGGCGTAGCTGATGGCCCCAAAACTCCCCTTAGTGCACAAGGCAATAAAATCGCATGGACAGTCATTATTGTCTTCTTGGTGCTATTAGCCTTTGTCACAAGCATGACTATGAACGGCTCTATTATTTTTAACCCAGTTGCCGTTGCGACCGAAGTCGCGAAAATAATTGGTGCTATATTCCTTTTATACTTTGGCTATATATTCTTCTTTGGTAACTTAAACGCCAATGAAAAACGCGGGCTTGGCGCGCTCTTTCTCATTTGTGTTGCCTCAACGTGCTTTTGGGCTGGCTTTGAACAAGCAGGTTCTTCTTTAAACTTATTTGGTCAAAATTTTACTGATCGCATGGTGGGTGATTTTGAAATTCCACCAGCGTGGTTCCAATCAATCAACTCTTATTTCATCATTATACTTTCACCCTTTTTTGCTGCATTGTGGATTAACTTAGCGAAGCGAATGATTGAGCCTAGTTACTCAATTAAATGTGCTATTGGCTTAATCATCATGGCATCAGGCTTCATTGTAATGTTCTTCGCCGCTCAGCACGCTGCCACGGGTTTAAAGGTTGCTCCTTATTGGCTGGTTGCCACCTACTTCCTGCATACTGTAGGTGAACTGTGTTTAAGCCCAGTTGCATTAAGTGCCGTCAGTAAGTTGTCACCTAAGCGCTTTGCAGGTCAAATGATGGGCGTATTTACGCTAACCTATGCAATGGGTAATATCATTGCGGGATTGCTTTCCGGCAACTTCGATCCAAACAAACTTGACCAAATGCCTGGCCTATATCTACAAATCACCATATTTAGTGTGGGCGTAGGAATTGTCTTAGTATTGCTATCGTTTAAAACAGGCAGATGGGAAAAATTAGCGCAAAAAGAAGCTTAGTAAACAAGATTCATATTTAAATGGTCAAAGGATGAAACATTTATGCTTCATCCTTTTTTGTTATGTTGGTGTATAATAGGAAGCTCAACTGGAGTGAACATTGAAAATATATACCTCAACTAAACACATACCTGGACTCGAACAACTCTCAGTGACCGAGAGAATGGCCACGCTTGAACAAGCAGCCAATAAAATGACCATCCCCGAAAAAACCTTGCTCAACATTGTAAAGCTATTGGTCATTGTGCCGATGTTTGCTTTGTTACTGCGCGTTGTTGAAAGTTGGTGGGCACTGGCCTGGGCTGGGTTAGTATTGCTTTTGTATCCCCTTTTCGTCAAACCTTTGCAATACTCATTAAGCGCAAAATATATTAAATTAAAGAAACCAGAGGAACCTGAATGAAAACAATTTTAGTCACCGGCGGTAGCGGCTATATAGGCAGCCACACAGTATTGCAATTACTCGAACAAGACGTAAATGTTATTGTGTTAGACAATTATTCAAATTCATCCGATATCAGTTTACAAAGAGTAGCTGAAATCACCGGGAAAACGGCGACTATAATTGAGGGTGATATTCGTGACACCCAGTGTTTAGATAAGATATTCACCGACTATCAAATCGATGCCGTTATTCATTTTGCTGGTTTAAAAGCGGTCGGTGAATCGGTAGAAAAACCTATGATGTATTACGAGAACAACGTTTATGGCTCGTTAAACCTTTGCCAAGCCATGGCAAGGCATAATGTTAAAAACATCGTATTTAGTTCATCGGCAACAGTTTATGGAGACCCCGTCGAACTTCCTTTGCATGAAGGCCTACCAACAGGTACGCCTACTAACCCCTACGGCATGTCTAAACTCATGGTAGAGTTGATGCTCAAAGACATTTACAAAGCTGACTCCCAATGGAATATTGTGTTACTACGGTATTTTAATCCTGTAGGGGCTCATCCTTCAGGTCGAATTGGTGAAGATCCAAACGGCATACCCAATAACCTGATGCCATTCATTACACAAGTAGCGACTGGCAAGCGTGAAGCCTTGAGCGTTTTTGGTGATGATTACGACACCCCTGATGGCACCGGTGTAAGAGACTACATCCACGTAGAAGATCTAGCAAATGGTCACTTAAAGGCACTAGACAAGATTGACAAAGGCTGCGGATTATTCACCTGTAATCTCGGCACAGGCCACGGATACAGCGTGCTTGATATGGTTAAAGCCTTTGAGCAAGAAAGCGGCCAAACAGTAAAGTATAAAATTGCACCTAGACGAAGCGGCGATGTAGCGTCTTGCTACGCCGACCCAAGCTTAGCCGCCAATGAGTTAAATTGGACGGCTAAAAAAGGCCTACAAGAAATGTGCGCTGATTCTTGGCGCTGGCAAAGCAACAACCCAAATGGCTATTCTAAAAGCTAATCTGTAGTGTATGCGCTAATTGTTAAACGGGCCTTGAAATAACTCAAATCCCGTTTAGCAGATCTTCAAAATCAGAGAAGTCATCTTGCTCTTGTTCGAGCTCTTCCTCTGACTTTTGTTCAATTGCACCATCACTAACTTCAAAAGCTAAACGCTGAAAATAAGCATCGCGCACAAATAGGTATTGATCGAGTGAACGTTTCAAGTTTTCTTCTTGATCGAGTAATGACGCTCTCGCTTCTACCACCGATACCACTGAAGCAGCAATCAAATAAGGATCATTAATCACCGTTGATGGCCAATAGTAATTATCGACTACGTCACCAGCTAAGCTGCGAAAATCACTTGGTCCAAGTACCGGTATCATCAAATAAGGGCCGGTACCCACTCCCCATACACCTAATACTTCTCCAAAATCCTCTCGCTCGCGTTCAAGTCCCATCGTTTCTGCAACATCAAACACGCCTAGCAAGCCCACTGTTGTGTTTACCGTAAACCTTGCAGCGCTGGTGAGCGACGCTTCGCCTTTACCTTGAAATAGATTGTTCATCATATTGGCAGGCTCTTCGATGTTATTGGCGGCATTGACAAGCCCAGTTCTAACCGCCTGTGGCATAATCGCGATATAGCCTTTAGTAAAAGGTTTTAGGATAAATCTATCAAGCACCTCATAGTTAAAATCCCACATCAAGCGGTTAAAACCTTCAAAAGGATCTGATATTTTGTTGGGTTCTGGCGATGTCACAGGGGTTTGCTCTAAATTGCTGTCAGCAGCGTCAATTCCTTTATCCGGCTGTGCACCATTATTAGTTGCACAACCTGAACTTAAAATAACGAGCAACAACACGCTTCGAAGGCTTATCAATTCATTAACGCCAAAAAAGCGTAAAAAAGTATTTTTCAAACTCACAATCTCCATCGGACCTCAATATGCTGGTCCACAATTTAATTATTTCAACACGCTATCAATAACAACGTTAACTTTATTGTTTTCTGAACTGCTGTTTATATCAGCAATCGATATATTTTTAGTTGAACCTTCAAGCTCGCCGGCGCTAGGCATTACATCTTCATCAAACGATATTCTTGCCGTTATGTTTACCGCTTGTGCTGAGCTAAGGTTCATTGACGGAATCATAGCGTCTGCGTCAGACAACACGACTTGAGCCGGTAACTGGGCTAAACTAAAACGCTTAACCGCTAACGGTGCGCGGCTACGTAAATCACTGTGCTGCGCGAATACAATAAGATACGCAGAATCTGGCAGACTAGATTGCAATTCATCACTGATAGTGACCGTCACAAGTACTTCACTGTTATTTTTCCGGTCTGTAGAAGCCTGTGATTCAAGTGAACTTGCTTTTTGTTCGCCACTGGATGTTCGCGCACTTGCTGCCAAAGGTTCACCAACAATCGACACGTCATCAACCCCTAGCTTTCGCAATTCAGCAACAATCGTCTGATAAAACTGACTAGAAGGATTCATATCATTTTTTATCAATGCGAATTGACTAACGGCTAGCTCAGGGTTTTGCAGTTGTATCGCAACCGAAGTTAATAATAACCTGTTATTGCGGTCTTCAGGTTGTTTTCTGATTAAATAGTCTAATTGATAAGCAGAGTTCTGAAGACTTTCCTCACTACCCTGCAGCATTAATGCTTCTGCGAACTTAAAGCGCAAGGCATCATCAGCTGGAGTCAAATCTAGTGCCTTCTTATAAGCGGCTATACCTTCATCCACACGTCCAATGGATGTATTTACCATCGCTAAAAAGCTCCAGCCTCGCGCGTCATCTGGGTTTTCACGCAAGCCACTACGTATAGACAAGGCAAATTTTGCAAAGTCGTCTGGTGTTAAACTTTGTGGGCCCTGCTCCTCAAGCTTTTTACGTATATCTGCAACTTCGAGGGCTGACGATTTGTAAGTTTGCAAGCCTTCAAGTTGATTTGCCTGCCAGTAAACCCATGCGCCTATGATAATGGCAGGAATGGCAATAAGGATGAGCAACATCGGTTTTGAACCCTGTACATCTTTAGACGACTGTAGCGGGCTCTCATCAGCCAGAGCCAATTTTAAATCCCTGACCGCATTATCCTTTTCACCAGCATCAATTAAACCCTCATTAACCTCTACTTCTAGTTCAAGCATGCGTTGTTTAATAACATTTGCATTCGATAATTCTGTAGTATTTGCACTAGACGCGTTATTGCGCCATTTCTTTTTGAGAATAGGAAAACACACAAACAGAACTGCCACCAAGACAATAACTATGGCAGATAAATAAAAATAACTCACTTAGTCATCCTTTAAAAGTTGTTCGGCTCGGGCGAGCTTGGCGTCGATGTCATGAGCCACTTCAGGTTTGCGTCTTCGAATAAAGAACACAAGCATTACAAGTGCAAATAGTACAGGTAGCAGCCACAACCAAATAGTCACCGCATTTAAAGGGGGTTGATAATGCACAAAATCACCATAGCGAGCTTTCATCCATTCAATTACCTCGGCTTTCCCTTTACCTTCTTGCATCAATTGATAGGTTTTTCGACGCATATCGTGCGCAATTGGGGCGTCTGAATCGGCGATATTCTGGTTTTGACATTTGGGACAACGCAGTTCGCTAGTAAGCTCTAAAAACTCTTTTCGTTTATGAGGGTCTGCAAACACGTAGTTTTCAGCATATTCTTGCTTAACTTCAGCATCCGTTTGAGTGGCAGAGTCTTGTCCTATGCTTTGACTTGAAAATAAAACAAGGACCATCAACACCATGCTTAATCGCTTATCCATTGCTTTGTCCTTCTTCAATGGCCTTGGCCCCGCCCGTCAATGTTGTATTCAAAGCTTCTATCTGACTTGCTGTTTGCGGCGCAATTTCACTCATTATGGGAGAAAATTTTTCTCGCCATACCCTAGGGTTAATGTCGCCAAGATGATGCACACGAATAACGCCATTTTGATCCACTAAAAAGGACTCTGGGGCGCCGGTAACGCCCAAATCTAAGGAGGTGTCTCGGTAAACATCAAAAATATTAAATTGATATGGGTTTCCGTATTTACCTACCGTTTGTGCAACCTCTAGCCTGACTCGTTGCAGTGTTTTTGTACCAAAATCAGGGTCTATATCTTGGTCATAATACAAACCAACAATCGATAAACCACTATTAGACAAGGCAGTTAAGTAAGGTAATTCAATGGCGCAAGTGACGCACCACACTCCCCACACGTTAATTAGCGTCACTTTGCCTTCAAAGATAGTGTTCGTATGTATAAGTTTCTCATCGCTTAAATCAGGCAATTCAAACACCGGGAAGGGTTTAGCTAATACTTCTGACTGGCGCTCCGTAGGGTCAGAGTAAAGCCCTTTAAATAAAAATATGCACAGTGCCAAAAATAAGACAAGTGGGATAAGAAAACTAGCTAAGCGACTCATATATTTCCCTTAATTCGCGTACTTTCTGCGCGTGCGGCACTTGAACCTAGTGCCGAACTTTTAGCGCGTTCCGTGTCGTTGTTCAACATGTCTTTTACCTTTGCTATTTTTTTGATTCTGTAGCGCTTGTCGGTGATAGAGAATATCCCGCCTATACACATAATAAATGCGCCGCCCCAAATCCAAACCACAAAAGGTTTGTAATATAAACGAATTGCCCAAGCATCGCCGTCAAGGGGTTCACCCATTGCAACGAAAAGGTCGCGCGTGAAGGTCGTATGAATGCCGGCTTCGGTCATGCTCATTCGCTGTACTGAATAAAAACGCTTTTCAGGCTCTAGATGGCTTACCAGCTCACCATTTTTAAACACATCAAAAATGCCTTTATTAGAAACATAATTGGGCCCTTCAATCTCTGTCATGCCAGTAAACTCGACCTCGTAATCTGCAATTGCGATACGCTGGCCGGGCACCATTTTCACGTCACGCTCTAGCTCATAATTGCTCACTAGGGTAATACCGATAAGTGTTACAGCAAAGCCTAAGTGCCCCAGCACCATTCCCCAATGGCTTCGAGTTAAGCGCCTAAGTGATGTTAGCAATGGTTCATCTTTTGTCGTTGCGCTAACACGTTGACGCACCTCTAAAATCGAGGTCATCACTATCCATGCGCTCATCACAAGACCTAACAAACCCATGTAAGTCTGTTCATCGTAGCTGTAGTTGATTAACAACCCTGCTGAGATTGCCAAAATAAAGGCAAAGATGAGCTGGTTACGCAGCATTACCGGCTTTTGTGTCTTCCAGCGCGTAAGCGGCCCTATCCCTAAAAACAAGACAAAAGGCACAATGAGCAAGGTGAACATTTGATTAAAAAAGGGAGCGCCTATAGAAATCGTTCCTAAACCAATCTCTTTGTGAACAAGGGGAAATAAAGTCCCCAGTAATACAACAATCGTGGCCGCAACTAATAGGACATTGTTCCCCATCAGCATCATTTCACGAGAGAATATGTCGTACCTTCCAACACTTTTTAACTGTGATGCTCTTAAAGCATAGAGCAATAATGAACCGCCAATAACGATAACCAGTAAGCCAAGAATAAATAAACCTCTGTCAGGATCACTTGCAAACGAATGCACCGATACCAATACACCAGAGCGCACTAAAAAAGTACCTAATAAGCTCAAAGAAAAGGCCGCGATAGCTAATAATACCGTCCAAGACTTAAATACTTTGCGTTTTTCTGTTACCGCTAAACTGTGCATTAGCGCCGTGCCCACCAACCATGGCATAAACGAAGCGTTTTCTACTGGATCCCAAAACCACCAGCCGCCCCAGCCAAGCTCATAATATGCCCACCAGCTGCCAAGGGCGATACCAATGGTTAAGAAGCTCCATGCGGCAATTGTCCATGGGCGTGACCATCTTGCCCAAGTCGAATCTAGTTGCCCGCCAATGAGCGCAGCAATGGCAAAAGCAAAAGCAACAGAAAAGCCAACATAGCCCATATACAGCATAGGAGGATGAATAATCATGCCAAAGTCTTGCAGCAATGGGTTTAGGTCGCGTCCGTCAACCGGGAAGAAAGGCAACATACTGTCAAAAGGATTAGATGTTATTAACATGAATAAATAAAATGAAATACTCACCATGCCGAGTACCGCCAGCACTCGTGACACCATCACATCAGGAATACCTCTGGAGAAAAGTGCTACGGCAACCGTCCAGACAGAGAAAATCAGTACCCAGAGTAGGAAGGAACCTTCGTGTCCACCCCAAACGGCGGTCATTTTGTAATACCACGGTAACTGGCTATTGGAGTTTTGCGCAACATAACTTACGCTGAAGTTATCGGTCATAAACGCATGCGTCAAACAGATATAAGCAAACAAGGTAAACACAAATAGGCCGATGGTTAGCGGCCGCGCCATTTTCATCATTGTTATGTTATTAGTTTGCGCGCCCCATAGTGGATACACGGCCAATAGTATTGATAATACTAATGCGACAACAAGCGTAAAATTACCTATTTCTGGTATCATTAATAACTCCCCTGAGACGGAGGTACATGCTTAATTCCTTTCATTTTTTCTGCAAGGTCCGATGGCATATACTCTTCATCATGTTTAGCTAACACTTCATGCGCCACGATTAAATTTTCTTTTTCAAGCACACCCGTAGCCACGATACCTTGGCCTTCTCTAAATAAGTCGGGCAGAATGCCTTTAAACTGAACAGTGACCGCCGGTCCTAAGTCCACAAGGTCAAAGCTAACAGCAAGTGTGTCGGTATTACGCTCGACGCTGCCAGGCACAACCATGCCACCAATTCTAATACGCTGACCAATAACAGGCTTTACCCCAGTTTTTTCCTTACCTTCAAAAATTTCACTTGGAGTATAAAACGCGTCAACATTATCGCTTAAGCTACTTAGCATAATGCCAACGGCAGCGCCAATCAGCAAAATGATACTAGTTACGGCAATAAGTCTCTGTTTTCTTCGTTGGTTCATTGCTTGTCTCGATTTATAAATTAAGGATTATTTGCGCTTTTCTCTGTGTTTTTAGCGTTTTTCTTTTGCTTTGCCGCGGCTCTAGCGGCCAAAATGCGTTCTACTCGTGCTTTTTGTTTATGTGCTTCACTTACGATTGTTTTTCGCTCAAGCACGCTAAAAGCAAGTAACAAGAGCATGACCAAAATACTAAGACCAAAGCTTAACCAAACAAAAAAGCCACGTCCGCCCATATCAATAAAGCTAGCGTAAGACTCAAATTTAACGCCTTGCTGCATCATGAAATAAGCACCTACGGCCAATAAGGCGAATACGATAGCCCACCAAAATGGTCGAATGATTTTTGGAGCTTCCCTAGTTTCATCTTGCAAGATGTTTGCAACCCAAGGTCTATGCGCATCTCGTTTAATTAATTCGTTTTTTAGTCTTATTAAACCAACGGTTCCGATGTAGCCAGCCATACCTAACATCGCTATCACTAAAGGCGTCACCATTTCCGCTGGCATAGACGGCTTATCTAACTTACTGATTGTGGCGCCTTGGTGAAGGGTATTCCACCACTCAACAGAATATTTGATTATAGGGATATTGATAACGCCCACGATCGCCATCACCGCAGAAGCTTTAGCACCTTGTTGTTTGTCATCAAAAGAAACGTAAAGTGCGATCACACCTAAATATAAAAATAGCAGAATAAGTTGAGAAGTGAGTCTAGCATCCCAAATCCAATAGGTTCCCCAAGTAGGTTTTCCCCAAACGGCCCCAGTAAATAATGATATAAAACAGACAACCGCGCCAATGGGCGCCAATGCCATCATCGTCATAAATGCGCTACGCCATTGCCATACAATGCCTACAAAGGCAGCAGTCGCCATTGCTACGTAGGTACTCAATGATAAGGTGGCGCTGGGTACATGAATATAAATAATGCGGTAAACATCAAACTGCTGGTAATCCGTTGGCGCATAGGCTAATCCCCAAATAGTCCCAAGCGGAAAGCATACGCATAAAACTACGACAAAATAAGGTAGTAGCGTATTGCAAGCGCCATAGGCTTTTTCAGGCTGCGCGTATGAGTTAATCCATTTCAACATTAGTTTTGACTTACCTTTAATGAATAAGCGATGACCGCTGGCGACAGCGCCAACGTGAATAAAAGCATCGATGCCATAATACCAAGGAGTTGCGCAATAGGTAAATTCATCGATGCGTATTCTATTGCCGAGGTGGCAAATATTAGTAACGGTATAAATAGGGGAATAAGCAGCAGTGCCACTAGCACGCCAGAACGCTGCAAGCCAACGGTTAAAGCAACGCCAATAGCACCCACCAAACTAATGATAGGGGTACCAAGCAATAAAGTAACAATAAGTGTTGTGTACATGACTTGGGTCATATTCAAAAACAGCGCAAGCAAGGGAGAGATAATCAGTAGCGGAACAATGCTGACTAGCCAATGGGCAAGCACTTTGACCAACACCAACATGTAAAGGGGTGTAGGGGAAAGTATCATTTGTTCTAGACTACCATCGAGATAATCATCACGAAATAGGCGCTCAAGCCCCATGAGCAAAGACAAAATTGCCGCGACCCACACTATTGCACCGCTCACCAACTGCAAGGTTTGAGGGCTTGGGCCCAGCGCCAATGGAAATAAAGTAATGACTAAGACGAAAAACATCAAAGGTTGCATTAATTCTGCGCGCTGGCGGTAGGCTAATGCCATATCACGCTTAGCCATAGCAAGAAGTGCAGCGACTACACCCTTGTTTGAATGATCGCCAAGTACTGTCGTTGATGTCGTCTCGTTTGCCATTACCAAAGATACTCCAACTCAAATATCCTCTGCTGGTGGGCAATACTTGTTGCTTGATGAGATGTCATGATAACGGCATTTTTTTGCTTCAAAAATGTTTCAATGTGTTGTTCTAATAAACTTACGCTTGCTACGTCTAGTGCAGTATAAGGTTCATCTAACACCCAAAGAACAGCCTTCTTATTAAGCCAAAGCTTTGCTAAAGCCACTCTTCTTTGCTGTCCTGCTGACAAATTCTTTAGAGGTAAATCTTCTAAACCATCAAGGCCTAGCATTGACAGTACGTTTAGTATTGTGTTGTCGTTTGCTTCAACTTGACCAATTAACCGTAAATAAAATTGTAAGTTTTCAACCGGCGTTAGCAAAGCACTAAAGCCCAATTTATGCCCTACATAAACAATATTTTCGGCGGCGCTATTGAGGTCTTCATTTAGCGGCTGGTCGTTGACGATAACGTTGCCACTATTTGGCGTACTTAAGCCAACTAGTATCCTTAATAAACTTGTTTTACCCGCACCATTTTCACCCTTCAGCATAATCAGTTCACCCGCTTCTACAGACAGGTCAATATCTTGAAACAATATTCGGTCTTGTTTTTCGCAGCTAACCTGATGGGCAGATAGAATGGGCAAAGCGTAATCTCGTATGGTTGCAAAGCCCGCGAATACTAGCACAAAATTATCGCCTTATGCAGTAGTTGTGGCGCAATTCTGACCTTAAATTAATCGAATATTCCGTTGATTTGATTCGAATCAAATGAGTCACCTAGGTGCCTGCTTATAAATTAGCGACAAGCGGCCCATTAAACCGAAATTTGTTAGGGTTTTAATTGTAGGTTTTACGTAAAAATGCTTGATAAATTTAGCTCTTGAGCCGATAGCTAGCTATGGCAGATACGCAATACACAACTATACAATCACTTTCAAAAGTGATTGACACAACGCAATCGGGCTATGCTCCGCGAGGATTACCTGCGCAAAGAGTAATCGATCCATCAGCTCAAAGCTTAAGTTTGCAGGTGCTTAACGTAACAAACAATCAAGTTTTATTGCAAGCACAAGCTAGCGGGGAAAAACTACTGCTAGACAAAAATACCCTGCAAAATACAGTTAATGCCAAACTAGTCGTTGGTGACAGGTTATTATTGGTGACCTCAAACCAACAAACAGCGACTTTTATTCTTGAAAAAAACGGTCATGGATTTGAACAGAAGTTAAGTGGTCCAGCCTTGCAAAATGTGGCTACATCGTTGGCAACGCAGTGGCAAGATCTCCCAACGAGTATTATTAAAAAGTCCAACCCCTGGTATTGAATCAAGTACAAATAGCGAGTAATACATTACAAGCAGCTAATTTAGCCAAGGCAATAGTGGCGATAGTCAATGCCACCGGTCAGCCAAACATCAATGTAAATGCAAACGCACAAGCGCAGTTTCTCAAAAGCCCAGCGCAAAGCCTCGCTGCAAACGTTGTTGAGCCGGCAAATGCTGAGCTTTTGCGACTTAATATCAACATTGGCAAAAGGCAGCCCTATCCGCTGGATTTACCTTTAAATAGTAAAATACCTGGAGCAGTTTCATCCACCTTGGCTAGAGAACTAACATCGTTGTTATCAAGCCTTCCTAAAGTTTCACTGCAATTTGATACTAACAACGAAAACAAGTTTCTTAGTAAGCTAATGTTGAGCGAATCGCCCCAAGCTTCGCTAAGCAAGCAGGCAATTGCTGAGCTCAATGTCGTTTTACAAAGTCAGGTAAAACAAATTAAACAAGCGATATCGTCAATTGTGGTTTCACCGCACTCGCCTAATTTGCATAAAGGAATTGTGCTTGACGTGAGTACGCAAAACTTGACGGCCTTAGGGGCGTCAATTAAGCAACATCTTGTGCAAGGAATAAAGCCAGAAGCCCTTCACAAGGCAATTATACTTGTGGCACAAAATCAAAATAATACAAATCAGATTCAAGTAAGCTTAACTGCAAAACCCGTCACTATTACCATAGAAAACACTTACCTTTCAGGCCTACAAGATGTGCCGGCGGCCGGGAAAGTTTCAGCGCCTATTTTGTTTAAAAGTCCTGAACACAGTGAACTCCACAATAAAACCAATCATGCTTCAGCGACGGCAACTAACACTGTTGATAATAAGGCTAACGCAGTCGCCAGTCAGCAAATCAAAGAAGTGCTGCATTCTTATTTAGTGGCCAAAGGGAATAACGAACTTTCAATACCAAATAAAATCACAAAATTGCAATCGGTTATTTATCGTGAGCTCAATCAGGTATTGCCAAGGGCAGAAAGTAGCACTGTCGCATTGCCTTCTTTGTTAAAGCACCTCAATACTATAAGTGCTAGTGCAAAAGGCGATTTACAGCAGCTTTTCAATCACGTGATCAAACAGGTCAAAGCAAATATGCCTGCAAGTGAAACAAAAGACGCAACACTAGCAATGCCAGCAGGAAGTGATACAGAAACGCTTTTATCCTCTCAAACAAGTCAACAAATAAAAGAATTGTTCGCTTCGCCGGCACTAGCCTCGCTCAGCGGTGGGCCCATCAATGGTGTTGCTGCTATTACTAATCAAGGAGGATTGGTAAATGGCCTTGTTACTATGTTGCAGGCTAGTTTACAAGCCAAGTTACTATCTCAACAGCCGCAACTTCTAAATAGCCTTTTGCAGTCAACGCAGCTTTCACAGATGTTACCTGCCCTACAAGCAAAGGGAAAAGCACAAACGAATCACAGTAAATTAATACAAGACCTATCAAAAGTAGATCCCAAAGGCAGTTTAATTGCTGAAATAAATAAAGTGTTAAGCAATCATAGCCTGCACAAACTATCTAGCGCCGAAAGTAGTCTGCAACAACAAGATAGCTTCTACTATGTATTGCCCAACATGTTTTCATCAATGCACAAAGATATTGAAATTTCTATCAAACGAGAACGTGAAGCTCATAGTGAGCAATCACAGCAAAGCCAGCTAGCATGGCAACTGAGCATGAAGTTAGATGTTGGCAAAGCGGGTGAGGTCCTCGCAAAAGTCAAACTGGCAAACGATAACGTTGACCTTAATTTATATGCGTCAAATGAAGCCTTAAAAGAAAAGATCCTGACCTTTTTACCGCTTTTAGATAAGCGCCTAACGAGTTTGGGATTATCGGTAAGCCCCAAGTGCTTTTTGGGTAAAATTCCCGAGACCCTGTTTAAAACAGATTATCAGGTTGTGCAAGCCTATGTATAAATCAAACAGTACGAAGCAATCAGTAAAGGCTGTAGCGTTAAAGTATCAGCAAGAAAGCGTCGCGGCTCATAAAAAAGCCGCGCCCAAAATAGTCGCGAAAGGACAAGGTAGCGTTGCCGAAGAAATCATAGCTTTAGCACAGCAGCACGGCGTCCTAATTCATCAAGATGATGAGCTTAGTGAAATGTTGGGGCAATTAGATTTAGGCCAAGAAATACCAGAAGGCCTTTACCATGTAATAGCTGAATTAATTGCCTTTTCTTATGTTCTGCAAGGTAAGTTTCCTGAAAATTGGACCAATAGCCTGCAGCGCATCGATTTTAAAGAATAATCTTTAGTTAGTAAGGTAGCCTTCATCAATAAGTAGGCACAAAAAACCCCGCTAAATTATATAAATTCAAGCGGGGTAAGAGCTCAAGCATTTGGGGAAACATTTTTAGCTTAAGCTTAGAGCAACTCTACTGTCGCCACTTTCGCAATGTTGTTTATGCTTTTTCGCTCGCTTCTGCTGGAGCCTCAGCTTTTGCATCAACTTTTGTAAGCAACAACTCAGCTCGTAATTTAGCTTCAATTTCATGAGCAAGCTTTTTGTTGTCTTTTAAATACTGTACAACGTTCGCTTTACCTTGACCAATACGCTCGCCGTTGCAGCTATACCACGCACCTGCTTTGTCGATTAATTTTTGTTTTACGCCAAGGTCGACTAATTCTGCTTCTTTGCTAATGCCAAGACCGTAGATGATTTGGAACTCAGCCTGTTTAAATGGCGGCGCAATTTTATTTTTAACAACTTTAACGCGTGTTTCATTTCCTACAACTTCATCGCCATCCTTGATTGCACCGGTTCTGCGTATATCTAAGCGTACAGAAGCGTAGAACTTAAGCGCATTACCACCCGTTGTCGTTTCAGGGTTACCAAACATAACGCCAATTTTCATCCTAATTTGGTTTATGAAGATAAGCATAGTGTTGCTACGTTTTAAGTTACCGGTAAGCTTTCTCATACTTTGAGACATCATACGTGCCGCTAGGCCCATGTGAGAGTCGCCTATGTCGCCTTCTATTTCCGCTTTAGGGGTAAGTGCTGCAACCGAATCGACAACAATTACATCAACCGCGCCTGATCTTGTTAGCATGTCACATATTTCTAAAGCTTGTTCACCTGTATCTGGCTGCGAAACTAAAAGCTCATTAATGTTAACACCAAGCTTTTCGGCGTATATTGGGTCAAGTGCATGCTCTGCATCGACAAAGGCGCAGGTTTTACCTTCTTTTTGCGCAGATGCGATAACCTCAAGGGTTAGCGTTGTTTTACCTGACGATTCAGGGCCGTAAATTTCAACGATACGCCCCATTGGTAAACCACCAGCACCTAGCGCAATATCAAGGCCAAGAGAACCCGTAGAGATGGTCTCAACATCCATGGTCCGGTTTTCGCCCAGCTTCATGATTGACCCTTTACCAAATTGTTTTTCAATTTGTGACATGGCTGCGTTTAATGCATCATTTCTATTCGTATCTGCTTTCATGATTGTTTCCCAAATATTTTTATGTTGTTACCAGATCGTGTGACTTGCAGTTGCATAGACATATCTAGTGTTTCTGTAAACGAGCGTTGTATGTGCTTATATCTAGTTACCCGCAAGCCCATGCAATCATTTATATCGCAAGTATACTGTATAATCATACAGTTTCAATAACTTATTTGAATTATTTATTTAAGTCTCTGTTTTTGTTCGTATTAAACTAATAAAAAAATGATAAAACGATAACTCGATTGCGATAACACTTAGATATAAAAGCTTCTGTACCTCGCTATCACACTGTATATGTTATCAAAGGGAATAAAGATTAGTCAGCTAGGCATTGGATCAGTTTTTGTAGCGCCAATAAGATGGCTTGCTCTCGGACTTGGCTGCGGTCTCCACTAAAGCGGCGATTAAAACTTAAGGTTTGCCCAACACCCCTTCCTGCAATAGCAAACCACACAAAACCAACAGGTTTTTCAGGGCTACCACCACCCGGCCCAGCAACACCACTAATAGATACTGCCAAGTCTGCGTGAGCAAGCGCTGCCCCTTTTTCTGCCATTTCTATGACCACTTCTTGTGAAACCGCGCCAAATGTATCCAAGGTACTTTGCGCAACTCCAACCAAGCTATGTTTGGCCGCGTTCGAATAAGTTACCCACGATTGGTTGAACCACTGCGACGAACCGGCTACTTCCGTAATTGCGCTTGCAAGCCCACCACCGGTGCAGGATTCAATGCTAGTAACAGATAGATTTTGCGCTAACAAAAGCTCGCCAAGCGTATGGGCAAGCTCATTTTTTTGATTTATTGTGAAGTTAATCAAGACTACATCTTTTTAGTTGCCAGTAATTCTCATAGAATACACGCATTGAATACGATTTAACAAATGCGAATTTGCGCGGCAAGTTTAAGGCGTTTGTTTTCTAGACATATAAAAAGATAATAATAAACGATGCCAACTAAACCCCAACACACGCCCATGATGACTCAATACCTAAAAATAAAGGCAGAGCATCCAAACCAGCTGCTTTTTTACCGCATGGGTGATTTTTATGAATTGTTTTTTGATGATGCAAAGCAAGCTTCACAGCTGCTAAATATTTCCTTAACCGCTCGTGGCAAAGCCAATGGCGACCCCATTCCAATGGCTGGCGTGCCATATCATGCGGCAGAAAACTACTTAGCGAAATTAGTCAAAATGGGGCAATCGGTCGCTATATGTGAACAAATAGGCGACCCCGCGACTTCAAAAGGCCCTGTGGATCGCAAAGTAATGCGGATAATCACCCCTGGGACCGTTACTGACGAAGCCTTGCTAGAGGAACGCAGTGAATCCATTCTTGCTGCGGTATATAGTGCCAAAGCTAAGAGCCAAGATAGAAAGAATATTTTTGGCATCGCTTATATAGAGCTCGCTTCTGGTCGCTTTAACTTTTTAGACTGCTTCTCAGAGCAAGCACTACAAGCCAATTTGGCGCGTATAAAACCATCGGAACTGCTCTACCCTGAAGGCGCAAGTTTCGAGCATTTGCTGGCAAGTATTAAAGGAAAGCGCAAAAGACCAGAATGGGAATTTGACCGCCAAACGGCTATTTCAAAGTTGACGCAGCAATTTAACACCCATAACTTAGATGGCTTTGGAGTGAATGACAAGGCTGTGGGTATTTGCAGCGCAGGATGCGTATTGCAATATATCAACGAAACCCAGCGTACACAGTTGGTGCACATTAATGCAATTCACCAAGAGTCTTTAAGTGACAGCTTATTAATGGATGCGGCCACGCAACAAAATTTGGAACTTACTCGTAACTTATCGGGCTCAACAGAACACACCTTACTTTGGGCGATTGATCACACATCAACCAATATGGCCTCTCGCTTGCTTCAGCGTTATTTGCACCGGCCCAGTACTAGCCAAAGTGAAATTGCTGAACGGCACAAAACCATAAATAGTCTGTTGTCGAGTGATATAGAAGCATTTCAAGACATTCTAAAACAGATTGGCGATATAGAAAGAGTCCTAGCAAGGATGGCTTTAAGAAGCGCTAGACCAAGGGATTTTGCGCGTTTATCAATAGCACTCGCAAGCTTGCCTAGCTTACAAGAGAAGCTCAAAGCAATAGATACTTTAGCGAGTCAGAGCTGCGCTAAACAACAGAGCTTGATAGATGATGTAGACAGTCACATAGCCCACTACCAAGCGCAAATAAAGACTTTTCCAGAACTTTGTACGCTCCTTGAAAATGCGATTATTGAAAATCCGCCCGTGGTTATCAGAGATGGCGGTGTTATTAAACCCGGCTTTAACGAAGAGTTGGATCATCTTCGTGATCTTGCAGACGGCGCAACAGGCTACCTTAATCAATTAGAAGAAAGAGAGCGCGCACGCACTGGCATTAGTACCCTCAAAGTTAATTACAACAAAGTACATGGCTTTTATATTGAAGTTAGCCGCGCAAATAGCATGCAAGTGCCGCCCGACTATATTCGCCGGCAAACCTTAAAAAATAACGAACGCTACATCATTCCTGAATTAAAGGAACACGAAGATAAAGTGTTAACGAGTCAAAGCCGCGCCCTAGCCTTAGAAAAACGCTTATATGAAAGCTTATTTGACGACGTTATAGCCCAATTACCGGCCTTGTTAAATAGCGCAAGCTATATTGCAAAATTGGATGTGATGACTAACTTTGCGTTTTGCGCGCAAAGCCTAAATTTACATCAACCTGAATTAGTCTTAGACAATACGCTGTCGTATAACAACGGTCGCCACTTAGTTGTTGAGAAAGTAATGCAAGGCCCCTTCATTGCCAATCCTTTATTTATGGATGACAAACAAAGAATGCTCATGGTAACAGGCCCGAATATGGGGGTAAGTCTACCTATATGCGGCAAACTGCTTTGATTGTCATACTTGCCTATATAGGGTGTTTTGTGCCTGCTAGCGATGCAAAAATTGGCCCAGTGGATCAAATATTTACACGCATTGGCGCTGCCGATGACCTTGCCTCTGGCCGTTCAACCTTCATGGTAGAGATGACCGAAACTGCCAACATAATGCATAACGCAACGGCCAATAGTCTGGTATTAATGGATGAGATTGGCCGTGGCACAAGCACTTATGATGGCCTGTCGTTGGCCTGGGCTTGCGCCCAACAACTAGCGCAGCAAACGAAAAGTTTTACATTGTTTGCTACCCATTACTTCGAACTAACCGAGTTGGCAAAGCATATCCCCTCGGTTGAAAATGTGCACGTGACTGCGCTTGAACATGGTGACGATATTAAATTTATGCATAAAGTTGAACAAGGTGCGGCAAGCGGAAGTTTTGGCATACAAGTCGCCAAACTAGCGGGCGTTCCCGCACATGTTATTGAAGCCGCAAAGCAAAAGTTGCAAGAGCTAGAAGAAAGCAAGCCATTGACCCCCAAGGATAGGTCAAGCGCCAAAACGCCAGAAAACCATCAAAACACTGAAGGTGACTCGCACCGTCAATTGAGCATCGCCCTTGATGAACCACATTGGCTAGAGGCCTCAATAAATGCCCTCGATTTAGATTCCTTAAGTCCTCGCGAAACACAGGCTGTACTGTATCAATTGAAAACACGACTGGCGGAAAAAAACAGTAAATAGCAACACAGACTAAATCACGTTTTGCTGTGATTTTTGATTTACTAAATACGGTAAATGTAGGTATACTATTGTTCCAACAAAGGCGGTATTCAAGTCGCCTTAATTTTGTGTGTTTTCCGTTTATTATTAGGCTAAAGCTTAAACGCTTTGGGTTTGAATTTTTCTATATTATTCAATCTATTAAGCGCTAATGTAAACAGTAACACCGCTCTTCATAACGCTAATTGCTAGGAACAAGATGACAAATTATATTTTCGTCACAGGTGGTGTTGTTTCATCGCTTGGGAAAGGAATAGCCGCAGCATCGCTCGCTGCTATTTTAGAAGCCCGTGGGCTAAATGTAACCATGCTAAAACTAGACCCATATATTAATGTTGATCCAGGCACCATGAGCCCTATTCAACATGGCGAAGTATTTGTTACTGACGATGGGGCCGAAACCGATTTGGATTTAGGCCATTACGAACGCTTTATTCGTACTCGCATGACCAGCCGTAATAACTTTACCACCGGCCGCATATACGAAGAAGTCATAAAACGTGAACGCCGCGGCGATTACTTAGGCGCGACAATTCAGGTTATCCCGCATATTACCAACGAAATTAAGCGCCGCATTATTGCGGGTGCCGAAGGCTACGATATTGCCATTGTCGAAATTGGCGGTACGGTTGGTGATATTGAGTCACAGCCTTTTATTGAAGCTATCAGGCAGCTTGGCGTTGAGCGTGGTCGCGACCATACCATGTTCATGCATTTGACTTTAGTGCCATTTTTGGCGGCCTCAGGTGAAACCAAAACCAAACCAACTCAGCACAGCGTTAAAGAACTGCGTTCGGTAGGCATACAACCTGACATTTTAGTTTGCCGCTCTGAAGTTCCTCTACTTAATAATGAGCGCAGCAAAATTGCGCTATTTACAAATGTTGTGGAAAAAGCGGTTATTTCTTTACGTGATGCAGACAGCATTTACCGTATTCCCGCAGCACTTAAAGCACAAGGAATGGATGAATTAGTCGTTAAACGTTTTGGCTATGACTGCCCAGAAGCCGATTTGACAGAGTGGGAACAAGTATTATACGCCGAGTCAAACCCAACAGATGAAGTTAACATTGGTATGATTGGAAAATACGTCGAACTTCCAGATGCCTACAAATCAGTAAATGAAGCTTTAAAACATGCGGGGCTTAAAAATCGATTAACGGTTAATATCAAGCATATAGATTCACAAGATATTGAAACCAAAGGCGCGCATATCCTCACTAACCTTGACGCGATATTAGTCCCTGGCGGCTTTGGCGAACGCGGTATTGAAGGGAAAATTGCCGCAGCAAACTACGCCCGTATTAATAACGTCCCCTACCTTGGCATATGTTTAGGCATGCAGGTTGCGTACATAGAGTACGCTCGTAATGTCGCTGGCATGGAGAAAGCGAACAGTACTGAATTTGATCACGATACCCCTTATCCAGTGGTTGGCTTAATCACAGAATGGCTTGATGCTGACGGTAGCAAAGAGATCCGAGATGTTAGTACTGATTTAGGTGGTACAATGCGTTTGGGAAGTCAGCTTTGTCACTTAGTACCAGACTCAAAGGTTGCGCAAGTATATGGGGCGACTGAAATTTATGAACGCCATCGCCACCGTTATGAAGTAAATAATAACCTACGCGAAGACATAGAAAACGCAGGGCTAAAAGTGAGTGGACTATCAACCGACAAAGCCCTTGTTGAAGTCATAGAGCTAGAAGATCATCCGTTTTATGTAGCAGGACAGTTTCACCCAGAGTTTAATTCAACACCGCGTGACGGGCATCCTTTGTTTACAGGGTTTGTTGCCGCCGCCGGTGTGTACAAGAAAGAAAATCATTAATTAGCTAACGAACAAAAGGAAAACCAATGGCCAAAATTAGCCGAATAGTTGGACGCGAAATACTAGATTCTAGAGGCAACCCCACCGTAGAAGCCGACGTTTATTTAGAATGTGGTGCAATGGGCCGCGCTGCAGCTCCTTCAGGAGCTTCAACAGGCTCTCGTGAAGCCCTTGAATTGCGTGATGGTGACAAAGCTCGCTATTTAGGAAAAGGTGTACTTAAAGCAGTTAGCGCCATTAATGATAAAATCGCTGCCGCTATTATAGGTCAAGACGCAGCTGATCAAGCCAAAGTTGACCATATTATGATTGATTTAGATGGCACTGAAAACAAAGAAAACTTAGGTGCGAATGCAATATTAGCGGTTTCTTTAGCTGTCGCAAAAGCGCAAGCTATTAGTGTTAAAAAGCCGTTATACGCGCACATCGCTGACATCAATGGGACATCTGGCCAATATTCAATGCCTGTACCCATGATGAATATTATTAACGGCGGCGAGCATGCTGACAATAACGTTGATATTCAAGAGTTTATGATTCAGCCTGTTGGCGCAAAAAGCTTTAAAGAAGCCTTAAGAATGGGCGCTGAGATTTTTCATAGCCTCAAAAAGCTACTAAACGCTAAAGGCTTAAGCACAGCGGTTGGTGATGAAGGCGGTTTTGCACCAAACTTAACCTCAAATGCTGAAGCGCTTTCAATCATTGTTACCGCAGTTGAAGATGCTGGCTATAAAATGAATGAAGATATTTTACTTGCTCTTGATTGCGCAGCCTCTGAGTTTTACAAAGGCGGCAAATATGTATTAGGTGGTGAAGACAAGTCATTCGATTCAAACGGTTTTAGTGATTATCTAGCCGACCTTACCGCTAAATATCCAATCGCTTCAATAGAAGATGGTTTGGACGAAAGTGATTGGGATGGTTGGGCATATCTAACTAAAATATTAGGTGATAAAGCGCAGTTGGTTGGCGACGATTTATTTGTAACTAATACAAAAATATTAAAGCGCGGCATCGACAATGGTGTTGGTAACAGTATCTTGATTAAGTTCAATCAAATTGGCTCACTTACCGAAACCTTAAACGCGATAAAAATGGCCAAAGATGCTGGTTTTACCGTAGTAATCTCACATCGTAGCGGTGAAACAGAAGACGCTACCATCGCTGATTTAGCAGTAGGTACAGCCGCCGGTCAAATTAAGACAGGTTCTTTATGCCGTTCTGATCGCGTAGCCAAATACAACCAACTTCTAAGAATTGAAGAAGAACTTGGTGGCGATGCACTTTACAATGGTCGCAGTGAAATCAAAGGTCACTAAAATCTAGTCATCTTACCTAATTAAAAAAACCATCCTGATACTCAATTTGGATGGTTTTTTTATAGCTGAAATTTAAGTAAACCGCTCCAAAGTTTTTGAATAATTTGGATCTATTTAATCAGCAACTCTAGTACTTCTTGTATCATTGCGCTTATACTAAGGGGCTTGGTAAGCAATGCTTAGCGCAGCGCTACCATTTATGCATGAATCAACAATAGCTGAGTACGCACTAACATATCCATGGCTTTACACGAAGACACTCACCAAATAGACATTTTTACCCTATCAGCAAAATACCCAAACTTTGCTGAGTTAAGTAATGCGTTATATGAACGAGAATTACAAGTCTTAGCGAATAGTACAATAAGCGACCCTAGCCTGTTAAAGCGCAAACTTAAAGGCCTTACGCATCACATTAAAAATGCAACTATGCAATTGCTTGAAGGTAATGCGCCTATTTCTGTTGATGTGCATAACGGCAGTTGGCAATCCAAACAAAGTGCGAAATGCCCACTAAGTTCCCAAACCACCGACCGCACCTTGCAGTGGTATACCAAAATTGCCAAATTAGGTGATGTTGTTCCGGTCTATGTAGAATCGATGGGAGGCCAACACATAGAGTTAGATTGTATTGATATTATGCAGTCTGACAGATTACATTTAAATAAATTTGGTTGGTTTTCGAAAAGTGGTGAGTATTTTGACATAGTCCCAAAACAAGCAAAGTATTTATTACTCAAACCAACTAAAAGTATTTTAGCCGCTGCATGCGCGGGGCATTGTTGGAACGTTAGAGGAAAAGGCATACCAAGAGCCCTATCACTAAGGGAACTACTTCTTTCTACAGAGATAGATTGGAAAACGCATAAGTAACCCCATATCCTAAAGCAAGTGTGTAGAAAACCTTTGCATCGAGGCCAAGCGCAATCTACATTCGTTGCTAACTTAGGAAGTTCCCCATTACAAAATCAGCCACTAAAACTAAAGCCACACAAAGCAGTCGTGCCATCATCAAATGGTTATTTGGTCATTTACGCCCTTACAAAAAGCAGGTCGCCATTGCATTAACCGCATTAATGCTGAGTTCGCTCGCGTGGTTATTGCTAGGTCAAGGCGTAAAATATGTAATTGACCAAGGTTTTGTAGCCAGCAATAAAGAGGCTTTAGAGCAGGCCTTGGTTGTTGTTTTAGGCGTTGTCGTTTTTGGCAGTATTGCGACCTATTTTCGTTTTTATTGGATGGTGTGGTTAGGCGAAAGAGTATGTGCCGACATTCGTAAAAGCCTATTTTCTCATTTGCTAACCTTAACGCCGGGCTTTTTTGAAAATACCCGAACAGGTGAAATCATCTCACGCTTCACCAGTGACACAACCTTGTTGCAATCGGTAGTAGGTACAGGCGTATCGATGGCGCTGCGCTCCTTAGTGATGTTCATTGGTGCCTTAATACTAATGTCTTTTACAAGCTTGACGCTTACCGTGCTTGTATTTATTGCCGTACCGCTGATGCTTATTCCCATACGAATACTAGGAAACAAAGTACGAGTACACAGCAAACTAAGCCAAGATAAAGTTGCACAAGTTGGCGGCATGATAGATGAGTCATTGCACGAGATTCATACCGTACAAGCCTATAATCATGAGTCTGTGAGTAGTCATTCATTTGCCGACAAGGTTGAAGATGTAATGCAGCAAGCGCGTAAACGCATCCATTTTAGAGCCCTGCTCATTGCCATTGTTATGATAATTAGTATGGCTGCCATTTTTGTGGTTGCTTATGTTGGCGCCCTTATGGTGATAGACAATAAAATAACTGCCGGCGAACTCACCGCCTTTGTTTTTTATGCGGTACTGGCTGGTGGCGCCATTGCGACGATTAGCGAAGTGATTGGCGAGTTACAAAAAGCAGCTGGCGCGTCAGAGCGTATTGTAGAATTGATGCGAGAAGTCCCCGCGATACATAATGAATATGATAAGCAAAGCACCAGTACTTGGAAAACTACTGACGACACACTTTCAAGTGATACCGCATTAAGCGTTAAAAATATTGATTTTAGCTACCCAGAAATAGGCGATGCCTTAGGCAACCCCTTAAGCAAACCCCTAAGCAAAAAGAATACCGAAGCCACAAAGCCAAAAATTACAAAAGTCATTCAAAACGTTAGTTTTGACGTGCAGCATGGTAAACGAATCGCGATTGTTGGTCACAGCGGTGCGGGCAAATCCACGTTGTTTGAATTATTGTTGCGTTTTTATGATGTAGACAATGGCGAAATAAAGCTATTTGGCCACTCAATTAAAGATATCCCTTTACATGATGTGCGCAGGCAATTTGCTTTAGTACCTCAAGATGCAGTGATATTTGCCGGCAGCGTAAGCGACAATATTGGTTTTTCTAATCAACATGCAACAAAAGAAGACATCGTTGAAGCGGCTAAAATGGCCTATGCGCATGAGTTTATTGAGCAACTTCCTAATGGCTATGACAGCGAATTAGGCGAACGTGGCGTTAAGCTAAGTGGCGGGCAAAAACAACGTATTGCAATTGCCAGAGCAATCGTATCCCATCGCCCTATCCTTCTATTAGATGAAGCGACCAGCGCACTTGATGCTAACAGCGAACAGTTCGTGAAAAAAGCACTGGAATCTTTGATGCAGCAAAAAACAACGATAATCATTGCCCACCGTCTATCGACGGTGGTTAATGCAGACGAAATCTTGGTACTCGATAAAGGCAGCGTTCTTGCGCGTGGTAAGCATCATGATTTGTATCAGTCTAGTCCAGTTTATAAAGAATTTGTAGATCTTCAATTGGTAGAATAAGTGTATGCTTTACCCATATTGTGTAACATTTCGACACACTTTTAGCCTCCCAAAAAAAATGTAATTGCGCTTAAGCCTGTGTATTATGTTAATAAAGGAATTTTCAATTTAACGTTCCTTAACATATATGAAGCAGGTATCTCATAGTTTACTCAGATGCCCGCCCCCATAAATAATAACGACGGACATATAAAATGAAAAAATTGCATAACAAAGTCTTGATGTCGGCAATCGCTGGCGCCGTACTTATGGCATTTAGTTCACTCTCATACGCAGAAGAGAAAGACAAAGAAGAAAAAGAAGAAGTATCTTTAGCTGAAACCCTTGCAGAACAAACCGCCTATGAAGGTTTCTTAAACATCTATCGAGACAAAAAAGACGGCAGTGGATTAGTTGTCATAGAAGAAGAGGATCTCGGTAAGCCATTTTTATATATTGCATCAACCGTTGACGGTGTTGTCGCTGCGGGTGCCTTTAGAGGCCAATACCGCCAAGCTCGATTGATTGAGTTTCGCCGCTATTTCAATAAAATCGAAGTTGTTGCTAAATCCAATAGCTTTTATTTCGATCCTAAAAAAGCCATCAGTAAAGCTGCTGATGCGAACACCAGTGAATCTGTGCTTGTATCAAGTGAAATTAAACATGAGGAAGATGGCAAACTCACTTTTTCATTACAAGATTTAGTAAAAAATGAGTCGCTACATCGTATAGCCCCCATGCCGCCAGATGATCCTAAGCAAGCAGAAAAGATGTTTAGCTTAGGCAGCTTTTCAAGCGACAAGTCGCGCATTAGCAAAATTAATAACTTCCCAGAAAACACACACATTGTGGTTGATTACGTATTTGAAAACGCTACGCCTAAAAATTGGGGCGGTGCTGAAATAGCAGATCAGCGCTACACAACATTGAGTGTTCAGCATGCCTTTGTACAAGTGCCTGACAATGATTTTAAGCCACGAAGAGATGACCCGCGCGTTGGCTATTTTGGTCAGCAAAGGGATGATTTAACCAGCTATGAAACCACCAACTACCGTGATGTAATCAATAAGTGGAACTTGGTGAAAAAGAATCCTGATGCAGATGTATCAGACCCAGTGAAACCGATGACTTGGTGGATTGAAAACACAACCCCAATAGAATGGCGCGACACCATCAAAAATGCAACGCTGGCATGGAATAGTTCGTTTGAGAAAGCTGGTTTTAGTAACGCCATTGAAGTGAAAATTCAGCCCGATGATGCAACATGGAGCGCTGATGATGTGCGCTATAACGTGCTTCGTTGGACTTCTTCTCCTAATCCGCCTTTTGGTGGCTATGGCCCAAGCGTAGCGCATCCCTTAACCGGTGAAATATTGGCAGCTGATATCATGCTTGAGTATAGCTTTTTACAGGGTAGATGGTTGGCCAAAAAAATGCTTACCGATGGCCACTCAAGCCTTGCAGCCTCACTACCGCAAAGTGATATAAACGCAAATAGCATGAACTATTGTTCACTCGGCCATGAGTTAGCGATGAGTAAACAATTCGCGCAATACGCTGGTATAGCTGACGGAATGGGAGATATTGAAAAAGATCGCTTGTTACGCCAATCAATGTACTACTTAATTTTGCATGAAGTGGGCCACACATTAGGCCTAAACCACAATATGATGGCAACGCAAATGCATGGGCCAAAAGAAGCTCATGATATCAGCGTTACCCAAGGTATTTTAGCCGGTTCGGTGATGGATTATCCTGCTGTAAACTATGCGCCAGTAGGCATGGAACAAGGCGATTTCTATACAGAGAAACCAGGGCCTTACGATGACTGGGTTATTGAATATGGTTATTCTGCGCCCTTAGCAGACCCAAAAGCTGAAGAAGAGAGACTAAGTAAAATACTAAATCGCTCTACCGAGCCAGATCTCGCCTTTGGTAACGACGCTGATGATATGCGCGCACCTGGGCGACACGTAGACCCTCGTATTAATATATACGACATGTCAAACGATGCCGTTGAATACGCAGCAGATCGTTTTGAGTTAGTAAAAGACTCAGCAGGAAAACTAAAAGACAAACTGCTTGTTGACGGTCGTTCACATAACGACTTGGTCGTTGGCGTCAATATCTTATTTAGAGAGTTTGGTAGCCAGGCTTCGGTGGTGAGTCGTTACATTGGTGGTGTCTACTTGAACCGCGCTATGGTTGGGCAAGAAGGCTACACCCAGCCACTTACGCCAGTACCTGCGGACTATCAGAAAAAAGCAATGGATACTTTAAACACCTACTTTTTTGCGCCTGATGCTATTAGTAGCTTAGAACCTTTATATGCTTACCTGCAACGTCAGCGCAGAGGTTTCAATGGCTGGGCACGTGATGAGTCTCCGAAAATTCATGAGATGTTATTGGCCACACAAAAGCGTGTTCTAGATCATTTACTGCATCCTAATGTGACTATGCGGATTACCGATACAGCGCTATTTGGAAACGAATATACGCTAGACAAAATGATGGTAGACCTCACTAACGGAATGTTTAGTGCTGATATTAAAAGTAACGTAAATAGCTACCGTCAACAGCTGCAAGTTGAATATGTAGAAAGACTCATTGCGGCATCGGGTCTTGAAGCCAGTAGCCCCTACGATACCATCACGCAAGCGACCGCTACCAGTGAGTTAAGGCGCGTTGCCAAGCTAGTTGATAATTCGAGAGGCAACAATGCGAGTAAGATCCACAAGCGCTATTTGGAAGATAGGATAGCGCGTGCTTTTCATAAGAGTGAGTCTTAAGGCTAGCCGCTAGATATGAGCATGTATACTTAAATACATGCTCCTTTATTTTCGACAAAAAAATACCAACAAAAAAATGCCAACAAAAAAGCCAGGCAAATCATGTGAAGTGCCTGGCTTTTTTATTGTACTGCGAAACATGTTAAAGCAACAAGGTATTGCTTTGAATTTTAGCCTTTATAGAAGTCTTTATACCACGCGACAAACGCTTCAATACCTTCATCTAAGCTCGTACTTGGGCGGTATCCCACGGCATCAACTAACGACTCTACGTCTGCATAGGTATCAGGCACGTCGCCTGGCTGCATAGGCAACAAGTTTTTCTGAGCTGTTTTGCCCAACGCCTTTTCGATAGTTTCAATGAACGTGAGCAAATGCACAGGTGTTTGAGCACCAATGTTATAAACTCTATAAGGTGCTTTACTGCTGCTTGGGCTAGGAGATTTAGCATCCCATTGCTCGTTTGGTGCAGCAATATGCATCGTGGTTTGAATCACGCCTTCAACGATGTCGTCAATGTAGGTGAAATCACGCCTGTGCTCGCCATAGTTGTAGACATCAATTGGCTGGTCTTCACTGATCGCTTTGGTGAACTTAAACGGCGCCATATCTGGTCGGCCCCATGGGCCATAAACGGTAAAAAAGCGCAAACCGGTCGTTGGCAAATTGTACAAATGACTATAGGTATGTGCCATGAGTTCGTTTGCCTTTTTACTTGCTGCATAAAGTGAAACAGGATGGTCAACCGAATCCTCAACCGAGAACGGCATAGATTCATTGGCACCGTAAACAGAGCTACTAGAGGCATAGCACAAGTGCTCAACCTTATTGTGTCGGCAACCTTCTAAAATATTAACAAAGCCCACCAAGTTAGAATCGACATAAGCATGGGGGTTAGTAATTGAAAAACGCACACCAGCTTGCGCTGCTAAATGGATTACGCGATTAAACTTATGTTCGGCAAATAAGTTTTCAATCGCGCTTCTATCACTTACGTCCATTTTAATATAAGTAAATTTTTGCGACTGCTTGTGGCTTTTTACCCAATCGATGCGTGCATCTTTGAGTGTAGTATCGTAATAATCGTTCATATTATCGATACCAACGACTTCAATGTCTTTGTCTAAAAGTTGTCGGGCGGTATGTGCACCAATAAAACCCGCGACGCCAGTAACTAAAATTTTCATATACAACTTACCTTAATGTAGATAAGTGAATGATAAATCAGGAGGCATGAATTTAATAGTAGTTTAAGCGCTTGATGCTGAATAAAAGGATCGTTTGACTTTTGATTTTTTAGCTGGTGTTTGTATAATGCATAGCTAGATAAGTATGTGAAATAACACGTATAGAAGTGTCATTATTTTTTACACTTCCAATTTTAAGCTAAATATATCACAGTGTTATCATATACTTACAAAAGGGTATGCTTATTGCATCACCATGACTCAGATTTAGTAGTATTTAGGGTTTCGCAAATGGAAAATAAAAATATAAAAAGTATTGATGAAAAGGGAAAATCACGCAGAGGGTTTATCAAAAAGTCATCGGTAGTCGCAGGCATAGCTGTATTGCCAGCATCGAACGTGTGGGGAACATGTAACGTTTCAGGCGTATCTGGCGGCTCACAGCAAAGTAATAGTACTTGCGTTGTTTCTCCGTTTTTTGGTGGTTACTCTCCATTATATTGGTCAGACATCATAAGCACTATGCCTCAACAAGCGCAATATGACGCATTTTTAGCCTTAGTAAGTGACCTTGATTCAAGCTCAGTATTTCCCATAACCGGCGCGAGTAAAGCCGAGTTCTACTACCCAAGAATGAGCATACTATTAAGCAAATATGATTTCAGTATTACAGGTGCAGGTAATATCCCTAGCTTCCATATGAATGTGTATGATGCTCTTCAAAGCGGAACGACCAAACAAAAGCAACTGGCTTCAGTATATGCAAATATTATTTTTGGTTTTGTACGCGGCGAACCTACTCTCGGCACCAACGGCGGTATAGATTTGTTCCTAGAACATATTTGGGGCTCATATCATGAAGGTTCTGCTACTCACACTTCGTCAGTTGTAGATGCAAGCTTTGATCACACCGGCACCTTTGATGAGAACAAGCTAATGGATCTATTGCGCACCCATAGTATTTACTAGTGTGGGATCACGCTCGTATAAAAAGGCTGGCTGATAAGTCGGCCTTTGTTGTTTTTGATACCCTTAGCTATAAAACCTATGTTGTTCAGACACAATTCATTTTTGATTTGTTTACTCGCCAAGAAAGTAAATATTCAAAAGACGAGTTTGAGTTGCTAAATGAAGCTGAGCAAATTAAAGTACTGATAAGCTTAGGCATTGAAAAAGAACTACATTAAATGCTAATTATCGATACTGGCCTGTATACTTTTCAGTTTACAGGTGTGCCAAATGTCTTACATGATGCTGTAAGACAACTCTATCCAAACTCCATTACGACTGCAGAAGCGATTGTTGATTACCAAATTGACATTGCCAGTACTAGTTTTTTACGCACCTTGTTTCGTCCTCAAGTCGCGATTAAAATTGATGGGCATCAACCCTTTAATCCAATTTCACCCAAAAAGTTACTTCCTTCTATGGAGTGGGCCATGAATTGGTGCGTTGCCGCTTATGATCATACTCATTTATTGATTCACTGTTCAGCCGTAGAAAAGAATGGCAAAGTGATTTTATTTCCAGCTAAGTCCGGTTCAGGAAAGTCGACCACATCAAGTTATTTAGCATTAAACGGTTGGCATTTGTATTATGACGAAATGGCAGTAATTGAGCTAAAAACAGGGAAAGTACAACCCGTATTTAGACCGACTTCTTTGAAAAATAATTCTGTAGACATTATTTCCCCTTATCTTGAAAATAATCCACAAGCGCATTTAAGTGAGGTGGTACATAACACACATAAAGGAAGCATTGGACATCTTAGGGCTCATGACAGGGCGTTGTTTGATACTTTTGTACCTACCTGTGCCAGTGCAATTGTCTTTCTCGATTATAAACCAAGGGCTGACCTCGACATTTATGAAATAGATCAAGGTGTGGGGTTTTCACAAATGGTGCTAAATGCGTTTAATTACAGTGTAATAGGCGAACCGGCTTTCGATACTCTGCATAGTGTGGTTAGCAATGCGAAAATATTTGAAGTCAGTTACTCTAGTTTAAAAACCTTAACTGAGTTTTTAGAGGAGCTTGTTGATGAGTGAGCGTATTTCAAGGGCTTTCTTATGCCAATACCTAACAGACTATAGTTTACCTGCTGATTTTAGTGATAAGCAATATCATGCTTTGATGCGCGTGCTGATCCATAGTCAATTGCATGGAAGTGTTGCATCTCACCTAAATAGTTTTGAATCCTACCCCCTGCCTTTTCAGCGCCACTTAACATCCATATTGACTTTTTCACAAGCGCAAAACGTTCAAGTTGTTCGTGCTTGCAATATAATTGCCAAAGATTTAGCGCCCTTAAATGCCCCTGTGCTCCTGTTGAAGGGTGCGGCATATATTGCAGCTAAAAAAAACAATGCTAAAGGTAGGCTAATATCTGACATCGACATTTTGGTGGCAAAAGAAAAATTGGACAAAGTAGAAGATTTACTTCTAAGCAGCGGCTGGATCGTAAAAGAATTAGACGACTTTGACGAGAAATATTATCGGCAGTGGTCACATGAATTACCTCCTTATACGCACCTAGAAACAGGCCTTACGCTCGATATCCATCACAACTTATTGCCTGGTAGTGCAGGTAAATCCATAGATGTTCAAAACATTATCGACAGCAGTCAAGTCACGCCTTTTGGTTTACATGTACCCTCAGACGAGTACTTGATCTTGCACAGTGCCATCCATCTGCTCTTAAACGATGATATTGAAAAGGGTTTACGTGACTGTTTGGACCTTCATCTTTTAATAAAACAGTACGCATCTGAGCGAGACTTAGCATTTTTGCACGACGTATTCGCGCAATCTGGATGTGAAGATGAATACTATATATTGTTATTGCTATTAAATCGTTTGTTTGGCCAAGGTGCTATCAACTATACTCAAAAATCTACGCCCGCATTTAATGAAAGCCAGTACGCCGGCATAGTAGATGACTTAGAAAAAGCGGTATTTCCCGCCTCTGAGTATTTAGTCGACTCGAAAAATACCATGGCTAGATTTAAAGTTTATTTACGGGGCCACCTAAGCAAAATGCCACTACACCTTTTAATCAAGCACTTGAGCTTCAAATCGTATAGAACCATCATCAAAAAACTCTTTGGTGAGTATGTGTTTAAAAAAGAAGAAGGTCATCAATAAAACCTACGCAATCCTATAGGTAATCTACGCTAAAATTCGATATCGTTCTTCTTCGCAAGTGCCCTTATTTGCTTTACAGGGATAGCATAGCTAATGCCGCTGGGACTCGATAGCGCAGTTTCTTTTCCTGCTGATACAAACACCTTATTTAATACACCCAATACTTCGCCAGTTTCTCGGTGGTAAATGGGACTGCCGCTGTTGCCCGGAAAGGCCGTTATATCTAATTGATATATCAAAAAGGGTTCTTTTAATCGACTCATCATTTCTCGAGTTAAATCGTCAGCATTGCGAGCTGGATTGGCGTCTGGCGCAATTGCCGCAACAATACCGGTGTGAGTAGCTGGATAAAGACCCAAAACAGCGCCTATTGGGTAACCTGTCATTACAATACTCGTACCAGCATCAACGAGTTGGTTTTGGCCAAGAGTCATCGCTGGTAGGCTCTCTTTCATTTTTAAAATAGCCAAATCGTGGACAGGATCTGAGTCAATAATTTCGATGCGATGGATGTTGGGTTTTTTACCTTCTCCTGACATAGCTACGTAAAATTGGACTATATTTGTATCGAGCTCTTTAGCAACCACATGGTAATTGGTCACTATGTATTGACCGTTTCCAACAACAAAGCCGGTGCCTAATATATCTGGCGCATTGGACTTAAGTGGTGTGAGCATCGCGATACTGACGATAGACGGTTTAGAACGCTTTACTAGTTCGACTAAATCGACCTTGTCATGAGCCCAAGCAAACGAGCATAAAAAACTGAACAATAACAAGAGCTGTATTTTTGTTAACAAGCGAGTCGTCTTTTTTGCTAGTAATAAATAAGGCATATATTTCCTGTTTGCTTGTAGTACTTAGTTTGCTATTTCGTTTTTATTAAGAGAACACCAAAGGGCTACCGCGTTTTGATCACTTTTGCAGGATTCCCCGCGACTATCGACATTTCAGGCACATCATTGATCACTACTGAACCAGCAGCAATAATACAATTATCACCAATATTCGCCATTATCAAAGCACCGTTGCCAAGCCAACAGTTTTTGCCAATATTGACCTTAGTAAATACCCCGCCCTGCTCTCTAATCGGCTTATTGGGATCTTCAAAATTATGTTGTTGTTTGCCACTCATGATATGCACACCGCTTCCAATTAGTGTGTCTTGGCCAATTTTACATTTACCTATATTGCACTGTGGGCCAATATAAACACCCGAAGCTAGCTCGGTATCTCTTTGCGAAAAAAGTGCAGCAAATGAGGTATGTACACTTGCGTCATAATCTTGCATGGCAAAGGTATAGAAACCAGAGCGTAGAAAGGCCCCTGTTTTGCCCGGTAGTAAGCTTAATAATTGACTGAAGCTAGCGAAGACACTGTCTCGGTTACTCTTACCTAACAGCATAGAAAGCACATAAAAAGCCACCGTAAATGGCAACATAATTATTATCGCAATGGCACGTACTAAGCCTTTCAATAAGTTTTTCATGATGGCTCAATCACCTCGGTCAATGGCTTTAAAACTGACTCCCACGCATAGTTTGCGTTTATTGTCGCCAGTGCGTTATTTCCAAAGCGTGCGCGCAGTTCATTATCTTGTGATAGCGCTATGACTTTCTCAGTAAAAGCCAAGGCTGAATCAGCCAGTAATATATCAAACTTATCTTCACAAATAATGCCTTCGGCGCCAAGTGGCGTTGATACCACCGGCAAGGCACAGGCCATGGCTTGGAGTACTTTATTTTGCACGCCCCTCGCAATTTGAAATGGCGCAATAAAGATATGCGCTTTATCGAAGTATGGTTTAATGTCATCGACGAAACCGGTAACTTCGATGCTTGTAGACGCGAGTTTCATTATTTTGGTAGATGGGTTCATGCCAGCAATAATCAGCTTAGCATTGGGTATTTTTTCTAAAATATCTTGCCAGCAATTATCAATAAACCACAATATAGCATCAATGTTAGGTTTATAATCCATCACGCCACTAAATAAGAAATTCACTTCATTTTCAGGTTTATGATCACTTGGGCTAAATAATTTAGTATCAATTCCATTGCCCAATACTTCTATACGACCCGCTGATGTCACACAATTCTTAAACAGCTTTCGTTCCGTTTCTGCAATTAAAAAACACACGTCGAATGTGTTAGCGACTTCTATTTCAAGCTTGCGAATTTGATCTGACTCTCGTTGATAAACCCAACGTTTCACAATATTGCTTTGCGAAACATACTGTTGCCATTTATCTGAATCTACATCCATAAAATCCATTAGGAGCAAATTACCTGACTCTGGAGGAAGTACTCGTGCATAGTTTGCTAGTGATGAGGCTGTAAAAAGGACTGCATCAGCCGACTTAGTTATTTTAATTAGTTCATGTGCCAGTGCGTTAGAGAAAAAATTAGCCTCGCTGAATGATATTCCCTTTAATACCGCATTAGCCAAGCGCAAAAACTTGTTTGGTAGAGGTTTACAAATAACTTCAATATTAAACAAATCCGCAAGCGCTTTTGCATTGTCAAAATCACTTTGTTGCGAAACAGGCGCGAGCACCTTAAGTTCATGGCCTTTTCGCACCAACTCTTCGATCTGATGAAAGGTTCTTAGTTTTTCACCTTTATTTGGCGGAAACGGTATTCTATGCGCTAATACGACTACTTTCGCCATAAATTCATATCCTTAAATTATTGCTTGATTGCAAGTGTATGTGGCGACGGAATATTAGTAAATATCTTTTGCGAATATACAACTTAGCTCTTTGAAAACAGGTGAACTGGTTTGCTTCATATTCTTAGCTCAGGATTTCCCCTGTTTCCAGCCAGTAGAAAGTGAAGTATAGTGCATGCACCAAAACAATTTGTTTATTATTTAATGAAATCATTAGCTTTAATATTAATTTCACCCATAAACTTCACTATTCTATGTTTGTGTATCGGTTTTTATGCACTGAAGTTTAAGGGTATTATTGCTAAAAGCGGTAAATCAGTCATCTTTGTCGGCGTACTATGGTTTTTGCTATGTTCCCAGTATAGTTTTAGTTACTGGTTAATTAACTCTCTAGAAAATCGCTTTCCCCCAGTAAAAGCCGAAAGCGAAACTTGGCAGAAGCAAGACGCCATTTGGGTTTTGGCTTGTTACCATTTTGACGCACAAGAATTACCCCTGATAAGTCAATTTTCACAATGCTCCATCGAAAGACTTTTACATGCAGTCAATATGTATAAAGTAAAGCCGCTGCCTATTGTGCTAACGGGCGGTAAGTTTGTCGAAAACTCATCTTTATCTCATGCAGCCAAAGCAAGTGAGCTTTTGGCTTCCTATGGGGTAGCAAAATCTCATATACACATCATACCAGAGGGTACGAACACCCTTGAAGAATCCCAAGCGTTGTTATCACAATCAGAGTTTAAAAGCTTCGCCGTTGTATCATCCGCAACACATGGCCTTAGAGTCACGAAAATTCTAACAGCAAACGCGACTAACTTTATATTCGTTCCAGTGCATTATGGTGGTAAAACTAAAGCAACGCCGACAATTAATCTCCCTTCGATTGATGCTATTAAATTGAGTGAACGAGCAATCTATGAGTATCTTGCTCTTCTCAATAATTGGGTAACCGAATGACAATCTTTTTAAATAGACGATAGATTAGCTATTTTGTCTTACCATTAAATAAAAATCTTAATATACGTGACTTCGCTACAACGAATGTATGCAACGCAACCGTTAGTAGTATAGTCATAATAATAATGGAAACAAAAGCAACTACAGGGCTTAGGTCGATGTAGTTATATAGGCGGTTAAGCCCCAAAACGAATAACACAACCAACACATGATGAAAAAGGTAAATTGTATATGATGCATCTACAATTAAATTAAGTAACCGAGCTTTGGACTTCAATATAATTGATCCCGCAAGCCATAACCAACAGGACAAGATTAAGGCCAAAAGGTGTTCTGAGTATGGTCTCATGACTACTTCATATACAGTATTTTCCCACCAGTGAAACATTGAAAACAATAAAAGAGCCGCGGTTAATAACAGACCTTTTAAAGATCGCAGTATGCTGATTAAGGTGTCATGGGAAAGATAGAAAAACAAAACGCCAATAAAAAAATAGTCTATATAAGCGAACAACTGATATAAGCTACCAAGCAATGGGATTTCAACATAAATTGGCACACCTATTTTATTTAGCGCTAAAATAAACACGTAAAAAAATGGGCTAATGATGAGCAACAAACTGAAGCTCAAAACGGATGATTTAAGTCGTATTAGCCTAAGTAGCGCTTTAATGACATCATGCAAAAGCACGAAAATAAAAAAATAGAATAATAGATTGATTAAAAACCATAGATGGCCAGTAATGGAGCTCGTTGCTTTGACATTAGGTCCTTCCTCTAAGGAGCTTAATAACAAATACTGCGGAATATTTACAATCACGATGACTACTAAAAAGGGTATAGCGATTCGCATTAGCTTATCAGTACAAAATTTTCGTCGACTCCGCTTTTGTAATACGAGTACGGCAAAGAATCCTGAAATCATAAAGAATAATGGCATTCTAAAAATATGTATAAACCCATTGAGTGAATCAACCCACCCTAGTGAGTATTGAGAATGCACAAGCCAATAACTATTTGGTGAAAACGCAGCACAAGTATGCAATACAACACCGAGAATCATAAGTAAGCCGCGTAAATTATCTAGATAATAAAAACGCATTATTTTGCGGACTCACAAAACTTATCTAGCATTTTAAGAAAGGCCGTATTACCGTCTTTATTTAAATGAATTCCGTCGGAGATGAAGTAATAAGGTTGACGAATCTCATCAAAAGGTATCAATTTTAGCCCTCGCTGCGTTTGGTACTTTTTTTCTAATAAAGAATTGAAATCCGCCATCTGATTATGGAACCTCGCTCGCGCTGGGCTATACTTTAGTTTAATCAATCCAATTGGAGCAGAACTTATAGCTCTTATATCGTTAATTAGTTGATTATATTGAGCAAACGTCACCTTCGGATCTTCGTTACGCGCAATATCATTCTCTCCAATGTAAATAATAAGCTGGCTGATATTGCTCAGATCAGCAAATTTAACATATCGACTAATGTCTTCAACAATACCGTTGTCAAATCCGTACAACACGATATTTTGGCATTTCTTTAGTTTATGTGATGGTAGCCTGTCTATAGATGAACTGCCCAACACTAAAGTAAAATCTTGCCCCTCTCGAATCAAATCTTGTAGCCAATAAAACCATACGGTTTTATTGGCCTTGTGATAAGATAAAACGCTAATTACCAATAGCGTAGCAAAAGCAAGCACTAGTATCGCTACACCTAGTTTTTTTATGTTGAGCAAAATGGTTCACCAATCCAATATTATAACAATCAAAGTTCTGTCGGAATATACACTAAAAGAGGTTGATAACCTATATGACGAGGTGTTTGCTAAACGCCTTAGTATTAACTTTTTCTTGTCGCGAGAATGGATGTTACCTTGGTTATCCGAACTTCAGAACAAGCCTCTTTTGTGGATATTTTCTTTTGACAATAAACCTGTAGGATTTGCATTCATTGGGCAAACTTCTACAATTTTAGGTAAAACCTTTTTCCTTAACCAATCAGGCGTTAAAGACGAAGACCAAATTTGGATTGAGTACAATGATGTAATCTGTGACCGTTTTCATCAAGAATGCCGTTTGGCTTTGCTCGATGCCTTAGGTAATATCGCAGGCTCTTATCGATTTAAAGGCACTAACTTAAGCTCACTAGACTGGGAGCAAAAGCGCTGGTCTATGTGGTCTCAACAAAAGAACAAGAGTTATAAAACCTTATTCACTGACGAACCACCCTACTTTAGTCTTTCAAAAAATACAAAAAGCCAAATAAACCGAGCACGAAATTACATTATTAAACAATATGGCGAAATTTACATAGATGAAGTTATGCATGATAGTTTGAGCGACTCTTTGCATGAAATGGCTCAGTTACACATCAAGCAATGGGATGATCATGAATACGGTAGTGGTTTTTCCAATACGCTGTTCTATCAGTTTCACCGTAATATCAACAGCGAAAACATTGGGACAAAAACCCGAATACTTAAATTTATAGCCGGTGAACAACTACTCGGTTACTTGTACTACTTTATAGAAAAACGCGAGAACTTTACTATCGCATACTTCTATTTATCAGCAATACATTATGCTGACGACAACAATAAGTTTAAACCTGGAATGGTAATGCATAAAATGGCAATGGAATATTTAGCGCAACAAGGTGTGCAACAGTACGACTTTCTAGCTGGCGAAGCTCGCTACAAATCATCACTTAGCAACACAGCTTATTCACTTTACGATGTGCACCTGTATCGAAACACTCTACTTTACAGTGCGTTAAATTTGCTCGCGAAGTGTAAAAGACTAATTAATAAGAAATTGTTGTCAAAGTGAACTATCCAGTATTTTTTGCTCCCGACTCTATTAGCGCAAATCAAAAGTTTTGCATTAGCGTTCCAGTGCCCGAAGACTTATTCTTTACCAATCAAGCGGTGCAGCTTGTTGATGATGAAAACAAACCTATTTCCTGTGTAATTAAAGCTAAGCATCTTTGGCCAAACCAATCAATCAAATGGTTTCACCTCAACGGTGTTTTTAATCGAAAAGTTGAAAGGAATGAACGATTTTTCCTCTCAAAAGTCAAGAAAGTGTCTTTTGAGAAAATTTCCTCATGGGTAGTAGAAGATGGTGTAGCCAAAACTATCGAAGTGATAACGCACGTAAATAAGATTTGCGTGCCCAAGCATACTTTTTTAGGTTTAAGTATAAACGATGAGGTTTCTTCAAAATTTTCATTAACAATAGATAAGTCTGAAAGTACAGTAGATGACGTAAAAACATCATACATGGTTAACTACGACGCAAACCTCAAACCCTTCTCATGTGTCATTACTCAAACGGCTTCAGCGCGCGATTTAAATAAGAACTTACCTCTGAGTTTGCATGCCGTTATCGAAGTATTTTACATTGACGGCCATGTAAATTTTGAATTTAGTATCCTTAACCCTAACCCTTTGGTACACAAAGATGGTCAATGGGACCTTGGCAATCCCAATAGTGTATTTATAAGAAAATGTCTTATTGAGTTTGATTACATTGGAAATTCACTGGATGTTTCGTTAGATGAACAAAACAACTTGAATAAGATAGACCACTTACAGGTTGTGCAACATAGTTCTGGGGGAGAAAACTGGTTTTCAGATAATCATAAAAACAGCGAAAACATAGTTCCTCTGACGCGAAAAGGGGCGAGCTATACCTATACCAGAAAAGAAGAGCTCAACGAGGCTGAAATTGAAAGACCCTCTCCACAAATAACCTGCGATTTAGGCCACCAACAATTACAGATTAGAACTCATCACTTTTGGCAAAAATTCCCTAGTTCTTTGGTCGTGGCTAAAAACAAAACGAAGATCGACTTTGTGGGCAGTGAATCAAAAGTTGACGTTGAGCTGCAACCTGGAGAGAAGAAATCAAGTAATTTGTCTTTCATTTTATCAAAGAGTCAACGAACAAATACCTGTTTGGAGCCTGCAGAAATTGCAATAGATATGGAAGCGCTAGAGGCAAGCAAAAATATTTACTTATTTTCAAGCAGTTTACTCAAGCACCCATTGCAGTTTTTGCTTTCTGAGGCCGAAAATGGTGCTGCAAAATGGATTGATAAGCGGGAAAAACTAGACGAATATGGTTGGCGAAACTTTGGTGATTTATACGCCGACCATGAAGCGATTGGCCACAAGGGAAGCAATATATTTGTTTCCCATTATAATAATCAATACGATCCCCTTATGGGATTTATTAAACAATGGCTTTTAACTGCAAACCCAGAATACAAAAAGTTAGCAGACGACCTATTTGATCATATAGTAAACATCGACATTTACCATTGCCAAAAAGATAAGCCTGAGTATAACAAAGGCTTGTTTTGGCATACCGACCACTATGTCGCAGCAGAGACGGCTACTCATCGCACCTATTCCAAGCGTCAACCATCTGATGTTTATATAGATCATGCGGGAGGCGGCGGACCAGGCACACATCATTGCTACAGTACAGGGCTTTGTTATTATTATTTGTTAACAGGTAAGTCTAGCGCTCACGATGCTGTAATTGGCATGGCAGAATGGATGCAAAATCTTTTTGAGGGCGATGGTACTTTGCTGGGCCTGATTATTAGAATAAAGAATGCGAATTACTTGAAAATACCTTTTACCAACAAGCTTCTTCTCGGCTTTGGGAATGGTGGCGTTCGGAACGTATTTACTAATTCCTACCCCTTAGATAGAGGCACTGGAAACTATGTAAATACGCTACTTGATGCGTATGAGATAAGCAGAAAGCAAGATTATATAAATCTAGCTGAATACGTCATTTTGAACACTATCGATTACACCGACAATATTGCAAAACGCAATTTCGAGGATATAGAAGAAACATGGTTTTATGCGGTATTCCTACAATCAGTGGCACGCTTTTTAGTTGCCTCTCTAATTTACAAGCACTCAAGTCCGTATTTGAATCGAATCGTAAAAAGTTTTTTGCATTATTTATACTGGATTGTTGAGAATGAAACTTACTACTTAGCGCGAAAAGAAGTACTTGAATTTCCTAATGACACTTGGACAGGCCAAGATCTTCGTAAAATTCAATTGTTACATTTTGCATACTGTCTAACTGAAGATGAACGATTTATAAATAAGGCTAAAGAGCTTGAAGGGTTTGTATATAAAAAACTGATATCAAGTGAGGAATCAACACTCACCCGAATTCAAGCACTAATTATGCAAAATTATTCAGACATAGAAAGCATCTCAAATATTGTTGATATCAAAAGTTTTAAATTAGACCATAACGAAAAATCTAAAAGCAAACTAAAGGACAATATTACTTTGCGCGCAATGAGGTTTATAAAGAATTATTCGCTTAGCAAAGAAATTACCTTATTGAAAATAAGACTACCTTTCCTCAATAAGGCAAACAAAAAATGACATCAGTTACTATTGTAATTCCCCACATGGGAAGAGAAAATTTATTGATTGAAACACTGCATTCTATTAAAGCCCTAGATACCAGAGGTTTCGAGCTTGATATCGTTGTTGTCAGTAAGAATATTGATTTCAGTGAAGAGCTAAAAGCATTTAACAACCACTTAAAAGTGAATTTTCTTTCTGTAGAAGCTAGTACAACGATTTCTGAACAAAGAAATCTTGGAGCTAAAACAACAAACTCACAATATATCGGGTTTATTGATGCCGACATAGCACTTGCCGCTGATTGGTTACAACAAATGTACAAATTATTAGTGTCAGATCCCAATATGGCGATAGCAAGTGCGAAACAAGTGAATTCTAATAACCCACCAGTGCTTGAGCAACTAAGAACGGCATTAAGTAACATCGATTTAGATGTTGAAATGCCGTCATTACCGGGTAGCAATTTATTTTTAAGTAGAGAAACCTTTGCTAAAACAGGCGGCTTTCCTGCTCACCTAGTGACCTGTGAGGACCATATTTTTACACAACGGGCACTAGAGTTTGGAACACTTTGTCGTTCTAGTAAAAGTACTCACATACATCTTGGTGAAGACAAAAGCTATTGGGGAATGGCTAAAAAAGAAGTGTGGCGCGGACAATCAAACTTGGTTTCTTTAAAAGGTAGAAAAGTTCCCATGCATGAGATACCTAGCTTTGTCGCACCGCCAGCTTTTACTTTTGGTGTGTTATTTAGCATTTTGTTTTGTATGTTTTCTTACTGGGGCTTTGCTGCGCTATTTGGTTTTGGCGCTTTATTTATACTTGCATTATACACTTATCGCTTCCAAACAAATTGTCCTAACACAATTAGTAGTATTAACGTTTTATTTTTCTATATACTGTATTTCCCTGCGCGAACTATTGGTACATTTAAGGGGATTTTTCACTCTATAACTTCGGATTCTAAACATGACTAGCCGTAAAAAAAGACCTTTGAAAGTATTACAGTTTATATGCTCAACAGCTTTTTATGGCGCTGAAAGATGGATTCTAGCTTTGTGTAAGAATACAAAAGCAGAAGACTGTATCTATTCGCTGGCCGTCACACAAGAAGCCGAAAATGAAGAGTTGGAATTAGTAAAACAGTTCAAACGAGATTGCGGCGAAACCTTCAACATCCCTATGACCAACAAATTCGATTATTCTGCAGTCAGTAAATTAGCAGAATTAATTTCGGCGAATGATATAGATATAATCCACACACATGGCTACAAGTCAGACATTATTGGCATTTTAGCCGCAAAAAAAGCCAAAATCCCAGTGGTGGTGACACCTCATGGTTTTGAAAATGCTGATGACATAAAGCTTCGGTTGTTTATTTGGCTAGGCTGCAAGGCCCTGAAGTATGCGACTAGAGTGGTTCCTTTGTCGCCCGCCTTAATGAATGACGTTCGAAAATTTAATGTACCTGAAAACAAATTGGTATATATTCAAAATGGCGTTGATTTGAGTGAAGTTGAAAAAGTTCGTGAACATGCCGCGCCTCTTAAGAAAAACAAATTTAGAGTTGGTTTTATTGGGCAGATGATAAGTCGCAAAAATATTAAAGATTTGTTGGATGTTTTTGCTCAAATTCATGTTAAACGCTCAGATGTCGAACTTGTATTATTGGGCGACGGGGAAGAGCGAACTAGTCTCGAAGCATACGCAAAATCCTTAGTATGCGCTAACGATATCCATTTTTTAGGATATAGAGATGACCGTTTGGATTACTTGAAAAGTTTCGATATATTTGCAATGACATCTACTCTAGAAGGCATCCCGAGATGTTTAATGGAAGCCTGTGCTATGGGCATACCCGTGGTCGCCTATAATATTGATGGGGTTGACCAACTTATTACCCATCGGGAAACTGGCTTGTTAGCCCCCTCAAAGACAAAGACGAATTAGAGAGGCACTTTTTACAAATTATAGACGAACCAGAAACAGCAAGAAAGTTAGGATTAGAGGCTATAAACTTCGTCAATAATAATTATGCCGCGTCGCGGATGGCTAAAGAATATATGGAATTATTCGATATACTAGTTGAAGAATAAAGGATGATAAAAAGCAAATGAAAAAGAAGCAAGAGATTACTTTTTTACTCAGTGTTGATACTGAAGAAGAATGGGATTGGGAAGGCCCGTTCCCAGAGTCAAATTTTTCGGTAGATAATTTGCATGCATTGCCCGCATTTCAAGATTTTTGTGTCAAACATAAGATTCGTCCATGTTACTTTGTTGATTATCCTGCCGCTGCAGAGTTACCTAAACAAAGTTTATTTCTACAGCACGTAGAAAAAGGAAATTGTGAATTAGGCGCGCATCTTCATCCATGGGCCAATCCACCTTATTTTGGTAAGCCGTCGGAAGAGAACTCTCATGTAGTCAATTTACCCCTTTCTCAAGTAGAGCAAAAACTTGATGAATTGATGGCACTTTTTGAACGAGAGTTAAATTATGTGCCCACTGCTTTTAGAACCGGTAGGTGGGGTATTTCAAGAACCCATCATGGAACTCCTTTATTTAAGAGGTTTTACGATTGATTCAAGCGTTTATCCATTTTATAAAAATGAATACTTTAATTGCTACGGTTCACCTTTAACTGCTTACTGGCCAGATGTAGAAGATGTACTTAAAAGCGGATTACAAAGAAATATTTTAGAACTTCCTGTCACAGTAGGATTTAATAGAACGCCCTTTGTACAATCAGCAAAAGTGCATGATGTAACACAAAATAGAGCCTTTCAAAGTCTAAAGACAACTGCGCTACTCTGGCATAGCAAGTTACTGAGAAAAATTTATTTTAGCCCTGAAGTGTCGACCAGTAGCGATATGATAACCCTTGCTGATGCTGCTATTGAAAATGGCCATCAATGTTTGCACATGTATTTTCATAGTTCTAACCTAATCAATGATGGAACAGGTTTCTTAAAATCTAAAAATGCAAATAAAGTAATATGTACACGCATTGAAAAAGTACTCAAATATTTGCATAAACATTATGATGTTAACTTCATGACACCAAGTGAATATCGAGTTTTCTTAAATAACAATCCAGATCAAATAGCCTTATGATATTAAACCGATTAACGGAAAACGAGTTAGCTAGCTATCAGTCGTATGTTGATTCACACCCTAAAGCTACGCCTTACCATAATGTAGCATGGGGTAAGGCTGTCTTGGATGCATATGGTTTTACACCAGTATTTTTTGGTTTATATGACAGTGATAATAGCAATGAGTTAATTGCTGTGATGCCGGCAGTTGAAGTTAAGTCATTAACAGGTAAAACTAAACTTTGTTCTCTACCCTATTGCGACCTAGGGGGAATATTAGCTTATTCTATTGAAGCACTGGCAAGCCTAAAACAGCAAGTGCTAGAACATGCGAACACGTCAAGCATGATTTTCGAGTACCGCGACTGTCAGAGCAATATTGCCGATCTAAACCAAACTGAAGACGCTGATGTGTATGAAGAAAACACAGTAAGTGAACTAAAGCGAGGCGAAAAAGTGCGAATGTTGTTTGAATTGGAACAAAGCGCTGATGAACAATTAGCCAGCTTTAAGCCTAAATTACGAAGCCAAATAAAAAAATCCATTAAAAACGGCGTAACATCAGAAATCTTGACAACTCCAAGCCGAGAAAAAATTGAGAGTTTTTACTCGGTTATCGCGCAGAATATGAGAGACCTCGGCTCACCAGTGCACAGCATAGAATGGTTTACCAGTATCTTTTCACACTATAAAAACAATGCATTTTTGGTATTGGTTTATATTGAGGGACTGTGTGTTGGCGGTGGTATTGTTATTCATTCAAAAGACAAAGCTGTTATTCCCTGGGCTAGCACACTCAGAAGCCATAATAAATTTGCACCAAATATGTTGCTTTACTGGCAGGTATTAAGCGAAGTTATCAATAGAGGAATAACAAATTTCGATTTTGGACGTTCAGGTTTTGATGAAGGTACTTACCGATTCAAAAAACAATGGGGAGCGAAACCTGTTTTGTTAAACTGGGAAACCACTGAGCAAAAGCAATTGAAAAAAGAAGTTACCTCTAAGAAATCTAAAGCCCGAGAAACAATCGAAAATATATGGAGAAAACTTCCTTTAGGGCTGACTATTTTTCTTGGTTCAAAAATACGCAAGTTCATCAGCCTATAAGTAAACGGTGGCTTTACGCTTACAAAGCAAGTGACAAAATTAAGACATTTGGGTAAACTCTCGTGGTTTGACGACGGCTTCTCAATCAAATGGAAATAGATATGTTAAAAGTTCTTTGTGTTTTTGGGACTCGTCCTGAAGCAATCAAAATGGCGCCCTTAGTCAAGGCACTTGAAGCGAATATTAAATTCGATTCAAAAGTGTGCGTAACGGCCCAGCACCGTGAGATGCTAGACCAAGTTTTATCACTTTTTGAAATAACACCTGACTATGATTTAAACCTTATGCAAGCAAGTCAGACTTTGAATGACGTAAGCGCAAAAATATTGGTACAACTAAAACCAGTATTGGCCGACTTCAAACCTGACGTGGTACTCGTGCATGGCGACACTGCTACTACTTTTGCTAGCAGTTTAGCTGCATATTATGAACAAATAAAAGTAGGCCATGTGGAAGCCGGCTTACGTACTGGGAACATCTACTCCCCATGGCCGGAAGAAGCTAATCGAAAATTAACCAGCGTACTAACCGATTTCCATTTTGCTCCAACACAAGAGTCAGCCGACAACTTGCTTAAAGAGAACATTAGCAAAGAAATGATTGTTATTACCGGCAACACCGTGATTGACGCTTTACTAATGGTTAGAGACAAACTTCACTTATCTATTGAAAACAAAAAACATTTAGATGAGCAGTTTGCATTTTTAGACTCAAGCAAAAAGCTAATCTTAGTGACAGGCCACCGCAGAGAGAACTTTGGCGATGGTTTCGAAAATATATGTAAAGCCCTATCAAAAACTGCGCAGCAATTTCCAGATGTTGAAATACTCTACCCCGTTCATTTAAATCCTGCTGTAAGAGAGCCTGTTAACAGGCTCTTGTCAAACGTGAGTAATATTCGCTTAATCGAACCTCAACAATATTTAGAGTTTGTGTATTTAATGGATAGGTCACACATTATCCTAACTGACTCTGGAGGTATTCAAGAAGAGGCCCCTTCTTTAGGCAAGCCTGTTTTAGTAATGAGAGATACAACTGAAAGACCTGAAGCGGTAGCGGCGGGCACTGTTAAATTGGTGGGTACAAATGTAGACACTATATTTGATGCATTAAAGACTCTACTTAGCGATGACGATGTTTATAAAAATATGAGTAGAGCACACAACCCCTATGGCGACGGTAAAGCCTGTGAACGAATTATTGAACAATTATTAAAGGAATTATAGGAATGGCATTTGAAACAGTATCGGTTATTGGCCTAGGTTACATTGGTTTACCAACCGCGGCTATGTTTGCTGCTCATGGAAAACATGTCATAGGTGTTGATGTTAATGAAACAACAGTAGAAATTATTAATCGTGGTGAAATTCATATTGTTGAACCTGAACTAGACGCCTTAGTTGCCAGAGGGGTAAGTAAAGGCGCTCTTAGAGCAACAACCAGCCCTGAAGCTGCTGACGCTTTCTTAATCGCTGTACCAACACCATTCTTCCCTCTTGAAAGTGAAGATGCTATCCCTACGCCCAATTTAACATATGTAAAATCAGCATGTGAGGCTATTGCTCCAGTGCTTAAGAAAGGCGACCTTATTATTTTAGAGTCTACTAGCCCTGTAGGAACGACGGAGCAAATGGTTTCTTGGTTGTTAGCGTTGCGACCAGATTTGGAAATGCCGAATCCAGATACGGGTGCAGGTGATATTTTTGTGGCTCATTGTCCTGAGCGTGTCCTACCAGGAAAAGTCGTAAGTGAGTTAATTCAAAACGATAGAGTCATCGGTGGTATAACGCCAACGTGTTCACAAAAAGCTGTTGATCTATACAAAGCATTTGTCAAAGGTGAATGTGTTATTACCACTGCTAGAACAGCCGAAATGGCTAAACTCACAGAAAACGCATCTCGTGATGTTGGGATTGCTTTTGCTAATGAGTTATCACTTATATGCGATGAAACAAACATAAATGTATGGGAGCTTATCTCACTTGCAAATCGCCACCCTCGAGTAAATATTCTTCAGCCGGGGCCTGGTGTGGGAGGGCATTGTATCGCTGTCGATCCTTGGTTTATTGTCAGCAGTTCACCAGAAACAGCAATTCTAATTAAGAACGCAAGACACATAAACGATAACAAACCAAAGTGGGTTATAGATAAAGTCAAAACGGCAGTTGCTGACTATTTAAGCGAGAATAAGTCAACATCTGTATCCGATATAAAAATTGCTTGCTATGGCTTGGCCTTTAAAGCTGATATAGACGACCTACGTGAGAGCCCTGCTCTGAATATTGCTAAGCAACTTACAAACATTTTTGGTAAATCCTGTATAAGTATTGAACCCAATATTGCTAAAACAACTGAATTAGATGGAATTAATCTGTCTGATTTAAACCAAGCCTATACAGATGCACAAATACACGTTTTGCTCGTCGACCATAAAGAGTTTAAAGAATTAGGAAAACCTAGTGGAAACGTTATAGACACCAGAGGAATATGGACAAGTAACTAATTAAGGTTTAAACAAAGTCGAATGAGACACTATTAGTGCACTACTTTATTGCTAAAACGTTCATTCGCGTTTTGGCCTAGCATTTAGCAATATGGGGCCGTTTTATGTGTGGGATTGCCGGATTCACTACCGATGGATTCAAAGAATTAAACGAACAGCACCTTGTGAGTATGGGCAATAGCATTGCACATAGAGGTCCCGACGCCCGCGGCGAGTATCTTGATGAGAGTGTAGGGTTATGTCATCGACGTTTGAGTATTTTAGACTTAAGCGCGGCAGGCAATCAACCTATGTACTCGGCTGATGAAAATATTGTTATTGTCTTTAATGGGGAGATTTATAATTTCCTTAATATTCGCCACACGCTCGAAGAAAAAGGCCTATCATTCGTCTCAAATACCGACACCGAAGTTATTATTAAACTTTATGAGCTTTACGGTGTTGAATGCTTGTCCCACCTCAATGGAATGTTTGCCTTCGCATTGTGGGACAAAAAACAAAAGAAACTCTTTATAGCAAGAGACCGCTTAGGCAAAAAACCCTTATATTATTATAAAGATGGTGACAAATTTGCGTTTGCCTCTGAAATTAAGGCCTTGTTGACGTTGCCAGGTATTAAAAAAGAAATACGCTTAGATGCTGTTCATGATTTCTTTGCTTATCAGTATATTCCTGACCCTAAGAGTATCTTTAAGCATGTTCATAAGTTGCCGCCTGCCCATTATATGATAATTGAAGACGGCGACATTAATATGACTGAATATTGGAAGCTGAGCTTTGCCAAACAATCATGCCAAGACGATAGCTCTGCCATCGAAAAACTTCGTAATTTAATTAGCGATGCTACCAAGCGACGGATGATAAGTGACGTACCTCTTGGTGCTTTTTTAAGTGGTGGTGTTGATTCTAGCGGTGTTGTTGCAACGATGGCGAACTTATCTGACAAGCCAGTAAAGACCTGCACTATCTCATTTGATAATGAAAAGTTCAATGAAGCGGAGTTCGCAAAATCAATAGCCCAGCAATATCATACTGAGCATCATGAGTTTCTTGTAAACGACAACGTTGAAGACAACTTAGAAAAAATCGTTAGCTATTTCGACGAGCCATTCGCCGACCCCTCACTCGTACCTACTTTTTTTGTATCGCAAGTGGCAAGACAAAAAGTCACTGTCGCTATAGCAGGTGATGGTGGTGATGAACTATTTGCTGGCTATGAAAAATATACTAATGACAACCTAGAAAACCAATTGCGGCGGAAGTTTCCATCAAGTTTACGAAGGTCTGTGTTTCCTGTTGCAGCAAAGTTACTTGGGAAAATTAATACACGTACAACTCAACGAGCCAAAAGCTTATTAAACAGTTTAAGCGTTGATGCTGATATGGGTTTCTATATAACTAACACATTTATTACGGACCAGCAGTGGCGCAACCTTGCGTCGAAAGAAACCTTGAATTCACTTGGAGACTATCATCCTAGTGAGTTTACACTCAAACATTACCATGAAGCTGACGGTGAAGATCATCTCAGCAAAATACTTTATACCGACATTAAATCTTATCTAACAGGTGGCGTTTTAGTAAAGGTAGATCGTATGAGCATGGCCAACTCTTTAGAAGTAAGAGCACCAATATTAGACAAGGAAATAGTCGAATATGCTGCTACTTTAAAATCAGATTTAAAGTTTCGAGGCAAAGAAAAGAAGTATGCGCTTAAAGAGGCGTTTAAAGGCTACTTGAACGACGATATTCTTTATCGTAAAAAAATGGGCTTTTCGGTGCCTTTAGAACAATGGTTTCGAGTCGAAATAAAGTCAATTGCACATAAGTATTTGATAAATGATCCTCAGGGCCTAAGCACTATTTTTTCAAACACCCAAATAGTTAAATTGTGGAATGAACATCAAGCTGAAACGCACGACCATAGTACCCTACTATGGACAATGCTCATGTTTGAGATGTGGTGGCGGAGATATATGCTGTGAAGCAAAAACTTAAGATACTCCACATCACCTATGATATGAGGATAGGCGGCACGGAGATGGTCATTAAAAATATTATCGAAGGCCAAGATAGTAATGATACCGAAATGCTAATTTTCTGTATCGAAGAGCCCCTAGGGCCATGGGGTGTTGACTTGAGAAGCGCTGGCACGACCGTAGCATCTAAACAAAGAAAAGACGGTTTTGATTTGTCTATAATAAAGTCTATCCGCGGTTTTATCGCCAACAATAAGATAGATATTGTTCATTGTCACCAATATACGCCTTGGGTTTACGGGGCGCTCGCCGCCTTTGGTTTAAAATGCAAGGTTATTTTTACCGAACATGGTCGTTTTTACCCAGATACAAGTAGCTGGAAACGTAAGATTATCAACCCTCTTCTGCTGACATTCACTGATAGCGTGACGGCAATATCTGGCGCTACACTGCAAGCACTTGCAGACTATGAGTTTATCCCAACCAAATACTCAAACGTTATCTATAATGGTATTGCCGCAAAGAAAATAATAGATAGTAACAAATCGACCATTCGAGACACCCTTGGCTTAAGTTCTGAAACGTTTATTTTAGGCACTATAGCTAGATTAGACCCAATAAAAAACCACTTGATGATGATAAAGGGTATAAAAACCTGCATTGATCAAGGACTCAATGTTCACCTTATCATTGTGGGTGATGGTGAGATGCGAGAAGAGATAGAATCATTAGTAGATAAACTAGGTCTACGAGATCATGTGACGATCACTGGCTACTTAAAAGACCCGACGGAATACCTTAACAGCTTTGACTTATATTTACTCACTTCCTTCAGTGAAGGTACATCAATGACGCTACTAGAGGCGATGAGTATTGGATTGGCTTGCATAGTAACTGATGTTGGTGGCAATCCTGAAATTATTAAACATGGTGAGAATGGTTTAGTCATTCCCAATGATAATGCTGCCGATTTAGCGAACGCAATTTCCCGTTTATATGAGGATGATAAATACCTAAATGAACTGGCGTCGAGGTCAAGGGTTCGGTTCAACGAGCTTTTTCCCAAGAGATTATGGCACAAAATTACACAACACTTTACCAAGAGTTAACCACCGATAGAAACAATGCCAGTCATAACAAGTCGTTGGACAAGACATGATAGAAACAAGTCCATACAGTCATGAACATAAAAAAAATGAGTAAAACCAATAAAGTTTTACTCAGTGCAATAATGTTGGTTGGAAATGGTGTTGTACAAAAATTAATCGGCTTAGTTAGCACGATCGTGTTGGCGAGGATATTATTACCCGAAGATTTCGCAGTAGTTGCTATTGCTTATTTAGTTATATTACTCGCTGAAGTTTTTACCAATACCGGTAGCGAGCAATTTGTATTGTCTCGTGGGACGGCATCTAAAAGTCTTGTCAACTCAGCATGGACGCTAGACTTAATGGTAAAATCAGCGGCAACAATCCTAATATGTATCCTTGCTTACCCTGTCGCACTTTTCTATGATAAACCAGAACTGGTGGCTGTTATACTTGTACTGGGAGTTACGCCTTTATTAACTGGTCTCATGAATCCTGGTCTTTGGCGCTTAAAACGGCAACAAAAGTATAAAGCGTTTGTGATAGCAATGGTCATAAGTAAAGTGTTTGGTGTTATTCTTACCATTTCATTGGCGATTACAACTAAAAGTTATTGGGCGCTTGTTATAGGGCAGATATTTACTACAGCTAGCGCAAGTCTGATTAGCTATTTTAGCTGTTCATATCGGCCTAAACTCACAACACAGACTATCTCAACTCAATTGCGATTTAGTAGCTTTATGATTGGTCAAGAGTTTTTTGGTTATTTCAAAGCTAACATTGACTCCTTTTTTATTAGCAAGTTTTACAGTAACACCATATTTGGCCACTTTCACATCATGAAGTACATAGCAGTAATTCCTTCATTAAACCTAATGATTCCTTTAGCCGAGCCGTTACTAGTAGAAATGTCGAAAAAGCAACACGACAAAGAAACCCAAGGGTTTAAATACACAGTGACGTTTATCGCTTTGGCGATGATAGCAATTCCAATCTCTATTTTTATGTATGTAAATAGCCTGGAAATCGTCGCTGTACTCTTAGGTGCTAATTGGGTTGAGTATCACAGTATATTTGGATATATGGGTCTATTGGTAACCTCATTCTTTATGGCTACACATTGTAAACGTGTGCTGATGGTAAAAAGTAAAACGAACTTCGTATTTGCCTACGAATTTGTAGCAGTAACCCTTGTACTGATTGCAGTGGGTTCTAATCTTAATTCTGATGTTAGTACACTTGTTAAAGACAGAGTGTGGATGGAAGTCTTTGTAGCGTCCATTTTTTTTATAACAACTACGGTTTACTATCTTCGAGGATTGACGGTGTATTTTGCAAAACGACTTAGCGCAATTATTGTTTTAACACCGCTGCTAATATTTTTGAGTGTTGAATTACATACTTTTATTAGAGAAAGTCTAAACAATGATTTATTTCGGCTTACCCTTAACACAATAGGGTTTGTAAGCTTATATTCGGTCACTATACTCGTTGCATACCGTTGCTATTACAAAACAACATCAGAGGGGCAGTATTTAAGTCAGACCATGAGTAAACTTCTACAGCGGGAAAATAAATGATTAGCCTAATACTATTTTACATGACGTTCTTCAGTACCATTATCATGTCATTTCGCCAAGGCGCAGTTTATATATTCGTGCTCTATCAAGGATATTATTTTTTTAATCCACCTACAAAATGGTGGGGAAGCTATATTCCAGACATTGCTTTTTCTTACTACATAGTGCTCACTATGCTCATAATAGTTATAACCAACTGGAAAACCTATAAGTCGAATCAAATATTTAAAATTCCTCAATTTTTATGGCTTTATTTAGTTGTTTTCCTATATGGGATAGCAAGCTTTTATGCTGTACTACCAACTATTCACACTTTAGCATTTGATGCCTTATTGACCGTTGCAGTCATCATAACGTTAGCTTACAAAATCATTCAATCAGAAAAGCATTTAGATATAGCAATCGGTGGTTATATGCTGTTTTCTGGATACTTAGGTTATTATATTACACAATTTGGGCGACTAAATAATGGTCGTTTTGAAGGAGCGGGAATGGTTGATGCGCCGGACGCAAACGGCTTAGCAGCAGCATTAGGTCCATCCCTACTATTTAGTTTATATTACTTCTGGATGCACCCAAACTGGAAAGTAAAAATGATGTGTGTAGTTTTAGGAGCCTTTACTGCTAACGGGTTAGTGCTACTAGGAAGTCGAGGAGCATTTTTGGGTGTAGCGATAGGCACTTTCATTTTCGTTTTCTATATGTTTTTTTCTAAAGTAACGAGAAAGAATCAACGCTTAAGTGCCATCGCGATAATTGTATTTGGTTTAGTTGGAGTTTTAACAGTAACTGACAAATATTTCTGGGAGCGGATGCAAACTATCAAAACAGAAGGTTTTGAACGGCAAAAAGAAATAGCAACCGGAAGTACTAGAATATACTTTTGGTTGGCAGCAATGGATATGTCGAAAGACCATCCGTTTGGAGGTGGAGCATCAGCTTTTATATACTATTCACCACAATATATTCCGCCAGATGTCAATACAGGGGCAAATCGAAACAGAGCAGTTCATTCGACTTGGTTCGAGGTTTTGGCCGAAATTGGATATCCTGGGCTAATAGCTTTCGGTGCAGTTATTTTCTATAGCTTCGTTACATTGCGACGAACCCTAAATTATATGGCAATAAGAGGAGAGCATCGGCGATACTTTAAGGTTGTTGCTATTGGTTCTGCGTTGTTATGTTTTTGTGTATCTATGAGTTTTTTAAACAGATTTAGAGCCGAAATTCTTTATTGGTGTATTTTATACAGCGCAAGTGTATATAACATTTACGTATTAAAAGCACAAAAAAACAAGGGTGATTTGGTTGGACAAAGTTAAAAAGGCCTTTATTGTATCATCGTTCAATCAGTACATAATTTTTATTATTGGTTTTATATCTGTAATTACGTTTTCGCGATTGCTTACGCCATCTGAACTAGGTGTTTTTGCGCTATGCAGTTCCCTTACGTTGATATTGACACAACTTAGATTTTTAGGGGCCGGCGCATATATAATTCGCCAGCCAGAGCTTACAGAAGAGAATATAAGGTCTAGCCTAGGCGTTACCTTTGTAATGTCTTGGAGCTTAGGCGCAGCATTAATCGTGTTTTCTCATGTCATTGAAGAGTTTTTTAGCGCGCCAGGTTTACAATATGTCATCATAATTGTCTCCGTAAGTTTTTTCTTAGCGCCGTTTTTAGGGATAAATGCTTCTTTACTTAGCAGGGAGATGGAATTTGGCAAATTAGCTGTTTTAAGTTTAGCTCACCAATCAATCATATTCGTAGTTTCTCTCATATTAGTTCTATTGGATTACAGTTTTTATGGCTTGGCGATTGGTTTCTTAGTCGGAACGATTGTTCAGTTCTTGCTAATGTTCAAAAACTTATCTAAACAAATGTTATTTTTACCGTCATTCAAAGGGTTTAGTCCGATAATTAAACTTGGTGTAAACACATCTGGTGCCAATTTTTTAAAAATATTCGAAATAAATTTGCCTGATTTATTTATTGGAAGATTCTATAATATATCATCAGTAGCAATATTTTCGAAAGGCCTTGGCTTCCAACAGTTTTTTACAAACTTATTGGTCGTTGGCGTAAACCCTGTAATTTTACCCCTTTTCGCAAATATAAGAAATACAGGACAGGACCCAACTTTTGCATATATCAAAGCAACTACTTTATTGTTGGGTATTGCTTTACCTGTATTGCTTGTTGCTAGTGCGTGTGCCTACCCTGCTGTTCTGTTGATGTTTGGAGATCAGTGGGAAGAGTCAGTACCACTCGTATCTGCGCTTGCGTTTTGGGCTATTTTTAATGTTGTAAACCAGTTCACACCCAACTTATTAATTATTAAAGAGCTCGATAACTGGCTACTATATTTACAACTCATTAGTTCAAGTATATATGCATTTCTAATATTTTATACAATTCCATACGGGCTATTAGGGTTAGCATATTCAATGGCGTTGGGTGCTTTTTTAAACTTACTATTAACGTTGTTATTTTTAAAAATTAAAATTGACATTGACATATTGAGACTTGTTAGAGAAAATTTTTCTAGTATGTTTGTTGGTGTTGTTTGTTATTTAGCTACCGCGTTCTTGGATCATGTAATAAACTTTAAAGATAATTCACCTTTATTTAGTATTGCAATAGTTGCTATTACACTGCCATTTGTCTGGTTTTCAGCAATAATTTTAACTAAACATCCAATCTATGAAATAATAATAAAACCTACATATTCAAAGTTCAAAATGAAGAAGATAAATGTCGACAATAGAAAGCTTTAAAAGAAATACGTTGATATTAACTTTTAGAGTACGGCGCTGAATAATAGTTTTTATAAAGTGGGATTAGGATAACGCTATGAATTAGTAAACCTTTTATAGACTATTGTTAATACTTCAGAAAATATCATATGGTAACATCGAGCAAAAAAGAATGAGCGGTGATTGATGTATAAAAAGCCAAAGGGAGACCCACCTCCAGCACAAAAAAAGATTTAGCCAAGTCAATTTGTCTCTAATCTAAATTCAATATTAGCACCAAAGCGTTCAACCTACTTGAAACCAAAGTCACTATAATCTTTTTCACTAAACGAGATCCGTTTTATCCTCATTTTTATCCATTTTTTTAACACCACTAACCAACTTGTAAAATAAAAATTACTAATATTTTCACCATGGTCTCTAACGTACATTAACAAGCGTTCCTTAGGTACGATATAATCAATATTCTCTTTGTTAAACAAATCTTTAACGTGGACGTGTGACACGGTGCCAAAAAACATTTCTTTGTAAGCTTTATCATTCAATACTCTTGGAACTTCATTCAGTGAAGCCTTAATAATGCAACTTGAACCACAGTAAGCAGAAAACTCATCGGTTTTATTTACTATTTTATTACTTTCAAAATAAAAATAACCTCGATCAATGACGATTGCGCTAGCGCTTTGGTACGTTTCTACTAAAGAAACGAAATCAAATCGTAGCAAATCATCGGCGTCTAACGCGAACCAATGGGTTATATTATTAGAGTTTAAGTGAATCATCCCTTTTGCAATCTTCGAGCAACGATCGAATTCATATTTCAATTGTAGTTGCATTCCGTCATATAACTTTTGATCTGGTGGAGAAAATTCATCGAAGCTTAAAAATGAAGTATTTCTACATATCTGTTCAACTACAAACGCATCTGGTCGATCATGCCCCACTACTACGCATTCGAAATTATTACTAGTCTGATTGTTTATTGAATATAAAACCCTTTTCAATGATGATTCAACAACAGACCAATTAGATGATACTTGTTTTGCTTTTAATGGAATTAATATTCCGAGCTTGAAGCGACTCATTATTAATTCAGACTCCTTTTGTCTTAATGTTTGAATATAAAAGTGAACAATAAAAGCTTTAAATCATTGTCACCCAAGCAAGCCTTTTAAGATGAGTATTATTAATTCATGATTATATTGTTTATAGTTCAATATCTTTAGACACATAGTACTAACTGCCTACCCGACTGTAATCTGGAAAGGTAAGAAATGAAAGGGGAATTCAAAGAAATAATCAAATCAATGCCCCCTTTCTTATTTAGATCAGAAAATACTAATAGTTTATAACGCCTAAATTTTAAAGTTTTAGTTAGAAATAGCTTTAACCTCATATGCAATTATTAGAGGCGGTCTATCATAAGCCCCAACATTTCCAGCGTTACCCAGACTTAAGTATAGACGATTGCTTGCATTATCGTATGTGGCACCTATTACTTTATTGCGGCCTTCGTCATCATGAGGATGGCTCCATTTACCATAACTTATAGGTTGTATCGAATGAGGAGTGTCTGCGTTCAAAATATCTTGAACACTAAACAACCAAAAATAATTATAAAAGTCATCAGCTTCGTAGGGACAACCACCACCACACGTGTTGCCATTATCTTGCGTTATCTTATAACCTACACCAGAATGTATACCGCCATGATGACCAACGGCCATAAATATATCGGTGCCTGGAACAATAAAACCATACCTAGCACCGGCTAAAGGCCCCCAAATCGGAGATATATCATCGGATATTCTCGAGGCACCTTCTACCATCTCTTTGCCTTGCTCTAACGGAAATACCATCATAGGATTCGCATCAATTTCTCTACTCATAGATAATACAGCGTTGACTCCTTCATTGGGGTCGAAAGCATATAGACTGGGACCTTGTGAGTATCTGGTCGTTATAGAATAATTTGAAGCCCAACCTGTCAAATACTTAGCGTCAAATTCTGCTTGAAACTCTCGAGGAATAAGTGACATATAACCAGCAGCCATAGCGCCACCTTCTATTTGCAGCATACCCTTATATGGAGATGAGCGTAAATTATATGCATTACTAAAAACTTGAAGATTGTCTTTATTACCATCGCTCGCGTCATACCATATTTCAGAACTCACTAATAAGTTTTGTTCGTGATATAGGATACCTACTATTTTATTGGTTTGGTTACCAACATCGTGTTTATCTAATATCCCGACATAATCTTGCAATACAGCTGCTCGAATAATGTCGTTCACTTCATACTCAATTGATAGCTCAGAGGGTATTTCAAATTCAGCTATCGCGTTGTGGCTACTATGGCCAACCATAAAAATACTATTATTGTCTGGATTGTATCCCAACGTTCCAACAGCATAGTCTGATGTTGAATCACCCGTCGCTTCAACTCTGAAGGCACCTAAATAACTAACGTCTAATGTTGCCTGTACTCCCAACGGGATATTTACATCGAAGGGTGTTGAATCTTGAATATCTTTAATGATGTCTTCTTCAAATAATACAATTCCTTGAACTTTAGGCGCGGGCACTGGGTCCGGTGTTGGCTCTGGCTCAGGTGTTGGTTCTGGCTCAGGTGTTGGCTCTGGCTCAGGTGTTGGCTCTGGCTCAGGTGTTGGCTCCGGGTCAGGTGTTGGCTCCGGGTCTGGTGTTGGCACCGGGTCAGGTGTTGGCTCTGGATCCGGTGTTGGCTCTGGCTCAGGTGTTGGCTCTGGATCAGGTGTTGGCTCTGGTGTTGGCTCCGGGTCAGGTGTTGGCTCTGGCTCAGGTGTTGGCTCTGGGTCAGGTGTTGGCTCTGGCTCAGGTGTTGGCTCTGGCTCAGGTGTTGGCTCCGGCTCAGGTGTTGGCTCTGGCTCAGGTGTTGGCTCCGGGTCAGGTGTTGGCTCCGGGTCTGGTGTTGGCACCGGGTCAGGTGTTGGCTCTGGATCCGGTGTTGGCTCTGGCTCTGGCTCAGGTATTGGCTCAGGTGTTGGCTCCGGGTCCGGTGTTGGCTCCGGCATAGGTGCAGGAACAGTTATAGGACCTGGCTGTGGTTCTGGATCAGGCTGTGGGTCTGGATCAGGCATTGGCTCTGGGTCTGGCATTGGCTCTGGGTCTGGCGTTGGCTCTGGGTCTGGCGTTGGCTCTGGGTCTGGCGTTGGCTCTGGGACTGGATCGGGTGACGGTTCTGTAACCGGAGCAGGATCAGTTACAGGTGTTTGCTCTTGAGGAGGATTGGCCACCACTACTGGGGCTGGCGTTGGAATTGGCACTGTGACTTGATTTTGACTACTATCTTCTCCAGAACCACAACCAAAAATTGCTAAAACACTAATTGCTACTACACTTTTTCTAAATAATTTTTTTGCATACATCATTGACTGCACCTACTCAGACGATCATTTCTAATGCAAAAAGAATAGGATAAATAAACGTATAATATGGGATACATTTAATACAATGGTATCTATGTAAATACAAAATCTGGCTCGCCAAGTGAGCTAACGACAGTGTTAAATAATAAGGATACTTTTCGGACTAGATAGCCGACATAAGTAAACCACGCTATCCTCATGAATTTTATATAGTTTATTTAGGGATGAAAGAAAACAAACTTAGTCTTAAATTTAAACATCAAAATGAACACCAAAAATAAAGCATGTATTTTTCCTACTATAAATTTGGTATGAGATTCCATACCACTGTCTTGGCGAGGTGTAAGTTTGACTAAATTGCCAGAAAATTTTATTAAATAATTATTCAATTACTTTCAACAAGAAATGATTTAATATATGTATAGCGCAATCTCTAAATTACGATATGAAATCTACTAACAAAACTCTTCTTCTAATTGCATTCGAATTCCATCCTTGTAAGACGGCAGGCGTTCAAAGACCATCATCGTTTTCTAAAGAACTTCAAAAAAAGGTTGGGACGTTGTCCTGCTGACTGCAGAAAACTCAATTTATGAATCGATGGATGACAGCCCTAACCCAATTCCAGATGATAAAGTTTTTAGGACTAAAGCTGAAAACGCTAAACTCAAATATTCAATCAAAGGAAAATATTTGAGACTGATAGAAGTTCCTGATAGATATTGGCCTTGGGTATTTACAGCGACACCCAAAGGAAAGGAGCTCATAAATAAATATAAACCAGACATTATAATGTCAACCTACCCATCAATATCAGCACATATCGTAGCGCACAGGTTAGCAAAATGGTCAAACTTGCCTTGGATTGCGGACTATAGGGACCCTCTGAAATGCCATTATGAAAATGTACCGTATGCCTTCGTGAGCCGATGGCTAGATAAAAAGTTTGTTACCAAAGCTACTTATTCAGTATTCACTACCAATCGAGCTGTAGAGTTGTATAGAAAAACTTTCCCATCCGTTGCATCAGACAAATTCAAGCTTATCGAAAATGGTTTTGATGAAGACAATTTTAAGAGCCTTAAAAATAATCAAATCAAATCATCTAACAAGTTTGAAATATTACATTCCGGCGCAGTTTTCCCACCACAAGGAAGAACGCCAATCCCTCTTTTTAATGCGCTCGCCAATTTAAAAGAAGCAGGCATAGTGGGCCACAAAAATTTTGTAGTCAAGTTTCGAGGAGGCCCATTACTTAGTGAATTTATAGACGTGTTAAATACATTAAATATAAAAGACCTAGTCGAGTTCTTACCCGCTATTTCATACAGGAGTTCCCTTCAAGAAATGCTCGCCGCAGATGCTTTACTTCTCATTCAAGGAAAGTTATTCGATAACCAAATACCAGGGAAGATATACGAATATATTCGTACTCAAAAACCAATCTTAGGGGCTGTTAGTGCGACCGGAGCCACAGCAGAACTATTAAGGTCAATTCCGCCTACATTTATTGGTGAAAGTGTTGACGAACTGTCCGTTATGATAACTAAATTGATAGAAACTAAAGAAAAGAAAACTCATATAGATACGTATCAATATAGTAGACAACAAAGAGCAGAAAGTTTAAACCATTTGTTGTTGGACGCTTCCGAATAATTAAAGGTAATTATTCAATTATTCGCAGCGTTTAGGTCTGAAAGTATTGTTTCAAACATTGGGACCAATAGTTTATTTCCATATTCACTTAGATGATTTTTATCATAATAAACTGGTTTATTTTGTATAACGGAATGGCAGATTCCATCTGGGCATAAATAAGGCAATGGGTCTAATAGGACAAGCCCGCATTTTATCGACAAGGTGTCTAATACCCTGTTAGTTTTATCATGCATGGCGTCGTATTCCTCAACCGTAATATAATTAGGTGATTGCGTACCAAACAAGTAACTCTTTAGAAAGTCTTTCGGCACATCTCGCTTCATTTCAGGAATTTGCTTAACGATATATACTTTATTATTTTCGCTCAGCTCGCACAGCTTTTCTTCGTAGTTCGAAGTAAAACTTATCAAAAAATCTTTTGACCCTCTTTTGATGTCATCAATATAATAGTTGTCATCGCTTCTCCCGAATAAGTTATCAGTCATCCTGCTAAATATAATAACTGGCTTATTGTGTAAAGAGGCAGTTGTTTCTAACTCATTAAATACCCAAGAATTATAATCACGACATCTTTCAAAATAAGAGTTCGAAACATTGATTAAGGGAAAACAACCGTCGGCCCCCATAAACATGACACCGTAATTTTGAGAATTTAAACTTTCTTGAACAGATGTAATCGCGGCATTTGAATGACTATCGCCTAGCACTATTGCCGAGACATTTTGTTTATTGCCATAGATACATTTTGGAGAAATAAGTTCTTCAAAATGCGGGAACACATTGCATTGCTCTGAAAGAGGATTTTTAAGTTTGGACATTTTATTAAAAAAACTATTCCTTTCGGGAAGTCCGTGACTTAGGTATACATTTGCGCCAGATAAAGCAACTATTGAAAATGTAAAACAAACAACAATAAATATCTTATTGTAAAAGAGTCGAGGTAATCGCCCATTTGTCGGAGCACATCGTAAAACGTACGTTTTACATTCTATGAGATAATATGAAAACGTACCGCAAATTAAAGATACTAATAGGCCAAGTACAATAATATAGATATTGTCTGCTAAACCAAAGTAAGTAATGAAAACTGAAACCGGCCAATGCCACAAATAAATTGAATAGGACGTTTTACCAAGCCATTGAATATAAGCATTGTTAGAAAGAATTGAGTGTTTGTATTGTGCAAAAATTATCAATGCTGTGCCAGTTACTGGGACAATAGCCAAAAAACCGGGCCAAGTATTTTCGTATGATATTGCCGATACTGAACCAAATAATATTAGTATCCCGAGCCAAAAACATATTTTTATAGTTTTAGGGGGCAGAATAACGGGATATAAAAAGATTAATGCACCTATCAACATTTCCCACGCTCTAAAAGGTAGTAAATAAAATGCTGCTTCCTGAATTCGGAATGTCATACTAATGGAGAATGCTAAAGAAACAATGGTAAGGAGGACTAAGAATACTTTTAAACGGCTGAGTTTCATTACACGTGACAATGCGACAATAATTAATGGGTAAATCAAGTAAAATTGCCATTCGACTGATAAGGACCATGTATGCAGTAACCACTTATTGTGTGCTGCGGCTCCAAAATAACTACCTGTTTCGTCCCAATATATCACGTTTGAAATAAAAGCTATGCTAGAGATGGCATGCTTACCCAGCGATTTCAAGTCTTCAGGCAACAAAACTAAATATCCAATAAATAAGACACAAATTATCAGTACTGCTAGCGCAGGTATAATTCTTTTAGCTCGATCTAAGTAGAAGTCAAGAATAGAAAAAATGTTTGCGTTTACTTTTCCAATAATTATGCTTGTCATTAAATAGCCAGATATAACAAAAAAGACGTCAACCCCAACAAAGCCTCCTGCAAAACCTGGAATATTGAAATGAAAGAGTACTACGACAATTACAGCAAAAGCTCGTAGCCCATTAATATCTTTCCTAAACGGTATTGACTTCACGATACACTTCTCATTCTAAAAAGATGCTGCTCAATGTTTATAAAATGAATAAATATTGAGCAACCAATCTTTAATGACTATTTAAAGAAGAGAGTAACAAAAGAGTTTATCATTGAAGGATGAATTGAAATGCACGGGTATGAAACTTTATAACACTAAATGAATATGCTAGAAGTTTTGTATCAGAAAACTGATAAGTTTTATAGAACTGGATATTATGACTTTTCAACTAGAGTTGGAATCCAGTTGTACGCGGCTTACTAACATTTGAAAAATAAAAGTTTTAGAAGAGGTGCATCATAGTTTGGAGTTTTCGACTAATTTCCTAATATAGTTAAAAACATATGTACTATCGGACAATTGCAATAAATGCAAAATACAATATGCAAATATCAAGTTCTTGTTCATGTTATTCCTGATTTGTGCATTATTTCGATTACAGAAGAAAAACTTGACATCAGCAACCCTCTCTTTCAGAGTAGATTTTCTTGCTCTCCATTGATACGAGTAATCCTTTGTATTTCTAATTGGGCATTCAATATGACCAGGATATGTTTGCCAACCGACACTCCTAGTTATCTCAGGAAAATGCTCAAACCATTCGGCATAAAACTTATGCTGAACAATTTCTCTCTTTGGTATGCTTAAAATTAGGCTAAGAAATTCAGAATCAAAAAATGGAAGTAGTAATTCTGTTTTATGCTCAAGTATTGTCTCGAAATGTTTCTCTAACGTTGCCGTTTGATCATTTGTCAAATAAAATCTGTACAAGATTTCAACTAAATCACCAGAATTCGGATCACATCTATCTAATTCATCAAGAATTTGTCTTCTACTGACATCATTTATCGAACTATGTTTGGAATTAAACCATTTGGTTACAAGCGAATGTTGGATTTGACTTAGTAGAACATTATCCCGATCGCTCATATCATCAGGAATTCCGCCGTCAAAGATATGGACTCCCCCCAAACATACGCTTCCTCCATCTCCTGACCAAACATAATATGGAGGAGTGACATCAGGATGCTTCTTCGAAATAGCTTGACTAATGAGTGCACTCCAATTTGGAAAATAGAGCTTTTCGACTCTCACCTCATCTAGTTTTATATCAGCCCGCTCAGCAAAACTTTTTGCAAAGTACTTATCTTGAATTTCTCCGTCAAAAAATACAAACGTTTCTGTATTTTCAAAAAACTGTTTCACTAAGCCTATGACAGCTCTAGAATCCATACCACCACTCAAAAAACCAAAATTGTATTGGCACTCAACTCTACGTCTCAAAATTGCATTCTCGAAAGCAGTAAATACTATCTCAGGCGTTATACTAGGACCCTCTTCTATTTTTTGAGGCCATTCAAAATAGCTTGACGACTCAATTTTTCCAGACCTTGATATAGTAAGGCTCTTTGAACCTTTCACCTTGAATACATTCTGTAGAATAGTTTTACCACTAAGGTTGTAACCCAACGCCAGTCGTTGTAGCTGGTTCTCAAATGAAAGCTCGACTTCTGAATGCGAATCAGTTATCGCTCCTAAGGTACTCGAAATGCAAAAATGACTTTTTGTTTCAATTATATAAATTGGTCTAATTCCCAATTTATCAGAGAACAAATATAAGTTTTGAGATTGTCGGTCAAATATTACAACAGAAAATACACCAGTAGCTTTTTTGAGACGAGATGTCCAATTTTCTTTTGTTCTAAATGTATAATCTATTTCATCGTCTATAGTGTCATCGCCAGTCAATATAAACATTTCACCACATACAAAACACCAGTGAGTTCCAAAATCTCTGAATCCTTTATTGAACCCCCAAGATGGTGAACCAAGTTTTAGATTGTCACTGTACCCTATATTTTCGAATTCATATTGCGGAAGTTTCGAGCACATATCTTGCCAAATGCCAACATCAACTGTTTGTGATGATTTAGGAAAAAGTACAAAAAACGCACTCATTTAAATTCACCTGTCTTTAACAGCGAAGTTACGATTTTATGGGTTATTAATTCGTCTATAACTTCGTTTTGCTCATAATCAAAAGCCACCGCGACGATTGCAGAGCGTGCTTGTTTTCCTTGCAATCTTTTCTTTAGTTGCAATAACTTTATATCCTTAAATGAAGTTACTAATTCGCCATCGAGCAAGTACCAATAATAAATAGACTTTTTTAAACCAACTGAAGTAGTAATGTTCTCTTTAAGAACTAGCGTATTATCGATATTAATGCGTGTTCTAGCTACTAAAGTCCAGCGGTCTTGCTCGTATAATTTATTTAGAGAAGACGCCAACTCTCCCTCCGTTCCATCATAGAAAGCATAAAACATATCAAAATTGACGTTGTTTTGACTCAGGTGGAAGTGGTCTTGTTTTGTGTTGTCTACGAACCTTGGTATCCATTGAACCCTATGCACGTGGTGAACGGAGTCGAATTTAGATATATCAATGTAAAAAACACTGTTGTCCGAAGGCACGATGTTATTCATCCTGTGATTCTGTAACAACGCTGCACCGATGGCGACTAACACGACCCCCATAATAATTAAATTGAAGTTAAGAGTAGCGTAACTTGGAACTGAAGCGGCCTCGTTTCCGTCAGTTTTTTCTAAAGTTGAGCCAGTGGCCAAAGCTTTGGCTTCACGTCTTCGTATAAGCTCACCAATCAAAAACAAACAAACCAAAACAAAAGCAAAGAAAAACCAACCATAAATCAAATGGTCTGCACCGACCGCATGTTTCATTTCTGTCGAATAACCGATATAAATAATCCCATATACTCTTACAGCATTTGCAAATATTGGGAACAAGATAGATAAAATAACGAAAAATATTCGGCGTCGCATCGTCACTAAGTTCATATAGGCGTAGAGATTACCCAATACAATAGATGCAATTAAAAAACTGACTCCAGAACATGCTTCAGCAACTAAAAACTTACCTTGGGGAATTTCTATAAACAATCCACTCCTGAACAAAGGTATTCCGCTAAGTTCTAGCATCCAAACAGAGATATCTGCAGTTATCTCTTGCAAAAATGGGATTAGTTCTTCCCCAACTGGGACAGCAAATAAAACGAAAAGAAGTGGAAATCTTAAAGACCAAGCTATCCTATTACCAGCGAACAACCAAAACAACGTAGGCAACATACTAAATATGGCGACATGCTGAAAAAGCTGTATGTCTGCAGCTGTAGCTAGAACATAGAAGAAAAGCTGTAGTATGAAAACAATTGCAGCGAGCCAAGACATCGAAGCCTCAGACCACTTTATGACCTTGCGTTTTTCGTAAATTAAGTAAATCGATGCGGGAATAACAATCAAACAATGATTATATATCTCGTTTGATATCCATATTTCAATTGCGCCAATCAAAGGCCCATAAACTAAGAGTAACCAAAATCCAAAAACAAGAGTTAATCCAATGAGTACTTTTTTAGAATTGCTGTCTGCTAAAACCACGTCGAACGTCCTTATTAGCGAATGTTGTAAACATCACGCATTGTTTTCCAATTAAAATCTTGCATCAACATAACCAGTTTCTTTTCCATAACATGAAGATTTACATAATGGCGTATTTTTGATTTGAAGGGAGCACTTTCAATCCTAGGCTGATCAGCATCAATCTCCCAAGGATGAAAATAAAAATTATATGGCTCTTCGGTTTCACGCATATACTTCTCAATTCTGCGCTTCGATAGCCAATATGGATATAGACGAAAATAACCACCACCGCCAATGCCCTTATTCTTGTCACCTTTAGTGACTGTAGGTACGGGTATTTCAATAATACCTTCTGGCCGAGTGTGCATAAATCTAGGCCACTCAGGCACACCATACAGGTCATGACTAATAGGATAAGTACTCGATGAATACTTAAAGCCCAATTCTACTAACAGCTCAAACACATATTCATTTGTCTTATCAATCGAAAAGCTCGGAGCCCGATAGCCAATAATTTCTTTACCGCCAATTTGCTCCAAGCGGTCTTTACTTTCCGTAATATCCGCTAAAACTTGCTCTCTATTCATCGTTGTATTACGCCGATGATTGGTACCATGACTTGCTAGCTCATGCCCCTCATCAACAATGCGACGAACTACATCTGGACAATGTTTTGCAACCCAGCCAAGTGTAAAAAACGTAGCTTTCACACCATTTTCATTAAACAAATCTATCAGGCGGTGGGTATTGTCTCCCACCCGAGGCGTTATAGATGACCATTCGTCTGGCTTAATAACGGAGTCGAAAGCAGAAACATGAAAGTAGTCCTCAACGTCAACTGTCATTGCATGAATACGTTGCTTGGGATTTACCTTATCCAATCACTTATCTCCCTTTGCCGAACAAGACTACTTCAGTCGTTCGAATGAGTATTAGAATGTCGAGTAAAAGACTCTGATGTTTAACGTAGTACAAATCAAACTTCAATTTTTCTAAAGAATCTTTCACGCTCGCACCATATGGATAGTTTAGCTGTGCCCAACCTGCCAAACCAGGCTTCACATTATGCCGCTGGGCATAATAAGGCACTTCTCTTATCAACTGCTCAACAAACTCAGGCCTTTCGGGTCGAGGACCAATAAAAGACATTTCACCTTTCACCACGTTCAATAGTTGTGGAAGTTCATCAACTCGGTATTTTCGAATAAATGCCCCAATAGACGTTACTCGACTATCATTTTTCGAAGCCCATTTAGCACCATCTTTTTCTGCATCTGGCCGCATGCTCCGAAATTTCATAATATTAAAGCATTTTCCATCTTTGCCTACGCGTTCTTGTTTGTAAAAAACTGAAGCGCCGGTTCGAAAGCCGTCGTCTATATAAATAATTAATGCAGTAATAAGCATTATCGGCCAGGTGAAAAAAAGTATGATGATTGCTAAGCCGATATTAAGCCAATAATCCGCCACTTTTCTGAGTATTTTTTGCGTTTGAAATCCGTTGGAATAAATGACCCAGCTTGGATACATTAAATCCACTGATATCTGCCCTGTCTCACGTTCAATAAAATCTAATAAATCAGTCACTACAATGCCCTTCAAGCGGGCATCAAATAATATGTCAACAGGAAGCGTTCCGCGTCTTTGGTCATTAGCGACGATAATTTCACTAATTTCTTCTTTATCTAAATAATCACGGAGTTCTTTATCTACATCGATGTGGGCAAAATGTTCTTTTCTCACGCCTTTTTCGACTAAATCACCTTCCATAGGAATAAAGCTGGTAATATTGAAATGGGCTCTATCCACCTCTCTACGCATTCTATTTTCTATCACAGCAGCTCTAACGCCAGCGCCTAAAACTACAATATTAGGGCGTACCGAAAAGGATTCAGTGGTGTGTACAATATATCTAAAAATGACAAGAACGATAACAATGAAAGCGACTGAAAGTGGTGCATGTAGGTAATGTTCTGAGTTATCGTCAAATAAAATACTTGATACCACAGCAACGCAAAAATAACTTATAACCGCAGAAACAAGAACACGCCTAATAATGCCACGAAATGGTTCGCGCAGCCTTGGTTCATACAAACCAACAGACAAGTTAATGACAACAACCGAGAGCGTGAACAAAACAACGTTAACCGCAGTCCCCATTGTATGTGCATTGTTGTACAAACCTATCCAATCTAAACTTATTGCCGCAATATATGTTGCATATGCGATGATAACAGTTTCAAACAATACTAATCTGGCCAATCGCCTGCTGGTTTTAGAACTACTTGCCATAAAAACAAAATCTCTTTATAAAAAAATAAACACCTAGAATTGACAATGAGTTTTAATAAAACAGGTAGATAGGTGCAAAATCTGCTAAACATTATAGTGTAATTTGCCGATTGGTAAACAAGGCATTGCGTTTTGTACGTGAATTCTAAAAATATTTGATGCATAATGCCGACGCAAATTTAACTTTAAAGCTTGTTCAAGTGTTGAATAGTTTAAGGATAGAAAGGAATGATAGTATGAGCTTAATAAAACGCATCGCGACTGTTGCAATTTGTTTTTCAGTCATTGGTTTGGTGGGCTGTTCAAACCCGCTACTACCTACTGCAACGACCCGAGCATCGTTGAACACAGACGTTAATGAATACCAATATCTAATAGGTCCTGGCGACCAACTTACCATCTTCGTTTGGCGAAACCCAGAAATATCTGGCAGTTTTTTAGTTCGCCCTGACGGTAAAGTTTCTACATCTTTGGTCGAAGATATAGAAGTCGCAGGTAGAACTCCGACGATGTTAGCAAGACAAATAGAAGAAGAATTGGCTACTTACATTAACAATCCTAGAGTGACTGTTTCTGTAGATAGATTTAGTGGTCCGTTCAGCGAGCAAGTGAGAGTTATTGGTGAAGCTGCTAACCCCAGAGCCATTAATTATACTCAACACATGACTTTGCTAGACATAATGATTGAAGTTGGTGGACTAACACAGTTTGCGAGCGGAAATAGAGCTAAGTTAGTCAGAGTCGTTAATAACGAACAAAAGACATACGATATCGACATTGAAGATTTAATCAAAGATGGCGACATTTCGAAAAACGTAGATATATTGCCCGGCGATGTCATCATCATCCCTGAAGCATGGTTTTAATCAGCAGTAAATAGAGTCTTAAATTAATGCAAGATATTCAACAAACAATTCAAATATTCCTAGATTATGCAAAAGGGATTTGGATTAGAAAGCGCTATTTAATAATCTGTTCATGGCTTTTATGCCCTGTAGGGTTTATATATGTTGCCTCTCTTCCTGATGTATATGAATCAGAGGCGCAAGTGTATGTAGATACGCGCTCAATGTTAGAGCCTCTGTTAGTAGGGATTAGTTTATACAATGATCCTGAGTCCGAAGTTAGGATGATGGCGCAAACATTAAAAAGCCGTTCAAACATCGAAGAAATTGCGCGTGAAGCTGATTTAGATATTACAGTAACCACAGACGTTGATTATGAAAAATTAATTGCAGACTTGACCGAAGACATCGTTTTAAGTTCAACTAACCGAAGCGACATCTACACTATTTCATACACTCACCGCAATCCGCAGGTTGCACGAAATGTAGTGCAAGAAACCTTAGATGTGTTTGTTGAAGGTGCTCTTGGTGGAACACGACAAGACGCAGATTCTGCGACCAGATTTATTGACGAGCAAATTGCTGAATATGAAGCAAGACTTTCTGAGGCAGAGCAACAGCGCGCTGAATTTCGCCGTGAGCATGCAGATGTGCTGCCCATGCAAGGCTCTTTTCACAACAATCTTCAAAGCTTAAACAGTTCTTTGTCGCAGACGCAGTTATCAATAAAAGAAGCTGAGCAGAAAGTAATTAGCCTTAGGACTCGACTCACTAAAGCTAGAAAGGCGTCTGATAGTTTTTCGGTGCAAAGTGGCAACACTGATCCGGTCATCACAACGCGGTTTGATGCAAGGATATTATCTTTAGAAGAACGCTTAGATGAATTACAACTGCGCTTTACAGATCAGCATCCTGATGTACAAGAATCAAAAGAGTTGCTCGCCAACTTGCAAGCAGCTCGTGATGAAGAGATTGAAGCTTATTTGAGCCAAGATTCCGAAGGTGATTCCCCTATTCTCAATGAGTTGAATCAAGAAATCACGCTTGAAATAAGTCGTCTCGAAGGTGAGATAGCTTCACTGAGAGTCCGAGAAGACGATTTCTTAGCGAAAATAGAGGATTTAAGAACGAAGATAGACTTAGTTCCTCAAATTGAAGCAGAAGGTATCGCGAAGAACCGAAATTACGATATCATCAAACAAAAATATGAAGAATTACTCACTCGCAAAGAAGCTGCTGATATTTCTAGAAGAGCAGACCTGTCTTCTGAAGATTTACAATTTAGAATTATAAAGCCACCCTTGATTCCGCCAGATCCGGCCGGGCCTAACCGCTTTATTTTCTACACTCTTGTGTTATTGGTTGGTTTTGGTATTGGTATAGGCTTAGCATTCTTGGCAAGTCAAATCACACCTGTATTAGTTCGTGGACACCAATTAACAATGTTAACTGGGCATCCTATTTGGGGCGTCGTCACCCACTTAGAGCTTGATAAAATTAAGAAGAAGCAAAGGTTTAAAATGTTGATTTTTGTCGCATCTTCAGGTGCCATATTTTTGATGTACTTATTGTTAGTCGCGGCAGACATAATGAATATAGATTTACTGAGTAAGGTTAATATATGAAGAATACAATAGAACAAGCCTTGCAAAAAAAGAGAGAGTATCAGGAAGAACAAGCAAAACACGCTGCTAAGGACGAAGCAAAGAACTCGATAGAGGAAGCTGTTGCTAGAAGCGACGCTAACAATGAAAGGAAGGCAGATGCAGAAACCGTAGCTGCAGAAAAAGTGGCTGCAGAAAAAGTGGCTAAAGAAACGGTTGATACTCCTAAGGATGATGTTTCAACCCCACCCATTTCAGAAACAGCACCAGTAGCTACAGCCGTTGAAGTAGCGAAAGAGCTTAAATCAACAAAGCCTAAGGTCTCGCCAGTAGTGCCAGAAGTAAAAGCAGATACTAGAAAAGCCCAAGGTTTTTCTGGCGGAGCTAGCATGTCAGAGGCACAGCTTGATGCTGCAGAAAATAAATATTTCACAATCAACCTAGCGAATCTTGAAAATAAAGGCATGGTTGGTTTGGAATACGCAAGAAACTTAATCAACGAAGAATATCGCGAAATTAAGCGTAAATTACTTCAAAACGCCTTTGGCCCCCTAGCGTCAACCATAAGCAATAGTAATATCATCATGGTTAGTAGCGCTAGACCTTCTGAAGGTAAGACTTTTACCGCTGTAAATTTAGCGATAAGTATTGCTGCAGAGCAAGATAAGACAGTACTGCTTGTAGATGCTGATGTACTGAAACCTAATGTCCTTAAAACTTTAGAAATTGAAGAAAACTTAGGTTTGATGGAATATTTACTTGGTAAAGTAGACGACTTAAGTGACGTCATATACCACACAAACATTCCTAAATTGAGAATTATACCAGCAGCTCAGTCACATCACCTCTCTACAGAACTACTAGCATCGGCAATGATGCAAGACACTGTTGAAGAGTTCTCAACGCGATACTCTGACCGTGTGGTGATTATTGATACGCCGCCTTTAATTGGGATAAACGAATCAGCCATACTGGCAAACTTCGCGGGGCAGGCAGTTATCGTTGTTGAAGAAAACAGATCTAAAATGACAGATATCCAAAATGCTGTAGGACGCTTGAGTCCAGATGTTGCAGTGGGTTTTGTTGTTAATAAGTCTACTAGCTTCTCTGATAAAGGCGGCTACTATGGCTATCAATATTATGGTTCATCGGAAAAAGGGTAAACTCATTGGCCAATGGAATGACGTATATCGATATTAAGAAGCATCATGCTTTACTAAGACGAAGTATTGTAGTGCTGGGGATGCTAATTTCTCCAGGCGTACTTGCGAAAGACGTGTACTTTGACCTTGGGGTTGATTTAGAACGTGTAGAGCAAGACATATTTGTTAAAAACGAAGAAAGAGATGTAGATTCGTCTAGCAATATTGTGCGGCCTTATGTAGCGGTAATATACGAGGGTTCAAAACTCGAAGCTTACTTCCGAGGGACTCAAAATCATGTGCAACGTGAACTTGATGGGGTAGATGCTACGCAAAACTACACCGTGTTCAATTACGCTACTTCGTACGACATCGTCGACAACTTACTCGAAATTCAGTTAAATGGCGCTCAAGACTACCGAAGCGATGGGATAAACACCTTTCTAGAGCGAGATTTTCTGTTGTATGGAGAGGAACTTAACAAAGTACAAAATAATTCTGCATCATTGAATCTTAACGTGCTAAGAGGCGACTATTTTGGCTTATCAGGCTCTGCAAGCTATAGTAAAATTAAGTCTGACAATAGCCAAATCAATCCGAACCGATTTTCGGGCTTGTTCGATAGCGAAAATTATGGTCTAAATTTTAATTTAGTGTCAGGTGAAGACTTAGAAGATACACAACTTACTTTGTATGGCAATGCTAATTACTCTAAGCGTCAATCCGACCAGGACTATGAAAGTCAAACCCTCGGATTTGAGAGTGATTCAAAGCTAATATCAGACTTTGGTTTTGTCGTAAATGGCTACTATGAAAACAATGAAATAAAGAGTGACGTAGAAAGTGACGTTGGTCGTCTTCGCGAGTTTTACTCCTTAGGTGCAGGACTGTCATGGCAACCTGCGAGCGATAAGATAATTAAAGTGACTTGGAATCGCTCGTTTACTGAGTCCCAGAATAATACTTCCGAAGACGAAGAAAATAGCTATTTAGGTTACGATATTGATTGGTCTTTTTCGAGCCGAACTCAATTACAAGCTAATTTTAGTCGGCGCTTTTTTGGAGATTCGAAACGACTTTCATTAATACATCGACTCAAAAATTGGCGTTCTAGTATCAAATATGATGAATCTGTTTCTAACGCTTCTCAGTTAATCAATAATCCTGATTTAGGCTTTTTTGTTTGCGATGCGGGCAGCATCAATCTTAGTGATTGTTCACTAACAGATAACCTAGATGCACCTCTTGAGCCTGGACAAGTCGCACAGTCCTTCCTTATTCCAAACTTCGAACTAAACGACAGAGTGATATTACGTAAAGGTTGGACGCTTCAATCGGCCTATACAAGTAGAAGAACTACGCTATCTGTTACGGGCTCTAGAACTGACAACGAAGATTTAGAAATAGATAGCTTGTATGAAACCGATTCATTGAGTGCAACTATTGCGATTGATTTCAGTCATAAAACTCGATTTGACATCACTCAGCGATACACAAAAGTTGAAAGAATGCTAGATGCTGTTTTTGAACAAGAAACAACAAAAGAGCAAAGCCTTACCTTAAGTCATGACTTGAGTCGGCGTTTTACTGCATCTGTTGGTGTGACTAAAGTTGACAGAGAAGGTAACCTTAGCAGACAAGACCAAACGTTTGCAGGCTTAAACGGCCCCCTCACCGACAATCGCATCACATTCACAATAAGCTACAATTACGGCGATAGAAGATAAGTAACAATTTCTAAATCAAAAAAAGGAGCTTTCGCTCCTTTTTTTATTTACCATTTTCGTTCTTCATCCGCACATTCGTTTGATATTTTGATTTAAGCAACCTATCAATATACTGCGTCAACTTAACCTTATGAGTTAACGCGTCTTCAAGCGCGTCTACAAGCTCTGAAAGCATTTCTTTGTAATACTCAGCCTCTTGCACTTTATTCCCATTAGCTGTCACATGAACAGGGTTTACAACTTCTTCTTGTGCAGGTGCAGCCGCCTTTGGAGCATCTGCTTTTGCAGGCTCGGCAGCGACTTCTTTTTTATCTCCTGCTGACGATGCTGGTTCAATCGGCCCATCAGAAGCATCGGCCTCATCTGGCACAAACATTTCAGCTTGTACTTCTTCTATAACTTGGTCAACGTCACGCTTACTGAAATTATCGACCTCTTCTAAGAATCCGTACAATAAAATCCTATCCATCAATGTATTGATTTTGCGCGGTACACCAGTGGTAAATTTATGAATTGCTTTGAAAGCTTCTTCGTCAAAAAAATCAGTTCGAGTAGCGCCAGCATGTTCTAATCTATAATTAATATAGGCGCAGGTTTCTTCAAAGTTTAAAGGCGCTAAAATGACATGACGCAACAATGCGCTGCCTAAATTGCTCCATATTTGGTGCGCGTAAAATAGGTTGCAATTCTGCCTGACCTAGTAAAAAGCTTTGTAGCAATGGCTTACCGTTTTGCTGAAAGTTTGACAGCATTCGCAGCTCTTCAATGGTTTCTAAGGGTAAATTTTGCGCTTCATCCACAAGCAATAAAGCACGTTTGCCCGTTGCCGCCAACTGTTCTAAGAAGTGCTGCAAGCTCTCCAGCAAGTCTGTTTTCGTTTTACCACCGGTATCAATACCAAATTTTGCTGCCACCATTTTTACAATCTCATCAGGCGACAGTTTAGGCGTGACTATTTGGGCTGCGTAAATATCAGCTTCAATATCATTCAACAAACTGTTGGCAATGGTCGTTTTACCCGTACCAATATCACCAGTAATAACAATGAATCCTTCTGCTTGAGACAAGCCATACTGCAAATAACTCATTGCACGTTTGTGCAACTTACTTGCAAAGAAAAACTCAGGATCGGGTGTCAGTTGGAAAGGCTTTGAGGTTAAACCGTAATAACTTTCATACATCTATGATATATCCGTAACAGTCAAGCCAACGAGTGAAGCTTTGGTGCGTTTGCTACACCAACAAGTTGGGAATTATAAAAAAAATCAGCTTCCTTCCACGGGCGCATCTTATCTTAAACAAGTATAAAAAGCATCCAATTCACATGGCAACAGACGATGGTTCATCTGTTTGGGAAACATAGCTTAAATAGGTTATCGTCCAAAACCCCAAATATGTTTATCATTTGTTTAGAATTTCTTTAATAATTGCGCTTGTCGACACGCCATCTTTAAAACCAAGGGTCATTACTTCGCCGCCATTGGCGATGACGTCAGTGCCCCCAGCGATATCCTCGACTGCATAGTCGCCACCTTTTACCAGTATATCGGGCAAGACTTCAGCAATTAAACGTTGCGGGGTTTCTTCACTAAATTCAACGACCCAATCCACTGATGCTAAACCAGCCAAAACCGCCATTCGTCTAGCTACATTATTGATTGGTCTCCCCTCTCCTTTTAATTTTGTGACTGAGGCATCGGCATTTACTGCAACGACTAAACGCTCCCCGAGTGACGCAGCTTCACTTAAATAACTGACATGGCCTGCATGTAAAATATCAAAGCAACCATTGGTCATGACTACTTTTTCGCCGTTTAGTTGGGCTTGTTTAACCGCCAGTATCAATTGCTCTTGATTGAGTACACCGCTATCTATATTTTTATGCTGATTCATCGCCAATGCGAGTTCAGTAGTCGTCACACTAGAGGTGCCCAATTTGCCGACAACTACACCAGCTGCATGATTAGCTAGTTGACACGCCAGCGCAATGCTCTCTTGCGCACCTATGGTGCACGCCAGCGTAGACACAACGGTATCTCCCGCTCCGGTAACATCAAATACTTCTCGGGCTAAGGCCGGCAAGTGCAAAGATGAAATTTCATCCTCTGCACCTACGCCTGCACTTGCCACTGAAAACAAAGACATGCCTTTTTCAGACCGCGTTAATAACAAGTGCTGAACATTATTTTCTTTGCAACAGCGCAGTGCATTTTTTAGTAATTTCGACTCATTTTCACTTTTGCCGTAAACAGCCTCAAATTCAGGCATATTGGGGGTAATAATGCTCGCCCCTTTGTAACGCTCAAAAGAATCGCTTTTAGGATCAACCACCACCGGCACATCTGCCGCAATCGCCACTTCAATTAGCACTTCCACTTCTGAAAGTGCCCCTTTGGCGTAATCTGACAATACAACGATATCGACATGTTCAAGGTGTTTTTTATATCGCGCAAGTAAGTCACTTTTGTCGATATCTACAAATGAGCTTTCAAAATCTAGGCGCAACAATTGTTGATGACGACTGATTACTCGCAGTTTAATAATCGTATCTTGATCATCAAGTACGTTAAAATCACAATTTACCTTATGCGCTTGTAGCGCGTTTCTTAGAATCTGTGCAGCTTGATCGTTTCCCACAAAGCCCATCAAAGTGACATTCGCGCCCAACATAGCCGCATTTACGGCAACATTGGCTGCCCCACCGGGTCGTTCTTCGCATTCCTTCACATTGACTATAGGTACCGGCGCTTCCGGGGAAATTCGCGTTGTAGGACCAACATAATAGCGGTCCAGCATAATATCTCCCACAATCAGTAAATTAGCCTTACTAAAATTTGGAATACAAGAAGTTTTACCTATTTGCGCACTTGCTTGAGTGACACTATTTTGTGAAGATGTCATATGGTCCTATTAGTGAGTAGCGAAACAGCCCTTGCACAAAACAAAGCTGCAAAAATTTAGTCCTTTAAAAGGAGTATACCGTGACTACTAAAAAATCAGTAGCCCCGTGGTATCTCTATATTGTTGAAACCAAATATCAGCATTTGTATACAGGGATAACCTTAGATTGGAAACGCAGATTTGAAGAACACAATACCAATAGTCCAAAGTGTGCAAAAGCCTTAAAGGGAAAGGGTCCCCTATTATTACAGTATTGCGTTTTGTTGCCCGACCGGCGTACAGCTATGCAAGCCGAAATATGGCTAAAAAAACAATCTAGACCGAAGAAATTGGCGCTAATAAAAAAGACATCATCTCTTCCCTTCACGCATAAAATCGTCGAGCCTAGCCAAGAAGCTTAGTTAAACAATATATTGCTAAATAGCAAAGCAATGCCAATGGACAAAACCGCTTCAACGCATGCAACGCCAATATTGTGTTCTAATGCCACCTCTTTGCGCCAGCTTACCCCAGCAAGTACAATTCGTTTAGTAATGGTATTTAATATCATAAGTGCACCTGCCAAACCCAAGGCAGCAATTAACCAGCCCGTAAGGTTGGTTACATAGGTTGTTGGAGAGTAAACAAGTACCGTACTTGCCGATGAAACCGCAATAGCGATACCAATTAAATTACCACCATGCTGAATAGCTAAGGCGATCTGCCCGTTGCATAAGGTTCGTTGAAAGCCACTATTTTGGTTGCGTTCAGCAAAACTATACTCATAAATGCGAGTCGCAACTAACAGCACTGTCATTACGACTAGCACGCCAGAGAAAACCGCAATAAAGGTATTCATATCGGTTCCTACTGACCACTCTATTATGCTTTTAATAATGATGGCACTGGCCACCGCTGAACAAGCATCAACAAGGGCTACTGACACATTTTTTCCCTTATCATTTTTTTCGATCAAGGCGATTGAGTACAAGTTTATCATGCGCAAAACGACCAATTTTAACCAGTACAATGCCCATTGTGCCAAATAAGAACATTCCCATCGCGGCGGCCTCAAAACCCAGGCCTATATGCCGTCCAACGACGGCCGAGAGTACTATTGTGAGGGAGAGCAAGCGGCCTGCTAAACTAATGCCAAAAGCGAAATTATCTCGCTCTCCTAATTCTTCACGAACACTCACTTTGCTAAATAATCCTGATAACGAACGGATCGCAAAGAGCATTAGAATTGCGATAGCAATATCTATCCCTAAGTAAATTACTAAATCATCTGGTATCGAGTTTAGCCGAATCAATTGCTCCATACTTTCTTTCCCTATTTGTGAATATCTATATTATGATGTATTTAGTCCCAATAAAACAATAGCATGCACTATTTTGGACATTTCATCTTAATCAAGGGAGCCTGGTCCTGTGGAAAAACTTAGCGCGCAAGCGCAGCTTATTTTCGAAAATTTACATGAAAAATTTATTGAGCAATCTTTAGCGACTGAACAACTGCTACAATATAAACAAGAAATCATTTCCTCATTTGCGTTTAGCGACTTTGTTGCAAAGGTAGCTTGTCGCTACCCTAAAGCATTTTCTGCTAGCGTTCAAAGAATAAGCGACGCTTTTAAACTAAACGAAACAAAGTTACACGGACGAGAAATTTCGCAGTATGAAAATGAATATTCACAACTATCAGAAAAACTGAATAATTTGGCTGCAAGCGACATTACGCCTCAAGCGATGGAAATACAAGCATCTGCAATTGTGCGCCAGTTTCGTCATTCTCATATGCTCGAAATCGCCTTTTACGATATTCATAAACTTCAAAGCATTGAAACGTCTTTACTCGCTGTTTCATCCCTCGCCGACACCATCATTTGTGCAGCCTACGAATTTCTTTATACAAGCTTATCAAAACGCTATGGTGAACCTGAGAACAAACAAGCGTTGCTGATCATGGCAATGGGTAAGTTAGGAGGCAAAGAACTTAATTTTTCATCAGACATTGACCTCATTTTCACCTACCCTAGTCAAGGCGAAACCCAAGGCAAAAAAGCAATAGAACACCAAGTATTCTTTACGCGTTTGGCACAAAAGCTCATCAATATGCTCTCTCAAATAACCCAAGACGCTTTTGCCTATCGGGTTGACATGCGCTTGCGTCCGATGGGTGAAAGCGGCCCTTTAGTGCTGCCGTTTAGCGCCTTGGAAACCTATTATCAAGAACAAGGGCGTCAATGGGAACGTTTTGCAATGCAGAAGATGCGTATTGTTAATCAAACACCTTTCAACCAAAGCCTATACGACATAATAAGGCCATTTGTTTACCGTAAATATATTGATTTCACAACCATCGAGTCAATTCGAGAAATGAAAGAACTCATTGAAAAAGAAGTACGCCGCCGTCAAATACAATACAATATTAAACTAGGTAAAGGCGGTATTCGCGAAGTAGAGTTTTTTGTACAAAGCTTACAATTAATTCATGCAGGTAGAAATAAAAGCTGTCAACTAACATCTATTTTAAAGTCAATGCAGGCTCTAGAAAAAGCAAGCTTAAATGGTGATATAGATATACAGCAACTAAAAGTTGATTATTTATACCTACGCCAAATTGAGCATTATTTGCAAATGTTCAATGATGAACAAACTCAAACCTTACCATTTGCTAATCCGAAAATGACAGATGAAGACGCCCAAACTGGTCAAGCTAGACTTGCCGCTTTATTTGGCGAAGAAGACTATTCGCAATTAAATGAAAAGATCGCAGCAACAATGGCTCGCATCAATAAGGTTTTCCAAAGTGTTGTTAGCGATGCAAACCAATCAAATACGACTCAAGAAGCCGAACTTCAATTTGATGAGGCAGAACAAAGTCGACGTCAGCAAATTATCGACGCCTTAGACGATATATGGCAACTTTCCTTAAGTAAAAGTGAAGCAATTGACGCTCTCGAGAAAAATTTAAGTGAAAACACAACAGAGAACTTCATTGACAATATTCTTAAATTTAAGAAAAAAACAGAACGTGCTGGTGTCAGTGCTCGTGCGCTAAAGTCCATCAATAAACTTATGCCATTGTTACTCAGTGAAATGGTGCTCATCGACGCTAAGTTTGATGATGAGGTATTTGCCGATCAAACCCAAGGAGTCTTTGATATTCTGCAAACCATTTGCGGAAGAGTCACTTATATCGATTTACTACTTGAGCATCCAGAAGTACGTCATCGACTTTTGCATCTGTGTAAAAAAAGTCCATGGGTTTCTCAACAAATAGCACAATATCCCATTCTATTGGATGAATTATTGCACCCTGTATACCTCGACAAAAACGAAATTTCATTAGAAGAGTACAAAACGCAATGCGCTGATAGTTTACGTCAACTTATGTTACGCGTTGATACCCAAGACGAAGAACAAGTTATGGACCGTTTACGTGAATTTAAACATACAACACAGCTACGCATTGCCGCTGCTGATATTTCAGGCACGCTAGCTATAAATCAAGTTAGCGATCGCTTGACGATTTTAGCTGAAGTTATCATGCAAGAAGTCATTGACTTAGCATGGCAGCAAATCCAAGCTTTGTATGGTCTCCCCGGTCTATCTGAAAAAGAAACAAGCACCACAGAAAATAGCAAACAATTAGCGCTCGTGGCTTATGGTAAATTTGGTGGGATTGAACTTAGCTATGGTTCTGATCTTGATGTCGTATTTTTACATAATGCGGACTTATCCTTAAATACAGATAGCACCGGCAGTCGTAAACAACTATCAAACCAAGAGTTTTATATAAAGCTTGTACAAAGGATATGCCATATATGTACCACCAAAACCTATAACGGTATTTTATACGATATCGATTTGCGCTTAAGACCGTCGGGTAACTCTGGCTTACTGATAACTCACATCGATTCATTCTTTGACTACCAACAAACAAAAGCATGGACGTGGGAACATCAAGCCTTGGTTCGAAGTCGTGTAGTGGTAGCAACTCCTGAATTGGAAAAACGTTTTAATGATGTCAGGCGCAGCATCCTTAGTATGCCTCGCAAGCTAGATGAATTGAAAGCGCAAATAATTGAAATGCGCGAAAAAATGCGCAAACACTTGGAAACAAAGCGCCCAGATCGAATTGATATTAAGCAGACAAAAGGCGGCATTGTCGACGTTGAGTTTTTAGTACAATATTTGATATTAGGACACGCTCATCAATTTCAAGACCTAAGCGTTTGGTCAGATAATCTGCGTTTATTAGCGGCCTTAGAAGCAAAAAATGTTCTTCAAGACTCTCAAAAAACCAAACTTATTCGCGCATACTTAAGGCTGCGACATGCGACACACCGTATTCAACTCGCGAATAAAAAATTGGCTAGAGCAGGCGATAATATTAGCGTTAAACTAGCTGAAGGGATTAAAGATGTACAGAAAATATACGATGACATTCTTGCTTAAAACGGCAATCAGTAAGACTGAAATGAGCGATTATTGGTGTAGCAGTGATTCGACAAATAATCAGACTCACGCACCGTAATAACAAGGGCGCGTTTTTCTTCACAAAAATAAACTAATATCGGTTGATTGAAATTGCTGTCAACAGCGCCAGCAATTTCTTCGAGCATACCAATTAGCGTATTGGTAGACTGGTAGCGATTGCGGATTATAAAGTCTTGATTTAGGTCCCAAACTAAGTTGAAGCCCTCTTTTACCGCGTGCGCTCGCGCCTCTTGCATCAGGGTACTAGCCTCGGCAAACGCCCTTTGTTTAAAAGCCCCTTCCCAATTTTGGGTTGGGCGATAGGTTTTTGGACTAACTTGTTCAATGGCTTTATCAAGTGCTAAGTCATTCTGCCCTTCTAACAAAATGGTATATTCACCAAATTGTTCTTTGATAGGATCGCGGGAGGTTTGGCGAAACTCTTCATAAAATCGACTAACACTTTCAGTAATGTTCTTGCCCAATTTACTGTCTGCAGCAGTCTGAGAGGTCCCGGACTCTGGTGCATACAACAAAAATGCCAATGCTCCTGCCATAACAGCAACCATTACACCGATGCGACTAGCCCAAAATTTAGCATTCTTAGAAAGTGTCATTTTTCAGCTTCAATATTAAATCTATGCAATGCGTCGTACGTGCGTTATACATTTATCTAGACTTCAGCAAGCCTAACACAACTCACTTACGTCTAATACAGTGATTCCGGCGCATCGCTTGGCCGTGTTTTAAAGCGTTTATGCATCCACAAATAGCTCTCAGGTTGGTCCTCAATAGCCTTTAAAATGTCTGCATTTAAACGAGTTAACGCTTCTTCTTTACTTAAGTCTTTATCGGCGAGGTAATCAAGAGCTGAAATAAATTTTACAACATAACCCTTGTCAGTGTATTGAGGAGTTAGTAAATAGGGGACGGCATTTGCCCGTTCTGCAAACATAAGCGTACCGGTAGTTGTCGCGGTCTGGTCTACACCGCCAAAAGGAACAAAGATAGACTGCTTAGCACCATAATCTTGGTCTGGAAGATATAAGCATAATTCGCCATCGTTTAACGCTGCAATAAGTGCTTTTGCATTGCGTTTATCGACAAAATAATTGTTTGAACGGGTGCGCCCGTGATATTGCAGGTAGTCCATTAGGGGGTTATTGTGTTTACGATAAAATCCAACGGATTTATGAGCAAAACCAACGCCCCTACAACCTATTTCAAGATTAACATTATGCAATGCTAAGCCAAACACACCTCTACCACTATCAAGTATCTTTTGTACTTCTTCAAATCCTTCAACACTGCAGTGCTTCGCAATACGCCAATCAGGCCACCACCAGCCCATGGCCGTCTCGAACAGTGCCATGCCTGTACGTTCAAGATTTGCATTAAATACAGCATCGACTTGCTGCTTCGTCCAGTTTGGGAAACACAATTCAATATTCCGTCTGGCAACATGAACGCGTTTAGGTGCGATGTACTTGAGTAGATGCCCAAATCCAAATCCAATTCGTTTAATTACCATAAAAGGTAACCAGCTTAACAAATATAAAATGGCAACACCTATCCAAATCAACCAGTATTTTGGCAAAAAGAAACGCCATGAAAAGGTTGGCGCTATGACTTTTCTGATGGTATTAGGAGACTTGTTTGTGTTGGTAGACGCGCTCTCGGTAGCCAATGTTTTTCCTTTATCAAACACACTAACAATAGTCTACAATATCGGCATATCGGCTACCACTGAAAACTGTATTTCAACGACACTGGATATCAAAAGAAAACCCGCTAATAGTTAGCAACAATGTTTTTAAGCTTCTTCTCAAAAGCCTCATAGTGGCTGCTCGACTCATAGTCAAAGTGATATTGATTATGAAAACCGAAACTTAACTTCACCAGCGCATCTTCTATAAACAAAGTATAACCGTCAAAATCAGTGAAGGCGATAACGCCCTCTAAAGAATACTTTCCGTCTTCTTGTTTGCCGTTTTGTCTAATTTTTTCAAAGACTGATAGTAAGAAGCGGCTATCAAGTTCATTTTTCATATTTATCCTAGAGCTTATAAATTTAAAGAACACGTATATGGTTTATAACTGTCCTCTAAGCCCTTGGATCACAAGGCGCGTTAGAAATTGTAGCGAAGACCAAGTAAAAAAGACTGCGCTGCATAATCTCTGCTACCTTGAATATGCTCAATTTCGGCGCGAAGTAACAACGAACGCGTAACATAAAAATCAAAACCAAGACCAATAACACCGGCAGTGACGCTCTCATTTGCAGAACAAATCACTGAATCAGCTTGCGCTGTCACCAGCATACTGCCCGTGTTGCAGGCACTGCCCGCGAGAGCAAAGCTTGTATCAGTCTCGATTTGTGCCACGCCAAGACGGTAGAATAACTCACCATGCTGGTTCCCGGCTTTTCCAAGCGCACTTAACTTAAAACCACTTACGCTGTAGTCCGTAGCGCTGTCAGCTAGTATTTCACTGTTCGACAAAGCTGAATCACCTAGCCCTTGAAAACCAAATTCAACAGCCCATTGCTCACCCAACACGTAGCCTAAGTTAAGCTTATAGCTAAGCTCATCATGTGTGTCATCGCCAATTTCATTTGTTGCATAACCCGCGCTCGCCACCACATAGAAATTACGCTGATTAGCTTCGCTTGCGGCAGAGAAAGTAAAAATCAACAGCGAAAGCACGCTAAAAAATATATTTTTCATAAACTGATATAACCTCGAAATTAAAACACTAACAACATATATGTTGACCAATAGAGAGTGTATCGGCAGGAGTATACATAAGAATTAGCCCTAAAAAGCATATCTTTAGCGCTATGTGACATAAACTAGTCTGAGGATCAGGATCACAAAACCGTGCTACAGATAGTTAACACATTTTCGTATCGCCTCGTGTTCTCAATACAAAGGTATTCAAACATATAACCTAAGTCCACCTGTCACGTATATTTTACTAAATACGAAAATCCAAATGAGCTCGGCCTTTATATTATTTTGACCTTTAAGGCAATTTATGTTCTCATACAATCTCAACTGGTCAGATGAGCGGATAAGTTAATTATGAGTATTAGAACCAATCTAAAAAAAGTGTTGCCCCCTATTTCTATCACCGAACAGGAAGCACTAGATGCGGGTGACGTATGGATTGAATCATCCATTTATCAAGGCAAGCCCGACATGGCAGCCCTGCGTCAGCTTCCCCAAGCTAAACTTAGCGCCGAAGAACAGGCCTTTGTGGACGGTCCGGTACAAACCCTTCTTCAAATGATTGATGATTTTGGTCTACAAAACGGCAAACATATCCCTAAAGAGATATTAGACTTTTTAGGAAAGCAAAAATTCTTCTCGATGATTATTCCGAAGAAATTTGGTGGTTTAGAATTTAGCCCTTACGCAAACTCAACCATCGTAACAATCATTGCAACTAAAAGCGGTGCGGTAGCAGTCACCGTAATGGTTCCGAATTCCTTAGGCCCAGGCGAATTGCTAATGCACTTTGGTACTGAAGACCAACAAAATTATTGGCTTCCGCGCCTCGCTGTAGGTGACGACATTCCTTGCTTTGCTTTAACAGGCCCTGAAGCCGGTTCTGATGCGGGCTCTATTCCTGATGCCGGCATTGTGACAAAAGGAATGTACAATGGCGAAGAAGTACTTGGCTTAAATGTAACGTGGGACAAACGCTACATAACCTTGGCGCCGATTGCGACAGTGTTAGGCTTAGCATTTAAAGTATTTGATCCAGAGCATTTGCTTGGCGATGAGCTTGAACTCGGTATCACCTGTGCTTTATTGCCTAAATCTCATCCTGGTGTAGAGCTAGGTAATAGACATGATCCTATGGGCGTGCGTTTTTATAACGGCACCACCCGCGGCACTAATGTATTTATTCCAATGGAATTTATCATTGGTGGCCAACAGAATATCGGTAAAGGCTGGCAGATGCTAGTATCTTGCCTTGGTGCAGGCCGTGGTATATCACTCCCTGCGATGGGCGTCGCATCAGCACAATCAGCCTTTAAATCAACAGCAGAATATTCTTTTGTGCGTGAGCAATTTGGCGTTCCAATTGGTCGTTTTGAAGGTATTCAAGAAAAGCTGGCTGATATTGCAGGCAAAACATTTTTACTAGAAGCGATGCGTGTTTTAACAACAGAAGGATTAGGTGAAGGTATTAAGCCTTCTGTGGTGACTGCAATTGCTAAATACCACATGACGGAATTGGGTCGTGATGTTATGAATTCAGCGATGGACGTTCAAGCAGGTAAAGCGATTCAAAGAGGACCGCAGAACACCCTTGCAAACGGCTATTCTGCGCTACCAATCGCCATTACAGTTGAAGGTGCGAATATTCTCACTCGCAACCTTATGATTTTTGGTCAAGGGGCAATGCGTTGCCATCCACATCTCAAAGACATGGTGGAGTTGATTCATTCTAACGACAGTAATGCAGATGCTGAGTTTAACAAGGTATTAAGTAAAACAGTTAAGTTTAGCACCGTTAATGCGCTTAGAAGTTTGTCAAATAGCTATTTGCCGTTTTTACGCAACGCTGATTCTAGCTTGCCAGAAGTTATTGGCTATGAAAAACGACTTAATAGTTTGTCATCAAAATTAGCACCGCTAGCTGACTTCTCGTTATTAGTACTTGGTGGCGACTTGAAAAAAGCGGAGCTTTTATCGGCTCGTTTAGGCGACGTCATAAGCTATGTGTATGCTGGAATGGCGGCGATTAGATTTTATGAGCAACGTGTCGAAAATCGTCAAGAAGCGCTTCCCTATTTCCAATATGCCGTTGAATGGGCTCTGCAACAAGGCGAAAAAGCAATAGTTGATTTTGTGAATAATTTCCCTAATTTACCCACCAAAGTGCTTATGCGTGTACTCACAAACACTTACAGTAACTCTGTACGTGGAATTAGTGACGATTTAGTTCGCAGGTTATCTGAAGCGTCTTTACAAGACTCAAGCATAAAAGCGCAATTAACCCATGCAGTTCATGTAGTAAAAGGTGACGGTAACGACATCAATGAACAAGCCTTTAAAGCGAAGCATGCAGCAATGCCGCTCTTAAGCAAAGTGCACAAAGCCCTTAAAAAAGCGCCTATCGTGCCATTCTTGTCTTTTGAACATGCAGTCACCCAATTGCTTGAAAAAGGGGAATTAACACAATCCGAAACAGACACATTGTTATCGTATAACGAAAAACGCAAACTCTCAGTGCGTGTTGATGAATTTACTTTTGATATGGAAATTATCCCTGCTAAGAGTGAACAAGAAGCAGGCGATCCGACTGAAGCAAACGCTGCTTAATAGCACAGCAAAACATAACAATGATAGAAATGGGGCGTAATTTGCGCCCTATTTTTTTGCCTATTGGTTTGCAAACATCATACTAAAACAAAAATTTCCCGACAAAAGCGCTAACGTATGTGTCAATAAAAAGATACTATTGTGCTTATTGGACTGCAGGCTTTGTAAAAGCAAAAGCATTAACTCATTTATTCGACAAACAATAATATGGCCCAACTCTATTTTTATTACTCGGCAATGAATGCCGGAAAATCCACATCTCTACTCCAATCAGCCTATAACTATCGTGAACGTGGAATGAAGGTGCAATTATACACTGTCGCCTTCGATGACAGATTCGCCAACGGCAAAATCGCCTCTCGCATAGGCTTACAATCTGAAGCTGACTTATTCAACAACGAAACTCAGCTGTTTAATGAAATTTCAAGCAAACACAAAGAAACAAAGCTGTCGTGCATTTTTATTGATGAAGCACAATTTTTGAGCCGCGAACAAGTGAAGCAGTGCCTACAAATTGTAGATAAACTCAATATTCCTGTGCTCGCCTACGGCTTGAGAACAGATTTCAAAGGAGAGACCTTTGAAGGCAGCCACTACTTGTTAGCGTGGGCTGATAAAATGACGGAATTAAAAACCATTTGTCATTGCGGTCGCAAAGCCAATTTCGTTGCAAAAGTCGATGCAAAAGGTGATGTAATTCAAGATGGGGCTCAAATCGAGATTGGTGGCAACGAGCGATATATTTCATTGTGTCGCAAACATTATTGCGAGAAAACCGACTTTTACGCGAGTTGACATAGGCCAAAGCCTAGCTTGCTCATTAGCTTACACTATGAAAAAGAGCAAGTTGTATAAGCCTCGTTTATAGCTAGATCTTATTTAAAGCAATTATCGCTTTTTACTTACATCTACTATGCTAAGCAACAATATTGTTATATAGATAAACGAGGCCCCAATGGATTTTTCACACAACCCCAAAACACAAGACTTTTTGCAGCGCATCAAAGCCTTCATGGATGAGCGCGTGGCGCCAATTGAAGATAAAGTCTATGCAGAGATTCATGCAGCCAATCCCGATGGAAATTGGCGAAACTGGCAAATACATCCTGATATTACTCGTTTGAAGAAAGAAGCAAAATCCCAAGGATTATGGAATATGTTTTTGCCTGATGCCACCTTAGGACAAGGCTTAAGCTGCTTAGAATATGCTCCCCTAGCTGAAGAAACAGGCAAGATTTTATTTGCGCCTGAAATATTCAACTGTAATGCGCCCGACACCGGCAATATGGAAGTGCTTTACCATTTTGGTAACGAATTTCAACAGAAAAAGTGGCTAGAGCCACTTTTAGCAGGCGATATACGTTCTGTGTTTGGCATGACCGAACCTGACGTCGCTTCATCTGACGCCACCAATATGCAAGCGACTATCGAACAAGACGGCGATGAGCTAGTGCTTAATGGCAAAAAATGGTGGACCACAGGTTTAGGCCACCCAAATGCAAAAGTCATGGTGTTTATGGGGCTATCAAACCCAGAAAACGACCGCCATAGCCAGCACTCAATGGTCATGGTACCTCTTGATGCCAAAGGCATTGAAATCAAACGTATGCTTAGCGCTTATGGCGATTACGATGCACCTTTTGGTCATGGGGAGATACACTTAAGCAACGTTCGCGTACCCAAAGAAAATCTATTAGTTGGCCTTGGCAAAGGTTTTGCGATTGCACAAGGTCGTTTAGGCCCTGGTCGAATTCATCATTGTATGCGCGCTATTGGTATGGCTGAAAAAGCCCTAGAGCTCGCCATTCGTCGCGGTTTATCGCGCGTTGCATTTGGTAAGCCCTTAATAGAGCTTGGCGGCAACAAAGAACGTATCGCACAAGCGCGCATGCTTATTGAGCAAAGCCGCCTGTTGACGCTGCAAGCAGCATGGAAAATAGATAACTTGGGCGTAAAAAATGCTATGGTGGATATCTCTGCGATCAAAGTAGTGGTTCCCAACATGGTGCAACAAGTTGTCGACATGGCCTTGCAAATACATGGTGGTGGCGGCATGTGTAACGACTTCCCCATTGCAAAGTTTGCGGCAGGAGCGCGTTCACTTAGATTAGCCGATGGACCCGACGAAGTGCATATGGCAATGGTGTCTAGATTAGAGCTTAAAAAATATAAATAGGCCAATATGACTACACAAACAACAAAACAATCCCCACCACCAGCATCTGTGCTAGATAAAGGCAATGCTGTTCGCCCCGGGGAAGAGCTCCCAATAGAGCCTTTATTAACATGGTTAAATAAAGAAATAAGCTTTAGTAATGGTGAACCTTTAATTGGCGACATGCAGGTAACACAATATTCTGGTGGTGCCTCAAATTGGACCTACTGCCTAAGTTTTGAAAACCGTGAAATCATATTGCGCAGGCCCCCTGCTGGTACTAAAGCCAAAGGTGCCCATGATATGGGCAGAGAATTTAGATTACAGTCCGCTTTAAAGCCTGTTTTCGATAAAGTCCCGAGCATGCTCGGATACACCGATGATGAAAGTGTCATTGGTGCTGAATTTTATGTGATGGAAAAACTCAATGGCATTATCCCCAGAAAGCATTTTCCGAGGGGAGTCAATTTAACTGAGCATCAAGCGCATCGCTTGTGCACGAATGCCCTTGATGAACTAATCAATTTACATAATGTTGATATTGAAAAGGCTAAGCTTTCACACCTTGGCAAAGGTGCAGGATATGCTGAGCGTCAAATATTGGGGTGGAACAAGCGCTACAGCAATGCCAAAACATGGAATATTCCCAGTGGCAAAAAGGTAATGCGCTGGCTTGAAAAGCACTTACCTGCAAAAGAAAGCATTTGCATGACCCACAACGATTTTCGTTTTGATAATCTTGTGCTTGATGCTAAAGACCCCACGACTATCTTGGGTGTACTAGATTGGGAATTAGCCACGCTGGGCGACCCTTTGATGGATTTAGGCAACAGCCTTGCCTACTGGGTTCAAGCTGATGATGATTTTGTTGCACGCAGTACGCAACGACAACCCACGAATATCCCAGGCATGATGACTCGCCAGCAAGTAATTGACTACTATTGCCTGAAACAAGGTTTAGAACCCAAAGAGTTTGCCTTTTATGAAGTATACGGTTTGTTTCGATTAGCAGGCATCGTCCAGCAAATTTACTACCGCTACCATCATAAGCAAACCCGCAACAAAGCCTATAAAAACCTATGGTTCTTTGTTCATTATTTGCTTTATAGATGTAATAAAATAATTAAGCGTCATTAAACATCCAATTATAAGCGGCGATAAGGTAATGATAACAATGAGAAAAAACATTCTAATTACGGGTGCAAGTTCTGGTCTTGGTCGTGAAATGGCGGTCCAATTTGCACGTAAAGGAAGAAACCTAGCCCTATGTGCAAGACGTATAGAGCGCTTAGAATCGCTCAAACAAGAATTACACAGCATAAACCCAAATATCACGATTATTATCAAGTCATTAGACGTAAACCAACACGATGCTGTCTTTCAAGTATTCAATGAATTCAAGCAAGAACTAGGACAACTCGATCGCGTTATCGTAAACGCAGGCATGGGTAAAGGCGCGTCGATTGGTACCGGCTATTTTGAAGCGAATAAAGAAACCGCGGTGACTAACTTTGTCTCGGCCTTAGCGCAGTGCGAAGCGGCTGTTAGCATTTTTAGAGCACAAAACAGCGGGCATTTAGTGACAATATCTTCTATTAGTGCTGTTCGTGGTTTCAGACGCGCCTTAAATGTCTATGCTGCAACAAAAGCCGCAATAAGTTCCCTAAGTGAAGGCCTTCGCATTGATTTAGCGAAAACGCCCATCAAGGTAACTACGATCCATCCTGGTTTTATAAAAAGTGAAATTAATGAGAAAGTAAAAAACGTGCCCTTTATGGTAGACACAGAAACCGGATGTAAGGCTATTGTAAAAGCAATAGAAAAAGAAGGCGCTAATGCTTACGTTCCCTCTTGGCCATGGGCTATAGTGCAACTTATTATGCGCATTGCACCTTTGTCTCTTCTGGCGAAAATGAGCTAGACATGCAATCCACGGTGATTACGGCAATTTTGCTGCCTTTAGTACTCGCCTGTATTATGTTTGGAATGGGCTTGAGCCTACAAAAAAGCGACTTCGTTCGTCTTTCAAAAATGCCAAAGCCCATATTTGTCGGGCTTTTTGGTCAAATGCTACTGTTACCCGTATTAGCGTTTGCTATTGCTGTTTTGCTAAACGCGCCCGAAGAGTTTGCCATAGGCATGATGATCATCGCCGCCTGTCCAGGTGGCACCACATCCAATCTTTTATCTCATTTAGCCAGAGCAAACCTAGCACTTTCTATCTCTTTGACTGCCATCACCACTATAGTCTGCGTGGTTACGACGCCTTTTTTAATTGCCTTTTCTATCGACTATTTCTCAACAGGTGAGCCTATTGCGTTCTCGCTACTTAGCACGTCTATTGGGCTGATGGTCATCACATTAATCCCTGTCGCTTTGGGCATGGTCACGCGCTACTATCAACTCAACTTTGCGTTAAAAGCAGAGCCAATATTTCGCAAACTATCCATCGTGTTTATGTTATTGCTGATCGTAAAAATTAGCTTTGATGAACTCGAAATGCTAGCAGAACACTTCGGCGATATGTATATGCTAACAATAAGTTTAAATATTTTAGCGACCTTGATGGGCGTACTACTAGCAAAACTGTTTTTACTCAGCGACCGCGATGGCATTACCTTAGGCATTGAAATTGGCACCCAAAATGCCACCTTAGCTATCTTAATTGCGGTTAGCTTTATGCAGCAACCGGCGTATGCAATTATTGCAGGCGGCTATGGGCTCATGATGTACTTAGGTGCTGGACTACTCGTAATGTATGCAAGAAGACGCAAGTCATTGTAAATAACTCACTTGATTGTAGATAAAGCAATAAGCATCACGCACTTTTAATTGCCGGCAAAGTTAGTCTGCTTAGCTGCAAAATAGACTTTAACTTGTATTCTGCTGTGATTCTTAGCAAACTATAAGCATACATACAGCTAAGAAAACAATTAGAGAGTCTATAGCCCAATGATGAATAAGCTTAGGTATTCAAATCTCAGTGCAATATGTGCATCTAACCTGCCCATTTTCAAGCGTTCACCATACCTATTTTTACTGATGATGCTTGCTAATCCCTTCGCCTACGCAGGTGATAAACTCAACATCAAATCTTTAGAGAAAACAATTGATAAAGCGCTTGAGACCTTTCACACACCGGGCATGGCAGTTGGCATTATTCATAAAAATAACATTGTGTTATCTAAAGGATACGGCGAGGCGAATATCGAAAGTGGGCTGGAAGTGAATGCACAGACTTATTTTCGTTTAGCATCCACAAGTAAAGCCTTTACGAGCGCCGCCCTTGCCATACTCGTCGATGAAGAGAAAATCAGTTGGGACGACAAGGTAATAAACTATTTACCCGAGTTTCAATTGTACGACCCCTATGTAACCCGTGAATTCACCATTGTTGATTTATTGACGCATCGCAGTGGCCTATTAAGTGGCGCGGGCGATAGCATGATTTGGCCTGAACCCTCAGGCTTTAGCCGTCAAGAAGTGATTCAAAATTTGCGCTATTTGACCCCAGAATATAGTTTCCGAGCACGCTATGCCTATTCAAACGTCATGTATATTAGCGCAGGTGAATTGGTCGCTAAAGTCAGTGGCATGAGTTTTGAAAACTTTGTAGAACAACGTATTTTCAAACCCCTAGGCATGAATTGTTTTGTTGGTGACATCCCCAAATTAAATTTAGCCAATGTTGCTATGGCCTATGGCTACAATGATGAGCGAGGGATCTATCCTGTTGCACGCAATAGCATAAGCGCAAAGGGCCAGATGTCGGCGGCAGCAGGTGGTATGGTTTGTAATGTTGAAGATATGCTTAAATGGCTAAGTGCCTTACTTTCTAAAAATGACCTACCCTTTTCTGAAACACAGCTTGACGAAATGTTTTATCCGCAAACCATCTTGTCGGTGTCTAAACTCGACAAGCAATGGGACAATACTTTGTTTAAAAGTTATGGCCTGGGCTGGCGATTAGCTAATGTGGGCGAACTTGAAGTGATTTCTCATACCGGCACCTTATCAGGCTACCAAGCCTACGTCTTATTAGTGCCAAAGCTAGAATTGGGCGTAGTCATTCTAAATAATGGATCTAACTCTGCTGCCCGAGGCTCAGTCATGCAAACCATCGTAAAGTCTTATATGGAAAAAGCAGGCTATATCAACAGCAAACAGCAAGACTGGATTGCAAATTATGTTGAATATTTGGATGAGCGGGAGCAACAATACTTGGAGCGCTTTGAACCGCCCGTTGCTAGTGCGCCGATGAGCATAAAAGATGAGCAAGTTATTGGTGAATATAAAGATAAATGGTTTGGCAGTTTCATCGTAGAAGATAGCGGGAAAACAACTAAAAATGGTAAGCCCATTATTCGAATCAGCTCAAGCAGGATGCAAACATTAAAAGGCACGCTTATTCCCTTCCAAGATGCGACTTACAAAATAGAATGGGATAACAAAAACGCTGCCAGCGATGCATTTATGCACTTTAAGTTAAACGTAAAACGCGAAATTATAGGTGCAGAACTACATCCATTTAGTGTCGATACAATCATTAACCACGAATACCGCGACATGGCGTTCACAAAAGTCATTGAAGAAGACGAAAACTAGTCTATATTTTTGTCATCAATAAAAATTTGCTCTAGTTCTTCGCGGCCTTTTGTGACGACGCTGACCATGTTTTCAAAAGCCATGTCTTTTTGGATGAACTCGTTTAACATTTTGTCATCATGTTTAGCGAACACATCGGTCATGTGTTCCGCTTGACCTTGAGAGTAACCATATTGTTCTAATACTTTGCTACACGCATTTAAACCACCATCAAAAACTTCACGAACATAATGTTCAATACCAGCTTTAGCGAGCTCTGCCGCGTGCATTCGGTTTCTGGCCCTAGCGACAATTTTTATATGTGGGAATTCGATTTTCACTAAGTGGACAAGTGCATTGACCTGCTCGGTGGAGTCTATCGCAATGAGTAATACCCGAGCATTTTCAATCCCAGACATTTTCAATAAATCCAAACGCGTTGCATCACCAAAGAACACGCGATTACCAAACTTCCGTACAAATTCAATATGTTCGGCGTCTTTGTCTAATGCAGTAAAAGCAATGTTGTTCGCCGATAGCACTCTTGCCGTTATTTGGCCAAAACGACCAAAGCCAGCAATAATCACCTGAGGTTCGTGAGATACGCTTTGTGACTCGTAAACAGGCGGACAATTTTTAGTATTAAAAAACTTAGCGTAAAAAATAACTAAGGGCGAAGTCAGTGCCATTGAAAGCCCAACAATCAGATTCACTCTTGCTGCTATATCATCAGCCAATACCGCCGAACTCACCGCCAGCGTCATAACGACAAAGGCAAACTCACCGCCTTGCGATAACATCACACCTATGCGGATAGAGTCGCGCCTTGATTGCTTGTTAGCAACTAATATGAGCGCGATGATCAGGCCTTTCAACGCAACTAAGGCGATACTCATAGAAACAATAAATACGGGTTCTGAGAACAATAAGGCTAAGTCCAAATTCATACCAATAGCGATAAAAAAGAGCCCCAACAATAGTCCTTTAAAAGGTTCGATTTCCGTTTCTAGTTGATGCTTAAAGCTACTGTCGGCTAATAAGATACCCGCAATGAAGGCGCCCATACCCATAGATAAGCCAGCACTTGACATAGCAAGAGCCGTAACTAGCACCAAAAACAAAGCCGCAGCAGTCATGACTTCACGGCTCCCGTATCTGGCAATTATCCTTAGCAATGGATTGACCAGAAAGCGCCCTATCAGCAGCACTGCAGCGACCGCAGCTAAACTAATATACCAAGCTACACCACCTTCGCCCTGCTCTGATGAAAACGAGGCGACAACTAATAAAATAGGGATTACCGCTACATCTTGCATCAACAAGATAGAAAAGCCTTGCTGGCCAGGAGGTGTATTAAGAATGCGTTGTTCGTTCATAAGTTGAATGGCAAAGGCCGTTGAAGAAAGTGCCAGTGCTAGGCCAATTGTAATGCTAGCGACTAGGTTTAGGCCTAATCCATAGTAGCTAATCGCTGCAATGGCCAAGGCGCTAAGTGCTAGTTGACTGCCCCCACTGACAACAATTTGATTGCGCATGCGCCACAGGGTTGACGGTTCAAGCTCAAGGCCTATAACAAACAATAGCAACACCACACCCAATTCGGCGAAGTGTAAAATAGTAAAAGGGTCGGTAATAAAATTAAAAACAGACGGGCCAATTAGTACCCCAGCCACTAAATACCCTAATATTGCGCCTAATTTCAAACGCTTGAACAGGGGAACAGCTATTAAGGTAGCACCAAGGAAAATGGCAACAGAAGACAACAAGCTCATAAAGGCTACATTTACTTTTTAAAAATCATAAGCTTAGTGTAGCGTTTTTGTAAGTTAATTAAAGGCCTTATTTTATTTTGAAAATCTTATCGGCTGCTAACTTCCCGCCGCCCCAAATAAACACAGCAAGTAACAATAAGCCCCACACAAGATGCATGTTATAGGCGGCGGCAGGAATATCTTCTAAGCTTATTACGGCAACATAATTGACAATAAACAAGCCTAAGGCAGCTTTGCGAGAGAACAAACCTATAGTAAGTAGCACCGGTAAAACAAGTTCACCAAACGTCGCTAAATAGGCGGCGCTAACTGAGTCTAAAATAGGTACCGCATATTCATATTCAAACAGCTCCAAGGTGCCTTCCCAATCGTTCAATTTTGTTAAGCCCGACCTAAAAAAGATCCAAGCTACATATAAACGTGCGCCTAAAAGTGCAGGTGTCGCTAAATAATCAGCTTTGCCAAATATTGCGTTATATAGTGTTATTATCATTTTCATTGAGCAGATCCATTTATTTGTGCAAGCGCATATATTTTGCGGCTTTGTATGTGTGTTTGTAGCCAGGTAGTCATGGCGTTTTGGTCCTCGCCAAAATGACTCAGGACTTCTGCAACTGACTTGTTGTGCAAGACACTTTCAAACGCTTTCAATGATGCACTATCACAACACTCAAACAAGCCTTTGTACTCGCCTCTCCACAATACAATAGACCTATACACTGGGGATTTTATTGCATCCTGCAGTAAATTATTGATTTTATGTAGCGTTGATTGCTTTTCAACAAGGCTTTGCTCGTGGTCTTCTTGCGTGGTGAATTTATCAGTATCGTAGTGCGCTAACTGATATAACTCTGCCAAAGGAAAAATAGCCTGCATGAGCTGTAAACCCGGCGCCGCAACAAAACAAAGAGAATCCATCTCATGGCTTTGTAGTAAGCCAAATGAAGCAGCATCGAAAGTCTGATTCTTTGCTCGTTCAATGTGCATTAAACGCCAGTCAAGCTCTGCTAGCTCGGGCAAAAAAGGCAGCTCTGCAAGTTGCTCAACATCAAACATGAAGGCACTAAAATTATCCCCATAGTCTGCCCAATCAAAGCAATGTTTGGGATGCTTTTTTATATAAGCTTTGGCTAACGCTCTAAAATCGCTCTCCTCTAAGGTTTTCCTAACGCTTGGGTAAGTAATTGATAATGCGCGAATAGCACTTTCTATATAGTTATTCTGATAAACACTAATGGCATCTTTTTGCGGTATTTCAGTATTTTTAGAGGGCGAGGCTGGCGAAGCTTTTTCAAACATCGCTTGAATCAGTCGAGCTTGGTATAACATGCTAGGGCCTCGCTTTTTGCGCTTCACCAACTAGGACGTCCCATGTTGGCAAATCATTGTCCCACTCCACTAGCGTGGGTACATTGCCAAATAGGGTTTGCGTTTTATGATACAGATCCCAGCATTGGTCTGATACAGCATTGGCATGGTCATCTACGATAAAGCCGTTGACCTGATTTTGACTAAAACCGGCTAAGTGGATTTCACCAATTAAGTTAGGCGGTATCTGATTAATTTGCGAATATACATGATTAACAAGGTCGTCTTGCTTTTGATTCAGCGCATTTACAATCAGGTTATTGATATCCAGTAAGAGCCCGCAACCTGCCCTTTTGCATAGCGCCGTTAAAAACTCAAATTCGCCCATATTATCTAATTGAGATGAGTCTAGCGCCGCGGCACTGATATAGGCTGATAAATTTTCAATTAAAATGGGGCGATTGAGCCTGTCTTGGACCTGTGCAATATTGTTTTCCAATATAGCCAGTGACTGCTCGTTATAGGCCAGTGGCAATAAATCACCTGAATGCATAAGTTGACCATTTATCATCGCCCGATTAAAGCATAGATGCTCCGACACCCATTGTGCCTGGCTTATTTCAACGACTTGGGCAAACTTATCTAATACATCATTTGGTAGCGCGAGGTTTGAGCCTAAACCTAAAGACGTCCCATGAATACTGACTTTATACTTGTCTGCAATGTCATGTAGCAAGTCTATTGAAATCCCACCATCGGCAAAGAAATTCTCAGCATGAAGTTCAACAAAGTCGATACTTTGATTAATAGGAAGGTCTGAAAGTGCTTGGTTGTAATGAGGATGGCGCAACCCAACGCCTATAAGTGCCTTGGGTTGCGAGATAGCCGAAAATGCTTTCAAGCTAATTCCTTAAGGTAAGTCGTAAAGCGGAGTTACTAACTGCCACTGTTTTTCTTAGCTTGCATGTCTTTGAATAATTTTTTTGCTTCTTTACGGTCGTAACCACCAAGCTCTTTACAAGTACCGGCAGGCACTAAGCGCCATTCACCAATATCGTTGTCAACAGTAGACTGACCTGCACAGCTGTGTGTACCGGCTAAATTTCCACAGTCGTTTTGACCCGCAAGAGCCACGCCGTAGCACTTTTCTTTCTTTTTAGAGGCAGCTTCTACAGCGTTTGTTACGCCTAAAGACATAACGGTAGCAATAGCAGCAGCGGCAGCAATATTTGTTTTCATGATCTTTCCTTTTTAAAGTGATTCATATTTCTTGTTGGTCGTAATATATTCCGAGTTACTGTATTAAACCGACAATAAGGCAAAAAAATTTCATCAACGTTGGATTTATTTCTCTAATTGACACCTAACATCTAACATCTAACATCTAACATAGCGTTAAATCTACACTAAATAACACGTAGTTTCACCTTTGTTGATATGCTTACATTTAATATTCAAATTCTTGTAAGATAGTGGCTAAATCGGGTTGCCAATTATAGCTTTTCATTTTTACTCTATTGTTAAAAACAGCGACCCCTTCTTCTTGCAAAAGGCCCGTCTGCAGCTGCGCATGCTCACTTCCTTTTGCAAACGCTATCTGGCCGTTACTGCGCAACACTCGATGCCAATTCACCTCTTTATCCTTTGGCACCTGCCCTAGACATTTACCCACCAAACGCGCACGCGCCGGCAAACCCGCAAAATCGGCGATTTGTCCATAGCTTGAGACTTTTCCTTTGGGAATACTATTGACCGTTTTAAAGATACGGTCAAATGTCTTTTGCTGAATCATTACACACACCTTTACTACAATACTTAAGTAACTGCATTTTTGACATGAAACTTCGCGTGTTGATAGCGCTTGGAGCGCATAATGTCGCATAAACGTATTGCTGCGTTTAGAACATCGCTATAACTTAAAAACAAAGGAGAAAAACCAATTCGTAAAATATCAGGTGCTCTAAAGTCTGCAACAACGGCCTCGGCAATCAATGCTTGGCAAATGGCGTAAGCCTGCGAGTGACGATAAGAAATTTGGCTTCCACGCTGCTTTGCAACAGGCTTACACGCCAAGATTAGCCTGTCCTCACCGCTTAGGTCGGCGGCGGTTGCCTCAACGCAAGATTGAAAGAAGTCATTCAGCGCAATTGATTTGGCACGTACATCATCCATATTGAGTTGTGCAAATATATCAAGCGCCCCATCCAATACGCTCATAGAGATAATACTCGGTGTACCACAAAGCAATTGTTCAATTCCTGGCGCCTTTTGGTAGTCATGAGCGAAGTCAAAAGGTTTTTTGTGACCCATCCAGCCACTTAATGGTTGTTGTAATTTGGGCAATAAATCTTTTCTCACATAAGCAAATCCTGGCGATCCCGGCCCGCCATTTAGATACTTGTAGGTACAGCCAAGCGCAAAATCAACTTTGCATGCCTCAAGCGCCAAAGGCAAAACGCCGGCACTGTGCGCGAGGTCCCATAACACTAATACGCCCTTTGAATGAGCCAATTCAGTTATACGCTGCATGTCGTGAATATCGCCATTGCGAAAGTTTACGTGAGTCAGCATCAAAACTGCAATTTGATGGCCATGGCTTTCGAGGCTATGCTCTATATGCTCGCTATCTACCGTCATCAGTTCGCATTGCGTTTGCTGCGCGCTATTAAGCAGTAGCTCAAGCCCTTGAGCCATATAAAGGTCGGTTGGAAAGTTATCTTGTTGCGACAAAATAATAGTCCGTTTATTTGCGGTATCATTTCGCGCAAGCAAAAGCCCCGCGCTTAGCAACTTAAAAAGATTGACCGAAATTGAATCGCAACAAATGACAGTGTCTTCACTTGCTCCAATCAAAGGTGCGATTTTATTCCCAACGCTCTGCCCTAAGCCAATCCAGTCATGGCTATTCCAACTTGCAATTAGGCTATTTCCCCATTGCTGCTGAACCACTTCTACCGCTCTTTCTTTTGCCTTTTTCGTCAACGGGCCAAGTGAATTTCCATCAAGATAAATAAGCCCTTCTGGCAGGAGGAACTCATCTAAATATGGCGCTAGAATATCGTGTTTATCAAGTGCTTGAGCTTGTATAAGCAATTGATTCGCCGAACTATTGTCATCAGACATGCATGTTTACTCTTTTATTATTGTTTTTGTTTATGTTTTTGTTTATGACCGAGGGCCACTTCGACATTGCTATTTTGACTTGCTTCAAGTCCATCAAATAAAAGTGAATTAAAGTTCATCAAGCATCATAAGTAGTTCTTTAAACGCAGGAGAGCCAGGATGGATCCAATCAAAATGCCCTGCGTTTTCTGATAAACTGAAGCGCGCGTTAGGATGCTTCGCCATACTTTGCGGGACAATGTTATCGTTAGTACCTATTAGCATCGTCACGCTACCAAGACCGGCTTTATTTTTACGAATGATGTTGGTGGTAAAAGCATACTCCAAAGGGTTTGCATCTTGATAAGCCTTTGGCCGTTCTTGCGCTGTTCCTCCCATAAAGTTTTTAGTAACGCTTTGGCAACTGTTCGCCCCCTTTGAATAACTGACCAAGTCAATAATAGGCGCAAGCCCAAACACATGTAGATTGGAAAACATCGAGTTTTCAGCTCTTATACCCGCTAACGTCGCTAAATGACCACCGGCACTGTGGCCTATAATACTAAACGCATCGGTATAGGGTGTATTAGGTTTAGCAATGTGTTGATAAATTTTTGAAAGTGCTAGTTCAACATCTTTTAGCGCAAGCGGCCATTCTCCGCCATTTCCGCTGCGCCGGTATTCAACCGAGTAAACCTCAAAACCATGTTGCGCAAGTGCCGATGTCATCGCAAAAGAATGCGCAACTGTATATTGTTCGAGCCAGCAACCACCGTGAATAAACATAAGTGTTTGCTTCTTTTTCTGACCAACAGCGGGCCAATAATAAATACTTTGTTCAGGTGATGCGCCATAAGAAATGGTCTTTGCATGTTTCGTTACCGCTAATTTTGATACTGCACTGTAGGGCACATTTGCGGGAACTTCATCGTATTGAAGCGTCAAATCACTATGGCTACTCGCCATTTGCACAAAAAGTAACAAGCTAAGAAGTAATATAAATTGCGCTATGTGGTTTGCACTGCTTCGCTGTTCGCGTTGTCTAGGCTTGAAGAAAAAGTTTGAACTGAGTTGATTGTGCATTTTTAATAGATTGTTATTAATGACCTTTGGTGAGTCTACAACAAAACAAGTATTAATGGATAGTTTAGACGATCTCATCTTGCACTTCATACTCTCCCTCTTCAAGAATGGCGACTTCATAGCTCGTAAAAAGCAAACTTGCAGGTGAAGAAAAGTTAGGTACATCGTCGGAGAATGCATATAACTTCGAACCATCAAGGCTAGATTTTGGAGGATAGAAGCGTTACCTAGCAACGTAACTACCCACCAAGTCAGCATCACCCAGGTTTTCCATGCAAGTTTCACGCGCCGTATTGCGCTTATGAGCAGTATTTTATCTGAATTAACGGGTTAATTTAAAACCCTATTGTCGTTCAAATTTAAACAAGCTCTTAAATGAATCAGGCAATACCCACAAAAAAGGCGGCAACCGCCGCCTTTTCATGATTTCAAGTAAATTACTAGATTTTCATGAAACCATCAGTTAGTAATTTTTTAGCTTCTTGTCCTTGCGGAGTATCTAAATACGCCTTAGCTTGATCTGCATAGCCTTTAATCATTGCAGTATCCAAACCAAGTGATTCAAATTGCTTATTTAAATTATTCAACTGACCAAGGCTTTCGTTGTAACTAGCCGCTTTATCCATTAAGCCGCTTAAGCCACCGCTAGCGGCTTCTTTCACTACCGGAACATATTCCATTATAGAATCTAAACCCGGCACCTTTTCAGCCAGCATGGCAAATTGTTCCTCTGAAATATTTTGCTTTGCGTAATTAACTAAGGCCGCAATACCTCCTTTTGCTTGCTCACTTGTCACGCCCAAATTGCTAGTCACACTTTCAAGCAAACCATCTAAATTAGGTCCTTCTTGCGCCTGTTCAGAACTTTCTTCCCCTAAACCTACAGCATTGAGCACACTATCCCACCAGCTTTCTTCTGCGATGGCGTTTGATGCAAAGCCAAGTACCGCAATCATGAGTAATATTTTTTTCATTGTGAAATTTCCTTTTAACTCTCTTTTATCATTAATTTATATTGTTTGTGACCATACTCATTACAAGTAAACTAGCGTTCAACTTATAGCCAAGACTGCTCGCGCTTTATTTTACAGTATTTAAACGCAGCAACAACGCTTAAATTTTTTACCACTACCACATAAACATTCGTCATTGCGCCCAAGTTTCACTTGGCCAGACTTATTCATAGCGTCGCCGTCAACATAAAACCATTTCGAATCGAAGCGTATAAAACGACTTAGTTCATGCATCGCGTAAAACTTACCCTCGCGCTGGTAATAAGCAATAAACTCAACTTCTCCTTTTTGTTTTTGCTCATAGGCATTCAGCACATCTAGCTTGCACCATTTAGTCCCCTCGCTCGATTGCGCTATTTCGTTTTCACTTATTTGCTTGTTTTGGTGATGAGCCCCGTTATGCCCGATGTGACTACTAGCATAGGTGTTTGCAATATAAGCATAGTTGCCACAAGCGTAAGCGCTATATCTTGAACGCATTAGTTTTTCAGGAGAAGGTGCAGGTGCCTCACCGCTAAGATAGGGTAAACAGCATTTAGAAAAAACAAGATCATTGCCACAAGGGCAAGCGGCAAAGTGGTCCATAAAAAGTGGTCCATAAACAGTAAATAGGTAGCAAAGGTGTGTGTTTAAGTATAGCTTAACAAGCAAAAATATCGAAAGCGTTTGTACTTTTTAGAGATCAATTTTTTATTATTGCACTCGAATCATGCAAGCTATTTGTGTAAAGTACAGCCATTCACCTATTCACTATTATTAAAAAAAATGAATAATAAAACTCCTTCTATTTCGCCATTTATGCTCGTGTGCATCGTTTTTACCCTTAATGCATGCGGTAATCAGACATATACTCACACTTCACAAACAACACCTCAAGTGCAACAGCAGGCTGTTGCGATGCCTGATGCCTTTGCAGCAAAGGTTGCTATGGATGTGTTGAACGATGGCGGCAACGCAGTTGATGCAGCGGTTGCAGCGCAATTTAGCTTAGCAGTTACCTTTCCAGAAGCAGGTAATATTGGTGGTGGTGGCTTTATGGTTATTCATTTTGACCAAAGCAATGACTTTATCGATTACCGTGAGAGCGCGCCAGCTAAAGCCCACCGCGACATGTATTTAGATGAACAAGGGAACGTTAAACGTTTAGAATCACTTTTTGGCGCCTTAGCCTCAGGCGTACCTGGTTCGGTTTCAGGCATGTGGGAAGCTCATCAAAAGTACGGTTCGTTACCATGGGAACGCTTACTTGCGCCGGCAGTAAAGTTAGCAAAAGACGGCTTTGTCGTCCCTGAAAAGCTAGCCAATAGTATTGAGCGTTATATCCAGCGCTTAGAAAGTCGCTCAATTGATGTAAACTTTGCAGATTACTTTGCGACGGCAAAAGCAGGAGAAATTTTCGTTCAAAGCGAATTAGCATCAACCTTAGAGCGTATTCAAACCCTAGGAGCAGATGGTTTTTACAAAGGTAAAACAAGCCAGCTAATCGATTCTTTTATGCAAAAACACGGAGGATTAATTTCTCCTCATGATTTGGCGCAATACCAAGCAAAATTTCGGGACCCAATTATTAGTAAATGGCGTTCGTATGAAGTCATCAGTGCTGCCCCGCCAAGTTCGGGAGGGATAGCCGTTGCGCAATGGCTTCAAATGTACGATTTGGTAAAGGCGCGTGTCCCCGGGCAAAGCATCAAGCACAATAGCGCCCTTTACTTGCACATCTTGGCCGAAGCGGGAAAAAGAGTCTTTGCCGACAGAGCCGAATACCTAGGTGATCCTGATTTCTTTGAAGTACCTAAAACCGAGCTATTAGATCCAAGTTATATCGCAATGCGTGCAAGTACAATTGAACTTGATAGTATTTCAAACACTGACGAAATTAAACCCGGCTTACCCGAAAGTGAGCAAACCACGCATTTCTCGATTGTTGATAAACTTGGTAATGCAGTTTCAAACACCACTACCATCAATTTAGGCTTTGGCAGTGGCATGGTAGTAGAGGGCGCAGGCTTTTTATTAAATGATGAGATGGACGATTTTAGCGTTAAAGCAGGTGTACCTAATTTCTTTGGCGCAGTAGGCGGCGTTGCCAATGAAATCCAACCATATAAACGTATGCTAAGCAGCATGACACCTACCATCGTACTCGAAAACGGCAATATCAAAATGGTTACAGGTTCTCCTGGTGGCACCACAATATTATCGTCAGTATATTTGAGTATTTTAAGCGCGATCGAATTTAACTTACCCGTGCAGGATATCGCAGATGTTCCTCGATTCCATCACCAGTTGTTACCTAAAGATGAAATTCGTTACCATGAGGGCATGCCTGCCAGCACGCTTAGTGAACTCGAAAAAATGGGCTATACAATTCGTAAAAGTCGCTTTGGTGATTTACATGTCATAGTGAGCCGCCAAGGAAAACTTGAAGCGGCTTCAGAAAGCAACGGACGTGGAATGGCAATTGTTCAAAGCCCTAGCCAATAGTAGCGAAGACAATAATAAATACAAAAAAGATAGAAAAATAAGGAATGGGCGATGACCACAGACTCAACTGAGTATTGTGTGCAGCATTGCCCATTTTCCTGCGTTTTCGTACAAAATAACTAAATAAAATGAAAGGAACAGGAACCAATACGACATAGGCAATCCCCATCCAACCAAAGGCAGACCATGCCATAAATAACACATACAAATAAATCAATGCCAACACGATATACTTCACTTTACCTTCCTTTATTATTGTCATTATGAAAATGTTATCAAAGTGTGCCTGCAGTATGTGCAATAGTAAACCAGCAAATAAAAAACATTCCTAGTATATTAAATGATAGCTAATTAAAAGTGTTTTGTTCTTTGAGTCTTGCATCCCTGGCCAAAGTTAGCTAGCTTGTAGTGTCAATGGCTTATTCTAGAAGCAAATGCACTACAAACATCTTATATTCAATTGCACAAGCGATTGAATGATCAGCTTGCGACGTGATTTCACGCCGCAAATGTTAGTTAGAGGCGCGCCCAATGTTTACTCAATTTTGTTTAAGTATATGTTTGTTCTTGGCTGTCCATCTTGGTATCAAGGCTGAACAATCATTCAAGGTATATACTGAACACTTCCCCCCGTATAACTACATCGAAGATAGCAAAATAACAGGTATCAACGTTGAAGTGGTAAACCAAGCTTGCAGCATGGCCAATCTTGATTGCCAATTTTCACTGTATCCGTGGAATCGAGCGATGCGATTGGTTCAAAATGACGAATTTGCAGGCCTAATCTCTACAGCAAAAACGCCAGAACGCCTTAATCAGTTTAAATGGGTCGGACCGCTTGTTTCGGGTAATAATTGTATATACAGACTTAGCTCACGCACCGATATCAAAGTCACCACAATTGAAGATGCAAAAGCCTATAAAATGGGAGGGGCAAGAGACGCCGCTTATTTAGAAGTGCTAGAAAAGCTTGGATTTACAGTAGAAGAAAATCTTCACTTGTACATAGGTAAATACGGTCAAATGAAGCCTCTGCAGTATGGGCGAATTGATATGATTGTTGGTTCTGCCAACACTATTTTCGACCAAACGACAGCGATTGGATTAAAGCCCAGCGATCTCACGCCATTGGCTGTTATTCCAAGCTCGTTATTGTCAGGTAACTTTTTGGCCTTAAATATCAATGTCCCAAACACGATTGTGGAAAGTTTACAAACTCACATTGACAATATGGCCCAAAACGGGACGATGAATAAGATTCGTTTAGATTTTGTTAATCCTAATAATAGCGCTGCACCAAGCGATGTAGACCATCAGCTTTGGCACGATTGCATGGTTGAAGAGAGCTAAATCTTAGTCAAGCAGCTGCGCTTGTATTACTGATATTCCCAAGAGCAGTTACGCAAAGGTAAAGCAGGCTAGATGCAACATAAACTTTAGGCTTTAGCATTGCCTTAGCATTGAGACTTCATTGTTTAGTGGTAAGCTATAGGTAATTGTTCCACAATAAATACGTCTCAACAAACCCACTGGGAATCCTTATATGAAAAATATATTTCTACTGCTAATTAGCATGTGTTTTTTAGCCCTTTCATTGACCGCCATTGCAAATGATACTATTCGATTGTCAACACCCATTGCAAAAGATGAAACCTCTGAAACCTTTGGTGCTCCATTAAATACAGATTTAGAAAAAGTGACCTTGCGTGAACTAAGCATTCACCCCACCGCTCACCTTGGTGAGATATTTCAAATTGAAACAAGAATTGCCAAAGTTTGCCAAAAGAAAGGCTGCTTTTTTATTGCTCAGCAAGACGACGATGTTATAAGAGTCTCCTTTAAAGACTACGGCTTTTTCATCCCTACCGACAGCAGCGGGAAAACCGTTTTGATGACCGGAGAACTTGTTCAGAAACAAGTAAGCAAAGAACAGGCAGAACATTTTGCGGCTGATTTAAAAAGCGATTCAGCCGATATTCGTCCGGGCGTTGTTTATGAGATAGTGGCCGATAGCATTAAAATTCCGTTAAGCTAATGATGAATGAACTTAGCGAAAAGCAAAAAATGTTGAGTGGTCTTGAGTATTACCCTAGTGATAAACAGCTTTTTAAAGACCGTGAGTATGCAAAACAACGATGTGAAAAGTTCAATCAAGTAGCCATTAGCCAGCGCAAAGAAGGCAGACAGATTCTAAAAGGATTGTTTAATAGCTCTCATAGTGCGTGGGTCGAGCCCAATTTTTATTGTGACTATGGTTATAACATTAGCATCGGTAAGCACTTTTACGCCAACCACGGCTTGATCATTTTAGATGCCGCGCCGGTAACTTTTGGTGATAACGTAATGATCGCACCTGGGGTCTTGTTATCAACAGCCACACACCCCTTAGACCCCATTACTCGCAATAAAGGCATTGAAACAGCGCGCCCTATCACGGTGGGAGACAACGTATGGATTGGCATGGGAGTGAAAATTCTTGATGGCGTAACAATCGGCGACAATGCCGTCATCGCGGCAGGCGCGGTGGTAAACAAAGATGTAGCTGCCAATACAGTTGTTGCTGGTGTACCGGCTACTTTATTAAAAACACTTTAGTGCTTTTGCGCGTTCATAAATAATACCCGCGAAAGAAAATTGCGACAAAGCTTAGAAGCAAAGCAGTTAGATTTGGCATTATTTGTGCTTTAAAAGTTGTGTTAGTAGAAATATCTTGGCCATGCTTATGTGAAAGTTTAAGAATGACTAGGCCTAGGCGTAAGTTCAATTGACTGGCGCCACACAATAAATAAGTCTTAAAAGCTAATAAATACAGGGCAATAAACCTAATGTTAAAAGAAAGATCAGAGCAGCCAGACAATCCAGCACGTCGTAAAACCTTACGACAAGTGGCAAAAGTTGGCGCTATCGCGGCAAGCTTGCCCCTCTCAAAATTCAGTATCGGTAAGCCTACGCCCACACTCCGAATACTTGGTACTCACGTCACCTTGCAAGAAGAGATACGCCAACGTGCCATGGAAGATTTAGGTATCAATTTAGTATTTGAAGCAAAAGGTAGTGCCGCAGTATTACAAAAAGCTTCAATGAACCCAAGTAGCTTTGACTTATACGAACAATGGTCAAATAGCATTAATGTGCTTTGGCGCGCAAATGCAATACAAGGCATAGACAAAAACAAAATAACGCGATACAACGAGATAAACTCTCTTAGCAAAACCGGAAAAGTGACGCCGCGCGCGAAAATTGGCGCGGGAGATGCACCTTATAAACTGTTAAATATTCAAGACGACGCTACCTTAAGCAATAAAGAATCAGACAAAATGAGCTTTTTGCCCTATGTTCACAACGTCGATTCTTTTGGTTATAACACCTCTGTAATCCCAAAAGGCCTTGCATACGAAACTGAAAGCTGGGGCTGGTTATTAGACCCAGCCCATAAAGGAAAAGTCGCCATTGTAAATGCTCCCACTATTGGCTTGTTTGACCTAGCCTTGTCGGCTCAGGCGCGTGGATTAGTTAATTTCAATGATATCGGAGCCATGACAACAAAAGAACTTGATGCCTTATTTTCAATATTGATTGATTACAAACAAGATGGCCATTTTAGCGGGTTTTGGACCTCGGTTCCCGAATCCGTGCGCTTTATGAAATCTAAACGAGTCGTAATTGAAAGCATGTTCTCACCAGCGGTATCGGCCCTCAACGGTATGAATGTCCCTGTCACCTTTGCCGCACCGAAAGAAGGTTATAGAGGCTGGCATGGTGTAATGTGTCTATCTTCACAAACACATGGCCGTGCGAAAGATGTGGCTTACGAGTATATGAATTGGTGGTTATCGGGTTGGCCCGGTGCGTTTATCGCTAAACAAGGATACTATATTTCTAATCCTGAACGTTCTAGAGCATTTTTAAGCCAAGCGGAATATGACTATTGGTATAAAGGCTTACCCGCCTCAGAAGCTTTGAAAGGCACTGATGGAAAAGTCTCTGTCAACAAAGGTAACATTAGAACTGGCGGCAGCTACGAAAAACGGTTTGAAAACGTAGCGGTTTGGAATACGGTAATGCCTACCTATGAATATAGCCTACAGAAATGGTATGAATTTTTAAGTGCATAATTTAACTCGCAACAAAATAAGAAACGTCATATGAATTTATCACTAAAATCGCAAATGTGGTTATTTTTAGCTTTTTTTGTTTTGCTACTCGCAACTCAGTTATTTTTTGCGCGTGTAAATCAACAAACCTTTGTGAGTTCGTTATCAGCATATCAAATAGCGACTGACGAAGAGAAGTTGGTTCGTGAACTTGAACGCGATGTATTAGATTTACAGCGCCACGTATTAGTTTTTAAAGATACAGGAAGCGCATCGTCCATTGGTCGATTTAATAGCATTATAAAACGTATCGACGAAACGCTTTATACCTTATCTGCAAACTTACCGATTGAATTATACGACGACACGATAAATACAACACTCTTTGCTATGACCTCCCATATCCAAGACTATGAGGAGAATTTCGCTAGTGTAATCGAAGGCCGCAATGCTCGTGATAGCTATTTTAAAATAGGTGTTCTTGCAAACATCGAAACCTTAATTGCAAACGTCAACACCATCGATTTCAAACCCAATAGAAATACAGAAGAAGTCATAAACACATTTACCTTGCATTTATCGACAGCAGAGAACATTGCATATCAATACCTGCTCACCCCTAATGCATCATTGAAAAGAAGATTTTTAACCCAGATACAATCTGCATCGAAAATATTTGACTCAGGAAGCTTATCATCAGTTTTGAAGGCTGAAACACGCGAGGCACTCGACACAATCAGTAAACAGTTTTCTCAGCTTACCTTTGCAACCCAAGGCTACCTGTATTTGGTCAACGTAGTAATGGCGGGTTCGGCTAACGAGTTTTTATACTTAGCTGCTGAGCTTTCTGAAAAAACAGCGCGTTACTCACAACAAACTAACACGACAATAAAAGAAACAATAGAAGACTCCAAAGCGAAAATGAATTTGTATTCAATCACTGTTATTTTCGTCACCTTTGTTATTGGCTTTTTCACCGTAAATCGCATTATCAAACCAGTCATTTCGATAACGAGTCTATTCCAGCGCTTATCAAAAGGCGCGGTCGTCACGGAATTTCCTGGCGCTCATCGAAGTGATGAAATTGGAAAGCTAGCTAAAGCAGCAAAAGTATTTAACGCCAAAAACACCCAGACCACCGAATTACTAAGCAGAGCGCAAGAGCTCAACCTAAGTCAAGCAAAGTTAAATGAAAGACTGGCTGAGGCCAAGTTACAAGCAGAAAAAGCGAATGCTTCAAAAAGCGTCTTTTTAGCAAATATGAGCCACGAAATAAGAACCCCAATGAATGCCATCATTGGCTTGGTCGATTTATCAAAACTCCAAAAACCGAATAAGCAGATCATGGAAAATCTGGATAAAATTTCTTATTCAAGTCAAATATTATTAAATGTAATCAACGACATCCTCGATTTCTCTAAAATAGAAGCAGGAAAATTAGATATTGAGGATAGCTATTTCTCCTTTGCCTCTTTATTTGATAGTTTGCTGGCGGTAGCGTCATTAAAAGCCGCAGAAAAGAATCTTAATTTGACCTTGTATGTGCAACCCGATTTGCCTACTAACGCTATTGGTGACCCTCTTAGAATTTCGCAAGTCGTACTTAATCTGGTTAGCAACGCGATTAAATTTACCCGTCAGGGAAGCGTTGATATTTCCTTTAAGGTTGCTTCGAGTGACGGTGATAATTTGGTATTGCTAGTTGGTGTAAATGACACTGGCATTGGTATGTCTGAAAGTCAACTGAAGCGCGTGTTCATGCCCTTTACACAAGCAGATAGCTCAACCAGTAGAAAATTTGGTGGCTCGGGTTTAGGTTTGTCGATTGTAACTCAGCTTGTAAAGTTGATGAATGGCAAAGTAAGTGCCACTTCGGTTGAAGGCCAAGGCAGTCAATTTGAGTGTAGCTTCACACTAAAACACGAACCCGAGTCTCATTCATTGCTGACGTCTCAAAACTCCTTTCAACGTTCTATTGTTTATTTGAAAAATAATAACAAAGCGCCACTTTTGAGTGAAGACTATTTAGCAAGAATTTCGGCTTCATTTACTATCTACAATGTAAGTGAATTGCCAACAATAAAAGACCTCATAAGAACGCAAGATTTACTGATACTTGATATAGAAAATGGGCGCCAATCACGCAGTATACACAGTGACATCCTAGATCTCATTGAGCGAGGTATCAATGTCGCCTGTATAACCAATACCCAGCCCGAGCAGTTAGCTGCGATATTAAGAAGCCAGTGGAAGTGCATAAGTTTGTCACATCCTTTCTCGCCAACCGAATTTTACCTATTTGCAAACAAACTCTACGGGGAAGACTCATTTTTCGCTAGCCATTCACTCGATACGTCCTTTGATGGCGATACGATGACTATCAATACAACGCTTTACAGCGGACACGTTTTGCTAGTAGAAGACAACAGTATAAATCAAATGGTAGCAGGTGAAATGCTACACTCATTCGGTTTAAGCTATGACGTTGCCGAAGATGGCCAACAAGCTGTTACTAAAATGAAAAACTCGCCCTACTACGACTTAATTCTCATGGATATACAAATGCCGGTGCTAGACGGAAATGCAGCAACGATTGAAATAAGAGAAGCAGGTTATACCGAGGTGCCCATATTGGGTTTATCTGCTAACGCGATGAGAGCTGATTACAACACGGCGAAAAATAGCGGCATGAACGAATATCTTACCAAACCAATTAAGCGAGAAACCTTGCGCTTAGCAGTTGAAAAGTATCTTAGTAAACAAGCACAAAAAAACCTGTAAATACAAAAGCGAAATGCTTCATTTTGGCACTTTTACGTTATACTTCTTGTGCCTCCATTTCTTCACTTACATTCGGTAGTCTTATGCGTTCAATCCTCATGTCTATAATGGCCCTCTTTTTGAGTATTTTCTTACTCTTGCTTGGTAATAGTCTGCTCAGCACCCTATTGATTTTACGAGGTGTTGATGAAGGTTTTTCAAGCCAATTTTTAGGGATCCTTACCTCCGTTTATTTTTTAGGAGCCTTTGTCGCTACGCTTGTTGCATCAACATTTATTAAACGCATGGGACATATCCGCTGTTTTACGTTTTGTACCGCCTTAATGGGCTGTAGTGCGCTTGCTTATGTATTGTTTATTTCACCTGTGGCTTGGCTTTTTATCAGATTCCTAAGTGGTTTTGGTGTTTTTGTGATGTACACCGTTGTTGAAAGCTGGCTAAACGGACAAACACAAGATGACTATCGCAGTCGCGTGTTTTCTATATATACACTGATAAACTTAGTGGCGGTAGCGGCTTCGCAACAGCTACTTTTAATAGACAATGCCACCAGTTATACGCTCTTTATTATTGCTAGTTTTCTCGCTACTGCCGCTATTATGCCGATTTCGTGGACACGTTTGCAGCAACCCAATGTCGCGGTTGATATGCCGTCGATGAGTGTGAAAAAAGTCTTTAATGCAGCTCCTGTTGCAGTAACGGGGTGCTTAGTATCGGGCTTAATCATGGGGCCTTTTTGGGGGCTAACACCACTTTTTGTCACCGAATTGGGATATACTAATAAAGAACTCGCGGCCTTTATTTCACTGTCGATATTGGGTGGGGCGCTAATACAATATCCTGTTGGGCGCTGGTCTGACTATATGGATCGGCGGCGCGTGATATTGTTTACCTTTGTGATAGGCGCTCTAGTTGCCTTAGCAATGGCTTTTGGCGCGCGATATTATGCAAGTGAACATATTACAATAACTGCACTTTCTGCCTTATTCTGCGGCTTGGTGCTCGCTATCTATCCTATTTCAGTGGTACATTTAGTTGATAGGATCCACAAAGATCACCTTGTTGCCGGCTCCAGTTGCTTACTTATGATTTATGGGCTCGGCTCTTTTACAGGGCCTGCTCTTGCGGGTTTAACGCTAGAGTATTTGGGAGCAGGCGCTCTCCCCACTTATTACCTGACGATATTAGTTGTATTTAGTGGTATTTTGTTAATTCAATTGCTGCGTTCACGCATTGTTGAGCTTCCTGAAGATCACGAAAGTGAGTATGTAGCCATGGTAAGGACGTCGCAAAATGTGCTACCCATGCATCCTGAATCAGAAGAAGTTATCCAAGAGCCTGAAGAGCGACGTTCGCAGGCACGGTAGTGTCCTACAATAAAAACAAAATAAGGAATTAAAATGATTAGCACGCAAATTTTACAGCCCATCGTGGCTCTGGTGATTTGGACTATGCTCATATGGGCGTATATGTATGTAACGCGCATTCCTGCCATGAAAAAAGCTAAAATTGATATCAATAATTTAAAGGGTGGAAAAGGCACTGACTTAGATGGCACCCTACCGCCAAAAACCCAATGGATTGCGCATAATTATAACCACCTCCTGACCGAACCCATGCTTTTTTATGTCATATGCTTTGTGTTGGCGCTAGTAGGAAACCAGCATGAATTAAACCTTATCATTGCTTGGGTTTATGTTGGGCTTCGTATTGTACACAGCCTTATTCAGATAAGCGTTAATCGCGTAAAATATCGTTTTATTGTATTTGCTTTGTCGAGCCTGTGTATTATTGCCTTAACTTTACATGCGGCAATTGCGGTATTCCATTAGAGGTAGATACTCTATGCTCCTAAGCTTAAAAGCCATCATGCGCTTACTCATTTTATTGACTATCTTTTATAGTGCGTTTTCGTTCGCGCAATCTACACCAGAGCCTGCATTAGATTGGTTTACAATGTTTATGTGGTTAGCGGGTGGCCTTGCTTTGTTCCTTTTCGGTATGGAACAAATGGTAAAAGGCCTACTAGTGGTCGCCGGCGATAAAATGAAGAGAATGCTCGGGAAGCTAACAACTAACCGAGTAATGGGTGCCATAACCGGCGCTGGAATTACGGCGGTCATTCAATCTTCCTCAGTCACAAGCGTTTTAGTTGTTGGCTTTGTTTCTGCTGGCTTGATGTCTGTAGGTCAGGCTGCGGGCGTCATCATGGGTGCCAACTTAGGGACTACCATTACCGCTCAAATCGTTGCCTTTAAGATCACTAATTTTGCACTGCTAATGGTCGCTGTAGGTTTTGTTATTCAGTTCTCAGCTAAGTTACGTAAGAAAAAGGCCTTAGGCGATTTAATTATGGGCTTGGGATTGATATTTTTTGGTATGAATATTATGAGTGAAGGCATGGAGCCCTTGCGCGAATATCAGCCATTTTTAGATCTGATGACCCAAATGCAAAACCCATTCTTAGGCCTTTTGGTAGGTTTGGTTTTTACCGCCTTAGTGCAATCTTCATCAGCCACAATAGCAATTGTTATTGTAATGGCAAGCAACGGTTTTTTGACCTTGCCTGCTGGCATTGCTTTGTCTTTAGGCGCAGATATAGGGACCACAGTAACCGCTATGTTGGCCACGATAGGTAAATCCCGAGAGGCTTTGCGTACCGCTATGATCCATGTACAGTTTAACATCTTAGGCGTGCTGATTTGGTTACCTTTCATTCCAGAACTTGCCGATTTGGCAAGCTATATCTCAGCCAATAATTTTATTGATGATGGCAGTATGTCTTCTTTAGCAGCTAATACGCCTCGAGAGATTGCTAATGCAAATACCTTGTTTAAGCTGTCTGCAGTCATATTATTTTTACCCTGCATCCCTCTGTTTTTATGGGTGGTCTACAAGCTCTTTCCAGTAGTGCCAAGTGAAAAAGGCATAGGTGAGTTTAAGTCAGAATTTTTAGACCCGGCCTTACTCTCTACCCCAACTTTAGCAATGAAGACCGTAAACTTGGAATTAGAACATTATCAAAAGCAAGTTGGCTTATATTATAAAAGATTGGTGTCGATGATCGCCTCTCCCAATATAGACCGCTTAGCAAGGGAGGACTTGACCATACAGCGCCTTCGCTCCTATCAAGGACAGCTTATTGCTTATCTTGGCCAAGCCGGCCAAGAACAATTAAGTGAAGAAGAGCAAAAAGAATATATGAAGCTAGTAAACGTTGTGAATAATCTAGAATCCATGCTGGAGGCTATTCATTCGCACCTACAACTCGTATTGCACGAGATGATCCAAGAGAACATTAAGCCCAGTGAAACCATGCTTAATTTAGTGGGGCAATTAACGTCTGAAGTAGGCAAGTCAATGGAAAATGCTTTACGCAGCATTTACGCCGGCGATCGCGAGGCGGCAATGTCGGTGTTAGCGATAAAGAAAACCATTGATCACCTAATTCAAGACGCTTTAAAACACCAAATAAAACGCTTTAAACCTGACCAAGAGCGCTTAAAGATTTTTCGCTACGAAATGCAACTGGTCGACGGCTTCAAGCAGCTTCACACGTTGTCAAAACGAATTGCTACTTTGCAATTAGATAGTCAGCTCGAAACTGAGAAGCCAGCTGAGAATGCGGAATTGAATACTAGTGATTGATACTCAAGCATATCCTGAACTTACGAATAAGAATATTTGAAGCTTACTTGGAAAAAGGAATAATAGAAATATCTTGTTTATATTTTAGATTTTACTGAGGCAAAACTTTCATTAGCGACATCAATTCTGCTACCGAGATATATGGCGACTTCTCTTGCTCCTGCGCCTAGCGCTAACTCTTGTAAAACCCGATCTTCAATGGTGGTTAAACCGCCCTCAGTCTTTTCTAGTTGATGCATAATGATGCGTGGAGCGGGTCTTAGCCATGACTTATGAATTTCAGCAACGCCATGCTGGAGAATTTTCTCAGCTAAAAAGAAGTCTGCGACAAAAGAGCGTTGGTGCTGGAAGGGATTTGCTACAACGACGGTGCTGGATTTTTTTGTATTGCTTGGCTTCCTATAGCCTTCACTACTTCGCCTTTTTTAGTTTTTTCTACTGCAATATAAGGCGCTAACTCATATTTAATGTTAGTAGAAAAAACCTTAAATGATAATTTGCTTTCACTCAATTCAATGAGCATGTCATATGAAAAAAGACCTTTCAAAAATGTGAACACTATTATTGGCCTCCTTCGACGACATTTGCCTTTGTGTCGTTAGTCTATCTGAGAAATTCGTAGTTAGTAAAGTAATTGTAAATTATAGTGACTTTTTGCTTCAAAAGTATTATTACATATAATAATAACCTTAAAGCCAAACGCAAGCGTCTTTATACATTAAGAAAACGCAGGCCCTTCACTTTAAAAGATTACAAAAAGGCTATCTCAATGAGAGTATTATGTGTGCTACTTAGTATTTTGTTCAGTTGCATCGTGCAAGCTGAGCTTAAACCCAATATTATCATCTTTTATGTGGATGATTTAGGTTGGCAAGATACAAATATTTATAACGTTGGTGAGCCAAGTCCATGGGAAACGCCTAATCTTGATGAACTTGCAAATGCAGGTATGCTTTTTACCCAAGGCTATTCTCCAGCACCAACGTGTGGCCCATCACGCGCCGGTTTACTTACCGGACAACACCCTGCAAAGACCCATTTTACCCACGTTAACGGCAACAGACTACCTAGTTCTAGTAATGCTCAAAAAATGATATCACCTTTCTTTATCAACACCTTGCCCGAGGGTGATATCATCTTGAGTGAAGCACTGCAGAAAAATGGATACCGTACGGCACAAATAGGAAAGTGGCACATTCACGGTCCTAAAACGGGCTTTGATGTAGCCTACACTAAACGTGGTGCACACAGTGATTTAAAAGACCGTTCAAAAGATTTTTCAGGTTACGGACCCAAGGAAAAATTTCCGCTGAGTAAAACGCTTTATCCTCCTGTCAGTGACAAGCACCCAAAAGGCATTCCGTATCCTTATCAACCAGTTACTGAGGAAGCGCTAAAATTTGTACGCGACAGCAGCAAAGACGAAAAGCCCTTCTTTCTGTATTTAGCCCATTGGATGGTGCACTATCCAATTATAACCCGTAACCGAGACCTTCTTGAGTATTATACCGATAAGCTAGGGATTGAATTCCCAACTGACAAATCAGACATAACCACACCTGGGCAAACAAATCCCTATTATGGCGCCATGGTAACTACCGTAGACTGGAGTCTTGGGCGCTTAGTCGACTTACTTAAAGCGACTGATGATCCGCGCAATCCAGGCAAAAAGCTTATTGAAACAACCTACATCTTCATGAGTTCAGATAATGGCGGTGCAGAAGATCGCAGACGCGAAATCATTACCGATAATGCCCCACTAGACAAAGGGAAAAAGTATGCCCAAGAAGGCGGCGTTCGTGTCCCTATGATCATTAGTGGACCAACAATAGAAGCTGGCTCTCAGTTTGATGGAATGGTGAATCAGTTAGATTACTTCCCAACCATTATGAGCTTAACCGGGACATCACTCAAAGCAGAACAACAAGCTAAATTAAGCGGCCTTGACATCTCCCCTGTACTTAATGGTAAGAGCGATGTCGTAAAAGATGCCACAGGAAAAGAAAGAGAATTTCTGTTTTGGCACTTCCCTCATAATACTGACTCACAAATGCAATCAGCGATAAGAGAAGGTGACTTTAAGCTTTATAAGAATTACAAAGACAATAGTTACTCTTTATTTCGCCTATACAAAAATGACGAAATGCATGATATTGGTGAACAAAACGATTTAGCAGAAGAAAAAGAATATGGTCCACTTGTAGAAGCGCTTTCGAGCAAATTAGAAGCGCTTTTAACCGAACATAACGCTGACTACCCTAGCCGAAATCCAGATTACAAAGGACTGACTAAGGCTGAGAAAAATGCATTACCCACTATAGAGAAGCATACATTTGATGCCAAAAAGAAAATTGCGAGCATACAACTAGCTAACAATAAAACGCCACTTGAAGAGGCCTATATTTTGTATACTGGTGGCAGCTACAAACGCTATGTGAAACTAAATGCAAATATTGAAACCAGAGCAGATAACGGCCCTGTGGTAAGCGCGAAACTTCCAAAAGATGTGACTGAATATGTGTTTGTACTCACAGACAAAAATAACTTCATGATCAAGAGCAAGATTATTAAGGTAAAAAAATAAGCATCCTTTTCTGTGAAGGCATTTTATAGAAACTTTCCGAGAAAACCCATTGATCGACGCGAAGCGGCGTCGATGGGTAGTTCACAGAATGCCTCACATAGCTTGGCTAAGCGCGAAGCCAGTTGTTTTGCTCGCGCAGCCATTTTAGGTCGCACACAAAGTGTTATATTGCATAACATGGCATTACCCTTTACTCTTTTGCTACTTATCTTCACTTCTATTATTGGAAACGTCTTAATGAAAATCAGGCTTATAGCTTTGTTAATTGCTTTGTACAGTGGCTGTCTCTTGGCCAGCCCAAAGCTCGATTCAAGCATACCCAGCGAAAGTCAGGTAATTGACCGTTTTGCTGAACTAGCCCTTGAATGTATACACAAAGAATATCCAAACATCATTAAACATATGATGACCGGTGACGAACATGTCAAAACACCAAAACAACTCTATCCTGCCTTTTATGGTTGCTTTGACTGGCATTCATCGGTTCATGGGCATTGGTTGCTCGCCAGAATTGCGAGTCAACATCCAAACTCACAACACGTCGGCAGTATCATTAAGCATCTCGATGTAAGCTTTTCTGAGACAAATATTGAAGCTGAGTTAGCCTACTTCAATCGTGAGAACACGGGCACAAGTTTTGAACGGCCTTATGGCTTAGCTTGGTTTTTGCAGTTGACCGCAGAACTGAGAGAATGGGACAGCCCCAAAGCTAAACAATGGCTGGCCACCCTACTCCCATTAGAAAATAAAATAGTAGAAAACATTAGCGATTGGTTGCCCAAACTATCATTTCCAATTAGGGGCGGTGAGCACAGCCAAACCGCTTTTGCATTTGGCTTAATGCTTGATTGGAGTATTACAGCAAAACAAGCTAAATTTCAGGAGCTGTTAACAACAACGATAATTCGTTTATATCGCGACGACATTAATTGCCCTTTAGCTTATGAACCTTCGGGTCAAGATTTTCTGTCGCCATGTATCGCCGAGGCTGACCTTATGCGCAGAGTTATGACAAGTGAGGTTTATTCGTTATGGTTATCAAGATTTTTACCTTCTATTCCTACAGACGGCAAGGGAGACTGGTTGCAAGTCGCACGCGTCGTTGACAAAAGCGATGGAAAGCTCGCTCACCTTGATGGTTTAAATTTAAGTCGCGCGTGGATGCTCGAGGGAATTGCGTCTAAACTGAAAGCAGATGATCCACGCAAAAGCGCCATTTTAAGTGCTGCAAAGTTACATGAACAAGCGGGCATAGATTCTGTGATCAACGATATGCATTATATGGGCAGTCATTGGTTGGGGAGTTTCGCTACCTATCTTCAAACACAACGAGGTTTGTCGAAAGATTAAAAGGTAGCGACAAAAACTAGGCTAATCGTGCTATGAAAAATTAGTAAACGCGAATTCTCACATTAGTTTATATACCTATACCACTAATGTCTGTCATTCAACGCTTTATTATTGATGCGTTTACCTATAAGTTAGATATAGCGTAGTAAAATACTTTGGCTTCAGCCAAAAAAACATTAAAACATACGAATTGGAAGAATACTATGAGTGTAAATAGCGTTGTTGTGTTAAGTGCCGTGCGTTCAGCTATTGGAACGTTTAATGGCAGTCTAAAAGGAATAGAGCCCGCTGAATTAGCTGGTCAAGTACTAAAAGCCGGGATTGAAAAATCCGGCGTAGACGCCGAAAAATATGAATCCATTGTTGTAGGTAATACTATTCCTACTGAATCACGATTCCCCTATGTCGCACGCGTTGCGTCTATTCAAGCAGGTATGTCTTTAAATTCTACGGCGATGGCATTAAATCGCTTATGTAGCTCGGGCTTGCAGGCGGTCGTTAACTCAGCTCAAGGCATCATGCTTGGTGATCATGAACTTGCTATTGGCGGAGGTGTTGAAAACATGACGCGAGGTGGCTACCTTTCTGCTGCCATGCGCGCTGGCGCAAGAATGGGTGATACATCAATGGTCGATATGATGGTTGCATGTTTGACTGATCCGTTTGGCGTAGGTCATATGGGTATAACAGCCGAGAACCTAGCAAGTAAATGGGATTTGACTCGTGAACAGCAAGATACCTTTGCGGCACTGTCACATGCCCGCGCGAGCGCAGCGATAGAGGCCGGCTATTTTAAAGATCAGATTATACCTGTTGAGTTAAAAAGCCGCAGAGGTAGTACCTTCTTCGATACAGACGAGCATGTTAAAGCAAATACCACTTTTGAAACCTTAAGCGGTATGCGTCCAGCATTTAAGAAAGACGGTAGCGTAACTGCCGGCAATGCATCAGGCATTAACGATGGTGCATCATTCTTAACCTTAGCAAGCGAAAGCTATGCAAATTCAAATGGACTAGCACCTATTGCTCGTATGGTTTCATATGCGGTAGCAGGTGTACCGAATGATGTAATGGGCGAAGGCCCTATTCCAGCATCTAAAGCCGCGCTAGCCAAAGCCGGCTTATCGATAGCCGATATGGATGTAGTTGAATCTAACGAAGCTTTTGCCGCGCAAGCACTAACTGTGTCAAAAGGCTTAGACTTAGATCCTGCGAAGACGAATCCAAACGGTGGTGCAATTGCACTTGGCCATCCAATTGGCGCGTCAGGCGCAATCATCGCTACAAAAGCTATCCACGAGCTCCAGCGAGTTGGCGGCAAGTATGCTTTAGTGACCATGTGTATAGGTGGTGGTCAAGGTATAGCGGTCATCTTCGAACGCTTATAATCGTTTTAAATAGCAAAAAAAAGGGGCTGAATCAGCCCCTTTTTTAATCTACATTAAGCAGTACGTATTGCGCACTCAAATTCTATTGATTTCTGAACAACTGAAACCATAAACTATAGTCTCTTCGAGAAATTCGACCGTCACTGTCTAAATCAGCAGCCTCAACGAATGATGCGTCGCCTTGTGTGCTACCTAAAGCGCTGCGAATTATCATCATATCCGATCTGTCGATAACTCCGTCTCCATTCAGGTCTCCTGGCACAATCTCAATCGCAACAGGCTCATTAATAAGGTAACTAACGCTAAGGTTATTAACCGACCACTTATTTCTGGTATTGTCGTTTGCATTTCCAACGCCTATGGTGACATCAGTGACAGGATCAAAACCGTTGTAAGTTAAACTTAATTGCGCTGGCGTACCGGTCATTTTTACGCCATCTACAGAATTAGCAACGCCGTTTGCGCTGACCAAAACACGGTCATGTGTTGATTGTCCATTAACAACTTCTACACTGCTAAATGACAAGTCCGTAATATCACTTTGTTTCATGTCGCCACCATTGGCAGCAAAGTTAATTACACGGAGATTGGAGATTGAATCGACTGTTTCAGCATCACTGCCTTTAAATAGCTTATCATTGCCAATTCCCCAACTAATATCTGTAGACAAACCGCCAGAACTACCACTTTGAATATTCCCTCCATTCATAGGAGTCGCATCAAAGGCAAGTTGGAATGTTGCCAAACCATCGGGCGCGGTCAGAACATCTGAAACCATCGTCGCCACATTGTTCATGCCATAGTCGGTATCTGGAGTCGCAAAAATTTGTGTAGCGCCCGTAAATGGATAGATACTTGGCCCTTCACCTACAGTAAGTTGAACCCAGCGCTCTGTTGTGCCAGAAGCATCTATTGCTTGAATTCTAAATTCATATTCTGCGCTTTCACTTTCAGTAGGCGTGCCTTGCAGTAACCAAGTACCAAGATTGCTTGGATCCTCGCTGAGGGTTAACCAAGAAGGTGCGCCATCAACTACGTCCAATAAACGTAAAGTAACGGCATCGCCTTCAGGATCCCAAAAATCGACGCCTTCTACGAGTGCTTTTGAATATGGCTGATCAAAGACCGCATTGGGTAATACAGTGTCAGCACGAGCAAAGTTAGGAGCACCCGGTTCTTGGTTCACTCTTAAGTGCTCATCCATTTGTGTCAATTGAGCGATACCCCAATCGTTAATGATAAAGTTTTCGCTGTTGCCGCTGTTTTTACCCACAAGCGGACCGCCCCAACTTATCGCCCCGCCTGCTCTTGTGGCTTCTAAATTCCAGAGCTTAAACTCTTCATCGGTAAGTGCTGGCGTATTCCCACCGTTCCAACTCGTGGTACTCATAGGTGGATCAAAATGCCCTACGACTTTATCATCCCAATCCCAATCATTAACTTCATTCCCAATATGTACGTTACCATTGGTTTCTATCATTTTTTCAATGTGTGCATAATTGCGGGCATACAAACCGTTATCGTGTCTACCAATTACGCGTCCACCATTGTAAGGGTGGCCAAACATATAATCGTCATGGCGCGTGGCTTCAGAAAATGGATTTAGTGATTCAGTAACGCGCTCAGGGCCATTATTGAATGACACCGCAGCGTGTGGATTACCTGCGCGTGACGCATCAGCGAAGGCTTTAAAGAGAAGCTGATCGTCGGGGTTGCCATTAGTTGAGTTGTCACCGTGAGTCACCATTTTTTCACCTGAGTCGAACAACCATGCATCAATTAAATCACCATAACGCTGTGAATAGGTTTTAAGTACAAATTCAGCATATGCGAACATGTAAGGTCTTTCTGGGTAGCCTTCTTTAAAGTGATAAGACTGACTGTTTAAAAATGCTTGTATTTCAGGGTCGCTGTCAACATGGGCTTTCCAACGCTCGGTGATATTCGGAAGTGATTCTGGATTTGGAATGTCTTCTTCGCGTTGCAGCATGTTGGAGCTATTAACATAGACTTGGGTTTTCATACCTGCGTTTTTAATGTCCACAAGTATTTTATAAAACGGATCAACAGGGGCAGCAGCTCTAGGAACCACTAAGTTAATCGGATTACCATTTTCATCGGTATCGCCCTGCCATAAACTCTCAAGTAAATCATGAGGGGCCAAATGTACAGGCGAATAAATATAAGATTCACCAAGATGCACTTGCACATAGTCAATGGTTTTTAGGTCTTTAATCTGCTCTAGGAAATGATCAATAACCACACTTTCGGCAACACCATTGCCTAAGTTAGCTGGTTTCCAATTAATGCCCCAAGAGCCGCGTAAAAAGTAGGCACGGTCTTCAGTGGCAATCCCATCTACAATGACTTCAACACTGTCTACAGACCACTTATTAGCACCTTGGTTGTTGCTCTCGCCTGGTTCAAGGCGAAGGGTTTTAATAGATGGGATCACACCATCTAGTTGCTCAAGATCAACGCTTTCAGGAGAACTGGCTAACTTACCTAAATCATTACTTACCGTCCCATTTGCGACAATTTTAACCGCATCTTTTCCTGGGCTTTGCGCATTCACAATATTGACTGACGAAAAAGATAAACCTTTAAAATCATCAAGTGTGACTGTGCCGCCATTGGCGTTAAAGTTCACTATACGCAAATTGCTAAGTTCAGCGTATTCAGCATCACTACCTTTAAATATACCGTCATTGCCTATGCCCCAACTGAAAGTAGTAGCGGCACCACCAGAAGAACGACTGCGTACGTTAGTTCCAGCAGGTGGCGTAACATCGAAGGCAATTTGATAAGTAGCAATACCATCCCCAGCTGTTTGAACAGATGAGAGCATCGTCGCTACCGAATCGTTTCCGTAGTTGGTATTCTCTGCAGCTTGTATTTGAATGCGATTTACCGCTGCTAATGAACTTGTAGCGAACATGCAGGCAAGCGCAAGAGACGTGAGTTTGAAATATTTAGGCATGGGGCGTCCTCGTTACTTTGAACTTAATTAAATTTTATGACAAGTGAGTGCATATCTATGTGTATTACTACATATAAAATACTTGATCAAAATTTAACATTTAAATAACATGACTGCAAGCCTATTAACGCATTTACATCAAACCATTGATCCTAATTGCCATTTTAATAAAATGGTAATGTAATAATTATTAAAAAACATCGTTTAAACTATTTTTTATATATATTTAAGCTTCAATATAAAATATTTGTATTCGCCCTCATTCTAAATAACGCTTGCGCTTTTTAAGCTTAAGTTGAGTGATGTCAACCATAACTAAAGCATCTACACAACTTTGAAAGTCAGGATCTATATTGAAACTGGTAAACCTAACGCCGCCTTGCTCACACACTTCGGCATATTGTTTATAAAGAGTCGGTAAACTTACCCCCATCATACCCAATTGGTTTTTGAGCTCACTCATGGCCTCTTTGTAGGCAAAGCCATGAAAACTTTTGGCGATATTTGTCTTTACCATATAGGGCATTTTTGCTTTTGCGACGCCTTGCTGGTCGGGAAAGAAGTATAAGAAAAAACTCACGATCAAATCGATTGCTGGCTTTGGTAATTGCGCGCTTAAAGTAACTGGGCCAAATAAATACTGGTACTCAGGATGTTTTTTTAAATACGCTCCTATGCCCATCCAAAGATAGTCTAAGCTGCGTTTACCCCAATATTTAGGTTGTACAAAGCTACGACCAAGTTCGAGTCCTTTTTCAAAATAAGGCTGCATTGCTGGCGTATAATCAAACAAGCTTGAAGAGTAGATTTCTTTACCTTCTTTATGAAGATTATTGACCTCACCAAAACGATATGCACCGGCAATTTCAAGCTCATTTTTATCCCACAGTATTAGGTGAAAGTATGATTTGTCATATTTATCTATGTCTCTACGTTGGTTGCTTCCCTCGCCTACAGCCCTAAACGAATACTCACGTAAACGCCCAAGTTCACGCATAATTGCTGAACTTTGCTGATAGCGGTACAAATATATCGTTTTGCCATCAGGTGTTTCACCAATTGACTCACATTCATTTTTTAAGGCTTTATAGAGCTCACGCCGCTCTTCGGGCAAGGCGATTGGTGTTTGAGTTTCAAATATGCCGTCTTTATTTTTAGCCAAACGGTATAAGTGTTTTTTAAATAACTTCACTTGCTCTTTTAACTTTAAGGGTAAAGTAGCAAAAGATGTCGGAGGGATTAGTTCTCCAATCATCACATCGATATTTTTATTTTTTTGATGGAACATCTCTTTTACGAGTAAGGCAGTCGCTGCTGGCTTATACAACATAGACAGACCATAAAACATGGCTGAATTTCTCGCGTTGATATAGATTGGTAGCACAGGTGCCTGGTTAACGCGTGCCATTCGCAAAAAGCCTGAGTGCCAAGCGCCGTCACGAATACCTGTTGGCCTAAGCCTAGAAACCTCACCTGCAGGAAAAATTATAACGGCACCTTCATCTTGTAAATGCTTGTTAATGTTGTGTAGATGTTGTTTTGGCGTACCACTGTTCATATTGTTAACCGGTAACAGTATTTCATGTAATGGCTCAATAGCCATTAGCATACTGTTAGCAATCACTTTGACATCGCTGCGCACCTCTTTCACGCACTTTATTAACGCGAGTCCATCTAGGGTACCAATAGGATGGTTAGCAATAATAACCACACGGCCCGACTCAACAATACGCTCTCGATGTTGGTCTTTTAATCGGTAAGTAAAACTAAAATGAGCCAGTACTTGCTCTACAAAATCAAAGCCCGTCAAATGCGGATACAATTCGCTGAAGCGGTTTAATTCTTGCTCACATAATAAATGCCTAACTACCTTTGTTACAGGTTTGTTGAGCATTCTATTACCGGCTATATGTGGGTAATGTTGTTGAATGAAGTGTTCGGTATTTAACATTGTTTCCCGCCTCTATTAGATACATCTGCGAATGCCGCGAAAACCTATTTGTTAGCCTCCGGGCACATAGCAAATGAAGGGTAAATAATCGAGGCAAATGCTAACTACATTTGATGAATGAGACATGACTAATAGATGAAAGAAATGTGACGACGTAGTAACAAGAAATGGGGCTCACCGGCTACGCGGCTTGATTTTATAGCAAATATGTAGGACTCATTACAAGTTTAGCAGTTTTCCATTAAAGTCGATGACAGATAGCTGCGAATTATCAAACGAATAACCTGTCAATAATTCGAATTCCAGATAGCGTTTCTCATATTGGGATAAGCGCTCAGTCATGCAGTCGCTAGTCCTTGTTTTGCAGTCAAGCCAATTAGCATGTTGGGCCACAAATTTTGGTGAAGCAAACACATATTGCGGCTTATATGTAGATAAAAGTGTGTCTATTAAATGGGTTTTATCTTCTGGTATAAGTAAAACCAGATTGCTAGCGTTGTCGCGCGCATTTTTTTGCATCAAGGCGTATCTTGACCAATCAAGCCGTACGCCTTTAATGCTCGGATTATCAGGCTTCAAATCAAGTAAGGCTTGCAAGTGAGTAGCATGACCTTGCAGAAAGTAACTAGGGACAGAATTAATTTGATAATTTGAGACCACGTCTGAATTTTTTTGCATAAGGCTTTCGTTTATAGGCCCACCGCAATTTGGTGCTTTTTTGTGTTTAACGGCATCTAATAAAAAATGGTCTGCCAGTTTAGTGCAAGCAAAAAACGAACGAACTCGCGCTTGACTATTCTCACCTAAAATAGGCGCCCAAAAAATATAGACGTTGTAGGCACTTAACTTGTTAAGCTTGTCAATGGCTCGGATGCAATAGGGACAATAGGGATCTTTGAAAACCAATACTGACATTTTCTTTGGGTCATAATCACCATAGATAAACGCATGATACTCATCAACACTAGGGATAAACTTGCTATTGTTTTGTGCAGCCGTTGCGGCACAAAATAATAGCAAGCTTATACAAACAATCGCGCATAGCTGTTTATTAAATATCAAAACTACTGGGTTCGCTTAGCAGACATCTCGTTTAGAATTAAAGGCAATGCACTTTGGTTGTAATCTTCTAGTAATGCGGCTAAACGTTCTTGTATCACAACGCGTTCTTCTTGATTATATAAATTTTCTGTCAACAGTTGAATATTGCGATCAATTTCTTGTTTCTTTATATTCAACTCTTCTTGCAAGGCAATCTGTTGCGGCTCATCAATAGACTGACTTAGTGGCTGCTCTACCTCAAGCAGTTTTTCAGCAAGTGCTATATTCTCTTGCTGTTTGGGCGTTAAAGAAACCCTTGGGTCTAAGGTAACCGGTGAAAACTTTTCACGGTCACTATCCTGATTAGTTAACCAAAACAGCAGTCCAACAGTGGCCACAACAATAACGACTATAATTTTACTATATTTCATGCCCTAATTACTCCGTTGTAAAGGTTGGGTTACCAAAATAGCGACGATTGCCCGCATAATCATATAAATATAACAAGCTCACGGTGTAACGACTATTGGCTTGCAAAGGTTCATCTGGCACCAGCGTAATGACATTACCTTCAATGCTTTGTGAAGTTGCTACTATAACATTGTTCAGTTTAAGCGTTATTTGACTGCTCGCTTCTATTGCTTCACTTAGCGTGATGACAATGCTTGAGTCAACTGCCACGTCCACCGCTCCGTTTTCAGGAAGCATTTCGATTAATGTTGGCGCAGTAACATCATCATCGGCTAATTCACTGGTAGTAAAACTGATAATTTCGCTATTACTTAGTCTATTGCCAGCATAGTCGCATAATTCATTTACATAAACCTGATAGCTGGTATTGGTTTGTAAATTCGCACTGGGCTTAATAGTAAGCGTAGTTCTATTTGTTGCCAGACTTACCGAACTTTCAATTGCGACTCCCGCTTGTTCAATCCAGATATTGCTTGCAATTGGACAAACGTCACTTAAGCGCTCAGAGAATTCAACCACTACCTGTAGATTGACAGGAATCGATATGCTTCCATTTGGAATGCTTATCGCACTCACGCTAACGGGCGTGTCATCTTCTTCAGTACCGGTTCTAAAGCTTCTAAAACCATTTTGGCCAACTATATTGCCCGACAAATCATATAAATAAGGACTATAGCCTACGTATAGATAGTAGAGCGTATCAGCATCTAATAAATCATCAGGAACAAGGGTAAGCGTTTTACCATCACTACTTAAGGTGCGAGTAGCTTCAACTCTTGCATTGTTTGCCGTATTAGCTAAGTACATTGAGTCTTCATCAATTGTTGGGCGACTCACAATTTCACTAAAGTGAACTTGTAGCAAGGCGTTGAGTGGCACGTCTGGTGTATTGTTGACCGGAATACTATAGCTATCAATAGGCGATGAGGCAAAATCAGCATCGTTACCTGTTGCAAAATTTACAGTGTAGCTAGACGCTAGTGTATTTTGAGCAGTGTCACTAATGTTGCTGATCACTAAGCGATAATCACTATTGACATCTAATAGTGCTTTAGGCGTTATCGTCAGCAAGGTTCTTCCTCGCGAAATGGCAAGGTTAAACGGAACATCTTCATTGTTACTATCGGTAAGTGCTACTGAATCTGCAAATACGCTACTTGGCTCACTAAACCTTATGTTGATTCGAGCATTGATAGGAACACCAACCTGATTATTACTAATTGACGACGACGTAACCGTTGGAGCCACTAAATCCTCATCGTTACCAGTAGTAAACGAGATGAAGCTGTACGGAGCTGCATTGCCACTTAAATCTTTAAGATAATAGGCATAGAAATAATATAGCTTTTCTGTCTCTAAGGCTTCAACCGGCGCAATAGTTAATTGCATCCCATCAGGGCTCAATTCATAGCTGGTAGGCACATTTTCCCGAGTTACAGTATCGTATATATACACACCACTAGGAGTAATAGAGGCTGGATCTATAGGCTCGTCGTAAAACCATTTTAATACTGTGTTTGTTGCCACCAGTTGTGCACCACTGGGCAAAGAAGTGTCAAGAACGACAGGCGGACTTAAATCTGGACCCGAGCCTGTAGTAAAGGTAGTCGACAATTCGCTTACCGAATTACCCGCTAAGTCTTCAATATCAAGTATGGTGTCAGTAACTTGAGTATCGGGTGCATAAGGCAAGGTGTTTGAATACATAACGCGTTTATTATCTTCACTATACTGAATATTAGTTCTTACACTGTTGCTATTTATGAACGTTAGAGGATTCATTGATTCGTCAAATACGACCGATAAACGCGCATTTATACCAACATTTTCTTGACCCTCAGACGGGCTCTTACTAACGATGATAGGAGCGCTATCATCTTCAGCCGCGTCAGCAGAAACGGTAAAGTAAGTCGCATAGTTGTACCGTAGGGGATCACCATCGGTATCTAAAATTGCGCGAGAGTAAGAAATGTAGTACCTCACTCCAGCTTCCAATAGTTCATCGGGTCTAACTTCAAGTAACTTACCTTGATTGGCCAGGCTGATAGAAGCAGGTAGTGTGGTCCAGCTACCTCGGGTGTCATACAAGATGACATTTTCTGCCGTCAAAGTAGTTTCATCGAGCGCTTCGTTAAAGCTAGCAGATATAACCGGATTTAGCGGCACGTTAGCCGTTGAAGCAACGGGATGGTAAGCCAATAGCTGCGCATCTTCTCCAATCCGCTCACTAACAACGTCTTCCATTATAAAGCTACCTGAATAATCAAATAGTGGGTTACCCGCTAGATCAGTAGCAACAGTATCGAAGTAGTACGTAACACGCGCGGCACTTGTAAATCCGCCGTCTTTGCTCACTGTAAGTGTGCGGCCATCACCCGACAAACTCGCGCTTACTTCGATACTTACGCCATCTTCTGTAACCTTAAGTGACTCTTCAATACTTTGTATATCCATTGCTTCAGTAAAGTAGACCACAAAAGAATCCAAGCCTAACCATCCGCCACTGCCATTTCCAGGAACGGTAAGTGACACTCTAGGCCTTGTGGTTTCGTTTTCATTTCCACCTGTTGTGAAACTGCTAATAAAGGGACTCAGCGCATTGCCAGAAACGTCTTCAATGTTGCTCGTGACGACCAAACTGACCACAGAGTTGGCAGGCATACTCGCATTTAAGGTAACTTGGGTTCCATCACTTGAGCGTGAAATGTTCGGTCTAATAACCTCACCATTTGCATACAGTGAAATATTCTGATTATTCAACGATGCGCTATTGATAGGCTCATCAAAGCTTAACACCAGCGCTTGATTAGGTTCGATATCACTTGCTCCGTCTTGCGGTGAAACAGCGACTACACTTGGTCCTTGTGCATCATTACTCGTTTCAGTAGTGAAATATGAGTAGCCTAAATAACGGTTGTTGCCGGCATAATCATTTATGCCATATAGAAGCGCGATACTATGTTGTGTGCCACCTTTTAACGCAATGGTTGGTGTGAAGGTGATTTGATTGCCCGCTATTTCATAGCTTCCTTGCACAATTGAATCAGGAATGCTCACTACAGGGCGGCTACCCATATCAATTGCTTCACTGAATGTCATCACAATACTACTCAAATCGACACTTACATCCACGCTATTGTTACTTGGTGTAACGCTTAACAAGGTAGGTGCGGTAGTATCTTCTGCGCTATCATTTAGCGTTGTAAAGCTGATTTGCTGAGCTTGTATTGTATTGCCGGCATAATCACATAATCCATCAATACTCACCGTATAAGAAGTATTACTTAACCAATTTTCACTTGGGGTGATGACTAAAGAGGTTTGATTATTCGCAAACGCAACATCAACATCAATTTCGCTTATACCATCGCTCGTTGAAACCGCGCCATTAAGGCAGTAGCGTCCTAAACGTTCGTTAAAATTGAACATGACTCTACCGTTAACGGGTAATTCGGTATTTCCATCATTTATATTTACCGAACTTAGCACCGGCGCATCTTGGTCAACACTTGTACCGGTTTTAAATGCTCTAAAAGCATATCTTGCGACTGCGTTTCCAGCAAAGTCTGTTAAAAACGGTGAATAACCCAAATACCAATAATAAGTCCTATTTGGTCTTAGGTTATCTCTTGCGCGCATTGTAAGTGTTAATCTGTCGTCACTTAGTTGCATATCAACGGGCACGTTTAGACCCGTTGAAGTATCACGTAAGTAGCTTGTATCTGAATCCAATAAAGCTGCATCAATTGGCTCGTCAAACTGCGCACTTAGTAGCACATTCCTACTCACATCTTGGCTATTATTGTCAAAATTGAAAACGGCGACATTGCCTGTTAACAAATCTGCAGAATCCGATGTGGTAAAGCTAATATCGATATCACTTACTTGGCTATTACTACTGACATCTTGCTGATCCTGCACCACAAGACGATACATACTCATGGGCTCTAACAACTTATTGGGGACCAGCGTAATCAGTTCACGGTTTCGCGATAGCAATACCCGCGAGGCAACATCGTTACCCGCACTATCAAGCAACTTGATTGAATCATAGTTAAGTGTACTTAAAGACTCATTGAAACGAATATTCAAGCGCGTATTAATAGGTACATCAAGTTGCCCTTCTTCAACCGTTGCTGCTACAACATAAGGAGGACTAGTGTCATCTTCAAAACTCGTTACGAAATACCGGTATTGGGTACTCAATGTATTACCGCTTAAATCCCGTAAACCAGAGATATAAGCGTAATATCTGCGCCCAGAAAGCAATGCTGTGGTAGGCGAAAGGCTTAATTTCGTACCGTCACTATTGAGCTCAATACTCGCATCAACTTTCTTACTTTCAACGACATCAAAGAAGTAAATATTGTCAATAGACATGCCAATATTCTGAATTGGCTCACTGAAGGTAGTTTCAAAACTGTAGTTTACCGGTACCTCAGTCTCGTTATTTTCAACATTAATTTCTGCATAGATAGGTGCGGTTAAATCTGGACCCATTGCCGTTGTGAATGTATTACTCATACTGGCAACGGCGTTAGTTGCGTAATCTTCAACTAATGGAACAAGTTCTGTATGTGAATCACTTGGCGCTAAGGGGTCAATATACTCATAGCGCACCACGCTGTCGTCTGCGCTAAATTGTACATTAATTGCGCCCGAGCGATTAAACGTGAGTCTATTTATGGCTTCGTCAAGTTCAAACGAAAACTGCGGTAGGGTACCTACTTCGTTTGCGCCTTGCGCAGGTGAAAATGCCAATATCATCGGCGAACGATCGTCTATATCAGCATCTTGTGAAGTATAAAAATAAGTCGCGGCATTGCTCGCAAGGTTATCACCGTCGGTATCAAGAATACTCGCCATCATTAATAAATAATAGGTATTATCTGCAACTAAGGGATCACTTGGCGTCACTAACAAAATGCTGCCGTCTTCGCTTAGCGAAACAGATATGGGCAATTTTGCAGAGCCGTTGGTGATGTCGTAAAGAATGACATTATCGTCAACAACCAGCGAACTTTCATCAATAGGCTCATCAAATGCCACTCTCAAAACAGGATTTAACGGAACATTTCTATTATTTGAGTTTGGCGAATAAGCTGTTACTCGGGGTCTTATGCCTTCTCCGTCACTACTCATTCCAGTGTTAAAGTAGGTCTGCGAGTCATTTAACGGATTACCATACAAGTCAGTCGCGCCGCCGTCCCAATACATTTGAATAAGTGCATTGTCAGCAAAAACATCGTCAGCGGTAACCCTTATGGTTCTGCCGTCGCCTAATAGCTCAATTTCGGCATCTAGTAAGGCGCCATTTTGCGCAAGATTAAATGCGTCATCTAAGCTTGATGGATCAAGCGCTTTGTTGGTGTAGAAATAAATTTGATTTAAGTCAGTCCAACCGCTAGAACCATTACTGGGTGTTTGTTTAATAATGCTGGGACGAGCGTAATCATCCCCGCTAGGACCGGTAACAAACGAACTAATAAATGGGATTACACGATTGCCCGACAAGTCACTCACGTTTGACGTCATCACCACACTAACAATCGAGTCTGCCGGCATTGTTGCAGATAAGGTCACATTCTTACCATCAGCAGAACGGAAAATCGTACTACTTAAACGCTCACCATTTGAAAATAGCGCGACATTGTCAGCATTTAAGGTATTGGGATTGACCGGCTCGTCAAAACTCAGCACCACGTCTTGTAAAGGATTGATGTCTGAAGCACCGTTGGCGGGTGAAATAGCACTAATAGAAGGGCTTTGATTATCTTCTACGTTTTGAGTGGTAAATGTATAACTACCTAACCATCTGTTGTTATTAGCTAAGTCAAAAATAGTGTAAGCAAAGCCAATCGAGTACGTGGTATTCCCCGCAAGCGATTCACTTGGCGTAAAGGTTAAGGTATTGCCACTTATTGAATAGTCTCCGCTTACGGTTACGCCTGCACCGGTAATCGGAGGAAGTGAGTTAAAGCTAATGTCTTCACTAAAAGTCACCACAATCTCATCGGTTACCGATACATCCACGGCCCTGTTTGCAGGCACACTATTGCTAATGGTGGGCGCAGTCAGGTCGGCCACGTCAGAATCAGAGCTTGTGAATGAGAAGCTCTGTTCCGTCATAATGTTGCCTGCGTAGTCACAAACTCCACTAATGGTCACTTGATATGTAGTAGAGGGTTGAAGACCCGCGGTGGAAACCGTAAAGGACTGTTTGTCTGAGGATAAAACAGCACTGGTATCAATACTTACATCACCACTAGTTATCGATACCACGTCATTCGCGCTGCAGCTTACGCTATCACTAATGCGTGAATCAAAGCTCACAACAAAACTCGAATTGACAGGAATATCGACTAAACCGTCAATGATATTTGTTGTCGTTATTTCTGGAGCCTGATTATCGCTATCAAGGCCCGTATAAAATGACCTGAAACCATTTTGCCCCACGTTATTGCCTGCGAGGTCTTTTAAGAATGGGCTATAACCCACATAGAAATAAAACAGGGTGTCTTCGCTAAGTATGCTATCAGGAATAAATTGTAGGCGAGTGTTGTTATCTAATAACGCGATCTCACCTTCTACTTTTCTTCTTGAATTATTATTGTATAAATAAAATGCAGTGTCATTAATTGTGCTTGGATCAATCCTCTCAGAAAACGTTACGTCTATTAGCGCATTTCGGGGTAAATCTCGCTGCCCGTTGGGCATACTATACGCCACGATAGTGCCAGGCTGGGTATCACTGACATCGGATGTTGTAAATTGAATATCTGAATTAGTCGCAAGTAAGTTGCCACTTAAATCTTGAATACCATCTACTCTATAGAGGTAAGTTGTATTCGCATTTAACAAGGTAGTCGGTTTAATGATAACACGCTGTCTATCTGCACTTAGGCTTCGGGTAACCGCTACCGCGTCTCCGTTGGTGTCAACAAGCTCAATACCGTCGATATATAAAGCATTGATTTGTTCATCAAACAAAACGGCTAATTCTGCGTTTACTGGGACTTGGGATTGCCCTTCTTCAACGGTGGTCGAGATAATTTGTGGACCTTCTCCATCGGGTGCAAAACTAGTCACGAAAGACATTGAAAAGTTAGTCATTTCGTTGCTAAATTCATCCAAGATGCTTCGACCTAGTGCAACGTAATGTCTTCTACCGACCAAAAATGGCGTATTGGGCGTGAAAACTAAGCCCGCATTATCGTCGGTAACTTCTATAATACCTGGGATACGCACATTGGTATTTTGATCGTACACATAAAAGTTATCTGCGTTTACTGTATCAGCCTGTATTGGTTCATTCAGTAGTAGTGTTATTTTTGCATTAACGCCAATATCCAGCGAACCATTTGTTGGACTTGAAACCACCACAAAAGGTCGTTCATCATCTACGCAGTTACCAGTAGTAAATGACGACACATAGGTTTCGCTCAGCAAGTTGCCCGCAGCATCTCTAATATTTTTGATTTCTACTGTATATTCTGAATTATCTTCTAAAATACCTACCGGATTTATGAAAATTTCAGTATTAGATGACTGCAGAGAATAGTTAGCGTTAACCACTTGTTCTGTTTGCGTTAAATATACAAGGGCATTTTGAGCATTTATGGTGTTGCGCTTAATCTCTTCTGAAAACGACACGGTAATGGGTGCGTTCTCACATATATCGGTAGCGGCATTTAGCGGTTCAATTGCGATAACAGTTGGTGGAGTTATATCAGGGTTTAGGGGATCTGTGCCGTCTAATACTTCTTGGCCATCTTCTATTCCATCGTCGTCAGAATCTTTTTCAAGCGGATTAGTCCCTCTTCTAACTTCATCACCGTCTAACAATCCATCGTCATCAGAGTCAGGATCGCTAGGGCTGGTCAGCCAAGTATTAACTTCTTCGTTATCTCCTAGACCATCGTCATCCGCATCGGGCTCAACACTTAATAATACGTTGCGGGTGCCAACATTGTTACCAAAGTCAATGGCATTAACCCTTAGCTCTAGTGCCGTTATGCCGCTTGGCACGGTGTAAGGAATGGCATAAGGCAAAGTCGTATCTGACCTAACAACTGTTCCGTTAACAGACAACTGCACAGTAGACACTGCAATATCATCAGTTGCATCTATCAGCACCTGTATATTGCTACCTTCAACAACAACCTCTCCATCTACCGGAGAAACAATGGTAACCGTTGGGGCAACACCTTGTGTGTCATTTAACATCCGATACTGAGAAATATATAACTTACCAGAGCCTACTGAATACACAAAACCAGAATCGACAGACAAGCCATAAGCGTCTCTATCACCAAATTGTCTAATGTCTATAACGCCTTGGAAAAGACTGTTCTGCGGGTCAAAAATGTTTACATAGGGCACCGCATTTACGAACAAAATATCTGAGAAGAAAGCGAGTCCGTTAGTGAGGGCAACATCACTTGGATAGAATCTTGAATCACCGCCAACAATATTAGGCGACATTGGGTTGGATATATCAATGACTTTGTAGCCACACGTGTAGCAAGCAACATAAGCATAGTCGCCTTGCATGACGACCGCCCGCAAATTACCAATGTTGATGCTGCCTAAGCGCAAAGGCGATGCAAGGTCAGATATATCAAGTACAATCATTGAAGAACTATTGACGATCACCGCACGTTCATCTTCAGCATCAACACTAATGGTATTGCCCAGACCATCTAATTGAGATTTCAAAATTGGCGTGCTAGGTTCACTTACATCAATAATTTCAATACCGCCGTTTCCTATGGCGACAAACAAATGTCCGCGATCAAAGCTGAGTTCTTTTGCTTCCGCTGCCGTGGGATAATTTGTGATAAGTTGCGGATTGCTTCTATCACTTACATTGTAAATATCAATGCCTTGGGAGCCTTTGGCAATATACAAAATATCACCATCTATTTTCACATCCACCGCACCACTCGCGCCGCTTATGCTTGCCGTGATTTGAGGATTTGCTTTTTCAGACACATTAACAATATGCACACCAACGCTTGATGCAGCAATATAAACAAAGTCACCTTGCACGTCGGAGTCAACGCCGTTACCGCTAAAGTTTAATGATGCAATGCCAACGGGTTGGAAACTCTCTACTGCAATGGGTACTTCAATTTCTAAATCGAATAAGGAAACAACAACCGTGGTTTCGCCAACACCTCCGCCAAAGACTTCGCCATCTTCAATACCAAAACTAGCGACTGATAGGTCGTTTGAGGTATAAGTAGTACCAAAAGAAGAGCTAGTGACATCTAGTCTAGAGCCATCTACTAAGGTTGCTGAAATTTGTAGCTGGGTAGATACTTCACTGTCAATAGAATTAAAGGTCATGGCAACTGTAGAAGGAATAGAACGAATCGATACAATAGCCGCTTCAAAGTCAACATCGTCTGCGTCATTAGGATCGGTTCCAATACTCACTTCAACAAAATCAGGCAGTAAGTCACCGTCACTATCTCGTAATACCGGATTTGTAATAAAGCCATCAACGCCGTCGATTAATTCCTCAAGGTCGCTAATGCCGTCACTGTCTGTGTCTGCCATATAAATACTGGTACCAGCATTAAACTCTTCTAAGGCAGTAAGGCCATCATTATCAATATCTTCTTGGGCATCTATGGGGTCGTTTGGATTTAATCCATTAGCGGTTTCATAGGCATCGGGAATACCATCGCCATCAGTATCCTCTCCTCCGTCAACACTAACTTGCAATAAGCTAATTACTTCATCTTTTCGCGCTATAATAGACGCACGACCTGGCGATACGGCTTCTACAAGCCCATTGCTTGTTACCCTTACAATATTTGAATTAGTAGAATTATAGTTAATGCCCGACGAAGACTGCGTTACGTTTTCTACAGAGCCATCAGCGTAGTGAGCATTTACTAAAGCTTGATAAGTTTCGCCTATTGCAGACAACAAAATCTCATCGTTGTCACTGGCAAAAGTAATCGTGCCATCTTCGTTAAATGAATAAACATTTGTACCCGGGCTAGCATATTCTAGGTGAGTTGGAACCCGTTGTAGCACCGCGGTATAAATACTGGGTGTTTCGCTAAAGTTATTTTCGCTGATTGAGAAATAGTCTGACGCCCCTCTTTGTGTCACGCCTTCACGGATACAAGTCGCACGCGCTCTTATCTGCCCCATATTTGACGGCACGTTGGTCAAAAACCAAGTGCCATCTGCTTGTACGCTTACCGTTCGATTGAGTACATTAATAACGCAGGATTGATCCAATACCAAAAGCTCTCTTTCTGGCTCAGTAGCATCTTGCGCGTTCGCTTGCGAAAACACACCTATGCATAACATAAGCAAAAGAAAACTAAGCACTACACGTTGTGCAGGAGTCCTCATGATGTCCTCCAATTAGACGAAATGGGGTAAGCCGTCTTTATTAAAATCATAATTTATATATAAATGTTGGGGTATCTGCATACTTTTCCCCCAACACCTCTACAACAGGAGCTTCCATTGCAAAATTAATTGCTTGAGAAGCGTTATTTGTAAAATCGGTGAGCATCAACTTAGCGCCTTTGGCGCTAGACTCAATTGCTATCGCTTGCATAGGCTCGGTGACTATATTGCCAAGAGCGTCTTTTGATGACGGCTGAAAAAACACAACCATTTGTTTGTCACCTTTTGGAATGTAGCCAAATATTTTTATATTTTGCCAACGGCTAATTCGCTGAATAGCTGCAATGGGGTGATACCATTCTCGTTTAAATTCGAGCTTAGCGTTTTCCTTGGTTTCAAATAGACTATATAGGTAAATATTTCTGCTATTACTGGTGCCCAAGTATTGATCGATAACCTCGTTGTAAGCCGCAATTGCCGCACTTTTTTCTGGATCACTGTCTTTTTGATTTTTCAGATTTTCGTCAATCACCAGGCTAGCAAGTGCAGCTAACTCTTGATACACGCTTTGCAAGGATGAAAGTGGTATGCCGTTAATTGATGCCGTGGTTTTCGCCCCTCTGCTTAGGTCCAGCGTAATTGGCGTAATGCTTTGCATCGCAAACGAAAAGACCATTGGGTATTGAACGTTTTGAATAGATGAATACTGCATAGCGTCAGTGGGTAAAAATATGGCTTTAGTATCAAGTGCGTTAAAGGCGTCTTTGTTCTTTGCTTGAACCTGCGCATTGCTATCTAATAATCGGCGAACTTGGGATATTTTATTCACATTTGATTCGGCGTTATCAATTTTATTTGAAATAAAGCATTTGTTTGCATCGCAAATTAAGGCTTCTCGCCACATCATGCTTCGATTTTGAGCACCCGACAATTTAACTTCAAAAATCTGAAAAGGCCCCCAACCAAACGAGGTCAAAAAATCAATCCGTTCAAGATTTGTGTAACCGGCATATTTAGTTGGCATGCTCAACAAACTGTTGATATAACGCTCTTTACTTCCGTCTTGTTCAAAAAACAGACTCGCTGCATTTTTTGGCTCGCCTTTTATCATCAAGCTATAATATTGCTTAAATAACGCAGACTGCTTTGAGCTGTCGGCGCCTTTGAGCCCATCTTCAAATTTTAAGAGAGGCCGGTCAATTACTCGTTCATTTTGAAAAATACTCGCAACCATGTACGGCTTGTTATCGTGACTTATCAATTCAACAAATTGTCGTTCCAAGTTTGCATTTGCCTCAATTGACACAAAGGTCAAAACAAGCAAAATAAACATTCTAGGTACAAGCAATTTTTCTAATAAATACACTTTTTAACTCCAAACATAGTAGGCAATACCGCCTGATACAAAAAAGATTGATGCAACAAAAGCTATATAATTAGATGCATCGACACCTTTTTCTATGACTGCCTGAGAAGGCTCATCAGGATTGTAATAAACGGTAATTTGTTTTTTCCCTTTAAACTTTTCACTCTGTTTATGCACGGGCACTAACGCCGGTTTAAAACTAATGACATTGCTCTCATAAGTCTTGCCATCAACCTCATACTCATAAAAAACGTAATATTTATGCGTCTGAACTTCACCGTCACCCGAACGAGACATATAGCGACCTTTTTGCAATACATTGGCATCAATAGGTATCCAGTTATTACTTTGTTTCCCTAGCTTCATGTAATATGCCGCTACTATAAAAAGTAGCATCCCTAAACCGACCAATACGACTGTGATCAACAGCATTAAAAATGTACTCCCTTAGCTATAAACAAGAAGCCGACGACCCTTCAAATAAAGTGCCTTCTTGAAGAACATCTTCATACTGGTAATTAAAGAAATCGAGCTGTATCGTTGCTTTAGCAAAAATCTTACCTGCAACTTTTTCTAACGCAATTTCACATTTATCACCGCCAGGGCATTGCGAAACTGCAATCTCAGCTTTTACACCAGAGCCACCCGTTGCCCATAACTCACCTCGTGTACCAGTATAGGGACCAAAGCAGTTGGTATTTTCATTCTGAGCTTCTGTCTCTACGTTCCTTGTAGGACACCTGAGTCTGTCAAATTTATCGTAGCCGAGTTGCAGCGAACCGCCTACCGAGAGCTGTGCACCAAGTGAACCTGCAACAGAAACCGTAATACAATTGCCTTCTTCACAATCTGAGGTTTCATAAGCAATGGTATTGCCAAGACCACCTTTCACCTCTAAGAAAGGACCAATTTCGTAAGCAAGAACAACCCTTGTCACAGTAAAAGGAATGATCCTGGAGAGATCAGCAGCAGACGCCCTAAGCCCTATTTTCATAGAGGTCTCAATCTTGTATTCACCTTGATACTTATTATATTCAGACTTCAAAGGCTTACCGGGGCTGCACTCTTGACAGCACTTTTCGCCCGACTCAATTGAGCCACCAACTGTCAATGCAGCGCTTGCCGCGACCACTTCTAATGGACCGGGTAAGAATCTCCCTGCATTTTTTAACTTGTCTACCAAGCTATCTAAACCAGCAATGTCACCACTTGAAATTGCTGCTGTGCGTTTATCAGGATCGGCATCACAGTTATTGCCACATTTTCCGTCTTTGCAGGTATAACAAGACTGGTTCGTTTCAGTCGAACACTGACTACCATTTTTGCTAGCATCTGGGGCAGGACTGCCACCTTCACATTTTTCACATTTACCGTTAGGCCCTGTTGGGATTTCGGAATCATCGTTAACTGGTGCCCCGCCGCTACATTTTTTACAATCACCAGGGTCTTGGCCATCGTCTGGCACACAACCACCATCTTGGCAATTAGCGCCTTCACGCTTGTTACAAGTGGGACAACCGCCACCGCCACTTCCGCCGCCTCCGCAACAACCCGAGCCTTCAGGCTGAGAGCCACAGTGCCAGCCGGCTTTGACTACCCCAACACCAGGATTAGATTCAACAACACTGCCATCTTCACTCGTTGTGCCAAGGCCTATAGAAACAAACTCTTCAAGGTCGTGATCGTAAGAATACATTTCAACCTGGGCTCCCGGTGGATGCGCATCCACGTTGGGCAACGACAGTCTGGCGGGTGGATCAAACATCGCTCCAGAAGGTTGAATAGTAACGATAAATTGCGGCTGCATACCATTTGGTGGAGCCATTGGCACTTTTGACGCATTTACCGAAGTAACCGAAATTAATCCTTCGCGAGACCCATCTGGGAAAGTGACTGAATCTCTTTCGATTTCTAATTTAAAGCCAGGAAACTGTGGCATTTCTAAAACAACATCTTCTGGTCCTGCAAACACCGCATTTTCAGTATTCAACTTGACCATGTAAATGGGTGCTGGAAGCGGGTTTTCAGTGCCAGCAATGGTCACCAGGTTGTAACTCAAGGCTGGGTATTCACCACCATCGGTAACTGTTGAACCATCAGCAATTAAATGCACGGGCCCTACCGGTGCTTGTTCGATTATAAATTGTCCATTGCTATCAGTTACCGCTTCGCGAGTACTGTCCTCAATTCGCACTGTTACATTTACAATCGGGTTGTCTTGGTTATCAAGCACTACGCCGGTAATTGTTGTGTTCGCGCTAAGCGCAGGGACGAATGCCGATGCTGTAAATCCTGCCGTGATCAAACTTTCATTTTGCGCGTCTAGCAATGTGGCTTGCACGCGCTGTGCGTCTAGTCCGGTTTTATTGCCCAATTTGTACTGGGCAGTTGCACGACCATCGCTATCGGTCAATACGGTTATTTGAGCGCTACCGTTGCTAAAGGTACCCTGGCCTTGTAGAACATCGTATCTAACCCGTGCACCTTCAACCACATTCGCACCACTATCAGTAACAACGGTCACAAAAGGTTCTGGGAGATTATTAAACACAATTCCACGCTGATTGTTGCCTGAATTGACACTTAACTTGTTGCCTAACGAACCTTGTGCATTGGCATTAAAATTAACACTTCCTGTAATCCCAACTACCGAAGCACTGACTTTGTGATTGCTTACGCCAGTTCTTGACCCTAAGACGAATTCAGTTGACGCCATGCCCTCGGCATCGGTGTCTACGACCACCGCTCGGCCTTGATTAGCAGTGCCAACCCCTACCTGACCTGACCCTTGCGTGACACGGAAAACCACAGCTTGATCTGGTAGTGCTTGACCACTCTGATCAACTACTTTTACGACTAAAGGTTCAACTAAGGTTTGATTAATTCCACCGGTTTGGTTTTGGCCAGAAACAGCCTGCAGTTTTTGCCCCTCCAGCGCAGAATAATTAATCACTAACGACAAAGTAGATGTATTGCCCACTTGGTCAGAAGCTTCAATAGTAATTTGATTAGGTCCTTGAGTAAGATTGATGTCACTTACCGAGTAACTTCTATTTTTAATACTCGCAGTAACCCCATTTACGGTTACGTTAGCTTGCGCTTCTTCAACGGTGCCTCTGACAATATCGTTAACTAAACCTGTAATCGCAATGACCGGTTCATAAACCGTTTGATTATTTGTGTATGAATCTATCGTTAAATAGGGAGGCGTTTTATCAAGTGATACGGTGATAAGGTCGGTGTTAATTTCATCATTAACAATGGCTCTAGCTTCGATACTGTTTGAACCTTCGCTCAAACTAACGTCACCTTGGAAGCTGCCATTATTATTTTCTACTTCTACGCCATTGAGATACACAGTAGCTTCACTTGATGCAGTACCTGAAACCGTTATTGGCGACGTGCCAACCGTAATAAGTGAGCTTGGTGTATCAATAGTAACCACCACCGATGTACGCTCTTCATCATCAGGAATACCATTGCCATTGTCATCATCATCAGCTTGCATGCCTAATGCTTGGCAGGCATCATCGCAGTCATCTGGAATACCATCGTTATCAGCGTCGGGTAAATCACCAATAGGAATTAATGGGTAGCCATCGTTTTGATCTTCAATCAAATCGTTGTCATCGTCGAGGTCGGCGTTATTGCCTATGCCATCGCTGTCGGTGTCGGTAGTTTCGGTAGCGTCAAAAGGAAATGCATCCTCAGTATCAATAACGCTATCGTTATCATCATCAGTATCTGCGTTATTACCAATGCCATCTAAGTCGTTGTCTGCAGATTCCGAATCATCCAAAGGAAATAGATCGTCGTCATCTAGCACCATGTCGTTGTCATCATCGGTATCTGCGTTATTGCCAATACCATCGCCATCAGTATCTACCGATTCTGATGCGTCTAGAGGAAACGCATCTTGATCATCTAAAACAGTGTCATTGTCATCATCAGTATCAGCATTGTTGCCAACGCCATCGCCATCGGTATCTACCGATTCTGAAGGGTCGAGTACAAAGGCATCAAGGCTATTTTCTACACCGTCATCATCTAAATCGGTGTCGTTAGCCACTTCACCGACTAAATCTTGGTCTTCAACAATGCTTTGAATGACGCTATTGAGCAGACTAGGCGCATTGTTTGCTAAATTGCTAAAAAACGCGGTGCGATTGTCAGCGTCACTAAAATAGGCAAAAGTATCATCAACACCATCGGGCAAATTATAGTTTTCGTTATCAATGATAATTTTAATTGCCGCAGCAAGCTCATAGAGTTCAACGGTATCAAGCGCTGCAGTATACTCTTCTAGTTGCTGCTCTTGATTTATGGGCTGGTTGCCGTTGGCTTGGGTAATTAGAATTGATTTGGCAGTTGAGACATTTGTTACGTTAGCTCCCAAAGTAGCACTTGCGTCTACCACACCCTCACCATTGGCTAAGGCTTTTAGCGTTGCAATCGTTGGAAGTTGAGAAACTAATTTAGCACCTAAATGCGTAGTGGGATCGCCTATGGCTGTTATTAAAATTAGCTCGTCGTAGTTCTTTTCATCAATCTCAATGACTAAAGAATAGTTACCTTCGGCGTTAGAAGTTGTGCCTGCGCTATCGTCCCCTGCAGTAAAGCTAACCGTAGCGTTGGCGAGTGGCTCGTCTACTACCATCCCTTGTAACTCGACCATTTCACTTAAACGTTCTACATTAAGTGTAAAGGAGGCAGAGGATGTCGCTCCTTCGTTATCACTTACTGTGACGCTAAATACCAATGTCGCGTTTGCATCAAAGTCGGGTAAATCGAAATTTAACGCAGTGCCGGTGTCTGAACCTATCGACACCGTTGGCCCAGAAGTTTGGGTCCATTTATAAGTGCTAATACTGCCATCAGAATCTGTTGCGACAGCATTTAAGGTCACTGATTGTTTTTCAAGAACGTCGCTCGTGCCTGTAATATTTACTCGCGGCGCTGCATTTTGAGTTTGTTCTTCAGAAGAATTATCGCTACAGGCGCTTAACAATGCCACAAGGGTAAGAGAATACGCCGCACGGTGAAGTAGTGTCGAAAGTCGGTTAAGCATATCCGTCGCCCGTTAGTTTGTTGAAGTTGTCACCAAACAAATTAAGGGCTAAAGCACCAACGCATTTACGTCTTTTCCACAGCAAACAACAAGACGTTTATCACCAGATGGCTCTGGATAAATCCGTTTCTTTATCCCATAATTCTATATGGTGTCTCGGTCAAAATGACGTGCGACTCTTATCTTCCCTAATAGACCTTACGATCAAACAACAAGCCTTGAGATATAAGCTTAAACACAGCAACATCATTCTGGACTCAAATAATATAATAGCTAAAAGTAGGCTGAGAAAAGGGTGTTAAGAAATCAATGCAGACTTTTCACTACCAATGTAACATTACGTACTTTTAACTTGACATAGTAGAATTTACATTATTTATATATCATTATAGACAGCGTTAATTTAATAATACAACAACTATTTTGTGTGATATTTGCACTATTTTGATTTAACGAAATTAAACAAAGACTTATATTAACTAATTGAAGCATCAACTATGCGACTCATCTTGCGAGGCATGCATGCAAATAAAGCCACTTAAATCAAAGCAGCAATTCCTGATTTTGGCGCTATGCTTCATTGCTCTAAGCCTTGCCATTGTTTTGCTGTTAGGCAAATATAGCGGCCAATCAACTACTGTAAATATGTCGCCGAGCGAGCATAAACTCGCTCTTGCCGAGCGCCCTCAATTTACTGATGTCACCCAAATAACAGGCATCGACCATAGCCATATTCAACACACCGGACACATTGCCGACCTTATCGACAGTACTCACGCAAGTGCTTGTGTTGCCGATTTTAACAATGATAGTTGGGTCGATATTTTGTTTGTTAATGGCGGTGGTCATACTCGTTTTTATGGTAAAAAATCATGGTGGCAAGATCATCGCCAAATCATCCTTTATGCTAACAATCAAGGCCATTTTGACGACATTAGCGGATTTTCACCACAAATTTTGAATTCAGGCACCTCCTGTAGCGTGGCTGATTTTAATGATGATGGTTTAACTGACATTGTCATTGGCACCACAGGTAAAGACTTATTATTTAAAAACACCGGCGATTTTACATTTGAAGAAATTACCACCTTTGCCGACGCCTCACAAAAGACATGGACAAGCCATATCAGTATTGCTGATATCAACGCAGATGGCTTACCCGATATTCATCTGAGCAAATTTATTAACTATCGCCAAAACCAAAAAAACCTCGAATTGTTTTTTGGATTTTCAGAGCAGCATAATTTACAACTAGATGTTGGTAAGTTCGATGGCCTACAAAATACGATACTGTTAAATCAAAATGACTTTTTATTTCAAGATCAAAGCCAAGCGCTGGGTTTTTCTATTCAGCCTGCGCGGACGTTATCCAGTACGTGGGTTGATATTAATCATGATGAATTACCTGATTTAATTGAGCATAATGTGGGTGACAACCCTTCAAAGACTTACTTACAAACTAACGAAGGTGTATTTACAGAGCTCATTGACCCAAAGTGGCCATTGCGCGCAAACAATGTTCATTATTCTGCACTAGGCCAACAAATAAATGACGACGAGCCACTTTGGATTGCAACTCGACCAGCAGGCCTGGCGAGCTTAGTTAAATATGCCCCCAGCTTTTCAAAAGACATCAGTTGGCAAGCCGGCATTGCGTCTCATGATCGCACATACCAACATCAATGGGGCAACGTATTTACTGATTTAAATAACGATGGTTACACAGACGTGGTGATTGCTAACGGCAGTTTACGTGGCGACCCTTTTAGTCCACAAATGACCATTCCCATGCCAAGCTTATGCGCAATACGCCAGCACAAGGCCCAGTCACAAAACTCATATTTTGAAAGCGCAGCATGCGCTAAGCAAAGGCTGTTGTCTGCGCGCTCAGTGATTAAGCTTGACTACAATAATGATGGGGCTATGGACTTGCTTTTTGTGGCCAACAACGATTTTCCACACCTTCTTAAAAATACAGTGAACGAAACCCAAAATTGGATAGGACTGCAGGCGCACAGCAAATATTCACTTTCGATTGAAAGCAAGGACAAAACCCTACGCTATGGCGAAGATCAGCGCCAAGCTTTATTTGGCAGCCATGATCCAAGATGGCACTTAGGGTTAGGAGCGCAATCGTCGGTTGTTGCATTGGTAAAGTCCTCGGCAGGTAAGCTAATCCACAAGCAAAGCTTAGCGGCCAATCAGTATTATTCTTTTGACGGCACAAAATGGCGACCCATCGCATCACCACATAGTGAGCCGCATCCTTTTGCTCATATTGCAATGGTGCAAAAAGCGGAAAGCGGCGAAATCATTAGCTCTACAAACTTATCTTCACTGCTATTAAATTCACTCAAGCAACAAAAAAGCGAAACATGGCTTGAGCTTGCTTTAACACTGTTACAAGCGCAAACAGACCAGCAACTATCAATCCTAGCGACGTATGTGAAAGATTACCCAGAACGCTCTGCGCTACCTTTATACATGTCTTTATTGAAGCATTCTAATCGTGAAGTTTCAAAGGCAGCCAGCAGCGCCATTAGCATGCTAGAAGATGAATACAGTGCCAGCTTATTGTTAGCCAGCTTAGATGAAAAAAAGCCAGATCTATATTGCAATATCGCTACTATTTTCACTCAATGGCTTGACCAAGAAGAAGCCGTTGTTAGAGGCAAAGGAAGATCAATTCCCTATTTTATAAAAGGGGTAACACATCACAACCCTGCTATAGTCAAATGCAGTGCACAAGTGCTCGCGCAAGCTGAACACATAAATGGCGCGTATGCGATTATAGAAGTACTTGATAGCGCGAATGAAGCAGCGTTACCCGAGCTAATTAACGCACTTGGTCAGATTAGACAAAAAGAGGCAACAGCTAAGTTACTTGAAATTTTTAAGACAAGTCAGCGCGCCGATGTTCTGCAACAAACACTAATTGCATTAAAGCGCCTCGACTTCACTGATTTTGAATCACTGATTCAAAACAAGACGGACCAAGCTCCATTGTGGCTTGCTATCAGCAGCCTTCCGCTGAGTCAAAATGCCATCGTCATCCATGAGTCCATCAAAAATAAATGGCTAGCCTTAGTTACGCCAGCCAAATTTAAAGATTTTGTTGAGCCAAGTAACCGGGATTTGTATTTGCGCTTATCTTTGCATTTAGCAAATATTTTTACCCTAGCAGACGCAGACAATTTGACCAATGATGATAGCGCAAGCCCCTATTACATTGATGCAATTTTAAACTTAAAAGAATTGCCACCAGCAATGCTGAGCAAAGTACTAGAACAAACGCTCAGTATTACTCAGCTAACAAAGCTGTCTTACCAGCTTGAAAAGTTAGCGCCTATTGATATTTTGCATAGCACTGAGCAAATTTCTAACCTTATTTCATTGTCACAAAGCTTGAATGAAAGGCAACAACAGAACTTAGCACAGCTCCTCACCACAAAAAGGTTTACAGATTTTTCGGCCATAAATAAAGAGTATGTACTTAGCAAGTGCCTGCAAAACGCCGCCAGCAAAGACTTCTTAAAGCTTAAATCAACAAGTCACAGGCAGCTTTTACTGCTACAAACACAATGTGATTTTTTGCGCCAGATAAACAAAGATGAGATAGTCAGTAGCGAGCAATTATCACAAATCATTTCACGCTTGGAAGTAACACAAGTGGCTTTTTTGAAAGATGTAAATGCGCTTAACGCTAAGATGAACAAAATAGTCTCAAACAAGCTTTCAAGTTTTATTTTATATCGCTCTGATTTAAGTAGTGATAGCAAAAACTATTGGGCATTGTCTAACTTTGCTAACGACAAACTTAGTCAAACATGGATAAACAAACAGATTGAATTAGGCGACAATGCGCTACTCCAACAACTATTGCTAAGCGACAAAATAGCCTTATTAGCTAGTAGCGACAAGCTAGAAAGTTTATTGCAAAATTCGCTTTTATCAACTGAGGTGAAATTTGGTATAAGTGGTGTAGTTAAAGCAATGAGGCTGAGGGAAAAGGGTATATAGATGAACAAAGTGAATCTCAACAAGGAAGGATTTTTTTAGGCTTAAGCATAAGCCTTGCACTCTTGTTGAGCCTAAGCGGGGCTATTTCGTACTTTGTCTATCATAGCGTTTTAAGTCAAATAAGTAGCTTATTGCATTTAGCAATGGGCATAATGTTATCGCTAATTCTCCTCCCCTATTTATTTGTGCACTTTAAACGAATATACGGAATTAGACGGCTACTTACTTTTGCTAGCGGATTAGTTGCAGCTATTATTGTACTAGCCATGATTATTTCAGGTTGGCAAATCCTACTTTCGGGCAGTACACAAACCAACCAGTTAACGATGGACATACACATATATAGTGCAAGTCTTTTTGTTCTCATCTCGCTTTTACATATCGTCATTCATTTTTATTCTTACTCGCCTTATCGTAAAACGCAAAACGACAAGTTACCCACCCTATCGCAGTCGCCCAAATACATAAAATATTTAGGTTTCGCTTTTACAGCTCTTGTCTGTGCAATTTGGTTGCTCAACACATTGAGTGCAAAGCCTTACACGAACAAACCGGTTGTAGAAGATTATGCATACACCTATGGAGATCATCCATTTCGCCCTAGCCAGACCGAAACCAACAATAGCGAGTTTATTGACGAGCGAGCAATCGCTAATACGCAAAAGTGCGCTCAATGCCATGCTGATATAGCGCAGCAGTGGAACTCTTCGGCGCATAAACTTGCCGCCTCTGACAAAGCCTATGTTACCAATATTCTTTTACTTGAAAAAAACAAAGGTATTGAAGCTACTCGATATTGCGAAGGCTGCCATGCGCCGATTGCACTATTAACGGGCCAGTTAAGTGAAGGCGGTCTTCATGGCGGGATAAGTGCTACTGCAGCGAATAAGGAAGGAATAAACTGCCAATCATGCCATGGGATAAGCTCATTGGTGCATACAAAGGGCGTAGCCAGTTACCATTTTGAGATTAATCAACCTTATTTATTTGAAACGGCCTCGGGCGATATTTTTCAATCAATTAATCGCCTCGCCATCAAACATAATACCGCTCAACATAAAAAAGATATGTTATCAGCGGTACAAACAACATCCCAGGTATGCGCCAGTTGCCACGCCCAGTTTATTGACAAAGAAATAAATGATTGGGGCTGGATAAAAATGCAAGATGAATATAGCGCATGGCTAGACAGCCCCTATGCAGGCAACAACGACCCGCAATTTGCGCATAGTAAGCAGCAGCGCTGTCAAGATTGTCATATGCCAATGGTCGCTTCCACCGACCCATCAGCGAATAAAGATGGCATGGTACGAGATCACCGATTTGTCGCAGCCAATACAATGTTGCCAACCTTAAGCGGTGATAAAGCCATGCTAGAAGCGACCGAAAGCTTTTTACAAGCAAACAAAGTCAGGGTAAGCATTGAGCCTCCGCATCGAAAAGACGCAACCATAAATAAAATGCCAACTCAATCAGACACCTTAGAAGGCGTTCTCCAGCCCTTCTTTTACTATAAAGGCGAACAGGCAAAAATAAATGTCATTGTGGCTAATGTGGGTGTGGGTCATAACTTCCCAGGTGGAACGATTGATATTAATCAGGCATGGGTTGCCTTTCAAGCAAGGGATGCTGACGGCAATATCATCTATTCAAGTGGTGACATTGACGACAACGGTTATTTAGACAAAAACGCGTATCAGTATCGCTCAATACCGGTAGATAGATATGGTGAACATGTTTGGAAACACGACCTGTTTAATATGGTTGGCAAAACCACAGTGAATATCATCAAAGCCGGGCAGTCAGACGTTGTAGAATTCAGTTTTAAAGTGCCCTACTGGGTAAAAGGCCCTATTAGCATTGCCACACAGGTTAAGTACCGCAAGTTAAATACTCGTTATGCTAAATGGGCGCTTCAAGAGGAATATCAAAGCTTACCCATTACTGATATGTCGCGGGCACAATTGCAAATTCCAATCCGCCAAAACAAAAAGGCAACACCTAGTCCTTAAGGTAAAATCGAGGCTAAGCTGATTTAACAGCTAGGCTTACCCTCAGATTTGCATAGATGTTGATTTACAAAGTCTAGAATTTGTGAAAACAAGCGCATGCTCTGATCATCCTCAGCGAAGTGATGGTCAGCATCCTCATACAATGCCCATGTAACATCAGCATTTGCTTGCTCCAATAAAAGTTTTGCCCTTAAGCTATGTTCTGGGCTAACGCGTTCATCTTTGAGGCCGTGTATTAACAACAAAGGTGTTGAAAAGTTGTGAAGTTGATAAAGCGGTGAAATGCTAATCAGCTCTTCATAATCATTGACTCTGTCTCCCACATATTCTTGTAACCACTTAAGCTGAGGTTCACTTATATACGCTTGATGTAAAAACAAATTCATATCAGTCACGCCAGCAACACTCACCGCACACTTAAACAAATCAGGTGACTGAATGCTGAGCATAAGCGAAGCATAACCGCCATAACTCATGCCTACAGCACAAGTTCGCGTTGCATCTATATCCTTGCGTTTGTGAACAGTATTAAGCGCTTTGTTTAACTCTAGCAAGATACTCTTGCCCCACTGTTTTTTACCCGAGTCGCGGTGTAATAAGCCATAACCACCTGAGCCTCTGTAATTAACGCGCAATACGGCAATACCGTTGGCGGCAAAAAATTGCGTAGCAGGGTCAAAATAAGGAGTATCAAAAACGTTAAATGGTCCACCATGAGGCATAATTATTAAGGGCGCGGGTGAGTCAGCACTTGCCTTTTCCGGCAGGGTAAGCAGGTAAGGAATATCCATATTGTCAACCACTACGCTTCCTTTAACCTGTCGTGAAGAAAGTTGCTCGGGGAGCTGCAAAAATTGCCTAGCAACAACAATGGCGCTTTTGTTTGCGTGCTTTATAAGGTGTTCGCCGGGGCGATTATGGGCTTGTGTGAAAAGAAGTTTAACGTCATTCTCAACACTTTCGTCAACTACCACCTCTAATTTTTCAGCATCGTTTTTGGTCGGCTGTCCGTCAAAGTATTGTTCAACATACAGGCCCTCTTCTACTACCACGACGCCAATGGCCTGCTTGTTTTTTGAAAACAAAATGTCTTGAATCGGCAAGCCAGGTGAGCTGAAAATAGTCTCGTGAGTGCCGGCCTCATAATCAACAAGATAAAGATTCAAACGTTCTTCTTCATGATAGTCAATGGCATAAAAGGAGTTCGTCTCTGCTGCTTTGGCGATGGGCAAGAACACAAGCGGCGTGTCTTTATCAATGTTATCGATTTTGTTGCTAAGTTCTTTGTCTTTTAAAACATCCTCTTCCCACTTCTTAATTTCTTTTGGTGTAAGTTCACCACTTTGTTCGTTTGCTTCAAATAAAGCGAGCTCCATCTTGCCGTCTTCTGGAAAAAACACCACGGCCGATGGCAAGCCGCTACTCTTGAAAAACCAACGAATCGCAAAACCGTCTACCTGCGCGACAACATTTTTAGCGATAAATTGGCCTCCATCCACACGCGTAAGTTTGTCGCGTTTCTGATTTATTTTTAGCAATTTATTGATATGAATTTTATATACTTTTGACTTTCTAGCATTGCGCGCAAAATAAAATACACCCGCTTGTGAAGGCGCAGCTTCAATCAGTTGCCCTGGTGTTGTGACTTCATAAATAATCGGCTTGTTTGTTGCTGCCAGCATATCAATAACAATCAATCGGGTTTGAATATTGCGTTCCAATAACGAGGTTTCTACTTCCGCTTTATCAATCAATACCGCGGCTACATACTGATTATCTAACCACTTAATATCTCTAAACAAAGTGTCAGCATCAAAAACCTCTGCCAAATCAACCTTGTTTTTGACCACTTGAGTCAAGCTATCGTGCATGGCCAGCTCACGGGTGCTTTTTGACACTCTCGCAACTAAGTAATTTTCTCCGTTTGGCGCTAATCGCAATACCACAGTAGGTTTTTGTGCAAAAAACGATGCGGCCAAGTCATTGGCCAATACCATTTGCTTTGGCAATAGCATTTGGCTTAGCAACAAAAAGCAGAATAACAGGCAGGCTCTAACCATTATTTCTCTCCTTGAAATGCGCGAAGAAAGGATCAGGATAACCGGCACCATGCGCGATAGGGAAAAGAATATCTGATGATTGAAGTAATGTTTCTAAGCTTTGTAAATGTATTGCGAAGTGATTGCGCCAAGCAACGTCCAATGAGTTTTTGCTTCGAATCGCGCTAACCACAAGCGAACCGATATAATTGACGTGCTCACTTTTAACCCGGAAGCGCCAGCTTACGCTGTTGTCTGTTGCTAATTTATAGGGAAGGTCAAAGTGCGGCACGTCAATTCTTGTAATTTGATACAAGCCTTCGGGCAAGTTAACAAACGTCACCCCATCGCGGCCCGACAAGTCGAGTCTAATAGCATCATTGCTAGCATCGATAAAGCTAAGGTCGTCTAAGTTTTTATAGCTATCATCAAGACTGCTTTCTCGTATGCGCCTTAAGCTTAGCATCACATTTGGTTGCTTAAGGTCATTGAACATTACCGCAATGCCAAAATCCTTCTGTTTTCTTGAGGGCATTGTTGGTGAATCAAAAACGCTCCAATATTCTGGTGCTTTAGTATGCCCTATAGAAATAGTTGCAAGCACCAAGATCACGAATAAAACTAACTGCGTTGTTCTTGACATAAGTCTTCCGTTAAAACTACTTGTTGTATATATTAGCAACGCTAGACGTTTTACACCACTGCTTTACATACTAGCTTTACACGCTATGACTAAGTGCTAAAAAGGGTTAACCTATTGTAGCGGTGCGTCTTATCTCACTTGGATATAAAAATTGGAAATACACATAAAAATAAGGAAAAAGTATGTCAGTTAAAAAGCTCCTTGTCGCGGCTATTATTGGTTTTAGTGCCTTGCTTGGCGGTTGCGCGTCTAATGTAAATGTGGCCAAGCAACTAAGCGAGCAACAAAGTGTGCCACCTCAAGAAGGTGTGTTAGTTGCTCGGGTAATCAATACCACAGGCTATCGCCTACCATTTAACCAATTATTTATCGATCCTAAAGCGGTCAATACTTCTAAAGAAGTCAAAACCGTGCTGGTCTACTCAGAAGATAAACCGGTTGGTGACAGTAGCTTGTTTGCCGTTACAATGCCCGCTGGCGAATACTCTTTAGCAGCCGTACGTTCAATCATTTTTCGCGGCGAAGGCTATTACACTCGGGCCACGTATTCAGACCCAGAGTTTGGTACATTTTCAGTGCAAGCAGGTAAAGTAACCGACCTTGGTACTATCATCTATTACGCAAAACCCCAAGACGACGTATACAAAGACATATTAATAAGATTGCCCGAGTCAGCAAAAGGCGAGGTATTAAATGAATACTTCCCAACATTTGCAACAGCACCAGACAATATAATGACATGGGATGCTGATGAACGAGATGATATCAGGTTTGCGCAGTATGCCAGCGCCGTACAAAACCCAATTTCATTTGCCGATGAAGTAGTAGCCCCCGACGGCAGTATTTACTTTTTGGGTAAGCTGGGCGTAATGTTAAGGTATCAGCCAGATGAAGGCTTTGAAACACTCGCAATAGATTCTGATTTGCAAGTCTCTAGTTTTGCCCAAAATGATGCTGGCGACCGAATTGCAGGTGGGTTTGAAGGCGCTTTGTTTTTTCAAGCAAATAATGGTGATTGGGAAGCAGTTAGCATCCCTGAACAAGCAACTGTGCACTACCTCTCATTTTATCAAGAGAATCAATTTGACGTTGTTTACACTATCGACAACGAACTTCGGATTGTTCGATTCAATAATGAAGACCTAAGCACGTCACATTTATTGAATACATATACCTATGCCAAGCGCTGGGAATTGGCCACAGAAGATGTTACGCCACGGGACAAAGTACCTTCAAAACCTCACAATATTAATTCAGTATGGATATCGCAAAAAGGCGACAGCAAAATACTTAAAGTGAATAGTTACAAAGTGGGCAGTTGGACACCTTTTGATGCCACCCTTACTGAGTCTTATGTATTTTCACCCGACACATGGGAAATGAGTGTACGCAAAGACGACGATGAGTCGATGGACTCTATTCTAACTGCTGGTGCTGCTGAAATTGGTATTAAACAAGCTGGTTTTTGGTCTTGGACAGGTATGCCAAGTTATTATACTCGGGCAAATTCATCGAGCGAGTGGCGAGAGGTAAGCGCAAAGATTGTTAGTTGTAAAGAAGGCGCGATATTAAATAATAATGGCTTATGCGTAAGGGGTAAAACGCCTGAAAAAGAGCGCACTGAAAGCTTCACTTTTGTGTCACGCCCATGGTTTTGGGATGGTGACAACGGCATTGCAATCGTAAACTTTTCAAGCCGTGATTTTTGGTCAGGAAAAAGCTCATCTGAAACAAGTATATTGATAACAAACAATGGCGGCGAAACCTGGGAGAAAACAGAACTCAGCCTGCCTAAACCATACTGTTCAAACATTATTGGCGATGTGACTGACCGTATATTGTTGTCATGTAGTGGTGCAACGAGCGACTTTTTCGAGTCAACAGACCGAGCCGAGACTTGGCAACATATTAGGCAGCAGCAAGACTTTTAGGGTGTCAGCACTACTTGTCTTGGCAAGTAATAAATGTGTTAGCCATAGGAGCAGACATTGTGCAAAGGGTTGTCGTTGGCATCCCTTCTGCGCTATCCACTTTCGCTATTTATATGCTTGCTACTTTAGTATTTCAACAACGACAGAACGCGCTACAATATAAAAATTAGACTCAACAATAGCCCGATCGGGCTTGCAATTAATACAAAGCTTAACGCCAACTTTTGTAATAGTGCCTATTTTTTCTCCAACTGAGTCTTGTTCAGCAAGCGACATTTCACGAAAATGAGGATGGCTAAACTGAAACGGACAATCCATGTAACAAATACCACTAATCGTTATTCTAACTTGATCGCCATAGGTGAAATCTTGACTCGCAACAATGATCAATGAGTCTCCATCAAAGGAGTGAACCTCATAGTCCCATGTCTTCGCTTTATTTAATTCGTCGATATATGTCACTGAATATTCCCATCAAATACAGCATTGGTCACCAGCGACGCCCAAAGTGAATAAGAATCTACCACTTTTCAAAACGTTTGCTGCCTGCTTTGATTAACGTCACCGTTATATTATTTCTAGCTTTCAAATTCCTCAACCTTTTTTTGCACTGCTTGATATATTCATCTGAGTCCTCAGCGAGTAATAAGAACCTTGTAAATAACTTTTTGGAATTACGCGGGCTCATCCAGTCTCCTTCAGATGTTTACTTAGCTTAAGCAGTAGTGACGGTTTTTGAAAAGGATCTTCGATTCTAAAATACAAAAATCCCGCAAAATTAATGCGGGATTAAGTCATCGCTACTTCAAATATACATTAAAAACGATAGTTTACGCCAATCTCAAATGAACGTTCAGGGCCAACGTATATACCTTGGCGCAGGCCGGTGATATAACGCTTGTCAGTTAAGTTTTTAATTGCAGCAAATAGTTTTGTATTTTGATCCACAGAATATTGCGCGGTTAAATCAAGCAGCGTATATGACGGCATTAATCCACCCCAAATACCGCCAGCGGCATCATCGGGAATGTCGATGGTGTTACTAGCATCACCATATTGTTCGCCGCGATAGTGCGCGGTGAGTGCGCCGCTTAGCTTATCGCTTTCATAACTTAGCGCAGCATTGGCAATGACTTTAGGTGCATAAGGTAAACGGTTACCGTCATTTTCACCTGTTGTAAACTCAGAAGTTGGAATAAAAGTAGCGTTAGTATCAATAAAAAAGCCGCTGCCTATATCGTATGCTAGCATCAACTCCATGCCTAAATGTTCGGTTTCGCCACCGTTTGACTGAGACAAATTTGGATCGCTATTACCCGTTACTACTTGGTTGCTAAAGTCCATGAAAAACGCGGCCGCTTCGTAAGTAAGGTTACCCACTTTGCCTCTTAGCCCTAGCTCATAGTTGGTTGAACGTTCACCATCTAAGTTTTGGTCGCTAAGTCCGTCAAGTGCCACACCATTTGATGCTGGCGAAAACGCGCGGTAAACACCACCATAAATTTGCGCAGAATCACTCACGTCGTAAGTCGCTCCAACACCCGGTAAAATTTCAGTGTTGCTGGTGGTCGCTTCGGCGTTGTTGTCAGTCAATATTACGCGTTTTTGCTCATATGACTCCACTCTAAGGCCTGGCGTAAAAGCAAAAACGTCGCTTACTTGAATGCGGCTTTGGGCATAGCCGGCATAACTTTCTGCAGAATCAATACGATGGCGATCGTTAGTGCCTGTGCGATCAGAGCTGCGTAGAGCACGAATGCGGGTATCGTTAGACTCTTCTTGCATGAAGCGCAAACCAAATTCACTATTGGCTTCTAAGCCGAACAAGTTGTGGTCTAGGGTCAAGCGGCTTTCTATGCCTACGCGTTCAAACGAGCGGTTATTACCGGTTAAACTGTCGGTATATACCCATCTGTCAGCCTCATTAGAGGCGTCAGTATCTACGTTATAACGCCAATAATCTCGGCTAACGTCACTCCAATATACAACGGTATTTAGCGTTGCATCATCAGACAATGACCATTCATGATTAATATCAAAAGCGGTGCGCTCAGATAAGTAATAATCGTCGGGCGCAGGGTTGTAGTCTTCACCCGCTTCATAATCTGACAATAGCAGTCCACGATATGAGATATTTGCGTCATTTTCATGGTGCGAAAGTTTAATACCCAACTTTTGATCATTGTTAAAAATAACGCCAGCTTTAGCCATTACATCGGTCATGTCATAGCCTTTATCCATAAAACCGTCGCTGCTTGCATGGGTTGCTACAACGCCAGCAAATGCGTCTTCGTCGTCATTTTTGCCACCGGCTTCTACGCTGAGTTCTTGCATATTAAACGAACCAACTCGCCCAGTAAGAATAACGCCGTCATCAGGTGTTTTAGTTTTATAGTTAACCACGCCACCTATTGTAGATGGGCCATAGCGAAGTGAAGCTGAACCTTTCAAAACTTCAATTTGGCTCACACGCTGAATACGCGGGTTAAAATAACGGTCGTTGCCAATAAAAAGGCCAGGCGCAACAGGCACACCGTCTTCTAACAATAGTGATTTCGATTCACTTGCTGATAAACCACGAATACCGAAATTAGCCACAATGGCAGTTTCTTCTTCACTTTTAGTATTCACACCTGAAATACGACGTAAAACATCTTCGGTTGACAATGGTTGAATTCGTTCAATTTGTTCTTGGTCGACAATAACAACACTACCCGTTTGCTTTAAAAGTACAGGGTTGCTGTCACCGATTACGCGGATAACCTCAATAGCAGGCATAATATTATCGCCGGCGTCTCCGGCATTGGGGGCTTGTTGAGCTAGGGCGCTGAAAGATAAAACGGCGACTGAAACTGACAAAGATAAGCGCGTTAGCTTAGTTTGCATAATGAAAATTCCTTGATTAAAAACGGTCTAATGCGAAAAGATGCGCTATTGGAACACACATGCAAATGAGAATCAATATCATTCGTATAATAAATGAGTGAAAAGAAGGTTAATGCATTTGCCGATATCAAATTTTGATCGGCGTACTATTAAATTGGAAGCATTGATAGACCAACAATAAAGAATCGAAGTTCTGATTCAAATTTTTAAAATCTTCTGGCTTACTTGAATTGTGATAAATAAAGGTATTAAATTGACTGTAATTGTAAAAATATGACTCAATATGAGTTATAATGTTTAAATTGTAACGTATTTGTAAATAGGACAGTGCTAATGATTCGTATGTTTATAAAAATGGCTATTTTGGCTTTTATCAGTTTTCAGGGGGCGGCAAAGTCCCAACCTAATGTTTTATTCATCGCCGTTGATGATCTAAGGCCAAGTATCGGTGCTTACGGGGATGAATTAGCGATTACACCCAATATAAATAAGTTAGCGGTACAAGGCACTATGTTTAAACAAGCATTTGCTAGCGTGCCTACTTGTGGTGCGTCGCGAGCTAGTTTATTTACAGGGATCCGGCCAACAGCACAACGTTTTCTTACCTATAATTCTCAAGTACAAGTAGAAACACCAAACGCAACAACTATTCCAAAACATTTAAAACAGAATGGTTACTATGCGGTTAGTTTAGGAAAAGTATTTCACAATAAATCGGACTCTGCGGATCATTGGAGTGAAGAGCCTTGGACTCCTAAAACTGTTGGCAACTATCACGATCCTAAAAATATTGAAATCACTCAAACCCACAAGGGAGGCAGAGCCTATCCGTATGAAAATTATGATTATGACGATTTAGAACATAAAGATGGGATTATCGCCTCGAAAGCCATCGCTAGTTTGCAGACCTTGTCTAATAAAACACAGCCATTTTTCTTAGCGGTGGGTTTTGCCCGTCCACATTTACCTTTTAACGCGCCCAAAAAATATTGGGATTTGTACCCTGAAGAAAAAATTTCCTTACCCAGTAATTATTTTCGGAGCTTGTATGCTCCCAATCAAGCATTTCATAACTCAGGTGAATTACGCACTTATTATGGAGTACCCAAAAACGGGGATGTGAGTGATGAAATGGCATTAAGCTTAAAACGGGGCTACTATGCTAGTGTAAGTTTTGTTGATGCTCAAATCGGGCGTGTGTTAAGTGAGGTTGAGAGTTTAGGTTTAGATAAAAATACTATAGTGATTCTATGGGGTGATCATGGCTGGCAATTGGGTGAACACAAGTTATGGAATAAACACGCCAACTTTAAGACTTCGACCCATGCACCCTTGATATTTTCTGTACCAGGAAAGCAAACGAATCAGCAAACTGATGCCTTAACCGAGTTTGTGGATATATTTCCCACTTTATGTGATTTATTAGGCTTACCACAGCCTGAACAGTTGCAAGGGGAAAGTGTAGCTAACTTGTTGGATGATCCAGACGATCATAAAAATTCAGTTGCCTTTATTCAGTGGAAAAACGGTACCACTATGTTTACTGAGCGTTATGCCTATACGGAATGGTTTGATAAAAATGGTATATTTGAGGCGAATATGTTGTTCGACCACAAAAACGATGCGGACGAAAACGTCAATGTGTCTAAAAATCCTGAGCACAAAACACTTATTTCTCAATTATCTGAAACGTTAAATGAAAAGCGACTATCTATAAAGTAGCAACAGAATAATATATTGGGCCTATCATAACTAGGCCTCGTATATGGTATTAAAAATGTAAAAAGTATAGGACAAATGAAAAGCCAACGGTGACTATGGTATGGTTTTATCTTTCATCAAATACTCTTCATTGGTTTATTCTTAATTTGTTTGAACTTGCTTCTTAAAACCCTTTAACCGCACCGCTAAGGTAATAAACACCCGGTACTTGATTCGTCATCGCTTGCTTTCTCAAAACCTCATTTGATGACACTTCTACACCGTTAATGGTTAAGAGCGAAACTTGTGGCAATATAAAATTAGCCCGGCTATTTTTGGGAATAGTCACCTCCATATCAAGTTGTCCTTGGCTAATGCGCCAGCTAACTTTAATCTCTCCTTGAGGTGTTTTATAACTGCCTGATGCATTTTCTAAACGCTGATTAAATTGCGGCGCGATAATAATATCTTTAAAACCAGCGCTTGCGGCATTAATCCCCAAAATACCTTCATAAAACCATTTTGCGACCGCGCCATAGGCGTAATGATTGAGCGAATTCATTGATTCTTTACTAAAGCCGTCTTCAAGAGAGTATGAGTTCCAGCGTTCCCAAGTGGTGGTTGCACCATTGTTGATAGAGTAAAACCATGAGGGATAGGTTTCTTTAAACAATATATCAAACATTAGATCGCTGCGGCCGATGCTTTGTAATACCGGCGCCAATAAAGGTGTGCCAAGAAATCCCGTGCCTAAATGTTTATCAGTGGCTTCAATGGCATCAACTAAATGTTGCTGCGCATTGATCAGGTCTTGACCTTCAAACAAATCAAAAGCGATAGGTAAGAGATAACTGGTTTGAGTTGACGCACTTTTCACTTTGGTTTTTTGATCGTAATAGGTATCGCGAAAAGCCTGCTTTACTTTATTTAATGTGTGAGTATATGTTGAGGCATCGTCATCATGACCAAGTACCTTGGCGATTTTTGCTGCGTAATCTAATGAGCGTGCATAATAGGCTGTCGATATTAGGTTCTGTGGTGTTTGTCCCTTTTGAGCATAAGGTTGCAACCAATCTTTAAAGCCACGTAGACTCGAAGTATATTGCTCTGACTTAGATTTATGAAAGTCCAGCCAACGTTTGATCATGGCATAATTGTCTTGCAAAAATTGTTTATCGCCGTTTAATAAATAAAGCTCCCAAGGAATAATTACGGCAACGTCACCCCATCCAGCAGAGGCTAATTTACCAAAACCATGTCCTTTGTTTGGTACGAAGTTTGGCACACCGCCGTCTTTTGCTTGAGCTTCTCTAACTGATTGCATCCATGCTGCCCAAAAGCCATACACATCAGCCATGTACATTGAAGGCGCGGCAAATACTTGTGCATCGCCGGTCCACCCTAAACGTTCATCCCGTTGTGGACAATCAGTTGGAATATCGAGGAAGTTGCCGCGCAATCCCCAAACTACATTATCAGAGAGTTTATTCAACTTAGCATGTGAACTATTAAAATTGGCATTAACGGTAAAATCTGAATGCAATACGCGACCTTTAACCCAACTTAAATCCGGCGTTTCGGATTGATCAAAGCCAGATACTTCTACGAACCGGTACCCATGAAAGGTAAAAGAAGGCACGTAGTTTATCTGGCCTGATTTAGCGGGCGTATAATAGTCAGTTGCTTTCGCGCTGCGTAAATTTTTTGTGTAAAAACTATTTTTATGTAACGCTTCGGCAAAACGAATGGTAATTTTTTGGTTAGCAATAGCGGGTAATGAGAGTTCTGGTACTCCTAACATGTTCTGTCCCATATCAAACACCACGACCCCGGGTTTAGTGTCTGCAACCTCAACAATACTCATCGCTGGTAAGGTAACCTTCACTGTCGCCGGTTGATGGCGTTTAGGCACTAAAGCCACTTGGGGCTCTATCACTTCTGTAATCACCGTACTCCATCCTAACGCTTTGTAATCAATATTATTCCAACCTGGCATTTCATAATTAGCATCATAAGTTTCACCATCATAATTACTGGCAGCACGAATAGGACCATCAAGGGTGACTTGCCAGTTTTTATCGGTTGCGACGACTTGGCGACTGCCATCGGTATATTGTATTTCAAGTTGTGCTAACAAGGCCGAAGGTTTTATGTTTAATTGTCTTGGCATCAAAATACGGCCGGTATGCCAGCCTTCTGCTACGGTTGCAGCCAACACATTTTTGCCATCATTTATTAATGACGTGACGTCATAGGTTAAGGTTTCAATACGTTGTAAATAAGGAGTCCAACCTGGGGTCATTACATCGGTCGAAACTTTATGGCCATTAATATACGCGTTAAAAAGGCCCTTTGACGTGATGTATAAACGCGCCTGTTTAATCGCCGGTCGATTCTTTGACTCAGCGTTAATCTCGAAAGCAGTTCTTAAATATTGAGGGCGATATACTTTATTCTTCACTTTTATTATGGTGTTTTTCTTTTTATGGTTGAAGTCAAACTCCACCGTTTCACCTGTTTCTGGATGGCGTATCCATTGACCTTGCCAGTCGTCATTGGACAATAACCCTAACTCAATAGTTGCCGGTTCGCTCCAATAAGAAACCTTATGGTCTTCATCCCAAATGCGCACGCGCCAGTAAACTTTTTGACGAGAAGACAGTGGTTTACCTTGATATTTTATCCAAGCGTTAGTTGAAGATAGTTGTTTTAAACTATCCCATAAATCAGCATCTGCAATATTCGTGGCAGATGACGCGACTTGAATTTGAAATGCTTGTTGAAACTGATAATTAGCCTTGGGAGATATTTGCCAAGAAAAACGCGGTTGTTGTTCATAATAGCCAATAGGATCAACAAATCCTTCACCAACCTTAAGTGCTATAGGCGCTAAATTATCACGGCTGTGTTCATTGATAAAAGTACAAGCGGAAAATAAAAAAATTAAGCCAAGCGTTATGCTGCCACGTATATAAGGTAATTTTTTTAAAATATCTTGACACATAAAGATCTCTAAAATAGTTTGTAGATAGACATAGTGCTGTTTACTCACAGTGTTACTTTTCTAATAGCGTTAATAGTTACAGGCCCTATTAACCCTGAAGGTTGTAACCGATCTTTTTCAGATATTTTTAGTTCAAAAGTGACATCAGTGTTAAATTCTTTTGCTTGTGAACTGTCAGGGAATTGTTTTGGATACTTCAAATCGCCTAACAATCGGTTTAGCCAAGTTGTGGCTACTTCAACCGTAAGTATATTTTTACCTGCTTTTGCTGCATCATTTATATTAACTGTCATTGGACGACTCCATAACTCCGCTAATGCTTTGCCATTTAAGCTAACGCGCGCAATCACTCCTACTTCACCTAAATCAAGTTGTAATTGCTGGTCTTCACGCAGGATGCTTTTATCTAATGTAAAGGAAGTTTGATAGGTAATTGTTCCAGAATAATGCTGGAGCGCTACAGGTGTTAACTCAGTCAACGAGCTTAATTTATCTAGCGTTAATTGAGTTGGCACATCGCGATTTTTTTGAAATGTTAACTGCCAAGGTTGTTCTAATGTAATAGATGCTGGTATATCGTCAACGATAGCAGTTTGAGGCGTACCATCGGTACTAATTATCTGATACTTTCCGTTTTCGCTGACATCAATAATGCGGCCACCTGTTGCATTGAACTGAGATAACAAATGGACTGGCTCACCGTCTTTATCTATTCGTTTGATACTTACTTTAGCTTGGTTTGTGTTTGTCGCTGTTGTTGATGGCGATGATGTTGAATTTTTTCAAAAACAAAGAAACTTGACTCTAAACCACTTAAGGTCACTGGAATATCAATTCGGTTATTCTTGATTTGAAATTGAGCTATATCATAAATTTCACCTGTGACCGCATCAAAGCGTTGAGGCTGAGGTTCCCGACCTTGCTGGTTATTGATTCTAAAGCTTGCTTCAATATTAACCGCTTGTTCTGATTGATTCGCGACAAAGTATATATCATGAGTATTACTACTGCGATGACTCCAGATCACTTCCTTTGGAAGACCTAATAAGTCTGGAGAGGTGCCTATTTTGCTAAGCACTTGGGCGAGGTCTCCCTGATCGTCCGCGGTATAGAAAATCAGACCTTTACCGAACGTCGCCTTTGTAACCTGTTCACCATCAATGTTTTGCCATAAAGTATTGGCAAGTTGCTCCACCATTTTATCTGCGTTTTCAAAATCTTCTAAACTAGGTGAACCTTGTGGTTTAGGACCATAAACCGGGCCTCCTTGTTTAACTAATTGTTGTATTTTATTTAGGACCTCTGGACGCATAGTGTCTAAGTTTGGCAATACTAATAATTTGAATGTCATACCGTCGGGTAAATGGTACATGCCATTCTTAAAGGTTAAGCGTTCTAAAATAACTTCAGCATTGATGAAATCGTAAGAGTAACCTGTGGGTAATGCAGGGTTGATTTCCCCCGTCATTTTAGGGGCATCTTCGCCAATAAAATACATAATATCGGCCACATATTTACCCTGTTGCATCATGTAGTTTGCACGTTTTATATAATCAAGCCAGCTTCCCATAAAATCGAACCAAGTATTATTACGGTTAAATTCAGAACCAAACCAAGCGTTTATTCCTGGGAAGCGATCATCATAGGCTTGATGGATATATACATGAAGAAGGGTGTGGTTAATACCTTCAACAAACGACCAATCGCCACGCTTTTTAAAAGTCCACGGATGGTTTTTAAAGCTAGTGTCACGACCTGAGGTAAAAGACTCAGACATTACGGTTTTTTGACCGTAAATATGCGCGGCCGCTGAGGCTGCCTTTAGCTCTATCGCGCCTAAATTACCACTGGCCCAAAATTCACCACTGACAATATCAGCTTGACCACCATACTGTAAAAACTCGCCTGGAAACCCCCAATGGCCATAGTTTTCTAACCATAGTTTCAAACCGTTTTGGTTGGCGCGTTCTCTTAGACCGGCGGTATATTCATAAGCAACACCATCTGCAACTAAACGGCGTACATCCCATAAAAACCGTTCGCTTTGTTCAACACTGTTCACTGCACGGCCACTATAAACGGGTAAAAAGGGGATCGGATCGTAGCCGTAGCGTTGTTCAAATTTTTGTGCAAAATCGTCGCTCCAGTTTTGTGCACCTTTCTCATAACTATCGATCACAGCATATTTTAAGGCGCTACGGTCTTCCGCTGGCATAGTTTCTAGAAATTTGCCGATGTAGGCATCAAAATGGAATTGAGCAATTTCTTTACTGAGTTTATCTATTTCGGGCCCTCGTGCTGGTCCGCTTGATGGACCGTTTTGGGTGCCGGTTGGGCGCATAAAATAGCGCACAATAGTCCAATCGCCAGCAGGTGCATGCCAAATAAGCTGACCGTCTTTCACAAAGTTTGTAATGTCTAACACATTTTTAGCATCAACTAACAGCGCAGGATCATTTACATCTGTTGACATTGGCCATTGATAGCTATCAAATTTAGGCATGGGATTTGGGAATACTTTCGCCAACTTCTTCTCTGCATAACGTTCAAGTTTGTAAGCTTTTGATAAAACAATGTCTTTAAACCCTATCGGTTCATCAGGGTTTTTCTTGCGGCCAAAGTTAAAGCTCTTAAAGCTTAAACGAAAATGTTTCGCATTAACCGCAGGAAAGGTAACGACAATAGGGGCATCATGATCTGGGCCGATCGCCGCCATATTGCGGGGACGTTGCACGTCAAATGTTTTGATGACTTCAAATTCACCCGCTTTATTTTTGGCTGAAAGGATTGCATGGGTCATAAAGCTATTATGCGGATATATTGCTAAAGTGCGCGCTTGAAACGACTCAGAAGGTATTAAGTCAATTTGTAACTGCCCTGCACTTCGTGGCCCTTTACGCTCATGATTTAGCACGTCTTGTGGCAGAATATATGTGGTACTGCGGTCGCCATCAAACAGCGCCTCTACTGCTTGATTTTTTAGTAAAGCATTCGTTATCGGGTTAGTCAGTCTTATTTGGCTATTGGTTGAGGTTAACGTGTCTTTTTCAAAAACAGGTGTTTTAAATGCTAACACGCGCACATCTTGAAAAAAGCTATCCTGTTTTTCTGCAGGGGCGGTCAACGCCATGTTCAGTTGTTGCGGTCCAACAACTTGCTGCTCTGTCGAATCTAAATAACGCATCGATTTATCCAGGGTAACCCAAGGACCACCTGATTGACTCCAACCTGGAGAGTTAAATAAACCAATATCGATGTCATATTCTGCAGCTTTTTTAATGGCAAAGCGCACATGATCCCACCAAGGGTCGGTTAATGCTTTCACATCTCCTTGTTTACCTTGTAAATGAATAATGCCTATGAGTGCGGTGTTAATTCCGGCTTTTTGCATCGCCGCCAAGTCTTTTTCAATACCGGTTTTAGAAATGTTATCGCTGATCCAATACCAGTAAACCCATGGTTTTACTTGCTCGGGCGGTTGTTTGAAATTAGCTTTTAAAATATCGGCAGATGCTTGATAAAAATTTTCAGCTTTTATGCTGTTTTGGGTTTTAGCGTCGGTGTTTTGATCAACAGATTGTTTCACTGTACCTTCGCAAGCACACAGAAGTACCATACTGGCGAGTAAAAGGGGCACGCGACACTGCTTAGTAATGTGCCAAGTAAATAAATTCGGAAAGTGTTTGTTTAAATTATTCATTAAGCGTCTCGTATTTTTTCGATATTGTTAAATGCTATGTAAATTATTTCTAACTAACGTAGTATTTATCTCTATTTTACTGGGTACCCGTCAGTAAGCTTCTTAGACAAACTTTCAACTAACTCTGGTTTAGCAGAGGCCAAATTATTAGTTTCATGTTCATCTTCTAATAAGTTATATAAACGAGGAGCAGCTAATACGCTTTGACGACCAATTTTAAGTACCCTGTCACCGTGGCGTCCTCCTTCACAAATCGATTGAGTATGAGTTACGAATTAAATCCTTAACCCAAGCGTTGTAAATCAGCGACTACCATAGGTCAATATAGGCTAGTAATTTTCATTGCTTGGCTTCAATAATCCAATTACCGCCAACAACTTCAAATTTTAGGTATTTGTCACCTTCACCTACAAATTTAATACCGTTTATTTGGTTTAGTTGCGATCCCAACGAGCCACCTTTGCCCCAAACTAAGTCGCCATTAACACTGACATATTTAATGTCGAAGTACTGTTTTGGAATGCCAACCAATGCCGTAGTTCTAGCCGGTGAATCTAGAGTAATCGTGGTTTGTTTATCATCTCGTTGGATTTCAATATGAATATCACCTTGAACGCTTGGCACTAGCTGTTTTAACACTTTCATATGTGCCATATTCGGCATGATTTGATAGGTTTTCCATGCTACTGACGTTGGCTCGATACCAACAATATGCTTGCTCAATATCGTACTTGGGGCATTCCAAGCATGGTTTTCTGTGCCTTTTCTGACGAAGCGTTCAGCTAATGTTGATAGCTCGGGGTCATCTACTTGCGAACTGTAACGCACTTTCATACGCGCTAGTGCATCTTCATAACGCCCAGCAGTTGCCATGGCGTTGTACACCATCCATTCAAAATGTGGGCTGGCATATTGATTGGGTATTAATACATTATCTACAATTTGCTGATATTGCTCGGACTTAGCTAAACCAAATAAGATGGCGATGGCATTGGCTCGATCATCTTTCAACTTACTTGGGTTGCTGCTATAAAAACCGTCTTGCCAAAATTCAGTTTGATAGGCTTGTTTTAACTCAACAATACGCTGGTTATAGAAAGCTATATGTGTGTCATCGCCAAGGGCTTTAGCCATGTTACGAGCTGCAACCAGTGCACTGTAATATAAGGCATTTTGGATGGCATCGTAATCTACTGTTTCTTGCGGGCCCCAATCGGTCCAGCGCCAGTGACCGCCTCTAAATACAATTAAGCCGTTGTCTTGTTTTTGCCACAAGCTTAAATATTTATGTACATAAGGGTAAGCATATTTCAGCGTTTCTATATCACCGGTATTGTAATAATAGTGCCAAACAGCTTGTTCAATAAATTGCAAACTTTGTGCCGGTAACTCACGAAAACGTCCTGGGCCTAAACCAGCAAATATACCCGATTCAGAATCACTAAAGGCCATGGTAACTTTGATGGCTTTTTTGAGTAAATCACGACCGGGTTTATCCATTGAGTAGAATAAATAGCTGGCTTGGTCGGCAACGTCACCAATCCATAAACCACGTTCACGGTCAGGGGTATCCATAAAGTTGTCACGAGCACAAATGTACATAGTGTTTTCTGACATTTGCCATATGCGCGTATACCAATCATCGTCAGACTCAAAGTGCCCTGGTGTTTTACCTACGCCAGTCCAACGATACTTCAATGCATGAACAGTCACACCTTTTGGTATGGTGTATTCAATAATTCTGCCGTTCGTCCATGAATAAGACTCAAACTGCTGGCGACCTGCTTTACTTGTATAAAAGGTATCAATGGTACTTCGGCTCATATTCGACTTCACATGAATTTTTTGCCCTGCTTGAGCTTCAATATCAAAATACGGTGTGTAGTTTTTATTGAAGTCTAGTTTGCATTGTATTTTTTTGCCGTTACTAACAAAAGGGAATTTTGAATCTGGGTAGTTGGTACAATTAGCTAAACCGTAACTAATTAATGTTGGGATTTCACTAGGAAATAATTGATAAAAAGGTGCCCGTGGCGGACGGTGCATGCTCGTAGCAGGTTTCCATGCTGAGTCATCGTATCCTGGTAAATACCATGCTTGATTTGTCCAGTCGTGCATATCTTTACGAGCGTCGTAATTTACACTCCATGCGGCAATACGTCTGTGTTTTTCTTTCTTGACCGGCTGATAAGCCATGTGCTCTTTGGCTTTCCAAGAAGCATCAGAAACAATAGTTTGATTCCCCACTTTGGCTTGAAAAATAAATCCCGCGACTCGTGCAGAAATATGCGTGCCTTTGTCTCCATTGGCACCGTAATACCAGCCCAAGGCGGCAATGGTGTTTTTGCCGGGTTTTAAATATTTTTTGATATCTACTTGGTCATAATATTTGTTAGACGCAATAGGAAAACCGTCTACTCGAGGCGAGGCTTTGACGGGGGAAGGACCACCAGTATAACTACCTTCAAAGACCACCATTTCGCCATTTATCCATAACCAATATTTCGTATCAGCACTAATATAAGCGGTAATGTTTTGTTGACTATCATCGATATTAGCCTGACTAATATCGATTTCTTTTCTCAATGCGACCCAAGTATTAGGAATACCAATCTTTTGAGGTGTCCAAATCCATTCTGCGGTCCAATTGACCGCGTTAGCTTTAAAGGCAAACAAGCAAAAAAAACTGGGGATTAACCAGAGTAATGTATTTCGTTTGGTCATGTGGCTTCCTAATAACTATTCCTATTTTGCGTTGATTTTTTTGCTATAGGTAAAAATTTACAATCTATAAAGTATTAGCCACGAACAAGATGGATTGATACCCCTATATATTAATTTTCTTTGAAATAGTTAGAATCAAATTACTTAATTATTTTTTCGGGCAAGCCTGTTAAGTGCCCAAGCTCAATAGAAGAATACGCAGGTAACGTCAGTTTAATCATTTTTGGCAAGGATTTGGCGCTTGGGGGAGACCAAAGTAATTATCTCCTTGTTGAATATTGTTGAAGTGCTCCTGCAATATGAATGGGGGTAGAGAAAAATCGTAAAAGGCGACTTCATCAATTACTCCTGAAAAGGCTTCAAGCTCCCAACGAGTATATACGGGGTTGTTTCCTATAGCCGCTTTACCCGAGCCACCACTCAAAAATTTTGAACCCGGTGGATATTGATAAGTGGCAAGTTGTTGGCCATCGATATAGATGGCTTTTAAACCCGTTCTGACATTGTAAGTTGCTACAACATGATGAAAGTTTCCTGTTTTTAGTTGCGCTAATGTAGGACGGCCGTTAAGTCCATCAAGAGGCAGCTTTAGTTCTTGGTAGCCATGCCCAAATACGAATAAACCAAAACCAATACTTTCTCCAAACTTACCATCGGGCATAAGGTAATCTTTAACATTATTTATGTCATTCTGAAAGCTGAGTAATATCCGCAGTTCTTTACCTAATCCAGCTTCACCTTTACGGAATACTTCATCTATTTCACCGGGTTCACCTGAATACTTGGGGCGAATTAGTGCTTCTATAGTTACACCATCGGTAGCTGAAAAAGAGCCGGTAGCTGGCGCGGTCCCCCCGCCTGAGCCTACATCTATGCGTGCATTGGCGCTGTTGTCAAATGTAAACGCACCTTGTCCTAGCAAACCGGTTGTTCGAATTGCTCCTGACGCTGGAATGCCTGTGGCACTCCCAACGGAGTCAATCGCGCGATCACTTTGCCCATCAAATGTCCAAAAATGTTTAGGTTGCCAGCGGCTTGGTACCAACTGGGTGTTTTCGCCACTATCGATGATAGGACTACTTTTTAATAAATTTATTGAAACTTCGCTACCATTTGAATGCAACGTAAAATTTGGCCCATGAACAATGATGTTATTTTTTGATTTGGGCTCTATACTCATTTTTCCTTGTGTTAGTAACATTTCGTTGTTATTAAAAAATCTAATATTGCTATAAGCGACTAAGTGCAATATATCGCCGTCGACAAGCACTAAAGTGGTATCGTGAACAGTTTGGTATTCTCCCGAAAATATTCGACGAGCGTCTATCCTACCCTGGTTAATAATAGATAATTGTCCTTTTTCTATTTCAGCAATGATAGACACGGTGCTTTGATTAAACTGCTGCCAAATTAACAGGGACAATAACACTGTGGCGATTAGTATCAGCCATAATTTATACTTAACAATTAACGGTATATTTTTCGTATTTTCATGTTTTATTTCAGACGAATTTTTTAATCCAGCCTTTGTTATTTCTTGATAATTATCTATATTACTAATTGTTTGAGAGCTGTCTTTTCGGCGAACCACAAATTCTTCTGTGATGGCTGTTTCAGTTTTTCGTTTGTAAAAAAATTCTAAGTTACTGACAGCAGGTGCGAGTAACTGGATGTGCATGCCCATGTAATCGTAGAAAAAACGTTGGGCTTCAATATTTCCTTTTAGTAACACCCCAAGTTGCATTTTTTGTTCTGTTGTCGCTGTGTTTGTTCCTATTGCGTCAGCGATATCACGTATAGCGGCAAATTTTTCACTTCTGATCATTTTTCATTTCCGCTAATTTTATGTTCTACACAATCAAATAATTTTTTTCTTAATTTGTGTATGGACTTGCGTATAGCATAAACAGAGCGACCCGATTTTATAGCAATATCTTGCGCCATTAAATTGTGGGAATAAAAAGAATGATATATTTCCTGCATCGGAGGGGAGAGTAATGTACGGCAATGTTCTAGGTAGCGAAATTTTAACTCTTGTGAAACTATGCCTTCTTCAATTACTGAAAGGTTATCACTAAACTCTTGTAATAAGTCATCGTCTAAACCCAATTGATACTTATTTTGATTGCGTCGAAATACCCGAATGCGATTAAATGCAATGCAAGTTGCCCACTTTGAAAAATCACTCCCTGGTATAAATTTAGAAAACTCATTCCATAAGGTTAAGCTGGTTTCTTGAAAAATATCATCTGCAGCTGCGGTATCCCAAACAGATGCGTAAATATAACGATAGAGTCGATTTTTATCGTCTTCAAATAACTGTTCAAATTCCTCAGTACTAATTAGGTCATAGGAGGACTTTTTAGCTAATTGATTTTTTATATGATTCTTACGTAAAGACAAGCTGAGACCCCTAAAACATCTAATGTACACAAATGCTCGACAGTTTAGTGGCTAAGTACATTATTTAATCATCAGAAGATATACTAGCGAACTTCTTATCCCACGAACAAGTTCTATCAAAGCAGTTCATTTCCGATCATTCTGAGTATAAGAAAAATTAAAGCTTTATACCACCTTTTGTCGCAGCTGGCGTTTATAGCGGCTGGATATTCTTTTTGAAGATGATTTAGGAATTATTGCTAATGGTGTAGTTTTCGTTCTTCATAGGTTACACGCATAAAAAAAGCCTCTTAAAAGAGGCCATTTTTCAATTATCTACGCTCAAATTAATAGCTAGAGCGCGTTTCTTTTGCGATTATATGCCATAGCAAATAAGCCCAAAGCAAATATTGCCGCAACTGAGGGAGCTGACACTGCAGTCACATTCGCTGAAATTGAGTATTCTCTAGCGCCACCTGTAGCAAAGGCAATAGTATCGCCAACATCAACGTGAGCGCCTTCATACTTCCAGTTAACCGTGTCGGATGTAGAGCTAAAATCAATGACGCCTTGTCCGTTACCAAACCACCATCCAATAACGTCGCCAGCTTGAACTTCAATTTGATCGATCGTAGGAACAGCTAAGTTGACCGCACCAAGGGCTCCTGCGCCTGCGAAGTAGTTTTCACCTATAAGTAGATACTCGTTGGGCGTGCCAGTGGTGCGTAATACTTGCAATGAAAACTCTGAAGCACTTCTGCCTGACCAAATGTCCCAAGAATTAATTACGCCATCCACGGTAATTACCAAAGTATTGTCAACAAAATTAATGTTAGAAGCGGTATCGACATAGGTTCTATCGATAACATCGTTCCCAATAATAGTTGCGTTTGCTTGCAAACACACACCACACAATACTAGACCCGTGAATACTGCTTTCATAAATTTATTTTTCATTTCTTGTTCCTTTCAACGCTCTCCATAAATTTATGGAGCGCTACTACAAAAAGTTAACCCGCCTGACTTACTGAGCATTTAGCACTTTTTGGGCCAAGTTTAATAATACCAATAGTTTCATAAACTTAACCCATCAACTAAGAAATGTAGGAGACCTAATGTAAATTTCTGCGACACCCCACAAACAATACAATGGTGGATTTAATTAATTTGAAACGAAAAGGAGTAATTCCAAGCCCACCTTGCTAAAGTGTGCGATTTGAACTTGTGTACTATGCAGGGAGTAGAGATTAAATACAGCGCCGATCGAAGCTATTCTGATATTTTCGACATGATTTTTTCGAGTTCTGATACTCCCTGATTAACTTCACTAATACCTGAAGCTACAGAACTAATGTGCTGGACACTGCTGCTTGATAAATCATTGACGATATTCATTTTGTCGCGCAGTTGTTCAATGAACTTGCTATTGGTGTTAACCACTTCAGAGATTTCTGTTGAAGACGCTGCTGTTTGCCCAGCAAGTTTACGTACCTCATCTGCCACAACGGCAAATCCTCTACCTACATCACCTGCTCGCGCGGCTTCGATAGCAGCATTAAGTGCTAACAAATTAGTTTGATCTGCAACTGCTCGAATGGCCTCAACAATACTAAAAATCAAGGTTGATTGTTCTTTTAGTTGCTGACTAAGCGTTACCGCCGCGCTTATTTCAGTTGCTGCTTTTTTAGAGACTTCTACCGCTTCATTTAGGGCCTGATTGGCTGTTTTTGCAATTTGAGATGTTTGTTCTGAGGTAGCAGCCGCACTTTCTCTTGCTACTTGAGAGCGAGTGACTTGCTGTGTTATGTCTGAGGCAAATTTAACAACTTTATAAACTTTTCCAGTTTCATCAATCACTGGGCTATATGTCGCTTCCAACCATATGCTTTTGCCACTTGAATCTTTACGCTCGAAGCGACCTGAAAAACTTTCACCTTGGCCTAGTTTTTTCCAAAAGTCCGGATAATCTTGATAAAACTTGTCGAAACAAAACATCTTATGATGTTTATTTATGATGTCTTCGCTTGTATAGCCCGTTACCGATAAAAAATTACCATTGGCTTCTAGTACTTTACCACTGGGCGTAAATTTTATTACTGCCATATAATTTTCAAGAGCGGAAATTAACGCTTCTTTATCGGCGTCTTCTTCATGTATTTTTGTAACGTCAGTAGAGATCTTGATGATCTTTACGACTTTTCCGCTTTCATCTTCCACTGGAAAATGCTTTGCTTCAAGCCACAGCTTTTGTCCTGTCGCGGTAATTCTAGGAAAGCAACCATGCTTGACGGTACCTGCCGACAAGTCCTTCCAAAAATGTTGATAATCTTTAGATTGTAAATAGGACTCCTCACACAAAATTGAGTGATGTTTTCCTTGAATTTGTTTTACGTCATATCTGAATAATTCCAAATAGGCTTCGTTGGCGTCAACAATAGTGCCATCTGGGCTGAAAACAGCAAAAGGTACTGATTTTCTTATCGCCTCTAGAGTCAGTTCCAAACCTTTTGCTTGAGCTTTGTAAGATGCTAATTCATCAGCCTGCGTTTGAGTAGAACTACTTTTGAATGAAAACAATGACATTTTGCTCACTTTACGAAATTTAACTTATGATTCTTTTTATCGACAGAAAGTGAGAACTAATTAAATAAAAAGGAGAGTTTTTGGACATGTACAAACTGGAACCTTATTTTTTGGAAGACGTTTAATACGCTAAATGAGACACTTTCACCGTAGCTAAATTCTTTATCGGTAAATGGCAAATATTCCATATGTAGCTAACTTAATTTACTACTTACATTTTTAGTCAGTCAGCCGTTAAATTAATTTAGAAAGCAATTTAAAGATCGGCTAAAAGATTATTATAAAGTGATATTTGACATCCCCGAAACAAGCTTGCTCCTGCAAGGTGAACACTCCATATTTATGGTGACGTTATCTGTTGGTATTGCGATATTCGCATCCATCATGGCGTTCAATGTATCGACACTAGCGTCTGCGAGTGTCTCAAACTCGCGCAAACAATTATCGATATTTAGCGGCAGTATAGCGCTAGGTGGTGGTATTTGGTCGATGCATTTTATTGGCATGCTCGCCTTCGAACTTTGCACTAACGTAACTTTTAGTTGGCAATATACGCTCGTTTCACTTGCTCCTGCAATTGGTGCATCCTGGATTGCCTTACAATTTTTAATACGACAACAATTTACTATTAAACAGTTGTTAATTAGTGGCGTATCAGTGGGCTCAGGTATTGGTGCCATGCATTATATTGGTATGGCAGGTATGGAGATGGCTCCGCTTTTACGCTATGACCTTAGTATTTTCTTACTATCGATTGTTGTTGCGGTGTTTTTCTCATGTATTTCATTGTGGTTCAAATTTGGCCTGCAAAAATCTCAACTGCTAAAAGGGGTAAGTAGTAAAATAAACCTTATTGCTGGCACCGTTATGGGAATTGCGATTTCAAGTATGCACTATACAGGTATGGCTGCCGCCCGATTTGTATTACCACCAGGCTTTGAAAAAAGCGCTCAACCAGACGAAATGTCTACATACCTTGCACTTGCGATAACCGGTATTACACTTATCTCAAGTTTAATTGTTTTAGCAACAACGCTTATCTTTAAATATAAGGATATTTCGGCGACAGCGCTAAAAAACGAAAAACGCTTATCAGCCACTATTAACACTGCAATTGATGGCATTATTACCATAGATGCGAATGGCATAATTATTAGTGCAAATAACGCATTAGAATCTATGCTTGGTTGGACTGAAAGCGACCTACTAAATAAAAACGTAAAAATAATAATACCAGCCGAAATACACTCACATCACGACGATTATTTGAAAAAATACTTTGTCAGAGATAACAAAAATAAATTCAGTGTTGGTCGTAAGCTTGAATTAGTTGCTAAGTCAGGCGAGAGAATTCCAGTAAGCCTTACCATAGGTCATGTAGAGCTAGAAAATGAAGAATTAGTCGTTGGTTATTTAACTGACTTACGTGAACAGTTAAAAATGCAAGAAGCCATTAAAGAGAGTGAGTTAAAATTTCGCTCTTTGGCCTCTAACATTCCAGGTATTACCTATCGCTGTGTAGCTAAAGATGATCATCCCATGCTATTTGTGAGTGACGAAATCGAAAAAGTAACAGGCTATCCTGCCGCTGATTTTTTAGCGCCACGCTTTGAGCAAAACTTTTCAAACTTTATATTAGAAGAAGACCTCGCGCATATTTTACCTATTGTGAATTCGAGCGAAGATGCATTTGTTATTGAATATCGACTTCGCGACCGACATGGCGAAATAAAATGGATGCTTGGATATGGACGAAAAGTCAATAGTGACAACAAAAAGGACAGTTACATCGATGGTATTATTATGGATATTACGCCGCGTAAAAAAATGGAAGAAGCGCTACTAATAGAAAAGAACAAAGCGCAACAAGCGGCAGAAGCAAGAGCTGCTTTTATGGCTAATATGAGTCACGAAATTCGTACACCAATGAATGCCATTATAGGCTTTAGTGACATTTTGCTAGAAGAAGACTTGCCTCGCGAACAGGCGAAATATGTTACAACTATTCATGATTCAGCTAAATCTCTACTGTATATACTCAATGATATCTTAGATTCGGCGAAAATGGACAAAGGCGAGTTGGCCATTGAATTACGTGACTTTTCGGTGATAGAAATTGTTGACTCGGTCATTTCGACCTTAGGCTTGCAAGCGCATAAAAAAGGCATAGACCTTGTTTTAAAAGTGGATCCCAATATTCCAGTTTGGGTCGAAGGCGCGCCAGAAAGACTGCGGCAAATCCTTATGAATATTATTGGTAATGCAGTTAAATTCACTCATCAAGGCAGTGTCCGCATTACAGTTACACCAGCAACAACAAAAGATAGCATCAAATTTGAAATAGAAGACGATGGTATAGGTATGAGCGAAGAACAACTAAGCAACGTTTTTCAACCTTTTGTTCAAGCTGATGCATCTATGAGTAGAAAATACGGCGGCACTGGTCTTGGGACTACTATCGCAAAGCAACTCATCGAGCTGATGAATGGTGAAATAAGCGTAATAAGTGAGCTTAACAAAGGCACTTGTTTTACCATTGTTTTACCTCTCCTGAAAAAGAATTAAACGAAAGTGACAACGCCAAAAAAGCAAATGAACAGTTAAGTAAAAATTTGTCAATTTTGGTAGCCGACGATGTAAAACAAAACCTTGATTTATTGTCTCTCATTTTACAGCGCGCCAGCCACCAAGTAACGTGCGTTAAAAATGGCGAAGAAGCGTATAACGAAGTATTTAAACAGCATTACGACATTGTGCTAATGGATGTACAAATGCCTGTCTTAGATGGACTCAGTGCGTCACGTAAAATAAGAGAAACAGAACGTCAACAAGAACTCCAACGCACGCCTATAATTGCGTTGACAGCGAGCGTGCTAGAAAACGACAAGCTAGCCGCTAGACAATCTGGCATGGATGGCTTTACTCACAAACCGATTATTCCAGATGTACTTTTTGCAGAAATAGAAAGAGTGTTGATAAAGAGCAAGGCAATAGAAGAACAATCAACCACTGCGACTAACGATGTAAACCCGTCAACATCCGCTAACTCAAGCACTATTAATTATCAACGAGGAATGTCTTTGTGGGGCGACAAAGAGACCCTAATAAGTGAAATTAAGCGCTTTTTAGAAACAATGAATTTAGACGCCATTTATGAAGCTATGCACGCCAATGAAGCTCCTAGCCAAAAAATGAAAGACGAATTGCATCGTATAAAAGGTGTAGCAGGTAATTTAGGTTTAGACACTTTGTTTAAACAAATTAATGACCTTGAGTCGAGTATTGCTAAAAATAGTGTTTTTGATGCCGTTCATGCTGAGGTTTTAGCTCAGAACGTAGCTGATATTCGAGCAGAGCTAGTAGTATCTGATAAACAACCTACACAAGATCTCAAAAAAGACAGTATAGAAGTTGAAATTACCGAATTTGTAAAACACTTGAGCCTACTGTTAAACGATATAAACCATAATGCTTTGGAAGATGATGTGGTTGACAAGGTTGTCGAAATTACACCAGAGCAATTTAGCTTTGAAACTCAAGCAATTATAGACCTATGTAACGATTTTGAGTTTGCGCAAGCAAGCAAAGCAATTTCCGAACTGCTCAATAAAATTGAAAACCTTTAACCAAGATTAATACTTATGTTAACTAATAAAAAAGCAAAAATTCTCATTGTAGATGACGAACCTGTAAATCTTCGTGTTTTGAAAAAGACCTTGAACGAAATTTATCAATTGTACTTCGCAAAGTCAGGTATGGATGCGCTCGATATTGTTGAAAAAGAAAAGCCTGATTTGATTTTGCTAGACGTTATGATGCCCAAGATGACAGGGTTTGATGTGTGCAAAATATTAAAGTCGGACATTGCTACAAAAAAATACCGGTGATATTTGTGACGGCATTAAATGATTCTGTAGACGAAGCACATGGCTTTGAGTGCGGCGCCTTAGACTATATCGCCAAACCGTTTTCAGCCGCTGTCGTCAAAGCTAGGATTAAAACCCATTTATCCTTAGTGCAGTCAGACGAGCTTCGCAGAACTCGCATGCAAGTTATTCAGCGCTTGGGACGCGCATCGGAATATAAAGATAACGAAACCGGTATGCACATTATGCGCATGAGTCATTATTCCAAAATCATTGCCTTAGAATATGGGTTTTCAACTGAATCTGCAGAGAACCTATTTAATGCTGCGCCTATGCACGATATTGGAAAAATAGGGATACCCGATCACATTATGCTGAAGCCGGGCAAACTGACGAAAGAAGAATTTGACGTAATGAAAAAACACCCTGAGATTGGCGTAGAGATACTGGGTGACGCAGATTCAGACTTACTTGAATTGGCAAAGGTTGTGTCGTTAACACATCATGAAAAATGGGATGGCTCGGGCTATCCTAAAGGTCTAAAAGGTGAGGATATACCTATCGCCGGCAGAATTGTTGCGATAGCCGACGTGTTTGATGCACTCACGAGTAAGCGCCCTTATAAAGAGCCATGGACAGTAGAAGACACTTTAGCGTATATGCATGAACAAAAAGAAAAGCACTTTGACCCAGCACTAATTGACGCTCTAGACCGCTGCATTGACGAAATACTATCGATCAAAGAAATGTATATTGATGTGGATCAGTAAAGCAATGGCTCAGACTCTGATCCTTAGATTCTTCTAATCATGATGCATAGTAGGTGACAATGCATCTAAGAAAAATGAGCTCTTTTGTGGGAGCGCTAAATCACTGCGGTAATTATTTGCATATTGTAAAATAACACGTTGTTTAATCTCTTTCCCAAGCACTCTAGTAATATTTATATGACCATCATTTTCAGACATCGCGTCTATGTCAAAGCTGAGGCTGTGTAAAGAAGATGGCATGTTGGTAATTGCGAAAACAAATTGGCTTTGGTGGTCGTCAAGTTCAGCGCGAATTGCTTTAAAGCTCAAATTAATGCTTCTATTGGCAACAACTTTGCTATGTTCTCGTAAATAATCATTAGCTATTTTTACGTTGTACTCGCCGGTGTTTGTCCATAAAACGCCCTCTTCATAATTTTTAATCAAAGCTAGATGCAATCCACCTAAAGGTACGTTGACAGTAAGTGACCATTCGCCACTGTTATCTTGCTTAAACTCATATGTCGCTATAGCTGAACTATGGGCTTGCGCTACATTTAATAGAGCCGATAAAAATAGGCCTATGATTATGATGTAATTTTGCATACCGCCCTACTCCTAACGAAATGACGGTGATGTTCTGGTGCTAACTGCAGCCCCGGTGATACAAGGAGGTAAACTTGGTGCATCGAGTGAAGCGTGATAATGATAAACACCATTTGGATACTCAGTTGTGACGCCAGTATGTCCATTGCATTCGTCTAAATCTGCGGGGACGACTACAGCGCCGGCGATTAGATCTTGGTATGCATATATGGGGTAGCCATCACGCGCGAATCCAGTCAATGCTGTATTGTCTTGCGTAATATATACGCTGCAGTTCGCTTGGTCATTTGTGCCTTGTTCTTCATGCATTAGGTCTGCAGATTCAGGTACCGCATGCCAATGATAGTAACCAGCAGGATCATGGTGTCCTCCACAATGATCGATTGAAGGAATATTGCCTCCGCGCCCAACAACAGAGGGAGGATTTCCTGTGATTGGCACGCCATCAAGTGATAAGCCAATATGTTCGACTTCGCCGAGGGTCGCTGGCATAGTTAGGTTAACCGGACTCACTGGAATTGTATAAGTAACAGTTAATGCATCGTCAGCACTGGCGTTTAAACAATATGAATTACAATTATTGCCTATAGTTCCGTTATTACTCCCTGGGTCTTGAATACAGATAATGCCTGCTGATTCATCAATAATGTCATATCCATCGATTGCCATGTTGTCCCATAGGGTTTGTGTCAAATTTTGAAAACCTGGGCCTGAAGCACCGTCGTATATGCCAACGCCCCCATCTGTACTAGTGTATGACGAAGGACAAAACGGGCCAGCCTCGTCGTCAATTGGTTCGCCATCACCGCTACCATCTCTTATTTCATTGACATTAAACACGAGTTCATAGCATGAGGTTTGTGTATTATTCGATAAAGTACAATCAACCGTTGAATAAGATGAAATGTTACGAAATAGTGATACGTCAAGCACTCCATCAGTAGATATCACCTCTTCTTCCTGAACGTCCTCAGCCGCTGTATAGTCTGAACTACCCCCGCATCCATGAAGTAATGCTAATAAAGACAATAGGCCGACACTATTTAGAGTATTAAACATTTTTTTACGCATCCCACTTCCCAACAAAATGACCAAGAGAAGATATTGTTGCACAGCTTAGAATTTGAAAAGTGCAGAAAGAGAGGAGAAAAAGAGGAAAAATAGCGGATTAAAAAAATGAAACTGTAGACTTGCTAGATTTCGCTAGGCACTCTTAACAGTTGCAATGTAACTTCAAATAGAACAACAGTAACAAGAAGAACGGTTTAATATTTTTATATTTCCGACAACAAAAATATTGCTAGAGGTTGGCTTATTACAAACATCAATATCAAGGCGCTCAGCCGCAGGTTTCGGCTGAGCTTGCCATGGATACGATATTTTCTAAAACTCACATTTGGATAGATATTTCTCAGAATTGAATGAAGTTGTGAATGTACCAAGTTACTGACGATACCCTGCTCAATGAATAATTTTTCACTTTCTTTATCTTCTTGTGGCAGCACCACATTTCCAGCTTTGTCAAAGCTCATAAAAAAAGTTGCTTTATCTAAGCGTGGTAATTTTAAATCAAAATTTTGTTCAAAAACTTTTTTAAAGGTCGACAAAAATACTGACCTAATGTGGTTGTAATCTTCAACGTCTTTGGGGGAACACAAAAACATTGGAAAAAGAGAATAAGTCTATCAATAGAAAAATGCTTTTGTATTTGTTCAATTTCCCATTTGATGCTAGTGGAGTCGCCGACTTGAAGAACAATAATATTTGCTTTTTTAATGAGTTTTTTAACTTCTGTTTGCCAGTCGTCAGCTTGAAGTTTATCTCTGTATGCTCCGCCAAGATTATTACCTGTAAAGTCACTCTTTTTATTTGGTTCAGATATAGAGATAAATGGACCAATGGCGTTCAGGGGTAACAACAATTCTTCGCAGCGATATTCTCTGCTACCGCTCACATTATGATTTGTATCTTCTTTATCGCTGAAGGATACACTGTCAGATTTAAATGGCCTTAGGTATAAAATAGGCTCGCGAGGATCTTTTGCTAAGACTTCCGAATTTGAAGGTGAAAGCACAGATTCGGAATATATATAGAAGCTACTTAAGATGCCGAATAACACCAGAAAAACGATTAACGCAATAAGCCTATCATTACCGAATAATAATTCCAACATTGCCATCGAAAATGGAATAATTAGTACACCAACAAGAAAAAAGCAGACCCAAGCTATAAGTTTTTGCTGCTTTCTTGACATCGTTTTTTTCATTTTGAATTATGCTCATAAGTCTTGGTAATCATGCAACTAGACCAATGACTATTTACTTTGGAAATCATTTTTTTAATCTTTAATACAAATACTGCGTATTCACTTTGATGCCTATCTGCGCGAGTTAAGAACAAAAATTTACAAACTTCAAGGGTTTGCGGGTCGCATGCTACCTATCTATCTTTCGATAAGCAATTCGATTACCCGAGAACGAGCCAAACCACAATTCATCATTGAGCTCCAATACCATAGTTACATTACTAAACTGTTGTTGCGCGTCAGAGCTAGCAATCGTCGTCATTTTCATGGTTTCGGGTTCAATTGAGATCGCTATGAAAGAACGAGGACAACTGGCTAATTCCATGAAGTCAAATTGCTCATTTAATTTAACTAGACCACAGTTTTCATCATCGATTTTCATGCCCGCAGTCAATAGCTTTCCCGATTTCCCCAATCGAATATTATCAGGCACAAAATTCAAAAGACCCGTGCTGCGCAATAACTTTGCAGGATTGCTATTTGAAAAGGTCATAATCTTAATTTCACCAGATGACGCAATGTAAAACTCAGAACCATCCTCAGATGTTTCAATGCCATTTGCATAAGCCATTTCTGTGCCCTCAACAAGCGTAAAACCCTCATCACCAGGCGACCAACGATAAACTGCGCCAGTAGGTACTCCCTTGAAAAGATCATTGATGCTAAAGCCAATCAAGGGAATGGTGACTAGTAAGCTACCGTCGTCTAATGATGCCACACTGTTGGCTTCAAGCCCGTCAGGAGTTGGTACACAACCAATCCACACTATATCCGGTATGTTAGAGCGGGTATCTATTTCAAACACTTCTATTGCTTCGCGCTCACCATGCCCAACCACATATAGCGTCGATATACTATCGCTGGTCTGGCGAATATTGAGGCCATGAGCCGTAAAGTTATTCGGATCGGGAGTGCCTGGACAAGCGCCATAATCTTCCATGTTGTGCTTAGCTTTAGGCTCTTTGGAAGGATACAAATCCTGCAAAGACTTAGTTTTCGTATTGATTGCATACAAAGCTACATTACCAGCAAAACCACTGCTTATGACCCAATCAGAATTAGGAATAGTGACTAAATCTTCAGGGCTATTTAGCCCACAGATATAAGAATAGTCGCCGTGTTTTTTGCAAGTATCGTCGTTTGCCCAAACAGGCAAATAACTTGATAAGAACAAAATTAACAAAACTATCAGTTTAGAGCGGGTATAGTTAACTAGGATAATTCGCATAATGTTAATTCAAAAGAAGTATATAAAACTAAGAGTAGTACTGCATTTAGCGTTATTCAAATTTATTTTTTTAACCCGAGCTAATTGCTCTCATTACTATTAGGTTGCCATTCATGTTACAAAACAAGCAGTAAAAAAATGCGAATATAATACTTATCATATATGATATGACACGCAAACATGATCCCAGTTGGGAAGCGAAAAGGAATGTTAAAATGCAAAGCAATCCGATAAATAATACCTTACATCAAAGTAGTCAAACAGGGGCCGATAATTACAGTGCTCACTTATTTGAACAGTACAAAATTTATTTGGCCTCTGCTGATACTATTAGCAGCAGACGACAAACCGCAAATAGCTTTTTTGTCACCCTGAATACCGTTATTGTGTCATTAGTTTCGTATCTAAACCTAGGCCATTCTGAATCATCGAACATCTTCTGGATAGTGTCAGTTGCTGGGATTGCAATTTCTTATATGTGGTTTCGTCTTGTGCGTTCGTACCGTGATCTTAACTCTGCTAAATTTAAAGTCATCCACGAAATTGAAAAGAGTCTACCCATATCCCCCTACGATGCAGAATGGGAAGCGGTAGGCAGGGGCAAGGATAACGATCTCTATTTACCATTCACGCATATAGAAATGTATGTGCCAATGGTTTTTATCGCGCTGCATTCGTTTGTACTAGTATCGAGTTTTGTTGATATAGGGACCCGCGGTGGCGGTGTTTAGCGTATTGTTAGCTTGGGGCTGCGGATCATTACTATACCAAGCCAAACAATATGATTTGAGTAAAGTCAGGACCAAAGGGATCCCTCAGGGTCGATTCGTCAGGGTCAGAGTCCTTGTTTAAATAAACCAACTTGTCAGGTTTAAGCGAGTCAAGTTAACTAGCCTAATTCTCATACTACATCAAACTCCCTGCATCCAACGTAGCAAGTAAGCGTAGTTTTGGATTTCCTTTAATATCAACTACATAGTCGCAGGCAGATTCTATGCCTGCTGTGTATTGAAGTTTCTCCGCAGAAGATAAATTTGACACCTCTGTAATCACTAATTCATTCCACTCTAGAGTGGCGGGTGTTAATCCATTTTTGCTAGCTTTAAAAAATATTTGCTTTACGTCATCATCTTTTCGTTTTGTTTCTGAAACGTCAAATGAAACCGTGCCCATCGGGAGAACCAATATTGCAGTATCTGCATCTCTTATAATTAGTGTAAAAAAATTTTCAGATGGATTTGCACTTACCACATTCCCAGTGAACTGAACAAAATCACTCAACGCTCTTTTTGCAGGCGGCTGGGCGACTGACGCCTTGGGTACCGACATCGATAAAACTTCTGTATTAGGAATTAATGTGCTTGGGTTAATAGCTGTTTCGACATTCCAAGATTGCCATGGCACAATTTGATAATTACCATTTACTTCCAAAGGTTGTATATAAGTATAGCCATTTTCTTGAGTTGTATTTAATTCTACAACAAATCCTTTTGTACTCCCATCCATCCAAAGGACAGCGGTAATCTGGCTGCCATCCACTTCCGATATCATAAAGTTATCAGCTCTAATAATTTGTATTTCAATAGTGCTAGACGAAATAGCATTCGCCTTAGCAAAAGAAGGCGCAAACAGCGACTTTAGTTCTGGACTCTTACTTTCTAAACCGTTATTGATTCCATAAAAGAACTTTTTCACTACTTGTGCAGCTGGCGTATTTGTATCCTGCCCGTATCCAAGCGGCGTGTACATGAGGGCGCAAACTAACCAAAATCTAATTTTCATAATCAAATATTTACTTCAAAAAATATGCAGGTGGATTTCTCTTGCTATTACTTATTCTAATCTATACTCCCTGCACTAGGCTTTGCAAGCAATTTACTACCACTCTATGACAGCGGTCTGATTATTGCTACTGTAAAAACAGAGCCAACTTGTTTATATTGACAACTTAATCGGAGTTGGGTGATCGAAATGAAAAAGCTAAAATCAGGGATTCTTTTATTTACGTTGTTAGTCGTATTTGCCGCACAGGCTCAAAAGTTAACTGGGCATTCTGAAATGGGTGAATACACAATTGATATAAATCCTTTGCGCGGTATATCTGGAGCATCTTACATATCGTTCCAAAATGTTGCTAATGACCTGCGTATTTCAACCGAAAAGCAATCTAATTATGATGTTATCACTATCACTTTAAATACAGTTCCTCTACTTATATTTGAAGCAATCGAAAATAATGAACTTGTGCTAAAAGAGGCAACAGGTAACAAGCAATGGCCTTTTTTAATTGATCAAGAAAAAGCAAAATCTTATGTTGGTAAGCCATATGCTTACACAGTAGATAGTTACAAAAAAGCGGCTGAAATTTTTGCCGAATTATTGTCTGCGGTAAGTAAAAGAGAGTTGGGTATAGGTGAAAAAATAATTTGGTACCGTGGAGCTGTTTATTACGGGCAATTTATTCATAAAGGCCCCAATGGTGAAGGCAAGTTATATGATTACAAAACCAATCAATTATATTTGAGTTGCGATCGGTTTATAGCTGGTTTATGTCAGGGCGAAGGCGAACAATATGATGTGACTATCCCCACTATAATCTATCGAGGAAAATTCGTTGACTCTGAGCGAGATGGTAAGGGTAAAGAATGGCTAAAAGATAAAAGCTTTTTAGTCGGAAACTACAAAGCAGGAAAAAAAGCAGGCCCATTCGTTCAAACCTTCAAAGAAACAAAAGAAGAATATGGGTTTATAGCAAAAGGAAACTATAAAAATAATAAGAAAGATGGTGTTTGGCATTACACGTTTGATAGTGGTAAAGAAGTCCAATACTTATATGAGGCTGGTAAGTTAGGCTCAAAAACAATTATAAAAGAGGCACCATCACAGCTTAACGAGCCAAGTAACGAAGCTATAAACATGGCTATTTTGAAACCTATTTTTCGTAGTCTAGAAACAATCAATGAAGAAATGGAGTTATTGAATTTCATTAGTGAAGCCTTTGACAGGTCAGGTCAAAGATATAATAACGTATCGGCAAAAGCATCAAGACTAGAACTAAAACCGTATTTGGAGCATATTATGTACTTTTGGTCCCACGCAATAGGGGACTCAGAATCGGAATTAGCGAAGGCATTGAAAATTGCACAAGAGGCTAAGTGCCAACATACGGTAAAATATATTGAACACCTTCAGTATATTAATCGCGATCTATGGGAAAAGACGGATGATTTATACACAAGGACTAAAAATTTTCTTGATAATAGTAAGAAGGACGACGACGAATTTTATTTCAATTATGCTGTAGACGCTATTGAGCCAATTATTTCAGGCATTGATATTTTTATTTGGAAAATAAAAGATGCGAATAAGAAACAATATTTATGCCGAGCAATGGAGAAAAATGATAGTCAAACCAAAAATAAGACAAAGGCAACAGTTTCAAATGGGAATAACAAAACAAGTACGCACACTCCCAAAGAAGTCGTCGCTTTATTCTTAAAAGCGTTGTTTGAAAACGAAGACAAAGTTAAAGCAGAGACATTTATTTCACCATCTTTTGTACGCAAGATTAAGGCAATTAATTCAAGTGTATTATTAAACGGCTATGCAACATCGCGCTATGAGTTATCTGGTCAATCTGGTAAAAAAGTTGTTGTTAAATTGTATTTACTAAAAGATTCGAAGCGTTTGTATAATGAGTTGACTTTCTCTTTAGAACAAGAAAACGGACAATATTATATTAAGCCCAATATTAGAGATTATGACCGCGGGGATTATTATAGTGCCTGGGTAAATTTAGAGCGAATAGAAGAGTAAAGGAGCCGCAAGTCTGTTTACGAGGTGTAAATAGACTTGCCAAGTATTTGCAACACTCACCTTAGGTAGGCTGGCTAAAAAGCAAAACGCACGCCTACGTTAAACGTTGTGATTTTCCCGAATTCGTAGCCTGTTACCAGTGCCATGTTGGGAAGGAAGTTCCAACGTCCATTCACACCGAAAAGGACATCTGATTCGAAGGGGTCAGAACCACTAGAGGCTACACCCCCAACTGCGGTATAGCGCGCATGACCCTGAAGATGAAATGTCGGAGTTGCTAACCAGATAACACCAATCTCTGACCCGACGCCGCTATCGTCAGCGTCGATATCAAGATTGAAATCTTCAACGCTCGCATCTTTTAACTCTAGCTGGTCAAGACTCAGGCGACCATAAAAAGCCAACGCTTTTGAAACATTGTATTGATAACCAACACCAATGCGCCAACGGACCACATCATACTCACCTGTAGCAGTGTTGACGTCATTACGGATTTCCAGTTCTTGGCCGAGAGATGCATACTCACCAAACAGGTGCATTTGATTACTAAACTGCCATGCACCGCCAATGAACACACCACCATCGGCATCACTCTCTATGTCTAGAGGGTCACTTCCCATGACCGCTCCGGATGTCTCTATGTCATTGACAAAACCACCGATAACTCCTCCCTCGATGTAGGTGAAGCCGATATCGTTTGCTTGCGCCATGGCACTGTTAAATGAGATGGTAAATATAGCTAAAACCAATAGCAAAGCTGAGTTGATCTTCATTTTAATGTCTCTATTGTTTGTAAGAGCATAAATGAGTTCTGCTCTTTTCTTACCATAATTATAGGTAAGTTCTTGCAGAATAGCTCAGTTAACTTCTGTTAAAGTTTTTTAATCTCTGCCGTTGCAGCATTTTATCGCCAATTGAAAATAGGCATAATATCGCAAAATCCAAGAGTTGCCTGTCCGGAAGCTGCCTCACTGGCATCTAACGAAAACCAACTTGTTAGTCAATAATTAATCTTTCACTACATTAGGACCCGAAGTTAGTACTGATTTTTTGAAAGTATATTTAAATACATTAGTCGGTGAATTCACTTCAACGTCAATATCAGAAAAAACATCAGCGTTTCCTTTTATTAAAATGGCATTATCAAGCTCTTTAACTACATGCAAATCTTTTTTGATTAACTCTAATTTTACAGTTTCAATACTTACACCTAAAGGCAGAACAGGAACACTTTGCATTACTGCCATTAATAAGTCTTTATTTGATACAGAATTGTTCTTGAATCTAATTCTCGCAGCATCAAACTCTTCAGCTGAAATTTCAATAACTTCTTCGTTATCTTGCTGAATTCTTGTAGAGCAACCAGTTAAAATAAACATAACCAACAAAATTGAAATAAGTAATTTACACATAAACACCTTAAGTACTTATAACACTAACTTAAGCGGTAGTTGACCGCTCTTGTCAAATATCCGTCTTCAAGTTTTTTGTTAACTTCCTTGTTAGTCAGAACCTCCTTCTCCGCTGCCAAAACCGGAATCAACACTCGGTGAGCTGCCACTAGGTTCTCCATAGGGTGAATGGCCTCCTTTATAGGGCTTATTAGCCTGATCATTACTATCGTTCAGGGAATAAATTAAAATAGCACCTATTATCGGAATTACCCATACTATTATTGATTGTGAACATTTTTGAAAAACATCTAAATCATCCCGTCTAAAACATAAAGCGGAAACAAATATATTAATTAGCGACAAGACAACGCTACCGCCGACTATATAATAAAAGTCCATATAAAACCTCCAGTGGGAGTTAACACCAATTTAAGCGACGTTTTGGCGCTCTTCCAAAATGTCCGTGTTCAAATTTTTTAGGCATCTCTGTGCATTCGCTCTAAGCTTGGTTGACGTGATGTGCCATGCCTCATTGGAATATCTAAATCATGAACATTATTTGGCCTAATTACAACAACACTGATGACCCCGCTATTATAGTTTCGTAGCTCGACTTTGCCATTCATAACAAAGTCTATAAATTCAACTTCATCATTTAATCTAAAGTTATCAGGGCTACTAAATACAATCAAAATGTTGTTACACGTTCTCGCTTCGACACTGTCGTGTTGGCTACTCGTGCGAATAACTCTAGCTTTCATAGGTGCCTAACGCATCGAATCAGCGACCAAAGAGTCTGTTTCCGCTGACCTGGAGGAGTACCGCAGGCAATCTTAGCCAATATTAGCGGATGACATAGTACTTCGTCATTCTTTAGTAAGTACACGAGGCCATCATTTGTAGCTTTAAAATGGGCTACCCAAACAGAGGTATCTACCAATACCATTTTCACCCCCTCTGTCTGGGAATATCTTCCATTTCAGGTCTTTTTCCACCAAGCGCTACTAGTCTTTGTGCTGCCTTAACTCGCACGAAAGTTTTCATCGCTTCTCTTATCACACTGGCTTTATCGCTATTTGGTTCGCAGGATTGCGCTGCTTGCGCAAAAAGTTCATCTTCAATACTGACTGTTGTTCGCATAATATACATCACTTGTATTATAGTTGATGACTTACTGTATCATTATTGATGAAAAACGTAAGGTGGAAAATCTTCTATATCATTAGAATCAGTCGCTAGACATCCAATAACGCTCATAGCCCATACATCTAACACGTTATTTGAAACTTCCCACCGTCATCACCGCGAAGGCGGTGACCTTGTAGTGGTCAAGTCATTTTGGCCACGGGTTTATAAAATTGCCAGTACCTTATTTCCGATTCATTTGGGGTCAAATCACCGTTATATGAATGAGGTCTAATATTGCTATAGTAACCAATAATGTAGTCATTAATTCTATGTTTGGCTTCGCTAAAATTCTTGTAACCAGTTGTCGGTATCCATTCCGTTTTTAAACTTCTAAAAAATCTTTCCATTGGGCTGTTGTCCCAACAATTTCCGCGCCGACTCATACTCTGCTTGATCTGATATCGCCAAATTAATTGTCTAAATTGACGACTCGTATAATGACTCCCTTGATCGCTGTGAAACATCACATTGCTCGGTCTCCCACGGCTTTCAAATGCCATTGTTAACGCCTGACATGTCAGGTTGCTATCAGGCGAATGGCTCATTGCCCATCCGACTGGTTTTCTTGCAAATAAATCTAATACTACCGCCAAATAAGCCCAACGAGAGCCTGTCCAGATATACGTCACATCGCCACACCACGCTTGATTCGGCTCGGTAACAGCAAACTGCCTATCCAATATATTTGGAATAGCTACATGCTCTTGTCCTGACTTTTTGTATGCATGTTTTGGTATCTGGCAACTCACCAAATTAAGCTTACGCATGATATTGGTAGCTCGATAGCGAGTTAGCGGAAAACCATTATTAGTAGCCATCACTGCAATGGTTCTTGCGCCTGCTGAGCCATTACTTTCACGATGAACTTCTTTCACCTGGCTATGTAACTTGGCTACTTCAGGCGGCAGCCGTTTATCTCTTTTACGCCAATACTTAAATGTGCTGCGATGGACTCCAAATACCTCGCACAGCAGTTTTATTGAATAACGGCGTTTATCGCTCTGACTCAGTTTCTCGACTAGCGAGAGTTGTTCATGGAGTCCGACATCAACAGAGCGGTAGCCTTTTTTAGTATCTCCTTCTCTAATTCAGCGCGCTCTAGACGCTTCTTTAGGTCACGGATTTCAATTTGCTCTGGCGTCATTGGTGTTTGTTTAACCTGCACACCACGGCGCTCTTGCTTGAGCTGTTTCACCCATTTACTGATAGTCGATGGCGCAACATTCATAGCTTTTGCGGCTTCTTCTTGACTATAGTTTTGATCGACTACCAATTGTGCCGTTTCAAGCCTAAATTCTGGGCTGTAAGTAGGTCGTTTACTTTTCTTCATATTTGTCACCTAATCTTGCTATGCTTGTAGCATAACATTTCTTGTTAGGTGGCCAAATTCACTCTACCACTACATTGTTGACGATCTGTATTGTCTAATGGCTTAGGAAAACCATAATTTGGATGCCACGCTCTTACTCTATTTGATTTTTTTGAAATTAATTTCTGGCTCGTGATGCTGACCGACGCTGCGCGTCTTTGGTAGATTTTTAAAGTTTGCTCACCCTTCTCTGCATCGCTAATACCTATACTGCGAATGGGAAACGTCCAGCATGGACCTTGCGTTGCACTTGTTCGGGATACGTTGGAGCCATTTTCGAAAAAGTGTTTCCATTGATGTATAGGAACTGATTTGACAGGAAAGTCAATATAAGCCTGCCCACCTCCTCCAGTTTCCATTCCGGGAGGTTTGTTGATATTAAAAAAATCAGCTTGTGTAAGATGTCGATATATTATACTTTTTACGGAGGTCATTTTGATTATAATTTGATGCTATGCTTGGGTTGATACGAGAATAACTTCAATCAAATCAATAAGTCAAGGTATCTTCGTATTATAGTTTTGATGAAACTACTAGGTTGTAAGCGAGCAAGAAGATAATCAAACGAGTCAAATGACCATAGTGTTTATACAACGTATAGTTTGAAAATCACAATCTTTAGTGGAATTCCCAAATGATAATAAGAGCTCCCAGTCTATGATATTGACCGTCCATTAAATCAGTAGATGCTATTCTTATTTAAAAGAAACCACTAAAAAGTAGTTATGGGTATCGATATTGGTTGTTACAATTTCTTCATAAAAGTAATTAAAATAGTATAAAAGGGCCTTTCGGCCCTTTTCACAATCTTTATTTAATTCACAAACTTTATTTATCGTTCACAAACTTTATTTCGATCTCACACTATTCCAAAACATCCCTATAACTATCCAAATCCGGACAACTACAAATCAAGTTCCTATCGCCAAACACATCATCAATACGATTCACCGTTGGCCAAAACTTGTCTGCCGCTACGGCGGGTACGGGGTAAGCGCCTAACTGGCGTGAATAGCCACGGCTCCAGTTATCATCAATCATATCCGCTAGAGTGTGCGGGGCATTGTGCAGTGGGTTGTCGGTGGCATCCCATTCACCGCTTTCTACTTTGGCTATTTCTTGGCGTATGCATACCATGGCTTCAATAAAGCGGTCTAGCTCGGCCTTTGCTTCTGATTCGGTTGGCTCTATCATAAGCGTGCCGGCTACCGGAAAGCTCATTGTTGGCGCATGAAATCCATAGTCGTTTAAACGTTTAGCAATATCTACCTCGGTCACGCCCGACGCGTCTTTTAATGGGCGCAAATCCACAATACATTCGTGGGCAATGCGGTCGTTGCGGCCGGTATAAAGAATTGGGTACTGCCCTTCTAGCTTTTTGGCAATGTAGTTGGCGTTTAAAATAGCCACTTCAGTTGCTTTTTTAAGGCCTTCGCTACCCATCATTTTGATGTACATATAGCTAATTGGCAATATAGACGCACTGCCCCAAGGGGCAGCAGAGACTGCGCTGTTGTCACCTAAATCATCATTAGTACCGGCTGCTTTTAGCTTCACTAAACTGTGGCTTGGCAAAAATGGCGCAAGGTGTGATTTTACGCCTATTGGCCCCATGCCTGGTCCACCACCGCCGTGGGGAATACAAAAGGTTTTGTGTAAGTTAAGGTGCGACACATCACTGCCAATTAGGCCTGGCGATGTAATGCCTACCTGGGCGTTCATGTTAGCGCCATCTAAATATACTTGGCCACCAAACTCATGAATAATATCGCATATCTCTTTAATGGTTTCTTCGTACACACCATGAGTCGACGGATAAGTAACCATGGCGCAAGCTAGCTTGTCTTTTACTTCTTCTGCTTTTGCGCGAAGGTCAGCTAAATCAACGTTTCCTTTGGCATCGCAATTTACCACCACCACTTTTAAACTCACCATTTGTGCCGATGCTGGGTTAGTTCCATGAGCAGATTGCGGTATTAAGCAAATATTTCTATGGCTTTCACCGCGGCTAGCGTGATAGCGCTGAATAGCTAACAACCCTGCATATTCGCCCTGCGCGCCCGAGTTAGGCTGCATAGACAACGCATCATAGCCGGTTACATCAATCAACCAATCACTTAGCTCATCGAGCATTTGGGTATAGCCTTGTGCTTGTTCAAGTGGCGCGAAGGGGTGAATTTGCCCAAACTCTGGCCAGGTTACGGGGATCATTTCAGCCGTTGCGTTTAACTTCATGGTGCACGAACCCAATGAAATCATTGAATGGTTTAAAGCCAAATCTTTGTTTTCAAGGCTTTTTATATAGCGCAGCATTTCTGTTTCAGAATGGTAGCTATTAAATACCGGGTGGGTTAAATATTCTGAACTACGTACTAAAGATGCCGGAATAGACTCGCTGCCATTGGCAATAATGCTGGCGTCTAAGCTAGCCACATCAAGGCCATGCCCTTCACCTAAAAGAACATCAAATAAATCAACAATATCTTGGCGTGTGGTGGTTTCGTCTAACGAAATCCCTACTTGCCCATCAAGATCGCTGCGCAGGTTCATTTCTTTAGCGAGTGCTGCGTTGATAACCGCTTCTTTATTTTCTACATTGACACAAAGGGTATCAAAGTAGCTTGTATGCGCTAAGCTTAAGCCTTTTTGCGTTAAGCCCGCAGCTAGTATGTCAGCAAAACGATGAATACGCTCAGCAATGGCTTTTAAGCCTTGCGGGCCATGGTATACCGCATAAAAGCTAGCCATATTGGCCAGCAATACCTGAGCAGTACAAATGTTAGAGTTGGCTTTTTCACGGCGTATGTGTTGTTCACGCGTTTGCAATGCCATGCGCAGCGCCGTTTTACCACGAGTATCTTTCGACACCCCAATAATGCGGCCAGGTAAAGAACGTTTATAAGCATCGCGCGTGGCGAAAAAGGCAGCATGAGGACCACCATACCCCATAGGCACACCAAATCGCTGTGCACTACCAAGGGCAACATCAGCGCCTAACTCGCCCGGCGGTGTCACTAAGGTGAGCGACAACAAATCAGTAGCAACCGCTACTACGCCTTTATTAGCCTGCACAGCAGCAATTGTGTCGCGAATATCTATAAGCTCGCCGGTGCTTGTTGGGTACTGTAGCAAGGCACCAAATACGTTAGCATTAGGGGCATCGTTTATGTCGCCATAAATGAGTTCAAAACCAAACATATCGGCGCGAGTTTTTAGTACGTCCTTCGTTTGTGGATGCACATCATTTGCAATGAAAAACGCATTCGACGCTTTATTTTTTGATACACGCTTTGCAAGTGCCATGGCTTCGGCTGCCGCAGTGGCTTCATCAAGTAATGATGCCGAGGCCAGCGGTAAAGCCGTTAAATCAATGGTAGTTTGTTGAAAGTTTAAAATAGCCTGCAGGCGACCTTGGGCAATTTCAGGCTGGTAAGGGGTGTAAGCGGTGTACCAGCCTGGATTTTCAAGCACGTTGCGCAAAATAACGTTAGGCGTCAAGGTGTTCGAATAACCCATACCAATATAGGAACGGAAAATTTTGTTTTGTTTGGCAACGGCTTTTAGTTCGGCTAGAGCAACTTCTTCGCGCTGAGCTTCGCCTACTTTTAAGCCATCAGAGCGGATGCTGGCTGGCACGGTTTGCTGCATTAAGTCATCGAGTGATTCTGCGCCCACAGCACTTAGCATATCGGCAATTTCTTGCTGGCCTGGGCCTATATGACGGCGAATAAACTCATCTTTATTTTCAAGTTCTAACAGTGTTGACTGTCCAGCGACTTTAGCACCCACATTCATAAACATTTACCCTATTCAAACAAACCCTTTGACGCATCACGCGTTGTGCGAATGCGCCAAAGCACTTTTTATAAAACAAAAAAACCTGTTGCTTACCCATTAGGTAAACAAACTATTCTACTCTTCAGACATACTTTTGCGTCAATTCGTAAAACGCACCCTTACAGCAAGAGCGCCTGCGAACGCTTACTCGTCTTCTATCACGCCAGCGTATGCTTCAGCGTCAAGTAAACCTTCAACTTCGTCTGGATCTTCGGCCTTAATTTTAAACAGCCAACCTTCACCAAAAGGGTCAGAGTTAACAAGCTCTGGTGAGTTTTCTAATTCTTCATTTACTTCTATAACTTCACCGGTGATAGGTGCATATACGTCAGACGCCGCTTTTACTGATTCAGCTACTGCGCAGTCTTCACCCGTGGTCACACCGTCGCCAACGTCAGGTAAATCTAAAAACACCATATCGCCTAACAAATCCTGAGCGTGCTCAGTAATGCCAATAGTAAACACGCCGTCGCCATCATTACGAACCCATTCGTGGGTAGTTGCGTAACGTAAATTTTCTGGGATATTGCTCATAGTCATTCCTAATTGTATTTGTTGTGGTTTTACTAATTTCTATTTGTGTCTGCAAAAGTAAACGCGCTTATTCCTGCGCTCTTACAGAACACTTTTACCGTTACGCACAAAACTGGGTTTTACTACTTCTACGTCTACCCATTTCTTACGCATTTCTACTTGTACTGTTGCGCCAATTTTAGCACCTTCGCCAGCAGGAACTCGTGCCATGGCAATACTATGGCCCAAGGTTGGTGAAAAAGTACCCGAGGTAATTTTACCTTCACCATCGGCGGTTTTAACCGCCAAACCCGCACGCAACACGCCTTTATCTTTAAACACTAAGCCAACAAGTTTTTCAGTCCCTTGGGCTTTTTGTTCGGTTAATGCTTTGCGGCCCATAAAATCGCGATCGGTGGGTTCCCAGCTAATTGTCCAGCCCATATTCGCGGCTAGTGGTGATACTGTTTCGTCCATGTCTTGGCCGTAAAGGTTCATTCCTGCTTCTAAGCGAAGTGTGTCACGTGCACCTAATCCGCATGGGCTAACGCCAGCCGCAATCAAGGCATCCCAAAATTCGATTGCTCGCTCTTTTGGAACCATAATTTCATAGCCCGTTTCGCCGGTGTATCCGGTGGTGGCAATAAATAAGTCTTCGGCTTGCACACCGTAAAAAGGTTTCATGCCAGCAACGGCTTCTTTTTGTGCTTCACTAAACAAGGTAGCGGCTTTTTCTTTTGCATTTGGGCCTTGCACTGCAATCATGGCAAAAGCGTTTTGCTCGGTTACGCTCACATCAAAAGGGGCAGCGACTTTATTTAGCCAGTTTAAGTCTTTCTCTTTGGTTGCTGAATTTACTACCAAGCGATAATTTGTCGCGTCAAAGTGATACACAATAAGGTCATCAACAACGCCGCCGTCTTCATTCATCATCCCGCTGTAAAGCGCTTTGCCTTTGTCGCTAAGTTTAGCTACGTCGTTGGCCAATAAATAACGCAAATAGTCTTTTGCCTGCGGGCCGGTTACATCAACGATGGTCATATGCGATACGTCAAACATACCGGCATCGCGTCGTACGCTGTGGTGTTCTTCAATTTGAGAGCCGTAGTTAATTGGCATGTCCCAGCCAAAGAAATCGACCATTTTAGCCCCAGCAGCAAGGTGAGCGCTGTGTAATGAAGTGCGTAAAGACGTGTTGTTCATGTAATACCCCAAGTTATTTGATGCAAAGAGTATAGATACACAAAACAAAAGGGACAAATTAAAAGATTTTATACTTACATTAATAATTCTTATATATTAAGCTCTTTTTATTAACTAATTTAATATGCAAAAGGCAAGCGTGATGCTTTTACAGCCACGTTAGCGCCTCTATGCACACTATAAGTTTTGGGCTATGAAACAACTTTCCTTAGACGTTTTAAGAACCTTAGTAACCATCGTAGATGTGGGCAACTTTAATCGTGCGGGCGAGATTTTAGGCCGTTCACAACCTGCAATTAGCTTACAAATTAAAAAGCTCGAAGGGCAAGTTAAACGCAAACTATTTACCAAAGTTGGCCAAAGCTATCAAATTAATAACGATGGAAAATGGCTGTATAACAAAGCGAAACAAATGCTGGCCATTAACGATGATATCTTTCGTGAACTCAGTAACGAAACCCTGCGCGGTCGCCTACGCTTAGGCATTCCAAGCGAATTTGCATCGGCACTATTACCCAGCATAGTGGGTGAGTTTTCACAGCGCTACCCTGATGTATCATTAGATGTGACCTCGGCGCTAAGTAAGCATTTATTGTCAAATAACAACTCCCCGCATTTCGATTTACTGCTTGTATTATTGCAACCTAACACCAAAGCTAAAAATGCCAAAGCGCAGAGCGTACAGCTTGGCCAAAATGAAAAAGCCTACTCCCTAGCCGATATGGAGATTATTCGCGAAGATGACCTGGTCTGGGTGCGCGACCCAAACCGCAGTTTGCCCAACGATACGCTACCACTGGTGCTCGCCCCCGACGGTTGTGTATACCGAAGCCGCGTAATAGCCGAGCTTAAACAACAAACCCAACCGTGGAAAATAACCTACACCAACCCAGATTTTTATGGGCTGATGGCGGCAATTAAACAAGGTCTTGGGATCACCGCCCTCGCCCGCTCTATTGTTCCTGACGAACTTGAAATTATTCGCGATAAACGCTTGCCAAAATTAGGGCGCATAAATATTTGTCTTATCAATCAAGACACGCAACATCCCCAGGTTAGCCAAACCTTGTCTAGCTTTATTAAAGCCTCTATCAAAGGGTCAGGTTCGTTTAAATACCTAAGTAGCAACAAGTCAACATAGCCTTGAAGTTTACACCACCACGATAGCAGCAATGAGGAAGGTGGCAGCAGAAAACGCGCAGAGGGTAGCCGTCGCATCAATATTCAAAAATGCGGCAAATGAAACACAAAAAAGGAAGCGAAAGCTTCCTTTTTTGGTAGTCATAATTGCAAACCAACTAAGACAGTACTAGTAATTCAAAGCTAGGGTTTACCCTAAGCCAAATTATAAAACGTATTTAGCTGAGAATTGTAAGTAGTTAGAGCTTTTATCTACTTCATCCATTTCAAAATTACCTATTTCTACACCAACAGAAAGTTGTTTGGTATAGCTTTTGAAAAGGTTCACTGCTACATGATTTCGCTTAGTATCGGCTTCCTCAGCGTCTGTGCTCCCATAAAATATATTAGAACGAAGGTCGTCACTCCAAAAATGACGATAAGCAACCATAAACGACTTCGTGGTTTCCACTTCTTCACCAACTAAATCTCTTGCAGCAACTGCACCTACGTAACGACCTGTGTTTCCACCATGTATCTGAAAACGGAAATCGTCTTTGCCTGTAGTGTTAATACGACCAGCAACACCAAAACCCAAGGCCGATTCAGAATTTCCACCAACGGTGTTTAACTGACGTGCCAAACCCGCTACTGAAACGTTACCCCAATCACCTGAAAAGGTATATTTAGCAATTACATCAGGAATTATATCTTCGCTGCTGTCGCCTTTGTCTGAGAAAGGGTTTTCCACAGACACTTGTAAAGCACCACTTGTATAACGAATTTGCCCTTGTCTAATAAAAGCAGTCGCATTTAACGGACCACCAAAGTCAGCGCCTTCTGCAATCGCGCTTGTATTTACGAATGTAGACCAAGTTTGACCAATTAAGATATTCTTATATTGGATAAAAGCGTGGCGTATTCTTGGGTGTGATGAATTCGAGACAATTTGATTGCCCTCACCGCCGTAAAAATCCATTTCAATAAATCCAGTAACATCGCCATGGATATATTTAGCATTAAAACGCGTTTCATTTACCGAAAACTTGGTAGTATCAAGACCTTCCGTCACTGTACCGAGGCCAATCCAATAATCGTTGTTGGTTACTGTAGAGGAAACATCGCCACTGATAGTACGAATGTCACCCTTGATATAACCACCAAAAATGATTTTATCATCGTCAGACAAGTCGATGGTATATCCTGCATTAGAGGCACCGGCTATAGATAACATACCTGTAGCTAGTAATAATTTACTCTTATGAAAAAGTGAGTTTTTAGACATGTTTATGTTTCCATTTTGTTGTGTGTGTATGTTGTGTTAAGTGCTTAAAGCTTAGCTTGAAGCGTTAGAATGCTGTAATATCTATACCTATGTTTCACATTAAATTATCTGTAAAGCAAAGCGTGAAAATTTTGTTAAACATTTGTGATATCAAAGGTAGGTCGAATTAACAAAAAAGGAATTAGACCTAAGTCTGAGACTGAAAATATCGCCTTAGACTTTAGTCGGAAGCCCTACATTAAATAAATGTAATCAATAATTGCGCTTTAGTTGACACAAAAAGTGATCACAATGGGGAAGAAAAGAGTTCTAATTGCTTATAGATACATTATCAGAAATACTCTATTTTATATTTCAAACTTATATGGAAGTACTATGTTAATTAGCTTACGCAGCGCGCTTAAGACAAATACAGGCTTGGCGCTACTTATTTCATTGACGATGTTTTCAAGCCTAGCCAATGCTCAATGGCGAGGTGCCGACGAGCCCAAATTAGTTACCGTCGAAAGACTAAGCTTTGAATATGAGACCACCACCATAGAAGCGGTGGGGACTGCTCAAGCAAAACGTTCTGTAACACTCTTTCCTAGCGTATCTGATGAAGTGACAAGCGTGGAGTTTGTCCCTGGACAAATGGTCAAACAAGGCGATATTTTGCTTAGCCTCGACAGTCGCCTGCAAGATGTAGATTTAGAGCGTACATTAATTCAGCTAAATGACGCCAAGCGGAATTATACGCGGGTAAAACAAAGTCTTGCGAAAGGTGCTGTTACCGAGCGCGAATTAGATGATGCTGAAACGCGAGTTAAATTGGCCGAAGTTGCCCATCAAGAAGCAAAAGAAAACAAAGAAAACCGTTTGGTCCGTGCGCCCTTTGATGGCGTTGTAGGCCTAACCGATGTTGAAGTAGGCGACAGAATCTCACCACAAACGCAAATTACCACAATCGATGACCGCGAATCCCTATTTGTTAACTTTTTAGCGCCCGAACTTGCCGTCAGTTTTTTGATGAACAAGCCCGATGTCAGCTTACAACCTTGGACCGACCGTACAACCCGCTTGAACGCGAAAATAGCGGAGTTAGATTCACGCGTAAATGAGCAAGACAGAACCATAAAAGCGCGCGCCCTACTCGATAATTCTCTTGACCAATATCGTCCGGGCATGAGCTTTAGGGTAATCGTAAACGTACGTGGCGAACGTTATGTTGCAATACCCGAGGCTGCCTTATCATGGGGCGCGAATGGTGCATTTGTGTGGTTAGTAGAAAACGAGAAAGCTAAACGAGTGCAAGTAGAAGTAGAACAGCGACTGCGGGGGCGCATTTTGGTGTCGGGCGAAGTTAGCGATGGCGAAATTTTAGTGGTTGAAGGCATACAAAGTTTGCGTGAAGGTCAAGCGCTCACCATTCAAAATCCTCGCGACATCAACCTGCCTGAAACCCGCGTAAGCAAAACAAGCAGCAAGCAAGAGGTTGCAGGCTAATGTTTAAAAACACTTTGTTTAAGGACGATCTTCCCTCACTGTCGATCAGGCGCCCTGTTTTAATTTTAGTCTTAAACTTATTGATTATTACCGCTGGTATAGCTGCTTTGTATGGACTTGAAGTGCGCGAGCTACCCGATGTTGATAGACCTATCATCACCGTGTCTGCAAATTATCCTGGCGCTGCTCCTGAAACCGTTGATTCTGAGGTTACCAGTCGATTAGAAGGAGCGGTAGCGAGAGTCAGCGGCGTTAAACAAATTAGAGCTAGTAGCGAAGAAGGCAACAGTCGAGTTCGCGTTGAATTTAGACCCGGCATTAACATTGAAGATGCAGCAAACGAAACCAGAGAATCGGTCGCAAGAGTTGAACGAACATTGCCCAACGAAGTTGAAAACGTAGCCGTAATAAAAGCAGACAACGACGCTCAAGGCGTTGTCAATATTGCAATATCGAGCAATAAACACGATTTAGAAACCCTTACTGATATTGTTGAAACTGATTTAGCACCTTTATTTTTAAATATCCCAGGCGTTGCAGACGTAAGCCTTGATGGTGACCGCCAACGTGTTTTACGTGTTAGCGTGGATAATTTACGCCTAACTAGTTATCGCTTGTCTATTTCTGACGTAGCTGCCGCTTTGGCAACGGCTCCTTTTGACGTGCCTGCAGGTAGTATCCGTTCAACTGACCAACAACTCATTGTACGCGCTGATGCAACCTCGGTAAGCGAGCAAGATGTTCGCGATATTGTTATTGACGGCGATGTTAAAATTGGCGACGTTGCCAATGTTTATTTTGGCCCTGCAGACTTACGCAGCATTGTACGCCTAGACGGCACACCTGTTATTGGCTTGGGTATAATACGTCAAGCCCGCTCAAACACCATTGAGATTTCTGATGAAGTACTATCTATGATTGGCGGCCTGCGCGAACGCTTCCCCGACCTTGAAATGACCGTTACCTCTGACGATGCCAAGTTCATCCGAGACTCTGTTGACGAAGTACTCCAATCCCTTGTATTTACCATTGGACTAGTCATCATTACTTTGTGGGTGTTTATTGGTAAATTTAGAGCCACCCTCATCCCAGCACTGGCAATTCCAGTATCGCTTATCGGTTCATTAGCCTTGTTGTGGGCTTTTGGTTTTTCAATAAACATTCTTACCCTGCTTGCGCTAGTACTTGCCACCGGCCTTATTGTTGACGACGCGATAGTAGTGTCTGAAAACATCCAGCGCAGGCGAGCCGCAGGAATGGGCGCAAGGGCAGCGGCGGTAATTGGCACGCGCGAAGTATTTTTTGCTGTGGTCGCCACAACGGCGGTCTTAGTGGCGGTTTTTGTGCCTATCGCCTTTTTGCCTTCAACTGCCGGCAAACTATTCCGAGAATTTGGTGGCATATTAGCGGGCAGCGTTATTATTTCATCTTTTGTTGCTTTGTCGCTGGTGCCGGCGCTAACGGCTAAGATACCTGCGATTGATATGTCAAAGCAGAAAAAGCCCAATATGCTGGCTCGATTTGGAGGCAAATGCGTTAACGGGTATGAGCATGCATTACACTTCGTACTTAAGTTTTCTGTGCCCGTCGTTGTACTTTGTTTGTTAATAGCAACGGGGTCATACTTTGTATTTAACAATTTAGAAAACCAATTATTGCCCACTGAAGATAGAGGTGTTGTACGAATATTTGCGCGCGGCCCAGATGGTACGGGCGTGAATTTTATGGACAGGCAAGCATTAAAAACCGAAGCTTTGTTACTACCGAATATTGACCAAGGCGAAATTGAGTCAATTTATACGGTGGTTGGGCGCTGGGATCCAAATATTTTGTATATCACTGTGCCTTTAGTTGATTGGGAAGACAGGGAACGTTCACAACAAGACATTATTGATGAATTAAGGCCAATGCTATCGCAAGTAGCCGGGGCACCTGGCCGTGCCTTTGGCGCGAATAGCCTAAACTTACGAGGGTTTGGGGGCGGTTTTGAAATGGCCCTAACCGGCGACAACTATCTTGAAATTTATGAAGCGGCCTTAGATTTTGCAAAAAACATAGAAGATAGCATGCCCGAGCTTGGACCCGTTGAAGTATCTTACGAACCAAACCAGCCCCAGCTTAGGGTGAATATCGACCGCGCTCGCGCGGAAGAGTTGGGCGTGGCGTTCTCAGATATATCGCGCACCTTACGCGCAGCAATTAACGGTGACGACATTGTTGATTTAAATGTGGGTGACCAAGCCGTACCTATTATTCTTGAGTCAGATACGCGCAACGCTCTCGACCCAGCCAGTCTACTCAATCTTTATGTAGGTTCTCGCTCGGGTAATTTAGTGCCATTATCAAGCGTAGCCTACGTAAGTGAAGAAGGCGTGGCAGCAGAACTTGAACGCCATGCCCAGCGCCGCGCCATAGAGCTTGATATGGACTTGCCTAGCGAAGTCACTATTGAGCAGGCCGTAAACGCGGTCCGCGAGATTGCTAATGACACCCTTCCTGCAGGCATCGGCCTCGTCTTTTTAGGCGAAGCACAAACCTATCAAGAAACAAATCAAGAAGTTATGCTCACCTATGTGCTCGCCTTTTTGATAGTACTTTTGGTGCTTGCCGCGCAGTTTGAAAGTTTTAATAGTGCCTTTGTGGTGATGTTAACGGTACCATTTGGTATTGCCGCTGCTATTTATGCCCTGTACTTAACCAATACTTCCGTCAATATTTATTCGCAAATAGGCTTGGTCATGCTCATTGGCTTATTAGCGAAAAACTCGATTCTACTTGTGGAGTTTGCCAACCAACTGCGTGATACGGGCATGGAAGTTAAAGAAGCCATAATAGAAGCTGGACGAGTGCGCTTACGCCCAATAATGATGACTTTGGTTTCTACAATATTAGGTGGTTTACCGCTTATTTTATCCTCGGGCGCTGGAGCTGAAGCGCGCAACGCGATTGGCTGGGTTGTATTTGGCGGTCTTGGTTTAGCTGTTGTCTTTACTTTATTCTTAACCCCAGTGCTGTATTATGCCTTTGCGCGTTTAAGTAAACCCAAAGCTGATGAAGCTAATCGCCTAAATGAAGAATTAGAAGCCGCAGAGCAACATCTTTAGTTGCTTTGCTCATTCTTCACAAAATAAAGCGTAGCTATCTTCTCTTAAATTTTCAATAGGACCAATAATGCAATATGATTTTGTACTGTTTGATGCAGACGAAACCTTATTTAGTTTTGATATAAAGGCAGGTTTAAAAACCGTTTTTGCCCGTTACGATATTGATTTTACAGGTGCCGATTTTAGTCACTACCAGCTCACTAACAAACGCCTTTGGCTAGAATACCAAGAGGGTAAAATCAGCCCAGAGCAATTACAAGTTACTCGCTTTAATGAATGGGGTGAAAAGCTTTCAATAGACCCTCACCAACTTAACAATGAGTTTTTAGATGCCATGGCAGGTATTTGTGCCCTGCTTCCAGGTGCAGCTGAACTTTTAGACAAATTAAAACCTAGAGCAAAAATTGGCATTGTGACCAACGGCTTTAACCGCATGCAACAAAAGCGTATTGAACATACGGGTTTGCATGGCGTGTTTGATTATTTGGTTGTATCTGAATTGGTTGGAAAACCCAAACCCTTTAAAGATATTTTTGACCACACCTTTACTTTGATGGGCCAGCCCAGCAAAGACAAAGTATTAATGGTAGGCGATACCATTAGCAGTGATATTTTAGGCGGGCAAAACGCAGGAATTGATACTTGCTGGCTGCGCCACCCTGGTGTTGAAAACAACACTGACATTGCGCCCACCTATACGATTTCCCACCTAGATGAGCTGCACGACATTTTGTCTTTGTAAGCTATCGCCCATTATCGCAATGGGCGATCTAATGCTTGTTAGTCGTTGCTATGCAAACTATCGTTTAAGCCACCCCAAAGCGAGGCGTCGGTAACGATTGCTTCAACCACACCGGTTTGGCTGTTACGACGATATAACAAACCAGACTTACCTGAAAGCGCTTTGGCTGACACAACCGTACCATCAGGTGTTTTCACTTTTGTACCCGCGGTAACATATAGGCCCGCTTCTACAATACATTCATCACCCAATGAAATACCAATACCGGCATTAGCGCCAAGCAGGCTGCGTTCACCAATAGAATTGATTTGCTTGCCGCCGCCAGATAAGGTTCCCATGATAGAAGCGCCTGCCCCTACATCAGAATTTTTGCCCACAACAACGCCTGGAGTCACGCGGCCTTCAACCATAGAATCACCAAGTGTGCCAGCATTGAAGTTAACAAAGCCTTCATGCATTACGGTAGTTCCCGAGGCTAAGTGTGCCCCTAAGCGGATTCGGTCAGCATCGCCTATTCTTACGCCCGGTGGGATAACGTAGTCGGTCATGCGCGGAAACTTATCGATAGAGGTAATGGTCAAGTGATGATGCTCACCACTAATCGCACTGCGTAATTCGTCTACTCGACTTGGTAGGACTGGCCCCGCTGAGGTCCACGCAACGTTATTCAACAAACCAAAGATCCCATCTAGATTTTGTCCATTGGGTTTAACCGCGCATTCAGACAACAAATGTAAGCGCAAATAAGCTTCTTCTGCAGAGGTGGCTGGCTCGTCTAGAGATTCAATATCGACAGTAACGAAATCACTTTTTATCACACCTACTTTTTCGGCAAGGCAACTTCTACTTAATTTTTTATTATCTCGGGGAAACCAAACATCAAGCGTTTTACCTGATTGCGCGTCACTGTATTTATGTCCTATACGACTAATTTTCATTTTTTACCTTTTAAAAGAAGTGTGGTTGTTTGAATCTGCTGGGTATAAAGGCGTTATTGCAAGGCGCATCGCCACCTTCAACGAAATATTATCCCATTGCCTGTTTAATAAAAAAAGCCTTTATGGCAGGAAATTTGTCAGCACCTAATAATCCAGCGTTGCGCACTAATTTTTTAAACGGATTTTGGCCATCAAACAAACGCTTAAAACCTTCCATTGTTGCAATCACTTTTATTGCTTCAGCTTTACGGCAACGTTCGTATTTTCGTAGCATAGTCACTTCGCCAAGTTGGTTTTTGTGCTGGGCAATAATATCGAGCATTGTTTCTACATCAGCTAATCCAAGATTTGCGCCTTGGCCTGCCAAGGGGTGAATGGTATGTGCGGCATCTCCCATAATAGCCACATGTTTGCAGGTCCACTGTTTTGCGTAGCGCATGCGCAGAGGAAAACTAAATCGCTTGGTATTTAAACTAACTTTTCCATAGTGATTGTTAATCGCCACTTGCAAGGATTTTTCAAACTCATCTACGGGCATTGCCATTAATGCTTGGGCTTGCTGACTTTGTTGTGAAAACACAATTGAGGATTGATGTGCATCAGGCAAGGGTAAAAAAGCTAAAGGACCAAAGGGAGTGAAGGCTTGGCGAGCGGTTTTGTTGTGTGCTATTTCAGTTGTCACGTTAGCAACAATAGCATGATGATCATAGTCCCAAAACGTTTGCGCAAAATCAAAACTGCGGCGCACTTTGCTATTGGCGCCATCTGCACCTACCAAGAGTTTACTGTGGGCGACAAAACTAGCTTTACCTGCCTGCTCGAATCTGGCACTTGCATGTGTGTCGTTTGTTTGCAGTTCACTAAGCTGCGTATTGAAGAAACAATCTATCGACGCTAGTGTTGATATCTGCTGAAATAGGGCAAAATTCATGATGTCATTTTCAATGATATAGCCTAAGGCCTCTTCACTTTCGCCCGTTGCTGTTAACGAATCAATGTCAAAGGCAATATCACCAAAACCGTCGGTATCCCAAACGTGCATGTGCGTATAAGGCTGCATGCGCTCAATATACTGCCACACATCTAGTCGCGTAAGTAAGGCTTTGCTGGCGCTACTAATGGCGCTCACTCTTGCACCATAAGCAACCTGAGTCTCTTTTGTTTTATCGCTGCTAATAGCCTGAGGCGCATCGGCGGCATCAACAAGGGCGACTGTTAACGATTGCTTGGCTAACCCTATTGCAAGGCTCTGCCCTACGATGCCCGCGCCTACAATAATAACGTCATATTTTTTAGTCATGCTTATTCCTAACGCCCATGGCAAAGTGCGCAAATTGTTTTTTCAAGTAGTTACTCTTATTCATCGCTAATAAGGCCAAATTCCGCCCCACCACCATTGGTACATGTTGATTAGAAAATGCACTTAGCAAGGTGTTAGTCATGCCAATCGTAGCCTGTTTGTCTTTTGTACGCCTTTGTTTGTATTTTTGCAGGAGAGCAAAACTTCCAGGGTCATCGCTGTGTTTAATGGTTTGAATCAGCCCTTCAACATCGCGGATGCCTAAATTAAACCCTTGCCCAGCAATGGGATGCAAAGTTTGCGCTGCGTTACCTACCGCTATTGCCCGGTTGAGGATAAAAGGGACATTTTGATTCAACAACAAAGGATAACTAAAGCGTTCGCTGCACGACAAAAACTTACCTAATTTGTCCCCAAACAATTTACCTAAGGCGATTAAAAAATCGCTTTCACTCAAGGCCATGTACTCATCAATTTTTTGCGCATGCATGCACCAAACGACCGACATGCTGGTCTGCTCGCTTCTAGTGATATTTGCACTGGTATTCATCGGCAATAGTGCAATGGGGCCTTCGCTGGTGAAGCGCTCATAGGCAATGTTGTTGTGCGCCACTTGCGTGCGAATGTTGGTAATAATAGCACTTTGTCCATAATCTTGAACTTGGCTTTGCATACCCACAAGAGCGGCAGTTTTTGATTGGCCGCCATCACTCACTATTAACAGTTTTGCGTCGGCTTGGCTGTCGTCTGACAGTGTCATGCTCACTTTTTCACGGCACTGCTCTACTGAGGCAATCGTCACCGGTGCACTATAGTGTATTTGTTCACTATACTGTTTCACTTGGTCAAGTAGGTGCTCACCTAAATCTTTAATGGCCACTACGTGCCCTAGGGCATTTAGTTTGTAGTCATCTGCATGCAAGCGTACCTGGCCAATGTGTCCGCGATCAGACACATGAATCTGCCTTATAGCTTGGTTGACGATGTTATTAACATCAACACCAAGGCTAGATAATAAGCGAAGTGACTCAGCGCCCAAGGCAATAACGCGAGCATCAAATCGTGGATGGTTTTTTATAGGCATACTGGGTTCAGGCATGCTGGGTTCAGACGTTTTGTGTGCAGAGGATGAATCTGTCGATGGTGCATGCGCCTCAAGCAAGAGCACCCGAAAATGACTTTGCTTAGCCAGCGCCAGCGCCATTAAACAACCCACAACGCCGCCACCGCTTATGACAATATCGTAGTCTTTACCACTTTGGGCGCTTGTACTGATGGTAGATTGCCGTTTTTTACTCACAACTGGCCTTTATGCTTTATCAAAATTGTTGTGTTGCCTTTAAGCAGTAGCTTGCATTAATGCTTCTATCTCTTTTACGCTTTTAGGGACCGCTGACGTTAACACCTCGTTGCCATTGGCATTGATCGCGATGTTGTCTTCTATTCTTACGCCTATGCCTTTATATTGTTCAGGAACATCGGCTTTTTTGCTGATATAAATGCCCGGCTCTACCGTTATCACCATACCAATTTCAAGGGGCAAGTCTTTAGCGTTTTCTTTGTAGTTACCCACATCATGCACATCTAAACCCAAATAGTGCCCCAAACCATGCATGAAGAAAGGCTTATACGCTTCGCGTTTAATACAGCTATCAAGGTCACCCGACAATATGTTTAAGTCAAGTAAACCTTGGGTGATCATCTTGATGGCACTTTGCATAGCTTGGGCGATGCTAACGCCTGGTTTAAGCTGATCTATGCATGCAAGTTGCACACCTAAGACAAGCTCGTATATGTCTTTTTGTGCTTGGCTAAAACGTCCATTTACTGGGAAAGTGCGCGTAATATCAGCAGCATAGCCTTGATACTCACTGCCGGCATCAATTAACACTAAATCACCATCATTTAATACATCTTTGTTTTCAACATAATGCAATATGCAAGCGTTGTCGCCACCACCAACAATGGTGCTGTAGGCAGGATATCGCGCACCTTGCATTGCAAAGCTATGCAGTATGGTCGCTTCTAGTTGGTATTCATATACGCCCGGCTTACAAAAGCGCATAGCCGCTTTGTGAGCTTCACATGAAATCTGCGCACTTTTTTGCATTAGGGCTATTTCATAAGGTGATTTAACTTGTCGCATTTTATGCAATATATTGCTCACATCTACAATCGACGCTGGCGCTTTTTTCGATTGTTTTGGCGCATGCTTACAAAGCGACATAGCCTCTTGCACAATATCATCGGCGTATGGGGAGTCACCTAGTGAATAGTATAAAAAGTCATGCCCATCTATTAGCGCTGGCAAATGTTCGTCTATGTCGTCTATTGCAAAAGCTTCGTCTATCATCAAAGCCTTGGGCGCTGCATCAATACCCAAACGGCGGCCATGCCACACTTCTGCAAATTCATCTTTTGGTCTTAAAAATAGTGTAGAACTCTTTGCTTGCGATTGTGCTTGTTCTTTGTTCGACAATACTAAAAAACAATCTGGCTCATTAAAGCCGGTTAAATAGAAAAAATCACTATTTTGTCGAAATGGATACTCGGTATCGTTACTGCGCGTGACTTCTTGGGCACTCGGCACAATCGCAATCGCATTAGCCGGCATGTTACTTAAAAGTCGAGAACGTCTCGCTTTAAATGGGGCCGTGTGAGTCGCTGCGTTCATGGGTCTTATTTACCTTAGCAAAATCTATTAATGTACAGTGGGTGATTGGTGTCTTGAATCTATCAGTGACTTACCTAGTTCGTTAAAGCAAAGCATGGCGCTTATTCGAACATACTCAACCACCTCGAAGAAGGCTTGTTCAGATTCTTCATTGTCTTCCATTGCCTCATCAAGCTTTGCAATGTCACTAAAATCCTCTAAGGCCTCTTTTACCTCTGCAGAGCATCCAGTTAAATCATTTTGATGCAAACCAAATCCAAGTAAAAAACCTTGCACCCAGTTCACAAAAGCCGCACCGCGATCATTAATGGGTGCTGTGTCTGCGGGCAAGCATAAGCTTAAGGCAAAATCAGCTTCTATAAGTTCTTGGCAGACTTTATTAAACATTTTTTCGACTGAGCCCTGCACGTGTGCTGGCATTACTTCGCCTTGATTAATCACGTCGGCAAGCGCTTCTATCCACTCTTGGTCGTCAATATTCATGCCGCCACTTAACATGCCACATAAAATACCCTGTACTTCAGAGGCATCTACAATAATTTGGTGTTGGCGCAACATGTCACTAAAGTGCTCGTAACTTAGCTCGTTGTTTGGGTCAGATTTGGCCAAAGGTGCCTCGTATGCTTATAAGCTGATAGATATACATGGCGCGTATCGTAGCAAAGGGCAAGCAATTTTGAAACTAAAGTTATGCTTGGCCTAATGTAAGGAAAAAGATTTGGCTTAATATATTTTAACTTAGCTTTTAACTCACAATCGTTTGATGTAATATCCGCAACCGCTTATAATACAAAACGTTAATGTTAAGTATTAGCAAAAGCGAAAAAGTAAAAGCAAGGTTTAGAACTCAAATGAAGCGGAAGATTCGCTACGACACAAGCCATCGACCGAGCTGTCTTCAACGACGAAAAACCATCTATGCTTCCTGGAATGTTTGCATGTGCGCTTCATGTTCCTGGCCGATGCTATAACCTTAGGAAGTTGACTCTATTGCTATTGTGCAAGCTCGACATGTATCGAGAAGCCTGCGGCAATGAAGATACTTCCACCGTGTCCTATTCGGCACACGGACGAAAAGTGTAAAGCGGCATTTTGGGAAGCACCACTACTTTAGGAGTCGCCATGGCGGTTATTAATTTTGGTTCAATCAACATTGACCATATTTATTCAGTTCCCCATTTCGTGGCCCCAGGCGAAACACTCTCTTCAACGCAATACCAATCAGTATTAGGCGGCAAAGGCGCAAATCAATCGATTGCCTGCGCGCTCAGTGGCTGCGACACTAAACATGTGGGCGGCGTGCATATAAACGACTCGGCTTTTGTGGCAATACTCCAACAAGCCGGTGTAGACTGCCAGTATATTAATCAACAGAGCGCCATTGCAACCGGCCACGCTATCATTCAAGTCAATGACGAGGCTGAAAACGCCATCGTTTTGTTCGCTGGCGCCAATCATGCACTGTCAAGCAAGCAAATAGATACCGTACTGCAAAATGCGACGAGCGATGACTGGGTTTTACTTCAAAATGAAACCAACGCCATTGCAGAAATCATTGACAAAGCAGCGGCACTTGGCTTGCCCATCGCGTTTAACCCAGCACCGATGACGCCAGAGGTTGCTGCCTTGCCGCTTGAAAAACTCAGCTTACTCATGGTAAACGAAATTGAGGCCATGCAACTTACACAAACCCCTACACTTGATGAAGCCACTGCTGTCTTTCAAAGCCAGTATCCAAATACTAAAGTGATTATGACCTTGGGCAAAGCGGGCGTGCAATATTTGTATCAGGGTGAACAGATTGTGGTAAAAGGCTTCGACGTAAAGGCCGTTGACACCACCGCCGCGGGTGATACCTTTACCGGCTATTTTCTTGCAGAATATATTAAATTAAGCGACAACAAGCACGCAGATATAGAACATGCCTTGCTTACCGCCTGCGCGGCAGCTGCCATTTGCGTAACAGGCAAGGGGGCAGCCCCTTCTATTCCTGATATGGCCACAGTGCAACAATTCTTAACTGCGAATTAAGCTTCATAAGCCAATAAATCACAACACAGCTTTTTTGGAAAACAAACATGACACATAAGATTATACTAGACACCGATCCTGGCATCGACGACGCGATGGCGATCTTCTTCGCTTTTCAAGCAGAGGAAATTGAAGTGCTAGGCCTTACCACTGTTTATGGCAATGTTCCCGTTGAAATGGCTGCGCAAAATGCCCTAGCACTGGTCGAATTGGCCCAATTGGATATTCCTGTCTGCAAAGGCGTCGCAAGACCTTGGGTGGGCGAAGAATCTAGCTATGCTCATTTTGTTCACGGTGACGATGGCTTTGGCAATATAAATCATCCCAAGACAACACGCAGCTTAGACCCGCGTCCGTCAGCGCAATTTATTATTGATATGGCACGCAAGTATCCCGGCGAAATTACGATTGTTGCCGTGGGTCCCTTAGGAAATTTAGCCTTAGCGCTGCGCTTAGAACCAGCTTTGCCGTCCTTGATTAAAGCGGTAAATATTATGGGTGGCGCTGCCTTTGTACCTGGCAATGTAACCCCCGTTGCTGAAGCCAATATTTGGAATGATGCACATGCGGCAGAAATCGTTTTTGCTGCCGACTGGGAAGTCAATATGTTTGGTCTTGATGTGACTTACGATGTGCCTTTTACCCCCGAGTTTATTCAAGATCTAGAAACGGTTAATCCTGTGTTGGGTGGCTTTGTTGCTAAATCCTCAGCGTTTTATGCTGACTTTTATTCACAAGGTAAAGAAGAGCGCGTTTGCTTTTATCATGACGCCTTTCCCATCGCCTATATTATGCAGCCAGAACTCTTCGAAATGACGCCAGGGCACATGCGCATTGGTACTGACCCGCTGCATAAAGGTCAAACGAGCTTTGCCCCAGCAAACACAACCATGAGTCCTTTTTGGCTCGATACACACATGGTCAATGTTGCGACTAAGGTAGATCATGGTGAACTGTCTAATCTATTCGTAAACACTTATGCCTTAACTGAGGCAGCCAACAAATAAAACCCACTATGAACAATAGGCTTTCTAATACAGAGCGAGCTGGCGCAAATAAGCTGACCGAGGTTGATGAAGCGCGTCAGCGAGTGCGCACTGCTTTTAGAGAAAAGCGCAACGAATTAAGCCAACAAGCGCAAAAAAGTGCAGCACAAAACCTGCTTAATAAAGCGATTGAGCTAAACCTGTTGAAAGAAGCAAAACGTGTTGCGCTATATCTTAGTTTTGATGGTGAAATTAACACCCAGCCACTAATCGACTATTTGTGGCAGCAAAATAAAGAAGTATATTTACCGGTTTTACATCCTTTTACCAAAGGCTTTCTGCTATTTTTGAGATATGATAAAAACACGGCCATGCAAAATAATCCTTTTGGAATTGCTGAACCCATCTTAGATGTGTCATTAATCTGCCCAGTTGCTGCCTTAGATGTTATATTTACACCCTTAGTCGCCTTTGATGAGCAAGGCAACCGCATGGGAATGGGTGGAGGCTTTTACGATCGCACCTTACAATATATATGTGAACGACGCAGCCAGCATACACAGTCGTCTTCATTACCCTTGATATGTGGCTTAGCACACGACATGCAAAAATCGTTAGCATTACCTACGCAAGTATGGGATATCCCCTTACCCGCGATACTTACACCTACTACGTTGTATTCGTTTTAACAAGGAACAGACATGGATCAAAATTTGAAAAAACAAGCCGCCGGCGAAGCCGCTATTGAATTTATTAGCAATGACGCAATCGTAGGTGTAGGTACGGGATCAACGGTCAACTTTTTTATCGACGAACTCGCTAAACATAAACATAAAATACAAGGCGCTGTGTCGAGCTCAAAGGCATCTACTGAGCGACTAAAAGCACATGGGATTGAAGTATTCGACCTAAACGAAGTAGACAACCTCGATATATATGTTGACGGCGCTGACGAAATAACTGAACACAAACATATGATAAAAGGCGGCGGCGCGGCCTTAACACGTGAGAAGATTGTTTCGGCCGTAGCAAAAACCTTCATTTGCATTGTCGATGACACAAAACATGTCCCTATTTTAGGCAAGTTTCCCTTACCTGTTGAAGTCATCCCGCTAGCACGCTCGTATGTGGCTCGAGAAATAGTTAAATTAGGCGGCGATCCAGTTTATCGCCAAGGGCTTGTTACCGACAACGGCAATCATATTATTGATGTACATAACCTTGAGATTCTCGACCCTCCTGCCTTAGAAACGCAACTCAATCAGATTGTAGGCGTGGTTACCAACGGCTTATTTGCACATCGAGGAGCAGATATTGTGCTAACGGGCACCGACAGCGGTGTTACGCGCACATAAAAACGGGAAAATTAATAAAAACACAGCGCTTATGCTAATTTAAGCTTGCTTAAATTAGCATTTTTGACTATTGTTCACGCAAATCAAATAGACGTCTAGATGTCTTTATTCTATTTTACATTGTAATAGCAACGCAATTTTTGCGTTAATTCACATTCAGGACAAGGTAAGTAAATCAATGAGCAAGAAATCGTTAGCCAAAAATAAAATCAGAGTGTTGCTACTAGAAGGATTGCACCCTAGCGCTCTGGAGTCTTTTCAAAGCAATGGCTACACTAACGTTGAGTCATTGAAGACATCCTTACCTGAAGATGAGTTAATTGCAAAGATTAAAGATGCACACTTCGTGGGTATTCGTTCACGCACGCAGCTAACTGAGAAAGTATTTAACGCCGCTAAGAAACTCATAGGCGTTGGCTGTTTTTGTATAGGCACCAATCAAGTAGATTTAAAAGCCGCCCAAAAGCGCGGCATCGTAGTATTTAATGCACCTTTTTCAAACACCCGTTCAGTTGCCGAACTTGTTCTTGGACAAATTATCGTGCTACTTAGAGGCATACCTGAAAAAAACGCATTGGCGCACCGAGGCGAATGGCAAAAAACAGCCATCAACAGCTATGAAGCACGCGGTAAAACCTTAGGTATTATTGGCTATGGCCACATTGGCACGCAACTGAGTATACTAGCCGAACATTTAGGCATGCGCGTACAGTTTTTCGATATTGAAGACAAACTGGTCTTAGGTAATTCAAGCCAAGTTAAATCACTCGAGCAACTACTAGCGACCTCTGATGTAGTGACGTTGCATGTGCCTGAAACGAGTCATACACAAAATATGATAGGTAAAAAAGAGCTTGCTCAAATGAAAGATGGGGCTATTTTGATTAATGCTGCACGCGGCACAGTAATCGACATAGACGCCTTGTGTGAAGCACTTGAAAGTAAAAAGCTTAACGGCGCCGCTATTGACGTATTCCCTGTTGAACCAAAGTCAAACAGCGAAGAATTTACCTCACCACTACGCAAATTTGATAATGTTATACTAACCCCACATGTAGGCGGCTCAACACAAGAAGCCCAGCAAAACATAGGCATAGAAGTCGCAGGTAAGCTAGTCAAATACAGTGACAATGGCTCAACGCTCTCTGCAGTTAACTTCCCTGAAGTGTCGTTGCCTGAGCACACAAATAGATCGCGTTTGTTACATATCCACAAAAACAGACCTGGCGTTCTAACGCAAATCAACCAAGCGTTTGCTGACAAAGGTATCAACATTGCTGCACAATACTTACAGACCGATGAAAATATTGGTTATGTGGTAATAGATATTGAATCGAAGAACGCCTCAGAGGGCTTAGCGCAGCTCGCGGCAATTGAAGACACCATAAAAACACGTATTCTGCATTAAAAAATAAGGCAGTATTAGCGCACTAAAGCATGTTTTGCGTTACTACTGCCTCTTGCCATTAAGACTGCCTATACACCTTCAGACAATTGCGTCCAGCCGATTTCGCTTCATACATCGCATGATCAGCTTGTCGTAAGAGCTCGTCAACAGAGGCTCCTTGCCCACTTACGCTGGTGATGCCAATACTAGTGGTACATTCAGTGACCTTGTTTTCTAACAAATAGGGTTGATTGATGGTATCGATGAGTTTCTGCCCAATTTGCAAAGCAAATTTGAGGGCTTCTTCTTTATCGTTAGAAAGATTATCAAGTAAGACGACAAATTCATCACCGCCGATGCGCGCTACGGTGTCATTTTCGCGCACGGTATCAAGTAATCTGCGTGCAATTTCGGTGAGTAATGTGTCTCCTGCTTTATGGCCTAAGCTATCGTTTATCGTTTTAAAGTTATCAATATCGATGAATAAAAGCGCATCTACTTGTTTAGAGCGACTACTCGAAGAAATATGCTGGCTTAATCTATCTAGCAATAGTCGCCGATTTGGCAGATTGGTTAGGGGATCATAAAATGCGAGTTCTCTAATTGCTAATTCTGCTTTTTTTCTATTGCTAATGTCTAGAATTACGCCGTCTACGCTTATCGCATCCCCTTTTGAATTGTAGTTTGCACGGCCGCGTTCATTTACCCATCGGACCTCACCACTGTGCGTAGTTATCTGATACTCGACATTGTAAGGTTGACACTCGCTAATTGCTGTTCTAATTTTTTCTGTTACGAGCGCCTCGTCACGTGGCTCAACAAAAGGTCTAAAACTTTGCTCAGGGGCTAAATAGTATTCTGGTGGATGCCCAGTGAGTTTTTCAATATCTGCGCTAATCGTTTCTAACACCCAAGGCGGTGTAGCTTGGCTCCTAAATACCGTTCCAGGTACGTTTTCTACAAGTGTACGATAACTATCATGACTTTGTTTTAACTTCTCAGTAGCGATTCGCATATCTCGCTTACTTCGAGAGCTAACCAACAATACGCCAAAAATCGCAAGGTTTGCTCCAATGCCTGCTGTCAATATTAAATAGCTAGGTAAGACTGGAATATTGGTTTCAAAATTTACGCCATTACGCAAGCGGACGGTCCAAGGTCGTCCGGCAATAACTAAAGGAATATCGACCTTATATCGCGAACTTTCATTCGTGTCATCACAACGATATAAATAGTTATCGGCAATGGCTTCACCATCGAAAAGTTCTAAGGTCAATTGACCTCCACTTGAATGATGAAACCCGTCCATCAGATCATGTGCTCGAAAAGGACTATAGACAAAACCAATAAGATGCTTGCGACGACTTTGTGTGTCGTTATGCTGCGTGTTATTTTGATACACAGGTAGATACATTAAAAATCCAGGTTGTATATCTTCTGTAGACTCTTGTACTAATGTCACTTTACCGCTCAAGGTCGCTTTTCCGGTGTCGCGTGCTTTGATCATTGCAGCCCGGCGAACGGGTTCTGAAAACATATCATAGCCAAATGCACGTTTGTTACGTTGATTAAAAGGTTCAAGGTAAATAATGCTAGTAATGAGTTCGCGATCCCCTAAAGGCGGCGCTTTATAGTCAGGAAATCCTTGAGATTGAATTTCTTGTTGATGTGCTTCACGTAAATTAGGAGGAATGACCTTGGCATAGCCCGTTCCTAAAATGCCAGGTAAAGCATCATCAAGAGCCAACTCCTGCACATAAGTACGCCATTCATCTCTGCTGACCTTATCGCTCGACGCAAACAATGCTGCACTACCACGCAATACTTGAGTGTATGACTGCATTCTAGTGACGACTAGATTGGCTTTTTTATTCGCTAGATATAAAAAATAATCTTGTTTTCTTTGTTCGGTTTGGTATTCAGAAAATTTCCATACAAGGACGGTAGCAAAAAGCATACATATTAAAATAAGCCACGGCATACCTTCATGTTCTAGCACTTTGACTCGCAAAGACATGGGGGATGCCTTTGTAGGTATTGTCTTTGGTATATATGATTGCGTCAAATCCATTTACTCACTCATCACCGACAGTATAGAAATAGAGTTTGACACAAAACAAACAAATTGCAAAAGAGATTAGTCTCTCGCCAATAACGAGAAGGATGAGGGGAAGATGGATAATGTACTAGGAAAGAAAGGTTAAGGCGAAAGCACTACCTTAACCTTTTTCAGGTCTTGAGCTTTTAGAAGAAGCTATATACTAGTGTTACCGCAGTTTCGGTATCTAGTTTTTCAGTTGTCACGCCAACCTCAGTGTTGTGATCAAATTTAATTGAAAGTTTCATCGATAAGTCACCTGCGATTTGCGCAGTTAACGCACTCTCGGCACGTGATTTAGTATTGTCAGAACCAACTTCTGTACTAAAGGTTTGAGAGAAACGCGCTGTATCAGACAGTTTCAAGCTATAATTTAAAGCGCCACGAATAATTACGCCATTTACACTTTCATCAAGTTGATTCTTAGCAAAAGAATAACCAGGACCAATACTGTAGTCAAAGCTACTGTCCTCATCTTCCCATACTTTATGGTTCCAACCCGCTGCGAGTGTTGCTTGGTATTTAAAGCTACTAAATCTGTCGTCTTCGTAAGAAGCGAAGCCAAATATACGGTGAGCTGGATTATCTAGCTTATAGTTGCCCTGAGCCGAGGCAAAAAACTTTTGTGCAGTTGTTTGCTCTACATCTTCTTCACCCGTCACTTCAACCGTGTCTTTCTTGTAAAGACCTTTGATAGTGTACTCATTGCTCCAAGATTCAAATTCTTGTTTGGCATTTAAAGCGGCTTTTGCAGAGGTAGTTTCGGTATTACCTGTGGTGAAAATCAATCCGAATTCGCCGTCCATTTGTAGATCTTTCTTTTCGTCAGCGAAAGCTGACGGTGCACATGCTAGTGATAGTAGCGATAATGCGATCAATTGCTTTTTCATTACTCTTCCTTTTTTAATTTAATTCGATAATAGGCGTTCGCAACGAAATAATACAAACGATAATAGAATCTGTGAAGGCGCGTATTCTATCCATTTTCTAGCACAATTCAAGGCCTCAGAGGTGATTTTGCGGGGTCTTTCTAGAAAAACTGATATACCATGGATATGCTTGTTTGCGTTGATAATTCACTGTCACTTGCTGCGACACTTTCGTTGAAGACTAAATTAACGCTAAACTTCATTGCGAGTTTGTCAAACACCTTTGATGTGATCGATGATTGTGAGCGTGCTTTGGTTATTTCTTCGCCCACTTCGGCCGACAAAGTCTGACGAAAACGAGAGTTTTTTCCAAATTGTAAATTGTAAAACAAGGTCCCTCTAACGATCATTTCTTCGATACGCGTATTTTTGCGGGTTTGGCGTATATGACTATAACCGGGCCCAATGCTATATCTAAATTCAGACTTATCTTCTTTCCAAGCTACCTGGCTCCATCCCATTACGAGTGTTGCTTGATCGCGTAAACTATTAAATTGGTTGTCATCGTACTCGACGTAGGCGAAAAGTCGGTTATTGGGTTCCACAAGTTTATAGTCTAACTGTGCTGACACTTCTATACGTGTTGTCTCAACCGTCGTTTTCCCAGCATTCGCATTGACGGTATTTTTGCGGCGAAGAAATTGCGTTTCGTAGCGATTACTCCAGTTTGTCATCTCATGATTTGACTCAAAAGCTAACTTAACAATGCTGGTGTCAGTATTTCCTGAGGTACTTAATAGCCCGGCTTCGCCAGCGAGGGTAAATGGCTTGAGCTTGGCATTTCTGGACGGGGATTTTCTATTTTTATTGTACAGCGCATCAAGTAGGTTCTTTTCTTTGCTTAAGTTCCTGAAAAAGTCAGATGCTTTATCTTGTGCCAATGCCAAGCTAGGCACCTGCATTAAAAGTATACAAAGTAATAAATAAAGAGTTTTAACCATAGCGCAATCTTTGTTTACGTTCGCGCTTTGATTAAATAAAAAAAGCTAATTAATAGCTAGAGCAATCTTGCTCGATTCTGATTGCGCGAACTGGTGAATAATATCATATTCATAATCATTTAAGCCAATAGATTGTATCGCTTGTAAGTGCAATTGTGGATGTTGCAATAACGCTTGGCCAAGATGCGCGTCGGCCATGGTTGCTGCCATGTACATGATACTTTCATCTTTGCTAAGCTGTTGATTTTTATATAGTGACAAGCCTTTCAGCGCTAAATACAAGTTTTCAGGTAACTGCCAGCCTTCAAGAATAAGGCCCGAGCATTGGCTAAAAGTAAAGCCAAAAGTAGCACGCTGATGCTCTAAAGGAAGAAGCGAATCGTCACGGTGTTGATATTGAATATATTTTTCTTCCAATCGAGTTGCGCAAACGAGTTCACTCAAATTCATCAAAATGCCCATCACAAAGAAACGCTCACTGCCACGTTCTTGCATCTGTTGTGCGATAGACTGCGCGATAATACCTGTAAGCACGGACTTTTCCCAAAATTGTGTAAAATTAAGCAACGGCGTAGTGAATGACTTAAATGCTAAATTTGCGGTTTCGGCCATCGAGATGTTATAGGCCGCTTCTCCACCAATTATACTTAGCGCCTTTGGGACACTAGTAATCTGCGAAGGAAACCTAAACAATGCACTATTTGCCAGCCTTAATACTTTTGCGCTTAAAGAGGGATCTAATGACATTACTTGTGCCATTTCTTTAATCCCCGAATGTGGGTCATCTAACATCTGACGCAAACGCAAACAAGTATCAGGGAGTGTAAAGCTTTTATTGGCATATTTTACAATTGGTGTAATTGACATAGTGTCTCTCGCTTGGGTTGGGTCTATCGCGAAGATAGGTTTATTAGCGACGAGTATACTCGCTTTAAATGATGGTAAAGGTAAGGTGGTTTATACCTGTAGACCTAGCCCAATACCTTAGCAAGGAAAAGTGCTAACAGCATAAAGTGCTTGAAAGTTAATAAAGGGCAACGAGAATTTAGAAAAGATCACCTTGTTGAAAATGGGTATCAGACTTGTCTAACTGGCTTTTGCGTGCGTTATATGCTTTTTTACGCCGGTTGCAAGCGCTTATTATAATACGTTTGGTTTGATCATCTATTGCAAGCCAATGTGTCCGTTCTTCTCTACTACGAAAACAGCCTTTACAATATCCACGAGGCCCTGATTCGCATACACCGATGCAAGGGCTTGGGATAGCGAAAAACTCCATTTGCTGCATAAAAGATGGATACCCAAAGTGGCTAAATAATCATCGTATTATAAGTTATTTTATGAACTTCGCTAGTGAAACTCGCGCTAGCACAATGAACGACGGTTTACAGGCATAAAAAAACCGACAAATCTGACAATGTCGGTTTTTTTATTGCTTAATGCAGCAAGGTTATTTCTTTTTTGCTTTCGGATTAGGCATATCAGTAATGCTACCTTCAAAAATCTCAGCGGCAAGACCAATAGATTCATTCAAGGTTGGGTGAGCATGAATGGTTAACGCGATGTCTTCTGCATCAGCACCCATTTCGATAGCAAGGCCGATTTCACCAAGCATTTCTCCGGCATTAGTACCAATCATAGCACCACCAATCACGCGGCCTGTATCTTTATCAAAGAGTATTTTGGTTAGGCCGTCAGTAGCAGCGGAAGCTATAGCGCGACCAGAAGCAGCCCATGGGAAGGTTGATGCTTCGTAATTGACGCCCTGCTCTTTCGCTTCTTTTTCAGTCAAACCTACCCAAGCGATTTCTGGCTCAGTATAAGCGACTGAAGGAATGCCTCGTGGGTCGAAGTAATGTTTTTGTCCAGCAATGACTTCAGCGGCAACATGACCTTCATGCACTGCTTTGTGTGCAAGCATGGGCTGGCCAACTAAATCACCAATCGCAAATATGTGCGAAACATTGGTACGTAACTGTTTATCAACGCTAATAAAACCGCGCTCATCAACGTTTACGCCTGCTTTTTCAGCGCCTACAAGTGAACCATTAGGACGACGACCAACAGCAACTAATACGCGGTCATAACGAACCGGTTTTTCAGGTGCGTTTTTGCCTTCAAAACTAACGTATACACCATCTTTTTTAGATTCTACAGCGGTGACTTTCGTCTCAAGCATTGTGTGGAATTTGTTTTTGATGGTTTTCATGTAGACTTTCATAACGTCTTTATCGGCTGCAGGAACCAATTGGTCTAAGAACTCAACAACATCTATTTGCGAGCCTAGCGCATGATAAACCGTACCCATCTCAAGGCCGATAATACCGCCACCTAAAATCAACATTCTGGCAGGGATATCTTTCATTTCCAAGGCGCCCGTGCTGTCCATTATACGGTCGTCATCTTTTGGAATAAAGGGCAATGAAACAGGCTCTGAACCAGCTGCGATAATTGCGTGTTCAAAGGTAATGGTGGTTTTGCCATCTTTACCTTCAACTTCTAGAGTGTTTGCACCGGTAAACTTGCCGTAGCCTTGCACATGATTTACTTTGCGCATTTTAGACATGCCCGCCAAGCCTTTAGTAAGCTGGCCAACAACCGAGTCTTTCCAACCGCGAATTTTGTCTAAATCGAAGCTAGGCTCACCAAAGCTAACGCCGTGACTTGAAAGGTGCTTTGCTTCTTGAATCACTTTAGCTACATGCAAAAGTGCTTTTGAAGGAATACAACCTACGTTTAAACAAACACCACCAAGGGTTTCTCGTGCATCTACAATTACTGCGTCAATGCCTAAGTCAGCCGCTCTAAAAGCCGCTGAATAACCACCTGGACCCGCTCCAAGTACCACTAATTGTGTTTTGATTTCGCTCATGACTTTGATAAGACCTCAATAATTTAATTCTGTCGATACCGCATATTCTAATTCAATTAATACGGCAATTCACCCTCATTATTGGCTATATTAGCTATAAAGCATAATACTAAGGGTTTATGTTTTACATTTTGACACCTAATGCGCACTTCATAGTACGCATTAGGTTACTGGCTTTACATCAATATACGACGCATATCGGCTAAACAATCAGCCAAATGCACAGCAAAACGAGCTGCTAATGCACCATCGATAACACGGTGATCGTAAGACAGTGATAAAGGAAGCATTAACCTTGGCTCAAAGTCTTTGCCATTCCATTTAGGCTTAATTTCACTTTTTGATACACCTAAAATCGCAACATCAGGCGCGTTAACAATTGGTGTAAAGGCCGTTCCACCAATTCCGCCTAAGCTAGAAATAGTAAAACAACTGCCTTGCATATCGGCTGCTTTAAGTTTGCCGTCTCTGGCTTTAACACTAATTTCCATTAATTCTTTGGAAATATCCATTACGCCTTTTTGATCAACATCGCGCACCACCGGCACAACTAGGCCATTTGGTGTGTCTACTGCAATACCGATATGGAAATACTTCTTCATTACCAAGCTTTCACCAGAAGCAGAAAGCGATGAATTAAAGGTTGGATAGTGTTTAAGTGCGTCAGCGACCGCTTTCATCATAAACACAAGAGGAGTAATCTTCACGCCTAGCTTGCGTTTTTCTGCAATTTGGTTTTGCTGCTTACGGAAATCTTCAATATCGGTGATATCGGCTTCTTCAAACTGGGTAACATGAGGAATAGTCACCCAATTACGATGCAGATTAGGACCAGATAGCTTTTGAATTCGCGTAAGTGCAACTTCTTCAACTTCACCAAATTTCGCAAAATCGACTTTAGGCGGCGCTAATACTTGTAAACCGCCACCGCCTTGGCTGACGTTTGTTCCTGGTGTCATTTTCGGACGAGATAATTCATACTTCACATAAGACTGAACATCTTCTTTCGCAATACGTCCTTTACGTCCAGAACCCGTAACCAAGCTTAAATCAACACCAAATTCACGCGCAATACGTCGAACCGATGGTGATGCATGAACGCGGCCTGCTTTCTTAATTCCACCGGCTGAAGGGTGATGTGGAACTGGCGGCGCTTTTTGTGCTTGTGCTTGTGATGTTTCTGCCGGCGCAGACTCCGCGGGCTTACTTTCAGAAGCTTGGGGGGCAGAACTGGCTTCACCAGCAACTTCCATGGTTAAGACCAAAGAACCTTCTGACACTTTGTCACCCACTTTGACTTTAAGCGAAACCACTTTACCTGCTTTAGGAGCCGGTACATCCATCGTAGCTTTGTCGGTTTCTAAGGTAATTAGTCCGGCTTCTTCTTCGATTTCGTCGCCTTCGTTTACGAGTACTTCAATAATATCAACATCTGTTGCATCACCAATATCAGGGACTTTTACTTCGATGACTGAAGAAGCACTGCTGTCTCCACTAGATTGACTTGGTGCTGGTGCACTTGATGCAGCACTATCGCTTGAACTACTTTCTGAAGCACCCACTTCTAAAGTCAAGACGAGGCTTCCTTCAGAAACCTTATCGCCCACTTTCACTTTAAGAGACAAGACTTTACCCGCTTGCGGTGCAGGTACATCCATCGTAGCTTTATCAGTTTCAAGGGTAATTAAGCCGTCTTCTTCGTTAACGCTATCGCCTTCATTGACCAAGATTTCAATGATGTCAACATCGCTAGCATCACCAATATCTGGCACAGTGACTTCAATCACATTGGTAGCGCCACCAGAAGAAGACGCTTGCGACGTTTCTTCGCTGGCTTTTGCTTGCGTATTTTCAGACGCTTTCTCTTCGCTTGACTCTTGCGGTGCACTTGATGCCGACTCTGCAGCATTATCAGAAGCACCCGATGAAGCTTCGGCTTTACCTAATAAATCACCTTCTTTTATTTTGTCCCCTACCTTCACCGATATTTCTTTTACAACACCGTCAAAGGGAATGGGGATGTCCATGCTGGCTTTATCACTTTCAACAGTGACAACTGAAGCTTCGGCTTCAAGAGAATCGCCCACAGCGACGCATATCTCAATGATCTCAACTTCGTCGTCGCCCACATCAGGAACTATAATGTCTTTTAAATCTGCCATGATTCGTTCTCCTATTTATGCGTATAGTGGGTTAATTTTGTCGCCGTCAATCTCAAGCGCTTTTTGCGCTTTAGCCAAAGTGGCGGCATCTAAATCACCTGCTTTATGTAACTCATATAAAGCGGCATAAGCAACGTTATTCGCATCAACTTCAAAATGGCTACGCAAATTGGCGCGGCTATCAGAACGACCAAATCCGTCTGTACCTAATACTCGATATGTACCTGGTATAAATGCTCTTACTTGCTCCGCATAAGACTTGATATAATCAGTCGCAACAATCGTTGGGCCATCGTTACCATCATTTAATACTTCAGTGATGTAAGCGGTTTTTTGTTTCGCTTTTGGATTACGCATATTAAAGCGGTCACAATCTATACCATCGCGACCTAGCTCATTAAATGAAGGCACACTGTATACTTCACTTTGAATGCTATAGTCTTTCGCCAAAATCTCGGCTGCTTTGCGTACTTCAACTAAAATAGTGCCCGAACCTAAGAGTTTAACTTTCTTCTTAGATTTTGCAGAGCCAACTTTATCAAGCAAGTAAATACCTTTTAAGATACCTTCTTCACAGCCTTTTGGCATTTCAGGCTGAACGTAGTTTTCGTTCATTACAGTCAGGTAGTAGAATACGTTTTCTTGATTCTCGAGCATTCTGCGAATACCGTCTTGAACAATCACTGCAACTTCATAACCGTAGGTTGGGTCATAACTTACGCAGTTTGGAATAAGTCCAGCTTGCACGTGGCTATGTCCATCTTGGTGTTGTAAACCTTCACCGTTTAGCGTTGTTCGACCAGCAGTACCACCCACTAAGAAACCACGGCACTGTGAATCACCCGCTGCCCATGCCATATCACCCACACGCTGGAAACCAAACATAGAGTAGTAGATGTATACCGGAAGCATAGGTAGGTTGTTAAGAGAGTATGATGTCCCCGCAGCAACAAATGATGACATAGCGCCAAGTTCGTTTATGCCTTCTTGCAATACTTGACCTTTCTTATCTTCGCGGTAGTAAGCAACTTGGTCTTTATCTTGTGGAACATATTTTTGTCCGCTGTTGCTATAAATACCAACTTGGCGGAATAAGCCTTCCATACCAAAGGTACGCGCTTCATCTGGAATAATTGGCACAACACGTTGTCCCATTTGCTTGTCTTTAAGCATAACGGTAAGGACACGAACAAAAGCCATGGTGGTCGAGATTTCTCTGTCTCCAGAACCTTTAGTAATTGCTTCAAATGCTTTTAAAGGCGGTGCTGGAAGCTCTTCTGTACTATTTGCGCGACGCACAGGCATGTAGCCTTTCAACGCTTCGCGTTTTTCACGCAAGTACTTCATTTCAGGGCTATCTTCGTCAAACTTATAGTATTCTAGGTTTGCACAAGCTTCGTCAGTCAAAGGAATATTGAAACGGTCGCGATAAAGTTCTACAGAACTGGCGTCCATTTTTTTCACGTTGTGAGCAATGTTTTTACCTTCGCCAGCCGCGCCTAAACCATAACCTTTAACCGTTTTAGCTAAGATAACTTGTGGACGACCTTGGGTTTCTGTAGCACGTTTATATGCCGCATATACTTTAACTGGATCGTGTCCGCCTCGGTTTAGTCGCCAAATATCTTCATCAGACATATTGGAAACCATTTCTTTTAGCTCTGGGTACTTGCCAAAGAAGTTTTCACGCGTGTACTGACCACCGTTAGCTTTAAAGTTTTGATATTCACCATCAACGGTTTCGTTCATCACATCAAGTAACTTGCCTGAGGTATCTCTCGCAAGCAATGAATCCCAATAGCGACCCCAAATAACTTTAATTACTTCCCAACCCGCGCCACGGAAAGTACCTTCTAGCTCTTGGATAATTTTGCCATTACCACGTACAGGACCATCTAAACGCTGTAAATTACAGTTGATAACAAACGTTAAGTTATCCAAATTCTCACGCGATGCAAGACCAATAGCACCTAAGCTTTCTGGCTCATCTACTTCACCATCACCCATGAAGCACCACACGCGTTGATTTGAGCAATCGCGCAATCCACGATTCGTTAAGTACTTCAAAAAGCGTGCTAAATAAATAGCTTGCATTGGGCCTAGACCCATAGAAACTGTGGGGAATTGCCAAAAATCGGGCATCAATTTAGGATGTGGATAAGACGATATGCCCTCACCACCCACTTCTTGACGGAAATTGTCTAGTTGACCGGCACTGAGTCGACCTTCTATGAAAGCGCGGGAATAGATACCCGGCGATACGTGTCCTTGAACAAAAAGGTAGTCGCCGCCGTTATCGTCAGTGGGTGCTCTGAAAAAATGGTTAAAACCAACATCGTATAACATTGCAGAAGAAGCAAAGCTGGAAATGTGACCACCTAGTTCCAAATCTTTTTTGGAGCCACGCAGTACCATCATAAGCGCATTCCAACGAATAGCGTTTCTTATTTTAGCTTCAATGGTTTGGTCACCAGGCATAGTTGGCTCTTGGCCAGCAGGGATAGTATTTATATATGCCGTGGTTGCATCATAAGGTAAATGTGCACCGTTACGACGGGCTTTTTCAATAAGCGATTCTAATAAAAAATGCGCTCGATCGACGCCTTCTGTTTCTAACACCGCTTCAAGCGCTTCTATCCATTCCTGCGTTTCAATCGGGTCAACATCAGATTGTTTCATATCCGCCATAGTTTTTTCCTATTCATTGGTTCAACTGTCTTGTTTTTTGTAAGGAACGCTCGCGTTACTCATTATTGTTGGGTTAACGCGCCCTACCTCCTAAATTACTCGTACTAACTATCACTCACTATTCGTCGCAAACTGCGCTGAACATGCACATTATTTTTGTTTATGTCCAACAAGGTTTGCTCAATGAATGACAAATGAAGATGACTTGCGTCGCGCGCAGCATCTGGGTTACCTGATATAATCGCTTGTACAATAGCCGTCCGTTGCTGCGATATTTCGTTTTCTACTTGTGCGCCTGAACGTAGCATCGCTAAGTTTTGCTTAACGTTGTCTTCGAGCATTAAACGCATTGCTTGCATAACCTGCACTAAGACCATATTTTGAGACGCTTGCGCCATCACAAAATAAAATTCACCTAAGGCTAAAGCTTCTTCTTCTGGATTTGCCTTTACACTTGGTGAGTTAAGTTTTTCTAATGCTTTTGTGAGTGCCGCGTGATCTTCGCTGCTCCCCCTTAATGCCGCATAAAAAGCTGCCATGCCTTCAAGGGAATGCCTAAACTCGAGCAAATCAAATTGGGTTTCAGGACGCTTAGAAATTAGCTCAAGGAGAGGATCTGACAACCGTTTATTCAAATGTTGTGATACAAAGGTGCCACCACCTTGTTTACGCTCTATCAAGCCCTTTGCTTGCAAGTTTTGAATTGCTTCACGCAGAGATGGGCGCGAAACATTGAACTTGCCGGCTAGCTCACGCTCGGGTAAAAGCTTTTCACCAGCCGATAATGTGCCATCAACAATCATAGATTCTAGTCTTTCAGTGATTACATCTGAGAGTTTTGTTTGTCTAATCATCTTGTCTCAAGCTTAAAATAAGGATTTTTAATAACATTGTTCTAGTGAAAAATGACAATGGTATTACCAATTAACCAAGAGCATTCTAAACAAGTATTTACAAAAGTAAAGTGTTTAACCAATTATTCCCGCTAATGTCATAACTGATACGACCATTAACAAGAAAATAACATTTCGTTTTACTAACTTAACCATTTGTAACGGCTCTTGTAACTCTGGATTTTCACATGGCACAATATCTTCACTCGCTTTCGCCACTTTTGCGAGCACGTCATAGGCGTTGAGCTTGGTATCGGCTGCTGTTTCAAGCCACACCGGCAGGCTTTTACTAAAGTGTCCAACAAGCAGAAAACCAAACGCGGTTATGCGAACGGGCAACCAATCTAGAATAAATAAAACCTGCTCTTGGGCATGCAAAGATGGCGTTGATTCATGCTGAAAAGAGTGCACAACTTCATCGTCATCTGACTGCTTAACAACTCTTTCTTCTACTTCTGACGCTTGTTCAGCTTCACCAGCTTTTTCATCAACTTTATAAAAATACCATTCTTTGCACAGTGAATAGAAAACCATACCTGTCAATCCAAACAAGACAAAAAATATGATTACGCTTGCATAATGGCGATAATTAACCAACACCAATTGTTTCCCCACATTCGATAAATCGCCGCCCTTGTTACCAAATTGCTCTGAATATAAAGAACAGGCTTCAAAGTCTTCACGATTGGCCGCTTGCAAATAACGCTTGTAGGTTTGTCGCGTCATAGGACAGCCTAAACATGCCCAAAGCACCGCTATATATAATACAAATACCAATAGGCTAGGGAGATAATGAACCAGTAGCCAAACGGCGAAAGCGGGCAGTGCGCAGACTACAATCATCACCAATGTATTGCTGTTCGATGCAGAGGAGTCGTTAGTTTCTTGTTTGGGTAAAAATGGAAGTATAAATGCAAAGTATTGTTTTGCTAAGGCAGTAATGTGGAAGGCTTTAGATTTAACAACGACTCTTTCGAGCGCCATAACGATTAATAAGGTAAAGAGTGTCACGAGTTTATGTCCTTTATTAAACAGACATTTAGTATAATCATTCGCCTATAGACTGCAACAAAGTTTACTTTATGACAGATAGTGCTAATACTGAAACTTGCAAAAGACCCACTAGCATGAACTTATTATTGTATTGGAATGCTTGTTAGGCGCACAACTGGCATGTAAAATATAACAGTATCCTTTTTTTAAAGGATGAAAGAGCTAGTATAAAGCAGATTACCGCCTCTGTAGGAATTACGATTCGCTTAAACGATTAGTATTATACCTTCGCAAGAGTGGCACTGCTGAAGAGTCTCGCTTCAAACCTACATTATTTTGTGTATTGGTTTATGTATTTATTAACAAATAAGGATAGGTATTGAAATCACATACAAGCAAAACGCGTGATGCCAAAAACATCGACATCACAACATATGCTATTACACAAGAAAGCATAGACAGAGATGTAGAGCGCGCACTAATAGAAGACTTAAGTCCGCTGCCAATGGTATCTGACACAGAGCATAGCAAACTTGAACACTTGCAATCTTTTATTAACCATGACATTACCGCGAATCTAATTGCGCAAGACTCCACCGCACATGCACATATAATTACCCGTGAAGACATAGTTGTATGCGGCTTACAATGGGCGCAATCTGCATTTATGTTAGTAGACCCATCACTCGAACTCACCTGGCATTGTGAGGATGGTCAAGCAATAAAAGCCAACACCACGCTAGTTGATATCAAAGGTAGCGCAAAGGCAATTTTGACTAGCGAGCGCACAGCGCTTAACTTTCTTCAAATGTTAAGTGCCACCGCTACTACAACGGCACACTATGCAAAATTTCTGCAAGGGTCTTCGACTGCATTGCTTGATACACGCAAAACTATTCCTGGCTTTCGTCAAGCACAAAAGTATGCAGTGGCTTGTGGCGGTGGTAAAAATCACCGCATGGGATTGTATGATGCCTTCCTTATAAAGGAAAACCATATAAAAGCCTGTGGTTCAATAGCCAATGCAATTTCTCAAGCAAAAGCCTTGCAAACGCAAAAACCCATAGAAATAGAAGTAGAAAACCTAGATGAATTACGCCAAGCAATCGCTGCAAACGCAGATATAGTAATGCTTGACAACTTTTCAACAGAACAGATCCAAGAGGCAGTTTCTATCAATAATCACCAGTGTAAGCTAGAGGTCTCGGGCAACATTACCGAAGAAAGACTGACGGAATTAGCGAAAACAAGGGTTGATTATATATCATCTGGTGCAATTACCAAGCATATCAACGCTGTCGACCTTTCCTTATTAATATTGTAAAAACAGATAGTTAGCTAGGAGAAACCACTAACTTTAGTGGTTTTTTTGTGTGCAAACACACACTTAGGTATATGTCTGCATACTTCACAGCATAGGATTGAGGCATATAATCATTTCCGAGGTTGAGGAGAGACACATTTTAATAAGGTGACTTTCCGCAACTATACACAAACCACACTGTTAAAAAAATCGCGTTAAACGACGCTCGGAGAATTATTATGAACATGAATACTATTAAATCTAATCAAAAAGGTTTTACCCTAATCGAATTAATGATTGTTGTTGCAATCATCGGTATTTTGGCAGCCATCGCATTACCGGCTTACCAAAACTACACAGACAAAGCGAAATTTACTGAAGTAGTTAATGCAACTGCGGCGGCTAAATCAGCGGTTGAAGTTTGTGCTCAAATCGCGGGTGGAACAGACGCAACGGCAACTGACTTATGTGACGCAGGAACTAAAGGCATCCCTGCTGCAGTAACTGGTTCAGACACTGCTGTTGGTCTATCAATCATTGACGGTGTTATCAAGGCAACTGCTAGCGGTAACTCAGGTCTAACTATTGATGGTACTGCAAAAAGTTACATCGAACTTACTCCTGTACGTGCTAACGGCACTGTAACGTGGACAACTGTTTGTAACCCTACTACTTTATGCTAATTAAGTAATAGTGATACGAGTTTCGAAAAAGCCCAGTCTTACTGGGCTTTTTGTTTAGCTTTTTTTGTATGAGTTTTTGTTGCTAAAGAATTCTATATAAAAGGCGTTAGATCTAATAAGCATAGTAAAAATTAGGGGAGCCTTATGGCTGTTATTACAAATGATTTCGTTTGGTCTGGTTCGGACAAAAGTGGCAAGAAAAGCAAAGGCGAAATTGCCGCTAAAGATTTGTTAGAAGCAAAGAACATGTTAAGGCGTCGTGGTATTTCAGCGACCCGAGTCAAGAAAAAAGCGTTCCGATGTTCAAGCGCAAGGCAAAGATAACGCCAATGGATGTGTGCGTCATGTCCAGACAAATAGCGACCATGCTAGGCGCGGGTGTAACCCTAATTCAAAGCTTAGAAATGATTGGACAAGGCAACCCCAACGAATCCATGCGCAAACTATTAAGTACGGTTACCGATGAAGTAAAAGCAGGTAACCCTTTGTCTGCAGCGCTTCGTAGCCACCCTCTTCAATTTGATGAATTATACTGCGATTTAGTAGAAACCGGTGAACAATCGGGTGCCCTTGAAACGATTTACGATCGAATCGCCCTGTATAAAGAAAAAAATGAAGCACTAAAATCTAAAATTAAAAAAGCCATGTTTTACCCAATTGCGGTGCTAGTGGTTGCATTTATCGTTACCATTATTTTATTGGTTTTTGTGGTACCGCAGTTTGAAGAAATATTTGCCGGGTTTGGCGCCGAGTTACCCGCATTTACCTTAATGGTGCTTGCATTATCAAACTTTGTGCAGTCCTACGGTATTTTTATTGGTGCTGGAATGGCCGCGGCATCATGGCTATTTGTGCGAGCCCATCGAAAATCAATTAAAATTCGAGACTACGTAGACGCACGAATTTTGCAAATACCTATCATTGGAGAAATCTTGAAAAAGGCCGCGATAGCACGTTTTACACGAACGCTGTCAACAACCTTCGCAGCCGGAGTACCATTAATTGGAGCGCTTGAATCCGCAGCGGGTGCATCAGGCAACGCCGTTTTTAGAGATGCTATTCTCTACATTCGACGCGAAGTATCGGGCGGAACCCAAATGAATAGTGCAATGCGAGCAACAAACGTGTTTCCAGATATGGTGACACAAATGATTGCCATCGGTGAAGAGTCTGGTGCGGTAGACGATATGCTGAGCAAAATAGCCTATATCTATGAGGCTGAAGTTGATGATATGGTTGACGGTCTCACAAGTCTTTTGGAACCAATGATTATGTCGGTGTTGGGCGTGGTAATTGGCGGCCTTATCATTGCGATGTATTTACCTATCTTTGAAATGGGCGCGGTCGTTTAGTTTAGCAAAGGCTTTTATTCGCTCTTTTTAATTAAATATTATAGGCTTATCGTGCGATAAGCCTTTTTTATGCACGCTACCTCATATAAAAGTGTAGTAGAATTTACATAATGGCAAAGCGCGCATCCATCTATTTTTATAAGGTTTACACACTCAATCATGTTAGAACTCATGGCAACATCGCCCACCTTTTATATCTGTTTCGTGTTTGGCATATCGCTATTGGTCGGTAGTTTTTTAAACGTCGTTATATATCGCCTTCCCGTGATGATGAAAAATGAATGGCAAGATCAGATTGATGCACACAATCAGGGTGATAACTACGATCCACACGCCGCATCTAAGCGAGCACCATTTAACTTAGTCAAACCAGATTCAACCTGTCCAAAATGCCAGCATAAAATTAGAGCATGGGAAAATATTCCCGTGATTAGCTGGCTATTTTTACGAGGCAAGTGCAGCAATTGTAAAAATCCTATTTCTATTCGTTATCCACTTATCGAATTACTCACCGCGGTATTAAGCGCTTGGGTCGCCTATGAGTTAGGGTTTACGCCCATCGCATTTGGCTTTATTTTTTGTACTTGGCTCTTAGTTGCGATGACCTTTATTGATATCGACGAGATGCTACTTCCTGACACCTTGACCTTGTCTATGTTGTGGATAGGTTTATTGCTGATTGCTTATCTTGACCCAAGCAACACGCCAGTTTCTTTATTTGATGCAGTGGTAGGAGCGGCGGCCGGTTACTTGAGTTTATTCATCGTTTATTGGGTGTTCAAATTGGCGACGGGAAAAGAAGGCATGGGCTACGGCGACTTCAAATTACTTGCTGCCATTGGCGTATGGGTAGGTTGGCAGCATTTGCCTATTGTAATATTACTGTCATCGTTGGTTGGCGCTATCGTGGGCATTTGTATTATGGTGTTGAAAAAGAAAGACAGTAACCTTGCAATACCTTTTGGTCCTTATTTGGCCGCAGCAGGGTTTTTAACCATGCTGTACGGACAAGATATTTCAACTTGGTATTTGTCGACTCTATAATGCATCAGCCTAACTTATTAAAGAAAAAATACATTGTTGGCGTTACCGGTGGGATCGGCTGTGGTAAAACCACAGTGACTAATTTGTTCGCTGCCAGAGACATAGACATCGTAGACGCTGACCTAGTTGCACGAGACGTAGTTAAAGCCGGTTCACAAGGCCTTTTAGCCCTAGTTAACACTTTTGGGGATGGCATACTTGACCCACAGATGACCCTAAACCGCGGCGCTTTAAGAGAAATTATTTTTGCTGATAATGAAGCAAAAGAGAAGGTCAACGCTATTTTACACCCGCTCATTCGAGAAAATATGCTGAACCAATTAGCGCAAACGCGGTCGCAGTATTGCATCTTATCTGCGCCATTATTATTTGAGAATAATCTGCATGCATTGGTAAATCGAAGTTTAGTTGTTGATATTACGCAAGAGCAACAGTTAACCAGAACCCTTGGTCGTGATGGGGGAAACGAAACTACCATTCGCAATATTATTGCATCTCAAATAAGCCGCGAAGAAAGATTAGCCTTAGCAGATGATATAATAGATAACAGTCAAGGTATTGAGCTACTTGCTCCGCAAGTAGAGGTCTTACACACTAAATACCTGTCTTTAGCACGGCGAGTCTAGATAAAAGCTTGGCACAACGAAAACTTCGGGACTTAAACCGATAAGTTTTAAAATTATCTGCATTCGTCGCCCCCAAGCGCGTAATTTTTGTGTAGAATACCAACTGTAGCAACTACTTACGGCAATCGCCGTTGAATCTAATCAGGAGAATTTAATGTCGGTCGCGCTTTACGAATTTCCACTTTGCGAAAAGGTGAGAAACTACCTGCGACTTGAGCAGTTGTTTGCTCAATTAAAAGAGTCCCAATCTGCCCGAACTGAGAATCAATACCTCTATTTTTTTGAAGTACTCTTTAACGTTACTGACTTAGTCGATCGTCTTGATTTACGCACCGATTTTTTACGAGATATTGATGCCCATGAACGCAAACTCGTACATTGGTCACAACATCCAGACATCGATACCGAGGCACTTGAACTCGCTTTGCAAAATCTTCATCGTGTTGGCAGTGATATAAAGAAAAACAAAAAGCTCGGCGCCAGTTTACGAGAAGAAAAGTTCTTAAACAATATTCGTCAACGTTTTGCGATTCCTGGCGGGGTGACCAGTTTCGATTTACCTTCTTTATTTTGTTGGTTAAAACAGGCCTCGCATAAAAAGCAAAGTGATATGCAAAAATGGGTTTCACAACTGTCTTTGATAAATACGAGTCTCGAAATGCTTCTTTCCTTTTTACGTGAAAAATCACGCTTCCAAGACATGGTAATCCAAAGTGGATTTTATCAAGGAAGTGTTGAAGACAAAATAGAACTTGTCAGAATACAGTGTGATCTCGCCTCAGGCATTTACCCTGTCGTAAGTGGCAGCCGTTCTCGGTATGGTGTTAAATTTATGAAGCTACAACCAGAGGCTGGCACAAGTGCTGCTGTTACCGATACAGTAATGTTTAAATTGGCTAGTTGCTAAGTTAAATTTTTTTGTCTGCTGGCTTATTCTCAAGCACTATTTACAGTAAACTTAGTCCTTCAGATTAATGTCAAGATAGGTAGTACAGTCAAACATGAAAGTAAAATGCCCCACATGCCAAGTAGAATTAATTTGGAATGACAAAGCCGTTCACAGACCCTTTTGTTCAAAACGATGTCAGTTGATCGATCTCGGCCAATGGGCAAATGAAGAGCATAGTATTCCAAGTGACGAACATAAGTTAGATAAACTGCCCGACAATATCGACATTGAAGATATCGAGGCAATGCTTGCACAACAAGCAAACGATAGCGATGGATTTTTTAAACCATAAAACCTCATTTTAGTGTGTAAGCAACTTAGTAGAATAAGAGAAGATGATAAAGCAAATTTTAATTAGCGGTGGAACTCACGGCAACGAAATGTCGGGAATAGCAGCGGTAAAACAGTGGCAAAAAAAACCGCAACAATTGCACGAAGTCGCCCCTAATCTCAATATTCAGTTGGCGCTTGTTAATGAATGTGCAATAGACGCGAGAGTTCGCTACATTGACGAAGACCTAAACCGCCAGTTTTCATTAAGCAAGTTAGCAACACCTGTTCAAGACACCAGCCCACAAGAGGCAAAGCTAGCCCAGCGCTTCAACGCAGAGTATGGTCCTAAAGGCAGCGCTGCTAAAACCGATTTTTGTATCGATATACACAATACAACGAGTAACATGGGCCCTACCCTCATCGTATTAGAAAACGACCATTTTAACCAGCAACTCGCACGCTATGTAAAAAATGCAATGCCAAGCGCCATCATACTTGTAGAAGATTACCAAGCCTTCGAACAATTTGGCTACCTTTGCACCCTTGCGAAAAAAGGCGTGATGGTTGAAGTTGGTCCACAAACACAAGGGGCGTTAAAAGCCAGTATATATCAACAAACGGTCGAGATGACCCTTGCTATTCTGCGTTTTATCGAAGCATTTAATCAAGATACATACACTGACCTTGCCCCGGTAGAAGCTTATCGTCTGGGCACTGAAATTCCTTATCCCACAGACGAAGATAAGCAAAAAACAGCAATGTTGCACCCAAGTTTGGAAGGCAGTGATTTTATGGCGCTGAAGACTGACCAAGCTTGCTTTGTTGATTTTTCAGGCAATGACATTTTGTGGGAAGACAAGGTTACCTATCCTCACTTCATTGGCGAGGCGGCATATGATCATCTAAACCTTGCCTTTGCTACGTCGAGCAAATGCTTATTCTAAAAAGCGCAAAGATTAGGCGGATTTATGCTACACATTAAGGCCCAATACTATTTCTAACATCGCCGCTATGTCCTCGTCACTAGCGGCTTTTTGCCCTTCAAATCCATGCATCGCTCTTGTGTAATTTAAGCCAGATACTGAAGAGACTAGAATGTCAGTTAATAAGGCGGGTGCATGCTTCATTTTTATGTAGCCTTTCTCTTGCCCCATTTCGAGTAACAAAATAACGCGGTCTATGGTCGGCTGATAAGTGCGATTGTAGTACTGCTGCGTTAAATGTTGATGACTGATTGCTTGAGAAACCATGAGTTGGTCAAACCGTACAATTTCAGGATCGAATATAATCTCTCTTAAATTTTTACAAAACTCAAAGATTACCTGACGATATCCTTGGGCATTGTCGATATTGGTATTGAGCGGCGTAAAAATTCTACTCACATCTTCAGAGACGACTTGTTCAAGAATTTGGTCTTTATTTGCAAAATACTTATATAAAGTCATTTTAGATGTCTTGGCTTTCTTTACCAACATGTCAGTCGTCACAGCAGCAACGCCTTTGGAAAAAAACAATTCCCGAGCCGCTTCTAAAATACGACATTTCGGAGAGGCTTTTTGTGAATTAGTGAGTTGTTTAGTACTGCTCATAATTACTTTGATACCACGTGATTGAACGCAAATAGTCGCTTTCTGATTAGAAATAGAAAACGATCATGTCAAAAAATAAGACGCCAAAAACTATAACCTAAATTTTTTTAATTGGTACTGTACTGTACAGTACAGCTTTAACTGCGTATACTTCCTGCGTTTTCTTAAAGCCAACAAAGAAGCCTATTTACATGAACTCAAAACTGCCTGTCCTTATTATTTGTCTTACCAGTGCCATTCTTTTTTTAGGATGTAGTGATACAAAAAACCAGGAAAGTGACTATCAAGAAGTCCCCAAAATGGTTAAAACTCAAGTTGTGTCATTGTTCGATGGAAGTATTCAACGACACATCACAGGGCGGCTGCAAGCTGCACAAAACACTTCACTATCATTCGAAGTCAATGGTGTTGTCTCTTCAATTTCAGTAAATTTAGGTGAAGTATTTACACAAGGTGAAGTACTCGCTCAACTTGACACTAAACTATATAAATTAGCAGTAGCACAAAGTGAGGGTGTATTAGGTGAAGCAAAAGCATCGCGGGCAGAAGCTAAGCAAACACTTGATAGAAACTTAACATTGAAACAGCAAAATCTAGTACCACAAGCGATAGTAGACAACGCCCAGGCCGCTTACAATATAGCAAACGAAAGAGTAAACAGCGCACAAAGCGCACTTAACATTGCCAAACAAAATCTACGTGATACCACTCTCTATGCACCCTACAACGGCACCGTTTCAGCACGTATGATAGAACCCAACCAACAAATTACTACGCAAAGCCCTGTATTCACAATCCAAGGCGAAGCTAATCTAGAAGCGGTGGCTGTGGTGCCCGAGTCTGTGATTGGTCGCATCTCGTTATCAAGCCAAGTGCAAGTACTCATTCCAGCCCTCAATACAGAGACTCATAGCGCAGCTCATTATCAAAGCCCAGCGCAGTATATGGCAACGCTAACGGAAATAGGTAAACAAGCATCAGTCGCAAACGCATTTCCAATTACCGTCACCTTCAATCAAGCATACCCGCAACTCCTCCCTGGCATGTCAGCAGAAATCATACTACCGCTTAATGGTTTAGGTGAGACAGACAAGAGTGCGCAATCGGGTGCTTTGTATAAAATTCCCTTAACGGCAATCGCAACCGATGAAAAAGGACAGTATGTACTGAGCGTTATTAAAACTAACACGCAATATGTTTCGAAAAAAGAGTACATCACTATCGTTCAAACCTTAGCTAAAGCGATGCTTGTCAAGTTCAACACAGCACGTTCACAGTCCGATATCGATATTGAAGTGATTACCGCGGGTGTCGCCTTTATCCAAGACCAACAGTTAGTCACGCCATTGAGTCGCAGCCAGCTGATTTATAACCAATAGAGAGCGGTAAACATGATGAACCTATCTGAATTTGGTGTTAAATATAATCGCAGTGTGATGTCTATCGTGCTGGGACTTATGATTTTTGGCGTGTTGAGTTACTTTACCTTGCCTGCACAAGAAGACCCATCAATTAAAATTCGAGAGGCCGTAATTACTACAGAGTTTCCCGGCATGTCTGCTGAGAAAATCGAATTATTAGTGACCAAAACGATAGAAGAAGGCGTTCGTAACGTAGATGAAGTCAAAGAGATACGCTCAGTATCAGTCCTTGGTCGCTCGACGGTATATGTGCAGTTATATGAACGCTATTTTGACCTTGACCAAATCTGGGACAAAGTTAGAAACGAACTTGATAAAGTTGCGAATCAGTTGCCTGAAGGCACAATGACCCCTTTTGTGAATGATAACTTTGGCGATGTGGCTATTTTAACGGTTGCCTTGCAAGCACAAAGCGGTATATCAATGGGCGAGTTATTTGATATGGCCCAGCATGCAAGAGACGAATTGTATTTAGTCGAAGGAACGCAATCAGTCAATATTCTAGGTGCACAACAAGAAACAATCGTTATTGAGGTCTCTGATATAAAAGCGGCACAACTAGGCATTTCGCCCGCCCAGTTGATAGCAACTTTACAAAGTGAAAACGTGATTCGTGCAGGCGGTATTATTGATATTGATGGCAAGAGCTTTAACGTATCACCAAGCGGGAATTTCACCAGTATAGAGGATATCAAAAACGTTGTATTTCCACTTGAAGATCCAAGCCAAACAATCAGGCTAAGCGATCTTGCCAAGGTTTATCGAGATTTAGTCAACCCCCCAGAGCAAACTGCGTATTTCAATGGTAAACCCGCTATTGTTTTAGCTATCGCCAAAAATGATCGCTACAGCGTTACCGAAGTGTCCCCGCGAATTGAAAAAAGATTACAAGAATTAAACACCATCATGCCCGCAGGCATCAGCTATAGCATAATCACGCGCCAAGCAGATCAGGTTGAAACCGCCGTCGAAGGCGTTTCGATAAATGTCATCCAAACCTTAGCAATTGTATTGTCTGTGGTCATTTTATTTTTGGGCTTTAGGATCGGCTTAATTGTTGGAGCAATTGTACCAGCGGTGGTATTAATCGTATTGGCAATATTAAATTTTAGCGGTATGGCCCTTGAAAGAATGAGTTTGGCAACTTTAATCATCTCACTAGGTTTGTTAGTTGATAATGGGATCGTAGTTGCTGAAGACTTTAAAAAGCGCCTAGAGGCTGGCGAAAAACGTATCGAAATAGTGCGCAATATAGGCCGCACCTTAGCAATACCCTTGCTGACATCGTCAGCCACGACCATGCTCGTATTTTTGCCTCTTATGCTTGCCGAGAGTTCTTCAGGTGAATACACACGCTCAATTTCAATTGTCATTATTTACGCCCTAGTAGTGTCGTGGTTGCTTTCGTTAATGGTCACGCCCTACTTATGCTACCTATTTATTAAAGATGGTGAAATCAAAGCCAAAGAAGGCTTCCAGCAAAAAATTGCAACGCTCTTCGATAAGCTAAACGACGCATACCGCAGCTTCTTAAAACGTATACTTAGACAACGCGCTTCGTTTATGGCCTTTATGATTGTTTTGTTTATTGCTGCGGGCGGCGCGATGAGTATTGTACCGGTAAAGTTTTTCCCTGATTCAGACCGTGCACAAGTACTCGCTTATATCGATTTACCTGCGGGCACGACCATGCGCGAAACACAGGCAAGCTTGCAGCGAGTTTTCAGTCTCCTTGATAACAACGAGCGTTATCAACACGTGAGAAACTATGCTGCCTATGGCGGTTTTGGTGGCCCTCGTTTTGTTTTGTCTCTAACGCCAATTACACCAGAGTCAAATAAAGCATTTATTATGTTCAACTTGAGCGACAAGCAATATCAAGATGAAGTGATTGCTTTTTTACGTGAAGACTTCGCACAGCAATTTCCCTCAATGCGAGTGCGCGTCACCAAAATGTTTTTAGGCCCGTCCGATTCAAACAAAATAGACATTCAAGTTATTGGCCCAGACAAAGACGTAGTGTATAAAGCGGCCCAAGATGTTAAAGATATTATGCGCTCATTAAATGGCACGGTTGAAATAAAAGACGATTGGGAAAACAAAATTTCTCAAGTCGATATCAACATAGACCAAGCTCGCGCTAAACGTGCAGGGGTAAGTACCGAGGACGTTGCACGCTCTTTGCAGACCTTTTACGATGGGGTTGTTATCTCTGAGTTCAGAGAAGGCGACGATCTTTTACCTATTATTGTCAGAGGTGCACAAGAAGATAAACTTGACCTGTCGCGCCTATACAGCGTGAGCGTATATAGCCAGAGCCGAAATGTAAATGTTCCTCTTGAGCAAATCGCAAGCATAGCGTTTACGCCTCAATATGCACGCATCGCGCGTGAAGACCTTTTCAGAACGGTTACCGTAGAGGCTAAGAATTTATTCTTGACGGCTGAAGATATGGCAGGAATGCTTCAGGGCCAGTTAGACGAACTTGCGGCAAGACTGCCCTATTCACATCGTATAGAATTTGATGGTGTGGTTAAAGAATCTAAAGAGTCGCAGGCCTCTCTAAATGCGAACATACCGCTTTGCCTGAGCATCGTTGCCCTTATCTTAATTGCACAATTTAATTCATACCGCCGAGCGGGCGTCGTTATTTTAACGGTACCCTTAATTCTTATAGGTGCGGTAATGGGCTTGTTGGTGTCAGGTGCTAACTTTGGCTTTATGGTAATACTAGGTCTATATGCATTGGCAGGTATTATCGTCAATAACGCAATTGTATTAATAGACAGAATCGACATTGAGCGTAATGAAAATAAGGATAAGGCGAACAGTAGCGAGCACGACGCCTTAATTAGCGCCTCTGTGCATCGACTAAGACCCATTGTAATGTCTACCTCAACAACTATTTTAGGCTTATTGCCATTGATTATTAGTCAAGATGCTTTGTTCTTTGGCATGGCCTGCGCAATTGCCTTTGGATTAGGCGTGGGCACCTTGCTAACCTTGGGTGTCGTTCCAGTTATGTACAGCGTATTTTTTGGCATACAAGCCCAAAAGACGAGCGCCTAATTAAGTGCTGCTTTTACTACCGCATTTACATGTAATTCAGTGGTATTGAAAAGTGGCACTTGCTTTAAGTCCTGAGGTTGAATAAGTAAAAATATTTCCGTGCAGCCCAAGATAATGCCTTGTGCACCTTGGCTAATGAGATCATGACAAACATCAATGTAGATTTGTTTAGACTCGGGCCTAACAATATTTTTCACGAGTTCGTCAAATATGATGCGATCAATTTCAAGCTGCTGCGCTGGGGAAGGCACGATGATGTTAATGCCTTCTTTTTCATATTCTGCACGCATATAGTCTTCGGCCATAACAGGCAAGGTACCTAACAACGCTACCGTAGATAAATTTTGCGCGACAATTGCACTGGCGGTTGGCTGTGCAATATGAATAAAGTCAATGTCAATTACCTCGCTAACGCGAGACAGGACTTTGTGCATAGTATTTGACATACATATAAGTACATCAGCTCCACCTGCTTGGGCGAGCTTGGCTTTTTCAAGCAAATAGGCTTCTGCTAGTGCCCACTCACCCTTTCTAACAAAATATTCTATATTGCCAAAATTACAGCCAATGATAAGCGTTTCGGCAATATCCCAACCACCCAATTGAGCATTTACAGCTTGATTAATAAAGTTATAGTATTCGACAGTAGCTCGATTGCTCATACCGCCCAAAATGCCAATGGTTTTTTGTTTTAATGGTCTATTCATATAGCCTAGTGCTGAGTACGACTTAAGAAAATGTTGATGGGAGTCTAAGAGACATTTGCTATTATTGCAAAACGAAAGATTAGTTTAGTACTTGCGCTAATTTTTCGATGATATTTTGGTTAGCCTCAGGGAAGTCTAAATTTTTAAGCGAATTAAAATGAAACCAAGCAGACTCTTGGCCTTCAGCACCATAGGGTTGACCTGCAAAATCAGACACTATATAGACATGTAGACTGACTTTTTTATCGGGGTAATTGTGCTCAATATCCATCAAATGTTCGCTGGTGTTGATAGATATGCCAATTTCTTCAGCTAATTCTCGCTTCAGCGCGTCCTCGGCGGATTCGCCTTGGTCAAGTTTGCCTCCGGGAAACTCCCATTTATTGCCTTGATGCTGATGGGCTTGTCGGCGACACACAAAAAACATATCGTTTTTGGTAATGACGCCAACCGCTACTTTGATATGCTTAGCTAAGCTTGCCATGGCACTGCTTATACTTCTTACCAGAGCCACACGGACAAGGATCGTTACGTCCAACCTTAGGACCTTGACGTACAGAGGTTTGTGGCTTAGAAGGTGTTTGCGCGTCCACAGGCCCTTGCGTGGGTGAATCAGCATCTTTATGTTCAAACATTTTCTCAGCTTCAGCGCGTCTACGCTGCGCTTCAACCGCTTCAACATCTGCTTCTTGACGTACTTGTACTTTACTTAAAATACTAATAACTTCAATTTTTAGGTTGTCAAGCATTTCAGAGAACAATTCAAATGACTCACGCTTGTATTCTTGCTTAGGATTCTTTTGCGCATAAGAACGCAAATGAATGCTTTGACGCAAGTAATCCATTGCGGCCAAATGTTCTTTCCAGTGTGTATCAAGTGTTTGTAGCATAATTTGCTTTTCAAACAAACGAATAACCTCGGCGCCTACCGTCTCTTCTTTTTCACGGTATGCATTGACCACTGACTCTAAAATTCTCTCACGTAAAGTGTCTTCGTAAAGTTTGTCGTCTTCATCAAGCATCTTTTGAAGCGGCAAATCAACTAAGAAGTCACTACGAAGGCGCTCTTCTAGGCCACTTACATCCCACATTTCTTCAAGAGACTGAGGCGGTATGTACTGACTAATAACGGTATTGACGACGTCTTCGCGCACGGTAACGATGGTCTTCGCAATATCACCTTCATCAAGCAGTTCATTACGTTGTTCATAAATAACGCGGCGTTGATCGTTGGCTACATCATCATACTCAAGCAATTGTTTACGCATATCAAAGTTACGACCTTCAACTTTACGTTGAGCGTTCTCTATTGCACGCGACACCCATGGATGTTCAATAGATTCACCTTTTTCCATGCCAAAGCGCTTCATCATATTGCTCATCTTATCTGATGCAAATATGCGCATGAGTGGGTCTTCTAATGAAAGATAAAAGCGTGATGAACCAGGGTCACCCTGACGCCCTGAACGACCACGTAACTGATTATCAATACGACGAGACTCATGACGTTCAGTACCAATAATATGAAGTCCACCAGAAGCCAATACTGCATCGTGGCGTTTTTGCCACTCTTCTTTTTGTTTCGCAATGGCCGCTTCACTTGGATCTTTTAACGCGTCGATTACGACATCTAAATTACCACCAAGTACGATGTCGGTACCACGGCCGGCCATGTTGGTAGCAATGGTTATGGCACCAGGCATACCCGCTTGGGCAACAATATCAGCTTCTTGAGCATGAAACTTAGCATTCAATACCTTGTGCTTAATTTTTGCTTTTTTAAGTAAATGTGACAATAGCTCAGAGTTTTCGATAGAGATTGTGCCAACCAATGCTGGCTGACCGCGCTCTACGCAGTCTTTAATATCTTCAATAATTGCAACAAACTTTTCTTCAGCTGTTAAATAGATTTTATCCGCGTGATCTTTTCTTATCATCGGCTTGTTGGTCGGAATTACGACCGTCTCTAAGCCATAAATACTGTGAAATTCAAAAGCTTCGGTTTCGGCTGTACCGGTCATTCCGCTAAGCTTGTCATAAATTCTAAAATAATTCTGGAAGGTAATTGACGCTAACGTTTGGTTTTCGTTTTGTATATTTACGCCTTCTTTAGCTTCAACAGCTTGGTGCAAACCTTCAGACCATCTTCGCCCTTCCATTGTGCGGCCAGTATGCTCATCAACAATTATGATTTGATCGTCTTTTACGATGTAGTCAACGTCTTTGGTGAAAAGTTTATGCGCTCGCAAAGCGGCGTTTACATGATGCAGCATAGGAATATTGGTCGCTGCGAATAATGAATCACCCTCTTCAATTAAACCAGCCTTTTGCAGTAGTTCTTCAACAAAGACTTGACCATTCTCGGTTAAATGCACTTGTTTTGCTTTTTCATCTAAGGTGTAGTGACCATCACCATGTGCATCTTCTTGGTCTTCTTGATCTTGCTTTTGAAGTTCAGGAATTAGTGTGTTTATTCTCTTATATAATTCTGAGCTATCTTCGGCTGCACCTGAAATAATGAGCGGTGTGCGCGCTTCATCTATTAAGATTGAGTCAACTTCATCAATAACGGCGAAATTTAGTTTGCGCTGGACACGGTCTTTAGGGCTAAATGCCATGTTGTCACGCAAGTAGTCAAAACCGAATTCATTGTTTGTACCGTAGGTTACATCGGCGGTATAGGCAGCAAGTTTTTCTTCATGGTTCATACCAGGAATATTGCACCCAACGGTAAGTCCTAAGAAGGTAAATAACTTGCGACTCCAATCGGCATCACGCTTGGCAAGGTAGTCGTTTACAGTAATTACGTGAACGCCATCACCCGAGAGCGCATTAAGATAAGTAGGTAAGGTGGCGGTTAAGGTTTTACCTTCACCTGTGCGCATTTCTGAAATCTTGCCTTGGTGTAATACCATGCCGCCCTTCATTTGCGCATCAAAATGACGCATACCATATACCCGTTTACTTGCCTCGCGAACAACCGCAAACGCTTCGATCAAAAGATCTTCAAGTGTTTCACCGTCTGTGATTCGCTTTTGGAATTCTTGCGTTTTGGCTTTAAGGGCTTCATCGCTTAAGGCCTCTAACTCAGGCTCAAGCGCATTGATTTGATTAACTGTTTTACGTAACTTTTTTAAAAGACGGTCGTTACGGGTACCAAAGATCTTCCTAAATATACTCAAGAACATGCGTTGAAGACGTCCAATTTTTCGGTCTACTGACCTTAATAGCGTTAAAAAAAGCGCATATTAACACAAAGTGAAAGAATATGGCCGATAAAAGTCGTGCTGAAGGTTGCCCACCAACACTATTAAGAGAGTCAAACTAGCGGATTAGCGGTAGATATAGGGTAGTGGATCGACTTGACGACCATTTTTGATGACTTCAAAGTGAACATGCGGCCCTGTGGAACGCCCTGTATTACCCAAAAGTGCAATACTTTGCCCTTTGGTCACGATGTCGCCAATTTCGACGGTTAAAGCCGCGTTATGGCCGTAGCGAGTTTTCAAGCCATTGCCATGATCAATTTCAACTAAATTTCCGTAACCGTAACGGCTTCCAGACCAAGTAACAACGCCCGCACCTGTTGCGATAACGTCACTTCCTTCTTTTCCTGCGAAATCAATGCCTTTGTGCATAGTGCGTTCGCCAGAAAATGGGTCCTTTCGAATTCCGTAATACGAAGATAACCAACCTTTACCCACCGGCCTACCGGCTAGTGTACTCTCTTGTTCTATATTGAGGCCTTGGAGGATAGATTCAAGGGCTGTGAGTTGTTGTATTTTAAACTCAAGCGCATCGGCCATTTTTTCTATTTGAGAAGTTAGCTTAGCGTCTTTGCTAAGCTGTGCTTTCATTTCTTCTGGAAATGTAAAGTCGGCTTTCGTGAGGCCGCTTTTTTCAGCTAAATTTGCTGACACAGTGTCTAAATGATTAAGTTGCGATTGCATCGTCCCTAATTGCTGGATTAGGCCATCTAGTTTCTGGTCAGTTGTGTTATGTAATTTTTCGACTAAATCGACTTGTTCTTTTAAGCCCGTTTTTACGACGTTAAACCTGACTTGATTTTCGTACACTGATTCGGTACTGCGGCTAGAAACTAAAAATACAAGCGAGACACCCACAAGCAAACTCACCGTCTTACGAATAGATACTTTTTTCGCAATTCTCGTGTTCTTACCTTTTACTAATATGGTGATACTCATTGTATTGGTTTCTCTTTTACAGTGCACTTCAACTGTTATTAATGCCAAATAGTGTAATCATGTTATCGGTCAATTGATACAAAATAATAAGCGTTGAGTTATATTTTTTAATAAGCGTCTACTTATTTTACACTTCACTAGAATCTAAGCAGACTACAACATTTTTTAAACCACATTCCTTATTCAGATATTTTGCCCATAAGTGTCTATTTTTCATGCACTTATAAAACAAGCTAAATTTTAACGGCTGACATAGCGCTGCATTAAGTATGCAATAGCCATGCAAAACTAGCACATTATTGTGAATTGTCTTGGTTTTTCTTTATGTAAAAAGAGTGATAGAACAGCATAGTGTCGAAACTAAGCGAAGTTCATACCAAGAGATCGTGTATTTTCTATGTACTTTATTGGCAGACTTTCTTCGTTTTCAAACTCTACATATTCCCACGCACTTTTATCATCAAGGATCGCATTGAGTAACTTATTGTTTAAACCGTGACCGGTTTTATAGGCAACAAGTTCACCAATAAGGTTATGACCACCTAAAAATAGGTCGCCTACTGCATCCAAAATTTTATGTTTTAAAAATTCGTCGGTATATCGAAGTCCTTCAGGATTAAGAACGCGAAACTCATCAAGTGCCACAGCATTGTCCATGCTTCCACCTAATGCTAAATTCATTGAATTCATCATTTCGAGGTCGCGCATAAAACCGAAGGTGCGAGCTCTGCTTACTTCATCAACATATGAGTCTTTAGAAAAATCTAATATACAGTGTTGACGCGTTTGAGAAATAGCGGGATGCGCAAAATCAATTGCGAAATCAACTCGAAATCCATCATATGGTCTGAATTCGGCCCATTTGTCGCCGTCTTCAACTCGAATTGTTTTATTAACTTTTATAAATTTCTTTGGTTTGTCGAGCTCAACCACACCTGCGCTTTGCAATAAAAAGATAAACGGGCTTGCGCTACCATCTAATATCGGTAGCTCGTGACTGTCAACTTCAACAATAATGTTGTCGATACCAAGACCCGACAAAGCAGAGGCTAAGTGCTCAACAGTATGGATAGAGTAGCCGTCGGCATTTGTGATACAGGTGCACAACATGGTGTCACCGACATCTTTTGCATTGGCATGAATGTCAGCAGGCGGAGAAACATCAACACGTCGAAAAATGATACCGGTGTCTGCAGGCGCCGGGCGCAATGACATAGTCACTTTGCGGCCTTTGTGCAAACCAATTCCGGTCTCGGTAATCGTTGTTTTTAACGTACGTTGTTTTAACATGTCTACTTCATCGTTTTTCAGGACGGCGAATAATAAAGAGTAAAGCATTAAAAGTCAAAGAAAATTCAATTTGCAAGCATTATTCGCAAATTAAATCACTGTTCAGACCAGTAATGCAGTAAGCAAGGTACAAGACCACCTTAATGGCCATGCACCTAATCCCTAGTCCGCTTGTCTGCGCAAAAATGCCGGAATATCTAGATATTCCAATTCGCCAGATTGCTCTTCGTCTAGTTTAACTGCTTGATTACCCTCAACTGAGCCGCTGTTGACTCGGCCTTCATTCGTTTTCATAGGCTCACGACCGGGCTTTCCTGACTCAGAAGGCACTAACGAGATATCAGGCTTGCGATCGGCGCCAATGCCAGTGGCAACAACAGTTACTCTGATTTCATCTTCTAGTTCAGGGTCAATTACCGTACCAACAACCACAGTTGCGTTTTCAGAAGCAAAGGCTTTTACTGCATTACCTATGATTTCATACTCATCAATCGCAAAATCTAAGCCAGCGGTAATATTAACTAAAATACCGCGAGCCCCTGACAAATCAATATCTTCAAGCAATGGACAAGCGATAGCTGCTTCGGCGGCTTCTTCAGCACGGTCTTCACCGCGACCAATGCCACTGCCCATCATTGCCGTGCCCATTTCAGACATCACTGTTTTAACGTCAGCAAAGTCAACGTTAACCAAACCAGTGCGCGTAATAAGCTCTGCAATACCTTGAACAGAACCTTTAAGTACATCATTGGCCGCACTAAAAGCTTGTAGTAATGGCGTACCTTTGCCCATCACTTTTAAAAGCTTTTCGTTAGGAATAGTAATCAATGAATCAACAAAAGACGCCAATTCTGAAATACCTTGATTAGCAAAATCTAAGCGCTTTTTGCCTTCAAATGGAAATGGTTTGGTTACCACCGCCACGGTCAAAATGCCCATTTCTTTTGCTAACTTCGCGACTACAGGGGCAGCTCCTGTGCCTGTACCACCGCCCATTCCGGCCGTGATAAAAACCATGTCTGCACCATCGAGTGCTTGGCGGATTTTTTCACGATCTTCTTGTGCAGCTTCCATCCCTACATTGGGATCAGCACCAGCTCCCAAACCTTTGGTAAGTTCAGTACCAATTTGTATTTTAACTGTCGCGGTGGATTTTTTCAGAGCTTGCGCATCTGTATTCATCGCTATAAAGTCAACGCCTTCAATGGTTTCATCAACCATATACTGAACGGCATTTCCGCCGCCCCCGCCAACACCTACTACTTTTATTACCGCTTCGTCTGAAGGCGGTTCCATCAGTTCGAACATAATATGTAACTCCGATACCATTAAGTCTGCGCAACAGACTTGTTGTTATTTAGCGCTTAAAGGCCCCCTAAAATGCACCTTTAAACCAGCTCTTGACGCGTTTTATAACGCTTTCGTCGTCATGTCTAGATGACGCTTTCTTATTATTAGAATTTTGTTTGCCGTATTGTAACAAGCCTACCGCTGTCGCAAAACAAGGATCGTCCACATATTCGGCCAAGCCTTTCACACTGTGAGGCTTACCGACACGTACCGGCATTTGAAAGATTTCTTCAGCGAATTCAACAGCACCCTCCATTTTAGAGGTGCCTCCTGTAATAACTAAGCCGGCTGCTATTTGTTCTTCTAATCCGCTAGCTTTGATGTGTTCGTAGGCAATTTCTAGTAATTCATGGTATCTAGGCTCTATTACCTCAGCAAGTGTGTGGCGCGACATAGCGCGAGCAGGTCGGCCTCCAACACTGGGCACATCAATGGTCTCTTCCATATTAACCATATTTTTCAATGCACAAGCATAATTTACTTTAATTTGCTCTGCATTATTCATTGGCGTACGGAATATTTTTGCGATATCGCTTGTTATTTGGTTTCCCGCCAATGGTATAACCGCAGTATGTCTTATTGCGCCGTCTGTGTAAATCACTATATCAAGGGTTCCGCCCCCAATATCCGCTACACACACGCCTAATTCTTTCTCATCTTCAGTCAACACAGCATAACTAGACGCAAGCGCACCGAAAATGGTCTGGTCAACTGATAAATCACAATTTTCTACGCACTTCACTAAATTTTTTGCCATGTCATCAGCACAAGTAATAATATGTGCCGCAGCAACCATTCTAACGCCAGACATTCCAATCGGGTTTTTAATGCCTTCTTGCACATCAATCACATATTCTTGTGGTAACACATGCAATAATTTACGCTCTGCTGCCATGGGCACCGAACGGGCAGCATGGATGACGTTATCAACGTCATCTTGGGTCACTTCTTGGTTGTTTATTGGTACCATACCGGTTTCGTTTTGGCACTGAACATGTCGCCCACTAATTGACATAAACACACTAGCGACTTGGCAATCAGCCATCAGTTCCATTTCATTGATTGCATGACGCACAGAATCAACGACTAGGTTCAAATCATTAACGCCGCCCTTATCCATACCACGAGACTTGTGCTTTCCTACGCCAACAATACTGATATTGCCGTCGTCAAGAATTTCTCCAAGCACTGCTTTGACAGTACTGGTGCCAATATCTAATCCAACTATTAAGTCTCTTTCCAATGCCTTAGACACAATTTTCCCCGTTCCTTAACGATTATTTTTATTCTTAACTACAAATTTTCAGCTTGTGACGTATTTTCATTGTTTGCTTTGTTATCGCCCCAACCCACTGCCATACCTGTGTCATAACGCAAATCGACGTAGGCTATCGACTTTTCTTGCTGTTTTAGCAAGGGATAAACATCAATATATCGTTGTAGGCGATTTATATATTCTTGACGCCCTAACTTGAGCAAAATGTCGTTGCGTAATTTTGCCTGCCAAGCAAAGCGTTCACTTAGCGAAAGTAATGCAATTTTCTGGCCACTCGTGTTAAGTAATCGCTGCATATGAGTATACCCTGTTAAGGCAGTTTTTTCGCTACCCATTGGGCCAAATAACACAGGTAATCTTTGCAATTCAATACTTTGCTTGGTATCACCATAAAGTTGCTTCAAATTAAGCCCTTCAAAAGTATCACCGTAGCGATTTAATAATAAATCATCATTCCAAATCGCTACGGCTTTTTGTTCAACAATATGAATATAAAGCTTACTTGGCCACCGTTTTCGTACTGAGGCGGTATATACCCAAGGTTCTTGTTCCATTATTTCGTGAACGTAATCAACATCCAGTGCAAAAAAGCTTCCTTTTGCTTTACGTCTTACTACATCTTTCAACATTTGCGTATCGAGCATGGTTAACTTACCGCTTATTACGATCTCTTGAACGGGTAAGCGTTGTTCGTCTTGTAACCACTGATATGCCCCAAAACCCGCGTAAATCATGCACGCTATCACCACTAAAAATATTGGAAAACCAATATAAAATGGCGTTTTTTCAGCACTTGTGCCCTCGTCAACGCTCTCTTGCACTGCAAGTTCACGCGACGCACGCTTGGTGCTTAGGGCCTTGCTACTCACGCAGGCTCTCGCAAGTGCGCAGGCAGGGTTTGTGCAAGTATTTGCAATACTAACTGTTCAAAGCTAAGACCTGCTTGTTTAGCGGCCTTGGGCACTAAGCTAGTTACCGTCATACCTGGCACGGTGTTACTTTCTAATAAATAAAACCTGCCACACGGATGGCCATTTTGATCAGTTTCACCGTCACGCATAAGATCAACCCGTCCCCAGCCTTTTCCTTGCAGAGCTTTAAAGGCTTCAATAGCTAAGGCTTGAACATACTTTTCGTCAGCGTCATTCAAACCACTAGGGCAATGATATTCTGTAGTATTGGCCTGGTATTTTGCATAATAATCATAAAAACCCGACGCTGACTTCATGGTAATTGAAGGTAGGGCGTCGTCACCTAATATACTCACCGTATATTCAGGGCCGGTAATAAACTTTTCTATCAATACTTTATCGTCATACTCAAACGCAGTTTCGATCGCATTTAGTAGACTTTCTTCACTACTTGCCTTGGTCATTCCCAGGCTCGAGCCTTCTAAACTCGGTTTAATCATCAATTCATGGCCTAAAGTCGCCAAAATGTTGGCGGTGTCGCAAGCTTGGAAACTGTTTTTCGACACTACCATGTAATCGGCGGTAGGAAATTTGAGCGCGTGCCATATTAATTTGCTGAGTATTTTATCAATCGATAAAGCAGAACCCGTTACCCCCGACCCTGTATAAGGCAAATGTAAAAGGTCGAGTGCACCTTGAATTGAACCGTCTTCTCCGCCTCTGCCGTGCAAGGCAATAAATACACGGTCAAATTGCTGCTCAGCGAGTTCGCATATTTTTCGATGTTTAGTATCAAAGCCATGAGCATCTATACCGTAGCCCTTGAGCGCGTTTAAAATTGCTTTACCTGAGGCTAGGCTAACCTCGCGTTCAGCAGAATTACCGCCGAGCACCACGGCAACTTTTCCAAAAACTTCACTGCTAATAGTAATAGGCTTCATCATGTTTTCTTTTTCATCAACAAGTTAAATTTACACTCATGCTTGGCTAAGGTAGCGGCAATATTGCCAACGTTACCTGCTCCTTGCAAAAATACGATATCTTGATCATGAACAATATCATTAAGCACGGTATATACGTCCTCAGGCTCTTTGACATGTATGGGATCGATTTTCCCGCGCTGTCTTATTGAGCGACAAAGTGAGCGGCTATCAACACCGTCAATCGGTGCTTCACTGGCACTATAAATATCTAACAATAATAAAACATCTACCTTTGAAAGTATCGCAACAAAATCTTCATATAAATCTCGGGTACGGGTGTACCTGTGCGGTTGGTACACCATGACCAAACGCTTATCAGGCCAGTTACTTCTGGCTGCAGCGATTGTCATATTAACTTCGGTCGGATGATGACCATAGTCATCAACTAAGGTGAGCATTCGGCCGGTGCTTACATGTTCTTGTTTTGAGTCTTCAGCAGCATCAACATCAAATTCTCCCAATATTTGGAAGCGCCGCCCTATTCCTTCAAATAGCGCTAAGGCACGAAGAATATCAGCATCTTGTATGCCTTCTTCGGTGGAGGTAGCGACAGCGCCCGTGGCGTTTAGAACATTGTGGATCCCCGTAATGTTCAATTCAACTTCTAGGCTGCTATTGTTTGGTCGCATTACCGTAAAATGACTTTTATTCACCCCGTAACTAATGTTAGATGCAACATAATCATTACTATCGTTCACGCCATACGTTATATATTTGCGTTCAATGCTTGGAATGAGTTCTTGAATGACGGGGTCATCACCGCAAAGCACAGCAAGTCCGTAAAAAGGTAAGTTGTGTAAAAATTCGACGTACGCGCTTTTCATTTTGCTAAAGTCGCCATCATAGGCATCTAAATGATCCGCTTCAATGTTAGTCACTACACTTAAGGTTGGTTGTAAATGCAAAAAAGAAGCATCACTTTCATCCGCTTCTGCAATCAGGTATTTGCTTTCACCCAGTTTAGCGTTAGTACCTGCACTATTTAACAGACCACCAATCACGAATGTTGGGTCAAGCTTTGCTTGCGAAAAAATGGTTGCCAGCAAACTCGTTGTTGTTGTTTTGCCATGTGTGCCTGCAACCGCAATACCATAGCGAAAACGCATGAGTTCAGCCAACATTTGCGCGCGTCTAATAACAGGAACGCGCGCTTCATTTGCCTCTATAATTTCAGGGTTGCTTTGATCAATCGCCGACGACACCACTACCACATCAACCGCCCTTAAGTTAGCTGCGCGATGCCCTATAAAAATCTCTGCCCCCATACTTTGCAAACGCTGCGTCATATTGCTTGATGCAATGTCTGAACCGCTTACTTTGTAGCCTAAATTGATCATGACCTCGGCAATACCACCCATACCTGCGCCGCCAATGCCGATAAAATAAATATGCTCGACATCGCGCATTTTATGAGGGGATGTATTGTTATTGGTTTTCACTATTTGCCACCTTTTGAATTATCAGTGTCATGGACAAAGGTCTTAACCGACTTCGCTGCTTTTGTAATAAACTGCCCAACCTGTTGTGTCGCATTTGGATGGGCACAAGCTCTCGCCTTTTTAGCCATGGCTAAGCGTTTATTAGGCTGCGAGCACAACTCTCTCAAAGAAGCGAGTAATGTAGTTGCTAAAGTGGCTTGGGGCAACAATAAAGCCGCACCTTGTTCGCTTAAATATTTCGCATTTTCGCTTTGGTGATCATCAACGGCAATAGGCAATGGCACAAAGATCGCTACTCTGCCAGAACCCGCAACCTCAGCAACCGTTAAAGCACCGGCTCTACATATAATAATATCTGACCATGCAAACGCACTTTCCATATCGTCAATAAATTCTACAACCGACGCATTGGGCATTTGCTCGTAGGCTTCTTTCACCTCTCGGTTTTTGCCTTTACCTGATTGATGCCTAACCTGTAAAGTAAATTGTGCTGACAACTCACTCAGTACATTTGGCACTATTTGGTTAAGTGCCAAAGCACCTAAGCTACCGCCAACAATAAGAATGTTAATAGTTGCATTTGCGCTGTTTTGTTTTTCTTCAATTGCAAAAAAACCTGCGCGTATTGGGTTACCTACATAGTGCGTTTTAGCCACTAACTTAGGTGAGTTTTTTGCGCAAATGACGGCACTTAAGTCAAAACCGCTTAAGGTAAACTGAGCGACCTTCGCCAAATAACGATTAGTCATTCCAAATACCGCATTTTGTTCATGTACAACCAAGGGCACGCCCAATAGCCAAGCCGCTATTCCGCCGGGTCCGCTAGCGTAGCCCCCCATACCTAAAACGGCTTGCGGCTGCAACACACGTAACAACTTAATGGCCTGAATAAGCGCGGCAAGCAACTTAAAAGGCGCATGCAACTTAGTGAGCAACGACTTACCGCGAGCACCACCAATTTTAATAAAATGAATGGGGAAACCATATTTAGGAACAAGCTGCGCTTCCATTTTGTCAGCAGTACCAATCCAATGCACATCCCACCCCTGCGTTTGCATTTCACTAGCCACTGCCAAGCCCGGAAACACATGACCTCCAGTACCACCAGCCATTACCACAAGTAGAGGCTTATTCATCATCCCCTCCTACTTTCGTGTTTTTAAGCGAGCTTTCATCGTCAACAGCTTTAGTACTGAGTGGGGCTTTCTTGACCGCGGCTTTTTTCTCACTGGTTTTACTTGCTGGTGTACTGCGAGATTTTCGCGAAATTGCATGTACGCCGTCGACCCGTAGTTCAAAGTCAATACGTATAAGTATCGCAACTGCAATACTCATAATTATAAGCGACGAACCTCCATAGCTAACTAAAGGAAGGGTTAGGCCTTTCGTTGGCAGCAAACCAGAGCTTGCGCCAATATTAATTGCCGTTTGCAAACAAATCCATATCCCAATAGCATAAGCGGTGAAAGCCTCAAATGGTCGCTGGCTAGACAACGCATGGTTACCAATCTGCAAGCCTTTAACAATTAAAGTAAAGATCAAAACTAACACAACAAGAACGCCAACATAGCCAAATTCTTCAGCTAATATTGCCATAATAAAATCAGTATGCGCTTCAGGTAAAAAAGCCAGTTTCTGCAAGCTATTGCCCAAGCCTTCACCAAACCAAGAACCCCGCCCATAGGCCATGAGTGATTGCGTAAGTTGGTAACCTGTGCCGAAGGGATCGGCCCACGGGTCCATAAATCCAGTAATACGGTCGCGTCGATAATCTGAAATAACGATAAGAGTAACAAAGGCAGCTAGACCAGAAAAAATGACTGCAAAGAACTGCCACAAACGTGCACCAGCTAAAAAGAGTAAAGCGAGCGTGGTAGTAAACATCACAAAAACGGTGCCAAGGTCAGGCTGTTTTAAGAGTAAGGCTGCAAAAACGAAGAATACAATCAAGGGTTTAAAAAAGCCCTTTAAGTTTTCTTGTACTTGTTCGTAGCGACGCACCAAATAACCCGCCAAATACAAAAAGAAAAATAATTTTGCCGGCTCTGCTGGTTGCACTGTAATTGGCCCTACGACTATCCAGCGCGTACTGCCATAAACTGATTTACCGCCAATCACCACGTAAATAAGCAAAGCTAGGGCGACAAACAATAGATAAGGGTTTACAACCCGCCAAAATTGCATAGGTATGCTCAAGGTAAACAAACCGGCACTTATGGCCAAGAGAATGTAAATACCATGTCGAAAAGTAAAGTAATAGGGATCGCCATAGATCCTTTCAGCAATTGGCATTGAAGCTGAGGTCACAATCACAAAGCCAATAGAATATAGAGCAATACAAACAAGGACAATTAGCACGCTATAAGGGCCTTGGCTAACTCTATCGTGACGCTTAGCGAACATCTCGCTTAAACTTAATTGTTGCATCATGCTGCCACCTCAGCGTTGACCGCTTGGCAAAACAATTCACCGCGCTGCTGATAGTTAGTAAACATATCTATGCTCGCACAAGCGGGCGATAGCAAAACGCCAACGCAATTGCTATTGACAGATTCTTGCGCATTTATTGAGGCAGTGACAAGTTCATCTGCATATTTGCTTGCTAGTACTACTGCTTCTTCAATCGATTTCGCCTTGGTAAATGGTGTATCAAAACGGGTAAACAAGTCCGCGTCTTTGCCGATGAGGACAAGCCTTTCAACCCGCTCTGCAATAAGCTTACCCAAATCGCTGGTTTGCGCTCCCTTTGCGTCTCCACCGGCAATAAGAATAATGTGTTGAACCTGCTTTGATAAACTTTCGATAGCAGCAATGCTTGCGCCTGGGTTTGTCGCTTTAGAATCATTTATCCATCGCGTGGTCGCACTTTGACGAATCAACTCAAAGCGATGGGCCAAGCCCTTATACTGTGACAGGCTATGTGCAATAGCGCATAAATCGATACACGCAAAATCTTCTTTTAAGATATGTGCACAGACCAAGACCACCTGCATATTTAAGATTTGAAATTGGCTAAAATGCCCATATTTGCTAAGGTCAAATAGCAACTCTTTACCATTAAAAATACCAGCGTCATTTTGATAAAAACACGCCTCGGCTTTATCTTGCGCGCAAGTCAAACCAAAACTAGTAGCTGCTTTAGGCACAAGGGGGAAGCTGGCTGGGTCCTCACGGTTATACACCACATGTTTGGCATTAACATAAATCTGTTGTTTAGCTTGGATATAAGCGTCCATGTTGCCATGTCGGTCTAAGTGATCCGAGCTTATATTTAAGATGCAGGCTATATCTGGACAAAGGCTAAAGGTAGATTCTAATTGAAAACTAGACAATTCTAAAATGATTAGATCGATATTTTGGCAGGCCTTGTCACTTGATGATTCAGAAATAAGTGCTAGTGCTGGGATACCAAAATTACCGCCTAATAGCACATTGAGGCCAGCCGCACGTAGGCCTTTATACAACATATCAACAACGGTACTTTTACCATTTGATCCGGTAACCGCAATCAGCTTAGTCGGTAATGAACCTTCAGCTAATCCTGCGTTTTGAGCATTGAGTTCACGCGCAAAAAGCTCAATATCACCAATAACCCTATCTTTGTGCTTATGGTGCTCTATATATGCCTGAATGAAGCTTTGTTTTAAATTAACACCGGGGCTCACTACTAGTAAATCGAAGGCAAGTAAGCTTGTGGAGTCATTTAAGATACTGCATTCGAATTGCTCATTGTTTATGCTGTCAACATCGAAGGATTTGTCAAAAACACTGACTTTTGCGCCCTTTTGAGACAAATACTGAGCACACGCTTTCCCGCTTACGCCATAGCCAATCACTGCAATGGATTGGCCTGCATAATTATGAGTATGGGAAAGCACGCATTGAGTCATAGCTTATCTCAACTTTAATGTGGCTAAGCCAATCAATACTAAAATAAGTGAAATAATCCAAAACCTAACGATTACGCGAGGTTCAGGCCAGCCTTTAAGTTCGTAATGATGGTGAATAGGTGCCATTCTGAAAATACGTTTGCCGCGGGTTTTAAAGCTCCACACTTGCAAAATAACGGATAAGGTTTCTGCCACAAAAATCCCTCCCATAATGAACAAGACGATTTCTTGTCGTACTAACACCGCTAATACACCGAGGGTAGCACCTAGGGCAAGCGAACCTACATCGCCCATAAATACTTGGGCTGGATAAGTGTTAAACCATAGGAAACCAAGTCCAGCACCCACAATCGCGGTACACACAATAACTAATTCACTGGTCATGGGAATAAAAGGAATATTGAGGTAAGTTGAAAAGTTTACGTTGCCCGTAGCATAAGCAAAGATAGCAAATGCACCGGCAACCAATATTACAGGGACAATTGCCAAGCCATCAAGGCCATCCGTTAGATTCACAGCATTACTGGTACCTACAATAACAAAGTAGCTTAACACCAAATATAAAACACCTAGTTGTGGCATCACTTCTTTGAAAAACGGCACGATAAGGTTGGTTTCAGCAGCCATGGTGGTAGTTGAATACAAAAAGAAAGCAACGGCGATGGCGATAACTGACTGCCAAAAATATTTCCACCGAGCAATCAGGCCGTTGGGATCTTTGCGTACGACTTTGCGGTAGTCATCAACAAAACCTAAAATACCAAAACTGACGACAACAAATAATGTCACTAACACATATTTATTGGTTAAATCGGCCCACAATAAACAACTTGTTAATATAGCCGCCAATATCAGTACACCACCCATGGTGGGCGTACCAGATTTTGACAAATGGCTTTGCGGGCCGTCATCTCTTACGGTTTGGCCAATTTGCATACGTTTAAGCCATACGATCATCTTAGGCCCTATAAGTATGGCAATCAACAAGGCAGTTAATGTACTGAGAATTGCGCGCAATGTTAGATAAGAAAATACATCAAAACCCGGTTCGAACTGAGTAAGCCATTCGGCCAGCCATAGCAACATTAGGCAGGCTCCTTATTGTCGGTTGTTAAATTATCGTCGCCTTGATTGAATTTATGCGCAAGTAATGCTTCAACCACCTTCTCCATAGACGCGCTACGTGACCCTTTAACTAAGATAGTAACGGGTAATTTTCGTTCCATATTTTGTGATCTATTTTTGTTTGTTACATGCATGGTTTTGGACGTTTCGTTTTTCTCAACGATTGGGCTAATTAGGTCGATTAAGGCTTCAAAAGCGCTAGTCGTGTCGTTACATGCAATCCCTTTGTCTTGCATCACTGCACTAGCATTTGTGCTAAGTACGCCACAACTAATCACCGAATCAATCTTGTGTTCAAGTGCATATTCACCAATTTGTTGATGATACATTTTGGCTTGGTCACCCAACTCCCCCATATCCCCAAATACAAACACCTTATAGCCTTCAAAACTGGCGAGAAGGTCAAGTGCCGCCTTAACTGACCCAACGTTTGCGTTGTAGGTGTCATCAAGTACCCGTACATTTGGACCAAGCTGTTTTACAGCCAGTCTTCCCGCAACGCTTTGCATATTGAATAAGCCCATTTGCACGTTAGCTAAGTTTGCGCCAGCACTTATCGCGAGTGCGGCTGAAAGTACCGCATTGCCGACATTATGTACGCCTGGTACGCGCAGCTTTATCGCGGCTGTGCCTATGGGCGTAACAAGTTCAAATTCTGCGCAACCTTCATTATTTATAGAAACCTTGTTTGCATGAAAATCACCTTTGTCAGATTCATAGGAAAATGTTAGCACTTGCTGCGTGCCTGACTTACCCTGCCAAAATTCAAAAAACTGACTGTCGTGATTAAGGATAGCAACCGCATCAGACGGCAAATCTTTAATGATTTCGCTTTTGGCGCGTGCCACACCAAATAAACTGCCAAAACCTTCAATATGAGCAGGCGCAGCATTAATAATGGTCGCCACATCCGGTTTTACTAAGGAGCAGGTATAGTCTATTTCACCTTGATGATTTGCGCCCATTTCTATCACTGCATAATCATGGCTTTCATTTAACCTCAGTAAAGTGAGTGGGACACCAATATCGTTGTTAAAGTTACCTTGCGTCGCGAGTACTTTTCCGCGCGTACTTAAAATGGCGTTTACCATTTCTTTAACCGTTGTTTTCCCACTTGATCCAGTAATTCCGATGGTTTTAGGTGAGACTTTTTGTTTGACGGCTGCACCTAATTGACCCAAGGCTATACGCGTGTCGTCTACCAGCAATAGAGGTACTCGGCATTCAACATCAGCTTGGCTGGCAATGACAGCCGACGCACCTTTTTCTATCGCAGCGTCAATATAGTCGTGCCCATTAAAATTAGGACCCACTAAAGCAATAAACAAGTCTCCGGTTTTTATGCTTCGAGTGTCTGTACTTACACCTTTAATAGTTGTTTTATGTAAAACGCCACGGGGAATATCGTGGGCATTTGTTGCAGCGGTTTTTTCCATAACCCAAACGAGAGATACTTTGATCACAATGGGCCTCCTTTGTTTTTATTATTTTTGTTATCCGCAGTGCTTGTATCACAATGACTCGCATTTTCAGCGATGAGTCTAGCAACAACTTCCCTTTCGTTATAGTCAATTCGTTGGTCATTAATCTCTATGTAATTTTCGTGGCCTTTGCCCGCGACGAGAATCATGTCATTGTGCTGGCTTGTGCTAAGTGCACTTGAAATAGCGTCGCTACGGTCGAGTTCAATTCGCAAAGTCTGCTGCTTATTCAAGGCCGTTATCCCTACTTGAATATCAGCAATGATAGCTGCCGGATCCTCGTGCCTAGAGTTGTCTTGGGTAAGAATAATATCATCAGCAAAACGCTGGGCGATACTACCCATAATAGCTCGTTTACTTGTGTCTCGATTACCGCCGCAACCAAAAATACAGCACAGTCTACCTTGGGTGTGGACACGCGCTGCGCGCAAGGCCTGCTCTAAGGCGTCGGGGGTATGCGCGTAATCAACCAATACACTGGCACCTTTGCCAGTAAATAATTCCATACGTCCGGCAACACCGGTAAGCGCACTAGCTGCTTTGCATAAATCGCCTAACAAGAAACCTTGTCCAAGCAACGCGGTAATAGAAGCCAATAAGTTAGCCACATTAAACGCGCCGATTAACGGTGCCATTATTGTTTGTGTGGTCTCATAATCTGCGAAACGTGCATGTATAGTGAACTTAATGCCCGATGTTTCATAAGCTATATCGCTCGCCCAACAACCAAACTGCTCAGGACCTAAAGGGTGTAAAGAGAACCAGAGTATCGTTTGGGCGGGTTTTGCTTCTTGTTGCCATTGAAGTGATTCTTTGTCGTCAGCATTTAACACCACAACACCAACGCCATTGGCCTTAAGCAACTGTCGCTTTGCTTTAGCATATTGCGCCATAGACTTATGATAGTCTAAGTGGTCTTGACTTAAGTTAGTAAAAACTGCGCAGCGAATATTGAGTTTTTCTAATCGTTTTTGAACCAAGCCATGAGAGGATGCTTCAAGCGTAATTTGTTCACAGCCTTGAGCCTTAAGTTTTGCGAGTATCCCGATTAAGCTCACGATATCGGGAGTCGTATTGATGGTTTCGGCTATTTTTTGCTGGTGACCTCGTGTAAACAGATTCACACCAAGAGTGCCGATACTGGCACTCTTTTGTTTACATAGACTCGTTAGCTGGGCAATCAATGTTGCGACCGATGTTTTACCATTGGTACCGGTGATAGCGGTAATAGACGGCAGCATATGAGTCGTGTTTTGTTCACTCGCAAGCTTGCCTGTGTAGAAACAAAAAGCAATATCAGCTAACTTTTTAACTAAGCTGTGCACATAGATGCAAACTATCGATTTGTCAGCATAGTATTTTGTTTCAAGCTTGCCGTTGTCAGCTTCATTTTTTGTTTCAAGCAGTGCAAGTTGGCATTTTTTTGTTGCCGCACTGGCAAGGTAATCATGACCGGCGCTTTGTGCGCCAAACACTGCGATAAAGACACTTTGCGCGTTAAGTACTCGACTATCCAAAGAAAGTGAAGTGACATTTAGGTAGTAAGTGCGCGCACAGTGCTCATCCAAGGTAGATTGCGCTACACCCAAATAGTCGAGCACGCTTAAAAAATATGAGTTAACGCCCAGCATGAAGTTGTCTCTCCAGCACAGCATCAACATTTAGCGCGTCAGGGGGAATATTCATCATTTGCATAGTGTCTGACACAATAGAAGAAAATACTGTTGCTGCGGTATCACCTGCATGATAAAAGTCACCACCAGGTTCGTTAATAAGCACAACTACCGCTATTTGAGGATTTGACACTGGCGCTATGCCAGCAAAAATATTCACATACTCCTCACCATAACTCCCGGCAAAGGCTTTTATACTGGTGCCGGTTTTACCTGCCACGCGGTAACCTGGCACTCTTGCCTTGTAAGCAGTACCACCTTTTTGCGTGACTGTTTCCATCATCAGTAAAACATCATTGGCGACTTGCTCTGAAATAACCCGCTCTGGTTCATAGTCAGCATTCATGTTTTTGACAACAGTTAGCGGACGCTTTATACCGCCATTGGCAATAGTTGCATACATACGCGCGAGTTGCGTTGTGGTAACCGCAATATTATAGCCAAAGGATAACGAGGATATCTCATGTTCAGACCAGCGCGGACGTTCATGAAATATGCCGCTGGACTCACCAATCATGTTAGTGCCCGAATCGCTCATCAATCCCATATTGTAATAAAAATCTATCAGCACTTCTTTAGGCATAGACAAAGCAAGCTCCGAAGTACCCATGTTGCTCGAATGCTGTATGATTTCAGTAATGCTTAACTTTCCATAATTTCTAGGATCTTCAATCCGGCTGCCCCCTAGGCGGCGCCAACCCGGCGAAGTGTCAATAATACTGTCTTTTTGATAATAGCCGTTTTCAAGTGCTGCGATGACCGCTAAAGGTTTCATCACTGAGCCCGGTTCAAATGCATCAGTAATAGCGCGATTTCGAACCCGATGGCTCGATAAAGTAGAACGATTATTAGGGTTATATGCTGGCGTATTGGCCATTGCCAACACCTCACCTGTATGCACATCAACAATGACTACCGATGCCGATGCTGCTTGAAAGGCGATTGTTGCCTCTTTTATTTTGCGATAAGCAAGAGCCTGAATGCGTTGATCAATAGTAAGGGTAATGTCGTTTCCAGGTTTACCTGCAGATTGCTCTAAAATTTCAATTTGTCTATTTTTGCCGTCACGAATAATTTTACGTTCACCGGGCGTGCCTGTCAGCCATTTGTTATAAAGACTTTCTATGCCTTCACGGCCTTTATCATCGGCATCGGTAATGCCTACGATATGAGACGACACCTCTCCCATCGGGTAGTAACGCTTAGATTCATCAACCAAAAATACACCCGGTAACTTGAGATTTTTCACAAAGGTTGCCATGGCCGGTGTAACCTGCCTTTGCAAATAAACAAAGCGCGCTTGGCCTTCAAGTGCACGTTTGCTTAACTTTTCGATGTCAGTATCAAGGACTTGAGCTAGCGCTTCCCATTTACGAATATCTTTTAGACCGTTTTCACCACGAACCACATGGCGATCAGCCGAGACTGCTTGGGACGGAACGCTAACGGCGAGTTGTTGACCATTGCGATCGGTTATCAGTCCTCGATAGCTTGCATTTTGGCGTATGCGGATAGTGCGATTGTCACCTTTTTCAACCAGTGTCTCGTTTTGAATGACTTGAATGAAGGCTGTGCGCGAAGCTAGTGCTGCAAACACAGCAAAAACACAGAATAAAACCAGCCAAAAACGCCATTGCAAAATAGTCGGTGCAATTTTCGGTTTTGCTTGACGCCCTTTACTATTTTTTTTAATTGGGCGCTTGCGAGGCTTTTGAACGGTAGCGGCAACTGTCATTATTTCACCCTCAATAAGACTTCGTCTTCTCGGGTAGGTCTTTTCATCCCTAGTTTATCTTGCATGGCGCGTTCGATTCGGTTGTGCTCAGTTAACGAGCTTTGCTCAATAATTAGGTGGCGCCATTCAATGTCTAGTGCGTCTTTTTCTTTTACCAATTGCTCTTGTGCCATTACCAATTGGCGATTTTCGTGAGTACTTACTATCACAGCTACCGCTGATGCAATGGTTGAAAAAAATAAAACCAAGAGAAACAAATGCCGGCTCAAGTCCGACATAATAATAAAAAACAAATTGAAGTTGGTAATGGGCTTACTCATAATTTTTCAGCCACTCTGAGCACCGAACTACGACAACGCACATTCTGATTTATCTCTTCGGCACTGGGTTTAATTGCTTTTCCTATAGGCTTGACAATTTTGCCTACATCCAGCATTTGCTGAGTTAATGGTAGTTTAGAGGGATATTTAGGCCCTTGGCTTTTGCTTTTAATAAAGCGTTTAACCATTCTATCTTCTAAGGAGTGAAAGCTGATGACCGCTAAGCGCCCACCTTTACACAAGACATCAAGCGATTCACTTAAGCCCAGTTCGAGTTGTTTGAGTTCTCCATTTATAAAAATACGTACACCTTGAAAGGTGCGCGTAGCAGGATGTTTAAATTTGTCTTTTACCGGTACGGCCTTATCGATTAACGTGGCAAATTCGCTCGTCGTTTCCAATGGCTTGATGGCACGTTGTTCTAATACGGCATGAGCGATACGAGTGCCAAATTTTTCTTCGCCATATTGCTTAATCACCGTCGCGATTTCTTCAAGACTTGCGGTATTTAGCCACTGCGCGGCACTTAAACCAGCGCCGGTATCCATACGCATGTCTAATGGACCATCTTTTTGGAAACTAAAGCCGCGCTGAGCGTCGTCAAGCTGAGGAGAGGATACACCGATATCCATCAACACGCCGTCAACTTTACCGTAGAGCGACAAATCATTCACCACCACCTTGATGTTGGCAAAGGCACAATGATGTATGCTGAATCGAGGATCACTTTGAAAACTTTTAGCAGCCTCTATGGCTTCTGCATCACGGTCTAAGGCAATCAGACGACCGTTTTCACCTAGGGCATTTAATATAGCGCGACTGTGACCACCACGGCCAAAGGTTGCATCAATATAAATGCCATCGGGTTTTATGTTTAAGGCTTCGATTGATTCTTTCAATAGCACCGAAGTATGGACTAAGGCGGGGCTCATAGTGAAAAGTCCTGCAACCTTTCCGTTTGCTCGTAAGCGCCCATTTTTTCGACCTTAAGGTCCTCTTCAACTTGTGCAAACCAAGTATCTTGCGACCAAATCTCGATGCGATTGCGTTGTCCGACTAACATGATTTCTTTATCTAGATTGGCGTATTGGCGTAAGGTAGGTGCAATTAATACACGACCACTTTTATCCATGATGGCGTCATTTGCATAGCCGATTAGCAGGCGCTGAATGCGTCGCTCATCGGGGTTCATAGTAGAAAACTTACTGATTTTTTCTTCAATAATATCCCACTCGGGAAGCGGGTAAAGTAGCAAACAAGATTGTCGATTATCAACAGTGCAGACCAGTTGTCCCTGGCAATCATCCATAAGGGCTTGACGGTATCTCGTAGGTACCGTCAAACGACCTTTTGTGTCGAGATTGATTGCGTTAGCGCCGCGGAACATTACCCCTAGCCTTTTTTTGGTTTTTAGTAGCTCATATTGTTTTTATTATTATTAATAATCTGGCTGCTACTGTTGATAAAAGAACAAAGTATAAATAAACCCTTTTTTACCACTTTCTCCCACTTCTTGACAGTTTATGGACTTTTATCGCTATATGTCAAGTTTTTTTACAACCTAAGTCGCATAATATGGGCCCGTTTTTCATACATTTTTCGGCCAAAAATAGACGTTTCCAATAAAGAACTATACTTATCAATTGCTTAGCAATTATTTTAGGATTAATTTGCAGAAAGAATAAAAGATGACATTTGTCATCATAAATTTATGAGTTTTGTGAATGTATCTATGTGGGATTTTGTGACACCATTGCGTTTAAGATAAATGTTGCCAATAAATCAAGGGAATAAAGCACAACTGATACTAAGTTGCCCTCGGTTTTACAAGGATTTAGCCGTATGCAAAATGGGCAAAAGCAAATAGACACTTACCATTCAAATATTCCGAGTTTGGGGCAGAATCGAAAACGCATATGGTCATATGTCTCACTGCTCTTTTCACTCTTCTATTTTGCGCCGATAATTTTTGGAGAGCCTGGCAACAGTAGCTTGCTTATTTGTGTTTTATTCTATCTACTATTTTTGCCTACATACGTGTTTGTTGTAGAAAGTAAAAGCACATTTAGAATACCCGCCCTCGCGCTTCTTTTGCTTGTTGTGTCGAGCGCTTTACATTTTACGATTGGTGCGATGGTATTGTTTGGCTACTGTTTGTTTCCTATTGGTTATTACTGGCGCTGGCAAATAAGCGGTGTACTATGCATTTTGGTGTCAATATGGATAGTGTTGATTGCGCTGTGGTTGCAAGGGCCCGTGTGGGTGGGTATCTTACCCTTTTTGTTCAGTGGTATAGGGCTGTATTTTTTTGGCCTAATGGAGCGCCGTGAAACCATTCGCAATATTCAGCTTTACCGTTCACAGCAATCGGTAAAGCAGCTCTCTGCTATCGCTGAACGTGAACGGATTGGGCGCGACCTGCATGACATAGCTGGCCACGCGCTATCAAGTATTTCTCTCAAAGCCCAGCTTGCATCAAAATTGCTAGACAAAGGCAGGCCACAACAAGCAAAACAAGAAATTGACCAGCTTGCAAGCCTATCGCAATCTCTTCTCGCTGAAATACGAAATGCAGTGAGCAACATTAAAGCCTTGTCTTTACTTGATGAGGTGAACAAAATAGAAGCCTTATTGTTTGACAATAACATATCACTGCAAAAGGACATTGCTCCAAAAGTACTAAGCCAGCTAAGTGCGAGCGACGAAGCCAATCTAACGCTGGTGATTAAGGAAGCGCTCATTAATGTGCTGCGCCACAGTAACGCATCAACGGTAGTACTAAGCGTTGTTGAAACGGCGCCTAGTTTCATCACTGTAAAGATCAAAGATAACGGCACCGCTACAAAAACAAAGACAATAAAAGAAGGCAATGGCATACAAGGCATGCGAGAGCGAATCAGCGCAATGAAAGGCGATTTTTTAGTAAAGCGTGAAGACGGCTTTTTAATCGAATTTAGGATACAAACGACCCATGACTAAACCCACCCTAACAATAATGGTTGTTGAAGACCAACGCTTAGTGCGCGAAGCAATCAGTTCGCTGCTATCCTTAGAAGACGACTTTGAGGTTGTCGCACAATGTGAAAATGGGCAAGAAGCTTTTGAATTGCTCCACGCTGTTGCAAATAATCAAGCCAACGAAAGACTGACAAAAATGCCTGACCTTATTTTAAGTGATATTGAAATGCCGTTAGTGAGCGGGATTGAATTGGCTGAAAAACTAAAAAACGCCGCAATTTCACTGACCATGGTCATTATGACAACTTTTTCTAAACCTGGTTATATAAAAAGAGCCCTAGCTGCCAATGCCAAAGGCTTTATATTGAAAGAAGCACCAAGCGATTATTTGATAAGCAGTTTACGCGATATTGCAAAAGGTAAAGTCGTTATCGCTCCTGAACTAGCGCTTATGGCCATTGGCGACAACGACCCCTTAAGCGACAAAGAACGCAAAGCACTTAAACTAGCGCTTGATGGCTTGGGCACAAAAGAGATAGCAAAAACCTTATTTTTATCTGAAGGAACAGTACGCAATTATCTTTCTGAAGCCATTTCTAAACTAGATGCAAGCAACAGGGTTGATGCTGGCAGAATTGCGAAACAAAAGGGTTGGTTGTGAGATAAGAATTTATAGACATAAAAAAACCGCCTAAGCGGTTTTTTTAATGTGAACAAACAAATGCCCCTTATTAACTTCGCACTTACGCTTCAGCTTCGTTAGCTTTTGCAGCGGTTTGCGGGTTAACAGGACTAATTTGAATAGATTGAATAGGATTATCAGTCTTATTCGACAACTCAACTAAACGATTAAGCTGACCTAAAGAAAGCATCATCGAATAAGCTGCGCCTAAGAAACCGGCTTTATGTAGCTCAAGTACTTTAGCGTCTTCAAGTGCAATGAGTTTTTTCTCGTCAATAGACAAAATGCCCGTAACATTGCGCACTTGGCCACTTGCATAAGCTAAACGTATTTGAATTTCTTCAAGCAGGTCTAATTCTTTAATTTGCTTGATGAAACGCTGATTTTGCACTTCACTGTTAGCCAAATCTGACAAAAACTGTTGACGATTTTTCAAGAAATCACTTGGTTCACCGGCATCAGTAAAAAGCGGTTGACCTTCTTCAGACACCAACTCACTGCTTTCATCAATATATAGTCCAATTTTGTCGCCGTCAGGGCGAATATCAAATGGATGACGTTGCACATTTAAAGGCACGTGCGGTCCTTGCCAGCGCTCTTCTGCATAGAACAAATTTTGTCCTTGCTCTAAACCTAACATGGCGACGGTATGGATATTTTTTGAAGCAGGATCTTCAATAAAAACAATGGGCATGCAACCTGATAGTTGTGCGAATTCACGAATAGTAGCAGCAGCTAAATGGGTTTTACCAACCAAATCAAAATTGATTTTTGGGATAACTTTTAGTGCACTGTGCTTCTCTTTATCAAGCGGGACGTAATTATTAGCCATGTATAATTCTCTGTTTCTCAATTTGAATGTACGTTTAAAAAGGCCGTGTATTATGGTACATGCGACCCTAAAAGTCACCTTTTAACCTATTTTTAACAAGTATTTTTTGTTAGGCCCCAGTACTAAGCTTTGTTGTAAGTAGCCTGTTTACATATAAAAAGGACATAGCGAGCGATTTGTATCGCGTCCACCCGATTCAATAGTAAAGATGTAACATTAGCAAGCTTAAAATGGGCAATAGTCAAAGCCGCAGGCCTTAACGATTCATATGACATAGATTGATGGCCTAGATTAAAATAGTAATCTCTTATTGAGCCATATTATTTTTGGGAATTTGAAGAGCAATTGCGTATAGTATAAGCACTGGAAGTGCGCTATGCGTAATAGTCTGCCAAGCGCTTAGGTAAACATTTACCTTGTTAGCAAAAAATAAGAAACAAAAAGGAAAACGAAATGAACGCCATTTTCACACATACCAGTATTGCAATGCTTTGTGTCAGCCTCTTTGCTTGTAATAGCACCTCTTCAACTAACGCAAACACTGAAAAGGAAGCTAACAGAATCGCCCAAGACAACATTATTGTTGATGGCCACATAGACGTACCCTACCGCGTGGAAGACGCTTGGGTAGACGTAACAAAAGCAACCACAGACGGAGACTTTGATTATCCTCGTGCAGTCGCGGGTGGACTCAACGCTCCATTTATGTCGATATACGTACCGGCAAGTTTAGACGACAGCGATGCATCAACGGTATTAGCTAATCGCTTAATTGACTCAGTTGAAGCCATCGTTGGCAGAGCACCAGATAAATTTGCACTCGCTTATAGCGTAGCTGATGTAAAACGTAATTTTAAAAACAAACTAATTTCGCTTCCGATGGGCATGGAAAACGGCTCTCCGGTGCAAGGCGACCTAAAAACCTTAAAACATTTTTACGAACGCGGCATTCGCTACATCACTCTTGCCCATTCGCAATCAAACCATATCAGTGATTCATCTTACGACCTGCGCAGGCAGTGGCGAGGACTCAGCCCTTTCGGAAAGGAAATGGTCGAAGAAATGAATAAGCTTGGGATTATGGTCGATATATCTCATGTGTCTGATGCTGCCTTTTACCAAACAATAGACATCAGCCGCGCCCCGGTTATTGCTTCACATTCGTCCCTACGCAGATTTACCCCAGGCTTTGAACGCAACATGACCGACGACATGATAGAAACATTAGCCAGCAACGGCGGCGTAATTATGATTAATTTTGGATCGGGCTTTGTGAGTCCTGCGGCACGATTATGGCGCGATAAAATGGGTGACAAGCGCAGTGCTCTTATCGCCACCTTTGGTGCAGATAGCAAAGAACTAAGCACTTTTGACGACGAGTATAAAGTCAACAACCCCTATCCTTTTGCTAATGTCGATACCGTCATTGACCACATAGATCATGTAGTACAACTCGTTGGCATAGATCACGTTGGTATTGGTTCTGATTATGATGGGGTGGGTGATTCTCTGCCAGAAGGCTTAAAAGACGTATCGGCCTTTCCTAATCTGATAAAAGGCCTATTGGATCGTGGCTATAACGAAGGCGACATCAAAAAGATCTTGAATGAAAACCTCCTTCGCGTCTGGTCTGAAGTTGAAACTGTGGCTAATAATAGTCAGTAGCGTGGGCTAACAAAAATAAGTAACGCGGCGCCATCAATTTGAAATGGCGCTTGGAGGGGATGCTTTAGCTCAAGGTAATTGCGCTGACAAAAATTCATCTAGCATTAACAGCATATTTTGGTGCAATGGATTGGCTTTTGGAACGGCGCACTTTTCGTTTTCGTTTACTTTCGATTTATCAAATTTTAAGTTAACGATTTGTACCGAACTCATCAAAATATCGGCGTGACATAGTTCGTAAGATTCATCTATTTTAAATACCGTGTGTGCACCCTGAATATGTGTCGTAAGATCTTCAATTCCGCTATAGAGTGTTGTTTTATCAGCCATTGAATGCGCAGCAAAAATGGCTTTTTTTATTTGTTTTATTTCCAATAAATCTCTTATATCGTGAATAACATCCATAAGCACTAGCGCCGAATAGGTCGCCACAGATGGATATTTGTATGGATGCGCGCCTTGAGTTTCGTAGTCGCCATCAAGCCATTTCGCTAAGGACTTCATGCCCCAAATATTAGACAAAGACTCAGCAGCGCCAGAAAGCTCTAAAGCACCTGAAAATAACAACAAGGCACTAACTTTTTCAGGGTTATTGATAGTGTAATAGCTTGCAAACGCGCCTCCCGTAGAAAACCCGCCAACGATTACTGGTAGGTCTGGGCCGTCATTAATGCTTTGTGCCATGTTTTGTGCCAAGCCCATTACAGAATCGATATGCCCATACCAGCGGCTTTTCAAGTTTTCGTCCTGCATATCAGCATCGGCGGATAATTTGCCATGCCCTGGCGTAAGTGGCGCTATCACCACAAAGCCTTTAATTCTAAGATGTTCAGCCAGCGACTGAACAAAGTAAGGTGAATCACTTAAGCCATGAAAAAGCACAACAACCCCTTTAGCTGCTGGCATGGCTGGCGATATTCTAGGGAGTAAGATATAGGGCGCGTTGCCATCATTTCTTAAGCTAGCAAAACACGCCTTTATGCCATTGGTAAGGGATGCTTCACACTGTGTGGCTTCTCCAAGTTCAGCTTCATATATCGTCGACAAGCCTTGCGCTTTCGCAAACAGCGTCTGCATCTGCAAGACGGCATCGCTATTGCTTTGGGCAAAACTCATACTTTGTAGCCCAACACTTAACCAGATTAAAGCAAGGCCTTTAATCAGGCTCAATTTGATCGAGGGGAAACGTATTTTCGACAACGTCAACATGTCAGGTTACCTTAAACTCATAAATATAAAACGGAAAAAAGAGCCTAAAAAGACTCTTTTTGAACTTTGCGATACTATAACATTTATTGCTCTGCTAAGTAGTCGTTGAACGATTTAGCAAAACAACAATCGGGTCAATATGACTTAGGCCAAATAGGCTGCTAACTCTTCACTGCTACCGATATGTTTGCCACCAATGAAGACTTGAGGCACGGTGTCACGACCACTCACAGCTTTAAGTGATGCCAAATTTGCATTTTTACCTAAAACAATTTCTTCATACTCATAGCCTTTGTCGGCTAACAATGCTTTTGCTTTCACACAAAATGGACAGCCAGGTTTAGTAAATAATAACACTTCCTGCGGCGCACCTTCACCAGGGGCTAAGTACTCAAGCATGGTATCGGCATCAGACACCTCAAAGGGGTCGCCTGGTTTATTTGGCTCAATAAACATTTTTTCAACTATGCCGTTATTGACAAGCATTGAATAGCGCCAGCTGCGCTTACCAAAACCAATATCTTGTTTATCAACAAGCATACCCATTCCTTCAGTGAAGGTACCATTGCCATCAGGTACAACGGTTATATTGCTTGCTTCTTGGTCTGCCAACCATGCATTCATAACAAAAGTGTCGTTTACAGACACGCACAATATTTCGTCTACACCATGTTTTTTAAACAGTCCTGCTAACTGATTATAGCGAGGTAAATGTGTAGAAGAACATGTTGGAGTAAATGCACCGGGCAACGAAAAAACAACTACTTTTTTATTTGCAAATAATTCGTCACTGCTTAGGGTTTTCCACTCATCACCAACACGCGTAGGCCACGTTGCCGATGGGACTGGTTTGCCTTCCATAGTTGCTGCTTCTGCTGGATGTGTCATTGTTTATCCTTCAATTATTGTTAAAAATCATTCCTATGATATTGCACTTAGCTAACAACGGCAACTAACTACTCGACTTCAGGTCATCTAAATGATACTTGTCTATAAGCGAATACAGGGTTGGGCGCGTAACGCCTAATAACTCTGCGGTCTTAGACATGTTCTGCTCAGCTTGATAATACGCTTTACGAATAGCTTTGCTTTCTGCGTTTTCACGAACTTCACGTAAATTGAAAATCACTTCCTCTTGCGGCTCATCAGTATTAAAAAGTGACAAATCATCAGCCTCAATATAACTGCCTTCTGCAAGTACCACGGCAGACTTCAGCTTATTTTGTAATTCACGGATATTACCCGGCCACTTGTGATTTAACATGGCATTTGTCGCTAATTGACTAAAACCTTTTACTTTAGATTTGTATTCATCAACATAGATATTTAAAAATGTTTTGCCCAATAAGATTACATCATCACCTCGTTCACGCAGCGGCGGTAACAAGATAGAAATTTCACTTATGCGATAGAATAAATCTTCTCTGAAGGTTTTTTCAATGGCCATTTCTGTGAGGTTTCTGTGAGTTGCACAAATAACACGCACGTCAACGGGGATCTCAGAACGTCCACCTACTCGCTCAATCATGCGTTCTTGCAAAAAGCGCAACATTTTAGCTTGTAGACCAATGGGCATATCACCAATTTCATCTAAAAACAGAGTTCCACCTTGAGCTGTTTCAATTTTACCAATGGTGGTTTTATTCGCCCCTGTAAATGCCCCTTTCTCATATCCAAAGAGTTCACTCTCAAGCAGGTTTTCAGGGATAGATGCACAGTTAATCGCAACAAAATTATTGTCTTTGCGGTGGCTATGATCATGAATACTGCGCGCAAATACTTCTTTACCCGTTCCACTTTCACCCAGCAAAAGGGTCGAGATATCCGTTTGTGCAATTTTCTCGGCTTTGCGACTAGCGGCTAAAATAGCATCACTATTTCCAACTATAGAGCCCATGCTTACGCGAGACTTGCTGAGTTTTCTATTTTCAAATTCAAGATTTGCTAAATTAAGCGCACGTTGAATCAATAAATTGATGATTTCACTATCAATTGGTTTTTGATAAAAGTCATAAGCGCCTAAGTTAATAGCCTCAAGTGCATGTTCTTTTTCATTATTTCCTGTGACCACAATAACCTTGGTATGAGGAGCAAGTGACAGAATTTCTTGTAATGCGAGCAAGCCTTCTGATGCATTAGTAGGGTCAGGTGGCAGGCCTAAATCTAAAGTCACAACACTAGGCTCGAATCGACGCAATTGCGCTATAGCCGACTGGCGATCACCTGCAAACACCACTTCAAAATCGGTCAAAGCCCATTTCAGCTGTTTTTGAATGCCTAAGTCATCATCGACAACGAGTACTTTACCTTTGCTCATAATTTTATCTAATCCTGTATTCTCGGTAATGTCAGCATAAATGTAGTACCCACGCCTTCTTGGCTTTTCACGGCAATACTACCACCTATGCTTTCTAAATAAGTTTTTGCATCATATGCACCAACACCCATGCCTGCATTTCCTTTTGTAGTCACGAATGGTGTAAATAACTGTTCGTTTATAAATTCAAGACTCATACCTGTGCCTGTGTCTCTAATTTCGATAAGTGCTGCGTCTTCAGTCTGACTCAAACTAAGTTCAACACAGCCGTCATCGGGGGTTGCTTGTTGTGCATTGCTGATCAAATGATATAGCACGTTAGCAAACTTATTCGCGTTGACATCCAAAAACACAGACTCTTTTTCATTGAACACCGGCAGTGGCAATAACACAGCACACTTTGATTCAATGACTTCTTGTATTAATTCGGTCATGTCGACCTTAGTCACATTTGACGAATTATCTATGTTTTTTTCCATTAACTGTTTAAGCATATTATCCATGCGTGCTTTTGCATGACCAAGCGTTTCAAAGGTATCATCAATAAACTCAGGGTTATCTCGATGCTGCTTTGAATTAGTTAACAACAAATTAATTTGTGCCAACACGTTTTTCAAATCATGCACTACAAACGCAGACATTCGACTAAATGCAGCAAACTGCGCATTTTCAGCCAACTTTTGAGAGCTTTCTGCCTGAAAGATGAAATTCGCTGTTTGCTCAGTCACCGCTTGCAAATAATCCCTAAGCTCCCAATTCAAGCTTCTTCGTTCCGCAGTTTGCGCATTCAAAAAAACCATTCCCCATAAGCCCTGCTCTTGAAAAATCGGTATAACCATCTGAAACGGCATCGATTTCATAATGTCATTCCGGTTAGATAATTCGCCATATAGCTCGGGTTTAACTCGCATCTCATCGATGTCGATTATCCAGCTTTTCTTTTCTAAGAAAGCCTTAATATCAGTTATCGACCTTTCGGCCTTTTCATAAAGGGCTAATGTACTTTGACCGGCAATTGCAGCAATATTGACTTGATTATTGGTTACTTTGACCAATACGCCTTGGTCGTATTTCATGCCTTGTGTCCAACCACTTAAGGCGGTTTTATAAATTTCAGATAAGGATTTATCATCTTTAGATAATATTTTCGTTAACGCAACCCATTCAACCCTATAGTCAAATTGGTTTGCATAAAAGTTTTTAGTGATAAAGACTTTTAATTTAGTTCTAAATTCGTGGGATAAAAACAAACTCAATAACAATACAAGTGCAATCAAAAACAGTACGATTTGAACCGGTGCGCCCCAATCGCCACCAAAATATTGCACAACATAGCCAAGCAAAGCCATGATCAGAAGATATGCACCAGAGAGCATTAACAAGGTACTGTGCATAACCACTTCACGGGAAACAAAAATATCAATTCCCCAATGCTGAATGCGTCTTATCGCGAGCACTAAAAATGGCAGCATGGCTAAATAAATATAGCCTCGGGCAGCAAAGAAGCTGTAATTTAATTGCGCGACCATTGCGGCATTTGCATAGGTAAAAAAATCAAAGGTCGTCAGCGCAGCCAAGTAGATAATGAGGGGCTTATATTCCCATTTTTTAGATCCCGATTGGCGATATACCTGTTCCAGAATAACCAGCATTTGAATGGTACACAGTGTTAACACCAAGTGCTGTAAATTGGAGCCCATCACATAAACCGATGTGATACCGATTGCCGCAGAGGGAAGCACCAACAAAGCTAGAGTGACGGGTCGTGAAATGAGTTGCCAGAATGAAGAAAACTGATTTTGCAAACAGGCTGCTAAAAAAAGCGTCCAAATCCATAGTCTAATACTATCAAGTACCGCAAATTGATTGATATGAGTGATTAGACCAAATACCGTAATTTGGCTTATAGACCAGCCAAAAGTAAACAACGTAGCGGTAATCAATAAGACCTTCGCAAGGCCCTTTTTTCTCACTACTAACATCAGAAAAACAAGGCCTAAATAGCCAAGCGCAGTTAAGCCGTAACCAATATCAAATAACAAGTGACTTACCTTTTTTGAACAAGCAAGCTACCAATTGAGTAACCCGCGCCAAATGAACACAAAATACCGTAGTCGCCGGCTTTCAGATCTTGATTGTGCAAATTAAATGCAATAACCGACCCTGCAGAAGCAGTATTGGCGTAAACATCAAGCACAACGGGCGCTTCATCAGCCGACGCTTCGCGGCCCAATAAACGCTTACTGATAAGTGTATTCATATTGATATTGGCTTGATGCAACCACCAACGGCGCAGGTCAGCAGGTAATAGCTGATGAGCAGCTAGGTGCTCGGTAATATGTTGCGCCGCCAAAGGACACACCTCTTTAAACACTTTTCGTCCTTCCTGATGAAAAAGCTTATCAGGACCATAAGGGTCGGCATCTGTCGCGTGAGTGGTATAGCCAAAATTAGAGCGGATATTATTTGAAAATTGGGTAAACGCTTTGGTACTTAGGATTGTGTAAGCATGGTCGCTTGTGACGGTTTCAGCCCTTTCAAGTACGGTTGCGGTAGCAACATCACCGAAGATAAAATGACTGTCACGATCGGTATAATTGATTTGCGGAGAAACTAACTCAGGATTGATAACCAATACCGCACGAGCAGTGCCCGCCGCAACCATTTCATAAGCGCGGTGCATGCCAAAGGTGGCTGCTGAACACGCAACTAACATATCAAAGCCAAAACCTTTTATGCCCAATGCTTCTTGCACCTCTATAGCAATAGCGGGATAGGCACGTTGTGTATAAGCACATGACACGATTACCGCATCAATATCAGATGCTTGTTTATTGGCCGAGGCCAAGGCTTTTTTTGCTGCCTCTACAGCCATTTCCGCTTGCTGAGAAAGCTCGTCATCGTTGCGTTGGGGCAATAAAGGACGCATTCTGTTGACATCAAGCACCCCTTCTTTCTCATAGATGAAGCGACTTTTTATTCCAGATGCTTTTTCAACAAATTCTGCACTTGAATGGGGTTTTGCACTTAAGTCTCCGGCTTCAATCAAGTCCTTATTGAGCTTATTGTAATGGTCAGCATACTGGTTATACGAATCAATTAATTCTTCATTGGTGATACTGTGTTTTGGCGTCCATAGACCAGAACCGCTTAAGACAACTTGTTGCATATGTGTTCCTATATTTTTTTGCACTAGCATGCATTCTCTGACAACGCGATTGAAAAAAAGTCAATCGATGTCTACGCCCGCGCTATATACTTAAATTTTTCATCGTTAGTGTTAACTGACTAAGCATACTAGGTTTTATCAACTATTGCATGTAGATACACAACTAATCATTACGCTTGTTGACTGGCATCAAAGACAATTTTTTAACTTTATTTTGCCATGCTAAATGTATTTATATTGCTTGCTTAGGCCATTTTATCTTTGCTTTGGTGCCATTTTTATAATCTTGCTCAAAGCTAATTGTGCCGTCATATCCCTCTACTATTTTTTGTGCCAAAGCCAAGCCAACGCCGGTGACTGTTTCATCTTGGTCTTTACTTGACTCAAATAATCTAAACACACTTTCAAACCCACTAGATTCAATACCCGGACCATCATCAATAACCTCAATATAATAGTGCCTATTGTCTTCCTTACACACTACCTCTATATTGACGCTATCGCCATGATGATGCTCTACTGCATTGTTGAGTAAGACAGCGATAACTTCACACAAGGGCGCACGGGCGATGTTTAATGAAACATCGTCTATATTAGTCGCGATTTTACGCTCTGTTTTTATTTTTGCTAAGGCATCAGCCACGACTTTAGTAAGTGATACACTTGTGGAAATGTGTTTATCTCGGCCGGCAAAGCAGTATTGATAAATCGCACTGAGTAATTTACTAAGTCGAAATGCGCGCTGGCGAATTTCGCTCAAATTTTCTTTGACTTCTACGTCTTCAATATGGGCTAAATCTTGCTCAATCCACGTGATTAATTTCACCATCGCGTTCGCCGGCGCTCTAACCTCAGTTGCAAGCATATTAGCAACTTGGTCCAAGTCGTTATTTTTCCGTTTCAAGCGGTCAATTAATACATACTCTTTTGTTAAATCGTAAGATACGCCTAAAATAAATTCTTTCCCCGCGCTCGTTTTGAAATAACGTTTGGTTGTTTCGAGCGTGCGTTGCTCCCCATTTGGAAAGTCAATGCTTTCGAGTACTACTTTTTGCCCCATTGCAAAGGCGTCAACATCGTCGGCTAAAAATGCTTTACGCTGCTCTTCATCATAGTCTTCTACCGTTGTGTAGCCAATAATTTTGTCACGTTTCTCGGGTGGGTATAAATTAACAAAGGCTTGATTTGCAAATACCAGTTTAGACTCCCTGTCTTTGGCAAAAATGGGGTGCACATTGGTGTTAGCGACAAGTTGATAAAATTCATCTCTATCCTTGTTTAAACGCTTATACTTTTGGCTTTCAAGTGCCCCATGTAAAGCTTGTGAGAACAAAGAAAGGGCTGCCTTATGTTTCTGTGTATCATCTGCAATATGGTTTCCAAGTAAACAAGCAAAGCCTTTTATGCCCTTATCTTGAGCGTTAATCGAAAAGACCAAACAAGTGTTGGTGCCTTTGTGAGTATCGCAATCAACTATTTTCTCCATCACTTTATTTTTGTCGTTTTTACTCACCAAGCTGACATTAACTTTATGAAGAAGTGAATCTCGCAGTTTGTGAAATTCATCTTTAAGTGCGGGTTTACGCCCCACGAATATATCTTGAGCGTCTCTATCTTCAAATAAGGTGAAATAGGCACTATGCGCATTTAAAAGTTCGAGCAAGGGCGTTGTCGCAGACTCAACAATAGCTTGCAAGGACACAGAGTTTAAACCAAACTCTTGCTGCCAAGTTACACCTTCTTGAATATTGAGTAGTTCGGATGAAATTAACATTCTATTTCCTTAAGCAACGGCGAATAGTTTTAGTTAGCATGTCGACGTCAAATGGTTTGGTAATTAACTCATCAATTCCTTTTTCAAACCATTCTTCGTTGTCTATATCAAAAGCATCTGCGGTCAACGCAATAATGATAGGCTGCTCAATGCTTGTGTTTTCACGTATTTCTCGGGTCGCATCGATACCATCCATATTAGGCATATGCTTATCCATCAAAACTACCCTGTAAACTGGATTTGCGTTGATCATTTTGACCGCTTCGTAGCCATCATTAGCTTGGGCACATATTGCCCCCTCGTTGCTAAGCATCTCAGAAACGATTTCGCGATTAATATCACTGTCATCAACAACAAGTACGTGTAAACCGTCAAACCGATGTGCATCTTCAGGGCTATGCTGTGCACGCGACACAGTCACTAGCGTGTTTGGCATTGGCGCGCTTAATACCAGCTCAAATAGAGTGCCAGAGGTAGTTGACGTTAAGCGAATTTCTATGCCCAAAAGGTCACATAGTTTTTTCACAATTTCTAAACCAAGCCCTTTACTTGAAGCACCTTGAGCAAAACCGGCATCTTCTTGTGTATAGGCATCAAATACGCTGCTCGTATCTTTGATTCCAATACCGCTATCTTGTATGCAAAGGATAAGCTTGCTTTCTTCGACCCTAGTGTATATATGTACTTCCCCTCTATGGGTGTACTTAATCGCGTTTGACACTAAGTTTGACAATATCTGAGTTAGCCTAACTTTATCACTTATGATCATGTCTGTTTGCAACGACGGCAAGGTCGTTTTAAGTGCAATGTGTTTTTCGTCGGCTTTAAAACCGAAAAGTCGTTTGACCTGATTAATAATCTCGGTGATCGAGATCTGTTCTAAGGACACTTTTAGTTTTGCTTCGTTTAACTTAGCTAAGTCTAAAATATCATTAAGTAAATAGAGCAAATGCTCTGAGTTACTCGTAATTTTATCAATTTTATTTTTTGCTGCTTGAGATTGAATATCTTGTTTTACTAGCCCCAACATACCTAATATGCCATGCAAAGGCGTTCTTATTTCATGCGAGACACGCGCAAAAAACTGGTTACGTGTTGAAAGCGCCGCTATAGCTGCTAATTCATTTTCTTTTTGTGAAGTAATATCATTGTGCGAAACAAAAATAATTGCTTGACGCTCGCCACCTTCGCTCTCGAAGCTAAGATTTGCATGGCAAGAATGATAGCGCCATTTGCCAGAGAGGTGCCTGACTCTGACTAAAATATGCGCCTCGTGTGTTCGCGCGGCTTTTAAATCATTTAGTAGGTTTTTGAATGCAACTACGTCGTCAGGATGAATAAGCGCCAAAAGTCTTGTTATCTTGAGTCTATTCAATGCCTCTGTAAAACCAAGCAAATAACTCCAGTTGTCATCGCATTCAACACTATCTAGCTCGGTGTTCCACTCCCACATGCCAAAGCCAGCATCATGCAGCACCGAAACAAGTTTTTGTTTATCTTGCTCTATATTGTCACGAATGTTGACTTGCGCGCTTATATCAGTCAATAAATGGACAACTTGAACAATCCTCTGCTCATCTTCAGCTTTGGTGTCTCGTATTAGTTGTACATGGTCCTTTACCCAAATAAAATCTCCTGACGCATGTTTAAGCCTATATTCTGAATGTACAATTTCATCACAGTCATTCTCAAGAGTACCTTGTTGGCTTTCAAGTAAATAATTGGCTATATCTTCATCATGTATTAAGTCGTCAAAGAGCATCCCTTTGTCTTCTAACTCTTCGGGGAAGTATCCAAGAATATTTGCAAGGTTTGGCGAAGCACTCTGAATAGCTCCGCCTGGACGTCGAGAAGTCGCAATCAACATAGTGCTTGAATTTTGAAATATTCTTGAGAAAAGTTGCTTATCAAAACTTGTCACTACTTGCCTCTTTGGTTAATTTGTCGTTGCCAACCTAGTGTCAAAGCACAAATCTTTAGGACTACTTTAGATCTGTAGGAACCGGCATGAGTGGCGCAAGTAAAGTCGCGATTTTCCTAAACAACTGTACGCGTGTTGTACCATTTCTCCATACCAAACCAATTTCTCTAAATGCATCATTACTTGGTGCAAGAGCCTTAACATTGGTTCCGTTAAGTATTCCGTGACTAAGAGCCATCGCGGGCAAAAAAGTATAACCCATTTGGCTATTGACCAATGAAACAAGGGTATACAAACTACTTGCGGTAAGCGAACTTACTTGTGCCTTGTGGGCTAAACCACAAGCACTAACGGCATGTTCCGTTAGACAGTGCTCTCGTTGCAACAAAAATATGCTATTTTCAGGCAGCTCTTCAATTTGTACATTTTTGGGCAATGTTTTTGCTTTTTCTTTGTGCGCGATTAAATGAAAGGGATCTTGCCCTAACAATAATTGTTTACAACCGGGTGTTTTTGTTGGTAACGCTAGCACCAATAAGTCCACTTCGCCTTCCATTAACTTTGCAGTGAGGTTATCGGTCGTATCCTCGAGTAACTCAAGGGAAAGTTTTGGCAAACTACTATGCAGTGCTGTGATCAGCGGCTCAAACAAAAAAGGCGCGATGGTGGGAATTATACCAATTTTAATATTACCTGATTGCCAATCACCCGAAGATTGGGCAAAAGACACCCAGTCCTGAGTTTGACTCAACAGAATTTTACTTTTTTCAACTAAGGCTTCACCAAAATGGGTAAATACAAAGGCTTTGTGTTCACGCTCAAGCAATTGTTGCCCAAGGGAATCTTCTAGGTTTTGAATCGCTGCGCTTAAAGTTGATTGGCTGACGTTGCATTTTTCAGCCGCGCGAGCGAAGTGCTGCTCTTTATGCAGCACAACAAGATAATGTAAGTGTTTAAGGTTGGGTAGACGCAATATTTTGTACGCTAATCGTTTGTTTTTAATGCCTAAAGATTAACACGAGCTATTACATCTAACCACTGCTTATTACATCGAGAAAATAGCTTTAAGCAAGTAGAAAAAGATAATCGAGAAAAAGGCACCTACAGGTAATGTAATTACCCATGACGCTACAATTGTCTTAATCGTTTTGCCATTCAGAGCAGATACGCCTTGCGCTAAGCCTATACCGAGTACGGCGCCTACTAGGGTTTGCGTCGTCGAGATTGGCAAGCCGGTTCCAGATGCGATAAGCACCGTTGTCGCAGCCGCTAATTCAGCGGCAAAACCTCTGCTTGGCGTTAAATGCGTAATACCTTGCCCAATCGTTTTCATAACACGATGACCAAACAATGCGAGCCCCGCTACGATACCAAAGCCACCAAGAGGAAGTATCCACCATGCCAAAGGTGATTTATCTACAATCATACCTTCATTAGATACCACGCTTACAACCGCCGCCAAAGGCCCGATTGCATTGGCCACATCGTTTGAACCATGGGCAAAAGCCATACAACACGCCGTAAGTATCATTAAGACTGCAAATACTTTCTCAACGTTTACGTTTTGTTCGTCAAAGCTAAGTGGCGCGGCGTTCGAATTTGCATTAAGTACTTTTGCACTGAGTTTTCGTACGAAGTAAACACCTATGAGCGCAGTTACAACACCAATTCCAATTGCCAACATGATTCCTTCCATCTGGGGCAGGCCTAAACCTACATGCTTCAAACCTTTCTTGATTGTCACAAGCGCCATGATGAAACCGGCTAAGCCCATATATATGGGAATATATCTGACGGCAGAAACAAGTGGGTGTTCACGGTCGAGTATGAGTTTTTTGGCACTGAGGAAAATAAGCGCGGCGATAATACCTGATATAGCGGGCGTTATTACCCAACTACCTACGATGCCCCCTACCTTGCCCCACGCTACTGCATCAGCACTAACACCAACAGCAGTAAAACCAACGATTGCCCCAATAATTGAGTGAGTAGTGGAGACTGGCCACCCTTTGTAAGACGCAATAACGAGCCACAAACCGGCCGCAAATAGCGAAGATATCATACCAATTACAAGGTATTCGGGAATATCAGTGAAGTAATCAGAATCGATGATGCCTTTGCGGATGGTTGATGTGACTTCACCACCGGCCAAATAGGCCCCAGCAAATTCAAATACCATGGCAATAAGTATCGCTTGTTTGAGGGTAATCGCTTTTGACCCTACCGACGTACCCATCGCATTAGCGACGTCGTTCGCACCAATACCCCACGCCATTATAAAACCAACGCAGGCCGCAATTAAAACCAGTACGAATCCGTATTCTTGTATTATATCCATGTGAGCAAATAAATCTTAGCTTAAAAGATGACGAGAATATAAAGGCAATGAAGGCAAAGCGCAACCTCAAAAAAAGAATTGCTTGTAAACTCTACTAAAGTTGTTTCATTTCAACAGTTTCTTCACCGTCTTTTTCATGCTTGCGCTGTTTAAATCACGACCATAGGTTAAATAAATGACGTATTCGCAAATATTTTTACAACGATCTCCTATGCGTTCAAATGAGCGAATAGCCCAAAGAACATCCATCCATACGGCGAAGTCTTGCTCAGAAGACTGTATTTCAGTTGCAGTTTGCTCGAGTACTTTTTTATACACTCGGTCAATTTGAGTATCTTGCTGATATGCCAAGACTGCCGCTTTGTCATCCTGACGCGCAAAGGCATCAAAGGTTGCGCGCATCATTGCCACATTTCGATTGCCTATATCCATCATTCCAGAAAGTACGATGTCAGAATTTGGTAAACGGTTCTTGGTCACAAGCTTGGCTACTCTGGCAATTTCGTCGCCAATACGCTCAATGTCGGTGGCAGTTTTAGAAACTGTCATGATTAGGCGTAAATCCCCCGCGGTTGGATTACGTTTAGCAATGATGCGCATGCACTCTTGCTCTACCTGAGATTCCATAGAATCGACACGACTATCGTTCAGCGCCACGCGTTCGGCTAAGCTGGGCGCATTTTCCTTCAATGCAACTAAAGTATTTACCAATTGTTGCTCAATTACTCCGCCCATGGTCAACACAGAATGCTTCAAATTCTCAAGCTCCTGATTAAATTTCGCTGAGATATGGGTATTTAATTGAATTTGACGCCTTATTTTATCCATAACGACCCGTTATGTAGTCTTCTGTTTGTTGTTTATTTGGCATAGTAAAGAGTGAATCACTGTCTGAATATTCAATTAGCTCTCCTCTATGAATAAAGGCGGCATAATCAGATACCCGGGCTGCTTGTTGCATGTTATGAGTAACAATAACCACGGTGCATTGCTTTTTAAGTGACACCATCAACTCTTCTATATACAAGGTTGTCAAAGGGTCTAGAGCTGATGTCGGTTCATCTAAGAGGAGTATTTTAGGTTCTAGCGCTAATGCACGGGCAATCATCAAGCGTTGCTGTTGCCCACCTGACAAAGTGAGCGCAGACTCAAACAGTCTATCTCGAACTTCATCCCAAAGAGCAGCCCTTGTGAGCGCTTTTTCTACACTATCATCCAAAACACGACGACGTTTTTCACCTTGAATGCGTAAACCAAAGCTGACATTATCGTAAATACTCATAGGGAAAGGATTGGGGCGTTGAAATACCATACCTATTTGGGTACGTAATTTTGAAACCACTTCGCGTTTATCGTAAACATTTCTGCCGTCTATCCAAACTTCACCGCTAACTTCATGCTTGCGTACAAATTCATTCATGCGGTTAAAGCTGTTTAACAAGGTCGTTTTGCCGCAACCACTTTGACCAATTAATGCCGTGATTTTATTTTTAGGGATGCGAATATTAATATTATTGATGACCTTTTTTGAATTAAGCGACACCGACAAATTGCGCACATCAATACTCGTCTGTTCTTTCGAAAACTCATCTACCGAAATGACTTCTCGTTCAAATAGTTTAAACATCTTCGCTATAATCGCTCATATTTGTTGCGCAGTTTATTACGTAACACAATTGCTGATAAATTGAGTAAAAGTACAATGATAAGTAAAAGCATACAAGTAGCAAACATTAATGATGCAGTTTGCGATTCTGTTTGATTGTGAAACGCCCCATCATATACAAATACACCCAAATGCATAAATTGACGTTCTAAATGAACATAGGGAAACTCATTATCAATTGGTAAGGTTGGCGCAAACTTTACTGCGCCTACCAAAATAAGAGGAGCTACTTCACCAGCTGCTCGTGCTACGGCTAAAATAACACCCGTTAAAATCCCTGGACTTGCCATTGGCAATACTACTTTCACTATCGTTTCATACTTTGTCGCGCCTAAGGCCAGCGCACCAGTACGTAAATTATTAGGCACGCGCCTTAAACCTTCCTCAGTCGCCACTATTACTACTGGCAAGGTCAAAATTCCCATGGTCAGTGATGCCCAAAGCAAACCAGGCGAGCCAAAGGTTGGCGAGGGCAGTTTATCAGCATAAAATAAGCTATCGATTGAGCCGCCTAATGCATAGACAAAAAAACCGAGTCCAAAAACACCGTACACCACTGACGGCACGGCTGCCATATTACTCACGCATATTCGAATACTCGCGGTCACTTTGTTGTCGGGTGCATATTCGTGTAAATAAATAGCCGAAATAGCCCCAAAAGGCGTAACTAACAGCGCCATTATCAAGACCATTAATAAGGTACCAAAGATGGCTGGGAAAACTCCCCCACTGGTGCCCGCATTTTTCGGGGAATCTGTCAAAAAGACATAAACTTGGTTTAGGCTATAGCCAATTGATTGCCACCACGTAAGCTTATTGGGCTGGTAAATATCACGTAGATCATTTATCCCAATTACAATGACTTCCCCTGAATCTTGTCGAAAATTGATTTTGTGTTTATCTATTTGCATTATTATGTCACTGGCATATGTTTGCCATCGCGTAAAGTCATCTATTTTACGCTCATACAATGGGGTTTCTTTTGCTACTTCCTTGTTATTTAAGTCATTAATCTCTTTATGTAACGGCGCTAGGTGCAGAATTTGTATTTCTTGTAAATTTTGCTGCAGGCGTTCTACGGTAGACTTTAGCGCGCTTAATTCGTTTAGATTTTCGGTAGTATGCTCACCATCTAGTAGGCTTACAAATTCGCCAACATAACGTTGTCCAGACTGCGTCGTCAATAAATAAAGGTTATCTGCAGGCGTCACTAGGGCTTTTGGTTTTACCTGATCCCGCGCAAGATATTGACTATCTAATTTTTGTTGTAAGCTATCTGTTAGCTCATCTATCGACAAGTGGCTAAGTAGGTATTCGGTTTTAACTTCATTGGTCAACGCACCTCTACTGGGCTCAGACTCGTCTGCTTGCGTAAAGTGTGTGCGCACCTCGTAAGTAGACATAGGTAGAAAATAACGGCCGCCTTGTACACCAACAAAGGTAAATATGCCAATCAAAGCTAGTAATATAATGGCGCAAGCTAGCACCACTAGTACTTCCAACAAAGATTGCGAGAAACGCGCGAAATAGTCATCTTGTTGTGACCAAGACGGAAAAAACCGTATTTTATTCTGCATCTCTATGCATCCTTCGTTTTAGTACGGCCGCAATGGTATTGACCACAAAGGTAAAAACAAAAAGGATGGCCGCGGTGAAGAACAAAATATGATAAATCGTGCTATCAACTTGGGCTTCTTGTAGTTCTATCGCAAGATTCGACGTTAAAGTCCGCAAACCAGATAGTAAATCCCAATTCGCTATGGGTGTATTGCCCGTCACCATAAGGACTATCATGGTCTCCCCAAATGCCCTGCCAAAACCCAACATAACCGCCGATATAATACTAGGTAAAGCCACTACTAAGACAACCTTTAATAAGGTTTGTGTCTGTGTTGCTCCCAATGCAAACGACGCTTGTTTGACCCCCTCTGGCACCTCAAACAAAGCATCGTCAATCAGCGTATAAATAGTAGGTGATATAGCGACACCTAGCGCCAATGACACGACTATGGCGGTCTTTGATAAACTAATTTGGGATGCTGAATCGACGATAGAGAAATGAGCGTTATCAATAGACCAATCAGTGATGAATAAGCTGAGTGAAAAAATGAGAAAGACTGCTAATAATAACAAAAGAGCATTAATTGGAAGTTGCCAACCACGCAACAGATGAAATACCGACTTTGTTTGTAAATACCCGTGAAGTGCCGCGATGCTTAAAATGACAAAAGGCAGTAGAATGATCACGGTGACTATCGAAAGCAGATATTGTTCAGCAAAGGGTGCCAGCCATATTGCGGCGATAAAACCAATCACAACTGATGGGATAGCCTCAAGCATCTCAATACTCGGCTTGATCAAGTTTCTCAGTTTAGGACTAGCAAAATAAGCAGTATAAATGGCCGCGCCAAGTGCCAAAGGCAAGGCCACGACTAATGCTAATATCGACGCCTTCAAACTTCCCATTATTAAGGGTACTACGCTGTATTTAGGTGATTGAGTTGCACTGGAAACGGAGGTTTGCCAAATATAAGCTTCGTCTGCATAGCCAGCATAATCGTTTTTGCCAAATAAAATTTGCATGCTCGTCATGCCCTGTAGATCATTTATAAGGTAGCGTGCAAATCCATCTTGGTAAGTCAGCAAAAGATGGCCTTGAGCATAGTGAATGTTTTGAATAGGGCCAGACAAATCAGCACTATATTTGATATCCCCCGTTACCACGTTCATCAGCACAAATGCGCCCAATTCATCCACAAAAAGTCCTGCATTATGTCGTAAATCAAAGGCAGTAAGCAGCTTTGCTTGGCCAAATTCTGGAGCCATAGGCAACGACAATGTTTCTCGCAGTAAAAACTGGCCTGATTGATTAACAAGCGTGAATTTTTTAAGTATTACTTTGTTGTTTGCGGTTTCAGACACTTTGGCGCTACTGTACTCACCCTCTTTGTTTTTCTGGTGCATGCTAATACGAACAAATATATCTAGAAAAGAAGGTGATTGACTCAAAGCACTAATTGTCACGTCAGCCGAAGGCTGATCATTAAAAGCAGCAATAAAATCCTTATTTATGTCGTCATCAGCCAATGAAAAGCGCTGAATAATATCCATATCCCTGTTGTACATCAAAAGTTCGGTGTGCGTAGCGACTAGCACTTGCGAAAATTTTGTCAATGCGAGTACATGTAGCGCATTTTTATATTCTCGCACTATCGGGGCATCCAAACTCGACAAATGATGTGTTAGGGTAAGTATTGATGGTTCTAAAAACGCACTCGCTACTGCCTTGTGCGCTGAATTTGCTGCAAACTCCTTGTTAACATTGCGTTGTATAAACAAAGTATTTTGGATTAATGATACTTGCCATGTATTTATTGAAGCGGCCGTAAATTGCTCAGGTAAAGCAAGCGAACTTTTCAGGGTAAGTGCATACAAAGTATCTAGGTAGTAAATTTCTAGTACCCTGTCATGCAACATCAATACATATTGATTTTGCTCACCAGCTAAAGCAATGATTTTCTTGCTACAATCGGGGGCAAATTGCTTAAGGATTTCGACTTTTTGATGACCTGATATGAGGCCTGAATCCTTAATACTGTCTGCTTTATGGCCAACCAAGGAACTTAATACTAGTGAACACTCTTGGGTACTCACATATATTGCTTTCCCGCCAAGGTTAAGGGTGCCAATATTACTACCCGCCAAAGGACTCTTAGCTTTGTGTGTTTTTTCAGCTTCTGGTGAAGCTAACAGGGGCATTGCATTGCTCAGAATATGTAATACCAAGGTAGCGAAAACAGCTAAAACTAGCAGGCCAAACAAGGTCACTATTGAGCGAAAAATAAAATCCTTACGAGCGCGGTTTTTTTCGAATTGGTCAGTTTTGCTTTTCATTACATAGAATTGGGTTTACATTTCAGTAAACCAGATAAGATTTTGCAATTATCAGAACACTTTACCGACCACAAATCAACTACAAGGAAACAAGAATATGCAAGCCATGGTACTTTCAATCATTGGTAAAGATAAATCAGGCTTAGTGGATGATGTCGCCAACGCAGTAGCAAAAGCAGAGGGAAATTGGTTACGCAGCAGTTTTTGCCACTTGGCTGGACACTTTGCGGGCTTTGTCGAAGTGACATTGCCCAAAGAAAACCAAAACAAGCTAGTAAGCGATTGTCATGCTCTATCAAACCTACAAATCACATTATTACCAGCCAACGAGTATGCAGTCGCTGATACCAAACAGTCTATAATTAAGGTAACAGGAAACGACCGCAAAGGCATAGTTAGAGATGTTACCGGCGCTTTAACGTCGTTTGATGTCAATATTGTTGAACTCGACACCAAATGTGAAAGTGCCCCGAACTGGGGAAATCTGCTTTTTACCGCAAATATTGTGGTCGAAACACCAAAAGCCTTTGAAACGGCGAAGTTACGTGACGCAATAGAAGATATTGCCGATGATTTAATGGTAGACTTAAAGAATAAGTAAGACTTGGTAAATGTGATTAAAAACAAGGAATTGTCACGAATATGAGCGCTATGTATTTTCCTAAAGAAATTAGCTGGCTTGCGTTTAATGAACGCGTTTTACAAGAAGCTGAAGATGTAAACACCCCCTTAGTAGAGCGGATACGGTTTTTGGGTATTTACAGTAATAATCTTGACGAATTTTATCGTGTCCGTGTAGCCGACGTTAAGCGCCTAATTACCATTAGCCAAAACGAAGAACAACTTGACGAAGCCCAAGCTCTGATTGAGTTGTTGACGCAAATACAGAAGAAAGTAAAAGGCTTATCTGAAAAAGTTTGACTTAATTCATCGTAAAATCACCAAAGAGCTGCAACGCTACAACATCTTTATTTTGCATCACACTCAACTGAGCGCCGCACAAACTGAATGGGTACAAGACTATTTTCGCAATCATGTACTGTTGCACGTTGCACCGATTCTGCTAGACAACAAGGTGCAACTTATTCAGCGTCTTAACGATAGCTCGGTTTATTTGGATGTCGCTTTGTATCGTCCTGGACGAAATACTAAATATGCGGTAGTTGAAATTCCAACCAGTGCAATGAGTCGCTTTATTGTGCTGCCGCCAGAGCGTACGCGTAAAAAGAAGCAAATTATCTTACTTGATGACGTGATTAAACTGTGCATCCATGAAATTTTTAGAGGCTTCGTAAAATTTGAAACCGCAGAAGCCTACTCATTTAAAATAACGCGCGACGCCGAGTACTCAATTAACGACGAAATAGACGAAAGTTACGTAGAGAAAATGTCTGAAAGTATGAAGCAGCGTCTTATTGCAGAGCCAGTGCGTATCATTCACGATTTTGGTATGCCCGATGAAATGGTATCGGATTTACGTAAACGCTTGCGAATATCGTCGGTAGATACCATTCAATCGGCTGGCCATTACCGCAATTTTAAAGATTTTATCGGCTTTCCTAATGTAGGACGAGCCTACTTAGAGCATGTTACCTTGCCGCGTATACGCAGCAGATTGTTTGCTGCCCACGACACCGTGTTTGAAGCCATCAACAAACAAGATATTCTTCTCTATTACCCCTATCATGACTTTTTGCATTTTACCGAATTTGTCCGCCAAGCAGCGTTTGACCCAATGGTGAAACATATAAGATTGAACATGTATCGTGTTGCGAAAGGTTCTCGTATTATCAGTTCATTGGTGGATGCTGTTGATAATGGTAAAAAAGTCACGGTAGTGGTTGAGCTAAGAGCGCGATTTGACGAAGAGAATAACATCGCTTGGTCTAAACGCATGACCGATGCGGGCATAAAAGTTGTGCTAGGAAATCCGTCGGTCAAGATCCACAGTAAGCTTTGTATTGTCACGCGCGAGGAACGCGGCAAAGTGCGCCATTATTCACATTTTGGCACGGGTAACTTCAATGAAAAAACCGCTCGTATTTATACCGATTTCTCTTTATTCACTTGTAACGATGAACTTGGCTTAGAAGGTATTGAAGTATTCGAAATGATTCAAAATCCTTATCGTAAGTATCGATTTAACCACCTTCAAGTTTCGCCTATAAATGCGCGCAGTAAAATACAATCTTTGATACGCCAAGAGATTCAGCGCAATACCGAAGGAAACGATGCCCGAATTACGATTAAATTAAACAACTTAGTTGACCAAGAGCTTATTGACGATTTGTATAGGGCCTCGCAGGCAGGCGTCAAAATAAGAATGATTTGTCGCGGTATGTGCTCATTAATCCCCGGTATAAAAGGAATGAGCGAAAATATTGAGGTTATCAGCATAGTCGATCGTTTCTTAGAACACCCGCGCATTATGGTGTTTGAGAACGGCGGAGATCGTAAGGTATTCATTTCCTCTGCTGACTGGATGACTCGCAATATGGATTATCGTATCGAAGTAGGTTGTCCTGTTTATGATGAAAACGCCAAACAAATGATCGTAGATTTAGTCGAGCTTCAATTTCAAGATACCTTAAAAGCACGTGTTATCGACGCCGAGCAAACAAACAAATATGTGAAACGGGGCAATCGCAAAAGCCTTCGATCACAAATGCAAACCCACGAATATTTGACAAAAAAAGAGGTGCTGTAATTGAGTGACTTGTATGAAGTATTTGACGATAGTCAACAAACCAAGGCAGAACTCTATGCCGCACTCGATTTAGGCTCTAATAGTTTTCATTTAGTCGTCGCCAGAGTGGTATCTGGAGCAGTTCAAATAATTAGCAAGGTAAAACAAAAGGTACGTTTAGCCGAAGGTCTAGACAGCGACAATCGACTTTCAAGTGACGCCATCGCCCGAGGTGTTGCTGTACTAGAAAACATGAAAGAATCAATGCAAGGGATTGAACCTAGAGCGGTTCGTATCGTTGCAACACATACCTTAAGACGCGCGAAAAATGCCCACGAATTTTTAATGCAAGCGCGCAAAGTTTTTCCCTTCCCTATTGAAATCATTTCAGGAAACGAAGAAGCCAGACTTATTTTTGTGGGCATAGGTAGCAATTCTTCAAACAATCTCGATCGTTTAATTTTTGATATTGGTGGTGGCTCTACAGAGTTTGCTATTGGTAGCGGAATAGAACCTAAAATTACAAAAAGCATTCAAATGGGTTGCGTCAGTTATCAACAGCGATTCTTCAGCTCTGGTGAAATAACCAAAGACGCAACGCGAAGAGCCGTTACTGCAGCCAAAGTTGAGCTAGAGCTTGCTGCGATAAACTTAAACCGCTTTAAGTGGGAGCAAACAGTGGCAAGTTCGGGCACAGCAAGAGCGGTTTGCGCAGTGATTAATACCAAAAAAGGTCGCGCTTTGGATGCGACAGTTAACTATCAAGAACTGATAGATTTATTGTCTGAATCCACACAACTAGGTCATAGCGATGCATTAAATTACGAAGGATTGAGCGACGACCGCCGGCCTGTTTTCATTGCTGGCTTGTGTATCGTTATTGGCATTTTCCAATCGCTCAAAATAACAGAAATGGTCTTTAGTGAAGCTGCCCTCAGAGAAGGTGTGCTCTACGAAATACAACCTAATCATAGTAGTCAAAATGTACGCGTGCGAACAGCACAAAGCTTAGCAACACGTTATGTAATAGACACCAACTATGCTCACAAAGTACTTAGTACAGGCATGCATATCTTTGACAAAGTAAAAGACAAATGGGAACTGCATGAGGCCTCTTTACGACATCTACTAGGCTGGGCAGCCTTGTTGCATGAAGTTGGCCTACAAATACATTCTCGAGGCATTCAAAAGCACTCTAGCTATATCCTTCAGCATTCTGAAATGCCCGGATTCAATCAAGACCAACAGCAAATAATTGCCTTTTTGGTGCGCTTTCACAGAAAGAAAATACGCAAAGAAGATATACTCAAAGAAACAAGTATTAGTGAAAGACAGTTAGTCAAGCTGCTGGTTATTTTGCGTTTGGCGGTATTACTTAATATTAATCGTCTCCAGACAAGCTTGCCTGAATTCACAATAGACGTTGACGGTGATGACGTAAAATTGGGGTTTGCCCAAGAATGGTTTGAACTCTCTCCCTTGTTGTTGGCAGATATTGGTCGTGAAAATAGCTATTTGAAGAGTTTGGATATTCACTTGACCTTGCTTTAAAAAGCACAATTAGTCGGTATACAAAAAAGCACCCTTGCTGGGTGCTTTTTAATGTGATTAAGAAATCATAGGACGCAACTAGCTAGCAGATGCGTCATATATTCCTTGAATTGTTTTGTCTAATTCAGCGTTGAAATCTTCATCAGACTGCTGAGCGCTTAAGCCTTGCGTCAAAGCACGTGAGAAGCTCGCAATCATACCTTTGTTTTCACTCAAGCGTTTGTTAGCCTCATCTCGGTTGTATCCGCCCGATAAAGCGACTACCTTCAACACTTTAGGATGCGCAACTAAATCAGCATAAAAGTCAGCTTGTTCAGGTAAGGTCAGTTTAAGCATGACCATTTGATCGCCTAAGGCATCTAATTGCTCAAGAATAGCTGATTTAAGTAAGGCTTCAGCTGCCGCTTTCTCAGGACTGTGAATATCAACTTCAGGCTCGATGATTGGCATTAAACCGGCGGCAAGTATTTGCTTACCCACTTCAAACTGCTGAGCAACAACAGCATCAATACCGGTTTTGTTTGCCATTTTGATAACCGAACGCATTTTTGTTCCAAACACGTCTTGCGCGTTCGCTTTTGCTAATAGTGCGTCCAAATCGGGAATTGGCTTCATCACTTGCACGCCATTTTCTTCATCACTAAGGCCTTTGTCGACCTTCAAGAAAGGCACGATATTTTTATTGTCCCATAAGAAACGTGCTGAAGATTTCCCTTCTATGTCTCGATCAAGCGTGTTTTCAAATAAAATTGCGCCAAGTACACGCTCACCATCAAATGATGGACTTGTGATTATTCGTGTACGCATAGCATGCACGCAAGCGAACATTTCTTCGTCATTCGAATATCCAGATTCATCGATGCCGTAAAGGCCCAATGCTTTGGGGGTACTACCACCGCTTTGGTCTAGTGCCGCAATAAAACCTACAGTCGTTTCTACTTTTTCCAACATTGCTTGCTGAGCAGCAGTGGTCATTGTTCGCTCCTTTATCACTTATTTAATAGTGAGTGTGTTGTGTTATTAAGGTATTGGTACTTATCAACTAAATGTTCAAAACTAGTGTGTGATTAGTCTCTATCTAAAATCGCTACCGCGGGCAATGTTTTGCCTTCCAAAAACTCCAAGAAAGCGCCTCCACCAGTAGAGATATATGATACTTTATCAGCAATTCCATATTTGTCGACAGCAGCAAGTGTATCACCACCGCCCGCAATTGAAAATGCATCACTTTGGGCTATAGCATTCGCTATTGCTTTAGTACCTTCTCCAAACTGATCAAATTCAAATACGCCAACAGGACCATTCCATACAATAGTACCGGCATTTTTCAGAATTTCTTCAAGCGCTTTAGCCGACTCTGGACCAATATCAAAAATCATATCATCGTCATTTACATCAGTGACTTGCTTGATTACAGCAGGCTCATCTTTAGAAAATTTAGTCCCTACTACTACATCGCTTGGAATGGGAATGTCGCCGTTGTTATCATGCGCTGCTTTTATAAGCGCCGTGGCTTGGTCAATCAAGTCTAGTTCGACTAAAGACTTACCCACATTATGGCCTTGGGCAGCTATAAAGGTGTTAGCTATGCCACCGCCAACAATTAACTGGTCTACTTTACTCGACAAACTGTCTAACACAGTTAATTTTGTACTTACTTTTGAACCACCTACTATCGCTACCATGGGTCTTGCTGGATTGTCCAAAGCTTTACCAAGTGCTTTTAATTCACCGTCAAGTAAAGGCCCAGCACATACTTGTTTTGCATACTTGGCAACGCCATGAGTACTTGCCTGTGCACGGTGCGCTGTGCCAAAGGCGTCCATCACAAAAATATCACACAAAGCAGCATATTGTTGTGCCAGCGTGTCGTCATTGCTTTTTTCACCTGCATTAAAACGCACATTCTCAAGCAAGACTACTTGACCCGGTTTTACATCAAGCTCTTGCCCCAAATACGTTTTGACTAACGCAACCTCTTGACCCAAGGCTTTGCTTAAATAGTCAGCGACTGCTTGCAATGAGTACTGTGACTCAGGAGTGCCTTCAGTGGGGCGTCCTAAGTGCGACATAAGTAAAACGGCTGCGTTTTTCTCTAACGCCGTTTTTATTGTTGGCAAGGAAGCTTTTAGCCGAGCATCTGAGGTGATAAGGCCGTCTTCGATTGGAACGTTTAAATCCTGTCGAATTAGGACTCTTTGCTGGCTTATATCTAGTTCAATCATGGTACGAATTGGCATAAGGTCTTCCTTTTATCTTTTAAATTTAATTCATGTAGGTGCACTAATAAACCGACATATCAGGTTTATTTGAGCGTTCACTCGTAGCCTACTTTGTGCATATACAAAGCGGTGTCCAACATTCTGTTTGCAAACCCCCACTCATTGTCACACCACACAAGCGTTTTGACTAAGGTTTTATGGCTAACGCGAGTTTGCGTACCATCAACAATGCACGAATGCGGGTTGTGATTAAAGTCTATCGATACTAAAGGTTCTTCAGTGTAATCGATAATATATGCGGGGAAAAAGCGGCCCGCTTCTTTAAGTGTTTGGTTTACCTGCGCTTTTGTTACATCATCACGCAAAGTCACGCTTAAATCCATTGCCGTTACATTGATCGTTGGTACGCGCACAGCAATGGCTTCAAATTTGCCTGCAAACTCAGGCAAAATACGTTCTATGCCCGCAGCAAGTTTTGTATCAACAGGAATAATGGACTGGCTTGCGGCCCGCGTGCGACGCAAATCTGGATGATAAGCATCAATGACTTGTTGGTCGTGCATCGACGCATGAATGGTCGTAATAGTTCCGCTTTGCACCCCAAAGGCTGCATGCAGTGCTTGAATGACCGGGACTATGCAATTAGTCGTGCATGAACCATTCGAGACGATGCTATCTTTGGCTTGCAAACTTTCGTGGTTTACACCGTAAATGATTGTGGCGTCAACGTCCTGACTTGCGGGTTGAGAAAAGAGTACTTTTTTCGCACCAACCGCAATATGTGCTAACGCGTCCGATTTTTCACTGTAAACGCCTGTACACTCAAGGACAATATCTACGTCCAAGGAACGCCAATCAATATCACTGATATTAGCGTGATGTAACAAGTTAATTTTTTGCCCGTCAACCATTAGGCAATTTTCATCTACTTGCACTTGGTATGCAAAGCGCCCGTGAGCAGTGTCATATTTTAATAGGTGAGCCATCGCTTTTGGTTCAGCAATTTCGTTAATTGCCACCACCTGTATATGTTCACCGTACCCATTTTCGAAGAGGGCGCGAACAATGTTGCGCCCTATTCTTCCAAAGCCATTAATGGCTAATTTGAGCAATGTCCTATCCTATTTTGTAAGCGCTAGCGAGGCGTCAACAACGGCTTGGGTAGTAATGCCAAAATGTTTGAACAATTCATCAGCAGGTGCCGACTCACCAAAACTATCCATGCCAATAACGGCGCCATCTAGACCAACATACTTATACCAAGTGTCTTTCGCCAAAGCCTCAATTGCTACGCGCTTAGTGCAAGTAGGAGGTAGAACCGAATCACGGTATTGCTTTGATTGACGGTCGAATAAGGTGGTACAAGGCATTGACACTACGCGCACTGCCTTGCCTTGACCTGTCAACTCTTCAGCCGCTTGAGTGGCTAATTGTACTTCAGATCCAGTTGCAATTAGAATGATTTCAGCCTCTTGTTCTGAATCAACAAGCACGTATGCACCGCGCTCCACGTCTATCAATTGCTGTTGATTACGTGCTTGCTGTGGTAATCCTTGACGGGTAAAAACAAGAGCGGTTGGGCCAGTGTTTCTTTCAATAGCCGCTTTCCACGCTATAGCAGATTCGACTTGATCACAGGGGCGCCACGTATCTAAGTTTGGCGTAGAACGCAAGGCAACTAACTGTTCAACAGGCTGGTGGGTAGGGCCGTCTTCGCCCAAACCAATTGAATCGTGCGTGTACACAAAAATAGCCGGCAGTTTCATTAGCGCCGCCATACGGACAGCGTTGCGCGCGTATTCCATAAACATTAAGAAGGTTGCGCCGTAAGGTTTAAAACCACCGTATAGACTTAGACCATTCATCATCGCAGACATACCAAATTCACGTACGCCATAATAAATGTAATTACCGCTGGCATCATTTGCACTAATGCCTTTGCTGCTGTTGTGAATGGTTAAGTTTGAACCAGCAAGGTCGGCAGAACCACCAAGTAATTCAGGTAAAACAGGCGCGTAAGCATTTAAGGTATTTTGTGAGGCTTTACGAGTCGCAAGCGCTTGCGGATTTTGTTGTAAAGCAGTTATATACTTGTCACAAGTCTTGTTCCAAATATCAGGAAGCGTACCGTTTTTACGACGAACAAATTCAGCCGCTAGCTCAGGAAAGGCTTGCTGATATTGGTTGAACTTGTCTTGCCATGCTTGCTCAGCACTTTCACCTTTTTTCTTAGCATCCCAACCTTCATAAACGTCATTAGGCACTTCAAAAGCAGGGTAAGGCCAGCTAATATTTTCACGTACCAAGGCAATCTCGTCGTCACCAAGTGGTGCGCCATGACAGCCTTCAGTACCTTCTTTGTTTGGCGAACCAAAACCAATGGTAGTTTTGCAGCAAATAAGGGTAGGTTTGCCAGTCTCTTTTTGTGCTTTTGCAATTGCCGCTGAAATATCGTTTGGCTCATGACCATTAACATCAGTAATAACATGCCAACCGTAAGCTTCAAAACGCTTAGGGGTGTCATCAGTAAACCAGCCTTCAACTTCGCCGTCGATTGATATACCGTTGTCATCCCAAAAAGCGATTAACTTATTAAGACCTAAGGTGCCCGCTAAAGAGCATGCTTCATGTGAAATACCTTCCATCAAACAGCCATCACCTAAAAATGCATAGGTAAAGTGGTCAACAATATTGAAGTCTTCACGGTTAAACTGCGCAGCTAATACTTTTTCTGCAAGTGCCATGCCCACAGCATTAGTAATGCCTTGGCCAAGAGGACCGGTTGTGGTTTCTACTCCCGGGGCATATCCGTATTCTGGATGCCCTGGGGTTTTTGAATGTAATTGACGGAAGTTTTTCAGCTCTTCGATGGGTAATTCGTAACCGCTTAGGTGTAAAAGAGAATAAAGCAGCATTGAACCGTGGCCATTTGACAATATAAAACGGTCTCGGTTTGCCCAGTTCGGGTTTTTGGGGTTGTGTGACAAATAATCACACCAAAGCACTTGGGCAATATCAGCCATTCCCATAGGGGCACCAGGATGTCCTGATTTAGCTTGTTGTACTGCATCCATACTGAGTGCACGAACCGCGTTAGCGAGGTGGCGACGAGAAGGCATAACTGCTCCTTAGTAGCAAAAATGAGAACTTATATTGCAGACTATTTCGCGCGTTTTCTTATTGTGGGTGTAATACGCAAATAAGGAGTTCACTACGACAAATCTACTAAGTATAAAGGTTAAATTTTTTTGGACCGCTATTGTTACCCACTAACCCTACTTGTTCAATAATTAAATCTGGTTTTTATGGTCTTTTATCTACTACTTACGATGTATTGCCAATGAATAAAAACCAAATGGTGCTTTGACACGTAACAGAAGCCATATAAACACGAATAGACTTTTAGACGTCTAGACGTAAATACTGGCAAATAATATAAAACGCGTTATACTAGCGCCCATAAAATTCATAAATAATATGAATTAAACCGTATATAAAAGTGCTGTTTCATTAATTCAGCACAAAAATCGACTTATTTTAGGAACAAGCATGACAACACACGTATTTACTTCTGAATCAGTTTCTGAAGGCCACCCAGACAAAATTGCAGATCAAATCTCTGATGCCGTTTTAGATGCTATTTTGACCAAAGATCCGAAAGCTAGAGTCGCTTGCGAGACCTTTGTAAAAACAGGCATGGTATTAGTTGGCGGCGAAATAAACACGAATGCTTGGGTGGATATTGAAGAATTGACCCGTCAAACCGTTAAAGACATTGGTTATGTTCATTCAGATATGGGCTTTGACGGTGAATCATGCGCCGTTTTGAACGCAATAGGCAAACAATCTGCCGACATAAATCAGGGCGTTGACCGCGAAAGTCCTGAAGCACAAGGTGCTGGTGACCAAGGCCTAATGTTCGGCTATGCAAGTGACGAAACTGACGTATTGATGCCGGCGCCGATTACCTACGCTCACCGCCTTGTACAACAACAAGCTAAATTACGTAAAAATGGGACCTTGGACTGGTTGCGACCTGACGCCAAAAGTCAAATCACCTTTATCTACGAAGATAACGTCCCTGTTGGTATCGATGCAGTCGTACTATCAACTCAACATTGCGACAGCGTTTCAACGCAGACTCTGCGTGAAGCGGTTATGGAAGAAATTATCCTACCCACTTTGCCTGCCCAATGGTTAACTAGTAAAACCAAATTTCATATTAACCCAACAGGTCGCTTCGTTATTGGCGGCCCAATGGGTGACTGTGGATTAACGGGGCGAAAGATCATTGTTGATACATACGGCGGCATGGCTCGCCACGGTGGTGGTGCGTTTTCTGGCAAAGATCCATCAAAAGTGGATAGAAGCGCCGCTTATGCAGGCCGCTACGTTGCGAAAAACATTGTTGCTGCAGGCTTAGCGAAACGCTGCGAAATTCAAATATCCTACGCGATTGGCGTTGCTGAGCCTACCTCAATTAGCATCGAAACCTTTGGCACCGGGAAAGTGAGCGAAAGCGTATTGGTAGAATTAGTGAAAACACATTTTGATCTCACCCCTTACGGCCTGATCAAAATGCTAGACCTTGAGCAGCCTATATATAAAGCTACCGCTGCATATGGGCACTTTGGCCGAGACCAATTTCCTTGGGAAGCAACTGATAAAGCCAATACCCTTAAAAGCGATGCAGGTTTATAATACCCACTTAGCATGTCACAATAGTTAAATACTATTGTTGTGATTAGATCAATTAAGGAGTATTTATGAACCGTGTAGTCAAAAAGTGTATGACACTGCTTGCTGCAGCTGTATTAGTAAACGCATGCGCTACCTCACCTACAGGACGTACGCAAGTTTTGCTATTTCCAGATAGTGAACTTTCGGCAATGGGTCAACAAGCCTTTGCCGGCATGAAGTCTGATATTAAGATTTCTCAAACGCCTGTGGAGAATAGGCTGGTCCAGTGCATAGCGCAAAAGCTCTTAGTACATGTTGACGCAAGTGTGTATGAAGGTGAGTGGGAAGTCGTGGTGTTTGACGATGACCAAGTGAATGCCTTCGCGCTTCCTGGTGGTAAAATTGGTGTATATACAGGCCTGTTAAAAGTTGCCACAAACGAACATCAAGTCGCTGCCGTTGTTGGCCACGAAATTGGCCATGTTATTGCTAAGCACGGTAACGAACGCATGTCGAATGACGCGCTTATTGGCATTGGTCAACAAGCAGCAGGCCAGATACTTGCCGCGAATGAAGTAGCGCAAACACCTGCGATTATGCAAGCGTTAGGTGTTGGTCTTCAGTTTGGTGCCTTAAAATATAGCCGTGTGCACGAAAGTGAAGCTGATGAAATTGGCTTAACCCTCATGGCTAAAGCAGGCTTCAAACCAAGTGAAGCGGTGGAGTTGTGGAAAAACATGGCGGCACAAAGCGGCGAGAGTTCACAACCTGAATTTATGTCTACCCACCCTGCGCCAAGCACCCGTATTGAAAACCTAACAAAACAATTGCCAAATGCCCAAGTACTTTACGCTGCAGTGAAAAACAAAGCATCTTGCAGCTAAGCTGCTATCTCAAAGTAATGTGAACTACCCATTGACGCCGCTTCGCGTCGATCAATGGGTTTTCTCGGAAAGTTTCGATAAAAAAACCCCGTTTATGGACCATAAGCGGGGTTTTTGTTAAAAAGTAAATCAACTAACGAGACTTAAGTCTCGCTTATGTTTACTTAGTCGTTCTTATGCACATGCACATCCATTTGCGGATATGGAATAGAAATTCCTTCAGCGTCAAAACGAAGTTTCACCGCTTCTGTAAAATCAAATTTCAAACCCCAAAAATCGCTAGACGCAGCCCAAGGACGAACCACAAAGTTTACGCTACTGTCACCAAGTTCAGAAACCGCAACCATAGGTTTAGGATCGGCAAGTACGCGTGGATCTGCAGCAATCATTTCTTCAAGAATCGTTTTAGCTTTTTTCAGATCATCATCGTAGCCAATGCCAAATACCATGTCTACACGACGTGTTTCTTTAGCACTATAGTTAACAATGTTGCCACCATAGATTGCACCGTTAGGAATGATAATTTCTTTGTTGTCACCCGTGGTCATTAAAGAGGTAAAAATACCGATGCTTTTTACGACGCCTGCAGCGCCACCAGCTTCAACAAAGTCGCCCGCCTTGAAAGGACGGAAAACAAGCAACATTACGCCTGCAGCAAAGTTTGACAACGAACCTTGCAAAGACAAACCAATTGCCAAACCAGCAGCAGCTAGAATAGCAGCAAGTGAAGTCGTATCGACACCTAATTGTCCAAGCGCGGCGATAATAACGAAAACCATTAATAATGCGTTGATAATTGATTTTAAGAAATCAACCAACATGGCATCGTGTTTTGATCTGGCCATTACTTTACCAAAAAGGTTAACCAGAATTTTTACGACTATTTTACCCACTACGTATATCAAAATCGCCATAGCGACATTGATACCAAATGGGATAAGATATTCGTCTAAGTATTTAGTAGCATCATCAGCAGTAAATCCAAACATGGACATATTTCCTTTGTCTATTTTATATATTGAGGTGTTTTATTGTTGGATAAAACGACCATAAATTAATCGCCTCATTCCATTTTTATAATACATTTTCATTTTCTCACAAATATCAAATATATTGAGCGCTAAAATACCAAGTAAACTCAAAAAATTAAACTAATTTATTGTTAAAAGTGCGTAATTACTAACTACAAAATTACTATTTTGCGTATATTCTTCTTATTAAACTGTTATTTATCTAAATTTTTAGCTTGTCAGGACCAACGATAAATATTTTAAAAATTGTAAAGACATATCTGTTGCGTAAGTGACTGGTTTGACTAAAGTTTAAATTTTGTGTAAAAATTTTTGTAATCGCGCGTTCAATTTGCCAAAATAAATAAAGGTAATAATCTCTCATTGGACCTTAATTGAGGGTAGTCAGAAGGATAATTTTCTATGGATACCAGTCTTGTTTTATTATTTGCCACACTTATCATACTTGCTATGCTTGGGCTGTTTGTTTTCTGCCTAACAGAGTCAAAAGGCGAAAATACCCCACACGCTAGGAGACGTTCTTCTAAAAATCAATTATCAAAGATGGCGCTAGGCAAAAACAAGTCCTCAGCGCTAAGAGACGCTAAAGACCTGAAACATCATAAGGTTGCTACACACTTTTAAGCAGAGCCCCTCTTGTTCAACAATATACATAAAAATACGGCCATCGATTAATTGCCATGTAAATTGCTATCTAGGCCATTACCTTTACAACAATTTGCTCTATACTCTGGAATTATTAGCAATCAATTAATTAGTTTATGCGCATTCCAAGATTTTATATCGATGACTTGTTGATCGTCGACCAGCAGATTGAAGTTCCAAGCGAGCTCGCCCATTATATGTCGAATGTATTGCGCTTGCGTGTGGGTACGCCGATCGTCCTATTTAATGGTAATGGAAGTGAATATCCAAGTGAGATAGTCGATATACAAAAACGTAAGGCCAGCGTGTTGATTAACGCTCAAATCAGTATATCACCAGAATCTCCACTGCACTTGCATCTAGGTCAAGGGGTATCAAAGGGTGAGCGAATGGATATCGCCTTGCAAAAAGCGGTCGAACTTGGTGTCAGTGAGATTACTCCTATCATTACAGAAAATTGTAATGTAAAACTCGATCCGTCGCGCTGGGAGAAAAAACATCTTTCATGGCAGAAACTCATTATTGCTGCTTGCGAACAAAGTCAACGCAACGTAATACCTAAACTACATGAAGCCGTAACTATGCACCAATGGCTCGGGCAAACAAGTGAGCTTGACAAAATTATATTAGCGCCAGGAGCTAAGACCTATTTATCAATGCTAACAAAACCGCAAAAGGGTTTTAGGATAGTAATCGGTCCTGAAGGCGGACTCAGCGAGCAAGAAGTGTATACTGCGACTGAAACTGGCTATACACCAGTGAATATAGGAAGCAGGATCTTAAGAACCGAAACAGCGGCGATTGCAAGTTTAGCGATATTGCAAGCAAAATACGGTGATATTTAATAGAAATTGGCAGGATGTTGTTGTAATAAACTAACTTGCCTACCTTGCTTTTATGGCAAAAACCCACACATTTACCTTAAATGCAGTAAACAAACTATAACGAGTAAACATGAGCATTAAACTTGGCATTGTAATGGACCCAATTGAATCCATTAATATAAAAAAAGATACGACGTTCGCTATGATGTTAGAAGCGCAAAAACGAGGCTATGACATTTTTTATATGCAAATAGGTGATCTATACATCGACAATGGTCAACCTCGTGCCAAGGTCACGAAAATTAGCGTTGAAGAAAATCCTGCAAATTTCTACCAAGTTTTAGCTCAAGACGATATTTGCTTGAGCGAATTGTCTGTATTACTGATGCGTAAAGACCCACCGGTAGATAGCCAATTTATATACGCTACGCATATTTTTTCACTGGCCAAGAGCGCAGGTACGCTAGTCGTAAATGATCCCCAAGCCTTACGCGATTTTAACGAGAAATTATTTACGTCACTGTACCCGGATTTTATTCCGCCGACCTTAGTTACCAGTAGTAAGGCGCGTATAAAAGCATTTCACGAAAAGCATCAAGATATTATTGTAAAACCTCTCGATGGTATGGGTGGCACTAGTATTTTCAGAGTTAAGAGCGACGGTGTTAATTTAGGTGTTATTAGCGAAATCATTACGTCTAACGAAACTGTACATGCCATGGTGCAGGCCTACATGCCTGAAATTAAACAAGGTGATAAACGCATCTTATTGGTTGACGGTGAAGTGATCCCATATTGCTTGGCTCGTCTGCCCACCGGCAATGAAACTCGCGGAAATTTAGCCGCTGGCGGCACCGGTGAACCACAAAACGTAAATGACGAAAACATGCTGGTGGCCCAAGCTATCGCAAATGATATGCCTGGCAGAGGTATTTTATTCGTTGGGCTCGATATGATTGGCAACAAGGTAACCGAGATTAATATTACCAGCCCCACATGTGTGAGAGAAATTGAGGCTGCATTTGATATTAACATTTGCGCTAAGCTGTTTGATGCAATTGAAAAGCGGTTGAGCTAAGGAGGCTTTGCGCCATGTCACAAATTAAAACCATTCATAGTTTGCAGAATCATTTTTTGATTGCTATGCCAATATTGACTGACCAATACTTTTCGCGGTCGGTAACTTATATTATTGAGCATAATAGCGAAGGTGCAATGGGCATTGTGATTAATCAACCATCAACTCTTACGTTTAAGGAGTTGATTAACATGACCGATGCCAGTGCAGAAATGAGCGAGGATGCGTACGAAAAGCTAGTGGTTTGCGGCGGCCCAGTTCATCCCGACCGGGGCTTTATCGTTCATTCGACCCAAGGCGCTTATAACTCATCGGTAAACGTTAGCTCAGATATTATGCTTACTACCTCAAAAGACATTTTGAGCGCATTAGGTAAAGAAAATGGCCCTGAAAAGTCCCTCGTTGCCTTAGGTTATGCCGGTTGGGGTGCAGGGCAACTCGAACAAGAAATCCAAGATAACGCGTGGTTAACCATTGAAGCAGACAATGAGATTTTGTTTGAAACACCCATTCACAAGAAATGGCAAGCCGCCGTCAATAAACTTGGTGTAGACGTTTGGCAATTAACCCAAGAAGCAGGCCATGCATGATCATTAGCATGTTAAAAGCTGTGTACTTACCTGCCCTCATAGCGAAAAGTCGATGAATAGTTTTGATGAAAAAGCAAACATTCGCAGTGTTATTGCCTTTGATTTTGGCATGAAAAGCATTGGGCTGGCGATTGGGCAAGCTATCACAAGCACCGCGTCGCCACTACCTGCGATTAGAGCCCAAGATGGCATTCCTAATTGGGACAATTTAGCTAAGCTAATTACTCAGTGGCAGCCCGACGCCTTGCTCGTTGGATTACCGCTGAATATGGACGGTACAGAACAACCCATTACTGCTAACGTAAAACGTTTTGTCGGTAGACTTAAACACAAATATAACTTACCTGTATTCTTGCATGACGAGCGCCTGTCAACTGTAGATGCAAAAGCAAAGTTATTTGAGCTGGGTGGATTTAAAAAGCTCAGTAAAGGCAAAGTGGACAGCGTTTCAGCCGTATTAATCTATGAAAGCTGGGTATTTGCTGACTAAAACTGCCCAACTTACAGCAAAATACTCTTTAGCTTACAGCGGGCTTTTCTTGCTGACATTTCCAGCAAATCATAAACTGACCTTCATTCACTTCATCGCACTTGCTACACTGCCAATCAACATCACTGTTGCTAGTTAATTGCTTTTCTAATTCATCGAGCAGTTGCTGAGCCTTAGGTCGCCACTGACCGTCTATCAACCAGACTTCTGGCAGAGTTTCATGAGGTGGTATTTCGCCGCTCGCACCTTGTATAAATTCGTTTTTCATAAAACAAGGAATATTGGCTTCTTCAAGCATGGCCTTAACTTGACGTGTTTTAACTTGATTATAGTCACTGTAGAACTTTTCCATTTTAACTACCCTAATTCAGCTTCCGACAAATTGGCCGTTTCCAATGCGCTCAGCCCATATTTTTAAACTCATATTGACTCCTGTTTTTTCAACGAACATGACCCCTTGATTTGACCCCTTGATTCTGATTCGAACTTGACCCCTTGATTCGGAAAGAAGTTTAATCAATGCTACATGTATAATAGTTCTCTCGACTAGTTATTCTGATTCAACGTAAACAAGAAATAACGTTCATTTGTTTATCTTGCTTTGTCAAAACTAAAGATTGAGAGTTTGGAAATTCAACGCTGTATTTTAATATTTTCAGTTCTAAATCGAATAGTTCAAGAGTTTCTGAATCAAGAGTATTGAAAGGGTCAGTTATTGCGATAGTATTTGAACTCAGTTGGGTTGACACTAGAACACCATTGTTTAGTGTAAATTTGTATTTGCTTGAATTATGCGAACTTGACCTAAGACCTGTGTTTTTATCGATCAATCTCATAGTTGTCTCAGTAAAAGATAAACTATTCTCAATGTCAAATGACAATGAGTATTCACTTTCGAATTTGAATTTTTTGTCAGATTCGATATCAAACTGACAATGCCAAGAACCACCCAGTTTTTCCAGCATGCCCGTTTCAGATGACATGGAGCCCGAACTAAAAGCCATCACAAATAGGAATGTGCACGACAGTATCAGAATATAGAAAACTTCTAGAGAATGTTTTAAGCGTTCTAAACCAGAAAAATAATATTTGAGCTTATTCATATAATCTAATCCTCTTGCACTTGTTCATTTTCTTCTAATTGTTTGTCTACAACATCTTCTATTGGTTCAGCTAAAGCTGAAGTAGTTTTTCCAATAGCAGCGTTTGTTACCTTTAAAAGCATATCCTTTAAGAAATTTCCGCTTTTTACTCCTAAATCGTCTTTGTAAAGTTAGGCATTTTTTCGGCGCCGTTTGTTGTGTTTAAACCAATGGTAACGTCTATCTGACTTTCATCATTCAATAAATAGTCGCCCCCACTTGCGGCCCCGACAATTAATAAACCGACCTTCTTTCCTGGATTCAGAACATCATTCATGGCTTTGATTTGTTCTGTACCTACTTTTTTGAAATGGTCTTCTTGACTTACTCCTCTCTCCTTTGCAAGTTTCATATGCATTGCATAAACGGCTTGCATATCTTTCCTACCGTCTAGATCAGTAAAGCGATAAGGATTGTTTCGAACATATGGGGTCACTTAAAAGACTGGATCATAGTATAGTGCCAGCATATACAGAAATCGATTTTACGATCCAGCCTTCCTGCTTAGGTATAAATCAAATTACTTTGCAGTAGACGTTAACGAAGAGGCAGATTTTAAAAGAGCGCCCCAATCGTCTGGGGGATTACCAGATGCTAGCATTTTACTAAACACTTTATAAGCATCGTTTTTACTTTCGTATGAGCGTAAGGTCTTTTCGTCATTTACCCAAGCATAGACTATGATTTTAGACGCTTGGTGATATCGAAAAAATAATCGGTATTGCTGAAAAAACTTGGCTCTAAACCAATGTTTGTTGTTGTCACCTAAAGTTGTCCCTTGTCGATATTCTGGTTTTGTCGGGTCTTGCGGGATTAATTCAAATGCCAACTTGTGTATAGCGGCCAATCTTTTTGTGGCGTTTTTCTTTGTGAAACCTGTCGGTTCTTTTGCCTTGAGTTTTTCAACTTTGTCGGTAAGCGCCTCGTATTGCTCAACAAACAGAGGGTGAGCAAATAAGGTCCATCCATTGACAATAACAGGTAGTGGCTTACCCAAGGTTATTCGTCTTCATCACAAAGTTGCGCATCTAAATCAATTTCAACACCGCTTATCAAGTTATCGACTTTGCTCTTCAAAGCCGCGCTTAGAAACTGAATCCGCTCAGGATGATGTTGAATATCTTTACCAAGAAATGATAAAAAAGCATTCAATGCAGGGTCTTCTTTACTTTGTTCGGCACGCGATAAGGTGACACTGCCATTCGATTCTACTGTAAATTTAATCTTATCTTTCTTACCTAAGTGCAGCGCCTTGCGCACAACGCTGGGCACCGTGGTTTGATAACGATCAGTTAAAGTTGATTCTGTTTGCAATGGTAATTGTGGCATTTGTTTGTCCTCAATTTATTTGACATGACAATAGTAATGCATATGCATTACTATTGCTAGTGCTGTTTTCAACAACGGTTAACACAAGCGTTGGTCACTCAACGCGGTGCTGTCAACTTATTGAGTGAGAGTGACCTGATGATTTGAACCGCCGCATTTGTCGCTCCTGCTGCCTAGTAAGCGAATGAGATAACTCACAGCAATTGTTTTCGTACTTGTCGCCTCTAGCGAGTGTCATTGTATTAACTACCATCCATACTTATAGGTTGATGTTTATTAAAACACTATCAGATTTTTGTGCTAATTAGAAAACAGCGAGGGCGATAATCTTGGCTAGGGATTCACTATATCTTCAAGCCATTTGTACATTAAGAGCGCGTCGATAAAGCCATCTTGTGGGTGCTTAAAGGCTTTTGGTAGACGTCCTACAATATCAAAACCAAGTCGTTCCCATAGCCTGATCGCGCCTATATTGCTTGATGCTACAAAGTTAAACTGCATTGCTTTGTAGTTAAGCTCTTTAGCAACTTTTTGTGAGTGCTCGCACATTAAGGTCGCTAAACCTTTGCCTCTAGCCAAAGAAGAGACCATATAGCCGCAGTTGCACACATGCTCGCCAGGCCCCGCTTGATTGGTTTTTATATAGTAAGTCGCTAAGATTTGATTTTCATCTACAACGACATAGGTGGCGCTAGGAGTAGACATCCAGATTCGGAACGCTTCTTCTTTACTTGTGTTTGTCGCGAATGCGTAAGTCTCTCCTGCTTTTACTATTTCATGGAATATTGGCCATATAGCATCGAAGTCTTGGGCGCTAGCTTGCCTAATTTCCATCTTATTCTCACAGTGAGTTTAGTTGTCCATATCTATTGATACGCTTGCCAAAGAACCAAGGGAGCCGGCGTCTTCTTTCGACTCTAATTTAATCATAAGACGTAAATCATTTGGAGAGTCAGCATTGTGCATAGCTTGTTCTTTGGTGATTAAGTTTTGTTGGTATAGGTCAAACAAAGCCATATCGAAGGTTTGCATGCCTTGTTCTTTGCCTTTCATCATTGCTTCTTTCAAACCGCCAATTTCATTGCGTTGAATAAGATCTTTGATTAAAGGCGTATTTAATAGTATCTCAATTGCAGCAACACGACCACTACCATCAACTGTCGGCACGAGTTGCTGAGCAACAATCGCGCGAATATTTTGACTCAAATCGAAACGCAGCTTTGCGTGACTACCAGGAGGTGCTAAATGCATGATACGTTCAATCGCTTGGTTAGCATTGTTTGCGTGCAAGGTAGCCACACATAAATGGCCGGTATCGGCGAATGACATAGCATATTCCATGGTTTCCATAGAGCGTATTTCACCAATTAAAATCACATCAGGTGCTTGGCGCAACGAACTTTTAAGCGCATCGTCAAACGAATGCGTGTCAATGCCCACCTCTCTTTGCGTTACTACACAATTTTGATGTTCATGGACAAATTCGATTGGGTCTTCAATGGTTAGAATATGGCCATGAGAATGTAAATTTCTGTGCCCGATTAGCGCAGCGAGCGAAGTAGACTTACCCGTTCCCGTCCCACCTACAAACAGTACTAAACCCTTTTTGGCCATAATAATGTCTTTTAGTACGGCAGGAAGGCCTAAGTCTTCTGCTTTAGGTATTTCGGTGACAATGCGCCTAATAACCATTCCCGCTTGGTCTCGTTGCCAAAACGCACTGCAACGAAAGCGCCCAATGTCATCTCGGGCGATTGCGAAATTACATTCTTTTTCATTTGCAAAAGCTAGCTTTTGCGCCTCAGTCATACTCTGATGTACTAGGTCAAGCGAGTCTTGCTCACTCAAGCCAATGCTGGTCAGTGGCTCTAGTTTACCGTTAATTTTTGCGCTTACGGGCATGCCAACAGTCACAAATAAATCAGAAGCGTCGTGGGCAACCATATCGGCTAAGCATTGGTCAAGAGTCATCATAGTGGCAGTCCTTAGTATCCAGGTGTTGAAGGTTTATCAATAGACTTGCTCGCAGCGTCATGAGGGCTTATTACCCCTTGAGCTACGAGTTTTTGCAAGCATTGCTCCATCGTCTGCATACCGTGCGCTTGGCCGGTCTGGATAACCGAGTACATTTGCGGCACTTTATCTTCGCGTATAAGGTTTCGTATAGCTGGAACCCCAATCATAATTTCGTGAGCCGCCACACGCCCGCCACCGGTTTTTTTCAGTAAAGTTTGTGAAATAACTGCACGCAGTGATTCTGACAACATAGACCGAATCATAGACTTTTCTTCAGCAGGGAAAACATCAATAATTCTATCAATCGTTTTAGGTGCTGAGTTAGTGTGCAAGGTGCCAAAAACAAGATGACCGGTTTCAGCGGCGGATATCGCCAAACGGATGGTTTCTAAATCACGCAACTCACCAACGAGAATAACATCAGGGTCTTCCCGTAAGGCAGAGCGCAAGGCATTATTAAAACTGTGCGTATCACGATGCACTTCACGTTGGTTTAATACACACATTTTATTTTGATGAACAAATTCGATAGGATCTTCAATGGTTAAAATATGCTCTCGTTTGTGCGCATTTATGTGGTCGACCATCGCCGCTAGTGTCGTTGACTTACCCGAACCTGTTGCACCGGTTACCAAAACAATGCCGGTAGGTTGGTCTATTATTTTTTTGAATATTTCAGGCGCACCTAACTGATCTAGAGTGAGAATGTCACTGGGAATCGTCCTCATGACAGCCGCCGCACCTCTGTTTTGCATAAAGGCATTAACGCGAAAGCGTGACAAGTTCTCAATTTCAAAAGAAAAATCGACTTCTAGCTTTTCTTCGTATTCTTTACGCTGTTTGTCGTTCATAATATCGTAAATGAGGGCATTAACCATTTTATGGTCAAGGTCAGGCACATTCAGGCGCCGCATTTCACCATCGACACGAATGATGGGTGGCAATCCTGCGCTTAAATGTAAATCTGATGCTTTATTTTGAACACTAAAGGCTAGTAATTCGTTAATATCCAAGGGCTAACTCCAACAATAAGTAAATATGAATGTAATGGCGACTGACTCTACACAAAGCACAAATAAAATAGCGGCAAACATCGCGCTTATTAATTCGCAAATTGAGCAGGCAGCACATGCCTATAAACGCGACCCAAACCTTATTCAATTGCTTGCAGTAAGTAAAACGAAACCCGTATCAGATATAATATCTGCGTATGAATGCGGGCAACGGCACTTTGGTGAAAATTACGTGCAAGAGGCGGTCGACAAAATACAAGTCATGACTGAATATTCAGACATCTCTTGGCACTTTATCGGCCCATTACAGTCAAACAAAAGTAAATTTATCGCAGAATATTTCGATTGGATGCATTCTCTAGAACGCATCAAAATTGCTAAACGTTTGAATGAGCAAAGAAGTGTCCATCAAAAACCGCTAAATGTTTGCGTTCAGGTCAATATCGACAACGAAGAAAACAAAGCCGGCATTGCACAAAGCGATGTGCTCGATTTTATAGAGCAATTACAATCACTGGACCGTATACGCTGTAGAGGCTTAATGACTATACCCAAAGCAGGCGTGAGTGATACTGAACGAAGAGACAGTTTTGGTAAAATGCAGGCTTTATTTGCACAATGTGCTCAAAACTTCGACAATATCGATACTTTATCCATGGGCATGAGCGATGATCTAAATATTGCGGTAGAATGTGGTAGTACAATGGTCAGAGTTGGAACGGCTATTTTTGGTAAGCGCGACTAGCGCAGATAGTGAACCTAATCGAAAACAGGAGACAACTTGGAAAACACAAAAAAATTAGTTTTATTGGTGCCGGAAATATGAGCAAAGCCATCATTTCAGGCATGGTCGAAAAAGGGTATGCGCCATCAAATATTATGGCGAGTAACCCAAGCGCTGGAAAACTCGACGCACTTAACGAGAGCTTAGGTATTCGTACTACGCAAGATAATCAACAAGCCATCGATTTTGCCGATGTGGTCATGCTTGCAGTTAAACCTCAGCTGATGGCGTCGGTATGTAAAGACATCAAGATACAAAACCCAAATACCTTATTTGTATCTATTGCGGCAGGCTTGACCTTAAGCCGTTTAAGCGACTTTTTAGCTCCACAAGCTAAGATTGTAAGAGTCATGCCAAATACACCTTCAGCCATCGGCTTAGGCATGTCTGGTATATATGCCGGCCAAGATATAAGCACCGAAGATGTGGCGCTAGTAGAACAAATCATGCAAAGCGTTGGTAAAACGCTGGTGGTAAATAACGAAGATGATATCAACACCGTTATTGCCGCTGCGGGCTCAAGTCCTGCTTATTTCTTTTTAATTGCTGAAGTTATGCAACAAGCTGCCGTTGATATGGGAATAGATAAAGACAGTGCTCGCATGTTGGTAGAACAAGCCATGTTAGGCAGTGCTACGCTAATGCAAAAGCAATCGGAACTTGAATTATCTGAACTTAGGTCCCAAGTAACATCTAAGGGCGGCACCACTGCAAAAGCAGTAGAAAGCCTTCAACAAGACAATATTGATAAAGTATTTGCCCGTGCAATGCAAGCAGCTGTCGCGCGAGCCAAAGAAATGTCTGAACAGTTTTAATAGGAAAATAAGAATGGTTTCTCCCGTGTTAACCCTTGTAATGTCATTATTCAATATTTATTTGATGGTGGTTGTGATTCGAATTTGGCTACAACTCGCCAGAGCGGATTTTTATAATCCATTTAGTCAATTTACAGTAAAAGCAACACAACCGGTTGTAGGGCCCCTGCGCCGCGTTATTCCCTCTATTGGCCCATTAGATACAGCCACACTGGTGTTTGCCATTCTTATTGCATTTGCAAAGATTCTGACCTACGCACTTATCTCTCAAGGTAGTTTGCCACCTTTGTTTAATGCCTTTATCTTTTCTATTTTTAATCTTATATATCAGGTACTTTGGTTAATTTTCATTATTTTGATTATCCGCGCGTTATTGAGCTGGGTAAGCCAAGGTCATCATCCAGTAGAAATGGTGATGGGACAGTTAACCGAACCCTTGCTTCGCCCTATTCGCAAAATATTGCCGGCAATGGGTGGCTTAGATTTGTCTGTATTGGTATTTTTACTTTTACTGCAGTTCGTGATTAACGTTTTCAGTACCGCTTTTGGTCCTTTTGTATAGTCTTTGAGGTATAAAAGCTAAAGCTATTACTTTTTATTAAAAGAGGACAACATGAAAAATCTAGCGCTATGGTGTGCAGGCTTACTATTATTAGTGGGTGTAACTACACAGGCAAACGCAGAAATTAAAAAGACCCTAGGCGACTGGGAAGTGCACTATATCGCGCTAACCAGTACTTTTTTAACGCCCGAAATTGCGCGCGTGAACAAAATTGAACGCAGCAGTAAAAATGCCTTAGTTAATATATCTGTGCTCGATAAAATCACCAAGCAAGCCCAAGAAGTCGAGATAAGCGGGACTGCCCGTAACCTTTTAGGCACCAACAAAACCTTAAACTTTAAACAAGTGAAAGAAGGTGATGCGATCTATTATTTGGCTAGCGTCGCGTTTTCAGACAAAGAAGTTTTGCGCTTTGATATTGATATTAAGCAGGGTCGCAGTACACAAAATTTGAAGTTTCAGCAAACCATGTATGTCGAATAAGCGTTCCCGCTTATTCGACCAGATGCTACTAAGCTCATTGCTCTGAGCGTTTAAACACCAAAGTGTTGGCGCTAGATTCGGCCTCGTCAAAAGCATAGCCATCCACATCAAACTGCTTAAGTTCATCGATATTCTCTATTTGATTTTCGATGATATAGCGGGCCATCAAACCTCTTGCTTTTTTAGCATAAAAGCTGATGACTTTAAATTTACCGTTTTTCTCATCTTTAAACTGCGGCGTAATCACGTCAGCCTTAAGGTCTTTAATCTTAACCGAAGAGAAATATTCATTTGAAGCCAAATTGATTAAGACTTTATCACCTTGTGCTTTTATCGCTTTGTTGAGTTCCTTGGTAATCTTATCATCCCAGTATTGGTAAAGATTGTCAGCTTTGCCTACCTTGAGCTTTATGCCCATTTCTAAGCGGTATGCTTGCATTAGATCTAAAGGCCTAAGCGTGCCATACAAACCTGATAAAATGCGTAAATGGGATTGGGCAAACTTCACAGCGTTTTCATCAAGGGTTTTTGCATCTAAACCGGTATAGACATCGCCGTTGAATGCAAACATTGCGGGACGAGAATTTTCCTCGGTAAAGGGAAACTCGAAGCTGGAAAAACGCTCAGCATTTAAAATAGCAAGCTTGTCGCTAATTTTCATCATGCTACTAAGGTCAGCGGGGCTGAGCTTCTTGCACGTTTTAACCAGGGCTTTTACATTCGCCATAAACGCCGGCTCGCTTGTTGCGAGTGCGGTGTCATTTTTGTCATTTAAAAATGCAGGGAGAGAAGAAGAAAAATCGAGATTTTTGGCTGGTGAAACAACAACAAGCATGGCACTACCTTTCAATTAAGTAAAACTCTTTCAATACCAGAGTATATAATAATTGTGTTGTTACAACAAAGCATCGGCCGCTTTAAAATGTTATGTGCGGCACATTTATTTTCCTAGCTAAAGGCAATTCGCCACTTTGTTTTATTATTGGTGTTTTTTACTTTGCGTTTGCTACCGGCTATGCACTTGCAAAGGCTTTGGTTAATGATTGCAATGCTTTTGCTCGCTCGTCAATAACATTTGATTCTCTATCGACTAATTCACTTTGTGCTAAGTTTTTATTGGCTGCATCATTAATACTATTGACACTTTGTGAAACTTCTCGAGATACGGTGCTTTGTTCATTCGATGCCACCGATATTTGTGTACTAAGGTCTGCCATTACTGACACATCGTTATACACTTTGAAAACAAGATCTTGGGTCGTTTGGGTGTCTTTAATACATTCTTCTGCAGCTTCTTTACCTTTGGTCATTGACGCTGACCATGTTAGAAGCGTTGATTGGATTTCTCCTACCGATGTTTGTATTTGTTCAGTCGCCTTGTGTGTGCGACTTGATAGCGCGCGCACTTCATCGGCAACAACAGAAAATCCGCGACCTTGCTCTCCTGCTCTCGCCGCTTCAATAGCCGCGTTTAAGGCAAGTAAATTCGTCTGATCTGCAATGCCTTGTATTTCTTGCATAACGCTACCAATTCGCTCTGATTCTGCAACGAGGTTATTTGCGGTGGCAGCTGAATCAGCAACATCAGTCGCTAGTTTTGACACTCTTTGCATTGTAATGGTCATGGCGTCGGTAGCTGCACGGCAGTCATCGTGTACAGAATCCACTTTAGCGGAGGTATGTGCTGCGTTGTTAGCGACTTCAGCGACAGATGCAGACATTTCTTCCATTGCTGCACTCACTTGCATTAGTTCGGCAACCTCGTTTGAGACCCCTTGTTTGGCATTCGCACTAGCATCTTTTAATGTGATAACCCGTTGTGATAATACTTTTGTGCTATCTGATACGCGCCCTAGTATCGTTTTCACTTTACCTTCTAATATTTTTATGGCGAAATCACTGACACTAGCACTGCCTCTTCCGCTATACACGTATCTTGAAATACTGCCATAAGATTTGCGTGACAAATTTGCATTTCTACCTATTGTAATTAGCTCATTACTAAACATCAGATAAGGCAAAAAGATAAGAGAAAATGCAAAGGCCGGATGTACAATGCTCAAGCTTGCCATTAGTACGCTTAATGCAATAGAAACTCCATGCCTAAGAGGAAAGTTCAGCAAAAAATGATCTGCTTTGTGCTTGCCTTGATTTAGTTGTTGATAAACTCTAACGGCATTGTCACGATACTCAGAGGCAAGAACGGTACGAACTGATTGATAGCCCGTTAACTCATTATTTTCGTATACTGGCGTAACGAAAGCGTCAACCCAGTAATAGCGACCGTCTTTACATCTATTTTTAACAGCCCCGCGCCAAGGTTTACGTGATTTCAGCATTTGCCATAGGTCAGCAAAAGCTTCTTTTGGCATATCGGGATGCCTTACGATATTGTGATGCTGCCCAACTAACTCTGCAAGTTCATAACCGGCAACTCTGCAAAATGCTTCGTTTGCATAAGTAATAACGCCATTAGTATCGGTAACTGAAACGAGCTCTTCGCTTATACCAAAGCTAACTTCTTTATCTATAGTTTTGACAGACTTATTCATCACAGCGTTTTCCTAGCTAATATGAGATCAAACAATGAATTAAAATAGCAATCTCACAAGCTTACATAAGAAACGAATAAAACAAGTCTAGGTTTTCAAATCAAAACTTGTTAAAGAATTTTAGATTGCACTTTTTTATCGGCGCCGCACTTAGTTTCTAGAGGAAAGACTACTATTTTATCGCTTATATTTGCGATAATAGCGTGTATATGAATCGTTTAGACACTTACAATGGAACTATACTTTAGTTGGGCTTAGGCCCCTTCAGTCATTGAAGGGTAACTGTGTTTTGGTGCACGAGCAGCTTTACTCTATCTTGCTTGGTGAATTTCTCTGTAAAAAATGTCTACCCTTATATTTTACGCAAATTCTGTTAAATTTTATACTTACCTAGCAAAGAAACAGAAAAGTACGTCAGCAGTAAATAATTGATTTACGTGATTTCCTTAGCGCTAAAAATTACTAAAAATGATTACACTATTTATTTTATTCGTACACAAGGGTTTTCACTGGTTTTTCTCTTGCTATACTTGATATGATGTTGTTTTAGTTAAACTCTATACAAGCGAGCCTCATTACATGTCTAACCAATTAGAATCTTTGCGCGCCATTACTACTGTTGTAGCCGACACTGGCGACATTGAAGCGATAAAAAAATATACGCCGGTAGATGCCACTACTAATCCTTCTTTATTACTTAAGGCGGCGTCAATGCCCCAGTATGCGAATCTAATTGATCAGTCTATCGCCTACGCCAAAAGTCAAAGTAAGGTGCTGAGCGAACAACTAGCGGCCGCAGGCGATAAATTATCAGTATTGATTGGTCAGGAAATTATCAAGGTTATCCCAGGTAGAATTTCAACCGAGGTAGATGCGCGCTTATCATTTGATACTCAAGCCACGCTTAACAAAGCAAGACAGTTAATCGCTATGTACCAAGACGCTGGCGTTGATAAGTCTCGTATCCTTATTAAAATCGCATCAACGTGGGAAGGCATAAAAGCAGCAGAGATTTTAGAAAAAGAAGGTATTAACTGTAACCTTACACTTTTATTTAGCTTCTCGCAGGCACGTGCATGTGCTGAAGCCGGCGCGTTTTTAATCTCTCCCTTCGTAGGGCGCATACTTGACTGGTACAAAGCCAACACTGACGAAAGTGACTACAGCGGCGCGAAAGACCCTGGCGTAATATCAGTTTCAAGCATTTATAAATATTATAAAGCCCATGGTTATAAAACGGTTGTGATGGGCGCAAGCTTTAGAAACACCAGTGAAATTATAGAATTAGCAGGATGTGATAGACTTACCATCAGCCCTAATTTGTTAGAAGAGCTAGAAAATACACAAGGTGAGCTAAGCGCCAAGCTAGTTGACAACGGCGCTACCGAAACCCCACCTGAAGCGCTCAGTGAAGCACAATTTAGATGGGACATGAATCAAGACGCGATGGCAACACAAAAACTAAGTGAGGGAATTCGTAACTTTGCGGCCGACCAAGTGAAACTAGAAGAGTTACTGGCACAAAAAATAACCGGCTAAAACTAGCGTAAATTCGCACAACTACTAAACACTAGACAACATTAATGTTGTCTACATAAAGGAACAAGCATGACTAAACTTAAACAAACTGAAGCATGGATTAACCTTGAGCATCACGCGCCATTAGTTTCACGCTACCACATGCGCGACATGTTTGAAGCGGATCCTCAACGTGCTGAAAAGTATTCCTTAAGTGCGGCTGGCTTGTTTTTAGACTATTCCAAAAACAGAGTCACACAAGAAGTACTCGACAATCTTTTTGCCCTAGCTCAAGAACGTAATTTAGTCGCAAAGATTAGTGCCATGTTTAGTGGTGAAAAAATTAATAATACTGAAGGGCGTGCCGTACTGCATACCGCACTGCGTAACTTTTCTGGCGAGGCTGTAATGGTTGACGGCGAAGATGTCATGCCCAGTGTTATGCAAACCCTACAGAAAGTAAAAGCATTCACTGAATCTATTCATAATAAGACCCACCTTGGCTACACTGGAAAGCCAATAAAGAAAATCGTTGCCATTGGTATTGGTGGCTCATTTTTAGGTCCTAAGATTGTTACCGAGGCCCTAAAACCATACAAAACAAAAGCCCTAGACGTTGTATTTGTGGCCAACGTAGATGGCTGCCATATTCACGATGTACTTAGCGAATGTGACGCCCAAGACACTTTATTTGTGATGTCATCAAAGTCTTTTGGTACCCAAGAAACCTTACAAAACACATTGTCAGCGAAAACCTGGTTTTTATCACAAGGTGGCAGCCAAGCAGACATAGCAAAGCATTTTGTCGCGGTTTCGTCTAATGTGAAGGCGGCCGTTAAATTCGGTATGGATGCAAATAATATATTCCCAATGGCAGATTGGGTCGGTGGTCGATATTCCTTATGGTCAGCAATTGGTCTACCGATAAGCCTAGCACTGGGTTACGAAAACTTCGAAGCATTGTTAAAAGGCGCATACGAAATGGATTGCCATTTCAAGCAAGCACCTTTTGCTGAAAATATGCCCGTGATCATGGCTATGTTAGGAGTATGGTATCGTAACTTTATGGGGGCACAGTCACACGTTCTATTGCCTTACTACCACTACCTGAGAGGCTTCCCAGCATATGTGCAGCAACTCGACATGGAGAGCAACGGCAAAGCGACAACAACCGAAGGAAAAACCGTGAACTACGGAACTGGACCCATCATTTGGGGTAGCGAAGGCGCAAATGGCCAACACTCTTTTTACCAGTTGATACACCAAAGTAATATGCCAATTCCTTCCGACTTTATGTTTCCAATTAAAGTGCCATATTTAGACGAAGCAGATCAACAAACACACCATGATATGCTTGCTTCAAATTGTTTTGGTCAAACTCAAGCCCTCATGCAAGGCAAGACCTTTGAGCAATGTTACAAAGATTTAGATGGCAGTGGGCTTAGTGAAAAAGACCAACAACGTTTAGCTGCGCATAAAACGATGCCTGGGAATAATCCTAGCAACACAATCATATTTGACCAACTAGATCCAAAGAGCCTTGGTGCATTAATCGCACTTTATGAACACAAAGTGCTAGTACAAGGATGTATCTGGGATCTAAATTCTTTTGACCAGTGGGGTGTCGAATTAGGCAAAGAGTTAGGTAATCAAGTACTAGACATGATTCAAGGGAATGCGAACATCGATAGTGCAGATCCATCCACTCAGGCGCTTATTAAACGCTTTAAACAAGCCAAGTAGAAAGATTTTAGCTTGGCGACCTCCTAAACTACTTGTTAGTTGTTAACAAGTGGTTTTTTATAAGCCACTGTTTTAAAACACTTATTTAAAAATAAATTTATTGCAACTATTTTTATTAACATTTATTTAACGTTTTCTATTTAATTATTCTGTCTCTTGTGCTATTAATTACAACGGTGACATGGTGCACATATGAGTTCTCTGAACAGCAGTTTCTCAGTTATGTAGCAGGTCTTCCGTTTCGATGTAGCTTAAAGGAGCAATCTCATGGAATCAGTTGATTTTTTGAATGCGGTAGAAAGTGAGAGTCGCGGTGTAAAAACCAAAAGTAAAAAAAGAAAGTGGCGTGAAATTGAAGCAATCAAAGAACGCTTCAGACTTAAACAAGAATTATGTGACATGGATTTAAGTTGGGAGTCAGAACTTAGCAGAGCTCGCTGACTTAACAATCAACGCATGGTAGCAATAAAACGCTTCACTCTCCAAAAGTGAAACTTTAAATACCCCTAACGATTATCTTCATGTTTATGGTACTTGCCAGTTTATTGCTTCCTTGTTCAATTTGCGGAGTAAGTCATTCGTTTGACTGAAGTGCCCACATCCCAAAAATCCTCTATGCGCTGACAAAGGCGACGGGTGTGCACTGGTCAATACGTTATGCTTTGATGTATCAATTAGCTTAATTTTTTGCTGTGCGGGTTTGCCCCACAGCAAAAATATTATATCTTCTAGATGCTCACTTATTTGCCCAATAACTTTGTCGGTAAACTGTTCCCAGCCCTTGCCTTTGTGTGAATTGGCATTTGCCTCATCAACAGTCATTACCGTATTTAGCAAAAGTACACCTTGACGTGCCCACTGCGTGAGATTGCCGTTGTTTGGCATCCTAAAGCCTTCTATATCAGTACACAGCTCTTTATATATGTTGCGTAACGAAGGCGGTATTTTAATACCATCTTGAACTGAAAAACAAAGCCCATGCGCCTGCCCCTGACCGTGATAAGGATCTTGGCCTAATATAACGACCTTTACTTGTTCTGCGGGTGTTAATGCGAAGGCGTTAAATACGAGTTCCTTTGGCGGAAAAACGGCTACACCTTGATCGCGTCGTGATTGGACGAAAGTCATCAATTCTTTAAAATATGCTTGCTTCTTTTCGTTACCGAGCAATGTTTCCCAATCCACTAATCCTTGCATGTAGCCACCCCTTTAGTCATGCCTGTCCTAGAGCAATATCGATTACCCTAGGATGCTAACCCTAACCACACTTTATTTCAAAATACTGAACATGTGTGATTTAAGTGCTTCGTAGCTGTTTTCTACATCTACCGAAAATGCCTCTTTTGCTGAGGCTTCAGCGAGCGCTTCAGGTAAGGCAATAGGCTGGCCTAATACATTTTCAACAGTTTCGCGGAATTTAGCAGGATGTGCGGTGCCTAAGAATATGCCAACTTCGTCTTCAACCAGAGTCTTGCTTAAACAGCGGTAGCCAATGGCGGCATGAGGCTCTGAAACATAGCCCAAGTTGGCCAATTGACGCATAGCAACTTGGGTATATTCTTCGTCTACCGACTCACCAGCAATAAGGTCAGCATCCACCCAGCCTTTGTCTATCATTGCCTGAATACGAGGCCAATTATTGGGCTGACTCACATCCATTGCGTTAGACATGGTTGGGATGGTTTTGTGTGGCTCCCATTTGCCGGTATGTAAAAAGCGAGGAACAGTGTCATTACTGTTCGTTGCTGCAACAAAGCGCCTAATTGGTAAACCTAACAACTGTGCAATAATGCCGGCAGTTAAATTCCCAAAATTGCCGCTAGGAACCGCAAATACCGCTTTGTTTTGCTTGTCAGCGGGTAATTGAGCTATTGCTTCAAAGTAGTAACAAACTTGGGCCATCAGGCGGCTAATATTGATTGAGTTCGCCGAGTTCAAGTGCAAGCCTTCACGCACTTCAACATCGTCAAAGGCGGTTTTTACGAGTTGTTGACAAGCATCAAAATCAGCATCGATGGCGACTGTATGAATATTGTCGCCTAAGGTCGTAAATAGTTTTTCTTGTAACTTACTGATTTTGTCTTTGGGAAACAAGATCACTACTTGGATATTATCGATGCCATGAAACGCGTGCGCTACAGCGGCTCCGGTATCTCCCGAGGTAGCGGTTAAAATAGTCACTGGCTGGCCATTGCTAATATGAGCTAAGCATTGCGCCATAAAACGCCCACCAAAATCTTTAAAGGCCAGTGTAGGGCCATGGAATAGCTCCAAACTAAAGATGTTTTCAGTGACAGGTGCCAAAGGAGCAGGGAAAGTAAAGGCGTTATTGACAAAATCAGCGATAGTGGCGTGGGGCAATTCATCACCAATCAAATGCGTCAAAATTTGGATACTGCGTTCGGCCAATGGCATAGCGAGTAACGCGTTAATGTTTTCTATTGGCGTGATTTTTTCAGGGAAGTATAAGCCTTGTTGCTTACCTAGGCCTTTTTTGACGGCCTCGCAAAAGCTTGCTCTATCGCTACTGTCTTTTAAATTAACTAATTCCACTGGTTACCTGTTTCCTATTTTGTTTGTTTAGTACTGCGTTGGCTCTTGTTTTCGATATTAACAAAACGCCCAATGATGGTGAAAAATAAAGCAATATCTGTGCCTGCTTAATTTTCACTCACCTAACAGTTGATCATATTACGCGGGTACCCGCAGTATCTATTTTACAAATATGGCTAAAGCCATCTTCGTTTTGAATGTAATGTGCGTTAAGCCATTGCTCAATCGCTTGTGCATCTTCTAGGCTTTGAGTCAGTGCAAACACCGTTGGGCCCGACCCAGATATACCAAAACTTAACGCATTGTTTCGCTCACTAAATTTACGAGCATTATCAAATTCAGGGAGCAAGACTTTACGATGCTGCTCGGCAATAACGTCTTTCATCATCTTGCCGGCTAGCGCTTGATTATTAGTATGAAGACTGTCGACAAACACTGCTAACTGACGCCCAAAAGTGAGTGCGTCAGCCAATGCATACTGCTTTGGTAACAATGCTCTGGCTTTTGCCGTCGACACTGACAAGCCAGAATACGAGCTCACCCAATACCAGTTATCAAACACAGGCAACTGTATGGCGATAGGCGACTCTTCGCCGGTCATTAAGGTCATGCCGCCTAACAAGCTTGGCGCAACGTTGTCATAGTGCACGCTACCGCTGATCTGCCCTTCTAGCTCTCCCATCATATGCAATAAATCATTTTGCTTAAATACGACTTGTTGCTTAGTAGATTCAAAGTAAGCATTTAAGGCATAAAATGCTGCCACAATAGAACTGGCACTCGATCCCAAACCACTGCCTATGGGCAAGTTCTTATGTAAGTGCATGCGCACGTTTAATGTCGGCAAGCCTTTATTTTGCAATGCTTTTTGGAAGTGTTCGTAACATAAAGTCACAATGTTTTCTTCGGCTATAGCGGGAAGCTTGTGGACAAAGCGCCCATCTTGGCTTAGTGAAAAGGCATCAGCACTAGTCACTTCAACCCAATCACCTAAGAGCGTGCCATCAATGGGCGACAAGGCAGCCCCTAAAACGTCAAAGCCTAAACTAACATTACCGATTGAAGCGGGCGCGAAAGCGCGTATGCTCGTCATATTAATTAAATTCCAATTGCATTGGCGTTGTCCGTAATATATCAGCAAATACGCCTGCAGCGGTAACCGTTGCACCTGCGCCATAGCCGCGAATAACAAAGGGAATTGGCTGATAATAGCGACTATGAATAGCCAAGGCGTTTTCACCGTCTTTTACCGCCGCTAAAGGATGACTACTGCCAACAGACTGAATACTAACTTTACATTTACCTTCACTAATTGAGCCTACATAACGCAACACTTCGCCTTTTTCTTTGGCGCTTTGTGCTAGCTCACCAATATGTTGGTCTAGCTTAGGTAAATTTGCCATGAATTTATCGACATCACCACTGGCATCAAACCAGTCTGGAATTACAGACTCCGTTTCAATATCTTTAAGTTCTAAACTTAAGCCCGACTCACGCGCCATAATAAGGAGCTTTCGAGCCACATCCATACCGCTTAAATCATCACGGGGATCGGGCTCAGTGAAACCATTCTTTTTAGCGGTTTTAGTGGCTTCAGAAATGCTCATGCCTTCATCTAGCTTGCCAAATACGTAAGACAAAGAACCTGACAGTATACCTTCAAACTTTTCTAAGCGGTCGCCTGCAATCACCAGCTTTTGCAGATTATCTATAACTGGCAATCCTGCGCCCACCGTTGTTTCATACAGATATTGTCGATTGCACTCAAGCGACGTTTTCTTAAGCGTTAAATAGTCTGCGTAATCACCTGTGTTCGCCTTTTTATTTGGCGTTACTACATGAAAACCTGCTTTCATCATATATACATACAAGCCAGCGATTTGTTTGTTGCTAGTACAATCAATAATGACAGGGTTAGTTAAACTGTTATTGCTAACAAATTTAGACAAACGGTCAACACTAAAGCTCTCATTCGTTTGTTTCAGCTGAGCCTTGATGTCTTTTGACAAGTCTATGCCCTGACTCTGCAACAAACATTGCTTAGAATTTGCAATACCGTAAACGTTTAGTTGGATATTTCGGCCTAACAATGCCCCTTGTTGTTTGCCGATTTGACGCAGCAATTCAAGCCCTACCGTACCCACACCAATTAAGAAGGCATCGATACTTAGCATCTGTGTAAAGAAATTTTGGTGAATGACTTTAACGGCTTTTTTGGCCTTGCTGTTTTCAATAACCGTTGAAATTGAGCGCTCTGATGAGCCTTGTGCAATGGCAACATTGTTGACTCGAGCCTGGGCTAAAGATTTAAAGAATTTTGCCGCGAGTCCTTTAGACTGTCGCATACCGTCGCCCACCAAGGTTACGATAGCAAGATCTTCTCTTACTTCAATAGGTTCTAGTAAGTGGTTGGCAAGTTCTAATGCAAAATTTTCTTCCAGCAGTTCTTTTGCGCGCGCTGCATCTTTTTGCCCAATACAAAAACTAATACTGTACTCAGACGAACTTTGCGTAATTAGGCTAATCGAGATATTGCCTTTTGAAATAACGTCGAATATACGACTCGCCATACCTACCATGCCTTTCATACCTGGGCCTGATAAGTTGAACATCGCAATATCCTCGAGGTGGGAGATACCTTTTACACTCGTCCACTTTTCACTCGCCTGATGACTTATTAGAGTGCCTGGTGCAGCTGGATTCAAAGTGTTTCTAATTAAACAAGGAATACCAAATTGGGCGATTGGGCCGATAGTTTTAGGATGTAAGACTTTCGCGCCGAAGTAAGATAGCTCCATTGCTTCTTGATAGGTCAATTTATCGAGCAATACAGCCCCTTCAACTTGGTTTGGATCAGCGTTATATACACCATCTACATCAGTCCATATTTCGCAACAACTGGCGTTTATACAAGCAGCTAAAATGGCAGCGGAATAATCTGAACCATTACGACCTAGCGTAACCTTTTCACCTAGTTCGTTAGCTGCTACAAAACCCGGCATGATAAGCAGTAAACTACCATCACTTGGCACTTCACTAAAACGCGCTCTAGATTCTGAAAGTAGCGCTAAACTGTCAAGGTAATCGCCCTCAGCAACAATATAGTCAACAGGGTCAACAATCAGATTATCGACCTTGTGTGCACTCATAATGGCGCTGAATATTTTCACACTAACATATTCGCCCATGCTCAAAATACTGGCGGTGACTTGGTCGGGGCATATTTCTAGTAAACGGATACCTTCTAACTGCTGTTTAAGTAAGGCTAGGCGCTCAGTGATATAGCCGTCTACGCCCTCAAAATCAAAACCAGAAAGAGTAGAATTCAACTCATTTGCAATACCGTGCAAAGTCATGTCTAGCTTAGCTAATAGTTCACCAAAATCTTTACCAGCGCCCGCTTGCTCACATAATAAAGACAGTGCGTTTGTTACGCCTTTAGGTGCAGAAAGCACAACCGCCGCCCCTTTGCAGTCTCTACTTTTGTGTGCATCAGCACTAATGTTGTAAACTTTTAAATAACGAGTTGCATCGGCCAACGACGACCCACCAAACTTTAACACCTTCATCAACAATTCCGCCTTTACCTATTTAATTATACTCGTCTAAACAAACTCACTTGCTACCAATACTTTTTGCTTGAGCACTAACAAAAAAGCCCGCATTATGCGGGCTTTCGTTTGCTATAAAATGGCACAAGCTAACGACCGCCCTCGGTAGAGGTGGTTATCATAATAATGCGCATCATTGCAGACGCATCTATTACTATATTCATGTCGTTAGTATTCTTATCTGTTTTCATGAAGCCAATTTGCCGTATAGACGTCTATATGTCAACCTTAAATTAAGTGAAAGGGTATATTTTGGTCATTTCTTTTTAACTTCGAAAATTATTACCCTTAGCAACAAGCCTGACAAACTAAAAAGACGCTGCCACTACTACATTAAATTTATATAGTATTAGAGCCCGCTACCATTTAACAATAAATGCACCCAAATACTGGCAACATAGCCAAGCGCTATGACCGGAGTCCATTTAAGGTGAGCAGCGAAAGTATATACGCCTCGTGCTGTTCCAAGTAATGCTACACCCGCTGCCGAACCAATTGCTAACATGCTTCCCCCAACACCTGCCGTCAGGGTTACTAACTGCCATTGTTCAACTGGCATCGCTGGATCCATGGTCAATACGGCAAACATTACCGGTATATTATCAACAATTGCTGACAACACCCCTACCAGTGAATTGGCCCAAACTGCACCTAAATCGTTATACATTACCTCAGAAATAAGGGCCATATAACCAAACTGGCTTAAGCCAGCAACGCACATGATAACGCCGTAGAAAAACAGCAAGGTATCCCACTCGGCACGTGATACACGCTCCATAATATCAAACTCTTTTACCTCGGTTCGGCTTTCAGTCATATCTTCAAACAACTCGACAGAGCCAATATTATTTCCATTTTCGTCTTCTATAGGAGCGGCACTAAACATTAAATAGGCTCCTATATTTTCGAAGTAATTAGCCGCATCATAAGACTTTCCTTCTAATGGATTGTCACGATATTGGTGACGATAATGTTGGCGAACGCCAGTACCTGATTTATCGTCTAATACGATATCTGCCAAAGTAGGACGCTCATTTTTGTAAAACGCTTTCCAATGATTTTTGGTGCCAATCATGTCCTCAGCTTTATGCCCAGTAAGTTCTTCGAGTGCTACGTTCCAATGCGTAACCTTGTGCTCGTTATCGAGTATAAAGGCTGGGTAAGGTTGGTCGTTGATATTATCTCCAATATCCTTGCCATAACGCTCTAATACACTCAATGGGTTACCGTGTGCTTCGCTACGTCCACCAAAAATAGAGTCTGCCATGACTGCTCGGCCTTCTTGTCTTTTCAGATAGTAGGAATATAAACCTAAATAGCCTAAACCAAACATCATACCTGCAGCGGGTGGCAAGTGCAGAGCGCTGTGAAAAGTTACCGCAGTTGCAATTGTTAGTAAAAAAAGTCCTACCATGACTTGAGCGCCGGGCTTTAAGCGTGTTTTTTCATTACTCGCTTCTGGCGTCCCTTTTGGCAATGCAAAGCTCATAATTACAGCCGGTACCAACCAATTGACAACCGACGGAATAAATAACGGTAGGAATTGTAAAAATTCGACTTTGCCTTTTTGCCATACCATTAGTGTGGTGATGTCGCCAAAAGGTGAAAAAGCGCCGCCAGCATTCGCGGCTATAACGATATTAATACAAGCAATAGAAACAAACTTAACGTCTTTTCCACCCACGGCCATTACAACAGCGCCCATAAGTAAGGCGGTAGTTAAATTATCGGCTATAGGAGATATAAAGAAAGCGAGTACGCCGGTTATCCAAAATACTTTTTTCAATGAATACCCGCGCGAGACCAAATATGCGCGAAGGGTTTGGAACACATTACGCTCTTCAAGGGCGTTAATATAGGTCATTGCCACGAGTAAAAATAAGAATAACTCTGCATACTCAATAATCGCATGTTTTATGGCAGCGTGCGCTTGCTCAGACGCACCTATATCGTTAAAGGCTAATGCAACTAGTATCCATATTATACCCGCTGCAAATAACACCGGCTTACTTTTGAGTAAGTGAATATTATTTTCTAAAGGCACTAGTGCATATGCCAACACAAAAATGGCAACCGCGGCATAGCCATAAAACGTAGCACTAAGATCAGGAATTTCAACTACCGCTGCTCCTCCTGCCTCTGCAAAAGCCGAGAAAGGAAAAAGCAACATGCTTAACATAACAAGCAAAACTCTTACCCAAGTTGAATTCATAAAATAGCGAGTTTGTGACAGGTTCATATCAATATCCGACTGTATATTATAATTGCGTTTGAAAAATTAGTCGGAAGATAGCATTACCTTCGATTGCTGGCTATTACACCTTTGGGTTAGTTGCCACCTGTTTATCTTGTTTTTGTATTGAATTGTTGTTTGTCAGTGCCTTTAGTCATTTTGTACTTCGAAGCTAGGATATTGCTCTTTATTGGCAATAACACGCCTGTAAGCCTCTTGTGGCTAGTATCTAACACACTGCTATGACAACGGCAGGCGATACTATATAATTGCGCAAATTCATTTAAAACAAGACCCTGCATGTCCACTAACGATAGTCCTGAAAATTCTGTAAAAACAAATGATTACAACGCTTTTTTCAATAGCATATTACGCCGCTTGCGCTTTGCTTTGTCTCTTGACGATGCCGCAACTATTGCTATTTTTAAACTTGTCGATTACGACATGGAAATAGATTATTTGCATGCGATGATGAAAAAAGAAGAAGAAGCGGGTTTCATGCCTTGTCGAGACAAAATCTTAGCCTTGTTTTTAGATGGTTTAATTATTAAAAAACGTGGTAAGCAAGACAACCCTAACGCAAAGCCCATCCAGGTTATATCAGGGTCAAGACGCATGACAAACAACGATGTTTTGCGCAAGATTAGAATTGCGATGAATTTTCGTGAAGAAGACATGCTGGCCATCTTTCGCTTAGCCGAATTTAACTTGGGTAAAAGTGAGTTAAGTGCTTTATTCAGAAAATCAGATCACCGCAGTTATCGTGTTTGCCAAGACCAGCTTTTACGCAATTTTCTACAAGGCTTAGTCATAAAACTAAGACCCGACGCCAAAAATAAAAAAGCTTAAGTGAATTCCGAGCTTGGAAACAAAGGTTTATTCTTCGTTTGGTAAAATACGTGTTTGTTTGGAATTGCGTCTTGTAGCTGGGTTTAGTCAGCAAAAATGTTGAAGAAACTTAGCCTTTATCCCCCACTTCAAGAAAATTCTCGACAGGCTTTTGTGGGGGCAAGAGTAGACCTATGGATAAAGTGACCCTGACCCCTTTTTTGCTTTTTTCCAAAGCATAGCTACGTTGCACCTTTCGTAACTTTTCCCGAAACGCTGCATAATCTCGTCGCTATGCTCAAAGCCGTTCTTTTCATATAAATGGATCGCCGCTTCACATTTTGCGTTAGTTAGCAAAAAAAGTGTTTTCACGGGCAATTTAAGGGCGCTTTTTATGACGTGTTGCAGTAGTTTCTCACCTACTTTTAAGCCGCGTACAGGTGACAACACGCCCATTTTAGTGAGCTCAAAGGCGCCATCATTTTTGTTTAACAAGGCGCAAGTGCCTACGATACCGTGCACGGGATGCTCGGCAAAGTAAATCTTGCCGCCTTTATCGATGATGTAATGTTGAGGGTCGTTAAGCACTTGCTTATCGATGTCTTCTAAAACAAACATATCGTCAATCCATTGCTTATTGATATGTCCAAAATGATGCGCTAAGGCCTTCGTATAATCGAGGTAACGTATGCTCTCGCCTGTTGTCATCAAATCATTCCTGTGGTTGCTCAGTTGTTTGGGCTTGAGTTGGCTCTGGTTTTAAGCTCGCATATAAACGGTTTTGGCTTGTCAGATATTTTTTGGCCACGTTTTGCACTTGTGCAAGGTCTATACTCTCAACGAGGGCTTCGTATTCTGCCAGCGGTAAAGGACGATAAGGCGAATAGTGATTAAGGATATAACTTAACCAAAAACCATTTTCCTTCAGGCTTTTTTGGCGGCTAATTTTTGCTTGGGTTTTAAAGTTATCGACCAATTGCTCATCAATATCACCCTCTACAAACTTAGCGAAGACCTTGTTTACTTCATCATAGAGTTCATCTACGCGGTCGGGATCACAACTGAAACTTACCGTAACACTGTAGTTTTGATAGGGCCAGCGCTGTAAGCTTGCATTCACGCCCACAGAGTACACACCACCAAGCTCTTCTCGCAAGCGAGTACGCAATGATCTTTCAAGCGCAGCTTGAAAAGCTGATGTCACTAATTGATTTTTATAAGTCCACTCGCCTTCCCCAAATAAACTCGTGATCACCGTGGCCTTTGGTTCAGTGCCCTTTTCCATATGAATTTGATAATCACCCTTTAATGTGTAGTTGGGTAATTTACTAAGTTTGTCCTTAACATTTGTTGTTTCTAAACTTCCTAGGTAGGTCGTCAATAAGTCTTCCATTTCATCTAGGTCGATATCACCAACAAAAACAAAGGTAAAATCACTAGGGTTGGCAAATCGCTCTTGATAGACCTGATAAATTGTATCGATATTTTGGCGCTCAAGCATGTCTACATCAAATTCAACATTGCGTGGATTGCCTGCCTGCGTTTTTGCTTGTATCGCTGCATAAAACTGTGCAGCTGGGCTGTTATATTTATTTTTGAGGCGTGGTCGGTAGGTATCTTTAAGCCATTCAAATCTTTCTGCGTCTTTTACCGGCCCAGTAAAACGCAAGTAAATGGCTTGCATCATATAATTCAAGTCTTCAATGTTACTCATCCCCGACATACCTTCAGAGTAGGTATCGATTCTAGGAGTCACCGAAAATCGTTTTTCGCGAGAAAACTGGGCAAATTGTTCCATATTTAAAGAGCCAAGGCCCATAAAATGCAAAGTGTCCATAAGGCCAAAACTACTTAAATAAGTATCATCGTCAACTAAGGCATAACCACCATCACTATATGCCCTAAACTGAATGGAATTTTCAGTAAAATCGCTTGGTTTGAGAATGACCTTAATCCCATTTGACAACAGCCATTCATGAGCATCCCATGCTTCGATATACGATTTTTCAAGTACCTTCCCGGGTTTAGGTTGGCTGTTCATTAATGCAGTAATTTGCGCTTTGTCTTCTAATGCGACGGTTTGCGTATTTTCTACATCCTGCCAAATGCTAGCGAGTTTATCAGTCGACGGTAGTTCTCCTTCTACCTTTGAGGGCGCCGTCAAAAAAACCACCGCATTTTGGTGATCTGCCCATGCTTTCATCTGAGCTTGAATATCATCGAGTGTAATTTCAGCCAAAAACTGGCTCGACAGCACAAAGTCTTGTTCCAGACTAGTAATCGCTGAATTTCTAAGAAAGTGATTTACATAGCTTCCGACAAAGGCATTATTGTCGAGGGTGTTTTGACTTTTCAAGGCACTTTCAAACCACTCCAAATAAAGCCTTTTTTCCGTTTCTAATTCTTGCTCGCTTAAGCCATGCTGAACAACGCGTTTAAGCTCTGTGAGTAGGCGCCGAAATGCCTCTTCACTTCTTTGGGGCTTCACGCTCGCTCTAAAATAGAATTCTTGAGCGCTTGGTATAATTACGTTTGCGCCAATGCGAGCGCCAGAAAATGGGCTTTGCGTGTCAAGCGCAATATCATTGACTCGTTTGCTCAAGGCACCCGTTAATAAGTTTTGAATGACCTGTTGTTTATAGGTACTAAGGTTGTGTTCATTCGCTTTGATTTCGCGGCGCCATGAAGTCGACAGCGTAATACTGCGCAATTCATCATCGGTAAAAACTGAAAACACGGGTTCATCATAGACTTTTAGAAATTGCAGGGGAGTCTCTACAGGTGCAGTGGCGGCTTTAATCTTGCCAAAATATTTTTCAATGAGCGCTTTAATGTCATTGCTGGCAAAGTCGCCAACCGCAACCACTGAAATTAAATCAGGGCGATACCAAGTTTTATAAAAACGCTCAAGGTCGGAAACTTGCCCTTCGGTAATGATCTCTTGGGTACCAATGGGTAGGCGCTCAGCATAATTGGTGCCGGCAAACATAATCGGCCATTTTTGTTTTGCAATACGCTCTTGTACACCTTTACGGCTGCGCCATTCCTCTAGTACAACGCCGCGTTCTTCATCAACAGTTTGGGGCTCAAAATTAACTTTATGTGCCCAGTTTTCAAGAATATGAATGGCTTTTTCGACGATTGCGGGATCACCCGTTGGGATACGTAATTGATAGATTGTAGAGTCAAACGAGGTTGTTGCATTTAGGTGAGCGCCAAAACGCATACCAATAGATTCAACAAATTCGACAATTTCTTGCTCTTTAAAGTCTTCGGTTCCGTTAAATGCCATATGCTCAGCAAAATGAGCAAAACCGAGTTGTGATTCATCTTCAAAAATTGAGCCGGTTTTAACCACCAATCTAAGCTCAGCAAATTGTTCTGGTTTGGCATTCTCACGAATAATGTAGTTGATGCCATTGCTGAGCTTGCCTTTGACAATGTTAGGGTCAACCGGTAAGGCAGAAATTTTCTCATTTTGCTCAGCTAAAGAAGGCGCAGTATCAGGTAAAGAGGAAGAAACACAAGCCATGCACAAACAAGCAATAAAGGCTGCCAGTGTAAGCTTCAGTGGCGATAGCATATAAGTCTTCAATCGATTTAAGTAAAGTCGCATTTAACTCAACAATGACCAATAGTGAGGCACAAGAGTAGCCATACTCGCCACCCACACCAAGCTACGAAGTATATGAATATTTGCCCAATAAAAAATTAAGTACAAAAACCGTAAAATCACAAAGGCAACACACCACTGCACAGTCGTCACAGTATGCTCATCTAGTGCCAGCACCAGTAAAACCGTGGGCGCGAAGTAGCATATCGCTTCAAAACAATTGTTGTGAGCTGCTAACGCACGCGCACCTAATCCTGTCAAAGCTGATTGTTGCTGCCTTGGATGCTTATTGTCATATTTGCCTAATTTTGCCATTTCGATAGCAACAGGTATTTTTGCTATTAATGGCATTGTGACTACAATAGCCATACATATAATAATCAGTGCCACTTTATATCCTTAATTTTATTGTTACTAACGCTTTTCTAGATTACAGTAATTTAACCTGACAAAGTGTACTATTTTGACTATCGTTTGAGAATGAAAATATTATTAGTAGAAGACGAGCCTACCGTTGCTCGATTTATCCAAAAAGGCCTCGTTGAATTTGAGCATGAAGTTGACCATGCTGATAATGGTAAAGACGGTCTGACGCTGGCACTTTCAGGTGATTACGACGTTATTGTGCTTGATCGCATGCTTCCACAAATGGACGGCATTGACGTGCTCAATAGCTTTCGTGACCAAGGCATTGCGACACCCACCCTCATTTTAAGTGCTAAAAACAAAGTCGATGACAAGGTAAAAGGTCTGCGCGCGGGTGCCGACGACTATTTGACCAAACCCTTCGCTTTTGAAGAACTACTAGCGCGTGTTGAAATTTTAGCTTCACGCAACGCGCCATCAACAAATACAAAACTAAGCCTTGGTGAACTCGAATTAGATCTTATCAACCGCACAGTCACCCGTGAAGGCACAGTTATTGACCTGCAGTCCAAAGAATTCAAACTACTTGAATACCTAATGCACAACCCAGGTAAGATTATCACCCGCGCAATGCTGCTAGAAAAAGTATGGGAATACAATTTTGACCCACAAACCAATGTAATTGATGTTCATATTAGTCGTCTGCGAAATAAAATTGACAAAGGCTTCCCGTATCCAATGATTGAAACTATTCGTGGTGCCGGTTACATGATCAGTACCCGCTAACACATACAGCACCGTTAAACCACGCTATTAAATTCTAGGAATAAAGCATGCGAGCCATTACCGCCTACTCTAAAAGCTCTAGCTTTGTTGTTAGTTTCTTTTTCATCTTCTTGCTGATGGTAGGCGTTGGCTTTAATACCTATACACTCACCGTCGCCAACGACGATCTTTTAGTACGAGAAACCCAAGCCGCAATACAATCTGATTTAGGCGGATTTAGAAGCTTATACAATGCCTCTGGACGTCAATCGGTTAAACAAGCGGTTAATGAACGCGTAAATAATCGGGCAAATGATTTTTTGTATTACTACAAAGATAAAGAGAATACTTACATAGCTGGAAATCTGGCCCAGTGGCCAAGTGAGGATATAGAGCTGATTCGAAACGGCGTGCTCGATATCCAAATAAGCTTAGGAAAAAACTACCGTCACAAAGGCAGCACGCGCAAGGCCACAGAAGAGCGCGCAATGGCAATGATTATTGAATTTAGCAACGGTGATAGCTTGTTGGTTGCGCGCAGTGTGCAAGACATAGAGTTTGCGGTAGCGCTAGCACAAGCGTCATCGTGGGTAATGATTATTATCGTATTTGTGGTTGCCATTACCAGCTTAGGGGTTGCTTATTATGTCGTTAGTCGTATTAACAAAATTGCAGATACGGCTGATGATATTATCGCCACTGGCAACCTGAGCGACCGCTTATACGTAGAGTCCCAATGGGACGACCTAAGTAAACTTACCTTAGTGCTAAATCAGTTACTCGATAAGATAGAGTCCTCGGTGCTCGCCATTACCTCGGTGTCAGACAATATTGCTCACGATTTACGCACGCCGCTAACACGTCTTAAAGGGCATATAGAAGATTTAACCGATAGTAAAGAACGCGACAATCTAATCGACGAATGTGACAATATTCTCGCGATTTTTAATTCGTTATTGCGTATTAGTGATATAGAAAACAGCAACAAGATTGCTGGTTTCAGTCATTTGGCCTTAAACGACATAGCCAACGACGCAGTTGATTTATATCTCCCATTAATTGAGGCTAAAAACATTCATCTACAATTTGAAAGCGACCCAATTCCTGATTTTGTTGGTGATAAGGACTTGCTCTTTCAATCATTTGCAAATGTCCTTGATAACGCCATCAAATTCACACCTGAAAATGGCTCAATTGACGTGCGTTTAAAGCAGCAAAAAACCTGTGTTGAATTTAGCGTAGATGACACTGGAAATGGCGTAAATGAAGATAGCGTAAACAAATTAAGCCAACGTTTTTACCGAGAAGATAAGAGCCGTTCTACCAGCGGCAACGGCTTAGGCCTTGCTTTAGTAAATGCCATTGTTACCTTGCACGGTGGCCGGCTTTGGTTTGAAAAATCAAAAATCCCCAAGTCTACTGGTTTAAGAGCGATATTTAGTCTTGTTTCTGCATAAAGATAGTAACTTCAGCCATTACAATCCCAAATTTTTTGATGTAGGAGCGGTTCATCATATTATTTTCATCCATTGCCCAAAACCAATCATCAAAAGTCACTCTGTACGTACTTGAATCTACTTCTAAATCCATTTCATATGAAAAGTTAAACGCGTTCCCGTGTGGTGTGCCTAATGCAGGACCAGCAATATCGCCAGCATTTCCGGTATAGGTGCCATCAGCGTTTGGGCTTAATGTCCAAACGCGTTTTTTTGCTCCATCACCTAAGCTATACGTAAATTCCTCATCTAAAATTAATTTGTTGTTTTCTTTACTGCCTGTAATGTCGACGGTAAAACGTTGTACTATTTCGCCAGACCGGTCTTGCACTATTCCCCATGCACGCACCTTGCCATCGAAAAACTCTTCAAGCACAAACTTTGGTTCTTGAGACTCATAGGTATTACCGTCAATTGAAACTGAACATGCCGATAACATCGCAGCAAGCCCTAAGAGTGCTACTAATTTACTAAACCTTGTCATATCTTTATTCACCTATTTCGTTAGTCCCAAGAGTTGTTCGCGCATTTCAGGTTCGGATGTTTGTTCTGACAACCAAATACTGAAAAACCATTTACTAAACTCTTTATCATGTACTTTACCTAAAAGTTTGTCGTTGAAATAAAAATGGCTTATTTGGTTTTTATCGACGACGCCGGTAATCATTTCGCCTTTTTTGACGTTTGGAAAAATATCTTGCATTTCTTGATACCACTTTGCGAGTTTAACTTCGTCATCCATTCCTAATTTGCGCATCTCATCAACCGAACGGCTAGCAATTTCTTTTCCGTCAAAATTGCGCAAGTACTTAAGTTCTAGCGCAAAGGGCTGCTCCATAGCAAACTTTCCTTGTGGAGCGATAAGCGATGCATCATAAATATCCCAAAAGAACATGGTAAGGCGAGTTTGGCCTACGACTTCTGGTGCTTCAAAATACTCTTTTAGATTTTGAATTGCCGACTCTGACGGCTTACTTATCAGTAAAGAACTAAACATCATTGCGACCGCTATGCCGAAAATGTATGTATGTTTTACTACTCGCTTGTGTAACATGACTCATATGACCTACAATTTAATTAGCTATGATGTAGTAACGTAATCTAAGCGACAATGGTTTATTAAACTTGTGTAATATATATGCGCTAGTCGTCTACTTGAATGAGCGAAAATGACATTAGACCTAAAATTGCCTTCTCCTTTAACGACGCTTGATGGTGCATTTTTGCATGGCAGTAGCGACAATCAATGTTATGCTGAAAAAAACAACATTTCACTACTATGCAAACGCGATGATCTCATACACCCTATCATCTCTGGAAATAAATGGCGTAAACTCAGCGCAAGTTTAGCTAACATTCAAAAAGCAAATTATCAGCATGTCATCAGTTTCGGCGGGGCATATTCAAATCATCTCCATGCCCTTAGTTGGGTGTGTCGTCAGTTAGGAATTAAATTTACAGCGGTCATACGCGGAAACTACAGTGACAATCTAAGCCCCACTTTGCTGGATATGCAAACATGGGGAACGCACTTACATTACGTCACAAAACTAGATTACAAAAAAGAAATGACGAAGCCTATTGCCAACATTTATTAGCGCAATTAAAGGCAGACTTTTCAATTCCTGAAGGTGGTTCTCACTTTTCTTCCTTAAATGGCATGAGTACATTATTGGACGAAATAGCACAGCAAAAGCCCGACACTACCCACATTATATTACCCGTCGCGAGTGGCGGGACCCTTGCAGGTTTAATAGCGAGCAAAGCACTTCCTCACGCAAAATTGATTGGCATAGGCGTACTTAAAGGTAAAGGCTATTTGGAAGAAATAGTAGAAAGCTTGTTACACGATGCCAATATAAACCCAAATGCAAAATCATGGCAAATATTGCACGACTTTCACCACAATGGCTATGCTAAATCCAGCGCCGATCTAAGAGATTTCATTCACGATTTCAATAGCGTATATAGCGATACAAGCTTGCAACAAAACATTGATGCAAGTCCATCGATTTCAGCAACACAAAGCTTGGCTATTGAAACCGTGTATTCGGGTAAATGCTTCTTTGCCTTAAAAGCACTGTTAAGCGAACGTTACTTCCCTCCAAATAGTAAGATCGTCATTATCCACACTGGCGGATTGCAAGGTGCAAGACCTGCGTCGCCCCAGTAAAGAAACCTTTATTTCTCAATAAGAACTGAACCTTTGACGCCTTCGTTTCGTTTCTAAGTGTAACGAAGCACTAAAGGCAAATACGAATGAAAGACCGGCTTATTTTGCAACAACATATGCCATATTCAACGATGATTAATGAGGCCTTAGCATTTTGTGAATCGATGTTAGCCCATTCTACTACGCTCTACCCTTTTGCACTGATGTCTGCTGATAAAGCACTGCACTGCATTTTTTTACCTGCAAGCGACCAACTTGCTAAACCGCAGATGATTGAATCTTTGCAGTCACAAATTGAATCGAGCAGAAATCCAAACATCCAAACAAGCTCTTTGCTCGTCTATGCAGCTACACTTAGAGATTCAGAGGAAGATGATACTGACGCATTGGTATTTACCATCACAGATTCACAAGGTCACAATACCATTACAATCTATCCCTATGAACACCAGCAAGACGGTATCAGACTAAAGCCACCATACACTTGCGACTTTTCTGATTAAAACAGCGCTTGTAACCGCTCTTCTCACACCGTATTATGCGACAAAAAGCGAATAATCGAACTATTTTCGAAGGAATATCCATTATGTCAAAAGTATTAATTATAGGCGCAGGCGGTGTTGCCTCTGTCACCGTAAAAAAGTGTGCGCGTTTGCCGCAACTTTTTGATGAGATTTACCTCGCCAGCAGAACGGTATCTAAATGCGAAGCGCTCCAAAAAGAAGTAGGCATTGATCGTGTAAAAGCGGTGTACGCAGTAGACGCTGACAATGCTGATGATGTGAGTGGATTAATTAACAAGGTCAAACCCGATCTTGTGGTAAACCTTGCCTTACCGTATCAAGATTTACCCATTATGGACGCTTGTTTAGCAACGAAAACTGATTATCTCGATACCGCTAATTACGAACCTAAAGATGTCGCAAAATTCGAATATTCGTGGCAATGGGCCTATCAAGAGCGCTTTAAAGAAGCGGGTATTATGGCGCTTCTTGGTAGCGGGTTTGATCCTGGCGTAACCAATGTTTATACCGCATATGCGGCAAAACACTATTTTGATGAAATTCATTATCTTGATATCGTTGATTGTAATGGCGGCGATCATGGACAGGCCTTTGCAACAAATTTTAATCCTGAAATAAACATTCGTGAAATTACGCAGGTTGGACGTTATTTTGAAGACGGCACATGGAAAGAAACACCACCACTGAGCGTGCGTGAAGACCTTGACTATCAAAATATTGGTGTACGCCCGTCTTACCTAATGTTCCATGAAGAATTAGAATCCATCGTCAAACACTTCCCTAGCTTAAAACGAGCTCGTTTTTGGATGACTTTCGGCGATGCCTACTTGACCCATTTACGCGTACTTGAAGGGATAGGCATGACCAGCATTACGCCAATTGATTTTCAGGGCCAGCAAATCGTGCCCCTTGAGTTTTTAAAAGCGGTGTTACCTAACCCGGGCTCGCTGGCAGAGGGTTACACAGGAAAAACCTGCATAGGAACCTATATTACCGGCATAAAAGACGGCAAAGAAAAAACAATTTTCATTTATAACAACTGTGACCACGCGGCTTGTTTTGACGAGGTAGGAGCCCAAGCTGTGTCATACACTACCGGTGTCCCAGCAATGATCGGGGCCGCACTGATGCTAAATAAAACATGGCATCAAGCGGGCGTTTGGAATATGGAGCAATTTGACCCTGACCCGTTTATGGATATGTTGAACGAACATGGTTTACCTTGGCACGTGATGGAATGTGAGAGTCCGTTTAAATGAATCGAGACGACTTATTCGCCAATAAGAATATTCCCAGTCCCTGTTATGTGTGCGAAGAAGACAAACTTCGCGCCAACCTAAGTCTTATGCAAGATGTACAACATCGCGCAGGTGTTGATATCATTTTGGCATTAAAAGGCTTTTCCATGTGGTCAACCTTTGCTGTAGTGCGCGAGTATTTGCAAGGTGCCACGGCGAGTTCTGTATGGGAAGCGAAACTTGCCAAATACGAAATGGGTAAAGAAGTTCATGCTTATTCACCCGCTTACAAACAGAATGACATGGACGAATTGGTCGATTTATGTGAGCACATTTCGTTTAACAGCCTAAACCAATGGCAGCAGTATAAAAGCCAAGTGTTGGCCGCAGGCGTATCTCCTGGTCTTCGAGTAAACCCTGAGAACCAAGAAGCCGATACGCCCCTTTACGACCCCTGCGCGCCAGGCTCACGCTTGGGAATTTTGGCATCACAGCTAGTTGGTGCAGATTTGTCGGGGATCGAAGGGTTCCATGTGCATAATTTGTGCGAGTGTGATTCCTACGCAGCGATGCGTACATTGCGCGCCATAGAAGAAAAGTTTGGGGAGTACTTACCCACACTCAAGTGGCTTAATCTAGGAGGCGGGCACTTGATGACTCGGGCCGGCTATGATGTTGAGCATTTGATATCTACATTGCAAAGCTTTAAAGCAAAATATCCTAATTTGCGCATTATTCTAGAGCCTGGTTCAGCCGTTGCATGGCAGGCGGGCCCTTTAATCGCAGAAGTCGTTGATATCGTAGAAAATGAAGATCAAATAGCAATATTGGATATCTCAGCCACAGGCCATATGCCCGATGTGCTCGAAATGCCTTACCGGCCCACCATATACAATGCGGGCCTTGCTAACGAAAAAGCCTTCACCTATAAACTAGGCGGCAATTCTTGTTTAGCGGGAGATGTTATCGACAGCTATAGTTTTGACCAAGCACTTAAACCCGGTGATAGACTCATTTTTGAAGACATGCTTCACTATACTATGGTAAAAACCAGCTTCTTTAACGGTGTTGAACATCCATCTATAGGTATTTTACAAAGTAATGGTGAGTTCAGCTTAGTCAAAAGTTTTACATATGAGGACTTCAGAAATAGGCTGTCCTAGCCGATATAAGCATAGGATGTAGCCATCAAATTGAAGTTATATGAACTTAAACAAGATAGCGCAGTTGTACTGCGCTTTTTTTATTGTTATTGCCTCGCCATTAGCGTACGCGCTAGACATTACGATTACAAACGCAGAGGGAAAGCCTGTCGTTGGTGCCGTTATTGGTATTCCTGAATTTACGCATGCCCCCGCAGACACTCAGCAAACCTTAGTGATGGACCAAATTGACTATCAATTTGTCCCCAGAATTTTAGTTGCTAATAAACAGCAGTGGGTAGATTTTCCAAATAGCGATGACGTGCGTCACCACGTATATAGCTTTTCTTCTCCAAAGCCCTTTGAAATAAAAATGTTCACCGGCAGTGACGCGGAACCTATACAGTTTAACCAACCTGGTATTGTCGTACTAGGCTGCAATATTCACGACTCTATGATTGGCTATATTTACGTCGCTGACGGTGTTTACACTGTTATCAGCAATGAGCAAGGTTTTGTAAATATAGACAAAACCCTTGTAGCCTTAAACTCGACATCAGATAAAGCAAGCGTATCAGCCACACTTTGGCACCCTTCGCTGTCGGCGTCGAGTACAGAAAGAATGAATATTACACTCGACCTCAACAAAGCACATCAAACGATTGCACTAGATACACGTCAAAACCGAGACGAAAAAAAGCCCATTAAAAACGGCTTCACTTCTAAGTTTAAGAAAAGAAGCTAATATGAAGAATCATTCATTAAACCAAAGTATTGTGAGACTGGTCATTAGCTTGGTCGTAATCACCTGCTTGACTATTTTGGTTAATGTTTGGATCGTCACCTTACAACAAGCGCAAACTAAGCTCGCAAAAGACATACAGTTGGCCCAAAAAGTACTCGGTGAAGTTTTACAGAATCAAGAAGAACTTTTGTTTACGTCGGCCTCAGTCCTTACCGACGACTTTGGCTTTAAACAAGCAATAGCGACCAAAGACAATGCAACCATAACCAGCGTTTTGTCTAATCATGGAAATAGAATAAGTGCCGATTTGATGGCTATTTTCACCCTAGATGGAGATACTATCGCCAGCACGATGAAAGCGCGCTCTACAGATGACAAGCAGCCTTTTGGTGAGATTAATATATCATCACAACTTGTGGATATAAGTCTTGAAGAAGGTGGCCTCTCAACCTTTATGAATGTGAATAACCGCGTTTATAAAGTCATATTGTTGCGTATTGATGCCCCTACACCAATGGCAATAGCCCTTATAGGCTTCGAGCTTACCCCTGAGTTTGTCAAAAAACTGGAAGATACTACGCAAATACAAGTAAGTCTGTTGGTGCAACAAAAAACGAATTCTCAGCCCCCTTTATTCATTAATAATTCGGCAAGTGGCGTACTTAGTGGCGCAAGCGTGACCTCAGTAAATCAACTTGCGTGGCACCACATTGCATTTTCAAGCGAAAAAATAGTCACGCAAGACTTTGTATTATACGACGACGATGTCATTCAAATTGATGTGGTATTAACACAGCAACTAAGTAAATTAATTTCTGAATTCTCAACTTTAAAATCGAATATCTCACTTATTATTTTTATTGCCATAGTGATCGCCTCCATCGTAGCGGTGCTTTTCTCCAAGCATTTGGCCCACCCTATTATGCAATTGGCTAGTGTAGCCCAGCGTATTTCAGCGGGTAATTATAAACAAGAAATTGACGCTATTAACGGCTCTAGAGAGTTTATGCATTTGTCTAACGCACTGAACAATATGCAAAAAAATATTCACGAACGTGAAAAACAAATTATTTTTCAAGCTCAGCACGACACGCTTACAGGCCTACATACGCGATACTACGCCGGAGATATCATTGACGAAGCACTCAAAAATACAGAGCTTTACAAGCAAGGATTCCACGCTGTTGGCATCAACATTAAAGGCTTCCGCGATATAAATGACGTGTTTGGATACCAATATGGTGATGCTTGTTTAAGAGATATCGCTGAACGTATCAAGCAATTGGGCGGCCTAAGCGCTCGTTTATCTGGTGGTGAGTTTTTATGGGTTCCGAGTATTAATGAAAATAACGAAAACCTTCGTGTTTGTGATGTAAAACTAAGAGAAGTAAAAGAAATTTTAGAACAGCCGGTTATCTATGAAGGTGTTTCAATGGCAGTCAAGATGGTGTTGGGAACCGTGCATTGTCCTAGCCAAGCCAATAGGGCAGAGCAGTTATTTAAGCTAACCAATATCGTTCTTGATGAAGCCCAATTACAACCGTCATTTATGTTGCACTACCAAGATATATTTGAGCAAAAATATATTCGCCGCGTGCAAATAATTACGCGTTTAAAGTCTGCCCTCACAGAAAACTCAGCAGATTTGTTTTTGTACTATCAGCCAAAACTTCACCTTAAAACGCAAAAAGTAAACGCTGTCGAAGCACTCATCCGTTGGATAGATCCTGAATTAGGCTTTGTTCCTCCCGACGAATTTATTGGTATTGCCGAAAGTGCCGGTCTTATTTCACAAGTAACCGATTGGGTACTTGAGCGGGCTGTTAGAGATGCTCAACACTTAGCAATGCAACAGATAGATGTTTGTATTGCGATTAACTTGTCGGCCAAAGATGTTACCAATCCCTATCTTTTAGATAAGGTCGCGGCACTGTTAGAAAACGCAAATTTACCCACAAACGCACTCAGTTTTGAAATTACCGAAAGTGATTTAGTAGAAGACCCTAAAGAAGCGGTTGTGCATTTGACGAATTTCAAGAATCAAGGATACGAACTTGCTATCGACGATTTTGGTACGGGCTATTCCTCGCTTGCATATTTAAAGAGTTTTCCAGTGCACACACTGAAAATAGATAAGAGTTTTGTTCTCAAATTGAGCCAAGATCAAGACGACCGCGATATTGTAGAAACAATTATGCAACTGGCACATAAATTTAAGTTAAACGTAGTAGCGGAGGGAGTAGAAGATGCAGAAAGTCTCGCGATCCTGGCTGAACTGGGCTGCACATGGGCGCAAGGATTTTACTTGTGTCGCCCTATTCCGCTAAATGATTTTATAGCTTGGGTCAACAATAATCAAAAAACAAAATGGTTAGAAAACGCATGAATAAAACTTCCCTATCTTTATTTCTTGCACTGCTTAGCTTGGGTAGTCAGGCAATCGCATCGCAAGGCAAACTCATTGCCACTTCTGGACTTATTCAAGTGGAGGGTTCAGGCGGCGGTGGCCTTGTACCATGGGCGACCTTGTCTGGTTACGATACCAAAGAACAGGTTTCAGTGAGTGCAGGAATAACAAAGGTCTCTTTAAAGGATTATCGCCTTAATAGCATGTTTGTATCAGCCTCTTTTTATGATCGCGCTGAAGTTAGCGTTGCGAGGCAAACCTTCGATTTGACTAGCCTTGGCGGTGATATCAGTCAACAAATAGTTGGATTTAAATACAAAATTACAGGTGATGCAGTTTATAGCGCTTGGCCTCAAGTGAGCATAGGCTTGCAACACAAAACGCTGCAAGATGAAGCGATTGCCAATGCACTTGGTGCAAAATCAACGAGTGGTACTGATATATATCTTGCCGCCACAAAGATTCATTTGGGCGCGATTTTTGGCTACAACGCCGTTTGGAACTTAAGTGCTCGGGCAACTAAAGCAAATGAAATGGGCTTGTTGGGTTTTGGCAGCGCCAATAATGATAGCTATAAAATAGTCGCTGAAGCGTCGGTAGGGATTTTATTCTCTCGTCATTTTGCCGTTGGTGCCGAATACAGACAAAAACCTGATAACTTAGGCTTAGAAGAAGATGATTGGTACGATGTATTCGTCACCTATATTCCAAGCAAATCAGTTAATTTCACCTTGGCATGGGCAAATTTAGGCACAATTGCAGGCGCGAAGGATCAGCAAGGTGCTTACATTTCAATATCGGGACAACTTTACTAATATGTATACATTAAATAGAAACCACAAGCTTAAAACGATACTCTGCGCAGGTAGTTTTGGTTTAATGCTGACACTGTCAGGCTGCCAAAATACCCAAACAACAACGAGTCTTTATCAAGAACTTGGTGGTAAAGACAAAATTGCTGAAATTACCGAGCACTTCATAGCAGAAATTAGTTTTGACCCGCACATCATTCGTTATTTCGAAAACAGCAACATAGACCGCTTTGAAGAAAAGTTAAACGAGCATTTATGCGCGGTTGTTGATGGCCCCTGCGAGTATACTGGTGATAGCATGGTGAATGTGCATACGGGTATGAATATCAATGAGCACCATTTTAATCTTATGGTTGAGTTATTAATAAATGCCATGACCAAAGCTGGCGTTGCTCATAATACTCAGAACAAAGTACTTGCCCGTCTTGCACCTATGCGTGAAGAGATTATTTACCGCTAAGTTTGTTCAAGCCTAGCTACTTTTACAGAACAAACTTCCTAAAATTGAACGCAAAAAAAAGCCTAATTCAACATTTGCGCTGATACGCAATAAAGGATCTATTTAATCCCTTTTTTATTTTTAATTACTCGCAATATCGACATATTAAAAAATGGAAAACTTTAAGAAGAATGACGAAGTATAGGCTTTCTATTTAACAATACAGATATTTAGCTTACTTTGTGTAATTTAGTTGTAAAGAGGCTAACTATAAAATCTTACATCGGTGTTTATGGTTGCTTATGCCAAAAAAAGACCTTCACCAACCTTTTTATGCGCTTTACACTAATCATGCAATAACCTCGAGCATTTCGTTGAAATGAATCTCATCAACTTCCTGAAGCCATGTAAAAATATCACCAATGACATTTTGGCTTTCACCTAAAAGGTTTTCTGATGAATCCTCATTGATTTCGATGACAGCGCTATGTGAATATTTGTTTATGAAGCGATAAATCTTTTCTTTGGTAGCTTCGTCTGTGATTTCGCAACCGTTCAAGCCACAATTCATAAGCTGTGCAATATCACTTCGGTGCTTTGGAAACTTGAAGCTAAAAAATGATTCAAGCAATTTCCTTGCAAGATTCGCTGTTAAAAAAGCTTCGTCGCGTGACAGTGATGGATTGTCTTTGTATGCATTCAGCTTTGAAAATATATAATGATATTCTGAATTGTAACTAACCAGACTAGAGTCCGCGTCTTTAAACGTTGATTGGCGCGGAACGACTGTTAACGCTTCAATTGTATAGAAGAACGCATTGGGATCTTTGGATGGATTCTTTCTCTTTCTATTGCGGTTTCCACCTTCGAACCAATCACGGATCAACTTGAAGTAAGTAAAGTTGTGCGTAAATACGAATAGCTGCTTTGCCTTGTCACAATTGCTACGAAGAAACGAATACGCGTGAAATAAGTGGTTCGAGTCAAAGCTTGAAACAGGGTCATCAACAACAACGATAGTATTTTCCATCTTGTTATCGTTTTCTTTTAACTTGGTTATAAAATAAACAAATGCAATAGCCGTTTTTTCACCTTCGCTCAAGTTTCCTTCTACCGGAACGGAATCGTTCCGCAATATTTCATAACCTTTTTTAACTGGGCTAAAACGAAGCGTTAATTCACTGCGACCAAGAAACTTATGGAGTGATTCGTTAAACTGGTCAGCCCCTAAGCCTTCGTTTGATAAAGAATCTTCAAGGTTTCTAATTTCACTTTTTCGGCTAGTTATAGTGGCTTTTAAAGTACCATTTGCAGCTGTCCGGTCAACAACTTCCTTTTTCTTGTTGTGGTAGCCGAAAGACTTAACCTCTGTTGTTGCATAGTGAAGTTCAAGCTGCTTCTTGGATTTGTCTGTTTCTTCTTTGAAGTTGCTCGATTTGTGGTTGTGCTTGCCAACAGTTGTATCAATCGCCGTCATGGCATTGTTATAAGTGTTTATCGAAGATTCGTTAATGAATTCAACCGATAGACCAGTTTCAAGCGGGTTTCCTGTCTTTTCTTTCAGGATTGTGTGCCAAGCTGATATTTCTTCATTAAGGAGATTGGTAGCCTTTTCCAAAGCTGCACAAGATTCACTGTATTCCTTTTTAAATTCTTCGTAAAAGTCGCTTACCGCTGGTAAAACAGGGTCTTGAATGTATTGATCTGTAAGCCAGCCATCAGCGCTCACAAGCCTGCTTTGAAAAGCTTTGTAATCGTCATTGAAATGGGCTTCGAGTTGTTTAGTACGTTCTTCAGTTATGGTGTTTCCACAAAATTCACACTCGTTTGTATCATGGTTATTATGAAGATCAAGACCAGTTTCAACCCAAGACTTTATATCACCATGTTCAACAAGTCGTTGAATAGTTTTACTGACTACGCTGGTCTTTAAAAGATCATCAAGACGCTTTTTGGCTTTGGTGAAGGTTTCCTGATTAATGGCCTGCTGTGTGAATGAAATTGGGTTCTTTTGGTCTGGTTTAGCCGCATTGGTTAGTTCGATAATTTTATCATTATCAAGAAGCGGCTCGTCTGTCTTCATGGCTTCAATGTTTGCGGCGACAAACGCTTCAAACTTGCGCTTATCGTAATTTAAGTAATAGCGATCTGTTGTATCAATTGATTGAAGGCTTGTCTTCATGTGTCTTGCGCTATCAGTACCAAATTTTGATGCAGCGTCGTCAAGCTTCCTAATTTCTTCCGCTTCTTTACTATGCGTTGCTAAATCTACCTTCTGTAATGTCTTCAGTTCTTCCAGTCTTTCGCGCTCTTCAATCTTCGCTTTATCTACAAGCAAGATACTTTTGACGACACTGCTCCATGATATATTTTCTTCAATGAAATCATGATTGAATGTGTAGACATTTAAATCGGCGTCGGTAATATTAGTTTGTGTAATTGACGTGCCGTCGTCTATAGCTACAGTTAATTCTGAAGATGGGAACTTTTCTGAATTAGTTTTGTTTTCTATGCATCGAAAAACATCTGAAAGCGTAGACTTTCCACTTCCGTTCCAACCATAAAACAGGTTGTACTTCCCAAAATCTTTGGCATTGGCGTTTGTGTGATTCTGATAGATACCGAACTGTTTTAATTTTTGTATGCTTTTTATTGACATAACATCCTTGCTCTAAAAGTCACGCGGTGCTCAATTGACATATAACGCCTCGTTCACCGGCTTCTCCGATGCAACGCTTTGTTATAAATGGTTTAGTAAAAACTTCGATCGACAGAAAATTTAAATACATTACCGCCAGCCAAATCCATGTTGTATAGAGTATTTCTTTCGAAGACTTGAGGAAGAAATTTCTTTGCTGAGCCAAGTTCCAATTTCAACTCATTATCAATATCCACATACTTTATAGCCACATCCTCTGGTGCTACATTTAAAAGCCAAGATTCCAATAGAACAAGCTTGTCATTTTCATCAAAGTTATCGTGATCATTTGCTGGTAGTTTCTTAGAAGCATCAGCCGAATGATTGCACAGCCCGTGAAGCTTCATGGCTTGTCTGATTTCGTGACAAGCAGGCCCAAGTGCTGCCGCTATTTCAGCTCTTGCGCGTTCACCAGAATACTTAGCGGGAGTAACACCTACTAAATCTGACGGAATATGAAGATTCACATTGTCAGGAATTACAATGAAGCAACGCCTCTTTCCAAGCTTTCCAATAAATAAACCGAGCTCGAATAAAACATTGTCTCTAACTGTCTCAGAGACATTTCCTCTCATTTTTGTTTCATCATCGGGAGAGAAAACAAACACACCAAAGTCCGAAGAAGACAAGGCCTCAGTTATTGAGTCTAGAGGTGTGACAGATAGAGAGAACATCCCCTGACTCCAAACAGTAATATCAGCATTATGCTGAAGATTAACTTGTAGCGAATATGCAATATCTAATCCTTCAGCGGACGAAGCGACAAAAACTTTCGGCTTCAATTGTGACTCCTTAATTCGATGGATTTAACGCTTTACATAACCGGTTTGTGGCGCTCTTCCACAAATCCGGTTAATGTTGTTATGTACCGAATTACTGCCTTTGATTGCGGTCATTTTCATCAATATTATACTCGCAATTAAAACAGTGTGTTTTCGGTATTCTACAACTTAAAAATGAACGCATCACCTGGTTCTTTTGGCAATTGGGGCAGAAGTAATTTATGACAGCGATTACCAGCAACACCCCGAGAACCATACCACCAATGTAAAAAGGGCTCAGATAGAAATTATCTACAGTAACCATAATAAACTGATTTCCAACTATACAGACAATTATCCCTATTAAATATAGTTTGAACAGATGGCTCTTCTTCAAAATTTACATCCATACTTAGGTACATAACGAGGCTGTAGATTTTCTCTTTTAGAAAAAGCACCCTCAAAATTTATTATAAGTTACGCCTCAAAACATGTCGCTACGTGAAAGCTGAGGCAATATTCTACCGAAAAATGATATTTAGAGGTTCTGTGAACATAGACTTCATCCGTCATTTTCCATTTTAGAGTAATTCTACAGCCTCAACACCAAATTAAGCGGCGCTGCCCGCTCTCACAGTGTCCGCTTCAATTTTATTGTTAACTTTCATTTTCAGCCTTAAAATCTAACCTAACTTTCAGGCCTCTCTGTGCAACAGCCTCACCATCCACAACTTTTGGTTTGTATTTCCATTTACTTAGAGCTCGAATCGCTTCTTTATCAAAGGTATCTCCGCTATCAGAATCCACAACGATTATATTTACTGGGTCACCGGTTTCATCAATATCAAACATTAATTCGACCCAACCTTCTGGTGGTAATGTCTCAGATGTTGAGTTACACCCAAGTAAAAAAGATAAAAATAGAGCTAAGAAAAACGTTCTAAACATAAATTCCCTTTTGAAAGTTAACAACTTATTTATGCAGACCGCATTGTAACAACGAGATAATTTCAATTTACACAGCCTCCATACTTGATTTTTTTCAATAGCTTACTATTTTTTCGGTGCTCATTTCTACAACTTTTTCTGCGTTTGGGATGAATGCAGAATAATCCCGCTCGTCGCTTTCCAAGGAATACAATAAATACAATCAGCTGTACTAAAATAGCAGCTAAATCACTGTGGTTACTATGCGTGCTTCGTAACCACAAGATCTAATCAAGCCTTAAGTTCAGGTATAGACTGGTCTGTAGGCCCGTTATCACTTTTGTAAAATGCGGTTTACTGAGCATTTTAAGTAACCACACAACACAAAAAGGAGTCAACAAAGAATCATTCACCATTTTTTGAAAGCATTCGTCATGTCATAAGTACAAAGCATTATTCAATACAAATTGAGAAAACCTATTTGTTATGGATAAAGCGTTTTATCTTGTTTAATCAGAAACGTCAGCCTATAGACCTTGGTGAACAGGAGGTGACACAATTCCTTACTCATCTTGCCGTCAACCGAGAAGTGACCTAATATACACAGAACTTGTCAATGCGCGCCATTGTGTTTATGTATAAGCATATCTTCGAAGGGAACTAATACTCCTAACTGGTGCAGTAAGAGCTAGAGCACCTACTAGAGTGCCGACTGTACTCACTCAAAGAAGCTCGATAAATCATTGGCCAATGACACACCAATCCAAATTCATATTCTCATTTCTATATGTCAGCGGCTTGACGAGCTTACCGCCAAGCCTAGCAAGACAGTACCCGAATGCTGTGAAAGAGTTTAATTAATTATAAAGAATTGGGGAGCTAAAATTTAGATCCCCTATTGCGTATTAGCCCAAATTAACATTAGGCTTTTTTGTATGTAATACGGTCTGACGTTATATGTTTTTTAGCATTGTGCTGATTGGCACCTAAAGCTTATTCCTTTATGCGAATATAGCTTTTGCATTATCTCTTAGTTCAATAAACTCCGGAGACTCTAAATCTGCCACATCAGTGAATAAACCACGTTCTTGCGCTACGCTTAGTACATCATCTGGATTATCAATATTGTTGGTAAGCGCTGCACCTACGCGTATGAAATCAATATAGCTAACCTTAGGTGTGTTAAAGTCGGTATCTCGCCAATGTTCAGCAACTTCGATAAAGATATCGTTGAACTGCCATTCACGCATAATGCTGCCACCAATACGACCTGATAGTTTATCTATCGCCACATCTAAAAAGGTAGGGTTAGCAAATACACTGTCGTGACGTTCAGCTTCTGTCAACACGGGTAAAGCACCAATGTCAGCCACTAAGCCCGAAAGTGTCATCGTGTCTAAACTTAACGAGTTATCTTTATGCGTTCTTTTATAATGCGTCATCGCAGCCATAGCGTTACCAACCATATTAACGGTTGATGACCATTTATTTGCCATGTAGGCTTTTACCACCTCATTTTTGGATACAAACAGTTGCTCCATTGCCAATGCAGTCGCGATATTTTTGACTTGCGCTAGACCGATGCGAGTGACCGCTTGTGTGGTCGAGGCTACTTTAACCGTTCGACCTAAGTAAGCACTATTCGCAATTTTAACCATGCGTGCACTAAGTGATGGATCTTGACCAACGACATCAGCCATGTCGTTAAGATTAATATTAGGATCGTCGGCGGCTTTTCGTACTTTTAATGCAATGGCCGGCAGCGTAGGAAGCACTAGTGTATCGTTGTTAATTTTCTCGACCAATATAGTTAAGAGTGCATTTTGAGTTGACATGTGATGAGCCTTATTTTTTTGAGTCAGACAAACGCCATTCCTTGAGCAGCTAATTAATGTAACAATCCTTGATACTGAATTCACCAATCGACACGCAATTGGAGACGCTAAGTTATGGTGTTATTCTATTTTTAGGTTGTCGGTGTATGGTGGCCAACCTAGTGGTTTCCCAGCCAATACATGCAAATGGATATGGTAAACTGTTTGACCGCCGTGTTCGTTGCAGTTCATCACAGTTCGATACCCTTCTTCCGCCACCCCAAGTTCGCCGACTACTTTTGCAGCGACACGATGCATATACCCAACCAGCGCCTCATCTGCTTCAGCGATATCATTGGTTGTGGCAATAGGCTTCTTCGGAATAACCAGAAAATGAATCGGTGCTTGAGGATTTATATCCCGAAAAGCGAGCACTCTTTCGTCTTCATATAAAATATCGGCCGGAATTTGTTTTTCAATAATTTTTGTGAAGATTGTTGCCATGTTTTTACTCCGTTAACAGATTCTGAATTTGAGCTGAAGCCGCCAACTACTGCGCGGCCTGTGTTTGAAAAGGTATCTACCGTTAATCCTACTCGCTTAGGTGTAGATTATATAGAGTAAAACGGCACCCAAAATTAAGCGGTAGATCACAAAGGGCAACATACCAATTTTTGAAATCCAACTCAAAAACAAATATATACATAAATAAGCTGCTACGAAGGAAAAAGTCGCGCCATAAAAAAGCGCCGTCCAATCTACACCTGATTTAGCCGCCAGTAAATCGAGGGTTGCGAATAAACCGGCTGCCAATATAATGGGAATGGATAACAAAAAGGAAAATCTTGCTGCGCTTTCTCGGGTGAGCCCAAGTAACAAACCTGCGGTCATGGTTATACCTGAACGAGAGGTACCGGGTATGACAGCAATAGCTTGAGCGGCGCCAATAAGTAAGGTGTCTTTTAGCGTGATTTTGTCGGTGCTTTTACGCTGTTTGGCGGTGGCATCTGCGTACCACAGCAGCAGACCAAAAACGATCGTTGTTATGGCGATAACGAGGGCTGTTCGTGCATTTAATTCAATCCAATCTTTCATCAAAAAACCAAATAGACCGGCAGGAATCGTTCCGATAACAATCCACCATGCTAAACGCGAATCAGTGCTTTGCTTTTTGCTAAAGCCATGGCCAAACCAAGCTAGACTTAAGCGCCAAATATCTTCGCGTAGGTAAATCATCACCGCCAACAGGCTCCCAACATGCACCGCAACATCAAACGCAAGACCTTGATTTTTCCAGCCTAAAACTTCAGCGGGTAATAACAAATGTGCCGAGCTTGAAATAGGCAAAAACTCGGTTAGGCCTTGAATAATCGCCAATATAATAATTTCAAAAATGGTCATTGCTTAGATGCACTCCATGTAAAGCCAGATGGCCATAGTCGTTGTTGTTTATTGTTGCTATGGGCTAAAAACTCTTGCCATAACACAGCGTAGGATTTTTGCGTACTAGGATGGATTTGTTGTGGAACAATTTCAGCCATAGGGCGCAAAACGAAAGCATTGTACTCAATTTCGTCGCGAGGTAATACTACAGGGTCACTAGTAATGACGTTGTCGAAGGTCAATAAATCGAGGTCAAGCGTACGATTGCCATACTTTTTGTCGCGAGTACGGCCATGTTCATCTTCAATACCTTTTAATCGTGAGCAAACTTCTGCAATAGAGCGCTTGGTATAAGCGAGCACAACTAAATTTAGGAAGTTGTCACCATCAAAGCCGACCGACTCACTTTCATATATGGTCGATAAAATGAGCTCACCAAAATCCCGGTGTAATGCTTGTAAACCGCATTTTGTATTGTGCTCTTTGTCAATATTTGAGCCGACACTAATTAGGATTTGATGTTTCATGAGCTTCCCGCATTATTGCGTTTGCGAGTAATTTTTATCCCGACCGCGGTGACATTATCTAAAATATCGGGTTTATTAAGCGTAAGCGTGACACAATCTGTCGCAAACTCTGCTAATAAAGTAGAGGCCATTTGCTCGGCCAAGGCTTCAAGAAGCTTATAACTTGCGCCATCAGCAATATCGGCCATGCGCTGCGCAATTTTGCCATAATCTAAGGTGTCGGTAACGTCGTCAGATTTTCCTGGGGTTTCGAGATTAGCTTGGAGTTCAATATCTACAATTACTCTTTGCTTTGCATGGCGCTCAAAGTCATATACACCAATGAGGGTGTACAGTTGAAGCCCATTTATATACACTTTGTCCATTCACACACACTTTTAAGGCTTACATAAATTGCAAGCTTGTTTAGTCAAGTCAACTATGCATAGTGTATCGCGAACCTATAGGTCAAGTACATGACTACATGGGTGGTTTTTTTTATTGTTGGCGCGTACCTGCTTGGGTCTATTTCAAGCGCGGTCATTATCACTCGCTTTTTTGTGAAGTCAGATATTCGTCAGCAAGGGTCTGGTAACCCCGGCACAACAAACGTGCTAAGAATAGCCGGTAAAAAAGCCGCCGCAATGGTGTTTATTTTTGATGTATTAAAAGGCGCGCTACCTGTCTACAGTGCCTTTTTAATGGGTTTTAGCCCAATGGTATTGAGCCTAGTTGCATTAAGTGCTTGTGTGGGTCATATGTACCCAATCTTTTTTGGCTTTAAAGGTGGAAAGGCTGTTGCCACGGCATTAGGTGCAATGATGCCGCTCAACGGGTGGCTGGCCCTTTGCCTATTAGGCACTTGGATAATCATTTTTGCGATTACACGCATTTCGTCATTAGCAGCCATTTCAACCTTATTGCTCGCGCCCGCCTACACCTTTTTGTTTAAGCCCGAATATACATACGCGGTGGCAACACTTTGCGCTCTGATTATCCTTAAACACAAAAGTAATATTATGCGTTTGTTGAGTAAACAGGAGGATAAAATTGCGAAAGACCGCAAGGCTTCTGAAGACAAGCAAACAGAAGACTGATGTAAGACGTTAATAATATACGCAATTGCTGCTAAAGCGCATCCATACGCTTTACAATTTATATAATTCGACGATGTAATTATTAACCACAGTCTTTACAATTTGCTGCAAACGGTATCGCATCTAAACGCTCAGGGCTAATATCGCCATGGCACTTTTCGCATTTGCCGTACATTGAGTTTTCGAGCTTAATAAGCGCATGTTCTATTTGTTCTAACTCATGTTCTGCTTCGTTTTTAAGATTAAGCAATACATCATCATTTTGCCGGTCTACCACTTGGTCAGAAAACTTTCCGCTGGTTTTACGGTTATGCAAATCTTTATTAATTTTAGCTACGCGAACACTCAATTCTTCTTTAAGCGCAAGCATTTTTTCTACTCTATTAGTCATCACTTTTCCTTAACGTACACGCATTAGTGCTGTATGTAGTCTAGGCCTAAATAGCACTATGGCATTGATACGAATCAACAAAACAGCATTAAGTCGCGACATCAAGGTGCGCTCCCTGCATAGTGGATGAATAGTGTATGCATAGCACTTATTTTTCTTTTACTCTTTTGACACACTGACTAAATTACAAAGGAAACACGCTAATAGTACCGTTTTTCTTTAACAGCCCAATTTGAAATAGCGAGAAATAAATGAATAGCTCTAATCTAAAGCATACTGTTTTTTATATATTGCAACCCTATGGCGAAGGTAATCATAAAGGCTATTGGTTTGACTGGTTTTTAATATGCCTAATATTTATTAATGTCATCGTTGTTATGCTCGAAACTATGCCTACTCTGCATGCACAACATCATCAGCTATTTTTTGCCTTTGAGGTGTTTTCGGTCGTTATATTTACCATTGAGTATATTGCAAGAATATGGACGTGCACCTTAGAAGAAAACCACGAAAATAGTCACAAATCGACACTGCGTCAGCGATTGCAATTTATGCTTAGACCCATGTCCTTAGTCGACCTTTTGGCTATTTTGCCATTTTATTTAAGTATGTTTGTAGCCTTGGACCTACGCGTATTGCGCTTATTCCGCTTATTACGCATGATGAAACTTGGTCGTTATTCGGTAGCCATGCAAACCTTGCAAGTTGTTATCGCTCGAGAATACCGAGTAATTATTGCAGCATTAGGAATGTTAATGATTGTGATGGTGGTTGCCGCAACCGTTATGTATCACTTAGAACATAGCGCACAACCGGAACACTTTGGCACTATTCCTGCGGCATTATGGTGGTCTGTCGTTACGTTAAGTACGGTGGGATATGGTGACGTTTCTCCGATTACGCCAGCCGGTCAATTTTTCGCCGGCATGTTTATTCTCATTGGCGTTGCCTTGTTTGCTTTACCGGCGGGTATTTTAGCATCCAGTTTTACTGAGCAAATGTCGCTTCGCCGAGTCCAGTTTAGAACCAGCGTAATGGACATGTTAGCACAAGGTCATTTAGCGCTAAGTGACCTGGAAAAGCTTGATCACGTTAGGCGATCCTTACGGCTAGATAAACAAGAAGCAGAGGTACTATTTACGGCGCTTCGCAAACAAAAAGAAGCCAAGCAAAAAAGCCACCCAAGTATTTGTCCACACTGTCATAAATCTATCGAATAAATGATCTAGAACAATATTTGAGCATTTTGGGGCTAGACTATTTCCTTAATTCGCCTATTAATAAATATAGGAAGCAATAACAATCGAGAGAGGACATATGTTAAATCTGCGCGTAGTATTGGTCATCACACTTCTTTTTGTGTCATGCAAGCATGGGGACAAGAAAAAACACAACAGCTAGTTGATGAGGGGCTTGATCGTTTAAAACAAAACCAAGAGTCTCAAAAAACCATCGACGACACCTTAGAAAATATTCAGAGCATGGAAAGAGAATTTCAGGATGAGTTGCAGTTACTTGATAGTCTCAATATGTATAACGCAATGCTCCAGCGTCAGTTAGATGACCAGCAGTCCCAAATTCGTAAAATTAAAGCGTCAATCAATAATGTCACCTTGATTGAACGTCAAATTATGCCGCTACTTGTGAGAATGATAGATGCCCTCGAAAATTTTGTAGAGGTTGACTTGCCGTTTCTGCAAAGCGAACGCATTGCCCGTGTCAATGATTTAAAAGAATTACTAAACAAGGCTGAATACACAACCTCAGAGAAGACACGACGTGTATTTGAAGCATATCAAATAGAAAACGAGTATGGCTATACCATCGAATCGTACAAAGGACGCGTTGATTTAATGGGAGAAAAGTTTGCCGTTGATTTTTTACGGATAGGCAGAATCGGCCTAATGTACCGTGACCTTGCGGGAGAGCGCGTAGGGTTTTGGAATAAAGAGAGTAATGCTTGGCAGCCCTTAACCGAGCGCCAATACATACGACACATTACCAAAGGTTTAAAAATAGCACGCGAAGAAATTTCTCCTGAATTGATTACATTGCCAATTGTGGCAAATATAGAGGTGCGCTAATGACTACTTTACATAAAATATTACTGATCGTATTAGCAACTTCTAGTCTCTCATTTACCAGTTTTACGAGCTTGGCCCAAGATGCAAAAGAAGCACAAGATGCCCAATCGCAAGCAAACACTCAAAAACAAAAGTCTTTATCAGTCGATGATTTATTAGAACAAGTGAAACAGGGTAACCGACGAGACCAAGAGTTGAACCAAAATCGTATTCAAGCATTTTCACAGAATAAAGATCAACAAGAATCTATGTTGCGCCAAATAAAAAAGGACCGGGCGGAAGCTGAAGCATTAAGTCTTAGAAATGAGCGACAGTTTGAAGTAAACGAAAAAGATATTACCCTTGCTCAACAACGCCTGACTGAAAGATTAGGTTCTTTAAAAGAGTTGTTTGGCGTGTTGCAGTTAGTCGCCAATGACACCCAAGGTCTTTTCGATAATTCGTTAATTCAAATGCATTATCCAGAAAGAACACAACGCCTAAATAGGTTTTCTGAAAAAATGGGGCAAATTACTGAACTACCTTCAGTGAAAGAGATTGAAGAATTGTGGTTTGAATTGCAACGTGAAATGACCGAATCAGGAAAAGTGGTGCAATCTAAACAAACCGTTCTGTTGCAAAACGGTCAAGAAGTAGAAGCTGATCTTATTCGCGTTGGCACATTTAATCTCATATCTGATGAAAAATACATTCAGCGCATTACTGAAACAGGTCGTATTGTGGAATTCCCGCGTCAGCCTTCTGCGCGTTACATGGGTGGGGCTGAACAAATTGCTTCAAGCCCCGGGGAAATTATAGCCTTTACGATCGATCCCATTCGCGGACAATTAATATCTTTGATGGGAGCGGCGCCAAACCTTAGCGAGCGCGTTCAGCAAGGTGGTGTAATTGGATATGTCATCGTCACCCTTGGCATAGTGGTTGTGTTACTTGCAATCGGACGCTTTATCTATTTGCTCCTAATGGATCGTAAAATTCGCATTCAGTTAGCCCATTTGCGTGAACCAAGTGATAACCCGCTAGGACGTATAATTCAGGTCTATATGAATAATAAAAAAGAAACACTCGAACAACTAGAAATTAAACTTGGAGAGGCTGTGCTCAGAGAAGTGCCGCCGATAAATAGAGGTTTGTCGTTCTTAAAAATAAGTGCCGCTGTGGCGCCGCTATTGGGCTTATTAGGCACCGTAACGGGCATGATCATAACTTTCCAAGCTATAACCTTGTTTGGCGCGGGAGATCCTAAACTAATGGCGGGTGGTATTTCACAAGCATTAGTCACCACTGTACTGGGCCTTGTCGTTGCAATCCCAACCTTGCTTCTGCACAACTTGGTTAGCAGTAAGGCAACTAAAATCACGCAAATAATTGAGCAAGAAGCCGTCGCCTTGATAGCACTTCGTGCAGATGACCAGTAGGAGTGATTTATGTTTGCTTGGATAGATAATTTGTTTCCATGGTTTGGCGATATGCTGGAACTTGGTGGTGATATTTTACTTCTTATCATCATCATGGCCGCCGTAATGTGGGCCTTGATTTTAGAAAGACTGGTGTTTTTGTTTTTCGTCTTTCCGCATAAAGAAAAATTGCTTGGAAGTTTATGGCAGCAACGAGATGGCATGTCAGATTGGCATACAGCTCAATTTAGGCAGTTGCTTGTGAGTAGAGTACACCGAGAAATGTCACGCAACCTTGCCCTTATTAGCACCATTGTAAAGGTCTGCCCATTGCTTGGCTTATTAGGCACTGTAATGGGCATGTTAGAAATTTTTGATGCGCTTGCCGTAACCGGAAACAATAGCGCCCGCACCACAGCAGGTGGTGTTTCAAAAGCGACTGTATCGACCATGGCTGGTATGGTGGTTGCTATTTCAGGATTAATGATCAGCAACTATCTGATCGACAAAGCTAAAGCGATGAAATTACGCTTTTTAGAGAGTCTTTCAGTCAACAAAGTAAAGGATGCTGCACATGCGTAAATTTATATTTCATCAAGCCGAAGAACAAGATGCTAGCGTTGATATCACGCCTATGTTAGACGTAGTTTTTATCATGCTTATATTTTTCATAGTAACCGCAACCTTTGTTAAGTTATCGGGAATAGAAGTAGATGCGCCAAAAGCATCAACCACTGTGGTGCAAGAGAAAGCGAATATTTTGATTGCGATAGATGCCAACAATAAAGTTTGGATCAATCGCCGAGAAGTCGATTTACGAGCCCTTAGACCAAACATCGAAAGACTACATGCAGAAAATCCTAAAGGTATTGTCGTAATACAAGCAGACAAAATGTCGCGTAACGAAACCTTAGTCAAAGTAATGGATGCGTCGCGCAAAGCGGGTGTTTACGACATCGCATTAGCCGCAGATAAAAGTTAGCTTATGAAAAATTCTCATTTAATTCATACGATGGAATTTAACGACGGGTTTTTCTGGTTAAGACTAGGCATCGCGTCGTTGATAGGCGTCATTATTGCAGGTGCCTTGACCTTATTCATGCATGTGCTAATTGAAGTGAGCCAGCAAGCGTTAGTCGATAGCTCACGGGCAAACATCTTAGATTTTGTGCGGGTAAAAGAGAAGAAAGCTCGCAGCGCAAAAAGCCTAAACCACAACGGCCTAAAACCCAAGAAACACCACCTGCGCCGCCAACGCCGCAAACAGATCAAAGCAATATGAGTGACTCCTCATTGGCAGTCTCCATTCCGACCGCTAACACGAGCGTTAGCGTTGACATAGGCGTTGGCATCGGCACAGGTGATGGCGAGTATTTGCCGATTGTTAAAGTAGCACCAGCCTATCCCGTAAAAGCATCGTTGGAGGGCATAGAAGGTACGTGTATGGTTGAATTTACGGTTTCCACAACAGGCGCGACAAAGGACGTTACAGTGATTTCTGAACTGTGCCCTAAAGTGTTTATGAGATCATCAGTTAGTGCGGCAAAAAAATTCAAATACAAACCTAGAATAGTTGATGGTGAAGCTATTGAGGTCCCTAATGTGCGCAATATGTTTGATTATAAGCTAGAGAAACGAGAGGTAAAACAATGAAATGGGTAACTATAATCATCGTATTTTTTGTACTCATGGGCATACCAAATACGCCATTGTTTGCGGCTGAAAAATCATATTCCATTAGCTTAAAAGTATTTAAAGAAATGGAAAAAGCGCACTTGTTGATTGAAGAAAAACAACATCAAGAAGCAGTTTCAATATTAGAAGAACTGCTTGAAAAACGTTCTTCTAAGTACGAAAAAGCACAAATTTACTCACTATTGGGCTCAGTTTACTATCGCACTGAAGATGTGCCCAAGGCAATTGCGTCATTTGAAAAAGTATTAGAAGCGGCGGGTAATATGCCATTAACCTTGCATATACAAAGTCTAAAAACCTTAGCTCAACTCAATTTAGTCGTAGAAAATTTCGAACAAGCTCGAGATTATTGTGAACAAATAATAGAAATAGCGGGTGAAAAGCTAAAACCAATTGATTATACCTTGCTCGCGCAAGCCAATTATAAACTAGAAGACTGGGACAGAGCCTTAGAAGCGGCGATTAAAGGGCGAAAGCTATCCATAGAAAACTTAGAAAATCCTAACGAAAATTTGCTTTTATTGTTGAATGCCGTGCATTTTGAATTAGGACAAATGGACAAGATGCGGGGCGTTTTAGAAGAACTGATTAAGTACTACCCTAAAACAAGTTATATGCTGTATTTAGCTTCAGTATATGGGCAATTAGACAGGTTGGACAAACAAACGGTATTAATGGAATCCTTGTATGAAGACGGCAAAATTACAGAAGGCTCGCAACTACGAAATTTAGCCAGCTTGTACATGTCCGAGAAAACCCCTACAAAGGCGCTGTTGTGCTAGAAAAAGCAATTAAAAGTGGGCAAATAGAAGCGACTGGTAAAAATTTCGAAATGCTGGCGCAGGCGTGGCGTTTGGCTGCCGAACGTGAAAAAGCGATTGTTAGCTTGAGTGAGGCTGCAAAACGTTCAGATGAAGGTGACAATTACCTGCAAAAAGCTTATTTACATTTTGATATGGCACAATGGCAACATACCGAAGAATCACTGATTTTAGGTTTTGATCAAGGTCTTAGCGACAAGCTTGAAGGAGAGGCTTGGTTATTGCTTGGAATGACGCGCTTTAAAATGAAAAAGTATATAAAAGCGATTGAAGCTTGTGAAGAGGCTAAAAACTACGAAAAGTCAGCCAAGCATGCTAAACAGTGGATAAGCTATATTTCTAGTGAAAAAAGTAAAATGGAAAGTATGCAGCAAGTTTTAAACTAGCTCACATTCATTCTTTTTTACCACGTAAATTACCAGATAAACATTTGTTTTGATTCGTTCACGGCAGAAGCACGCGTTGGTCTTGCAGAGCATGGGCCGGTGTATTACTCTTCGTACATCCCAGATGAGATAGAGTCGTTAATAGATGATGTACGTAAGTAAGGTTTTGGCTTTTTTTACTGATGTTGCGCAAAGCAGTGTTTGCAAAAAACTAATGTGTGCCTTGCCCTTTTTGTTACTGAGCTCAATGCTCAACGCTCAAGAATTACGAGTGTCCAATCTATTCTCAGATCACATGGTCTTACAACGAGAAATGCCCGTCCCGATATGGGGCTTAGCCTCGCCAGGCGAAGAGATTGCAATTTCCTTTGCTGGTCAAGTTAAAACGACAACAGCTGGCCCAAATGGTGAATGGAAGGTAGTGCTAGATCCCTTAGAAGCGTCTAAAATTGGGCGAAGCATGACCATTGCCGGCACTACACAAATTGAGCTTGACGATATCCTCGTTGGTGAAGTGTGGATTTGCTCAGGTCAATCCAATATGCAATTTAAAGTTGCCGCGGTGCCCGAAGTACGAGCGCTATCTCCCTTTGCAGATAACATTCGAAGTTTTGAAGTCCCGCACAACGTCAGCTTTAAAGAAGAAAGCCAGTTGGGCGGCTCATGGCAAAACAATCACCCTACTAGCGCTGTCGCTTTTTCATTTGCATTCTTTTTAGAGGCACTTGGTGACATACCCGTGGGTATCATCCATAGCTCTTGGGGTAGTTCGTCAATCGAGGCTTGGATGCCCAGAGATATGACCTCCAAGTTGCCTTATTTTAACGAAATAATGCAGGATTTCGATGATGATACAGAGACTCAACAGCGCATATCTGAAATTTTAGCGAAAGAAAGTGGCTGGTCTAGAAAAGACGATGTTTTCCTGCGGCGTCAACCTAATATATTGTACAACGCGATGATGAAGCCATTGGTACCGTTCGCGGTGCGCGGCTTAGTTTGGTATCAAGGTGAGCGCAATGCTCGTTATTTGTCGGGTGTGCCAACAGTCACTAGTGAGAATTGGTTTCATCGCGTAGCTGGGATGCAAGAATATGGTGATGTGTTGAGCGAGTGGATCCTTCGCTATCGTCAAGAATGGCAAAACGACAATATGAATTTCATGGTGGTAATGTTACCAGGGTATGGCAAGGGTACGGTCAAGCAAGCACAAATAGATCCGCAAAGTCCTACTGCCGAGTCTTGGGCTTGGATACGAGATTCACAATTAAAGATTCTGAAGTTGCCACATACCAAGGTAACTAACACTATTGACCTAGGCGATATAAGTAATCTTCATCCTAAAGACAAGCTTCCTATTGGACAAAGGCTTGCACTTCAAGCAGCACAAATTACGCTAGACCCCAATATCGTAGCACAAGGCCCCATGATGAAACGTGTTGAAACTAAAGGCGATCGCATCGTCGTCTACTTTAGTAATGCCAGTGGTCTAAAAACGAGTGATGGAAAGGCACCTGGGTCTTTCTGGTTAGCTGATGAAAAAGGTGAGTGGAAGTCCGCTGAGGCTACAATTCAAAATGAAACGGTGGTATTACATTCACTCGAAATTAAACAGCCACTTTACGTGAGATATGCGTTCGCCGGGAAACCTAATGTGAACTTAATCAACGAACAATATCTCCCCGCTTATCCTTTTAGAACCGATGAATAAAAAATGATGATACGCAATGCTTTCAGCTCTAGGTTGTTCAAGTTAATAGTCACGCTAATCACTATGTGCACAATAGGCAACTTATCTGCGCTAGAAATCATTAAAGCGCCGTGGACCTTAGGCTATGAACCCGATAAGACCATAACTTACTCGACGCCCGAGCAAGGTAGTCCACTCAAACTTGATATCTTTTATCCAGAGGGTCATCTTTCTAAACAACAACTTCCTACTATCGTGTTCTTCTTCGGTGGTGGATGGAATAGTGGCAATACTGAGCAATTCTATGGCTACAGTAAATACTTTGCCTCTCGCGGTATTATTGCCGTATCTGCGCAGTATCGAACGAAGAAAAGCCATGGTACTTCGCCAAAAGAATCTGTGAAAGACGCTAAGTCAGCGATTCGTTATCTACGCGAGCATGCACAAGAACTTGGTGTTAACCCAAATAAACTTGTTGCAGGCGGCGGCTCAGCCGGCGGCCATGTTGCAGCGTGTACAGTAATGTGTGCAAACATCGATGCCACACCAAACGCCCTAATATCTAGCGTCCCAAATGCTTTAGTGCTTTTCAATCCGGTCTATGACAATGGCCCGGGAGGCTATGGGCACGCAAGAGTTGAAGCTTATTGGAAGGACATATCCCCTCTGCAGAATATTCGTCCAAATCTCCCCCCAACAATCATATTTTTTGGTACAAAAGATATTCACGTCCCTGTCAGCACTATCAAGACATTTCAAAAGAAAATGAAACAAGCCGGCAACAGCAGCGAAACCCATTTTTATAGCAATCAAAAACATGGATTTTTTCATATTAGCAAAGGAGGTCAGAAAATCTTTGAAGATGTTCTTTCTAAAACCGATGCCTTTCTTACGCGACTAGGTTTCCTCGAAGGAAAGGGAAACGCTTATGAGTGGACGTCAGAATCACTCGTCAGACTCAATGAATTGACCACTTCAAAGGAATAGTATCTTGGCGGGATGGCAAAGATTTTAGATAGCACTTAGTGCTTCTAAGGACCAGCGCGGCATAGACTTGCTGTCTAAAGGCGTTGTTTCGCCTGCAACCAACCTTTTGCAGCCAGCGTAAGCAATCATAGCGCCGTTATCGGTGCAGTACTCAAAACTTGGATAATAAACTTCAAAACCGTCTTTTTGGCTCGCTTTTGCAAATTCCTCGCGCAACATTTTATTCGCCGCTACACCACCGGCCATTACAATTCGTTTTAAACCGGTTTGCTGAAGCGCCCTTCTGCATTTTATTAGTAGAGTGTCTACCACTGCTTCTTGAAACGCATAGGCAATATTTGCCTGTGTTTGCGGATCAGACGCTTCAGCTTTAATCGTATTAGCAACAAAGGTTTTTAAACCACTAAAACTCATATTTAAACCGGGCTTATCGGTCATCGGACGAGGAAATTTATAAATGCCGCCGCGACCTTGCTCAGCTAACTTTGCCAGCAATGGCCCCCCGGGGTAGTCTAACCCCAGTAACTTGGCAGTTTTGTCAAAGGCTTCTCCGGCAGCATCATCTACCGATTCACCAAGGACTTCATAACGCCCTATCCCTTGAACCTCAACCAGCATGCTATGACCGCCGGATACGAGCAAAGACAAGAATGGAAACGCGGGTTTAGGTTCGTCTAGCATGGGCGCCAGTAAATGTCCTTCCATGTGATGTACACCTATTGCAGGCACCTCCCAAGCATAGGCCAAGGCCTTAGCCATAGACGAGCCCACTAACAAGGCACCAATCAATCCAGGCCCACGGGTATAGGCAATACCTTCTATATCAGCTGCATTAAGTTCTGCTTGGTCCAAGCAGGCCTGCACTAACGACACTATTTTGCGAACATGGTCGCGCGATGCTAGTTCTGGCACAACACCACCATAATCTGCGTGCAGCTTCACTTGGCTGTATAGTTTATGCGCTAACAATCCATGTTCTGAATCATATATTGCAATGCCGGTTTCATCGCATGAGGTTTCAATACCAAGTACTTTCATAGCCGAAACAATACCTTTTAAATTAGTGCAGGGTAAATTATAGCGCCATAGTGTAAACCAAGATCACTTGCAAACTTAAACCTTTTAATGACTTTATTGATTATTGCGAGCATTCTGCTCTCATGCGACCAACAGGTCTTTGCGCGCGCTGTGTCGTGTTGCAAGCTTCGCAATACTGCCCCATGATATGAATTTATATTTTAGTCTACGCACATAGGTACTTATAATGAAAAAGTTGCTGTTTTTTGTAAGCGCACTATCTTTTACTGTTGCATGTTCACCAACACCGCAATCACAACATAGCAATACAAATGAAACGAGCAGTCAAGGACAGGGAATTAAAGTGAATTCAGGTAAGTGGCAAGTAAATTTTTTTGATGATTTTGATAAGTTTGAACCAGATAACTGGCAAGACCAACTGCTTTGGGTTAACAACGAAGATCAGTGTTATGTGCCAAATGGTGAACATGGCACCAGAGAAGTGAGTAATTCAACGCTAAAATTGAGAGTCATTGACCTTGGAACAAAGCAAGCCTGCAGCAATATGAGCAAGTCTGGCAAACAAAAACCAGATACACAATATGTGGCAGGTCGCATTGCAACAAAAAATAAAAAGGAATTTGTGAAAGGTAAATGGACTGCAAGACTGCGCGTGCCAAACAGTGGACAAGCGGGTATGTTCCCTGCTTGGTGGTTACTTGGCGCTTATAATAACGAGCCTCCAGTACAAGAAGAGGATGAAACTGTTTGTTGGCCAATGACAGGATCTGGTGAACTTGATATTTTCGAGCATCATACAGACGGTGGTCCTAACCATTTTGCCGCGCGCGTCATTAAAAGTCTTGGCTACTGCGATGGCGGTGATTGGCAAGCTGAAATGGCGGTCGAGTACGCTAATCTAAACGAATTTAATGATTTTTCTGTTGAGTGGTTAAATAACGATATTGTTTTTCGAGTAAATGACAAAGAAATTTACCGAGTAGTTGATCAAGGTGATGACTATCCTGAACCCCTATTTGCGATCCTCAATTTTGCAAAGATAAATGATGCGCCAATGACCGAAAATTGGGAAATGGAAGTAGATTGGGTCAAACACGAAGTCTGGGTTGAGTGATATTTAGATAGTTTCGGGTGAGGTTGAGATTTACTAATAAAAAAGAGACAAGCCAGTCTTTGATTTGGCTCATCTCTTTTTTATTAGTAGTAAACGTCGATGCTTTTTGCAGGGGCAAAAAGCATCGAGTTAATTTCAGCCTATTTAGGCGACCATTCAAACTTCTTGAATGGTTCATCAACAGGCGTCTCGGCTAAATGGTTGGTGTAATTACTCATGACCTTCTGCGCCAAAATCAAAATAATTTCTAGCAACTGCTGGTGCTTGTAACCTGCACTATAAAAATCATCAAGTTGTGACTGCTCAATATGCCCTCTTGTGCGAGTTAACGCCAGTACGGTTTGTTTAAGCGTGTTGAGTTTGGCATCAGAGAGTGTAGCATCATCACGTAACTCTTCTATTAGCTCGTCACTTACCTGCATGCTTTTCGCTATACCGGTGTGCGCTGGAACGCAATAGTGACATACATGCTCAACATTCACGGTTTGCCATACGACAGTAAGTTCCTCTGCGTTAAATGACGTATCTTGCGCCAACTTGTGCAGCACTTGATAACCCTCGAGCAGTGTCGGTGCTTCGGCCATTACCGCATGTAAGTTTGGTACCATGCCAAATGCTTTTTCTGAATTATCTAGTAATGTTTTAGACGCTTCTGGCGCGGTGTCTTTGTTGTGTAAAGTAAAGTCTGTCATGTCATTCTCCTCATTATGTGAACGAACTGAAAAGGCGGTTAGCCTTTAATTTTTTGCTTAACTTTTTGCTTAGTATTTTGGCCTACTTGCTTTTTTATAGTCACCAGCTAGTAAACGATGAAAAGATCTTAGCTGCTTTTGAACGACTGTTCAAGTTAATTTTGAACAGTCGTTCAAATCATTTCAAATAAGGTAGATTATTGCGAAATATGCTTGCTAAAGTGGACAAAAAAAATAGGTAACAAAATGAAAGTTGTTTTTTTGGATAATATTTAACAGCAATGGGTTTACCTGAAGAAGCGTTCAGGCGATAATTGAACATGTGTTCAAATAAAGGGTAATCTGAGTATAGAGTTATGAAAAATACACCGGACGACGCTATCGAAAAAGCCACCGTTTTATTCTGGAAAAGAGGCTTTCAGGGCGCAGGTATGCGTGACATTCAGCAAGCCTTAGATATGCGCCCAGGAAGTATCTATGCTAGATATCAAAGCAAAGAAGGCTTGTTTAAGTTAGTTGTTGAACAATACGTTGAAAACAGCAAAGAAAATTTGCAAGCCATTGCTAGAAGCGACACACCGCTTCTATTGCTACGCGATTTTTTTGTAAGCGCACTGATAAACCCAGATGAAATGCGATACATGCGTCAGTGTCTGTTAGTAAAATCAATCACAGAGCTAGATCTCATTGGCGAAATGGCTAAAAAAGCCGTACTTGAAGGAATGGTATCGCTCAACAGCTGTTTTGCTGACATCATTGAAAGGGCAATTTCACAAAAAGTCTTGCCTGAATCCACTCCTGTTGCTTTTGCTGCTGACTGGTTACAAAACCAATTTGTAGGTCTTCGCGCCTTTGCCCTACTGCAGTCAGACAACGCCGCCATTGAACGCATGATAGATAAAGTACTACTCGATCTGATAGGCCAATGGCCTGCAAACTAGAAGCTTAGCAAAACTAGTTACGAATATGCTAACCTTAGCAGCTGCGCAGCGAGTGATAAGCCCGTTAAGGCGCAATTCCATTTAGCCTATTTATTTTAGATATTTTGGCATTTAGGGTTTACAAGTACTCAAATAAACAGTACTATTTCGCACCAATTTTTAGCCCGGGTCTCTAAATTAAAGAGTGGTCTTCAAGTGATTCCACCACAAGCGCCCGGTAGATTTAATTTCAAAGGTGAACATTTAAAATGCCAATAGTGAAAGTAAGAGATAACGAACCGTTTGACATCGCACTAAGACGATTCAAGCGTTCATGTGAAAAAGCAGGTGTACTATCTGAAGTACGTCGTCGTGAATACTTCGAAAAACCAACTTGGGAGCGTAAGCGTAAGAAAGCTGCTGCTAAGAAGCGTCACATGAAAAAATTGGCACGTGAGAATGCTCGTCGCATTAAATTGTATTAATTAATACAAGCACGAACTGACTTAAAAACGGGTGTCTTTATAGACGCCCGTTTTCGTTTACGCCTACTGTATAACGCTAAACGAAAACCGCTTAACATTGTCGGTAAAAACCCGACATGCCGTGCTTGCAAAACTAGCTTTCTAGCACCATTATAAAAAACGAACAACTCAGATAGCATAGAAAGGAGCTATTTATGTCACTACTTAACGAACTAAAAGACGCGCAAAAAGACGCGATGCGTAGCAAAGACAAGGTTGCACTAGGAACCATAAGAATGGCGTTAGCGGCGGTTAAACAGCGCGAAGTGGATGAGCGTATCGAATTAACCGATACCGATGTACTGCAAATACTTACTAAAATGGTGAAGCAACGCCAAGAATCAATCGCACAGTTTGTTAAAGGTAATCGTGAAGACTTAGCCCAAATAGAACGAAATGAAATTGAAGTTGTACAACGCTTCTTGCCCCAAGCCCTTTCTCCTGAAGAAGTAAATAATATCGTTGATGCAGCCATCGCTAGCACTGGTGCAGAAGGTATGAAAGATATGGGTAAGGTCATGGGGGCAGTAAAAGGTCAACTGCAAGGCCGTGCTGATATGGGCGCTGTAAGTGGCATAATAAAATCGAAACTAAATTAAGAAACAGGCTAACGCAAAATTATGGCTGGGCGAATTCCATCAAGTTTTATCGATGATCTTATTGCACGCAGCGATATCGTTGATATTGTTGACAGCCGCGTTAAACTAAAAAAAGCTGGCCGAAATTATCAGGCCTGCTGTCCTTTTCATAATGAAAAAACCCCGTCTTTTTCAGTATCTCAAGAAAAACAATTTTACTATTGCTTTGGCTGCGGCGCTAAAGGAAATGTGATTAGTTTCATCATGGAGTACGAGCGACTTGATTTCGTAGAAGCCGTTGAAGATTTAGCCAAACAATATGGCTTAGAAGTGCCGCGCGAGCAAGGCGGCGCACCATTAAAGTCTCAAGAAGAAAAGAACGACCGTGAACAAGACTACGTTTTAATGGAACAAATCGCACGGTTTTTTGAGTCACAACTAAAGCAGCATAAAAACGCCAATCAAATAATAGATTACCTAAAGAACCGCGGTTTAAGTGGTGAAGTCGTTAAGCGCTGGGGCATAGGATATGCGCCTCCCGAATGGGATAGTGTGCTCACAAAGTTTGGTGTAAATCCTAAAGCAATAGAGCGTCTTATAGCGCTGAAAGTCGTCAACGAAAACGACAATAAACGTCGCTATGATTTCTTTAGACACCGCGTGATGTTCCCTATACATGACAAACGAGGTCGCGTTGTCGCCTTTGGTGGGCGAATTATCGATGATGATGGACCCAAATACTTAAACTCCCCCGAAACGCGTATTTTTCACAAAGGCTATGAGCTCTATGGCCTTTATCAAAGCCGCCAAGCAAACCGCAAGTTAGACCGCTTATTGGTGGTTGAAGGCTATATGGACGTTGTTGCACTTTCCCAATTCGATATAAACTATTCTGTGGCTGCGTTGGGAACCGCCACCACGCCTGACCACATTCAAACTCTGTTTAAATCTACCTCTGAGGTAGTTTGTTGCTATGACGGTGATCGCGCTGGTCGCGATGCTGCATGGCGAGCACTCGAAAATGCGCTTGCCTTCTTGCAAGACGGTAAAGCCATGAAGTTCTTGTTTTTGCCTGATGGCGAAGACCCCGATTCGATGGTTCGCAAAATTGGTAAAGAAGCATTTGAAACGTTAATTGCGGATGCAAAGCCATTATCTGCATTCTTTTTTGATGCATTAATCACCAAGCACTCAATTGCATCAATTGAAGGTAAAGCTGCCTTGAAAGCACAAGCCATCCCCTTAATAGAACAGATCCAAGGCGAAAATCAACGCACCATGATGCTCGCGCAGTTAAAGAAAATTTGCAAAGAGGGAGATGGCCACGACTACGATGCTGACATCAAACAAGCAAATAAGCACAGAAAAATAAAACGTACTGACTATCAAACACCCATAAAAGTGAAGTTATCTCCTCTGCGTATGATGATAAGGCTGCTATTGGAGTCGCCAAAACTCGCTAGCGAAGTTGCTATCGTAAATCCGTCTAGCTTGAGTAACGACAAAATCAATGGCCTGGCGATGCTAGAAGAAATCCACGATTATTGCTTAAAAGTACCTAACGCAAATACTGCAAATTTATTTGAGGCTTTTCGCGCGCATCCTCATATTCATCATTTAAGTAAACTATTTGCAGCGCCTATTGAAGACAATATAGATTTGGAAGCAGAATATATCGCTTGTTTTTCAACCTTGGTGAAATGGCAAGTAAATGCACGTTTAGATGAGCTGATGGCAAAGCAAGAATTTCAGCCGCTGAACCAACAAGAAAACGAAGAGTTAAAAGCGCTATTGCTTGCTACCGATAATTAATGAGCCAGCATAATAGTTTTCAACGCATTGCAAATGAAAGGCTTTACAAAGCACCTAATTGTGAAGGCCTAGCGACTAAAATCAGCATAAAATATGAACTTTATCCACTCGCGTAAGTATTCATTTTTAGTGGAAATGTGAGTGCGAATCGTGCTAAACTACCGAGTTCGAATTTTAAGAGGTATGACAAGTGTGTTTTGTCATAGAATTTAGCCTAACAGGCAGGTAAAACAGCTACTCAAAATAGTTTTTTTACGTAATTGCTTATTGGTAAAATCTGTAACACGAGAACGCGCTTAAGTTAACAAGGTCAAAGCATATCCGTATGCTTTTGGTCATTCAAGTTTAAGGTATAATGTGCAAAGCAAGCAGTCCCAGATAAAACTCCTGATTGCCAAGGGTAAAGAACAAGGTTACTTAACCTTCGCCGAAGTCAATGACCATCTTCCCGCCAACATCGTGGACGCGGATCAGATTGAAGACATCATCCGCATGATTAACGATATGGGGATCCAGGTGTTTGAACAAGCTCCTGATTCTGACGAATTGTTAATGCAAGAAACCACCACTGATGAAGATGCTGCTGAAGCTGCTGCTCAAGCCTTAGCTACTGTTGAGAGCGAAATTGGTCGCACCACAGACCCAGTGCGCATGTACATGCGCGAAATGGGTACGGTAGAGCTCCTTACTCGCGAAGGTGAGATAGAAATTGCAAAACGCATTGAGGAAGGTATTAACCAAGTTCAATGCTCAGTTGCAGAATATCCTGAAGCAATTACCTATTTGCTTGATCAATGGGATCTCTACGAAGCAGAAGAAATTAGACTCAGCGATATCATCATTGGCTTTGTTGACCCGAATGAAGACGATGTTGCCCCTACCGCTACTCACGTAGGCTCAGAACTGGCCGAAGAAGAGCTAGACGAAGATGACGACGATGAAGACGATGAAGACGAAGAAGTCGACAACTCTGTTGACCCCGAGCTTGCACGTGAGAAATTCTCAGAACTTCGCGTTCAATACAATATTGCTCGCGACGTCATTGAGTCCAAAGGTCGTTCGCACAAAGCAGCCCGCAAAGAAATTAACGCATTAAGCGACATATTTAAAGAGTTCCGTTTAGTGCCTAAGCAGTTCGACCGCATGGTCAAAAACATGCGTAATATGATGGACAGAGTGCGCATTCAAGAACGCTTAGTCATGAAGTTTTGCGTAATGAACGCCAAAATGCCTAGAAAGGATTTTATAAAAGCATTTGCTGGCAACGAAACTTCTACTCAGTGGTTGCACAAATTACTAGAGGGTAAACAAGACTACGTAGAACGCGTACTTGAGTTTAAAGAAGAGATAGAACGTTGCGTCAGTAAGATGAATGCGGTAGAGCAAGAGACCGGTCTTGTTATTCCTGACATTAAAGACATCAATCGCAGAATGTCGATTGGTGAAGCCAAAGCCCGTCGTGCGAAAAAAGAGATGGTTGAAGCAAACCTACGTTTGGTTATTTCAATCGCTAAAAAATACACTAACCGTGGTCTACAATTCTTGGATCTTATTCAAGAAGGCAACATTGGTTTGATGAAAGCGGTCGATAAGTTTGAATATCGCCGTGGTTATAAGTTTTCAACGTATGCAACATGGTGGATACGCCAAGCGATTACGCGTTCGATAGCCGATCAAGCTAGAACCATTCGTATTCCAGTGCACATGATTGAGACGATCAACAAGCTAAACCGAATTTCACGTCAGATGTTGCAGGAGATGGGTCGTGAACCAACACCTGAAGAGTTGTCTGAGCGTATGGTAATGCCTGAAGATAAAATTCGTAAGGTACTTAAAATTGCCAAAGAACCTATTTCAATGGAAACGCCGATTGGGGATGATGAAGATTCGCACTTAGGTGACTTCATAGAAGATACCACAATCACTCAGCCTCTTGACTCAGCAACCGGTGGAAGTTTGAAAGATGCTACTCAGGAAGTGTTAGCAGGCTTAACAGCCAGAGAAGCGAAAGTACTTAGAATGCGCTTTGGTATAGATATGAATACCGATCATACTTTAGAAGAAGTAGGCAAGCAGTTTGATGTTACTCGTGAACGAATTCGTCAGATTGAAGCGAAAGCATTGCGTAAGTTACGCCATCCTAGCCGCTCTGAACAGCTTAAAAGCTTTTTAGACGAATAGATATAAGCTTAAAAATCGCGCTATGAAAAAGCCAGTGTGAAAATACTGGCTTTTTTTATGTCAGCGTATTTATCTAGCAAGTCATTGAAAACTGTATAAAATGCTGACAAAAAAAATCGCCGCTTGGTACAACGGCGATTTTTTTATAACGGTATACTATGTAACTTTTTACTTACGAGCTTTTCTCAAACCTGCAAAGGCTAACAAGCCAAGGCCTAAAACAGCAACATGAGTTGGTGCAGATACAGGAACACTCATATCAGTATAATTATATATCACCGATACAAGACCACCCGCAGTGCTTCTAAACCCACTTGTAATATTGCCAGCACCCGTTGACGAACTTGTCGCTTGAGCATCAAAAGTAAACGATGCCATATCCATTCCAGTAAACATTGCTAGTGTTGCAGCGTCAGTATATGTTGCTTCTTCATATTGATTAGCAGACAAATCAGAGTAGGTAATTCCTGAAGTACCACCAAAATCTAGGCTTCCGTCATAAGCGGTTGCGCTGAATGTGTTAGTAATACTTGGAATAGTCACTACTAATGTATTCATTAATGAATCAATAAGTAGAAGGTTAGCCGCAAGCGTTGTTGTGATCGTGGTTGGAAACGCATCTCTACTTTCAACTTCGGCACTGCCAAAGATTGAGCCATCAATAGAGAAAGTCACCGAATCAAGAACGCGTGTGCCGCCCATTGTATCGAACTTTGCAAAAGAAAGCGTTTGCTGGAAGTTAGTTGTAGCAACAGCAACGGTGTCAGTTAAGGTTATTGTTGCTGCGTTAGTGAAACCTGCGGCGCACAGCAGCGAGGCTCCACATAGAAGTTTCTTCAACATGGTTTGGTCCCTTTTTAGTTAGAATTAGTTATTAAGAATAATACTACTAAATGTACCAAGTCATTCCTTTATCCTCGATTTCAAGATAGCAATTAGCGTGCCCAATGTGATTTATTCTTTTATTTCAATAGCTTAACTAAAAACATATAGGTATATATTATGAAATGTAAAAAATGCTGACACTTCAAAATATATACCTTTTGTATATTATTGATATTGTTTATAAAACCGTAAGATTTTCAGTCTCACCTTTCTTATATTCCGTTTCAGCCGACAATTTCTCTAATTGCTTGGTTCGTTTCAAAGGAGAACCAGTGTTACGTGCTAAGTATGCATAAGCAGTCGGTACAATAAACAAGGTCATAAAGACACTAAACAGCACGCCAGCGAAAATAACCATTCCAATGACGGCTCTTGATTCTGCTCCAGGGCCTGTGGCTAAAACTAAGGGTAGTGCGCTAAACAAAGTGGTAAAGGCAGTCATTACAATAGGACGTAAGCGCAGCATAGATGCCTTTTTAATCGCTTCCTCAAACTCGGTTCCAGTATCTCTTAATTGGTTAGCAAACTCGACAATCAAGATACCATTTTTGGCTGCCAATCCTATCAGCATCACCAAGCCAATTTGGCTATAAATGTTGATAGAGAAACCAGTTAAATATAATCCGATATATGCACCCACTAAGGCTAGGGGCACGGTCAACATGATGACAAAAGGATGCACCCAGCTCTCAAATTGCGCAGCCAGCACTAAAAATGTAACAGCTAACGCTAAGGCAAAAATAAACACAAAAGATGAACCTGACTCTTGGTACAATTGAGACTCGCCTTTGTAGTCTATAGATACTTCAGCAGGTAATTCTGTAGCAACAATGTTTTCTAAGAAAGTCAATGCCTGCCCTACAGTGTAGCCATCAGCAAGATTGGCACTTATTGTCACCGCACGCATTCTATTGTAGCGATTCAGGGTAGTTGATGTAGCTTGTTCACTCACGTTAAGTAAATTATCCAGTGGAATAAGCTGGCCGCTGCGATCACTTCGTACGTATATGTTGTCAATACTACTGGGGCTTCTATAGTCAGCCTCGTTTCCTTCCATGATAACTTCATATTCCTGACCTCTATCTAAAAAGGTAGAAACACGGCGTTGGCCTAACATTGTTTCTAATGTCCGCCCTATCTCAGAAATGGAAACTCCCAAATCAGCAGCGCGATCTCTGTCTATATCCACCAATAATTGTGGTGAGGTTTCTTTATAGTCTGAATCTATGCGCAGAAGATTAGGATTCTCAGACGCTTTTTCAATTAAGATATCACGCCATTGAACGAGTTCTTCGTAGGTATTGCCTTGCAGTACAAATTGCACTGGACGGCCCAAACCACGACCGCCAATTCCCGAGCGCATTATTGCAAATGCTCTTACGTCGGGTACTTGCGAGAGCTTAGCGCTGATTTCATTCATCACTTCAAATGTCGAACGTTCTCGGCTTTCCCAGTCCGCCATACCCACAATAGCTATTCCCGACGTGCCACCAAATCCCGGAGTACGTACCAGTACACGCGCAACCTCTCCTGTCTCGCGGTAAGGCAATAACAGAGCTTCAAGCTTCGCTAAGTTGCTAGAGTTACTCTCATAGCTAGCCCCCTCTTGTGCTTGCATCAATATAAAGAAGTTTCCTCTATCTTCGCGCGGCACAAACTCTTCAGGAATTTTATCTTGTAATTGAACAATCAAGGCGATGCTCGCCAATATAAGCACAAGCATAAGCAAAGGCTGTTTCATGGTGACACCAAGAGACTGATAATAACGTTTTTCAATCCGTTTAAAGCCTTTATCGATGAACACGCCAAACCCAGACGTACGCTCGCGTTTTTTAAGAATTTTTGAGGCTAGCATGGGTGATAATGAAAGCGCTGTAAAACTTGAAAAAGCAACAGCTGCAGCAATCGCAAGTGCAAATTCAGTAAACAAGCGCCCAATATTCCCTTCTAAAAACACCAAGGGTACAAATACTGATATTAACACTAGCGTCGTTGCGATAACCGCAAAGCCGACTTCTCTTGCACCGCGATAAGCCGCTAAAATAGGCTCTTCGCCCATTTCGATGCGTCGGTAAATATTTTCTAATACCACAATGGCGTCGTCGACCACCAAACCAATCGCAAGCACTAATGCTAAGAGCGTCAGCAGATTTATCGAAAAGCCTAAAGCAAACATGACAATAAAGGCAGCAACTAGAGAAACAGGCACCGTTAGCGCAGGAATTAAGGTGGCTCTGATGTTGCCTAAAAATAAATAAATCACCACCACTACCATCAACATGGCGATAGCTAAGGTGTTGTATACCTCATTGATCGACTCAGCAATAAAAACAGAAGAGTCGTAGCTATTTACGATAAAAATATTGTCAGGTAAAGTCGCTTCAATTCTTTTGATTGCTTCTCTGGCAGAGTTTGCCACATCAAGGGTGTTCGCTTTTGACTGCTTAACAATTCCTAAGCCAATCATATTCACGCCATCGCCTCTAAAATCAGTTTCGTCATCCTCGGCAGCAAGTTCTACAATCGCCACATCTGATAATTTCACCAAGAAACCATCAACACCTGCCGCTACTGTTAAATCAGCAAAATCATCAGGAGATAAGAAGCTTCTTGCAACACGAACGTCAAAGTCGCGGTCTTGAGACTCTACCCTACCGGCCGGCAATTCTACATTTTCACTACGAATAACACGCTCAACATCGCTAACGGTAATTCCACGCGCTGCCATTGCATTTCTGTCTAACCACACCTTCATCGCATAAGTACGGCCACCGCCTAATACTACGCGCGCCACGCCATCAGCCACCGACAACCTATCAACAACAAATCTGTCAGCGTAATCGGTAAGCTCCATCGTATTTAAATTGGTACTGCGCAAGTTAAACCACATAATAGTATCTTCGTCAGAATTGGATTTCGATACTTCTGGTGGGAATGCTTGATCTGGTAAATTGTTTGCTGCGCGAGATATCCGCTCACGCACATCGTTAGAAGCAGCGTCGATATCCCGACTAAGTTTAAATTCAATCGTAATGTCCGAACGTCCATTTCTGCTCGACGATGAGATATTTTTTATACCTTCAATACCGCTAATACGTTCTTCAAGCAATTGTGTAATGCGCGTTTCGATGATCTCAGCTGACGCGCCAGGATAGCTTGTGTTTATCGATACAATGGGTGGATCGATATCTGGATATTCTCGCAATGACAAAAATGTAATGGCCACCACACCGAAGACCAGCAATAACAAATTAACAACGCTGGCAAATACAGGACGTTTAACCGACACATCTGACAATAACATTATTCGTCCCCTTTCACTTCAAGCACATTAACGCTCGAACCATCGCGCACTCTTAGCGTGCCTTGGGTAATCACTTTATCGCCAGCATCTAAACCCGAGGTAATTTGCACCCAGCCCGGTTTACGCTCTCCAATAAGCACCTTGGTTTTTTTTGCCTTATTGTCACCATTAATCACAAAAACAAACTGTTCATCGCCTTCGGGCACAATTGCGCTCTCGGGAACAACCAATGCATTTAATACTCGTTTTTCAAGGTTGATTTGCAACAGCATACCCGGACGTAGCTTCAAATCAGGGTTAGGAATCTGCGCACGCACACGAATAGAACGAGTGCGAGGGTCAATTCTAGAATCGATATTGGTTATTTTGCCTTCAAAGGTTTGCCCAGGGTAAGCGACGGAAGTGGCTGAGATACGCTGCCCATCCTGTATACTTGAAAAATGATTTTCAGAGATTGAAAAGTCAATCTTCATAATGCTCAAATCATCCAAGGTAGTAATTGTGTCACCAGGACGCACTAAACTACCAACGCTCACTTGACGAACACCCAAGCGACCGCTAAAAGGGGCTGATACGATTAAGTCTTCAAGATTGGCTTTGGCGACTTCTCGCTGAGCTAGCAAGCCTTGTACTCTAGATTCTTGCTCATCGAGGAGTTGTTCAGATGCAGCACTTTTTTTAGCGAGCCCCTTAATACGCTCTAATTGTCGTCGTGCTTCTGTCAAATTGATGTTGAGCTCATTTAAACGCGCTTCTTCAGCCCTATTGTTAAGCTCTAAGAGTGGTTGTTTAGCGCGGACTAGATCACCATCATCAAATAATATTTTGGTCACCGTTTGTGAGCGCTGGGCACTGATGTTTACCGATTCGTTTGCTACAGCCGTGCCTAAGGCTTCGACAACAATCGGAAACGCTTCTTCACTCGCTCGCTGCACGACCACCGGTGTCGCCCCACTAGCACCAACGGAAGCCGCTGACTCTTCGCTTGGCAAATTAATAAAAATCAGAAAACCTACCAGTGCTAACACCGCAATCAATAAAGGGGAGAACTTAACAATTTTTGACATAACACTCTCATTTCTAGTAGGGAATGGCCTACCAATAATTAATTAAAAACTTGTATAACGCCGAATGGCAATTTAGAGTACCGACTCACTGTGTGATTATAGTACGTTACTTATGATTAATGGATTTAAATTAACAATATACTTATTTTTGTGCGGGTTTTTATTCGCTTGTTCGAATCAAGACATGCCTGAACCAAGCTGTCGCGTAAATGCCAACCACGCGTCAAGCTATCAAGGTGCTGGTGCGTGTGTGGTAAGACTATCAAACAAATTATTAGTCACACAATTACAGTCAGGTTTATACGACCTGCCTAGTGCAAAAGATATTTCAAATAACGGAAAATTAGTAAAGTCGGCGCAGTGTTTAGCACATCAAGCAATGTGGCAAAACACCGGATTCAATGTGGAAGTACAGCAAGTAGTCGCAACCCAAGCCGATGGCACATGGTTGTTTGCCTGCACCATGAATGCGGGTTTTGATGGCAGCGAGGCACCTTTTGAAGCGCCAAGTTGGAGTCCTTCAGATGTAAAATATGTCGCTTTTATAAATCCTTTTGAAATCGACCTTCACAACTGGGCCAAGCGCGATCAGTTCAATGTAGTACGAGACGCCTACATCCTCAGTGATGTAAAGCAAAGTGTTCACGAACAATAAAGTAAAGTACAGGTGTTTTACAATGGCATTTCACTCATCTGGTCTGATGAGCAATAATACGCTACAATCCTGATTGTTTTTAAAACAGAGCTAGTCAATATAATACATCAACTAAGTCGCTCTTCGTCGCGGCAGTGAACTAGCACCACCCTACATGCAATACGAATAGGAATACGCCATGCATCAATACAAAGCCCCGATCGCCGATTTTCAGTTTTTATTAAAAGAATGGCTCGACCTCGACAGCCACTATTTGGCAGTAGGTGCAGAGGGTATGGATGCAGAACTCGTTAATGAGGTCATTGCACAAGGTGCAAAATTTGCTGAAGAAGCCGTTGCTCCATTAAATAGAGAAGGCGACGAACAAGGCTGCAAACTTAAAGACGGAAAAGTAAGTACGCCAGAAGGGTTCGCAGCCGCTTACCAAGAATATGTCGCCAATGGCTGGAATGCGATGCTGGGTAACCCCGAATACGATGGTCAAGATCTGCCCTACACTGCGGCTGTGCCGATTCATGAAATGCTAAATTCAGCCAATCTAAGCTGGCGCCTAACAACCATGTTGACAGAAAGCGCAGTACTTGCGGTAGACAAGCACGCAAATGATGAGCTTAAGCAGCAATATTTGGCGAAACTGATCAGCGGTGAGTGGACCGGTACAATGAATCTCACCGAACCACAAGCGGGTAGCGATTTATCCTTACTCAGTACCAAAGCGCAGCCACAAGATGACGGAAGTTATGCTATTACCGGAAATAAAATTTTCATAACAGGTGGCGACCAAGATTGGACGAGCAATATAATACACTTAGTACTCGCAAGGCTCCCTGATGCGCCCAAAGGCGTAAAAGGTATAAGCTTGTTTTTAGTGCCTAAATTCTTGCTAAACGAACAAAATGAACCTGCCGACGCAAACAAACTCAGCGTGGGCAGTATTGAAAAGAAAATGGGATTAAAAGCCAGCCCAACCTGCGTGATGAATTTTGATGGCGCGACAGGTTGGTTAGTGGGTGAAGCAAACCAAGGATTAGCGTGCATGTTTACCATGATGAACGACGCTCGTTTCCAAGTTGGTTTGCAAGGTTTAGGTACGTGCGAGGCGTCTTTTCAAGGAGCGCTTAGCTACGCCAAAGAGCGCTTACAATCTAGAAGCCCGCTTGGCCCGCAGCAGGCCGATGCTAAAGCGGATGCCATTATACATCAGCCTGATGTACGCAAAATGCTGTTAACCCAAAAAGCCTTTAGCGAAGGCTTACGCGCCTTATCTTTATTGTACGCGCAGCACATGGATGTAGAAAAATACTGCCGTGACCATCGCAAAGAACAAGCGAAACAAATCTTGGCGTTTTTAACACCTATCTGTAAAGCGTTTATGACCGATATTGGTACAGAAGTCACCAACCTTGGTGTACAAATTTATGGTGGTCACGGTTATATTCGTGAATGGGGTATGGAGCAATTGGTGCGTGATACGCGCATAGCACAATTGTATGAAGGTACCAATGGTATTCAGGCAATTGATCTAATTGGCCGCAAGCTAACGCGTGACGGTGGCTTGATGTTAAATGCGACAGTAGAAATGTTGTCGGCGCGCATTAATAGTATGTCAAATAAAAAGCAGCTAGAGCAAGCCCAGCATTTATTGCATGAGTGGCATCAGACCTCTTGCCAATTGCTTAGTAAAGAGGCAGTCGACGTTGCCGGTGCAGCAACAGATTATTTGCACTACAGCGGTTACATTATTTTAGGTATATTGTGGCTACAAATGGCTGACGCTGCAAAACGTTCAAACAACCCTAAGATAAAAGCAGGGAAAGCAAAAACCTGTGATTTCTACATAAAACGAATTTTACCACGCAAAGACACCCACAAAGCGGTATTGTTGAGTTCTGCTAGTGATTTAATGGCCTTGGGCGAGGACGATTTCGACTATTGATAGTCAATAAGCGGTAAACGAAGGAGTCAAAAACAAGACTCCTTTGTATATTTTCCCTGCTTAGGCACTTTGTTGAAGTGCTTTGGTCATCGCCATCGCTTTAAACGCCTGCTTTATATCATCTAAAATATCGCCTACTGATTCTAGCCCTACTGATAAGCGCACTAAGTTGTCGCTAATTCCATGCGCAGCTCTCTCTTCTGGCGTATAGGTACTATGAGTCATACTCGCGGGGTGTTGAATTAAGCTTTCTGCATCACCTAAAGATACCGCACACTGAATCAAGCTTAGTTTGTCTATGAGCTGTTTACCGGCTTCTAAGCCACCATGCAGTTCAAAAGCGATCATACCGCCAAACATATGCATTTGCTTGCAAGCAAGTCCATGCTGCTTAAAACTAGGTAAACCAGGATAGTAAATAGCTGAGACTTGCGGACAAGACTGTAGGAAGTTAGCTATTTTTTGGGCAGAGCGAGAATGTTGCTGCATACGTAGTTCTAGCGTTTTCAAACCGCGTAAAATGAGCATCGCTGTAAATGGCGACATGCAGGCACCGGTCATATCTTTAACACCTTCTAAGCGGATTTTCTCAATCATCGCCTTCGATCCTGCAACCATTCCAGCAATCAAATCTCCATGGCCACCTAAATACTTCGTCGCTGAGTGCACGACAATATCAGCGCCTAAATCAAGAGGACGGGTTATGAGTGGTGTCGCGTATGTGTTATCTACAACTGAAATAACATTGTGCGCTTTTGCTACCGCTGATACCTCCTCAATGTCAATCAAACGCATGTTTGGGTTGGCTGGCGTCTCATAATAAATAACTTTAGTCTGCGTGCTGATTGCCTTTTGCAATGAATCAATATCACTTAAATCGAGATGGGTAACTTTTACCCCAAATTTACTCAAGCCTTTGTGTAAAAACGCATAAGTGCATCCGTATAGGGTCTTATCAACTATGATTTCATCACCAGCGGCCAGCAATGTCCACAATGTTGAAGTGATGGCCCCAATACCTGAGGCGACTGCAAGACCCGCTTGTGCATGCTCTAAACAAGCAAGCCTATCTTCAAGCACACTTAAAGTAGGGTTTGAAATACGTGAGTAAAAATGCCCTTCTTGTTCGCCTGAGAATAAGTCAGCACCATGCTGTGCACTTTCAAAGGTATAGGTAGAAGTAAAATGCACCGGTGGATTTAATGCGCCTTGATGATCGCGGGCATGATAACCATGGTGTATGGCTTGGGTTGCAAATCCTTGCGTTTTGCTGTCATTTGTTGCCTGACCAATTGTTTGTAACTTCTCTTGTGAACTTTGGCTTTGTAGATAGGATTGCTTCATTTTATATTCAACCAGTGATTATACACAGCTTGATAATATGCCAATACATGCGCAATTTTATTGCTTTATATGCCACAATTAATATATATTTTAGAAGTATCTATAACTATAACGATTTAACTAGCAATTTATGGACAAAACAGACAGAAACATTATTCGTGCATTGCAAATGAATGCTCGTATGACTAATCAGGAACTTGCTGACACCGTCAACTTGTCTCCATCTCCTTGTTTACGACGAGTAAGAGCACTGGAAAAAAATGGCATAATAAAATCTTATACGCTAGAGGTAGACAACGAAGCCTTTGGATTACCCGTAACGGTCTTTGTCAGTGTACAACTCGATAAACATAACAAAGAAGTTGTCGCGCATTTTGAAAAGCAAATAAAGTTACAAGAAAAAGTACTTGAATGTTTTGTAATGACAGGCCGTGCAGACTATTTATTAAAAGTGGTCGTTAAAGATTTACATGATTATGAAGATTTTGTACGCCATAGTTTGCATTCCATAGGCAATATCGCCTCTATCGATACCAGCTTTGCTTATGGCGTAGTGAAAAAAACGAGTTTATTACCTGATCATCATATTGTGTAGACTGCGGAGTTTAGCCTTCAGAACTAGCCTATGTACTTTTGCCAAAACATAGCGTCACCGAGTTCTGGATTCAACTGATATGCACTAAAACCTGATTTTTCATAAGCTCTAATTGCCGACTTATTGCCTTCAAGCACTTCAAGGGTCAACTTGGTGCAACCAAGCATGAGCGCCACCTCTTGAATTCCTTTTAACAAAAATTGACTAACATCTTGTCCGCGCACTTCAGGGCTTACTGCAAAGTCATGAATATTCATCACCCCTTTGCCTGAAAAAGTCGAAAAGCTCTCTATACAATTTGCGAAGGCTACCGCAACACCGTCTTTGTAAACTAAAAAGAATGCATGTAGGGCCTTGAAGCGAGGGCCTCAGGAAGTGAATCAAGTACATTTTCTGAAATTGCTTCGCCACCGCCCATAGGGTCCTTCGCATACATTTGCAACAAGGAGAACAAGTGTTCAAGGTGAGTTTGGTCGTTGTAGTCCACTTTACTTAAAGTAAGCGTATGATTCATAGTCAGTCCTCGCGTCAAAACATCTGACAAGATGCGGTTATTTTTTAGCTATCATACTGTAAGCATTGAGTGAAGTAGAGCCCATTTTAAAATCAGTGCAGCAAGCTGTGCACTGATTAGCTGTGATAGAAGTAATTTTGGTTTTTCGAAAATGTACTTAATCGCCTATAAAGTAAACTAAAATATCAACGGCAATCAGAATGATAATAATCCATTCGAGCGACGCTGCATACTTGTGATGTTGCTCTGTAGCGAGCATATCTAGCAGTTCATTAATGGTCGTTAGTTTTAAATTCAAAAGGTTTACGCGAGGTTTAAGCTCCAAATAAGTACTCATTTTCGCATATAAACTTTCTTGCTCAGGGTATTGCCAAAAATATTCGGGCGTATCAAGCAAGTTAAAGTGCAATAAGATGTCAGATTTGGTTTTAAACAGCTTTCCCCTCTCAATTGACAATGCTTTTCTCGACAGGGGTATTTTACCTTTTGTTGCCAAACTATCGGTCAGTCCTGAATGCTCATTAATCGTGCTTTGCGCCACCGATTCGAAATGCTCAAGCTTGCTTGATTGTGCAAGTGCATGGCTGATACTTAATAAAGTATGAACATCGGTATTAGCAATATGAATAAGATCATCACGGACCAAGAATGCGCTATTGGTATCAAGCGCATAGTGAATATCAAATATTCCTTGAACGGCCGAAACTTGACTAATGTGCTTGCTAATCTGCGCAATAAGCGACTGTCTTTTTGACTCAATAACTGACCAAAATACAACAACACCGTAGTCAAACAGAAATGCGTTACCACGGGGTAAATCGATAAACAATGCATCTTTATATGGTTGGCAAAAAAATTGATGGGATAGTGTCTTGCTCACCAAACTCAAATCAATATGCTTACCTAGTAATTGCACATGGATAGAGCGCTTTTTTACTTCACCGGCGCCGTCTTGTGAGCCTTTAGGTGTTTTTACTGCCAGCTCGATACTTTGTATGACTGGATTATCCATTGGGGTATTAGTACTCATAATTATGTCTCGCAAAAAGCATGCTTAATATTATTTGCGCAATATAATCGCGGTGCGCAAACGGGCTTTCCCATAACGGGTATAACGCTCAAATTTATCTAAACTGACCGGTACATGCTGGCGTTCAATAACATGCTCAGTTGGCTCGGGGTCATGTATGTATAAGAAATCGTCGTCGATGTGCGTCACGCTAACCCAGTGCGGCCCTTTGAAGCCATCAAATTGATAGCTACTAATTAGACACAAAACGCTGTCCCCACTAATTAACGCCTCTTTAATGTGGGAAACGTTAAACTCCTCGTAGCGTAACTCGATATTCTTTTGCTTAGCCTGTTGTAAAAAACCGTGCTCAACAAAAGCTAATATACTTTTCTTTTGCTCGCTTCTAACACTGGCTAAAAATAAGGGTATTGGCTGGTTTATAAACACTTGTGGTTTGAAACCGTAAGTTTCTGCTGCCAAGGCCAAGCCTAGGGGATGTGTTCCACCATGCCCAGATGTCATAAAAATGGTGGTTGCGCTACGCCATATATCAAGCTCTGCTTGCTGACTAAGTTCCACAGTCTCTTCTTGATTAGCCATAGCCATTAACAACGCCGCTGGCCCACATGTAAAATCAGTCGTTTGTTGAAAATAAGGATAGGCGCGCATATTTTTAGCATTAACATCTGACTTCATTGTTTTATGCTTGTTTTGTTTTGCACCTGCTACACTATTATTCGCCATATCTAATAACGCACTTTGTAAAATAGGTTTTTGCATTCGCAGCGCATCGCTATTGTCTTCATAGTAAGCAGAATAAAAGCCAAAATCTCGGTAGCCCATACTTCGATACAAGGCAATAGCATTGTGGTTAGTAGTAGACACTTCGAGGCGCAAAAATAACTTATTCTTGGCCACACAGGCTTCCTCTAATTGGGTAATCAATGCTTTAGCCACGCCAAGGCCGCGTGCCGTTGGTAACACACCCAAAGAATATAAACGGGCCAAGCTAGTTCCTTTGCGCATAATAGCCAAGCCATAGGCAATCACTTCGCTACCTTGTTGCGCTAAGAGTAATACTTTATGTTTCGCTTTGAGCCAATACACCATTTGCCTAGCCGACAAACGGTCATTAGCAAAACAAGTGTTTTCAATGTGCAATAATGCTTGTTTGTCACTCATTTGTGCTTGTCGGTAAACAATCGTATCGGAAGCGATATGTGCACGGGTGTTCATGACAATGCTTTACCACGTTGTTCTAAGCGCTCAACAAACACCTGCATGATTTGCTCATACAGTGCTTTGCCTAAATACTTGTCTTCAACGTCGCTCTCTATACTTGGATTGTCGTTAACTTCAATAACGTAGGTTTTATCACCTGCTTGTTTAATATCAACGCCATACAATCCATTACCAATGAATTTACAAGCGCTAGTCGCGGCATCTATAACATGCTTTGGCACTTCAAAGGTTGGCAAGGTGTCAAAATCGCCAGATTCACTGCTATTGCCATGGTTGTATATTTGCCAATGATTACGCGCCATGTAATAGCGACAAGCATAAAGAACCCGTCCGTTTAGCACGCCAATTCGCCAATCATATTCGGTGTACAGAAACTCTTGCACCAACACCAATGCCGAAGCATTTAGCATCTGCTCAAGTTTCGCCGCCAACTCAAGCTCATCATTGACTTTATACACGCCGAGTGAAAATGCGCTTTCGGGTAGTTTCAAGACCATAGGGAAACCAAATTCTTGGCTTAGCTCATTGATAATCGTCGCATTACTTTGCTGTATAAATCGCGTACGTGGCGAAGGCACTTTGTGGTAGCTAAAAGCATCATGCAAGAATACTTTATTGCAACAACGCAATATTGAAGTTGGGTCGTCAATTACCACCAAACCTTCTTTTTCAGCCTTGCACGCCAGCTCGTAGGTATGATTTTTTATTTCTGTTGTTTCGCGTATAAAAAGCGCGTCATACTGGCTTAACATCGTGAGTTCTTTGCGCGTCACAAGTTGAGCTTTGATGCCGACTTTACTGGCAGCACTAACAAAGTGTTTTAACGCTTTTTGATCACTGGGCGCTGTTTTTTCATCAGGGTTGACCAAAATCGCCATATCCCAGCGTGCTTTTTTATGATTGCTGCGGGTACGCCAAATCTGCTTGGTAAAAAGATCAAGTTGCGCATAGAATGCCTCGAATTCTTCGGGGCTAAGGACACTTGCATCAGCACTGACAACATGCGCGGTAAATTGTGCGTCCACTTGTTGCAGTTTCACATGTAAAATGGGCATGGCAAACTGTTGGAATAAATACGCTCCAATTTTACTAAATTGACTTTTTACGGTTTCTCCAAAAAACACATAAAACTCACCGTCTGTGTCTTTTTCAATAGCCTTGCAATGCTTCTTCAACAAACTAATTTGCTGCGCTGATTCCCCTTTTAAAAAGGCTAAATCATTGATCGTTCGAACGCTTGGTAATACCCTGTGATTGCGAGCCTCAGCTAACAAAGAACAATAGTAGCCTTCACTCAAATATTTTTGTGTGTCACATAGATTTATTACGCGTGTCTGTGGCTCATTTTTTTTAGGATAATGCGCTAGATAATCTTCAAAACTGATAACTTCTGCGTGTAATGCACTAAGTTGTTCTGTGTAGTCGCTAACGACTAGGGTTTTTGCCATTGGCTTACGGATCCTTAATATAATAATAAGCTTTTTGCCTGTACCGAATAGACAAATAAGAGGCAAACAAAGTCACAATTTTGTGAAAAAATAATTTTTCTTATTTAATAAAGCAAACTCAGCATTATTTTAAAGCGATGAAACTTATTTATCCGCTCTTTTTTTAAACAATATCTGTACAAATATTGACAGGTCGTGGGGTTATATGCTTGAATTACGCCGTGTTTTACTACTTAAGTACTAATAAAAGTATTAAGTAAATCGCAAGGACACAAATGAAAATCTTTCTAATAAATGAAAATAATAAAGAAAGTGAATGGCTTACCTCAACGCTAAAAATATCAAAAAGAGTAGCGTCAGTTTTTTGCTATGAAAAAGCTATTGACCTAGGCATTGAAGACACGGGGTTTTATTCAGCCTTTATTATTGTTAGTCAAGATCAGTTTTTACCCCTGCGCAGACAGTTGTCAAAACATTATTCTGCCAAAGATCTGCCCTGCCCCATTTTAATTTTGTCTGAGTCCTTCAATAGTTTTGATGTAAGCGGCTATGCTAACTTGACGATTGATGCCTTTCCGGTTACTGCTGTCACTCCGCAAATACTCGAATATTTGTTACTCACACTTAGGCGTGATTTTCGTAAAGATATGCGCTTAAAAAAATTGGCGCATTATGACGCCCTAACTGGCGCAACAAATCGCTATCTCTTTACTGACCGCGTTAAACAAGCTATTGCTAGGGTAAAGCGTGTTGGTGAGAGTCTATCTTTTATGTATTTTGATTTAGACAAATTTAAAAATATTAATGACATGTACGGACATGACATAGGCGATGATTATTTGCGAATGTTTGTTAATATCGTGAGTGATTGTATTCGAGATACAGATACGTTTGGCCGCTTAGGCGGAGACGAATTTGGCCTATTGTTACCAAAAACCAATGAAAGCGACGCCGTGGCATTAGCAAAACGCATTATTAAGAGTCTAAGCCAAGCACGCAGTATTCAACATCTTAAGCTCGGCATAAAGACATCAATTGGTATTGTGGTGGCACAAGAGAACGATGATATCGACAAACTAAACTACAAAAGTCTCACCCTATATGCCGACAAAGCGGTTTTTGCGGCTAAAAAGAAGGGTTCTAACCAATTTAGTGTTTATAAAAACCCAGAGTTCGCTTAAGCGTTTTACGCCAATCGTCATGCTCGCGAAGGCGAGTATCTCCTCAAAAGCTTAGTAAATCCGATAAAAGCCTGCGTTTTTGCGTGTGATTCTAAAGATTCTTGACTTCGCAAATAGGAAAGAAAAAAGAGCTTCGCTGACAGGGGCTAATTATTTTCTCGTTTTCTGTTACTTAGGCTATTACATGACCGTTAAACCAACTACTATATGTAACATCAGGTCAAACTTATCAGCGAGTATATATGGCAGAATACCTTCCCGATTTAATTGAGGAGATTGTTGCATCGGATGATCTTTCAGAAGACATCAATTTGGCAAATACAATAGCCGCAACAGACGCAGAAAACCTCGCATTATTACTTGAATCTGTACCCTTAGAGCCGCGTTTAAATAGCTGGCAACAAATTCCTAACGCCAAAAAGCTCGACGTGCTTGTTGAAATGCGTGGCGACCCGCGTGAAACCGTTATCGCCTCGACTCCCAAAGAAGAATGGGAAGTCATTTTTCAAAATGTAGATGCAGAACAACTCCTTGAGATATCAGACACCTTACCTAACGACGTTCTCGATATGGCCTTGGCCGCCATGGGTAAACAACAGCGTCAATTTTTCCAAGACGCGAGCCAATACAAAGATGCGCAAATAGGACATTGGCTAAACCATGAACTGCTCGTTTTACCTATCAATGCGAAAGTAAGGGATGGTTTACGTGTATTACGCAGGGAATTGCCCGAAACCACTGAGTGCATATTTCTACTGAACCGGGCAGGCCAATTCTCGGCAGCGGTAAAATTGAGTAGCTTGTTTGGCGCCCCCGAACATTTACCCTTAGTCGACTTATCTGAAGAATCTATCGCCGTCGTGAAAGCTGAGCAAGATGCCGTGCAAGCAGCGCGGGAAGTGCAAAGCAGTGGCTATATTTCTTTGCCGGTTGTAGATGATAATAATAAGTTATTAGGTAGGGTTGATATTGTCACTGCATGCGAACTTGTCAATGAGGACTATGAACGCCAAGTGATGTCATCGGCAGGTATGGATGAAGACGAGGATTTATTTTCCTCTGTCCCTAAAAGTGCAAGAAAACGCGCAATATGGCTAGGAATAAACTTAATGACCGCCTTTTTGGCATCGTGGTTTATTGGTTTGTTTGAAGCAACATTGCAAGAAGTCGTAGCCCTTGCGGTACTTATGCCAGTAGTTGCAAGCATGGGGGGCATTGCAGGTAGTCAAACCTTAACCCTAATTGTACGCGGCTTAGCCTTAGGCCAAGTAACAAAAAGTAACCGCAAAGCACTTTTGGACAAAGAAATAAAAGTTGGTATTTTGAATGGCTTTATTTGGGCATTTGTTGTGGGTGGTATCGCCTATCTGTGGTTTGACAGCAGCCTATTAGGTGCTGTTATTGGCATCGCGATATTACTCAATATAATTTCAGCCGCCATTACAGGTGTGTTGCTGCCGGTGCTATTGTCGAAGCTCAAAATTGACCCAGCCTTATCAGGCTCAGTTATATTGACTACGGTAACTGATATTGTTGGCTTTGTTGCCTTTCTAGGCCTTGGTAGTATTTTTTTATTATCGTAAACAATAGCGTGTCAAGCATACCAAATTCACTAGCTCAATTCAGTGCAAGTACACTGCATTGAGCTTTGCAATTGCTCTATAGTAGCTCATTTTAACCTTGCTCTCTTTTAGGCCTAGCGTTTTTGCGATTTCTAAAAAAGACAAATCTTCAATTAAACGATAAGTAAGAATACATTGCTGAAGCTGCGATAACTTTACGCTGCAATTTGCTAGCTTTAGGCTCAATCGGGCACGGATATCGTCAATACAATCAAGATCAAAAAGTGCATCTTCCGAGAGTACATCCATGATAACGATGGCCTCATGACAGCTAAGCACTTCATCAAAATATGAAGAGAGTTTTGCGTTTGTTTTTTGTTGTTTGCGATAAACGTTCGTGCACAGATTAAATGCAATTTTTAGCAGCCATGTTTTCAAACTCGACCTATGTTCAAATGAATCAATGTGCGTGAACGCATTTAGCATTACGTCTTGGCAAACTTCTTGGGCGTCGGCTTCATCCTTTAAATAAGCTTTACAAAATGACAAAACACTAGCGTAATGAATACTAATATCTTGGTAAGAAAAGTCCGCGAGTTTGGAACATAAGACCTTTTCAGTACTTAACGAAGCATCCCAAATATTGTTCGACGAAACGTGCATCAAAGTCCTTAAGCAAAGTAAAACACTGTGTTAATTTTGCGCGAATATATGCTGGTTTTACTGTTTGTACAAGTTATTTTTTAAGCCTTAATGTAGGTCCCATGAAAGCCCAGTGGAATTGTTCTATCCATAGTCGCTTGAGCGATTGGTCCGGCCCTTAAATTGTTTGCTTCAAACACATTTACACCCGTCTGTTTACGCGTACCCACATCTAAAAACGTTTGCAAAATATAGCCTGGGTGATTGCTTTTTAGCCCCGGCAATTGCGCTGCGCTAATCAGTAAAGGTTCTTCAACCATGACGCCCTTAGGGTAGCGAAAATAATCTACTTCTCCTTCATAAGGCTTAAACGCCATGACGGTGTCAGCATGAGCGCTTAACTTCGTGCTTTGGCTCACCCCAAAGATCGTACTATTTTGGGTTACGGAGTTTTCGTCAAACCCCGGGAATTCAAGACTAGTCTGACTTTTTACCAACATCGCTTTGCCGGTGTGTATGTTCGCAACCACCGTTGCTGCAAAGGCTTGCTCAGGCTTATCCTGTTTACCCGAATGCATTAAATCCGCCATTCCTTGGCTCATTAAGTCAGCATTTTCATACCAACACATGTTTACTTGTATATTGCCATTTTGCTCTGTCGCATGGCCAAAATGAAAAACAAAGCCAGCGGGAAGTTCGAACCATTTTTGCGTACTTAAATCATTTTTATCAACGACCAACATTCGACTTCCTAAATGCGGCTGCCACTGAAACTTTTCGATGAAATTTTTGCCTGCACTATTGCTAAAAGTATGGGGCGGTAGAATAAATATGAGCGACTTTTCGGTTTGTGCAAAATCATGCATATAAGCTCTAAATGGCATGTCAATAACGTGATGTTTATTCAGGCCGGTTTTAGGCACAATATGATAAATGATAATTTTGCCGCTTTTACCTGCATAGGGAGCAAAACCACAATTCCACATATTACCTTTAGTATCAATTAGGGGGTGCGCTGAAAACGGCATGTTTGCAAAATCTTCATGCCATGTTTTTACCCCTTTGGTTGCTAAAGTATTTGGCTCAACGCTATAGGCAGAGCCTCCTTCCCACAAGGCTAAAAGCTCGCCGTCCCAATCTTGTAAAGCCGTATTGGCGGTATTAATACTGTCATTATTGCGACCATATAAACCGTCTGAAAAAGTGGTGCCGGTGCTATTATATAAAAATTTCTTCGCCTGTTCTTCTTGTTTATATTTGCTCGTTTGGATAAATTGACCACTGTGGCTCACGCTACCATTTTTTATCTCAAATTTTTGTATCATGCCGTCACCATCAAACCAGTGATGATAGCGAATATTGTCTCGTTCAAATTTAGCCGGTCCATTTCTAAAGTAACTACCGCTGAGCGCCTCTGGGATTTTTCCGTCTAGATTCATCAATAGTGGTGAATAAGCGTCGTTATCAACCGAACGCCACCCAAGCTTCCAATCATAGTCGGTGCTTGCAGTTCCATTTGCCAAACTCTGCCCGGCTCCCAATAACGAAGCGCTTACGCCAATAGCGCCCAGCGAGCATGCGCTCTTTTTGATAAAATCACGTCTAGCGACGCTGGTGGCTTGAGTTACTGAGTTTGTTACATTCATATGGTGGCTCCTATGCCCCTTAAAGACGGGGCTTGGCTTTGTGAAATGCTTATTTAGAATTGATAGCGAGTACTAAAACGACGACACTAACGTACAATAATTTCAATCTTAGCGGCATTTTGTAGTTCAAAAGCGGCATCGCTAAAAGCGGGTTCACCAAATCTGCCCACGTTGTTGCTAAAGCCATAACCTTCTTTTGGTATGCCAAACATATTTGTATCTAACTTGCCGTTACTGTTTACATCATGAAAAAGCTTTATCGCGTAGGTTCCACTTTCTAAGTTAGTAAAGGTATACGAGACACTTTTGGCATCTGCGGGAACAAAAGCGGTTTGTACCGGACCGCCTTGGCCATTGTAATTTTCTTGTGAGTTGTACAGTGCGACAAGCAAATTACCTTCCGTTTTCTCAATGTCAGTAAAGGTAACGTCTAGTTCCCCTGCGATTGCTGTGCTCATAAGAGTAGAAGTAATTATTGCTGCGCTGATTAGTGTATTAAGCGTTTTCATTGTATTCATCCTGTTGATTGAGTTGACAGGTTTAGAATAGCGGTATGCGGCGAATCTTGAATGTGCCAAAGGTTGTTTTATTAATAGTGACTTTTGGCCTATTGGAGAAATTTATAAAAAAGCCGGTCTGCTTTAAAACAGACCGGCTTTTATTTTGGTCAACAACTAAGCAAGTTTAGCGCAGAGTTGATTTTTTCGATGGCGTGATTCTAGCTTGAGATTTCTGAGCAATAGCTTCAGCAGAAATAGCAACCCGGCTTCTACTTATGCCAGAATTTCCAGCCGGTGCGCCCGCTAGTCGCGCGGCGCGATATAGAGCGCGCCACACAGTTAGGTCACTTCTGTCCACTTGTCCGTCGTTATTCAAGTCATAAAGAGGATTAATTTCCTCTGAATCTTCAAGCGGTACTTGGGTCGCACGCATAATGATGAAGTAATCTTCATAATCGAGTATGCCGTTACCATTTGCATCACCTTGTAAACCAGGTTCTTCAAAAGTTAATCCAACAATTATCGGATCATGGTCTGATGAACGATATTCTGTGCGATCAGCATAACTTAATGGTTTTGCTGTTGTTGTACGGAAGAAGTTATCAGGGTATTCAAATACTCTTGGCTCATCTGAGTTTATATGCCATTCAGCAACACCTGTGACTAGTGCCTGCGCTTTTGCATTCGCTAACACATAATCTAAGGTGCCAAACTCATTGTTAAAGGTATAGCTATACGCCGTTGGACCATGTTCAGCTCTAGCAAGGTCAACATAACCGGCACCGTTTAGCGCGATAATTGGGTCTTCTTGCGCGTAAGCGTTAAGGTCACCTACTATCATTATCGCTTCGTCGGCAAAGGTAGTAGCAAGGAATACCTGCAAGGCTTGCGCCGCACGGGTTCGGGTTAAATTACAGTTCCCTTGGCCATTCACGGTGTCATCATCACCTGCACCACAACTACTGCCCTTAGACTTGAAGTGGTTAACGTTAACAACAAATGTATCACCGGTCTGATTGACGATGAATTTTTGCGCAAACGAAGGACGATTGCGGTTAGTATCAAACAACGGACCATCGTCATCGGCGATAGAGTTTTCGGCATTAAGTATATGTAATTCACCAGCCAAAGAGACCACGTTGGTGTTGTACAACATACCTACTGAAATCTCATCTTGTCCCTCTTCAGGTTCGCCTGCATCTACAAATGCATATGCTTGTTCGCCATAGGCTGCGTTTACTGCATCAACCAATTGGGCAATCGAACTGTCAGGGCCGTAGCCGTCGTTTTCAATTTCCATTAAGCCAATAACACTAGCGTCAAGCTGCACTATGGTTTCAACTATTTTTTCACGTTGCTCTTCATATTCCTTGAAGGTTTCAGCACCGCGGCTAGTTGGGAAACCACCTTCAGCACCGTCACCATTAAATAAGTTAAGCACATTGTAGCTGGCAACCTTCACATTGCCTTCAATAGAAGGTGGGGCTGGGCGTTCAGCTAAAATATAATTGATATTACCAACAGGGCGTAAACGGTAGTTATTGAAAGCGTAGTCCATAACATATTGTGAATTGGTCACGATGCTACCCACACGTAAACTATTGCTTGTAGAAAGCTCACCGAAGGTATCAGGAATGCTTGCATAAACACCATTTAGCCCATCATCTAAAATAAACTGATTGTTCGCATTTTCAGCGGCCAATGCAATTGCTTCCGGTGAACCAGGCAAATGCAAATGCGTAGGCACAAATAAGCGTGAGCTTGATACAACAGCTTCGCCTAAGCGATCATAATTTGCAGTACCTGCCACAATCAGATCTTCAAGGTTAGTTATCAGCATGTTCTCTAGCGCTTCTAAATTACTCTGCTCATCAAGTGGCAATGTTAACACGCTAGCACTAGGCATCGCCGCGTTGCCACATACTGGGCTAAAGGCGTCTGCCACAATTTGAGTTTTACCAAAAGCTTCTCCTGCAATACCACGTACTCTTACTACTTCACCTTCGCTTAACACGGGCATTGGCATATCGTCTAAGTAAACGAACAAGCCTTCTGAAGTGTTTGCATCAGCGTCAGCATCAAAGTCTTCTTCTTGTATAAAGAAGCCACCAAGAGGCTCAGCTAGCAAGGTGACTACACCCTCTACAACAACTTGGTCACCTAACAGTGGTGTTGCATCACCACTCCCTTGCACCTCATGCATTAAGGTTGCTGGGTCTGCACACAGTCCAAGTTCAACGTCTACCGGATCTGGGTCAGTCCCGCTGTCAAGGCCAGCATATAAGCCAACATCACTTAAATCGTCTTTGGCAAAGCCGTCCCATTGAATGGCAGGGTCAAAGACATCATTAGGATCAGTATCTCCAGTAGTTATGCTTAGTTTACGGCGTATTGTATTGTCTTTGGTATTAGTTGGGTCAGTTCCCCAGCCCGATGAGGGTCTATCACCAATTTGTCCGATAGCATCAATTACCTCGCTACCTTTCATTAGTACGACGGCATCATCGCCATTAAATTGCAGGCTACCGCTTAGTTGTGTCATTGCAGTTATCACAGGTAAATTAGCGTCTGGGTGGGCTAATACAAACACACTTTCATTTGCTAAAGAACCTTCCAGAGTAATACTATAACCCGTTGTTGTGTTGCCATTTTGATATCCAAGAACAGAGTAATTACTTAAATCGACAGTACGGCCTGTTATATTCACAATTTCTAGTACTTTATTAAAGCCTCCGCCTTCAACGTATTCAGAAATAAATAGCTCCGGAGGCGTGTACTCATAGCTGCCTAAACCGATTTCCTCACCCGTGGTTTTGCCCTCAAGCTCGTCTTTGCCGGCAAATATCCAATTTTCTACGACAAAGGTTGCGCTGGCATTAGTATTGTTTACGCGCTTCGCATAACTATCGAGATACTCCCAAACTTCGCCATTACCATCTACATCTATATCACCGTAAAGGTCGACAACTTCGCCATTACAGAAAACTTCAATCGCATCGTCGCCATTTATAGAAACGGCATTACTGGTATAAGTAGGAGGTGCACCAAAATATGTCACAAAACTTATCTCGTTAGTACCGATGGTGATAAAGCTACCCGCACTTGCCGCAACCGCTGGGAAAGTAAACTCTTCACCATCACTGCCGTTGCCATTATTGGCACTACCTACACCACATATTGATAAATCAGGAATATCTTGTGCTACGTACAATTCAATCCCTTTTGGTACGCCACCTGACAATGTAGCATCAAACACAGTTGTTAATATTAAGGGTGAATTGCTAGTACTTGGGGGATCGATAGGATCCGTAGGCGGGTCAATAGGATCAACCGCTTCATCACAAGTATCAGCAGGGTAGATCAAATCAATCCATTGAGGGTTATCAACATAAGGGTTTCGATTACCTTGATACTGATAAATTTTGTCATGGCGCAAGCGTTCTGCATCATCTACAGGGTCGGCCTCGCTCCAAGCTAATAAAGTACATAATTTACCTAGGCCGGTTGGACGAGCGGCGCCCACCACATTATCTAAGACTAAATCAGGTGTATCTTCGCCTGACTCGCCCTCATAACGAGTATCCATATACATCATCATTCTTGCGATATCACCTTTAACCGCATCGCGAGGCTCAAATGAATCGCCGTCTACCCGCGTGCCTGACTCTGGCGCTTCAGCAAGAGGAGCATCACTGTTGTCAAAATCTAAATTGCCGCGTGTTGCGTTAATCGATTTATCTGAGGGGCGCAAATGGTGAATGTCGGTAAAGGCCATCTCAAAATCACCACCAAAGCCACGACTGCTAGGCCAGCTATGCTCACGATTCCAATTGTCATCATCACCGCTTTGAGAGCCGCTGCCATTACTAAATTTAGCAAGTGGTGTACCCTTATAAATCAGTATAATGTTATCTGGATCATTAGGGTCTTCGTCTGTTGCGGTCAACGCACTCCATACTTGTGAGTAAGTCAAGCGTACATGATTTGCCTGTGTCGCATCATTAATAAGTGCCTTTATCTCAGCAATATCTGCATCTGTTGCATCAGTTGGCAAGTCGGCCACAGCACTGTAGATATTGCTGTAGAAAGTAGCAGCATCAAAAGTACTAGGATCTGCAACCGGACTTAAATCAGGACAGTTAAAACAAGGGGCTATTAATTCGCCATCACCAGGCGGTGTTGGCGGCTCTACCGGAGGATCAATAGGCGGTGTAGCGTCGGTTGTATGTGCTCCTAAGCCATCAAAAGTATCTTGCGCAAAAGCTTCCCATTCAATCGAAGGGTCAAAGTCATCACTAGGATTTTGATCCCCCGTAGTAATAGAAGATTTACGGCGGATACTCGCGTTTGAAGTAGAAACACCGTTTTGTGACCACCTACTTCCTGGGTCTTCGCCGAGTTTCCCGATGACGTCTACAACATCCCCATTACTATTTCGCAAAATAAGTGTGTCGTCACCATTAAAATTTATATTTGCGAGTATGTTTGAAACGCTCGTAATTCCCGCAGCGGTATCGGGATGCTGATTGCCAATCACATAGGTGCTGGCGGCTTGAAGCGTGTACTCAGGGAAACTAACCGTGACGTCAACACTCGTGCCGCCATTTCGGTATAGTTCAACTACATAGTCGTTTAGGCTCACACTATCGTCGCCCGAATTGTAAATTTCTAGTGCTTTGTTGTTTCCAGAGCCTTCAATATATTCGGAGAAGAATACACCGGCATGGGCTTGGTAGCCAATACTCGAGGCCATCAACAATGGTAGGATTTTAGTATAGGTCATGGTCTGTCCGTTTTATTATTAGAATTCATACACCTGCACTAGAGTACAGGTTGAGTATTAATCTTATGTGACAAGTTTTTGGCGGTCTAGTACTTATTTTTTGTGTTTGTTTGGGGTTTGATAGCGAGACATAAAAAAGGCTATAAATAACAGTTATTTATAGCCTTTTAATATATTTAAATTTTTTATAGAAAACTATGCTTTAGTATCAAGCATAGTCTTTTTGAACCAATTACTCAGCATCATCTTTTCATACTCAAAAGGTTTATCGCGAAACGAGATAGTTGAGCGGCGTAAATAATTCATATCTCGTAAAACCACGTCTTCGCTTTGCAAAACAGCCCCATCTGTATCAAGTAAACGGTAGCTAAAGCTTAAACGTGGAATATCGTTATTGCGCATTACCCGTACCTCGTTAAAACTATTGCGTAAACCGATGAATGAAGCAGGCTCTAATGTACCAGCCAAATCGACATTGGTTACTGATAGCACTAAACGCTGACCTGCGGGCAATTCTTTCGCTAATTTGTCTAAGTGCTGTTCAAGTTGAGAAAACACGCGTTTGCGAAACCTTTCGCTTGAAAAATCCGCTGCACGAACATCGGTAAAGGATTTCGGATCTATCCATTTTACCGATACACGTTCTAACTTGTTGTCGCTAATGTAAATATCGTCACGCGTACTATTACTCTTTTCACCATTATCCTTAACGTCATTTTCGTTTGCACTAAGTGGCGCGCACAACAATAAACCTAAGCATAGCGACATGCCTTGAGATAATTTATTCATAATTACTTGTCCTCCAGCATTATCTGTAAATCGAGACCAAAAACGCCATGCGCTCCAAGATAGAAACTCCACAAACGCACTCAATTCAAGCCAATCTTATCTATATTTTAGTGTTTACTAATCGTCAAAAGTTCCGAACTTTGCATATCACTACAAAGTTTCGTAAGGTTTTTGCCATAAATGTATGGGTTTTTGTCTTTATTTATACAATATAGGCGGTAAAAACGATCTATTTCTTCGGCTGAGTCAGTAATTTCAATTACGTAATCTACTTGATGAGGTTTTAACGACATATTATTGCGCATAAACTTATCGCGTAATGCGATTATTTTACTCCGCTCAGGGACATCCACAATATCTTCATACCAGCTCACAACAGAAGTCGCAACGCCACCAAAAAAATGCTGAGCAAATTCAGAGCGTAAAAATAGAAACAGAATAATAATTTGAATAACAATAATAAAAGCTTTGCGCATGTCTTTTCTACAAAATTAGCATAGCTTAATCATATATGACTTATGCCAGAAAACAAACGTTCATCTTATACCGTGTTATTGAAAAACAATGTATTATTGTGGCAGCAAGCAAGTCTACGCCTTAGTATAGTTTATCCGACATTCCGCACCTATTTTAAGAATAAATTTCTGGTAGTTTTCCTCCATGCAAACAATGATGGTGTGATTGGGCGTTTGTAAATTGGCAGCGAACACTGTTTTGTCTGGTAAATATATAACAGCTATGCCTTTCAAAGCATTAGAGCACCCAACGTGCTGTGGGCCGTTGTTCGGGTTTGTGCTGGCTTTAATAGTTATTGTGCCAATGTGTATCAAGATATTGACTACGATTTTGATGATATGGGTAAATGATCATATGCCATCTAAAGGTGCTGCTAAGATGAGAGCTGAAGAACTTAAGGGGCATTGGGCACGGGTAAAGTAGTTACGCTCAAGTAGCACCTGATATAAAACACTTTTGGGCAGTTTGCCAACTTTATTTACGCCTAGACTGCGAAAGCGTTCACTATGAACAAGGGTGATGGGGAACAACGATAGATACACACAACACAGCGGCATGGGAAGCTCAGGCGTACAAAAGAACGAAGAATCAAAAAAGTGCGTTGGGATTTTCTTATACAGAGTATGGAAGTATGCATATGCACCGCCAAAATATTGCTCTATAGTTAATAGTAGTTCAACAGTAGTTCAACAGTAGGGGACACCGGATGTTAAAGTCTTATATGCTAGCTTTGCTGATGGGCTCAATTTCACTGAGCGCAAACGAAAATAATCTCTTACACGTGGACGTAATCGATCATGGGGAGTATTTATACATATTTTATGCTAACAAATCTGACTCGCCAATAGAGGTTTATGAATTTTTCTCACTTAACCCATGTAGTGAGAGGACGGGGTTTTGCATGAAAGATTTAGAAAGGGTAGACGATATTTATATATTTCATGGTGGCTCTTCGCATAAAAAAATCTCTAAAACCGCATGAAATTTATGGGACAATTGCTACGAAAAAATATCTACCATTTAAACGAAAAGACTTGTTATCCGTACCAAAGAATGTTGTTTTTGAATTCTTTTTGCCAGATGGAAGTGTCGTATCAACAACAGAGTGTCAATTTGACTCGAAAAAGAAAGCTTTAAAGTCAAATGTAAAAATAATTAGATTTCTATAGGAAGCTAGTTGTAGATTGCCTCGTGTAAATGACAGTTAAAAAACCGCTGAAAAAAGGGGTCAGCCAGCCAATCCATCTGCAGGCTCTGAACATTACGTCAGTTCTTCATCAGAGCAAGTAGTAAAAGAAACTGGTGATATTAAAACTGCATCAACGGACAAAACTAAAATCAAAAGAATTCTTATTGGCCAGAAACCATTGTGTGTTGAACTGGCAGCCATAAGCTTGCGCAAAGCTGGTTTTGCGATAGAAACGAACTTGGTAGATTGGCCAAAAGATTTGATTCCTACCATTGATTATGAAAGTTCATTAGAATTTAATAGAAGATAGATCAAGGTTATATAATATGTGACTTAGGCCTAGACCCTCTAAGAAATGGCAGAAGTCCATTCTACGATATAGAGCGAGAAGAAATTTTTGGAAGAAAGTATCCGAGAGTTGACGTAAAGGAGTAAAAATATGTTTAATCTTGAAATTACTAAAAGTATTTTTGGCCAGTTGCCTTCAGAGTTAAACTTAAAAATTAAAGAAGAAAAATTCGGAGAATGGATTCATTCGTCTATAATTGTTGAAAGTGAAATGTATGCACTGAGTTTTGAAAATGACCACTTCGATAATGCTATGTATTGTATAGTCCAACAAAAAGTTGATGGCAATCTTCCGAACCAATTTGACTATAAACATAAAGTTAATATCTGTCATATAGCTAAAGCGCTTAATTGGGCAGAATACCCAGTTGATAACAACCTATTACCTTCATGGATACAAACTATAATACTTGAGAAGGCGACTTTTTTATTCGACATGCCTGATGAACTTTTTAAACAAGCAGTTGAATTGCAAACAAGTGAATATGAGAAGAGGAAATATTAAAGTATTAAAGGTTATGCATCGCATGTAGTGGTAAGGTGAATTTGGCCACCTAACAAGAAATCTTAGGTTTAACGCAAACCGTTTACAACAAAGACAATAAACCCACGACCCTCGTTAAAAACGGCACCACGTCTACGTTTAAATACGGCGCAGATGGTATGCGGTATAAACAAACGAAGACCACCGGTAACACAACTACCGTGACCTATTATGTAGGCAAAGGCTTTGAGCGCGAAGTGCAGCCGGGCAATCACATTGTCAATAAAACCTACATTGGCAACCACACCACCCTATACAAAACCGTAGCAAGGACACCCCAATACGCCGCCAGCGTAGTTCATAATTTAGTTGACAGCTTAGGCAGTCCCAGCACCCTAATTAAAGGTAGTACGAGCTTACCGATTGTAATACGCCACCGAGCCCATGGCATATTTGGTCGCCCTATTGACGCAGGCACCGGCTCCATCATGGCGTCGTTGAGTTCATGGGACGGCAATTACCGCGGCTATACAGGTCATGAGCAATTAGTTGAACAAGAGCTTGTGCATATGAACGGCCGCATCTATGATTATAACCTTGGGCGGTTTGTGTCGGTTGACCCCTTCATCCAAATGCCACAAAGTAGCCAGAGCATCAACCCATATTCGTATATTATGAATAATCCGATGGCGGGGACGGATCCGACGGGTTACGTTGGTTGCGCAGAAGGTGATACGTGTACTGAATCCACCACAACAGAGTATCATACTGAAGAGGTAGAAGGTTCAAGGATTAAAAGAAAAACTGGAAGTACTATCACCACCACTACGGCCAACCAAAACGGTGATACTGTAAGTGTCTCTTCTGCTACGGTGATGAAAAATGGTAACTTCCAAACATCAAACATATCATATGAAAACGGTGCCGCTACACAAGTAGGCGCCTCGCAAGGTAACTTTAAAACAGGTGATATGGTTGGGGTGACTGCTGATATTGGTTCACAAGAAAATACAGCAAAAAGTAGCTCTTCTGGAAAGTCAGATAGCACTACCTCATTAAGAGCTATTTCGGCGACTGATAGTGATGGAAATGCGTACTCTTGGGATGCACAGAGAATGTACCCGGGATCACCTGAGAGTATGTTCGGTGCAATGCATGGTGCACACAATAATGGAGAAGGATATGATGCTTGGGTGGCCGCTGGAGGGAGCAGTTCTGCTTGGGATCACCCTTTAGTTATGATGGGCACTTCTCTTGCTGGTGAGGTTATAGCAGCAATACGTATTGCCCCATACTTGTCCAAAACTAGATATGTACGGCAGGTAGATGATTTTTTAAAGTCAATTCAAGAAGGCTACGCAAAATTAGCACCAACAGATAGAAACATTTTTAATAGTAGCGTTGTAACCAACGCCTGTGGGATTTTAATTGCCTGTAGTAACTTGTATTTTAAGAATCCATATTTGCCTAAGAACCAACCATCGTTTAATAATGGTATAAATTATTTACATAGATGGAATCAAAATGAAATTCCACTTTATCTTCAACGAGCAGCTAAGGTCGAATGATATGTTAATGAGGATAACCATTAAAACCATACTAAAGACAATAATGGTTAAAAAATTTCTGCTGACGGTATCATTTCTTTGTGGAATGGCGATATTCTTTTTATTTGACTCCTTATGGATTTCTATTCTATCAAGCATAGGAGTGTTTCTTTTAGTTTATTTTTATTTCATTGGACCAATGCATTTAGCTTCGAAAAGGGCATTAGAGAGCTTGGTAGACAATAAGTCGTTATTTTGTAATAAAAATGACTCAATATCTAGGCTAAATAAGCGAGAAGTTCTTTATTACCATGGCTATGCTGTATTTGATAGATTTACTGAGCCTGTATTAATATTCAAGGATGAAGGTGACATTTTTTTGAGTACTGAAAATATCCCCTACCTCCCTTTGTACGGAATAAATAAGCATGCAATAAAAGGTTTCAATGATAAGTTTATTGAGTCAACTTTCGTAAGACCCGAGGATAATCTGAAATGTGGCTCAATATCTTTTAAGAACAAGCATACAATAATATTATATGCCCCAGAGATTGTCTTGGATTGTATCTCAAAAACGTTTCGCGATGGTAGTTTAAGGTATTAAATAAGCCAGTGTTACTTACTGAGAATTAGTGCAAAGAACACTTAAGGTTTTAGGTGACTTGGCCAGTTTGGCGCTAATAACAACTCATAGAAAAATTTTTCGAGCAAGGTACAGTCAGGCAAAACGAACGCTCTTTAAAACCGCTGGCCTTTAGGAGAAATCGCAATATACACTTAGATGTGCGCTAAGCTCGCTCATTCATATGAATGATGAGATGAACACCTCTTGAAACGGCATCGTTCTTCGTTAAAAGATGTGCTAAAAATTAAGATTCGAAATTTAATTTAAAACAAGAGGTGTTCAACGTGAATATTACATTAATTGGTATCGATTTAGCAAAAAACGTTTTTCAAATCTGCGGTGTTAATCAAGCGGGTAAAGCGATGTTTAACAAACAAGTTAGGCGTCAAAAGGTACTAGAAACTATTCTGCGTTATCCTGATGCGGTCATCGCGATGGAAGCGTGCAGTGGCTCTAATTACTGGGGGCGTTTGTTTCAGGCGCATGGCTTTGAAGCCAAACTTATTCCGCCCCAACATGTGAAGCCTTTCGTTAAAGGCAATAAAAACGATAGAAATGATGCATTCGCTATTACAGAAGCCGCGATGCGACCCAACATGATATTCGTCTCCCCGCGCAGTATTGCGCAAACTGACCTCATTCAAGTGCATCGGGTGCGCGAACGGCATGTTAAAGCCCGCACCGCGTTAATCAATCAAATTAGAGGTTTTTTGAATGAGTTCGGTATAGTGTTTGCGGCAGGGAAAGAGAAACTGCAACTCGCTTTACCTGAATTATTGGTAAAGGAAGAAAGTGAGCTGACGCCTACCGCAAACGATTTACTCACGCAATTAATGCAAGAATGGCGACGCATAGACGACACCATAAAAACACTTGAAAAAACGATAATGGTGCAAGGTAAAACATCACTCGACGCTGCCCGCCTTCAAGAAGTCAAAGGCATTGGTAAAATGACCTCTACGGCTGTGGTTGCATTTGCCGGTAATGCAAAACAATACAAAAACGCAAGACACTTTGCTGCGTGCTTAGGGCTTGTCCCCAAAGAGCATTCAAGCGGCGGTAAGCAAAAACATATTGGTGTCACTAAGCGTGGTAACGTGTATGTGAGGAAGTTACTGATACAAGGGGCTTGGTCTATTGTCAGAAATGTTGAAGGCAGCAATGACCGACTATCCATATGGGCAAAGCAGCTCATCATTAGACGCGGCAAACAAATAGCCGCAGTGGCACTGGCCAACAAACTTGCCCGCATAATATGGGCTCTGTTAACACAAGAAGCTGTTTATAACGACGCGCATGTTACGCAAATAGAAACCACGCCAGCATGAGAGTGACATAGTCACTACTGGCACTCACAATTTACCCATAAAAGGATATTCTCACCCCAAGACGCGACCTGAAAAATGGCATAACCGGTTAGACCGACCTTTGCAAAGCTGTACGCGCCCGAGAAGGCATCACTTCGCATGAACGATTAAGCAGCAAAGGAGCGGATCTCATTTAGGCCAGGCAAACATAATGCCATCAAATAGGCCGTATATACGGAAGCAGTCTTACTCAGGTTATGAAAGACGGTTGTGGTAAAGGGTACTGAATATAAGGTGTTACTAACATGAATTAACTAGAAAGTAACGCAAGGTTTAGCCGACTTCTGATAGTCTGTATTCGTCCGAGAGCAGAATAGCTCGCATGAACGATTAAGAAGCAGAAAGTCAGCATTTAGCTATAAAAACGACTTGCGGTGTGAGAGGTGTACATATACGGGCGCATCTATGATTATAACCTAGGGCGGTTTATGTCGGTCGACCCGTTTATTCAGATGCCACAGAGCAGCCAGAGCACTAACCCCTATTCGTATATCATGAATAATCCGATGGCGGGGACGGATCCGACTGGGTATTTGGCACAAGGGTCAGAATCCACCGAAGCATAAGTGGCTACTGATACGCAAAAAGCAGAAGAGAAAACGAAAACTAAAGTAACAATCACTCAGAAAGTCAAGAAGTTTAAAGACTCTCGAATTGTTTATGAAGAAGATCTTGAAGGCTCTGTTACGATTAGTAATGGCGCTATTACGGTACAAAATAAAGCGGGTAAAACAATTGCTTCTAGCGGCACGCCATCGGTTGGTAAGCAAGAAAAAAGTATCAGTGGGAATGACAGCAATGAAAGTATTCCATTTGTGCCGTTTTTTGAATCAGGTGCTACAAGGCAGTTAACAAACTTAGACATGGCTGTATTGCATGGTCAAATAAGCGTTACAGAAAGACAAGAAGTTGTCGAAACAATGTTTGAAGCAATGGTGCTGGGTTCCCTGTCCCCAATTGCATTAGCAGCGCGAATTCGACATGTAAGTAACGTTACAAAGGGGCTAAGGCAGGAGTACGTAAGTAGAGTCAACGGTCGGCTGCTGAAATGCGTAGAGCTGGAGCATCCAGTGAGGATATTGCTAGAGCTCTTCATGCCGAGAGGCGCGCATTGGGTGTTGAGTATAAAAACCTCACCCCGTCAGATATGCTCGAAAAAATCTACGCTCGAAACATGGAGAAATATGGGGACAAACTTGGCCCTTCAATTGATTATCTCAGAGGCCGGGGAAAATCGTGGGATGACATAATCGAGAGCGCAACTAGAACCGGTGGTAAAGATTTGGGGCTTTAGGAGAAGAAGTGATGATTTGGTTGCAGTCTAATGATAAGTACGATGAGTTGGCTAAGTATGATCATGCTAAAGGTACGTTTACGATAGAGTCACGGAATGTTTTAGGTGGTAATGCTCCTCCCGGTACGGAAGGTATATTTGCCATTTTGTCCGCTGTTTTTGTGGCGCTTTACAAATTTGGTCAGGGGTTGTTTATCCGAATTGGAGATCAATGCATTCCTCTGACTGATGATGTGGTCGTCACTGTTCGTGGTGATGTTAGTAAAAGGCTCCTTACTGTCGAAAAGGCTGGAAAAGAAATCGCTCGCTTTATCTACGTGTTAGATAGTTCAAAAATATTCCTGGACGACCCGACACCATTTATTGGTGATGAGGATTTTGATTTCGGGCTGTTTGTATCTAATATTTCAATTAGTGATAAACGGAAAAGAGTTCTTCTTGGCTTGGACTGATTAGTTTGATGTTACAAAGGGAATACTGAATAAAGGAGATAGGATTAAGATGATCGTTGGCGACATAGGGAAAATTAATGCAAAAAATGCTGATGACGCTCTGAAACAGGTTAATCGAATAGTTGATAGAGTAGAAGATGCGCATAGCGGCGTTAAAAAAGCTGCAAATCCTGGGAAGGCTTTTGATGGCAGAATGTATGGTCCTCGGAGTGATAGTGTGATAAGGCATTCGGATGGAAGTATCACGGCAAAAATTAATAAGGGTACTCTTCAAATATCAGCCGATGGGAAAGTGACACTATCAAGATAAGGTGATTTAAATCATGCAAGTAAATGAGTTTAAAAATAAGGTAGAAAACCTTTTTGATTCGAAAAGTCTTGAGTTCACATTCTACAAAGGCGATGAAGATGGGCAATGGTATTCTGTCGAATTAAACGTTGGATTGTTTGAGGTCTATATAGCCTCTGATTGTGAAATTGGAATAAATTTACCTTCTGAAAATGGCAGTATCAGTTTTGGTGGCTGTGATGAAGCGTATGATGATTTGAATATTGCTTTAGAGAGAATTAAGGCCGTCATTGGTGGCTAGGTGTCCCGCCTGCTGTAGCGTACGATTTTGATGATATGGGCAACCTACGTAAACCACTTGTATGACGTGTTTTTTAAACACCCATAATATAGATTGTATCCGTCAACGTATATCCGTGTTTTCATTCATCATTATCCTAAAATGAAAAAACCGACTTTCGTCGGCTTTTTCTCCCTACTTTCAGGGGACGCAATGCCACGCGTGAAAATAGGGTCAGTTGTTACAACGAAGTGTAGCTAACTATACTCATACGAGTCAAGCGATAACACTATTTGCTTTGCTAATCAGCCAGGGCAAGTTCATTATAAATTGAACTAAACGTGTAGTTGAGGATCAGATCGTCAAACAATTAAGAAGGTTTGTCGAGTATGAAAAATACATTTATTGAACATTTTTCTGAAATTGAAGATCCTAGAATAGAACGTTGCAAACGACATCAGTTAAAAGAAGTTCTCTTCTTGTCGGTCAGCGCGGTTCATACTGGTGCTGAAGGTTGGGAGGATATAGAGCAATTTGGTTGCATTAAGCTGGACTGGTTAAGGCAATATTTAACTTTTGAAAATGGTATCCCAAAGCATTACACGATTGTACGCGTGTTAAGGCGGATTGAGCCCGATGCCATACAAAAATGCTTTATTAACTGGTTACAAGACATTGCTTGTGATGCAAAAAATAAACTAATTTTCTAAGGGAGATTGGGAATGAAAAATATATTGTGGATCTTTTATTTTATTATTATTTTGTATCTCCCTGTTGAGAAGCTCGTTCACCTTTACGCGACTTTTATGGTGTCAGATTTGGTAGCGTTTATCGCTTACTTAGGCTTTCTTTTAACTGGATTAGTTTGTGTCTTTCAGCCAATGTCAATTAAAAAATCTATTCTAGGTATTTTGATGTCTGTTCTTTTTTCTACTCAGCTTGGCATCCTGAATATGGTCTATTTTTTTGGAGAAGAGTTTTGGTACTACGGCATCTCGTTTGCGTTGTCCCTGCTATTAGCTTCACCCTTGTTAGTCAAATGCACATTTTTTGCAATAAAAGAAATAAAATCACCAAAACACCCATCATAAATGTTGAAGCCAAGGGGGCAACGCCGATGGCATGCGTTATAAAAAAACGAAAACCCTAGGCGGCTCTACTACTGTGATCTACTATGCAAGAAAAGGCTTTGTGTAGCGTACCTTTTTAGCATCATTGATTGTTTGGGAAAAAAGTATCAGAACATTTAATCTTAAAATGGCTGCGGAAGATCGGCTTTATTGATCTCAGTTAACTTTTATCGTTTCGATTTTGTTATACTAGAAAAAATGATTTAGTAGCGCCAGAAACAGGTTTACAGGGCATGACTGACAAAATTAACGTTAAAGACATTACGCCAACCAAAATAGAAAAATCGGCGGTTAAAATAACCAAACCAACTTATTCTGCGCGTAACCGTATATATGTGCGCTCAGTCAAAGGTGCCTTTGAAAATTTTAGACGTATTTTTGGTATTATCTTTTTAGGTATGTTTGCGCTAGCTCCTTGGATACAATACCAAGGCCAACAAGCAATTTTGTTTGACTTAGCCGAGCAACGCTTCAATATTTTCGGCCTTACCTTATGGCCACAAGATTTAACCATCGTCGCCTACATTCTAATCGTGTCGGCTTTCGCTCTGTTTTTTATCACCACTTTTGCGGGTCGTGTTTGGTGTGGCTTTATGTGCCCCCAAACCACGTGGACGTGGATTTACATATGGTTTGAAGAAAAATTTGAAGGGGCGCGCAATAAGCGCATTAAACTAGACCAACGAAAAATGGACGTCGACAAGTTTTTACGTAAAGCTGCGAAGCATATCGCATGGGTGTCAGTCGCTTTACTCACGTCACTTACTTTCGTTGGCTATTTTATGCCGGTAAACGAACTGTTTATTGGTTTTTTCACTTTTGACGTCGGCTTTTGGGTCGCATTTTGGGTTATTTTCTTTACCGTATGTACCTATGGAAATGCCGGCTACATGCGCGAAGTCATGTGTACTCACATGTGTCCTTATGCTCGTTTCCAATCAGCGATGTTCGACAAAGATACCTTTACCGTTTCATATAATGCGAGTCGCGGCGAACAACGCGGCCCTCGTTCTCGTAAGTTAAGCCAAGAAGAAGCCCACGATAAAGGCTTAGGCGATTGTGTCGATTGCAACTTATGCGTGCAGGTTTGCCCCACCGGCATCGATATACGTAATGGCTTGCAATATGAGTGTATCAACTGCGGCGCATGTGTAGATGCATGTAATGGCATAATGGATAAAATGGGCTATGACAAAGGCTTAATAAGCTTTACTTCTGAGCATCAATTAGCGGGTGGTGTAACAAAGATTGTGCGCTCCAAGCTTGTTGGCTATGCTGTGGTGTTGCTAGTCATGACCAGCTTATTAGTATTTGATATCGCCTCAAGAGTTCCCTTAGAAGTCGATATTATACGTGATCGTAATTCCTTAGATCGCGAGACAAACGAAGGCCTCATTGAAAATGTCTACACACTTAAAATTCTAAATAAGAGTCAAATTGAGCAAACCTATGACGTAGAGGTTCTTGGTCTAACTGATCCGAAATATATTGGCGATAACAGTATTACCGTTATTGGCGGTGGTGTTTATACCTTGCCTATCAGTATTGCGGTAGATCCATCTAACCTTGAAGAAGGCACCCAAAAGATTTACTTTAAAGTAACAACGTCAGTTAATGGTGACATCGTAGAAGTGGAAGAACCAAGCACATTTATCTTTACCGGTGTCTGATTTCACCTTTGAAGGACTCACCCCCTCGCTCATTTTAGATGCGATTGAAAGCCTTGGGATATATGTAAGCTCAGGGCTGCTTGCTTTAAATAGTTACGAAAACCGTGTTTATCAATTTAACACTGAAGAGCACGGGCGCATGGTTGCAAAATTCTATCGGCCACAGCGCTGGACTAACGAACAAATACGTGAAGAGCATGATTTTTCGTTTGAATTACACTCTCATGAACTGCCAATTGTCGCGCCGCTTAAATTTAATAACGAAAGTCTTCATAGCTATGATGGCTATCGATTTGCCCTATTTCCGTCGGTGGGTGGCAGGCAATTTGAAGTCGACAACCTAGACCAACTTGAATGGATGGGCCGACTTATTGGTCGTATTCATGCAACGAGTGCTAAAAAACCCTTTAAACATCGCTTTAGTATTAACGTCGCTGAGTTTTTACATGAGCCCAGTAATGCATTAAAACACAGCGAACTAGTCCCACATCATCTTCATACGCCTTTTTTTACGATTTTAGACCTCGTATGCGACTTGGCCGAGAGTAAATATGAAGCCGTCGCAGGTAACGTTCGGCATATACGCCTTCACGGCGATTGTCATCCTGGCAATATTTTGTGGCGTGACGGCCCAATGTTCGTAGATTTAGATGATTGCCGTTCAGGGCCTGCAATTCAAGACTTATGGATGATGCTGGCCGGTGATACAGCACAACAACAAATACAACTAGATACTTTAATAGAAGCGTACGAAGAGTTTAACGAATTCAATACCCAAGAACTCGCGTTAATCGAGCCTTTACGTGCTATGCGTATGGTTCATTATATGGCGTGGCTATCTAAGCGTTGGCAAGACCCAGCATTCCCGCGCGCCTTTCCTTGGTTTGGCGAAGACAAATATTGGGAAAACCAAATACTCTCGCTTAAAGAGCAAATGTCAGCATTACAGCAACCTGCAATCCGCTTGCCTTCATACTAATTGTGCCTTTTTTATGCAGGTGAGCTCTATTAGCTATCTTATAATCATAAGTACTAGCACTTTTTTCTAATCTCGTTATAGTAGCGCCCGAGTTAGGTGCCAAAGCGAGATACATATCTACGCTTTTGTTAAACGGGAAACAGGTTTAATACCTGTGCTGCCCCCGCAACGGTAAGCAATTCATCTGCTAAGCAGATGAGCTTAACATTTACGTCGATGTCAATTAGTCATCGATGTGTCATCCACTGTGACATGTTCATGGGAAGGAATTGTTAAGTACATTGTGAGCCCGGATACCGGCCTAACTCCATAGCATACAAGCATGAGTTCTTGGCCGCGCCACTTACCCCACCTTGGTATGTAAGCTGTTTTAGAAAACAGCCAGCCAGTAAAGGTATTAACAACATTTTACCTTTACTTTATATGTTGTACTCGGGCGGAGTACCTACAAGGAATATTATGAAGCATAAAACAAATTTGGCTATAGCAGCGCTGCTTAGCTTATCAATCTGTGCGCACGCACAACAAAACACTCCTAAAATTGAAACTATCACCATTGAAGGAACCCATGCGCCAATTGCAATAGGTCAAATAGCGGGGTCAGTTACTGTTATAGACGAAAGTCAAATAAAAGCATCAGGAGCGCTCACGCTAAGTGAACTGCTACGCACTGTTGCTGGTGTGAATTTAGGCCAAAGCGGCGGTAGTGGCAGTTTAAGTGAAATACGCTTTAGAGGGACTGAGAGCAATCACGTAATGGTATTGGTAGACGGCGTTCAAATAAACGACGGTGGTCAAGCTGGTTTAACCGATTTTTCACATTTATTGCTCGCGAATATTGAACGTATAGAGGTGCTTCGCGGCCCGCAGAGTGCAATTTGGGGGTCAAATGCGATTGCCGGAATTATTAGCATTAGCACAAAACAAGCTACTAGCCAGCAAATCCAAGGGAATGCAAGTATTGCTTATGGAAACAAAGGTACAAAGACAATCAGTGCCAGCGTGTCACAACAACGCGAAAAATTAGGTTTTAGTCTAAATGCCTCAAGTTATAAAACCGATGGTGAGAACATTAGTCGCCAGGGTGATGAAAAAGACGGATATCAAAACACTAGCCTAAGCGGCGGTATTCATTACGATATTGATAGCTTCAACCGCATAAAGTTGCAAGCCCGATTAGTTGATTATAAAAGCGATGCTGATGGCTATGATTTTAGCACAGGACTCGTTGGTGATAGCGACGCTCAAGCAAAAGGAAAACATACGTCTTTAGGTATCAATTGGCATTTTGCACCCGTTAAAGCGGGTAAAAAAGATGGTATTTACTCACAGTTATTAAGCCTGCAGTACTCAAAACAAGAGACCGATAATTTCAGTAACCAGCAGTTTGAACGTTCATCGACAGGTGAAAAATTACGCGTGTTGTGGTCAAATCGTTTTGAGTTTAGCAATCACAAGTGGTTAAACATAGGCCTTGAAGGGGTTAATGAAGATTTTAGCCAACAAGGACCAAGCACTGCGAGCCTTATCAATCAACAAGAATCCAATGATACGTGGGCAATTGTAAGTGACGGGCTATACGCCCTTACTAAACAACTTACACTTAGCGCAAGCTACCGGCACGACAACAACGATATTTTCGCGGATGCAAGTAGTTATAGGGTGGGCGCAAGTTTCGATATATATAAAGATTGGCGGATTTTTGTGTCTCAAGGTAAGGCTATCAAAAACCCAAGTTTTGTAGAACGCTTTGGTTACTTTCCTAATTCGTTTGTAGGTAACCCTAATCTTCAGCCTGAACAACAAAAAAGTAGCGAAATCGGCATAGAAGGTGCTTTTGACTTATTTACCTTACAAATAAATTGGTTTGACGCGAGCCTGAAAAATGAAATCTTAGGCTTTGTTTTTCTTCCCGACAGCGGTCAATTTACGGCCCAAAACGCAAGCTCACAAAGCAGCAGAGAAGGCATAGAACTTAGCCTTTCAGGTAACTATGCTAAGCTCCAATGGCAACTGCAATACAGCTATGTAGATGCTTCAGAAGGCGACAGTATTGAGTTAAGACGCGCTAGGCACACCGGGTCACTTAATACGAGCTATCAGATTAACCCATCACACCAAGTCTATATACAGGCCGATTATAGTGGCACAAAATTTGATAATTACTTCCCCCCTTCTCAGGCCGGACAAGTGGTTAGTTTGCCTGCTTATTTCTTGCTAAGTGCAAATTACCAATACCGTTATGATGAAAGCATTGATGTGAATGTACGCGTGTCGAATGCTTTAAATAACGCATATGAAGATGTGTTTGGCTACAATACCGACGGACAAAGAATACTTGCTAGTATAAATTACAGCTGGTAGGCGACGCAGAATCATAAATCTCGGCACTTGCATAGTTTTACAGCAAGTGCCCGATAAATCTGAGCACTTGCAGTGACCAAAGTGTGTGGTATTCTTGCCCGCAGAATAAAATGAACTGAACTTGTGACGCTTTACGTAGTCAACAACAAACCTTATTAATGTAGGAAATAAGCATGAAAAAAATCTTAGCAGGGCTTGTATTAGGCCTTATGGTATCTTTACAAGCTAGCGCTCAAGTAGAATTATGGCAAGAGGGCAAGCACTTTGAGGTCATCAGCGAAACAGCCTCTAAAAAGCCTGTGGTAAAAGAATATTTTTCATTCTGGTGTCCAGCGTGTTTCCAATACGAACCACTCGTTGCTCAGTTTAAAGCAAATTTGCCAGAGGGAACCAAATTCACCAAAGTACATGTTAACTTCATGGGGTTTGCAAGTCGTGATACCCAAGATGCCGTAACCAAGGCCATGATGGTAGGTCGTGCCATGAAAGATGAGCTAAAGTACAATACTGCGATATTTAACTATATTCATAGACAACGTGCTGTGATCAGTAGTTTCGATGATGTACGTCGTGTTTTTGTCGTAAATGGCGCTGACGCTGAGCAGTTTGATAAACTTGCGCAAAGTTTTAGCATTAATAGTTTGGTAAAACGTAACAACAAAAACATAGACGATTTTAGACAGTTTCTTGGTGGAGTACCTACTTTTATAGTAAATGATAAGTATAAAGTGAAGTTCACCAACGATATGTCTACCGACGATATGGTTAATTTAGTTGTGTGGTTAACAAAACAAAGATAACTAGAAGCATTATCAGGGCAGTGACAAGGTGCAATGAAAATCTCGCATCTTAGCGCTGCCCTTTTTTGTTCTTACTCCCCTTTTGGTACTATCCATTCAGGTTTTGCTTGCTCGAGTTGTAAGTTGATTTCTTGTTTTGTTTGCTCTCTAAGCCCCTGCATACGCTTTTGCCTAAGTTGAAATTCTGAGGACTGTTTAATGTCATCATAAATGGGGTTCACGAACGGTAAGATATAGCCTAAATCAAGTATCCTATCAATCCAAACATAACTTCGTTCATACTGACCACGCAGTACCGAAAACAAAACACGCTGTTCTAATTCACGACTATTGGAAATTGTTTCTGGACGTTCATCGGCAAAGTAATCATTCAGCAAGCCTAGTGCTTGTTGATTATCCACACCCAAGGCTTTTTGCGTCTGCGCAAGGGCAATAATATATGTTGCCGTACTGATGTCATTGATTGGTCTATCTAGTAACTTGTAAGCATCAATATACGCGCTAACAATTTGATTGGTTTTTTCGTAATCTCGCAAATGGTATAAAAACCACGCGAGTTCGGTCATCTCTTTGACTTTGGGTAATTCACGCGCAACGAGCGCCATATCATTGGTATAAATTGCATACCACACTTGACTAGTAGGACTATCTTCGTACCACAGCACATTTTTATACAAACCTGCAGCGTTGTATATTCGGCGTAGATTGCGCTTAACGCTGCTGCTTTGTTGATTCAACGCATATGCATCTTGACTAAAAGCATGAGCCTTTGCGTATTGCCCGTTATTTAAGGCTACGTCAGTCAATACAAGATAGCCAAAAGGTAAGCTTGGATGCAAACGTATGAGGTCTTCACCAATACTTTTTGCATTAATTTGGTCGCCGATTGACAAGTAAATACGCGCTAAATTTTGCAATACACCTGTAGACAAGGGATCTAATGCCCGCGCTTTTTTGTAACTGGCAATGGCTTCTTCAATGCGTCCTTGTTCCCATAAGATACTACCCAATTTAAAGTGGGCCCTCGCGAAATTATCATTTACTTCAATCGCTTTTCGTGCGTATTCTTCAGCCATTATCATCGATGCGGGATTGGCTTGTTGCGCTGTAAAATGCGCCGCACTTGTTAGTACTTCAGCAGAATTTGGTGCTAGCTCTAATGCTCGATTTACCATTGGTGCTGCTTTTTCTTGAGAGGTCTTCGCGTCTAAACCTGCATACTCCTCCATCAATAAATAGGTTTCTGCTAATCCTGAGAAAGCATGGGCAAAACTCGGGTCTAAGTCTATAACATTAGTAAAACCCTTAGCCGCTAAAGCTAGGCTTTCTGGCGTTCTTAGCTCTTGATATTCGCGCGCCTCTAAATACAGTTCATAAGCTTCTAAAGAGAGCGTCTTATCTGATGCTCCAAGGGGGACAATAGTCAATTTGCCTTTCAACTGCTTTACGATCGCGCTGGAAATTTCATCTTGTACGGCAAATAAATTTTCAGCAGTTAATGAACGGTCGTAGGTCTGTGACCAAATATGTTGGTCGCTTTGGGCATTAATCAATTGTGCGGTGATTCTGATTGTATTGCCTGATTTACGCACACTACCTTCAAGAACATGGGCAACCTTCAGCGCTTCTGCAATATCATTTACCGTTAGCGATTTGTCGGTAAAAGCAAAGGACGAGGTTCGCGACACTACTCTTAAGCCTTTTACGCGGCTAAGGACGTTGAGTAACTCTTCTGAAATTCCTCGCCCAAAATAGCTTTGGTCTTCACTTGCAGAAAAATCTTCGAATGGCAACACTGCGATTGATTGAGTCGCTAAACTTAAGTTTTTGTCGACGTCAGTGCTGGTGGCTGTTTGTTCTTTGCTTTGTTCTTTGCTTTGTACCACATCATCTAGATTCTCATCTATCACATTTGTATTTATTAAATGTTGCCACATCAATGCGATAAGCGCGATGGTGATCAAACCCGATACAGAAAATATAATTATCGTATTTTTTGAATGCGTCGCGTCACTAATTTCAGGGTTTTTAAGTGTGCGCGTGATCCCTTGTGGGGAAAATTGCAGAATCCAAGACAATGCTACCGCAATGGGAAACCCTATCAAAACTAAGACGGTCACCATGGTATCAAACCATGTTGGTAGATGTAGTGATGTTTCTAAAACGCCTGCCAATTGCATTAACAACCAACTACCGACCGCATATCCAGCAAGCACATTGAAAACGTTCCGGCGTCTTAATTCAGCAATAAAGCTGTTCATTCTAGTTCCCTAGTTTCTTATATATTTGCCCAATAGAGCTTTAGAAAACATAATCAATGCTGCAATAACAATGAGCATCAACAAGGCATCACAGCGCAAGATACTGACAGCAAGTCGGCATTTGCAGCGCCGCTGAATAAATAGGCAATTTCAGAAATAAAGTGTAAAGTGTAAAAGGTGATAAGTGCAAGCAGTGTATTAAAAATACGCATATAAAAAAATTAATCATTAAGGAAGACTACCATGGCTACCAATATAGATTTACAAGTTTTGCATCCGAGTTTGCGAAAAAAGGTCACTATGCTATTACGAATGCTTGAACAACAGAACATTCCAATTGCTTTGCGCGAGGGGTTTCGCAGCCCAGAACGTCAGCAAGCCCTCCATAATGAAGGGAACGGCGAGGCTGTATGGCATTCACATTTTCAATATGGCGTTGCCTGTGATTTTGGGCTATTTATTGATGGACAATGGAGTGACCAAAACAACGAAGAAAGCAAAGCCTACTGGAAAAGTTTTCATGAGATTGCACGCAGAGTGGGTTTAGAACGCAGTCGCACGCATATATCAGAATTACGATTGCCTGATTTAAAAGATGAAATGGCGATAACGGGTAAGTACCCGGCAGGCGGCGATGAAGCGTGGGTAAATAATCTACGTTCGGCAATACAGTCTTGGCCTCTCGAGCCAAAACCTGCGCTTCCCAGCTTAGGTCTTGATAGCATTAGTTTTGATATACCTAATCAAGAGCAACCTGAAAAATCAACGCAGTAGGCTGAAATACCAGCCAATCCCACTATTTAAGAGGCAGTGTTACCAGCGTTCTCACTTTTTTAGAAGACACTGCCTTTTTATAGGACAAAGCGGTAAAATAACGTCTTTCTACGTGCTATACCTGTTATCCCCTCGTTCCACTTTTAGCATTTACAAAAGCCGCTTTAATATTCAAATGTATAATCTACTTGGTCGCATTTATAGTCCACTTAAACGACTTTCATTTGCGTATGCTTATTGGTGTTTTAAAGTGCGGAGTCGATTGTAAAATTAAAAACATAAAATCGACTCGTATTGATCAACAATTTGTTGGTTTCTACTTAGCTAGCATACAGACCAAGCACATACATGCATATATAAAGGTACAAGACATGAGCACAACAGCGACAGCACCAACACATGCCCCGGCTGCACTAAGCGGTGACTTTGTGACAATCAACAATGAACGTTATTACGCCATTAAGAATGTTGACAAAATGGACCCCTTTTTCATCAGTGTCATCTCAAGCAGTGATCATTGGCTATTTATTTCTTCAAACGGCGCTTTGACGGCGGGCCGTGTTTCACCTGATACCGCCCTATTCCCTTACGAATGTGTAGACAAAATTTATGACGACGCCCTCAACACCGGAAGTAAAACAATCATACGCGTTGAGCAAGATGGCCGTATGGTCAATTGGGAACCCTTCAACCTAGAACATTCTGGTTTCTACGACATTCAGCGTAATTTGTACAAAAACACCTTAGGCAATAAGATTTATTTTGAAGAAATAAATAATACCCTGGGACTTAGCTTTAAGTATTCATGGCAGCTTAGCGACAAGTTTGGTTTTGTTCGTAGCAGTGAACTAAGTAATATCTGTACGTCGCCACGACAAATAGAAATAGTAGATGGTATACAAAATATATTGCCGGCCGGCACGCCCAAATTTACTCAAACCGTATCGAGTAACTTAGTAGATGCCTATAAGTGGACTGAGGTAGACAACAGCAACAAACTTGCTTTATACACGCTTTATTCTGCAATCACTGACCGCGCTGAACCCTGTGAATCTCTGCGCGCAACAAGCGTATTTTCACTAGGCTTAAACGATGCAAATGTTTTGCTTACTAGTAAGCAAAGCAAACAATTTAAACAAGGAACTGCTTTAGATAGCCTCAACACGACGCGCGGTGTGCGCGGCGCATATATGTTAAACAGCTCATTCACACTAAAAGCCAATGAAGCTAAAACGTGGTTTATCGTCGCCAATCTAGAACAGGATCAAACAGATATATCTGCACTGCAACATGCCCTACTTGCACCGCAAACGGTAATTAATGATATTCATCAGTCAATTAGTGAAGGCGATAACGAACTAGCCACTATATTAGCTAGCGCTGACGGTTTTCAACTAGTTAACGAAGAAGCAGTGGGTGTTCACCATTACGCCAATACTTTATTTAACTTATTGCGTGGTGGTATTTTTAGTGACCAATACCGCATTAGTAAAAGCGACTTTGTTGCCAATATAAAACAGTTCAATAAAGCCGTATTTAAACGTCATGAAGCATTTTTAGACGCGCTTCCTCAGCAGTTTTTGTTGTCAGAGGTGCTTGACCAGATTGAAGCCTTAAATGACCCACAATTAGCGCGTTTAGCCACTGAGTACTTGCCCATTTACTTTGGCCGCCGCCACGGTGACCCAAGCAGACCATGGAATCAGTTCTTAATAAAACTAAAAGATGAGCAAGGCAATCCATTGTTGAGCTACCAAGGCAACTGGCGAGATATTTTCCAAAATTGGGAAGCTTTAGCTTTTAGCTATCCTGAATTTATAGAAGGCATGATTGCCAAGTTTGTGAATGCATCAACCGTTGATGGCTATAATCCCTATCGAATCACCAAAGAAGGTATAGATTGGGAAGTTGAAGAGCCAGATGATCCTTGGAGTTATATTGGCTATTGGGGCGATCATCAAATTATCTATTTGTTGAAATTGCTTGAAGTGTCAGCGCAATTTCACCCACACAAATTATCCGAACTTTTGTTAAGTGAGCGTTATTGCTATGCCAACGTGCCCTACAAAATAAAAGCTTTTGCGGATTTAGTAAAAAATGCGAAAGACACCGTAGAATATGACCTTGCTCTAGCAGAGAAGATTGAGCAACGCACCCATACGATGGGCGCTGATGGCAAGCTTGTATTAAACGCAAATGGTGAAGTGTACCAAGTCAACTTACTCGAAAAACTATTGGTCCCACTGTTAACTAAATTAGGTAACTTTGTAGTTGATGGCGGCATTTGGCTTAATACCCAGCGGCCCGAATGGAACGATGCCAACAATGCATTGGTTGGTCAGGGTTTGTCTATGGTGACCTTAAATTATATGCGTCGATACACCGTATTTATGCAAAACTTGTTCACCAACATAAATACCGCTGTAAATTTATCGAATGAAGTTGGCACTTGGTTAAACGAAACAATAGTTGCGCTAAATGCACAATTGCCGTTGTTAAATGGCGCGCTACTTAGTCCAGAACAGAGATATACTTGCCTTGCTTCTTTAGGTGAAGCAGCTAGTAAGTATCGCCAAAGTGTATATAAGCAAGAAGGATTTAGCGGACACTCAGCCTGCAGCCTCGACACGATACAAACGCTATTTACGCAAGCATTAGTCGCAATTGACCATACAATAGCAAGCAATAAACGCGATGACGGCATGTATCACGCCTATAATCTCTTAGAAATTAATGGCAAGCGCGCTGAAGTAAACTACCTTTACCCCATGCTTGAGGGGCAAGTAGCGAGTTTAACATCTGGTGGTTTGAGCCCTAGTGAAGCCATTGAGGTTGTTGAGTCACTCTTTAATAGCGATGTATATCGTGAGGACCAAAAAACCTTCATGCTATATCCTGATCGTGCACAAACGAGCTTTATGCAAAAAAACTGTGTTTCAAGTGCACAAATCAAAGACATATCAAGTTTACAGTCTTTATTAAAAGACCAAAATGACAGCATTGTTAGCAGTGATGCCGACGGCAATATTCGCTTTCATGCTGACATAGGCAATAAAGGTGAATTAAATAAACGCATCAGCGCGCTGAGTGAGCAATATCCTGATTTACTCAGCGATCAACAAGCTATTTTAGATGTGTATGAAAACACCTTTAATCACCTCGCCTTTACTGGGCGCTCGGGCGGCATGTTTGGCTTTGAAGGTTTAGGTTCTATTTATTGGCACATGGTATCGAAACTTTTATTAGCAGTAGGCGAAAATTATCAACACGCACTGTCACAAAATGAAGATGCGAGTACCATTAGGCAACTTGGCGAGCTTTATTATAAGGTGCGTGAAGGTATTGGGTTTAATAAAACGCCAGAAGAATATGGTGCTTTCCCCACTGACCCATATTCGCATACGCCTAAACACGCTGGCGCTCAACAACCGGGTATGACAGGCCAAGTAAAAGAGGAGTTGATTAGCCGCTTCATTGAGTTAGGGGTTAAAGTAAACGAGGGCGAAGTTACCTTCGCTCCTACCTTATTGCGTAAACAAGAATTATTAACTCAGGCCATCCCTTTTAGATATCTAGATACCGGTGGTGAGTGGCAAGTTGTAGACGTAGAAGCCAATCAATTAGCCTTCACTTGGTGTCAAGTGCCGATTGTTTACAAGGTAAACAACAGCAATAAGGCCTGTATTACGCTGATATATCAAAACGCTGATTCGGTCACTATCGAAGGTTCTTGCATAGACGCAAACCAAGCGAGTGCACTTTTCAAACGTACAGGAGAAATTACGCGCATAGTGGTTGAATTTGATGCATCAGTGATGTTTGATGGCTAAACTCGATAACTAGTGCTGATTTAAAACGCATCGCTTGGACCTAATGATAATTCTGTCAAAAAGCGATGCGTACATCCTATTGTTGGAAATCCCCTTCTTAGCGCCTTAGCAATGTAAATTCCTAAGCTTTACTTATTATAGCAATCACTGCTTCTCGCTCCGACTTTGGGTCGGGGCAATGTAGTTGAGCACATTTCAAGGCGCTGCTTGTATCTAATGACAAGATACGGTCCAAAAACGATATCAACAATATAAGCTATGTTTGTATAGTAATAAGAAAGTGTATATGCTTAATTTGAACATTTGACAACATAAATACACATAAAAGCTTTGTTTGTGCATCTAAGGATAAACAGGTTCATGGGTAAAATTATAACCAGACTTAGTTCATTGAGCACTTTGTGCCCGCTACTGCTAATATTTTGTTTTACGGGTATGGCTATTGCGAGTATTCCTATAAATGTTGTCGATGTTGACGCGCCTTTTGATCCCAAGCTCGAATTTGAATACTACAAAGATACTGAAAACAGTCACACCTTTGAGAGTATTGTAAATGTTCCTAATAATCGGTGGCAAAACATTCAAGAACGTGAGTCGTCTTTTGGTTTCAGCCAAGCCCAGTTTTGGGTGCGGTTTCAAGTAAAAAACACTCAAGCAACAACGCAGAATATGGTTGTTGAAATTGGTTATCCTCTGCTAGATGACGTTACTTTTTATACTATCAAAAACAATGCTTTTGCACATTCGTCCAGCACTGGTGATAGCAAAGCTTTCTATCCTCGTGAAATTGACCACCCAAATATGTTACATCGACTTCAATTGCAAGCAAATGAAGAAGTGCAACTCTACTTGCGGGTGCAAACTGAAGGTTCGGTAATATTGCCGGTTAAATTATGGCAAGAGAACCGCTTTTTTGAACATGCCGCGAAAGAGCAAAAAATTCACTTTTTCTATTATGGTTTTTTGGTTGTAATAATGCTGATAAACCTTGCGATATTTTTTACTTTACAAGAAAAGCTATATTTATTTTATTCGTTAGCAACTAGCGGGTATTTGGTTTTCTTTGCAACATCAAGGGGTTATGCCCATCAGCTCTTTTTCCCTGATTTTGCAGCATTTAATACACAGTTGTTTCTATCTTCAATGCCATTTCTTGCGCTTTTTTCTTTACTGTTTGCGCGTGAATTTCTGCAAACTAAACAGTATAGCCCGAAGTTAGACATAGCCATTCGTGGCATGATCTATTTCGAATATATCAACTTACTTGCTGCTGTCGCTTTGGACTACAACACGGCCGTACAATTGTCTGCAGTTTCGGCCGTTGTGCTGTTTGTCGTATTGTTCCTTGCCGGTCCTATATCAATAAAATCAAATAAGCGAGCGGGCATTTTCTTTACTGTTGCTTGGCTTCCACTAACCATTGGCTTTGCTGCAACTGCCGGGCGCTCATCAGGCATTTTAGCTAATAACTTTTTTACCGAGTATGCAATGCAGATTGGCTCGGGATTAGAAGCCTTAATTTTAACATTAGCCTTAGCTGACCGCTTATATCGTGAACGAGAGCTAAAGATTATCGCACAAGGCGTGAGTATTCAAAAAGAGCAACAAAGGCTTGCGATTCAAGATAAATTAACTGAAACGATGATGCGAGATCCTATTACCAAGTTAGCAAATAGAAATCGCTTTGAATGGCTCGCTAACAAAATGATTAATGAGCATCCTGAGCGAGGCCTCGCAATATGCGTGGCAAGAGTTACGCGCTTGAACGAAATTACTCGTACGCTTGGCTTGTTAAGCGCAGAGCGTATTGTTAAAGAAATCGCAAACCGTATAAATCCGACTATTGCCCAGATGCCAGGCGTGGTTACTGTGCCCAATAAATCGGGAGGGACTGATGCAGCCTTTCAACTTTCCAGTGATACTTTCGGGATTTTACTTCATCAGAAGATATTTAAGCGTAACATGAGTGAATATAAATCCTTCATTCAAAGACTAATGCTACCGATAGAAATGGGCTCTTTATCCATAGAGTTAATCCCACGTGTTGGTTGCGCGCTTTATCCGGAACATGGCCAAAACATTTCCCAACTTATTCGCAACGCATTAGTCGCTATGGAGAGCTCTGAACATGCTTACGACCAAGTGGTGTTTTACGACAATATTTTTGATATATACAGTGAAAGTCGCTTAACGCTCATGTCTGATTTAAAAGAAGCGTTGAGGAATAATGAGCCAGAACTGCATTACCAACCTAAGGTCGATTTAAAAAATAATAGCGTTATTGGTGTAGAGGCATTAATTAGATGGCAACACCCTAAACGAGGATTTGTATCGCCCGCCGAGTTCGTGCTGTTAGCTGAACAAACTGGCGTTATCAAAGCTCTCACATTATGGGTTATAGAACGCGCAATGAATGACTTTAGCTCCTTACGCAATGAGGGATACACAGGCAGTTTATCGATTAACATCTCAGCAAAAGATTTATTAAGTGAAAGTCTAAAAGACGAGATTGAGTCTATTTTAAACCGCTACCAGATAGACCCAAGCAAAATATTTCTTGAACTAACCGAAACAGCAGCCATGGTTGAGCCCGAAGTCAGTTTGCATGCCTTAAAGCAACTTGCTTCTCTTGGCCTAAAAATCTCGATTGATGATTTTGGTGCTGGATACTCCTCTTTGTCATATCTACAACAACTGCCAGCCTCTGAAATCAAGTTAGATCGTTCTTTAATTATTGGAATTACCAAGGGTCAAAATTCGCAGCTTATTGTGCAGGCAATGATCGATTTGGCTCACCGCCTAAAATATAGTGTTATTGCGGAAGGAGTGGAAGATGCCGAAACGCACAAAATACTCAAAGAATTGGGCTGCGATGGGCTTCAGGGCTATTGGATATGCAAACCCAAACCTGTTAAAGAAATTGCCCAGTGGTTAACGGCAAAGTGCTTGCAAAAACAGGGACTAGGCAAGCATGATGAAAAGATATGTTAAACTGCGTCACCGTCGCATTTGCGGGCAGTCAGCTCAAGCAATTGATAAAGTAGCGTTGTTTCCGGTGGATGGCGTTGTATGTTTTTGTATTACTCCAAGCCTCGTTTATTCAATACGGCCTCTAAAGCATTTAATTTTTCTTGCGATTTCATTGCAAAATAAGCGAACAGCAAAGGAAGAAAAGTAAAGAAACTCATCCCATTTTTCACAGCAGCATAGACAAATACGCCAAAAGACAAACCAATAACTAATGCGATGAATATCTTATTGGTTTTTATTTTGTTTTTTTCTTCTAGCAATTGCTCATCGCTCATTTTTTCGTACTTGTTCTGTTCCATGAATACTCACTCTTGTGCGTTAATAAACGACCTGTTGTTTTAATTTTTCATAATACTTTTAGAATATAGCACCTCCACAATCTGACTAATAGCAATTAAAAAATATCAAGCTCAAGTTGGTGGGGAATTAAATAGGGCTTACAACATAAAAAGGATTTGTTGAATAAAGATTTTGGAACAAATGATGAGCAACGCAAATGTAAATCTCGTTGTGGCTTAAGATTAGTGTATTTCTTATACATCCTTTTTTCATTAAGAAGTGAGGCGGGCAAGTCACCGCATTTTTTACCGCAACCATCTCATAAATACTTCATTAAACTCTGAAAAATGATACAAAGTTCAAGTTAACATCCATTTTACAATTAGTAGGTTATTATTTACATCGGCTAGATAAATAAAGTCATTCAATACAGGTAGACAAACAAACAATGTCACATTTTAAAACACCACCAAAAGACAAAGTGCCTTTTTCTCAGAAAACAGCCTATGGCACCGGCACGCTAGTGCTGAATTTGCTACCTGCCGCTTTAAGTATATTTGCTTTTTTCCTTATCACAGGCTTTGGAATGGACCCTCTTCTCGCTGGTATACTTGCAGGTATTCCACGCTTATTTGATGCCATTACCGACCCTATTATGGGTTTTATTACCGATAATACGCGCAGTAAATGGGGCCGTAGACGCCCTTATATTGTAATAGGTGCTATTTTAAGCGGTGTATTATTTGCACTCTTATGGCAAATGGATCCTGAAGCTTCGGCACAATTTAATTTTTGGTATTTCCTACTATTGTCACTGGCCTTTACTGTTGGTAATACGATGTTTGCTACCCCTTTTGTAGGGCTAGGATATGAAATCACGTCTGACTACAATGAACGCACCCGTTTAATGGCATTCTCACAATTTATGGGGCAAATAGCGTGGATGATTGTTCCTTGGTTTTGGGTGCTCATCGCCAATCCAAACTTGTTTGCAACCCAAGCTGAAGGCGTTAGCGAACTATCATTATATGTTGCTGGTATATGCATTGTCCTGGGCATTATGCCAGGCTTATTTTGCAAAGGAATCGACAGCTCCCATATTGAAAATACCAAAGAAATTTCATTCGCAACCCTCGCAAGTAATCTAAAAAGCGTGGGTCAAGGCATAGTCGAAGCATTTAAAAACGTTGAGTTCGTAAAACTATGCGGCGCAACCTTTCTGATCTTCAATGGCTTTCAATTGGTCGCCTCATTTGCTTATTTTATTATTGTGTTTCATATGTTTAATGGTGACTATGGCTTAACCGGACATTGGCCTGCATGGTTTTCTACGGTAAGTGCGCTTGCTACTGCATTTATGGTACTTCCGATTGTCACATGGATGGCCAATAAATGGGGTAAGCGAAACGCTTTTATTATATCAACATTGATCTCGATTATTGGATACTGCTTGAAATGGTACGGATTCAATCCGCAAAATCCGTGGATGTTGTTTATGCCTATTCCCCTAATGTCATTTGGTATTGGCGGACTATTTACCCTAATGCTTAGTATGACAGCAGATGTGTGTGACCAAGATGAGCTGAAAAATGGTATGCCTCGGCGTGAAGGTACTTTTGGGGCAATATACTGGTTAATGGTTAAGCTTGGACAAGCACTAGCGCTTGTGTTGGGTGGAGTCGTACTAAAAGTTGTTGGTTTTGACCCTAGTTTAAGTTCACAAACCGTTGAAACAATGACCAACCTGCGCATCGCAGATATTGTCATTCCTGCAAGTACCGCTGCCATCGCAATATGGATAATGTGGAATTACGATCTAGACGAAGACAAAGCTCGCGCTATTAAAAAGCAATTAGAGGAACGTCGCGGCGAACTCTAAACGTAGCGACTTTAACCAGAGGTTTTTTCTATGAAAAAAATATACTTAGGATTATTGATTGTGGTTGCAATGTTAGGCCTACAGTCATGCAATAATTCAGTGCCGCAAGACAAAAAAAGTAAGGCTAGTGTGTTTAACCCGATGATTGACGACAAATGGATTGGTTTAGGTATTTCATACGGGAGCTATCGAGATGGCGAGAGCCCACATAAAGATAGCGTAAGCGCCGAAGCTGATATTTTAGAAGACATGAAAATACTTACCGAATCAGGCAAACTTCAGTTTAATCTTCTGCGCATGTATGGCGCCGATCCTGCCAGCGAACAAGTACTCAAAACTATTCGCAAACACAATCTTCCGGTAAAAGTCATGCAAGGTGCATGGTTGTCGGGTAAAGAGCCGATGCAAGAGAACGAAAAACAAATTAATGAAGTCATCCGTTTGGCAAATGAATATAAAGACATTGTGGTGGCAATTAATTTGGGCAATGAGATTTTTGTCGATTGGTCATGGCATAAGTTTGAAGTTGCGCAAATACCAATGTATTTAGCGTGGGTTAATAAAGTACGTGAAGCGACTAACTTGCCCATTACACTCGCCGACGACTACAACTTTTGGAATAAGCCATGGAGCAAACCGGTATCTCAAGAGCTCGATTTCATCGTGCTTCACGCCTACGCTATGTGGAACTCACAAAGCCTTGAAAATGCAGTAAGTTGGACCAAAGACGTCTACCATGACATTAGTGCCATTCACCCTACTAAGCAAATCGCCCTTGGTGAATCAGGCTGGGCGACAAGCTCTATTAGCAGTAATGGTGATGAGCGTTTAATTATTGCACCAGCTAATGAACAGAGCCAATCAATCTTCTTTGCTGAATACTATCAATGGTTACAGGAAGACAAAATTACGTCTTTTTATTTTGAAGCCTTTGATGAAAAGTGGAAAGGCGGTGAAGACAAACCCAGTGGCATTGCCGAAAAGAACTGGGGCCTTTACCGCTCAGACCGCAGCCCAAAACAAGCGGTAATAGATTTCAACGCGAAATAAGCGTTGGCTTGCACACTTAAAGAGAGAATCGTTCACGTAAAAAGTGGGCGATTCCGTCTTTATGATTATGCCCGATGACTGCGCTAGCCACTTTTTTTACACTATGATGAGCATTGTCTGGTGCATAGCTTTCGTTGGCCAACGCAAACATACTTAAGTCGTTATCACCATCGCCAAAACAGATTACGTTTTTCGCCCCTAACTTGTCTCTTAAATTACTGACTGCACTACCCTTATTTGCTCGGCAATGATGTACGTCCATCCACATAAATTGCTGCCCTTCTAAGGCCGCGCCTGAATAGGCAATCAAGTTAGGATGGGCATTGAGTTCTTGCCACATTTCGCGAATGGGCTGTGACGCGCCGATCATGCTGATATTAGTCACTTGGCTATCGGTAGGTAGACCAACCAATGGCAATAATTTGGCATCGCCACGCGCAAAGTATTTTTGGATAAGCTCTTTTTCGACTTCATGTTGCGGGCGGGTATGGAAAATGAAGTGATGGCCTTTGTTTTGTTGAAATTGGCTCGTTTCCTTTTGTGTGCCAATCGTGTTTACAAAGGGCGTAATACCCCGCGCCAGTGCACAATCGATTATTATTTTCGCTTCCTCGTTATTTAATAAATTTTCAAGGGTAAGTTGTTCAGCTTTAGGATCCCAAACCGTCACCCCATTATTATAAATTTGAGGCAAGTCAAAATCATGCCCATTGAGAATTTGTTGGGCTGACAACATTGTGCGACCGGTAGCTACAGTGTAGGCAATATCTTTCTCGCGCAACAGCGCAAGCGTCTCTTTCGTGAAACTAGATATTTCAGACGACTCATTTAACAAAGTACCGTCTAAATCAAAGAAAATAAGATCCATAAAATATGCTACCAATTAAGTTTTATAGCTAAGCTTGCGCGTCACACCCTCAAAGCCCCCGCGTCATTATTACCACTCCCGTCGTCATTCTTGCGAAGGCAAGAACCTCCTACCGATAAACCTCTACGTGTATTATATTCGAGGAAGTTTTAGGAGATATTTGCCTTCGCAAATATGACGGTAGTGTATGCAAATATGACGGTAGTGTATGCAAATGTGACGGTAGTGTATGCAAATATGACGGCTGTGTATGCAAATATAACGACACAGAATGCAAACATATCTGTAAAGGATGCAAGTATAACGGCGTCGGATGACAATATAACAGTAAAGTCCGCAAATATGAAAATAGTGAGCACAACTTCCTAAAGCCCCAGTGTAAAGTAGCGACTGTGGTTGAATAGACAAGCGATGTCGTCTATTCTCAACGTCACTAAAAAAAAGCAATTACAGCGAAATACAGAGCAACAAATAGCGTCGTATGGACAAAATTGACCAAGAAAAAAATCTATTAGAAGAGCAAGCAAGCAGAATATTCTGCGATTGGTATACTCGACAATTTCAACAAAAAATGTCCTTTTTACACCTTAACAGTCCTTCAAAACCCGATGCAAGCTGCTTACTTAATGGCCGTCAGGTCGATTTAGAAATCGCTCACTTATATGGTTCACAAGCAGAAGCAATGCAAATACTAGGTAAACCGCTTGAGCAACGAACGCTCGATGACCTGCAGCACCTTGAGCAGTCCACCAGCATCCAGCAACGTCTGGTAAAAGCCTTAAATCGAATTTTGTCTAGCAAGGCACACAAACATTATGACAGCGCGCATCCTTGGCTTGTTATTCGCAATGCGCATCCAGCGTGGCAGGCTGACGACATCCGTGAACATTGCAAGCAAATAAAATTAACAAGCAACCACCCCTTCGAACAAATATGGATTATAGGCGATTGGCAAGGAAAAAGTGGTGTAGTGAAATTATACCCCAAATAAATAATTCAAGGATTTTCTTACAAAGCCCCCGTCATTCTTGCCACTCCGCCGCGTCATTCTTGCCACTCCGCCGCGTCATTCTTGCCACGCCCCCGCGTCATTCTTGCGAAGGCAAGAACCTCCTAACGACAAACCTCTACGCGTATAATACTCGAGGATGTTTTAGGAGATATTTGCCTTCGCAAATATGACGGCGTAGAGAGCAAATATGACGGCACAGAACGCAAACTCGACGGCGCAGAATTGAAATATGACGGCGTAGAACGCAAACTCGACGGAGCAGAATGGAAATATGACGGCAAAGAACGCAAATGTGACACAAACCTGTAAAGGCTATCAAATATGTTTCTTCACAAAGGCGTCAATGGCTAACATCGCATCCATCCGATTCTTTGCTGTACTTAAGTAATGATCACCATTGTTAAGCTCAATAAACTTAGCATCAAGGCCCGCATCTTTCATTTCATCGAACATGTCCTCTGACTGATCTATGGGCACGATTTTGTCGTTTTCCCCATGAATCAGCAGGACAGGCGCTTTGATATTTTTGACATAATTAATGGGAGAAATTTGTGCAAGATGGTCTTTGTCAACGTCGCCATCAGCAATTATCCCTTCCCAGTATGCGACTACCCAGTGATCGCTTCCGTGCTCGCTCTTCTCATCTTTTAACATTTTTTCGACATCAGATACGCCGTTTATAGACACTACGCATTTATACACATCAGGCGTAAATGCTGCACCAGCTAAGGCCGCATAGCCACCATAACTGCCGCCAACAATGCAAACGCGGTCTTTATCTATTATGCCCTCTTGGCCAAGGCTATTGACTGCATCGGTAAGGTCATCTTGCATTTTACGGCCCCATTCACCTCTTCCGGCTACTAGGTGATCAACCCCAAAACCATCTGAGCCTCTAAACTGGGGCTGAATGACTAAATAGCCCTGGCTTGCAAAATATTGCGCTCGATAATGAAATGACTGTTTATCATATGATTGCGGCCCACCATGGGGCATCATAATTGCTGGTAAATCTTTTTGTTCTTTACCTAAGGGGACCGTTAATAATGTTGGGATGTTCATACCATCACGCGCGTTGTAGCTATATTCAATGACATCATGCACGGCTTCGCGAGGGATCTCTGGACGGGCCGCCGATAAGAGACTTAAGGCGGCATCCTTATATAGAATATAGTCGCCAGAGCTTTGCAAACCGTTCATGTAAAATACGATTTGACTCCAATCTGGCGTGTAATCAGTAATAATCAAGTTATTGTCTGGTAGAGCTTTTTTTAAGCCCCTCATGCGTGCGTTAAGTTTTGGTTCAAAAAAATCATAACTTGGCCTGAAACCAGAATATCTCACCCCATACACAACGCGATTGAGATCCGAAAGCACGCGCTCAACATCTTTGTCGTCACGACTAAAAATGGGACCTTCAATGGCGCCATCAGCGAGTGCCATAGTGTAGTAAGCAGTTCTCCCATGGCTTTCATCTTGGCTTAACATGACCAGCTTAGTTCTATCTGGGGTCACGCCACTAAATGAGCGCGTCATAATTTCAGTCTCTTCACGATAAATTTCTTTCCATTCATCGTCAATTTTTGCTTCAACTCTATGAAGATTCTGTCGGTTATCAAAACGCTCCCGCGCGATAACTTCGCCGTCATCATCAACAAAAAAATCAATAGTGTCGCTTGTGCCTTTTTGCGCAATTCGTGGGCTAGACTTTTTGTCGAGTTTAACGCGATATAAATTAAATTGGCCAGGATTCTCAAAGGCTGGCATATAGGCATATTTGTGATCTTTCGATACACCTATAATACGCCCAACTGAAGATTGGCCTTTGTAAATACCGTCACCGGGAATAAGTAGCTGATGGATCTTTTTCTTTTTAATGTTACAAGCCATCGCCACACTGATATTGTGCTTACCTTTAAATCCATAGATCTTTTTGTGTTCCGAAGCCACAAAAATAAGGCGCTCATCATCAATAAAATACATGTGGCTTGGTTTAACTGAAGAAATATCTATCGCCGATATAATGCTGCTATCAGCAAGGTCAATGACCACCGCAGCATCATTACCGCCAGAAACATCGCGATAGGCTATAAACTTGCCAGAAGGTGAAATGACCACCATGCTTTTTGAGGGAAGTTTGCCATACACTTCTGCACTTAGGCCTGAAGCCTGCGTGAAACCCGAAGAAAGCGCAAAAAAGACAAAACTAAAAAATAAGATAAGACGCATAATCATCCTTGTTTAATGCTAAATACGAAAATAACCAAGGCTGAGAATAAACTAGAAATTCAGAGACTTCAACACAAGCAAATGATTCTGCATTTTTAGACTGAACTTGATTGCTTACAAAAAAACCGCTATCAGCAATAAAGCAAATAGCGGCTTTCCACAACAATTAATCAGTAGTTTTACAAACCACCTAACTTGTCACTTGCTACCTTATATCTAGGGTCTTCATTAACGTTAATTTCTACGTAACGATTCGCTTTACGCAGCAATATTCTGCATTCAGGACTAATGTGACGGATGTGTAATGTTTTCCCTTTCTCTTGATACTTATCGGCTAGGTTATCAAGCGCATCGATACCAGAAGAGTCCCAAATGCGCGAATCGTTAAAGTCGATAACCACGTCCTGTGGGTCATTTGCGGTGTCAAACAAGTCTTTAAAGTGTGAAACCGAACCGAAAAACAATGGTCCTTCAAGTTCATAGACTTTCCAGCCGTCGGCATCAGTATGCGAGCGCGCTAAAATATGCGTGGCGTGCTTCCAAGCAAAGACAAGCGCCGAAACAATAACCCCTACAACAACCGCGACCGCTAAATCTGCAGCGACGGTGACACCGGTCACTAGGAATAAAACAAAGGCATCTTCTTTATTGACACCTCGAATAATTCTAAAGGAAGCCCATTCAAAGGTACCTATCACCACCACAAACATAACGCCGACCAGCGCCGCAAGAGGAATCATCTCGATAAGAGGCGCAGCGAATAAAATGAAAGCAAGCAAGACTAGAGCAGCGGTGATGCCTGACAATCTGCCACGTCCACCAGAGTTAATGTTGATCATACTCTGACCAATCATGGCACAACCGCCCATACCACCAAAAAAGCCGTTAACCGAGTTAGCAACACCTTGACCTACGCACTCTAGGTTTCCTTTACCGCGGGTATCGGTCATTTCATCAATAAGGGTTAAGGTCAAGAGTGATTCAATTAATCCTACTAAGGCTAAAATAATACTAACCGGCAAGATGATGTAAAGCGTTTCCAGGGTAAACGGGACCATGGGGATCGCAAAGCTTGGTAATTCACCTGCGAGTGACGCAGAAGCACGTTCTTCTATAGGTAAATTGTCACGCACGTAATCAATTACCGTGCGCGCATCAATGCCATCAACAAAGGTCACCAGCAAGGTCACAATAATAATCGCGACTAATGCGGCTGGAACCGCTTTCGTTAACTTGGGTAAAATATAGATAATCGCCATGGTAAGTGCGATTAAGCCAACCATAGTATAAAGCGTCGTTCCGCTCATCCAGCCCCATTCACCATCGCTACCTAAAACTTTAAATTGTCCAAGTTGCGCTAAAAATATAACTATGGCTAGGCCGTTTACAAAGCCTAACATAACCGGATAGGGTACAAGGCGAATAAACTTCCCGAGTTTAAAAATACCAAAAGTAATTTGTATCAATCCTGCTAACACAACCGCAGCGAATAAATACTCAACCCCATTGGTACTTACTAACGAGACCATTACCACAGCCATCGCACCCGTCGCCCCTGAAATCATTCCTGGACGACCGCCAATTGCCGCCGTAATAAAGCCCATCATAAAGGCTGCGTATAGCCCTATCATTGGTGCTACACCGGCAACAAAAGCAAAAGCAACAGCCTCAGGTACCAATGCAAACGCCACTGTTACACCCGACAATACGTCGTTTTTGACATTGCCTTGTGCACCATTAAAATTATTAAACATGTTTTACCCGTTTATGTACCAATGCTAAACATTGGCCTGTGTTAAAACTTACCATCAAAAATAGCCGCGCAGTGTAGCAGATACAAACACATAATTCTTTTAACAGTTTGTTAATTGCATATTAAGAATCCTTATCTAACAAACTACCCACTCTATTTGCTCGACCCACCCATACAATTGGGCGAATCAGGCGCTGTGCCTTGCTTTTTTCCCCACTCTTCATTTGTGTAGGTATGTAGTGCCAGAGCATGCACGGGGCCAGCCAACTCTGCACTTAAGAGCTGATTTACCATGCGATGACGCTGAATAAGGCGTTTCTGTGCGAAGGCTTCACTCACCATAGTCACTTTGAAATGAGTTTCAGAGTTAGCCGGCACATTATGCATGTTACTCTCGTTTACCACCTCAAGATATTCAGGCGAAAAATGGGCGTTTAGTTTATCTAAAATTATTGATTCTGTATTCACTGATGAAGCCTTATTCTGTTAGTAATAATAATCGGTTTGGGGCGCTACTGCTATTTTGGAGACACCAGTCTAAACGTAAAATTTAGCCGCGGACCGGTTTGTGTTTTACTTTTATTTATACCATGATGCCAATATTCCTGAGTATCCCCTTTCATGACCAGTAATGAACCATGTTCAAGACCGATTTTATATGTCTCTTTACTATGTAAATGCTTAAACGTAAAACGACGAGTTTGACCAAAACTTACCGATGCAATCACTGGTTGCTTGCCAAGTTCTGGTTCATTGTCAGCATGCATTCCCATACTATCGTTGCCATGTCTATAGTAATTCGCGAGGACTGAATTGAAACGGCTATTACATTTTTGCTCACAGGCTTGTTTTAGTTTTAATAGTCGACTATCCCATGGCAAAGGTTGCATTAACAGCTTCGAATACTCATATTGGCTGTCGGGATCGCCATACCATGCTTGCAATCGCGGAATAAGCCTTTGTTGGCCATAAAGTGTTATGCTGGGTTGCTGCCATTGAAGTTGCTCAACAAAATAATCAAAAAGGTGCTTTGCATGCTTATGCGTTAACCAGTTTGGATAGTACTCAACCTGCGCATTTTCCATCGGCAAGACAAAAAACGCTTCTTGGTCAAGCTCGTTTTCAGATTTACTGTTGTTGCCTAGCAAACTACTTTGTTCAGTCATTTTAATTGCTGCGTCTTATTGTTTGAAGATTTACTGCTATTTAGTGCCAAGAACTATAAGCCCACCGATAGTGCGCGGGCATAATTGTACTATGTTATCATGCTCGCGTTAATAAGCATGCCCCTTTGCTTGTAGCCTGTTAAAATATCAATGTACAGCAAAATACCTTAACTACCTATTTGAAAAGACCGACGTCATCCACTATGAATAACACGCAATTACACATTCAACACCAGCAGTTTTCGTTAAAACGTTTTCCCGCCAATCAGTTTGACAAATCTCTACGTGCTTGGGATGCCGCAGATGAGTATATAATTGATCATGTAGCAGAAAACATCAGCCTAAATGAGCTTGGCCATATTGTTATCATCAATGATAGTTTTGGTGCCCTTACTTGCGCGATGGCGAAGCTCGCGCCTCAGGCAGCAATAACGGTATACACAGATTCTTACATGGCGAAGCGCGGGATCATTCAAAATCTTAAAGGCAGTAATTTAGATAAAAACAATGTCAGTATACAAAGCATCATGATGCTTAGTGATGGCCAAAATAAAGCACCTATTGATTTAATTTTGTTAAAAGTGCCTCGCACGATTGCGTATTTAGATTATTTACTACTCACGCTTAGTACTATTGTTGATGCTAAACAAAACACAGGATCACAGCCCATATTTGTTGGCGGCGCAATGGTTAAGTTAGTTACCTCGTCAGTGATGAAAAGCTTTGACACGCGGGCACGCAACACAAAAACATCATTGGCACGCAAAAAAGCGCGCCTAATTTTTGCAGATATGGGCGGCCAAAATCTAAACTCTCATACGGCATCACCCGATGAATGTGTGCTAAGGGTAAACGACAGTGAAATACCATTTACACTCTACAATTATCCCAACGTGTTTTGCCGAGAACAAGTCGACATTGGCGCACGCTACATGCTCAAAGTACTGCCAAAAATCACGAAAGAAAATCAAGTTGTTGTGGATCTAGGCTGTGGGAATGGCATTTTAGGTACGAGCATACTGCTCGCACATAAGCACAAGTCACCAAAACTCATCTTCGTAGACGAATCGTACATGGCCATCGCTTCAGCAAAAGCCACCTTAGCAAACAGTGAAGTAAGTGAACAAAACAAAAACAATGCTCGTTTTATCGTTGGGCACTGTTTAGAAGAACTAATTGAAAACCTAGCATCGAGTGAAACTCGTCAAGGCGCAGATTATGTGATTTGCAATCCGCCTTTTCATCAACAAAGCGCGGTAATCGATGATATTGCTTGGCAAATGTTTGTAGATGCTAAAAAAATACTGAAACCCGGTGGTGAGCTTAGAATTGTGGGTAATCGCCATCTTGATCATCGCGCCAAATTAAGTAAACTTTTTGGCGGCTGTGCGGTTGTCGCGAGTGACAAAAAGTTTGTTGTATTGAGCGCGATAAAACAGCAATAGCTGTAAATGTCAGCGCTAGTTGCTATCATAACCTCATTATATTGTTTCGTTTCATCGAAGGATTTTTATATGACCCCTTTACGTTTGCTGTCCCTTTTTATACTTTTATGCCTTTCATTTATTGCCAGTGCACAGACGCTCGAAAAGCCTAAAATGAATAGTCCGATAGGCGAAGCAATTCAAAAAGACAACTATTATCCGCGAGTTAAATTCGAAACCTCGATGGGGGATATCGTCATAGAGTTAAGCCGCAGTAAAGCACCTATCACCAGCAATAATTTTTTGACTTATGTAAAAGAAAAAGAATATGACAACACTCTTTTTCACCGCATAATTGCTGATTACATAGTACAAGGGGGTGCATATACACCTGATTTCACCGAGCGCAAATCAAACTACAAGATTATTAACGAGTCAGGCAATGGTCTAAAAAACGAAGCCTATAGCATTGCCATGGCGCGCATGAACGACCCTCATTCGGCTAAGCGCCAGTTCTTTTTCAACATCAGTGACAACGACAATCTTGACCCAGGTCGCAATTGGGGCTACACCGTTTTTGGCATGGTAGTTGAAGGGCAAGAAGTACTCGATGCGATGGCCGCTGTTGAAACCCACGTTAATCCACAAATCGGTTTTCCTGACACTCCTGTAGAAAATGTGATTCTAAAGCGCGCGACTATCTTACCTGAGCCTACTTTCGATTAATTTATAAGCCCCTTCTCTTATTCCTTTAGCAAAGTAGACCTTGTAAATATACTGCGTTTGCAAACTTGCCCACAATTCATTGATTGCACCTTGCTAAAGTAGACTTGCACCTTAAGTGGTGCAAGCCCCACTGTTATTTAAAATTTTTATATATTTTTCAACAAGTTAAATCATGGTTTAAATGATGCATAAGACCTCGTAAGGCTTTTCAAAACGCACTAAGTGTTAGCGCAAGGAGCATCAATGGCGTTTCTCCACGATTTAACAAATTGGCTAGATAATCATGCACCCTTATCGCTTGTAGGCATCTTAGTATTTTTTAGTACATTTACTCCTTTGTGGTTTATTAAACGAATGCTTTTTATGTATTTACAAGCATTGTTTCGACGTAAAGCCTTCTCTTGGGGTGAGCTTTCGCTGAAGGCGTCTCAACGGCCATTTACTATACTGCTACTCGCTTTTAGCCTCTTGGTTTCACGCCAATATATGTTGATTTACGACAGTCTTTCTGAGGTCTGGTCTGAGCAATTACACCTATTAAGTCAAATTGTTTTAATCGTGGCTATCTTGCTTTTCGTCGACAGTTTTGCGCGTGGTACTCTTGAGTATTGCACTCGTGACAGCCGTTCTATGCGCTCGAGTCGTATTTTGCTACGAGGTATACTGCGGATCACGGTATATATCATAGGCCTGTTGGTAATACTGAGCACGTTGGGGATTTCTGTAACGCCAATTATTGCGTCATTAGGGATAGGTTCACTTGCTGTAGCATTGGCGCTACAACCCACCTTAGAAAACTTTTTTTCAGGTATTCAAATGCTTGCGGATAAGCCTATTCGCGTAGGTGATTTCATTGAATTAGATTCTGGTGAGCAAGGTTTTGTCGAGAAAATTGGTTGGCGCTCTACTTGGATAAAAATGCTACCTAATAATATTATCATTATGCCAAACAGTCTGTTAGCGCAATCGAAGGTAATAAACTATTACTATCCAGAAAAACAACTCTCTGTGCCTGTAGATGTTGGTGTGCATTATGACTCTGACCTTGACCACGTTGAACGCGTTACCTTGGAGGTTGCTAAGGAAATACTACATAGCCACAAATGGGGGGTTGAAGACTATGAAACCTTTGTGATTTATACTGGTTTTGGCGATTCCAGTATCAACTTAACAGTCATGCTAAGAGCTCATGAATATTTTAACCGTTTTTTTATTCGTTCTGCTTTTATCAAAGCCTTACATCAACGCTACGCGAAAGAAGGAATTGTGATTCCCTATCCAATTCGCGCGGTAAATTTAAATCAAGAAGGGGCTAGCTCAGTTATGGCACAGAAACCCGATAAATAGGGCCTTGCTTTGATGCTAAGGGTTACAAAAACCACAATAAAAAGCGCTGGCTGATTTAGGGCTCGTTGTCGGTGGTTCCGCATAGCCACAAAAATCGCAAGTACAACTCGCCTCGCTGATGCGATTTGTTGCTTGGCCACATAGTTCGCAAGCTAAATAGCTTATGTTCTCGGCTTTCATTTTAGCCACAAAATCAGGCGAAGCACATTGTGGACATAACGCCTTTAATCTAAGAACTAAGTCATGCGCGGCTACTTTAATTACGTTTTGTCGCCAAGGACAATGCATTGCCCTAAAATCGGGTTCTAAATACACTGGAAATTGTTTGGCATTTGCGATCACGTCTTCTGGACTTAAGCCTTTAACCCACTGTTGATCTTGTTTGAGCATCCATTTTTGACTAGATTGCTCAATATCAAGTTCTTGGCCACCTTGGTAACGCGCAAATTCTGATGCAAGTTCTTCACGCGTTCGCGCTTCTATTGCGCCTAAGGGTACTCCTTGTTTAGCACTAGCAATAATCTCTATATGCTGTTTGGTATCGACAAAGGCAATAAATTCCTCGTCAAGCACTCCCAAACCCATCACTGAATTAAAGCTACCTTCACTGCCTAGGCCTTGCTCTAAGCCCGTTAATTCACAAGCCAAATACGCTTTTCTTATAGCGCTATTTACGGCTGAAACTTCTCGTAATATCTTATTGTCGAAGGTACCTAGACTATCGGTATCAAATTTGTCAGTATGAATCAGTGATGTAGTAAACGCTGATTGCAAGATAGGTGAAAGTATATTTTGTTTATCATGCTTGGTTAGCAGTGCTATTTTTGTGTGAACAATAAAATTTTTTGCAACCATAAAAAGGACGTTTCTCTCTTTCCATTGCTAACGCTATCGTCTTTGCCCGAAAAAGTGTAGTCAATAATTGTTTGTGTTAAGTTAAGCACATTAGCAAAATCGAGGCAAAGCATCATTTACCCTATCGACAATCTACGAGTGCAGCGTAATAAAAACATGCCCCTAGGACAAGCACAGTGGCAACTGCACTAACGACATTTACCCTTAATCCAGCAACAACAAAATAAGAGGAAAAGAATGAAAGCATCAGATCTTATGGTCAAAGCACTTGAAGCCGAAGGGGTTGAGTACATTTTTGGTATTCCAGGTGAAGAAAACCTAGACTTACTGGAGTCTTTGCGCAAATCAAACATTAAGCTAGTCCTCACACGTCACGAGCAGGGCGCAGGATTTATGGCGGCAACTTATGGTCGCTTAACGGGTAAAGTAGGTGTGTGTTTATCTACCTTAGGACCGGGGGCTACTAACTTAGTGACCCCAGCCGCCTATGCACAACTTGGCGCGATGCCAATGTTAATGATTACCGGCCAAAAACCAATAAAAACCAGTAAACAAGGTCGTTTTCAGGTCATTGATGTTGTAGATATGATGCGCCCTATTACCAAATATACTACCCAAGTCGTTAGTGGTGACCGCATTCCATCAGTGGTGCGTGAAGCATTTAGACTAGCCAGTGAAGAACGCCCTGGCGCTGTGCATATTGAGCTGCCTGAAGATATCGCTGACGAGCATACCTCGGTCCCCATACTCAAACCCAGCATGGTGCGCAGGCCGATTGCCGAATATAAAGCAATTAAAGCCGCCGTGACGATGATAGAGGAAGCTAAATCTCCTGTATTAGTGATTGGTGCAGGTGCCAACCGAAAACTGACCTCAAAGATGCTGCGTGAATTTGTCGATAAAACCGGCATTCCTTTTATTACTACCCAAATGGGTAAAGGGGTACTTGACGAAACCGATGTAAAATTCATGGGCAACACAGCACTATCGTCAGGTGACTTTGTACACCGCGTCATCTCGCGTGCCGATCTTATTATTAACGTTGGTCATGACGTGGTTGAAAAGCCACCCTTCTTTATGGAAGCAAACGGACAACAAGTCATCCATATCAATTTTGAGACCGCTGCGGTCGACCCAGTCTACTTTCCACAACTTGAGGTTGTTGGTGACATAGCCAATAGTATTTGGCAAATTAAAGAAGCAATAGATGCAAAATGTAAATGGGAACTAGACTTTTATAGTGATGTGCACGACGCGTACATAAAACACAGAGACGAAGCCCAAAACGATGATCGTTTTCCTATATTACCCGAGCGCATGGTAAAAGCAGTCCGCTCTGCTATGCCCAAAGATGGAATTGTTACCCTAGATAACGGTGTGTACAAAATTTGGTTCGCCCGTAATTACCCTGCCGCTATGCGTAATACGCTTTTACTAGACAATGCCCTTGCGACTATGGGCGCAGGTCTACCTTCAGCGATGGCAGCAAAAATCGTCTATCCAGATCGCCCTGTCGTTACAGTATGTGGTGATGGTGGCTTTATGATGAATAGCCAAGAAGTAGAGACCGCGGTGCGTTTGAAATTGCATATTGTCATTATTATCTTGCGCGATGATGCATATGGCATGATTAAGTGGAAGCAAAGCAACATGGGCTTTGACAATTATGGCCTTGATTACGGCAACCCCGATTTTGTGAAGTACGTTGAAAGCTACGGCGGCAAAGGTTGGCGAGTTGATGCAGCAGAGCAGCTTCAAGGACAAATAGAAAAATGTTTAGCCGAGCCTGCCGTGCATCTTATTGATGTTCCGGTGGACTACAGCCTAAATGATGAAACGCTAAATAAAACAATTCGTAAACTCAGCAGTCAACTATAATTAGTTTGCACTGAAGAAAACAAAAAGGAGAAACCATGAAGTTAGCCATAAAATACCCTTATTTTCTTGCCAACAAAGCGGTGTTTGCGAATACCGATTTAGAAGTGACGAATAAATTTTCGCAAGAAGTCGCGACCAAAGTTGCACTTGCCGATGCAGATATCATTGATAAAGCAATAGCGGCGGCCGAAGCAGCGCAACCTGCACTAAATAAAATGCCTGCATATAAACGCCAACAGATACTTGAACACTGCGTAACACGTTTTAAAGAACGTTTTGATGAATTAGCCTATGCTCTGTGCATAGAAGCAGGCAAACCCATTAAAGATGCACGCGGTGAAGTGACGCGCTTAATCGATACCTTCAAAATAGCTGCAGAAGAAGCCGTACGTATTGGCGGCGAAGTACTTGAATTAGAAATAACTGAGCGTGCGCGCGGTTATTCGGGTATGACCAAACGTGTCCCTATTGGCCCTTGTTCGTTTATATCGCCATTTAACTTCCCACTGAATTTGGCCGCTCACAAAGTAGCTCCTGCAATCGCTGCAGGCTGTGCATTTGTATTAAAACCGGCGAGTCGTACTCCGCTTGGCGCGATAATTATGGGAGAAGTGCTGGCCGAAACGGATTTACCTGAGGGCGCGTTTTCAATTTTGCCTTGTAGCCGTGACGGTGCCGATTTATTTACTACCGACGAGCGCTTTAAGCTCCTAAGTTTCACCGGCTCACCTGATGTAGGTTGGGCATTAAAAGCGAAAGCAGGTAAAAAACCAGTAATTTTGGAACTTGGTGGTAATGCTGCCTGCGTTGTAGATCACGACACTGACATCACCGATGCAGTCGAGCGAATCGTGTTTGGAGCCTACTATCAAAGCGGCCAAAGCTGCATCAGTGTGCAACGCGTCATTGTTCATAGCGACGTATATGATGAATTTAAAAAGGCCTATGTTGATAAAGTCAGTAACTTAGTGCATGGCGATCCCCTAGATGAAGACACCTTTATTGGTCCAATGATTGCGGAGTCTGAAGCTAAGCGACTCGAATCGTGGGTAAATCAAGCCATAGAAAAAGGCGCTACATTGTTATGCGGTGGTAAACGTGATGGTGCAATGTTACAAGCCACTATTTTGGAAGACGTACCCAATGAATGCGATGTAAACAGTGAAGAAGCCTTTGGCCCAGTATCGGTGATTAGCCGTTTTACTGACTTTGATGAAGCCTTGAAGGAAGTTGATAACAGCCAATTTGGCCTGCAAGCTGGCATTTTCACGCGCGACATCTACAAGGCCCATCAAGCCTGGGACCAACTAGAAGTAGGCGGCGTAGTTATTGGCGATGTACCTAGCTGGCGAGTAGATAATATGCCCTATGGTGGAGTCAAAGAATCAGGTTTGGGCCGAGAAGGGATTCGCTACGCGATTGAGGATATGACTGAAATTCGCTTAATGGTATTACGCAATCCCAAACCTTAAACACTAAGGCATTAAAAAAGGTCTTTGAACATGCTCAAAGACCTTTTCAACGTATTGTGAAGTGCGTATCGCTTAAACGATGTTTGCTACTTATTTACGAGGCTTCTTAAATCCAAAGAAGCCATGCTCAACGATATGCTCAGCAACCAATTTAGGCACCGCTTTCTCCCACTTTCCTCTTCCAGCTTTGAGCTGTTTAAGGACATCTCTGGAGTAAATTTCTAATAATGCTTTGTCGCTTGTATCCAAGCCCTGTAAAAAATCATTTTCAAGAAGGTGTCGGTACAAAAAGCGCAAGTGCTCTGTCACTTTTAAGTTGCTGATGTCGCGCAGTTCGCCTTCATTGTTAAGCTCAGGATAAATGAACATTCGCGTATCGTCGGCGAATAATTTACCGAAACCTTCTAAAATACCGCCTTCAACCCCACGATATGAATCTTCATCAAAGATTTGCTTAAGATTAATCATACCCACCACTATACCAATTTTCATTTTGGTGTACTGACGGAAATAAGCACGCAACGAGAAATAACGCGTATAGTCCGAAATCATGACGTTGTAGCCCAGTGAGTTTAATAATTGCACTCGCTGGACTAAGTCTTCTTCAGGCACATGGTTGTCGTTACCGCGAGCATCATTCAACGATATCTCGGCAATGGCGACGGTATTTTCTTCATTTATTCCAGCCTGATCAAAAAAGGCTTTTTTACCTTGCTCAATCATGTCAACGTTTAGATTAGTCACCGGCCTAAAGGAGCCCCTGATGGTTATCACGTTTTTCTTATAGAGCATTTCTGCCGGAACACAAATGCTGCCATCAGGTCTAAACATGATAGCCCGTGTTTTCCAACTTCTAATAAGATGAAGGTTAATCGCACGGTTGTCTAAATCTTCAAAATACGGCCCAATAAATTCTATTGAATCAATTTCAATTCTGTCGGGCTTAATGTTGTCGGTCAAAGAATCAATCATCATCTTTGGGTTTTCAAAATAGTAATAAGCCGCGTAAATCAGGTTAACACCCAGTATCCCAAGGGCTTGCTGCTGGGCTTCAGCGTTGTCGTCGCGCATACGCACGTGGACTTTAATATTTGATGGCTCAGCGCCAGGATACATTTGAACACGAATACCGCACCACGCATGGCATTCATTTTGTCGATTAAAGCTTTTTGCAGCGACTGTTGCAGCATAAGCGAAATAACGTGAAGATTTTGAACGTACGTCACTAACGCGTTCAACGACCAAATCAAGCTCTTGCTCCATCATGGCTTTAACGCGCGCTTTACTGACGTAGCGACCGTCATTTTGAACGCCATAAATCGCGTCTGAGAATTTCATGTCATAGGCAGACATGGTTTTAGCGATGGTACCCGCCGCAGCTCCTGCTAGAAAAAATTGACGAGCAACCTCTTGGCCTGCACCGATTTCAACGATAGTGCCGTATTTTTTATCATCAAGATTTAGGCGCAATGCTTTTTGCGACGTAGAGCGAGAGCTGACGTTTTTATGTTCCATTATAACTCCGAAAATAAAGATAATTTCATACAGTTTTCAATACATTAGGGCCTGTGTAAAATCATACAGCAAAGATCAACAGGCGGTTTCTATTTTACCCTAATTTATCGGTTAATAGCGCATATCAATGAGATAATTTTGTTTCAGCGCGATTTACTTCTACTCAAGTCTAAATTTAATGAGGCTGTATTTTTTCAAAAGGTCCTCATAATGACAGGTATCTTAACAATTACGGTGACTAAAACTCATTACATCTTCAATCTTGTTTTTATTCAGGGCCAGCATAAGGAGGCGATCAATGCCCAGTGCAATGCCCGAACAATCTGGCAGTCCTGCATCTAAGGCTGCCATAAAATGCATGTCTATTTTTTGACTGGGCAAACCTAAGGCCTGACGTTTTTTATTGTCTTGTTCAAAACGTTTTCGCTGCTCATCAGCGTCACTTAACTCTTCAAAGCCGTTAGCTAATTCAATTTGTCGATAGTAAAGCTCAAAGCGATTTGCTGTTTTACCGTCACCGCTTAGGCTTGCTAATGAAGCTTGGCTAGCTGGGAAATGGGTAACAACGATGGGATAAGCTTGACCAATATTCACTTCTATTGAAAGACTGAATAAAACCTGAAGTAAGCTATCTTTTAGCAATATATCGCTTTGCAGAGCGTCAGTTTCGTGAATATTCGATTGCAGTGAACTGACATAATCACCAAGGTCTTGGCTTTTGCACGTATCGATTAGAGCTTTAAGGGTGATAGTAAGTGGATTAATACCAAGATATTTTTCAAACAACTCTACATATGACGCTTGTTCAACCTTTTCAACCTGCAGCACAGACATTAAAAGTGCTTTGGTTTCGTCTATCAATGCTTGCATTGAAAAACCAAGGCGATACCACTCAAGCATAGTAAATTCAGGATTATGCAAACGCCCGACTTCATCGTCACGAAAGGATTTACATAGTTGAAATATATCGCCACTGCCAGCAGCAAGTAAGCGTTTCATTGCGTACTCAGGAGAGGTTTGGAGAAATAATTTGCGAGCGTTGTTACTGCCTGGGGGCGTATGTAGCGTATGCAAGGCAAGCAAATAAGGGTCTGTAATCGTATTTGCTGACAAACACGGTGTTTCTACCTCGAGTATATTACGCTCTCGGAAAAAGTCCCTGATACGTGCAATAAGTGCTGCACGTTGGTGCAGCACTTCAATACTTGCGGTGGGTTGCCACAAAGCGCTCATACTTTTAAGGTGATGCAGCCGTTATAAACGGCTCGCGAGATAATCGCTTTATTTTTGAGCACGTGAGGCATACTCGCCACTACGAGTATCAACTTTTACCACTTCGCCTGTTTGCACAAACAATGGTACACGAACCACAGCCCCTGTCGCTAAGGTTGCTGGTTTACCGCCAGTTCCTGCGGTATCGCCTTTAAGGCCAGGGTCGGTTTCGACAATTTCTATTTCAACAAAGTTTGGCGGCGTGACCACAATTGGGCTACCATTAAACAAAGTTAAGGTACAGATATCGTTTTCAACAAGCCATTTTACGTTCTCACCTACTGCTTTTTCATCTGCTGCAATTTGTTCGAAGGTTTCGTTATTCATGAAATGCCAAAACTCACCATCGGTATATAGATACGCCAGCTCAGTATCAATGACGTCTGCACCTTCAACGGTTTCGCCAGAACGCCACGTTTTTTCAAGGGTTTTCCCTGAAACAAGCTTGCGAATTTTAGTGCGGTTGAAGGCCTGGCCTTTGCCTGGCTTTACGTACTCGTTTTCTAAAATGTTGCAAGGCTCGCCATCTAGCATTATTTTAAGGCCAGCTTTAAATTCGTTTGTGCTGAAATTAGCCATTCAATCCTCTGATTCATTGGGTCAATAATAAAAACATGCTGATAATACCTAAAAAAACGCCTGCTGTAGAGACTCATTGGCAAAAAGAATTAGCTAATTCGTTTACAACATTGCAATCACTACTCGATTATTTAGAAATAAATCCTTGTTCTATCCCCAGTGGTCTTGATATAGAACACCTTAACGCAAGTAATAAAGTTCTACTAACGCAAGTGCTGAACCCGAGCGACAAACTAGCGTCTCATGAACAAGCACGCACACTTTTTCCTATGCGCGTTCCAAAGCCCTTTGCCGCGCTTATGCAAAAGGGAAATTGGCATGATCCATTACTTCAACAAGTCGTCCCTCAAAACGCAGAATTTATTGACCGCCCTGGGTTTGTAATCGACCCACTGCAAGAGCAGGGTGCCAGCACGCCAGGTCTAATTCATAAATATCAAAGCCGCATACTATTGATTGTAAGAGGCGGTTGCGCGGTAAATTGTCGCTATTGCTTTCGCAGACACTTTCCTTACCAAGAGCATCATCTAGGTCAGGCGCAATACCAAGAGGCACTTAACTATGTCAAACAAGACACTCGCATAAACGAAGTAATCTTTTCTGGCGGTGATCCCCTGATGGCTAATGATCAACAAATTTTAAGGTTAGCCAAACAAGTAGATGAAATACCGCATGTAAAGCGTCTACGCATACATACACGCTTGCCAGTTGTGATTCCCGCAAGAGTTAGTGACGATTTGTTAGTGGGTTTGTCTACGCTACGAATAAAACCGATTATGGTCTTACATGTTAACCATAAAAACGAAATAGGCGAACATTTAAAACGCAAAACACAAGCGCTTAGCCGAGCCGGAGTAAGCTTATTAAATCAATCTGTATTATTAAAAGGTGTGAATGATCATGCGGATAGTATCTGTGACTTGAGTGAAGCCTTGTTTGATGCTGATATTTTGCCCTACTACTTACACATGTTTGATCCAGTAAAAGGAGCATCGCATTTCGATGTGAGTAAAGCGCAAGCAAAAGCCATTTTGGCAGAATGTATAAAGCGCTTACCGGGCTTTTTAGTGCCCAAGCTAGTTCAAGAACTGCCAGGACAACCCGGTAAGACACCAATAGACTTAGGACTCGAACCGTAATTGCTAGGCATAAGTGTTTAACAAACCACCTACACTAGCATTACTTGGCGCAGCAACCGCCTGTGCCGATTCCAGCAGTTGTAACACTGCTTGCCCTTCTTGCTTTTGCTGATTGTTTGCCATTTGGGCAGACTTCACCATCAGCGTATGAGCAACGCCAGATGCACCTTGGATATCCATAGCGCTTCCTTTTTCTATATTTGCTTGTAGCAAAAACTAAATGCAGGCACAATTGCCCACCTCGAAAATATCGGCAGTTAAAGGAGTTTCATGAATAAAATAATAGAGATGTTAAACGAGAATTTACGGGTAATTTATCGCAAGTCGGTTGATGCTGACGCCGCCCTACAAGCCTTGCAAGCGAAAGGAAAAGGCAAGTTTGAAGCCATTTTCAGTGAAGGTTCTGGTTTTAGCACGCGGGATAAACGTTTTGGGCCTTATGTAGAAGAACTGGCTGGTGAAATAGCCCCTTTGGCAGAGGCTGAGCAAGAAACTATAAACCAAGCCTTACCGCCAATAGTTAAGAAGATGGAGCTTTTATTAACCACCCTCGCCCAATTCAAACAGACTTTAAAATAACTAAGTTATGGCTAACTAAGCTTCACATATGGGCTACATTTTTTCGACGGTATAGCCTTTCTTTTCTAACTGCGTTAGCACACCATCTTTGCCCGGCAAATGAAGCGCACCAACTAGCACAAACTCGGTGCCTTCATCGCCAAACATCGTATCGATTGTTTCCATCCAGCGATTATTCCTGTTGACCAATACAAGTTCGTATATGTCGTGATAACCATCAAATCCTTCCATGCCTAATTTCGCAAGTGTGTCCATGTCACCACTGCGCCAGCTGTTATGCAGCCCTGTGACGACAACATCCACATTTTTAATTTCATCAAGGGTATAGTTTATTAAGCCATTTGGGTCGTCGTTATCAAAAGCATCGATTATGGCAAGTTGTTCATCGGGCGTCTCAAACCATGCTATGGTTTTGTTGTCGTCAATCGCTTTGTCATAAAAATGTTTATCGACTCCTTCTGCAACAAAGCCTCGCGCTTGATACTCCATTATCGTAATTGTGAGCATAACGCCGGTTGGGTTTAAAGCGTTCAGTTGCATCGGGTCGAGCTGGCGAGACTTTGCATACTCGGCAAAGCGTGCATAGGTTTCCTCATTCAGGCCCGTTTTTAATGTCTTCCCGTCTTTGTAAAGTATGACCTCCAATGATTTCGATTGGAACTCAGGCGTTTCTAGGACGCCTAAGTCTGTCTCAAAATAAACTTCATCAGACTCCGCGTAAGCTTCGTTAAACGCCTTTGGCAATGGATAGTCTTTCTCAGTGAGTAAATGAAACGTACCGCCAATATAGATTACATCCTCACCTTTTGAGACTTTAAACACAGGGGCTGCCAGTGCACTATTTACGGTGACTAATGTGAGAAGTGAAAATGCGCATAATGCGCTACTAATATATTTTTTCATGTAAAGCCTTATCAGCATCGCCTTTATATCTGAGGAACACGGCGCGCCTTTCTTAATATCATAATTATTGATACGTATCGTATGTTTAAAGGTATCATCCCTTTGTACTTATTTGTACCAATACTTGTTTGCCGTATAAATTAACGAGGATTTCGTCATTGTGTGCCAAATATTTTGTCACCGGCGTCGCCTAAACCGGGCAAAATATAGCCTTGTGCATTTAAACATTCATCTATTGCTGCAACATAAATATCAATATCAGGATGTGCTTGTATGACCTTATCAATGCCTTCAGGAGCGGCAACTAAAAACAAACCGAGAATGCGTTTGCAGCCTTTTGCTTTTAACAAATCAATAGTGGCGTTTAAGGTTCCACCAGTGGCTAACATGGGGTCGATAATTAGACCTATTCTTTGATCAATATCTTTTACAACCTTATCAAAATAGGCAACCGGCATTAATGTTTCTTCGTTACGATACAAGCCAACCACGCTAATTTTTGCATTTGGAACAAGTTTGAGTACTCCATCGAGCATGCCAAGTCCAGCACGCAATATAGGGACTACCGTAATCTTTTTGCCTTGTATTTGTTGGATATCAATCGCTTCGCCTGTCCATCCTTTTATACTTTTGTGCTCAAGGTCTAAGTCACGCGTCGCTTCGTAAGTCAGCAAGTTGGCGACTTCGCTGGCAAGCTCTCGAAAGTCTTTACTACTTATGCCATAAGCTCGCATAAGACCCATTTTGTGCTGAATAAGTGGATGCTGTATTTGATGTATTGCCATAGTATTTCCTAAATTGTTTTAAGCTCGAGAAATAAAACACGACTTAAGGAGAAATAGCTAGCCTATCAATTCGAGCGTTAATTTCAGAAACGACTTGCTGATAAGCTTCACTATCAACTTCACCAAATTGGGCAGTAAATTGATTTTTACTTAAGCCCTCTTTAAGTCCAGCAATATCTACCATAAATAAAGCTTCATTAGCAGCGCTTTGCATGACTGCTTGGAGCCGCTGAGCACTTTGAGGGTTTACCGCTAAATCGGCAAAATGAGCTCCTGATAAATCAGCTGCCAAATCAATAAAGCTATATCCCGAGCCGCCTTTTCCTCGGTCCATTAACTCTTTGAATTCACCAACCGCAATACTAATACCTTTTTGCGATAAAAGCTTTATTGCTGCTGAAAATATAAAGTGAAGGCTCAAATCTTGTCTATTGTGAAGTACAGGTCGCGGCGATGCGCTGGGTATTTTGTCTATCGCAAAGCTAAGGTCCCCAATGAGTGCCGTAAACCGTGGACTCCCTGCGTAAATAGCGACCGCTAATATCGCGGCTTCATTTTCAAGCGTTGCCGAACCTTGTTGACTCAATACCGCGGCTTCTTTCATCACTGCGTTAAGATAAATTGCTAAAGAAGGAATTTTTGCGTTTTTAGGCCCGGGAGGCACATATAAGTTATCGAGCAAACGTAAATAGTGCGCAATTCTAATTTTTAACACGCGCGTATCTTTGTCGCTCCCACCTGTTTCGATGTTTTGGAATTCTCTTAACAAAGTATCGATAGGCGCTAAATTAACTTGCATCCCATCATCCACAATAATGACCGACTCCACTGTTTCAATCGCTTTAGTAGCGACTTTAGAAGAGGTGTAAGTGTTTACTAATGATTCAGCACTCCCTAAGGCGAACTGACCCGGTAATGGCAAATCACCCAGGGTGACGGTATCTAATTGCAGTCCTTTTCCGGCCTTTATCTGCGCTTCAATATTAAAGTAGATTGGCACCGCACCTGTACTTATTGCATAGGTACCAGCAATAATCACCATATCGCTGGTAAAACTAACTTGGGCGTTTGCTTTATCTAAGGCTCTGTGCAAAAAACCGGCGAGACTGTTGGCTTGTTTTGAACTGACATTTAATTGCTGGGCTACATATCGGCTACGCACACTTCGACGAAGTTCATTGATAAGGGGCTGAACACTATCAGCATTATTTACTTGTTCAGTAGGACTCACCTCAATATTAGGCGATGTATCAAAAACCAAGACAATCAGCAAAGCTATCAGAACTAATAGCGTAAGCATCGCCGCTTTTAAGATTTTTAGCATGTTAAGCCTTTGTTCGCATATATTGGATTTCCTGCTATGCAGCGCACGTTTCAAATAGGCCTAACAGCAAATAGCATGCTAAGCCGATAAAGTGCATTTTCGTTGATTTAGCTATACTTGAGCAAGGTTTCCTTTGCTCTCTAGCCAAGCTTTACGATCAGGTGCTCGCTTCTTCGACAACAACATGTCCATAAGTTCAAGCATTGTCTCGGCATCGTCACTCGTCAACCTAACTAATCTACGAGTATTGGGGTCCATAGTGGTTCTCACGAAGTTGCAAGGGGTTCATTTCACCCAAACCTTTAAAGCGTTGAACATTAACCTTACCGCGTTTTTTCTCGGCTTCGATACGGTCTAACACGCCCTGCTTCTCACTTTCATCTAGTGCATAGTAAACTTCTTTACCAATATCGATACGGAATAAAGGCGGCATGGCAACATAAACATGCCCTGTATCTACTAGTTTTCTGAAGTGTTTAACAAATAATGCGCACAGCAGAGTTGCAATGTGCAGACCGTCAGAGTCAGCATCAGCCAAGATGCAGATTTTACCATAGCGCAGTCCGCTTAGATCATCTGAATCTGGGTCTATACCCAGTGCAACAGAAATGTCATGAATTTCCTGTGAGGCCAAAACCTGCGAAGAATCGACTTCCCAGCTATTTAGAATCTTCCCCTGAGCGGCATGATTGCTTGAAACTCTCGGTCTCTAGCCTGTTTTGCTGAGCCTCCCGCAGAGTCACCTTCCACTAAAAAGAGTTCTGAGCGGTCGTTATCTTGAGTAGAACAATCAGTCAATTTACCGGGTAAAGCGGGGCCTGAGGTAATTTTTTTACGTGCTACCTTTTTACTTTGGCGTAATCGGCGCTGGGCATTATTAATGCACATGTCAGCGAGGAGCTCAGCAACGTCAGTTTGCTGATTTAAATATAAGCTAAACGCGTCTTTTACGATGCCTGAAATAAAGGCCGATGCTTGACGTGAAGACAGTCGCTCTTTTGTTTGTCCAGCAAATTGTGGGTCTTGCATTTTGGTGGATAAAATATAGCAACAACGATCCCAAATATCGTCTGCGGTTATTTTTACCCCTCTAGGCAATAAATTTCTAAATTCGCAGAATTCTCTAATAGCATCAAGCAAACCTTGTCGCATGCCGTTTACATGGGTGCCGCCTTGGGCCGTTGGAATAAGGTTTACATAACTTTCGGTAACCATTTCACCGCCCTCAGGCAGCCACATTACGGCCCAGTCTGCGGCCTCACCATTGCCTGAATACGAACCAACAAAGGGGGCGTCAGATGGAAGCGTTATGTAATCTTTCAAACCTTGGGTTAAATAATCACGCAGGCCATCTTCAAAATACCATTGGTGACTTTCTTTACTGATTTTGTTCTCAAACTTTATCAATAGCCCAGGGCACAATACGGCTTTAGCGCGTAAGATGTGGAGAAGTTTACTGACCGAAAATTTAGGCGAGTCAAAGTATTTCGGATCTGGCCAAAAGTGCACTCTTGTGCCGGTATTTCGCTTACCACAGGTATCAATAACTTGTAGTTCTTCAACTTTATCGCCATTTTCAAAGGCAATTTGATGGACTTCTGCATTGCGCCTAATAGTCACTTCAACTCGGGTAGAAAGTGCATTTACCACTGAAATACCTACTCCGTGTAGACCACCGGCAAATTCATAATTCTTATTAGAAAACTTACCACCGGCATGCAGCTTAGTCATGATAAGTTCAACACCACTCATGCCCTCTTCAGCGTGAATGTCCACAGGCATACCACGCCCGTCGTCTATCACTTCTAACGATTGATCCTCATGTAAGATAACTTTTATGTTGGTTGCATGTCCGCCTAAGGCTTCATCAACACTGTTGTCTATCACTTCTTGACTTAAGTGGTTTGGTCTAGTGGTGTCGGTATACATGCCTGGACGGCGTTTAACAGGGTCAAGTCCGTTGAGGACTTCAATAGCATCAGAATTATATTGCTCAGACATGTTATAGACTCATGTGGATTTAATTATTTTTATTTGCAGCGTGCCTAACATCGTTTTTTACACGCGCGCTTTAATTCTTTAATTTGGCGTAGCGCTGGGATCGCAAGTTAAAACAGGTAAATATCTTGCGCTAGTAAAACACCTGTATATAAATCCAATAGTAACAAGCATGTTTACAATGAGCAACCGCCTAAGCCACTATTTATAGTGTATATAACAAGGCAATTCAACGCCTAAAATTTTGACGCCTTTGCTTGCTCAACAATAACGGGAGTGTAAGCACAAGTCCCCGTCATTCCAGACTTGTTCTGGAATCTCCTAAACTAAAAACTGAAATATACTAGGCAGATAGTCTTCATATCCCACAAAACTATGATCACCGCCCTGTTCTACCAGCACATGGGCACCTATATATTTGTTTACTGCTAATTGGTAATCTAAGGTTTCGTCGCCGGTTTGTAATAGTACTTTGTATTTTTGAGGGTCAGACAATTTATCAATATATAGCGCTTTAAATATCCTTATATGCTCGGGCAAAATGTCAAATACCTCATTGGTATAAGGGTTTTGATGACGTCCTAAATAGTGACTTAATAAGTTTGCAGGGTTAACAGCGGGATTTACCAAAACGGCTTTAGCCTTTCCTATGCCGCAGGCATACTTTTCTATGCAATAAGTGGATAAAAAACCGCCCATCGAGCTACCAATAAAACAGGTTCTGGCTATGGGAAGAGTGGTCATGAGCGCATCAATTGTCTTAAGCGCCTTATTGATATCGCCAGATAACACCGGAATATGGACATTCACAGCGGGATAATGTTTTTTAGCGAAGGCCAGTGTTTGTTGTGCTTTGAGAGATTCGGGACTTGATAAAAAGCCGTGAAGATAAACTAGGTGATGCATAACTAAATATCGCTTTAAAAAATGACCTACAAAATAAAACTAATTTGTCGTAGAGGCAAGCCTTTGGGTTAAGCAAAAATGCAACCATTCGGCTAAAAACACATTTACCATATGTTTTTCGTTTCGCTGATGCATATTTAAATTCGGGTATTCATAAACAGGTTTGAGGCGAGAAGTTCGTTGTGCTGCAAGCACTTCAGCGGCTTTCGCATCATGGTATAAACGGATCGTCATTTTCGGTTGCAAAAAGCTAGGGGTATTTGCGCTCATCTGTGCCATTTCTAGTGTGCTAGTGTAGCGGCTTGAATCGACTATTTTTATTTGATATTTGAGGCCTTCAGCTACTTCAAAGCTATATTGTAAGTCGTGCGTATCACAGTCGGGCAATAACTTTAACATGCAAACATAATTATGCTCGCAGGTCGCAAGTATACTGGGTAAATGGGGGACATATTTTTTTCGCAAAACGCTTTTCATTCTATCTCTTGTTATAAATTGATGGACTGTTTTCGCCAAGGTCTTAAGCACGGGCGCATAACAACTAGCTCAGCTTACAAACCCCAATCACTGAGCACTTTGTGCTTATTAATCATAAGCCATTGCAAAGCGATAATCGCCGTACTGTTATCTATTTTACCTTCATTTAACCAATCAACCGCTTGTTCAAATGGAACTCTAAGTACCTTTATATCTTCGGCTTCATTTTCTAATCCATGAATACCTGAAGCAGTACTGGCATCGACTTTTGCTAAATATACGTGAATTCGTTCGGTACAAGCGCCCGGTGACGCCAAGTAAGAATTCATTTTAGTTAGGTGACTAAGGCTTATACCGGCTTCTTCTTGCGCCTCGCGATGACACACATCTTCAAGGTCTTCTCCCTCTTCAATAATGCCTGCGACGACTTCAATAAGCCACGGCTTGTCATTCGTTTCTAAAGCGGGAAATCTAAATTGTTCTAATAAAACGAGTTCATCAAGAATTGGATCATAAGGCAGTACGGCAACGGCGTGTCCGCGTTCAAACACCTCACGCATGACAACCTCGCTTGTGCCTCCATCAAATAAGGTATGAGTAAAATGGTAGCGGTTTAAGCTGAAGAAACCTTTATACAAAGACTCTTTTTTTAGAATGGTGACATCCGCTTTAGTAAAAGACAGTTCAGGCTCATGCATATAAATTGACTCAGTCGCGTTAGGTTTGTTGTCTCATCATTTTACGCATTCAGCAAAAATAAGCCATACAAGCCCATCAATTAGCATCAGTTGTGATCCCCTAAGTGACTATCGACAGTAAAAATAAACGATGTTTAATCTGCAAAATCATCACATTCTGTTACACTTAAACATCTTTTGATACAAGCATTCATTAGTATTTGTCGTTGAATGTCATAAACTAGTATTATATTCGCGTTAACCCATTAAAATCGCAGAGCGTTCATCAATGAAAAAGACATTTATAGCATTAGTTCTTGGACTAACCCTTTCCAGTGCAGCACATGCTGACGATTTGGCCACAGTATATGAATTGGCGAAAGCTAACGACCCTATTGTTAACCGTGCTAAAGCACAAAAAGACGCGGCCTACGCAGGCATTACTATAAGCCGTGCTAGTTTATTACCGCAAATTTCAGGCAGCGTTAGCTATGCTAAGTCAAACAGCGATGATGAAATTAACCAGCGGGTTTTCGATGAAAACAATGAACCCGTCATCGGTCCAGACGGCCGAGAAGTAACCATCAATAGCGTTGTTGATGTTGAAAGTAACTCATTGAATTACGGCCTAGACCTTAGTATGTCTTTGTATGACCATGCAAATTGGCTAGGTATGGACCGCGCAGAATTACTAGCCCAACAAAGTGATGCTGTTTTAGGGGCCACTTTTCAGTCACTTATGCTACGTACCGTAAATGCCTACTTAGCGGTACTGCGCGAACAAGACAGTGTTGAATTTGTAAAAGCAGAGTTAAAGGCGATTGAGAGACAACTTGAACAAACAAAACAACGCTTTGAAGTTGGTTTAACGGCTATTACCGATGTTCACGAAGCACAAGCAAACTATGACAACACGATCGCTCGCCAAATACGGGCCGAAAACCTTCTCGAGTTACGTCTCGAAGAACTACGTGAAATTACAGGTAAATACCATGACCGCATAGCGGTGCTCGATACAAATTTATTCTCCCCAGCAAAACCTTCTCCAGCTCAAGTAAATGGCTGGTTAGAACTGGCGAAAGACGCCAACCTTGATTTGTTGGCCCAGCGTTTAGTTAAAGACGTAGCGCAACAAGATATTGATCTGGCTAAAAGCGGGCACTACCCTACCCTTAGTTTGGCAGCCTCGTATGACCGCAATGACACCGAAACCGTGTTTAATGGTGGTCAGCCAAGCAAGCCACCTGCACTTGACAGTAACTCAATTCGTTTGACTCTCAGTGTTCCCATCTACCAGGGCGGCAGCGTGTCAGCGGCAAGCGAACAAGCGCGAGCTAACTATGTCGTAGCTAGCGAGAACCTTGAACTCACTTACCGTCAAACGGTACGTCAAGTACGAAGTTCTTTTAACGATGTTAATGCAGCAATCTCAACAATCCGTGCTCTAGAGCAATCTGTGGTATCTGCAGAAAGTGCATTGCAAGCGACTGAAGCTGGCTTTGATGTAGGTACGCGAACAATTGTTGATGTACTTAATAGTACGCGTAATCTTTTTGATGCGCGTCGTAACTTAGCTGATGCTCGTTACAATTTCATTGTTGCGATAATATCTTTAAAACAAGCATCTGGCACATTAACACAGAAAGATTTGCTTGATATTAATAAAGCGTTAAAACCAGCGCCTGCGTCGCAATCTTAATCAAACTAGATTAAACTAAAAGCCCCCACTTCAAACTGGGGGCTTTTTTATTTCTTTTTAATATCTCCAATAAAGGAAAAGCGAATGCCCTCAAAGTCATCCAAAAATATTGTTGATTTACAAAACATGCTAGGGAAATTAGACACGCTGAAGTCAAGCGACTACCAAGAGATAGTGACGATATTAAAAAACAGCACCAACACTGCTGGTTTCACGTCTTCGGGCAAGCTAAAGGTTGCCATGTTTGATGCCAAAAAGTACGATATTGAAGCCTTCACAAAACAAAATCACTTCAAGATTGAGATTACCCCTCATGATAGCCCGCTCAACGAGCAAAGTGCTATTTTGGCCAAAGGTTCACAAGTTGTATGTATTTTTGTGAATGACATTTGTAATGCGGCTGTGGTTAAAAAACTAGCTCATTACGGCGTAAAGCTAATCGCCCTTCGCTGCGCCGGTTATAACAACGTAGACATTGACGCTTGCAAGAAACATAAGATTGATTTAGTTAGGGTACCGGCCTATTCACCTCATGCGGTAGCCGAACATAGTGTCGCGTTGATGTTAATGCTCAATCGCAATTTGCATCGTGCCTATTTGCGTAATCGTTCAGGCCAGTTTGTATTAGACGGCCTCGTTGGTTTCAACATGTTTGAAAAAACAGTTGGTGTAGTAGGAACAGGTAAGATTGGGCGCTGCGTAGTCAATATATTGCTCGGCTTTGGATGTAAAGTGCTTGCCTATGATGTTGACCCAAATGCCGACATCGCCGCACTTGACAATGTGAGCTATACCGGTCTTGATGAACTCTTAAAACAATCTGATATCGTTACCTTACATGCGCCTTTGGTGAAAGAAACCTATCATTGCATTAATGAGAAAAGCATCGAAATGATGAAGCCCGGCGTGATGATTATTAACACCAGTCGTGGTGGCCTAATTGACTCTAAGGCCCTCATTCAGGGACTTAAACAGAAACGAATTAGTGCTGCTGGTTTGGATGTTTACGAGGAAGAAGCAAACATTTTCTTTAAAGATATGTCTAATGTGATTTTGGACGATGATGTATTCGCGCGATTATTGTCATTTAGCAATGTGGTCATTACCTCACATCAGGCTTTCCTAACCCATGAAGCACTTTCTAATATTGCTCAAACGACCCTAAGCAATATAAATGAGTATATGGACGGCAAACGCAGCAGTGATTTATCTAATATTGTTGTAGAGTAAAAACCTTAAGGTTTATCATTGCTGAGCTTTGCCACTTGCTCACTTAATTGCGCGATCTGCTTTTGTATATCGAGCATACTAGGCTGACCTTCATTGCGTTCTTTAGTATGCTCTTCATCCATTACGCCGACCACGATACCTATTACCATATTTAAAAAAGCAAATGCGGTGAAAAATATAAAACTAATATAGAAAATCCAACTCATTGGATAAACAGCCATGGTTTCATATTGAATATCGGTCCAATCTTCAAAGGTCATTACTCTAAACAGGGTAAGCATTGAAATTGCTATATCACCCCATAAAACGGGATTGATATCTTCAAACATATAACTGCCAATTGCGGCATAGATATAGAAAATAATAAACATCAGCAAAACCACATATCCTAGACGCGGTAGCGCAATCAATAGAGAATTAATAAGGACGCGTAGTTCAGGGATAATCGAAATCATCCTCAACACTCTGAAGATTCTGATTAAGCGTGCCAAAAGTGCCATCTCAGATTCATCTATAGGAATAAGGCTGATGACAACAACCAAAGTGTCAAAAACATTCCAGGCTGATTTAAAGAAATCCTTCTTTCTCTCTTCGGCTATAAATCTTACAACAATTTCAAACAGAAAAAATACCGTTATAAACACATCCATATACTTTGTGATGGCAATGGCGGCGTCAGATAAATCATAGGTCTTGGCGCCTATTTCAAGGGCAGAAATAATGATTACCGAGATTACAAAAAATTCAAAGGCTCGGTTGTGGCGTAGCTTTACAAAACCACGTTTTATTGTATCTATCACGGTATTTTCTCTGTGGGTATGAAACTTATTAGGGGACTACACTAAAAAGGCTCACGCTGCCGTTAACCTAACGCTAACACGTGAGCCTCGTTATTCTTGTTTTAACTTACTTTATGTACTCTTTCTCCAATGCTGCTAAACGCGCTTTCGCTTCGCTGGTGGTCAGTTTTAAATCTTTAATGCGACGCTTAGCAATCGTTATGGCATCGTTTTTCAACAATACTTCGATGTAGTTTAGATTGATGTCTTCATTTTTTACTTTATCGCTCATTACGCTGTTATAAACAACTAGGGCTTCATCTAGTTTACCTTGGCTGACGAGCACCTGAGCATGAGTGTCACCAATGGCAACATTTGATGGTTGAATGATATAGGCTCTATTTGAATATTCAGCCGCTTTCTCGAAATCACCCTTTTCCATCAATAGGTGCGCTGCATTATTGAGCACAACAAAGTTATTTGGAAAATCTTTCAATAATGACTCATAACTTGCAATGGCAGATGTTGGGTCCAATTCAATCTGGCGTTCAGCTAAAAGCAACCTTGCGCGGCCGTCATTCGGCAATGCTTTAACGTGTCTTTCAATAACGCTTAACGCAACTGTCGATTGATTGGCTTCATCTAATGAACGTACATAAATAAAGAGGTTATCAGCGGTACTGTTGGCGCTGTAAGCGGCGAATGCATCATCAACGGTATCGCTGCCTTTACCTTCTGCCAAGGCTATCCTTGCTTTTACGCCACGGATAAAGGGTAGAGGGTGATATTTTACATCTATCGATTCAAGTACTTCTTTGCTTCCTCTTACATTACCTGACATAACCATAAAGTAGCTTTGCATAATTTTAACTTGCAAGTTGTCTTTACGAGCTAAGAAGTCAGTCGAGATCCTAGCACCTTTGTCATATTGTCGCGCCATATCTAAGATAAGCAGTTGTCCCATCACTGCATTTTCTTGATTTGGGTATAATTCAGACCATTTAACGTAGTGATTCAGTGCTTCATCACTTTGGTTATTTCTAAGTAAAGCAACCCCTTTTATTTGCCAGAATGTTGGCGGTGCTTGGCGTGAAATAGGAATGTTTTTTAAAGCATCAAGGGCTTCTTTGGGTTTGTTGATAGACAAGGCTATTCTCGCTAACAACATACCAAGATTAGCATCTTTAGGGTTGTCTTTAACGGCCTTTCTAATTTTGTCTATTGCCGGTTTAGCGTCTTTCGCTTCGTTTTTCAAGGCAAAATAGCTCGCTAATGCGGGCAAATTGTATGGCTCATCGGCTAACAAAGCTTCTGCTTTTTCTTCTGCCGAATCATAATTCTTTTGACGAAGGTCTAAGCGAATAGAGGATAACCTAACGGGAATGCTATCGCGGTCTAGGGCCCTTGCTTTATTAATAACAACTGAAGCTTCAGCAAATCGCTCTTGACGTTGCAATACTTCTGCTTCCAATAGATAGCCATCGACAACGGTTGGCTCATCGAGTTGCCACTGCTGCGCTAACTTCATTGCGTTGTCTAATTGATCGGTACCTAAATAAGCACTAGCAAGGGTCGTTTTCGCAGTAATTGATTCAGGGGCTTTTTCAACAGCACTTTCTAAATCAAGTAAGCCTTCAATATCATTAATAGACAGTTTTAATACACCTAAACGCGTAAGGTCTTCAGGGGTTTCACTAATTTTATCAGCTTGCTCAATAATCTCTTTCGCTGCCGCAGTATTTCCTGATTTTATCAGTTCATAACCCGCTCTTGAGAATAAACTTGCGTCTTGTTCCGTCGCGTTATTAACACGTGATAATACTTGTCCCGCGTCATCACCCATGTTCCCTTGTAGTTGGCTAGCGGCAAGAATACGTAAACCGGGATGATTGTCAGGCAAAATAGCCGCGATAAATGAGAGGTGGCTTACTGCCGACGCATATTCTTCTAGTTGATATGAAGCAAAACCCGCAATTAAACGTAGGGCCGGATCTGGACGTCCTAAACCAATCGCCTTTTCGGTATAAAATTTGGCCTGTTTAAAATCACCCTGGGCTGCGCGTACCACACCTTTTAGTTGGTTCAGTAAAGCATTATCAGGAATAACAGGTAACAACTCATCAATATAAACTTCAGCACGTTTTGGTTGACGTTGTTCAACCAACATACTTGCCAACGAAAATTTTGCTTCTAAATCTTTTGGCTCTACTTTGATGTAGTTTTCGTAGATATCAGCTGCTTTTTCTGGTTCTCCATTTAGCGTATATAAACGGGCGGTAAAATTCAGTACATCACTATTAAGTGGCGCACGTTTATACATTTTAAGCGCCGTTTCCAATGCTTTTTTCGCGTCTTCATCAAGTACCTGTTGGTAGCCAAGTACAAGACCTTTATAAACAACATCGGTGTCGAGTAACAATAAATCGCGAATAAGTCCATTCGCTTCATCAAGCTGATTAAGTTGCATGTATGATTGCACTTTACGAAAGCCGACTTCGGCTTGTTCAGCATGTGTTAGCCCGGAGTTATCATAGGACAAATCAGAAAGGGCGACATTGGCACCAGTTTTTTGAAGCGCTAGCGCAAGCAGTGGCAGCACTTCTTTTTCTGAATAACCTAGCTCTTTAGCGCGAGACAATTCTTTTTCAGCAGGCTCAAAACTTTTAAGTGATAAATAAAGCTTACCCAGTTCAAATCGTGCTTTTGCAGAACGCGTATCTTGTTGAACTGCATTTTTTAATGCAACCACAGCCGCTTGGTTGTCGCCTTGAGCAGCGAATGCCGCGGCCTCTTGTATATATTCTTCAGATGTCTTTTGTTGGCACGCTGCCATTAAAATGACCAAACTTACCACTGTGACGAGCTTTAATAAGCCTGCTGACACCCTTGAGGTAAATGTGTTGTCGCGGAGGTTTTGCATACTAAGTTCTACCTTTTTGTCCTTGATGTTTACTTAAAAACCGATCGTGAAAACGATATTGCCTATACTGTAGCGAATTGTCGTTCATTTAACCACAGATTTGCGAATTTGTTTAATGGTATATACGACTAATTTCGCGTATACTACAGGGCTAGTTATTGGCGTTCGCATCCTCTTTAGCTCTACCTTTTGTTTTTTATTATTTCAGGATATACCATGACCGACAGTGTCGACATAACATTTAAAGATTTAAACCTGCCTAGTGCGCTACTTCAGGCAGTTGAAAAAGTGGGCTATGAAAAGCCCTCCCCTATACAAGCGAAAGCAATTCCACTGCTGCTTGAAGGCCACGATTTACTTGGCCAAGCGCAAACAGGCACCGGTAAAACGGCGGCATTTGCGCTACCTATGCTCGCAAATATAGACCCCGATGAAGCATTCACTCAACTACTTGTATTAGCGCCCACTCGCGAACTTGCTATACAGGTTGCAGAGGCCTTTCAAGTCTACGCTAGCTTCTCTAAAAAAATCCGTGTATTACCGATATACGGCGGTCAGTCATACGACAACCAAATTCGCCAATTAAAACGTGGCGTACAAGTTGTTGTCGGGACACCTGGTCGTATTATTGACCATATTAAACGTAAAACCCTTAAACTAGACCAACTTCGCTTTTTAGTCCTAGACGAAGCTGACGAAATGTTACGCATGGGTTTTATCGACGATGTTGAATTAATCCTTAGTCATGCACCTGCAAAACGTCAAACGGCTTTGTTCTCGGCCACAATGCCTGATGTCATCAAAAAAATATCGCAAAAATATTTAAACAATCCAAAACACATTAAAATTGAATCAAAGGTTTCTACAGCAAGCACGATTCGTCAACGTTATGTACAAGTAGCTGGCCATCACAAACTTGAAGCGCTTACCAGAATATTTGAAGTTGAAGAATTTGACGGTGTCATCGTGTTTGTTCGTACAAAAACCGCAACACTTGAACTTGCAGACAAACTTGCCGCCCGCGGCTATGACGTCGAGGCACTCAATGGCGACATCGCGCAATCGGCCCGTGAGCGCACGGTAGAAAGGCTTAAGCAAGGCAAAATAGATATATTAGTTGCAACCGACGTTGTCGCTCGAGGCTTAGACGTAGAGCGTGTCAGCCATGTTATAAACTTTGATGTGCCCCACGACACCGAATCTTACGTCCACCGAATTGGCCGTACCGGTCGCGCAGGACGCCAAGGCGATGCAATACTATTTATTTCACACCGTGAAAAGCGTATGTTGTTTTCTATCGAAAAAGCTACTAAACAAAGCATTACGCCAATGGACATTCCTTCTATTAGCGAGTTAAACGAATCCCGTTTAGGGCGTTTTAAAAAGAATGTGCTTGAAGCCTTAAGTGACGATACCATAGAGTCTTATATGCCGGTGATTGAAGCTATTTTAAAAGAGTCTGAAGCTTCACCAGAAATGGTTATGGCAGCTCTTGCTAAAGTAGCCCAGGGTGAAGAGCCTCTATTACTGAGCGAGCAAGACCGTCCAGATGTGCACTCAAAGCCATCATTTAAAGACCGTCCTGAGCGTGGTGATCGAGGCCCACGCAATGACCGAGGTCGCAGCCCCAATAAACAAGGTGGTCGTGAGCGCAAACCTTCAAGACCGCGTGGTAATCCTGAATCAGGGATGAAACGCTTTAGAATTGAAGTTGGCTATGTACATGGTGCTAAGCCTGGTAACATTGTTGGCGCAATTGCTAACGAAGGCGATATGAGCAGCAAAAATATTGGTGCTATTGATATCCACGATAGCTTTACCTTAGTAGATTTGCCAGACAGCATGCCAGCAAAAACAAAAGAAACCTTGCAAAAAACGCGTGTTGCCGGCCAGCGCCTAAATATTCGCGAATGGAGCGAAGAAGCGCCCAAGAAGCGCAAGAAAAAAGATAGCTAGGCTAATCGTCATCGATAACCTAACGGCATCTTGTTGATGCTATATACCAAAAAGGAATAAAATTAGCATTTTTATTCCTTTTTTTATTTCTAGTATATGACACACTTTAGGCTCATAACAAAAGAGGCCGTATGAAGTATTTTCCAATTTTCGTTGATGCAGAACATATCCATTGCTTAGTCGTTGGTGCTGGCGAAGTAGCAGCTCGCAAATGTGAGCTCCTGTTAAAAACACCCGCACAAATCACTATCGTGGCGCCTTGGGTAAGCGAAACTGTCGAAAAGCTCGCGCTCTCAGACAAGGTAACGCTAATAAGGCGTGAATTCGAAGCTGATGATTTAACCAACAAGCAAATGGTGTTTGTTGCCACCGACAAACAAGCGACCAATCAAGCAATCCATGATCAAGCACACGCGCAAAATATTTTAGTTAATGTGGTCGATAATACGCCACTGTGTAAATTTATTACGCCTTCAATTGTTGACCGTTCACCCATCATTATTGCCATGTCTAGTGGTGGTGTGGCACCGGTATTACTGCGTTATATTCGCCAAAAATTAGAATCGGTTATCCCCCATAATATAAAGCGTTTAGGTACTTTTTCTGAGAAATTTAGAGACAAAGTAAAGCAATCACTCGATAACGTGACCGATCGAAGGTACTTTTGGGAAGAGGTACTAGACGGTGATATCGGCGAAAACGTATTACAAGGTAACGAAAAACAGGCCCAGCAACAATTAGGCAGCGCCCTTGAAAAATACGCCAGTGGTGACAAACCTAATGGCCAAGTCTACTTGGTAGGCGCTGGGCCGGGTGATCCAGATCTTCTGACCTTCAGAGCCCTGCGTTTGATGCAAAAAGCAGACGTTGTTGTATACGACCGCTTGGTGTCTAACGAAATACTCGAATTGGTGCGCCGCGATGCAGAAAAAATCTACGTTGGTAAAGAAAAAAGTAACCACACTATCCCGCAACAAGACATTAACCAACTACTTGCTGATTTAGCGAAAGAAGGTAAGCGTGTTGTACGCCTCAAAGGTGGCGATCCCTTTGTATTTGGTAGAGGCGGCGAAGAAATTGAAACGCTGATTGATGAAGGGGTCGAATTTCAGGTTGTACCGGGCATTACCGCCGCAACAGGCGCGGCAAGTTATGCTGGCATTCCTTTGACACACAGAGACCATGCGCAATCGGTTACCTTTACTACAGGCCACTTGCGCGACAATAGCATCAACTTAGATTGGCCTTCGTTAGTTAAGCCCAATCATACCCTCGTGTTTTATATGGGCTTAACAGGCCTTCCTATTATATGCGAGCAACTCATTAATAATGGAATGCCAAGTTCAACCCCCATTGGTTTAGTGCAAAGCGCGACCCGCGGCGACCAAAAGGTAGTGACCGGCACACTCGACAATATAGTTGAAAACCCTGAAACCGCTAAGCTCAAACCGCCAACGCTCATTATTGTTGGCGGCGTAGTAAGCTTGCACAGCAAATTAAATTGGTTTGGTGCAGGCGCGGTTTCATAAAAAAGTAAACATATTGGTGTTATGTGCCGTTAACACACTACGAGTTCAACGGTATCGCTTTTTGAGTGATCTAATCAGAGTTTTTATTGATGTGGCACATTCAACAGTGGATTTACCAATTTTGCGCTAAGAAAAATAAGCTTTCATGCTTGCATCTGTTAATAGTCGCGTGCATCGCTATGACCTATAGCTGTGCTATTAAGGCTCAACAAACACACTTTAGTCAGGCTAGGAGCGGCGTAAACACAAATTTTGACTATAAATGGCGCACTCAAGAAGGTGAATATAACTTGTCATTTACCTTAGATAGCCGCAGCCTTTACGCTATGCCACCTTCTCCACCTAATTATAGTCCTCAGGTTTTTCAATCTCACGTATATGTTCAAGTCATGCAAGCTGCTAAGCTCATTGATCCTAAGTTAGCCAAAATAAAAGTAAAGAAGAACAACAGCGGCTTATCTTTTAACGTGAGTAGCCGCCGCGGCAGTGAACAAGCCCAGCAAGTGCTAGATAAACTGAAGTCGGTTCATGATAAAGCGCAAGATGACTATTGGAGCGACAACTATTTTGTTAAATATAAAGCACCAAACGGCGCTTCAAGCATTCGCCACGATCATGCCAAGTATACGGTAAATAGTAGCAAAGCTTTACTACCTCTCGTTGACGCCATAAAGCAATTACAAAATAATCCCAGAGACGCGCGCGAATTTATTCAAATTGCATTGAGCTGGATTCAATCGATTCCTTACAATCGTTTGGAAGACAGGCTGTCCTCAAACGGCGCAGGCTTTATTTCACCTCGCGACTTATTGTTACAAAATCAAGGAGATTGTGATAGTAAATCCACTTTAATGGCGGCCTTGTTAACTGCCTATAGCCCACATGCAGACGTTCAAATGGTATACCTTCCAGAGCATGCTTTACTTGCGGTTGATTTACAAAGCATAAACCTAAGGGAAAACGTAAATGAACTTACACTTAGTAGCAACGGAGCTAACTACGTTTTACTAGAGCCAACAGGGCCTGCTCAACTGCAGATGGGCGAAGTTGCCCCATCCACAAAATTATCGTTACGTAATAGGCAATTTGACCTCGCTAGCATGTCATTGTAGGAACCCGGTAGCATGGCTGTCCTACTGATTATTAAATAGCCGTAAAATAATTTTTATTCTATCGCCAGGACTTGCGAATTTTGCACGTTGCAATTATGGTTATTGCTTAAACATAACTATAAGAAGAATCCTATATTAATGAAAATACGACAATCACTATCTTCCCTCGCGCTCGCGCTTGGCCTAAGTTTATTGACATCTGCAGGCTTACTTCATGCCGCATCCCTATCACAATCTGAAGAAGCAGTGTCAGATGACGACACCGTTGAAGCGAACGATCCCTTAAAAAATTGGGAAGTTCTCGCGCCGCCAATGGATTTAAAAACAGTGGACATATCCACAAACGAAACCACCTGGTCAAGTTTGGATATTTCGCCAAACGGCGACACCATGGTATTTGACATGCTAGGGGATATTTTTATCGTAAGCGCAGAAGGCGGCAAAGCAACAGCCTTAACGCAAGATTTCGCTTGGAATATTCAACCAGCAATTAGCCCTGACGGAAAAAAGATTGCGTTTGTATCTGACCGTGATGGTTTATCAAACATATGGACCATGGATATAAACGGGGAAAACCTAAAGCAAGTAACAAAAGAGAAAAAACACCTTATTCATGCGCCTAAATGGAGCCCAGATTCTGAATATATCGTGGTGACAAAAGGCATTATGTCAGCTCGCTCTATACCCGCTGGCGAAATCTGGTTATATCATCACAGCGGCGGCACAGGTGTTGCCATAAAAGAACGGGAAAACGGTAAAGTTGAGCAGCAAAATATCGCAGACCCAGCATTTTCGCCCGACGGCCAATATATCTATTACACCCATGACATTAGCCCAGGTTCTGGCTTTGACTACAACCGAGACCCGCTTAAATCGATTTTCGCAATAACACGTTACGACCGCGAAACCGGTGAAGAAGAACGCTATATTTCTGGCACCGGCGGTGCTGTTGTGCCAACGCCATCACCCGACGGCAAACACATTGCATTTATCCGTCGCGTAAAAAACAAAACCGTACTTTTTGTCAAAGATATTGCTACGGGTCTTGAAGAACCCCTGTTTTTTGACCTCGAGCGCGACATGCAAGAAGGCTTTGGTAGCGAAGGTTATTTTGCTTATTTCGATTGGACGCCAGACTCTGAAAACATCGTATTTTGGACTGCAGGCAAGTTTCATTCGTTAAACGCAGCAAACAAAGAATTAAGTACGCTAGATGTACAAATAGAAAGCACCTTGCATTACGCAGATGCGCTGCGCTTTAAGGTTGATGTTGCACCAGAGGAGTTTGATGTTAAAGCTGTTCGCTGGGCACAAAAATCACCAGACGGTAAGTCCATATTGTTTCAAGCACTTGGAAAATTATATTTACATGACATGAAGTCAGGCAAAGTAAAGCGCCTAACCAGACAAGATGATCACGACGAATATTATCCCCGTTATTCTAACGACGGCAAACGTATTGTTTACACCACATGGAACGACCAAGCGCTAGGTACCATTAGAGTGGTTTCAGCCCGTGGTGGCAAGGGCAAAGTCGTTAGCATTGGTCCGGGGCATTATATCGAACCGAGCTTTTCTAACGATGCTGAGCTAATTGCCTATCGCAAAATAACAGGTGGCTACTTACTTGATCCAAAATATTCAAACGAACCCGGGTTGTATGTACTAAACCTTGATGAAGAAACGACAAAACGCGTCTCGCCCAGTGGTTTTGAACCCCATTTTAGTAGCGACAACGAACGTGTATATTTTACCGAAAACCAATTTGACGCTTATCGAGAAACCCGTTTTTCGAGCGTAAATTTAAATGGTAAAGACAAACAAGTTCACCTCAATGGTGGTGATAAAGTAAGTGAATACCGCCTCTCTCCTGATGGAAAATGGCTAGCCTTTGTGCATCAATACAAAACCTACGCAGCGCCTTTTGAAACCAATGGCAAGACCTTCAAGCTAGGGCCTGATATGACCGCCTTACCGGTTAAGCAATTGTCTGCCCATGCAGGAAATTACATGACTTGGCGCGATGACAGCTCTACCGTGGGCTGGTCTCATGCGGCCACATATTATGAGCGCGGTTTAAACGAAGCCTTTGACTTTATTGCAGGTGCTAAAAGCGATGATATGCCCCAACCCGTTGACTCAGGCATAAACGTAAGCTTTAAACAAAAAACCGACAACAGCGATAAGGTAACCGCGATTGTTGGCGGAAAATTAGTGACCATGCGTGATGCAAACAATCAGCAAGAAGTCATCGAAGATTCGGTAGTTATTATCGAAGGAAATCGAATCACTGCTGTGGGCAAAAAAGGCGATGTGAGTATCCCCGAAGATGCCTTGGAAATTGATGCTAGCGGCAAAACCATTATCCCAGGTCTTATTGATGCCCACGCACATGGTTCACAAGGTACTTCACAGATTATTCCTGATCAAAATTGGAGCCAATATTCTAACCTTTCGTTTGGCGTTACCACGATACATGACCCATCAAATGATACGCGCGAAATAATGGCGGCTTCTGAATTGCAGCGTGCTGGCTTACGTGTTGCCCCACGTATTTATTCAACCGGCACCATTTTATACGGTGCAGAAGCACTGGGTTACAAGGCCGTTATTAATAATTATGACGACGCTTACTTTCATGTTGAACGATTGCGAGATATTGGTGCTATATCGGTCAAAAGCTACAATCAGCCGCGCCGTGACCAGCGCCAACAAGTACTGGTCGCAGCCGACAAACTAGGCATGATGGTTGTACCCGAAGGCGGCGGTAAGCTTCAACAAAACATTAGTATGCTAGTTGATGGGCATACTGGTCTTGAACATAGTTTGCCCATTGCCCGTGGATACAGTGATTTAACCCAGTTATGGAAAGCCACTCAATTTGGCTATACACCTACCTTTGTGGTTGCTTATGGTGGCATGATGGGAGAGGAGTATTTTTACGATAAAACGCAAGTGTGGAAAAACGAACGCCTAATGCGCTACACCCCATCATTCTTAGTCGACCGCCGCGCGATACGTCGTCCTAGAGCGCCAGAGAACTATTACAATCATGTAGACGTTGCAAAATACGCAAAAGTACTCAGAGATGAAGGCGTTCGCGTAATGATAGGCGCCCACGGCCAAAGAGAAGGCTTAGCCTCACATTGGGAGATGTGGATTATGGCGCAAGGTGGTTTCACGCCATTTGAAGCGATTCGTGGTGCAACCATAGATGGCGCCACTCATTTAGGCATGGACCATGATATTGGTAGTATTGAAGTCGGAAAGTTAGCCGACATGGTCATTATTGACGGAGACGTACTCGCTGATATAAGACGAAGCGAATATGTCAGTCATACCGTTATTAATGGTCGCGTATTTGAAAGTGCGACAATGAATGAGCTCGGCAGCAAAACAGAACGAAATTTATTCTTCTTTGAAAATAACAATAAATTATTTATGCCTGAGCATACCGCGACCATGATGGAAGAGAAATCAAAACGCTTCCACTGGGTGCATTAATAAATCTCTTAGTTGAAAGGCCAATAAAGGGGAAGTATTAACGCTTCCCCCTTTATTTATTAGAAAATTCTCAAGCTCACACAAAGCCCGAAACCACTCCAAACTGGACCTAAAGTTCAACAAAATCAATGGCTGTTGAATAGTTTAAGGATGTCGTTTATTCTAGTTCAACTTTTTGAACGACAAATTTTATTACTTGCCTCATAAATATGCTGTTCAGACTTAAAAACAAGGGCCTTTTTTTGTCAAAAAGACTTACAGCCTATTTTTAATAATTCAAAGTGATTAAAACAATAAAAACCATTTCACCAAACTCTTTGGTAATAATGTAAAAGAGGAAGCTAATACTGTGTCAGAAGAACTAAATAAAGCGATTACTTATTTTAATGCTGATAATCTCACAAGCGCCAAGAAATGGTTGAAAAAGGTTAAGGCTAATTCATACGCAAAGAAAAAGTTAGAATATGGAATACTACTAAAAGAAAAAAATACAAACAAAGTATATTTTTAGGCAAGCAACTTCTGTTAGAAACCAGAGATTCTAAAGAAATAGTAGAAATCGCGAATAATGTAGCACGGTGTTACTTTGATCAAAATGACGAGGAAAACGCAGAACATTATTTCGAATTATCTATGGCGCAAGATGATTCTGTCAAAAATGGAGCAAGTATTATCTATTTGCTTAAGTTGTACGCATTGCGGGAACACTTCGTCAACATTGAAAAATTAGCTCCCAAAGCTCTAAACTGGGAAAAATACTCGATTGATGCGCAACTACTTTTGTTGGAGAGTGCTTCTAAATTTGGCTCAAAAACATTAGTAAAAGAGCGCGCTCAAAATCTCTTCTTTGATTTTGATGGATTGGATGATGACCAGTTCACAACCTTGCTGCAATATTTGAATAGTGCAGGGTTAAAGGATTTAGTCGACCTCGCTTGTGAACGGTATGAAAAAAAGTCAGGTTGTATACTAGTCTCTAATAGAGTGAAAAATTTACTGAAACAAAATGAAGTTGATGAAGCTTTAGAACTATTAAAAAAGAACCCAATAGATGTGGTAGGGCATCAATACTTGTTGGGAAATACATTGCAAAAAAAAGGGGATTATGCGGACGCCTTTAATGCATGGGAAAAGGGAGGAAAGCTTCAAATAAATGGAGATCCCACAATCAAAAAGCATATGAACAATAGCAACCGCTTGCTTAAGGAATATCGAAGCATAATACCTACGCTAGAAAAAAATCTAGATATTTTCAAAGGAGATGAAGGTAAGAATCATGTTTTTATTGTTGGATTTCCTCGTTCGGGCACAACACTGCTAGACAACATATTAGATACGCAAGACGATCTTCTTGTCTTGAGTGAGAGACAAATTCTTCAGGCTACAGTAAAAGAATTTAAGAATTTTGGAAAAAAATACCCTAAGGATATATCAAATTTGTCGAGTGACGAACTAGATAGGATGAGACATCGATATATAGAAGTCATCAAAGAGGAACAAGGATTTAAAATTCCCAAATCAGGAATAATAATTGAAAAAAACCCTCATTACACGCATAAAATTCCCCTCATAAAGACGCTATTTCCAAAGTCTAAATTAATTATTAGCATTAGGCACCCTTTAGATGTCTGTTTGAGTTGTCTGCAGCAGTATTTCACTATGAATGCTTACAATGCCCATTTGCTTATATTTAAGGATATTGTTGATCATTATATTGCAGTATTTGAACTCTTAGAGCAGTATGAAATTAAACTAGGTATCGAATTTCTATATGTCAGATACGAGGATTTAGTGGATGATTTAGAAGCTGAAATGGATAAAGTATTTAGTTACATTGGGTTTGTAGCAAATAATAGTTATTTGGATTTTCACAAACATGCAGACAAAAAATTTGTGACGAGCGCGTCTAGAGGGCAAACTAATCAGCCACTGTATAAAACATCGAAATACAAATGGAAAAATTATGAAGAACAATTAGCGCCTTACACTGAAAAGCTAAGCTACTTTATCGAAAAATTTGGATATGCGTAATTCGTATTCATGCACGCTATTAGATACATCAAACACCTCGTTTGAAACATCCTAAAGGACAAAGAACACAATTTATTCATTTATAAAAATAATAAATTATTTATGCTTCCCTTTTTAGTTTTTAGAAAAAGATGAAAGGCTGGCGAGAAATAGCCACATTAATCATAAAGACATAGGTAAGTATGGCGAGGACACCTGTTATCGCTTTTACCTTAGCGGTTTTTCCCCGCTTAATAGCAAAGCTTCCTAAACCAATATACACAATCAATGCCGTTATCTTTGCGATTAACCACGGATTTTCCAAAAGTGATAGCTGTAAACTAAACAAAAGGTATAGTGCAGCGCTTAGCAAGCAAGTATCGATGACATGTGGCGCTATTTTTACCCATTTTTTGCTTAGCAACTTATCATCAGTCACTGCCCAAGCGAAACGCAGACAAAAAAAGCAAATGCTCGCAATGGCCAAGGAAATGTGTAAGTGTTTTACAAAAAGATAGGTCATCAATCGCCAAATTTAAGGTCATCAATCTGGCAGATAGTAACGCTATTTATGCGTATGTGCAAAACACAAGCTGAGCTCGGGTCTAATGCGCTAGCCCAGTAAAACACCTCTTTTAGAGTAACTGCCTGGCGCATATCTCACGACAGATGTCGTTCTGGCAACCTCGTCACCCACCCGGTCTAAAGGGCGGCGGCTAACACCTGCCATCGGTGCATCTACCCATGCCATGGATTCGCTGTGAACGACTGCAGGTTTAGAAAAATCATTGTTGATGTTCATTGCTTGCTCCAAAGTATTTCATCAAAAACTCATGCGCCACCATAGCCCAAATAAGCATAATCCACACAGGCAGAATGACTACTGTTTTACCTAAACAAAAGTTCAGCCATAAAAATAGGACATTTTTTGCAAGATTAGAAAATAGCGCTTTTTTGTCTTTATTTTGACAGCTTTTTCGAATTTTAAATTCTAGGCTTGTGCTCAATCTTCAACAGCAAGGGCGTGCAAATTGCCTCATAAAATGCGAATAAAAGGACGATGAGAATGGACAACAATGAAGAAAAGCCCAAAAGCAAATCAATCTTTAGGCAAGCTGCAATCGACGCAAGTTTTATGCAGCAATATGGAAAAGTCACTTTATTACCGCAGTTTAGCCACCTTGGCCTATTCTTTCTGAGTGCTCTATTTGCTGTTGGTGGGCTCGTGTTTATTAGCACCCAAGCTTTTTTTGAAACAATCGATGTACAAGGTTGGGTGCGCACGACAAAACCAAACATAGATTTACGAAGCCAAGAGTCGGCTGGAATTGTAAAAACCCTACTGGTTACTAATGGAAGCAAAGTTAAACAAGGAGACACTATCGCCATACTAGCTCGCTCCAAAGGAGAGGCACTTGGCAGCAAAGGAATAAAAGAACAAGAAACGCGAATACGCCAAGAGCAAAGCCATCAACATGCAGTGTTACAACAAAAACAAGACACCCTAAAGTTGGCAGCCCAAGCAATATTGCGGCGTCAAATTCAAAGCGATGAGCAAATCACGCAAATTTCGCAGCATCAAGAAAAACATCAAGGACAACTAAAGATTGCCAAACAACGCTGGCAGTCACTTAAAGAATTACTAGCACGCGGTCTCATCTCGCTTATACAAGTAGAACAAAGTGAGCTGCAAATGCTGTCATTGCATCAGCAAGACTTTGAGCTTTTTATGAACAGGCAAAATATACAGACTCAGCGCAACGAATTGCAGCAACAATTGTTTGCCAATAAACAGCAACAAAAACAAATTAGCCACGAAATGGATTTACTAAATATTAAGACACAACAACAACTAGACGCCCTAATCAATGATACACAAATGACGGTAACCGCCCCTAGCAGTGGCATTATCGACAACCTACAAGTTGCCCAAGGAAAAGCCGTTGCCTTTAATCAGGTGATAACACAAATAGCGCCATCTAAGCCACAATACTATGTGCAATTAGCAATCCCTTCCCACCAAGTTGCTTTCTTACGAAAAGATCAGCATGTAAACATCAAAGTGGCAGGTTTCGCTTATCAAAAATACGGCAGTTTGCAGGGAGTCGTGTCACACATCTCTGAACAAGTGATTGCACCGCGGGACATTAACGGCCTTACGATAGCTGCCAATCAGGCGCTTTACCTTGTCAATATCGACATTGACTACACTCCTCCAAGCTCAAGTAAGGATGAAATTTCCCTGCGCTCAGGCATGGCAATCAGTGCATCGGTTAACAAGCAAGAAACGACAATTCTAAGATGGTTGTTAGCGCCCCTATTTGAGCTTGTCCGTCCGGTTTTCGCTAGAAGAGAAGCTACCCTATGAATAGCGCGAGCAGCAGTGCCCTGCCCTTAAATACACAGTGGTTTTCAAAATTACGCTTTTCGTGGCGAAAAAAGTCCCTATGGTAATGCAAGCTGAAGCAAGTGAGTGCGGCCTTGCCTGCCTTTGCATGGTGAGCAGCTATTTTGGTAAGCATCTTTTACTCAGGCAATTGCGCAACATGATGCCGGCGAGTCAGCAAGGTATGAGCATGAATCACTTAATTGACTATGCTCAACTGCTAGGGCTATCGTCACGAGCTTTAAAGCTCGAATTAGAAGATTTAGCACAGTTGCAACGTCCGGCTATATTGCATTGGGACTTTTCTCATTATGTAGTACTTACAAAAGTAAGCGAACGCTATGTATATATTAGCGACCCTGCTGTTGGCGAACGCAAGCTCACTTGGTCTGTCGTCAGTGCAAGTTTTACCGGTGTCGCATTAGAACTCCAACCTAACCAAACTTTTCGCCAACTTGATAAATCAAAAACCTTATCGCTTTGGGATTTTGTGAAGCCCGTGAAAGGTATAAAGCGGCAACTTAGTTTTTTACTCGCTTTGTCACTGCTGATTCAAGCTTTCGCGTTAGCGACGCCTTTTTATATGCAAACCGTAGTCGATAAAGTCCTGCATACGTCAAGCGAATCATTGCTGCTAGTACTAGCCATTGGTTTTAGCTTGTTGTTGCTTGTTGAAAGCACTACCCAATGGCTTCGTGAAGTGGTATTGCTGCGCTTCTCACATGCCTTTAACCTTCATATTTCAAGCAGTGTATTGGCGCATTTGATGAGTTTGCCACTGGCTTACTTTCAGCGCCGTCACATGGGCGATATTGTAAGTCGTTTTAGTTCTCTGCAAGCTGTGCGCGATACGCTTACCCAAGGCCTTGTTAGCGCCCTTATCGATGGTCTGTTAAGTGTCAGCACGCTAGTGCTGTTGTTTGTCTACTCTCCCTTATTGGCCGCTGTTGTGGTGGCGGTTGTTATTTTATATAGCATTGGGCGCTGGTGTTTGTTTCATCCAGTAAAACAACTCAACCAACAACTATTACACAGCGATGCTGAACAACAAAGCTACTTCATGCAGTCTATTCGAGCAGCACGCACCATTAAACTAGCCAACACAGGTGCTCAAACCCAAGCTAAATGGCTCAACTTATTTGTCAAGAATCTGAATCAGAACATACGTTTAGGGCAGTGGAATATCAGCTTCTCAATCGCTAACAAGTTATTATTTGGCGCTGAGAATATAATTATTATCTATCTTGGTGCAACATTGGTTATGGCCAATGAGTTTAGCTTAGGTATGCTGTTTGCGTTTATTAGTTATAAAAACCGCTTTGTTGGCTCCTCTGCGAGCCTTATCGAAAAATGGATCGAATACAAGATACTCAATGTGCATTTGGCGCGTATCGAAGACATTGTGCACCATGCTCCAGAAATATCTGTCGATAGCTCCAACAGGCTTGCATTAGCCGGCCAAACTACCTTTAGTAAAGCACGCAAAGAAAGCCAAGCCGCTCAACTGAGTTTGCACAAGGTGTGTTTTCGCTACCACAACAAACAGGCTTATTTATTCGAAAATATCAACTTAGAAGTTAGTGCGGGCGACTTTATTGCCATTATTGGGGCTAGTGGTTGTGGTAAAACCTCACTTCTTTTATGTTCTGCTTGGTTTGCTTGAACCAAGCAAAGGGCACATTTCACTTAACCAATCGCGATTTACCTTGCAAAGCAGGCAATATCACAAAATTGCCGCCGTCATGCAAGATGACCAACTACTGAGTGGCAGCATAGTAGAAAACATCACCCAATTTGCGCAAAACATCGATATACAAAAGGTTATTGAAGTCGCCCAAGTTGCCTGTATCGACAACGATATTATGGCAATGACGATGCAATACCAAACCCTTATTGGCGACATGGGGGACAGCTTAAGCGGCGGCCAAAAACAAAGAATTCTATTGGCAAGAGCTTTATACCAAGACCCCGACTTACTAATACTAGATGAAGCGACTAGCCATCTAGATGTAGGCACAGAGGCAAAGGTATGCGCCAATTTAAAAACAATCAATAGCACAATTATTATGGTTGCACATCGACCACACACTATCGCTACGGCGAATAAAGTGTACAGCTTATCAAAGGCAGGCTTAAGTCAAATCAGTTCTGCCCTTGGATCACCGCCCGCGGCAAACTAGCCGCCTTTACTTTCAACAACACGCAAATTAAGCGTAAAAGGAAAAATATTATGATGAGTAATATAGAAATACTATCAAACAGGGAAAAGCAAATTGCTATGAAAATTATGGATGGTTTGCCCAATAAACTCATAGCCTGTGACTTGTTCATAAGCGAGCGCACAGTCAAGTTCCACTGCGCCAACATTTACCGCAAACTTGACATTCGAAATCGACACGCCTTAGTCGCGAAGTATTATCGCGAATTGCTCGGACACAAGGACTAGTCGATTATTAAGGTTAAAATCAACACTTCTTTGCTGCGGTTTTAACTATTCGCCCCGCGTCCATTCATAAAACACATCAACCGCACTTGTGGCGCCACTTTTAGCTTCTAAGTACATTTGTGGTAAAAGTTGATAACGTAAAATAACTTCACTGGCTTGGTCAAACAAACCCACACCATAAGTCACTTGGATATTGTCAGAAAGTCTTCCTGTCAATTGCACTTGGGTATTTGCCCCTTGTCCCGCGGTCTGTAAATTAAGTGAATCAAAGCCTAAGCTTTTGCCAAAGCGATTGACGCCATTTTCACTATTTCCCACACCAAAATTGACCAGCATATTGACCAACATCACATCCTGATCTTGACCTTCACCGCCATTAATATCGGTTCCTTGCAATAAATACGACAGCTGTCTAGCTTGAGTCATGGTGGGTTGTGAAAAAAGCTCCACTTTCGGGATAACGGGATTACCACTCACACGTATTCCCGCCACTACATTGTCAGCCGTGTTTAGCGGATTACGTACCGCTGTAATATCAAACTGCGGCAAACTCGGCGCACCGTTAAAGAAAATAGATCCTTTTTGAATTTGAAGATTTTGACCATAAGCCTCATAACTTCCACTTAAGACATTAACTGAACCATAAACATAAGTCTCTAGCGGTGAAAACTCACCTGAAACAGGATCTTTTGTTTGACGCACTTGTACATTGATGTCCCCTCCTAAACTGGCTTTTAAATCTAATGCGTTAATCGTCACGCGTTTAAGCTTAGGTGGGTCTAACAAAATACGAATATCAATATCTAGACCAATAGGTAACAAAGGTGGTTCAGGCGGTTTTCCAATAACAATGGTATCGTTGCTAGGCGATTTTGCACTTTCAGGTAACTCTTCTATTTTTATTTGCGCATTTGGAATAGTGACTTCGCCTTTTAAACTAAAATTACCTGGATCAAGCGCAATTTTGAGAGAAGGTGAGGCCAATAATTCATTTTCTGCAAAGGCAAGTTGCATGCCGGCACCATTTATTTCACCTTCAAAGCTAAAGGGCTTATCTTCATCAAATAAAATAAGTGTACCCGAATAATCAGCCGTGCCTGCGCCTAACTCAAATTCACCCTCAATACTTGCTTTTGTATCAACAATAGTAATATTTTGATTAAAGTTGGTGATGGGGTAAGGGTAGTTATCAAGCACCAACTCAACATCAGAAATTTGTAGTTCACCGTTAAGTTCTGGCTCGACTAAAGGGCCGTCAAACATAATATTTCCTACGACTGCACCATTGAGTTTTTCAACACTGGGAATAAAGCGCTGCAACGGAGAAAGGATGAAGTTTTCTATTCGCAGTTGGCCTTTATGGCTTCGGTTTTCAGGATCAAGATTCAGTTTAGAACTCAGGCCTATCGCTCCTGTAGCATTAGTTCCTGCAAATAGGTTGGTTTTTAGTATTTGGTCAACAAGCGACGAATTGGCCACTAGTGCTTGTAATTCTATTTTATGCTTCGATGTCGTAATATTAGCTTGCGTCATAAGACTATAGGTGTCGACTTGAATTCCTTTTTCGGCTGAATATAGCAGTTCAATATCGGTACTTAGTGGCAGGCTGCTACCTGGTTTAATTAAATCCGGCAAGTAGTGTAAAAGCGGAATTTTTAAATTGTAGTTTAGCTTAGCATTAACTTCACTGAGTGCCTCTGAATATTGTATTTGTTCGAAGCATAAGGTTTTATTGCTCTGGTCTGTTGATGTGCTAATTTGTCCGCTCACATCGCTTTGGCCAGACATTGTAGACGACAGCCAACAATGAGACCTTATGCTGGCTCTGTTTTGATTCACACGAATCGCTGTCGGTTTTTCAAGTACAAAACTGTCAAAGGCTGAAGCAAAAACACCACTATCCCACTGACCTAGCCAGCGCCAGTCTTTTTCATTGACTATCGCTTCACCGCTTAGCTTTTGGCTGGTTGAATAGTCTGGATGGGTTAAATCTACACTCAGCGTATGCGCTGATAAGTTGCCGTCAATTTCAATATCAACTTGTTCAGCGAGTAAGGCTTCTTGCGCAATTTTGCTAAGGGCGATTCTTACCTTAGTTTGCCAATCTTTAGCGATATCTAAAAACAACTCCACTTTCGCATTTTTTAGCCTAAGCTCATCAAATAGAAGATTATTTATATCGATATTAGCCACTAGATTGGGTTTATCTACATTGCCTTCTATATCAATTTGGCCGATTACGGTGCCCTTTGCCTTAGGATACAAACTACTCATATCAGCTAGGTCGATATTAAGCGTTAAGGCTGCCTTTGTTTTTTCAATCCACTGGGTGTTTGCAATTTCTGCGGCTCCTAGCTCGCTCGTGTTAATACCATACGGCAGCTCAAATGTGCCCTTAGTGGTTACATGATTTTTCCCCTGATGTAAATCAAGAGCGTTCACATCCACTAAACCAGATTTGCTAATGACAACATCACAAAGCATGGATAAATCATAGCCTTGAAAACTACCCTCAACATTTTTGCAATTGAGCTGTCCCCATAATTTAGTCGCAGTAACACTGGCAGCTAAGTTAATGTTGCCCTGTAAATTAGTGTCAAAATTAGGCAATAGTGGCTTAAGCTGAAGCTTGTTAAAAGCGATGTTAGTTAAAACAGCGACACCATCCTTACCTTCAAACTGGCTGAGTTTTGCTTCTAGGCTCGCGCTTAGTTCGCCTATATCACCGCTACTTTTAAGCTCTTTTACCTTTATATATTTATCGTTTAAGGAGATGTCAGCAACAAGCTTAAGTTCCCCGGCTTGTTCATTATCGACCTTTAAAGAGCTGCTAAGCTGGTAGCCATCAACATTTCCTTTTATCAGCGCATTCACTGCCGACACCGGTATGGCCGTTTGAGGCAACCAAGCATTCGTTATTTGCTGATAATTCTTTGCGCTTAAGTTAATGTCCACAGGGAGCTGGTCATCACCAATATCGACATCAGAAGTTAGACTAATTATTGGCTCTGGTACTTTAGGTGAATTTACAGCTAAGCGGGTGCTAGTTAGGCTGCCGACTAACGACAGCTTAAGCCCTTGAGCATTGCTTACCGTAAGTTTTGTGTTTGGTAACACGCTAATATTAATGTCATGACTAAAATTCTCAGCAAGATTTAGCTTTGCTTTTAAGTCAACAGCAGATAGCAGTTGATTTTCGGCCTGTGTCTTTGCATTAAATGTTATTTTTTGCTTATTTATTGTTGCATTCATTTGCGTGTTTAATAAGCAAAGTGGCGTCGTTTGCTCAACGCACACTTTTTTAAACGACACATTATTTATGTCAGCATTGATGGGGATAAATACCTCGGGCAAAATAACAGGCTCATATTTGGCACTTTTCAGCATCTCAATCCAATCTTCGGTGGGGACTTTCTCCTGAGGCGTATTTTGTTGAGTGTTGCCATCCTCGTTTGCCGCAATGATGCTTATATCGTTGACGCTAAACTCATTTATGAGCAAGTTTTTATGCATCGACAAACTCGTCTGTATTTTTTCTAACTTAGTTAACAGTACTTTTTCCGACGCTATTTTTTGGCTAAACACCTGTAAACGTTGAATAGAGAATTTATGTAAGTAAGCGGCCAGTGGTAGCTCTATATATTCGCTGATAGGTTCTGAGGCTTCGCTTTCAACGTTATTTTCTTTTAGCACTATATCGAGGTTTCGTGCACTAAAGTTATCGATACAAGCTTCACCAGCAAAGATACAATTAAGCCCGATATCGAGTTTTAACAACTCGCCGCTAATCTCAATTTGTTCATTAGTAAAGCTAACTTTGCCAAGGGTCACTTCTGAATAAAAACTGCCAGATGCGTTTTCAATTAACACGCCTTCTTGGTCGTTTGCCAAGCTCACCATAGTGCCCACGCCTACAGGTGAAAGTAGCAATAGGATGACAGCAAGTAAAAATGCTAAAATGCCTAGAAAAATGTAGGCAGCGTATTTGCTTAGGCTAGATACATTCATCATTATAGTCCCGGCCCGATGATTATATGGAATTGAAAGTCTTCATCGAAGCTTGCATCGCCTCGTGCAATATACATCTGCACATTTCCGATGGGTGAAAGCCAATGTGCACCTATACCTATACCAGTTGCGATATCACTTGCAAATTTGTTATTCGCGCTACCGGCATCAACAAAAAAAGCAGCTCGCCAATTCTCCGTTACGTTATAAGCATATTCGACACTAACGACGGCCAAATACTTACCTCCAATAAATTCACGTACTATTTCATCATCAATAAGCACGTCCTCAAATTCTGATACTTCATTAAAGCCGAAGCCTCGAATACTTTGGTCTCCACCGGCAAAAAAGCGCTGGGTAGAAGGAACTCGAGAGAAGTCGTTAGTCGCAATAGCACCAGCATCGGCTCTGAAGGTAAATCGATGTTTGTTGTACTGGCGAATCCATTTGGTTTTTGCCAATATTTTAAAGAAGTCGATATCTGAAAGTGCACTTTTACTTGCTGCTTGCACGGTTAGTTGTTGACGGTCACCCCAATTCACAAAAATATCACCATCTTTGCGTGTGCGATTAAACGTAAAACCAGGCATAACTAAACGCGTCGTTTGTTCTTCTTGCAAGCCTTGAATAAAGGATTCTTGTTCTATTTTCAAAAAGCCAATTTTATCCCAGCCGTCTTCTTGTTCTGCGCCCCATTGGCGTAATACTTCAAAGCCCACGTTGTCACTTTTCGTTTGGTATTCTTCGGTTTGTTTTACGCTCACCCTATAATTTAAAAAGTCATTTAAGGGGTTTGCTTTAGGGATCCTATAGTCAAGGCTCACAGACTTTCGAGGATTTGAGACATAAACATTTGCACCTAAAGAATGGCCATCTAGGTTTACCCATGGACGCTCCCAATCAAAGCTCACGCGGGCTTTAGTATCGGTCGAAAAGCCCACTCCAAATTGATAGAGGTCTTTAGGTTTGGGTTTCAAAATGAGCTCAATGGGCACCATCTTGTCAACAGCTTTGGTTGCATTGGCGCGTGCAATCGCATTTTCAAAGTAACCCGTTGTCGCCAAATCAATAGAATATTGACCTATCTTAGACTGATCAAAATACTCGCCTTGTTTAAAGGTTTTTACTTTGCTAGCGATTTCGTGGCCGCGAGTTTCTTGTAAAAACTCTATGTTGCCAAATTTGTAACGCTCACCCAAATTAAACAGCCAATGTACCGTGGCGCCGCTTACGTTTTCATCTTCGGTAGGAATGATGAGTAACTTGTGCAATAAAAATTTGAAGTCGAAATAACCATAAAGAAGCGCAAAAGTACTGAGCTGCCCTTTAAGCGCTTCATAACGACTATGATCTAAGGCTTTGCCTTGCATTGCCTTAACTTGCTCGATCACTTCTAATAGTTTAAGTGGAATGACCTTTGTTTGTGCAGGCGCAGCCGACATGTAATCGGCTTGAATGATAACGCGATTGACAATAGTTATTTGTTTAAGCTCTATATTTAAAACAATCTCAAAATCACCACCCGCTTTATATTCAATAGGCAATATTTCTATATTGGCGTTATAGTAGCCAAAGGCTTGGATCGCTTTTTCGACTTTTTTAAGAACGGCTTGTTCAAAGTCATCTACATCAAATTCTGACACAGGAGAGCCTGCCTGTTTCACATATAATTTGATATTGTCTTCAATAGCTCCTGAATCGACACCATTGACAGTAATATCGATAGCTCGGCTGCCAAACGAGACAATTAACAACAGTACAAAACCCAGCCATTTTCGCGTATACAAACCCACTATTTTCCTTTCAATTGTTTTTCCAGTCTTTTGATCAGTTACGCAAAAGACAATCCTTCGTTAGTATAATCATCACTGCAAGGACGCAGTACAACGCACAAGGATGTGTAATTCAATCACTTGTTGTTTGAATCGCACATTTTAACACTTTCATTCAATAACCACTATGGAGAGTTACTATGAACACTCAAACAACACAATTATCTTTATTTGAAACAAAGCAAGTCAGTGGGGGCTTTAAATTACCTAGCTCCCTAACCAGCATACCTAAGCACATCAGTTTAGAAGAGAATAAGCCTAATATTCCTTATATTACCCAAGCTTTAAAAGAGCATGGCGGCATTTTCCAACTTGCCGAATAACTACGTTTGCAAGCATGAAAAGGTCTACTTTTAGGCCTTTTCGCTTTTCTTGCTTCTACGCTCGCAAAAAAATTTGGACAACAGCATGCACAACACACCCAAAATAGGGCTTATCTTGGGCCACCAATTGTCACACGAAGTTCAGTTTATTTTTCGTGAAATTGAACGCCAAGGACATGCGGCTATCATTATTGATACAAGCCAACTCGCTAGCATGGTCAATATCGAGTTTACGCCTAACAATAGCGAGTTATTTTTAATAATTCAGGGGCACAAAATAGCGATTTCACAAGTCAGTGGTGTTTATTGGGCGAGTGTTGAACCAGTATCAATAAAGCCATCACAAGACGATAGACACAACCGGCCAGCAAGGATTCTAGACGATGTGCTTACTAACCCAAACATAGACATCGCTTGCTTATTGCAATTATTGTTTTCAGAGACACAGCTAAATTGGCTCAACTCTTTTAAAGCCATTCAATTTCACAGACAAAAACCAAAGCAACTATCATTGGCGAAAAGCTTAGGTGCCAATATACCCGCCACTTATGTGGGAAACTGTCCAAAAGCCTCGATGAATTTTTTAAAAGAGCATCCCAATACAATTGTTAAGCCGGTGTTTGCAGGGGGCCTTACCAAACGCGTTCCAAGAACAATAAAAAGCTATAGCGAATTACAAAGCCATACTTGCTATCCATATACACTACAAAGCTTTATTCCAGGAGAAGACATCCGCAGCTATATTGTAGGTCAGTTTATAGTCTCAGCGAAAGTAATTGCGCACTATGAGACAAACGAAAATGCAAATTCTGCCGACTACAGAGGAGCACATAAAGTAAGTTTAATTCCTTTCGACTTGCCTATATTGCAGCAACAGCTTGCTATCAGAATTATGCGTGGGTTTCATATGCAATACACCGCAATAGATTGGCGACTTGCACCATGTGGGACCTTGTATTTTTTAGAAGCAAATCCTGCACCTTTATTTGTAGGGGCCCAACAAATGCTCGGGGTTGAAATAGACCGAGCAATTGTTGATTTGATGTTCGCATAGCTTTTCCTGCTTTTTCCTTGCAGTGTATCTAAATAAAGCACTCCGAAACTTGAGTTTATTTTTGTAAAGGTATGCAATCTATGCGGCATTTGCTATATAATTACATAACGTTAATTCTTTAGCCTCAGACCATTATTTGATCCCGTAGCTTTGCTTATATTTTTCAAGGAAAAAAATGTTCCATAGTCGTCTCATCCTCGTCATTGCTTTTTTTTGTTGCAGTGCTCTGCTAAGTTCGCAAGTCATCGCCTCAGCATATGTAGGCACCCAAGACAAACAACTTCACTATGATTTACAAACCTTAGCTGAATGGGGATATTTAGATGGGGCCGTAACGACTTACCCGTTGCCTTGGAAAGGCGTGGCGGCAAGTTTATCTGAGCTATCACCCGAGGGGATGTCATTTCGACCTCAGCAAGCTTACCTTCGTTTGAACCATTATCTCTATCTTAACAAACAACAACAGAGCCGGCGCTTTGTTACCCTTCAAGCGGCAAGTGATGATGTCCGATTTAGAAGTCTCGATGATGGTGTTGAAGACACTGCGAAAATCTCGGTATCGAGCGAATTTTATTTCGGTCGCTGGTCTGGGCAAGTTCAAGTTTCGTATACCGACGATGATGATAGCAATCGTTACTACGATAATAGTTTTCTCGCATATCAATTTGGTGACTGGAATTTGCGCATTGGCTCTATTGACCAATGGTGGGGACCTGCACAATCGTCTAGTTTAATTATGAGTAATAATACGAGGCCGGTGAAGGCCTTAGCCTTGTCTCGTTCGGTCAACACACAATCTGAAAGCCCTTGGCTAAGCTGGCTTGGCCCATGGTATTTCACCACACAATTGGGGCAGTTAGAAAAACATCGCGACATACCTGACGCCAAATTATTTATGAACCGCTTTAGCGCTCGGCCCTTTAAAGGACTAGAAATTGGTGCGTCATGGGTAGCTATGTGGGGTGGTGAGGGTGTAAGTGAAAGCTTTAGCGATTTTCTAGATATTGTTACCTTTAATCCTATTTGTGCCGACGGAAGCGAAAGCTGCGACTCATCACTAGATACCAAACTAGGCAACCATATTGCTGGCGTCGATGTAAGTTACTCGTTTGAGGTATTTGATCGCCCCGTTACACTTTATGCACAGCGCGTCGGCGAAGACGCAATTGATACATACCGTGTCACTGATAACGCGAACATGTTTGGTATTTCGACCTATTGGCAAGGTGCAAAAATATTTTTAGAAACTAGCGATACAAACATTGCTTGCGGCGCAAGCGATAACTCTTTTAACTGTTACTACGAACATGACCAGTACGAAGATGGCTATAGAACATACGGGCGCACCCTTGGAAGTACCTTTGATAGTGATGCCAAACAAGTTACCTTAGGGACTAATTTCCGCTTTAAAAATGGCGATGTGATGGAGCTTTATTTAAGAAGCGCAGATCTGAATAAAGACAAGATTAAGCCTTCACCCGTGTTAACGCGCTCAGATAGTGAGAAAGTCGTTGAAGTGTCAGGCTTTTATCAAAAACCTATTGGCAATTGGTTAATCAAAGCGGGCGCGTCAGTGGCAAAGCGCACGTTCACCGATGTTGACGACAAAGTAGATGCGCTTGTGTATGTGAAAGCACAATACGCCTTTTAGCTTTCGAATATAGAACTGCACTACCAATAAAAAAACCCGATGTAAGCACTAGGCAGCATCGGGTTTTGTATCAGATATCGTTTCTCATTTACAAGATGAAACGTGATAAGTCTTCATTATCGACTAAGGCTTGTAAATGGTCGTTCACATAGGCCGCATCGATAGTCACCGACTCGCCTGATTTGTCAGATGCGTCAAAAGAAATTTCTTCCATCAAACGCTCTAGTACGGTGTGCAAGCGACGTGCACCAATGTTCTCAGTTTTTTCATTAACCTGCCACGCGGCTTCAGCAATACGCCTAATACCCGACTCATCAAAGGTGACATTAACACCCTCGGTAGCCAACAAGGCTTTATATTGTTCAGTAAGTGACGCATTCGGTTCAGTTAATATACGCACAAAATCATCAGTCGTTAAGGCAGATAACTCAACCCTAATTGGCAAGCGCCCTTGTAGCTCAGGGATAAGATCAGATGGTTTTGCCATTTGAAACGCTCCCGACGCAATAAACAAGATATGGTCAGTTTTAACCATGCCATGTTTTGTTGACACGGTTGAGCCCTCAACTAGAGGCAACAAGTCACGTTGCACGCCTTCGCGAGAAACATCACCGCCACTGTTACCCTCGCGTTTACAAATCTTGTCAATTTCGTCTAAAAAGACAATGCCATTTTGTTCTAAAGACTCAATCGCGTCTTCTTTCAAGTCTTCATGATTAATTAGCTTCGCAGACTCTTCTTCAACTAAAAGTTTAAAGGCGTCTTTAATCTTTAGCTTTTTCTTCTTCTTTTTGTCACCCGATAGGTTTTGAAACATACCCTGCAACTGATTGGTCATTTCTTCCATACCTGGGGGCGCCATGATCTCAACACCTACCTGCGGCAATGACACATCAATTTCAATTTCTTTGTCATCAAGGCTACCTTCGCGTAACTTTTTACGGAAAACTTGGCGAGTACCTTTATCTTCGGGGGGTGTTTTGTCACCAAATGAATTCTCAGCTGGCGGAATAAGAATATCTAAAATACGCTCTTCAGCCGCTTCTTCCGCACGAAACTTAACTTTCTTTGCAGCACTTTCTTTGGTCATTTTCACGGCAATATCGGCCAGATCTCGAATAATAGTTTCGACTTCTTTTCCAACATAGCCCACTTCGGTAAATTTAGTTGCTTCGACTTTAATAAACGGCGCATTAGCCATTTTAGCAAGCCGACGCGCAATTTCGGTTTTACCTACACCTGTTGGCCCTATCATTAAAATATTCTTAGGTGTGACTTCTTGACGAAGTTCTGGTTCTAACTGCATACGTCGCCAGCGATTACGAAGTGCGATAGAGACCGCTCGTTTGGCATCGGCCTGCCCAATAATATGCTTATCAAGGGCGTGTACAATTTCTCTTGGTGTCATCTCAGACATAAATGGTTCCTTTCAGGCTTAAAGGGCAAGACTAATAATCGAGGGTTTCAATGGTTTGATTACCGTTGGTAAACACACAAATATTGCCAGCGATTGACAGTGCTTTTTCGGCAATATCCTTGGCCCCTAATTCAGTATTATTCAGCAAAGCAGTAGCAGCAGCCTGAGCGAACGGACCGCCCGAGCCTATCGCGATAAGATCATCTTCGGGTTGGATAACGTCTCCATTCCCCGTAATAATCAAAGAAGCGGTATGATCAGCGACTGCCAGCAAGGCTTCAAGCCGCCTTAAGGCGCGATCTGTTCGCCAATCTTTGGCTAGTTCTACTGCGGCTTTAGTCAAATGTCCTTGGTGAATCTCAAGCTTACTTTCAAAACGTTCAAACAGGGTAAACGCATCGGCAGTGCCGCCGGCAAAGCCAGCGAGTACCTTATTGTGATATAAACGGCGTACTTTGCGCGCATTACCTTTCATAACTGTATTGCCTAGCGATACTTGTCCGTCACCGGCAACTACCACTTGATTGCCCCTGCGAACTGAAACAATAGTTGTCATTCTTTTCTCCTGCGGGTGATTCTAAATTAAAATCACCATCAATAATCAAATGCCATGGGGACACTTCTGTGTCCCACGGGAAGTTGTATGTGTAAAGCAATACATAAAATATGAATTAACTTAGCTTGTTAACTAAGTGGGGGATTTGCTTGGCTTTTCAAGCCATCAATTTAAAGATATTGGGAATGAAGTCGCGTAAAGCCCACGAGGGACTCATAGCTTTTGCTAAAAAATCCAAATATTTATAATAAAATAAATGACTTACCAGATTTTACAGCCGTTTATCTTAGCATTTCGTAATTGATGGCGCTGTCTCTCAGCGTTTCTTTTGCGCTCATATGGGCCGAGCACAACTCTATACCAAAGACCGTTTTTACCATTGCTGGTTAATATTCTCGATTCTAAACCTTGAAATGCAATTTTTGCGCGTAACTCCTCAGCTCGGTCCATGGTTCGAAAGGAACCGCACTGCATTATAAATTCTTTGTCACTTTCAATTGGCCCAGTTACATCGACTTCAACTGAGTAATCTGGCAAGGTATCAATATATTCCCATTCTTCTTCACCTAGAACGGGCAGCGGTGCTAAGTCCTCATTCGCAGCCTCTTCTAAGGATGCACCATCATCCACAATAACAAACTCAGTGCCAGAATCTTCGCTAGGCACAGCAATTTCGTTTTCGTCTTTGCCATCAAGGCTTTGTAAACGGTACAAGCCGAAAATAAACAACGCGACAACAGCTAGTGAGATTGACACCTTTAACCAAGGTAAATCAGAGCCCGATGTCGCTTTCTTCCCGCGCGTGTTGCGGGCACGTGTTTTAGCGTTATTCTTTTTTGCCTGCGGTCGCTTAACGTAATCTTTTGGAGCCATAATGAGTCTGTACTTATGTTAACAAGGTGCGCGAAAGCGCGGTCTGTAAGTATAGGAAATTAATGTCTAAATTGCTCGATATTTTAACTAAAATCTGTGGGCATGACATCTATACTCCACCGAATCTTGGCGCTTAGCTTGTGTTGGCTAAGGGCTTCTTTAACTTGAGTCATCGCCTTATTGCTGTATTTGTGTGAAGCACTTTGCGCCACCGTAATAAACCGATACCTTGTTTGCTTTTTTTCGACGCCAGCAGGAAAAGGTCCCACGTAAGTCAATTGATTAAATTGCGCCAAGAGCTGGTTTGCGTATTGCATAAAGGTCATGATAAGCCCAACGTCGCTATGTTCAGCCCTTAGTGCAACCTGCCAAGAGATGGGGGGCAGATTAGCACTTTTTCGCTCTTGTAACAGAGTGCGAGAAAATTGTTCGTAACCATTGTTTACAAGATCTTGTAACAAAGGGTGGCCAACTTGATAAGTTTGTAACCAGACTTCACCCGCTTTGTTGGCCCGCCCGGCTCTACCGCTGAACTGGGTGACAAGTTGCGCTAGCTTTTCTGGTGCGCGAAAGTCACTACTGAATAAAAATGAATCCACATTGAGAATAATCGCCAAAGTGACATTGGGAAAGTGATGCCCCTTTGACAATATTTGAGTGCCTACCAGCAATTGATGTTTGTTGTCATCAATGGCTGCGAGCAAATCATTCAGCTTGCGTTTACCGCGAGTGGAGTCACTGTCGATACGCACACAAGAATAATCGGGAAAACGCTTAGCGAGAATCGATTGTATTTGTTCTGTGCCAATCCCTTGGGTTGTAATGTTGCTTGATTGGCATTGGCGACATTTATAAATGTAGTCTTGGTACTGGCCACATCGGTGGCATTGTAAATTGTTTGTGCTTTGATGCACTGTATAAGGATTATCACAGTCAATACAGCTTTCAACATGGCCACAAGCTTTGCAAATGAGTGCCGGGGCATAGCCTCTGCGATTTACATAGACAAGGACTTGATTGCCTTCTTTCAACTGTTGTTCAATGCGAACAAGCATGCTTGGGGCAATGCCGCCCTCCAGTGGAAGGCCTTTTAAATCAATCAAATGTTGGCTGGGCAAATTTGCACTACCGGCTCGCTGACGCAACGTAAGGTGTCGAAATTTATGACTTAGCGCGTTATACAAACTTTCTAAAGACGGCGTCGCGCTTCCGAGTACTAAGCTAATATTCGCCTGCATAGCACGATATGCAGCTACGTCCCTTGCATGGTAACGTAGTGTGTCTTGTTGTTTGAAAGACTCATCATGCTCTTCATCAACAATGATCATACCGGGATTTGCCAGAGGCAAAAATACCGCAGAACGAGTACCAATGATTATGCCCACTTGGTTATATTTTGCCTGCTGCCACACTAACAATCGCTCATGATCTGTTAGGGCCGAATGCCACACAGCAACAACATCACCAAAGCGCTGTTGAAAGCGGCGTACCGTTTGCGGAGTCAAGCCAATTTCAGGCACTAAAATCAACACTTGTTTGCCGCGTAATAAAACTTCTTCAATGACTTGTAAATAAACTTCAGTTTTTCCGCTTCCGGTTACGCCTTCAAGCAAAAATGCCGTAAATACGCTCGCTTGATTAATACTGGCGATGGCAATTCCCTGTTCTGGGTTGGCTCGTTTTTTCTCGCCTAATACGATTTTCTTTTGCCATTCACCTAGCTCTGCGCGTTCTTCTACGAGCTCAGCAAAGCCTTTATCGAGCAGCCCTTTAACAATGGCAGAAGAATATTCAGATTTCGCCTTGTCGAATTGTATTTCTGCTTTTTGCAGGGCTTCAAACAAGGTAAATTGGCGTTTACTTTTATGTAGTTTTTCTATTTTTGGAAGATCATCTTCGTTCAGTCTCTGCGCACGCAGTATTTTTATAGGCGCAAGTTGTGCATCAACAGTAGTTAACGCGTCGGTGTCTTTTGCTTCTGTGTTGTTTTTATCATCATTCTTTGCTGACGGTTTCACTTTTCGCAATAACACCGGCAGCATGCTGGCAAAGACCTCTCCTTGTGGATAGATATAAAACTCGGCGAGCCACTTTGCAAGTGTCATCATCGCTTGCGAAAAAACAGGCTTGTCATCCACTAATTTTACGACCGACTTAATTTTACTAGGCTCATATTCAGTGCTGTCACTTTGCCCTAGCACAATGCCAATCAGCTTCTTATTACCAAAGGGCACCACAACACGACTGCCTTTTTGATATAACGCTTTATCATTAGCATCAATCGCGTACTCAAATGGTCTATGCAAAGGCACAGGAACAGCAACCTGAACAAAGGCTAATGGCTTTGCAGGGGAGCTTTCATTGCTGGATTGAGGACTTGATGACATATGTTTGAAACTTAGTAAACCAGGTAATATTATGACGTTTTCGAATTATATTTTTTGCATGTGTTGTGAATAACCGCCTTGTAGCAAATCAGCGTTTAGTGACACATGAGTAAGCTAACACAAAATGCCGCCTTGAAGTATGCCCTTAAGATCATATCAGTGTGTTTTTATTACGCAAGGTAAAGGACTTATCACATAGGGCTTGTACTCAAAAAAAGAAAACACTTGCTCGTTTTTATAATTTTGTATACTATTCGCGCTCGAAATTTCCGAGTATAGAAGATTCTGTACTCATATTTAATTAACATCGCTTGGTGTGCAACTTCGGGTTGTATAGCGAGGCGGCCTTAAAATAAAAGGTATCCCCATGAAAGCTGGAATCCATCCAACATACGAAGTAATGAAAGCAACTTGTTCTTGCGGTAACGTAATGGAAGTTCGTTCTACATTAGGTAAAGACATTAACCTAGACGTATGTTCTGCATGTCACCCATTTTACACTGGTAAACAACGTAACGTTGATACTGGTGGCCGTGTAGATCGCTTTAAGAAGCGTTTTGGCGCAATGAGCAAGAAGTAATATTGCCCATTAGCTAACACAGCTAGAAATTGAAAAAACCGCTTTTATGCGGTTTTTTTGTGTCTAGAGATCCTCGTTTTCGAACCAAAGACGGTGATTAAAGGCTTGTTATAGCCTTTAATCTCAAAGGATTTGTGTTATTGTGCTGTTAATCACATTTTGCATTCTATTTTTTAGCATAGCCTCTGTTAAGGACCCAACCCGAGATGTCTGATTTTCGCCAACGCGCTCTTGATTACCATGAATTTCCAAAACCCGGAAAAATTAGTGTTGAACTGTCAACGCCCGCCGCAACTGTAGATGATTTAGCACTAGCATATAGCCCAGGCGTTGCAGAACCTGTACGAGAAATTGCCGCAGATCCTAGCATGGCGTATAGATATACTGCTAAAGGCAATATGGTAGCGGTGATATCTAATGGCACCGCTATATTAGGACTTGGAAACCTCGGCCCCCTCGCGTCTAAACCTGTAATGGAAGGTAAAGCGCTTTTGTTTAAACGCTTTGCTGGCCTAGATTCAATTGACATTGAAGTAAAGCATCGAACAACCGAAGAGTTTATAAACACCGTTGCGAATATTGCAGACACCTTTGGCGGCATCAACTTAGAAGACATCAAAGCTCCCGAATGTTTTGAAATAGAAAAAGAGCTGATTAAACGCTGTAAAATTCCCGTCTTTCACGATGACCAACATGGCACCGCCATTGTAACCGCTGCGGGCATGTTAAATGCGCTCGAGATTCAAGGTAAAAATATTAAAGAAGTCAAAATTGTTTGTTTAGGTGCTGGTGCAGCGGCTGTAGCCTGTATGGAGTTATTAATAAAATGCGGCGCACAACGTGAAAAAATATACATGCTGGACCGACAGGGCATCATTCATACGCGTCGCGAAAGCTTGACTGAGCACAAAGCCTTATTTGCAAACAATACTGATAAACGTACACTAGAAGATGCAATGGAAGACGCAGATGTCTTTTTAGGTGTTTCTGGCCCCGATTTACTGCCCCCTGAAGCACTCGCACTAATGGCGCCAAACCCAATCGTATTTGCCTGTTCAAACCCCGACCCTGAAATTAAACCCGAATTAGCCTTAACGGTTCGCCAAGACTTAATAATGGCAACGGGACGTTCTGATTACCCTAACCAAGTAAATAACGTATTGTGTTTCCCGTTTATCTTTCGCGGGGCACTAGATGTACGCGCGTCACAAATAAATGATGAAATGAAAGTAGCTGCGGTAGAAGCAATAAGACGTGTTTCTAAAATGCCCGTCCCTGAAGAAGTGCTTGTTGCAAGCAATACCAAATCATTAGAGTTTGGTAAAGACTATATCATCCCTAAACCAATGGATCCTCGTTTGTGCAAAGCCATCGCGACCGCAGTAGCAAATGCCGCAATAGCATCTGGCGTCGCTCAAATTGAGACCCTTCCAAGCGACTATTTGAGCTAGGGTTTTACCCTAGCGTCATAGTGAGAAAGAGTGACAAAAAGTTAGTTCGGCGCTAACACCAATAAGTTATAGCTCACCAAACGTAGTAGATACGAAGCCCAGCGAAGAATTGGTGGGCTTCTTCACCTTCGCCAAGTCCCCGCTTAATAATACTCCCGGCAAACGTCCTCTCGGCCAAGGCGCTTAATGAAACGCCTTTTGCAATTTCATAATCCATGATGACACCAAGTGAAAAGTGATTGTAGCCATCTTTGTCACCGCCAGCATACCCATAGTCATATGCCACCAAGATATGCGGCGTAATGGATGCAAGAGGATTTATTTGTATACTCTTTCTAACCCCAAGATTCACAAAAAAACCATTACTTTGAGTGCTATGAGTTATATTTGAAAAAGGCGTAACACTCTCAAAACTTGTATAGGCCAATGCCAAGGTAAGCTCGTTGTCATTTTCACCGTTGGCAAGAAACTCAAGACGAGTATATCCAATCGCATATTGAACGCCGGCAAAAGCATCAGCGTACTCTAAGTAAATATTAAGCTCGTCATAGTCTATCGCTGAATCTGCGGCTAAACCATAGGCTACACCCAGCGAGAAGTTTTCATCATATTGACCAGACGCATTGACCCAATAAATCCCGCCTTTATCCAATTGCTGTCTACCCTCCGTAACATATTGGCTATCATAACCAAGGTCTACTTCAGTAGCGTTTGCAACTGAAAATAATGAAGTTGCCAGCACAAATACTGACAGACTGGTGTTAAATATTACTTTAAAGCTCATCTACATTCCTGCAATTGGTTTATCATTAAGCACAATGATAAACGCGATTAAAACATGGCGTTGCCTAGTATAATCAATACTTGTTATTGATTATACTAATCTTCGTCTAATTCATCTAACTGACTAGAAATAAGATCTAATTCACTTTGCTCTATAGTTGGGAGTGCTGACGCCTCATTTTCCTCTTTATTTGCGGAATCAGTGGACATGCGATTAAGCCAATTGGCTTGTTCATAAATGGTTGAATATTTGAAGAATATTTCTGGTGACACATCATAACCTGCACTTTTCACTCTTGAAAGTATACGGATACTGAGCAGAGAATCACCACCCACTTCAATAAATTCATCATGCACACTTATTTCACCGATGCCGAGAACGTCACACCAAATTTGCGCTAGACTTCGTTCTATGTCATTGCTGGGTTCCACAAAATCTGGGTAGCTTGTTTCTTGGTCACCAATACTAGCGTCAGTAGAGCCAGACAAAACCTGCCATTGATAATAAGCTAGGTTTTTACGATTTAACTTTCCTTGCTCTTGTCGCGGAATTTCACATACAGGCAAAATTTCTTGTGGAACAAAGTAATCAGGCAGCGTTGATTGTAACTGTTTTCTTATGTTGGCAATATTTGGATATTGATCATTAGTCGTACGAATACAGGCCACAAATGTCTGTTTTGTTTCCAGATTATTACCTACATATTCATAAACTTTTTTCACCAACATTTGTTGTTGCGCTGGCGTTAACGCTTCAATGTCATGTTGGTATTGCTCTTGGCGCAGTATACTCATAGCTTATTTTACCGCCTTTACTAGCATCATAGAATCTGACCACCATTGGTCTTTTACTGTTTGCGGCATGTCTAAGTTATCAATTCGACTAATCTCTATAGAGCTAAAGTGTTTTAGCAAAGCGCGCTGATGTGCTCGGCTTAACGAGTCTATTTCGTTACTTAAATATGTAAATATGCCTTTGGGATGTAAATGCCTGGCCGCATGATCAAAAAAATGTTCAGCAAACGTAACACTATTGGCAATCTGTTCCACATAATCCGATTCTTTTAGAGGATAAGTATGAAAAAAGATTCCATCAAACAGTCCAAGCGTGGGCAATACATCTTGCCAAAGACCATGTTTAATAGAAATATTGCGGTCGGTGTACTGCGCTTTCCATTCATGGAATCGTTCAACAATTGAGTCATTGCATTCAATAATAGTGTGTGAATCAACTCCACAAGATTGTATAAGTGCAGAACCTACGCCTCTGCCAAAACCAATCTCCAATATATTGCCACGCTTTGCAGCAACTGTCTCTGCCATCGCTTTCATAATCGGGATCTGCCAGTCTTCCATTATGTCGACATCATCCAGTTGGGCTTGGGTTCTGTCAGCCATTCCCTGTACTTCAGAACCTCTAACAAACTTTGCAGCAATAGCATCAAGCGCCATTACATCAAGAGCAAATTCATTCATGGTCCTATTAAGTAGCCAGTTGCGCTGATAGTCTCGAGGCGTTTGGATATAAGTATCTTGCTTAATCTGCAAGGCTAGTTCGAAACCAGGGAAACGCTTTAATCTTCTTGTCATTATTCTTTGTGCCTTGTATCTGCGCCAGATGTTTTTACGACTTCTTCAAACATCATCTTGACTATATCTGTATCAATTTGTGCAAGTGTTTGGCTTAGGTTTACGATATCACCATCCCACATCACTTGTTCTTGCATAAAGGCAACTGCGTCATCAATACCCTCAATTTGATTGAGTGCAGCTTCTATTTCTTCAGGCTCTACCCTAAACCCTCGGACCTTAATTTGATTATCCGCGCGTCCAACAAACTCAAGATTGCCCGCAGCATTGACCCGAACGAGATCCCCTGTTTTATATAAGCGTTTGGCTGAGTCTGGCAGACTTTCATCAAAATAGGGATTAACAAAGAAGCTTTCATTCGAATTATCATCTTGCTTAAAATAGCCTCTGGATAGTCCTTCCCCGCCAATATACAATTCACCAACAACCCCTTGGGGAACGGCTACTTGATAGTGATTTAAAATATATGCCACATTATTTGCAATGGGTTTTCCAATAGGAACCACGCCTCCTTGTTGCAAATCATTTAGCCTATGTGCAGTTGCCCATACGGTGCATTCAGAGGGTCCATATTCATTATATAGACCTATTGTTGGGAATTGCTTTTGGTGCATACTCACCAGCGAAGCTGAGCACGCCTCACCAGCCACGATGACTGTTTTTAATGCTTTAAAATTTGTTGCCTGGCTACTTTCTAAAACTAACTTATATAAGTTAGGTATACATAATGTATGCGTTATCGCCTCCTTTTCCACTATATCAATTAGTCGAGTCATATCTTGTTCAGTATGACGCGCTGTTAATACCAAAGCTCCTCCATTGAATAAAGTCCAGTAGATGCCAGCGATTGAACTGTCAGTAGCAAGCGACGACAATAATAGGAATTTCGTTGGGCCTTCTTGATAATATGCGTCTCTTGCTAAGGTAGAATTGATCAAAGCTTTGTGTTCAATCATGACCCCTTTGGGTTTACCACTAGAACCAGAGGTATAAATGATATAAGCAAGAGTATCTAAAGGAATAGAAATATTGGGGTTATCTTGACTATATACGGATGAAGCATGCTCTATTTCGTTAATATTGAGTGCTTGCAGCGCAAGGGACGATAAATCCATCGATATGGCAGAGTCATGTATAACAAAATGATGCCCTTCATTAATATCTGAAAGTACCGACAATACGCGTTTCTCAGGTGAAGATGGGTCTAAGGGGATATATGCTGCCCCCGTTTTTAATACCGCAATAAAACAGGTAAGCGCCTCAACACTTTTATCCAATAAGACCGCGGCGACCTTATTCTTTGCCAGCCCTCTTTTTATTAATAAGTGTGCGAGTCGGTTTGCTCGCTTATTTAATTCATCATAAGTAATAGACTCTCGCCCTCTACTCGAATACGCCACTACCGCAGTATTGTTGGGTCGCTCAAGAGCTGATTTTTCAATATACTTAGCAACATTTTGATAGGCATCTTTGAGCTTGACGATTTGTTCTGAGAACAGTGGATTACATTTGCTTGCTTTTCGAGTAGATAGAAACTGTAACTCCCCTACTTTTTGCTGTAAATCCACGCTCATTTGAATTAGCAAGGTCTCAAGCACTTGTAGAATCTGTTTCGCTTTTTGCTCTGAAATGAACGTCCGTTGGTGCAATGCATACAAGGTTATTGTGTCACTCACATCAACCAAAATAGCCAATTGGTAGTGGCTAAATTGGTCATAGACTCGCTTATGCACTTGCACGGAGTCTGGTTCTAAGTGCTTCCTAATCGTTAAGTTCTCCACAACTAGGATAGTCTCAAAAAGTGACTTCCCCTGCGCTAAGTCACAGGCATTTTGGATATCATTAAGTGGCGCATGGGCATGAGGAAATGCGCTTACCTGCGAAATTTGTAGCTGTTTTAGCCAAGAAAGCACTGTTTGGTTACCGTCGAGCTTTGAACGCATTGGTACAGTATTGATAAACAAGCCAGCTGTTTTATTAATGCCAGGGAGCTGGGATGGCCTTCCTGCTAAGGTTGTGCCAAAAACAAGGTCGTCTGTTCGGGTTTCCATTGCGAGCATTGCTGACATCGCCCCAAGCAAAAATGAATTTACCGTCAAGTTATTGTTTTTGGCCTGAGCGACGAGTGCTTTATGCTGGTCATCTTGTAGTTTTAACGATTGTGAGGCGCTGCCATGCTGTCCGGCATGTTCATCTTTAGTAATATTGGTCGGGGCAGTGAATCCACGTAGCAAATTTGACCAATAAGCTAAAGCCTCAGTATGGTCCTGCTTTTGATACCACTGAACAAAGCTATGGAAACTTGGTGGACTCGTTGCAATACTTAGCTCATCCTCACCATTATAATATGCTAACGCTTCATCAAATATGGTCAATTGAGACCAACCATCTAAGATAATATGATGAAAACTAAATAAAAACTTAAAACAGGATTCATCTGTCTGCACCAGAGCACAGCGTGCTAGGGGGGCCTCGCTTAGGATAAACGCTCGATTTGCATCCTGATGTATAAAGTCATTCCATTTGGACTCAATCTTTACCGTATTAAATTGTTGCCAATCTTCGATAAGCCATGGTATTTCGCTTGTTTGACGAACAACCTGTAATGGCCTCGCCCTTTTTTCCCATGTAAAAAAAGTTCTCAATACTGCATGCCTGGCGACTACTTTTCGCCACGCAGTGTGCCATTTTTCAAGGTCCTTAAGATTACTCAATTCACAACTAAACTGTTGAAAATAAAACCCGGACTCAGGGGACTTTATACAGTGATACAACATCCCCTCCTGCACAGAGGTTAAGGGATAGATTGCTTCAATATTTTTCTTGTCCATTACTGCCAAACCCTTAGCTTAATCTTCACCAAATTCATTAAAAATATCATCAAAGTCCTGCTGACTTACTCCAGTAGATTGCACATCTAAAGCAGCTTGCGGGTCTGTTTCGCTGGCATTTTTCAACAAAGACTCGTCAATTATCGCGACTAAGGCTAATGCACGGATAGTTGGGTAGTCAAAAATTTGCTGAGGGTTTATTACAATCTGGCTTTCTCGTGCTGCTGCGACAATCTGCATATTAACAATAGAATCCCCACCCAAATCAAAGAAGTTGTCATCAATACCCACTTCTTCAACCCCTAATAGCGTCTGCCATAAAGAAGCAAACACGCGTTCTTTTGTATTTCGAGGTGCGACATAATCAATGACCAACTCTCTTCTGTTTTCTCTTGGTCTGGGTAGTGATTTGCGATCAACTTTGCCATTGGCCGTTACCGGTAAATGCGCCATCCAAACAAATTGCGTGGGTATATACTCTTTAGGAAGCCGCATCGCCAAATGTTTTTGCAAAGTATTTTTAAGTATCTCTGACGATGAAACATAATAGGCTATCAAGCGTTCTTGTTGGACTTTCCCTGTGTAGATATCTTCGCTCTGATACCCTATTTGTGTAAGAATCTCATCGACTTTTTGCATATCAAGTTCATCGTCTAACTCATCAAGCGCAGCATCTCTTTTTTTATGACCTAGCCGCACATCCCAACTATATGGTAGTGAATAATTGTGATATCCACGCTCACGCTTATGCACATAAATACCCGCATCGTTGATCAAACAATTGGTAGAGCGGCCTGTATCTGAAGGCCTTATCCAAGGAGCAATGTCATTTAAGTAGGCATAAATTGTGTCTAGACTTACATCTTCATAGCGATAAAAATCTAGGTATTCTATTTCTTCAAATATTCCGTCATCGTCAAACACACTTACATCCAAGCGATTAGCAACGATATCACGAGTACGATGGTAGGCTCTTCTGGCTTCAACAATTCTCTTATCTATTTCTTGGGCATCAAAACAACCTTGTTGAAATAGGTGCGCTACGCGTGTTTCAAAAATCTGTCCTCGTGACAAACCTGTACAAATAACTTTTATTCCGCGTTCTTTAGCTAGTTTCATGCTCATGGTATAAATTGTTTTAAAACAACCATTACACACGTTACTAAATCGATTTAAGCTATCCACAAATATATCGTTCATTGCATCAGTCTTGGCAATGTAAAGCTCAAGTCCAAGGCGTTCAACTAAGCGCGTCATATTGGCTTTTGCGCCTTCTGAAATATAACCATTGTCTAAGGTAAAGACCAATGGTGTAAGGCCCATGTCAACCAACTTGCACAATGCAAAGCTACTATCTTTGCCACCACTTAATAGCATAATCGAATCTTGTTTATGTGATGCCTTTTGTTTGATTTTGGCAATTTTGGCCCTGAGGTCCTCGTGGGTTCTAAAGTAACTTTGCGCTTGAGCCTCTTGTTGCTCGTAAATACGGCATATTCGGCATGTGCCCGAAGCATCTATTTGTGCACTTGGGTGATTTGCCTCAATACCGCAGACCTTACAATGCAAAGATTCATGCTCGTCATTTTGTTGAATAATATGCTGCGACAAATCAACAATCGCGGCGCTTATTCCGTCAAACTGTAACAAAGAAGATTCTATTTCTGCGGTTTCTAACCTGACGCCGTTTACCTTTATTTGCTGATCCTTGCGCCCTATATACTCGATAACACCGTTATGATTATATAGCGCAGTATCCCCCGTACGATAAAGCCGTTCATTCTTTGCAAATGGATGTGCAATAAAGGCAATGTCTGTTTGTTCTTTTTGGTTTATATATCCTTTGGCAAGTACCACTCCAGCGATATAAATTTCTCCAATAACCCCCTGTGGGACAAGGTTTAAATGAGAATCCAATATAAAAACATTAGCGTTTGCAATGGGTCGACCAATAGGTACCGAACCGCTAATATCACATTCAAGGTCAAATTTGTGAACGGTGCACGCCACTGTCGCTTCAGTTGGTCCGTATTCATTGAATTGCTCAATTTCACCTGAAAAATAACGATGAATATTATGGGCGAGCGTTGCCTTGAAGTCTTCCCCACCAACAATCAGTTTTTTCAACCTAGACTCAGAAAAGTCCATTGCTTCTATTAGGGACAAATGAGACGGTGTGAGCTTAATCACATCAACACGGTTATCCTCAACAACATTGCGTATAGCAATGCCCGAATCAATACCCTCATGCGGATAAACAACAAGTCTTCCTCCACTAATTAGTGGAACAAATAATGATGTTATCGTCAAATCAAAACTCAATGATGAGAACAAAGCAAAATCAAGGACTTGTCCATCTAAGTAGTGAGTTTTTGCCCATTGTATATAGTTGCTCAAGCCCTGATGTTTAACTAGCACTCCCTTAGGTTGACCACTAGAACCAGAGGTATAAATAAGGTAGGCAATATCTTCTTTATCTATTTTTACAGGGGCAATGTTGGGGGACATTTGCAAAATTGATGGCCATGACTGGCTAAGGTTCATGGTGGTGCTGGAGTCAAAATCTTCAGAAAATGTACTATTGTCAACAATGAGTAAACTAGCTGCACTGTCTGCCAACATAAACAAGATTCGTTTTGTTGGGTGCGATATATCAAAGGGTAAAAAACTGGCGCCCGCTTTTAGTATGCCTAAGATTACAATTACCGCTTCAATGCTACGGTCTAGCTTTAAGGCAACAACATCACCCTTGCCTATATTTTTTGAGTCCAGAAATTTAGCAAACTGATTGCTTTGTTTATGTAATTGCCGGTAAGTTATTGCTTGAGAATTAGCGAGCAAAGCAGTATCAGACGGAGTCGCCTGCGCTTGTTCATTCAAGAGCGTTAGGATATCCACAAACCCATCGCTTGAAATTTTATCAACGCTATTTTGATAAGGAAGCAAACTCAAATCTTGTAAAGGTGGCTTGCTAATTTGTGTCGTTGGCGAGTCTAAAAAGGCGTCGGCCAAAATCAAAAAATGTTCACACAACCACGCTCTTTCATCCACACTAAAAAGATCTTCATTCAAATCAAAATAAACCGAGAACTCCCCCGTTTGATTGAAATCATGCACTTGCATGCGCACTACGTGGTCTCGGTCGCCATAACCCGAGTGCACCCAGTCGGTCGTTGCTGGCATGGAACAAAATGAACCAAACGCCGACGGAATATAATTTAGCACAACGTCAAATTTGCGCGCTAACTTCATATCCCCAGCCCCTGGCATTGCATTAACAAGCAAATTTTGATTTGCCTTTGCTACTTTATCGTACAAGGTACGAAAAGTTTCTTGTTCCCCAATATCAACCTGCAAGGGGAAAACGTTTATTAGTAAGCCTGCGGTGTCGCGTAATTTTGTAGAGCTACGAGAATGAGTTGGTGTACCTATCGCCAAATGTGTATCGTTATTCAATCGATATAAGAGGCTGAATAATAAGGTACTGAAGATTTGCATGATTGATAAGTCTTCAGATAGGGACTGAAACTGTGCAGCTGCAATCTCCCTCATTTTAGAAGAACGCTTAAAACCGAATTGACATTGCACTCTATCTGTTTTTGCTGTTTTGTCTTTTGGTGCAGAGCGATAAAAACGACTTGATTGAGAAGGTAATTTAGCGCATTTCTGCCAATAGTCTACCGCCCTTGCAAATCGTTTTGATTCTTTTTGTTCGCGTTCAAATTCAGTGTACGCTTTAAAACTAGGCAAATCAGAAAACGTAGTTTGATCACCATTTAGCGAAGCTGAATAGAGAGACTGCATTTTTTGATACAAAACCGACATTGACCAAGCATCTGTTACTATATGATGTTGATTTAGATACCAAATGAAGCGTTTTTCGCTCAGCTTTAGTATGGCCGTAGCAAACAAGGGTTGTTGTAAATCGAACAACTTCACTTTGTTGTGCGCTACCCAAGCAGAACTCTCTGCAAGCGGGTTTTCTCCGCGCGAAAAATCATGCACGGGGAGTGTAAAATCAATCTCTTTTAATACAACTTGCTTTGCCAGACTTGCCAGTTTTTCTGGGCTTTCAATAATAACGGTGCGCAAAGCGTCACTGTGCTCAATAAGCTTTGTGAAGGCTTGCTGGAATGCGCTGACATCAAGACATCCTTCAATACTAAAACACATACACATATTGTAGTGTGCTTGCCCAGCTTGCATATATTGTCCGGTCAAAATGGCTCGCTGACTTTCGGTTAAATCAAAAGCTGAATCTTCTCTAGCATTGCCCTTAATCACGCCTTAGCACTCACTTTGTTTATTAATTTTCTCAACAAGGAAGTTACTCATAACAGTGACTGTGCGAAAATTTATAATGGTAATTTGACCCGGAGGGATCTCGATTTCATACTCATTTTCGATAAACGAAATAAGCATTAATAGAGAGATTGAATCCATACCTATATCAAGCAGTAAATCGTCATCTACCTCAACTATCGTGCCGTCTTCAAATAGCTCATTGTTAATGTAACCTTTTATTGTTTGCGCAATTGCAAGGGCGTCATGCTTCGTCATATAGTATCTCTTGGCTCAAAGCATTGCGGTCGATTTTGCCGGATGCTGTGCGTGGAAAGTCGTCTCTTGGTAGCAAAAGACTTGGTAGTGAGTAAACCGGTAATACGGCTTTTAAATATCGATTAATGTCAGTATGTTCAACGTTCACACCCGGTTTTAACGTATAGCTTGCATATATTTTTTTTACGTCGTCATTTGTTTCAATGGCAAAAACAGCAGCTTCTTCTATTTGAGCATAAGCAACAAGTATGGCTTCTATTTCGTCTAGCTCTACTCTATATCCTCGAACTTTAACTTGACGGTCTTTTCTACCTATAAACCACAGGTTGTCGTCAGCGGCTTGCACCACTAAATCCCCAGTACGATAAAAGTATTGCTGATAGCTTGCTTGTTTCGTATCTGTGGGGTGGTGGACATAAATTGCTGCAGCATTTAAGTCGTCCCTCCCCCAATAGCCTTGCATCATGGTAGGCGATCTAATCAGTAGTTCCCCTTGTTCACCCGGCAAGACTTCTTTTCCATTGCTATCAATTATTAACGCTTTTGAGATTTGGTTTACTTTGCCAATCGGAACAGAACTTGCGTCGTCGGGTAACGCTTCTACCGTATAATGCGTGCACGCATTAACTTCAGTCGGCCCATAAACATTATCAAACTGCACATGGGGTAGGAGTTTGCGAAGCAAGCGCAAATGCTTAATAACGAAAGGCTCGCCAGCATACATAATCAAACGAAGATGACTTAAATCTCTTTCTTCTAAAGCTCCTCTGAGCGCCATCTGAGATAGTGCATAAGGTACCGAATACAAAACGCTTATTTTCGAATCTGCAATAAGTTGAGAAAAACTTGCTGGAAACTTAGTATACTGCTCAGGGATAACAATCGTGCAGGCCCCGCTGATTATTGCTGAGAACCAATCGAAAATAGATAAGTCGAAGTGCAAAGGCGCTTGATTACCTAAGCGATCTGAAGCGCTTACTGTAAATTCAGACGCTGCCCACCGTGCAAAACTCAAAGCACTATGATGGGTATGCATTATTCCTTTAGGTTTGCCGGTTGATCCAGAGGTATATAAAATGTAAGCAAGGTCGCTTTCAATAATTTTAGGCGAGACCGAGGCCTTACTATATTGGGTGAATATTGTGGCCCAATCTACACACTCAAGAATAGGGGCTTTTGTAGATAAACCCACCACCGTTAACGTTGTTGTTTCATCATTAGCAAGTTGTGCAAGAGTCTTTAATTGTCTGTCAGCTGAGACAATAAACCTTATACTACAATCAATGATGATTTCGTTTATTCGACTCGCTGGCGCACTTGGGTCTAGGGGAACATAGGCGCCACCGGCTTTCAAAACACCATATATTGCAACTGGCATTTCAATGCCTTTATCAAGATAAATACCAATACGCTCGCCTATTTTTGCCCCCTTATCAATAAAAAAATTAGCGAGTTGATTCGACCTACTCATAAGCTCAAGGTACGTTAGTCCCTTATCAAGGCATACGACAGCGTGACTCTTTGGTGCACTTTGCGCCCAATGATCAAGGTAGTGGTGAATAAGATAATTCATCTAATTTGGCCATTCAGTTGGCCATCATAAGCCTTATATAACGTGGTGCCTACATTCATTATTAGAACGACAACCCAAATAAATCTAAAACCCAATTCAAATATTCGCCTGCAGGTAAATCAATAAGGAAACCTCGTTCGATAAACCAATACATAGAAACTATAATCAGTAATACCGCGCCAATTTTCAAGACGTATTGTTTATAGAATACAGTCCCCCTGAGCAAGTAAAGCAAAGGAAACACAACTAAAATAATAGCCAATTGCCCTAGCTCAACACCAATATTAAACCCAAGCAAGGCATAAGTGATATATGAATTAGGCACTGTATAGTCTTGCATGACACTGGCAAAACCAAAGCCGTGGAACAGACCAAATATAAAAATAGTTATCCAAATTTTATTCCTAAATAATGGAAAAAGTATATCGAGCGCTGCAAAGGCGATAGATATGGCTATAATTGACTCGACCAAGCGCGAAGGAAGTGAAACAACATTTAACGTTGCGGCACTTAAGGTAATAGTATGAGCGAGGGTAAATACCGTAACTATTTTAACAACATAAATTAATGATTCTTTAAAATTTTCGCGAGCGAGCCATTGCTTTTGTTCTCGATAAACAACTGCTGGTAACAATAACGCGAGTAAAAATAATACATGGTCGATACCTTCCCATATATGGTGCACGCCAAGTTTGAGCATTTCAATGAAACCAGTAAACACAGTAGATTCGCTGAGATCGAGTGTTTTAATCCTTTCGCTAGGCGAGAAAACCAATGCAATATTTGTTTCATCGCCAAAAGTCCCACTTCGCCAATCGTGTTCTACAACCGCAAATCCGCGGTGTTCAGTATTTATATCAAACAAAATTTCGTATCTAATTTCTATTTTTGGGGGAAGTTCTGGTAAACCCGTAAATTCAAATGGCAGTACTAGGAATTGTGCAGGTTCGAATGTAGAAAGAGAGAATTTGTCAAATTCAGGGCCATTGCCAATATCGATAGAAGTGTTGCTGAGGTAGTACTGTCGAATAGCCTCAAAATGGGGTTGTACATCTTCGATAGTCGTAGTTTTATCTGTTGGCAATTGAAGTGACAATGCATCGTTTAAATCTGCGATGGTAATTTCGTAGCGACCAGACACTTTACTATCATCAAAGCTGAAAAAAACGTAACTTTGTCCTAAACCGTGGGCTAACACATTTTGACTAAGCATAATAAATAAGGCTATAAGACCGAATTTCACAACTGACACCAACTTATTATTTTCGACAAACACCACTTCACAACTCCTTTAATACTGATCGCAAACCGCATTTTTTTCCCAAGTTAGCACACCTATACTACAACATACAAACACCCATTTAATTTCTGAAAACACATAACAAATGTTGATATTTGTTTTTTTACAAGAGCAAGAATTTATTATAGATTGTCGATGCATATTCAAGTTACAGTAAGTATCAATATGGCTAAAATCCAAGTAATTGATTTTATTTGTGTACTTTATTGTTCTTCACATAGTAAACACATTTACAGCGATAACAAAAACCAAAACACAAACAAAACTGCTAAAACGAGTAACGATGAAAAATGTAAAAGATGTACTTCCTTTATCTCAAATGCAGCATTTAATGTTGATAAAAAGTCTATCGGGTAATCATAGTTCTTCTTTGGTAAACGTTTTTAGATATTCAATCATAGGGCCTGTAAACGAAAATAAACTTCAAGCAGCACTAGAACAGCTTCTTGCAAGACACGACTCTTTGCGGACTTGCTTTGTTTGGGAAAAAATAAAACAGCCCATGCAAGTCGTGCGTCAAGTTGCTAAACTTCAATTTAATAGTAGCAACTTATCTGAATACCCTAGTGAGGAGCAATTAGCGTATTTAGAAACCAAGCAAAATGCGGAAGAACAATATCAATTTACTTTGACGAAAGCTCCATTACTGCGTTTTCATTTATTTAAACTGTCAACAAATCACTACCAATTTTGGTTAACTCGCCACCATATCATCATGGACGGCTGGAGCCACAATCAATTATTTGAAGAATTAGATGCCCTATACTCAGACACTAGCGGCGCACTAGCAATTAAACCCAGTTCATTTAAGCCCTACATAGAGTGGTTTGCGAAGCAGAATACTGAAGCCGCAAAAGATTTCTGGGAAAAAGAACTTAGTCACTTTTCATATCCATCATTAATCTCCAAAGGAAAGCACACAGGAAAAGGTCAAAAAAACGAAAACCATACTTATGAGAATATAGAGAAAGTAGTTACTACTGCACTTGCTAAACATTTAGCGTTAACAGCAAAGAATTTCAAGGTCAGTGAAGCCATTCTTTTTCAAAGCGCGCTCGCGATTACCCTAGCAAACTATTGTGGTCTTCGAGATATTGTTTTTGGGATAACCGTCTCGGGTAGGCCACCAGAATTGATGGGGATAGAAAGTGCGATTGGTAGCTTTATCAATAATGTGCCAGTTAGAGTGCGTTTTGATGCACAAATGGCAATGGAAAGCTTCCTTAAGAATTTTCAAAATAATCAATTACGTCGCAGTTCGTTTGAGTATGTGTCACCAATACAAATACAACAATATTCCGAGGTCCCACCTAGTTCACCTCTTTATGACTTGTTACTGCTTTGGGGCTCAGCTACTAAGTCAGAATTTCACTTCGGAGATTTACACCTAACACAACTCGATAACAAAGTTGAAACCACAGCCCCCATGTTATTAGCGGTAAACAAAGAAGATAAACAACATCGACTAATGATAGCCTTTGACAGTGCAAAAATTGCAGGAGCAGACGCTGAAAGATTCATTAACGCACTACTCGATACTCTCAACAAGCTATGTGAACAAACTCACGCAAACATAGGACAATTTTTGACAGGGTCCGAAAGCACCAAGTCACAAACAAGTGAAAACGAAATCTTCAACATACCAGAATATGACCCTTCGTTGTCACAAACAGAAAAAATGCGCTGCATTTGGCAATCAGTATTAGGCTTGCGCTATGTTGGGCTTGACGACAATTTTTTTGACTTAGGAGGTAGTTCGTTACAAGCATCAATACTATTAATTCAAATTGAAAAGAAAATGGGGAAAGTCCTACCGCTCAGTATTTTATTAACTGCGGGAACCATCGCTAAGTTTATGACAGTTTTCGACATAGAAATTGGCAAATTGGACACAATGATTACACTCCAAGCCAGCGGTAACAAAGCTCCTTTTTATATCGTGCCCGGTATTGGTGGGAACGTTTTAGGTCTAAAAAGCTTAGCGAGAGGGCTTGGTAATGACCATCCTCTTATTGGCTTTCAATCTATTGGGCTCGATGGCAATCGTGAACCCCTTACTAATATAAAAGACATTGCTGCACATAATCTACTTTCTTTTCCTAGTATGAATCAGCCGTTTGTAATAATTGGTATTTGCTGGGGCGCCTTAGTTGCATATGAAATGGCGCAGCAATTAACCGCAGCAGGTAAGAAAGTACCTTTATTAATAATGATGGACCCGACTAGTCACGAAGAGCAGCCTTCTCTTAATACCAAAAATGCTTTGTTAAATGCAAAACTAAAATTTGTGGTCGGTCGCCTTAAACTTTACTTCAATGAATTAAAACAACTGCAAGGTAAGGAACTATTGCACTGGTTTAAAGATAAAAGCACGCTATTAATTAATATTACGAAATCCAGAAACCTGATGACCAGTAGCGCTAGCGAATTCAATCAGCAACGAGTTACAGAAGCCAACACGCAAGCCATGTTGAACTACAGGCCTAAATCATACTCAGGTAGAAGCATCCTCTTATTCACCCAAGACAGAGATATAACCAGTGCTGAAGATACTCGTCAAAAATGGTTTGAATATCTTCAAGATTGTGATGTGACTTACATAAAAGGCAAAGACACTGGAGACGCGATGTCGCCTGAAAATGTGCTGTTGCTCGCGCAACAACTAAAGTCAATTTGTTCATCACAATTACAATGACGCACAAAAATTACGCGGTGTTTATTTATACTTAATGGCAGAAAAATCGATGTTTTTAACAAAAAATGATATCCATGTCTGGCAAATAGCAGAGCCCCGTAGTAGTGATAAGAGTTACCCATTCGCGCGATACTTATCAGATACTGAAACACAAAGAGCATTGCGTTTTAAGTTTACCAAGCATGGTTTGTGGTGGGCTTATGTCCGAGATGCCATGAGAGATGTTTTATCTAAATACACAGATACTTCACCTTCAGAAATAGGCTTATTAACAAGCGATAAAGGGAAGCCTTATCTCGATAAAAACCTACATCCGCACTTGTATTTTAATCTAAGTCATACGAAAAACATGGCTTGTTTAGCCATTACAAATGTAGGCCCTATTGGTATCGATATTGAAGGAGTAAAAGTGATGAATGATATGAATGATATGAATGATATAGCGTCGCGTTTTTTCTACACAAGAACAAAGCCACTTTTCACAAATAAAAGACCTACAAACAAAAACAAATACTTTTTTTCAGATTTGGACTAAGAAGGAAGCTGTGCTTAAGGCAAACGGACAAGGAATGTTTATAGGTTTAGATACTTTTGATATTTCGCCACTCAGGAATAACACATGGCAGCAAACAACCACCCGGCCACCATTAAGCGAAACTGGCGAGTACTATGTCAAAAAGTTAGATTACCCGAAGCCTTATATGGCCGCGCTTTGTTTGCATGTAAGTAGAATACATACTTTCTGCCCACCGACAATTCGTAAATACACATATTAATATTTTTTTAGACGCCCATCAGCCTGGCGATTACTTGGCGTTGAATATCTGATGTGCCTGAGTATATAACTCCCCCGATTGCATCTCTTAAGTCTCTTTCGACACCCTCTTCAGACAAGTAGCCTTTTCCACCAAAAATTCGAATTGCATCGAGGCTAGACTCAACAAAAGCTTCAGAAATATGAAGGTTTGCCATAGAAGCTTCAAGTGCGGTGCATTTGCCAATATCAATCAATTGGGCACAGCGATACATTAATAATTGTGAAGTGTCTAAACGCAGGCGCATATCTGCAATCCTGTTTGAAACTGATTGAAAGTTTCCAATAGCCTTACCAAAGGCTTTTCTTTCTTTTGCGTATTTTATACATTCCTCGAGTTGACGTTGCATAGAACCAACATGGCTAGCAAGTATAAAACTGCGCTCCCAGAGCATCGTGCTATGAAAAATGCTTACGCCGGCACCTTCTGAACCCAACAAACATGACTCATCTAAGTGGCAATTCTCAAAAATCAAATCGCCCATAGGGGTTGTTCTTAAACCCATCTTTTGTTTTGCTTGTGACCGAGCAAAGCCAGGTGTATTTGCATCAACCAAAAAAGCAGATATTCCCCACTGACCTGCGTCAGGATTGGTCACCGCAAATACAAGAGCCATATCACACGCTGGGCCTAGGCCTATAAAACTCTTATGGCCATTCAAGATATAGCCGCTCGCGCACTTTTCAGCTCTTGTGCTCATACTAAAGGCATCTGAGCCGTTGTCTGGTTCTGTCATGGCATGTGAACCAATCATTTCGCCACTGGCTAATTTCGGCAAATAATTGGCTTTTTGCTGCTCAGTTCCAAAGCTAATGATTGGCTCTTGCACCGCCCAAAGTTGGCCATTTAGCCCCAACGTTAAGCCATGATCAGAACAGCCATAACCAAGCGCTTCCATTACTACGATGGCGCTTACGGTATCCAGTTCACGCCCACCATATTGTGTCGGTACATTGAGCTTCAAAATGCCGTAGTCAGCACTCTTTTTCCAATCACAAATCCAATCACTTTTATGTAGCGCGCCGTTTTTGTCTCTTTCACTGAGCTCTTTACCAAGTTCTTTTAGCGCAAACTCCTTAGCCTTTAAACCTAGGCTTTTTTGTTCTTTGGTTTGACCAAAATCCATCTGCGTTCTCTTTTTAGTGGTGTTGATTTACGGTAACGTTAGCATACCGGTCATACATAGTTAGCGATTCTCATATAATTCATACAACTTAGCCTCTTTCAGAAAGGAATAATAGGCTGCCATGACCGAAAGAATAAAGCCACGCTTTCCAGAAAATATTTTGCGCTGAAAAAGGTATTCTTTAATGAAGGTTAACATAAATATCGAAAATAATTTTAAGCTTGAGTAGGATTTACCTTTATTGAACTTTTCTTGGGATTTGAGACCTGAGTATTGGTTATTTTTAGCCGTGATCGCTTCAATCGAGTTATAGCCAAAGTGGTCAAAAGCCAAGTCGACAAATATTTCCTTGCCATCTACGGTGGCGCTTTCGTGCGCAAGTCTTGAATCATCAAAAACTGATTTTGAACGTTTATATAATCGATGATTATTGGCTTTCTTACTTAAGGGAGAGAGTGCTTTACCAATGAAAATATCATTTCGCCAAAACCTTACGCTATCGGCACTGTCATTTTCAATAATCGTTCTAAATGCCTCTACAAGCTCTGGCGTAATTGCTTCATCGCCGTCAAGATTAAGCACCCACTCATTTTTGCACAGGCTCATCGCATATTGCTTTTGCTTTGCATAACCGGGCCATTGACGAGAATGTATAATCGCACCGTGCGCTTGGGCTATCTCTAAAGTTTTATCGCTACTACCTGAGTCAACAATAATGACCTCATCCATGTTCTTTACACTGCTCAGCGTTTTATGAATGTGCTCTTCTTCGTTTTTAGTGACAATGAATACGCTGATAGGAAGTTTCATAGGTCTCTGCTTGTGTTTTTATCATTCTATTTAGGCCGATAAATTAGCACTTTTACAAAATAAAAGCATCTGCCGAATAAAATCCTGCAATTGCACCTCGCGTTCACAAGCCACACTTATTATTTTCTAGAAGCCTTAAACCTACGTGATGCAATGGACTTTTAATTTTTCATAGAAAGGCATAACTTCTTCAACCACCTCTAGCTGACTTTTTGTTAAGCTAAAACTAGCTTGGCGAGGTGATCCAAACCCTGTAGATGCCTTAACACTGTGATACCAATGTTTTGCCCATACACCATCACTACTGCGTCTACCTTGTGGCCACTTCAGCATGTCTTTATCAAAGCTAATTTGGAGTGACTCGCACAATGAGCGTAAAAGGTGTTCGGGATTTGCCAACACAGAAGCCGAATCAATCACAGGCATTTGCTGACCTGTTAATGTTCCAATTTGAGCAAAAAGTTCGTATTGGCGTTTTATGCCTATATCGTCGGCTGTGCATATGCCGCGGCTATTAGTATAAGAATTCACGACATAGGCGGGATCTCGAATCAAAAAACAGTGCTGAAGTGATGTCGTCCAAGCCAAGTCACAGCCCGCTAACATGTGGTGAGTCATATGCTTTTGATACTGTAAGGCTGTATTGCAATCTCCCGTTGTTAAATGCTTAGCAACAGTCGCAAAATCATTTGCTTGGCTGGCAAGTATTTCATCAAACATAGGGTGAGGGCTTTGTGTATTGCGCAAGTAATAAGCATAAAAAGGTTCATCAATCACCGAGCAGTCAGCACGATTCCCCCAGCTACGCATCATTGCCGTCGATATATTGCGTGGACCCGACCACATCGCAATTCGTGTTGTCATTAAAAGCTCCTGCTTTGATTTAAGTAGCTCATATTTTATAAGCTAGGCGCTGTGTTTTTGATGATCTTGTTCAATTAGCTTCACATACAAGCTTTCTAAGTATTTGGTCATTGTATGCTCGCCTTCGCCGATTTTTCGTCCATCTACCTGTGAAACGGGTGTAAGTCCAGCAAAAGTACCTGTGATGAAAGCTTCATCAGCGCCATACACATCAGCAAGCGAAAAGTTTTTTTCAAACACCGGTATTTTGTTATTTTTGCATACATCAATTACATTTCTACGGGTGATCCCGTCTAAACAAAAATCGCCGCTTGAGGTCCAAACCTCGTCGCCCCTAACTATGAAAAAATGGGTCGAATTACAGGTCGCCACAAACCCATGCGGGTCAAGCATAAGCGCCTCATCGGCATGGGCCTTCGCTGCCTGGATACAAGCAAAAATACAATTGAGTTTTGAATGCGTATTTAATTTAGGATCCTGCACGTCAGGGTAGCCACGCCGTACATGAGATGTAAATAAGCTGACGCCTTCACCTTGTGCTAAACCAAGTGCTCTTTTGTGCTCGGCAATAATAACTATCGTCGCCGGTGAAATAGTTACCCTTGGGTCTTGATAGGGCGTCGCTTTTTCGCCTCGAGTGACCATTAAGCGTATATGCACGCCATCGGTCATCTCATTTGCTTTACAGGTTGCGTAAATCCGCTGAACAAGTTCTTGAGGCCTTATTCCAATATCCATATCAAGCGCTTTTGCACCATCATACAAACGGCGCATGTGCATGTCGATAAAGGCTAAATGGCCTTTATGCAAACGTATCCCCTCCCAAACGCCATCACCTAGTATGAAGCCACTATCAAAAACTGATATCTTGGCTTCACTTCTGGGGAATAATTCACCGTTAATATTTATTAATATTGTTTGATTACGAGGATCGTCTTGATATTGATGCGTACCTTTAGCCATTGCTTGTTCTTATTTTAGAGTCATTGTGACTAAGCCGTTTGTACAATATAGCGAGCTTCATATACAGTTCAGCGAGTCTATGACACATGTTAAACATCGGGCAATTACAATAACAAATTTTTTAGCCTTTGGAATGCTTTAGACCCTAATTTGTTTTATGATTGTTAGAAAGAAAAAGAGGCTTATCATTGCACACACTTTTTTATTACATCATTACTATAGTGGTTCTATCCTCAAATACAGACCTCGTTAGGGCAGCCACATACTACTATTCAGGTGAGGCGAATATTGAGGAAGCGCTCGCCTTTATGAAAGCCAGTAGCGTTGTGGACCGTTTATACATGCTTGCCGGAAACGCTTTTAACTACGCCAGTGTCTTTTTTTGCTGGATCCTATTTAGAAAACGTGAATACTTTATTAAATTTTGTAGCTTGTGGGCGGGCTTGATTGCCAGTGCGGTCTATTTTTTCGTATCTACTTGGGATTTATGGATGCCTATCGCCTTAGGCGCAAGCATGAGCGAAAATTTCGCCTTGGGGTTTGTAAAAATCACCCTTTATACCAATATCATAGGCATGCTTAGTTGCCTGTTGGGTCTGTCGGTAGCAAAGCATCTAAAGAGCAAACAAATTAATCACTCGAAGTAAGCTAGACCCTTGATGCAAGGCTTCAAATATGGCTGTGTAAACGATCTTTTCGGCCAAGTTAACTGTAATGCTTTACATCCCCTGGTAATTTAAACCTTAAATCATGGGTCAGATATGAATCGCGGTGGAACACTCTAAAATAAGGAGTCAATATGACCAAATATAAAAAATCTTCAAACGTAATTGATGCACTTACACCTGAACAATATAGGGTCACACAAGAAAATGGCACCGAACGCCCTGGCACTGGTGAGCACTTGAATAATTTTCAAGCCGGAATATACGTCGATATCGTTTCAGGAGAACCATTATTTGCTTCGTCTGCCAAATATGAATCAGGTTGCGGCTGGCCTAGTTTTACCAAAGCAATCGAGCCGCTAAATGTTAAGGAAATCTCCGATACATCCCTAGGCATGACTCGAACAGAAGTGCGTTCAGCGCATGGTGATAGTCATTTAGGCCATGTCTTCCCCGACGGGCCTCAAGAAGAAGGTGGACTTCGCTATTGCATTAATTCAGCGTCCTTGCGCTTTATTCCCAAAGAGGAAATGGTCAATGAAGGCTATGAAGATTATTTAGACCAAGTACAAGGCGGTGCTTAAGTATACGCGGTGCTTAAGTACACGCGGTATTAGGCCCTATAAACAAAACAAGCTCCGTCTAATTTAATTAGAGGAGCTTGTTAACACGGGTTTTAACGCCGTTTTACATTTGTATTAAGCGGCTTGTTCTTCCTTCTCTTCACTTTGTGCTGGCGCCGGATTCATCAATAAATAATCAAATGCCGCTAATGATGCTTTCGACCCTTCGCCCATAGCAACCACAATCTGCTTGTACGGTACGGTAGTAACATCACCACAAGCAAAAATGCCTTCTTCACTGGTCGCGCCTTTTTCATTGATGATGACTTCACCGTATTTAGTCAAATCTACCACACCTTTTACCACGCTTGAATTTGGTACCAATCCAATCTGTACGAAGATTCCTTGCAGCGTTTGCTGATGAACTTCGTCCGTTGCACGGTCGATATATTCAATGGCAGTTACTTTGCCGTTTTCTGCGATAACTTGCTTGGTCGCTGCGTTTTTGACTACCGAAATATTGTCTCGTTTATACAGTTGGTCAACTAAAACTTGGTCAGCTTTCAATTCTGGTAAAAATTCATATACCGTTACTGATTTTACAATTCCGGCCAAATCTAGTGCGGCTTCAACACCCGAGTTACCACCGCCAATTACCGCGACGTCTTTGCCCTTGTAAAAAGGACCATCGCAATGCGGGCAGTAAGCAACACCATTACCAATATTCTCTTTCTCGCCTGGAACACCAAGTTCACGCCAGTTGGCACCTGTAGCAATAATAATACTGCGCGTTTTGAACACTTCTCCATTACTCAAAGTGATGGTTTTAATCGGTCCTTTCTCAATTTTTTCTACGCGAATATGTTCTTTCTTAGTCACCTCATGCTCATCTAAATGACTTACCAAGGACCCTGTAAGCTCTGGTCCTGTCGTGTATTTCACAGATATAAGGTTCTCTATACCCATGGTGTCTTTAACTTGACCACCAAAACGGTCCGCTACAATAGTCACTTTCAAACCCTTCCTAGCAGAGTAGATAGCTGCAGATATCCCTGCTGGTCCGCCACCAATAACGGTCACATCTTGAAGTGGCATCTCTTGGGCAGGTTCATCTGCGGCCAAGAGAATCTCTGGTTGGGCCGCACTAAGCTTTTCTATGATACCGGCTATTTCTACTTTGCCACTGGCGAAAACTTCGCCATTCATAAACACTGTAGGGACGCCTTGAATATTATTTTGTTCAACCAATTCTGGATACACGCCACCGTCTATCATCTCGGTTTCAATGTTTGGATTCAATAAAGCAAACTGGTTCATCGCTTGCACAACATCAGGACAAGCATGGCAGCTCAAGCTCACATAGACCTGAAACTTCAGTTTATCTTTAACCTTTTTCACCATGTTCTGGATGCTTTCGTCGAGCTTTAATTTACTTCCGCCCGCTTGCAAAATGGCTAAAATAAGCGAGTTAAATTCATGACCACCCGGGACGCCTGAAAACATAATGCCAGTGTCAGCGCCATTTGCTTGAACCAAAAAGCTGACTGGGCTTCGTAGTTGCTCACTACGATCTGCTTCTTGTACAGAAATTTTATCAGACGTGCTTGCCAACTGAGACAGCATCTCCATCAGTTCGCTGCGTTTTTCGTGCTCGCCTGTTTGTACAACAAAAGTGATGTCCTTTTGTAGGTCTGCCATATAGCCTTTAAGGGCTGTCAAAATATCTTGTGTTAACATTTGCATTACTCCTGTGATACTCAAGCGCTATCTTATTTTGAATACATAACGCTTTTTAAAATCGGTTAAACATCGTCACTATAATGAATTTTGATTACTATTAGCCCTTCAGCTAAAAACGCCAAATAGAATACTGATTCAAAAGTAATATAGGGAAAGTAAAAGATTGTTGTCGTACAGCTTTATTATTTAGCGCCATTTGTGTACTGGCGGTCTAACAACAATAATCGTTTACTTCCTAGTCATCCTTAGGATGTGGTTCGCAGGCAAGCCTGCGAACCGCTAATCTCATCTGATGATAAGCTTAGATTTTACCTACTAAGTCAAGGCTAGGCGTTAAGGTAGCTTGACCTTGTTCCCAAGCCGCTGGACATACTTCGCCATCGTTGTTAGCAACATATTGCGCTGCCTTTACTTTACGAAGCATATCTTTAGCACTACGGCCTATGCCCAAGTCATGAATTTCAGCAACTTTTACAATACCTTCTGGGTTAGCTAGGAAAGTACCACGAAGCGCACGGCCTTCTTCTTCAATTAGTACGTCAAAACCGCGAGATAATGCAAACACGTTATCTGAAAGAAGTGGGTAAGTTACTTTACCAATTGCTTCAGAAGTGTCATGCCATGCTTTATGTACGAAATGAGAATCTGTAGATACGCCGTATACTTCAACACCTAGCTCATTTAGTTCACCATGAATTTTCGCCATGTCTTCTAACTCTGTAGGACATACAAATGTGAAATCCGCAGGGTAGAATAAAAATATTGACCATTTACCTTTTACGTCTTCGCTGGTGATTGTTTTAAACTCACCATTGTGAAAAGCTTCTACTGAAAAATCTGGGATCATTTGGTTAATCATTGACATTGATAGTTTCCTTTTTAGTTAAATTGAACAACATTTTTTATGGGTTAAGAAATAAGGTCTGAAACTTTCTTCTCAAACTGTATTTCCTTACGTTGATGCTAAAGATATAGATGTTTTTGTCTAGAATAAAATGAAAAGAATCGATACGCTTAATCTAAAAAAGCGATTAAACTAAAAATCGCTTCAATTACCAGTATGGTTCGGCGTCCATTGCGTATTCACGTGTTTGCTCCATAACATGAATAATACTGTGCGTTTTATCTTCAATCCAGTTTGAAAAGTCTGATTTATCTTCAATATCCAAATCGTCAATAGCATCGTGTAATAGTTTAAGGCATTTAAGTTCTTTTATGCCTGTAGCTAAATCTAACCAAGGCGCTCTAAATTGGCCTCGGCTATCAACAAACAAGTCAGCAAGTAAAAATCCATTAATCAATGATTGACGCAACAATACTTCTACCGCCAAATATTGTTTGTCATCCATACTGGCGTTTCTGGGTAGAGATTGCTGTACCGTCTGCCACGATTGTGAAAGCCAACCATTTGCATGTTTTTTCACTTGAATATCAGCGCCGGAGTTTTGTGAGCGCCAAGGTTTATCGAGTAATACCCTCGACGCAGCCAACTGCACACTGGTGCTTAAACTCGACATATTAAGTTCGTTCGGTTTGTGCGCATTTAACAAGCCCTCTCTGCGGCCCATCAAATAATTCATTAGGTTCTGATTACGGGGGATTCGCCGACTAAAAGGACCTTTTTTAGAGCGCAGTTGATGGATACTTTCCAATTGTTCTTGCCAAGCCCAGCTTTGCACTAGCTTTAACAATTGCTTATGTAAATTAAGTAGCTCTTTGCATTGCAAGACTGGCAGGTATAAGGCAACGCCTTGTAGCAACAAAAGCACGCTCTCACGTATTTCATTCAGGGCTTTTCGATTACTGTTAAGCGCATACACTTGCTGATGGTGCTGCCAATGATTTAGGGCAATTTGAATTGTCTTACAAAAGGCCGCTTCGGTTGTATCAGAGTCTGATAAAGGCAAAAAGCTTGGTAGCGGTATGATTTCAGGAGCGCGCCCATGCAGTAATTGATAACCACGCGCTGCTTTAGTGACATTGCTTAGCCTACAAGGCAAATGTAAAACCAATTCTTGCGCAATATCAAATAAAGCGGTGGCATCGCCATGCACCAGTTCTAACTCTATTTCGCAAATGGGAATACTGTCTTGCTCCCGTTTCACCTCTCCTAAATCAAACACAAGTTCTAAAGTATAGTCGTCAGTGCTTAATACAAAGGTACTACGTTCAAAATGTGTTGAAAACAAACCGATTAATTCATCGTTCACCTTTTTTATATCAAAACTCTCACCCCATATTTGGGCATCAAATTTTGATGAGATCGGGTTCGGGTGAATCTAACTTTACGTTATATTCTGGGCGTTGATGCAAGCCCCCTTCAACCTGCCCTTTAGTTTTGACCGTTTGCTCATACTCGTGATTGCGCGCGCGCACCCTCAACCCCATTTTACGCTTGCCAAAAAATTCGTCAGGAGTATCAAAGTATTCGTTGTACAAATGTGCTTTGTGATGTTCTATATTGATATTTTTCTTAGCTAACTGCCCAAGCACTTTCGCTTCAAAAAGTGACAAAGCATCTTGGTTAGATACAAGTTTTAATTCTATTTCCATAATTTTACTATTGATTTGGGCGTAATAGGCGATAACAAATAAGGAAAATCATAACACATTCAAACGCTTGTTATTTAAATTACATGCGTTTAGCATTAACAAAACTTACCTACGGGAATAACAACGCTTCCATGCACTTATTCAGCAAATCATTTGCCATCGTTTCTTGCGTTTTCATTGTGTTAATAGGCCTAAGCACTAACACCGTAGCGCAAGAACAAACACCCACAAACACTAGCACTCAAGAGCCCTCTGATGAAAACGGTGAGTTCAGATGGATTTCTGATGACCTTTTTACCTATTTGCGTGCAGGGCCAGGACAGGATTACCGTTTACTTGGCTCGGTGACTGCTGGAACACAAATCCAGCTATTGCAAGTCGACCACGAGGCAGGTTACGCAGAAATTATAGACCATCGCCAACGTACTGGTTGGATTGAAATTAAATTTGTTAGTCGCACTCAGTCAATTCGAGCGGATGTAAAAGATCTTGAGCGTCAACTCAGTGAAAAAGAAGATGTCGTCGCAAGCATGCAAAAAGAAATAGTCGCGCTGACGAAAAACGTCAACGCCTTTGATGCGCAAAAAGCAAAATTAAACCGCCAAATCACGCAGCAATTAGAAGATATTGCACGCTTCAACGAACAACTTGAACGACGCGAACGAGCGAACAATATGCAGTGGTTCACTCGCGGTGCCATCTTAGGCGTCAGTGCGCTTCTTTTAGGATACGTTTTAGGTATCCTTGGTCGCAGAAACAAGAGAAGTGCCAACGATCGTCTGATGTAGGCTCAAGCCTCTTTTTATAAGAGGCTATTCATCATCTTCAGTCATTGTCATCAAGGATGTATTTCCGCCAGATGCCGTAGTATCAATACTAATTGTTTTCTCAGTGAGCAATCTGCCAATCATGTTGTCGTTATGTTCAGCGGTAATAACAGGCAAAATAGCCCCCTCTCTCGACGCCATTTTTTGCACAAAACTAGCGGTTCTTGACGTACTACTATCAACCACCATACCTGCAATATCGGGGTGCTCTAATAGCGCTTCTAGGTGTTTCAAGCGGGCAACTTGGAAGATGCCTTTGCTAACGCCACTACTTTCAAACTTCTCTACAAACTTAAGCGCCTCTTCGTAAAATAAGTCTGACACAACCGCCACCACTAAATTACCTGTCGCAAGGGCTGTGACAATAGATAAGGTCCAATACTCAAAAGCGACTTCTTTATCGGCAAAAGTAACCAAAATGCCTCTAGGCTCTAAATGCAAAGTATTACTTTCACCTGTTGGACCCGGCAATACTTGAGGTTTCTTCAAGCGCTTTTCGATCGAAATCAATTGTGAACGCGCACTCGCCAAGGTGCTGTTTAAATCGTCAGCTAATTCTTCAACAATATCGACGGTGGCTATTTTAGCAAGCAACTGACGAACCGCTGATAATCTCGAGGTCAAAGTAGTTAAGCGCCACTGCTGCACAACTTCACTTGCCTTGCCAACGATCTCGGCCACTTCTTGGCTTGACTTATCATCACTAACCAACGCTTCATCGGCAGCGAAATCGTCATTAAGCTCAGCCAAGTCCGGAGTGACCTTTTCCATTAGTAGACGTGGTAAGTAATTGGGCCCGCCTGCTTTTGGACCAGTACCCGATAGTCCACGTCCGCCAAAAGGTTGAACCCCTACAATAGCACCAATCATATTGCGGTTAATGTAAACGTTGCCGGCTCTGGACATTTTGGCCAGCTCATAGGCGCGTTCTTCAATACGTGTGTGAATACCCATTGTAAGTCCGTAACCTGTGCCATTAATCTGCTCCATAACACGATTGAGCTCTTTTCCTTTAAATCGAACAACGTGCACACATGGACCAAACACTTCTTTTTGCAACACACTTAAATCACTAATTTCAAACAAACGGGGCGCGAAGAAGGTACCATTTAGGTCTTTGTTTAATTCACATTTATAAAGTAGCTTTCCTTTATCTTGCATGAAAGCTTCATGCTCCGTTAAGGTCTTTAACGCTTTTTCATCGATTACTGGCCCCAGATCCGTTGACAACCATTGAGGGTCACCGGTGCTAAGCTCTTTCATTGCCCCTATGATCATTTTAATAATGCCATCAGCAATATCTTCTTGAATAAATAACACACGTAGCGCAGAACAACGCTGTCCAGCACTTCGAAAACCCGACATAATTACGTCATCAACAACTTGCTCAGGCAAGGCGCTAGAGTCAACGATCATGCAGTTTTGGCCACCTGTCTCGGCAATAAGGGGAACTTGCGTACTCGAACGCTCTGCCAAGGTTCTTGAAATCAACGTTCCGGTTTGAGTAGACCCTGTAAAGATGACCCCTTGAATACGTTCATCAGGTAGTAAAGTAGAACCTACATCTGGGCCTTTGGCGATGATCAATTGTAAAGCGTCTTCAGGCAAACCTACGGCATGCATTAACTCTATCGCTCTAATCGCTATTAAGCTAGTTTGTTCAGCCGGCTTTGCAACTACCGTATTTCCGGTCGCTAGTGCAGCAAGTACTTGCCCTAAAAAGATTGCTAAGGGGAAATTCCATGGACTTATACATAATATAACGCCTCGTGGTGCAAGGCGATTGTCAGGGTCAACCTTTTGCGCCTCTACTGCATAGTAACGCGCAAAATCAACTGCTTCCCTGACTTCATCAACACTGTCTTCGGTAATTTTGCCGGCTTCTTTGATACATAAACCAATCAGTTCATCCATATGGCGCTCTAGAATGTCAGCGCCGCGCATCAGAATTTCAGCTCGCTTAGCCACCGGCACGTTTGACCATGAATGAAAGGCCTTATCGGCGATATCAAGCTTTTCAAGCATTTGTTCTGGCGTATCGAAACGATGATATCCGACAATCTCGGACAAATTAGCTGGATTGCGCACAATATGGTCATGCTGGGCATCCGCAGCTACGTTTGCTAGTTTAGCATTATGCAAGGCAAACCATTTTTTTATACTTGCCGACAAATCACTTAACTTATTGACATCATAAACGTCAAATCCTTTCGAATTTGCTCGGCTCTCACCAAACATATTCAGTGGCATCGTAATTTGCGTATTCACGCGCTTTGCTAATCTTTGTGTGTGCTCGACTGGATCGGTTAGTAATTCTTCAACTTCTTTGCTTTCATCTACAATGGCGTTTACAAAAGATGAATTCGCACCGTTTTCAAGTAAACGGCGCACCAAGTAGGCGAGTAAATCTTCGTGATAACCTACCGGCGCATACACGCGGCACTGAATACCCTCATCTTTCACAATCTGTAGGTATAAGGTGTCGCCCATGCCATGTAAGCACTGAAATTCGAAACCTTCTTTATCGTTACCAGCAAGCTCAATAATAACCGACGCTGTATAGGCGTTGTGGGTAGCAAACTGCGGATAAATAGTATCTCGGTAGGCCAACAAACGGTTTGCGCATGCATGGTATGAAACGTCGGTCGACGCTTTGCGGGTAAATACAGGGAAGTCTTCGTGGCCACCTTGTTGCGTATGCTTTATCTCGGTATCCCAGTATGCGCCTTTAACTAAACGCACCATCATTTTTTTATTGACGCGCTGAGTAATTTCTCGAATCCACTCAATCACAAAAATAGCGCGCTTCTGATAAGCCTGTACAGCTATCCCAAAGCCCTGCCAATCACCTAGCTCAGGGTCGCTAAATACTTGCTCTATGATATCGAGTGAGATTTCTAAGCGTTCAGATTCTTCTGCATCTACCGTAAGCCCGATATTGTGCTTTTTGGCTTGTAAGCACAGGCGCTTTAATCGGTCGCAAAGTTCTGGCACCGCGGTTTCATATTTTAAATAATCGTAACGAGGGTGAATGGCCGATAGCTTTACTGAAATACCGGGGCTCAATCTAGGGCCTTTGCCTGCCCCTGCTTTACCGATAACTTCAATTGCATCTGAGTAAGATTTGAAATAGCGGTCAGCATCAGCAAGTGTGCGCGCACCTTCACCCAACATATCGTAAGAATAAACGTAACCAATCTTCTCTTTTTCTTGAGCTCGCTTGACGGCATCTTGTATGGTTTCACCCATAACAAATTGCTTACCCATTACTTTCATAGCAATGTTCATGGCACGGCGTATAACAGGTTCACCCATACGCCCTAAGGTTTTCTTAAGAAGACCAAATTGTTCTTTGTTGCGTTCGTTTGCATAATTTACCATGTTGCCGGTAAACATAAGCCCCCACGCAGATGCATTTACAAATAAAGAATCACTGTTGCCTAGATGTGATGACCATTGACCTTTTGCTAGCTTATCTCGAATTAATTCATCTTGAGTACCTTTGTCTGGCACACGCAAAAGCGCTTCGGCAAGGCACATCAACACGACGCCTTCTTCTGACGACAAAGAGTACTCGTTCAACAAGGCATCTACACCGCCATGCCCTTCTTGTTCTTTGCGAATACGTAAGACTAGTGTTCTAGCGCGCTCCCATGCTCGACTTCTTGCCGTCATACTTACCTCGGCTTCAGGTAAGATATGTTCAACTGCTTGCGCTTCATTTATACGGTAAAAATCACGAATTTTTTGACGTATAGCAGAATCGGTTGCAAGATTTGATTTTATAAGCATGTAGCACCTCTCAGTATTGGCTAAAATGACCAGTTGTAGAACGGACTTTGCCGGTTAATTTTGCGTACAATAATCGTAAATTACTCAAGATGCTACCAAAGTCGAAATTTATTTCATAGATAGTGGCAAGTGTGGTGCAACTTACTTAAAATACCCGAATTATGTGTTATTATTGCATGCGGGCCGACTGTAGGGTTTGCAAAAAATTCATCATTAACGCTACAGGACCTAAGGCGCTTTTCTTTATTTGGTTCGCCATTTACGTACTAATCCGAGGCATCTATGAAAAATAAATGGATCGCAGTTTTGCTAATTGTATTGCTCGGAGCATTGCAATATAGGCTTTGGTTTGGCAAAAATAGTGTCTCTGATTTTAAGCATAAGAAGAACCAAATCACCACATTGACTGAACAAAACGCCAACCTACGCCAACGCAATCAATTGCTAAGAGCTGATATAAATGACTTACAGCTTGGTGTTGAATCGATGGAAGAGCGAGCACGTAACGAACTTGGTTTGATAAAAGAAGGTGAAACCTTTTATCGCATTCTGCCAAAAGAGTAAACAATTTGACCTCACCCACTTTATTTCCGGTTATTATTCCCGCTGCAGGAATTGGCAGCAGAATGGCAGCCAGCAAAGCGAAACAGTATTTAAGCATTGGGAAAAAAAGCATTTTAGAACACACTATTGATGTGTTTTTAGCCCACCCTCAGATTAGCGATATCATCGTTGTTTTACATCCTCATGATACAATATTTACAACCTTAAATGTCGCAAGTAGCCCTAAAGTAACGGCAGTAATAGGTGGCGAACAACGCGTTGATTCGGTATTAGCTGGGCTTAAAGCACTAAATAACAACACTGCTGATTCATATGTTTTGGTCCACGATGCTGCTCGCCCTTGTGTATGCCCACAAGATATTTCAAAACTCATAAATACCTGTGTAAGCTCGCAGTTAAAGCGCCGTATAGCGGGTGCAATTTTAGCGGTGCCCGTAGCCGATACAATAAAAAGCGCTAATGGCGAAACGCTCAACCCACATGAGCACATAAGTACGGTTAACACAACGGTGGATAGAAGCTCACTTTGGCAAGCACAAACCCCACAAATGTTTGTTGCAAACGAACTGATTGATGCAATACAAAGCGCCATAGATAAAGGCCATGTGATTACCGATGAATCTTCAGCAATGGAGTATACAGGCAAACTGGTGGGCTTAGTCGAAGGTCAATCAAGCAACATCAAGATAACGCGGCCAAGTGATTTGGCCTTAGCGACTTTCTATTTGAACAAATTCGAGCTTCAGCCGGAGCAAAATAGATAGCTAAATGCTCTCAACGACCCTAAGGATTTTGAAAATGATACGTGTTGGACACGGATATGATGTACATAAGTTTGGTGGCAATGGCCCAATTACACTTTGTGGTGAGAAGATTGACCACCCTTTGAGGCTTGATCGCTCACTCAGATGGAGATGTGGCTATACATGCCTTGTGCGATGCGCTTCTTGGCACTTTTGCTTTAGGTGATATTGGTAAACACTTTCCCGATACTAGTGACGCATATAAAGATGCAGATTCAATGCATTTGCTCAAATCGGTATACCGCTTAATAAAAGAAAAGGGCTATGTCCTTGGCAACGCTGACATTACCATTGCAGCTCAAGCACCTAAATTGTCTGGGCATATTATTAACATGCGTGCGAATATCGCCCAAGTTCTTGAGGTAAACGCAGACCAAGTTAGTGTAAAAGCCACGACCACCGAAAAACTAGGTTTTGTAGGTAGACAAGAAGGCATTGAAGCCCACGCTGTCGTGTTGGTGCAAGCATGTTAAATTTGCAGGTTGACCCATGGGCATATTTACATGGAGGCCCTTTATTTAACGGTACAATTAAAGCTGAGTTAAGCGATTTTAAAGTATTTGAAACGCTCAGTTTTGATCCCAGCCATAGCGGTGAACATACCCTCATTCATATTGAGAAAACAGGCTTAAACACAGCCTTTGTTGCAGAGGCACTCGCTAAATATGGCAAGCTTCCTCTTCGAAACGTTAGTTACGCTGGGCGAAAAGACAAATACGCGACAAGCTCTCAATGGTTTGGTGTTTATCATGGTGGCGCCGACAAAGCCCATTGGGCGCAGTTTCAGATGGATGGCGTTCGCATCATAGAGATTGTACAAAACGAACGCAAACTGCGCACCGGTGCAATAAAAGCGAATCGTTTTGAAATTGTCATTAAGAATATTGATACCTTAGACAAAAGTAAATTATTGGAACGAATCGAAGCGGTTAAATTACGCGGTGTACCCAATTATTTTGGCAACCAACGTTTTGGAGAAATAATCAAAGCTGACGGTACCGTGCAACTGGGGGGCAACTTGCAGTTAGCTGAAAAACTCGTCAATGGCGAGGAAATAAAAAATCGTAATAAGCGGTCTATGGCGATTTCAGCGCTGCGCAGTTGGTTGTTCAATCATTTCGTGAGCAAACGTATTCAGAGCTTGGAATATCAAACATTACTCGATGGTGATGCTTTATCGTTAAGCGGCAGTAATAGTTTTTTTATTCATTCAAAACAAGATGAAGCGCAGTTACAAAAAACCCTCCAGCGAATTGAATCGCGCGACGTACTCATTACCGCGCCTCTATGGGGGAAGGTGAATTGGACAGCCTACAAGATGCGCGCCGATTTGAACAAAATATCGCGCAAACACATTTACCGGTTTGCGACGCGCTGGCCAATGTAAAGTTATCATCGCAAAGACGCCCTGTTTTGCTTTTTGTAGAAGATTTTACTGCGCAAATAAGCGATAATTCGGCCACACTAAAGTTTAGTTTGCCTTCAGGTTGTTTTGCGACTTCAGTACTGCGCGAAATCGGATATGTAAAAGTAGGCGCAAAAGCTTAAGGGTTAACCGCTTTAAACAAACAGAGCTAACATAAAACAAAGCAAAGGAAGTAGTAAACTATGCGCATTTTACTCAGCAACGACGATGGCGTATTTGCCAAAGGCATAGAAGTAATGCACCAGTATTTGAGTAAAGTACACACCGTTACAGTCATTGCACCTGACCGTAACTGTAGTGGTATGAGTAACGCCCTTTCTTTGCACCACCCCTTGCGCGTCGAACAAACTGAGCAGGGCTTTTATTCTGTAAACGGAACGCCGTCAGATTGTGTTCAGCTAGGGGTGAATAGTGGTCAGTTTGAAGAACCCGAGTTGGTCGTCTCTGGTATTAACCATGGACCAAACTTAGGTGATGATACCGTTTACTCAGGGACCGTCGCAGCAGCATTAGAAGGTCGCCATTTAGGCCATCCGGCGCTAGCAGTGTCCTTGTGTTCACATAAACAAAATAATGCCCACGAATATTTCGAGACGGCAGCCTTGCTTACCTGCCAAATCATCGAAAAAATAAACAGTCATCCGCTGCAAGCAAATCAAATATTAAATATCAATGTGCCAAATTTACCAATAGAGGAAATAACGGGTATTCGCGCTACTCGCTGCGGGAAACGCCATCGAGCAGAAACAATGGTAAAGAGCCAAGACCCCTTCGGAAAAACAATTTATTGGTACGGTAAATTAGGTGATGAACTTGACGCTGGCGTAGGAACAGATTTTCACGCTCTAGCGAACAATGCCTGCTCAGTCACTCCGTTGTCTACTGACATGACCGTACATAAGCAAATAGCGCCAATGAAAACATGGTTGGAGACGTAAACATGACATCACGCAAAAGCCTGCAATTAGCCAATTTGCTGAAACAAGAAGGTGTCGTCAACGAACACGTATTGGCTACCATAGCCGCAGTTCCGCGAGAACTTTTTTGCCCGCAACGCTTACCCACAAAGCATACGAAAATACAGCCTTGCCCATCGGTCAAGGACAAACGATCTCACAGCCCTACATCGTTGCAAAAATGACCGAGCTATTGTTAGGTGGTATCAGCGCACAAACAAAAGTACTCGAAATTGGCACTGGGTCAGGCTACCAAACATCAGTGCTTGCCAGCATATTTTCCCAAGTCTGCAGTGTAGAGCGCATAAAGTCTTTACAGTTTCAGGCAAAACGCCGTTTAAACCAATTGGATTTGCACAATGTAAAACTTAAACATGGTGACGGCTGGGAGGGTTGGTCTAGCAAGTCTCCCTTTGATGGTATTATTGTCACTGCTGCCGCGGCCCAATTACCGCAGCAGCTTATCAATCAACTGGCTGAAGGCGGACGCCTCGTTATACCCGTTGGTAATAAAGAGCAACAGTTACTTTGCATAGATAAAAAAGACGGTAACATTTCTCAACAAGTCGTTGAAGTTGTTAACTTTGTACCCTTAATTGCCGGAGATATTATATGAAGTTGTTTACCTCTTTATACGACTCATGTTTAAAGTGGGCGCGCCATAAACATGCTGAAAAATACCTTGCTGGCTTAAGTTGTGCTGAAAGTACCTTTTTCCCTATCCCTCCAGATGTAATGTTAGCGCCAATGGTGTTAGGGCAACCAGATAAAGCATGGCGATTTGCGTGGGTGACTACAATCGCATCGGTCATTGGTGGCATTATTGGTTATGCTTTGGGCTACTTTGCTTTTGAATCTTTCATTAGCCCTGTTATTGAACAATGGGGTTATAGCGATAAATTACTGCATGCAGAGCAATGGTTCGCAAAATATGGTGTATGGGTCGTGTTTATTGCTGGTTTTTCTCCTATTCCCTACAAAATATTTACGATAAGTGCAGGTGCCCTCGCCATGGCCTTTTTCCCCTTCTTGATCGCTTCTGCTGTTGGGCGCGGCGCTAGATTCTTTTTAGTAGCAACCTTCATGAAATATGGGGGACCGCCAATGGAAGCAAAGCTAAAGCAATATATAGAATATATCGGTTGGGCAGTGGTTGTTTTGGCCTTAGTCGCCTACCTAATATTGCGATAGAAGGCTTAAGTATGACCCGAATCTTAGCGAGGCGCTAAGCGCGACACCTATAAAAAAGGAAAATTTCATGAAGCGCTTACAACATCGACGTTTTCAATTGCCCCAATTGTTAGCAATGTGCGTGTTGTGTATTTCTCCCCTGCTGCTTAGTTCATGTACAAACAGGCATAATCCTGCGCCCGTGCTTAGCTTGTCGACTAAAGTAGCCAGTGCACAAAACCTGACCGAAATCACTACCGACAACTACACCGTAGAATCTGGTGATACCCTGTTCGCAATAGCCTTTTATAGCGGCAACGACTACCGTGATCTTGCTCGTATTAATAATTTAAAACCTCCCTACACAATCAATATTGGTCAAGTTTTACGGTTAAATCCGCAACAAGCAAAACAAGAGGTTGTTCAAAATTTGAGCAAAAAAGCCATTGACCGCAAGCAAGAGCGAGAGTATCGTGATAAAAAGCTTGATAATCGCCAACAGAAAAACAATACTAAAGTAGAGTCTTCAGTGAGACCCGCTCAAGTGCTTACATGGATTTGGCCAGCAGCAGGACGCCGCACTATCGCGACAGTGGGAAGTGATGGAAGTAAACGAGGACTCGATATTAAAGGCAGGCTAGGCTCAAAGGTTGTCGCAGCGGCAAGCGGCAAAATCGTTTATGCCGGCAATGCGTTAAAAGGCTATGGAAATCTTGTCATAATTAAACACAATGACGACTATTTGAGTGCATATGCACACAACAAATCGATTTTAGTGGATGAAAAAACATATGTTAAGCAAGGTCAGCAAATTGCAACTATGGGTAACTCTGGCTCAAGTGATACCATGCTTCATTTCGAAATCAGAAAAAAGGGCAATCGGTCGACCCTTTCAAATACCTACCCAAGCAATAAGTGTAGTCGCCACCAGGTTCATTTGCTAATACGGTCACCAATTCAACTAAAAAGGATTGTTTGCTGTGGTTAGTCAATATTCGAATAATGAAGAGGACCTTGCCGGCGATGACAGCAACGTCGCTGAAGATTCTGAAAAACACACACCTCTCACTCACGCTAAAAGCAAAGGCAGCGAAAGTGCTAGCCCAAGCAAAAAAGACCGTCCCGAAATAAAACAACTAGACGCAACCCAAATATATTTAAATGATATTGGATTTTCCCCATTATTAAGCGCTGACGAAGAAGTGAAATACGCGCGCGAGGCACTTGCAGGCAAAGAGTCTTCACGTGAGAAGATGATTGTTAGTAATTTACGTTTAGTGGTAAAAATAGCCCGAGGATATAATCATAGGGGTATGGCACTACTTGATCTCATTGAAGAAGGGAACTTAGGTTTAATTCGCGCTGTTGAAAAGTTCGACCCTGAACGAGGCTTTAGATTTTCAACCTACGCAACATGGTGGATTAGACAGACTATTGAACGTGCGCTAATGAACCAAACACGTACCATCCGCTTACCCATACATGTATTAAAAGAACTCAATTTATATTTACGCACCGCCCGTATGCTAGCCCAAAAACTTGATCATGAGCCTTCTGCTGAAGAAATAGCAACAGAAACAGGAGAGCCGGTCAAAAATGTGCAAAAGCTCCTTAAACTAAATGAGCGCATTAGTTCAGTAGATACTCCAATGTCGTCAGATAGTAACAATGCCATGCTCGATGTTATTGCCGACGATGACAACGCGACGCCTGAACATCAATTTGACAGCAACAACATGAAAACAGACATTAAAGAATGGTTGATGCTGCTCAGCGAGAAGCAACGCGAGGTGCTAGCAAGACGCTTTGGCTTGCTTGGTTACGAGCCATCAACCCTCGAAGATGTTGGCGCTGAAATTGGTTTAACCCGCGAACGCGTGCGACAAATTCAAGTCGAGGCACTAAAAAGACTGAAAGATAAATTACGTCTAGAGGGTCTTAATATTGAGTCACTCTTTTCTCAACTATAAGCGTTACCTCACAAGCAAAATTAGGCCTATATGACAGCAAAAGTATTTTTTCGATTATTTGCATCTGCACTTATCGCTTTTATTAGCTATGCAGCATGGGCTTATTATGCGAATAGCCTAGTCACGGATGACCCAGATGTATTATTCAAAGCAGCCATGGTACAAGGCTTTTATAGTGGCGGTATAACGCTATTTTTCACCTTGCTTTTAGAAGTTTTTTTAAGAAATTTGGTTCTAGTGTTTATTGCTTGCCACTCATCGTTCCGCGTATCAATGCCAAAGCCAGCCTAACAAACAAATGTTCAACCCTAGAAACCTTCGAAGCGAGTATTCGTTTTTCAGAACAAAATTGCAAAGGCGCATGCTTACCTGGCGAATTAGTTTCGCCAATACCCGCACTTTTAATACAGAGTGTCTTAGTTATTCTGGTTAACCTTGTTTTTAACACACCCAACTTATGGTTAACCGTTGCACCTTCGATATTGTTTAGTGCGATATATGGTTATACCTACTCATTTGCGTTAGCACGCAATAAGCAAGAGTAAAGAACAAAGTTTATGGCCTTAAGCGCTGATTAGCTGTTTACGATTTACGCAGTAATGTGACGAAGTCGTATGTATAGGCATTTTTTTCGTCAGGTGCATTACTCACGCGTTCTAGTTCGGTCCAATCGCCAGTTTCTTCGTAATTAGGGAATTGCGTATCACCGTCTACGTCCAACTTTATGAAGGTTAAAAAAAGTTGCGTCGCCTTTGGCATAAAGGCCTCGTAAATCGTACCGCCACCAATGATCATCACTTCCTGCGCTACTTTAGCCGCAGCCTCAAGCGCAGATTCGCAATCATGAACAACGGTGGCGTCGCTCAGCAGATAGTCTTGTTGACTACTGATCACTATATTCTTGCGGCCTGGCAAGGCTTTACCGATGGACTCATATGTTTTACGCCCCATCACCACAGGTTTACCTAACGTCACCGATTTAAAGTGTTTCAAATCGGCTGGTAAATGCCAAGGCATTTGATTGTCTTTCCCAATCACACGATTATTTGCCATTGCGGCAATCATACTAATTTTCATAAACACCCAACAACTTGGTTAACAATCTTAGATGATAAGGTGTAAACCTTATTCTCTTACATAAACAACATTTGGATGATCATCATCTTCATCATCGTCGTCAAAGTCGTCGTCATCATCTACATCAAGATCATCAAGCTCTGATTCGGTAGAACTCGACCAAGTAAAGCTAAGGTCATCATCGTCTTGAGCATTATAGTCTTCAACTGGCATCTCAATGAGAAATTGCATTATGTCTTGGCATAGCTCCATTGAGCCTAGCTTATGGAAAGCCGACATTTGGTAATAGTCTTCTTCCCAGCCCATTTGGTCGGCGATTTGCTGACACAACTCATCGGCCTCCTCTTCTAGCATCAAATCTACTTTGTTAAAGACTAACCAACGCGGCTTGGCAGCCAGCTTAGGGTTGTAGGTCTCAAGTTCATTAATAATAGTTAAGGCGTTTTCCACCGGATCGCTGCCATCAGCTGGCATGATATCGACCAAATGCAATAATATTCTACAACGTTCTAAATGCTTTAAAAACTGAATACCTAAACCAGCGCCTTCAGAAGCGCCCTCAATTAGGCCTGGTATGTCTGCAATCACGAAACTAGCCTGAGAATCAAGCCTTACCACACCTAAGTTAGGAACAAGGGTAGTAAAAGGGTAGTCAGCAACTTTTGGCTTAGCGGCCGATACAGAGCGAATAAAGGTAGATTTACCCGCATTGGGTAAGCCAAGCAGTCCAACATCGGCTAACAACATCAACTCTAGGCGAAGTTGCCGAATTTCACCAGGTGTACCATCTGACTTTTGACGCGGGGCTCGGTTAGTACTACTTTTAAATCGTGCATTTCCTAAACCATGAAAACCACCTTGAGCAACCTTCAGAGTTTGTCCATGACTAGTTAAATCACCAAGTACTTCGCCGGTGTCTTTATCGGTAGCCCGTGTACCTACTGGCACTTTTAAGTAAAGGTCTTCGCCTTTGCGCCCAGTACAATCACTACCTTGGCCGTTTTTACCGCGTTCTGCTCGATGAAAACGTTCAAACTGAAAATCAATCAGCGTATTAAGGTTTTCGTCACCTTCTAAGAAAACACTGCCGCCGTCACCGCCATCACCGCCATCAGGACCACCGTTGGGTATGTATTTTTCGCGCCTAAATCCAACGACGCCATTGCCACCGTCTCCGGCCTCAACGCGTATATCTGCTTCATCTACAAATTTCATTTGCTTAGCTTGTCCTGTATTGCTGCATGGGTAACCGACTTTCTTCTCTAGAGTATATCAGTTTTATTAAAGTTCGATAACTGGCCTTTTTAAAAACCTGTCTACCACAAATACCGAGGCAAAAAAAACCCCGCATTAGCGGGGTTTCTATATCGCTTACTAGACCGACTTACGCAACAATGCTTACGTATTTACGGTTTTTAGGACCTTTCACTTCAAACTGAACTTTACCGTCAGTAAGGGCGAAAAGAGTATGGTCACGACCAATACCCATGTTGTCCCCAGGATGGAATTTTGTGCCACGCTGACGAACAACAATGTTGCCAGCTAATACGTCTTGACCACCAAATCTTTTAACACCAAGGCGTTTGCTGATTGAGTCGCGACCGTTTTTGGTACTACCACCGGCTTTTTTATGTGCCATGAGTTCGTCTCCTAATACTTAATTATGACTATGCGTTTATCGCAGTGATTTTCACTTCTGTGAACCACTGACGATGTCCCTGTGTAGAGCGCGAATGCTTTCTACGACGGAACTTAACAATTTTAATCTTTTCACCACGACCATGGGTAACCACTTCAGCAGTAACTTTACCGCCAGCTACAAGGGGTGTACCAATTTTAATGTCGTCACCATTACTTACCATCAAGACGTCGTCGAACTCTACGGTTTCACCCGGAGCTATTTCGATTTTTTCAAGACGAACGGTTTGGCCTTCGGCCACACGGTGTTGTTTACCACCACTTTGGAAAACCGCGTACATATATTTCTCCGCACTGCGCAATCATGCGCTCAATTCAAAAAACAGGGCGCGAATTATAGGTAAACTTTCGCTTGGTTACAAGGAGAAATTGCACTTAATTTACGCAATTCCCAATTGGCGACTATTTTACGCTCACATAGCGCTTATTTTGCACTTAAAACAGCGACATAACTAGAGATACATTCTGATTAATGTAAAATGATTGTTGCCAATAATAAAATAAAAGAGCGGTATGGACCTTAGTCAAATAAAAACCTTGAGTGATCCCGACATGCAGGCGGTCAATAAACTCATCCAAGAACAAGTCTCCTCAGACGTTGTATTAATCAATCAACTTGGATTTTACATCGTCAATAGCGGTGGTAAAAGGCTCAGGCCACTCATCACCGTGCTTGGCGCACGAGCACTTGGCATAAAAAATAATGACCATCATGCACTTGCTGCCATTATCGAATTCATTCATACCGCGACTTTACTTCACGATGACGTCGTTGATGAGTCTATGATGCGCCGCGGTCGCGAAACCGCAAATGCGGTGTTTGGCAACCAAGCGTCGGTATTGGTTGGTGATTTTTTATACTCTCGCGCTTTTCAAATGATGGTCTCGTTACAACGTATGCCGGTAATGGATATATTATCGGATGCTACCAACCGCATCGCACAGGGCGAAGTGATGCAGTTAATGAACTGCAACGACCCTGACACCTCAGAAGAAAGTTATCTTGACGTCATTTATAGTAAGACTGCCCGCTTGTTTGAAGCGGCAACGCAACTAGCCGCAGTACTGACCGATCAAAGCGTTGAAATTGAAAAAGCCATGCAAGAATACGGTAGACATCTAGGCACAGCCTTTCAACTTATCGATGATGTGCTTGATTATGTGGCCGATGAACAAGATATGGGTAAAAAGGCCGGAGATGATTTGGCCGAAGGTAAGCCAACGCTGCCACTTCTGCATGCAATGTGGAATGCATCTTCTGATGATGCAAAACTTATTCGAAGTGCGATAGAAAACGCTGATGGCATGGTACATTTTGACAAAATTCTAGAGATTATGCACCAAGCAGGCTCTATCCAATATACTCAAGACAAAGCGATGGATGAAGCGAACAAAGCAAAAGCTGCTTTAGCGAGTATTCCAGACTCTGAATATAAAGAAGCCTTGCTTGGATTAGCTGACCTTTCAGTAAACAGGGGCAGTTAAGGCCCCTTACGGCTTATAACAAGCTAGTTAGCTTGTCTTATTAGCTATATATCCAGGCCTGCTTCTCGCGTCATATTTTCGTTGCGCTCACGGTGAACAATAATATTATCTTCAATCCTAACGCCACCGAAAGGCCGCATCATGTCAATAACATTCCAATTAACATATTTCGAATTCTCGCTGGATTTTAACTCGGCCAACAATGAATCAATAAAATAGATACCCGGTTCTACAGTAAACACATGCCTAGCTTCAATCACTCGTGTACAGCGCAAGAATGGATGTTGTTGCGGCGGTGGATTTGGCGTGCCGCGGTCATCACTACTGTGGCCTAGCACATCATGAACCTGCAATCCTAAATGATGTCCAATGCCATGCGGAAAGAAAGTACTCACAATAGATTTTGCAACCGCCTCCTCGGGTGACATATTTAAAACACCAAAATCGACTAGAATTTTAGCAACACCATAATAGGCTGCAACATGAATATCGACATAGCTCACCGATGGTTTCATTTTCTCTATTAGCTGCAAATTAAGCTTATTTACCGCATTAATCAAATCTGAAAATTCATTCTTTTGCGTCGTATAAGTACGTGTAATATCTGATGCATAGCCATGATAGCTGGCACCTGCATCAATCAAAAAAGATAGGTTTTGACTCGGCTTTTCGCTTTCAAGCACAGTGTAATGCAGTATTGCACTGTGTTCATTAAGCGCAATAATATTACCGTAAGGTACTTCATTATCACCCTGTTTGGCCGCTAAAAGATAAGCCTGATTAATTTCAAATTCACTCGAATGCTGAAAAAAAGTATCGCGAGCTGCTTTATGTGCATGCACTGCAATTTTGTTTGCTTGGCGCATACATGAAAGTTCATAGTCGGTTTTATATGCACGATGAAAGTGCAAATAATGCATTACCCTGTCAGGGTTGACTAATTCAAAGCCTAATGCCTTAGCGACCTCGATATACTCGCCTATGTAGGCATAACGACTCTTGTCATATGGCAAATGTTTTTCAACCAAATTTGCTTGCTTCAAATAAATAATATCGAAATGTTCAACCCAAAATTCCACTGGCGTTTGTGCAACCTTATGCCAAAAATCAACCGGTTGGAAAAACACTAGCTTTGGCTTATCGATGCCATTGACAATCAGCCAGCAATTAGGATTGTCAACAATAGGCACCCAAGCTTTAAATTGCGGGTTAACTTTAAATGGATAATTTGTATCATCTAAAAAGTGCCGTTTCCCTTGCCCTGAGTGAATGACTAAACCGTCAATACTTTCACGCGCTAAAGCTTCACGGGTTCTTTGTTGAAGTGTGTCGATATGCTGGGCGTACATAGACGCCAAAGAATCTTCTAACATGCGTTCTTTTTACCTTTTGATATTTTAGCTTTTGATTGCCAAACCTTTTGCTGTGCCTAACAACAAACTACAGTCTATTTTCAACTATCCTAGCATAGCGTACGCCGGTGAGGTCAATCTATTGCATGAAAATTACGTGATGTTAATTACGATGAAGGTGGTCAACCAGACCACGCAAATCATTTATTGGATTAAAGTGAAACGGGGATCTCGGTTTGAATGAAGTCTTCAAAAACAGTTGCCTTTTTTGACGCTGCTACGGTCGACAACACAACGTCATTATTGAGCTGGGCATGGTATATTTGCTTATATGCGGTAACCGCTTTGACATAGTTTCGAGTTTCCCTATATGGAATCAATTCTACCCAAATGTCAGAATCTAAGGCCTCGTTCTCTGGTAGCCATTGTTTTACTCGACGCCAACCCGCATTATATGACGCTGTTGCCAAAATCGCGTTATTATCTAGCTTGTCCATCAGGTAACGCAGGTATTTATTACCTAACTTTGCATTTGTCTCTACATCTAAAAGTTGACGCGAACTAACACGACGCTTTTCTAAATATGTTGCGGTACTTGGCAACAATTGCATTAAGCCCCTGGCATTTGCAGGTGACACCGCATCAGGCATAAATGAGCTTTCTCGTCTTGCGATGGCAAAGGCCCATTCAGGAGGGATATCGTTATTCGTAGCTGCGCGCACAATAATATCTTCAAAGGCTCTTGGAAAACGCTTAACCACATCATCAAGTGAATCTTCCCGCGAGAAGGTAAAAATTGCTTGGTCGTGCCATTCCCATGCACTGGCAATGACGCTACTTGCCAATTTATTCTCTGCGCTCAATTGTTTTTGCGTGTGGCGCCATTCTAAGCGAGCCTCATAATGGCGATTAAGTAATCGCAGCTCGTAAGCACGCTGACTAGATGGCAATGCCATTGTTTCTTGGACAACATGGTCGGGAACGCGTACTGGAGCATATTCAAGGCTATAGGGTTGGTCGGAGCGCGCACTTGCTAAAAAGCCATAGTAATGGCGCTGGCTTGCAAGTTGCTGATAAAGAATATCAGCTTCATCTTGGCGACCTAATTGTTCGTAAGCGCGCGCTAACCAGTAACTGTATTCATGCGTTGATACTTTTTGCGGAGCCGCATTTTCAATTAACAATATAATTCGCGCCCAATCTTGTTGACGCAATAAATAAGCAAGGTGCCAACGCATTACTTCTGGGTCATTACCTATCGCTGCAGCTTTAAGTAGCCATTTTTCAGCATCTTTTTGGTTGTCGACAGCTAACTTTATCCCAAACCTTTCATACACTCTGGCGCGCTGTTGCTGAGTAAAGATCATTCGTTGTTCAGCACGCTCCATCGTTTTAAGGGCAAGGCCTTGGTCGCGCCAGATTAAACGGGACAAACCATAACTGATAATATCTCCTTCAATCAAAGGGTACTGACCGCTAAACTCCTTAAGGTTACGCACATAAGACGGGTCTCGACGCGTTTTGTACCACAAATCTGCCAAATATTGCTTCTCTTTTGGCAACAGCGTTTTAAGATACTTGATAAGTGTATGACTGCCGCCATCAGCAGCCTTTTTAATTCGTAACAAAACGAGATCTTCAGTTAACTGACCTGCCGCAATCCACTTCTTAAAAACCCGGTCACATTGCTTTTCTTGTGATTTCCCAACTGTCCACAACTTAGCAATCTGCTCATACATTGGTTTAATATCTTCACCTAATTGTACTTGGAAGTCCAAGAAGGCACAGGCCAGTTTGGCTTCACTTGTAGGTAAATAATAAGATACAAATGTCTCAGTGCGCTTTCTTCTTTCTAGATAACGCAGCCAATTGCGCCTTAACTTTTTAGCTAAAGGGCTGCCGTCATAGCGCTTTAAAAAGGCGTTGATTGACGCTTCATCCGACAAAGAAATACGATCGCTTAGTTTGTGGTAAATCAAATAAGGGACGAGTGGATAGTCACCTAGTTCCTCTACCGCCTCAATCAACTCGCTATTATCCATTTGCCAGACTTGCTTTTCTAAACTTATAAATTCTGCGCGCTGGGCACTGCGGTCAGGCATCGTAAAAAGGCTCATTGCCTGTGCATCCTGAGCCAAAGAATTGTTGGCGAAAACAGGCCCAGCCAATAATAAGCAAAGCAATATTGATATTACGAAGGCATAAAAATGATGCTGACGCAAAAGACAACAATGCACTTTTTCAACATTAGATAAGTATATTAGCTTGGCGCCAATGAATTTAATGAGCAGTCTCCTGAAGTATACTGATAAAGAGATAAGTGCATATTGTGCACCAAACGAGCAAATAATACAGTGAAGATGAAATAAGTACTATATAGCACTAGCCACTGATAACTTGCTTGTGTCATTATTTATACAATGCCAATTGGCAATAGTTCGATATGTTGTGAAAAAATATTCAACATCCACCCTACTTTAGCATATGTTCTATATAGCATAGTTATCGGTAAAAGATGATTTATACTTGATTAGAATTTATTAAAACATGCACAGGAGATAATCATGATTTACGAAGGCAAAAGCCTTAGCGTAACATTAACTGACGACGGCATCGCCGAGTTAGTTTTTGATGCACAGGGCTCGGTCAATAAATTTGATCAACAAACAGTATCAGAGCTTGATCAAGCCGCTGCTGCAATCAAATCCAGTGATGGGATAAAAGGCGTATTAGTGCGTTCTGCAAAATCTACTTTTATTGTAGGTGCAGACATAACTGAATTCACCGCTTTATTTAGCATGCCCAAAACCCAAGTATTAGAATGGGTTGAAAAAACATCACAAGTGTTTGACCACTTCGAAGACCTGCCCATACCGAGCGTTTGTGCAATCAACGGATTCGCCTTAGGCGGCGGATTTGAAATGACTTTAGCGTGTGATTTACGTATTGCCGACACGACCGCGCGCGTCGGTTTACCCGAAGTAAAACTAGGTCTAATGCCTGGTTTTGGCGGCACTGTGCGCTTGCCTCGCCTGATTGGTTCTGACAACGCTCTTGAATGGATGACCACCGGCCGTGATCGCGATGGTCAAAAAGCCTTGCAAGAAGGTGCTGTTGATGCGGTCGTTTCAGCTGAGAAGCTGCATCAAGGAGCTCGTAGTATGTTACTTGATGCGATTGCAGGGAAATTCGACTGGAAAGCTCGCCGTGCGCAGAAAAAAGCGCCCCTAGCGCTTAATAAAAACGAAGCGATGATGAGCTTTTCGACCGCGGCGGCGATGGTTGCAGCTCAAGCAGGCAAACATTATCCAGCGCCTCATAAAATGGTAGAAACCGTACAAAAAGCCGCTAGATTAAGTCGTGATGAAGCACTTAAGCTAGAAAATGAAGGCTTTGTTGAGCTTTCAACGACCGATGCATGTCAAGCCCAAGTGGGCATATTTCTCGCAGACCAACTAGTGAAAAGCAAAGGCAAAAAAGTCGCCAAAGCCGCTACCAAAGATGTTAAAGAACATGCGGTGTTAGGCGCCGGTATTATGGGTGGTGGCATTGCCTATCAAGGCGCTGTAAAAGGTGTGCGCACTATCATGAAAGATATTGCGCAAGGTGCACTCGATTTAGGCCTGAATGAAGCGGCTAAGATTTTGTCAAAAGGCATGGAGCGCGGCAAAGTCGATGCGAAGAAGATGGCGTCGACCTTAAATAATATCGTCCCTACACTTGATATGCAGGCAATAAAAGATGCAGATCTGATTATAGAAGCGGTCGTTGAAAACCCCGAAATTAAAGCAGCGGTACTTCAAGAAACTGAACAAACGGTCGCAGAAGATGCCATTATTTGTTCCAACACTTCCACAATTTCAATCGATTTGTTAGCCAAGGCTCTAAAAAAACCTGAACGTTTTTGCGGAATGCATTTCTTCAACCCAGTACACAAAATGCCATTGGTTGAGATTATTCGTGGCAAAGCGACTTCTGACGCAACCATAGCGTCGGTGGTAGCAGCTACGTTAAAGATGGGCAAAACACCAATTGTGGTTAACGACTGCCCAGGATTCTTGGTAAATAGGGTATTATTCCCCTATTTTGCGGGCTTTAGTAAACTTCTAATTGATGGTGCTGATTTCACCTCTGTCGATAAGGTTATGGAGAAAGTGTTTGGCTGGCCTATGGGACCTGCCTTCTTACTCGATGTCGTTGGTATGGATACCGCAGACCACGCATCTGGCGTGATGTCGACTGGCATCCCTGAGCGTATGCAGAAAATTGAAAATGACCCTGTCACCCTGCTTTATAACGAAAAACGATTAGGCCAGAAAAATGGCAAAGGTTTTTATAATTATTCGCTCGACAAACGCGGTCGTCCAGCGAAAGTAGCTGCTGATGAAGCTTATGCGCTGTTTAGTTCTCATGTCGCATCAAAGCGCGATTTTGATACCCAAGAGATAATTGCTCGCGTAATGATTCCTATGGCAAATGAGGCCATTCGTTGCCTAGAGGAAGGTATCGTAGGAAGCGCCGCTGAAGCCGATATGGCATTACTTTATGGTTTAGGTTTCCCTCCATTTAGAGGCGGTATATTCCGTTACATCGAGACGATGGGCTTGTCTAGATTTGTCGCCTTGGCAGATAAATACGCAAGTTTAGGTCCTATTTATCAAATTAGCGATGGTGTGCGCGAAATGGCCGCATCAGGCAAATCATATTTTGCGTAAGCGATCTTATTCGCTTGTGCAATGAGGAGAATAAAATGAAAGATGTAGTGGTAATAGATTGTATACGCTCCCCAATGGGGCGTTCAAAAGGCGGCGTATTTAGAAATGTGCGCGCCGAAACACTTTCGGCTCACCTAATGAGTCAGTTATTAGTGCGCAATCCCAATGTTGACCCTAGTGAGATAGAAGACATAATTTGGGGCTGTGTGCAGCAAACGAAAGAACAAGGTTTTAATATTGCGCGTAATGCTCAGTTGCTCACGGATATTCCGCGTAGCACCGCAGCGGTAACCGTAAACCGCTTGTGTGGTTCTTCTATGCAAGCACTGCATGATGCAGTCTCAGGTATTATGAGCGGACGAGGTGATGTGTATATGATTGGTGGTGTTGAACACATGGGACATGTGCCAATGAATTACAACATCGATTTTCATCCTGGCCTGGCTAAGCATACGGCAAAAGCATCAGGCAACATGGGAATGACGGCTGAATTATTGGGCCGGCAAAACGGTATTAGTCGCCAAATGCAAGATGAGTTTGGTGCACGCTCTCACCAAAATGCACATCAGGCTCACTTAAATGGTGGCTGGGACAATGAAATTGTGCCTATAGAAGGACATGATGCTGATGGTTTGTTAACACTAGTGACCCATGATGAAGTTATACGTCCAGAAACCACGGTAGAGACCTTAGCGGGCCTTCGCCCAGTATTTGACCCTGTCAGTGGTTCAGTCACGGCCGGAACATCGTCTGCTATCTCAGATGGTGCATCTGCGATGCTAATTATGTCAGGTGAACGCGCTAAAGCCCTTGGTCTAACGCCCAGAGCAAAAATTAAAGCCATGGCGGTAGCGGGTTGTGATGCAGCAATTATGGGTTTTGGTCCGGTACCGGCAACACAAAAAGCGCTCAAACGTGCCGGCATGACAATGGACGACATCGAATTAGCTGAATTCAATGAAGCTTTTGCTGCACAAGCATTGTCTTGTATTAAACAACTAGGTTGGCTCGACGTTTATGATGAAAAAGTGAATCTAAAAGGGGGCGCAATAGCATTAGGTCACCCCTTAGGTTGTTCTGGGGCACGCATTTCAACTACCCTCATTAACGTACTAGAAGACAATAATAAGTCAGTTGGCTTAGCCACTATGTGCATTGGGTTGGGACAAGGAATTGCGACAATATTCGAAAGAGTATAAGTCTATGTCTGGTTTGTCTGCGCAGATTGCAGGCAAACTAGCACTTAAAAGAATAGAAACAGCAGATGTAAAAATGGCACGCATTGTTACCAATGTGTGCCATTTTCCTTAGAAACTTTGATCGTTCCTGATTTTTATAAAAACTAGATAGTTTCTACGTTTGCAGCTTGTAAGCCTTTCTGGCCTTCTTCTACTTCAAAAGATACTTTTTGACCTTCTGGAAGAGTTTTATAACCTTCTGCAACGATTGCACGGAAATGAACGAATACGTCCTTACCGCCATTATCTTGTGTTAAAAAACCATAACCCTTTTCAGGATTGAACCACTTAACTGTGCCTGTAACTTTAGACATGTAAACCTCAAATAAAAATAACTAAAACGCGCAACGATTTGCGCAATTGAATTTTTTGCAAGAGTCTTTCAAGAATGGATAACTTTGGAATAACATGTCAACACTGTACTGCAGGTGGAACAAAGGTTATATGTGGAGCTAACATCGAACTTTCAAAACATTTACTTACTAAAAACAACTGTAGTGTAGCACATTTTTGTAAACAAGCATGAAAATTCGAAAAATAATTTCGATTCATAGATGTAGTTGGGCATATACAAAGCAAAAAGGCACTTTGTAAAGTGCCTTTTTAAATCATACTCAAACATCGCAATGCTAAGGTCTAAGCGCGCGATCGCCTCGAGACAAGCCGCAAACGCCAGTTCTAGCAGATTCGGTAATGTCAGCACAATGTCCCATTACATCTGCAAATGCAGTAAGTTTGTCACTGGTCCCTGTTATCTCAATTGTATAATGCTGAGCGGTAACATCCAAAATACGCGCTCTGAAGATATCCACGTTCCGTTTTACTTCAGCACGGGCTATTTCGGTTCTGGTAGCAACTTTGATCAGCATTAGCTCACGCTCCACATGGGGCGCTTCAGTTAATTCAATAACACGTAAAACGTCAATCAGTTTATTTACCTGCTTGGTAATTTGCTCAGTTACCTTCTCGTCAGCTTGCGTAATGATAGTTAGACGAGACAAGCTCTCATCGCTCGTTGGCGCTACGCATAAAGAATCTACGTTGTAACCACGCTGAGAAAAAACACCTGCTATACGTGAAAGCGAACCAGGGGCGTTTTCCATTAATACAGAAATAATACGTCTCATTAGGTGCGCTCCGTCTTACTTAAACGCATGTCATCCATTGCGCCATATTTAATTTGCATTGGGTAAACGTGTTCACTTTGATCTACCATAATATCCATAAATACTAATCTATTTGTCTCCGCGAAACAGCGCTTCATTGCGTCGTCCAAATCTTCAAGTTTATCTACACGTATACCTACATGTCCATAAGCTTCAGCAAGCTTCACAAAGTCAGGCATAGAGTCCATATAAGAATGAGAATGACGGCCCTTATAGTTCATATCTTGCCATTGTCTGACCATACCAAGGGCACGGTTATTCAAGGAGATGACTTTAATTGGCAAGTTATATTGCAAACAAGTTGATAGTTCTTGAATGTTCATTTGTATACTACCGTCACCGGTAATCACCACTGAACAAGCATCTGGATGAGCAAACTGAACGCCCATAGCGGCGGGCAAACCAAATCCCATCGTTCCTAACCCGCCTGAGTTGATCCAGCGGCGCGGTTTAGCGAAAGGGTAGTATAGCGCCGCAAACATTTGATGCTGTCCAACATCAGAGCTTATGTATGCATCGCCATTAGTGTGTTTATATACTGACTCAATCACGGTTTGTGGTTTAATCACGCCAGTGTCGGGCTGCGTAAAGCCTAGGCACTTGCGTTCCTTCCATTCAGCAATTTGGCTCCACCAGTCTTTGAGCTTAACTTTTTGCTCTTCAGGATTAACGTCATCCATGTGGCTAAGCAACTGTTTACACACTGTGTCAACCGAACCAACAACAGGAATATGCGCTTTCACAATTTTAGATATAGAAGCGGGGTCGATATCGACATGAATAATGTCAGCATGTGGGCAAAACTTATCAACGTTGTTGGTAACGCGGTCGTCAAATCGAGCGCCTAGCGCAATAATGCAGTCAGCGTTATGCATTGTTTTGTTAGCTTCAAGCGTACCGTGCATTCCCAGCATGCCTATAAACTGCTCATGCACACCAGAAAATGCGCCCAAGCCCATCAGAGTACAAGTAACCGGTGAATTTAGTTTTTCAGCAAGTTGGGTTACTAAACCGTTAGCCTCAGCGGTAATCGCTCCGCCGCCCACGTATAACACAGGGCGTTTTGCTTTTTTCATGCTCGCAAGCGCTTTGTTTATCTGTTTACTGTGCCCTTTGACGGTAGGGTTGTATGAACGCATGCTTACATCATCAGGGAAAACGTATTCGTGCTCTTCTTGTACGTTTACTAAATCTTTGGGCAAATCAACAACAACTGGGCCCGGACGACCAGAGTTCGCAATGTAATAAGCTTTCGCGATTGCCATTGGAATATCGGTGGCTTTTTTCACCAAGAAGCTATGTTTTACTACTGGACGCGAACAACCCACCATGTCGGTCTCTTGGAAAGCATCTTCGCCAATGTGCATTGACGGTACTTGACCCGACAATATGACCATCGGAATCGAATCCATATAGGCAGTTGCAATACCTGTCAGGGTATTTGTCGCGCCAGGGCCTGAGGTCACTAAAACAGTGCCTGTGCGGCCAGTTGAACGAGCAAAACCGTCAGCCATGTGAGCTGCGCCTTGTTCATGACGAACCAGAATGTGTTTTACAGAATCCTGCGCAAAAAGGGCATCATAAATATCTAAGACCGCACCGCCGGGATAACCGAAAACATGAGTAACACCAATATCTTTTAAGGCTTCTACTACCATAGCAGCGCCTGACATCATTCGCACCAGAATGACTCCTCATTTTTTAGTTTAGTTTGATAGCCGAGAATATACCTCAGCATGCGTTAAGAAAAAACACCGAAAAGCCAAAAAGTGAGACATCTATCCCTATATACGAGTTTTTTAGGATAGACGTTGCAAAAATGAAAGGCAGTGCAGGCTAAAAGCGCACTATTATCCTACTAATCATCAATATCGATGTCGTCATCATCGTCAAGATCATGCACACGGTCATCATCTTCTTGGCTAGCGACTTTCTTAGTCCCGTATATACTACCAGTTTTTGGACGATTAATACGTTTTTGATACTTCAGCCAAGCACGCTGTGCGGTATCTTGAGGTTGCAAATCCCCGTGGGCAGAAGCAAGCACATCGGCGTCTTCTTGGTCTTGAGGTTGAAGGTGGCCGTCAACTAAGGCGGCAATATAACAACCGTACTCAGACAGGGCCCTACTTTCTGATATAGAAAAATCTCCAGAACGTGAAAATCCATAAGGATAATTCTTTGGATCACTAAAGACTTTTCGAAGTAAAACTTCTTTGCTTAAGGCTTGGCCAGATGATCTAGACACGTAACATTACTCCGATAATCAAGTTCAAAAAAAACAGCACGAATTTTTTGCAATGTTTACGCCTGATTATTGGCCTTGTCAATCATTAATTGTGTTATGTAAAGCATTATTCTAAAACCACAGAAAAGTCTTTTTAATTCTTCTAAAAAATGAGGTTTTTATGTGTCAGTGTGGTCTAATCTTTGCGTCAACAAATAACGGGGCATATACGGGGCATAGTAAGAAACCACAATAAGGGACTAACTACGTGTTATCCATGCCCAATTCATTTCACAAATGACCGGCTCTTCGTTGCTTTCATCTGTTACTTTAACCGCAACCATAATGTCGCCTTTGTCTGCACTTTGCATCAGCGCTATTTGTTCGTCGCTCACCCATGCAACAGCCTTCATTGAACCGGTCGACCGGCGCACATACTTTAGATTCATAGTTTTGATTAACGGAAGTTTGTCACCAGGTAAGTTTAAGCCAACCACAAACCCTGTTGCGGACTCTGCCAGCAAAGCCATGGTGGCAGCATGCACTTGGCCAATATGATTGCGCACCTTAGTTCGATTTTTAACAAAAAACGTGACACTTTGTAAGTCAGTGTCGATAATTTCTAGTTTAGTTGTGCCAACTAATTTCACCTTAAAGCGAAAGACCCAAGTCAATAATCTCATGGACAACCATTTGGGATAGGTGAGCGTTTTTTCTGCAAAAGTACGCAAGGGATTTACTGTTTTCATGGCGACCTTATATATACGTGGTTCTGCAGTGCATTAATAGTAGGAAACGCAACTGGTCTGATGAGGTTGGTTTGCAGTATATCACGCAAGCCCAGAATGTACATAACAGCCTATATTTGGGCCAAATAAAGTACCCTCAATAAATGTAATTGTTCGTAGCTAAACCTAGCATTAAGAGCGTCATAAACTGGCTTCAAACGCTCAGTACCATTATCCTTAAAAGCCTGTGCACTCTCTAAAATTTCTTGCTCACTCAATCCTAATTCAGCCTTAAAAACTGCCGTATTTGCGAACTTCTTGTCGGCTTGCACATATTTGTAAAGATGATTGAAAATGGTATTTGCTTGTACTTTATGCTGTTGCGATAAGGCTAAAATCGAGAAACCATCATCAAATTGTTGGGCTATCTCTTGTGTTTTAGCGCCAATATTAGGCTTCGTTGTTTTGCGTTTGCTTGCTTGTGATGGACTTGCCTCATTCGTTATTTCAGCCTTAGCATGTTCGCGGCAATAAGCACTAATAATCGTGATAAAGATCTCACCGTATTTTTCAAGTTTAGCTTGGCCAACGCCATGTATTTTTAAGAGCGTTTCCTCACTTTGCGGGAAATAGTGCGCCATTTCATGAAGTGAACGGTCCGCAAATATAGCGTAAGGAGGCACGGCAGATTCGTCGGCTAAGGCTTTGCGTTTACGCTTAAGTAAATCAAGCAGCGCGTTGTCGCATTCTATTTGCTTGCTATTACTTTTTGAAGAATGTTTGGGCACAGCTTTTTGCAATTGAGCAAAAAATGGCACATTACCTTTTAAAAGATCACTAGCTTGGGCTGTTAGGCGCAGGCTACCGAAGCTTTCATCCTGAACTAACAAGCCTTTTTGAATAAGTTGTCGCGCTAAAGCCATCCATTGTTTTTTGCTTAACTCCAAGCCAATATTGTAGGTTGACAGTAAGTTGTGTTGATTTTGCAACACCTTTTCGGCATTTGAACCGCGCAGCACATCAACGATATGGCTAGCCCCAAACCGCTGCCCAGTGCGCAGCACACAAGATAAGAATTTTTGTGCAACTACCGTTAAATCTGATTTTTCTTTATCTTCGTTTAAGCAGTTATCGCATTGTTGGCAATTGTCAGCAAACTCTGTTTCGCCAAAATAACGTAGCAGTACAATGCGTCGGCAATCTTCTGTTTCGGCGAGGGCGAGCATTTGACTTAAATGCATATTTGCAAGGCGGCGCTGTTGTTCGTCGTGCATTTGGTCAATAAAGTAGCGTATTTTGCCGGTATCACCATAACCAAATAAAAGTAAGCAATCGGCTTGTAAACCATCTCGCCCCGCCCTTCCTATTTGTTGGTAGTAGCCTTCAATATTCTTGGGTAAATCATAGTGTAAAACATAGCGCACGTCAGGCTTGTTAATCCCCATCCCAAAAGCGATTGTGGCAACAATAATATCAACGTCATCATAAACAAATTTATGCTGGCTATCACTTCGCTTTTGGCTGTTTAAACCAGCATGATAAGGCATAGCCTTATATCCATCATCGATAAGTTTTTTGGCTAATTCGTCAACGCTAGAACGCGATTGGCAATAAATAATACCAGATTGCTCTGGATGCCTATCAATACAGGCTTTTGCTTGCTGATATGGATTATCTTTGTGTGCCACTTCAATATATAAATTTGGGCGGTCAAAACTTGATATAAATTCGGCATTGTCATCAATTCCTAACTGCCTTTTAATATCTTCTCGAACTCTTGGCGTAGCGGTAGCGGTTAGCGCGATCACGACTGCATTCGGAAAGTAATCTACAAGTTGGTGCAACTGTCTATATTCAGGTCTAAATTCGTGACCCCACTCAGATATACAATGTGCTTCGTCAATCGCGATACATGCAATTTTCTGTGCTTGTAGCAAGCTAATAACTGGCGATTGCAGAACCGTTTCTGGCGCTAAAAACAAAAGTTTTATCTCGCCTTTTGCGATAGCGTCAAAATTGTGTTGATATTCATGAGTGCTTAAGGTGCTATTGAGCACACATGCAGGCACGTCAAGCTCCTCTAGTTGCCTGACTTGATCCTGCATTAACGAAATAAGTGGCGAAATAACAATAGTTAAGCCCTCAAATACGATACCAGGAATTTGGTAGCAAAGAGACTTGCCGCCACCGGTAGGCATTATCGCTAGCGTATTAAGGCCACTAAGCACATTATTGATAATTTGTTGCTGCGAGCTTCTAAAATGATCAAAGCCAAAAACGTTTTTTAGCGCTTCGTTCGCAGCATTCATTTGAATAATTTGATTTTCTGACATAAGACAAATAAAGATTAAAAGTTAGCGAACAATCTACGTCACTCCCATAAAAACACAAGGGCATATTTGTAAATCTATACCCAAGGGCAGGCCTAGTTATTAGCGAGCAAAGTCGTGACTACGGCAGTATGAGATAAGCTCAGGATAGAATTCACCAAAGGCATTTTGAAAAAGGTGGTCATGTTGGTGGACAAAATCTACTGCTGCATCAGCAAAAACAATGCGTTTATCCAGCCTTTTTTCTATTTGAAAAAAAGCCCGATGTGCCGCTTCACGTTGAGTATAATCATGCAGCCATTTATAAGACAATAAACCTTGCTTGACCTGTGCAAATCGCCCAGGTAAAACTAACTCCGTATTTGCCAATGAATGATAAAACGATGACAGAACGCGCGCCAAGCTGGCATCATTATAAAGGTCCCAATCACGGCAAAGTAAATGGTCAAAGTAAATATCGATGACGACGCCAGACATGCGTCTAATATCTCGAGGGAAGGCTTTTTTAATTTCTTCACCAAAGCGTGTTGATCGGTAAACGTATCAACAGCACGGTGCAAGCGCACTCCTTGCTCTATAGCAGGAGGGAGATGAGCCAAATCACTCCCCTTTACAAAATCCCCTAAAAAGTTCCCCAACAAACTCGTTTTGGTAAGATGCGCTAAATGGATATGAGCAACATAATTCAAACGAATATTCCAATAGTAGTGAAAGATGACAACGTTAGCGCATATGCGCCCATTAAACCAGAATGCGTTGCTAATTTTGGATGTACAACAAGGTCTTTTGAGCGGACAGTATTTAGCATGACTAGCAAGTTGTTTAGCTTTGTGTGTAACATAAAAAAACTGGGTAAAGCTAATGCTTTACCCAGAAAGTTCACACGGAGTAAGGGGACAACTTACCTATTTGCACACAATATCAATCGACCGGACATTTACGCAAAATTAGTCATAGGAAACTTTTGCCATGCACGCCTTAATCGATTAAGATATGCTAATAAAAGTTATATTTAGTGTAAACAAAATGTGCTTAGTTCAGGTGTGTTTATTTTCTGAGTTTGATTACGTGGCTGTAATCATTTAAAAACCCTATAAATTCACAGCGACTAAAACAGATTATTTATATTGTTTGCATACCAAAGTTTACAAGTTCAAAAGTCGAGCCAAGAATTATGATGAATTACGCAACAGAAAGCCAACGTACCCTCAAACGCATACTCAGCGACCTAAACGTGAAAGGCATAAACGCGGCCGATAAAGCCATATTTGAAGAACGTTTGCACACTCACTTTGAAAAGTTATTTACTTGCTACCATATCGTTTATGGATGGCAATATGATTTCTACTACCACTTACAGTCCTTGGTCACAAAGCTTGCCTTAAGCTACGCTAATCGCAGTCGCGCGTTAAAGAACAAAGACCAAAAGAAACTCGCTGACCCTACTTGGTATCGTCGTAACGATATGTTGGGGATGGCTTGCTATGTTGACTTGTTTGGTGGTGATTTTGACGGATTGAAAAAGCGCATCCCTTACCTGAAAAGTCGCGGAATCAATTATCTGCACCTTATGCCATTGTATAAATCTCCCGAAGGCGACAGCGATGGCGGTTACGCTGTTTCAGATTATCGTCAAACAAATCCTTCACTTGGCAGTATCGCTGAGCTTAAAAGCTTAGCTACAGCACTCAATAAAGCGGGTATAAACCTAGTTTTGGATTTCGTTTTCAACCATACGTCTGACGAACACGAATGGGCTTTGCAAGCCAAGCAAGGTAACGCAGAGTTTCAGCAATATTATTATATGTTTGACGATAAAACTGAGCCTAATAAGTATGAGGAGAATCTACGCGAAATTTTCCCACAAGTACGCCGTGGTAACTTTAGTTTTGAGCCAAGTTGCAAAAAGTGGGTTTGGACTACCTTTAATAATTTTCAATGGGATCTAAACTACGCTAATCCTGTGGTGTTTAATGCCATTACCGAAGAGATGTTATTTCTTGCCAATATAGGCTGCGACGCATTGCGCCTAGATGCACTCGCCTTTATTTGGAAAGAAATGGGCACGACCTGCGAAAATCAAGACAAAGCACATACATTAATTCAAGCATTCAACGCATGTTTGCAAATAGTCTCACCGGCAGTTGTGTTTAAAAGTGAAGCAATTGTGCATCCTGATGAAGTGGTAAAATATATTGATGTCGACGAGTGTCAGTTATCTTACAACCCATTGTTGATGGCACTTATTTGGAATAGCTTAGCCACTCGCAAAACGCGGCTTATGACAGCTTCGATGCAAAAAACAGGGAATATCAATAACGATTGTACCTGGGTTAATTATGTTCGTTGTCATGACGATATTGGTTGGACCTTCGATGATGAACTTGCAAATAGCCTAGGGATCAATGGTGATGACCATCGCCGCTTCCTAAATCAATTCTATACTGGCCGATTTGAGGGCAGTTTTGCCTCTGGCGTCCCTTTTGGCGAAAACCCAAGTACTGGTGATTGCAGAGTATGTGGTAGCTTAGCGTCGTTGTGTGGACTTGAACAAGCCATAGAAAAAAACGATGCACATCTGCTTGCCCTTGCTGTTAAAAGAGTACTGCTGGTGCATTCAGTTATTTTGACTGTTGGTGGCATTCCTCTTTTATACGCAGGAGACGAACTCGGCCTCACTAATGATTACCGCTATCAAAACGATGTAACCAAATCCCATGATGAACGCTGGGTGCATCGCATAGACGTGAGTACAGAACAATTACAACAATCTCCTCACCCTTTAATTTCGGATGGTTTAGATAACTTAATACAAGTACGTCAGCGCTATTCAATCTTTGGTGACGCCCAAACACACTTCTTGGACGCACCCAACCAACACTGTTTCGCGTATTTACGTTTATCTGAATCGAGTAAATTATTGTGTGTGGTAAATTTCAGTGAATACAAACTGTCGCTGTCGCCTGAATTCTTTAAGGTCTTAGGAAGTTCTGTATGTAGCGACTTAGTCACGAATCAGACAGTAGACTGCATGCAAAGCCAAACGCTAGACGCATATCAGTTTATGTGGCTTTATGTTGCATAAGCTGTATGTGTTGCATAAGCTTTGAGCGGCAAAAGTAGCGTAAGTTGTGTGGGGTACTTTTTGTGATAATACAAAGGAAGAAAGATTGGAGCGGGAAACGAGATTCGAACTCGCGACCTCGACCTTGGCAAGGTCGCGCTCTACCAACTGAGCTATTCCCGCAATCTGGAGGCGCATTATAAAAAAATTTTGCGCCGGTGCAAGTACTATTTTGCGAATTTCTGAATTTTTTAACAAATTCCACGTGAATTGATGAAAAAAATACTTTGCAAAAGAAAGAAGGTTAAATCTTAAACACCGTCTCACGATAAAATTTCATTTCGTCAATAGACTCCATGATGTCATCTAAAGCAAGGTGAATTCCTTTCTTTTTAAAGCCTGTTAATACTTCAGGCTTCCATCTAGCTGTGAGCTCTTTAATGGTGCTTACATCAATATTACGATAATGAAAATAAGCTTCAAGCTGTGGCATGTATTTCACTAAAAAACGTCGGTCTTGACCAATCGTATTTCCGCACAAGGGTGACTTTCCTGCTGGCACGTAGTTTTGCAAAAACTCAATAGTTAATGCGGATGCTTGTTCTACATCGATGTCGCTATCTTTACAGCGCTGCGTTAAGCCTGTCGCTCCATGGGTTTTTACGCACCACTCATCCATGTTATCAAGAACGTCATCACTTTGATGAACTGCAATAACAGGGCCTGTTGCAAGTATATTTAATTGAGCATCAGTTACTATTGTCGCAATTTCAAGTACAACGCATGTTTCAGGATCAAGTCCTGTCATTTCCATATCTATCCAGACAAGATTTTGTTCATTCAACGACATTTACTTTCCTACTCATTTCTGTTGGTCATGGTCACAGTTAAACCCGCTCTAGGCTAACGCTACTGAACAAGGTATCATGTTGCACAACATTCGCCAATATACGCTAGTAATTACGTGTCTAAAAAACCAAAATTATCGAAAAATCAGCAACGTCAAATAGCTAAAAATCGCAACAAACGTATCGTTGCAAATGACAAGGCTTCGCCAACGAAAGCTGAAGATAATAGTTCATTGGGCGAACTCACCGACGGCCGTGTCATTAGCCGATTTGGCAAACAAGCCATTGTTGAAACCTCAAGCGCTGATCGCACTCAACACAAGTGTTATATCCGTAGAACGATTAAATCGGTGGTGTGTGGTGACAATGTCGTGTTTAGGCCAAGTACGACAGCAGAAGAGCGAGACCGCGGGATTATTGAAGTAGTTGTAGACCGTAAAAGCGAACTTTCCCGCCCTGATTATTACGATGGTTTAAAACCAATCGCCGCTAATATTGATCAAATTATTGTGGTTGCGAGCATTGTGCCTGCATTATCTACGCATATTATTGACCGCTATTTGGTTGCCTGCGAACATGCGCAAATCCCGCCCATCGTAGTGGTGAATAAAGTTGAACTGCTAAGCGACGAAGAGTTAATCGCGGTCAAAAAAGAACTTCTTGTATACGAACAAATTGGCTACAAAATAATTTTTGCAAGTTGTAAAACTCAAGCGGGATTAGACGAACTCACAAGCGTATTAAAAGACAAAGTCAATGTCTTAGTGGGTCAAAGTGGTGTGGGCAAATCAAGTCTAATAAATCAATTGCTGCCAGACTCCCAAGAAGTCGTTGGTGAGGTATCTGATAACTCAGGACTAGGCACACACACCACCACCGCCGCAAAACTTATTCCCTTTAGTCTGGGCGGAGAGCTTATTGACTCACCAGGTGTAAGGGAATTTGGTCTTTGGCATTTACCTGTTAGTGACATTACCCAAGGATTTGTCGAATTTAGAGCCTATTTAGGGGGCTGTAAATTTAGTGATTGTACTCACCGTAACGACCCTGGCTGCCTTATTCGAGAAGCCGTTGAAGAAAATAAAATCGATGTCCTACGCTATCAAAGCTATCTGAAAATTGTCGACTCCTTAGACCAGAACCGACCTGCTTATATCAAAGAATAATCGTCTGGCGACTATTAACACTACCCAAATTTCATCTATGTTATACAATACAAGGCCTTAAACCGGAGAAAAGTTTGTGATTGATTGGATTAAAGTACGCGCGCAATATATTTTGCCAAAACATTTGTTGTCAAGATTAGTAGGCAAACTCGCCGCTGCAAAAGCTGGTGTGCTTACCCAGTTCCTTATTAAGATATTTATAAAAGCCTTCAAAATCGACATGACAGAAGCGCTTTTTGAGCAGCCTAGCGCATATGACACTTTCAACGCCTTTTTTACCCGTCCTTTAAAAGATGGCATCCGTCCAATAGTTGAGGGTGAAGATACTTTATGCCAGCCCGTAGATGGCAAAGTAAGTCAATTCGGCGACATTATTGGAGATAAGGTATTCCAAGCCAAAGGCCATGATTATAGCCTTACGACTTTATTAGGTGGAAAACCAGAACTCGCGCAGTGCTTTAAAGGTGGTAAGTTTGTTACCATTTACTTAGCGCCAAAAGACTACCACCGAATTCACATGCCCATTGCAGGCAAACTCACTGACACATTACATGTCCCAGGCGAGCTTTTTTCCGTTAACCCCTTAACAGCTGAAAACGTCCCGGGTTTATTTGCACGCAATGAACGAGTGGTTACATTATTTGACACATCAGTAGGTAAAGTCGCACTCGTACTTGTAGGCGCAACCATTGTGGCAAGTATCGAAACAGTTTGGGCTGGAAACATTACTCCACCGGCTGGTAAGTATGTACAGCATTGGCAGCATAATGATGAAGAAATAAGCCTAGAGAAAGGGGAAGAGATGGGCCGCTTTAAGCTGGGCTCAACCGTGGTCCTTTGCTTCGAATCCGATAAAATCGAGTTTGAAGATTTGTCAGCGGGTGATGTTACTCGCCTCGGAGAAGCTCTAGCAAAAGCGCTTTGAAGAAAATCGGCGCTATGAATCCCGTTAAACGCAGTCTAATTAACTTACATCTTACGGTTATGTTACTTGGCGGCACGGCATTATTTTCTAGACTGATTGAATTGTCAGCCTTAGATATTACCTTTGGCCGCTCGCTTCCAGGGTTTCTAATGCTATTTTTGTTTGTGAAACTAAGCGGTGAGTCCCTAAAGCTCAATAACACCAAAGACTATTTTATTGGTATAGGCTTAGGCGTCATTATGGCTGTGCATTGGGTAACTTATTTTGCATCCATGCAATACGCAACGGTGTCGGTGGGCATCATTGCATTGTTTACCTTCCCAGTCATTACTGTCCTACTAGAACCTTTCTTCGAGAAAATTAGGATTTGCTGGCAAGACATCGCCAGCGCTTTGATTGTCTTACTAGGGATCTGGTTTATAGTCCCAACGGTGTCTTTGTCAAATGATGTCACCTTAGGGGTGCTTATAGGTGTATTTTCTGCCTTTTTGTATGCGATTCGTAACCTTATGCATCGTCGCTTCTTCTCACATTATTCAGGCTCAAAGGCAATGGCTTACCAAATTATGGTGATATGCCCCTGTTTAATATTTTTCGTGTCCGATGATTTTACATCGATGGGTCTAGAAACCGCACTATTACTCCTGCTGCTTGGCACAATTTTTACAGCCCTTCCCCATGCTATGGTCGCCAATGCACTTAAACATTTGCGTGCTAAAACCTTTTCATTAGTTGCCTGTATGCAGCCTTTTTATGGAGTAATATTTGCGATAGTATTGCTTAATGAGTCGCCAACTTGGCAAACTCTCTTTGGCGGTATACTGGTCATCTCTGCGGCCATATACGAAACAATTAACGCCCATAGAGAACAGCGCGCACTTGACAGAGAAACTGAATTTTAAGTCAATTCTCGTTTAAGTCTGCTGTTCTTAGCTAACAAAATGGAAAAAATTATGCACATAATTGCTCATAGAGGAGTAAGCGCACACTACCATGAAAATACTATAGAAGCTTTTGAAAAAGCCTTAGAAATCGGTGTCTATGGCATTGAGCTTGATCTTCACCAAGTAGAAGATCAATTTGTCATATTTCATGACTTTCAACTTGACCGTTTAGCGCAAACTCGCGGCGACCTTGCAGATTTATCTTTAGCACAAATTGCGACCCTACGTCTTAAACAAGAACACAAACTACCTTTGCTTACCGAACTTTTTGACTTAGTCAAAGGCAAGTGTATGCTAAATTTGGAATTGAAGTTTATTAGCGATCCTCAACAGCTGCTATCTCAAGTCAACCAGTATATTGGTGAGTATGGTTCAGACGTCGTTATCTCTTCATTTAATCATCCTTTGCTTAAGCAATTACAAGTTTTGGTACGAGGCACGCCCTTTGAAAAACACATTAAGTTTGGTGGTTTAATCGCTCATTTGCCAGTGGATATGGCGCAATATGCTGTAGATTTAGGGCTAGCAATAGCCGGTATTGATGCAGAATTGGTGACCAAAGAGTTTGTTGAACACGCACACAGCAAAAACATCGAAGTGTGGAGTTACACAGTTAATTTTGAAAAAGGCTGTATGAAGCTTAATAAGATGGGCGTGGACGCAGTATTTAGTAACGATCCGGCGTTACTGCGTCAGTATGCGGAATAAAACCTGATAATTACTCAAGGACCTTCATGTGAGACAGTCTAGCAAGTCTCACAAGTTTTGCATTTTTTACATAAACGTAAATTAGCTACATGCGCAATGATGATTAAAAGCGCACCAATAGCGATAGTAATCGGCTCATATTGCTCACCAAAGATGTGTTTATTCCAATATATCAAACCGCCTAGGACGAGTGAGTATATAGGATAAAGTTGGCGATGATATTTGTGGAAACCAATGAATAAGGCTGCAAAACCAACTAATATTGAACCGCTAAGAATAACACGTTCAAACCAAGCTTCGGCAACGAATGAGCTTGCAACTAAAGGAGCCAATGGAATTAACACTGGCAGAAGTAAGCAATGAAGCGCACACAAACTCGTCAACCACACGCCAAAGCGGTCAAGCTTACTGTTATTTTTAACAATAATGGCGGGGATATCAGAAGACATGCGAGTACCCACCATGTCGTTATTAATATCTTGTGATTTGATGCCTACTATTTTCAATCTAACGAGCCTATTAGTTAACGTTTATATTACTGTCACGCATATGCGAAAAGAATCGGCGACGTATGCTGCCACCTTCATGATGTTATAGTATAACATCTAAATGAAAATTGGAACACTCGAAGGACTAATTTTTACAGATAAAGACAATCACAGTAACGATATTAATTTTACAGCGACTCAATCTTCAGGAGAAACCTTCGCATAAACATCATCTTCAAAAGGAACTGCCTGTGTCGTCACTAAGCGAGGGTTGGTTCTAAACTTGTTGGTCTCTTGCAAGTATTCGCTTAAGGTAACTAAACTAATATCACTTGGTAAGTTAGGCAATTGCTTTGTTAAAAACGCCAAGGTGACAGGATAAGGATGAGCAATCAATATTGCCTTTTTATTTTGTTTTGCACGTTTAATAGCGAGCGCAAATTGATGAGCAATAAACGCTTCTTTTTGCACATGGTCTAAAAACACATGACGACTTGCCGCTTTTACGCCGCGTTGATTAGCAATTAACTTAGCCTTAGTAAAGCGAGTGGTACGACTATCTACAAAAAACAAATTATTCGCTTCCAATACATTCATGAAGCTTGTCATCTGCAAAGTCATTTGGGTTAATTTACTGCCCATATGGTTATTGACACCAACCGCGTGAGGGACTGTTTTCAACGCATTTAAAACCGCACTTTCTACTTCATCGGGATACATACTTGCAAGCAAAGGACCCGGCCCTAAACGTTCGTCATGCAAAGACTCCATTGGCATATGCAACATCACTTCCCTGTTTTGTTGAGATGCATAGTAAGAAAATTCAGTAGAGTATTGTGTATGCGGCAAAATTGAGAAAGTAATATCTTTAGGCAATGAAAACGCATTAATATCAGCGGCTTTTGCGCCAATGTCGTCAATAATAATCGCAAGTTGATACTTAGGCTCAACATTTCTGGCTTTTAGCACTTGTGGCAAGGTAGAAGCAGCAACACTCGAAATTTCAATAGAGTTTGTTGCTGCGAATACTTGGCCTGAAGAAGCCAAACCCAAGATCAAGATCAGAGATGCCTGGAGATTCACCAAAAATTTAAGGGACTTAGTTTGCAAAGCGCTCATAGGTATATATTAGGGAGTTATGTAAAGCATATCAGTAACTTGCAAGAATTACACCTGTTTGCAAAACGCCTCACTTTAAGACCCCAAAAAATTAATAAAAATATTATCCAACAGGCTGCAGGGCCTAAGCTAGAAAGGCCAGACAGGCTATACAAAAATTAAATATATAACTAAATTAATGTCTTAGGCGAAAAGCTAGCCGTCGCAAATATGGCTTTTTTACATCAGCACACAACAAATTTTTGACGTTTGCCACAACGGATGGCCTTAGCTTTCGATGTCACTAAAAAGAGTGTCATTAACATTGCCTACTATTTGCTTATGCTTGTAAGTCTTAACGCGCTGCACATGCAAAGTTGGGTAAAGTTTTGGTGAACGCAATAGAGCATCGATTTGTGGATGCTGGGCACTGTCTTCTCCTAACCAAATGTGTAAAAAAATATCATCAATGGGAAGAAATAAAGGAAAGGCTTTATCGTGATATGGCGACATTTTAGGGTGGGCATCTCGCGTGATAATAGCGCAGCAATAATCTCCATTGCGTAATTTTCGATAAACGGCGCCGAGCATAAATGGCTGCTGAGATTGCATTAAATATTGGTGCTTTGTTTTACCGACTAATTTAGATTCTCCCAGTTGACTGGCTAAAATAAGCCCTCGCTTATGATTGATGGCACTTTTCCAAAAAGGACTATCTAAATTCCTGGCATTAAAGCTGGTTCGTTTGCCAAGGCGTGTCTCATTATTCTGGCTGATTGCGTCAAACCACCAAATCGCATTTACTTGCTTAATAACATTATCTTCATTGATAAGAAGGGGAATACGTTTTTGAGTATCGCCACCAAAGGCGGGATAGGCGCTGTAATTGGGCCAATTAACTAACGTGAGTGCCACCGGCGCTGACAGCGCCGCGGTCCAATCGGGGTACTCTCGTATGCTTGCGTTTTCATAGCTAACAAATCCACACATTACTTGTACTAATACACCTTTCCCAGTTTCTAGGACTGTAAGCGCGCAACCATTTGCTTAACAAAATCTAACGAGCAACCAAAATTAAGCCTAAAGTGACTAGGCTCCCCAAAGTCTTTCCCTGGTGACGGCCCTACTCCTTTGTTTTCGCACCACAATTGCGTGTTTTCTACATTTAGTTTTGTTGCATCGACCCACAATAAAAAAGTCGCTTGAGGTGATACGGCGTGCAAGCCTTCAATTTTATTAATGGCGCTAACCAAGTAGTCGCGGTTTGCGCGCAAATAGCTCAACTGTTGCTCTCGCCAAGCGTTGCATTCATTAAACGCAGCTTCTACCGCAACTAGCCCTAATACATTAGGCCAAGGTACAATTCCAGCTCCGGCCTTGACAAAGTTATTGCGAACTTTTGCATTGGGAATGATGGCAAATGAGGTCCCTAAACCAGCTACGTTAAACGTTTTACTTGCTGCCATAAGCGTAACTGAATTTTCACTAATGCGTTCAATAGCACCCGCAGGGATATGCTTAGAGCCATCTAAAATAAGGTCGCAATGAATCTCATCACTACATAACATAACGCCATTCGCCTCACATATGCTAGCAACACGCTCAAGCTCAGATTCACTCAGCACTGCACCAACCGGATTCATGGGATTGCACAGTATGAACAATTTACATTCCGGCCTCGCAGCTTCTTTCGCTAGCGCGTCAAAATCAATCGTGTAACGTTGGCCGTCAAGTATTGTCCCAATATGTATAGGCTTAAGGCCATTTAAAGCAGGGGCGGCTAACAGGGGCGGATAATTGGGCGTTTGGATCATAACTGAGTCGCCCGGCTGACAAAATGCTTTGCAGGCCATGTTAAAAGCAGGCACAACCCCAGGTGTCCACACAATCCAATTGGCTTGAATATGCCAATCATATTGCTTCGCACACCATTTTATTACAGCATCAATCGCTGGTGTATAGTGTTGAGGTAAAGTATATCCTAAAGCACCGTGATCGATTCGTGCCTTAAGTGCCTCGCTAATCGCCGAGGCACAAGCAAACTCCGTGTCAGCAATCCAAGCAGGAAGAATATCTTTCCCTTTATACTTTTCCCATTTGTATGCAAAGGTGCCATCTCTTGATGGTGTAATATCAAAATTCACTAGTCAATCTCATCGCAGTAGTTAGATGCCAAAATACGCGTCTTGTTGAATACTAAGACATATTGGCTAATTTTTGTTAATAACTAACAATACGCTAAGACAGTAGCAAATAGAATATGTGAACACTAAGAAAGTATATAAAACGACTTAAGTGGGTAAATTATGCCCAATCCCGATCAATAAGAAGTAAAAGAAGAGTGACAAGCGGGATGTAAAAAGTGATCCTACAATTACGTAAATGCGCAATCGAACTTGCATAACAGTTTGTGCGCAACAAAACTGTTACGCACAAATGTTAAAAAACACTAATTAGCTTTTTGGCGCACGACCAGCGCGTTTACGCTCATTTTCGGTAAGTAGCTTTTTACGAATACGAATACTAACTGGCGTAACCTCTACAAGTTCATCATCATCAATAAACTCCAGCGCCTGCTCCAAAGTGTAAACGATTGGCGGCACCAAGGTTTGCGCTTCGTCGGTTCCCGAGGCACGTACGTTAGTTAATTGCTTACCCTTAAGGGCGTTTACAGTTAAGTCGTTATCGCGGCTATGAATACCTATGACCATGCCTTCGTATACTTCAACACCATGACCAATAAACAAACGACCACGCTCTTGCAAGTTAAACAATGCATTGGTTAAGGCTTTACCCGTTGCATTGGCAATAAGAACACCGTTTTTACGTTGACCAATATTGCCGCCTTTGTGCGGACCGTAGTGATCAAATGTGTGGTATAACAAACCAGAACCAGAGGTCATGGTCATGAAGTCTGTTTGGAAACCAATTAAGCCACGGCTAGGGATCACGAAATCAAGCCTAACGCGTCCTTTTCCGTCTGGCGACATATCCGCCATTTCTGCTTTACGAATACCAAGTTGTTCCATCATAGACCCTTGATGCTGCTCTTCTACGTCAACCGTTAAGGTTTCATAGGGTTCCATCAACTGGCCATTTTCTTCTTTCAAAATAACTTCAGGACGCGAGACGGCAAGCTCATAACCTTCGCGGCGCATGTTTTCGATTAATATGCCTAAGTGAAGCTCACCACGACCTGATACTCTAAACTTATCAGGGTCAGCTGTTTCTTCAACACGTAAAGCAACGTTATGAATCAATTCTGTTTGTAAACGTTCAAGGATATTACGCGAAGTAACGTATTTGCCTTCTTTACCTGCGAAAGGTGAAGTATTCACTTGGAAGGTCATGGTAACCGTTGGTTCATCTACCGATAAAGGAACTAGCGCTTCTACCTTAGTCACGTCACAAACTGTATCAGATATTTTCAATTCACCTAAGCCTGTAATCGCAATAATATCGCCTGCTTCAGCAGACTCTACATCGTGACGGTCAAGTCCTAAATAGCCAAGGACCTTACCCACTTTACCATTGCGCTTTTCGCCTTTAGCGTTAACCACAGTAACTTGTTGATTGATTTTAACAGTACCACGGGTAATACGACCAATGCCGATAACGCCGACATAAGAGTTATAATCAAGCTGAGAAATTTGCATTTGGAAGGGGCCGTCAGGATCAGCATCTGGCGCCGCAACTTTAGAAACGATGGTTTCGAATAAGGGCGTCATATCATCGCTTTTCACGTCAACATCATTTGATGCCCAACCATTTAATGCCGATGCATAAACAACATCAAAATCAAGCTGGTCGTCAGTTGCGCCTAAGTTGTCAAACAAATCAAAAACTTGATCCATTACCCAATCTGGACGAGCACCTGGCTTATCAATTTTGTTAATAACGACTATTGGCTTTAAGCCTTGAGCGAATGCTTTTTGGGTCACAAAGCGGGTTTGTGGCATTGGGCCTTCTTGGGCATCAACTAAAAGCAGTACTGAGTCGGCCATTGACATAACTCGTTCTACTTCACCGCCAAAGTCGGCGTGTCCGGGAGTATCTACGATATTGATGCGATACTCATTCCAGTTGATTGCCGTGTTTTTAGCAAGAATGGTAATGCCGCGCTCTTTTTCAATATCATTAGAGTCCATTACACGTTCTTCTGCTACTCCGCGGCTCTCTAGCGTACCTGATTGTTGAAGAAGTTTGTCTACCAATGTTGTTTTACCATGGTCGACGTGCGCTATTATCGCGATATTGCGAAGATTTTTTACTGACATTACAGATTCTCATTAAGGGCTGTGGTAGCAAATTTATGCATACCCAGCTCATTGTGATAGTTAAGTTGGGCGCGGATTGTACAGATTTATTGCGCAATAAGCGACAAACTTATCTGTTTTATCATTAAATTTTCACAAAGCTTCTCGCAAAAGTTCATTGCACAAAAACAATGCGCACCATTATGATGCATAAAATCATTAAAAAGCTCTATTGCGGTGCGTCAAAAGAAAGCCCAAAACATCCACATCCCGTGGAACCCGCGTGTTTTAAGCACTATTAATAATTTGATAAATGGCACGTTTATCGCTTATAGTGCAATCAGGAAAATTTACTGCAATACTAAAGCAAGAGTTTAGTGCACTTTATGTTGGATGAAACGCGCACATGAGAATGTGAGTGTTAATGACAACCTTTTACATGACAACGAAACGGGAGAACCTTTATGTCATACGAGTCAGCGTTGGAACTGATTAAAGAAACAGAAGCTAAGTTTGTTGATTTACGCTTCACAGATACCAAAGGAAAAGAGCAACACGTATCTATTCCATCTCACCAAGTAAACGATGATTTCTTTGAAGAAGGAAAAATGTTCGACGGTTCTTCAATTAGTGGATGGAAAGGCATTAACGAATCTGACATGATCCTTATGCCAGACCCAACTACAGCGGTATTGGACCCATTCGCTGAAGAAACACAAATCAACATTCGCTGTGACATATTAGAACCTACAACGATGCAAGGCTATTCACGTGACCCACGCTCAATAGCACGCCGCGCTGAAGAATACTTAGTGTCTACCGGCATTGGTGATAAAGTCTTATTTGGTCCAGAGCCTGAGTTCTTTATGTTTGACGATGTTCGTTTCCACACTGACATGGCCGGTTCATTCTTTAAAATCGATTCTGAAGAAGCTAAATGGAATGCAGGTTCTGAGTACGAAGGAGGCAACTTAGCTCACCGTCCAGGCGTTAAAGGCGGCTATTTCCCAGTACCACCAGTTGATTCAGGCCACGACATTCGTGCTGCAATGTGTATGGTTATGGAAGAAATGGGCCTTACCGTTGAAGCTCATCACCACGAAGTAGCGACTGCTGGACAAAATGAGATTGCTTGTTTGTTCAATACTATGGTCAAAAAAGCTGATGAAATCCAAATCTATAAGTACGTTGTTCATAATGTTGCGCATGCTTACGACAAGAGCGCAACGTTTATGCCTAAGCCATTAGTTGGCGACAACGGGTCTGGTATGCACTGTCACCAATCAATCAGTAAAGACGGCAAAAACATTTTTGCAGGCGACAGCTACGCTGGCTTGTCTGAAGAAGCCTTATATTACATTGGTGGTATAATTAAGCATGCGCATGCGATTAACGCATTCGCTAACGCCTCTACCAACTCTTATAAGCGTTTGGTCCCAGGGTTTGAAGCACCTGTTATGCTTGCATATTCTGCTCGTAACCGCAGTGCGTCGATTCGTATTCCATATGTTACAAGCGAAAGAGCACGTCGTATAGAAGTACGCTTCCCTGACCCAACTGCTAACCCATACCTAGCGTTTGCAGCAATGTTAATGGCTGGCCTTGACGGCATCAAAAATAAAATTCACCCTGGTGAAGCTGCAGATAAAGATCTTTATGACTTACCACCAGAAGAAGCTGCAAACATTCCACAAGTGGCTGGTTCACTTGAAGAAGCCCTTGCTGCCCTTGATAAAGACCGTGCCTTCCTAACTGAAGGCGGTGTAATGTCAGACGAAATGATTGATGCCTATATAGCACTTAAAAATGAAGAAGTGTTGACCATTAAAATGGCAACACACCCGCTTGAGTTCGATATGTACTACAGCGTGTAATAATAAGAGTTATAAGTGTTTGTATCGCAAACACTTATTTCATTTGATACTTAGCCTGCAAATGCAGGCTTTTTTTTGTCCAAATTAACGTAATATAGACTGAAGAATAGCACTTTTCATGAGGTGAACTAGATGCGTTTAATACAGCTTAAAATGATTGTTGCTACATTATTGACAGCTTTGTTGTTAGTAACAACGACTGTTGGCGCATCTAATAAAGTGTTCAAAACTATCCATAAAGACGGTAGCGTGACCTATTCGGACCAAGAAACCCCCGGCTCAATCGAAGTTATTTTAAATGTACCGACTAGCACCTTTGAGTCTAGAGCAATACAACCCCACCCTGTTGTTCAACGTACGCAGAAAGAAAAAATAACCCACACCGTTACAATATTAAGTCCACAACCCGAAGCAACAGTGCGCAGTAATTCAGGTGAAATATCGATTGGCGCGTCAATAGAACCCAAGGTGGGCGGCTTTTTCCAACTGCATATAAACGAACAAATCCATGAATCTGCCACAGGCATGTTCAGGCTCACGAACATGGAACGTGGCGCCTATAACTACACTGTAAAATTTATCGACAACTCGGGCAAGATTATTGCATCTAGTGAATCAAGAAATTTGTATTTGCACCAAGCTTCAGCATTAATCAACTAAATTCTGTTTGAGCCCCCTATCCATAGGCTTTAATAGCGATATTTTAAGATACTAAATATCACTGACTTGCACCGGCGAATACATTAATATACTTTATTGCACTAATTGAGTGCGCATGACTATGATGTACTTGGAGATAGCTTTGGTTGACGATCGCCACAATTACGAATTGTTTTTGAATTCGCTTAAAACAGCGCTTATTTTAGTGAATGACAAATTTGAGGTGACTTTTGCCAATGATGCCGCCCTTAACTTGCTTGAAACCGGTATTAATCAAGTAAAAGAAAGACCCCTCAACGAGTTCTTGGTAGACGACAATCTAAATCAACAACAAATATTAAAAGCGTTAGAAACAAAAGAAGATTATAGAGAAACTGGCGTGCCTATGTGTTTTAGAGAAGGACGTTGCACCACTGTTGATATTAACGCAAATATCATTTCGGTAAATGGTGAAATAAATGCCCTACTTGAAATAAACCCCGTCGATAAACAGCGAAAAATCACACAAGAATCACAACAATATGCCCAGCAAGTTGCTGCAAGAGACTTAGTGAGAGGATTAGCTCACGAGATAAAAAACCCTTTAGGTGGTATTCGCGGCGCAGCCCAATTTGCTAGAAAAAAAGCTGCATCACCCTGAAGAAAAAGAGTTCACACAGATGATAATCGACCAAGCAGACCGATTACGCAACCTTGTTGATAGGTTATTAGGGCCTAATTCACTGCCACAAAAACGTTTATTTAATTTGCACCAAATACTCGATAAAGCACAATCAGTCATTATGAATGATTTATCATTTTCGATGCAAATAACGCGCGATTACGATCCTTCCATTCCCGACTTATATGCTGATCCTGACATGCTCCAACAAGCCATATTGAATATTGCTCGCAACGCGTCCCAAGCACTACAAATGCATCAAGCTGCTGATGGTCAAGCGCCAATGATAACCTTTAAAACAAGAATTGAACGCCAGTGCGTCATTAAAGGAGTACGACATCAGCTAAGCGCCAGGGTCAGTATTATAGATAACGGCCCGGGCATACCAACACAGCTTAAAGATACCTTATTCTACCCCATGGTCAGTAGTAAAGAACACGGCAGCGGTTTAGGACTTTCAATCGCTCAAACACTTACCGATCATCACAATGGAAAAATAGACGTGCAAAGTTATCCCGGGTTTACAGAATTTACGATTTACATTCCTATTCTAAAACAACAACAAAGTGATGCCGTAGCGCTGAAAAAACACAAGGATATGAACATATGAGCAAATCAGTATGGATAGTTGATGACGACAATTCAATTCGTTGGGTATTAGAGAAAGCATTGACTGCAGCAAATATAGCCTGCTTGTCTTTCGACAACCCGGAGGATTTACTTCTACAAATACAATCTGGCCAAGCACCCATGGTGATAGTCTCAGATGTACGTATGCCACAAATGGATGGTATGCAATTACTAGAAGAAGTACATAAGCACTATCCTGAACTGCCGGTTATCATAATGACCGCACATTCTGATTTAGATAGTGCGGTGAATGCATATCAAAGCGGCGCCTTTGAATATCTGCCGAAGCCATTTGATGTTGATGAAGCTGTAGCATTAACCAAACGAGCTTTAGAACATGCAAAAGAATACTCATCTCACATCAGTATCGAAAAGGAAAACCCAAGCAAAGAGATTATTGGCGCAGCGCCAGCAATGCAGGAAGTATTTCGAGCCATAGGGCGCCTGTCAAGATCGTCTATTAGCGTCCTTATTAATGGGCAGTCTGGTTCAGGAAAAGAGCTAGTTGCACAAGCGCTGCATAAACATAGTCCGCGCGCTCGTCAATCCTTCGTTGCGTTGAACATGGCAGCAATTCCAAAAGACTTAGTCGAATCAGAACTGTTTGGGCATGAAAAAGGCGCGTTTACCGGTGCTCAAAATATGCGTACAGGACGCTTCGAACAAGCCGATGGCGGCACGCTATTTTTAGACGAAATTGGTGACATGCCTGTAGATGTACAAACTCGACTGTTAAGAGTCCTCGCCGACGGGCAGTTTTACCGCGTCGGTGGACACAACCCTGTGTCGGTCGATGTCAGAATTATTGCCGCAACTCACCAAGATTTAGAAAAGAAAGTAAGCGATGGTAGCTTTAGAGAAGATTTATATCATCGATTAAATGTCATCAAAATTCATATCCCGTCGCTGAACGAAAGACGCGAAGATATACCCGTGCTAGCAAGGCATTTCTTAGTTAAAGCAGCAAAAGAACTGGGCGTTGATTTAAAAAGCTTAAGTGATGAAGCAGCCCAAAAACTCAGTAGCTTTAACTGGCCTGGAAATGTGCGCCAGCTCGAAAATACTTGTCGATGGTTAACCGTAATGGCGAGTGGGCAAGAAATAAAACCGGCTGATTTTCCGCCTGAATTATCAACCACAAAAGAGAGCGCTAAAAATGACAAACAGCAGAGTGAATGGACCGACTTATTGTCTATATGGGCTGACGAGCAACTACAAACAGGCAAAAACGAAATTTTAGACCAAGCACTAATCCACTTTGAAAAAGTACTTCTAAAACGAGCTTTAGTCCATACCCATGGGCATAAGCAAGAAGCCGCAAAACGCTTAGGTTGGGGCCGAAATACCTTAACGCGTAAGCTCAAAGAACTTGATGTAGAATAAAATATGCAAAGTGCTTGTGTTCCATTAACAACTAGCACTTTTCGATTTTAGGTAGGTTCTGCATTTGACAAAGAGAAACTAAAACTTGTTCCCCTACCAAGTTCACTTTGTACAACTAAGTTAGAACCAAGTAATAGTACCAACTTTTGGCTAATAGCTAAGCCAAGCCCAACATGCGCTGTTGCGTCTCGTTTAGTGTTTGACGCTTGATATCGAGCATCAAATATATAAGCGACTTCTTCAGGTGCAATACCCACCCCTGAATCAACAACATTGATTTGAATCTGTTCCCCACGTGTTATTACACTAATATCTATACGCCCATCTTGCGGCGTATGACGAATCGCATTCTCAAGAAGATTGGAAAGTACACGTTCTAGCTTTTCAATATCGGCCTTAACGTAGGCATTTACTTTTTGTGCATGAACACTTAATTGAATATTCTTTTCGTCAGCCTTTATTTTAAACTTAGCGGCAATATCATGCAGTAATTCTGTTAAAACAAAGTTTTCGTTTTTAAGTTTAATATGCCCGCTTTCTAAATAAGCTAGCTCGAAAATTTGATCTATCAATCGCTTCAAATTATGTAAATTCTTAAGCGATATATCAATAAAGCGTTGCCGCTCAGGTGCCTTAAGGCTTTCGCCTTTCAAGGCTAAAGTTTCAACATAGCCTTGAAGGTTAGCAAGCGGGGTACGAAGATCGTGTGAAAGATCAGTCAATAAACTACGTCTTTGTACATCTGTGCTTTTTATTTGCTGCCATTGTAAATCGATATGCTTTAGCATCTCATTAAACGAAAACCCTAAGCGCTGAACCTCATTGCGGCTATCATCTTTCCATGGCAATAAAGTCACCCCTGAATTCTCGAGGTTAAATCCACTGTTACGAAAAGAATCCATGTCGTCGCTTAGCCTCTTTAAAGGCAATGTAAATACCCTAAAAAGCAGTAATAAGGCAAAGAAGAGAAACAAAGTACCAGCAACAATAATAAGCGCAAATTGTTGGATACCGTTACTTTGCTTTAAGCTATCAACCACAGAGTCATACTGCGCCCCACCAATAATTACATACAAATAGCCTTGCAAAGTATCCTCATTAAACACCGGGGCAACTGAAAATATTTTATCTCGCGTTGTAGATTTAGGATCGGTACCATACAAGGGAAAACTATCACTGCCATTTAATAGTGCTGTTACTGGCGCTAAATCTATCTGCTCGGTCAAGACATCTCCATTCTCGGGCGAGTAAGTTAAAATATTGCCTTGAGGATCTACAAAATAAAATTCAAAACTGGGGCCGAGTACCATCAGGGTATGAAACAAGTTTTTAAGTGCGTCGTAATCATAAACACCTGTTTTTAATAGAGGGTTATCTTGTACAAGATGACTTGCCAACTGCAAATGCAAACGCTGTTCGCCTTCATGGGTTACCGATTCTTGTAAATAAGATGAGGCCACAACAAATAAAGTAATTACGCAAAAAAATACCGCAACTAAGCTTACCGATAAACGCTGATAAAAGCACAAACGAGGACGCCACATATTACACCCTCGTATTGGTGGTGCTAGGTGAAACTTGCTTAACACTATTAAATTTATAGCCTACGCCCCACACAGTTTGCACATATTCAGGGTTGGCAGCATCTAATTCAACCTTTGCACGTAAACGGTTGATATGAGAGTTAACAGTGTGCTCATAGCCGCTATGTTGATAGCCCCACACTGATTCAAGTAACTGCGCTCTTGAAAATACTTGATTGGGATGTTTCATTAAATGATATAAAAGGTCAAATTCGGTAGCGGTAAGCTCAACAGCAACGGTATTACACAACACTTCCCGAGTTTGTTGGTTTATTCTTATCTTGCCCTGCTCGATATAATGACTAGGTGTGGCTGGTTGTTGCTGAATACTGCTAAGCAAATGCGCTTTTCTTATTTGTGAACGCACTCTAGCTTGCAGCTCCCTTATACTGAAGGGTTTGGTCATATAATCATCGGCACCCAACTCTAAACCAAGTACGCGGTCGGTTTCTGAATTTTTGGCTGTTAACATGATAATCGCCTGTTCGGGTTTTTCCTCGCGCAGCTTGCGACAAATATCTAAACCGCCCAATGAAGGCAGCATCACATCTAAAAGTACCAATGCATAATCATTTTTAAGCGCAGACTCAAGCCCTTGCTGACCATCATCAAAGTGATCAATAGCCAAGCCCAGTTCAGTCAAATTCACGCTAATTAAGGTAGCAATATCTAAATCATCTTCAACCACTAAAACTTTGTCCATTTTCTTCCTCGCTGGGTCTTTTCTGCCTTAATCGCTACTTTTTTATAAAATGTTTATCGCAAGCTAATAGTATAGACCTTAAAGTAGCGTCATTTATTTCATTACCTAGCCTAAAGCGAAGACATACCAAACTGCTTTGTAGGAATTATGATTGATAGTTCTAAAGAAAGTATCACAGAAGTTTAGAAAAATGGTGCTTTTGACTAAAAGGCTAGTATTGCGAATATAGCTACTATATTATTCGGGCCACAATTTATATCGCCCATTTTATTTTGCTCATTCGAAACGGAACTCATCGTGAAAGAAATCTCAAAACTTACCGCTTTTATTTTCGCAATTTCTTGTTTACTCGCTTCTACCACAGTTCACGCGACTGTTGTTGAGGTACGTACGAGTATTGGTGACTTTCAAATAAACCTTTTTGATACGGCAACGCCGCGCACTGTCGAAAACTTCTTGTCATATGTCAATGCTGGTGCTTACGCTAACAATACAGTGCACCGCACGTCGCCTAATTTTGTTATTCAAATGGGCGGATTTCAATACGCTAATAGCTTTCCACCTGAGCAAATCCCTACAGGCACGACCGTTCTAAATGAGCCCGTTCTATCAAATTTGCGAGGAACAGTGGCTATGGCTAAGTTAGGCGGAGATCCAAATAGTGCCACTTCTCAGTTTTTTGTTAATTTATCTGATAATAGTGCGGGCTCTGCTAGGCTCGATACCGAGAACGGCGGCTATACAGTATTTGGACAGGTTCTTGGAAATGGTATGGACATTGTAGAGCAAATTGCAGCGTTGCCGCGTTTTGGCTATTCGTCGCCATTTGCAGAGCTACCATTGAGAAATTTTTCACAAACAGATGCGCTAAACGGCGTGACGCCAACAGATGAAAATTTAGTCATCATTACTGACATTGTGGTGATAGATGCGACTGTCTCAACCAACCCTAATTTAAATCCAGCCGCCAACACTTTGATCAACAATGTCGTTAGCCCAACTCAACCTTCAAGCGATAGTGGCGGCGGTAGTACTAGCGCGATATACTTAGGCTTACTTGCCATGGTCTATGTAACCCGTCGTCGAATTGTAAAAACAAAGAATACCAGATAGTAGAAAAAGCCTACGCGATTTGTGACAGTTTTTGCTGGCACAATCGCTGCCAAACTTCGTGTTCTTCGGCAATAGCGACTTGTTCATTGAGAATATTAACGAGGTCTTTCTCTGAGGTAAGTGGGTTTGCTAACACAACTCTGAATACCGTTACCGCTGCACTATTATACTGCACCGCCTCAATTCGTGTTCTAGACACAAATGATTTGCCTGCCTCACGCTGCTGCTTTTGTACAGAAACCGTTAAAGTGTCTAACTCTTCGTTAATTGCTTGCCATTGAGTTTCTGAAGCTTCTCCTATGGCCGATAAGTGCCCAGGACGCAACCTATAAGTAAGAATAGAAAGCACAGGTTCAGTAATTAACTCAAAATGACTATGTTCATTGATCATTCTAGCAAAGGTTTGAGCCAAGCTAATTGCTTTGTCGATCAATAATTGGTAGCCACCGCGACCTAATATATGCAGTGATGAATACACCGTAAGAGCCATACCATTACGTGAGCCCTCGAGTGTGGTCGCACCCAAGTCTTTCGAGCCTTCACGCAGAATATATTGTGCGTGGTGGCGAACAGAGTTTGCATCGTGGGGATTTTTAAACAAGGCCATTCCAGCCCCCATTGGCACATACATTTGTTTGTGGGCATCAATCGTGACTGAATCTGCCTTTTCAATACCTTTTAGCTTATGTTTGTGAGTATTAGAAAACAGCGTTGCCCCGCCCCATGCGGCATCAACATGAAACCAAGTACCAAGTTCTTTAGCCACGTCTGCAAGTTCGTTTAAAGGGTCGACATGGCCTGTTTCAGTAGTACCGGCTATGCCAATAATCGAGAGCAGTTTGTTGCCTTCACTTTGATATTGTTGCCCTAATTTAAGCACCGCTTCAGGAGACAAGCGTAAATCGCTGTTTTCGACTTTAAGGACGTTGTTGCGTCCAATGCCAAGCACATCGACCGCTTTGCCTAGAGAATAATGGCCACGCTTAGAGCAAATCAAGCCTAAATCGTTAATTTCATAATGCTTGTAAGCCGCCATTAAGCCTTCTTTAGCAACCCCAGTAAATCCTTTTTTAGGTCCCAATAGCTTGTTGCGCGCAACCCAAAGCGCGGTGATATTAGCAATAGTACCGCCTGAACAAAATGCACCCAAGGAGTGTTTTGCACTATGTAAATAACGTTGATAAAAATCGCTATCACGATCATAAACGAGGTTATGCATCATGCCTAAAGTTTGCCGTTCTAAAGGAGTAAATGCTTTGGATGTTTCTATCTTAACGAGGTTTTGATTTAGACCAACAAGTAACTTAGCCAAAGGTAAATGGAAATAAGGCAGCGCTGAGGTCATATGTCCAATAAAAGTGGGGGAATAGGTATTTACCGACTGACTCACCAGCTTCTTAAGCAACACTTCAGCATGGCTCGAGACGAAATCGGGCTGGTCGGGCACCAGGTGCTCCATATAATCCTGTTCGATATCTTCTAAAGACGTTTTTTGCGCCACCACGTGCCTAGACAAAAAGTCAGAAACATTGTCTGATAAGTGACGCTCAATTATAGCCAGCGTTGAGTCGTCATGCTCAGGCTTAGTAAATACCTTGAACAAGTGCTCCAAGCTAACTTCTGCTTTTGACAAAACCAAAACCTCTAAAATACGTGGGGCGCGAACTTTACCCCATTAGACTTAAATTAACAATTTCTACATTAAGCAAAACAATAGTCTTTTACCAGAAATTCTTTTGAAAAGCGCATAAAACACGTAAATATGCCACCAAAGCCCTAAAGCTATATAGAAATTGACTGATAACCAGTATAGGCATCCATCATCTTAGGAATCATCGTGCAAGCAAGAGCCGTGGTCGAAAACTTCTCGATCGAACAAATAGTCCCGTTTTTCCAACCTATATTTGACCTAGATAGTCATAAAGTAATGCGTTATGAATGCCTTGCGCGACTGATTACCATTGACGATATTATATATTTGCCTAGTGAATTTCTTTCTATTATCAGCCGTTCCCAGTCTAATGCTCAGTTAACCCAGCGTATTTTAGAACTAAGCAGTGCCTATTGCATGTCAAAAAATATGCGATGGAGCATTAATATGTTCAAAACAGACTTAAGCGATGCAGCGCTTATGCAGTGGATGCAAAAACTATTCAGTGAGCGCGATACCGATCTTATAGGAGTAGAACTTAGCTATGAAAGTGTAAAAGATCACCCGTATCTTTTGCGTAACTTGCTAGAAAAACTGCCCAACGTTCACATTACGGTCGATGATGTACATATCTTCGATGATAAGTTTAGGGCGCTGGTGGCTACTGGGATACATGCTATAAAAATTAGAGGGAATATGGTCACGCGTTTTGCTCGCACAGGTGAAGATAAAGCAACAATTCAGCAAATTATAAGGCACTGTAAAACGTCGCAATGTGACCTTATTGCAGAACATATAGAAGACGACAACACCTTAGATGCCGTTCGCGACCTAGGCATTGTTTATGGCCAAGGCTACTATTTATCTGAACCACAAGGCAGAATGACCAGTTTAAAACAAGTCTGACCGGCCTCTAAATATTTGCGTTCGAAGGGTGTGTAGGCCTTGCTTGTTGCAGAATCAGGTATAGCTTCAAGCCTTGGTTCTAAATCATAAAATACCGCCGCTTGAGCGAACTCCTCTAAATAAATTAGCCAATTGGAGCGCACTTCAATATTAGGGCACAACTTAACTATAAATGGAAAAATCGCACTGGCATGCCATCGCTTTCCTAGTTGCGCTTTTTTAGGATAAGGGTTTGGATACAAAATAAACTGCTTTATAACTTTCCAAGAGGGCTTTTCATTTTCAATATAAGCAACAAATAAACGCCAAAAATCATGTAAGTCTGCCTGTATGAGCAAATAGTTACTGTCACTGCTGGGCGATATTGTTGTTTCATCCACTTTCTCAACATAACTTTTATGCTTTTTTAGGCGAGCAGTAGACTTATCGACTCCGATCACCTTTGCCTCAGGATACTCTGCTGCAATATTAATAGTACTTTCGCCAACACCGCAACAAGCATCAAGGATTACGTCACCATTGTAAGTGCCTAGCCACTCGAGCATTACACAAAATGCTTGTTGTGTGTGCTGCGCTATTGGGCGTTTAAATTCGTTGGCTTTATGCCTAGCAAGCATCTTATCCAAATCGTCATGAACTTCACTTTGATTGCTCGTGATGCTGCGCGCCTGCGAGACCGTCATTATAAACTTTTAACCACCAATTTACGCACGTATGCCAACGCCTTTTTTCAACAATCTATAAGCCAAGGCAAGTAACACAATGTTGAAACCAATCAACAATGCTATAGATATCCAATGATTAACATCTGAAGCCCCTAAAAATCCATATCGAAAGCCGTTGACCATATACACGATAGGATTAGCTTTGCTGACTATTTGCCAAAATTCGGGCAACAAAGTAATCGAATAAAAAACACCACCCAAATAAGTTAACGGTGTTAAAACGAAGGTGGGAATAACACTAATATCGTCAAAATTCTTCGCATAAATCGCATTTATAAGACCGGCCGTAGCGAACAACACAGCAGTTAGGACAAGCGTCACAACAACCACAAAGAAATTATGAATTTGCACATCAACAAAAAACATAGATACGCAGGTAACAATCACGCCTATGATAAGTGCACGGGTCACGCCGCCTCCAACAAAACCCATAATTATGACCCATGTAGGGACTGGCGCTACCAGTAACTCTTCTACGTTGCGCTGGAACTTAGCACTAAAAAACGAAGACGATACATTCGAATATGAATTGGTAATAATAGACATCATTATTAGGCCTGGAACGATAAACTCCATATAACTAAAGCCACCCATTTCACCTATTCGCTTGCCTATTAGACTACCAAAAATCACAAAATACAAAGACATAGTGATCGCAGGTGGAACGAGCGTTTGTATCCAAATACGTAAAAACCGTGTGCACTCTTTTATCCAGATTGTCTTTAAAGCAACAAAGTTGCGATTAGCTTGGCTACTCATTATGCTTTCCCTTTTCTAACTTTTTCGTTTTCTTGTGCAGGCGTATTAACACCTCCTGGCTCATCTTCAGATGTGCTATTAGATTTTACCAACCTAACAAATAATTCTTCTAGTCGATTGGCTTTGTTTCGCATACTCATTACTTGAACGTTTTGCGCAGAAAATTCTTCAAACACGCGATTTAAGCCAGTGTCTTTTGGTACATCAACTTCAAATGTTTGGTCGTCACTCGCTCTGCATTCAAATTGGGGGATATTAATGTTTTTAGCCCCCGAGGCGACATCAAAAACAAAGGTCTCGATGTTCAAAGTAGATAGCAAACTTTTCATACTTGTGTTTTCAACAATTACACCTTTATCGATAATCGCTATGTTGCGGCAAAGCATTTCTGCTTCTTCAAGATAATGCGTCGTTAAAATGATGGTTATTCCAGCATCATTTATCTCTTTTAGGAATGCCCACATTGAGCGGCGAACTTCAATATCAACACCCGCTGTAGGTTCATCAAGAATAAGCATTTTGGGCTCGTGCATAAGCGCGCGTGCTATCATCAAACGGCGTTTCATCCCTCCTGATAGCTCTCTGGATCTAGCATTACGCTTGTCCCAAAGCTCAAGCTGTTTTAAGTACTTTTCGGCACGTTCTTTAGCTACACTTCGCGGCACGCCATAATAACCGGCCTGATTCACGACTATTTGCATTAGTGTTTCAAATTGATTGAAATTAAATTCCTGTGGGACTAAGCCAATGCAACTTTTCGCTTCTACTTCCTGCTCTACAGAATCATGCCCGAACACTTTAATAGTGCCGCTAGACTTATTTACCAATGAACAAATAATACCTATGGTAGTCGATTTTCCAGCGCCATTCGGGCCCAGCAAAGCGAAGAAATCACCTTGCTGCACTTGTAAATCAATGCCTTTTAAGGCTTTTACGCCGCCGTTGTAAGTTTTTTGCAAGCCTTGAATATCAAGGGCTTTTTCAGAAGTTGCCATGCCTACCTTTAAAATTATTATCAAAGAAATGTGGACGTTAGAATCTTGCCGTCACAAAGCCGTAGAGTTTACCAGTTTACTTACTCTTTGTAAGCAAGCGAACGGTCTCAAGCACCAATACAATACGATATATTGCCCAGTTTAAAGAAATAAAGTCTACATACGTTAAGTGTTACGAACAAAGCAACACAAATGTTTACATTAATACAGATCACAATCGCCATTTTGTCCGCACAAGACTGCAACTAAGAACGCATTTACAGTACAATTAATAGATACAATGTTGACGAACTGTCGCTGACACGGGACGAATATATGGACAAGAAAAAAACAAATAAGCAAACGACTGAAAGCAACGCTGTCAATGAAAACGAAAAATTTGTTGATCCTCGTTTACAAGCGCGCGAAGGAATGTTTCAAACATTGCATTTAAGTATTTTTGAAACCATGGGCTACGCTCGCGCAATTCAAAGTTACGTAGAAGAAACCGGCCATGACATTGAAGCTGACAATCCCGAATATATTCAACTTTTGCGCGATTACGAAGTGACCAAAAACCTCACTCCTATCGACCAATCTAGATTGGAGCCCTTCTGTAAAACAACCGATGATATTTTGCGAAGTAAAAGCAAAGCCCTCGCTAATTGCGCACAATTATGTGCAGCAGCAACTAGTGCACTTAACCATTGGCGTATTCTCTATGCAATTCCCGCTGATTTACGTGACAACGATACAGTAACAAAAGCGCTAAAAGAGAAGTTTCATCACCATATGCGCACTTGGGAGCATATTCTTGAAGACTTAACGGGTATGAGAAGCGAATTCGAAAGCTGTTAATGCCAGAAAAAAACCTTTGCTTCGGCAAAACTCACTCTTTTATTTTTTGGGTTCATCACGATTATTAAATTGCGCTACCATGCGTTTTTCTCGGCGCTTCCACATAATTTTGGCCAAATGTTTCATGCTAACGGTGGTATCTTGCTCGTCTACTATTTCTATACCAAGCAGGCTCTCGAGTAAGTCTTCAAGAGTCAATATACCTTCGAGACCGCCATATTCATCTACCACCAACAGCATATGAACACGAGAGTTTAAAAAATGATCAAAGGTTGTTGAAAGTGGCATATCCCCTAACAGAGTAATCAAAGGCTTCGCGAAGTCAGCTAACCGTTTATCTTTTTCTCCTGACGCCATCGCTAGCAAAATATCGGTGCGCATGATGTAGCCAGTAATATTCTCGCTTTCTTGATTCTCGTATATTGGTACACGAGAAAACGCAATATTCGAGTGTTTCTCAACAAATTCGGCTACAGTCATATCTTCAGGTAACGAAAACACAACAGTTCTGTGTGTCATGGCATCTTTAATTTTACGCTCATGCAATAGCAGTAGGTTTTGTAAAAACAGGCCCTCTTGTTCAGCGAGTTGGCCTTCCTTTTCAGACAATTCAGCCATCGCTAGAAGCTCACTGCGACTGAGCCCCTTTAACGCACTCTCTTCAGTAAACCCACTGGTTAGCTTTTGCGACATCACAATAAATGGATATAAGGCAAGTATTAAGTACTTTAGGAATATCGCCGTAGGAGGCGCAAGGACTTTCCAATAAGTAGCACCTAATGTCTTTGGAATAATTTCTGAGAAAACAAGTATTAGAAAAGTGAGTACGGCTGATATTAAGCCAAGATACGCGTCACCAAACACACTAGCTGCTTGCGCACCAGCGCCTGCAGCACCCATTGTATGCGCAATCGTATTCAAGGTAAGAATAGCAGATAGCGGTTTATTGATATCACTCGTTAGTTTGTTTAATAACTTACCTGAAGGCTTTCCGTCTTTTTCAAGCAATGAAATATACGCCTGCGAAACACTTAGAATGACAGCTTCGGCAACCGAGCAAATAAACGAAAAAAATAGCGCTATAAACACATAAAGAAATAACAAAAACATAGTGTAAAAACAAAACCTTAAATTAGCAGGCTGTTAGTTTAGCACTTTTTCTAGCCTTCTACGGTTTATTATTGTGACCTTCGTAAGAAAAAAGACATACACCGCAACGATTGTACTTACAATAACGACGTCAGCGCTGACATTGACTTCAACTAAAAAAGTTGGTGGTTCTAAGAATCTAAATAAAGATGCTAAGTATACTACTACAAGCGCAACAACCGTCACGCGAAAGATTTTGTGAGATAACGTCATGTTATATATATCCCAAAAAAAACTGCGATCCATTGGCAAATTTTTCTTTTACTAATGTTATTATTAAGCACTCACGATATCCCTTGAGTACTTTTAGTTATATATTGTCTTTCAATATACGCGTCAATTTTTTGACACTTGGATAATATCAAGCGTGTTTCTTTTTTCAACAGCTTTCTTTAACATTCGTGCTAAGGGATTGTTTTTTAAAATAAGTAATTTTAATGTAGCATGCATTACCTAGCTACGTTTATACATTTGTCATCTTAATAGGAAGGTCACATTGCAAGAACCGCTCACCGCAATAATGCTTATACAACAAGCACTTACCCCCGTTTTTCTAATAGTTGGCATGGGCACTTTTTTAAATGCGATAACCGCTCGCCTAGCGCGAATAGTTGACCGAGTTCGCTGGTTTGACTTACCTGAAGCAGAAAATAGCCAACATAGACGTGAAGCCGAGGTAAAAGCCCTTTCTCGCAGAATGCGCTGGGCTAACTGGTCGGTGAATTTTTTATGTGCAGCAGCTATCGCGGTATGTATCAATATCTTTTTGTTGGTGATTCAAGGGTACTTTTCTTCTCACCTTACTAATTGGATAGTAGGAAGCTTTGTATCGAGCTTAGCCTTATTGGCCTTGGGTTTGTTTTGTTTTTTTGTAGAAGTTAGTATTGCTACAACGTCTTTACGGGTTTCGATTCCCAGTATCCGAGATGAAGATTAACAACTTGCGCAGCGTAAGTTTTATTCAATCGTTTAAATTTTCAGGGTTTTCAAAGTACAAGAACTTCATGCTCTATTCTAGCTAAAAAAATATAAGGTTAGACCAAGGGATACGAGCGTTTTGCTGCGCAAGGCATTGTTAGCTCATGTTGTTTTATAACAGTTCATTGATCCGTTTACGAAGGATAGGAATGATTTCGGATTCGAACCAAGCGTTTCGTTTTAGCCATATATTATTTCTTGGACTTGGGTGAGGTAATGGTAGAACATCTGGCCAATAATCTTGCCATGATTTTACTGTTTCTGTCAGTGACAATTTATTGCTAGGTAGATGATAAGACTGCGCATATTTCCCAATTACAAGAGTGAGTTGTAATTGATCAAATTGTTTAAGCAGTTTATCTCTCCATGCTGTGGCACATTCAGGGCGAGGCGGAAGGTCTCCTGTTTTACCTTTCCCAGGATAACAAAAACCCATCGGTAAAATTGCAACACTGCCTTTATCATAAAAAGTATCTTTCGAAACACCCATCCACTTTCGCAGGCGGTCTCCACTTGCATCATCAAAAGGTATGCCTGTCTCATGAACTTTTCTTCCGGGCGCTTGGCCCGCAATTAGCACTTTTGCTTTAGCATCTATTTGCAATACAGGTCTCACTCCATGTGGTAGATGAGGAGCACAAATTTTACAAGAACGAACCTCTTTAACTAATGTAGTAAAAATTGTCATAATTAAAGCACCATATCCCTCTGAACACTCTCGATAAGCGCTATTGCGCAATATCTAATCCGCCTTCAATTCTTTTGTTAGGGTCCGATCTCACTTACGAAGCCTTCAACTCTTAACGGATAATTCGTCTTAGCGATTCTTCATCAACTGGCTTCGAGTTACACGCTTCTCTTACGGCGGCGTTAATTAGAGTTTGATATCCAATACCCTCGGCTTGTGCCTTTTCCTTAAAAGTAGTTAACACATCATTATCTAGCATTATCGTGATTCTCGTTTTGCCATCATTTTGAAGCTTGGATAAGTGCGAAACATCTTTAACTCTTTTAGAGTTTGAAAAATCATATTCTTTACGCATATTGTTTCACCTCTTTAATTGTCGCTTTTCGAGCTGAAATTAAACGAATAATTTCATCTTCTCGAAGTGTATAAACAACCACAAGTAGTCTATCTTGGGTGCTCATCCCTAAAAGAACCCACCTATGCTCATTTTCTGAATCACGGTCCTCAAAACTCAGCCCCATAGTATCAAAGAGAACACTTGCTGCTTTATCGAATCAAACACCATGCTTCCTTTCATTTAATTCTGCTTTTGACGGGTCGTATTGAATTTCCATGACGTTTATGATGCATACTCAATACATATATGTCCATTTATGAAAACTACCGGATTTGTAGACTACTCTTGTGACCCTAACGTTTTGCATAAGCGGTTTTGGGCGCTCTTGCACAAATCCGGTTTATGTTATTGTTAGCTCTTGGGGCATGCATTTTCCCAAGATTTAATTTCACCCAACAATGCCGCTTGAACTTGTTTATGCAGCGATACGTTATGCTCGTTTAGGCTATAGTTATACACAATATCTTTGTACACAACGTTTACTTTACAATTATATGAACCTACCAATTCACCACAAAAACCAATATACCAATCTTTGGCTTTTTGTTTATTTGAACCTTTAGTTGGGGCTGACTTTACAAGGTGCCAAGGCCCAATTTCTTTTTTGAAAGTAAATACTTTAAAAAAGTCAGTTTCTTGATCTTTATAGACTATTGGTTTTTCAATTTCTTGATGAATATTCCATGCATTATCGCTGAGCGCATTAATATCGATGGTTGATAATGGGTAGATAATTCCGTTTACGTCATGCATCACTTTCGGGTTGTACTTGTTTGCATGACTTAAAGAGTACTCAGGGACTTTATCCTTTATTACTTGAGCAGGAATATATACTAATTGTTGCCCAGATGAGTCGTCAAGTTCTCCTTTTATAGGAGCCAATATTGAATCCATAAATGAAGTATTTGGTGAGTAAGATTTAGGGTAACAAATAGTAGTTTCATCGAATGTCACTCTAACTAGTTTTTCGGCTATCGAGGAGAACGGCAAAAAAGTTAAAATGATAGCTAATTTAAAGTGCATGATTTGATAAATCCATTTAGAGAGCTAACATTTACTATAAGCGGTTTTCACGCGCTCTTCGTGAAAATCCGTCTTAATCGTTTTGTTAATTGCGGTCATTCCAATACCCTGGCTTGCGGTGGTTATGCATAATCGCAACAACATAAATTGTCTTTTCGTCTACGTTTTTATAGATCACAGAATACGGGAACCGACTTAAGATAAAGCGCCTATGATATTGCCCCATTTTAGGCCAAGTTTGCGATAAGGATTGGATAGAATTAAAGGCATCGTCTAACTCTTGTACGAACTCGTATCCGAGACCTTTTACTTGTTCTTGATACCAATCAAAGGACGATTTTATTTCTTCTTTGGTGTCTGGGTGAAATAATAATTCAGGCATGTAGCTTACAATTTTTGCTTGATTTGATCCCACGTTGTCGGGCTAACGTTACCGCTTTCCAATTCATTGCTTCGTTTTTTTGCCAGTGATAACCACTCTTGTTCTACGTCATCATCTGCACGTCCATCCATTGCTGATAATAAACAATGAGCAGCTAGAGCTTTCTCTTTAGTGCTCAGTTGGTCAATGCTATCCATAAGGTTTTTAAGAGCTTCCGACATAAAGATATCCCTAAACAATTTAACTGTGATTAGTGTAGCAGTTTATAGAATCAAGAGTAATAAATTTACACACATAGCAATTAACACTTTACATAAGCGGTTTTGGCCGCTCTTGCCAAAATCCGCCTCATGTTTTTGTTATGTGACGTTTTAAAAACTCTGGCGCTAGGTCTGCACCGTTTGGCCAAACGATAGTGTCTAATTCTGGATCTACTGACAAACGAGCGAAAAAATTAGGATCTTTTAATGGCTCAAAAACCGAGCCATGAAGTTTATCTCGTAAATCAACTATGCCTGACGTTCCATCATCAAAACTCACCCAGACCTCAAAGCCTGATTGATATTTAGCTTGCTTGACGTGTAACATTTATTACTCCAAAGGCGCAATGTAATTTAATGGCTCACCATTTTGCGCTCTGTTCCAATTTTCATTTAATTCATCTTTATGCTGTTCAAGCCATTCTTTAACAAATTTACTAGCTCTCTTTGGCAGTTCACCCTCCATTATTTCACCATCAAAATTGAACAACGCTTCATAGCCTGAATATTTTGCATGGAAATGTGGCGGGTTATGGTCGTTAAAATACATCGCAATTATGATTCCGTAAAATCGACTAATGACAGGCATGAAAGCTAAAGCTCCTCATAAAAATTCCCTTTGCATAATAGATCATTGCGCTAAAACTATCTAATTTAGTGAGTCACATAGACATAATGACTCTTCATAAGGTACTGACCTCCAGATATCGTGGGTTAGTTGCGTTTAAAACGAGACCAGAGCCATAATTAATGTTCGAACCATTAAATACTGGAGGTCAGCATGACTAAAAATAGCATAGTTTTCGTTGGAATGGATACTCATAAAGAGTTTATTGAAGTCGCTTCGCTAGAAGATGGGTTTCAAGGTAAGGCGACCCAGCATGGCAGAATTGCCACCGCAAAAGCGTCGATTAAAAAGCTTATTCGACAATTTGAATCTAAGTTTCCTAATGCGACTTTGCATTTTGTTTATGAAGCAGGCCCTTGTGGGTATTGGATATACCGGCTTATTACTTCCTTAGGCCACCCATGTTACGTTGTTGCGCCATCACTCATTCCTAAAAAACCCAGTGATAAAATCAAAACAGATAAGCGTGATGCTCTCAAGCTCGCTTATGCTGTAAAGAACTGTGATGTGTCACCCATCTACGTTCCCGAGCCCGAAGATGAAGCCGTCAGAGATTTATCTCGCATCCGTGAAATTGCTATGCGGGACTTAAATGATGCCCGAAGACAATTAAAAGCGTTACTACTGCGCAATGACATTAACTACCCTGGCACCGCAAATTGGTCGGCTAAACATTTACGATGGTTGGCTGAGTTAGTGCTGCCCCATCCCGCTCAGCACATTGTGTTGCAAGAAAGTCTCAATACCATTGGTGAGCGGATTGCTCGGCTTGAACGGCTAGACAATCAACTTGCTCACCACATTCTGCAGTGGCGATACTTTCCCGTTGTGAAAGCCGTTCAAGCCATGCGCGGTGTCGCCTTGCTCGTCGCTGCTGGTATGGTGGCTGAACTAGGTGACCTCACTCGATTTGAGCATCCTAGACAACTCATGAGTTTTTTAGGCTTAGTACCTAGTGAGCATTCTAGTGGCGACAAGCGAAAACTCGGCAACATTACTAAAACTGGTAATGTTCGGGCACGACGACTATTAATCGAGGGTGCGCAAAGTTATCGTCACCCCGCAAAAGTGTCTAAAGAGCATCAACGGCGACAAGAAGGATTGCCTAAAATAGTGATTGATACCGCTTGGAAAGCACAGCTTAGGCTGTGTCAGCGCTATCAAAGATTGATGCAGAAAGGTAAACATCACAACGTCATTAAAGTGGCTATTGCTAGAGAAATGGTGGCCTATATTTGGGCGATTGCTAAGCAAATTGTGTTGCCTGCTGTTGATATTCGCAAACGATTAGCAAGAGTGCCTGCGTAGCGCACGCCGGCATCATAAAAGGTTTTGAGTTAATGTGTTGGGTCAGGCCGCGGAAGCGGTACAACCTTCGACAAGTGTTGGATTGGTATTGATGGCTACGGCTTACAATAATCCCCGAGCATAGAGAGAAGATAGGTACAACGTCGCAAACAGTAAGGTTGGATAGGCTAGGCAACTAGCAACCCACGTATACCAGCAAAGATAACCGACGAATATTACTGGCTTCATCTGATGCATTAACTCAATTTATTTTGTAATTAAGAAGCTTTGAAAAAAAAGGCGGGATCTGCTCGTTTTATTTGACATGAAGAGTCATACCAACACTTTGCATAAGCGGTTTGGCAGCGCTTTTCTGACAAATCCGTCTTCATGCATTTGTTATTCGCCACTCCGCTTATCTCAACTCACTAAAAACTTCGGGGTGTTGCTCAGCTATCCGCAATAATGCAACTGCTGGCCCTTGAGGATTTCTACGACCTTGCTCCCAATCCTGCAAAGTTCTGGTACTGACACCGAGTAAACCTGCAAACATAACCTGAGACATTTTCAATTTAGAACGAATTACCTGTGGTGCTGATGGCTCACTTAATTCGTTATTACGTAGGGAGACTTTTCCCTTTTTATATTCCTTAATCTCATTTATACCTGCAAGAATTTCGGCACTTATATCTCTGTTACTCATTTTCGATTGCCTCTGCTATTTGTTTCAAAACATGACCTGCGATAGTAGCGCGCTCCGATTTACTATATGTAGTGAGCATCCATATCTCGTGTTCGGCCTTCTTCCAATAGTAAATAGCGCGTATGCCACCACTTTTACCTTTTCCTGAAGAAGCCCATCTAACCTTTCTGACACCACCAGAGCCTTTTACAATATCACCGGCATCTGGCTTTTGAAGAAGGTAAGATTGCAGACCACGATACTCATCATCCGATAAGTAATCTGGTAGCAGTTTGGTAAAGAAGCTTGTTTCTATAAAGACCATGGACCATATGATACGGCAATGCCGTACCTAGTCAAGCGATGTTTAATAGCGAATAACACCCCAATAAGCGGCGAGCGCGCTTTTTGCGCACGTCCGTCTTCATTGGTTTGTTAACTCTCACTCCAATCCATCTGCAATTTGCGTTGACTACTAGCACAATCCCGTAAATATAAATTTATAAGAGTCTGATATGGAATACCTGACTCTTCAGACATTGACTTAAAATACTTCACTGAATCAATATCTAATCGCATTGTTACAGATTGCTTCAAATGCTTAGCGTATGGATTTTTTCTCGATTTCATTTTAGAAAAATCATAATGTTCTCTCATTTCATCCCCTCTCGATATGCTTTAGATTCACGTTTATCGGCTTTTCTAGCCGAGATAATTCTAATTTTTGACTCGTCGTCTCTCAGACAATGGCAAACTACTAATTGTTTTAGTTTAAAACTGGTACCCAATAATAGAAATCTGTCCTCACCTTCAGAATTGTCGGGGTCATAATATATTAGAGCTTGCTCGTCATAGAAGACAGACTCAGCTTCTTCGAAAGATACACTGTGTTTTTTTGAGATTTGATTGGGCTTTAGTTTCATCCCATTCGAAGTTGTAAGTTTTCATATGTACAGTGTACATATTCAAATCTATCAGTCAAGGCACGTTGTAAGCGAGGAGAGTTAACACTTGCTATAACCGGTTTGTGGCGTTTTTCCACAAATCCGGTTGATAGTTTTGTTAGGCTGCATTCAGATCTAGCCGCTGAACTGTCTCTAAATCAAGACTTTGCTTTGCTTGCCATAGCTCATAGTTGTCCTGCATACTCAACCAACTCTCGGGCGTTCTCCCCAAGGCTTTTGATAAACGCAGCGCCATCTCCGGAGTGACTGCACTTTTACCTTTCACTATTCTACTTAAGGTAGAAGCTGCAACACCTAAATGAGTCGCCAGAGTCCGGCAACTAATGCCATGGGGTTCCAAGTATATTGATTCTATAAATTCGCCAGGATGTGGCGGGTTATGCATATTCATTAGTGATAATCCTCATAATTTAGAATGTAAGCATTACCATCCTTGAACTCAAAAGTAACTCGCCAATTTCCGTTTACCGATATAGACCATATATTTGCTCGTTCACCTTTTAGCTTATGAAGTGAAAATCCTGAAATATCTATATCTCCTATTTCCTGCGCAGTATTAATTGCTGCAAGCTGCATACGAAGCTTTTTTGCATGATGTGTTTGAATGCCAGATGTTTTACCTTTTTCGTAAAACAACCTTAGTCCTTTATGCTTAAACGTTTTTATCATAGTTAAATTGTAGCGCGATGCGCAACACAAAACAAGACGTGAGGCCTAACACCTGATTAAGCGGTAAAAATTTGCTCTATAATTTTTATCCGTCTTCAATCTATTGTTATGTTTTTTCAACTGAGTCATAATGTGTATAAACTTACCACTCTTTACACATAGGTGCAACATGAGAACTAACATTGTCATCGACGATAAATTAATGGCAGACGCGCTCAGTGCGACTGGTCTACAAACCAAAAAAGAAGCTGTAGAAGAAGGCTTAAAAGCATTAATCAGACTCAGAAAGCAAGCTAAGATTCGCTCTCTTAGAGGAAGGTTAGATTGGGAAGGCGACCTTGATGATATGAGAACCAGTGAATGATATTGGTAGATACTAGTGTTTGGATTGATTACTTTAAAGGTATTGAGACACAAGAAACTAATTTGTTAGATACAGCTTTGAGTAATGATAGTGTGGCCATTGGTGATTTAATCTTGTTGGAGATACTTCAAGGGTTTCGTTCTGACAAAGACTATGAAACAGCTAAAGAACACCTACAAGTATTACCACAGTTTAGTATGCTTTCACCAGAAATAGCGATAAATGCAGCTGAAAATTATCGTGTTTTAAGAAAGCGTGGCATAACTATAAGAAAAACCGCTGACGTAATAATTGCAACATTTTGCATAAATAAAAGTATCCCACTGCTATTTGCTGATAAAGACTTTATACCCTTTACCAAACATTTAAAACTTCAATCGGTATCAACCGAAACATAGACATAATGACTCTTCATAAGGTACTGACCTCCAGATATCGTGGGTTAGTTGCGTTTAAAACGAGACCAGAGCCATAATTAATGTTCGAACCATTAAATACTGGAGGTCAGCATGACTAAAAATAGCATAGTTTTCGTTGGAATGGATACTCATAAAGAGTTTATTGAAGTCGCTTCGCTAGAAGATGGGTTTCAAGGTAAGGCGACCCAGCATGGCAGAATTGCCACCGCAAAAGCGTCGATTAAAAAGCTTATTCGACAATTTGAATCTAAGTTTCCTAATGCGACTTTGCATTTTGTTTATGAAGCAGGCCCTTGTGGGTATTGGATATACCGGCTTATTACTTCCTTAGGCCACCCATGTTACGTTGTTGCGCCATCACTCATTCCTAAAAAACCCAGTGATAAAATCAAAACAGATAAGCGTGATGCTCTCAAGCTCGCTTATGCTGTAAAGAACTGTGATGTGTCACCCATCTACGTTCCCGAGCCCGAAGATGAAGCCGTCAGAGATTTATCTCGCATCCGTGAAATTGCTATGCGGGACTTAAATGATGCCCGAAGACAATTAAAAGCGTTACTACTGCGCAATGACATTAACTACCCTGGCACCGCAAATTGGTCGGCTAAACATTTACGATGGTTGGCTGAGTTAGTGCTGCCCCATCCCGCTCAGCACATTGTGTTGCAAGAAAGTCTCAATACCATTGGTGAGCGGATTGCTCGGCTTGAACGGCTAGACAATCAACTTGCTCACCACATTCTGCAGTGGCGATACTTTCCCGTTGTGAAAGCCGTTCAAGCCATGCGCGGTGTCGCCTTGCTCGTCGCTGCTGGTATGGTGGCTGAACTAGGTGACCTCACTCGATTTGAGCATCCTAGACAACTCATGAGTTTTTTAGGCTTAGTACCTAGTGAGCATTCTAGTGGCGACAAGCGAAAACTCGGCAACATTACTAAAACTGGTAATGTTCGGGCACGACGACTATTAATCGAGGGTGCGCAAAGTTATCGTCACCCCGCAAAAGTGTCTAAAGAGCATCAACGGCGACAAGAAGGATTGCCTAAAATAGTGATTGATACCGCTTGGAAAGCACAGCTTAGGCTGTGTCAGCGCTATCAAAGATTGATGCAGAAAGGTAAACATCACAACGTCATTAAAGTGGCTATTGCTAGAGAAATGGTGGCCTATATTTGGGCGATTGCTAAGCAAATTGTGTTGCCTGCTGTTGATATTCGCAAACGATTAGCAAGAGTGCCTGCGTAGCGCACGCCGGCATCATAAAAGGTTTTGAGTTAATGTGTTGGGTCAGGCCGCGGAAGCGGTACAACCTTCGACAAGTGTTGGATTGGTATTGATGGCTACGGCTTACAATAATCCCCGAGCATAGAGAGAAGATAGGTACAACGTCGCAAACAGTAAGGTTGGATAGGCTAGGCAACTAGCAACCCACGTATACCAGCAAAGATAACCGACGAATATTACTGGCTTCATCTGATGCATTAACTCAATTTATTTTGTAATTAAGAAGCTTTGAAAAAAAAGGCGGGATCTGCTCGTTTTATTTGACATGAAGAGTCATACCAACACTTTGCATAAGCGGTTTGGCAGCGCTTTTCTGACAAATCCGTCTTCATGCATTTGTTAGTCGCCACTCCGCTTATCTCAACTCACTAAAAACTTCGGGGTGTTGCTCAGCTATCCGCAATAATGCAACTGCTGGCCCTTGAGGATTTCTACGACCTTGCTCCCAATCCTGCAAAGTTCTGGTACTGACACCGAGTAAACCTGCAAACATAACCTGAGACATTTTCAATTTAGAACGAATTACCTGTGGTGCTGATGGTTCACTTAATTCGTTATTACGTAGGGAGACTTTTCCCTTTTTATATTCCTTAATCTCATTTATACCTGCAAGAATTTCGGCACCTATATCTCTGTTACTCATTTTCGATTGCCTCTGCTATTTGTTTCAAAACATGACCTGCGATAGTAGCGCGCTCCGATTTACTATATATAGTGAGCATCCATATCTCGTGTTCGGCCTTCTTCCAATAGTAAATAGCGCGTATGCCACCACTTTTACCTTTTCCTGAAGAAGCCCATCTAACCTTTCTGACACCACCAGAGCCTTTTACAATATCACCGGCATCTGGCTTTTGAAGAAGGTAAGATTGCAGACCACGATACTCATCATCCGATAAGTAATCTGGTAGCAGTTTGGTAAAGAAGCTTGTTTCTATAAAGACCATGGACCATATGATACGGCAATGCCGTACCTAGTCAAGCGATGTTTAATAGCGAATAGACATAATGACTCTTCATAAGGTACTGACCTCCAGATATCGTGGGTTAGTTGCGTTTAAAACGAGACCAGAGCCATAATTAATGTTCGAACCATTAAATACTGGAGGTCAGCATGACTAAAAATAGCATAGTTTTCGTTGGAATGGATACTCATAAAGAGTTTATTGAAGTCGCTTCGCTAGAAGATGGGTTTCAAGGTAAGGCGACCCAGCATGGCAGAATTGCCACCGCAAAAGCGTCGATTAAAAAGCTTATTCGACAATTTGAATCTAAGTTTCCTAATGCGACTTTGCATTTTGTTTATGAAGCAGGCCCTTGTGGGTATTGGATATACCGGCTTATTACTTCCTTAGGCCACCCATGTTACGTTGTTGCGCCATCACTCATTCCTAAAAAACCCAGTGATAAAATCAAAACAGATAAGCGTGATGCTCTCAAGCTCGCTTATGCTGTAAAGAACTGTGATGTGTCACCCATCTACGTTCCCGAGCCCGAAGATGAAGCCGTCAGAGATTTATCTCGCATCCGTGAAATTGCTATGCGGGACTTAAATGATGCCCGAAGACAATTAAAAGCGTTACTACTGCGCAATGACATTAACTACCCTGGCACCGCAAATTGGTCGGCTAAACATTTACGATGGTTGGCTGAGTTAGTGCTGCCCCATCCCGCTCAGCACATTGTGTTGCAAGAAAGTCTCAATACCATTGGTGAGCGGATTGCTCGGCTTGAACGGCTAGACAATCAACTTGCTCACCACATTCTGCAGTGGCGATACTTTCCCGTTGTGAAAGCCGTTCAAGCCATGCGCGGTGTCGCCTTGCTCGTCGCTGCTGGTATGGTGGCTGAACTAGGTGACCTCACTCGATTTGAGCATCCTAGACAACTCATGAGTTTTTTAGGCTTAGTACCTAGTGAGCATTCTAGTGGCGACAAGCGAAAACTCGGCAACATTACTAAAACTGGTAATGTTCGGGCACGACGACTATTAATCGAGGGTGCGCAAAGTTATCGTCACCCCGCAAAAGTGTCTAAAGAGCATCAACGGCGACAAGAAGGATTGCCTAAAATAGTGATTGATACCGCTTGGAAAGCACAGCTTAGGCTGTGTCAGCGCTATCAAAGATTGATGCAGAAAGGTAAACATCACAACGTCATTAAAGTGGCTATTGCTAGAGAAATGGTGGCCTATATTTGGGCGATTGCTAAGCAAATTGTGTTGCCTGCTGTTGATATTCGCAAACGATTAGCAAGAGTGCCTGCGTAGCGCACGCCGGCATCATAAAAGGTTTTGAGTTAATGTGTTGGGTCAGGCCGCGGAAGCGGTACAACCTTCGACAAGTGTTGGATTGGTATTGATGGCTACGGCTTACAATAATCCCCGAGCATAGAGAGAAGATAGGTACAACGTCGCAAACAGTAAGGTTGGATAGGCTAGGCAACTAGCAACCCACGTATACCAGCAAAGATAACCGACGAATATTACTGGCTTCATCTGATGCATTAACTCAATTTATTTTGTAATTAAGAAGCTTTGAAAAAAAGGCGGGATCTGCTCGTTTTATTTGACATGAAGAGTCATACCAACACTTTGCATAAGCGGTTTGGCAGCGCTTTTCGTGAAAATCCGTCTTGATGTTTTTGTTATGTGCGTGCACGCCAAGTCCTCGGCTCTCTTACACAATGCAGAACAGCAAACACGACAATGATATCGTCAACTTTTTTAAAAAATACTGCATAAGGAAAACGCCGTACTAAGATGCGTCTAATAGATTTGTAAACTAAGGGATAATGCTGATAATTTGAGGAAATCTTTGCCAATGCACTTTGCACACATTCCATAAAATCAGCCCCTAAGCCAATTCTGCATTGTTCAAAATAAGAATATGCATCCTGCAAGTCCAATTCTGCCTCTGGTCGTATCCTTACGTTTTCAAACATTATTTATTTAGAATCCTCGTTTTAACTGATGCCCATGGGTTTCCAGTATTTCCATCAGATTCAAACTCTGAGACTCTTCTGCCTAACTCAGCTTTCTGATTCGCTGAAACTTCCAAAGAGTCCTCATTAGCCACAACTGAATCCCAAAGCTGCTGCGCCAAAACAACCTTTTCGTTTGTAGTAAGAGAGTCAATTTTCATTAGCTTCTCCGATTAAATACATTAACGATTCAAAGTATAAACCAATTTCCACAATGAAACACCTGTACCACTTAGCATATAGACATAATGACTCTTCATAAGGTACTGACCTCCAGATATCGTGGGTTAGTTGCGTTTAAAACGAGACCAGAGCCATAATTAATGTTCGAACCATTAAATACTGGAGGTCAGCATGACTAAAAATAGCATAGTTTTCGTTGGAATGGATACTCATAAAGAGTTTATTGAAGTCGCTTCGCTAGAAGATGGGTTTCAAGGTAAGGCGACCCAGCATGGCAGAATTGCCACCGCAAAAGCGTCGATTAAAAAGCTTATTCGACAATTTGAATCTAAGTTTCCTAATGCGACTTTGCATTTTGTTTATGAAGCAGGCCCTTGTGGGTATTGGATATACCGGCTTATTACTTCCTTAGGCCACCCATGTTACGTTGTTGCGCCATCACTCATTCCTAAAAAACCCAGTGATAAAATCAAAACAGATAAGCGTGATGCTCTCAAGCTCGCTTATGCTGTAAAGAACTGTGATGTGTCACCCATCTACGTTCCCGAGCCCGAAGATGAAGCCGTCAGAGATTTATCTCGCATCCGTGAAATTGCTATGCGGGACTTAAATGATGCCCGAAGACAATTAAAAGCGTTACTACTGCGCAATGACATTAACTACCCTGGCACCGCAAATTGGTCGGCTAAACATTTACGATGGTTGGCTGAGTTAGTGCTGCCCCATCCCGCTCAGCACATTGTGTTGCAAGAAAGTCTCAATACCATTGGTGAGCGGATTGCTCGGCTTGAACGGCTAGACAATCAACTTGCTCACCACATTCTGCAGTGGCGATACTTTCCCGTTGTGAAAGCCGTTCAAGCCATGCGCGGTGTCGCCTTGCTCGTCGCTGCTGGTATGGTGGCTGAACTAGGTGACCTCACTCGATTTGAGCATCCTAGACAACTCATGAGTTTTTTAGGCTTAGTACCTAGTGAGCATTCTAGTGGCGACAAGCGAAAACTCGGCAACATTACTAAAACTGGTAATGTTCGGGCACGACGACTATTAATCGAGGGTGCGCAAAGTTATCGTCACCCCGCAAAAGTGTCTAAAGAGCATCAACGGCGACAAGAAGGATTGCCTAAAATAGTGATTGATACCGCTTGGAAAGCACAGCTTAGGCTGTGTCAGCGCTATCAAAGATTGATGCAGAAAGGTAAACATCACAACGTCATTAAAGTGGCTATTGCTAGAGAAATGGTGGCCTATATTTGGGCGATTGCTAAGCAAATTGTGTTGCCTGCTGTTGATATTCGCAAACGATTAGCAAGAGTGCCTGCGTAGCGCACGCCGGCATCATAAAAGGTTTTGAGTTAATGTGTTGGGTCAGGCCGCGGAAGCGGTACAACCTTCGACAAGTGTTGGATTGGTATTGATGGCTACGGCTTACAATAATCCCCGAGCATAGAGAGAAGATAGGTACAACGTCGCAAACAGTAAGGTTGGATAGGCTAGGCAACTAGCAACCCACGTATACCAGCAAAGATAACCGACGAATATTACTGGCTTCATCTGATGCATTAACTCAATTTATTTTGTAATTAAGAAGCTTTGAAAAAAAAGGCGGGATCTGCTCGTTTTATTTGACATGAAGAGTCATACCAACACTTTCGATAAGCGGTAGCTGGGCGCTTTTCCCAGATATCCGTCTTCATCGATTTGTTATAGCTCGCTACCGACGTTGTTTGATAACGACTCTACAACAATTTGGTTAATACTTTTCCCGGTTGCCGAGGCCTTTATAACCAAATGTTCATGTAGAGCTGGACTTATACGAACATTGAATTTACCTGAATAATTTTTCTTAGGAGAGACGCCATCTTCCTCGCACATTTTTAGAAACACCTTCAATGAAGTTGATCCCTCTTCTTGCAAGCCTTTTATATCGGCAGCGTAAAAGTCTGCGCCTCCATTTAGGTTTATAAACTCGCCTCTAAACATTTCAATTTCTGGATCGTAGTTAATCACGGCATCATAGCCATTTATATTCATGATGTTTTTCATGGTTTCACCCCGTTTGACTCTAACCATTTTCTGACGCTAGTCACCGCACCTTTATCAGTATCAGGGCTTGGATGTGGTCGATGAAACACGCGTCTATCGCCGAAAAGCCTTACACCAACTCTTGAACCTTCAGCTTCAATTATCTCTGCTCCAAGCTCAACAAATAACTGCTCAATGTCTTTCCATTTCACATTGCCACTGACAGGGCGCGCAAAAATAAGGGCTAAGGTCTTTTGGTGTTTTCTTTTCATTTTGGAATAATAGTACTAATTAGTAGTACCGTCAACACTGGATTGACTAGAGCTATAACAACTTGCATAAGCGGTTTTGGCCGCTCTTGCCAAAATCCGTTTCATGCTTTTGTTAATTCTTGCCCGCATAATTTACTCCCTTAAATCCTTGTTGCGTAGCGTTAGCGAAGCTACCCTCAATAAAACCACCAAACGACGACGAAAAGCACTCTCATTAAGCGCGTTCCTGTGAAACTGCAGCGATTTAAATATTACCTAGCGGCTCGCACTTTTAGTTTACTCTTTTTTAAATCTACTGAGTGTTGACGAATAATGCAAATTCACAGCCTGCCGACAAACAACCTTGAAAAAACAACCTCCTTTTGTATCAAATTAAAAAGAAGTTTCGACAACTTATCTATGCTCGCGCATCTTGCAGAACGGATAAGATATTGTTGCTAATGCTTAATAAATCTTTCCCTTATCTAGAAAAAACCGGGGCAATTAACAACTTGCATAAGCGGTTTGGCAGCGCTTTTCTGACAAATCCGTCTTCATGCTTTTGTTAATTCTTGCCCGCATAATTTACTCCCTTAAATCCTTGGTGCGTAGCGTTAGCGAAGCTACCCTCAATAAAACCACCAAACGACGACGAAAAGCACTCTCATTAAGCGCGTTCCTGTGAAACTGCAGCGATTTAAATATTACCTAGCGGCTCGCACTTTTAGTTTACTCTTTTTTAAATCTACTGAGTGTTGACGAATAATGCAAATTCACAGCCTGCCGACAAACAACCTTGAAAAAACAACCTCCTTTTGTATCAAATTAAAAAGAAGTTTCGACAACTTATCTATGCTCGCGCATCTTGCAGAACGGATAAGATATTGTTGCTAATGCTTAATAAATCTTTCCCTTATCTAGAAAAAACCGGGGCAATTAACAACTTGCATAAGCGGTTTGGCAGCGCTTTTCTGACAAATCCGTCTTCATGCTTTTGTTAATTCTTGCCCGCATAATTTACTCCCTTAAATCCTTGGTGCGTAGCGTTAGCGAAGCTACCCTCAATAAAACCACCAAACGACGACGAAAAGCACTCTCATTAAGCGCGTTCCTGTGAAACTGCAGCGATTTAAATATTACCTAGCGGCTCGCACTTTTAGTTTACTCTTTTTTAAATCTACTGAGTGTTGACGAATAATGCAAATTCACAGCCTGCCGACAAACAACCTTGAAAAAACAACCTCCTTTTGTATCAAATTAAAAAGAAGTTTCGACAACTTATCTATGCTCGCGCATCTTGCAGAACGGATAAGATATTGTTGCTAATGCTTAATAAATCTTTCCCTTATCTAGAAAAAACCGGGGCAATTAACACTTGCTATAACCGGTTTGTGGCGTTTTTCCACAAATCCGGTTGATAGTTTTGTTAGGCTGCATTCAGATCTAGCCGCTGAACTGTCTCTAAATCAAGACTTTGCTTTGCTTGCCATAGCTCATAGTTGTCCTGCATACTCAACCAACTCTCGGGCGTTCTCCCCAAGGCTTTTGATAAACGCAGCGCCATCTCCGGAGTGACTGCACTTTTACCTTTCACTATTCTACTTAAGGTAGAAGCTGCAACACCTAAATGAGTCGCCAGAGTCCGGCAACTAATGCCATGGGGTTCCAAGTATATTGATTCTATAAATTCGCCAGGATGTGGCGGGTTATGCATATTCATTAGTGATAATCCTCATAATTTAGAATGTAAGCATTACCATCCTTGAACTCAAAAGTAACTCGCCAATTTCCGTTTACCGATATAGACCATATATTTGCTCGTTCACCTTTTAGCTTATGAAGTGAAAATCCTGAAATATCTATATCTCCTATTTCCTGCGCAGTATTAATTGCTGCAAGCTGCATACGAAGCTTTTTTGCATGATGTGTTTGAATGTCAGATGTTTTACCTTTTTCGTAAAACAACCTTAGTCCTTTATGCTTAAACGTTTTTATCATAGTTAAATTGTAGCGCGATGCGCAACACAAAACAAGACGTGAGGCCTAACACCCGATTAAGCGGTAAAAACCGCTCTTGTTTTTATCCGACTTCAATCTTTTGGTACGCCCAGCATGGGCGTGAACTAATGAGGTGAAAGTCCTCTGTAGGAAAGTCACCGTTTACTTAACTTGATTGTTATTAAACGCTAACTACTAGCGAATGGCAAGGGCAAAACCGCGAGGGATTGTCTGAAGGAAGCCGGACGCAAAACTGCGAGCTGATGAACAAGAACATCATATGAGGCGTAGGCTGGAGGCGAGATAGCCAAAGATATCGAAGCCATGTGATTTAACGGCCACCGTAAATGATGCAGCAGTGCAGGGAAAGTTCACGTCCTTATCTGGGGAGATCTGCTTAACAAGCGATCGGTAAATAACCAGTCAGGCTCTGGTATATAAGTGCCTAGGTTTACTAGCGTCATCGACTAGTAAAAGCGAAAAGATGAAAACCGACAGCGCTTTTAGGGGCAACCTTGAAGGTGATTAAGCAGAAGTCAGCAGACGGCATAGTAGCCAAATGCCCATCGTAATGGTTGGGACACGGTGAAGGCCGAAACACATAGAATAAAGGAGGAGCCTTGTTAAACTTGAACACACGAATGCCGAACGGTAGCGACGTGACTCAGCGTATTGATGAGCAGCCAGCCTTTGGTGTAGATTTACTTGAACGTACTCTTCAAGCAGACAATATTCTGTCTGCATGGAAACGGGTTCGAGCCAATAAGGGAGCCGCTGGCATTGATGGTATGTCCATTGATGACTTCCCGACTTGGGCAAAAGCGGGTAATTGGAAACGTATTATGACTGAGCTTCGTTCAGAACAATACCAACCTTCACCTGTTAGGCGCGTGGAAATTGATAAACCCGATGGCGGTAAACGCCAATTGGGTATTCCTACCGTCATCGACAGGGTTATCCAACAAGCAATTGCGCAAGTGCTAACGCCTATTTTCGACCCAACCTTCTCAGACAACAGTTTTGGGTTTAGGCCGGAGCGAAATGGGCAACAAGCGGTGAAACAGGCACAGGGCATTATTAAAACGGGACGCCGTTTTGCAGTTGATGTCGATCTGTCTAAGTTCTTTGACCGCGTTGATCACGATTTACTCATGACTTACCTTGGCTATAAAGTTAAGGATAAGCGATTGCTTAAATTGATTAAACGCTACTTGCGAGCTGGGGTTATCGATAACCAGTTTTATAGTGAAAGCCGAGAAGGTGTCCCTCAAGGCGGTCCTTTATCGCCGCTTTTAGCGAACATCATGCTCGACCCTTTGGACAAAGAACTTGAGAAACGAGGTCACAAGTTTGCCCGCTACGCGGATGACTTCACAATATTGGTAAGGTCACCTCGTGCGGGTGAACGCGTGCTGGGCAGCATCAGCAGATTCCTGAGTCACCACCTGAAACTGATCGTTAACTCGGTCAAAAGCCACGTCGTTAAGACCAATGAAAGCAAGTTCCTTGGATTCACATTCAAGGGAGGACACATTCATTGGCATCCCAAGACCGTGCTGAAGTTTAAGCAACAGGTCAGAAGGTTAACGAACCGCAACTGGGGCGTGTCGATGCGTTACCAACTTTATAAACTCAGCCAATATTTACGAGGCTGGATAAATTATTTTGGAATAGCGAGTGGCTATCAACGATGCGTCGATCTAGATCATTGGATCAGGCGCAGAGTAAGAATGGCCTACTGGCGACAGTGGCGAAAACCACGCACCAAAATAAGTATGCTATTGAAGTTGGGCGCAAATATAAACGCCGCAGTGGCGAGTGGCACTACCAGCAAAGGGCCATGGCGTAGCGCTAAATCTCCAGGGATCAATCAAGCATTATCGCTTGATTACTTAAAATCTGAAGGGCTTTATTCGCTGCGTGATGGTTGGATTCCACTTCATCATTCTAAGTGAAACGCCCTGTGCGGAGCCGCATGCAGGGTGTTGTGGGGGCTGGAGGTTAGAAACCTCTGGCTACCCGATTTATGTTTCATTACGGCCAATCTCGACAGCTTTGCGGGTTTGAGCCTGTATCATAATCCCAACTTTTAATTATATTAGTTTCTGGGTCTACAACGTAAATTATCTTACATTTACCAACCCATGCTGCTTCGCCCATGAAATTTGGAAGTACTTCACTGATAAACCAATGTTGAACAATATCACCATTATCGTTTTCAGAGATATGGGTAAACCCATCGCCTTGAACCAAATAATCAGCTCGAATCAAATCACCTGCGTTTCCAAATCTAGTAGGATCTAAGTAGGAGCTTTTTGTACCAACACGATTATTCAATCGCTCAGCGAATGGCTTATTTCCAACAGCACAAGCACTCATTAAAAAAGCGAAAAAAAACAACAAAACTAAAACTTTCTTCATTTAGGCCTCAATCTATAATTACGGTGCTAAAAGAAACATAGACATAATGACTCTTCATAAGGTACTGACCTCCAGATATCGTGGGTTAGTTGCGTTTAAAACGAGACCAGAGCCATAATTAATGTTCGAACCATTAAATACTGGAGGTCAGCATGACTAAAAATAGCATAGTTTTCGTTGGAATGGATACTCATAAAGAGTTTATTGAAGTCGCTTCGCTAGAAGATGGGTTTCAAGGTAAGGCGACCCAGCATGGCAGAATTGCCACCGCAAAAGCGTCGATTAAAAAGCTTATTCGACAATTTGAATCTAAGTTTCCTAATGCGACTTTGCATTTTGTTTATGAAGCAGGCCCTTGTGGGTATTGGATATACCGGCTTATTACTTCCTTAGGCCACCCATGTTACGTTGTTGCGCCATCACTCATTCCTAAAAAACCCAGTGATAAAATCAAAACAGATAAGCGTGATGCTCTCAAGCTCGCTTATGCTGTAAAGAACTGTGATGTGTCACCCATCTACGTTCCCGAGCCCGAAGATGAAGCCGTCAGAGATTTATCTCGCATCCGTGAAATTGCTATGCGGGACTTAAATGATGCCCGAAGACAATTAAAAGCGTTACTACTGCGCAATGACATTAACTACCCTGGCACCGCAAATTGGTCGGCTAAACATTTACGATGGTTGGCTGAGTTAGTGCTGCCCCATCCCGCTCAGCACATTGTGTTGCAAGAAAGTCTCAATACCATTGGTGAGCGGATTGCTCGGCTTGAACGGCTAGACAATCAACTTGCTCACCACATTCTGCAGTGGCGATACTTTCCCGTTGTGAAAGCCGTTCAAGCCATGCGCGGTGTCGCCTTGCTCGTCGCTGCTGGTATGGTGGCTGAACTAGGTGACCTCACTCGATTTGAGCATCCTAGACAACTCATGAGTTTTTTAGGCTTAGTACCTAGTGAGCATTCTAGTGGCGACAAGCGAAAACTCGGCAACATTACTAAAACTGGTAATGTTCGGGCACGACGACTATTAATCGAGGGTGCGCAAAGTTATCGTCACCCCGCAAAAGTGTCTAAAGAGCATCAACGGCGACAAGAAGGATTGCCTAAAATAGTGATTGATACCGCTTGGAAAGCACAGCTTAGGCTGTGTCAGCGCTATCAAAGATTGATGCAGAAAGGTAAACATCACAACGTCATTAAAGTGGCTATTGCTAGAGAAATGGTGGCCTATATTTGGGCGATTGCTAAGCAAATTGTGTTGCCTGCTGTTGATATTCGCAAACGATTAGCAAGAGTGCCTGCGTAGCGCACGCCGGCATCATAAAAGGTTTTGAGTTAATGTGTTGGGTCAGGCCGCGGAAGCGGTACAACCTTCGACAAGTGTTGGATTGGTATTGATGGCTACGGCTTACAATAATCCCCGAGCATAGAGAGAAGATAGGTACAACGTCGCAAACAGTAAGGTTGGATAGGCTAGGCAACTAGCAACCCACGTATACCAGCAAAGATAACCGACGAATATTACTGGCTTCATCTGATGCATTAACTCAATTTATTTTGTAATTAAGAAGCTTTGAAAAAAAGGCGGGATCTGCTCGTTTTATTTGACATGAAGAGTCATACCAACACTTACAATAAGCGGTTTTGGCCGCTCTTGCCAAAATCCGCTTGATTGTTTTGTTATATTGCAATTCCACGCAATGCCTCCACGACATCTTGCGATTTACCAAAAGTTTTATGAAACCACTTACTTTGATTGTACAAATTTTCTCCATCTTTGGAAACGATATGTACACCTTGGATGATTACAGCATGCAGTCCTGTTTTATCAATCTCTAGAGAATCTTTTGCTATCGCAGGCAACTTAGATGAAGAAAAGATAACACATGCACCAACTTCTCTGAAAATCCAGCAAGCCTTCGTTCGTTTAAAGATGACCTTTCTTGCATTTTCAATTTGAGTTTCTACTGTCACGTCATTATCAAAAGACTGGATATGAATCACGTACCTAGATAAACCTCGCCCCTTTATCAAAGTAGTGCTATCCAAGGCGTCTTCATTTTTCCGAGTTGGGTATTGATCTGGATAGAAAATTGCCTCTATCTTGCTGTTCAGGGTCACGGGACTTTCCTTGCAATATAGACATAATGACTCTTCATAAGGTACTGACCTCCAGATATCGTGGGTTAGTTGCGTTTAAAACGAGACCAGAGCCATAATTAATGTTCGAACCATTAAATACTGGAGGTCAGCATGACTAAAAATAGCATAGTTTTCGTTGGAATGGATACTCATAAAGAGTTTATTGAAGTCGCTTCGCTAGAAGATGGGTTTCAAGGTAAGGCGACCCAGCATGGCAGAATTGCCACCGCAAAAGCGTCGATTAAAAAGCTTATTCGACAATTTGAATCTAAGTTTCCTAATGCGACTTTGCATTTTGTTTATGAAGCAGGCCCTTGTGGGTATTGGATATACCGGCTTATTACTTCCTTAGGCCACCCATGTTACGTTGTTGCGCCATCACTCATTCCTAAAAAACCCAGTGATAAAATCAAAACAGATAAGCGTGATGCTCTCAAGCTCGCTTATGCTGTAAAGAACTGTGATGTGTCACCCATCTACGTTCCCGAGCCCGAAGATGAAGCCGTCAGAGATTTATCTCGCATCCGTGAAATTGCTATGCGGGACTTAAATGATGCCCGAAGACAATTAAAAGCGTTACTACTGCGCAATGACATTAACTACCCTGGCACCGCAAATTGGTCGGCTAAACATTTACGATGGTTGGCTGAGTTAGTGCTGCCCCATCCCGCTCAGCACATTGTGTTGCAAGAAAGTCTCAATACCATTGGTGAGCGGATTGCTCGGCTTGAACGGCTAGACAATCAACTTGCTCACCACATTCTGCAGTGGCGATACTTTCCCGTTGTGAAAGCCGTTCAAGCCATGCGCGGTGTCGCCTTGCTCGTCGCTGCTGGTATGGTGGCTGAACTAGGTGACCTCACTCGATTTGAGCATCCTAGACAACTCATGAGTTTTTTAGGCTTAGTACCTAGTGAGCATTCTAGTGGCGACAAGCGAAAACTCGGCAACATTACTAAAACTGGTAATGTTCGGGCACGACGACTATTAATCGAGGGTGCGCAAAGTTATCGTCACCCCGCAAAAGTGTCTAAAGAGCATCAACGGCGACAAGAAGGATTGCCTAAAATAGTGATTGATACCGCTTGGAAAGCACAGCTTAGGCTGTGTCAGCGCTATCAAAGATTGATGCAGAAAGGTAAACATCACAACGTCATTAAAGTGGCTATTGCTAGAGAAATGGTGGCCTATATTTGGGCGATTGCTAAGCAAATTGTGTTGCCTGCTGTTGATATTCGCAAACGATTAGCAAGAGTGCCTGCGTAGCGCACGCCGGCATCATAAAAGGTTTTGAGTTAATGTGTTGGGTCAGGCCGCGGAAGCGGTACAACCTTCGACAAGTGTTGGATTGGTATTGATGGCTACGGCTTACAATAATCCCCGAGCATAGAGAGAAGATAGGTACAACGTCGCAAACAGTAAGGTTGGATAGGCTAGGCAACTAGCAACCCACGTATACCAGCAAAGATAACCGACGAATATTACTGGCTTCATCTGATGCATTAACTCAATTTATTTTGTAATTAAGAAGCTTTGAAAAAAAAGGCGGGATCTGCTCGTTTTATTTGACATGAAGAGTCATACCAACACCTTACATAACCGGTTTTGGCCGCTCTTGCCAAAATCCGGTTAATGTATTTGTTATATTTCATTCTTCAAGGACATTAAAGTTTTAAATGAACCAAAGTCGTAATATTTAGTTGGCAGACTAGCGCACTTGTATCTAGCTCCAACGCGCAAATCATAGTTACTTAGTGGATCAAATATAATGTAAGACGAATAGAGCTCACTTAACTCTGAAGTGTTTGCCAATTCGCTATGTAATATAAACGTGCCATCTGCTAGCAATATTGTTTCAATAGCGATGATAGTGCATTCTTCTACTTTATATGGAACACTTACTTGAAAATTACCTTCAATATTTTCCTGCACTTTTAAACCAAACTCTTCCGAATCTTCTAATGATAGTTTTGACACAACTGAGCTCGCTAGGCAAAATACAGTGACAAAGCTTAAACTTAAAAAAAGCAATAATCGCAATTTAATCACCTTGAAATATAACACTTTTGATAAGCGGTTTGGCACCGCTTTTGTGGCAAATCCGTCTTCATCATTTTGTTATTTCTCGCTATCGATATAACCATAAAGTGGGTCAACCGTCATGAAATTAGGAAATTTAATTGGCTCTACAATCATTAGATTTTGTGAGTTAATAAATACTACATATGTCTCAGTGCTCGGGCCACTTGAATATGAATAAAGTGTAGTGCCCTCTGGTAAAAGGCCAACTTGATCTGGAGTCGCTTGCAATGTTAGTGGCTGGGTTAGCTTTACTGGACTAGATTCGAGTAGTTGCATTCGTGTCCAAAAACTCCCGAATAAAAAACACAAAGTTCCAAATACTAATATCAAAACTACTTTGAATATTTTCATAAACCTCTAGAGAAATAACAACTTGCATAAGCGGTTTTGGCCGCTCTTGCCAAAATCCGTTTCATGCTTTTGGTACGCCCAGCATGGGCGTGAACTAATGAGGTGAAAGTCCTCTGTAGGAAAGTCACCGTTTACTTAACTTGATTGTTATTAAACGCTAACTACTAGCGAATGGCAAGGGCAAAACCGCGAGGGATTGTCTGAAGGAAGCCGGACGCAAAACTGCGAGCTGATGAACAAGAACATCATATGAGGCGTAGGCTGGAGGCGAGATAGCCAAAGATATCGAAGCCATGTGATTTAACGGCCACCGTAAATGATGCAGCAGTGCAGGGAAAGTTCACGTCCTTATCTGGGGAGATCTGCTTAACAAGCGATCGGTAAATAACCAGTCAGGCTCTGGTATATAAGTGCCTAGGTTTACTAGCGTCATCGACTAGTAAAAGCGAAAAGATGAAAACCGACAGCGCTTTTAGGGGCAACCTTGAAGGTGATTAAGCAGAAGTCAGCAGACGGCATAGTAGCCAAATGCCCATCGTAATGGTTGGGACACGGTGAAGGCCGAAACACATAGAATAAAGGAGGAGCCTTGTTAAACTTGAACACACGAATGCCGAACGGTAGCGACGTGACTCAGCGTATTGATGAGCAGCCAGCCTTTGGTGTAGATTTACTTGAACGTACTCTTCAAGCAGACAATATTCTGTCTGCATGGAAACGGGTTCGAGCCAATAAGGGAGCCGCTGGCATTGATGGTATGTCCATTGATGACTTCCCGACTTGGGCAAAAGCGGGTAATTGGAAACGTATTATGACTGAGCTTCGTTCAGAACAATACCAACCTTCACCTGTTAGGCGCGTGGAAATTGATAAACCCGATGGCGGTAAACGCCAATTGGGTATTCCTACCGTCATCGACAGGGTTATCCAACAAGCAATTGCGCAAGTGCTAACGCCTATTTTCGACCCAACCTTCTCAGACAACAGTTTTGGGTTTAGGCCGGAGCGAAATGGGCAACAAGCGGTGAAACAGGCACAGGGCATTATTAAAACGGGACGCCGTTTTGCAGTTGATGTCGATCTGTCTAAGTTCTTTGACCGCGTTGATCACGATTTACTCATGACTTACCTTGGCTATAAAGTTAAGGATAAGCGATTGCTTAAATTGATTAAACGCTACTTGCGAGCTGGGGTTATCGATAACCAGTTTTATAGTGAAAGCCGAGAAGGTGTCCCTCAAGGCGGTCCTTTATCGCCGCTTTTAGCGAACATCATGCTCGACCCTTTGGACAAAGAACTTGAGAAACGAGGTCACAAGTTTGCCCGCTACGCGGATGACTTCACAATATTGGTAAGGTCACCTCGTGCGGGTGAACGCGTGCTGGGCAGCATCAGCAGATTCCTGAGTCACCACCTGAAACTGATCGTTAACTCGGTCAAAAGCCACGTCGTTAAGACCAATGAAAGCAAGTTCCTTGGATTCACATTCAAGGGAGGACACATTCATTGGCATCCCAAGACCGTGCTGAAGTTTAAGCAACAGGTCAGAAGGTTAACGAACCGCAACTGGGGCGTGTCGATGCGTTACCAACTTTATAAACTCAGCCAATATTTACGAGGCTGGATAAATTATTTTGGAATAGCGAGTGGCTATCAACGATGCGTCGATCTCAGACTCATTGGATCAGGCGCAGAGTAAGAATGGCCTACTGGCGACAGTGGCGAAAACCACGCACCAAAATAAGTATGCTATTGAAGTTGGGCGCAAATATAAACGCCGCAGTGGCGAGTGGCACTACCAGCAAAGGGCCATGGCGTAGCGCTAAATCTCCAGGGATCAATCAAGCATTATCGCTTGATTACTTAAAATCTGAAGGGCTTTATTCGCTGCGTGATGGTTGGATTCCACTTCATCATTCTAAGTGAAACGCCCTGTGCGGAGCCGCATGCAGGGTGTTGTGGGGGCTGGAGGTTAGAAACCTCTGGCTACCCGATTTAATTCTTGCCCGCATAATTTACTCCCTTAAATCCTTGTTGCGTAGCGTTAGCGAAGCTACCCTCAATAAAACCACCAAACGACGACGAAAAGCACTCTCATTAAGCGCGTTCCTGTGAAACTGCAGCGATTTAAATATTACCTAGCGGCTCGCACTTTTAGTTTACTCTTTTTTAAATCTACTGAGTGTTGACGAATAATGCAAATTCACAGCCTGCCGACAAACAACCTTGAAAAAACAACCTCCTTTTGTATCAAATTAAAAAGAAGTTTCGACAACTTATCTATGCTCGCGCATCTTGCAGAACGGATAAGATATTGTTGCTAATGCTTAATAAATCTTTCCCTTATCTAGAAAAAACCGGGGCAATTAACACTTTGCATAAGCGGTTTGGCAGCGCTCTTCTGACAAATCCGTCTTCATGCTTTTGTTAACTGCAGCCACTGAACGCAAGCAACTTGTTGCCTCGCACCAAGGTGCTAAATAGTCACAGTATTGTTGATTACTTTTATTCACTCTAAAACATCCTTGCTAAAGTTTAAACCTCGATGTTGGCATTAGTACGATTTCGGAAACAACCTAATAAAAACAACAAGCGAATTTCCGCAACCGTTGTTCACCGCAAAAATAACCTTGTCGTTTGGCAGGCTGAATATTTAAAACAACGACTATAGGCGGGCCTCTGAAAAAACCTTACCTCAAACAACATGCGATTTTGCCGCAACAATTCTCAATGCAAAAACAGCCTAGTTGGTAGGCAGGCATTGCATTTAAAACTACCAATGATTGTCGGTCTCTGAAACTACCTTGAACAGACAACCTTTATCTAAAACTCAACACCCAATCATTTAAGTTAAAGGACGGGAACAACAGTTAACACTTTTGATAAGCGGTTTTCACACGCTCTTCGTGAAAATCCGTCTTCATCATTTTGTTAACTCTTCTCAAATCTGCAATTGATTTCATTTAATGCCTCTATTGCAAGATAACCCCATGTAGCTCCCGTCCCCTTTGCGTGAGCGGTAATTTTAAACTCGTTTGTTATGTCTTCAAATTCATAGAGCTCAATGAGCTTTGTTCGATCTGGTGTCAAATCAGCCTCAAACTTAAAAAACTCTCCAGTTGAAGTTAGGAGTATGCCTTCATCAGTGCAAATTCCAGGAAAATCTTGTTCGTAGTCCAAAACTATACTAGAGCTCATATCCACTTGGTAAGACTTAAACGCATTCTCCAAAGGCGCTGGTATACCATTTTGCCTCCAGTATATAGCCTCAGAAGCAATTTTATTCTTTAAAATTTCATTCTGCTCCTGAACGTTGTGTTGCCGTTTACTCAAAAGTTTATCAATGTTCATACTACCCCGAGTTAACGCTTACAATAAGCGGTTTTGGCCGCTCTTGCCAAAATCCGCTTGATTGTTTTGTTAACTGCAACCACTGAGCGTAAGCAACTTGTTGCCTCGCGCCAAGATGCTAAATAGTCACAGTATTGTTGATTTCTTTTATTCACTCTAAAACATCCTTGCTAAGGTTTAAACCTTGATGGCGGCATTAGTACGATTTCGGTAACAACCTTGTTGAAACAACATTAGATTTTTCCGCAACCCTTGTCATCACAAAAACAACCTTGTTGTTAGGCAGGCTGAATATTGAAAAAAACAAAAATAGGCGGGCCTCTGAAACAACCCTACCTCAAACAACACGTGATTTTGCCGCAACAATTCTCAATGCAAAAACAGCCTAGTTGGTAGGTAGGCATTGCATTGAAAACTACCAATGATTGTCGGCCTCTGAAACTACCTTGAACAGACAACCTCTATCTAAAACTCAACACCCAATCATTTAAGTTAAAGGACGGGAACAACAGTTAGACATAATGACTCTTCATAAGGTACTGACCTCCAGATATCGTGGGTTAGTTGCGTTTAAAACGAGACCAGAGCCATAATTAATGTTCGAACCATTAAATACTGGAGGTCAGCATGACTAAAAATAGCATAGTTTTCGTTGGAATGGATACTCATAAAGAGTTTATTGAAGTCGCTTCGCTAGAAGATGGGTTTCAAGGTAAGGCGACCCAGCATGGCAGAATTGCCACCGCAAAAGCGTCGATTAAAAAGCTTATTCGACAATTTGAATCTAAGTTTCCTAATGCGACTTTGCATTTTGTTTATGAAGCAGGCCCTTGTGGGTATTGGATATACCGGCTTATTACTTCCTTAGGCCACCCATGTTACGTTGTTGCGCCATCACTCATTCCTAAAAAACCCAGTGATAAAATCAAAACAGATAAGCGTGATGCTCTCAAGCTCGCTTATGCTGTAAAGAACTGTGATGTGTCACCCATCTACGTTCCCGAGCCCGAAGATGAAGCCGTCAGAGATTTATCTCGCATCCGTGAAATTGCTATGCGGGACTTAAATGATGCCCGAAGACAATTAAAAGCGTTACTACTGCGCAATGACATTAACTACCCTGGCACCGCAAATTGGTCGGCTAAACATTTACGATGGTTGGCTGAGTTAGTGCTGCCCCATCCCGCTCAGCACATTGTGTTGCAAGAAAGTCTCAATACCATTGGTGAGCGGATTGCTCGGCTTGAACGGCTAGACAATCAACTTGCTCACCACATTCTGCAGTGGCGATACTTTCCCGTTGTGAAAGCCGTTCAAGCCATGCGCGGTGTCGCCTTGCTCGTCGCTGCTGGTATGGTGGCTGAACTAGGTGACCTCACTCGATTTGAGCATCCTAGACAACTCATGAGTTTTTTAGGCTTAGTACCTAGTGAGCATTCTAGTGGCGACAAGCGAAAACTCGGCAACATTACTAAAACTGGTAATGTTCGGGCACGACGACTATTAATCGAGGGTGCGCAAAGTTATCGTCACCCCGCAAAAGTGTCTAAAGAGCATCAACGGCGACAAGAAGGATTGCCTAAAATAGTGATTGATACCGCTTGGAAAGCACAGCTTAGGCTGTGTCAGCGCTATCAAAGATTGATGCAGAAAGGTAAACATCACAACGTCATTAAAGTGGCTATTGCTAGAGAAATGGTGGCCTATATTTGGGCGATTGCTAAGCAAATTGTGTTGCCTGCTGTTGATATTCGCAAACGATTAGCAAGAGTGCCTGCGTAGCGCACGCCGGCATCATAAAAGGTTTTGAGTTAATGTGTTGGGTCAGGCCGCGGAAGCGGTACAACCTTCGACAAGTGTTGGATTGGTATTGATGGCTACGGCTTACAATAATCCCCGAGCATAGAGAGAAGATAGGTACAACGTCGCAAACAGTAAGGTTGGATAGGCTAGGCAACTAGCAACCCACGTATACCAGCAAAGATAACCGACGAATATTACTGGCTTCATCTGATGCATTAACTCAATTTATTTTGTAATTAAGAAGCTTTGAAAAAAAAGGCGGGATCTGCTCGTTTTATTTGACATGAAGAGTCATACCAACACTTTGAATAAGCGGTTTGGCACCGCTTTTGTGACAAATCCGTCTTCATTCTTTTGTTATATGCCGTTTGTTTAAAAAGGCGCATGAATTCTTTTCCGAAGAAGATCTGCATCCCAAAACCGCTCATAATCACTATTAACTTTTCCGTCAAAATCACTTAAATATAAACTAGTCCAATCTATAAAATACCCTAGCGATATAGCAAATAAACGAGCGTCCAATATATTCGCTAAACTTAATGTTTTTTCGATATTTTCATAAATATCTAAATTTTTATCTGTATCCGTATCGTAGTCCATAGAAAAAACCGCACTTTCAGTATACCAGTTATATTCCCTAACCTTTTCCACTGGAATTAAATCAGCGGCGTATTTTTCAGCTAAGTTTAGTGCTTCTCGAAACTCTTTATGAGGCAATAAATGTAAATAAGAATTACAGCAATCAATAAAAAATAATTGAAGTTCAACTTTGTGTTTTTTTCGACTTTGATCGCTTAGCCCAGCTAACATTTTAGTTGCGCTTTGCGAGTTACTCCATTGTGAATTATTCATAGAGGCATATAACAACTTGCATAAGCGGTTTTGGCCGCTCTTGCCAAAATCCGTTTCATGCTTTTGTTAATTCTTGCCCGCATAATTTACTCCCTTAAATCCTTGTTGCGTAGCGTTAGCGAAGCTACCCTCAATAAAACCACCAAACGACGACGAAAAGCACTCTCATTAAGCGCGTTCCTGTGAAACTGCAGCGATTTAAATATTACCTAGCGGCTCGCACTTTTAGTTTACTCTTTTTTAAATCTACTGAGTGTTGACGAATAATGCAAATTCACAGCCTGCCGACAAACAACCTTGAAAAAACAACCTCCTTTTGTATCAAATTAAAAAGAAGTTTCGACAACTTATCTATGCTCGCGCATCTTGCAGAACGGATAAGATATTGTTGCTAATGCTTAATAAATCTTTCCCTTATCTAGAAAAAACCGGGGCAATTAACAACTCATTAGACAGAACCCACAATAAATACTAAAGGTCAGTAGATTCCATCTTGTTCAAAATATAATATGCCAGTTGTTATACAACGTTTGGAGCAATATTGTCCAGCGAATTCTGAGTGGGAGCTGCTGGGTTTATCTATACGTTTTTAATAGTAGGTTTTCCCGTTATTTTATCCATGAAAATTTTTATACTAACAATATCAGAGCATTAGCAGCTCTTAGCAAATAATTAAAGACGTCTTACCTGTTGTGTAGTTAGGTTTTGATGATTAGAAATGGAGTTCTTCTTTGTCTCGGTTTATAGATGATGTTAGGCAATTTATGCGTACAAAACGTTACAGCCTTAAAACAGAAAAGGCATACATTTATTGGGTAAAAAGTTTCATTCGTTTTCGCAAATATAAACACCCTTCAAAGATGGGTGGTAAAGACATATCTGAGTTTCTAACTCATTTAGCAAATACTGAAAAAGTCAGCGCTTCTACTCAAAATCAGGCCTTATGTGCTCTTGTTTTTTTGTATAAAAATATTTTAAATTTAGAAGTTGGAGATTTGGAATTTGGCTATAGCAAAAAACCAAAAAGTCTTCCTACGGTTATGTCAACAAATGAAGTAACTCAAGTAATTTCCCATTTGCATGGTGTCCATTTATTGATTGCGGGTATTTTGTACGGGGCAGGGTTACGGATTAGTGAAGCCTTAAAATTACGTATAAAAGACATTGATTTTGATAACAAAACTATTTTTGTGTTCAGGGGTAAAGGTCAAAAAGACAGAATATCAATTTTACCAAAGAGCTTAATTGAGCCACTTAAGAAGCAAATCGCTAAAGTAGATAAAATACATCGAAAAGATTTGGCTGAGGGTTTCGGTGATACTTCACTGCCACCTAGTTTACATAAAAAGTATGCACGTTCTTTACAAGATCTTAAATGGCAATATGTCTTTGCCTCAACGACTCGTTGTGTCCATCCCTATGATGGGTATATTTGTCGTCATCATTTGCACGCTACATCTTTTAGCAAACAACTACGTAAAGCAGTCACCGCTTCAAAAGTAAATAAAAAAATTAGTGCTCACACTTTCCGCCATTCATTTGCTACTGAAATGTTACGTGCTGGTACAGACATTAGAACCCTACAGGAGTTAATGGGGCATAGTGATATCAGAACGACCGAAATGTATACGCATGTAATCGGTGAACGTTTTGCCGATGATACCAGTCCATTTGACAAACTAAAGATTTAACACAAACAAGCAGTTGTCTGAAAAAGTAAAAAAAAGGCCGCTTATAAAGCGGCCCTTTCAGTTCTTTAGGATGTTGTATTAGTCTAAAATCTTAGCTACAACACCGGCGCCTACTGTACGGCCACCTTCACGGATTGCAAAGCGTAAGCCTTCATCCATCGCGATTGGAGCAATTAGCTCTACTACGAATTTAAGGTTGTCACCAGGCATTACCATTTCTACGCCTTCAGGTAGCTCTACAGCACCTGTTACGTCAGTTGTACGGAAGTAAAACTGTGGACGGTAACCTTTAAAGAATGGCGTATGACGTCCACCTTCGTCTTTGCTTAGTACGTATACTTCAGCTTCAAACTTAGTGTGTGGATTGATTGAACCTGGCTTAGCCAATACTTGGCCACGCTCTACGTCTTCACGCTTAGTACCGCGTAGTAAAACACCAACGTTTTCACCAGCGCGACCTTCGTCTAGAAGCTTACGGAACATTTCAACACCAGTACAAGTCGTTTTAGTGGTATCTTTAATACCAACGATTTCTACTTCTTCACCAACTTTAACAATACCTTGCTCAACACGACCAGTTACAACTGTACCACGGCCTGAAATTGAGAATACATCTTCGATTGGAAGAATGAACGGCTTGTCGATGTCACGCTCTGGCTCTGGGATATAGTTATCTAAAGCTTCGCCTAACTCAATGATTTTTGCTTCCCATACTGGGTCGCCTTCTAGTGCTTTAAGTGCTGAACCTTGAATTACTGGTAAGTCATCACCTGGGAATTCATATTCAGTAAGAAGTTCACGAACTTCCATTTCTACTAGCTCTAGTAATTCTTCGTCGTCTACCATGTCACATTTGTTCATGAATACGATCATGTAAGGAATACCAACTTGGCGACCTAACAAGATGTGCTCACGTGTTTGTGGCATAGGACCGTCAGTTGCCGCAACAACCAAGATACCACCGTCCATTTGAGCAGCACCAGTAATCATGTTTTTAACATAATCGGCGTGTCCAGGACAATCTACGTGTGCGTAGTGACGTGTAGGAGTGTCATACTCAACGTGAGATGTAGAAATAGTAATACCACGCTCACGCTCTTCTGGTGCATTATCGATTTGATCGAATGCTTGAGCTGCGCCGCCATATGTCTTCGCTAAAACTGAAGTGATTGCTGCTGTTAAAGTCGTTTTACCGTGATCGACGTGGCCGATTGTACCAACGTTGACGTGCGGTTTCGTACGTTCAAACTTTGCCTTTGCCATTGCTTTTATTTCCTAAGTTTAACGCCCGTTCCAACATTAGACCGGACCAATTCAAATATAATATTTACATGCGAACGTTTATTATAGCTTGCGCTACATTACTGGCAACTTCCGCATAGTTATAAAACTCCATTGAGTATGACGCACGGCCTTGCGTTTGTGAACGCAAAGATGTGGCATAACCAAACATTTCCGAAAGCGGTACCTTAGCGCGCACAATCTTTATGCCTGCTACACCGTCTTCCATACCTTCTACCATTCCTCGACGGCGATTGATGTCACCAACAACATCACCCATCCAGTCTTCAGGAGTGGTTACTTCAACCTTCATCATTGGTTCTAATAGCACCGGACTAGCCGCTGCTGCACCATCTTTAAACCCAATAGAAGCAGCAATTTTAAACGCCATTTCTGAAGAGTCAACATCATGATACGAACCATCAAACAAAGTGACTTTAATATCTAGCATAGGATACCCTGCTAGCACGCCATTTTGTAGCTGTTCTTCGCAGCCTTTTTCTACAGCTGGAATAAATTCTTTTGGTACTGTACCGCCCACAATGTCGTTAACAAAGGTAAAGCCAGCGCCTTCTTCTTGTGGCTCGATACGCAACCAAACATGGCCAAATTGGCCTTTGCCGCCTGATTGGCGCACAAACTTGCCTTCTGCTTCAACGCTCTTGCGAATCGTTTCTCGATAAGCAACTTGTGGCTTACCTACGTTACACATAACATTAAACTCGCGCTTCATGCGCTCAACAATAATGTCCAAGTGCAGCTCGCCCATACCAGAAATAATCGTTTGGCCCGACTCATCATCAGTATGTACTTTAAATGAAGGGTCTTCTGCAGCAAGTTTATTTAACGCTATACCCATTTTTTCTTGGTCGGCAAGCGATTTCGGTTCAACCGCAATTGAAATAACCGGATCCGGGAAGTCCATTTTTTCAAGAGTAATTATGTTCGTTGGTGAACATAATGTCTCACCAGTTGTAACGTCTTTTAATCCAATCGCCGCGGCAATATCTCCGGCATAAACCTCTTTGAGTTCGGCTCTATCGTTTGCGTGCATTTGCACCATGCGACCAATGCGTTCTTTCTTGCCTTTAATTGGGTTATACACAGCATCACCGGTTTTCATCACACCCGAATATACGCGGAAGAAAGTCAGTGTGCCAACGAAGGGGTCGGTGGCTATTTTGAATGCTAAGGCTGCAAACGGTTCGTTGTCGTCAGAGTGCCGTTCGGCTTCAGTCTCTTTACCATCGTCCAATATACCTGTAATTGCTTTAACTTCGGTTGGTGATGGTAAGAAATCGACCACAGCGTCTAATACTGCTTGCACACCTTTGTTTTTAAAAGCTGAGCCGCAGGTTGCTAACACGATTTCATTATTTAGTGTACGCGCACGTAAACCTTGTTTTATCTCAGCTTCGCTTAATTCTTCGCCGTTTAGGTATTTGTCCATTAACTCATCGTTGGCTTCAGCCGCAGCCTCTACCATTTCCATCCGAAACTGTTGCGCTTTTTCTAGATGGTCTGCAGGAATGTCTTCATAGGTGAAAGTCACGCCTTTATCAGCGTCGTTCCAGTTAATTGATTTCATTTTTATTAAATCAATTACACCTTTAAATTCTTCTTCTGCGCCAATGTTTAATTGAATAGGCACGCAAGTTGCGCCAAGACGTTTTCTAATTTGTCCTACAACGCGATCAAAGTCAGCACCCGCACGGTCCATTTTATTGACAAACACTAAGCGAGGCACTGCGTATTTATTTGCCTGACGCCAAACTGTTTCTGATTGCGGCTCTACACCAGACGAACCACAAAACACAACAACCGCGCCGTCAAGCACACGTAACGAACGTTCCACTTCAATGGTGAAGTCTACGTGCCCTGGCGTGTCGATAATATTGATGCGGTGCTGATCAAATTGCTGCTGCATGCCCGACCAAAAACAAGTGGTAGCGGCTGAGGTAATCGTAATGCCGCGCTCTTGTTCTTGCTCCATCCAATCCATTGTTGCAGCGCCGTCGTGTACTTCACCAATTTTGTGTGAAATACCGGTATAGAAAAGCACACGCTCAGTGGTGGTAGTTTTACCAGCATCTACGTGAGCGACTATGCCTATATTGCGATAGCGTTGAATGGGTGTTTGTCGAGCCATTGGGTTCTCTTAGTTTCTCTTTTTGTTAAAAAATAAAGGGGTCAGTGTCAATTAATTTTGTCGTGACAAAATTAATTGACACTGACCCCTTTATTTTCTCTCTCTTTTAAATTGCAAAACAGTCTGCCTTTAAAAAGGCAGACTGTTTTTTCTTTCTGACTTTCAGACTTACTACCAGCGGTAGTGAGCAAATGCTTTGTTAGCTTCTGCCATGCGGTGAACGTCTTCACGTTTCTTAACCGCACTACCTTTGCTGTCTTGCGCATCCATCATTTCTGCAGCTAAACGCTGAGCCATGGATTTCTCGCCACGTTTACGTGCCGCTTCAACCATCCAACGCATACCTAACGCGTTACGACGAACTGGACGAACTTCTACAGGTACTTGGTACGTAGAACCACCAACACGACGAGATTTAACCTCTACTGTGGGGCGGATGTTGTCTAGGGCGTCTTCAAACACGTCTAGGTGTGGTTTGCCGGTTTTTTCAGCAACAATTTCAAGGGCACCGTATACGATTTTTTCAGCGGTCGATTTCTTGCCGTCGAGCATTACGACATTCATGAACTTTGCAAGCAACTCTGATTTAAACTTAGGGTCTGGTAGGATTTTTCTTTGACCTACGACTCGTCTTCTTGGCATCTTAATTCTCCGTGGAATTCAGGGGTTTCCCAAAACTCTAATTTAATAGTTTGGCCTTACTAACGGAGAACCGTTAAGACTTAGGCCTTTTAGCGCCGTACTTAGAACGGGCCTGTCTACGATCGCTCACGCCAGAACAATCTAATGTTCCGCGAACTGTGTGATAACGAACACCTGGTAAATCTTTTACACGACCACCGCGGATAAGTACCACGCTATGCTCTTGTAAGTTGTGACCTTCACCACCAATGTATGAAGACACTTCAAAACCGTTTGTTAAGCGAACACGACATACTTTACGCATGGCCGAGTTTGGCTTCTTTGGAGTGGTAGTATATACACGAGTACATACACCACGGCGTTGTGGGCAAGCTTGTAAAGCAGCTACGTTAGATTTCTCTACCGGCTTTTTACGGGGCTTACGCACTAACTGGTTAACTGTTGCCATTAACTAGCTCCTGATTAATACTAAATTACCCGCCAGCATTGTTACTGTACGGGTCCTATTTACAAACACCTAAGCAATTGAATTTACGTAGGTATTTGCTGCTCGTTGGCCATAAATAATGTTTACTTAATAAATAAGTACTGAGCTAGTTCTATACCTTTCTTTTAAATACGAAATTTATAAAATAACATCGAACACTATTTTTGGGTCGCAAAATGGTATAGATCAAATCCATGCATGTCAAGTAAAATGGCGTAATGCGCGGGAATTAGTGCTAATAAATAAAACACGACTAGTCGCCCCAAAACAGGGCGTAAAATTATCCCCTCGAAATGCCGATTGCACGATAAACGGTCGAATCTGCAAATTGTTAATGTTATAATTTTGCCAGTCGATAATTTGTTTAATTGTACTGTTGTCTAGTTGTTGCATAGCTTGTATTAAAGTGGTCGTAATGACGATGTTTAATTCAAATTATTGCTTGCCCTCTTTACGGTCTAGCAGATTATTCAAATATTTAAGAAATATTCCCAAGGAGTCCAAGTGAGACCGATTTATTTATTGTTAGCTGCGCTATATTCAATTTTTTTATTTGGTTGTAGTGGCGGTGGTGGCGGTGGCGACACTACGCCCCCAGCACGAGTGCTTACTTCAATTGCAGTAACAGGTGCTGAAACTAGTTATATAGTTGGTCAACAAGATACTATAGATGTGACAGGTTCTTACGACAACGGTCAAAGCGCGGTTTTATCAGGTATCACGTGGACATCTAGCAATCCGGCAGTCGCCTCTATTAATGCAAGCGGCGTAATCAATGCCTTAAGCGCAGGTTCAACGAGTATAAGCGCAAGCGCCCAAGGTTTTACAACTCCCGCATTTAACATCGACATTATTGCGCCAAGTTTAACCAGTATCGCTATTGCAGCAAACGCCACCAGTATCCCTGTCGGTTTAGACTTACAATTATCCGCTCAAGGCACTTTTAACAACGGTAATACGTCAACTATCGATAACGTGAGCTGGAGCTCTAGCGACGATACTATCGTGACCATTACAGATGAAGGTCTTGTTAGCGCAGTGAGTGTAGGCAGCGTAACCTTAAGCGCTGAACAAAACGGCATAAGCGCCAACTTTTCATTGACTATCACAGCAGCCGAGTTACAAAGCATTAATGTTCAAGTGAGTGATGCAAGTTTAGCGCTAGGTACTACCACGCAAGCACAAGCTTTTGGTACTTTTACTGACAATTCAACAAATCCAGTAAGCGTAATATGGAGCAGTTCAAATGAACAAGTTGCAACGATTGATGCACAAGGACTCATTACAAGTGTTAGTGTAGGTCAAACAATAATTACTGGCGTTAGCGGCGGCATTTCATCAAACAGTGCAAGCGTTACCATCACCAATGCAATTGTGACAGGCTTAGATACTTCGCCAATGTTTACGAATATTCCATCAGGCTTACAAGAGCAACTTGGCGCTACCCTTTTATTTTCTGACAATAGCACTCAGGCAGCGACCGAAGCACAGTGGATGAGTAGCGATGAATCTGTTGCTACCGTTAGTTCTACCAATGGTGTTGCGACTATCACTGCTGTAGCAGAAGGTAGCAGCGAAATTAGTGCTAGCTCAAACGGATTTACATCAAGCTTTACGGTAAACACGGTAGCAGCAGTCGTAACTGACATCGAATTTAGTACCACATCGGTGACCCTACCGGAAGGTGAGTCAGAAGCATTATCGGTAATCGCGAACTTAAGTGATAATTCAACCAACAATGTTACATCATCGAGTGCATTTTCGGTCAGCGACGCACAATTAGGCTCGTTTGCTGCTCCTAATGCGACAGCGGTTACCTTCACCGCAGGTCAACAAGGCACAGGTAATATCACCGCATCTTTCAGTACATTTACAAGCGCAATTGATCTCGAGGTAACACCGGCAGTTCCTGTAGCTGTGCTATCGGCAACGCCAACCTTAGAAATTGCAGCTGGTTTATCAAGCAATGCTTCAATTACAGTAGAATATTCGGATGGTTCTGAGTTAACACCGGTATCAGGTGTAAGTTGGTCAGTAAGCGACAATAGCATTGCTACTGTAAGTGCTACTGGCACGGCAACAGCAAGCATTATGGGTGTTAGCGAAGGTAGCACGACCGTTACTGCTGCATTCGATGGTCTCTCATTCGTATTTACCGTCAACATTACAGCGGCTGAACCCTTAACAGTCACATTCAGCTTACCAACCATTTATTCAGATGATGAGAATGTTCAGCTTACCGCAACGGCGACGTTTACTGATGGTTCTGATGCCGACGTAACTGATCAAGTGGTATGGGCAAGCTCAGACGCATCGATCGCAACGGTAAGTAACGACAGCGCCAGCGTAGGCCGCCTTACTCCTATAAGTGAAGGTGAAGTATCAATTACAGCATCGTTTAGCGATAGCGCAATAAGCAATACTGAAACCACAACTATCCAGCAAGCTAGAATTTTAACGGGTTTTAGTTCGTATAAATATAACAGTGAGACATCAATTACCATTGGCGATGGCGATTATGCCCTAAGTATTGATTTTAGTGATATCGACAATCAAAGCGCAAGTTTAGATGCAGTAGCAAGCCATACTCTAGCGGCAATTAGCGACGCTTCATTAGTGCAAGAAGTTAGCGATACCAGCGCCTTGAGTTTCGGTGCTACTTCAGTCACCCTCATTGAAAACTCAGGACAGACTCTAGCCGCGGTTTCAAATGCGAATGGCATTACAGCAGTAATCAAAGTTCATGAAGTTAAGACATTTACTAATGCTAACAATAATCTTGTTATGTTCTCATGGGCGATTCGAACAGACGGCGGAAGTGACTTCTCAAACTATTCAGTAGTGAGCGACTTGAAACTATTTGAATGCAGAGAATTAACATCTAGCTGTACCGAACTAGACTTCTCCTACAATGCGAATACCGGTGCTAGTGTGACTTTTGGTGACCCTAAACCGGCAAATCATCCTATCGGCAGCTTTATCCTAATTGCTATTGGGCAAGACTATACCATCACTAATTTAAGCGCAGTAGATTCAACTAACCTAATTGTTCCTAGTTTTGAAGGTTTGGCAAATAACCAAGTAATATCAGAAGCCGATAGCGCGCCCTTCCGCTTAATGGTGCAGCCAACAAACGACGAATCGGTATTTCCAACTTATCGTTTCAATGTAGATAACAACACATCTATGTCGTTCACGCTTATGGCAAGCTTCAGAAGTAACTAAGCAAGTCTCAGCTTTTCCCAAGGTTATTTATTATAGCCTTGGGTTTGCTCTTCTAGCGGGTGCTATACCTGTTTAGATAGAAAAGGATGTATCTAGCGCTGACGACGAAAGGAGCTGAGTAATTAAGCTCACATCTAGGTTAACGCTTTCTACAAATAGCAGACATAAAAAAACGAGGCAATTGCCTCGTTTTTTATTGCCTAGTGAAAACCCAAATTACTCTGAGTCTTCACCTGCATTCAGCGCTTCTGAAAGTTGCGCTTGGGCTTCATCAGCAGATACTGATATCGCCGCAGCTTCTTCTCTCATTGCAGCTTTGCGTGCTGTACGTTTTTGATGGTAAGCAAAACCAGTACCAGCAGGTATTAGTCGACCAACAATAACGTTTTCTTTCAGGCCACGTAAGTCGTCTTCTTTTCCTTGAACCGCGGCTTCTGTAAGCACGCGAGTCGTTTCTTGGAAAGATGCCGCAGATATAAATGATTCTGTCGACAACGACGCTTTAGTAATACCCAAGAGCTGTATTTCATAAGTCGCTGGGATTTTACCCTGCTTCTCTAGCTCACGGTTAGCAATCTTAACTTGTGCTACCTCAACCTGCTCACCTTCAAGCAAGTTACTGTCACCAGCGTAAGTAATCATGCACTTGCGAAGCATTTGTCTAATGACAACTTCGATATGCTTATCGTTAATTTTTACACCTTGTAAGCGGTAAACTTCTTGTACTTCGTTAACGATATAGTTAGCGACTGCACTTACACCGCGCAAACGCAAGATATCATGTGGAGACTCAGGTCCGTCAGAAACAACTTCACCTTTCTCTACTGATTCACCTTCAAACACGTTAAGTTGACGCCATTTCTGGATCATCTCTTCGTAAGCACCGTTTGCATTTAAGCTAACGCTAAGTTTCTCTTTGCTATCGGCTTTAGGCGTAATCGTTAAGCGTTTCTTACTCTTCGTTTCGTTACCAAAACCAATAACACCCGAAATTTCAGCCAGTATTGCAGGCTCTTTCGGCTTACGTGCTTCAAACAAGTCAGCAACACGAGGTAGACCACCGGTAATATCACGCGTCTTCGAGCTTTCTTGAGGTATACGAGCAAGTACATCACCTTCTTGTGCCGTCTTACCGTCAATCGCTTCAATCGTTGTAAAGCTTGGTAAACGAATCTCTTGCAATGCACCGCCGTCACTTTCAAGAATTAGCTTAGGCTCTTTCGCATTAGCCTTAGACAAATCTTTAACAACAACACGTGCAATACCTGTGAGATCATCGGTTTGTGTTTCAGTGTTTGTATCATCAATGTCAGCAAAGGTGATCTTAGATACACGCTCTGTCACGATTGGGTGACTATGCGGGTCCCAAGCTGCCACGATGTCACCGGCAGCTATGCCTGCGCCATCATCAACCGACAATATTGCGCCGTAAGGTAATTTATAACGCTCTTTCTCGCGACCTTGATCATCAATAATAGTCAATTCACTTGAACGCGAAACAATAACAAGTTTGCTATCGGTGTTACGAACAGTTTTAGCGTTATGAAGTTTCAATGTACCGGTTGTTTTAACTTGTACGTTGTTTTCAGCTGATGCTCTAGATGCAGCACCACCGATGTGGAAAGTACGCATCGTAAGCTGTGTGCCTGGCTCACCAATTGATTGGGCAGCAATAACACCAACAGACTCACCAGAACCGACCATGTGGCCACGTGCTAGGTCACGACCGTAACAATTAGCACAAACACCGTGGTCGTTATCACAAGTGATAACAGAACGAACAATAATTTCATCAACTGAATTGGCTTCAAGCATGTCTACCAATTGTTCGTCGAGCAATACATTACGCTCAACAAGTACAACGGTCTTGGTGCCTGGTTTAATAACATCTTTAGCAACTACTCGACCAAGTACACGCTCACGCAATGGCTCAACAACATCACCACCTTCAATTAGCGGCTTCATTACAACACCTTCGAAGGTGCCGCAATCGTCGTTGGTAATAACCAAATCTTGTGCAACGTCAACCAGACGACGAGTTAAGTAACCCGAGTTAGCTGTTTTAAGTGCCGTATCGGCCAAGCCTTTACGCGCACCGTGAGTAGAAATAAAGTACTGTTGTACGTTTAGACCTTCTCGGAAGTTAGCAATAATAGGCGTCTCAATGATTGAACCATCTGGTTTAGCCATTAGACCACGCATACCTGCTAACTGACGAATCTGTGCGGGGCTACCACGAGCGCCAGAATCGGCCATCATGTACACTGAGTTGAACGACTGTTGTTGTTCTTCCTCACCGTCACGGTTTATAACCGTTTCAACTTTTAAGTTATCCATCATCGCTTTAGCGACTTTATCATTGGCCGTTGACCAAATATCGATAACTTTATTGTAACGCTCACCAGCGGTAACAAGACCACCATTGAACTGCTCTTGAATCTCAATTACTTCTGCTTCTGCAGCGGCAACAAGTTCTTTTTTGGCCTCAGGGATAACCATGTCATCGATACCAACCGACGCACCAGCAATCATTGCATAATGGAAACCGGTATACATGATTTGGTCAGCTGCGATAACCGTATCTTTAAGACCAAGCGTACGATAACAAGCGTTCAACAAGTTTGAAATTTGCTTTTTACCCATGGCTTGGTTGATGATTTCAAAAGGCAACCCTTTTGGTAACATCAAAGAGAAAATTGCGCGCCCAACCGTTGTGTCAGTTAAGGTTACTTTTTCTACTTTGCTACCATCTTCAGCAACATCATATTCGGTAATACGTACTTTTACACGAGCATGCAATTCGGCATTCTCAGTGCGGTAGGCTTTTTCTGCTTCGTTCGGGCTGGTAAATACCATGCCTTCACCTTTACCATTCACGCGGTCACGCGTTAGGTAGTACAAGCCTAATACAACGTCCTGTGAAGGTACGATGATTGGCTCACCATTAGCAGGCGATAATATGTTGTTCGTCGACATCATCAACGCGCGAGACTCAAGTTGCGCCTCTATCGTCAATGGTACGTGAACAGCCATTTGGTCACCATCGAAGTCCGCATTATAAGCCGCACATACTAATGGGTGTAATTGAATCGCTTTACCTTCAATTAGGGTCGGTTCAAATGCTTGGATACCAAGTCTGTGTAGCGTTGGAGCACGGTTAAGCAGTACTGGATGTTCGCGAATAACTTCGTCTAAAACGTCCCATACTTCCGGTGCTTCACGTTCAACTAACTTCTTAGCAGCTTTAATAGTAGTCGCTAAACCACGACCTTCTAACTTTCCGTATATAAACGGCTTGAATAACTCAAGTGCCATTTTCTTAGGTAGGCCGCACTGATGTAAACGTAGTGTAGGACCTACGGTAATAACCGAACGACCAGAATAATCAACACGTTTACCTAGTAAGTTTTGACGGAAACGACCTTGCTTACCTTTTATCATGTCAGCAAGTGATTTAAGTGGACGCTTGTTAGAACCGGTAATTGCTCTGCCGCGACGACCGTTATCAAGTAGGGCATCAACTGCTTCTTGCAACATACGCTTTTCGTTGCGTACGATAATGTCTGGCGCTGCTAAATCTAACAAACGTTTTAAACGGTTGTTACGGTTAATAACACGACGATACAAATCGTTCAAATCAGAGGTCGCAAAACGACCGCCATCTAGCGGTACTAATGGACGCAGTTCTGGAGGTAATACGGGTAATACAGTCAAAATCATCCACTCAGGCTTGTTGCCAGACTGCTGGAAAGATTCTAATAGTTTTAAACGCTTTGTAATTTTCTTACGTTTTGTCTCAGAAGTAACACTAGGTAACTCTTCGCGCATTGCAGCAACATCTGCATCAACGTCAAGGGCTTTTAGCAGTTCAAATACGGCTTCTGCACCCATTTTTGCTTCAAACTCATCGCCATGTTCTTCTAATGAATCAAGATATTCTTCTTCATTTAACAAGCTACCTTGCACAAGCTCGGTCATGCCAGGTTCAGTTACTACGTATGACTCAAAATAAAGAACGCGTTCGATATCACGTAAAGTCATATCTAGCATTAAGCCAATTCTTGACGGTAGTGATTTAAGGAACCAAATATGTGCCACTGGGCTTGCTAGCTCAATGTGGCCCATACGTTCACGACGTACTTTAGTTAAGGTAACTTCAACGCCACATTTTTCACAAATAACACCGCGGTGCTTAAGGCGCTTATACTTGCCGCATAAACACTCATAATCTTTTACCGGGCCGAAAATACGGGCGCAGAAAAGGCCGTCGCGCTCAGGTTTGAACGTACGGTAGTTAATTGTTTCAGGTTTTTTAACTTCACCAAATGACCAAGAACGAACTTGATCAGGTGATGCAAGACCGATTTTGATATTATCAAATTCTTCAGTCTTGTTTTGTTGTTTAATAAACTTTAATAAGTCTTTCACATTTCTCTCCCAACGGAGTTTGTATTACCAGCCCTGTTTCGTTTACCCGCTTTATTCACGAATCAACTAACAGGGCTAACCTGTAGATTTGCTAGGCTTTTTCAAGCACTTGTTAGCGCGGCCTACTGTTCTTCAAGTTCAATGTTGATACCCAATGAACGGATTTCTTTCAACAATACGTTGAACGACTCTGGCATGCCAGGCTCCATTCTGTGGTCGCCGTCAACAATGTTTTTATACATTTTAGTACGGCCATTCACGTCATCAGACTTAACAGTGAGCATTTCTTGTAAGGTATACGCAGCACCGTATGCTTCAAGTGCCCATACTTCCATCTCACCGAAGCGCTGACCACCAAACTGTGCTTTACCACCAAGAGGTTGCTGTGTAACAAGACTGTACGAACCAGTAGAACGAGCATGCATTTTGTCGTCTACTAAGTGGTTTAGTTTCAGCATGTACATGTAACCAACCGTGACTGGACGTTCAAATGCACGCCCTGTACGACCATCAAACAAAGTAATCTGTCCTGAACGAGGAATATCTGCAAGTTCAAGCATGTCTTTGATTTCAGTTTCGTTGGCACCATCAAACACAGGAGTCGCAACCGGCACACCTTTTCGAAGGTTTTGTGCTAAGCGTTGTACTTCGTGGTCGCTAAACTCATCAATGTTAACTTCTTGATGTGACTTACCTAAGTTGTAAATTTCTTTAAGGAAACTACGCAACTTAGCCACTTCTTGGTGTTCTTTAACCATGCGGTCAATTTTCACGCCCAAGCCGTGTGCAGCCATACCCAAGTGAGTTTCAAGGATTTGTCCAATGTTCATACGCGAAGGTACACCAAGCGGGTTAAGCACGATATCTACCGGCGTTCCGTTTGCATCATAAGGCATATCTTCTACTGGTTGAATCGCCGAGATAACACCTTTGTTACCATGACGTCCAGCCATTTTGTCACCCGGTTGAATACTACGTTTCACAGCCAAGTAAACTTTAACAATTTTCAGAACGCCAGGCGCTAAATCATCACCTTGGGTGATTTTGCGGCGCTTAGTTTCAAACTTCTTATCAAAGTCGTTTTTGATTTCTGAATATTGCTCAGCGTTTTGATCAAGTTCGTTTTGCGAATCTTCATCTTTAAGCGCGATATCAAACCATTTTTCACGTGGTAAACCGTCAAGTTTAGCTTGTTCAACACCTGACTTAAGAAGCAATGCATGTGCACGAGCAAAAATACCATCAGCTAGAATACCAAATTCATCGCCTAAGTCTTTTTTCACTTCACGCAGTTGCATGTCTTCAATTTCAAGTGCACGTTTGTCTTTCTCTACGCCATCACGGGTAAAGACTTGAACGTCAATAACCGTACCTGTTACTGAGTTAGGTACACGTAAAGAAGTATCTTTAACGTCTGACGCTTTTTCACCAAATATGGCTCTCAGAAGCTTCTCTTCTGGCGTAAGTTGAGTCTCACCCTTTGGAGTTACTTTACCGACTAATATGTCGCCGCCTTTAACTTCAGCACCAATATATACAACACCAGATTCATCAAGCTTACCAAGGGCAGATTCACCAACGTTTGGTATATCGCCACTGATTTCTTCTGGACCAAGCTTAGTATCACGAGCAATACAGCTAAGCTCTTGGATATGAATAGTCGTAAATCTATCTTCTTCTGCAACACGCTCAGAAATAAGAATTGAATCTTCGAAGTTATAACCATTCCAAGGCATAAATGCGATACGCATGTTCTGACCAAGCGCCAACTCACCTAAATCGGTAGACGGGCCATCAGCAAGTACATCACCAACTACAATGGGGTCACCCACGTTGCATGTTGGACGTTGGTTAATACAAGTGTTCTGGTTAGAACGGGTGTATTTTGTTAGGTTGTATATGTCGATACCCGCTTCGCCTGGTGTCATTTCGTCTTCGTTGACTTTAACAACAATGCGTGAGGCATCTACATAATCAATAGTTCCGCCGCGTTTCGCGACAACCGTTACACCAGAGTCAACTGCAACCGTTTTCTCCATACCGGTTCCCACTAAAGGCTTATCAGCTTTTAATGTTGGTACAGCTTGGCGTTGCATGTTTGAGCCCATTAGTGCCCGGTTAGCATCATCGTGTTCTAGGAACGGTATGATGCTGGCTGCTATCGATACTATTTGCTGTGGTGAAACGTCCATGTAAGAAATATCTTCTTTTTGGACAAGTACGTTTTCACCACGTTGACGACAAGCAATAAGGTCGTCAACAAGATTGTTTTTGTCATCAAGTGCCACGTTTGCTTGTGCAATCGCATATTGGCCTTCTTCTATTGCCGACAAATATTCTATTTCGTCAGTAACAGAGCCCTTGATAACTTTACGATAAGGCGTTTCTAAGAAACCGAAATCGTTAGTTCTGGCAAAGCTTGAAAGCGAGTTGATCAAACCAATGTTTGGACCTTCAGGCGTTTCGATAGGACATACACGACCATAGTGAGTTGGATGTACGTCACGAACTTCAAAGCCAGCACGTTCACGTGTTAAACCACCCGGGCCTAACGCAGAAATACGGCGTTTATGCGTAACTTCTGAAAGCGGGTTGTTTTGATCCATGAACTGAGATAATTGGCTTGAACCAAAGAACTCTTTAACTGCTGCTGAAATAGGCTTAGCGTTTATTAGGTCTTGCGGCATAATTGCATCAAGGTCACCTAAACTTAAGCGCTCTTTTACAGCACGCTCAACACGTACTAAACCAACACGGAATTGGTTTTCAGCCATTTCACCAACAGAACGAATACGACGGTTACCTAAGTGATCGATATCATCAACTTCGTCTTTACCGTCACGAATAGTGATAAGCTGCTGCATAACTGCAACAATATCTTCTTTCGAAAGGGTACCTGAACCCGTTGATTCTTCGCGACCTATACGACGGTTGAACTTCATACGTCCAACTGCAGATAAGTCATATCTATCTTCAGAGAAGAACAAGTTGTCGAACAAGTTTTCAGCCGCGTCTTTAGTGGGTGGTTCCCCAGGACGCATCATGCGGTATATTTCAACCAATGCTTCTAATTTGTTATTAGATGGGTCAACACTTACGGTATCAGAGATGTAAGAACCGTGGTCAAGCTCGTTGATGTAAAGTGTATTGAACACTTTAATGTCAGCAGCTTTTAACGATGTAAGTAGTTCAAGCGTTAATTCTTGGTTTGCTTCGGCAACAACTTCGCCTGTGCTCTCATCTACATAGCTCTTATCAAGTATTTTTCCTACCAAATATTCAGCAGGTACAACTAATTCTTTAATTTTTGCTTTTTCAAGTGAACGCGTGTGACGAGCCGAAATACGACGACCAGCCTCAACAATAACTTCACCCTTCTTGCCAACAATATCAAATTGGGCAGTTTCGCCGCGTAAACGATCAGGCACTACATCCATCATGTAGTTTTCGCCGTCAATGCGAACAGACACTTTATCAAAGAAACAATCGAGTATTTCTTCAGTACTCATGTCAAGTGCACGTAAAATAATGGTAGCCGGTAATTTACGACGACGATCTATACGTACAAACAAATTATCTTTGGGATCAAATTCAAAGTCTAACCAAGAACCACGGTAAGGAATAACACGTGCGTTATAAAGCACTTTTCCTGATGAGTGAGTCTTGCCTTTATCGTGATCAAAGAACACGCCAGGTGAACGATGTAGTTGAGATACGATTACACGCTCGGTACCGTTAATAACAAAAGTACCGTTGTCGGTCATCAATGGGATTTCGCCCATATAGACTTCTTGCTCTTTAATATCTTTTACAGTGCCTGGTGCTGCTTCTTTATCAAACAAGACAAGTCTTAGTTTGACGCGTAATGGCGCTGAATAGGTAACACCACGAATTTGACATTCTTTAACGTCAAAAACAGGCTCGCCTAAACGATAAGCTACATACTGTAATTCAGAATTACCTGAATAGCTTTTTATTGGAAATACCGATCTGAACGCAGACTCTAAACCATATTGGCCGTCGGGATCTTGCTCGATAAATTTCTTAAATGAATCCAGTTGTATTGAAAGAAGGTATGGAATTTCCAATACCTGCGGGCGCTTGCCAAAATCCTTACGGATACGTTTTTTTCACTATAAGAGTAAACCATGGGTTCCTCAGTCGACTGATTTTAGACCCAACCTGCTACACGACCGTCGGGTGGACGATTCTTTATGTGTAACAAACATCCAATGCCCTTTAACTGCCTGGGCGGTGACTCAAGTTTCTCAGAAATAAGACGATATAAAGTGATGTAACACTAAATAATGCCCTACAAAATCAAAAACTTGTACAACAATACCATGCAAAATATAAATCACAAATAAAGGGAGTAAATTTTGTGACTTACTTGCGCTTGATTTTTATAAATATATAGCGCAAAAAGGCTGATGATTAAAAATCATCAGCCTAGACCATTTTACCGGTCAGCAATTAGCAAAAAACTAATTACTTGATTTCAACTTCAGCGCCGGCTTCTTCAAGCGTCTTCTTAAGTTCTTCAGCTTCCGCTTTAGATACACCTTCTTTAATAGCTTTAGGTGCAGACTCTACTACGTCTTTAGCTTCTTTCAAGCCAAGACCGGTAGCGCCACGAACTGCTTTGATAACACCAACTTTAGCTGAACCGAAAGAAGTAAGAATTACGTCGAATTCTGTTTGTTCTTCTGCCGCTTCTGCTGCTACTGCTGGACCAGCTACAGCAACTGCTGCTTGTGCTGATACGCCGAATTTTTCTTCAGCTGCTTCAATCAATTCTACTAAGTCCATTACTGGCATCTCAGCGATTGCGTTTAATATATCTTCTTTTGTTAGAGCCATTTCTCTAAACTCCTGGGTATAATGTTAAAAATTCAAATTGCCAAAAAAACCAATTATTTAGTTTCTTTGATCGCCGCCAATACACGAGCAAACTTGGTAGGTATTTCGTTAACAGTTTGAACGAATTTCCCGACCGGTGCTTTGAAGGTAGCAAGTAATTGAGCTAATGCTTCGTCTCTTGTAGGTAGTGATGCTACTGCGTCCAACTTCTCTGGACCCATTAAACCATTACCAATCGTTAGTGCCGTTACATTCAACTTAGGATTTTTCTTTGCATAGTCTTTGAAAAGACGAGCCGCTGCACCAGGTGCATCGATAGAAAATCCATAAATTAATTGACCGGTTAACGCAGAGTCAATATCAGCAAACTTACTGTCGGCTAAAGCGCGTTTAGCAAGGGTGTTTCTGATAACTTTCAGATATACGCCTTGTGCACGAGCTTGAACACGAAGTTCAGTAAGATCAGCTACTTCCATACCACGGTATTCAGCGACGGCAACAGATAGAGCACGAGATGCGACATCGGATACTTCCGCTACGATCTCTTTTTTTGCTGCTAAGCCTAGTGCCACTGAGTTCACCTTTTTTTAATATCTGCTATTTGTTGTACCTTCGTACGCCATTTAGCAGGATTACAGATAGATACATTCGCATATTGCTTAATTGCGTTTGTACCGCTCTACGGTGTTCATTTCCCAGAGAGTCTGGGTTGAATTCACCATCTGCGCAGGTACGAATTAAGAAATACATTTACCTTAAAATTTAAGGTCGTAAAAGCTCTCTTACTTCTTTTACTGTACTTCGCCTGCGGTCTTGGACGGGAGCTGCAATTTGTTTGGTAAAGGTTGTACACAACACATTACCTAATTAAATCCAGCTCCAACCCACAACCTTTTACAAGAGAAAGTCGCTTAAACTTGTGTTAGCGTACTTTGGTCTACAGTTACACCTGCGCCCATCGTAGTGCTTAAGCTTACTTTTTTGATATATGTGCCTTTAGCAGAACTTGGCTTGGCTTTACGCAAAGCGTCCATTAGTGCTTCAAGGTTTTCTCTAATTGAACCTGCTTCAAACGAGATTTTTCCAATGCTCGCATGAATAATGCCGTTCTTGTCGTTACGATATCTAACCTGACCCGCTTTAGCGTTTTTAACTGCTGTTGCTACGTCTGGTGTAACGGTACCCGTTTTAGGGTTAGGCATAAGGCCACGTGGACCTAAGATTTGACCTAATTGACCAACCACACGCATTGCGTCAGGGCTAGCAACTACTACGTCAAAGTTCATTTCGCCTTTTTTCACTAGCTCAGCTAAGTCTTCCATACCAACGATGTCAGCACCGGCTTCTTTAGCAGCTTCGGCGTTTGCGCCTTGTGTGAAAACAGCAACACGAACGTCTTTACCAGTACCGTTTGGTAGCACAGTTGCGCCACGAACGTTTTGGTCAGATTTACGTGCATCAATGCCTAAGTTGACGGCAACGTCAATGCTTTCAGCAAACTTTGCAGTAGCAAATTCTTTTAATAAAGCAATCGCTTCATCAAATTCGTATTCTTTAGTACCGCTTACTTTTTCAGCAATGGCACGAGCGCGTTTTGATAATTTAGCCATCGTCTTATCCTTCTACCTTTAAGCCCATACTACGAGCAGAACCCGCGATGGTGTTAACAGCCGCATCCATATCAGCAGCAGTCAAATCTGGTTCTTTAGTTGTTGCAATTTCTTCTAACTGCGCACGCGTTACCGTTCCCACTTTTTCAGTGTTAGGACGGCCAGAACCACTCTTAATACCAGCAGCTTTCTTAAGCAAATAAGAAGCAGGTGGTGTTTTAGTTTCGAAGGTAAAAGAACGATCTTCGTATACCGTAATAACAACCGGTACCGGAGCGCCTTTTTCTAATGCTTCTGTTTTCGCGTTAAACGCTTTACAGAATTCCATGATATTCACACCATGTTGACCAAGTGCTGGACCAACTGGAGGACTTGGGTTTGCTGAACCTGCAGCAACCTGTAGCTTAATTAAGCCTGAGACTTTCTTCGCCATTGTATTTATTCTCTATTTTGTGGGTCTAACGCCTTGAAGATACAAGAGAATATCTCCGTCAAAGGCTCCCCGTCATAAAAAAGGGCGCAAATTGTATGCTTTAGCGCGCACAAATGCAACCATAGATTGCTATTATTTAAGCAATTGAGCTATTTTTGTTGTGTTTAGTGTATAAAAAGCCTAAGTACGCTAAACAGCGCGGAAGTGTACAGAGGATTGGCGCGTAAATATACTCTTATTTTGACTTTTTAATAATTGATAAAAATGCCCATCAATACCCAATACTAAAAGCAAATGCTATAGGCATAAAAAAACCTGAATCCGCTGAAGGTATCCAGGTTTTTTTGTCCGGCTAAGCTGGCTTAACGACTAATTAGCCTTTCTCAACTTGACTAAATTCTAGTTCTACCGGCGTTGAACGACCAAATATCAATACAGACACTTTCAAGCGGCTTTTCTCGTAGTCGACTTCTTCGACCATGCCGTTGAAGTCAGCAAATGGACCGTCAGTAACACGAACAGCTTCGCCTGGCTCAAACAAGGTTTTAGGTTTAGGCTTATCAACACCCTCTTCTAAACGATTAAGGATTGCGTCGGCTTCTCTTTGCGTGATTGGCATTGGACGGTCAGATGTGCCACCAATAAAGCCTAATACACGGGGAATACTTTTTACTAAATGCCATGAATCTTCATTCATTTCCATTTCAACTAACACGTAGCCTGGGAAAAACTTTCTTTCAGACTTGCGCTTTTGACCTGCGCGCATCTCAACGATTTCTTCAGTGGGCACAAGAATCTCGCCAAAATAGTCTTCCATGGCGTGCATCTTAATATATTCTTCTAAGGTCTTTTTTACGCGTCCTTCATATTGCGAAAACGCTTGTACTACATACCACTTCTTATCGGCCATAGTTTATGCTCCAATACCGGTGACTAATCCTACTACCCATACAATAATCATGTCGATGAAATACAACAATAGACCAACAACTGCAGTAGCCGCTAAAATAACCAAGGTCATACGTACAACTTCTTGACGTGTTGGCCATACTACTTTTCTGACTTCGATTCGAGCATCTTTAGCAAAGCCTAAAAAAGCCTTACCTTTGAAGGTAGACGCTGCAATGAAACCTGCAACGATGACGGTTGCAACGGCGCCAAGCGCACGATAAAGCACTGATACTTCTTCGTAAGTGGTGTACGCAAATACCAAACCAGCTAGCAAAATTGCAACTACAATCCATTTAATCAAATCCATTGGACTTGAAACGTTCTCTACCTTCTCGCTCATTAGTGTTACCTATAAAACATAACGTTAAAGTACGTTATTTTAAAAATTTTCGTCAAATGGCAGGGGTGGAGGGACTCGAACCCCCAACCATCGGTTTTGGAGACCGCTGCTCTACCAATTAGAGCTACACCCCTGTTGCTAAAATAGCTCACCATACGCTACCTTTCATGTAAGGTAGATGGTGTCTTTTTTTACACATTCAACAGTTACACTACCCTTGTGAAGTTGTCGGTCGTTCTTGGAATCGTCAGCGTCATAAGGGAGGGAGGCGTATTATACTTATGAAGCGCAAGGTTACAAGTAAAATATGCCCCAACTTTTATTTTCGCCTTTAACAATCAACCCTGCATACTTTCTAAGGTCTTGCCATTTGTTTCATGCACAAAGTAGATGACAAAAAAGACTGAGATTATGGCGCATATTGCATAAAAGCCATAAGCCCCTGCAAGGCCTATGCTGGTGAGCATAATTGGGAAGGTCATGGTGATTGCAAAGTTGCTTGTCCACTGGGCGATACCAGCAACCCCCAATCCTGAACCACGGATCTGATTTGGAAACATTTCACCCAACATTACCCACATTACCGGGCCCCATGACAAGTTAAAAAAGAAAACATAAGCATTGGCGCTAACTAAAGCCATTGTGCCTTTAGCGCCTAGATCTAAATTTCCTGTTAAAACATCGGTATCTGCACTGGCAAAAGCATAAACCATTAGCGATAGGGTCACTGCCATGCCAATTGAGCCTATTAATAAAAAAGGTTTGCGTCCAAATTTGTCGATCATCGAGATGGTAATTAAGCAGGCTAAGATACTAATGCCCGCGCCAATAATATTGGTGGTAAGCGCTTGAGCTTCCGTAAAACCTACCGCCTGCCATAAAATTGCACCATAATAAAAAATCACGTTTATCCCAACCAACTGTTGGAAGGTTGCCAAGCCAATACCCACCCAAACAATTTTGCGAACACGATTGCTTTGTTTATCTATTAAGTCGCTAAGTTTTGGTGTGCTTTGGGTTTCTAAACTCTGGCCAATGTCGGTAATTAATTCTTTACTTGCTTGTGCTCCAAATAAACGAGTGAGTACTTTGCTAGCTTCACTCTCTCGTTTGGCTAAGACCAAAAAGCGAGGACTTTCTGGAATAAGTAAAAGTAATAATAAAAATAATACTGCAGGGAAGAGCTCTATCCAAAACATCCAGCGCCATGCCTCGTATTCGAGCCAAAATTGCGTCGTTGACGAACCCGCCGCGTTTGCTAATAGGTAGTTGCTGATAAAGGCAATAAATAAACCGGTAATTATGGCAACTTGCTGAATCGTCGCTAAACGCCCGCGCATGCGAGCAGGCGCGATTTCACTAATATAAGCAGGCGTCATTACCGAAGCGGCGCCAACGGCCAGGCCACCTAAAATACGGTAAACCACAAATTCTACTGATGATTCAGCAATACCTGAACCCCAAGCGCTTATGATGAAGAGTAACGCGGTGACAAGAAGTACCTTACGGCGACCATATTTATCGGCAAGTGTGCCGGCAAAGAAGGCGCCAAACGCACAGCCCAACAGCATGCTGGCGACATTAAATCCTGTTCCTACTTGCTCTGAATTGAACGCAGATTGCAAGCCATCAATGGTGCCGTTAATTACGCCACTATCAAAACCAAATAAAAAACCACCAAGGGTCGCGACACAACTAATCAGGATGATCAGAGGAATATTTTCTTGAGACGTCATTTAACCGATTCTTATTTTTGATTACCCGAATCATAAATTATGTGAATATAATGTTGTTAATGTAAACAGTTTTCTTGATAAGCTACTTTTCCTAAGGGATCACGCAGAAATGTTCTTGTGCTACAAAAAGCTTATGTTTTAGGGGAATACAAAAATTTCAGTGGTTTTTTATAATAAAAATAATGAAAAAAAGTAAGAGAGAAATAAAATATGACTACAGAAAAAGTGCACTTATTACAAGATTTCATCCATTACAGCGATGCCGAAATGGAGCAAAAAGCGCTTGATTTCTTCGACCATATTAAACGTCGCCACAGTATTCGAAAGTTCAGCGACAAAGCGGTATCGCGCAGCATTATTGAGAATGCCATAAAATCAGCAGGACGAGCGCCAAACGGTGCTAATCATCAGCCTTGGCACTTCGTCGCTATTTCATCAGCTAGCGTTAAAAAGCAAATTAGACAACAAGCTGAACAACACGAAGAAAGGTTTTATGGTGGCAGTGCCGGCGAACAATGGTTGCAGGCATTGAAGCCACTTGGCACCAATGCACAAAAACCGTATTTAGAGACCGCACCTTGGCTAATTGCCATATTTAGCCAAAAGACAGGAGGCATAGACGAAACTGAACTAAAGCAAAATTATTATGTACATGAATCGGTAGGTATCGCCTGTGGCATACTCATTACCGCACTGCATACGGCAGGTCTGGCGACCTTAACTCACACGCCTAAGCCGATGTCATTCCTAAGCAAAATCTGCAATCGGCCTGACAATGAAAGACCCTATATGCTATTGGTAGTTGGCCATCCCGCTAGTGATGCATCCATACCTGAGCACGCAAGCAAAAAAAAGTCACTCGAACAAATCAGTACTTTCTTATAATGAGTTGACTTCAATATAGTAGGCTTCAGCATTTCGTCTATCTTGATACTCATCTCCAAAGTCTTGTAGCTCCATTAATGCTTTGTCCCATTTCTGATTGCTCACCCAAGACCAAAATGATGGACAGGTTTTGTGGAGTTGACCATATTGAAACTCTAGAGAAGCGATAACCGTTTGCCAACAACGCGGGATCTTTGAAAAAAGTATTGGGCTGCTCTGGTTAAATGTATTTACCATATCTATCAGCGCGCTACGTTTAAAACCTTGGTCGATTGCAGTCACTTCATTCAGTGATAACTTGAGTGGAAAATCAGCTAAGTAGTCAGCCGCTTCTTGCCCCACTAAGCCAAGATAAGGATAAAGTTTTCCGATGAGAGTTGCATTGAGGCCAAGCTTACGAAGATATGTGTCACTATGCTCGGCTAGGTCGAAGTTGTGCGCGATTATAACTCCGCTTTTGCTATTAGCGGGACTCGCCACTTCTCCGACTAATAAAGGTTCACCTTCGAGTTTACGGATAAATTCGAAATCTATAGAAACTAAAATTTCTGACTGTACGCTCTTAAGCATTTACTACTCCCTTGTAAAATAAAGCAAAATCCTATTGCTCGCGATCCCCGTGTCTTAATTCATAGTTTAACTAATGAAGGTGCACACATCAACAAATGTTTAATATTTAAACATGTGTTGCTTGTACATCTGTTGGTACAGCTAATATCAGTGTTTATTCAACACCAATGAAACCACCTGTTTGATGAGCCCATAACTTGGCGTAAATTCCGTTTTTTTCGAGCAATGCTGTATGACTACCCGACTCCACAATTTTTCCTTCATCAAGCACCAGCAATCTGTCCATTTGTGCAATAGTAGATAAACGATGAGCAATAGCCAGCACTGTCTTGTTTTGCATTATCTGAATGAGCCCTTCTTGTATCGCCGACTCCACTTCTGAATCAAGTGCTGATGTGGCTTCATCTAAGATTAATATTGGCGCATCTTTCAGCATCACTCTTGCAATAGCAATGCGTTGACGTTGCCCACCTGACAATTTCACGCCGCGCTCTCCCACATGTGCGTCGTAAGCTCGACGGCCTTTCGCATCGCTTAAGGATTGTATAAATTCATGTGCTTCTGCCTGCTTAGCAGCATTTACCATTTGCTCATCACTTGCATCAGGCCTTCCATACATAATATTTTCGCGCACCGACCTGTGCATAAGCGAAGTGTCTTGGGTAACCATACTAATATTTCCCCGCAACGTTTCTTGAGATACATCAGCAATATTTTGTCCATCAACAAGGATTGCGCCAGATTGAATATCGTAAAACCTGAGTAGTAAGTTAACCAATGTAGACTTACCTGCACCAGAACGCCCAACCAACCCAACTTTTTCGCCTGCAGCAATGCTGATTTCTAATTCTTTGAAAACATCAATATCGTGGTTATCTCTTCCTTTGTAAGCAAAATTCACAGACTTGAAATCAATACTCCCTCCCCTCATTTCTAGCTTACTTGCGCCAGGTTTGTCTTGAATGTCTGCAGGCACTGCTAATGTATTAATTCCATCTTGGACCGTGCCTATATTTTCAAACAAAGACGACACTTCCCACATGATCCATTGCGACATTCCGTTCAAACGAAGTGATAGACTCACCGCTATTGCGATATCGCCTGGGCTCACAGAGCCGCGCGTCCATAAATAAATAGCTAGTGCACTTATTCCAAAAACAAGGATTGAGTTAATAGCCCAAACCAAGGCTTGCAATACCGTCACCAAGCGCATTTGAGGATATACCGTTTGTAAAAAACCGTTCATGCCTTCTTTTGCGTAGTCTTCTTCGCGTTGATGATGAGAGAAGAGTTTAACCGTCATTATGTTAGTGTAACTATCTACGATTCTACCGGTCATAATAGAACGCGCATCTGCTTGCTTTTGAGAAACACGTTTAAGCTTTGGCAACATTACGCGTAAAATGAGTATATAGGCAAGTAACCAAACTAGCAGTGGCATCGCTAATCGCCAATCAGTTGAGAATACCAACACCACAACCGAAATAAAATAAACACAAATATACACCGCTAGATTGAGCACCTTAGTAACGGTTTCGCGAACCGACAAGGCGGTTTGCATCACTTTTGTCGCCACCCGCCCGGCAAACTCATCTTGATAAAAAGACAGGCTTTGTTTCAACAAATACTTATGCGCCAACCAGCGGATGCGCATGGGATAGTTACCTAATATAGCCTGATGAGTGATCATTGACTCAAGCAATACCAAACTTGGTAACGCCACTAAAACCAGCAAGCCCATCCAAATCAATCGTGTTTTTTCTTGCTCGATAAATGTGCTTGGGTCGCGCGTCGCAAACCAATCAACTAGTTGACCCATAAAGCCAAACAAACTCACTTCTAATATCGCAATAAGTGCACTTAGTATCGATACGCTCAGCAATATATGCCACATGCCTTTCGAATAATAACGACAAAACGCCAATAAGTTAGCAGGCGGTTGTTCTGGATTTTGGGCTGGAAATGGTTTCGTTAAATTTTCGAAAAATGAAAACATCAAGGTACTCGGCGGTAAGCGTTATAATGTAAAAAGAGTCGGCGATAATAGCACAACTGCAGATCCTAAAAGAGTGACAATTAGAATTAAGGACAGTTTAACTGTAACGACCTTATTACCATTGATTAATTAAGCAGCTACACTTTTTCATCTTGCCTTAAATGTAAAGACCCATGTGGTATAGATTGCCTTATCGAGGGTTTGCTTACTATTAACCCGCGAAAACTTTAGCTGTTTCGCTGCGTTTAGCGCTTGTGTGTGCCACAAAGATGCTGGCGTCGACCTCACAACTTCCAAATGACTTGTGGTTCCATTACTGTTAATAATAAAACCCACTTCTACAACACCATCTACACTCGGCTCAGCACCTACAGACTCGGATAGTGACATCGCTATATTTTCAGGTAAGGTGAATTGCGCGTTCACTTGGCGCCAATACAAATGTAAATCAGCCTGATTAATCCTTAGTAGCGTTGCTAAATTAGGTGGTGCTTCATATAAAGAATATCTCGTACATCCAGCCAAATAAGACTGCTTTTTTTCATGTCGGCGCTTAACAACAAAAATGTCACCATAATCACTTTCACTGAGCACCGTATGCTCGCAGCCCAACAAACCAAACAACACACCAGTGGTATTGCTGTGCCCTAGCACTAATTGAGAATCGGCAGCCTCAAGTAGCTTGTCCGCAAACTCGGGTAAAGCACTGGGATCATATAGGTTTATTTCAAGCCCTTTTTGTTCACTAGTAGGAGCCGCACTTTGAAGCGTGCGCTTATAGTTTGTACTGTAAATGGATGTGATGTCTTTGTTCTGCAAATGCTTGGCGAGCAACAAGGCATTTTGCTCACCCAGTGGCGTCAAGCTTACGTCCTTACCACTTGCCTCGGTTGGAGCTTGCTTTTGGAAATGCCGAACAAGATATATCTCACTTTCATCAACTTTAGGTGTCTGCTTAGTGCACGCAACAAGCAGGCATGCAGATAAAGATAAGGTAATTACGCTTTTTAAAGTATGCATAATAATTAGATGAATTTTTGCATAATTTTAAACAACCAATATGCGCTAATAATGAGCTGAATCAAAAAGAAAACAAAACGTAGCAATATTGCGCCATTGCTGGTTGATATTACATGCACGATTGATTGCCCTACACGTGCAAGCAGAATATACAATGCAAGACCATTTGTAATCACTGCCGAGCCCGAGGCCAAAGCAAGCATCATTGGCCCAACGACAAAAACCGCTGACTCATAACAATTTGCATGGGCACGTGTAATTCGCTGGCCTAAATCAGCCATGTCTTGGCCGCTAGGGTCAAACTTTAAGGAGCTTCTTTTATTCTTTTGATTTGAGTAGGATCTGTACGCGGCCAAGGCTACTAACAATAGCATGGTCCAAGTAATGTATCCGCTAATCGCTAAAATAGTGGTGTTCATAGTACTCTCTTTCTTATTATGCTGAACTAAGATCTTACTATGGCAGAAAAAATGTGAACAGACCAATTAAAAAAGGGTTCTATAAAAAGAACCCTTAATACAAGTTTATATAAACCATTCCTTAGCTTTTTTGACTTACTATCCATTTATTAATTTTATCTTCTAAAATAGACATTGGTACCGGACCATCTTTTAAAATCTCATCATGAAAGCCACGGAAGTCAAACATGTCACCAAGTTGCTCCATCGCTTGCTCCCTGAGGGCCATAATCCTGAGCTTTCCAACAAGATACGCGGTGGCCTGTCCTGGCATCGCAATATAGCGTTCAATCGCTTTGGTCGAATCATTTTTTGAATTAGGCGTATTCTCTACCAAGTATTGAATGGCTTTTTCTCGGCTCCACTTCATTTCATGAATGCCTGTATCAACAACAAGTCGACATGCTCTCCATAACTCCATAGCTAACCGGCCAAAATCGGAATATGGGTCTTCATAAAAGCCCATATCCTTGCCCAACTCTTCGGTATAGAGTCCCCAACCTTCAGTATATGCTGTAAATGATAAGTATTTTTGGAATTCAGGAATACCCTCAAGTTCCTGTGCAATAGCTCGTTGCATATGGTGACCCGGAATGCCTTCATGATAGGCCAAGGCTTCCATTTGATATGTAGGCATATCTTTCATATTAAACAAATTCGCATAATAAGTGCCAGGGCGGCTACCATCTTTTGCAGGGCTTTGATAAAAAGCTTTTCCTGCGGAACGCTCACGGAAAGCTTCTACTCGTTTTACCACCATCGGTGCTTTGGGTGTTAAACCAAAAAATTCAGGTAGTTTGGCTTCCATTGCGTCAATATACGCTTTTGCTTCGTCCATATAACGCTGGCGACCTTCATCGCTTGGCGCATAATAGAATTGCTCACTCTCACGCATAAAGACGAAGAAGTCGCTTAACTCACCTTCAAAACCAACTTTTTTCATGATAGCGCGCATTTCATCATGAATACGGGCAACGTTTTGAAGGCCAAGCTCGTGCACCTCTTGGGCGCTTAAGGAAGTTGTCGTAAACCAATTTAAGCGATTTTGATACCACTGACTCCCTGAAGGCAGACGCCAAACGCCATCCCCTTCTGGTGTTAGCGCGAGATGCTCAGTTAATTTTGCTATTAACTTTTCATAGGCCACCTGCACAGAATTCAATAAGGCTTTATTTGCACTAGCAACTAGCGCTTGTTTTTCATCATCATTAATCGCTAAGGCCTCTACTTTGGCCTTAAAATCAGCCAGAATTGTAGAGTCTTTTTGCGAATCAACAAAGGGACGACCTTTTAGCACATTAGCTGAAGCTTCTATCATTTGTTCATAAGACCATTTGGGAGGAAAAATCCCAAGCTCTTGACGAATTTCAAGTTGCTCGATGACTTGATCAAACAAAGGCGCGACATTCTCGAGGCGGCTCACATAGGCTTGTGCATCACTTACACTAGATACGCGATGAATATTGATTAAAAAGCTAGGTACACTTGTGTGCCATGCGCTAAATTGATGCATTACGTAACTATGATGAGGAAATTCATCATTCGCGAGTTTGCGCTCTAAGTCGAGCATGAATAAATCCAAACTTAAGGCTTCATCGTCACTAAGCTTAGATTTATCAAAGCCTTTTGCCTTGGCGTATGCGGCTTGTCGCAGCTCTTTAGACTCTTTCGAAAACGCTTCAGATACATTATTCCACTTGTCATAATCCCATTTTAGGCCTAAGCGACTTTGCATCATGGGAGAACGTTGCAAGCCCTGCTCAAAACTATCTTCAAAGAAGCTAGCTAGCCTTTGTGATTCGCTTTGGCTTTCGCTTTCTAGCTGTTCAACCGGCCTTTGCTCTTGATTACTGGGGCTGCAGGCCATGAGTGTAAACAGACTGCCAAAAATTGCACTAAGCATCGTTATTTTCAGCGGCGACGGCGAGTAAATAGCTTTCATAAATATCTCCTAATTATTCTTATTATTGTGTCTTTTTTGCAACAGCTTGTATCTTTGCTTTAGTCTTAGCAGATCAGTTTTTTTGCAGTTGCCAGCGCATCAACGCAGTTTGCGCGCGCGTAAACTTTTACCTTTCACACGCTTTTCTCTAAAAAACGCAAGTGCACGTTTTACGCTTCGTTGTTTAATTGCAATATAAGCTTTATCGTGGGTGATTTGCATTTTACCAATATCTTCTTTCGCTATTTCAGCCTGTTTAATTAACGCGCCTAATAAATCACCTTTACTTACTTTTTGCTTTTTACCGCCATCTACCATAATGCATTCATGCTCGGGTAGGACTATTCTGTTGGCATGAAAGCGCAAGGCTTGAATATGTTTTACAGGAATATGGCTATTGGTTTCATCAGCAATTTTAGCTAAGGCTTTTAGTTCGTGTTCAAACACAAGCGTAATAGCCGTGCCCGTTTGTTCAGCGCGACCTGTGCGGCCAACTCTATGCGTATGAGTTTCAGCTGAATCTGCGATTTGTGCGTTTATGACCAAATCTACTTGGTCTAGGTCAAGACCACGAGCAGCTACATCAGTAGCCACAAGTAGATTGCAACTTTTTATTGCGAACTGCGTCAGTACTTGTTGGCGCTGTGCTTGAGTCAAATCACCATGTATTGCTTGTACGTTAAAGCCTTTGTCATGAAGATCATCAGCGAGCTCTTGGGTTTGTTGTTTGGTTTGGCAAAACACCATGGTTGATGCGGGTTGGTGATGAGTCAGTACAGCAGAAACACCGTATACCATGCGCTCATCTTGTAGAACATAAGCAAGTTGCGTTATTTGCGTATGTTGCTGATTATCTTCAACCTCAATAATCGCAGCTTTGTACAAATACTGCTTAGTTAGTCGCTCAATTGCACCGCCAAAGGTTGCTGAAAAAAGCATCGAGTGACGCTGTTTGGGTAAGGCATCTAAAATCCAACCCATTTGGTCGCTAAAACCCATGTCGAGAATACGATCGGCTTCATCTAATACAAGGCATTTCACCTGGCTAACATCTAATTTATCTTTGCGGATGAGATCCATGACTCGCCCTGGAGTGCCAACAACAATACTGGGCGCATGCACCAATGAAGCAATTTGGGGCCCAATTGAAACACCTCCAACAAGGGTTAAAATTTTTGTATTTGCGTACTGTTTGGCTAATAACCTGAGTTGTTGGGCCACTTGCTGTGCTAATTCTCGAGTAGGACAAAGCACAAGAGAATGCACGCCCGCATGCCCTTTGGCTTGATCAGCAATGAGTTCGTTTAGCACCGTAAGGCCGAATGCAAGTGTTTTACCCGTTCCGGTCTTCGCTTTTACCGCTGCATCACTGCCACCTAGCAATTGAGGCAAACAAGCTTGTTGGGTTACGGTTAATTGAGAATAATTGAGTTCACTGAGCGCGCCCTGTAGCTCGCTAGCCAAGTTGAGCGACGAGAAATCAGTGGTAGAAGCTTGAACAGCGTTGTCATTGACAGGGCGAGTAGTCATAATCTTATGCGAGTTTCCAGGTTAATGTTTGGCCTGCGTAAAAAGGCACAATTGAGTTTTCTTGAGGGGTGTCTATGCCATTTTTTCCGCTTGGCAGTGTAACTAATTCAGGTACTTGCCAAGGCTCTTGTTTGAGCGTAATGGTAGATGAGTTACGTGGCAAACCATAAAAGTCAGGGCCATAGTGACTCGCAAACCCTTCAAGTTTATCTAGTGCGTTTAAGTCGTCAAAAACTTGTGCATACAACTCAATTGCGCTCCATGCACTGTAGCAACCCGCGCATCCGCAGGCTGATTCTTTCTTATGCTTTTCATGCGGCGCCGAATCAGTCCCTAAAAAGAACTTTGAAGAACCACTGGCAACCGTTTCTTGTAGAGCTTGCTGGTGAATATTGCGCTTTAACACCGGCAAGCAATAATTGTGCGGGCGTACACCACCTACAAGCAAATCGTTGCGATTAAGTAATAAATGTTGGGGCGTAATCGTTGCTGCAACGTTATTGCTTGATGCCTTTACAAAATCCGCAGCATCTTTGGTGGTGATATGCTCAAAAACAACTTTAAGTTCGCTAAAGTCGTTTACAATATCTTGCAAGTAAGCGTCGATAAAGGCTTTTTCGCGATCAAAAATATCAATATGCTTTTCGGTAACCTCGCCATGTATAAGCAACAACATGCCTACCTCTTGCATCTTTTTAAACACCGGATACAAGGATTTTATGCCTCTAACCGCAGCATCTGAATTTGTCGTTGCACCCGCAGGATATAACTTACAAGCTTTAATGCCAGCAGCGGCCGCTTTTTCAATTTCTGCTGGGGTCGTGTCGTTGGTTAAATATAGCGTGACCAACGCCTCAAAATCACCATCAAAAGCTTTATCTTTAGGCACTGCAGCTTGTATTCGCGCTTTATAATCAAGCGCCATTTCTACCGTCGTAACCGGCGGTACTAAATTTGGCATGGCAATGGCGCGCTTAAAACAACGAGAAGTCGCGGGAACGGTTTCACGAAGCATATCGCCGTCGCGAAAATGTAAATGCCAATCGTCTGGGGCTTGAATTGTTAATGTACGCATAAAATCGGGACCTTTCATCGGGTTTGCAATAGAGCTGGCGAAAACGCTGAGCATAATACAGTTTTTATTGCGCCAAAAAGCATGCTAATAAGTATGCCAAGCAGTGCGCTAAATTCTGAGCAAGATTATGCCCTAATTAGTCATTGATTGCACAAGCAAGATAGACACAAAGACTAAGTAATGTGCTATTTTTAAATACTTTAGTGAATAAAAGCCTTGGTTTATACTTGCGACGAAAGTTTTTGGCGCTTTGGCGTGTCATAATTAAAACCTATTGCAAATCTACCCCGAATTAAATATCAATAGGGAAGATTTTCACTTTTAACTAAACTACTTGCGACAGTCCTTGAAATATCCCTGTCACCTTATGGAGCTGTAAACCTTGGTAAGCCCTACCCCATATACCTTGAGCATTCGTAATTTTATCGCTAAGCCTTCATTATTAATGAAAGGTCTTATTTGGCTACTAGACCGACTCTTGGGCATAGCCCGCATGGACAAGCTATATCAGCAGCACAAGATGCAAGGGCTTAGCAAAGAGGACTTTGCCGATAAGCTTATCGAGATGCTCGAACTCGACATTCAAGGTATTAGTACTTTGCAACAAAAGATCCCAAAAACCGGGCCTGTGGTGATTGCCAGTAACCATCCTTTTGGTGGTATTGAAGGGGTTATATTAGCCCGGGCTATTGGCCAAGTAAGACCAGACCTACAGGTTCTTGCCAACAAAGGCTTGGGTATTTTCAGAGAACTTCGTGACTATTTCATTTTCACCAATCCTCTGTCTGAAAAAGATCCCCAAAATGGGCCTTCGCTTCGCCGCTGTATAAAGCACGTAAGTAATGACGGTGCTCTACTAATATTTCCAGCCGGGCGCGTTTCATATTATCAAGCTGATAAAAAGGCGATTAGCGAGCATAGATGGAACAAAATTGTGGGGCGTTTGGTCACTACGGAGCGATGTCAATTTGTTCCGGTGTTTGTCAATGGTACAAACAGCAAGTGGTTTTATCGCTTGGGCCGCCTATACTATCGCTTAAGAATGTTGATGCTGGCAAGAGAACTACTCAATAAAACCGGTAACACCATTCATTTAAATGCAGGAAATCCCGTTAAGGCGAATCTCATCAAAGGCACTGACTATCAACAAAAAGCGGATTTTTGTAGACTCCTTGCTTACACTCAAGACAATCGGTGGCGTTACAAATGGCCTGCTGACAAAGTCCTTAAACAAAAACCCTTACTAGCACCGGTAGAAAAGCAATTGATAAAGCAGGAAATTGAAGCCCTTCCTGCCAATCAGTTGTTAGTCGAAAGCGCTGATTATAAGGTATATTTTGGCTATCAAGCGCAGCTCCCCAATGTGGTAACTGAAATCGCAAGGCTGCGCGAACTCGTTTTTAGACAGTACAATGAAGGTAGTGGCGAGGCGATAGATACCGATGGCTTTGACGCCACATATACACATTTGTTTATTGTTGATAAGCACAACACAATAATGGGCGCTTACCGTATGGGTCGCACCGACGTGCTGATTGAACAAAGCGGGCTTGATGGCTTGTACCTTAATAGGATGTTTGATTTTGGCCCTGAGTTTGTCAATCGCAGCGGCCCAAGTTTAGAGATGGGGCGTTCATTTTTAATTCCCCAGTTTCAAGGGTCTTTTCAAGGTTTGCTTTTACTGTGGCGCGGGATTTGCGCTTTTATCAAACAGTTTCCGCAATACAGAACGCTTTATGGCACCGTCTCAATAAGTAAGCTTTACGACCCACGTAGTGTAAAGTTAATAGAAGAAATTTTGATTCAACAAGGTAACGGCATGCACGTAAAGCCGGCAACAGGATTTGGGTTTGACTTGCACCCCGAATTTGCCGCCTTTGCTAAGCATCAAAGTTTAGATACTAGTTTAGCCACCAATTTAAGTGCACTATTAGCAACAATAGAGGAAGATAGTAAAGACATTCCGGTGCTTGCAAAGCAGTACTTAAAGATGGGAGCGAAATATCATGCCTTGGGTATCGATACAAACTTCAACGACACACCAGGCTTATTGCTCAGCGTGCACATGCCAAGCGCACCCGCAAAACAATTAAAACTATATATGGGGCCTGATTTTACTGACTATGTAGACTATCAGGCCAAGCTTTAAGCTTAGTTTTTCTTGGTATAGGCTGCGATAATCACAATTCGTTGTCCGTTGACCTTACCTTCTATATGCAGAGGGTTCTCAGACAAGCCGATGTTACGCACCGGTGTACCACGTTTAGCAGTAAAATTTGCCCCTTTTACATCAAGATCTTTTATTATTGTAACGGCATCTCCAGCCTTTAATGCAACCCCATTTACATCGAGGGTCGGCTCTCGTTGCGCTAAAATGCCCGCTTCGGCCCATTGCAGAGTATCATCCTCAAGATATAGCATATCAATAGCGTCTTGCGCCCATGCTTCAGGCAAGCAATTATGCAACAAGCGATAACTCATTGCCTGAACCGCAGGCGTAGTTGACCACATGCTATTTGTTAAGCACCTAAAATGTTGCAAGTCACAATCTGTATTTGCTTCAATATTGCGAATGCAGGTCTGACAAATATAAACATGGCAGTTTGCGCTGGTGTCAGGCGATTCGGGCACGAGAAATGGGCTCAACGCTTCAGTGGATTGACAAATTTCGCAGCAATTACCACTTCTTTCAATTAATACAGACTGCATAACAAATATGACCTTTTATTGTATGGGAGGTATAAACCCACAATAATAACATGGGTTTAAAAGCAATGATAATGCGGCGAGTAAAATGATGAAAAAGCTTGGTATGAAATATAAGCATAATTTTACTCACTAAGACGGACTGGGAGAGTGGCACCTTGTTTAAATATCAATGTGAGCTTTATATAGAGTAGAAACTTGCCATTATTTTGTGCCATACTAATTTGACGATCTAAAAATAAGAGCCTGTTAAGGACAACCCCTTTATGAAAAAGCTTTCCTTCGTAATTAGCCTAGTACTGCCTTTGTTATTACCTAGTGTGTCTAGCAACGCTGCCACCAAAATGTTACAACAGCCCGATTTATCTAAAGACAATATTACCTTTGTTTATGCAGAAGATATTTGGATTACGGACCGTGATGGGAGTAATGCAAAGCGCTTAGTCGGTGATGAAGACCAACAGTCATCCCCGCACTTCTCACCCGACGGGCAACTTATCGCTTTTACTGCAAACTACGGAAACAATAGCGATGTTTATGTTGTTTCGGTAAATGGGGGTGAAGCCAAACGTCTAACCTATCACCCTGATAACGATAATGTAGAAGGCTGGTCTAACGATGGCAAACGTGTGGTATTTACGAGCATGCGCGAAGTTAATCATAACCGTGCGCCACATATGTTCGAGATTGACGTAAACGGCGGCCATCCCAATAAAATTATGGATGCCAGAGTGCTGGATCCAAGCTGGGCAAGTGATAGTAAAACCATCGCATATCGACCTTTTCGAAAAGCCCACAGAGGCGCGAGTGGTTGGCGGCAACACCGCGGTGGTTCAACGCCACCAATTTGGATTTACAACACCCAAACCCATGAGACGATTGAAGTACCTAAACCCAACAGTAGCGACTTTGCACCTATGTGGGTCGAAGACGACCTCTACTTTTTATCCGACCGAGATGGCTCAGTCGCCATTCATCGTTATGGGCCTCAAGGTGACGTAACTCCTATTTTAGATACCAAACCCTGGGATATACTTAGTGCCAATGCGCATGCTGGTGAAATCATATTTGAGGCTGGTGGTGAACTGCACATGTACGATGCCCGCACCAAACAGCGCCAAACCTTAGCAATAGAAATTCAACCCGACCTACCGCAAAAACGCGTCACATGGAAAGACGTAAGTTCAAATATAGAATTTACCACTCTTTCACCAACGGGCAAACGAGCTGCGATAGTTGCCCGTGGCGAAGTTTTTACTATTCCACTTAAAGAAGGTTCAACACGCAATATCTCAAATAGCGACGGTGTGAGAGAAATGACTGCAATTTGGTCAGCAGATGGCAGTAAAATAGCCTATCTTTCAGATTTATCAGGTGGATATCAGCTATATATTAGTGACCAATTTGGCAAGCAAACACAAAAAGCCATCGCCTTAAGCGACATAAAAACCAATTACTTTGAATTAGTGACTTTCGCCGACGATGATAGCAAAGTGGTCTATCGTGATAGTCACCTTAATCTTAAGTACGTTGATATTGCTAAAAAGCGTACTTACACTATTGGTAGCGACCCCCTTCGAAAAGGCTTTGTTGAAGGTTCACAGCAAGTTTCTATTTCGCCAGATGGTAAATGGATTGCGTACTCATTGCTAGGTCCTAGCAACAATCAAATTTTATATCTTTATAGCTTTGATACCAAAAAGGCAACCGCAATAACAGATGGAATGAGTGACGCTGGACAACCGGCTTTTTCTCCTGATGGCCAATATCTCTATTTTTCAGCCTCTACCAATCGCGGTACAACTGCCGCTGGCATAGACATGACCCAACAAGAAAGGCCTTATCGTACGGCTCTTTACGCTGCCGTATTATCCTCTGAGGGTAAATCACCGCTGCTACCTAAGTCAGATGAGGAGGCTATCACGAAAGAAGAAAAATCATCCGATGAGGATGAAAATACAGAGAAAGAAAAAACACCCACTCGTATTGACCTAAATTCAATCATGAATCGGATAGTTGCTTTACCTGTGGCCCAAAAGAATTATACCCATTTAGCGGTGGCTAGCGATGGCGCATTGTTTTATGTAGAAAACCCGCAGCCGGGTGCTGGGCTTAGCCCATCAGGCAATAACGCCGATAAGAGCGTACTAATGCGTTTTGATATGGCAGAGAAATCGGCTACACAAGTCAATTCAGATGTAGACTATTTTACGTTGAGTAAAGACGCTAAGACGATGTTATTTGCATCAAGCAGTGGCCAAATGCAGCATGCTGAGGTTGGCAAAGCTATTGAGGGTAAAGAGTTAAATACCGCTGGCCTGCAGCTAAGAATTGATCCAGCAAAAGAATGGGCCCAAATATTTGAAGATGCTTGGCGCATGCAACTTGATTATTTTTATGCCGAAAATATGCATGGTCTCGATTGGAAAGGCATTTATAAACAATACCGTCCTTTGCTAGACCATGTCGGTACAAGGGCCGATTTAAACAAACTCATCGTTGAAATGATTGCCGAGCTGCAAGTTGGTCACAACCGTGCCTACGGCGGCGATATCCCAAGTCCTAAGAATGTTGGTGTAGGCTTATTAGGCGCTGACATAAGTTATGAAAATGGTGCTTATCGTTTGGCTAAAATTTATCCCGGTGAATTGTGGAATCCCTTCCTTGATATGCCATTGGGCGTGCCGGGCGTGGATATTAAGCAAGGCGATTATATCCTGGCGGTAAATGGAAAAAGCTTTACTGAAAACGACAGTTTTTTTGCTGCTTTTGAAAATACCATTGGTAAACAAGTCAGTTTATTAGTGGCCGACAATCCCAAAGGAAAAAATGCAAAAACAGTTGTTGTTGTTCCTTCAGGCAATGAATATCGCGCGCGCTTATGGTCGTGGATAGAAGCCAATCGCAAATATGTTGATGAAAAGTCCGGTGGTAAAGTGGGCTATGTTTACGTACCTAATACCGACTCGGCAGGGTTTACTTACTTCAACAGAATGTTTTTCTCACAACTAGACAAACAGGCAATGATTATTGATGAGCGCTCAAACGGCGGCGGTCAAATAGCCAACTATATTACTGACGCTCTTTCTAGTACTTACTTAGCAGGGTTTAAAGACCGCGATGGTAAAATCTATGGTTCGCCAGTTACGCAACATGACGGGCCTAAAACCATGCTAATCGACCAAGATGCAGGTTCCGGTGGCGACTTTTTACCTTATGCTTTCAAGCTTGAAGGAATAGGCAAACTTATTGGCACTCGCACGTGGGGCGGACTCATTGGTATTGCGCATAACCCGGCATTTGTTGATGGCGGCTTTATGAGTGTTCCATTTATCCGTATTTTTGATACCAATGGCAAATGGCTCGCTGAGAATACAGGTGTTGCCCCTGACATAGAAGTCAAACTAATGCCGGCAGATGTTAATAAAGGCGTAGATGCCCAACTAGATAGAGGCATTCAACAAGTACTAGAAGAGTTGAAAAGCTTTAAACCTGAGCGATTACAAGAAGCCCCGCCGATCCCTACAGAGCTAGGCTTGTAGACAAACCCGCTTAATACTTCGTCTATGCAGTTTTATTAATGTGGGTAATAGTCGCAGGCGCATAACCAAAATAGTCAGGAACCGATTTATTGAGCATACTACAAATAATGCGGATAAGCGCGAAATGATGAATAGCATGACTGCTGGCAAACACTAATTCTCGTTCGAGTGTCGAACGGCAAGTACTCGACAAGGTACATGTAACATCTATTTCTGAGGTCACATTGAGCGTGTCGTCTAAACAACTCACTTTTATATTTTCTAGCCAATTGACTATCTCTTCAAGGGATTGAATTGCAGAATTGGGAAACTGTTCTACCTCGTTATGTCTATGGCGCACATTATAATCAACATGGCCTATTTTATGTCCATGCATAAGCGCTAAGAAATGATCAATAATATGCCGCATGTGAGAGCCGATGCTACTTGGAAAATGAGGCGGCAGTTTTTCTTGATATTCTCCAAGGCTGATACCGTCGAGCAAATCGATTGCTTGTTTTACGACGGCTGCATAACTATTTGACATGTATATCCTTTATATCATTTTACTACTAAGCTTTTACTTATTTATTGTTACCTGACACTTCATGCTAAATCGAAACTAACAATAGATTTTGTAATAAAAATCAACCAAATAAGCTAGCTAGGCACAGCAAATCCCGCAACAGAGTATAAATGTAGACCGTATATCTGACAAATTTATTTCAAAAGATGCAAAGGGAACATTTCTCAACATTTCGCATACGTATTCAATCTTATAAAACTGTTATACTTTACTAAAATTAGGCACACTCAAAGTCTTGTGTCTATATTCATTTTATCACAGAGCAAATAGTAGATTATTTATGACATTAGCAATTCATCATTATTTTCCAGAAGCAAGTCGCCTTATTCTTGGTTGTATGCACATGGGTGGCCCCTGGAACAACAATCCCGTGGCAACAAAAGATATAGAACAAGCCTTCGACTTAGTCAGCACGGCCTTAGAACTTGGCATCAACGTAATTGATTTGGCCGATATATATACCTTTGGTAAGGCAGAAAAAACGATGGGAGAGCTTTTTAAACGAGAGCGTTCCTTACGCCATCATCTAATCCTGCAATCAAAGGTTGGCATTAAGCTCACGCCAACTTTCGATCTCTGCCATTACGATTTATCAGGTGATTGGATAAGCGAGGCGGTAAATGCCAGTATCAAACGTTTACACGACAATAAGCTCGACATTCTTTTTTTACATCGCCCAGATCCATTAATGCAATTAGACGAAACCGCCAATGCGTTAAGCAAGTTACATGAACAAGGCAAATTTGATTACTTAGCTGTTTCAAACATGCATGCAGGCCAAGTAGCGTATTTGCAAAGTGCATTGCAAGTCCCCATCATTGCCAATCAGTTAGAGATGAGTCTGGCGAGTTACGATTTTGTGGAAGATGCCATTACCGTAAATATGCCAATCAACGCAAACAACGGATTTCCAAGGGGAACGCTAGAGTATTGTCAACAAGCAGGTATTCAAGTGCAAGCATGGGGTGCAATGGCACAAGGTCGATTTGCAAACACACAAACCCTTGATGACGACAACATCAATAATACCGCTGCGCTAGTGCAAAAACTAGCCAACGAATACGCGGTCGACGCAAATGCAATTGTATTAGCCTGGCTAATGCGTCACCCAGCCAATATTCAGCCCGTTGTTGGTACAAGCAACACTGCACGACTTGTTGGCGCCCAAAAAGCGATGGATATCAGTTTGTCACGCGAACACTGGTATGCCCTACTTGAGTCCATTCGCGGACAACGAATACCATAAAAAACACTAAGCCATCAACAATATCTAGGTAAGTTTCTGCAATAGGAAGAATTATGAACTATATCGGTAAAAATTCAGGCCAAGCGCCATTACACAAATACACAAATGCGCTTGCACTTACGTTAATATTGGGAATAAGCGCTTGCTCTAAAGCACCTGAACCGCAAACGCCAAGCACAGATAACAAAGACCAAAGCGCCGCTGTGGTCAAACCGCTTATCCCTGCTAAAACCGACTACCTTACCCGGAACATACAAGATGAAATTTTTTACTTTGTCATGCCCGACAGATTTCACAATGCTATTTCAGAAAATGACAACGGCGATCCTAGCCGCCCTATTTCATATGGCGGCCTTGATAAAAGCTCTAAATGGGCATTTCACGGGGGCGACATTGCCGGCCTTGAAGCCAAGCTCGATTATATAGAAGCTATGGGCGTTAGCGCGATTTGGATGACGCCTATTTTACGTAACAAAGCAGTACAAGCCGACGGTTTTGGGCATCATGGTTACTGGGTGGTTGACTTCACTGAAATTGACCCACATTTTGGCAGCAACGACGATTTAAAAAGTTTGATAGAAGCAGCACATCAGCGCGATATCAAAATATTTTTTGACATAATAACCAACCATACTGCCGACGTTATAAAATACAAAGAATGTCACGGCCCCGATGGTGAGTTTTTACAAAGCGAGCAAAAAGGATGTGAGTTTATTAGCTCACAAGACCTCACCAAAGGTAAAAAATACACGCCATTTTTACTTGATTCAGAAAAAGGAGTCAAAGTCCCTGCATGGCTAAATGACCCGAAATACTACAACAACCGCGGCGATTCATTTTGGCAAGGCGAGAGTGCGATTAAAGGCGACTTTGTTGGACTAGACGATATAGACACTAGCCAGCCTGAAGTAATTTCGGGCTTAACTGAAGTGTTCAAGGATTTGATAACGGAGTTTAGACCCGATGGCTTTCGTATCGACACGGTAAAACACGTCGACATCGAATTTTGGCAATCATTTTCGCCCGCTATTACTGAACACGCGAAGGACATTGGTCTACCAGAGTTTTTCATTTTTGGCGAAGTATTTGATGGCAATCCAGCAGGCCTAAGTAAATTTACGACCAAAGGCAAATTACCCTCGGTACTCGACTTTGGTTTTGCCTTCAATGCGCGCGATGTGCTCTTTGAGAAGAAAAATATTAGCCAGCTTTCCACGTTGTTCAACAATGACGATTATTACCGCGACGGAGATTCATCGCCAAACGACTTACTCAACTTTTTAGGTAATCACGACATGGGGCGTGTTGGCTTTTTTATAGAGCAAGCGCTACCCAATATATCTGAAGAAGAAAAACTACAGCTCAGTAAAGTGGCGCACGCCCTGATGTATTTTTCTAGAGGCGTACCTGTAGTTTATTATGGTGATGAACAAGGGTTTACCGGCGATGGTGGCGATGTTGATGCTCGGGAAAACATGGACCCATCTCAAGTGACTGTGTACAACGACAACAACTTAATTGGTACTAACAGCACTACCCGTGAAAGTAACTTTGATACTGCTCATCCTCTCTACCAGCGCATCAACGAATTAGCCCAAATTCGTCAAGCACATAAAGGCCTTCGACAAGGTGAACATATCAACCGCCTCGTTGATGAAGAAAAACGTTTATATGGCTTTAGTCGAATACTACCTGAAGAAATGATAGATCACTTAGTGGTTTTCAACTTTTCTAATGAACAACAGCAGGTAAGCATGGGCGTAGGTACATTGGAATATGAAATAATATCGGCAGACAGCAATAATAGAGCTGTTCTGAGCGGTGACCAAATGCTAATGGATTTAGCCCCACAGAGCTATATTTTACTTAAATCGACAAGTCCAATAGTAAAAAGTATGGTCCAAGACATAAGGATGCTGCCAGTCTATGAAGAAAATGAGCGTGTCTTTTTGCCATTTGAATTATCTTTTAGCAATCCTGAGCAATTTAACTTTGCTCAAATAATAGTATACCAACTAGACAAAGACGGAGAGAAAACACGGCTAGCGTTTGATACAAGCTCGCCTTACCGAGCAGTTTTATTGCCTTCACAACTACAAGGTCTGACCAAAATAGAAGTTCAAGCTGACAATTTTAAAGGCCAAATAAAAACAAAAGTGTTTGATTTACCGGCGCGCTAAATGCTAATTTTTAAATATCTTACAAGGTAATAGTAAACCGACTGAAACGGACGAACGTGTGCATAATTTTGAATTTATTACCACCAAACGCATTGTTAGTGAGCTAGGCGCGCTGAAAAAGTGCGCTGAGTATTGCAGTTCGTTACGCGTGAAGCATATTTTAATCGTGACCGACAAAGGGATAGTCGATTATGGCTTACTTGAAGAATTGCTTGTGAGTTTGCGCGCTGCAAACATCAACTTCACTATATTTGATGATGTAATCGCAGACCCTCCCCAGCATATCATCGAGGCTGCGACTGCCCTTGCTATATCAAATGCTATTGACGGTGTTATTGGTATTGGCGGAGGTAGTTCTCTTGACTGCGCCAAACTAGTATCTGTGCTTGTTAAGCAACAACAAAACATTAATGACATGTACGGCCTTGATAAGATCACAAGTGAGCGTTGCCCACTTATTTTAATACCAACCACTGCTGGCACAGGCTCAGAAGTTACACCCATTTCGATTGTAACCACCGGCGAAACCACTAAAATGGGTGTAGCATCCCAAGTATTGCTTCCTGACATCGCAATTTTAGATGCCACCTTAACCATAGGTTTACCGCCACATGTGAGCGCATCAACAGGCATTGACGCGATGGTGCATGCTATCGAGGCTTACACTAGTAAAATTAAAAAGAATCCATATTCGGATATACTTGCAACGCAAGCTCTATCTCTGCTTGCTGGCAATATTGAAGAAGCAACATTCAACGGTAAAAACTTAGTCGCACGCCAAAATATGTTGTTAGGAGCCTGTTTAGCTGGGCAGGCTTTTGCTAACGCACCGGTTGCGGCGGTGCATGCCCTTGCCTATCCCTTAGGCGGTCACTTTCATGTTTCACATGGCCTTAGTAACGCCTTGGTATTGCCTCATGTCCTTCGCTTTAATGCGCAAGAGGCCCATCAGTTATACAATGACATAGCAGTGCTCATCTTACCTGAAAACTCGCGAAGTGCCTCACCGTTAGAAAATACTGAACTGCTCGCAGAATATTTCGTAAACCTGTCAATAACGCTAGGGCTACCTAACAAATTACGCGACACCGGAGTGAGCGAAAGCAACCTGAGCATGCTCGCTGAACAAGCAATGCTACAAACGCGTTTGTTGGTGAATAATCCACGAGAAGTTACTTATCAGGATGCATTAAAAATATACCAACAAGCTTTTTAAGAGCGCATAAAAAGGATGTAAAGTTAGTGACCCATACCAAGCAATCTCTGTTTGAGCGTAGTAATTACCATTATTTTATGGATATGGATACTCGCTGGATGGACAACGATATATACGGCCACGTAAACAATGTTGTCTACTATAGTTACTTCGACACCATCGTTAACCGCTATTTGATTGAGCATGCTAAGCTCGATATTCATCAGGGTGAAAAAATTGGCTTAATGGTAAGTTCGCAGTGTAACTATCATAGCAGTGTCGCCTTTCCCGATAAATTAGTAGGCGCTTTTTCAGTAGGCAGAATTGGTAATTCCTCAGTAGAATATAAAGTCGCCATATTTAAACAAGACCAAAACGAGGCCGCAGCTACGGCGAGTATGACACATGTATTTGTTAATCGAGATACGAATAAACCATGCCCTATTGATGGGCTTTTAAAAGAAGCATTAAAGCAAGCACTTAAACCCTAGTCTTTGAGAGAACTATGAAAGCAAAAACAACACGAGCTCAATCTACTGCGTTATATAATGGTCAATCTAGCTTCTCACTTTTCAAAAAATTAAGCTATACGCTTGGTTCACTGCTCCTGCTCAATATTGGAATTGCTTACAAAGCAAACGCATTGCTTACAAACAAACACCATAACGACGACCATACCGAAGTCTCACAAGCTATCAATCCAAATTTCATTTTGCCCATGCACGAGCGTGCGCAACTTATCGACAGCATGCTCAATGACAAGCTTAACAATACCTTGCCAAGTATTATGGAACGCACGGGTATTGATATGTGGATTTTGATTTCACGGGAGTACAACGAAGACCCTGTATTAAAGACTATGTTACCGGCCACTTGGTTGTCAGCGCGCCGGCGCACCATACTGGTCATCTATAATCCTGGCGAGGGCAAAGCGATAGAACGCTATGCGGTAGCACGCTACCAAGTCGCTGATATGTTCAAAAAAGCATGGGATAAAGAAAGCCAGCCTGATCAATGGACAAGACTCGCTGAGCTCATTAAACAGAAAAACCCCAAAGCTATTGGCTTAAATAAATCAGAGCATCATGCGCTAGCTGACGGCATGACAGCGACAGAATATTTGGCATTCATCGATACCTTAGATGATGACTTAAAAAGTAAAATTGTTAGCGCAGAGCATCTCGCCCTAGGTTGGCTTGAAACCCGCTCTGCGGTGGAAATGGAAATATACCCTCAAATTGTTGCCTTTGGTCACAGTATAATTGCACAAGCGTTTAGTAATTCAGTCATTACCCCGGGGTTGACTACAACCGAAGATGTAATCTGGTGGTTACGAGATAAATCCAAAGCCTTGGGCGTAGAAAACTGGTTTCATCCTAGCGTTTCAATTCAGCGGGCCAATAGCGAAACTTTTGAGCAAGTAGCAGCCTTTAGTAAACGCGCCAGCGACAACGTTATACTGCCAGGAGATCTCATTCACGTTGATTTTGGAATTACATACTTACGCTTAAATACCGACCAACAACAACATGCATACGTGCTGAAAAAAGGCGAAACAAAAGCACCCGACTTTTTAGTCGACGCGCTCGCTAAAGGGAATCGCTTGCAAGATATATTTACCGGTATGTTTGCCGTTGGTAAAACAGGTAATCAGATACTCAAGGCAGCACGTCAACAAGCGATTAAAGAAGGCATTAAACCTTCAATTTATACTCATCCTATTGGCTATCATGGGCATGCTGCAGGCTCTACCTTAGGCATGTGGGATCAGCAAATGGGCGTACCGGTTGGGGGAGACTACCCTCTTCATGCGAATACCGCATATTCTATTGAGCTTAATGCCGCCAGTTTTATTCCGCAGTGGGGGAAAGAAATACGCATAATGCTAGAAGAAAATGCCATATTCGATGGGACTAAGGTCAGTTATATGGACGGTAGGCAAACCGAATTTCATTTGATTAGCAGTGATGAATAGGGGCTGACGACTCGCGCTAATTACAAAAAAGGGACGATGATAACACCGTCCCTTTTCACTTCTGCCTTTATAAAGGCTACCATGTAATTGGCTTACTATATTTGAAAAAACTCTCTTCTTAGGTCTCGGTCGGTATTAAAAGCGCCGCCTAACGAAGACGTTTTTGTATAAGAATTAGTGTCGCGTATACCGCGAGCCTTTACGCAATAATGCGTTGCATTGATGCTAACAGCTACATCTTTTGTACCCGTTAGCGCTTGTAAGGCAACCATAACTTGTTGCGTTAAACGTTCTTGCACTTGCGGGCGCTGCGCAAAAAAACCGACCAAACGATTAATTTTGCTCAAGCCTATTACCGTTTTGTTCGGGATATAAGATACCGTAGCAGTGCCGTCGATAGTCACAAAATGATGCTCACAAGTACTGGTTAAGCTTATGTCTGTGACTTGAACAGGCTGCTCTATTCTCATTTTATTTTGGATTTGCGTAATCTTTGGAAAATTACAATAATCCAGGCCTGAGAAAATCTCATTAACGTACATTTTAGCGATACGGTTTGGGGTATCTTGCAAACTGTCATCATTTAAATCCAAGCCTAAGGCCTGCATTATGTCTGACATGCTTTGTTTTATTTTCAAGCGCTTTTCTTCGGCACTTAAACCGTTTTCTACCATTGGTGTTTCAAGACCAGCAATCAATAGCGCTTCACGCACGAGTTCAGCTTGTGGCGAAATAGCTCTATTGTGGTTGGCTCCATGCATTACAATTTTTTCGTTTGCTAACATTGTCTATCCAATTAGTGATTTGTTTTTATATACGCAAAAGTTTTCTACTGGTTTACTAATGAAGCATAAAAGTGCAATTTAATTTTATGCTACGATCCTAGCGTGCCCATTTTACGTAAGTTTTTACATTCAATTTGTTCATAATGTATTGCTTAATGCTACTTTCACAAGTCGAGCAACAAAGATATCTTTTACACCATGGCATTATATCTTTGCACATGCAGCATTACAGCAACTCCCACATTTAATTACTAGGAAGCAACTCGATTATGATAGCGCCAATTCTTATTACCGGTGGCTCCCAGCGTTTAGGCCTTGCCATCGCCGAATACTTAAATTCAGCTGAATTTGAAGCTAAACGAAGTATTCAAGTCACTACACAACAAAATGATAAATTTATAAATCCAAAAGTTATTATAACATATCGTAATAAAAAACCATCTCTAGACACATTAATTGAAAAAGGCATCGTGGCAATTCAAGCCGATTTTTCAAGTGACGCTGGTATTGAGCACTTTATTGGTGCACTAAAAAAGCAAACCGCTATATTAGGAGGGATCATTCATAACGCATCTGATTGGGATAAAGAAACGCCCGAGGCGGATTTCGCGCATTTGTTTAGTAAAATGATGCAAGTGCATGCCAGTGCACCCTATCAAATTAATTTAGCCTGCAAAGATATGCTTATCGATGGCGCTGACATAATACATATGACCGACTATGTTCAAGACAAAGGTAGTAAAAAACACATTGCTTACGCGGCTAGTAAAGCCGCTTTGCACAACTTAACCTTATCGTTTGCCAGCTTGTTTGCACCCAAAATCAAAGTAAATTCTATCGCACCTTCTTTATTGATGTTCAACGAAAATGATTCAGCGGCCTACAGAGAAAAAGCCTTATCCAAATCACTACTCGGACATTGTCCGGGCGCACAAGAAGCGGTTAAGGCCGTTGATTTCATTTTAAGTAGCACATATATGACCGGGCAAGTAATACACCTAAATGGTGGGAGAAACCTTAAGTAATGCTAAATATTGATAAGCCTAAAGTAAGCCTTTCCCTGCGTAATTGTCTAAGCTTAGTCTTTCTAGCGCTTGCATCCACAAGCCATGCTCAAAACAATAACGCCGAGGTAGAAGTGATTAGCGTCACTGCTGCAAAAACACCACAAGCAATCAAACAAAGTCCTGATAGTATAAGTGCCATTTTGGCAAAAGAAATAGAATTGATATCAGGCCAGCATATATCTCAAGTGCTTGACGCAGCGCCGGGTACGTGGATTAGCCGCGGCAACGGACAAGAACATTTGACCGCTATTAGAAGTCCAGTACTCACTGGCGCGGGCAGTTGCGGTGCGTTTTTCATGGGGCTTGATGGCATATCAATCAGAGCACCAGGGTTTTGCAACGCAAACCAACTGTTTGATGTTAATTATGAACAAGCTGCTGGTATTGACGTATTGCGGTCACCAGCGAGCACCTTGTACGGTAGCAATGCGCTGCATGGTGTTATCAACATAATCAGTGCGGATGCATTTACAAACGACAGCTCTTCCTTAGGATTGCAAGTAGGCGCCAATGACTTTGCGCGTGTGAGCAGTAGTTATGGCAACAGCGGCAATGACAGCGCATGGCTTAGCCTTATTAACGTCACTCAAGAAAACGGCTACCAAACAATGAGCGGCTACGACCAACAAAAACTCTCTCACATATATCAAACCCAAGGGCGCAACTGGGATACAAAAACAGTCATCGATATTACCAACTTAAACCAAGAAACTGCAGGCTTTATTCAAGGCTTTGAAAGCTACAAAGATGCACAACTACGCCGCACAAACCCAAATCCCGAAGCCTATAGAGACGTAAAATCCTTACGCGCCTACACTAAATTTACCCAACAGCGGGAGCAAGGTATCCTCAGCATAACGCCTTACGCGCGGTGGAACACAATGGCTTTTTTACAACATTTTTTGCCTTGGCAAGCACTTGAAGAAAATCGTCATGCAAGTCTAGGGCTACAAACTCAGTATGACTTCAAGTGGAAAAATATAGATTGGACTAGCGGCGCTTCCTTTGACCTCACCCGAGGGAAGCTCGTTGAAAGCCAAGCAGATGACTTCTCTCCCAGCATTCCTAAAGGTATCCACTATGATTATGCAGTAAATGCCTATCAAATGAGCGCATTTACGCAAGGTACGCTAGAGCACAAAGATTGGACGCTCAGAGTGGGAGCAAGGTTTGAGAGGAACTTATATGATTATGCTAACAATGCAAATGGCCCAAGTGCCTGTGCATCAGATGTAGAATTATGTCGCTTTAGTCGACCTGACAGTCAGTCAGTGGCGTTTAATGCCCTCTCTCCGACCGCCAATCTGCGTTATCAAGCATCTGAGAATATGTCTGTTTATGTAAAGTATTCACAAGGCTTTAGAGCACCTCAGGCAACAGAGCTTTTTAGACTCCAAAACAATCAAGAGCTAAGCGACATCGACAACGAAAACATGGATGCGTTTGAAATAGGCATGCGCTTTAGCAATGCAGATACGTCTTTGCACATAGCAGCCTTTGATATGCAAAAATACGATGTCATTTTCCAAAATTCAGAGCGACAAAATGTAAGTGGAGGCAAAACGTCGCATAGAGGTATAGAGCTCGAATTGAAACAACGCCTAAGTGCAAAGTGGCAAGTAAATGGGCATGTAAGCTGGGCTGAGCATCGCTATGAAAATGACACTGACTTAGTTGCCAGGAATATATTAGGCAATGAAATCGACACTGCTCCGCGGTGGCTTTCCCAAATTAATCTTAACTATTCTCCTAGCACTGACTTAAGCGCACAATTAAGTTGGCAGTACACAGGAGACTATTTCCTTAACCCTGAAAACACAGCTACCTATGAAGGGCATCAACTGGTCGATATAAATATTCGCTATCAGCTTGCCAAACAGGTGAGTTTAGGAGTGCATGTGTTAAACTTAAGCAATGAACGTTACGCTGAGCGCGCCGACATTGCTTTTGGAAACTATCGCTATTTTGTAGGTCAACCAAGGCGTGCTTTTATTAATTTAGTATGGTCTTATTAAAATGCAAACCCATCCCTACACCCTGCTCACCGAGTGGGCAGAACAAGAAGCGGTAATATTAGCTTGGCCTCATGCCAACACTGACTGGGCTGATAATCTTGCCAATGCGCAAACAAGCTATCTTGCACTAATTAATGCGATAAACGCAGCGCATGCAGTGGTATTATTACTATGCCCTAGCACTGAAATTGATGCAGTAAAAGTCACCTTGGGAGAAAACAATCAAGTACTGATTATTCCCTGCGACTACAATGATACTTGGGTACGTGACTATGGATTCCTTACGGTTACCGACAATCAACATAACTACCCTGTCAGCTTCACTTTTAATGGCTGGGGGCAAAAGTTTGATGCAAGCCTAGACAACCAAATCAATATTGCACTTGCTGATTTATGCCAACAAACACTTATCATTAACCCAACGGTGTTAGAAGGTGGTGCGATTGAAATTGATGAGAATCAGCATTTATTAACAACCGCATCATGTTTGTACAATCCAAAGCGTAATGGACATATGAGCAGTGAAGCATACCAAACATTGTTTACTCAATATTTGGGCGCAAAGAAAGTAAGCATTTTTAATCATGGGCATTTAGAAGGTGATGATACCGACGGCCATATCGACACTTTGGCGCGTTTCACCCCTTTAATGGGGATAGTATTACAAGGCGCTGACAATCGCCCTCACGACCCACATTTTGCCGAGTTATTCAAACTTCAATATGAAGTTAGTCAAGTTCTCCCGAAACACAAAATATTTTCACTTCCACTGCCTCTTGTCGTGAACGATGAAGGTGAACGACTACCGGCTTCTTATGCCAATTATTTAATTTTGAATCGGCATATTGTGATGCCAATATATGATCAACCCGAAGATGAAGCCGCCTTAGAAATCATCCAAAAGGCATATCCTAACTATCAAATTATCGCCGTGCATTGCGTTAGTTTAGTGCAGCAAAATGGCAGTTTGCATTGCGTAACAATGCAAGTACCCACTAGCACGTTGAAACCTGAAATTATTGAAAAAGCACAAGCTGGAGTCTCAGTTTTATGAAAACAGTGAATACGCAAAAGTCCTTGAAAATAGGCTTGGTACAACAAAGCGTTGCAAGCAATGACAAAAATGAAAACTGGCAAAAATCAGCACAACGAGTACGCGAACTGGCATCACAAGGCTGCGAATGTATTTTATTACAAGAACTACATTCAACACTTTATTTTTGCCAAACAGAAGACGTCAATCAATTTGATTTAGCCGAACCAATTCCTGGTAGCGCCACGCAGTTTTTTGGTGCCTTGGCTAAAGAATGCAATATCGTGTTGGTTACCTCACTGTTTGAAAAGCGCGCGACAGGCTTGTACCACAATACTGCCGTGGTGTTTGATCGTAGCGATGAAATCGCGGGTATTTATCGCAAAATGCATATCCCTGATGATCCCGGATTTTACGAGAAGTTTTACTTCACACCAGGGGATTTAGGCTTTGAACCTATTCAAACGAGCGTTGGCAAATTAGGCGTTTTAGTCTGCTGGGACCAGTGGTACCCAGAGGCCGCAAGGCTGATGGCCATGGCCGGTGCAGAAATATTATTCTACCCAACCGCAATAGGCTGGGATCCGAATGATGATGAAGAAGAGAAACAACGCCAACAAGGCGCGTGGGAAACCATACAGCGTTCTCATGCTGTAGCCAATTCGGTACCTGTTATTGTGGCCAATCGCACCGGCTTTGAAGCCTCACCCAATGAAGCCGATGCGGGCATACAATTTTGGGGGCATAGTTTTATTGCAGGTCCACAAGGCGAAATACTTGCAATGGCCAGCGATAACAACGAAGAAACGCTAAGTGTAGAACTAGACATGCAAAAGTCTGAACATATCAAACGTATTTGGCCTTACTTTAGAGATAGACGCATCGATGCTTATCAAGATTTAAATAAGCGCTGGCGTAGTTAAGATAAACAACAATAATAATAACCACCGTAAAACGGCAATGGGAGTCAAACATGCATAGATTAAAAAACGTAACGATAAGCCTAGCACTTTTTGCTATTAGCTTGTCTTTACAAGCTCAACAAAAAGCGATTAGTGACGAGCAAAAAGAAACCGCCACACAGCTGATGCAAACAGCCCTAAAAAGCGACCTTGGTTTTAGCATAGTCGAGTCATTAACCACTGAAGTAGGGCCGAGACTAGGCGGTTCAGAAGCAGAAGCGCGGGCCCGCGAATGGGGCCTTAATTTGGGTAAAAAACTCGGCTTTGACAAAGCCAGCATTGAAGAATTTACCATGCCATTTTGGGACAGAGGGCATTTACATGTCGTGTTGAATGCGCCTTACAAACAAGAATTATATGCAACCGCGCTTGGCGGCGCAGCACCATCTAGCAAAGAAATTAAAGCGCCCGTTGTTTATTTTCGCGATATTCACGCCTTAAGCGAAGTCAAAGCAGGTCAATTAGAAGGCAAAATAGCCTTTGTTGATGGCGACCTCATGGTCAAAAGTCAAACCGGTGCAGGTTACGGTCAAGCCAATCAACGCCGCAGAGTTGGTTGGCAGCATGCACAGCGCGCTGGCGCTGAAGCCTTAATGGTGCGCTCAGTCGGTTCCAGTTCACATCGTTTTCCACATACCGGCATGATGAGCAAAAATGGCGAAGATTGGGCCTCAATTCCCGTGGTGGCTATTTCTAATCCTGATGCAGACCAATTACGCAGGTTACATTCGCTGGATAAAGAAATGAGTGTATCGCTTAGTTCAGAGTCTAAGTGGAAAGGTGACGTTAGCAGCGGCAACGTCATCCTTGATTTAATCGGCAGCGAAAAACCTGAAGAAATCGTGCTAATTGGTGGCCACCTAGATAGCTGGGATTTAGGCACAGGGGCAGTAGACGATGGCGCCGGCATTGCAATTACCACAGCCGCAGCGAGTTTAATTTCACAGTTACCAAAACGTCCGAAAAGAACCATTCGCGTGGTCATGTTTGGCGCAGAAGAAGTGGGACTTTTGGGCGCTTTCGCTTATGCAAAACAGCATGAAAAGAACTTGCATAATCATGTTGTAGCGACCGAATCTGATTTTGGTGCGCAAACGATTTGGCAGCTAGATTCTAATGTTAATGAAGAAGCTACCGTATTAATAGATGAAATTGCTAAAATTCTTTCTCCGCTTGGTATCGTGCGTGGCGGTGACAAAGTGCCTAACGGCGGCCCTGATATCATTCCAATGCAGCAAAAGGCGTTGCTACCATTAGGCTCAATCAAAACGGTAGAGACTATTTTGACTTGCACCATACGCCAGATGATACCTTAGACAAAATTAACCCCGATGAACTTGCGCAAAATATAGCGGCTTATGCAGCGGCTATTTATTTACTTGCTGATACTGAGGTTAATTTGAAAGAGTAAGGTACAAAACCTTATTCAGACCAATACCAACTTGTTAGGTTATAGCGATATCTAGGCGCATGATGCTTATTTATCGCATTAACCCAATGCTCTGAACCGCTAGAAGAAGGCTTAAATAACACGCAGCGGTTATAGCTCGGTAAGATTGAAATAGCCTCGTTGTTCTTACCCGCAAAAACCAGCTCTCCACCGGCGTCACTGGGCCAATCTTTGTTTAAATAGAGCAACATGCAAACCTCTCGCCCAGGAGACTCATCGGCATGCGGTTTAACAAAGTCATTTGCTCCCAATCGAAAGTAGTTACTGTTAATTTCGGGCTGGGCAACGTTTATATCACTTAAATGAACACTAAAGATGCGTGTTAGATAAGCCATAAAGGCTTCACTTCGGACAAAAGACAAAAACTGTGAAGCGGTGTTGTTAGGGCGTGAGCTCTTTGTTGTTCTATGCGATATACTTTTTGGTGCCCAAATGTCGCGGTGTACAAACCGCTCATCTACATCTGCGTTTTGCCACTGTTGTTCATTGGCGTAAAGCGCTTGATAAGTATGTTTTTGGCTTTGCCAATATTGTGGTGCTTTTAAATCCGTGACCAATTTGTCTATTATCTTAAGTTCGAATAAGTCATCAATCACAACTATATTAGGGCGCCTACTTTGCAAGGTCACCTTATGTTGATTGATCAGCGAATCAGCTAAATGAATTGGGTTTAGGTAACTATTCAAACTCATAACAAATAAATCTTTTGATGATAGCTTAAGTAAATTGACGACTCTTTGATATCAAAAATGCCTTCAAAGGCGCTATCTTTTATGTCGAGTCCTCCGGTGTACTTGCCAAAAGCAGGCATCAATAAAATATGGGCGGCGCAAACAAAGGTTTTTCCCGTCACTCTACGATTGGCCAATCGGTAAGTTGATTTAGGGTGGTAATGACCAACTATTTGCGCATTCACTAGCGCGCCGCCCGGCGCTGAATATTCATCAAGATCTTCAGGCTCATGCACCAACAGCACATTTTGACATTGTAAACTTAGCGCCCGCTCACCTTTTATCTCAGGCGGAATATCGGGATCATGATTGCCTAGCACCCACGTCCATTTTGGAACCGAAGTGACTAAAGCGTTGAGCTGGGTTAAATCCTCATGCTGCATTCTGCTTAGCGCATTGCCATCGTGAAAACTATCACCCAAGCACACAATATGAGCACATGTGTAGCGCTCAATAAGTGCTTGCATCCGCTTTAGCGTGTCTTTGCTGTCAAAACGCGGAAGAGGATTAGCAAACTGGCTTAAGAAACTGCCTTTTTCAAGATGCAGGTCGCTAAAAATCAGTAGGTCTTGTTGTGGCCATATAACAACACCTGCTGCATCAAATAACATTCTATGCTCGGCAAATTTCACAGGTATCACCTGATGGTTTAACAACAAGGTTTGTAGTAATTCAGCTGAAATCAAACGGGCTTGCTTCCTGATAAGTTTTTATCTTGCTGACTATCGCCTTGTAACAGTGCACGAACGTCATCGAGCATGAGCTCAGCCTCTTGGTATAAGTTTGCTTGTTCAAGCAAAGCTTGGGTTCCGGCCCCAGTCACCAGTTCGCTGCGCACATCTAGCACAATGGGGATGGCCATTGGCGAGGGTTTTTCAAGCGCTTTGAACATAAAGGAATCACAATATCTAAACAGTAAATTGGTGCTACGATCTATATCCAAAAGCTCTCTTTGGGCATTATCTCTAGTCACTTTCAATAGGATATGATCAGGGTCGTACTGGCGCAAGGTGTCGTAAATTAAATCGCTTGAAAAAGTCACCTGTCGCATCGTCTTCTTGTTACTATGATATTGTTGTTCAATCAGTCCGCTAACTACCGCGACTTGGCGGAAACTGCGTTTTAGCATACTGGCTTCAAGCATCCAATCTTCTAGCTCATCGCCTAAAATGCTTGGCGTAAACAAGTCAGGAATATGCTGTTGTTCAATTTGTAGCACTGACGAAATTGACAAACCATAGTCAGTAATTGAAAAGCTTAGCGGTTTTAATCCTCGTTTTTCCATTCTGCGTGTAATGAGCATGCCAAGGGTTTGATTGGCTTTACGCCCTTCAAAAGTATAAAACAAGGTCGTCTGCGCGCCTCTAAATGGGAACTGCTCTATCAATAATTTTTGCATACTCGGCAAGGCGCTATAGTCTTGCTGTAAGCTCAGCCATTCACGTACCAGTTTAGGCAGCGCTGTCCAGCGTTCAGGTGCGTTAATAAGTTCGCGCACCGCGTCAGCCAAATAAGTAGACAAGGGCATTTGCCCACCTTGAAAACTGGGGATTTTTGCCTCTTTTCCCTTACCTGGACGAGCCTCAACAATCATATCTTTAATCCCTTCAAACACCAGCACTTCGCCAGCAAAGAAAAAGCTATCGCCTTTGCTTAATTGCTGGGCAAAATATTCTTCCACCTCTCCAATTATTTTACCTTGGTGGGCGCGGCGCAAGCGTTTAACCCGTAACCTGCCAGCTTCAACAATCGTCCCTATGTTTTGCCTGTGGCGCATAATCACGCGTTTATTAGCCGGCGAATACAAATTATTTTCAGCCACTAACCTAAAATAGCGTTCGTAAGCTTGAAGCGCATAACCACCGTCTTGGGTAAATGAAAAAAGTTGCCTGAAAGTCTCTTTATCAATCCCCGAATAAGGGCTGGCATCTAAGACTTGCAAATAGATTTCATCAATCGTTGAGGGCTCACTGCACACACAATTCATGATGAATTGCGGGATGATGTCTAAAGCACCGGGCATTGGCTCTTCGCCATCAAGCTCCCCTTTTTTAATCGCATTAATTGCCGACAAGCACTCCAATGATTCAAAACGATTAGCAGGCACCAAATAGGCTTTAGAAGGCTCGTCAAAGCGATGATTTGAGCGACCAATTCGCTGCATCAGTCTGCTAACCCCTTTGGGCGCGCCTACTTGGATGACCAAGTCCACATCGCCCCAATCAATGCCAAGCTCAAGTGCTGAGGTGGTTACCACAGCGCGCAGTTTACCGGCTGCCATCATGCTTTCTGTTTTTTGGCGCTGCTCCTTACTTAAACTCCCATGATAGATGGCAATGGCTAAAGCTTCGGTATTTTCTTCCCACAAGCTTTGAAAAATAAGCTCTGCTTGAGCTCGTGTATTAACAAAGACTAAACTTGTTTTTGCTTTAGTAATGGCGTTTAAAATTTCTTTTTTGGCATATTTGGCCATATAGCCACCAAAGGGAATATATTGCTTATTGGTCAATATTTTTATGCGCGGCTTAACTCGTGACTTCGCGTGTATAATTTGAGTAGGCTCGCCACTTACACCTAACCACGCCGCTAAGGATTCGGGGTGAGCAACCGTTGCTGAAAGACCCACTCGAATAAACCCTGGATTAAGCCAATGCAGCCTTGCCAAGGCAAGTGACATAAAATCACCGCGTTTTGAATTCGCAAAAGAATGAGTTTCATCAACAATGACGCATTTCAAATTCCCAAAAATACTTTTGGCATCCACATAAGACAACATCAACATGAGAGATTCAGGGGTGGTTAGCAGGATATTAGGTGGCGATTGTCTCTGTTTTTGCCGCTGATAAGCACTAGTATCGCCGGTTCTAGATGCTAGCGTTATACTTAAGTTCATATCATCGATAGGCTTTTCGACATTACGATTAATATCGTAAGTTAAAGCTTTTAAGGGCGAAACATACAATGTATGCAAACCAATGCGCTTGTTTGATAGGCCTTGTTCGCGCAGTTTATGAATATCAATCAAGCAGGGTAAAAAGCCAGACAAGGTCTTGCCGGCGCCAGTAGGGGCAATCAGCAAACTGGATTGCTGATTACTAAATGCGCTCACCATCTTTTGTTGATAAGGACGGATTTTCCAATCACGCTCAGTAAACCACTGCTTGAATAAAGCAGGGATGAGACCTCGTTTTTTGGCTGGGGGAGAATCTAACAATGCCAAAGCGCCCCTTCCCTCTTTATTAATTACATATTACTAGTAATCAATACTCCTTGAATGCGAACTAGGTTTACTAATTTAGCGTTTAGTCCGCCTAGCAAAAACAACAAGGCTTAGGCCAAATAATAAAAACGCAGGCATGCTACCGCCGCTGCTCTCTGGCTCCGGTTCTACAACAGGTGTTGGCGCTGGAGCAGGTGTCGTAACAACTTCACAACCTACAGCATCTACACTTGTATTTGCGGGTGTATTGCTACATTGATCAGCACTGTCAAGTACACCATCGCCATCACTGTCGCTGTCAACAGGTTCGTTTGTTGCTGCTTTTGCAAAATAAATATTGTCTAAAAAAACCGTTCCGTTGCCTTCAACTTTTAACTGAAATACATCACTTAAATCAACGATGGGCAAAAAAGTCGTCATGGGTATCTCTACATGTTGCCAAGATTGACTTGTCACTGGAATTTCAAAAGCGACTTCCCTGGGTCCTGGGCTAATCACAAATATCTTTAAACTAGTTGAATCAAGCGACCAATAGTCTAGGTGCAAATTTTCAAATTCACTTAGGTCTTGTTTGTTGTCTTCAAAATCTGTGCCTTGATAATTCAAGCCAGCATATTTTAAAATATTGTCACCTTGTATTTGAACTTGGGTCACGCTCGTCGCCTGCCCCCAATTTGGGTTGGTGTTAACACTGGCAATACTGTCATAAAAGTCACTGTATATAGCAATTACGTCTTGGGCATCATCACTAGGCGTTGGCGCAGCGCTCTGTGGTTGACTAAAAAACTGGCAACCATTGACATCGACTTGTGCGCCTGCAGGCGTTGCTTGGCATAAATCATTGCTATTCGTTACACCATCGCCATCATCATCGGCTGCTTGTGGCGTACTTTCATTACAGCGTTGATTATTATTACTCGTACTGCTAGCGCAATGAGCAACGTAGTCTACTTCCATCGTTGCACTGTTGAGTGTTGGGTCGATAGTTCCGCCCAAGGTCCCGCCCATTGCCACATTGAGTAGCACAAACATCGGTTCTTCATATTGTGGACAATTGCTAAAATCATGCTCAATGACCATCTCATCATTGATGAAAAAGGCTAAACTATCTGCCGTCCACTCAATCGAATAAACATGAAAAGACTGTACATCAGGTGCGCCGCCAGGGTATGAATAACGCTGTTCTCTACCGCAATTACTAGTATTAAACATGTTAGTGATATAACGGCTGCCGTTATTCGAATACCATTCCCAAATATCTATTTCTTCGGCGCCGGGGTTTGGCCAATTAACCGTGTCGTTATCGCCTTTAAAGGGGTCTTCGGCGATTCTATTGCCTAGCATCCAAAATGCAGGCCACGTGCCGCCGCGTAATTCCGAAAACTTTATTCTTGCTTCAACACGCCCGAACAAGAATTCAGCCTTATCTTTGCTGTTTAAGCGTCCTGACGTCCAAGGCCGCGAGCGACCGTTCTGCCCCGGACAATTAATTTGTTGTCTACGAGCAGTTATTTTTAAGGTCCCATCTGACACTTCGTAGTTACGATTTGCGCTGCTTTCATCATCGGTATAGCATTGTATCTCGTTGTTATAGGCAGCTTGGATTTGGGGAGTCCAATTATCGTAATTGATACTGTCGCCGTCAAAGCGTTCAATCCACGTTACTTCCCAACCCGCGCGAGCCGGTATTATCGTTAAGCCCAAAACGAGGGCTAAAACACTGAGATAGCGAGCACTACAACTTGCAGCGTGAGCAATAGACATAAACAAAAATCCAATTAAAGCCACAATGACCGTGGCGGTTAAAAACTTAGCTTCTAATCGGAATACTAGTTACATATGCTTAACAATTCTATGTAACAACAGACGAAATGGACTTTAAACAAGGTGAGTCGTTATGCTGGAATATTTAGGTAAAACAATGGAGGGTACTTTAGATAGCTTGTATTAAATAGTGTCGAGCGCAGTCAACACATCATGCAAAAGATCATCTATGCGCTCACAACCTACACTAAACCTGACCACGCCACCGGCAATATCATCAGTGCCCCAACGAGCTCTGCGTTCAGCTGTACTGTGCACGCCGCCAAAACTAGTTGCATCATAAACGAGTTCACAGGCTTTTAAAAAGCTGTCTGCGGCTTGTTTAGACGCGAGCGTAAAACTAATAATAAAACCGTAGCTATGTTGCTGTTTATTGGCATGTTGATGCGAGGGGTCATCCTTTAAGCCAGGATAGCGAACAGCACTAACTTTTTCATGCTTTTGCAAGGCTTGGGCAAGAATAAGCGCATTGTCACACATGCGCTCAAGACGAACATCGAGCGTAGCTAGGCTGCGATGAACCAACCATGTTTCCATTGGCCCTGGGATATTACCTGAATATTTGCGCCACTCGCGTATTTTATTGCTAATCTCTTGGTCTTTTGATGAAACGTGACCAAACAAAACATCACTGTGCCCGTTTACTGCTTTTGTATCAGCACTCATAGAGATGTCGGCGCCAAGTGCTAAGGGCTGTTGCCCTAAAAAAGTAAGCGTGGTGTTATCAATGGCTAATAAGCCACCATGGTGATGAATTTTATTTGCTGCAACCTCAATATCAAATGTATCGAGCATAGGGTTGCTGGGAGTTTCGAGTAAGGCTAGCGCAATATTTTTAAAATCAAAGTCGTCGATTTCTTCGGTTTTGATAGTAAGCAGTTTTACACCAAACTTTACCAAATAAGTTTGCGCATAATGGCGCACAGGTGCATAACCATCACTAGGTAATAAAATAGTATCCCCAGGATTTACCAAGCTAGTTAAAATAGCGGCAGCAGCCGACATGCCCGAGGGAAACACGATAGTGTCGCCGCCTTCTAACGTTGCAAGGCCTTCCTCCAAGCTAGTCCAGGTGGGTTGACCAAATCGACCATACTGAAATACATCAGGGTTAACATCACCCGATAGGTGAAAGGTACTCGCAAATTCAGGTCCATGACGAAAAGCCTGACCATTTTTAGGAGCCGGCGCACCGGCATTAATACTCAACGACGCTAAAGATGGTTTACGAGACATAAGTGCTTCTTTTTATAAGGCTATTTGTAAACGAGCGCGAAACTCACTCCCTGTATCATCGCTTAGATTATCTTCTGCATCGGTATAAGTCACGCCTATACGGATAGTATTGTTCATATAATAATTAAGCCCAATACCGTAACTAGTTGCATCAGTCAATCCAAGTTCTTGATCTGAATAGGCACCATCGCCATCTTCATAACGTAATACTACTTCCCAAGCGCCTTTAGTTCCAGCGGGTTTTACGCGTTTAAATATACCGCCTTTGTATGGACGTGTTTCCCCCGTAATTATCCAGCCTGCCTGTACATAAATTCCTTGAGCGCTAACATTCATGTTGTTAGAAGATACATACTCACTTTGTAAATGGTAAGGTCCATTAGAATAGGCGAATTCTAATCCCGTCATATCAACATCAGCAGCCCTATTACTATAAGCTAAGCCTAAATGAAGTACTTCATCAGAAGAATGAATTGGGCTATAACTTACTCGTCCAGTAATTGCCGAACCATCGCCATTGCTATCATCTTCAAACACACCAAGAGCATAAGTCATGTCACCTTGTTGACCACTAAACAATAAGCCGTTCTGGCGTCCCGGTGCATATGCCTCGCTAATAGCACTACGTTCTAAAAAACTAATGTCTTTAGACGACTCTAACTGCTCTAGCCCAAATGGTTCATTTTGCTTGCCGACAGTTAACACAGCCTTTTTACCCCAACCATTATATTGAATATATAAATCCTCTGGGGTACCGCCATTGTTGTTACCAACATTAAACTGTATTTTATAGGACCAGTCACTGACATTTCCAGACAAGTACAAGCGCGCACGCCTTACACTAAAGTCATCTTCATCCGCCTCACCATTTAGTTCTGCATAGTTGTAGTCCCACATAAGGCGACCACCTATTTTTGCCGAAAACTCTCCATCACTTGTTTTTAGCTCAATTGGACCTTTTACGTTAATGATTAAGTCGCTGCCATCAGTGCTAAGGTCTGAGGCCATCGCTAAGCTCGGGATAAATAAGAGTGTAGACAACATAAAGGTTTTGCGCATAAATAAGAGTTCCAGACTTAGTAGGTGAGTTTTTACTTGTACCGATAACTTAATGATCAGATATCTTTTGGAATTTGTAACAAATAATTCATAAAACTGTCACATTATAGATTCTTTGCGGCTACTAAGTCGAGGATTAATACTGGCCTATTGCTTAAACGATACTTTTACTGCTTAAACGCATAGTCAATTTATTAGCGCACTACTAATCGAAAGTCGCAAAAATAGCGTATTTTATATATTAGATAATTGCATGAGTATAAAGTGCACCCAGAAAATTGGATAAGAACAGATAGCAAGGGCCTTTATTGCAAAGCATTAAACGCCTACATTGACCCGATGCAAGCGGTTGAGCACGCCATTATCACTCACGCCCATGCCGATCATGCTCGTGCAGGCCACACGCACGTTTATGCAACTGCCCAAACCCTCGATATTATGCGTATTCGTTATGGTGAAGACCATGCACAACATACCCATGCTCTGAAGTATGGGCAAACGATTACTTTGTATAAAGGCGAGCTTAGCCTGCACCCTGCGGGTCATATACTCGGCTCTGCGCAAGTTCTGATACAATACAAAGGGCAGCGTTTGGTCCACACCGGAGACTTTAAGCGTCAAGCTGACCCGACATGCGAAGCGTTTGTCCCCCTTGCTTGCGATGTTTTTGTGACCGAAGCAACCTTTGGCCTGCCTGTTTTTCAGCACCCACCGATAGAAGACGAGACGCAAAAATTATTGGCGTCACTAAATCGACTGCCTGAATCATGTCATTTAGTGGGAGTTTACGCACTAGGCAAGTGTCAGCGACTGCTTATTGCCCTGCGCACCTTAGGCTATCACCACCCTATTTATATTCACGGCGCCCTCGTTAATTTATGCGCTCTGTACCAACAATACGGTATCGATTTAGGTGAGCTTATTGAAGTGTCTAGCATAGACGACTTGTCGGTACTCAAAGGTCAGATTGTGTTAGCTCCTCCTTCTGCATTGAGTGACCGCTGGTCACGTAAACTTCCTAATCTTATGACCTCAATGGCCTCAGGGTGGATGCAAATTCGTGCGCGCAGTAAACAACGACGGGCTGAATTGCCGCTCATTATTTCAGATCACAGCGATTGGCAAGATTTACTCGACACCATAGAAGAAGTCAACCCCAAGGAAGTATGGGTAACTCATGGTCGAGAACAAGCATTGGTGCATCAAGCAAAAAAGATGGGCTATAAAGCTAAGGCCTTAAGCTTAGTTGGTTACGACGATGACGAGGAGTTTCAACTAAGTACTTCACCATTAACCACAGCACACAAAAAGTAGACTAGTATGAAAGCTTTTGCAGACTTGGTAGATAATCTTTATTACTTAAATAGCAACAATGCGAAAGCCAAGTTGTTACTTGAATACTTAAGTAACACACCGTCACCTGATCGAGGATGGGCCATTGCGGCCATTGCAGGGAGCCTGCATTTTGAATTTTTTAAACGTCGCACGGTAAAAGAGATTATTGTAGAGCGAGTTGACCCTGACTTATTTGCACTAAGCTATGACTATGTTGGTGAAATGAGTGAAACAGTTGCGCATTTGTGGTCAACCACACAAAATGCTGTTAGTCGTGATTCAAAAGACCCGAAACAGGTCCCTTTGCCCAGCCTTGATGAGATTGTGAATCAATTCTCAAGCTTGCCAAAAAAGGAAATAAAACCTTACTTGGTGAGTCTTTTGGATGTAATGACCCCAACCCAACGCTGGGCGCTATTAAAACTAGGTACACGGGGACTGAGAATTGGGGTGTCTGCTCGCTTTATGAAAAAGATTCTGGCCAGCTACGGCGCAAACTTCAATTCAAAGATAAGCGTTGAAGATATTGAGCGAGTTTGGCACGGTGTCAGTCCGCCCTATACCCATCTCCTTGCTTGGCTAGAAAACAAAGGACCAATGCCAGACATCAGCAATAGTTTAACTTTTCAGCCCGTTATGCTCGCGCATCCCATCGATGAACCCACCCTTGCAGAAATTCAACCGCAAGATTGGATTGCCGAATGGAAGTTTGATGGTATACGTGCACAACTGGTTCGAAATCACACCGGAACAGCCCTGTTTAGCCGAACGGGTGACGATATCTCAGGCAGTTTTCCTGATTTAATCAATCAGATAAACAACTCGGGGCTTGAGGGCCGGTTTGACGGCGAATTACTTGCCTTGGACCCGAGCATTAAGGTAAACGGCATCGCTAGTAAATTAAACGATGACACGCAAGATTACGCCCAAATAGCAAGCTTCAACCAATTGCAGCAGCGCTTAAACAAAAAGAAGCCAAGTAAAGCCTTAATGGAATCCATCCCGGTTGGTTTTATTATTTATGATGCCCTGCAAATTGCCAAAGAAGAATTACGTGAGCAGCCTTTATCTTATCGTAGTGAACAACTCGCACACTTTTATGCCCAGTTAACAAAGTCATTAAACAATCAGCAGCAAAGCGCCTTGTATTTGTTTCGTTCAGAGCAACTTCGCTTTGCTGGACCAGACGAACTTATTGCACTTAAGGAGCGCGCCAACAAGCTATCAAATGCTTATATTGAGGGGCTTATGATAAAGCGTAAAAATGCGACCTACGTTGCTGGACGCCCTAAAGGCCAGTGGTTCAAACTCAAGCGCGACCCCAAGTTAATCGACGCCGTGATCATGTACGCACAACGTGGTCACGGTAAACGGTCAAGCTACTATTCAGATTTCACCTTTGGTTGTTGGCAAGAAGGCACTTTACTTCCTATAGGCAAAGCCTATTCGGGTTTTACTGACGAAGAGTTAAAAAAGCTAGATACTTGGGTGAGACGAAACACCATAGGCCGCTTTGGCCCGGTCAAAGAAGTGAAAAAGGAATTAGTATTTGAATTAGCCTTTGATGCAGTGGCTCCGTCAAATAGGCATAAATCAAAGCTCGCGCTGCGTTTTCCACGGATTCATCGTATTCGCTGGGACAAACCAGCGAGCGAGGCCGACCAGCTAAGTACGCTCGTTGACATGATAAGCTAAGTGGTTGTTAGCAAACTTAGGAGAGACTCTGAAAGGCTTAGGCCTTAGCTGACGGTCGTTCATTCATTTGCTTATACCAACGCTGTAGATTGACTTGCTCGTCACTAATACGAATATCGACTACTCTTGCAAAATCGATTGAACAAAAGGCGGTAATATCGGCGATACTGTATTGAGTACCAGCCATAAACTCATTCGTAGACAAATGTTTTTCTAGAAGTTTTAGATATTTCACTGCATTAATACGACACGTTTCACCAAATTCTGGCACCGGGGTCATTCGGTCTTTAAAGTATCCTGTGGTATGTTGAAAACACATGCCAATTTGATTAAATAGGCACATCTCAATTTGTCGCTGCCACATTGCTATGGTGCCTTTTTCTAGCGGCGTAACCCCCATTAACGGATTTTCTGGTTTGAGCGTTTCGAAATATAAACATATTGCGTCGCTCTCACTAATACAAGTGCCATCATCTAATTCTAATACCGGTACTTTTCCAATAGGGTTTTTCTCACGCATTTGAGGTGACAAGTTTTCACCTTTCGCCAAATCAACCTGCACATATTCCATTTGAATGTCTTTTTCGGCTAAAAATATTCTTACTCGACGTGGTGTAGGAGCCGTTTTGGTATCGTATATTTTCATCTGCTTTCCTTTAATGTTGTTCTAGTTAGCCGCGAATGCTTCCTAATTTTTCATAAATTTGTATATAGTTGACCGCTAAACTTTTACATGTACGCCAACGTTTAGTGAACAAGCTATAGGACATACCTATTTCTGTTACTAGTTTCATGCGTCCAATACTCGCCATGCTATTTAACTCAAAAGGGGTAACAAATAAATGCCAGCTATGCGTGCCCCTTGGCAAGTAACGCATTATATATTCAGCCCCAACAATCCCCACAAAAAAGGATTTAAACGTACGGTTTAAGGTCGCCATAATCACGCAGCCACCTACTTTGCACAATTTACTACATTGGCCCACAAGTTCTTTTTGGTTAGGTACATGTTCAATCACTTCAGCATTAATTACTACGTCGAAAGGCAGCTCATTTGAGGCCAAAAAGTTTTGCGCATGTTCATGCACATAGTTGATTTCAAGTCCTGAACTCAGAGCGTGGCGTTTTGCCACGGCAATACTCATTTCGCTCACATCAATACCGGTAACATCAGCGCCCGCACGCGCAAGCGGCTCACAAACAAGTCCACCGCCACATCCCACATCCAAAATCCGTAAGCCTTTGAGGGGCTTATCATCATTCGCATTTAACTTGTAGTAATCACAAATTTGCGCAATAAAATAATCTACGCGTGCAGCATTAAATTCTAATGCCGTTTTATATTGACCATTTGGGTCCCACCAATTTTCGGCCAAGGCATCAAATTTTGCGATTTCTTCAGGGCTATAATTTCCGTTACTTGACGCATTATCTTTGTTACTATTTTTTACAGAAGTAAGCTTACTTTTATCTAACATCGTATATTCACTAATCTCTATATTATTACTCAACAAAAAAACGGCATAAATTTAGCTGCTGTACTTGCCAATTTTAAACGATTAACACAACGCCCAAAAGGAAATAACATGGCCAATCAATTTAACGTACTAGGTACAAGACTTAAGCTTTGCTGCGGTAACACAGGCTATACCCGCGAGGGCTTTTGTTACGTACCTGAATATGACCACGGCAATCACAGCGTTTGTGCCATCATGACAGACGAATTTCTTGCTTTTTCTAAAGCCCAAGGCAACGACCTAATTAGTCCCAACCCATTGTACGATTTTGCCGGCCTAAAAGCGGGTGACAAATGGTGTTTGTGCGCCATTCGTTGGTATCACTCCATATCGGCAAATGTCGCCCCACCCGTTGTGCTACAAGCTACCAACCAAAAAGCACTAGAAGTCGTTGGCTTAGATGTATTAAAAGCACACGAATATAAGCCCAAATAACTACTTTTGGCCTTCTTCCCATTGTTCGACTCGCCGTTTAGTTAACGCATCAATTTGGGCTTTATTTTCTGATACCCACCATTTTTCCATAATACGGACGTTTTTTTGGTTCGCTTTAAAAAACATATCCACGATGTCGCCTAGAATCGGCACAAAGCCTAACAAATAATCGATAAAAGCGTTGCGCACCATGGTAAATTTAAGTCCTTTGGGCATGCCCAATTTACTCCCTAAATAGACAATTCTAAATGACGCTAAAAGCATAATCGAATCACCAATCGCCGGAATTAAACCCACCAAAAAATCCAAGCCCACTCTAAAGTTTACGAAAGGAATTTTTACCGCAGTGTCTAGTAGATTTGCCAAGGCCTGTGCTTGCAGCAATTCTTTGGGAGCTTTAAAGTCTTCGTCTACCTCAAGTTCCGGTGCTTGCGATAGTTCTGGATTGTAGGTATGTACCGAACTTGATTTTTGGCCATTCGTCATTTGAGCGCTCCTAAATTTTTAGCACGGCTCTGTCTAAGTTCAAAAGTGTCGTTATCGTATTCTTTTTGCCAACCTTGCATGTTCTGCTGTAATAATTCAAACAGCATATCAAGATGAGCATCATCACTATTTAACGAAGGGATATATTCGTAACGCTCGCCACCGTTTTGTTCAAAGTATTCACGGTTCTCTTCTCCGATTTCTTCAATTGTTTCTAAGCAATCTGAAGAGAAACCTGGGCAAATAACTTGTACGGATTTAACCCCAGTCGCGGGCAAACCTTTCAGCGTTTCATCGGTATATGGCTTGAGCCATTCTTCTCTGCCAAAGCGAGATTGAAAGGTCGTCATGTATTTATCATTGCCCAAGCCTAAGTATTCAGCCACCAAACGGGTCGTTTTATGACATTGACAATGATAAGGGTCGCCGTTATCTAAATAACGTTTTGGAATGCCATGATAAGAAAATATCAACTTATCAGTGCGGCCATGCTTGTCCCAATGTGCCTTTATAGAATCACCGACACAAGCTATGTAAGCCTCGTTGTCTACGTATTGATTGATGAAGCGCAGTTCAGGTAGCCAGCGGCGCTTTAAAAAATCTTGAGCAATGGCATCAAAGGTAGACCCACTCGTAGACGCGCAATATTGTGGGTACAGAGGAAGCACAATTATCTTGCGCGCTCCAGCGTTTAACAACTTATCAATTGCACTTTCTACACTTGGTTGTCCATAGCGCATCGCATACTCCACAAGCACTTGGTCACCCCATGTGTCAGCAAAACGCGCTGCTATCCCTTTGGCTTGGTTCTTAGTATGCACAAGTAAAGGCGAGCCTTCGTCACTCCAAACTGTTGCATAAGCGGCCGCCGAACGTTTTGGGCGAATATTTAAAATGACACCGTTTAGAATACACCACCAAATCACCTTAGGTACTTCAACCACCCGTGGATCAGATAAAAACTGTTTCAGATAAGGCTTTAAAGCTTGTTTTGTAGGAGCCTGAGGTGTACCTAAATTACTGACGATAACACCAATTTTGTCCACTTGTTTGTGGGTAAAGGCAGTCTGAGACTGATATTTCATAGCTTAACTTTTTAAAAAACGAGTAATATAAATTTATGTACGCACACAATGCTGTTTTGGACTGAATCAATTATAGCAATGCTGCTTGGCAAGCAAACAGCATTGCTTAAGATATTCAAATGTCACCAAATAGCATTAGCCTACAGCGGGATAATAAGTAGGCGCACCAGGTCCTACAGGGAAACCAAACAGGAATACCCAGACATAGAATAAGATAGTCCAACCCAGCATAAATATCATAGAATACGGCAGCATAGTGGCGATTAAGGTACCTATGCCTAAGTCTTTTTTATACCTCACACCAATCGCCAAAATAAGCCCAAAATAACTCATCATTGGCGTTATCACGTTAGTCACAGAGTCGCCAATACGGTATGCCGCTTGAATAACTTCTGGGGAATAACCAATCAACATAAGCATAGGCACAAAAATAGGCGCGGTAATTGCCCACTGAGCTGAAGCACTTCCTAAAGATAAATTAACAACACCGCACATTAATATGAACAACACAAATACTTCAGGACCATCTAAACCCGTTGCTTGTAAGAAAGCCGCACCTTTAACCGCCAGAACAGTACCCAAATTAGTCCATTTGAAAAAGGCCACAAATTGAGCAGCAAAGAACACCAACACGATATATAGGCCCATAGAACTCATTGATTTTGCCATGGCATCAATGACATCGCGGTCATTTTTCATGCTCCCAGTAATTTTTCCATATACAAAACCAGGAATAGCAAAGGTAATGAAGATGTAAACAACAATCCCTTTCAAGAAAGGCGAGCCCGCTACAAGTCCTGTTTCTGGATTTCGTAACACACCGTTTTCTGGCACCACGGTTAGTGCTAAGACCCCAAGCAGTGCAAGAAAGGTAACGCCAGCCCATTTCATCCCTTTTATCTCTAACTTGGTAACTTCACCGATTTCTTGCTTGTCTAGATCAACAGTGGCTTCTTCAGGGTTATATTTACCCAGTCGCGGCTCTACGATTTTTTCAGTAACAAAAGCTCCCAAGGCTGCAATCATAAAGGTACTTACCATCATGAAGTACCAGTTTACTTCAGCACTTACCATATAGTCTGGATCAAGAATATGCGCCGCACTTTGCGTAAAGCCCGCTAAAGGGGATCTACCGTGCCGATAAAAAGGTTGGCACTATAGCCAGCGGAAACACCCGCAAAGGCAGCCGCTAAACCGGCAATGGGATGTCGCCCCAAAGAATGGAAAATCATTGCCGCGAGCGGGATCATGACCACATAACCAAGTTCTGACGCCGTATTAGATACAACGCCAGCAAATACTATCACTACGGTCACCATGCGGGGTGACGCATTCATCACCATTGAACGCATGATTGTGCTTAATAAGCCAGAATGTTCAGCTAAAGACACGCCAAGTAAAGCAACAAGGACCGTCCCCAACGGGGCGAATCCGGTAAAATTAGTTACCAGTCCTGTCACTATCTGGCGCAAACCATCGGCGTTTAATAGCGATATAACTTCAATTATGCCGTCGGCCTCGCGGCCCTTTGAACCAACAGGTCGAGGGTCCATAACGCTGACGTCAAAATAGCCTAAAATTCCGCTGAGGATGACGATAAATATCGCCAAGGAAGCAAATAAGGTTATAGGATGTGGTAGTAGATTTCCCAGCCATTCGACAGTGGCTAAAAAACGTGAGAACCAACCAGTTGGATTGTTGTTTACATCTGCGCTTGCCGCGCTTTTATTAGAATTATTATTCGACAAAACTGCCTCTTCAATTTAGGTTTATCTACTTTTGGCTTGTCTTCAAAACAAAAACTACCCTTTAAAGGATAGTTTTTGCGAGGGTAGACCAAATGCTTTACGAGATTGAGACTCGCGCAAAGCCGGTAGCATAATGCATATGTGTTACTTAATTGTTAAATAATAGCAAAAAACCAATTTTGTTTCATTAAGTCATTTTTATCGATGTGTTAGCTTTTCCCTTAGTCGCCCCAATAATATTTTTTGCAACCTCGGCAAGTCCAACACCTTGGCGCATAGACGCTTGCTGCAATTTTTGATGTGCCTCGGTTTCACTGAGCTTCAATTGCTCTATCAATAGTAATTTTGCTCTACTCACTAGTTTATGTTCAAAAAGACTGTTTTTTGCGGCGCAAAGTTCACCCGACATCTCGTCAATCCGCTGCGCTTGTTTTCGTAAAAGGTCGTAAATAGAGCGATGTAGATGTGTGTTGTCGTCAATATTTTTCACTTGAGCTTGATTAATACCCACGTCATTGTCGTCAATACCAAGTAAGCCAGGCATATCTGACCGAAACATGGTAATCAATGATGACGATGCCGGTTCAGTGTTAGCGTATCCAGCAACTTCATTCTGATGTTTTTTGAGTTCATCGCTACTTTCTTGAACGCGCCGTTTAGCATCCCGAAGCAACTGCTCTGAAAGTGAATGTTCAATAAGGTACATTTGATCTATTCGCTGAGTCGTTAATTCATACCAGACCTCACTAATTTCAGGCGAAATTGCCTCACCATCACGCAATTGTGAAATCAGTTGCCTAAACTTTGCAATTTCAGAACTTACTTTATGATGCGTTAATGTCGTCCAAGCATCACGGTGTGCCTGATTACTATACTCTAAAAACACCTCGATACTTTGCATTTGAGATTGTTGCAACTGTTCTAAACGAGCACATATTTGCGTAGTGAAATGTGAGTCTGCAAAACCAATTGCCCCCCACGCACGCTCTTGTCCTGAGTGCTCTTTAGCCTGAATGAAGTTAAAAAGTGCGACGAGTTGCTTGGTGAGTTGTGCATCATTTGAAATATCTGCAGCTTCAAAGACAATACTCATGAGCGCACCAATTAGTCGACAGTATGCCTGTGTTGACTCAAGTGGTTTGACTTTATGACGCTCAATACTTCGGCGCATATTTGGCAAGTTATCAATGCCTTGAAGACAAAGCGTTATGCTAAAAAGTAAGCGATGATTGTCGGTATTTTGCTTATTTTCTAGATAGTGTTTGTTGAGGATTTCCATTAAGTTTTGCTGCGCAAGCTCGCTCGCCTTTATTTGCAAGTTTCGTCTTTGCGAATAATGTGCACCAAGGGTGGCAAGGTAGATGTTGCTTACACCACGTTCTTTTTGCAGTTCATGAATAAGCTTGCAAATAACGGTTACCAAAAAACAGTTATCAGACAGTTGTCTTAAGGTTTTTTGCTCAGCGAGTTTTGCTGCGTAAAGAAACCGTTTAGTGTTGCTGCTATTCGCATGCATTTGGCTTCTCCAAATTTTCAGGTCTTACGTTAGGCTACTAATCAACAATAAAGCAAAGCTCATTCCACAATCTTACATTCACTTTTTTAGTTTTAGCCGCCTTAAAATTTCCTCGCAATAAAAAAGGTAAGATATTGAATAACTTACCTTTAAATAAAATTCTCCGTCAATAAGAAAAGGACACCGGCGCTGGCATACCAATACCAATAGCCTAAGAAACCAGTGTTATATTTTCCCTAATGCACCATAACGGGTGTTTTGCACTAATAATGCGCATAATAAGCCCTTAGAATTTAGTATTCACCCAAAGCCAAATCTTATCCGTGTCGGGGCGATTGCTTTCACCTGTGTATTTAGCAAATTTAACACCCAGCGCATAATTTTTATTTAGCACGGTAGTGTACTGAGCGTTTATCTCATGACCCAAATCATCCACTGTGGCGCTTGCCTCATCAGCTGAATAGTCGTGATATTTAAACAACCAGTTTCCGCCTAGCCCCTTAGTACCAAGGCCCAAATTTATATCAACTAAACCTTGCTGAGGGGTCGCTAAAAACATATCTGCCCAACCATTAAATTTATGCAATGTAGCCAGTGGCGTCGAGAAACCATAATCCCCATTGTCAGAACCTAATACTTCGTATGCTAAACTTAGGGTAAGGCCTTTAATTGCAGTAGCTACGTTTGCAGCAAAATAGTCAGCATCATATTCGCTTGTAACTGCTTTAGACGTTTGCGTTGCATACTCAAAGTGATATGACAAAGTGAGGTCTTTAACATCGCTTTTGCCATCAAAACTAAAGCCATAGGTATCTAAACCATTTGTTATTCCATTATCTGCTTCTAACAAATAGGCATAGGCAACAACTTTACCTAAACTCGCTTTATAGGATGCATTGAAAAAGTGGTCTTTTGCGTCTGTGTCAGCGGCCTCTGCAAAAATGCGATTTCGCTGGGTCACATAGGCGTATGAGGCGCTAAACTTATCATTTGGATGATACATAAAATTAGCTGCATCAAAGCTTTGACGGTCTTGTCGCCAGCCAACGTGGCCAACAAATCGGTGCCCATCTAAGGTAATCACTTGGCGTCCTAGTTTAACGCTAAACTTATCACTCTTATACTGAATAAAGCCTTGGTCCAACTCCGTTGTTTCAGGGTCAGCTATTACAGAATAAACGCCAGGCTTATAACCGGCAGGATCTACAGAATAATCCCCTTGACCAAGTAAGATGCGGCTATCTTCCATTTCTACATTGAAAGACCATCCATTTATACTTCCAGATGTATAGCCAAGGCGCGTTCTTAAGGTAAATGCGCTTGCATCTTCTCTGGCATTTGATTGAGAAACGTCTTCAAAACGTAAATTAAAATCTCCATAGACTTTACCTCCGCTAATCGCTTCGTGCAGTGTTTGGGCGCTTGCCGGTGTTGCCATGGCCGAAGTGAGTACACTAGCACCCGCCGTAGCAAGCAAAATGTGTCTTTTTTGTAACATGTGTTTTCCTTAAAAATAAAATGAAATTAGGCTAGATTCTTATATTTTTGCAAGCTAGGCAGCATTCGGTTTTGCTTGTGCTTGCGTTTTCCTTTGCGCTTTTGAGACAGGCTCTATTTTTCGTTGCTTTTCGTATAAGAAACGCAGTACTTCGTGGCGATATTTGTTGTACAGACTGTTGTCTGCAAGGGCGATTCTGTCTCTAGGACGCTCAAGTTCAATACTTAGGACTTCACCTATCGTGGCCTTTGGACCATTGGTCATCATCACAATACGGTCCGATAACAAAACAGCTTCATCAACGTCATGGGTGATCATGATGACGGTGTTGCCAAGTTGCGCGTGTATATCCATAACCGAGTCTTGCAAGCGGGCTCTGGTTAATGCATCAAGCGCACCAAAGGGTTCGTCCATCAAAAGCACCTTAGGTTGCATCGAAAGTGCTCGTGCGATACCCACTCTTTGCTTCATACCGCCTGAAATTTCTGACGGTAGTTTATGTGCTGCGTGGGTCATTTGGACCAAATCGAGATTATGCTTGACCCACTCTTTAATTTCGTGTTTGTTGCGCCCATTGCGGGTTTGCTTAACTGCCAGTTCAACATTTTTATAAACCGACAACCAAGGTAGCAGTGAGTGATTTTGAAATACGACTGCGCGCTCTGGTCCCGGTTCGTTGACCTCAGTGGCGTCCAAAATAACGCCGCCTTGAGTCGCTTTATATAGGCCCGCAACTATGTTTAGAACGGTTGACTTACCACAACCTGAATGGCCAATCAAAGAGACAAACTCGCCTTTCTCTATTTTCAGGTTCACATTCTCAAGGGCAACAAAAGGTCCCTTTGGGGTTGGAAACTCCATACCAACTTGGGTGAGCTCTAGGTGTTTTGCGTTTGTCATATTACTTGCCTCAATGATACTGTTTCAGTCTTAATGTTTTAGGTTTTGCTAGTTTGTTGGCTTACGCTGGTGAACGATTGCCTAGCGTAAAGTTGCACTTTTATCCCAACTCACACTTTTTTGAAGGAGCAGCATTAGCCTATCTAAGATAAAACCAATTATGCCAATGGTCAGAACAGCGACCATAATGCGCGCTAGCGATTCAGAGCTTCCATTTTGGAACTCATCCCATACAAACTTTCCTAAACCTGGGTTTTGTGCCAACATTTCTGCGGCGATTAGTACCATCCACCCTATTCCCAAACTCAATCTAAGTCCGGTAAAAATCATAGGAATTGAAGAGGGTAAAACAATTTTTGTGATGTGCTTTATAGGGTTTAATCTCAGCACTTTGCTCACATTAATTAAATCAACGTCAATATTTGACACGCCCACGGAGGTATTTACGAGTGTTGGCCAGATGCAGCAAAGAGAAACCGTTACCGCCGAGGTAATAAACGATTTTGAGAACATGGGATCGTCGCTAATGTAAACTGCGCTTACGACCATGGTTACCAAAGGTAGCCATGCCAAAGGAGAAATTGGTTTGAATAGTTGTATTAAAGGGTTTATCGCGGCATACGTCCCTCGACTCAAACCACAAACAATCCCAACAGGCACAGCAATAAGCGACGCCACACCAAAACCAAACATGACCGTGAACAAGCTCGTCCAAATTTGATCAAAGAAAGATGGAGCGCCAGTGTAGGGCCGTATCTTCCCTTCGTACGTAGGATCGCTTTCTTGCCTTTTCGCTATGCGCGTTTCTTGTCGCTCGTAAAATGCTTCGGCTTTGTCTTGTTTTTCAATATGTTCATTAACTAATACTTGCGCCTGTTCCCATACTTGAGTTGGCCCAGGAAACTCACCAAGTGAGGTGTCAATAGTCTTCGCTGCGCTGGCCCAAATACCGATGAAAAATAAAATCCCTATACAAGGCAGTAGCAAGGTATTCAAACCAGATGTCACTTGCTCCCACACCTTGGATGATGAAATTTGGTTAAAGCTAGTTGGTGTAATGACTTTAGATAGCATCATCAAACTCCTTAAACTAAAATGTGTTGTCGATAAAAAAGGGCGAGACGACTCAGCCTTTTCGTTTTTGCACAAGGCCTAAGCAGCCTTGTACCCAAGCTTGATGCTATTGTCCTGTAACTTGAGCGACTTCTTTGTTGCCGCCTTGTAGACCAATTTTGAATTTCGCTAAATATTCATTTGGTTTACTGCCATCGTAGGCAACACCATCAATAAACTCATCGTGCTTGGGTTTAAATCCGGTTTCGCTAACAAAATTTGGAAAATCAGAGGCTTTCGCTTTGCCTTCAGCAATGAGTAATGAAGCTGCTTTTGCATATACATCGGGCTTATAAACACGCTTAGCCGTTTCGATATACCACTGGTCAGATTTTTCTTCTGATATTTGGCCCCATCTGCGCATTTGGGTTAAGTACCAAATAGCGTCGCTATAGTAGGGGTAGGTCGCGTTGTGCCTAAAAAACACATTGAAGTCAGGTATCGCTCTTTTATCGCCTTTTTCAAACTCAAAGGTGCCGGTCATACTATTGGCAATAACTTCTTCGTCGGCCCCAACATAGTTAGGCATAGAAAGTATTTTTACTGCCGCTGCGCGATTAGCGTTGTCATTTTCGTCTAACCACATCGCCGCTCTTAGCATGGCCTTGACCACTAAAATATGTGTGTTTGGATTTTCTTGCGCCCATTCGTTGCTCACGCCATAGACTTTTTCTGGATTGTTTTTCCAAATTTGATAATCGGTGATGACAGGGACACCAATACCCTTAAAAACAGCTTGTTGATTCCAAGGTTCGCCAACACAGTAACCATGGATGGTACCCGCTTCCATGGTAGCTGGCATTTGTGGCGGAGGAGTCACAGAAAGAAGTGCTTGGGCATTAATTTGACCGCTGTTGTCCCCTTTCTCAGGCGCGTAATAACCTGGGTGAATGCCGCCTGCAGCAAGCCAGTAGCGTAGTTCATAGTTGTGTGTAGAGACCGGGAATACCATGCCCATCTTAAACGCTTTGCCTTCGCTTGCGAGTTTATCAACAACGGGCTTTAACGAATCTGCTTTTATAGGGTGGACCGGCAAATTGTTTTCGTGTGGAATATTGGCTTTCATCATTTTCCAAACGTCATTTGATACCGTAATACCATTACCGTTAAGGTCCATACTAAATGCCGTCACAATATGCGCTTTTGTGCCATAGCCTATTGTTGCCCCAAGCGGCTGTCCTGCGAGCATATGCGCACCGTCTAGTTCTTTATCGATAACGCGGTCAAGTAGCACTTTCCAATTCGCTTGCGCTTCTAAAGTGACATACAACCCCTCGTCTTCGAAATAGCCTTTTTCATAAGCAATCGCCAGTGGTGCCATATCAGTAAGTTTGATAAAACCTATTTTCAACTCTTCTTTTTCGGGGTATATCTCTTCACCAAGTGCTACCTGAGCATTCAAAGAAAGACAAATCACACCTAAGGCAGCGGCGCGGCGGCTAAGTAGAGTGGCATTAGTCGCAATATGGTGAGTTACACTCATTGCCTTGTTGCATATTACCGTTACATGTTTGATGCTCATTTTGCTTCCTTCTATGCTAAATTTTGCGCAAAAAAAAGCCTGCAACGATATCGAAATTAATCGATATTCATTGCAGGCATCTTTGCCATAGTGCCCCTTCGAGAAGTGAACACCAGCTAGTTAATAATATTTTGTCGCTTATAGTTATTACTTAATACCAACAACACACAAGGTATTGCTAAGCAGTTAAGATTGTTTTGACACTTCTAGCTAAGCATCTTTAGTGCCAACTATTTTATCTATCGATTTCAACAACTTAACAATCCATTAACACCTGTGGCTAGTGCTTTTTTGATTCAATTTCGTGCACTGCGCACAAGCATAGTGCTATCACGATTAATTTAAGTTCACTTTTTCTTTGTGCTGCTCTCAACCATCTAACATGCGAAAAAACTAATTATTGGCATACAACAAAGAAACGTCATTCCCAACTTGATTGGGAACCTCGTAACCACAACTACGGTGTGCTCTATTACCTAGCGAAGCAATGAAGGGTAAAGATCAACCCAGCACGGATTAAATTTATTTATCAGTTGGTTTTTCCAATCTCTGTTCCACTTTTTCAAACGTTTTTCGCGTAGTATTGCGTTGTGCATATCATTAAATTGTTCAAAATAGATAAGTTTGTGTAGGTTGTAATTCGCACTAAACCCTTCAATTAGCTTATTTTTATGCTGATAAATACGTTGAACAATGTTGCTAGTGACACCGATGTACAATGTGGTATTTCGATCGTTGGTGATTATGTAAACGGATGGTTGTTTCATGATTGAATTCCTTTTCGATTAGAAATTAACAATAGACTAATGTTTTCATTCTGAAAAGTACTGGTTTTAAGTTTTCTAAATGCTTTGCGAGGTTCCCAATCAAGTTGGGAATGACGTTTCTTCGTAGTGATATTTTAGGGCAGGTTTATGCTGTGAGTGGTGCATTCTTCTCGTATAAAAGGTTTCAGTTCAACTCGTTTGAGACTGGGTATTGAGCATCTTGCACATTTTTTAGCAAAAGCACTGACTTATCGCGCTGCTGCCATAATTGTTTCGCTAGTATGCTGGCTTCATGCTGAGGGAGTGATTTAGTCATCATCAAAATAGGCGTTAAGGTGCTTATTATTGTATTCACACCGTATAGGTCGCAATTGTCATCGCTACTTTGCCAACATTTGAGTAGAAGCGAAGTGTCTAGTGACTTTGGTTTAATTTGCCAACTTTGCTTTTCAGCAATTTCTTCTTGGCTAATCGCCTTGGCCTTATTGTGCTGATAAAAGTGTACTTCGCTGGTCTTTGAAGGGTTCACTTCTGGTTCGCCGCCCTCTCCTCTAAAGCATAAAACGTTTGCATCTCCCAAACGCGCCGCTATCTCGATGTGCTTTACATCAACGCCTTGGTGGTGCACACCTTGCACACAGTAAGTCGCCGACATTGGGTTAAGCAAGCGTGCTAATGTATTAGCACACGAGCGAAGCCCAAAAAGTGCTCGTAATTGGATAATGTTATGTAAGGGGGCATGGAAATCTTGCAAGTCCATATATGAGGCGCCCTGCGTACTGATTTTACTTAGGGCAAGCTCGGGCGTTTTAGCATGTAACCCATCTAATAAACCAAGCTGTTGAAGTGCGTCTTTCACATACAATCTATTTGAATCAGGTTCGCTAGTGCCATGTATAAAAAGCCGATAATCATTTTGTTGTAAAATGCCAAGCGCAAGTATAAACCAAGGCAATTGCCTTCTTTTTCCTGCATAACAGCCAATGTCTATATCAACGCTGGGGCGCGGGCCTACATTGTTTTTTGCAAAGCTAAACGAGCTACGACACGCCCGAACAAAACCGCTAAGTTCGTCAGTACTTTCTTCTCTTACGCGCAATAGCATTAAAAATGCGCCTTTTTGTTCAGGCAACACTTCATCGTTCAACAACATTTGCATGGCGCTAAATGCTTCTTCTTCTGTCAAATAGCGTCCGGCACGTTTACCTGCCCCAATCGCTTTAATGAAATGGCTAAACTCTCTGCTCATAAATTTTCTACTGCATTAAACAGCGACATGCTGGCGCTGAAATCGAGGAGGAGCTGCATGCGTATCCTGCGCTTTTGATGACGTAAATTGTGCCCATGAACTAACACCCTGTTGATGATTAACCACCTCACCACAAACAATAATAGCAGGCCCTTTTAACTTAGCATTTTCTACTGCTTTGGCAATATCTTTTAATGAGGCTTTGACAACTTGTTGCTCGCGAGTACAGGCCTTATCAAGTAAGGCAATTGGATAATCAGCACTTAAGCCATTTTCCATTAAACGCTGGGCAATCAAGCCTATTTTTTTCAAGCCCATATAAAAGACCAAGGTTTGCTCAGGAGCCGCGTTAGCCAAATTCACCCAATTAGGTTCTTGTTCTGGGCTTTTAAAACTTGCCGTAGTAAAAATCACTGATTGTGCACATTCGCGATGCGTAAGCGGGATCCCCGAATAAGCTGATGCACCCGAGGCAGTGGTAATTCCAGGGACAATAACAAAATCAATTTGCTGCTTAGTTAGCATGTCTGTCTCTTCAGCCGTGCGTGCAAAGATGGCTGGATCGCCGCCTTTCAAGCGCACTACACTTTTTCCTTGCTTGGCATGAAATACGATGCGCTTACAAATATCGTCTTGGTGCATACTATGTTGCATGCTGCGCTTTCCTACATATTCGGTTGTGGTTGATGTAGGAATAAGTTGCAATACCGATTCATCAACTAAATTATCGTATAAAACCACATCTGCCGTTTGCAAGGCTTTATATGCTTTAATCGTCAGTAATTCTGCATCTCCAGGCCCTGCGCCGACAATCCAAACAAATCCATTGGTAGAATAGGTATTCTTAATTTGTAGGTTGATTAAGTTAGTCATAGATTACTCGCTTCAAGGTTGGTAATAGGAATGTGGAGGCTTTGTTCTTTGCTTTTTGTGCTTGCTTGTTGTTTTTTGCTTTCTGCAATATTGCTTAGTGCAGTCACAGTTGTCGATTCAATCAATGCACTTATCTCACTTTTGCATGACCCACAATTGGTACCGCACTTTAAATGAGAACCCAAACTATCTACTGTGTTAAGCCCGCTCTCAATGGCTTGGGTAATAGGAAGCTCTCGTATCTGATGGCAACTACAAACAAGCTTGCCTTGTAAAAACGCAAGCGGTGGGCTGAAACGCAAGACTTCAGAGACTTGGGCAGAGATTTCTGGTTTTTTGATTTCAAATAGGCTATCAATCCAAGCACTCGCAACATCGCTTTTTTTATCGCTAAGATACACAATGCTTTTCAACTGCTCTGAGACATAAGCAACGCAAGTTTGTTTTGACGCGTCAGCCTGATGATACTCATAGTAAGCTGCGTCAGTGCAAAGGTGTAATTTACACGTGTTTAGCCAATCCGCTTTAGGAGATGCAATAGCAACACTGTAGATATAGCAGTTTGTTTGCTTTGTACATGTCCAATAGTCGCTTATGTTTTCAAGTGTTTCTTTACTGAGCTTGTCAGTGCTGGCGATAACACCATAACGATGCATGGCAAGCTTCGTGATGTTCACGGCAGCATGTTTTAATTCAGGCTGTCCCGAAATTGGGTCATTGGCACTGCTAAACAGCCATGCAACGCTGCTGTTTGAAGCCCACTGTTTAGTCCAATGAATAGGTGCAAATAGACTTCCTCTGCGCAGCTTTTCATCAAACTGAATGGGTAAAATAACCTCCCCATTTGGATTGCTACTTGAGCTTAACCGCACTAGTTCGCCCTCTTTTAGTAGCAATGTATTTGCATCTGCAGGATGGATAAACAATATTGCTTCTGGTGAGTGTTGATGTAAGCGGGCAGCATTGCCAGTGCGCGTCATAGTGTGCCACTGGTCACGCAGGCGCCCAGTGTTAAATACAAAAGGAAACTGCTCGTTGGTGAGTTGCGCTGGGGCTCGCGGTATAATCGCAATAAACTGTGCACGTTGATTGGGGGTATAAAAATGCCCATCTGTAAATAAACGTTTTTGCCCGTTTAAGTCGCCGCTTAAACCTTGAGTTAAAGGCCATTGCACAGGCTTAAGATGCTGATATTCATGTTCGCTTAAATGACATAAGGCGGATAAGTCAAAGGCACGTTCACCATTATTTTTAAACGCGCTTAAGCGTGCATGTTCTTGAAATATTTGACTCGGTGAGCTAAACGAAAACGCGTCGCCATGCCCCATTTTTGTTGCCACGTCGCAAATGATCTGCCAGTCATGCTTTGCTTCACCTTTTGCAGGAACAATTGCGCGTTGACGAGAAATGCAACGTTCAGAGTTAGTCACTGTGCCATCTTTTTCTGACCATGGTGTTGCCGGCAAAGCAGCATGAGCAAATTGCAAGGTATCATTGCTTTGAACAACATCAGATACCACCACAGTCGGGCATTGTTTAAGGGCAGCCTCTACTTTGCTTCTATTTGGCATACTTGCCACTGGGTTAGTCCCCATAATCCACAAGAACTTTATCTTGCCTTGTTCAAGGGCATCAAATAAATCCACTGCTTTTAAACCAGGTTTGGTTGCTAGGTTTTTGCTTTGCCAAAATTGACTAACAAGCTCAAGATGCTTTGGTTCTTCAAAAGACATATGTGCTGCCAGCATATTCGCTAGCCCGCCAACTTCGCGCCCGCCCATTGCATTTGGTTGACCGGTTATTGAAAACGGACCACTTCCTTCTTTGCCTATTTGACCGCTGGCTAGATGGCAATTAATAATAGCATTGGCTTTGTCAACGCCCGAACTCGACTGATTAATGCCCATTGAATAAAAACTAAGGGCTGAATTTGCTTTACTAAACATCTCGTAAAAGGCAATTACATCTTCAAGCGCTAATTCACACCGCTTAGAAACTACCAAGGGGCTAAACTCTTCGGCAGCCAAAAACGCTGCGTCGTATCCATCGGTGTTTGCTTTTACATAGTCAGCATTTACCGAATTTTCGCCAATATATTTAAGTAGGCCATTAAATAAAATGGCGTCGGTACCCGGCTTTAGGGCCAAAGAAAGATCTACCAAGCTCGATGTAGCTGTTTTACGTGGGTCTACTTGAACAACTTGTAAGTTTGGGTTGGCTAATTTTGCGCGCTCCATGCGCTGAAATAGTACAGGATGCGTCCAAGCTGCATTTGATCCAATTAAGACCAAAAGATCGGTTTTATCAATATCGTCATAGCAGCAAGGTACTAAGTCTTCACCAAAAGCGCGCTTGTAAGCCGAAACTGCAGACGACATACATAAGCGCGAATTTGTGTCTATATTTCCTGAGCCAATAAAACCTTTCATCAATTTATTGGCTACATAGTAGTCTTCAGTTAACAATTGGCCTGATACATAAAACGCCACTGAATCTTTGCCGTGCTCTTTTATTGCATCGCTTAGTTTATTGGCAACCCAAGTACTCGCTTCATCCCAGTTGCTATCTTTACCTTTTATAACTGGACTCAGCAGACGTCCTTCGCTCTGTGTCGTTTCAAGCAGGCTTTGCCCTTTGATGCACAGCCGCCCGTAGTTAGCCGGATGTTGCCGAGTCCCCTGCAAGTCTTGCAATTGATAATCAGCATTAATTTTTTCTACACTAATATCAATACCACAACCCACACCGCAGTATGGACACGTTGTTTCTTTGAGCTTTTTAGTGCAGGAGCGCATACTTATATCGCCCCTAAAGGTGACGCTACTTTTATTTGCAAGATGTTATCTTGAAACCGACTTTCATATGTTTTTAATACAACGTCAGCTTGTTCAAAACAAATACCGCTCAGTAATGAATAGTGCTGTTTGTATAGGGGGCTAGCAACCATGGGCTCACTATCAATTGAACCTACTAGGCCTCTGTACATAACATTAGCCTTGCCAATGGGATCCCAATTACTGCATACATATACACTTTCCGTAACAGGAAGGTAAAACAAAGCGAGTTGCTCTTGGCTTTTAAGACTAGCATCACTTTTTTGCATGTTCTTTATCGGCGGTAAGATGGCGCAAATACCCGAATTTGGGATAAGGTCAGCTCGTTCACAGATATTAATCCAAGTCGCCTGTGTGTCGTTAATTTCATTTTCTAGTGCTTGCAACATTGTCTTTCCTTAAGCCAGTTCAATGATATCGATATTGCGCGTCGTCGCGCCCTCAACGGCGTTCTTCTCAGCCTCAGTAGCTGGGCGAATCTGTCCACGTTCTTGCACAAACTGAATATTTGCATCGCTAGCGTCACTATTCACAAATTGTCTGAAGCGTTTACGAGAGGACTCATCTTGCAATGTGGTTTTCCATTCACATTGGTAAGTATTGACCACCTGTTGCATCTGCTTTTCTAGAGCGTCGTTAAGTCCTAATGCATCATCAATGACTACCGATTGCAAATAGGCTAGGCCGCCTTCCATGTTGTCCATCCATGTGGATGTGCGCTGCAAACGGTCCGCGGTTTTAACGTAAAAAGATAATATTCTATCGATATATTTTACTAACATTTCAGTACTAAGGTCGGTCGCAAACAAGTCACCATGGCGTGGTTTCATGCCACCATTACCACACACAAATAAATTCCATCCGTTTTCTGTTGCTATAACGCCAATATCTTTACTTTGCGCCTCGGCGCACTCACGAGTACAACCTGAAACCGCAAATTTTATTTTGTGTGGACCACGAAGACCCTTATATCTATTTTCAAGATCAATCGCCAAGGCCACTGAGTCTTGAACGCCATAACGACACCAAGTACTGCCAACACATGATTTGACTGTTCTAAGCGCTTTCGCGTAAGCGTGGCCTGTCTCAAAGCCGCCATCGATTAAGGCTTGCCAGATATCGGGAAGTTGCTCTACTCTTGCCCCAAATAAATCGATGCGTTGGCCTCCGGTTATCTTGGTATATAAAGAATAGGTCTTCGCCACTTGTCCAAGTAAAATGAGTTTATCAGGCGTTATCTCTCCCCCTGCAACTCTTGGAACAACAGAGTAAGTACCGTCTTTTTGCATATTACCAAGGTAGGTATCATTAGTGTCTTGTAGGGCGACATGCTGCTGTTTAAGGATAAATTCATTGTGTACTGAGGCGAGTATTGATCCTACTGCGGGCTTACAAATATCACATCCTAAGCCACTGCCATGCTCGCTAATTAAGGTATCAAAGTCTGTAATACCTGTGACTTCCACTATATTGAAAAGCTCTTGCCTTGAGTATGCAAAGTGCTCGCATATATCTTTTTTCACTTCAACGCCGCGTTTTTCAAGTTCACTGTCAACGACGTTTTTAAGTAAAGCGGCACAACCACCACAGCCACTGCTTGCATTGGTACAAGATTTCACATCCGCGACAGAGCACTGCCCGGCATCAATGGCATTAACAACATCCCCTTTAGACACGTTGTAGCATGAACATACCATGGCTGATAATGGTAAGGCATCGGCCCCTAAACTAGGTGCGCTGTCGGCCGTTGCTGGAAGGATTAAGCTTTCTGGGAATTCTGGGAGAGCTATTTTATTGAGGGCATACTGCAACAAGGTATCATATTGCGAGGTATCACCAATAAGGACTGCTCCTAGTAGCGTCTCGCCTTTAGCGTCAACGACTATTTTTTTGTATACGCCATCAGGCTGATTTTCATAAGTATAACTTTGTGCGCTTGGCGTACGGCCATGAGCGTCACCAATTGAGCCAACTTCTACACCCATCAATTTGAGTTTTGTACTCATGTCAGCGCCAGTAAAAGGCATGTCTTCGCTGTTTGGATTAGCAACAATGTGAGTAGCAGTGGTTCTTGCCATTGCATAACCAGGTGCGACTAAACCAAATATTTTTTGCTCCCATAACGCACATTCACCAATCGCATAAATATCGGCTTCAGAAGTTTGGCAATAATTATCAACAACAATTCCGCCTCGTTCGCCAACGGCAATATCAAAGTTTCGAGCCAATTGGTCACTAGGACGAATACCTGCGGAGAAAAGAATTAAATCGGTTTCTAGTTCAGTACCATCAGCAAAACACATTTTATATCGGCATTGATCTCCAGCTTCGATTGATTGGGTTGCCTTTTGAGTATGAACCTCTACGCCTAAGTCCATAATTTTTTGTTTTAGTAAGCGCCCGCCTCCTTCATCTACTTGCACCGCCATTAATTGCGGCGCAAATTCTACAACATGGGTAGTAAGGCCGGCTTCTTTTAAGGCATTTGCAGCTTCAAGGCCAAGTAGACCACCACCAACAACCACACCAACACGGCTACAAAGCGACGACGCTTTTATCGCGTGTAAGTCATCAATGGTGCGATAAACTAAACAATGTTCTTGGTCGTTTCCAGGAATAGGCGGGACAAAGGGGTAAGAACCTGTAGCAAGAATCAACTTATTGTATTCAAAAACACGGCCATCACTGGTCGTTACCGTTTTATTTAGTTTATCAATATTTTCAACCCACGCATTTAACGCAAAGCTAATGCCTTGGGCGTCGTAATTCTCTTGCGTGGTGAGGGCTAAATCGTCGGCACTTTTGCCTGTGAAAAATTCTGATAAATGCACGCGGTCATAGGCCAGTCTGGACTCTCCCGATAATACGGTAATGCTTATTTCACTGTCGAGTCCTCGCAAATGCTCAACAAAGTGATGACTCACCATGCCATTACCTATCACAAGTACATCGGCCTTGCTGTGTTTTAATCTATCAGTATCGTTCATGTCTATTACCTTTTTTACGCATAAAAAAACCCACACTGACCAGAGTCATGTGCGGGCGTCTTTGCCATTTCGTTGTTTTCACGCAACAAAAATATGAATTTGTAATTGCTTACTTTATGACGACTAGCGTGCAAAATGTAGTCGGCAACCAAGTGGCTTAGTATTTTATATACAAGATAAATGCCAATAATATTTAGCTCGTAAATTCAATAACTTAGAAAAATAGCGATTAATAGAAATAAAAAAAGTCGGGGTAAACTGCACTATAATAGAGCGCTATGCATAAAGATAATGCAACAAGCACTAGGGAAGTCCCACGCTAATAATAGTTTAAGCAATGAGTCATAAATTAAACAAAAAAGCTATCTAATCTCAGAATTCAGAGTAATAATGTGACTACTTACTTAAAAATTTATTGCGCGGTGTCTATTTCACATCCTTACTTGATTATGTAAAGATGGAGAAATACATTTTCAGGGAGATAAACTGTGTCGCAGAAAAATACAAGTAGTACTAAAGAAAATCCATCAACTGGACCGTTAGATGAGTTAGAACAACTGCGCAGTATTGTGTTTGGCTACGCAAAGGCTGAACTAGAAAACAAAATAAAAGAGATAGAGCACTCGCTTAGTTTACAAATAGTAGAACTAAGCAAAAGTACGGCAAGCCAGTTTGCAATGCTTAATGCAAGTATTGAGAAACAACATACTGCTCTGCTTACTAAGATAGAAAGTGTAGATGAACATAGCGAAACAAATAAAACGGCGATTGAACAAAACAATATCGCCTTGGCAAGCCAACTGGAAATGGCAGAAAACGCAAGCAAGGATGACTCTGATATTCTGCATAAGCGCATTGATAGCGAGATAAGTAAACTCGAAACGGCACTAAGTCATTCAATGAAAGACCTGCTTGACCAATTTGAACAAGTTACCAAGGAGCTTAGTTCTTCTAAAACTGACCGCAAAACCCTTGCCCAACTACTTGCCAATATGGCGAGCAATCTTGACGCTGATAGCTAGCGCGCCCTCAACAACATGGAAAACGAAGAATTCGAGGAAGCACCACCAAGGAAGGCCAATACTTTGGAGGATAAAAAACGACAAGCGCAACGAGACCTTGAATCATTACGTTCGATTATTAATTCAGACGCACTGGCAAAGCAAGAGAAAAAGCATAAAGAACACGCTCAAAAGTATGTCAGTGATGTTATAAGCGAAGCGCTCGAGGAAAGACAACAAAAAGACAATAGTGTTGTAAGGATCTTGGGCCCCTTAGTAGAACAATCGATAGAAAGTTCTGTAAGTCAGCAGCGCCAAAAGTTTGTTGATTATTTATATCCCCTTGTTGGCGACCTGGTAAGAAAATTTTCTACTGTTTTTTTGCGTGATTTTATCGAGAAAACCAACGAATTAATTGAAAAAAGCTTGTCCTTTAAGAGTCTTACTTGGCGCTACAAAGCTAAGCGAGCGGGCCTTACTTATTCTCGTTACGTAGCGTCACAAGTTTATGCTTATCAAGTACAACAAGTACTGCTTATACACAAGAGCACGGGAATACTCCTTAACTCCTCAAGCCTTAATCCTGAAGATGACGAAAATTCGGATCTTATTTCAGCGATGCTAAGTGCGATATCAGATTTTGTAAATGACTCATTTTCACAACACAAACAATTACGTGCCGGTCAGAGTACAAAAGATAGCAACAACAATAACGAAATTTATTCTTTGGATGAAATTAAAGTCGATGAGTTTACACTCTACATTAAACAGGGTCCTCAAGCCCTCATCGTAGGGGCCGTATTAGGCAACATTTCACCTGTAGCAAAAGACAAATTGCAGCGCACCTTAGAAGAGATTCATTCGCGCTATATGCATGCCCTACAAACATTTGAGGGTGATACAAGCGTGTTTGAATCAACCTCAACGGCCCTAGATGCTTGTTTAATATCTGAGGAAAAAGCAAATCATGTTGGAAACAAAAAATCTAAAAAGCCATGGCTCGCCACATTACTGTTCTTAGGAGTAATTGTCGCCATAGCCTACTACGGCATTATTTCTTGGCAAACCAATGCGTTGTTAAAAAGCGTCCAAGCTTTACCCCAGGACCAAGGCATTGTTATTAACCGCAGTGATATAGTCGGCGTAAAAGATGTTCAAATCATGGTTTTACGAGACCCTAATGCAATAAGTGTCGATGAGTGGCTACTTCCAGCTAAGCTAGACTCGCGTGAAAATTGGTTATCTATAAACGAAGTTCCTTTTATGTCTCTTTCGCAAACGGTAGTCAAACGCCGGGTGCAGGCCTTAATAGACAAGTTCGCACTCGCTAACACTGGGCCTTCAACTAAAATTACATATGCACAAAATAGCAACCTTATTAGCGGACAACTGACATCCGCACAACTACGCTTTTTGAGAACAAAACTCACAGAAGTCGACGGCATTGAACTACTTAGCCCAACAATAAACATCATTGAACAAGAGAGCGAGAGTGTAGCACTTTCTGAGCGCTTTATTAGCCAACGAGCGCTCGAATTATTAATTGCTGATATAAACCAGCAACAAATAGAATTCTCTAGTGGTAGCGCCGCAATAAGTGATGCTGAGTTAATGCACCTTATGGTGGTAGTCAAGAAGTATGAAGAATTAAAGACTTTCGCCCAAGACTTAGAACTTGTTCCTAGTTTGCTGATATTAGGTGCAAGTGACAATGTCGGAAGTAAAAAAGTAAATCAAGTCTTGAGTCTGCAGAGAGCCGAGAGTACCGCAAAAGCACTCGCTTCCTTAGGTTTAAAGCACAATGAAATTATGACATCAGGGATTGGTATTATTGAAGATGCTCCCCCAAATACCAATATTCGAAAAGCTATTATTTATGTAATACTGGCCAATAAACAACCACCAAAATAGTTAGGTAATAACTACATGTTGCAGAAAAAGATTTGCGTTTTAGGTGCCACAGGCGTTGGTAAAACAAGCTTGATAAAACAATTTGTTGAGGGCATTTTTTCTGATAAATATCACACTTCGATTGGGGTTAAAATCGATAAGAAAATAGTTCTCACCGAGCCCCCTACCCAACTTATGATTTGGGATTTAGAGGGAATGGATAAGTATTGTGAATTTAATCCACGCTACCTTCGAGGAGCATCAGGCATGATTATCGTTGCGGACCAAACCAGATTTACCTCATTGGCTGAATCCATTGAAATATTTAAACTTGCTAGGTGTGTTAGCGAAATACCGGCAATATTGGCAGTAAATAAGACGGATTTACCAGCATCAATGAACTGGAGTAATTCTATCCTTGCGAATCATGCCAGCGAGTTTGACGATATACATTACACCAGTGCTAAAACAGGTGAATCAGTAGAGGCTTTATTCTTAGCCTTAGGCAAAATGGTAAATTACTCATGAAGTTATCAGTATTAAGTTCATTAGGTATTGTAGATTGCGCGATTTTAAAACGAATTGATACAAGACACTTTACCCTAGAAGATTATGCAGGTGTGTGGTTTTTAACCTTATTCCCTGACAGTAAAGTAAAGGAAACTATTGAGCTAGATAACTCGATTATCTTTTTAGACGATTTCTTAATAGACGCAGAGTCCTTTTGGCAAACTCAACAAAACGGAACAATAATAAGTGGAATTTGGACTGAAGAGCTAGAGGGACATTGCCTATTTTTAGAGGCTTTTGCAAGCAACGTCGGAGAAGAACAATTTCTGATAATAAAGAACGCAGAGCAAACTTATTACGAGCGAAAAAATACCTTACAAATAGCCAGAGAACTTTCTTTGTCGAATAACCAAGTGGTCGAAAGACATGACTATTTAAGCCAACGATTACGCGCGATTTTACAAGATGGGACAGACAGCGATCAACGTTTGCCATTACACGAAGCTATTCGCTATGCTGGCATCGGTATTATTATAATCAACGACAGTGAGAAGGTTGTAGAAAGCAACCCTGCTGCTTTCGATATATTTGACCATATAGCTAAAACCAACCAAGAACAGTTACTAAACACTATCGAACAGTTAATTTCGCGACAATACCCCGAGAAAAAACTATTTAGCGGCACCAAAGCCTGGCAAGGTGAACTTTTTTGGCACATGCCGCCTTTGACCACTAAATGGTTAAATATTCATATTAATCCGGTTGTTTCATCAATGGGGACCGTTAATCATTGGATTATTAGTATTAGCGATCAGACCAGAATTAAACATCTTCTGCAAACCAATGAAGAGCTCGCATTACATGACCCTTTGACCGGGCTACCTAATCGTCAATACTTTTGGCAGCAACTTCAAAGCTGTATAGGACAAGATGATCCATTCTATTTAATAAGCATCGATGTGGTAAATTTTAAATATGCTAATGAGCTCTATGGCTATTTAGAAGGCGACGAACTGCTAAAACAAATAGCAAAGAGGCTTGCTCACGAGTTAGCAGATGAAGATTTTATCACCCGAATAGGCGCTGATGAATTTATGATCATTCGAAAATCAAATGGTGCTACCTTGAGTTTAGAGCAAAGAACATTTGAAACTGACACCAACCAATTTGTATCTGAATTGATTTCAACGGGTGCACAAACTTACTTCACAAGTGATGGACGTCCTTGTGACTTACCTATAAAAATAGGGCTGACTCAATATCCGCAAGACGCGACTAGAGCAGAGAATTTATTGAACAATGCTGACTTAGCATTGAGCTACGCTAAAACAACCGCAAATATCGCCGTCCAAGTTTATAATCAACAACTCAATGATGTATCAGCAAGGCGGCTCATGCTCGAAGAAGCATTAAAAAATGCAATTACTAATCAAGAGTTCGCGCTTTATCTGCAACCTATTTACAACGTACACACCAATCAAATAGTAAAAGCAGAAGCCCTAATAAGATGGCAAATGGGCCCCGAACAAATAATGCCTAGCGAGTTTATTCCGATTGCCGAATCTTCAGACATAATTAACGCTATAGGACGCTGGGTTTTTAGTCAAACCTGTGAAATCGTATCTTTTTTACAAGATAAAAACATTCACTTGCCTATTTGTATGAACTTTTCACCAAAACAAATTAACGATCTAAATTTGATAAGTTTCATTCGTAACAACATAGAACAACATAGAATCGATACCCGTTTACTCGAGTTAGAATTTACCGAGGGTGTATTGGTTAAAAATTATAAAAAGGTGAAGGCATTTTTACATGAAATTAAGCAACAAGGGATTTCAATATCGGTAGATGACTTTGGAACCGGCTACAGCTCTTTAGCTTACTTAAAGCACTTACCTATTGACGCTATAAAAATTGATAGGTCCTTTATGCAAGATGTGGAACATAACGAAGACGACAATGCCATTGTAAGTGCCATTATCGCACTAGCTAAAAAACTAAAACTAGGAATCATCGCTGAAGGGATAGAAAATACTGCACAAAAAGATTTTCTTATTGCTAACGAGTGTTCAATAGCACAAGGTTTTTTGTACGATCGTCCAATGCCTGTTGACGATTTTATAAAGTTAGTACTCGAGAAGGCAAAATTGGCGGGTGAGTCCTAACACCTGCCAACAAAAAAATCCCAGTACAAATTGTGTTGTGCACTGGGATTTGATTTATCTTGTTAGCTCAAAGGAAGCTTAACACTGAGCTATTGTTTACCTGAACTATTATTTAAGTATCTAAAGAAGTCACTATCAGGCTCAATTACAAGTACATCTTGCTTGCTATCAAAGCTACTACGGTAGGCATCCATACTACGTAAGAAAGCATAAAACTCAGGATTCTTATTGTAGGTTTGCGCATAAATGTTGGCAGCTTGTGCATCTCCTTCACCGCGAAGTTGACGTGCATTACGCTGCGCATCGGCCAGCATAACTTCTACACGTGCATCAATATTGGCTTTAATGATTTCACCTTGCTCTTTACCTTCAGAACGATATTCTCTGGCAGCTGCGGCACGCTCAGCACGCATACGATTAAATATCGAATTACTGATTTCTTCAGGTAAGTTAATTTTCTTTACCCTAACATCAATAATTTTGATACCTAACTGATTTGAGGTTTCAGCAGCTTGCGCCATTGCCGAGTCCATCAATTCGCTGCGTTCCCCTGACACGATTTGCTGAATAGTACGCGTACCAAATTCAGCGCGCAGACCGTTATTTACACGTTGCTTCAAAAGAGATTCTGCTTGTACCTTGTTGCCACCTGTTGACAAGAAGTAAGTCGCAAAATCTTCTATTTTCCATTTCACATAAGAATCAACAATTAAGTCTTCTTTATCGACTGTAACAAAGCGGTCAGCACGTTCATCTAGTGTGAGTATGCGGGCTTCTAGCACTTGCACTCGATCAAATATAGGAATCTTAAAATGTAGCCCAGGTTCGCGTACAGCGGTTTTTCCGTCAGCGTCTTGTTGCACCTTACCAAAGGTGATCACAATAGCGCGCGTACCTTCTTTCACTACAAATATTGAACTGAGCCCTAAGAGGCAAAGCAATACGACGACGATTATAGAAATATTTTTCATCACTTAGTTCCTCCCTTGGCGGCCACTACTGCGGCTGTTAATGATGGTTTCCGGAAGTTGATTTTGCGCATCTTCACCTTGATTACGCAAGTCTTCCAATGTGCTCATAGTACCTGTAGTACGAGCGCTACCTTGTCTTTCCATTATTTTATCCAAAGGTAAATACATCATGTTGCCACTGCCTTCGGTATCGATCATTACTTTCGTTACGTTGGAGTAGACACTCTCTAATGTTTCAAGATAAATACGTTGACGCGTTACCACTGGGGCTGCTTCGTATTGTGGTAATAACTCTTCAAAGCGCGCTACTTCACCTTGCGCTTCTAATATTGAACGCTCTTTGTAGGCTTGTGCTTCTTCGTTAAGACGGTTTACCGAGGCACGTGCGCGAGGTTCAATTTCACGAGCGTATGCTTCTGCTTCACGAATAAAGCGTTCTTCATCTTCTTGCGCCGCAATAGCGTCATCAAATGCTGCACGCACTTCAGTAGGAGGACGTGCATTGGTAAAGTTGACCTCTACAATCGATACCCCCATGTTATATGGTGTGATAATGCCTTCAAGTTCTTCAAGCACGCGCTGACGAGCCGCTTCTTTACCGTCGGTGAGCACATCATCCATGCGCGAATGACCAACAACATAACGAATCGCACTGTCAAAAGCCTGTGATAAACTCACTTGTGGATTTTGCACTGCAAACAGCCATTGCTGCGGATTCACTACCCGATACTGCACTTCCATTTCAACGGTCACAACGTTTTCGTCTTCTGTCAACATCGAGCCAGAAGAGCCAAGTGCGCGGATTTCTTGAATGTTAATAGGAGTGACTTCTTCAATGAAGCGCAGACGCCATTGTAAACCAGGGTCGGCGAGTTTATGGAACTCACCAAAACGCAATACCACACCGCGCTCTGCTTCTTTTACTGTATAAATGCCGCTAAGTGCATAAATGATCAAAGCGATAACCACAATCAGACCAACGCTTTTGCCACCAAGGTTTGGACCAGACGAGTTGCCACCGTCCCCACCATTGCCGCCTTTACCAAACTTACCGAATAAATTTTTCAGTACATCGTCGATATCTGGTGGACCTTGTTCTTTGCCACCGCGATTTTTCCAAGGGTCGTTTTTATTACCACCCGGCTCATTCCAAGCCATACATTCACTCCGAAGTTAAAATATTTACAAGACTTATACGCTATGTATACACGAATAGATTTGTAAAAAGTAAATTAAATAGTTACAAAATATTCTGAGTATTTCGATTAAAATTTGTTGTGTCTATCTTTCTAATGGGCCGTAGTTTAGCATTTAGCTAGCAACATGGTAATTGCTTATTACATTACATATTGGCTTAATCTATGTTCTACTTTTTTATCGAGTCTATGCCAATCTGTCGCAAGCATGCTGATGTCTACAATCCAGTCTCCTTCCTGCGAGTAGCTTTGCTCATTAATACAATTAAGCTCATAAAGCATCCCACGTATTTTACCATCACTAGCAGGAATGGCTAATTTATGGTGCACCATTTCTTTGCGTAGACATTCAGTGAGGGCAATTTTTAATAAATCAATCCCCTTACCTTGTTGTGCCGATACCCAAACACGAATAGGACGACCTTCGTCATCACGGTCTATTTTAGGAACTACGCCTTCCAAACGGTCTATTTTGTTGCAAATAATAAGTTGTGGTACTTCATCTGCATCAATTTCGCTTAGCACATCGTTAACTTGATCCATGTTTTCTAGGTATTGCTCATCGGCGTAATCTACAACATGAATCAACAAGGTCGCTTCTTGGGTTTCTTGTAAAGTAGCTTTAAAGGCAGCTACAAGGTCGTGCGGTAAATGCCGAATAAAACCAACGGTATCAGCAAGAATTGCCTGACCTACTTCTTGTAACTCTATTTTACGAAGCGTTGGATCAAGGGTAGCAAAGAGCTGGTCTGCTGCATACACTCCTGCATCTGTGATGGTGTTAAATAACGTTGATTTACCTGCGTTGGTGTAACCTACCAATGACAGTGTAGGAATTTCGGCTCGTTTACGTGAACGCCTGCCTTGTTCGCGCTGTTTTTGCACTTTTTCTAAACGCCGCTGAATGGCTTTTAAACGGCCTCGCAGCAAACGTCTATCGGTTTCAAGCTGGGTTTCACCAGGTCCACGAAGGCCTATGCCGCCTTTCTCTCTATCTAAGTGTGTCCATCCGCGAACTAAGCGCGTAGACAAATGTTTGAGCTGCGCCAGTTCTACCTGCAGTTTCCCTTCATGGGTGCGAGCGCGCTGGGCAAAAATATCCAATATAAGACCGGTACGATCAATCACTCTGCACATACAGAGTTTTTCAAGGTTACGTTCTTGAGAGGGGGATAAAATATGATTAAAAATAACTACATCGGCACCAAGGGCTGCTACCGTGTCGGCTATTTCTTGTGCTTTTCCGCTGCCTACAAAAAATTTAGCATGAGGAGCACTACGAGATGCCGTAACAATGCCGACGTTATTCACGCCAGCAGATGATACTAGCATCTGTAGTTCGTCTATATCTTCTTTGTTTTGCTCGTCTGAAAAGTCAACATGAACTAATACGGCCTGTTCACCGGCTTCGTAACGATCAAACAATAATTACTCCAATACTTGTTATTCAGGCGCGCCGTCTTCGGGATGATTAGTAGGCATGCTGATTGCGCGTGAAGGCACAACAGTTGAAATCGCATGCTTGTAAACCATTTGACTCACCGTGTTTTTCAATAAAACCACGAATTGGTCAAAAGACTCGACTTGCCCTTGTAGTTTAATACCATTTACTAGGTAAATTGCTACGGGAATCCGCTCTTTTCTGAGTGCGTTTAAAAATGGGTCTTGTAGTGACTGACCTTTCGCCATTAGTCATCCTTATTTTTTTATTATCTGATGGTTCAACATGACTGCATTTAAGTGTACATAAATGTTACTTAGGTTGCACTCACTTTTTGTACAAGTCTTTGAAGATTATTAGAATCTCCCGTTTGCAGCGGCGTAAGCTCTTGCCACGAACGTAACCAAGTAAGTTGCCTTTTGGCTAACTGTCGTGTGGCAATAATGCCTCGTTCACGCATTTCGCTTGCATTGTATTCACCACGTAAGAATTGCCAAACCTGCCTATAACCAACGCTGCGCATAGAGGGCATATCAGGGTGAAGTGTATAGCTTGCCAACAGGTTTTCGACCTCATTTACAAAACCATTAGCTAACATTTGGTCAAAACGCAGCTCTATTTGCTTATGCAGTATACTTCGCTGCGCTGGCATAATGCTAAATTGAGCAAATCGGAAAGGGAGTTTTTGTTTTTCTTTACTTTGCCAATAGCTTAATGACTTGCCAGAGACTAAATAGACTTCGAGTGCGCGAGTAAGGCGCTGGCCGTCACTTTCATTGATTCGTGAAGCGCTTTTTTCGTCGACTTTTTTAAGCTCAGCATGTACCGTTTTTAAATCCATTTGTGAAATCTTTTCTCGTAGGGCGCGATCTGCTGCAGGTAGTTGATTTAAGCCGTTTATCAAAGCATTAAAATACATCATCGTTCCACCCGCCAAAATGGGTTGTTTGCCCCGAGCAATAATGTCCTTTATCACTTTCTCAACATCAGAAATAAAATCAGCAACACTATACGCAAGTTCGGGGCTGATAATATCAATTAAATGATGTTTAATGCCTTCTTGCTCTTCAAGACTTGGCTTGGCAGTGCCTATATCCATATCGGTATACACTAAGGCTGAATCAACACTAACGACTTCTCCATTTAAGGCTTTTGCTGCCTCAATAGCCAAAGAGGTTTTACCTGAGGCAGTTGGCCCCATAATGCAGGGGATTATAGGGCTAGAGGTATCTACTGTGCTCGCTTGGCGCATGTATTAACTCAACTCGGCGGTTGGTTTTGAGTACGACTAAGCCACTGTAACAAGTCGACAGATTCAGCCTCACGAGCAAACAAGCGCGCCATCGCGTTTTGTGCTAACTCCTTCATCCAGCCATCAAGTATGTTAGGGCTAAGTTCAATGGTATTTAACCACGCTTTTGAAATCGCACTCGCTAAGGCCATGATACTCGGCATTTGTTTGCATAATTCATGCAAAGGCAATTGACCAAAAATACTCGCCCAAGGTAAATGCCTTAGTTCAGAAGGAACTTGTTTCAAAATGAGTTTTTGATGACTTGCCGCTATGACAAAAAACTGATCAGCGAAGCGCTCAAGTTGTTTTGTATTAATGTTGTTTTCGTTTGCGGTGGATATAGGCATCAATAGCGGTTGCGGCAAGGTCGTTTTTTCAAGCCGGGCGGCAATGACTTGTGTCAACAGTTTTTCGATAGCTAGCACTTGCAGTGTCGAGCCATTTGCAATGACGATGAAAGGGTCTACATATAAGTAGCTGTTGCAAGCAAAGGAGCTGACATTTTGTGTTTGCGGCCCAACATTAGTGCTTTGCTCAACGGCTTGCGACGAATCGCCATTATTTGCCTGCATACTCGCATAAAAATCGTGATTGGCCTTTATCTCGCCTCGTGTTGGTGCCTCACTGCGATAAGCACTTCTGCCTCCTGCACCAATAGATTGCCTAACATTCCCTCTCAGGTCGGCACGAACATCTCCTTCAGCGTCGCTTGCTCTATCAACAGCGCTTGTCGCTAAATTGGCGTCTACCAATGGTTGAATATAATTGTGACCGTGGGAGTGCAAATCATCTGCGACAAAACCGCTTGTGTTTGAGCTAATCGCGTCGTTTACCGCCTTGTATACAACATCGTGCACTTGCCTTGCTTGATGGAAACGCACTTCATGTTTCGCCGGATGCACATTTACGTCGATTTGTTCAGGAGCAACTTGTAAATATAAAACGAAGCTTGCAAAGGTGTTGGGCGGCAAGGTTTCTTCATAAACTTGACGAAGCGCATGGGCCAGCAACTTATCTTTCATCATGCGGCCATTAACAAAGGTATATTGCATATCACGAGTCGCCACGCCATAACCTAATTGACTGCACCAGCCACTAACACTTATTCCTTCAAAGGCATAGTCTACTGGCGTGGCGTTTTGTAGCATGTTTTTTCCGCATACCTGCTCAATACGTTTTGAGATATCTTGTACACGAGTATATCGGCAGTGTACTTTTTGATTGTGGCTAAGCACAAACTGCACATCTGGGCGCGCCAGTGCGATGCGCTTGACGATGTTCTCTATGTGTTGAAATTCAGTTTTACCGGTACGCAAAAACTTGCGCCGTGCTGGCGTATTAAAGAAAAGGTCAAGGACCTCAATAGACGTGCCATCTGGATGAGCAGCGGGTGTGACCTCCACTTCCATTTGCTGACCTTCTGCAACTGCTTGCCAAGCCTCTGACTGTGCCTTGGGTTTGGACGTAAGAGACAAACGGCTAACCGAGCTAATACTGGCAAGCGCTTCACCTCTAAATCCCATACTAGTGATATGTTCTAAATCGTCAATATTACTAATTTTGCTAGTCGCGTGGCGGCTTAGCGCAAGCGCAAGTTCTTCTTTTGCTATTCCTTTACCATTGTCACGTATGAGTATGCGTTTTTGGCCACCTTGCTCAATCTCGATAAGAATTTCACTCGCATCGGCATCAAGGCTATTTTCAATGAGTTCTTTTACAACCGAAGCTGGCCGTTCTACTACTTCTCCTGCCGCAATTTGGTTGGCAAGTTGCGGCGGCAGAATTTGGATTGGCCGATGAGGCTTATTTTGCTGTGAGACTGTATTTGGCATGTCTTATATTGTATTCCATTCACAAAAGAAAATCAGACACTATTTGGGAATATTAAGCACCTGCCCAATATACACTACATCAGAGCGCAGGCGATTATATTCTTTTAGCTGCCTCACCGTCACGCCGTAGCGCTGCGCTATCACAGACAATGATTCATCCCGTGCTATGGTATGTTTGATAGGCTCTTCATTTTTTCTTAAGGCCCAGGTTGTGCCATCCGGTGGTGTTTTTTTGAAGTAGCGCTTTATTGACGAAAACAATGAATCAGCTAGGCGCTGACGGTGCTTAGCCCAATTGAGGTTTTTTCCTCCTGAGGATTTGAGATAAAGCCTACTTCGACCAAAATGGACGGTGTTTCTGGCGCCGTAAGTACGGCTAAGCTTGCACTTTGCGGGACCTGTTTATGCATTTTGGTCACGCTTTGCATGTCTTTAATAATTTCGTGACTTAATTCATAGCTAAGTGCCCTAAATAAATCCATCGACATATTCAAAATAGTTTCGGCAAAGTAACGCTCGGTATCTCTATCTTCAATCACATCCGCGGCAGGTCCAAGCAGCTCCGAACTTCGTTCAGTTTGTTCTAATAATCGACCAAGTTCACTGTCTGCGCGTCCTTTTGAAAGAACCCAAACAGAGCCGCCTCTAGGTTGGGCGGTTGTAAATGCATCAGCGTGTATCGAAACCATCAAATCCGCTTTTTCACGCACGGCAATCTTAGGGCGATCGTTTGGCGATATGTAGTAGTCGCTTTCTCGCGTTAATACTGCGCGCAGGCCAGGCTCTGCATTAATTCGATTGGCCAGCATTTTAGAAATACTCAATGTAATATTTTTTTCATAAGTGCCCGCAGGACCTATAGAACCTGGATCCACTCCACCATGCCCCGCATCTACCACAATAATAATATCTTTGTCGCGCTTAGGTATATTGACATTAACAGTACCCGGTGCTTTAGGTTTAACCGTTGGGACGATAACAGCGGGTTCATCAGCAGGACTTGGGTCATGCATTTCAATCACAATTCGATGGCCCGAAGAAGAACTCCCGTTGTCAAAGGGTGCTAATGAAAAGGGTCGAGGTGTTAGCTTCTTGTTTGTCTCAATAACGATGCGACTGTCGTTAGGACTCTTTGGACTACTGTATCTAAGCTTAGTTACCTTTGAACTTGAAAAATTCACAGAGCCAAAATCAAAATCTTGGCGTACATCCATCAAGTCAACGACAATTCTGTTTGGCGAAGCCAAAGTAAAATAGGTAAATTTAGTTTCAGCATCTAACTCGATGACAACACGCGATAAATCGCGAGTTTCAGAGAATCTGACACTTTGAATCGTCGCTTGCTTAGCGTTTGCGTACTGAGAATTACTAACGAAAAATATAGTAATCGCCAATGTTAAGCACATAGAAAAAGTGTTATTAAAACCACGCACTAGTCTGCGTACTTTACTTCTGTTAGTCACTTCTCGATTTTCCTCAACGCCTCAATACACAAAATACCAAATGGTGATAGACCTTCAAAACCGAGCATACGACCCTCTTGATGATAGCTAATATCGATAATTAAATCAGGCTCGGGTAATAAACCTTGTCCGCGTTCTGGCCACTCAATTAAACAAGCACTGGTGTTTGAGAAATAATCTCGTATCCCCATAAACTCCAGCTCTTCAGGGTCGGCTACGCGGTATAAGTCAAAATGATAAAGCGTGTTTTTACCAATTTCATAGGGCTCAACTAAGGTATACGTTGGGCTCTTTACATTACCGCTATACCCAAGGCTATGCAGCAAAAAGCGGCTAAACGTGGTTTTGCCAGCGCCCAATTCACCGCGTAAAAAGGTACATGAACCTGTAAAACCTGATTGAAGAAACACCTCTCCCAACCCACTCGCGGCGGCTTGTGTATCGGCCTCACTATTACAATACTTACTTATTTTCATCTTTATTCATTTATTAGCAGTCTCACGGTATCAAATAAATCACTCGCCAAAAGACCACGTTGACCAAATTTTTGCGCTACTATATCACCTGCTTTCGCATGAATCGAGACACCGTATTGACACGCCATGTCGGTACTAAGCCCTTGCGACAATAGAGACCCCAAAATACCTGCCAATACATCCCCCATTCCCGCTGTCGCCATGCCAGGATTGCCATGTCGACAAACCCACGAATGACTTTGATTATCGACAATACTGCCAGCGCCTTTGAGCACGCAAGTTGCATCGTAGCGCTGAGAACACTGCCTTGCATAATTAAAGCGATTCGCCTCAATTTCTTCGATAGACACGTTTAACAAGCGCGCGGCCTCACCGACATGGGGCGTTATTACACAATCTGTTAACGTCACAAAGCTCGTATTTACGGCATTTAAATTTAAGGCGTCAGCATCAATAACGATGGGTTTTGGGTTGTGTTGACAATAGTCCATCACCTCATCGAAGGTACTTTTGCTCCACTCGTCTTGTCCTAAACCCGGGCCGATAACAATGCACGTAGCCCATTTTAAGGCTTCACTAAGACCCTTGCTAAACACCATAAGTTCAGGCCGACCGCCACAAATTTGTAAAATAGAGCTTTCGTGAGCGTACACTTTTACTAAGCCAGTACCCGTGCGAAGTGCAGCCTCAGAGCTTAAACGAATCGCCCCCGACATGCCTTGGTTGCCACCAATGCAAAGCAAGCGACCGTACGTGCCTTTATGGCTATGTACCTCTCGTTTAGCTAAGCCTTTAAAGTGCTTCAAATCAAGGGCGCTAGCATCGCTCCTCGCAATATCAGAGAACTCCTTACCAATGCCAAGGTCTTCAAATACTAAAATACCGCATGCCTGCTTACCGGCACCCGTGGTCAAACCCAGTTTGATGCCAATGAAGGTCACCGTTGCGGTAGCTTGAATACTTTCCCCTAAGGAAGCGCCAGTATTGGCATCAAGTCCACTTGGGACATCGATACTAACAACAGGTTTGTCACTTTGGTTAATAATTGAGATAACTTCGGCAAACTCATTTCTAATGAAGCCATTGATCCCCGTGCCTAAAAGGCCGTCAATAATCAAATCGGCTTTGTCCACCAAAGATTGACTAAACTCTTCAACTTCACCACCGGCATCTAGCCAATTTTGCTGGGCGCGTGCAACGTCCCCTTCGACTGCCCGGCTAGGTTCGACCGCGCACAAAGTAACATTTTTGCCGGCATTGTATGCGGTAAGTGCTGCGACATAGCCATCACCGGCATTGTGCCCTATACCAACCACGACTAAGTAATTTTCAACATTGGGAAATAAGGTGACCGATTGCTGATATACACAAGCACCAGCGCGCTGCATTAAACTAAACAAGTCAATGCCCACCGATTCAGCAGCGGCCTTTTCATGCATTCTTATTTGATCAGCACGATATAATTTCTGTGTTAGACTTATTGCAAGTTTTTTTGTAACATAGATGCATGTCCTCGATAGATTCAACTAAAACAACTACTAGCACACAAAACCTAGCAATCGATTACGTGGTATTAGCTAACCATATCAAGGCTTGGGGCAAGGCGCTAGGCTTTCAGCAAGTTGGCGTGTCTGATATTGACCTTAGTCAACACAAAGCGGTATTACAAAGATACTTGGAAAATCAATTCCATGGCAACATGGATTACCTAGAACGCAACGTAGACAAGCGCTTAGCCCCTGAAAAACTCCATCCAAACACCTGTCGCATAATAAGCGTGAGAATGGATTATTTACCTCCTGACGCGCAGTTTGCTAACAACCTAAAAAATGATAAACAGGCCTACATTAGCCGATATGCCCTTGGTAGGGACTACCACAAAGTAATGCGCGCAAGACTTAAACAATTGGGCGAAAAAATAAAGCAACATTGCGAGCAACTAGATTACCGCCCATTTGTAGACTCCGCGCCGGTACTCGAACACGCCATAGCAGAGAAAGCCGGCTTAGGCTGGACCGGAAAGCATACACTAACGCTTAACGAAGAAGCTGGGTCGTGGTTCTTCCTAGGTGAACTATTCGTTAATATTCCTCTGCCCCTTGACCAAAAGGTAGAAGAAAAGTGTGCTAGCTGCACCGCCTGTATTAGTATTTGCCCAACCCAAGCGATACTCGCCCCATACCAATTGGACGCGCGACGTTGTATTTCTTATTTAACGATAGAGCACAAAGGCAGCATTCCTCTTGAGTATCGAAAAGCCATGGGTAACCGTATATACGGTTGTGATGATTGCCAATTAGTTTGCCCATGGAATCGATATGCAGAAGTAACGCAAGAGAAGGATTTTTTCGCTAAAGCCTTTTTACAGGGAGCGACACTAGTAAGTTTGTTTACTCTCACCGAAAGTGAATTTCTTGAAAAAACCCAAGGCTCACCTATTCGCCGCATAGGCTATGAGAGCTGGCAACGAAACCTTTCTATTGCGATGGGCAACGCAAGTTTTGATAAGAAAATAGTGGCATGCCTCGAAGACGCGCAAAATAAAACGAGTTCTGTCGTTCTTAAAGAACACTTTCAATGGGCATTAGCTGAGCAACTTGCCAACCAAAAAGACAGCACCGCGGCGATGAGTACGCGCCAACACGCACGCCTGATACGCATTATAGAGAAGGGTTTGCCCCGCGACGCCTAATGCAAGCCCAAACTGAAGGACTTACATTAATAAGCAATGATAGTGAAATTCCAAAGTATAGTGTTAACTTGTGAATTCTATTCACCTTTATTAACACTACTCATAGTACTTGTCTAAAACTTCTGTTTCTTTGGTTTTTTCGCTTTCGGTGCTTTAAGTTTTATATCAGGCAAAGCATGTTTGGACGATAAGCCCTTCACTTCGATGACCGGAATAACTTGCTGAATCAAATTTTGGATGTCTTGAAGTTGTTTAATGTCCTCAAGCGTGACAAAAGACACCGCTTGGCCTACGGAGCCGGCGCGTCCTGTGCGACCGATTCTATGTACGTAGTCTTCAGCTACGTTGGGTAAATCGTAGTTAACAACATTTGGCAGTTGCTGAATATCAATACCACGTGCCGCGATATCTGTCGCAACCAAGACTCTGAGTTCGCCATTTTTAAACGAGGCAAGTGCTTTAGTGCGCGCACCTTGGCTTTTATTGCCATGAATAGCAGCAGCAGAAATATCTCGACTACACAATTGTTTCGTTAGTCTATTGGCGCCATGTTTGGTGCGCGTAAATACGAGCGCTTGTTGCCAACCATTGGCGTCAATTAAATGTGTTAAAAGCTTACTTTTATTCGCTTTTTCTAAAAATACGATTGAATGCTCAACACTAGGTGCCGCCGCATTATTGGGCGTCACTGAAATTTCGACAGGGTCATTCACTAGACGGCTTGCTAGTGATCTAATATCATCTGAAAAAGTTGCCGAAAACAATAAGTTTTGGCGCTTCTGAGGAAGCAGTTTTAAGATACGTTTGATGTCATGTATAAAACCCATATCGAGCATGCGGTCAGCTTCATCTAACACTAATACCGACACATCACTAAACTTGACAGCATTTTGCTGAAATAAATCAAGCAACCTTCCAGGTGTGGCAACCAAAATATCGCAGCCTCGGCGTAGGCTTTTCATTTGTGGGTTAATCGATACGCCACCAAACACAACCGCAGATTTTATCGGTGTATTGACTTTGTATTCCTCTATATTGGCGGCTACTTGGGCAGCAAGTTCGCGTGTTGGTGTCAGTACCAACGCTTTTATGTGATTCGCGCGTGCCGGTTTATAGTTTGTTGAAAATCGTTGAATTAAAGGTAAGGTAAATGCGGCGGTTTTACCCGTACCAGTTTGTGCTGCTGCCATTACATCTTTACCAGAAAGAACAGCGGGAATTGCTTGTTCTTGTATTGGCGTGGGAGTTGTATATCCCTTGTCTGTAACAGCCTGAACTAACTCATTTGAAAGCCCTAAAGCGGAAAAACTCATGTATGTTTGCTTATATAGTGAAATATTTAGGCGACGGAGTATAGCATATACCGAGCCAAGCAAGTATTTATGTCAACTTTAATTCAATAATTTATGGCGCTAATGTAATTCGCTTACTAAGCTTGATTTAAGCCCTATAAATAAAGAGCCTAAAGTCGAAATTTAGCTAAAAATTTAAGGGCCTTGGCCGATACCCTCAAGATAGCGGTAAATACGCATTCACTAGGCTATCAAACAACTGTATTTCCGCCACGTTCATCAACTTCAATTTTCAGAAAGGCGCTACCTTAAATGCTGAAAAGTGCTATTAACAATGATAATCCGAATGTTATCGCGAACTTTTTTATAAAAACACGTGACTCATCGTTTTTATCGATCGTCAATATCACCAGCATTATTTACATCATTGTCCTTGGGCTTACCTTTAAAGATTCTTATCATGTTATTGAAACATGGGTGGTGATAACTCAAGCAATTGGCGTGAGTATCATTGTTGCCAATTTATTTTTGTTATACAAAACACAAAACTCCTCACTTAGTGCAGGGATTTTATTGTTCTGTATGCTTGCTATTCATATGGTAAATATTACCTTTGCCGGCGGTATTGATACACCACATTTTGCGTGGATATTTATCTTCCCTATATTAGCAGGCGGGACTATGGGGTGGCGTGGCCAATTGTTTTTCTATTTTCTTTGTTTTGCTGGCACGGTTTACTATTCAGTTTATCCTGTCGATGCCCCCATGGTGTATCAAGACAGCATGAATTATACCTTGTTTACCCGCCTTATGGCATTAACCGTATTTACTCTCATCATGATGATTTATTATTTTACCTTGAATGAGAAAATCAGCCATGTCAGCAAAGCTCTCGACTTAGCCTCATTTGAAAGTAATCTTTTTCTTGGTGTTTTTAATTCTAAAGCGCAAAGCGTATTATTGGTCAATGCAGAGGGTCGAATTATACGCGCCAATGACAAAGCCCACGCGACATTTGGTTTTGCCAAAAACAGCTTATTAAATACCCCTATTGACCAATTGTGCCACTCGGGTTTAGAAATTCTCAATATGCCTACTCAGCATGCGATGGATGGCGAAAGGTCCTTACTTGAAACCAAGATTACCACCAACGCCGGAAATTCTTTGTGGGTCGAATATACTGCGTTAAACATTGCCGATGAAAACGGCAAGGTACATATTTTAATCACTCTTGAAGATATCACTTCGCGCAAAAATCACGAGTCGGAACTGTCGTACTTAGCCCACTATGACCACCTCACTAAACTGCCTAACCGCTTATCCATTTTAGAACAGTTAGAAGACATGATCACAAACGCTAAACGCTACGATTTCGAGTTCGCAGTGATTTTCTTCGACTTAGACAAATTTAAAAATGTAAATGACGTACAAGGACATTCTGCCGGCGATATCGTGCTAGTGGAAGTGGCCAATAGATTACAGGAAAATATCCGCAGAAGTGATGTAGTTTCCCGTTTTGGCGGCGATGAGTTTGTCTTACTGCTGAACAATATCCAAAGCCCAAATCAAGTCGTTGATTTGGTTCGAAAACTGCAATCCACTATTTCAGACCTAATAAGCCACGAAAACCAAGAGTACTTCGTTGGCTCTAGTGCCGGTATTTCCTTATATCCACAAGACGGACAAGAAGCAAGTGACCTTATCCGCAAAGCAGATTTAGCGATGTACAAAGCTAAATCGTTGGGCCGCGGCGGTTTTGAATTCTATTCGGTGCAACACGACGACAATATGAAACGGCAGATAAAGTTGGGAAGTGAACTCAACTACGCCATTGAACGCGAAGAGTTGACCTTACTGTTTCAGCCTCTTTACGATATTGACGATAGGATTTGTGGTGCTGAGGCTTTAGTTAGATGGAAACATGATGAACTAGGCCGCGTATCACCTGATGAATTCATTCCCATCAGCGAAGAAAATGGCCTTATCGTGCCAATTGGATTGTGGGTGCTTGAAGAATCATGCAAGGTCCTTAAGAAATGGCACACAATGGGCTTTGAGCATTTGGTCATGTCGGTCAACGTGTCCTACAGGCAAATAAACAGTGACGATATGGTCGCTAATTTAGCGCGCGTATTGTCTAGATATGAGCTAAATGGTAAGTCGATAATATTAGAACTAACTGAACGAGTCTTTGCCGATGACTTGGATTTGGTGCAAAGTAATATTCGTCAATTTGCACAATACGGTGTACAAACAGCGATAGATGATTTTGGCGTTGGTTATTCAAGCTTAAGCTACTTAACGAAAACCGATTTTAGCTCTATAAAGATTGACCGAAGTTTTATTAAGGATATTGAATTCAATAGTGCGTCACGCAACTTATGTGCAGCGATCACTTCTATGGCAGCAAGCTTAGGCTTGTCAGTGACCGCAGAAGGAGTAGAAACGCAGGCGCATTTAGACATATTAAAAGCCATGAAGGTGAATAAATATCAAGGTTATTTTATGTCAAGACCTATAGACGAAAATGCTTTCGCGAAATTGCTCCAAAAAGCCCAAGAAGTCGTTTAAAAAACTAAAGCGTATTTGCAAAATATTAAAACCAATGTAGCAAGCTGTATCAGCGGGATAAGCGTTAAAATTCCTGCAAGTTGCGTGGATCGTAGTCATTAGGATTAAGCTCAACATTGTATTTTGCCGCCAGGCTATCAAGCTCTGCCTGTTGCACTACCAACTCATCCATGACGATACTATTATCATCTAATTCCCATAACAAACGCGAACCCGAAAAGCTGTATTGGATAGCAATCATGGCGTTTATATTGCCTTTCTCACTCGCTGCTTTGAGTTTTGTCATCTTACGATTTATTTTATTTAGCGCTTGCTTTAGCTCCCACACGTAAGTGACTTCAGTCATAAAATCATGTGCACGATACTTGTTCAAAAAATAGGCCAATGTGATACTCGTTATAACCACCCCTGTAATATTCCAATGAAAATGACTGCCACTCTCATCAGGAAATAATGCGATTAACAATTGCGAAACACCCAAGCTACCGGCGGCTAGAGCAACAATGCAAGCCACAATGATTCTATTTAAGTGGCGACGATAACGGGCTTTGTCGATTTTTACGAGTTGCATGAATTTCTAAAACTCCTGACTTATGTTTTGCGAAAAGGCTTTATCTGACAGATTAAAGCTTAGCTGTGTAAGTTTACCGCTAATCACTAGTGAAAGCACCAAGCAACAAAGCGACTTTGTTTGCTACCTTGCTGCATATTGACAACCTTGTAATCAGCCACGTTGGTCAAGGTGATTGCTTTTTCAATCGCCTTTAGGCTCTCTTTTTTAGATACTAAGGACGTAAACCACTTTATTTGACTTTGATACTCGATGCTCTCGTTTATCATACGTTGAATAAAACCCACTTCACCGCCTTTACACCATAACTCATTGCTTTGGCCTGCAAAATTAAGCTTTTGCTTATCAGTCTTTTGCGCTTTTTTCAGGTCAGGAGCAAACTGCGCGTGGCGCTTGCGTTGATGTTTTTGTAAATTAATATTCTTTTGCACAGAGCCCGCCGTTGCCGCCGTTTCGCTAGCATGAAAAGGTGGATTGCACATGCTAAAGGTAAAACGCTCGTCTTTATTTACCACGCCTTTAAAAATATGATTATTTTGCGCTTGATGCCGGATATCAATAGTCTTCGCAAGCACCTTATTCGCTGCTTGAATGTGCCTAGCTGAGCGCACAGCGACTTCGCTAATGTCTGTCGCAACAAATTGCCATCCGTAAATCTGATGACCTAGAATAGGATAGATAATATTTGCACCAGTGCCAATATCGAGCCCTTTGACTGCTCGTTTTCTATTGTCGTTGGGCTTTATTAAATCTGCTATTGCGTGGATATAGTCGACTCTGCCAGGGATAGGCGGACACAAATTACCTTCAGGGATATCCCAAAAATCAATCTGATAATGATGCTTGAGCAATGCGCGATTGAGCAACTTTACAGCACGAGGGTTAGCAAAGTCGATAGTAAGGCGTCCCTTTGGATTTGCTTGTGTAAAGTTAGCGAGTTCAGGTAACGCCTTTATTAACTTTGTAAAATCGTAGCCCTTATTGTGAATGTTTCTAGGGTGCATAAATGTCTCGATACCACAACTTCAACGGGAGTCTGTCAGCATGTTTTTTGCTTATCAATATAGTAGATGCATTAAAACACGATTTACTGTAGTTTGTGCTAAAAAAGTCACTAAAGGTGCACAAAGGAGTAGACATGGAAGCCTTATTATTGATTGGCATAGTACTTATTGGCATATTGGTGGTCGCTAGTATTTTATCGTTCGCGAATCACTCTAAAATCAATACGATTAAGACAGAACTCAGCAAAGTCTCAGAAACCGTTGTCCAACAAAGAACACAAATTGTCCGATTAATCGATATTGTTGAGGGCTTAAAAAAGCAACTGGCTACTAATCAAGCGAAAAGCCCCGCCCCACCGGCTAATGACATACAAACTAAACTGGGCGATCAGAAACAGGATTCAGAGGCGACAATAGCTTCGCCCGAAATTATCAAAACACCTAACGAAGAGCCAGAAAATACAGACCAAGTCGACGCAGAATTTTCCAGCCCTATTCTCATCAACCTCAAGCAAGCCTATTGAATCAATGCCATCTTCTTCCTCGACTATAAAGAGCAAAGAGAAGGCGACCTTTTCACTTGAAAAATTTTTAATGGGCAATGGTTTACTGTGGCTGGGCGCTATAGTTTTAGCCTTTGGTGGCGTCTTTCTCGCGAAATATAGTATTGAAGCGGGCCTTTTCCCACCAAGTTTGCGGCTGAGTATAGGCGCATGTTTTGGCGTAATGCTGGTCGTGCTAGGGGAGTATCTCTACAGAAACCCCAAAAGGTTTCGCATCAATTCAAGCACTATCAGCGCTGCACTAGCTAGCGGCGGAGTTATTACCTGTTTTGCAATGGCGCTGGTGGCTTTCGATTTTTATGCCTTCTTGTCACCAATGCTAGCGTTTATTGTTTTAGCGCTTATTGCAACTACCGCAACATGGCTGTCATTACGATATGGACCTATTTTAGCCTTGGTAGGTGTTGTGGGCGCATATATTGTGCCGGCACTTGTCTCAACGGGTTCAAACAATATATTTGCCTTGCTAGTGTATGTTAGTTTTGTGTCCATTTCGTCTTTGTGGGTGCATGCTTTTGTAAAACAAGCATGGCTTTGGTGGCTCTCACTGCTAGGGCATTTTGGATGGTTGTTTATTAGTATTGGCATAGGTGCAATGGATTACCAATGGGTCATATTCTCGTATTGCATATTGTCTATTTACTTATTTGTTCTAGCGCCAATTTTGGGCGTAAAACTCAATCAAACAAGGCATCAAGCATTGGGATTAAAAGCTTTGTTAATGCCAAGAAAAGAACAGCTTGGAATCGCGTTGCCAGTGCTCGCCTTAATTCTTTTGTATCTTGGTCAAAGCTATCATATCAATATTGTTATTATGTTGGCGTTGCTGAGTGTTTTATTGCTAGTAGCCCCATTTAGACATAGTGCGTTTGATTCATGGCCATTTATTTCCTTAGGGCTATGTGTGCTGGTCTTCTTAAAGATACCCGCAGTTTATGATTATACCGACAACCTTTTTCCTTTTACTCAGGCGTATTTATTAGCGCAAGTAAGTGCGTTTGGCTTTGCAGCGTATTGCCTATTCGCCCTATACCACCTCAAACAAAGACCAAGTTATCTGTTACTTTTAGTCACAGCTCCTTTATTCATGATGGGCTTAGCATACGCGTTGTCTGCTCATCAAGCTGAGGGTTTTTTATATCCTGTTTGGTCGCTTGAATTGATACTGCTTGCCACTTTTTTCGCCTTCCTCAGTACTAAAACGACAACAGCTTTAGTTAAGATGAGCTATTTGATGCTGGCAAACGGCGCATTAACACTCACGTTTACCATGTTGTTATCTGCAGCAACACTGTCGTTAGCCATCGTTGCGCAAATAACCCTTATGGCCTTTTTAAGTCAAAAGTATCGTATTAGCTTGCCAAACTGGTTATATAAAATAACCGTTGGACTTGTCTTACTGCGCCTCACGGCGGCTCCTTGGCTTGCTCATTATATGCATGAAAAAATCTTTGGCCTACATTGGTCGATTGTGATTTATCCCTTAGTGCTAGTGCTATTTTGGCTGGCGAATAAGTTTCAAAATAATGCTGCCCTTAAGTTATGGTTTGAAGGCGCAATGTTGCATGTAATTGCCCTTTTTATTACTACCGAAACAAGCTTTATCATGACCGGGCGCTATCCTGATTTATTTGATTTGGACTATCAACAATCAATTTTGTTAAGCATGAATTGGTTAATTTTATGCGCTGTCTATTTATGGCGGCGCCAGTTTAGCGACAGACCAAGGCTTTATGTTATTTACAGCATTTTATTAGGCTGTGGCGTGGCCTTCATCCACACCCGGCTAAGCGTTTTTCAAAATCCCTTTATTGAAAGCCAACAAACCGGGCAAAGTCTCTTTATTAACTGGTTAATCCCTTTGTGGGCAGTACCCGCGATACTAATTGCAACGATGTTGTTTTATCGTTTGGTATCACAAAACCTGCGCAAACCTTTATGGATATTGCTCGGCTTTTTTACTGCGCTCTATATCAATGGAATAATACGGGGTGCCTATCACCCAACACTTTCGCTTTTAGAATACGATATTGGTCAACAGGAGCTGTACGTTTATTCCATCGTTTGGTTACTTATCGCAATAGCGATGATTGTCTTCGCACAGAGTCGTAATTTAGCTAAGCTACTTAATGTTGGCTTTAGCATTTTAGCCCTTGTTGTACTAAAAGCATTCTTGGTCGACCTGTCGAGCTTAGAAGGTCTTTATCGTGCAATTTCCTTCATTGGTTTGGGTTTGAGTTTAGTCGGTATAGGCTGGTTATTTCAGCGTTTTAAAAGCAAATCGGATGTATCCGAAGAGCAAGCAATTACGTAACATAGCGCTAAGCTGCCAAATAACAACGCAAGCAATTACAAAAAAGGACACAACGTGACTGATTCACCTGCAAACAGCGCTGTCATATCGCAAGATCTGATAGATTTTGATAATGCTTTTTACGACATCACAAAAACAATTAATATCTTAAGTGCCGTCAACCCAAATAACTTCAATCAACAAAAGCAAAGCTTTTTAGACAGTCATTATTCGGTCGAGCCCGAGTTTACATATGTAGGAAATAAGCTTGATGTGTTTGCAACCAAAAGAAAGTTATTTACGCTTCCTCTTGAAAGTGTAAAAGACGAAGACTTAGCTGAAATCTATTTCGACACAATTAATAGTTATGTCGATAAAGTCGACCAATTTAATTCCATTGGTACTAACGACTTCATCTACGATTCTTTGCGCTACTTTGGTGAGCCTACCCAAAAAGACATCGCCAACGCGAAATTTATATTACATTTGCCGGGCAACCTTGATGAAGAAAATGAAGAACTTCTGGATTTTGAAGAAATAAAAGACATCTTAGTTGGTTTTGCACAAACAAATGAACTACCCCATAGCTTAAAAATTGAAGAAAACATGTTGGCCAATGCGCTGGTATCGGGCACATCGATTAAATTAAATAAAAAGGCAAAACTCTCTACAAGTGATACCCATGCCTTGGCCCATCATGAAATTGGCGTACATTTAATCACTACCCTAAACGCACGCCAACAACCTTTAAGGATCTTAGAAATAGGCAATCCACTAAATACGATGACACAAGAAGGTTTGGCTATTTTAAGTGAGTACTTATCCGATAATTTAACGATCAAACGCTTAAAAATATTGGCCTTAAGAGTCGTTGCTGTTCAGTCAATGATAAAAGAAAAAGCTTTAGAAAGAGTTTTTTACTCTTAAAAGAAGAATATGGTGCTAGCAACGATATTGCTTTTGCTGTGTGTGCGCGGATATATAGAGGTGGCGGCTTTGTTAAAGACTATTTATATCTACAGGGTTTTCATAAGATGTTAAATGCCTACGAAACAGAGGCAGAGTTTACGGCATTGTTCGCGGGTAAAACATCAATCGATTATTTACCGCAAATCACCAAACTCATTGAAAAAGGGCTTTTACAAAAACCAAAGTATCTATCACCCATTTTCCAGAACCAATGTAATTTAAGCGAGATTAAACAATATATAGCGCATGCAATAAAGTAGTTTGCCTTGCCTACGCTTCGCCGATATCGGCGAAGCTAGCACGTGTTAGCGATACTAAATCTTCTGCACTCAATTCAATTTCCAGGCCGCGTTTACCTGCACTAACAAAGATAGTTTCAGAATTTTGCGCGCTTGCATCTATCACTGTCAGCAATCGCTTTTTCTGGCCAAGCGGACTTACGCCACCTAATACGTAACCTGTAGTACGACTTACTGCTGTTTTATCAGCCATAGACGCCTTCTTCCAAGCCAGAGCTTTAGCGACGCGCTTCATGTTCAATTGCATAGTAACAGGGACGATAGCAACCGCCATTGTACCGTCAGGGTTACTGACAACCAAGGTTTTAAACACACACTGTGGATCAAGCCCCAACTTATCAGCGGCTTCCTCACCATAGGCACTTGCTTTCGCATCATGGCTATACTGATGAATTTCAAACTTTATTTTATGTTTTTTGGCTACATCAACAGCGGGTGTCATCGATACTTATACCTTTACTTTTAAGTACTACCTTGTTTTTATTATAAATACATGAGGACTTTTGCGCGAAAGCGGTTGAGAAAAGTGTCAACAAAGCGTATTTTACTTGGCATCGAGATTATCATTTAGCATGCTACTAAGCTTGCATTAATACTAATATCAACGCTTAACTACATTGATACAAACCCATGTTACTAACTACCATACTACTTGCATTATTCGCCGGTTTTGCAGCATTTGTAGGTGCACTCATCGGTTTACTTTCTGACAAAAAGCCAAGGTGGCTTGGTCCTGTAGCTCAACACTCTATCACTTCTTTTGGCGGTGGCGCACTAGTTTCTGCAATCTGTTTTGTACTCGTACCTGACGGTATGGCACTGCAGTCACCTTCCTTCGCGATAGTGTCATTTATTCTGGGCGGCATTACTTTCTTGTTCGTTGATAAGTTTTTAGCACTCCACAATAGCCCTACCTCTCAGATTATTGCGCTTATGCTTGATTTTGTGCCTGAAGCTATTGCGCTTGGCGCGATGATTTTACATGACTTCAAAAAAGCAATATTTATGGCAATCATTATTGCAGCTCAAAATTTACCAGAAGGCTTTAGCGCTTATAAAGAAGTGAGTTCTGAATCTAACACTAGCGCAATTAAAAAACATATACTCCTTATTATGGCGCTGTTGGCATTGAGCGGGCCTATATACGCCCTATTTGGCTATTATATTTTTGATGTACAAAATCCTAGCTTGGGTACCTTAATGACCTTTTGTGCCGGCGGAATTTTGTATTTAGTATTTAAAGATGTAGCACCCGAAGCACAACTTCAGCGGCATTGGTTGCCTTCTTTTGGGGCAGTTTTAGGCTTTGCATTAGGTATGTTAGGACATGCGCTTACGGGCTAGCCTAATCAGCGTAGCCACTACCAATTGCATCAAAAGGCATCTGTAATTCTAATTCTGGGACTTGAACGCCTATCCAAGCTGGGAAGGTATTACTATTAGGCCCAGGAAAAAGAGTGTACTGGTTAGCATAGGGGTATTCTGAAATCGCTTTGTTAACCAATGGAATCAAACGCGCGGCTTTATCGCGCTCTATAAATAAGATGCGTTCAGGTTTTGACCCATACCAATATCTATCTGGAGTGTCAGTCGTAAACGACCTCAACGCTGGCTTACCATCTTTTACGCGCCATCCTACTACTTCATGTACGGTGTACTTAGCTGCATTAGCAGGCTTAATGGCAATCCATGTATGCACAGCAAACCAACCTCGCCAACTAAATGCATCGGCGGCGTATACTTCAATTATAGCTTGTTTAGCAACTGCAGGGTTAGCGGCAATACCCGCCGGTTCTCTAGAGGCCGTGCGCCAGTCTTTATTTATGCTACTGCAGGAGCTAAGCAATACGAATGAACATAAAATCGCTATATTTTTAAAAACAGATTTGCGCATCTGGCCTCCTTTATTAGGTCCAACCTTGTTGCTTATTGAAAACCTTTCCTTAAAACAACGCGGCTGCTCGATTTAATAATATTACTTGTGGTATTGCTTACTGTATTTATGTACCGCGTCAACAAAAAAGCCTGCATTTTCTGGTGGAACATCTAAATGAATACCATGGCCCAAATTAAATACATGACCATCACCTTGGCCAAACCCAGCCAAAATGTCTTGAACTTCTTGCTCAATCCTTTCTTTGCCTGCATAAAGAATTGATGGGTCCATATTACCTTGTAAGGCTACTTTATCACCAACACGAGCTTTCGCATCGGCGATATCGATGGTCCAATCTAGACCAAGCGCATCGCAGCCTGTAGCAGCAATTGACTCTAACCACATGCCACCATTTTTGGTAAACAAGGTTACGGGAATTTTTTTGCCATCATACTCACGTGTAAGCCCAGCAACAATTTTCTCCATATACTGCAATGAAAAGAGTTTGTAATCTCGTGGACTAAGTACGCCGCCCCAAGTGTCAAAAACCATCACGGATTGGGCACCGGCTGCAATTTGCGCGTTCAAGTAACTAATCACCGAGTCTGCCAATTTATCTAGGAGTAAATGCAAGGCTTGAGGATCAGCGAAAGCCATTTTTTTAATTTTGGTAAAAGCTTTACTTGAGCCGCCTTCAACCATGTAGGTCGCCAAGGTCCAAGGGCTGCCTGAAAATCCAATTAACGGTACGCTCCCTTCTAGATTCTTACGAATAGTACGAACCGCATCCATTACATATTTAAGCTCTATTTCAGGATCAGGATTCGGTAATTTTTTAACATCATCCATACAGGTGATAGTCTTCGTGAACTTAGGTCCTTCACCTGCTTCGAAGTATAAACCAAGCCCCATCGCATCAGGAATAGTTAAAATATCAGAAAACAGAATTGCCGCGTCTAAGGGAAAACGACGAAGGGGTTGCAAGGTCACTTCACAAGCAAGTTCGGGGTTTGTACAAAGGGCCATGAAATCACCCGCTTCGCTGCGGATCGCCTTGTACTCTGGTAAATATCTACCCGCTTGACGCATCATCCATACAGGCGTGGTATCTACCGGTTGCTTTAAAAGTGCACGTATATATCTATCGTTTTTGAGTTCTGTCATAAGGTAATTACAATCTCGAGATTACTAGTATTAAGGGTTTAAACTTGTTAGTTTGAACTTAGCTAGGTGCAAAGGCTCATGCGAAGTATATTCACAATAGAACAATGTTTGCACTGCGCCTTCAAATTTTGCGCTACATCATACGCTAAGTTATTTCGTTTTTCTTGATTCTGCGCAGGGTTTCTTCTATCAGGTGTCCAGCAATAGATACTTTTGGTGGCGTAATCGGCAAATTATCGACATCAAACCATTGCGCATCATGTATTTCTCTGCCATCTACTTTAATATCTCCGCCCGCATACTCAGCAATATAGCCAACCATTAACGAATGCGGGAAAGGCCAAGGCTGGCTGTCAAAGTACTCAACATTTTTAACCCTAACACCCACTTCTTCCATCACTTCTCGGTGAACCGCTTGTTCTAAACTTTCAGCACTTTCGACAAAGCCAGCTAGGGTTGAATAATACCCAACTTTAACTTGCCTGGGGCCTTGGGCGAGTAATATTTGTGAACCGTTATGTATTGCAACAATAATACAAGGCGACACACGTGGATAAACGCGATGACTGCATTTATCACAATGCATTGCCATTTCCCAAGTGACTTTGCGCATCGCTTCTCCGCAACGACCACAGTAGCGGTGCGTTCTTAAAAACAATGCATACTGCCATGCTTGAGCAACATATTGGAAGTCTTCACGAGGTAAGCCTTCAAGCAACTCTCTGAGTGTAAAAAGGGCAAAGTCTTCGTGCTCAAATTCAATATGATGGATATCTAGCAACCAATGCTCACCATATTGACTGGTCATCACCAAGGACTGCTTTAATTCTTCATATTCAGCAAGCTCAGTTGGAAAACCCATAAATTCACTGAGTGAGTGAGCACTACCAACACCTCTCTCATTGGCCGGTTCTAAGCGCTTGAGTAGTACTTTTTGATTGATAAACACAAAGAATAAACGCGATTTATTTTTCAATTACTGTCAACCTTGGTTTTGATTATCTATGCTGTTAAGACGATTTCTCAGGCTTAACCCTACTTTTTGCAAAATCATACAGCAAAGCTCCCCTTCTCTTAAAGTTTATTGCATACTTTTGGTGTAATGTTGCTTGTTCATGGTGCACTCAATGATATACTTACTATAATAGCGCCGTTATTTAATGTTAACACTAAATAATGCGCTGAGTTTATAAGCTGCGGCTTATGCTAAATAGTAATCAAAGCAAGGATAACGCGTGACTATCGCCCTTAATAAAACGAAACAACTATTGTTTAATAAAGCACGTAGTTTTTGTGAAGACAAAGGCGCTCGGTTTACTCCCTTACGTGGGCGTGTGTACGAAATTCTCTTGCAAGAAGACGCGTCTATTGGTGCATATGATATTCTTGATAAGCTAAAACTGGTCGAAGAGTCGGCTAAACCACCAACCGTATATCGTGCACTCGACTTTTTTTTAGAGCTTGGCCTAGTGCACAAGGTTGAATCAACCAATACCTTTAAAGCATGCCATCATTTTGGTTGTTCTCATCCGGTGCAATTTTTAATTTGCGACCGCTGTGGTGACGTGCAAGAAATAAGCTCTGAAAGCGTAAAAGAAAAGTTAGAATCGCAAGCTGAGCAAAATGGTTTTCATATTATCCGACAAACTATCGAAGCACATGGATATTGTGATACATGCCATGCAGCAGGAAGCAGTTAAGTGAATGTAGAGTTTATTAATCCGTTTATTGTGTCTTTAAAAAACGTATTAAGTACAATGGCACAAATTGAATTAAGCGCGCAAAAACCAGAAAAAAAACCTCCAATATCGCCGTTGGTGAAGTATCCGGAATCATTGGTATGATTGGTCCGCAAGTGAAAGGGTCGATGGCAATTACCTTTGACAAAGCCTTAGCCGCAACCATTATGCATAACATGTTAGGCGAGCAATGCGATGAAATTACCGATGAAGTCCGCGATATGGTAGGAGAAATGACCAATATGATATGTGCAGGTGCAAAAAATGCACTTGCCGAACAAAGCTATATATTTGAAATGGCCACTCCTGTAATTGTGTCAGGAAACGATCACAAAATTACCCACAAAGTAGACGGCCCTAGAATTATCCTTGCATTTACCAGTGATACGGGGAATGCATACTTAGAAATTTGCTTCGTAAACTAGTATAATGTTGCGGCGCAATAAAATAACCATGTTTATAACAACGAAAATATCGAATAAAGGACTTACCTTATGAAAAAAATCGCATTATGTGTAGCGGCTGCCCTAACGGCTGCAGCTACCACCGTTCAAGCACAAGAAGCTCCACCTTATGAAACCTGGGTAGGCGGTTTCGCTCAATACTACAACGCAGATGGCACTAAAAACGAGCCAGTCGGTGGGTTAACTGATGGCAAGGGCTTTGGTGCAGAAGTTGGTTTCCGCTTCGACCCTACATGGGCACTACGCTTTGAATTAGGCCGCGTTCTTATTGGGCACGACTCTGGTAACCCTCAAGCGCTAGATGATGACGGTACACAAATGGGCGCAGACGTCATGTATTTCTTAGAAAATGATGCTGCTTATTTATTTACCGGCTTGCGTGAGCAATCATTGATTAGCGAAAGCTACAGAATGGCGAATGTTGGTGTAGGTAAACATTGGGAAGTTTCTGACAATATCCGCATTATCACTGAAGCTGCTGCTTACCATGACTTTGGCCAAGGCCATAATGAATTTAGCGCAAAATTAGGCCTAGCCTATATCTTTGGTGCTCCTAAAACAATTTCAAACCCTGACTCTGACGGTGATGGCGTTTATGATGCGGTTGACCGTTGCCCCTCATCTCCTGTTGGTCAGCAAGTTGACGCAACGGGTTGTAACATCGATATGGATGGTGATGGCGTATTAAACGCACAAGACCAATGCCCAATGACGCCTGCAGGCAGCAAAGTTGATGCACGCGGTTGTGCTATTAAAGATGCTGACAACGACGGCGTACTTGATGCGAACGACAGTTGTCCTAACACGGCTGCTGGCGTAAAAGTAAATGCTAAAGGCTGTGCAGTTAACTTAGACACCGATAACGACGGCGTATTAGACAGCAAGGATAAGTGTTTAGGCACTCCAATGAGCGACAAAGTAGATGCGACTGGCTGCAGTGTATTTGAGAAAAAAGAAGTTTCAGTGTCTTTAGATATGTTGTTTGCTAATAATAGCAGCGTTATCACCAACCCAGACTCTGCTCGTCTTCAAGAGTTTGTTGCATTTATGAAACGCTACCCTAATACGCAAGCTGTGATTGAAGGCCATTCATCAGCTGTAGGTGACGCAAACTACAACCAAATGCTGTCTGAAAAACGTGCCAAGTCAGTGCGTACTTTATTGATCAATGACTACGATGTAGATCCTGCTCGTTTACAAGCAATCGGCTACGGTGAGTCAAGATTGAAGAATACTGATAATACGGCCGAAGCACATCGTGTTAACCGTCGTATTGAAGTTAAAGTTAGCGCTTTAGTTGAGACGAAAGCAACTCGATAGTAACACTAAGCTACTTGTAACTTACGGCAGCAAACAATGCCTAGTTACACCTAGCCCATAAATAAAAAGCGCCAAACAGAATATGTTTGGCGCTTTTTTTATCTAAATAAATCAAGAAAACCCCGAAATCAGAGCGAAGCGGTGTCGCTGAGACGTTCACGTTTTATCTAATTGAAAGGTATTCGCGTTTATCCTGCTATAGGAAAAGACAGCACTTCATTAATAGGAGCGCAATTTACTCTTCGTCATAAGCAGGCCCAACGTAATTGTCGAAGCGAGAAAATTGCCCTTGGAAAGTAAGCCGCGTGGTACCGATGGGGCCGTTTCTTTGCTTACCAATGATGATTTCTGCAACGCCTTTAATATCACTATTCTCGTTATAGACTTCATCACGATAGATAAACATTATCAGATCGGCATCTTGCTCAATTGCGCCTGACTCACGCAAATCAGAGTTGATTGGACGTTTGTCAGCACGTTGCTCGAGGCCCCGATTAAGCTGAGAAAGTGCAACCACAGGACATTGCAGCTCTTTCGCTAAGGCCTTAAGTGACCTTGAAATTTCAGATATCTCAAGAGTCCTGTTGTCAGATAAACTCGGCACTCGCATTAATTGAAGATAATCAATCATAATCAACGAAATACCGCCCTTATCGCGCGCTAACTTGCGTGCCCGGGTGCGCACTTCCATTGGTGTAAGACCCGAAGAGTCATCTATAAATAAGTTATCTTTTTCTTTGAGCATCACCATGCTTGACTGGATTTTACCCCAATCATCATCATTTAGGCGGGCGGTTCGAATGGCGGTTTGATCAACTCGGCTTAAGGACGCAAGCATCCTCATCATAATTTGTTCAGAAGGCATTTCTAAACTGAATACAAGCACTGGTTTTTCTTCAAGCAACAAGGCATTCTCAACTAAGTTCATCGCAAAGGTCGTATTATGAACGCATATATCTTGGGCGATAAAATTATGCAAATCCGGCACACTAAGGTCATAAACTTGCTTATTACCTTGAGCGCGAATACTCACTATTTTATCCCAATATACTTCAGATGATCCTAATGCTTGCAAATAGCTATCGTTAAATACAGTCGCAAAAAAAGCTGCATCGTCCCGGCTTAACTCTCCTCGCTCTAAAGCGTTTAGATGGCTTTCTGCAAGCTGGGATTGCGCTAACTTAGCGCTTTTCAGCACCGCTTCCCAATCATGCTTTTCTTTTAATTTCTCAATATAGCCAATAACACTTTTAGGCAGTTGTTCAGGAAGGTCGTTTTGCGCAGCCAGCTCAGTCAAAATATGGTTTATGTCGTCTTGTTTACCACAATATCCAAAGCTTGCGACAAACAGATTAATGCTACTTAGTTGTGCAATGCCCACTTCATGATGGTCATTAGCTAGGGAGCGATAGCTAGCAATCACGCCAAACCTAAGCAATAAATGTTGATATTGTTGGGCAAGCCTTGCCTTGCTAGTTGTAAAAACTAATGCCCGTGCGTCTTTATTGACATCTCCACAACGGACAAATAACTGCGCAATGAAAAGCCCTAGCGGCGCTTTTTCAAGCGTAAAGATATCAGCTTCGATGCACTGGCTATTCTCAACTTCAAGTGCGCGTTCGACACTCTCATTTATGCCCGTTTCACCTAATTTATGATTGCCAAAAACAGGAAGCTCACGCGGAACCGCGATGTACTCACCCTCAGTAATATTCGCTAGCGCTTGCCAGCCATCTCCAGTAAGAAAGGGATGGCTTAAGGTTGTTTGAATGCTTCGCCCTAATTCAGTAGTCACTTCAAATACCGGTTTAATGCCGTCATCCACAAATTTTGTAGCAAAGGCAGGGCGTATTAAAAAGTCGTTCGTTAACGCATTTACCGCACCAATTTTGTGCTTAACCATTTCGTCTATGGTCATTAGTACGCCTGATTCAGGGTGAACAAGGCTTGAACCCGATACTATGCACTTACCCATTGAAGGTCGCGCAGCCACGATGATTAAATCAGAAGGTTGCAAACCACTGGTCTTTTTATCAAGGTCAGTATAACCGGTGGATACACCAGTTACCGCCTTCTTCTGCTTTGCTAAAATCTCGATTCTGCCGACGGTTTTTTGCAACGCTGTAAAAACACTAATTGGGCCTTCATTTGCAGCGGTGCGCTTTTCGGCTATTTCAAAGACTTTGGTTTCAGCTAAATCGAGTAACTCTTTGCTGTCTCTGCCCTCAGGATTAAAGCTAGCATCGGCAATCTCATTGGCAGCGCCTATTAATTCTCGGACCACGGCTCTTTCACGAACAATATTCGCATAAGCGGTAATATTTGAAGAGCTAGGCGTGTTTCGTGCCAAGTTAACTAAATAGCTAAAACCCCCAACCTCATCGAGCTCATCATGCAGTTCGAGCTCTGCTTTTAAGGTAATAGGGTCAGCCGCACTACTTTTTGAAATTAGTCGAGTTATCGCTGTATATATAACGCGATGAGAACGATTATAAAAATCTTCTTGAATAAGGATTTCGGCGACTTTATCCCATGCATCAATCGACTGAATAATACTGCCTAACACGGCCTGTTCAGCCTCTAAGGAATGAGGAGGAGTATTTAGTCTAGCAATATCGTCATCTAGAGTATTGTCTTTTGAGCGATTAGCTGTGGATTGATTTGGTGCCTGCGCCACGAAAATCCTTAACAGTAAAAAACGGGCTATTATTATGCGCTAAGCAATCTAATTTGTCTTGTCTGTTTTGCCTAAAAAAGCCTGCCATTGAAAATCTAGTCGATTGCAAAATCGACGCCTAAACCGATCAAAAAAAGGCTAAATTCATTTAAATTGAGAGAAAAGCTACGATTATTCGCCAACCATTAGAGGCCTAGCTAGAACAAGTATGCGTTTGCTACTTAACTAATTAAACCCCGTAATATTTACGGATAACCCTGAAGCTTTTTCACAGGCATCATTTCAGTCATAAAAGTTATTGCAACCCTCATCGCTAACCCACTGTTTTATAAACATATTTACCATCGATTGTTGTCAATAAATTCTGGAAAGCTTCTTGCTTCACGTTAAGTGCTTATACAATTTGACAATAACTAAGGAGAATATGATGAATAATGATCGCATTGAAGGTAATTGGAAACAGCTCAAAGGTAAAGCGCAACAGAAATGGGGCGAGTTAACTGATGATGAATTAGACAAAATGGAAGGTAACCGAACCGAACTTATCGGTAAAGTTCAAGAAAAGTACGGCAAGTCAAAAGATGAAGCCGAGCGTGAAGTAGATGACTTCCTCAGCAAGCACTAAACGGTAATCTGGTCGAGCTACATACATAAGACCAACATACGTTAAAGCGGCGACTACGCTTAAACTCAGTTTTTTTTAAGATTGGGGTTGAGTGTTGTCGCCGCTTTTTGCTATGTGGTCGCTTTTTGCCATGTAGATAAAAGGACGCCTTGTTCATTCAATACCGCAATGGCTATGTGCGCTTAGGCATCATTTTTGCTCTTTACTAGTAACAAACATTTTCTGTATATGCGGAAACCCTAATTTTACTGGTCTTCAGCACTTTTAAGAGAATGTAACAATGAAATTATTACTGAGTAAGCAGGAATTATTTACCCAATGACAGCGCCAACCGACATATTTAAGCATTCAGACAATCATACAAGCAAAAGCACAGCGCGTTTCGCAGCGCCAGTCGTCGACTGTGCAAATTATTACCGAGCCTTACACGAAGCGATAGCCAATGCGAAGCGCACAATTTTTATTGTAGGCTGGGATATAGACAGCCGGATCCGCTTGCTTAGAGGTGAGGAAGAACAAAACTCGAACTTGCCTTCAGTGATAAGCGAACTGATTGCTTTAAAAGCCAAGGAAAACCCTGATTTACAAGTGTACTTACTACGCTGGGATTCTTCACTAGCGTTTTTTGGCATGCGTGAAGTTTGGGCAAAAGAAGTATGGGATGAGAAAACCCCTGACAATGTACATACTGTACTCGACGGCAGTATTCCCATGGGTGGCAGTCAGCATCAAAAGATAGTGATTATAGATGATGAACTCGCCTTCTCTGGCGGTATGGATGTAGCGGTGCATCGCTGGGACACCCGAGAACATAAAATAGAGCAGCCAGAAAGAGACGACGGTGACGGAAGTTATGGTCCATTTCACGATGTTCAAGTCGCGGTCAGTGGTCCGATTGTTGTTAAGCTTTCAGAACTCGTGCGATGGCGCTGGAACCGTTTAGTAGACAAGCCCCTACAGATAAGCGAGTCAACTTCGCAACAAAGTAGTGATACATTGCCGCCTACTTGGCCAAAAAGCGTAGAGCCTATTTTCGAAAACATAGACTGTGGCGTCGCGCAAACGATTCCGTTTATGGATAAGGCTGAGCCTGCCCAAGAAGTCAGAAAAATGTTGCTTGGGTTAATTGCTCAAGCAAATGAGTTTATCTATATTGAAAACCAATTTGCTAATAGGGGCGAAATTGCTGAAGCCATCAATAAACGACTGAAGGCTTGCCCCAAATTACGCGTGCTGTTAGTAAGTTCTTACAAACCTGAAGGAGCAGTTGAAACAGAAGCCTATTGGGCAGGTCGAATCGACTTTAAGAAAATACTAGAAAATGGCATTGACGATGGGCGAGTACTCATAGCCTATTCGGGCTCAACAAACAAAGATGGTCTAGCCGGTCAAAAGCGTGTTCATGCCAAAGTAACGGTTATCGACAACACACATTTTGTGATTGGCTCATCCAATTTAACTAACCGCTCTATGTCCCTAGATACCGAATGCGACTTAGTCTTTGCCGCCTCAACCGAGGCGCATGAAAAGCAAATTGCATGGTTTAGAAACGATCTGATCAGTGAACATGCCGGTTGGTCAGTTGACGAAGTTCAAGAAGCAATTGATAGCGACGATACGTTTAACAAACTTACCCGCTGCAAAGACAAATATGCCTACTGCTTGCATGAGGCTGATGACGAAATATTTACCGATCAAAGTTTACAACAACTGGTTACGCCTTTCGGCGACCCTCAGGAGCCCATTTTGCCATCTATACCCCTTGGCGGCACAAAACGTTTGTATTTACCCAATCCGAGTAAGAAAGGCCTTGTGATAAGCGCCACTTTATTCGTTATAGCCTTGCTGGTGGGAGGCGGCTATTTATTAAGCCAACACGTTGACTGGATGAGTAAAGAAAATTTGCAAGCAATGCTATCGTCTATGCGTGACAGCCCGTGGGCTATTTTTGTGGTCAGTGCGATTTATGTTGTCGCGGGTTTACTTTTCTTCCCAGTCACGGTGCTGTCGCTCGCGGTAGCAATGGTGTTTGGTGCGGTATGGGGTGTGGTCTACGGCATGGTCGGTGTAATGATGAGTACCGCGCTACTATTTCTAATTGGTAAGTTAATGGGTGACAAAGGCTTGCGTGATCTCGCTGGACCGAGAATAAACAAGATTGACAAAAAGTTTGCGCAAAACGGTATTTTTGGTGTTGCGGTTTTGCGGAATATTCCCATTGCCCCTTTTAGCCTAGTGAACTTAGTGGCTGGTATATCATCTATTAAGCTTATGCACTTTTTGGCCGGAACCTTTATCGGCATGCTTCCTATGATGATAGTCAAAGCCTTGGTGGGCGGTTCAATCAGCGATATTCTTCGCGATCCAGCACCTAAGCATATTGCCTTTCTCATTGCGGGTTTGCTGGGATGGATTTTACTTGCCTACGGCTCACAACGCTTAGTCAATTATATCCAGGAAGACAGTGATACTGCCAAATTAGACAAGGTAGATAAGTCTTCTGCTGACACGATGCAAGAACAGTCATAGAGGACCATTGCAAATGTCATTGCGAGTGATTTCATACAATATTCATAGCGGAGTGGGCATCGATAATGTCTTTGATTATGGTCGTATAGGTGAATTTTTAGCAAAGCAAAAAGCCGATATCGTCTGTTTACAGGAAATGGATCTGCGCGATCCTACTTTGGATAAAGCTGCACAAATAGCGAAACTTAAAGCAGATTATTTTACAGACTTCATCGCTTCACCCGCCGTTTTTACCGAAACAGGTTGGTACGGTAATGCGATACTATCGCGCTTCAAACATAGCTCAAAGCGTTCCGTAGATATTAGCGTAAAAACTCGCCAACCGCGTAATATTCAAGATGTACTGTTCGATATAGATGGGCATACCTTGCGCATTTTGAATACCCACAAGGGACTCAAGCAATATGAACGCTGTGCACAGTTTGTGCAATTAGAAGCTGTGGTGGATGAGTTAATGGCGGCTGATAATACCCCTTTTTTAGTTGCTGGTGATTTTAATGAATGGCAGTTTTTCCCTCGCTCTTTGCGCGCTATCAACAAAAAGCTACGGGCAGTGTCACTAGGAGCAACCTTTCCGAATAAACTCCCCTTATTCAAATTAGACAAATTTTGGTGTCAACCACACCAGCTTGTGAACAGCGCCAAAATTCTAAAAACCCCCGAAACTCGCGTGTTTTCGGACCATTTCCCTATCCAAGCTGAATTAGCGTTCCCACAACCCGTTTAAGCCTACGCAAGAACGGCGTCGGTGAAGAGCCGGCCTAGTCTCTGCTGCTTACTTCAATACGCCCGTTTACCGTGCTGACATCTACCCAGGCACTTGGCTCTCCGGTAGAAAACTCTAACCATTTGCGAGGCCCATACTTGGCTTTACTTGCCTTTTGATTAGTGATGCGATTTCTAATATTACCACCGGCGTGGGCCTCAAGGTCAAACTTAGCTTGAATCCCCTCTTGGAAGGCTAGTTTTATCCCTCCACTTACTGAACTGCCTTTCACAGTGCCGCCATCAACAAGGTTCATTTCCATATCTATATTGCCATTTACGGTATTGGTTTTCACTTCAATAACATCACCTAAAATAAATTCGATATCTCCATTTACCGTTTCAGCTCGCACTTCTTTGGCCGACGATGTAACGTTAATATCACCGTTTACGGTGTTGACACTCACTTCATCACCTTTCACATGTTCAGCGCGAATGTCCCCATTAACTGCATCAAGGATTAATTCGCCGGCTAATTGCCTGCCCCTGATATCACCATTGACGGTCTTTAGGCGAATTCTGCCAGTTAGCTGAGTGGCGTTTAAATCACCATTAATCATATCGATATCACTGCCGCCAAAAATGTTTTCAATCGACATATCAGCATTAGGAGAGTGGTAGTCTACGCGACTGTTTTTTGGGACATGTATAAGCAAATCATCACCATTGTCACTATCATTCCCCCAGCCCCAACCGTCTTTTCGCTTTTCAACTTCAATCTCAATAATGACTGATTTTCCATCGCGTTCAAATCTGAACTCTTTGGTTTTTTCGCCTAACTCCCCTTCCACTTTTATTTGATTGTTGTCCCAACCGATGATTTTGACTTGACCCGATACATGCTTTATTTCAACAAGGCTGTCACTGCTTACCTCAAGGATTTTATTCACTTTTTCATTGGCAAAGGCCGGAACATTGGCAAGGAATGAAAAAGCACAAAAGACCACAAATATTTTTGTCACTAACTTACTCATAAATAGGGAATACATGTACTAACCTCTCTTAAATTTGTTGCCATGCAGGTGCATGAACGCGCTCAATTAGCGCAATTTGTTGTTCGTATACGCGCTGTAGCATCTTTAGCAGTGCAGCGTTGTTAGGTTCGTTTTCGAGCGCCTTTTTAATAGCAGCGGCGGCTTCATCGAGTTCATCAAGCTGCTCCTGCCAGTTTTGTGTCGTTGTAGGCTGTCCAGCTAAACTAGTCAGTAAGGAATCTTTTTGCGCGCTATGTTGCTTTGCCAATTGCGCGACCAAGGCTTCACCTGATTCTATTCGCCCACTTTCAAAGCTAAAAAAGCAAGCAATACCGCCACTACTAAGCTTGCCGCAATCGCCAAAAACGGCTTAGCTTTTGGGTTAGATCTGGGCTTTGCTTGCGTCATGTGTTGATTATTTGAAATACCATATTCAATCCCCGTCCACAGGTCTCGGCTTGGGGTTTTGTGCTTATCAAGCGCCGCTATCTGCTCTTCTATAGATGGTTTGTTATGCTTACTCATCCATCCACTCCTCAATTAAACCTTTTGCCCGATGAAATTGTGCCTTACTAGTGCCTACGGCCATGCCTAGCATGTCGGCGATTTGGTCGTGCCGGTAGCCTTCAATTGCGTGCAGCACAAATACCCATCTTGCTCTTTCAGGTAATTTAGCAATCCACTTTTCTAAATCCGAATGACAAATACTCTCATCGCTCTGTTGTTCGTATGTTGTCGAACTTTCGATGTTCAACATGTTTTGCCACCAGCCTTTTTGTTTACGAATGTATGAGATAGTCACATTTGAAGCGACGCTGTGTAGCCAAGTTGAAAACTGACTATCCCCTTTAAAATTACCTATTTTTTGCCAAAGCTGAATAAACACTTCTTGTGTGGCGTCTTCTGCTTGTGACTTATCGCTGCATAGGCGGCAGCACAGACCATACACTTTAGTAAGGTGCATATGGTACAAAGCTTGAAAGGCTTGTTTGTCTTGAGCTTGCGCCCGAGCAATCAACTGACTCAAAGTCAGCTCTTGTTCGCTTGGCGGGTCAACTAGCTTCAATTTTGATTCCATATTTATTCATTATCCATTGGCTTCCTAATATAAGTCGTTAAATAAAATGCAAAGGTTTACATGCAATTAAAAAATAATGTTTTGCCCACAACGATTTTTCACTTTACCATAGATAATTAGTATAAAAAGGACGGTGTAGCCAGATGAAAAGCCTATCGCAAGTAGAAAATTTGTATGCGGGTAAGCCCCAAGCATTTGGTCCTAGGCAGTCTCCTAGTGGCATCATTAAACAGCCCCATTCAAGGCTGCAAATAAAGTATGATGGTGCCATTGAAGACGAGCAAGGCAATAAAAAACTCCACGGGGGCCCTTATATGGCGCTTCATCAATTTGCTCAGCAAAGTTACGCCATATTAAGTGAGCATTTTCCGCAAGCATCACAAAGCCTATTACCCGGTACAATTGGTGAAAATATTAGTGCGCCTCATATGCATGAAAGTAACGTGTTTATTGGAGATCAGTATCAGATAGGGAGTGCCTTAGTTAAAGTAGTATCGCCGCGAGCACCCTGCGCAAAAATAAATCATCGTTATGGCGTTCCCAAAATGGACTTATGCGTGGCAAAATACGCCATCACTGGGTGGTATTACAGCGTACTGGAGGAAGGCGACATACATGTTGGAGACGACATCCTTTTGCAACACCGCGAAGATTCAGCTATTTCTGTTAAGGACATTTGGGAATTGCGCCAACTTGCTTTGCCAACAAAAGACCCTGTAGCAAAAATGACCTTGGCGACAAAGGCCTTTCAAGAGCCTTCTCTTGCTCCCGAATGGCAAGCTTACATGCACAGAGTAACGTTGAGACTAGCAAAATACATTTAAGCAATAAGTGCCAAGGCTTTAGAGCTTTGTTGGGCAGAATACTGATTCAGCTTTTTGTGTCCAGGAGACCAACCAACTAAAAAGCGTTCAAAATCAGCCCAAGCAAAACAATATAGGTCGCGGCATTCTTGCTCAATTTCATTTAGCGCTAAACTTTTATCATAACTTGTTTGTTTTGATAAGGCATTTTTTAACGCGTCGATATACATATCTAAGTAGCGCTCAGCGTTATGTTGCAAATCATGTTCACCAATACAACTACCTAAGAAGTAAACCAAATCTTTCATTCCACTACCAAAACCGACGTACTGAAAGTCCACTGCCGCCAACTGATTTTTATCAACATGAATACAAAAATTCGCAATTTTCGCATCGCCGTGTACTAGGGTTTGAAATCTAGCTTGATTTAAACGTGCATCGACTAACCTGGCACAGCGTTTTAGTTTCGAATCGGGCATCGCATCCCACTCTTGACGACGTGTTCCTAAGTGCCAGTAGGTACCAATTGGCCATATTTTATCGCTGTCATGCTGCCAGGGAGGTCGTTCAAACGAGCTTGCACAATGCTTGTCTTGCATAAAGCATGCATGAAAATTAGCTAACCAAGAAATGCCTAGACAGACCAGGTTTTCATCGGCACCAAGACTTCTTAGACTAAATCCCGCCGCGTCTAAATCTTGTAACAGCATCCACATATTGTGACTGCCCTGACTCGTTGCATACAAGTCGGGCACTACACAAGTATCGTTTGTAAATTGGGCAAAGTGGCGATAGAAGGCTTGTTCGTTTAGATAGGATGACAGCTTACGTTGATGCGAAGCCTCTGTGTTCCAGCCCCTTGGATGTTCAATTTGTTGCAAAGTTACCACTTTGGCAATGCAGCTAATCAGCGCACTTTTTGCTTCATCACAATTGTCTTGTGTATACCGAGCAATCTCTCCATAGCCACTCCATAGGCTTTGCACGGTCTCTTTTTTACGAAATGCTTGGCCCTTAAAAAAGCGACTAAGCGCACTTTCTAATTCTGCGTTTCTGATAAATCACTCTCTTTACTTTGCAAGGTGCTACTATGGTATTGCAGTGCTTAGCAATATAGTAGTCAATGAAATTAATTCGTTCTCGCAAGCCTAACTTTCGACAAGATTAAATTCAGCATCAATACTTTCGGCCGTCGCAGGGCGGCCTAAAAAGAAGCCTTGCCCGTGGTCAATTTTTAAAGACTTACACATGTCTAAGTGAGCTTGAGTTTCTATCCCTTCCGCAACCACGGTCATTTTTAAACGCTTAAGCATTTCAGCCAAGGCTTCAAATACCGCTTTTCTTTTCTCTTCACTGTGCTCAACAGTAAATAAAGATTTATCTAATTTTACAACACTAATGGGAAAATCTATCAAGTGTGAAATAGATGAATAACCGACGCCAAAATCATCAAGAGAAATAACAAAACCATAATCGGAAAGCGCTTCAATTGATTGCTTAATTGCACTTTGCTGCTCAAATAATGCGGTCTCTGTAATTTCTAATACGATATTGCATGGATTCACCGAGTAAGCTTCAGCTCGGTTAATAATATATTCGGTTACGGAATGATTTTGTAGCTGTACAGGGCTGATATTTATGGCAATAAAACCTTCTTTAGCATGAGTCTTCTGCCAAATTGAGATCTGGGCAATAGCTTTATCAATTACCCAATGTCCAATCGCATGGATATCTGCGTTTTTTTCAGCGATAGGAATAAATTCGTCGGGGACATACTGCTGGTTAATATCCATTTGATCTTCATGGGGCCAGCGAATAAGCGCTTCAAAACCGATATTTTGATTGCTATTTAAATCGATCACTGGCTGAAAATGAATGTTAAAACTATGCGCTAAAATATGCTTTTTCAAGCCCGCTTGAATATCGAATAATCGCTTATGGTCTGCGCTCATGCTTTGATCATATAAGCGCATCACCCCTTTACCATCTCCTTTGGCTTTGTACATGGCAATATCAGCATATTTAATGAGGGTTTCTTTTTCGCTAGCTTGCAGAGGATAAATTGCGGCACCAATACTGGCTCGGCATTCTACCTCTGCACTGCCTAATTTCATGGGTACTTGCAGTGCTTCGTGTATGCGCTTTGCGACTAAACGTACTTGTTGGGTCGATTTTATTCCGTTTAGAATAATCGCAAATTCGTCTCCCCCTAAGCGTGCGAAGCTTTCGTGCCGACGCAATAGCTTTTTGACTCGAGTAGCAAACTCAATCAATAAGCGGTCTCCCGCGTCGTGTCCTAGGGTGTCATTGATGTATTTAAAGTTATCTAGATCCATCACCAACAACGCTATATCGACTTTTGAGCGCCCACCGGGAATGATCAACATATCCATCATTTGATTGAAATGATGGCGATTTGATAAACCCGTTAGGGGGTCTTTTTCCGCAAGATGCTTAACATTTAAGTAATTTTGATGAAGTTGATGCTCTAACTCAAAACGTTTATGCGCATGTACAATGGCGCGATGTAAGTTAAGACGTTGTAACTCGGTTTTTTCAATAAAGTCTTGCGCACCAGATTCGATACACTGAACAGCCAGAGCTTCATTCTCAGACGTACTCATCATGATTATCGCTATACTGCCTAAATCAGGTCGAGATCTAAGTTCTTGTACCATTTCGATACCATTGGCACCTGGCAGTTTATAATCAAGCAAAATAGCATCAAAACTTTGGCTTTGCAGAATACCTAAGCCTTCTTCGACCGAGACCGCTTCTACGATTTTCACATCGGCAGCATTGTGGGCTAGCATCCGTCGGATAATTCGCCGGTCAGCCAAATCATCGTCAACCAATAAAATATGCAACCTTCTTTTCATTTCCATAGATACGTCTCTTTGCATTGAAAAATTAGTTTGTCACTGTTAATCATTCAAGTTATCCAAAACCGCACGCGCAATATTGTGTTGAGGCCAAGTAACAATAAACTTAGTCCCACGGGGTAGATTTGCTTCTACCTTAATATTACCACCATAATGTTCCACAATCTTCTTGACGACACTTAAGCCCATGCCACTGCCTTCTACTTCGTCTCGAGGCCTGAGGGTTTCAAATAATTTAAATATTCGCTCACGGTTTTTTTGTTCGATGCCAGGCCCATTGTCTAATACGCTTATGACGCAGCCACTTTCGTTCACTTTTGCCTTAACCTCTATTTTGGCATTGCCAGAATCGTGATGCTTTATTGCATTAGACACTAAGTTAAGCATGACCACGTTAAAGGCAATTTCTGGTACCTTAATATTTACCGAATCACATTTGAGTGCAAAGCCCATGGGCAGGTCTATGAGGGACAGAAGTTCAACCATAAAGTCGTGCAGATTAATCTCAACGGCCTGTTGGTAGTCTCTACCAATGCGAGAGTAACTTAGCAAATCAGCAAGTAACTTTTCCATTCGTTCAACACGACTTAGTACAATCACAAGATCTTCTTTGCTTTCACTTGGCAAAACACTGTCACAGTCTTCTTTTACCCAAGTAACTAGTCTTTTAATAACATTTAAAGGAGAACGTAAATCGTGTGATGCAACGTAAGCAAAATTGTCTAAGTCGCTGTTAGAGCGTTTTAAATCGTTAATTAAAACCTCTTTTTCAGTAACATCGCGAGATACCGACATCAAATACTTCTTCCCATCCACGCCAATAAAGGATTTTTTGGTGGTAAGTAGTATCTTTTCTTCGCCGTTCGCTAACGTCAGTTTCTCATTGCCCTTGAAAAAACCGGTAGACAAAGCGCTTAAATCTGAATCTATAATTTGAGCGCAGGTTTCAGGATTATAATAATGGGCACTGGTCTTGCCGAGTAGATTATTGCGGACCTTAGTTGGAAAGGTATTAAGCATTGCTGGATTAGCGTAAACCATCTTGTGCGCACTGTCTTTAATACAGATATAGTCTTGATTTAAAGCCGATATCTGTACATGCTGAGAATGTATCGCATGCAATGTAGACGCTTGCTGTTGCTGCCTTAATTCACCCTCTATATTCTGCATTATTAGTGCAGCAAGCTTGCGCTGGTTTTGGGGCAACTTAACTGAAGGGTTGGCTATCACGGGTGTACCTATAATAGCTAAGGCGTCACCATTATTTTGGGTTAACAGCATCGCTAAGATGTGCGTTTTCGCTGGCAATGGGATACTAAGCGATTTGGCATTTAGTACTTTTAAGGTTGACGGATACTCAACTAAAGCTTGAGTAAATTCTGCAAAATGCTGTGCAGTTAGATAAGTATTGTCACCAAAGTAGCTCGTGCTTTGGTTGTTCAATTGATACAAAAATGCACTGTTTGAGTTAACGGCCAGTGCTAACATCTCTAACTGTTTTGCTGCAGCTAGGTGCTTGTCTTGAGGCTCATTCACAGAAGCACTTATTTGTTCTTGTTTAACGCTTGGCTGCATGTCTATTTTATTGTTGGGATGAGGCAAATCACTGCGATTATCCTGCTTAGGTGAAACGCACATTGCGCCCAGCAAGCTAGGGTTGTTCACAGATGTTTTCATTAAAAAACCTTATAAAAATGCACATCCATGATAGTTGCAAAAAGCGTGATGCATGATTTTAAGAAAGGGCATCACGTTACTGCAGGTTAACAAGCTTCACTTTTCCTAAAACTTGTATCGTGTCTTTGTATCGTGTCTTTGTATCGTAATGTATCAGTCAATAGGTAGTTGTCAACAATAAGGGGCTTTGCGCCCCCTATTTGTTTATAATTTGATCACATAAGTCATAATTCTATGTGTTTGAAGTGTAAACATTTAGTTGTTGATTTCAAATAAACCTGCTGCCCCCATGCCGCCACCAACACACATAGTCGCCACAACGTACTTGACGCCACGGCGTTTACCCTCAATCAATGCGTGCGCCACTGTACGCGCGCCTGTCATTCCATAAGGATGACCAATTGAAATAGCACCGCCATTTACATTATAAATATCAGGATCAATGCCTAATTTGTCACGACAATACAGGGCTTGGCATGCGAAGGCTTCATTTAACTCCCACAAACCTATGTCATTGATACTCAAACCGTGAACTTTAAGTAATTTAGGGATGGCATAAATTGGACCAATGCCCATTTCTTCCGGTTCGTTGCCTGCTACCATCATACCGCGGTAGGTGCCCAATATATCAAGGTTTCTTTGCTCAGCTAACGCTCTGTCCATAACCACACAAGCTGAAGCACCATCAGACAATTGACTCGCATTACCTGCAGTAATACAACCACCATCTATCACGGGGTTTAAACCTTGAAGGCTGGCTAATGTCGTTGACGGACGATTGCCTTCGTCTTTACTAAGGGTGACATCTTCAAAACTTATTTCTTTGGTTTCTTTGTTAAAAACACCTTTTGTCGTTGAAATGGGCACGATTTCTTGATCAAAACGGCCAGCTTCTTGCGCTGCGGCTGTGCGCATTTGTGATGAATACGCATATTCGTCTTGAGCGTCGCGTGATATTGCATATTTTTTAGCAACGTGTTCAGCGGTCAATAACATCGGCATGTATGCTTTTGGTGCATGCTTAACTACATTCTCGTCGGCGCTTTGGCTTGCCCACTCAAAATACTTTTGCTGAACTTCTGTGATGTTGTCTTGCCCACCGGCAACCACGATTTTCATACCATCAACCATGATTTGTTTGGCTGCGGTTGCAATAGCCATAACACCCGATGAGCACTGACGGTCAATCGTTTGGCCAGAAACACTATAGGGAAGACCAGCAGCTAAACTTGCTAGACGAGCAATATTGCCCCCAGCGCTGCCTGCATTTAATACCGAACCAATAATGACGTCGTCAATCTCATCCCCTTCCACACCCGCGCGTTGAACGGCATGTTTGATTGCATGCGCGGTCATAGTAGGCGATTTAGTATTATTAAACGCCCCTTTAAATGCACGACCAATTGGCGTACGTGCGGTAGAGACAATTACAGCTTCTTTCATATGAGTACCTTCTAATTTTATTTCCGAGCTAAAACAGGCTTAACCACGAATAGCTACTTAAACTTTGTACCAACATCATAAAGTACGGCGCACCAATGCGTTATTTTTAATATTTATGGTTGATTATTAGCAATTGCTCAGGGCTGTGGGTCTTTTGTCGATAAAGTAAATATAGCCTCGGTGGATTTTTTTGCCTATCGCCGCTGTACATATTAGTTATTTCGCTTGTAATACTAACTCAATGCTTACACGAGAAGATTTACTTTGACCAACATTCTATACTCATATCGCACTACACAAAGACTGTCTGGGACGGCAAGCTTCTTTTGTGTTTTTATCCTCATGCTGCTGACGTCTAATGCTTATTCCCAGAGCACCCCAAATGCCATTCAAAAAATAACCTTGCTTGAAAACAACAAACAAATAACGCTTTTTGCTGACGGGTCGTGCAATATTGATGATGACGAAAAAGTACAACTCAACGAAGCACATAATAATTGGACCAGCATTGTAGAGAGACCGTACATTGAAAGTTTATCAGGGCTTGCGATTCTTGAGGAAATTAAACAACAGGTATTTCGCACCCGCATCATTATGGATATTGACCAGAGCGCTCAAACAGAATTAATCATTCAATCAGATGAGGCAACACAAACAATTACTTTATATTCAGTAGATATGCTGAACCAAACCTATCCGCAAGCAAAACTTCTAGACCGCTTCATGCACATTGTTAAACACGTTCGTCGCGCACATGTGCATTGCCAAGCCTAATCAACTTGCGCTACTTTAGCTTTGACTAGCTTTATCCATAGGCTCGGTGCTTGAGTAATCGCAGCCGCAGTTTTTACAACTTTTGCAAAATTCGTGAGTATATTTCTTTTCTTCTATCTGCTGATGATCGTAATCTAAAAATTGAATACCCAAAGTGTTCTGCTTTTCATACGTGCTGCAACACAACGCTACCTCACCGTCATAATTAATAACCGTTTGATTGAACCTTAACTCACAATCATAATTGCCTGACCGATGTTCTTTAATCTTAGTTAAATATTCTTGTGGGTCTTTTAGTAGCATGTCGAGCACCTGTTTGTCTTGCTCTGCTCGTTGTCCTTGCATTAAGCGCACTAGCTTTTCTATAGGCTGAAAAAAGCTTGTATGGGGTGGTGTTCAAACTCTAATTCTTGACAAATTTCTTTGACCATCTCAACTTCATTAACGTTATGCTTATAAACATGTTGCCCCACCCAAACTCTGAAATTTTTTCGTTGTTTTTCCATTTCATATTTAAGTAAATACATGTTTGCTTTTAATAACTTTAAGTTACCACGAGCGTGAGTCACTGAATAAGTCGCATCGGTAAACCCTGATAAAGAAATTTTAAGTTCATCAGGTTTTGCTTTGACCAGTTCGCTTATTCCGCTAGTTATATTGAGGTTACTTGAAAGGTGTGAGCTGTAGCCTAGTTCCTTTATTTTTTGAATAAACATAGGAAGCCTTGGATGTAATAAGGGTTCGCCCCAATTGAATAACCATATCTGCGGTTTCAAACACGGACTTTCTTTTTGTATTTTGTCTAATATGTCACTAAATAGTTGATAGTCCATCATCCCAATACTGCGATCCCCAAGATGCGTGTTTCCTACCGGGCAACTAGGACATCGCAAATTACATGTACCTGCTATATCGATTGTATATATATAGGTTTCTGCTTCTCTGGGACTATATCTGAGCAAGGTTTTTTCAGACAATGGGTCATATACTTCAGGCTTAAGGTATAAACGGGGGCTACTTCGCTGAAGCATAAACGTTATGCGTGGGTCGTCGGGATAAAACACAATAGCTTGCTGCAGCCAAAACCTCGCTGCCTCCCAATGATTATTATCGAATAACTTTGTTCCGATAATTAGGTAGGTTTTGGCATGTTCTTTCTGATTAAGAATAAAAGCTTTTATGTTGTCTATTAACTGTAAACCAGACTTGAGTAAGCCCTGCTCGATAAAAAGCATTCCCAGATTATAGTTAGCGTAAACATGCATTGGGTCTGAACTTAAAATTTGCCGATAAGATTGTTGTGCTGTTGCCAAATCTCCACTTTGATGAGCCTTAACAGCAACTTGGAGTAATGTTTGCGTATCTTGAATATTTTCACCGATGTTAAGGGGAAGTGTAGGAGTAGGTGTAGACATAAAATAGTTCTTGAATAAAAATTATACAACTATTATTGTTATACACAAAATTACTTTCAAAGTCGTTAATTATTGGCGTCACAACGCAAGATTTTGCAGGGTTTAGGAAATATATTAAAGGAAATAACATGCAGTATTCCAACGCTAAATTTACCAAATCGTCTCTTGCCATTTGCATAGCGATTTCACTTACAAGCGCATCGGCTTTTGCACAAAATGACTGCTTACCAGGCTCTTTTGGGCCACCCGGAGCGGCACTTGCTGATTGTGAGCCAGCACCACTTGGCTTTTATGTGTCTGACGCCGGTGCTACCGAAGCATTTCCAGCAGATCCAGGCAGTTTTGTTGACACTCTAGGGGCAACATCGGCGACCTTGGCACCTGTTGGCCGATTCGTCGCTGAATCGGGACAATCTGCGGCGACAGCTGCACCTGCCGGTACCTTTGTGAGCTCTGTTGGAGCAACAAGCGCCACCTTAGCTCCTTTAGGCACATTCGTGGCTGAATCTGGGCAATCTGCAGCAACCGATGCACCTCCGGGCAGATTTGTGAGCACTGAAGGCGCAACAAGTGCTACCCTAGCGCCAGTAGGCACATTCGTGGCTGAATCTAGGCAATCTGCACCAACCGATGCACCTCCGGGCAGATTTGTGAGCACCGAAGGCGCAACCGCAGCAACCTTAGCCCCTATAGGTAAATTTGTCGCTGAGTCGGGACAATCTAGAGCAACAGATGCACCACCAGGCAGCTTTGTAAACACCGAAGGTGCAACCGCTGCAACACTCGCTCCTGTTGGTAGATTTGTCGCTGAATCAGGACAATCTGCCGCAATTGATGCGTCACCTGGCAGCTTTGTAAACATTGAAGGCGCAACGGCTGCTACCCTAGCGCCCGTAGGCACATTCGTGGCTGAATCTAGGCAATCTGCACCAACCGATGCACCTGCGGGCAGTTTTGTAAGCACTGAAGGCGCGACGGCAGCAAACTTAGCCCCAGTAGGAAAATTTGTCGCTGAATCGGGCCAATCTACCGCAACGGATGCTCCTGCGGGCAGTTTTGTAAATACTGAAGGCGCAACCGCTGCAACCTTGGCCCCTGTAGGCAAATTTGTGGCTGAATCTGGACAATCTGCCGCAACAGAAGCATCTCCCGGCAGCTTTGTAGACGTTGAAGGCGCAACCGCTGCAACGCTCGCTCCTGTTGGAAGTTTCGTTGCCCAATCAGGGCAATCTGCGGCCATTGAAGCTCCGGCTGGAACATATGTACCAGTAAAAGGCGCTGAATCACCTACTGATTGCCCTAGCGATTCAGTCTCTTTTGGTGCAGCCCCCGCTTGTAGAGCAGGCTTATTGTCGGCACTCGACCCTACAACAGTAGGTCCAGAATTTGATAGTAATTATGGCAACAGTGGTAACATTGATTTAGGCCAACTAAATGTAGGTGAAACCAGCACCATTGCATTCACCGTTACAAACATTAGTGATGACTTAGGTGGTTTTAATCCATTAACTGCGCTAACTCTAAAAGATGTAAGTTTTACAGGTACTGACGCAAGCTTGTTTAGTACAAGTGGTTTTGTATCTGAGGAGGTGCTTGCAGAACTCGCTTCGTCTACTTTTAATATTCAGCTTGTGTCAAATCTAGTGCAGTTTATTGATGCTCAACTCGTTATTCAAACTGACCAACTCGCCACTTTTGGTGGCATAGGACAGCGGTTTATATTTGATCTCAGTGGACGAGTTGTACAAACAAACAATGTTAGTGCTCCTGCTTCATTGGCTATATTTTTTGCAGGCTTAGGTGCAATCTTTTGGCGCCGACAGCAAAAAAATGAATAGTTAAACTTAGGCAAGACGAGTGCAGATGTCGAATATCGCCTTGGCTTGCCTTTTTGGCTGCATTAATTCTGACGCTAACATCCTAGCTCTAATCGACCTTTGAAAATTTGAGGGTCCCTTGCGGTTTTCACAAATTGATTGAACAGCTTGAATGTATTGCTCAGGGCTTTGTGCACAAAAATCGCTTAAACCCAATAAGCTTAGTATCGCAAAGGTCTGTCTACTTACAGGTCTTTCGCCATACAAACTTACTACCGGTTTCCCCATCCATAAAGCTTCGCACGATGAAAGTGCACCAGAAAACGGAAAAGGGTCAAGCGCAATATCAATATCATTGTATTGCGCCAACATTTCTTTGTGCGGGCTCGCAGCCCTAAACTCTATTCTTCGCGCAGCAATACCATAATGTGCAAATTGACTTAAAATATGCTGTTGGCAACTCAGGTCTTGAAGCGATTTCCACTTTAATACTAAACGACTATTTGCTACACGTTTAAGAATTGTCGCCCATGTTTCAATAACACATGCATTTAATTTAGCGATGTTATTGAAACAGCCAAATACCCATTCGTCGTTAGTATTTTTCTCTTTGTAGTTAATATCAGGGCTATAATCTGGTGGGCTGTAAACAAACTGCGATGCATTATGAAGCAGCAATTTCTCAGTGAAAAAGGCTTGAGAATGCAGCTCGACTTGGCGCTTCGACATCAATACATAGTCGATTTCTTTTACCCCCGTGGATGCAAAATACCCTAACCACGTTATTTGTAGCGGGCAAGGTTTAAGTGCAAATACTCCTAAGCGATTGCCTGAGGTATGCCCAGACATATCAAACAATACGTCTATTTCTCTTGCTTTAATCAATTCACTAACTTCACTATCACTTTTGCAAAGTATCGACTCACAATGGTTTGCATGCGATTCAATCTCCAAAGTAATATCATCAACGCGATCTTGATTTTTAAACAGCGTAATAACAACATTTAAACGGCTAAGTTCTGCAATCACTGATTTGAAAAAAAGCCAATAGGATGACTGTAAAAATCTGCTGAAACAAAACCAAGGTTTAAGACTCCACGCTTTTGTGTTTGTGAGCGTTTAATGATTGCTTGTCCCGTTTCGTTTTTTGGCTTTTGATGCACGAACTGATAGCGATTGGCGTAGTGCAAATTTTCTGCACTACTTATTGAGGCTAAGTACTGTAAGTTCATCAATAGATTGCTAAGTAAATAAGCTTTTTGTGGATGAATTCTATTCGCAAGGGTAAATATTTCATGTGCGCTTTGTGCATCGCCTACTTGCTGATAAGCCAAAGCTAAATTATTCAAGCCTTTGTCGTAATTAGGGTTTAATCTAATACACTCAAGGCCATATTTTATGGCATCAGCCATCTTTCCTTGTTTTAAACAGCAGAGGTTTAACGCGGACCAAGCATCAGCGGAATATGGGTTTATCTCAGTTGCATTTCGGTATTCGTTAAATGCCTCCTCATAATGGTTTTGAGCGAGTAATGCGTTACCGTAATTAACTCTTGAACCATCGTTATTAGGGTTAATAGCAATAGATGCTTTAGCAGCGGTTAATGCTTTGCCGATATCAGTAGAGGTGTAATACAAGAAACTCAAATTGGATAGCGCCTGGAAATCGTCAGGGCAAGCTAAGACATGGCGTTCAAGTGCTGATATAGCACCTACGATGTCATTTTGGTTGTATAGCACCGTTGCTGCTTCAAGTAGGTTTAGATTTGTCATCAAACTCATCTTTTTTTGTTTGGCAGTTACACAGCTAAAAGCATACTTAACGCACTGATGATTATTGTTTAGCGGCCAATAGCCAAAGCTTAAGCGAAAACTTAGTCAGCCTACTTATATTTTGGACACGAGAATGTAACGTGTCAAAATCAAGAGCATTGTGGCATATCACAAAGCTGCTTTGATACTTGTTTACGTAGTAATCACAAAAAAAACGACTATTGTTGCCAATAGCCGTTTTCAATATATTTTCGCTTAATGCTAAGCGTTTATACTTTTAGGTATAAATTATGCTTCAGCAATAATTACTAACTTAACGTTAGCCATTATTTCAGCATGTACTTGAATGTCGATTTCAAACTCACCAAGCTCGCGTAAAGTACCTTCTGGTAATTTAACTTCTGCTTTAGTGACTTCAACGCCAGCATCGCTAATTGCTTTTGCAATATCACGTGTGCCAACAGAACCGAAAAGTTTACCTTCGTCGCCAGCTGGCGCCGCGATAGTAACGTTTTCAAGTGCGTTAAGTTTGTCAGCACGTGCTTGCGCTGCAGTTAACTTGTCAGCACTAGCTGCTTCAAGCTCTGCTCTGCGTGCTTCAAATTTTTCTACGTTAACTTTGGTTGCAGGAACTGCTTTTCCTTGTGGGAATAAGTAGTTACGTGCGTAACCAGATTTAACTGTGACTTGGTCACCTAAACCACCTAAATTGGCGATTTTGTCTAGTAGAATGATATTCATTTGCTACCTCTTTAAATTGCCAATAATTACTTGTGAGAATCGGTGTACGGAAGCAACGCTAAAAAGCGCGCACGCTTTATGGCTGTTGACAACTGACGCTGATATTTCGCACTAGTTCCGGTGATGCGGCTTGGTACAATCTTGCCACTCTCAGTGATGTAGTTTCTTAACAAAGCAATGTCTTTATAATCAATCTGACTTATGCCTTCAGCTGAAAAACGACAAAATTTACGACGTCTAAAAAATCTAGCCATTATTCGTCTCCTTTCTCTTCAGTAGGGGCTTCAGTTGACTCTGCTTTAGCAGGGCTTTCTTGTGCTGGCGCTTCAGTGCGAGCTGGTCTTTCTTTACGCTCTTCACGACGCTCTTCTTTTGCCATTGGCGATTGCTCAGTTTCTGCGCCTTTGGTGCGCATAACTAAGTTACGAAGAATGATGTCGTTAAAACGGAAGATTGTTTCTAACTCTTCAACGGCTTCAGAAGTCGCTTCAGCATTGATTAGAACATAATGAGCTTTGTGTAGTTTTTCGATTGGGTATGCCAATTGACGGCGACCCCAGTCTTCTAAACGGTGGATAGTTCCGCCGTCAGTTTCCAAAATACCTTTGTATTTTTCTATCATACCAGGTACTTGTTCACTCTGATCGGGGTGAACCATAAATACGATTTCGTAATGACGCATTACTGCTCCCTACGGTTGTAGTCTCGGATAGTGCAGCTGTCTATCATAAAGACAAGGAGTTTAGGTGTTAGCTGCAAGGGCGCGTATACTACAGAAACAAAGCGCCGGTGACAAGTAAAAACTGCAGTATTTTTATGCAAGATGGGGCGCTATACATTCTAAAGAGCGACGACTTACTTTTCTGCAACCCACAGTATGCCAACATCCACTTGATTGACTTCAACCAACATACCTTTAGCAAGATCACCTTGGCTTTCTAGACGCCATTTTATTCCCGAAAATTCATATACTGGTTTATTGCTACTAGGTGCAGCAGCAATGATATCCTCAGGTAAAACAAAAGTATGTCCAATTAGATCGCTACTGGGGCGAGTGTTATCTACTTTCTTTTGCATCCTCGACAGTGGTTTATAAAGTAAGGCCGCAAACAGTGCTGTTAAGACCGAGACAGAAATTAAACTGTATAAAAAGCTCTCTGGGACTAAGCCTATCCACATTAATAGTGCGGTCACAATGGCGGCTAACCCAGCAAAAAACAAAAAGAAGGTACTAAAGCCCAAAACGACTATTTCGATAATCAGCAGGACAACACCAACAATTAATACGCTTTCAATAATATTGTTTGCAAACCAATTCATGAGCCCGCCCTCTATTTTTTACTTAGTGCATTAATAATACTTGTGGCTTGGGCAACGACTGACGCGGCTTCGGTACTGGAGTCAGGTAACAATACTACAGATGATTCTTTAGCGATGGCTTGTTTGGCCGCAATTGCTTTGGTCGCAAGGTCGAGTTGAATAGCTTTTTGACCCGCTTCTGTATTTGCTTCTAGGCCCACTTTATTAATCGCTTCAGCCTGCGCTGTGGCTACGGCAATAATTGCCTGCGCCTCACCCTCTGCAAGTAAAATTTGTTCAGATTTATCACCTTCAGCAGCCAATACCACTGCAGCCTTCTCGCCTTCAGCTCTGTTGATAGCCGCTTGCCTGTCACCTTCAGATTCTAAAATTTGCGCGCGCTTGACACGTTCAGCTTTCATCTGCGCTTCCATCGCTTCCATGATGGAAGGTGGCGGAATAATATCTTTTATCTCATAGCGCATAACCTGAATGCCCCACGGTCCCGCAGCTTGATTTATCGCGGCAACAATATTGGTGTTTAAAATATCGCGCTCTTCAAATGTTTTATCAAGTTCCATTTTACCAAGCTCTGAACGCATCGTCGTTTGCGCTAACTGAGTAACCGCAAACACGTAATCTTCAACCCCGTAGGTTGCTTTGTAAGGGTCTAATACACGGAAATACAATACACCATCGACCATGAGTGAAATGTTATCGCGCGTGATAGCACTTTGCTCTGGAACATCCACCGCCTGCTCTTTTAAAGAACGATCTGCAGCAACACGGTCAATAAAGGGCATAATAAAGTTTAATCCAGCCTCTTTAGTAGATTGAAACTTACCAAATCGCTCAATCACAAATGCTCTGTTTTGAGGAACAAATTTAATACTACTTTTCAGTAATACTAGTACAAGAATTATAATCGCCACTTCGACGGTCAAAACGTAGTCGAACAATATGTCCATGGTGCATTTCCTTTTATACGCAGTGCGTAAGTATATCCAAGCCGTGGTCAATCCAATATTGATACAACTTAGGTACTGGTCTTACTATATGAGGGCATTGGTCTATTTTGCAATTGTTGATTGCAACAACGCATACTGCTCGCTAGCGCCTAAAGAACATTATTGCTTGGCGTAAGCAAGGGCTTCTTTGTATTTTGCTTCTAAACGCTCATAAATAATATGATAACTGTCATTTTTTTCATCATCAGGCAGCGCCTCTATTATTTCAATAAGGTAGTCATTGTCTTCGTTGCCAAACCAATTCTTTATGTATTCACCGCTTTTGTAGCCATTTGCTTGTCGAAAGTTGTTTAGCGCATTTTTACCACAGTACCAATTGAGTAACTGATCAGGCTTTAAGCCTAAAAATACGCACGCAATAAAAAAGCGTGGGTAGTTAATATTACCCGTAGTAAAGTCAACATCCATGGTGTCGAGCACTTTATTTGCGTCCTCGGCGTTCATTTTTTCGATTGCAGCGTAATCAATAGGCATATTAAAGTGTACTTCTAATAAGCTAGATACTGCTTGAGTATCGCCTTTAAAGCGCACCAATTCTTCAGAAATAATAAAGTGCAAAGCGTCAACCATTTCCATGGCAGCGTTGTGATAATCAGGTTTATTGGCTTTCCACCACTTCCATGAGCACAAATGATCAATGGCTTCTACTGTTTCCATTTTAGCAGCGCGTAAATAATTAGGCGCATCAGTCAACCAATCTGGTTTAGCAATATCGTTTGCGGTTTTTTGTAAGGCTACAGTACGACTAATCTGCTCAATTGAAATCATCAGTAGGATATTCCTTTTTTCGCTTTATAGGGTTAGTGGGAGAGGCGTTATTGTGGAGAGTGTAGCGTATAAAGGTAGGTAAAATAAATAGACAAACACTATCGCGGTGTCAAAATTACTTTACCTTGTTGACGCGGTCTGCGCGTACACTGCGTTACGACCTGCGTTTTTGGCCTTGTACATTGCCGCGTCTGCAGCTTCAAGCAAAATATGTCTATCCACTAGGGTAGTTGGAATAGTCGTTGCCACGCCTACACTTGCAGTCACCGAGCGCTCAACGTCGTTTAATTTGACTGGCGTTAACTCGATATTCTGACGAATTTTTTGCGCTATATTGATGGCATCTTTTTCTCCGCAATCAGATAAAATCACGACAAACTCTTCGCCGCCAAAACGGGCCACAAGATCCGTTTTTCGAGGAATAGTCGTAGCGATTATTTTCGCTACTTGAATAATACAGGCATCACCAAACAGGTGTCCGTGCGTGTCATTAAACTTTTTAAAATGGTCAATATCTATTAGCACCATAGTGAGCGGCTTTTTGTGCCTTGCGTGCAAATGCCATTGCTTATCAAACTCTAGATTGAAAAAGCCTCGGTTATAAATACCTGTTAGTGCATCAATTTTATTGACGTGCTCTAGCACCTTTTTTTGCTCATCAAGTTGCGTTTCTATTTCAAAAGAACGTTTATATTCTTTTGATGACCGAACTCCCATCATGGCAATGAAGCAAACATAAACAGCAATCATAATAGAGTAAGGAAATTTGTTTTGAATAAACAAGCCCCCAATGATGGAAGGCCCAAGCAAAACGGATAAGTTAACTAACGCAAGCTTAATGCGCGGAGTCAGCGCCACAAGTGCGCTACTGGCAATGCCGCCAATGGCGAGCATGGTCACGTGCAAAATCGGCTCAAATCGAGCGTCATAAATCGCCATGAAAAAAATAAACTTAATACAGTGGCATGAGACAATGAAAAAATAGCAAAACAATTCAGCCACAATTTAGGAGAAAAGGCATACAATTTTTTACTTACATACCAATGAATGAATCGCATAGCGCTGATAAATAGCATGCTCAAAGCGAACGCGTTACTCAATTGTGGCTCGTTGCTAAAGAAGTCAAAGGGCCAGAAGACAGCAGGTAGCATAATCCCATAGACAATAATTCCGGTCATTGACCGGCGCAGCAAATCCATGTCGATTCGGTGTTGTATGTCTGAAGGATGCAAGCAACTTGCCTCTTGTAAATATGAATACTAGTGCGAAATTGACGCGACCAGCACTTCCGCGCACGAAAACGTTTTAAATTAAAAGTGTTCTAGGAATCCAAAAATACTATTTCGTTTCTTGGTATATTATCGCCCTAAATCTGCTAATCCTTAGCAATATATGACGAAAAGAGCGCAAATTTCAGGATGAAAATTGACAACTTAGAAAGTTGGAAGCCAGGCGTAGCTGAATTTCATAAATAGAGATTGGCTATTACTTGTTAAGCGCGTAAGTTGGTCGCTGTCTTGTGCACCATGAGAGATGCCTACAAAAAACTTTGTAAGTGGATTAACTTTGTAAGAATAGAGAAGCTGAACACCTAAATTATGGCTATTTTGGTCAACATCAAATGTGTACAAGCTTTGATTACGCTTTACATCTGAGTAAGTCACGACTAAACGCACAAATTGGCGAGGGTCAAATTGATAGGTACTTCGCAAATCATATAGCGTGGCATCAAAAAGGCCCTCATCGTTGATCGCAAGACGACTGCGTTGCTGTTCAAGTTCAACTCTAAAATGTTTACCTAAATTAAGTGCAACGGCATGTTCAAAGAAGGTTTGATTGCCTAAGCGATTATTAGCAAGGTCGACCCTATCACCTACACGAACAAAGAATCTGTAAAACAGTATCTCGTTTGGCGTCGTTTCAAAATAGATAGAGTGAGATAATTCGTTAAAGCGAGTAGTGTTACCGGTGATATTAAGTGAGCGATTATCGTGACGCAAACCTACTATAGAACGCGTGACCGCGCCGATTTCTAAAAAAGTCTGATAGTCGCCCAGTATGCTGGCATATGCCTCTAATTCCCGTTCTATTAATTCGCCCCTTTCGTTGTGAGTAATGTCCCAATCACCCTTTAGACGAATACGGTTATACCATGAATTATTTTCTCGCCAATTATAGCCAGCGCCAAAAACCGTTTTGGTAGTATCTACACTTGAAATAAAACCCAAGTCCGCTCGAAAATCTGAATCGGTTCGAGTGTGCCTGGTGTTGATGTAGTAGTCATCGGTTTCCCGATTATACTGAACTCGTAAAGATTGCCCCGTAAAACCTTCACTGTTTTGTGTACGCAGGCTGGCCTCTGAAAAATCGTCTTTGGTGCTGCAATCATCCTCACAAAATTCACTCATTAAGAACTCAGGGTATTGGGTGTCTGATCTTGCTATTTGCGCCCGAAATGTGTCACTACTTGTCAAACGATATCGTAAATCAACGCTCATGAGTAAATTCTGATATGAATCTGAAGAGCGCATTGTGCTTAGTAGTCCTAGGGACAAGTCATCTGAATAATCGAAGCGATAGCGCCCCGCTAAGTTCACTGACTCCTCCTCTATTTGGGCCACGCTCGATCCTAAGTTGCCCGGCACTAAAAATCCGGTAGTTTTATCATTGGCAATAACCAAACCCACAGAATGCTTATCTACTCGGCCGGTCATTTTTGCACCGTAATCTGGGGCATTAATATTGCGCGTGTACACCAAATTTTGAGAAGTAGAAAAGTAGTCTGCATTTGCGACGAAAAAGGGTCTTCTTTCACCGTTAAAAAGCGCAAAGGAGTTATTCAAATTAAGTTGAGATGCATCGGCTTCTACTTGCGAAAAATCAGGATTAATCGTACCTGACAAACTCACTTCGGGTGTTATGCCCCAATTAATATCTACGCCAAACTCTTGATTGTTTTGTTCATCCCAAATAGTTGTCTCTTGTGGGCTGCGAGTTCGACCTTTACCGACGACCAAGGTTGGTACGATAGCTAAATTATTGGCTTGCTTTGCACCTTTAAAGCCACGTGCTGAGCCCATTTGACATAAGTTACATGAGTTATTTCGATCAAATGGCACATGAGATAGTCGATAATCATCGCTTCGTGGATAAAAGCGGACAAACTCTATTCCCCACGTTTTAATATCGTTACTTTCTTCAAAATTCATCAACCTAAGGGGGATTTTCATTTCTACAACAAAGCCGCTGTCATTTAATTTCCCGGCAGACTCCCAAATACCATTCCAACTTGTACTTTCATTGCCGGTCATCTCATTTTCAATAGAGTCGATCTGAACACCTAAAGGGTTTACAAAAAACTGATAAGCAAGGCGTCCATCGTTGTAGGTATCGATTTTGACACCCACCAGGTCATTGCCAAAACCGGAGTCACGGTCACGCAGGAAGGCGCGGATTTGACTACTATCTAAATCTTCAGCAATAAAAACGACAAATAAATCCGTACCATTTTCAAAAACGCGAACCGTGGTTTTTACAGGCGCGGGTAAACTTTCGAAGGGGCGTGTAATATAAGCAAGTTCAAGCGTTTTCGCTTGTAACCATTCTTGGTCATTGTATTCGCCATCGAGGACTGGCTGGTTCTTCAAATACGGAATAGATAGGTGATTTCGTTTATGCTGGTGGGCTGAAGGAAAACGCCTTTGATTTTTGTTACGGCGGGGGACGACTACATGTGCGGTGTCTTCATCATCTTCGATTTGCAAAGCCGCATCTGCGCTTGAAGGCAGGTAAAGTAAATTGAGTAGCAGCAACATGGGTAAAAAAATAAGCATTTTGCAGAATAAAATAATGTTTGACCGGCAAGCTTCAACAACATCAAATCGTTATTTGCCTAGTGGCCACATCAATTCAGTTTGCGTCAAACGATATTGTTTTACAAACTCTAGGTATTCATCTTTTCCAAGCGCATTTGCTAAGGTTTTTATTTGGTTTTTAGCTTTCGCGGCTTTTGTTTGCCATAAGTCAAGTCGCACCTCTGCCTGCTCTGAAAAGTCGACCGAAGTAATGCTGTTGGCTTTTTCTTTTGCGACAAAAAAGCTAATTGCCCAAATGAGTAGTTTGTTATGCACGGTGAGCAACTGCTTGGTCGAAACACCTAACTCTAATTCTACTTGCGAAACAATTTTCGCAAAGTCGTATTCACTTACGCCTTTTACGCTCTCAATAATAGATTGATTTGCTGCAGAGCATTGTTTTAATAACTGTAGATGCGCATCTTCAATGCTATCTTTATCTAAGTCTTTATTGACTAAGCTTACTTCTTCAAGTTCTTGCTTGATAATATCGAAGGCGATTAATTGACGAACCAAACTGGACATAACAGACTTATTTTAAACAATCGGGTTAACATAATAGACTGAGTTGACTAGAAACGAAATAGACAGTGAACATAAAGATCAATACTTTTGATAAAACCTTTCTTTTTTATTGTTTTATTTAGGGTTTTCTTACGCCACGTTTCATCGCCACAACTAAGAACCCAATTAGCGCATATATCCCAAATGTGCCGCCAGAACTAGCCGAGGATGTATCGACATTTTGCTGGTTTAGCGCAACAACTTGCACCGTGACCGTATCTGCGGTGCTTAAGCCAAACTCATCAGTAGCGCTTATTTGGAAACTCAAAGTAGCGGCAGTTGCCGGAGCGACGAAGCGAGCGAGTAATTGATTGCTATTTTCAATGTTTACAAGATCACCCTCTAACTGTGTCCATTGCACGCTCAACTCGCTTTCGCTGTCACTTGCTTGTGCATTGTTAAAATACACCGTTTGGCGGGTATTTACCTGCAAGTCAGGTCCGGCGGTTACATTAGGAGCAGTGTTAGAATCATCATCTTTAATATTAATAGTAAGCGCCAAATTGCTGCCCTGATTAATGCTGTCATTAGGCGTTAATACAACTGAAATAGATTCTGCGTTTTCTAATACGCTATCGTTGAGAATATCAATTTCGACACTGCGTTGCGTTAGATCCCCATCTTGCCATGTCAGCGCTGTACTAGTCCCTGGTGCCAATTTAAAATCTTCGCCTAGCGTCGCACTTGAGTTCTCAAAAGACAGGTTTGCACTGATACTTCCCACGCTACTATTTTGACGAGCAACCTTAAATGAAACCCGCCCTTGGGTTTCAAGTGCATTAATCGTCGCCTGTTCAAAACTAAGTACGCCTGAATCCACTGCGCTTCCATCGATGTTTAAAAAGGCATGCGATTTTCCAATTAATATATCGCCGTTAGTGGCATTGTTTAGGCTAAGCACAATAAGTTCATCAAACTCTTCAGAATTGTCAGACAAAATATCGATTTCTACAAATTGACTATCACTATCATTAGCCCCCCAATAAAGCGTTCCTGAAGTACTAACTATATCGTTTTCATTGGCTGAAGGTAGCAATATATCGTAGTCAACAGACATACTAGCTGTTCCTTGTTTAACGATTTCAATGCGAACCTTATCACCCTCTTGTGCAACAATTTGCGTGTCGAGAAAGCCAATAGCGTTATCAGTGCTAGCTATCGTTTCATTCCTCAAAATAAACAAACCACCCTGAATGTCACTCGCTAGAATATGTCCGCTAGGCAAATAAGGGTAAACACCCCACACACCGTTAAATGAGTTATTATTTGACGCTGGATAGCTATCGAAATAAGCCACCTCTTGGGGTGCTTCAGGATGTCTAATATCTAAAACCGTGACGCCGCGTTCGTAATTGGACATATAATATTTGTTGCCCTTTACGAAACCATTGTGGTCACTCGCTTTGGTTGGACCGGTCCATGTACCTACCAAGCGCGGTGAACGCAAGTCACTAATTTCAAATATATTTATCGTTGTATTTAATGATAAACGTCGTTCGTCTAGCTCATCGTGCACAAAGATGTATTGTTTGTCTTCACTCCACCAACCTGAATGTGTGTACTGCGCGTTTGGATAGCTAAACTCACTCAATAGCGTTGCTTCCTCTGCGCTATTGTGTTCCCACAAACGCACCTCAGATTCGTTAAAATCAATAATCACATTACATTTATCTTCAACAAGTTGATTGCAATCATTGACCGCTCGGTGATCATCAACGAGTAAAGAAGATGCATCATGAGTGTAATTGCTGCGTGATGAACTGGCATTAGTATAGGCATTCGCACTACTTGGATTGGCCGGGTTTGCTAAACTATAAGTCCGCCATGCGCCACCAAAATTATTTGACCCTGTTAAATGAAGCTTAGGGCTTTGCCCGCGCAGCGCAGTGTTTGTTGTATAATCAACATTACTGATATAAACATTGTGAGATTCGCGGTCTGACGCATTTCGTTGACTAAGAGAAACAGAGCTAGGTAGATTGCTCAAGTCAATGATCATCATCCCTTCACTTACGTTATCAGCACCTGAATATGCATATGCTTTAAAGCGGCGTATCGTAGGGTCGTAATATTGTAGTATCTTTATATCGCGCCAAGTCGTTCCTTGGCCCTCAACTGAACCAACAACAGTAGGCGTATCAGCTTGGCTAACATCCACAACAGCAACCCCATTGCGCAAACCAATAATGGCATACTCGCGCATATCATTTAAATCCACATGCCCCCATATATCGTTAGCTGACGAGCTTGCGGTAGGTAATTCATTCAAGCTTAGATGACCTACTAAGGACAGCTTTTCACAAGAGAACCCTGAGGCACTTCCATTAACACAGTCACTAGCGCTTTGAGAATTTTCCACTAGGCTCAAGGCATTTAGGCCCTTGTTGAGCGCCTGCATGACTTGTGCACCAGACTTTGTCGCAGACGCGCTTGAAGCATTGGCACTCGCCTCGTTACCTTGCATTGCTTTGGCGTCACTAATAACGTGAAAACCACGATCATATAGCGTGGCGGCATACTCTTGAGGTAAACCAATTAACGTAGATTTAAACTGATTTGGAGATTGGTTCTGATAGTTATCGCTTACATTGTAACCACCAAAAACGGGATAGGTATTTGAGACTAAGTAGACAAGTGCTTCACTCGAATCAACCAAATAGCTGCCTTGGGCAACCAGTATTCTGTCCCCCTTATTTGCCTGCTTGACCGCAAAAGCAATCGTTCTGCATGGTCTAAACCGGTTGTCGCACTCGCTGTTGTCTTTGCCTATTTCGGCCACAAACCTTGCTTTATCAATATCGCTATGGGCATGGGCCGTATAAGTCAACGCCACAAAATTAAGCAACAGTATACATACTATGCTTGAGATGAATTGACGAATGTTGAACATATGCCTACTTTACCCCAGATATACTTAGTCTTTTGAAAAGGCCGCTTTAGTTAGTGTAGCAAAGAAAGTCTGTTGCGCGAATGTAATCACTTATAATATACGCAAAATGTGATAACTTATTGCACTAATCTTGGATGTTTTTTTGCGGCGTAGTAATGCTTAGGCTTCGAAATAAAATAGGAAATGCAATGCACAATATAAGCGAATGTTTAGCGAAAACATGGCTGATTGGAGCAGCGTGTCTCTTGCTTTTAACGGCGTGCGAGCCGACCAAAGAAGCGATACCAACGTATTCAGTAAATTTGCGCTTTATTCCTTATTACCAAGAAGAAGCAATCCCATGCGATCTTATCTTTAAGCATAAAAACGCACAATGGCAATTAGAAACCTTCGGCTTTTTTGTGTCTGATTTGCAATTTAACAGACTTGCAAAACAAGCAGGCACATTAAGTTCTTCTAGTTGGCAAAACCAAAATACAGCCTTGATATGGTTTTCAAATACCTGTGAAAATAAAAGCGCTGCATTGAAAGCGAACGATAGCGTAAACATGCTCATCGATAGCAGCAAGCTTAACAGCCTCCAGCAAATTCGTTTTACATTGGCAGTGCCTTTTGAAAGCAACCATTTAAATCCTTTAAGCCAAGCTTCGCCCCTCAATGCACCTGAAATGTTTTGGTCTTGGCAGGCTGGCCATAAATTCTTGCGCTTAGATGCCAAGCAACTTACGCAGCCAAAGCCAAATGCTAAGAATAATGCGATAGAGACAATATCCTCGCGCACACCATTAGCGAAGTGGGCATTTCATTTGGGAAGTTTAGGCTGTGACAGCAAATCAAGCTTGCGCGCGCCAAGTTCAGCTTGTGCGATGCCTAACCGTTTTACAATAACAATCCCACTACCAAAAGATTTCGCCTTAATTGAAAACTCAATCCATAATATAGATATAAAAGTGGATATAGCGGCACTACTTCACAATGTTGATATTGCAACGGCATCATCTTGCATGTTCGCACTTACGCAAGACGCAAGTTGTAAAGCTCTCCTAACCAATTTAGCTGAACAAGGTATATTTTCAGCACTTGATGCGAAATTAACGCCATGATGCAAAAGAGTTTATTTGCACTTGTATTTAAAGCCTTATTGGTCACGGTTGCACTGCTAATTACAGCATGTACAAAAGAACAACAAACTCAAAACTACTCATGGTCCCTGCCGCCTCATCTACCCGCTCCAAATGTGCCGACTGATAATCCGATGACAACTGCGAAAGTGGCATTAGGTAGGGCATTATTTTACGAACCGGCCTTGTCTGGCAATCGCGCAATGTCATGTAGTACGTGCCACCAAATTGAACATGCTTTTAGTGAACCACGCGCTCGTTCTTCTGGATCCCATGGCCAACTATTACAGCGAAATGCGCTTGCCCTAGTAAATATAGCCTACAATAGTGACTTTACTTGGGCACACAATAATATAGCCAGCATTGAACAACAAATGTTAATCCCCCTATTCAGCGAGGCCCCAGTAGAAATGGGTTTAAGCGGCAAGCATAATGAGGTTTTAAAACGCTTTGAAACCAGCGATTATCAAGCTTTATTTGAACAAGCTTTTGGTGATCCTGAAATCACGCTAGATCGCGTCGTCAAAGCCATAGCTAGTTTTGTGCGCTCGCTAACCTCTTTTGACTCTCCATTTGACGACTACGCCTATCGGAATCAAGATGGGGCCCTCAGTGAAGCTGCATTAAGAGGCTTAGAATTGTTTTTTTCAGAACGAACCGAATGTTTTCACTGTCATGGCGGCTTTAACTTCACGCAATCCAGTAAACATGAGTTCCAACCACTTGATTTGCGTCCATTTCATAATACCGGTTTGTATAATACTGACGGCAAAGGCAGTTATCCAGATACAGACCAAGGCCTAATGAGTGTGAGCTTAAATCCAGACGATATGGGACGTTTTAAAGCTCCTACGCTTCGTAATATTGCCCTAACCGCCCCCTATATGCACGACGGCAGTATTGCCAGCTTAGCAGAGGTTATCGCATTCTATGCTGAAGGTGGCAGAGGAGCCGGCATTGTAAGTCCGCTAAAAAGCCAGTTTATGACAGGCTTTACTCTAAGTCCTCAAGAAATAAACGACCTACTGGCTTTTTTGCATAGCTTAAGTGACGAGACCTTTATAAATAAAACTGAAAATCATGCGCCCATCAACCCACCAAAGGTAAATTAAATCAGAGTAGATTTACTTGCTTTTCATTTGTTAGGTTTTGTTTTACCTTTATCACCTAATATGACACCAATAAACAATAGCTAAGGAACAACAATGAGTAACGAACACGACAATCATGAACACGACGGGCATGTGCATGGTCCAGGTTGCAATCATCATCACGAAGCACAAATACCGATTGTAAGGCAAGGCGCGAAAATAGGACGCAACGATCCATGTCCGTGTGGAAGTGGCAAAAAGTATAAGAAGTGCTGCTCAAAGTAAATCAACGCCAACATAAAAATAATAATTAGGAGTTCATCTTATGTCGAAAATATCTAGGGTTTTATCATCAATTGCCATACTAAACTTGGTCCTTGTCACACTAGCCAGTGCGCAGCAAACAGCACTCGTTGGCGGACGCCTCATTGATGGTTTTGGACACCAACCCCTGGCCAATAGTGTCATACTCGTAAAAGACGGTATTATTGAAAAAGTAGGTACAGTAGATACACTACAAGTGCCAAGTGGTTACGATATTGTTTCAACCGAAGGCATGGATGTACTGCCTGGTTTATGGGAAAGTCATGCCCATCTCATGCTCACTGGGCATGCGGATTATGAGCATTGGCGCAAAGAGTACACTTCAAAATTAGCTAGCGAAATTATGCCTGCAAGCGCCGAGCAGCTCCTTCTTTCCGGTATTACTAGCGTACGAGACCTAGGCGCTCCTCTGGAAGACTCAATGACAATTAAGCGACAAATAGAAAAGGGTGAGATACCTGGTCCGCGTCTCTATGTTTCAGGTCCTTTTTTACAGCATAAACCCTACCCCGGTACAGACCATTATCGTTGGGGTGTTGACAGTGTTAGAGATGCCAAAAACAAAGTCAATAAGCTCGCCGATGCCGGTGTTGATATCATCAAATTAATTGACCACGACATGATGGAACTAGAGGTTGCACAAGCTATCGTTGACCAAGCTCATGAGCGTAACTTGGTTGTGGTTGCTCATTCTCATAAACCTGACGAAATAAGACGAGGTCTGGAAATAGGCGTTGATAACTTTGAGCACACCGGACTCACAACAGCCCCTGAATTTCCAGACGACGTGATGCGTTTGCTTAAAGAACGCACTGCCAAGGGTCGCGTTGCTGGCGGACCATTATATTGGACACCTACTGTAGAAGGTCTGTGGAATTACGAGCTAACCGTTGCCAACCCAGAGCGTTTAGATAACAAATGCTGGCACAGAGGACTTGAGCCTAGCACGATAAAAGATATTCGCGCTTCTTTGCAAAACGTAGGAGAACTCGAATATATGCAGCTAACTCCCTTGCGCAAACCAACGTTAAAGCGAAAAATTGAACAGTTGAAAGAATCTGGGGTAGTTTTATTAGTTGGCACTGACAGCGGCATTCCTACCAAATTTCATTGCCAAAGTACTTGGAATGAGCTTGCGGTATGGGTAAATGAAATGGATATCTCCCCAATGGACACAATACGTGCAGCGACCTATTGGCCCTCGGTACTAATGAAAGTCAGTGATAAAACCGGTACCGTGACCGCTGGTAAATATGCTGACATTATTGCCGTGAAAGGCGATGTATTGCGCTACATAAATTTGCTACAAGACGTAGACTTGGTGATGAAGGGCGGGAAAATTTATAAACAAAACTCAATCGCCACAAGCGACCAATAATACACTTATTAAATTAACACTTTGATACAGGGTTCAGCCTAGATCTGGACCCTCATTAATTTCTTCTTCAGTGCTTCGTTTTGATGCTTTGCTTTTTTCACTTTCTTAGGTTTTTGGATGCGCAAAACTAAGGTTTCAGAGATCTTGTCTTGAATGGCCTGACGGTTAGGATCCCAGTACAATTGTAAAAACCCCAAAAGCCCTGTGGCAAACCCAGCACCATATCCGCCATATCGGCCAAAGCTTTCCCATAAATTTGGTATATTTCCATCAAGCTTTACGACTCTAATACCACACATTTTTTTACCAATAGTTTGGCCATTGGCCCATGCCGTAAATACGCTAAAATACAATGCAGCCCAGCCCAAGCCTAAACCTAAATCTGACATAATCGCCTCAACCCAAGCAACAAGACTATCTATACTCTTTGTTTCTGGCTCAGATATTGTTGAAACATCAATATAAGTATCGTTGGCGTTTTCTGCATATTGGGAGCTAGATTCTTGGGTCACATCGTCGCTCTGATTAGCCACACCACCGCTGCCATCGTCGTAGCCATGCACAACTAAATAAGCAATAAAAAAGACGATAATAGCACCGCTGCCTCGTAAAACGAGTCGTGTATAATGCCAGCCGTCTTTATTGTTACTTTGCGCGTTTTGTTTAAGCTTTATATCAGCACGAAAAAAAGTAAGAGCAACAAAAATCGCGAAGATAAATGCGCTAATTGTACTAAGAACAGTGATCAAAAAAATATCAATAAATATAGCGAAACCACGCCTTGTGGGCCCAGCAAGTGGTTTACCCAATAAATGGGGGGATACTGTAAACGCATAAGGCGTCACAACTTCTTTAGTTTCAGATTGGCTTAATGGCTCAGACATAACATGGTGCTTATGGGCGGAATCGATTAATATTTATCATATGCTAGCCAAAAGAATTTGTCTTTATCAGACGTGAAAAAATATTGGCGGAAAAAATGCAAGGTAACATATGAATGTATAATCAAACCAAACTAATGAAAATATAATCATACATGGACTATTATAGTTTACGCCAACCCAACAGTGTCACATACGAAGTGAAGCGAAGTCAGTTTATTGGCATTTGCGCTAGCGCAAAAACGCGCGACAAAGCACTTGAAACGCTTTCTCCAATTAAACGCCAATATCCCGATGCTCGTCATTACTGCTGGGCCTACCTATTGGGTTCACCTTTTCAGCCTATCAGTATGGCCGCCTCAGATGATGGCGAACCTTCTGGCACGGCTGGCAAGCCTATTTTGAACGTGTTGCAACATAATAAGGTCGGTAATGTTATGTTGGTCGTTGTACGATATTTCGGCGGGGTTAAGCTTGGTGCAGGAGGCTTAGTTCGTGCATATTCGGCAGCGGCCCAGCAAGTCATGGACAGCGCCGAAATAGACTTATTTATTCCCTACTGCAAAGTAACGCTCGAGTGTAGCTTTGCACAAGAGCAGCATGTTCGCCATGTGCTTAGTCAACAACAAGGTAATGTGCTTAACTGTGAGTATCAATCAAAAGTAACGATTACAATTGAAATACCCAATGCAAATCTGCCAAACCTGCAACAACAGTGTGAGCTCAATCAATGGTTCATTAAAACATGAACCTCTAATTTATGTAGATAGTCATGCTCGCTTGTGAATCTAGCAATGTGATCTTCTTAATAGGCAGTGTTGTAGATAGATTGCAGCCTAAGAATATCTTCGTATTCTTACTTGGCGACCTAATTTTTACTAAATTATTGGAAGTTAGCTATGGGCGATTGTATAGATGTATAAGAAAAAGCTCTTCCTTTTTGGATTGGGTACGGCGTTTATTTTAATCGTCGCACTTGCGTGTACCGCAATATCTGCACACCTGACCAGGCAGAACCTAGAGCAAAGTTCCATTGCTCAGTCTTTGTTAAGTCAACATCAACAGTTATCAAGTACCTCTTACCGGCTTTTTAAGCAGCTTACCGATGAAATTATATTCGGTAAAAATGCGAATCAGGCCAATGTGCGTAAAAAGCAAGCAAAAATAGCTGATGCCATAAAGAACATTCGACGCTTAGAAATTAAGCAACGAGAAGCCTTAGGCGAAGATATTACACTCGGTACTATAGAGGACACCGACGAACTTGAGTCTCTGATCACTTCAATTATTAATGAGTTTCAGGTCATTGTAGACAACGGTAGTAATGTGCCCATTGCGCAAAAACAGAATTTGCGCAATCTGCTAGAAGAAAGTATCGACAACGAATTTAGAGAAGCGATTAACACAGCAGAAATCCGGCAAAGTAGAGTAGTAGGTAATATCAATGCAAGGATAAATGCCTTAAACACAGCCATCGTTTGGTTTACATTGATTTTAGGAATGTTAGTGGTGCCGCTTATTGGCTATGCGTGTTATTGGCTATTTAATCAACTCTACCAGCCACTTGTACTTATTCAACAGGCCACCAATACTATTGCCAGTGGTGACTATCGCAAACCAATATCTGATAAGCTCGACAGTGAGTTTCAACAATTAGCAACATCAATAAATCAACTTGCCAAGCGTTTGCAAGAGCACGAAGCAAAAGAAGTTCGCTCTCGAAAGGACTTAGAGTTTCAGGTTGAACAACGCACCAGCGAATTAACCCAAGCTAATTTGCAACTGACCAAAATCGATTCTCGTCGCCGACAATTTATTGCTGATGTGTCTCACGAATTGCGAACGCCTTTGACCATCATCAGAGGCGAGGCGCAGGTCACGTTGCGCGTAAAGTCTATTTCAGAGGACGAATACAAAGAAACATTACAAGTAATACTCAATCAGGCGATTAACTTAAGTCATTTAGTTGATGGTTTACTGCTACTTACAAGAGCTGAAATGACAGAATTACACCTAGAGTTGTCGAGCATGGACATCGAGCCCATTATTTTGTCAGAGGCTGCCAAATGGCGCAAACTTTGTGAACACCGCAATATCATCGTCAATGCCAATGTTAAAAATACGCTGACCAAAGTTAGGATCGATAAGCCCAGAATAGAGCAGGTATTTTCGATTTTACTCGACAACGCAAACAAATATTCAGCGAAAGGTGAAGCGATTGAGATATCGGTGACCTACACAGCCAAACACATCAATATATCCGTCGCTGATACTGGCGAAGGTATTTCTGGCGCAGAAATTGAGAACATATTTGAGCGTTTTGTGCGTTTCAGCAAGCACAATGAAGGGGTCGGTCTTGGTCTGCCTATAGCTAAAGCAATAATTGAAGCTCATAAGGGGGCTATTAGTGTGAATTCGGTGCAAGGTGACGGAACTACATTTACGGTTTCTTTGCCCATCGAAAACATATAAGAAGAATACACATGAAAATATTAATAGCCGATGATGAACTGCCACTCTTACGTTTTTTAGAGAAAGGTCTAAAAACGGAAGGTTATGAATGCGCTACGCTTCATCAATTACATGAAGTGTTGCCATATGTTAAAAAGCATTCCTCTAATATTTTGGTGCTCGACAGAATGTTTGGTGATGAAGATAGCGTGTCTATTGTTCCGGCATTAAAAAAGCTACCCAATCCACCAATGATTTTAATGCTCACCGCACTCGATGAAGTTAACGAAAGAGTGAAAGGCTTGCAAGAAGGCGCAGATGATTACTTATGCAAACCTTTCGATTTTGATGAATTGCTTGCACGTGTCCTTGCCTTAAAAAGGCGAGTTACCCAACAAACTACAAACAACCTAAACTCACTAAAGCTTTCAAGTTTAGAACTCCTACTTGATGAGCGTGTGGCTAAGTTAAATGGGCTTGAGCTGGGTTTAACCAAAATTGAATACGAATTACTTCAGTATTTACTCGAAAATAAAAATAAAGTGCTATCTCGAGAGAGGATTTTGAGCCGAGTGTGGCAAACATATAGTGACCCAAATACGAATATTGTAGATGTGTATATTAGCCGTTTGAGAAAGCGCTTAGACGCCGATGGAGATATCGCGATTCAAACCTTGCGAGGCAATGGTTATCGCTTGGGCTCAATCGCCCAAGCGTAAATTAGACAGTTTTTAATTAATGGGTGAAAGTAGTTTCTCGTTCATCACGAGGTTTCTGACACCGTGAGCGTGGTCTTCGTTAAACTCATTACTCTCACACCATTCGCCTACCGAGCTAATATCTACTTTCGCAACCTCCGGTCTTACACTCCAGCTTACCTTTAGGGGTGATGCTGTTTCGTTGAAAGAAGGGCCCGTTGTAGAGCCAAGGTACTCAACCGGTGTACCGGTATTGTTTGGGATATTGACAGCTTGATAATAACCATTACGCTTTTCAACCTTGGTTAGGTCTTTAAAATTCAAAGCATCGTCATCGTTGACTAGCACGAATACTTGACCTTCTACACGTAAACCTGGATTCATAGAGCTATCTGCTAAACATGCGCCAAGTGTTGGGCCTGGCACGATGTCATTAGAGGTATACACATAGTGCAGTTCGATAGTGTCACCGGCCAATAATGAACGGCCTTTACCTGCACAGACATTTTTGTTTAGCTGCTTAGTTCCAGACGCCGACAAGTGACCGTCATATTTAAAACCGGTTAAATAGCCCTTACCATCTCCGTTGCCCGCGTAGGTAGTAAACTCACCACCCTTGTGTTCTGCATTTTTGTGGAAATGGATATTGCATAAATTCATTTGCGTTGAAGGCGCAGCAAAGCCAAATAAGCGCTTATTGCTACCTGATTTAGAATCAATATCTCTAGGAGACTGCGGCCCAAATCCTTTCCCGTTGGTGTTCAATTCAAGCGCAGCACGATGTTTTGCAATCAGCTCATCGCTGACATTTGTGGACATTGCAGGTGATGCACAAACCAACATCGCTGCCGCAATTGACGACGAAATAGCTAATTTGCTGAAAGTAAACTTTTTCATATAGATCCTCTGTAGGGTTAAACAACAAGCTTTGCTTACTGTGGTCAACGATTACTCATTTATATCCGCTTAGGCTACTCGTTAACCGGTCATTGGTTTTAATATTTCTGTTCTTGTAACAGCGAGAACTGCCAAGCAATAAAATTGCAGCTAAGCTGATGGCTAAACTCACAGGAGAAGTGTAGAGAAGTAAACTAAAAAAGACTTTGCGCGAACATTAAAATAAGATTAAAAACGGTTTTTTGCTGTTTATTCTAAGCTATACAGCTTCAAGTTGCGGGGAACAACAAACTAAAATACAAAGCACTAAGCGGGACGGTGGTATTGAAGACCTTAGTTTAGATCAAGATCTATCGACGTAATAACGCTGTACTACCTCGGATTGTTCATTTTGGGGATCGCTCAATAGCTCAGATTCTAAATAACCACCACAACTTACAATCATTCGCGAAGAGGCCTTATTGCCTTTATAGCAATGGATATGCAATTGCATTATGTCTTTTTTAAAAGCTTCGTTAATGGTCAGCATGAGGAGTTTTTTGCTCAAGCCTTGGCCTCGATATTTAGGTCTTATACCCAAACCAATATGACCGCCCATGTGGCGCAATGATGTATTTAAGCGATGTCGCAAATGCGACACGCCAATTATCTCAGCTTTTTCTACCAACCAGAAGGTGGTGTTAGGAACCATGTTAGGAAATAAACCCTCACCCTTTGAAAACCCATTGAGTAATTCAACCAAGGCGGTAAAGTTTTCAAATGCTAAGTCCATTGGATAGGGATAGCGTTCCTCATCACCTAATTCACGAATATAGGCACGGTAACTAGCTTCATATTGAGTATCAGGCTTGACCAATTCCATGTTTAATCTGCTCTTACTTGGTATGCAAGGGTTGCAAATAATATGCAGTCTCAAACACATTAGTCTCCCCTCTAAAACCGCCATCTATTTTTTCGTAGTATAGTGGTTCAATGGCATATTGAGATTGATAATGCTGCGTTATTTCGTCTTCGCTGACGCTGTGAGGCGGACCTTTAAGCACGCCATCGGCATAGTGGAAACTGATTAGTAATTGTTGGCAGCGGGCCGTAATGCTTTGCAAATGTTGCGTATACCTAATACGCATTTCGCGGGGCAGTGCAACTAGAGCTGCGCGATCATAAACGGCATCTATAGGACCAAGGGTTTGTTTGTTTAAAACAAAGAAATCGCCTTGATAAATATCAATGGTAAGACCATTTTCAAAGGTGTGGTGAAAATGCGCAAGCGGATTACTGCCATCTATTTTTGTAGCCATTGGAGAAAGGCCTAACTCTTGAAATAACTGTATCACCGCCGATTCGTTTAGCTCAATTCCTACCACATCATAGCCTTGCGCTAATAACCAAGCAATATCCCGTGTTTTGCCACATAAGGGCACAAACACGCGGGCTCCTTGAGAGAGTTTCAACTTGCTAAAGAAAGTTTTAAGTAAATGGCTACCGTCTGTTTCATGAAACCCTATTTCGTTTTTGTGCCATCGTCGATGCCAAAAATCTGCTTCCATTCTAATAAGCTCACTTTTTTATAGTATATTTTATAGCTAACAAAAGCCTGTCTATGCGTCTTGAACACTTAGGTTTTCGCTAAAGTAAAGTGCATTTTTAACGTAATGCTGCGAAGATTTCTCAAGCATTTTAGCCTGTTCATCACTCACTTGTTTAACCACTTTACCGGGTGAACCCATCACCACACTGCGGTCGGGTACAACCATGTTTTCAGTAATCAAGGCATTCGCACCAATAACACAATGTTTACCAATTTTTGCGCCATTTAAGATTACAGCGTTAATACCGATGAGGGAATAATCATCAATTTCACAGCCATGTAGCATCACTTTATGACCTATTGTCACTCCCTTGCCAATCGTCATAGGAAAGCCATAATCAGTATGCAAGACCGAGCCATCTTGTACATTACTATTTTCACCAACCACGATTGGGTCGCAGTCCCCTCTTATTACAGCATTAAACCAAACACTAGCGCCTTTATGTAGGGTAACTTTCCCCATAACTTGCGCGCTTGGTGCAACATAAGCACTTTCATGCAGATTCACTTTATGCTCACCTAATTGATAAATCATTTTGCGTCCTTTTCATATTATGTTTTTTACAGTTTACTTATCGGTCAAGATTAATGCTAACAAATTAAATAAGACTTTGCTCAAACAGCCCTCTCTTGAGGCATGTTTTTTTGTGACTGTGATTTTCTTGATTTATAAGCAATATACGGCATTATAGAAAAGGCTTTAAATATGGAGAAGTAGCAAAGCATGTCAGACCCCGATTCAGCAAAACCCTCGTTGGCGTCAGCCCCCCAGCTTGAACAAGAAGATGGAATACAAAACGACAGTAATCTTGTATTAGCGCGCTTGCAAGCTTTGCCATATCACGATGCGATATGCGAGCACTTTGAAACACATGAGCCAAAAGTGTGGGAATGGTTTTCTGACTTAAAAGTACTTGAAAAAAGCTTTGCAGACACGCGCGACGCGCTACTTAAAAATACCTATCGCCTTAGTCCCGAATCTCATGACACGGTCTATCAATTGTGTCATTTAGCGATGCAGCGTTTGGGTATTACAGCGCCTGTCACTCTATATCAAGCCAACGACGGCGCTATGAACGCCGCGCTTTTTTATGTACCAAACGAAGTCCATATTGCCTTTTATGGCCCCTTGCTCGATAAGTTAAGCGATAATGAAGTGCTTGCGATACTTGGCCACGAACTGTCACACTACCTGCTATGGTCAATGCAAGACAGCCGCTATTTAATTGCCCAGCAAGTACTTGAAGATTCGGTTGCTAAAGCTCCTTACAACAACGCACTTTATGAATCAGCCCGTATTTATGCTCTAAATACCGAAACCTTTGCCGATCGAGGGGGCGTAATTGCGGCCCAAGATGAAAAATACAGCATCGCTGTGTTAATCAAAGTCATGACTGGTTTGCGAAATGTTGACCCCACTTCTTTTTTGCAGCAGGCAAAAGAGCTAGACGAAAAGGGTGATATTTCAGATGCAAGCAGCCACCCTGAGTTATATTTGCGCGCTTTGTTAATGCAAAAATGGCGAACAAACGAAGACAATTTAGAACAATGGCTAGAAGCAAAATTAAAAGGCCCTATTAACATCCATTGTTTAGATCTGCTTGACCAAACAAAGCTGACTAAACTAAGCAAGGCATTTTTTCACTACGTACTCGATGAATCGCGCTTTGCATCGATAATGGTACTAACCCAAGTGCAAGGTTTTTTTCCAAAATGGCAGCTAGGAAATACAAGCAATAAAGGCAATCAAATCTTTGAAATGCCCGAAAATGCAATTGTTGACGCACAACCCGCGGTAGTAGAAAGCTCTGCAGAAGAAGCACAAAGCACCATATCAGATGAAGACGAGTTTATTAGTACACTCAATGCACTCGAATTTGAAGATAGCACTAAAGACTATTTCATTGCCTTGCTTTTTGATATTGCCCATGCCGACAAAGAACAAACTGAAGAAGTCTTAATTGCTGGCGCCGATATTATGCAAAAACTACAGTGGCGCGAGCGTTACCGAGAATGTTTAAAAAGCATCCTAAAATTACCAAAAACAAAGATAGACAAACTCATCGGCAAGGCGCACAAGGAAGTAAGCCCATGAGCTACAGTAATAAAACACTAGACCAGCTTATGTTGTCCCTAACAGGCGCCCTCCCTGAAAGTGATTTGCTGCATATGTTTGTGCCCCTGATGCGGGAATTAGCCAACTTACATGAACAAGGTAAGGTGGCTAATGTGCACCCTAAATACATTGTTGAAGATGAATCGGGCAGTCTATCTTTGCTCGTGAGTGAAGGCATAGCGATAAAAAACAATCACGCCAAACTATTGAGTATTCAGCCTGCAGGCGACTCTGCGCTGAATGTAGTTGGCGACCTAGCGCTACTTACTGACGAAAATGACACTGGGGAACTACAAGATTTAAACGTAAATACCGAAAATGGCCCACTTAGTAAACCAAGCTATCTGCTTGATTATAAATCGTGGGAAACGACCTTTGAACATCACGACCCCCTTACCGATGTTTTTCAATTAGGCCTTATTATCGCGGCCTGTGCTTGCCAGCTTGATTTCACAGAAAAAGAAGACTTACAGCGCTTTACCTTAAACCGCCGCAACCTGTATAGGCTCAATGCAAATTTACACCCAGCAATCGCCACACTAATTGAAGAGATGACGCATTTAAATCGTCATGATCGCGAGAGCGATATGAATTTGTTGGCTTTGCGCTTAGAAAACTATCGCGACCAACAAGGACGATTTAATGCCCAACAACTCATCGATAAAGTGCCTGAGGTGCCAGAGCGACGCGTTGCTGTATTAAGCAATTTAAGAGACCGCTTATTTGACCTTTCTCGGCGCAATCGCCTTGTGCATTTTAAAGCAAATCAAAGTAGCGTGAATTTGACTGTTGCCAGCGTCCCTTTGGTGATGCGGATAGAATCTATTCGTAAGGATCAACTGTGTACGTGGGGTGGGCGCTTTGCTAAATCTGTGCTATCAGGAAAAGCGCAAGCCTTAGGGCAATGGCTACGCTTTGAAGACCAGCCTTATTTACCGTCTGTCATCGACCGTTTAATTTCGCAGTCTCGGCGCGACAGAGCCGAATACGGCTTTAGCAGTCTGCGTTTAGTCATTGGTTTTTTGAATTGGTACAACCTAAAAGATAGTAGCGCGAAAGACAGTAACAGCGAAAAGATTTGCTCACCGCTTTTGTGGCTCAACGTAGATTTAAAAAAGAAAAAAGGCGTAAGGGATCAGTACCTGCTGCAAAGCCTTGAACCCATCGCTGAAATTAATCCAGCACTGCGCCACTACCTAAAGCAGCTTTACGACATTGACCTGCCCGAACAAATAGACTTAACAGAGCAATCAGTCGCCGATTTACATCAGCACCTTGCAACGCAGATTGCAATGACCGAACCTGACGTATCATTGGCCTTATCAAACCAACCGTCAATTCAATTGATTCATCAGCGCGCGATTAAACGCCTACGAAAATTCGAGAAACGGCGCACAAAACGCACTTACAATCCCTTGGGTATTCCCCAATTTAGTTATGACAGCGACAAATACGAGCCATTAGGCCGCGCTATTTTTGAAAAATACATTGAAGTAGCCGCCTTGCCACAAAACAGCGCCTTGGGCTCTGTGAAAAAATCGCGCCCTGACTACATGTCAGGGAAGGCCCAAGCTCAGTCACTTACCTACGCATTAGCCAAAGAAGATAAAGGAAAATACAGCTGGGATATAGACCTTGCTGAAGTGACCTTAGCCAACTTTAACTATAAAAAAATGTCATTGGTGCGTGATTATAACGCCCTTATTGAACAGTCCTTTGAACTAGATTCTTTAGACCGGCTATTTTCAATTAAACCAAAAGAAGCAGCAAAAGCCCTGCCCAATGCACTAGCGGTAGAACAACAGTGGAATGTGGTGCCCTCAGATATAACCCAAGACCAAGCGGTCGCGCTTGCCCGCGAGGGAATAAGCTTTATTATTCAAGGGCCACCAGGGACGGGTAAATCACAAACTATCACCAACCTAATTGCCGACTATGCAGCAAGAGGAAAACGCGTGCTATTTGTGTGCGAAAAACGCGCTGCACTCGATGTCGTATTTAACCGACTCAAATTAGCGGGGCTAGAAAAACTTGCCTGCATTATTCACGACATTCAAGAAGATAAAAAGCCCTTTATTCATGACTTAAAAGCCGTGTACGAACAATGGTTTGAAAGTCACTCACAGCACGAACAAGTAGACGCCCTACGTAGCCGTACTTTAAGTGCCTTTAGTGAGAACTTTAGCGAAATACAGATTTTTGAATCCTTGTTAGGGCAGTTGTCGGCACAAAATGCGCATAGTATTCGAGATCTTATAAGGCAACAGCTAGACCTTCCTGAACTTAGCCAAGAATACTCTACTAGCTTGCGTGAGCGCTTGCCCACAATAAAGGATTGGCAAGAGGCAATGAGTGTCGCTAAGCACATTGAAATGGCCTTGAATGAGCATTTTAGCCAAACTTGTTTAGCTAATTTTGTATTCAGTAAACTCAGTGCTGAAGCAGTAAACAACGAGCGTGCGTTTCATGTCATCAATGAATATACAGAAAAAGCTGAACGTATTAGCGACAGCATTGCAACTAGCATTGACCCGATTGTTGATACGTTTGAGGAAAATTATTCACTGTCAGATATTCAAGCTCTATGTTTGCTGGCACAGCGCGCTGTAGCGCTAAACTTAGTCAATAAACTAGCTTTGCTCGATGAGTCATCAAGCCTTGCCATTACACTCAAAAAAGACCTTGTTCATATTAAGCAGCAAGAAAAACTAATTACTGAGAAACAAGAGGCTACGAAGTATTGGCAAGCAGCTCTGTCTAAAGAAGACACGCATCATGCGCTTGAACTCGCTAAACAAAAAGAAGGTTCATTTTTTAGCTTTTTTAATAGCTCATGGCGCGCCTTAAAAAAGACAATGCATGCGCGTTACAACTTCAGCCAGCATGCGGTTAAACCAAGTATCACTAGCGTACTTGAAAAGCTCAAGCATTTGTACGATGAACAAGCGAACCTTGCCAAGCTGCGCAGCGAAACCGAAAGCTACCTTGAAACAAGCTCAGCGCCAGACTTACTCGTCTTGTGCGACGAAATTAAACAAAGTGCAAACCCCAGTATTCAGGCTTTGTTTTTTGCTGACGCTCAGCAAACGCTAATTAAGGATTTAGCTAAGCGCGCAAATGATATTGAAAGCCTAAACAATTTAATACCGCACTTATTTGATAGCGAACATCACTCAATGCCTTTTGAGTGCATTCAGGAGTCGTTTAGAGACATGCGTGAATCCCTTGACGACCTCCCGATATTGTTGCCGCTTTTGCGCGGGTGTTTTGAGCTAGAAGAAAAATCAGCATATGTTGTTAGAAATGTGCAGGCAAGTGTGCTGGAAATGGAAGCCTTAATAACAGATGAAGCACTAAAACAAGCTTTGCAAAAACACCCTGAACTTAAGCGTTTTGACATTCAAACTTTGGCCAGTCACACCCAGCGCAGTGCCAAAGCCAGAGAAATATTGTTAAAGCAAAATGCGCAGCTTATTAATGCTAATAGGCATCAATTGTTTAACGATCATGTTCGTCACTCTACCTTATCAACAAGCCAGTTAAATGATCAAGAAGCGGCGTTTAAAAAGCTATATAGTAATGGCAGGCGTGAGGTAGAACACGAATTTGGCAAGTCAATGCGCTACCGCTCTATTCGTGATATGGCCAGTGACGACACAGGTGCTGTGGTTAGTGATTTAAAGCCTATTTGGCTAATGAGCCCCTTGTCGGTTTCTGACACTTTACCGCTTAAGCCAGATCTTTTTGATGTCGTTATATTTGATGAAGCCAGCCAGATCCCGGTAGAAGATGGCATACCAGCCTTGTGCCGCGCCCCTCAATTAATCGTAGTGGGTGACGAAATGCAATTACCACCCACCAGTTTCTTTTCATCTAGCGCAGATGATGACGACCAAGAAATAGAGGTTAGCGAAGACGGCGAAGTGGTGAGCTTATTGCTAGATGCAGATAGCTTATTAGCTCAAGCTGCAAGACACTTGCCCGCCACTCTTCTAGCCTGGCACTACCGCAGTCGTTCAGAATCGTTAATTAGTTTCTCTAACGCGGCCTTTTATGATGGGAAATTGGTGACAATACCAGACCAGCGCGTTTTCAGTGAAAGCACGCCAAGCAATGATAAGCCTGAGGAACAAAGCCTAGCCGCAATAAATGAAAGCGCTTTAGGTGATGATGATAAGGCGAGCGCCGCAAGCCTTCTTGCTACACCTATTAGCTATCATTTTATTGAAAAAGGCGTGTATGAGGCGCGCAGTAATCAAGCTGAGGCTGACGCAATAGCGAATCTCGTGCGCGAACTCTTGCTTCAAGAAAATGGCATGAGTATCGGCATTGTTGCCTTTTCTGAAGCACAGCAAAACTGCATTGAAGAAGCACTTGAAAGCCTAGCACAAAGCGATTCGGTATTTTCTAATCTGCTTGAAGAAGAGTATGTCCGCGAAGACAATGAACAATTCAACGGACTGTTCGTTAAAAACTTAGAAAATGTGCAAGGAGATGAGCGCGACATCATTATTCTAAGTATCTGTTATGCGCCAGGCCCCAGTGGCAAAATGCTAATGAACTTTGGCCCCATTAATCAGCGCGGCGGAGAAAAACGCTTAAACGTAATCTTCAGCCGTGCGCGCAAGCACATGGTTGTGGTATCAAGTATAAACCCAACAGCAATCACCAACACCCATAACGATGGCGCATTTGCCTTGCGCACCTTTTTGGCCTTTGCTCAAGCACGCAGTCAGGGCAATATAGAAGCAGGGAAAATAGCGCTTTCAAGCGTTAATCCTAAAGGGCTTAATATATTCAACGCCAAAGCTCCCAAAGACAGTCTGCGAGAAGCGTTGGTAATAGCATTGCGAGAAAAAGCCTACCAAGTAGAAGAATATGTTGGCAGTGCGCAGTTTAGAGTCGACCTCGCCATCGTTGACCCAAACACCGGCAACTACGCCTTAGGTATATTGCTAGACCATACTATCGATGATGCCGAAAGCCACGTATTTGAGCGCTTTGTGTTTAAACCAAATATATTGCGCGCATTCGGTTGGAATGTTATTGATGTAAGTTCTTATGCATGGCAAAACTCCCCTAAGGATGTGTTAAATAACATAGAACATGCCTTAACTTCGACCTCAGCAAACAAAGAAATTAGCGAAGAGGAACTGTTTAACAACATTGCCCTACCCTCAATTGAAATGCCAAGCAGCGAACCTGAAGTAGTGCAAGAAGATGACGCACAAGAAAATGCGCAGAATCAGGACTTCCAAAGCTTTATATTCAATCAAGGTAAATCTAATAAGTTTTGGCGTATCGCCCAGCAGAACTTAGATATTGTGGTGCAATATGGCCGCGTAGGTAGTAAAGGACAAACCATCACTAAATCTTTCGATACAAGTGATCGCTGCAAACGTGAACTTAACAAGCTAATACTAGAAAAAACCCGAAAAGGCTATAAAGAGCAATAATACTGTAGCAATAAAACTTCAAATTAATCCAACAGAAGCACGTATCCATTGACACACAAGAATATTATCTTGACATCAAGACAATATTCTTGTAGTGTAGGGCGCTAATGAATAGTGTAGACAAGCTAATATAGTTTTCACTAGAAGATTTTAAGCATAACAAAATTACTTGCGTAGCTCATAAGGCTACAACTTTACAGGAGGCTCATACAAGCCATTATGAATTTTAAATCAATTAAGAAATTATTTAAAAGAAAACACCCATATTCTCCAGTTACCTACATTGGACGTAAAAACGTAGAAGAAATACTTGGTGCCGATATTACAAAGCGTAAAAAGCTCATCGAAGAACAGAAACAAAAAGAAGGTAAAGTTTCGAAAGAAGCTAAGCCTAGCAGTGAAAGTAAAGATACAAAAAAAGCCAAGAAAAAAGCTAAAAAGTAAATCGATGTGCCGCTTTTTGTTGATTAATTGACGTAGGTCATCGAACCGTCATAAAAATCAGCTATTGTAGATACTGGTTGTCATACTAGTGGATAGGTGCCCGTATAAATGGATGATATTGAAACAAAAATCAAACAATGGGAAAATCAAAAGCCTAATTTGAATACTATGCCAATGGCCTTATTAGACAGGCTATTGCAGGCGAGTAAACAGATAAACGAGGAACTTTCGCTAACCTTCCAAGCATACAAGCTGAACGATGCAGGCTTTGATGTGCTATCAACCCTGTTGCGTGCGGGCGAACCTTATGCCCTATCGCCTAAAGAGCTGCTTGCGCAGATGCAAATCACATCTGGCACCATGACAACCCGCATCGACAAGCTTGAGAAAAAGGGCTTAGTTAAGCGCACATCAAAAAAAGAAGACAAACGCAGTATTATCGTCGCCCTCACTAAAAAAGGCTTAAAGCTTGCAGAAGAAGTCTTGACCGAACACGTCAAAGCACAGAGCAAGATAGTGTCAGTATTTGACGAAGAAGAACAACTTAACTTTATAGCCTTCTTGCAAAAATACCTGTCGCAAAGCAACAAAAAGAAAAAAACAAAAAAGAAAAAGTCTTAACGCATTTAGTCTAAAGTCCTTACCGTCCGCCAAAATGAAAATAGTTAATCCTTAAAAGAGCGCTGACTCCCCTCCAAGCTTGCCTATTGCTCAGCCCAAAAGAATGACGATGAGAAAGAGTTTTCTGCAAAACGTGACACTATTTGACTGCCAGTGACCGTTATTTGTTATTTTTGAGTGCTTTTATTTGAATTACTATTGTAATTCGTTTACATTCTGTTATCAAAACGAAGTAAAAGTGATAACAAATGGAAGCAGATTTATGAGTAAACCCATCGCCGAGGTGGTAAGAATTGGTATTATTGGCTTAGGTAACATCGCTCAGCAACACATAGCAAATATTACTTCTAATGCTGTTTCAAACTGTCAAATTACAGCTATTTGCAGCCGCAATAAGAGCGATGTAAACGAACAAATAGATGCCGAACATTATTCTGATTACCGGGCTTTGATAGACTCCGGTTTGGTCGATGCAGTTCTTATTGCAACGCCAACCTATTCTCATTTTGATATCGCTCAATATGCGCTAGTCAAAAATGTTCATGTCATGTTAGAAAAGCCAATAGCACTTTCTTCATACCAGGGCGAAAAGCTAATTCAATCTGCTGGCGCTAATTGCAAATTTGCGTTAATGCTAAATCAGCGCACCGATCCTAAGTATGTAAAAATAAAACAAATTGTTGATAGTGGTGTGCTAGGTGAAATTAAGCGGACACACTGGACCATGAGCAATTGGTTTCGTCCAGAAATTTATTTTCAAGTGAGTGATTGGCGGGCAACTTGGCGGGGTGAAGGCGGCGGTTTATTAGTCAATCAATGCATTCACAATTTAGATATATTCCAGTGGATTTGCACAATGCCAAATCAAGTCCGAGCGTTTTGTGAGTTTGGCAAGTATCACAATATCGAAGTAGAAGACGAAGTCAGTGCCTACATGCGCTACCCTAACGGAGCTACCGGTTTGTTCATGGCAAGTTCAGGCGAATCTCCGGGTGTAAACCGTCTCGATATTGTTGGTGATTGCGGGAGTATTCATTTTGACTCGGGCCAAATTAGCCTGACAATAAATAGTCAAAGTACCAAAGTGTTTAGCGAAACGACAGATAATATGTTTGGCGCGCCTAATAGTAAGACTAATGAAGTTATAGTAGATGAATCGGTTAATCAACACGCGATAATCATGAACAATTTTGTTGATGCCATTTTGCACGACAAACCTTTAATGGTACCCGCTGAAATGGGCCTGGCTTCACTCGACCTAGCCAATGGAATGCTCTTATCCACATGGCATGATTCAGCAATAAAATTACCATTAGACAGAGCCCTTTATCAAAAAGTCCTAGACGACAAAATTGCGGCCTCTTCTCTGCGTAAAAAATCCAACCAAAGCGCAAAAATAGATATGAGTCAATCTTATCGCTAACTAGGGTCTGTTATGAATACAAGTAGTAGTCAAGAAACTTCGTTCGAAACGAATGATGCGCATTTACAACAAGAGATACAATTACTGCAAGGTCTTTCGTGTAAACCGTGGTATGCGCGCATCCCCAAATACCTAGCCTTAAGTGGCCCGGGCTGGTTACAAGGGGCAATGACCTTGGGAGGCGGGAGTGCCGTAACATCGCTAAGTATTGGTGCTCTATTTGGTTACGAGTATTTATGGGTACAACCCGTATCCATGATAATTGGATGCATAATGTTATTTGCACTTTCGCATCAAACACTACATAGCCAAAAAGCACCTTTTGATTCCATGAAAAAATACCTAAACCCAGGTTTAGCTTGGGCTTGGGCGCTGGCTGCCTTTGCTTCCAGTATCATTTGGGGTTTTGCGCACTATCCCTTAAGCGCCGGGATGTTAGAAGAAATAATTGTGGTATCTAGCGGCTTTGCTATTGAGCAAGATAATGCTAGCGCAAGAGATATCTACCTTTTAGGTCTTGCGATTTTAGTTTGGGCCGGATGTGCGTTTACCGCTTGGAAGTATGGAGAGCAATTAGATACTCAACAAAACAAACCAACAACAAATAGTAATGCGGTAAAAATATTCGAAACTGGAATAAAAATATTGAGTGCTTTAATCATTTGTGCATTTGCCTGGGTTGTCATAAGCGCTTCCTTAAACGATAAAATTAATTGGACGGCAGTTGCGGCAGGATACATCCCCACTTCACTTCCTCAGACTGCACAGGGTGTGACAACGATGATGGCCGCACTTGGCAGCGCCGTGGGTATCAATATGACCTTTATTTATGGCTATACTCTATTACATAAAAGATGGACGCCCCATCATGTGGAGTTGTCTCGCTACGATATAGGCTTTGGCTTGGTCATCCCTTATATAGTGGTAACAAGTTTAATCAGTATTGCGGCAGCAGGCGCTTTCTTTGGGTCCGATATGGATATACAAGGAAAACTAAGTCCTGCGCAAGCTGGTAAAATGTTTATGTCTGTTGGCCTTGATGAAGTCACAAGTAGGCTCATTTTTGCTTTTGGGATATTGGGCATGGCAGTAGGCTCGTTAGTTATGCACATGTTGTGTTGTGGTTCAGCGGCCGCGGCGATGTTTGGATGGCAAGAAGGAAGCTTTAAGTACAAACTTGCCTTGCTTTCACCAACGCCAGCTGTATTAGGTGTGTTTGTATGGTCAACGATGGGTGCTTACGTTGTCTTACCTACATCTGCTATTTGTGGAATTCTTTTACCTATTGCTTATATCGGATGGGCCTTATTACATAATAACGAAGCGTATATGGGTAATGCGCGGCCACAAGGGGCAAAACGACACCTATTTAATCTCGCGATGATGATATGTATCGTGACGGTTATATCCAGTGTCGCTTATTCATTGTATGTCCAATTTAGATAATTGAGGTAGGACAAATGTCGCACAATCAAACACCAAAAAATATTAAAGATGGCGCTAACTATAGCCCTGAAGGAAGTATAAAAAAAGTTGTTCAAAATGCTGACTTTTTCTTTTCAGTCGCATTTTTAGACCACGGTCATATATATGCTCAAACCAATGGTTTAGTGCAAGCTGGAGCGACCCTCAAATATGTGTATGAACCAGACGCAGCAAAATTAAAAGCATTTCTAAGTAAGTTTCCACAAGCAAAACCTGTCGATAATTTTGAGCAAATACTGAACGACTCACAAACCCAATTGGTTGCAAGCGCTGCAATTCCTTATCTCCGAGCAGAAATAGGCATTAAAGTTATGAAATCTGGCAAAAGTTACTTTACTGATAAGTCCCCATTTACGACTTTAGAACAACTTGCAAGAGTGCAAGAAGTGACTTTGCAAACTCAACAAAAATACGCGGTATATTACGCAGAGCGTTTGCACAATGAAGCGGCATGGCACGCAGGAGAGCTAATCAAAGCCGGCGCAATTGGACGAGTGCTGCAAGTTATCAGTCTTGCACCACATCGTTTAGCAAAATCAAGTCGACCTGATTGGTTTTTCAAAAAACAGGCCTATGGCGGTATTTTAACAGATATAGGATCTCATCAAGTTGAGCAATTTTTAACTTATAGCTCGGCCACCGATGCCAGTATCAACTACGCACGTGCTAGCAATTTGAACAATCCAGACAAAGCAGAGTTAGAAGACTTTGGTGAGATATCAATGACCGGCAATAATGGCGCCTCCTTCTACACGCGAGTGGACTGGTTTACGCCCGATGGTCAAGCAACTTGGGGCGATGGGCGTACTTTTATATTGGGTACCCAAGGCAATATAGAGTGTCGCAAATACAATGATGTAGCTCGCAAGGCACCTGCCTCTACTTTATTTTTAACGAATTCAGAGCAAGAGCAAGAAATAGACTGCACAAACATTAGTGGCTTCCCTTATTTTGGGCAGTTAATTTTAGACATTATGCATGGTACCGACAAAGCGATGACACAGGCTCACGCTTTTAAAGCCGCTGAACTTAGCTTATTAGCCCAGCAACATGCAGACAAGCATAAATAAAGATGGTCAAACATATGAAATACAAAATGCTAATATTAGCCAGCATCACGTTGGTATTGTACGCCTGTACCAGCGCTAAAAATGATAATATCTCCGCGGCAAAACAAACTAAAAATGCAGAATCTGATGAAGCAGTTTTAAAAAACAAAGGCGATCGTAAAGGCCACGATATGACACCTCCTGTCGCGGCTTCCTTAATCCCCCCTGCTCCTGTATTAAATGTTGAGCAAGCCTTGAAGAGCTTTACCCTTCAAGATGGCTTTGTGATAGAGGCTGTAGCATCTGAACCTTATGTATTTAGTCCTGTTGCTATGTCGTTTGATGCAAACGGACGTATGTGGGTCGCTGAGATGAAAACCTTTATGCCAGACCTTGATGGCACAAACGAAGAACTCCCCGAAAGCAGTATTGCTATTCTCGAAGACACAAATGGCGATGGGAATGTCGATAAACGTACAGTTTTTTTAGACGACATTGTGCTACCTAGGACAATTACCCACGTTAAAGGTGGTATTTTGTATGCAGATTTAACCCAACTTTATTTTGCGGAAGTTTTAGCTGGTGACAAATTAGGTATTAGAGAAGTCGTTGATCCAACATATGCCAAAGGCGGAAATGTGGAACACAAACCCAACGGCATGCGATATGGCTTAGATAATTGGTACTATAACGTTAAAAGTGACCGCAAGTATAAAATCTTAGATTTTGACGCCGCTATTCCTAATGGTGCAAAAGAAATATACCGCAATAAATATTGGCGAATGGTGCGTGCAAAAACCGACAACAGAGGTCAGTGGGGAATTAGCACTGATGATTATGGCAGACTCTATCATAATTATAACAATTCTCCCGCAAGCGGAGAATATTTGCGCCCTGGCGTACTGATGAAAAACGAAGGATTGAGACACTCAGTCAAAGCACATAAGTTAGGCTCGACTCGTGTATATCCAACTCGCATCAACCCTGGGGTAAATCGCGCATATTTACCCGACATATTAATAGACGAGGCGCCCAACAAAGGTAAACTAGCAAATTTTACCGCCGCAAGTGGTAATGAGCTATATAGAGGTGACCAATTCCCGAACGATTTTTATGGTGTATCGTTTACACCCGAACCCGCAGCAAATTTGATATCTGCACGCAAAGTCATTGAAAAGCAGGGCTACTTAGAAGGGCAAGAACTCTATCCGCAGTCAGAAATTCTAAGGTCTACTGATGAGCGATTTCGCCCAGTAAATTTATATACAGCCCCCGACGGCTCACTCTACATAGTGGATATGTATCACGGCGTTATTCAACATAAAGAGTATTTGACAACATATTTACGCGAGCAATATGAATCACGTGGTCTCGATAAAAACAATCGAGAATTGGGACGTATTTACCGCTTGCGTTGGAAAGAAAATAAGCTGGGATCTCAGCCTTCTATGCAAAGCCTAACAAACACGGAGTTAGTCCCTTTACTAGCGCACGAAAATGCGTGGTGGCGAGATACGGCGAGACGATTACTAGTGCAGCGTCAAGACAAAACTATTGCAAGTGCAATAATACAATTGGCACAAAATCATATTGATCATCGCGCAAGAATAAATGCCTTATGGACCTTAGATGGCATGCGAGCTATTACGCCAAGTAGTATTCACAATGCGCTATCTGACCCCCATGTCAAAGTAAAAATGGCAGCTATAGAACTAAGTACTAGGCTGCCTGTTAGTGAGCATGAAGCCATAAGTAAGCGCTTTTTAGCACTTGCGACCTCTAATTATGAAGTTGCGCTACAAATAGCATTGGTCGCCGGAGAACTTGATTCAGAGCTAGCGTTGCAGGCCCTAAAAAAAGTAATTAAAAAGTTTGATATGCAGCCGTGGATACACCAAGCAGCCATTAGTGGTTTGAATGGGCGAGAAGAGGAATTTGCAAACATTTTAGATAATGACGCCAGCACTGAATTTATAGACATGTTAAATAGCGTTGGAAAACAAGAAATAGTGCTTAGCAACTTCCATAAATTAGCAACTGTGCAGACTCAAAGCAGCTATCAACGAGGACAGGCCTTGTATGAAGGCAGAGCAGCTTGTTTTGGATGCCACGGAAAACAAGGCGAAGGTATAGAAAATATGGGCCCTCCACTTGTAGCCAGCGAATGGGTAATAGGAAAGCCTGAACGCTTAGTGAAGGTCCTGTTGCATGGTTTGGCCGGCCCTATCACTGTAAATAACGTCAATTATAACACGGCGATGGTAATGCCTGGTTCATTCACTAACAAATCAATCAGCGACCAAGATATCGCCGATATCGCCACTTATATTCGCAATAATTGGGGAAATGCTGAATCTCCTATCGAGCCTGAAAAAGTCGCGGTATTGCGCGAAAAAACAAAAAATAGAACTATTCCTTATCGGGCGCAAGATTTTGTATTAGAGCCCAAATAGAGCATCATTGTACTAATAAAGGAAAAAGCGATAAGGAGAATAAATTGCCACTGCAAAGCTAAGCCAAAGGTGTAGCGAAGGATTGCCAAAAAGCCAAAATATGCAATAACAGAATATTGCATACACAGTAAACTCAGATGCGTTTTATGCGCTTTTTTGAGCAATGGGGCTAACAAGTTAGAAAAAGCTACGCTAGCAATAGCAAGCAAAGAGACCGCCATACCCACCAATAAAAACGATACCCACACAAAAAGCTCCGGCCAACCTATCACTTGAGCAGACTTTGCTGGTCCTGACCACAACGCATCCCAGCTAACGGCGAGTATTAGCCCGAGTGACATTAACAGCCGTTCGTTACCTTGATTTTCATTGCTTGTTTGCTCAGCTACTTCGAATGTAGAGCTAATTTCATTAAACAAGAACCAAAAAATACATAATGCCGCGACTATCCCAATAAGAGGCGTGAGTACCGGTATAATTTGTACTGAAAAGTAAGTCATTAAATAACCGAGCATAGGAAACAAAGTATGGGTAATTGACACACCAACTACCCAATAAACGATTGTTCTTGTGGTATTGAGCTGACCTGCTCTAGCCAATGTAGCTAGCGCGACATCGGTACCTATACCAATGCCCATCAACACGCATGCAAAAGCGAAATCTAGCAAGGAAATATCCATGCTTAGTTATCCTTGACCAACAAAACACTAGGCTCAGTATCCCAATCAAGGCGCATATCCCATTTATGCTGGTGTTCAATGAGTAAGGGAGCTTGTTCAGCATCAATATGCTCAAGAACATTGCTTGCCTTAGTAATGGTTGCATCACGTCCAAACAAGTAGCTTTGCTCTTGCACGATACTGTAATACGCTTTGTTTAGGTCTCGGGCTCTTTGTTTTGATGGCACAATTAAAGCATGAATATTAGGTGCATGAGACACTTTGTTTGCATCAAGTTTGCCATTTTCATCAAACCAGCGCGCTAGCATCTCTTGGTTTTGCCTAAACTCATCTCCACCACCCACACGTTGCATGTACGTTAGATACTCACCCACTTGTTCACCGATATTGGCCGCATCATTTAGCTTTTTGAGGTTACTATAACCCCAGCCAATTGAACCAGGTGCTTTGCGTGCAAAGGAAAATGTTTGATCGAAGGTCGCCCCTACTGATTTGTGGCAACCATTACAAAAGGCGAGTTCTTGCTCGTGCTGAGGTCTTAATGAACCATTCCTATCTTCAATGAAGGCATTGATAGTCCAACCAAAACCATTGTCGATTCCTCGCTCACCTAAGTAACGCGTTTGTGGTAACTGTTCAAAATGCTTATCTTTGGCTTCTGCATAGTAAGCAGAGGCTAAGCTTTGCCGATTCCTAAAGATATGTTTTTGCATATAGCGCACTTCTTTCATGCGCTTTGAGGGTACTACTTCGTCATCTTTATTTTCGGCCAAATAGCGCACAGTATGCAAAAATTCACTGCCTTCAGGATACAACATTCTACTGATAGCGATGTCTTGAGCATCGCCAAAATAGTGAGTCGGTTTTACCAGTTTGCTAACGGCGCTGGTGTATTTTCCATCACCGTTCACATCGATTTTGTATTTTGTTTCGTCAAACTCAAATATTTGAATACTCGGCAAATCTTTAATTGCCAGCTCGAGTGCGCTTAAGTTTAAGAAATAGATAGCTTCGCTGGTTTTTCCATTAAGCTGCCGGTATGCCTCAGGCAAACGAATCATCGCATCACCAAATGAACCATTGGTTGGCCAAAATGTGCTAGGAAAAGGCTTGTAGTTGTAAGCCACCCAAAAGCTACCATCTTTTGCCAGCCCTTTTGAATCAAAAGCGCGAACAGGATCCGCTAAATAATTTAACTGCATATTCTCGGGAAGTGTTGACGACACTGCCGGTTGATAGTTGTCTTGATTGACCCATACATCAATGGTGTTGTCGGGAATATTGGCGATGATTTCGCGGCGGTCTATAAACAGGTTTTTCCAGCTATTGCGAAGTCCAACATCCGAAAACTCGTAGTTACCCTGTAAACTACCATCGCTCATTTGATTAGGTCTTTCTTCGCTGCGGTCATAGCTTTGATGGCAGGCATAACAAGGATTATTTACGCCCTCGGTTTTGGTATAGCACTGCGGTGGTATCACTGACTCTGGATTATATACTTCATTGTGCTGAATATAGGCTACAGCCGGAATATCATCGCCCACTGAATAAGGGTAAGTGTTTTCGTTCACGCTAATCGGTGCGGGTGAGCAAGCGTATAAAATCAAAAGTGCTGAAATAAAAGCAATATATACAGATGCTCTAATAGGCAACGAAGTCATGATGTTCTCACTTATTGAGGGTTGGTTATTATTGAATTGTGTCGGCATAAATGGGTAAGCAAGTCGGGCAAAATACCCGACTTGCTTTTCGCGAGACTAGTCGCTTACAGGCTGATACATCCACAGCGTGTTGTTTTCTTGGAAACCATCTTCACCAATCAGAATACGGCCATCTTTCATAACGATGACGTTATCAGGTTGAGATAGGTTATTTACATCACAGCGCTCAGCACCGGTTAAACTCGAGCGGTAAGTTGAGCCCATAACCACCGGCTCAATTCGGCTGATATCGTAGTTGTCGCCTAAGCGCGCACGATAGACTCCACCGCAATCTTTAACACGGGCTGACAATTGCATGTCGCCTTCATCATCAGTCATGGTGTTGTCGATGTCTGCAATGCCAATGTACAAGTACGCGTCGGTCACTATCTCATCAGCGATAAGGTCAACCCCTTCTACAGCTTCTTTAGCGCGATCATGATTGATGCTAATACCCTCAAGCTTGCGCCATTCAGCAGTCGCGCCCTTCATTTTTGCCGCTGCACGCGATTCTAAAAATGCGACCCGATCATCCATTGCATCGCCTGCAGTAATTGCACTACCGCCGTTTTCTTCTAAGGGATAGGTCGCATCACCGTCAGCCCATGCTTTCACATCTTCCATGGTGAGAAACGAGCTTTTACCTTCTACATAATCGTCGGTACCAATACCGTTGTATTCGTTGATCCAAGCTTGAATAGTTGTGTTGTCGCCAGAAGCTATCTCTATCCATGTAACATCAAAGCCCGTGGTCGCAGGGTCATTTTGGCCAGCGTCTTGAACCAATTTAGCACCATACAAGGTACCAACAGATAAGTCCTCCGGCGTGTCTGCGACAAATTTAAAGAAAACACCGCCCGTATCATCTTGTGATAAATACACGGTTTTGCCATCGGGCATCACGGTTGCGTTTTCATGTTCAAAGCGACCCATTGCAAAGTGTTTTACAATGACTGGTTCATCGCTTGTGGCATCTGTTACTTCTGCTATATAGCCATAATTATAAGGGTTAGGTGCGTCTGGTGCGGTCATTGCCCACATGCGACCTAAACGACCATTAACCGCAACCTCTGCTGGGTCGTTCCAACTAGCTTCAGTGGTGCCGTCAACGGTCGAATCTACTACCCACTCTTCTGATGTTAAGGGTGTATTCCATGGCGTCATTGAACCAAAACAGTTCGCCGCGGTGCCCCATACTGGCGAAAAGTCGAGCATCATTGCGTCGGTTACGCTCCATGTACCTTGCGCGTCTTTTTCTATTTTCATTCGGCTCATGCCACCGGGTAGCTCTTCCCAGTTCGAAAACAAATAGCCTTCGCCTGCCCCTGTTGATACAAAACCGTTAAAGTCAGGCATATCGTTTTCAAGAATAAGTGTTTGTTTATCGAGGGTATAAATATGACCTAGGCCCGAAGCAAGCTTGCCGTCAAAGGTGTCACCTGTTTGTCCTAAGACTTGGTATTGGCCATAGGCGCTCATCACCACTTCACGCTCTTGCTGGCTTGAAGGCACGGGTGAATCAATCAAGGTCGCCGGCAGCTTGTTAAAATTAACACCAGAGAGCACACCAACGGTTCCGGTATTGATTGGTGATGCATTTAAAGACGTAGTTGCCGTATTAGTACCCGACGGATGTTGTACGTTAAAAAACAAATCACCTTCATCAGTTAAAAAGATCCCCGTCACTTCAGCGCCAGCAGGCACAGTCGCTATGCGAGTTAATTTACCTTCACTTTGACCGCTAGGTCCTTGTTCGCCACTAGGGCCTTGCTGCCCATCTGGACCTTGATCACCAACCGGCCCTTGTGCACCATCTACGCCGTCTTCGCCCTCTAGGAAGCAACCCGACAAGCCTATAGATACAGCTAGTGCAAGCGCAGTAAATCTTCTTGAATTTTTCGAATTTTCTAACATGATATTTCCCTGGTTTATGTGCATCGGCAAAGCGGTTGACGCCCTGCCTTGAATTAGCGCCAAAGTAGTCTGCGACGCTGCATTAATTACTTCAGCGCGACAATTGTGGGAAAATTAAATGACATTGAGGTGACGGAAATACTGCAAAGTTATTAAAATTATATGAAATGGCAGACATATAAATTTCATAATATCTTCATAAATATCAGTAGCTAAGTTAACTGGGGACCTACAAGGCATGCGCCGAATCGTGAGTCACGACCGAACTTTCGAATAACAGCTAGATAGGTAAATGAAGGCCAAATGTTTATTTGTTTACTTTACCGACATGTACTACATTGAGTTTACTAAAACTAAAAAAAAGATGACCTTTATGGCTTATGTTGATGGATTCTTATTAGCGGTTCCTAATGATAAAAAAGACGCTTACGCAAAAACCGCACGTTGGTGTTTAGATATATGGAAAAGTGAATACGGTTTACTTTCTGCAAAAGAGTGCTGGGGTGAGAATATTCCCGACGGTGATGTCACGTCCTTTCCCATGGCAGTAAAACTCAAAGAAAATGAGACCGTGGTCTTTTCATGGACAATTTGGCCCGACAAAGAAACTCGCGACAATGCGTGGGATAAGTGTATGCAAGACCCACGCTTTGAAAACATGGATATGAACTTTGATGGGAAAAGAATGATGTTTGGTGGCTTTGAGGTGTTAGTCGAAATCTAAAGAGGTGAAAATACAATGAGGCATGGCGATTATAGAGTTGAAAAAGATTCAATGGGCGAAGTAAAAGTGCCAAAAAATGCTTTATATGGCGCGCAAACCCAACGAGCACATGATAATTTTCCAATTAGTGGGATTAAATTTAGCCCAGCATTCATTCGTGCCCTTGCCCTCATAAAAAAATCAGCCGCACAGGCCAATTCACAATTGGAATTACTTAGCCAAGAAATAGCAGATGCGATAAGCGCCGCTGCGCAAGAAATCATTGATGGTAAGCATATTGATGAATTTGTCATTGATATATTTCAAACCGGTTCGGCGACTTCAACTAATATGAATGCCAATGAAATCATTGCCAATAGGGCTAATGATATAAGCGAGCATAAACTAAATATCCATCCTAACGATCATGTCAATTATGGACAAAGCTCCAACGATGTTATTCCAAGTGCAATAAGGCTAGCTGCGTGCGTAGAAGTAAACCAGCAGTTAATCCCAGCTCTGACCCATCTTAAGCAGGCTTTTTTAGACAAAGGTACTCAGTATTCAGATATTGTAAAAACAGGCCGCACGCATTTAATGGACGCCATGCCGATAACCATAGAACAAGAATTTAGCGGCTATGCTCGTCAAATCGAGCTAGGTGTAGAGCGTATACAAAGCGCACTGCAACGCATGCAAGAATTACCTCAGGGCGGCACGGCAGTGGGCACCGGCATTAATACCCATGCACAATTTGGCCAACGCGTTGCAAACATCATTTCGGGCAGTACGCAAATTACATTTACCGAAGCGGTCAATCATTTTGAAGCACAATCAACAGTAGATGCGCCCGTCGAATTGAGCGGACAGCTTAAAACACTCGCCGTTAGCCTACTAAAAATAAGCAATGATTTGCGCTGGATGAACTCAGGGCCAAATGCTGGCCTAGGCGAAGTACAACTGGCAGCCTTACAACCCGGCTCCTCTATAATGCCGGGCAAGGTTAACCCTGTTGTTGAAGAATCAACAGCCATGGTGTGCGCCCAAGTGATAGGTAATGATTCAAGCATAACCATCGCCGGGCAATCTGGTAATTTTGAGCTAAACGTAATGCTGCCCATAGTAGCTCATAACTTATTGCAGTCGATTGAAATATTAGCAAATGCCGCACGAAACTTGGCCGACCGCTCAGTGAGCAAGCTTGAAATACGAAAAGACAAAATAGCCGAGATGGTCGGCAAAAACCCAATCTTGGTCACCGCATTAAACCCAATTATAGGCTACGATTTGGCAGCCAAAATCGCTAAAAAAGCTTATGAAGAAAATCGCCCTGTGAAAGATGTCGCCAAAGAAATGACCGATTTAACTGATCAAGAATTAGATGCTGCACTGGACCCACTAAAAATGACCAGAGGTGGGTTTAGTTAATGCAAAATGTACAGGATATGGACTAGAAACGAAAAAGCCCCGAACATTTCTGTTCAGGGCTCTTAGAATAATGGTGCCTCGACCCGGGATCGAACCAGGGACACGCGGATTTTCAATCCGCTGCTCTACCAACTGAGCTATCGAGGCACAAAACGTTGCATTAAATGCTGTATTTCGCTGTGGGTGCGTATTAAACGGATTTTAGGCGTCTAAGTCAATAGGTTTTTGCTGTTTTTATCACTTTGCATGCGAAAAACTGTCTAAGTGCTTATTTTGTAGGCGGCACATATCCTTCTATACTTGGTTCTACGCCTTGGAATAAAAATGCCTCCATTTTTTCTTCTAAATATTTACGATCTTTGGCTTCCATCATATTCAATTTATTTTCATTAATTAACATCGTTTGCTTTTTTTGCCATCGGGCAAACGCTTCTTTAGAAATATGATCAAAAATACGCTTGCCTAATTCTCCTGGGTATAGCTGAAAATCAAGGCCTGGGGCGTCTTTCTTTAAATGTTCGCAGTATACTTCTCTAGCCATTTCTAATTCCTTTGTGCTTGTGTCTTAGTACATCATTTGAATTTGTTTGCAAATTTTTAGCGTAGGCGCCGCTAACCCAACTTTCGAGGTTTCTTGTATATTAAACCACAGCGGACTTTGTTCGCCACTGTCGCTGGTGCTTGCGCCTTGTATTGAGCTGGGCTCATTTACCGCTAGTATAGCTGAGCTTGACGCTAATTGCTCTGTACTCTCTAGTTCTATAAGTATGGGCGAAATATGCAAATGAAAGTGGCTAAAGGTATGGGTAAAGGGCGTTAGTGCTTTTAATTGCGCGCCTTTACCCGCTAGAATGCGACTAAGCTCGGGCGGCAATCCCGCGCAGGCCTTGCTATCTAAGTTTTCAATAGGTTCAGCATTTTCATAAAAACCCCACAAACCTCCCCATATACCCGAAGATGGCCGTTTGTGCATCAATATACTGCCATTTACAAAGGGAATAAGCATGTGCGTATGCTTTGTTGGTATCGCTTTTTTGGGCTTTTTATGCGGTAGTTCAGCTTGTCGGCCTTGGGCAAAAGCCAAGCAATGGCTTTGCATCGGACATTGCTCACAATTAGGCTTACTGCGCATACAAAGAGTCGCTCCTAAATCCATAATCGCTTGTGTGTAGTCATCAAATCTTGCCGCCTTGCCATCATCGTTACTGGGTTTAAGCGACTCAGCAAGCTCCCACATTGCGTCTTCTACTTTTTTGTTTCCACTCCAGCCTTCTATCGCAAAAAAGCGAGCCAAAACCCGTTTAACATTACCATCTAGTATCACGTAAGGCTGATTGTCGGCTAAAGATAAAATCGCGGCCGCCGTTGAACGGCCAATACCCGGCAGCCCAACAACATCGTCAAAGTCGCTTGGGAAAATACCAGCGAATTCATCGCGTACTTTTTGTGCTGCTTTGTGCATATTACGTGCACGCGCATAGTAACCAAGGCCTGTCCATAAATGCAGCACCTCATCTTGCGGCGCATTTGCTAAATCGATAACGCTTGGGAAACGCTGCATAAACTTTTGGTAGTATGGAATTACCGTATTTACTTGGGTTTGTTGCAGCATAATCTCTGACACCCAAACCGAATACCGAGATTTTTGCTCCTGCCAAGGCAGGTGTTTACGCCCATGTTTATCAAACCAAGTAAGTAAGCTTTGGCTAAAATTAAAAGGTAGCGGTTTTTTGGGCATATATTCTGACTTATTCTGTATTGTTAATTGATCAAATCTAGGCCTAATGATACTCGTTTTAACTCACTTTAGACCAGCTTTGCCTAAGCCTCGCACTGTGCTTTTATCTATAACTAGAAAAAATACTAAACGAATGTCAGTCATCGCCGTGATTAAAATTGCAATTACCTCCAACACTGGGATAATACCCAGCTACATTTTTACAAGAGCAGTCTATTTACATGAGCCGGTTTAATTCTGAAGAAGAAGCGCGCGCCGCGGGCGTTTACGTTGCTAAGGTCAAAAGTTTTGTGAAGCGCGAAGGGCGTTTAACCAAAGCCCAAGCTAAGGCAATAGAAGAAAATTGGCCAAGCATGGGCATAAGTATTGACGATGGCATGCTCGACTTAGACGAAACTTTTGGTCGCAGTGCAAAACGAGTTCTCGAAATAGGCTTTGGCATGGGTAAATCCCTTGTTGAAATGGCTAAAAACGCTCCTGATACTGACTTTATTGGAATAGAAGTGCATCGCCCTGGCGTAGGTGCTTGTCTTGCCTCGGCAGAACAAGAAAACATTAGCAACTTAAAAGTATTTGAGCACGACGCTGTAGAAATTCTAAACAAGTGTATTGCCGATGAAAGCCTTGACCGCTTGCAGTTATTTTTCCCCGACCCTTGGCATAAAACGCGGCATAATAAACGCCGCATAGTGCAGCCAGCCTTTGTAAGTGCGATTCGCAACAAGCTCAAAATAGGTGGCGAATTTCATATGGCGACCGATTGGGAACCGTATGCAGAACATATGCTATTAGTAATGAATGAAGCACAAGGCTTTGAAAACACCTCCCCAAGCCAAGACTTTGTTGAACGACCTGAGTACCGCCCTATTACCAAATTTGAAGTACGTGGCCAAAAACTCGGCCACGGCGTTTGGGATATTATCTTTAAGCGCAGCCAATAATTTATAAGGGCACAAGCAGACCTATGTCTAAATCAAATAACATGTCGAATCAAAGTCAATTGCTGCTGCGTAGTGAAGATCATTTTGCCGAAGGTAAATGGGCTTTCATCAATCCGCCCGACGCAAGTGTATTCAGCATTATAGATAACGATGAGTTAATCGGCTTACATCAGTTTCACCACCACTTTAGCGAATGCAAAAGAGCGTGTAATAACACACAGATTTTTGCAGCTGCTTTTGGCGATGATGTGTTTGGCAAAAACCCAAGCAGTCAAAGCCATTCCTTAGCCAAGCACTCTTTAGATGGCGTTGTTATTTTTATGCCTAAATCTAAACAACAGCTAGCAATGCTTATTGATAACGCGAGCTACCTAGTTAAAGCAAACGCGAGCGTGCTGGTATTAGGTGAAAACAAAGCCGGTATTAAGAGTGTGGGTAAAATGCTTGAAAAAGTGGGTGTTCAGGTTAATAAAATCGACAGCGCAAAACATTGTGGTCTGTATGCGGTAAACGTTACAGAGCCACTGAATCACTTTGATATTAACGACTACTCACTTGTTCACGATTACACGATCCATGGCCAAGCATTAAAAATATTCTCGTTGCCCGGCGTATTTGGCCACAAACAAATTGATCCTGGCACTGAAATACTACTTGAACAATTGAGCCCAGCATCCCTTGCTAAAACGCGAGGCCATATTTACGACTTTGCCTGTGGTACCGGCATAATAGGATGCTACTTAGCCAAAGCAATCAGCAAAACTAAAGTCGTTACCATGAGCGACATCTCTGCCTTAGCTGTCTATTGCGCTGAGCAAAGTGCTCGCTTAAACGAGGTCGATGCAGAGATTATCGCATGCGCGGGTGTGGCTCAGCATGAACGTAAATTTGACATGATAGTGTCAAACCCTCCTTTCCATGAGGGAATTCAACAAGACTACAGCATTACTGAGAACTTCATAAAACAAGCGTTTAGTCGCTCACATCTGTATGCTAGTATGACCATAGTCGCTAACCGATTTTTGCCCTACCCTGATATTCTAGACGCCGTATATAAGGGCTTCACAGAAGTAGCAGCTAGCAATAAGTTTCGTGTATACGGCGCTAAAAAATTTGCAAAACAATAATATTCGACTTAAAAGAATCCAATTACTATGAAAATACTGTTTGTCATATCTGAAGTAGAAGACATCATAAAAACCGGCGGTTTAGCTGATGTCGGTAAAGCATTGCCACTTGCGCTTCAAGACTTAGGTCATGATGTACGCATCGTTATGCCTTACTATAAACAGGTAGCGTCTACCTTTGATTTAGTTGACGCAATCCCCAGTCAAATTATGCACATTAACGGCACCAGCTATGCTTACAATGTTAAAGAATTGGATTTCCATGGGATCAAAACCTACTTAATTGACCACCCCTATTTTTCTGCCGCACAAAGTCCTTATGGTGACACCAGTTTAGCTAGTAACGCACAGCGCTTTAGCCTACTTTCGGTGGCTGCATTGTGTGTGAGTGCTAACGTTGATTTCGTACCCGACATATTGCATTGCAATGATTGGCATACCGCCCTTACTCCATACTTTATGAACAGCGACTACTTAGTCAAGCACAAACTGATTGCAGATGAACATTTCTTCGACAATACGAAATCGCTGATCACATTGCACAATGCTGCCTTCCAAGGCGTTGAAAACTTAAACTTAGTGCCGCTGTTAAATCACAGCGATGTGCATCATATTTACACCGATCATGGCCATGTAAATATGCTGCGTACCGGTATTATGTTTTCAAATAAAGTGTGCCCGGTAAGCGAAACCTATGCCAAAGAGCTCACTACCTACTTAGGTAGCCACGGCGTATCTGATGTTATCAACCAAGCTCCTCATAAAGTGACGGGCGTCTTAAATGGCTGTGACTACTCACAGTGGGATCCTTCCACTGACCAATTAATCCCAGCAAATTATTCAGTAGACGATATGCAAGGCAAAGCGATTTGCAAAAAAGAGCTCCAAAAAATCGCTAATTTACCCGAAGTCGATTCTATACCAATTATTGGCATGGTTTGCAGAGCAACCCGTCAAAAGGGTTTTGACTTTATCATGCCAATTATTGAAGAGCTGCTGCAACACAAAGTGCAATTTGTGATCATGGGAACAGGAGATGAGACCATCGTTTCTGAACTGCATGAAATAGCGCGTAATCACCCTACAAAGTTCCATTTTTTAGAGGCGTTTAAACCTGAGCTCTCACATTTAATAGAGGCAGGTAGCGACTTCTTTTTAATGCCTTCAGAATTTGAACCTTGCGGTTTAAACCAAATGTATAGCTTGGCGTATGGTACTTTGCCGATTGTTCGCCATGTTGGTGGTTTAGCTGATACGGTGATTGACGTTAGTCAAGCCAATGCAAATGGTTTTTCATTTGAGCAGCCCAGTGCAAATAAATTACTGCTGACTATTCTTAAGGCCTTGCTCACTTATCATGAGTCTCCAGAACGTATTGAAGAGATGATTAAACGAGGGATGAGCACCAAATTTACTTGGGAGCAGGCCGCGAAAAAGTATGAGCAAATTTATTTAGGTTACTGATGAATATTGGATACTAGGCTTGTAAAGCTAAAGTATGATTGAAAGACGTTAAAATATCTTTATTTTAGTGTGAACAAAAAATGCGTCTTTAAAATAATTGTTTTTTTTGAAATACTTACGATAGTAAGGTAAATTAAAGCTATAATAACTAAAATATCGTTTTTTCGAGTGTTTTGCTGTCAGTTTCATGTTAGTAACCCGAATTCGCTAATTTAATCCGTTAAATTTTTACAAGATAACAGTGTAGAGCATATGCAAACCCCAAATATATTAATAGTAGAAGATGAAATAGTAACGCGTACCACTTTGAAAAGTTTATTCGAAGCTGAAGGGTACAATGTATTTGAGGCCGAGAATGGCTCAGAAATGCATACCTTTTTCCAGAATAACGTTATTAACTTAGTCATTATGGATATTAACCTACCAGGTAAAAACGGCTTGATATTAGCACGCGAAGTACGTGACCGTAAAAACGTGGGGCTTATCTTTTTGACCGGTCGTGATAACGATGTAGACCGCATTTTAGGCTTAGAAATTGGCGCTGATGACTACCTAACCAAGCCATTTAATCCTCGCGAACTTACCATTAGAGCGCGCAACCTATTGTCGCGCACAAGTAACGCAGCCGAAGATGATGACTTACCTAGCAAAGTTAAATTTAACGGTTGGACGCTTGACGGTGACAGCCGCAGTTTAATATCACATTCAGGTAGAGAGTTCAGACTACCGCGCAGTGAATTCAGAGCCCTACACTTATTTTTAAGCAATCCGGGTAAAATATTGACCCGTGAGCAACTGATTATGGAAATGACAGGACGTGAATTACGTACCAACGACCGTACGGTTGACGTTACCATTCGTCGCATACGTAAGCATTTTGAATCTGAACCAAACGATGAAGAATTGATCGTCACTATTCATGGTGAAGGCTATCGTTTTTGTGGCGCTGTAGATTAAGTAAAGAGACCCATTAGCGAGCCACTCGGCTCGCTTTTTTCTTAGGCGAGTAATCTCTAGCCTCCTGCTATTTGCATATCTGAAATAAGTATAGATCCTGTCTGCAGTGCCCCTCTTATTTCACGTTCTTTGCCAATAGCCACTATATTTTTAAACATATCACGTAAGTTACCAGCAATTGTAATTTCATGTACTGGGTATTGGATAACACCATTCTCAACCCAAAAACCAGCTGCGCCTCGTGAATAATCGCCATTGACTATATTAACTCCTTGACCCATTAGTTCTGTCACCAACAAACCAGTCCCCATTGTGCGCAATAAGGCTTCATCGCTATGGCCTGTATCACTAACAATACTATTGTGAATGCCACCAGCATGACCATTGCTGCGCAAGCCAAGTTTGCGACCTGAATAGCTAGTTAACAAATAGTTGGCGAGTTGACCGTCCTTTATGATGTCCATGTCATGAGTTTGTACGCCCTCGTTGTCAAAGCTCGAACTTGCTAAGCCTTGTTTAAGATAAGGCCGCTCTACAATATTCAACCACTCTGGGAAAAGTGTCTCGCCTATGCTATCAAGTAAAAAGCTGGATTTACGATATAAACTCCCCCACTAACCGCCGACACTAAATGGCCAAAGAAGCCCGAAGCAATGTCACGATGAAATATGACCGGAGCTTTAGTTGTGTCTAATTTGCGAGCACCCAATCGCGACAAGGTTTCCTTTGCAGCTTCTATACCCACGTTGACAGGCGTATTGAGCTGTTTAGCATCCCGCGATACCGTATACGCATAGTTACGTTGCATATCGTCTTGTTGCTGAGCAATAAGTACACAACTTAAACTAAAACGACTACTAGGATAGCCGGCATTTATTCCTTGGCTATTGCCATATACTCTCACCCCAACATTGGCGTTATATGACGCACCATCAGAGTTTACGATAAGGTCAGAATGTTCAAGACCCGCGCTTTCGCATGCCAAAGCTTGCGATAGAGCGTACTCTGCGTCTAATGGCTGCGGATGATATAAATCTAAATCAGGAAATTCTGTCGCTATTAAGTCAGCATCAGCCACGCCAGCGCATTCGTCTTCATTGGTGTATTTAGCAATTTCGATGGCTTTACTAACGGCAAGTTTAAGCGCATCGGGGGACAAATCTGCGGTAGAAGCACTCCCCTTTTTCTTACCTACGAAAACAGCAATACCCAAGCCGCCATCATTGGTGAATTCTAAAGTTTCTATTTCTTTTAACCTCGTGCCTACAGCAATACCTTGCACTTTAGACATGCTTGCTTCGGCTGCGCTTGCACCCAACTTTTTGGCATAAGTCAGCGTGTCGGCTACTATATTTTGAATATCGCTAAGTTGTTGCTTTACTTGCATATGATAAGTTTCGCTATTAAATTGGTCAGTGTCTCGATACAATTCCCATAGTCTACCATTAATTAGCCGAAAAACAGCAGATGAGCACAAACATCCCAGAAAACAAGCCAAAACATCATAACAGTGAAATTGATGATGAAGACTTTGTAAGTAAAACTCAGATAAAACAAGAGGCCGAAAGGCTAAAAAAAATTGGCTTAGAACTTGTCGATTTGACAAAAGGTGAGCGCGAAAAAATTCCGCTAGATGATGAACTACTTGATGCTATAGAGTTGTGTACACGTATTAATCGCAAAAAAGATGGTTTTAGACGTCAATTGCAGTTGATTGGTAAAAAGCTGCGCTCACGTGATATCGAGCCCATTGAACTAGGCTTAAATAACCTGAAGTCTTCTCACTCAGTTGCCAACAGGCATTTTCATTCACTTGAGCGATTGCGCGATGATATTCTCAACGAAGGCAACGACGGCATTAACAAGGTCATTTCACAATATCCACAGCTAGAGCGCCAAAAGTTACGGCAGTTGCTAAGAACGGCACAAAAACAGGAAGCTCAGAATAAACCACCTGCAGCAGCAAGGGAAATATTCCAATATTTGCGTTCAGAAATTCCATTGCCTTAACAACAGCTACTAAGCAAGGGCTTCAATGATACCGCGGTCAATGAGTCTGACTTAAAGTTCGTGCTCATTGTTGTAGCTTAATCCCCATTGCTCACGTATGGAATCCATTGTCGACAGCATTCTGATTGTCGTTTGTGCAGGCATAATAGAGCTGCTTAAATCTTGCTCTATCTCATGCCCACCTTTGTTAGAGTTTAGGGCGCTGAGCAAGGTTTGGGTGAAATGTTCAATCTCAAACTTAAAGTTTTCACCTTCTTCAAAATCATATTGATGTAGCTGTGGTTCTTGTCCTTCTAAGGTCACGGTGAAAGATTTTGCGCCTAAGAAAAAAGGCACCGTAATTACGCCTTTATCACCCATTATATTTGCATATGTAGGCCCGCTCATTTTTGAGCCAGCGGAAAGCTGAGCGACAGCACCATTTTCATATTCTAAGGTATAAAACGAGTTTTTATCTACACCAGTCAATGTTGGTATCCATTGACTAGTAATATTCATTGGCGCTTTTGCAAAAACGATATCGGCGATTGTAATAGGATAAATACCTAAATCGAGTAAGGCTCCCCCTGCTAAATCAGGATTATTCAACCTGTGGCTATCTGGCAAATCTCTGTTTAAACTAAAATTAGCTTGAACACACTGAATATTACCTATAGTTTTATTTGCTAGCTCAGTTTGCAAAGCCAAGATTGCCGGCAAAAAGCGCGTCCATACTGCTTCCACCAATAAGAGGTTATGCTGTTTTGCCAGCGCAAACGCCCTTTCAGCCTGCTTAGCGTTTAAGGTCAATGGTTTTTCACACAGAACATGTTTACCGTTGTTAAGACAAAGCAATATCTGCTCATAATGAAAGTTGTGGGTGGTGGCAATATAGACAGCGTGAATATTTCGCTCGTATAACATACTAGTATAATCACCAAAGTGATTGGCAATGTCATGTTGTTCAGCAAAAGCTTGTGCTCGCGTGGCATCACTTGCTGCACAGGCAACAACCTTAGCTTGCTCTACGCCTTTAATCCCCGCCATAAAAGTTTGCGCAATATGCCCACAACCTAAAACAGCCCAATTGATTTGAGAAAATGAGTGATCACCAGTGGTATCTTGAAGCATTATGTTCCTTATACATTGTCAAAATAGCAGTTAATTTGAGTGGCCATTGTCGACGTCTATCAGCCAGCAACAACCAGTCCTTCGTTAGCCTCGCACACATATTTATTAGCTTGCAACGACTATTTGTAAAAATACTACTTGAAATTATTTCACAATGCTTGAAAAAACTACTTAACGTTTAATCGAAAGACACTCATTCATAAAAGGTTTGTTCGTATAAGCCATTGTTTATAATAAATTAAATAAAAATGGCATCTTACCTGCTACCAAACTATGGAACAATTTAAATGGAAAATTTAACTATGTCAGATTTTAATCATTATTTCATCGCGAACAATGTCGAAACAAGTACCGACATATTAGCATTATTGAGCAAACAAAATGTAAGTGAAGACAAGATTGGGGTTGTTAGTAAAGACCCAGAGATAGTCAAAGCTGACGTACCAGAAGTGCCCATTGACGAAAAAACTGAATTGCCTGAAGCAATGCAACGAGGCGCTTTGGTAGGCACTGGTACAGGATTATTGGCAGGCGTCATACTTGCTCTATTCCCTGTAACCGGCTTTGCCTTCGGTGGCGCTTTTATCGCTAGTATGGCGGCTGGCGGCGGAGTGGTAGGTACTTGGTCTGCGTCTATGATAGGAATCAGTGAACAAAGTCCTCTACTTGCCATTTTTGATGATAATTTAGACAGCGGTAAAACGATTATTTTGTGTCAATTAACAGATTCTCAACTAAAGCAAGTGCAAGGTTCTTTGCGTTCAAAAGATGCTGAGATTGAGCAAGGTCCTATAGTGGAGTAAATAGTGATCGTGAATAAAGTTTAAAACCATGGCGGGCCCATAAATTAAATCTGCAAGTAGTGCTATTTTTCTTTGCGTTGCTCGACTTTAAAATATAGACTAAAGGCTAACTTTTAAGTGAGTTGGTCATCTATTAAACCAAGTCAAAGGAGGGACGTTTAGCGAACATGGTATACAGTGCAAAAGAACATGACTTCACCATTTTGGCGGTTGATGACACAGACATTTTCTTGCAAATAATAGAGGATGCCGTTGGTCATATGGGCAACTTTATTAGCGCCAAAAATGGTGAAATTGCACTGGTTAAGGCGCGAGAGCATCGTCCAGATATCATTTTGTTAGATATTGAATTACCTGATATAAATGGCTTAGAACTCGCGAGGTTATTAAACGCTGATAAGGCAACCAGTCAAGCTACAATTATATTTATTACCACTCACGACGAATACGATTATGAGTTAGAAGCATTTTTACGAGGCGGTGTAGATTTTATAACAAAACCGATCCAGACTGAATTACTCAGAGCCCGGGTGCGAACACAGCTTCGTTTGATCAACAGAACCAAACAATTGCGCAAGGCCCACGACGAACTGGCCAATTACGTCGCCAAGCTAGATATCTTTGTTAGTTATTGGTCGCACGATTTTATTAACATCTACAACAATGATGGCGATGGCAAGTGGTTCAGACAAGGAGGTAATCGCTTAGTCGGCCAGTCCCTATCCAGTCTTTTTAACGCTGATGAACAAAAACAAATAGTCGAAAAAATAAGTGAAAATATTAGTAAGCAACATTTTGATTTTGAATTGTCTTTTAGCAATTATTTTCTGCAGCGAAAAAATGTTAACGTGACGATTGTCGATGACCAAGCGTTCAACAGTGGTGCGGGCTTTTTGATGATCATGTCAGAAAAGTCGGAAAACCGTGACGGGGATTATTTACGAGCTGAAAGTAACAAGCTGAAAACAACCTTAACCGCCGTAGACGATGGCGTTATTACCACCGATATAAACGGCAAAATAAGCTACGTCAATTCTGCTGCACAGCGTTTAATTGGTTTAAAAGCTGAAGCGATAGTCTCACTTCCGATTGAGCAAGCGATGATTTTAGTCGATAAAAACACCAAAGAAGCTATCGATAATCCTGTCAATCTAGCTCTATCTGAAAGGGTAAAAGCGACATCAATCTCTGATTCATTATTAGTCAGCGCAACCAAGCAATATATTGAAGTTGAAGACAGCGCATCGCCCGTCTTCGATGATCAAAATCGTTTGATTGGAGCGGTACTCGTATTTAGAGACGTCAGTAAAAAACGCGAAGACGAACGTACTATTTTTCATCTATCAAATCACGATAGTCTAACTAACCTACCAAACCGAGCGCTTTTACTTGACCGCGCTGAGCAAGCTGCAAAAGAAGCCAATCGGACACAAAACCCGATGGCCATTCTGACGATTAATATAGATAACTTTCAGCGAGTAAATGACGCGCATGGATACTCTGTTGGCGACCAAGTGTTGCAGCGCGTTGCCACGTCTATTAAGGGATCTCTGCGAGATTGTGATACCATAAGTAGGCAAGGAGGTGACGAATTTGTCGCGATTTTACCGGCTATTTCGAAAGTCAAAAACGTCGCTGATTTTTGTAAAAAAATAAAAGAAGACTTCGCTGCCTTGTGGAAGAGCGAGGGATTTAACTTTGACTTAAGCCTGAGTATCGGTATTGCTATTTATCCTGATGATTGTACCGATGTACATCAACTCTATCGCCAAGCACATACCGCAATGCAGGCAGCTAAACGCCTTGGCCCTGACCACATTCACTTTTTTTCTAAACAGCTTGAAGCTCAAGTTAGGTTGCAACAGGTGCGTATTGACAAACTTAACCGCGCAATTGTAGATGAAGAAATCATATTGTATTATCAACCCAAAATTGATTGCAAAAGCTCATGTATTGTTGGTTTCGAAGCGCTTGCCCGCTGGCCACAAAAAGACGGTAGCGTAATATTACCTGCAGAATTTATTCCTCTTGCAGAAGAAACTAAACTGATCATTCCTTTAGGTGAGTGTTTGCTATATCAAGCGTGCAAGCAAACGGTTGAGTGGCAAAAGACGCACCCCAGCTTACACGTATCCGTGAATGTCTCTCCCATTCAATTTACAAGTGAATTAATTGAGAAAGTGCACAAAACGCTTGTGCTAACTGGTTTGAAACCAAGCTGTTTGGTATTGGAAATAACCGAATCCGTGCTTTTAAACGATCAGAATTCAAAATCGATTGTGCGAGAACTTAAAAAACTAGGGCTTAAGATTTCCATTGATGATTTTGGAACAGGTTATTCAAGCCTGTCATATATCAAAAACTATGCCTTCGACGAGCTAAAAATTGATCAAAGTTTTGTACGCGATATGCTTGCAGATAAAATAGATACTAACATTGTGAAGACCATAATTGACCTAGCGAGAAACCTTGATATTCAATCTGTTGCAGAGGGTGTTGAAAGCCAAGACCATGCTGATTTATTGAAGAGGTATGGATGTAAGTTTATGCAAGGTTATTACTATGGACGCCCCATTTCAAACCAAGAAACTAGCGATTTGTTAGCAAAAACTAACCCAAATTAGTCCACTGCTTAGCCGCCACCGCCATAAGAATGAGATGTCAGGGAAAGGATTTACCCTAGCAGTATCATTACATTGCAACACAAGCTTCGGTCACACCTAGCGCTTCACTAATTTCATACACAAAAACGTTGCCTGCTCGCGGCTGTTTTGCGCGCTTTTCTTGAGACAAATTTTCAGACGCACTGGTAACAAATAACCAGTTCATGTTCGGTCCACCAATACACACACAGCTAGCTTGGGTTACAGGCAGAGGATGGCGCAATAATTCATGGCCTTTTGGGTCAATACACACAATACAAGCAGCTCCCCAAAGCGCTATCCAAACATTACCGTGAATATCTGTGCAGGCACCATCTGGGTAGGTGTTTTTGTCAAATTTGGCGAACAGTTTTCGTGATTCTATATCACCATCTGCACTAAGCTGATATTGATATACTTTGTGCGTGCTTGAATCGCTATGGTACATAAGCTTTGCGTGTTGACTAAAACAAAGACCATTGGAAATATGGAGCCCAGTTAATAGTTGTTTACTTTGTAAAGCGTCGGCTACAAAAGAAAATGAATACAAGGCTCCTAAGTGCTCAACACTGCGCTTTTTAATATCGTCTTGCTCAACCATTGAACCAAGCCAATAGCGTCCTTTTTGATCACACTTACCATCATTGAAACGC